>NZ_QAOX01000021.1 GCF_003050935.1 Luteibacter sp. OK325 | reverse complement strand
TGCAGTGGTCAAGCTTTTCTGGACACCTGCGTAGGAGCCTGAGCCGCCAGGCGCTCGAAGAGCGCTGGCGGGATGTCGTTTAGCCGCGAGTGCAGCCGTTCCAGGTTGTAGTAGAGGAGAAAGTCCGTCAGCTCCTTCTCGGCGTCGGCGATGGATGCGTAGCCTCCTTCGGGCACCCATTCGTACTTGAGCGTCTTGAAGACCCTCTCGATCACAGCGTTATCCCAGCAGTTGCCCCGCCGGCTCATGCTCTGCCGGACCCCGCAGCGCGCCACGAAGGCCACGAAGCGATCGGAGGTGTACTGGCAGCCCTGGTCGGAATGGAAGATCACGCCGGCCGGAGGCCGGCGCATCTCCAGGGCCATTGCCAGCGCCTCTTCCGGCAAGCGCGCATCGGCGTGTCGCCCCCATGACCAGCCGATCACCCGGCGAGAAAAAAGGTCCATGACGAAGGCCACGTAGAGCCAATGTCCGCCGACTTTCAGCTGCGTGATATCGCCGACCCAGGCGACGTTTGGCTCGACCGGATCGAACTCCCGGTTGAGAAGGTTGGGCGCCACCACGGACGGTTTGGTCAGCCGTTTGTAGTGCTCATAGCGACGGCGACGCTTGGGCAGTGCCAGGCGGCGAAGCAGGCTGCCAGCCTTGCAGCGGCCCACCGGAAGGCCTTGGGCGCGTAGCCCTGCGGACAAGCGACGCGACCCGATCGTATGGCGACTCTTCGCGTGCAAAGCCCGCACCGCGCGCTCCAGCACCGGCTCGACAGGACGTGGCGGCCGCGCCGTCCGGTGCGCGTAATAGCTGCTGCGAGGCACGTCCAGCAGGGCGCACGTACGACGGATGGACAGCTTCCCTTTCACCTTCTCGACGATCTGCGCCGCTTGCCGAGCAGTCGTTCCATGTGAAAGGGCAGCTGTTTTTTTAGGACGGCTTTCTCCGCTTCCAATGTGGCCACTTGCTCGCGAAGCGCCGCCAGCTCGGCCTCGTACTTCGCGACCTGCTCGGGCGTCGGTGGTGGCGTGTCACGCAACTGCCGTTCCTGATCGACCCAGCGTCGCAAGGCCGTCGGGCCAAGCCCAAGCAACCCGCACACGGCAGGCACGGAGCGGTTTTCATCCAGTACTAAACACACCGCCCGGCGCTTGAGCGCCGGGTCGATCGGTCGATATCCCATGGGTCACCTCGGTAGGGATTTTGCTCCTACATGGGTGTCCAGGAAAATTAGACCACTGCA
>NZ_QAOX01000020.1 GCF_003050935.1 Luteibacter sp. OK325 | reverse complement strand
TGAGGTGGTCTAATCTTTCTGGACATCCCGAGAGGGCTTCACAGCCAGAACGAGGTGAACCATGGGACGCAAAGACATTACGCAGGCTCAGCGGGACGAGGCCGTGCATCTGATCCTGGCCGAAGGCCATTCGATACGGCAGGTGTGTGAGATGTTGGATGTCGGCTCTACCGCGTTAAGACGGTGGGTGGCGATGTACCAGCTAGAGCATCCGGCACCAGGCAGCCAAAGGACGGCCGACGAGGACCGTCGACGTGTCGTCGAGCTCGAGGCGCAGGTGGTTAAGCTCCAGGAGGAGCGCGAACTGCTAAAAAAATCTATCGCCTTCTTCGTTCGGGAGAACGATCACCCACGGCGGTGATCGACGAACTGAAGGGGGCGTACGCGGTCACCCAGATTTGCGACGCCATGGAATATCCCCGCAGCAGCTACTACGCCGGGCGGGGCGCGGAGGAGCGGCCGGCCCCTGAGCAGCCGAAGGCGGTGGCCTCGGTTCGACAGATTCATCGGCAGAGCCGAGGCAGCTACGGCACACGCCGCATGGCCGCGGAGCTTGCCCGGCAAGGCATGCCGACGGGTCGATATCGCGCACGTACGCTGATGAAGAAGGCTGGTGTGTGGGCCGAGCGGGTGCGCCGGCACACTTACCGGAGAGCGAGCAAGGCGACGGTACCCGCCCCCAATCGTCTCGAACAGCAGTTCAACGTGGCCCGGCCCAACCAGGTCTGGGTCGGTGATATCACCTTTTTGCCGACCCGGCAGGGCTGGCTATATCTCGCCATCGTGGTGGATCTCTATGCCCGGCGGATCGTTGGCTGGGCGTTCTCGACCCAGCCCAACGCCAAGCTGGCGCTAGCCGCCCTGGACATGGCCGTGGAGCAACGCAAGCCCTCGGGCGAGCTGATGTTCCACTCCGACCAGGGCTCGCAATACAACAGCTTCGGCTTCATCCGACGGCTGCAAGGGTTGGGGATTACCCAAAGCATGAGTCGAAAAGGCTGCTGCTGGGACAACGCGGTCGCTGAGCGGGTCTTTGCCTCGCTGAAGACCGAATGGATGCAACCGACTTACGACAGCCGTCACGAAGCCCAGAGCGATGCCACGATCTTCCTGACGTCGTACTACAACTATCGGCGCCTGCATGCGGCCAACGGACAGGTCCCGCCAGCCATCCACGAGATGCTGACGGTCCGAAAAAACGCCCTATCGAGTGTCTAGAAATACTTGACCACCTCA
>NZ_QAOX01000019.1 GCF_003050935.1 Luteibacter sp. OK325 | reverse complement strand
CGGCTCCTTGTATCTTGGGCATGCCTCCCGCTGGGAGGTGCAGCAAGTGAGATCCCGGGGAGGCCGCCGGCTCCTGGAAGCAGAATTATCTGACTTCGATTGTAGAGTGGCCCCCCGCCTCATTGCCTACTGCGGAGAGTATCGAGAAGCCCGCGAGGGACTTCGCATTACAAGGTAGCAGCGGCATAAAGTGCGAGGTCGGGGAGCCGGGATCATTCTTGCGCTAACGCGCCTAGGATGAAAGTGATGACGATATCGGTGGGTCTGGATGTAGCGGCGCGCAGCGTCGTCATGGCCGCGCACGACGCAGGCAAGCCGGTGGTCAAGGGTAGCTTCGAGCAGAGCCCCGCTGGCCACGCGCGGCTGGCCGCCCAGTTGCTCAAGCTGGCCCCGGCGTATGTCGTGATGGAAGCGACCGGGATCTATCATCTGGATCTGGCCATCGCGCTGGACCGGGCCGGCCTGCCGGTCTCGGTGATCAACCCGCGCAGCGCCAAGCGCTTCGCCCAGCTCAAGCTCAAAGGCAGTAAGACCGACAGCATCGATGCCGGCCTGCTGGCCGACTACGGCGACGCGCTGCGACCGCCTCGCTGGTCCGCGCCCAGCCCCGAGGACCTGGCCTTGCGCGACCTGGGACGGCAGATCAACCGCCTGACGTCCGATCGCACGCGCGCGAAGAATCGCCTGCATGCCTTGAACGCCAAACAGGGCACCTACGCCTTGCTGCTGGACGACGAAGCCGACGCCATCGCGACCCTGGAACGACGGATAGAACGGCTGCGCGCCGCGATGCGCGCGCTGATCGATGCCGACCCGATCCGCCAGTCCCAGCTCAAGCACATGATCGCCGCGCCGGGCGTAGCGGAGGTCTCGGCGATGGCCCTGCTGGCTGAACTGGTCATGCTGCCGACGACCATGAAGGCGCCGCAGGTGAGTCGCCACGCGGGCCTGGATGTTTGCCTGAACCAGTCAGGCACCAGCGTCTACGGCGCTTCCCGCATCAGCAAAGGCGGCAACGCCTACCTGCGTGCCGGCACCTACATGCCGGCCCTGGTCGCCGTCCGGCATGACCCCTTGGCCAAGGCCTTCTACGACCAACTCGTCCGCCGAGGCAAAAAGAAGCGACAAGCCCTCACCGCGGTCATGCGCAAGTACCTGACCGGACTGTGGGCCTGCATCCGCAACGACGAGAGCTTCGATACCTCGAAGCTCTTTAGCCCCGAACATCTCAAGAACGCTTGACCGCCAAGAGAGCATCTACA
>NZ_QAOX01000018.1:0-2500 GCF_003050935.1 Luteibacter sp. OK325 | reverse complement strand
TATCCTTGACCAGGTTGAAGGTGCGGTAACACGCACTGGAGGACCGAACCCACATCTGTTGCAATAGATGGGGATGAGTTGAGGATCGGAGTGAAAGGCTAAACAAACTCGGAGATAGCTGGTTCTCCTCGAAAGCTATTTAGGTAGCGCCTCGTGCGAACACTGTTGGGGGTAGAGCACTGTTATGGCTAGGGGGTCATTGAGACTTACCAAACCATGGCAAACTCCGAATACCAACACGTGATACACGGGAGACACACGGCGGGTGCTAACGTCCGTCGTGAAAAGGGAAACAACCCAGACCCGCAGCTAAGGTCCCAAAGTCATAGCTAAGTGGAAAACGATGTGGAAAGGCATAGACAGCCAGGAGGTTGGCTTAGAAGCAGCCACCCTTTAAAGAAAGCGTAATAGCTCACTGGTCGAGTCGGTCTGCGCGGAAGATTTAACGGGGCTAAGCTATGCACCGAAGCTCGGGGTGTACAGATTTTGATCTGTACGCGGTAGAGGAGCGTTCCGTAGGCCTGTGAAGGTGAGTCGTAAGGCTTGCTGGAGGTATCGGAAGTGCGAATGCTGACATGAGTAACGATAAGGGGGGTGAAAAGCCTCCCCGCCGAAAGCCCAAGGTTTCCTCGCGCAACGTTCATCGGCGCAGGGTGAGTCGGCCCCTAAGGCGAGGCAGAAATGCGTAGTCGATGGGAAGCAGGTTAATATTCCTGCACTTTTCTACAGTGCGATGTGGGGACGGAGAAGGTTAGGTCTACCAGGCGTTGGTTGTCCTGGGGAAAGGCGGTAGGCATGATTCTTAGGCAAATCCGGGAATCTTTATGCCGAGCACCGAGACGAGTCCTTTGGGACGAAGTGACTGACACCACGCTTCCAGGAAAAGCCACTAAGCTTCAGCTGTAGAAAAACCGTACCGCAAACCGACACAGGTAGGCAGGGTGAGAATCCCAAGGCGCTTGAGAGAACTCGGGTGAAGGAACTAGGCAAAATGGCACCGTAACTTCGGGAGAAGGTGCGCCTCTTGGTGTGGTCACGTGCGTGACTGAGCATCGAGGGGTCGCAGTAACCTGGCCGCTGCGACTGTTTATCAAAAACACAGCACTCTGCAAACACGAAAGTGGACGTATAGGGTGTGACGCCTGCCCGGTGCTGGAAGGTTAATTGATGGGGTCAGCCGCAAGGCGAAGCTCTTGATCGAAGCCCCAGTAAACGGCGGCCGTAACTATAACGGTCCTAAGGTAGCGAAATTCCTTGTCGGGTAAGTTCCGACCTGCACGAATGGCGTAACGACAGCGGCGCTGTCTCCACCCGAGACTCAGTGAAATTGAAATCGCTGTGAAGATGCAGCGTTCCCGCGGCAAGACGGAAAGACCCCGTGAACCTTTACTATAGCTTTACACTGAACGTTGAGTTCTTCTGTGTAGGATAGGTGGGAGGCTATGAAACCAGGACGCTAGTTCTGGTGGAGCCATCCTTGAAATACCACCCTGAAGTGCTTGACGTTCTAACCTAGGTCCGTAATCCGGATCGGGGACCGTGTATGGTGGGTAGTTTGACTGGGGCGGTCTCCTCCCAAAGAGTAACGGAGGAGCACGAAGGTACGCTCAGCGCGGTCGGACATCGCGCACTGTGTGCAAAGGCATAAGCGTGCTTGACTGCGAGATCGACGGATCAAGCAGGTACGAAAGTAGGTCTTAGTGATCCGGTGGTTCTGTATGGAAGGGCCATCGCTCAACGGATAAAAGGTACTCCGGGGATAACAGGCTGATACCGCCCAAGAGTTCATATCGACGGCGGTGTTTGGCACCTCGATGTCGGCTCATCACATCCTGGGGCTGTAGCCGGTCCCAAGGGTATGGCTGTTCGCCATTTAAAGTGGTACGCGAGCTGGGTTCAGAACGTCGTGAGACAGTTCGGTCCCTATCTGTCGTGGGCGTTGGAGATTTGAGGGGGGCTGCTCCTAGTACGAGAGGACCGGAGTGGACGTTCCGCTGGTGTTCGGGTTGTCATGCCCATGGCATTGCCCGGTAGCTACGAACGGAAGTGATAACCGCTGAAAGCATCTAAGCGGGAAGCACGCCCCAAGATGAGATCTCCCGAGAGCTTGACTCTCCTAAAGGCACCATCAAGACTAGGTGGTTGATAGGCACGGTGTGGAAGTGCAGCAATGCATTGAGCTTACGTGTACTAATGAGCCGTGAGGCTTGACCATATAACCCCAAGACGCTTCACCGTCTTAACATCTCTCTACTCGCTTCCGATTCCGGACGCTTGTCACTCGTTTACACCCTCTGTGGAGCCGGCGCTCGAAAAGCGCTGCTCCCACCCCTTCCCTGGCGGCCATAGCGGCGTGGTACCACCTGATCCCATCCCGAACTCAGAAGTGAAACGCGCATGCGCCGATGGTAGTGTGGCTCAAGCCATGCAAGAGTAGGTCACCGCCAGGGGCCTTATACCGGAACAACCCGTCTTCGAAAGAAGGCGGGTTTTTCTTTGC
>NZ_QAOX01000017.1 GCF_003050935.1 Luteibacter sp. OK325 | reverse complement strand
CCCGCTGAGCCTGCGTAATGTCTTTGCGTCCCATGGTTCACCTCGTTCTGGCTGTGAAGCCCTCTCGGGATGTCCAGAAAGATTAGACCACCTCACCCACCCTCGCTGCTCAGACAGTCCTCCGCGTTTCGTACCGGAAAGGCCGCTGCGCGGCCCGTGTTCTTATCGGCCTACGGCCGCTCTACTTGTGCGGAACTCGCCTCGAGGGTGGGCACCGAAGGCTCTCCCGAGCCCTGAGGCTCGCGTGGGTCGAGCCAGAGCGCGCGGCAGCATCGTCGGCAGGCACGCCGGCACAGGCGCGACGGACGTGATCGGCAACTGCGTACCAGCGACCGCTTCCGCTTCGCTCTGGTGTCGGCAGCGGTCGGGGCCGACGACGGCGCCACGCCACGGCTCTCCTTCCACTCGACCGTATCGTCGTGAGAGACCTTGGTGTCCACCCTCGAGGCAGTCACGATGAACCAAAAAAAAGGCACCCGAAGGTGCCTTTTTGCTTACTCAGTAATCGCGCTTCTTGCGCGGCGGCTTGCCGCCACCAGGACCGCCAGCACCGCCCGGACCACCGGGGCGGGCGCCCTGGGGACGGAAGCTGCGCTGTGGCGGACGCGAGGCGTTGCCGCTCTGCGGGGCTTCGACGCCGTCCCACTCGGCAATCTTCAGCTGCTGCTGGGCAACCCACACCTTCTTCAGGTGGGTGAAGATCTCCGGCGGCATGCCTTCCGGCAGGTCGATCAGGCTGTAGTCGTCACGGATGCTCACGCGGCCGATGAACTTGGCCTCGACGCCGCCTTCGTTGGCGATGGCGCCGACGATGTTGCCCGGCTTCACGCCATGCTCGTGGCCCACTTCGATGCGGTACGTGCGCTTGCCGGCTTCCGTGGTGTGCGGGCGCGGCTGGCGCATGCCTTCGCGAACCGGACGACGGTCGTTGAAGTCGCCACCACCTTCGTTGCGCGGACCGCGATCGCGGTCGAAGTCACGCTGCGGACGCTCGCGATCGAATTCGCGCGGCGGACGCTCGGTGTACTCGCGCTTGGCCGGCGGCTCGAGCAGCAGCGGCTGGTCGCCCTGGGCGATCTTGGCCAGTGCGGCGGCGATCTCGATGGCAGGAATATTGTGTTCCTGTTCGAACTTCTCGACCATCTGCTGGAACAGGCCAAGGTCGCCCTGCGCCAGCGTGTCGGTGATCTTCTGGTTGAACTTGTTGATGCGCGTGTCGTTGACCGCTTCGATCGTCGGCAGCTGCATCTGCTCGATCGGCTGGCGCGTGGCGCGCTCGATCTGACGGAGCAGGTTCTTCTCGCGCGGCGTGACGAAGAGGATCGCCTCACCACTGCGACCCGCGCGGCCGGTACGGCCGATGCGGTGCACGTACGACTCGGTGTCGTGCGGGATGTCGTAGTTCAGCACGTGGCTGATGCGCTCGACGTCGAGACCGCGAGCGGCAACGTCGGTGGCGATCAGGATGTCGAGCTTGCCGGTCTTCAGGTTATCGATCACGCGCTCACGCTGCGCCTGGGCGATATCACCGTTGATCGCGGCGGCCGCGAAACCCCTTGCCTGCAGCTTGCTGGCCAGTTCTTCGGTGGCCTGCTTGGTGCGTGTAAACACGATCATCGCGTCGAAGCTTTCGGCTTCGAGGATGCGGGTCAGCGCGTCGAGCTTGTGCACGCCGCTGACGAACCAGTAACGCTGGCGAATGTTCGCCGCGGTCGTGGTCTTGTTCTTGATCGTGATCTCGATCGGCTCTTTCAGGTAGGTCTGCGCGATGCGACGGATCGGTGCCGGCATGGTCGCGGAGAACAGGGCGACCTGACGCGTCTTCGGCGTGGCCTGCAGAAGCTTCTCGACGTCGTCGATGAAGCCCATGCGGAGCATTTCATCGGCTTCGTCGAGGACCAGGAAGCGCAGGCCGGAAAGATCCAGCGTGCCCTTGTCCAGGTGGTCGATAACGCGACCCGGCGTGCCGACGATGACCTGCGCGCCGCGCTTGAGACCCTGCAGCTGCGGACCGTAGCTCTGGCCGCCGTAGATCGGCAGTACCTGGAAGCCGGGCATGTAGGTGGCGTACTTCTGGAAGGCCTCGGCCACCTGGATGGCCAGCTCGCGGGTAGGCGCGAGAACCAGCGCCTGCGGCTTGCCGGGCTTCAGGTCGATGCGCGAGAGCACGGGCAGCGCGAAGGCAGCGGTCTTGCCGGTGCCGGTCTGCGCCTGGCCGATGACATCGCGGCCTTCGAGCAGCGGCGGAATGGTGGCGGCCTGGATCGGCGACGGCACTTCGTAGCCGACTTCGGCCAGCACGCGCATGACTTTTTCGTCGAGCGCGAGCGCGCTAAAGCCGGGCTGAGCCGGAGCGTTATCTGTATCGGGGGATGACATGGCGACCTCGAAGAGGGGGCGCGGCGGCGGAAGCGGCGCCGGGCAGTAGCGGTATTGTAGCAGCGATGGGCGCCCGGTGAGGCGGGCCATAGCCACTTGTTGCGTCGGCGTTACACTTCCCGGTCAGCTTTCGTAGGGAGAGAAGGGCATGACGACGATCGAGACGGTCTCGGAACAACGCTGCTTCGGCGGCATCCAGGGGTTCTATTCCCATGCATCCGAAGCGTGCGGCGGTACGATGCGTTTTGCGGTTTTCATGCCTCCTGCGGCCGAAAACGGGCCTGTTCCTGTCCTGTGGTACCTCGCCGGACTGACGTGTACCGCTGAAACGTTCACCATCAAGGCTGGCGCGCAACGCATCGCCGCCGAGTTGGGTATCGCATTGGTGATGCCTGACACGAGCCCGCGGGATACCGCCATCGAAGGCGCCACGGGCGACTGGGAATTCGGTGAAGGCGCAGGCTTTTACCTCGATGCCACCGAAGCGCCGTGGTCGTCGCGTTTTCGCATGTATAGCTACGTCGTCGACGAACTGCCCCGGATGGTCGCGGAACGATTCGCATTGGACATGAGTCGGCAAGGCATTTTCGGCCATTCCATGGGTGGGCACGGTGCGTTGACCATCGCACTGCGCAATCCCGGCCGGTATCGCTCGTTGTCGGCGTTCGCGCCTATCGTCGCGCCCGCCAGCGTGCCGTGGGGCGAGAAGGCGTTCCCGCTCTACCTCGGCGACGACCGCAAAGCCTGGGCCCTGCATGACGCCACCCAGCTCGTCCGTGATGGTGCTCGCTTCGACGGCCGGATCCTCATCGACCAGGGCGAAGCGGACGGCTTCCTGACGAAGCAGTTGCAGCCCCAACGATTCGAAGCGGCCTGCGAAGAAGCGGGCCAGCCGCTCCAGCTGCGCATGCAGCCGGGCTACGACCATAGCTACTACTTCATCCAGAGCTTCGTCGAGGACCACCTGCGGCATCATGCGAAGGCACTCGCCGCATGAGCGAGCCGATCCGCATGCGTACACCGCGAACGGTAATACGCCTGCTCGATGTGGAAGAGGCCGAACTGCTACGTCGCTACCGCATCGAAAACCGCGAGCACCTCAGGCCGTGGGAACCCTTGCGGACCGAGTCGCACTACACCATCGAAGGATGCCGGCTGGCCATCGAGGCGGGCCTCGAAGCGGCAAGGTCGGATCGCGGGTTCCCGTTCATCGTGCTGACGCCCGACAGTGGCGAGATCATCGCGAGTTTCACCCTGGCCAACGTCGTCCGTGGCGTCTTCCAGGCCTGCCATCTTGGCTACGGCATCGCACGCAAACACGAAGGACAGGGCCTGATGTTCGAAGCCCTGGACGCCGCGATCCGTTATGCGTTCGGCCCTCTGGACTTCCATCGCGTGATGGCGAATTACATGCCACGCAATGACCGGAGTGGCCGCCTTCTCGAGCGGCTAGGCTTCGAGAAGGAAGGCTACGCCAAGCGCTACCTGAAGATCGACGGGCTGTGGGAAGACCACGTGCTTACGGCGAAGATCAGGGCGCAGGGCTGAGCGGACGATCAGGCCTTGTTGGTGGCCGGACCCGTACGCTGACGACGACGCTTGTGGTTGCCCGTGTTCTCGCCGGTGCCAGCGGCCGAATGGCCGTGCGGACGATGCGACGACGGACGACCGGCACTGCCACCCGCGTTGCCACCACCGGCTGCACCCTGGCGACCCTGGCCGTTTGACGGCGAGCGGCCCTGGCCACCCGCCGAACGACCCTGACCACCACCCGAACGGCCCTGGCCGACCTGGTTGCGCGAGGCCTGCGGCTGGCGCGGCTGCTGCTTCGGACGCGGCGCACCGGCGTCCATGCGCAGCGGCGTGCTCGGCTCATAGCCCGGGACATTGCTGACCTCGAGATCGGCTTTGAGCAGGCGACCGATGTCGCGCAGCAGGCCCGACTCGTCATGGCTGACCAGCGAGATGGCCTGGCCTTCGGCGCCCGCGCGGCCGGTACGGCCAATGCGGTGCACGTAATCCTCGGCCACCATCGGCAGGTCGAAGTTGATCACCACCGGCAGCTGGTCGATGTCGATGCCGCGCGCGGCGATATCGGTCGCCACGAGGACGGTGACGCGGCCGGTCTTGAAGTCCGACAGGGCGCGCGTACGGGCGTTCTGGCTCTTGTTGCCATGGATGGCCGCGGCCTTGATGCCGGCCTGTTCCAGGTGACGGACGAGCTTGTCGGCACCGTGCTTGGTACGGCCGAAGACGAGCGTCTGGCGACGGCTGTCCTGCGACAGGATGTGCAGAAGAAGGTCGCGCTTGTTCGCCGCATCGACCGGGTGCACGCGGTGGGTGACCGTGTTCGCGACCGTGTTGGCCGGCGTGGTCGACACTTCCTTCGGATCGCGCATGAACTGCTGGGCCAGCGCCTTGATTTCCGGCGCGAATGTGGCCGAGAACAGCAGCGTCTGGCGCTGACGCGGCACGGCGGCGAGGATGCGCTTGAGTGCCGGCAGGAAGCCCATGTCGAGCATGCGGTCGGCTTCGTCGAGTACGAGCACGTCGACCTTGGACAGGTCCACCGAGCGCTGCTGCATGTGGTCGATCAGGCGGCCGGGCGTAGCGACGACAACGTCGACGCCGCGGCGCAGTGCCTGCAGCTGGTTGCCCATGCCGACGCCGCCGAAGATGACGGTGCTGGAAAGGCGCACGTACTTGCCGTAGTCGCGCAGGTTTTCCTGCACCTGGGCGGCGAGTTCGCGGGTCGGGGTGAGGATCAGCGCGCGGATCGGGCGACGCGTGTCACCGCGATCGTCCTTGGAAAGCAGCTGCAGCAGCGGCAGTGCGAACGCGGCGGTCTTGCCGGTACCCGTCTGGGCGGCGGCCATGAGGTCGTTGCCGGCGAGGACAAGCGGGATAGCTGCGGACTGGATCGGGGTCGGCTTTTCATAGCCGGCTTCGGAAAGGGCGCGCAGCAACGCGGGCGCAAGGCCCAGCGAATCGAAAGACATGGAGTGAAGCTCCTGCGTGACTCGAGCGTTCCCTGGAACCGCGCTACAAGTCGATGGATTGGCGGCCGCTAACCATGACGAAGACAGCAGGCTGGCCGGTGTCGAGCGCGCTTCCGAGGGTGGGGGAACGGGCGGGAAAATCTCCACGCCGGGGGTCCGCAAGGGAGTCGGAGCGCAAGCACGACCCGCCGAGTATACCTTATTGCGGCGCACAATGCCCAATGGCCCCTGACTGGCCTGCTGCGGGCGAAGAGCATCGCCGCTGAAGCGGCTCCCACAGGTGCCGCTGAAGCGGCTCCCACAGGTGCCGCTGAAGCGGCTTCCACAGGTCTGCGCAGGCCGTTGTGGGAGCCGCTTCAGCGGCGATGCTCGCCGGCCCGGCGATGCTCCCCGGCCCGGCGATCAGGACTGGCGGGAGGCCACCATCAGGTAGCTGTTATAAGGCGTCCGCCCAAAAAGCGGCCGGAAATCCACCCGGATCCCCCGCGGCTCGAGCACCTCACGAATATCGTCCTCGGTCGGGAAATACTGCGCCCCACCCGGGATCCAGCCGACCGCCTCGATGAATTTCTCCTCCCAGACCGTGGCCCGGTAGCGCCAGGTGCCGTCCCGGATCACGTTGCGCAGGACCAGCACGCCATCGTCGGCGAGGTGGTCGACGGCATAGGCCAGCAGCTCGGCCTGGCGGTCCTCCGGCAGGTAATGGAGCACGTCGAGCAGGGCCACGTGGCCGCGGATGGCCTGGGGCGTGGTGGCATCCACTTCGCTCAGGGCGATGCTCTCACCCAGCCCCGCACGGTCCGCAGCCGCCCGGCCCATGGCGATCTTCTGGGGGTCGTGGTCGAGGCCGAGATAGCCGTCCAGCGCATCGCAGGCATGCAGGTAATGGCCGAGCAGGCCAAGGCCGCAGCCGATATCCAGCAGGGGCAATCGCCGTCCGGCAATGGCGGTCGCCGTGGCGGCGTAGACAGGGTCGGTGGCGAGCTTGCCGTGGATGTAGATCCGGTCGCGGCGGCGACTGAACCGCGAGGCGATACGTCGCCGGGTGCGGGTTTCGGGCGTCATGAGCTTGATTTCCATCCTGGAAAGAACCGGGCACGTTGACCGTGCCCGGCCGATTCGGAATTACTGCTTCTTGTTAAGCGGATTGTCCTTCGACATGTACGCGTTGTATTCCTTTTCGTCGATCTTTCCGTTGTGGTCCACGTCGTTCTCACTCATGTGCGAGCGGAGCTGCTTGAGGCGCTCGTTGTCCTCGGGGATGTCTTTGCGGGTGATGTACTTGCCGCCGTGCGAGAGATCCGAGAAGGCAGGCGCGTCGCTGGAGCCGGCAGCATCTTGCGCAAGCGCGGTCCCGATACCGAGGCCGGCAATCAGGGCGAACGAAACGAGCGAATACGAAAACTTCATGAGTCCTCCGTCTGTCGTGGATGGGCGTCCGTCGTGGGACGACGCAGCCCAGTGTAACCACGGGGTGTGGTCGCGTCGTCAAACGGGCGTTGGATTTTCGCCCGCTGTGCTACCTTCGGCGCCGCCTGAATCCGCGTTGAGGAATATCTGATGCCGCTTCCCGCCGCGCTGCGCGAACTCGATTCGACCCAGCGGCATACCGTCATCGCCAGCTTCCTGGGCTGGACCCTCGACGCATTCGACTACTTCCTGCTCACCTTCGTCATCCTCGCGGTGGCCAAGGAATTCAACGTCTCCAAGCAGGAAGTCACGTACGGCCTGTTCCTGACCCTGGCGGCCCGGCCCATCGGCGCACTCATCTTCGGCCGGCTTGCCGACCGCTACGGCCGCCGTCCCGTGCTGATGTTCGACATCGTGCTGTTTTCGGTGCTCGAGGTGGCCTGCGCCTTCGCGCCGACCCTGGGCATCCTGCTGGGCCTTCGCTTCCTCTTCGGCATCGCCATGGGCGGCGAGTGGGGCATCGGCGCGTCGCTGGCCATGGAGTCCATTCCGGCAAGATCGCGCGGTTTCGTTTCCGGCCTGCTGCAGAGCGGCTACCCCTGTGGCTTCTTCCTTGCCGCCCTGGCCAACTGGTTGCTGGTCGATCAGATCGGCTGGCGCGGGCTGTTCATCGTCGGCGCCGCTCCGGCGCTGCTGGTGCTCTACATCCGCCGCAAGGTGCCGGAATCGCCGGTATGGGAAGGACGCCGTACCGAGGCCAGGCAAAGCGTGTTCGTTTCCATGCGAGGCAACTGGAAGCGGTTCGTCTACATGATGCTGCTGATGGCGGCGTTCAACATGTTCAGCCACGGCTCGCAGGACATGTACCCGACCTTCGTGCAGGAGACGCTGAAAATCCCAGCGGGTTCGGGCACGGCCTTCATGCTCACGGCGCTGCTCAATCTTGGCGCGCTGTTCGGCGGCCTGACCTTCGGCTCCCTGTCCGAGCGGATCGGCAGGCGCAAGGCGATCATCATCGCGGCCCTGCTGGCCATCCCGGTGATCCCGCTGTGGGCCTACGGCGGGTCGCTGCTTTTCCTCGGCCTGGGGGCGTTCCTGATCCAGGTGATGGTGCAGGGCGCCTGGGGCGTCGTGCCGACCCACCTCAACGAGCTGTCTCCGGATGCCGTGCGCGGCACTCTGCCCGGGTTCGCCTACCAGATGGGCAACCTCCTGGCGGCGATCACGGCGACGGCGCAGACCTGGATCGCGACCCAGCGTGGCGGCGATTTCGCCTTTGCCATGTCGACCTGGATCGGGGCGGTGGCGCTGTTGCTGGCCCTGCTGACCTGGCTGGGTCCCGAGGCGCATGGCGTCGGATTCGGAAAGAAGCGCGATGCGGCGTGACGCCGGGCCCGCCGGCCAGTAAAATGCCCGGTTTTCATCCGGTAGAAACGATCATGCAGGCTGGCAAGGACAAGGTCATCTCGTTCCACTACACCCTCACCGTCAACGGTGAGCAGGTCGAAAGCTCGGTGGAGGGTGGTGAGCCGCTCTGGATCCTGCTCGGTCACGGCCAGCTGATTCCGGGCCTGGAAGCCGGCCTCGAAGGCAAGTCCGTCGGCGATACCTTCGATGTCACGATCGAACCGGAGCAGGGCTACGGCCCGCGCCAGGACGGCCTGACCCAGCGCGTGCCGAAGAAGTATTTCCCGCAGCAGGGCAAGGGCCTGAAGGCCGGCACCTCGACCGTCCTGTCGCTGAAGGAAGGCGGCAGCCGCGTCGTCGTCGTGCAGAAGATCGGCTCGAGCGTGGTGGATGTCGACCTCAACCACCCGATGGCCGGCAAGACGCTGACCTTCCACGTCGATGTGCAGAGTGTGCGTGACGCCACCCCGGAAGAGATCGAGCACGGCCACGCGCACCCGAACGGCGACGCCGCTCACTGATCGGCTTGATCGACGCCTGGCGCGAAAAAGAAAGCACCTTAGGGTGCTTTTTTTTGGTTCATCGTGCTGCGCCGTCGCCCTCTACACTTGGGCGTCTCGCGGGGGAGACCTTGGTGCCCACCCTCGCTGCTCAGACAGTCCTCCGCGTTCGGATCGGAAGGCCGCTCACGCGGCCCATGTATCGATCTGGCCTACGGCCGCTCACTTGTGCGGAACTCGCCTCGAGGGTGGGCACCGAAGGCTCTGCGCCGCTACGTCACCGAACGCCGAGCTGAGCTGGTTAGCAGGCGATGGGCCTTTAAAGCACTCTCGGCCATCGCCACGCATAGACCACGACGGCTGCGGTCAGCAGCACCTCAATGACACCAAGCGTGATGTAGAACGGCAGCGCCCCGGGCATCGTCAACAGCATGATCACCGTATAGAACAGACCGAATACTATGTTGGCCCAGCGACAGAGGGTTGCCGGCAACGCGAGCGACCCGAAGATCATCAGCGCCGGAACCGCCATCATCAGGCTAACGCCCACCAGGATGCCGGGTGTCGTCGCGCCCAACGGACCGAAGTTGCCGGCAATCATGTCCTGCAGCCGACCCGGCGCGAACAGCCCGAAGAAGTCGCCGTAGATGTAGCAGGACATCAACGATGCCCAGAGGCTGGCAAGCTTGATGCGCAGCGGAACCTTGGTGTCCTGCAACGTACTCATGCGTTTTTCCTCTCCATCAGGATGTAGCGCCGCGCGCCGAAGACGAGCAACCACAGCATGAAGGCGACTTCGCCGAGCTGGAGTGGGAAGCAGATCGCGTCGAGGCTTTCCGAATATTGCGGCATGACGAAACCCGCAAAGCTTTGGGCGATATAGGCCAGCGCATTCAGCACCAGCCACACCGACAACACACGCGGAAGAAACCCGCAGCGCCAGACAAGGATCGCCAAGGGCACCAGCCACAGTCCCCACAACGTCTCGGCGGCGGTGATGACTTCGCGATGCAGGCGCAGGAAGAGCATGGCGAGCGATTCGCGCTGCGCCTGGCTGAAGGTATCGAGGAAGGGCGCGCCACGCACCAGTACGAGCGCTGCGGCATCGTTGGCGGTATTGATGAAATAGATGGCTGAGGGCAGCAGCCCGCCGAAGATCATCATCACAACGGCAAGTGTCGGGCCGGAAGGCTTGAGCAACCGGTAGAGCGCCAGCACGACGAAAATCAGGATGCTGCCGATGAACAGGTCGCCGAACATACCCCAGCGAAACAGGGTCTCGTGCGCGGCGATGTTCGCGGCGGTCTCGGCGGGATGGTCGCTGGCGAAGAGAGTGGTGGGTATGTAGATGAGCCGGAGCGGCCCGACCATGGCCAGCAGGAGATACAGGAATCCGGCGAGACGAGCCTGCTTGTTGAGCGGTGTCATGGCGATCCCCTTCGCTTCTGGTGCGACCCGGTGAAGGTGCGCCCGCGCGCCGTTGCTGCCGCGTGCCGGAAGTCCTGCCATGAGAAGAAACGGCACCCGAGGGTGCCGTTTCTTAAGGATCGGTGCTTGGAAGGAGCGCTTAGGCGACCGTCTTGCCGTTCACCGAGATATCGACGTCGACATTACCGCGGGTGGCGTGCGAGTAAGGGCAGACCTTCTCGTGCGCCGTCTTGACGATCTCCTGCGCCGTTGCGTCGTCGACACCCGGCAGGCTCACTTCGAGCTTCACCTTGATGCCGAAGCCAGAGTCGTTGCGCGGGCCGATGCCGACCGAACTCGCTACCGAGGCGCCGTCGACCTTGACCTTCTGCTGGCCGGCGACGAAGCGCACGGCACCTTCAAAGCACGCGGCGTAGCCAGCGGCGAAGAGCTGTTCCGGGTTGCTGCCGCCACCATTGCCGCCCATTTCCTTCGGCAGGCGCAGGTCGAGCTTGATCAGGCCGTCGTCGGATTCGACATGGCCTTCGCGGCCACCGGCGACCTTGGCGTGGGCGGTGTAGAGAACTTTTTCGAGGTTCGAGAGGTTGCTCATGATCGGTGTCCTTGGTCGTTCGTGATGGGAGAGGGCGTCGGCGGTGCCGGGCCACGAGAGATAGTTAATCACGCTATTAAATAGCGCGCAATCTAAATCGAATGGCGAACAGTCTTCTGTTGCCATCCGTTCAGTTTAGGACGCGGCGACCGTAGACGAAGTTCTCTTTCCAGTACGCGCCATCGAGGTCGTCAAGGCGTACGGTACCGCCGGAATTGGGCGCATGCACGAAGCGGCCCTTGCCGACATACACGCCAACGTGGGTCACGTGGCCGCGGCCAAAGAAGACCAGATCGCCGCTGGCAAGCTGCGACTCGTCGACCTTGGGCTTGTCCAATGCCGCCATTTCCCCCGAGGTGCGCGGCAGGCGCACGCCGGTCGAGGTCAGGTAGATGTAGTTGATCAGGCCACTGCAGTCGAAGCCGCCCTGTGGCGTATTGCCACCCCAGCGGTAAGGGGTGCCAACCAATCCGATCGCCCGGAACAGGACGTCGTTGGCCGCATCGGCCGGGGGCGCCTCGGCCGGGCGGTTGGACCACGACAGGTTTTTTGCCAGGGGAACGGCAGAGGCCGGGTTTCGCTGTTGGGACGACGAACGTTTGTGAGGCGCGCTGCCGCAGGCTGCCAGCAGGCTGAGCGCCACCGCCAGTGCGAAGGGGCCAATGAAGCGGACGGGGCGGAGAGGAAGAACTGGAGCAACGGCGAACATCGGGCGTTTCCCCCTGTAGGAGCGGCCCGTCGAGGTTAACAAATCAATAGGTTGCGTGGAATACCTCGCAAAGAGCACGAATTCATCTGGCGGACAGGCCTGGAGCAGACGGACGGCCGTTAAACTTCGCCGATGGATAGATCCCGAAGCGACGTTCTGATCATGGGTGGGGGAGTGATTGGCCTGGCGTGCGCGCTGTACCTGTTACGAGCCGGCGCGAGCGTCCGGGTGCTGGAACAGGGCTTGCCCGGCAACGGCAGCTCGCATGGCAACTGCGGCACGATCACCCCCAGCCACGCTGGCCCACTGACCATGCCAGGCATGATCGGCACGGCGCTGCGCTCACTCCTGCGCCGCGATGCGCCGCTGTATGTGAACCCCCGGCCGGATCGGGCGCGGGCACGCTGGCTGCTCGATTTCGCCCGTCATTGCACCTGGCGCGACTACCAGTACGCCGGCGAGGCGCGTGGCGCGATCCTGAACCGCTCACGAGTCTTGCTCGGCGAGCTCATCGCCTGCGAAGGCCTCGCCTGTGAATTCGAGGAAGTGGGCGAACTCTACGTTTACCGCAACGCGCGGGCGATGCAGGACGATCGCCCGCACGTAGAGCTCCTGCGCCGCCTGGGCATGGATGTCCGCGTGCTGGTGGGCGACGACGTCCTCACGCTCGAGCCCGCCCTGCGCGAGGGTGTGGTGGGAGGCTTGCTTCATCCGGGCGACGCCCGCCTGCGACCGGATCGCTACGTGGCCGAGCTGGCGCGGCGTGTTCGCGAACTCGGTGGTGCCATCGAGACCGGCGCGCGCGTGGACGAGTTCGTTCTTGAAGGAGAGCGCATCTCGCACGTTCGCACGACCGGCGGTGTGTTCAGCGGCGACCATGTCGTGATGGCGCTCGGCGCGTGGTCTCCTCTGGTCGGCAAACTGCTGGATATCCGCCTGCCCATGCAGCCGGGCAAGGGCTATTCACTCACCTGGGACCAGCCGCCCGAGCGCGTACCCACCCATTCGCTGGTCCTGCGCGAAGCTGCCGTTTGCGTCACGCCCTGGGTGTCCGGCTTTCGGCTTGGCAGCACCATGGAGTTCTCCGGTTTCGCGGAGGGGCTCAATCCGGTTCGCCTGGACGCGTTGCGACGCGGTGCGGCGGCGTATCTGCACGAACCCGAAGGCCGCGGCGAGATGGTGCCCTGGTGGGGGTGGAGACCGATGAGCGTGGACGAGCTGCCCATCATCGGACCCAGCGCGCGCTGGTCGAACCTGACCTATGCCACGGCGCACGGGATGCTCGGCATCAGCATGTCGGCGGCTACGGGTGAGTTGGTGGCAAACCTGCTGGCAGGCCCTGCGCCCGCGCTCGACCCGACACCCTATTCCCCCGCCCGCTTCGGTCTCTGACCGCCTTGCCGGCCGCTATCTGTAGGAGCCGATTCATCGGCGATCCCGCGGCAGCGGGCCAGCACCCGGCCAGCACCCATTCGCCGATGAATCGGCTCCTACAACAACGGTCGGAGTTTGTTACGGTGGTGCATTGACCTTGCTGGAGCGACGCATGACCGTGGAAGCCTTCGACCTCATCGTGATCGGTGGCGGCTCGGGCGGTCTGGCCGCCGCGATCCGTGCCGCGAAGCACGGAGTGAAGGTCGCGCTGATCGAGCCGGGCGAACTCGGGGGCACCTGCGTCAACGTCGGCTGCGTTCCGAAGAAAGCCATGTGGTACGCCGCGCAGATGGCCGAAGCACAGTACATCGCGATGGACTATGGGTTCCACGACACGCCGGGTACCCTCGACTGGCCGCGCTTCATCGAGCGTCGCGAGGAATACATCGAGCGTATCCACGGCAAGTACCAGCAGGCGCTCGATAAAGGGCACGTTACCGTCGTGCGTGAAACCGGGTGCTTCATCGCGAAGGGCCGCGTGCGTGCCGGCGACCGCGAACTCACGGCGCCGCACATCATCGTTTCCACAGGCTCGAAGGCGAAGCGCCTGGACAAACCCGGCTTCGATCTCGCCATGGATTCGGACGGCTTTTTCGACCTGCGGGCGTGTCCGCAGCGCACGGCGATCATCGGCGGCGGCTACATTGCCGTCGAACTGGCTGGCGTTCTCCGTGCACTCGGTAGCGACGTACACATGTACGTGCGCGGCCGCCTGATGGGCGGTTTCGACGAAGAGATGGCTTATGGTCTGGGCGATGAAATGGAGCTGCACGGTATCCATGTCCACTATGAATGCCAGATCGTGGCGGCGCATGAGACCGATGGCGTGATCCTGCTCGACTGCGATCGTGGTGACCACCCCGGCCCCTTCAATGCCCTGATCGTCGCCATCGGGCGCGAGGCGAACACCGCCGCCCTGGGGATGGAGACCATCGGCCTGGCCACTACCGGAACAGACGGTCACATCGCCATCGACGACTGGCAGAACACCAACGTCGAAGGGGTTTATGCCGTCGGCGACGTGACCGAGCGGATGGCCCTGACGCCGGTCGCCGTGGCCGCGGCGCGCAAGCTCGTGGATCGCCTGTTCGGCGGCAAGCCGAACGCCAGGCTGGACTACGAGAACATCCCCAGCGTGGTCTTTTCGCACCCGCCGCTAGGCACGATCGGCATGTCCGAGCAGCAGGCCCGCGAGGCCTACGGGGCCGACGTGCATCTTTACAAGCAGTCCTTCGTGCCGATGCAGCTGGCGCTCGCCAGGCGGCCTATTACCACGCGGTTCAAGCTGATCTGCGTGGGCAAGGACTCTCGGATCGTCGGCATGCAGATGCTCGGTCCGGGCGTCGACGAGATCCTCCAGGGCTTTGCCGTGGCGATCAAGATGGGCGCCTGTAAATCGGACTTCGACGATACCCTGGCTGTCCATCCGACATCGGCCGAAGAGATGGTCCTGATGGGTGATCGGGTCCCCGGATGAGCGCTACACTCAGGCCATGATCCCCTACACCCTGCATCGCGGCACCGCGCCGCTCCTGGTCAGCCTGCCGCATAACGGCAGTGCTATCCCCGATGACATGGCCGCCCGCATGAAGCGCCGGGCCCGGGGTTCGGTGGATACGGACTGGCACGTGGCCGAGCTGTACGACTTCGCCCGTGAGATGGGCGCCAGCGTGATCAAGCCCTTCGCCTCCCGCTTCGTGGTCGACCTGAACCGCCCGGCGGATGGGCATCTGCTTTACCCGGGACAGAACGAGACCGGCCTGGTGCCCACGCTGCTGTTCGACGGGCGCGAGATCTACCGGCCCGGCGCCGAGCCCGACGCCGCGGAAATCGCCGACCGCGTCGAACGGTGGTGGAAGCCTTACCACCAGGCCCTGGCCGGCGAGCTGGCTCGCCTCAAGAGTGAGTTTGGTCACGTGGTGCTGTGGGAAGGGCACTCGATCCGCAGCGAAGTGCCCATGCTCTTCGAGGGTCGTCTCAAGGACCTGAATCTCGGCACGGCCGACGGCGCCAGCTGCTCGCCCGGCCTTCAGGCCCGCGTCGCCGCGGTGCTGGAGCGCCAGGAAGACTACTCGTTCGCCGTGAACGGCCGTTTCAAGGGCGGCTACATCACCCGCCACTACGGCCGGCCGGCGGAGGGCGTGGACGCGATCCAGCTCGAACTCGCCCAGCTCAATTACATGGACGAGGATTCGTTCGAATACCTGCCGAAGAAGGCCGCCCAGGTACAGGTGCTGATTGGCGACATGTTGCGGGTGTGCCTCCAGGGTGTCCGGGCGCTGACGCCCTAGGTAGTGCCTATCGCCGATGAATCGGCTCCCACAATCGCCGATGAATCGGCTCCTACAGGGGTTTTGTGGGAGCCGCTTCAGCGGCGATCGGCGCTCGCGATATGCGCCACACACTTCAGCTCGATCGCGATCGGAGTCGGCAGGGCGGTAATCCCCAACGTGGTGCGACACGCATCCACGCCAGCAAACGCTTCCGCATAAAGCCGGTTATACACAGCAAAGTCGCGCGCCATGTCCGTGAGATACACCGTCACGTCGACCAGGTCTTCGAAGCGCGCACCGCTGGCTTCCAGCACCGCGCGGACATTCGCGAACACCTGCCTGCACTGCGCCTCGATATCGTAGGAAAGCAGTGTGCCATCCGCATCCGCGACGTTTCCGGGCACCGTATTGGTGGAGGGTACGCGTGGGCCGACGCCGGAAAGAAACAGCAGGTCGCCCACGCGTCGCGCGTGGGGATACGCGCCTACCGGAGCCGGTGCGCCCTCGGTGCGGATGATGTTATTGCCCATGGTCGATGCAGACATTCCTGGCCTCGGTAAAGAAACGCATCGCTTCGAAACCGCCTTCGCGGCCGACGCCTGATTGCTTCGCGCCGCCGAACGGCGTGCGCAGGTCGCGCAGCATCCAGCAGTTGACCCATACGATGCCGAAGTCGAGCTTCGCCGAGAATCGGTGGGCGCGCGACACGTCGCGTGTCCACACGGAGGCGGCCAGTCCGTAGGGCGTGCCGTTGGCGATGGCCAGGGCTTCTGCTTCGGTGTCGAAGGGAATCAGGGTGACGACGGGACCGAAGATTTCTTCCTGGTTCGTCACTGCCCCGGGTGCGAGTCCTTCAATCACCGTTGGCTGGACGAACCAGCCACGCGCACAGCGACCGTCGACGACGACGCGTCCGCCACCGGTAAGCAGCGTGCCGCCTTCGTCGAGCGCACGTGCGATGCAGCCTGTGACCTTATCGAAATGCGCTTCGGAAACGAGGGCGCCAAGCTGGCTGGTGGCTTCCAGTGGATCGCCGACCTTCAGCGCGCGGACGCGCTCGAGATAGGCTTCGCGGAAGCGATCGTAAATGCCGCGTTGGACGAGCAGGCGCGAGCCGCACAGGCAGATCTCGCCCTGGTTGGCGAAGCCGGAGCGGACGATCGTGGCCAGCGAAGCGTCGGAGAAATCGAAATCGTCGAAGACGATCGCGGGATTCTTGCCACCGAGTTCGAGCGACACCTTCTTCAGTCGTGGCGCTGCGGCGCTGGCAATGGCAATGCCGGTGCGCGTGCTCCCGGTGAACGAGATCGCCTTGACCGTATCGTGCGTGACGATGGCCTCGCCGACGGCGGGGCCGCGGCCATGGACGATGTTGAGCACGCCTGGCGGAAAGCCCGCCTCATCGACCAGCGTACCGAGCAGCCACGCCGTATAGGGCGTGACTTCCGACGGCTTGGCCACCACGGTGTTGCCAGCGGCGAGCGCGGGCGCGATTTTCCACGTGAAGAGATAGAGCGGCAGGTTCCACGGGCTGATGCAGCCGACGACGCCGAGCGGCAGGCGCAGCGTGTAATTGATCGCGCCGTGTTCCATCGCATGGGACTCACCGCTCCACTGGCCGGCGGCGGCCGCGAAGAACCGCAGGTTGGCGATGGCGCGGGGAATGTCGAGGGAGCGGGCGAGGGCGAGCGGCTTGCCGCTGTCCTGTGATTCCGCTTCGGCGAAGGTTTCAAGGCGGGCCTCGATCAGATCGGCGAGGCGTTGCAGGCAACGTCCGCGTACTTCAGCGGTCGTTTGTGCCCAGCCGTGCGCAGCGCGGGATGCAGCGGCGACAGCCTCCGCGACGTCGCCGGCATCGGAATCGGGACACTGCGCGAACGGCTCGCCAATGGCGGGATCCACGCTGTCCAGGTAACGGCCGGCGTGCGGCGCCCGCGACTGGCCATCGATGAGATTGGCGAGGATCAGCATGGCGCGCCTTAGTTGAAGCTGCGCGTACGGCCGCCATCGACGGTGATACTCACCCCGTTGACGTAGCCAGCGGCGGGACTGGCGAGGAAGGCGATCACCGCCGCCACTTCGGCCGGATCGCCGAAGCGCGCGGCCGGCACGCTGGCGAGCAGGCCACGTTCGACATCGTCGCGGCTTCGCCCCGCCTTGCAGCTGGCCTCGACCAGCGCCTCGAGCCGCGGCGTGCGCGTGTAGCCCGGAAGCACGTTGTTCACCGTGATGCCATCGGGCGCCACTTCGGCCGAGAGTGTCTTCGCCCAGCCTGCCACGGCGGCGCGCACCGTATTGGAGACACCGAGATTGGCGATCGGCTCTTTCACCGAGGTAGAGATGACGTTGACGACGCGCCCGTAGTGCGCCTGGCGCATGCCCGGCAGGCAGGCGCGGGTGATCACCTGCGCACCGATGAGGTGTTGGCGGTACGCGACCAGGAAAGCTTCCGGCTCGGCGTTCCAGGCAGGGCCCGGAGGCGGTCCGCCGCTGTTGTTGATCAGCACGTGCACGGCGTTGAGCTTCACTACCTCGCCGACGGCCGCGGCCAGGGCGTCGGTGTCGAGCATGTCGACGGCGACGTGGTGGTGCTTTTGTCCGGGATGGATCGCCGGCAGCTCAGCGGCAAGCGCTATCAAGGCGTCGGCGGAGCGGGAGAGCAGGGTAACGCTGGCGCCGAGCTCGGCCAGCTCGAAGGCGGTGGCCCGGCCGATGCCTTGGGAGGCGCCGCAGACCAGCGCGTGTCGACCGGTGAGGCGAAGATCCATGCGTGCTCCGGGTTGGGTGGCGGCCTTTCAGGCCTGTCTCATCGCCCACCACTGTACCGCCATCGCGACGAACCAGCACGGCCACGCAAACCAGGGCGCACGGCGCCACCAGCGCTGCCAGCGATTGAGGTCGTCGTCGTTGAACAGGGCCGGTGCGTCGGAGCGCAGCACGCGACGCATGCGCAACCAGTTGGCCATGCCGTTAGGCCGGCCGGTATCGGCCTCGGTGATGGTTTTCCATTGGTCCGGATAGCGCTGGCGTAAGAGCGAGGTGAAGCGCCACTGCGCGATGAAATGGAAGACGAACGACGCCACCGCACCGAGCAGTAACAGGAGATAGAGGAGGACGGCGGTCTGCATGCCGGCTCAGCTGCCGTTTTCTTTCTTGGGTGGGTCTTTCTTTGCCTGGCCTTGACCAAGAATGTCCGTGCTGACTACCTGGCGGATGGTGGAAATCACGCCATTGCCTGGCTGGGCCTTGTCGCATACGGCATTGCTGATCGCCTTCTTGTACGTGTCGTTCTGCATGCCGACGAACAGTACGCCGTCCGGACCGTGCGGAATCTTGAAGCTGCCCGCCGACGCCATCTTCACCGGCGCTTCCGCCGAGAAGTTGCTGGGCGACTGCTCCCAGTAGGTCTGGCTCTTCTGCTGCTTGGACGACGAATACACCACCATGTATCGCGCTTTGTCGTCCTCGACCTTGAACTTGCCGAAGGCGCCCGTCGTTTCATTGGTCCAGCCCATGTATTCGCAGAGCTGGATGTCTTCGGCGTGCAGCGGCTGGAAGGCGTCGTCGAGCAACACCACGGTCGGCGCGAACAGGTAGCTCGAGCTCAGCCAGCGGCCATTGAGCTCGGCCTTCATCGCGATGGTGTACGGCATTTGCGCGCCCGCCGGCAAGCGGAAGGCCAGGAAGTAGCTGCGGTCGCCGTTGAGGTTGGCGACCGGGCTGTTCTTGTCCAGCGAGAAGCGCTGCGGCTGCCAGGGCAGCATGTCCTGGTAGGACAGGTCGGCGAAGCTGCCGCAGCAGGGCGTGGCGGCGTCGAGCGCCTTGCGTGCGAGATCGACCGTGTTCGACGGATTTTCCGGCGGACGGAAGTTCGGCGGGACGATGGCACTCATCGTGTGGCACGCCGCGAGCGTGAGCATCGCGGCGGCAAGGAGCAGGGAACGGAACAGGGAAGGGGGCATAAGGGTCGTGGTTCTTAGAACTCGGCACTCCCTGCCGCGCGGGGATAAGGGATGGCGTCGCGGATATTCGCGAGGCCGCAGACGTAGACGAGCAGGCGTTCGAAGCCGAGGCCGAAACCGGCATGGGGTACGGTGCCGTAACGGCGGAGGTCGCGGTACCAGTTGTAGACCTCCTTATCGAGGCCAAACTGGTCCATGCGGCGGTCGAGGTAGTCCAGGCGTTCTTCACGCTGCGCGCCGCCGATGATCTCGCCGATGCCGGGCGCGAGGACGTCCATGGCCGCCACGGTCTTGCCGTCGTCGTTGAGGCGCATGTAGAACGCCTTGATCTCTTCGGGGTAATTCATGACGACCACCGGGCGGCCGATATGTTCCTCGGCGAGGTAGCGCTCGTGCTCGGTCTGCAGGTCGATGCCCCAGGCCACCGGGTGCTCGAACTTCTTACCGGACTTCTGCAGGATCTCGACCGCCTCGGTGTACTGGATGCGTTCGAACGGCTTGGCGATGAAGGCTTCCAGTCGCGAGATGGCGTCCGGCTGGATGCGTTCGGCGAAGAAGGCCATGTCGTCGGCGCGCTCGTCGAGCACCGCCTTGAAGATGCCCTTGAGGAACAGCTCGGCCAGATCGGCCATGTCGTTGAGGTCGGCGAAGGCGACCTCGGGCTCGACCATCCAGAATTCGGCCAGGTGACGCGTGGTGTTCGAGTTCTCGGCGCGGAAGGTCGGGCCGAAGGTGTAGACCTTGCTCATCGACAGCGCGTAGGCCTCGACGTTGAGCTGGCCGGACACGGTCAGGAACGCCTCGCGGCCGAAGAAATCCTTGCGCCAGTCGATCCCGCCCTTGTCGTCACGGGGCAGGTTGGCCAGATCCAGCGTGGACAGGCGGAACATGTCACCGGCGCCTTCGGCGTCCGAGGTGGTGATGATCGGGGTGTTGATCCAGAAGAAGCCCTGCTCGGTCAGCAGGCGGTGGATCGCCATCATCATGGTGTGGCGCACGCGGGTCACGGCACCGAACAGGTTGGTGCGCGGGCGCAGGTGGGCGACCTCGCGCAGGAACTCCATGGAGTGCTGCTTCGGCTGGATGGGGTAGGTGAGCGGATTCTCGACGAAGCCGGTCACCTCGATGCGGGTGGCCTGGATCTCATAGGCCTGGCCCTTGCCCTGCGAGGGAACGAGCTTGCCCGTGGCGATGATGCCCGCGCCGGCCGAGAGCCGCTTCACGTCGGTCTCGTAGTTGGGCAGGTCGGCGGTGGCAACCACCTGGATCGGGGCGAAGCAGGAGCCGTCGCTCACGTTCACGAAGGAGAGGCCACTCTTGGATTCACGCAGGGTGCGGACCCAGCCGCGTACAGTGACTTCGTGTTCCGCTGCGGTCGTGCCGCCGGCGAGGGCCTGCTTGACGCTTACCACCGTCATCGATTGAAACTCCAGAAAAGGCACCGCACATCAAAGAGGGCGCATAGGACGCGACCCTGCATGATAATGTAAGGGCCACGTGAACGGCAGCGTTCTCCCGATATACCACGGTAAAAAAACGTCTTCATGAGCATTCAGATCACTCCCGCCGCCTCCGACCGCATGCGCGCCTTCCTCGAGAAGGCCCCTGAGGCCGCCGGCGTGCGCTTTTCCGTCAAGCGAATGGGCTGCTCGGGCTTCGGCTACGTGGTCGACCTGGCCGGCGCCATCGCCGCGGACGACCAGGTCATGGATATCGACGGTATTCGCGTGGTGGTCGACCCCAAGAGCCTGCCCCTGGTCGAAGGCACCCTGATCGACTTCCAGCGCCAGGGCCTGAACGCCTCCTTCGTCTTCCACAACCCCAACGCAACCGGTGAGTGTGGCTGTGGAGAGAGTTTCACCGTCTCCTGAGACGGTGAGTGGGCTGCAAGCCCACCGTGGGAGCCGATTCATCGGCGAAAAGCCAACGAAGCGATGAAGCCGAAGGGCATGTCCCCCTCATGTAGGAGCCGATTTGCAGTGGTCTAATTTTCCTGGACACCCATGTAGGAGCAAAATCCCTACCGAGGTGACCCATGGGATATCGACCGATCGACCCGGCGCTCAAGCG
>NZ_QAOX01000016.1 GCF_003050935.1 Luteibacter sp. OK325 | reverse complement strand
TGGGCCTGCATCCGCAACGACGAGAGCTTCGATACCTCGAAGCTCTTTAGCCCCGAACATCTCAAGAACGCTTGACCGCCAAGAGAGCATCTACAACGGCTTCAGGGCGGCTTCGATCTTGCGCATCACGGCGTCGTCGAGCAGCTTCACCGCATCGAGCGCCTTCAGGTTCTCTTCGAGCTGTGCTTTCTTGCTTGCGCCGAGAATAACGGTCGAGACGTGCGGATTTTTCAGGCACCACGCGAGCGCGAACCGCGCCAGTGGCAGGCCGAGTTCGGCGGCGATCGGCGCGAGGGCACGCACCGTCTTCAGCCTGGCGCCATCGTCTTCCAGCAGCGCGTCGCGCAACCATTCGTTGCCCGCGCGGCCGAGACGCGAATCGTCAGGAACACCATCGTTGTACTTGCCTGTGAGCAGGCCCGAGGCAAGCGGCGACCAGATCGTGCTGCCCATGCCGTAATTCTCGTAGAGCGACGCGTATTCCCGCTCCACACGATCGCGATGCAGCAGGTTGTATTGCGGTTGTTCCATCGAGGGCGCGACAAGATGGTTATCGCGCGCGACACGATGCGCTTCCTCGATGAGCTCGGCGGGCCATTCGCTGGTGCCCCAGTAGAGCACCTTGCCCTGGCGAACGAGGGTATCCATCGCCCACACCGTTTCCACCACCGGCGTATCCGGATCAGGACGATGACAGAAATAGAGGTCCAGGTAATCGACACGCAGGCGCTCGAGTGCCTGGTGACAGGCATCGAAGACATGCTTGCGCGAAAGACCGCGCTGGGTCGGCTTCGGATCGGTCACCGCCCCGAAATAGACCTTGCTCGATACGCAGTAGGCATCGCGCGGAAGACGCAGGTCGGCGATGACATCGCCCATCAGCCGCTCGGCGTCACCGGCGTTGTATGTCTCAGCGTTATCGAAGAAATTCACACCATGGTCGTAGGCCAGTGCGATCAGCTCGCGTGCGTCGGAGCGGCCGACCTGGCGCCCGAAGGTGACCCATGCGCCATACGACAGCGCGGAAAGTTGCAGGCCGGTTGAACCGAGACGACGGTATTCCATGGCGATTCCTCAGCGAACGAGCAGCAAGACCAGGTAAAGCACGACGCCGGCGAAGAGGCCGGCGATCACGTCATCGAGCATGACGCCGAAACCACCCTTCACGCGACGGTCGAACCACGCGATCGGCCAGGGCTTCCAGACGTCGAAAAGGCGGAACAGGAGGAACCCGGCGATCACCGCCCACCATGGCGCAACCAGCGCGGGCAGCAAGGTGATCCATAGTCCAACGAATTCATCCCACACGAGGCTGCGGTGATCGTCCACGCCAAGGATGCGCCCGGCCACGTTGCAGGCCCATACGCCGATCGCGAAAGCGACGACGATGACGCCAAACCATGCCGGTACGGAGAGGCCACGCAGCAACAGCCACGGCAGGATGGCGGCCAGTGACCCGAACGTTCCCTGGGCCTTCGGCGCCAGACCGGAGCCGAAGCCGCAGGCGATCCATCCTGCCGGTGACGCCAGCAGGCGGCGGCGATCGTCGGCATCGAGAACATACTTCGTGCTCATGCGACGAAGTGATTCCAGCCCGTTCGCGACAACACCAGCTCGGTGCCGTCCAGTCCCAGCACGCGAACGCCACCGCCTTCGACGATGCGACCGATGCGCGTCGCGCCGCCACCCAGGCGAGCCATGTTCGCGGACACCTCACCGGCACGATCGGCCGGTACGGTGAAACACAGTTCGTAGTCGTCGCCGCCGGACAGCGCGAAGTCGATCGTGTCGGCATCGTCGAAGTGGGTAAGCAGCGCGGACGAGCGCGGCAGCATGGCCGCATCGATTTCGGCGCCGACACCGCTGGCCTTGCAGATGTGCCCGAGGTCGGCCACGAGGCCGTCGGAGACATCGACACATGCCGTAGCGATACCACGAAGGCCGTTACCGGCCGCCACGCGTGGCGTGGGCCGGTTCAGGCGCTCGATGAGCGACGTATAGGGCGCAGCGTCGGACTCAGCGAGGCAGCGAAGACCGGCAGCCGCGTCGCCGAGCGTACCGGTGACCATCACCACGTCGCCCACGCGCGCGCCGGAGCGCAGAAGCGCTTCGCCTGGGGCAGTGAACCCGTGCACGGCCACCGTCACGGTGAGCGGCCCGCGCGTCGTGTCGCCGCCGATGAGGGCAAGGCGCAGCGGCGTGGCCAGTTCAGCGAAACCGCGCGCCAGTCCGTCGACGAAGGCTTCGTCGCTGTCGGGCAGGGTCAGCGCGAGCAGTGCCCACGCCGGCGTGGCACCCATGGCGGCGAGGTCGGAGAGATTCACTGCCAGCGCCTTCCAGCCGATATCGGCGGCGGCGGTTCCCACGGGGAAATGGACACCTTCGACGAGGGTGTCCACGGCAACGGCCAGTTCGCGGCCGGCCGGTACGGCGACGACGGCGGCGTCGTCGCCAATGCCGGTCAGCACGTCGTCACGGTGGACCTCGGTGTGCCGGCGAATGCGCTCGATCAGGTCGAATTCCATGCAGGTTCCTTAGCCCGCGAGGATTCGCGGCACGATCAGGATCGCTTCTCGGCCGTACGCCAATGGGTCGCGAGTTTGTCGAGCACACCGTTCACATAGCTGTGGCCATGATCCGCGCCGAAACGCTTGGTGGCTTCGACGGCCTCGTTGATCACGACGCGATACGGCACGTCCGGGCGGTACTTCAGCTCGTAGGCACCCATGCGCAGGGCCGACAGTTCGATGGGATCGATCTGCGAGACCTCGCGGTCGACGAAGGGCTTGATGCCGTCGTCGAGTTCCTTCACGTGCTTCTCCACGCCGCGCAGGATGTCCTCGAAGTATTCGATATCCGCGACGACCATGTCCTGCTCGTGGCGGAACTGCTCGATGACATTACCCATCTTGCTGCCACCGACCTGCCAGGCGTACAGCGCCTGCAAGGCGCGGCGGCGTGCACGCGAGCGTGCAGCGAGGTCGATACCGTGCGGGGGTGAGTTGTTCATTTACCAAGCTTCGCGTAAAGGTTGACCATCTCGATGGCAACCATGGCGGCGTCCACGCCCTTGTTGCCGGCCTTGGTACCGGCACGCTCGATGGCCTGCTCGATGCTGTCGGTGGTGAGAACGCCGAACGACACCGGCACGCCGGATGCGTAGGCCGCCTGGCCGAGGCCCTTGGCGGCTTCGCCGGCAACGTAGTCGAAATGGGGGGTCGAGCCGCGGATGACCGCACCCAGGCCGAGCACGGCGGCGTACTTGCCCGAACCGGCGATTTTGTAGGCAGCCTGCGGGATTTCGAACGCACCCGGCACGCGGATCAGGTCGATCGCGTCCTCTTTCACGCCGTGGCGAACCAGCGCATCGCGCGCGCCCTCGACCAGCGGCTCGACGACGAATGCGTTGAAACGACCGGCAACGATGGCGAAGCGGCCCTTGGGGGTGGCGAAATCGCCTTCGATGATCTTCATGGGGTAGTCCTGTGGCGGGCGGGCCGCTGGCGGCCGGTTATTTTACGGGGTTTTCGGCCTGGGGTGGCCGTTGAAGGTAAGCACGGCCGTCCCATCGGCGACGATGAGCCGCCCCGGGGCGCCAAATGGCAGGGTGAACTTGGCCGCATCGTGGCCGAACGGCAGGCCGCGAACGATCGGGATGCCGGCTGCGGCAGCGATCCGGTCGAAGGTGGCGTCCAGGTCGTAGCCATTGTCGTATTCGGTGGTCCGATAACCGGTGAAATCGCCAATGACCAGCACCTTCTGCCGCGCCAGCACGCCGGCGTGGAGCAGGTGATAGAGCATCCGCTCGACCCGGTAGGCGGGTTCGGCGATGTCCTCGACGAAGAGGATGCCGCCCTCGATCAGGGGGAAGAATGGCGAGCCTATGAGGCTGGTGAGCATGGCCAGGTTGCCACCCCACACCGTCCCTTCGACATCGAGGGCCCGGGTTTCCGGCGTGCTCCATGTGGCGCGGCCTTCGTCCGCCGCCAGCGTTGCCCAGAAGTGTTCCCAGGTCTGCGCGTCGAGTTCGGGCGCGCCGAAATCGGCGCCCAGCATCGGTCCGCCCAGGGTCACCAGCCCACTACGGGCGAACAGCGCGCACTGCAGGGCGGTGAAGTCGCTATGGCCGACCAGGGCTAGCGGGGCGCCGCCGAGGCGCTTGCGCAGGCCGTCGTAGTCGAGCAGGGGCAGCAACGGATGCGCTCCGTATCCGCCGCGAATGGCAAGGGCCACGTCGGGCAGCGGCTTCGATACGTCGGCCAGCGCGTTGATGTCCGCGGCACGCTCGGCGTCACTGCCCGCAAAGCGCAACTCGCGGCGTTCGAGGACGTCCTTGCCCTGCACGTGGTGGCCGGCTTCTTCCAGGCGCGCGATGCCGCGAGCCATGGCGTCGGGGTTGTGCGGATAACCGGAAGGAGCGATCAGGCGAATATCGTAACTCGGGGTCATCAGCCAGCCTGCTCCACCACTTCCAGGCCGAAGCCCGCGATGCCGACCAGCTTACGCGGAGTGCCGATGACGCGGAGGCGCTTCACCCCCAGGTCCGCGAGGATCTGCGCGCCGAGGCCCGTCTGGCGCCATTCCTGGTCGTCCTTCGGAGCCGGCATCGGCGCGACGTCACGCCTGAGGCGGGCCAGAAGGGCATCCGGCGTGTCTTCGCCGGAGAGCACCACCAGCACGCCGCGCTGCTCGGCGTCGATCCGGCGCAGGGCCTCGGTGACCGTCTGGCCGAGGTCGTCGCGCTTGAGGTGAAGCACGTCGGAGAGCGTATTGCGCACGTGGACGCGGGTCAGCACCGGCTCGCCGTTGGCGACATCGCCGCGGACCAGGGCGAAGTGCAGGCCGCGACGAATGCCATCGCGATAGGCAACCAGGCGGAACGCGCCGAACTCGGTGTCCACGTCTTCTTCGTGCACCCGCTCGATCGTCTTCTCGGTTTCGAGGCGGTAGCGGATCAGGTCGGCGATCGTGCCGATCTTGAGGCCATGCTTCGCGGCGAAAATCTCCAGCTCCGGACGCCGTGCCATCGACCCGTCGTCGTGCAGGATCTCGATCAGCACCGCGGATGGCTGCATGCCCGCCAGCGTGGCCAGGTCACAACCGGCTTCGGTGTGGCCGGCACGACTGAGCACGCCACCCGCCTGCGCGGTCAGCGGGAAGATGTGTCCGGGCATGGTGATGTCGGTGGGCTTGGCGTCCGCCGCCGCGGCCACCTGGATGGTGCGCGCGCGATCGTGTGCGGAAATACCCGTTGTCACCCCTTCCGCCGCCTCGATCGAGACGGTGAAGTTGGTGTGGTATGGCGAATTGTTGTCGCTGACCATCGGCTTGAGGCCGAGCTGGCGCGTGTGCTTCTCGGTGAGCGTAAGGCACAGCAGGCCACGCGCTTCGCGGACCATGAAGTTGACGTCTTCCGGGCGCACCTTCTCGGCGGCCATGACGATGTCGCCTTCGTTCTCGCGGTCCTCGTCATCGAGAATGACGACCATGCGGCCCTGGCGAAGCTCTTCGAGGATTTCAGGAATCGTATTGAATGGCATGGGAGGTCCGGGTCAGACGAAGCCGTGTTGCTTCAGGAAGGCCTCGTCGAGGCGCGGGGTGTCGCCACTGGAGAGCAGCCGTTCGATGTAGCGGGCGACTACGTCCACTTCGATGTTCACGCCGTCGCCGGGGCGACGCGCGGCGAACGTCGTATGTTCCACCGTATGGGGGATAAGGTTCACTCCGAAACGGTTGCCGTTCACTTCGTTCACGGTCAGGCTGGTGCCGTCGATGCAGACCGAGCCCTTGTGGGCGATGTAGCGCGCCAGGTCGGACGGCACCTCGAAGGTCCAGCGCAGCGAGCGGCCGTCGGGGACGACGGAGACGACCTTGCCCGCACCGTCCACGTGGCCAGAGACCAGGTGACCGCCCAGGCGGTCGGCCAGGCGCAGGGCCTTTTCGAGGTTCACGGTGTCGCCGGCCTTGTGCTTGCCGAGCGTCGTGTGGGCGAGGGTTTCGTTGGAGACGTCGGCGGCGAAGCTCTTTGCGTCGAAGTCGATCACGGTCAGGCAGACGCCGGAGACCGAGATGCTGTCGCCCAGGGCGACATCGGCCATGTCGAGCGCGGCGGTGTCGACGACGAGGCGGACATCGCCGCCACGAGGTTCCAGCCGCGCAATGCGGCCGACGGCCTGGATGATGCCGGTGAACATGTCAGTAGCCTCCCTGCGGGGAGACGATGGTGCAGATACGAATTTTCATGAAACGTTTCCCGCGGTAATGAGCGAAAAACGCCCCAAGGCGCATGGCGTCGCTCGTCCCTTGGGGGGAACGTGCGAGCGCCGTCTTCTTTCATCCGGACTGTAACCGTCGGCTCCGGCATCGGACCGGATCTGCTGACCTTCCGGCCAAAACCGGAAGCGCTCGCGGGCTCGTTTCCTTGCAGAAACCTACCGCCGGTGGGGAGTTTCGCCCCGCCCTGAAGACGCTGTGGAGGCCGGTTCCCCCAAGGGGAGCCAGCCGGCGGAGGATACCATGGGGTCCGCCCGTCAAATTGCAACGGTGAGCCCGCCCTCGCCCCTGTAGGAGTCGATTCATCGGCGATCCCGCGGCAGCGGGCCAGTCTGGGGCAAGCACCCATCGCCGATGAATCGGCTCCTACACGAGCCAGGGTCTCAGCACCTGGTCCATTACCCAGCTGGTCCGTGCCCCGGTCTCGGCGGTGGAGGGGCAGACGCCCTTGCCGGTCAGCTCCGCGACGATGGATTCGATCAGTGGCTGCTGTATGTGCGCGGGATTGGCGATAAGGATGTCCTCGACGCGATCGCCCGCCTCCAGGCGGATCGGCCCCTCGCCGAAGGTGGCGAAGACCAGGCGCCCGCGGTCACCGACGATCTCGACGCGATCCTCCCGTCGGTCCGCGCAGAAGTTCCATAAGCCGGTACCGAGCACGCCGGAGCCGAATGAAAACGCCATCGCCACGGTGTCTTCGGCCGGATAGGCGTCCATCTGGTGCGAGACCATGCCCCTCGCCTGGACGATGGGGCCGAGCAGGAAATCGAGGATGTCCAGCGTATGGCAGCCGATGTCGACGAAGATGCCGCCGCCCGAAAGCTCGGGGCGCACGGTCCACGGCAGGTTGGCCGGGTCCTGGTAGCGCGCCTCGAAGGGGTGGTGCAGGAGGACGTTGACCAGGCGCGGCACGCCGATGGCGCCTTCGGCCAGAAGCGCCGCGATGCGGCGAAAACGCGGCAGCATGCGACGGTAATAGGCGACGAAAACGGGCACGCCGGCCGCCCTGCCCGCCTCGACGATGGCCATGCATTCCGCATGGTCGATCGCCATGGGCTTCTCAACATAAACCGGCTTGCCGGCAGCGATAGCCATCAACGCGTACTCGCGGTGACTCGACGGCGGGGTGGCAATGTAGACGGCGTCGACGTCAGGATCGGCAATCAACGCCGCCGCATCGTCGTACCAGCGCTGCACGCCGTGGCGCGCGGCATAGTCACGGGCCTTCTCGCCGTCACGGCGCATGACGGCAACCAGCGAAGCATCGGGAACCTTCGAGAATGCCGGGCCGCTCTTGACCTCGGTCACCGCACCGCAGCCCACGATGCCCCACCGTACGTGGGAAAGGGCGGTCACGGAGCGGGGCGAAGCTGCAGGCGCATATCGTCGCCGACCTGGCGGCGGTCGACGGTGTGCAGCTTCCAGCGCGAGGCCATGTCGTCCAGCGGCGGCAGGTTGAGCATGGGCCGGCCGGTGTGGCCGAGCAGGATCGGTGCGATGTAAACCAGTAATTCGTCGGCCAGTCCAGCGGCGAGCAACGCGCCACACAGGACCGGACCTGCCTCGACATGAACTTCGTTGATGTCGTGACGTGCCAGCCAGTGAAGGACGGCACGAAGATCGAGGCCGCCACCCTCCTCCCGGCGGATGGTGGCTCGAGGGACATCGGACAGATGCGCAGCCACCGGTGCGTCCTCCGCATGGAACAGCACCGTGGGCGCGTTGCCGTCCAGCACATGGGCGCGCGGCGGCGTGCGCAGTCGTGTGTCGACGATGGCGCGCAGCGGCGGTACGAACGCCTCGCCCTCCGGCAGCCGCACGGTCAGGTGCGGGTCGTCGGCGAGCACCGTGCCGCTGGCGGAAAGGATGGCCGAAGAACGCGCACGCCAGCGCTGCACGTCCGCGCGCGCAGCCTCGCCGGTGATCCACTTCGACGAACCGTCGGCGAGCGCGGTGCGGCCGTCCAGACTCATCGCCAGCTTCACCCGCACCCACGGACGTTGCCGTTCGATGCGGCTGAAGAATCCGATGTTCAATTCGCGTGCCGCATCGCGCATCAGGCCCACCTGCACGCCGATACCTGCGCCACGCAGCTTTGCGATGCCGGCCCCATCGACTTTATCGAAGGGGTCTTCGTGCGCGATGACGACGCGTCCGACGCCCGCGGCGATCAGGGCATCGGCACAGGGCGGTGTGCGTCCGTGGTGTGCGCAGGGTTCGAGGGTGACGTAGGCGGTGGCGCCACGTGCGGATTCGCCCGCTTCGCGCAGCGCGAATACTTCCGCGTGCGGCTCACCGGCGCGTGGATGCCAACCGGTACCGAGCACAGTCTCGCCGCGCGCGATGACGCAGCCCACGCGCGGGTTCGGCTGGGTGGTGTGCAGGCCACGTTCGGCCAGGCGCAGTGCGTGCGCCATGTGTACATGGTCCATGGCGGGGAAGAACGGCCGCGACATGCTCAGCTCTTGCGCCCGCGCCTGGCCGCATCCAGCAGCGGCAGTTGCAGGCCTTCGAGCGACGGCAGGTCGCGTTCGAGCTTCTCGATCTCCTCGCGGAAGGCGTGGACGTCCTCGAACCGGCGATACACGGAGGCGAAGCGCACGTAGGCTACCTGGTCGAGCGCCTTGAGCTCACGCATCACCAGTTCGCCAACCTGTCGCGACGGTACTTCGCGCTCGCCGCAGCGACGCAGGTCGTTGACCACGGCGCGCACCGCACCATCCACCGCATCGCTGGAAACCGGACGCTTCTGCAACGCGCGTTCAAAACTCACGCGCAGCTTGTGTTCGTCGAAAGGCTCGCGACGATCGCCGGATTTGACGATCGCCGGAAGCTTGAGCTCTGCCGTTTCGAACGTGTTGAAACGCTCGCTGCATTGCGGACACTCGCGGCGACGCCGCACCGTGCCACCGTCCTCCGTGAGGCGGGAATCGATGACACGGGTGTCTTCATGCTGGCAGAACGGACAGTGCATCGATCAGCCGTAAACCGGGAATCGTGCGCACTGCGCCGTGACTTTCTCACGCACGGCCGCGATGACCTTCTCGTCGCCCGGGGCGTCGAGCACGTCGCACATCCACTGGGTGAGTTCTACCGTGGCCGCTTCGTCGTAGCCGCGGGTGGTGATCGCCGGCGTACCGACGCGCAGGCCCGAAGTGACGAACGGCGAACGCGGATCGTTCGGCACGGCGTTCTTGTTCACCGTGATGTGCGCCTTACCCAGTGCCGCTTCCGCGTCCTTGCCGGTGGCGTCGCGACCGATCAGGTCGATCAGCATGAGGTGGTTCTCGGTGCCCCCGGAAACGATCTTGTAGCCGCGCTCGATGAAGGTCTTCGCCATGGCCTTGGCGTTCTTCACCACCTGGGCCTGGTAGGTCTTGAACGAGGGCTCGAGCGCTTCCTTGAAGGCGACCGCCTTGGCCGCGATGACGTGCATGAGCGGGCCGCCCTGGATGCCCGGGAAGACGATGGACTGCAGCTTCTTTTCCAGTTCCTCGCCCAGGCCCCTGGCGACGATGATGCCGCCGCGCGGACCGCGCAGCGTCTTGTGCGTCGTGGATGTGACCACGTGCGCGTGCTCGATCGGGTTCGGGTACTCGCCCGCGGCGACGAGACCGGCGATGTGCGCCATGTCGACGAACAGATAGGCACCGACCTTGTCGGCGATCGCCCGGAAGCGGCCCCAGTCGAGGATCTGCGAGTACGCCGAGAAACCGGCGACGATCATCTTCGGCTTGTGCTCGACGGCGAGGCGCTCGACTTCGTTGTAGTCGACCAGACCCGATTCCGGATCGATGCCGTACTGCACCGCGTTGAAGATCTTGCCCGAGAGGTTGACCTTGGCGCCGTGGGTGAGGTGGCCACCATGGGCCAGGCTCATGCCCAGGATGGTGTCGCCCGGCTGCAGCAGGGCGAAGTAAACGGCCTGGTTCGCCTGCGAGCCGGAATGCGGCTGCACATTGGCGTAGTCGGCACCGAAGAGCTGCTTCAGGCGCTCGATGGCGAGCCGTTCGGCGACGTCCACGTACTCGCAGCCACCGTAGTAGCGCTTGCCCGGGTAACCCTCGGCGTACTTGTTGGTCAGCTTCGAGCCCTGGGCTTCCATGACGCGTGGGCTGGCGTAGTTCTCCGAGGCGATCAGCTCGACGTGATCTTCCTGGCGGCGGGACTCGTCGGCGATGGCCTTGGCGAGTTCGTCGTCGTATCCGGCGATCTTTGCATCCTTCGGGAACATCTCGACCTCATGGGAACGGGTGGGGAAAGAAGACCGAAAGTGTAGCGTTAGCGGGAGTTTGCGGCCACTCCCCGCCCCGCCATTCCCCTACGCGACCCTGGGCAGTCGGCTGACGGCAGTTCGCGGGCTCGCCGCCCTACCCTTTGAAGGGCGCCACTCCTGCGCTCCCTCATGCCGCGGAAAGGATTTCCCCATGCACCCAAGGTCCCTCATGTTTGCGCTGGCGCTGGTCGCCAGCCCCTTCGCCTTTCCCGCCCCGGGACTGGCCTCCACCTCGTCGACAGCCCTTTTCGACTCGGAAGTCGCCGCCGGTCTCCCCCGCAGCTTCTACCTGCCTGGCGATGACCTGCCTGGCGATGGAACCGCGCGAAAGCTCGACGTGCTTGAACGACTGGACGTCGAACTGGAGGCCCCCGACGGCGGTTCCGGCACCATGTTCCTGGCTGAAGTCGACGGCCAGCCGGCGACCATCGTCCGCATGGGCGATGCGCTGGACATCGCTTTCGACGAAAAGACCGAGCAGACACCGTCCAGACGGCGCACAAAGCGCTCGACGGACTGGCCGGTCGACTATGCGGGCGCCAGCGAGCTGTTCTTCCCGCCTTCGAACGACGCAGAACCGACCGAGCGACAGCCCGACAGGGCAGAAGAGAATGAACTCCGCGTCTGGATCTTCCTGCACGATGACGCCGGTGAAGATAATCACGCAAAGGTCCTGAACTGGTACGCGGCCGGCTGGATCAGGGAGATGATGACCGAGGTGAAACCGGGCCTTCCCGTACGCGTGACGCTGAAGGCGCGGATCCAAGGGGTGACCGACTTCGATTACCACGCGAGCAATTCCCGGATCGACCGTCTCGCCGACTTCCGCCAGGTGGCGGACGACTACGTCCAGGCACAGGGAGGAACCGCTGGCCGCTTTACCAAGCACGTACTGCTCGTCGGCGAGCCCGCTAAAAACTGGGTCGGGCGCTCATTCGACACGGTCCTCGGCGTGGCCCAGGTTAACGGCCACTCGGCCTTCGTGAGCAATCACGGACACCGGCACAACTTCGCCCACGAAGTAGGCCACATGATCGGCGCCAGGCACGAAGATGCCGCCGTCTATCTGCTGCATGTTTCAAACATGGGGAACAGCATCATCGGCAAGATCAGCAACCAGCAATACACCGATGCCAACCGGCAGAACATCCGCAACTTCCTTAACGCAAGGCTGTAAGTGAACGACCGGCTCCGGCCCGCCGGAGTCGGTCTTTCGTGCTGGCACGCCCCTACCCGCTGAGGCGGGCCGCACCTGCAATCGCTCTTCCCGGCCTGGCGAATACTGGGTAATCGTCAAGCCAAGGAAGCGACATGCACCCTCACACCCGCGCGACGCGCGCCACGTCCTTCATGCTCACAGCCGGCATCCTGGCCAGCTGCGGAAGCGCATTCGCGCGGCCATTGCCTGCTCACCCGTCACCTGCGCCGGTGAGCACCACGGCCGACACCATGCCGGCTACATCGCGTGGTGGCTCGCCGACCTTCAGCGCAACATCACCCACGGCAAGAAGGTCGACGTTCTCTACAGCCAGCGCATCCCCGACGTTACCGACATGAAATACCAGTTCATCGGATCCCTGCACGACTGGTCGAGCGTCGTCGGGAACTATGCGCGGGAACAGCACATCCCCCGCACGTACAAGCACAAGTTCGTGCTCATCGTGAACGGACTTCCCGAGCCCGCGCGTTACGGCCGGTCCTGGCAGAAAGGCGCAGACGGCATCGCATCGATCAGTGGCAGGTACCCCGAGCTTGCGCACCAACTCGGGCATCTGCTTGGTGCGACCCATAGGAACGCCGAAGTGCGTTTCGGTGGATGGTGGTGCGAGACGAACATGTTCGCTCCGAGCCTCCTGCTTCGCTCCAACTGCTACGGCTATTCGACGGCGAACATGCGCTCGATCGACAACTACATCCGGACGGGCGACGGCTTCGCCGAGAACAGCCGTTGGTCGGAGGATCGATGAACATGAAAGCAGGCCACGCAACGCGGGTGATGCTGGCGCTCTCTCCGGTTTTGCTCCTGCCGATGGATTGCCAGGGCAGCGACATCATCGCTCGCTTCGATGCGCTCGCGAACGGAGCGCTGCCAGCCACGATTGTCATTCCCTCTTTCGATGGAGACACGGAGTCGGGCCACGTATCGACGCTGACCGTGACATCGCGTCTGCGCAGCTCCGTCGTCTTCCCCGATGAATCGCCTGCGACGCTCTACGACGCCCTGCTCGATGGCGATACCGCCGTCGTCACACGATCCCGTGGCGGCCTCGACGTAAGTATCGTCACGAAAGACGGCGTACACGTCACGTCCCTCAGCGTGAACGTAGCAGCGGTCGGCCATACCCACGTTCCGGCGGGCTCCACGGGAGATGCAAAAAGGCAACGTCGTTCGGCAACGGTCGGCTTCGAGGGCGACGTGGAATTTCTCGAGGAGCCGAGCCTGCCGATGCCACTGGCGGACCCGCTGGCGCCGATCGAGGTCCGGCTCTTCCTGCACGATGAGCTGCGTTCGAGCCAGGCGCGGGAGATTCACGCCGGCTACGTCGCGTGGTGGTTGCGCGACATGGAATCCCGTGTCATTCCACCGGACATGTCGATCCATGTCGTTTATCTGCAGTCGATTCCCGGCATCAGCGATCAGCCCTACGGCCTGCCATCGTCCGTGACGACCTGGCTCAAGGCGGTCGACCGTTACGTGGAAAGCCGGGGCATCAGGCGAACATGGAAAAACAAATATGTGCTGCTCACGCGTGACCGGCCTGCCGAGGGGAAGCTCGGCCAGGCCGTGCCGAGGAGCGGCATAGCCATTGCATCACTGTCCGGGCCTTACAGCATCATCGCCCATGAAGTGGGGCACCTGTTCGGTGCCGAACACGCCCAGGCGGAATGGCGTGGATGGCGGTGGTGGCCCTGCCGAACCAACATGTACTTCAACGACACGCCACTGCTCGCGAACTGCTACGAGTACTCAGCGGCAAACGTTGCCAGTATCCAGCGTTACGTCGATCTCAAGGGTTACCTGCCGCCTTACCTGGGGGGTCCCACGGTCACGCCGTGAGCGTCTTGTCGAAGGGCCGCCACGCGGCGGCCCTTCGCGCGTCATCACTCGGCGGTCGGCGCGTCCGCCATCTTCCGTGGGGCGGTCGTGTCCGGCCCGTGCCTCATGTAGGAGCGAATCGCACGCTGATTGGCGGCGGTGTACTCGAGGCAGTCGTGGCGCAGCTTGTTGGCGATCGAGAGCATGTTCGTTTCGCACCCCCACCAGCCGCGCGTCTCTGCACTCAGGTGGTTGGCGCCCAGCATGTGCCCGATTTCATGCGCGATGATCCGCTCCCGCCCGCCCAGGGACGCCATGGCTTCATTGCCGCCTTCGAACGCCACCCCAGCGGTGCCTGGCATGGGAGCGTTGGCTGTCAGCACGATGTATTTTTTCTTGTAGGTTCGCTCCAGGCCGAACTGGTAATCGTCGTCCAGTGCCTTCAATGCACGCTCGAAGGCGTGGAGCGAGCCTTCCCCGCCATAAGCCATGTCGGTGAGCGACGGCACGCCCGCCGAATACCAGACGCTGATGGGCTCGGTGGGCAGAACATGATTTGACAGATCCGCAAGCCACCACGCGACGTAGCGCGCGTGGACGTCCCAGATGCTCAGATCCGCCAGGTCGTCATGCTTGAGAAAGTGAATATCAAGACTGTAGGCCGCGGGGTTCTCGAAGTGGCCCGGCCCGACGGAACGACCAGACCGCCGGGAAGGCAGGTCCGGGGCACCGATTGTGGAACCGGCATCCAACGACGTCACTTCGATCGTGCCCTCGCGCATGACCGCCGCGTCCAGGCGATTGACTGAACGGGTAAAGACAGCGGCCTCACCGTGGAGCAGACCCGAATACATCGTGCCGGAGACACTATCCGGGAACTCAACTTTCACGTTCAGGCGACGCTCGACGACGAAGTCGGCACCGGAGCGCCTTGGCCGGGAACGCTCCACGACGGTCGGCCCTCCTGTCGGGGACATGCCGGCCACCGCGAGGTCGAAGCGGTCGACGAGGCTTGAGGCGGTGGTGGCGGCCAAAGGGGGAGACGCAAGAAGCAGAAGCCATGCGGCGACGCGGGAAGAGGAAACCATGACGGGCCGGGTCCAGAAGGGAGACCGTCCAGTCTGTGTGCCGCCTCGACGGACGTCTGCGGGCGGACCCCTGCCGGGACACGGGCACACCTCGATGAACCATGCCCGAAAGGTCCCACACGGCGGCCAGGCTTCCCGTCCCGGGGACAGCGCCCCGACACCCGAAGCCGCTATAATCGGGGTTTGCCCACCCGGCGTGCATCGGCCCCGGGGGCGCGGCCTTGGCCTACGGAGCATCCATGCAGTACATCTACACCATGAACGGGGTGAGCAAGATCGTCCCCCCGAAGCGCCAGATCATCAAGGACATCTCGCTGTCCTTCTTCCCCGGCGCCAAGATCGGCCTGCTGGGCATCAACGGCTCGGGCAAGTCGACGGTGCTGCGGATCATGGCCGGCGTCGACACCGACTTCCAGGGTGAGGCGCGCGCCAACCCCGGCACCAAGATCGGCTATCTCGCCCAGGAACCCGACCTCGATCCGACCAAGACAGTGCGCGAAGTGGTCGAGGAAGGCGTGGCCGAGATTCTCGACGCCCAGAAGCGCCTCGAAGAGGTCTACGCCGCCTATGCGGAAGAAGGCGCCGACTTCGACAAGCTCGCCAAGGAGCAGGAAGCCCTCGAAGGCATCCTTGCCGCCAACGACGCGCATGCCCTCGAGCGCCAGCTCGAAGTGGCCGCCGACGCCCTGCGCCTGCCGCCGTGGGACGCCGTGGTCGGCCCACTGTCCGGTGGTGAGAAGCGCCGTGTCGCCCTGTGCCGTCTGCTGCTGTCCAAGCCCGACATGCTTCTGCTCGACGAGCCGACCAACCATCTCGACGCCGAGTCGGTGGACTGGCTGGAAACCTTCCTGCACGACTACCCCGGTACCGTCGTGGCAGTCACCCATGACCGCTACTTCCTCGACAACGCCGCCGAGTGGATCCTCGAGCTCGATCGCGGCCGCGGTATTCCCTGGAAGGGCAACTACACCGAGTGGCTGGAGCAGAAGGGCGAACGCCTTCAGCAGGAAGCCAACCAGGAGAAGTCGCGCCAGAAGGCGCTGGCGAAGGAACTGGAGTGGATCCGCACGGCCGCCAAGGGTCGCCAGTCCAAGGGCAAGGCCCGCATCAACCGATTCGAAGAACTGAACTCGGTCGAGTACCAGCGCCGTAACGAAACGAATGAAATCTTCATTCCGCCGGGCGAGCGCCTGGGCCAGGAAGTGATCGAGTTCAAGAACGTCACCAAGTCGTTCGGCGACCGCGTGCTCATCGAGGACCTGTCGTTCAAGATTCCGCCGGGGGCCATTGTCGGCATCATCGGTCCGAACGGTGCCGGTAAATCCACGCTCATGAAGATGATCATGAACCTGGAGAAGCCCGACACCGGCGAGGTCAAGCACGGCCATACGGTGAAGCTCGCCTACGTCGACCAGTCGCGCGACGCGCTCGATCCGAAGAACAACGTCTGGCAGGAAGTGTCGGGCGGCTCGGACATCCTGCAGATCGGTAACTTCGAGATCCAGTCGCGCGCCTACATTGGCCGCTTCAACTTCAAGGGTACCGACCAGCAGAAGATCGTCGGCAGCCTTTCCGGTGGTGAGCGTGGCCGCCTGCACATGGCCAAGACGCTCCTGCAGGGCGGCAACGTGCTACTCCTGGATGAGCCGTCGAACGATCTGGACGTCGAAACCCTGCGCGCCCTGGAAGACGCTCTGCTCGAGTTCCCCGGCTGCGCCGTGGTCATCTCGCATGACCGCTGGTTCCTCGACCGTATCGCCACGCATATCATCGCGTTCGAAGGCGATTCGCACGTCGAGTTCTTCCCCGGCAACTACAACGAATACGAAGCCGACAAGAAGCGCCGCTTCGGCGACGACGCCGGCCCCAAGCGCGTCAAATACAAGAAGCTGGTCTGATAACACCCACGCTCGTGCAGGAGCTGATTCATCGGCGAATAAGCACATGTAGGAGCCGCTTCAGCGGCGAAAAGCCAACGAAGCGGTGAAGCCGGACGGCCCATCGCCGATGAATCGGCTCCACAGAAAGCATCGCCGATGAATCGGCTCCTACAACAGCGTTGCCCCGAACTTACCGACATAGCGAGACGCCCATGAACTTCATGACCGCCCTGAAGGACGCCTGGCGTCGCAACGACTCCCTGGTCTGCGTGGGCCTCGACCCGGAGCCCGGCCGCCTGCCGGCGGGACTCTCCGGCGAGGAAGGCCTCTTTACCTTCTGCCGCGATATCGTCGATGCCACCGCGGACCTGGTCTGCGCCTTCAAGCCCCAGATCGCCCATTTCGCCGCACAGCGGGCGGAGGGGGTGCTGGAACGGCTGATCGCACACATCCACGACAAGCACCCGGGCATCCCGGTGATCCTGGACGCCAAACGCGGTGATATCGGATCCACGGCCAGGCATTACGCCGCCGAGGCGTTCGAGCGCTACGGTGCCGACGCGGTGACGCTGAACCCGTATCTGGGTCGCGATTCCATCGAGCCCTTCCTGGAGCGGGCGGACAAGGGCGTGATTTTGCTCTGCCGCACATCCAACCCGGGCGGGGCGGACTTCCAGGCCCTCGATTGTGGCGGGGAGCCACTGTACATCCGGGTGGCCGAGACGATTGCCCGGGAATGGAACGGAAACGGCAACTGTGTGCTGGTGACGGGCGCAACCTGGCCGGAAGAGCTTGGGCGGGTTCGCGCGGTCGTTGGCGACATGCCCTTGCTGGTGCCGGGCATCGGCGCACAGGGTGGCGACATCGAGGCGGTCCTGACCCAGGGGCGGACCACCGACGGCACCGGCCTGATGATTTCTTCTTCGCGCGCCATCGTTTACGCTAGCGACGGTCCGGATTTCGCCGCCGTAGCACATCGGGCGGCGGATGAAATGAGAAAATCGGTCAACTTGTTCCGTTAGTTACTGGCGAAACGAAAAACAGTCGCAAATTGCACGAGTTGGCAACTGCAAAAGGCTTACGTTGGCTGTCCGGGCTATCCAACAATACCGGGTCTTGAAGCGCCAAAGCGTTCAACCGGAGTTGTCATGCCACCTATCAACCGAGGTTTTTCCCAACGCCTGCATGTCGCGCTGGACATGGCTGGGGTGAAGAAAGGCCGCGGACGTATCACCCAGCTCGCCGATCTGTTCGACGTCAGCAGGGAAACCGCCCGTAAGTGGCTGAGTGATCTCGGCCTGCCCGAACTGGAACGCCAGATCGACATGGCGACGCGATTCGGCGTGAATTTTGAATGGCTGGCCACCGGCCGTGGGGCGCCCAACGGCGCCACGGGCGTGCGCGAAAGCCCTGCCCTGTACCGCGCGGATTCGCGAGAGCAGCTGCGCCTGGTCGGGCTGGTCAGCCGCCTCCCCAAGGAACGCCGCAAGGCGCTTCTGGTGATCGTCGAGGCGCTGGCCGAGGCCGAATAACCAGCCCTCGAGCCGCCCTGCGAACGACTCAATCGTCGCCGATATCCATGCCCGGAAAGAGCACCTCGGTGTATCCGAACTTTCCGAAATCGGTGATTCGCGAGGGGTAAAGGCGCCCGATCAGGTGGTCGCACTCATGCTGCACCACGCGGGCATGAAAGCCTTCGGCCGTGCGGTCGATCGCCTCGCCTTTCGGGCTGATCCCCTGGTAGCGGATCAGTGAGTAGCGATTGACCGCCCCGCGAAGCCCGGGAACGGACAGACAGCCTTCCCAGCCCTCTTCCATGTCCTGCGACAGCGGCGTGATGACTGGATTGAGCAGGATGGTTTCCGGCACGGGCGGCGCATCCGGATAGCGCTCGCTGCTATCGAAACCGAAAATGACCAGTTGCAGGTCCACGCCGATCTGCGGTGCGGCAAGGCCCACGCCGCCGGCATGGTGCATCGTGTCGAACATGTCGGCGATGAGGGCATCCAGCTCGGCGCTGCCGATCATGGCGTCGGGGACGGGAGGTGCGACGCGTAGCAAGCGCTCGTCGCCCATTTTCAGGATCTCGCGAATCATCGTTATCGCCAGGGGAGTGGGGATGGGTTGAGCATACGACGCCCGCTGACCATTCGACCAATGGCTAATACGCCTTTCCCTCGCCACGCATTGACCGCCGTGAGCGGGGGGACGACCCTTGTCCCATCCGCGAGGGGAGCCGAAGACCATGCATAGCGCCATTCCGAAACCCAGCCCCGCAGGGAAGATCCTGTGGGCCGCCATCGCCATCGTCGGTGCCTGGTGCCTGGGTGTCGTCGCCCTGCGGCGCGACGAACCCATCAACGCGATCTGGCTGGTGACCGCATCCATCGCGGTGTTCCTCATCGGCTACCGTTTCTACAGCCGGCTGATCGCCAACGGCGTGCTGCAGCTCGATCCGTCGCGCGCCACCCCGGCCGTCCTGCGCAATGACGGTCTGGACTACGTCCCCACCGACCGCTGGGTGGTCTTCGGCCACCACTTCGCCGCCATCGCCGGCGCAGGCCCCCTGGTCGGCCCCGTCCTTGCGGCACAGATGGGCTACCTGCCCGGTACGCTCTGGATCCTCGTCGGCGTCGTGTTTGCCGGAGCGGTCCAGGACTTCATGATTCTCGGCCTCTCGCTCCGGCGGGACGGCCGGTCGCTCGGGCACATGCTGCGTGAAGAGCTCGGTGAGGTTCCCGGTGTCATCGCCATGGTCGGCGTCCTCGTGCTGATGATGATCGTGCTGGCGGTCCTGGCACTGGTCGTGGTCAAGGCGCTCACGCACAGCCCCTGGGGCACGTTCACTGTCGCCGCGACCATCCCTATCGCGCTGCTGATGGGGGTGTACCTGCGCTACATCCGCCCCGGCCGCATCCTCGAGGTGTCGATCATCGGCCTGATCCTGCTGCTGACCTCGATCTGGTACGGCAAGACGGTCAACGACACCCCGACCATGGCGGTACTGTTCGACTTCGACGCGAAGTCGCTGGCCTGGCTGCTCATCGGCTACGGCTTCTTCGCCTCGGTGCTGCCGGTGTGGCTGCTGCTCGCGCCACGCGACTACCTTTCCACCTTCCTGAAGATCGGCACGATCGCCCTGCTCGCCCTGGCCATCTTCCTGGCCGCGCCGACCCTGCAGATGCCTGCCGTCACCAAGTTCATCGACGGCAGCGGACCGGTCTTCTCCGGCAACCTGTTCCCCTTCCTGTTCATCACCATCGCCTGCGGCGCGGTCTCCGGCTGGCATTCGATCATCGCCTCCGGCACCACACCCAAACTGCTCGCCAACGAGGGCGAGGCGCGCATGGTCGGCTACGGCGGCATGCTCATGGAGGCCTTCGTGGCCATCATGGCGCTGATCGCCGCGTCGTCCCTGCATCCCGGCGTGTACTTCGCGATGAACTCGCCCGGCGCACTGGTTGGCACCACCGTCGAGCAGGCCGCCCATACGATCAGCACCTGGGGCTTCCTGGTCACCCCACAGGAGCTGACCGAAACCGCAAAGAACATCGGCGAAGGCACCATCCTCGGCCGCGCCGGCGGTGCCCCGACCCTCGCGGTGGGCATGGCCCAGCTGCTCCACGGCATCCTGCCGGGCGAAGGCATGATGGCCATGTGGTACCACTACGCGATCCTCTTCGAAGCGCTGTTCATCCTGACCACGGTCGACGCCGGCACGCGCGTCGGCCGTTTCATGATCCAGGAACTGGCCGGCATGGCCTACGCGCCGCTGAAGGAGACCAAATCCTGGGCGAGCAACATCATTGCCACCGTGATCTGCGTCGGGCTGTGGGGTTACTTCCTCTACCAGGGCGCCGTGGATCCGCTGGGCGGCATCAACACCTTGTGGCCACTGTTCGGTATCGCCAACCAGATGCTCGCCGCGATCGCGCTGATGCTCGCCACCCTGGTCACGGTGAAACTCAAGCGCGAGCGCTACGTGCTCGTGCCCGGCGTCCCCGCCGCCTGGCTGGTCGTCTGCACACTTACCGCCGCCTGGCAAAAGCTGTTCGACGACAAGATCAGCTTCACCGCTGCCGCGCAGAAGTACGCCGACGCCATGGCCTCGGGCAAGCTGCTCGCGCCGGCCAAGACAGCTGAGGAAATGCAGCGCATCGTCACCAACAACCGCGTCGACATGGCCCTCACCGGTCTGTTCATGCTGCTGGTACTGACCATGCTGTTCTTCTCGCTCCGCGCCATCGCCCGAGCCTGGCGCGTCAACCACCCGACCGCGCACGAAGAGCCGTACGTCGCGCTGTCGAGTGTCGCCTCGTAAGGAGCTCGCCATGACCACGCCCAATGCACAGGCAGGCCCCCGTTCGCTGTGGAAGTGGGCGGTGCAAACCGCCCGCCTCTGCTGCGGCGTACCGGATTACGACGTCTACGTGAAACACCTGCGCGAACATCATCCCGAGCGGAAGATTCCGAGTTATGGGGAGTTCTTTCGCGAGCGGCAGGAAGCGAGGTATCGCGGGACCGGTGGGCGTTGTTGTTGATTGAATTGAACTTACGAATGAGGCCTTGTGCTCACTGCGCGAGCGGTTAACCCGCCTGCATATTGCGATTCAATGCGTCGTTCGCGATCCCAACGGTGACAGCGTATCGCTTAGCGAACCGCCACAACGAACGCCGCTGCGGAAGCCACATGCGTAGCGGGCGATGCCACAAAGGCGTTCGTGTCCGCGGACGATGTGCGACGTGTCCGGGCGTTGGGGTAATCGGGTTATCGCCGATGAATCGGCTCCTACATTCGAGGCAGGAGGTCGCGCGGCGAGCTATCCCTGCCGTTTGCCCTTGCGCATGTTCGCGCGCGAGTCCGCGATCATCGAGCGCATGGCGGTGGCGGCTTCGTTCGGACGGCGGCGGCGGATCGCTTCGTAGACAGTGCGATGCTGCGGGAGCGAATACTTGAAGTTTTTCGCCGTGCGCGCCGACATGATGAAGAACGTGGCCAGGGCCGTCTCGACCACCGAGAACAGCGAGCTGAGGAGTTCGTTGTTGGTGGCAACCAGGACAGCATCGTGAAAACGCAGGTCGGCGGCCGCCCAGGCGTCTAGATCGGGGGCATCTTCCATCGCATCCAGCGCCGCGCCTATCGCCTCGAGCTGCTCGGGCGAGCGGCGACGGGCCGCCGCCATCACCGCGGCCGGCTCGATGATTTCGCGCATTTCGACCAGTTTCTCGACGAAGTCTTCCGTCGGCATCGCCGCGCAACGCCAGGACAGCACATCCGCATCGAGATGGTTCCAGAAAGCGGGATCGCGTACGCGCATGCCGGTTTTCTGCCGGGTCTCGATCAGGCCCTTGGCGGCGAGCACCTTCAATGCTTCGCGAAGGACGGTGCGGCTGACCGACATCTGCTCGGCCAACTGCGACTCGCCGGGCAGCGGTTCGCCCGGGCGCAGTACACCACTGACGATGGACTCACCGATCTCTTCGATCACGCGCGCGTGCAGGTTACGCGTCCCCCCTGCTTTCAATGCCATGGCGTTCCAGCACCTGACGAAACGGAGCGTCCATCGTAGCCGACTTGCGTTCCGGGACGATGACGCACCGCAACTTGTCATTTGTCTGACAAATATGATCTTGTCGGGAGATTGCTGGTAGTCGGAGTGAATGATGAGAAAAATCGGAACGGGTTTGGCCACAGCGATCCTGCTGGCCACTGCGACGGCCGCCTCAGCCGGTGAGGCTTCGAAGGCGTCATTCGGTATGACGCCGGACGGCAAGGACGTAACACTCGTGACGCTGACCAACGGTCATGGGGTCACCGCCAAGGTCCTCTCACTCGGTGCGGCGCTTTATGCGCTCGACGTGCCCGACAAAAACGGCAAACCCGGCGACGTTGTGCTCGGCTATCCGGACCTGAAAGGCACGTTCGCCATGCCCCAGTATTTCGGCAACACGGTGGGCAGATACGCCAACCGCATCGCCAAGGGCAAATTCACCCTCGACGGCAAGCAGTACAACGTACCGGTCAACAATGGGCCCAATTCGCTGCACGGCGGCAAGGTCGGCTTCGACAAGGTGATCTGGAACGTCGACAAGGTCGAATCCGGGGCCCGGCCCAGCGTCACGCTCACCTACGTCAGTCCCGACGGCGACCAGGGCTATCCCGGCAAGCTGACCGCGACCGCCACCTACTCGCTCGACGATAAGAACGAGTTGACCATCGAGTACACGGCCACTACGGACGCGCCGACGATCGTCAACATCACCAACCACACCTACTGGAACCTCGCGGGCGAGGGTTCGGGAAGCGTGATGGATCAGCGCCTGATGATCGCTGGCGACGCCTACCTGCCTACCGACGCCACCGCGATTCCCACCGGCGAGATTCGCCATGTAGCGGGCACGGATTTCGACTTCCGCAAGGCCAAGCCGATCGGCCATGACGTGCGCGACGCCAGGGAAGAACAGATCGTGTTCGGGCGCGGCTACGACCACAACTGGGTCATTTCACGGAAGGAAGCGGCGCAACCGCGTGAGGTCGCCCGGGTCAGCGATCCGAAGTCGGGGCGCGTGCTGTCGCTCTGGTCCGCCCAACCCGGACTGCAGTTCTATTCGGGCAACTTCCTCGACGGCACCACCTCGGGCAAGTCGGGTGGCGTCTATCGCCAGGGCGATGCGTTCGCGCTGGAGCCGCAGCTCTTCCCGGATACACCGAACCACCCGGACTTCGGTTCGGCGCGCCTGGAACCGGGCAAGACCTATCGCAACGTCATGACGTACAAGTTCTCGGTGGACAAGGGCGCGAAGTAAAGCGCGCCCGGCTCACACGTCGTGATGCAGCGCTTCCGCCGGTTTCTTCCGGCGGAAGCGCGGCGCCAGTTCCACCATGTACATCGCGGCGAGTACGAGCGCGCCGCCGCCGACCATGCGCGTGGTGAGTAAGTCCACCCCCAGCAGCACGGCGAAACCCGCGGCGAACACCGGCTCGGTGGTCATCACGATGGCAGCGCGCGTGGCCGGCATGTGGGCCTGCGCCCAGGTTTGCACCAGCATGGCGAAGGCACCGGCGATCAGCGCCATGTAGAGCACGGCCACCCAGGCCTTTATGTCCGGCGGCAGCGCCGGACCGTGATGTGGCACCGTGGCCAACAGGCAGACCGTCGCAATACCGACCATCTGCACGGCGGACATGCCGAAGGCCTCGCCAGGCTTCGACCAGTGGCCGAGGCCGACGATGTGCAGGGCATACAGCGCGGCCGAGGCGAGCGTCAGCAGGACGCCGAGATCGACCTCGAAGCCGTTCAGTGCCAGCACGCCCAGGCCGACCATGGCCAGGCCGACCGCTAGCCACGTGCTGGCCGGCATGCGCTGGCGAAAAATCAGCAGCGCGAGGATCGGCGTGATCACCACGTACATGCCCGTGACGAAGCCGCTGACGCTGGGCGAGGTAAGCGCGAGACCTTCCGTCTGCAACCACTGCGCGAACCCGTAGAGCACGCCCAGGGCCAGACCGCGCGCGAGCTGCGCGCGACTCAGGCGCCAGACCGGCCGGGCGAACAGGATCAACATGGTCACGGCGGCGATAACAAAGCGCACGGCGAGGAAATCGGTGACCGACATGCGGCCGACGACATCCTTGATGAGAACGAACGTGGAGCCCCATATAGCGGTGACCGCGAGCAGGCCGAGCGTGGCCGGCCCGCTGGTGCGCGAGGAGGCACCACTCACCGGCGGCGGCGCCGCGCGAGTTGGCCGGGGATTTTCAGGACGAAGTGCGTCCAGATGCCCGACCAGACCACCGCGCGCAGTAGCGCGTTGCGTGCGGCGGGGTCGTGGCGGCGGAACCACAGGTACATGCTGCGATGCTTGTGCCGACTGACGAAGACCGGCCGATGCCGGCTCGAGCCACCCTTGCCATGCAGGACGCGCACATCGCCGGCAAGCAACACGCGATAGCCACCGTCGCGGGCGCGCCGGCAGAGGTCCATGTCTTCGCAATGCAGGAAGAAGGCTTCGTCGAATCCGCCCAGCCGGTCGAACACGGCACGCGGCATCAGCAGGATGGCGCCCGAGACGATCTCGACTTCCTCCACGCCCTGGGGCATGGGACCGCCGATATCGATGCCGTTGTCGCCCTTCCGGCCAAACAAGGTATTCAGGGAGCGGCGCAACAGCGGATCGCGCCGACGCGAGGCGGCGTCGATGTGACCGGCGCTATCGCCGACCAGCGCGCCGACAATGCCCGTGTGGACATTCATGTGCGCCGCCATGCGCGCGATGGTGTCGGGTTCGACGAGGCAATCGGGATTGAGCACGAGAAGGCGATCGCCATGCGCCTGTGCCGCCCCGCGGTTCACCGCCGGACCGAAGCCGAGGTTCGCGCGATTGTAGATCACGCGAACCCGATCGTCTTCGGCGTAGGCACGGTCGAGCGCTTCGGGAATGCCGTCGGTGGAACCGTTGTCGACGATGATGACTTCGACGGGCACGTCGCTGGCGAGTGCGTGATCCACGCACTCGCGCGTGAACGGCCCGCTATCGGCGAGCACGATGACGACGCTGGTGAGTACGCCGCTCATCCCACCCAGACGCGCGCATTGCGGAACATGCGCATCCACGGTGAATCCTCGCCCCAGTTCTCCGGGTGCCAGCTCATCTGCGCCGTACGGAACACGCGCTCCGGGTGCGGCATCATGATCGTGACGCGGCCGTCGGCGGCGGTGAAGGCGGCCAGGCCACCCGGCGAACCGTTCGGATTGAGCGGATAGCTCTCCGTCGGCTTGCCGCGGTTGTCGACGAAGCGTGCCGAGCCGTGGCTCTTCGACGGGCTGCACACGTTCGGGAAATACACTCGCCCCTCGCCATGCGCCACGGCGACGGGGATGCGTGACCCGGTCATGCCGCGGAAGAACATGCTGGCGGAATCGAGGATCTCGAGCGTCGCCAGGCGCGCTTCGTACTGCTCCGACTGGTTGCGCAGGAACTGCGGCCAGTGCTTCGCGTCCGGAATGATGTCCTTCAGCTGCGACATCATCTGGCAGCCGTTGCACACGCCAAGCGCAAACTTGGAGCCGTCCTCGAAGAAGCGCGCGAACTGCTCGCGCAGCGCGTCGTTGTACAGAATGGAGGTTGCCCAGCCGCGGCCGGCACCGAGCACGTCGCCGTAGGAGAAACCACCGCAGGCAGCGAAGCCACGGAAGTCCTTCAGGTGATGGCGCCCGCTGGCGAGGTCGGACATGTGTACGTCGACCGCGTCGAAGCCGGCGCGGCTGAAGGCCGCCGCCATCTCGACCTGGCCGTTGACACCCTGCTCGCGCAGGATCGCCACGCGCGGACGCACGCCGGTGTTGATGTAGGGCGCCGCGATGTCTTCGGCCGGATCGAAGGTGAGCTTCGGCGACATGCCCGGATCGGCGTCGTCGAGGCGCCAGTCGCTTTCCTGGTCCGCGCTCTGCGGGTTGTCGCGCAGGCGCTGCATGGCGGAGCTGGTTTCGTTCCATGCGCGGAACAGTTCGGTGAAGTTCCACTTGAAGGCGGTTTCGCCGTTGAGGTGGAGCTTGATGCCGAGTTTTTCCTTGGGACGACCCACATGGTGGGTCATGCCGGCGAGGTTGTACTTCACCAGCAACTGCTCGAAGGCTTCGCGGTTGGCCGCGGCGATCTGCACGACCGCGCCGAGTTCCTCGTTGAACAGGGCACGCAGCGTCGCTTCGGCCCAGCCATCCAGGCGCAGCTCGAGGCCGCAGCGTCCCGCGAACGCCATTTCCAGCAGCGTGACGATGGCGCCGCCGTCGGAACGATCGTGATAGGCCAGCAGGAGGCCGGCCTGGTTCGCTTCCTGGATGAACTCGAACATCGCACGCAGGCGCTTCGGGTCGTCCAGATCCGGTGGCACGCCGCCAGCACGATTGAACACCTGGGTGAGCGCCGAACCGCCGAGGCGATCGCGGCCTGCGCCGAGGTCGATCAGCCAGAGCTCGCTGTCGCCACGGTCGAGCTTGATCTGCGGCGTGAGCGTGCGACGGACGTCGTCCACGCGGGCGAAGCCGGTGATCACCAGGGAAACCGGCGAAACGGTTTTCTGCGCCTTGCCGGTCTCATCCGTCCACACGGTCTGCATGGACAGCGAGTCCTTGCCCACCGGGATCGAGATATCGAGCGTGGGGCACAACTCCATGCCGACGGCCTTTACCGCGTCGAACAGCGCGGCGTCTTCGCCGGCATGGTTCACGGCGGCCATCCAGTTCGCGGACATACGCACTTCGTCGAGCTTGAGCGACGCGGCAGCCATATTGGTGATGGCTTCACCAACCGCCATGCGTGCGGCATCGGCGCTGTTGAGCAAGGCGATCGGTGCACGCTCGGCCATGGCCATCGCTTCGCCGGTGTAGCCGTCGAAGTCGGTCATGGTCACGGCGACGTCAGCCACCGGCACCTGCCACGGACCGACCATCGGGTCGCGTGCATTGAGGCCGCCCACGGTGCGGTCACCGATGGTGATGAGGAAGTTCTTGCTGCCGACGACCGGCAGGCGCAGCACGCGCATCAATGCCTCGTCCATGCCGATACCGGTGAGATCGGCCACCAGGTCGATGCGCGGCTTCACGCGCACGGCGTCCCGATGCATGCGCGGCGGTTTGCCGAACAGCACGTCCATGCCGAGGTCGATCACGGTGAGGTCGCGGCGCGGATCCTTGACGATGAGGCGCGCTTCCGCGGTGGCGTCGCCAACCACGGCATACGGACAGCGCTCGCGAACGCAGAAGGCCTCGAACAGCGGGAGGTCTTCCGCGCCGATCGCCAGCACGTAGCGCTCCTGCGATTCGTTGCTCCAGACCTGCATGGGCGACAACGTCGGGTCGTCGCACGGCAGCGCGGAGAGATCGATGATGCCGCCGACGCCAGCGTCGTTGAGGATCTCGGGAATCGCGTTGGAAACGCCACCGGCGCCCACGTCGTGGATGCTGACGATGGGATTCTCGTCGCCGCGCGCCCAGCAGGCGTCGATCACCTGCTGGCAACGGCGTTCCATCTCGGCGTTGTCGCGCTGCACCGAGGCGAAGTCGAGTTCGGCGCTGGACGTGCCCGAGGCGACCGAGGACGCGGCACCGCCGCCCAGGCCGATCAGCATGGCCGGACCACCGAGCACGATGACCTTGTCACCCGGACGAACCTTGCGCTTCTGGACATGGTCCGGACGGATCGCGGCGAGGCCGCCGGCGATCATGATCGGCTTGTCGTAACCGCGGCGGAGACCCTTCTCACCGGTCTCCTGCTCGAACGTGCGGAAGTATCCACCGAGCGCGGGGCGACCGAATTCATTGTTGAACGCGGCAGCGCCCAGCGGGCCGTCACGCATGATCTCAAAGGCCGACGCCATGCGCGGCGGCAGCGGACGATCTTTCTCCCAGGGACGCGGCAGGCCCGGGATGCGCAGGTGCGATACCGAGAAACCGGTAAGGCCGGCTTTCGGCTTGCCACCACGGCCGGTCGCGCCCTCGTCGCGGATTTCGCCGCCAGCGCCCGTCGCGGCGCCCGGCCACGGTGCGATCGCGGTGGGGTGGTTGTGCGTTTCGACCTTGATCGCGAACGGCGCGGATTCGGCCACCGTGCGGAATACGCCGTCATTCGGATCGACGAAAAGGCGATTGCCCTCGTAACCTTCGATCACCGCGGCGTTGTCGTGATAAGCGGACAAGGTGTGCGCCGGCGACTTCTGGTGGGTGTTCTTGATCATGCCGAACAGGGAGTTTTCCTGCGTCTGGCCGTCGAGCGTCCAGGTGGCATTGAACACCTTGTGCCGGCAGTGCTCCGAGTTCGCCTGCGCGAACATCATCAGCTCGGCGTCGGTCGGCGCGCGACCCATCTCGGCATACCGCTCGGCGAGGTAGTCGATCTCGTCGTCGGCCAGGGCAAGACCCAGCTGCTGATTGGCGGCGGAAAGCGCGCCACGCGGATCCAGGCCGAGCTCCACATGGCCCAGGGGGCCCGGCTCACCGGCAAGGAACAGGCCCGAGGCATCGGCCAGCGAAGCCAGCGGTGACTGCACCATCGGATCGCAGAACGCGCCCATGACGGCGGCGTAGCTGGGATCGGTCGCGTCGGGCATGCCGGTGACGCGCCAGGCGGTACCGCGCTCGACGCGGTGCACGTCGAAACCTGCGCCGTGGAGAATGTCGGTAGCCTTGCTCGACCAGGGCGAGATGGTGCCCAGGCGCGGGACAACCCAGAACGTAGCCGCATCAGGCGCGCCTGGCTTCGCTTCGAGCACGGACAACAGGCGCGCACGCGCCTCGCCTTCCGGTGCGACGGCGACGTCGACGAAATAGGTGAACCAGGCGGCCTGGACGCGCGTGCCGTGATGCAGGGCATCGAGGTGCGCGTTCAGTCGTTCGAGGCGAAACGGTGAGAGGGCGCTCTGCCCGTCGAGTGCGATCATGCGGGGGGAAAGGCGCTGCAGGAAAACGCCTATTCTACATGATGTTGCGCGGCAGCATCTTGCGTAGGGAATCGCCGCTGAAGCGGCTCCCACAGGGGGCCTGGCGTAAGGAATCGCCGCTGAAGAAGCTCCCACAGGGGGCGAGGTAGACCGGGCGCCCTTGTGGGAGCCGCTTCAGCGGCGAAGCTTCCGAATCAGCCGTTGCGCGCGGACCCAGCCGGGGCGCTGAGCGCCTTCAGCATCTGCTCCGGGGTCAGGTAACCGCCAATGACGTCGCCGTTCTCGTTGACGATGGTAGGCGTGCCGTTCACACCCAGCCGCTCGCCCAGTTCGAATTCGTCCTTGACCGGATTGGCGCAGCTGGCGGCCTTCACCGCCGCGCCCGACATGGCCGAGTCGAAGGCACTCTTGCGGTCGGCGGCACACCACACCGACACGGCCTTCGTGTACGAGGGTGTGTCGTTACCGGCGGTGGTCTTCACGCCTTCGCGGGGCCAGAACACGTACTCGACGGCGATGCCCTGCTTGTTGAATTCGTTGATGTGCGCGTGCAGCTGGCGGCAGAACCCGCAGTCCACGTCGGTGAAGACGGTGATCTTGTGCTTCGGATTGGCCGGCGAGTAAACCAGCCGCTGTGACTCGGGCACCTTGGCCAGCTCGGTCTTGCGCAGGCCAGACCACGCGGCGGCGCTGAGATCGGTCTTCTTCTGCAGGTCGACCAGGTTGCCGTTGAGCATGTAATGGCCGTCGGCGCTGACATAGACCATGCGGCCCGACGCAATGACCTGGTAATAGCCGGGAATCGGCGCGGGCGCGATGCTCTGCACCTCGATGCCGGGGCCGATCCCTTCGACGGCGGCGCGCACGGCGGCCTGGTCGTCGGCGGCGGAGGCCGTCATGGCGAACGCGCCAGCCAGGATCGCCGGGAGGATTTTCTTGAACATAGCGGACTCCAATCTGCTACCGGGGGAAGTGCGGGGCAGGTGTTGGAACACGCGCCACGCAATCGGTTCCCCCGATTGTGCCATGGACCCTCAGCCGCGCGGGTGATGCTGGGCGTGAAGCCGCTTGAGCCCTTCCTTGGCCACCAGTGTGTAGATCTGCGTGGTGCTGAGCGAGCTGTGGCCGAGCAACATCTGCAATGCCCGCAGGTCGGCTCCGTGATTGAGCAGGTGGGTGGCGAACGAATGCCGGAGTACATGCGGGGATACCCGCTTGGCCGGGATACCCACCTGCATGGCGTAGCGCTTCACCAGTGTCCAGAACATCTGCCGGGTCATGCCGTCGCCGCGGCGGGACAGAAACAGCGCCACCGGCTGCCCATGGCCCCTGGCCAGTTGTGGGCGGGCCTCGCGCAGGTACGTCTCGACATGGTTCAGAGCTTCCTCGCCCACCGGCACCAGCCGGTCCTTGCCACCCTTGCCGGTGACCCGAAGCACGCCTTGTCGCGTATTCAGGCCGGTGAGCGGCAACTCCACGAGCTCCGACACCCGGAGGCCGGACGAGTACATTAATTCGAGCATCGCCCGGTCACGCTGGCCTAGTGGGTTAGTCAGGTCGGGAGCGACGATCAGCGCCTCGATCTCGCGCTCGGCCAGCGCCTTCGGCAGGCTACGCGGCATACGTGGGCGCTGCATGAGCAGGGTCGGATCCTCGCGCGCACCCTCGTCTCGCGCGAGCTGGGCGAAGAACCGGCGAAACGCCGACTGGCGCCGCGCCATGCTGCGCACGGCGACCGGCTGACTGCCGTGATAAGCGGAGATATCCTCGCGACCCGCCGTCGCCAGGGAGCGTCCGCGCGTACCCAGCCAGCGCGCCAGCCCTTGCAGGTCGCGGCGGTAGGCGTCGAGCGTACGGTCGGCCAGGCCATCCTCCGCCCAGATGCGTTCGATGAAGCGCTCGATGCGATGAGCGTCATCGGCGGCAAGTTCGGCGGCGGGAAGATCGGTATCGACGGACATGAGTTCGGGCATGGCAAGCAACACCCGAATACTCTCACGCCGACATCAGAGACGCTCGATACTCGATTTGTCCTCGCGAAAGTTCACGGCACCATCGCACTCATCGGCCCCGTCTACAATGCCGCGTCACCATCGCCATGGAATTGCATGACCCCGACCTCGCCCGCTCCCGCCTGGCGCCGCTTCGCGGCGATCGTCTACGACGTGCTCGCGGTGGTCGCCATCGTCATGGTCGTGGGGCTGCTCTCGCAGATGGTTACTGGCGGACACCTGTTCGGCGAACACGGGCAGATGCTCACATGGTGGTACCAGCCGTTGCAGGGCCTCGTCGTGGGCGCCTATTTCCTGCTGTCCTGGATGCGCGGTGGGCAGACACTGGGCATGCGGCCCTGGCGCATCCGGGTCACGGATGCCAGTGGCGCGCCCGTGACCTGGAAGCGGGGCCTGTTGCGACTGATCGTCGCCGCCCTGCCCCTTGCCCTGGTCCTCATCTATCCGTTGACCTCGATGAAGGCTGCGCTGTGGGCACCGGTGATCGGCTGGCTCGTGCTGTTGTTACCCGCACTTGTCGACCGCCGTCGCCGGGCGATTCCCGACATGGTCGCCGGCACCGAGATCCGACGCCTGCCTACTTGAACTGATCGCTGGCCGGGACCCACGAACCGCTCGCCGCGTTGGCCGCGGGGACGTTGATCTTGATCGAGGCCTCGCAGCCAGGCGGCAACGGCCCACCAGCAATCCGAGCCGCAGTGCAGTACGCGGTGTTGTCCAGCGCTACGGGTGCCGTTGCCACCGTCGCCGAGTTCGCCGGCGGCAGGTTTTCGGCCAGCGGTTTGGCCGGAGCCATGGTCTGGTTTTTTGCCGTGGCTTCGGTATTCGTCGGCTTCGGCGGGCCATCGCCACCGCTACAGCCAAGGGTGAAGATGGAGATCGCATTCATGGTGTCGCTCGCCTTGCGGTCGCCTGCGGTGCCGGGCCCAGCCGTGCAATTAAGGCGAATGCCTCGCGGAAGCGGAACGGCGAAGTGTGCCGTGGATGCCTCCACACCTTGCCGCAGCGCGGTATCCACGCTCGATTCACCCTTCGGCGTCCACGCACCTTCGAACCGCGTCGGCTTGTAGTCGACATGGAAGTGGGGACCGTTCTGCACGGTGACGTTGCCGCGCGGCTTCAGTTCCGTATACGCGCCGACCTGACCGGTCTTGTCGCCCTGCCCGCCGACGACACCGTCGCTGCGGTTGGATGTGCCGTTCGCTCCCGTCAGCCGCTCACCCTCGTCCGCGCCCCTGGCGGCGCCCGGCTTGCCGGACTCCTGCGCAGCGCCGGGCGTATTCGACCCAGCGACATTGGCTTCGCCGGGCGATGCCTTGCCCGCCGACTGTCCCTCGACCGCTTCGGCCGCGTGGTTGTCGCCTTGCTTGCCCTGCGTTGCCGCAGCCTCTGCGGTCGACTCGCCCGCAGCGGTGTCACCGGGAGCCTGGCCCGGCGCGGAGGGCGCCGTCTCGACACCCGCCACCGGGCGTTGCATGTCGCCGGGCGATACGGCGGGCGCCTGCACCGACGGTCGATCGACGGTGGTGACCGGCGCCGATACGGACGGCTTCGCGACCGCGTCGGGCAAGGGGACGGCCTCGAGCTCCGCCTCCGCCTCGACGGGCGGTGCGGTCACCGCCTGCACCGAAATCTTCGGCGGAACGGGACGCGTATCCACGGTCAGGTCCGGTTGCGGCGGCGCCGCTGGCTCGGTGGCGACCTGCGGCAGCGGGACGTCCTGCGGCGTGGGTGGCGCCGAGCTTTCCTCCACCTCCGGGCGCGGCACCGTCGCCAACGTCATCGCCTGGGTGGGTACCGGCGTCGTACGTTCGGCGGTGATCGTGGGCGGATTGGGCGTCACGGTCATCTGCGATGCCGGGGTCGGCGGGATGTCCAGTGACGCGGGCGGCGGCATGGGTTCCGAACCCTCCTCCTGCGGCCGGCGAACCGGGTCCGGCTGGAAGGTCGGCGGCACGATCTGCGGCTTCGGCGTATCCACCGCAAGGTCGGGCGGCGCCGGTGTCGGCAAAGGCACTTTCTCGAGGTCGCGCTGCGCCGGTGGTGACTTGGGCTGAACCACGGGGCGCTCGGCCACCGCCGCGACGCTCGGCGGCGGCGCGGCAGGTTTCGGGTCAGCCTTCGCCTTGGGCGGCTGGGCGGCGGGCACGGCGATCGCCGGGCGCGCCTGCGTCTTCACCGCCGCCACGGCTGCCGCATGCGAACCGCGCGCCGCCCGGCTGGCCTTGGTGTCCCAAGTGGTCGTGCGTTTCACTTTGGCCACGGGCGCGGTCGATGGCGTGCCACGCACGGGCGGCAGTGGCGGCGGTGGCTTGTCGAGCAGGCGAACCTGCAGCGCGTCGGGATTGTCCGGCTCCGGCGGCGCTGGCAGGACGTTGTACGCCGGGCCGAGGATCATCCCGAACAGGAAGACCAGGTGGACGAGGATCGTGCCGACCCAGCCAGCGATGCGGCGCGCGCTTTCGCGCGGCTTCTCGCGCAGGCGACGCCGATAGACGAGCGCACGCATGGCCGCCTCGCGGGGCGAGACGGGCAGCGAATTCGCGGCGATCGGTCGATCGCTGTCCGGCGGGCCAGGGGTATGCATGGACAACTAGTGTCCATGCTGTGGGCGCCGCAGACAATCGCCGCGTACGCCGATGGCTTCACTTGCCGGCGCGACGATCGCGCTCGGTGTTCTCCTGGTCCATGGCCTTCAATGGGATGTCCGAGGCGCAGCCCTGCGGCAGTGGCTTGTCGGCGCGGAACGCGGCGATGCACTGTGCTTCGGTGGGCGGCGGAGCCTGGTCGGGAAGGTCCTTCACCAACGGATTCGCAGGCGCCATGTTGAGGCGGACGTCGCCGTCCTTCTTCGAGGCCTTCGAGGGATCTTCCCCGTTGCAGCCGACCGGCAGGACGAACAGCACCGCCGCGCAGTTGACGCGGGTACCGTGCCCCAGGTCGACGGTCTGCTTGACCGTGGTCTTCTCGATGACCTGGCGAACCCCCTTGCTCAACGCGTTTTCATCGCGCGGCGCCCAATCCTTCTCGAACCGTGTCTGCGTATAGGTCACCGTGGTCTTGTGCGACATGATGCCGGTGTCGTCGGTGGGCTTGCGCGGCACGAAATCGGGCTTCGATCCGGTACCGGAGGTCGGCATGGCCACGGCGCCGTCACTGCCGAACAGGGCCGGTTGCGGCGCCTGGGCGGCGGGGGCCGGCGCGGGTGTCGTGGTGTCGGCCGGCACTGCATCCTCCGGCTTCTTCTTCGGCCGCGGCGGCTCGGGACGGGTGGCCTCCGGCGAGCGTACCTTGGGCGGCGGCTCGGAAACCGGCGGAGGGGGCGGCACGTCGGCGACGGGGGGCGCGGGACGTGTCGGCTCGATGAAGCGCACCTCGAGCACGTCGGGGTGGTCGTCCGGCATGGCGAAGCGCACCTGTACCTGCGGTTGCATTTCGTAGCGCACGAGGAAGATCAGCCCAATGTGCAGGATCAGGGCCGCCGCGAGGGCCAGCGTGAAACGCACCCGATCGCGGGGCGGCGGACGGCGGCCGATGGCGTGCAGCGCGACCAGCGTCGCCGCGTCGATAGGAACCAGTCCACGCGAGCGCGACGACGCCTCCGGTTCGAGCCGGTGCGGTTCGACGAAGGGCGGTGGCGCCTTACCGGGATATTGCACGCGAGCGGGAGTCCCCATGGGGCCTTCAGATTGGGACAGGATAGTGGCGTGCCGCTGAGCACAGCGTAAGCCCTGGCTTACAGACCACTCACGGCGACGAAGATTCCCCTTGCGTCCGGCCCGGGTTCGGAGAAGCCTTGGGGCTGGCGTTGGCGCGCCTGAACCACCGCCGCCATGAGCGTCCGGATTGCCCGGACGACCTTGAGAAGGAGGGTCGCATCGTGTCGCCATCCACGGAACGCATCCGCAGCCTCGCCCTCGCCGGACACGCCGGTGCCGGCAAGACCACCCTGTTCGAAGCCATGCTCCACGCCGGAGGTGCACTGACCACACCCGGCAGCATCGAGCGTGGCAGTACCGTCTCCGATACCGATCCCATGGAAAAGGCCCGGGGTCATTCGATCGACGCCTCGATCGCCTCGATCGAACGCAACGGCTATCGCATCCATCTCGTCGACACACCCGGATACGCCGACTTCCGCGGACCCGCGCTCGCCGCCCTCGCCGCGGCCGACACCGTGGCCATCGTGGTCAACGGCGCGAACGGCATCGAGCACGGCACGCGCACGATGATGGCGCATGCGAAAGAACGCGGCATGGCGCGCATCCTCGTGGTCAACCGCATCGATGCGGAAGGCCTGGACCTGGCGACGCTCGTCGACGCGCTGCGCGAGGAATTCGGCAACGAATGCCTGCCATTGAACCTGCCCGCCTCGAAGGGACATTCGGTGCGTGACGCCTTCTTCCAGACCGCCGGCGACACCGACTTTTCATCGCCGGGGGAAGCCCATCAGCGCATCATCGACCAGGTCGTCGAGATCGACGATGAGGTGATGGAGCACTACCTCGAAGCGGGCGAGTCCGCGCTATCGGCCGCGGAAATCCGCGGCGCGCTCGAGCATTGCCTGCGCGACGGGCATCTCGTGCCGATCGTCTTCACCGGCGCGCGCGACGGCATCGGCGTGAGCGAGTTGCTCGAACTGGTCGAACGCATCCTGCCCTGCCCCACCGAAACCAATCCGCCACTGTTTCGTGACCATGCGGGCTCACCTTTCGATGTGGCCGCCGATGCATCCCGCCACGTCGTCGCCGACGTGTTCAAGATCGTCAACGACCCCTTCGTCGGCAAACTCGGTGTATTCCGCGTATGGCAGGGCACCGTGCGCAAGGACGCCCAGCTTCTCGTCGATGACGGACGCAAACCCTTCAAGGTGGCTCACCTGTTCCGCCTGCAGGGACGGGACCATGTCGAGGTGGACGAGGCGTTGCCCGGCGACATCGCTGCCGTGGCGAAGATCGACGACATCCACTTCGATGCCGTGCTGCACGACGCCGCCGACGAATCACGCATCCACCTCGAACCCTCCGCCTTCCCGGCACCGATGTTCGGCCTAGCCGTGGAGCCGGCGCACAAGGGCCAGGAACAGAAGCTGTCGCAAGCGCTGTCGAAGCTCGCCGAGGAAGATCCCTGCTTTCGCGTCGAGCACCGCAAGGAACTCAACGAGACGGTGATCCGTGGCCTGTCCGACCTGCACCTGAAACTCATGCTGGAACGGATGAAGGCGCGCTACGACGTCGACGTGATAACCCATCCGCCGCGCATCGCGTATCGGGAAACCATCGGCGCCGGAGCCGAAGGTCATCATCGGCACAAGAAGCAGACCGGCGGTGCCGGTCAGTTCGGCGAGGTGTTCCTGCGGGTGGAACCGCTGGAGCGCGGCAAGGGCTTCGTCTTCGACGATGAAACCAGGGGCGGCGTCATCCCCGGCCAGTTCATGCCCGCTATCGAGAAAGGCGTGCGCCAGGCGCTGGATGGCGGAGCCATTGCGGGTTATCCGATTCAGGATGTTCGCGTGGTGGTGTATGACGGCAAACACCACCCCGTCGACTCGAAGGAAGTCGCCTTCATCAGCGCCGGCCGCAAGGCGTTCCTCGACGCGGTATCGCGTGCGCAGCCACAGGTCCTGGAGCCGGTGGTCGACCTGGAGGTGTCGATCCCCGAACGCTACGTGGGCGACGTGACCGGGGGGCTGGCCTCCAAACGCGCGCACATCATGGGCACCGATTCGCTACGAGGCGGCGAAACGCTGATCAAGGCGCGGGTGCCACTGGCGGAGCTCACCGACTATCCGACGCAGTTGAAAGCGATGACCGGTGGACAAGGGCGGTATGCGATGGAGTTCAGCCACTACGACGCCGTTCCCGCTGGGGTGCAACGCAGGCTGGCAGACCAGTGGAAGCCGCGGGCCGAGGAAGACTGAGGTGTGGGAGCCGCTTCAGCGGCGATGGCCATGCGGCGACCTGGCTATCGCCGCTGAAGCGGCTCCCACAGAAGGCAATCAGGCTCAGGCGGCCTTGCGCTTCGGCTTGAGCATGGTGCCGATGCAGTTCGGCGAGCCACAAAGGCAGGACCACACCTTCTTGAGGCGGGCCGTGTGCGGCATGTCCAGCGTGATGCCGTAGTCGTAGGTCAGCTCTTCGCCGGGGGCGATGTCGCGGATGGCTTCGATCAGCACGCGGTCTTTCTTCGTCGGCTTGCCATCCACCGCTTCCTCGATCACCGCCTGGCAGTTGGGGTTGCAGCCGTGGTTGATCCAGCGAGCGGTATTGCCGTTGCTGTTGCCGTCGACGATGAAGCGATCGTTGAGGGTGAACAGGAAAGTATGGCCGGTCTCCCCGCCGTCGCCGTACTTCTTGTCGGCCTGGGCGTGGGTCATGCGATCACCCTTGTATTCGACGATCTCGTCACCGGCCTTGATCGCGGCGGTGGCGAAAACGCCATTTCCATGGATGGGAGAACGTCGGGCGGCGATGCGTCGGGTCATGGGAAGGCACGTAGAAAGGTCAATACGAATGATGCCTGCTAGACCGGCGCTTGGGAACCGCGTTTCAAACGCACGTCTCGCGCGCGGGGGCCGGCCAGCGCTACCATCGAACGATCGTTCGACGCCTATCGCCGGAATCCCAGGGAATGACCTCGATCCTTCGCACCACCGTTTTCCGCGCGGCACTGCTTGCCGTGACAGCCGTTCTGGCGGCCTGTGGGCCGGAGAAGAAGAGCGTGTACCCGCCCGCGGTGACCCTGCAGCAAGTTGCCGCCAAGCCCGGCGGAACCTGGCATGTGACCCTGCGCCTGCGTAACAACAGCTACGGCGGGATGTCCTTCGACCGCTTCCAGGGCACGCTGCGCGTGGGCGAGCTGGGCGGTGTGCTGCTGGACGCGAAGATCGACCAGGACATTCCCTCTTTTGCCGCGGACGTCACCGTCATCGACATCCTGCCCACGGCCGAGATGTCCAGGGCGCTGGCCGAACTCGCCGCCAAGGGCAGCAGCGGCTCACTGCCCTACACCATCGACGGCCGCATATCGGCTACGCCCGAGAAAGAGGACAAGTCGCGCACGTTCGACGTGCACGGCAAGAACTGGCTCTCGCCCGTACCCGGCATCCCCGACACCTACCGCTCCCCCTGATTACTCCAGGATTCACGATGACGATCTACAAAGCCCCCCTCACTGACATGCGTTTCGCCCTCTACGACGTGCTCGGTGCCGATACCGTGCTCGGTCGTCTGGAAGGCGGGGAGGCGCATACACGCGACCTGCTCGACGCCGTGCTCGACGAGGCCGCGCGTTTCAACGAGCAGGTGCTGGCGCCGCTGAATGCCTCGGGCGATCAGGAAGGCTGCCACTACGACAAGGCCACCGCCACGGTGACCACGCCGAAGGGCTTCAAGGAGGCCTATCGCCAGTACGCCGAAGGGGGCTGGGCCGGCCTGACGGCACACGAAAAGTTCGGCGGCCAGGGCCTGCCCGCCGCGCTCGGCGCGATGACCAAGGAAATGATCGACTCGGCCAACCTGGCCTGGGGCATCTATCCGCTGCTGTCCCACGGTGCCACAGACGCGCTCGAACACCACGGGACCGAGTGGCAGCAGGAGACCTTCCTGAAGCCGCTGGTCGAAGGCCGCTGGACGGGCACCATGTGCCTGACCGAGCCCCAGGCCGGTTCCGACCTTGGTCTGCTCAAGACGCGTGCCGAACCCCAAGCGGACGGCAGCTACCTTGTCACCGGCACCAAGATCTTCATCAGCGCGGGCGAGCACGACTTCTCGGAGAACATCGTCCACCTCGTGCTTGCCCGTCTGCCGGATGCCCCGGCGGGCAGTCGCGGCATCTCGATGATCGTCGTGCCCAAGTTCAAGGTGAACAAGGACGGCTCGCTCGGCGAGCGCAACGCCGTCGCTGCGGGCGCGATCGAACACAAGATGGGCATCAAGGGTTCAGCCACCTGCGTCATGAACTTCGACGGCGCCGAAGGATGGCTGATCGGACCGGCGCACAAGGGCCTCATGGCGATGTTCACCATGATGAACGCGGCGCGCCTCGCGGTCGGCATCCAGGGTCTGGCCGTGTCCGAGCGGGCCCTGCAGAACAGCCTCAACTACGCCCGCGAACGGCTGCAGATGCGCGCGCTTACCGGCCCGGCCTTCCCGGACAAGCCGGCCGATCCGCTCACCGTCCACCCGGACGTCCGCCGCATGCTGCTCACCCAGCGCGCCTTCGTCGAAGGCGGCCGCGTGCTGGCGGCATACGCCGCACTGCAAAGCGACATCGAGACCCGTGATGCCGACCCGCAGGCGCGCAAGAACGCCGGCGAACTGCTCTCCTTCCTGATTCCGATCGCCAAGGGACTGCTTACCGAGGCCGCGCAGGAGTGCACCAAGGAAGCCCTGCAGATCTTCGGTGGCCACGGGTACATCGCCGAGCACGGCATGGAGCAGTTCGTCCGCGACGCGCGCATCATCACGTTGTACGAAGGCACCACCGGCATCCAGGCCCTCGACCTGCTTGGCCGGAAGATCATGCAGTTGCAGGGTGCCGGCCTGAAGCACTTCCTCAACGAAATCTCCGCCTTCTGCCAGGCCAATGCGGAAAACGACACCGTCAAGGCCTTCATCGGCCCACTCGCCGTGGCCACGAAGACCTGGGGAGACGTCACCCAGGCGATTGCGCAGCGTGCGCAGGCCAACCCGGAAGAGCTTGGCGCCGCCGCCGTGGATTACCTCTATTTCTCCGGCTACGTGACCCTGGCCTATTTCTGGGCGCGCAGCGTGCTGGCCGCGGGTGGCTCCACGCTCTCGGCGAACGACAAACAGGCCAAGCGCGACACCGCCACCTTCTACTTCACCCGCATCCTGCCGCGCATCCACGTGCACAAGGCGGCGATTGAAGCGGGCGTCGCCACGCTGCCTGAGCTGCTGTAAACCGGCCCCTGTAGGAGCCGATTCATCGGCGATCCCGCGGCAGCGGGCAAGGGTTACCGCAAGGACCCATCGCCGATGAATCGGCTCCCACATAAAAGAAGCCCCGCCCCGGGGCTTCCGTCGGCCAGCGTGAAGGTGTAGAAAACAGACTCTTTCCGGAATCCTTCAGCCGCGACGGTGCCCGATACGATGAGCGACTCCCCGTTCCTGATCCGTCTCGCCGAGAGCGACGACGACGAGTTCATCCTGGATCTGGTCCCCCGTTTCATCAGTTTCCCGCTGCCCAATGGGCGCACGCGCACCGATTGCCTGAAGGGCATCGAGGCCGACCTCGTTCACCACCTCGACGACCAGCCGTCCAACAGCTACATCTTCGTCGCCGAAAAGAACGAGGACGGCGAAGCGGTGGGCTTCCTGCAACTGCAGAAGACCAAGGATTTCTTCACCCACCGCGACAATTGCCACATCGCCAACATCGCGGTCGCGGAGAAATACGAGGGCGTCGGCGTGGGTAAGTTCCTGCTCGAATACGCCTACAGCTGGGCGAAGGAACATCACTGCCAGTTTGTCACCCTGGCCGTGTTCCCCGGCAACGAGAAGGCCCGCGACCTTTATGTGGCCCATGGATTCGATACCGACCTGATGCGGCTGGCGAAACCGGTGCGCTGAGAGCGGCATCGCCGCTGAAGCGACTCCCCCATGTCGCGCGAAAAAAAGGTTCATGGCGGAAATTCCGGGGACGCCGCGGCGGGCGTGGACGTAGCAGCGCAGAGCCTTCGGTGCCCTGAGGTGGTCTAATCTTTCTGGACATCCCGAGAGGGCTTCACAGCCAGAACGAGGTGAACCATGGGACGCAAAGACATTACGCAGGCTCAGCGGG
>NZ_QAOX01000015.1 GCF_003050935.1 Luteibacter sp. OK325 | reverse complement strand
CTGCACTCGCGGCTAAACGACATCCCGCCAGCGCTCTTCGAGCGCCTGGCGGCTCAGGCTCCTACGCAGGTGTCCAGAAAAGCTTGACCACTGCAATTCATCGGCGATGCTCGTGTGCGGAAGCCGCTCGTGTGTGTGGGAGCCGCTTCAGCGGCGAAGGGGTGCTCGCGACAACCTGGCCCGCTGCCGCGGGTTCGCCGATGAATCGGCTCCTACATGCGGGGATCCCACCTGAGCGGGGTTCGGCTACCGCGTCTTGAACTCGTTCCGCCGAACCAGCGTCGGCCCGGCGGGTCCTGAACACACCACCTGGTTGCGCCCGCTCAACTTCGCCGCGTACATCGCGGCGTCGGCGCGCTCGATCAACGACTGCACCGTATCGGCTGCCGAGCGCATGGCTACGCCGATCGACACGGTCAGCAGGTCGTCGTTCTGCGGTTGACCCGTATGGACGTCCAGACGATGCACGCGGCGGCACAGTCGCGTGGCGATCTGCACGGCATTTTCCTTGTCCACGCCCTGCAGCAAGGCCACGAACTCCTCGCCGCCGAAGCGCCCGAGCAGGTCGGTCGGGCGTAGCTCGTCGCGCAGGGCCGCGGCCACCGCAACCAGGGCGCGATCCCCCGTGGCATGGCCGTAGCAGTCGTTGAGTGACTTGAAGTGGTCGAGGTCGAGGAAGAGCAGGGCGATGGGCCGTGCCATGCCCTGCTCGAGCACCTGCAGGGAGGCCTCGGTCCACGCGCGACGGTTCAGTACGCCGGTGAGAGGATCGCTATCGGCGAGCTGGCGGGCCCTGTCGCGGTCGTGCCGAATGGTAAGTGCGCGGTCGGACAAGCCGATCGAGAGAACGATCGCCTCGAACGCGCCCACCGCGATCGCGGCGTCCGGAAGCCAGGGCGCACCGGCCAGCATTCCCTGCTGTTGCGCGCCACACAGCGCGGTAAGTACCAGCAGCGGCGTCCAGCCGACCAGGAAGAACCAGGCATGGCGTGAGCCGCGTACGGCGGCGGTCGCGCCGGTGACCAGTAGCAGCAGGGCGCCAAGCAACAGTAGCGGCTGCAGCAGCAGTTGCGAGGTGTCGACCAGTACGCCGATGCCCGTGGCGCGCAGCACGGTCAATAGCGGCATGCCGATGGCGAAAGCCAGCACGGGGATTCGCAGCAAGGGCACGTAGTCGTCGACCTTGGCGAAGCGCAGCATGAACAGTGCGGCGAACGATACAGAGAGTGCCGTCGCTGCCGCGCCGAGCGTGTCCGCCATGCCGGCCAGGGACTGGATTTCCAGGGGATGGAAGACGTAGCCGGACTTCAGGCCCTGGATCAATGCGTAGCAGAGCAAGTACGCCACGTACCAGCCGAAGGTCATGTCGCGCAGGATCAGCGCGAAGCACAACGCCATCAGGGCCATCGTCATCATCACGGCAAAGCAGGCCGTCGCGAACACCACCCAACCGCCATCTTCGCGGAGGTAATCGCGCCAGGGCTCCACGGTCATCGTGACCGCGCCGGGCGGCATCGTGGTCGGTTCGAACCGGAGCAGCAGCGGGCGTGATGCCGGAAGGGAGGCTGGTATCTCGAAGATCAGCCGGCCATGGCCGTGAAGTGCCGGACCGAAGTCCTCGACGGACGTGCCGGCGACCGGGCCGTTTTCGTTGTACAGCGTTACCGCGCCCAGGCCCGGCGTGCGGATGCTCAGAACCCGGTTGCCGCTGCTCCACGGAGGCAGGGTGCGCAGGATGACCCAGGTGCCGGACGGCGAGTCAGGGAAGACCTGCATGCGCGAGGGATCGAACGCAGCCAGTGGGCGGCTTTCCACCTCGCGCAGAACATCGGCGGGGTTATCGCCAGGATGGGCTTCCCGCCAGTTGCCGGCCAGCGTTTCGGCGGAGGCCGAGGCGGCAACGATCGAAAGCAGGCAACACAACACCGTCGCCTGCAGGAGGCGATGGAAAATTCCTTGCTGCCCTTTGTCCGAAAAACCCATGCCGAGTCCCAAGACAACACCTGCTGCGCGTCGCCGTGGACGCGCGGCATGGATCCGACGTGTTTCGTGTGAAACCCCCCGTCTCCCCCATCCCACGGCAGTTTCATTGTGCCGTGGGAAGGCCGAGTCTGTCGCCTCGGCCGTTCGGGTTAGGTGAAGGCGCCGGCCGGATCAGGCCGGCGTGGGCGCCACCACGCCGCCGAAGCGCTCCAGCAATTGCATCTGGGCGTCCCGGACCGGCTGGCCGGCGGTCGGTTGTGTCAGCACGTAGGTCCCGTCGGGCTGCTGCATCCAGGCCGAGTGGTTGTCGGTCAGGTAGGTGTCCAGTTCACGCCGGACCCGCTGCTTCAGCTTCTTGCCTTCGATGGGGAAGCAGGTCTCCACGCGACGCTCGAGGTTGCGCTCCATGAGATCGGCGCTGGCCAGGTAGAGGTCCGGCTCGCCATCGTTGTGGAACCAGTACACGCGGCTGTGCTCGAGGAAGCGACCGACCACCGAGCGGACGCGGATATTCTGCGACACCCCGGGCACGCCTGCGCGCAGGCAGCACATGCCGCGCACGATCAGTTCCACCTTCACGCCCGCCTGGCTGGCGCGGTACAGGGCACGGATGACCTTGGCGTCGGTGATCGCGTTGATCTTGCAGATGATCTCGGCCTTCTTGCCCGCCGCGGCATTGGCGGCTTCGCGCGCGATGAGGTCGAGCAGGCCCTTTTTCAGGGTGAACGGCGCATAGAGCATGCGCTTCATCTTTAGCGCCTTGCCCATGCCGGTCAGCAAGCGGAAGAGGCGGTGGACGTCGTCGCACAGGGCTTCGTCCGAGGTGAGCAGGCTGTAATCGGTGTAGAGGCGCGCGTTGCCCGAATGGTAGTTGCCCGTGCCCAGGTGTGCGTAGCTGACCAGCTTGCCGTTTTCACGGCGCTGCACAAGCATGAGCTTGGCGTGTGTCTTCACCCCGACCACGCCATAGGTGATCACCGCGCCGGCCTGCTGCAGGCGCGAGGCGAGGCTGAGGTTGGACTCTTCGTCGAATCGCGCACGCAACTCGACCACCGCCGTGACTTCCTTGCCCGAGCGCGCCGCCTCGACCAGTGCATCGACGATTTCCGAGTTGGCGCCGCTTCGATAGAGGGTCTGCTTGATCGTCAGCACCTGGGGATCCTTCGCTGCCTGACGCAGGAAGTCGACCACGGGCGAGAACGATTCGAACGGGTGGTAAAGCAGGACATCCTGCTTGCCGATGACCGTGAACATATCCTCGGCTTCGGCCAGCACCTTGGGCAGGGCAGGCACGAAGGTCGGGAATTGCAGGCGCGCGTATTGCGGCTGCAGGGTCATCTCGAACAGGCGCGCCAGGTTCACCGGACCGTTCACTTCGTAGAGAGCCGCCGGTTCCAGCGCGTACTGCTTCATCAGGTAATCGACGAGTTTCTTCGGGCAGTTGTCGGCCACTTCCAGGCGCACGGCATCGCCATAGCGGCGCGAGAACAGCTCGCCGCGCAGCGTGCGTGCCAGGTCCTCGACGTCTTCAGGGTCGATGGTCAGGTCGGCGTTGCGGGTCAGGCGGAACTGATAGGAACCGAGCACGCGCATGCCGGGGAACAGGTCGTCCGCATGCGCGTGGATGATCGACGACAGCAGCACATAGTTGTCGCCGCCTTCGCAGATCTCGTCCGGCATGCGGATGAGTCGCGGCAGGATGCGCGGTGCAGGGACGATCGCCAGGCCGGAATCGCGGCCGAACGCGTCGGTGCCTTCCAGTTGCACGATGAAGTTCAGGCTCTTGTTGACCAGGCGCGGAAAGGGATGCGTGGGATCCAGGCCGATCGGCGTGATCAACGGCGCCACTTCGTGGCGGAAATAGCGGCGCACCCAAAGCTTCTGCTTGTGCGACCACTGGTTGCGCCGGACGATGCGGATGCCTTCGTCGGCCAGCGCGGGAAGAATCTTCTCGTTGAGAATGGCGTATTGCCGCTCGATCTGCCGGTGTGCGATCTCGGCGATCTCGGCCAGCGCGCGGCGCGGCGGGATACCGTCGGCACCGATCATTTCGTGGTCGAAGGCAATCTGCTGCTTCAGGCCGGCGACGCGGATCTCGAAGAACTCGTCCATGTTGGACGAGAAGATCAGCAGGAACTTGAGCCGTTCGATCAGCGGCTTGGACTCGTCCAGCGCCTGGTCCAGCACGCGGATGTTGAACTGCAGCTGCGACAGCTCACGATGGATGTAAAGGCTGCTGTCGTTGAGGTCGATAGCCGGCAGCTCCGGCGGCGGCGCCTGGGGAGGCTTGGCGGCGGGCACCTTCGGCAGGGCGGTCGACTCGGTGGGGGGCGTCATCGTATCCAGGGCGTCGTCCTCATCGCGGATCGCGACGCCTCATGGTACGCCGCCAGATGAGCATATGACCGCGGTTTGACACCACCGTGACATCGCCCTGTGGGAGCCGATTCATCGGCGATGGGTGCTCGCGGCAACCTGGGCCGCTAGCGCGGGATGGCCGATGAATCGGCTCCTACATGGAGCACGCCATCACACCACCAGGGGTTCGGGCTCCAGCGTGACGCCGAACTTCGCCTCGACACCCGCGATCACTTTCCGGGCGAATGCCCACAGCTGTGGCCCGGTCGCCTTGCCGTGGTTGACCAGCACCAGCGCATGGCGATTCGAGATGCCGGCATCCCCGTCGCGTTCACCCTTGAATCCCGCCGCCTCGATGAGCCAGCCGGCCGAGATCTTCGAGGTGCCGCCTGTGTGTGGCCATACAGGCAGCCCCGGATGGGCGAGCGCGAGCGCATCGGCTTTCGTCGCGCCGATGATGGGGTTCTTGAAGAAACTCCCGGCGTTACCGATCACGGCCGGGTCGGGCAGCTTGCGCGAGCGCAGGCGGACCACCGCTTCGGCCACGTGGTAGGGCGTGGCGCGTTCCACGCCCATTTTCGCCACTTCGTCGCGAATACCCGCGTAGTCGAGCGATAGCGGACGCTCTCGCGGCAGCGCGAACGTCACGGCGACGACGATCCAGCGACCGGCCTGTTGCTTAAAGGTGGAATCGCGATACGAGAAGGCACACGCCGCCTTGTCGAGCACCACGAACTCGCCCTGGTGCGTGTCCCACGCCTCGACGGTGTCGATGAACTCAGCCACCTCGACACCATAAGCGCCGATATTCTGGATCGGCGATGCACCTACCGTTCCCGGAATGAGGATGAGGTTCTCAAGCCCCGCATAACCCTGGCCAAGCGACCAGCGCACGAAATCGTCCCAGCGCTCACCCGCAGCCACGCGAATCAGCACGCGATCGTCACGCTGGAAGGTTTCCACGCCACGGGTGGCCATGGCCAGTACGGTGCCGTCGAAGTCACCGCCGATGAGCATGTTGCTGCCTTCGCCGAGCACCAGGACCTTGCCGTCGCGAATAGCGGGGTAGGCGAGGATGTCCGGAAGTCGGGTCGGGTCGCGCACTTCGGCCAGCAACTTCGCCCGCGCATTCACGCGCAAGGTGTTGCGTCCGCCGAGCGGCGCATCGCTGGTCAGCGTGAAGCCGCCCATGTCGATCGGCGCGTTGTTGATCATGCGACCACTCCGCGGCGACGGATCTCAGCGACCGCCTCGGCGATGAGCTTGGGGCCGCGATAGACCAGGCCGGAATAGACCTGCACGAGCGAGGCGCCGGCTTCGATCTTCTCCGCGGCCGTGTCGCCGTCGAGGATGCCACCGACGCCGACGATCGGCAGCTTGCCGGCCAGACGCGTCGCCATGCCACGCAGCATGGTCGTGGATTTTTCGAACAGCGGCCGGCCCGAGAGTCCACCGGTTTCGTGTGCGTTCGGATCGCCAGCCACCGTGTCGCGGTCGGTCGTCGTATTGGTGCAGATCACGCCGTCGATGCCGGAGGCGAGCAGCACCTCGGCGATCGCATCGAGTTCGGTGTCGGTGAGGTCCGGTGCGATCTTCAGCAGCATCGGCTTGCGTTTGCCGTGCTGGCTGGCCAGGCGTTCCTGGGCTTCGCGCAGCGTGCCGATGAAACGGCGCAGGGTCTCTTCTTCCTGCAAGTCGCGCAGGCCCTGCGTATTCGGCGAGGAGATGTTCACCGTGATGTAGGTAGCCAACGGATACGCGCGCTCGAGGCACAGCAGGTAATCGTCGATGGCCCGCTCATTGGGCGTGTCCTTGTTCTTGCCGATGTTGATGCCGAGCACACCGCGGAACGTGGCTTTCTCCACGTTGCGCACGAGGGCATCGATGCCGCCATTGTTGAACCCGAGGCGGTTGATCACCGCTTCGTGGTTCGGCAGGCGGAACATGCGCGGCTTGTCGTTCCCCGATTGTGGCCGCGGCGTTACCGTGCCGATCTCGACAAAACCGAAGCCCAGCGCGGCCAGGCCATCGAGGTGTTCGCCATTCTTGTCGAGCCCGGCGGCCAGACCGACGGGATTCGGAAAGTCGATATCGAACACGTGCACAGGTAGCGGGGCGGGTGGCGTTGCGATCAGGCCGGACAAACCGCTCCGCTGGGCCACGTCGGACGCGTACAGCGTAAGGCCGTGTGCGGTCTCGGCGTCGAGGGCGAACAGAAGGGGGCGGATCAACTCGTACATGGCGTGGTCGTCAGGGCGTGAGGTGGCCCGCGAACACGCGGGTGTCGTAATCGTAGGCGACCGTGCCTTCGTCCTGCGTGGCGTTGAACAGCGAGCGCAGTGCGAACAGCAGCGGTTCGTGATTGGGATGGCCTGCCTTGGGCATGTAAGAGGACGACATCGTCCGGCCGAGCAGGGCATCGTAGTCGAGCTTCTGCCCGTGCGGGAACGACGCCATGCCGCGATAGCCGTGACCGTACCAGCGCGCCATCGTCTCGTCGTCCGCATAGCGCTCGGCCACGCTGACATAGTCGATGCCGTATTCATGAAGCAAGCGCTCATAACCTTCGAGGAACGGCGTGCCCTTCAGGCGGCGTGTGTTCCAGAACACCACGGCAAGGCCGCGGGGGCTCAGCACACGCGCGAATTCGCGTTTCACTTTGTCCTGATCGAACCAGTGAAACGCCTGGGCGACCGTGACCAGATCCACGCTGCCACTGTCCAGCCCGGTAGCTTCCGCCGTGCCGTCGACAGCATGGAAGCGGCCTTCACCGCCCAGCCACTGCACGGCCGCCGCGCGCATGGCGACGTTCGGCTCGACAGCGGTCACGCGGTGGCCGCTGTCGAGGAACAACTTGCTGGAAATGCCGGTGCCGGCGCCGACATCGGCGACGGTCCAGTCAGCAGTCACGCCCAGGCTGTGCAGCCAGCCGATCAACGCCTGCGGGTAATCCGGCCGGTAGCGGACATAGTCCTCGACGCGGTCGGAGAAGCGATCCGTGGAGCGCAAATCGGTCATGGCCTCACCCGTTCGTCAGAAGTCGAACTTGATGCCCTGGGCCAGCGGCAGCGCGTCCGAATAGTTGATGGTGTTGGTCTGGCGGCGCATGTACACCTTCCAGGCATCCGAGCCGGACTCGCGACCGCCGCCGGTTTCCTTCTCGCCACCGAACGCGCCACCGATTTCCGCACCCGAGGTGCCGATGTTCACGTTGGCGATGCCGCAATCCGAACCGGCTGCCGACAGATACTGCTCGGCGCCCTTGAGATCCTGCGTGAAGATGGCCGACGACAGGCCCTGCGGTACGGCATTCTGCTGGGCGATGGCTTCGTCCAGGGTGTCGAACGGCATCACGTAGAGGATCGGGGCGAAGGTTTCGGTCTGCACGACGGTGTCGGTGTTCTTCAGGCCGGTGACGATCGTCGGCAGCACGAAGTTGCCCTTGCGGTCAGCCAGCGCCTTGCCGCCCGTGCGCACGGTGCCGCCGGCAGCCTTGGCCTGCTCGATCGCGGCAAGGAAAGCGGTGACGGCTTCGGGGCTGTTGAGCGGGCCCATCAGCGTGGTCGACAGGGTCGGGTCGCCGATTTTCTGCTCGACCTGGCCATAGGCCTTGACCAGCGTGTCGACGACGGCATCGTGGATGGACGAATGCACGAGGACGCGGCGTGTGCTGGTGCAGCGCTGGCCGGCCGTGCCGACGGCGCCGAAGACGATCGCCGGGATGGCCAGCTTCAGGTCGGCGGACTTGTCCAGGATGATGGCGTTATTGCCGCCCAGCTCGAGCAGGCTGCGACCCATGCGGCGCGACACGCGCTCACCGACCATGCGGCCGACCTTGGTCGAGCCGGTGAAGCTGATCAGCGGGATGCGCTTGTCGTCGACGAAGGTCTGGGCCAGCTCGGTGCCGGCGTCGTTGAAGAGGAAGAACAGGTCCGGGAAGCCGGCGTCTTTCAGGGCTTCGTTGCAGATCTTCATGGTGGCGATAGCCGAGAGCGGGGTCTTCGGCGACGGCTTCCACAGGCAGATATCGCCGCAGATGGCGGCCAGGAAGGCGTTCCAGGCCCACACGGCCACCGGGAAATTGAACGCGCTGACGATACCGACCAGGCCGACCGGGTGCCACTGCTCGTACATGCGGTGGCCCGGGCGCTCCGAATGCATGGTGTAGCCGTAGAGCATGCGGCTCTGGCCCACCGCGAAATCGGCGATATCGATCATTTCCTGCACTTCGCCGTCGCCTTCCGGCTTGATCTTGCCCATTTCCAGGGCAACCAGCGAACCGAGGGCGTCCTTGTGCTTACGCAGGGCCTCACCGCACAGGCGCACGGCTTCGCCGCGGCGCGGGGCGGGCGTGGTGCGCCAGACCGCATAGGCTTCCTGCGCGCGCTGCACGATCGTCTCGTAATCGGTCGCGCTGGTGGCCTGGACCGTCGCAATCACTTCGCCCGTGGCCGGATTGACCGGGGTCAGGGTGCCGGCGCCGGTGGTGGAAGCCCATTCGCCGCGGCCAAGGTAGGTGCCGGATTCGGTGGTCTTGAGGCCGAGCGCTGCGAGGATCTTGCCGGACATGAAAGCTTCTCCGTTGACGACGCGCCGACAGGGTGCCGGCGCGACTGGGTAAAACCGCGATTCTAGCAAACGGACCCTTCACACTCCGTTGTGCGGCGCGGGACGGATGTCTGCGGGGCGTCGTTATCGTCGGAGGTTCCGAAGACCCTGCGGTCACCGTCGCAAGTCCATGCTGTTTCTGTGTTTCTTCACAAGGCAGATGGCGCCCATGTCGCGGATCTATGAGATTCCCTATCACCCTGATGACAGCCACCGCTGGCCCGTGAGCGTCGATGGCCGGGTGATTTCACGCTTCGACAGCCGCTTCGAGGCCCTGCGGTCGGCCGTCAACCAGGCCGCCGCCGAGGGGGGCGACACGAGCATCGGGGTGGAGGGCGCCGATGGCATATGGCGACCGTTCGGGGGTGACGCCAAGCGGCCGGCGCGGGTGCCACCCATGCCGGGACGGCGTTTGAGGGCCGTTCGCTAGGTAAGGCGCCACTTCATTGCCATGAACTCGGGATCAACGCGATTTATCATGGGCCGGTGTCCCAACCCGGCCTGACTATGCTCCCCGACATCACCGAGACCCGCGGCGCCTGTCATTGCGGCGCTGTCCGTTTTACCGTGAAGCTCTCCGACGGCCTGCGCACCGCGCGGCGCTGCAACTGCTCGTACTGCCGCATGCGTGGGGCCGTCGCGGTCTCCGCCGAACTCGACGGTATCAAGATCGAGCAGGGGAAGGATGTGCTGACCGAATACCAGTTCAACACGGGGACAGCGAAGCATTATTTTTGCTCTGCATGCGGTATCTACACGTTCCACCAACGGCGCTCGAACAGCGCACAGTACGGGGTGAATGTCGCATGCCTCGAGGGGATCAGTCCGTTCGATTTCGATGAAGTGCCCGTGCTGGACGGCGTGAATCATCCGGCGGATAGCGGTCGTAAGGCGGGGGCGCAGGTCGGGGTGTTGCGTTACGTGGCTGTGGATTCCTGATCGTTAACTCCCGTCAGGGTTTCTGTCTCATGGTCGCCTCCGGTATCCTCACGCCCTTGGCCCCGTAGCTCAGCTGGATAGAGCGTCCCCCTCCTAAGGGGAAGGTCGCCCGTTCGAATCGGGCCGGGGTCACCATCTCAGGGTTTTCGTGCAAGGCGGTTGCCAGCAGCTCGGGTTACCCTCCAAGGGTCATCTACCCGCCGGAGCCCTGCCCATGACCCGCACCTTCGACGCCATCATCGTGGGGGCCGGTCAGGCCGGGCCCGCACTGGCTGGACGCCTGACGGGCCTGGGCAAGACAGTCGCCATAATCGAGCGCCATCTGGTTGGCGGCACCTGCGTCAATACCGGCTGCAAACCCACCAAGACCCTTGTCGCCAGTGCCTGCGCTGCCCGCTTTGCGCAGCGCGGGGCCGAGTACGGCATCGGCGTTGGACCCATCACCATCGATATGCCCGTCGTGGCGGCGCGTGCGCAGAAGGTCATTCTGGATTCGCGCAAGGGCAACGAGGACTGGCTGGCGTCGATGCCGGGGCTCACGCTCATTCGCGGGCATGCGCGGTTCACCGGTCCCCGACAGATTGAGGTGAACGGCGAAACGCTCGAGGCACCTCAGCTTTTCCTCAACGTGGGCGGTCGCGCCAACGTCCCTGACTTTCCGGGCGTCGACCAGGTCGATTACCTAACCAACACCACGATCATTCCGCTGCAGGCCGTGCCCGGACACCTCGTGGTGGTCGGCGGCAGCTACATCGGCCTCGAATTCGCCCAGATGTTCCGGCGCTTCGGTGCCGAGGTCACCATCGTGGAGAAGAACGCCAGGCTGGTCAGTCGCGAAGACGAAGACGTCTCGGCGGAGATCCGTGCATTCCTCGAAGCGGAGGGCATCGCCGTGCGAACGGATGCCTGCTGCATCACCCTGGCGAAGCACGAGCGCGGCGTGAAAGTCGGCGTGGATTGCACGGAGGGCGCGCCCGAAGTCGTCGGTACGCACGTATTGCTTGCCGTTGGCCGCCGTCCGAATACGGACGACCTGGGCCTGGACAAGGCCGGCGTCGAGATGGACGAGAAGGGCTACATCAAAGTCGACGATCACCTGAAGACCAGCGCCGAAGGCATCTGGGCGATGGGCGATTGCAACGGCAAGGGCGCATTCACGCACACCGCCTGGAACGACTACGAGATCGTGGCGGCGAACCTGCTCGACGGCGAGGAGCGCAAGGTCAGCGATCGCATTCTCGGTTACGCGCTTTATGTGGATCCGCCGCTGGGTCGCGTCGGTATGACCGAAGCACAGGCGCGCAAGTCGGGTCGGCCCTTGCTGGTGTCGAAGCGTCTGATGACGCGCGTCGGGCGGGCCGTCGAGAAAGCCGAAACGTGGGGCTTCATGAAGATAGTCGCCGATGCGGAAACCAAGAAGATTCTCGGCGCGGCTATCCTGGGTACGGGCGGTGACGAAGCGATCCACGGCATTCTTGACATGATGAATGCGGATGCATCGATCGGGACGTTGCAGTGGGCCATGCCGATTCATCCCACGGTGTCGGAACTCATTCCAACCCTGGTCGGCGATCTCGCGCCCGCCGGCTGACGGCTTTTTCTGTAGGAGCCGATTCATCGGCGATCCCGCGCAGCGGGCCAGGTCATCGCAGCATCCATCGCCGATGAATCGGTTCCTACATCAAGTCAGGTCAGCGCCCATCAAGCCAGGTCGGCTCCAGGGAGAGGGCGCTGGAAATCCTCGGCAACCAGGTTCTGCGTCAGGCGGAACACGCCTTCGGCGACGCGGCGGGAAAGAACCACATCGACGATCGTCGTTTCGTGCGGACCGAGTGCGTCTAGCAGGTCGTCGGCGTGGGCGGTGCTGGCCACCATGTGTCGGATGAGGCCCGTAAGGTCGACCGGCTCGATGCGCACGCCGTAGGGGCGATGCGGCTGCAGTGGATCACGCAGGGTCTTGTGCGGATCGCGTGGATCCACGATCGCAGCCTCACCGGCAAGCACCGCGCGATTGAGGAACATCGCCACCGTCGCCGGGCTTCGCGAATTGGCCTGCCGGTCCAGCATGAAGCCTTGCGGTAGATGATCGGGCGAGGCTTCGGGGCCGGCCGTCAGCTGAAACTGCGTGGTGACCAAGGGCTCACCGCGATCGTCCACAAGGCGAAAGATCATCAGGCTGCGCGGGTCGTGGATGTGTACGCGTGGCGAAAACAGGGCGGGCTCCAGTTCCACACGGTTGGCGTCGCGCTGCGCGTTCTCGCTGGCGAACGCGTTGCACAGCGCCGTGTATGCCGCCGCGGAATCCACGGCGAGGCAGCGCACGATGGCATCGATGGTGAGCGGTGACGGTGGCTCGGCGCCCATGATGCCCTGCTTGCTTCCCGAGTGTGAAAGCCCCGCCAGCATCTTGAATGCCGTGCGCGGCGCGCGCGTCAACGTCATTGACAGTGTGGCTGACGCACCGGACTGTGCGAGCACGCAATGCGTGGCGTTGAGATTGGCCGCGGCGAGACGGACGACGCCATCCGAACCATCTTCGCCGGTATACGAATTGACCACGTCGTAGAGACTACGATCGGGTCGGTCGCCGATCAGCGAGAACAAATACGTACCACTCACCGCCGCATCCTTGCCGTGGATGACGTCGAGATTTTGTGCCACGGACTCGGGGCTGCCGAGTTCGAGCCAGTTGAGGATGCGTTGGCCCGGCTCGACGCCGTCGAACCAGGCCTTCAGGCGGCCGACAACGCTCTTGCCCAGTTTCGCCAGCGCGGAGCCGAAGTGCGCGGGCGCGAGCATGACCACGCGCCCGAGATGGATTGGTGCATACAGCGTCGGGTGCTCACGCTGGGCGCGAAGCCAGGCCATGACCACGGGGCCACCGGTGGAATGGGTGACGCAGTCGAAGCGACCATCCGGTAGCGCCAGTCCACGCAGGGCGTGATCGAAGGCACGGACGATGTCGTCCATACCCACGGCGTCATCGAAGGTGACGTATTCGGAGAGGTGGATATCCAGCACCCGCAGCGTCGAGCCTGCCTGGGCCGCACGGTCGCGCAAGGTTGCCGGCAGGCTGCCGTACGTCGAGGTATTGGTAACGCTCCAGCCGTGCACGAACACCAGGGTGGTCATACGAGGTTACCTTGTGCGTGAGTCAGTCGAGCATACGCCGGGCCGACTGGACGGGACGTGTCACATGTCGCGGATCACCATCAGCCGGACTTCGCTCATATCGTCGATCGCGTAGCGTACGCCCTCACGCCCGATGCCCGACGACTTGACGCCCCCATACGGCATGTTGTCCACACGGAAACTAGGCACGTCGTTGACGATGATCCCGCCCTGTTCGAGCTCGTCCCACGCGCGCATGGCGCGGCTCAGGTTGTTGGTGAACACGCCGGCCTGCAGGCCGAAGTCCGAGTCGTTCACGGTGGCGATGGCCTCGTCGAAGCTGCTCACCCGCTGGAGCAGGGCGACCGGGCCAAAGGCTTCCATGCGTTGTAGCTTCGCATCGTGCGGCACCTTCTCGAGCAGCGTCGCCTGGAGCATCGAACCCTTGCGGCCGCCGCCGCAGAGGATCTTCGCACCGGCTTTCTTCGCTTCGCGTATCCACGATTCCAGCCGTTCCGCTGCGGCCTCGTCGATCATCGGGCCGAGGAAGGTGCTCTTCTTCTTCGGGTCACCGGCCTTGAGCACATTCACTTTCGCAACCAGCTTGCGGCGCAGCGCATCGTAGATATCCTCGTGGGCGAGGATGCGCTGCACGCTGATGCAGCTCTGGCCCGACTGGTAGAACGCGCCGAACACCAGGCGGTCTACCACGGCGTCGAGCCGATCGGCCTGGTCGCCGTCGACGATGCAGGCGGCGTTACCGCCGAGTTCGAGCGTCACCTTCTTGTGCCCGGCCTTCGCCTTGAGGTCCCAGCCGATCAGGCCGCCGGTGAACGAAAGGAGCTTGAAGCGCCGGTCGGTGACCAGAGGGCCGGCGTGCTTGCCGTCCAACGGCAGGATCGAGAATGCCCCCTTGGGCAGGTCGGTCTCGGCGAGGATCTCGCCCATGATCAGCGCCCCCAGCGGCGTTTTCTCCGAGGGCTTGAGCACGAAAGGACAACCCGAGGCTATCGCCGGGGCGACCTTGTGCGCAACGAGGTTCAGGGGGAAGTTGAAGGGCGTGATGAACGACACCGGTCCCAGGGGCACGCGACGCGTAAAGCCTTGGTATCCCGCGCTGCGCGCCGAGATTTCCAGGTTGATGGTTTCGCCGTTGATCCGCACCGATTCCTCGGCGGCGATCTTGAATGTTTCGATGAGCCGGGTGACTTCGCCGATCGAGTCATTGATGGGTTTGCCCGCTTCGACGCAGAGTGCGTAGGCCAGTTCGTCCTTGCGTTCGCGGAAGCGCGTAACGCAATGCTCTAGTACCGCCTGCCGTTCATAGGGGCGGAATCGTTTCATCGACAGCGTGGCGTCGTGCGCCGCGGCGATGGCTTCTTCCAGCGCCGCGTCATCGGGCAATGCGGCGCGAGTGGCGACCTTGCCGGTGTACTTGTCGATGATGTCGAAGGTCTTGCGCGACTTCCGCGCCTTGTTGGCAACGTAGTACGGGTAGCTCGACTCGAGCATGGTCTGGTCTCATGGTTGCGATGCGTTCAATGATCCAGCTTGGGACGTTCAGCGCCCGTGTACATTGCCAGCTTCTGTAGGAGCCGATTCATCGGCGATCCCTGCGGAGCGAGGTCCGGACGATATCGCGAGCGCCCATCGCCGATGAATCGACTCCCACAGTGTCGGGAAGTCCCGGCTCGGCTATTCCTCGCGGCGGACCTTGAGCTCGCCGTCACCAAGCATCACGCGCAGGCGGTCGCCCACGGCGACATTGTCGGCGTGTTTGACGACCGCGTCGCGCTGGTCGAAAACGATGGCGTAGCCGCGCTCGAGCGTCGCCAGCGGGCTCACCGCGTGCAGCGTGCGTGCCTGTTCGGTAAGACGAAGGCGGTCACGTTCCAGGCGGCGAGACATGGCCGTGGCCATGCGCTGGCGCAGTCGCTCGACGCTCAGGCTCGAAGCTGCCAGACGGCCCTTCGGATGCTGGGCGGTAAGGCGTGCCTGCAGCCGATCGAGACGGGCGCGGCGCAGCGCGTTGGCCTGGCTCACCGATACCAGCAACCGCCGACGCAGGGCGTCGAGACGCTGGGCGTCCCGTGCAAGACGGGCTTGCGGACGCTGCGCGTTCAGGCGTGCCTGCCAGTGGTCGGCGCGTTGCGCAGCGGCCTGCAGGCGGCGCGTCATCAACGTCGTCATGCGCTGGCGAAGACGATCGAGCTGGCGCGTGAGGTCGGCGCCATCCGGTACAAGAAGTTCCGCGGCGGCCGAAGGCGTCGCTGCGCGCAGGTCGGCCACGAAATCGGCAATGGTGAAGTCCACCTCGTGACCCACGGCGGAGACCACCGGCACGGCGCTGGCATGAATCGCCCGCGCAACGGCTTCGTCGTTGAAGGCCCAGAGGTCCTCAAGCGAGCCGCCTCCGCGGGTAATCAGGATCACGTCGTAGCGACCGCTGGCCGAAGCCCGGCGAAGCATGGAGGCGATCGCCGGCGGCGCCTCGCGACCCTGCACCGGCACCGGCAGTACGTCCACTTCGGCAAGACCAAGACGCCGGCCGAGCACGCTCAGCACATCGCGAATGGCTGCGCCGGAAGGCGAGGTGATGACACCGATGCGTCTTGGAAACGCCGGCAGCTCGCGCTTGCGTTCCTGATCGAACAGCCCTTCCGCACCGAGCCGCGCCTTGAGCTGCTCGAACTCACGCTGCAGGGCGCCTTCGCCCGCCGGCTCCATATGGTCGGCGACCAGCTGGAACTCACCACGCGCTTCGTAAAGACCGACCTTGGCACGCATGAGCACATGCATGCCGTCGACAGGGCGAAAGCGCAGGCGTGACGCGGCCGTGCGGAACATCGCGCAGCGCACCTGGGCACTGGCGTCTTTCAGTGTGAAGTAGACATGCCCTGAAGCGGGCCGCGAGACGTTGGACAGCTCGCCTTCGATCCACACGCCCATAGGCAGGGCGTCTTCCAGCAGATCGCGCACCAACCGGTTCAGACCGGACGGCGTGAAGATCTCGGGGGCAGGGCGGTTGTCGAAGTCGGACATGGACCGGAGAGGTTATCACGCTGCCCTGTAGTGTCGACAGGGCAGTGACTTACGGTCCCTTTCTCAACGAAAGGCTCACATACGGAACACGCCAAACCGCCCCTGCTCGATCGGCGCATTCATCGAAGCCGAGATAGCCAGCCCGAGCACGCGCCGCGTATCCGCCGGGTCGATGATGCCGTCGTCCCACAGCCGTGCGCTGGCGTAGTACGGATGACCCTGGCGCTCGTACTGGTCGCGCACGGGTGCCTTGAAGGCTTCTTCGTCCTCGGCGCTCCAACTGCCACCGCCGGCCTCGATGCCGTCGCGGCGTACCGTCGCGAGCACCGAGGCGGCCTGTTCGCCTCCCATCACACTGATGCGCGCGTTCGGCCACATCCACAGGAAGCGCGCGCCATAGGCGCGGCCGCACATCGCATAGTTACCGGCGCCGAAGCTGCCGCCGATCACCACGGTGAACTTCGGCACGTGCGAGCAGGCCACGGCAGTGACCATCTTCGCGCCATCTTTGGCGATTCCCGCGTTCTCGTACTTGCGACCGACCATGAAACCGGTGATGTTCTGCAGGAATACCAGGGGCACGTTGCGCTGGTTGCACAGCTCGATGAAGTGCGCGCCTTTCTGCGCTGACTCGCCGAACAGGATGCCGTTGTTTGCCACGATGCCCACGGGGTAGCCGTGGATATGCGCGAAGCCGGTGACCAGTGTCTTACCGTAGCGTGCCTTGAACTCGTGGAACTCGGAATCGTCGACGACACGCGCGATGACTTCGCGGATATCGAACGGACGGCGCGTGTCCTCAGGAATCACGCCATAGAGTTCCTCCGCGGAGAAGCGCGGTTCCAACGGCGGGCGCACGGCCAGCGGCATCTTCTTGATGCGATTGAGCGAGCCGACGATGTCGCGGGCGATGGCCAGCGCATGCGTGTCGTTCTCGGCGAAGTGATCAGCCACGCCCGAGATGGAGGTATGCACATCCGCGCCGCCGAGGGCTTCGGCATCGACCACTTCACCCGTCGCCGCCTTCACCAGCGGCGGGCCGCCGAGGAAGATCGTGCCCTGTTCGCGCACGATGATGGTTTCATCGCTCATCGCAGGCACGTACGCGCCACCAGCGGTGCACGAACCCATTACCACGGCGATCTGCGCGATGCCCTGGGCGCTCATGCGTGCCTGGTTGTAGAAGATGCGGCCGAAGTGTTCGCGGTCCGGGAACACTTCGTCCTGCAGCGGCAGGAAGGCGCCACCGGAATCGACCAGGTAAACGCAGGGAAGGCGATTTTCCATCGCCACTTCCTGCGCACGCAGGTGCTTCTTCACGGTCATGGGGAAGTACGTGCCGCCTTTCACCGTGGCGTCGTTGGCGAGTACGACGACTTCCTGGCCCATGACGCGACCGATACCTGCGATGACACCGGCAGAAGGTGCGGCATCGTCATACATGCCATGCGCGGCGAGCGGGGCGATTTCAAGGAACGGCGAGCCGGGATCGAGCAGGGCGCGGATGCGCTCGCGAGGCAGAAGCTTGCCGCGCGCCACGTGCTTTTCGCGGGCCTTGGCACCGCCGCCTTCGGCCGTGCGCTTGAGTGTTTCGCGCAGGTCGTCGGTCAGAGCACGCAGACGCAGGCTGGCAGCCTGGAAGTCGGCGGAGCGGGGGTCGATCTGCGATTCGAGAATAGGCATGGGGGCGTTCGCGCGGGGACGAAACGACCATGATAGCGGGCGCCGACGGTAGGCAAACGCTGCGGCGCGCCAAAGCGCTCCTTGTGGGAGCCGATTCATCGGCGAAAGGGCGCTTGCGGGAAGCTGGCCCGCTGCCGCGGGATCGCCGATGAATCGGCTCCCACAGAAGATCGGCTCCCACAGAAGGCAGAAAAAAAACGGCCACCCGAAGGCGGCCGTTTTCCAGAGAATAAACCCGAGGGCTTACTTCTTGGTGGAGCTGTCGTCCTTGCCGCTATTGGCATTGGAAGCAGCGTCCTTGGCCTGGTCAGCCGACTTGTCGGCCTGATCGGCGGCGTTGGAGGCAGCGTCCTTCGCGGCTTCCGGCGCATCACCGGCGGTTGAAGCGGAAGCGGCGGCCTGGGCCTGGCCGGCAGCGTCCTTGGCCTGGTCGGCGGACTGCTGAGCCTGATCGGCGGCCTGCGTGGTCGCGGCGTTCTGCGACTGGTCGGCGGCCTGCTGTGCCTTGTCAGCCTGCTGCTGTGCATCCGCAGCCGACTTCTGGGCGTCCTGCGCGGAATCCGTCGCGCCGTTGCTGCAAGCTGCCAGAAGCGCGACGAGCGCAGAGGCGAGAAGGGTACGCGTCAAATTCATGGTGTTTCTCCTTAGCCGTGGAATGCCGTTAGGCGGGCGTATTAATAGCCTAGTTGTTATGACTTAGCTACCGATCGAACAGGTGTCCTTCAGGGCGCATTAAAGGCCATGCAGAGCGCGTGATCGTTATCAAAAGTACGCCCACCCGGTTTATCGACGTCAGGTTCACACCAGTTCGATGGCGATCGCCGTGGCCTCGCCGCCGCCAATACAAAGCGCTGCGACACCCCTTTTTGCCCCACGGGCCGTCAACGCATTGAGAAGAGTCACCACGATACGCGCACCGCTGGCGCCGATCGGGTGGCCGAGCGCGCATGCGCCGCCGTTGACGTTGATCTTGTCGTGCGGCACGCCGAGTTCGCGCATGACGGCCATCGGCACGACGGCGAACGCTTCGTTGATCTCGAAGAGATCGACGTCACTCGCTTTCCAGCCGGCTTTTTCAAGGACTTTCGAAATGGCGCCCACCGGTGCGGTGGTAAACCATTCCGGTTCCTGCGAATGCGTGGCGTGCGCGACGATACGCGCCAGCGCGGTAATGCCGCGGGCCTTCGCATCATCGGCATCGAGCAGCACGAGTGCGGCGGCGCCGTCGGAGATGCTGGAGGAGCTGGCTGCCGTAATCGTGCCGTTTTCCTTGCGGAACGCAGCGCGCAACGTAGGAATTTTCGCGGTGTCGGAACGGCCCGGCTGTTCGTCTTCGGCAAAGTCCTGCGTACCCTTGCGACCCTGGACGGTCACCGGGACGATCTCGTTGGCAAAAGCATTCGCCTTCTGTGCGGCCTGAGCACGCTCCACCGAAGCGATGGCGTAAGCGTCCTGCTCTTCGCGGGTGAAGGTGTATTTGTCCGCGCACTTCTCGCCGAACACACCCATGGACTGGCCGTCGTACGGATTGGTCAGGCCGTCCCAGGCCATGTGGTCGACCAGCTGGCCGTCGCCGTAGCGGATGCCGGTACGCGCGTTGACCATGTGCGGCGCATTGGTCATCGACTCCATGCCGCCGGCGACGACGACTTTTGCCGAGCCGACCTTGATCAGGTCGTGGGCGAGCATCAGCGCTTTCATGCCGGAGCCGCACACCTTGTTGATGGTGGTGCAGCCGGCCGAAACGGGCACGCCGGCTTCGATCGATGCCTGGCGGGCCGGCGCCTGGCCGAGGTTGGCGGGCAGCACGCAGCCCATGATCACTTCGCTGACGTCGGCCGGGGCGATGCCCGACTGCTCGAGGGCGGCCTTGATGGCAATGGCGCCGAGCTTCGGCGTGGGGACGCCGGTGAACTGGCCAAGGAAGGAACCGATGGCGGTGCGCTTGGCGCCCGCGATGACGATCTCAGACATGGGAACTCCGTGGGACTCGCATGGCCGCCCTTGGGGGGCGGAAAACTTGTCGAGTATCGCAGCGGGGGCCGTGGCGGGGCAATCTGCGCCGCGTCAAGGGCTGTGCACTGCCGCACGCCAGGCGGCCTGCGGGTGTGCGAGTATCGGGCCAGGTGCGCCGTCGGGGGATGCTGGCGACGCGACATTGATGTCGAACCAAGGGGTTAAACGTGAATCAGAGCAATCTCCCGCGTCAGCGCGAGTTGGCGCTTGCCGTCTGTCTGAGCCTGGGTCTGGCGGCTTGCGGCGGTGGTGGCGGTGGCGGTACGAAGAGCGGGGGTGGAACCGGAATAGTCGTCGCGCCGCCGGCCACGCCGCCGGTTACGCCCCCGACACAACCCACCCAACCGGACCCCCCGCTGGATGCCCAGCTTTCGCTGACCAACGTCACCGCCGCCCAGGCGGCCGGGTTTACCGGCAAAGGCGTAGTCATCGGCATTATCGATAGTGGCGTGACTTCCACGCATCCGGCGCTCGCCGGCCGGGTCACGACCAACCTGACTTACGTGGATCCCAGCACCAATAACACCGGTGTCGACGATGTTGTGGGTCACGGTACGGCGGTGGCGGAAATCGCCGCAGGGCGCCCTTTCGGCAAGTTTGCCGGCGGTGTCGCGCCTGACGCGACCATCATCTCGGCCCGCATCATTAGCGACAAGGCGCCGACCGACGACGGGTCGGGCCAGGGCAATCAGGCGACGAGCTCCGATCCGCTCGGCAAGGTCAACGCCGATGTGACCGCCGCCGGGGCGAAGATCCTCAACAACTCCTGGGGCGGCGTCTATTGGGATGCCTCCGACACGGCCGCGACGAAGAGCTTCCACGACGCCTATGCGCCGTTCACCGCCGGTCACCTTTTCGTGTTTGCCGCTGGCAACGACGCCGGCGCCAATCCGTCCACGGTGGCGGCACTACCCGCGCGGGCTCCGGATCTCGAGGCCGGCTGGCTCACGGTAGTCGCGCTGGACAGCAACAACCCCACGCAGATCGCCACGTACTCGAATCGCTGCGGCGTGGCGATGAACTATTGCCTCGCGGCACCCGGCGCCGTTATCACGGCCTCGGCCACGTCAACGGCGACCAACATCTCCTACGAAGTCTGGACAGGTACCTCGCTGGCGGCACCGCAGGTCTCCGGCGCCGCCGCCGTGGTGATGCAGGCCTTCCCGACGCTCGGCGTGAACGCAGTGCGCCAGATCATCCTCGGCACGGCTGACGACCTCGGCGCTGCCGGGCCGGATGTCGTCTACGGTTACGGGCGCCTCAATGTCGGTCGTGCCATTCGCGGCCCGGCGACGTTCGACTGGGGCAACTTCGATGCACCGACCGTCGCCGGGCAGGACGCCGCCTTCCTCAACGACATCAAGGGTGCAGGCGGCCTCAACGTTTCCGGCAACGGCAAACTCACGCTGTCGGGCACGAACACGTATGCGGGAACGACGAACCTGACTGGCTCGGCGACGCTGGAATCGATGCTTGGCGTGCCGGGTGCGGTGACCATCGGCAGCGGAGCGGCCAACCTGATTGCCCACGGCGACATTGGCGGTAGCGTCAACAACGCGGGCCAGCTGACGACGCTGGATACGTCGACGCACATCACAGGTGACTTCACGCAGACGGGAAGTGGGCGGCTCTCGCAGAAGCTGGGTGCGCCTCTTGTCGTCAGCGGCACCGCGACGCTCGCCGGCGACTTCTACATCGCGGGCGCGATTTCCGGTTACACGGTGACCTCGCACCAGCAGGTGCTCACGGCCAATGCCATCTCCGGCGCCTTCACCACCACGACGAAGGCGTCCGGCGTCTTCCTCAGTTCGACGCTGCAGTACCTGCCCAAGGAAGTCTGGGTCGACACCACGCAGCTGAGCATCACCCAGGTGGCGACGACGAGCATGTCGCAGTCGGTGGCCGCAGTGAACTCTGCGCAGCGCCTCGACGGTGCATTCGCCCAGATCAACGCGAGCCTTGCCAGCGTGTCGCCAACGGTGACGGCGATGGATGAGCACACGTTGATCGCGGCGGGCAGCATCCAGCAGTCGTCCTCGCAGCAGGTAGCGCAGGCTTCGCTGGAATCGTTGTCGGGCCAGCTGTATGCGGCAAGCACGGCGGTGACGCTCGCCGGCATCGATGCGGGCAACGATGCCCTGATCAACCATCTCGACCAGCAGGCCCCGACGGGCGCGTGGACGCAGTCGCTCGGTTCGCAGGGTGGCCTCAGCCGCGCCGGTTTCGGCAACGTGAACTTCAACCTCGACGGCGCACTCGTCGGCAACGACGTAAAGATCGGCAACAACGGTTTCGCCGGTGTGGCCGTCAGCCAGATGCGCAGCACGGGCCAGTTGTCCGGCAGCGTGGATCGCCAGACCAATCGCGCGACCGAAGGCATGTTGTACGCCGGCTCGCGCGGTGCGAACTGGTATGGCGTCGGCCGCTTCGGCTTCGGCAGCTTCCATGGCGATACGCAGCGCCTGCTTCGCCTGGGCGACCAGGGCGCGTTTGCGGGTACCGACAACACCGGTCACTACAACGTGGCTTACGGTGAATTCGGCTATCGCACGAACGTCGGCGCGTTCACGCTCACGCCGTATGCGAACGCGCAGTTCGCGAGCATCCGTCGCGCGGGTTTCGACGAGGCTGGTGGCGACGGTTTTGGTCTTGCCGCCAATGGCCAGACCACCTCACGCTGGCAGGCGGGTTTCGGCCTCCGTGCGGGTAGCTCGTGGCTCACGTCGTTTGGCAAGCTGCGCATCGATGCCAAGCTCGGCTGGCAGAACGCGTTCGCCACCAGGGGTGAGGTGTTTTCGGCGCGCTACAACGGCATCGCGCAATGGGCGCCGGTGGAAGGCATCGGGCTGTCGCGCCGCGCCGGCACGGCGGGCTTCACCGTAGGTATGGACTTGAGCGAACGCTCAACGCTCGGCATCGACGTAGAGCAACGCTTCGCCGACCGCGATCACTCACACTCCGCCACCGCAAGCTACCGCCTGGCCTGGTAAATGCCGGCTCTCTGTAGGAGCCGATTCATCGGCGATGCCTTTCGCATCCACACCTACAGGCAATCATCGCTTCATATCGCCGCTGAAGCGGCTCCCACAAGGATCCATGCCAAAAAAAAGGCCGCCCCACCTTCGCGTGGGAGCGGCCCAGGTCGCAAAACGAAGCTGTGCCTGTTATGACTTGCCGTGGAACAGCTCGCGTCCGATGAGCATGCGACGAATTTCGTTGGTGCCCGCGCCGATCTCGTAGAGCTTCGCGTCGCGGAGCAACCGCCCCGCGGGGAACTCGTTGATGTAACCGTTACCGCCGAGGGACTGGATCGCTTCGAGAGCGACCTTCACCGCGTTGGTCGATGCATTGAGCAGGCAGGCCGCCGGATCGATGCGCGACTTCACGCCGTTGTCGAACTGCTGGGCCACCATATACGCGAAGCCGCGTGACGACTGCAGCGCGGTATACATGTCGGCCACCTTGGCCTGCATCATGCCGAACGTGCCGATCGGCGCGTTGAACTGCTTGCGCTCACGCACGTACGGCAGCACGAGGTCCACCGCCGCCTGCATGATGCCGATGGGGCCGCCGGAGAGCACGAGGCGCTCGGTGTCCAGGCCGCCCATCAGCACGCGTACGCCTTCGTTCACTTCGCCAACGATGTTCTCGGCGGGAATCTCACAGTTGTCGAATACCAGCTCGCAGGTGTTCGAACCGCGCATGCCGAGCTTGTCGAGCTTCTGCGCGGTGGAGAAACCCTTCATGCCCTTTTCGATGATGAAGGCGGTCATGCAGCGGCTGCCGGCCGGACGCGGCGCCGTGCGCATGTAGACCAGCAGCACGTCGGCGTCGGGGCCGTTGGTGATCCACATCTTCGTGCCGTTGGCCACCCAGACGTCGCCGACCAGCTCGGCGTGGCAGCTCATCGAGCCGACCACATCGGAGCCGGCGCCCGGCTCGCTCATTGCCAGCGCGCCGACCCACTCACCGCTCGTGAGCTTGGGCAGGTACTTGCGGCGCTGCGCGTCGTTGCCGTTGTGGTAGATGTTCTGCACGCACAGGTTGGAGTGCGCGCCATAGGAGAGGCCGACCGACGCCGACGCGCGGGAGATCTCTTCCATCGCAACCATGTGGGCAAGGAAACCCAGGCCGGAGCCGCCGAATTCCTCAGGCACGGTCACGCCGAGCAGGCCCATCTCGCCGAACTTCAGCCAGAGGTCTTCCGGGAAGACATTTTCGCGATCGATACGATCGGCGCGGGGGGCGATTTCCTTCTCGGCGAAGGCGTGGACGCTTTCGCGCAGGAGGTCGAGGTCTTCACCGAGGGAAAACGGGCGCATGCGTGCAACTCCGGGGGGATACGGGGAAAAAGCTTCCCATCGTAACGCGCCGGGGCCCCCAATCCACGGCGCGACGCAGCAATCAGGTCCCCGGCATGGCCGCGATCCGGTCGTGGACGCGGACCAGGAGGAGGCACTGGCGGTCTACAAGGCGCACAGCCTCCGGGGCTTCCGCGAGGCGCAGCGAGGTGCCGACGAACAGGGCCGAGGTGCCTAGCAGCGGAGCCGGTGAGCCGGCCCGTACGTGCTCGGCCAGCCCATCCAGGCCATGGGCGATGCGCCTGGTGAGTTCCTCGACGGCGGTGGCATCCACCGCGGCCAGGGGCTGGCGGTGCGCTCCGAGTGTGGACAGATGGGCCAGGCCGGCTTGCAGGGCGGTGAGCAGGCGCAGTGCTCGCTCGCCGCGTTCCCTCGGGTGACCAGGCTCGGCCAGTAGCTCGGTCACGTTGCCGGCGACAGCGGCCTGCGCGGCGTGCGCGTCGCGGCGGGCGATACGGTAGGGCAGGTCGTCGGCCTTGCCGGTACGGTATTGGGCGGCGATGCGCTGCAGGTAGCGTCCATAGGCCAGCAAGGCGTCGGCGACGACCTCCTCCAGGCGGCGCACGCGCCAGTCTGGCAGGACGAAGCGGATCGCCACGGCGGCGACGATGGCGCCCAGGAGCGTATCCAGCAGTCGCGGGCCGATGGCGTCGTAGCCCGCGCCGATACGGTCGAAGCAAAGCAGGACGAACAACGTGATCACGGCGGTGGCAAGCGCGTAGCGGCGCAGGCGAAAGGCAAAGAAGCCGGCGCCGGTCGCGACCAGTACCGGCAGGCGCCAGTCGCCGCCGGGCAGCAGGCGAAGCATGGCCCAGCCGGCTACCAGGCCCGCGGTCGTGCCGATCACCCGCTGGACGAGGCGACGGCGTGTGCTGCCGTAGCTCGGCTGGCAGACGAACAGCGTCGTCAGCAGGATCCAGTAGCCATGCGTCGGATGCAGCGCGAGCATCAGCAGGTAGCCGCCAAGCATCCCGGCGGCGAGACGGACGGCATGGCGGAAATGCATCGAGCGGCGGTTGAGCCGGATGCGGACGCGCGCAATCGCGTCCTTCAGCGACGACGGCTCGTTGCCTTGCAGCGAGGTGTCCATGTCCTGCGGCAGGCTTCCTTCGTCTTCGATGGCAGCCTGCAGGCGTTCCATGTTGTTCATCAACGCGGAGAGGGCATCGTCGATGGCTTCGTCGGGCGGGTCGCTGCGGCGGCGGTAGGCGATGGCCTCGCGCAGGTCGTCGAGTGCGGCCCTCGGCAGGGCGATGGCGCTGAGTGGCGCGATGCGCCTGATAGCGTCGGCGCGCTCGCGACAGGCGATGGCCTGCAGGCGCAACAGGCGACCGAAACGAAACATCAGGTCGCTGTGATACAGGGCATCGGCGAGCTCGTCGTACGGGTAGTGCGAGGAGCTGATGCGCTCGTGGATGTCCTGCGCAACAAAGAACATCGCCAGCCGAGCCGCGCTGCGTCCGCGCGGCTGGCGCCGCCCGATACGATCGATCAAGGCAGTGCGTGCACCGGTCAGGGCTTCGACCGTGCGCAGGTTGCGTTTGGAGAACTCGATGTCGAGCGCGTTGCGGTCCAGGCCGTAAACGGGCTCGAACAGGGCGGCCTTGGCTTCGATGAGCCCGGCGAGCGATTCGAACAGACGCGCCAGCGAGTGGCGCACCGCACGCTGGGGCGCCAGCGCGCTCCAGATCAACGAGAGCAGGCCATACCATGCGGCACCCGCGAGGATCGCCAGCGTGCCTTCATTGCCGGTGCCCGCGACAGTCGCATCGGAGGCGATCATGGTGTAGACCGAGAGGATCAGCGTGGCGGTGGCGATGGTTGCATAGCGACCACTGGCCGCGCCGAGCATCACGAGGATGAAGGTGCCCAGTGGCAGCGCGACGGCGAAGAAGATGGGTTGGCCGATCAGGGCCTTTACGCCGACGGCGGCCGCGGCGAAGCAGAGCAGGGTGACGACGAGCCCGCGCAACCGTCCGCGCCAGGCGTCGTCGGTCTCGGCCAGCGCGCAGGCGATGGCGCCGAGGAGTGCCGGGACGATGGCGCTGGCGGGGCCGAGGAGGGTGCACCAGGCGGTGATGCCTGATAACGTGAGGAAGGTGCGCAGGACATCGGCGAAGCGGTCGGATTCGGCGAGGTGACGTAGGGAGGGCATGGGGGTACTTTACCGTGCCTACGTCGTCTCTCCGTCGCTATCGCCGATGAATCGGCTCCAACAGGCATGGTGTCCCGGACCTAATGCCCTCGCGCGGCCTGGAGACGGCCGAACTCCCGCGCTACCGTGCGTGGCGCGATCTTCGTCCCTTCCCAGTAAAACAACTTCTCGATCCACTCCGCAGCTGTCACATCGCCGAGAAGAAAGGCGCGCAGGTAGTACCTCGCCGCTTCGTTGTAACTCTGTCGAATTCCCCATCCCCGGTAGTAAGACACTGCCAGGTCCGAACAGGCGGAAGCGATGTTCTTGTCGGCGGCGAGGCGGAGTAACCTGTTGCCCTCCTTCATGTTCCGTCGCACGTGCGTGCCGTGCAGGAACCATGTCGCGATCGCGTATATCGACGGTCCATCACCGTCATCCGCAGCCGCGCTTAGCAACGGGTAGGCGCCAGCCTCGTTACCCTCGCGCTGCATGAGGCGAAGGGCCCGCAGGTAGCGAGGGTCGACACCGGGCGCGTTCGCGTACGCGCTATCAATTGGAGGGGGATTTAGGTGGTGGCCAGGGGCCTTTCCAGTCTGAAGGCGGGTTGCGTCCAGGCCGGCGGGAGTCGTCGGCTTTTTCCCCGCCTTTGTCCTTGTCGCGTCTTGAGTTGCCTTTTTCATGCTTTGCCTCGGTGCTCTTTCGCTTGCCCTTGCTGTGCTCGGCCTGTTGCTGCACCGTGGCGACATCCTGAACCGCCTGGTGGGCCAGGACGATCGGTGTCAATGCAGCGACGCCGGTGCACGCAAAACTCGACGCACACGCCGACACGGTCTCGACGAGAGTACTTCCAGAACCGCTGACCAGAGTGCCGGTGGCCGTATCCAGCGTGGCCGTGGTGGCAGCCGCGGAACCCGTCGCCGTGGCAGTCGTGGCCGTCGTGGCGGTCATGGTGGTGGCGATCGCGCCACTTTCCGTCGTCGCCGCGACCGCCTCGGAAGCCTCGATGAGACCCGCGATGTACTCAATGCCCTCGAAGACCAGAATCGACTCGCCAACACAGAGATCTTCAACGCATCGTCCGCTCGGATCCGTATGGACGGTTGGGGCGTTCTCCGCATAAACAAAGCGATTCTGCGTGAACAGATCGCTAGGGGAGGGCAGTGACGGATCGGGGCTGAGGAATCTCCCCACGTTCGGGTCGTAGTAACGAGCCTGCATGTAAACCAGGCCGCTATCGTCGTCTGACACGTGGCCGGTGTAACCCGGACCGTTAGCGGGAGGATCCAGGACGCTTCGGCCAAACGGCGCATAGTCGTACGATGCGGTTACGGCGCCACTGGCGTCCATCTCGACCAGAGGTGTACCCAGCTGGTCGGTCAGGTAGTAGGTAACCTTGCTTGTCTGGGCCGAAGCCACGCCCGAGCATGCAACCAGCAGAGCCGCGAAGACGCTAAGGAGCGGTTTGCGCGCGCGCGTGACGAAAGCCGAACTGATTTCCATGAATCGTCCTTGTACGAAATTCAGATGTCGACGAACGAACTGAAAAGTGCAATGCGAGAGATTCGGTGGATCAGGTGCAAGAACGGGCGGCACGAACGAAGCGATCACGGCATGCCGTGTTCCGTTGCGTACTGCGGTGCGTTTCGCTATTCGGTCCCCTGGCGAGCGCGCGACGATGATTAAATGCGAGAAGTGCCCTGGTCAACGCGCAAGATATTGCGACTCACGCCCGTGTCAGCAAAGGCCGCCGTTAACCGCCAGCACCTGGCGCGTGATATAGCTGGCCTCGGGGCTGATCAGGAAGCGCACGGCCGCGGCGACTTCTTCCGGCGTGCCCGTACGCTCCATCGGGATGACCTTGAGAATCTGCTCCACCGGTACTTCCGGGTCGAGCATGTCCGTGTCGATGAGGCCGGGCGCCACGCAGTTCACGGTGATCTTACGCTTGGCCAGCTCCACGGCGAGTGCCTTGGCCGCACCGATGACGCCGGCCTTGGACGCACTGTAGTTCACCTGTCCGCGGTTGCCGATGATGCCGGAGACCGAGGTGATGCAGACGATGCGCCCGGGTTTGCGACGACGGATCATCGGCATCACCAGCGGGTGCAGCACGTTGTAGAACCCATCGAGATTGGTCCGCAGCACCTGGTCCCAATCCTCGGAGGTGAGGCCCGGAAAGGCGCCGTCTCGCGTGAGCCCTGCATTACAGACCACGCCGTAGTACGCGCCATGCTCGGCGACATCGGCCTCGAGCGCCGCGGCGGAGGCGGCGCGGTCGGCGATATCGAACTGCATGACGCGCGCTGCGCGACCCCTGGCAACGACTTCCGCGACGACGGCCTCGGCTTCTTCACGGCGGGAGCGGCAGTGCACGACGATGTCGTAGCCGGCGTCGGCGAGATTCAGCGCGATAGCGCGGCCGATACCGCGACTGGAGCCGGTGACGAGGACGGTGTCGTTCATGGCGCGGTTCCCTTGGAATCGAGAGTGTTGCGTGGGTCGAGGAAGGGCGTGGGATCCGGCGGGCTGAACACGGTCAGGCGTGCCTCGGCATGCACGCCCTGGGCGTCGACGGTACAGCTGAAGGAGCCCATGCCGTCCTCGTCATGGAAGGTTCGCAAGGCTTCGATAACGAGCTTTGCGCCATTCGGAAACGCGTCGGCGTCCACGCGATAGCTGCGCGAGCCCAAAAGGAAGCCCGGGCGGATCGCTCCACCGGCGGCGAGCACCTGGCAACCGTTCCACGCCGCGATGGCCTGCGCCATCAGTTCGATGCCGGCCCAGCCGGGCAGGCCGCTGGCTTCGATGAAGGCATCGCCTTTACGGATAACCCGTTCGCAGACGATGCGCTCCGCGTCCCATTCGACCACGCGGTCCAGCAGGATCATGCGACCGGCGTGGGGTAGCAATTGTTCGATGGGCCACAGGGTCATGGTGCGTTCGCCAGAATCAGGCTCGCGTTGTTGCCGCCAAACGCGAAGGAGTTGCTCATCAGGTGACGTCGACCCGGCGACAGGCGGCTGTCGCAGTCGGTGAAGGCCAGTGGCGGCAGTGCCGGATCGACTTCGCCATCCCACACATGTGGCGGCAGTCGCCGCTCGGTATCGGTAAGGGCGAGCCAGCAGAACGCCGCCTCGAGCGCACCGGCGGCGCCGAGCGTATGGCCGGTGAGTGCCTTGGTCGAGGAGCAGGGCACGGGACGGCCGAAGGTCGCGGCGATGGCGCGGCTTTCCATGGCGTCATTGTGTTCGGTCGCGGTGCCGTGCAGGTTCACGTAGTCGATCATGCCCGCGTCCAGGCCGGTGGACGAGAGGGCCCGGCCCATGGCGTCACTGGCACCGCGACCTTCCGGCTCCGGTGAGGACATGTGGTACGCGTCGGAACTCGCGCCGCCGCCGAGGAAGGCCACGGGAGCGCTTTCCCGCGTCATCAGGAATAGCGCTGCCGCCTCGCCGATGTTTATGCCGTCGCGCAACCGCGAGAACGGCTGGCAGCGCGCATCTGCCGTCGCTTCAAGCGCGTGGAAGCCGTTCGTCGCAAGACGGCACAGCGTGTCGGCACCGCCGCAGATCACGGCGTCGCAGAGGCCGGACTTCAGCAGGCGTTGGGCGCTGAGCAGCGCGCGGGCGCCGGAGGTGCAGGCGGTGGATATGCCGTACGCAGGACCGGCCACGCCCAGCCACTCGGCGAGGAAGGCCGCCGGCGCACCCAGTTCCTGGTCCGCGTAACGATAGTCCGCTGGCCAGGCACCGGTCTGTCCACGCGTCGCAATACTGCATGTCGCTTCCTCGATGCCGGTCGTGCTGGTGCCGATCACGACGCCGACACGCTCGGCACCGAAGCGTGCGATGGCTCCGCGAAGGTCCGCTTCGATTTCCTGCGCGGCGAGCAGCAGCAGACGGTTGTTGCGCGTGTCTCGGTGCGAGAGTTCGGCGGAAACCTGCGGTAGCGTGGCGGACACACGACCGACGGGCAGCGTCTGTCCCGGCACCCAGCCGTCCAGCTCGCGCAGGCCGTGATCCGCGGCATGGAACAGCGCCTCTGCCACGGCCTGTTTTCCCGCACCGAGCGAGCACACGACGCCGAGGGCATTCAGGTAGGTCGTCATCGCATCAGCCCGGCTTGCGCGCGGCAACGTTTACCAGGGTTTCCTCGCGCTTGCCCACAGGCGGCGCGGCCTTGATGCCCCAGCGCTCGAGCAGGCCGAAATCCTTCGCCCGGCTCCACCACAGATAGGGCAGCGACACTTGCGCATCCGTGAAGAGGAAACCGCGGGCACGCAGCATCTCGACATACTCGTTTGCGGTCTTCTGCACATGCATCGGATGGCGAAAGAACCAGCGGATCACCCAGCTATCGATGTATGCCTTGGTGGATTCGGCGAACAGCAGCAGGCCGCCAGGCTTGAGCACGCGCCAGAACTCGTCGAGCGCGTGCTCCTGCTCGACGAGGTGATGGAAGGTCTGGTGGCAGAAGACCGTGTCGACGCTGGCGTCGGGCAGGTCGATATTTGCGCAGTCACCGGTGAACAGCTCCACGTCGATACCTTCACGCGCGGCCTCGTCACGCGACAGGCCGATACTGTGTGGATCGGCATCGAGGCCGAGCATGCGCGTGGGCGCGAACACGTCTCGCAGGTAGCGGAACGAGCGGCCCTGGCCGCAGCCGACATCCAGCAGCGTGCCGCCCTGCGCCACCGGCTCGCCGGCAAGGCGCTTGAGGTCGTTGATCGCCACGCGCAGTACGTGGTGCTGCCAGGTATGGGTGCGCAGGAAGACGAAACCGATCCGGGTTTCCTCGACATAGGTGGCGCTGGCGTACTTCATCGTTGAGGCGTCCATGGCGATTCAGGGCGACGACTGGCGTGCGAGCTGGCGCTCGATGTCGTCGATGAAAACCGAAGGCGAGACCAGCTGCATTTCGCCGTCGGCGAGGCTGACCGCTACCTGGATCGTGCTGGCGCGGGTCAGGCGCTCACCGGTGACGGCGTCGCTGAGGGTGTAGTGGATTTTCAGGCGATTCTGCCATTCGACCAGTTCGGCGCGCAGGACCAGCTTCTGCCCGAAGCGAGCGGCACGGGCGTAGCGTAGCTGCAGGTCGATGATCGGCCAGGCATAGCCGGTGTCCTTCATGCGCACGTAATCGTGCCCGAGTGCGTCGAGCAGCGCGCAGCGCGCGATCTCCAGGTACTTCACATAGTGCCCGTGCCAGACCACTTCCATCGAATCGACATCGAAGAAGGGGACGGTCAATTCGGTATCGACGGCGAACACACCGTTAGCGCGCATCGGAGGCTCCGTTCGTACCGTGCCAGTACGCGTGAAAGTTGAACCATTGCAGCGGCGCGGCAAGGCAGTGCCGCGCGAGCCACTCGGCGTAACGGGTAACGGCGCCGGCGATAGTGGCATCGCGTGTCGCACGTTCCCATGTGGAGGCATCGTCGAAGCGACGCAGGTGGATCGTGTAACGGCCCGCCCGCTTGATGCAGCACACCAGGTTGACCGGGCACCGCAGCATGGCTGCCATCAGCCAGGGACCCTGCGGAAACGCAGCCGGCGCGCCGAGGAAATCGGCGTTCATGCGACGGCCGCCGTGTTCGGGTACGCGATCGCCGGCGATGGCGACCCACTCGCCGCGCTCCAGCCGCTGGGACAGATCGATCATCATCACTGTATCGAGGTCGCCCACGTGCATCAGGCGCAGGCGGCGATCGCCCGACTCGCCGAGCAGTCGATTGAAATGCGCGGCATGGGGCAGGTGCATCAGCACGTTCAGCGGCACGCCTTCACCGATCTCGGCCATGGCACGGCAAACATCCAGGTTACCCAGGTGCGTGCATACGAGCAGCTGGCCCCGTGTTCCTGAGCGGAGCGCATCGCGTACGGCGTCGGGATCGTCCATGTCCACCGAGGACAGACGCAGCTTGCCGCGCCAGACGTCGAAGCGATCGAGCATGCAATCGCCGAAGGCGAGGTACTGGGCGAGCACCGGGCGTTTGCGGGGAAACAGATCGGTGCGCCCGCTCCAGGTGGCAAGGCGCTGCTGGTAGTCCGCCACGCTGCGCCGTGTTCCCCGGCCCGTGACGAAGAAGTACAGGACGATGAGGTAGATCACCGGCGCGACGAGCCGGCGCCCGAGCAGGCGCACGGCAACGGCCGTGAGCTTCAGGCCGAGGAAGCTTCCGCGTTCTTTTCGTGACGACCAGTGCGTGGCCGCGCTTGTGGACTCAGGCATCGGTGCCTTCCAGGCGCAGGTGCGCGGACGAGTAATGCGCATCGCCGGTGCGGTAAGCGAAATGCAGGCGGCCACGGACGGTGTCGTACCTCAGCGTCAGCTCGATGCGATCGCCCGGGCGGAGCAGACGCTGGAATTTCAGCGCATCCATGCCGCGGCAGGTGGTCGGCGTGCCCAGGCGCGGCGCGGCGAGCTCGAGCGCCCAACCGATCTGCACCACGCCCGGCAGCACCGGGGCATCGGGAAAGTGGTCGGCGAAGCAGGCCAGATCCAGTGGCAACTCCAGCTCGATCACGTGGGTGTCGCCGTCGAGGCGTTCGCCGAGCACGCGGGGTGCCGTCGGCAGCGGCGCCTGCAGGAGGGCGTCGATCCGTGCGGATTCCGGGAGGACATCGACGAAGCGCCACACCATCGGTGTCGACAGCGCGTCGTCGCCGGCCGCCTGCTGTCCGAGCTCGTTGATGACGCCGGCGCGGCCGTGGCGCAGGAGCGCCGTTCGGCCGGCAGGGGCCAGCGCCACGACCATCCCCGGGCCGAGCTTGCCCGCGTAGCCTCCTGCGGCTGCTGCGGCCCAGGGATGCGAGAGCAGACGCTGTGCCGCGCCGTCCATCGGTGCCTTGTTGATCCGACGACGCAGGCGCTGCCGCAACATCCATTCGCCGATGAAGAGCACACCCATGACCGAGTACGCGAGGATGCCGTTGTAGAAGGTCCACCAAGACAACGGGCCCCACTTGGCCAGAAGACCCGAAGCGGTACCGTTGACGAAGAAGAACCCCACCCATAGCCAGGTGACCTTACGTGTGTAACGCACGGCTACGGGCGGCAGGTCGGGCTCGGTGACGCGCGCGATGCGCTCGATCATCGGTGGCCCGAACTTCAGGCTGAGGCCGAAGGTCGCCAGCAGCAGGGCGCAGATCAGGCTCGGGTACCAGCGCAGCAGGTCGTCTTCGCCGCCGAAGGCCAGTACAGCGCAGTAGACCAGGGTCACGCCGAGCATCCAGCGGCCGCCGGGCTGGTGCCAGAGGGCGGGCGCGCGCACCAGCCACAGTCCGCCGAGGATCAGTCCGAAGATCGGCGTGGACACGTGGTCCATGCCGAAGTAGACGATGAAGGGATAGAGCACGCCGACCAGCAGCAGTGCCAGGTTGCTCAGTCTGCGCATGGGGCCCGGTTCGCTTCGACGTAGTGGGCGAGGCTGAGCACGGTCTCGAAGTGGCGTCGCGCGTCGCGCGAATCCGAGGCGATCTTCAGTCCATAGCGGTTCTGCAGGGCGAGTGCGAGCTCGAGCGCATCGACCGAGTCCAGGCCGAGCCCCTGGCCGAACAGCGGCTGGTCCACGGCAATGTCGTCCACCTTGAGGTGTTCGAGCGCGAGCGTTTCGATGATGAGGCTGGCGATGTCCCGTTCGAGGTCATTCATGCCTTGAGTTCCCTGGCGTAGAGGTGATGAAGGTGTTCGTTGAGGCGACGCGAGGCTATCGGCGCGGGGGCGTCTTCGCTGAAGGCCGCCACCGGAATATCGTCGCCGACACGGATACGCACGTGCACCCGGCGTTTGGGCACGCTGTACCACGGCTCGGCCTTGGTCAGCGTGGTCGGCACCACCGTGATGAAGACCGGTGTGACCACGCGCGCGCCGCGTACCGCGATAGCCGCGGCACCCCGATGGAAAACGGGATCCTCCCCGGGTGTGGTGCGCGTGCCTTCGGGAAAGATGATCAGGGTCTGGCCATCACGTAGCACGTCAGCCGCGCGGTCGAGCATCTCGGCGCTGCCATCGTTGCTGATGTAACCGGCCGCGGTCACCGGCCCGCGCATGCACGGGTTTTTCCACAGGCTGTGCTTGACCACGCAGTTGGCCTCGGGGACGTGGCCGATCAGGTAGACCACGTCGATCAGCGAGGGATGGTTCGCCACGATCATCTGGCCGGGCTGGCCAAGACGTTCGACGCCATCGAAGCGAAAGACCACGGTGCCGGTGCGGTACATGAACTGCGAGTGCAGCCAGAACGCGCGCCCGACCGTTCTGCGGGCGCGGCGCCGACGCACGGCTTCCGGGGCGGGCCACGCCAGCACGACAGGCAGCACGGCCACGCGCAGCACGATGCCGCCGATGCCGAACAGGGCAAAGCTCAACGCGGTGCAGACGAAGCGCCAGGCCCAGAAGTCGCCCCGGCGCGTCACGGTATCGGCTGCCAGGTCCATCGTCGTGTCTTCCACGGGTGGTCGAGAGTCGCGCCATCGTGCAGTGCGCGAACGAAATGCAGGGCGTGCGGGCCTTCGGCCGACGGTGCGGCCTCCGTATTACCACGAAGCGACAACCGCCAGCGCGGGCCGGTCGCCGTGCCATCGGCGCGTGAGACGCGCAACGCGACGGCATAGGAGAAGGGGACGTCGTCGATCCAGCCGTCGTATGCCGCTGCGGGCCGCTCTTCGGCCATCACGACGATCACCGCCGCAGCACCGTTACCCAGCAGGGCGGCGGCCTCGACGATGGCGTGCTCGAACGTGTCTGCTTCGCCAGCGATCGCAACGGATTCGCCGCGCTGGCCGCGCAGGATGGACCATTGCCCGGCAATGGCGTTGTGCACGGACAAGCCGAACTGGGTGGGCGAGAGGGGCGCGTCGCGGCCGATCTCATCGAGCATGGCGAAGGTGCGCGTCGTCTCGCCGTGTCGTGAGGCGTAGACAAACGGCAGTTGTTCGTCGTCCTCGCATAGCGGCCAGGCGGCGTGCATGACGATGCGTGCGAGCCGGCTCAGACGGCGGCGCTGCATGGGCGCGACGAAGTCACAGGCGGGCTGTTCGCCGTTGTCTTCCAGCGCACGCGGTGCCGCCGACCAGCCAGCCCAATCGGCCGGCTCCTCGACTCCGGGCGCCCACGCGCGCCAGCGTTCGATGACCAGTTCGATCATGCCGCCGCCCCGGTGTACCGCCGGAAGACCAGCGCGGCGCAGCTACCACCGAAACCGAAGGTGTTCGACATCACGCTGTCCACCGACATCGCGACTTCGCCCTCGATCAACGGTGCATCGGCAAAGGCGGCATCGCGCCTTGCCGGCCTGGCGCCGCCGAGCAGCACGCCGTTCTCCATCATGGCGATGGAAGCGATGGCATCCAGCGCGCCGGCCGCGGCGGGTGCGTGACCGGTCAACCCTTTGATCGACGACATGGGCGGCACGGCCTGGCCGCGTTCGCCGAACACCCGGCTAAGCGCTTGCCACTCAGCCAGATCGCCGTTCACGGTCGCACAGGCATGCGTGTTCACGTAGCCGGGCAGCAGGCCGGCGACGCCGATGGCCTGGCGCATGGCCTCGGCCATGCCACCCGCTTCCGGGCTGACCATGCCATCGGGATCCGACGCCGCGCCGTAGCCCACCAGTTCGGCGAGGATGTGCGCGCCGCGTGCGCTCGCATGATCGAGCGATTCCAGTAAGAGTACGCCGGCACCGCCACCGAGCACGATGCCGTCGCGATCCGCGTCGTAAGGACAGGCCACGTGCTCGCCGGCCACGCTGGTGGTCGACAGCGCATTCATCACGTCGAAGCACATCGCGGCCTTGTCGTGAAGTTCCTCGGCACCGCCGCAGATGACGATTGCCTGCCTGCCCAGCTGGATCAGTTCCATCGCCTGGCCGATAGCGTGCGTCGCGCTTGTGCACGCCGAGCTGATGGTGAAGCCGCGGCCGCCGAAGCCGAAGGCGTGGGTCAGGGTCGCCGCTACCGCGCTGCCCATGCTGCGCGGCACGATGAAGGGCGACAGGCGCGAGATGCCGCGCGCGTGGAACATGTCCAGGCCCGCTTCGTATTCGGAGAGGGCGGCGGAGGCACCCATGAGGATGCCGACATCGCGTTCGCGAATGCGCGCGTCGTCTAGTCCGGCCTCCTGCAGTGCCTCGCGCGTGGCATGCCACGCGTATTCCGCTGCCTGCGGGAAGTACCGACGCAGTTTGCGATGCGGCGGTTCGAGATCACCGGTATCGGCCGGCGCGGCGACACGGCAGCGCATGCCCAGGGCGGCGAAATCGGGCATGTCACGAAAGCCCGCGCGGCCTGCGCGCAGGCCGTCGAACAGGGCGTGGCGGTCGGGCCCGAGGCAGGACACGGCGCCCATGCCGGTGACGACGACCCGATGCATCAGGCGTAAGCCTTGAAGATCAACGAGGTGTTGATACCGCCGAATGCGAAGTTGTTGTTCATCACGTAGGTGGTACGGATCTCGCGGCCTTCACCGGTGAGATAATCCAGCGGCGCGCATTCGGGATCGGGCGTGTCGAGGTTGATCGTGGGCGCGAACCAGCCGCCGCGCATCATTTCGATAGCCCACCAGGCTTCCATCGCACCGCAGGCGCCGAGCGTGTGGCCCACGTAGCTTTTCATGGAACTGATCGGCACGCCGGTGCCGAGCACATCCGCCGTGGCATGGCTTTCGGCCACGTCGCCGCGATCGGTCGCGGTGCCGTGTGCGCTTACGTAGCCGATGGCCGCCGGCGGCAGGTCGGCATCGGCGAGGGCCATGCGCATGGCGGCGGCCATCGTTTCACGCGTGGGCTGGGTGATGTGCTGGCCGTCGGAGTTGGTGCCGAAACCGACGATCTCCGCATAGATGCGCGCACCACGAGCCACCGCGTGCTCGTATTCCTCGAGAATCAACGTGGTCGCGCCTTCGCCGACGACGAGGCCGTCGCGTTTCGCGTCGAACGGGCGCGGGGTGACCTGCGGCGTGTCGTTGCGCGTGCTCGTAGCGAACAGCGTGTCGAACACGGCGGCGCCGGGGCCAGACAGCTCCTCGGCGCCGCCGCAGACCATCAGGGTCTGCTTACCTTGCTGGATGGCCTCGTAGCCGTAACCGATCGCCTGGCTGCCGGAGGTGCAGGCGCTCGAGGTGGTGATGATGCGACCTTTCAGGCCGAAGAACACGCCCACGTTAACCGCCGTCGTGTGCGCCATCATCTGTATGTAGCTGGTCGCCGTAACGCCCTGCATCGAGCCGGTTTCGAGCATGCGTCCGATGGTCCTGGCCGGCTCGATGCTGCCGCCCGACGAGCCATAGGCCACGCCCATGCGGCCGTCGGAGATCTCGGTGTTGCCGAGCAGGCCGGCATCGTCGAGCGCAAGTTCGCTGGCGGCCACGGCAAGCTGGGCCACGCGGCCCATCGAGCGTACGTGCTTGCGCGACCATGTCGTCGGCATGCTGAAATCGTCGACGGGGCAGCCGAGGCGACCGTTGAGTGCGTCGAAGTAGTCCCATTCGTGCATGCGCCGCACGGCATTACGGAACTGGCGCAGGCGCGCCTCGATCGTGGTCCAGTCCTGACCGAGCGGCGTGATGCCGCCGATGCCCGTAACGACGACGCGTTTCATCGCGCGACCTCCGGTGACGTGTGCTGGGTTGTTCATGCGGTTCGATTCTTCGGTGCGGGGACGCTCACCGGCGCAAGCAGCGCGGTGAAGCCGATCCCGAGGAGCAGGGTAAGGCCAAAGTGTCGCAGGGCCGGCATCGTGCTGAGCGCGAGCAGGCCGAAGGAAAGCAGGGCGGTGACCGCCGAGAGCAGCACGCCGGCGTACGCCGCGCCAGGAAGGTGGGCGACATGCGGTTCGCCTTCGCGCAGGAACACCGCGTAGTTCGCGCCGACGCCGAGCACGAGCATGAGTGCCATGACGTGGAAAAGCGTGAGCGGTTCGCCGAGGTAACCCAGTGCCGCCACGCTGAGCACGATGCCGGCGGCCGGCGGGAGCAGGACTCGCCACGCGGAGCGGGCGCCATAGCGCCAGACGAAGGCGAGGCCGACCAGGGCCAGGGCGCCGCCGAGCCAGATGTCCGCGTAGCCGCGATAGCGTCCGAAGAGAGCCGTGATACTCGCCGGCTTGTCGACCAGCGAGACGCCGGGCAGGCCGTCGGCCGCCGCGCGCAACAGGTTCGCATCGTCCTGGCCTTGCGGCACGACGATGCTGCCGACGCCGTGTTCGCCGCCACCCATCCACAAGTAGCGGAACGGCGTATACGCCGGCATGGCGAGCCAGTCGTCCAACGTAAACGCGCGGCCCGGCCACGCAGCGACGAAGCCGGCACCGCCTTGTGCGCGGAACCCGGCCTGGCCCAGCCAGCAGCTCATGCGCTCGCGTGGCGAAAACAGCGGGGTGAGCGCAGCGATGTTTGTCGCCTGGCGACGTGCCGAAGGCAGCATGGCGCTGATCCCCGTCCAGCCGCCGAGCTTGCCGTCGGCCACCCAGGTCTGCAGCCGGTCGGTCAGCGCTTCCTCACGCTGGAGCACTTCCTCGGTATTGGCCCCTTCGACCAGCCAGAACTGGCTGCCGCCGCCGAAGCCGGCAACGTCGCGGATGGTTGCCGTCTGTGTTTCGAGTGCCTTCGGCGGTGAGATGAGCAGGTGGATATCGTCATCGTGACCAAGGCGCAGCCAGCCCGGAATGGCGACGACGCAAAGCACGGCTACGCCCAACAGCGCGCGACGTCCCGAGGCGACGCGTTGCCAGCCAAGCGCGAGCCGGACGAGGGCAGGCGAGAGCGGTGCGCGTGCCGGTTTCTGCGCCAGCGCCGGCAGCAGCCAGAACACGCTCGCGCAGGCGACGGCCATGCCGGCGATGGCGAACACCGCCATCTGGCGCAGGAACGGAAAAGGCACGACGGCGAGCAGTGAGTAGCCGAGCAGGGAGGTGGCCAGCGCGAGCAGTAACGCCGGACGCACCTGGCGCACGCCGCGCTCGGCGTTCCAGGTGGTGCCCGCATTCGCTCGAGCGCACAGATACTGGATCGAATAATCCACCGCTTCACCGAGCAGGGCCGCGCCGAATACCAGGGTCAGCAGATGGAGCTGCCCGAACACGAGTACGGTCGTGGCGATGGCGCCGATCACGCCGAGCGCTGTCGAGACGAAGGCGATCAGCAACGGCCGCAGGGAGCGGAATACCAGCAGCAACAGGATCGCGATGCCGACGCTCGAAGCGATGCCGACCACATGCGTGTCGTGTTCGGCGGCGGCGCGGGCGGAGGCGGCGTAGAAGATGGCACCGGTGCGCAACAGTGTCGCGCCCGGATGTTTCGCGAGCATCGCCGATTCCGCGCGCTCCAGCGTCGCCAGCGCCTGGCGCTGCACGACATCGTCGTACGACGAACCCTTGAGCGTGGCGATGACCAGCACGTAGCTGCCATCGTCGCGGTGGGCGGTGAGCAGATCGTCCTCAGGGACGAGGGCCGAGCGGTTCCATGGCTGGCGGTCGAGCCAGTGCTGCATCCAGCCAAAGGGATCGTCGGTCAGCTTCGCCCCCACGTTGGCGCCGAATGGCTGGTTGAGGCGACGTTTCAGGGCATCCACCGGATCGAAGCCCGGCGTTGTGAGCGCGGCCCGGTCTTCCGGCGTGAGCAGGTGGAAACGGAACGGCAGGAAGGGCGTGACCAGCTGGTCAAGATCGAACGGTGGCAGTTCCGCGATCACCGAGGCGAACACGGGATCCTTGCCCAACGTGGCACCGAACTCACGCGCCGCGTCTTTGGCGGTGTCGTCATTGGTGTGGTGGACGAGCAGCACCATGCGATCGCCGCTGGCCCTCGCCAGCCGCTCGACGGCGTCTTCGGCAAGCGGATGGCGCTCGGTCGCGGGGAGCAGGGTCAGTACATCGGTTTGCAACGGCGAGGTGCCGCGGCCGAACAGCAGCCATGCGCACAACAGGCACACGACCAGCGATGCGAATGCGAACAGGCCAGCGCGTTGCGTGGTCGACAGCGACTTCATGGAATGCCGAGCACCTTGGCTTCGACCAGGGTGAGCGAGGCGGCATCGCGCGTATTGGCAAAGGTGATGAACGTGCGCTCGCCGCTGGCGAGGTTGACTTCGATGGACTGCAGGAAGTCGTCGCCTTTGAGCGTGATCCCGGCGAGCACTTTCGCCACGCGGGATTGGCGCGGCACGAAGTGCAGGCTCCAATGCGCTGGCGTGCCTTCGGCGCTGATCGTGAACTGGCGCATGGCGTCGCCCGACTTGCCGGCGAGCAGCGACTGCAGCATGCCGGATACCTGGCTGACGCCACGATTACCGTCGCGCACGCGTTCGAGCTTGCCCTGCGCGTTCAATCGCGAGGTATCGCCGGAGGTGAAGACCAAAGTGTCGTCGAACGGATCGCGTGTATGCCAGACCATGCCATGACCGATGACGAAGAGCAGGTCGCCATGGCTGAGCTGGGGTTCGGCCAGCGCGGGGTTCTCGCGGCTCTGGGTGAATTCGGCGCGAACCTGCGAGTGCTTCGCCAGATGGCCGAGCACGTCGTCGGTGAGCGTGGGCGTTTGCGCGTACGCGGCGAACGCGCAGAACAGGGCAAGGAAGGCGATCAGTCGACGCATCAGTGAGTCCCGCTTTTGAACTTGCGAAGGAGGAGGCGAGGGGCGCGCGGCAGCATACCCAGCAGCAGGCGCGTATGCATCGCGGTGATCCGCGCGTTATCGCGCCACATACGGAAGTGTGACAGCCCGTTCTCGGGGTAGATCACGCGGGTGGGCAGGTTGCGCACCGGCACGCCGCGCCAGAACAGGCGCACGGCAATTTCGGTGTCGAAGTCCATGCGGGTCGGCAAGGGCTTTCGTGCGATCTCCGCACGCGTGGCATCGAGGGGATAGAGCCGGTAACCGCACATCGAGTCCTGGATGTCGAACGACAGTGTTTCGGCCCAGACGCAGGCATGCGTGAGGTAGCGGCCATAAAGGCGCGCACGCGGTACGGAGTCATCGTAGATCGGTCGGCCGCAGACCATGGCGTCCGGCGAGTTCTTCGCCTGGGCAAGGAAACGCGGCACGTCGGCGGTGTCGTGCTGGCCATCGGCGTCGATCTGCAACACATGGCTGTAGCCGGCTTCGTGGGCGGCGAGGAAGCCCGCGCTCAGCGCAGCGCCCTTGCCGCCATTGGTGGGGAGGCGGATTAGCCGAAGGTCGTCGCGACCGACCACCAGGGCGTCGAGGATCGCGCGCGTCGCGGCATCAGAGCCGTCGTCGACAATCAGCACGGGCAGACCATGCCCGGCGAGCGCGTTGGCGGTCGCCGCAATGGTTCGTCCATGGTTGTAGATCGGGACAACCGCGCAGGGCGCGAAGGATCGCGCCGCGGTGTCGTGCGGTCCGGGCCTGCCCGCCACCGGTCCGCTCAGCGAGCGACGAGCGTCTGTACCGTGGCGACCACGTCGCCCACGGTGCGCACGCTCTTGAAGTCCTCGGGCTTGATCCGGGTGCCGGTCATATCCTGCACCTGGATGGCCAGATCGATGGCGTCGATGCTGTCCAGCTCGAGGTCGGTGAAGAGGTTGGCCTCGGGGGTCACCTTCGCGGGGTCGATCTCGAAGGTTTCATGCAGCACGGACCGCAGTCGCGCGAGGACGTCGTCGAAGGTGAAGGTTTCGGCTGGGATCGCGCTCATAAGCTCGGTAAGTCCATTTCATCCCCGGGCGGTGTCGGTCACCCCTTCAGGCACAAGGGCAGCCACGCCGTCATCGAGGCGACGAAAGTCGTGATCGGAAAGTTCTGATTTGTTGCCGCCGCGAACGGCGTCCCCCTTGACCCAAAAGCTCCATGTAGGCAAAGCCTTACAAGACAGCCCGGGGTGGAAGAAGTGTAGCAGATCGTCGCAGGGGATGGCCCTGTCACAGGGCAGCGCCCCACCAGAGGGGGATGTCCCTTGTGGGGCGGGGATGTCCCTCGTGGGGCGGGGATGTCCCTTGTGGGAGCCGCTTCAGCGGCGAACCCGCGGCAGCGGGCCAGACTTCCGGCTGCCCCATCGCCGATGAATTGGCTCCTACGGGGCCGCGGTTGGCTGACGGACACCCGTCCGGACGCCGCATACATCGTCCGCGGACACGGATGGCCCGGCGGACCGCTTCCCGAAAACCGCGCAGGAATGCGCCCTGCAGGGCATGGCGGCCGTTGGCACGCCCGATGCAACGTTAATCACGACCCCACCTCATTCATCGTCCAAGGAGAACGACCATGAAACTCGAAACCGCCATGCTGAAGACCTTCTTCGTCGCCGGTGCCCTGACCTGCCTGCTGATGCTCGGCGCCTTCGTCGCCTCGCCGGCGAACCATGTGGCACAGACGGTCCTGGTTGCCGCTGCTCGCTAATTCGCGGCTCCCAAAGAGAATCGGCGCGTACCTATCTGCCGCACTTTGCGATAAAAGAACCGCCGGATCGCTCCGGCGGTTCTTTCGTCACCCAGATCCCGATGCGATTACTGCCCGCGCATACGACCCTGGAAGCGCGGTGCGCCGTTGCCCATGTGGGGCAGGCGGATCTTGCCGATGGCGCTGATGCGCTCTTCCGCCATGCGATCCGCGGCCTTGTAGGTCGGGATGTTGTCGCGGGCGGAGATTTCGAAGATGCGACCGACGTTGTAGTAGATCGTGCGCATCATGCGCATCGCACGCTCGCGGTTGTAGCCGTCGATTTCGAGCGAGACGTTCATGACGCCGCCGGCGTTGACAGCGTAGTCCGGTGCGTAGATCACGCCGCGGCGGGCGAGCTCGTCGCCGATCGCGTCGGTGGCCAGCTGGTTGTTGGCCGCACCGCAGATGATCTTCGCCTTGATGCGGTCGATGGTCTGCTCGTTGATCGTGCCGCCCAGGGCGCAGGGGCTGTAGACGTCGGCGTCGACGTCGTAGATTTCATCGAGGCCGACGGCTTCGCAGCCGAGTTCGTCGACGCAGCGCTGCACGGCATCCTTGTTGATGTCGGTGACGAACACCTTGGCGCCCTGCTCGCGGAGCAGCTTGATGAACTCGCTGCCCACATGGCCGCAGCCCTGCACGGCGTAGCTGTACTTGCCCACGTCTTCGTTGCCGTGCTTGGTCTGCAGCGCGGCCATCAGGCCCTGCAGCGTACCGAACGCGGTGAACGGCGAGGGATCGCCCGAACCGCCGTGGACCTGGTGCACGCCGGTGACGTACTCGGTTTCACGGTAAACGTATTCCATGTCGTTGACGTCGATGCCGACGTCCTCAGCCGTGATGTAGCGGCCGTTGAGCGAATTGACGAAGCGACCGAAGGCGCGGAACAGCGCTTCGGACTTGTCCTTGGAGGGATCGCCGATGATCACGGCCTTGCCGCCGCCCAGGTTCAGGCCAGCCACCGCGTTCTTGTAGGTCATGCCGCGCGACAGGCGGAGCACGTCGTTGATCGCGTCCTGCTCGGTTTTGTACGGCCACATGCGCAGGCCGCCCAGCGACGGGCCAAGCACCGTGTTGTGGATCGCGATGATGGCCTTGAGGCCGGCGTCTTTGTTATGGCAGAAGACGACTTCTTCGTGGCCCGTGTTGGCGATGGTTTCGAAAATCATCGAACGCAAACTCCAGTTACTAGCGGCAGCAGCACCGCGCTTCTAGGTGAAGACCCGTGATGGGGATCACGTGTCGATAAGGACCGTGCAAAAAAATCGCCCCGGCCGTGTGGCGGGGGCGAGATGTCGTGTCAGCTGCCTAGTTTAAACCGTTGTTGGCGTCCGTGTAGGTGCGGCGCAGCAACCGGGCCGTTCAGCGATGCCAGTGCGGGTCCCGGACCCAGGTCTCACGCTGGATGCGATAACCGCGGCCATAGGGACGCCAGACCGGCGGACGGTAGACGTAACCCGGGCGATAGGCGTTCCAGCGGCCGCCGACCCACACGTAACGGCCGCCGTACCAGTTCCAGTAACCGGGCGCCCAGGCGTAGCCGGAGCGCGGCGGCGGGACACGCTCATAGCGCGGCGGCGGCGGGCGGGTGCCGACAGTGACCTCGACGTACTCCCGTGCGGCGGCGGGCGGGGTGTAACTTGCGGCACCCGCGGCCAGGCCAAGGGCTGCCAGGGCAACGAGTTTGCGGGTCAGGGTCGTCATATGCACTCTCTCCTCGGGACGTCCGCGAATGCGGATTCGTGCGCCAGAACGCGGTTTCCTTGCGACGGGTTGACCGGCCCTACGCGCTAGTGTTCAGCTTCGTGAAAGCTTACCTCTTCCCCTGAATCCTTTGGCCCTTACCTCATGAAGCCACCTCGCCGCTTTGGCGTGCGCACCGTCGCGACCCTGCTGGGCATCCGCTTGGCCTTTCGTTTCGGTAGCCGCGTGGCGCCGGTCCGAACGGTTGCGCACGCGGCCCGGGTTTTCCAGACACCGTTGCCGAGCAGCCGTCAGCGGGCCGCCCAGGCCCTGACCACGATGTCGGCGCGAAAGGAGAGCGTCGAGGTCGCCGGCGAATCCATCGCCACTTACGTCTGGGGCGATCCGTCCAGCCAGCCTTATGTACTCCTGGCGCACGGCTGGTCGAGCCTGGGCCTGCGCTGGGAGAACTGGGCGCCGCAACTTCTTGCGCGGGGCTGGGCCGCGGTGTCCTTCGACCAGCCGGGGCACGGGCATAGCGGCGGGACGTTGTGCACCTTGCCGGACTTCGCACGCACCGTGGCGGCGATCGGTCGCCACTATGGGGATGCGGAAGGGGTCGTCGCGCATTCACTGGGCGGCGCGGCGGTCACGCTGGCACTGGGCGAGGGCTGGACCGCGAAGCGCGTGGTGCTGATCGCGCCGGCGGCCGACCCGATGGCGGCGACACGCCGTTTCGCACGGTTTGTCCGCCTCGCCGAGCATCTTCGCGAACCACTGCATCGCTTGCTGGCCGCCCGCACCGGGGTAACGATCGAAGCGCTGCACGTGGACAGGCATGCGCCCCAACGCACGCAGCCCGCGCTGATCATCCACGATGTGGCCGATCGCGACGTGCCGGTGGAGGAGGGCGAGCTGTATGCGCGCCTGTGGCCGGGAGCGGTCCTGGTGAAGACGCGACGCCTGGGCCATCGCCGTATCGTCGACGATGCGGACGTGATGGCGACGGCGATGGCCTTTCTCGGTGGCGCACAGGTCAGCTGAGCTACCATCGGCGTCTACCTCACGGAGCGGTCCCATGACAGCTACCTGCGCGATCTGTGGAGCGACGCACGAGGAAGACGAGCTGGAACTCAGCTACGGCCGGCCCGATGCCATTTTCGACATGGCCAACGACGAGCGCTCGCTCGATGTCTACGAGAGCGACGATGCCTGCGTGATCGAAGACGAACGATTCTTCCTGCGGGCGACGCTCCCGCTGCCCGTGCAGGGTCGGAAGGACGACTATCACATCGGCGTGTGGGTCGAGGTCAGCGAGGACCATTTCCACCGCGTCGGCGATCTCTGGGACGACCCCGAGCAAGCGGCTGAGCCGCCCATGTCCGCCACGCTGGCCAACGAAATCCGGCATCACGAGGGAAGTCTCGGCGAGCGGGTGCTGATGCAGCTCACCGGTCCCGATACAAGGCCGCAGGTGTTCATCGTGAACCCTGAGCTTCCGCTGGGCCATGAGCAGCGGGCAGGCATAACCACCCACCGTGCGAGCACCTATTCCGCCGGACTGGGGTGAACTGGCGACCGGGCGGGTTCGCTGCACTGCAGCAGGGCCCGCACCGCCCCCGGCGGTAGAATTGACAGGTTCCCGACCGCAGTCAGTCTTTCCCCGGAGTTTCCATGAGCTCGCAGCCCAAGCACATCCCCGCCAGCCACACCGACGCGGAGGCGACGCCGTTGCGCTTCGTCACGGCGGCGAGCCTGTTCGACGGCCACGACGCGGCGATCAACATCATGCGTCGCATCATCCAGAGCCAGGGCGCCGAGGTGATCCACCTGGGGCATAACCGCTCGGTGGAAGACGTGGTGCGCGCCGCGCTCCAGGAAGATGCCGATGCCATCGCGTTGTCGTCCTACCAGGGCGGCCACGTGGAGTACTTCAAGTACATGGTCGACATGCTGCGTGAGCGCGGTGCGGGCCATATCCGCGTGTTCGGCGGCGGCGGCGGCACGATCACGCCCGAGGAAATCCGTGAGTTGCAGGCGTATGGCGTGGAGCGCATTTACCACCCGAACGACGGCATGAAGCTCGGCCTCACCGAGATGATCGAGGATGTGATGTCGCGTACGCGCGCCGCCGCCAGCCAGCGCGTGGAAGCGGCCCCGGTGACGGCCTCGGTGGAAGACGAGATCTCCATCGGCGCCATGCTCTCGGCGATCGAGGAAGACCTGCTGCCCGAACCCGAGCTCGCCCGCCTGCGCAAGGAATGGCAGCTCGCCGGCAACAAGACGCCCGTCCTCGGCCTGACCGGCACCGGCGGCGCCGGTAAGTCCAGCGTGGTCGATGAACTGCTTCTGCGCTTCCTGCATGCCTTCCCGGAAATTCGCATCGCCGTGCTCGCGGTGGATCCGACGCGCCGCCGTAGCGGCGGCGCCCTGTTGGGCGACCGCATCCGCATGAACTCGCTGCGCAGCCCGCGCGTCTACATGCGTTCCATGGCGACGCGTCGTCAGCATGCGGCCACGTCCATCGTGCTGCACGACTGCATCGACTTCCTGAAGTCGCAGGCGTACGACCTGGTGATCGTCGAGACCGCCGGTATCGGCCAGAGCGATTCGGAAATCGTCGACCTCGTCGATTTCCCGGTTTATGTGATGACCAGCGAATACGGCGCGGCCAGCCAGCTCGAGAAGATCGACATGCTCGACTTCGCCGAACTCGTCGTGCTCAACAAGTTCGACAAGCGTGGTGCCGAAGACGCGCTGCGCGACGTACGCAAGCAATGGAAGCGCAACCGTGTCGCGTTCCAGCTGGCCGACGAGAACGTGCCGGTCTACCCGACCATCGCCAGCCAGTTCAACGATCCGGGCGTCACCTGGATGTTCGCCAATCTCTGCCGGCTGATGCGCGGCAAGCTCTCGCTGCCCGAAGCGGCGTGGACGCCGGATATCGACACGACGCTGCGCGAGCCGCGCGCCACCGTGTTGATTCCCGGTAACCGCGTGCGTTACCTCGCCGAGATTGCCGAGCAGGGCCGTGGCGTCAACAGCGGTATCGCGAAGCAGGCGGAAGCGGCGAGCAAGGCCCAGCACTATTTTGAATCGCTCAAGGATATCGGCGACGACAGCCTGCCGCGCGCGTTCGATCTCTACGACCACGACGCACTGAGTGTCGAGGGCGACCGTTCGCTCTCTACGCTTCGTCAGCGCTACAACGAGGCCGTGCGCGAGCTGACCAGCGAAGCCATCGCGCTGCTGCGCGAGTGGCCGTCGCGCTTTGCCTCGGTCACCGACGAGTTCACCGAGTACCAGGTGCGCGACAAGGTCATCCGCGTCGAGAACTATCGCACCTCGCTGAGCCACCAGAAGATTCCCAAGGTATCGCCGCCGAAGACGAAGGACTGGGGCGAGCTGCTCTCCTTCCTCATGCGCGAGAACCTGCCGGGCTACTACCCGTACACCGGCGGCGTGTTCCCGTATCGCCGCGCCGGTGAGGATCCGACCCGCATGTTCGCGGGCGAGGGCACCCCGGAACGCACCAATCGTCGTTTCCATTACCTCTCGCTGGGTGGCGCCGCTGCGCGCCTCTCGACGGCGTTCGACTCGGTCACGCTCTACGGCGAAGACCCGGCACCGCGCCCGGATATCTACGGCAAGATCGGCAACTCCGGTGTTTCCATCGCTACGCTCGACGACATGAAGAAGCTGTACTCGGGCTTCGACCTGTCGGCACCGTCCACGTCGGTCTCGATGACGATCAACGGCCCGGCGCCGATCATCCTCGCCATGTTCATGAATACGGCGATCGACCAGAACGTCGAGAAGTACCTCAACGAAGAGCCCTCCCGTTGGGATGCCGCCAAGGCGCGCATCGCGCAGCTGTACGCCGACGGCAACCGCCCGACGTACACCGGCGGCTTGCCCGAGGGCAACAACGGCCTCGGCCTGGGTCTGCTCGGCGTATCGGGCGAGGAAGTGGTCGACGCGGAAACCTACGTGCGGATCAAGACATTCACCCTGGCCAATGTGCGCGGCACGGTGCAGGCGGACATCCTCAAGGAAGACCAGGCGCAGAACACCTGCATCTTCAGCACGGAGTTCGCCCTGCGCATGATGGGCGATATCCAGCAGTACTTCGTCGATCACAAGGTGCGCAACTTCTACTCGGTGTCGATCTCCGGGTATCACATTGCCGAGGCCGGTGCGAACCCGATCAGCCAGCTGGCTTTCACGCTGTCAAACGGTTTCACCATCGTCGAGTACTACCTGGCTCGCGGCATGAAGGTCGACGACTTCGCGGCGAACCTGTCGTTCTTCTTCTCCAACGGCATGGATCCGGAGTACACGGTGATCGGCCGCGTGGCACGTCGCATCTGGGCCCGCGCCATGCGCGAGCGCTACGGTGCCAGCGCACGCAGCCAGATGCTGAAGTACCACATCCAGACCTCCGGGCGCTCGCTGCACGCCCAGGAAATCCAGTTCAACGACATCCGTACCACGCTGCAGGCGCTGTACGCCTTGTTCGACAACTGCAACAGCCTGCACACCAACGCGTACGACGAGGCGATCACCACGCCGACGGAAGAAAGCGTGCGCCGTGCGGTCGCCATCCAGCTCATCATCAACCGTGAGCTCGGCCTCAACTTCAACGAGAACCCCTGGCAGGGCAGCTATGTGGTCGACGAGCTGACCGACCTGGTCGAGGAAGCCGTCTACAAGGAGTTCGAGGCCATCAGTGAGCGTGGCGGCGTGCTCGGTGCCATGGACACCATGTACCAGCGCGGCAAGATCCAGGAAGAGTCGATGTACTACGAGCACAAGAAGCACGACGGCTCGCTTCCACTCATCGGCGTCAACACCTTCCTGCCCAAGGACCACGGCGGCGAGATCTCCACCGAGATCGAACTCATCCGTTCCACGGAAGAAGAGAAGGGCCAGCAGATCGACAACGTGCTGCTCTACGGGCGCGCCCGCAACAGCCTCGCCCCGGAAAGCCTGCGCACCCTGCAGAAGACCGCGCGCGATCGTCGCAACGTGTTCGAACAGCTCATGGACGCGGTGAAGAACAACTCCCTCGGCCAGATCAGCCACGCCCTCTACGACGTCGGCGGCGAATACCGCCGCAATATGTAACCAGTGGCTGGCCTTTCCGCGCGGCTCGCTGCGCGACTTGCTGCGCAACTCGCTTCTGTGGGAGCCGCTTCAGCGGCGAAGGGTGCTCGCGCCAGGGCCACGATTCTCGCCCTGGCGCTCTGCATCACATCGATAACCGCGCAAGCCCAAACTCCGCCGCAGCGCCACAATGAAGAGCACCCACGCCACATCCTCTTCATCGGCAACAGCCTCACCTACGTCAACAACCTGCCATCCGCCTTCGCGTCCCTCGCACCCGCGGACATGCACCTCAGCGTTGACATGATCGCGCGCGCCGGCGCAGCGCTCGAAGACTACGAGCATGACCCGGTAGTGGCGCGTGCGCTGGCCACAGGCGGCTACACCGACGTAATCCTTCAGGAGCGCGGCGGCAACGCCATGTGCGCTCCAGGTTGCGAAAAGCATCTGGCGGCATTCGCACGCACGGACCAGGCGACGGTCGCTCTCGCTCGTGCGGCACGTGCCGCGGGAGCCCACGTCTACTACCTTGGGACCTGGCAGCGCGCGAACCGTGAGGTCAGCGAAAGCGAGGTAAGGGGAGAGCATCGCATTGCCTCATTGGCAGGCATACCGTTGATCGAACTCAGCGAGACGCGTAGACGGCTGGTGGAGATGTATCCGGAAGCCGCGTGGACACACGCGGACGGCGAGCATCCCGGGCACACGATGACGGCGCTGATGGCATTGCGCACATGGCGCGCTGTCATGGGTGAGGTGTCGACGCGGCCCCCATGTGTCGCCGGCCCGCTCTGGTACCACGCGCCTGACCCGGAAGGCATCGTGCACATCGATAGGATGTCGATATCGCCGACCTGCCTCGTTGACGCGGCCATGGCTGCGAAACTCGCCGCGGCGCCTTGAGTCGGGCGGGGTTGCCCCGCCCGGCATCGCGTGACTCAGTGGTTAACGAAGTCGATCTTCGACAGCCCGTTGACCTTCGCCTCGGCGAGTACCTTCGCCACATCCTCGTACGCAGCGTTGTCCGACGCGCTGATGTGGATCGCCGGCTTGTCGCCTTCGCGCGAGCCGAGAATCTGCATCTGCGTCGCGAGCGCGGCGTCCGTCACCAGTACGTGGTTCCAGAACGTCATGCTGCCCGCTTCGATGGTGATGTCGATGGGTTCCAGCATTGCCGTGGATGGTTGCGTGCCTGGCGAAGGCAGGTCCACGCGAGCTTTATGGGCAACGACCGGTGCCGAGATCATGAAAATGATCAGCAGGACCAGCAGGACGTCGACGAGCGGGGTGACATTAATGCCCGAGATCGGGGCAGCGTCTTGCCGTGCAGAGAAAGCCATGGTGCCTCCTACAGACGTTATCGATGGGGTGGTGCCCTGGTGCCAGACCAAGGGGGATGTCCGGCGTGACCAGCCTAGGTGCCGAGTGGCTCTTCCCGCAAGCGACCAGCCCGGTGCATCATGGGGGGATAGACGGAGGCATCATGGAAGACGTTTCAACGGCACCGACACCACGGGTGTCGCTGGCAGGATTCTGGCGAAGGATCGGCGCTTTCGCCGTGGACTGGGTGATCCTGGCACTAGGTGGCTACGTCCTTGGCCAGCTCCTGTTCGACCAGCTGGCGTGGCTGGGTGGTTGGGATCGTCTGGTCGGTTTCGTGGCCGCCACGCTCTATTTTGGCTTGCTCGACAGCGGGCGCTTCGGCGCATCCACGCCGGGAAAGCGAGCGCTCGGGCTTCGCGTGGTGGACACGGCAGGCCGTGTGGTGTCGCTGCCCAAATCGTTTCTTCGCGCCGTCGTGCTGGCGGCGCCAATCATGTTCAGCGGTACCATCCTCGTAATGAGCGATGCTTCCTATGGCGAGCGTGCAGCCAGCGGCCTGATGGGCGGCCTGGCGATAGCATCGCTCTACATGGTCGCTTTCAATCGCTCGACCCGCCAGGGTCTTCATGATCTGGCGTCGGGCGCGTTCGTCGTGCGAGGCCGCGCGTCGCGCCAGGCGATGAGCGGATTGACTCTGTGGCGAGCGCACCTCGGTATCGCAGCAATCTTCGTCGTAATCGGTGTGCCCATCAGCATGGCGGGATATCCGGTCTACTTTGCTTTTGCGCCGAGCGCCTGGTCTCAGGCGACGCTGTTGCCGTCGCTGGGGCCGCCCTTGGTGCGCGCCGCGTGGATTCGCTGGACACCTGTCGAAGGCTCGCCTCGCACCTGCACAAGTGTCACCGTGTCGTTACGTGGTACTGGCCTTGATGATGAGAATATCGCGCGGAAAGTGGCTCAAGGCCTCGTCTTGCGGTTCCACTGCCATGTGGATACAAACCTCGCAGTACGCATGGTTTACGGTTTCGACCTCGGTTTCGCCGGCGGGCATCGCTTCCGTGATTACGTGATCGACGCGGATCAGTTTCCCCACAATCCTTGAACCAAACCCGCCATTCGTAGTCCCATGGGGCTAGGTTTTGGCAGGAGCAGGTGTGGTGAGCAGTCATTCATCGGGTTCAAAATGGGTCGCGGGTTTACTGATCGTGGCGATTCTGGTCGTGGTCGGCATCTTCATTTACCGGGAAAAGCAGGCGCGCGATGCGGTCAGTGCACCGGCCTTCTCGAACGGTCCGGTCGCCTCCGCGACGTCGACCACCGTGCACGATGCGCCGCTCGTGCAGCATCCGATCGGCCCTGCCGGCGGATCGACCGCGGGGCTGCCGCCACTGGACCAGAGCGACGACGATGTTCTGGCCGGATTGATGGCCCTGACCAGCGACGGTGCACTGAAGTCGTTGCTGCGCCCCGAGGCCATCGTCTCGCGCATGGTGTCGACGATCGACGCGCTGCCGAAGCAGAGTGTCGGCATGAACGTCGTGCCGTTGCGCACGCCGACGGGTCGTTTCCAGGTGGTTTCCGACGACGGCAATTTCATTGCGTCAAAGAAGAACATTGATCGCTACGCCACCTATATGTACGTGGCCGATCGCATGAATACCAAGGCGGCGGCTGCCTGGTACAGGCGCAACTATCCGTTGTTCCAGCAGGCGTATCGTGATCTCGGTACAAACGGCTATTTCAACGATCGCCTCATCGAGGTGATCGACCACCTGATTGCCGCGCCGGAACCGAAGGGCAACCAGCAGCTGCTTCCGGAGAAGGTGGGTTATGTCTATGCCAACGAGGCGCTTGAGCAGTTGTCCGTCGGCCAGAAGTTCATGATTCGCGTGGGGCCGGAGAACGAGGCGAAGCTGAAGGTGAAGCTTCGTGAGCTGCGTGAGGAGATCGTGGGGCAGAAGGCAGCGGGTTCGGACGGCGATTGATATCTGGCCTGCTTAGGCGGGATCGCCGATGAATCGGCTCCCACAATAGACCTGTGGGAGCCGCTTCAGCGGCGATGCTTTCCGGTCAGGGTGCAACAGGCTTCGACGGATCGCGCACCGGCACGCTGATATTGCAAAGATCGATCTTCCCGGCCGGGCGCGTATAGAAATCGTCCTTCCGGTTGCGCTTGGCCTCGATCACCGCGGCAAACGTCTTGCTGTCGGTGCGCAGAACCTGGATCGGCGTGCGCTGCGCTTCGGGAACATCCGCGGCGAGGCGCACGCTCTTGATCGTCACGCGCTGCGCGGGCTTGTCGTAGAAGCCCATCGGCTCACCACCACGCGGGTAGGCGGCGAGAAATTCCATGCCCTTGATGACCTTGCCGGCCACGGCGAGGTTGCGGTCGAGGTTTCGCGGGGCCTGGCCGATGATGGCGTAGAGCGAGCTGCCGTTACCGGTTTCCGCGCCGACGTCGCGGGCAACACCCACGGTGCCGTAGCAATGGGTAATCCAGGCTTCACCGGCCTTGGCGTCACGGGCCACGGGGAAGCCGTCGGAGAAGCCGACCTCCGGCGCATAGACGTCACCATCGGGTAGCTTGGTAAAGGGAATGGCTTTGCCGCCCAGCTTGCGCGTGAACTCCGGCGTGAGCGTTTCCTTGGCGCTGCCCAGGCTTTTGGCCTTCTTCTTGTCGTCGCCGTCCGGGTCGCCCCACTGGGTGACGAAGTTGTCCTGGACGCGGATGACCTGGGTGCCGTCGAAGTAGTGCTCGCGAATAAGGGTACGGATGTTGGCCGTATGCTCCGGCGACCAGTCCTGGGCGAGCTCGATGATGACCTGGCCCTGCGGCAGGTCCATGTAGACGAGGTTCTGCGGATCCGGGGTGCGCCATTCGGCGGCGGTCGACTTGGCCAGCAACTCCTTGGCCGTGGGCGTATGCGCCTTCTTCGCCTCCTCGGCAACGGCGGGCAGGGCGAGGGCAAGGGCGAGAACAAGGCAGGTACGAGCGAGCATGGGATCCCCGGAATGAGTGCTAACGGACGAAAAGTAGCAGAGCCAGTTGTGATGCGCGCGGGTTGACCCCCATGATGTGTCATTCGTCATCGGAAGGCAGGCATGGATCCCTCCGTACTCGATAACCCGCTGTGGTACTCGCTTACCGGCGAGCACGCGGCGCTGGCCCGGCGATCAGGCGATGCGCTCTGGTATGGCGACGCCTATGCACCCTTCGTGGCGGTGGCGAGCCCGGCTGCCCACGTGATCGACGACCCGCGGCTGGTGGGGCGGCGTTACTTCCTGGGCGTGGCGCCCGACGTGCTGCCTGAGCGCTGGATACCTGCTCCCATCGATGCCGGTCACGCCGTGCCCGATACCTTGCAGCTTGTGCGCCCCCTGAATGCTCCTGACCTGGATACGGAAGAGACTGTCTCCGTGCTTGGCAACGAGCACCGGGAACGCATGCGGGCCCTCACTTCGTTGGTCTACCCGGAATTCTTCCGCGAGCACACGGCGGCATTGGGTACCTATGTCGGCGTGTTGCAGGAAAGCCGGCTTATCGCGATGGCCGGCGAGCGGATGGCCGTGCCAGGTGCCCGCGAGATCAGCGCCGTCTGCACGCATCCCGAGTTCGCGGGGCGCGGTCTCGCGCGCGCACTCCTGGTGGCATTAGTAAACCGGCATCGCGCCCAGGGACTGGTTTCCTTCCTGCACGTGTCCGCCGGCAACGAAGGCGCCACGCGTCTCTACGAAAAACTCGACTTCGTCCACCGCGCAACGTTGACGCTGACCGCGGTGGATATCGCCAAGTCGCACTGACCCTCGGTCAGGCATTCACGCCGAGCAAGGCCTTCGGCTCGAGGTAAGCCTCCAGGCCAAAGCTGCCGTACTCACGGCCCAGCCCGGACTGCTTGAAGCCGCCGAACGGCGCCTTCGGCTCGTGCGCAATCGTGTTGACCAGCACTCGTCCGGCATCGATGCGCGAGGCCACGCGGCGAGCACGCGCCGCATCCGCGGACAGCACATAAGCCTGCAGGCCATAGGGCGTGTCGTTGGCGATCGCGATCGCGTCCTCGTCGTCGTCATAGGCGATGATCGACAGCACCGGCCCGAAGATTTCCTCGCGGGCGATCGTCATGTCGTTGCGCACGTCGGTGAACACGGTCGGGCGGACGAGCCAGCCATGCGAATGGCCTTCCGGACGGCCTTCGCCGCCGGCGATCAGGCGTGCGCCTTCCTCCATACCCTTGCGGATATAGCCCTGCACACGGTCCCACTGCTTGCGGCTGACCATGGGGCCGACGTCGGTGGCGTGGTCGGACGGATCGCCCGAGATGACGGTGTTTGTCGCCGCGGCCATGCGCGATTCGAAGTCTGCCAGCCGTGCGCGCGGTACCAGCAGGCGCGTCCCTGCGATGCAGGCCTGGCCGCTGTTCGCGAAGCCGGCCATCACGACCAGCGGTATGGCGGCGTCGAAATCCGCGTCGTCCAGGATCACCACGGGGGACTTGCCGCCGAGTTCCAGCGTCACGCGCTTGAGCGTGTCGGCCGCAGCGCGGACGATGCCCTTGCCGACGACGGTCGAGCCGGTAAACGAGATCTTGGCGATGTCCGGGCTACCGACGAGGGTCGCGCCGACCACGTCGCCACGGCCGGTCACGATGTTGAACACGCCAGCCGGTGCACCGGCCGCATGCAGCGCCTCGGTGACGACGCGTGTCTGCAGGGCGCTCATCTCGCTCGGCTTGATCACGGCGGTGCAGCCGGCGGCGATGGCGGTGGCGAGCTTGCCGCAAATGAAGCCGGCATTGCTGTTCCACGGCGTAATGAGCCCGACGACACCGACCGCCTGCATGACCACGGTGGCCGTGCCCTTGCGGCGTTCGAACTCGAAGTGCTCGAGCGTCTCGATCGCGTCGAGAAACACGCTGGATGCATGCTGGACCATCCAGCGACCGCGGTTGACCGGCGCGCCGTATTCCTCGAGCACGGCGGCGAACAGGTCATCGCCGCGCGCCTCGACGGCCGCATGCATGCGACGGAGCAGGGCGATGCGCTCAGTCACGGTGGTCCGGGAGAACGCCGGGAACGCCCGCTTCGCCGCGGCGATGGCACGGCGCGTATCTTCCTCATCGGCGAGACGCACCATGCCGATGACCTCTTCGGTGGCCGGATTGAACAGCTCGAAACGCTCTTCGCCGTGCGGGGTAACGAACGCGCCGTCGATGTAGATCTGGTCGATCGTGTGCATGAGGTGCTCCAAGAGGGGGGTGGATTCGATGGAAAGGATGGGCGCAAAGGATTAGCCTGATAAGCCGGACAAATCTGGATAGGGCATGAAGCGGGAGCGGACAATACGTTCAGGACTGACGGAATTCGAAGCGGTACTGGCCGTGGCGCGACTCGGTAGCTTTCGGGCGGCGGCCGCCGACATGGAAATGTCGACCTCCGCGCTGAGTCAGTCGGTGGCTTCGCTGGAAGCGAGGCTGGGCACGCGGCTCTTCCATCGCACCACGCGCAGCGTTCGGCTGACGGACGCAGGCGAGCGCTTTGTCGCGGACCTGGCACCTGCGCTCGCCGGCATTCGCGACGCGATCGACCGCGCAGGCGACGACGCAGCGACACCGAGCGGTACCTTGCGGCTGAACTCATCCACCGGCGCTGCGCGCTGGCTGATGCTGCCCTTGCTCATCCCCTATCTGCAGCGTTATCCGAACGTCCACCTCGACCTGGTCACCGAAGAACGGATGATCGACATCGTCCGCGAGGGTTTCGATGCGGGTTTCCGCACCGTCGACACCGTGCCCGGCGACATGATCGCCGTACCGCTGGGACCGCCCATCCGCTTTGCCGTGGTCGGATCGCCGGCGTACTTCGCGATGCACGGCCGACCGCACACGCCTGCCGACCTGGCGCGGCATCGCTGTATCCGCGCGCGCATGCCGGCCGGACACATCTATCACTGGGAGTTCGAACGCCACGGTGAGGCGGTCAGCGTCGACGTGGAGGGGCAGATGACCCTGGGCCAGCCCGATCTCATGCTGGAGGCCGCGAGGGCAGGGTTGGGGCTCACCTACCTGACCGAGTTCAGCGTGTCGGACGATCTTGCGGCGGGCACGCTGGAGCGCGTGCTGGAGGACTGGACGCCGCCGTTCGACCGTCTGTGCCTGTATTACCCGGGCCGGCGGCATGTGCCCGCCAACTTGCGGGCGCTCATCGACCTCATCAGGGAGAACGGCTGAGCGCATGGGCCAAGGGTCATGGCAAACCCTTGCGAGGCGGGCGGCATCCTATCCGCAAGATTCCACGTCCCGGATGACCCATGCATCGCCGCTTCGCCCTGTTCGCCATGCTTTGCCTCGCTGCTGTCTCGGCCCATGCCGAAGTGACGATCGACGGCCACATCGACCCGACGGAATGGATGGGCGCGCAGCACATCACCGACTTCCGCGACACGCAGCCCAAGACCGGCAAGCCCGGTAGCCAGCCGACCGAGGCCTGGGTGCTCTCGACACCCAAGGGACTGGCCGTAGCCATTCGTGTCATCCAGCCGGCCGGTGTACCTCGTACGACGCAGCAGACCCGCCGCGACGAGGACGCTCTCGTCGACCGCATCAATGTCATGGTGGATTTCGACGGCGACGGCCGCGTGGGCTATGACTTTGAAGTGCGCTCGCTCGGCGGCGTGGCGGATGAAGTGATCACCAATGAATCCGACTTCAGTTACGACTGGGATGGCCGCTGGGATCACGCGGTCAGCCAGGACGCCGAAGGTTATTCGGTGGAGATCCTCATTCCCTGGTACATCGCGCCGATGCGCCACGCCGACGGCGATAACCGCCACATCGGCCTGTATATCGATCGCATCATCGCGGCCACCGGCGAGCGCATGGCCTGGCCGGCGATCAGCTTCGACCAGGGCCGCTTTCTTTCCAGCTTCCAGAAGGTGTCGCTGCCGTCGTATTCGCAGTCGCTGTTCGCGGTGACGCCGTACGTGGTCGGCAGGGTCGACCGTGCGCACGGCGGCGCCTCGTTCCAGGAGGGCGCCGACATCGTATGGAAGCCGAACGGGCAGACGCAGCTGACCGCCACGATCAATCCGGATTTCGGCCAGGTGGAGAGCGACGATCTGGTCGTGAACTTCTCGCCGGAAGAAACCTTCTTCACCGACAAGCGCCCGTTCTTCACCGAGAACCAGGGCATCTTCGACTTCAGCCTGCTCGACGATTACTCGCAGCTGGTCTACACACGACGCGTGGGTGCCGAGTCAGACGATGGCCACGGCAACGCGGATATTTCCGCTGCGGTGAAGGTCAATGGCAGCGTGGGCGATACCAGCTACGGCATCCTCACGGCGCAGGAAAAGGGCGACGACGGCCGCTCTTTCGGCGCGCTTCGCCTGACCCAGACCGAAGGTACGCAGACCTTCGGCATGCTTGCCACGCGAGTGAATCATCCGTACCTGGACCGCGACGCGAACGTGCTCGGCTTCGACCACCGCTGGCAGCCGAGCGAGACATTCACCGTCACCAGCAATGTGGTCGGCAGCAAGATCGACCAGCCGCAGGCGAATGCGTCGGGCCTTGGCGCGACCAGCATCGTGTACTGGGAGATGAACCCGGTATGGAGCCAGCAGTGGCTGGGCATGTATTTCGGCCATCGCCTGGACATCGACGATTTCGGCTACCTGCCGCGCAATGACATGGAATACCTGCACTGGGAAGTGCGCCAGCGCGTGACCGACCTCCCGGCAGATTCCGCGTATGCCTCGCATCTGTGGCGCTATCGCATCTCGGCGCAGGACAACACGGAAGGCCGGCGCATTTCCCGTCGCTTCCGCATCCAGCGTGACAGCCGGCGTCGCGACGGTGGCGACGAAGAATGGCGGCTCGATGCGTTCACTTCCGCCTACGATGACCTGCTCACCCGCGGCGGCAACCCGTTGCACACGCCGCCGACGGCCAAGCTCACCTATGAGCGCGAAAGTCCGCGTATCGGCCACTGGAGCTGGAAAGACGAGGGGTTCATCGGCGGCAACCAGCTCACCGGTTACCACCGGCTCGCGTACTACTTCAAATTCACGCCGACCTATTTCATCACCGACGCCTTCAGCATCTTCGCTGGCGCAAGCTACGAGTGGGATCCGAACTGGCTGATCTGGCAGGATGGAGGCTCGCAGGTCTCGAACCTGGTTGGCTCGTTCGATGGCCGGACCGTCGGCATCGACAGTGGCGTGAACTGGAATTTCGGCAACAAACAGGAACTTCGCGTGAAGCTGCAGACCCTGGCCGTGGGGGCAAAGCTGCGCCAGGCCTACGAGATCAACCCGGAAGGACGTGCCATTCCTACCGACGAGCATGTGGATGGCCTGGGCGTGGCGAATCTCGGGTTCCAGATCCGCTACCGCTACGAAATCGCGCCGCTGTCCAACCTCTACATCGTCTACAACCGTGGCGGCTACGAGCAAGACACGGATGACGCGTTGGGCTCGCAGTTCCGTCGCGGCTTTGGCCTCAAGGACGTCGAGGAAGGCCTGGTGAAGGTGGCCTACCGGCTGGAGTTCTGACCTTCTTCACGCCGGTTGTGGCATTTCTCCGCCACCTTCCCGCCGTCGGAGAACGGTGTGTCCCAGCGCGAGAATCCCGTTCCGGGCCGGACCATCGGCGAGCACGGTATCGTCGGCAACCTCGACACGGCTGCCCTGGTGGCGATCGATGGCACCATCGACTTCATGTGCTGGCCACACATGGACAGCCCGACCGTATTCGCAGGCCTGCTGGATCCGGAGAAAGGCGGCGAGTTCTCCATCGAACCCGAGCTGGACAATGCACGCACCATCCAGCTCTACATCCCCGAAACCAATATCCTCATGACCCGCTGGATGTCAGAACAGGGCAGCGTGGAGCTCACCGACTTCATGCCGCATCCGCAGACCGATACACGCCTGCCGATGAGTCTCATTCGTTGCCTGCGCGTCCCTCGTGGCACGGTGACGATACGGGTGCGCTGCCGGCCGCGCCTGGATTACGCGCGGAAGCTGCCGGAGACCGAACACTATGGTGAGAGCGTCGTCTTCCATGATGGACCGACATCGCTGCGTCTCGGCGCCAGCGTGCCGTTGACCTGCGGCGCAGGCGAGGCTACCGCTGAGTTCACGCTCGAACCAGGTGACGCCGTCTGGTTCGTCCTGTGCGGTGAGGAGCATGATCCGCTCGACGTGAAGGAGTGTGTCGCCGCACTCGAGCATACGGCTTCCGCCTGGCGCCGCTGGGCGCGGCGATCGAATTATCGCGGTCGCTGGCGCGAGCGCGTGGAACGTTCCGCGCTGGTGTTGAAGCTACTTACCTCGCATCGTCACGGATCGATTGCCGCGGCGGCGACCTTCGGCCTGCCAGAAGCGACGGGCTCGGAACGCAACTGGGATTACCGTGCGACGTGGATCCGTGACGCGTCGTTCACCGTGTATGCGTTCATGCGGCTGGGTTACATAGAGGAGGCCGAGCACTTCCGTGAGTGGTCCGAGGACCGGATCATGGAGCTCGGCAAGGATTCGGCGCTTCGCATCATGTACGCGCTGGACGGCAGCGAAGTCGCTGAGGAATCCACGCTCGAACACCTCGCCGGCTATGCAGGCTCGCGGCCCGTACGCATCGGCAACGCCGCACGCACGCAGACACAGCTCGACATCTTCGGCGAGCTGATGGACAGCCTCTACCTGGCAAACAAATACGGTACGGCCATGAGTCATGCCGGCTGGGAGCACGTGCGCCGGATGGTCGAGCACGTTCGCCATCGCTGGCGCGATCCCGACGAAGGCATCTGGGAGGTTCGTGACGAGCCGCGTCACTTCCTGCATTCGCGCCTGATGTGCTGGGTGGCACTGGATCGCGCGGTGCGTCTTGCCGGCAAGCGCTCGCTTCCCGCGCCCGTGGTGGAATGGGCTCGCGACCGCGACCGAATCGCCGAAGACATATGGGCGCATTTTCGCCACCCCGAGCATGGGTATTTCGTCCAGAGTAAAGGCAGCACGGACGTCGATGCCGCCTTGTTGATGATGCCGCTGGTGCGTTTCGTGTCCGCGACCGATCCGGTCTGGTTGAGCACGCTGGAAGCGATTCGCGACCAGCTCACCGATGACGGCCTGGTCTTCCGTTACCGCAACGCCGACGGCCTTGAAGGCGGCGAAGGTGCCTTCACCACCTGTACGTTCTGGTACGTGGAGTGCCTTGCCCGCGCCGGGCGCCTGCACGAGGCGCGCGAGATCATGGCGCGCGGTGTGCTGTACTCAAACCACCTCGGACTGTTCTCCGAAGAGTTGAGCCTGCGTGCCGAACCGCTCGGCAACTTTCCACAGGCCCTTACCCACCTGGCCTTCATCAGCGCGGCGTATTACCTCGACCGCCGGCTTTCCCATCCGGGCGGGCAGCTCTGGCAGCCTTAGACCAGTTGCAGGTCGCGCGGCTTCGATCCCGGAAACACCTTCGCCAGGTCGGCATCGGAGAGGCCGTACGTGCGGCGCATGAGACCACCGAGTACGTCGCGATAATTGTTTAGCACGGGGTAGTCGCGGTTCTGCAGCAGGCTTCCGGCGTTCACTGCGACTTGCTGGCCCGCGACACGGCCACCGTTCACCTTGCCGCCGAGCACCCAGTAGGTGGTGCCGTGCCCATGGTCGGTGCCCTTGTTACCGTTCTCACGGAAGGTGCGGCCGAACTCCGAGACCACGACGACGACGGTGTTGTTCCACTCCGCTTCGCCGAGCCCATCGGCGAAGCTGGCCAGGCCCTGCCCGAGGTTGTCCAGGTTGTTGGCGAGCTGGCCGTCGGCACCGCCCTGGTTCACGTGGGTGTCCCAGCCGCCCACGTCGACGAAGCCGAGCCGGAAGCGATCACGCATGAGGGTAGCCATGCGCCCGCCCTGCTGCGCGAAGCCACGCGCATTCACCGCGCCACGGCTGGCCGCGACCATCTCGGTCTGCAGATCCTGCGCGACCTGCTGGCGCAGTTGCAGCCCGTCGGTGGCGGCAGCCTGCAGCGATGTCCCCTCGTACATGCCGGCGAGGATCTTCGACTGGCGGTCGTCGAAGACGGCCTTGCCGCCGCCCTTGAGTGAGATGTTGGGGATGTCGCCCGCACCGCGGAACGACAGCGGTAGCGCATCGGTAAAAGCGATCGGCGGGGCGCCGCGTAGCACGCCCGAGAGACGGCCCATGAAGCCCGAGCCATAGTTACGCGCGTCGCCGGCTTCGCCGGCCTCGATGTTGTCCTGTGTTTCGAAATGGCTGCGCGAGAGATCGTCCGTGCCCGAGAACGGAATGAAGGCAAGCTGGCGCTTGTCCCATAGCGGGCCCATGGAGGCGGCGAGCGCCGGGGTCAGGCCCCAGTTCGCGTCGAGTGCTCGCACGGCTTTCGGATTGCCCACGTCGGGCTTCGCCAGCGCGATGGTGGGCCGCGATTCGTAGTAGAAGTCGCTGGCGTAGGGAACGAGCATGTTGTTCGCGTCGTAGCCTCCACGCAGGAAGACGAGCAGGAAACGCGGTGACGATGCCGGCGCGGCGAACACCTTGCCGCCCAGCATGAGCGCGGGCACGGCAGCGGCGGCGGCTAGCAGGAACTGGCGGCGATCCATGGGAAGCCTCAGCGGTAGTTGAAGTCGGGCGACGAGAGCAGGAACGTGTTCCATTCCTGCTGCGACGTAGCCTGGGTGAGCGCATCGCGCGTTTTTGGCGCCAGGTAAGGATCGATCGTGGCGTAGTACGTCGGCATGGTGAGCTGCGGGAAACCGCCTCGCGCGTGCGTACCGTCTTCATCAAGGTCGAACAGGTGGTTGGCGCCGCTGCCGATCGCCCGTGCGATCTCGAAACGCTTGGCCACCTGGCCGGAGCTGGACCATTCCGAATCGGTCGTCGGCCAGCCGTCGGGCGTGATCCTTCCGTAAGGCGCTTGCCCGAGCTGGTTGATCCAGTTCACCAGGGGGCGAGGGTTGGATACGGGCTTGCCGTCGTACGCCAGGCGCATGGTCGAGACCAGGAACTGGGTGGGATCCTTGTAGCGCTTGCCGAGCGAAGCGGTGAATTCCTTCGAGGTGAGCATCGTGTCCATCACCGCGGCGATGTCGCCATCGGTGTGGCGGAAGGTCTTCGCCATGGCCTTGACCAGCTCCGGCGGCGGATCGTTGGCGACGAAGTACTGCGCCAGCTTCGTCGATATGAAGCTGGCGCAGGCGGGCTGGCTCACGATGAGGTCGACAGCCTTCTCCACTTCGTCGAAGCCGCCACCCTTGATCGGCTTGCCGAGCAGCCGCTTGTCGCCGAAATCGTGGCGGTTCGGATTGAACTCGAACACCCCTTCCTGCAGGTAGTACGCCTGCATGTCCGGACGCAGCTTGCGCGGCTGGCCGTCGAAGTTCACGCCGACGCCGGTAAGGATTCGTGCGAGGTTCTGCACGTCGTCCTGGCTATAGCCGCTGCCGACGCCGAGGGTGTGCAGTTCCATCAGCTCGCGTGCGTAGTTCTCATTGATCTTGTCGCGTGCGTTCTGCACGTTGTCCAGGTATTCGAGCATGGCCGGGCTTTTCAGCGTGGCCAGAACGAGGTCGCGGAACTTGCCCAGCGCATGCGGGCGAATGGTGTTCTGCGCGTAGTCGGCGACGACCCAGCGCACGCGACCCTTCTGCTGGAATACGCTGAAGTGGTTCAACCAGAACCAGACCATCTGTTCGCGCAACTGGTTTTCGTCGTAGATGGCGTAGAGCAGTTCGGTCGCCTGTGCTTGCTGCGCGTACTGGTTGCCCTGCTTCTGCAGGGCCTTCTTCGCTTCCTGCTTTGCATCGCCATCGGGCATCGCGTTGATGCCGCGATACTGGTCGCGCACCTGCGCCACCAGCGTAGCCATAGGTGTTTTCATCACATCCAAACCGTCGATCTGGGCGCGCACATCGGCGGGCAGGCCGTCGGTTTTCGGATGCAGTTGCCGGTCGAGAAAGCGCCGCCGACCAAGATCGCGATAGCTGGCGAGGGTTGCGGAGTCTACGCCGAAGGTCACCCGGTCAAGCCAGGCTACATCGTCTTTCGACAGGGCATCGTCGCGTGCCGCGGCGGGCAGGGCGATGAGGGCAAGCACGACGGCAGCGGCCAACGCTCGCATGGAACCTCCGGTTTCGGTGCGTGTACCACCTTAAACGGGAGTCGGTGCCGAAGGTTTACTGCAGCCTGACCGCAAGAACCTGTCGGGCGTAGCTTGGCAGGAGCCGATTCATCGGCGATGTGGGAGCCGCTTCAGCGGCGATCCCGCGGCAGCGGGCCAGGGCCTCGCGAGCACCCCTTTCGCCGATGAATCGGCTCCTACAGGGAGCCGGGTCGGCTACATTTCGATTTCGTCGTCGCCGATGAACTCGATGGCGGCTTCACGGTTGCCGGCGGTTTCCTCGGCGATTTCACGCACGCGCTCGCCGACCTTGTCGTTGGGCACTTCGACTTCGACGGTGAACGTGCGTGAGCCGACATCGTCGGACAGCTCACTCGAACTGGAATCGTCGCGCACGCCCATGCCGAAATCGTCGATCTCTTCGACGCGTTCCACGCGGTCGATGCCGTGGATGGCGTTGACCACGTCGTCGAAGATGTCGCGGTCGCCGGTAATGCGGAGCTGGATGCGGGGCATGGGATTCTCCTGGAGCAATGACTTCCGATGCTGCGGCCGGGCATGTATGCCCGAAGTGTAGGGCCGGCTAACATGTGCGTTTTCGGCGGCCGTGCATATGCCCAAGACCTACGACCAGGCCTATTTCGACAAGTGGTACCGCAGCGCGAACCACGCCGTGGGCTCGCCGGCCGAGCTTAACCGCAAGGTCGCCATGGTGCTCGGCCAGGCCGAATTTTACCTCGGCCACCCGGTGCGCAACGTCCTCGACATCGGCTGCGGCGAAGCGCCCTGGCGAGCCGTGTTACGAAAGATGCGCCCGGGCATCGAGTATCGCGGACTGGAGGCCAGCGAATACGCGGTGGCGCGCTATGGCCGCTCGCGCAATATCGGCTATGCCCGTTTCGGCCAGCTCGCCGAGCTGCGTTTCGACACGCGGTTCGACCTGATCGTCTGCACCGACGTGCTGCATTACCTCAAGCCGGCGGAGATTCGTGCCGGCCTGACCGGCATCGGCGAGATGCTCGAAGGCCTGGCCTTTCTGGAGCTGTACACGCGCGAGGACGATCCCGGCGGCGACCGCGAGGGCTTCCTGTCGCGCCCGGCAGGCTGGTACCGCGACGCGTTCTCCGAGGTTGGTCTGCTCGCCGTGGGGTCACAGTGCTATGCCGGTCCGCGGCTGTCCCGCCACGTTGCCTCGCTCGAGCGGCTTTAGCTGTCTGATCGCCCTGGCCCACCAGTTCGCGACGCAGCAAAATTCTGTCAACATCGGGTGGGATATGCCCCATTTTGTTAAAAGAAACGACAAAGATGCGGATTGATCACATAAATGTAAGTAATTTCAAGGGTTTTTTGCAGCGTGAGTTCTCGCTGCACCCCGAGTTCAATCTCATTGTCGGCACCAATGGCACTGGAAAGACGAGCGCGCTCGACGCGCTATCCGTTGCGATCGGGAGTTGGTTCTTGGGTGTTCGTGGCGCGGACAGTCGCCACATTCGAGCGACTGAAGTCCAATTGGCCCGCTTTACCGAGGGTCTTGTGGGGTCGTCCATTGCGGACGCGGAGGTCCGCTGGGAACGAATGTATCCCTGCCAGATCGTTGCTCGAGGAGAGGTGCAGAGCCGAAAAATCACGTGGAAGCGCGCTTTGAACGCCCCTAATGGGCGCACGACGTACGGCGAAGCCGTTTCGATCAAACGGCTCGCCGCGGAAGCTGATAAGGCCATCCGCGCCGGCGGGGACAGCTCATTGCCACTGATCTCCTATTACGGAACCGGGCGGCTTTGGCAAGAACCAAGGGAATCGTTTCAGGTTTCGAATCCGGAGGCAGTCACGAGCAAGGATGAGCAATCGAGACTCGCCGGATATTGGAATAGCGTGGATCCCAGGCTCTCAGTTGGGCAATTCACTCGCTGGATTGCGAGGCAGTCGTGGATTGCGTATCAGCAAGGAGGTCGTTCCAGTCTTGCGTACCGCACGGTTATCGACGCGATTGTGCGATGCATCGAAGGTGCACAAAGCCTCCGATTTGATGCGTCGCTTGGTGAGGTCGTCGTTGAGTTCGAGCATGGCATTCAACCCTTTTCCAATCTTAGCGACGGGCAGCGTTGCATGCTTGCGATGATCGGAGACCTTGCTCAGAAGGCAGCTAAGCTGAATCCGCATCTAGGTGGCAGGGTTTTGGCAGAAGTGAAAGGCGTGGTTTTGATCGACGAACTGGATCTTCATTTGCATCCGCGCTGGCAACGACGCGTCATCGAGGATCTGCGGACGACATTCCCCAAAATTCAGTTTGTTTGCACAACACACTCCCCCTTCTTGATTCAGTCTCTAAGAAGTGGCGAAGAGCTAATTATGTTGGACGGCGTACCGGCCGCCGAGGTGTCCAATATGTCGATCGAGCAAATTGCCGAGGGAATTCAGGGTGTTGAAAGCTCGCGTGTCAGTGAGCGCTATGCTGAAATGAAAGAGGTCGCGAAGGAATACCTTAGCCTGCTTGATTCTTCGAGAAGGGAGCCGATCGATAGGAGCGTCGACGTTCGCGCGCGCTTAGCAGCGAAAATTTCCCCTTACGCGGACAACCCGGCCTTTCAGGCATTTCTGGAAATGCAGCGAGTGGCAACACTTAAGGAGTAACAATTGAGGCCGGTACGAAGGGATGCTTCCCCGCTTGCGGGGAACTACGGAAATTACGCCGATGCGAAGGCCGAACTCGTCTCGCGAATGGGACCATATTGTAGTTTTTGCGAACGAAAAATGCCCACGTCGCTTGCTGTTGAGCACATTCAGGCAAAAGGTTTAGCGCAGTATGCGAATTTGATCGGTACATGGGAGAATTTTCTCCTCGCGTGCGTAAACTGCAATTCGACAAAGGGCACGAAAGATGTCGTGCTTAACGCGCTCTTCTTGCCTGATCGCGATAACACGTTCCATGCTCTTGCGTATCACGCGGACGGTTCTATTACCGCATCAGCGCATGCTCAAGCGGCGGGTTTTGAGCCGATGGTAGATGCGACGCTGGCCCTGACCGGTTTGGACAAGGCGGCCGTCAATACAGCCGACCACCAAGGCGTCTTAATTGCACTGGACCGTATTCTCCAGCGTGCCGAAGCGTGGGCAGCAGCCGACATCGCGCGTGCAAACGTCGCAGCAAATCCAGATAGTGATGCGATGCGGTCGATGGTGGTGCAGTTAGCCACGGCTACGGGATTCTTCAGCGTATGGCTGACTATCTTTAGCGGTGATAGCGATATGGTCCTTCGGCTCATTCGCGCATTCCCCGGGACGGAAGCAAGTGGTTGTTTTGAAGCGCTTATTGGAACGTCGCGAACGCCCTCTCCAAACTTAGATGCGTTGCCGTTCGGGGCGAAGATCTAGCCCTTGTCTCTGCTCATTCAAATAGTTCTACGTTCCGTGCCAGATAGTGCTTATTCCGCGAACATCTAGCTCGCGCTCATGAACCAGCCCGCCGTCGCCAGCGCGTTGTTGGCGGCATGAGCGACAAAGCCCGGCCAGATCGACCCGCTGCGCACGCGCAACCAGGCGCAGAAAACGCCGATCAGGACCAGATTGGGCACCGCGTACCAGAGCCAGTCCAGATCGGGCAGGTGCACCGCGCCAAAGACGATGGCTGAGACCGCGATGGCCCAGCCGTCGCCGAGGCGCGTACGGAGCACCGAAAGAAGGGCGCCGCGGAACAGCAATTCCTCGACCAGGGGGCCGATCAGGACCACGATCGGGAGCAGGGCGACCCGCATGCCGACATGGGCATGGTCGGCGATATCGGTCACCGCCTGGCTGACGTCGTGGTCGCCGGCGAGGAACTGGGTGAGCAGGCCACCGAGCAAGGGGGCGAGGATGCCCAGCGCCGTGCCGAGCGCGATGTAACGGCCGGAGGGTGGGGTGAAACCGAGTCCGCCGGCGCCACTATCGAGCGTCTTTGCCGCCCAGCGTCGCACGACCCACGTTATGACAACGCTGGCGGCGCACAGAAGGGTAAGGATCACTACGACGATCAGGCGGTCGGGCTGATCCGGGACCGCCTGCGGAAACGTCCGGGCGATCAGTTGCGAAGTACCGCCGAACGCGCCGCCGAACCCTGCCTGCAGCGCGAAATAGGCAAGGATGGTCAGGACGGTCTCGATCGTGCCGGGTGTTCTCGCCGGCAGTTCGGGGGGGGAGGGCGAGGTTTCCAGGGGAGGGGAGACAGGCAAGAGATCGTGAGGCATGAACCACCGTAGCCGACGGACAGGGCCATCGCAACGGCGCTTCTGGCACAGACCGTCACGCACCCCCTGTATAGTGTTGCGTCCCTTCCGGAGGAAACCGGGCGCCTCCCGCGCCGACCCATGTTCGCTTTCGACTGGCTTGCCGACCCTTCGGCCTGGGCGGGTCTTCTCACGTTGATCGTGCTGGAGATCGTGCTTGGTATCGACAACCTTGTCTTTGTCGCGATCCTCGCCGACAAGCTTCACGCCCGCCAGCGCGATCAGGCGCGGCTCATGGGTCTTGGCCTCGCGCTGGTCATGCGTCTGTGCCTGCTGGCCGCCATGTCCTGGCTGGTCACGCTCACCCGCCCTTTGTTCAGCTGGAACGGCTTCGGCCTCTCCTGGCGCGACCTGATCCTGGTGATCGGCGGCGCTTTCCTGCTGTTCAAGGCCACCCTGGAGCTGCACGAGCGCCTCGAGGCCGACGACGACAGCGACGGCAAGGCAGCGCGTCGAGCCAGCTTCTGGCTGGTGGTGGCGCAGATCGTCATCCTCGATGCCGTGTTCTCGCTCGATTCGGTGATCACTGCCGTCGGCATGGTCGACCATCTGTCGATCATGATGATCGGCGTGGTGATAGCCATGGCCCTGATGATCACGGCGAGCAAGCCGTTGACGGTATTCGTCAACGCGCGCCCGACGATCGTCATCCTCTGCCTGTCCTTCCTGCTGATGATCGGCTTCAGCCTCATTGCGGAAGGCTTCGGCTTCCACATTCCCAAGGGCTACCTGTACGCCGCGATCGGTTTCTCGATCATGATCGAGGCGTTCAACCAGACCATGCGGCGCAATCGCCGTCGGTCGCTACTGGTTGGTGGCCGCATCATGCGCGACCGGACGGCGAAGGCCGTATTGCGCTTGTTGGGTGGCGCGCCGGACGACGAAGGCGACAACGGCAAGAGCGCGCCCACCACCGAGACCACGGTTACCGCCGTATTCGGCAAGGACGAGCTGGAGATGGTGCAGGGCGTCCTCGACCTCTCGCAGCGACCGGTTCGCTCGATCATGACGCCACGCACGGAAATCGTCTGGGTAGATCCGGGCGAAGACCTGCCGACGCTGTTGACCGAAGCACGTGAGTCGCCGCATCACTGGATGCTGGTCGCCAACGGCGACCTCGACGAACTGGTGGGCGTGGTGTCTTCGCGCGACCTGCTCGCCAGCCTCGCCGATCATGGCCGCCTGGAAACCGAGCGCGTGGTGCGCAAGCCCATCACGGTGCTCGAATCGCTCAGCGTGCTGCGCCTCATCGACGAGTTCCGCCGGGCGCCGCTACAGGTGGCACTGGTGGTCGACGAGTACGGCAGCATCCTTGGCCTGGTCACGCCGGCCGACGTGCTTGAAGTGATTGCCGGCGAGTTCCCCGACGAAACCAGCGAGGGTGATCCCTCGGCGGTGAGCGAACCCGATGGTGCCTGGCTACTCGACGCCAGCCTGGACGTGCGCCGTGTCGAGCATCTGCTCGGCCACCGCCTGCCGGGAGCCAGCGACGGCAACTTCTCCACGCTTGCCGGATTCGTGCTCCAGCGGTTGGGCCGCCTGCCCAGCGCCGGTGACCGCTTCGAGACCGACGGCCTCGAATTCGAGGTCACCGCGATGGAAGGCGCGCGCATTCAGCGCGTCCGCGTGCTGGCACTGGCCCGGGACGACGAGGATTAACTCACCGTCGTTGTAGGAGCCGATTCATTGGCGATCAGGACCTGTGGAAGCCGCTTCAGCGGCGAAAAGCCAACGGAGCGGTTTAGCGGGGAACGCCATCGCCGGCGCAGCCGGCTCCCACAAAAAACGGGCTCCGCACTTAGCCCGCGGCGGCTTCTTCAGCGGGAGCCGCGTTGTTTTCCATAATGGCCATGCCGATCCCACCGGCCGCCATCAGCATCAGCGCCGCCCAGGCGATCATCGAGACCATGTAGCCCGGACCGCGGCGCGAAGCTTCGCGCGCATAGGCCCAGGCATACCAGACGCGGCCGACCAGCCAGATCAGCCCCGCGATCCCGGCCCACAGTGGGTCGGCGTACTGGGCGGCCAGCCACAGTGCGGGGATGAACATCACCGCGTTCTCCAGCGTATTCATCTGCACGCGCCAGGCGCGTTCAAAAGCCGGGTCGCCGGAGATGGAGGGTGCCTTGATCCCGTAGCGATTCCGCGCCCGGCCCACCATCCAGACGGTGGCGAACATCAGGAGCAGGGTGAGCAGGGTGACGACGGCGGGGAGCTGACTGGTCATGAAGCCTATCCGAGGAGCATATTCAGCCGCCGAGTCTAGCGGTTCTGGTCCATGCGATCATGCCGACCGTGTCTCGCTCCGGGGACGCATCCATGGGAGGAGGGCGCCATGCTCTGGCAAAAAGGCCGTAGAAGCGACAACGTGGAAGACGCGGGCGAAGGTGGCGGAGGCGGGGGGCCTTCCTTCGGAGGACGCGGCCTGGGCATCGGCGGCATCATCATCCTGGCCATCCTCGGCATGGTGTTCTACAAGGACCCCACGGCCCTCCTGGGCCAGGGCGAACCCGGGGCGGCGCCCCAGCAACAGACTCAGGCGGCGCCGCACCAGGCGGCTGCCAACGACCCGCAGGTGGACTTCGTCCGCGCCATCCTCGGTGAGACCGAAGACACCTGGGGCGAGATCTTCGCGGCCAACGGCCAGACCTACGAACGGCCCAAGCTGGTGCTGTTCCACGGTGGCGTGCGCACGGCCTGTGGCTCGGCCTCGTCGGCGGTCGGGCCGTTCTATTGCCCGGGGGACCACAAGGTCTATCTGGACCTCGACTTCTTCCGGACCATGCAGGAGCGCTTCCATTCGGCGGGGGATTTCGCTCGCGCCTATGTCATCGCCCACGAGGTCGGCCACCATGTGCAGAACCTCGTCGGCGTGTTCGACAAGGTAGGCGACGCGCGCCGACGCGGTGCGCGCCTGGAAGGTGCGACGGGTCTTTCAGTCCGACAGGAGCTCCAGGCCGACTGCTTCGCCGGTGTCTGGGCCAACCACTCGCAACAACGCCAGCAATGGCTGCAGCCCGGCGACGTCGAATCGGCGCTCAACGCGGCCACCGCCATCGGCGACGACGCCCTGCAAGAACAGGCACAGGGCAGGGTGGTGCCGGACTCGTTTACACATGGCACCTCGGCGCAGCGTGTGAAGTGGTTCAAGACGGGTCTCGAATCCGGTGACATCGGCAAGTGCAACACTTTCTCCGGTTCGATCTGACACAAGCAACGTATGACTCATCCTTGCCTTCTTTGTGGCGCGTGCTGCGCAACGTTTCGCGTGGCCTTCCACTGGATGGAAACCGATCTCGCCGGCGGCATCGTGCCGTCGGCGCTGACCGAAAACCTGGACCCGCACCGGGTGAACATGCACGGCACGAACACCTATGAGCCGCGCTGCAAGTCGCTGGTCGGCGAGGTGGGTAAGGCCGCCCACTGCGGCATCTACGAAGTGCGCCCTTCGCCCTGCCACGACCTCCAGCCCGCCTGGGAATACGGCGAGCCGAGCCCGCAGTGCGACAAGGCGCGCATCAAGCACGGGATGCAGCCGCTGACGCTGGACATGTGGGAGCCGCTTCAGCGGCGATAGCCAGTTTGCCGCGAACCCATCGCCGCTGAAGCAGCCGAAGAAAAGGCCCGCTCACGCCGCGGCGGGCGGGGGCGTGGCGGAGCAGAGCCTTCGGTGCGCAGACGCCGCGGAGCAGAGCCTTCGGTGCCCTGAGGTGGTCAAGTATTTCTAGACACTCGATAGGGCGTTTTTTCGGACCGTCAGCATCTCGTGGATGGCTGGCGGGACCTGTCCGTTGGCCGCAT
>NZ_QAOX01000014.1 GCF_003050935.1 Luteibacter sp. OK325 | reverse complement strand
AGTCAGATAATTCTGCTTCCAGGAGCCGGCGGCCTCCCCGGGATCTCACTTGCTGCACCTCCCAGCGGGAGGCATGCCCAAGATACAAGGAGCCGATTCATCGGCGATCCGCGCCCCAGGCGCGGCCCGCTCGCGATAGATCAGATATTCAACGCCCGCCCACCATCGACCCGAATCACCTGCCCCGTCGTGTAATGCGCATCCATCAACAACCAGCGCACCGCTTCCGCAACGTCCTCCGGCTCGCCCTTGCGAGCCAGAGGGGTCTTCGCGATCAACGCTTCCGCGGCCTCTTCCGGCTTGCCGGATGCAGGCCAGAGGATGGCGCCCGGCGCAACGGCGTTTACCCGCACTTCCGGTGCGAGGTCCCTGGCGAGTGCTTGCGTCAGCATCACGAGTGCGGCTTTCGCCATCGAATAGACCGTGTGACCGGCAAGTGGACGCTCGGCGTAGATGTCGACGATGTTGACGATCGCCCCGCGTGCTTCGCGAAGCGCCGGCGTTGCGGCTTGCGCGAGGAAGAACGGCGCGCGCGCATTTGCGGCGAAGAGATCGTTCCAGTGTGCGGCGGTGGTTTCGCCGATGGGCGTCGGATAGAACGCCGAGGCGTTGTTGACGAGGCCATCGAGTCGGCCGAAGTGGGCGAGGACAGAACCCACGAGCGCGCCGGGCGTGTTGTCGCTCTCGAGCGCCCCCGGAAACGTGCAGGCGCTGTCGGCGCGGGTGGCGTTCAGCTCCTGCGCGAGGGCGTCGGCTTCGGCGGCTGAGCTTCGATAGTGGATGGCGACGGCGCAGCCCGCGGCGTGCAGGTGCCGCACGATGGCGGCACCAACGCGGCGTGCGCCTCCGGTGACCAGAATGACCGGCTGCTTGTTCATCGCGACTTCCTGTTCAATCTGCGGGGAGCTTGCCGCAAATGGGGGCGCGCGTCACGTCGCGGTTTTTGGCTTGCGCGCGGTGGTTTTTTTGGCGGTCGCACGGCGGGCGGTTGTTTTCTTTGCGGTTTTTTTTGTGACGGGTCGCGTCGCTTTAGGGGCCTTGGCCGCAGCGGTCTTGCGCGCAACGGCTTTCTTGGTGGTGGCGCGCTTCCGAGTGGCGGCGGGCGTGGTCTTGCGGGTCGCCGACTTCGTGCGGGGCTTATCGCCGGCGGAGCCGGCTCCCACACGAGTGGCGGCGGAGCCGGCTCCCACAGAGGCTTTCTTGCCGGGCTCGCTGCCGTCGGGATCGTTGTCGATATGAATTTCGCCACTGAAGAGGTCGATAGCGGTTTTCGCGACCTGGCCGGTGTCGTAGTAGGCGTAGGCGCCCACACCTAGTGCGCCCACGACCGGGAGCCAGCGCGAAATGCCCTTGCCGACGGCGCGCTTGGACACACTTACGCCGATGCGGCCGGCCAGGCGCTGGAGCACGCTGGTGGCCGTGGTGCGGAAGACCAGGCGGTCGCCGACCCGAATGGCCACGTCGCGGAAGGCCTGCGCGGCGGTATGGCGGAACAGGCACCACAGCATCTGCTCGCGGCCCAGCTTCGGGGTCTTTCCGTAGGCGGCAGCGATATCGCTCACCAGCTGACCCTGGATCCGCCAGATGGCCACGAGCTCGGGCAGGACGGTAAGCCAGCCCAGCGGGCCTGGGGGCAGGGCGAGTGAGCCGGCCGTGATGGCCGCCTTTTGTGCGGCGGACGACGCCAGGCGGCGGCATTCCTCGGCGGCGTCACCCTTCACCCGGGGCACATCGCTATCGGGAATGCGGCTGACGAATTCGAGGATTGCCCTGGCGACGGGACTTTCACCCCGGTCGGCGGACACGGGAACGATCTCCTGCGAGGTGGAAGAAGCGTCCTTTTTGGCCATCGGTCTCTCCGGGCATGCGATGGGAGCCATCGTCGCGTGGGCCACGTGAGTCCGCCATGAAGCGAAAGGGCCGCGAAACCGCCTGGCGCGGATAGTGACTTCCGACCGATGCCCCCCATCCCGCGCTTTCGTTATGATACGTTATAACATCGCTACCCCAAGAAGAGTCCCCGATGACCCCCGCACGCCTCGCGCTCTGCATCGCCCTTGCCCTGTCCGCCGCCCCTGCTTTTGCGGAAGACACCACCGACACCACTGACCCGCGGAAGGCCACGAACCTTGGCGAAGTAGATGTCACCGCGCGACTGGACGAGGCGCGCAACAGTCTTTCGCCGGACACGGGCAGCAGCCAGTACGTCATGGACCGCCAGACGATCCAGGCCTTGCCGCTCGGCGACTCCACTCCGCTCAACCAGGTGATCCTGCAAGCGCCCGGCGTGGTCCAGGATTCCTACGGCCAGCTTCACGTGCGCGGCGACCACGCGAACCTGCAATACCGCATCAATGGCGTGCTCATTCCCGAAAGCATCGGCGGCTTCGGCCAGACCCTCGATGCGCGGATGATCGACAACGTGAAGCTGCTCACCGGTGCGTTGCCCGCGCAGTACGGCGAGCGCACCGCGGCCATCGTCGACATCACCACGCGCACGCCGAAAGACGGCGTCGGCGGCAGCGTTGGCGTCACCGGTGGCCAGTTCGGCACGCTGAACCCGAACGCTACCCTGTTCGGGAAGTCGGGTGACTGGAGCTGGTTCCTGACGGCAAACTACCTCGAGAATGACGTCGGCATCGAGAATCCCACCGCCAGCCGCAAGCCGATCCACGACCACACCAACCAGGTGAAGGCGTTTGGCGACGTCTCGTACCTGATCAATAACGACACGCGCCTGAGCTTCATGTTCGGCGTCACCAACAACCGCTTCGAGATCCCGAACAATCCGGGCCAGACGCCCACGTTCGGCTACCTCGATGTGACCAACTTCGATTCGGCCCAGCTCGACGAGCGCCAGCAGGAGAAGACGCGGTTTGGCGTCCTCAGCCTGCAGGGCAAGATGGGCTCGACGGCGTACCAGGTGTCGGCCGGTGAGCGCTACAGCAGCCTGGATTTCACGCCGGACGACATCGGCGACCTGATGTTCAACGGTATCGCCTCCGACGTGCGCCGCGCCAATCGCGCCACGACCCTGCAGGCCGATTTCTCCACGCCGCTGGGTGATAGCCACACGCTGCGCTACGGCCTGTACGGTTCGTTCGAACGTGCGTCGTCCAGCAACGATTCGCTGGTCTTCCCGGCCGATGACGATGGCAACCAGACCTCGACCACCCCTCTGAACATCGTCGACTCCAGCCGCATCCTCGCGCGCACTTACGCCGTGTACCTGCAGGACGAATGGAGCATCGGCGACAAGTGGACGGTGAACTACGGCGTGCGCGGCGATCGCTACGAGGCCTTCCGCACCGAGAGCCAGCTTAGTCCGCGCCTTGGCCTGGTTTACCAGGCGACCGACAGCACCACGATCCACGCGGGTTACTCGCGATACTTCACGCCGCCGGCGAGCGAGCAGATCAGCCCGACGTCGATCGCGAAGTTCGTCGGCACGACCAACGCGCTGCCGGATAACGGCAGCGATACCCCGCTGGCCGAGCGCTCCAGCTACTACGACGTCGGCATCTCGCAAAAAATAGGCGACAAGCTGACCGTGGGCCTGGACAGCTACTACCGCCGCGTCTCGCGTATCCAGGATGAAGGGCAGTTCGGCACGGCGCTGGTCTACTCCACCTTCAACTACGACCAGGGCCGGATCAAGGGCGACGAGCTCACGGTGAACTACACCGACGGCGCGCTCACGGCGTATTTTAACTTCGCGTACAACCGCTCGGTCGGCAAGCGGATCATCACGGGCCAGTACAACTTCAGCCCGGACGACCTCGCCTACATCTACAACAACTACATCCACCTCGATCACGACCAGAAGTACACCTCGTCCGGCGGCGTCAGCTACGCCTTTTCCGAAGGCACGCGCGTCGGTGCGGACTACCTGTTCGGCTCGGGCCTGCGTCGCGATGGCGCCGTGCCGAACGGCGATACGCTGCCGGGCTACTTCCAGCTCAATCTCAGCGTGGCGCACGACTTCGACCTGACCAGCATCGGCAAGACCCATGCCCAGCTGGCCCTGGTCAACGCGCTGGATCGCACCTATGAGATCCGCGATGGTTCCGGCATCGGCGTGGGTGCGCCGCAGTTCGGTCCGCGCCGTGGCGTATTCCTGTCGTTGCAACAGGATTTCTGATCGGCCCCGATGCCGCGCTCCTGAACGTGGGCGCGGCATCCGTTATCCTGATGGCATGAACGCCAAGCTTCCCGAACCCGGCGCCGATGAGCGCGCCCACTCCGATCACCTCTGCGCTCTGCTGCGCGAGGAGATCGCCTCCCACGGGCCCATGCCTTTCTCGCGCTTCATGGAGCGCTGCCTGTACACACCGGGCCTCGGCTACTACAGCGCGGGCAAGGCCAAGTTCGGTGGGGATGGCGACTTCGTCACCGCGCCGGAAATCGGCACGCTGTTCGCCCGTTGCGTGGTGCGTGCGCTGGAACCGGTGCTCGCTTCGCTGGGCCCCGACGCCGACTTCCTCGAGCTGGGCGGCGGTAGCGGCGCCTTCGCGGAAGCCGCCTTGCTGGCCCTCGATGCCGCCGGTCGCCTGCCGCGTCGTTTCATGATCCTCGAACCCAGTGCCGACCTGCGCGAACGCCAGCGCGAGCGGCTGCATGCCGCGTTGCCGGCGGAGCTTTTCGCTCGCGCGGCGTGGCTCGACGGCCCACCCGAGCAGGACTGGGACGGCGTGCTCTTCGCCAATGAAGTGATCGACGCCTTGCCGACCACCCGCTTCACGGTTCGCGACGGCGAGGTCTACGAGGAATATGTCGTCCTCGACGGCGATGGGCGCTTCCATCGCACGGATCGGCCGGCCGATGCGCTGGTCAGTGGCGCCGTCCGCCATGTCGAGCGTGATCTGGGTCGTGACTTCGAGAACGGTTACCGCACGGAGATCCTTCCGCAGTTGCCGTACTGGATGCAGGCGGTCGCCGGCTCACTTCGCCGTGGCGCGATGTTGTTCGCCGATTACGGCTACACGCGCAGCGAGTTCTATCTGCCGGAGCGCACGGACGGTACCCTGCGTGCGTTCTATCGGCATCGCATGCATGGTGATGCGTTCTACCTTCCCGGCCTGCAGGACCTTACCGCTTCGGTCGATTTCACCAGTCTTGCCGAAGCGGGCAACAACGCCGGCTTCGGCGTTGCCGCGTACATGCCACAGGCGCCGTTCCTGATTGCCGCCGGCATGCAGGAGTTCTTCGAGAACGACTACCTGATGCTCACCGACGAAGCCGCGCGATACCGCCTGGCCCAGGAAGTGAAGAAGCTGACCTTGCCCGAGCAGATGGGTGAGCGCTTCCAGGTGATGTTGTTTGCTAAGGACATCCCGGCGTCGGCACTGCCCGAAGGTATCCTCGCTGCCGACCAGGGCTCGCGGCTCTAATCGGGAAATGTAGGAGCCGCTTCAGCGGCGATGCTCTTTGCTCGGTAGGAGCCGATTCATCGGCGATCCCGCGGCAGCGGGCCAGGTTGACGTGAGCACCCATTCGCCGATGAATCGGCTCCTACAACGAGCCCGGCTTCGGCTTTGGGACCGCCGCGATGGCCTGGGCCTGGGCTTTCTTCATGGCTTCGCCGATGGCGGGGCCGTGAAGGCCCTGCTCGACGAAAGGCTGCGAGGTGATGGTGGCCGCAGCTTCGCGACAGGCCCGGAGGAAATCCGCCTGCGGGTAGGGGGCGTCTTCGCTGCCCAGCCGCCCCTGTTTGTCAGCCATGCAGGCAAGCAGGAAGGTTTCGAGACGCTCAGGCCGGCGTAGCGCGGCCAGCGCGTCGAGCAAACGCAGGATGGTCGTTGGCTTCAGCTCGAATGCCATGTGTGCGTTGAGATGGTGCTTGCAGACCAACTCGGCCATGGACGCGTAGTCCACCGGTACCTTCAGCCGTGCGGAAATCGCGCGTACGGGTTCGATGCCACGCTGCTCGTGCATGATGTGACGCGGCAGTACGTCGGCGGGGGTCAGTGCCTTGCCCAGATCATGGGTCAGCGCACACCAGCCCACCAGCGCATCGCCCGGTGCGAGCCGCGCGGCGGCGTCGAGCACCAGTTCGATGTGGATGCCGGTGTCGACCTCCGGATGAAACTCGGGACGCTGTGGCACGCCATACAGCGCATCCACCTCCGGAAACAGCACGCGCAACGCGCCGGCCTGGCGAAGCACGCGGAGGAATTCCGACGGTGCGGGTTCGGCCAGTGCCTTGCGTGTTTCTGCCCAGACGCGTTCCGGTACGAGGTGATCGATCTCACCGTCGTCGACCATGCGACGCATCAGTGCCATGGTCTCCCCGGCGACGCGAAAACCGAGCGGCGCGTAGCGGGCGGCGAAGCGTGCCACGCGAAGCAGGCGCACCGGGTCTTCGATGAAGGCGTCAGACACGTGGCGCAGTGTGCGCGAGGCGATATCCGCCACGCCGCCGAAGGGATCGACCAGACCGCCGTCTTCATGCTGGGCGATCGCATTGATCGTCAGGTCGCGACGTTCGAGATCCTGTTCCACGGTAACAGTCGGGTCGGCATGGAACGCGAAGCCGTGATAGCCGCGTCCGGTCTTGCGCTCGGTTCGGGCGAGTGCGTATTCCTCTTTCGTGCTGCCATGAAGGAAGACCGGGAAATCCTTGCCCACGGCCTTGTAGCCGGCGGAAAGCATGTCTTCGGGCGTGGCGCCCACGACAACCCAGTCGCGATCGACGACGGGGCGGCCCAACAACCGGTCGCGGACAGCGCCGCCGACGAGATAGATATCCATGGGGGCGTCAGGGCCGGCGGCGCGCGCGAGCTTCGTCGAGACGACGCTGGCGGATGGGTTTGCCAAGTAGCCTGGGTAGCCACGCGGAGAAGGACTGCGGCACGATGCCGAGTTGGGCGAGCCCGTCGACCTTGCCGACCGAATCGGTGCGCAGGGTGCGGAAGTTGTCCGGCGTGAACGGCTTGCCCGGCACGAACTGGGCGAACTGCGCTTGCAGCTGGCCCAGCGCATCGGGCATCGGCAGGACCCAGCGCCGGCGACCGCGCGCGTCGCGAATGGCACGCACCATGTCGATCAGCGACCAGGTTTCGCGGCCATAGAGTTCGAAGGTCCGCAATACCGAGATCTTCGGCTCCGCGACCGCGCGTGCCATGGCCTCGACCACGTCGCCGACATACACCGGTGCGATCTTCGCGTTGGGGCGGGGCAGCGGCATGGCCGGGGCGAACGACAACAGTTTGTCGAAGCGCGAGACCAGGCCGTCGTCCGGCCCGAATATCGTGCTCGGCTGATAGATGGTCCAGTCGAGCGTGGAGGTCCTTACCAGGGCTTCGGCCTCACCGCGGGTGCGCAGGTAGGACGAGTGTCCCTGGCCCGCCTTCAGGGAGCTCATCTGGTGCAGACGGTGCACGCCCGTGTCGCGGCAGGCGTCGACCAGCAGGCGCGTCAGTCCTACGTGCACGCGTTCGAACGTGTTACGACCACTCTCGTTGAGGATGCCGACAAGGTTGATGACGGCATCGGCACCGGTGATGTAACGGCGCAGCGTGGCCGGGTCGTAAACGTCGGCGCTGACAAGGGTGACGTTGCGGCCGACAGCACGGTCTCGCCGGCCTTGCCTGTTGCGCGAGAGCAGGATCAGTTCATGCCCGTCTGCGGCCAGTCGCGGTATGAGCGTGTCGCCGACGAAGCCGGTGCCTCCGAGAATGACGATCCGCTGGGTTTTCATGGCTGGGCGTCCGGTGCGCCGGGTGCCGAAGTCGCTGCGGCCGGCGCCGGCTGCAAGACAGCGGGGGCCGCCGGAGCGGCGACGGTTGCGCTGCGGGCCGCGGCGGGTGACGGGCACATGACCGGTTTGCGAACGGCACCGGTCGAGGGCAGGGAGTAGGTGCTGCCGATCCGGGTCATGCGCGAGCTGATGGCCAGGGCATTGCCATGGAGGCGCCAGTCGTAGATCACCGCGAAGGCCATCACCCGCGCGACGTATTCGCGGGTTTCCTTATAGGGAATGCTGACGACGAAGAGGTCGGGATCCAGCGTGCCGCGTGCGGTAAGCCACTGGTCGACCTTGTTCGGGCCCGCGTTGTAGGCCGCACTGGCGAGCCAGGGCGCACCGCTATAGCGCTCCGCCATCTGGGCGAGATAGCGCGTACCGAGAACGATGTTGGTGCTCGGGTCATACAGGCTGTCGCCGCCGGACCAGGAAAGTCCATTGCGCTTGGCCACGAGAGCGGCGGTGCCGGGAAGTAGCTGCATCAGCCCACGCGCGTCCGCACCGGACCGGGCGTCCGTCATCCACGCGCTTTCGGCACGGATAATTGCGTAGGCCCAGGGCGCTTCGATACCAGCCTGGCTTGCCTGCTCCACCACGCCGTCCTGTCGGGCCAGGGGAAAGCGCTGTTCGTAAAGGCGCAGGGCATCGCCGGACGACAACCCGAAGACAGCGCGGTCATACCATCCCTTGCGGAACGCAAGGTCGGCGGCGAGACGCTGGGTGTCGGCATCGCGGCCGGCAAGTGCGGCCGTCCATTCGCGTCGGCCCAGCTTCTGCAAGCCCACCGCATAGAGTTCGAAGGCGCGGTCGACACCCGGTTCGGCGAGCAGGGCGGCCTCGCGGCGCTCGTCGGTGGCCATGGTCGAAGGGCAGATGGCGTACGCGGTATCGATGCGGTCGGCGGCGAGGAATCCGAAGTAGGTCGCCTCCTGGGAAACCGATTGGTACAACGCCTTCGCTTCACCCTGTCGACCCAACCTGCCGAGCACCAGGGCGCGGAAATAACGCCATTCGCCGTCGTCCTTCTGGGCTTCGCCCAGGGCGTCCAGCGCGGCCAGCGCCGCCGTCCAGTCCTGTCGCGCCAGCGCCACGCGCACGCGCCACTCGCGGGTGGCGTCGGTCTGCGCGCCGGGCGGAAGGGCGGTAAGACGGTCCAGCGCCGACTCATCGAAATCCGTCGCATGGAACAGTGCCAGCGCATTCTCGATCGCTCCGCGCTGCTGTTCGCTCAACGTGAAATGCGAGGACAACGAACTCCACGCGCCATCCGCCACCGTCGACTGTTTGCGCGCCATGCGCTGCAAGGCCAGCGTCACGGCCTGCCGATGCCGAGGCGTGTCGGGCCAGTTCGCCGCGTCACGCAGGGCGGTAGTCGGATCGTTGAGGGCCTGGGCGATACGCTGCGCCGCGATAGCATCATCTGCCGGCAGCCACGGTGCCAATGCGGCGATCGTTCCGCCCTTGCCGGCGTCCGCGGCGACCTGGATGCGCGACCACAGGCGCTCGGGCGTCAGCAGGCCCTGGTCGTGCGCGGCCGACAGCACCGGGTCGCAGGCATTGGGCAGGCTGGCCTTCTTCCACAGGTCGGCCATGTCGCGCTCGAAAACCAGTGGCTCGCCGCGCGAGAGCCTGGCCTGTAAATCGAAGCAGGTCAGCGCATCGCCGAGGCCAGGCTGGTACATCGCGCTGAAGGTGGCCCAGTCCTTGCGACGCGCCAGTTCACCGAGGAAGTCCCGGCGCAGGTCGGCGGCGGGGATCATGCCGGGGTAGCGCGCCAGATAGGCATCCACCGGGGCGCGGTCAAGCGTGCGCAGGTCGTGTTCGAGCGACGCCGCTTCCAGATAAGGAAACAGCACATAGCCTTCGAGGCCCGTCGACTGTGCGCGCCAGGCATCGCCGCCCTGCTGGGCCACGGCGTAGGCCTGACGGAACCGGGCGCGCTCGGCGTCGTTACCGCTTGCCGAGGCGGACACGGAGGCGGCAAGCCCGCAGACGGCGAGGACGAGTCCGCCAAGCAGGCGGAGGGGGCGGTCGACGCGTCGTGCTGCCGGGGCGGATGCCATGCGGTCTTCCTTTACGGGATACGGGGAGGTGCCCACCGATTGTAAGGGAAGGTGGTGCGCAGGTCGGATGAACGGGGCCACCACCCGGAATCGCCCTGACGCCTTCGGCCCGTTAAGCTTATGGGATGCCGCCCCTCACGCCCTACGCGCGCCTCGCGCGCCCGCTCGCATGGATTGTCCTTGTCGCCGCCGCCATCTTCGGTGCCGGTTACTGGTGGACACTCGGTCGCCCGATAGCGCTTCCGGATTCGCCCACCACGCGGATCGCCTGCGTTTCGTATGCACCCTTCCGCCTCAAGGGCGAGAACCCGATGGACCCCCATGCCTTCGTTTCGCGCGAACGCGTCGAGGCGGACCTCAAGGCGCTCTCCACGCGTTTCGACTGTGTGCGCACCTACGCGATGAACCAGGGCCTGGAAGCCGTGCCGGACATCGCCGGGCGCTACGGCATGAAGGTGCTGATGGGCGTGTGGCTGGGCCGGGATCCGGTCGCCAACGAACTACAGATCAAGCTCGCCCTGGAAGCGGCCCGGCGCGATCACGACACCTTGCGTGGCATCGTCGTCGGCAACGAGGTGCTACTGCGTGGCGAGCTGTCGCCGAAGGCACTTGGCGAGTACATCGCCCGGGTGAACGCGGCGACCGACGTGCCGGTGACTTACGCCGATGTCTGGGAGTTCTGGAAGAAGCATCCGGAGCTGGCCAAGGACACCGACTACATCACCATCCACATCCTGCCGTACTGGGAAGATGAGCCGGTCGCGCCAGTCGACGCCGTGCGCCATGTCGCCGATGTTTACCAGGCCATGAAGCGCGAGTTCCCCGGCAAGGCGATCATGATCGGCGAAACCGGCTGGCCGAGCCAGGGACGCACGCGCCGTGACGCGAGCGCGAGCCTGGTCAACGAGGCGCGCTACATGCGCGAATTCCTCAACTATGCCGCGACGGTCGACATGCCGTACAACGTCATCGAGGCGTTCGACCAGCCATGGAAGCGTGACCTCGAGGGCACCGTCGGTGGCTACTGGGGCATCTTCGATGTCGACGCCAATCCCAAGTTCGCCATGCAGGGACCGATCGTCGAAGAGCCTCGCTGGACCTGGGCGATTGGCGCCGGCGGTGTCGGCGCGCTGGTGTTCCTGCTGTGCGGTGCGTTCCGCCGTCGCTGGCATGGTGCATCGGGCTGGCTCGCCCTGGTGCTCGCCGGTTTCGCCAGTGGCACGGCGTTGGCCGCTCACGCACGCCTGCTGCTTTTCTCCAGCCGCAATGAGGTGGAATGGGCGACGGGCGTGATCATCGGCGTGCTTGCACTGCTGACCGCGCTCTCGTTGTCACGCGCTGTTGCCTCGCGCCTGGCCTCGCCGGTGAACCCCGCGGCGATCGCACCGCATCCGGTCGAACGTCGGCGTCTGGGCATCGTCTGGTCGGACGCGTTCACGCCGCAACGCTTCTTCTGGATGTTCGTGCTGGCGCTTTACGGCATCCTGCTCGTCTTCAACGGTCGCTATCGCGACTTTCCGATCGGACTGTTCGCGCTGCCCTGCGTGGGCTTCCTGCTGCTCTCCATCCTGCGCACGCGCGAGGACATACTCATGCCGCTGGTCGAGGAGCGACTGCTGGCCCTCTGGATAGCCGGACTCGGGGTCGCCGTGGTGGTGCAGGAACTGGGCGCGAATGCCGTGTCGTGGGGTTGGATGCTGCTCAACCTTGCGCTGGCCTTGCCCGTGCTGGCTGCCTGGTACCGGGCTCGGCGCGACTGAAAGTAACGCGGTGCGCCAGTGCGTCAGTGCGCCGGGATAGCCGTCAGGCGGCGGCAATCTGCTGACGGTCGTACTGCAGGCGAGCCAGTCGCAGTGCGCCGATCAACAGCGCCAGGGCACCACCCTCATAGCAGTACAGCTGGAGCGCGATGACGCCGAAGCTCGCCGCGAGCACGGCGGCTGTTGTGTTGCGCCAGAACAGGGCCACGAGTGCCATCAGTACGGCGGCATAGCCGTATCCGTAACTGAGGAAGCCCTGCACGACGAGCGTACGCGTTCCGCACCACCACGGTCCGTTGCTGCCCTCGCAGACGTGCGCCATGTCGGACGGCTCGATGAAGCCATACCGAAGCCACGCCGCGGCTAGGGCGACAACGACGATGACAGCCCAGGGCAGGGCGGCGCGCAGGCTGGGTTTCATGGAGCGGATTACCTCGGTCGGGATGCGCCGGCTGCCTGGGCCAGTGCCAGGGGCAGGCGGATTTCGGCGGCAAGCGGCAGATGATCGGAGAACGCACGGGGTAATGTCCACGTGCGCTCGAGCTTGATGTCCGCCGAGGTCAGGATATGGTCCAGCGCACGCCGTGGCTTCCAGCTCGGAAACGTGAGTGTATTGATGATCGGCATCTGCAGCGCCGTCTTGTCGAACAGCACGCGCATCTCGGGACTGGTCGGCTCCGTGTTGAGATCGCCCATCAGCACGGCGTGCGGATAGGGAGCAAGCAACTCGGCGATGAAGGCGAGCTGGCCCATGCGTGCTGCCGCACCAAGCGAGAGGTGGGCGACGACCATCACCAGTGCGTCGGGGCCTTCGCCAAATCTTACGAAAAGTGCCCCGCGCCCCTTGATCCGGCCCGGCAGCGGGTAATCGATCACTTCGGTCGGTTCAATCCGGCTGAGCAGGCCGTTGGCCGAGTGCGCGACACGGGCCATCGGCCGGTTCGGCTGGTGGCTCCAGAACGGCATGCCCGCCGCTTCGGCGATGTAGCGTGTCTGGTTGAGAAATCCGGAACGCAGGCTTCCCGCATCGGCTTCCTGCAGGCCGACCACGTCGAATTCATGAAGGAGCTCGGCCAGCGAATCGAGATTGGCCAGCTTCGATCGTCCCGGCAGCACGGCGTTCACACTGCGCGTGACGTAATCGCTGTAGCGCTGGACGCTGGCGCCAGCGAGGATGTTGCAGCTCAGCAGACGCAGGGTGCGCTCGGGAGCGGGGGACGGATTCGGCGAGGAGCGGGTCATGGGTTTCGCGATGGTTACCACGTCGGGCCGTGACGGCTGAGGATGCCCCCCGCCGTGTGAACGGGGGGCATCGGAAGCGGCCGAGTGACTTACTTGCCGCCCTTGAGTTCCTTGTCCACGAGGGACAAGGTCATGGCGTTGAGTTCGTCGAAGTCCTTGAAGTCCTTGGGGCGGTACTTGCCGTCCACAATGATCGCAGGGGTGCCGTCGACGCCCCACTTCTGGATCAACTTGCCGTCGGCAAGGATCCGCTGGCGGATCGCATCGTCCTTGGTGGCCGCGTCGATAAACCTGGCCTTATCCAGGCCGTAGTTTGCGGCATACCAGTCAGCCAGCTCCTCGATGGTGCGAAGCGGATAGTGATCGGTGTGGATGGCCTTGAACAGCGCCGCGTGCGCCTTCGGATCGACCTTGAGCTTCTGCGCGGCGTAGTAGGCCTGCGCATACGGCAGCCACGCGTCATTGAAAGCCGCAGGGATGGCGTGGAACACCACGCCCTTCGGCAGCTTCTTTTGCAATTCTTCGACCGTCGGTTCGAAATGCGCGCAATGGATGCAGCCATAGGAGAACACTTCAACCACTTCGACCTTGCCATCCTTCGGGTCGAGACGCTGTGGCGTGGCAATCGTGTCGTACTTGCCGGCATACGGGTCCGCGGCCGGATCGGCCGGACCCGCCGAGCAGGCGGTGGCCAGGGTCAGGCCGACGAACAGGAGCGAGAGACGCTTGAACATGAAAATCTCCGGGAGAGGTCGAGAACGCGGTTACTTACCCGCGGCTTCCTTGCTGACGAGCCACTGGGTGAGCTCGACGGCCTGCGGATAGCCGCCGGCGCTGCTAGGCGACAGGCGGTACTTGCCGTTGACGATGATCGCCGGCGTCCCATCGACCTCGTAGGCGCGCACGAGTTCATCCGCGCGCTTCATCTTGGTGTTGATGGTGAAGGAATTGGCGGTGGCGACGAAGTCCTCCGGCTTGATGCCGAACTTCGTATACACCTTGGCGACGTCGTCGATGGTCGGCCAGGCGGACTGCGGCTTCCGTCGCTCGGAGCTGCTGTCCATGATGCTCAGTTCGCCCTTGTTCACCGCATCGAACATGGCGTCGTGGCTCTGCTTTGCGACGCCGAGTGCCTGGGCGGTGAGGAACGCGCGCTGCAGTAGTGGCCAGTTCTCGTCGGGCCGGAACGAGGCGGGCGTGTAGGTCATGACCGCGCCACGGGGCAGGTCTTTTGCCAGCTGCTCGACAAGGCCGTTGAACTGGTAGCAGAACGGGCAGCCGTAGGAGAACACCTCGGTGACTTCGATCTTGCCCGGCGAGCTGGTCGGCTGGGCGGGATCGATGCGGAAGTAGTTCTTGCCCTCGACCCATTTGCCGTCATCGACGAAGGGCTTGGGGGCGGGGCGGTTGGCGTCATCGGCATCCGTTGCCGGAGTCGCTGCGGTGGCGCCGGCCGTGCTGCCCGAAGCGGCTGGCGCAGCGGTGGCAGCTGGAGCCGGCGCCGGTGCGGCGGGGGCCGGGACGGTGGCGGCGGTAGCGGGAGGAGTCGTCGGGGTCGCAGCGGTGTCGTTGTTACCGGAGCCGCAGGCCGCCAGACCGATCAGGGCGGCGCAGAGCAGGGGAAGGCGCAGTCGCATCAGGGATTCCTTTTCTAACCTTCTAAACGAGAACGGGCCCGAAGGGGCCCGTTCGATCTTCCAACTTTAACGCCATCAGCGTGTCGCGGGTGCGTCCGCGTCATTCGTGTGCAGGCCTTCGATATAGCTGGCCAGCGCGGCGATGTCTTTCTCGTCCAGCTTCTGCGCGATCGAGGGCATGATTTTCGCGTGCGCGTCGTCGCCCCATGCGGTGCCATCGTGCCAGGACTTCAGCGTAGCCTCGATGTACCTGGCGTGCTGGCTCGTCAGCTGCGGGTACATGGCACCCGGGTTGCCGCGTCCGTCAGGACCATGACAGGCCATGCAGGCGGGAATGCCGCGAGCGGTATCGCCTTCGCGGTAGAGCGTCTGGCCCTGATCGACGAGGGCCTTGTCGGCGACGCCCGGCAGTGGCTTCTGCTTGGCGAAGTACGCGCCGATGTCGTGCATGTCCTGCGGCGAAAGCGGCGCGGCCATGCCCATCATGATCGGGTTCTGGCGCTTGCCCGCCTTGAAGTCGGTGAGCTGGCGGACGATGTACTGCTCGCTCTGCCCGGCCAGGCGCGGGTTCTGGGCATCGGTCGAGTTGCCGTCCATGCCGTGGCAGGCACCACAGGCGGCGGCCTTGCCCTGGCCGGCCGTGGCATCGCCCGGCTTGACCGCGGCGGTCGCGTCGGCTCCGGGCGTGCCCGCAGGGACGGTGGCCGTCTCGTTCGTCGGCATGCCCGGCGTGGCCGGATCCGTCGCCGGATTCGCCCCTGGCTTCGCTGCGGTGGTCGCCGGCGCCGGCGCGGGGGCCGGTTTGGCGGGTGCTGCGGTCTGGGCCGCGGCTATGTTCATGACGAGCATCGCGGTGATGGCAGCGGCGGCGTGCCGAAACTTCATAAGTCTCTCCAAGGGGGATGCTTCTGGATCGGGCGCGCTTCCCCACGCGCCGCAACCAAAAGATTATGAAGGGCGCGGGAGAGCCGGGTCAAACCACAGGCAGCGCGCGGGGGCGTGGTATCGCATACACTGCCCGACCATTGTTTTTCCCCGCCCGGCGGGCTATCCCCTCCATGTCTTCCAATCCGCTCAACGGCGCCACCTTCGTGTTGGCCGCCCACGAAATCGTCCAGCTGCCCTTCGACCAGGGTGCCGAAGTGGCCTTCGCCGGGCGTTCCAACGCCGGCAAGTCGAGCGCGCTCAACGCGCTGACGGGTCATAACGCGCTGGCACGCACGTCGAAGACGCCGGGGCGTACCCAGCTGATGGTCGTGTTCGACCTGCCGCGGCTGAAAGTGGAAGGCGCCGAGCCGCTCGATAGCCGGCTGGTCGACCTTCCCGGTTACGGCTACGCGAAAGTGCCCGAGGCCATGCGCAAGCACTGGCGCGGTGAGATCGATGCCTACCTGAAGATGCGCCGTAGCCTGCGCGGCATCGTGCTTATCGTCGATATCCGCCACGAGCTGAAGGAGTTCGACGCCACGATGCTGCAGTTCTGCGCCGACACCCAGCTGCCGTGCCACGTGCTGCTGACCAAGGCCGACAAGATTTCACGCAGCCAGGCGCAGAAGGCGCTGGACGCCATGCGCAAGCATTTCCGCGACAACAACGTGCCGGGTACGGCGCAGGTCTTTTCCTCGAGCGCCAAGACCGGCGTCGAAGAGGCCCGCGCACGGGTCATGCAGCTACTGGCAACGCCGCGACCGCACGAGCTCTGACCACGGCTGCCTGGCTCAGGCCAGGGTCGCCATGAAGACGCGGCAAAGCGCTTCCATGCCTTTGCGGTCTTCGTCGTCGAAGCGCGCGACGGACGGGCTGTCCACGTCCCACACGCCAAACAGGCTGCCGTCGGCCTTGACCAGCGGCACCACGATCTCCGAATTGGACGCCGCGTCGCAGGCGATGTGACCGGCGAATTCGTGTACGTCCCTGATCAATTGGGTTTGCAGCGTCTGCGCGGCCGTACCGCAGACGCCACGTCCGATCGCGATGCGGATGCAGGCCGGCTTGCCCTGGAACGGACCGACGACAAGCTCCTTGCCGTCGAACAGGTAGAAGCCCGCCCAGTTGATGTCCGGCACGGCGTCGAAGACCAGGGCAGCGAAGTTGGCGGCGTTGGCGATCATGTCCGGCTCGCCGGCAAGCAGGCCCTGGGCTTGCTGCGCCAGCTCCGCGTACAGGGTGGCTTTGTCGTCGGTGGCGATGGCCTTGGCTTCGAACATGACGGTATCCGGTGAATTCGGTATCTGGGACCGTGTATGGTGCCACGTCCCCGCCCCCGCAAGGCTCCAGGCCCCATGTCACGACACTTCTTCGTGGCCGGTACCGACACCGGCATCGGCAAGACCCACGGCGCGCAGACCCTGGTCTACGCGTTTCGCGAGACCGGCGAGCGCGTCGTCGGCATGAAGCCGGTGGCCAGCGGATCCGCCCGGCATGCGGATGGCCTGCGCAACCAGGACGCACTCGACCTGCAGGCGGCAAGTTCGCCGCCGCCACCGTATGAGCTGGTCAATCCCATCGCGCTCGAGGAGGCGGTCGCACCGCATCTGGCGGCGGCGCGCGCGCAGCGACCCATCGAGTGGCCGCCGCTCGACGCGGGATTTGCCGCACTCGCCCGCGACTACGACCGGGTGATCGTCGAAGGCGTCGGTGGCTGGATGGTGCCGTTGGGAGAAGGCATGTCGACCGAGGACATACCGCGTCGCTGGAACCTGCCGGTGATCCTGGTGGTCGGTATTCGCCTGGGCTGCATCAGTCACGCGCGACTGACCGCGCGGGCCATCGAGGCGGACGGTTGCCGACTCGCCGGCTGGATCGCCAACGTCGTTGAATCGGACATGCCGCTGCGCGAGGAGAACATCGCGACCTTGCGCGACCTGCTGCCCGCGCCATGCATTGGCGTGCTGCCGTATCGCGTGGCGCCGCGCGATGCGGCGCTGCTGCTCGATCTCGAGTTGCTCGGCTGACGGCAAATTCACACCCACCGGCTTAACTAAGACGCCATGACGACCTATTTCCTCTCCGTAAAAGACATGAGCAAAGCGAAAGGACCCGACCCGGAGCTTTCCTTCGAAGGCATCGGCCCGGAAAAGCTGGCCGCCGATATCGCCGATGCCATGCGCAGCGACAACCTGTTCCAGCGCTGGCGCGCCAAACAGCCGGAGCCGGACGAGGTCGACCCTGGCCTCGGCGTTACCGACGCAAGCGCGTCGGCCAGGGGTGAGCTGTCGAACGACCGTACGGACGTGCAGCTCAGCACCAACCTGCCCATGCGCATCGTCAAGCACCGCCTGAACCTGCTGATCGGTTCGAGCTGGGAGCTGCGCGACACCCGTTGACCCCCTGGCCCATCCCCTGACCGATGGCGGTTGTCCTCGGTGGCCTCGCGCCGCTAGAGTCGCCGCTTTGCTCACCGTCAGGGATTCGCTGCCCATGCTGAAGGTCCGTAGCCTCGTGATCGCCACTTCGATCGCCCTCACCGCCGCGTGCTCGTCGTCGAACGACGCCGACAAGCCTGCCGCACCCGCACCCGCCGGCTCCGCTCCCGCTTCGGCGACGACCGCGGCCACGGCCGCCGCCCCGGCTGCGCACGTGAACCCGCTGCTGACCCAGAGCGAGCTGCCGTTCCAGGCGCCGCCGTTCGACAAGATCGTGGATGCCGACTTCCAGCCGGCCATCGAAGAAGGCATGAAGCAGCAGCTGGCCGAGGTCGAGGCCATCGCCAATTCGGCAGACGAGCCGAGCTTCGACAACACTATCGTCGCTCTGGAGAAGTCGGGCGTGCTGCTCAAGCGCGCCCAGAACGTGTTCAGCGCGCTGACCGGCGCCAACACGAACGACACGCTGCAGAAGGTCGACGAAGACGAATCGCCCAAGCTCGCCGCACATAGCGATGCGATTTATCTCAACGACAAGCTCTTCAAGCGTGTCGAAGCCCTCTATGAAAAGCGCGATTCCCTCAAGCTCGACCCGGAATCCGCTCGCCTGCTCAAGGTGACGTACGACGACTTCGTCCATGCCGGTGCCAAGCTGTCCGAGGCCGACAAGACCAAGCTGAAAGACCTCAACAAGGAAGAGTCGACCCTCAGCACCAAGTTCACCAACCAGCTGCTCGCCGCGAGTAAGGCCGGCGCCCTGGTGGTCGACGACGCGAAGGCGCTCGACGGTATTTCCGAGGGCGACATCGCGGCCGCCACTGCGGCAGCGAAGGATCGCAAGCTCGACGGCAAGTACGTCATCACGCTGCAGAACACTACCCAGCAGCCCGTGCTGCAGGGCATGAACGACCGCGACACCCGCGAGAAGCTGTTCAAGGCTTCGTGGGAGCGCGCTGAGCACGGCGACGCCAACGATACGCGCGAGATCATCACGCGCATCGCCCAGCTGCGCGCCGACCGCGCCAAACTGCTCGGCTTCCCGAACTACGCTGCGTGGAAGCTCGACGACCAGATGGCAAAGACGCCGGCCGCCGCCGAGAAATTCATGGAGCGCCTTGTGCCGGCCGCGGTCGCCCGCGCCACCGCGGAGTCGAACGACATCCAGCAGGTGATCGATCAGGAGAAGGCGGGTTTCCAGGTCCAGGCATGGGACTGGGACCACTACGCCGAGAAAGTCCGCAAGGCGAAGTACGACCTCGACGAAGCACAGATCAAGCCGTACTTCGAGCTGGACAACGTGCTTCAGAACGGCGTGTTCTACGCGGCCAACCAACTGTACGGACTCACGTTCAAGGAGCGCAAGGACATCCCGGTGTACCAGCCGGATGTGCGCGTGTTCGAAGTGTTCGACAAGGACGGCACCTCCATGGCGCTGTTCTATTGCGACTACTTCAAGCGTGACAACAAGAACGGCGGCGCGTGGATGAGCAACTTCGTCGACCAGTCGAAGCTGTTCGGCACCAAGCCGGTGGTCTACAACGTCGCCAACTTCACCAAGCCGGCGGCCGGCCAGCCGGCGCTGCTCTCGTTCGACGACGTGACGACCATGTTCCACGAGTTCGGTCACGCCCTGCACGGCATGTTCGCCGCGGCGCAGTACCCGTCGCTGTCCGGCGCGAACACCGCACGCGACTTCGTCGAGTTCCCGTCGCAGTTCAACGAGCAGTGGGCTTCCGATCCGAAGGTGTTCGCCAATTACGCGAAGCACTACCAGACTGGCGCCCCCATGCCGGACGATCTGGTCGCCAAGATCAAGAAGGCCAAGAGCTTCAACCAGGGCTATGCGATGAGCGAGCTCATCTCAGCTGCGCTGCTCGATATGCAGTGGCACATGATCGCCCCGGGCGCACCCAGGCAGGACGTCGACAAGTTCGAAGCGGACGCCCTGAAGAAGGCCGGCTTCACGCTTGCCCAGGTGCCCCCGCGTTACCGCTCGAGCTACTTCCAGCACATCTGGGGCAACGGTTACGCTGCGGGCTACTACGCGTACCTGTGGACCCAGATGCTCGATTCCGACGCCTTCGAGTGGTTCAAGGAACACGGCGGCCTGACCCGCGAGAACGGGCAGATCTTCCGCGACAAGATCCTCTCGCGTGGCAACACCGAGGAGCTCGGCAAGCTCTACCGCGACTTCCGCGGCAAGGAGCCGAGCATCGAGCCGATGCTGAAGGATCGTGGGCTGAAGTGAGTTGCACGGGTGGACGATGCTTCGCGTCGTCCACCCGATGCCCCGGGGTTAGATGGAATGAAGGACCAGGTGGTCGAGCGCAAGCCGGGCACCCGTCCATCGAATGCCTTGAATGCTCTTGCGTGGATCGCGCTCCGTGTAACTCAGGCGCCGCGTGCCACCCGCCGCATCGATCGGCGTTCTATGCAATGTGTCGAATTCATCACCGCTGAGGAACTCGATCAGTGAGGCGTCCGGAGCACTCGGATCGGGTATGACGGTGAGTTCGAGCGTGTTCCTGCGCGTTGTGAAAATGACGGCAACCTCGTTACCCACCGACAAGTCACTGGTCAGGACATGATCGGTGGGTTCGCCGCCTTCTGCTCGTGCGACTTTGATTGCACCTTCCCCGACGATGATGAAGTACTTCGGCTGGACGATCAGGTCGGGTACCGCGCCGAGTGCGAGTTCGTCGAAATCGACCTCCTCCACGCTCGAGTCGACCGGCGAAAGCATCTCGATGTCGTCAACATATGTCCCGAGAGGCATCTGCAGGGACACCCCATCGAACGCACCGCCCGAGGGCAGGCTCATCCCGAGACGGACCCGCTGTCCGCTTCGGTCGTGGTACACCGTGAGCGCCATGAGTGAGGCGCTGTCTGCACCGAGTAATGTGGCGACGGTCACGGTGTCGGCGAGGCCGGGCGGCGCTACGAGGGTGAACGTGATGCTTTTCCTCGGCCGCTTGAACCAAAGCGAAAGCGAGGTCGTTCCGTCACCTTTGACGATCCCAAGGTGGAGCCCCAGCGTGGGAATGGCCGGGTTCTCGTAAGCGAATGCCGCCGTCGTATGAGCATCTGTCTGCACGCGGAAATAGGTCCGATCCCTGGTTTCTCCGGGTGCGATTTCACCGGGGCTGGCATCGTCGAAGTCATCGATGTCCGGATCTTCGGCGGGACGCAGTACCTTGATTAGTGACGCTATCCGCTTCAATGAGGCGGACGATGTTCTTGGTGAATGGGTCATGTCGTTCATCCATGAGGTGGAGAGTATCTTGCTAAGGCGTTAGGCTGATCCGCGAGATCTGCAGCAAGCCGCCGCGCCAGAGAATGCCTTGGACCTCGTTCAACGGATCGGCGTGGTAGTCCAGGGTTGTCGAAAACCCACCGGCATCCCCACGTAGTCCTTGCAAGGGGCGGCAAAGGTTGAACGAGTGAAGTTCCCCAAGGCCCGGCGATTTCTGGCGCGGCGAACTGAGGAACGTGATGCGGGATTCCGCTGCCCCATTGGGAACGCGTACATCGCAGCGCACGCGTCTAAAGGCATGGTGGAAGATGAGTCGGCATTCGTTATTCCTTCCGAGCGTACCCGTCACCATGAAGCCCTTGTTGGTCTGCTCCAGGATGACATCGGCGCTCGCCGCCAGGATCATCATTCTCGGCAGCTCCAGCATCTCGCCGGCCCTGATCGTGCCGGGAGAGGCATCCAGGAAGACATCGTCCAGCGGACCCGGTGCAAGAGCCCCGAGTTCGACGCTATCGCCTTTCGGCGTCGTCATGAACGCCAGCAGGCGCTCGGTCTCGCGCGCCGGCCCAGGGCGAGGCCGCCTTCCGGGCAGGGACGGGGGTGTGGATTGAACGGCTGGTGCAGCGGATGTAGCGGACATCTGCGACGTCATGTCACGGCCCTCCAGGATGGATGGGCGCCGAGTTCCGGTCGGCGCGATGTCCTGCCAGAAAGCAACAAAAGGCTCCGCTTGGCAATATAACTTTCGTTGTAGGCGTCGCTTGCGGGGCTGCAGGGTGCCCTGTGGGAGCCGCTTCAGCGGCGAAGAGACCTCGGCGTCGCCGCTACGTTGGCTTCTCGCCGCTGAAGCGGCTCCCACAGGAGGGCGGCGTTATTCGCCGATGGTCAACAGCGAGGCATTACCACCGGCAGCCGTGGTGTTGATCGTGAGCGTGCGCTCACCGGCGAAGCGAAGCAGGTAGTGCGGGCCACCGGCCTTCGGGCCGGTGCCGGAGAGACCTTCGCCGCCGAACGGCTGCACACCGACCACCGCGCCGATCTGGTTGCGGTTGACGTAGCAGTTGCCGACGCGTGCGCGGCTCTGGATGTAATCGATGGTGTCGTCGATGCGGCTGTGGATACCGAGCGTGAGACCGAAGCCGGTCGCGTTGATCTGCTCGACCACCTTGTCCAGCTCCGAGCCCTTCCAGCGGATCACGTGCAGCACCGGGCCGAACACTTCGCGGGTGAGTACGTCGAGCGAGGGGATCTCATAAGCGCGCGGACCGAAGAACGTACCGTTCGCGGTGGCGTCGTTAAGCGGCACTTCGCCGATCTTCTTCGCTTCGACGTCCATGCGCGCGGCGTGGTCGACGAGGATCTGCAGTGCGTCGTTGTCGATCACCGGGCCGACGTCGGTCGAGAGCAGACCGGGGTCACCGATCTTCAGCTCGGCCATGGCGCCGGCGAGCATCGCGGTGACCTTGTCGGCGATATCTTCCTGCACGAACAGTACGCGTGCGGCCGAGCAACGCTGGCCGGCGGACTGGAAGGCCGAAGCGATCACGTCCTTGACGATCTGCTCGGGCAGCGCCGACGAGTCGGCGATCATCGCGTTCTGGCCACCGGTCTCGGCGATCAGCGCAGCGATGGGCGCGTTGCGTGCGGCGAGCGCGCGATTGATTGCCCAGGCGGTGTCGGTCGAACCGGTAAAGGCGACGCCAGCCACGCGCGGATCGCGCGTGAGTGCGGCACCGACGGTGGCGCCGTCGCCCGGCATGTACTGCAGGACGTCGGTCGGCACGCCGGCGGCGTGCAGCAGCTTCACGGCGGCGTAGCCGATCAGCGCGGTCTGCTCGGCCGGCTTGGCGATGACGGCGTTACCGGCGGCGAGCGCCGCAGCCACCTGGCCGAGGAAGATCGCCAGCGGGAAATTCCAGGGGCTGATGCAGACGAACACGCCGCGGCCGTTGAGGAACAGCTGGTTGCTCTCGCCGGTGGGGCCGGGCAGCTGTTCGGGCTGGCCGAACAGGCGGCGCGCCATGGTTGCGTAGTAACGCAGGAAGTCGGCGGCTTCGCGGATTTCCGCGATGGCATCGGGCAGGCTCTTGCCGGCTTCGCGCACGCACAGCGCGATGAACTCGGCGCGGTTGTGCTCAAGCTGCTCGGCGGCGTGCTCGAGAATCGCCGCGCGGCTGGCGGCCGGCAGGCGGTCCCAGGCGGGCTGCGCCTTCACCGCGGCCGAGAGGGCGCGATCGACCAGGGCCGGGTCGGTGTTCTCGACCGTGCCGACGATGCGGCGGCGATCCGACGGATCGGTCACTTCGACCTTCGTCCCACCTGTGGCTCCACCGGCGACCAGCGGGGCGGCGGTCCACGGACCGCTGTGACGGTTGACGGCGTCGGCGAGCTCGTGGAGCTCGTTGTCGTTAGCGAAGTTCATGCCCATGGAGTTCTTCCGAAGTTCACCGTACAGATTGACCGGCAGGGGGATGCGGGGATGGGGGATGGAGGCGAAGGCACGCACCGTCTCGCACGGATCGGCGACGAGGTCGCGCACCGGCACGCTCTCGTCGACCACACGGTTGACGAAGCTGGTGTTGGCGCCGTTCTCGAGCAGGCGACGCACGAGATAGGGCAGGAGGTCTTCATGCGTACCCACCGGCGCGTAGACGCGGCAGGGCACGTTGAGCTTGTCCTTGCCGATCACCTCGGCGTAGAGATCCGCGCCCATGCCGTGCAGGCGCTGGTTCTCGTACGGACGACCCTGGGCCAGGTGGTTGATCGCGGCAATCGTATGCGCATTGTGCGTGGCGAACTGCGGGTACACCGCGTCGCCGCCGGCAGCGAACAGACGACGTGCACAGGCGAGGTAGGAGACGTCGGTATTCGGCTTGCGCGTATACACCGGGTAACCGGTCAGGCCGTTTTCCTGTGAGCGCTTGATCTCGGCGTCCCAGTACGCCCCCTTGACCAGGCGCACGAACCAGCGACGGCCGGTGGCGCGGGCTTTCTCGGTGACCCAGTCGATGACGAAGGGTGCGCGCTTCTGGTACGCCTGGATGACGATGCCCAGGCCGTTCCAGCCGTCCAGCGACGCGTGCTCGAAGACATCACCGATGATGTCGAGCGAGAGCTCGAGGCGGTCGGTCTCTTCGGCGTCCACCGAGAGCGCGATGCCGTTCTTGAAGGCCAGCTGCGAGAGCTCGAGCAGCTTGGCACCGAGCTCGATGCGTGCGCGGGCACGGTTGGCCACTTCGTAGCGCGGGTGCAGCGCCGAGAGCTTCACCGAGATCGACGGTGCTTCGAGATTGCTCTTGAACGGGCCGCGGGCACCGAGTGCGTTGATCGCGTCGCGGTAGTCCTGCTGGTAGCGCTCGGCCGTTTCCTGGGTGAGCGCCGACTCGCCGAGCATGTCGTACGAGTAACGGTAGACCGCGTGTTCCTTCTCGGCGGAACGGTCCAGCGCTTCCTTGATGGTGCGGCCCATGACGAACTGATGGCCCATGATCCGCATGGCCTGGCGCACGGCGAGGCGCACGACCGGCTCGCCCGCGCGGCCAACGAGGCGGCGCAGGGCGGAAGTGAAGTCGTGGCGGGTCTCTTCGGCCAGGTTCACCAGATGGCCGGTGAGCATCAGGCCCCAGGTGGACGCGTTGACGAACAGCGACTCGCTCTGGCCCAGGTGCTTTTTCCAGTCGGCCTCACCCAGCTTGTCACGGATGAGTTTGTCCGCCGTTGCTTTGTCGGGGATGCGCAAGAGCGCCTCGGCCACGCACATGAGCAACACGCCTTCCTCGGAGGAAAGATCGTACTGGCGCATGAAGGACTCGACCGCGCTCTGGTCCTTGGCCCGCGCGCGGACGCGCGAGACCAGGCCGGCGGCGACATCGATGACGTGTTCGCGCTCGGTCGGGGGCAGGGTGGCCTGGACCAGGAGGTCGTTGACGGCCTCGGTTTCGTCGCGCAGCCAGGCGGCCGTGATACGCGCGCGCGCCGGCTCGGCGCCGGTCGGGAGTTCGGGACGGAGGATCGATGGGTTCACGGGGAGGTGGGCGACGTGGGAAGACCTCCCATTGTAGGGGAGCGCGGCCCCGGGTGCGTGTTGCATAGCGGGAGGGCGCCCCGCGCTGCGCCGCCTGCGACATCGCGTCCCTTTCCAACCTTGCCGCTTTTTGACCAGCGCCCTATCATCCGTCGGGTTCCAGGCACGCTGGACTTTCCATGAACGTGCTTCGACCGACCGTCGCGGGTCAGCCGCGCGTGTTGTGGCTCAAGCCCAACCGCGCGCTGGACAAGCTCGGTCTGCGTCGACTGATCATGGGTCTGGCGGTGATTGCCCTGGCGACGGCGTCGTTTGGCGCGTGGCAGGGGAATGTCTTCGCTCCCGTGTTCGCCCTGATCGAAACCTTCGTCGTGGGGTTCGCGCTTGGCGCGGCCTGGAAGGCTGGCGACAGGGGTGAACGTATCGCCATCGGGCCGGATACGCTGGAGGTGAGGGTCGTGCCCGGACGCCGGGTACAGCGCTTCCAGACGTATTGGGTCCGGGTGGGTCTGGCGCCGGGGGACGGACGCCAGCGTCTGTTGCTCAAGTCACACGGCAGCGAGCTCGAAATCGGCGCCTTTCTCGGGGAAGAGGAACGGGTCGAGGTGTCAAGGAAACTCATGGTGCTGCTGGCCGAGGTCTCAAGCCAGTCGCGCAGGTAGGTTCATTAAAGGTGCAAGACATGACATCTGGCGGCATCGGACGATCGGTTTCAGCATGGGCGGCAGGCGCGATGGCGCTGTTCGGTGGGGAGGCATGGGCCAATCCCGTCGCCAACCAGATGAACATGACCAAGGGTGTGAGCGAGTGGTCGCCCTATGCGATGCACATGGTCGCGCTGTGGGTTTGCGTGGTCATCGGCGTCCTCGTCTTTGGCGCCATGTTCATCGCGATGTTCCGCTTCCGTAAGTCGCGCGGCGCCGTCGCCGAGAAGTGGGCGCACAGCACGAAGCTGGAAGTCGTCTGGACGGTCGTCCCGGTCATCATCCTGATCTTCCTGGCAAACCTCGCCACGGGCGGCCTGACCACGTTCGCCGATACCACCGGCGCCGACATGACCATCAAGGTCACCGGCTACCAGTGGAAGTGGCGTTATGACTACGTCGACTACAAGGGTAAGGGCGTCGACAAGGTCGGCTTCGTATCCAAGCTGGAAGAGTCTTCGGACCGCACCCGCCAGCTCAAGTCCAACCTCGATCCGGAGAAGATCCAGGTCGAGGGCTACAACACCTATCTGCTCGACGTCGACAAGCCCCTCGTGGTGCCGGTCGGGGTCAAGATTCGCTTCATCATCGTCGGCGGCGACGTCATCCACTCCTGGTGGGTGCCGGCACTGGGCTGGAAGATGGACGCGATCCCGGGCATCGCCAACGCGGCCTGGACCAACATCAAGGAGCCCGGTGTCTACCGCGGCCAGTGCGCCGAACTGTGCGGCCAGGACCACGGCTTCATGCCGATCGTCGTGAAGGCCGTGCCGAAGGCCGAATTCGAACAATGGCTGGCGACCCAGGAAGACGAGGCCAAGATCCAGAAGGCCGCGCAGACCGCCCAGAACGCTCCCGCCCCGGCCCCCCAGGGTTAACCGAACAAGTTTGCAGGTAGAGGTGCAAGGCCATGGCGCACGCAGCCACCCACGACCACGACGATCATCACGGAGCCCCGAAGGGCTTCTTCCAGCGATGGGTGATGTCCACGAACCACAAGGACATCGGCACGCTGTACCTGATTTTCTCGCTGACGATGTTCTTCATCGGCGGCGCCTTCGCGATGGTCATCCGCGCGGAGCTGTTCAAGCCGGGCATGCAGCTGGTGCAGCCGTATTTCTTCAATGAAATGACGACGATGCACGCGCTGGTGATGATCTTCGGCGCGATCATGCCGGCCTTCGTCGGCCTGGCCAACTGGATGGTTCCGCTCATGGTCGGCGCGCCGGACATGGCGCTGCCGCGCATGAACAACCTGTCGTTCTGGATCCTTCCGTTCGCCTTCTTCATGCTGCTGTCCACCCTGTTCATGCCGGGCGGCGGCCCTGCTGGTGGCTGGACGATGTACCCGCCGCTGTCGTTGCAGGGCGAGTCGGTCGCTTACGTGATCTTCGCGATCCACCTGATGGGTATCAGCTCGATCATGGGCGCGATCAACATCATCGCGACCATCCTCAACATGCGCGCACCGGGTATGGACCTGCTGAAGATGCCGGTCTTCGTCTGGAGCTGGCTGATCACGGCCTTCCTGCTGATCGCGGTGATGCCCGTGCTCGCCGGCGCGGTCACCATGCTGCTGACCGACAAGTACTTCCACACCAATTTCTTCAACGCCGCCGGTGGCGGTGACCCGGTCCTGTTCCAGCACATCTTCTGGTTCTTCGGGCACCCCGAGGTCTACATCATGATCCTGCCGGCCTTCGGGATCATCTCGGAAATCATCCCGACCTTCGCCCGCAAGCCGATCTTCGGCTACCGCGCGATGGTCTTCGCGATCGCTTCCATCGCCTTCCTCTCCTTCATCGTCTGGGCCCACCACATGTTCGCCGTGGGCCTGCCGATGGGCGCGGAGATCTTCTTCATGTACGCGACGATGCTGATCGCGGTGCCCACGGGCGTGAAGGTCTTCAACTGGGTGTCGACGATGTGGGGCGGTTCGATGACCTTCGAGACCCCGATGCTGTTCTCGATCGCCTTCGTGATCCTGTTCACCATCGGCGGCTTCTCCGGCCTGATGCTCGCCCTGGCTCCGGCGGACTTCCAGTACCACGACACCTACTTCGTGGTCGCGCACTTCCACTATGTACTGGTGACCGGCGCCGCTTTCTCGATCATGGCGGCTGCGTATTACTGGATCCCGAAGTGGTCGGGTCACATGTACAGCGAGACCTGGGGCAAGATCCACTTCTGGTCCAGCGTGATCTCGGTCAATGTGTTGTTCTTCCCGCAGCACTTCCTCGGATTGGCGGGCATGCCTCGACGCATCCCGGATTACAACGTCGCCTTCGCCAACTTCAACATGATCAGCTCCATCGGCGGCTTCTGGTTCGGCGCCTCGCAGCTGATCTTCCTCGGCGTCATCATCCACTGCGTGTTCTTCTCGAAGAAGAAGGCAGCGGACCGCTCGTGGGAAGGTGCCAAGGGTCTCGAATGGACCGTGCCGTCGCCGGCACCGTTCCACACCTTCGACGTGCCGCCGGTCATTCACGACGACGAGCTCGCCCACGGCAATACGGACCACTGATCGATGCAGGACATGACGGACATCGGGATGGCGGCGCGCCGCAAGCGCGCTCGAGTTACCGCACTCATCGCGGGCGGCTTCGCGGTGTCAGTTTTCCTTCTCTCGATCGTGCAGATGCTGAACGTCTGATCGGCTAAACCAAGCGACATCCACGGGAAACCACCATGGGTCACCAGCAACAAGACGTCTATTTCGTACCGAGCAAGAGCTATTGGCCCATCGTCGCGGCGATCTCCATGTTCGTCACCGTGTACGGTGCCGCGCACTGGCTGAACTCGCAGCCGGGCGATAGCAGCGCCTTCGGCAAGCCGATGTTCTGGCTTGGCTTTGCCATGATCCTGGGCATGTTCTTCGGCTGGTTTCGCTCGGTCATCCGCGAGTCCCTTGCGGGCAGCTACAACGGCCAGGTCGATCGCTCGTTCCGCATGGGCATGATGTGGTTCATCTTTTCCGAAGTCATGTTCTTCGGTGCGTTCTTCGGCGCCCTGTTCTACGCGCGCATCTTCTCCGTGCCCTGGCTGGGCGGCGAAGGCCACGGCGTACTCACCCACCAGTTCGTCTGGCAGGGTTACGAGGCCTCGTGGGGCGCGAACGGCGGCGGCGGTCCGCAGAAGATCGGCGGTTCGTTCCAGACCATCGCGGCGTGGGGCCTGCCACTCCTCAACACGCTGATCCTGCTTTCGTCGGGCGTGACCATCACCATCGCGCACCACGCGCTGAAGGCCGGTCATCGCAAGGCGCTGCTGATCGGTCTCGGCGCCACCGTGCTGCTCGGCTGCTGCTTCCTGTGGTTCCAGGCCCATGAGTACGCCGAAGCGTACGAGCACTTCAACCTCACGCTGGGCAGCGGCGTCTACGGTGCCACGTTCTTCATGCTCACCGGCTTCCACGGCATGCACGTGACGTTGGGCACGATCATGCTGGCGATCATCTGGATCCGCTGCGCCAAGGGCCACTTCACCAAGGACGACCACTTCGGTTTCGAAGCCGTCGCCTGGTACTGGCATTTCGTCGACGTGGTATGGCTGGCGCTGTTCCTGTTTGTTTACGTGCTTTGACCTGACGTAGTCGACAGCTATGTAAATCGAAGAACCCGCTGTGAGGCGGGTTTTTTTTGGTTCATCGCTGAATTCCGGGGGCGCTGAACGCGTCGGACGTCGCGGCGCAGAGCCTTCGGTGCCCACCCTCGCTGCTCAGGCAGTCCTCCGCGTTTCGTATCGGAAAGTCCGCTGCGCGGACCATGTTCTTATTTGGCCTACGGCCGCTCCACTTGTGCGGAACTCGCCTCGAGGGTGGGCACCGAAGACTCTTCCCATCCCTGAGGTTCGTGTGGGCCGAGCCGACGAAGCGCCGCTGCTTCGGCTGCTGGCTCGTCGCCATCGTCATCGCAAGACGGTCACCCGCGTCGCGCCAGTCGCGATCGTCCTCGCGAGGCAGCGCAGCAGCTACGAAGGCGCTGACGGAGCCGGAAATGATGTGCCGGCAGGACCGCCGTAACGGTCCGCTTCGGCAACCACACCCACGCCAACGGCTCGCCTTACAGCTAACCGTCTCGTCGTGAGAGACCTGGGTGCCCACCCTCGAGGCGAGTTCCGCACAAGTGGAGCGGCCGTAGGCCAGATAGATACATGGACTGCGTTAGCGGTCTTTCCGGTACGAAACGCGGAGGACTGTCTGAGCAGCGAGGGTGGGCACCCAGGTCTCCCCCGCGAAACGCTCAAGTGTAGAGAGCGACGGCGAAGCCGAGCCCACGAGGCCGAAGGCGAGCGCCCGGACCCCGGTAATCCGCGATGAACCTTTTTTTGGCTCAAGCTTTTTTTGGGAGCCGCCGCCTTCCCACCGTGTTGAGCCGCGCCCACTGACCTTGCGCCTTGCGGGTGCGGATCCTTCCAGACGCGCAATTCGCGCGAGCTGAGGAGGGATCATGGAACACATCGTCCTGAGGAGTACGCCATTGACGCATGTACGTCAGGGGCGTACCTTCGTCACGTGATCTTCGTCGAAACGCCCGTCTTCACGAGGCGGATCACCGAGTTACTCGAAGACGACGACTACGCCCGACTCCAGTGCTATCTCGTCGAGCACCCGGAAGTCGGCGATGTGATGGAGGGTACGGGCGGACTCAGAAAGGTTCGCGTTGCGATGGCGCGTGGCGGCAAAAGTGCCGGGGCGCGGGTGATTTACTACCACTTCGTTCCCCGCTCTCACATTGCGATGCTGCTGATATTCGCAAAGAACGAGCGGGAAGACCTTTCAGCAGAACATCGGAAGGCACTCCGAAAGATCATCGAGACCTGGAAGCGACACTATGAGCAAGTTTTTTAAAGACCTGATGGCGAGCGTCCAGGAAATGGACGAGATCCTTCGCGGCGAACGGCAGGCATCCCGTGTGTTCTGGGTCGACCCGGCTGCTATCAAGGAGCTCAGGGAAACGACCGGCCTTTCGCAATCGAAGTTCGCTCTTCTTCTCGATGTCGACGTGGGCACGCTGCGCAACTGGGAGCAGGGCAGGCGGGCGCCGACAGGGCCGGCTCGGGCGCTTCTGCGTGCCATTCGTAAAGACCCCAAGCACGTGCTTGCTGCCCTGGCCTGACTTACCCGCGGGCAAGTGAGCCTATTCGCTCGTCGAGCGAGCCACTGATTCGTCGCTGCGCTCACGCGTCAGTTGCCAGATCCCAACGACGACAAGGAGCCCGTCCATGCCGGCGATCCACACGCCGAAGATGACGCGCTGATACATCGCAGGCGCGAGGCACGCGTATCCAACGAGGAACAAGGCCATGAACAGGACACACGCGTAGGGTCGACGGCCCCGGGCAAGCAGGGCGCCGGCTGCCATCGTGGCTGTGATGCCCCAACCGATAAGTAGCGCCGGCGACGCGTCGTGGAAGCTCTTCAGAGCAGCTGCGAAGCGAATGGGGAAGATGCCGAACACCCCTTCCAGTCCCGTCGCGACGACGGTGACGCCCAGCCAGGCAACAGGAATCAGCGCGAGGGATAGCGCTGTTGGCAACGGTTTGTGTGTCGCTGACGTCATCCCTGTTTCCCCCTATCGCTGCTCCACGGCACCAAATGCCGCACCGCGCCTTGGCCTCCCGGCCGGGCGCGTTAGAATTGGCCGACCCCATGGGGATGCAGCCAGCCCATGAAGATGCCCAGCGCGACCATGGCGATGAGCAGCAATGACAGACCAATGCGACGGGTAAGCGCCCACACGGTGCGTTTGCTCTGGCCTTTGTCGGTCATCATGAAAAACAGGGCCTGGCCGAGGTTGAAGAGCACAACCAACAGCAGGATCACCAGCGCGTACTTATAGATGGTTTCCACGTGACCCTTCCGCCTGATATCGACAATCCGAGTATAGCGGTGGCCGTGGGGCGTCTGGCATGAGCTTCTTGCGTCGTCCGACGTGGTTCGCTGTCGCACTCACCGTGGTGGGCGTGCTGGCCTTCGCGCGCCTGGGTGTCTGGCAGCTGGACCGCGCCGACGAGAAGGACGAGTTGCTGCGGCGCTACGCCGCATCCGCCGCCGCGGCGGTGGAGGACTTCGGCATGATCGCTGAAGCGCCACCAGTGGATCGCTACCCCCGCGTGGCCCTGCGTGGCCAGTTCGTGCCCGGGCACACCTATATCCTCGACGACCAGACCCACGCGGGACAGGTCGGTATCCACGTCTACGTGCCGTTCTCGCCGCACGGACTGGTTCCCTACGTGCTGGTGGACCTCGGTTTCCTGGCCAAGGAATCGGGCGCCAACCCGCGCCTGCCGCCGCTTCCGAAGGGCGAGACGAGCATCCGTGGTTTGTACGTGCCGTCGCCGGGTGTTGGTGTCCGCCTCGGCGGCAACCGCCTGCCGGAACAGCACGGTGCGGAGAAGTCCATGGTCTATGTCGACCTCAAGGAGATCGGCGCCGATGTCGGCCGTGCGCTGTATCCTCGCGTGTTGCTGCTCGATGCCGATCCGGCCAGCATCTACACGCGTGAGTGGACGCCCGGTTTCATGCCCCCGGCGCGGCACCGCGCCTACGCCTTCCAGTGGTTCACCTTTGCGCTTGCCGCAGTGGTGATCTTCGTCCTTCTGCATCGCCAGCGACGCCCGAAGCGGCCCGAGTAACCATGACCGATCCGAACGTCTCCACCAAGAACCTCCGTAGCAGCCGCCTCAAGCTGATCCTGATCATGCTGGTGTTCCTCGCGCCGATCATCGCCGCGGGTTTGCTTACCCTCAGCGGATGGCAGCCCGAGGGCAAGGGCAATGGCCGGCCGATCGTGCCCCAACGTAGCGTCAACGACGTGCGCGTCGATGTGGACGGCAAGCCCTGGGTGTGGCGTGACAGCGAGCCGCGCCTGACCCTCATTGCCCTGCCGGGCCCGGGCTGTGCCGACCATTGCCTGATGACGCTGGCACTGATGCGTAACGCGCGCATCGTGCTCAACGCCAATGCGGATCGCCTGCGCCTGCTCTATCTCGGAACGCCGCCGACTGCGCCGGGTGCCGACGGTGTGATGCCCTCCTGGAAAATAGGCAGCGACGCCGCCGACGCGTTCGGCGAGTTCCGTCCGACCGAGCCGGACAGCGTGTCTGCCGTCCTCGTCGAGTCCAACGGGACCGCGCTGTCCTACTATCCCGCCGGTTTCGACCCGAGCGGACTGCGCAAGGACATGCAGAAGGTGATCCGCTGATGCCACCGCGTACCGTGAAAATCCTGCGCACGCTCGCGCTTCTCGCCGCACTGTTCGCCTTCTGCATCGTGATGTTCGGTGCCTTCGTTCGCCTTTCCAACGCCGGCCTTTCCTGCCCGGATTGGCCCACCTGTTACGGCAAGGCCTCGTGGCCCGGACATGCGCAGGACATCGCGCAGGCGAACCAGGCGTTCCCGGATCGCCCCTACGAGACGCACAAGGCCTGGCGCGAGCAGGTGCATCGCTTCCTCGCCGGCGGCCTCGGCTTCATGGTCCTGGCGATCGCACTGATCTCGGCCTGGCGCCGGCGTGTGGCGGTGATTGCCGTACTGCTCGCTGCCGCGTTCGCGGTGGTCGGCGTGGTGATGTACATGCGCGGCGAGCATGTCGTCTCCTCATGCCTTTCCGCCTTCGCGATCGCCTTGCCGCTGATCGCCGCGGCAATGCTCGACCGGCCGGGCGCGTGGAAAATCGGTGTCGCGGCGCTGGCGGTGATCATCTTCCAGGCCATGCTCGGCATGTGGACAGTGACCCTGTTGCTGAAGCCGATCGTGGTGATGGGCCACCTGCTTGGCGGCCTGGCCACGTTCGCCTTGCTTGCGTGGGCGGCGCTGCGCTGGTGGCGCGTGGGTACGCTGGACGATCGCTTCGCGGCCCTGCGTACGCCGGTCGTCATCGGTATCGTCGTGCTGGTGTGCCAGATCGCCCTGGGTGGATGGACGAGCTCGAATTACGCGGCCCTCGCCTGCGGCACGGATTTCCCGAAGTGCCTTGGCCAATGGTGGCCACAGACCGATTTCCCCCAGGCTTTCGTGCTCTGGCGCGGCATCGGCGTTAACTATGAAGGCGGCGTGCTCGACATGGCCGCGCGCAGTTCGATCCAGCTCGCCCATCGCATCGGTGCCCTGGTCACGTTCTGCTATCTCGCCTGGCTGTCGCACAGGCTGGCACGCGCGGGGCTTCGCAGGATTGGCGTCGCCATCGGCGTCGTCCTGATCGCTCAGGTACTTCTTGGCATCGGCAATGTGCACCTCGGCCTGCCGCTGCCGGTGGCGACGGCGCACAATGGCGTGGCCGCGCTGCTTCTCTTCACCCTGCTCGCGGCCCTGGCCAGCACGCAGCGCCTGCCTGCGACGACGGAGTCACTGTGAGCAACCTCGGCCAATACTATGAACTGACCAAGCCGCGCGTCGTCGCGCTGCTGGTCTTCTGCGCGGTTATCGGCATGTTCCTCGCCGTGGATGCCTCCGGCCAGCGTGTGCTGCCAACCTGGCACGCGGCCGTCTTCGGTACGCTTGGTATCTGGCTGGCGTCAGCTTCCGCGGCGGCGTTCAACCACCTCATCGACCAGCGCATCGACAAGCTGATGGCGCGCACGTCGCATCGTCCGCTGGCCACGGGTCAACTCACGCCGATGCAGGTGTTCATCTTCGCGATGTCGCTTGGAATTGCGTCGATGCTGGTGCTCGTGTTCCTGGTAAACATGCTCACCGCGGTGCTGACGTTCTTCTCGCTGATCGGTTACGCGGTGATTTATACGGCGTACCTGAAGCGCGCGACGCCGCAGAACATCGTGATTGGTGGCCTCGCTGGTGCGGCGCCGCCCATGCTGGGCTGGACGGCGGTGACCGGTTCGCTGCATCCGTATGCGTTGCAGCTGCTGCTGATCATCTTTGTCTGGACGCCGCCGCACTTCTGGGCGCTGGCGATCTTCCGTGTCGACGACTACTCGCGCGCGCAGGTGCCGATGCTGCCGGTGACCCATGGCGTGGTCTACACGCGCTGGCACATCCTGTTCTATACGATTTTGCTTTGCGTGGTAACCCTGCTGCCGTTCTTCACCGGCATGAGCGGGCTGATTTACCTGTTCGGCGCGGTGGTCCTTGGCGCGGGTTTCCTCTGGTACGCCATCCGCATGCTCAACCCGCCGGATGAGTTGTTCGCGATGAAGATGTTCAACTATTCCATCGTGTACCTGATGGTGTTGTTCGCCTTCCTGCTGGCGGATCACTGGCTGGTGGATCCGATGGTGCAGCCGGCGTTTAGGCTGGATCCTGTGGTCTGACCGAAGAGCATCGCCGATGAATCGGCTCCCACAAACGGCACGGCAGACATGTGGGAGCCGCTTCAGCGGCGATGCCTCAAAGGCCCTGTGTAGGAGCCGATTCATCGGCGAAAGCTACAGCGCGCTACGCAGCCAACCGGCGACAGCTCCCGGATGCTCCAGATGCAAATGATGCCCCCCCTCCATCCGCGTCACGGTGATGTCGTCGACGCAGTCGATCCTCACCTGCAGCGCCTCGGGCTCCAGATACGGCGGATGCGGCCGCGCCAGTAACAGCGATGTCGGCGCTGCAAGACCGAGCAGTAGCGACATCACCTGCGTCTCGGCGAGGCGAATGGCCGTCGGCTTCGACAGGCGCGGATCGCTGCGCCAGCTGTACCCGCCCTCTACCTCGCGCAACCCGCGTTCGACGATGTGCCGGGCAAGCGAGCTATCCAGGCCGCTCGCCAGCGCGCGCGCGCGGGCAGCATCGTCGATCGACGGGAAGACGCGCAGAGGCCGGTTGCCGTCGTCCTTGATCGCCAGCGCGTCGCGGAAACGATCGAGCGTGCGCGAGCCGTCGTCGCCGAGCGGCCCTAGACCCTCGATCAGCGCTAGCGCGCGAATGCGTTCCGGTGCGGCGATCGCGACCATGGTTGCCACGCCTGCACCGAGCGAATGGCCGAGCAGGTGGAAGCGGGGCAGGGCGAGCGAATCCACCACTGCCAGGACGGCGCGGGTGTAGTCGACATGCTGGTAAATCGTACCCGCCGGCAGGTGGTCGGAATGGCCGTGGCCGGGCAAGTCCAGTGCGATGACATGGAAGCGCTCTGCCAGCAGCGGAGCCAGCAGCGCGAAGCTCGCCGCGTTGTCGAGCCAGCCGTGGATGAGTAGCAGCGGCGGTGCATCCGGTTCACCCCAGGTCAGGCCGGATAGCTCCAGTCCCGGAATGGAAATCCGCAACTCACGCATCGTCACGTACCTGTCGGGCGCGTTCGCGGCTGGCGGCAAGGCGCCGAGCTGCCTCGGCTGCGTCGTAATCCGCGGCGAACTCCGGCCAGCCCTGGGTATGGCGCAACACGAGATCGGCAATCGTCCCGACATGCGCAGGCGTCGCATTGAGGCAGGGAATGTAGTTCAACGTCTCGCCGCCGGCTTCCTTGAAGAAGTCGGCGTTCTGCATGGCGATCTCCTCGAGCGTCTCCAGGCAATCCACGGCGAAGCCGGGGCTGATCACGTCGATTCGCTTGATCCCATTGTTGCCGAACACTTTTACGGTCTCATCGGTATACGGATGCAGCCAGCGCTCGCGACCCACGCGCGACTGGAAACTGATCGGAGCCTCATCCTCGGACAACCCCAGTGCTTCACGCAGCAGGCGCGCGGTAGCGTGGCACTGGCAGAAATAAGGGTCGCCGTTACGCACGTAACGCTCGGGAATGCCGTGGAAGCTCATGAGCAGTTTCTCGCCACGGCCGTGGCTATTCCAGTGGGCGCGCACGCTGTCGGCGAGCGCGGCGATATAGCCGGGTTCCGCGTGGTAGTCGTTGATCTGGCGCAGCTCCGGCGGCCAGCGCAGGCTCTTGATCGCGTCCGCCACGGCATCGAAGACACTGCCGGTCGAGGTGGCCGAGTACTGCGGGTAGAGCGGCAGCACGAGCAGGCGGCGAACGCCTTCGCGTTGGAGCTGTGCGATCGTCTCGGCGACGGCCGGCCGACCGTAGCGCATGGCAAGCGCGACGCGGATCGGGCCGGGGCGACGTCGGCCCAGTTCGGCCTGCAGGGCGGCGGCAAGCGCTTCGCTGCCGACCCGTAGCGGTGAGCCCTGTTCCGTCCAGATGCGCGCGTAGGCGTGCGCAGAGCGCTTGGGCCGGACGCGCAGGATGACGCCGTGCAGGATCGCCAGCCAGAGCAGGCGTGGGTATTCGATGACACGCGGGTCGCCGAGGAACTCGGCCAGGTAGGGCCGCACGGCGGCGGCGGTGGGCGCTTCAGGTGTACCGAGATTAACCAGCAGCACACCGACCTGGGGCAGGGTGTCGTGGGAATACCCGGCAAGGCCGGTATAGTTTGGCGTACCTGGCATCGGCGTCGGGCACTCGCGGGAATTCCCGCAGTCTGCCATAGCGCGGTGTAACGCCGAAGCCGCCATGTGTATGAAAGGAGCCACGCGATGACCCCACGTCTTTCCCGCCTGCTTGTTCTCGGACTTCTTGCCTTGCTGCCCGTGTCGGCGGTCCAGGCCGCGGACCCGCCGAAGGAGCAGGCAGAAAACGCGGTGCGCGTGCTCAAGGAAATCATGGACGACGCGCCGGACAAGCAGCTCCCGGCCGACCTCCTTAAGAACGCGCGGGCGATCGCCGTCCTTCCCGACATGGTCAAGGGCGGCTTCGTCTTCTCGGGGGCTAAGGGCGAAGGCCTGATCTCGATCAAGAGTCCCGACGGCACCTGGTCCAATCCCAACTTCATCTCCATGGCGGGTGCCGGCGTAGGCTTCCAGATCGGTATCCAATCAGCCGACGTGATCCTGGTTTTCCGTACCGATCGGGGCGTGCAGGGCATCATTGACGGCAAGTTCACGCTGGGCGCCAACGCCTCCGCCGCCGCCGGCCCGGTGGGCCGCTCAGCCACGGCGGCCACCGACGGCCAGCTGAAGGCCGAGATTTATACCTATTCGCGCGCGCGGGGCCTGTTTGCCGGCGTGGCACTCGATGGCACCCATTTCAGCATCGATGACGACACCAACAAGCAGGTTTACGGCCCGGGCATCACACCCCGCCGTATCTTCGAGACAGGCGGTATAACTAACGCTCCAGCCTATGTCGTCAATTTCCGTGACACGCTGGAGGAGTACACTAACCGCTGAATCTGAACCATCCGGCGTCATGTAGGGCGCCGGTCCGTCCCATCGGTGCCCTGGCGGGCGCCTGCGAGGTTTTTCATGAGCATTACCCATATCGTCCTCCTGCTGCTCGTCGTCGTGCTGATCTTCGGCACGAAGAAGCTGCGCAACATCGGCTCGGATCTGGGCGGTGCCATGCGCGACTTCAAGAAAGGAATGGACGGCGACGAGGAGGCCAAGGCCGCCCGTGACCGCGAAGAGAAGCTGCGCGCCGATCCCCCGGTGACGGGCCAGGTGCCGCCGACCCATACCGAATCCACCGAGCCGCGCGACCGCGCTCCGTGATCCTGGCGGCGCCATGATCGAGATCAGCTTTGGTAAATTGCTGCTGCTCGCGGTGGTGGCGCTCATCGTTCTCGGCCCCGAGAAGCTTCCGCACGCCGCCCGTACCGCCGGGCTCCTGATCCGGCGCATGCGCAACGGCTGGGACAACGTGAAGGCCGAGGTCGAACGCGAGATCCAGGCCGAGGAAATCAAGCGCACGCTCCGCGAGACGGCCGAAACCGCCCGCTCCGCCCACGACAGCGTCCGCGCTGAGATCCGTGGTGCCGGCCAGGACATCCGGGACACCGGCGATCGCGTCCGCGACACCTTTACCGAAACGCAGACGGCTCGTATCGAGGGCCGTGAGCCCGACCCGGCACGCGACATGCTGCCGCTGGCCCACGGCGTGACCCCGCCGCCCACGGATGAACCGCATGACCGCAGCTGACCCCGATCCGTCCGCCGACGACGCGATCGAAGAGGGCCTGTTTTCCCACCTGATCGAACTGCGCACCCGGCTCCTTCGCGCCGTAGTCGTCCTGCTGCTGGTGCTGCTGGCCCTCGTGCCCGTCGCCAACCACCTCTACGCCGAACTGGCTAAGCCGCTGGTGGAGCGCATGCCGCAGGGCGCGCACCTGATCGCGACCGAAGTAGCCAGCCCGTTCGTTACGCCGCTGAAGCTCGCCTTCTTCGTCGCGCTTTTCATCAGCATGCCGATGATCCTCTACCAGCTCTGGGCCTTCGTCAGTCCCGGCCTGTACAAGAACGAGAAGCGCCTGGCGCGGCCCTTGCTGGTCGCCTCGCTGGTGCTGTTCTACTCCGGCTGCGCGTTCGCCTATTTCGTGGTGATGCCGGCGGCCTTCAAATTCCTCAACGCCGTCACGCCCGAAGGCGTCGCGATGATGACGGACATCACGCATTACCTCGATTTCGTCATGCTGATGTTCTTCGCGTTCGGACTCTGCTTCGAAGTGCCGGTGGCCGTGGTGATCCTGGCTGCGATGGGCATCGTCGACGCCGAGAAGCTCAGCAAGGGCCGTGGCTACGCCATCGTCGGCGCCTTCGCCATCTCCGCTTTCATCACCCCGCCGGATTTGTTGTCCATGGTGATGCTCGCCGTGCCAATGTGCCTGCTTTACGAAGTGGGCCTGCTGTCGGTGCGCTTCCTGCTGAAACCACCCGAAAGCGAGTGATGCCATGGGCGTGTCGATCGGCTGGCTGGCGGTAAGGGGCAAGGACGCGGACACCGTGCTAGGTGCCCTGGATCTCGTGCGCAACGGATCCACCGAATTGCACCCGCGCCGCGGCTTTGCGATCACCCTGCCGTCCGGCTGGTTTGTCGTGGTGACACGTTTCGCATCGCCGCTGATCGCCGAGGAATCGCTGCGGCCCCTGTCACGCGGTTGCACCGTCGTCACCTGTGAACAGGACGACCAGCAGCTGGTCAGTACGGCCGCGTGCTATGTGGACGGACTGCGCAGCTGGAGTGTCGAGCACGATGGCCAGCAGGACGACACGCGTCACCTTGCTTCCAAGGGCGGCCTCCCGCTCGCCTTCGACGCCATCCACGCCCGTATCGAAGCCCTGCAGGATCGCGCCGATGCGGAAGGCGACGATGTCGACCACTTCTATTTCCTGCCGCCCGAGCTCGCGCATAGCGTCACTACGTTCGACGAGGCGCTACCCGCCAGTGCATATGGCGTGGCGGCTTTCGACGGTTGGACACCGGCCGAGGCGCTCAAGCCGGGCCGAAAGGCGGAGCTGCCGTGGAGCGTCCGGCGGGCCATGGTGCAGGCCCGCGCGGATCGGCCATGGTGGAAGTTTTGGTGATCGTCGCTTAGCGACGAGACGCTACTTGTTCGCAGCCTGCCGATTCAGCGCCATCCCCTTAAGAACATTCAACGCCTGCGACAACGCGTAATCCTCGATCGCCAGCTTGCCATCATCGTCGGACGCATTCTTGTCGTCCTTGTCAGCCTTCTCGTTGACCAGGTGATTCGGCAGGTCAGCTTCCGAGCCAATCAGCTGCGGTGCTGTGTCGCTCTTGTTCACCGCAAGATCGGCAAGCGAGATATCCGGCTTGATGCCTTCGGCCTGAATCGACGTACCGTTCGGCGTGTAGTAACGCGCCGTGGTGATCTTGACCGCGTGGTCCTTGTCCAGCGGCAGCACGGTCTGCACGACGCCCTTGCCGAAGGTGCGGCGACCCATGATCAGTGCTCGATGGTTGTCTTTCAGCGCACCTGAAACGATCTCGGCGGCCGAGGCGGTGCCGTTGTCGGTGAGGATCACCATCGGTGCGCCCTTGAGCAGGTCGCCGGGGTGCGCATCGAAGTTGAGGTTGGCGTCCTGCAGGCGGCCCTTCGTCGTGACGATGACGCCGGAATCGAGGAAGGCATCGGCCACGGCAACCGCTGTGGTGAGCAGGCCGCCGGGGTTGGAGCGCAGGTCGAGCACGGCGCCCCTGGGCGCGCCGTTCTTCTTGATGAAGTCGCTGAGCTTCTTGTCCATGTCCGTTGCCGTGTCCTCCTGGAACTGGCTCAGGCGGATATAGACGTAGCCCGGATCGAGCTGGCGCACCTTCACGCTGGTGACGGCGATGCGCTCGCGCACCAGCGGCATGTCGATCGGCTTATCCGACTTCTCGTGCAGGATGGTGAGGGTGATCTTGCTGCCGGGGTCGCCACGAAGCTTCTTGAAGGCCTCGTCGATGTTCTGGCTGTCGACGACCATGCCGTCGACCTTGAGGATCGTGTCGCCCGGCTTGATACCCGCGCGAGACGCCGGTGTGTCGTCGATCGGCGAGACGATCTTCAGTGAGCCTTCCACCTGCAGCACTTCGATACCGAGGCCGCCGTACTGGCCGGTGGTGTCTTCGTCGAGTTCGTCGAGGCCTTCCTTGTCCAGGTATTCGCTGTGCGGGTCCAGGTTCTGCAGCATGCCGCTGATGGCGGCCTTCATGATCGTCTTGTTGTCGAGCTTCTCGACATAGGCCTGGCGGACGATCTGGTAGACCCGCGTGAAATTGCGAATGTCGTCGAGGTCGACGGTGTCGTCCGCCTTGCTGGCGATGGCCGCCGCTGACGTCGACGACGCGGCGGGTGCATCGGGCTGCTTCAGCGGCTTTTGCTGGGCCTGGGCGGTGGGAACCGCCGCGACCGTGCCGAGTGCCAGCGCGAGTGCGAAGCGAAGGGGGTGCTGGCGCATGCCTGTCTCCGGGGTCAATGCCGTTTACCGAGCCAGCCGCGCGCATCGATGGGTTTGCCACCCTGGCGCAGCTCGAAATAGGCGCCGTTGTCACCGGCGGGCGCCGCGGCCGTGCCGACGGTTTCGCCGGCCTCGACCATGTCGCCCACGCCGTGCAGCAGCGTTTCGTTGTTGCCGTACATGCTCATGAAGCCGTTACCGTGGTTCACGATGATCATCATGCCGTAGCCGCGCAGAAAGTTGGCGAAGACGACGCGGCCACGTGCAACCGCTTTCACTTCGCTGCCGCGCGCCGCGACGATGATCACGCCGCTGCCGTACGTATGCACCGGGCCGTTGGCCGGCCAGGGCAGGTTGCCGCGCAGGTTGCCCAGGGGCGCCGTGGGTGGCGTGCCCTTCGGCGCGGGTGCGGGTTCGGCGGCCTTGGCTGCCTCGTCGATCACCTTCTGCAGCCGGGCGACCAGGGCGTTCATGTCCTGCTCGTTCTGCTTGAGCGCGGCGATGCGTTGGGCCTGGTCCTTGTATTTGGAGTCCGCTTCGGCCACCAGTTTCTGCTGCTCGCTACGCTGTTTTTCCAGCTCGCCCGTACGTTTCTCGCGTTCGGCCCGGGTCGCCTCGAGCTTGTCCTGCTCGGCGGTGATGGCGGATTCGACCTCCTGCAGGCGGGAAAGATCCGCGAGCAGGCCGCGGATGCGCTCGACCCGGTTCTCCTGGAAGTAACGGGAGTAGGCCAGCGCTCGGGAAATCCGGTTGACGTCTTCGTCGCCGAGAAGGAGCTGGAGGTCGGAGCCGCGGCCGAGCGTGTAGGTGGCGCGGAGCAGATCGCCCAGTGCGCCCTTCTGTTTATCGAGGCCGGCCTGCATCCCGGCCCGTTGCTCGTTCAGCTGCGCGAGGTCGCGCTTGCGCGCTTCCAGATCGGCGTCCGTCTCGCGGACGGCCTTCGCGGCCGTCGAGACCTGTTCGGCCTGCCTGGCCAGGGCCGCGTTCGCGCTGTCGCGGGAGTTGGCGGTGTCCCGCTGCTCCTTTGTCAGCCCCTCGATCTCTTTGCGAACGCCGTCGAGCTTCTGCCGGGCGTCGTCCTGCTCGGACCGCGCCTTGGCGTCCTGCGCCGCGAAGGCGGGCGGGAAGGGGGCGGTGGCGAGGAGGGCGAGGGTCAGGAGGAGAGGGAGGCGGGAGATTGGGCGCATCGGGCGATTATTACCTATCCGGTGGTTGGGCCGCCTGTTGGCGGGCATCGCCGCTGAAGCGGCTCCCACAGGGGCGACGGCTTTGTGTGGGGGCCGCTTCAGCGGCGATCCGGCCGGAGCGAAGCCGCCCCCGCTGGTATGGCCCCCACCCCGCCCGCCACCCCGTTTCCACCAAGTGGTCTCGGCATCCGCGACGTAAGAATTCCGTTCTCTTTCCGTTTGGACGTCCGAACGCTTTGACGCAGCGCGGCAAATATGACTAAAGTGGGCCGCAAGCCCCTTCGCGTGCACGTGATGGTCGACCGTTCCAGGTCGCGGGGCCACGTGCTCGCCAGATTCCCAGCACAACCTTATGCCCCAGGAGGCGGATGGTGAAGCAAGGCACTCCGCGCCTCTACGACGAGGCGTTCGAACACGACAGCTGCGGCTTCGGTATCGTCGCGCAGATAGACGGCCATGCCAGTTCGGCACTGGTCGATACCGCCTTCTCGGCACTCGCCAAGCTTTCGCACCGGGGCGGCGTGAACGCCGATGGCATCAGCGGCGATGGTTGTGGCGTGTTGATCAGGCGGCCGGTCGAATGGCTGCGCGCGCTTGCGCGCGAATCCGGGATCTCGCTAGCCACGCACTTCGCCGCCGGCGTCGTCTTCCTCGATCCGGAAGGCGACGATAGCGCCGCCACCGTCCTCGAAGGCGAACTCGCCGCCGTGAATCTCAACGTGGCCGGCTGGCGCGACGTCATCGTCGATGTCACCGCCTGCGGACCGCTGGCGGCATCCTCGATGCCGCGCGTGCGACAGATCTTCGTCGACGCCCCGGCCGAACTCACGCCCGCGCAATTCGAGGCCAGGCTGTTCCATGCGCGTCGTCGTGCGGAACTCACCCTCGCTGGCGACCCACAGTTCTACGTCGTCTCCCTCTCCGGCGAGGTCGTCGGCTACAAGGCCATGGCCGCGCCCGGCCACCTGCGCGATGTCTACCCCGACCTGAAGCATCCAGCGCTCGTCGCGGACGCCGTGGTCTTCCACCAGCGCTTCTCGACCAATACCTCGCCGCAGTGGCGTCTCGCCCAGCCCTTCCGTCTGCTCGCGCATAACGGCGAGATCAACACCATCCGGGCGAATCGTCGGTGGATGCAGGCCCGCACCTCGGTGATGCGCTCGGAGTTGGTCGACCTCTCCGACATCGGTCCGCTGGTTCGCCAGAGCGGCTCGGACTCGGAGAGCCTCGACAACGCGCTTGAAGTGCTCCTGATGGGCGGCATGGACCTGCTTACCGCCATGCGCGTACTCGTGCCACCGGCATACTCGGCGCGCGAGAACATCGACGAGGATCTCGCCGCGTTCTATGAGTACTACGCGCTGCACAGCGAGCCATGGGACGGTCCGGCTGGCCTGGTGATGTGCGATGGTCGCTATGCCGCCTGCACGCTCGATCGCAACGGGCTGCGCCCGGCACGCTGGGCGCTGTCCGATGACAACCACCTGATCGTCGCTTCCGAAGCCGGCCTGTGGGACGTGCCGTCGGCACGCATCGTGGCCAAGGGCCGTCTCGCACCGGGCGAGATGATCGCCGTGGATTTTCGCGAACACCGCCTGCTGCGCGACGCCGACATCGATGCGATCAATCGCAAGCGCGCGCCTTTCCGTGACTGGCTGCGTGACGGCGTCACCTACCTCGAATCCGATCTCATCGACCCGAGCCTCGCGGCGGAGCCATTGCCCGCCGAGGAACTGCGTCGCTACCAGAAGTTGTTCGGCCTTTCGCGCGAAGAATGCGAGTCGGTACTGAAGGTGCTCGCCGAGACCGAAGCGGAAGCCACCGGATCCATGGGCGACGACACGCCCATGGCCGTGCTGTCGCGACAGATCCGTCCGCTGTTCGATCGTTTCCGCCAGGGCTTCGCGCAGGTCACCAATCCGCCGATCGATCCGCTGCGTGAGCGCCTGGTGATGTCGCTCGTGACGCAGATTGGCCAGGAGCGGAACATCTTCGATCTCGGTCCCGAGAACGCGAAGCAGATCCTGCTCAATTCGCCGATCCTCTCGCAGCGCAAGCTTCGGCAGATCCTGGCGAACGCCGAGTATGCGGACACTCCGCGTTTCGATCTCATGTACGGCGCCGACGAGACGCTGGAACAGGCGCTGCTGCGTATCTGCGACGCCGTCGAGGCAGCGGTGCGTGGCGGCGTGAAGATCGTCTTCCTGAGCGATCGTTATCCCCGCCGTGACCTGCTACCGATCCATTCGCTCCTGGCGACCGGAGCCGTGCATGCGCGCCTGGTGGATCGGGGCCTGCGATGTCAGTGCAACATCATGGTCGAGACGGCGACGCCGCGCGATCCGCACCACTTTGCCTGCCTGCTCGGCTTCGGCGCCACGGCGATCTACCCCTGGCTGGCCTACCAGAGTCTGTTCGACATGGGCCGCAGCGGACACATCCGCAACGGCGAAGGCGCACCGCGTGAGATCGGTCGCAACTACCGTCGTGGCATCCGCAAGGGCCTGCTGAAGATCCTGTCGAAGATGGGTATCTCCACCGTCGCCGGCTACCGCGGCGCGCAGCTGTTCGAGATCGTCGGCCTCTCGCGCGACGTCGTGGATATCTGCTTCCCGGGTACGCCCTCGCGCATCGGCGGCTCGACCTTCGACGACCTCGAGAAAGAACAGCGCCTGCTTGCCGCCGAAGCGTGGGACGAAGCGCAAGCGCTGCGCGCGGGCGGTCTGTTCAAGTACGTGCACGGTGGCGAGTTCCATATGTACAACCCCGACGTGATCGCCAGCCTGCAGGTGGCGGTGCGCACGGGTGACTGGGACGACTACGCCAAGTACGCGCACTACGTGGATGCACGGCCGCCATCGGCATTGCGCGACCTGCTCGTGCCGCGTGAAGGCACGCCGATACCGCTCGACGAGGTCGAGTCGGTAGAGAGCATCCTGAAGCGTTTCGACTCGGCCGGCATGTCGCTAGGCGCGTTGTCGCCGGAGGCGCACGAAGCTCTGGCCATCGCCATGAACCGTCTCGGTGCGCGCAGTAATTCGGGTGAGGGCGGTGAGGATCCTGCGCGCTACGGTACGGACCGCGCCTCGAAGATCAAGCAGGTCGCCTCGGGGCGCTTCGGCGTCACACCGACTTACCTGGTCAACGCCGAGGTGTTGCAGATCAAGATCGCCCAGGGCGCCAAGCCGGGCGAGGGCGGCCAGCTGCCTGGGCATAAGGTGGACGCGACGATTGCCCGGCTGCGCTATGCCAAACCGGGTATCGGTTTGATCTCGCCGCCACCGCATCACGACATCTATTCCATCGAAGACCTCGCCCAGCTGATTCACGACCTCAAGGAAGTGAATCCGACGGCGCTCATCTCGGTGAAGCTCGTCTCGCACGCGGGTGTCGGTACCGTGGCGGCCGGCGTGGTGAAGGCAGGCGCAGACCTGATCACCGTATCCGGCCACGATGGCGGTACGGGTGCGAGCCCGCTCACCTCCATCAAGTACGCCGGCACACCATGGGAGCTTGGTCTGGCCGAGACGCAGCAGACGCTGCGCCTCAACGGCCTGCGCGGCCGTGTTCGCCTGCAGACCGACGGCGGCCTCAAGACCGGCCTCGACGTGATCAAGGCGGCCATGCTCGGTGCGGAGAGCTTCGGCTTCGGCACCGGCCCGATGGTCGCGCTGGGCTGCAAGTACCTGCGTATCTGCCACCTCAACAACTGCGCCACCGGTGTCGCGACCCAGCACCCCGTGTTACGCCAGAAGCACTTCCTCGGCCTGCCGGACATGGTGATGAACTACTTCCGCTTTGTCGCGGAAGACGTGCGTCGCCACCTCGCGCGCCTCGGCGTGCGTTCGCTCGAAGAACTTGTCGGCCAGAGCGGTCGCCTCGAGCAGCGCGATGGTGTCACCGCCGTGCAGGATCGCCTCGACCTCACCCCGCTCATCGCCGAAGACGGGATGGGCGAGAAGGTCGACTTCGCCTGCACGCTCGCGCGCAATCCCATGCGCGATCCCGCCACCCTGGCCAGCCGTATCTCGGCGGACACGCGTGCCGCTGTCGCCGATGCACTCGGCGGCAGCTTCCGCTATGACATCGCGAACACGGACCGCGCCATCGGTGCACGGCTGTCCGGCGACGTCGCGCGTCGCTGGGGCGATGTCGGCATGGCCGAGAAGCCGGTGCACCTGCAGCTCAACGGTTCGGCCGGGCAGAGCCTCGGTGCCTGGAACGCTTCCGGCGTACACATCGACCTCACTGGCGAAGCCAACGACGGCGTCGGCAAGGGCATGGCCGGTGGTCGCCTTATCATCCGGCCGCCGGCGGATTCGCCGTTCGCCAGCCAGGAGGCATCGATCATCGGCAATACATGCCTGTATGGCGCGACGGGCGGCGAGCTGTTCGCAGCGGGCCAGGCCGGTGAACGCTTCGCCGTGCGTAACTCCGGTGCGCTGGCTGTCGTCGAAGGTGCGGGCGATCACTGCTGCGAGTACATGACCGGCGGCGTCGTCGCCGTGCTGGGTCGCACCGGGCTCAACTTCGGTGCCGGCATGACCGGTGGCTTCGCCTACGTACTCGACACCGAGCGCAACTTCGTCGATTGCTACAACCACGAACTCGTCGACATCGTGCGTATATCGCATGAAGGCATGGAACATTACATGCAGCACCTGCGCCAGCTCATTGCCCGCCATGCTGAACTCACCGACTCCGCCTGGGGCCGCAAGGTGCTTGGCGATTTCCGCGGCCTGCTGCAGCGTTTCTGGCTGGTGAAACCGAAAGCCGCCAGCCTCGATGCCCTGGCCGAAGAACTGCGGAGTGCCGCATGAGCGCCAAGGATTTCCGTTTCCTCGAGGTGCCCCGGCAGACCCCGCGCACCGTGCCCGTCGCGGTACGCGTGCTCGGCTACGGCGAAATCTCCGGCGAGTTCGCGCCGTCGGAGGCGGCATCCCAATCCGAACGCTGCATCGACTGTGGCAACCCGTATTGCGAACACGCCTGCCCGGTGCACAACTACATTCCGAACTGGCTGAAGCTGGTGCAGGACGGCCGCCTGTTCGAAGCGGCCACGTTGATGCACGAGACCAATCCGCTACCCGAGATCTGTGGTCGTGTCTGCCCGCAGGACCGTCTCTGTGAAGGTGCCTGCACGCTGGAACAGGGTGACTTCGGTGCGGTAACGATCGGTAGCGTTGAAAAATGGGTCACGGACGAAGCGATTCGCCAGGGCTGGCGTCCCGACCTCTCGCGCGTGCGTGAGACCGGCCAGCGTGTCGCCATCGTTGGTGCAGGTCCGGCCGGGCTGTCCTGCGCGGACCGCCTGCGCCGTGCCGGCATCGCCGCGGATGTTTACGACAGCCAGCACGAGATCGGCGGTCTGCTCACCTTCGGCATCCCGCCTTTCAAGCTCGACAAGTCCGTCGTGCGCACCCGACGCATGGTGCTCGAAGGCATGGGCGTGCGTTTCCACCTCGGCGTGGAGATCGGCCGCGACATCGCTTTCGACGAATTGCTCGCCGACTACGATGCCGTGTTCGTTGGTACCGGTGCCTATACCTATGTCGACGGCCAGCTCGAAGGCCGCGACCTCGGCGGCGTGCACGATGCGTTGCCGTTCCTCATTGCCAATGTCGAACGCTTGCTGCGCGACGAGGAGCCCGCTGCGGCGTACGACCTCGCTGGCAAGCACGTTGTCGTGCTCGGTGGCGGCGACACCGGCATGGACTGCAACCGCACGGCCATCCGCCTCGGTGCCGCGTCGGTCACCTGCGTCTATCGTCGCGATGAGGCGAGCATGCCCGGTTCCCGGCGCGAGGTCGGCTACAGCCGGGAGGAAGGCGTGCGCTTCCTGTTCCAGCAGCAACCCATCGCGCTGGTCGGCGAAGGCGGCAAGGTCACTGCGGTTCGCGTCGTCGAGACCCAGCTTGTCGATGACGGTGACGGGCGTCCGCGCCCGCACAACGTGGAAGGCAGCGAAACCGATCTGCGTGCCGACGTAGTCATCCAGGCATTCGGTTTCCAGCCTAGTCCGCCGGACTGGTGCGACGCCTTCGACGTCGATCGCGACCGTAGTGGTCGCATCGTGGCGGGTGGCGAAGGGCGCTTACCCTTGCAGACCAGCAATCCGCGCATCTTCGCCGGTGGTGACAACGTGCGCGGCGCCGATCTCGTCGTTCGTGCCGTCTACGACGGGCGCGAGGCGGCGGGGTCCATCGCACTCATGCTGGCGAACTCGAAGCTTGCCTTGAAGGTGGCGGTCTAGCCGACCGCCTCCATCTCGGGGCATTTCTGCAGAACCTTGCGGTAGCGGGTAGGGCACAATAGGCCGATGCTCCTCCGGGCCATTCCCCACCCATGTGCCTGATTGCCTTCGCCTGGCATGTCCACCCGCGCTGGCGGCTGGTGCTCGTCGGTAACCGCGACGAGTTCCACGCGCGTCCGACCGCGGCCTTGGCTCCGTGGGACGAAGCGCCTGACGTGATTGCTGGCCGGGACCTGGAAGCCGGCGGCACCTGGGCCGGGGTGGCGCCGCATGGCCGGGTCAGCGTGATCACCAACGTGCGCGACATGACCGCGGATCACAGTGGCCTGTCGCGAGGTCTGCTGGTCGCGGATTATCTCGGCTCCAACGTGCCCGCCCGCGCCCATGCGATCGAACTGATGTCGAGCGCGAAGGGCTACCGGCCCTTCAACCTGCTGACCTTCGACCACGACGACGCCTATTACCTGGGCAATCATCCGAATGCGCGCGCCCAGCGGGTCGAGCCCGGTGTGCACGGCCTGAGCAATGCGGATTTCAATGCGCCGTGGCCGAAGACGCGGGCACTCGTCGGGCACCTCGCGGCCTGGGTGGCCAATGACACGGACACCGATGTAGATGCGCTGTTCAACCTGGTTGCCGACAAGGGTGCGTGGCCGGACGATGTGCTTCCCGACACAGGTGTCGGCATCGAGCGCGAGCGCTTCCTCTCCAGTGCCTTCATCGTCGGCGAGACCTACGGAACCCGCGCCAGCACCGTCATCCTGGTCGATCACGACGATCGTGCGGTGATCGCAGAGCGCCGCTTCGGACCCCACGGCGTACCGCAGGGCGAGAGCCGCTACGAGCTCGCCGGCGTGTAACCGGCCCGGTTGTTGGCCTGGCGGCGAGAGTCTTTTGCCCGAACGACGATTGATCCCCGCCTGCCCAGCCCCGACGATGAGGGGGTCAGACATCGATTCCCCCTCCTTAGGAGCTTTCCCATGAACATCGATCTCAGCAAGCGCAGCGCCATCGTCAGCGGTTCGACCGCCGGCATCGGCCTGGCCATCGCCACTGGTCTCGCCGCCGCCGGCGCCGAAGTGGTCGTCACCGGTCGTACCCAGGCTCGCGTGGACGAAGCCCTTGCCACCATCCGCAAGGACGTACCCAACGCGAAGCTCAAGGGTGTCGCCGCTGACCTCGGTACGGCGGAAGGCGCGGCTACTCTGATCAAGGCCGTGCCGGAGACGGACATTCTGGTCAACAACCTCGGCATCTTCGAGCCCAAGGGCTTCTTCGACATCGACGACGCGGAGTGGACACGCTTTTTCGAAGTGAATGTGAACTCGGGCGTGCGCCTGTCGCGTCACTACGCCAAGGGCATGGCCGAGCGCGGCTGGGGTCGCGTGCAGTTCATCTCGAGCGAGTCGGCGGTCCAGGTGCCGGCCGAGATGGTCCATTACGGCGTGACCAAGACGGCTCAGCTCGGCGTTTCGCGTGGCCTGGCTGAAGTCATGTCGGGCACCGGCGTCACCGTGAATGCGATCCTCCCCGGACCGACCCTCTCCGAAGGCGTCAGCGAGTTTTTCGGCAAGATTGCGAAGGATCAGGGCAAGTCGCTGGAAGAGGTCGAGCGTGACTTCATCCAGACCCACCGCCCGACGTCGTTGATCAAGCGCCTGCTGAGCGTCGAGGAAGTGGCTAACGTGTCGGTCTACCTGGCGTCGGAGCAGGCTTCGGGGACCACCGGCGCCGCGATCCGCGTCGACGGCGGCGTGACCCGCTCGATTATCTGAACGTGCTTGGCGATCGCCAGGGACGGCGATTGACAATAATGAACGCGACACCTAGATTGCCGCCATAGCCGACCCTGCGTCGGCGCACAGGGATCAAAGGAATGTTCAGTGCTCTCGCGGCGTTCGTTGTCGCCTGCCTTATGCCGTCCTTCGGGCGCTGGTACCGGATGCGCCGGAAGAAAGATCAGTCGAGCGTGCCGTCAACGTAGAACCAGCGGCCGCCTTCGCGCACGAAACGACTGGTCTCGTGCATGCGCTCCGCACTTCCGCCACCCATACGTAACCGCGCCACGAACTCCACGATCGCCGTGTCCGCCGTCGGGGTTTCGTAGCGTTTTATGCTGAGGCCCAGCCAGGTTGGTTTCGGCGACTGCATCGCTAAACCGAGCGATGCTGGCCGCGTGCTTTCGTGCCATGTCGCCAGCAGGTAGTCCTCGAGGCCGAGAACGTAGGCGCAGTAGCGGGAGCGCATCAGCGCTTCGGCTGTCGGCGCCGCTTCGCCGGCATGCGAGGAGCCACAGCAGTTCGTCAAGGTCTTGCCGGAGCCACAAGGGCAAGGCGCGTTCGGTGAAGTCGACATGGGGACAGCGGTGAGCGAGGCGAAGGACGTATCCTAGCCCAACATCGTGATCACTCCACGGGCGTCTGGCGCGCGCCCGGCGACCGCGCATCGCTGATCTATGCTGATGATGGAAGCGCGGTCTTGAAGATAGGCACATTCAAAACTGACGTGGCCGAAGCTGCTGGTCGTCCAGATGGTTCCTAACAGCACTGGAACGCCGACTTGCCTACTCCACCTTCCCCGAAACAATAAGCGGTGCCAGGTCATAGCCCATGGTCGTGGCCGTCTTCTTGAGCGACTCGAAGATCGCCCGATCCATCGACGGCTCGCGCGCGAGGATCCACAGGTACTTCCGGCCAGGCTGGCCGACGAGAGCCCATTGGTAGTCGTCATCCAGGGCGAGCACCCAGTAATCCGCCCAGACCAGCGGCAGCCACGACAGCCATGCCGGCGCGAAGCGCACTTCCAGCTTGCCGCGGGCGAAATTATCCGGCCGGCGCGCCACGCCATCACTGGCGATGGTCTTCCCCTCGGCCGTGACGCAGGCGTTGTGTACGGCGACCGTGCCGTCCGGCTTCGGCTCGTAATGGGCGGTGACACCGCTGGCGCACTTGCGCTGGAACCACATCGGCAGGCGGGCGATTTCGTGCCAGGTGCCGGCGTACCGGGCCAGATCGAGGTCGGGCACGGGCGCAAGGGGAACGGTGGCGACGGCGGTGGACGTGGCCATGGCCAGAGAAAGGGCGACGAAAAGATCGCGCATGGCGGTGCATTCCTGTGGAGCGGATTCCCTACGATGCCCTGCGGCGGTGAACTACAACTAAACCGCTGAACTCCCTGGCGCATTCAGGGAACGCGCTCGCGCTCCTCGACCAGGCCACGGACTATCTCACCCGCCTCGAGAAGGTCCGCCGCGTATATCGCACCGGCGAGCTCACCACTAAGCCGCTCCCCCGGTCCCAGGGCGATCGTGACAACGCCTGCGCCTAATGCCGAACGAATGCCCGGCAGGCTGTCCTCGATCACGACGGCGTCTGTCGGCAGAACCCCAAGTCTATCGATCACTGCGCGGTAGAAGGCTGGGTCGGGTTTCCAATGCCCCAGTTCGTACGCACTGAAGATCGAATCCCTTCCTGAAAAGTAACCTTGCAAGCCGGTCACATTCAAACTGTTCTGAATCTTCTCGCGTGGACCGCTGGACGCGATATATACGGGAAGCTCAAGAGAGCTCAGTAGTGCGTCCGCGCCCCTGACAGGACGGAGCCTATCGGCAAATGCCGAAGTCATGCGCTCTCTGTAAACATCTATGAAGCGATCGGGCATGGGAGTTCGAAAACGACGTTCAAGATCTGCCACGCACTCAGCCATCTTTATGCCGGTGTAAGCTCTCACGGCGATCTCGACGGTCATGACGTGGCCGCACTCTGCGAGGTAATCAACAAGCACTTCGTTCGCCAATACCTCGCTATCGACGAGCGTGCCGTCGCAGTCAAAAATGATTACTTTAATGGTCAATTATTCAGATTCCTTTCAAGGAAGGTCGCTTAGAGAAAGCGATCGATTGGTTCGCGATGATCTCGTCGCTATTCCACGTCTCGCTGAGCCTAAAGCTGCGTCCGCAGTGGTAGTACCAATGGTCAACTACGATCTCCACGCTGATTCCAGTGCTGTGCGATCCTCCCGAGAGATGAAGCAGGCGAGCACGGCCACGAGCACGAAGTGTTTCTTCTCGCCCCGATATGATGAAAAGCAAGCTAACGCGGTCATTCACCAGTATATTTCTGTGTGACTCCATTAGGTTGTTTCCCACGAGGTCATCAAATTGAAGCGTGGTTTCGCTTGTTACCCTTACGAAGCCAGCGTGGCCACCATGGGGCGAGATGGATACGTGTGCCGCGTGTGCAGCCGTAATCTGTAGGACAGTGCTGCTTGTCGTGGGGAGCGGATTCTAGTGTTCGCTCGAAAACTTCTTGCACGATTTCGGCCAGAGTTAATTTGGCGGTGTTTCGCAGAGATGGCGTGCGTTGTTACAAGCGCTTTTTGAAAGCGACGAAGACTACGATCTTTTGAAAGACATCATCGCGATGTCGTCGCTCGCTTGTTACTGCGCGCCGTTGCCGTAGAGAAATTACTCAAGGGAGCTCGCGTCTGCATATACGTCATCACGACATGCTGAAGACTGAGAGATGATTGCGGTGGGCAATGCATTGCGTGCCTTGTTCAGCCGGTCGCTCGGTCCCGGAGACAATTTCGAAGGCGCCTACAGACAACTCAATGTTGTTTTGCTACGGTCTTGTCGTTGCCTGCGTCGTCGATCGAATACGCCTCGCGGGCAACCATCGCTACATGCGGTGAGAAGCGTCGACGAGAGGTGCTGACACACCTCCCGCCGACTGACCAAACCAACTGATAGGAAGTTAGTATGGCTGCGCCACATCATACGGCACTGACTCGTCCGCCGAATCCCTTCGGCGTTGCACCCAACGGTAACCGGGATGTCTGCCTACATCGCAGACGCGGTTGAACGACTGCGGCGGCCGCTTTTCATGAGTGATTTCTCAGTCGGCTCATCCGGCGCGTAGCCGCGTGGGTCAGCCTGGGCTGACGCCGCAATCCACTTCATCAAACCACGCCATCCGGCGCCCGGTCATCGACCGTCGGGAAACCGCGAGTCCGTATGATCGCGGCACGTTGCGCTCTGCGTGGCGTGCCGCACCTTGGGTAGCGTTGCGGTGGCCGGCAAGGACAAATCCGATGACGGATTCCAACACACGCTGTACTAGCTGCCAGTTCGGCGGCGACGGTGGGCGGGCCGACACCCACGATCTACTCAATCAGGCGAACCAGTGGCTTCAGTACGCACGTGGTCTCATCGAATTGCTCGCTGAATTCGTCCATGAGTCCGACGCCGTCGACTGCCCCAGGATGGCGCTTGCTCTGGAGGCGATCGGTTCTCTGACGAGGCTCGCGGCGCAACGTACGGCGGAGGCGCACGCCCAGATGACGTGGGAACGAGCGGCAGTCCCGCGAACGTGAGCCAACGGCCATGCCTGGTTGGGTTTCGGGCGAGGGTCAGACGTGGCCGTCAGCCGAAGGCGCTAAATCCTGCGGCCCATCGGCCGATAACGAGGTGGAGCCGACCAGAGACACCGCCGCGATGGGCCCCAAATCAACGCCCCGACCCCTATGGACCCGCCTGCGTGAGAACCTCACCTGGCGGCCGAAGGTCCATTTTGACCAGGAGTCAGGTGTCGTCGTGGTTCACCTGGGGCCGTTTCGCACGCGCGAGGTGGCGATGGAGCGCATCCGGCGCATCGAGGCTGGCAACCGCGACAACACGACGGCCGACACGGTGTGCGTGTTCTTCCACATCGACGGTGAGCCCGTGTTGGCCGTGTCCGAACTGGACAGCGGCTTCGCGGTCTTGGTCGCGGTGATGCGCGAGTACTTCCCGGGCATCGAGAAGTGGGAGGAGGGGGTGCCGCCGGCCCGCTTCCAGCTGGCCTCGGTGGAGCTGTGGAAGCGGCCAACGATCGATAGCGACCCGATCGACGACGACCCGATCGACGACGACCCGATCAGTCCACCGCAGGCCTGACCCGGACGAGCAGGGCCGTCGCGCCTGCTGCAAGCGTGATCTCGCCCACGCCACGCACGCTGTCACCGGCATGCACGGGCCGCGATGCCTTGCCGTCGATATGCGCTTCGCCCTGAGCCAGGTAGACCAGCGCGGCGTCGCTATCGAGCGTCAACGTCAGGGGTCCGCGCATCACCTCGATGACGCCCCGCCCCGCACCACGCCGAACCATCAGGTTGAAATCGCGCGTCGCGCCACCGGCCAGTGCGATCTCGACAGCTGTCTCACCCGCGAAGGCGAACGGCAGGCAAGGCGTCGTCAGCGCATGCTCGCGCTCGCCGTCCAACCTCATCGTGAAGCCATCGCCCTCGAGCAGCACGATGGTCCGATCGATACCGGGAAAACGCGAAAACGGCGATGCCGTGTCGACATCCGCAATGCTCACGCGCCAGATGAAGTCATCCATCGTCGCGCCACTGGGTTCAACGGCGATCTCGCGCGTGATACCCAGCCCGTTCTTCCACGGCACGGCTTTCAGTTCGGCAAACGGGACGACGTTCATGCGACGCGCTCGATGTTACGGGCGAAAGGCGGCAGGGCGCGAAGCATGCCCGTGCCGTAGCGTTTGGTGATCACGCGGCGATCAAGCAGCACGATGCGACCGGTGTCGGTTTCCGTACGGATGAGGCGGCCGCAATACTGCGTGAGGATGCGCGTGGCGTCCGGCACGCTGACTTCGATGAAGGGATTGCGCCCGCGCGACTCCAGCCACTCCGCGTAAGTCGCCCCGACCGGGTCCGTGGGCACGGCAAACGGCAGCTGCGTCACGACCACGGTTTCGCACAGCTTGCCGGGCAGGTCGAGGCCTTCACCGAACGAAGCCAGGCCGAACAGGGTGCTGCCCTTGCCGGCTTCGATGTCTTCCCGATGCTCGGCGATCAGCTGCGCTTTCGACAGCGAGCCCTGCGCGCGTACCTTGCGCACGAACTCGATTGGCAGGATCTGCAGCACGCGATCGAGCTTGGCTCGCGAGGTGAACAGGACAAGGTTGCCTGCGTCCCAGTCGAGATTCTTCGCCAGCCAGCCCGACACTTCGCGCGCATGGCCTTCGCGATCGTCCGGCATGGCCGTCAGCGCGGGCACGGTGAGTGTCGCCTGCTTTTCCAGGTCGAACGGCGAAGGCAGGCTGAGTGTCACCGCTTCGTTGGGCAGGCCGACCGAATCGGCGAAGCCGCGGAAATTACCGCCCGCGCTCAGCGTGGCCGAGGTCATCACCACGGCCGAGGCGTTGTCCCAAAGCACGGTACGCAGCAGGCCGCCGGCGGACACGGCGGAGGCATGGCAGACGAGTTGCTGCTCGGGCGTCATGGTGACCCAGCGTGCGAGCGGCGGCGCGTTCTCGCGATCGTCGGCGGACCAGGCGTACCAGGTGCGCACCTGCCGGTCCAGTCGCTCCAGCGCCACGCCAAGTTCACGCGAAAGGGCTTCCTGCGTGGGACCGCCGGCCTCCATCTCCACCACCGTACGGCGCACCGTGCGCAGCCAGCGCTGGATGTCCTTCGTCACCAGGTGCAGGTGCTCGGCGTGCATCTTCCAGTTTTCCGGAAGTTGTCCCAGCGAGGCGCGGAACACCGGTTCGGTTTCGCTGGACGACGGCGTCCATGACATGCGGATCTCGCGCTCGATCTCTTCGAGCGAGGCGGACATCAACGTGAGCTTCTCGTCGCCCGCTTCGAGCGAAAGGTTGCCGATGCTTTCCTTGTCGGTCAGCGAATACGCGGCGTGGATCTGGTTCTGCAGGCGGCCGATGCGACGCACGGCGGTAGCCAGGTGTACGTCGGCGGCGCCGCGATCGATCGCCTTGGCGGGCACGTGGTGTGCCTCGTCGAAGATGTAGAGGGTTTCTTCCGGCTTGGGCAGGATCACGCCGCCAAAGGTGTCTTCGTCGCGCGGCATGGTCAGGTCGGCGAGCACGAGATCCTGATTGGCGACCACGATGTCGGCTTCACCGATGAGCCGGCGGGCGACGAAGAAGGGGCAGACGGCAAAGGCGCCGCACTTGCGACCCGTGCAACCGCCGGCGCTCGTCGTCACCATGCCGCGGACAAGGTCGGACAGGGGTTCGGGACTGGTATCGATGTCGCCGTTCCACTCGCGCGACTCGAAGGCCTGGCTGAGCTTTGCCACGGCCTTGGTATCGCGCTCGGCAGGCGGACGCGCCCACAGCGCCACGTCGGCGTCGAATTCGAAGCCACCCTGGGCCGTCGGTTCCGCACCGGCCATGCGCAGGTTGCGCGGGCACAGATAACGGGCGCGGCCCTTGGCCAGGGCGATCTTCGCCTCGACACCGCAAAGGCTGAGGTACTGAGGGATATCGCGCTGGACGAGCTGTTCCTGCAGGGCCACCGTGGCGGTGGCGATCACCAGCTTCTTCTTCTGCGCGCGGGCCACCTCCAGGCCGGCGATCAGGTAGGCCATGGACTTACCGGTGCCGGTCGGCGCCTCGATCACGGCAGCCCCACCGGGCTCGGCCAGTGCCTTGGCTACCTCGGCGATCATCTTCAGCTGCGAGGCACGCCCGCGGAACCCCGCAAGGCCGTCCTTCAGCCGCGCATACGCCGCGCGGATCGCGGCTTTGGTATCGTCGGTGAGCATAACCGGCCAAGGTTACCTCATACCTGTCTCACCTCACGACGCTCAGGCGTGACGGTTGATTCCGACGGGAGGTACCGGGGTACCAGCAACGAGACCAGCGACGACGTAGGTGTGTTCTTCCCACGTGCCATCGGCTTGCTGGACATGGATCTCGACCGGACGACCCAGGCTGTCGGACAGGCTGGGCGCCAGCGCCTCCGCGGCGGCGATCGCCATGGGCTGCGAGGCGTAACGGCCGAGGGGCATGGAGGCACGGCGTACGATCCACGGTCCCTGTGTCGATTCGCTGTACGGAATAAACAGTTGGGCGGAGCTCGAAGCCATGGAAACCCTCGCTATCGGTGGGTAGACCTGACAACGCCGGAGCGGCGTTGAGCCCACGCTACGCCGGTCCGGTTAAAAAACCCGTTAACCCTTGGCGCGCAAGGTTTTGCGAGCTATTTCGTCGCGCCGGAAGCAGTCCGGGGCGTGCGAATTGATCAGGCCGGTGGCCTCCAGCCAGGCGAAGACGATGGTTGGCCCGACGAAGGTGAAGCCGCGCTGGCGCAGGGCTTTCGAGATGTCCTCCGACAGAGGGCTGTTCGGCGGCACCGGGCCCTCCCACGGAATCGGCTGGCCTCCGACGGCATCCCAACAGAACCGTGCAAAGTCCTCACCTGCGTCGCGCATGGCGAGATAGGCCTTCGCATTGTTGATCGCCGCGCCGATCTTGCTGCGCGAGCGGATGATGCCGGCGTCGCCGAGCAGGCGGGCGACATCGTCGGGTCCATACGCGGCCACGCGCTCGGGATCGAAACCGTCGAAAGCGCGCCGGAAACCCTCGCGGCGGGCGAGGATGGTGCGCCACGACAGGCCGGCCTGGAAGCCGTCGAGGATCAGCTTTTCCCAGAGCTTGCGTCCGTCGCGCTCAGGCACGCCCCACTCGGTGTCGTGGTAGGCACGCATGAGCTCGTCGGCGTCACCCCAGGCGCAGCGGGCCTTGCCATCGGTCATGCGTTGAAACCGAGGTAATCCAGTTTGCCGATAGCGACACCGTTGTGGCGGAGGATGTCGTACGCCGTCGTCACGTGGAAGAAAAAGTTCGGGATGGCGAACGTCAGCAGGTACGAGGCCGCGGTGAAGCTGTGCTCGGTGTCCTTGAACTTGCGCGACAGGGGGCGCGCTTCACCGGCCTCGATGACCGCGCGGTCCACCGATTCGATCCAGGCCACCGTGCCGTCGATACGCTTGCGCAGTTCGGCGAACGTGGTCTCGTTGTCGTCGAAGGACGGCGGCTGGACCTCGCCAATGCGGGCAATGGCGAACTTCGCCGTGTCGCTGGCGCGCTGCACCTGGCCAGCCAGGGTCAGCATGTCCGGGGCGAGACGCGCGTCGATCAGGCGGGCGCCATCGGCCTGGGCCTCGGCCTTGTCCAGCAGTTCGGCCAGCACGCGGAAACCGCGGATGAAGACAGGTACCGACGCGTCGTAAGCGGAAATGGTCATGGCAGGCAGGGCCTTCTGGTTGGGCAATCCGCTCAGATCTGGGGGTGGCCAGGGCATCGGACAAGGCGGGCAGTCTTCGTCCAATCGGTCTACCATCGGCCGCCTTACCCATCGATACGCGGGTCCCCATGTCGCCACTCGACGCTACCACTTCCGCGCCCGACGCCATCGTCTCGGTGCGCGGGCTATCCAAGCACTACAAGAGCGGCCTGCGGGCGCTCAATAACGTGGACCTGGAGATCCGCCGCGGCGAGATCTTCGCCCTGCTCGGCCCGAACGGTGCCGGCAAGACCACCCTCATCAGCATCATCTGCGGCATCGTCAACGGTAGCGAAGGCAGCGTGCATGTGGACGGCCACGACATCGTGCGCGACTACCGCGCGGCGCGCGGCCTTATCGGCCTGGTGCCGCAGGAGCTCTCCACCGATGCGTTCGAAACGGTCTGGGCCACGGTGAAGTTCAGCCGCGGCCTGTTCGGCAAGGCGCCGAACCCGGTGCACCTGGAACGCATCCTGCGCGATCTCTCGCTATGGGAGAAGAAGGACTCGAAGATCATGGCGCTGTCCGGCGGCATGAAGCGACGCGTCCTGATCGCCAAGGCGCTTGCGCATGAACCTCGCGTGCTGTTCCTGGATGAGCCCACGGCCGGCGTCGACGTGGAATTGCGTCACGACATGTGGGAAATGGTCCGCCGCCTGCGCGAGTCGGGTGTCACCATCATCCTCACCACGCATTACATCGAGGAAGCCGAGCAGATGGCCGATCGCATTGGCGTGATCAACCGCGGCGAGATCGTGCTGGTGGAAGAGAAGAACACGCTGATGCAGAAGCTCGGCAAGAAGCAGCTCACACTGTCCTTGCAGAGTCCGCTCGAATCCGTGCCCGAAGGCCTGCGTGAGTGGCCACTGGAATTGTCCGGCGACGGCCAGTGCCTGACCTATACCTTCGACACCCAGGGCAACGACACCGGCATCGCCATGCTGCTGCGCAAGCTGGGCGAACTCGGTATCGACTTCAAGGACCTGCACTCCAGTGAGAGTTCGCTCGAGGATATTTTCGTGAGCCTGGTGAGGGGCGGCGTATGAACATCCATGCGATCCGCGCGATTTACCGCTTCGAAATGGCCCGTACCTTCCGCACGCTGATGCAGAGCATCGCCTCGCCGGTGCTGTCGACCTCGTTGTACTTCGTGGTCTTCGGCGCGGCGATTGGTTCGCGCATGGGTGCGATCGGCGGCGTGAGCTACGGCGCCTTCATTATTCCCGGCCTGATCATGCTGTCGTTGCTCAACGAGAGCATCTCCAACGCATCGTTTGGCATCTACATGCCGAAGTGGGCCGGCACGATCTACGAGTTATTGTCGGCGCCGGTTTCGTACGTGGAAGTGGTGATCGGGTACGTCGGAGCGGCCGCGACCAAGTCGGTGATCCTTGGCCTGCTTATCCTGCTCACTGCACGCTTCTTCGTCGCGTATGAGATCCAGCATCCGTTCTGGATGCTGGCCTTCCTCATCCTCACCGCGGTCACCTTCAGCCTGTTCGGTTTCATCATCGGCCTGTGGGCGGACGACTTCCAGAAACTGCAGGTGGTGCCGTTGATGGTGATCACCCCGCTCACCTTCCTCGGCGGCAGCTTCTATTCCATTTCCATGCTGCCACCGGTGTGGCAGAAGATCACTCTGTTCAACCCGGTGGTGTATCTGGTCAACGGTTTTCGCTGGAGCTTCTACGGACAGGCGGACGTGAACGTGCTGGTCAGCGCCGGTGCGACGATAGGCTTCCTGCTGATCTGCCTTGGCGTGGTCTGGTGGATCTTCCGCACGGGCTGGAAGCTGAAGTCCTGATAAGGACCATGTGGGAATAAGGACCATGTGGGAATAAGAACCATGTGGGAGCCGCTTCAGCGGCGATAGCCAGATTGCCTCAGGGCCATCGCCGCTGAAGCGGCTCCCACAACGAGCAGTCCCGGCACACGCAGTGCCGGGCCCAGCCATAGCGCTTACGGCTTGCCGATGAAGTCCGACTTACCCAGCACCACACCCACGCCGCGCAGGATCGCGTAGGCCGTGGTGGTGTGGAAGTACACATTCGGCAGCACGAAGCCGAGCAGGTAATCCTGGCCGCGGAAGGTGATCTCGCCGCTGCGCTGCTTAAGCACCACGACGCGATCCTCACTGCCGTCGATCTGCGCCGGCGTATACGCCTCAAGCTGCTTGATCACGGTGGCGATGCGTGCCTGCAGTTCGTCGAAGGTGGTCTCGTTGTCTTCCATCTTCGGCGGCTCGACACCGGCGAGGCGCGCGCCTGCACCCTTCGCCATGTCCGTGGCGATCTGCACCTGGCGGATCAGGGGGAACATGTCGGGAGTGATGCGCGTGTTGAGCAGCACTTCCGGCGCGATGTTGCGCTCGGTGGCGTGGGCGGCGCCCTTGGCGAGCACCGCGGAGAGGTTGTTCAATGCACGCACGAGGACGGGCACGCAGGTCTGGTACATGGAGATGGACATGGAGGGACTCTTGTCGTGGGTAGCGGCCGGACGGCCGCCGCGGCGTAGTTTGCGGGTTCGTTGGCGACGCGTCGACGGGGTGTGCGGTTACGATGTCGCCATGAGCCCTCCTGAACCCCATGAAGGCCCCCGCCCCAACGAGGTTGCGCCCGATGCTCAGGCCTAAGCACCGCGAACACCACCGGCTGGATCGCATTGGCTGGCTGCGCGCAGCCGTGCTTGGTGCGAACGACGGCATCCTGTCCACGGCCAGCCTGCTCGTCGGCGTCGCATCCGCGCAGGCGGCGTCGGGTAGCGTCCTGCTTGCCGGCGTCGCCGGGTTGGTCGCCGGCGCCATGTCGATGGCGGCGGGCGAGTACGTGTCCGTACGCTCGCAGGCCGACAGCGAGCAGGCCGAACTGGATCTGGAATCGCGCGAACTGCGCGACGACCCGACCGGCGAGCACAAGGAGTTGACCGAGATCTACGTGCGGCGCGGCCTGGAGCGGACGCTGGCGCACGAGGTGGCCGAGCAGCTCATGAAGCACAACGCCCTCGAAGCCCACGCGCGCGACGAGCTCGGGCTGTCCGTGACCACGTCGGCGAAGCCGCTGCAGGCGGCCTCGGCCTCGGCGGTGAGTTTTGCTTCCGGCGCCATCCTGCCGATTCTCGCGGCGGTGTGGTCGCCACGGGAGCGGATGGCCATGGTCACGGTCGCGGTGTCGCTGCTGGCCCTCGCGATCCTCGGCGCCATTTCCGCGCGGCTCGGTGGCGCGAACCTCACGCGCAGCGTCGCACGCATCGTCTTCTGGGGGGCGCTTGCGATGGCCTTGTCGGCCGTGGTCGGTCGGCTCTTCAGCGTCGCCGTCTGAGCGGCGCCATCTGGGGCGTCTTACCCGACGACGCAGCGGTTACGGCCGCCATTCTTTGCCGTATACAGCGCGAGATCCGCGCGATCGAATACGGTCTGCGGGGTGTCGCCCGGCTGGAACTGCGCCAGGCCGATGGATGCTGTCACACGGACTGGCTGGCGGCTGGCGTGGAAGGCGAGGTGCTGGATCTTGCCGCGCAGGCGTTCGCACACCTGCATGGATTCCACTTCGTCCGCACCGTCGAACAGCACGATGAACTCCTCGCCGCCGTAACGTGCGACGAAATCGCAGGGTCGCACGTGCTTCACCAGCGCCTGGCCGATGATCCGCAACACCGCGTCGCCCGCGGTGTGACCGTAGGTATCGTTGATGCTCTTGAAGTGATCGATGTCGATCGCAGCGATGCTGAGCGGGCGCGTCGTGGTCTGCCAGCTTTCGAACGCGGCTTCGATGCGTTTCTCGTAGGCGAGCCGATTGGGCATGCCGATCATGGTGTCGGTCTGCGCCAGTTCATGCTCGCGTTCCAGCGAGCGCTGCAAGGTGTTGCGTTCGGTTTCCAACTGCTCGATGCGCTGGCGCATCTTCTCGGCACGGTCGCGGTACGCGGTAAGGCGTGAGCCTTCGCGGTCGCGGAACTCGCTGAAACAGCGGGCGATCGTCTCCAGACTGGCATTGACCCGCTCGCGCAGGTCGTGCACGTCGTCGTATTCGAGTGCGGCTTCGCTGAGCAGGCGCATCTCGTGGGCGACCGATGCGTCCAGGGCCTGTCCATTGGCCTCGCCGGTGGATTGGTCGGCCAGCTCGCGCGACATGTATTGGCTCAGCTCGTCCAGCCGGCCGGTGACGTGGCGAAGCACGGCCTGCAAGGCATCGATTTCGCGCTGCAGGCCGAGGCGCTGTTCGTTGATCAGATCGGCGAGGCGATCGCCGCAGGTGGCGAGGGCGACCAGGTCGCTTGCGTCAGCCACATCGTGGCGCAGTTCGTTGGCGCGGTCCGCCAGGCGTGGCAGCACGATGATGCGATCGACCAGACGGCTCAGTGCGGACTGCACGGACGAACCGTGCTCCGTGCGCGGCGGGCGGGTGATCGGGATCGACCTCTCCGCGTGCGTGCCGCGCGGGCTCGCGCCCAGGTTGCTCATGGCTTCGCTCAGCCCGTTCACCAGCGGCTCGAGCGTCATCGCGTCCATCGGACCCTGCAGGGCGCCGGAGAGGCGTTCGATGTGTGGATCGACCTGGTCGTGGGCGCCATGGGCGGCGCGACCGAGACAGCCGACAAGCTGGCGCAGCAGGGACTCGGCCGTCCGCCACTGAGCTTCTTCACGGCTCAACCGTTCTACGGCCTCGTGATACTTGCTTTCCCAGACCTGGTTGTCCAAACGCACGCCCCAACGGTCGCGTTAACTGCCGAATACCAGGGCCATACTACGAGAAATCACGAGGGTTAGCTCGCAATTCGCTGGGTCGACGGTGCCTTTGCCTGGTGCCGGGTGGCGCGGGCGGCGACAGCCATGCCGACCGCCAGCAGACCCGCGGCGAGCAGGAACGGAACGCCCGGCAGATGCACATTGCGGTCGGGCGCGATCGCAAAGGCGAAGATCTGGGCGAACAGGTAAGGGCCGAAAATACCGGCGAAGCTTCCCAGGCTGGTCACTGCTCCCTGCAGCCGGCCCTGTTCGTCGGGAGCGACGTGGCGGGTCATGATCGACTGGATCGGAGGGCCCGCCAGTCCCCACAGCGCCATCAACGGAATCCCGATCAGGAAGGCCCAGCCCACGGGTGCCAGGCCCATCACCGCGAATGAGGCCGCGCCAAAGGCCATGCCGGCCAGCAGCACGGGCCGTTCCCCGAAACGCGTCGAGAGCCGCCCGCTTAGGAATGCCTGCACGGAGCCGTCGCACACGCCTACCAGGGCCAGCACGTAGCCGACCTCCTGCGGGCCCCAGTCGTACCGGTAGTCGGCGTAGAGGACGAATACGGTCTGCAGCACGTAGTGCGCGAGGTAAAACAGGAACATCACCACCGACAGGCCGAGCACTTCGCGGTGACGGCGGAGCATCTTCAGGGCGCCGAGCGGGTGCGCCGTGTGCGGCTCGAAACGGGTCGCGCGCTTTTCCGGCGGCAACGACTCCGGCAGGATGAAAAAGCCGTAGGCGAAATTGGTCAGTGCCAGGCCCGCGGCCACCCAGAAGGGCAGGCGCAGGTCGATGCCACCGAGAAAGCCCCCCAGTGCCGGCCCGATGATGAAGCCGATGCCGAAGGCGCCACCGAGCATGCCGAAGGCGCCCGCGCGTTTCTCCGGTGGCGTCACGTCGGCGATATACGCATTGGCGGTGGTGAAACTGGCCGCGGTGATGCCGGAAATAATGCGGCCGACAAAAAGCAGCCACAGCGACGGCGCCACCGCCATCAGCACGAAATCCAGGCCCAGGCCCAGGTTTGACAGCAGGATGACCGGACGGCGACCGAAACGATCGGATAGTGCCCCCTGGATGGGTGAACAGATGAACTGCACGGTCGCGAATACCGTGCCGAAGATCCCGACCCACCACGCCGCGTTCGACACCGTGCCGCCGGTCATCTGTTCGATCAGGTGCGGAAGCACCGGGATGATGATGCCGAAGGCGAGGATGTCGATCAGCACCGTGATGAAGATGAAAATCACGGCGGCGCGGCGTACCGGAATGTGCGAAGTCATGTCGTCAGGTGTTTGAGTCGGGGCGCCACGATGGGCACGGTGAGCATGGTGCTCGCCACGGCCATGAGCAGCAGGGCGGTGAAGGTCTCGCTGGTGATGATGTGACGATCGAGCAACACGTTGACGAAGATGATCATGATCAGTGCCTTCGTCTGCAGCAGCCAGCCCACAGTCCACGCGTCGCCGCGCTTCCAGCCAAGTAGCTTACCGGCTATGCCCACGCCGGCAAGCTTGCCCGCGACCGAGGCCACCAGCAACAGTGCCGCGGCGATGAAGACAGCTGTGCCGCCGATCTGCCAGTTCGTGCGCAGGCCGGTGGAAAGGAAGAACACCGGCATCACGACGAGCAGGACGTTGTGACGGAGACCATCGAGGCGTTCGATGTTGAACCAGTCGCGCTCCATCACCGCACCGGCGAGGAAGGCACCGACCATGAAGTGCAGTCCGCACCAGTCCGCGCCGTAGCCGCAGGCGGCGAGCCAGATCAGGCCGACGAAGTAGCGATCCATCTCCGGCAGGCGTGCCATGAGGCGGCGGAACAGCCACGCCACCACGGCGAAGCCGGCGAGAAAGGCGGCCTGGTGGCCGACGCGTTTCCAGTCGAGCAGGATGATCGCCAGCACGGCCCAGATGGCCAGGTCATCGAGGCTGGCGTAACGCAGCACGCGCTGGCCGAGCGGTTCGCGCAGGATGCCCATCTTTTCCATCAACAGGATGAGGATGGGCAACGCAGTCACCGCGCAGGCCATGCCGATGCCGAGGATGAACTGCCATGTGCTCGCCGCGTCGCCCATCCAGCCGGCCCGCCAGGCCAGCATGCCGGCGGCGACCAGGGAGCCGGTGACCAGCGGCACGGCGAGCGCGAAAGCCGCCGTGGTGCCACATTCACGACGCTTTTTCCACACCTCGCGCAGATCCAGCTCGATACCGGCGATCCAGACGAACACCATCACCGCCCACCAGGCGATGCCATTCAATGCACCGATCACCGGTGGTGTGAAAACGGTCGTGTAGTAGTCGGGAAAGACTTTCCCAAGCACGCCGGGCCCGAGCAGGATGCCGGTGAGGATCTGCACCACCACCAGGGGCGCCCAGTAGTCGGTTCGGAACACGCGCCAGATCAGATAAGGCACGCCAAGGATGATCGTCATCGCGATCAGGAACAGTTCCGTCGTACTCATCCGCTCTCCCCAAGCCCGGCCAAAGCGTACAGGACCGCACACTCTTACGAACACCATGGGAACCGCCCCCTGTAGGAGACGCCCCCTTTAGGAGCAGCCCCCTGTAGGAGCAGCCCCCTTTAGGAGCAGCCCCCTTTAGGAGCAGCCCCCTGTGGGAGCCGCTTCAGCGGCGAAGGGCGCTCGCCACTTCCTCCAAAGACAACCGCAAAGCCCGCGCCATCGGCTCAACATCCCCCTCAACCACCGTCCACACCGTCGCCCCCTCCAGCCGCGCAATCGCATCTCCCGCCAGCTCACGCGCACGAACGCCACCCACCGACGGCTCAATCAGAGCCGCCAGGCGATCCCGCTGCCCGGTGAAAAATCCACGCACCGCCACAGCCGCATCGGGCGTATCCGGCCCCGACGCGCCATAGGCCAGGTGCAACCCCACGCAACGGGTCTGATCAGACAACGCACGCGCAATCCGTTCTAGAGCCATCGCGTACGCAGCGAGACCATCGCTTTCCGGCAGCTCGGCGAACACCTCGTCATTGGTGAGGGTCAGCACTTCGGGCACCAGCGACTCCTTGGTCGGGAAGCGCGTGTAGAGGCTGGCTTTCTTCAGGCCCACCTTCGTGGCGAGGTCCTGCATGGAGGCGCCGTCGTAACCGTGGTGGCGAAAAAGCTCCCGCGCCTCACGAACGATCGAACCCAGGCTTGCTTTCATCGAACACTCCCAATAACCTACCGACCGGTCGGATCTATTTTAACAGATCACCCACCGAAATTCATTCCCGGAGACCTGCCATGAATGCTCCCGCTCCTGTCCTTCCGACCGTCCACTACCGCAGCCAGGCTGTCGGGGACGTCGATGTCTTCTACCGCGAGGCCGGCCCTGCGAACGCTCCGGTGATCCTGCTCCTGCACGGCTTCCCGACTTCCAGCCACATGTTCCGCGACCTGATCCCGCTGCTGGCCGACCGCTACCGCGTGATCGCCCCCGACCTGCCGGGCTATGGCCAGACCAGGGCGCCAAAGCGGGGTGACTTCGACTACACCTTCGACAACCTGGCCAAGGTGATCGGCGGCTTCGTCGACGCTATCGGCCTGACGAAATACGCGCTGTATATCTTCGACTACGGCGCGCCGACGGGCCTGCGCCTCGCCCTCGCCCACCCGGAGCGGGTCACCGCGATCATCACGCAGAACGGCAATGCCTACCTCGACGGCTTCAGCGCCGGATGGGAATCGTGGCAGCGTTACTGGCGCGAACCCACGCCGGAAAATCGCGAGGCCACCCGCGATGCGCTGGCCCCGGCCACCATCCGCGACATCCAGTACGGCACGGGTACGGACCTGAGCCGGTTGTCGCCCGATGGCTATACGCTGGATATCGAGTACATGGGCCGCCCTGGCGCCGACGAAATCCAGCTCGACCTTATTCTCGACTACCGCAGCAACGTGGCGCGCTACCCGGACTTCCAGGCCTATTTCCGTGAACACCAGCCGCCGCTGTTGGCTGTCTGGGGCAAGCACGACCCGTTCTTCATCCCGCCGGGTGCCGAGGCCTACAAGCGTGACCTGCCGGAGGCCGAGCTGCACTTCCTGGATACCGGGCACTTCGCACTGGAAACGCATGCGAACGAGATCGCCGGTTATATCCGTGACTTCCTCGGTCGCAAGCTGAAAGCCTGAAGCGAAACGCAGCCGCTCGGTTCACATAGGCGGCTGCGCGAGTTCCTTCGCATTGAGGTAACCGTCCTTACTCCGGTCCAGTTTGTGGAACTGGTGGATCAGGTTGCGTTGAAACTCCTCGAGGTGGATCGGGCGGGCGCCGGGTCGCATCGGCCCGTCGTTGGCATCGATGACGCCGTCGCCGTTCACGTCCATGCGCAGGAAACCCTGGCTCATGTAGCGAACGTATTCGGCTTCGTCGATCCGGCCGTCGCCGTTGGCGTCCATGCGTTGCAGGTACTCGGCCGGGGTGCGCGGGTAATCCTGGGCCAGTGCGCTGCCGGCCAGTAACGTGAAAGCCACGAAGGCATATGGACGTCGATTCATGGGGCGGCAGTCTGCGGGATCGGCCGGCGTTTGTCGCCCCGTGCACGGTGGGAGTACCTTTGGCTTCTTGCCTTCCAGTCCAGGGAAACGCCGATGATCCACGACAGCATCCTCGACACGATCGGCCGCACGCCCATCGTCCGCCTGCACCGCCTGGCACCGTCGCACGTCACCCTCTATGCCAAGGTCGAGTCGTTCAATCCGGGCGGCTCGGTGAAAGACCGCCTCGCCATCGCGGTGATCCTCGACGCGGAACAGAAAGGCCTGCTGAAACCCGGCGATACCGTGGTCGAGGCAACCTCGGGAAACACCGGCGTGGCCCTGGCCATGGTCTGTGCCGCGAAGGGCTACAAGTTCGTCGCAACCATGGCCGACAGCTTCTCCGTCGAGCGCCGCAAGCTGATGCGTGCCTATGGCGCCAGGGTGATCCTCACGCCGGCCGCCGAACGCGGTAGCGGCATGGTTCGTCGCGCCGAGGAACTCGCCGCGAAACACGGCTGGTTCCTGCCGAGGCAGTTCGCCAACCCTGCCAATCCGGCCTATCACCGCAGCACGACCGCAGCGGAGATCCTGCAGGACTTCGCGGGCCGTCGTCTCGATGCCTTCGTTACAGGTTGGGGCACGGGCGGCACGCTCACGGGCGTCGGTGAGATGCTCAAGCTGGCCCGGCCCGAGGTGAAGATCGTGGTCGCCGAACCGACGGCCGCTCCGTTACTGGCCGACAAGCCCTGGTCGCCGCACAAGATCCAGGGCTGGACGCCGGATTTCGTGCCCGAGGTGCTCAACCGGAAAGTATTCGATCTCAATCTCCCGGTAGACGAAGTGGTCGCACGCGACACGGCACGCCGGCTGGCGAAAGAAGAGGGGCTGTTCGTCGGTGTCTCGGCGGGTGCCACGGTGGCTGCCGCGCTGGCATTTGCCGAGAGCGCCCCGAAAGACAGCGTCATCCTGGCGATGCTCCCCGACACCGGCGAGCGCTACCTCTCTACCTTCCTGTTCGAGGGCGTGGAAGAAGGTTCTGATACCGAGTGGCTCGAAAGCCTGGGTTGATCGCCGGGCGGCGGCAGTGGTCCCGTTAATCGGTCAGAACGGGATCGCTGCGTTCTCATCACGTCGTGGACGTCACGGTGGTCTCCTGAATTCTGAGGAGACTCCCATGACCTATTTGCGCCGAAAGACCATTAGCGAGGAACTCCTCGCTCACGCCCGGCAACTTGTCCAGGATTACCCGCCGCGTGAGGCCTACGACCTTGCGCGCGGTTACGCGCGCGACTATGCCGGGCGTGCCGGTACGCTGGCCGGCAACGCGCTGACAACGACCCATGAGTTGGTCACTACCGGTCGGCAAGCACGAAGCCGTAAGGGGATGAGCATCGCGATCGGCGTCGGCCTCGGGGTGGCTGCCCTCACGACGGCGTGGTTTCTCAACCGCCGCAAGGCGCTTACGCAGGACGAGTACGACGAGCATGATCCCACTCGTTACCGCGCTACCACTGCGAGCGGCGATGCGCTCGACGGCACCGGTGAAGACAACCCGGTGCCGGGCGAGACAGGCCTGTACTGAGACGCACCTGCGCTGTCTCGCGCTGTCTCGCGCTGACTCAGGCAGCGCTGGCGCGCCGCCGCAATACGGCCAGGGGCTGCGCCCAGGTCTCACCCGGCCGGCGCTTGCTCGTTACCAGTGTCAGATCCGACGGCTGGAATACGTTCACGTTGTGCGTGGCCGGAGTGGTCAGGATGTACTGCGCACGTGTCGACTTCAGGAACGCACCCACCTTGTCGATGTTGAAGATGTCCAGATGCGCGAAGGGTTCGTCGATGAAGACGAAACCGCCGGGGCGATCTTCATCGCGCATGAGTGCGACCAGGAGCAGCAACGACTTCATGACCTGCTGACCGCCGGACGCCTCACCGTCGTCCATGCCGATCCAGCCCTTCTTGTCGAACTCGAAGCGCACGTGCAATGCAGCCGAGGCGAGCGTCAGGTCGTCGTTGCTGAGCTCGGGCAGCTCGACGTCGACACCGATACCGGCCAGTTCAGCGAGCACCTTGAGGTTCTTCGCGTAGCGGCGGACGGTATTGCGCAACACCTGGATGTACGCGCCGCGCGCTTCGTGAGTAATCCGCGAGGCTCGCTCGAGGTGAATGCGGCGCTTCTCCAGATCGAGCTTGAGGCCATCGTGGTCGGTCCACAGCTTCTCGCGGAGAGCCACTACGCTGGCGTCCTGCTCCCAGTGACCTTCCTCGAGGCGGCGCTCGATGCGCTCGATTTCCCGACGCACGGACGAAGGCGATTCGTAGCGTTCGCGTAGCGCCGCCATCGCGGCGCGGCTGCGCTGGGCGAGGCCGACGTGTGCACGCCTGGTGCGGAACGCTTTCAGACGGTCGATCTGGTCGTTGCGCAGCTGGTGATGCTGACGCACGGCGTCGGCAAGCTGGTTCTGTGTCGCGCGCTGTTCGCGTGCGGCGTTGTCACGCGCGTTGGATGTTTTCAGGCGCTTTTCGCGCACGGCCTCGTAATGGTTCTCGGCAGCGACATGGCTGTCCGCCGTACGCTGCACGTCTTCGCGCAGGAGCGCCTGCTGCTCATGCGCTTCGCTGAACTCATCGGCACGGTCGGCGAGCTGGCTGCTCGCGCTGGCGCCGCGCAGTACGCCCTCGGCATCGGCCGCGCGGGCCAGGGCTTCCTTGCGCTCGCTCGCGATGTCACGAAGGCGGCCTTCGATGTCGCGTAGCTTCGCCTCGCCATCGCGCAACTGCCGGTCACGCGCGCCGGCGCCGAAATACATGTCGTCGACGCCGAGATGGCGGCCGCCGCGACGCTCGCGAAAGTAACCCTGCGGGGTGATCCAGTCCTGCTCGCGTCCGAACTTCGAACCGTCGGCGATATCCTCGACGCGGCGGATGCGGTCGAGGTTGCGCAGCAGCCAGTCCGGCGCCGCGGCGGAAAACTCGACGACTTCGAGCAGGGAGCCGCGCGTGGCACTTTCCGCAGGTGCGCGATCCGCAACGACGAAGTGCTTGTAGCGATGCTGTTCGCCCAGCTTCCATGCTTTCTCGCGGTCGCGGGGATCGTCCAGGAGGACGACATGGCGATAGCCCGCCAGGACAGCTTCCACGGCGGGCTGCCAGCGCGGTTCGACGATCTCGACGATCTCGCTGAGCATGCTGTGGCGGATACCGGCGTTCTCGAGCGCACGGCGGAAGTCGGCCTCGAAATCCGGCGTGTAGCGGCGGCCGCTGCGCCATGCCGAGAGCTGGCTGGTGAGCGTGGTCAGCTGCTGGCGCAGCGTGGTTTCTTCGCCTTGCAGCGCATTGACACGGGCGCGCGCATCGCGCGCCACGTCGGCCAGACGCTCGTGGTCGGCGCCACCTTGTGCGGCGACCATTTCGCGCAGGCGCAGCTCCTGCTTGATCAGCAGGTCGTTCTGGGCAAGCTCGGCGCGGGCGGCGTCGAGGCTCTTCTGTGTTTGCTGGCGCGCGAGGTCGGCTTCGTGTTGTTCGCCTCGCAGGGTTTCGCCACCGGCGTCGAACTCGCCGAGTTGGCGCGTCAACTCGACGTCGCGTGCCTCGAGCTCACCGACGCGACGCTTCACGCCGGTCAGTGGGGGGCGCGCGCCGCGGACGCCGGCACCAAGCTCGGCCAGTTCCGTCCGCGGCAGGATGTCCGCGACCAGGTCCACACGCTCGCTCTTGAGCGCATTCCATTCCTGGAACGAACGCGCCCGGGCCTCTGCTTCCTGCAGGCTCACGCCGATCAGTGAGAGCTGGTGCTCGAGGCCGTGCTGCTCGCGATCGGCCTCGTTCTGTTCGTTGCGCGCGCGCTGGTAATCGTCGAGCACGGCTTTGTCGCCGAACACGTCGAACACCAGGTCGAGCAGCGCCTTGGGTGGCATCTGGCAGAGCTTGTCGGTGGCGCCCTGTTCGAGGGTAAGTACGCGACGGATCGCCTGGGACAGGCCGGCACCTTCGAGGCGCACGCGGTACTCGCGCAGGCCAAGGAAGTCGTTGCGGGCTTCGATCTCTTCCACGCTCACGTCACCGCCGACCACGGCGTACTGTCGCGTCCACTCACCACCCTTCTTCTGGATGCGGCAGGCGAGGGTGACCTCGCGATCCATCAGCGGGAAGAAAGGACGTTCGCCGCTGGGTCCCGGAACATTTCCGACGCGAGCCCGAAGCCACGCGAAGGGTTTGCCGTTGTGCCGAAGGTAGCTCTTGTAATCGCGATTGCCCGCGCAGTCGATGGTCAGCAGGGTGCGCAAGGCGTCGAGCAGGGTCGTCTTGCCGGAGCCGTTCGGCCCAACGACGGTCACGATGTTCGTGTCCAGCGGGAGGATGAAGCGCTGCCAGTAATCCCAGTGGACGACTTCGAGGCTGCGAAAATCAAACATCGGCGTTCTCCTCGATCTCGTCCATGGGTTCCTCGTCGTCGTCGAGGTCGTCCATCGGTGCAGACGGTGGGCGCGCGGCAGCTTCGGCGAGCAAGTCGCCGAGTGCGCCATCGAGGATGCGTCGCGCGGTGCGTTCGTAATCGAAAGCGAGGTCGAGCAGGGGACCTTCCGCGACCTCACCCTTGCGTCGGATGATGAAGCCGAGGCGATTGAGCGTGCCCAGGTTGAAACCGACGCGTGTCTTGCCACCGAGCTTTTCGCCGAAGTCGGCCAGTAGCGTGCGCTCGGCGATCACCGGCGACATGGTCGGGTCGCGCGGGATGGGCTTTTGCTCGGCGAACATCTGGCTTTGCGATGCGGCGGCTTCGACATCCTGGCGCTCGACCTGCCGCTGCCGCTTCGGCAACACGATCAGTGCCCAGATGACGACAAGCAACGCGACGCCATCGCGATCCAGTTGCAAGGTATTCGAGATCCAGCTGTCGCTGCCGCCAAACACGGCGCGTTCGCTCTTTCGCGCCACGGCCAGGCCGATGTACGCGGCATAGGGATGCTCGCGCAGTTCCAGACCAACGGATTCGAGGCGGCGGTCGAGTTCTTCGCGGAACGCTTCATCGAGCAGCGCTTTGCGCGCCTGGATATCGTCGCGCGGCAACCAGCGCTGGGCGAGCAACCGGGTGACCAGGGTGGCGGTTTCATCATGCATCGGTGGTGTCCTTCGCAGTGGTTCGCGGACGCAGTCGTCCGGCGCTCACCAGCGCGATCTGGGGCAGGTCGATCTCGATAAGGATCGGCTCGATTTCGAGCGCGAGCGGCAGTCGCGCAAGCTCGGCCGTGCCGCCTTCCAGCGCCGCCGACTCGGGGTCACCGAGCAGGCCGAGCAGGGAGAGGCGATAGGCGGACAGCGCATAGTCGTCACCGATGAGCGTGTCGGCGAGCTCGCGCGGGGTCACGATGGCGGCGAGTTCGGCGTGCCAGTCTTCGAGGAAGCGAAGGTCTTCCTCGTCCATCGGCAGGTCGGCTGTGTCCGGCGGTTCTTCGGCGCCGGGCAGGGCCGTGCTTTCGGCAGCCAGGCGCTCGCGCTCGAGCAATTCGAACTCCGCCACGTCGAGGGCGATCTGGTCGTGGATGAAGGACGCCGGCAAGGGCATCAGGAGTTGGCCATCCTCGAAGGAAGCGAGTGCATCGACATCCAGCGCCCGCAGCCAGCCGACCAGATCGGACGAGGACAGGCCGGTGCGCCCCAGATGCACGCGATGCTGGTCGATCTTGTTCAGTTCGCGCTGGAAAATGCCGGCCTGGCGGAGCAGGGCACTCTGTGCGCGACCCACAGCCTGCGCGAGGCGGTGTGCCGCGGGCTCCAGTTCTTCCTTCTCGGTAATGCCGGCGACCACTTCAGTGCCTTTTTCCACCCACGTCCAGACCGAATCCAGGCGCTCGGCGGCGCGGCGGATTCGGTGCTCGGAACCGGAAAGAACAGCGCGATCGAAGTCTTCCTTCAGTTCGCTCAAGCGCGACAACAGGTGGCCGAGCTCGTCGACCGACACGCGACCGACCGCCTGGCCGGCGGCAAGCTGGGCGGTGAGATAGCCGAGGCCATCGTCATCGTCGTTCTCGAACTCCAGCATGACCGCCAACGCGCTGAGTGCCTTGCGGCCGAGCGGCCCGACGCGATAACGCTGCGTTTCGCCGTCGTAGACGAGGAGCTCGTGATCCTTCAGTCGCTGGACCACGGTTTCCAGCTTCACCGTGTCGACGAAGGCAAGGTGGTCGCGGATTTCCTGCGGCGTCCATTCCGTAGCGTGCGAGCGCGCGCCCAGCGTGCGCAGCACCAACAGGCGTAGCAATACCTGGGCTTCGCTGCCGTGGAACAGCGCGGAAAACGCGCGCAGCAGTCCACGTCCGCGCAGCAGCGGGAAGACGGCAGGAAGGTCCTCGGCGACGAAGCCGTCGCGGAAGAGATCCTGCAGGCGTTCGTCGTGGAGGGTGGTGTCGGTCGGTCCGCTCAATGTCAGCGACGGTCGACGCCGACGAAGCGGAGGAACTCGCTACGTGTGCGGGGATCTTCGCGGAAGCTGCCGAGCATCTGGCTGGTGACCATGGACACGCCGCGCTTGTGTACGCCGCGGGTGGTCATGCACTCGTGGCTGGCATCGATGACCACGCCAACACCGCGCGGTCGCAGGGTGTCTTCGATGCAGTGGGCGATCTGCGCGGTGAGCTTTTCCTGCACCTGGAAGCGACGGGCGAAGCCGTCGACCACGCGAGCCAGCTTGCTGATGCCGACGACGCGGTCGGTGGGCACGTAGCCGACATGGGCACGGCCGATGATCGGCGCCATGTGGTGTTCGCAGTGGCTTTCGAACTCGATGTCGCGCAGGACGATCATCTCGTCGTAGCCGTCCACTTCCTTGAAGGTGCGGCGCAGGTACTCGGCGGGGTCTTCGTCGTAACCCTTGAACCAGTCCGAGTAGGCCTTGACCACGCGCTTGGGCGTATCCAGCAGGCCTTCGCGTTTGGGATCCTCACCCGCCCAGATCAGCAGCGTGCGCACCGCTTCTTCGGCCTGTTCGCGGGTGACCGGACGGGACTTGGCGTCGTCGCTCATCGGGAGGGATTCCTTGGGGAGTTCAAACGCCCATTCTATAAGGAAATGTAGATGCTCTCTTGGCGGTCAAGCGTTCTTGAGATGTTCGGGGCTAAAGAGCTTCGAGGTATCGAAGCTCTCGTCGTTGCGGATGCAGGCCCA
>NZ_QAOX01000013.1 GCF_003050935.1 Luteibacter sp. OK325 | reverse complement strand
AGTCAGATAATTCTGCTTCCAGGAGCCGGCGGCCTCCCCGGGATCTCACTTGCTGCACCTCCCAGCGGGAGGCATGCCCAAGATACAAGGAGCCGATTTATCGGCGAATGGTAAATAAACCCGCTGCGCAGCAGCGCTCCGACCAGGTTGCTTGGCCCAGATTCCGCCGAAGGAAGAGCTCGCCGATGAATCGGCTCCTACAATTAGTCCTCGGACTGGTCTGGGGCCTCGGGCTCGTCCAGATCCGGTGGTAGTTCCAGCAACGACTGCGACTGGTCCCCGGTCAGCGACTCGACACCGCGCAGCTTGCGCTCGATGGCGCGGGTGCGGGTGCCGGCGTTGTCGATGCTGTTGCGCACCGTATCCAGCTGCTTGCGGGTCTTTTCCAGCACCGTGCCGAACTTGCTGAACTCGTTCTTGACCGCGCCCAGCACCTGCCAGACCTCGGACGAGCGCTTCTCGATGGCCAGGGTGCGAAAACCCATCTGCAGGCTGTTGAGCAGGGCGGTGAGGGTGGTCGGGCCGGCGATGGTGACGCGGTAGTCGCGCTGCAGCTGGTCGGAGAGGCCCGGCCGGCGGATCACTTCGGCGTAGAGGCCTTCGGTGGGCAGGAACAGGATGGCGAAGTCGGTGGTGTGCGGCGGTGCGACGTACTTCGTGTGGATCCGCTTGGCTTCCTCGCGCACGCGTAGTTCGAGAGCCTTGCCGGCCGTGAGAACGCCTTCGGCGTCCGCGGCGTCCTGGAAGTCGAGCAGGCGCTGGTAGTCCTCGATGGGGTACTTGGCATCGATAGGCAGCCAGACCGGGGTGCCGTCTTCAGTGCCCGGCAGACGGATCGCGTACTCCACGCGATCGGCGGAGCCGGGCACCGTGGCCACGTTGGCGGCGTACTGCTCGGCGACAAGGATTTGCTCGAGCAGGGCGCCGAGCTGGACTTCGCCAAAGGTACCGCGGGTCTTCACGTTGGTGAGCACGCGCTTCAGGTCGCCCACGCCGGCCGCGAGGGCCTGCATTTCGCCGAGGCCGCGCTGGACGGCTTCGAGGCGCTCGGAAACCAGCTGGAACGACTGCCCGAGGCGGGTTTCCAGGGTGGACTGCAGCTTCTCGTCCACCGTGGCCCGCATCTGTTCCAGCTTGGCCGCGTTGTCCTGCTGGATCGCCGCCAGACGGGTCTCCAGGGTGGCGCGGACCTCACCAAGGCGCTTTTCGTTGTCGGTGGTCAGCGCCGTGAAGCGCTGGTCGAGTAGCTCGCCGAAGTGCTTCAGGGTGAGCGCGGACTCTTCGCGGGTCTTGCGCGAGTCGTCGGCCAGGCCCTGGCGTAGCGACTGCAGGCCGGTATCGGTGCGCTCGGTCAGCTGATCCAGGCGGCGCCCGAAGCCTTCGATACGCTCGTGCTGGCGCTCGGCAGCCAGTTGCATCTGCTCCTGCACGTGGCCGCGGAACTGGCTGAAGCTTTCGCCGAGCTCGCCACGGCCGGCACGCTGTTCGTCGCGCAGCACACCCTCGAGCCGGCGCGTGTCTTCGCGTATGGCGTCCAGGCGGCCGGCGTTGCCGTCGTCCTGTTTTCCGCGGGAAAGCAGCACGAGAAGAAGGCCGATACAGGCAACGGCCAGCACCAGGAGAGCAATGAGGAGGATGGATTCGAGCGTCATGGGGCGAGAGGGTACACCGGCTTCGTGTGGGAGCCGGCTATGCCGGCGATGGGTGTTGCGGCTTAACCGCTCCGTTGGCTTTTCGCCGCTGAAGCGGCTCCCACATGACTTGTTTCGCCGCTGAAGCGGCTCCCACATGACTTGTTTCGCCGCTGAAGCGGCTCCCACACGGAACCAGCTCCTACATTTGCCTGCCGGGCGGGTCAGAGTTCGCGATTGCCCACGATGACGACATCCGCCGGGCGCTTTGCGAACAGGCCCACGGTGACGATGCCGACGATCTGGTTCAGCGTGGCCTCGAGCTCGACCGGCTGGGTGATGCGCCAGTTGTGCACGTCGAGGATCCAGTTGCCGTTGTCGGTGACTACGCCATCGCGCCACACCGGCTGGCCGCCGAGGGCGACGATTTCGCGGGCGACCAGGCTGCGGGCCATCGGAATGACTTCGATCGGCAGCGGGAACTTGCCGAGGACGTCGACCTGCTTGCTCGCATCGATGATGCAGACGAATTTATCGGACGCGGCGGCGACGATCTTCTCGCGCGTGAGTGCCGCACCACCGCCCTTGATCAGGCGCCCCTGCGGGTCGCATTCGTCGGCGCCGTCCACGTAGAGGTCGAGCCGGCCGGCGGCGTTGAGGTCGAGCACATCGATACCCATCTTGCGCAGGCGATCGCTCGACGCTTCCGAGCTGGACACGGCGGCCTTGATCTTGTCGCGGAACGGCGCGAGCGCGTCGATGAAGAAATTCACCGTGGAGCCGGTACCCACGCCGATGATGCCGCCCTTGAATGTGCCGTTCTCGACGTAACGATGCGCCGCGGTCTCGGCAGCGAGACGCTTTTCGTTGTCCTGGCTCATGGCTTTTCCAGCGTGAGGATGAAATCCCAGTCGCTCTTGGCGACCGGCATGACCGACAGGCGGTTGCCTTTGCGCACCAACGGCATGTCGACGAGTTCGTCGCGGTTCTTCAGTTCTTCGAGCGAGATGGTGCGCGCGAGCTTGCGCTCGAACTTCACATCGATGAGCACCCAGCGCGGTTCCTCGCGGGTGGCTTTCTCGTCGTAGTACTTGGATTTCTTGTTGAACTGGCTCTCGTCCGGGTAAGCCGGCGATGCGACCGTGGCAATGCCGACGATGCCCGGGATATCCGTGTTCGAGTGGTAAAAGAAGATCTTGTCGCCGACCTTCATGCCATCGCGCATGAAGTTGCGCGCCTGGTAATTGCGCACGCCATCCCAGGGCTCGCTGCCCTTGCGCTTGAGATCGTCGATGGAGAAGGCATCCGGCTCGGACTTCATGAGCCAGTACTTCATGCGGCGTTACCCGTGCAGTCGATCAGTTCTTTGTCGGTCGCGATGTAGTCGAGCGAGATATCCCAATCGGCGGTGGTGATCGCGTCCAGTTCCTGGAAGTGGTAACCGACGCCGACGAGCAAGGGCTGGGCCGGGCGCTGCTGGCCGTGCAGGAATTCGAAGCTGCGGTCGTAGTAGCCGCCGCCGAAGCCGAGGCGGTTGCCCTTGCGGTCGAAACCCAGCAGGGGCACCAGCACAAGGTCGAGCTTGTTGGCCTCGACGATGCGCTCGGAGGCCTTGGGCTCGGGAATGCCCATGTCGTTGGATTCGACGTCCTCGCCCGTGGTCCACGGCGCGAAGGTGAGACGGCGCTTGCCACCCGATTTGGTCACGATGGGCAGGTAGAAAGTCTGGCCGCGCTCGGCGAGAGGCGCGATGGCCATGTTGAGCGGCAGTTCGCCACCCGTGGCCCAATAGCCCGCCACGTGTTTGTCGGTAAGGAATTCGGGCAGCTGCTCCAGTGAATGGCGCAGGCCCTGGGCCGCCGCAACGCGCTCGGCCGGCTTCAGCTGGCGTCGGCGCTGGACGAGGTCGGCTCGAAGTTCGCGTCTCTCGGGAAGCTTTGACATGGGGCGCTCAGCTGGACGGCACGGTCGAAGGTTGCCGTCGAGCCGCCCCAGCCGGTGCCGCGACAGGGGCGCTGACCGGCCCTGGGGCCGATCGGCTGATTAAGGAGAGGCGTTCTCCGCGATGCCGCTGCGCACCAAACGACCTTGATCCAAAGGATCAGGTGGGAGAGCCACGCAGCATTTAGGCTTTCCGCACGAAGGCGGACATGCACAACAGCCACGAATAGCCGACCCGGGGTCGTATGTAGGAACAAGGCAAATGTAAAGTGCGCTGGCGAACACCGCAGGGAACGCCTTCGGCTATTTTACCGGTGCGTCGAGCAGACCATCAAGCTTCTTGCGAAGGGAAGCCAATCCGTCGGTCAGCACCTGTTCCTGCGACTCGTGCTCCTTTCTGAGCGAAAGCAGCTCGTGAGCGATGCTGACGGCCGTCAGGACGGCAATCCGGTCGAAACCGGGCGCCTTGGCATTGGCTTTGAGCTCGCGCATCTTGCCGTCGAGGAACTGGGCGGCGGCAATCAGGCCGGCCCGTTCCTCCGGTGCGCACGCGATGTGAAACTCGCGGTCGAGCAGACGGAGGGATACCGGTTCGCTGGCGGTGGCATTCATGTGACAGATCAGCCCGTGTTCTCGAGCGCCTTAAGGCGCTGGATCATCGCTTCGACGCGGCCGCGCGCCTGTTCGTTGCGCGCCATGAGTCCCGCCCGTTCGTTCGCCAGTTGTTCCTGGCTGTGCCGCAGGCTGCGGTTTTCCTCGTTGAGGCGGCGAACGGTATCGACGAGCCGGTCGAGCGTCGCGCTCAGGGCTTCCACTTCGGTCTTGAACGCGTCCGGGTTCGTCATGCGCGGACTATAACAGGAGGTTCGCGCTTGTCGGCAGGGGGTGAGGGCGGGGCCCGGGCGGCGTGAAGGCACCTGCACTAGAATGTACGGCGAAGCTATCGAGGAGCACCCCCATGTCGTCCAATCAGACCGTTGATCCCGAAGACATCGCCGAACTCATCGGGCGTTGCAAGCTGGCCGTGTCGGTGAGCGAATTCCACGGCGCCCTGGTCGGTTACATCAGCGCCGGCGGCCGCTTCCCTCACGGGTCGGTGCTGGCGGCGCTCGAACTCGAGCCCGACCAGGCACCTACGGCCGATGAGCAGGCCATGCTCACCCGCCTCCGTCACCAGACCGAAGAATGGCTCGCCGATACAGACCTGACCTTCTCGCCCTGGCTGCCAGACGACGACGCCCCGATCCATGAACGTGCGGAGGGTTTGAGTGCGTGGGCCGAGGGCTTCCTCGGCGGTTTCGGTCTCGGCGGTACTGCCGAGGCGAACAAGAACATGAGCGAAGAAGCCCGCGAACTCCTCACCGACATGGCCGGCATCGCCACGACGGAGTTCGAGTTCGACAAGGACGACGATGTAAACGACGAAAACCTGACCGAAATCGAGGAATACGTCCGCACCGGCGCGCTCCTGCTGCACGCCGAATTCAGCCGCGTATCACGACCGGCCAGCGACACGCTGCATTGATCGCGGCCGCCGAGTACGCCCGGCGACGCCGGGAGCTGATGCGCATGGCCGGCGAGGATGCGGTACTGATCCTCGCCGCTGCCCCCGAACGCATGCGCAACGCCGACGCCCCGTGGCCGTACCGGCAGGACTCCGATTTCCACTACCTCACCGGCTTCGGCGAACCCGAGGCCGTGCTTGCCCTGTTGCCGGGGCGGGCCCACGGCGAAACCGTGCTGTTCTGCCGGGAACGCGATGCCGAGCGCGAGCGCTGGGATGGCGAGCGGATGGGCACGGATCGTGCAGCGCGCGAACTTCGCCTCGACGACGCCTTCCCCATCGACGATATCGACGACATCCTGCCCGGGATGATCGAGGGCAGGGCGCGGGTCTACTGCCACTTCGGGCAGGAGCCGGATTTCGACGCCCGCCTGCTGGGCTGGATACGCCGCCTGCGTACGGCGCGCGGTGGCGGCGTGGTGCCGAAGGACCTGGTCGCCCTCGGCCATCTGCTCCACGACCTGCGCCTGTTCAAGTCGCGCGACGAACTCATCCTGATGCGGCGTGCCGGCGAAGTAGCCGGCGCGGCCCACATCGCCGCCATGGCGCTGGCGCGCCCCGGCGTGGCGGAATATGAGATCGAAGGCGAGATTCTCCGCAGCATCCGCAGCCAGGGCGCGGTGCCCGCGTTCCCCCCGACCGTCGCCGGCGGGGCCAACGCCTGCATCATGCATTACCAGGCAAACCGGGCCACGCTGAAGGACGGCGACCTGCTGTTGATCGACGCCGGCGCCGAAGTCGATTGCTATGCCTCGGACATCACGCGCACGTTCCCGGTCGGTGGACGTTTCTCGACAGCCCAGCGCGCGCTCTACGAGATCGTCCACGAAGCCCAGCTCGCTGCCATCGACGCGGTGCGCCCGGGGCTCTCTTTCGGCGCGGCGCACGATGCCGCCGTGCGGGTCATCGCCGAAGGCCTCTGCGCCGTGGGTATCCTCAAGGGCGATGCCGACCGCGCCATCGCCGAGGGCAGCTATAAAACCTATTTCCCCAGCAAGACCGGCCACTGGCTCGGCCTGGACGTGCATGACGTGGGTGACTACCGCATCGATGGCGAGCCTCGCGTGCTCGAGGAAGGCATGGTCGTCACCGTCGAACCGGGCATCTATGTCCCGCCACACGACAAGACCGTCGACGAACGCTGGCGCGGCATCGGCATTCGCATCGAGGACGATGTGGCCGTGACCAGGGGCGCGCCGGACGTGTTGACCGCCATGGTCCCCAAGTCCCCCGACGCCCTGGAGCGGTGAATGTGGGGCCGCGCCTCGTGGGAGCCGATTAATCGGCGATCCCGCGGCAGCGGGCAAGGATGCCGCGAGCACCCATCGCCGCTGAAGCGGCTCCCACAAGATGCTGCACCACGTCCACAGGGTTCTAGACCTTGAGGTAGATGCCGCGCTTGTCCATCCAGCGGACGACGAGCCACCAGATGGCGACGAAGACCACGCCCCACGCGGCGGACGGAACGTATGGTCCGAATATCGGCGTCAACCATGAGGCGAAGGCCGTCTGGTACAGCGGCGCGGCAACACCGAGCCCAATCAACAGGTAAACCATCAGGCCCGAGCCCGCATAGGCGGCGATCGCGTTGACACCGAAAGCGCGCCCCGGAAGTTTCCAGCCGCGCAGGTCGACCAGTACGTGAAAAAGTGCCAGCAAGGCGAACGACCAGCCGCCCGTCCACAACACATAGCTCGGCGTCCACAGGTTCTTGTTCAACGGCCACAGTGGCTGAAGCAACCAGCCTGTCACGGCGCAGACCACGGCGGCGATAACCAGCCGGCGCGTGTCGCCGGCACGCAGCCACGCTCCCGCACGCATGCCCAGCAGCGTGGTCGCCAGCGCGGGCAGCGTGGCCAGCAGGCCTTCGGGATCGTGGCCACGACCCGTGGCGGGGTCGGTGCTGTAGACGAAGTGACCGAATACGGCGGTGTCTACGCGGCTCACGATGTTGACCCAGGGATCGAGCGAGCCGCCCGCCAACAGCAGCGCCCCGTAGCCGACCAGCAGCGCGACACCGATGACATCGCGCGTACGCGGCCGCGTATCCACGGCAAGCAGCGCCGCCGCGGCAAAACAGAGGCCGATCCTCTGGAGCACGCCAGGAATGCGTAGGTGTGCCTCCGGGATGGCCAGCCACGCCATGAAGTTAAGCAGCAGCCCCAGCCCGACGATGCGGGCGGCGCGGCGCAACGCCGCATGCCGAATAGGTGCACGCTCGGCGCCGGCCTCGATGCGTGGCACGATGGCCAACGACACCGACACGCCGACGATAAAGAGAAAGAGGGGAAAGACCAGGTCGGTCGGCGTGCAGCCGTTCCACCCGGCATGCTCCAGGGGCGACCACACATGGCCCCAATCGCCGGGATCGTTGACCAGGAGCATGGCCGCAACCGTCATTCCACGTATGACATCGACTGAGGCGTAGCGCACTTTATTCAGGGCCATCCCGGGGATACGCTTCGACGAAAGGGGGAAACCAAAGGATACGCGGTCGGCCGGTTGCGACAATCGGCCATGGGTCGCGGCAAGCTCGCCAGGCATACGATGCCCGGCAGATGGTCAGGGAATCAATGGAGTCGCACCCATGGTTGTCGACGTTCCACCCAGGCGCCGCCGCTGGCGCGACAAGAAGCCCCTGCCGAGGCTCGCCCTCGAGCTGTCGCTGATCGTCGTCGCCAAGCTCGCCCTGCTCATGCTCATCTGGTACGTGGCCATCCGGCCCTTGCCTCGGGCGGACGTCTCGCCCGCCGGTGTCGGAAGGATGCTCGCGCCCGCCTCCGCCTCTACCCAGGGATCCCAACCATGATCGTCGACCCCGATGTCGTCGGCCTGTCGCGCCTGCAGTTCGCACTGACGGCGCTATACCACTTCCTCTTCGTGCCACTCACGCTCGGCCTCGCCTTCATGCTCGCCATCATGGAGAGCGTGTACGTGATGACGCGCCGCGAGATATGGAAACGCATGACCCAGTTCTGGGGCGTGTTGTTCGGTATCAACTTCGCCATGGGCGTGGCCACGGGCGTGACCATGGAGTTCCAGTTCGGCACGAACTGGGCCTACTACTCGCATTACGTCGGCGATATCTTCGGCGCGCCGCTGGCCATCGAAGGGATGATGGCCTTCTTCCTCGAGGGCACGCTGGTCGGCCTGTTCTTCTTCGGCTGGGATCGCATCTCGCCACTGAAGCACATGCTGGTGACCTGGTTCCTTGCTTTGGCGACCAGCCTCTCCGCGTTGTGGATCCTTATCGCCAATGCATGGATGCAGAACCCGGTGGGCGCCGCCTTCAATCCGCAGACGATGCGTATGGAGGTCACCTCGTTCAAGGAAGTCATCTTCAATCCCGTCGCGCAGTCCAAATTCGTGCACACGGTGAGCGCGGGCTACACGATGGGCGCGATGTTCGTGCTGTCGATCAGTGCGTGGTACCTGCTGCGCGGACGCAACGTGGATTTTGCCAAACGCTCGATGACGGTGGCCGCCAGTTTCGGCCTCGCCGCATCGTTGTCGGTCGTGGTGCTGGGCGACGAGTCCGGTTACACCGTGTCCGAGAACCAGAAGATGAAGATGGCCGCGATCGAGGCCATGTGGGAGACCGAACCGGCGCCTGCTTCGTTCACCCTGTTCGGCATCCCTGATACGAAGGCACGCGAAACGCATGCTGCCATTCGCGTGCCCTGGGTCATGGGCCTGATTGGCACACGTTCCATCGATCAGCCGATTCCAGGTATCGCCGAACTTGTCGACGATGCAAAGACGCGCATCGGCTACGGGATCCAGGCCTACGACGCCATGCTCGTGCTGCGCGAGAACAGGGAAGACGCGCAGGCTAAGGCGATCCTCGCTGCGCACGACAAGGACATGGGTTATGCGCTGCTGCTGAAGCGTTTTATGGACGACCCGCGCAAGGCGACGCCCGCGGATATCCAGAAAGCGGCGGATAGCACCATCCCGAACGTGCCCGTGCTGTTCTGGTCGTTCCGCATCATGGTGGCCTGCGGCATGTACTTCATCTTCCTGTTCGCCTATGCGTTCTGGCGTTCGAGCAAACGGCGCCTCGATGGCCGTGGATTCCTGAAAGTGGCCCTATGGAGCCTGCCGCTACCGTGGGTGGCTGCGGAACTGGGATGGATCGTCGCCGAATATGGACGCCAGCCGTGGGCCATCGAGGGAGTGTTACCCACCGCGCTGGGCGCGTCGTCGCTCACGGCGGGCCAGGTGTGGATTTCGCTCGGCGGTTTCGTGCTGTTCTACACGGCGCTGGCCTTTGTCGACGGTTACCTGATGCTCAAGTTCGCCCGCAAGGGTCCGGACGGCCTCGGCATGTGGCCGAAGCGCCCGGACGCCATTCCCGTCACCGCGCAGACGGTCTGAGGAGAACGCCATGTTCGACTATGCAACCTTGCGAGTGATCTGGTGGGCCCTCATCGGCATCCTGCTGATCGGCTTTGCGATCATGGACGGCTTCGACTTCGGGGTAGCCGCCTTGTTGCGCATCCTCGGTCGCGACGAGCACGAGCGAATCGTGCTGCTGGAGACCATCGAGCCCACCTGGGAAGGTAACCAGGTGTGGTTCATTCTCGGCGGCGGCGCGGTGTTCGCCGCGTGGCCGCTGCTCTACGCGGCGTCGTTCTCCGGCCTTTACGTGGCGATGTTCGTGCTGCTCGTTGCCTTCATCATTCGCCCGGTCGGTTTCAACTTTCGCGAGAAGGTGGACGATCCGCGCTGGCGGGCGGTGTGGGATACCTGTCTGATCGCGTCCGGTGTGATCGTGATGCTGGTTTGCGGGGTGGCCTTCGGTAACCTGTTCCTTGGCCTGCCGTTTCGCTACGACGGTGATTTGCGGATGACGTGGGACGGTAGCTTCTTTCAGTTGTTCCGGCCGTTCGCGTTGTTAGCCGGATTGGTGAGTCTCAGCATGCTGCTCGCGCATGGTGCGAGCTGGGCGGCGATGAAGGCCGATCATGTGATTGCGGAACGTGCGGCGAAGGTTTCGCGCATCGCTTCGGCCGTGTACATCGTGTTGTTCGTGCTTGCCGGCATCTGGTTGGCTTACGGCATTCCGGGTTACGCGGTGTCGGGGCCGGTAGTGACGGACGCGATGTCCAACCCGATGAACAAGCAGGTGGCCGTGGGCGGAACGTGGTTCGCCGGTTACCTCACGCATCCGTACTTCTGGGCGGGTCCTATCGTCGCCTTCGTCGGAGCGCTCGGACTACAGCTGTTCGTCGGCAAGCGCGGCTTCATGGGCTTCTTCTGCAGCTGCCTTGCCGTGGCCGGAACCATTCTCTCGGCAGGCTTCGCGCTATTCCCGTTCCTGATGCCGTCGTCGGTCGATCCGACCTCGAGCCTCACGGTGTGGGACGCGTCTTCGAGCCGCGGCACGCTGCTGATCATGCTTGGCGTCACCGTGGTCTTCATTCCGCTGATCCTGCTCTACACCGGCTGGGTCTACCGCGTGATGCGCGGCCGGGTCACCCTCGAACACGTGCGCAAGTCGCACAGCATGTACTGAAGGAGCAACAGCCATGTGGTATTTCGCCTGGATATTAGGCCTCGGCCTGGCCGCCGCCTTCGGCATTCTTAATGCGATGTGGTACGAGGTGCACTCGGATGACGAAGCCAGTCGCACACGCGACCCGATGCCGAAGCACGAGGGGCCGTGACGACGGTGGCCGACTGGTCGCATACGGGTTGGCTCGCCTCAGCGAGATCCTGTCGGGAGCCAACCCGTTGTTGAGGCGTTAGCCTTTCACGCACTTGATCTGATAAGTCACAGGCGTTGTACGTAGGCCTTCGAAATCCTTCGCCTCTACGCGAAACTCGACCGGCGGTTTGGACTCATCGCCACGCCAGCAAAGGTGACCGAAGCGATAGGCGTCCGCATCTTTCTTGTTGTACACGGACTTGATTGTCGGGCTGCACTTCTTCCCTTCTGGACAATCGAGCCTCGTCGATATTAGATGGACCGGATAGACCGGATTTCCAGAAATACTAATCGGCATCTGAATGTCTTTACCGACCACGGCGGTCATGGGGTCCGACGGCTTGACGATGAAAGGTGCGCACGATGCACCTTCGCGAAAGAGGCGCATACCCTTTGCGAGGCCTCTCATCGAGAGCTTCTGGAAATTCGGGTCCTGAAGAAGTTTGGCATCGCTCAAATTGGTATGGAACCCAACTTCGACGATCATGGAAGGGACTGTGGCATAGGAGTTCTCGCCCTTATCCTGCACGACCGACGGCTCCAGCGGGACCGTGTAGTTGGCGTACTGAGGATCTGAGTGGATCGCCTCCTTCATTCCGCACAAAGCAAGCTGAGCGAGGCTGAAGTCCCTAGAACGTCCCGGATGCACGAGGATACGTGTTCCAGTGGCGGAAGGTGCGTCGGCGTTGGTATGGATATGTGCTATCGCATCAGCCCCGATAAAGTTCGCATAGAGGGGGCGGCTCCTGATGTCCTGATGCATCTCCCGGCGCGCGTCCGTACTTTCTGGCTTGCTGTTCCATATCTCCGGATTGTTCGGTCGCCAGTTTTCGAGGAAATATCTGGCCGCCATGTTATTCCACGGCTTGCCGCTCGGCTCATGCACAAGACCTACGTCTCCTCCTCTAATCCGAATGGGGTCTGCACCATTCCGTTCGGTGGAGTACGAAAGCTCCTTTGCGAAAATGGTAGTTATTTCGTCCTCGAGGACGCCGTTCACCCTTTCTCTCTGCATAGTCCACTTGTACTTTGTATGAAAGTACGCGCCGTGGCCCGCTGCAACCACCACCTTGGCCCGCGCGGCCTGTGCAGAGGAAAAATGTCCAGCCGGTCGACCTAGGCGTTCTCCTTCCGGGATTATCTGGTTGAACCAGTAGTCCATGTCGTAGCCACCTATCCTCCAATCTGTGGTGGTAAATCCTGGAATGAGTCCTGTCAGGTCTTCCATTCCGACTCTGACGTACGACATGAAATCTTCGAGTTCAAGGCTACCGACGTCCTTGCCAAAGCTGATGTCTACTTCAAGAACGAGTACATTCGATGGCCGTTCAATCCTTGCCTGCACGACTATTGGCCGCCGGTCGTCTTCGAAGAAATTCCGACTGTTGGCAATCTCGTTGGCGCGATCGGATATCCGCTTTTCGAGGACTCGCCATTGAACGTCAGTCATCTCGGTCGCTGGCGGAGGTAGATCCTGCGCGAAGGCGGGAAGGGAGAAGCAAGCGACGGCGGTAATAGCTGCAACGAGTAGCTTCTTTTGCACCGCGCGCAGCTGAGAAGAGGTGTGTGGCTGGTTCATGTCGACGTCCTGGCGAGCCGCTCATGCGGCTCGACCATGCTCGACAGAACGCGCGGGCTCCGATGCCAGTCGCGCTAGCGGGACGTTGTCGTCCTTGGCTTTGTAGGGGTGGGGCGTGCCCGCAAGAGCGGGAAAGGGTGTGGTGAGCACCCATTCGCCGCTGAAGCGGCTCCTACAGAAGCGTGCCCGGTAGGAGCCAATTCATCGGCGAGCTTTGTCAGATCGACGCAAACGCATCGCGCGTCAGGTTCTCCGGCTCGCCTGTGGTGCAGACCACGTCGTCTTCGATGCGGATGCCGCCGTATTTGCGGAACGCGTCGACCTTGTTCCAGTCGATGTCGTTGGAGAACGGCTTGTTCTTCAGCTCGGCCAGCAGCATGTCGATGAAGTAGATGCCTGGTTCGATGGTGACCACCATGCCGGCCTCAAGGTTGCGCGTCAGGCGCAGGTACGGATGGCCTTCCGGCTTGGCGATGGTGCCGCCGGTCTCGCCCGCGGCGAAGCCGGCCACGTCGTGTACCTGCAGGCCGATGCCGTGGCCGAGGCCGTGCGGGAAGAAGGCCGAGGACACGCCGGATTCGACGGCGCTTTCGGCGCTCATGCGAATGAAGCCGTGTTCACGCAGCACACCGGCCAGCACATGGTGGGCGTGCACATGCAGCTCCGGGTAGCTTTGGCCAGCGCGCACCTTCGACACGAACGACTGCTCGGCGGCATCGACCGAATCGATAAGCGCCTGGAACTCACCGAAATTCTTGCCGGCATAGGTGCGCGTGATGTCGCTCGCATAACCCGACGCACTCGCACCCGCGTCGATCAGGAAGGAGCGGCTCTCGGCCGGGGCCTTGCGATCGAAGTTCGTGTAGTGCAGCACGGCGCCGTGCTCGTTCAGGCCGACGATGCTGGCGTACGGCAGCTCCGCGTCGATCTGGCCGACGGCGGTGAGATAGGCAAGGTGGATGCCGAGTTCGCTTTCACCATTGCGGAACGCCTGCTCGGCCGCGCGGTGGCCGCGCGTGCCGCGACGGCTGGCTTCGCGCATCAGTGCGATTTCGTACGGCGTCTTGAAGGCGCGGTGGTAGTGCAGGTGGTCGATGACGGCGGGCGGATTGTTCGCGCAGACTTCATCCAGTGCGCAGTACTGGTCGCCGATGATCGCCGAGCGTGCGAGTGATTGCGGCAGTTCCGCGATCGCATCGGCGGGCTTGCGCACGATGACGATGTCGAAGTGGTCGACCCAGTAGCCGGATGGTGCTTCCGGCACGACGTGCCAGTAATCGCGCGGCTGCAGGAAGACCAATTTGGGCTTCTCGCCCGGCGTGTAGACCAGCCAGCTGCCCGGGGCGTCGACCAGGGGCAGCCAGTGCTTGAAATGCGGGTTGGCGATGAACGGATAGTCCTGATCGTCCAGGAACTTGGTGATCGGTCGGCCGGCCGGGACGACGAGGTGGTCGAAACCGCCGCGCGCCAGCGCGGTATCGGTGCGCTCACGCAAGGTGGCGAGGTGCTGCGGGTAGAGCGCGGCCAGCGCGTCGTTCATTGTCGATCTCCGGGGCAGGGGGAGTGGGGCAAACGCCAATGGTGCGCTTCCCGGCCATCGGAGCCAACCCTATGCGGATGCCGGTTTTCCTGTGGGAGCCGCTTCAGCGGCGATTGGGTGCTTGTGGCTATCTGGCCTGCTGCCGCGGGATCGCCGCTGAAGCGGCTCCCACATCGCCGCTGAAGCGGCTCCCACATCGCCGCTGAAGCGGCTCCCACATCGCCGCTGAAGCGGCTCCCACAACACATTTACGCCCGGGCGTAGACCACGGCGAAATCGCCGGCGACATCGCCCAGGCGGTGGCGCAGGAGGGTGGCGAAGTGGTCGTGGTCACCGTCGGTCAGGCTGCGCAGGTGCGTGCCATACAGGGTGATCGCGTAATGACCGACCGCAAAATCGTGGGCAGGCGAGCGCCATAGCGTGAGCGGTGTCCAGGCGGCGCAGCCGGGGCAAGCCACGTAGGCGGAGTTGGGCGCGTCGCACCAGACCGCGAGCGCTTCTTCGAGCGCTTCGCTGCCTTCGTCACCCGGCGCCAGCGGCTGGCGGCATTCCGGGCAACGGATGGTGAAGCTGCCGTCGTAGCGGCAGAAAATGCCGTTTTCGGGACCGCCTTCGATCAGGCGTGAGCCGCCTTGCTCGTCGTCACGCCAGCGGTGGTTGCTCGCATGCAGGCCGATCGCGTAGACGCCGGTATCCTGCGTGAGGCGCTCGTCGAGCACGCGGAAACGCGGCTCGCTCTCGACTTCGTAGACCGACGAGATCGTGCCGTCGCCCACCAGCCTCAGGTACAGGCCGGTCGCGGCAGCCGCGGCGTCGTCGCGTTCAAGGTCGGTATCGACCAGGATGGTGGTGGCATCGCTCATGGTGGGCGATGGTGATCCCCTGTGCGGTGCGTCGTAAAGCATGGTCGCGACCTCCCGTTCAGTCCGGCGGCGGACCGATCCACTCGTCGATGGCGCGAACATCGTCGTCGCTGGCGGCCACGATGCGGTAGCCGGCCCAGAATTGCCCGGCGGAGGCGGCAGGTTCGTGCCACTGCTCCTGGATGCCGATCTCGACACGGTGCTCGCGGTGCTGCGCGTCCGGCAGCATGAAGCTGACCTGGTGCACGGCACCGCTGCGTGGGGCCTGCGTCGCCAACACCATCATGCCCGTGGCGGAAAGATTGCCGAGCTGTCCGATGACGCGTTCGGTCATGCCGTCCACGATGGGCATGGGCGAGGTGACCCGCTTGCGCGGCGCGCGACGTTGTTCGAATTCGCGGCTCATGCGTTGCCCGCCATGCGTGTGTCACGCAGACCGTCGCGACGCAGGCTGCGCGCCACGGCCTGCCAGGCGCGGTCGATGAAGGAGATCCGCTGTTCGCGCCACTCGCGGGCTTCGCCGGTCGCGATAAGCCGGGCCAGGCGCGTGAGGTCGATGTCGTCGGCGCGGCTGCCGCGCTGGTTGACGAACAGGCAGCGCCCCGTGGTCGGCGAGAACCAGGCCAGCTTGCGCCGGCTGGTGGTGCCGTCGGTGTGGATGAATTCGAACCAGGTGCCGAAGCGCAGCGTGGCGAAGCCGTCGTAGACGGCACGCGCGGCGGAATCGAGCGCCGTGGGTTCGACCGGCGCCACCGCCTCGCCGTGCGCGGTGCCTTCGCCCAGCCGCGGACGCTGTTTCAGGCGCAAGGCGACATCGGTCGGCGTGAGTGCGTCGTCGGTCTGCTTTGCCGGGGTTTCGAACAGGCCCGCCGCCACTTGGGCGGCCTCGGACGGATGCATGCCCAGGTGCTCGAGACCACGCTCGACCTCCACCCGCAGCTTCTGCACGTCGGCAATGGGCCGGCGACCGAGCAACTGGTCGGTCACGCCCAGGCAGTGAAGGAAGGCCTCACCGGTCTCGCCGCCACGGAGAATATGCAGGGCGAGCACATCGGCCCAGGTCCGCTCGAGCAGGATGCGCAGGACACCACGTGGCGCCGCGCCCGCGCCAAGCCGCTCGCCCATGATCTCGGTGGCACGCTGGCGTGCGCGCTCGAGGCGGTCACGGCCTTCCATCGCCTCGATCTGCCTGCGCTCGGCGACGTGCGCCTTACGCGACAGCTGGGTGATCTGTTGCTCGATCTCCGAACGCCATGCCGGATCGATCACCTGCGCGTGGCTGGCTTCGACCACGAGGCGTTCGAGGCGGTCGACCAGTGCCGCATCCGGCTCGCCTTCGGCCGGATCGAGCCAGTGGTGTGCGGCCTCACTGACGGTATCGAGCAACTGGCGTGCGGGATGTTCGGGGCGGTCGAAGAAGCCACGATCGTTGACGGCCGCGCGCAGCATCGGCCACTGCAGGCCGCCCAGTACGGCGCGACCCGGGCTGGCGACGCCAAGCTGGTGGCCGAGGTTCTGGAACAGCATGGCCGTGAGCTCCACCGTGTCGCCCTGCTCGAGCGTGAGCTCGGCAGGCGGCGAACCGGCGGGCCGGCCGCGGTTGAGCTGGTTGAGCAATTCGTCGCGCAACGACTGGGCGCTGCGGATCTCCCGCTGCGCGGCGTCCGCCACTTCGGATACGTGGCCCTGCAGGGCGAACAGGGCGGTCTGCAACTCGTCTTCGGAAACCAGTCGATCGGGGGCGAAACCAGCGCCGCGACCCTGGCCGGCGACGCGATTGGCCAGCAGGTCGCGCAGGCTTTCGAGCACGCCGATGTGACCCTCGCTGGTCGCCGTGACGGGCGCGGCGTCGTGACCACCGCTGCCACTTCCGCCAGCACCACCAGCGCCACCGCCACCGCCACCGCCACCGCCACCGGCGCCAGCGTAGCCGCCGGAGCCACCACCACCGCCGCCAGCGCCACCACCGCCAGCGGCCGAAGCGTCTCCCGCTCGGCCGCGACGGTCGGCGGCCGGTGGCGTGGAGACGCGGACATTGGGATAAACGCGGAAGCCCGGAAGGATGCCGCGCGTCCGGTAATGCTCGTTGAGCGCGCCGTAGAACGCCTCGCTATGGCCGAGCACGTGGGTGTCGACGGCCTGGAACAGCAGCAGGCGATGTGCACTGCTCAGCGGCAAGGGCGCAACCGCCGCCTCCAGCGCGCCGGTGAGCGCACGCGGACCAGCTGGCAACGCGTCACCCTCCAGGGGTGGCGTCCCGGCGAGCACGGCCATGCGGTAACCCAGTTCGAACAGGCTGCTGGCACTGCGCGCTTCGCCGCGTGCAGCCATGCTGGTCAGCGCATCGGTCTGTTCCTGTTCCTCGGGATCCACCAGGCTCAGGTTCATGCCCAGGGTGAGGTGGTCGCCCGTGGTCGACTTGCTCTCGGTATTTTCGCCAAGGTGACGGAAGCGATCGGAGAGATGGGCGGCGAAACGGTTACGGAAGGCCGGTCCCTCGCGCTCGACGATGTTCCGGCAATCGAAACATTCCTGCTGCTCGAGGTGATTGCGGGTGCTCTCGGCCGTGGCGAACAAGCGTTGGCTGAAGTCGCGCAGGGATTCCCGCAGCGGCATATCCAGCCATGTCAGGCACAGCGACAGGCCCTGCTGCGCCTCGCGCTCCGCGCGTGGCGACAAAGCAACGGGGCCCTGACCCATTCTGCCGTGTGGGGGCTGCATGCCTGCGCTCATTCGATTGGTTTCTCCCCTGCCTGGGGTCGAGTTTAGGCGTCCGCACCCTATGGGCGCCAGCGGGTGACCGGCGGGCTTACGGCTTAGGGCTTATGGACTAGGAGCGGAAACGGCAGCAATCAGGCCATGAAGGCTTCGATGACATTGTTGAGGAAGCGTTGACCCAGCGGCGTGGTGCGCAGGACAGTGGGGTCGTCCACCAACCAGCCGCGTGCGATGCAGGTCGCCCGGGCCGGGGCGATGGTGGCTGCGGCAAGACCGGTCCGCTCGGCAAAGTCAGCCGCGGGTACGCCGTCGATCAGGCGCAGGGCGTTGAGCATGTACTCGAAAGGCAAGTCGTCGCCGCCAACGAGGGTATCGCCGCCGATCCGGCCCGGCTGGCCCGACGAGGCGAGGTAAGCGGCGGGCAGGCGGGTCTTCCAGCGGCGATGCACCCCGGCGGCATCGGTGATCTTGCCGTGCGCGCCCGCGCCGATGCCAAGGTAGTCACCGAAGCGCCAGTAGTTGAGGTTGTGCGCGCACCGGCGACCGGGCGCAGCATAGGCCGAGACTTCGTACTGCCCGTAGCCACCGGCGGCCAGGCTCGCTTCGCAGGCTTCCTGGATGGCCCATGCCGCGTCGTCGTCGGGCAGAGGCGGCGGGTTCGCGGCAAAGGCCGTATTCGGTTCCAGCGTGAGCTGGTAGTGCGAGATATGCGTGGGTGACAGCGCCATGGCCCGTCGTACGTCGTCCAGCGCGCCGTCGAGCGTCTGTTCGGGCAAGGCGTACATCAGGTCGATATTGATGTTGTCGATGCCGGCATCCCGGGCCTGGCGCACGGCGTCTTCCGCCTCGTGGGCGGAGTGGATGCGGCCCAGCCGGTGGAGCTTGTCGTTGTCGAAACTCTGCACGCCGAACGAAATGCGATTCACGCCGGCGGCGAGATAGCCGTCGAATCGTCCGTGCTCGACGGTGCCGGGGTTCGTCTCCAGGGTGATTTCCGCGTTGGAGGCGAAGACCAGGCGCCGCCGGGCGCCGTCGAGGAAACGACCGACCAGCTCCGGGGCGAACAGACTCGGCGTGCCGCCACCGAAGAACACCGTTTCAACAGGCCGGCCGCCAATGGCCTCGCCGAAATCACGCAGGTCCGCGTCGAGGTCCGCGAGGAGTACGTCCACGTACTCGGCATAGGCGGGTGTGCCGCGTACGCCGTGCGAGTTGAAGTCGCAGTACGGGCATTTGCGCACGCACCACGGCATGTGGACATAGAGCGACAGCGGTGGCGGGACGAGAGTCATGACAGCTCGGCGAAGCGGGCCTTGAGCACTTCCAGCGCCTGGCCGCGATGGCTGAGGCGGTTCTTCAGGGCCGGGTCCAGTTCGGCGGCGCCGAGTGCGTGGCCGTCGGGAAGGAATAGCGGGTCGTAGCCGAAACCGCCTGCGCCACGGGGTGCCTCGAGGATACGCCCGTGCCAGCGACCCTCGGCGACCAGCGGTGCCGGATCGTCGGCGTGGCGCAGTACCACGAGCACGGCGATGAAGTAGGCGCTGCGTTTTTCCGTCGGCACGCCGGCGAGCTCGTGCAGCAGCTTGGCATTATTCGCCGCACTGTCGCCGTGCTTGCCCGCGTAGCGCGCGGCATACAGCCCGGGTGCGCCACCGAGGGCGTCGACACAGATGCCCGAGTCGTCGGCCAGCGCGGGCATGCCGGTGGCACGCGCGGCGTGGCGCGCCTTGATCAGCGCGTTCTCGACGAAGGTCAGGCCGGTTTCCTCGGCGTCGCTCACGCCAAGGGCGGTTTGCGGTACCAGCTGCACACCGCTACCGGCGAGCAGCTGCTCCAGCTCGACGACCTTGCCCGCATTACCGGAAGCCAGTACGAGACGCATCGGCTCAAAGCCCCTCGGCCGCGAACTCGGGCGCGTAGTCCACGCGACCGCGATAGCCGGCCAGGCCATCGATCGTGAGCGGCAGCACCTGGAAGGCGTTGCCGCCTTCATAGGCATCGCGCAGGTCGTGCGCGGATGCCTTGGCGAAGCCGAACTGGGTGTAATACGCCGGCGAACCAAGGACGAAGACGGCGCGTGCGTCCTGCACGAAGCAGGCACCGATGCCTTCCTCGACCAGGTCGTGGCCGATGCCCTGGCGCTGGTGATCCGGATGGACGGCGACCGGCGACAGGCCGAGCGACTTGCCGTCGTCGCCTTCTTCGATGGTCACCGGCGAGAACAGCACGTGGCCGAGCACGGTGTCTTCCTCGTCCACGGCCACCAGCGAGATCGAGGCGCGTCCGGCGGCGACCAGACGGCGGACCAGATCGGCCTCGGCATCGCGGCCGAAGGCGGCACGATGAACCTCGACGATGGCATCGAGATCGTCGGGCGTGGCCGCGCGTACCTCGGTCACGGGGCGCTCTCCAGCGCGGCGCGCTGGGCGATCACCAGCTCGTCGATACCCTTGGCGGCCAGGTCCATCAGGGCATTCATCTCGTCGCGGCGGAAGGCGTGGCCCTCGGCGGTGCCCTGCACCTCGATGAAACCACCGCCGTCGTTCATCACCACGTTCATGTCGGTGTCGCAGTTGGAATCCTCGGCGTAGTCGAGGTCGAGCACTGGCACGCCGTTATAGATGCCCACGGAGACCGCCGCGATGGCGCCGAGAATGGGGTTGCGCTTGATGGCATTGCGCTTGGTCAGCGTGGCCACGGCATCCACGAGCGCCACGTAGGCGCCGGTGATGGCCGCCGTGCGGGTGCCGCCGTCGGCCTGGATCACGTCGCAGTCCAGGGTGATGACCCGCTCGCCCAGGGCGGCGCGGTCCACGCAGGCGCGCAGGGAGCGGCCGATCAGACGCTGGATCTCCATGGTGCGACCGCCCTGGCCGCCGCGCGCGGCTTCACGCTGGGTGCGGTCGGTGGTGGCGCGGGGCAGCATGCCGTACTCGGCCGTGACCCAGCCCTCGCCCTTGCCGCGAAGCCACGGCGGAACGCGCTCTTCGACCGAGGCTGTGCACAGCACCTTGGTGTCGCCAAAGGACACCAGAACGGAACCTTCCGCATGGCGGGTGTAGTGGCGTTCGATGCTGACGGCGCGCAGCTGGTCGGCGGCGCGGCCGCTCGGACGGGAAAAAGTCATGGATAACCTGATTTGGGCGCGGACGGTGGGTCAGTTTACCATTGCGGTCTTTCCCGCCGCGCAAGCGAGCCATCCATGATCCGCAGCATGACCGCTTACGCCTCCGCCGAGAGCGCTGGCCCCACCGGCACCCTCACCTGCGAACTGCGCACCGTGAACCACCGCTACCTCGAGATCAGCCCCCGGCTGCCCGAGGAGCTGCGCAGCTTCGAAAGCACCCTGCGCGAGCGCATCGGCGCCCATCTGTCGCGCGGCAAGGTCGATCTCACCGTGCGCCTGCGCAGCGAAGCCGGCTCCAGCGAGGGCCTGCAGGTCAACAACCAGATGCTGGCGCGCCTGTCCGAGCTGGCGCTGGACCTCGAACATCGCTTCCCGCGCATGTCCATCGAGTTCACCGAGCTGCTCCGCTTCCCCGGTGTGCTGCGCCAGGCGGAAACGGACGCCGATGCCCTGCAGGTGGCCCTGATCGAGGTGCTCGACCGTGCCCTGGTCACCCTCAACGACACCCGCGGCCGCGAAGGCACCAAGCTGGGCGAGCTGCTGATCGAGCGTCTGAACGGCATCGAGAAGATCGTTGGCGACGTCCGCGGCTGGCTGCCCGAGATCCAGGCCGCCCTGCGCCTGCGCCTCGAAGGACGCCTGGCCGATATCCGCCAGCCGGCCGACCCGGGCCGTCTCGAGCAGGAACTGGTGCTGCAGATCACCCGCATCGACGTGGACGAAGAGCTCGACCGCCTGGCCACCCACATCTCCGAAGCCCGCCGCGTGCTCGCGCTGAAGGAGCCGGTCGGCCGCCGCCTGGACTTCCTCATGCAGGAGTTCAACCGCGAGGCGAATACGCTGGGCTCGAAGTCCGTCGACTCGCGTACCACGAACGCCGCGGTCGAGCTCAAGGTGTTGATCGAGCAGATGCGCGAGCAGGTTCAGAACATCGAGTGACGGCCGGCAAGCCGCCTAGTCGAAGTGCTTGATGAAGCCCACCTGGAAGCCACCCGGCAACAGACTGAGGATGAAGGGTGAATTCCGGTGCGAGGCCCAGATACCGAAGCCGGTGCCGATCGCGGCGCCGGCCAGGACGTCGGTTTGCCAGTGGCCCCGGGTCTTCATGCGCGCGACCATGTCGTAGGCAGGCAGCAGGGCGAGGGCGTAGACCATCGGGTGATCCTCGCCGTAGTGGACGATGAACGGCGTAACGGCCGCCGATATGAGGGTCACTTCGCCACTCGGGAAGCTGTTGTTCTTCTTGCCGCTGGAAAAGAATTTGTCCGGGTCATCCGTCTCGGAAGGGCGCTGTCGCCGGAAGCCCAGCTTGAGCACGTCCGTTGTGGCGCTAGCCAGAACGACCGAATCCACCGAGCGCCAGAGTGTGTCGCCGAACTCGTCGTTGTCGCCCAGCAGCAGCGCCCCGCCGATGATGGTCACGGCGGTTCCGGTGGCGAGGATCTTCTGGTTGCTGCGTTTCCAGATGCCGCTGTTGTCGTAGTGGAGTCGATGATCGATGCCGAGCGGTCCACCGCCTGCGAAGGCCGGGGCCGATACGGCCAGCGCGCACAGGCATGCCCACGTTCGTAGTGCCATGGCCCCACCTCCTCCTAGCGGCGGCCGGCATGCCGCCAAGGTCTGAGGTTAAGCCGCAATGCTTATGAATACCTGATCTTCCGAAAATGTTTACTATCCGGCTCATGACCACGCCATCTTCGTACCCCATCGGCATGCCCGGACAACCCTGGGGCGCTGCTGAAGTCGCCAACTGGCGTTCGCGCCAGGTGAAGAGCCGCAGCTATGCAGTCGACGTCATGACGGCGATCGATGCGCTGCGTGATCGCTTCGACGTCTCTGAATACGGCGTACTTGACTACGCGGAGGGGAAATATCCCTTGCTCGCGATCCGCAGCCGGGGTTGGCGCGATGACCTTCCCGTCCTGCTGGTGACCGGCGGCGTGCACGGTTACGAGACCAGTGGCGTCGAAGGGGCGCTGCAGTTCGTGCGCGACCACGCCGGCGACTACGCCGGCCGCGCCAACCTGCTGGTGTTGCCATGCATCAGTCCCTGGGCCTACGAACGTATCCAGCGCTGGAATCCGGATGCGATCGATCCGAACCGCAATTTCCGCGAAGGCAGTCCGGCCGCCGAGTCGGCTGCGCTGGTGAATCTGCTCGCGCCACTGGTCGACAAGGTGCTGGTGCACATCGACCTGCACGAAACCACCGATTCGGACGAGTCGGAGTTTCGTCCGGCGGTGGCGGCGCGTGACGGCAAGGAATACGAGCCGGGCGAGATTCCCGATGGCTTCTACCTGGTCGACGATACCTTTAACCGCCAACCGGAATTCCAGGAAACGATCATCGAGGCCGTCGCCAAGGTCACGCATATCGCTCCAGCGGACGAACACCACGAGATCATCGGCTCGCCGGTCGTCGCGCATGGCGTGATCGAGTACGACCTGAAGAAGCTGGGCTTGTGCGCCGGCATCACCAACGCGCGTTACGTCACGACCACCGAGGTCTATCCGGACAGCCCACGCGCCACGTCGCGGCAGTGCAACGAAGCGCAGGTGGCGGCAGTACGGGCGGCGTTCGATTACGCGTTGGCGTATCCGGAAGACTGAGTATCAACAACGACCGCGCCTTCCTCGCGTCGACGCGCTAGTCAGTTCCGCTGATAGCCGGAGGTCGCCGGGCGGTGGGACGTCGGAACCCTGGGACGACCTTTCATTACGTCACTCTCTATTCGTCGGAGCACCTCGCGTCCGTTGCGAGCGAAAGCTCCGGCACCCATCGTGCGCTCCACGTAGGCCTTCGCGTTCTCACCAAGGATTGTCAGCATGTCCGGGTGGGCGGTGAGCCCACGCGTTGCCGCTACGAGACCGCTGACGATGTCGCCTTCGAGCAGTACGCCGGTGCGTCCCGGCTGGATGCTTCGGCGAAGTTCGCCGACCGGCGTGGCGACGACCGGAAGGCCTGCCGCCATGGCTTCGTGAGCCGCGATGCACATGCCTTCATAGACGGACGGTTGAACGTAAAGATGCAGGCTGCGCAGGTAAGCGGGCATATCAGAGACCCAGCCCATCAGCCTGACTTTCTCCCTTAAATCCAGGGACGAAATCAGGCTTTGCAGCTCGGCACGGAGTGGTCCGTCACCTGCGATCGAAACCTCTATTCTGGAGTAGGCTTCCGGGTCGTCGCGGCGAAGTCGATCCACTGCGCGGATAAGAAGATCGTAGTTCTTTTGGGGATGCAGACGTCCGGAGCTGCCAATGCGCAGCGGCCCGGTCCCGTCCCAGCGGGGAAGAGGTATTTCTGAAGACGTCGGGCTGAAGAGTGGCCAGCTGGCGATCCTGCCTTGTTCGACGCCCATCGACTCCTGCAGGTACTCCGCGACATCCTGCGAGTCGGCGATCCACAAGTGGCTCGAACGCTGCGACCTGCGGATGTGTGGCTTGACGTCGGCACTGTGCTTCCAACTCACGACGGGAACACCGAACATCGCGCCGACCATCTGGCCGACCCGCGTCGCGTGGCTTAGCGAGGTCCAGATCAGATCGGGCGGTGACGCCCGAACCACTTTCGCGTACCTGTAAATACAGGCGAGCTTCGTAGCCTTTCGTTCGGACATCAATGTGTAAGGGATGCCCGCCTTGATCAGTCGTGGCTCGGCCAGGCGGTCGCGAGGCTCGCAGACAAAGACGTGGAGTTCGTGACCGAGATCCCGGATCACGTTGACGATATCGGGAATGACGAACTCGGCGCCGCCGCCCTCGAGACTCGTAACAAGGTAATGGATTCGCATTTTGCATCCTCGATTTCTTGAGGTAACTGAGTACAACCTGATCGCATGTCTGCTCGTCAGCGCAGAGCCCTTGGTCGCGAATCAATCCACCACGTGCAGCCTGATGGTGCGAACGTACGCTCTGTTGGTTTCGTGCAGGTTTCGTTTGACGAGAACTTCGTAGCGATCCTGTTCCGTGTCGATGTCTCCGACATCTATAGACGAGGACATGGGGCGGGTTCTTTCGCTAAGCCGGAACTAAGCCGACCGGAAGCTGTGTCGTGCAAGCCTTGTGGGCGACGCACTGCAATGCGGCCACGACGGTGGCAATTGCTTCACCGATATGAAGTAGAGATGTCCACGATGGATGGTCGAACTTAACTCGTGAGAAGTTTCGCAAGGCTATCCACCGGCAGCTCCGGTGGTTGCCGAATTTCGATCGCGATAAGTTCCGCCAGACCGGTTAGGATCGTGATTCGTTCAGGGGAAATGATCGATGCCCGCTCACCGTCGGATCACGCTGATGCTCTTTCTGGGCGCGATATGTGCCCTGTCCTCCGTCCATGCCGAAGAGGGCGACGCCCTGCGGTGGAACCGCGAAGCACAGGCCGTCACGGTGCAGCGCGATAACTGGGGCATCGCACACGTCCACGGACATACCGATGCCGATGCGGTGTTCGGCATGGCATATACCCAGGCCGAAGACGACTTCAACCGCGTCGAGACCAATTACCTGACCTCGCTCGGACGCACAGCCGAGGCCGAGGGCGAATCGGCCATCTGGCAGGATCTGCGGCAGAGGCTTTTCATCGACCCGGCGCAACTTCAGGGCTTGTACTCGCGCAGTCCGCGTTGGTTGAAGTCGTTGATGGACGCCTGGGCCGACGGTCTCAACTACTACCTGGCCACGCATCCGAACGTGCATCCGCGGGTGATAACTCATTTCGAGCCGTGGATGGCGCTGAGCTTCAGCGAAGGCAGCATCGGTGGCGATATCGAGCGGGTTTCGACTAAGGGTCTGCAAGCGTTCTATGGCAAGGATCCGCAAGGCGCGCTAGCCCAGTTCACGCCGCCTTCCAGTTGGGAAGAGCCGACCGGTTCGAACGGCATCGCCATCGCACCGAAGCTCACGGCCGATGGTCACGCGCTGCTGCTCATCAACCCGCACACCTCCTTCTTCTTCCGCTCCGAGCTGCAGATGTCGAGCGATGATGGCCTCGATGCTTACGGCGCCGTGACCTGGGGGCAGTTCTTCATCTACCAGGGTTTCAACAAGCACATCGGCTGGATGCACACCTCGACCGGCGCGGATGTCGTCGATGAATTTGCCGAGACCATCGTGCAGAAGGACGGAAAGCCGTTTTATCGGTATGGCAAGGAACTTCGCCCGATAACCTCGCGCGAGATCGTCGTGCCGTACCGCGCCGCCGATGGCACGCGGGCGGTGCGAACCTTCACGGTGTATGCCACGCACCATGGCCCGGTCGTGCGTACCGAGGGCGACAAGTGGATCGCGGTCGCGCTGATGAACAAGCCGTTGGAGGCCTTGCAGCAGAGCTGGCTGCGGACCACGGCGAACGACTACGCGGCTTATATGAAGGTGGCTGAGTTCAAGGCGAACTCCTCGAACAACACGATCTACGCGGATGACAAGGGCAATATTGCGTACCTGCATCCACAGTTCATCCCGAACCGCGACAACCGCTTCGACTATACGAAGCCGGTCGACGGCAGTGACCCGGCGACCGACTGGAAAGGCCTCCTGCCGCTGGACAAGGCGCCGCATCTGTTCAACCCACCAACCGGCTGGATCTTCAATACGAACGACTGGCCGTATTCGGCGGCAGGTCCCGACAGTCCGAAGCAGGCAGACTTTCCGAGATACATGGACGCCGTTGGCGAGAATCCCCGGGGTCTGCACGCGACGCGGGTCCTCACAGGGCGCCACGAATTCACGCTTGCCTCGTTGATCGATGCCGCCTTCGATCCCTATTTGCCAGCGTTCGCACGGCAGCTCCCGATCCTCATCGGGGACTACGATGCGCTGCCGCCGACCGATCCGATGAAGCGCAAGCTCGCCGGCCCCATCGCCTTGCTGCGAACCTGGGACTATCGTTGGGGCATCACCTCGATGCCAACCTCGCTGGCGGTGTTCTGGGGTGACATCCTCTGGGACAAGGCCAGCAAGCTGGATACGCAGGAGGGACTCTCGGTGTACGACGTGATGGCCGAGAAAGCCGGACCGCAAGTGCGCCTGAATGCACTGGTCGAAGCCGCTGACCGTCTCGAGCACGACTTCGGCAGCTGGGGCGTGCCCTGGGGTGAAGTGAACCGCTTCCAGCGTATCGACGGCGCCATCGTGCAACCCTTCGACGACGCGAAGCCCAGCATCCCGGTACCGTTTACCTCGTCGCGATGGGGCTCGCTGGCCTCGTTCGGCGCGCACCGCTGGCCGGGAACGAAGCGTTACTACGGGACGAGTGGAAACAGTTTCGTTGCGGTGGTGGAGTTCGGCGAGAAGGTGCACGCGCGGGCGATCACGGCGGGTGGCGAAAGTGGCGATGCGTCATCGAAGCATTTCAACGACGAAGCAGAGCGGTACACCACCGGCAACCTGCGGACCGTGTACTTCTGGCCCGAGGAACTGCAGGGGCACGTCGAGTGGACCTATCATCCGGGACAGCCATGAATCGAACAGGGGGCGGCATGACCAAGCTGGCAGGGTGGAGCAGGGCGTTCGCGCTCGCAGGTTGTATCGCTGTGGTGGGCGGCGCGTCGGCGGTGGAGTCGTCGGCCACGTCGAAGCCTGCGGACCACGCGTGGCTGCTCAAGGGCGACCGCGTGTTCGACGCACGCAGCGAACAGGCGCATGCGGGTTGGGTCGTACTCGTGCAGGGCGACAAGATCGTCGCGGTCGGCCCGGCGGCTAGTGTCGCCATCCCGGCGGGCACGCAGACCATCGATCTGCCCGGCATGACGGTCCTGCCCGGCCTCATCGACGCGCACTCGCATATTTTCCTTCACCCTTATAACGAGACGCCCTGGAACGACCAGGTGCTCAAGGAAACGCTGGCCTTCCGCACCGTGGAGGCCGTGAAGCACGCCAACGATACCCTCATGGCCGGTTTCACCGCCTTGCGTGACCTCGGCACCGAGGGCGCGGGTTACGCGGATGTGGACGTACAGCGCGCTATCGACAAAGGCGTGATTCCAGGGCCGCATCTGTTCGTCGCCACGCGCGCCACCATCGCCGCGCACTGCTATGGGCCCGGTCCCTTGGGCTTCCGCGATGACATGGACATGCCGCAAGGTGGCATCCCGGTGAGTGGCGCGGCGCAGATGCTCGACGCCGTGCGCGACCAGGCGGCCCACGGCGCGGACTGGATCAAGCTCTATGCCGACTACCACTGCGGCAAAGCCAAGGGCTCGGTGCCGACGTTCACCGAAGAAGAACTGAAGGTGGCGGTGGACGCGGCGCATGCCATGGGCCTCCCCGTGGCCGTGCACTCGACCACGGCCGAAGGCATGCGCCGCTCGGTGCTTGCTGGTGTCGACACCATCGAACACGGCTACGACGGCACGCCGGAGGTCTTCGCATTGATGAAGCAGCACGGTGTCGCGTATATGCCGACGCTAGAAGCCAGCGCGGCTACGTCCGAGTACTTCGGTGGCTGGAAGCCTGGCGATCCGCCGACGGAGTCCATGCAGAAAGCCGCGCACGCGTTCAAGCTGGCCATGGATGCCGGGGTGACCATCGGCAACGGCAGCGACGTCGGCGTGTTCACCCACGGCGATAACTACAAGGAACTCGTCTGGATGGTGGGCGACGGCATGTCCCCGGCTCGCGCACTGCTCGCCGCCACCGCAGTCGACGCGAAAGTGCTACGCCAGCAGGATCACATCGGCCAGCTGAAAGCGGGGCTCGACGCCGACATCGTTGCCGTACCCGGCAACCCCGCGCAGGACATTGCCACACTCGCCCACGTCGCCTTCGTCATGAAGGGTGGGGTCATTTACAAGCAGTCCGAACCAGCGGGAAGGCCGCCGTCATCGAATCAATAGACGTCCGCTGTCTCGCGACCGCTCGGCTTGGCATCGATTGGGTCCGATTCCGACTCTTCGCGCTGCTCCGGTCCCGGCTCGCCATCGGCGAGCGGGACATCGATTAACTCGCCAGGGCGGCGTCCCCAGGTGCCTTCGGCCGTATCGTAGTAGCCGGGTGACCAGTTGTGGCGGCGGGCGTTCTCCATATCGCGAAGCGTGTCGAACTGCACGCGGTAGGGATAGGAATCAGAGGAACCGTTGGGATTGTCGATGCGCATGACCAATGCCTCGAACTGCGCGAACACGAAGCTGGTGGGCGAGCCGGAACTCGCATTCCCGCCCGTCGCGAACTGCCGCGCAGGCGAGGGTGTCACTTGGGTCCGGTCGGGCCGTCGCGGATCCTTCACGCGCGGCAATTAGACGATGCGCCGCGATGCATTAACGGCGCGTCGTTTCCGTGATGGGTCAGCGTGAAGGCAGCGTTACACCTGTCAGCGTTTCACTCAGCGACCACAGGGTTTCGACCGCCGCCGGATCGATCGCCCAGGGACGCACGCCGACGTCGCTACTTACGTGACCTGCTGCGTTATCGGCATCGACCAAGACGGGCGACACCTCGACGTCCTCGCAGTACACGCCGCCCATGCCATCGAGCTGCGGACTGGTTGCGCACCAGACGCTGGTGGCGGCGCCCTGCGGCACGCTCTTGAACCCACGTGCGAGGTCGACCACCGGGCGGCCTTCCTCGTCGATGGCTCCGCGTGCGCGAAGGTCGTCCTGGCTCATGTGTCGGACCAGATCGGTGATGATCGCGCCGGGGTGCAGGGCGAAGGCGCGGATGCCATCGGCCTCGCCACGTTTGTCCACGCCCAGCGCGAACAGCACGTTCGCGGTTTTCGACTGTCCGTAGGCGATCCACGGGTCGTATTCGCGGCGCTCGAAGTTCGGATCGTCGAAGTCCACGCCGGAGAAGCGGTGCCCGCGCGAGGAAACCGATACGACGCGTGCGCCAGCGTCGCGCTTGAGGGCGGGCCAAAGCCGTGCCGTCAACTGGAAATGACCCAGGTGATTGGTGGCGAACTGCATCTCATAGCCCCGCGAATCGCGGGTCAGCGGCATGGCCATGACCCCGGCGCTGTTGACCAAGATGTGCAGCGGCTCGCCGCGCGCCAGGAAACGCTCGGCGAAAGCGTCGATGGAGGCCGGATCGGCGAGATCCATCGGCTCGATCTCGACGTCGATGCCCTCGAGGGCCTTGCGCGCCTTGGCGAGATCGCGAGCCGGGACGATGACACGGGCCCCGGCGGCGCGGAGGGCCCGGGTGGTTTCGGTGCCGATGCCGGAATAGCCGCCGGTCACGATGGCGATCTTGCCGGTCAGGTCGATACCGGCGAGCACCTCTTCCGCCGTGCTGGCCATGTTGAAACCGGAGTGGATGGGGGTCTGGACGCTGGACATTGGGATCTCCTCGTAGGGTCCGGACAAGCTTAGGTCGGCCCTTCCGAACGATGAATGCTTGAAAGTCCGCTATCCATGCTCAATCGTACGGGGATGGCTGACGATCCGATTTCCGAAGTTCTGAGGCTGGCCGACGTCGAATCGGTGGTTTCCGGCGGCTTTACCGCAGGCGGCGACTGGGCGATCCGCTTCCCGCCGCCGGACAAGCTCAAGTTCTTCGCCGCGCTGCGCGGTGGGTGCTGGCTGCGCCTGGACGAAGGGGCGACGGTGCGCATGGAAGCGGGTGACATCGTGCTCCTCGTCGCCGAGCGCGGCTTCGTACTGGCCAGCGACCTCGCCCTGCCGCCGGTCGATGCGCGTGAGGTGTTTGCCGGACGCACCACGCCGATCGTCGCGCTGGGGCAGGGCGACGACATGCTCCAGATCGGTGGTCACGTGCGCTTGCATCCCACTTACGCGCCGATGATTCACGAGGCATTGCCGCCGATGATCCATGTGCGCGGATCGGCGCCCGAAGCGGTGACCATGCGGTGGATCCTCGACCGGATGGTTGAGGAAAGTCGTGGCGATCTTCCGGGGTCCGGCATGGCGAGGACCCAGCTCGCCTACCTGCTTTTCGTGCAGATCCTGCGTGCGCACCTCTCCGTGGGCGGCCCGCTGCAGGCTGGCTGGTTGCGTGCGGCGGCCGATCCTCGGCTTGGGGCAGCGCTACGGATGATGCACGGCGAGCCCGGCAGGCCCTGGCGCCTCGACCAGCTGGCCGGCGCGGCGGCGATGTCGCGGACCATCTTTGCTTCCCAGTTCAAGGCGGCGTCGGGCGTGGCTCCTCTCGCTTACCTGGCGCGATGGCGCATGCGGCTCGCCGAGCGAGCCTTGCGTCAGGGCGATGTTCCCGTGGCCGTGCTGGCCAGGGACCTCGGGTACGCCTCGGAGAGTGCTTTCAGTCATGCGTTCAAGCGGATCGTCGGGGTTTCGCCGAGTCGCTATGCGGGGCGGGCCGCCTCGTTCTAGATTTATGCGGGGGATTTATGTGGGAGATTTATGTGGGAGATTTATGTGGGAGCCGGCTACGCCGGCGATGGGGCTGCGGCAACCTGGCTTTCGCCGCTGAAGCGGCTCCCACATGTCCCTTTCGCCGCTGAAGCGGCTCCCACATGTCCCTTTCGCCGCTGAAGCGGCTCCCACATGTCCTTTTCGCCGCTGAAGCGGCTCCCACAGCCGAGACTTCGCTACAATCGCGTTTTGCCCAGCTCGCGATGCCGGCTCCGGGAGAAACCATGCACGTCCTACCAGAGACCCGCGGATGATCGACGGCACCCTGTTCGTGGTCGCCGCGCCTTCGGGAGCCGGAAAGTCCACCCTCGTCAACGCCCTGCTCGAGCGCGAGCCGGACATCTCGTTGTCGATTTCGCATACGACGCGGCCACCGCGCGTCGGCGAGGAATACGGACGTCACTACTTCTTCGTCGAACGCACGGACTTCGAAAGCGAGATTGTCGAGGGCATCTTCCTCGAGCATGCCGAGGTGCACGGCAACCTGTATGGCACCTCGCGTACCGTCGTCGAAGGCAAACTCTGTGAGGGCGCCGATGTGCTCCTGGAGATTGACTGGCAGGGTGCTCGGCAGGTGCGTAAGGGCAAGCCGGATTGCGTGAGCGTTTTCATCCTGCCGCCGTCGCGACGGGAACTCGAGCGCCGCCTGCGCGGTCGAGGATCTGACGCGCCTGAAGTGATTGAACGCCGCCTGTTCAATTCGCGCGAGGAAATCGCCCATGCGCATGAATTCGACTACATCATCGTCAACGACCGCTTCGAGGACGCCCTGGCGGACCTCCAGGCGATCGTTCGCGCCGTCCGCCAGCGCACGCCTGCGTCGGCTCGCCGCCACGAGGCCCTGATCGAGGAGCTTCTCGCACCATGACCGACGACGCCATCGTCCGCATACGCGGACTGACCACGGTCCTCAACGGCAAGACCATCTTCGACAATCTCGACCTGGATATCCCGCGCGGCAAAGTCACCGCGATCATGGGTCCCAGCGGCACCGGCAAGACCACCCTGCTCAAGCACATCACCGGGCAGATGCGCGGGGATGCCGGCACGATCGAGGTCGACGGCCAGAACGTGCCTTCGCTCTCTCGCGAGAAGCTCTTCGAGCTGCGCGAGCGCATCGGCTATCTGTTCCAGAACTCGGCCCTGCTCACCGACTTCGACGTGTTCGAGAACGTGGCTTTCCCGCTGCGCCAGCACACGGCGCTGCCCGAGGAACTGATCCGCAACATCGTGCTCAACAAGCTCGAGGCGGTCGGCCTGCGTGGTGCAGCGCGGCTGTCGCCGACGGAGCTCTCCGGCGGTATGGCCCGGCGCGTGGCCCTGGCCCGCGCCATCGTTTTCGATCCCGCCCTGATCCTCTACGACGAGCCCTTCGTCGGCCTGGATCCGATTTCGCTCAACCAGGTGCTGCTGCTCATCCGCACGCTCAACCACACACTCGGTATCACCTCGGTGCTGGTGGCCCATGAGCTGGCTGCCGTGCAGAAGGTGGCCGACCACGTGTATCTCATCGCCAACGGCAAGGTCGTCGCGCAGGGTGCGCCGGCCACGCTGGCCAGCGACGGCTCGCCGTGGACCGCGCAATTCTTCGGCGGCAAGATCGACGGCCCGGTGCCGTTCCAGTATCCCGCCGGCGATTACGCCACGGCGCTCGGTTTTCCAGGAGGCAAGGCATGACGACGGCAAGGAATGACAATGTCGTCGTCCGCAGCCTTACCCAGATCGGTGCCTGCGGCATCTTCCTGCTGACGATCCTTGCGGCTATTCCACGTAGCTTCCGCCACGGTCGCGAGACCATCCGGCAGATCTGGTTCGTTGGCGCGATGAGCCTGACCATCGTGATGACCTGCGGCCTGTTCGTCGGCATGGTGCTCGGCCTGCAGCTGTACGACGTACTCTCGATCTTCGGCGGCACGTCGGCCACCGGTACCGTCGTCGCCATCGCGATTTATCGCGAGTTGGGTCCGGTCGTGACGGCACTGCTGTTCGCCGGACGCGCGGGCACCTCGGTCACCGCCGAGATCGGACTGATGCGCGCGACCGACCAGCTCGACGCCATGGAGATGATGGCGGTCGATCCCATCGCCTACGTCATCGCCCCGCGTTTCCTCGCCGGCGTGGTCGCGCTGCCCCTGCTCGCCGTGGTGTTCTGCGCCATGGGCGTGTTCGGCGGCCATCTGGTCGGCGTGACCTGGCTGGGCATCGACAACGGTACGTTCTGGTCGAACATGACCGCCACGGTGGATGTCCATAAGGACATCATCGACGGCGTGCTGCTCAAATCCATCGCCTTCGGCATCGTGGTCTCCCTGATCGCGGTGTTCCAGGGCTACACCACGCCGCCCACCAGCGAGGGCGTCGCCTATGCGACGACCCGCACGGTGGTCGCTTCGTCCATCGCCATCCTGGCGCTGGACTTCGTCCTCACCTCGTTCCTGATCTGAGGCACCGGAGACCCGCCATGACTGTCCATTCCTTCTTTACCTGTTCGAGGATCACGCCGTGACCCAGAGACGTTCCTATGCCTTCGGCACCGGCCTGTTCATCGTGCTCGGCTTCGCCGCCCTCGCTTACCTGGCCACGCAGACCACGTCGGTGGCCAATGCCAGCCAGGGTTCCAGCTACACCGTGGAAACCCACTTCGCGAACATCGGTCAGCTGAAGAATCGTGCACCGGTGAAAATCGCCGGCGTGCGCGTCGGCTCGGTGCAGGCGATCGACCTCGTTCCCGGCAAGGAAGAGGCGAAGGTCACCCTGTCGATAGACGATCGCCACAAGGACATCCCCGAGGATTCCGTGGCCACCATTTTCACCAGCGGCCTGCTGGGCGACCAGTATGTCGGCATCCAGTTCGGCCAGTCGAAGACCCCGGTGAAGGAAGGCGGTGAGATTGGCCTGACCCGCCCGGCGCAGCAGCTGGAAGAAATGATCGGCAAGTTCTTTGGCGGCGGCAGTGCGCCGGATCGCCTGGGTGGCACGTTCCATGTCACCGGCAGCTTTACCAATGTCGGCGCCCTGCAGCCGGGCGCGGCGGTGAAGATGGCCGGCGTGCCGATCGGCAGCGTCGATTCGGTGACGATCAAGTCGGGCAGCAGCGAGGCCACGGTGACCCTTGCGATCGACAAGCGCTACTCCCAGATACCAGATGATTCGGCCGGCGCGGTGTTCACAAGCGGTTTGATCGGCAGCCAGTATGTTGCGATCCAGCCGGGCGGCTCGCCGACCTTCCTCGCCGAAGGCGACCAGCTGATCCTCACGCAGTCCGCGCTCCAGCTTGAAGACCTGATCGGCAAGTTCCTCGTGAACGGCTCGCCGAGCGACAACAAATCCGGTGGCGCCCAGGGCGGCACCCAACCCGACAACTCCGGCAAGAAATAAGGCCGGACCCCAGGAGACATCGCATGCTGCGTCAGCTTTCCCTTGCCATCGCCCTCGCTGTCGGCGGCGTTATCGCCGCGCCGGCGTTCGCCCAGGCGCCCGCTCCGGCGGCTGCCACCCAGGGCCAGACGCCCCAGCAGATCGTGCAGACGATTTCCGATGACCTCGCCAAGGCCATCGAAGGTCACCAGGCCGAGCTCAAGAACGATCACGAAAAGCTGATCGCGGTGATCGACGACACCTTCCTGCCGCACTTCGACATCGACTACGCGTCGATCCTCGTGCTCGGCCAGAATGCCAGCAAGGCCACGCCGGAACAGCGCAATCGCTTCGCCAAGGCCTTTTACAACTCGATCACCCATCGTTATGCCGAGGGCCTGCTCAACTACACCCGCGGCCGCGTCAAGGTCCTGCCGTTTACCGACGACCTCAACAACAAGCGCACCGTGGTCCGTACGCAGGTCATGCTCGACGACGGCAAGTCGGTCTCGGTCGACTACGCGTTCCGCAAGAGCGCCAGTGGCGACTGGAAGGCCTATGACGTGATCATCGAGGGCATCTCGTACATCACCAACTACCGCAACCAGGTCGACGCGGAGATCAAGAAGGAAGGCCTCGACAAGCTCACCGTCGATCTCGAATCGAAGGGCGGCTCTGCCATCGACGACATCCAGAAAGATACCGGTGGCGCCAAGGCTGGCGCACAGAAGTGATTCCGGCGTCGTTCTCGCTGACGACCACGGCGCCGGGCACCCTCGGGGTGTCCGGCGCGCTGACGTTCGCCACAGCGGCCAGCGCGCTCGAAACCGCCCGTGCTGAACTCGACCGTAGTGGCCAGACCACGCTCGACCTCAGCGGCGTGACCCACGCCGACAGCGCTGGTCTCGCCACGCTGCTTGCCCTGCTGGCGCACGCGCGGACGAAGGGAAAGACCCTTTCCGTCGCCAACACGCCAGAGGGCCTGCAGGCACTCGCCCGCGTCTCGGGCGTCGAGGCTCTCCTGTAACAGCCAATTCACCGTGGGAGCCGCTTCACTGTGGGAGCCGATTCATCGGCGATGTGGGAGCCGATTCATCGGCGATCCCGCGGCAGCGGGCAAGGTCGCGGCGAGCAGCCATCGCCGCTGAAGCGGCTCCCACAACAAGAAAAAGGCCCTTGCGGGCCTTTTTCTTTATTCAGGCTTTTCGCCGTTCTGGCGTTCCCACGAGTGCTGCTCTTCGAGCAGCTTGTCGGGATCGAAGCCCTGGTTGTCGTTCAGACCCTGCATCTTTTCGATCACGTCGGCCGGCGGGCTGCCGTCGTAGATCTGATAAAGACGCTGCTGGCGGTAGGCGTCGCGCATGAACACGTACGGGTCGTAGGCCGAGGCGAGGAAGCTTTCGGCGTCGATACCACGCGAGCGCAGGGTCACCAGGTAGAGGGCCGACGGGATGTACTCCTGGCCGTACTTGTAGCTGTGGTTACGCGAGTAGTAGCTGAGCGGGTCGAAGAAATAGCTGTCGACCGGCAGGCGCCAGACGTCGCGGACCGTGGTCGGACCGACCAGGGGCAGCACCAGGTAGTCGCCCTCGGGGACGCCCCAGCGGGCCAGGGTCACGCCAAAGTCGTTGTCTTCCAGCGGGATACCGAGCAGGCTGGCCGGATCCTTGAAGCCGAGGAAGCCGATCGTCAGGTTCACGACGAAGCGGCTGGTCGACTGGAAGGCCTGCTTGGGCCGGGCCTGCAGGAGGTCATTGGCCACCGTGATCGGCAGTCGGATATTGGTGTAAAAGTCGCTGATGGCCGTGCGCACGGGCGGTGTGGTCACCTTCCGGTAGCCGACAGCCACCGGGCGGATGACCGCCTTGTCGAGTTTGTCGTTGAAGGCGTACATGTTCCGGTTGAAGTGCTCGTTCGGATCGTCCGTGCGCGGCGGTGCGATATGGCACGCGGCAAGCAGGGCGGTGGCGAACACAGCCAGCGCGGGTCTGGCAATCCGGGAAATCAGATTCAGGTGCATCGGGGCGACTTTGCGGGTGGGGCGATGCTTTAGTGTACCGCTTGGTTTTATTATTTGCACTAATACCCGTCCTTCCTGGCCAGAACCGCGCATGATACCCCTCCCCTGATTGCCAGCCAACGGGCCGGGCCGCTAAACTGCCCAACCAGAAGTGTCTTTATTGTCAAGGATTTGAAATGGCCCGTATTACCGTCGAAGACTGCCTAGAGGTAGTCGACAACCGCTTTGAGCTGGTGCTCATGGCGACCAAGCGTGCCCGTCAGCTCTCCAAGGGCGCCGAGCCGACCATCGATCCCGCCAACGACAAGCCGACCGTGCTGGCCCTGCGCGAGATCGCCGACCGTCGCGTCAATGACGAGATGATCGACGAAATCGACCGTGCCGCCCGCGAGCGCGCCGAGCGTGAAGCCCTCGAGTGGGCCGCCACGGAAGTGGACGACGACCTCTCGAAGGGCGGGGATGACTGATGACGCCGGGTCGCTGTCGGCCCTGTCATAAACGTAACACTGCGCACATTGACGCGCGGCTGCTGAGGCCGCGCGCGGGAGGCTGCGCCCGCTGAGGCGCGAGACCCTCCCATGGAAGTCGTCCCTGCGAAAAAACTGACCGACGTGGTCGATGATGGATCGGTGCCGCCGTACGTGCAGGCGCTGGAAGACCGCGTGGGCGCGTACCTGCCCAGGGACCAGGTGCTGCGCATCCGCCGCGCCTTCCTGATAGGCGCCGCCGCGCACGACGGCCAGACACGCAAATCGGGCGAGCCGTACATCACGCATCCGGTCGCCGTGGCGCAGGTGCTGGCCGAACTCGGCCTGGACGCCGAAACGATCATCGCCGCGATCCTCCACGACACGCTCGAGGACACCAAGCTCGCGCGGGATGAACTCGCCGGCGAATTCGGCGAGACCGTGGCCGAACTGGTCGACGGCGTCACCAAGCTCGACAAGATGCGTTTCTCCAGCCGGCAGGAAGCGGACGCCGAAAGCTTCCGCAAGATGCTGCTGGCGATGGCGCGCGACCTTCGCGTCATCCTGATCAAACTCTCCGATCGCCTGCACAACATGCGAACGCTTGGTGCGAAAGACGGCGAGTCACGCCGCCGCATCGCGCGCGAAACGCTCGAAATCTACGCGCCGATCGCGCAGCGCCTGGGCATGAACAAGTTCAAGGCCGAGTTGCAGGACCTCGGCTTCAAGGCGTTGTACCCGGATCGTCACCGCATCATCGGCGAGCGCATCCGTGCCGCGCTGGGCAATCGCCGCGAGGCGATGGCCAAGATCGAAATGGCACTGGAAGGCCGCCTCGCGGCGGAGAAGATTCCCGGCCGTGCGGTAAGCCGGATCAAGTCCGCCTGGAGCATTTATTCGAAGATGCGCGGCGAGCACAAGTCGTTCGCGCAGCTGATGGACGTCTACGGTTTCCGCGTCATTACCGACTCCGCGATGCACTGCTATATGGCGCTGGGCGCCGTGCACGGCCTGTACAAACCGGTGGACGCCCGCTTCAAGGATTTCATCGCCATTCCCAAGGGCAATGGCTACCAGTCGCTGCATACCGTGCTGCTCGGCCCCTTCGGCGCACCTATCGAAATCCAGATTCGCACCTCGGAGATGGAATCCGTCGCCGAGCGTGGTGTCGCGGCGCACTGGGCATACAAGTCCGATTCCGGCCCCGCGAACAGTGCGCAGGCACGTGCCCGCGAATGGCTTTCCGCGCTGGCGGACAGCCAGGCCAATACGCCGTCCGCGGCCGAGTTCCTCGAGAACGTCAAGATCGACCTCTTCCCGGACGAGGTCTACCTGTTCACGCCGCGCGGCGAGATCTTCTCGCTGCCACGCAACGCCACGGCGCTGGATTTTGCCTATGCCGTGCACACCGACGTCGGCGATCACGCGGTCGCGGCGCGCGTCGACAAGAAGCTGGTGCCGCTACGCACGCGCCTGATTTCCGGCCAGCAGGTGGAAATCATCACGGCGCCCTCAGCCGTGCCTAACCCGGCGTGGCTGGAGGCGGTGGTCACCGGCAAGGCGCGCACGGCGATCCGTCAGTACCTCAAGCATCTGCAGCACGAGGACGCGGTGGACTTCGGTCATCGCATGCTCGACCGCGCCCTCGACGCGCGCGGCCTGAGTCTCGACTCCGTGCCCGCCGCCGCGCTCGATCGTTTCCTCGACGACGCCAAGCTCAAGCGCCTGGAGGAGCTGCTCTCGGAGATCGCCCTCGGCAATCGCTTCGCCGACCAGGTCGCCACGCAACTCGTCGCCTTGCTCGGTCCGCGCGAGGGCAGTCATCCGCAAGCACCGCCGGAGCACAATGCCGAGAAGATCCGCATCAGTGGCGCGGAGCGTGGCGTACTCAGCTTCGGTAATTGCTGTCACCCGCTGCCCGGCGACGAGATCGTCGGCTTCCTGTCTTCGGGCAAGGGCATCGTGGTGCACCGTGTCGAATGCCCGAATGTCGTCGAGTTCCGTAAGACACCCGAGCGCATCGTTGCCATCGAGTGGGACCGAGACGTGCAGGGCGACTACCGCGCCGAACTGCGCATCGAAGTCCTCAACCGCCCGGGCGTACTCGCCACGGTGGCCGCGGCCATTGCCGACGCTGGCTCGAACATCGAGAACGTCGAGTACATCGAGCGCGACAGCACCGCCGCGACGCTCCTGTTCGCCATCGAGGTGAAGGATCGCAAGCACCTGGCCGATGTCATGCGTCGCGTCCGCCGTACCGGTGTGGTCAGCGGCGTCTACCGCCACCCGCTGTAACTCCCCGCGGCGCGCTCCTCTGTAGGAGCCGATTCATCGGCGATCCCGCGGCAGCGGGCCAGGTTTCCGCGACCACCCGTTCGCCGCTGAAGCGGCTCCCACAGAAGGCCTCCCACAGAAGGCCTCCCACAACGGGCATGCGATAGACTCAGCGGATCGATTCCCCGAGGAAAGTCCATGACCCGCAGCACCATCGCCACCGAGAAGGCACCGTCGGCCATTGGCCCGTATTCCCAGGCCGTCCGGGCCGGTAATACAGTGTATTTCTCGGGCCAGATCCCGCTCGATCCCGCCACCGGCAATCTCGTCGAGGGTGACATCACCCTGCAGACGCGCCGTGTATTCGACAACCTTGTCGCGGTGGCCGAAGCCGCAGGCGGAAAGCTGGCGGATATCGTCCGCGTAGGCATCTATGTGACGGACCTTGGCAACTTCGCCGCAGTGAACGCGGTGATGGCCGAATACTTCCAGCAGCCGTACCCGGCACGCTCGACCATCGAAGTCTCGGGCCTGCCCAAGGGCGCCCAGGTCGAAGTCGACGCGATCCTCGTCCTGCCGTAATCCACGGCACGACCCGTGGCCCGAAGCGCAGTGACCACGCCGGCAACACCGCCGGCGGATCCCGGACGCGCACCGCTGACCACCCTCGGCGGCGTCGGGCCCGCGCTTGCCGAGACGCTGGGCAAGCTCGGCCTGCGCGAGGTGCAGGACCTCTGGTTTCACCTTCCACTGCGCTACGAAGACCGCACCACCGTCGTGCCGATCGCCGACCTGCGTCCGGGAGACCGCGCGCAGGTGGAGGGCATCGTGGAGCACGTGGAGCGAGGCTTTCGGTTTCGCCCACAGCTCAAGGTGATCATCGGCGACGATTCCGGCCGGCCCTTGCTCCTGCGCTTCTTCCACTTCCGCAAGTCGCAGGTCGACCTGCTCGCCAAGGGAGCGCGGCTGCTTTGCTTTGGCGAAGTGCGCCAGGGGCCACAGGGTCTCGAGATCGTCCATCCGCAATACCAGCGCATCGAGGTCGACGAGGCCGTGCTCGTCGACGAGCGCCTGACCCCGGTCTATCCGACGACGGAAGGCCTCGGTCCGCGGCGCCTTGCCAGTGTGATCTCGCGTGCGCTTGCGCACCTGCCTGCGGACGACCGCCTCGAACTGATTCCGGAAGAGATCGGCCGGCCGATGGGACTGACGTCCCTGCGTGACGCCTTGCTCCATGTGCACCGGCCACCGCCCGACGTCGATCTGCGACAGCTGGGGGAGGGCACGCATCCCGCACAACAGCGCCTCGCCTTCGAAGAGTTGCTGACCCAGCACCTCACCTTGCGACGCATGCGTGCAGCGGTGAAGAAGCGCAAGTCGCCCGCGTTGAAGAGCGCCGGTACGTTGCACGACGGGCTACTCGCGGCACTCCCGTTCGCGCTCACCAAGGCACAGTCGCGCGTATCAAAAGAGGTCGCCCGCGACCTCGCAAGGGCGCACCCCATGTTGCGTCTGGTCCAGGGCGACGTGGGCAGTGGCAAGACCGTAGTCGCCGCGCTGGCCGCACTGGCCGCCATCGAAAGCGGCTACCAGGTCGCCCTCATGGCGCCGACGGAACTACTTGCCGAACAGCACCTGCGTAACTTCCGTGCGTGGCTCGAGCCGCTCGGCCTCGAAGTCGAATGGCTCGCCGGCAAGGTGCAAGGCAAGGCGCGCAAGAGCGCTCTTGCGCGTGCGGCCGGTGGCGCACACGTGCTGGTGGGCACGCACGCACTCATGCAGGAGGGGGTGAGTTTCGCGAAACTCGGTCTCGTCATCGTCGACGAGCAACACCGGTTCGGCGTGCATCAGCGCCTTGCGCTGCGCGATAAAGGCGCCGAGGGCGACCTCATTCCGCACCAGCTGGTGCTCACCGCGACGCCCATTCCGCGCACGCTGGCGATGAGTGCGTATGCGGACCTCGATGTCTCCTCGATCGACGAATTGCCGCCGGGACGTACGCCGGTGCAAACCGTCGCCTTATCTAACGAGCGCCGCTACGACGTGATGGAGCGCATCCACGCCGCTTGCATGGAAGGGCGCCAGGTGTACTGGGTGTGCACGCTCATCGAAGAGTCCGAACAGCTCAACGCGCAGGCGGCGGAAGTGGCCCACGCGGAGCTGACCATCGCCTTGCCCGATCTCGCCGTCGGCTTGATTCACGGCCGCATGAAGCCGAAGGAAAAGCAGGCGGTGATGGATGCCTTCAAGGCCGGCGAGCTTGCCGTACTGGTCGCGACCACGGTGATCGAAGTGGGTGTGGACGTGCCCAACGCCAGCCTCATGGTGATCGAGAACAGCGAGCGGCTCGGTCTTGCGCAACTACACCAGCTTCGTGGCCGCGTCGGTCGTGGCGCCATCGCATCGAACTGCGTGCTGCTCTACCAGAACCCGCTGTCACGACTGGCAAGGGAACGGCTGCAGGTGATGCGCGAAACCAACGACGGTTTTCGTATCGCCGAGAAGGATCTGGAACTGCGTGGACCGGGCGAGGTGCTCGGTACGCGCCAGACAGGACAGTTGCAGTTCCGCATCGCCGACCTCACTCGCGACGGACATCTCATGCCCGAGGTGCAACGGGTCGCGGAAGCCATGATAAAAGATCATCCAGCGCGCTGTGAGCGCCTCATCGCACGCTGGGTCGGCGACGCGGCACGCTACGTCGACGCCTGAATAGCTCCTTGTGGGAGCCGATTCATCGGCGATGGGTACTGGCGGCAGGGTAAGCCATCGCCGCTGAAGCGGCTCCCACATAGGGCCACTCTACCGGGGTATCGGCTCACCCAGGCCCAGGTGCCTGCGCACTTCTGAAGCGATGGCCGCGGTCTCTCGCAGCGGCGTTTGCGTCGATGCCGTCCGCGCATCGATATCGTGCAACAGCCCCGCGGAACGCAGCTCCTCGTGGAACCGCGCCAGCTTCTCCGGCAACGGTCGCGAGATAAAGGTATGCACGGGCCGGCCCGTCGCGCAGGCCTCGGAAAGCATGTTCACCGAGTCCGGCGTCACGATGAGCCGATCGGCCCAGCCGAGGACGCCGGGGTAGGGGTTCGCGCCGTCGGTGCTGTCGACCCAGACCACGCCGGGCAAGCCAGCGAACGCCTCGCGAATGCGTGCCAGCTGCGCCGAGGGCGTACGCCGCGAAGCGGCCACCAGTACCGACCCGCCATCGGCCTGATGCCGCGCCTTTACCGCGGCGAGAAAAGCGGCGGCTGCGTCATCGTCGAAGGGGGTGCCTCGCCGGGCACCGCCGATCAGGACGCCGAGCCGGGGCGAAGGCAAACCGGCGAACTGGGCGAACGCGTCGCGACCGTCGGCCAGCCAGGCATCGTCGATGGGATGCAGCGAGCCGAGCGGATTGAGGACATTCTCGCCGCGCAAGGTGTCGTGTTTCGGCGCGATCACCAGGTCCCAGTGGGCCGGATCGATGCGCGGATCCAGCAATTGCACGGCCAGCGTCTTGCCGTCCGACCATTGACGGATCTGCCGCGTCGCCCAGGCCGCGCTGCGGCCGCAGCCGATGACCAGATTCGGCCAGGGCGGCAGCAGACTTTCGTCGTTGCGGCCCAGCGCCATGCGCGAGCCGGGCAACTGCCGTGGCGCGAACCATGACCAGGGCGCGCGCAGCTCGACCACGATCTCCCGGATCGAGGGCGTGAGCGCCTCGGCCAGCGCCAGCGCCTGCCGTCGGTTCCCGGCGGCTCCGTCTGTCACGACCCAGCAGGCATCGTGGGGCAGGATTGTTGTCGAATTTGCCACAGTACGTTCCCTGGCGGACCGGTCACGGACCGGCCCATGACGCTTACACTGTCGGGATGCCGGGGCCCCGGCGATCCATCACTGTACAAGGATATCCATGAGCGCTCCGTTGTCCGATGCTTCCCTTGACCAGCTCTTCCTCACTGCCCGCACCTTTAACGCATGGCAGCCCAAGGAAGTGAGCGACGAGCAGATTCGCCGCTTGTACGAGCTGGCCAAGTTCGGCCCCACGGCGGCCAATTCCTCGCCCATGCGCATCGTCTTCGTGAAGTCGCAGGACGCCAAGCAGCGCCTCAAGCCGTATCTCTCCGAGAGCAATGCCGAGAAGACCATGCAGGCCCCGGTCACCGCCATTGTCGCCATCGACTACGCCTTCTACGAGCACCTGCCCAAGCTGTTCCCGCACGCGGACGCCCGCAGCTGGTTCGTCGGCAACGAGGCCCTGGTGCAGGCCTCGGGTACCCGCAACGGTTCGCTGCAGGGCGCCTACCTGCTTATGGCGGCCCGCGCGCTCGGCCTGGATTGTGGCCCGATGTCCGGTTTCGACCAGGCCGGTGTGGACGCCGAGTTCTTCGCCGGCACCCAGATCAAGTCCAATTTCCTGATCAACATCGGCTACGGCGACCCGGACACGAATCTTTTCGATCGCCTGCCGCGTCTTTCCTTCGACGAAGCGGCACAAATAGCCTGACCCTTCCCGCGGTGACCTCCCGGTCCCGCTGCCATCAGCAGTACCCATCCCACTGCAGGAGATTCACCATGCGCGCCCTCCGTTATGTCGCCCTTGCGGGCCTGCTCGCCACCGCCGGCACCGCTGCCGCCGCTCCGGTCACCTACAAGCTCGACCCGGGTCACACCATGGTCCTGTTCAGCTGGAACCACTTCGGCTTCTCCAACCCGACCGCGAACCTCGGCCAGGTCGACGGCACCCTCGTCTACGACGAAGCCGCCCCGACCAAGTCCACCGTCGAAGCGACCCTGCCGCTTGCCGGTCTCGACACCTTCGTGCCGAAGCTCGACGAGCACCTGAAGTCGAAGGATTTCCTCGACGCCGCCACGTACCCGACCGTGACCTTCAAGAGCACCAAGGTCACCTCGGCCGGTAAGGACAAGCTCAAGGTCGTCGGCGACCTGACCGTGCACGGCGTCACCAAGCCGGTCACCCTCGAGGTCACCGTGAACAAGGTCGGCCCGCACCCGATGATGAAGGTCCAGACCGCCGGCTTCGACGCCACGGCCACGATCAAGCGTTCGGATTTCGGCGTCGGCGCCTACGTGCCGAACGTCTCCGACGAGATCAAGATCCGCATCACCACCGAAGCGCACGACGCCTCGGCAGCCGACAAGAAGTAAGCGCGCACGAACGCTTGTAAGGCTTCGTGCCTTGGAACCCGCGCCGGCAACGGCGCGGGTTTTTTCTTGGGCGAAGCGCTTTGTGGGAGCCGGCTGTGCCGGCGATTGTGGGAGCCGCTTCAGCGGCGATGGGTGCTAGCGGAAAACTTGCCCGCTGCCGCGGGATCGCCGCTAAAGCGGCTCCCACATGTTCTCTTTTGCTACCATCGCAGACCCCAGTTCCACGGCCTTGTCCGGAGTTTCCCATGCATGCCAATCCCGCGGCCGCCCAGCTGATCCCGGCCAACGCCGAGAACCGTTACGAAGTGACCAGGGCGGACCTCCCGCTGTCCTGCCCGATGCCGGGCATGTACCTGTGGAACTCGCATCCCAAGGTCTATCTGCCCATCGTCGACGACGGTGGCACGTCAAAATGCCCCTATTGCGGCGCCAATTACGTATTGAAAGACTGAACGGCCCCGCGCGGGCATGCTTCCTGCATTGCCCGTGACACTCCTTCCACTCGGACCGCCCATGGCCACCGTCTTCCCAGATCGGACGATGACCGTCGTACAGCTCATCCCCGCCCTTCATTCGGGTGGTGCCGAGCGTTCGACCCTGGAAATCGCCAGGGCACTGGTCGCCGCCGGACATCGCTCGGTGGTGGTTTCCGCGGGCGGGCGACTCGTCGCGCAGCTCGAGGCCGAGGGCAGCGAGCATTTCACCCTGCCGATCGGCCACAAGTCGCTGGGCGTGCTGTTCACGGTCGGTAAGCTTCGCCGCATCCTGCGCGAGGTGAAGCCCGACATCGTCCACGCCCGCTCGCGTCTGCCGGGGTGGATCGGCTGGTGGGCCATGCGCGGCGTGAAACCGCGTCCGCATTTCGTCACCACGGTGCACGGGATGAATTCACCCGGCCGCTATAGCGCCATTCTCCTGCGTGGCGAGCGCGTCATCGTCGTCTCGCAGACACTGCGCGACTATGTCCTGCGCCATTACCCGGACGACATCGACACGGCGCGCGTGGCGGTCATTCCGCGCGGCATCGACACCGATGCCTTCCCGTATGGCTACCGGCCCGACGAGACCTGGCAACGCAGCTTCTTCGAGGAATACCCGCAGCTCGCCAGCGCGCCGTTGCTGACCCTGCCCGGGCGGGGTACGCGCCTGAAGGGCCATGCGGACGCGATTGAACTGCTCGCCGACCTCAATCATCGGGCGATCGATGCGCGCCTGCTCCTGCTCGGGGCCGATGAGCCGGGGCGCGAGGCCTACGTAGCCGAGCTGCGTCAGCTTATCCATGCTCGTGGCCTGGACGACAAAGTGGTGATCTCGCCGGCCCGCGACGACGTTCGTGACGTCTTCGCGATGTCGGCGCTCATCCTGCAGTTGTCCGTTCGTCCCGAGTCGTTCGGCCGGACCGTGGTCGAGGCACTGGCGTTGTGCCGTCCTGTCATGGGCTATGCGCATGGCGGTGTCGGCGAACTCCTCGCTGAACTCTATCCGGCCGGCCGCGTGCCGCTGGGCGATCGCGAGAAGCTGGTCGAGCGCGCCGCTGAGCTGCTCCGTTTCGCTCCGCCGATCCCGCCGCCACGCAGTTATCGCCTGGTCGACATGCAGGAAGCCACGCTCGCCCTCTACGCCGACCTGCTCCAGGGCGTACCGGCGGCGTGAGCGGAAGCATCGCCCGTTCGATCAAGGCCGGCCTCGCGTCGCCACTGTTGCCGATCTGGCTAGTCCCGGCCTTGCTGCCATTCGGTCGCAGCGCGGAGCTGGGCGTGTTCCTTTGCCTGGTCGGCGTGATCCTGCTGCTCGTACGCGAACCCCAGGCCGTGCGCCATCATCCGGGCGCAAAGCTGTTTCTGTGGTTGTTCGCCGCCTACGCCGGGGCCGCCCTGGTCTCCGCGATAGACGCCGTGGCGCCAGGGAAAACCTGGCTGACACTGGCGGGCCTTCTGCGCTTCGCACCGCTGGGGGTTTACACCTGCTTCGCGATGCGTCGGCCGGGCAAGGTGCGGGCGCTCTATCTCGCCACCGCCGTGGTCGTCGCGATCTGGGTGGCCGATGCCTGGGTGCAGGCCATCACGGGCTACGGCCTTGCCGGCGCCTCGAATGCCGAGCGGCTGTCGGGCATTTTCGGCGCCGACAACCTCAAACTGGGTCCGGCGCTTTCGGCCCTGGCGCCCTTTCTTTTTTGGGGCGCCCGCGAGCGCTGGGGACGTCGCGGGCTGGTTATTGCCTTCCTGCTGGCGCTCGGACCCATCCTGCTTTCCGGTTCGCGCGCGTCGTGGCTTTGCTACGGCCTCGTCGCCCTGGGCTTTCTCTGGAACGAAGCGAAAACGGTGCGGCGATTCGTCGTCGCCTGCGCGGCGGCCGCTGCGTCGCTCGCCCTGGTCGGCTTGCTCGCGTGGCAGGTCTCCCCACGTTTCCGTGATCGCGTGGCGCATACCTTGCCGGCACTGTCCGGCACCCGTGCAGGTGTCGACGCGGCCCTGACCGGGCGCCTGGACATCTGGACCACGTCCCTGCGCATGTTCGTGGCGCACCCGGTGAACGGCGTGGGCGTACGTGGTTTCCGTTACGCCTATCCCGCCGTGGCCACGCCGGGCGACCACTTCCTGACCATGGAAAAATGCGCGGACGGTGAAGGCGCCTGCCATGCCCACCAGGTCGTGCTGGAAGTCGCGACCGAGACCGGCATCATCGGCCTGCTTGGCTGGCTGGCCGCGGTGATCTTTGCCGTGCGTACCTGGTGGCGCGCCGGTGTCGTCGCGCGTCATCGGGCGTTCCCCGCCACCCTGGCACTGGTCGTGATCCTGTTTCCGCTGAACACGCATATGGCCTTCTATTCAGCCTGGTGGGGTCTTCTCGCCGCGTGGCTGCTGTCGGTGTGGTGCGCCGCGCTGTTCGCCGGCCTGCCGGACCTGGAACCGCGCGATGGCGCGTGAACCGCTCTCCGTCGTCGTCACCACGTTCAACAACGCCGATACCATCGAGGCCTGTCTTGCCTCGGTGCGCTTCGCCGACGACATCCTGTTGCTGGACTCCGGTTCCACGGATGCGACGCGCGACATCGCCGCACGGCTGGGCGCGCGCGTCGAAGTGCAGCCCTTCGCCGGTTACAGCGCACAGAAGCAGGCCGCCATCGACCTTGCCATGCACCGCTGGGTGCTCCTGCTGGATTCGGACGAAGCCCTGCCGGCGGTCGCGGCGGAGCGCGTGCGCGCGGCGCTGGAATCGCCCGACGTCGCCGGCTTCGAAATGCTTCGGCGGGAGTGGGTGTTCTGGCGGTGGCAGCCCGACCGCGCACGGCTGAACCACTACGTGCGTCTGTTCGATCGTACCCGCGCCCGCATGAGTGGCCACGAAGTGCATGAGAGTGTCGTCGTCGACGGGCCGGTGCGTCGCCTTGAGGCCGTCATCGACCACTACGGCGAACGCGATATCGAAGGTCGCGTCGACAAGGCCAATCGCTACTCATCGCTGCAGGTACATGATCGCCGCACCCGCACGCCGCGCTATCTGCGTGCGCGCATGGTCGTCTACCCGACGGTAGCCTTCCTTCGTTACTACCTGTGGCGCGGACATTGGCGCGGCGGCTGGGCGGGCTTTGTCGCCGCCCGCGTGCATGCGTTCTACTCGTTCCTCAAGTACGCGAAGCTGTACGAGTTGCGCGTCTCAGGCCGCCTCGGCGAGGACAGCTTGCGGCACGACAAAGGCGGCGACGAGTAGGTCGCATGCTTCGCGTCGCAGGGCTTCGCGACGGCGGAACTCGCTGCGGCGCTTGCTCTCCACCGACGACGCGCAACGCACGGGCTCGTGCACGGGCATGGCGAAGAAGCCCTGCGCATCGGCCACGCCGCCGTTTTCCTGCCAGAACGTGTCGTAGTCGGCCTTGATCTTTTTCCTGGTCGCGAACGGGTGCGCTTCGTTGCCGATGCCGAGCACGTGTTCGGCGCCCATGGCTTCGGCAAGCGAGCGGATCATCGACAAGAGAAGGTTTTTCGGACGCAGGCCATGGGATTGTCGTGTGAGTTCGCGAATGGCATCGCGTCCCGCGTTGTTCGCCGCACCCTGCAGGCAACCGATGATCACCCGGCGGCCGCCGTCCACGAAGGAAAGGGTCGCGTAGGAGATCTGCAGTCCCCAGTCGTCGGTGAGCGAGATGCTCAGCTCGCCTTCGCGACCGCGGAGGGACGGGGCCTTCAACAACAGCGACACACCGCTGCCGTTCCGTAGCACCAGTCGCCCGACATGCACTTCGCGCTGCCGGTACAGCTGATCGAACAACGCCGCCGGAAAGCGATCGACAGCGAAGGCATAGTGCCCACGCGTAGCCGCCAGGCGCTGCATCATCGACCAGTGACGGTTCATGTAGCGATGCTGGTAGCGCTCGGTAAGCGTGCGGTCGACCGCCGCCAGGCCCGCCATGGCCGGCGCATCTAGAAAGGTCAGCCACGCGGCATGCTGGCGCCAGTGCAGCAGCGAGCGCGCGATATACGTCATCGTGGCGCGGAAGCCACGCGAACGTGAGCTGTGCCATTCGGCCCGGCCGCGCAGGGAACGCGCGAAGCGGAGGAGCGACTGCATGGGGAAGGTCCGTCTAAGGGGGAAGACGAATCTTTTGTACGCCCGCATTTTTTCGCGTAGCTTTCGTCGTCGCTGACGAGAAATAACTGCCTAGGTACGTATTTAAGTGCGGTGGCGCCGGATCAGTAGATTTTCGGCTCGCCGGGCGGCCGGGTCTTGAAGCGCTTGTGCACCCACAGGTACTGCTCGGGTGCTTCACGCGCCATCCCTTCGATCTGCGCGTTGACCCGCGCGGTGTCGAGTTCCGCATCGTCGCTGGGAAAGTCCGCCAGCGGCGCACCCAGGCGCATGGCATAGCCTGTGTCGTCAGGCAGGCGACGGTGATAGAACGGAATCACCAGTGCCCCGGACAGACGGGCCAGGTGATGGGTCGCGGTAATCGTCGCCGCCCTGACACCGAAGAACGGCACGAAGACATTGTCCTTGCTGCGCATGTCCTGGTCGGGCGCGTACCACAGCGTGCCGCCTTTTTTCAGATAGCGCACGGTGCCGCGGATGTCGTCCTTGTCGAACATCGCATCGGCATAGTGCAGGCGCGAACGCAGCACGGCGAACTCGAAGACTTCCGAGTCCATGCGCCTGTACATGCCTGCGATGCGGATTCGCGAGGAGACCAGGCGCGCACTCAGTTCGAGATGCGAGAAATGCCCGCCGACGAGCAGCACGCCGCGGCCGGCGGCACGCGCCGCCTCGAGATGTTCGAGACCGTCGACGGTCACCGGCACATTCGCGATGGCGCGGTCCGAGCCCATCCAGCCGAGTGCGAACTCGGCCAGCATCATGCCGACATCGCAGAGATTGGCCCGCACCAGCGCCGTCTGCTCAGCGGGGGCCAGCTCGGGAAAACACAGTGCGATATTGGTCGCGGCGATGCGCCGCCGCTCCGGATTCAGATGCAGGGCCAGGCGTCCGGACAGACGTCCGAGCCGCATCAGCAGGCGGAAGGGCAGGTGGGCGATCAGCCAGATGAAGCCCACGCCGATCCACGCGGCCCACTGACGGGGCGCAAGCAGGCGTAGGGTCAGGGAGGGGCGGGGCATTCCGGGCATGTGCGGCCATTGTAACGAATGGGGGCAGCTATACTGCCCGGTCACCGGCAAGTCTCAGGGAACCGCGTGCTGCTGCGTCTGATCTACAACTGCGCCATGTACCTGTTCACGCCGCTGGTGATGCTTCGCCTGATGGCGCGTGGCATGCGCTATGGCGATTACCACGTACGCTGGCGCGAGCGCTTCGGCCGCTTCCCGCTGCCTCGCCTGAACGGCTGCCTGTGGGTGCATGCGGTGTCGGTAGGCGAGGTCAACGCGGCCGAGCCCCTGGTCAAGGCATTGATGGAGGCGTATCCGCACGCGCCACTGATGGTAACGACGGTAACCCCCACGGGCTCCGAGCGCGTCCGCCAGCTGTTCGGTGACCGCGTGCACAGTGTCTACCTGCCGTACGACCTGCCGTTCGCGGTGAGGAGCTTCCTGCGCAACACACGCCCGCGCCTGGCCGTGATCGTCGAGACCGAGATCTGGCCGAATCTCTATTTCGCCTGCCGTCGCCACGGCATTCCGCTGCTGATCGCCAACGCCCGCCTCTCCGAGCGTTCCTTGCGCGGGTACTCGCGCATGAGCTCGCTGGTGAAGGGTGCGCTCCGTTGCGTCAGCCACATTGCCGCACAGTCGCGCACGGATGCCGCGCGCTACCGTCTGCTCGGTGCCGAGCCCAGTCAGCTCACGGTTTGCGGCAACCTGAAATTCGATATGCCCGTACCCGACGACGCGCTGGTGGCAGGCAAGGCCATGCGCGAAGCCTGGGGCACGGGCCGTCCGGTGTGGATCGCGGCAAGCACCCACGAGGGCGAGGAGATGAGCGTGCTCGAGGCGCACCTCGACGTGATGCGACGCCTGCCCGATGCCTTGCTGCTGATCGCACCGCGCCACCCCGAGCGCTTCAAGGCCGTGGAATCCGCAGTGCGCAGCCTCGGTTTCCAGGTGGGCACGCGCAGCACGGATGGCGTTCCCGGCCACAACACCCAGTGCTTCGTCATCGATTCGATGGGCGAGCTCCTGCGCTTCTTCGCCGCATGCGATGTCGCCTTCGTCGGCGGCAGCCTGGTACCCATCGGCGGCCACAACGTGCTCGAGCCCGCGGCGCTTTCAAGGCCGGTGCTGGTCGGCCCATATACCTTCAATTTCGAAGAGATCACCCAGGCCTTGCTGGAGGAATCCGGCGGCCAGCGCGTCGCCAGCGGCAGCGAACTAGGCGAACAGGTCCTCTCCCTCCTGCGCGACCACGACCGCCGCCAGGCCATGGGCACCGCCGCCCGCCACGTCTTCGACAGCGAGCGCGGCTCCGTCGGCAAGGTAATGAAACTCGTCGACCGGTTGTTGCAGGAATAACCCTCCTGTCGGAGCCGGCTGCGCCGGCGAACCCTCGACGCCCAGGACAGTCCTCCGCGTTCGGTGACGTAGCGACGCAGAGCCTTCGGTGCCCACCCTCGCTGCTCAGACAGTCCTCCGCGTTTCGTACCGGAAGGGCCGCTGCGCGGCCCGTGTTCTTATTGGCCTACGGCCGCTCCACTTGTGCGGAACTCGCCTCGAGGGTGGGCACCGAAGGCTCTTCCGAGCCCTGAGGTTCGCGTGGGTCGAGCCAGAGCGCACGGCAGCATCGCCGGCCAGCGCGCAGGCACGGGCGCGAGGAAGGTGTTGGGCAACCGGGTGCCAGCAACCGCCTCCACATCGACCCGGGGCTCCGACAATGGCCGGGGGCAACGACAGCACCACGCAACGGCTCGCCTTCCACCCAACCGTATCGTCGTGAGAGACCTTGGTGTCCACCCTCGAGGCGAGTTCCGCACAAGTGGAGCGGCCGTAGGCCAGATAGATACATGGGACGCGTGAGCGGCCTTTCCTTGTCGAACGCGGAGGACTGTCTGAGCAGCGAGGGTGGACACCAAGGTCTCCCCCGCGACACGCCCAAGTGTAGAGAGCGATGGCGCAGCCGAGCCCGCGAGCCCGAAGGCGAGCGAGGTGCGAGGTGCACGGTGCGAAAGAATGCCTAGCCTGAAAGCCAAGCGCCCAGGCCCCGGTAATCCACGATGAACCTAAAAAAAAGGCGGACCCGAAGGCCCGCCCTTTTCATCATGCATCGGAACGTCGCAATTACTGCAGCAGCGAGTTCACCGATTCGAGGTCCTTGATGTCCACCGTGCCGGCCGTCTGCTTGAGCAGGAGCTTGTCGAGGATGAACTGGTGGCGGGCCTGCGAGTAGTCGCTGAGCGACTGGGTGAGGTTCTGCTGGGCGATCAGCACGTCGACGATGGTGCGCGTGCCGACTTCGAAGCCGGCCTGCGTCGCGTCGCGTGCGCTCTCCGACGACTCGACGGCGGCCTTGGTCGCTTCGACCTTGCTGATGCCGGCGACGACGGAACGGTAGAAGTTGAGCGTGTCACGGACCACCTGGCGACGCACCGATTCAAGCGAGTCCTGGGCGGCATCGCGCTGGTAGATCGACTGGCGCACGCGTGACTGGGTGAGGCCGCCGGAGAAGATCGGCACATTCAGCGTCAGGCCGACCGTGGTCGCGCCACGGCCGTTCGTGCCGGTCGAGCCCAGGGTACCTGCGGAAGCCGCGGAACCGGCACCGCCGTTCTGCGTCCAGGCCGTGGTCTTGTTGTAACCGAGCGAGGCGTCGATCGTCGGCAGATGGCCGGCGCGTGCCGACGAGATGCTGTGCTCGGTCGAGTCGACGTTGTACTGCGCGGCGAGGATGCTCGGGCTGCTCTTGACCGCTTCGGCCACCCAGGCCTTCGGATCGTTCGGCGTCGGGGCATCCATCGGCAGCTGCTCGCGCAGCTTCTTCAGGTTGTCCGCTGGCTTGCCGGTGATCTGGGTGAGGGCTTCGCGCGAGTCGGCCAGCGTGTTCTCGGCCGTGATGACGGCGGCGACCGAGGTGTCGTGCTGGGCCTTGGCGTCCTGCACGTCGGTGATGGCGGACAAGCCGACATCGAAACGCTGCTGCGCCTGTTCCAGCTGGCGGGCCAGGGCCTGCTCGTTGGCCTTGGCGAAGGTCAGGGCGTCGTCGTTGGTCAGGACCTGGAAGTAGGCCGTGGCCACGCGTGTCGCCAGCTGCTGGAGGGCGGCTTCGTACGTCGCGTTCTGCGAGTTCGCGGCCGAATGGGCCGCCTGCAGGTCGGCGATCTGGCTGAAGTTGAGCACGCTCTGGGTCACGGTCGCGCCCAGCTGGCGCTCACGGGTATGGCCGATGTCGCTGCTGAGGAGCGGGTTGCCCGCCGTATCGCGCAGCGGATTGCCAGCGGCGTCGGTCAGCACGGTACGCGAGGGGCCGGCCGGGTCGGACTGGCTGAGGCTGACGGTGCCGTTGACCTGGGGCAGCAGGAGCGCACGCGCCTGGTCCACGCCTTCGCCGGTAGCCAGACGGGTGGAGTCGGCCTGCGACAGCACAGGGTCGTTCGCCCGGGCCTGGCGGTAGGCGTCGAGCAGGTCTTCCGCGTGGCTCGCGAACGGCGTCGCGGCCAGTGCCAGCGCGACGGTGAGCAGCTTCAAGCGCATGGTTTCGCCTCGTGGGTGATGGGTAATCTTGTGGGTCAGAGCACGAAGCGCTTCACCGGCGCGGCATGCGCCAGGTAGGGAAGGTCCGTTTCGAACAGCGATTCCTCGCGGTAGCGGCCTTCACCCTCGTGGGTAAGGAGCACCGCCGTCTGCGCGGGGGAATCGCCGCGTACGACGAACATGCGCCCACCCGGCTTGAGCCAGCGCACGAACTTTTCGGGAACCGCGTGAACGGCACCCGTAATCACGACGGCGTCGAAAACGCCGGTCGGGTTGTAGCCGTTGACGGCCTCGGCGGTTTCCAGCGAAACATTGGTCACGCCGGTGGCGGCGAGGCGCTGGCGTGCGCCCTCGACGAAGTCGGCATGCATGTCGATGCTGGTCACGTGGGCGGAGAGGCGGGCGAGGCAGGCGGTAAGGAAGCCCGAACCGGTGCCGATTTCCAGCACATCGTCAGTCTTCTTCAGCTCCAGTGCCTGCAGCACGCGGCCTTCCACCACCGGCTTCATCATGACTTCGCCGTGGCCCAGGGGCAGGGTCAGGTCGGCAAAAGACACGTTGCGGTGGGCCGCCGCGACGAAATCTTCGCGGCGGATACCCTTCAGGGTCTCGAGGACGTCGGCGTCCAGGACTTCCCACGGGCGAACCTGGTTTTCAACCATGTTCTGCCGGGCCTGCTCGAAATTCATCGCCATGGTGTTGGATTCCGTACGAAAAGCTATAAAAAGGTTCGAAAGGATAAGCGTTCGGAGCCTGCTTTCCCAATGTGTTAAGGCTGCGGCGCCGCGCCACCGGGGCTAAGTGCCGGAAGTCACCGGACGGGACTGACGGAAGTCATGAACACCTCCTACAGTGGCACGCTGGCTCCTGAACAGCTGGTGGCGCAAGTCCCTGATGCCCATGGGAACCCTGGTGGCTGGCCCCCACCTCATTCTAAGGTAGACGGGCGGTCGGACTCCTCTTTTTCCTGCATCGTGGATGACAACCACGACGTGCTGGAAATAACTGAACCGCTGCGTATAATAAAGTCATAATTTTTGTTTGTGAAGGTGTAGCCATGAACGCCAGCCCGAAAATGAAAACGCAGGGTCCCGGGCGTCCGAAGGATATGGAGAAGCGCGCGGCCATTCTCGATGCCGCCAAGGCGCTCTTCACCCAGGGCGGCTTCGCGGGAACCAGCATGGACGCCGTCGCGGCCTCCGCAGGCGTCTCCAAGCTCACCGTTTACAGCCATTTCGGCGACAAGGACAACCTCTTCCGCGAGGTCATCCGCGCCCATGTCCAGGAACGCCTGCCGGACGACCTCTTCGACTTCAGTCCAGGGGCGGACATCCGCGTCACCCTGAACAACATCGCCAGCCGCCATGCCGCGACGGAAACCAATACCGAGTCGGTCGGCACCTTCCGCGCCATCCTTTCGGACTGCCAGGCCGGCGGAAACCCGCGCTTCGGCCGGCTGGTCTGGGAAGAGGGTCCGGTGCGCATGCACAAGCTGATGCAGCGCCTGCTTGACGGCGCCACGGCCCGCGGCCAGCTCGAAATCGCCGACACCTCCCGCGCCACCACGCAGTTCCTTGCCTTGCTCAAGGGCGATTTACTGCTGCGCCGCCTGTTCGGCTGCGAAGACTGCGCCGTGCAGTTCGGCGAAGAGGTCAAGGCCAATGCCCTGGCCGCCGTCGAGATGTTCATTCGCGCCTACGAGCCGCGCCCGAACTGCTGAGCGCTCGCATTGGACACCTGCTTCGTGGTTGAATCCGCCTCGAAGCGGGGGTGCCCAAGCAATTGCGCGGGCTGAGAGAGTCCCTTCGAACCTGATCCGGTCCGTACCGGCGTAGGAAGCTTCGTCCACGGGTAACGTGCGTTCGCGCACGTGTGCTTCCGTGGCGGCGCCGTCCGCTTCTCCCCTTATCCGCAAGGAACGAGAAGCCGATGAATATCGACATGTCCGAAGCCGTCACCACGCCGATCGCCGGCTCGCGCAAGATCCACGTGACCGGCAGTCGAGCCGACCTGCGCGTGCCACTGCGCGAAATCGCCCAGACCGCCACGCCGACCTTGTTCGGTGGCGAGGAAAACCCGCCGATCGTCGTCTACGACACGTCCGGGCCGTATACCGACCCTGAACACACCGTCGACCTCACCAGCGGCCTCCCTGCGGTGCGTGCGCGCTGGATCGCCGAACGCGGCGACGTCGAGCGCCTGGACGGCCTTTCCTCCGCCTTCGGCCGGGCGCGTGCCGACGATGCGCGCCTCGACGCCATCCGCTTCGGTTCCCCGCGCACGCCCCTGCGGGCGAAGGCCGGTTCGAATGTCACGCAGATGCACTACGCGCGCCGCGGCATCGTGACGCCGGAGATGGAGTACATCGCCATCCGCGAGAACCAGCGTATCGATGCCCTGGTCGACAGTGCACTGCGCGCACAGCATCCCGGTGAGTCTTTCGGCGCGTCGCTGCCGAACCGGATCACCCCTGAATTCGTGCGTGACGAAGTGGCACGTGGTCGCGCGATCATCCCCGCGAACATCAACCACCCGGAAGTCGAGCCGATGATCATCGGTCGCAACTTCCTGACCAAGGTCAACGCCAACATCGGCAACAGTGCGGTGAGCTCCGGCATCGCCGAGGAAGTGGAGAAGCTGGTCTGGGCGATCCGCTGGGGCGGCGACACGGTGATGGACCTCTCCACCGGCAAGCACATCCACGAAACGCGCGAATGGATCATCCGCAACGCGCCGGTCCCCATCGGCACGGTGCCGATCTACCAGGCGCTGGAGAAGGTCGGTGGCGTGGCCGAAGACCTCACCTGGGAGATCTTCCGCGACACGCTGATCGAGCAGGCGGAACAGGGCGTCGACTACTTCACGATCCATGCCGGCGTGTTACTGCGGTTTGTCCCGCTCACTGCCAAGCGCGTCACCGGCATCGTCTCGCGCGGTGGTTCGATCATGGCCAAGTGGTGCCTCGCGCATCATCGCGAGAACTTCCTGTACACCCACTTCGAAGATATCTGCGAGATCATGAAGGCCTACGATGTGTCCTTCAGCCTCGGCGATGGCCTGCGTCCGGGTTGTATCGCCGACGCCAACGACGCCGCGCAGTTCGGCGAACTGGATACGCTGGGTGAGCTGACCAAGCTGGCCTGGAAGCACGACGTCCAGACCATGATCGAGGGCCCCGGCCACGTGCCCATGCACCTGATCAAGGAAAACATGGACCGTCAGCTGGCCATGTGCCACGAGGCGCCGTTCTACACCCTGGGGCCGCTGACCACGGATATCGCACCTGGTTACGACCACATCACCAGCGCGATCGGCGCGGCGATGATCGGCTGGTTCGGCACCGCCATGCTCTGCTACGTCACGCCCAAGGAACACCTCGGCCTGCCCAATCGGCAGGACGTGCGCGACGGCATCATCGCGTACAAGATCGCCGCGCATGCCGCGGACCTGGCCAAGGGACACCCGGGAGCGCAGGTGCGTGACAACGCCCTGTCGAAGGCGCGCTTCGAGTTTCGCTGGGACGACCAGTTCAACCTCGGCCTCGATCCGGACAAGGCACGCGAATTTCACGACGAAACCATGCCGAAGGACGCACACAAGTCCGCGCATTTCTGCTCGATGTGCGGGCCAAAGTTCTGCTCGATGAAAATCACCCAGGACGTCCGCGACTATGCCGCTGGCATGGAAGCCTCTGCTGGCATGGAAGAGAAGGCGGAAGAGTTCCGCGCCCAGGGCAGCGAGGTCTACACAAGGGCCTGATGCCCTTGCCCGGTAGGAGCCGATTCATCGGCGAATGAGGACATGTGGGAGCCGATTCATCGGCGAATGAGGACATGTGGGAGCCGATTCATCGGCGAAAGGCCAACGGAGCAACGATGCGGTCCGCCTGATCGCCGCTGAAGCGGCTCCCACACACACCGCTGAAGCGGCTCCCACACACATCAACCCGCCAGCCACGGGGTAAGCTAAGCCCTCACGTTCCCCACATAAAGGACAGGCATGAACGCGAACGCCGCTCCCTCGCCCACGCCGACCCGTCGTCGACGCAACCCGATCAGCCTCACCGTGGCGGTCGTGATCGCGCTGCTCATCCTGTGGGTGCTCATCACCATGTGGTGGTGGGACAAGGAGCCGGAGCAGTTCGACCCGGTCGCGGTCACGACCGCGCACATGAAGGAAGCCGGCCGGCCGATGGCTACCGGTGCGGTGACCACGTACACGCTGATCGAGTCGGTGCACACGCTGATGGACAAGCGCGGCGGATACCTGAGCAACGACAAGCTGCCGCCCGGCGTGTTCATGGACAACATTCCCAACTGGGAATTCGGATCGCTGATGGCATCGCGCGATCTCGCGCAGGCGCTTCGCAACAGCTTCAGTCGTTCGCAGACCCAGTCCACCGAGGACAAGGATCTTGGCGAAGCGGATCCGTTGCTCAACAGCCCGAACGATCGCTGGCTGCTGCCGAGCTCCGAGTCGCAGTACGGCAAGGCCACGGACGATCTGGAAAAGTACCTCGTGCGCCTGAGCGACAGCGAGGACGCCAATGCGCATTTTTATGCACGCGCGGACAATCTGGCCGATTACCTGCAGACCGTGTCGGCCCGGCTGGGCTCGCTGTCACAGCGGTTGTCGGCAAGCGTCGGTCAGCTCAAGGTCGATGCAGCGCCCAACGCCGATGTCGCTGGCAAGGCGGCGCAGTCCAAAGCGGTCTACGTGAAGACGCCCTGGAACAAGATCGACGACAACTTCTACGAAGCCCGTGGTTATACCTGGGCCTTGCTGGAGCAGCTGAAGGCGATTCGCCACGACTTCGCGCCGATCCTGCGCAGCAAGAACGCCGACGCCAGCCTGCAGCAGGTGATTCGAGAACTGGAAGAATCGCAGAAGGCGCTGGGCAGCCCGGTGGTCCTCAACGGCTCGCCGTTCGGTTTCTTCGCGAATCATTCGCTGGTAATGGCCAATTACATCTCGCGTGCGAATGCCGCGATCATCGACCTGCGCACGCTACTGGGCCGCGGCTGAATAAGGTACATGTGGGAGCCGATTCATCGGCGAAAAGCCTGCGGAGCGGAGACGCCGCAGCGCCCATCGCCGATAAATCGGCTCCCACAAAGAGCTGTTAGTGGTCAGCCTTGTAGCGACCCATGCCCGCGACGATCTCGGCCTTGGCCTCATCCGCGCCGACCCAGCCGTCGATTTTGACCCACTTGCCCTTCTCAAGATCCTTGTAGTGCTCGAAGAAGTGGCCGATGCGCTCGAGCCAGTGACCGGACACCTGGCCGATATCCTTGATGTGCGCATAGCCGGCGAACACCTTGTCCACCGGGACCACGACGAGCTTCTCGTCGGCACCGGCTTCGTCGGTCATCTTCAGCATGCCGACCGGATGGCAACGGATCACCGAGCCCGGCACCAGCGACAACGGCAGGATCACCAGCGCGTCGAGCGGATCGCCGTCGCCGCCCAGGGTGCCCGGCACGTAGCCGTAGTTGCACGGGTAGCGCATCGGGGTGGACAGGATGCGGTCGACGAAGATCGCGCCGCTTTCCTTGTCGACTTCGTACTTGACGGGCTCGGCATCCTTGGGAATTTCGATGATGACGTTGATTTCGTCCGGCACATTCTTGCCGGCGGGAACGAGGTGCAGGCCCATGGGATTCCTTGGTGATTCGGGGGGTTAAGTCGGCCGAATAGGATACCGCCCGCCCATGGCCCCGGCAAAGTGCCTTATTTGAGGTGTTCCCACAGGAAGGTGTAGATCAGGGCCTCGTGATACGCGACCTGGGCATTGTTGGAGCTCCCGCCGTGGCCGCCTTCCACGTTCTCGTAAAGGTGGGCGTCCAGGCCCATGGCCCGCATGCGGGCGACCATCTTGCGGGCATGCGCAGGGCCCACGGTGTCGTCTGTGGTGGCCGTCATGAACAAAGCGGGTGGATAGCGGGTGCCCGCGTGCAGGTTCTGGTACGGCGAGAAGGTCCGCAGGTACGCCCATTCTTCCGGCTTGTCGGGATCGCCGAACTCGCCGATCCACGAGCTTCCCGCCGCCAGATGGGTATACCGATGCATGTCCAGCAGCGGCGCGCCGACGATGACCGCGCCGAACAGCTCCGGATAGCCGACGAGCATGTTGCCCGCCAGCAGACCGCCGTTGCTCTCGCCCTCGACACCCAGATGAGCCGGGCTGGTGACACGGCGGGCGATCAGGTCACGGGCAACCGCCGCGACGTCCTCGTACGAGCGAGGGCGGTTTGCCTTCATCGCCGCCTCATGCCAGAGCGGGCCATATTCACCGCCACCGCGCACATTGGCGATGACGTAGACACCCCCGCGCTCGAGCCACGCCTTGCCCAGCGCGGGTGAGTAATTGGGCTGAACGGCCAGTTCGAAGCCACCATAAGCCCAGATCAGGGTGGGGTGGCTTCCATCGACGCGCAGGCCTTTCGCCGCCACTTCGAAGTAGGGCACCCGGGTGCCGTCCTTCGACGTGGCGAAATGCTGGGTTACCTCGAACCCCGATGCGTCGAAGGCTGCCGGTCCCTGCCTGAGCAGTTCGCGGTCGTCCTTGCCGATCGTTCCGCGATAGAGCGTGCTGGCCTGCAGGAAGCCCTGTGCATAGACCAGGTACTCATCGCTCGCATAGGCATCGACCGTGACCAGTCGCAGGCTGGCCAGTGCCGGCAGGCCGGTCAACGGAGCGGCCGGCCAGGTTCCCTTCGCGCGCGGCGTCAGCGCAACGATGCTTGTGGCGACATCGTGGATGGTGGTCAGCAGGAGATGGTTCCGGGTCCACGCGAAGGTGGTCAGCGACGTATGCGCATCCGGAGTGAACAGGGTGACGATCTCACGCTTGCCGGCCATGTAATCGTCGACATGCGCCGCGAGCAGGGAGCCCGCCGGATAGCTGTGGCCACCCACCGGCCACTCGCTGCGCAACTGGATGAGCAGCCATTCCCGCTTTAGGTCGACGCTCGCATCGCGGGGCACGTCGACGCGCGCCAGGCTACCGTCCTTCGCACGCAGATAGGTTTCCGACTCGTAGAACGAGAGATTCTTCGTCACGATGTCGCGTTCGAAGCCCGGGGATGCATCGTGCCGCGCATCGACACCCAGATCCTTCTCCGCGCTTTCCAGGACCGTCGACGCGGCAGATAGAGGCGTCCCGCGCGTCCAGAGCTTCACCATGCGCGGATAGCCGGACTGGCTGATCGAGCCGGGTCCGAAATCAGTGGCGACGAGAATGTGATCGGCGTCGATCCAGCTCACCGTGCCCTTCGCCTCGGGCAGGTTGAAGCCGTTGCTGACGAAGGTCCGCGTCGTCAGGTCGAATTCGCGAACGACCTGGGCATACGCACCCGCGCGTGACAGCGCGATCAGGCAGCGCTGGTAGGTGGGAGGCAGGCACTGTGCGTCGCGCCACAGCCAGTTGTCGTGTTCGCTTGCGGACAAGGCGTCGAGATCGATCACCGTCTCCCACGTCGTGACCGGCGCGCGCAGACCGGCGAGCGTCGTCCTGCGCCAGACACCGTGTGGATGATCCTTGTCCTTACCAAGGTTGTAATAGCGATCCCCCAGCTTCATCAGCCGGGGCACGTTCGCATTCGAGTCGAGGACGCCGCGAAGATCGGCGACGAGTGTGTCGAACGCGGCGCCGGTGGCGTAGTGAGCGGTGGTTTCGGCGTTGCGCGCCTTTACCCAGTCGAGCGACGCTTTCCCGCCGATGTCTTCCAGCCAGAGGTTCTCGTCGTCGGTCGCAGGACGAATCTCGGTCGATTCGCTTTCGATCCCTGTCGAGGCGTGCGCGAGGAGGGGAACGAAGAGCAGTACGGCGGTGAGTGCGAGACGACGAACCAGCATGTAACGAAACCCCGGGGAGTACACGGAAAGCCTCGCACTGTAGTGCCGCTGATTAAATTATGAAAGTAATTTCAGTGTGGGGTGTAGGAGCCGGCTATGCCGGCGATGGGGGTGAGGCGATCTGGCTATCGCCGCTGAAGCGGCTCCCACAAGAAGCCGAGCCCTGAAGGCCCGGCTTCCGAATACACCTGGGGGGACTTATTTCAGGTGTTCCCAGAGGTACGTATAGGCCAGGGCACTCATGAACGCCGACTGCTTGTTGTCCGCCGCGGCGCCGTGTCCGCCTTCGAGGTTCTCGTACAGGCTGGCGTCGAAGCCCATGGCCTGCATGCGAGCGGCCATCTTGCGGGCATGCACCGGACCGACCCGGTCGTCGCGGGTGGAAGTGGTGAACAGCACCGGCGGATACTTCGTGCCCTTGTGCAGGTTCTGGTACGGCGAGAAGGTCTGGATGTACTTCCACTCCTCCGGCTTGTCCGGGTCGCCGTATTCGGCCATCCACGACGCACCGGCGGACATGTGCGTGTAGCGCTTCATGTCGAGCAGGGCCACCTGGCTGACCACCGCGCCGTATAGCTGTGGGTACTGGGTCAGCATGTTGCCGGCGAGCAGGCCGCCGTTGCTGCCGCCCATCATGCCCATGTGCTTCGGGCTGGTGATCTTGCGGTCGATCAGGTCCTGCGAGACGGCCGCGAAGTCCTCATAGGCACGCGGACGGTTGGCTTTCAACGCCGCCTGGTGCCAACGGGGACCGTATTCACCGCCGCCGCGGATGTTCGCGATGACGTAGACGCCGCCCTTTTCCAGCCACGCGCGACCGGCGCCGGCGGCGTAGGCCGGCTCAAGCGAGATCTCGAAACCGCCGTAGCCGTAGACCAGGGTCGGATTGCTCCCATCGGTCTTCAATGCCTTCGGCGCGACTTCGAAGTAGGGCACCTTGGTGCCGTCTTTGGAGGTGGCGAAGTGCTGGCTCACGACGAACTTCGAGGCATCGAAGAAGGACGGGCTGTGCTTGATCGCCTCGCGCTCGCCCTGGCCCAGCGTGCCGTAGTAGAGCGTGGTCGGCTGCAGGAAGCCCGAGACGGTGAGGAAGTACTCGTCGGTCTCATCCGCATCGATGCCACCGGCCTGCATGTTGCTGAGCGCGGGCGCGCCGCTGAGCGTGTCTTCCTTCCAGGGACCGCTGGCGGCCGGCGTCAGCACCTTGATCTGGCTGACCACGTCGTGCGACACGGTGAGGATCAGATGGTGGCGCGTCCACGAATGTCCGGCCAGCGAGGTGTGCTCGTCCGGCGTGAACAGCACGGTGAACTCGCGCTTGCCGGCCATGAAGTCGTCGAACTTCGTGGCCACCAGGGAGCCCGACGGGAACGTCTTGCCACCGACCGTCCATGCCGTGCGCGGCTCGACCAGCAGCCATTCGCGCTCGACATCGGTCTCGGCATCGTTGGGCACGTCGACCTTGGTCAGCTTGCCGTCCTTGCTGCGCAGGAAGGTCTCGGAGTTGTAGAACTCCAGCGCGCGCATCACGAAATCGCGTTCGAAACCGGGCGTTCGATCGCGATAGGCCGAGATCGACATATCGTTTTCCTTGCCCTCGTACACCGTCTGCGCAGAAGCGAGCGGCGTACCACGCTTCCATTCCTTGACGATGCGCGGGTAGCTCGAGGTGGTCATCGAGCCCGGCCCGAAGTCCGTGGCGACGTAGATATGGTCGTCGTCGATCCAGGCGACCTGGCTCTTGGCTTCCGGCAGCGCGAAGCCGTCCTTGATGAAGCCCTTGGTCGACAGATCGAACTCACGCACCACATCGGCATCGGCGCCGCCGCGCGACAGCGAGACAAGGCAGCGACGGTAGTCCGGCTTCAGGCACTGTGCGCCGTGCCAGACCCAGTTCTCTTTCTCGGACGCGGCGAGTGCGTCCAGGTCGATCACGGTTTCCCAGGCCGGCTTGTCCTTACGGTACTCGGCCAGCGTGGTGCGGCGCCACAGGCCCTTCGGGTGCTGCTTGTCGCGCCAGAAGTTGTAGAAGTGATCGCCGATCTTGGAAACCATCGGGATCTTCGCGTCGGAATCGAGCATCTCCAGGAGGCGCCCGTCCAACGTCTTGAAGTCCTGGCTATCGGCGTACTTCGCCACGGTCTCGGCATTGCGTGCCTTGACCCAGTCGAGCGGCTTCGCACCGTCGATGTCGTCCAGCCAGAGGTTTTCGTCGTCGACTCCGGCCTGGGTGGCGGGAGCGGTGGTATGCGGGGTGTCGTGGGCTTGGGTCATGCCACTGAAGGTAAGGGCGATGACGAGCGCAATCCAGCGTCGATGCATGGGTCCGGGTTCCGTGATTAAGCCGAACCCGGACCTTAGCTTACTACCGACCTCGTAACCCCATGACTTCCGGGCTATCGCAGGCTGTTGTAGGAGCCGATTCATCGGCGATCCCGTGGCAACGGGCCAGGATGCGGCGCGCACCCAATCGCCGATAAATCGGCTCCCACACCATCAAAGGAACGGAATCAACAACAAGGCCACGATGTTGATGATCTTGATCAGCGGATTCACCGCCGGTCCGGCGGTGTCCTTGTATGGATCACCCACGGTGTCACCGGTGACGGCGGCCATGTGCGCATCAGAACCCTTGCCGCCGAAGTTGCCGTCCTCGATGTACTTCTTGGCGTTGTCCCAGGCGCCGCCGCCGGTGGTCATCGAAATGGCCACGAACAGGCCGGTGACGATGGTGCCGATCAGCACGCCGCCCAGGGCCTGTGCGCCGGCCTCGGCGCCGCCCAGCCATTTGAAACCGAAGATCACCACCACCGGAACCAGCACAGGGAGCAGCGAAGGCACCAGCATTTCGCGGATCGCCGAGCGGGTGAGCATGTCCACGGCGCGCGAATAGTCCGGCTTGGTGGTGCCCTCCATGATTCCGGAGATCTCGCGGAACTGCCGCCGTACTTCCTCCACCACGGCTCCAGCCGCACGGCCCACCGCTTCCATCGCCATGGCCGCGAACAGGTACGGAATCAGGCCGCCGATCAGCAGGCCGATGATCACGTAATGATTGGACAGGTCGAAGCGAATTTCCGTGCCACCGAAGTGTTCGTTGAGGTTGTGCGTGTAGTCGGCGAACAGCACCAGCGCGGCGAGACCGGCCGAACCGATGGCATAACCCTTGGTCACGGCCTTGGTCGTGTTGCCCACGGCGTCGAGCGGATCGGTGACCCCGCGCACTTCGGGTGGCAGGTCGGCCATCTCGGCGATGCCGCCGGCGTTATCGGTGATCGGACCGTAAGCGTCCAGCGCCACGATCATGCCGGTCATGCTCAACATGGCCGTCGCCGCGATGGCGATGCCGTACAGCCCGGCGAACTCGAAGGCGCCCCAGATGGCTGCGCAAACGGCGAGCACCGGCAGGGCCGTGGACTTCATCGAAACACCGAGGCCGGCGATGATGTTCGTCGCGTGACCCGTGGTGGACGACCGGGCCACGTGCCTGACCGGCCCGTATTCCGTTGCCGTGTAGTACTCGGTGATCACCACCATGGCTCCGGTCAGGACCAGGCCGATGATCGCGCAACCGTAGATGCGGCCCGCGCCGTAAGCGGAATCGGCCATCATCGACTGGGTGATCGGCCAGAAGGCGATCGCCGCGAGCAGGGCGGAAACGAAGACGCCGGCATACAGCGCGTTCATGATCTTGCCGCCGCGGGTCTTCACGAAGAACGTGCCGATGACCGACGCGACGATAGACGCACCGCCAAGCACCAGCGGGAACAAGACACCCGAAGGGCCGGTTTCGGTCGCCATCACCCCACCCAGGAGCATGGTGGCGATCAGGGTCACGGCATAGGTTTCGAACAGGTCGGCGGCCATGCCGGCGCAGTCGCCGACGTTGTCGCCCACGTTGTCCGCGATGACCGCCGGGTTGCGCGGGTCGTCCTCGGGAATACCGGCTTCCACCTTGCCGACCAGGTCCGCGCCGACGTCGGCGCCCTTGGTGAAGATGCCGCCGCCCAGACGGGCGAAGATCGAAATGAGCGAAGAGCCGAAGGCCAGGCCAATCAGTGCGTGCAGGGCATGCGTGCGCTCGTAGCCCATGTGCAGCAGCGCGCCGTAGTAGCCGGCCACGCCGAGCAGGGCGAGTCCCACCACCAGCATGCCGGTGACGGCGCCACCGCGGAAGGCCACCGCGAGGGCAGAAGAAAGGCCGCTCCTGGCGGCCTCCGCGGTACGAACATTGGCACGAACCGAAACGTTCATGCCGATGTAGCCGGTGGCTCCCGAGAGGAGCGCCCCCAGCGCGAAGCCGATGCCCGTTCCCCAGTCGAGGAACACACCTATAAGGAGGAGAAGGACGATGCCGACGACACCGATGGTGGCGTACTGGCGGTTGAGGTATGCGCGTGCGCCTTCCTGGATGGCCGCGGCGATCTCCTGCATGCGTTCGTTGCCCGGCGATCTGGCAAGCACCCAGCTGACCGAAAACGCGCCGTACAGAATCGCAACGACCGCACATGCCAGCGCGATCCATAAACCGTACTGTTGCAGCATCGAAGCCTCCCCTCAATTGTGAGAGCCCGCCATGGGGCTGACCCGAGTATAGGCAGGGGAGGCGGCGGAAGGCGTTGTGCGCTGCGGGACAGCCCAGTCGCGACGGCTTTGTGTGGGAGCCGGCTATGCCGGCGATGGAATTGCGGCCAGCTGTCTATCGCCGCGAAGCCATTGCGCGGCCGCTTGCTTGGAGGGGTGAGGCGCAGAGCCTTCGGCGCCCACCCTCGCTGCTCAGACAGTCCTCCGCATTTCGTACCGGAAGGCCGCTGCGCGGCCCGTGTTCTTATTGGCCTACGGCCGCTCCACTTGTGCGGAACTCGCCTCGAGGGTGGGCACCGAAGACTCTTAAACCCTGAGGTTCGTGCGGGTCGAGCCGACGAAACGCCGGGTCAATTGCTGGCTCGTCGCTATCGCCAAGCGGTCAACCCCAGCTCGCCGGTGACAATCGTCAGTGCGACATCGCCCAACGGCTCTCCTTCCACTCAACCGTATCGTTGTGAGAGGCCTTGGTGTCCACCCTCGAGGCGAGTTCCGCACAAGTGGAGCGGCCGTAGGCCAGATAGATACATGGCCGCGTGAGCGGTCTTTCCTTTGCGAACCCCCCCCGGACATGCGCGAAGAGCCCAATAAAAAGCCGGGCCCCCGCGATAGCGGAGGCCCGGCCTGGTAGAGCGGTGTTATTGCGAAATGATGTCCGCGATCACACCCGTGGCAACAGCGACAAGCAGGAAGTCATTGTTGTCGGCGCGCTGCCAGCGGTAGCCGCGTGGCGGTTCGCGCAGGTGGCGGGAACGGTAGTCGTTCACGATGACGACGCGACCGTCGTAGCGGTGACCGCGTTCCCAGTGACCGCCCGGACCCGGATGCCAGTTGTTGGCGTGGTTGTCACGGTGGTCGTCGTAGCGGCCGTCATGGTGATCGTCGCGGTGATCGTCGCGATGGTCATCACGGTGATCGTCGCGGTGATCGTTGTCGTGGTCATCGTGATACTGCTGGATACCCGCCGGCTGGAACGGCGCCGGACTGAAGGCGAACGCCGGCGCAATGACGGCCGAGGCGGCGATAGTGAGGGCGATCTTGCTAAGCAGTTTCATACGGAATCTCCCGGATTAGCGTGTGGCAATGTCGAGGATGATGCCGGTCGCCACGGCGACCAGCAGGAAATCGTTGTTCTCGCGGACCCAGTGGTAGCCACGCGGCGGCTGGCGCAGGTGGTAGCTGCCGTAGTTGTACACAACCGTGTTACCGCCGTAGTAACGATGGCCTCGCTCCCAGTGGCCGTAGTAACGCGGCGGGGGCGGGCGGTGGTAATAGGCCGGACCGTTGTAATAGCCGTGCCCGTAATAACGCGGCGCCGGGCGGTTGCCGTGCCAGCCGTTGTCGTGATGCCAGTCACGGCCAGCGTGACCGCGGTCGTGGCCGCGGTCATGACCGCGATCGTGCCCGTGGTTGTCGCGGTCGTGATCGCGATGGTCGTCGGCAAAGGCCGCTGTCGTGGCGACCAGGGCGAGGGCGGCAAACGCGGTACGAAGCATCATTTTCATCGCATCTCTCCAGGACGATCATCACGCCGCAAGTCGCTACAGCTGATCGACGATTGGAAGATAGGCAGACTTTCCTGAATGCGAAGTCCTACGAATCGAAAGTTTGGCGAAAGCATTCATTGACGCGACAGCTAATGAACCCGCGCGTTCAGGAAATCGATCCCGGACGGAACTCGAGAGTGAGTTCCCGTGCGCGTCTCGCAAGATTTAGCGACGTCCGTCGTTCAGGTGTGCGGGCGAGGATTTTTCCGCCGCGGACGACCAGCAAGCGGGTCGCTTTCAGGCGGATGGCCTCGTAGGTGTCGCCCGCCTGGAGCAGGACAAAGTCCGCGCGGTTGCCCGGCGCGATGCCATAGCCCTCGAGCCCGAGTACGCGCGCCGCGTTGGAGGTCACCGCCTCGAAGCAGTTCGCTACCCCGGCTGTCGAGGTCATCTGTGCCACGTGCAGCCCCATGTGTGCGACCTCGAGCATGTCGCCCGAGCCCAGGCCGTACCAGGGGTCCATCACGCAGTCGTGGCCAAAGGCAACGTTGACGCCCGCAGCCATCAGCTCGGGTACGCGGGTCATGCCGCGGCGTTTGGGATACGTGTCGTGCCGCCCTTGCAGGGTGATGTTGATCAAGGGGTTGGCGATGGCGTGCACGCCCGCTTCGGCGATCAGCGGCAGCAGCTTGGACACGTAGTAGTTGTCCATCGAATGCATGGAGGTGAGGTGCGAACCGGTCACGCGACCCTGCAGGCCGGTGCGAATCGTCTCGGCGGCGAGCGTTTCGATGTGCCGCGACAGCGGGTCGTCGGATTCGTCGCAGTGCATATCCACGCGCAGTCCGCGCTCGGCCGCGAGTTCACAAAGCCAGCGGATGGACGTGGCGCCGTCGGCCATCGTCCTTTCGAAGTGTGGAATGCCGCCGACCACCTCCACACCCATGTCGAGCGCGCGGATCAGGTTGGCCTTGGCCGTGGGTGACCGCAGCAGGCCGTCCTGCGGAAACGCCACGAGTTCCAGATGCAGGTAGGGCGCAACCTGTCGCTTCACTTCCAGCAAGGCCTCGGTCGCCAGCAGCCGGTCGTCGCAGATGTCGACATGGCTGCGGATGGCAAGCAGGCCCTGCGCCACCGCCATGTCGCAATACGCCATGGCACGGGCGACCAGGGCGTCGATGGTGAGGTCGGGCTTGAGCTCGCCCCACAGCGCGATGCCTTCGAGCAGGGTGCCCGAGGCATTGAGGCGGGGCAGGCCCAGTGACAGCGTGGCATCCATGTGGAAATGCGCGTCGATGAAAGGCGGCGCGACGAGCCGGCCCCCCGCGTCGATTTCCTCCACGCCCTTCGCCGGCAGCTGCGGCTGGATCGCCGCGAAGCGCCCGTCCACGATGCCGATGTCGACATCGCGGCGTCCGTCCGCAAGCGTGGCGTGGCGGATGATCAGATCCATGCGGGTCCACCTGTGGGAACAAAGCGCGATGATACCGAGACACCGCTCTACTGTAGGAGCCGATTTATCGGCGATCCTGCGGCAGCTGGCCAGGTCGAGGCCAGCGCCCATTCGCCGATGAATCGGCTCTCACAGGGAACTGAGGCAACAGTTCGAGAGTTAGATCTTGAACTTCTTCAGCTTCTTCGGCACCGACGCGTTCTTCAGTGTCACGTAGATCGGCAGGCCATCGGGACCATACGGCGGCGGTGCTTCGCCCTGGATCAGCGGCGCAAGATAACGTCGTGCGGCGGCGGTGATACCGAAGCCATCCTTCGAAATGAAGTTCTTCGGCATCTTCTTTTCGTGGTTGGCGATCTTGTCCAGCGGCGCCGCTTCGATCTTCCACTTGTACGGCTCGTCGGACGTGCGCACGATCACCGGCATCACGGCGTTGAGGCCTTCGGCCGCATATTCCACGGCTTTCTTGCCGACGGCATAGGCCTGCTCGAGATCCGTCTTCGAGGCGATATGCCGCGCCGAGCGCTGCAGGTAGTCGGGCAGGGCCCAGTGGTACTTGTAGCCGAGCTTCTCGCGCACCAGGGCGGCGAGCACGGGTGCCGCACCGCCCAGCTGCGCGTGACCGAAGGCGTCGCGCGCACCGGACTCGGCGAGGAAGGTGCCGTCGCTGTCCTTCACGCCCTCGGAAACGACCACCGTGCAGTAACCGACCTTTTCGACCGTGGCCTTGACCTTGGCCAGGAAGGTCTCGGGATTGAATACGTTTTCCGGAAACAGGATGACGTGCGGTGCGTCGCCCGGCGCGGAACCGGCAAGGCCGGCCGCGGCGGCGATCCAGCCCGCGTGTCGGCCCATCACTTCGATGATGAAGACCTTGGTCGAGGTATCCATCATGGAAACGACGTCCAGGCTGGCCTCGCGTACGGCGATGGCGGTGTACTTCGCCACCGAACCGAAGCCGGGGCAGGTGTCGGTCACGACCAGGTCGTTGTCGATCGTCTTGGGTACGCCGATGCAGTTGACCTCGTAGCCGAGCGTCTGCCCGATCTTCGAGACCTTGTTGGCCGTGTCGGCCGAATCGTTGCCACCGTTGTAGAGGAAGGTGCGGATGTCGTGCGCCTTGAATACCTCGATGAGGCGCTCGTACTCCGCGCGGTTCTCTTCCAGCGACTTGAGCTTGTAGCGGCACGAGCCGAAGGCCCCGCCGGGCGTGTGCTTCAACGCCGCGATATTGGCCTTGGCTTCCTTGGAGGTGTCGATGAGCTCCTCGCGAAGCGCGCCGAGGATGCCGTTGCGCGCGGCGTAGACGATGATGCCTTTGTCGCGCGCGGTTTCGATCACACCCGCGGCGGAGGCATTGATGACGGCGGATACGCCGCCCGACTGGGCGTAAAGAATTTTGCCGGCGGCCATACGCACTTCCTCGTCACCATGGGAGTGCCGAGCGTAGCGCGTGCGGCATGACGATGACACGCTAGACTCGAGGTTGAATCAGGGGAAGGGGTTCGCCATGCGCTTACCGAATACGTTGTACTCGCCACCCGCGGGAGCCACCCGCTGGCAGCGGGGCCTCTTCTATAGCGCCGGTGCGCGCATCGGGCTGTTCGCGATCATGACCATCGTGCTGACCATTGGCCTCAGTCATGTGCTGAAGCCCATCGGCCTGGTGGGCAAGGATGCGAGCGTGCTGGCCCGCGGTATCGCGGAAATGCTGCTGCGGGCCGTGCCCGCCATCGTCGCCTACCTGGTGCTGGTCCGACTTATCGAACGTCGTCCCCTGCTGGAGCTGTCGCGGCCGACCTGGCCGGCCGGCGTGGCGTGGCTGTTCGGCGGGGCGGCCCTCATGGCCGTCGTCGTCGGCACGCTCTGGCTCTGCGGCGCGTATGTGGTCCTCGGGCCGGACACGGCGGCCGACTGGCCGAACATCGTCCTCGGCGCGGGCGTCGGCGCGGCCATCGGCGAAGAGCTGATCTCCCGCGGCGTGCTGTTCCGGGCCTGCGAGGAGGCGCTCGGCACCGGCTGGGCCCTGCTCATTTCCTCGCTGTTCTTCGGCTTCGCCCACGCCTTCAACCCTCACGCGACGGTCGGCACCAGCCTGGCCATCGCCCTGGAGGCGGGTGTGATGCTGGGTCTGCTCTATGTGGCGACCCGCTCGCTGCTGGCCTGCATGGGCCTGCACGCCGGCTGGAACATCACCCAGTCCCTGGTTTTCGGCGTGCCCACCTCGGGCAGCCAGATGCATGGCCTGGTCGCCTCGCGCCTGGCCGGGCCGGACTGGCTGTCGGGCGGCGAGTTCGGCGCGGAGGCGTCGATCGTCGCCCTGGTTGCCTGCAGCCTGGTTTCCGTGGCCCTGTTCCTGCTGGCCCGAAAGCGTGGCCGACTGGTCGCTCCCCGCTGGAAGCGGGGCGTCGCCTACACCGCCCCCGTGTCGGCCGTTTGACGCGAGCGAGGCCCTGCCGTTACCTTGAGACCCATTTTCTTGTGTCCGGCGCTGGGCTTATCCCCTGTCGCCCGACGTAACGGAGCATCAATGCGACTCGTGCTATTCGGCGCCCCGGGTTCCGGGAAGGGTACCCAGGCCACCCGCCTCAAGGAGCGCCTCGGCGTCCCCCACATCTCCACGGGCGACCTGCTTCGCGCGGAGATCAAGGACGGAACCGAGCTGGGCATCAAGGCCAAGGGCCTGATGGACCAGGGCATCCTGCTGTCGGACGACATCATGCTCGGCATCATCGAGCACCGCCTCAGCCAGCCGGACGCCAAGCCGGGCTTCATCCTCGACGGCTACCCGCGCAACCTGGCCCAGGCCGCTGCGTTGGATGACGTGCTGGCCCGGATCGGCCAGCCGCTGGATGTCGTGGTCAAGCTCGACGTACCCGACGAGGCCATCGTCGACCGCTGCGAAGAGCGTTTCAGGAAGGAAGGCCGTGCGGATGACAATCCGGACACCGTGAAGAACCGCCTGAAGATCTATGCCGACCAGACGGCCCCGGTGGCGGACTTCTACAAACAGCGCGGCAAGCTGCAGGTCGTCGATGGCGTCGGCGAACTCGACGATGTGACCCGGCGTGTCCTCGGCGTCCTGCCGGGCGGCGTGCAGGCCGCCAGCGCCTGACCCTCACGGCCCGCTTCGGCGGGCCCCAACGAATCGGCTGATGCGCGTCCATATTCTCGGTATCTGCGGCACCTTCATGGGCGGCGTCGCCGCGCTCGCACGCGAGCTCGGCCTCACCGTCGAAGGCTCGGACGCTAACGTCTATCCGCCCATGAGCGACCAGCTCGAAGCGCTCGGCATCGGCCTGATGCAGGGCTACAAGGCGGAATACCTGCAGCCTGCCCCCGACCTTGTCGTCGTCGGCAATGCCATGGTGCGCGGTAATCCCGCGGTCGAGTACATGCTCGACGAAGGGCTGCGTTACATCTCGGGCCCGCAGTGGCTGGGTGAAACGCTGCTGGGCGGTCGTGAGGTGCTGGCCGTAGCCGGCACGCACGGCAAGACCACCACGACGAGCCTGCTCGCGCACCTGCTCGAGTCGGCCGGCCTCTCTCCGGGCTTTCTCATCGGCGGCGTGCCCGGCAACTTCGACGTCTCGGCGCGTCGTGGTCAGGGCAAGCCCTTCGTCATCGAAGCCGACGAGTACGACTCGGCCTTCTTCGACAAGCGCTCCAAGTTCGTCCACTACCGCCCGCGCATCGCCATCCTCAACAATCTCGAATACGACCACGCGGATATCTTTCCCGACGTGGCTGCGATCCAGCGGCAGTTCCATCACCTGGTGCGCACCGTGCCGGGTAACGGACGCCTCATCGTCAACGCGGAAGATACCTACCTCGCCGAAGTGCTGGCGATGGGTTCGTGGACACCGGTGGAAACCTTCGGCATCGACACAGGCGACTGGCGCGCCGAACTACTTGCCGCCGATGGCTCGCACTTCCGCGTGCGTCATGGTGACAATGTACTCGGCGAGGTCCGCTGGAACTCGCTGGGCCGGCATAACGTGATGAACGGACTGGCCGCTCTCGCGGCAGCGACAGCAGCGGGTGCGGATCCGGTGGCCCTGCTGCCGGCCTTCGCCAGCTTTACCAGCGTGCGTCGTCGGATGGAAGTGATCGGTGAGGCGCGTGGGGTCACGGTCTATGACGACTTCGCGCACCACCCGACGGCGATCGCGACGACGCTGGCCGGTCTGCGTGCGAAGGTCGACGGTGCCCGCATCGTCGTCGCGCTCGAGCCCCGTTCCAACTCCATGCGTCTGGGCGCACATTCCGAAGCCCTGGCACCTTCGCTGGCCGATGCCGATCGCGTGGTCTTCCTCCATCGTCCCGAGCTTGCCTGGGATGCGGCGCATGTCACCGCGGCGCTCGATGGTCGTGGCAAGGCGATAGCTACCGTGGATGAGCTGGTCGCCACGCTCGCCGCGGACACGCAGGAGGGCGACCATGTCGTCTTCATGTCCAACGGTGGCTTCGAAGGGGCACCGCGGCGCTTTTTTACCGCGCTGCGCGCAGGTTAGACTCACGGGCATGGCTGCAACCACGCCCGGACAAGATTACCCGCTGTTCCCCTTGTCGAACGTCCTCTTTCCGGGCGGTCAGTTGCAGCTGCGCATTTTCGAGCCGCGCTACATCGACCTGGTGCGCGAGTGCGCACGAACGGGCCGGCCTTTCGGCGTCTGCATGATCCTCGAAGGTCATGAAGCCGGGCAGCCGGCCGTACCCGCCGCGGTGGGCACGCTGGCCACGATCACCGACTTTCATACCAGCGACGACGGCCTGCTCGGCATCGTCGCCGAGGGCGGTCTGCGCTTTCGCGTCACGCGCACCCGCATCCGCTCCGACGGACAGGTCCGCGGTGACATCGCCACCTGGCGAGCCGAGGACATCGCACCACTACCTCCCGAGTTCGGGCTGCTCGCCACCATCCTGGAGCGGCTCGTCGACCAGATGCAGCCACCATGGCGGCACGACGTAGCCACGCGTTCGGACGACGCCAGCTGGGTGGGCTTCCGCCTATCCGAATTGCTGCCGCTGGATCCGAACGAGTGCCAGCACATGCTCGAACTCGACGACCCGCTCGAACGGCTCGCCGAATTGCGCGACATTCTTCCGCGCTTCCAGCGCCCTTAAAAGGATTTGCCATGACCTCACTCGCAGGGAAGACGCTCTTCATTACCGGCGCCTCTCGCGGCATCGGGTTGGCCATCGCGCTGCGCGCTGCGCGCGACGGCGCCAACATCGTCATCGCGGCCAAGAGCAGCGTCGCCAATCCCAAACTGCCCGGCACCATTCACAGCGCCGCGGCGGAAATCGAAGCGGCGGGTGGACACGCGTTGCCCTTGAAAGTGGATATCCGCGAAGAAGCGGAAGTGCGCATGGCCGCTGCCACGGCGGCCGAACGCTTCGGCGGCATCGATATCGTGGTGAACAATGCCAGTGCGATCTGGCTGGCCGGCGTGGAGAACACGCCGATGAAGCGTTTCGATCTCATGCAGCAGGTGAATACGCGCGGCACCTTCCTGACCACGCAAGCCTGCCTGCCGTACCTGAAGAACGCAGAGAATCCCCAGGTGCTTATGCTCTCGCCGCCGCCGAGCATCGACCCGGCATGGTATGAACCACATGTCGCGTACACCATTGCCAAGTTTGGTATGAGCCTGTGCGTGCTCGGCATGGCGCCCGAGTTCAAGTCCCTCGGCATCGCGGTGAACGCGTTGTGGCCGAGAACCGTCATTGCCACGGCCGCCATCGCGATGATCGACGGCGTTCGCCCCGAGAACTGCCGTACGCCAGACATCGTCGCGGACGCGGCGCACGCGATCCTCACTCGTTCATCACGCGACTTCACCGGGCGCTTCTACATCGATGAAGACGTGCTGCGCGAAGAAGGTGTCACCGACTTCGATCGCTACGCGGTGGCACCTGGCCAGCCCCTACTACCGGATTTGTTTCTGTAGCTAGCGCGGCGATGCACCCGTATGGCTCTGGAGGCTAGCCCGTTTGGTGTATGGCCGCTTTCGGCATGCCGGTATAACTTCGAGCCCGTCGCTGTCGTCTGACACACGCACGACGATGTGGGGCTTGCCGGCCTGCAGGGGTGCCGGCGGCGGGTCCAGGATTGAATCCGCGAAGCCGGCAGCAGGCCACGTAACGGGTGAGGAGCAGGCATGTCGCGCGGGGAAATGTCGGGGCGTTGTGTCGTCTGGGTTGGCAGACCGAGCGTTGAAGAACACTTTGGTCTGCTCCGGGCGGGCTGGCGCACCCTGGTTGCCGATCCGGCCAGCCAGAGCGAGGTATTACCCGAATGCGGGGACGCGGCGATTGCCGTGGTCGACCTCCGTGCCAGCGCGCTGGCCGCCGTTCGCATCCTTCACCAGCTCCGGGAGAACCACCCGGGCATGGCGTGGATCGGCCTGACGGGGTCGCGCACGCCGGCCCATGAGCCCACGGTTCGCCAGGCTTTGCCCCAGGCGATCGAGATTATCGACGGACCCTCTTCGTTCAGCGCACTTCGCCTGGCGCTGCAACGCGCTCCGGGTGATGCGCCTTCACCGGTCGATACGCGCCCGAGCATCCTGACCGGCGACAGCCCGGCCATCCGTACGCTCTCGCAGAACATCCGCAAGTTCGCCCCGGTCGAACTGCCTTTGCTCATCACCGGTGAAACCGGTACGGGCAAGGAGATGGCGGCGCGGGCGCTGCACCAGCTCTCGGCGCGGCACGAACAGCCTTTCGCGGCGATCAACTGTGGAGCGCTACCGGCCAACCTGGTCCAGTCCGAGCTGTTCGGCCACGAACGGGGTTCGTTCACCGGGGCCACGGCGCGGCGCATCGGCCACTTCGAATCCGCCGACGGAGGCACCGTATTCCTCGACGAGATCGGCGACCTGCCGCTCGACGCCCAGACCAATCTTCTGCGGGTGCTGCAGGAAGGCACCATCGAGCGCATCGGCAGCTGCCAGTCCATCAAGGTGGATGTGCGGGTGCTGGCCGCCACGCATGTGGATCTCGAAAAAGCCGTTTCGCAGGGGCGCTTCCGCGAGGACCTGTTCTATCGCCTCAACGTGCTGCGCTTGCGCATGCCGCCGTTGCGGGAACGTAATGGCGACATCGAGCTGCTCGCCCAGTATTTCCTCGACGCTTTCCGCGAAAGCTACGGCACGCGCGCACGGGCCTTCAGCGCGGCCGCCCGCAAGGCCATGAATGCCTTCGCGTGGCCGGGCAACGTGCGCGAGCTGATGAACCGCGTGCAGCGCGCGGCCGTGATCGCCGACGATGCGCTGATTACGCCGGAAGATCTCGAGCTGAGCGCCGACCTCCCTGGCACCGACCGGGATAGCCTGGGCAGCGCACGCACGTCCGCCGAACGCGAAGCGATCGTGGATTGCCTGCGCGCAAGCGCATTCAACATCAGCGAGTGCGCGCGGCGCCTGCGCGTATCCCGCGTGACCGTTTACCGCCTGTGCAAGAAGCACCAACTCGCTCTCGACCAGCTGCGCTGACCGGGTTCGGCCCCCTCCTGACGGGGAGTGAAGAAAACTCCCGGCCCTCTGGGGGACCGGGAGTTCCCATTCGTCGTCCGGCTTGGCAGGGTCGTCGGGCGAACGAACATCGCGGGCTTCACAGGGCCTTGCCGACTACGGCAGCAAGCGCCGTGCCACGGGGTGCTTCCTTTGATTCGCAAGGCATTTTCGGCAAGCGCACCGAAACGGGGCGTTCAGGCGGTGTAGCGACGTGTAACAAAACGTTGCACCGGCGGTACACGCCGCGCGTTGTCCGCGCAGGCCGTCGCCCATATGATGAGCTAACAAAATCCATCCGAGTCAGCACCATGTCGTCGCACCCTGTCACACCCTCCGATCTCGTTGGCCTGGGCAAGCGTTACTGGCTGTCCGTCTATCGCCCGCGTGATGTCATCCTCGATCACGGGAAGGGTTCCCGCGTCTGGGATACGGAAGGCCGCGATTACATCGATTTCGGCGCTGGTATCGCCGTGAACGCCCTGGGCCACCAGGATCCGGATCTCGTCGCCGCACTCGTCGGCCAGGCCAACAAGCTCTGGCACGCCAGCAACGTCTTTTATTCCGAGCCGCCGTTGCACCTGGCCCAGGAACTGGTCGAGCACGCGCCGTTCGCCGAGCGCGTTTTCCTGTGCAACTCCGGCACCGAGGCCAACGAGGCCGCGATCAAGCTGGTGCGCAAGTGGGCGGCTTCGCAGGGCCGTCCGCCCGAGAAGCGCTTCATCGTCACCTTCAAGGGCTCCTTCCATGGCCGTACCCTGGCCTCGGTGACGGCGACCGCCCAGCCGAAGTACCAGGAAGGCTACGAGCCGCTTCCGGGCGGCTTCCGCTATGTCCCGTTCAACGACCCGACAGCCCTCGAAGAAGCCATGGCCCACGGTGACGTGGCCGCCGTGATGCTCGAGCCGGTGCAGGGCGAGGGCGGTGTCATGCCGGCCGAACCGGGTTTCCTGAAGAAAGTGCGCGAGCTGTGCGACGCGCACGGCGCTCTCATGGTGCTGGACGAGATCCAGTGCGGTATGGGCCGCACGGGCACGCTCTTCGCGCATACCCATGATCACGTCACGCCGGACATCGTCACCCTGGCCAAGGCGCTAGGTGCCGGTTTCCCGATCGGCGCCATGCTGGTTGGCCCCAAGGTGTCCGAGGTGATGCAGTTCGGCGCCCACGGAACGACCTTCGGCGGTAACCCGATGGCTGCGGCGGTGGCGCGCGTGGCGCTGGCCAAGATCGCTTCGCCGGCCGTCATGCTCAACGTCGAGCGCCAGGCCAACGACCTGCGCACGGGCCTGAACAAGCTCAACCACGAATTCCACCTGTTCTCCGAAATCCGTGGCCGCGGCCTGATGATCGGCGCGGTGCTCGAGAGTGCTTACGCCGGCCGCGCGGGTGAAATCCTCGACCTCGCCGCTGCCCACGGTCTGCTGCTCCTCCAGGCCGGCCCGGACGTGCTGCGCATCGTCCCGCCGCTGACCATCACCGATGAGGAAACCGCGGAAGGCCTCGAGCGGCTTCATGCCGCGCTGGCGGTATTCGCGCAGGAAGCGAAAGTCGCCTGATTCGAGTGTTTTGTGGGAGCTGTCTTGTTGTGGGAGCCGCTTCAGCGGCGATAGCCAGGTTGCCTCAACCCCCATCGCCGGCATAGCGGGCTCCCACACAAGCCAGCTTTTGTCGCTCACCCCAGCGAGGCGAACACCTCGCCGGCCGTCGCTACCGTCTCGGCAATCACATCGTCATCGTGCGCGCTGGAAACGAAGCCCGCTTCGAACGCCGAGGGTGCCAGGTACACACCGCGCTCCAGCATGCCGTGGAAGAAACGGTTGAATGACGCGACGTCCGCCGTGGTCGCCTGTGCATAGCTCTCCACCGTTTCGTCGGTGAAGAACAGGCCGAACATCGCGCCGACGCGGTTCACGCTGAAAGGCACGCCAGCCTTCTTCGCTTCAGCGAGGATGCCATCGGTGAGCCGGACCGTGCGTGCCGTCAGGTCCTCGTAGAAGCCTGGCGCCTGGATCAGCCCAAGCATGGCGAGGCCCGCGGCCATGGCCACGGGATTGCCCGAAAGCGTACCTGCCTGATAGATCGGGCCCGCCGGCGCGATCTGTTCCATCAGGTCACGGCGGCCGCCATAGGCGCCGACCGGCATGCCGCCACCGATGATCTTGCCGAAGCAGGTCAGGTCGGGCGTGATGCCGTAGTAGGCCTGCGCGCCACCGAGGGCGACGCGGAAACCAGTCATAACCTCGTCGAAGATCAGTAGCACGCCATGTTCGGTGCACAGCTCGCGCAACGCCTGCAGGTAGCCCTCCTTCGGCGGGATGCAGTTCATGTTGCCGGCGACCGGTTCGATGATGAGGCCGGCGATTTCCTTGCCCTCCTGGGTGAACAGCATCCTCGCGGCGTCGATGTCGTTGTAGGGCAGGGTGAGGGTCAGGTCGGCCGAAGCCTTGGGTACGCCGGGCGAGGTAGGTACGCCGAACGTGAGCGCGCCCGAGCCGGCCTTCACCAGAAAGCTGTCGCCATGGCCGTGATAGCAGCCTTCGAACTTCACGATCTTCGAGCGGCCGGTAGCGCCCCGGGCAAGACGGATAGCCGACATCGTGGCCTCCGTACCCGAATTGACCATGCGCACCATGTCCACCGCCGGGATGAGCGAGACGATCGTCTCGGCCATCGTCACTTCGGCGGCGCAGGGCGTGCCGAACGAAAGGCCATGGCGGATGGCCCGCTCCACGGCCTCGCGCACGGCAGGGTGGTTGTGACCGACGATCATCGGACCCCACGAGCCCACGTAGTCGATATAGCGCTTGCCCTCCACGTCCCACAGGTACGCACCGTCGGCGCGCTCGGTGAAGAATGGCTCGCCGCCGACGGACCGGAAGGCGCGCACGGGCGAGTTCACCCCGCCGGGCAGCAGCTTCTGGGCACGGGCGAAGAGTTCATGGTTCGTGGTCATCGAATGATTCCGGGACGTGGATCGAAAAGGTTGGCGAATTGCCGGGTTGCCGTCTGGATGTCCGCCGCCGCGAAAATCGCGGATACCACGGCAACATAATCGGCACCGGCGTCGATCAATACCCCTGCATTGTCGGGGGTGATGCCGCCGATCGCCACGACGGGAAGGCCAAGGGCCTTCGCCTGCGTCAATACGTCGTGGGCGACCACGGCCGCATGCGGTTTGGTCGTCGACGGGTACATGGCGCCCAAAGCCAGGTAATCGGCCCCTTCGGCCTGGAGCTGGCGCGCGCGGTCGATCGAGCCGTAGCAGGAGACGCCGATGATGGCATCGGGACCCAGCGCCGCCCGGGCCTCGGCGATCGATACGTCTTCGCGGCCCAGATGGACGCCGCCACCGACCTCGAGGGCGAGCGGCACGTCGTCGTTCACTATAAGAGGCACTTCATAGCGCGCGCACATGCTGGCCAGTTCGGCGGCTTCGGCCCGGCGCCGCTCGGTGTCCTTTGTCTTGTCCCGGTACTGCAAGAGGCGGACCCCGCCGGCAAGGGCGGCTTCCACGGCCGCGAACAGGTCGTCCCGGGGGCCGTCGGTGATGGCGTAGACGCCCTGGCCATGGAGTCGGTTTCGGAGGAGGGTGGTCATGGGGATCCTTGGAATGTGACGGTGGCGCGCTAGCCTCGTTGCGCCGGAGGGTGACAGAATGGGCGACTTCCTCGCTTCACGACAATACGCAAAGCCATGAGCCAGAGCACCGAAACCACCCTTCGTAAATGGATGTGCGTCGTCTGCGGCTTCATCTACGACGAAGCCCTGGGCCTGCCCGAAGAGGACATCGCGCCCGGCACCCGCTGGGAAGATATCCCGGATACCTGGACGTGCCCGGACTGTGGCGTGACCAAGGACGACTTCGAAATGGTCGAGATCGACTGATAATGACCCGGGGATGGGCCTGACACCATTTCGCCCCATTCGGTCAGTAATAAGGCAGGAAAGCCTGCTTCCATAGTCACGAGGCCACGCAATGTGCGCCGATCCCGTGGAGGAAGCCTGTCATGCAGCGATTCATTCCGTTCGAAGACCAATGGGACGAGCTGACCGGCGTCGACCCGGCGTCCCTCGTCCCGTATCACGTCGGCGTACCGTGCGAGCGCGGCTCCTTGCCCGATCAGTGCACGGTGCCCGGATCGCCGGTGATGGTCAGCGGCTCGCCCAGCTTCAGCCCCAGCTTGCCCGCGGTACCCGCCGGAAGCTCCAGGACGTAACGTGCGGCCCCGTCGCTGGGGTAGATGGCACAGGGATCGGCCTTGCACGGCTGCGCGTTGAGCTGCATGGAGACGAGCTTGCGCGCACCGTCGAAATACAGGATATCCAGCGGGATGAGGGTGTTCTTCATCCAGAAGGCGCGTGGTTCGTCGTCCTGGAAGAAGAAAAGCATGCTGTGATCGGCCTTCAGCTCGGTCCGGTCCATCAGGCCGTGCTCACGCGAAGCGTCGTCCGCGGCGAATTCCGTGCTGAAGGTCTTGCCGTGTAACGTGACGGTGGGAGGCGGTGCAGCGTGGGCGCCCAGCGACAGGAAAATCAGTGTCGCGGGAAGAAGGCGTGCGAGCATTTTTTTACACCTTATTAGTGTGAGTCGAAGTTATAAGTCTAGCGTGTGACTTTTTTTCAGAAAGATGTCGAAAACCCCTTCACAGAAGTGCTCCCCAAGCCTATACTTCTCTTCTGGTCGCGACGAAAGTCACCCACGCGACAGTTCTTCGGCTTCACCAACAACCTCGAAAAAAAGATTCACGAGGGTGTTGACGGAAACGAAAAACGATATAGAATGGGCGGCTCACTAGGACGAAATGTCCTGACGCAGAAA
>NZ_QAOX01000012.1 GCF_003050935.1 Luteibacter sp. OK325 | reverse complement strand
CTGCACTCGCGGCTAAACGACATCCCGCCAGCGCTCTTCGAGCGCCTGGCGGCTCAGGCTCCTACGCAGGTGTCCAGAAAAGCTTGACCACTGCAATTCATCGGCGAAAAGCCAACGAAGCGATGAAGCCGAAGGGCATGTCCCCCTCATGTGGGAGCCGATTCATCGGCGAAAAGCCAACGAAGCGGTGAAGCCGAAGGCCATCGCCGGCACAGCCGGCTCCCACAAGGAGCAGGCAGTCAAGGCCTTGCCTGCTTGCGGCAATCCCCGGTTTCTCCTTACAATGCGCGGCTGGCTCTCCCCAAAGGAGGGCCTTCTTGCCTCACCGCACGTTGCGGGAGGCTGCCATCCCCGCAAGGGGTGCATCCACAAGGAGTCACCATGCGTCATTATGAAGTTGTGTTCATGGTCCACCCGGACCAGAGCGAACAGGTGCCTGCCATGATCGAGCGCTACAAAGCGCTGATCGAAGGCGACAACGGCAAGATCCACCGCCTTGAAGACTGGGGCCGCCGTCAGCTGGCTTACCCGATCGCCAACCTCGCCAAAGCTCACTACGTGATGCTGAACATCGAGGTTTCGCAGAACGCCCTGAATGAACTCGAGACGGGCTTCCGCTTCAACGACGCCGTCCTGCGTCACCTCGTGGTTCGCCGCGACGAAGCCGACCTCGAGCCGTCCTTCATCCTTAAGAGCAAGGAAAAGGACGAGCAGAAGGGTTCGCGTCGCCGTGACGACGACGACGGCAGCGACGATCGTCGCGGCGGTCGCGACAACGACAACGATCGCGACAGCGACGACTAATCGGGGATCACAGCCATGTCTAAATTCTTCCGCCGCCGCAAGTTCTGCCGTTTCACCGCCGAAGGCGTCAAAGAGATCGATTACAAGGATCTCAACACCCTCCGTCAGTACGTCACCGAGAACGGCAAGATCGTCCCGAGCCGCATCACGGGCACGAAGGCACGCTACCAGCGCCAGCTGGCGACCGCGATCAAGCGCGCTCGCTTCCTCTCGCTGCTGCCGTACACCGACAACCACGACGTCTGATCACCCTGCGCCCTCCCGTTTCGGTGAGGGCGCTCGGTTTCAGTCATTTCGGACAACCGTCCTGGCTGCACGGGGCCCATTCCGTGCTAACGAAAAGTAAGGAAAATCCATGGAACTCATCCTCCTCCAGAAGGTGAAGAACCTCGGTAACCTCGGCGACAAGGTCAACGTCAAGCCGGGTTACGGTCGTAACTTCCTCCTTCCGACCGGCAAGGCCGCTCGCGCGACCGCCGCCAACCTCGAAGCGTTCGAAGCACGTCGTGCCGAGTACGAAGCCAAGGCCAAGGAGCACCTGTCCGGTGCCGAGGCTCGTGCCGCCAAGCTCGACGGCGCCGAAGTCACGATCGAAGTCAACGCTTCGCCGGAAGGCAAGCTGTTCGGCTCGGTCACGCCGCGCGACGTTGCCGAAGCCCTGACCGCCAAGGGTCTGGAAGTCGACAAGAGCGAAGTGATCCAGGCTGAAGGCCCGTACCGCAATGTTGGTGAGTACGAAGCGGTTGTCGTGCTCCACGCCGACATCACGCAGACGGTCAAGGTCAAGGTGGTCGGCGCGTAAGCTCCGATCCTCCCTGAGATCCTCGGAAGCGGGCGCCGAAAGGCGCCCGTTTTCGTTTCAGGGCCAACCAGGGCCTGTTTCGCCCACAGGTTATCCACAGACTTATCCTCTCACCGGGTGAGACATCCCCGCGTATCATGGCCTCACGGCCAGGCCGTCCCGGTCAGGGGCGCCGTCAGCAACACGAGGTATTCCATGTCCTTCAATCCCGAGCGCGGTGAGCGCGGAGACCGCAAGCGTCGTCGCGAGCCCACGCCGTTCGACTCGTTGCGCATTCCTCCGAATTCCATCGAGGCCGAGCAGGCGGTACTGGGCGGTCTCATGCTCTCGCCCGATTCGCTGGACAAGGTGGCCGACAAGCTCAACGACGACGATTTTTATCGCAAGGACCATCGCCTCATCTGGCGTGCCATCAACGAGCTCGCCAACAAGGGCATGCCCTGTGACGCGATCACGCTCGGCGAGTGGTTTGTCGCCAACGACCTGGCCGAGATGGTCGGTGGTGCCAGCTACCTCATGGAGCTGGCAAATTCGACACCCAGCGCAGCCAACATCGGCGCCTACGGCGACATCGTCCGCGAGAAGTCCGTGCTGCGCATGCTGATCGACGCCGGCACGTCCATCACCGAAGACGGTTTCCGCCCCGAGGGCAAGAGCGTCCAGGAAGTGATGGAGCTGGCCGAGCAGCGTGTATTCCGCATCGCCGAATCCGGCGCGCGCGGCAAGAAGGACATCGTCTCCGTGCGCGAAGCCGTGGGCGAGGCATTCCGCATGCTGACCGAGCGCTACGAAAAGCGCGGCCAGCTCACCGGCATCTCCACCGGCTTCACCGATCTGGACGAACTCACCTCCGGGTTGCAGCCGTCGGATCTCATCATCGTCGCGGCACGTCCGTCGATGGGCAAGACCGCCTTCGCGCTGAACCTCGCCGAGGCCGCGGCGATGCGTGGGAAGAAGGCCGTGGCGGTATTTTCGATGGAAATGTCGGCCTCGCAGCTGGCCTTCCGTCTGATTTCGTCGCTCGGTCGCGTGCACGCACAGCACCTGCGTAACGGTGACCTCGCCGAAGAGGACTGGCCGCGCGTCACCTCGGCTATCACCATGCTGTCGGATGCAAAGATCTTCATCGACGACACGCCTGCCATGTCGCCGGTGGAAATGCGCTCGCGCTCGCGTCGTCTCCAGCGCGAGCACGGCCTGGGCCTGATCGTGATCGACTACCTGCAGCTGATGCAGGTGCCTGGCAGCAACGAGAACCGCGCAACGGAAATCTCCGAGATCTCCCGAGGCCTGAAGGCCCTGGCGAAGGAACTCAACGTGCCGGTGATCGCGCTGTCGCAGTTGAACCGATCCCTCGAGCAACGCGCCGACAAGCGCCCGATGATGTCCGATCTCCGCGAATCCGGCGCTATCGAGCAGGATGCCGACGTGATCATGTTCATCTACCGTGACGACTACTACAACAAGGAGTCGCCGGATAAGGGCCTGGCCGAGATCATCATCGGCAAGCAGCGAAACGGCCCCACCGACACCGTGAAACTGGCCTTCCTCGGCCACTACACCAAGTTCGAGAACTGGGCGCCCGATTCCTACGTAGGCACCTTCGACTGATCCTTGCGCCCATGTAGGAGCCGATTCATCGGCGATCCCGCGACAGCGGGAAAACGGTGCCGCGAACAAACGGGGCGGCAAGCACCCATTCGCCGATGAATCGGCTCCTACACAACGAGCGGGGCCGCTCTGAACGGCGTACGCTTTCCCTGCCGAAGCGGGGGTGCGCATTGAACACCGACCACTACGATGTCCTGATCATCGGCGCGGGCCTCTCCGGTATCGGAATGGCCTGCCGGCTAGCCGCGGCTTGCCCCGGCAAGCGCGTCGGCATCATTGAGCGACGCCAGGCCATCGGCGGAACGTGGGACCTCTTCCGTTATCCGGGTGTTCGTTCGGACTCGGACATGTTCACCTTCGGCTACGCCTTCCGGCCGTGGAACGAGCTGAAGGTGCTTGCCGATGGTCCGTCGATCCGCGACTACGTCGTGGCGACGGCTCGCGAGTACGGCATCGAAGACAAGATCCGGTTCGGCCTGAGCACGACCCATGCGTCGTGGTCCTCCTTCGACTCCTGTTGGACGGTGACAGCCGTCGGTGAGCTTGGCGAGAAGCAGGTATTCACCACCAGCTTCCTTGTCGGCTGCACGGGCTACTACGCCTATGACCATGGTTATGTCCCGGCCTTCCCCGATCTCGATCGCTACCAGGGACGTTTCGTCCACCCGCAGCAGTGGCCCGAGGACCTCGACTGGGAAGGAAAGCGCGTGCTCGTCATTGGCAGCGGCGCGACGGCGATAACCCTCGTCCCCGCGCTTGCGGCGAAAGCCGAGCATGTCACCATGCTCCAGCGTTCGCCGGGCTACGTGTTCTCCGTGCCTTCGCGTGATGCCATCTCGGCAGCCTTGTTGCACGTGCTGCCCGAACGCCTGGTCTATACGATGGCGCGCTGGCGCAATATCGCCCTTCAACGACTGCTTTATCGCGCGGCGATGCGCTGGCCGAAGCGGGTGCGTTCGATCCTGCTGGCCGGTGTGCGTCGCCGCCTCGACGGCGCGGCTACGCTCGACGATTTCTCACCCGCATACGACCCGTGGACGCAGCGGCTTTGCGTCGTTCCCGATAACGATCTGTTCGACGCATTGCGCGCGGGCAAGGCCTCCGTGTGGACCGATTCGATCGCCGGGTTCACCGAGACGGGCGTGCGGTTGTCGTCAGGCGCCACGATCGAAGCGGACATCGTCGTTTCAGCGACAGGGTTCCAATTGCAGGTACTCGGCGGCATGACCCTCGACGTCGACGGGATCGTCCGCGACCCGGGTGAACTGCTGACTTACAAAGGGGTGCTACTGGATGGTGTTCCCAACGCCGCCGTGTTGTTCGGCTATATCAATGCATCGTGGACGCTGAAGGTGGATCTCGCCGCGCAGTACGTGTGCCGGCTGCTACAGCGAATGGACGAACGTGCCGTCGATGTCGTCGTGCCACGGGCACCGCCAGGACAGGTACTCGATGTGTGCATCCTCGACGCGTTGACGTCGGGCTATGTGCGTCGGGGAGAAGCGACGTTGCCGAGGCAGGGGAGGGACGCGCCGTGGCGTGTTTCGCACCGCTATGAAGTCGACCGGCGCGTGCTGCTGGAGGATCCGGTCGACGATGCCTGGCTTGAGATGTCCTGACACCTCGTGAGCATGGCCTCGTGAGTGTCATGGGGTTGGCAGAAATCGGCCTGCGCGCTTTTGAAGCAGGACGACCAGTTCCGGAGCCATGTAGTCATAGTCGTCTGGAATATCGAGACAGATGACGCGCTTGCTGCGGAGCTTGTTCTTCGCACAGATAAAAAGAACTCGTGTCATGGCTCGGGGTTTCCATTCCGAAGGGTTGCGCGCTACGGTTGTTTCGCTGACTATCGGCGCGGGGCGATCTTATCTTCAGGGGATGGAACCATGCGTTGTTTCGTACATCACGATGCCGAGGCGGTTGGCGTCTGCAGGTGCTGTTCCAAGGGTACGTGCGCGAATTGCGCGATGCCTGTGACCCATGGGATTGCCTGCTCGGACGCTTGCCGGCCAATTGCCGAGAAGATTGCCCAGTTGCAGCTGGTCGCATTGCGTAACCAGGGTCTCCACCGTGCCCAGCGCGTTATCCAGCCCGTCATGGCGGTGCTCCTGTTGGCCATCGGCGTGTGGACGGTCTACACGAATCCCGCATGGACCGAGGGATGGATTTTCGTGGCGGGTGGCGTGGTCATCGGGATCGCACTAGCCTTTTCTTCGCGTCGTCGCCGCGCGACCTGACCGGCGAGGCCTCGATGAAACGTGTGGCAGCATTGCTCACTGGAGTGTTCTTCGTCGGATCGACGTTGTCGGCAACGCCCCAGGTGTCTCCGGCGCGCATCGTCCTTCCGGACAACCCGACGCCCGACCAGCGCGCCGACATCGAGCAGCGCCTGAATGACTGGCCTTTGCTCGCGCGCTTCGCGAAGGATAACGCCACGTACCCGCCGCCGAAGCCGGGCGAGAAGCGGGTCGTCTTCTTCGGCGACTCGATCACCGACTTCTGGGGAAGGCCGGTCGGTGACTTCTTTCCGGGCAAGGGCTACATCAATCGGGGTATCAGCGGTCAGACCACACCGCAGATGCTCGTGCGCTTTCGTACCGATGTTATTGCCCTGGAGCCGAAGGTCGTTGTCATCCTTGCAGGGACGAACGACATCGCGGGAAATACCGGCGCATCGACGCTGGCCATGATTGAAGACAATCTGTCGTCGATGACCGAACTGGCCCGCGTCCATGGCATCCGGGTCGTGATCTCGACGCTCTTGCCCGTCGCGGACTACGTGGACGCGGCGCAGACGACGCGACGGCCCCCGTCGGCCATCCTCGCGCTGAATGCCTGGATAAGAGCCTACGCGGTACGCGAGCATTTGCCGTTACTGGACTATTACCCGCTGATGGTCGACGAAAGCGGTGCCCTGAAGCGCGAGCTCAGCGACGACGGCTTGCATCCCAATGCGCAGGGCTACGCCGTGATGGCGCCCCTTGCCCAGCGTGCCATCCAGGTAGCGCTCAAGAAAACCGGACGCTAAGCGAGGGCTCGCCTTACACCGTGCTAGGGCGAGACCGCGCGTCCCTGTTGGGCGAGCGAGGAGTTCGTCCGGCCAAGGCCTGACATACGTACGTCTGTGCTGCCCATAGCATCGTCGGCTCATTCGATCGCCTTCTCCCGCGTGCGTCCGGGCAGGGCGAGGGTCGTTCAGGGCCGGACGTATCAGGACAGGATCGACCATGGAAATTTTCTTCAGGCGCGCTGCGCAGGCCTCGCTTGCGCTTGGCGCTATCGTTTCGTTCACAGCATGTACTGCTGCGAATCCCCTTGTTACCCGAACGCAGAAAGCGCATGAGGCGAAGGTCGCCGCGATCCCGAAGTGCGCGCGCAAGCTGGGCACGATTTCAGTCATCGAGCCCGAAGGTGATGTGCATTGGTGGACGCAGCAGCAGTTGCCGTCGCCGACCAAGCTGATCAAGGTGTTCGTCAACAAGTCCGGCTGCTTCACGCTGCTGGATCGAGGCATGGGCATGAGCGCAGCCATGCGTGAGCGCGCGCTCGCTGCGGGCGGTGAGCTGCGCGGCGGTGCGAACATCGGCAAAGGCCAGGTCAAGGCGGCGGACTATGTCATGGTTCCCGATCTCGTCTCGACCAATGCCAACGCCGGAGGCAGTGCACTAAGCGCCCTGGCCAGCGGTCTCATCGGGGGCGGCACGGGACGCCTCGTGGGCTCCATCAACATCAGCTCGAAGACTTCCGATGTCGTCCTCACCGTGACCGACGTGCGTTCGTCCGAACAGGTGGCGATGACCGAGGGCCACGGCGAAAAGAACGACATCGGTCTCGGCGCGAGTGGTAAGTTCTTCGGGAGTCAGGGGCTTGGCGGCGCGGGCATAGGCGGCTATGCCAACACCACCATCGGCCAGGTCATCAGCATGGCTTACCTCGACGCTTACACGAAGCTGGTCAATGAAATGGGCGGGATGCCTGGCAACGCGTCGGCAGCGAACGCGCGTCAGTCCGGCACGGTCCGGGTCGCCACGCGGATGTTCTCGAACGCCGGCATGAAGGGCCAGGCGGTGCGCTCGCTCGATCCCGGCATGACCGTGTACCCCACGGGCGACAAAGTCGGCCTGATCTGGGAGATCGAGGACGAGCACGGCAACCGTGGCTGGATCTCGTCCGAGAACTTCGACCTGGCGAGGTAAGCCCGCAGGCTCGATGTCTCTGCGGTGACGGGCGCCGTATCGACGCCTGCCACCGCCACTCCTGCGCCACACGGTTGCCTGTTGGATGCGGCTAGACTGGGCGGCCCGTAACAGCAGCGTCGTCCGCTTCGAAGCCCATGAGCCGTACCACTGTCGCCACCATCCACCTAGGTGCCTTGCGCCATAACCTTGCCCGTGTCCGTGCCCTGGCAGGGGATGCGAAGGTCATGGCCGTGGTGAAGGCCGATGCTTACGGGCATGGCCTTGAGCGTGTGGCCCGGGCTATCGACGGCGAGGCGGAAGCCTTTGCCGTGGCGGCCATCGCCGATGGGCTGCGCCTGCGCGCAGCCGGTCACCGGCAGCGCATCGTCGTGCTCTCCGGTCCCGATACCCCTTCCGACATCGCGGAAATGCAGCGCCTGCGCCTGGAAGCGCTGATCCACCATGACGCCCAGTTGCCCTGGCTGGCCAGGGCCGAGCCGGCGCGTGGGCTCTTGCGTGTATGGATCAAGGTCGACACCGGCATGCACAGGCTGGGCTTCGCACCGGCACGCGCCCGCGAAGTCCATGCGGACTTGTTGGCGATGCCAGCGATCGATCGCGAGATCGGCCTCATGACCCACTTCGCCTCGTCGGAGGAATTCGAGGGGCGCGACACGGCCGTGCAGATCCAGCGCTTCAGGGAGGCGACCGCTGGACTCGACGGTCCGCGTGCGCTTTCGAACTCCGCAGCCGTGCTGGGCTGGCCGGATGCCCGCGGTGACTGGGTTCGTACGGGCGGTTTGCTCTACGGGCTTTCCGTGGTGGAGGGCCGCTCCGGCGCGGATTTCGGATTCCGGCCGGCAATGACCCTGTCGACACGTCTGGTCGCGATCAACCAACTCTCGAAGGGTGAAAGGGTGGGCTACAACGGAACGTACGAATGCCCCGAGGACATGGCCATCGGTGTGGCCGCTATCGGCTACGGCGACGGCTATCCCCGCAGTGCGGCGGCGGGTATGCCCGTATTGGTGAACGGGCGACGGGCGCCCTTGGTCGGTCGCGTCTCGATGGACCTCATCACGATCGACCTGCGCGGCATTCCCGATGCCCGCACGGGCGATCGCGTGACCCTGTGGGGCGAAGGCCTGCCCGTCGAGACGGTGGCCGCCGCCGCCGGTACCATCTCCTACGATCTCACCTGTGGCATGACGCGTCGCGTACTCTTCGTCGAAGACGAAAGCTGATCGTCACCGTGCCTCCCGCGTATCGCTCCGTGCGACGCGGTCGCGCTATATAGCTTCATCCCTTTCCGGAAGATCACGACACGATGGCCAAGGCCAAGACCGCCTACGTTTGTACCGAATGCGGTGCCGAGCACAGCAAGTGGCAGGGCCAGTGCGCCGAATGCGGTGTGTGGAATGTCCTGTCCGCCTTCGTCGTCGAATCGGCCAAGCCCGCGGCCGTGGTGTCGATCGGTGCCCAGCGCGGCGGTTATGCCGGCGCCGCCGCCGGATCGCCGAAGATCACTGCACTGACTGAAGTGCTACTCACGGCGGAAGCGCGCACGCACACCGGCATCGGCGAACTCGATCGCGTGCTCGGTGGCGGGCTGGTTGAAGGCTCCGTCGTGCTCATCGGCGGCGACCCCGGCATCGGTAAATCCACCTTGCTGTTGCAGATGCTCGGCACGCTGGGCGCGGTATTGCCCAGCCTGTATGTCACCGGCGAAGAATCCCTTTCCCAGGTGGCCGCTCGCGCCCAACGCCTGGACCTGCCGCTCGCTCCGTTGCACGCGCTCGCGGAAACCTGCATAGAACGCATCCTCGAGCAGGCGATGTCCGCGCGGCCGCGCGTGCTCGTGATCGACTCCATCCAGACCATCTGGACCGAAATGCTTACCGCGGCGCCGGGTTCGGTGAGCCAGGTACGCGAATCGGCGGCAAAGCTCACCCGCTTCGCCAAGGAAACCGGTACCTCCGTTTTCCTGGTCGGCCACGTGACCAAGGACGGCGGTATCGCTGGCCCGCGCGTGCTCGAGCACATGGTCGACGCCGTGCTTTATTTCGAGGGTGAATCCGGCAGCCGTTTTCGCGTGCTGCGTGCCTTCAAGAACCGCTTCGGCGCGGTGAACGAGCTCGGTGTCTTCGCCATGTCCGAGAAAGGTCTGCGCGAAGTGCCCAATCCCTCGGCCATCTTCCTTTCATCGCACGCGGGCCCTACGCCCGGCAGTGCTGTCATGGTCACGCGCGAAGGCACGCGCCCGCTGCTGGTCGAGGTGCAGGCCCTGGTCGACCAGTCGTCGTTGGGCAACCCTCGTCGCGTCGTGCTCGGCCTCGAACAGAACCGCCTCGCCATGCTGCTCGCCGTGCTGCACCGGCATGGCGGCATTGCGGCCTACGACCAGGACGTCTTCGTCAACGTGGTCGGCGGCATCCGCGTGCAGGAAACCGCGTCCGACGTGCCGGTGCTGATGGCGGTGCTCTCAAGCCTGCGCGACCGCCCGCTGCCGGAGAAGTCCATTGCCTTCGGCGAGGTGGGTCTGTCGGGCGAGATTCGCCCTGTGCCGAATGGTGAAGAGCGCCTCAAAGAAGCCGCGACGCACGGCTTCCGCCGCGCGGTGGTGCCTGCGGCGAACGCGCCGAAGAAAGGGCGGGTTGGCGACATGGAAGTGATCGGTGTTGAGCGCTTGTCGCAGGCGATCGACGCCTGCCGCGAATAACTGGATTTCTGTAGGAGCCGATTCATCGGCGATAGCCAGGTTGCCTCAGCCCCATCGCCGCTGAAGCGGCTCCCACATCAGCCGGTGCGGTGCAGGATCAACTCCAGCACCAGCTTCGTGCCGAAGAAGGCCAGCAGCAGCACGCCCATGCCGATCAGGGTGAGGTTCACCGCGCGCGTGCCGCGCCAGCCGTGACGCCAGCGACCCCAAAGCAGAACGCCAAAGACGATCCAGGCCACGATCGACAGCACCGTCTTGTGCACGAGGTGTTGGCTGAACAGGTTGCCGACGAACAGCGTGCCGGTCACCAGGGTCAGGGTGAGCAGGACGAAGCCCACCGCGATCAGCCGGAACAGCAGCACTTCAGTAAGCGTAAGTGGGGGCAGGGCGCGCAGCCAGTGGCCGAACTTGCTCCGCCGCAAGGCCCGTTCCTGAATGGCGAGCAGGATCGCCAGCGCCGCAGCGATGGAGAGAATGCCGAAAGCGAGCACGGCGATCGTCACGTGCAACTCGATCTGCCAGGTCATGGCTTCCGGCGCGGTACGTGGCGCGATGAACGCGTCCATCGCCAGAAATACGGCCGACAGCGGAAAGATAAGAATGCCCAGTCCGGCCACCGGTCGCGACAGGTTCACCACCAGGGTGAGGGCCGAGGCAATCCAGGCCACCAGGGACAGGGCCGCGAAGAAATGCAGGTCCAGCGTGCCCCGATGGGCGCTCAGCAGGAGTCCGGCATGGGCCAGCGCGGCCAGCGTCGCCATGGTCATGCCGATGCGTGCCAAAGGCTGACCACCCGTCATCAGCGGTCGTGCAAGCACGCCTGCGGCGGACAGGTAGAGGGCGACGGCAGCGAGCGCAAGGATGGCGACGATCATGGACGCGCAGTGTGGCATAGCGGCCAGGTATCGTGAATGCGACACGTTGGCATTGCCCGCCGCACGGCAGGGGTCCAGTCCGGCTATAATCCGTCGTTTACAGCATTCATCGACTCGCCATGTTCGAATCGCTCAGCCAACGCCTCTCCGATACCGTCAACCGCCTGCGTGGTCGCGGCCGGCTGACCGAAGAAAATATTCGCGAGGCGCTCCGTGAGGTCCGTATCGCCCTGCTCGAGGCCGACGTGGCCTTGCCGGTGGTGAAGGCGCTGATCGAACGCGTGAAAGTTCGCGCCGTCGGCCAGGAAGTGCTCAAGAGCCTTTCGCCGGGCCAGGCGCTGGTCAAGGTCGTCAGCGACGAACTGACCACCGTCATGGGCGTTGCCAACACGGAGCTCAACCTCGCTGCCACGCCGCCGGCCATCGTGCTGATGGCGGGTCTGCAGGGCGCGGGCAAGACGACCACGGTCGCCAAGCTCGCCCGTTTCCTCAAGGAGCGGAAGAAGAAGCGCGTCATGGTCGTCAGCTGCGACGTTTATCGTCCGGCCGCCATCGAACAGTTGCGCACGCTGGCCGAACAGGTCGGCGTCTCGTTCTTCCCCTCGGAAGTGGGGCAGAGCCCGGTAGACATCGCGAAGGCCGCGATCGCCGCGGCCCGCCGCGAGGTCATCGACGTCCTGTTGGTCGATACCGCCGGCCGTCTGCATATCGACGAAGCGATGATGGACGAGATCAAGGCGCTGCACGCGGCGCTCGATCCCATCGAAACCCTCTTCGTGGTCGATTCCATGACCGGTCAGGACGCGGCCACGACGGCCAAGGCGTTCTCCGACGCGATTCCGCTCACCGGCGTGATCCTGACCAAGACCGACGGCGACGCCCGTGGCGGTGCCGCGCTGTCGGTGCGCTACATCACCGGCCGTCCGATCAAGTTCATCGGCGCCGGTGAAAAGACCGACGCCCTCGAGCCGTTCCATCCGGATCGCCTCGCCCAACGCATTCTCGGCATGGGCGACGTCCTGTCGCTGGTCGAGGAAGTCGAGCGCAAGGTCGACCAGGAGAAAGCCCAGAAGCTGGCCGAGAAGGTCATGAAGGGCAAGCGTTTCGATCTCAACGATATGCGAGATCAGCTCGAGCAGATGGCGAACATGGGCGGTCTGGCCGGTCTCATGGACAAACTTCCGGGCATGGGCAACCTCCCGGACAACGTCAAATCCAAGGTCAACGACAACGAACTGAAGCGCATGGTCGCGATCATCGGGTCGATGACCAAGAAGGAGCGCCGTCACCCGGATCTCCTCAACGGTTCGCGCAAGGCCCGTGTGGCCCGCGGTTCCGGCACCCAGCCGGCCGACGTCAATCGCCTGCTCAAGCAGTTCATGCAGATGGAAAAAATGATGTCCAAGCTGTCCAAAGGCGGCAGCAAGGGCCTCATGCGCCAGATGCGTGGTGCCATGAAGGGCATGGGCGGTATGGGCGGAATGGGCGGCGGTATGCCGCCGATGCGCTAAACCCCTTCCATTTTCTACAACTTTCGCTAAAATGCCGGGTTTACCGCGCCCGCATCTAGCGCGCGCCTGCCGGCACCCGGCAATTCTGGAGCTCGTAATATGGTTAAGATTCGTCTTTCGCGCGGTGGCGCCAAGGGCCGTCCGTTTTATCACGTCGTCGTGACCGACCAGCGCAACAAGCGCGATGGTCGCAACATCGAGCGCGTGGGCTACTACAACCCGGTCGCTTCGGGCGCTGATAAGCGTCTCGAGCTCGACGTTGCCAAGGTCCAGGCCTGGGTGGCGAAGGGTGCACAGCTGACCGATAAGGTCCGTGCCCTCGTGAAGGAAGCCGGCAAGCTGGCTGCTTGATGTCGACAGAGCTCGGTAAGCGCGTCCGGCTCGGGCGCATTGTCGGGCTCTACGGCGTGCAGGGTCAGGTCAAGCTCGAAAGCTGGACCGAACCCCGTATTCAGATCTTCCAATACCAGCCATGGCTGCTGACCGCGCCGGGTGTGGAGAAGGAGATCGACGGGATCCGCGGACGCGCGCAAGGTAAGGGCCTGGTGGCCACCCTTCCGGGCATCGAGGATCGCGACCAGGCGACCGCACTGATCGGCTGCGAAATTACGGTTTCGCGTGATGTGCTGCCGCCGCCCGCACCGGGCGAGTTCTACTGGACCGATCTCGAGGGTCTCGAGGTCGTCACCACGCAGAACGTTGTCCTGGGACGGGTGAACCATCTATTCGCCACCGGCGCCAATGACGTCATGGTGGTGAAGGACGGTGAAAGGGAGCGGCTTATCCCGTTTGTCCAGGGCCCCTACGTGCACTCCATCGATTTCGATGGCCAGCGCATCGTGGTGGACTGGGACCCCGAGTTCTAGAGCAGCGATTCCAGTCATGCGTATCGATGTGGTCTCGTTGTTTCCCGATTTCGTCCGCCAGTCGGCCGCGGTCGGGGTGGTCGGCAGGGCGCAGCAGCGCGAGTTGTTACAGGTGGAAACCTGGAACCCTCGCGACTTCGCTCCCGACAGGCATCGCACCGTGGACGGCCGCCCTTTTGGCGGTGGGCCGGGCATGGTGATGCTGATCGATCCCTTGCGAGCGGCGCTTGCAGCGGTTCGTGAGGCCGCACCGGAACCGGTGCACGTGATTTACCTCAGCCCGCAAGGTGCGCGGCTGACGCAGGGTAGGGTGGAGGCGCTGGCAAAAATGCCGCGAATTGCCCTGGTCTGTGGACGTTACGAGGGCGTGGACGAACGCCTGCTGCAGCACGAGGTCGACGAGGAGCTCTCAATCGGCGATTATGTGCTGTCTGGCGGGGAGCTTGCCGCAGCGGTGGTTATCGATGCGGTAGGTCGTCTTCAGGAAGGTGCGTTGAACGACGCACAGTCCGCCCAGCAGGACTCCTTCTCGGATGGTCTGCTGGATTGCCCGCATTACACCCGTCCCGAGCATCACGATGTTTGGGGCGGCGTGCCGGAGGTGCTGCTTTCCGGCGATCACGCGGCTATCCGCCGCTGGCGTCGCAAGCAGTCGCTGGGTCGTACCTGGCTGCGCCGGCCGGACTTGCTAACGCAGTGTGCACTCGATGATGAATCGAGGGCATTGCTGGATGAATTCCGCCGTGAGTATGCACGGCTAAACGGTGCGGCCGATATCGACCGCCGTAACGAAAATTGACAGGTGTGCCATGAACAAACTTCTCCAACAGTTCGAAGCCGAGCAGATCATCCGCCAGCTGCCGGAATTCGGTCCTGGCGACACCGTGATCGTCAACGTCAAGGTCAAGGAAGGCGCTCGCGAGCGCGTCCAGGCGTTCGAAGGCATCGTCATTGCCAAGCGTAGCCGCGGTCTGCACTCCGCCTTTACCGTGCGCAAGATTTCGCACGGCACCGGTGTCGAGCGCGTGTTCCAGTCGCACAGCCACGCTATCGACTCGGTCGAAGTCAAGCGCAAGGGCAAGGTCCGCGGCGCCAAGCTGTACTACCTCCGTGGTCTGGAAGGTAAGGCTGCCCGCATCAAGGAAGACGTGGCCGCCGCCGCTGCCGCCAAGGTCGCGAAGAAGGCCGCCGCTGCCGCCGCCCAGTAATCGGGCTGCAGCACGCGCAAAGAAAAAGCCCGCGAACCATCGCGGGCTTTTTTGTGTCTGGATCTTTGGTGGGTGGGCTCGTTGTGGGAGCCGCTTCAGCGGCGATGGGTGCTTGCCGTAACCTGGCCCGCTGCCGCGGGATCGCCGATGAATCGGCTCCTACAATCGCTGATGAATCGGCTCCTACAGGAGCAAGCTCCCACCTCAAACGGGCATGTATTCCTCGGCGAGCACCTTGGCCGGCTCCTGCAGGAAGTTGCCCTGGACGAAGTCCACGCCGCAGGCGAACAGCAACGAGGTGCTCACGGCGTCCTCGACCCATTCGGCGACCGTCTGCTTGCCCGACGAGTGGCCTTCCTTGCAGATCTCGGCGATCTTCTTCTGATTTTCCGGATGCTGCGGCAGGTCGGTCATGAAGCTGCGGTCGATCTTCAGGAAATCGGCCTCGACGTGGTTGAGCATCTGGAACGAGTTCAGGCCCGAGCCGAACTGTTCGATGGCGAAGGCACCGCCCGACTTGCGCCAGCCGGCCACAAACTCCTGGGTAGGACGCAGGCTGGTAAGTACCTTGGACTCCGGCATCTCGATGACCAGGGTGCTGCGCCGCAGCTTTGCCGTTTCCAGGCGACGGCACAGCCAGGGCAGCAGGTCCGGGTCTTCCAGCGATTGCAGGGTCATCTTCACGAAGTAGGTCGTGGTGAGTCCGTCGTTCTCGCGGTGCGCCAGGGCATCGATGGCGTGGCCAAGCACCCAGCGGTCGATCGCCGGGAGGAGGCCGTTGCGCTCGGCCACGGGGAAGAAGTACGAGGGCAGGACGTCGCCCTTCGGGCCGCGCATGCGCACCAGGATCTCGTAGAACTCGCCGGCGGCATCCTGCAGGCTGATGATCTGCTGGTGGTACAGGCGCAGGCCATCGGTCGACAGCGCATGGCGCACGAGGTCGAGCCAGTACTGCTCGCGCTCGGCGTCCGCCTTCTCGCGGGCGCTGGGGTCGTGCAGCTCGACGCGATTACCGCCCTGGTTCTGCGCGTTGCGCAGCGCTGCGCTGGCCTGTTCGAGCACAGCCTCGGTGCTGGCGTTCTTCTCGGCGATCAGCGTGCCGCCGATGGTGATCGTGACATTGAGCGAGCGCGTGCCCGCATCGATGATGTGTTCGGCGATGCTGGTGCGCAGGCGCTCGGTGAGCGCGGCGTGCTCAAGGTCGCCGCGTGGCGCCAGGATCAGGCCGAGCGTGTGGTCGCCGAGCACGCCGGCGACATCTTCGTCGTCGATGGATTCATTGATCTTCGTGGCGATGGCGGCGAGCAATTTGTCTGCGTTGCCGATACCCGCGCTGGTGACGATTTCCTTCCAGTTGTCCGGCTCGAGCAGGAGCATGGCCTGACCCTCGCGCCCGGCAGCCGCGGCAGCCACGGCTTCGTCGATGTGCTCGAGCGTGCGCGCGCGGTTGAACAGGCCGGTGACGGAATCCCGCTGCAACTGGGCGACCAGGGCGGCGTCGATCATCTGCTGGCGGAACACGATCTGCAGGCAGGCTTCGCCCTCGAACGTGGCGTGTGCGAAGTCGACCAGGGCCTTGAAGGTGCCGCCGTCGTCGCGACGTGCGAGCAGTTCCAGCGGAGGCGGGGTCTTATCGCCCTTGGACAGGCCGCGCAGGACGCCCTTGAAGTCGTCCGCGTGGGTGCCGGCGATCAAATCGAGGATCGGCAGCCCGAGGATGTCGTCGAACTCGGCGAAGCCGAAGGCCTCGAGGTAGGCCTGGTTCACGCGGACGTGCATGCCTTCGTGGACATAGGCAATGGCGTCGCGCGAGGAGTCGAGCAGGGAATCGCAGCGACGCTCGGTCTCGCGCAGCGAGGTTTCCAGGCGACGCACCTGGCGACGCGTCGATAGGGACTCGAACTCGCGCTGGACCACGGCCAGGACCTGGTCGGACCGCTTGCGCAGCGCCACGCCGCGTGTTCCAGCGGCGAAGAGGTCGGCCACGCTATCGTCGCTGAGGCTGTTGACCACGGCGATCAAGGAGAGGTCGCGGCCGCTCGAATCCAGCTGGCGCGTGACCGCTACGGCGTCGATGCCCGGCACGCCGGGATTCATCAGCACCAGGTCAGGCACCAGTTCGTCCAGGGCTGCCTGGATTTCCGCCGCGTTGGTCGCGCGGGCCGGACGCACGGCGATACCGCCGTTACGCAGTACGTTGATCAAAAGTTCGGCGTCTTCCACCGAGTCTTCGATGAAGAGAATCCTGATGACGTTGTCGTGTTTCATGCCGTTCCGAAAAGCCGCTTGCTACCCTGCGAACCGGTGACGGCCCGCTCCCCCCAACGCGGTCCGGCCAGGTCATGCTGGTCGGATGAAGCCCATACTAACGCGCGAATTCGGCAACGGGGCGTTTGGACGGGTCGCCCTGCAATTCGCGCACGAGTTTTGGGACGAGATAGCCAGGGAGCTTGCCCCGAAGCGCTTCCATGAGCCCCAGGGCGCGCTGGTCGGATACCTCGAAATGCGCAGCCCCGGCTACCTTGTCCAGTTGGTGCAGGTAGTAGGGCAGCACGCCGGCGGCGAATGACCGCTCGCACAGCGCTACGAGGGTATCGGCGTCGTCGTTCACTTCCTTGAGCAGCACCGACTGGTTGAGCAGGGTGGCGCCGGCCGATCGCAGCCGGGCACAGGCGGCGTCCACCGAGGCGTCGAACTCATTGGCGTGATTGGCATGCAGTACCACCACCTTTTGCAGGGGCAGTGCGGTCAGCCAGTCGGTGAAGGCGTCGTCGATGCGCTCGGGCAGAACCACGGGCAGGCGGGTGTGGATGCGCAGGCGGATCACGTGGGGCATGTCGGCCAGCCCGCGGGTGAGTTCCTCGAGCTTGTGCGTGGCCAGGGACAGGGGGTCGCCGCCCGACAGGATCAGCTCGCGGATGCTCGGGTCGGCCCTCACAAGGCCCAGTGCCTCACGCCACTGGGCGGCCGCCGCGATCTCCTCGCCGTAGGGGAAATGCCGGCGGAAGCAGTAGCGGCAATTGACGGCACAGCTGCCGCTGGCGATCAGCAGGGCGCGGCCATCGTACTTGTGGAGCACGCCGTGACCGGCCCGCGACGCCATGTCGCCCACGGCGTCCACCGTGAAGCCCTCGGCCACGTCGTGCTCGGCACGGCGCGGCAATACCTGAAGTAGCAAGGGGTCGGTGGGGTCGCCCCGGCGCATGCGGGCCACGAAACCCCGCGGGACGCGCAGCGGGAAGCCCGCATCGTCCGGCGGCAGGAGGTCGGTCCGGTGGCCGAGGCCCACGGCCTGCAGCAGTTCTCCGGCGTCCGTGATGGCGTCCCGCCATAGTTCGCGCCAGCCCGTAGCGGGCGACGATAGGCGGGAAGTGGGGCTTGCGGTTATCATTGCGGACCTTGGATCGGGCTCTGCAGCCCGTGACAGACCCTATTTTAGCCGCCCAGCGGGGCGGATATAACTCTGGAGCAGATACAGATGGGCATGCTTGGCCTCAACGACGTCAAAACGGGCAAGAAGATCATCCACAACGGCGATCCCTGGATCATCACCGAAGCGGACTTCGTCAAGCCGGGCAAGGGCCAGGCGTTCACCCGCATCCGTATCCGCAACCTCAAGGACGGCCGCACGACCGAGCAGACGCTCAAGTCCAGCGACTCGTACGAAGAAGCCGATGCCGTCGACACCGATGCCCACTTCTCGTACGTCGAAGGCACCGGCAGCGATCGCGAGTGGATCTTCATGCAGAGCGAAACGTTCGAGCAGCACCGCGCCAGCCTCGCCGCCATGGGTGATGCCTGGAAGTGGCTGAAGGGCGAGGAAGAGTGCGTGGTCACGCTGTTCAACGGCAACATCATCGCCGTGCAGGCGCCCAAGTTCGTCGAGCTCAAGATCACCGAAACCGATCCTGGCGTGCGCGGCGACACCTCGGGTGGCGGCGGCAAGCCGGCCACCCTGGAAACCGGCGCCGTGGTTCGCGTGCCGCTCTTCGTCAACCAGGACGAAATCATCAAGGTCGATACGCGCACCGGCGAGTACGACAGCCGCGTCAAGTAAGGCGCAGCGTCTGATGCATCGATCGGCACGGCTGCCCTCCTGGGCGCCGTGCCGTTTTTTTTACGCTTCCCTGAGGCAGCAATGACTTCCAGCCCCATCGACATCGACCTCCTCATCGAAGCCCGCTGGGTCGTCCCCATCGAACCGCACGCCGTGGTGCTCGACGACCATGCCGTAGCTATCAGCGGCGGCGAGATCCTGGCGGTGCTGCCGGTCGCCGAAGCGCGGGCGGCTTATGCGCCGCGCGAGCGCATCGAGCTGCCCGAGCATGCGCTCATTCCGGGCCTGATCAACGCGCATACCCATAATCCGATGACCCTGCTGCGCGGGCTCGCGGACGACCTGCCGCTGGTGACCTGGTTGCAGGACCACATCTGGCCCGCTGAGGCGCGTGTGATGGGGCCCGACTTCATCCGCGACGGCGTGGAACTGGCCGTAGCCGAGATGATTCGCGGCGGCACCACCTGCGCTAACGAAAACTACTTCTTTCCCGACGTCATCGCGGCGACCTATAAGCAGATGGGCTTTCGCGCGGTGATCGGCCTGCCGGTGATCGACTTCCCGACACCCTGGGCGAAAACCTCGGACGAATACTTCAGCCGCGCGCTCGAAGTGCATGAGTCGCTCAAGGCAGAACCGCTGCTGACCACGGCCTTCGTGCCGCATGCGCCGTACACCGTATCCGACGAGAACTTCGTGCGGATCCGCGATCTGGCCAACGAACTCGACATCCCGATCCACCTGCACACGCACGAGACCGCGCTGGAAGTGCAGCAGGGCAAGGACAAGGATGGGGTACGTCCGTTCGAACGCCTGCAGAAACTCGGCATCGTGACCGACCGCCTCGTCGCCGTGCATATGACCCAACTCAACGACGACGAAATTTCGGCCTGCGCTGCGGCCGGCGTGTCGGTGGTGCATTGCCCGGAATCCAACCTCAAGCTGGCTTCCGGCTTCTGCCCGGCGGAAAAGCTGCGTGCTGCCGGTGTGAACGTCTGCATCGGCACCGACGGCTGTGCCTCGAACAACGATCTGGACATGTTCGGCGAGATGCGTACCGCAGCCCTGCTGGCCAAGGCTGTTGCCGGCGACGCCGCGGCGTTCGACGCCGCATTCGCGCTGCGCGCCGCCACCCTCAATGGCGCGAAGGCGATCGGCCTTGGGGACCGCGTCGGCTCCATCGAGCCGGGCAAGCGGGCTGACCTCACGGCGGTGCGTCTCGACGCGCTCGAAACGCAGCCGCTTTACCATGTGGCGTCTCAGCTGGTTTACGCCACGGGCCGCCATCAGGTCAGCGATGTGTGGATCGATGGCCAGCGCAAGCTGGCCGACGGCGAGCTCGTCGGCATCGACAAGGCGCGCATCCTCTCGAAGGCGCGCGCCTGGCGCGAGATCATCGCCTCGGAGGAGGAAGCGTGAGCGATTCCGAACACCTGTACCTGGTCCTCGTCATCCGCACGCCCGCGTTCCAGGCCGCCGCGGGTGATGCGCACCAGGCGTTTCTCGCCGGTCTCATCGCGAAGCGCCAGCTCGAGATGACCGGCCCGTTCACCGACGGCACCGGCGGCGCATACATCGTGCGTGCCCCGAACCTCGCCGCGGCGACGGAACTGGCCCATGGCGATCCCCTGCACACCAGTGGCTCGTCCACGCTCACCGTTCACGAATGGCGCGTGCGTCGCTTCGCGCCCGAGGGCTGAACCATGCAAACCAACGCCAATGTCAGCGCGGAAGAGATCGCGCGGTTCGAGAAACTCGCCGCGCGATGGTGGGATCCCGATGGTGAATCCCGTCCGCTGCATGATCTGAATCCCGTGCGCGCTGCCTACGTATCCGGCCGTGTGAACCTGCGTGGCGCGAAGGTGGTCGACGTCGGTTGCGGTGGCGGCCTGCTCAGCGAAGCGCTCGCGCGCGCCGGTGCGCAGGTTACCGCGATCGATCTCGGTGCCAAGCTGATCGAGATCGCCAAACTGCACCTGTTCGAGTCGAACCTGCAGGTGGACTACCGCGTGCAGTCGTCGACGGAGCTGGCCGAGACGGAGCCAGCGTCATTCGATGCGGTCTGCTGCATGGAGATGATTGAGCACGTGCCCGATCCGGCCGCGCTCATCGGCGATCTCGCCGCCATGCTCAAGCCAGGTGGCCAGTTGTTCCTGTCGACGCTCAATCGCACGCCGGCTGCCTTCGGCGCAGCGATCCTCGGCGCTGAGTACCTGATGCGCCTGCTGCCGCGCGGCACGCACCATTACGCGCAGTTCCTCAAACCCTCGGAAGTGGCTGGCATGCTGCGCCGCTTCGACCTGGAGATCGAGGACATCAAGGGTCTCGCGTACAACCCGCTCACGCGCAATGCGAGCCTGTCGTCGAACACGGCGGTGAACTACGTGCTCAGCGCAAGGAAGGTCGGGTGAACCGTTTGCCGTTCACGCTGGACGGGGTGTTCTTCGACCTCGACGGTACCCTGCTCGACAGTGCGCTCGACCTGCACGGCGCGCTGATGGATCTGTGCGCGGAGCAGGGCGTGGCCCCGCCGCCTTACGAACGCGTACGCCCGGTGGTCTCGCGTGGATCGCGAGCGATTATCTCGGTGGGCTTTCCTGATATCGACGCGGAGCGCCTGCTGGCGCTGGTCCCGCGCTACCTGGAAATCTACGAGGCGAACATGGCGCGACACACGGTGCCGTTCGACGGCGTCGAGGCCATGCTTGCCGGACTCGACACTGCCGGCGTGCGCTGGGGCATCGTCACCAACAAGCCCGGGTTCCTCACGGACGGGTTGTTGCCGCAGGCGGCGCCGCACTGGAAGCCTTCTGCCGTGGTGTCGGGCGATACCCTGCCGGTGAAGAAGCCCGACCCGGCGCCTGTCCTGCACGCCTGTGCGATCGCAGGCTGCGACCCGGCGCGCTCGGTGTTCGTCGGTGACGATCGCCGCGACATCCAGGCCGGCAGCGCCGCCGGCCTGTTCACCGTGGCCGTGCGCTGGGGCTATCTCGATGGCGGCGACCCGGATACGTGGGATGCCGATGTCGTGCTCGACAGTGTGGAAGAGCTCGCCGCCCTGCTGGGCGTGAGGGAGATTCCCGCGTGACCGACGGTGCGACCCAGAGCTTCGTCGACAAATGGCTGGCGGTACAGCCGCAGCAGCGCGTGGCGTTGCCCTTCGTCGACGCGTCCGTGCGCGATGCGCACGTGGCGCTCGCCGCGTTCGAGCAGGAACTGATCGCTTCGGCCTATGGTGTTCGCGAACCGCAGGTCGCCGCGGCGAAACTGCAGTGGTGGGCGGAGGAACTGTCCGGTGCCGCCGCGAGCGGTGGTAGGCACCCGTTGACCAAGCAGCTGTTCGCCGACGAACGCGCCCGCCGCGTGCCGGCCGACCGCTGGCTGGCGCCGGTGCTCGCCGCCATGGCCCAGCTGGAGCAGGGCACGCCGTCGGATTTCAACGCCCAGGTGACCGCCTCGCGCGGGATGCATGGCGCGCTGGCCGCCCTCGAGAATGCCTGGTGGTTCGGCGCGGACGCGCCGGTCGAGGCGGCGTCACGTATTGCCACGTTGTCGCACCTGGTCTTCGCGCTATCGCGCCTGGAGCTCGATGCCGAGCGCGAGCGCCTGCCGTTGCCCATGTCGCGCCTGGCCCGGCACGGGTTGTCGCGCGGCCAGCTCAAGGACGACACGCCGGCGCGACGCGAGGCCCTGAAGGCCCAGCTGGCGGAGCTTGCGGCGGGCCTGCGCGAGGCCCTGGCGCTTGGCGAGCCCCTGAGTACGTTTCGTGGCCTGGAGGGGCGCACGGCGCTTTCTACGGCTCGTGCGGCGGCCAAGGCAACCGAACCCTTCCGAGAACTGCACTTACGGCAGTCGCGCAGCGGACCGGCCACGGCTATCCGGGCCTGGCTGGCGGCCCGGCATGCGGGGCGATTCGGCTGAACGGACCGTTTCCATGCGCGGACCATTGAGCCAATCCTCAACATCCCCATTTCGGTCACGGTAAGCCGGTAACGGCACGTCCCCTAGGATCACCCCGATGTATATCCAAGATTCCCCGACCCGCCTGCTGCCCGATGTCGCGTCGCAGGAGCATGCCCTCGCCATCGGCACACTCGACTGGGTCGGCATGGATGGCATGGAGATGCCCGTTCAGTTCGACGCCGGGGACGGCGATGTCCGTTCGACCGGCGCGCGCGTGGGCGCTTTCGTCAACCTGAACAAACCGGAGGTCCGCGGCATCCACATGTCGCGCCTGTACCTGCTGGTCTCCGAAGCGCTCTCCGCGGGCCCGCTGACCATCGACGGCGTCCGTGACCTGCTCGGCTCTTTCCTGAGTTCGCACGAAGGCCTGTCGGACCACGCGAAAATCACCATCGGCTTCGAGCATCTGGTTCGCCGCCGCGCCCTCCGCAGCGACAACAGCGGCTGGCGCTCGTACCCGATCACCATCTGCGCCACCCTCCGCGGCGGCAAGTTCAATATCGAGATCACTACCGACGTGGTCTATTCGTCCACATGCCCGGCGTCGGCGGCACTGTCGCGTCAGCTCATCCAGGACAACTTCGCGAAGACGTTCTCGGCGGACAACGCGCTGGACCGCGACACCATCCTGGCCTGGCTGGGTACGGAGCAGGGCATCATCGCTACGCCGCATGCGCAGCGCAGCACGGCGACGATCCGCGTGCGTCCGCTGGGCGAGGGCGTTTTCCCGCTGATCGACATGATCGACAACGTCGAAGCCGCCCTCGGCACGCCGGTGCAGACGGCGGTCAAGCGCGCCGACGAGCAGGCTTTCGCCCTCGCCAACGGCAGCAACCTGATGTTCTGCGAAGACGCGGCACGCCGTATCCAGAAGACCCTCGACGCCGACAAGCGCGTCGCCGACTTCCACGTGCGCGTGGCGCACCACGAAAGCCTTCACCCGCACGACGCCGTGGCGTTCGCCTCCAAGGTCCGCTGAAGGGCTGCGAGCTGTTGTAGGAGCCGATTCATCGGCGACCCCGTGGCAACGGGCCAGGATGCCGCAAGTACCCATTCGCCGATGAATCGGCTCCTACAGAATGCGAAAGGCCCGCCGTCAGGTGGGCCTTTTCGTTACCGGATCCCCGGCAACAGCAGTGGATCCAGCCGCACGCCGAACCAGTTGAACCCCCAGTGCACATGAGGTCCGGTCGCCCGGCCGGTCATGCCGGCGGCGCCGATCACCTCGCCCTGGTGCACGTGCTGGCCCACTTTCACATCGATCCGCGACAGGTGCAGGAAGTTCGACGACAGGCCGAAGCCGTGATCGAGCAGTACGGTGCCACCGGTAAGGTAGAGGTCAGGCCTGGCGAAGGTGATGATGCCGTCGGCCGGCGCCTTCACCGGCGTGCCCTGCGGCACGGCGATGTCCATGCCCGAATGCGGTGCTTTCGGATCGCCGTTGTAGATTCGTTGATTGCCGAAGCGCCCGCTGATCCGACCCGTCACCGGCCAGATGAAGCCATGCGCGAAGTCCTCGCGCGTGTCGTCGCGATCGCGCGCGGCGACCACTTCGGCCTGTTCACGCTGGATCCGGGCCGCGATCTCCGGCGGCGGATTCACCGTCGCCGGCGGCACGCCTTCGACGCGTTCGATCGGCCAGTCGCGCGGTGTCACGCTGAGGGTGTGCCGGGCACCACCAACGACGACCTCGATCGGCCCTTGTTCATCGCGCCCCGCGCCGAACACGAAGATCCCGTCCGCACCAACGTGAACCGGCTTGCCGCCCACCATGACACGCGAGCCCGGAGCGGTGTGGCCGATGACGAGGCCACCCTGGGAGACGCTGGAGGGCAGGTCCGTCACGGCCGCGCTGGCCGTGACGGAAAGGATCATGGTGGCGATCGCACTTACGACTTTCCTCATCGGTCGAACGTCAGCCGCTGGCCACGAACGCTCTCGTCCACCTTCTTGCCGTCCCACACGCGCTGGCCGTTGACGAAGGTCGAAGCGATGCTGCTGCTGAAGGTCTCGCCTTCGAACGGGGACCAGCCGCACTTGGACAGCACTTCCTCGCGAACGACGGTGTGCTTGCGCTTCGGGTCCACGAGAACCAGGTCGGCCGCATAGCCTTCGCGCAGGAATCCGCGGTTTTCCACGTCGAACAGTTTGGCTGGCGCGTGGCAGATCGCTTCGACAACGCGCTCCAGGGTCAGCTTGCCTTCGAACACACGCTCAAGTGCTGCCTGCAGTGCGTACTGCACCAGCGGAAGACCGGACGGCGCCTTGTCATATTTCTGCGCCTTTTCTTCGAGAAGATGTGGCGCATGGTCCGTAGCCAATACATCCAGACGGCCTTCGGCGAGCGCCTTGATGATGGCTTCGCGGTCCGATACGTCCTTGACCGCCGGATTGCACTTGATCAGGAAGCCGAGGCGCTCGTAGTCCGGCGCCGCAAAATGCAGGAAGTGCACGCAGGTTTCCGCGGTGATCTTCTTGCCTTCGATCGGGCCGGGCTCGAACAGGGCCAGCTCGTCGGCCGTGGAGATGTGCAGCACGTGCAGGCGCGTACCGTGCTTCTTCGCCAGCGAGATGGCCAGCCTGGTCGACTTGATGCAGGCCTCGCGCGAGCGGATGAGCGGATGCTCGCGGGCGGGGATGTCTTCGCCGTACACCTCATGGGCCTTGGCGAGATTCACGTCGATCATCGGCGTGTCTTCGCAGTGCGTGATGATCGGCGTGGGCGCGTCGCGGAAGATGTGGTCGAGGGTTTCCGGGTTGTCGACCAGCATGTTGCCGGTCGATGCGCCCATGAACACCTTGATGCCGGGGGCCGCCTTGGGGTCGAGTGCGCGAATGGCCTCGAGGTTGTCGTTGCTGGCGCCCATATAGAAAGCGTAGTTGACCCGAGACGTTTCGGAGGCGCGCGTGTACTTGGCCTCGAGCGAATCGCGGTCCAGTGCCGGGGGCCTGGTGTTCGGCATTTCCATGAAGCTGGTGATGCCGCCAGCCGCGCAAGCGGTGGACTCGCTGGCGATGTCGGCCTTCTGGGTGAGGCCCGGCTCGCGGAAATGCACCTGGTCGTCGATCATGCCTGGCAGCAACCAGAGGCCGGACGCATCGATCACTTCTTCGTCACGCTCTTTTTCCAGACCTTGGGCGATGGTCGCGATTTTTCCATCGCGCAAACGTACGTCGGCGTTGAAGCGGCGGCCTTCGTTGATCAGTTCGGCGTTCTTGATGAGCCAGGCGTCAGTCATGAATATGTACTCCTTGGGCGCCACACCGGCGCAGGACAAAGTGTTCGGGTACGGGATCCATGCCACCTTCGCAGAAGGGCTGGCAACGGCAAACGCGCCATGCGCCAAGCACGGAGCCGCGCACCGGACCGAAGCGGGCTATGGCAACCCGTGCATAATCGGAACAGGATGGATGGAACCGGCAGCGGGCCCCGAGAAGCGGGCTCAGCCAACGTTTATAGAGGGACAGAAGGAATAGTAGGAGGCGGGTCACTTTTCAGTCCGGGGTCGACCGGCATCAGCCAGCCGACAGTATCCCAGAAGATAGGTTGCTGGGCTAACGCATCTGGGCTATAACACCCCGCCGCCACGGCCACCGAGGTGAAGGAAATGGCGAAAATCGCTCGTAGTTCCGCAGCTGCCAAGGGCACCGCCAAAAAAGGCGGAGCCGGTGATGTGAGTAAGGCCAGGACGGCTACGGCCGTGGTAAAGACAAAGGTACCCGCGAAGACCGCGGTCAGCGCCGCGGCCAAGCCCGCGACGAAGACCTCGGCCAAGACGGCTCCGAAGAAGGCGGCTCCTGTAAAGTCCGCGCCTTCGAAGAGTGTTCCCGCGAAACCGGTGGCCAAGGTTGCCGCCAAGAAGGCGCCCGCGAAGGCCGCGCCGGTCAAGGCAACGACCAAGGCGGCTCCGAAGGTGGCTCCGAAAGCGCCTTCAAAGGCGGTAGCAAAGACCGTGGCGAAGGCTCCAGCCAAGAAGGCCGCCCCCGTCGCGCCGACGAAGGCGGCGCCCGCAGTGAAGGCGGCGACTGCCAAGAAGACACCCGCGGCGCCGGTCAAGGCTCCGCCCGCACCCGCGCCGGCGGCGAAGAAAATCGCCCCGGCCAACGATATCGCGCCACCCGTCAAGGGTCGCACGGCATCGGCCGTTGCTGCTGTGACACCCCGGACAGCGTCCGCGGTGGGCAGCGCTACCTCATCCAGAAACGAGAAGTCCGCTCAATCCAGCATGAACAGCACAGCTTCCAATACCGCCGATAACGGCATCACGCGCGAGGACGGCCGCTACGCGCTGCCGGCTTCGACTGTCATCGACCTGCCCAAGGGCTACAAGCCGGGCAGTGACGAGGAGTACATGAGTCCTCGTCACCTCGCTTATTTCCGTAACAAGCTCAAAGACTGGCGTGAGCAGCTCGTCGAGGAATCCCGCCAGACCATGGACAACCTCCGCGAGGAAGTTCGTGACGTGGGTGACGAGGCCGAGCGCGCTACGCGCGAGACCGAGAACTCGCTCGAACTGCGTACCCGCGATCGTTACCGCAAGCTGATTTCCAAGATCGACAAGGCCCTGCGCCGGATCGAGGAAGGCCGCTACGGTTTCTGCGAAGAGACCGACGAGGAAATCGGTGTGGAGCGCCTCGACGCCCGCCCGATCGCCACGTTGACGCTCGACGCGCAGGAGCGCCGCGAGCACCTGCAGAAGCAGATGGGCGACTAAGTCTGTTGTCCCTGCGATAAAGAAAAAACCCCGCCATGCGGGGTTTTTTTTGCCCTTGTAGGAGCCGATTCATCGGCGATCCTGCGGCAGCGGGCCAGTCTGCCGCGAGCCCCCATTCGCCGCTAAAGCGGCTCCCACATGTCAGCCTGCCAATGTCAGCCTGCCAGTGTCAGCCCGCCAGTGTCAGCCCGCCAGTGTCAGCCCGCCAGTGTGGCGGCGGCGTAGGCCTTGGCCTTGGCCAGCATGGCCGCCAGGCCATTGGAGCGCGTGGGGGAGAGGTGCTTGGCCAGGCCGATCTCCTGCACGAAGGAGGGCTCCGTATCGACGATTTCGCGTGCCGAGCGGTCTGAATAAACGCGAAGCATCAGCGCGATCAGCCCGGAGACGATCGCCGAGTCGCTTGCCGCGTCGAAATGCATCTTCGAGGCATCACCCGAGGGGATCAGCCAGACCATGGACTGGCAGCCGTGTACGCGGTTCTCTTCCGTCTTGCTGGCGTCCGGGAATGGCGCAAGCTGACGGCCGAGATCGATGAGGTACTGGTAACGCTCGGTCCAGTCGCTGAAAAAGGCGAATTCTTCGGCAATGGTGGCCTGGGCCTCGGCGGCCGTGGCTTCCTGGGGTTCGTTCATGCCTTCACCACACTCCAGCGCGTGCCTTGTGCGCTGTCTTCGATCGCGATGCCCAGGTCCTTGAGCTGATCGCGAATGGCATCGGAGCGCGCGAAATCTTTCGCGGCGCGGGCGGCGCGACGCTCTTCGAGCAAGGCCTCAATGGCAGCCGCGTCAATGGCTTCCCCCGGGTTGCCCTGGCGGAACCAGGCCTCGGGATCTTCACCCAGCAAACCCAGCAGCGCGGCACCGCCGAGCAGGGCGGCCTTGGCCGGGGCGCGCTCCTCACCCGTGGCGCGGCGCGCATTGTCGGCCAGCTGGGATATCTCGGCCAGGGCCTGGGGCGTGTTCAGGTCGTCGCACAGCGCCGCCTCGACGACCGGCGGCACCACCGACGCACCCGCATCCACATCCGCCATGTCACGCAGCACGCCGTACCAGCCGTCGAGCGTGCGCACGGCCTGGGTCATGGCGGCATCGGACCAGTCCAGCGGCTGCCGGTAATGGCCGCGTAGCAGCATCAGGCGTAGCGCTTCGGCAGGGTGCTTGCCAAGCAGCTCGTGCAACTGAAGCACGTTGCCGAGCGACTTCGACATCTTACGCCCGTCGAAGGTGAGCATGCCGTTGTGCATCCAGTAGCGGGCGAATGGCTTGCCACCATGGGCGCAGACGCTCTGGGCGATTTCGTTCTCGTGATGAGGGAAGGTGAGGTCGACGCCACCGGCGTGGATGTCGATGGTCTCGCCCAGGTGGGCCTCGCTCATCGCCGAGCACTCGATATGCCAGCCAGGGCGGCCGCGGCCCCAGGGACTGTCCCAGCCGGGCAGGGTCTCGTCCGAGGGCTTCCACAGCACGAAGTCGCCGGGGCTCTTCTTGTAGGGGGCGACCTCGACCCGCGCGCCGGCCAGCAGCTCGTCCGGATCACGGCCCGAAAGGGCGCCGTAGGCAGGAAAGGACTCGACGTTGAACAACACGTGCCCTTCGGCCTCGTAGGCGTGCCCGCCGGCGATGAGGCGCTCGATCATGCGGATGATCTGAGGGATATGGTCGGTCGCGTAGGGTTCGACATCGGGCGGGGCGACGCCGAGGCGCGCCAGATCCTCGTTGTAGGCCTTGGCGTAACGGCTGGTGATCTGGCCGATCGGCACGCCCGCGGCCGCCGCCGCGTTGTTGATCTTGTCGTCCACGTCGGTGATGTTCCGGGCGTAGACCAGCTTCGGATAGTGGCGGCGGATGAGGCGTGCCAGCACGTCGAAGACCACCGGCGGCCGGGCATTGCCGATGTGGATGTAGTTGTAGACGGTGGGCCCGCAGACGTACATGGTCACCCGCTGCGGATCGAGCGGGCTGAACGCTTCCGTGCGGCGCGACAGGGTGTTGTAGAGCGAGATCGGCATCGGGGATCCGTGGACGGGCGCGGCGGGCGGCCGGTCGGAGATATTAGCAAGCCCGGCCCGGCCTGCGGCGTACGCGCGGGGCGGAATTCGGTTGACATGACAATGTGAAGGCAATGCACGCGGTTCTAAGCGTGGATTCAGCGTGAACTTGATGAAATGCAACCAGTAGGCGTTCTGTGCGCCTGGCTGGAGGTTCTCCTAAATGTCTCGCCTGCTCATCCCCGCGATCATCCTCGCGGTATTCGCTACCGGTGCCAGTGCCCAGGACGGCCGTTACGGTCCGCCGCCGGGTCCGCCGCCCGGCCCTGCCCAGGGTCCGGACGACAACACCCACTTCGGCTGGGCCGACGTCCTTCGCGTCGATCCGGTCTACGGTGTCGCGCGCGTCGAGACCCCCCGACAGGAGTGCTACGACCAGCCCGTCGTCCGCCAGGAGTCCAGCGGTAACTCTGCCGCCGGCACCATCCTCGGCGCCGTGGTCGGCGGCGTGCTCGGCAATACCATCGGCAAGGGCGATGGTCGCAAGGCCGCCACCGTGGTCGGTGCGGTTGCCGGCGGGGCCGTGGGCAACAACATTTCCCATCAGGGCGACCGTACCTACCAGGGCACGGAAACCCGTTGCCGCGACGTCAGCTCGGTCTCCGAGCAGCGTCGCATCGCCGGCTACGACGTCGAATACCGCTACCGCGGTGAGGTCTACGTCTCGCGCCTGAACTACGACCCGGGCGAGCGCCTCCGCGTCCGCGTGAGCGTCGCGCCGGCTGACTGAGTCGGCTACAGGGCGATTCATCGGAAGGCCGCGAGAAATCGCGGCCTTCTTTGTTTGTTGTGGGAGCCGATTCATCGGCGATGCTCTCTGTGGGAGCCGATTCATCGGCGATGGGTGTCTGGCATCACCGCTCCGTTGGTTTTTCGCCGCTGAAGCGGCTCCTACTTGGCCTCGTCGCCGCTGACGCGGCTCGCCCATCGCCTGGCCTTCTTGCGCGTCGCACCAAATCCCGGCATGATCGCCGTTCCACTTTTCCAGACCTTGCCGTGTCCCATACCGTCTACACCGCCGTCGTCTTCACCAGCGCCCGAATGGCCGCAGGGATGACCTCGCGTGCTCGTCGACCGTACATCGGACACTCGGCCGGGTAGGCTGTCGCGCGCTTTTCATACGCATCGACTAAAAAACCCGGCCCTGCGCCGGGTTTTTTTGTTTCCGATTCCTGATTTCCCGCCTTCCTCACATTCTTCCACGGCCCCCAAGGCCACCGACCGATCTGGACCGCCATGACCGTTCGCCACTTCCTCTCCACCCAGGACTACAGCCGCGCCGAGATCGACGCCCTGCTCGCACAGGCGGCGGAGTTCAAGCGTTCGCGGCAGGGCCAGCAGATGGCCGGCAAGTCGATCGCGCTGATGTTCTTCAACCCGTCCATGCGCACGCGGACCAGCTTCGAACTGGGTGCCTTCCAGTTGGGTGGCCACGCTATCGTGCTGTCGCCGGGCAAGGACGCATGGCCGATCGAGTTCGAGATCGGCTCGGTGATGGACGGCGATACGGAGGAGCACATCGCTGAGGTGGCTCGCGTGCTGTCGCGTTACGTGGACATCATCGCCGTGCGCGCCTTCCCCAAGTTCGTCGACTGGGCGGTGGACCGCCAGGACAAGGTGCTCGAGTCGTTCGCCAGGTTCGCCACGGTACCGGTGATCAACCTCGAGACCATCACCCATCCTTGCCAGGAGCTGGCGCACGCCATGGCGCTGCAGGAGCACCTGGGTAGCCTGCAGAACAAGAAGTACGTGCTGACCTGGACGTACCACCCGAAACCGCTGAACACCGCGGTGGCCAACTCGGCGCTGCTGATCGCGACGAAGATGGGCATGGACGTGACCCTGCTGTGCCCGACCCCGGAGTACATCCTCGACGAGCGCTATATGGACTTCGCGAAGCAGAACGCGAAGGAGAACGGCGGCTCGCTCCAGGTGTCGCACGACATCGAGTCGGCCTATCGCGGCGCCCACGTGATCTACGCCAAGAGCTGGGGCGCCATCCCTTACTTCGGTCGCTGGGACGAAGAAAAGGCGATCCGCGAAGCCAATAAGCACTTCATCGTCGACGAGGCCAAGATGGCCCTGACCGACAACGGCCTCTTCAGCCACTGCCTCCCGCTACGCCGGAACATCAAGGCGACGGACGCGGTGATGGATTCGCCGGCCTGCATCGCCATCGATGAAGCCGAAAACCGCCTGCACGTGCAGAAGGCGGTCATGGCTTCGCTCATTTCTCAGTCGTCGGGCGAGAAGTCCGGCCTCGGTTTCTGATTTGCCTTTCCTTCTAACGACTTCTTCTTAAGCAATCTTCTTCGGAGCCTTCATGTCCACCCAAGATATCGTCCTCGCCTTCTCCGGCGGCCTCGACACCAGCTTCTGCGTGCCCTACCTCATGGAACGCGGCTATGCCGTGCATACCGTGTTTGTCGATACCGGCGGTGTGTCGGTCGAGGAGCGCGAGTACATCGAGCAGCGCGCGCATGAACTCGGCGCGGCCTCGCATCGCACGGTCGACGCCTCGCAGGCGATCTGGGACAGCTTCGTCACCCCGCTGATCTGGGCGGGTGAGTTCTACCAGGGCCAGTACCCGCTGCTGGTTTCGGATCGCTACCTCATCGTGAAGGCCTCGCTGGAGCGCTGCGACGAGCTCGGCACGAAGTTCTTCGCGCATGGTTGCACGGGCATGGGCAACGATCAGGTTCGTTTCGACCTGACCGTGCGCGCGCTGGGCGACTACACGATCATCGCGCCCGTCCGCGAGATCCAGCGCGAGCACACCCAGGTGCGCGCCTATGAGCAGAAGTATCTCGAAGACAAGGGCTTTGAAGTCCGCGCCAAGACCAAGCACTACACGATCAACGAGAACGTGCTCGGCGTGACGATTTCCGGCGGCGAGATCGACGCCTGGGAAATTCCGGGCGAGGGTGCGGTCGGCTGGTGCGCACCGCGCGCCGAATGGCCGTCCGAAGCACTGCGCGTGGAACTCGGCTTCGAGAAGGGCACGGCCGTAACGCTTAACGGCAAGCCGGCCTCCGGTCCCGAAATCCTCGGCTTCCTCAATCGCGAGCTGGCGAAGTACGGCGTCGGTCGCAGCCTCTATACCGGTGACACCAATATCGGCCTGAAGGGTCGCATCGTCTTCGAGGCACCGGCACTGACCGCGCTGCTCACCGCGCATCGCGCGCTGGAAGAAACCGTGCTGTCCAAGCAGCAGAACCGCTTCAAGCCGGAAATCGGTCGCAAGTGGACTGAAGTGGCCTACGAAGGATTCTTCAACGATCCGATCAAGGCCGACCTCGAGGCCTACCTCGTCTCCACGCAGCGCAAGGTGGACGGCAAGGTCATCATCGAAACCCGCGGCGGTTCGGTGTACGCGGTGAAGGTGGAGTCGAAGAACCTCCTGCACTCGGCCAAGGCTACCTACGCACAGGCCGCCGACTGGGGCGTCGCCGAAGCCGAGGGCTTCATCAAGCTCTACGGCATGAGCTCGACGATCTGGGCGGAAGTCGACCGCGCCAACGGGAACTGATCCGGGATCATGGACAAGCTTCTCGAGGACACCCTGACCCATCTGCGCGCGCTGGTCGGCTACGACACGCGCAATCCGCCCCGCGAAATCGGCACGGACGGCATCTTCGATTACCTGCGCGCGAACCTTCCGGGGTTCGACGTGCAGGTGACCGATTTCGGCGCCGGTGCCGTGAACCTTTATGCCGTACGCGGCAAGCCAAAGTATCTTTTCAACGTGCACATGGACACCGTGCCGGATTCGCCGCACTGGACCGCTAACCCGCACGAGCTGCGGGTGACCGAAGACCGGGCGATCGGCCTCGGTGCGTGCGACATCAAGGGCGCGGCTGCCGCGCTTGTCGCCGTGGCCAATGCTACGAAGGGCGACATGGCCCTGCTGTTGTCGACGGACGAAGAGGCCAACGATGCGCGTTGCATCGATGGCTTCCTCAAGACCCAGCGCGACTACGAAGCGATCATCGTGGCTGAGCCGACCAAGGGCGAAGCCGTGCTCGCACACCGTGGCATCCACTCGGTGCAGATGCGTTTCCAGGGACGGGCAGGGCATGCCTCCGGCGAGCAGAAGCCGTCGGACAGCGCGCTGCACCAGGGTATTCGCTGGGGCGCGGCGGCACTGGATCATGTGCAGAACTTGTCGCACGAACGTTTCGGTGGCCTGACCGGTCTACGCTTCAACATCGGCAAGGTCGAAGGCGGCATCAAGGCGAACGTCATCGCGCCGACGACGGATATCCGATTCGGCTTCCGTCCGTTGCCCTCGATGGACGCCGACAAACTGCTCGAAACCTTCCGTACGCTGGTTGATCCCTCGCCCGTCGAGTACGGCGAAACCTTCCGCGGCGACTCGCTGCCGGCGGGTGACACCGCGACGGCCGAGTCACGTCGACTGGCCGCACGCGACCTTGCCGACGAACTCGGCATCCCGGTCGGCAACGCGGTCGACTTCTGGACCGAGGCGGCGCTGTTCTCGAAGGCGGGTTACACCACCTTCGTCTACGGCCCCGGCGACATCGCCCAGGCACACAGCGCCGACGAATGGGTCCTCCTGGACCAGCTCGCGCATTACGCACAGACCATCCATCGGATCGTGGACAGTGGACTCTAACAAGCACACCCGAAAAACGATCGTGCGCCTGCTGTCCTCGATGGGCAGCGCGCGTGAGATCCAGCAGTACCTCAAGCGCTTCTCGCAGCTGGACGCAGCGCGCTTCGCCGTGGTCAAGGTCGGTGGCGCCGTGCTGCGCGACGACCTGCCGGCGCTCACCTCGTCGCTGTCCTTCCTGCAGCAGGTCGGCCTGACGCCGATCGTGCTGCATGGCGCTGGCCCACAGCTCGATGAAGAGCTGTCGGCCGCCGGCATCGTGAAGAAGACGGTGAACGGCCTGCGTGTGACTTCGCCTGAAGCGCTGGCCATCGTCCGGCGTGTGTTCCAGGCGCAGAACCTGCGTCTGGTCGAGGCACTGCAGGAAGTCGATACGCGCGCCACCTCGGTTCCGTCCGGCGTGTTCGCCGCCGATTTCCTCGACCAGGACGTGTTCGGTCTGGTCGGCAAGGTGCGTGAGATCAACCTCGCGCCGATCGAAGCCAGCCTGCGCGCGGGGTCGATTCCGGTCATCGCCAGCCTGGGCGAGACGGATTCGGGCCAGATCCTCAACATCAACGCCGACTTTGCCGCGAACGAGCTGGTGCGCGTGCTGCAGCCGTACAAGATCGTGTTCCTCACCGGCACGGGCGGCCTGCTCGACGGTGATGGCAACGTCATCGATTCGATCAACCTGTCGACCGAGTACGACCAGCTGCTCAAGCAGCCGTGGCTGCACTCCGGCATGCGCCTGAAGATCGAGCAGATCAAGGATCTGCTGGATGACCTGCCGCTGACCTCGTCGGTGTCGATCACGCGGCCTGCCGAGCTCGCCAAGGAGCTCTTCACGCACAAGGGTTCCGGCACCCTGGTGCGGCGTGGTGAGCGCGTGCTGCGCTACGAATCGTGGGAGGGTGTCGACAAGGAGCGCCTTCGCGAGTTGATCGAATCCAGTTTCGGTCGCTCGGTGGTGCCTGATTATTTCGAGCGCACGAATCTGTTTCGCCTCTACGTTTCCGAGAACTATCGGGCCGCGATGGTGCTCACGCAGGACGAAGGATTCGCTTATCTCGACAAGTTCGCCGTGCTGGACGAAGCCCAGGGCGAAGGTCTCGGTCGAGCGGTGTGGCAAGTCATGCGCGACGAGAACCCCAAGCTGTTCTGGCGCTCGCGCCACGGCAACGTGATCAACCATTTCTATTACGCGGAGTCGGACGGCTGTTTCAAACAGTCGCGCTGGAAGGTGTTCTGGTACGGCCTGGACAACTTCGCGGATATCGAACGCTGCGTGGCGCATTGCGCCACGCGCATACCCACCCTGCAGGACTGACCGGTCATGGCAACCAAGACCATCGGCATCGTCGGCGCGCGCGGCCATACGGGCGCCGAGCTGATCAAGCTCATCGCGAATCATCCGCACCTGGAACTCGCCTTCGTTTCCTCGCGTGAACTGGACGGGCAGCGCCTGGCCGATCACAGCGACACCTACAAGGGCGACCTCGCGTACGGCAATCTCGACCCGGATGCCGTCGCCGCACAGGCGGCGGACGTCGTGATCCTCGCTTTGCCCAACGGCAAGGCGGCTCCTTATGTCGAGGCCATCGACCAGGCCGGCGGTTCCACCGTGGTCGTCGATCTCTCGGCGGACTATCGTTTCGACGAGCGCTGGTACTACGGCCTCCCGGAGCTCTACCGTGACCGCTGGCGTGGCGAGAAGCGCATCAGCAACCCGGGGTGCTATGCCACGGCGATCCAGGTATCCGTCGCGCCGATCAAAGATCTTCTGGCAGCACCGCCGGTGTCCTTCGGCGTCTCCGGTTACTCCGGCGCCGGCACGACGCCGTCGGATCGTAACGATCCGGAGAAGTTGCGCGACAACCTCATGCCCTACGCGCTCACGGGCCACATGCACGAGAAGGAAGCGAGCCGCCATCTCGGCCTGCCGGTGGAGTTCATGCCGCATGTCGCGCCGCATTTCCGTGGGCTTACGGTCACTACCAACCTGTACCTGGCCAAGCCGGCCAAGCGCGAGGAGATCGTCCTTCGCTTCGAGGCGCGCTTCGACAACGACAAGCTGATCCACATCGTCGACGAAGCGCCGTGGGTGAGTCAGGTCGCGCATAAACACCACCTTGATATCGGTGGCTTCACGATGTCGGCCGATGGCCGTCGCGTCGTCGTCGTCGCCACGCTGGATAACCTGCTCAAGGGCGCCGCCTCGCAGGCGATGCAGAACGTCAACCGCGCGCTCGGCTTCGACGAGCTCACTGCCATTCCGCTCTGAGCGAAAGGACCCTACGATGACACAGCCGCTCTGGCAGAAATCCGATACGCAGGTGGACGCACGCATCATGCGTTTCCTTGCCGGCAACGACGTGGTGCTCGACCGCGAGTTTTTCCTGCACGACATCACCGCGAGCAAGGCGCATGTCGAGGGCCTGGCCAATATCGGCGTGGTCTCCGGCGACGAGCGCGATGCGCTGCTTCGCGAGCTGGACGTACTGGCCGGTGACTTCTCGGCTGGCCTGTTCGTTCTCGACGATCGCTTCGAAGATGGGCACTCCGCGATCGAGGCCCGCCTTACCGAGCGCCTCGGCGACGCTGGCCGGCGTGTGCATACCGGCCGTAGCCGCAACGACCAGATTCTTGTTGCTACGCGCCTGTGGCTGAAGGAGAAGCTGTCGGCGCTGGAGACGTTGTGTCGGCAGATCGCCGAAGTGTGCCTGCAGCGCGCCGCCGGGGATTCCGTGCCGATGCCCGGCTATACGCATATCCAGCGTGCAGTCGTCTCATCGACGGGCATGTGGTTCGCCGCGTTCGCCGAGGCCTTCATCGACAACACGCTACGTGCGCGTCAGGCACTTGAGCTGATCGATGCGAACCCGCTGGGTACGGCGGCTGGGTATGGCGTCAATGTGGCTCTGGACCGCGCACACACGACGCAGGCGCTCGGCTTCGGTCGCATGCAGGTCTCGCCGATCTACGCCCAGTTGTCGCGCGGCAAGTTCGAGATGGCCGCGCTCGATGCCGTCGGCACGGCGCTGCTCGATACGCGCCGCCTGGCCTGGGACCTCTCGCTGTTCACCACGGCAGAGTTCGATTTCGTCAGCCTGCCGGGCGAGTACACCACCGGTTCGTCGATCATGCCGAACAAGCGCAACCCCGACGTCGTCGAACTGCTGCGTGCCAGCTACGCCAGCGTCGCCGCCGCCCGCACCGAGATCGAGCAACTGCTGTCCCTGCCCACCGGCTACCAACGCGACCTGCAATTCTCCAAGGGCTCGCTGTTCCACGGCTTCTCCATGGGCCTCGGCGCGCTCGAACTGCTGCCCGACCTTCTCGCGCGCTTCAGCTGGAAGGCGGAGAAGATGCGCGCGGCGATCGAACCGGCGATGTACGCGACGGATGTGGCGATCGAGGCGGCGGTTGCGGGTGTGCCGTTCCGCGATGCTTACCGCGCGGCGGCCGAGACGGCAGCCTCGTCGGGCGAGGGCCGTACACCGGAGTCGAGTCTCGCCGCGCGTACCTCGCCAGGTGCTGGTAACGACCTTATGCTGGATACGCTGCGGGCCAGATTGGCAGCCCTGTCGGGCTGATCGCCGCTGAAGCGGCTCCCACACAAGACCTGCGCAGGTCTCGTGTGGGAGCCGATTCATCGGCGAAGCTGTTCGCTCTTCGCTCTTTTGCTCTTTGTGGGAGCCGCTTCAGCGGCGAATGGGACAGCCAAAACGTTAGGGAAGGACCATGCCAAACGCCTTCACCCCACAACCGCTACCCCCTTGGCGGCGGGCCGTCCTCAAAGTCGGCAGCAGCCTCCTGACCACGCCTGAAGGTGGCCTCACCGGTCGCCACGCCGAAGCCCTGGCCACGTTCGTCGCTCGAAGCCGCAGCGCCGGCCGCGAGGTCGTCATCGTCTCCTCCGGCGCAGTAGCCGCAGGACGCGGCCTCGCCACACCCGGCCGCGCAGCCGGCCTCACCGGCCGACAGGCACTCGCCGCCCTCGGCCAGACCCGCCTCATCGCGCTCTGGCAGAGTTTCTTCGACGCTCCGGTTGCCCAGGTCCTGCTCACCCACGACGACCTGCGCAACCGCCGCCGCTACCTCAATGCGCGGACCACGCTGCGCGAGTTGCTCTTGCTCGGCGCCATCCCGGTCATCAATGAGAACGACACCGTCGCGGTCGACGAGCTGAAGCTCGGCGACAACGACAACCTCGCTGCCATCGTGGCTGCCCTGGTCGATGCCGATGTGCTCTTCATCGCCTCCGACATCGCCGGGCTGTATACGGCCAATCCACGAATCGACCCACTCGCGCAGCCCATCGACGAGGTGGCGGAAGTCACCGCGGAGCACCTCGCAACCGCCGGCGGTGCCGGTAGCGCGGCTGGCACCGGTGGCATGCGGACGAAACTCGAGGCGGCGGGGAAGGCCGCCGCGGCCGGCATCGAGACGATCCTGTTCGACGGCCGCGACGCTGCCTGCATCGAGCGGCTGGCGGAGGGCACCCTGACAGGTACGCGCCTTCACGCGCCCAGTACGCGTCTGGCCGCCCGCAAGTACTGGCTGCGCCATGCGCCACCGGCCGGCAAGATCACGGTCGATGCGGGCGCGGGCGACGCTTTGCGCGCCCGCGGCGCCTCCTTGCTCCCGGGAGGGATAGTCGCTGCCGAAGGCGACTTCGCCCGTGGCGACGTCGTCGACATCGCCGACGAGCAGGCACCCTTCGCGCGCGGCATCGCGCAGTACTCGGCGGCCGACGTTCGCCGCATCGCACGCCGCCACACCCGCGATATCGAATCCACGCTGGGCTACAGTTACGGCGAGAACGTCGTCCACCGCGACGATCTCGTTGCCGTCATCCCATGAGCGAGCCCAATGAGCGAGGTCGCGATGTCTTCTTCCCTGCGTGACAAGGCGCTTGCCTGCCGGGACGCCGCCGCGGCGATTGCTGGCCTCGACACCGCCGCCAAGCGAAGCCTCCTCCACGCCATGGCTGACGCGCTTGCCGCAGAAGAGGCCGTCGTGCTCGAGGCCAATGCCATGGACATGGACGCCGCCCGTGCGAACGGCACCGGCGACGCCATGCTCGATCGCCTGCGGTTGGATGCCTCACGCATCGCCGGCATCGTCGCCGCGATCCGCGAAGTGGCGACCCTACCTGATCCAGTCGGTATCACGACGCGACGCGAGACGCGGCCCAATGGCATCGTTGTCGAGCGCGTGCGCATTCCTCTCGGCGTAATAGCGATGATCTACGAGGCCCGGCCGAACGTGACGGCCGATGCGGCCGCACTATGCCTGATGGCGGGCAATGCGGTAATCCTGCGCGGGGGCTCCGATGCGATGCACTCCAACATCGCGATAGCTGCAGCCTTACGCCGAGCATTAAAGGCGGAGGGCGTTCCCGAAGCCGCGCTGACGCTGGTCGACGATCCGCGTCGCGAGACGATGGTCGAGCTCCTCCAGCTCACTGACATCGTCGACCTCGCGATTCCTCGCGGAGGGGAGGGCTTGATCCGCTTTGTCGCGGAGCACGCGCGTGTGCCGGTGATAAAACACTACAAGGGCGTTTGCCATCTCTACGTGGATAGCGACGCGGACCCGGAACTAGCACTACGACTGCTGGTGGATGGCAAGACCAGTCGCCCCGGCGTGTGCAACGCGCTGGAAACGCTTGTCGTACACAAGGACATGGCGGCGACCTTCCTGCCGATTGCCGTGGCAAGACTTCGCGAATTGAAAGTGGATGTAAGGGGCGATGCTGCGACACGCAACTTCGTCGCCGACGTGGTAGCCGCCAGCGACGAGGACTACGCTGCCGAATTCCTCGACCTCATCATTGCCGTGCGCGTCGTCGAGAGCTTCGATGAGGCGATCGCACATATTCGCCGCTACGGTTCGGACCATACCGAAGTGATCGCCACGCGCGATCCAGGCGCCGCAGACAGGTTCATTCGCGCCATCCGCTCCGCCGTCGTCATGGTCAATGCATCATCTCGATTCAGCGACGGTGGCGAACTGGGGCTCGGTACGGAGATCGGGATTTCGACGACGCGGCTCCATGCTTATGGGCCGATGGGCGCGGAGTCGTTGACCGTTGAGCGATTCGTCGTTCGCGGGCAAGGGCAGGTTCGTCACCCGGCGAACGCAAGCTAGTAGTCCGTATCGTCGCCATCCGCGAGGGCGGCGCCGTGGATAGGTGCAAGCGGATGGTCTTGAAGAGTCCGCAGCGGATTGCACGCGTTCAGGCCGGCTTAGCAAGTCCGTCGCGAATCCGCTCCGACACATCCATCATCGCTACCCACGCCCGCTCGACCGCATCCGCGAGCGAATCACGATCGAGCGCCACGGTCTCCGCGCGGCCACCTTCATCGGGGACGTATTCGATCAGAACCCGCTGGCCATCGATCCACGCCTGATCGCCAGCCAGGAAAACGGGATCTTCGAAGCTGCCCATGCCAGGCTCGGGCGGCATCGCGAAGGCAGTGCGTCCGTCGCGCGGTGCATGGCGAAGAAGCTCGATCACGCGCTCGTACGAGCCATCCTCGTCGTCGAGTTCGAAGGCGATGCTATCCATGCGCGAGCCCGCGTAAAGTTCCACGGAGCCGGTGAAAATCGCGTGCGTAGCGTAGCCATCGAGGCGGACGCGAGGATTCGTCAGCACCTCGCGCAGGGCCGTGACATAGCGTGAAGTCACGTCCGGGTGCTCGCGCAACCACGCGCTGCTGACATCCTCGATGGCGGTGATGTGGCCATCCGCCTTCGCTTCGACACCGCGATGTGACACCGCCGCAGGACGATCGGGCAAACCAACGGGTAAGCCGCCGGCCTTCAGGCCAAACATCACGCGCCCGGGCGCAACACGCAGCCAGTGCGTCACGGCCTGCACGGCAAACCCGTTGCCCCGCTCGCTGTAGGGAGCCGGAAACAGTTCCTGCACGCTCATGCCTGCATCCCGCGCCACGCTTCGATCGCTTCCACCGCGCCAAGACAATCGGCAAAGCGGTTATAAAGCGGCGTGGGCGACAGGCGAATCACGTCGGGTTCGCGCCAGTCACCAATGATTCCTTGCTGTTCGAGGTAGCCGAACAACATGCGACCCGAATCGCGACCGGCACGCACGCGCACCGAAAGCTGTGCGCCACGCTGCAATGGATCGTTCGGCGTAACGATGTCGAGCGTGTCATCGAGCCGGCTGCGAATGAGCCAGTCGAGGTAGGCGGTGAGGCGGCGACTCTTCGTCACGAGGTTATCCATGCCCGCCCGCGTAAACACATCCAGCGACGCGCGCAACGGTGCCAGCGCGAGGATCGGCGGATTCGACAGCTGCCAGCCATCCGCGCCCGGTGTGGGAACGAACTGTGGGCCCATCTGGAAGCGCGTCGACTTGTCGTGGCCCCACCAGCCGGCGAAACGCGGTACGTCGGCGTTCGCATGGCGCTCGTGCACGAAGCAGCCGGCAACCGCGCCCGGGCCGGCGTTGAGATATTTATAAGTGCACCACACGGCGAAATCCGCGCCGCTGTCATGCAGGGCCAGCGGCAGGTTGCCCACCGCATGGGCCAGATCGAAACCCACGACGCAGCCCTGCACACGCGCCAGCCGGACGATCGCGGCGAGGTCGAATACCTGGCCGGTGCGGTACTGAACGCCCGGCAGCACGACGAGGGCCACGCGATGTCCGTGCTCGGCGATGGCTTCCTCGATGGCCGCCATCGACAGCGTGCCGCCGGGGCCATCGGGCTGGATCTCGATCAGGTCGGTGGCTGGATCGAAACCATGGAAACGAACCTGTGACTCGAGCGCGTACCGGTCGGTGGGAAACGCGCCAGCTTCCATGAGGATGGCGGGGCGTTCTTGCGTAGGCCGATAGAAACTCACCATCATCAGGTGCAGGTTCACGCCCAGCGTATTCATGGCGACTACTTCATGCGGCTTCGCGCCGACCACGTCGGCCATCGCGTCACGCACATACTCATGGTAGTGCAGCCACGGCGAGCGCCCGCGGAAGTGTGCCTCCACCGCGAGCTCCGACCAGTCGGCCAGCTCCGCTTCTACGGCGGCGCGCACGCCCTTCGGCTGCAGGCCGAGCGAGTTCCCACAGAAGTAGAGGGTCTCCCGACCATGGTGCGGCGGGATGTGGAATTCGCCGCGGAACGCGCGCAGGGGATCGGCCGCATCCTGGGCCTGGGCCCAACCGCGCGTCGCTTCGAAACCGGTCATACGTTGACTACCTTGGGAATCAGGAGGGCATACGGGCAGCGACGTCGGCGCAACCCTTGTCGAACGAGGCATTCCACCTGGCATCGCTGGTGGGGCGGATGCAGCGGAGCTGGATCGCATAGCCGCCACTGTAGAAATAACGCTCGAAGTAGTCGAGCTTTACCTTGCCTTCCTTCGCCGTGTAGACATTCTCGGTGGGCGAGGTGGCCTTGCCCGCGGCATATTCCGTCAGGCCGGAAGCGCGGCTGCGCATGTTGCCCGAGAACTGCTGGAAACCGTTGAGGTTGGGTACCTGCTGAAGGGTGATCGAGACGCGCGCCAGGGTCGCATCCGCCCCGTTGGAGCCGGGTACCTGGAACACCTGGGTCTCCGTCTCGCCTTCGGACTGCATGATCGGCACCCAGGTATCGGGGACGGACACGTGGAGGGCGCCGCCGGCCATGGAGACATCGGCAGCCGTCGCAAAAGGGCTGGCCAGCAGGAAGGCAAGCGAAAAGGTACGCAGGAGGCGCTTCACGATTAAGGATTCCCCGTAGAGGCCGCGGCAGCGCGGCGCAACGCGGGCATTCTTGCACAGCGTCCTGCCGCCCATGGCCCGTGACAGTGTGCGTTGCGTCACGCCACGGCGGACATGGTCTGGAAGCGCGACAACGGAACGCCCAGCCACTCCAGCGCCGTGCCGTGGAACAGCCTGGCGCGGGAGGTGTCGTCCAGTCCGAGGGCCTCGATGCCGGCGCCTGGCTCCTGCTCGCCCAGAGGGAACGGGTAGTCGGTGCCGAGCATGACGCGTTCGGTGCCGGCCACCTCGAGCAGGTAGCGCAGTGCCGCGTCGTCGTGCACGCAGGAGTCGAAATACAGCCGCGAGAGATACTCGCGGGGGTTGCGCGCATTGTCAGTGGCAACCAGGTCCGGACGCATGCGGAAGCCGTGCTCGATACGACCGATGGAGTAAGGGAAGCTGCCACCACCGTGGGCGAGCATGATCTTCAGCGACGGCAGGCGTTCCAGTACGCCACCAAAAATCAGTGCACAGGCAGCCCGTGCCTGCTCGGCGGGCATGCCGACCAGCCAGGGCAGCCAGTACTTGGGCATCGTCTCGGCACCCATCATGTCCCACGGGTGCACGAGCACGGCGGCATCCAGGTCCGCAGCGGCTTCGAAAAACGGGAACAGCTCGGGAGCATCGAGATTCCAGTCGTTGCAGTGCGAACCGATCTGCACGCCTTGCAGACCGAGTTCGTCGATGCAGCGCTCCATCTCGCGAATCGCCAGCGAGGGCGACTGCAGGGGCACCGTGCCGATACCTGCATAGTGGCGCGGATGCGTTTGGCAGACCGTGGCCATGTCGTCGTTGAGATGGGTGTGCAGCTCCAGGGCCTGATAGCCCTTGGCCCAGTACGAGAACATCACCGGCACCGTGGAGACCACCTGCACGCCCACGCCGAAACGCGCGTAATCGGCGATGCGGTGATCCGCATCGAATGCGGATTCCCACACTTCGCGGAAGAACCGGCCGTCCTTGTAGATCCGGTGGTGACCGCTGGAGTGGGTCATTACCGGGAAGCGTTCGTCGCCGTAGCGGGCCGCAAGATCGGGCCAGTCACGGGGCAGGATGTGCGCGTGGGTATCGATCTTCAGCATGGAGCCGAGTGTAGCGCCGGCGGGGAGCCGGGGCCTCTCGCGGTGCAGCAACCCGACGTCGCCGGGCGGATCGCGATCAGGCCGGGGTCACCGAACGCCGCGTCACCACGTGCGCCACCGTATCCACGTTGTCCGTCAGGCGGTCGGTCAGGCGTCCGATCGCCTCCGCCAGTTCCCGGTCCTTCGTCCGCGCCAGGGCCTGGACCAGCGCTCGCTGGTGCAGGCGCAGGTCGGGCGGTACGGTGGCACCTTCCGCCACCGTGAGCGCCTCACCCTGCGCGCGCAGGGCCATCGCGGCCTCGCGGATGAAGGGTCCGACGTGGGCCCATTCCGCGGGTACCTCGTCGACATCGATCAGGGCTTCGAGTGTCATTGCCGTACGGGCCAGGCGGTTGCCGTTGGCGTAGAGCGTTTCGGCCAGTTCCTGCAGGACCGCCGGCGTACCCGGTTCGGCGCGCAGGCGGTCGACCGAGGCCTGGGCATTGGTCCGCGCGGTGCGCGTCGCGTTGCGCACCTGGTGGCGCGTTCCGCGGTCGGCCGGTTCTACCAGGGTGTCGAGGTAGTCCGCGTAAGCGCAGAGCATTTCCGATAGCGCAATGCGCGCGCGGCTGCGCTCCCACGACGGCCACAGTACATAGGCCAGCAGGGCCATGGCGCTACCCAGCGCGGTATTGAGCACGCGATCGAACATCGCGTTGAACGGGTCGACACCTTCGAACGAAAGCAGCACGACCACGGTTCCGGTCAGTGCGGCCACGGCGATGCCGTAATGGGCGACGGCGAGATAGCGGAAGGCCACGCAAAGCACGCCCATCACGGCGATATGCGCCCAGACGACGTCCGGTGTCAGTCGCAGCACGAAGGTGGTCAGCATCAGCCCGAGCACGGTACCGACGACGCGCAGCAGGCCAAAATTGAAGGTCGCCGCGAAGTCCGGACGCAGCACGATCGCGGCGGTCATCGGCAACCAGTATCCGTGCGGCAGGTGGAAGTAACGCGACACCGCGAAGGCGAGCGTGAGCACCACCGCGCAGCGCACGGCGTGGCGGAAGGCCACCGAATGCGGGGTGATGTTCGCGCGCAGGGTGGCCAGCGGCGAGGCGCTGCGCAAGGTGTCGGGAAGGCTGGTTTCCGCACGCTGGGCGCGTTCTTCACCGCGGCTGCCGGCCCAGTTCGTATTGCGGACCACGGCGGCGAGCTGCCCGGACAAAGCCTGGATATGGGCACCCACCCCCGTGCCGGTCGAGCCGGCGAGCAACGCCCGTTCGCTCGCCTGCAAGGTGGCCAGGGCACGTTCGGCACGCTGCGGTGGCTCTGCCGCGTCGAGCGCATCCGCCGTGGCGGTAAGGACGCGGGCGGCGTCGTTGCGGAACATCTCGGCCATCGATTCGCGTTTCACTTCGAGCTCGGCCATGGCGACGAGCTCGAGGCGAATGCGCTCGGCCAGTTCCAACAACACGCGGAAGGCCTCCATCGCGCGGCCATGCGCGTGGTGACGGCCGAGCAGGGTGAGCTGCAGGGCGTTCATCGCATCGGTGATACCCGGCGCTTCGCCATCCTTGTGCGGCTTGCGCGCGAGGTCGGCGAGGCCGCGATAGACAAGGGCGAGCGCGGCCCGTTCCGGCCGATAGCGTTGCAGCGGCCATGCCGCGATGGAAAACACGGCAAGGAGCATGCCGCCGGCGAAAATCAGCCCGCCGCCGGAGAGCGCGCCGCGGATATCCTGTGGCGTGGCCGCCGTGATCACCAGCAGCAGCATGCTGGTCATGCCCACGCGGGCGATGTCCGCGCCGAACACGACGAGCAGGCCACCAAAGAAGCCGCACAGTGCGCAGGCCACGCACATCGGCAGCACCTCGTCGCCGATCACGAAGCCGACGAGGGAGGCCACGCCAGCCGCCAGCGCGGCGAGGAAAAGCCGATTCAGGCGTTGCTGGTACGGACCGGGCTGGTCCGAGAACATGGTGTCGAGCGCACCGGCGGCGATGCCGATGCCGACTTGTGGATACCCGGTATACATGCCGGCAGCGAGCGGCAACACCACCGCAGCGGTGTTGCGCAATGCGACCCGCATGGGGACATCCGGTCGCTTCGTCCGAATCAACGTGTCGATGACGCTGGCGCGGAACGAATAGCTCTTGGTCATGTGATCACGAAGCGCGGCCCGCGAATTCGCCGGTGAGCGTGTTCACCGTCACCTTCTCGCCGTTGGTGATGTACTCGGGAACCTGCACTTCGATGCCGGTCTGCAGCTTGGCCGGCTTGTTGCGCTTGGTCGCGCTGGAACCCTTCAGCTCCGGCGCCGTGTCGGTCACGACCAGGACGACCGAGGTCGGAACCTGCAGGCCGATCGGCGCTTCGTCCATGACCTGCACGTAGTAACCCTCGAGATCCTCGACGACATAACCGGCGTTCTCGCCCACCACGTCGGGACCGAGCGTGTACTGGGTGTAATCCTCGTCGTCCATGAAGACGAAATTGTCGCCGTCCATGTACGAAAACTTCGCCTGGCGGCGCTCGAGACTCACTTCCTTGAGTTCGTCTTCGGCACGCAGGCTGAGGTCGAACTTGCGCTGGCCCGGGATCGAGTACAGCGTGAACCGGAAGGTCACGTTGCCGCCGCGCGCCGAGGGCGAGCTGCGTTCGATATCGCGGACCTGGTATACGGTGCCGTCGTGCTCGACGACATTACCTTTCTTCACATCAGATGCTTTCATGGCGTTCGACTTCGATGTCTTTGGAGTGGATGACGTTGGAACCGATCACTTCGGAGCGAGGCGAACCGCGCCGTCGAGGCGGATCGTTTCGCCATTGAGATAGCGGCTGTTGATGATGAAGGCCACGGTGTCGGCAAACTCTTCCGGCCGGCCCAGGCGCGACGGGAACGGGATCGAGGCGGACAGCGATTCCTGAACGGCCGGCGGCATGCCGTCGACCATGGGCGTCCAGAAGATGCCCGGCGCGATGGTGTTCACACGAATGCCGAAGCGTGCCAGTTCGCGTGCCATCGGCAGCGTCATGCCGACCACACCGCCCTTGGAGGCGGAGTAGGCGGCCTGGCCGATCTGGCCTTCGTAGGCGGCCACCGAGGCCGTGTTGATGATGACACCGCGCTCGCCGTCTTCACCGGCCGCATTGGCCTGGATGAGCTGCGCAGCGGCCTTGGCCACGTTGAAGCTGCCAACGAGGTTCACCATGACGGTGCCCGAAAAGGTCGACAGCGGCATCGGGCCTTCCTTGCCAAGCACGCGGCCGGCGCCGAGGATGCCGGCGCAGTTGACGACCACGTTCAGGCCGCCCATCGCGGCCTGGGCGGCGGCGATGTTGGCGGTCACGCCTTCTTCGGAGGTGACGTCGGTGCGCTGGAAACTCGCATTCTTGCCGAGGGCGGCGGCGGCCGCATGGCCCTTCTCTTCGTTCACGTCGAAGAGGGCGACCTTCGCGCCGGCAGCGACGAGACGCTGCGCCACGGCGTGGCCGAGACCGGATGCGCCGCCGGTGATGACGGCCCTGACCTGTTCGAGCTGCATGAATACTCCGCTGGTACGACTGGCAAAGAAGCCAATCTTAGCCGAGCCCCGCCCCGCGCGGCTTGCCGCGCCGCGGCAGGAGCGCAGGCGCGGCGGCGCAGGGGCAGGGGGCTTGGTGTGGGAGCCGCTTCAGCGGCGATGGGTGCTTGACGCAAGTTGGCCCGCTGCCGGGGATCGCCGATGAATCGGCTCCCACAACAAATAAGCGCAGGGTCAGAGGTTCTGGAGGAACCGATCCATCGCCCCGGAAGCCGCCAGCTGCGCAAACGGAATCACTGCCACCGGCGGCGTCTCGGGCTCCGACAGGAACAGGCTCCACACGCCCACGTCCCACCATTGGCTGAGCTTGTAACCGGCTTTGGGCCAGACGCCCGCAGGCGCAAACCCCATGGCCTCATGCATGGCCACGCTGGTCGCCCCAGGCAGCGTGATCACGCCCACGGCCTGGTTGATCCCTTGCAGGCGCATGGCGCCGAGGAGGGCGCCGTAGAGACGCCGGGCGATGCCGCGACGGCGTGCGTTCTCGTGCACGTAGATCGAGGTCTCGGCGATCCAGTCGTAGGCCGCGCGTTCGCGGAAGCGGCCGCCGTAAGCGTACGCGAGCACTTCGCCGTTTTCTTCCCAGACCAGCCAAGGGTGGGTGGCGAGACGCGTAAGGATGCGCCCGCGCATCGCCTCTTCGCCGGGCAGATCCGTCTCGAAGGTGATCGCGCTGCTCTGGACGATGGGCGCGTAAATGGCGTGGCAGGCGGCGGCGTCTGCCTCGGTGGCGATGCGGATCAAAGCGGTTTTTCCATGAAGATGCTGGCGGGATGGGCGTGATGATCGCCGAACGGAGGGCAGCGGCGATAGCCGGAGCGCTCGTAGAGTTCGATCGATTCGGTCTGCGCCGTGCCGGTCTCCAGCTTCACCTTCGTGCCGCCCGCCGCCCGTACCTGGTCCTCGAGGGCTTCGAGCATCTCCTTGCCCAGCCCCATGCCCCGACACGCCGGCACGACGTACATGTACTTCAGTTCCACGTAGTCACCGTGATCGACCCCGGCGCCGCAGGCCAGCGGTGTGCCATCGACGCGTGCCGTCATGAAGGTCACGTGTGGCTGCCGCAGGCTTTCCACGCCCACATGCTGGGGCAGCGGCTGGTGGTACAGGTCGGAGAGGTAACCATGCAGCTGCTCGATCAGCGGCAACACATCGTCGCGCCCCGGATCGTCGATCGCGAACAGCAGGGTAGGCGGCTCCGGCGCGACGATCAGATCACCGTCGTTGAGATGGCGCAGGAAAAAACGGTCGCAGCTGAAGTGCCCGGTGCCACCCATCGGCGCCTCGATGCGCGCGAAGCCGTGGCGCAGGTAAAGCACCTGGGCCGCGTCCATGCCGGTCAGTGTCTCCAGGTAAATGCGCTGGAAGCCGGCACGGCGTGCCGCGTCCAGGCAGCGGCGCATGAGCCGCGAGGCCGCGCCGATGCCGCGTGCCTTGGGCAGGAAGTACATCTTGCGCAGTTCGCAGGTGTCCTCGTCGCCGCCTTCCAGTGGGGCGATACCCGCGCCGCCGATGGCGTGGCCTTCTTTCTCGACAACGAAGTAGGCATGGCGTGGCCGGGCATACGCACCGGACAGGCCATCCACTTCCGGATCGTGGATGGCGAATCCGGGGCCGTCGGCGCCGAATTCAGGCATGACGTTGCGGATCACGGCGGCCATGTCGGCATCGTCGCGGGGCTCGATGGGGCGGATGAGGTAATCGGTGCGCATGGGGCGATCCTGCCACGGAATGCGCTCTAACGGAAAAGTCTGCCCGGTGCTCGAGATGGAGATTCCGCTGCCGATATTGACTAACGATTTGTGCAGGCCCGCGGCGGTCGGGCTATTGCAGGGCCACTCAGCGCGAGGGAGACTCGGAATGCGACATCACACTCTCGCATTCCAGGAGGTTCAGAGTGAGCATCATCAGGCGTTCGACCCGCAAGGAAACCAGGGCGACCGAATCCACGACGGAAGAGACGATCGAGCAATTCGATTCGAAAGAAGAGCCCCGCGTGGAGGGCGCAATCGGACCGCGCCATTCACGCGCTACTAGCTGGAGTTCCGCGTCCGATTTTTACATTCTGTTTCCGCCCACGGCATCCGGAAACGCTGGAGGAGTCGTACAATCGAAAGTGTTTGCTAACGGCAGGCAACAAGTTCATATCAGGGTGATCATATCGCCTCGGCTGGACGGTGAATTTGTTCCCGTCCCGGCTTCCGAATTAGCAGAGAGGATAAGGCTGGTGCGGTATGACGGCGGAGGAGTGGTTCCGTCGGACTGGTATCTCGACGTGGCGGAAGATCGGACCTACAAGTACGACGGATCCGTCATTCCGGGGCCTCAGCTGGACGCATGGTCGAGCAGTTCAGATGACGACGCGCCTGTGGCCGAGAACACCGTGACGGTTGATCTCTGGATCCGAACGACCGCAACAAGCGCCGAGACCATAGCCGTTGCGATCACGCCGCCTCTTGGCAGCGAAATCACCACCGCAGCGAGCGGCTTCAATAGTGGCGTAAACATCTATCCCGCCACGTGGAACCTGGGTGCTGCGTACTTTCACACAACGACCACCGAATACAATCACAGTGGCCTGGAATACTTCACTGTGTGGAACAAGCGCATCACATTCGAGTATCCCAACCCAGGTCAGAAGATCGATCTCCTGCGAATTGCTGACAGCAGCAGTACAGTGGGCGGCTACGTTAATGTCTACGCCGATCATGGCGAAACCAAAGATCGCTCCCTCAAAAAATGGGAGGGAATGTTCACGACTTGTCTCCACGAAACTGGCGAGTATGGGAGAGAATATTTCTTCGACGTTCCGGACTTCCTCACCCGAGATCTAAGTCGGCGAGAAGGTGCCGAGGGCCAAAGTCGGGGATCTACCAACATTTCCGTATATGGAACGATGGGAAGGACACAGACGTTCGAGGCGGGAGCCATCAATTTCTTGTATCACGTCTTTGACGAACACCGTCAGTTCTATTGGAGCGGGAAGAGCGGCGAGAAGGATCACGATGCGAACGATGTAAATCGCAGGAATGTCATCCTTCGAGATCTGTTTGGAAACGATCACCGCCTTCAGATCGGTAGCGTCGACAACGGCGTGACCCTGGACTTTGGTGTCATCGGCAAGTGGTAGTGGAAGGCATGTCAAATCTCTCCACTCTCGCATTCCAGGAGGTTCAGAGTGAAAACCACAAAATCTACGACGCATGAGACGTCCAAACAACACGCGTCCGTGAGCAAAGGAACATCTGCGCTGGCCAGTCCGGACTGCGTCGTGACGGAGCCGGCCTGCACAATCACCACTTTCACGCTTACGCGGATCTCGGATAGCGATAAGGCCTATTCGAACGGCCTGCAGCAGATCAAATTCAAGATAGAGTTGGCCTTCACGAGAGACGGCAAGCCCGGTGTGCCCTCCACGTCAGAGCTGGCAAGCCTGACCATTGCCTTTGCCGACGAGCCTGTTCCTCGCCCGTTGCCCTTCGAAGAGACGGGTTTGTCAGGCTGGTTCAACAGTCCGGGTGTGGATCGCGCTGAAGATCTTAAGCACTACAAGGGCTATCTGTTTCATCCGGAAAGCTCGCCTGTGGATGGCGATCGCTCCGGCGATTCAGCCTCGCCGTCGGCAAGCACGAATCGATACTTCTACGTCGCCAACAGGCGAGGGTCTGCCCAGGCAACTTCACTTTGCGCGCATGTGACGTTCGACGATGGGTGGACCTTCTTGACAAACGGCATGATGTTCGACAACTGCGGCGGGGAACACGTTGGTGACCTGAACTCCAGGGCCGAGGTGCGCGCCGACGTGTTCGCCGGCGCGCCAATCGATCGCTATCCATGGGTGCGGGACACTCTCTCGGGTGATGACATCGGTGAGGACGGCCAGGGCGCCGTCATACCGCCGAGCGATCCGGACTCGGTACACCGTTACTCATTGTCGTTCAACAGTCCGACGGGAGAGCCTGTGGGAATCCGATACATGTCAGTCAGCGCCCCGGGCATGATTCAGTGGCAGGACAAGGTGCATGGTGAAGAGTTCGCGTGTTACACGGGATATGCCCAGCCCGGGAGCCTCGAACTTATATGGAACACTTCACTGCCCACGGGGCCGACCGCAAAGCCAACGTTGCCGACGTCAAATGTACAGCAAGGTGTCTTCGTTCTCGTCGGGCGGCAAAAGGTCTCTTATGAATCCGGTAAGGAAAACGGCCCCCTCATCGTGTCCACGACGGATTGGTATGGCAACGCGGATGCGCTGAAGGTGAAGTTCGCGAGTACAAGCGGAAGCGGTCGATGGAAGCTTGTTCCTTATAAGTAATCGTCGTCACGATGGACTCAGGGTGGCCAATGACTGCATGGAGGCAGGCATGACAAGCGCCAATAAACGTAGCAGGACGAGACCGCGCGCGGCCGAGGCTGGGAGCATTCACTCGAACGCCTTCAACTTCCTGAGCGCGGTAAACACAGGTGTTGACCCGCGTACTGGCATGTACTCCTGCTCGATCAGCCTGCCCGGCGTGGCTGCGAACAACCTGTGTGGTCCGACAGTAGGTCTGGGACTCAGCTTCAACGCGCTGAACGCGGTGAATGCGGGTTTCGGCATAGGCTGGGCGCTGGCGATGACGCGCTATGACAGTTTTCGCAAGCGGCTATTCCTGTCCAGCGGCGAGTCGTTCCTGGTCGACACGTTCGTCAATAACACAGCCACCTTCAAGGACCGCAAACTGCGCTCCTTCGATCTGATCAAGGTTGGATTCGACGGTGAGTACCGCGTTGTCCACAAGTCAGGGCAGTCGGAGATCCTGCGGGTGGACGCGGGCAGCGAAGGCGTGGCGGTGCTGCGCGAGCTGCACTCGCCGGAAGGGTACGTCGTCGTGCTGGATCAGGCCGCGGCGAATGGCGTCGCAAAGCTGCGTAAGGTGACCGACGGTACGGGACGGCGTCTGCTCGTGGTGGCTTACAACGTTGGTTCCACGGTGGTGACCCTGCACCCGGATACGGAAAAGGTCGCCTTCACCTTTCGCTTGAGCAACGATCGGTTGGTCGACGTCGGCTTGCCGGAAGGGTACGGCGACGGATGGCACTTTGGGTACGAGGAAACGAACACCGGGTTGCTGCTGCTTAACCACACGACGGTCCCCATGGGTGGTAAGGAGGATGTGGCCTACCGTCCGAATGGCCATACCTTGCCAGGCAAAGGCAATCAGCCACTGACATACATGCCGTTCGTGGTGACCTGCCGGCGTGATCCGGGTCGCGGGCAACCTGTGGTGGTGAGCCGGTATGCGTACTCCACGCGCAACTTCTTCGGCCACGGTGCGCTGGAAGACTGGATGGACGAGGAAGACAACCTGTACAGGGTGGTGATGCCACCAGGCCAGCGTTACGAATACACCTCGACTGAAACGCTGTACGACGCCACCCAGAATCCAGTGCGGACGGTGGAGCGCATCTTCAATCGTTTTCATCTGTTGACGCTGGAGCGCACTACGCAGGACGGTTGCGTCAAGGAACTCGAGACGGGTTACGACGAGGTACCCGAACTCCCATTTTCGAGGCAGAAGTCTACGTGCCAGCTACCGATCAAGGTGACGACCCGGTATTACCCAGAGGAAAAGCCGGGAAGAAGGGCAAGGAAAGAAGATATCCGAGAGGACATTGAAACGAGCTCCTTCGACGATCATGGCAACTGCTTAACCCATGTCGATGTGCGAGGCACGCGCGAAATCTGTACTTACTATCCGGCCGAAGGTGTCAAGGGGCACTGCCCGCCCGACCCACTCGGTTTCGTCCGGTCCCTGAGGGATAAGCGCATCCTTCCACCGGTGGGTGACTTCCCCGCACGGGAGACTACCTATCGTCACGACCTGCTTCCTTCGCGGGACCTCGTCGGTCCTGGCCATGTCGTCCCCAGGAGCGCGGCGTGGTACGAAGTCGCGTGTATCGGCAAGCCGACCTTACTCCGTGACGAAACGTATGCCTTTGTCGCAGATGCCGGGATTCACCATGGTCGGCCGCAGGGAACGCTGCGTGTGGTCGGAGGCGTTCGAAGCACAACCGCCGTCACCTATGCAATGCGAGAGGTGGAGCGGAACACCCCGGCGGTTTCGCTGCCTGTGCTGGTCACGACGACGACGCGAATCGGCAGCGACGGATCGAACAACGATACAACGGCGACCGCGACGTTCCGCTCCCTCTTCGATGGGCGCCAGGTTGCCGAAGAGGATGCACAGCACGTGAAGAGGAGTATCGCTTATGACGGACTGGGGCGACTTATCAGGGAAACGGCATCCGCCGATTCCGCGTTCGCAGTCAGTGAAACGCGCGCTTACACGTTGGCGTACGAAGGAAGCTGGATGGAAGCAACCGACGCCACGGGTCAGCGGACGCGCGTAGAGCAGGATGGCTTCGGTCGAGAGGTGTCGCACGTTGCGGTCAACTGGAAAGGAGATGGTCTGAACCACGAAATCTGGCGTGCAAGCTTCGATGTCCTCGGACGGATGGTGTCTGACATACATACCGATGTTGACGTGCCTGTCGTCGGAAGTACCAGTAGCGTTCTTGTGCTCCAGACCCAGTACCGTTACGACGGGTGGGATAACTGTATAGCAACGATCCACCCCTCCGGCGTTCAGTCAGTCGCTCTCGTGGACCCGGTCCGTCGGGTGACGGATGAGTACGACGAAGTCATCGACGGCGGTATGGTCCGTCAGAGTGGTCACATCCGAACCACGACAAGCATAAGCAATAAGCCGCTCCTTGTAGAGCGAATCGACAGTCAGGGCGCTCAGGCCGACACGAAGTACGAATACGACAGCCTCGACCGCTGCATCGCTGAGACCAACGCCGCGGGGCACCTCACCCGCCATGTCTACGACGCGTGCGACCGGCTAAGCCAGACGACGCTTCCCGACTCGACAATCGTATTGCGAACCTACGCGCGCCATAGCGACGAAGCCTGGCTGGAAAGCATCGTCGTTCATCACACTTCGCTGCCAGGGAAGGGCGTTGTGCTTGGCAAGCAGACCTTCGACGGATTGGGCCGGCGAACCCTGCTCAGGGCGGGGCAGCGCGAAACCCGGTACGCGTACGAGGAGGGTGCAACATTGCCGTTTGAAACGACGCTTCCATCCGGTGAGGTTGTCGCATCCCGCTACGAGAAATACCTTGGTGAACGCCTCGTTGAATTGACCACCTCCAGCCAACCCGATCGAGACAAAGTTGCGTTCGAACATGACAAGAAACGCGGCTGGTTACTGAGGGCGACCAATGCGCTTGGCTCGCAGTCTATGGACTATCTCTCGTCGGGACGCCTTGCCAAGGCGACGTTCTCGTATGACGACCAGGTGCAGGTAGCCATCTATTCCGGGTACACGCTGAAGGGTCAGCTCACTCGGTTTGCAGGCGTGGACGGCGTTGAACGCCGCCTCCAGTTCAATTCGTTGGGCCGGCTTCAGCGTCTTGAGAACGGTGCGCTGGTCACGGAGCTTGAGTACGATGCTTTCGGGAGGCGCAGCAGAGTTTCCACGTGGACAATCGACGAATCTCGTGCCACGGTGATGACGATGGAATATGACGAGCACGGACGCGAGAGCCGCCGTGTCGTCACCTGTGAATCCGCGCACATGGCCCTGGGTCAGGCGATGACCCATACGTATTCGGCGACCGGGCATCTGGAGGGCCGCACATGCGTCACAGAGACGGGCGCTCGTGAGGAGCGCTACGATTACGATGTGCGTGGTCGTCTTATCGAGTATCGATGCAAGGGCTTGAACGGACCAGTGGATGCATCGGGTCGCGCCATTTCGTACCAGCGATTCACCCTCGATGCCCTGGACAATATCCGCAAGCTCGTCACGCGCTTCATCGATCCGCTGGAGCCAGAGAAAGTCTCGACGTTTCATTATGCCAGGCAGGATCCGACCCAGTTGGTGAAACTGGTCGAGAAGCAGGTGGGCAGGCCAGATCTCATGCTCGCCTTCGCGTATGACCCGTCAGGAAACCTCTTGCGTGACGAGGACGGGAGGCAGCTTGAATACGACGCGATCGGTCGGCTGATCGGTTGGAGTGCTGGCCCTTCGCAACGAACGTATCGCTACGATCCCCTCGACAGAATTGGTTGCGTCGAAGACGATGGGCATCGTCGCTATCGCTACTACGATGGTGACAACGTTACGTATGAGACCGGCGAAGCTTCGTCGTCGTCATACCATTGCGTAGAGGGATCCATGCTGGCGCACACGAAGGCTGGAGGAGTGGTACTCCTGGGGAGAGATGCACAAGGTTCGGTGATCGGCGAGGCTTCGGCGGAGCCGCGTCAGGCAGCCTATACCGCTTACGGTCATCGTGCCGAGGGCTCCGGAGATAGCGATATTGGATTTGCCGGCGAGTTGATGGATCACACAACCGGGTGGTACCTGTTGGGTAGCTATCGCGCGTATAACCCTCGCCTCATGCGGTTTCATAGCCCGGATGCTGCCTCTCCCTTTGGTGCGGGCGACTTCAACGCCTACGCCTACTGTGGATGCAACCCCACGGAGCGCGTGGATCCGACAGGCCAGGAGTGGTGGGAGGCGCTGGGTCTCATCGCTTTTGGTCTGATTGCATTTGGTTTGACCGTTACCGCGCCTGGAGTGGGGCTTTCGGTTGCTCTTACCCTTGGCATCAATACGGAGGCGGCCGTTGCCGCCACCGCCGCCGGTACGATCGCCGCGGCGTCGGACGTTTACACGACCGCTTCGGTAGCGGCGTCCACAGTAGCCTTGGCATTCGACATAACGTCGGTCGCGGCCGAGGAAACGGGTTGGGAGGAGGGGGCGCAGGGATTTGCTCTCGCCGGGATGGCGATTGGAGCCTTTTCGGCGGGATGGGCGCGCAAGGCGGGACTGCTCAAGGCGCGCGAGACCGTTGGCCAGGTGGCCGGCACGGCGCTTGGCGCTGTAGGGCGAGGGGCAAGTGCTATTGGGCGCGGCGCAGGTACGCTGATTCGCAAGGCGCGAGCTGCCGACCGCGCTGCAGCCGGTATAAATCGCTCTATTGCAAGCACTGCCGGTCCTCGACTTCGTCCGCGCCCCAGTCCTTCCGCAGGTAGCCCGGATTCCGTTGCTCAGGCTGGACGCTCGACGGAAAACGCGGTCACTGAGATGGCGCCGCCACCGTTGCAGCGTTTGGCACGGAACCGCAACGGACTGCGGCGGAGACCGACCGACATGTCTGCGGGCAATGCCAGCTCACAACCTTCGCCACTCACGCGTCATCAGGGAGGCGTACCTGACTCCCCCATGACGGCAGGGCGACAAAGTCTCACGGCATCCCCGACCGGGGATGTGGAACGCATTCTCAGTCGTTTCATGGAAACCGCGGTGTGATCGACGAGGCAACGGGGACCCCGATGAACAAGCGAAAGAAGCAGACAGGTCGCGCCGAAGCCGGCGCTGTTCACTCGAATGCCTTCAACTTCCTCAGCGCCGTAAACACCGGCGTCGACCCCCGCACGGGCATGTACTCCTGCTCAATCAGCCTGCCGGGCTTAGCCGCGAACAACCTGTGCGGACCGACAGTGGGTCTGGGCCTCAGTTTCAACGCGCTGAACGCGGTGGATGCCGGTTTCGGAATCGGCTGGGCGCTGACAACCACGCGCTATGACAGTTATCGCAGACGGCTGTTCCTGTCCAGTGGCGAGTCATTCCTGGTCGACTCGTTCGTCAATGGCACTGCCACGTTCAAGGACCGCAAGCTGCGCTCCTTCGATCTGATCAAGGCGGGGTTCGACGGTGAGTACCGCGTCGTCCACAAGTCGGGGCAGTCAGAAATCCTGAGTGCGGATGCGGGCAGCGAAGGCGTGGCGGTGTTGCGCGAGTTGCGTTCGCCGGAGGGGTATGCGGTCACTCTGGACCAGTCCGCCTCGAACGGGATCGTGAAATTAAGGAAGGTGTCCGACGGCACGGGACGGCGGTTGTTGGAAGTGGCCTACGAGTTGGGTTCCACCGTGGTTACCCTGCACCCGGGAACGTTCCAGGTCGTCGCCTTCACCTTTCGTTTCAGCAATGATCGGCTAGTGGCTGTCGGATTGCCGAAAGGCTACGGCGACGGATGGCACTTCGACTACGACGCGCGGCTCCTGCCTTCGTCGCAGCACAGTCTTGGCCTGTGGCGGACCGTACTGCGTTGGTTCGGGCTGGGCGAGCGTCTCCGGGCGGACGTAGAGATGCTGATGCTCAGCGGTGTCACTGTGCCCACGGGTGGCAGGGAAGAGGTTCAGTACAAGTGGGACGGGCATGCGTTGCCGGGCAAGGGTAATCAGCCGCTGACTCACATGCCGTTCGTCGTGACTTGCCGTCGCGATCCGGGTCACGGGCAACCAGTGATGGTAAGCAGGTACTCGTACTCCACGCGAAATTTCTTCGGCTACGGTGCGCTGGAAGACTGGATGGACGAGGAAGACAACCTGTACAGAGTGGTGATGCCACCAGGCCAGCGCTATGAATACACCTCGACTGAAACGCTGTACGACGCCACCCAAAATCCAGTGCGGACGGTGGAGCGCACCTTCAATCGTTTCCACCTGCTGACACTGGAGCGCGCCACGCAGGACGGTTGCATCAAGGAAGTCGAGACGGGCTACGACGAGGATCCTGGGGTTCCGTTCACGAAGCAGAAGCCCACGTGCCAGCTTCCGACTAAGGAGACCACGCGATATTACCGAATGGCAGAGCCCGATGCGGTTTGCGAGCATGAGAGAACGACTCGATACGACGACCACGGAAACGTTCTCGAGGCCACCGACGAGCGTGGCGCGGCGGAGATTTACGACTATTACCTCGGTGCGCAACCGTCGGACGAGTGTCCGCCGGACCCGTTGGGCTTCGTGCGCTTCCTCAGTAAGAAATCCGTGCGTCCACCCGCTGGCAGCGAAGGTCCCGTACGGTTGACCTGCTATACCTACAATGCGCTCCTGTCGCTGATAGATGGTGCTCCCGGTCACATAGTTCCGTCGACAGAGACACTTTACGAGGTGGCCAGTGACGGACCCTCACTCGGCAGCACGTCGCAGACATTCGTCACCGACCGGGGGCCGAATCACGGCCGCGTGGAGCGGACGACATCATGTCACAACGGCGTCGAAAACACGGTGAGCTATGCCTACCTCTATCCGGCGATGCAGAAGGATGCGCTTAAGGTTGACATCCCTGTGCTGACAATCACGGCCAGCAGGGTCATGAACACCTTCGGAGATAGTCAGCAAACCACGTCAATCGTGGCACTGTCCATTCTGAGCGGCCTCCCTGTTATGGACCGCTCACCGAATGGTGTCGCCATGCGTTACTCGCATGACGCGATTGGCCGTCAGGTCGCAGAAACCATAGCGGCGGATTCAGCCTGGGCAGCGACGACGACCTCGAGCTACGTGTTGGCAACCTCAGGAAGTCATATCGTCAAGCGGAGCGTGACGGGGCAGGAAACCGTGGTCCAGCTCGACGGCTTCGGGACGGCCATGCGGGTCGTTGCGAGAAACTGGAACGACGACGGTCTGGATCGGGAGATATGGCGCGCCGATTTCGACGCGCTGGGTCACAAAGTAAGTGAGACGACGACCGATGTCGGGCTGCCTGTGGTGTCGACCCAGCCACCCTACGCAGCCGACGCAACGGTTCCGACGACGGAGCGAACCGTGTCAACCACCACGACCTACTTCTACGATGGCTGGGGCAATGTCGCCCAGGTGCATGGTGCCGATGGTGTGATCGGCTATCACATCATCGATCCGGTCAACGGCACTGCCGAACGATGGGAGGAAGCCGACGGCCCGGAGGGGCGGATGCGTAGCAACCGCACGCGGGTGACGCGAACTGCTGGCGGAAAGCCGGCGCGGTTCGACACGCTGAACGCTGACGGCAGCGCGTGTCTTTCGCAGCTTTCGACTTACGACGGCCTCGATCGGCTGATCGAGACCGTGCTCTGTGTTCCGGGTGACCTCGATCGCGTCACATGCTATGCGTACGACGAATATGACCGGCTCATCAGGACGATCCGGCCCGACGGCGCGGTGATTGCGAATGAATACGCCGACTATACCGATGATCGTCTGATTACGGCCATCTGGATCGATCATCCGGCCTCGTGGCCCCAAACCAAACTGCTTGGCCGGCAGGCGTACGACGGATTGGGACGCCGAACCCTGTTGCAGGCAGGGCAAAGGCGCACGAGCTATCACTACGATACGGCGACGTCGGCGAAGCCTGATCGAATCATCTTGCCGTCTGGCGAGGTAGTCGCCTTTGTTCATGAGCGGCATCTCGGCGACGTCCTTACCGAAGCGACGAGTGCTAGGGGCCTGACCACGTTTACCCACGAGGCCACGACCGGTGACACGCTTTCGGTGGCCAATGCGTTAAGTAAGCATGCCTTCGAATACGACGCCTCCGGTCGGCTATCGGGCGAAACGCTGAGCCACGACGGAGTCGAAGGCGAAAAGCACTGCGCGTATCGTTATTCGCTCAGGGGAATGTTGACGGAGTACACCGATGTCAACGGCGATCGGCATAAACTTATCTACGATGCGCTAGGGCGTTTCATCCGCATGGAAAGCAACCATGTGAGCGTCGATGTGGCATACGATGCCTTTTCTCGCTCGCATCGTGTCAAGACGCAGAGTCGCGACGGCTCGCGGTCCATGGATGAAGAAGTGTCGCTCGACGAACACGACCGGGAGATCTCGCGCGTGTTGACGGCTCGCAGTGGATCGGACGTTTCCGTGCAAGCGCTCTCTCAAGCCTACACTAAGTCAGGAAAGCTCACCGCACGCGTACTGAGCCGCGAAGGCGCGCGACGTGACGAAACGTTCATCTACGATGTCCGTGATCGCCTGGTAACCTATACCTGCAAGGGCGATCACGTGCCGAAAGACGAATCCGGGCACCCGTTGTCGAGCCAGGTATTCGAGTATGACGCGCTGGACAACGTCGTGACGATGGTCACGACCTATCTCGATGCGTCTCCTTCGCAGAAGCGGGCATTCTTCTACGACGATGCCGATCCGACACAATTGAACGAACTCGTTGTCACGCAAGAAAACGTCGAGATAGATTGGCTCACCTTCACCTACGATAGTGCCGGTAACCTCGTTCATGACGAGAAGCGTCGCCGTTTACTCTATGACGCCCTCGGGCGTCCCGCCGGCTGGGCAAGGGACGATCGGCAACGGGTGTATCGATACGATGCGCTTGGGCGAATCGGTTCGACCCACGATGGCCAGGACGATCGGCATCGATACTATCTCGCAGGACAACTCAGCCGGGACGAGGGGAAGGCCGACTCGACAACATTTCATCATGTCCAGGGCGCGACCATCGCACAGACCCGATCGCACGGCGACGGTGAGGAAGTGATTCTGCTTGGCGGTGACTCCCAGGGCTCGGTGATCGCCGAAGCCGGTGCGGTCATCACGACACCCGTCTATAGCCCGCACGGCTACAGCAGCGTAGGGGAGGGCGCCTCCGATATCGGTTATACGGGTGAACTGAAGGATCGCGACGTCGAATGGTATGTGCTCGGCCACTACCGCGCATATAACCCCGCCCTCATGCGATTTCACTGCCCCGACATCGCCAGCCCGTTCGGTCACGGCGGCCTTAATGCATACGCCTATTGCTCGGGCGATCCCATCAACCGTAGCGATCCCAGCGGTGAAGGATGGCTGGATTGGCTGTTCGTCGGAATCGGCGTCGTCGCCTCCGGCATCGCGATCGCGGCGTCCGGAGGCACCCTTGCACTGGCGATTGGCCCCGTCGTCTCGTTGACGGCCACCGCCAGTCAGGCAACGGCTGTGGGCCTCGTCGCCGTGGACATCACATCGATCGGTCTTTCCATCGGTTCCGCTGCGGCGATGGATAGCGGCGACGACGCCCTCGCCATGAAACTCGGTCTTGCGTCCGCCGTGTTGGGCGGGGCGGCTATGGGAGCGACGCTGGGCCCGAAGCTTGCCTCGCAGGCCGTCAAGGGCTGGAGGGGTTTTATCGCCGCGACGAAGTATGTGCAGCCACCCACAGTCAGGTCACCGCTGGCGTTGAAAGCACCCAGGTTGCGTGGTGGTCACGATGATGCGCGATCTATTGGTGCGATACGCCGTCTTGGCGGGCATGACGGACAGGGGGTGCGAGTTCCTTCGAGGCTGGAAATGAGAGCCATGAACGGAATCGAGCGCGTGAATGCCGCGGCCGAAAATGCTGTCGTGAGGCGCACCCTGGTCAGTCGCGGATTTGCCTCGCCGGAACTTCTGACCCACTTTCCCGAGGGGATCGACGTGACGAACCGTGAGTCGATGATCCATGCGCGCCACGTTCTTTCCATCGGCTTGCTTGAGTTGGACGGTCTCGATGCGGGGATGCTCGCTCGGACCGGCTTCGACACGGACCAGCTCGCTTATCTGAACCCATCGGCGGTACATGGCCCGGCTCTTCAAGTGACCGGTGAGGTGGCACAGATGTATAGGAAGCGGCCTTATGCACAGCCTCTGCCGGAAGGTGAGCACCTGTACATGATGTTTCTGGAAACCGGAGATCGGAGATATCTCCACCGCTACGCATACACCTTGACCTTGGCGCGCATGACAAATCGCTGGAGTTACTGGAACTCACCAAGCGACTTCGCCCTCTGACATATGGCGCGGGGTCGGTTCACGCCGCCGTCCGCGCCCGTGTCACCCGGCTCGCGGTTTCCTTGCCCAGTTGTCCAGCAAGCCACGCCCCGGTCTCGATCAACCGATCGAGATCGATCCCGGTGTTCATGCCCATGCCATGCAACATGTACACCACATCCTCGCTGGCGACATTGCCGGTCGCGCCCTTGGCATAAGGGCAGCCGCCGGTACCGGACACCGCGCTATCCACCACGCGCACGCCTTCTTCCAGGCAGGACAGGATATTCGCCAGCGCTTGCCCGTAGGTATCGTGGAAGTGGACGGCCAAAGCGCTCATCGGCACTTCAGTCGCCACCGTGCGCAGCATGTCGCGTGCTTTCGCCGGCGTGCCCACGCCAATCGTGTCACCGAGCGAGATTTCATGGCAGCCGAGTTCGTGCAGGCGACGCGCCACGCGCACTACATCGGCCACGGGCACCTCGCCCTGGTAAGGGCAGCCGAGCACCGTGGAGACGTAGCCGCGCACGGCGACGCCATCGGCGCGTGCGCGTTCCATGACGGGAACGAAGCGCTCGATGGATTCGTCGATGGAGGCATTGATGTTCTTGCGATTGAACGCCTCGGACGCGGCAGTAAAGACCGCCACTTCCGTCGCGCCGACTTCTCGTGCGCGCTCATAACCCTGCAGATTGGGCACGAGTACCGGATACACCACGCCCGGCACCTTGCGAATGCCGCGGAAGACTTCGGCGGCATCGGCCAGCTGCGGCACCCACTTCGGACTGACGAAGCTGGTCGCCTCGATGGTGGTGAGGCCCGTGGCGGAAAGCCGGTCGATCAGCTCGATCTTCACCGCGGCGGCGAGCATGGCTTTCTCGTTCTGCAGGCCGTCACGCGGGCCGACTTCGACGATGCGTACGTGGTTCGTTGTGTTCATGGAAATCCTGTTCAGGCTGGTTCGGCGAAGCGGACGAGGATCGCGTCGGCATCGACGAAGTCGCCTTGCACGGCGGATATCGACTCGATGGTGCCGGCGCGCGGTGCCTTCAAGGCCAGTTCCATCTTCATCGCCTCCATCACCAGCAGCTCCTGGCCTTCCTCGACCACGTCACCTACGGCGGCGCGAACCAGCACGATGCGCCCGGGCATCGGTGCGGCGAGGTGACGCGCTGTCGAACCTTGGGCGCCAGCCCAGGCGAAGGCAGGGGCGCGCTCGAAATTCCAGCGACGGCCGGCTTCGTCGTGCACGCGAATGCGCACACCGAGCGTGCCGAGCGGCAGGCGTCGGGCCTGGCCGTCGAAGCGTGCGGAGAGGACGTCGCCACCCAGTCGTGCGCCGGTGACGGTGCAGGAGGCATCGCCGCTGCGAAGCACATAGTCGCCATCATGGCCATGCGCGTCGATCTCGTGACGCACCTCGCCTTCCATCAGGGCGACGACGCGCTTGCCCGAATGGCCGATACGCCATGCGTCGGCACTCGCCCAGGGCGAATGCGGATCGGCCGCCGCGCCGCGTTGCGCGAGTTCGTCGGCGAGCAGTACGGCAGTCGCTGCGGCGAACAGTTCAGTAGCGCCCGCGACGCTATCACCGGTGAGGAATTCCTCAAGGTGGCGATCGAGATAACCCGTGTCGATCCGGCCCTCGACCACGGCGGGGTGACGCGCCAGTCTTTCGAGGAAACCGACGTTGGATTTCGGCCCGACGATATCGATGACGGCCAGTGCCTCGCGCAGTCGCTCGAGCGCCTGCTCGCGGTTGCGGTCGTGGACGATGAGCTTGGCGATCATCGGATCGTAGAAAATGGTCACCGTGTCACCGGCGATCACGCCACCGTCGAGACGGACATGGCGCGAAGGCGCCGGCAGATTGAGCGACTGCAGGCGGCCCGACCCCGGCAGGAAATTCGCTTCCGGGTCCTCGGCGTAAAGGCGCACCTCGATGGCATGGCCTTGGGCGTGAATATCCTGCTGGGCGAGCGGCAGCGGCTCGCCGGCTGCCACGCGCAGCTGCCATTCCACGAGGTCCAGGCCCAGCGTTTCTTCGGTAACCGGATGCTCGACCTGCAGGCGCGTATTCATCTCCATGAAGAAGAATTCGCCGTCCTGGGCCACGATGAACTCGACCGTGCCGGCACCCACGTAGTCGACGGCGCGGGCGGCGGCTACGGCGGCCGCGCCCATGCGCTCACGACGCGCAGCGTCGAGGAAGGGCGAGGGGGTTTCCTCGAGCACCTTCTGGTAACGGCGCTGCGCCGAACACTCGCGCTCGTTGAGGTGGATGAGGTTGCCGTGGGTGTCGCCGAACACCTGGAATTCGATGTGCCGGGGATGTTCGACGTAGCGCTCGAGGATGACGCGGGTATCGCCGAAGGCGTTGGCTGCTTCGCGCTGGGCCGAGGCGAGCGCTTCAGCGAAGCCGGCGGCATCGCGGCAGATGCGCATGCCCTTGCCGCCGCCGCCCGACGCGGCCTTGATCATCAACGGAAAGCCCGTGTTGGCGGCTTCCTTCGCCAGCCGGTCCGGGTCCTGGTCGGCACCGTGGTAGCCGGGGACCAGAGGCACCGCGTGCGTCTCCATCAGCGCCTTGGCGGCCGCTTTCGAGCCCATGGCGTCGATGCTTTCCGGGCGCGGGCCGATGAAGGCGATCCCGGCAGCGGCGCAGGCACGCGCGAAATCGGTGTTCTCGGAGAGGAAGCCGTAGCCGGGGTGGATCGCCTGGGCGCCGGCTTTCAGGGCGACCTCGATAATCGCGTCGCCGCGCAGGTAGGACTCGGCCGGGCGGGGACCGCCGATAGGCCAGGCCTCGTCGGCAAGGCGCACGTGCTGGGCGTCGGCATCGGCCGTGGAATACACGGCCACGGTGCGGATGCCCAGGCGGCGGCAGGTCCGGATCACGCGGCAGGCGATCTCGCCACGGTTGGCGATCAGAATGCAGTCGAACATGCGGCTCCCGGTGGGGCGTCGAAAGGGGGAAGGGAAGGGCGGGAAAACTAGCAGATTACGCGGTCGCGGCGGGTTGCGCCGCAGCATCGCGAAGGCCTCGTGATTTGCAGTCGGGCGGCTGGTCGCCTAGCCTTGAGGGCCCCCAAGGTCGCCCACACGTCCTTCCATTACTCTTCATAGCGAGAATTTTCATGCAGATTGCCAACCGCCATGCCGTTTCCTTCCATTACACGCTGACCGACGACCAGGGCAATGTCATCGACAGCTCGGACGGTCGCGAGCCGCTGGCGTACATCCACGGCGAAGGCCACATCGTGCCGGGTCTGGAAAAGGCGCTGGAAGGTCGGTCGGTCGGTGACCAGTTCAAGGTCGACGTGAGCGCCGAGGAAGGCTACGGCGTGCGCCACGACGAGCTGGTCCAGGTGGTTCCGAAAGCCGCCTTCCAGGGTGTGGAAGACCTGCAGCCGGGCATGCAGTTCCAGGGCCGTAACGACCAGGGCAGCATCAACGTCACCGTGTCCAAGATTGAAGGCGACAATGTCACCGTCGACGGCAACCACCCGCTGGCCGGCCAGACGCTGCACTTCGCCGTGGAGATCACCGGCGTGCGCGACGCGACCGAGGACGAGCTGTCGCACGGCCACATCCATGGTGAAGGTGGTCACCACCACTAAGCGGTGGATAACTGGCCGGCTCCCTTCCATGGTGCCGGCCTCATGTGGGAGCCGGCTTTGCCGGCGATAGGCCTTGGGGCTACACCGCTCCGTTGGCTTTTCGCCGCTGAAGCGGCTCCCACATGGTTTTCAGCTCCCACATGGTTTTGAGTTCGCCCATGTTTCTATCAATACCAGTCGAGCAGTGAGACGCCGACGCCGAGATAGGTCGCCTTGTGGTTGTAGTCGATCAGGCTTTCGCCATAGCCGTTGAACACTTCGAGGTAGCCGCGCAGGTTGTGCACCACCGGGAAGCTCCAGGTGCCGCGCAGCGAGCCGTGCGAACGATCGCCGGTGCGAAACGAATGGCGCGCGGTCAGCGCAAACTCATTGGCGCCCATCTCGTGCACGATCTGCACTTCGCCGCGACCCATGTAGTCCTCGATGTTGGGGTTGTCGTCTTCCTTGCCGCCTTCGGGGATGCGCCACCACGGGCGCAGGTTCACCACCCAGGTCTCCCTTTCGAAACCGAAGTCGGCCACCACGCGATTCCAGCTGCGTGAGAGCGGATCGGCGCGGCCGTTGGACTGGTGATTCACGCCGATGTCGGCAAGACGGCCGCTCCAGCCGAAGATGTTGTAGTTGGTGTTGAACACCAGCAGGGCTTCGGGTTCGTAGTTGGTTTCGCGGAACGGACGCGAGTTTTCCTTGTTGTAGACCTGCCAGCGGGACGACTGCGTGTAGCCGATCCAGAGGTCCCCGTTGTCGCCGAAGATGTTTTCCAGGGCCTTGGTTTTCAGGCTGATCTGGAACTTCGCCTCGACGTTCTGCAGCTCTTGCGGGTCGGTCACGGTGTGATCCGGCGCCGGGCTGGACGGGGTCTTGTTCTGCTTCGTGGTGCCGAAGAACGGCAGAGCATACGTCGGCTTGTAGCCACGCAGATTCAGCGTGCCCAGCTTGCTCTCCGGCGACAGTTCCCAGCGGCTGTCGAGCAGCGAGACCGGGCGCGCCACGTCGTTCGAGTTGCGCGTGGCCAGGTCGACACTGACCGACTCGCCCTTTTCATCTTTCTTTTTGGCGGCCTGCGGAAGCTGGTCGCGCCCCGTGGCTTTGTCGTAGCAAAGCAGGCGCTGCGCGTCCGTCTCGATGGCCGAACAGGCGCGAATGTCGATAGGGCTCGGGTTCTGTGCAAAGGCCAACCCCGCGTGGAGGCAGGCATAGGCGCCGAGGGCGCCTGCGGCATGGAATCGCTTCATCTGGTGTTACTCCCTGCATACCGGGTACGGCACGGCGAGCGGGGAGTGTAGCCGCCACGAATGTGTGAAAAACGTGCAGTCTTGCCGTTAATCGCAAGAAAAGGCGTAGGACCTTCCTAGGCCCTACGCCAGTAATGCCTTACGCAATCACTGCCCGCTGGCACCCGAATGCTGCACCCAGCGCTGGTACTCGGCCTTTGAAATCTTCCCGTCGCGGTTGGCGTCCGCGTACTGGAAATCGTTGGCTAGCAGTGGGAAGGCCGAGGCCTGCGTCGGCGTGATGGAGCCCTTGCCGCCGGAAAGGGTGGCGAAGTCCGGTGCCGGACCCGACGGCTTGGCCGGAGCAGGACCGCTGTTCACGGTGACCTGGCCCTGCGCGGTCGGCATCGTCGTTCCCGTGGAACCCGCTTCGGGATTCGGCGGCGTCGGAGGCGGGGGCAGCGGTGCGGGCGGCGGAGGAGGTGCGTTTGAAGCCGGCGGTGGCATGCCCGTCGCATCGCCCGGTGGCATGGTGGTTTGCGGGGTGTCGGGCGGCGGAGGCGGAGGGGTGGCCTCACCCGGTGGCGGAGGCGGAACCCTCGGGGCCGGCGGCATGTCCTGGGCGAACGCCACGCCTGCCAGCAGCAGCGATGCGCCGAGTGCAACGGCGCGAACTTGCTTATTCATCGAAAGCCTCCTTTCGTCAGCGGTGGTGGGGCGCCGGCGACGTATGTCGACGGCATCATTGCCGACGCTACCAAGGGGCGATTTAATGGCGGCCCAACTGCGAACAGGCCTATACCGTGCCATCACGCGTATCCGACGGCGTCTCCACGGAAGACGTGATCCGTCTTTCCCAACGATCCGCGCAGTTGCTCCACCTGGCTGCCCAGGGGCTGCTTCGTCGCCGCACGCGGAAAGCAAAGCGTGGGGACATCGCAGCGACCATCGCCGACATGGGCATGTTGCAGATAGACACCATCAACGTCGTCGCGCGAAGCCCTTACATGGTGCTGTTTTCGCGGTTGGGCGCGTATCGCAACGACTGGCTGGAAGAGGCGCTGGCCGTCGGTGAGATCGCCGAATGCTGGGCGCACGAAGCCTCGTTCGTTCCATCGTCCGAATACCGTTTCCATCGCGACTACCGATCCGGTCGCGGTGGGCATTGGGCCCAGAAGAGTGCCGAGCGAACACGTGCCGAGGCCGGGGCCGATATGGACCTCCTGCTTGAGCGAATTCGCAATGAAGGCCCGCTGCGTGCCGCGGACTTCGAGCGCGACGCGCCTGCGGCCAAAGGCTGGTGGGGTTGGAAGCCGGAGAAGCGCTGGCTGGAGGCGTGGTTCGCGCTGGGCGCCCTGATGGTGACGCGCCGCGAGCGCTTCCAGCGCGTTTACGACCTCGCCGAGCGGGTCACTGCTCGATGGGCAGAGGCGCCAGCGGTGGGTACGCTGGAGGAAGCGCAGGTGCGCCGTCACTTCGTCCTGCAGAGCGTTCGCGCCCTCGGTATCGCAAAAGCGCGCTGGATCGCGGACTACTTCCGGCTGCGACCGCGGGTGACCGACACGGAGCTGGCCCCGCTGGTTGCCGAAGGTCTGTTGATCGAGGTGGCCGTGGAGGGCTGGGACGAAACGGCGTACGTGCATCGTGACCACGAGCCACTGCTGGTCGAGGCTGCTGCCAGCCTGTTGCGTGCGACGCGCACGACCTTGCTCTCGCCATTCGACCCTGTGGTATGGGACCGCGCCCGGGCCATGGATCTCTTCGGTTTCGAGTACACGCTGGAGTGCTACACGCCGGCAGCGAAGCGGACCTACGGTTATTACGTGCTTCCTATCCTGCATCGGGGCCGCCTCGTAGGCCGGCTCGATGCCAAGGCACACCGCCAGGAAGGCCTGTTCGAGGTGATCGGGATATGGCTGGAAGCGGAGGTGCCCGCCGCACCGGCGCTGGTCGCAGGGATTGCCGCTGCGATCGAAGAGTGCGCGGCGTGGCATGGCACGCCGCGTATCGCGATCCAGCGTAGCCAGCCGCGAGCGCTGGCTACGCTGATCCGCACCGCACTGGACGACTGATCAGCGGGTGGAAGCTGGCGCCGGCGTGTCCGCGCACGACTTGCCGTGCAGGGCGTCCTTCAGCTGCGAGGCGAGCGAAACGCAGCGGTTCTGCAACTGGTCGCGCATGTCCGGGTCCTGGGACTGGCGCAGCAGGCTGGTGCGCATCATTTCGTAGCGCGGCTCGATCTGGTCACGGGCGAACACACCGGCGGCCAGGTGGCAGCTCTTGTAGCTGGCCAGGTACTCGTCACAGGCAGCGATGCCGGTGCTGTCCGGTAGCGGGCCCGAGGCCGCCGCCGGGGTCGTACCGGATTTCGTCGTCTTGCCGGCCGGCACGCTGGTGACACTGGTCGTGGCCGTGCGCGACCGGGTCGCGCTGCCGGGCGCTGCCGTGACGGTCTGGGTGGCCGCCGGCTTGGGCTTGTGGTCGGCGCAGGCAGCGAGGGCCAGGGCGCAGACAGCCAGCGGCAGGAAGCGGGAAAGGTGCTGTTTCATGGTCGTCGGTCCCCCTTGGGCTTGGCGTGGAAGGATGGTAGGCGAAAAGTCGCATCGAGGGTGCGACGGGGCGCAAGCATGTGCCGCCAGGGGGTGAACGTAGCGTCAGGGCGCCGCGGACGGGGCCTTGAGGGGGTGCCATCGCTATTTACCGGAGGGACGAGTATAGTTCGCCGACTGTGTTTGCCGGGGTCATAGAGTTACGTTGACCCGATGCAGCTGATCACGGATCCGCAACATCGCTTCGCTCCTCGCGTTTCCTTGCACACCAGTTCCAGCGACGATCACTTCGATCGTCGGTTTTATTCGCTACACAATGTATTGGAGTGTTTCTATGTCGGATCGTGAAATCGGCACCGTCAAGTGGTTCAACGACGCCAAGGGCTTCGGCTTTATCTCCCGTGAGAACGGCCCGGACGTGTTTGTTCACTTCCGCGCTATCCAGGGCAACGGCTTCAAGTCCCTCGCCGAAGGCGAGAAGGTCTCCTTCAAGGTCGTCAACGGCCAGAAGGGTCTGCAGGCTGAAGAAGTCAACAAGGCGTAAGCCTTCTGACAGTCTCGCTGCATGAAAAGCCGGGCGGCAACGCCCGGCTTTTTTCATGCCTGTTGTGGGGGCCGATTCATCGGCGAAGGCGCGAGGCGCCAGACCCGCAAGAGCCGCAAGAGCGGAAAAATTCCTAAGAAAATGGCTTTCTTCACGAAAAAAGTCGTGATAGACGTCAAAAATTCGTCCTATGTAGGCATTCCCCTACATAACTCGCGCCAAATATGGTTATCATCCACCTTACTGTGTCTGCGCGGTCACGCGAGTGGCCCGATGTAAGCGCGAAGTTTACGCTCCATCGCCTCACCCGGTCCTGCATTCCCAGTAAGTCGCCGGCTCGCGAGCCGGGTTTTCGAGTGTTGGATAGAGGTGTGTGTGATGGCAACTGGTACTGTTAAGTGGTTCAACGATGCAAAGGGCTTTGGCTTCATTACTCAGGATGAGGGCGGCCCGGACGTGTTCGTCCATTTCCGTTCGATCCAGGGCAACGGCTTCAAGTCGCTGCAGGAAGGTCAGAAGGTTGAGTACACCGTGACCCAGGGCCAGAAGGGCCCGCAGGCGGATAACGTCAATCCGAAGTAACTCTGTTCGGGCTGGCTAGCGCCGCTCGTTCTTGCAAGACTTCTGCTCCCTCGGTGCGTTTGCACCGAGGGAGCTTTTGGCTGCATGACAGATAGTCCTACGCACGCAACGACCCTGCATCGTTCTCAACGGCAGGCGATCCCGCTGCACATGGCCGACGGCGCATCCGCCGATCTGGTCCTCTACCGTCCCCCGGGGGACGAAGTCGCTGCCTTGCTCTGGGTGCCCGCACTCGGTGTGGCCGCCCGGCATTACGAACCCCTCGCTCTCGCCCTGGCCGACCACGGTATTGCCGTTGCCGTCCACGAATGGCGGGGCATCGGATCCAGCAACCGCCGGGCCGGTCGACGCGCGGACTGGGGCTACCGCGAACTCCTCACCGACGACTTGCCGACCAGCCTGCGCGCCCTGCGTGCGGCCGTGCCTTCCTTGCCTCTGTACGTGGGCGGGCACAGCCTGGGCGGACAACTGGCGACGCTGTTGGCCGCGACGACTCCATTGCCCTTGGCGGGCCTGGCGCTCGTTGGCAGTGGCTCACCCTATTGGCGTTGCTTCAAACCCTGGGTCGGGATGGCGCTGATCGCCGCGCCCCTGCTCGCCAATCTGGTGGGGTGGCTACCGGGACGCCGCGTGGGTTTCGGTGGCAACGAGGCGCGCGGCGTTATCGGTGACTGGTCACGCACGGGTCGCACCGGGCGCTATGCCGGTCGTGGCATCGGTGTAGACCTGGAAGCCGCCCTGCATAAGCAGCGCGCGCCGGTCTTCGCGCTGCGCCTGCGCGACGACTGGTTCGGTCCCGAGGCATCGCTGGCGTTCCTGCTCGACAAGATGCCGGACGCGCCCAGGCGTAGTGAAGTGATCGCTCCGGAGAACCTCGCTGGCGCGCCCGCCGATCATTTCGCCTGGATGAAGGTTCCGGCGGAGATTGCGCTTCGAATCGCCCGGTGGATGCAGCCTGGCTAGGCGCATCGGCTACGCTTGAGGTTTACGACACCCGGAGCATTTCCCATGACGACAGTCCCCATCGACGGCAAGCAGCGCGATCTGGGTGGCGGGTTCGTCGTGCGTCGCATGTTGCCGCACCTGAAGGCCCGGCACGTCGGGCCGTTTGTCTTCTTCGACCAGATGGGTCCGGCTGCCTTTGGCGAAGACACCGGCATGGACGTGCGTCCACACCCGCATATCGGCCTGGCCACCGTGACCTGGCTGTTCGCCGGCGCGATCCGCCACCGGGACAGCCTCGGCAGTGCCGTCGATATCCATCCGGGTGACGTGAACTGGATGACGGCGGGCAAGGGCATCGTGCATTCCGAGCGCACACCTCCGGACGAGCGTCACCACGGGCAGAACCTGCATGGCATCCAGGTATGGGTGGCCCTGCCCAGGTCGCACGAGCGTATCGATCCCGAGTTTCACCACCACGGTGCAGACACCCTGCCCAAGGTGAGGCGCGATGGCGCCAGCCTGGTGGTCATCGCCGGCGATGCCTTTGGCGTGACATCACCGGTGCGCGTCTACGCACCGATGTTTTTCGTGGAAGCGCGCCTCGAAGCTGGCGCGACGCTGACCATGCCGGCGCAGCACGCGGAGTGGGGCGCCTATGTGGTCGAAGGCGCCGCGCATTTTGGCGACCTCGAACTGGGTGCCCTGGACATGGGCGTGGCCTATGACGGCGAACCGCCGGTGCTCACCGCTCGCGAGCCCTCCCTGGTCATGCTCTTCGGTGGCGCGCCACTCGATGGCGAGCGCCATCTGTGGTGGAATTTCGTCGCGAGTTCGCCGGAGATGATCGAGGCGGCCAAGGTCGAGTGGTCGGAAGGCCGTTTTCCGATCGTTCCCGGCGACGAGTACGAGCGCATTCCCCTGCCGACGTATTGAACGGAGTCCGTGATGGCACGCTTTGCCAGCTTCCGTGATTTCTATCCCTATTACCTGGGCGAGCATTCGGACGCGCGCTGCCGGCGCCTGCATTTCGCGGGAAGTTGGGTCGTTCTCGTGGCACTGGCGATGCTCGTCGCCACCGGCCAGCCACGCTGGCTGCTGCTGGCGCTGGTCGGCGGCTACGGCTTCGCATGGGTGGGGCACTTCGTGTTCGAGAAGAATCGCCCGGCCACCTTCCGCTATCCCCTCTATAGCCTGATGGGTGACTGGGCGATGTTCTGGGACATCCTGCGCGGGCGCGTCTCGCTGCGCTGAGCACGCGTGAGCGGCGCCCGCGCCGAAGGTCAGGCCACTTCCGCGGAAGGCGCCCGGGCGGCATCCCGCGTGGACCGGCGCGTCGCGCTCCACGACGGCAAGTCCATCTCGCCGCGTGCCGTGCGGCACACCTCGACCAGGCGTTCCACATCGGCGTCGCTCATGCCCGCATTGAGCGTCAGGCGCAGCAGTGAACGGTTTGCCGTGGTCGCCGGTGCGCTGAACACCGAACCGAACACGCCGTGACGCTCCATCACGTCACGTACGTGTCCGGTAAGGAGTTCCACGCCAGCCTCGAACGCCACGATCTGTTCGGTGCCGTCGGCGATGGGGTAGCCCAGTTCGGTGAGCTCGCTGCGCACGTGACGCGTCACCTGCCTCAGGCGCTGGCGTCGCCAGCTTTCGGACTGGATCACCCGGTGCGAGGCGGACAGGCCGGCCAGCTCGTGGGGAAGAAGCGACGAGCTGAAGATCGCCGGAAGTGCCTCGCAGCCGAAGTAGTCCTTGAAGGCGGTGGTGCAGGCGATGAAACCGGCGCGCGAGCAATAGGCCTTGGCCAGGCTCGCCGTGATGAAGTGGACACGGTGGTTGAGCCCCAGGCTGGCCACGAGGCCTTCGCCACGCGCTCCATGCGTGCCGAGCGAATGCGACTCGTCGACCACCAGCACGCAGCCGTGCTCATGGGAAAGCCGGGCGATGTCGACCAGCGGTGCCACGCTGCCGTTGGTGCTGTACACGGCGTCGACGACGATGACCCCGGGGCCATGGCGCATGACCTGGCGCTCCAGATGGGTCATGTCGTTGTGCAGCACGGAAACCGCCCTGGCGCCGGCGCTACGGACCCCTTCCCACAGCGAGGCGTGAGCCAGCATGTCGACGTACACCGGCACACGTTCGCCAGCGATCGACTGGATAAGCCCCACGTTGGCGGCAAATCCGGACTGGGCGAGGATGCCGTCCTCACTGCCGACGGCGCGTGCGAGTTCCCCCTCTACGCGGTGCAGCGGATCGTCCGCGTGCTGCTGGAACAGCGCCGACATCATCATGCCGAGGCCTCCCGTGGCCAGTGCCTCGCGCTGTGCTTCCACGATGGCGGGATGCCCGGCGATGGCCAGGTAATCGTTGCTCTGCAGCATCAGGTCGGCATCGGTGGCCTTCCGTCCCCGCAAAATGTGACGGCCACCCCAGTCGATGGCAACCCGTTCGTTGTGAAATTTGTCGACCCTGCGTTGAACGAATTCGGGAAGTGCCGGTGCTCGGGCGACGCGATGCAGGACGGAAACGTTTTCCATGGTGACCTCTCTCTCTGGCAAGGGGATGGGCGATATCCACGGCGCCGCCCACGCGGACGGCGCACGCACGTCGGCCTCGCCCAGGCAGACGCATGAAGATGAGAGAGGCGTCCTGCGAAGTCCGCGAACGGACTTCGGCCTCGTGCCATTGCTAAGAGAGACGTCGCCAGGCCCCGGCGTCGGAACGACCGCGGAGCCACGCACGACAAAGGACGCCTGGCATACCGGATGGTCCGGTACGAAGGCGTCCTCCAGATTGAGAAATGAGCCCGATTAGATGAAACGCGGCCTGCTGTCGGCAGAGAGGCTCAGGTCCTGCTCGCGCAGCCAGCTCCGGTACGACTTGATGTGTTGCAGCCGGAAGCGCTCCACGTCGTCGATCAGCGCGTAGTAGTACCACTGTTCGCCGGAAACCGCCGTCGCGGGGTACATGTGGGCTTCCGGATTCTCCACGCCCTTGTGGTAGAAGCCGTCGCGGGAGCGGAACCAGGGCAGTGCCTCGCCGCCGCGGAGGGCGTCGAGGACGGTCTGGGGGGCGCCCAGATCTGCCGCAATTTCATAGTGGGTACGCAGGTCCTCGTCGGTCTGGACGAGAAGGAAGCGACCGATACCCCAGGCGTCGATCAGCAGCAGTCCGGTGGGATTGCAGTGCACATAGCACTCCACCGGCTGGAACGTGGCCGTGACGCTCTGCAGGACCTCGCGGAACGCCGGGTCACGGAGAAAGCGGAAATTGCCCAGCGCCAGGGTTTCGGCAACGAAAGCGCTGGCCCGCTCGAAGTAACGACGCTGCAGTTCGGTGATGGCCGTTTGCAGCTTTTCGATGGCCAGGGGGTCGTTCTTGCGGATGAAACGGTCAATGACGCCCGAATTGAAGGCATCGATGGCCGTGGCATCGTCCGCGCGGCCGGTCAACAGGATCTTGCCGATATGCGGATTCGGCAAGCGCTTGCAGAACGTGATGCCGTCCATCTCGGGCATGGCCTGGTCGACCACCACCACGGAAATCTCCGCGAAGCGCTCCGGGTCGTAAACCACGCGATGGATCGAGTCGATATCGAGGGCCACCAGCTCCTGGGTCTCGGAAGGGCGATCCTTCCAGCGATACAGCCAGCCGCCGCCCGGGACCGGGCGACTGCCGTTGTTACCCAGGGTGGCCAGCGCGCTTCGCGGCGAACTGAAGGTGCGCACGCGGACCATCGGATCGAGCAGGAGCGGCACGACGTCGAGGTACTCCTCGTGGTCGTCCACGAGGAACGTCGTTGTTGGAAAGTGGAAGGGCTGGATATCGCCCTGCGAGTTCAACGTCATCACTGCCGGTCCCCGGTCTCCGCATGCGGAAAGGTTAGGGTGAATTCGGTGAATTCACCCAGATTGGTTCGGCAGACGATGCCACCTCCCATATGCTCCATCGCCGCGCGGCAAAAAGCGAGACCTATTCCTAGCCCGGTGATCGCACCGGTACCCGGGCTGTCGCTCGAATACGAGTAGAAGCGGTTGAAAATACGGGGAACAACGTCCGGCGGGATGCCCGGGCCGGTGTCGTAGACACGGATGCGGCTGGCCCGTTCACCGGGCTCGATGAACACGCCGATGTCGCCCTTGCCGGCCCGATCGGTATGAAAAAGTGCATTGCGCAGGAGATTGAACAGCACGTGGACCACCAGGCTCTCCTCGCCAAGGAGGGGAAAGTCACCCGTGGGCGACAGGGTGATCCGCTCGCGTTCAGCGCGTGAGCCATAGGGAAACCGGCGCAAAGCCTGCTCCACGCATTCACGGGCAGTCAGTGGAATCAGCGGCACTTCGCCGATCGGGCGGGCGGAGAGCAGCAGCATGTCGATGATGGTATTGGCATAGGTGACCTCGCGCTCCATGACGCCGATGCTGCGCTCCAGCGCATGCAGGTTCTGCGCGCGAAGCTCCGGCACGGGCAGTCCATGGCCCTCGGCCAGACGGTGGCTGCGGATCAGGTCCGGCATGAAACGCGCCACGGCGCGTGCCGCGATACGCAGCGAGCCGAGCGGCGTGCGCAGCTCGTGGGCGATATTGTTCGAGGCGGCGGTCAGCGCTTCGATGCGCGATTGCTCGGCCATCGTCGCGGAAACCGTGCAGGTGGCACCGCCGACCATGCCGAACAACAGCAGTGGAATGTACTCGAGCATCGTCTGCGTATGCAGGTGCGCCTCGGGGGAAAGCACGAAGACCACGCCCGCGAGCAAGCTGCCGATGCTGAAGACGAGCAGGAAGCTGACGATGTCGAACAGCATCATCAGCAGCATCACGCAGGCCAGGTGGGTCATCAGCCACGCCGGCGTGGCATTGCGCAGGGTCATGTAGCCGACAAAGAAGGGCATCGCCACCGTCATGGCGAAGTACCAGTACGTGGGCAGGTGCGTACGCAGGCGACGCGGCCACCAGGGCAGCAACGCCAATGGGATGAAGGTGGCGCTGCAAACCAGCCGCATGGGCAGGTTTTCGTAGGGCTGCGGAAACAGGTAGGCCCAGACCGGGTAATAGACGGCCAGGCAGAAGCTGCCCACCACGCCGATCGCCACCATCTTCGGCTGCGAATAGCGAGTGCGCAGGAACATGGTCGTTTCGAAACGCGCCATGGCGCGCACGAGCAGCCACCACTGCATGCGCAGGAAACCGGCCGGCCTGTCTGGCGGTAACGCGGTCATGTCAGCGGAACTGCTGGTGACAGGACTGGCAGGCGTCGCCTACCGGTTTCAACGCGGCCACCAGGGCCTCACAGGTTGTCGGCGCGGCGGCGACGGCGCCGTCGAGCGCCGTGAGCAGGGTGTCGTCGACCTGGAAGAACGAGGCTTCCATCTCAGGGAAAGCGTCGCGGATGTCGCCGGCGGTCTCGCGCATGCGCGCCAGATGGCTGGCGTTGCCCTTGGCATCGCATTGCTTCGCCCGCACGTTGGCCCGAAGTGCGCCCATGTGGTGCTGCATCACGGCCATGACGCCACTGTGGAAGGGCGTGCCCTGGCGAAGGGCCGACAAGGCGAACGTAGCGCCCATGGCGCCCACGGCAAGGCCCAGGATGACGAGAAGCAGCGCGCGCATCGGTGATCCATGGCTTTCCGGACTGTCAGCATAGCGGACGGTCCCATTCTTTCAATATGAGACAATGACTGTCATTCCCCACACCGAGATACCCGTGAGTACGGCCCAGGCCGAACGTTTCGCCGGCATCGAGCGGCTCTACGGCCGCGGCACCCTGGACCGCCTCGCCAACGCGCACGTGTGCGTCATCGGCGTGGGCGGGGTCGGCTCGTGGGCCGCCGAAGCGCTGGCTCGCAGCGGCATCGGCCGGCTCACGCTGATCGACGGTGACGATGTCTGCCTCTCCAATACCAACCGGCAGATGCACGCCCTGGAAGGCCAGTACGGCAAGCCCAAGGTCGGCGTGGTCGCCGAGAGGGCGCACGCCATCAGTCCGACCATCCGCCTCGAGGCCATGGAGCGCTTCCTCACGCCCTCCACGCTGGACGAACTGCTGGACCGCAAATACGACGTGGTGATCGACGCCTGCGACGCCCTCAAGGTCAAGCTGGAGACCGTGGTCTGGTGTCGGCGGCGCAAGGTGCCACTGATCACGGTGGGTGCTGCCGGCGGTCGTACCGATCCGACCCTTATCCGGGTGCGCGACCTCTCACGCACCGAGCACGATGCCATGCTCAGCATGATCCGGAAGAAGCTTCGCCAGGAGCATGGATTTCCGCGCAACCCGGATCGCTTCTTCGGCGTGTCGGCGGTTTATTCGATGCAGAACGTGCAGTACCCGCAGGCCGATGGCAGCGTCTGCGGCGTGCGGCCTCCGGGCAGCGACGCCTTGAAGCTCGACTGTGGCGGCGGTCTCGGCGCGGCCACCCATGTCACTGGCGCCTTCGCTTTCGCCGCGGTCGGCAAGGCCCTGGAGAAGCTTACGGCGACGAAGGGCTGACGCTCAACGCACCTCGGCGACGATGCGTAACGCGGCTTCCAACCGGCCGATATCTTCCTCGGCACCAAGGCATAGACGGATGCCCGCTGCATGTTCGCCTCCCACAGCGAGGGGTTGGGACGGCGTGAGGTGCACGCCCCGTGCAAGGGCGCTTGCCTCGATTCCGATCGGGTCGCCACCGGGCAGCCATGCGTGCAAACCATTTGCCGTGATCAGGTCATCGCCGAGGATGGCGCGGGCCAGGCTATTGCGCTCGACCATGGCGTCAGCGAGGTTTCCCAGCAGGACGTCGGCAACGCCGTCCGCCATCCAGCCCGCCACGATGGCCGGAAAGAGCGCGGGCAGCCCGTCCGTGGCCAGGCGGATCGCCGATGCCGCGCGCTGGTGGCTCGCGTCATCGGGAAGCAGCAGCCAGCCCACGCGGAGGCCGGGGCCGAGGACCTTGCCGATGCCTCCGGCATGCAGGCAGCGTTCCGGGGCGAGCTCGGCCAGCGGTGGAAGCGCGTCCCTGCCGTACCAGGCGAGCGGCGAGTAGACGTCGCCTTCTATGATCGTGAGGTCACGTTCCGCGGCCACGGCGGCGATCTCGCGCCGACGTGCCAGTGGCATCGTGGCGGTGGTCGGGTTCTGGAGCGTGGGTTGCAGGTAGACACAGCGGGCGCCTGTCGTCGCGGCCATGCGCTCTAGCTCGGCCGGAAGCATGCCGGCGGCGTCCATGCCGACACCGCCGACGCGAACGCCACGGGCCTCGGCGCTGGCGCGAAAGCCGTGGTAGGTCGACGACTCCACGAGCAGTGTGTCGCCCGACGCGCAGGCCTCGTCCAAAGCGAGCGACAAAGCATGCCTCGCGCCGAGGGTGATGACCAACCGGCGTGGATCGACGGCGACATGGCCGCAGCGTCGACGCATCCAGCCCGCGATGGCTTCGCGCGTGCCCAGGCTTCCCTCCATGGACGGGTAAGCCAGCAGTTCGGGCCCCACGGGGAAAGAGGCCAGGGAAGCTGCTAGCCGCTCCGCGACTGTCTGCCGCAACGGGAGGTTTACGGCCAGATTGTAGTGGGGGTTCATCAAGCCATTGTAGGTCGCAGCGGGTACCCTTACGCCATGTGGTGCGTCTATCTCATCGAATGCCGCAATGGCGCCTGGTACGCAGGGATCACCAACGATCTGCCTGCCCGGTACGCTGCGCACGTGGCGGGCAAGGGCGCCCGCTACACGCGGGCCAATCCGCCGGTACGCCTGCTCGGCTCGCGTGCGTTCGCCGACCGCTCCGCCGCCTCGAAAGCCGAGTGGACGGTGAAGCGCCTGCCCAGGGCGAGGAAGCTTGCCTGGCTGCAGGAAACCTCCGATAGCGGCACAATGTAGGAGATAGCAACGCAACGACACAGGCAAGGCATTTGGATACGCGCTTCCACACCAAGGTCACCCAGGACTGGCAGGACTGGATCCGCGAGGCCCTTGTCGCCGGGAATGCGCCTGCCGACCTCCTGCTGACCATGAAGGAAAACCAGTTCGAGGAGGGCGTGGCCCGCGAGGCCATCGTCACGGCGCTATTCGGCAGTGCGGTCGCGCCGGTGGCCGCGCATGCCTCTGCGCTCACACCCTTCCACGGCCGTCTGGGCGACGGTCACGTGTTGCGCACGCCTGACCGCGACATTCGCGTGCTGCTGCGTATCGCCCGCCCCACCATCGCCGTGCTCGACAACGTGCTCGGCGCCGACGAGTGCGACGCGCTGATGCGCATGGCTGTTCCCCGGCTCGAGCGCTCGGCCGTCGTCGGCGTGGCCGACGGTGTGAACACGGTCATGGACATCCGTACCAGCGATGGCGCGTATTTCCAGCGGGCCGAGAACGAACTGATTCGTCGGATCGACGCGCGTGCGGCAGCCATCATGCGGTTGCCCGAAGAGCATGGCGAAGGGCTCCAGGTGATGCGCTACGGCGCAGGCGGCGAGTACTTGCCGCACTTCGACTACTTCCAGCCCGACGAGAAGGGCAGTCAGCCGCATCTGGCCACCGGCGGTCAGCGCGTCTCGACGCTGATCATGTATCTGCATGACGTCGAAGCCGGCGGGGAAACCATCTTCCCGCGGATCGATTTCAGTTACGTGCCGCGCAAAGGACAGGCCCTCTACTTCGAGTACGCGGCGGCCGATGGATCCCTCGACCCGTTATCCCTGCACGGCGGCGCGCCCGTCGTCAGGGGCGAGAAGTGGATCGTGACGAAGTGGATGCGCGAGCGCGCCTTCCCGGGTTGAGATTTCGCCCCCGACCGTGACCTCTGGCCTATATCGGGTCGGGGTCGGAGCCAGCAATCTCGGTGGATTACAGGGGGAGGGTGGATCCATGCGCCGTAAGGCAGCCAGAGTCGTTCGTCGCGTCGCGGCAGGTGCGTTGTTATGCGCCGCCACGGCATGGGCCCAGGATGGCGTACCGCCATCCACATCCGCTCCCCTACCCGCGCCCACGGCGGTGCCAGTCGAGATTCCGTTCGCCTCACCGCACGCGGCCTTCGTCAGGACGCCCAGTGCGGCGACGGCGTGGGGCGGTCCTCGCACGGGTAGTGAAGCGACGCTATCCGACCGTGTGGTCTCCTACCGGATCCAGGCCCGTCTGGACCCGGTCAAGCACACGGTCGACGGCCAGCAGCAGATGACCTGGCGCAACCGCAGCGACCGGCCGGTCAGTGCGGTCTTCGTGCATCTCTATCTCAATGCCTTCGAAGGGCAGGGCAGTACGTTCTTCACCGAACGCGGCGTGCTTGCTGCCCACGGTGGCTCACGCGGCATCGCCGAAGTGAAGAAAGGCGAGTGGGGCCACATCGACCTGGGTAACGTCGATCAGGATGGTGCGGCGTTGAAGTGGCGCTACGTTCATCCGGATGGCGGTCCAGCCACCGATCACACCGTGGTTCGCATCGATCTTGCCCAGCCCGTGCCCGCCGGCGGCAGCGTCACGCTCGACATGAACTTCCACAGCCAGCTGCCGCGCGTCATCGAGCGCACGGGCTACGTCGGCAAGTTCCATCTGGTCGGCCAGTGGTTTCCGAAGATCGGCGTGCTCGAATTACCCGGTGAGCGCGGGGCCACGGAGCCGCGCTGGAACGTGCACGAGTTCCACTTCAACAGCGAGTTCTACGCGGACTTCGGCGAGTACGACGTACGCATGACGGCGCCCAAAGATTACGTCGTCGGCGCCGTGGGCGAGCAGCAAGGCGATCCCACGCCCGAAGGCAACGACCTGACCTGGCACTTCATCCAGGCCGACGTGCATGACTTCGCCTGGATGGCTGCTCCCGGCTACAAGACGCTCGAGGGCGAGTACACCGGCCCGGGCAGCCCGAAGGTCAAGGTCCGCGTCATCTACCCGGCGGAATTCGAGGTGGATGCGAAGCCCGTGCTGAAGGCATCGATCGATTCGATCGCCTACTTCTCGCAGACACTCGGTCCCTATCCGTACAAGACGTTGACCGCCGTCGTACCGCCGTTCAACGCGAGCGAAGCGGGTGGCATGGAGTACCCGACGTTCTTCACGGCCGATAACGCCAGTGAGGTGACGCCGAAGACGTTGAACGAGTTCTTCATCGACTTCGTGACCATTCACGAGTTCGGCCACGGCTATTTCTACGGACTCCTTGCCTCGAACGAGTTCGAGGAGCCGATGCTCGACGAAGGGCTTAACGAGTATTGGGACGACCGCATGTTGCGCGAGCGCAACCAGCTGGTTTACCTCACCAAGCCGATCTGGACGTACTTCGGCGTCGAGGCTCCCCTTGGTACTTTCATGCTGGAGCGCATGCTGTCGACACTCGCGCACCCGGCCGATCCGCTCGGCCAGAATGCGTGGGATCGCCTGTCGAGTTCGGCCTATGGCACCGTGTATTCGCGCACGGCTACGGCCATGCACGATCTCGAGGAACGCCTCGGCAAGCCGGTGATGGAGAAGGCCTTCCGCGACTACTACACCACCTGGCATTTCCGTCATCCGTCCATTGCCGACCTGCAGGCGAGCCTTGCCGAATCATCGGGCAAGCCGGCCGTGGTGGCCCAGGTATTCAATCAGTATGTGTACGGCACCGACACGGTCGACGACCGCATCAGCGAGATCGTGAGCGATGAAGTGCTCCCTCTCGCCGGCACCTCGATCAAGGGTGGAAAACGCATCGAGGTGAGCAACGACGACAACGACGAGGCCGTCGAGAAGCAGCGCAAGGCCTGGGAAAAGGCTCATCCGGACGCGAAGCCTGGCAGCGGTCCGTTCCCTTGGAAAACCACGGTCACCGTGCGTCGTGACGGCTCCCAGGTTCCGCAGACGCTGAAGGTGACGTTCTCCGACGACTCGGTGGAAACGGTACGCTGGGACGACGACCGTCGCTGGGCACGCTTTGTCTTCACCAAGCCATTCAAGGCCACCTCGGCCGAACTCGATCCGGAGCGGAAGGTTTACCTCGACGCCAACAAGCTCAATGACAGTCGCACCATCGAGGCGAACCATGCCGCCTCGAACCGTTGGGGTTCCGACTTTGCCGCCCTGCTGCAGGGTATCTACACCATGCTGGGGACGCTATGAACAGTCATTCCAAACGTTCGGCCTTCGCTGCCATCGGTAGCGGCGTCGTTGGCGGCCTGCAGTGGCGATTGCTCCTGCTGTGGATCCTCATCTCCCTCCTGCCCACCATGGTTGTCGCCTTGCCGTTATGGAGCACGCTGGATGCTTTGCTGGGTCATTCCGTGCACGCCGAGGTATGGGCGAAGCATTTCGACGGCCTGATGTTCGGCGACGTGTTCATCGCACTTGGGCGCGACAACCCGTGGCTGGGCATGGCCTTTGTCGCGGGCCTGATCCTGACGCTGGCGATCTCGCCCTTTCTCACCGGCATGGCAGTGGCCGGCGGACGCGCCGGGCGCGCGCTGGGATTCGGTGGCCTGCTGCAGGGTGGCGCGGTCGAATACGGGCGCATGCTGCGCCTGTTGCTGCTGGCGCTGATTCCGTACGCCCTGTTCGGTCTGGTGGCCAAGGCGGCGTCGTCATTCGCCGATGACAAGGTGGATGCGGCGCTGCTTCCTGCGACGGCCGACATGTACACGTACAGCGCGCTCGCTGTCGCCCTGCTGTTCTTCGTGATCGCACAGTCGGTGGTCGAATCGGCACGCGCCCAGTTCGTCGCGGATATCGGATTGCGCTCGGCTTTCCGCGCGCTGGGTCGCGGGTTCATGCAGTTCGTGCGGCGTCCGTTCGCGACCGTGATGGTGTATCTCACGATCACGCTTATCGGCACGGCACTGGTGGTGCTGATCGCGGCCTGGCGTGGCAATGCCACGGCGGCGGGAAGCGGTCTGGTCGTCGCGTTCCTGATCGTGCAACTGGGTGTGGTCGTGATCGCCTGGATGCGCACGGCGCGCTTGCTGGCCCTGGCGGGCATCGCCGCGGTCAATCCCGCACACCGTCGTCGTCGCACGGATTTCGCGCCAGCGCTTTGATGACTGGCCTTTCCGCCGGGCGGGCGATCAGCTCGCGCGGCGGACTTCGCGATGTGGCGGGTAGTAGGCGAACAGGTGTGTCGCGCCGCCGAGGAAATCGATGTTGTCGATATGCTCGCCGCCGAGGCGTTCGGCGACGTGGTCGGACGCCTCGTTGCCAATGCGAACAAGGCTGATCACGCGCTGCGCGTGCATCTCGTTCCAGGCGAAGGCGAGGATGGCTTCGCCGGCTTCGGTGGCATAGCCGTGATGACGATGTTCCGGTTTGAGCATCCAGCCCAGCTCGAGGTCGGGCCAGCCTTCCGGTTTCATCAGGCCGGCGCGGCCGATGAACTCACCGCTCTCTTTCAATTCGATCGCCCACATGCCGCAGCCGCGCAGGGCCCAATGGCCGAGCAGCATGGCCATGGAGCGCCACGCGTTCATGCGGTCGAGTGGCTGGCCGTCGCCGATCCAGCGCGTGCTTTCGGCGTCCGCGAGCATTTTCGCGTAATCGTCGAAATGGCGTTCGGTGAGGGCCGTAAGCCGCAGGCGCGGCGTTTCCAGAACAGGGATATCGGACATTGCCATCGAAGTGACCAAGGTATCAGCCGAGCAGGGCGGCAAGGGCGCGCGTGCTTAGCGCGAGACTGTCCTGCCAGGACAAGCCGGTTATTTTCTCACCAGTTGCCGCGTCGTTAAAGCTCTCGTTCTCATCTGGCGGAAGGAGATGGCGATAATCGACTGTTATTTCAGTGCCTTGTGACAGGTTCTTCGAGGCAAAAATAAATCCCAGGTGCCAGATCCCGGTGGGTTCGAAGCTGTGATTGACGTAGCACTCGTCCGGCCACTCGGGCGAAACGGTGTAGCGATCCTCGAACCAGCGGGCTGCGGCGTACTGATTGGCGGCCAGCGCCGGGGTGGTGAGGATCTCGGCCCAGGAGTGGGTACGGTCGATGGCATCGGGCGCGGTGATGATGCGTCCGGCGTCGACCGCTTCGTCGACGAACAAGCCCTTGCCAGCCCCGGGAATCCCGGAAGCGGCGATACGGTAACGCGGCAGGATCATTGGATCATCAGGCCCCTGTTCCCGCCGGCAGGGCGCGAGAAAAGCGCCGCCGGCACGGGGCGCGAGTGTAGCGCGTTCGGCCGGCGACGGAAGGGGGGTGGGCGGTCAGTCCTCGGTGTCGGCGCCGCGGGCCTTGGCCGGACGGGACGGGCGGGCCTTTTTCGCTGGCTTGGCGGTGTCCTTGACGGCATCGAGCTGGATGGACTCGCGGTTACGGTCTACCAGTGACTGACCGATGCCCTTGACCGAGGTGAGCTGGTCGGCGCTGTCGAAGTCGCCGTTCGCTTCGCGCCAGGCAACGATGGCCTGGGCCTTGGCGAGCCCGACGCCGTCGAGGGCCTGGGCGAGGGCGTTGGCATCGGCCGTGTTGATGTTGACGGGTGCTCCCGCCATGGCGGGCGTGGTGAAGAGCAGGGCGGAAAGGGCAAGGACGAGCGGTTTCATGGAGGCCTCCTGGGCTGCGCGCCGGATGACGCCGAAGCACTCTGCCCCGCACGTCGGCACGGGCGAACCAGCGAGGCGATGCGCTCGGTGTGCGCCCCTCACGCGGCGCGAGCGGGCCGCACGCTTACGTCGAGTCGGCGGGTGCTGTCGTCAGTGTCGAGGCGCTGTTATGAAGGCTGTTACGAGGCGCTGTTACAATCGCGCTTTGACCTCATGAGTCTCCCCGCCATGGATACCTCTCGCATTTCCTCCTTCGTCAGCGGCCTGTGGGACGCGGAAATCGTCCCGCAACTGGTCGAGTACATCCGCATTCCGAACAAGTCGCCGATGTTCGACACGAAGTGGCGCGAGCATGGCTACATGGACCAGGCCGTGACGCTCATGGAAACCTGGGCGCGCTCGAAGCTCGGCGCCCTTGATGGTGCGTCGCTGGAGGTGGTGCGCCTGGACGGCCGCACGCCGCTGATCTACATCGACGTGCCCGCGCAGGGCGTGCAGGGCGCGGGCACGGACGAAACCGTCGTGCTTTATGGCCACCTCGACAAGCAGCCGGAGATGACGGGCTGGGCCGAGGACCTCGGTCCGTGGACGCCGGTCATCAAGGGCGACAAGCTTTACGGTCGCGGCGGTGCGGATGACGGCTACGCCATCTTCGGATCGCTCGCGGCCTTGCTGGCGTTGCGCGACCAGGGCGTACCCCACGCTCGCTGCGTGATCATGATCGAGGCTTGCGAAGAATCTGGCAGCTATGACCTGCCGTACTACGTCGACCACCTCGCCGAGCGCATCGGCAACCCTGCCCTGGTGGTCTGCCTCGACTCCGGCTGTGGCAACTACGACCAGCTCTGGCTCACCACGTCGCTGCGCGGTATGACTGGCGGCAACCTGACGGTGCAGGTGCTCGACGAAGGCGTGCACTCGGGCGACGCGTCCGGCGTGGTGCCGTCGAGCTTCCGCATCTTGCGTGACCTGCTGAGCCGCCTGGAGAACCCGCAGACGGGCGCCATCGTGCCGCCGGAGCTCTACGTCGATATCCCGGCGCAGCGCGTGGACCAGGCACGTCGTTCGGCCGAGGTGCTGGGCAACGACATCTACGACAAATTCCCGTTCGTCGAAGGCATGAAGCCGGTGACCGACGATCTGGCCGAGCTCGTGCTCAACCGGACCTGGCGCCCGCAGCTTGCCGTGACCGGCGTCGGCGGCATGCCGGCGCTGGACAGCGCGGGTAACGTGCTGCGCCCGAAGACAGCGGTGAAGTTGAGCCTGCGCGTGCCGCCGACGCTGTCCGGTGCCGAGGCCGGCAAGTTCCTCAAGCAGTTGCTCGAGAAGGACCCGCCGTACGGCGCCAGGGTGACGTTCGACCTCGAGAAGGATGGCAGCGGCTGGAATGCCCCCGCGCTCTCCCCGTGGCTTGAGGAAGCGGTGGCCAACGCGTCCGAGCACTACTTCGGCGCGCCGGCGGCCTATATGGGTGAAGGCGGCAGCATTCCCTTCATGGGCATGCTCGGGGAGAAGTTCCCCCAGGCGCAGTTCCTGATCACCGGCGTGCTCGGCCCGCATTCCAATGCGCACGGCCCGAACGAGTTCCTGCATATCCCCACCGGCAAGCGCGTGAGCATGGTGGTAGCCGACGTGGTGGCCCGACACTTCCAGGAAGCGTCGAAGGCATGACCGCCGACGTCGCCACGCTGGGCGGCCGCCTCGCGGCCGTGCGTGCGGCGATCGACGCGGCCTGTGCACAGGCAGGCCGCGATCCGGCGGAGGTCACCCTGCTGCCGGTCAGCAAGACCTTCGATGCCCAGGTCGTCCGCGAGGCGGTAGGCCTGGGCTTGCGCCGCTTCGGCGAGAACAAGGTGCAGGAAATCCAGGCCAAGTCAGTGGCCCTGGCGGATGAAGGGCTCGACTGGGTCGTTATTGGCCATCTGCAGACGAACAAGGCGAAGCCTGTGGCGGCGATCGCCGGCGAGGTGCAGTCCCTCGACCGCCTCGATCTCGCCGTGGCCCTGGACAAGGCGTTGCAGGCCCAGGGCAGGGGCATCGACGTGCTGATCCAGCTGAAGACCTCGCGGGAAGAAAGCAAGTTCGGACTCGCCCCCGAGGAGCTGTCCGGGTTCCTGGGACAGATGCGGGCTTTTTCGTCGCTGCGAGTGCGCGGCCTGATGACCCTGGCCGAAGCTTCGGAAGACGAAGCCGTCGTGCGAGGATGTTTTCGGACCCTGTATCAGTGGCGTAACAGGGCTCGGGAAGCGGGATTTCCGGTCGAACGGTTATCCATGGGCATGAGTGGTGACTTCGCGCTGGCGATTAGTGAGGGCAGTACCGAAGTAAGAATCGGGAGTGCCATCTTCGGGGCGAGGAACTACAAGCCTTAGCGGTGTCTAACAAGGGTGAGCCGGGTCTGGCCGTCGTGAAGACCCCCTGTTTCCGGTCACGTATGTGAAAGCAACTCCTTATATCCATTCAGAATTCCCTCCTGCAGCCCGCAAGTTGCTGCGACTTCTCTGAATATTTCCTAGGAATGGCATTTTTTAACTTTATGCCAACAACTAGATGGATGGGGTTTGATAACTTCACCCCTCGTTCACGGTCGTCCCACACTTTGGCGGCTTAACTTTCCGATGAAAAGGCCTTCTCGCTCATGCTTTTAAAGCGACTGACCGCTCTCGCGTTAGCCACCACTTGTATCGCTGCCGTAACACCCGTGTTTGCCGATTCCGTCGCGCCTACCCAGGGCCTGGACCAGTCTGCTTCGCTGTTGCTGACCGACCTGCCGGTGTTCGCTCCGGCTGCGGCGCTCGCCCAGTCCACCATTCCCGACCTTGCAACCCTGACCGCGCCGAAGGCGCCGGCCACCGCCGCCGTCCAGGTCGCATCCACCGACACCGACAACCAGGCCGATGACGATGACGACAGTCTCGTCGCCGCCGCTACCGCCAAGCTGGCCGGTCACGTCGACGGTCATGCCCGCGAGTCGCTTCTGGCTTTCGCCATGAAGCTGCGCGACATCCGTTACCACCGCGGTGGACATGCACCGTCCACCGGCTTCGATTGCAGCGGCTTCGTCCGCTATGTGTTCATCCACAGCATCGGCCTCGACCTCCCGACCAACTCCGCCAGCCAGTTCCTCGCCGGCCTGAAGGTCAAGCGCAACGAAATGAAGACGGGCGACCTGGTCTTCTTCCGCACCCGCGGCAAGGCCGTCTCGCACGTCGGCATCTACATCGACAACGGTCAATTCATCCACTCCCCGTCGGCTGGCAAGACGGTACGCGTGGATAGCCTCAACGAGGCCTACTGGGCCCAACACTTCGTCGGCGCCAAGCGTCCCGAAGGCATCGCAAAGATCTGACGGAAGCCCTTCAACGACTATTTCCGAAACGGCGTGCTTCGGCATGCCGTTTTTTTTTGGTTCATCGCGGAATTCCGGGGACGTCGCGGCGGACGTGGACGTAGGGGCGCAGAGCCTTCGGTGCCCACCCTCGCTGCTCAGACAGTCCTCCGCGTTTCGTAGCGGAAAGGCCGCTGCGCGGCCCGTGTTCTCACTGGCCTACGGCCGCTCCACTTGTGCGGAACTCGCCTCGAGGGTGGGCACCGAAGGCTCTCCCGAGCCCTGAGGTTCGCGTGGGCCGAGCCAAAGCGCGCGGCAGCGTCGCCGGCCGGCGCGCAGGCACAGGCGCGAGGAAGGTGTTTGGCAGCCGGGTGCCAGCCATCGCTTTCGCATAGGCCAGGGGTTCCGCGAGCGGCCGGGGCCGACGACGGCACCACGCAACGGATCTCCTTCCACTCAACCGTATCGTCGTGAGAGACCTTGGTGTCCACCCTCGAGGCGAGTTCCGCACAAGTGGAGCGGCCGTAGGCCAGATAGATACATGGGCCGCGTGAGCGGCCTTCCGATCCGAACGCGGAGGACTGTCTGAGCAGCGAGGGTGGGCACCAAGGTCTCCCCCGCGAGACGCGCAAGTGTAGAGAGCGATGGCGAAGCCGAGCCATGCACGAGGTGCGAGGTGCGAGGTGCGAAAGAATGCACGGCCTGAAAGCTGAGCGCCCGGCCCCGGGAATCCGCGAAGAACCTTTTTATTGCCGTTATCCTATGTCGATGCCCTTCCAGCCTCCTCGCGCGCCTCGCCCTCGGCCGCGCCGCGCCCCAACACCCGTTTTCGGCCTGGCCCGCGTGCTCTCCAAACGCGGTATCTGCTCGCGTAGCCAGGGCGAGAAGCTGGCGCGTGAGGGCAGGGTACGCGTGGACGGCAAGATCGTTCGCGACCCTGAGTTCCCGATAGCCGGGCACGAGCGGATCGATATCGACGGCGCCAGCGCGGCGACGGCCGCTTCGATTTATATCGCGATGAACAAGCCGCGGGGAGTCGTCGTCACCGCGGCGGACGAGCGCGGGCGCGATACGGTGTACTCGCTGCTCGAGGGCGCGGGACTGCCGTGGCTTAGTCCGGTCGGGCGGCTCGACAAGGCCAGCGAAGGGCTCCTGCTATTGAGCAACGACACGGTATGGGCCGCGGGCATCACCGAGCCGGCCACGCATGTGCCGAAGACATATCACGTGCAGGTCGAAGGGCAGCCGGATGAGACGACCGTTGCCGCCATGCAGGAGGGCGTGGTCGACGCAGGCGAAACGCTGCGCGCCACCGCTGTTTCGCTACTAAGGCAGGGCGAGCGCAACGCCTGGCTGGAAGTGACCCTCGACGAGGGCCGCAACCGGCATATCCGCCGGCTGCTGGCTGCGCTGGGTTTCGATGTGCGGCGGTTGCTTCGCACGGCCATCGGGGATCTGGTACTGGGCGAACTGGCCAAGGGGCAGTGGCGTCATTTGACCGATGCCGAGGTGGCGGCGTTGAGGCGGCGGTGACGCGAGCACCCAATCGCCGCTGAAGCGGCTCCCACACAAGGCAGCTGCGGCTTCTTGTGGGAGCCGCTTCATTCTTGTGGGAGCCGCTTCATTCTTGTGGGAGCCGCTTCAGCGGCGATTGTGGGAGCCGATTCATCGGCGATCCGCGCGCCAGCGCGGACCAGTCACCTCAGCCCTGCAAAATACCCAACTGCTTCCCCACCTTCGTAAATGCCGCAATCGCCTTGTCCAGGTGCTCGCGCGTGTGCCCCGCACTCATCTGCGTGCGAATGCGTGCCTTGCCCTGCGGCACGACGGGGAAGAAGAAGCCGGTCACATAGATGCCTTCGTCGAGCAGGGCGGTGGCCATGGCCTGTGCCTGCTTCGCGTCATAGATCATCACCGGGACGATCGGGTGCTGTCCCGGACGGATGTCGAAGCCGGCTTCGGTCATCTTCTCGCGGAAGTAACGGGTGTTCTCCTTCACTTTGTCACGCAGGTCCCCGGCGGTGGCCAGCATGTCGAACACCTTGCTGCCCGCGGCGACGACATGCGGCGGCAGCGAGTTCGAGAAGAGGTAAGGACGCGAGCGCTGGCGCAGCAGCTCGATGACCTCGCGACGGCCCGTGGTAAACCCGCCCAGGGCGCCACCGAGGGCCTTGCCGAGGGTGCCGGTGATGATGTCGATCTTGTCGAGCACGCCGTGCAGTTCGGCGGAACCGCGGCCCGTGTCACCGAGAAAACCGGTGCAGTGGCATTCATCGATGTGGACGAGGGCGTTGTATTTCTTCGCCAGCGCCGTGATTTCGGCGAGGGGCGCTACGAAACCGTCCATCGAGAAGGCGCCATCGGTCGTGATCAGCTTGGTGCGCGCGCCAGCGGCGTCGGCAGCCTGTAGCTGGGCTTCGAGATCGGCCATGTCGCAGTTGGCGTAGCGGAAACGCTTGGCCTTGCACAGGCGGATGCCGTCGATGATCGACGCGTGGTTGAGCGCGTCGGAAATGATAGCGTCCTCTTCGCCGAGGAGCGGCTCGAACAGGCCGCCGTTGGCATCGAAGCACGCGGCATAGAGGATGGTGTCTTCCTTGCCGAAGAACCCGGCGATCTTCGCTTCCAGTTCCTTGTGGAGGTCCTGTGTGCCGCAGATGAAGCGCACGCTGGCCATGCCGAAGCCGTGGGTGTCCAGGGCATCCTTGGCCGCCTGGATCACGTCGGGATGATCCGCCAGGCCCAGGTAGTTGTTCGCGCAGAAGTTGAGCACCTTGCGGCCGCCTTCGAGCTCGATCTCGGCGGACTGCGGCGAAACGATGATGCGCTCGCTCTTGAACAGGCCCTGTTCGCGAATGGAATCGAGTTCGCTGGCGAAGCGCGTCTGGCCCGGATAGGTCATGGTGGGAAGTCCGGTGGGAGGATTTCTCAATTGTGAGGCCTCCCGCCCGGTGAGAAAACCCGTAAGCCGCGTTGGCGTGTCAGTGAAGTCCGAAATCCACGCGGGTGGTCTTCCCGTCGTCGTCGATCCCCTTCGGATCGAGCTTCGGCGCCAGCACGAACAAGCGCTTGTCGTCGACTTTTCCCTGCAACCACTGTCGCACCGCGTTCGCCCGCCGCTCGGCCAGGTGCCGCAAGGCATCGGCGTCCACCGGCATATTGGTTTCCATCAGCGTGCGCATCTCTTCCGGCGGCTGCGACTTGGTCAGGCCGATCACGTTCTTCGGCTTGGGAAAGTCGGCATGGCGATAGGCGCGCTCGAGATACTTGTCCTGCTCCTCGGCGGTGGGTGCCGAGGTGTCGTCGCCCTTGGCGCTGACCTGCTCTTTGTGAATGAGATCTTCGACCATCACCTTGCGCAAGCCGGACTCATCCTTGCTCGTGTCGATGCGTCCGATGATGTCCAGACTCACCGAGGGCTTGTCGCCCAGAACCTTGACGATCTGGCCGAGCTTGTCCTGGGCCGCCGCGTCGAGCACGTCCGAGCCGGGCGCGAATTCCACGTAGCCGAGATCCTCGCGGCCGCCACCAATGGAGGCGAGCAGACGGAACGGCGAAGTCACCGCCTTGACGATGAGGTTGCCGATGGCCCGCCAGACCAGGCCGCCGATGCTGAAGTGCGGGTCGTCGAGCGAGCCGGATACCGGCACGTGGACATCTATCCGCCCCTGGCTGTCCTTGAGCAACGCCACGGCGAGCTTGACCGGGAGGTGGCTGATCCCGGGTCCCTCGATGCGGTCCCCAAAGGTGAGCTGGTCGATGAAGATGTGGTTGTCCGCAGCCAGCTTGCGTTGGTCGAGCGTGTAATGCACATCGACGTTCAGCCGTCCGCTGGCAATCGGATAACCGGCGTACTTGCCAGAATAGGGCGACAGGTTGGTGAGCTGGATGCCTTCGGCCTTGGCCGTGATGTCGAGGAAGGCCACTGGCGCCAGCGGATTGATCGTACCTTCGATGTCGACCGGTGCATTGCTGTCCAGCTGGCCCTGCAGGGTAAGCGCAGCAGGCGGGGCGCCACCCGCGGTGCCGAACGCACCGATCTTGCCGGTGAGCTGGGTGACATCCGCGGTGTAGTTCGGCTTGATGAAGTTGTCGGTGTAGTTCAGTTGGCCGCGGGTGAGCGTGATCTGGCCGATACGTATGTCGGCCTCGGGTCCGCTAGCGGCGGGAACCGGAGCCGGCGTGGCGGCGGGTGCCGTCTTTGGTGCCGGATTCGCCTGGGCCTGTGTCACTGACACAGCGCCCGGCGCTTCGGGGTTGGCGACTACGTCCTGTAAGTTGAGGCGCCCCGTCGCGTTGACGATGACGCGGGCGTAGAAGTCGTCCAGCGCCAGCCCGCCGATCGCGACACGGGGTACGCCCTGGCCCAGGGCGACCACCATGTTGCTGGCGCTGAGCGACGTCCAGCGAAGGAAGTCGTCGTTAGTGACTTTGTCGAGCACGCGCACACGGCCAAGTGTGGCGTTTCCGCGATAGCCGATGCGCGCCGCATCCTTGCCCTGCGCGCTGTAACGCGCCTGGCCGTCGAGGCTGAGCAGTCCACTACCTACGCGCACGTTGAGCGGCACGGTGACCAACGTCTGCAGGGGTGCCACGTCGATACGCGTGGCCTGGATCTTGAGGTCGGCGTCCAGCGGCTCGGGCCTGACCGTGCCCGCCACGGCAAAGGCACCGTCACCGAGCGAACCCTTCAGGTCCAGCTTGAGAGGCTTGCGCAGGTCGTCGGACAGGCCGTCGATACCGAAAGCGCTTGCGGCCATCGTCACGGTGTTGCGCTTGCCCGGTGCTTTGGCGTCGCGCAACGTGACCTTGCCATCGTTCAGTCCGAGGTGAGCGACGCTCCAGTGCCAGTCCGAGCCGGCCGGATGAGCCGCCGTCGAGGAAGGCGGCATCACGCTGGCCAGGTCGACGTTGCCGTTGGCCAGGCGCTGGACATCGAGGCTCAGGCCGCCCAGCAACAGTTCGTCCACGCGGGCTTCGCGGGTGGCAAGGTCGACCAGGGCGATGCCCGCCGACAGCGACGTCCAGGTCACCGGCGACGCTCGGCCGCCACGCGGCACGAGCGTAAAATCGTCCAGGCGTGCCTTGGTGTTCGTGAGGCGCAGCTTTGCGCCGTCGTGCCAGTCGAGTGCCAGCGTGCCGTCCGCGACGACCTTGCCGCCGGTGATGTCGGCGTTGAGAAGCGGCGGTACGAGCGGCATCAGGGCCGGCAAGGCGACGTCCTTGAGGGCGAGCCTGCCTGTGTAATTACCGGCGGGGAGATCCACCTTGCCCTGGGTCGACACGGAGCCACCGGCCATCTGTGCGGACACGTCCAGCGTCGCTGCCTGCGCCTTTACCGTACTGAGTCCGCGCAGCGTGCCCTGCAAGTGATCGAGGTCCAGCTGCGCCGGAGAGGGCGCGCCGAGGTCCGCGTATGCGATATGCGAATCCTTGAGGGTGAGGCTGTCGATGCGCACGTCCATGGGCGCCGCTTTCGCATCAGGCGGAGTCGCGTTCGCGCCCGGGCCCGGCGCCGTGAGTGCATCGAAGTTGCTCTTCCCGCCCGGCAAGCTCGCATAGCGCACCGATGCTCGCTCGAGCGTCACCGCGCCGAGCCGATAACGTGACGTGAGCGGCTCGAGCACGGTCAGGTCGGCGTCGCCGTGGCCCAGATCCAGCAATGCGCTGCCGTCCTTGCCTGTAACTTTCAGCTCATCGAGCATCAGCCGGCCGTTGAGGCGGATGCTCGGCCGCGCCTCGGTCATCACGAAGTTCAGCGCCAGCACGCCGGTGAGCTTGCCGCTGGGCACGGCGACCGGCAGTGGGGTAGGCGCGAAGCCGACGTAGCGGGCGAGGTCCAGGTGATCGAAGCGGAAGGTGATCGAGGATTCGCGGCTGCTGGCGAAGGGCTTGGTCTGGCCCTGCGCTCTTAGCGGGCTGCCGTCGACATTCATCGCCAGAAGGGGCTGCACGAAGATATCGGTGTCGCTGGGCAGGCTGGCGATGAAGGGAATGCCGAGCTCGAGGTGATCGATGCGATGCGTGGCGTTGAGCACACGGTCGTCAAAATCGATCTGGCCGCCGTGCAGCGCGATGTTCGACACGGCGAAGCGCGCCGGGCCGGTATCTGGCGCGGTCGGTTTGCTGGCCAGGCGCTCGAGGATGTCTGAAAAATTGAAGTGCTGCGGCGCCGTGCGCTGGATACGCACGCGTGGCCCTTCGATGCGAAGCTCATCCAGGATGGGCGCCGCGCGGAAAAGCGAAGCCCATGAGGCATTCGCGGTGAGCCGGTCGACGTCGACGAAGGCAGTATGGCCGTCCGCTTCACCGATGTGCAGGCGCTCGACCGTGAGCTTGAGGATAAACGGATTGAGGCTCACGTCGCCGACGGTAACCGGACGGCCGAGCGCCGTGCTGGCACGCGAGGCGATCTGCGAGCGGATCAGCGAGGGCGCGGCGAGGAAGCCAAGCAACCCGAATAGGGCGATGGCAATGACTACGCCAAGCCCGATACGCCGACCACGGCGCGATCGATAGACGGCAAGCGCCTGGTCGCGCCCCTTGTCCCAGCGGATGTTCCGCCACGTCTTGCGAGTATCCATACTTCCGCCCCTTCACCGCGTGGCCCCCGACGGAAAGTGTACTCGTCGGGGGCACGCGTGGGCGGGCGAAGGCCTTACGAAATTCGGCCGCGCTGGTGGATCAGGTCCAGGAGCAGACGACCTTGCCGCTCTGGCCTGCATCCATCAGGTCGAAACCCCTCTGGAAGTCGTCGATGGCGATCTGGTGGGTGAGCACCTTCTGCAGCGGAAAGCCTGTCAATACCATCTGGGTCATCTTGTACCAGGTCTCGTACATCTTGCGGCCGTAGATACCTTGCAGGGTGAGGCCCTTGAAGATGACCTTGTCCCAGTCGATGCCGGCACCGCGGGGCATGATGCCGAGCATGGCGATCTTGCCGCCGTGATACATGCAGTCGAGCATGTCGCCGAAGGCGCGCGGGTTGCCGCTCATTTCCAGGCCAACGTCGAAGCCTTCGATGTGCAGGTCTTTGACTACATCCTTGAGCGACTGGTTGGCGACGTTGACGACGCGCGTGGCGCCCATGTCGGCGGCCAGCTTGAGCCGGTAGTCATTGACGTCGGTCACGACGACATTACGCGCGCCGACATGCTTGGCGATGCCTGCGGCGATGATACCGATCGGGCCTGCACCGGTGATCAGCACGTCTTCGCCGATCAGGTCGAATTCCAGCGCGCAGTGGGCTGCGTTACCGTAGGGATCGAAGAACGCGGCCAGTTCGGACGGGATCTGGTCCGGGATCGGCCACAGGTTCGACGCCGGCATGGTCATGTATTCGGCGAAGGCGCCGTTTCGGTTCACGCCGATACCGACCGTGTTGGGGCACAGGTGCTGGCGGCCGGCGCGGCAGTTGCGGCAGTGACCGCAGACGATGTGTCCTTCCGCCGAGACGCGGTCGCCGATTTTGTAGCCGGTGACGCCGGGGCCCATGTCGACCACGCGGCCGACGAACTCGTGGCCAATGGTCAGGCCCGGGGTGATCGTGCGCTGGGACCATTCGTCCCACTTGTAGATGTGCAGGTCGGTACCGCAGATGGCGGTTTTCTCGACCTTGATCAGGACCTCGTTCGGACCGACCTGCGGAACCGGCACTTCTTCCATCCAGATGCCCTGTTCGGGCTTGCGCTTCACCAGCGCTCTCATCGTCTGCTGCATGGTTATCCAGGATTGTCGTGGGGACGGCCCGCGGCGCGGACCCAAACCGGCATTATAGTCCCGTGGGCCGTTGCCGGGGCTTGTGCGGCGCGGCATTGCCAGCTCCGGACCGGACCCCTATGGTCGAGCGGACTTCATGGCCGACAGGGGCAACGAAAACATGCGGATCCGCTCGATGATGCTGGGGGCAGCCATGGCGCTGGCGCTGGACGCGAAGGCAGACGAGGGAATGTGGCTGCCGTCACAGTTGCCCGGGATTGCGAAAAACCTCAAGGACGCCGGCTTCCGCGGTGACCCGAAGGATCTTGCCGACCTCACCCGCGCACCCCTGAATGCGGTGGTCCGCATCGGTGGCGGCACCGGCTCCTTCGTCTCGGCCGATGGTCTGGTGGTGACCAACCACCATGTGGCCTTTGGCGTCATCCAGTACAACACCAAGCCGGACCGCGACCTGATCACTAACGGCTACGTGGCCGCGGATCGCGCTGGCGAGCTCCCGGCCAACCCCGATTACCGCCTGCGCGTCACCGTCGGCTTCGACAAGGTCACCGATCGGGTGCTTGCCGGGGCCAAGGGCAAGACGGGCCGGGCTTATTACGACGCTGTCGACGCCGCGAGCAAGGCCCTGGTCGCTGAGTGCGAGAAAGAAGACGGCATCAAGTGCAGCGTGGCCAACATGTTCTATGGCCGCGACTTCTATCTGGTTCGCCAGCTCGAGCTTCGCGACATCCGCCTGGTCTATGCGCCGCCCCGGGCCATCGGCAACTACGGCGACGAGGTCGACAACTTCGTCTGGCCGCGTCATGCGGGCGACTTCACCATGCTGCGCGCGTATGTCGGCAAGGACGGAAAGCCAGCTGACTTCTCGCCGGACAACGTGCCCTACCACCCGCCGTCGCATCTCCAGATCGCCAGCGAAGGCGTTGCCGAGGGTGACTTCGTCATGCTCGCCGGCTATCCGGGCATTACCTATCGTCACCGCACAGCTGCTGAATTCGCCGACCAGATCGAGTGGCGCCTGCCGACCTCAGTGGCGGTACTGAAGGCCTTGCAGGATGTGATCGAGACCGAGGGCAAGGCTGGCAAGGAAGCCGGCATCCGCTACGCGTCGCAACTGCAGACGCTGAAGAACGGCATCAAGCGTTTCAGCGGTGAGCTCGAAGGCCTCGAGCGCAGCGATGCCGTGACGGTTCGTCGCGACGACGAGGCTGCGATGCTGGCCTGGCTCGCCACGCAGTCCGATGCGAAGACGCTGAAGCCGCAGATCGACCAGGCCATGGCCCTCATCGCGCAGGGCAAGGATGTTCGCGAGCGCGACCTGCTCGTCGGACTGCTCTCAAGCCAGACGCAGCTGATGCGCGGCGCGCTCTCGGTCGATCGTCTTGCCGTCGAGCGTCCCAAGGCGGATGCGGAACGCGAGTCTGGCTACCAGAAGCGCGACGAGGAGCTCATCCAGAGCCAGTTGAAGCAGATCCAGCGTCGTTACGACCCGCGTGTGGAGCAGGCCCTGGTCACCTCGCTGGTCACGCGCTACCAGAAGCTGCCGGACGCGCAGCGCCTGCCGGAAGTCGACAAGGTTTTCGGCCGGACGCCCGCAGATCTCGCCAAGGCGCTGGATCACATCTACGGTACGACGAAGTTCGGCGACGAAGCCGAGCGCACGCGCCTGTTTGCGGCGACGCCGGCCGACGTCGAAAAGAGCGACGATGCCTTGCTGGTCGCGGCTCGCAGCCTGCGCCCCGCATTGATGCGCATCGAAGACGAACGCAAGACACGTGAGGGCGATCTCCTGCGGCTGCGGCCTGCCTACATGCAGGCGCTGATTGCTTATCGCGAAAAGCAGGGTAAGGCCGTCTATCCGGACGCGAACTCAACGTTGCGGGTGAGCTACGGCAAGGTCACGCCGCTGAAAGCACGCGATGCGGTCACCTATGCACCGCTGACCACGGTGCAGGGCATTGTCGAGAAGAATACGGGCGTCGCCCCGTTCGATGCACCGAAGCCGCTGCTTGACGCCATCCACAAGGGCGACTTCGCGGGCTACGCCGATCCGAAGACGGGCGCGATGCCGGTGGACTTCCTCAGCAACCTCGATACGACGGGCGGTAACTCGGGTTCGCCGGTATTGAATGCGAAGGGCGAACTGGTCGGCCTCAACTTTGACAGCAACTGGGAGGCCGTCAGCGCCAGCTGGATGTACGACCCGCGCTATAAGCGCGCCATCCACGTTGACATGCGCTATATGCGCTGGCTGATGGACAAGGTGTATCCCTCGCCGGCGCTGCTCAAGGAGCTTGGCGTTCCTGCGAAGTAGGGCGGCGTCGGGAGTCAGGCGTTATCCACATGGATTGTGGATACGACCTGCATAACCGTGTGGATAAGTCTGATTGCGCCTTCGCAGGCAAGGGCTTGCGTTGTGTTGATCATTGAGTGATCACGATCCGAGCATTTGGCCCCAAAGTGCGAACAGCTTGATCAGTGCAGTAATCAAAGCTGCGCCGGCACCAAGCCACGCGAGGCCGAGCGAGCCGATGACAGCGTATGGATACCAGCGGATCTCCAGCTGAGCCTTCGTCGCATCCATCATGAGCTTCTTCGCATCGGCGTCGGCCTTTTCCGTCTCGGCGCGTATCTTCAACACTTCTTCAACGTGTCGAGACGCGTCCATGTTCAGCTTCCTCATCTCTGCGTACATCTTCTCGGTCTCGGCACGCGTGCGGTTGAGATCGGCGTAGAACTTCTCGCGCTCGGTGGCCTCGTTCTCCGCGCGGCCTGTCGAACGGGCCTGTGCGGTTGTCATTGAACGAACTCCAGCGTCGCGGTCAGCGCACGTTGACTGCGCGGGGCGTTGGTCGGGCGTTGCATGGTGTTTTCCGTGCGCAAAGTGACGTATGGGGAAGCCTAACGCAGCTTGTGGATAGCGTGAGGTCAGGCGTCCCTGATTCTCATGCGCGTGATATCCACAGGGAATGTGGATATCGCCTGCATAACCATGTGGACAAGTCCGTTTCGGCGTTCACCACCATGCACTTGCGTTGTGCTGCTTACTACTTGACCACGCCTCGAAAACATCCTTCGCGATATCCACAGGTAGTGTGGACAGGCCTTGCATAAACCTGTGGACAAGTCGGATTACGCTTTATGCAGCATAGGCTTGCGTTGTCCTGCTTACTTAGTGGCCGGCACTGAGGCTTCGCATCGTTCGACACAACTGAGCCACGCTGTCGCGTGGACGTAGTCAAGAGTCATGCGGAACGACGACAGGACGTTGGCACCTATCGCCCCATGCACTGTCCCATCCATCATGGATGACATCACCTGTTCGAAATTGGCATTGGGTCGTTCGACGAACCACACGGGACCCACCGCCCAACCACCGATCTCGACGGACGGCACGCGAATGGCACGCTTCGGTCCGATAAGTCCGTCGGCATTGTCGAGCACCGCCCAGTTTGGATGCGCGTCGTGCCAATGGCTGATAAGACGCGCCGTGGCGTAGCTGGTCGTGCCTTCGCCCTTCACGACGGAAGTGCCCATGGTGGCGAGTCCTTCCCTGGTAGGCCGGGCAGTGGCGCCGGTGTCGAGCAACATATCGACGTCCTCGCCTGCGACAGTGACCTTGATACGCGGGAACGACTGGCGTACCTGCCCCTTGCGGGTCGCGGGAAGGTTCATGTGAAGCGCGTGGGCATTGTTCGGAGGCATCCAGCTGGGCGCTTCGATACTCAGCGTTCGACGAGGATAGTCGAAGGTCCAGATGTGGTCCGGCAGGTAGGACGAGCCGACCATGCCGTCCATCGTCGTGTCGATCCCGTCTTCAGGCACGAGTGCCGAGATCGCGCCGCAGTAGGTTTTTGGCTTGGGTAAGCCTTTGTCCGGTTGGTATTCGGGTGCGGTCACCAACGGGGCATCGGCGAGTTCGGGACAACTGACTTTCTGCAGCCCCAGCCGGGCAGCGGTGCTTTCCTGAAGCCAGTAGTTGATGCCGCCCCCGCCGGTATCCACCAGCAGGCGGAGTACCTGTCCGTTGGCCAGTGTCGGGGTCGCGAAGAAATGCCCAGCCTCATAGACGGTCGGCACGACCGTAGCGGCTTGCGCCGAGGCGACGAATCCCATTACGGCGGCAAGCGCTATCGAAACACGCAACATGCTTCCATTCTCCCTGTGTGTCCGACGATCCTGCCAAAGGTCGTGGTCGCTGTCACTGCCTGGGGTACGCTTGCCTTCGCTTTTCACTTCGCGCGCCCATGACCCTCGACACCCGTCCCCTCGCCATCTTCCTGATGGGCCCGACCGCATCGGGCAAGACGGCGCTGGCCTGCGCGCTGGCCGATCGCTATCCGGTGGGTCTGATTAGTGTCGATTCGGCGTTGGTGTATCGCGGACTGGACATCGGCTCGGCCAAGCCGGACGCCGCGACGCTGGCGCGCTACCCGCACGAACTCGTCGATATCCGCGACCCCGCCCAGCCTTATTCGGCGGCGGAGTTTCGCAGCGATGCGCTGGCCGCGATGGGTCGTATCGCTGAAGCGGGCAAGGTGCCGCTCCTGGTCGGCGGCACGGGCCTCTACTTTCGAGCCCTTCAACGTGGCCTGTCGGATCTACCGGAAGCCGACCCCGCGCTCCGTGAGCGCCTGGGGGCCGAAGCCGCAACCGTGGGTTGGGCAGTGATGCACGCACGCATGGCGGCACTCGATCCCGTGGCCGGCGAGCGTATCCGGCCGGGCGACGCGCAGCGCATCCAGCGGGCACTCGAGGTGATGGAGCTCACCGGCCAGCGATTGACCGATCTGCAGAAGCAGGCGGTCGGCGACCGGTTGCCCTGGCGGGTGCTCAAGCTCGCCCTCCTGCCCGATGACCGCAAGGCCCTTCACGAACGGATCGCCATCCGCTTCGACGCCATGCTGGCCGACGGTTTCCTCGACGAAGTCAGGGCCCTGAAGGCCCGTGGCGACCTCCACGCCGACCTCCCGGCCATCCGCGCCGTGGGCTACCGGCAGGCCTGGGAGTATCTGGACGGGCAGGGCGACGCGACGAACCTTCGCGACCGTGGTATCTATGCAACGCGGCAGCTCGCCAAGCGCCAGATCACCTGGTTGCGCAACGAGCTGGACGCACGCACGTTCGACCCGGACCGGGGGGATCCGTTGCCGGAAGTGGACAAGGCCCTCGGGCAGTTCCTGGGAATGCCGAAGTCGTCACGTCCGGCGCTTCCTGCTGGCGTTTAAAAGCAGTTAAGATTCAAGACACTTGGGCTGGGGCGCCGTTTGGCGTTTTTTTACCCGGACCCGTACGAAAGGCGTAGGGGAGAAGAAGAAATGTCCAAAGGGCAGTCGTTGCAGGATCCGTTTTTGAATGCGCTTCGCCGTGAGCGTGTGCCGGTCGCCATTTACCTGGTGAACGGTATCAAGCTGCAGGGCACGATCGAGTCGTTCGACCAGTTCGTGGTTCTGCTGCGCAATCAGGTGAGCCAGATGGTCTACAAGCACGCCATCTCGACGGTCGTGCCGAGCCGCAATGTGCGGGTCGGTGGCCATGAGAATCATCCGGAATCGGGTGCGGGCGACGCCGAGGGTTGAGGGGCCCCGGTGGCAACCCATATGTAAAGGGACGGGTGCGCGTATGCTTTGGCATCGCGCACCCCTTCTTCTGCATGAGGTCATCCCCCTAAGTGTTCGATAGGCAAAAGAAAGGCGAGCGGGCCGTGCTGGTCCTGCCGCATTCGCGTGGCGAAAGCGACGCGATCCGCCGTGGCGAGGAATTCGCCGAACTGGTCGCTTCGGCTGGCGCTGAAGTCCTGGCCAGCATCCCGGCTCGGGTGGCGACACCCAATCCCCGTTTCTATATCGGTAGTGGCAAGGCCGACGAGGTCGCTGAAGCCGTGCGCGCCCTCGAGGCCGATCTGGTCCTCGTCGACCACGAGCTCACGCCCGTGCAGGAGCGCAATCTCGAAAAGCACCTGGGGACGCGTGTCGTCGACCGCGCCGGGCTGATTCTCGACATCTTTGCCCAGCGCGCCCGTTCCCACGAGGGCAAGCTCGAGGTCGAACTGGCCCAGCTCAAGCACGTGGCGACGCGTCTGGTCCGTGGCTGGACCCATCTGGATGCCCAGCGCGGCGGTGCCATCGGCAACCGCGGCCCGGGTGAAACCCAGCTGGAAACCGATCGCCGGCTACTTGCCGAGCGGGTGAAGATGCTGAGCAAGCGCCTCGAGAAAGTTCAGACCCAGCGTGACCAGCAGCGCCGGTCGCGCCTGCGCAACACCGTGCCGCGCGTGGCCCTGGTCGGCTATACCAACGCCGGCAAGTCCACCTTGTTCAACGCGCTGACCACGGGTGGTGTGTATGTGGCGGACCAGTTGTTCGCCACCCTGGATCCCACTGTGCGCAAGATCGACGGCCTGGCCTGCGGTCCCGCGGTCATCGCCGATACCGTCGGCTTCATCCGCGAGCTGCCGCACGACCTCGTCGCCGCCTTCCGCGCCACGCTGGCCGAGGCGCGCGACGCCGACCTGCTTATCCATGTCAGTGATGCGGCGGACGAGGAGCGGGAAATCCTCCGCCGGGTGGTCAATGAGGTACTCGAGGAGATCGGCGCCGGCGACGTGCCCCAGTTGTCGGTCATGAACAAGGTCGACCTGATCGAGGCCGAACCACGCATGGATCGCGGTGAGGACGGCAAGCCGCGCCAGGTCTGGCTGTCGGCCGCGAGCGGCGCTGGCCTTGACGGGCTGCGCGAGGCCCTGGGCGAACTGCTCGGTGGTGACCGGATTCGTGCGGGTCTTGAGCTTCCTCTCACGGCGGGACGTCTTCATGCCCGTCTGAAAGCGGCCGGCGCCATTGCCGGTGAGGCCATCGACGAGCACGGGTGGCACCTCGATATCGACGCGCCACGCTCGGTCCTGGCGCCGCTTATTGGCGACGATGCTCACGCCAGGTCTCTCCGCGACCTCATCGACCCGCCCCACGCGGAGTTCTGATTGGTCGCCGTCGAGCACCGATCCGCCCCCGTCTGCTAGAATTCACAACGTTTGCGTGCCCATTCGGCGCGGCGACGAGCGTCACAACGCCCGCCGCCCATCCCCGTCGTCTGGGTTCACCTGAAGGCTTGCCAGCCGCCCACCCTCCGGTCCCCCAAGGAGACTGTCGACCATGGCTTGGAACGAACCCGGTAACGGCCAGAAGGATCCCTGGAACCGCAACCGGTCGAGCGGGCGCAAGCCCGACCTCGACGGCATGATCAAGAGCCTCAAGGCCCGCTTCGGCAAGTTCGGCGCGGGAAGCGGCGGCGTATTCGCTGTCGTGCTTGTCTTTATCGTGGCCTGGCTGCTGGTCGGCAGCTACACGGTGATCGACGCCCGGCAGGTCGGTGTGGTGCTGCGCTTCGGCCAGTTCTCGCGCGTGCTGCCGCCTGGCTTCCACCTGAAGGCGCCTAGCCCGATCGAAACGGTGACCAAGGTCGAGATGACCCAGGTCCGTTCGATCTCGGACAACGTGTCCATGCTGACCCGCGACGAGAACATCATCGCGATCGACTTCAATGTGCAGTACCAGGTTTCCGATGCGCGTAAGTTCCTGTACTCGAACAACGACATCGAAAACGGCACGATGAAGAACGCCTCCGAAGCGGCCGTCCGCTCCGTGGTCGGCGCGAATATCATGGACAACATCCTGACCACGCCGGGCGTCGATACGCCCGCGCCGGCGCAGGCACCTGTCGCTGGCGTCGCTCCGGCGGCGAAGGAAACCCTGCAGCAGCAGACGCGCGACATCCTCCAGACCACGCTCGACAAGTACGACGCCGGCATCCTGGTCACGGGCGTCAGCTTTCAGAACGTGTCGCCGCCGAAGGAAGTGAAGGACGCCTTCGACGACGTCAACGCCGCCCGCGAAGACAAACAGAGTGAAGAGAACAAGGCCCGCGCCTACGAAAGTCAGGTGGTACCGGTGGCCCGTGGCGACGCCGCGCGCATCGCCGCCGAAGCCCAGGGCGAGCGTGTGGAGCGCATCGCGCGCGCCAACGGCGATGTCGATCGCTTCAACGCGTTGCTGAAGGAATACCACGCCGCGCCGGAAGTCACGCGTCGTCGTCTGTGGCTCGAAACCGTCGAGGAAGTCATGGCCGGCAACCCGAAGGTCGTCGACGGCAGCAACGGCAAGAACATCATCCAGCTTCCGGTCGAGTCGAACGGCGGCACGGTTCGCAACGTTCCGGGCGTGGGTCCGGTCATCCAGTCGGCCACCACCGACGCGAATCCGAATCCGCAGGGGAATGCGCAGTGAAGTACATCTCCGGCCTCATCGTCCTCATCGTCGTCCTGCTGGCGTTCAACAGTGCGTTTGTCGTGAAGGAAGGCGAGAACGCCCTCCTGCTGCAGTTCGGCCGCATCGTGCGCGCCGACTACCAGCCCGGCCTGCACTTCAAGATTCCCGTGGTGCAGCAGGTGATGCGGTTCGACAATCGCATCCTCGGCCTCGATGCGCAGCCTGAGCGTTACTTCACGCTCGAGAAGAAAAGCGTCAACGTCGACTTCTACGTGAAGTGGCGCATCGCCGATAACGCGGCGTACTACCGCGCCACCTCGGGCGAGCAGACGCAGGCTATCCAGCGCCTCACGCCGATCGTGAAAGATGCGCTGCGCCACGAGTTCAACTCGCGCAACCTTGAAGATCTGATTGCCGGCGGTCGCGAGGACATCACCGGCCAGGTGCGCAAGGACACCGATGTAGCGGCGCGCAAGAACCTCGGCATCGCCATCGTCGACGTGCGCATCAAGCGCATCGACCTGCCCGACGAGGTGAGTGGCTCGGTGTACAAGCGCATGCGCAACGAGCGCCTGCAGCTTGCCAACGAGCTGCGTTACACCGGTCAGGAGAGCGCCGAGAAGATTCGCGCCGATGCCGATCGCCAGAAGGTGGTGCTGCTCGCCGACGCCAACCGGGACGCGACCAAGGTCAAGGGCGACGGCGACGCGCAGGCGGCCGCCATCTATGCGCAGGCCTATAACCAGGACCCCGAGTTCTTCTCGTTCTATCGAAGCCTCGCGGCGTACCGTAAATCCTTCGCCGACGGCAAGGGCGTGCTGGTGCTCAAGCCCGATTCCGAATTCCTGCGCTATCTCAACGACGGCCCCGGCCGCCAGCGCTAAACAAGATCCACATCAGCCCTCGCGGGCCACGCAACTAAAGAGAGCCGTAAAATGGGTAAGTCAGTCGTAATTCTGGGCGCGCAATGGGGCGACGAGGGCAAGGGCAAGATCGTCGATCTTCTGACCGAGCGCGTCGGTGCCGTCGCGCGTTTCCAGGGTGGCCATAACGCGGGCCACACGCTGGTGATCAAGGGCAAGAAGACTGTCCTGCACCTGATTCCCTCGGGCATCCTGCGCGACGACGCGCTCTGCCTTATCGGTAATGGCGTGGTCCTTTCGCCTGCCGCGCTGATGAGCGAAATCGCCGAGCTCGAGGCCCAGGGTGTGGACGTCCGTCCGCGCCTGAAGATCTCGCCGGCGACGCCGCTGATCATGCCGTACCACATCGCTGTCGATAAGGCGCGCGAAGTCGCCTCCGGCGCCAAGGCCATCGGCACCACCGGCCGTGGTATCGGCCCGGCCTACGAAGACAAGGTGGCCCGTCGCTCCATCCGCGTGGCCGACCTCATGTACCCGCACGAGCTGCCGGAGAAAGTGCAGGCCGCCGTCGAGTACCACAACTTCGTCCTCACCCAGTGGCTGAAGGCCGAGCCGGTCGATTACCAGACCGTCCTCGATGAAGCCCTCACCTGGGGCGAGTACCTGCGCCCGATGGTCGACGATGTCGCCACGATCCTGCACGACGTGCGTAAGGAAGGTGGCAACATCCTGTTCGAGGGTGCGCAGGGCGCGCTGCTCGACATCGACCACGGCACCTATCCGTACGTAACGTCGTCGAACACCACGGTCGGCGGTGCGTTGGCCGGAACCGGCGTCGGTGCACGCGACATCGACTACGTGCTGGGCATCTGCAAGGCCTACGCCACGCGCGTGGGCGGCGGTCCGTTCCCGACCGAGCTCAACGACGAAATGGGCGAATTGCTGCGTAAGAAGGGCAACGAGTTCGGCGCCAGCACGGGTCGTCCGCGTCGCTGCGGCTGGATCGACCTCGTCGCGCTGAAGCGCGCCGTGCAGATCAATGGTATCGACGGCCTTGCCATCACCAAGCTCGACGTCCTTGACGGCCTGGAAAGCATCAAGGTCTGCATCGCGTATGAATACCGCGGCAAGCGTCGCGAGCTGGCGCCGCTGGACGCCGACGGTTGGGCCGAGTGCAAGCCGGTCTACCTCGAGTTCCCGGGCTGGGAAGAGTCCACCGCCGGCATCCGCGACTGGAACAAACTGCCGCCGGCCGCTCGTGCCTACCTGCGCGCCGTCGAGGAGCTTTCGGGCTGCAAGCTGGCGCTCGTGGCTACCGGGGCAGACCGTGACGACACGATCATTCTCGACGACCCGTTCGGCGGCGACGACAACTGCTGATCGATAGCAGCCTGTGTCGCGAAAACGCCAGCCTCCGGGCTGGCGTTTTCGTTTGTGCTCCCCCGCTCTCTCTGTAAGAGCCGATTCATCGGCGATAGGGTGCTCGCGGAAGGATTAAGCTTGACCGATTTCCCATCTGGCATCGTCATCATGCGCACCCTCGCCGAGTGGCTTTCGTACCAGGAGCGCACGCATCCGCGCGACATCGAACTCGGCCTGGACCGCGTTCGTGCCGTGTGGGAAGCGATGGGCTCGCCGCGTCCGGCACCCACCGTCATCACCGTCGGTGGCACCAACGGGAAGGGGTCTACCGTCGCCTTCCTCGAAGGCATGCTGCGCGGGGCCGGTTACCGCGTCGGCTGCTACACCTCCCCCCACCTGCTTCGTTATAACGAGCGCGTGCGCCTCGAGGGCGACGATGCTTCCGATGAGGCGCTGGTGGCTTCGTTCGAGCGCATCGAAGCGGCGCGGGGCGCGATTCCCCAGACGTACTTCGAGTTCGGTACGCTCGCGGCCATCGACCTGATGTCCCGCGCCTCGCTCGACATCGCCGTCATCGAGGTTGGCCTGGGTGGTCGGCTGGATGCCGTGAACATCATCGACGCCGACGTGGCAGTCATCACCACGATCGACCTGGATCATCAGGACTGGCTCGGTGGCGACCGCGACAGCATCGGTCGCGAGAAGGCCGGCATCGCAAGGGCTGGCCGGCCCGCTATCGTCGGCGAGCGTCTGCCGCCGGCTGGCCTGTTGGAGGCCCTGCGTGGCATCGGCGCCGACATCTTGGCCAACGGCGACGCGTTTTCGGCCGGCAGTGTGGACGGGGAGGGTCTCTGGCGCTGGTCGCACCGCGACGGCACCGTGCTCGACCTGCCGCGCCCACGGCTGGATGCGCCCGTGCAGATAGACAACGCCGCCACGGCGATCGCGGCTATCCACGCCCTCGGGTCGCGTGTCGATGTGCCTCCCGCGGCCATCCGGCGGGCGCTGGCGGCGGTCCGTGTGCCGGGTCGGCTGCAGCGAATCGCCGAGCATCCGATGACCCTGGTGGACGTGGGGCACAACCCCCAGGCCGCGCGCGCCCTGGCTGCCTGGCTCGACGCCACGCCGCGCCATGGGCAGGTGCGTGCGGTGTATGGCGCATTGGCCGACAAGGATATCGGGGGCGTTATCGATGCACTGGTCGATCGTGTCGACCATTGGTACCTCGCCGGCCTTGAACGCGATACCCCGCGGGGCCTGCCGTCGGGAGCCCTGCTTGCCATGCTGGCGGCCATACGTCCGGATGCGCACGGCCGGGCCTTCGAGAACGTCGGGACGGCCTGGGAGGCCGCTCGTGCGGAGGCCGGCGAGGACGATGTGCTGTTGCTGTTCGGTTCGTTCTTTGTTGCCGCCGCCGCGCTGTCCCACCGCACGTGAACGCCGGGGGGTGAGCGACGGCGGGGCCGTCGATTGCCGGTTATAATCGCCGCGATTCGCATTGCGTCGGTCGTATGGAGCTTTCCTTGAAAACACGTCTGCTGGGTGCCGCCGTCCTGGTTGCTCTGTTGGTCCTTTTCGTGCCGATGATGTTCTCTAATACGCCGCCCAAGAGCGACGCCGACCAGACGGTCAGTCTCGAGATTCCGCCGGCACCCGACCGTGAACTGCAGACGCGCACGCTCGACGTGGCGCCCAACGGTTCGCCGGCTTCGGTCAGCGGCCCACAAGCGGCTGGTGGGCCGGTGCATCCGGCGGCCGCCGCTCCGGCCGATGCCGCCCCGCCGGCCGGCTCGGTCACGCCGGGCAACGGCAACAAGCTCGCCTCGGTGGACATCGCCTCGCGCAAGCCGGTGGATGCCCTGCCGGAAGACTTCGCCCATGCGCCGGCCGGTAACAAGCCTGCTGCCACCCCGGCTTCCACAGTCGTGGCCCCGGCCGCGACCAGGCCGGTGAAGCCGGCAGCCATCCCGGCACCGGCAGCCGTGGCCGCGACGCCTCCCGCTGCCGCTCTGCCGGCAGGTACTGCCGCCCGCGGCAGTTTCACCATCAACCTCAGCGCCTACGCCGATCGCAGCAAGGCCGACGCGTTGGTACAGAAGGTTCGCGCGCTCGGTTATCCGGTCAACACGTCGGCGTCCAACCAGGCCGGCAAGGCACTGACCCGCGTGACAGCCGGTCCCTTCGAATCGCGTGCCGCTGCCGAAGCGGCGCGCCTGAAGATCACGGCCGCCGCGCCAGGCGCGCCTGCGACGCTCTCGTCCAGAGCTGAGACGCAGACTGCCGACGTACCTGCGCCGCCAAAGGCGGCTGCCGTCCCGGCGCCTGCCGCCGCAAGCGTCACCGTCCCTGCAGCGTTGCCGCACGCGGGCGGGTTCGCCGTGCAGGTCGCCGCGGTGAGCAGCGAGGCAGAGGCCACGCGCCTGCGCGACAAGCTGCGTGGCGCGGGTATCGCCGGCTATGTCGACAGCGTCGCGTCCAGCGCGGGTGCCAAGCTCTGGCGCGTCCGCGCCGGGCCGCAGACCCAGCGCGACGACGCGGTACGCCTGAAAGACCAGATCAAGGCCAAGGTTGGCCTGGACGGCGTGGTCGTTTCGGCGCCGTAAGGTGCCGCGACCCGCCCTCAACGTGAAACCGGGGACTGCCACGTGAATTGGATCGACTGCGTCATCCTGGCGATCCTGTTCATTTCGGTCTTGATCGGCCTCATGCGCGGCCTCATTTCCGAAGTGCTCTCGCTCGTGATCTGGGTCGCCGCCTTCTGGGTGGCCTGGACATATGGCCCGTCGCTGGCGCATTACTTCGAAAGCAGCGTATCCCTGCCTTCGGCACGCGTGGCGATCGGTTATGGCTTGTGCTTTATCGCCGTGCTGCTGGTGGGCGGGCTGATCCGGTTCATAATCTCGCGCCTGGTCGCGAGCACGGGACTGGGCGGCACCGACCGGTTGTTCGGCATGCTTTTCGGCCTGGCTCGCGGTGTACTCATCGTGGCCCTGGTCGTGTTCGTCGTGGGCTTCACTCCCCTGGCTAACGCCCCGATGTGGCGCGAGTCGGCGATGATGCCGCAGTTCCGTGGCGCGGCCGAATGGCTGGGTCAGCAGGTGCCGGAGAATGTGCGCGGATACATGCATCCGCCTGCCGCTCTGGAAAACCTGAAGATGCCGGACGTAAAGCTGCCCAGCAAGGACGACCTCATGAGGTTGCGCGACTTCTCCACTCCCGCGCAACCGGACAAAGATCATGTTCACCCTGCCGCCGCGACCACGGCGGCCACTTCGTAGAAGGCAACACCCATGTGCGGAATCATCGGCATCGTCGGCACCACGGAAGTGGCGTCGGCCCTGTATGACGGCCTGACCGTCCTGCAACATCGCGGGCAGGATGCCGCCGGCATTGCCACCGTGGACGGCGCGCGCCTGCGCCTGCACAAGGGCAACGGGCTGGTTCGCGACGTCTTCAATTCAGCAGGCGTCAGCAAGCTGCGTGGCCGCATCGGTATCGGCCATTGCCGCTATCCGACCGCCGGCTCGGAAGGCACGGATGAGGCCCAGCCCTTCTACGTGAACTCGCCCTATGGCATCGCCTTCGCGCACAACGGCAACCTCGTCAACACCGAGGCCCTGCGCAAGGAGATGTTCGAGGACGACCGTCGCCACATCGACACGGACTCCGACTCCGAAGTGCTGCTCAACGTGCTCGCGCACGAGTTGCAGGTGGACGACCGCGGCGACCTCACGCCGGAGCACGTCTTCAAGGCGATCTCGGGCGTCCATGCGCGTGCCCGCGGCGGTTACGCCTGCATCGCCCTGGTGCTCGGCTACGGCCTCATCGCCTTCCGCGATCCGAATGGTATCCGCCCGCTGGTCCTCGGTGAGCGCATTACGGCGCAGGGTCACGAATATGCCATCGCATCCGAATCCGTTGCGTTCGACGTGTTGGGCTTCAAGCGCATCCGCGACATCGAGCCGGGCGAAGCGGTCATCGTCACCGAAGGTGGCGAGTTGCATACGCAGCGTTGCGCCGAAGGCGCAGTGCACGCGCCGTGCATCTTCGAATACGTTTACCTCGCTCGCCCGGACTCGATGATCGAGGACGTCTCCGTGTACAAGGCACGCCTGCGCATGGGCGAGAAGCTCGCCGAGAAGATCCTTCGCGAGCGCGGTCCGGATCACGGCATCGACGCCGTCATTCCCATTCCCGACACCTCGCGCACCGCGGCCAGCTCGCTCGCCCAGGCGCTCGGCGTGCCGATGCGCGAAGGCCTGGTCAAGAACCACTACATCGGCCGCACCTTCATCATGCCGGGGCAAGGCGAGCGCGTGAAATCCGTGCGCCGCAAGCTCAATGCCATCGACCTGGAATTCCGCAAGAAGAACGTGCTGCTGGTGGATGACTCCATCGTGCGTGGCACCACCTCGCGCCAGATCATCCAGATGGCCCGCGACGCCGGTGCGAAGAACGTCTACTTCGCTTCCGCGGCGCCGCCGGTGCGTTACCCGAATATCTACGGCATCGACATGCCGGCCGCGTCCGAACTGGTGGCTGCCGGTCGTACCGTGGAAGAAGTGGAGAAGGCACTGGGTGCCGACTGGCTGGTCTACCAGGATCTGGAAGACCTTATCCAGGCGGTTGCCGACGGCAACGAAGCGCTCACCCATTTCGACACGTCGTGCTTCTCGGGTGAGTACGTCACGGGTGTGGACGCAGGCTTCCTCGAACAGCAGGAAGCCATGCGTTCGGATTCGGCCAAGAACGAACGCCGCAGCGCCTGAGCGATCGGCGGCGCGCCCCGGCGCGCCGCCATGCCGTCATGCAAGATCTCCACGCCGCCGCACGCCGTTGCCTCGAGGCGACCGATCCCGCCGAAAAGGTGCGCCTGAGTTTCGAGGCGTGGTCGGCGCTGGGCGAGGGGCTGCTCATACCTGATCCCATGTCACCGCCGCCGTCGCCCATCGGGCTACCGGGCCGGCCGGAACGCCCGCGCCTGGTGCCCTCGCGTGAACTGGCCCAGCGCGGTCTCGGTTCCGCCGAGGGTCGCGCCGCGCTCGTGCATGCGATCGCACACATCGAATTCAACGCGATCGATCTCGCCTGGGACGCGGTGTACCGCTTTCGCGGCAAGCCCGACGCGTACTACCGCGACTGGGCGTCGTGCGCGAACGACGAAGCGCGCCATTTCACGATGCTCGCCGGTCGCCTCGACGAACTCGGCCACGCTTATGGCGATTTCGACGCGCACAACGGCCTGTGGGAAATGGCCGAGAAAACCGCACACAGCGACACCGCGCGCATGGCTCTGGTACCGCGTGTGCTCGAAGCGCGCGGTCTGGACGTGACGCCGGGGATGATGGAACGGCTGCGCCGGCAGAACGACGAACGCACCGTGGGCATCCTGGAAGTGATCCTGCGCGAGGAGGTTGCCCACGTGGCGGCGGGAACGCGCTGGTTCCATTGGTGCTGTGAGCGTGATGGGATCGAGCCGGAAGCTACGTTCGCCCAACTGCTGAACGACTATATGAATGGGTCGTTGAGGGGGCCGTTCAATCTGGAGGCGCGGCGTGAGGCTGGGTTTTCGGAGAGTGAGTTGGTTTGGCTGCGGACGTTGGGGTGAGGGAATCCTCGACGGTCGTTTGCGCAGGGATCGCCGCTGAAGCGGCTCCCACAAGAGCATCGCCGATGAATCGGCTCCTACAAGAGCATCGCCGCTGAAGCGGCTCCCACACAAAGGCGATTCAATGCGACGAAGCCGCTGTGTGTGGGAGCCGATTCATCGGCGATGGGTGCTCGCGCAGGGATAGGTGCCCGCAAAGCAGGTTAAACCTGCCAAAGCCCACGCAGATCCAACCGGTCACCGTCGATCGCGAGCACCGATCCGTGGTCGTACCAGTCACCCAACACAATGCGCTCCGCATTCGCACCGTCGAAAGCGAACGGGTGAATAGCCGGACGATGCGTGTGTCCGTGGATGAGTCGATGCACGCCGGCATGGCGCAAGGCCGTTTCGACCGCACCCTGGTTCACGTCCATGATCGTCTCGTCGATCCGGCCCGTGCGTGACTTGCTGTCGCTACGCGCCTTGGCGGCAAACGCGCGGCGCGCTTCCAGCGGCATCGACAGGATCTGCTGTTTCCATGCGTCCGTGCGCACCTGAGCGCGTACGGCCTGGTATTCCACGTCGTCGGTGCAGAGCACGTCGCCATGCATGAGCAAGGTTGGCGTGCCTTCGATATCGTGCACCGCGCCGTCGTCGAGCAGGGTCAGTCCCGCGCGTTCGGCGAAACGCTCGCCGAGCAGGAAGTCGCGGTTGCCGGCCATGAAGTACACCGGTACACCGCTGTCGCTCAGGGCGCGCGTCGCCGCGGCGATCCGGGTCGGTAGTTCGGCGTCATCATCGTCGCCGATCCAGGCTTCCACCAGATCACCGAGGATGTAGAACGCCGTGGCGGAGCGCGCCTCGTCCGACGCTAAAAAGCGCTCGAACAAGGCCGTGATATCAGGACGTGCCTCGTCGAGGTGAAGGTCGGCGATGAACAGCGTGCTCATGCGGCCTTCGGGGCGGCGGTCTTCTTCTCGCCCTTCTTTGGCGTGGCCGGTTTGGCCGGAGCCGGTGCAGCCTGCGAGGGCGCGGCCGGCGCGCTGGCCGCGGATGCTGGCGCCGGGCGGGCTTTTTCTTCGCCGACGACATTGGCCGAGTCGATGATGACTATCGGGTTGGGCACGTCGCCGACGAAGGGGCCCTGCGCGCGGGTGGGCAGGGCGGCGATCTTGTCGACCACGTCCATGCCCGAGACGACCTTGCCGAACACGGCGAAGCCCCATGTCAGGCCGCTTTGGTTGCTGACGTAGTCGAGACGGCGATTGTCGACCAGGTTGACGAAGAACTGCGCGGTACCGGAGTTCGGATCGCCACCGCGCGCCACCGCGATGGTGCCGCGAGCGTTTGACAAGCCGTTGTCGGCTTCGCTGGGAATGGCGGCGCGCGTACGACGCTGGGTCAGGTCCCGGCTGTAAAGACCGCCCTGGACCATGTAGCCATTGACCACGCGGTGGAACACCGTGCCGTCGTAGAAGCCGTCGCGGACGTACTGCAGGAAGTTGGCCACGCTCTTGGGCGCTTTGTCCGGGAACAACTCGAGCGTGACGTCGCCCTGGGTGGTGTGCATCACCACGCGCGGGTGGTCGACGGACGCCGGCGCTGGCGCTGCCGGCTTGGTCGCCTGGGCCATGGAGACGGCGGGCAGGGCGAGTAGGAGGCTGGCGAAGACGGCTTTGAGCATGGGTTACCGGTCGTGACGGTGAAACAATCGCGCCATGATACGCCCGTTCGCCGGGCGGATCGCGGTCATTCGGTGACGATCTCGAGGTCCAGCCCGAGCTCGGCCAGTGGCTCACGCTCCTGGTCGAGGTCGGCTTCGGTCAGCGGGTGCTGGTCCAGCCAGTCCGCCGGCAGCGACAGACGCAGGCGCTGGCGAGAGGCACTCACGCGGATGCGGGGCAACGCTTCCGCACGGCGAGCGCGGCGGAACAGCACGCCGAGGCGAAGGATCGCCGTGATATGGCGGGCCAGTACGCGGTAGCGCAACGGCAGGGCCGAAATCACCGATTTCTCCGGCTTGCGGCGATGACATTCCACGATGGCGGCGAGCAGCTGCTGTTCCTGCCGCGAGAAACCGGCCAGATCGGCATGACGGAGGATGTAGCCGCCGTGGCGCTGATGCTGGCTGTGGGCGATGGCCAGCCCGAGCTCGTGCACCCGTGCGGCCCATGAAAGCCATTCACGCGCGTCGTCGTCGAGCTTCCATGCCTTGGCGAGTTGATCGAACAGGCCGAGCGCCGTGGTTTCGACGCGCCGTGCCTGGGCGCGGTCCACGCCGTAGCGGCTGGCCAGCGAGTCGATGCTGGCCATGCGCGGGTCGGTACCGGCGGAGCGGCCGATCAGGTCCCAGAGCAGGCCCTCGCGCATCGAACTCTCGGACACGCGCAGGCGCTCGATACCCAGCGCCTCGAACGCGGCTTCGAAGATAGCCACGCCACCGGCGAAGACTTCGGCGCGCTCCTCGGCCAATCCGGGCAGTTTGAGCGCGCCCGATGAGCCCTGTTCAATGAGTGCTTCACGTACGGCCGCCAGCGACTCGGGCGTAATGCCGTCGTCGGAGAGTTTCATCGCGCGCACGACGGAGCCGATGGACTTGGCCGTGCCCGACGAGCCGTAAGCGTCGGCCCAGCCCGCTTCGCGGTAGTCCTCGGAGAACTGCTGGAGCAGCACGCCGATTTCGCGACGGGCCTTCTGCCAGCGCTTGCGGGTGATCTTCCCGCCGGGGAAGAAGCGCAGCGTGGAGGCGATACATCCCACCTGCACGCTTTCGGTCAACACCGGTGCGGTGCCGCGACCGATGATGAATTCCGTGCTGCCGCCGCCGATGTCGATGACGAGGCGATGGTCGCGCGACGCTGGCAGGTCGTGCGAGGAGCCCAGGAAGATCAGGCGACCTTCTTCACGACCCGAGACGATTTCCACCGGATGCCCGAGCGCGGCTTCCGCCGCGGACAGGAAGGCATGCGGCGAGGCCAGGCGGCGTACCGTGTTGGTCGCGACGGCGCGCACGTGCAGGGCGGGAATGCCGGCAATGCGCTGGCCGAAGCGGGCGAGGCTGGCCAGCGCGGCGGAACGGTGGGTCGCGTCGAGGGTACCGTCCGGGCGCAAGCCGACGGCCATGCGTACGGAATCGCGCAGGCGGTCGATGACACGTGGCTCACCGTGTTCATAGCGGGCCACCACCATGTGGAAGCTGTTGGAGCCGAGGTCAACGGCGGCGAGGAATTCACCTTCGTTAATCTGCGATTTACCTGAGGTCGGCAAGAGATCTGTCCGCAGCGGCGTATCGGGGGATTCTGGCATGGTGCCGGGGCTTGCATGCAACGCTTATTCTCAGGCTGGCTTTCCGGCGCGGCTTTTCGGCAGTGCCGAAAGAATGAAAAGCACGACGCAAAGGAAGCCGAACACCCAGTAATCCGTCGGCGCCGGACCCCACCAATGGCGATGCCAGGGCACGTTCACCGGATCGAAGCGTGCCAGGCCGAAGGCCGGGTTGAGGATGAACCAGAGGCCGTCCTCGGCCACCCAGAAAAGCATGACGCAGGCGATGACACGAACCTGTGCACGCCAGCTCCAGTAACCCTGGAAGACCATCGGGAAATGGAAGAACAAGGCGATGAAGGGAAACACCCATGCGTGATAGCCCGTCATCGGACGGCCGCCCCAGAGCAGGTCGAGCAACCAGTGGTTCTCGATACGCCAGGTGGGCAGGCTTGTCGCCCAGCCGTAGGGGCCTTCGATCTCGACTTCGACGTGGGCGAACATGAAAGCGAGCATGAACGTGAACGCCGCGGTCGCCAGGGTGGCGACGAGGCGGCGGCGCGGCGAATGACTCATCGGCTATCCAGCAGGGCGAGCACCGTATCGACCACGTCGCGCGCCGCATGCGGGCGGCCGATGGCTCGCGCGTTGATGGCCATGGCGGCAAGGCGCGCAGGATGTTCCTGCAGTTCGCGAATGCGCCAGGCCAGGGCCACGGCATCGATCGCTTTCCAGGCGGCACCCTGTTCCAGCAAATAATCGGCGTTACGTTCTTCCTGGCCCGGGATCGGCGCATTGACGATCATCGGCAGGCCGACGGCCAGGCACTCCGACGTGGTCAGTCCACCGGGCTTGGTGATCGCCAGGTCGCAGCAGGCCATCAGCCGTTCCACCTGGCGAGTGAATCCATGTGGGAACAGGCGTCCCGCATGCCGGGTGTTCGCCAGCGTCTGCAGGCGTTCGAGCATCTCCGCGTTACGCCCGGCCAGGACCAGGAGCTGGAAATCGCCACCGCCCGAGAGCAGTGCATCGGCCAGTTCATCCAGTGCGCCAACGCCGGCACCGCCGCCCATGACCAGATAGGCGGGCCGGTTCGGGTCCAGGCCGAGCTCCGCGCGCAGGGCGAGACGATCGTGGGCGAGGCTGAAGGCAGGCATCACCGGGATGCCGGTCACGTGCACGCGTTCAGGCGGCAGGCCGACGGCACGCATGCGATGGGCGATCTCCGGGCTCGCGGCGAAGTAGCCGGTCATCCCGGGGATCACCCACATGCGATGCAGGTCGAAATCCGTGACCTGCAGGTAGACCGGCGCGTTGACCCGGCCCTTGCGGATCTGCCGCATCAACATCTCGGCAGGGAGGAAGTGCGTGCAGACGATGGCGTCAGGCTCGAACGCGTTGATGGCCGCACGGAGCCGGCGCGTGTTCAGCCGTTCGATGGTCCGGCGCATGCGCTGCGTCACGGCTTCGGGGCGCACGTCGTCGGTGATCCGGTAGAGCATGCCCCACAGGCGCGGATAACTCGTGATCAGGCTGAGGTAGAAATCGGCATAGATGCGACGGAAATGCGACGGCACGAAGTCCATCACGTCGAGGTGCCGCGCTTCCACGTCGAGGCCGTCCGCCGCCAGCGCGGCGATGGTCGCCTCGAGCGCGTCGGCGGCGCGAACGTGGCCGGCACCCGCGGAAACCGAAAGGAGCAGGATGCGCCGTTTCACGCGCAGTAGTCGGCCAGCAGCGCTTGCTGCGCGTTGTACGGCGCTTCGCCCGTGGCCGGTATACGCCGCGTGTAGCGCCCGTCGGTGCCGAGCATCCAGGCTTGCGTGTTGTCGCGCAAATAGTTGTCTAGGGTTTCGTTGTACACGCGCCTGGCCAGTTCGGGATCGAGGATCGGCACGCCCACTTCGATGCGACGCATGAGGTTGCGCTCCATCCAGTCGGCGCTCGCGCAGAACAGTTCCGGCTCACCGTCGTTGCCGAACCAGTAGACGCGGCTGTGTTCGAGGAAACGGCCGATGATCGAACGCACGCGGATGTTCTCCGATACGCCGGGAATGCCCGGGCGCAGCGTGCAGGCACCACGGATGATCAGGTCGATCTGCACACCGGCCGCCGACGCCCGGTACAAGGCTTCGACCACGTGCGCCTCGTTGAGCGCATTGAGCTTGGCGACGATGCGCCCGGGACGGCCACGGCTTGCGTGTTCGATCTCGCGTTCGATGCGCGCCATGACGCCGCTGTAGAGCGTGAACGGCGAATGCAGCAGGCGCTTGAGCTGGATCATCGGGCCCAGGCCGGAGAGCTGCTGGAAGACCTTGTGGATATCCTCACCGATTTCCGGATGCGAAGTCATCAGGCCGATGTCCGTATAGCCGCGGCTGTTGCCCTGGTGGTAATTGCCGGTGGACAGGTGCACGTAACGGCGCAGGCCCGCGCCCTCGCGGCGCACGATGAGCAGCATCTTGGCGTGCGTCTTGTAACCCACCACGCCGTAGACCACCTGCACGCCGGCTTCCTGCAGGCGGTTGGCCAGGCCGATGTTGGCCTCTTCATCGAACCTTGCACGCAGCTCGATCACCACCGTGACGTCCTTGCCGTTGCGTGCGGCTTCCACCAGCAGGTCCACCAGCGGCGAATCCTTGCCGGCGCGATAGAGCGTCTGCTTGATCGCCAGCACGCCGGGGTCCTGCGAGGCGCGGCGCAGCAGTTCGACCACCGACGCGAAGGACTCATACGGGTGGTGAAGGAGTACGTCGCGCACGCCAAGCACGTCGAACTCATTCACGCCCTTGCCGAAAGCCGGCGACAGGCGTGGCGTAAAGCGCGGGAATTTCAGTTCGGGACGATCGATCTGGTCGTAGATGAGGCTGGCGCGAATGATGTTGACCGGACCATCGCAACGGTAGACATCGGCTTCTTCCAGCTGGAAGTTTGCGATCAGCATGTCGGTGATCGGGCGCGGACAATCGGCGCCGACTTCGAGGCGTACCGGTCGTGCATAGCCGCGCCCGACGAGTTCCTCACTGAGGGCGCGCGCCAGGTTCTCGACTTCCGCTTCCTCGACCACCAGTTCGCTGTTCCGCGTAACCCGAAACTGGTAAGAAGCGCAGACGTCGAAGCCGGGGAAGATCTCGTCCGCGAAGGCCTGGAGCACTTCGGCCAGGAACACGAAATCGCCGTCGCCCTCGGACACTTCGGCAGGCAGTTTGATGATGCGCGGTAACGAGCGCGGCGCACGCACCAGGGCCATATGTCCCTCGCGGCCGAAGGCGTCGCGGCCTTTGAGCACCACGGCCAGGTTCAACGTCTTGTTGAGGATGCGCGGGAACGGATGCGAAGGATCCAGGCCCAGCGGTGACAGCACGGGCTGGATCTCGTTCTGGAAATAGCCCAGCAGCCAGCGGCGTTGCCTGTCGGTCCATTTGTCCCGCGTGAGGTAGCGAATGCCTTCGGCGCCGAGCGCGGGGCCGAGCTCCTCATGCCAGATGGCGTAGATTTCCGCGACCAGCTCGAGCGTACGCTCACGAATGCGCGTGAGAATGTCCGTGGACGAAAGTCCATCGGCTCCGGGCGTGGCCGCACCCAGCGCGTGCTTGTGCTTGAGCACCGCGACGCGCACCTCGAAGAACTCGTCGAGGTTGTTGCTGACGATCGTCAGGTAGCGCAACCGCTCCAGGACCGGTACATCCGGGTCGCGCGCCTGGGCCAGAACACGGAAGTTGAATTCCAGTGCCGCGAGCTCGCGGTTGATGTACAGCGCTGGTGCGCCGAGGTCGACAGACTCGCTCATGCTTTCCGCTGATCCTTTCACGACGTCCGATGGTGGCTTATCGGTCATCATGCCGGAAAGCGGCATCGCAGCAACCCGGTGGCGCTTGGCTGCCATCGATTACAGGTGCAGGCCGGCCGCTTCCTGCAGCCGGGCGCCATCCAGCAGGCGGTCGCTGCCGAAAACGCAGGCAAAGGTCGAACCCTTGCCCGGTTCGCTTTCGATCACGAGGCGGGCCTGGTGAAGGTTGAGCACGTGCTTGACGATCGACAGGCCCAGGCCGGTGCCACCGGAATCGCGCGAGCGGCTGGAGGACACCCGGTAAAAGCGTTCGGTCAGGCGTGCGATGTGCGTCGCGGGAATGCCGAAGCCCGAATCCTGCACCGAGAACTTGGCACCGCCTTCGGCTTCAGCCCAGCGGATGGCAATGCGCCCGCCGGTAGGCGTGTAGCGCACGGCGTTGCTGACCAGGTTGGAGAACGCGCTGTGCAGGTCCTTCGGCGAGCCGAGTACGTCGAATGGGGTGGCCATGTCGAGCGAGACGGTGTGGCGGCCCTGGCTGAGTGCCTCGGCTTCCTTGCGCAGGCTGGCCAGCAGCGGAGCCATCTGCACGTGTTCATCGGCGACGTGGTCCTGGGTTTCCAGGCGCGACAGTGTGAGCAGGTCTTCGACGATCTGGCCCATGCGCTTGGACTGCGCCCGCATTTCGTCGAGCACGGGTGCCAGTTCGGGCACGTCTTCCGGATCGAGCAGCTCGAGGTAGCCGTGGATGACGGTCAGCGGCGTGCGCAGTTCATGCGACACATTGGCGACGAAATCGCGGCGGATCTGCTCGAGGCGGGTGAGGTGGCTCGTGTCGCGTGCCAGCAGCAGGCGCTGGCGGCTGCCGAAGGGCAGGAGCGTGGCGGTGACGTGGCGGTTCGGATGCCCCGGTGCCGTCACGTCGTTGAGCGGTTCGCGCGCACCTTCGGCTAGCCACTCGGCCAGTTCGGAGTTGCGCATCAAGTCGGCCAGCAGGCGGCCGCGATCACGCGGCCGTTTCAGGCCGAGCAGTTCCTCGGCCGCATGGTTGAACCAGCGGACATGCTGCGAATGGTCCAGGAGGACCACGGCATCGGGAAGGGTCCCGGCCGCGCTGCGCAAATCACGCAGGCGGGATGCGATACGGCGGGTGCGAGTCATCAGACGGTCATACTCGGGGTGGGGCGATGCGGACGATTGCAACATTGGCCCCGACTTGTGACGGAACAGCGACAGCAGTACGACGATTTCCGCCAGCGCGACGACGGTCACGCCAGCCAGCATCGCACCCACGAGCGCGCCGACGGCGCCGCCCGCAATAAGCAGGGCGGCGCACGTGGCGGGCAGTCGCCAGGAAGTAAGGATGCGAGGTGGCATGGCGCCCACGATAGCGCGGCTACCCCGCGCTAGCCTAGGTATTCGCGGAGAAGCGGTAGCCCGCGCCACGAACGGTCTGCACCATGTCGTCGAGCTTCCACGGCTCCAGCGTCTTGCGCAGGCGGCGGATGTGCACGTCGACCGTGCGCTCCTCCACATACACACTGCCACCCCATACGTGGTCGAGCAGCTGGGCCCGGGAGTAGACGCGCTCCGGGTGGGTCATGAAGAAGAACAGCAGGCGGTATTCGGTCGGGCCGATGGGTACGGCTTCTTCGCCGGCGAACACGCGATGGGCGGGCCCGTCGATGCGCAGGCCGCCCAGCTCGACGATGCCGGAGCCGTCATCGCCCTGGCTCCGGCGGAGGACCGCCTTGATCCGGGCGATCAGCTCGCGGGTGGAGAAGGGCTTGATGACATAGTCGTCGACGCCGGCTTCCAGGCCGTTCACCCGATCCATCTCCTCGCCGCGGGCGGTGAGCATGATGATCGGGATTTCCCGGGAGAGTTCCTCGCGGCGCAACCGGCGGGCGAGTTCGAGTCCGCTGGTGCCCGGGAGCATCCAGTCGAGCAGGATCAGGTCCGGAACCCGCTCGGAGATGGCCATCTGTGCGGCGCGGGCGTCCGCGGCGTGAGCCGCGTCCATACCCGCCTTGCGAAGCGCGAAAGCGACCATGTCGCGAATCGATGCTTCGTCTTCCACGATGAGAATGCGTTTATGCACGCGTAAGGCCGCCTGGTGGCTGTGACGGTCATATTGCAGCGGTGCAGTGTTACACCGCAATGACAATTGTCACGAAAGTCCACCGATTCTTGCGACTGCAGGTTATTGGCTACGCCCGTCCGGGTTGTCGTCCGTGGTCACGCGTTTCTTGCGCAACTCCAGCAGAAGCGGGGTCAGGTCGCTGATTCGGGCCTGGATCCGCGAGCGCTGGTAGTAGTCGAGGTCGTCACGTTTGAGCAGGCGGCGCAGCTGCTCCATCGCGTCGAACGGCCGGCCCGCGAGGTACGCACTATCGGCATAAGCCTCCGCCGCGCGCACCGAATCGCCCGAGCGCTCGCTCGCTCGGGCGAAGGTACGGAAGATTTCCGGGTCCTCGCTGTCGTCCAGCATGGGCTTGAGGAGGGTCGCCGCGACGCGGGCTTCGTCGGCCCGCCCGGTATCGGTCAGGGCCCTGGCATAGCCGAGGGTGACGGCGCCGTTTCGCGGCGAATTGTCGTGCAGGATCTTGTAGATCGCCATGGCGTCGCCGTGCCGGCCGGCTTCTACATAGGCATCGGCCAGGGCCAGGCGGAGCACCACGCTGGCTGGCTGGCTGACCAGTAGCGGCTGGATCTGCTCCGCCGCCTGCATGCCGTGGCCGCTGCGGATCAGGGCGATCGCGTAGCCGTAACGGTTCGCCGCCGTATCGAAGTCCTTGCGCTTGAGATTGGTGGCGTAGATGTCCGCGAGCTTGCGGGGGTCGCTGGAGAGCACGCGGATGCGTTCGCGCATCAGGGCGTAGGTGTCGGCGGCGCTGTCCGGAACGATCTTGCTGCGATTAGGGGCCAGCTGGGTGTTGTCCTTGACGAACAGAACGGGCGCCGTGCTCTTCTCCCAGGTGGCTTTGTCCAGCGTGGGCTGGCGCGGTTTGCCAGCGTTGCGCTGCTCGATCGCCCGCGCGCGCCCCTTGGCATCGCTGATGCGCTCCAGGGTGACCGGGTGGGTCAACAGCAGGGAGGGCGCAGCCTCTTCGTCCTCGCCCACGCGCAGGGTGTCCTGCATGCGGCCGAAGAACTCCGCCATGGCTTCCGGGTCGTAGCCGGCATTGGCCAGGGTCTGGATGCCTACGCGGTCAGCCTCGATTTCATCCTTGCGGGTGAAGTTGATCTGCCGCTGCATGATCAGCCCCTGGCCGCCCATGAGAACGGCGGGGGCGGCATCGCCGGCCCCGCCACCCGCGCCGGCTGCGATCGCGCCCAGCAGGACCAGGGCCATGAGCGGGGCGTTCTTCTTGGAGTCCTCGAAAGCCCGGTACAGGTGATTCTGGGTGATATGGCCGATTTCGTGCGCGATGACGCCCGCCAGTTCGCTCTCGCTGGTGGTGATGTCGATCAGGCCGGCGTTCACCCCGATATAGCCACCCGGCGCGGCGAAAGCGTTGATCTGGCTGTCGTTGACGATGAAAAACTGGAAGTGGTCCTTGGGCCGGTCGCTGGCGGCGACCAGGCGGAAGCCGAGGTCGTTGATGTACTGGTCGACCAGGGCGTCGTCCACGGTGAGCCCGAGGGTGTGCATCTGGCGGAGCATCTGATCGCCGTACTCGTTCGCCTCGCGCGGGCTGAGCAGGCCCGCGGCGGAGCTGCCGAGGTCGGGCAGGCGCACGTTGTCCTGGGCACCCACGGCGAAGGTGGCGAGGGTGCTGGCGGCGAGCAGGGCGAGGCGGGGCAGGGGCGTGCGCATAGGCCGGGGACGATACCATCACCGTGGGAGTCCGATCGCCTTAGACCGCACTGACGGGGCGGGGTTCGTCCGTCTTGCAAAATCCGCCCTGCGACGCCATCTTTTGGCCATTCGCTTCCGGAGCATCCCTCTCCATGTCCACCCCTGATATCACCATCTATTCGACCGCGGTGTGCCCGTACTGCGTCGCCGCCAAGAACCTGCTCAAGGCCAGGGGCCTGGGCTGGAACGAGGTCCGTATCGACATGGATCCGGCCCAGCGCGACCTCATGCTCGAAAAGAGCGGTGGGCGCCGCACCGTGCCGCAGATTTTCATCAATGGCACGCACGTGGGTGGTTTCGACGACCTCGCGGCCGCCGATCGCAGCGGCCGCCTGGCCGAAATCCTCGAGGCAGCACACTGATGGGTGATAACCGCATCGAAGAATTCACCGCGTTCCGCAAGCGGATGAACGAGCGCATCCTCGGTGAGGACAACCAGGTCGTCCGCCGTTTCTTCGCCCTGGATACCCAGACCTACCGTGCGGGCGCCCTGGACGTGAAGACCAAGGAGATGCTCGGCCTGGTCGCCTCGATGGTCCTGCGCTGCGACGACTGCATCAGCTACCACGTGGCCCAGTGCAAGGAAGCCGGTGTCAATCGCGATGAATTCTTCGAGGTTTTCAGCGTGGGCCTCGTGGTCGGTGGCTCCATCGTTATCCCTCACCTGCGCCGCGCGGTCGATTTCCTCGACTCGCTGGAAGGCGAGACGGCGGCCGACGCCGAAGCCTGCGCCGACCATCCGGCGGCCTGACCGGCCGTCCTTGTCGCCCCGATCGGGGCGGTAACCTTGAAGGAAGTGGGCAGAATCGCCGATAATTGAGCGATTTTTCCGCTTCCCTTCAGGAGTTACCCCCATGAGCAAGACGATTGCCGTGATCCCCGGCGACGGCATCGGCCCCGAGATCATGGACGCGACCATTCGCGTTCTCGACGCCCTCGACTGCGGTCTGAAATACGATTACGTCGACGCCGGCGTGGTAGCCCTCGAAAAGCATGGCGACCTCCTGCCGCAGCACACGATCGACAAGATCGCCGAGCACAAGGTCGCGCTGAAGGGTCCGTTGACCACGCCGATCGGCGGCGGCTTCACCTCGATCAACGTGACCCTGCGTCGCAAGTTCGACCTCTACTCCAACGTGCGTCCGGCCATCAGCTTCCCGGGCACCAAGGCGCGTTACGAGAACATCGACATCATCACCGTGCGTGAGAACACCGAAGGTGCGTACCTGGCCGAAGGCCAGACCACCACGGGCGAGGGCGACACCGAAGTTGCCACCTCGATGATCCGCAACACCCGCCCGGGCATGCAGCGCATCTGCAAGTACGCCTTCGAAATGGCCCGCAAGAAGGGTCGCAAGAAGGTCACGGCGGTGCACAAGGCCAACATCATGAAGACCTCGTCGGGCCTGTTCCTGACGGTGGCCCGCGAAGTAGCCAAGGATTACCCGGACATCGAGTTCGGCGAGATGATCGTCGACAACGCCTGCATGCAGCTGGTGATGAATCCGTACCAGTTCGACGTGATCGTGACGACGAACCTGTTCGGTGACATCCTCTCCGACCTTTGTGCCGGTCTCGTCGGTGGCCTGGGCCTCGCCCCGGGCGCCAACATCGGCAAGGACGCGGCGATCTTCGAAGCCGTCCACGGTTCGGCACCGGATATCGCTGGCCAGAAGAAGGCCAACCCGTGCGCGCTGCTGCTCGCCGCGGCCGATATGCTCGACCATCTGGACATGGTCGCCAAGGCCACGCGTTTGCGCGCAGCCATCCGCGACACGATGGAAGCCCGCGACCGCACCACGCCGGACGTCGGCGGCACCGGCACCACGGACACCTTCGGCGACGCGATCGTCGAGCGGCTCCGCGCTACGGCGTAAGTCGTTCGCCAGGTGGTGACGAGAGACCCTGCAGAAATGCGGGGTCTTTTTTTTGGTTCGTCGTGGATTTCAGGCCGGGCATTCATTCGCGCCATGCACCACGCACATGGCTCGCCTTTGGCCTGGCGGGCTCGGCTGTGCCATCGCTGTACACTTGGGCGTCTCGCGGGGGAGACCTTGGTGCCCACCCTCGCTGCTCAGACAGTCCTCCGCGTTCGGTGCGGAAGGCCGCTTCGCGGCCCATGTATCTATCTGGCCTACGGCCGCTCCACTTGTGCGGAACTCGCCTCGAGGGTGGACACCAAGGTCTCTCACGACGATACGGTTGGGTGGAAGGAGAGCCGTTGCGTGGTGCCGTCGTTGCCCCCGACCGTTGTCGAGCCCCGGGTCGACGTGGAGGCGGTTGCTGGCACCCGGCTGCCGAACACCTTCCTCGCGCCTGTGCCTGCGCGCCTGCCGGCGATGCTGCCGTGCGCTTTGGCTCGACCCACGCGAACCTCAGGGCTCGGGAGAGCCTTCGGTGCCCATCCTCGAGGCGAGTTCCGCACAAGTGGAGCGGCCGTAGGCCAATAAGAACACGGGCCGCGCAACGGCCTTTCCGGTACGAAACGCGGAGGACTGTCTGAGCAGCGAGGGTGGGCACCGAAGGCTCTGCTCCGCTACGTCACCGAAGGCTCTGCGCCGCGACGTCCACGCCCGCCGCGGCGTGAGCTGGCCTTTTTTGGCCGCTTCAGCGGCGATCGCTCGAGCGGCACACGTCCGCCTTGTCCGGGAACCTTCCGACACACCACGCCACCCACTTTCGCGTGTTCTGCTCGCGCTGCGTCTTCAGAAGGTGGCCGTTCTGCGGCCCCAGGGAGAAGCCGGTCAGCTCGGTCAGCACGAACTCGAGGCCATCGTGCACGTACCAGGGTTTGACCTGGCGGTCTTCGCGGCCGGGGCGGCGGATGATGATGGATTGTTCGGGAAGGCGGCGGTCGTCGCCGAGATGGCTGATGATGTAGGGCACACCGTCGTTGCCGAGTTTGAGCAAGGCGTCGAAGGCGCGCGCCTCGCTGGCGGCATTTTTCGTGGTGTCCTCGACGAGGCGATCGACCTTCGGTCCGAGATCTTCCGCAGCGGCAGCAGTCGCGACGAGGAAGAGGGTGAGGCCGAGGGTGAGTCGCTTCATGACATCAGTGGTTGCCGCGGAAGAAGGGGTAGGGCGCGAGGAAGACCAGCCAGATCATCAGCACGATGCCGATGTACTTGATGATGCGGAACAGCTTCGGATTGGCTTTCTTGAATTTACGGGTGCGTGCGCGGCCGCGGTTGTTCATCGCGAACATCCGGTTGACGAAGCCGACCTGCTCGCTGCTCTCGTCGTCATTCGGCGATGCCGTGATCGAACCCATGAAGGCACCGACGCGCTTGTTGATGCCCGTCATCAGGCGGCTCTTCAGCGGGCGCTCGACGTCGGCGAAGAGGATCACCCGCGTCTGATCGGTGCGGTTCTCCGCCCAGTGCACATAGGTTTCGTCGAAGACGACGTCCTTGCCATCGCGCCAGGCGTGCATTTCGCCGTCGACGAAGATGCGGCAGTCGTCGGAGTTCGGCGTGATCAGGCCGAGGTGGTAGCGGAGCGAGCCGGCGAACGGATCGCGGTGCGGGTTGAGTTTGCTACCCGGCGGAAGCAGGGCGAACATCGCCGCCTTCACGCTCGGAATCGATTTGAGCAGCTTGACCGTTTCCGGGCATAGCGCCTCGGCCGAAGCCAGCGGCTCGCCGTACCATTTCAGGTAAAAGCGCTTCCAGCCCTGCTTGAAAAAGGAATTGAAGCTGGCATCGCTGTGCTTCTCGGCGGAGCGGATGAAGCCCTCGTCGAACAGGTGCATGGCTTCTTCGCGGATCTTCTCCCAGTTGCCTTGCAGCAGGTCGAGCTGAGGAAAGCCACCGCGATCGAGGATCGGGCGCGCCGGTACGGCGGAGAAGGCATACATCAGCAGGTTGTACGGCGCGAAGAGCGCCGAGTGGTCGACCAGTTGGCGATCGAAGCGCAGGCGCGAGCGTCCGCGCAGGTGCACCAGCAGCACGCAGAGCGTGAACAGGATCAGCACATACAGGACGATGAAGCGGGGCCCGAGGAAATTCATGGGTTGGACTCGACAGGGACAAGCGATACCTGCGGCCGCATGCGGCCTGTATCAACGTGCCTAGGATACTCCGGGCTCAGTGCCCGAGCACGTAGACCGCGCCTCCGCCGGGCTGCCAGGCTCGCTGGAAGGTCTTGTTCACCCAGGCAATAGCCTCCCTGACAGCCGCGTGCGGCGATTTGCCCCGAGCCAGCCCCGCCGCCACGGCCGAAGCCAGTGTGCAGCCACTGCCATGGCCTTCAATGGGTAGACGCGGGTGCCGAACCTCGATCACGCCGCTGGCATCGTAAAAACGATCGATCACCTCGCGGCCTTTGCCGTGGCCGCCTTTGAGCAGCACGCCGCGTGCGCCGAGGGCGAGGAGGTCTGCGCCTACGGTGTCCATGTCGCGCCCCAGTGCTCTACCGAGGAGGGCTTCGGCCTCAGGCAGGTTAGGCGTGAGCACGTCGGCCAGCGGGATCAGGCGCGTCACCATCGCCTCAATCGCGTCTTCATCGAGCAAGCGTGCTCCGCTCGTAGCAATCATCACCGGATCGACAACCAGCCACGCCGGCTTGCGTAGACGCATCTCCTTCGCCACCCGTCTCGTCACCGCTGCGCTGCCAAGCATGCCCGTCTTCACCGCCGCGATCGGGTAGTCGTCGAACACCGCGTCAATCTGGCTGCGGATGTGGGCAAGGGGCAGGGTATGAACCGCCGTCACGCCGCGCGTGTTCTGCGATGTCACCGCCGTGATGGCGGTGAGCCCGTGTGTCCCACGCGCATGAAAGGTCTTCAGGTCGGCCTGGATGCCAGCACCGCCGCCAGAATCCGAGCCAGCTATGGTCAGTGTGTTGGGTTTGGCTCTGGCTTTGGCTGTCATGGCGAAATGATATCCGCAGGGGAGGAGCATCGCCGCTGAAGCGGCTCCCACAGACGGCTTGTGAATCTGCTCTCAACTCAAGTCTCCGGCTCCCTTCCCTCAGTGCCAAAGCCCGAACGCGATGGCGAAGCCGAGCCCGCCGAAACGAAAAAGGCGCGGACATCGCTGCCCGCGCCTTTGCTGTCGCACTTGCCCGCGCTTACAAAGCTTCAGAGGCGAAATCGGCCAGCCTCGACCGCTCGCCGCGCTTGAGCGTGATGTGCCCTGAGTGAGCCCACATCTTGAAGCGGTCCACCGCATAGGTGAGGCCCGATGTGGTTTCCGTGAGGTAGGGCGTGTCGATCTGCTCGACGTTGCCCAGGCAGACGATCTTCGTGCCCGGGCCGGCGCGCGTGATCAGGGTCTTCATCTGCTTCGGCGTGAGGTTCTGGGCCTCGTCGATGATCAGGTAGCGGCTGAGGAAGGTACGGCCGCGCATGAAGTTCAGCGAGCGGATTTTCACGCGTGAGGCAAGCAGGTCGTTGGTGGCCTGACGACCCCAGGAACCGCCTTCCTCCGGATTGGCGAGTACTTCGAGGTTGTCCGTCAGGGCGCCCATCCACGGCGTCATCTTCTCTTCCTCGGTGCCCGGCAGGAAGCCGATGTCTTCGCCGACCGAGACCGTGGCGCGGGTCATGATGATCTCGCGGTAACGCTGCTGGTCCATGACCTGGGCCAGGCCTGCGGCGAGGGCGAGCAGGGTCTTGCCGGTACCGGCCGTGCCGAGCAGGGTGACGAAGTCGACGTCGGGATCCATGAGCAGGTTCATCGCGAAGTTCTGCTCGCGATTGCGCGCCGCGATGCCCCACACGCCGTGTGAGGCATGCGTGTGATCGTCGAGCAGGACGAGCTTGGCCTTGCGGTGCTCCTCGTCGCCACGGATCTCCAGTACGCGCAGCTCGACATCGTTCTCGCCGGGCATGTACAGGCATTCGTTGGCGTACCAGTTCTCGTCCTCGCGCATGTCCACTTCGTAGAACGTGCGGCCACGCTCGTTCCACGAGCGCAGTTCCGGGTGCCGTGTCCAGAAATCTTCGGTCAACCCGTCCGACCCGGTGAAGAGCAGGGCGAAGTCGTCCAGTGCGCGGTCGTTCTCGTAGTCCTCGGCGGTGATGCCGTAGATCGACGCCTTGATCCGGAGGTTGATGTCCTTGGAAACCAGGATGACCGGCCGATCCGGGTACTGGTCGCGCAGGTCGATGACAGCGGCCAGGATCTGGTTGTCGGCCTTGCCGTTGCCGTGGCCCGTGCGCTGCTGGAAGAACAGCCGGCCCACGGCATTACGGTTGAGCTTTATTCCCTGCGGGTTGATCAGCTCCACGCCGTTGCGGATGCCTTCGCCGCCGCCGCGTTCGATCAGTTCATTGAGGAAACGGCTTACCTGGCGGCCGTTGCGCGAGACTTCCGAGCCGCCTTTCTTCTTGTCGTCCAGTTCCTCCAGCACCGTCATCGGTATGAAGACGTCGTGCTCCTCGAAGCGGAACAGCGACGTTGGATCGTGCAGAAGCACGTTGGTGTCGAGGGCGTAGATGCGCTTGCTTCCGGTCATACGGAAGTGACCTCTTGCAGAGGTTGCAAAACCGGCCGCACGGCGACGGCCGGGGGGAGGAGCCGCATGACGCGGTATCCGTCACGCGGTGGGAACACTCTCGAGAACGGCTCGCACGTGGCCGGGGATCTTGATCCCACGCCATTCCGCGGCGAGCTTGCCGTTGGGGTCGATCAGGAAGGTACTGCGGACCACGCCGAGGTAGCGCTTACCGTAGAGCACTTTCTCGTGGATCACGTCGAATGCCTGGCACCAGGCTTCGTCGGCGTCGGACACGAGTGGGAAGGGTAGTTCGTGCTTGCCGGCGAAATTCGCGTGCGATCGCACGGAGTCACGGGATACGCCGACGACTTCGGCGTTGCGGGCCTGGAATTCCCCGTAGAGATCGCGGAAGTCCTTCGCCTCGTTCGTACAGCCCGGCGTGTTGTCCTTCGGGTAAAAGAAGACCACGACCCACTTGCCGTGGAGGGAGGCCAGCGACAGGCTCGTGCCATCGCCCAGTGCGCCTTCGAGTTTCGGTAGCTTCTTGCCCTTGCCGATCATGCGTAGGTCTGTCTTCCCTTGGGTCAGAACTTCACGGGGTCCATGATGGCGTCGAGATTGAGGCCATCGCACAACTCGAGGAAATCGTCGCGCAGCGCGGCGATATGTGTTTCCGACGGAATACCGATGGTGATCTGGGCCTGGAACATTTCAGCGCCGGTCTGCATGGCCTGGTAACGCATGGACGTGAGCTGCTCCACGCTGATGTCGCGGCGCGAAAAGAACTCGATGATCTTCACCAGGATGCCCGGTCGGTCGGCGGCGATCACCTCGACCAGATAGGGCAACAGGTGCGAGGTCGGCTCGCGCGGGGTGGTGCGGTAATGCACGATCTGCAGCTCTTCGTCGCGGGCCAGCTTGGCCAGCGCGGTTTCCAGCTTGGCGACGGCATCCCAGGCGCCCGAGGCGAGCAGCATCACCGAGGTGTCGTTGCCGATCGTGGAGACGCGGGCGTCGGCCATGTTGCAGCCGGAGTCGGCGATGCGCTTGGCCAACGCGAGGATCGGGGCGCGGTGCGCCGGCGACAGCGTCGAGATGAGGAGCTGGTTATCGGTGGTGGTGCTACGTACTGCGGAACGATTCAAGGCTCGACTACCGATGGCGCGACCCGCGGGGCGCAGGGCGTCGCTACGGGCCCGAGCTTACTTGGCTGCGTCGCACGCTAGCAAGACACTCCGCATGGAATGATGGGTGCACGTCGCGAATGGACTCGCCGCAGGTGCCCCGGTAACATGCGAACGGCTGGTAACTCAACGGGTTTCACCTTGGACATCTCCGGAAGCATCACCGCGCTGGCGACGCCGTTCGCCGCCGACGGCTCCCTCGATCTAGACGCGTTCGGCCGACTGCTCGACCAGCAGATCGCCGGTGGCACCCAGGCGGTTGTCGTCGCCGGGTCGACGGGCGAGTCCCATTTTCTCGAGCACGACGAATTCGAGCGCTTGCTCGGCTTCGCCGTGAAGCACGTGAACCACCGTATTCCCGTCATCGCCGGCACCGGCGAGGCAGGCACCGCCAAAACCATAGCCACCACGCGCCGGGCCAGGGCCCTTGGCGCCGACGTTGCCCTGGTGGTGGCGCCGTTCTATGTCCGTCCGACCCAGGAGGGCCTGCGCAGGCACTTCCTCGCGGTGGCGGACGAGGGCGGCCTTCCGGTCATCCTCTATAACGTGCCCCCGCGCACTGGCTGCGACATCGCGCCGGAGACCGTGGCGGTCCTGCGTGTCCATGCAGGCATCATCGGTATCAAGGAAGCCCGGGGCGACGCCGAGCGCATTCGCGCCCTCGCGGAACTTATTCGCCCGGATTTCGTCTACCTCAGCGGTGACGACGGCTCGGCCCACCAGGCCATGCTGGCGGGCGCCGCCGGGACCATTTCGGTCGTGGCCAATCTCGTGCCCGAAGCCTTCCGCGCCTTCTGCGACGCCGCCCGTTCAGGCGACCCGGAGAAGACCGCGAGGGAGACAGCACGGCTGGCCCCGCTGATCGACGCGCTCAACTGCGCGCCGAACCCCATCCCGGTGAAGGCCGGTCTGGCTGCCCTGGGGCTCGGTTCGGCCGCTCCAAGGCTGCCCCTGGTCGAGCTGGAAGCGGGCCCGGCGCTGGACAGGGTGCGCGAAACGCTCGCCGCTCTGGCACCATTGTCGTTCGCTGCCTGAAGCAACCCTATTCAACGGAACCCGAGTTCATGAAGAAAACCTCGTACGCGCTGGTCGTCCCGGCATTGATTCTTTCCGCCCTGCTGGTGTCCGGTTGCGGTGCGTTCCGCTCGAAGAAGGACTGGGATCGTGCCCAGCAGGAAGCTCCGCTCGAGATCCCGCCGGGTCTGGATACGCCGTCGACGACTGCCGCGCTGGTGATTCCGGAAGTGGGTTCGGGCGCCGCGGCGGCCAACGCCAATGCGACCAATGCTGCGCCGGTGTCGGATGGTTTCATCCTGGCCGACGACGTCGACACCGCCTTCAAGCGCATCGGTGAACAGCTGGCCCAGGGTGATCTGGGTAGCGTCGTCGCCCACGACGACACCAACCACACCTACCAGATCGCCGCGAAGCCGGGCCGTCCGGAAGCCCGTCCGGGCCTGTTCCGCCGCATGTTCGGCGGTGGCAAGGACGGCAACAACCAGGATGCCAAGGACGCCCCGGCGTCGGCCCAGGGCGCGACCCACACGGTCGTGCTGACCGTCAACCCGAGCGGCACCGGCAGTGAAATCCGTGCGCAGGGCGATGCCGATGGCGTCCGTCGCGTGATCGACGCGCTGAAGTCGCGGATGGGCAGCAAGTAAGTCTGCTTTCCGTTCCACGAAAAACGCCGCCCTCGAGGCGGCGTTTTTCTTGTTGGCTCGTTGTAGGAGCCGGCTATGCCGGCGATGGGGTCGCGGCAACCTGGCTATGGCCGATGAATCGGCTCCTACAACAGCAAAAAACGGCCTCCAGGGCCGTTTTTTCGATAATTCGGGGTTGGATCAGCGTTCGAGCAGGTCGAGCTTGCCCGGCTTGCCTTCCCATTCCTTGGCGTCCGGCAGGCCGTCCTTGCGCTCGGTGATGACCGGCCACGCCTTGGCGAGCTCGGCATTGAGCGCGACAAACACTTCCTGACCCGCGGGGACGTCGTCCTCGGGGTAGATGGCGTTGATCGGGCATTCTGGCTCGCACAGGGTGCAGTCGATGCACTCGTCCGGATTGATCACCAGGAAGTTCGGGCCCTGGTGAAAGGCATCCACCGGGCAAACCTCGACGCAGTCCGTGTACTTGCACTTGATGCAGTTGTCGGTAACGACAAAGGTCATGCGAAGAATGGCGCCGAAAGAGGAAAAGTGGTGCTCCCTACGAGGTTCGAACTCGTGTTCCCGCCTTGAGAGGGCAGTGTCCTAGACCACTAGACGAAGGGAGCAGGTCGTACGTGGGGTACGAAGCGCGCTAGTATAGCGAAATCCCGGAGCCCGGCAACGGTTTTTTGCATACTCGTCGGCCGGGGTCTAATTCGTTACATTTGTCCACCTAAAGGACGCATGCGCGCCCGTCAGGACCACGACCGCTTGAATCCCGAAACCAGGAATGAGGTTGCGCCGACGCTCCGCGTCATCCCGCGCGAACACCACTCCATTTCCCGCAAGAACATCAGCAAGGCCGCGTTGCGCGTCCTCTACCGTCTGCACGACGCGGGGTTCGCTGCCTACCTGGTCGGTGGCGCCGTGCGTGACCTCTTGCTCGGCGGTCACCCGAAAGACTTCGACGTGGCGACCAATGCCACGCCGGACGAGGTCAAGGGGCTGTTCCGTAATTGCCGCCTGATTGGCCGCCGGTTCCGACTGGCCCATGTCGTCTTCGGGCCGGAGATCATCGAGGTGGCGACCTTCCGCGGCACGGGCGAGGACGGCACGGGGGGTGAGGGCGATCGGCACATCGTCGACGGCCGGATCGTTCGCGACAACATCTGGGGCACGATCGAGGAAGACGCCGTCCGCCGTGACTTCCGCGTCAATGCGCTCTATTACGACATCTCCGACTTCAGCGTCCGCGACTATGTCGGCGGCATGCAGGACCTCGAAGACAAGACCATGCGACTGATCGGCGACCCCGACCAGCGCTATCGGGAAGACCCGGTGCGCATGCTTCGCGCGGCCCGTCTCGCCGCGAAGCTGGGCTTCACCATCGACAAGGAAGCCCTGGCGCCGTTCGCCTCGCTGGGCCACCTGTTGGGAGAAGCTGCGCCGGCCCGCCTGTTCGACGAGTCGCTCAAGCTCTTCCTTGCCGGTCACGGCCTGAAGAGCTTCAAGATGCTCGAAGCCTGTGGCCTCCTGAAATTCCTCTTCCCGGCCACGGCCCGTGCCCTCGAGCGCGGCGATCAGGCGCTTCGTGCCCTGGTCGAACAGGGCCTGTCCAATACGGATGCGCGCATCGCCGAGGGCAAGTCGGTCACGCCGGCTTTCCTTTATGCCGTGCTGCTGTGGGGCGAAGTGCGCGACCAGGCACACGGCTGGATCGCGCAGGGCTTCGACATCAACGAGGCCTGGCAGCGCGCCGCTGTACACGTCGTGGGCGAGCAGTGCCAGCGCGTCGCCATTCCGCGCCGGTTTACCTTCACGATGGAAGAAATCTGGTCGCTGCAGCCGCGCTTCGAACAGATTCACCGCAAGCGCGTCTTCCGCCTGATGTCGCATCCGCGTTTCCGCGCAGCGTTCGATTTCCTGCTCCTGCGTGCCCATGAATCCGAGCGCATGCGTGAGCTTGGCGAATGGTGGGCGCATGCCCAGCAGCTACCGCCGGAAATGCTCGCGGCGGCACTGGGCGGCGGCGGGGTCCCCGCACACGAAACCACCGTCGCGGCGACGGCACCTGCACGCAAGCGTCGTCGTCGGCGCAAGCCCGGCGGCCGTGGCAAGGGCGATTCGGGCGGCGCGTGATCGTTCGCGCCCTTATCGGGCTGGGCGGCAACCTGGGCGAGGTGCGTGAACGGCTCGATGCCGCCATCGCCGCCCTGGATGCGTTGCCCGGCGTGGCAGTCGTGGCGCGGTCGCGGTTCTATCGCACGCCGCCCTGGGGTCACACGGACCAGCCTGACTTCGTCAACGCGGCCATCGCCGTCGAGACCGGTCTGACACCGATGGACCTCCTGGATGCCTTGCTTGCCACCGAACGCGCATTCGGGCGGGTTCGCGACGGCGAGCGCTGGGGCCCGAGAACGCTCGACCTCGACCTGCTCGCCTATGGCGACGAAGTGATCGACGAGGACCGCCTGAGCGTGCCGCACCCGCGGATCGCCGAGCGCGCGTTCGTGCTGCTGCCCCTGGCGGATATCGCCGCCGATACGGTGCTGCCCGGCATGGGGCGCGTCGGCGACCTGCTGGATGCGATTCCGACGCACGGCTGCACGCCTCTTTCATGAGCCTCGGTTGAGCTAGCGCTCTTCAAGGCGGACAATTCCCGTTTCACCCAACGAGGCGACACAGCGTGTACGTGGAAAAAACGAGCGCGCCGGCGCGTAAGCCGGTGACCGTGCCGGGCCTGAAGGCAATGAAAGCCGAAGGCAGGAAGATCGTGATGCTCACCGCCTACGACGCGAGTTTCGCTGCCCAACTGGAGTTTGCCGGGGTCGATGTGGCCCTGGTCGGCGATTCGCTCGGCATGGTGGTGCAAGGGCGTTCGAGCACCTTGCCGGTGACCGTCGACGAAATGGTCTATCACACCGCGGCCACCGCGCGTGGGCTGTCGGCCACGCTGCTGGTAGCCGACCTGCCGTTCATGAGCGACCGCGATGTTCCTACTGCGATGGAAGCCGCTGCGCGGCTGATCGGGCAGGGCGGCGCGGCCATGGTCAAGATCGAGGGCGCCGGTCGTATTTGCGAAGTTATCTCGGCGTTGGCCGAGCGTGACATTCCGGTTTGCAGTCACCTTGGCCTCACCCCGCAGTCGGTGAACAAATTCGGCGGCTACAAGGTGCAAGGCAAGACCCAGGACACCGCCGATAAACTCTTCGCCGATGCGAAGGCGGTGGAGGCGGCGGGTGCCGACCTGCTCGTCCTCGAATGCGTACCCTCGGCGCTGGCGGCACGCATCACCGCCGAACTGTCCATCCCGGTGATCGGGATCGGTGCGGGCGTGGATTGCGACGGTCAGGTCCTGGTCGTCTACGACCTGCTCGGCCTGACGCCGGGCAAGCGGCCGAAGTTTTCCAAGGATTTCCTCGCGGGACGCGATTCCATCCAGGGCGCCATTGGCGCCTACGTCGCGGACGTGCGTGAACAGCGCTTCCCCGGCGTCGAACACAGTTTCAGCTGAGGGCTCCACCATGCAGACCGTTACCGATGCCGCCGCACTGCGCGCCGCCGTTCGCGGCTGGCGCAGTGCCGGCCAGAACGTCGGCTTCGTGCCGACCCTGGGCAACCTGCACGCCGGGCACTACTCCCTGCTGAAGCTGGCCCGTGCCCGAGCCGACCGTGTGATCGCCAGCGTTTTCGTCAATCCGACCCAGTTCGCCCCGGGTGAGGACTACGAGCGCTATCCCCGCACCCTGGCCCAGGACCAGGCCGGCCTGGCCGAGGCCGGGTGCGACATCCTGTTTGCGCCGGAGGTCTCGACGCTTTACCCGTTTGGCGCGGCCTCCAGCGTGAGCATCCACGTGCCCGACCTGACCGAAACCCTGGAAGGTGCTCATCGTCCGGGTCATTTCGAAGGCGTGGCCACCGTGGTCGCCAAGCTTTTCAGCCTGGTCCAGCCGGACCTCGCCGTGTTCGGCCAGAAGGATTTCCAGCAGCTCAAGGTGATCGAGCGGATGGTCCGGGATCTCTCCCTGCCGGTGAAGGTCATGTCGGGACCGACGTTGCGTGAAGAGGATGGCCTCGCCATGAGCTCGCGCAACCAGTACCTGTCGCCCCAGGAACGGGCCAGGGCGCCGCAGATCTACTCGACGCTGCAGCAGACCCGTGAGCTCTTTCGCCAGGGCCATAGCTGGCAGGCGCTGGAGCAGGCCGCCAAGGCCCGGCTGGAACGCGCCGGCTTCGTGCCCGATTACCTGGCTATCCGTCGCGCCGAAGACCTTGCCGAGCCGGGTCCGGACGATCGGGAAGGCCTGGTGGCGCTGGTCGCGGCGCGGTTGGGCGTGACCCGCCTGATCGACAACCTGCCTTTCGACTGAATCCCTTCACGAACGGGGACTTGCGTTTCCTGTCGCTGTCCCCCATAAAGCGCACCGACAGAGGAAGCCCACGCGACGGAGCGGGCAACCCTCCGTTAGAATGGGCGTTTTTGTAACCGCCAAACTCCAGAGACCGCCATGCACCTCAACATGCTCAAGTGCAAGATCCACCGGGCCACGGTGACTCACGCCGAGCTGAACTACGAAGGTTCGATCGCCATCGACGGCAACCTGCTCGATGCCGCGGGGATCCGCGAGTACGAGCAGATCCATGCCTGGAACATCAGCAACGGCGAACGCTTCGTCACGTACGCGCTGCGTGCGGAAGAGGGCTCGGGCATCATCTCCGTGAACGGTAGCGCCGCGCGTCGCGTATCCACCGGCGACCTGGTGATCATCGCCGCGTTCGTCGGCCTGTCCGAGGCCGAGATGGCCAAATACCAGCCGGACCTGGTCTACGTCGACGCGGACAACCGCATCACGCATACGAATCATTCGATTCCGAAACAGGCGGCGTAACGCAGTCTGCTTTTTGTAGGCCTGCCTTGGTGCAGGCCTGCCTCGGTATAGGCCTGCTTTGGGCAGGACTGCTTTGGGCAGGACTGCTTTGTGTGGGAGCCGATTTATCGGCGAAAGGAATTGCGGCATCTCCGCTCCGTTGGCTTTTCGCCGCTGAAGCGGCTCCTACATGTGCTTCATTCGCCGCTGAAGCGGTTCCCACATTGGCCTGATTTTTTGCAATCCGCCTACGCTGCACTGCGGTAAGATCGGGATTCCCTATCCGTCGCCGCCAAGTGGAAGCCATGGAATCAAAGCACGACCGTCTGCCCTCCTTCGAGGAGCACGCCTCCCGTCTCGCCGCCACCAACCTCCGCGCCCTCGTCCAGGACGAAGCCCGCGGTGAGCGCCTGCGCCGACGCATGGGTCCGATCCTTCTCGACGCGTCCCGCCAGAAGCTCGACATCGCGGCGCTGGACGCCGTCGGCGAGTACATCGAAAGCACCGGCTGGAAAGCCGCGCGCGACGCGATGTTCGAAGGCAAGCACATCAATACCTCCGAAGATCGCGCGGTACTGCACACCGCATTGCGCGGTGGTGCTTCGCGCAATCCGGCAGCGCCAGCGGACGTCCGCAAGGAAGTCGCCGACGCGCTGGACAAGATGGAAGCCCTCGTCAACGCGGTACACAAGGGCGAAGGCGAGTCGGTTGGCCTGATCGGCCGCGTCACCGACGTCGTGAACATCGGTATCGGTGGTTCGGATCTCGGCCCGCGTCTGGCCGTACACGCGCTCGAGCAGTTCCACGTCGATGGCATCAACAGCCACTTCCTCACCAACGTCGACGGCCAGGCCGCGACGGACCTGATGAAGAAACTCGATCCGGCACGCACGCTGGTCATCCTGGTTTCCAAGAGCTTCAACACGCAGGAAACGCTGCTCAACGGCGGTGTGTTCCGCAACTGGATCCTGAAGGCCGAGGGCGGCGACGAGGCAAAGGCCTCCAGGCATTTCATCGCCGTGAGCTCCAACGACGAAGCCGTGCACAAGTGGGGCGCCTCGCAGGTGCTCCCGATGTGGGACTACGTCGGCGGTCGCTACTCACTGTGGTCGGCCGTGGGTGCTTCCATCGCGTTCGCCATTGGCATGAAGGGCTTCCGCGACCTGCTCGCCGGTGCCGCCGAGGCGGACGACCACTTCCGCAGCGCGGAGTGGAAGGACAACCTTCCGGTGCTGCTTGCCATCGCCGAGATCTGGAACCGCAACATCCTCGGTACCACCAGCCGCGCCGTGATTCCCTATGTGGATTCGCTTGTGGATCTCCCGTCCTATCTCCAGCAGCTGGAGATGGAAAGCCTCGGCAAGCATGTGCATCCGAGTGATGGCAGCGAAGTGAAGCAGGCAAGCGTGCCCGTGGTCTGGGGCAGCATCGGCACCAATGCGCAGCATGCTTATTTCCAGGCGCTGCACCAGGGTACCGATATCGTACCGCTGGAGTTCATCGGCCTGGTGAAGCCGGCGCATCCGCTGCGCGAGAACCAGGACGTGCTGACGTCGAACCTGCTGGCGCAGGCAGCGGCGCTGTCGCTGGGCAAGACCTACGAAGAAGCACTGGCCGAAGCAAAGACGGGCACGGATGAAGAGCGTCATGCACTCGCCGCGCAGCGTACGTTCAAGGGCGATCGCCCGAGCACCGTATTCATGCTCGACTCGCTCACCCCGCATTCGCTGGGCGCGCTGATCGCGCTGTACGAGCACAAGGTGTTCCTGCTCGGTCACCTCTGGGGCATCAATGCGTTCGACCAGTGGGGCGTGGAGCTGGGCAAGGTCATCGCCAAGCAGATCTACCCTTCATTGGCGAACGACAAAGACGCCGGCGACCTGTCGCAGTTCGATGGGGCAACGCGTGCGCTGATTACGGCGATTCGTTCGCGTCGCTGAGAGCGTCACCGCTGAAGCGGCTCCCACAGGGAGCGAAAAAAAACCCGGCTCGCGCCGGGTTTTTTTTGAATGTTTTTTGTAGGGGCCGATTCATCGGCGATATCCAGGTTGCGGCAAGCACCCAATCGCCGATGCATTGCAGTGGTCAAGCTTTTCTGGACACCTGCGTAGGAGCCTGAGCCGCCAGGCGCTCGAAGAGCGCTGGCGGGATGTCGTTTAGCCGCGAGTGCAG
>NZ_QAOX01000011.1 GCF_003050935.1 Luteibacter sp. OK325 | reverse complement strand
CGACAGGCCGAATACATAACCGCGACCGCGCTCTGTTGCTACATCACGTCGAAGGACCTTGCCAAACGGGAGGCGTCCATACATGCCGTATGATCGATGGCAGCCACGAGTGACTTCTAGATAGTTAGTTGTGGTCAGTGGTCCGGAGGTGTTACTAGCACCCTCGGGTCGCGCTTCTCACCGCATCGAGCGATGGTTGTCTGTGACGCATGCAACGGCGAATGCACAGGCAACGAAGCGACCGCAACAAAACAATGTTGAGTCGTCTGTAGGGCTCGCGTTGATTGACGTGGATCAACGCTCCTGAAAGAGAAAGGCTCTTGCGGGCCTTTTCTTTGGGTCAGATAAATCGGGGTGAGGCGGGCTGGTTTTCGCCGCTGAAGCGGCTCCTACAGGGAGCGACGAGCCGCTCTGCTTATCGTTCGAGGCGGTAGTTCAGGCTTGCCCGGCTGAAATCCGTCGCGTTCTGCGCCTCGAAGTTCCACTTCCTGCTGAAGAGATATCTCAGCGTGATTACCTGGCCCGGGTCGAACAGGCCGACGCCATAGCTCAGGTACAAACGTGGTGAGAGATACTTGCCGACGGTGAATGCCGAGGTGCCGCCGAGCGCATCGTTGTTCGATACGCCGATATCGTCGACGCCGATCCTCGAACCGACACGCTTCGCCAGCAGATCGCCCGCCGCCGAACCAAGTGCCTGCGCAGCTGCGCCGACCATGTTCCCTTCGCCACCACTAACCTGCGACAGCGGCTTGCCGGTGACGAGGTACGAAAGAGCGTCGGACTGTTCCATCACCGGGTTGGAGAACACCGTGAGGATCGGTCGCTGCGCGGTTCCGGAAACATAGAGTCCCACCGTCTGGCCATCGGCAATGGTGGCATTCGGGTTGAGCGCACGCGCGGCACGGATGTTAAGGCGCGGATTGTCGATGGGCGTGGTCGCGAACAGTAGCTGGCCCTGCTGGATCTTCAGGTCCTGCCCGTAGGCCTTATACGTACCGTCCACACCGATCTGTCCCTGGCCTGTCGTCGCGCGGCCGGGGCGTTCGCGCACGTCGAGCTGTCCGGTGATACGGCCGTCGATACCGAAGCCGACGAGATGGACTTTGCGCCCGAGGTCGACGCGGATATCCGCCGAGATGGGCGACGCTTCAGCGGCGGCTTCCCGTTGCTTGTCGTCGATGACGACGACATCCGGCGAGGCCTTCGTGGCACCGGCGCCGGGCAGACGCTCGACATTGACATCCGCCATGTCGACATTGAGCTTGCCGGTGACGTTCATGCCCGTGGCATCCTGCACAATCGTGATGTCCGGCGAGACGACGGCCTTGGCGGCGGGAATATCCACGGCGGTGAATTTCGAGCCCTGGATGCCGAGGCGCATCTGCGCACCGGCGCCGAGTGCGGCCGTGCCCTTGATGCCTAGCGTGCCATCGCCGGAGTGGATCGTGCCGTCGACGGCGTAGTTCTTCGCGTCGGCGGTCGTCACACTGATGCGGCCGTCCTTGAGCTTCAGGCCGGCACTCGGGACTTCCGTAGCGAAACCGGCGAGCAGCGCCTGCCCGGTGATTGCTGGTGCGGCGACTGTTCCACCCAGGTTGAAGTTCGCATCAAGTCCGCCCTTGACCTCGTCGAGCTCACTGGTAAACAGCTCGATGACACCAAGGTCGGCCAGGCGCAGTGCGATGGTGCCGCCGAGTGCCTGCTGCGCGCCACTGATCGAGACATCGCCATTGAGCGAGCCGCCCTTGTTGAACGCCGCACGAACCGTGACACGCTGGCTGCCCGGCGAGAGCTGCACATTAGCGGCGAGGTTGTCGTAGACCAGCAGCGGCTCATCGCTGCGGTCAGTAAAGGTGATGGAGCCGTGCGCACTGGTGACGTTAGCCTGGCCCGACAAGGCGCCTGCAGCCGTGCGCCGGATACTGCCGTCGCCTTCGATCATGCCGTCGGCACGGATCGGGCTGCTCGATGCTTCGACGGCCGTCTTGATCAGTGCGAGTGGCAGCTTGCGCAGGCGATAGCTGGCGTCGAGGTTGCCGCCCTTGTCCTGCTTCGCGGCGACGCAGAGCAGGGGTTCGCCGGCGGTGAGGCAGAGTTCGCTCATGCTTGCCGCGCCATCCTTCCAGGCAAGCTGGCTGGCGTTCTGCAGGTGCCAGCGGGGCAGTCCCTGGTAATCGATGTTGAGCGTGGACAGCGTGCCATTCCACGCGCCGTCACGCAGCGCGCCGGAAAGCTGGAGGTCGGCAGCAAGCGGACGGCCTGTCGCGTCGATGCTGAGCTGGTGCTTCTCCTGCGTGCCGTTCGCGTTCACGGCAAGGCGGTCGAAGACGAGACCGCCCGAGGTTACCTGCGTACCGACGATGGCGACTTTGCCGCCGGGCTTGCTGATATCGGGGACATCGGCGTCGACGGTAAGCGCATCGACCTTCAGCCCGGCGTAGACCAGGGCGCTGCCGCGCACGTTCGCCTTCACCGCCAGCTTCGGTACGTTGCCCTTGGCGGAGACATCGCCCTGGATGCGGCCGCCGGCATCCGGCAACCAGTCACCCAGTGAAGTGATCGCCAGCTTCAGGTTCGCGTCGTTGGCACGATCGCCCCTGGCGTCGAGATGAACCGTGCTGCTGCCCGAGGCGAGATCGAGCGTGCCGTTGATCACTTCGTTGGGCTTCAGGGTGAGCTTGCCGTAGCCATGCAACTGCCGCTTGCGCAGCGTGCCGTCGAGCTTGCGGAGCTCGAGCGTGCCGAGCGGGCCATCCTTCGCTATCTGCCCTTCGGTGGAGAGATCGACATTTAGCGCGCCGGGCCAATCGGCGAGCAACCCGCTGGGATCGAAGCGTTCGCCCTTGAGATCGAGCTTCCACGCAAGCTGGGGCTGCAGGGTCAATGTGCCATTCGCGGCAAGGACGCCGTTGCCGTTCGGCTGCTTCAGCTGCACGGTATGCAGGTCGATGATGTCGGGCTTGCCGTCCACGTCGAGGGTGAACTTGCCGATGTGGTCCGGTGGTCCGATGTCGACGTTACCGGCGGCGTGATACGCCTGTGCGCTGCCCTTGAAGGTGAGCTGACCGGCGCTGGCGAGGTCCTGACCCGCGACATTCGCGGGGACGAGTACGTCCTTCCAGCTCAGGGCGAGGTCTGCCGAGACCGGTTGCGCCGCGATCTCCACGGTGCCGCGTGCGGTCAACGAGCCTTTGACCTGCGGCGAACCCACGGTGAGCTCGTCGAGGGTGAGTCGCTTGTACTCGTGATCGAAGGCAGCTTTCACCGGTGTCAGGCGCACGACATAATCGTTGAGATCGAGATCGCCGGTGAGGTCGGCGTGGTAGCGATCGCCCGAACCCCGCAGGGCAACGCCAAGCGCTTGCAGGCTGCTGTCACCGATCAGCGGCTTGGGGTCGAAGCGTGGCGCATCGATCTTCGCCGTCCACGCGAAGTCACCGCTCTGTACGAGATTCGCGTCGACCTGGGCAACGAAGGGCAGGCTGAGCTTGACGATGGTGCGCGCCTTCGCACCGTCGCTATGCGCTTCGAGATCGCCCGCGTAGTCGATGTCGCCGACCTTCCAGCGGAAGCTGGCCTTGCCGTCGCCCTTGTATCCCTTGCCCACGGCGAGCGTGCCGCCGAGATCGGCCTGGCCGTCGGGTGCGCGCAGCGCGAGGGTTTTCAGCGCGATGCCTTTCGATGTCCACGAACCAACCAGATCCAGCGAGTTCGACTCGAACAGTGGCTGACCCGCCTGGGTCACCTTCACGTGGCCGACCTTGACCTTGTCGAGCACGATGTCGAGTGGCGGCTCGAGCGAGAACGGTTCCGATGCGGTGTCCGGCTCCGGTTGGCTCGGCGGCAGCGCCACGTCGATGCCGTCCGCCGTCAGGTCGTAGACGTGCGCGCGCTTGCGCAGCAACGAACCGAACGAGAAGTCGAGATGCGCTTTCGCAACACGCACATCCATGCCCTTGCCGTCCCGGTAGCGCACGCCAGCGAGGTCGAGCGGGCCGGCAAGACGCCCTTCGGCGTGCTCGATCGTGAGCGCGTTATCGGTAAAACCCTGCGCACGAGCCAGCGCAAAACGAAGGCCGGAGGCGCTGCCGACCAGCCACCACACGCCGAGCACGACGATGAGAAGTAGCACGCCGAAGGCTACGCCAATGCGGATCAACCATTTCATGCCGGTGCTCCTCACAGGTCGGGCCCGATGACGACGTGCAGGTGGATACCGTGCGACTCCTTGTTGCCGACGGGTACGGCAAGGTCCGCGCGGATCATGCCGACCGGCGAGAGCCAGCGTACGCCCAGGCCGGTACCGACCAGTGGCTTGTAGTCGGTGCCGGTGAAGGCGTTGCCGGCGTCGACGAAGGCGGCCATGCCCCAGTTGCGCGTGAAGTAATGCTCGACCTCGGTGCTGCCCACGAGCAGGTTCTCACCGCCGATGACGCGGTCGTAGGCATTCTTCGGACCGATGCTTTCGAAATCGTAACCACGCACGGAGCGATCACCGCCGGCGAAGAAGCGCAACTGCGGGGGCAGGGCGCTGAAGTCATCGGTCCAGATTTTGCCGGCCGTGCCGCGGAGAATCAGCCGGTTGCGGCCCCAGAACGACTGGATCCATTTGGCGTCGCCCATCAGTTCCGAGAAGCGTGCATCGGAGAGCAGGTCGCCGGCCGTGCTGCGCGCGGTAAGCGTGAGCGACCAGCCGCTGCGCACGAAGGTCGGATTGTCGCCTTTCTTCCGGCTCAGCGTGACTTCGGGGTAGAGCAGGGTGCTCCGGCCGTGTTCGAGACCTTCGGCGTTGTCGCCTTCGCCACCGCGCTTACCGACGGTGAACGTGCCGGACAGCACATTGATGCCGATGGTGCGCGTCCAGCCATGCCAGAGCCGTGTTTCGTTGGCGACCAGCTGAATGGTGCGCGACTTCGATGTCACGGTGTTGGCATCGCGGTAGTTCGCGCCGAAGTTGAAGCTGCGCTGGTTCGGACCAGGCATGGGGATCTGGTAGAGCGTGGAGATGGTCTTCAGGCGTTGCGCCATGACGATCTGGTTTTTCCACTTGTGCCCGCGGTCGTTTACCCAGCGCCTTTCGACGCCACCCTGAAGTCCCGCGCCCGTATCGGTACCGAAGAACGGCCCGCCGGTGTAGATCGTACGCTTGGCGGGTGCCAGTTCCACGTTGATGTCGATCGTGCCGTCCTTCGCGTTGTCCGTATCGGGCATGACATTGACCACGGCGAAGTAGTCGGCACCGTTGAGCGCCTGCTGCAGGTCGAGCAGCTGGGTCTGCGAAAAGTAGTCGCCGCTCTTGAACGGCACGTAGCGGTCGAGGAAACCGTCGCGGAACTGCGAGTTCTCGAAGTGGATCTTGCCGTAGCGGTAGCGCTTGCCGGTCTCCCAGGCCAATTCGACCGTCGCGCTGTGCTCCGCGCGGTTCACCTCGACACGATGGGTGACGAGCTTCGCGTCGAGAAAGCCAGTGGCGGTGAGTGCGCCGCTCACGGCGTCGCGGGCAGCGTCATATTGGCCGTCGTTGAGCGTTTTGTCCTTGAGGCCATTGACGCCGCGCATGGCACGGGCGACGGGCGGGAGCCTGGCGGTCTCCTTGTCGATACTGACATTGACCGACTTCACGATGACCGGGAGGCCCGGAACCACGTGCAGGGCCACCTGCCAGTCGTTGCCGACCTGCTTGATGTCGCCTGTGGCGGTGGCTTCGTAGTAGCCGTAGGGCCGTAGTGCCGCCTGGACTTCGTCGGGTGCCTTGTCATAGAGGCGCCGGATCTGCGCGGCGGTGGCATCACGCTTGGCGTACTGGCTGAGTTCGACACCGGCGACGACGGCGTTCTTCAGGTTTTCATCGACGCCGTCCACGGTGACGACGACGCCGGCATGGGCGAGGCAGGGCAAGAGGAACCACGGCAGAAGCAGCAGTCCATGGCGTCTGGTTCGGCGCATGAGCATCCCGTTCCGGTCGTGATCCACACGAAGTCTTCATAACTTACAGCGCGCGGCGTGCAGGGTCGATACACAAACGTGAACGACCCTGCGCTTGTTCAGCCTGCTTCGTCACCGGCACGGTGCGCGATCCAGGCGCCGGCGAGCGCCGACACGTACGGAATGGACTGCGCGGTGAGGATGAACATCCACAACGTGCTCTCCACATAGCTCGTGCCGTAGTGCAGCGCCATGCCGACCACCGCGCAGAGCAGGGCGATCGCCATGAGACCTTCCTCACGCACGGGCGCAAAAGCGGCAAAACTGCTGCCACCCATGCGGCGGCTCTTCGCGGTGACCACGAAGGCGGTCTTCTCACGCGTCAGGCCGTGCAGGATGCCGCGGGCGATGGCGTGCGACAGGCCCATGCTCGCCACCGACGCCATGATGGTGTCGTACCAGCTGCACGGGACGCGGGCGCGATAAAGCACGAAGCCAAAGATCGCCTTGGCGAAGAAGAAGCCGATCACGGGAATCAGGAACAGCTGCATCGGCAGGTTGAAGTACTGCGGTGCGTAGATCATGCCCGCGGTCCACAACAGGCCCATCATCGTGAAGATGAAGTGCAGTGCGTCGGCGAACCAGCTGAACCAGCCGGTGAGGAAGTGGAAGCGTTGTCCGGCGGAGAGCGGCCCCTTGCGGGTCATCCAGCTCCAGCGGCCCTTGAGGATCTGCATGGCGCCGAAGGCCCAGCGATAGCGCTGGCTCTTGTACGCCTTGAAGTCGGCAGGGGTCAGGCCCTTGCCCATCAGTTCGTCCACGTAGACCAGCTCGTAGCCCGCATGCATCAGGCGCAGGCCGAGCTCGGCGTCCTCGCAGATCGTCCATTCCGACCAGCCACCGGTGCCTTCCAGCGCGGAGCGGCGCACCATGGTCATCGTGCCGTGCTGGATGATCGCGTTGCGCTCGTTGCGATGATGCATGCCGATGCGGAAGAAGCCGTCGTATTCCCATGCGGTCATGCGACGGAAACGGTTGTTCTCGAAGTCGCGGTGGGCCTGCGGGCACTGCACCACGGCCACCTTGGAATCATGGAAATAGCCGGTGAGCGCGGCCAGCCAGTCCTCGCGGACTTCGTAGTCGGCGTCGATCACGGCGACCACGTCGGCACGCTCGTCCGTGGCGGTGAGGCCGAAGTTCAGCGCGCCCGCCTTGTAGCCGGGCCAAGGCTCGAGATGGAAGAAGCGGAACTTCGGGCCGAGCTTTTCGCAGTAGGCCTTGACCGGCTCCCACACCGCGGGGTCCTTGGTGTTGTTGTCCAGCACCAGCACTTCGAAGTTCTCGTAGTTCAGCGCGGCCAGCGAATCCAGCGTAATCGCGACCATCTCCGGCGGCTCGTTATGGCACGCCAGGTGGATGGAAACGAACGGCTGCTTCTCGACCGGATCGTAAGGCAGCATGCCGGCGTGCCGGATCCAGCCGCGACGCCACAGCACTTCGGTGAACTCGAAGCCGTTGATGAGCAGGATGGCGAGGATGGCGATCTGCGCCGGGAACAGCAGGATCAGCATGGCCCAGTCGAAGGGGCTCAGGTAGAAATTGAACGGCAGGGTGGCCGACCAGACAATCAGGCCGCAGGCCAGCTGGAGCAACGCCATGAAGAACAGGCGGCCCATCAGCTTGAAGCGGCGGAAGCGGCTGCCGAACCAGACCATCGGGAAGAAGGCCAGGATTGAGGCGGCAAACGCCTTCCACGGCCAGCTGGTGTCTTCGGTCACCGGGCCCTTGAACGGGAATTTCAGCTGGCGATCGGCATTGAACATGCCCCAGTACGCACCGGTGCGGCCTTCGCCCAGGTTTTCCTTCCACGGCTGGTCGATGGCTTCGAGGACGTAGTAGTCGTCGATGCCCTTGCGCTTGGCCATGTTGAAAAAGTCACGCAGGAAGATCGCTTCGTTAGAAACGGTCGGATACGCGTACTGGAAGCGGTCGCCGTTCGACGGCCAGCCGATCTCGCCGATGACAATGTGCTTGCTTGGGAAGCGGTGCTGCAGCGCCTGGTAGCTACCGTCGCTGTCCTTGCTGCCGTCGGCGTCACGCGTGCCGATCGAGTCGGGCACGGCGTCCTTGCGGTCGATGCCGTTCCAGTAGGGGAACAGATGGACCGTGATGAAATCGACGTGATCGGCCAGTTCCGGGTATTGGATCCAGACGTAGAACGGCTCGGCGATGGAGACCGGCTGGCGCACGGCGGCGCGCACGCGGTCGAGGTAAGCCATCATCTGCTCGGGCTTGAGGTCGCCGCGGAACAGCACCTCGTTGCCGACGATCACACGGGAGATGGTCTTCGGATAGCGGTGGGCCTGGGCAATCAGCGCGTCTATCTCGCGCTCGTTGTTTTCCAGGCGGGTGTCGATATTGGCGCCCGCCATCACGTCCAGGCCTTCCTTCTCGGCCAGGCGGATCGTCTGCGGGTTCTCCAGCATCGAATAGGTGCGGATGCGCGGCGAATAGCTGCGGACCAGGTGCAGGTCGCCGGAGATTTCCGGGTCGCTGGAGAGGTCGCCCCTCATCGGGTTCTGGTAGCGCTGGTAGGCCGTGAAGGCGAAACCGGAGATGGGCCCGTTCCAGTCGTCCGGGCCGCGCGGGATGTTGCCCAGGAACCACAGGCCCACGTTGAGGCCCGCGACTAGGACCGCCAGCAGCAGCGCGGTGAGGATCGGATGGCTTCGTTCGGTCGTGGTAACAGCGCTCAAAAACAATCCCCGGACCGGTCGGCCCCCAAGTGGCATCAAGTGAGGTAACCGGGGGAGCTTAACGAACGGGGCGTTATGGCTCAACGCATGATGGATGGACCGGTCAGGCTGAACTCAGAGAGAGGGGTGTTCCGGGGCTGTACTAACCCGGTGTGAGGGCACTGTCAGGCCCATGTGGGAGCACTGCCAGGCCCGTGTGGGAGCACTGCCAGGCCCATGTGGGAGCCGATTTATCGGCGATCCCGCGATAGCGGGCAGGGTGCGGCGAGCACCCTTTCGCCGCTGAAGCGGCTCCCACATGGAGGTTTGGCGCTTCTTACTTCAGCAGCGAGCGGAGCATCCAGGCGGTCTTCTCGTGGTCCTTCAGGCGGCCGGTGACCATGTCGGCGGTGCCTTCGTCACCGGCGGCCTCGGCGCCCTTGATGGTGTCGCGCGCCGTCGCGGCGGCGATTTCGTGGCCTTCGACCAGCTGGGCCACCATATCCTTCCACTCCGGCACGCCGGCTTCTTCCTTGATCGAGGTGAGCTTGCCGAACTGGCTGTAGGAGCCCGGTGCGAACACATCGAGGATGCGGATGCGCTCGGCCACTTCGTCGGCCGCCAGCCACAGGGCGTTGTATTGCACCTCGAACATGGCGTGCAGGCTGTTGAACTGCGGGCCGGTCACGTTCCAATGGAAATTATGTGTCTTCAGGTACAGCGAGTAGGTGTCCGCGAGGAGCTTGGACAGGTGCTTCGCGACCGCTTCACGGTCTTTCTTGGCAATACCGATATCGATGGCCATGCTGCGACTCTCCTTGGTTTTTTCTTTCTTCGAGCGAAATTTTAACGCGCGGCCCGGCCCACGTGAAATGAAACGTTCCGATGCCGTCGATAGACGCACGCTATTATTGGCGTTCCCATGAGTACCTCTACAAGCCCTGCACGACACCCGTCCCCGGATCCGCGCCTGCGCGAGCTGCGCGAAGCGCTGGGCCAGGTCACCAGCCGCGACTACGGCCGCCTGTCCGGCCGCTGGCATACCCTCTCGCGCAAGCCGGACGCCGCGAAGATCGACGCGCTCGGCAAAGACATCGCCGTCTCGGTGGCGCGCCGCGCGGCGCGTGCGGCGTCCAAGCCGCCGATCACGGTGGATGCCTCCCTGCCAATCGCCGCGCGGGCCGAAGACATCATCAAGCTCATTCGCGAGAACCAGGTGGTGGTGCTCGCGGGCGAGACGGGGTCGGGCAAGACCACCCAGTTGCCTAAGCTGTGCCTGGCCGCCGGCCGCGGCGAAGCCGGCCTGATCGGCTGCACCCAGCCGCGAAGGCTCGCCGCACGTTCGGTGGCGACCCGCGTGGCCGAGGAGCTCGGCACGCCGCTGGGTGACAAGGTCGGCTTCCAGGTCCGTTTCACCGAGAAGGTCTCGGACCAGGCCCTGATCAAGTTCATGACCGACGGCATCCTGCTGGCCGAAACCCAGTCAGATCCCTGGTTGTCGGCCTATGACACGATCATCATCGACGAGGCGCACGAGCGCAGCCTCAACATCGATTTCCTGCTCGGCTACCTCAAGCGGCTGGCGCAGCGCAGGCCCGAGCTGAAGATCATCGTCACCTCGGCGACGATCGACACCGAGCGCTTCGCCGCTCATTTCAGCGATGCGCCCGTGGTCGAGGTCGAAGGCCGCACGTATCCGGTCGACGTGCGCTACCGCCCGCCCGGTGAGCGCGGTGAGGGCAATGTCGCCCAGATGATCGCCGACGCGATGGACGAGATCACCCGGGAAGATCCTCGCGGGGATGTCCTCGTGTTCCTGCCCGGCGAACGCGAAATCCGCGATACCCACCTGCTGCTGTCGCGCAAGCAGTACCGCGAAACCGAGGTGCTGGCGCTCTACGCGCGCCTCTCGGCCAACGAGCAGGACCGCGTATTCAAGCCGGGAACGAAGCGGCGCATCGTGCTTGCCACCAACGTCGCCGAGACCTCGCTCACGGTGCCGCGCATTCGCTACGTGGTCGATCCCGGCACGGCGCGGGTGAAGCGTTACAGCCAGCGCAGCCAGCTGGAACGTTTGCACATCGAGCCGATTTCGCAGGCCGCGGCCAATCAGCGCAAGGGGCGCTGTGGCCGCGTGGGTCCCGGCATCTGTTACAGGCTCTATGACGAAGCCGATTTCAACCTGCGCCCGGCCTTCACCGATCCGGAGCTGCTGAGGTCGTCGCTGGCCAACGTCATCCTGCGCATGCTCGCGCTGGACCTGGGCGACGTCGAGGAGTTTCCCTTCCTCGAGGCCCCCGATCCACGCGTGGTGGCCGACGGCTACCGTCGTCTCGCCGAGATCGGCGCTATCGATGAAAGCCAGCGCCTAACCGAGATCGGCCGTACCGTCGCCCGCCTGCCGATCGACGTGCAGCTGGCACGCATGCTGGTGGAAGCACGACGCCTGGGCAGCCTCGCCGACCTCATGACCATCGTCGCGTTCATGAGCATCCAGGATCCACGCGAGCGTCCTCCGGAGGCGCGCGGCCAGGCCGATGCGGCCCACGCCCAGTTCGCCGATCCCAGGTCGGACTTCGTGGGCGTGCTGAACCTGTGGCGCGCCCACGGCGAAGCGGCCGAGGAGCTCACCTCGTCCAAGCTGCGCGATTGGTGCTCGCGACACTTCCTCAGCTTCATGCGCATGCGCGAGTGGCGTGAGCTGCACCGGCAACTCGCGCTGGTGACCCGGGACCTTGGTTGGTCGACTGCCGCGGCGGCGGCTGGCGCCCTCGAAGGCGACGCCCTGTTCGAAGCCGTCCATCGCAGTGTGCTCGCCGGCCTGCCGACCCAGGTCGGTCACAAGGACGAGAAGGGCATCTTCCGCAGCACCCGCGAACGCCGCTTCCAGGTCTTTCCTGGATCGGCCCTGGCAAAGGCGCCGCCGGCGTGGCTGTTCGCCGGACAGATCATCGATATCGGCGGGAAGGTGTGGGCCATGATGTGCGCCCGCGTTGATCCCGCCTGGATCGAAACGCAGGCCAGTCACCTGGTGCGCGCCACGGCACGAGACGCGCACTGGTCGCGCAAGCGCGGCACCGTTATCGCCTACGAGCAGGTCACCCTGTTCGGCCTGGTGCTGGTCGAGCGTCGTCCCGTGACGTTCCATAAGCAGGATCCGCGACTGGCCCACGAGATCTTCGTGCGCGAAGCGCTGGTTCGTGCGGATATCGACAGCCGTGCCGATTTCGTTCGCGCCAACGCGCGCGTGCTCGAGCAGGCCCACGACATCGAGGCGAAGCAGCGCCGTGCCGGCCTGATGCGTTCGGAGGAAGAGCTATCCGCGTTCTTCGAAGGCAAGCTGCCGGAAGAGATCGCCGACGTGCGCGGACTCGACGCGTGGTACCGCAAGGCGGCGCCCGGCGAACAGGCCGCCCTGCGCTGGACGCTCGCCGATGTCATGGATAGCGGCACCGGTCTCGACCCCAAGGCTTTCCCGGCGTCGCTCGATATCGACCAGCACCGATATCGACTGGAATACCGCTTCGTCCCGGGCGATCCCGCCGATGGTGTCACCATCCAGGTGCCACTCGCCTTCCTCAACGCGTTGCCCATCGCTCGCGGCGAATGGCTGGTGGGTGGCCTGGTGGTGGACAAGGTCGCGGAACTGATTCGTGCCCTGCCCAAAGCCTTGCGCCGCAATTTCGTGCCGGCCCCGGACTTTGCCCGCGCCTTCGCCGAAGCGGAGGCGCCGCGTGACGAGCCGCTGGCCAGGGCGCTGGCGCGTTTCCTCAAGCGCGCGACGGGCGTCGACGTGGATCCCGCCGCGTTCGCTGGCGCCGAGCTGCCGCCGCACTTGCTCATGCGCTATCGCATCCATGACGAGAACGGCCGCACGCTGGCCGAAGGCCGCGACCTGGCGGAGATCCGGGCGCGCTGGGAGGGCAAGGCGCGCGAGGCGTTCTCGCGCAAGACGGACATCGAGCTTACTCGTGAAGATATCGCCGCCTGGGACTTCGAATCGATCCCGAAGGAAGTGCGCTCCGAAGGTGGACTGACCGCGTATCCCGCGCTCGTCGACCTGGGCGAGGCCGTGGCCTTGCGCGTGTTCGAGCGCGCCGACGAAGCGGCCGAGGCACACGTGGGCGGCGTCGAGCGCTTGCTGCGCCAGGCGCTGGCGCCGGAGTTCAAGCGCGCGCGCCGCCAGCTGCCGATCGCTAATCCGCTGTCGCTGAAGTACGCGCCGATGGGCAGCGTCGAGGGCCTGCGCGAGGATCTGGTCGAAGGCGGATTCAGCGACCTGATCGCCGAGCGCCGCCTGGATGCGCGGACGCAGGGCGAATTCGAAGCGCTGCACGTGCAGCTCGGCCGGGAGCTGTTCGGCGCCGCCATGGCCCGACAGAAGGTGGCCGAGCCGATCATCGAGGCCCAGGCCGAGCTGAAGCCGTGGATGGAGCCACCCCTGATGGGTTTCGCCAAGGCTAGCTACGACGACCTGCGCGAACAGCTCGCGGCCCTGTTGCAGCCCGGTTTCCTGCGTGAACTGCCGACTTCGCGCCTGGCTCACCTGCCGCGCTACCTCAAGGCCATGCGCCTGCGCGCCGAGCGCCTCCGGCAGGACCCCGCGCGCGATCAGTCGCGTATGCTGCAGGTGCTGCCTTACTGGCGCGCATTGCTCAATGCGGGGGGTACTGCGCTGGACGCGGTGGTCTGGAGCGAACTGCGCTGGTTGCTGGAGGAATGGCGGGTATCGCTGTTCGCGCAGGAGCTGAAGACCGCCGAACCGGTGTCGGCCAAACGTCTTGCACGTGCGTTGGAAGTGGCCCAGGCAACGCAACGATGACCACCGAAAGGACGACGCGACGATGAGCGAGCAACGCTCCCCCGACGCCAGGGCAACGCCGATGCCGTTGACCGAGCGTGCGCGCGAAGCCTGTGCCTTGCTGCCCGTGGCGGCACGCGCGGAGGCGGAAACCGTCATCGAACTGCTGCGCCTGCTCGGCTGCGACGACGAAACCTGCGCGTCGGCGCTGTGGTTCTCACTGATCAACGGCCTGCCGGGCGCTGCCGACGAGGCCGCGAAAACGTGGAAGCCCTCGCTTCGCCGCCTGATCGAAGGGCAGGGCGAGGCCGAAAAAGTCTGGGCCCTGCATGCCCAGCGCGGGCCGGTCGGCGGCGCCGAAGGGTTGCGCCGCCTGCTTCTGGCGATCATCCGCGACCTGCGCGTGGTCTTTGTACTGCTCGCCCGCCAACTTGCGGCCATGCGCACGGCCATGTCGTTGCCGGACCATGAGCGGCGCGAACTGGCCCAGCTCACCTCGGACATCCACGCGCCCCTGGCCAACCGGCTGGGTATCTGGCAGCTGAAGTGGGAGCTGGAAGACCTCGCCTTTCGGTACCTCGAACCCGACACCTACCGGCGCATCGCGCGGTTGCTGGATGAGCGCCGCGCGGACCGTGAGACCTTCATCGCGTCGAGCCTGGCCACGCTACGCAGCACGCTGGAAGGTGCGGGCGTGCGTGCCGAACTGGCTGGACGGCCAAAACATATCTTCTCCATCTGGAAGAAGATGAAGAAGAAGGGGTTGGAGTTCTCCGACCTCTACGACATCCGCGCGGTGCGCATCCTGGTCGACAGCGTGGCCGATTGCTACGCCGCGCTAGGCCTGGTGCATAGCCTGTGGCCGCATCTGCCCGGCGAATTCGACGACTATGTCGCTCGCCCGAAGGGTAACGGCTATCGCTCGCTGCACACCGCGGTGATGGGCCCGGCGGGCAAGACGCTCGAGGTGCAGATCCGCACGCACGAGATGCATCGTGCGAATGAACTGGGCGTGGCCGCCCACTGGCGCTACAAGGAAGGCGGCGGTGCCGACGCGGAGTTCGAGGCGAAGATCGCCTGGATGCGCAAGCTGCTCGAGCCGCGTGGTGAAGACGAAGCGGCGGAGCTGGCAGCCGGCTTCGAAACCGAGTTGATGGAAGACCGCGTCTACGTGCTCTCGCCCAAGGGCGAGGTGATCGACATGCCGCGCGGCGCCACCGTACTCGACTTCGCGTACCACATTCACACCGAGGTCGGGCATCGTTGCCGCGGCGCCAAGGTCAATGGCCGTATCGTGCCGTTGACCACGCAGCCGCGTAGTGGCGACAGCATCGAGATCCTCACCACCAAGAGTTCCGAGCCGAGCCGCGATTGGCTTTCCTCGCACCACGGCTACCTCAACACGTCACGCGCCAGGGAAAAGGTGCGGGCCTGGTTCCGGCGCACCGCGCACGATGCCAACATCGTCGCCGGCAAGGCGGCGCTGGAAAAGGAACTGCGCAAGCTGGCGCTCGACGATGTCGACCTCGCCAAGCTGGCCACGCACTTCCGCCTCAAGGGTGTCGAAGAGCTTTTCGTCACCATCGCGCTGGGCGAGGTCTCGCTGGGGCAGATCGCACGCTCCTTGCAGGAGCCGGTCGAGCAGGGCATCACCCAGTCGGGCAATCCCGTGGCGTCGCGGGCGGCACAGCACGATCGTGGCGCGCTTTCCATCGAGGGGGTCGGCAACCTGCTGACCACCCTGGCGCGCTGCTGCCAGCCCCTGCCCGGGGATCCGGTCCGCGGCTTCATCACCCGCGGGCGCGGCGTTTCCGTCCACCGGGCCGACTGCGCCAGCCTGTCACGCCTCGCGCGGAAAAATCCCGAGCGGGTGATCGAGGTGAGCTGGGGCAGGGTGGAAGTGCAGAATTACGAGATCGACATCGAGCTGCGCGGCTACGACCGCAAGGGCCTGCAGAAAGACGTCGCGACCACCATCAGCAACACCGGTCCGCACATCGTCGCATCCTCCAGCCGCGTGCACGTGCAGACGGGCGAGGTGGAGATGCGTTTCACGCTACGGGTGAAGGACTACGAGCAGCTGTCGATGTTGCTGGGACGACTGGGCGCGTTGCCTAACGTCACCGATGCCCGACGCCTCGGCGGCCGGTAACTTGTGGGAGCCGCTTCAGCGGCGATAGGGTGCTTGCCTCAACCTGGCCCGCTGCCGCGGGATCGCCGCTGAAGCGGCTCCCACAGAGTGAGGTCCTAGAGGCCACCCATCATCATGGCGAGGCCCCAATCCTTGATCGGTGCCGCCACCAGCATGCGCGCCAGGATCAACCCGAGGATGACGATGGTCGGCGAAAAATCCAGCCCGCCGATGGTCATGCGGCCGCGCAGCGGGCGCACCAGCGGGTCGGCCAGGCTGGTCACCAGGCGCGCCAGGGGGTGGTAACGGTCGGTCGAGAGCATGCTCATCAGCGACCAGACGAAGACCAGCACCACCCAGGTCAGCAGGAAGAAGTCGAGGGTTTCGCCGAGGCCGGCGACGACCAGGCCGAGCACGTTCGGCAGGATGCCGGCCATCGCCAGGATGAGCAGCCACTTCACGCACTCGAGCAGGAAAACGACCAGCAGCGCGCCGGTATTCACCCGGCGCACGCTCGGTAGCAGCTTGCGCACAGGGCGCAGCACGGGATTGGTGAAGCGGTAGATGAACTGGCAGATCGGGTTGTTGAAGTCCGCGCGGAACGCTTCGGCCAGCAGGCGCAGCACGAAGAGGGTGACGAGGGCCCCGAAGATAAAGTTCAGGATCAGGGAGCCCGCGTTGGTCAGGTAGTTCACGTGTTCGATTCCATGTCTTCGGAAAGTTCAAAGCCGCGGCGGCGTGCGGCGTCCACGGCGCGCGCCACGATGGCAGGGAAGCCGTCGGCGCGGAAGCTGTCCAGCGCCGCCTGGGTGGTGCCGTTGGGCGAGGTGACCCGCTGGCGCAGCGTGGCCGCGCTTTCGCCGCTCTCGATCAGCATACGACCGGCGCCGAGCGCCGTCTGCGCGGCGAGCGCACGGGCGGTCTCACGGGAGAGGCCTTGAGAAAATGCCGCATTCTCGAGGGCCTCGACCATCAGGAAAAAGTAGGCCGGGCCGCTGCCGGAGAGGGCGGTGACCGTGTCGAGCTGGTCTTCCTCGGGCACCCACACGGTGAGGCCGGCAGCGTCGAGCACATGCTGGGCCTGGGCGCGCTGCGGCGCACTGACCCGGCCATTGGCGAACAGTGCGGTTGCCCCGGCACCGATCATGGCCGGGGTGTTCGGCATGCAACGGACCACGGGCAGGGCGCCGTCCAGCCAGCGCTCGATCTGGGCGATGCGGATACCGGCAGCGATCGAGATGATCACCGGCCGGTACTTCTGCACCGCGGGACGCAGCGACCGGCAAACATCCGCCATCATCTGCGGTTTTACCGCCAGGACGAGGATCGAGGCGCCCTCTGCGGCGTCAAGGTTGTCGGTGTAGGTAGCCACGCCGTATTCGCGTGAGAGCTCCTGAAGCGCCTCGGCGCGCGGTTCGGCCACGGCGATACCGCCCGGCTGGGCGCCGTGGCGGATCATGCCGGCGATCAGCGCCGTGGCCATGTTGCCGCCGCCGATGAAGGTGATCCGATTCATGGGGGGGTGTCCGCTCCATACGCGACGTCTTTCACAGTCGTCGAAGCATATATGGTGCCGCGCCTTGCCGCCGACCCCCGGGCGTGTTTACCTATGCCCACAAAGATAGGGGACCCTAATGGATATCGCCGAACTCCTTGCCTTCTCAGTGAAGAACAAGGCCTCCGACCTGCACCTCTCCGCGGGACTCCCGCCGATGATCCGCGTCGACGGCGACGTGCGCCGGATCAACATCCCGGCCCTGGAGCACAAACAGGTCCATTCGCTGATCTACGACATCATGTCGGACAAGCAGCGACGCGACTTCGAAGAGTTCCTCGAGACCGACTTCTCGTTCGAGATTCCCGGCCTGGCTCGTTTCCGCGTGAATGCCTTCAACCACAACCGCGGCGCGGGCGGCGTATTCCGTACCATTCCCTCGGAAGTGCTCTCCCTGGAAGATCTCGGTGCGCCGAAGATTTTCCGCGAGTTGATCGAGCAGCCGCAGGGGCTGATCCTGGTGACCGGTCCGACCGGCTCGGGCAAGTCGACCACCCTCGCGGCCATGGTCGACCACATCAACAAGACCGAATACGGCCATCTCCTCACCGTCGAGGACCCGATCGAATTCGTCCACACCTCGCAGAAGTGCCTGGTCAACCAGCGCGAAGTCCACCGCGACACCCATGGCTTCAACGAAGCCCTGCGTTCCGCGCTCCGCGAGGATCCGGACTACATTCTGGTCGGCGAGCTTCGCGACCTGGAAACCATCCGCCTGGCCCTGACCGCCGCGGAAACCGGGCATCTGGTGTTCGGAACGCTGCATACCTCGTCGGCGGCCAAGACCATCGACCGCATCATCGACGTGTTTCCGGCCGGCGAAAAGCCGATGGTCCGCTCGATGCTCTCGGAATCGCTCCGCGCAGTCATCTCGCAGTCCCTGCTGAAGAAGGTCGGCGGGGGCCGCATCGCCGCCCACGAGATCATGACCGGCATCCCGGCCATCCGTAACCTGATCCGCGAGGACAAGGTCGCCCAGATGTATTCGGCGATCCAGACGGGCCAGCAGTACGGCATGCAGACCCTCGACCAGAACCTCCTGGACCTGGTCAAACGTGGCCTGATAACGCGTCAGGAAGGGCTGATGTACGCCAAGAACAAGGAAAGCTTCCGCTAAGCCCGTCCGGCGGCCGTTCCTGCCACCCGGCAGGACGGCCGCAGACCGTGAAGGCGGTCGCTGCAGGGCCCTCCGCAGCGGTATATGATCGCCCCAGGGGCGCCGGCCCGGTCCGGCCATGGGGACATACGCGATGAGCGACTTCGATTTCACCTCTTTCCTGAAGCTGATGGTGCATAAGCAGGCATCCGACCTGTTCATCACCGCCGGCGTCGCGCCGTCCATGAAGGTCCAGGGGCGCATCGTCCCGATCACGCAGAGCCCCCTGTCCGCGCAGCAGTCGCGCGACATGGTTCTGAACGTGATGACTCCCGCCCAGCGCGAGGAGTTCGAAAAGACCCACGAGTGCCAGTTCGCCATCAGCGCCTCCGGTGTCGGCCGCTTCCGTGTCTCGTGTTTCTACCAGCGCAACTGCGTCGGCATGGTGCTGCGCCGGATCGAGTCGAAGATCCCGACCCCGGAAGAACTCAACCTGCCGCCGGTGATCAAGCAGCTGGCGATGACCAAGCGCGGCATCATCATCTTCGTCGGCGGTACCGGTACGGGTAAGTCCACATCGCTGGCTTCGATGATCGGCTACCGCAACCAGAATTCCACCGGTCACATCATCACGATCGAGGATCCGATCGAGTACGTGCACAAGCACGAAGGCTGCATCGTTACCCAGCGCGAACTCGGCATCGATACCGACAGCTGGGAAAACGCGCTGAAGAACACGCTGCGCCAGGCGCCGGACGTGATCATGATCGGCGAGGTGCGTACGCGCGAGACGATGGAACACGCGATCAACTTCTCGGAAACCGGCCACCTTTGCCTGTGTACGCTGCATGCGAATAACGCCAACCAGGCGCTCGACCGTATCCTGCACTTCTTCCCGGAAGACCGCCGTAGCGCGCTGTTCATGGATCTGTCGCTCAACCTCAAGGGCATCGTCGCCCAGCAGCTCATTCCCACGCCGGACGGCAAGGCCCGTCGCGTCGCGGTGGAAGTGCTCCTCGGCACGCCGCTGGCCCAGGACTACATTCGCCAGGGCGAAGTGCACAAGCTCAAGGAGCTCATGCGCGACTCCAACCAGCTCGGCATGCGCACCTTCGACCAGAGCCTCGTGGAGCTCTACCACGCGGGTGAGATCTCCTACGAAGACGCCCTGCGCCACGCCGACAGCTCGAACGAAGTGCGCCTGCGCATCAAGCTTGCCCAGGGTGGCGACGCGCACACGCTCTCGCAGGGGCTGGAAGGCGTCGAAATCGACAAGGCCAACGACAAGCAGACCTTTGGCGGGATGCTCTCGCGCTGAGGGGGAAGCGGGAAACATGACGCGATACCGACAGGCTGTCGGGGAAGGGGGATCTGTGTGGCGGAAGTTCAGGACCTCGTGCGCTGTAGCACGCGCACCGCTGTATCTGGCAGTACTGGCACTGATCGCAACGGTCGGTGCCTCATCGATCGCATCGGCGACCACGACAATCACCTACTACTACACGGACGGTCAGGGCTCCGTGCTGATGAAGACGGACACTTCGGGAAACCCCTCGACGAGCAGCGATCGTCGTCCCTATGGGGCGACCGCCTTCGGCGAGCCGGGGGACGGGCCTGGGTTTACCGGGCATGTCGAAGACCCTGAGTCATCGCTCGTCTACATGCAGGCGCGATACTACGACCCCGATGTAGGTCGGTTTCTCAGTGTTGATCCGGATGCACTCGCCGCTGGCGATGTCGCGTCGTTCAATCGATACGCATACGTCAACGACAACCCCGCGACACGCACCGACCCAAGTGGCCGGCGCTCGGTTTACGACGCGGGTGGCGGGCCCATGAACGACGTGCTGCCGTGGTCGCGTGATCACTATGGTCCGTCCGGCGTAGGTGGCGCGGACTCGTGTTCCGTCTGTGTCGACAAGGGCGCTGGCGATACGAAGTCGACTAAGGACGATTCCTCGTCAGCGCTGTCGTACGCCGAGATCGCCGATATCGTCAAGGCGAACAACAGGTCGGGGCAGTCGGACGAAATCGTCATCGCCGTGGCCTGGAAGGAATCCAACTTCGATCCCGGGAAGAGGTCGTCGACGTCGACGGCGACCGGCCTTATGCAGATGACCAAGGGCGCGACAAAGGAAGTCGGCTATAAGCAGTCGGAGATGACTGATCCGGCGAAGAACATCCAGGCGGGGACCACCTATCTTCGCTCGCGCATCGCCCAGCGCGGCGGTAATCTGGTCTCTGGGTTAAACGGGTACGGAACCGGCCGAGGCTATGCCGATAACATCATCCAGGCGGCGACGGCCCTACGACAGCATCCGGAGGACAGCAGTGCGATCCTGTCTCAGATTCATGACTAGCCTGGCAATTACGTTGCTTGGCGGCACCGCGCTTGCCGGCAGCCAGAGCCATCTGATTGAGCGCGCGCGCACAGGGCTCGAAACGGGGGTGTATCAGTTCGACGTACTCACCGGGAAGAACGGTAATCGCAGGATCGACATTCGCTGCGTCGACGAATGTAGTGCGGACGCTGCCCTCTACAACGAAGATACCGATTTTCAGCCGGTCTACGCGATGGTTCCGAAGGACGGAAGTCCCCGTTTCCTCAGCCTGTGGACATCAGGTAGTGCCCTGAGGGTCATGGTGCACGGCGTGGATGGCGGGAGGCCGAAGAAGCTCCTTGAAGTGGGCTCGCGTATCCCGCCCGCGGTGTCACTCGATGCGAAGGGTGACGAAGTGTTCACGCTGTGCGACGAGGATCATGGCTGCACCGAGTACCACTGGTCGGGCGATCGATACGCAGTACGCCGAATCGGGGACTGGAAGGCGCCGTGATCTACCCCGGACTGTTTGCCCAACAAAAAGGGAGCCTTTCGGCTCCCTTTTTGTTGGGTCCTAACGAGATTTACTTGGCAGCGGCCGACACAGTCAGGCCGCTCGCGTCGACGCTCTTCACACCCTTGACCGCCTTGGCGATCTTCTCGGCACTGCTCTTTTCCTTCGCCGTGGCGACCGTGCCGGTCAGGGCGACAACGCCCTCGGTGGTGGTCACCGAGATATCACTGCCCTTGACGGCCTTCTTGGTCGCGAATTCCGACTTCACCTTGGTGGTGATCCAGGTATCGTCGGTCTTGCCGGCGACGGTCTGGTTGTCAGCCTTCGCGGCGGCCGGGGTGGAGTCCTGGGCATTCACCTGGGCGAACGGGACCGTACCGAGACCGGCGACGAGGGCAGCGGCAAACAGGGCCTTGCGGAGGTTGGCATGGTTCATGGTGAACTCCTTTTTACGAATCTGATGATGGGACTGGGGAACGGCGCCACGGGCTGTGGCTGCCTGTCCGGGACCTATGGAAACAGCGCTTCCGTGAACGATTTGTGCCCAAACAACAGCTTCGTTCAGGAATTGCCGAACACACGCACAAGCCCCGTGCGGCCCCTTGTGGGAGCCGCTTCAGCGGCGATAGCCAGGTTCCGTCAACCCCATCGCCGGCATAGCCGGCTACTACATGAAGCCAAAAAAAGTTTCATCGCGAAATTCCGGGGACGCCGCTGCGGGCGCGGACGTAGCGGCGCAGAGCCTTCGGTGACGTAGCGGAGCAGAGCCTTCGGCGCCCACCCTCGCTGCTCAGACAGTCCTCCGCGTTTCGTAGCGGAAAGGCCGCTGCGCGGCCCGTGTTCTCACTGGCCTACGGCCGCTCCACTTGTGCGGAACTCGCCTCGAGGGTGGGCACCGAAGACTCTCCCGAGCCCTGAGGTTCGCGTGGGTCGAGCCAAAGCGCGCGGCGGCATCGTCGGCCAGCACGCCGGCACAGGCGCGAGGAAGGTGTTGGGCAACCGGCTGCTAGCAACCGCGTCCGCATCGTCCCGGTGTTCCGGGAGCGGCCGGGGCCGACGACGGCCCACGCAACGGATCTCCTTCCACTCAACCGTATCGTCGTGAGAGACCTTGGTGTCCACCCTCGAGGCGAGTTCCGCACAAGTGGAGCGGCCGTAGGCCAGATAGATACATGGGCCGCGTCAGCGGTCTTTCCTTCTCGAACGCGGAGGACTGTCTGAGCAGCGAGGGTGGGCACCAAGGTCTCCCCCGCGAAGCGCCCAAGTGTAGAGGGCGACGGCGCAGCCGAGCTCGCGAGGCCGAAGGCGAGCGATGTGCGAGGTGCGAAAGAATGCCCGGCCTGAGAGCCGGGCGCCCGGGCCCCGGTTAATCACAATGAACCAAAAAAAAGCGCCCCGGAGGGCGCTTTCGTCACGCATGTTGCGAAGGCTTACTTGTATTCGACCGCGCCAGAGATAACCAGGCCCTTCTCTTCCATGTGGGCTTCGCCGGTGACCTGGACCACGCGGGTGGCTTGCGCCTTCATCGCGTCGAACTGGGCCTTGGAGCGCAGGGCCGCGGCTGTGTCATCGGCCTGGCTGTCCGGAGCGCCATCGGCGCCCGCAGCGGTGGTCATCGCGTTGGCGTAGGTCTGGGCCTTCTCGGCCATCACGTTCACCCACTGGCGGTACATGTCGCCGTTGAGGTGCATGCGGCTCAGGCGACCGGCGTCGCCGGTGCTGGCCATGAGCACTTCGTCGAGCTTGGCGTCTTCGCCTTCGCCTACGCCGATGGCAATAGCCTGACCGTTCATCGCGGCCCAGCCCGGCATGCCGAGCATGCCGACGATGTTCGCCGGCAGGGCGGCCGGCTTGCCGTCACCGGCCAGCTTGAAGTCACCGCCGAGCACGGCCTGGCCCATCGCGAGCAGACCCGGGGCATTGCGCGTGGCAAGCACGACGCGACCGGTGACCTGCGGGATCTGCGCGGCGGAAGCGGCCGGCTTGAACGAATCGATGACGATGCGCACGCCGCGGATGTCGCCGAACGGCGGGATCGCAGCCTGCTGCATGGTCGAGCCGAGCTTGGTGAAGCTGTCATTCATGTTGGCGAACGCCGGGCATTCGAACGGCTTCGCGGCGACGGCTTCCGACTGCGCCGTGACGAACGTGCGGATCTGCTCGACGGGCAGCGCGAGGCTGACGTCGAACGGCGCGCTGGCGTCCTGGCCGAGACCCGGCAGCTCCACCTTCAGGCCCGAGAAGGCCTTGGTGATGTCGTCGGCAAGAGCGATGTCGACGCGCTGGCTCTGGTGGTGCAGGTCGAGCTTGGTGTAGCCAAAGCTGATCGACGGAATGCGCGCTGCAATGCGCGAGGCTTCGGTCTGGCAGCTCGGTGGCAGCGCCGGGGCGGGCTCGCCGGTCTTGGCCGACTGCGCCTTGATGAAGGCGGCGAAGAGGGGATCCTTGCCCGTGGCGATCAGGGGCAGGAGGCGGGTGAGGTCCACCTGGCCGACAGCGTAATCCTTGTAACCCTTGTCCTTGGCCAGGTCGGCGAGGCGACCGTCTTCCTGCAGGCTCTTTTCCGGGCGATCGGCGCCAAGTGCCTGGCGGATCACCGGCTGTGCGGCGTCGGCCGGCAGCAGCGAGACCACGGCCTGCTTGCCCACGGTGGCGATGACCAGCTGGATGCCGGTGTCGGAAATGGCCACATGGCGGTAAGCCTGGCCGCCGGCGTCGGCGGTCTCCAGCTTCTTGCCATAGGCGGTCTCGAGGCGACCGACGAATTGTTCCCATGCGGCGGGATCGGCGAGCGAAACGCGCGCGACCGGGCTGAGGCCGATGCCGTAGATAGCCGAGCCGGTCTTGATGTCGAGGCCGAGATTCTTCAGCGCCGCTTCGGCGGTCTTGCCGTCGAATTCGGCAGCCACCGCCTTCATCAGGTGGGCGCCGTCCACGTTGCCCTTGGCTTCCATGTCCTGGGCCATGGCCTTCATCTGGGCGACCTGGCCGGGCAGCTCGGTGTTGACCTGGTTGAGCATGGCCTCATAGGCATCGTCGTCCAGCTTGTCGAGGCTGGCAGCTACGTACGGTGTATCGGCCGGCACGAAGGCCAGCGGGGCGTCCTTGTCCTTGTGGCCGCAGGCCGCCAGCAGCACGCTGGCGACGCCGAGCGCGATGAGTCGCTTCGTCGGTCGCATTTCGTATCCCATTGTTTGAGTTGTCCCTTGGTGCGGACATTATGCCGGAAGCGGGCCGGACGCGGGATCAGCGCCCCATCACTTCCGCCAGCACCGCCATCCGCACGAACACCCCGTTCCCCACCTGCTCGAGGATGCGCGACTGCGCGCCATCGGCGACATCCGTGGCGATTTCGATGCCGCGGTTGATCGGGCCGGGGTGCATGACCAGGCAGCCCTTGGCGGCGCGGGCGAGGCGTTTCGTGTCCAGGCCGAAACGCTCGAAATAGGCGGCTTCGTCTGGTAGGTCCGTGGTGGCCATGCGTTCTTTCTGAAGGCGCAGCATGATCACCGCGTGGGCGCCCTCGATGGCTTCGTCGAAATTGTCGTGCAGAGTCACGCCGTCCAGTTCGCCTTCGTTCGGCAGCAACGAAGACGGACCGACCAGCCGGACATCCTTCGCACCCAGCGCCGTGAATGCGTGGACGTCGGAGCGGGCGACGCGCGAATGGCGTACATCGCCGCAGATCACGATGCGCAGCTTGCGAAAATCCGGGTGATGGTTGCGGATGGTCAGTGCGTCGAGCAGGCCCTGGGTCGGGTGCGCGCGATTGCCGTCACCGGCGTTGACCACGGCCACGCCGCTCATCGCATGCTTGACCAGCAACTCGGGCGTGCCCGACTCCTTGTGCCGGACGATGATCGTGTCCAGGTGCATCGCTTCGAGCGTATGCAGGGTGTCGAACAGCTCCTCGCCCTTGGCCGTCGAGGAGAAGCCGATGTCGAAGTTGATCACGTCGGCGCCCAGGCGACGCGCGGCCAGCTCGAACGAGGTGCGCGTGCGCGTGGAGGGTTCGAAGAACAGGTTGAGCACCGTGCGCCCGCCCAGCAGGTCGAGCTTGCGCGTGCCATGCGCGGTCGCCTCGCGCATGCTGTTGGCGCGATCGAGCAGACGCTCGATGGTTTCGCGCGGCAGGTTCTCGAGGGTGGTCAGGTGGCGCAGGCGTTGTGACATGACGTCGACGTCCTCAAGGTGGAATAAAGCGGTTTCAGAACTGGGCGAGATGCGATTCGAGAATCACGGCGGCGGCTTCGGCGTCGATCGATTTCACGTCGGACTTCTTTCGCGTGCCTGCCGCGCGCGCGGCGGCAAAGCGACGCGCGGCTTCCTGTGAGCTCATGCGTTCGTCGGCGAAGGCCACCGGCAGGCCATAGCGTTCACCGATGCGTTCGGCGAAGCGGCGCGCGGTGCGCGTCATCGGTTGTTCCTTGCCGTCGTTATCAAGTGGCAGGCCGACCACGAGTTCCGCGGGTAGCCACTCGCGGCGCAGGTTATCCATGACCTGCCAGTCCGGCTCGCCATCGCGGACGGGGACAGCGGCAAGCGCACGTGCGGTACCGGTAAGACGATTACCGACGGCGACACCGACGATTTTCGTCCCGACGTCGAACCCGAACAGACAGCTCATCGCGCCCCGGACTCAGGCGTGGCCGGCATAGCCGGCGATCTGGGAGGGATCGGTCACGCCCAGCTTGCGCGTGGCGGCGGTCCAGCGTTCGTCGAGCGGCGTGTCGAAGATGATGCGTTCGTCGGCCCGGGTGGTCAGCCAGGCGTTGTCCATCACTTCCTGCTCGAGCTGGCCGGCTTCCCAGCCTGCGTAACCAAGCGTGACGACAGCGCGGCGTGGGCCTTCGCCCTTGGCCATGGCGACGAGGATGTCGCGTGAGGTCGTGACCGACCAGTCTTCATTGACGCGATAGCTGGAGTCCCAGTGGCCCGGCTCGCGGTGGAGCACGAAGCCGCGTTCCTGCTGCACGGGGCCGCCGATGAGGACCGGGTAGTCGGCGATTTCGGGATCTTCGCAGTCGAGTTTCATCTGCGCGAGTACGTCACCGAGACGGTATTCGGAGATCTGGTTGATCAGCAGGCCGACCGCGCCGTCTTCGCCGTGCTGGCAGAGAAAGGCGACACCGCGCGCGAACGGGGGTTCGGCGAGGGAGGGCATCGCGATGAGGAATTGCCCCGCGAAGGTGTTGGCGATCGTCATGGCCTCATTGTAGCCGCTACGAACATGACTCGTGCGCGAATGTTCAGCGCCATACGGCTACTTTGCAGGTCTATGCCGAAGGAGACTGTCAGATGAGGAAGATGATGTTTGCAAAGGTTTTTATCGTGCTCGCCGGAGGCTTCGTCACGTCGGCTGCACTGGCCTCATCGCCTGCCGCCTGGAAGGACTATGACCAGCGGCTGATAAAGGCCTGCATCGCCGCCAGCGGCCTGAAGGAGGTCAAGCCCGTCGGCGGCCCGATCCAGTACGACGACCGCGTACCGGTCACGGCGTTGGTCCTGGCGGGACGTTACCCGCAGAAGCATATGAACAACCGGCCGGGGCGCGAGCTTTGCGTTTGGGATCGGAAAGCGGAGAAGGCTTATGTGAGCGAGGCTGATCAGCTCTTGCCCAAGTAGGGGAAAGTGTGGGAGCCGCTTCAGCGGCGAAAAGCCAACGGAGCGGCATAGCCCGGACCTCGGCTCCCCAGAGGTTAACTGGCCCGCGGCCGCGGAATCGCCGCTGAAGCGGCTCCCACATCGCCGATGAATCGGCCCCCACATCGCCGCTGAAGCGGCTCCCACATCGCCGCTGAAGCGGCTCCCACATCGCCGCTGAAGCGGCTCCCACATGCCGCTGAAGCGGCTCCTGCAATCGCCGGCGTAGCCGGCTCCCACAGGGGCTTGCGTCTCAGTAATTCCGCAGCACGTTGCCCGGCAGGAACTGCCAGGTGCGCGTGATGTACAGCTCGTCCACCCGGGTCTTGTCCGTCGGCAGGGAGGGGAAGGGGGCGGCGAGACGCACGATGCGCTGGGCGGCCTCGTCGAGCAGCTTGTGCCCCGAGCTCTTGATCACGTCCATGCTCTTGATCGTGCCATCGCGGTTGAGGCCTACCGTGAGCACCAGTTCACCGTAGACGCCCTGGCGCCGGGCTTCGTCGGGATAATTGAGGTTGCCCACGCGCTCAACCCGGCCCACCCAGCCCGTCATATAGGCGGCGTAGACGTACTCGCGGGTGTTGGACGAGATGAATTTCTTCTTCGGGCGCTTGGCGTAGGCCTGGGACTGCTCGCGTACCTCGGCCGAGAGCCTGGCCATTTCCAGCTTGCGCTGCACGTCCTCGTCGGAGACCGGAACCGGGCGCTCCTTCTGCTCGGCCTGCTCCTTCGTGGAATCGACGGTGAAGCCCGTCTCGCCCGAGGTGGTGAGCAACTGGGCGGGCGTACGCTCAGTTGGCGCCGGCGCCTGTGCTTCCTTGGGTTGGGCCGTCACGCCCTGGTTGGGCGTGGGCAGCGGGCCGGAAACCGGCTCGGACGGTCGCGCCGCCTTGTCCTGGTCGCCACCGCCCGAATTGCTCGCCTGGGCCAGGAAGTCGGCCTTGTCCGGCTGTTCCTGGTTGGCGACGTCCACGAGGGTGACGTCGAGCGTGGGAACGCTCGGTTTGGGCTTCTCCGCGTCGAAGGTGATGCCAAGGATGACGACACCGTGCAGCAGCAGCGAAAACAGCAAGGTCGCGCCGAACAGGTCGGCACCGGTGGTGCGGGTCGTCATCGGGCCTCGATTGCGTCGAACATCAGCCCTGCGATGTTAATGCCGAACTGGGCATCCAGTTCGCGGATGCACGTCGGAGATGTGACGTTGATCTCGGTCAGGTAATCGCCGATGACGTCCAGGCCAACAAAACGCAGGCCGCGACGGACCAGTTCCGGGGCCACCTGGGCGGCGATCCAGCGGTCGCGGTCGGAAAGGGGGATGCCCTCGCCTCGCCCACCCGCCGCCAGGTTGCCGCGGAACTCGTCACCCTGCGGGATCCGGGCCAGCGCGTAGGGCACCGGCTCGCCGTCGATCAGGAGGATGCGCTTGTCGCCAGCGGCGATCTCGGGGATGTACTTCTGCGCGATAGCGAAGTGGCGGGCGCCGTCGAGCAGCGTTTCCAGCATGGAATTGAGGTTGGAGTCGCCGTGCCTGACCCGGAAGATGCCGCGCCCGCCCATGCCGTCCAGCGGTTTGAGCACGGCTTCACCATGCTCGGCGACGAACTGGCGCAACTGGCCGGCGTCGCGCGAGACCAGGGTCGGCGCGATGCACTGGGGGAAATCCAGGGCGAACAGTTTCTCGTTGCAGTCGCGCAGGCTGCGCGGGTCGTTCACGACCTTGCAGCCGGCCCGCTGGGCGCGCTCCAGGACCATGGTGTCGTAGACGAACTGGGAATCGACCGGCGGGTCCTTGCGGGCCAGGACGATGTCGACCTCGGCCAGAGGGCGCCAGGTGGGCTCGCCCAATGTGAACCAGCCCGTCGGGTCGTCCTTCACGGTGAGCGGGCGCAGGCGGGCCCAGGCCTCGCCATTGCGCAGCGCCAGATCGCCCTGCTCCATGTAGAGCAAGGCGTGGCCGCGGCGGGAGGCCTCCAGCAACATGGCGAAGGTGGAGTCCTTGGCGATCTTGATGGAACGAATCGGGTCCATCAGGACGGCGACGGAGAGCGACATGGGAGTGTCCCGGAAGATCAGGAAAGGTGCCAAGTCTAGTGGGGGAGGGGTCGCAATTTCACAAGGATTTGTCCCTTTAAGAACAATTCATCTTGACGGCGACCCGGCCAACCATTAAACAGCGAACGGGAGGAACGCCGAAGAGCGGGCCACCGGAGCCCAGGTTCCGGACGACGACCCAGCGCACGGATAAGCCGGCATGAAACCAGCTATCCTGCGGTGGGATTTGCGGTTTTTTTGTGCGTGCTACGGGGGCGCAGTGAACGAAAACGGACGTGGTACCGATCTGACCGGCTTGCGGGTCATGGTCATCGACGATTCGAAAACCATCCGACGCACGGCCGAGACCCTGCTGAAGAAGGAAGGCTGCGACGTTCTGACCGCGGTCGATGGGTTCGAGGCGCTGGCAAAGATTTCCGACCAGAAGCCGAACATCATCTTCGTCGACATCATGATGCCGCGCCTGGACGGCTACCAAACCTGCGCGCTGATCAAGAACAACGCTCAGTTCCGCGGAACGCCAGTGATCATGCTGTCCTCCAAGGACGGCCTGTTCGACAAGGCGCGCGGACGCATCGTGGGCGCGGAGCAGTACCTCACCAAGCCTTTTACTCGCGACGAACTCCTCGGCGCGATCCATCGCTATGCGACGGCAAGCTGATTCAAATCCGCTTAACGACGTCCAGGGGGACGTGTGGCAAACATTCTGATCATTGACGACTCGCCCACCGACGTACGCGTGTTCACCACGCTGCTGGAGAAGGCGGGTTTTTCCGTCTCCAGTGTCGACAACGCCGAGTCGGGCATCGACCGCATCCGTGCGAGCAAGCCCGACCTGGTCATCATGGACGTCATCATGCCCGGCATGAATGGCTTCCAGGCCACCCGAACGCTGAGCCGAGACCCGGCCACGGCGGACGTGCCCGTGGTGATGATCACGACCAAGTCCATGGAGACGGACCGCGTATGGGGGCTGCGCCAGGGCGCGAAGGCCTTCATCACCAAGCCGGTGAACGAGAAGGAATTGCTCTCGACCATCGCCAGCCTGCTGCCGAACAAGCATTGAGGGCGCCATGAGCGAGAACGCGGCACTTACGCCTTTCGAACTGCTCGCCCACTACGAACGCGCCTGCCTGGCGCACTCCGCGGGTGCGCCCGAACGGGTCGAATCGCTGGGCCTGTGGCGTGGCATCGGCTTCCGCATCGGTCGTCGTGCCTTCGTCAGCGGCATCGAAGAGATCAACGAACTGCTCGCCGTGCCGCCGCTGACCAACGTGCCGGGCACCCAGCCCTGGCTGATGGGCGTGGCGAACGTGCGCGGCAACCTCGTGCCGGCGATCGACCTGGGCCGTTTCCTGTTCGACGAACGCACGCCTTCGTCCGAACGTACGCGCCTGCTGTTGGTCCGCCAGCACGGCGGCACGGTGGGCCTGCTGGTCGACGAAGTGTTCGGCCAGCGCACCATGGACGAGGCACAGCGCGGTAGCGGTAGCGAGGAACATGATCCGCGCCTGGCGCGGTTCGTCGCCGAAAACGTCACGCTGGGCGAGCAATCGTTCGGGCTTTTCAGCATGAGCCGTCTGGCTCGTGCGCCGGATTTCCGGCAGGCGGCGCTGTAAAGCGTCTCCACGGGGGACGGGACGGCCGGGTGGCCGCCCCGCAACAGGATCGGCGGGGGCGGTAAACGCCCCTGCGATGGGAACGGAGGGGCGGCCAGTGCGGTCGCTTCGTCATGCCGACGACCTCATTCGGGGCGCCGGTGACTAGCTTTGCCAGGTTTGGTCGAGGTGAGTATGAGTACGACAACAGGGGGCGCAGGCCGGGAACGTGGTTACACGATGGTTATCGTGGCCCTGCTTCTGGCTATCGGTTTGGCGTCGGTCGACTTCTGGTGGCTGAACATCAAGAACGGTGAGGATCGCGAAGCCATCGCGCTGACGACCCAGGTGCAGGTGCTTTCGCAGCAGACCGCGAAGTACGCACTCGAGGCGTCCGACGGCAACCGCGATTCATTCCGCGAGCTGGCGGCCACGCGCAACACCATCGATTCGGCCGTGCAGCGACTGGTCAAGGGCGACGACAAGACCGGCATGCCTTCTTATGCCGAGAACGACGCGACGCCGTCCGGCCGCTCGGTGGGCGCCCTGGCCAATGCCTGGCACCAGCTCGACGCGGACATCGGCAAGATTCTCTCGAACAAGGACCTGGTCCTGAGTTCGGGTGAGCGCGCCGACCTGTTCTCCAAGCAGATGCCTTTGCTGAACTCGCGCACGGACGAAGTGCTGAACATCGTCCAGCAGAAGAATGCATCGTCCGAACAGACCTTCACCATCGCTCGCTGGATGCTGATGGCTGACCGCATGATCCGCCGTGTGCAGGAAATCCTGCAGGGTGGCGATGGCGCGCAGTCCGCCGCCGACGGTCTCTCCCGCGATGCGCAGCTGTATGGCGCGGTCCTCAAGGGCCTGATCGACGGCAACGCCGACGGTGGCGTCCGTGCGATGACCGACACCAACGCACGCAAGATCCTGGAAGGCATGCAGACCTCCTGGGGCGACCTGGTCGATCCGGTGGCCCAGCTGGTTGCGGCGTCGCCCAACCTGCAGGACGTGAAGCGCGCCGGTAACCAGGCCTCGCTCGACTCGCAGACCGTTTTGCTTCGCGCGAACGAGTCCGCGGACCAGATCGCCAAGAAGTTCCGCCTCTTCCCGAACGTGGGTTGGGGCCTGGTCGGCGCACTTGCCACGGTGGCCTTCGCGCTGCTGCTCGTCGTCACCCTGGTGCGTGACCAGCGCCAGCGCCTCGAGAGCACGTCGGAGCTCAACCAGCGTAACCAGACCGCGATTATGCGGTTGCTGGACGAGATGGGTACGCTCGCCGAAGGCGACCTGACCATCAAGGCCACGGTGACCGAGGACATCACGGGTGCTATCGCGGACGCCATGAACTCCGCAGTCGACGAGATGCGCAACCTCGTGACCACGATTAACGAGACGGCGGTTCGCGTCTCGGCGGCGGCACAGGAAACGCAGGCGACCGCCATGCATCTGGCCGACGCGGCGGAACAGCAGGCTCAGCAGATCACCTCGGCGACCTCGGCGATTAACCAGATCGCTACCTCGATGGATACCGTGTCCAAGGATTCCGCGGAGTCGGCCGACGTGGCGCAGCGCTCGGTGCAGATCGCATCGCGCGGCGCGGAAGTGGTGCGCGAGACGATTCAGGGCATGGACTCGATCCGTGACCAGATCCAGGAAACCTCGAAGCGAATCAAGCGACTGGGCGAATCGTCGCAGGAAATCGGCTCGATCGTCGAACTGATTAACGACATCGCCGAGCAGACCAACATCCTCGCGCTCAATGCAGCCATCCAGGCGGCCTCCGCCGGTGAGGCGGGTCGCGGTTTCGCGGTCGTCGCCGACGAAGTGCAGCGCCTCGCCGAACGCTCGGCGAGTGCGACCAAGCGAATCGAAACGCTGGTGCAGACCATTCAGTCCGATACCAACGAGGCGGTCAGCTCGATGGAGCAGACCACCGCCGAGGTGGTGGCTGGTGCTCGACTGGCGGAGGACGCGGGTACCGCGCTGGGAGACATCGAGCGCGTATCGAACGATCTGTCGGCGCTGATTCAGAACATCTCCGCGGCGGCACGCCAGCAGTCCGCTGCGGCGACCGACACCTCGGCAACGATGAACGTCATCCAGGAGATCACGTCGCAGACGTCGTTGGGCGCGAGCCAGACGGCGGAATCGATCGGCAACCTGGCCCAGCTCGCGAACGACCTGCGCCTGTCCGTCGCGAACTTCAAGCTGCCGGGCTGATGCAGTGAGACTTCAAGACCATACCGATTTCACCACGCTGCATTGGGTCAAGGCGGAGCTCGACGACGCCCTGTCCAAGGCACGCCAGGCCCTCGAGTCGTATGTCGAGGATTCTCGCGACGCCTACGTCATGCACACCTGTGCCGCCGACCTGCACCAGGTCCACGGCACGCTGCGTATGGTCGAGCTCTATGGCGCCGCGATGGTTGTCGGCGAAATGGAGCAACTGGTCGCCGCGCTCATCGACGATCGCGTCGCTCATCGTGATGACGCCTATGCCGCGCTGATGCGCGGCATGATGCAGATGCCCGATTACCTCGAGCGTCTGCAAAGCGGTCACCGCGACGTGCCGATCGTGCTGCTGCCCCTGCTCAACGACCTGCGCGCCAGCCGTGGCGAGCAGTCGCTGCACGAATCGGCGCTGTTCACGCCCAACCTCGACACCATGCTGCCGATCGGTGCGCCCGGTGCGAGCGACCCGTCCGTAGCCGAGGCGCATCGCGCCGAGCTGGCCGAGTTGCGCGTGCGTTTCCAGCAGCAGTTGCTTGCCTGGTTCCGCGGGCAGGGCAACGAACGCCAGTTGCTTGGCATGCGTGCCACGCTCGATGCCATCGCCGCGCGCTGCTACACGATCGCCGGCCGTCGCCTTTGGTGGATTGCCGCCGGCGTGCTCGAAGGCCTCGAGCGCGGCGTGTTACGTGCCCATGAAAAAGACGTCCGCCAGCTGATCGGCCGCGTCGATCGTTCCATCCGTGAGCTCGTCGAGGGTGGTGAAGAAGTCCTCCTCACCGGTGAATCCGACGATCTCGCCCGCAAGCTCCTCTACTACGTCGCCCAGGCCAAGACTGGCAGCGACCGTATTGAAGAACTGCGTCAGACCTATCGCCTGGATGGCCTGCTTCCGCGGGCTGCCGAGCTCGAACACGCCCGTGGCTCGATGTCCGGGCACAACCGCGCGCTGCTCGACACCGTATCGGCGGCGATCAAGGAAGACCTGCTGCGGGTGAAGGAATCGCTCGACCTTTTCCTGCGTCGTCCCGATGGCGATCCCGCGCAGCTCGGCCCGCAGGCCGAGGTGCTCGACCGCGTCGGCGACACGCTGGGCATGCTTGCCCTGGGCGTGCCGCGTCGCGTCGTCGGCGAACAGCGCCGGATCCTTGGCGAAATCGCCACGGGCCAGCGTTCTCCGGACGAAGAGTCGCTACTCGACGTCGCCGGTGCACTGCTTTACGTCGAAGCCTCGCTGGACGACCACATCGAGCGTCTCGGTGCGGAGGGCGAGGGCGAAGTCCAGGCATCCGACTCGGGCCCGTCGCCGCTGCCGCGTAGCGAAGCGCGACACATCCTCTCCACCCTGATGCGAGAGGCCACGGCCAACACCTCCAGGGTGAAGGACGCGATCGTCGCGTTCGTGGAGTCCTCATGGGACCACGCGCAGCTCGAAGGTACGCCCGAACTCATGGGTGAGATCGGTGGTGCCATGAACATGCTCGGTGCCCCGCGTCCGGCCGAGCTGGCCGATGGCATCGGCCTGTTCATCCACCGCGAGCTGCTCGGTGACCGGCGTGTGCCCAACGGCGCGCAGATGGATCGGCTTGCCGATGCGCTGGCCGCGCTCGAGTACTACCTGGAAGCGGCCCGCGAACATCGCGGCGGCCTCGAGCACATCCTCGACGTGACCCAGCAGAGCCTGGCCGAGCTCGGCTACTGGCCGGTGCCGGTCGTCGGAGCGCCGGAGTCGCTCGGCGACGCCGCGCTGGAAGCTATCGACACAGCAGCCGTCGAACACATCGCCGTGCCATCGACCAGTGTCGATGCAGGCGAGACCGTGTCCAGTTTCGCCGAGACCTTCGACCTGCTCGACGAGCCGCCCACCGAGGCAGAGATCCAGGCGACGCAGGCGCATGCCAGCGAAGCCGTGACGCACGACGTGGCAGCCGCCGCGACGGGCGAGGAAGACTGGGTCGAAATCGAAGAGGAAGTCGAGCAGGAAGTCGGAGGCAGCGGCAATGCCGAGTTCGCCGGCTTCCAGATCACGGTCGACGGCATCGACGACGAGATCCGCGAGATCTTCCTCGAGGAAACCGAAGAGGAAATCGGCAACCTGCTCGCCGCGCAGGAGGCATGGCTCAAGGATCCCGAGCGGATCGAGGCGCTGGTGCCGATCCGTCGTTCATTCCACACGTTGAAGGGTTCCGGACGCCTCGTCGGTGCCCGCCTGCTGGGCGAGTTCGCCTGGAAGGTCGAGAACATGCTCAACCGCGTGCTCGATCACACCATTACCCCGCACGACGGCGTGCAGGCGCTCATCCGCCACGCGGTGGATGCGCTGCCGCAGCTGAAGTCGGCACTCGAAGGCGAGTCCACGCCGGGCGCGCCGATCGCCGCCATCATGGAGACGGCCGATCGCCTGGGGATGGGCGACAGTGCCTTTGTCGAAGACGTCGCGAAGAGCTCGGTCCACACCGTTCGCACCAAGGTCAAGCGTCGCGTACCGCGCGACACCATTGCCGCGGTGCCGACGGCCGCCTTCGCCGGTTATGGTCACACACCGTCGGAGCCTGTCGAAGCCGCGCTGATGGATCCGCCGTACGTGGCACCGCCGTTGCCTCCGGTCGATGCCGTACTGCTGGACATCCTGCGTACCGAGGTAGCCCAGTACCTGCACGTGATCCGCGCCAACCTCGCGCTCGCCGGCGACGGCGAACTGCCGGTGGACGACGGCTTGCTGCGCGCCGTGCATACGCTGCACGGTGCCATCGGCATGGTCGACATCCCGGTGCTCATCCAGGTACTCGCGCCGCTCGAGGGACTGATCAAGCGCGTCCGTGCCAGCGGCGTGCCGCTGCGCCCGGCCGGTGTCGATGCCCTCACGGACGCGGCCGACCTGGTCGACCACGTCATGGAGCAGTTCGACGCACCGGATCCGCGTGTTCCCGATGTTTCCGATCTTGCCGCGCAGATCATCGCGCTGCGTGACGAGCAGCCAGAAGCCACGGTAGCCCACATCCTGTACGAGCCGGATCCGCAGCCGCTGGAAGACGAAGTGGTGGCGGAGGCTTCGGTCGTTCATCACGACGAAGCGCCGGTCGTCCACGAAGAAGCGCCGGTCGTACACGACGAAGCCCCGGTCGCCTTCGAGGAACCCGAGACCGTCGAGGCTGCCGAAACTATCGAAGCCTCCGACGCTGTCGAAGCACTCGAGACCCTCGAGGAATCCGGGACGTTCGACGCTCCCGAGACGGTGGAGCACACGCACGTTCACCACGAGCTGCTCTCGTTCGACGAGACGCCGGTCGAGGCCGACGACGCTGTTGTGACGCCGGAGAATCTCGAAGCCGAGCTCGAAGCCATGCTGGCGGGCGAACTCGCCGCGCGCGAAGCCGCCGCGGCCGAGCGTGCACAGCCTGCTGCCCCGGTCGACGCGCTGGAGGAGAACGATGCCATCCCGGCCATCGATCTCTCCCCGATCGACCTGACCGACGATACGGCCGATCTCACCGCCGAGTTGCTTGCTTCGCTCGAAGGCTTCCAGATCGACAAGCCGGAAGGTGAGGTCAAGCCGATCCTGAAGTACGACGCGGAAGAAGACGCCGCGTGGCGCTCGCTCATCGGCGATCTCGCCGACGAAACACCTGCCACGGAAGAAGCCCTGCCGCAGCCGATGTCGCTCGACGGTGAGGTACTGCACAGCACCGATGGCCTGGTCGAGCCGCGTCTGGTCGACGACGAGGAGATCATTGACGAGACCGCGTCGGAAGAGGAGGGCTTCCTCGCCGATGAGGCTTTCGCCTCCATCGAACCCACGGAGCTCACCGATATCGAGGAGACCGTGGGTGTCGCCGCGAACGTCGACGAGCCATCGGACGAACCCGTCGTCATCGAGGACCAGTCTCACGAACCTGTCGCCGTGCCGGTACACACGCCGGTCGAGCAGCCGGTCGTTGCCATGGTTCCGGAGCTCTCTCCCTACGCGGACATCGACCCCGATCTGCTCGAGGTGTTCGTCGAAGAAGGCCGCGAGATCCTCGATCACGCTGACGGCGCCCTTGCGGCGTGGCGTATCGAACCGCAGACGGCGGAGCACATCACCGCCCTGCAGCGTGACCTGCATACGCTCAAGGGCAGCGCACGCATGGCCGGCCTGGCTGTGGTGGGCGATCTCGCCCATGCGATGGAAGCCTTGCTGGACGCCGTGGCCGGTGGTCAGCGCGACAGCGATCGCCCGTCCATTGAAGCGACCGAGGTAGGCTTCGACCGTCTGCACGGGATGATCCAGAGCATTGCGCTGGGTCGCGCCATCACGCTTAACGACGCCGATATCGAGCCGTTCGCACGCCTGGCCGGTGCGCCGATCGCGCCGGACACGCTTACCGCCGAAAGCTATCGCGAAGAGCGCGAAGCCGCGATCATCACGGTCGAGCCTGCGCCGATCCCCGGCTTCGAACCGCTGGCCGACGTCGAGACGATTCCTGTCCTCGACCGCGACCTGCCGGAGCTGTTGCCGGAGTTCGAGGAAGAAGAACTTCAGCGTTCGTCGCAGGAGCAGATCCGCGTTCGCGCAGACATGCTCGATACGCTGGTGAACCATGCCGGTGAGGTGTCGATCTACCGTTCGCGCCTGGAACAGCAGACGGCCAGCTTCCGTTCGACGCTCACCGAACACGAACAGACGGTCAGCCGCCTACGCAGCCAGCTGCGCATGCTCGAGATCGAAACCGAGGCGCAGATCATCGCGCGCTACCACCAGGAGCACCGCGAAACGGGTGCGACGAACTTCGATCCGCTCGAGCTCGACCGCTTCTCGCAGCTACAGCAGTACTCGCGAGCGCTGGCCGAGTCGGTATCCGATCTGGTGTCCCTGCAGACGATCCTCGACGAGCTGACCCGTCAGTCCGAAAACCTCCTGCTCCAGCAGCAGAGGGTGAACGCGGAACTGCAGGAAGGTCTCATGCAGACGCGCATGTTGCCGTTCGACGCGATGGTGCCCAACCTGCGCCGTACGCTGCGCCAGGCGGCCGGCGATGTCGGCAAGCGGGCCCAGCTGGTGGTGGAGGGTGCGAACGGTGAAATGGATCGCAACATGCTCGACCGCATCAAGGCGCCGTTCGAGCACATGCTGCGCAACGCGGTCGCCCACGGCATCGAGTCGCCCGAGACACGCGAATCCACCGGCAAGAACCCGGAAGGTACCGTGCGTATCCAGGTGTCGCGTGAAGCGACCGAGGTGGTGGTACGTCTGTCCGACGACGGCGCCGGCATGGATCGCGACGCGATCCGGGCCAAGGCGATCGAACGCGGCCTGCTGCGTCCGGAAGCCCGCGTCTCCGACGACCAGATCTTCCAGCTCACCCAGGTGCCCGGTTTCTCCACCGCGGAGAAGGTTACCCAGGTGGCGGGTCGTGGCGTCGGCATGGACGTTGTTGCGAACGAGATCAAACAGCTCGGCGGTACCCTCGGTATCGAATCGCAGAAGGGCGTTGGCACGACGTTCGTGATGCGCCTGCCATTCACCCTCGCGGTGACCCAGGCCCTGATCGTCCGTATCGGCGAAACCAACTTCGCGATCCCGATGACCTCGGTACACGGTGTGGCGCGCGTCGCTCCCAATGAGCTCGCGCACCGCATGGCCGATGCCAATCCGGGCTTCGACTACCTCGGCGACGACTACACCATTCACGATCTGCCGCAGCTCCTTGGCGTGCACGTGATCTCCTCGCCCGAGGAAGGCGATGTTCCGCTGCTGCTGGCCCGCTCGGGTGACTTGCGTGCCGCGATCCGCGTCGATGCCGTACTCGGTTCCCGCGAAATCGTGGTCAAGCCGGTGGGCCCGCAGGTCAGCTCGGTGCCGGGCATCCTCGGTGCGACGATCATGGGCGACGGTTCGGTGCTGATGATTCTCGACCTCGCACCGATGGTGCGCCACGGCGTGGCACGCCGCGCGTTCGAGGCCGAGGCCGCCGTACCTCACGCACCGCGCGTCCAGGACGAAGTACGCGTGAAGCCCTTGGTCATGGTGGTTGACGATTCGATCACCATGCGCAAGGTCACCGGTCGTGTGCTGGAACGTCACGAGTTCGAAGTGATGACGGCGAAGGATGGCGTGGACGCCCTCGAGAAGCTCAACGAGCGCGTGCCTGACCTCATGCTGCTCGATATCGAGATGCCGCGCATGGATGGCTATGAACTGGCGACGCAGATGAAGGCGGATGAACGCCTGGCGGGTGTGCCGATCATCATGATCACCTCGCGTACCGGCGATAAGCATCGCCAGCGCGCGTTCGACATCGGCGTCGACCGCTACATCGGCAAGCCGTACCAGGAGAACGACCTCATCGTGCAGATCAATGACGTGCTCGGAGTGACCCATGGCTGATCGCGAGCCGTCGGTCGCACTGCTGTTCGACGACGCGGCGCTTGCCGCACACCTGCGCGACGCCCTCGTCGCGCATGGTGCGCGGATCGTCTACGAGTCGGACCTGCGGGCCTTCGCTCCGGCCGAACTGGTCGGCTCGTCCGCCGACGTGGTCGTGGTCGATCTCGACGATCCCAGCGATGGCGATCTCGACCGTCTCTACGACACGGTCGAAGGCGGCCATCCGCGCCTCGTTTTCAATGATGCCGATGCCAGCCGCAATCTGGAAGGCTGGGATCGCGCCCGTTGGGCCCGACATCTTGCTGCCAAGCTGGTTGGCGCCAATCCCATGGATCCGCCGCGCCCCGAAGACGCACGCGCCATCGAGCCGCGTGTCGAAGCGATCGCCGGGGTGGCCGCACCGGCCGAGGAACGCTTCGACGAACCGCTGGTGGACGATCTCGCCATCACCGGCAGTCATGGCTACGCGGAAACGCCGATGCCTGTCAGCGAGGAAGACGAGCCCGCCACGGCCCGCGCCGACGACCTCGCCGACTCCCTGAATTTCTCCACGCCGCTGGACGAAGCGCCGGAAGACGGTGAGGGCACCGATCCGCTGGTGCTCGCGGCGGAACTCGAAGCCTTGCTGGCCGACAGTGACGCGAACACGATCAACGGTTCCGATGGCCTGGAAGATGTTCCGTCCGCGCCGCTGGAGCTAACCGAGCTGGCGTCGCTGGATCTCTCCGGATTCGAAGTGGTGGATGAGGCGCCGCCGCCGGCTACTGCGGTGGAACGCGAGTTCGATGTCGGCCAGTTCAGCCTGGCGGGTGACGACGAGGGCACATCGGCCGCGTCCAACGAGCATTCAATCCAGATTGAATCACGCGCCACGGAATACGTGCCGGCACCGGCTCCCGAGTGGGACCTGGTCGATCACGATACGATCGTCATCGAGACGCCGGCGCACGGAAAGCCCGCCGATTTCGGCATCGAGACGATCAGTGCCGCCGAGTACCTCGCTCAGGATATCGTCGACGACGGCTCGCACGGCCTCCAGGCTGGGTTGTCACTCGAGCTCGTGTCGCTCGAAGAGGCGATCGCGCCGCGTACCGATGGCGAGTTCTCGCATGAGATGTTCCTCGAAGGTACGTCGCGCGCCGTTCGTCGCGTCGTCGCCCTTGGCGGTGCGCGTGAAAGTGAATCGACGGTGGCCGCCTTCGTCGCCGCATTGCCCAAACGCATGCCTGCGGTGATCCTGGTCGCCGTGCATCACGACGTCGATCCGAGCGGTTTCGCGCAGCGGCTGGGCCGCGCCCGCGTGGCGACGGATGGCTCGCACACGGAACACGGTGAGATTCTCGTGGTGCCGCGTGGTTCGCATGTCCAGATCCGTCGCGACGGCAGCGTCACCGTACGCGAGGACGGTAGCCCGGCATCCGCGACAGGGCCGTCCATCGACGGCATCTTCAGCACGCTCGCCGGCGGCTTTGGTTCGGACGCGCTGGCGATCGTCTTCGCTGGTCGTGGCAACGATGCCGTCGCCGGCTCGCAGGCGGTGTATGACGCCGGTGGCCGCGTATGGGTCGAGACCGTCGCTGCCGACGTGGAAGCAGGACACATGGTCGCCGGCATTCGCGAGGAACGCGTGGCCGGCTTCGCCGGCGACGTTCACGCGCTGGCGCAGAAACTGATCGAGGAATTCCCATGAGCGAGCCGTTACCGCGCGAAATCCGCTGCGTACTGATTCCCAGCGGCGGCGTTCGCCTGCTGTTGCCGAACGCCGCGGTAGCCGAAGTGATCACGCTGGCCGGTGTCGAACCGGTCGCCGACGCGCCGCAGTGGCTGGTCGGGCGCATTGCGTGGCGTGGCTGGCGGATTCCGCTGGTGAAGTTCGACCACGTCGCTGCGTTGCCGGAAGACGGCGGCGCGCAGGCGCCTCGCGTGGCGGTGCTGAAGGGCGTGACCAACCACCCGGACATGCCGTATATCGCGGTGCTCACGCACGGCTTTCCTCGGCTGACCACGCTCAACGCGGAACTGCTCCTGCCCACGCACGACGGCCACGATCTCCCCTTCGGCGTCCGCGCCCGCGTCCTCGTCCGCGACGACACGGCGGTGATTCCGGACCTGGAAGCCCTGGAAGCGACACTGCTGGATATGCACGCCGAGGCTTGATAGGTGGAAGCCGCTTTATATGTGGGAGCCGCTTCAGCGGCGATGGCAGGTCAACGCAAGCCCGACTCAGGTCGGGCTTTTTTGTGAGCCACCCCCCTTGACGTGTAAATGAGAATCGTTATCATCAAAGCCGAACCCTCAGACCCGGAGCCCGGCCATGTTGATGAGAACGCTTCCCCTGACCGATAACGGCGGCCGTGACAAAGTCGTCGCGCTGCGTGCCACCCCCGCCGTTGCCCGTCGTATCGAAAGCACGCGTCTGCTCGATGGCTCGCGGGAGCTCGTCATTGAGCACCAGGGCAACGAATACCACCTGCGCCTCACGCGCAATGACAAGCTCATCCTTACCAAGTAAGGGCCTACCCCAACAGGGCCCGCTTCAATAGGGACAACCTCCCCGACGCCAAGCCACGCGGGCCCTCCCAGGCCACCCAGCCAGGCATCCCATTCCGGCAGTCACCCGGGAGACGCACTATGTTCGGCTGGTTAGCTTCCTTCGGCATGCACTCGCGCGCCCGTTCTATCCCCACCACGCGCTGGCTGGCCATCACGCCGCGTACGTTGGTGGAAGGTCTTGGCCAGCTCGGTGGTGTGTTGTACCTCGCCCCGGGATCCGCTGTCTGTCCGCTGCCGGACAACACGCCGTCCGGTTGCCTTGTCGAGTCGGTAGACCTCGCGCCGTTGCTTGCGACGCGTTACGTTGGCCTCACCTGCGCGATCACCGCGGAGGGCCCGCGTGAGTGGATCGATTGCGTGGGCGGGCAGGGCGAAGCCCTCGCCCGGATCTACCTGCTGCCTGATACGGACTACCTCGCCTGGGACGGTCTCTTCGTGGATGCCACGCCCGTCGAAGCGCCGAACCGCGAACTGCCCGATCGCGAGTGGCTGCGTGCCTCGCGGGCCCGCGTTCTCTGCTTCACCCGTCGGCGCCTGGTTGGCTTCACTGTGCTCGGCGCGCGCGACGTGCTGATCTCATCGCTGGGCCGTGGTGTGGCGCGCGACATAGCGGTCTCGGAGTCGGTGGGTATTACCGTCTGAGCCACCGCCTGTCCGACCGGCGCAGTGTCCGGACACTTTGTCCGCGGACACGGCGCTGCTCTCCAAGGAGCGCCGTAACTCACTGTTTTAATACAATGTAATGGCTTGGCACGCCGCTTGCTCTCTTCCCCTCAAGAGAATCCAGGGAAGCCAGCATGATCCGCGATACCTCCGCCACGGACCGCCTCGTCGAAGTCGGTTCCAACCGTAAACGCAAGCTGATCTACATCGGCGCCGGCATTGCCGCAGTCGCCGCGCTTGCCTTCGCGGCCCCCCATGTCGCCACGATGTTCTCCGCCGACAGCTCGGTGAGTGCCTCCCGCCTCAGCTTTGCCACGGTGACGCGCGGACCCTTCGTCCGCGACATCGCCGCCGAAGGCAAGGTCGTCGCCGCGGTAAGCCCCACTTTGTACGCCACCTCCGCCGGTGCGGTGGTGCTGACCGTGCATCCGGGCGACGTGGTGAAGAAGAATCAGGTGCTTGCTGTGATTACCAGCCCTGACCTCGCCGCCAAGCTGGCCCAGGAACGCTCGGCCGCGGATGCCGCGAAGGTGGATTTCCTGCGTTCACAGGTGGACGCCACGAAGAAGCGTTCGGAGCTGCAGAAGGCCTACGACAACGCGGTGATCGACCAGACTGCCGGCCAGCGCGATCTCAAGCGCTACGAGGGCGCTTACGGCAAGGGGGCGGTTCCCGCCGCGGCGGTCGACACGGCAAAGTCCACGCTGGACAAGGCCAACGTAACGGTGAAACACGCTCAGTCCGACCTCGCCACGGACAATGGCAGCCTGACCTTCGACATCCAGGCGAAGAAGCTTGCCTACGACCGCCAGGTGCTGCTCGTGCAGGACCTCGAGCGCCAGGTGGAAGAACTCAACGTGAAGTCGCCGGTCGACGGCCAGGTGGGCCAGGCGTTCATTGCCGAACGCGCTACGGTCGCCAAGGACGCACAGCTGGTCAGCGTGATCGATCTGTCCGCGCTGCAGGTGGAAATGAAGGTGCCGGAGAGCTTCGCGCGTGATCTCGCCATCGGCATGCCCGGTGAGATCAGTGGCAACGGCAAGGTGTGGAGCGGCAAGGTAAGTGCGATCTCGCCCGAAGTGGTCAACGGAGAAGTCGCTGCGCGCCTGCGCTTCGACGGCGCCACGCCCAGCCAGCTTCGCCAGAGCCAGCGCCTCTCCGTACGCGTACTGCTCGACAAACGCGACAACGTGCTCACCGTGCAGCGCGGTTCGTTCGTCGACGAAAGCGCCGGCCGTTATGCCTTCGTCGTCGCCGACGGCATGGCCGATCGTCGCGACATCCGGGTCGGTGCGAGCAGTATCGACAAGGTCGAAATCCTGAGCGGCCTGAAAGAGGGCGACAAGATCGTCATCTCCGGTGCCGACACCTTCGGTGACGCGAAACACGTCGCCATCAGCCGCTGATCCAACCTCATTCCCTTACCAACGAAGGAACCGCCATGCTCAAGATGACCCATCTCGCCAAGGTCTACCGCACGGAAGTCGTCGAGACCTACGCCCTGCGCGACTTCAACATCGACGTGAAGGAAGGCGAGTTCGTCGCCGTGACCGGACCGTCGGGTTCGGGCAAGACCACATTCCTGACGATCGCCGGCCTGCTCGAAACCTTTACCGGCGGCCAGTACCACCTGGACGGCGTCGAAGTCAGCCAGCTCGACGACAACGCCCGTTCGCGAATCCGCAACGAGAAGATCGGCTTCATTTTCCAGGCCTTCAACCTGATTCCCGACCTCAACGTGTTCGACAACGTGGAAGTGCCGCTGCGCTATCGCGGCATGAAGGCGGCCGAGCGCAAGCAGCGGATCATGGATGCGCTGGAGCGTGTGGGTCTCGCTTCGCGTGCCAAGCACTATCCGGCTGAGCTCTCCGGTGGTCAGCAGCAGCGCGTCGCCATCGCCCGCGCACTCGCCGGTTCGCCGCGCCTGCTTCTGGCCGATGAGCCGACCGGTAACCTCGACACGCAGATGGCCCGCGGCGTGATGGAACTACTCGAGGAGATCCATCGCGAAGGCGCCACCATCGTCATGGTCACCCACGATCCCGAACTCGCCGCGCGCGCGCAGCGCAACGTGCACGTGATCGACGGCCAGGTCGTCGACCTCTCCGAAGAGCCGCGTTTCCACACGCAGCCGCACGTCGCCCTTTCCTGATCCGTCCGCCCAACGTTCCGGGGACACTCATGTTCAGTTACTACCTCCAGCTCGGCCTGCGCAGCCTCCGCCGCAATCCGGTCCTCACCGCATTGATGGTGATGGCCATCGGTTTTGGCGTCGCCGCCTCGATGACGACGTACTCGGTGTTCCGCGCGACGTCGCAAGATCCGATACCGCAGAAGTCGAGCCAGCTGTACAACACCCAGCTGGACAACCGGGGTCCCGACAAGCTCGAGAAGGGCGAGCCGCCGCCGGCGCTTTCCTATAAAGACGCGACGGCGCTGCTGCGAGCGCATAAGGCGAAACGGCAAGCGGTCACGTACCCCATCGGCGTTTCGGTGATTCCCGACAACCCGTCCCGCCTGCCGGTACGCGAGGGTGCATACGCCACGGGCGCTGACTTCTTCCCGATGTTCGACGTGCCGTTCATCCAGGGGACTGGCTGGACGCTCGAGGACGACGAGAAACATGCCAGCGTCGTGGTCATCGCCAAGTCCCTCAACGACAAGTTGTTCGACGGCGGCCAGAGCGTCGGCAAGCAGATGAACATCGACGGCCACCTGTATCGCATTACCGGCGTGATCCAGGACTGGGCACCGCAGCCCTTGTTCTTCGACGTGCCTAATACGGGCGGTTTTGACGATGGCGCCCAGGTGTACGTGCCATTCACGCGCGCCGTCGACCTGAAGCTGCCGAATGCCGGCAATAACAGCTGTACCGAAGAGCCGGGCGAAGGCTGGGACAACTACCTGCGCTCGGAATGCATCTGGCTGTCGCTGTGGAGCGAACTGCCTACGAAGGCGGAAGCGGAAACGTACCGTCAGTACATCGAGGGCTATGCCGCCGACCAGCAACGCGCGGGCCGCTTTAGCTGGGCGCCGAACATCAAGGTGCGCGACGTGCCGACCTGGCTGGACGTACAGCACGTAGTGCCGAAGGAGTCCCAGGTTTCCCTGATCGTTTCGCTGGGCTTCCTGGTTATCTGTCTCGTCAACACCGTCGGCCTGCTATTGGCCAAGTTCATGCGCCGTGCGCCGGAGATCGGGGTGCGCCGGGCACTGGGCGCGTCGCGCAAGGACATCTACGCGCAGTTCCTGATTGAGGCGGGAACGATCGGCGTCGCTGGTGGTGTACTTGGACTCATCCTTACCGGGGTTGGCATCCTTGGCGTCGGACTGGTTTTCCCCGAACCGGTAGCCCGCTTGGCAAAGCTCGATCCGGTGTTGATCCTGATCACCCTGGTTGTCGCGATCGTGGCCTCGCTGATCGCAGCCTTCTATCCCACATGGCGCGCCGCACAGGTCCAGCCGGCCTGGCAGCTGAAATCCAACTGAGGACATGATCATGCAGATCAAGCCCATTCTTTCCGCGTTGCGCCGGCACAAGGCAGGCACGATCCTCATCGCGCTGCAGATCGCGCTCACCCTCGCCATCGTTTGCAACGCCCTGTTCATCGTGCATGAGCGGGTCGACAAGGTGAACCGCACGACGGGCCTGGACGAGACGAATCTGATCGCCATCGGTAACGACTACGTCGGCGCCCCGGAGACCTTCGCCCCCCTGATGAAAACCGATCTGCAGACGTTGCGGTCTCTCCCCGGCGTGGTCGATGCGTATGTCACCAACGCATATCCGCTGCGCCAGGGTGGCTGGTCCACCGGCGTGCAGACGGACCCGGATTCGAAGAAGGAGGGCATTTCCACGGCGCTGTACTTCGGCGACGACCATGCGCTGAAGACGCTCGGCGTCCGACTGATCGCCGGTCGCAACTTCAACGCGGGCGAAACGCAGACCGTCAAGCGAGAGCAGCAACCCGGTTCGCCGCAGATCATCGTCACCAAGGCGCTGGCCGACAAGGTCTTTCCGGACGGCAACGCGCTGGGTAAGGTGGTTTACCTCGCCAAGGGAAAGCCCTCGACGATTATCGGTATCGTCGAGAAGCTCACCTCGCCGTGGATTGAAAACAACTACGTGGACGGCGACTACGTCGTCATCATGCCGGTGATCTTCGATAGCAGCTTCCAGAACTTCCTCGTGCGTACCCAGCCGGGGCAGGAAGATGCGGTCTTCAAGGCTATCCCGCAGGCTTTGTACGCGGTCAACCGCATGCGCGTGCTTCCGGAGAAGCTCGGTGTTCGCCGGTTCGAGGATGTTCGAGCCCGTGCGTATGAGGCCGATCGCGGCATGGCGATCCTCATGAGCGTGGTCTGTGGCGTGCTGCTGGCCATCACGGCGGCGGGCATCGTCGGCCTGTCCAGCTTCTGGGTCGGCCAGCGCCGCAAGCAGATCGGCGTGCGCCGTGCGCTTGGCGCACGGCGCAGCGATATCCTCAGCTATTTCATGACCGAAAACTTCCTCATCGCCCTGGTCGGCGTGGTTGTCGGCGTGGTGCTGGCGGTGGGTCTCAGCCAGTGGATGTTCACGCACTTCGAGATGAAACGTCTTTCGCTCACCTATGTCGGCATCGGGGTGGTGGCCTTGCTCGCCCTCGGCCAGGCCGCGGTATTCGCACCTGCGCTGCGCGCATCGCGGGTGTCGCCGGTCGAGGCCACGCGCAGCGTCTGACGGGTCATCACGGAGAACGGAATGTTCGGTTATTACATGGAACTCGCGCTCCGCAGCCTGAAGCGGAGCAGGGCACTGACGGCACTGATGATTCTCGCGATCGCCCTCGGCATCGGGGCGTGCATGACCACGCTTACCGTGCTGCATGTGCTGTCGGGTGATCCTCTGCCGGGGCGCAGCGCGTCGATCTTTTATCCTCAAATGGATCCGCGGGACATGAAAGACTACGCGCCGGACCAGGCGTCCCCGAGCCAGAGATTTCCCAGGCAACTGACCTGGGTCGACGGCATGAACCTGCTGCACTCGCGTCGCGCGGATCATCAGGCCTTGATGGTCGGTGGCCAGGTGGCCGTGCAGGCGGCGGGACAGCGCATGGATCCCTTCCTCTCGTCGTCGCGTTACACCACCGCCGACTTCTTTCCGATGTTCGGCACGCCGTTCCGCTACGGCAGGGGATGGACCTCTGCGGAGGACGATAGCCGTTCGCGCGTTGTCGTGATCGGTAGCGATCTCAACGACAAACTCTTCCACGGCGAGGACAGTACCGGTCGCGTGATCCACGTCGACGGACGCGATCTGCGTGTGATCGGCGTCCTCGAGCCCTGGCGTCCGGCCCCGCATTTCTTCGACCTGAACGTGGGAACGTACTCCGGAGAGGAAGGTGTTTTTATCCCGCTCTCGACGGCTCGCGACTTCCTGCTCGCGCGGGCCGGCGGCATCCAGTGCTGGGGGAAGGGCTCGGGCGACGAGAGCACCCTGGAAAGCTCCGACTGTGCGTGGCTACAGTTCTGGGTGGAGCTCGACAGGCCGGAAAAGGTAGCGGCCTATCGTGATTTCCTCTCCCATTACGCCGCAGAGCAGAAAGCCATCGGACGCTTCGAGCGTCCCGCCAACACGCGCATGCTCGACCTCATGGGCTGGCTGGACAACGAGAAGGTCGTGCCAAGCGATGTGCGTCTGCAGGTCTGGCTGGCGCTCGCTTTTTTCCTCGTCTGCCTCATCAATACCGTGGGCCTGATGCTGGCGAAGTTCATGCGTCGCTCGGGCGAGGTCGGCGTTCGGCGCGCGCTGGGCGCGTCGCGCGTCAGCGTGTTCGCGCAGTTGCTGACCGAAGCCGGGATGGTCGGCCTTGTCGGTGGCATCGCCGGGCTCCTGCTGTCCTGGATGGGCCTGTGGCTGGTCAGGTTGCAACCGGTGTCCTACGCGAAACTGGCGCACCTTGACCTGACGATGCTCTGCCTGACCTTCGTGGTCGCGATCGGCGCGACGGCCATCGCCGGTGTGCTGCCCGCGTGGCGTGCCTGCCGTGTGGCCCCCGCGCTGCAACTGAAGAGCCAATGACATGCTGATGGAAATTGGTCCGATCTTTTCCGCCTTGCGCAGGCACCGGCTCACCGCCAGCCTGGTGGTGCTCGAGATCGCACTCACCTGTGCGATCGTCTGCAACGCTGTCTTTCTCGTGGGTGACCGCCTGGCGATCGCGGATACTCCCAGCGGTATCGACGAGGCCAACGTGGTGCACATCGTCGCTTCCGACATCGGCAGGCATGGTGACGACCACGCCCGAACCGAGGCTGATCTCGCCGCGCTGAGGGCAATCCCGGGCGTCATGGCCGCCACGATCAGCAATAGCGTGCCTTTTGGCGACACCAGCTGGGGCAGCAACCTCAACCTTGCGCCCAACCAGCGAACGTCGACCGTGGACGTGAAGAATTTCTACGGCGAGAGCGTCGGCGAGACGCTTGGCACGCATCTCGTGGCCGGACGCTTTTTTGAGCCAACCGAGTACGTCTGGCTCGATGACCTTGTGGCAGGCAAGGCCAAGCCGGCGGCGGTCATCGTGATTACGCAAGGCCTGGCCCGGCACCTCTTCGGCGACGCATCGGCGCTCGGCCGTTCGGTCTGGGCCGGTAGCAGCGACACGGAGATGCGTGTGGTCGGCGTGGTGGACCGGCTCGCCGCTGCAGGCGGCGTGGATCGCTCCGATGTCGAGCTAACGACGCTGATGCCCTGGCGCGAGAGTACGTCGGTCGGGGGCTCCTTCATCATTCGCAGCCAGCCAGGGCAGGCCGACCGGGTACTGGCGCTGGCCGTGGAGACATTGAAGAAGATCGACCCGCGACGCGTCATCGTCAAGAAGGAGACCTACAAGGCCATCCGTGACGATCGTTTCGCCGGTGACCGCGCCATGGCCGGCTTGCTGGTAGCGGTCTGCGTGATCCTGCTGATCGTTACGGCGCTGGGCATCGTCGGCCTGGCCAGTTTCTGGGTTGGCCAACGCCGCCGCCAGATCGGCGTGCGCCGCGCCCTGGGCGCGCGCCGGGTGGATGTACTGCGTTATTTCCAGACCGAGAACTTCCTGCTCGCCAGCATGGGAATCGTGATCGGCATGGCCCTGGCTTACGGCATCAATCTGTTCCTGATGCGCGAGTATGAATTGCCCCGGCTGCCCCTCGTCTACCTGCCCATTGGCGCGGTGCTGCTCTGGCTGCTCGGTCAGGTGGCCGTCCTCGCACCGGCGCTCCGTGCCGCCTCGGTTCCCCCGGTGGTCGCCACCCGTGGCTAGAATGAGTCCTGGCTTGAACAAAAAAATGTGCCGACGGGTTACAACCCTTTCGGTGGGGGAAGCATCCATGGCTGCATGCGAAGGGTACAGATGCGCTGCGTATTGATTATCGACGACAACCCCGCCGTGGGCGAGGCGCTGTCGCTCGCGCTTTCGCTGCGGGATATCCGCCCCCTCGTGGCGATGACGCCCGAGGATGGTCTCGCCACGCTTGCGACCGAACGCGTGGACGTGGTCATCCAGGACATGAACTTCACGGCGGACACGACGTCCGGCGAGGAGGGCGTGGCCCTGTTCAAGGCGATTCGCGGCCGGTACACCGACCTGCCGGTGATCCTGCTCACGGCCTGGACCCACCTGGAAGCCGCGGTGGAGCTGGTCAAGGCCGGTGCCGCGGACTATCTGGCCAAGCCCTGGGACGACACCAAGCTGCTCGCCACGGTCGAGAACCTGCTCGAGCTTTCCGAATCAACGCGCGAAGTGACCCGCGCCCGTGTCGAGCGCCGCAAGCGCCGCGAGGTTCTGGAAGGCCGCTACGACCTCGACGGCCTGGTGTTCGCTTCGGAAGCCATGAGCCGCACCATCGAACTGGCCTGCCAGGTGGCGCGTTCCGACGTGCCGGTGCTGATCACGGGGCCGAACGGTTCGGGCAAGGAGCGCATCGCGGCCATCGTTCACGCCAACTCGGCCGTGCGCCGTGGTCCGTTCGTCGCGGTCAACTGCGGCGCGCTGCCGGGTGAATTGATCGAGGCCGAACTGTTTGGCGCCGAGGCAGGCGCCTACACCGGTGCCAACAAGGCGCGTGAAGGCCGCTTCGAGATGGCCGACGGCGGCACGCTGTTCCTCGACGAGATCGGCAACCTGCCGCTGCCGGGCCAGATGAAACTACTGCGCGTGCTGGAGACGGGGCAGTTCGAACGTCTCGGGTCGGGCCGTACGCGACAGGCGAAAGTGCGCGTGCTCAGCGCGACCAACGCGGACCTCAAGGCGATGATCGCGGCAGGTACCTTTCGCGAGGACCTGTATTACCGCCTCAACGTGATCGACGTGAACCTGCCGGCGCTGGCCGACCGCACGGACGACATCCTGCCCCTGGCCGAGTTCTTCCTCGCTGGCCAGGCCGAGCTCAGCGAAGACGCGCGCGAAGCGCTGCTTTCCCATCCCTGGCCGGGCAACGTGCGCGAGTTGAAGAATGCGATCGCCCGCGCGGCGCTGCTCGCCAGTGAAGGGCGCATCGAACCAGGCCACCTGAACCTGCCGCCGCCCGCGCCAAGCGTGAGTCGCAACCTCGATGAGCCCAGCCGCGAGTCGGTCGAAGCGGCCCTGGCCACGGCCGGTGGCGTGGTCAGCCGCGCTGCGAGCAATCTTGGCCTGTCGCGACAGGCGCTGTACCGGCGCATGGAGCGCTACGGACTGGCGGTGTGATCTGCTAGCGTCCCGGCCATGAAGACGCTCTCGCTTGAAGGACGGATGACCCTGGTCGTTGCCGGTTCGGCGATCGTCGGCGCGCTGGTGTTCGCCGGCGTGTCGATCTGGCCGTTTCCGCAGCTGGTGGCATGGATGCGCGAAGCGCCCGCCAAGGGCGGCAAGCTCCCCGATGCCGTCCCTGTCGAATTCTTCGACGGGGGAACGGCGCTGATGATCTGCCTCCTCGTGCTGGTACCGCTTTCGGTGTGGGTCGCCCATGCGCTGGTGGAGCCCCTGCGGCGTCTGGTACGCGCGCTGGAAAGCGCCGTGGCGAGCTATCGCGACGGCGACTTCAGCATGTCGATCGGCACCACGCGACGCGATGAGCTCGGCGACCTGATTCGCATGCACAACGCGCTAGGGCAGACCCTGCGCGACCAGCGCCAGCATCTGGCCCAGCGTGAACTACTGCTCGATACCGTGGTGCAGAACACGCCGGTGGCGCTCGTGCTCACCGATGCGGCGGATAACGTCACCTACGCGAACATCGCGGCGCGGCATCTGTTCAACGAAGGGCGTTCGCTGGCGGGTCTGGATTTCTCCACCGTGCTCGCAAGCATGCCCGAAAGCCTGCGTGACGCGGCAGCGACCGGTGAGGACGCCTTGTTCTCGGTCGAGATGGAAGGCAGTGAGGAAACCTTCCACCTGTCCCAGCGAGGGTTCCGCCTGCAGGGGCGTCCGCATCGGCTGCAGCTATACCGACGCATGACGCGCGAGCTGTCCCGGCAGGAAGTGCATACGTGGAAGCGTGTGATCCGCGTCATCAGCCATGAGCTGAACAATTCGCTGGCGCCTATTTCGTCCTTGTCGCACTCCGGCGCGGAGCTCGCCCGGCGTGGCGACCTCGCGCGGCTGCCCGGCGTCTTCGCCTCGATCGGCGATCGCGCGAAGCACCTGCATACGTTCATTTCCGGCTATGCGAGCTTCGCGAAGCTGCCTAGTCCACAGGCAAGGGCGGTGCCGTGGGGGCCGTTCCTTGACGCGCTCGGACTGCACGCTTCATTCCGCATCGTAGCGCCACCGCCCGAACACCCGGGCTGGTTCGACACGACCCAGGTGGAGCAGGTCCTGATCAACCTGATCAAGAATGCCCACGAGGCAGGTGGCGAATCGAATGAGGTCACGGTTGCGGTGCACGCTGTTGGCCGCGAAACGTTGATCGAAGTATCCGACCGTGGCCCCGGCATGAGCGAGACCGTGCTGGCCCAGGCCTTATTGCCGTTCTACTCGACCAAACGCTCGGGTACAGGTCTTGGGCTGGCCCTGGCGCGCGAGATTTCCGAGGCCCACGGTGGGCGCATCGCACTGGCCAACCGCGAGGGCGGTGGGTTACGCGTCACCCTGGTTCTTCCTGCTGGAGCGCACTGACATCGTCCTCTTTTCGAGGTGAATCAGGTCGGCACGCTTCCGCGTGCCGGATTGGCGCAGGTTGCGCCTACGACCTTCGAGAGATAGTGACGCACGCCGTTGCGGTGCATGCTGTTGCCAGCCGCCGCGCATGCCGGCGGTTCGTCTTCACCATGGAAGGAGATCGAACAATGGACAGTTGGGAAATCGATGACGCTTATCCGCGCCCGGCGCTCGAGCCGGAAACACCCCTTGTGGTCAATCGCTCGCACCTCTGCGCCGAATCGGGGGGCTTTTCGGTGACAGTGGAGACAGACACATTCAAGTGGGGCGACTATGTCCAACTTTATTGGGACGGTGAACTCGTCGACAAAGGCTATGTCGGTGCAGTGACGTACAGCCTGGAGTTCCTCGTGCCGGTATCGGTCCTCGAGCGTCATCCAGGTCGGGATCATCCCGGCAGGATGATCGAAGTCTTCTACGTCCTGGAGAAATACGGAGCCACTTCGCTGGAGAGCATGCGTCGTTCGCCAGCGCTTGTACTCGATGCGAAGTTTACTCGCCCCGGCGGCGAGGACACGGACGCACAGACACCTTACATCAACGAAAACCTCAAGCCTGTCGAGGGTACGAGTGGACTGGCGAAGGGGAAGGATCTCGTACTGACGATTCCTGCATGGAAGAACATGGAGAAGGGTGCGCAGCTCACGATCTACTGGGGTGAGACGAATATCGAGGTTGATGCATCGGCGATCACGGTCGGCCAGCCAGTGAAGGTGACCGTTCCGTGGTCGGTCATCGACGGTGCACCGCAAGGTCTGGTGTCAGTGACTTATGCCATCCGCGACCGCGTCGGTAATACCTCGGGTAACGCACCGGCGGTAGAAGTCACCGTGGTTTTTGCCCCCTTGTTGCCGCTACCTAGCCTCGCGTACGCGATCAACGCCAAAGGCAATGTCGATGTCGATCTCGCGAAGAAAATGGCATCGGTGACGGACTCTCCGGACTCGACCCCACTCATCGTCGAATATATCGATGTCGAGTCGGGTGACCAGATTGTCGTCAGCCTGGCCGGCACGACGAGTACGAAACTGCGCATCGTACCTTTGCAGTACGTGCAAGTTGCCGCGCCTGCGCTTCCTCTCAACGATGACCCGAAGGCGGCCGTGGATCCCAATCAGCCTCCGTCGGCCCGTTACGTCTTCAATGTTCCCATCGCATGGCTCGGCTACCTCGCGGGAGGGAGTATCTTTTTCTCCTACGTGGTCAAGCGCAGGGGGCTTGATTTCAATTCGGCGACGCGCACGAGGTCGGTGGTGGGCAGCGCGCTGACCATTCCCGCGCCGATCGTCGAGAGGGCTCCCGAGGATGGCGACGTTCTCGACCTGAACAGCTTTGCCGATGATCTCAGCGTTTCGGTCGAGGTATCTTCAATCTGGCCCCGTCGGGATCTGACGGCGTCGCTCAAGGTTCGCTCGCCGAATTCGAACCAGGGCTTCGAGCAAAATGCGTCCCTCCTCTCGACCGACGATAACGGCAAGCTGGTGTGGGTGCTTGCGCGGGAGCGGTTTGTAAACTTCGCCGATGGCGAGCTCTCCCTTCTCGTGGTGTTCAGCGATTCCGATGGAGCGAGCGTTCGCTCGCGCGAGCGCAAGCTTTCCTTTCGTCCGTTCGTCGTTGCGCCGGAATGGCCCTCGCTTGTCATCTCTGACTTGAAAGCTGACGAACAGCTCGCGCTCGATGACATGACGGGCGACTCGTTGCCGGTGTGGGTTCCGTTGAATGGACGGTTTCAGCCCGGGGACCAGGTCACTCTCGACTGGCAGGGTACGGCCTTCGGTCCGTATACGGTGGACAAGGCAGAGGGTTCGCTCGCCTTCGGCATACCCCGGTCACGCGTGGTCGCGTCGGCGGGTGCCGTCGTCACGGCGAACTACGTCGTGAAGCGTGTCGGTAACGTTATTGGTCCACAGCCGAGCAGGCCGTTCCGTCTTCGTGTCGCTCCGGTGACCATCGGTATCCTGCCATCCTTACTCAGTGCTGCCGCCAGTGCCGGCACCCTCGATGTGGAGAAAGCCAAGGATGGCATCGTGCTGACGGTGCCCGGCAATGCGGATGTGCGACAGACCGACACCATCGCCTTCGAGGTCAGGGCGGCGGGCGATACATGGCGGCGGGTGTCGCCGATGGAGGGTCATCCGAAGTCTGGCAACGTGACGACCGAGGACCTCATTCCCTCGCTGGGCGGCAGCTTCGCCGCGCGGTACGTGGTCACTCGTGACGGGCAATCCAAGACATCGGACGATCTTGTGCTGACCCTGGTGGCTTACGACAAGAACGATCCACGCCTGCCCAGACCCCGTATCAAGCAGTTACAACAGGCGGCGACCGGCGAGGGCAATCCATACATCGATGCGAAGACACTGGCGACGAGCTCGCTGACGGTCGTCGTGCCACCATGGCCATTCATGCGCGCTGGCCAGACCGTAAGCGTGTCGATCCTCGGCATCGACAGCAGCAAGCAATTTACGACGTCGATCGAACTGGCTACGAAGCGTCCGGTGCTCGAGTCCGATCTCGCCAACGGCCTGTCGTTGAACCTGCCCAACTCATGGGTACTTGGCCAGCCTAGGGTGTCGTCCACGGATCTCAAGATCGTTGTCGTTATCGAACGCCCGTTGGCGAGCGAGAGCTTCAAGTTCATGCGCCTTCCCGTCGCAGTGGTGAACGTAGTGGGCCTCGACAAGGTTGAGGCGGGCACGGGAACCGGGACCGAAGGCCAGTCTGACATCACGATCAGCCCTCCACCGCGAGTGATCGACATCGAGGGCTTTGGAATCGACAAGCCTACAGGCCGTATGCCGCTTTGTTATCTGAACCTGTATGGCGATGAAGCGGGGTCGGGCGCATTCGGTCTGCTGAAGACCTACGCCGGCCTGGGCGAGCAATATGCCGCCGTGACTCCAGCGGGAAAATTCAACAGGTACACCTATAAGCGAGGCCGGTCCGGAACCCTTCTGCTGTTCGACGTCAAGTTCGCAGCCAGCCGCCGCTATCACGTCTTCGTGATGCTCGGGCCACAGGTGGCCGGCACGATCACGCCGACGTTCAAGCTACACGTCGAAGGGTACGCCCGGCCGCTGGATTTCCAGCCCTATGCCGATGGAATCGTCGCGGTTTTCCAGGCGCCGGCGCTCATCCAGAAGTCGGTGAGGGTGGGCCTGGAAGTGGTTCCGCCGCTTTCGGGCAGTCTCATTGACAGCACCGCGACGCTGCGCATGGCGCTGGGGAGATACCCATAACGCTGTCGGCGGGGACCAGCGCACGGCGGTGAGAACACCCTGGCCCGCTTCGCCTATACTCCGGGCATACACCGGATGAGGGAGTGCAAGGGCAATGGGAAGCGTCGTAGCGTTGGTTGTCGTCGTGGTCGTCGTTATCGTGCTGGCCAAGCTGATCCGCATCGTGCCCCAGGGTTACGAGTGGACCGTGGAGCTGTTCGGTAAGTACACCGGCACCCTGTCACCGGGCCTGCATTTCCTCATTCCGTTCGTCTATGCGATCGGTCGCAAGATGAACATGATGGAACAGGTGCTCGAAGTCCCCTCGCAGGACGTCATCACCAAGGACAACGCCGTCGTGCGCGTCGACGGCGTCGTCTTCTACCAGATCCTCGATGCCGCCAAGGCCGCTTATGAGGTCGCCAACCTCGAAGGCGCGGCGCTGGCGCTGATCATGACCAACATCCGCACGGTGCTCGGCTCGATGGATCTCGACGAGAGCCTCAGCCAGCGCGATGCGATTAACGCCAAGCTGCTCGGCGTGATCGACGAAGCGACCCATCCCTGGGGGGTGAAGGTCACCCGCATCGAGATCAAGGACATCTCGCCGCCGCGCGACCTCGTTGACGCCATGGCCCGGCAGATGAAGGCCGAGCGCGAGAAGCGCGCGAATATCCTGGACGCCGAAGGTTATCGCCAGGCCGCCATTCTCAAGGCCGAAGGTGAAAAGCAGTCGGCCATCCTTTCCGCTGAAGGCAAGAAGGAAGCCGCATTCCGCGAAGCCGAGGCGCGCGAGCGTCTGGCCGAAGCCGAAGCCAAGGCGACCACGATGGTCTCCAATGCGATCGCCGGTGGTAGCGTCAATGCGCTGAATTACTTCGTCGCCAACAACTACGTCGAGGCGCTGAAGGAAATGGCGAAGTCGCCGAACCAGAAGATGCTCCTGCTGCCGATGGAATCGGCCGGAATCCTCGGGTCGCTCGCCGGTATTGCCGAGCTGGCCAAGGATTCCCTCGCCGCCCAGCGTGTTCCTGCCGAGCCCGTCGCCGGCGGCCCCCGCGCGCCACTACCGCCGCGTTGATGCCATGACCGAACTTGCCCTTCACTACTTCTGGTGGGTCGCCGCGTTGGTGCTGATCGGCGGTGAAGTCATGCTGCCCGGTTACTTCATGCTGTGGATCGGCATCGCCGCCGCCGTGATGGGCGGCCTCGTGTTCGTCTTTCCCGACATGGGCGCGATTACCCAGGCCATCGTATTCGGGGTGCTCGCGTTCGTCTCGTGCTTCGCTTACTGGAAGTTCGTGCGTCCGCGTCTCGATCGCATCGTGCCGGTTGGCAACGAGCGCCTGAATCGTCGTGGCGATCAACTCATCGGGCAGCGTTTCTCTCTCTGTGAGCCTATCGTCAACGGTCGTGGCAAGGCGCGCGTGGGCGACGGCATGTGGCTGGTCGTCGGCCCCGACCTGCCCCTGGGCGCAACGATCGAGGTCGTCGGTATCGACGGCACCACCCTACGCGTGAAGGCGGTGGACGTTGCCTGAGGCCGTGCCGCTGAGCGTACCGGTGAGTTTCGCCACCACGGCGATCAACACCCGCATCGCTTTCCTGACCGAACTCGCCCGTCGTCTGCATCAGTACGGTACCACCGCGCCTCGCCTGGAAACGGCCATCGCGCGTTCGGCCCAACGCCTGGGTCTCTCCGCCGAAGTGTGGTCGAGCCCCACGGCCATCATCGTGTCCTTCGCCGATCTGGGGCAGGGCGAGGACGGGGTGGCCCAGGTGACCCAGGTCATGCGCCTGCCACCGGGTGATGTGAACCTGGCGCGCCTGAGCGAAGCCGATCGCATCGCGGATTCGGTGATCGACGGGCAGATGGAGTTGCGCGAAGGCTTTCACCTGCTGCGTAAGCTGGGCGCGCCCGAAACCTTCCTGGCCCAGCTCGGCGTGATCGCCAGCTATGGCCTGTGCGCCGCCAGCGTCGTCGCGTTGTTGTTGCATAGTTCCTGGCCCGACCTGATCACCGCCGGTGTCATCGGTGTGCTGATCGGGTTGATCACGGTCGCGTCGGGCAGTCGTCCGCGCCTGGCCGCCGCCAGCGAAGCGATCAGCGCCATGGTGGCGACGATCATCGCCACGGTCGTCAGCGCGTATGTCGTACCACTTGCCTTGAAGTCGGTGATCCTTGGCAGCCTGATCGTCCTGTTGCCGGGCATGGCCCTGACGACCGCCGTGCGCGAGATATCCAGCCAGCATCTGGTAGCCGGCGTGGCCCGCATGGGCGGCGCGGTGGCCACCCTGCTCAAGCTCACCTTCGGCACCGTGGCAGCCAGCCAGCTCTGCGAAGCCGTGGGCATCATTCCGCGCAGTTACGCTTTGCCACCTTTGCCAGGTTGGGCGGACTGGCCGTCGCTGCTCCTGGGCGCCTTTTCCTTCGCCATTCTGTTCCGCGCCGCAAAGCGCGACTGGCTGGTCGTGATGGGTTCGGTGATCCTGGGTTACCTCGCCACGCGATGGGGCGGCAGTATTTCCGGCTCGCTGCCGGGAGCGCCGTTCGGCGTGTTCGTCGGTGGATTGTTGCTCGGCTCGCTCAGCAACGTCTATGCCCGTTACGCGCAGCGGCCCGGGGCGGTGGTGCGTGAGCCGGGCATCATTCTCCTGGTGCCGGGATCGGTCAGCTTTCGAAGTGTGTCTTACCTGCTGGATCGCGATGCTTCGTTGAGCATGGACACCGGTCTGCTCGGCGTGACCCTGCTGGTGTCGCTCGTCGCCGGCCTGCTGTTCGGCGACCTGATCGTGGCGCCACGCCGCTCGCTTTGAGTGTAGGAGCCGATTCATCGGCGAATTAGATACATGTAGGAGCCGATTCATCGGCGAAAAGCCAACGGAGCGGTGAAGCCACGCGCCCGATCGCCGATGAATCGGCTCCTACAGAAAATTCTAATGACAGGCGATCAGACCAGCAGGTCGGTTTCTTTCTTGCCGCCCTTCAGCGCCTCATTGAACCAGCGTGGGCGCTTGCCGCGGCCGGACCAGGTCTGTTCGGCGTTGTCGGGATTGCGATATTTCGCTGCGACCGTGGTACCGGCGCGCTTGGACTTCGGGGCGCGTGCGCCGAATAAGTCGTCGAAGGTGAACCCCTCGGCCTTGATCAGCGCGTTGATCTTCTCGCGCAGCTTGGCCACCTTCTCCTTGCGCAGTTCGGTCTGGCGGACCTGTGCCTTGGAAATCAGCTCATTGAGCTGGTTGTGATTGAGGTTCTTGATATCGACAGCCATTGGGGTCTCCCGTGGAGGATTAACGTGTGCGCCGGGATTTTTAGCTGGTTATGCGACAAAAAGCAAAATGCCGGATGTTTCCATCCGGCATTGGCGTGAATTACCCGATATTTACCTACATCGATTAGCGGTGGATAACCTCACCATTAATGGACCGATTATAAGGCGCCAAGCAGGGCCAATAGTTCCTGGCGTGACACATTGCGGCTTTCGGTGTCGGTGCGGGCGCGGTATTCGAACGTACCCGCTTCCAGTCCGCGTGCGCTTACGACGACACGGTGTGGGATGCCGATGAGTTCGATGTCGGCGAACATCGAGCCCGGCCGCAGGCCGCGATCGTCGAGCACGGTGTCGACGCCGGCCTGCGAAAGTTCTTGGTAAAGGGACTCGCCGGCTTCGGCGACGACGGGGTCGGTGTTCTTCGGGTTGATGACGCACACGGCGACGCGCCACGGCGCCATCGCATCCGTCCAGATCATGCCGGCCTCGTCGTTGCGCTGCTCGATGGCGGCCGCGACGATGCGGCTCACGCCGACGCCGTAGCAGCCCATGAACATGGTGGCCTTCTTGCCGTTGCTGTCGAGCACGCTGGCACCCATGGCTTCGGCATATTTCTGGCCAAGCTGGAAGATGTGGCCGACCTCGATGCCGCGTGCAAGACGGATATGGCCCTTGCCGTCCGGCGAGAGGTCGCCGTCGACGACCTTGCGGATGTCGGCGACACGATTGATGCGTGCGTCACGCTGCCAGTTGGCGCCGGTGTAGTGGGTGCCGTCCTGGTTGCCGCCGCAGACGAAGTCGGCGAGCAGGGCCGCACTGCGGTCGACGATGACCGGGATCGACTCGGGCAGGCCGACGGGGCCGATGGAGCCCGGGCGGGCGCCGGTGGCGGCGAGGATTTCCTCCTCGCTGGCCAGCTCGGAATCGTCGGGCAGTTCGGCCAGGTGGGCTGCCTTCACCTCGTTTATCTCGTGGTCACCGCGAACGCACAGCGCCACGAGGCCCTCGCGACCGCGCACCAGGATGGTCTTGACCAGCCGGCTAGCCGGCACGGCGAGGAACGCGGTGACCTCGTCGATCGTGCGCTGCTTCGGCGTGTCGACACGAGTCAGTTCGGCTGAGGGAGCCGGGCGTTCGCCGGTCGGCGCAATGGCTTCGGCCTTTTCGATGTTGGCCGCGTACGAGGAGGCATCCGAGAACGCGATGGCGTCTTCGCCGGAGTCGGCAAGCACCTGGAACTCATGGCTGGCGCTGCCGCCGATAGCGCCGGTATCGGCGTCGACGGCGCGGAACTCCAGCCCGAGACGGGTGAAGATGCGCGAGTAGGCGTCGTACATCACCTGGTAGGTTTCGCCGAGCGATTCCGCCGTGAGGTGGAAGGAGTAGGCGTCCTTCATGAGGAACTCGCGCGCGCGCATGACGCCGAATCGCGGGCGGATCTCGTCGCGGAACTTGGTCTGGATCTGGAAGAAGTTGAGCGGCAGCTGCTTGTAGCTCTTCAACTCGTTGCGCGCGAAGTCGGTGATGACTTCCTCGTGTGTCGGGCCGTAGCAGAACTCCTGCTCCTTGCGATCCTTGATCTTGAGGAGCTGGCCGCCGAACTTTTCCCAGCGGCCGGTTTCTTCCCAAAGCTCCCGCGGCTGCACGGACGGCATCAGGACCTCGATCGCCCCGGCGCGGACCATCTCTTCGCGAACCACGTGCTCGACCTTGCGCAGCACGCGCAGGCCCAGCGGCGACCAGGTGTAGAGGCCGGAGGCGAGCTTGCGGATCATGCCCGCGCGCAGCATCAGCTTGTGGCTGGCGACTTCCGCGTCGGCGGGGATTTCCTTGACGGTGGCGAGATGGAACTGGCTGAGGCGCATGCAGGATGTCTTTCGGGTGAAAACGTGGATTATAGGCTGGCTACTTGCAGTAAATAGTCATCTGCGCCTGGGTGGTTTCGACCTCGCGCTTGCGACCCGCGTCATCCAGGGGGCGGGTGCCGCCCTTGCCGTCATCCACGGACACGTTCTTTTCCTTGTCCAGCGTGTCCGCGTTCTTCTGCAGCTGGCTGCACAGCTTGGCGCGGTTGGCCTGGGTATCGGCGACGGCGCCCGGCGTGGCGGGCTTCGCCCCGGCTGTCGCAGCCGGGGCCGGGACGGGTGCGGGGTTACCCGCGGGCGGAATCACGACACCGCTGGTCTTGATCTTCTCGACCTTGGTGCCGGCCGGCGGCGGCGAATCGGAGTAGTGCGTGACGCCCTGGGCGTCCTTCCACTTATAGGCCTGGCCGAACGCCAGAGGACAAACCGCCACCAGAAGGGCGAGGACGAAGTAACGGCGCATGCGGGCCATCCGGCAGGGTGAATAGTGGCTCAAACAACTATCACCGGATCGGTAAGCACGCAAGCGATGGTGTCTCGTTTCGTGCGGCGGTAGCCGGGCCAGCGCCCGACTGACGCGTCACGGCGCCTGGGCTACACTGTCATCCCACGTCACGGCATTGGCCCATGAGCGATCCGATCCAGGCCCAGGGGCCGCGACATCGCGGCATTTACCTGCTCCCCAACCTGTTCACCACCGGCGCGATGTTCGCCGGGTTCTACGCGATCGTCTCGGCGATCGGTGGGCACTACCAGACCGCGGCCCTGGCGGTTTTCGTCGCCGCGATCCTTGACGGCATGGACGGTCGCGTCGCGCGCATGACCAACACGCAGAGCGAATTCGGCGTCCAGTACGACTCACTCTCAGATCTGGTCAGCTTTGGCCTGGCGCCGTCGCTGGTGATGTACACCTGGTCGCTGTCCTCGCTGGCGGCCTATGGCCAGGTATGGGGCAAGATCGGCTGGGCCGCCGCCTTTATCTATGCCGTGTGCGCCGCGCTGCGCCTGGCCCGCTTCAACACCCAGGTGGGCGTGGCAGACAAGCGCTACTTCCAGGGCCTGGCCAGTCCAGCTGCTGCCGGGCTGTGCATGTCGTTCGTCTGGACGATGGAAAAGTTCGATATTCCCGGTCCCTCGGTAGCCTTTTTCGCCATGCCGCTGGCCGTGATCGCCGGCCTGCTGATGGTCAGCAACGTGCGTTACTACAGCTTCAAGGCGTGGCCCAAGGGCGACCGCGTACCCTTTATCTGGCTGATCGCCGCGGTACTCGTCGTCGTACTTCTGCTGATCGATACCGCCCGGGTCCTGTTCGCCGTGGCCGTCATCTACACCATTTCCGGTCCCATCCACACGCTGTGGGGTCGCGCCACGCACCGCCGTCGGGTGCGCCGGCACGCCAGGACGTCGGAGTAAGCCACGGCCATGCCAGTCATCGTCGAGCGTCGCGAACGTCTGCTCCGGGTCATGGGTGTCACCCCGTGGCGCCTGCGAGTGGGCGATGTGGCTCCGGTGGACGGCGTCCCGCCCGCCAATGAGGCCGGAGTGGGCGAGCATGTGGGCTGTGTGGTCATCCTCCCGGCTGGCAGCAGTGCGCGTGAACTGGATCTGCTCGGCAAGGCGTTGCGTGCTTTCGGCCCGGTCACCGGTCGGGCCGCGCGCCTCGAAGTCGGCGAAAAGGGCCTCGGCCAGGTTCCGGCGGCCGTCGCCTATCTCGTATTCGGCGACGCACAGGCCCACGCGCTGGGCCGGGATCTGTCGGCGGCGGCCCTCAGCGCCGCGCAGATCGTCCTCGTCGATCCGCCTTCGGCAATCCTCGCCGATCCGGCCGCGAAGCGCCGCTTGTGGAACGGCCTGCGCGCGCTTGGACGCGCCTTCGTCACGGGCTGACACCATGGTCGCCGTGGCCCGCCCCTCCACTGAAGTGCGCGCGATGCGTCGCGAGGACCTCGACGCGGTCGTGGCGATCGAGCACGCGTCCTACGAATTTCCCTGGACCGCGGGTATTTTCCGTGATTGCCTGCAGGCCGGGCACAACTGCTGGGTACTGGTGCACGAGGGCGACATCGCCGGTTACGGCATCCTCTCGGTAGCTGCCGGCGAAGCGCACGTGCTCAATGTCTGCATCGCGGATGCGTACCGCGGCCTGGGCTATGGCCGTCGGATGATGCGCCGCCTGATCGATCTCGCCCGCTGGTATGGCGTCGAACGCATCTTCCTCGAAGTCCGTCCATCGAACCCGGTGGCCAAGACCCTTTACGAGACGCTCGGCTTCACCGAAATCGGTCGCCGCCCCGCGTACTACCCGGCCAAGGGTGGACGCGAGGAGGCGATCGTGATGTCGCTGGAAATGCGCATTTCAAGCTAGGGCTCAGCCCTCGCGCAGCAGGGCCATGGGTGAGGTCCTCAACACCCGTCGTGTGCCGAACAGGCCGATCGCCATGACGACCAGCGCGGCCAGTACCGCGGCACCGACCAGCGGCCACACGGGCGGGACGAAGTGCTCGATATGGAATACCGCATTGCCCAGCCATAAGCCCGCGCCGCTCGCACCGAGCGCCGCGGTGAGGCCGGCGACCAGCCCGAGCAGCGCGAACTCGCAGGCGGCAGCAGCGCGCAGTTGCGCGCGCGTGGCGCCGAGTGTACGCAAGAGCGCGGCTTCCTTGCGTCGCTCCTGGGCGCTGGCCGCGAGGGCGGCGGCGAGTACCAGCGCACCGGCGAGCAGGCTGAAGCCGAGCACCCAGCGCACGGCACCGCCGACCCGGTCGACGATTTCGCGGACGCGATCGAGCAGGGCATCGACGTCGATCAGGCTGAGGTTGCCGAAGTCACGCGAGACTTTCGCGAGGTCGTCGGCGTGACCGCGCGGAAGATAGAAGCTGGTCAGCCAGGTATGCGGCAGCTCGGTGGCGTGGGCGGGGTCGATCATCAGGAAGAAGTTGACCCGGAACGAGCCCCAGTCGACCTGACGCACACTGGTCAGGCGCGCATCCACGCTGCCCTCGCCGACCTCGAAGCGCAGGGTGTCGCCAAGCTTGAGGTGGAAGCGATCGCGCCACGAGGTATCGACCGACACCTCGGCCTGCGCGGGTGAAGCGCCCGGCCATGCGCCCGCGACGACCTTGTTGGACGGTGGCAGGTCAGCGCTCCACGACAGGCGCAGCTGGCGGTCTGCGGCATCCCTGGCCTGGTCGTCGACGAACGCGATGCGGTCGATCGGCTGACCGTTGATCGCGGTGAGCTTGCCGACGGCGAGCGGCATCATGTTCGTCCTGGTTGCGCCCATGCGCTCGAGCGCATGCGAGAACTCATCGCGCTGTTCGTTCTGCAGGTTGAGGGCGAACCAGTTCGGTGTGTCCGCCGGCAGCTCGCGTCGCCAGCCATCGAGCAGGGACGGGGCGATCACGGCCAGCAGCAGGAGGGCGCAGAGACCGAGTGACAGCGCGGTGGCCTGCACGAGGGAAAGACCACGACGACGGGCGAGCGCGGCGAGTCCAAGCCGCAGGGCGGGGTGGGCACCCGGTGCGACGCGCCGCGCGACTACCAGGAGCAAGCCGGACAGCAGCGCGGCGACTACTGCTACTCCGGCGAGGCTGGCGGCGAGGATGCCGGCGAGTTTCGCCGAATCGCTCTGTAGCCAGACCAAGGCCACGGCGGTCAGCACCGGTACGAGGTAGAGCGCATCGAACCGGCGCACCCGGCGCTGCATGGATTCGCGGAACACGGCGACGGGCGGCACCTCGGCAAGGCGGACCAGCGGCGGCAACGCGAAACCCGCGAGCACGGCCAGGCCCATCGCCGCGGCGGCGAAGGCCGGGCCGAGGGGCAATGTGGTGGGAATGTTGTCGAACAAGGTGCGTGCGAAATACCAGGCGCCCTGTGCGAGCCCGAGCGCGATCGCCATGCCGAGCGCCGCGGCCGGAATGGCCAGCGCCGCGAGCGTCGTCACCAGGAGCGCGGCGATTCGTCGGCGCGGCGTGCCCAGCGCACGCAGCAGGGCCACCTCGGCGGCCTTGCGCCGCGCATAACGCGACGAGGCCAGGGCGATCGCCACGCCGGCAAGCAAGGCGGAAAGCAGGGCGGTCAGGCGCAGGAAGGCGCTGGCGCGATCGAAAGCCGAGCGCATGCGTTCCTGCATCTTCTCAGGGGTGATCAGATCACCGCCGTGCGGAAGCGCGCCTTGCTCCACGCTGGCACGCCAGGCGGCGATGCCGGCCGGCGATCCGGCGACGAGCAGGTTGTGCCGCGCGCGGCTGCCCAGGGACAGCAGACCGGCGTCGGTTGCGTCGTCCAGGTTCATCAGCGCCCGCGGGGCCAGGGCAAACAGCTCGCCGCCATCCGGCTGGCGGATCAGCTCGGCGCCAACCGTGAGATCGCGTCCGCCGATCTGCAGCTTCTGGCCCGGTGCGATGCCCAGGCCGACGAGGGCGCGATGGTCGAGAAACACTTCGCCGCGAGCCGGTCCGTGGCTGGCGTGGTCGCTTCCCTTCGCGTCGCGCACTTCCAGCGTCCCGCGTAGCGGATACCCATCGTCGGTCGCCTGCACATCGAGCAGTTGGCTGTGTTCACCGACGAAGGCAACGCTGCGGAATGCGGCGCCACGGGATGTCTTCAGCCCATCGTCCGTGGCCGAGCGCAGCAGCGCGTCGGGCAAGGGTGCGGGGGCGGAGACGCCCATGTCGCCGCCGATCAGCTCGGCGGCGCTGGCAAGGATGCCGCGCTCGATGCGCGTGGACAGCGTCGCGACCACGCCCAGCGCGATCACTGCCAGTACCAGTGACGCGGCCAGGGTGCGCAGCTCGACCAGGTGCCATTCGCGTCGCAGCGTGCGCAGGGCAAGCCGGGTGACGTTCAAGCGGGCACCCCGAGACGGCCTTCATGCAGTTCGGCCGAGCGCGCGCAGCGGGCGGCGAGGCGTGCGTCGTGGGTGACCAGGATCAGGGTAGTGGCATGCTCGCTGTTCATCGCGAAGAGCAGGTCGCCGATGTGTTCGCCCGTATGCTGGTCCAGGTTGCCGGTCGGCTCATCGGCGAAGAGGATGCGGGGCCGGTGCACGAAGGCACGGGCCAGGGCCACGCGTTGCTGTTCGCCACCGGAGAGCTGGGCCGGGTAGTGCCGGCGGCGCGCGCCGAGGCCTACCGAATCGAGCGCGGCGTGCGCCCGTTCGCGCGCCGTGTTGTCGCCTTCCAGCTCGAGCGGCAGCATCACGTTCTCTTCCGCGGTCAGTGCCGGCAGCAGGTGGAACGACTGGAATACGAAGCCGACCAGGCGGCGGCGAATGGCCGCGCGGGCTTCCTCGTCGATCGCCTCGAGGGCCTGGCCGTCGAGCCGCACGCTGCCCGCCGTGGCCACGTCCAGGCCGGCCAGGAGGCCAAGCAGGGTGGTCTTGCCCGAGCCCGAGGCGCCAACGATGGCGAAGCTCTCGCCGGCCGCCACGCTGAGGTTCACCCCGGACAGGATATCCAGCTGTCCCTCCGGGCCGAAAACCGACTTGCTAACATCGGCCACTTCAAGAAGAACTCGGGAAGAATCGCTCATGCGCCGTTGCCTGTTCCTGTTGCTGTTCGTCTGGTGCGCCATCGCCTCCGGGGCGGAGGCGCCACGCAAGGTGCTGGTGCTCGGGGACTCATTGTCGGCGGCGCACAACATCCCGGTGGACGCCGGGTGGGTGCGTTTGCTGGACGCTCGCACCTCAAAGATGGCGACGCCGTGGACGATGGTCAATGCCAGCATCAGCGGGGAGACGTCGCTGAGCGGGCGCAACCGTCTGCCGGGCCTGCTGCAGAAACAGCATCCCTCGGTCGTGGTGATCGAACTGGGTGCAAACGATGGCCTGCAGGGGCTGCAACTGGGACAACTCGCGGGTAACCTGGACAGCATGATCGACGCGGCGAAGGGCGCAGGGGCGAAAGTCCTGTTGCTCGGCATCGAGCTGCCGGTGAACTACGGTCCCCAATATCGCGATGGCCTGCGCAAGGTCTACGCGGACGCCGCCACAAAGCACGACGTCGCTCTGGTGCCCTTTCTTCTCGATGGCGTGGCGCTGGACCCGGCCCTGATGCAGGATGACGGCCTCCATCCCACAGCCCGGGGAGAGCCTCGTGTCGCGGACAATGTGTGGAAAGCGCTAACACCGCTGCTTCGCTAAACGACATAACGTCCACGTCGTCGTACCCAGAATGAATGCTTGTTTGCGGTCTTCACACGGGTCTCACTGGTCCGGCCGTTAACTCTTCACATTTGTGAATCACAGAGGAGTGGCAACGATGAGCAACCGCGACGAACAGGCCGGTCTGATCCTTCTTGTCGAGGACAATCGCCAGATCGCCGAGATGGTGGGCGAATTCCTTGAGCGTCGGGGCTACTCGGTCGACTACGCCGCCGATGGCGTCAGCGGCCTTCACCTGGCGGTCTCCAACAGCTACGACGTGATCGTGCTGGACCTCATGCTCCCGGGCATGGACGGCCTGGACGTCTGTCGCAAACTGCGCAAGGACGGCAAGAAGTCGACCCCGGTGCTCATGCTCACCGCGCGCGACACCCTGGAAGACAAACTGGTCGGCCTGGAGGCTGGCGCCGACGACTATCTGGTCAAGCCGTTCGAAGTGCGCGAGCTCGAGGCGCGCCTGCGTGCGCTGATCCGTCGCGATCGCCGCCAGGTTTCGTCCGAAGTGCTCAATGTGGGCGACATGACCCTCGACACCGCCACGCTTCGCCTCACCCGCGGCGGCCAGGAACTCACGGTGTCGCCGATCGGGCTGAAGCTGCTCGCCATCCTCATGCGCGAATCGCCGCGCGTGGTCAGCCGCCGCGATATCGAACGCGAGATCTGGGGCGATACCCTGCCCGATTCCGACACGCTGCGCTCGCACCTCTACAACCTGCGTCGTGTCATCGACAAGCCGTTCGACCGGCCGCTCCTGCATACGATCCATTCGGCGGGTTACCGCCTGGCCGACCTCGATTCCGAAGTCGCGGCGTCGCAGACGGCATGAAGGCACGGCGGCACCGGATGTAATCGATGGAAGGCAGCACATCGCAGGGGACTAAGCGTCGGCGCGGATCATTCCGCGCCCGCATCGCCATCGTCTTCGCTCTGCAGACGCTGGTCGTCGTCATCGCCTCGCTGATGGCGGCGAAGAACGTCGCGCCGATCGGAGCGGCGATCGCCATCATGCTTTCGTCGGCGGGGCTGGCCTGGCTGGCGGTGTCGCGCGAGTGGGTGCCGATCGCGGCACTCGCACGTCTGCTCGAAGGCTGGGACCCGGATAAACCGGACATGGCCCAGCTAGACGCGGAAGGTGGCAAGCAATCGAACAACGATGTGGGCTCGCTGATTCGTGGCCTGCATGGGCTGGCATCGCGTATCGACGGGTATGGCGAGCGCGAGCGCAATTTCACCCGTGATGCGAGCCACGAACTCCGTAGCCCGCTCACGGTCATCAAGATGTCCTCGGACATGCTTGCCGATGAGACGGACCTCTCCGACTTCGGTCATCGGTCGCTGGAGCGCATCCGCCGTTCGACGCGCGAGCTCGAAGCACTGGTTGAGGCCTTCCTCATCCTCTCGCGGGAATCCGACCAGGGCCTGGCCGAAGAAGATTTCGTCGTCAACAAGATCCTGCGCCAGGAAGTCGAATATGCGCGGGAGTTGATCGCCGGACGACCCGTGGAACTCATACTCGACGAGCCGGCCAGCTTTGCGCTGCACGCATCACCACGCGTGTTCGCGGTGCTCTGTGGCCAGCTGATCCGTCACGCGCTACAGCAGACCGACCAGGGCGTGATCGTGGTGACTGTAATGCCGGGCAGCGTGAGTGTGATCAACCCTGCCGTGGATACGCCGGAGGAGGGCAGCCGTCGACATGCCTCGGTGGATCGCCACGGCTTCGACCTGGCGATTGCGCGCCGCCTCTCGGATCGGTTCCAGTGGCCGCTTGAACTGCGCTCGTTGCCCGGGGCTAACCGCGTCGCCAGCGTGAGGTTTCCGCACCCGCAGCCGATCGAGGTTTGATCGAACCGCCTTCATTGGGGGATCCTCTTCATGTAGGAGCTTCTTCATCTGGGAGCCGCTTCATGTGGGAGCAGCTTCATGTGGGAGCCGCTTCAGCGGCGAAATGCCAACGAAGCGGAGACGCCATGGCGCCCATCGCCGATGAATCGGCTCCCACAGAAAGCATCGCCGATGAATCGGCTCCCACAGAAAGCATCGCCGATGAATCGGCTCCCACACTTCAATCCATCAGACTGGCAATGCGCTCGGCATTCAATGCACCACTGAATGCCTTACGCGTCCCATTTGCATGAATCACCAGCGTACGCGGCGTCTCACCGCCCCAGCTCGCATCGATCAGGTAATTGATCCGGTCAGGTGTCGCATCGGCGTACGCCCGCGATGGAACGGTATCCAGTCGTGCCGCTCTGAGCCGCGCACTCAGCACGTCGCGTTGGCCGATCGAATCCGTCGCCACGAAGACAAGGTCGACGCCAGCGTGTTGACGCTGCCACGTGGCCAGTGCGGACAGGTTCTCTTCGCAATAGGCGCAATCGAGTGCCCATAGCGCCACGATGCGTACTCCCTTCGCCGGCGGCGCGACCAACGCTTCCACATCGGTCGGGGCGAGGGCGACAGGCGGTGCGGCAAATGCGGGCATCGCGACTGCCAGGGCAGTAACCAGAAGCAGGCGCGTCATCACTTCAACGCCTCCGTCGGCACCAGTCGGAACTGTCCTTCCGGATTCCATGCCACGAAGGCGCGATGATCCCAGAGCACCAGTTTCGGCCAGCCCGACTCGTTCGCCGTGTGGGCAATCTGACGCGGTTCGCTGAAGGTGACACCACCGTCGGTGGACTCACGCAGCATCAGGTTCAGTCCTTCGGGCGACATCTGGTGGTATGCGATCCACACATGCGTGCCGTCGGCAAGAAGATCGGCGTGCGACGCACCGGCGGCGGCGACCGTGGCCAGATGCGCCGGCGGCGCGCCCGGTGCCAGCTGGCCGTACCAGATCGTCGCCTTGCCGTCGGCCGCGCTGAACCAGACGGCGTGGCGCGTGCCTTTTGCATCGATCGACAACGAAGGGCCGTGGTGCGGACAGCCCTCGATATGCCACTGCGTAAACGTCGCGCGCTCGACCTTGGGCGACGTGCCGCCGACAGGCAGGCTGGCGAAGGCATGGTCACGGATATTGTCGCCGTAGATGGCGCGGAAGAACGCGTCGATCGATCCGTCCGGCGCACGCGCGAGCGCGATACGGCAGCACTCGCAGCTTTCGTCGACGATCTTTCGCTCCGGCGCGAAGTGCGCGCCGCGATCGGTCGACCAGCTGTAATAGGTGGCTGCACCGAAGTAGGGCTTACCGGCTTTCTTGGCGGTCTCGACATCGCGCTTGTCGATCCAGGCAACGACGACATTGCCCTTGCCGTCGACGGCGAGGGAGTCGAAACGGTGGGTGATTTCCGCGCGGTCCGTATGCACGGTGGTCGGCGAGTCGAAGTGCGCACCACCATCGAGCGAACGCGAGAAGCGCACGAAGCCGGTCCACGGCAGCTTGCGTGGCTGCGACCAGGTGACATACAGCTCGCCCTTCGGTCCCAATGCGATCTTGGGACGATTCTCGCCCTCGGCGTAGATCGGTTCGCCGGTGGGATTGACGATGGTCGAGAGGGCGAAGGTGCGGCCCATGTCGTCCGAACGACGCGCGCGCACATGCTCACCCACGGTGTCGACGACCCATAGGTGGCCCGTGGGATCGATGGCCGCATCGAAACCCAACGGCGCCTCGTGTCCCATGGCCATGCCATGCATGTCGTCGGCGTGCACCGCGGTAACGCCGGCAAGAAGAAGCGAAGCGAGAAAGGAGAGGTGGCGCATGCTCAGCGCTCGTCCGGACGTTCGCGCACCGGATGCTTGCTCAGCTTGCGCTGGAGCGTGCGCCGATGCATGCCAAGACGCCGTGCCGTCTCGGAGATATTTCCCTCGCACTCGGTCAACACGCGCTGGATATGCTCCCACTCCAGGCGCCGCAGCGGCAGCGGTGCGTCGGGCGCATCGACCAGATCGTCCGGATCGGCGGGACCCGAATCGCCATCGAGCAAGGCGCGAACCACCGCGTCGGCGTCGACGGGCTTGGCGAGGTAATCGTGTGCGCCGCGTTTGATTGCCTCAACCGCAGTCGCGATCGAGGCGTAGCCGGTGAGCAGCAACACGCGGATGTCCGGCACCAGCGACTGCAGTTCGGGAATCAGCCGCAGGCCGTTCTCGTCGCCCAGTTTGAGGTCGAGCACGCAGTAGCGCGGCTGATGGCGGCGGGTGAGGGCGCGAGCATCGTCCGCATTATCGGCGGTGATGACTTCGAAGCCTCGCGAGGTCATGGCGCGACCCAGTACGCGGGCAAAGGTCGGATCGTCATCGACGATCAGCAGCGGGCGACCGCCGGACGGGACGAGCTCATTCATGCCGAATCTCCGATAACCGAAAGAGGCAGGCGCAGGCGCATCTGTGCGCCGTGGCCGGTATTGCTGGCGGCAAGTTCACCTTCGAGACGCTCGGCGGTCGCTTCGGCAAGGGCAAGGCCGATACCGAGGCCGGTCGCCTTTTGCGACAGGCCGAGCGTGCCGAGTTCGTCGAACTCGTCAAATCCGGGGCCCTCGTCGGTGACGACGAGTTCCAGCCAGCGGTCGTCGCGGCGAATAGCCAGCGAGACGGCGGTACTATCATTCATCGCCGAGGCGTCGGCGGCGTTGTTCAGCAGGTTGATCAGCGCATGACGCAGGCCAGGTGGCGAGCGCAAGGCGAGGCGCGCCGCGTCGGCGGCGACGTGGAGTGTCACGTCGGCTTCGGGGCGCAGCAGCTGGAAGCGCTCCATGCAGCCACGGATGAACTCGTCCAGGGTGACCCGCTCCGGCACCTGCGACAGTTGCGCCTGGCCAAAGGCAACCATCTCGCGAAGGATGGTGCGGCAACGTTCCACCTGGCCCTGGAGAAGGTCCAGGTCGTCGCCGAGCGCGTTGTCGGCCGCATGCTCGCGGCGGATCTCAGGCAACAACGTGCGCATGGTCGACAACGGCGTATTGAGTTCATGCGCGGCGCCAGCGGCCTGCGTCGCGATGGCGAGGATGCCCTCGTCGCGCAGTGCTCGCTCGCGTACGCGTTGCACCTCGCCTTGCTGGTGGCGGATAGCCTTGGCAAGGTTGCTGATGAACACGCCGAGAAGGATCGCCATGATGACGAAGTTGACGCCCATGCCGGCCACGTAGAGGTCGAGGTCCAGGCTGCTGTTGCCCAGCGTCGGCAGCGGCAGGTGGTAAGGCACGAGCAGGACGTAAGCGACCCCGGTGAGGATCGCCACCAGCGACACCCCGGCGATCGACAAAGCGGCGGCGGAAAGCGCGATGGGTACCAGGAGCAGGGTCACGAACGGATTGCTCGCACCGCCGGTGAAATAGAGCAGGTAGCCGAGCACGAGCGTGTCGGCGGCGATGTGCACGATGGCTTCGCCTTCGCTGACCTTCCACGGCATGCCGAGCCGGAACGACGCCGCCGCAGCGAACACCGCGAGGACGCAGACGCCGATCATCAGCGGCAGCAAGGGAATGTCGAGATTGAGCAGGGTGACGCAGGAAAGAATCGCCACGCTCTGCCCGGCGATAGCGCACAGGCGGAGCCAGGCAAGGGTACGCGCTAGTGCGAAGGGACCGGAGCGGGATGACGGCGAGTGCAGGTTGTCGCTCACGGGGGTCTCTTCAAAGGGAAGGGCCGCCCAGGGGGCGGCCCTTCGGCGCGTTACAGGTCTTCGTTGTGTACCGGCGGGAACGGCGGCACGTTGGCCAGCGCATGATTGAGCGAAAGCTTCTTCATCAGCGGCAGCATGCCCACGGCGATACCCGTGCAGAGGATGCCGACCAGGCCGAGCTTGTTGAACAGACTGGTGTAGATCGTCAGCGACTGCAGCGGATCGGTGATGTTGTCGGGGATGGCCGCATAATTGGCGACCACGCTACCCATGTACTGGGCCACGCCCGAGGCGACGTAGTAGGCGCCCATCATGAAGCCGCCCATGCGCGCCGGCACGTAGCGGGCGATCATGGCCAGGCCAAGGCCGCTCACCAGCACTTCGCCCAGCGAGTACAGACCGTAACCCCAGACCATGTACCAGGAAGAGATCTTGCCGGCGATCGCGGTGGTGGCACCAAGGCCATACATGAAGAAGCCGGCGGCCACGGCGGCGAAGCCCAGGGCGAACTTGGCGGCGACCGGAAAATCCTTGCCGTGCTTGCCGAGCGTGTTGTACAGCCACACCAGGATCGGCGAGAGGATCACGATCCAGATCGCGTTCAGTGACTGGAACTGCTCCGGAATCCACGTGAAGATGTTCCAGCCGAACAGGCTGAACTGCAGGTCGACGTTGCGCTGGGCGAACAGGTTCAGCGAGGTCGACATCTGCTGGTAGAAGATGAAGAAGAAGATCGTCTGCACGGTCAGCACGAGCGCGGCGATGAGGCCGGCGCGCTCGCCCTGGGCGCTCGAGCGAATCAGGTGCACGAAGATGCCGAGGATGACTACGCCGGCGATGTAAACGCAGGCCTGCGCAACGCCCTGGTTCTGCAGGATGTACGCCGAGGCGGCGATGATCAGGATGCCCGCGCCGATGATGGCGAGGATGTTCTTCACCAGCGGCGGATGCTCGTCCGGTTCCGAGCCGACGTGGGCCAGCGTGCGGCGCATGAAGAAGTAGTTGACCAGGCCGAGGATCAGGCCGATGGAACAGACGCCGAAGGCCGTATGCCAGCCGAGCGCGTCGCTGTAGTGGGCGCCGACGTAGTCGCGGATCCAGGGGGTCAGCAGCATCGAGATCGTCGAGCCGACATTCACCGCCATGTAGTAGATGGTGAACGCGCTGTCGATCTTGATCTCGTCGCCTTCGTAAATCTTGCGTACGAGGTTGCCGGCGTTGGGTTTGAACAGGCCGTTGCCGAGGATGATCACGCCTAGCGCGATATACAGGAAGTAGGTGCTGTTCGTCGGGATCCAGAGCAGCGCGTAGCCGAACATGAGAACCACGGCGCCGGTAAGCATCGTGCGACGCGTACCGAGGAATTTGTCGCCGATCCAGCCGCCAATGGCGGGTGTGGCGTAGATCAGGGCAGAGGCTGCGCCCCAGACCAGGTTGGCGTCGACGTCGGGGAAGCCGAGCTTCTTCACCATGTAGGTGACCATCAGCACCTGCATGCCGTAGAAGCCGAAGCGCTCCCACATTTCGATGAGGAAGACCGTGCTGAATGACTTGGTCTGTGAAACGGGCGGGTTCTGGATTGCCATGTATTTTCCGGAAGCATTGGAAACAGCGAGCCGGGCGATCGAACCCTGGCTCCCGTCGCCGTGACCCTGAACAAAGTCACAACCGTTCAAGCGTAATACAAATGTTCCACCGGGTTGTGCTGCAGCGCCAGAGGGGCGCGGCGATACGCCACGCGGGCTATGGCATCATATGAGGCCTACCGCCCTATCCAGCCCGGAGCCATGGTCCCGAATCTCTCATTTTTGTCCGCTTCGGCGACCTGACCCCCTATGGCTTCCTCGATTCCGCGCGGGCCGCGACAGGTTTTTTCGGCGTTCCAGTGGTCCATGAAGGGCCTGAAAGCCTGCTACCAGCACGAGGCCTCGTTCCGGCTTGAGGTTTATCTTGCCGTGATCCTGGTTCCCCTCGGCTTCTGGCTGGGTCAGGGCGGGGTCGAAAAGATCCTGCTGGTCACCTTTCCTATCCTCGTCCTCGCCGCCGAACTGCTGAACTCGGCCATCGAGGCCGTGGTCGATCTGGTCAGCCCCGAATTCCACGAACTGGCCGGTCGGGCCAAGGACATGGGCTCCGCCGCGGTCTTTTTCCTCCTGCTGATGATCGGCGTGAGCTGGGCCCTGATCCTCATCCCCCATTACACCCACTGAAATCTTCAAGTTCTGCGTGACAGCCAGCTCCTTGTGGGAGCCGGCTCCGCCGGCGATGCTCTTCCTGCGATTTCCTGCGAACGCCCCGGGTTTGGGTTAACTTGTCCCCCGCACCCCAAGGAACCGTCGCCATGAAGACACTCGTCCGTGCTTTTGCCCTCGTCCTGTTCGCCAGCTTCCTTTCCGGCTGTGGCTATAACGCCATCCAGCGCGAGGACGAATCGGTCAAGGCCGCCTGGTCTGAAGTCCTCAACCAGTACCAGCGCCGCGCCGACCTCGTGCCGAACCTGGTCAACACCGTGAAGGGCTACGCCCAGCACGAAGAACGTGTGCTCACCGAAGTGACCAACGCCCGTGCGAAGGTCGGCCAGACCCAGATCACCCCCGAGCTCGCCAACGATCCCGAGGCACTCGCCAAGTTCCAGGCAGCCCAGGGCCAGCTGTCCGGTGCGCTTTCGCGCCTGATGGTGGTCAGCGAGAATTATCCGCAGCTCAAGGCGGACGGTTCCTTCCGTGACCTCCAGGCCCAGCTCGAAGGCACGGAGAACCGGATCACCGTCGCGCGTAATCGCTACGTGGCCGCCATCCAGTCTTACAACACGCTGATCCGCTCTTTCCCGAACAACCTGACCGCCAAGGTCATGGGCTACAAGGTGAAGCCGAACTTCAGCGTCGAGAACGAGAAGGCGATCTCCACCGCGCCGACCGTGGACTTCGGGTCCACTCCGGCCCCGACCCAGGCACCGGCACCGGCTTCTTCGGCCAGCCGCTGATGCTCCGGTTCGCGGCGCGGCTGTTGCTCGCCGTCACCCTGCTGGTGCCGCCACTGGTGGCGCTGGCGGACGGCGACCCCGCCGTGCCGACGTTGCAGCGGCACGTGACCGACCTCACCGGAACCCTGAGTGCCGACCAGGTCAGCCAGCTGGATACCCGGCTGGCCGATCTGGAAAAGCGCAAGGGCGCCCAGGTGGTCGTGCTGATGGTGCCGACCACCCAGCCGGACGACCTTGAGGGCTACTCCCTCAAGGTCGCCGAGGCCAACAAGATTGGCCGCAAGGGGCCGGATGACGGCGTCCTCCTGCTGGTCGCCAAGAACGACCGCCGGGTGCGCATCGAAACCGGTTACGGCCTCGAAGGTGCTCTGCCCGACGCCATCGCCTCGCGGATCATCCGCGAATACATGGCGCCCAAGCTGCGCACCAACGACTACTACGGCGGCATCAGCGATGCGCTGACCGCGATCACCCAGATCGTCGACGGCGAAGCCCTGCCTCCGCCGGTCAATCCCGACGAAGCCCACGAGCGCCGACACGGCGGTGGCAACCTGTTCCTGCCGCTGATTTTCGGCGTGCTCTTCCTCCGCGGCATCCTCGGCCGCGCACCGCTGTGGGCACGCATGCCCATCGGCGGGGCGATCACGGGTGGCCTGGCCTGGCTGATCATGAGTTCGATTTTCGGCGGGGTTATCGGTCTGGTCGCCGGCGCCCTGTTCATGGCGATTCCGGGTGGCGCTGGCCGCTCCATCGGTGGCGGCGGCTGGGGTGGCTTTGGCGGTGGCGGCGGCTTTGGTGGCGGTGGCTTCGGCGGAGGCAGCGGAGGCGGCGGCTTCAGCGGAGGCGGTGGCAGCTTTGGTGGCGGCGGTGCGTCGGGGAGTTGGTGATGGATATGCAACGGATAACCGCCAACCTGTTCGGCGCCTGGTTCCAGATCGGCCGACAGTTCGGCCCGGATACGCTGGACGCCATTGCGAGCACGGTCTCGACCGGCGAAGCCACGCACCGTGGCGAACTGCGCGTCGCGATCGAATCGCGCCTGCCGATGTCCGCCGTCGCGTCGGGTGTCACGGCTCGCGACCGCGCGGCGATGCTGTTCGCGCACCTGCGCGTCTGGGACACCGACGACAATTGCGGTGTCCTGCTCTACGTCCTGCTCGCCGAGCATCGTATCGAGATCATCGCGGACCGCGGCATTGCCAAGGCCGTCGCACCGGCTGAGTGGGAAGCCATCACGACCCACATGCGCGATGCCTTCGCTGAAGGGCGTTTCCGCGAAGGTGTACAGATCGGCGTGGCCGACGCGGGTGCCTTGCTCGCGCGGCATTTCCCGGCCGACGGCCGCCCACGCGAGAACCAGCTGCCTGATAGACCGCTGGTGCTGTAACTCCGGTGTTACGCACCAGGGTGCCGCAGGCATACGCCATTCGGGGAATGGTCCTGCGACGCCTGCCGTAGCACCCTCGTCAGGTCATTCCCGTCCGGTGCGACGCATGAAGACCTTCCTGTTCTTGCTCGTTCTACTGTTCGGCCCGTCCCTGGCCCGGGCGCAGACGGCTAACGATGAAGCCGCGCTCACGGCGCTACCCCAGGCCTTCATCGATGCATGGAACCGCCACGATGGTCATGGCCTGGCCGTGCTTACCGAACGCGACGTGGATTTCGTCACGGTCGACGGCAAGTGGATGCGCGGACAGAAGGATTTCGAGACGTATCACACGCGCATTCTTGGCGACCGTTTTCGTCTCTCGATGAATCGTGTCATGGGCGCGAACGTGCGCTTCCTCGCGCCGGACCTCGCCTCGGTGCACTACACCTGGCAGATCACCGGCGCGACGGATGAAGCGGGTCGCGCGCTCCCGCCGCGCTCCGGCCTCATGGTGCTGCTCGCACGCAAGCAACACGGGCAGTGGCTTATTGCGGTGGGGCAGAACACGAATGGGGCGGCTGCACGTAGTGAAGGGGCCGACATTGTTTCACCGTTGGCGTTGGTGCCGTGAAGCCACCATGTGGGCGAGGACCGCGCTTACTGAGGACCGTTGACAAAGCCGGGATCTCCATCGTGAGTGCCGACAACGGCCGAAACGGCATCAACGCCATAAATACCGACACCGCTTAGAGAAATGTAACGGTAACGCGTTGCTGTCGGCGGATATGCCATGGCCGAATGAACTCCATTGACGGTAGCGCGAGGACGCAGGACTCCCTGGCCAATGGAAACGCGGTTCTCGTCGAAGAAATCAACGCGGGCGTCAATGTCGAGGCCCTGTGTGTATACGACGAGGTTTCCGGCCGCCACACCCCCGTTGGAGGTGGTGCCGAAATCGAGGGTAAGGTTGCCGGTAAGGAGAACGGTAGCGTTAACCCCATCGCGGAATCCAACGGCGTTATCCGCGCCTAGTACCAACAAAGGCGTGGTGAGGGGTGGAGGTGCGGTGCCACCATTCGCGGCGCTGTGCACGGCCTCGGCGTAGAACGTTGGCAAGCCGACGTTCTCGGAATATTCCCCAAGAACGTTACCTGGCTCGTCCCATTGAGCGTCAACTATGTATGCATACCCTGCCGTCGGGAGCCCCGGTACGGAGGAGCACGATGCGATGCCGAGGCCCACTTGACGTGTGGTACGCCACACAATCTGGGTCCAATTGGGAGCGAGTTTGCCCGGAGACACACTGCCAGTTGAGTAATCGTAGTCGACGATCTCAGCACCCCACAGGTCTATGGCCTTGGCGACAATTACTTCGTGTGTCAGCGGCGTAGGACTGGTAAGAAAGGCGAGGGTTTCTCCATTGCTTTCCGAACTCGAATAATCATAAACGCAATGTTCGGCCCATTGCTGGGCATCTGACTGCAAGCTAGTGCTGTAGGTTACCGGAGGTGTGTCGAACTGTTCCCGTCGAATCTTGTTCACTGCATCGACCAGACTTTGTGCGGTGGCTTGCGACACCGCTGCGCGAGCGGCTTGTGGTATTGCGACAGGAGTCGCGACAAGGAAAAAAAAGACCCCAAAGCTCAAGAATCGATGACGAGAAAATGTTCTTCCCGTTGGACTTACGTCGATCATGGCAAAGGGTAGGACATCACTGGCTCTTGGGGATTTTTCGATGCTTCCTGCGGTGCGAATCATGATGTCTTCCTCTTCCTATCCATGGATATGAAGCCTCCTGAAAAGAGGCAGGGCTACTTCAATCGTCACTGCCCTGCCAGGCAAGTGAGCCAGTCCGATAGTCGATGCCATCAGGGTGATGCCGGCAACATGCGCCCAACACCAACAGACAGCGCTATTCAATGGCTGTGAAATGCTGCGCGTCGCGGCACTCTTGCACAAGTGCCCGGCATAGCGAGTCGGCGTTTCATTTTCGACATTCGATACACGTTTCCGGATCGTCGGCCAGATAACCATTGATTCGTGGCCTAAGACCATTCAAGGACACGCTCGTTGCGAAATCATCCCCCTCGGGATGGCGGCAACGGAAGCAGCGCGCCTCGTGGCCCTCCTTTGCCAGCTCACGAGTGAGTGGGGTCATCTTGCATGGTGAGAAGGCGGGCCTTCGGGGTACTCAACGCGCCCTGTCCGCCGTGTGCCATTCGGCCAGCAGCGCTGAAGTAACCGACCTGGTACACGCCGGCCGTCGTTCGCCGGCACGTCACTCCACGACGATCAGACCGCCACAGGCGTTCCTCAGTCGCCATCAAGCGAGTTGAGTTGGACCTCGTTGCCCATGCGGGCGGCAAACGTCATGAGTATATCCAGGCTGAACTTCTCGACCTTGCCACGGCGAAGGTCCGATACCCGGCTTTAGCTCACTTTCAAGACCCGGGCCGCTTCTGTCTGGGACAGATGCTTATCGTCGATCATCTTTTCGATGGCGATCATGAGTTCGGATCGCATCTTGTGAACACTGGCTTCGGGTTCGGCAAATCCAAGGTCAGCGAACACATTTCCGTTAGACCGGCTCAACGTTGTGTCATCGCGGGTCATTGGCATAAGAAGCTCCATTCCTTGGCGCCAAGTATATAAGTACTTAGATTTTCAGGCAGGTGCCTGGATGGTATGGAACGTCAGAACTTCTGCTGATAACCCACATAGAAATAGCGGTCGATGTCGAAGGCAGGGTTATACGGCGGGCTGCCGCCACCGGCGCTGGACACGTTGTAGTACAGCGGTCCCTTGCGCGCGAAAACGTTGTTGATGCCGACGCGGAAGTTGCCATTCCACGGTGCCTGCCAACGCAACTGTGCGTCGTGGAACGCGACCGAGCCCTTGCGACTCACGCCTGTGACACCGGTGATCGCGTTGATTTCATCCGGTCGGTTGCACTCGACCGTGGACGACCAGCACGAGTCCTTCAGGCCGTCGAAGTAGCGCACGGTCCACGTCGCACCAAAGCGGCGCCACGACCAGTCGAGCGACAGGTTCGAACGCACGCGGTACAAACCCTGCACGCCGTTCATGTAGCCAGCGAGCTGTCGCGGTGCCGAACCAGGACTGCTCGATTGCGTGTAGTCCTTCAGATAGGTGCTATCCGAAAGCAGCGTGAACTCACCGTAGCGCGTTTCCGGGAAGCGATAGTGCGCGCCGAGGTCGTAGCCTTCGGTACGCAGTGTGCCCAGGTTGGTCAGGCTTTCATCCAACGAAGTGATGTGTCCGTCCGCCGCGCGCGTAAAACGACCGCAATACGTCGGATCGTTGCGCACGTAGCAGAAGTTGAGAATGTCGCCGGCGAGGATCGGCGTGATCACGTCGCGGATGTCGACCTTGTAATAGTCGAGCGTGACATCAAGGCCATCGGCATAGCTGGGGCTATAGACCAGACCCGCGGTGCGCGTGATCGACGTTTCCGGCCGCAATGCGGGATTGGCGCCCGTGCGGAAAGCCACCGGATTCTGGCCGCCGGTGGCTGAGTTGACCTGCGCGCCTGACTGGTCGATCTGCCGGTAGTTCGCCGGCACACCGGCTGCCGCGCAGCGCCCTCGCACACCGGCGTCGGAGGCTGCCGCGCCGTAGGCACTGTCGCAGGGGTCGAGGAAGCTTTCGAAGCTCTCGCCAGAACCCGCGTAGAGATCGGCAACCGTCGGCGCACGAAAACCTTCGGCGTACGTACCACGCAGCAGCAGGTCGTCGAACGGCTTCCAACGGAAGCTGTACTTGTTGTTCGTACGGCCACCGAACGCGGTGTAGTGCGAGTAGCGCGACGATGCATTCACCGCCAGTTCGCGGGCGAGCGGCAGGTCGGCCAGCAACGGTACGTCGAGTTCGAGGTAAGCCTCGTTGACGATGTAGCCACCGTTGGTTGGATTGCTGGCCAGTTGGGTGGTCAGTCCAGCGGAGTCGGCGGGATCGGGCACGTAGCGGCCGTTCTCGTCGCGATGCTCAAAGCCACCGGCAACGCGTACCGTGCCGGCAGGCAGGTCGAACACGCCGCCGGTCAGGTTGGCGACGATGTCGTTGGTCCGCGTCACCTGGCGTGCGGTGGTCGTGGACTGCACGTAGTTCCACACGGCATCCGGCGTGCCGCCGGGACCGGCGAGGATGTTCCACGGCACGCAGCCCGCCGCGCGATCCGCGGCATTGGCGCAGACGACATTGCCGTTCACGACTGCGGTGGGTCCCAGCGCCTTGGCTGCGTTGACCAGGTTGATGTTGCCGCTGTCGGTGCGGCTGTCGCGCGCTTCGGAATAACCGTAGGTGACGTCCCAATTCCAGGTGCGCTCGCCCCAGAGAAAGCTGCCCTCTGCACCGGCATCGACATGGAACGCCTTGCTCTTCGCCCAGCTCATGCGCGGAAGCTCGGTGGTGCGGCGGAAGAAATCAGTGTCGTAACCCGGGAATGGGTTGTAAGCGTTGGCGGCGTCGATAACCAGATCGCTGGTGCGACCCGAGCCACTCTCCAGTGGATAGCCGGCCGCCTGACTGCGTGTGTCGCGCACGCCGTAGCTGGCCATGCCGCGCAGGGCGATGTCATCGGTGATGTTGTAGCGGCCCGTCGCGAACAGGTTGCGCAGCTTGCTACCGGCGCGGAAGGTCATGTCCTGCGGCGTCGAATATTTGTCGGCGTTACTGTCGACGTCGTACGGGTGATAGTTGGCCAGGTCTGCGGTGTTGCCGGCCACGCCGCCAGGGTGGTTGACCACGTAGCGGTTGGCCATCCAGGAACCATCGGCGGCATACGCGCCGGCGCCTGACGTGCCGGGCGCACGTGGATCGACCACGCCGCCATAGGGCCCCATACCGAAACCGTCATCCGGATGGCGCGGTCCATACGCCGTGTCGGTCAGCGAACGCTTGCTGTCGTATAGCTCGTCGCTGTCTTCATAACTGGCGCCAAGGATGATCGACGCGCGCTCGCTGCTCTTGCCCCAGGTGAACGTGCCGTTCTTCTGGGTGCCGTCACCCTTGCCGTTGACGCCGTAGAGCACATCCGCCGAAGCGCCCTCGAAGCGGTCGGTGGTAACGATGTTGACCACGCCGCCGATGGCATCGGAGCCGTAGATCGACGAAGCGCCGTCCTTGAGGACTTCAATGCGCTCGACGATCGCCACGGGAATGGTCGACAGGTCGGTGAGGCCATTGAGACTGGTGGCCCAGCGACGGCCATTGACCAGGACAAGCGTACGCACGGCGCCGAGGTTCCGCAGGTTGGCGTAACGGCCGCCGGCGTCGGTGCTGGACGAGAGCGTGTCCTGCGGCGTGACTTCTGGGGTCCCGGCGGACGGAATGCGGCCGATGATGTCGGCCAGGCTGGTCAGGCCCGTGTCTCGGATCGCCTGGCGATCCATCGTGAAGATGGGTTGGGCGGTTTCGACGTCGGTGCCGCGGATGCGCGAGCCGGTCACGCTGACGTTTACCGGCGCGAGCATTTCCGCCGACGAACTGGCTTCCTGCGCGTGGGCCCCGGCTGCGAGCAAACAGGCTCCGAGCGCTGCGGCAAGCGCTACGCGTCGCCCTGCGACGAGGCGCTTGTGCCCGGAACTGACGTGCATACCCTGAAGCCTCCCAAGCCCCGCCATACCCCACCCGGGACCGACGATCACGCGAAGATAACGCGTGCGGCGTGACGGGGGCAACCGGCGGAAGTCATGGACGCCCGCCGGTCGGGGTCTGGCTTGCTACTGGGTCGAGGCCGTCGCCTGCTGCCCGCCACCGATATTCTTTTCCAGGAACGCTTCCAGGCGGGTGTACATCTCTTCAATATTCGACGGCTTGACGAAGCCGTGGCGCTCATCGGGCTTGGTCAGGACCTCGTAGGGCTTGTGCGCCGCATCCAGGGCCGCGCGCATGGCCTTGAAGTGGGCGAAAGGGGCCCGTTCGTCGTCTTCGCCGTGGATGAGGAACACCGGCACGTCGATCTTGTCGGCGAGGTGGGTGGGCGAGTTCGCCGCCAGCTCGGCCTGGTCGTTGCCGATCGCCATGTTGAGATAGTTGACGCCCAGTTTTTTCTCCTGGATATCGCCCTTGGTGTACATCATGCCCAGGTCGTAGATGCCATCGTAGGCCACCGCACACTTGAACATGCCGGGTGCGCGCACCGGCGCCATCAGCGCCGAATAACCGCCAAAGCTGGCGCCAAAAACGCATACCCGCTTCGGGTCGGCATAGTTCTGCGCGATGGCCCATTTCACGCCGTCGATCAGGTCTTCCTGGATACGCGTGCCCCATTTCTTCAGGCCGGCGCTTTCGAAGGCGCTTCCACGCCCTGTCGAACCGCGGAAATTCACCTGCAACACGACGTAGCCACGACTGGCGAGAAACTGCGCGTCCGTGTCGTAGTACCAGTCATCGGAGACCTCGTACGGACCGCCGTGGGGCAGCAGCACCATCGGCAGGTTGGTCTCCGGGCGCCCCTTGGGGAAGGTGAGGATGGCCTCGAGTTCCAGGCCGTCGCTGGCCTTGAAGCGGAGCGGCCGGCGTTCGGACATCTTCGCCGGGTCGATCCACGGCTGGGCGTCGAAGAGCTTCGTCACCTTGTAGGTCTTGGTGTCGATCAACATGAAACGGCCGGGTTCGCGGTCGCTGGCGACTTCGAACATCAGTTGGCCCCCGTCCCGGCTGAAGTCGACGAACCTGACGAAGTTGCCCGGGAATTTCAGCGACAAGGCCATATGCAGCTTGGCGATCGGCGCTTGCGGGTCGATGTACTCGGCTTTCGGGATGCCGGTGTCGACGATAGTGCCGAAGGGACGCAACGGCGCCGGTGTCCACAGGCCCGCAGCAGACACCCAGCCGAAGTCGTCCTTGCGGATCACCTTCAGGTTGCTGCCGTCCTCGTCCTGCTCGATGAACTCGCCACCCTTGCCGTCAGGGCTGGCCAGCGCATAGATCCGTTTGTCATTGCCTGCCACCGAAGCGACCGGTTCGAAGGATCGGTGTGCCTGATTGATCGCAAGTTTCGTCCAGCCGCTACCTTCGCGGTGGTACACCTGCCACTTCGCGTCCGTGCCCGTGCCGAAGGCGAAGCGGGGCGTGCCGTCGGGCGCGACCAGGAAACTCATGTTGGGCTGGCCGATATCGGCCATCTGCCGGCGCGCGCTCGTTTGCGCGTCGACGTCGTAGAGGGTGCTGCGATCCTCGTCGCCCCAGAGAGTGGCCCGCATGTAGAAGTGGCCGTTGGCGTCGATCGGGCCACCATCGATGGTGCCCCAGCCGCGGTCGAGTGCGCGCGTGGCAGCGCGCTTGCCGACGGCCTCGTAGCCGAACAGGTAATCCGGGTTCTTGCCGTTGACGTCGATCGCCATGATCTCGCCGGTATAAGAAGCCGCACCGATGGATCCGTCGACCTTGCCGCGAGCGACAACCAGCCGGGTGTTGCTGGCCCACATCATGCTCGCCGGCAGCTCGTAGGGTGGCATGCGGATCAGCGTGACCGGCTTGGTCATGTCGCCGACCCTGTAGATCGCCAGGCCATGGGTCTTGCCGTCGGGGTCGTGGAAGGCCATCGAGACGTACTGGCCGTCGGGCGAGAGGCTGGGATCGGTCAGTGGCATCCGCCGGGCGAAGTCCGCCACCGGGATCAGGTCGGCCGCACCCGCGGCGGTCGTGGCAAGACAAAGCGCGGCCAGCAACGGCCGCACGAAACGGTGGTTCATCGTCAACTCCCCTGGTGATGCTTCCGTGTCGGCGCCCGTCCCCCCGGATGGCACCCCGAGGCGGGATATATCCCATTCGTGGACGTACGGCAAGGCGATCTGCGGAAGGGGACGGGGCGCTACACTTGCCCCCTGCGTTCTTACTGGGCCTTCCATGGCAACTCCGTTCGTCGTCAATATCGATCCCGTCGCCCTGTCCCTCGGGCCTCTCCAGGTCCATTGGTACGGGCTCATGTACCTCGGCGGCTTCCTCGGCGGATGGGCGCTTGGCGAGTATCGCCGCCGGCAGGGTCGCTTGCCTGTCAGCGCGGACCGCTTCGGCGACCTCATGTTCTACTGCATGATGGGCGTGGTGCTGGGCGGCCGGGTCGGCTACATGCTGTTCTACACGGCCATCTCCTGGATCTGGACCGACCCCCTGGCGATCTTCCGCATCTGGGACGGAGGGATGTCCTTCCATGGCGGCCTGCTCGGCGTGGTGGTGGCAGGCATCTGGTGGTCGCGGCGGAATAACGTCAAGTTCTTCGACACGATCGACTTCGTCGCACCGCTGGTCCCCCTGGGTCTCGGCCTCGGCCGCCTGGGCAACTTCATCAATGGCGAGCTGTGGGGCAAGCCCACCGACCTCCCCATAGGCATGATTTTCCCGCACGCACCGGATGCGCTTCCGCGCCATCCCAATCCGCTCTACGAGTTCGCGCTCGAAGGCGTGGTGATGTTCGCCGTGCTCTGGATTTTCTCGTTGAAGCCGCGCCGGCGCTATGCCATCTCGGGCCTGTTCGCCCTCATGTATGGCTGCTTCCGCTTCATCATCGAATTCGTCCGCGTGCCGGATGCCCAGCTGGGCTACCTGGCGTTCGGCTGGGTCACGATGGGGCAGGTGCTCTCGTTGCCGCTGATCGCGCTCGGCATCCTGTGGCTGGCGATGTCGCGCCGCGCGCCCTACGCTCCCGTCGCGGTCACCCCCGCGACGGCGACCTGATATCGTCCCGAGCCATGCAGCCCTATCTCGAACTCCTGCGCCACGTGCGCGACCACGGCACCGAGAAATCGGATCGGACCGGTACCGGCACGCGCAGCGTCTTCGGCTGGCAGATGCGTTACGACCTGGCCAAAGGTTTTCCGCTGGTCACGACGAAGAAGCTTCACCTGCGCTCCATCGTCCATGAACTGATCTGGTTCCTGCAGGGCGACACGAACGTTGCGTACCTGAAAGAAAACGGCGTCAGAATCTGGGACGAGTGGGCCGATGCGAACGGCGACCTCGGCCCCGTGTACGGGCGCCAGTGGCGCGCCTGGCCCACGGCTGACGGCAAGGTGGTCGACCAGATCGCCTGGGTGGTGGACGAGATCAAGCGCAACCCGGACTCGCGTCGCCTCATCGTTTCCGCATGGAACGTCGGCGAGTTGCCGAAGATGGCGCTGATGCCCTGCCACACGATGTTCCAGTTCTACGTGGCTAACGGGAAGCTGTCGTGCCAGCTCTACCAGCGCTCGGGGGACATCTTCCTGGGTATCCCGTTCAACATCGCCAGTTACGCACTGCTTACCCACATGATGGCCCAGGTGACCGGGCTGGAAGTGGGCTACTTCGTGCACACGCTGGGCGACGCGCATCTTTACTCCAATCACATGGAGCAGGCGGACAAACAGCTCCTTCGCGAGCCGCGTCCGCTGCCCCGGCTTTCGCTCAACCCGGAGATAAAGTCGATCTTCGACTTCCGCTTCGACGATGTCGCCATCGTGGATTACGACCCGTATCCGGCGATCAAGGCACCGGTGGCGGTCTGACATAGCGCTGCCAGCCCGGACGGATGACGATTCACCTCGCCGCCCACTTCAGCACGAACTCCGGGTATCGCGAACCGACGATCGCTCCAGGCGCAAACGCGCGATCGAGTGCCGCGAGTTCGTCGGGTGTGAACGCCACATCGAGGGCGCGCATGTTGTCGGCGATCCGGGCGGGGCGGCTGACGCCAGTCAGCGGAATGATGTCCTGACCACGCGACAGGACCCAGGCCAGCGCGAGCTGTGCCGAGGTCACGCCCTTGTCCGCCGCCATGTCGTCGAGCGCCTTCGCCGTCGCCCTGTTGCGCGTGTAGTTCTCGCCATGCATGCGCGGTGCCAGGAAGTGTGCCCCTTCCGGCGGCTGGCCTTGCGGTAGCGTGCCCGCGAGCATCCCTTCCGCCAGGATGCGGTAGGCGACGACACCTATGCCAAGCTCGCGAGCTACGGGCAGGATTTCCGCTTCGATGAAGCGGGACGCCAGCGAATACTCGATCTCCAACGCTGTCACCGGGTGCACCGCATGCGCGCGCCGGATCAGATCGGCGCCTACTTCGGACACGCCGAGGTATCGCACCTTACCTTCCTGGATCAGGTCCGCAATGGCGCCGATGGTCTCTTCGTAAGGAACGTCGGGATCGGCCCGGCCCGGCTGGTAGAGGTCGATGACATCGACGCCCAGCCGCTTCAGCGAGTAGGCGGCGAAGTTCTTCACCGAGTTCGGCCGGCCGTCGAGGCCGATGATCTTGCCGCTCGGTGACAGCTGTGCGCCAAATTTCACACTGAGGAACGCCTGGTCGCGCCGACCCTTCAGGGCCCGGCCAACATTCAGTTCGCTGACTCCGCTGCCGTAGAAATCGGCGGTGTCGAGGAAGCTGAAGCCTGCATCCAGGGCCGCCTGGATGGTCCCGACGGCGACCTCGGCCTCGGCATCGTTCCGGCTGCGGCCGAAGGTCTGGCAGCCCAGGCCGAGGGCGGAAACTGTCGGGCCATGGGATCCAAGGCGGCGCGTGGTCATTTCTGTCATGCGAAACTCCGATAACTAGCCGGAGAATTCAGCTAGTGGTTACAAGTTACATATTTTGTAACTTATAATCACCGCGCCCGTCAACAAGGACCCACGCACCGTGCCGCGCACTGGTTTACCCGCCGATCAACTCAAGAAAAAGGCCATCGACGCGACCTTGGCACGCATGCGGCTCGTAGGTTTCGACAAAGTCAGGCTAAGCGACGTCGCGCGAGACATTGGCGTCAGCCATGCAGCGCTGTACGCGCATTTCACGGACAAGGCGGCTTTGCTCGACGCGGTCACCGCACAATGGCTGCAGGCGAGCCACGCCGCCGCAATCCCGGTCACCGAAGGGAACGGCACGCCCGATGGCCAGATCCTTGAATGGTTTGTCACGCTCTACCGTATGAAGCGGGCGCGGGCCATCGATGATCCCGAACTCTATCGGGCCTTCGACATCGCGTCGGCTCTCGACAAACCCTTCGTCATCGCGCACCTCAAAAGCCGCATGGACCAACTATCCAGCCTTGTCATGACGGCGGGACTGGCTGATGGACCCGATGCATTGCAAACGGCGAATCTTCTCTATCGAGCGACCGCGGCCTTCCATCATCCAACGTTGATTGCGCAAACGGCACAGGACGATCTCGAGCCCGAACTGCGCAGGATCGTCGAGCTCCTCTTGAGGGGGATCCATGAGCATTCGTCCTCACGCGATCAAGACAGCTGTGGCGATCCGAACTCGCGTACGGCTAATCTGTAGCCATGCGCGCAAAGCCCAATGCACAGCCCAACCAGAGCCTGATCGACGGCATTCTCACGTTGCAGGCCCTGGCTTCGGCTTCCGAGCCCGTGGGTTGCCGCGAACTTGCCCGGCAACTGGGCGCCAACACCACGCGCGTGAACCGCCTGCTGAAGACGCTCGCCTATATGGGCATCGTGCGGCAGACCTCCGATCGCAAGTACGCGCCGGGTCCGGGCATGCATGTGCTCGCCGCGCAGAGCCTCTTCGCTTCGGGACTCATCCGCCGCGCCTTGCCCGAGCTGGAGCGGCTGCGTCGGTTCGGACACACCGTGGCGATGGGCGTCCTCTGGAACGACAGCGTCAGCTACCTGTTCCATGCGCCACCGGGCATTGAAGCGGCGCGTGGCCTGGGACGTATCGGCCTGCTGCCGGCGACGACAAGCGGCATCGGCATCGTGCTACTGGCGCAGTTGCCGGATGACGAAGTGCGCGAGCTTTATGCCGACCGCGACATCCCGATGTTCACCGACGGCGTCGACAGCCTCCTCGATACCCTGCAGCGGACACGCAAGCAGGGTTATGCGCGCGTGCACGTGGCGGACGATCGCGATCACCACATCGTGGCGGTGGCGAGCGGCGAGCCGGTAGTCGCTGGCCTGGCCATGTCGGGTTGGATTCCGGAATCGGCCACGGCCGAGCTGGTCGAGGCCCTACGCCTGGCGGCGCTGGAGATCGGCTGATTTCTCGCCGCACCCTGCCTTGACCATGTTGCTATTTTAGTAATACGTTCCATGCGTCTTGGTGGGGGTGCACGGTATGACGGCAGGAAACGGGGAGGGCGCACGGCCAGGGCGGCTGCGTTGGGCGCTGCTCGCGTTGCTGTTCGTCTCGACGGTGATCAATTATCTCGACCGCCAGGCGCTCTCCATTCTTGCGACCACCATCCAGGTGGACCTGAGCATCACCGATGCTGCTTACGCGCACATCGTGCAGGTGTTTCTGTTCGCCTATACGGTGGCCTATCTGCTCGCCGGGCGTATCACCGACTGGCTCGGTTCGCGCATGGCCCTCGCCTTGTTCGTGGCCTGGTGGTCGGTGGCCAATCTGCTCACGGGCCTGGCGCGCAGCGCCTTCGAACTCGGCGCCGCGCGTTTTGCCCTCGGACTCGGTGAGCCGGGCAATTACACGGTCGGTTCCAAGGTGGTGTCGGAGCGGTTCCCGGCGGGCGAGCGCGGCCTCGCGTTCGGTATCTACACGGCCGGTGCGATGGTCGGCGCCACGCTGGCGCCACCGCTCATCGGCGGCGTCGCCATGGTTTACGGCTGGCGTTCGGCGTTCGTGGTGACCGGTGCAGCGGGGCTGCTCTGGCTCGGTGCCTGGCTGTGGATCCATCCGCGCGAAGAGCGCGCGGTGAAAGGGCCGGGCGTAGCGCAGGAGGGCGTGCTTTGGCGAACCTTGCTGCGTGATCGCACGCTGTGGCTGCTTGTGCTGTCGCGGGCCGTCGCCGATCCGGTCTGGTACTTCTACCTGTTCTGGTTTCCCAAGTACCTCAACGACGTGCGTGGTATGAAACTGGCCGCGGTGGCGTCAGTGGCGTGGGTGGTTTATCTCGCGGCCGACGTGGGCAGCGTTGGCGGCGGTGCGATCTCGAGCTGGCTGGTAAAGCGTGGCATCGAACCCACGCGAAGCCGCCTTATCGCCATGGCCGGTGCGGCCGTGATCGCGCCGGTGGGCATGTTCTCCGCGTTCCATCCCGCATTGCCGTTGTTGTTCGCCATCGGCTCGGCGGTGGCGTTCGCGCACCTGGTTTACCAGATCAACATCAGCACCCTGGTCGTCGACCTCTATCCGGGTCGCAACATCGCCACGATATTCGGCATCATCGGCGCAGGCAGTGCGCTCGGTGGCATGTTGTCCGCCCAGGTCGTCGCCAGCCTCGTGTCGAGCGGGAACTTCGATCGCAGCTTCGTGCTGATGGCCTTCCTGCATCCGCTGGCGTTTGGCGTGGCGTGGCTCGCAGTGAAGCTGGCACCGCGCTCGCGACTCATCGCGGACACGGTGCCGTTGACTCACGGTACGAGCTCGGCGTAATCCCAGAAACGCTTGCCCGGGCGCGCACCCAGGCCGGGTCCCGTGGGCAAGCGGTAATTGCAGTCGGCATAGGCCATGTCGGTGTCGAGCAATTCCAGCGAACGCGAGAACACCGAGTGCTGCCACTCATGCCGCCACAGGCCTGGCATGGTCACCGAGGCGTGCAGGCTCGCCGCCAGGAACATCCCGGCGCCGACCGTGGCGTGCGGTGCGGTAGCGATGCCGCCGGCTTCGGCGAGCGCATGGATGCGACGGAACTGCGTGATGCCGGTATGACCCATCTCCGGCTGGATGAAAGAGACGGAGCGATGCGACAGACGCAGGCGCGCCTCGTACTCGGTGTACCACTCTTCGCCGGCCGCGATGGCCACGGGCGAGCGCTTCGCAAGCCAGGCGAGGCCTTCCACGTCTTCCGGTTTCACCGGTGCTTCGACGAAATGCGGTCGATACACGGCCATGCGACCGATCAGGTCCAGAGCCTCTTCGGGTGAAAACTTCCAGTGCAGGTCGACCATGAGCAGGGCATCGTCACCGAGTGCCTGGCGCAGCGCGGCTACCTCCTCGACGATGCCTTCGCTGCTGACCACGGCGTGGATCTTGAACGCGTCGTGGCCCTCGTCGCGGAAGCGTTTCGCCATCTCGACACGCCCCTCCAGCGTGGCCGCCGGAAGGCCGGACAGGTAACCGGGCACGCGGTCGTGCTGTCGCTCGCCGAGCAGCTGCCACAGGGGCAAACCATGGTGACGTGCGCGCAGGTCCCACAAGGCGATGTCGAGCGCGGTGATCGCATCCACATGAAAGCCCGAGGTACAGCCACGTACGCGCATGAGTCCGTAGAGGTCATCCCAGATCTGTTCGACGTCGTCGGGATGGCGGCCGATGAGTTCAGGGACGAGCAGGTCGTTGATGATCTCGGTGGTGGCCCGCGGCGCGCAGATACCATAGGTTTCGCCCCAGCCTTCGTTGCCGTCCGCGTCGGTGATACGCACGGCGATGGAGCGATCCACCGAGGGGTAGATGGTGCCATTGCCCTTGCGCACCACATAGCCACGCGAGTTGACGCGCTCCCCGGGCCCGAGCGGGCCGAGGTAAGGCGTGTCCCGTGGAACGGTGACGATGAAGGTTTCGACCTTGGCGACATGGGCATTCATGCGGACATTCTCGCGCTTCCGCCGGGCGTGTGGTCGAGGGGGACCAGGTCGGCGATGCGGGCGAGCAGGGCATCGAGCTCGCGTTCGTCCCAGACGTCGAGCGTGGGGCCGGCTGCGCGGACATGGGCATTCGCGATAAGGCCACGACGCAACAGCACGGCCTTGGTCAGTCGCCAGCGGAACACCGCCTGCATGCTCAGCAGAGGCAGGGTGCGCTCGAACAGGTCCCGCGCGCCTTGTACGTCCCCGCGGTTGTAGCGCGCGAGCATGTCCACGTGCACTTCGGTGACTTCGCAGGCAGGCATCGTACCGATGGCGCCGCGCTGCAATTCGTCCATGACATAACGCGCGCCCGCGCCGCCGAAGACGGCGGTCACGTTGCCGCGCGCCTGCGCCGCCAATGCGGTGATGCGGTGGCCGGAAGGCTGCGTTTCTTCCTTGACGTAGCTAATGCCTTTGACCGCCGCCGCCAGCGCCGCCACTTGCGTCACGCCGAGGCCGACGCCCATCGGCGCCGGTGCGTTCTGCAACATGATCGGGATGCCCGATGCAGCGTGGATATCATTGAAATAGCGGGCCATGGCTTCCGGGTCGCCCGCATGTGCGTGCGGTGTAAGGATCATCGCCGCAACAGCGCCTGCCTTCGCGCCCGCGCTCGCGAGCTGCGTCGCCACCGTGCCATCGGGATGACTCGCGCCGACCACGAAGGGCACGCGGCCACCGATCCACTCGCCAAGCGCGCCGGTAACCTCGAACCGCTCGTCAATCGAGAGCATGTCGTACTCGCTCGCCAGACCTGGGAAGACGACGCCTGCCGCACCGGCGGCGAGAATGTATTCGAGCACGTTGCGCGTGCCGGCGAGATCGAGCTCGCCCGACCCATGAAAGATCGTCGGAAGTATGGGAAAAACGCCTGCCAGGTGGGTCATGTCGTCGCTTTCCTCGAAGAGGGAATTGTTGCGTTGCATCAATGATTTAGTTGTGCGGCGGTCCTTGCAACGATATCTATATTGCTATAATAGTTACACCATGCCAAGCAGAAAACGCGTTGGCACACGGCGCTAACCGGCAAAATCCGTGAGACCTCGGGGGAGGAAAAATAAACATGCGTCTTACTCGTCGCACCATCCTGTCGACCTTGATTGCACAGGTGCTCTTCGCTTCCGTTCCGGCCGTCGCGCAGACGAGCACGGCCAACGACACAACCACCAAGGTACCGGTGCCGCCCGCTCAGCCGCAGGCGCAAGCAGGCACCGCGCCGCAGGACCAGAACCCGATCACGCTCGAGGGTGTCACGGTGTCGGGAATTCGCCAGAGCCTCGAGAAGTCGCGCGACCTCAAGCGCGACTCCACGCAGATCGTGGATGCGATCGTCGCCGACGACATCGGCAAGCTGCCGGACACCAACGTGGCCGAGTCACTGGGCCGCGTGGCCGGCGTGCAACTGGAACGCGGGATGGGTGAGGGCAGCAGCGTGCTCGTTCGCGGTCTCAGCCAGAACGTCTACCTCTACAACGGCCGCGAGATCTTCGATGCCACCGGGCGCGGTGGTAATGGCCTGGATCAGCTCAATACGTCCACCTATGGGCTTCTGACCCTCGTCCCGTCTGAACTCATCTCGCGTCTTTCGGTGACCAAGCTCGCCAGCGCCGACCAGGTCGCGGGCGCGCTCGGCGGCATCATCGATATCGAAACGCGCATGCCGCTCAATGTGGACGGCGACCAGAACGTGGTGAGCGTCTCGGGCACGTACAGCAAGCTGGCGAAGAAGGGCGGCGGCGATGGCTTCGCGCTGCTTTCGGGCCACACCAAGGACGAACGCTTCGGCGCGATGATCGCCGCCACCTATAGCCACAGCACGGTGGTCCAGCAGGGCCTGGATACGTTCTCCGGTTACGCGTCCTACAAGGACACCTCGGTGACGCCAGCGGTCACGCGCTACGGCTCCACCGACATGCGCGCCCAGGACATCAGTGACGACCGCACGAAGAAGGGCGTCAGCGCCATCCTCCAGTGGCGTCCCGTGCCAGGCGTGGAAATCATCGGCGACACGTTCTACTCGAAGCAAACGGCGGACCGCGACCGCTACTGGCTGGCGTTCAACCCGAGTGCGGGGCTGAGCAACGCGGTGTATTCACCGAACAACATCCTGGTCGCCGGGCGCTCGACCAGCCCGATCCAGGCCAACACTGAAATCGCCGATATCGAAGCCGACGTCTGGTCCACGGCACTGAAAGCCAAGTTCCAGGCCGGCGACCATCTCGATGGTTCGGCTGAAGTCTCCTATGACCGCTCGAAGGCGGATTACCACCAGAACTACATGCGCCTGCAACCGGCGGCGGGCGTTACCTCGGTCATCGATTACGATCTGCGTCAGGGAGCCTTCGGAAGCTTCAATGTCGGTGGCGTAAACCTGACCGACCCCTCGCAGATGCGCATGAGCATCCTGTTCGATAACGACTATCGGGCGAAGACCGATGCCCCGGCCGCGCGCACCGACTGGACCTGGAACTTCGACTCCGATCACTGGCGCTCGCTGGATTTCGGCGCCCGGGTGACGAAGGTCAAGAGCGACCAGGATCCGCTGCGCGCGGATATCCGTCCGACCAACGGCGTTCCCTCCACCCAGCTGAGCGACTTCCTGCGGATCTATAGCAACGACGATTTCATGAAGGGCGAGTTCGACGGCCTGCCGCGCAGTTATCTGGGCAGCTTCCGCGAAGTGTTCACCGGCTGCTCCGCGTTCACGGGCATTCCGTCGATCAGCCAGAATGCCCAGTGCCTTGACGGACGTAACAACGCGCTCGCTTATGCAGGCACCTTCAGCATCGACGAGAAATTCAGCGAAGCGTATTCGAAGGTCGACTGGGGCTTCGATGCCGGCTCCATGCCGGTGTCGGGCAACTTCGGTATGCGCTATGTGCAGCGTGAGCTGGACTCGAGGGGTAACCTCCTTTCCGCGACCGGCGCGGCGATCCCGACCGACTACCGCAACACGGACCGCGAGTGGTTGCCTTCCGCCATCGCCAAGTGGGAAATCACCGACAAGCTTCTCCTGCGTGGCGGCGCCGCTCGCGTGGTCGCCTTCCCCAATACCGAAGACCTCAACAATGGCGTGACGCTCAACAATAATGCGGTGTTCGACAACGGCGTACAGATCACCCCTGGAACGGGCAGTGGCGGCGCACCGGCGCTCAAGCCGTTCAAGGCCGACCAGTACGACATGTCGCTGGAGTACTACTACAACGATACGGGCATGCTCTCGGCCGGTCTGTTCTACAAGGACGTCTCGACCTTCATCGTTCAGCAGCAGAGTCCCGAGAGCTACGGCGGCGTGGACTACTTCGTCAATCGCAAGGTCAATGGCGACCACGCGACGGTAAAGGGTGCCGAGTTCCTGGCCCAGGTGCCCTTCACGTTCCTGCCCGAACCGCTCAGTGGCTTCGGCATGGTCGCGACCTACACCTATATCGATTCGACGACACCTATCAAGGATGTGACCGGCCAGTCGCTGAGCTTCCCCGGTCTGTCGAAGAACAACGTCAACCTGATCCTCTACTACGAGACCGGCCCCTTCAGCGCCCGTGTCGCATACAACTGGCGCGACAACTACTTCGTGAGCCTGTCCGCCGCCAATACCGGTATCTATAACGACAACTATTCGGACCTGGCGGCGTCGGTCAGCTACAACTTCACCGACAAGATCTCCATGCAGCTTCAGGCCACCAATCTGCTGAACAGCAAACAGCGTACCTATGACGGCAGCACCGAGGGTCTGCGCACCAACGTGGTATATGGCCGTAACTACATGGCCACGCTGACCTGGCGCTTCTGATCATGTCCAGGCACGGCCACAGGGGAGAGGGCGGTTGAGAACACAGACACTGGCGGGACGCGCGGCGATCGTCACGGGGGCAGCGAGCGGCATCGGCGCGGCAGTGGCGCGTCGGTTGCGCGACGAAGGGGCATCGGTCACGGGCTTCGACCTGAACGCATCGCCGAACGTGGCGCGGTCGATCGAAGTGGACCTGCGCAACGATGCGGCGGTGAGCGATGCCGTTGCCCTCGCCGCCGCTGCGCATGGACCGGCGACCATCCTGGTGCATTGCGCCGGGATCAGTCCGCCGGGTTCGATCCTCGAGTCCGGCGACGCGCTGTTCATGGAGACCTATGACGTCAACGTGCTATCTGCCGTGCGGCTGCTTCGTCACTGCGTGCCAGCCATGCGCGACGCAGGCGGCGGTTCGGTCGTGCTGACCTCGTCGATCAACGCGAGCTTCGCCACACCGACCCTGGCAGCCTACGCGGCGAGCAAGGCGGCAATCGAGTCGCTGGTTCGCACGGCAGCGCTCGAGTTCGCACCTTGGCAGGTGCGCGTCAATGGCATGGCGCCCGCTTCGGTCGACACACCCATGATGCAGGCCTCCTTCGCTCTGGACCGTGATCCGGATGCCGCGCGCCAACGCAACATAGGCCGCCATCCGCTGGGACGACTCGGCACCGCCGACGATGTCGCTGAACTCGCCCTTTTCCTTGCCGGCGACGGCAGTGCCTGGCTTACCGGCGGCATTTTTCCGATTGACGGCGGCGCGTCGGTGACGCGCCGCTGAGGGGACACGATGGGACGCGATTTCATAGCGATCAACTGGGGCAGTTCCAACTTTCGCGCTTATCTTATCGACCACACGGGTGTTCTGCGGGATGCCTTCGCCGAACCCGCGGGCATCGGCTCGCTCGACCGCGACGGCATGGCCGCGCAGATCGAGCGGATGGTACAGCGCTGGCCGGATGCGCAGCCGATCTATGCCTGCGGCATGGTTGGCTCGAACGTCGGCTGGGAGGAGGTGGCTTATGCGGAATGCCCGATCGGACTCGACGGACTGACGGCGAACCTGCACGCGACACACATCGCGGGGCGCCTTATGTACATCGTGCCCGGGCTGGCGTGTCGCCGTGAGCGCGACGGCGCGCCCGACATCATGCGCGGCGAGGAGACCGAACTCTTCGGCCTCATGCGAGCGGGGAGGTTACCGCGCGATGGCATCGTCGCGCTCCCTGGCACGCACAGCAAATGGGTGCGCATGGCCGGTGGTCGCGTCATGGAGTTCATGACCGCGATGTCCGGTGAGATATTCGACCGGCTGACGGCGGCCGGCATGCTCGCGTCGATCGTCGCTGCGCCGGCGGTGGCTGGCGCGGCGTTCACATCCGGCACGAGGGCAGGTGCCGATCGCGCGCTGGGACTGGGAACGCAGTTGTTTGGTGTCAGGGCGAAGGTGATTCGCAAAGACCTGACACGGGAGGACGCCGCTTCCTACCTGCGTGGCCTGCTGATCGGTGCGGAGATCGCAGACGCCCGGATGCTCTACCCGATGGATGATGGGCAGGTCGTCACGCTGGTCGGTGCAGCACCGGTCTGTGCCTTGTATGCGGAGGCGTTAGCCGGACTGAACCTACGTGCGGTGGTCGTGGATGCGGGCGACGCATCGGCGCAGGGTTTTGCCGCCATCCACTCGGAGAACGGGGGTGCTTCGGCATGAGCAGGCGTGAAGTGACCCTGATCGCCCAGCCGCATGCACTGGTAGGTGAAGCGGTGCGCATGGACGGAGACGACGTGCTCTGGGTCGACCCGCCGAACCGTCGTCTGCTGCGCTGGTACGCGTCAGAGGGAATCGTTCGGGACATCGTCTTGTCCATGCCGATCTGGTCGCTGGCGCAGCGGCCCGATGGATCCTGGGTCGGTGCGGGTGAGGATGGGTTCTGCCTCATCGACGTGCGTACCGGTGCCCTCTCGGCCATGACGCGTGCGCCATTGGCGGCAGGTTGTCGACTCAACGATATGGTCGTCGATGCCGAAGGCGGCCTGTGGGCAGGCTCGATGCATCGCGGTTTGCTGACCGGAAAGGGTGCGCTCTATTACGCGGCCGATGTCGACGCCCCGGTGGTGCAGGTTGCCGATGGTCTCGGCGTGGCCAATGGCATGGCGTTCGCCGATGGCGGCGCGTCACTCCTGGTGATCGACACGCTTGGCCGCACTTTGCTTTCTTATCCTCGCCCCGGCAAAGACCTGGCGCTGGACGAACCACGGGTAGTCACCGACTTCCTTGGCGCACCCGGCAAGCCCGATGGCATGGCGATCGATCCTGACGGCTCGGTGTGGGTCGCCATGTGGGGCGGCGGATGCATCGTGCGACTTGCCGCGAACGGTGCCGTGGACGAGCTTGTGTCGATTCCCGCCCCGCATGTCGGCAGCCTGTGCTTCAACCGGCAGGGCGGGGCGTACGTTTCAACCTCGCGAGCGCGACTGTCCGACGCGGTGTTGCAGGCCAGTCCGGGTGCCGGTGGGCTGTTCTGCGTTCGCCGCTGAAGTGACTCAGATCGTCCGCGTTGCTTCCACGGGCGGTACGCGTGACGCGCGCCGGGCAGGCGACAGCACAGCGAGTTGCCCGAGCAACAACAGGATCAACATGCCGCCGCCGACGTAGAGCAGCGAGAGCCGCGAGGTCTCGAAGGCCTTCATCATCCAGGCGTTGAGCGCGAACGCCAGCACGACGCCGGCAAGACCTCCCGCGAGGCTGATGAGCCCGTTCTCGGTGAGGAAATACACGAGGATATCGCGCCGGGTCGCGCCCAAGGCACGGCGAATGCCGATCTGTCGGCGCCTCTGGCCCACCCAGAAACTGGTCAGTCCCACGATGCCGGCGGCGGTAACGACGAGCAGGGTCACGCAGATGCCGGCGAGCATCCAGGCCAGACCGCGGTCGCTACGATAGGCCATGTCGCGCACCTCGCTGAAAGCGAGCACGCCATGCGGTGCCGGAATCACGCGGCGCGTGCTCAGCGCCTTCAGCGCATCGGGAACGTTATGCAAGAGTGCAGGCAGCCGGCCCGGTTGCGCACGTATGACGAAGAACGCGCCACTGCCGGTGAGACGCATCGGTACGAAGATCGAATCATTCCAGTAGATGTCATCTGAGCTATCGGTTTGCGGTGTCTGCACGTGTTCGACGATACCGACGATCGTGCTCGGGCGTGCATCACGGTTGCCGATATAAAACGCCTTGCCGAGTGCATGGCCGTCGGGGAAGGCACGCCGGGCCAGGGCGCGCGTAATGATGATCGACGGGGTGTCGGGACTGCCGTTCGGCACGAGGGCGCCGATCTCGTCGGAACGAAAGTTGCGGCCTTCGGTGACCTTGACCCCGAGGGTATTCAGCGCGTGGTCGTCGACGAAGTAGATCGACGCGCCTTCGCTGACGTAGTGCTGGCTGGTCGGGTCGAGCCGCACGCCGCTCTGCCAGGCTCCTCCCATCAACGGAAACGCGTTTGTCGCGTAGGCATCCGCAACGCCGGGCAGCGCGCGCAGCATGGCGACATCGGCGGCCTGGCGCGCCGGCAGTTCGGCGGCGGGAGCGACCCACTTGTTGTTCACCACCATCAGCTCGCTCTCGGCGACACCGGTGTCGCGCGACAGGCGTTGCAGCCGATGCTCGATGACGAACAATGCATTGCAGACCACGGCGAGCGTGAGCGCCACCTGCAGTGCGATGAGAAGGGCGCCCGACTTGTGATAGCGGAGGGCGGCAAGAATGGGACGGAAAGGTGGCATAGGGAGCTCCGGGTCAGCTGGCTTTGAGCTGCCATGCCGGCTGCACCCGTGAGGCGCGCCAGGTGGGATAGAAGGCCGCGACCAACGTGCTGGCCAGGGCGACGAGGACAGTAAGGCTAAGCAGGGGCAGGCTCATGTGGACGAGGTTGGCAATCGCCGGATCGAACACGGCACCGATGCACAAGGTCCCCAGCGCCGTAAGAATGACCCCGAGCAGGCCACCAGCGAGTCCGACGGAGGCCGCCTCGAGCAGGAACTGCGCATAGATGGCGCCACGCGATGCACCGAGCGCCCGCCGTATGGCGATCTCCGGCGCACGGCGCATGAACTTGGCCAGCAGCAAGCCGATGACGTTGACCAGGCAGATGACGAGGAAGGCGGCGGAGACCAATACGCTCATGCGGGCTTCCGCCGGTACGACCTTGCGAAAGTCCAGCCATTCCATCACGTTGCGCAGCCGTACGTTCGGTGCCCACGAAAAGCGACCGCTTCGGGTCTGTTCGGCCGAGTAGTCGTGCAGGAACTGCCGGTACGCCGTCGCGCTCGCGGCATCGGGAAGCTCTGCCCAGAAACTGACGAAGATGCATTCGGAATGGACGAAATTGTCCCAGCCTGGCTTCGAAGGACGGTTGCATACGTTGCCGCCGGAGGGCTCGCGACCGTCGGCGATGGCACGAGCGAATGGCATGTAGATCTCGCCGAGATCGCCGAAGCCTTTCTGCCGCGTGTCGAGATCGAAGAAACGTGGACGGCTATCCCAGCGATCGGTGACGCCGACGATACGAAAGCGTGTGCCCTCGAGGTCGATCTCGCGTCCTACGCTGTTCGCACCACCAAACATGCGGTCGTTAAGGTTCTTGCCGATGACCACTACTCTCGCGCTACCCGCATCGTCGGCCGCCGACCAGGGAGCGCCGAAAAGGAACGGTACGTCGAACATGGGGAACATGTCGGCCTGCACGGCATAACCACGTGCGGGCGAGGCCATCGTGTTGGGATCGTCCGGAACGATCGACACAGCGATCGGATAGAGCGGCGTCTGCCGCTTCGCCTTGTGTGCATTGACCAGCGCCGTCGCATCGCGCCAGGTCAGCCACGGCAACGGATCGCCGTCGCTGCCCTCCGGGCCATAGTTGTCGATCTGCGCGATGAACAGCTGCGACGACTTTTCCGGGATGGGATCACCCGAGGTCACGCGGAACACGGCATAGCTCGTCATCGACGCCGCGACGCCCACGGCGATCACCAGCACCATCAACAGCGTGAGGACCGGATTGCGCCTGAGGCTGCGGAGCCCGAGTTGCACGTAGTAACCGAACATCGTTGGCGATCCCTGTGGTGTCTTCCTCAGGGTAGCTTTGCAAGGTGCATGCCATAGGCTTCGCGGCGCCGCGCGGTCCTCGCCCCCGCCGGCGGCCTGTCCGCGGACAAACGTCCGGCGGACAGGCGGACGTGGGCCCTGCCGGCGGGTCGGGTCAGGGAATCAGGCGCTCCGCGCGCAGGCGCTCGAAGGCGTCGAAGAAGGCGTGGTCGGTGGGCTGGTAGTCAAGGAAGCCGAGGCGGCGGCTCTTCGACATGTCGGTGACGACTTCGATGGGACGGCCCAGGTCGGCGTCGCTGTGCCACGCCGAAACAAGGCGATGCATGTCCGCTTCAACCAGGCCATGGCGTGTTGCCAAATGCCGCCATACGTCGGCATCGTCGGCCATCTGCTGTTCGAGGGGGAAGACCTCGCCATCAAAGGGTGCGGCTTCCAGGCCAAACCACGACGCGATGCGCGACCACATCCAGCTCCAGCGGAAGACGTCACCATCCACGACGTTGAAGGCTTCGTTGGCGGCTGCCGGCGTCGTGGACGCCCAGACCAGGTGACGAGCCAGCTGGCGCGCGTCAGTCATGTCGGTAAGGCTCTGCCACTGCGCAGCCGAGCCGGGAAAGCGGAATGGCCGGCCGGTGGCTTTGCAGATGGAGGCATAGACGGCGAGCGTCGTCGCCATGTTCATGGCGTTGCCCACCGCCACGCCGATGACGGTATGCGGGCGATGCACGCTCCAGTTGAAGCCATCGCGCGCGGCGGCGGCGAACACCTCGTCTTCCTGCGCGTAGTAGAAGTTGTCGACATCGAGGCGGCCCTGCTCCTCGCGGAACGGTGTCTCGGGCAGCACGCCCTTGCCATACGCTTCGAAAGGCCCGAGGTAGTGCTTCAGGCCGGTGACCAGGGCGACGTGGCGAACGCTGCCGGCCGGGCGCACGCCGTCGAGGAGGTTACGGACCATGGCGGCGTTGACGCGGATGTTCTCGCGTTCGTTCGCCTGCCGCGACCACGTGGAGATGAAGACGTGGGTCGGCGCGAGGTCGGCAAGCGCCACGCGAGTGGCCTCGGCGTCGGTGAGGTCGGCGGCGACGGGCCGGACGGCGGTCTGCGTGCCAGGCCGGCGGGCAAGGGCGGCCACCGGCCAGCCGTCTTCGACAAGCCTTTCGGAGAGTGCACTGCCGATGATGCCGCTGGCTCCGACGATAAGGGCTTTGTCGTTCATGGGGAGCTCGGGAGGGAAGGCCCTGTAACCATGGAGCCTCCTTGCGGCCGTTCCAACCGTGGGAATCAAACAGGCGTTAGTTTCTTCATCACACGCGGAGGACTACTATCCGGTCCGCAAGGGCCGCCGTGTGCGCCCGTTCCACCTCCCATTCGAAGGAAGCTACATGTCCGTTCACCTGGTTGCCGCGCTCGACGAAAACTTTGCCATCGGCAAGCAGGGAGGCCTGCCCTGGCACCTCCCCGAAGACCTGCGCCACTTCAAGCGACTGACCACGGACAAGTCCGTGCTGATGGGGCGCAAGACCGCCGAGTCGATCGGCAAGCCCCTCCCGGACCGCGTGAACTACGTGCTTTCGCGCAAGGGCGAGGCGCCGTATCCGGGCCAGATCACCGTGCGCTCGGTGGCCGAGGCGCTGGCAAGCTGCAACTACGCGGGCCTCATGGTCATCGGCGGCGGCGAAGTATTCCGCGAGGCGCTGCCGATGGCGCGCACGCTGTACCTGACCTGGGTCTACGCCGCGGTCGACGGGGCCGACGTGTTCTTCCCGGGTATCGATTTCAAGGAATGGGCCGAGGTGTCGCGCGTTCGTCACGCGAAAGACAAGGAACACGCCCACGCCTTCGACATGGTCGAATACGTCCGGAACGTCTGATGCATGTCGTTGCCGGCGTCCTCGTCGACGGCGCCGGACGAATCCTCATCGCGCAGCGACCGCCAGGTAAGCACCTGGCGGGCATGTGGGAGTTCCCTGGTGGCAAGCTGGAGCAGGGAGAGACGCCGCTGATGGCGCTGGAGCGTGAGCTCGACGAGGAGCTCGGCATTGCTGTCGATCCGCTCTCGTTCGAAGCGCTCGTGCGCATCCCGTGGAACTACGGCGAGCGCAAGATGTTGCTGGAGGCGATCCTCGTGCGCGCATGGACGGGCGAGCCCAAGGCGCTCGATGCCGCCGAGATCCGCTGGCTCGATCCGTGCGATATCGACCCCGCCTTGCTTGCGCCCGCGGACCGCCCGATCCTCGCCGCGACACGGCTGCCAGGGCACTACCCGATCACCCCGGCCGATGTGTCGCCTGATGACGCCGTGGCTTTGCTGACGAGCGCGCTGGCGCGTGGGGAGCGGTTGCTGCAGTTACGTCTGCCCGGAGTGCCGGTAGATGACGTGCACGCCGTGGTAACGCGTGTACTGCCGGAGCTGCGTGCGCTCGGCGCGACCTTGATGCTCAACCGGGATATCGAGTCAGCACGTGCGTTTGGCGAAGGCGTAGGCGTCCATCTGGCCGCGTCGCAACTTCATGTGCTGGAGGGCAGGCCGCTACCGCTGTCACAAATGGTTGCCGCGTCGTGTCACGATGCGGCCGAACTGGCGCTTGCTTCGGCACTGGGCTGCGATTTCGCCACGCTGTCGCCGGTGCACGCCACAGCGAGCCACCCGGGCGCCGAACCCCTCGGCTGGCCGCGCTTCGCGCAACTGGCCGAGGCGGCTTCTTTGCCGGTGTATGCGTTGGGTGGGTTGGGCCCGGACGATGCGATGGATGCGCGGTTGCATGCGGCGCAGGGCGTCGCGGGGATTCGCGGGTTTCTGTAGGTCCAGGAGCATCGCCGCTGAAGCGGCTCCCACATGTGGCTCCCAGATGTGGCTCCCACATGTGGCTCCCAGATGTGGATCCCACATATGGATCCCAGATGTGGATCCCACCTGTGGCTCCCACCTAGGTGCCTAAGCGGGCTTTCTGTGGGAGCCGATTCATCGGCGATGGATCGCGAAGCGATCCTTATTTCGACTTCAGCCGAGCCACCAACGCCCTCAACACCCCCTGCGTTTCATCCGCAAAGAAATCGTCGATAAACCCCGGGTCCAACAGGTCGGTCGTATCGCCCCACACCGCAACCAGGTCGGCACGTGCGATGGCGCGCGTGCGCAGCATCGCCTTCGGCGGTAACTTGAGCATGTCGGTCATCCACATCACGGCGCGCTGTACCACCTGCTCGACCGTGGCGAGTTCGTCGACCAGGCCGATGGCATGAGCCTGCTCGGCATCGACCATGGCGCCGGCCACGACCAGGCGCTCCGCACGGTAATTGCCGACGATACGACGCATGGCGAACTGGATGGGCTCGGGCACCGACAGGCCCACCTGCACTTCGTTGAGGCCGATCTTGTACGGGCCGTGCGCCATGATCCGGTAGTCGCAGAACAACGCGACCACGGCGCCGCCCGCCGGGCTGTGCCCGGTGATCGCGGCGACGGTAGGGATGCTCGACGCGGCGAGCGCGCCGCACAAGGCGAAGAATTCGTTCCAGAATTCCTGCACGCCCGCGCGATCGCGCTGGATCAGTGCCGGTACGTCCACGCCCGCGGAGAACATGCCCTGCGCACCGGAAAGGACGATGCCACGCGCGCCGTTGGAAGGTGCCTCGACGATGGCTTCGCGAAGGGCGCGCACCAGGTTGATATCGAACGCGTTGACTGGCGCGCGCGCCATGCGGATCTCATGGATGCCGCCGTCGTGTGGAAGGATGTCGAGCATGGGCGCGTGTCCGTCGGTGATGTTGGGCAATTATGACCGTGCAGCGCGGCAAGGGCATGCCGCACTGCGGTCACGGAACGTCTTACGGATGCGGCAGGTCCGCGTCCGCCCAGGTGTAACGCAGCGCGTAATCGAGGATCACCGAACCGTTGGCCGGAACCTCCACCTGGAACTCCAGCAGCTCCGGCGTCGACTTCGTCGGCTTGATCGACGAGGACGTCACGGTCCAGGCACGCCAACGACTCGGATGCTCGCGCACCGTGATCGTGCGCTTCGTGTCACCGGCGTTGGTCAGGGTCAGGCGCGTGCCTTCGTCCATGCGATGCGAGGCCGCGTCTGCACTGAAAGCGGTCTGCTCGCGTGTCGCCGTGAGGTCGAACGCGTTGCCGAGGGACACCGTCGCGTCCTTGCCCTTCGGTGTGTCATCGAGGCGGCCTTCGCCGAGCAGCTCGGCATTGCCGTCGCGATCGGTGGTCAGCACGCGCAGGTAGCCCGCTGGCAAGGCGTCGAAGGCCTTGAAGCGCAGGTTCGAGACGATCTGCGTGGTCGGCGGCATGCCGATGTCGCGCTCCAGGCGCGGCTGGTTACCGTAGTAGCGCGTGTTGGTGTCGTAGACGGCCTCGCGCTCGCAATCCAGCGTGCGGCTGTCGTAAAGCGGCGTTTGCGTCACGCTTCCATCGGGCAGGTCGACCGCCGCTGGCAGGCTGTAGGTACGCAGGTCGCCGAGAGTGGCCTGGCGCGGTCCCGTCGAAGCGACGTCCATGGCCATCGGTGCGGGCGCGGCCCGGTACATGAACATCTTGTCCCGCGTCGGCGGCGCCTTGGCACGCTGCGCGTCGCCGGCGACGAGCTTCAGCGAGACCTCCTTCCAGTCGCGACCGCTGCGGTTGGCGATGCTGGCGGAGGCGTCGAAGTTCATCTTGCAGGTGGTGCCAGGGGCGATTGTCGCCACATAGGCACCGCGCCAGCCAAGGCCGGAGGTGGGGTAGTCGAGCTGTGCGGTGGTGTTGCCTGCGCTGCCGCCAGTCACCCGCACCTGCAGGGTGGAGCCCCGGGCGAAGTCGGTGGCGTCTGCCGCGCGCAATGCCGCGTAGCTCTTGATCAGGCTGGCCTGGCCGCTGGCTTCACGAATCACCAGGGTGTCGCCGCCGCGCACCAGCATGCCGCTGGCAATGGGTTGGCCCGTTGTACCGATGGCGGTCACGTTGTGACCGACCAGTCCGGCCACGGCACCGTCAAAACCCTGGCCGAGCAGGAGGCGCTGGGAAACCACCCGCGTGCCCTTGCCGGGAAAGCGCAGGGAAAGCGCTTCGCTGTCCAGGGCAGAAGGGAGGCCATCGATGGAGAGATCCTGTGCGCCGCCCTTCAGGTCGAAGCTGCGGCGTTCATGGACCACGGCATAACCATCACCCGACACGGCCTCGCCATTGGTGGCGAAGAGCTGGTCGCCCTCGGCACGGTAGAGGGTGAGCGCGGTGCGCTCGTCGGTGGCGGCAAAGGCCGGCAGCGCGATGGCGCCGGCGATCGCGAGAACAAGCAGACGACGCGACATAGGTATCTCTCTCCGTATGATCCTGCGAGATCATACCGGGGAGAAATGAATGGAGTGGAATCAGGTCATGTGGGAGCCGCTTCAGTGGCGAAAAGCCAATGGAACGGTTTGGCCTGAGGGTCCATCGCCGGCATAGCCGGCTCCCACAAGGAGCCAGGCATGCCTGGAAGGTTCAGAAAAGCCTCAGGCGTCCTGGGCTTCCGCCACGGCGTCACGGATCGCCTGCGGCAGGGCGACCGGCCGGCCGGTCTTCGTGTTGATCCAGACCATGGTGACGCTGCCGTCCGCGTGGATCTTCGTCGCGTCGTCGGAGTCGACGATGCGGTGGCCGACGGTCATCGAGCTGGTGCCAAGGCGATTGACGAACAGCTCGATCTGGATGTCCGCCGGCCATTCGATCGGCAGGCGGTAGTTGATCTCGCTATGCGCCATCACCGGCGCGCCTTCCTCGCTGTACCACTTGCCAGGCAGCGTTTGCAGCCATTTCAGGCGTGCTTCCTGCAGATAAACCAGGTAATTGGCGTTGTTGACGTGGTTGTAGGCGTCCATGTCCTGCCAACGGACGTCCATCGGCGTAATGAACAGGGGGAACGGCGTGTTCGAAGCGTCGGTGCTCATGCGGTTCTTTTCTTCTTCGCGGCCGGAGCCGTCTTCGCGATGGATTTAGTGGTTGCCGTTTTCTTTGCCGGCGCCGGGGCTTTCGCTGGTGCCTTGGCCGAAGGCTTCGCAGCCGCCTTCGCGCCGCTTTTCGCCGCCGGCGTGGCAATCGGCACCAGGTGCGACTTCAGGAAGCGACCGGTATGCGACGCCTTCGTCGCCGCCACCGTTTCCGGCGTGCCACTGACCAGGATACGCCCGCCGCCGGAACCGCCCTCCGGGCCGAGATCGATCAGCCAGTCGGCTGTCTTGATCACATCGAGGTTGTGCTCGATGACGACGACCGTGTTGCCGTGCTCGACCAGCTTGTGCAGCACCTCGAGCAGCTGCTCGATATCGTGGAAGTGCAGGCCTGTCGTCGGCTCGTCGAGGATGTAGAGCGTGCTGCCCGTGTCGCGCTTGGACAGCTCCTTCGACAGCTTCACGCGCTGCGCCTCGCCACCGGAAAGGGTGGTCGCGCTCTGCCCGAGCTTGATGTAATCCAGGCCCACGGCGCGCAGGGTTTCCAGCTTGCGGGCGATGACCGGCACCGGTTCGAACAGCTTGAACGCGTCTTCCACCGTCATATCGAGCACGTCGGCGATGGTGTGGCCCTTGTAGAGCACTTCGAGCGTTTCGCGGTTGTAGCGCTTGCCGTGGCAGACATCGCAGGGCACGTACACGTCCGGCAGGAAGTGCATTTCCACCTTGATCATGCCGTCGCCTTCGCAGGCTTCGCAGCGGCCGCCGCGCACATTGAAGCTGAAGCGGCCGGCCGAGTACCCACGCTGGCGCGACTCCGGCACCTGCGCGTACAACTCGCGCAAGGGCGTGAACAGGCCAGTGTATGTGGCCGGGTTGGAACGCGGCGTGCGGCCGATCGGCGACTGGTCGATGTCGACCACCTTGTCGAAAAGCTCGAGGCCTTCGATCGACTCATACGGTGCCGGTTGTTCGCCCGCACCGTTGAGCTCCATCGCGGCAAGGCGATAGAAGGTGTCGTTGATCAGCGTGGACTTGCCCGAGCCGGACACGCCCGTGACACAGGTGAAGGTGCCGACCGGAATGCGGACGTCGACGTCCTTGAGGTTGTTGCCCGTGGCACCCTTGAGCTCGATCCACTGGTCGTCGCGCGGCTGGCGGCGCTTTGTCGGCACGCGGATGCCGCGCTCGCCGGTCAGGTACTTCGCCGTCACCGAGCGCGGCGAGGCGAGGATGTCTTCCAGCGAACCTTCACCGACGATCTCGCCGCCATGCACGCCCGCGCCGGGGCCGATGTCGAGGATATGGTCGGCCGCGCGGATCGCGTCCTCGTCGTGCTCGACCACGATCACGGTGTTGCCCAGGTCGCGCAGGCGGGTGAGGGTGCCGAGCAGGCGTTCATTGTCGCGCTGATGCAGGCCGATGGACGGTTCGTCGAGCACGTACATCACGCCGACAAGGCCCGCACCGATCTGGCTGGCCAGACGGATGCGCTGGGCCTCGCCGCCAGACAGGGAGTCCGCCTGGCGATCGAGCGTGAGGTAGTTCAGGCCCACATCGTTGAGGAAGGTCAGGCGCTCGCGGATTTCCTTGACGATCTTCACCGCAATCTCGCCACGCCAGCCCGGCAGCTTCAGGCTTTCGAAAAAGCCCAGGGCGTTGTCGATCGCCAGGGAGGTGAGTTCGGGAATCGCGCGGTCAGCGACGAACACGTTCCGCGCCGACGGATTCAGGCGCTGGCCGCCGCAGTCCGGGCAGGGGTGGTCCGCGATGTAACGCGAGAGTTCTTCGCGGACGGCAGCCGACTCGGTTTCGCGGTAGCGACGTTCGAGGTTGGGCAGGATGCCTTCGAACTTGTGCTCACGGGTGACCTTGCCGCCACGGTCGGTGATGTAGCGGAACGGAATCACGTCCTTGCCCGAGCCGTTGAGCACGGCGTTCTGCATCGTCTTCGTCAGCTCGCGCCACGGGGTCTCCGGATCGAACCCGTAGTACTTCGCCAGCGAGATGATCAGCTGGAAATAGTGCGCGTTACGACGGTCCCAGCCGCGGATGGCGCCGCCGGCAAGGCTGAGCTCGGGATGGCCGACCACGCGCGATGGATCGAACACCTGGGTGACGCCCAGACCGTCGCAGGTCGGGCAGGCGCCGACCGGGGAATTGAACGAGAACAGACGCGGCTCGAGCTCCGGCAGCGAGTAATCGCACATCGGGCAGGAAAACCGTGAGGAGAACAGCTGCTCTGCGGCCTTTGCATCGTCCATGTCGACCAGGATGACGATGCCTTCGCCGAGGCGCAGGGCGGTCTCAAAGGACTCAGCCAGGCGCTGCTTGATGTCCTCACGCGGACGGAAGCGGTCGATCACCGCCTCGATGGTGTGCTTCTGGCGCAGGGTCAGCGGCGGCACGGCGTCCAGGTCATATACCTCGCCGTCCACGCGGGCACGGACGAAGCCCTGCGCGCGCAGCTGCTCGAACACCTGTACGTGCTCACCCTTGCGCTCGCGGATGACCGGCGCCAGGAGCATCCAGCGTTTGTCGGCGTCCAGCGCCATGGCGGTGTCGACCATCTGGCTGACGGTCTGCGCCTCGAGCGCGATGCCGTGGGTCGGGCAGCGGGGCGTGCCGACTCGCGCGTAGAGCAGGCGCAGGTAGTCGTACACCTCGGTGATCGTACCGACGGTGGACCGGGGATTATGGGAAGTCGACTTCTGCTCGATCGAGATGGCCGGCGAAAGGCCTTCGATCGTGTCCACGTCCGGTTTTTCCATGATCGAGAGGAATTGCCGCGCATAAGCGGACAACGACTCGACATAGCGACGTTGGCCTTCGGCATAAATGGTGTCGAAAGCCAGCGAGGATTTACCGGACCCGGATAGCCCCGTGATCACGATCAGGCGATCGCGGGGCAGGTCGAGGTCGATATTCTTGAGATTGTGCGTGCGGGCGCCGCGGATGCGAATGCTGTCCATGTGCCGACATAAATGGGGGAAGCCCCCGACTATACCAAGGGTTTTCCGCCTTCATTCCGCCTCGACTTGTGACGATTCAGCACAGGTGATTTGCGGGATCGGTACCCGGCCGGGCGGGCGTACCCGTGGGGCGCCGACGCGGCTACCATGGCCGTCACCCCGGGGAGGGGTGTGCCATCCATCCCAAAGAGGAGCGTGACGCATGCGTAAGTGGACAGGGATTGCCGTCGGCCTGGTGCTGGCGGGTTGTACGGGCCAGGCGCTAGCGGCGCAGCCCAGCGAGCAGCAGGTGCGCCAGCTGATGGACGCCGTAGGCATGGGCCGCATGCTCAGCCAGATGAACAGCCAGATGGCGGGCGTCATGCAGAACGCGCTGCCCTGCGTACCCGCCAGCTACTGGCAGGGCTTCGTGGACGCCAATGCCACCAACCAGCTGATCGGCCGCATGGTGCCGGTCTACCAGAAGCATTTCACCGCCGAAGACATCGACGGCCTGCTCAAGTTCTACCGCTCGCCGCTGGGCCAGAAGGTGATCACCCAGATGCCGGCGACCATGGCCGAGGGCATGCAGATCGGCAAGCAGTGGGGCCAGGAGCGCGGCCAGCAGATGATTTCCCAGCTGCAAAGCCAGGGCACCCTGAACCCGCAGGGCCAGTGTCCGGCCACAGGTGCCGCAGCCAAACCCGCCGCTGCGACACCCGTGCCGTCCCCCGCACCCACCCCCTCCAAAAAGAAATAGCCACGCACCGTGTGGGAGCCGCTTCAGCGGCGATGTGGGAGCCGCTTCAGCGGCGATCCCGCGGCAGCGGGCCGGATTGAGGTAGCCCGGCATCGCCGCTGAAGCGGCTCCCACAGAAAGCGGGTTCGGATAACCTGTTGATCTGTATGGAATCGCGATGCATCGATGCCCGGCCGATGGGCTGGCTCCGCTTTCCCTTAACCATCTGATTGACCTTGCCTTTTCCCCTTGGCTATAATTCGCAGTTCGCAACACCCGTAAGACCCTAAAAAGAACTACATAATCAGCAACAGGAAACAACCATGAGCTACGCAGTCATCAAGACCGGTGGCAAGCAGTATCGTGTGATGGCAGGCGAAATCCTGCGCGTCGAACTGCTCACCGCCGAAGTCGATTCCACCGTCCAGTTCGACCAGGTCCTCCTGGTGGGCGAAGGCGAGTCGGTCACCGTTGGCGCCCCCTTGGTCGCCGGTGCAACCGTCAGCGCGAAGATTCGTGCCCACGGTCGCGCGGATAAGATCCGCATCGTCAAGTTCCGTCGTCGTAAGCACTACAAGCGTACGCAGGGACATCGTCAGCATTACACCGAAATCGAGATCACTGGCATCAACGCCTGATCTGCGGAGGATATGAGTCATGGCACATAAAAAAGGCGTAGGTTCCAGCCGCAACGGTCGCGATTCGAACCCGAAGTATCTCGGTGTGAAGATCTATGGCGGCCAGGCTGTTGAAGCCGGCAACATCATCGTTCGTCAGCGTGGCACCAAGTTCCATGCTGGCGTGGGCGTCGGCCTCGGCCGCGACCACACCCTGTTCGCCCTGATCGACGGCACGGTTGCCTTCAAGGTCCGTGGCGAAAAGGGTCGCAAGTTTGTCGACGTCGTCACGGCGTAAGCCTCATTCGACGCGATAACGAAGGCCCCGCCCACGGCGGGGCTTTTCGTTTGTAAAGCGGTATCACTTCTTCACCCAGGCTCCTTTCCCATGAAATTCGTCGACGAAGCACAGATCAGGGTCACGGCCGGTACCGGCGGCAACGGCTGCGTCAGCTTCCGTCGAGAGAAATTCATCCCGTTCGGTGGCCCCGATGGCGGCGACGGCGGCAATGGCGGCTCGGTCTGGCTTGTCGCTGACGAAGGCCTCAATACGCTCGTCGACTTCCGCCACATGCGCGCTTTCAAGGCTGAGCGCGGGCAGGGCGGCATGGGCAGCCAGATGTACGGCAAGGGCGGCGAAGATTCCGACGTCCGCGTGCCGGTCGGCACCATCGTGATCAACGTCGATACTGACGAAGTGATCGGCGATCTCACCGCGCACGGCCAGCGTCTCAAAGTCGCGCAGGGTGGCCGCGGCGGCCTTGGCAACATCCATTTCAAGAGCTCGGTCAATCGCGCTCCGCGCAAGTTCACCCCCGGCACGCCGGGTGAGGTCCGCGACATCAAGCTCGAGATGCGCCTGCTCGCCGATGTCGGTCTGCTGGGCTTCCCGAATGCGGGCAAGAGCACCTTCATTCGTGCCGTGTCGGCAGCGACCCCGCGCGTGGCGGACTACCCGTTCACCACGCTGCACCCGAACCTGGGCGTGGTGCGCATCGGTTACGACCAGAGCTTCGTGATTGCCGATATCCCCGGCATCATCGAGGGTGCGGCCGAAGGTGCAGGCCTGGGTATCCAGTTCCTCCGCCATGTCTCGCGTACCAGCCTGCTGCTGCACGTGGTCGACATCCAGCCGATCGACGGTTCCGATCCGGTCGAGCAGGTGCGTACCATCGAGAAAGAGCTGGCGGAATTCGACGCCGAACTGGTCACGCGCCCGCGCTGGCTGGTGATCAACAAGTCCGACGTGTTCTCCGACAAGGCCGAGCTCAAGCGCGCGGCCGACGATATCGTTGCCCGCCTGGACTGGAAGGAGCCGTGGTTCCTCGTCTCCGCCGCCGGTGAAATCGGTACCTGGGATGTCTGCCTCAAGGTGCAGCAGTTCTTCGACGCCGAGCGCGAAAAGCAGCGCGAAAACAAGGAGCTGACCGGCGACGTGCGCATGCGCGGCGAATAACGCCGGGTCTGGATGGGCAGGCTCTATGTAGGAGCCGATTCATTGGCGAATCGGGCAATGTGGGAGCCGCTTCAGCGGCGAAAAGCCGACGGAGCGGTGATGCCGTGAGGCCTATCGCCGATGAATCGGCTCCCACATTAAAAATCGGCTCCCACATTAATCCGCTCCAGTAAGACCAGGGCAACAAAAAAGCCGGCTTGCGCCGGCTTTTTTGCGAACAGCGATGTCGCGCAGGCAATTACGCCAGGTCGCGGATCTTCGCGTTCAGGCGGCTCTTGTGACGGGCAGCCTTGTTCTTGTGGATGAGGCCGCGTGCAGCGTAGCGGTCCATCACCGGCACGGCGACGGCATAAGCCGTGACTGCGCCAGCCTTATCCTTGGCGTCGATCGCCTTGACGACCTTCTTCAGTGCGGAACGCACCATGGAACGCGCGCTGACGTTGCGCAGACGGCGCTGCTCCGACTGACGCGCACGCTTCTTCGCGGACTTGATGTTGGCCAAGGTGAAGCTCCAGAGTTCTGTTGGTTTTAAGAAAGACGCCCATTTTGAGGCCAAAGACGGGTCGCGTCAATAGCTTAGAGCCCGCACGGGCGGGCCTGGAGGGCGGGTCGGGCACGGTGCCCGGAAAATTCCAGAGCGCAGACTGTCCTCCGCCCGCCCGCCGCTGTCAAACTAGGGGTTTGCGGTCACCCGGACACGGATGAAAACCCCCAGCCTTCTTCGCGGCGTGCTGTCTTTCAGTGGCATGACCATGGTCTCCCGCGTGCTCGGCCTGGTCCGTGACATGGCGATCAATGCTTCGTTCGGCGCCAATGCGGCCACGGACGCGTTCTGGGTGGCGTTCCGCATTCCGAACTTCATGCGGCGCCTGTTCGCCGAGGGCTCGTTCTCGACCGCCTTCGTCCCCGTGTTCACCGAGGTCAAGGAAACCCGCCCGCACGATGAGCTGAAGCAGCTCATGTCGCGCACGGCGGGCACGCTCGGCGGCGTGCTGCTGGTGGTGGTGGCCCTGGGCGTGATCTTCGCGCCGCAGGTGACGGCGTTGTTCTCGCCTGGTGCGGTCGAGACACCCGAGAAATTCGAGCTCACCGTCAACCTGCTGCGGCTGACCTTTCCGTTCCTGCTGTTCGTCTCGCTGACAGCGTTATGTGGCGGCGCACTCAACAGTTTCCATAAGTTCGGCCTCCCGGCGCTGACGCCGGTAATCCTCAACCTGTGCATGATCGGTGGCGCGCTCTGGCTGGCGCCGAGGCTGCACACGCCGATCATGGCCATGGGCTGGGCGATCCTCCTTGCGGGCATCCTCCAGCTGGCCTTCCAGTTGCCGACGCTGCGCCGCCTCGACCTGCTTGCGCTGCCGCGCTGGGGCTGGAGCTCGCCGGACGTGCGCCGGATCATGCGGCTCATGGTGCCGACCCTGTTCGGTTCGTCCGTGGCACAGATCAACCTGCTGCTGGATACGGTGATCGCGTCGCTGCTGGTAGCGGGTTCGCAGAGCTGGCTGTCGCAGGCCGATCGCTTCCTCGAGCTGCCGCTGGGCGTGTTCGGTGTAGCCCTGGGTACGGTGATTCTCCCGTCCCTGTCGCGTCACCACGTGGGCTCCGATAAGGAGGCCTTCTCGCGGGCGCTCGACTGGGGGCTGCGCACGACCCTGTTGATCGCGGTGCCGGCCATGTTCGCCCTGATGTTCCTTTCGGTGCCCCTGGTGGCGACGATCTTCCAGCATGGTCGCTTCACCGCGTTCGACACGCGGATGGCCTCGCTGTCGATTTCGGCGCTGAGCTTCGGCTTGCCTGCCTTCGCCCTGGTCAAGGTGGTGCTGCCGGCGTTCTACGCCCGCAAGGACACGCGTACCCCGGTGCGCGCCGGTGTGGCTTCGCTGGTCGCCAATATGGTGTTCAACGTGGCCTTCCTGGCCCTGCTGTTCTTCCTCTGGGCGAGTCCTGAGCAGAAGGCCGGTTCCTGGTTCGCGGCGATCTCGACCATCCCCGGCCTGCACATGGCCCTGGGCATGGCCAGCGCGCTTGCCAGTTATCTCAACCTTCTGTTGCTGTGGCGCTGGCTGGGCAAGGCCGGCGTGTACGAGCGTCAGCCCGGCTGGGCCCGGCATCTGCTCCGCCTGGGCGTGGCCTGTGCGGCGATGGTCGCCGTCCTCCTGGTCGGTCTCGCCATCTGGCCGGAATGGACGGATGTCGAGAAATGGGTGCGCGTCTGGCGCCTGGCCGTGTTGGTAATTGCCGGTGGCGGCGCCTACCTCGTGGCCCTGTTCGCGATGGGTTTCCGCCTGCGTGACCTGCGCGCCCGCTGAGTCGACGCCGGGGCGTGCCGGCTAGCGTTGTGCGGCGCAACGGGGCGGCTATACTGGCCCGATGGCTTTTATTCCGCATCGCTTCCTGGACGCCCACGCATGACGCTGCGACTTCATCGCGACGTCGACGGCCCCTGCCTGGCACCCGAGGGCAGCATCGTCGCCATCGGCGCTTTCGATGGCCTGCATCTTGGCCACCAGACTATCCTCGACGAGGTGCGTAGCCGCGCCGAGGCGCGTGGCCTCGTGCCCGCCGTCATCACCTTCGAACCGCTGCCACGTGCGTTCTTCTCGAAAGAACCCGTGCCGCGCCTGTCCGGCGTGCGCGAGAAGGCGGAAGGCATGGCTGCCGCAGGCATCCGTGAGCTGCTTTCGCTGCGTTTCGACCAGGCGCTGACCGCCATGTCCGCGGAGGACTTCGTTCGCCGGGTGATCGTCGGCCGGCTGGCGGCGCGGGAGGTCTGGGTCGGCGAGGACTTCCGCTTCGGCCACCGCCGTGGCGGCGACTTCGCGCTGCTGCAGACCATGGGCGCGGAACTCGGTTTCACGGCCCACGCCGTGCCGCCGGTGGTAATCGATGGCGAGCGCGTTTCCTCGTCCAAGGTGCGCATGCTGCTTGGCGAAAGCCGTTTCGCCGAGGCCGCCCGGTTGCTTGGGCGCCCCTTCGTGATCGACGGTCATGTCGAGCACGGCCAGCAATTGGGCCGCACCCTTGGATATCCCACCGCCAATGTCCATCTCAGTGAAAGGGTCAGCCCCGTGCACGGGATTTTCGCCGTGCGCATCGGCGTCGGTGAAGGCCCGTGCAGTTGGCCGGGCGTGGCCAGCCTCGGCTTTCGGCCGACGGTGAACGAAGTGCGCGAGCCCCTGCTCGAGGCGCACTTGTTCGATTTCTCCGGCGATCTCTACGGCCAGCGCATCGGCGTGGAGTTCGTGCGGAAGCTACGTGACGAAGAAAAATTCGACGGCCTCGACGCCCTGACCGCGCAGATGCGCCAGGACGAGATCGCCGCCCGGCAAGCCCTTGGCATGAACCCCATACTTGCCTCAGAAACCCACGGTTGACAGCAATGACCCAGGACTACAAGAACACCATCAACCTGCCGCAGACGGCCTTCCCGATGCGCGGCGACCTGCCGAAGCGGGAGCCGGGCTGGCTGGCCAACTGGGAGCGCGTGAACCGTTACGCGCAAATCCAGGAAAAGGCCGCCGACCGCGACAAGGTGTTCGTGCTGCACGACGGCCCGCCCTATGCGAACGGCGCCATTCACCTCGGGCATGCCGTGAACAAGGTGCTCAAGGACGTCGTGGTCAAGTCGAAACTGATGGCCGGCTACCGTGCACCTTACGTGCCGGGCTGGGATTGCCATGGCCTGCCCATCGAAATCGCGATCGAGAAGAAGTTCGGCAAGGCCGGCGACAAGCTCGACGCTGCCGCCTTCCGCCAGAAGTGCCGCGAATACGCGATGGCGCAGATCGACCTGCAGCGCGTGGACTTCAAGCGCCTCGGTGTCCTGGGCGACTGGGAAAAGCCGTATCGCACGCTGGATTTTACCTACGAAGCCGACATGATCCGTGCGCTCGCACGCATCGTTGAGAACGGTCACGTGGTGCGTGGCGCAAAGCCGGTCTACTGGTGCTTCGACTGCGGCTCGGCTCTGGCCGAAGCCGAGATCGAGTATGCCGACAAGACCTCGCCGGCCGTGGATGTCGCTTACGACGCGGTGGATCCGGTGTCCTTCGGTGCCTTGTTCGGCATCGCCACGGGTGACGCTGTGATCGCCGTGCCGATCTGGACGACCACGCCGTGGACGCTGCCGTCCAGCCAGGCTGTGTCGCTCGGTGGCGAGATCGAATACGCGCTCGTCGAAGGTCCCTCGCGCAACGGCAAGCCGCTGCTGCTCGTCATCGCCTCGGCGCTGGTGGAGAAGGCGCTGGCGCGCTACGGCGTCGAGACGGTGAACGTGCTCGGGCGCGTGCAGGGGGCGGTACTCGAAAACCAGCCGCTGCGTCACCCGTTCTACGACAAGCAGGTGCCGGTGATCCTCGGCGAGCACGTGTCCGACGAAGATGGCACGGGTGCCGTGCACACCTCGCCCGACCACGGCGCGGAAGACTTCGTGATCAGCCAGCACTACGGCATCGGTACGCTCAATTACGTGGACGGCCGTGGCGTGTATCGCAGCGACCTGCCGCTCGCCGGCGACGTGTCGTTCGCCGGCATACATATCTGGAAGGCCAACGATGCCATCGTCGACCTGCTGCGCGATCGTGGCGTGCTGCTTGCGTTCGCCAAGCTGACGCACAGCTATCCGCATTGCTGGCGCCACAAGACGCCGGTGATTTTCCGTGCCACGCCGCAGTGGTTCATCGGCATGGAACAGGCCGACCTGCGCCGCACCGCGCTCACCTCGATCAAGTCGGTGCGCTGGATTCCGGGCTGGGGCGAAGAGCGCATTGCCGGCATGGTCGACGGTCGTCCCGACTGGTGCATCTCGCGGCAGCGCACGTGGGGCGTGCCCATCGCGTTGTTCGTCGACAAGAACACGCATGAGCCGCATCCGGACAGCGTCGAACTGCTGGAAAAGGTGGCCCAGCGCGTCGCCCGCGAGGGCATCGATGTCTGGTTCTCGCTGGATGCGCGCGAGCTGCTCGGCGACGACGCGGACAAGTACGAAAAGGTCACTGACGTTCTCGACGTGTGGTTCGATTCCGGCGTGAGCCACTATGCCGTGATCGGCGCGCGTCCGGAACTGCAGGCCGGCGACGCCAGCGAATACAAGGTGATGTACCTGGAAGGCTCCGACCAGCATCGCGGCTGGTTCCAGTCCTCGCTGCTCACCTCGGCGGCGATCAACGGCCGCGCCCCTTACGACCACGTGCTCACCCACGGTTTCACCGTGGACGCACAGGGCCGCAAGATGTCCAAATCGATGGGTAACGGCATCGAACCGCAGGACATCATGAAGACCCTGGGCGCGGACATCCTGCGTTTGTGGATCTGCTCGACCGATTACCGCAACGAAATGTCGCTGTCGGACGAGATCCTCAAGCGCGTGGCGGATACGTATCGCCGCGTGCGCAATACCGCGCGTTTTCTGCTCGGCAACCTCGACGGTTTCGATCCGGACAAGCACCTGCTGCCGACGGCGGGTTGCCTCGACCTGGACCGCTGGGCCGTGCAGCAGGCCGCCGACACGCAGGCGGCCATCATCGCCGCGTACGAGCGTTACGATTTCCCGGAAATCGTGCAGCGCGTGCAGAACTTCTGCACGAACGAGCTGGGCGCGTTGTACCTGGACATCACTAAAGACCGCCTGTACACGATGCCGACCGACAGCCGTGGCCGTCGCAGCGCGCAGAGTGCGATGTACCGCATCCTCGAAGCGATGGTGCGCTGGCTTGCGCCGATCGTCACGTTCACCGCCGAGGAAATCTGGGTGAGCATGCCCGGTTCGCGCAGCGAGTCCGTGTTGTTCGAGACCTGGTATGAGGGTCTCGACGTGCGCGAAGACGGCGATGCGCGCGGTTGGTGGTCGACCCTGCTCGGTGTTCGCGCATCGGCCTCGCAGGTGCTGGAGCGCATGCGCAAGGATGGCCAGATCGGCGCCTCGCTCGACGCCACGCTGACGATTCACGCCGACACCGCCACCCAGGCGGCGCTGGCCGAGTCCGCCAGCGAACTGCGCTTCTTCTTCATCACCTCCGAAGTCACGCTGGCGACGCTCGAAGGTCGCCCGACCTCGGCCGAACGCGTGGAACTCGATGGCGCCGAGATTTATGTCTCAGCGGCGGTGAGCGAGGCCGTGAAGTGCATTCGCTGCTGGCAGCATCGCGTGGATGTCGGTGTGAATCCGGCTCATCCTGAGATCTGCGGCCGCTGCGTCGAGAACCTGACAGGGCAGGGCGAAGATCGCCGCTGGTTCTGAGGAACCGGTCCCGACCCGAACCATCCGCGCCGCCACACGGCGGCGCGGCCGCTCCGCTTCGAATGGCCCGCCCGAATGACCGTACGCCCCAAACCCAATGCGCTTTCCTGGCTCTGGCTCGCTGCCGCCATGATCGGTCTCGACCAGCTCACCAAGTGGTGGGCGCTGACCACCCTGCAGCCGGCGGAAACGCCGCATCCGGTGATCCCGGGCATCCTCAACTGGACGCTCACTTTCAACACCGGCGCCGCGTTCAGCTTTCTCGCCGATAGCGCGGGCTGGCAGCGCTGGTTCTTCGTGCTGCTGGCTGCGGTGATCAGCGCCACGCTGAGCGTGTGGCTGTCGCGGACGCCGCGGGCCGATTGGCGCACCGCCGCGCCGCTTGCCCTGATCGTGGGCGGGGCGCTGGGGAATGTCATCGACCGGCTGCACGCAGCCAAGGTGACCGATTTCATCCAGGTTTTCCTGGGTAGCTATCCGTTTCCGGTGTTCAATGTGGCCGATTCGGCGATCAGCGTCGGGGCGGTTTCGATGATCGTGTTCAGTTTGTTTACGGGGCATGAGAAGCCCGCATCGCCGTAAGCCCCTTGTGGGAGCCGCTTCAGCGGCGATTGGGCCTGGCGACAGCGCCCACCCGGCAGCCATGCGATAATTCGAACGTCCCGGCGCCCACCAGGCGCCACCGCTCATTCGAGGTCCCCCTTGGACATCCTGCTCGCCAATCCCCGCGGTTTCTGCGCCGGTGTCGATCGTGCGATCGCCATCGTGGAGCGCGCGCTCGAGTCCTACGGTGCGCCGATCTACGTTCGCCATGAAGTGGTGCACAATCGTTTCGTCGTCGAGCGCCTGCGTGCCGATGGCGCTGTGTTCGTCGACGAGCTGGACGAGGTGCCGGACGGCTCCACGGTGATCTTCAGCGCCCACGGCGTGCCCAAGGCCGTGCGCGAGGAGGCCGATCGTCGCCGCCTCAACGTGTTCGATGCCACGTGCCCGCTGGTCACCAAGGTGCACATGGAAGTCGCGCGCCTCGGTCGTGCCGGCCATGACGTCATCCTGATCGGCCATGCCGGCCATCCGGAAGTCGAAGGCACGATGGGTCAGTGGAATCCCGCCAATAGCGGCAACATCTATCTGGTCGAGTCGGTGGACGACGTCGCCGAGCTGGCGCCGTCACAGCCGCAGAAGCTGGCCTTCGTCACCCAGACCACGCTCTCGGTCGACGACACCATCGCCATTATCGGCGCACTCCGCGCGAAGTTCAGTGCCATCGAAGGGCCGCGCAAGGACGACATCTGCTACGCCACGCAGAATCGCCAGGACGCCGTGCGTCGCCTCGCCGATGCCGTGGATCTCGTCCTCGTGGTGGGTTCGGTGAACAGCTCGAACTCCAACCGCCTCAAGGAACTTGCCGAGAAGCAGGGCGTTACCTCCTTCCTGATCGACGGCGCGGAGCACATCGAGCGCAGCTGGCTCGAAGGCAAGACTCGCATCGGCGTGACCGCGGGCGCCTCGGCGCCGGAGAAGCTGGTGCAGGAAGTGATCGCCCGTTTGCAGTCCTGGGGCGCCGGCAGCGTCCGCGAACTCGACGGCGAAGCCGAGAACATCACCTTCGCCCTGCCCAAAGAGCTTCGTCTGGCCGGTTAAGGCTTGCGCCGCGCACCAAGCTTCCCTAAAATCCCCGTTCTCGCCGAAATAGCTCAGTTGGTAGAGCGCGTCATTCGTAATGATGAGGTCGTAGGTTCGATTCCTATTTTCGGCACCACTATTCTTCCCGAACTGCCGTCGAGCGGTCCCGGAAGCACAAAAAAACCCGCCGATGCGGGTTTTTTTGTATCTGCGATCCGGTGTGGATCAGGCGGCGAGACGGGCATCCTCGGCGAGATAGCGCAAGCCGATCGACAACGCCATGTTGTAACCCGCGCCAGCGTTGCCAGGCACCACCACGCTAACCAATGAAGGATGACCCGGCACGAGCGCCGAGGCGTCCGCTTCGTCGCTGCCGTCATGGATTTCGATGTACGGCACGCCCAGATGCGCGAGCGCGTCACGCAGAGGGGCGATGTCCTCCGCGGGGACATCGTTGGCGTCCACATCGAGCAGGACGAGTTCGGCGTGGTCGCCGATCGAGCGATCGAGGTAGCCGGTCAACTCGATGAAGTCGTTGCAGGGCCGCCAGAGCAGGTCGACGCCGGCGGCTTGCGCGCGTTCCCACAGTCGCCACATCGCGTCATCCGCCAGGGTGGCGTGTACCGCGTCACGACGCGGGCCCGTGATCACGACGATCGACATCGTTCGCTGCTCCAGTAATTCGGTAAGGCAGTATCCGACCGCGATGCGTAAAAAGGCTGCGCCATTCGGGCGCTTTCCGGGTAACGGCTGCGTAAAGAAATGCTACCGTCGCCTGAAAACCATCAAGGAGTTCCTTATGGACGGAACACAGGACATCGCCATCGCGACGGCGCGCCTGCGGCTGGATCGCCTAAGCGAGGCCGATGCACCGGTACTTTTCGCCTACCGCGGCGACGATGCCGTCGCGCGCTACCAGGGCTGGAAGCCTGCGGATGTCGCAGCGGCGGAAGCCTTCATTGCCGACCAGTCCCTGCTGGCCTTCGGCACGGCGGACAGCTGGTGCCAACTGGCCATCCGCGACAAGGTCACCGGCGAACTGTTCGGCGACTTCGGCGTGCACTTTCCGGCCAGCACCGATGACCCGATCGAATTCGGGCTTTCCCTGCGGCCAGAGCGACAGGGCCAGGGCTTCGCCCGTGAAGCCATGGCGGCCGTGCTGGACCTCGCCTTCGGCGACTGGGCCTACCGGCGCGCGGTAGGTTCGGTGGACCCACGCAACGTGTCCAGCATGGCCTTGCTGCGTTCGTTGGGTTTTCGCCAGGAAGCTCATCACGTGGAGAGCTATTTCTTTCGCGGCGAATGGGTGGACGACGTGATTTTCGCTTTGTTGGCGCGCGAATGGGTGCGTCACCGCTGACTATCCCGCGGCCGGTGTGGCGCCGGCGCATACATGGTCTTCATGGCCTGGGTGCGACACAGGGCGGAGACTGGCGCGGGGACCCCAATGAGCGAGCGGTACGTGCGCATCTACGTTGTTCAGCCTCCTGAGGTCGGGGCGGAATGGGCGGTGCGCGTGGACTCGGACAAGCCTGCGCGTTTCCGGCACGAGAAAGACGCCTTGAGCTACGCACTCCGGCAGGCGCGGGCACGCTCCGGACAGGGGGTGTCCGTGGAACTAAGGGTCGAGGACGACCATGGCCACTGGCGGTCCATGGCGCTTTGACCGACTCCTCGCCGGAATCCGGCGAACGGTGTCAGGCAGCGGCAAGACGGGCGAGCGCTGCGGCACTGGGCGGCGCCAGGTGACCGAGGGCGGCGGCCGGCAAGAAGCGCCAGTCGGACAGGTGGCGCGGTAGCCGGCAGCTGGCGAACATCTCGCGCAGGCTGGACACAGCCACTTCAGGGGAGTCGAAACGGCCCACTTCACTGTCGCCGCGCAGGGCGCGCCAGCGATGGCCATGACGGACGATGCGGAACGGACCTTCCACCGAGGTAAAGACATATTGCGCGAGCACGGACCACTCCTTCGTGACCGGAGTAGTTTGACCGGGCGCTCGTGACCGCTTTGTTATCCCGAGACTACGCTATTGCGTCGGGAGGAGCGGGGCCCGCTTGTCGGCGAAATCCCACCGACGGTCGGTGTTCCCTTGCGGCTTTATGAACGAAGGCTAATCTGAGCCTGCCGGATTGGGTCCAGCAGGGGGTTAGGGTGGTCCGTCTATCTACACGCGGCGCCGTGCGCGGCGTTTCGCTTATCGAAGTCATGGTGGCCATCCTGGTGTTCAGCATCGGGATGCTCGGCCTTGCGCTGCTGCAGATGAAGGGTGCCAAGTTCACGCGCGAGTCCGCGTCGCGCACCTCGGCCATCATCCTGGCGCGCAGCCTTGCGGAGTCGATGCGCGCCAACCCGGACGGCGCCCTGCCCAAGACCGGCGACAGTGCCTACCTCTACGACGGCGACACGACCTACACCCAGGCGCAGTGCGACAGCGCATCGCTCGCTTCGCCCCAGGCCATCGCGACCCGCGACCTGGCGTGCTGGCAGATCGCCCTGAAACGGACCATTCCCTTGCCGACCGGTTCGGGGTCCAAGCTGGCCACGGTGACCAAGGACGCGACCCTGGGCACGCTGACCATCACGGTCTCCTGGGCTGGCGTCGCGGATGACGCCACCGCCGACGCGACCCAGTCCTACAGCTTCAGCTACCTGCAATGAGAACGTCGCCTATGGCCTCCCGCCCGCGCTCCAGCAAAGGCTTCTCGCTGGTCGAGATGATGATCTCGATCGTTCTCGGCCTTATCGTCGTCGCCGGTCTGGTGAGCGTGCTCATGGCCAACCGCGCGGCGTACACCATCCAGCAGGGCAGCAACTTCAACCAGGAAAGCTTGCGCTTCGCGGCGACGCGGCTTGCCTGGTCGTTGCGCATGGCCGATTTCTGGGGTGGTGTGAAAGGGACGGCTCTCACAACGACCACTAATACCACCGGCGTCGGTGGTGTTGGCGCCTGCAGCGGCACCTGGGTACTGAATGTCGGTACCGCCGCACCCGGCAACGGCATCGCCGGATACGATGGCGGAGCGACGTTCCCCCTCGCCAACTGTGTCAACGACGCCAATTACGTCAAGTACTCCGACGTCGTCGTCGTGCGCTACGCCGACACGCATGGCTACGATCCGGCGAAGGCCTCAAGTACGACGAACTTCGATTCGACGACGCCGGGCGACGTGCCGAACCAGACGAGTATCTTCGTCGTTTCGGCGGTCAACCAGTCGGCCACGATATTCCGTCTTGGCGAGGCAGTCCCCTCGAACCCGCTGGGCTCGACCAGTGGCCGCTATGTCTTTCCTTATCAGCTCGAAATGTACTACCTGCAGCCTTGTTCCGACCCGGGTGCGGATAAGGTCTGCGGCACGGCCGACGACGGCGACGCCGATGCGAGATCACCGACACTCATGCGGATGCGCATGGATACGACGGGCGCGCTCATCTCCGAAGCAGTCGTCGACGGTATCGAACAGCTTCAGTTCGAATACGCTTCGCCGATTCCGGGAGACGTGCCGGCTTCTACGCCTTTCGCGCAGGCGTCGCTGGCGAACTTCCCCACGGTGACCCAGGTGCGCGTGTCGATCGTCGCCCGTTCCACCACGCGTGATACAGCCGTGCCTCACGCAGGCTCGTTCGCATTGTCCGGGCACTGCGCGTATTCGGTCAGCACTGCAGGCGCCGTGAGCTACGACACGACGACGGCCACCAATAATTGCGCCACTTCGCCTGCGTCCAATTACGGCGACAAACCGCAGCAGTACGCCCGCACCATCAATACCCAGGTTGTGGTTCTGCGCAACCGGGTGAGGGGATGACCATGGTCACCATGATGAAACCGATGCGCGCGCAGCGCGGCGTCGCCCTCTTCGTCGGAATGATCTTCCTGCTCGTGCTTTCCATCATTGCGGTGATGGCAATGCGCGGCACGCTCACCGAAATGAAGATGGTCACCAACGTCGCCCGGCACGAAGCCGCGTTCGAAGCATCCGAAGCCCTGCGCGCCGTACCCGTGACTTTGTTCGACCAGCACGTGTTTGAACGCGGTTGGCCAACGTCGTTTCCCGGCGGCACCGTGCCGGATTCGGACTTCACCTATTCGAGCACCTTTTCGGCCGACATGCTGACCAAGGTGAAGACCGCGGTTCAGAACGATTGCAGCGGTGCGATATCGCTGTTCTACGGCACGCTGCAGCCAGCGTGTGGCGACCTGCTGGCGGAAACGCTGTACGACCCGAGCACCTGGCATCCGGACATGAAGATCGCCATCTGCGACACATCCAGTGCGACCTGTTCGGCCGATGTGAGTGCCACGCTCGCCATCGTTCCCGACGGCACGGTGTTGAATGCCGGCTCCGGCGGCGCACAGGCGGCAGGTTACCGCGGCCTGGGTATCGGCGCGGCGGGTGGTGGTGCCGACATGCTCTTCGAGATTCGCAGTGTCGCTGTGGCACCCGGTAACGGTGTGTCGACGACGCTGACCCAATACCACCAGAACATACGTAACTAAGGCCAAGGAATCTGTCGATGAGTACTTCCCGCATCCAGCGACCCGGGCTTCTGTTCGGCTACCTCGTGGCCCTCGCGGTCACGGCCTTCGCAAGCACGCCGGTGGCCCAGGCCGACGCGATCTCCTCCAGCACGCAGCGAGCGGCCGCGTACGCGATCGACCCACCGTTGGGTATCGCCGGCGCCGCGCCCCTGGTGATGATCAATCTTTCGCGTGACCACCAACTGTTTTACAAGGCGTACAACGACTTCTCTTCCCTGAAGAACAACAGCACCATCGATACGACGTACAGCAACGGGAATACCTACGCGGGGTACTTCGATTCAGGCAAGTGCTACACCTATACGACGAGTGACGGTTACTTCAAGCCGTCGTCTCTGGTGGACAAGGACAACTATTGCTCGAACGCATGGTCCGGTAATTTCCTGAACTGGGCAACGATGACGCGCATGGATGAGGTGCGCAGCATCCTTTACGGTGGATTTCGTTCCACCGATACGGCGGACACGACGATTCTCGAACGTGCCTATCTGCCGACGGACGCGCATTCCTTCGCCAAGTTCTACAACGGCACCGATATCAGCCAGCTCATGCCGTACTCGGCTAGCGCCGTCGCCCCGAGCACATCAGGTCAGTCGTCGAGCTACTACTTCGACAATCAGGGCTTGGGTGAGAACGGCAATAACTACAACCTGCTGCGCCTGCAGGGCGTCGCCGACCTCAGCTTTCAGGTTGGCGATCAGATCAGGATCGTGGCGGGGGACGTAAATGCGGTCAATCCGCCCACGCTCGAAGCACCGGTGCGGTTCCTGAATACGGGCGGCTATTCGGCTGCACCGGTGAATCGCGTTGAACTGCGTGTGCAGAACGGCATGTTTTTGAACATGACGTGCACGGACTTCGCGAGCTGCTTGACGGCGTTCCGGTCTTACCAGACGTGGACGATCACCAACCTGACGCGTTCCGGGGTGACGTTCTGCAATACGACCGTGCAGGGTGGGTCGACCGACCGCTCGCAGACGAACAAGGCACCGCCTCTGATCCGCGGAGTGCGCGGTAACTATGCGCTATGGGCATCGAACGAGAGCCTTCAGTGCAAGTGGTCCGACGAGAACAGCAATCTGCAGAGCGGTTTCGGTGATGGATTCCTAAGTAACGGCAACCGTTCCGCGTTCTCCGGCCTGGCCTCGGCGGCGGAGAACCCGGCCAAGAGTACGGGCATCGAACTCAATGCGCGGGTACAGGTCTGCGTCACTGGACTGATCGGCACTGAGAGTTGTGAGCAGTATCCGCTCAGTAGCGTCGCTACGGATCGCAAGTACAAGCCGACTGGTCTGCTTCAGAAGTACGGCGAGTCGGGTGACATCAAGTTCGGCCTGGTGACGCCGACCTTCGATCACAATGCGTCGGGTGGCGTGCTGCGAGCGGCGCTGCCGGAGGCGGGTGTCAACGACGGGAATTTCATCAGCAACGAGATCGACCCCGCGACGGGCATGTTCACCACCGCGAAGGGCATCATCAGTAACATCAACGCACTGCGCATTTACGGCTACGCCTATAATTCAGGCGATAACTACGGCACGGGTAACGGCTGTACCTATCAGCAGACCGGTATCACAACGGGCTCAGGCTCGGGCACACTCGTTGCGGAAGGCAACTGTTCGTCCTGGGGTAACCCCATGGCCGAAAGCTATATCGAAACCCTGCGGTACCTCGCAGGCAAGACGGCCAATACGTCGTTCGCCTCGGGGTCGGAAGACAGCACCCTGGGCCTGAGCGTAGTCGCCACATGGAACAAACCGATCACGGCAGCGAACTTCTGTGCCGCGCTGAACGTTATCAATTTCAACGCCAGCTCACTCAGCTACGATACCGATGCGGTAGCCGGCTTCGACGATCTTAGTACCGGCAAGTCCGTTGCTGCGTGGACCGACCTTGTCGGCGTGGGCGAAGGCATTAACGGCAAGAACTGGTTCGTCGGCAATCCGACCAGCACCTACGCGGACGCCGACAAGGATCTGTGCTCGGCGAAAGCAGTCGCCAATTTCTCGGGCCTGCAGGGCATTTGCCCGGAGTCCCCGGCGCTGAAGGGCGGCTACCTGATGGCTGGCGCGGCTTATGGCGCCCATATCAACCGAATCAGCGATCTTGGTGTAGACGCCAACGGCAGCCCCATTGTGCCGAGCACTGACCGCACTTCGCTCAAGGTCAACACCTTCGGCGTGCAGCTGGCCACCAATACGCCGCAGATCCGCGTCCAGGTACCCGGCACGTCCGGGGCCTCCGCCCAGTTCGTCACCATCATTCCGGCTTACCGCCTGGTCCTGCCAAGCGGTGTGGGCGGTGGTGCGCTGGTGGACTTCAAGATCCTCTCGCAGATCGCAGACGACGGGACGGGTACGGCCAGGGGATCGTTCTACGCCGACTGGGAGGACAGCTTCGCCGGCGGTGACTACGATCAGGACATGTGGGGCATCATCACCTATGCGATCACCGCCACGCAGGTGAAGATCACGACCAAGCCCGTATCCGCGTCGACCAACAATGGTCAGGGCTTTGGTTACATCATCGGCGGCACGACCAAGGACGGCCCACACTTTCATTCGGGCATCTACAACTTCAGCTATACCGATCCCACCCTTCCAGATATCTATAACGCCGCGGGCGTGAAGGTGAATGGTTCGGGTAGCGTAAATTCGAGCGGCGGTTGCACGAACTGCCAGGTGAGCGATCCCGCGACGACGGCTGTCTACGCGGTTGGTTCGACCAGCGCCGGCACGCTCAGCGACCCACTTCTCTATGCGGCCAAGTGGGGCGGATTCCGCGCGGACACGACGAAGCCGGATGGCACTGATACGCCGGTCAACGACGCCAATCCTCTCGACAGTTCCAAGTGGAACAACGACCCGGCCAATAAAGACACGCCGGACAATTACTTCCTCGTCACCAATCCGACCGATTTGCAGAAATCGCTGGACACGCTGTTCCGCAAGATCCTGGCGAAGGTTTCGTCCGGTACTGCGGCAGCAACGGTAGCGGCCAGCGCGAACGGCACAGGTGTGACGTACCAGGCGCTGTATGAGGCCGAGCGAACCGATAACAACGGTGGTCGTGCGACCTGGATCGGTTCGCTGGGTGCGCTGTGGACCGACAGTTTCGGCTTGCTGCGAGTTGACGGGAATCACAATCATCAGCTCGACGACTATGTGACCGATCCCGTGGTCACGTTCTCCTTTGACGCAGGCTTGCAGCGGACGATCGCCACGGTGTACGTAAGTACCGACCCGGCAAAGTACGTGCCTCCGGCCATTGGCACTCAGGTGGAGCTTACGGAGCTCGCTACGATCTGGAACGCACGTACGCTGCTGTGGGATCCGGAACTGGTGAACACACAGCGCATCTATGGCTCTGTCTTCAACGACACCAACGGTCGATACATCTTCACATGGGTCGACGCCAACAATGACGGCGTCGTCGCGGCCAAGGAGCTCGTTCCGTTCGTATATGACACCACCGGTATCAACGATACGAACTACCGATACCTGAATACCGATTCGACCACGGAGGCCACGAATATCGTCAACTGGATTCGTGGCAAGGAAATCGCTGGGCTGCGCAGTCGAACCGTGGACTATGGGACGGACATCACGGAGCAGGGGCGTATCACACGTCTTGGTGACATCGTGAACTCGACGCCGCTCGCCGTCAGCGCACCTGCGGAATCGTACGACCTCCTCTACAACGACACGACCTATGCCAACTTCCGCACCACCTATCGAGACCGCCGCCAGGTCCTCTACGTCGGTGCGAACGATGGCATGGTCCATGCCTTCAATGCGGGCTTCTACAACGCCAGCTGCCAGCGGTTCGAGATGCAGCCCACTGATGCCGTGTGCACGCCGTCGACGCCGACTGCCAGTGGCAACACCACCTCAACCCCGACCGCGCACCCGCTAGGGGCAGAGATATGGGGTTATATCCCGAAGAACCTGTTGGCACATCTGCGCTGGTTGACGGACCCCGCCTACAAGCACACGTACTACGTGGACGGCTCGCCGATTGCTTTCGATGCAAAGGTATTCAGTGCGGACACGACGCACGTCGATGGCTGGGGCACGATCCTCGTGGTCCCCTTCCGCTTGGGTGGCGGTGCGATCACGGTCAACGCCCAGGTCACGGACAAGGACGGTAATGCAGCGAACGCGAACGTGACCTCCGAGTCGGCCTATGTGTTGATGGACATCACGAATCCCGAGCTGCCGCCCAACGTGCTCGGTGAGATCACGCTGCCCGGCACGTGGACTACTTCGGCACCCGCCGTGGTAATGATGCGTGACGCGACGTCCGGTACACCGAACAAGTTCTATCTGGCCATTGGCTCGGGTCCGACCGACGCACGAAAGGTGGCGTCAAGCCAGCACCTGCGGGTGAACGTGTACAACGTGGCGGATTTCATCAATGCATCCGTCCCGCCCACTCCGGCAGCATTCGACATGACCAACGCCGCGTCGGACGGCGGCACGGCGGCGGCGGACGCCCTCAGCAGTTCGGCGGGCGACCTCATTGCGTCGGACTTCAATCTCGACGGCATGGCCGAGGCGGTGTACTTCGGTAGCATGCTCGGCGACGGTACGTCGACGAAGTTTGGTGGCCACTTCTGGAGACTATTCACCAACGGTGATTCGCTCGCGAAGAACTGGAAAGCGCAAGAGATGCTCCACCTGACGGATGCGAGCGTGGGCGCGACCAATGGCATGCCGGTGACGGTCCGCCCGACCCTGGGCCGTAACGCGCGCGGCGCGCCGATGGTCTACTTTGGAACGGGTCGCTTGTTCAACAGTGCGGACAAGGCCACGTCCGATACGCAGCGCATCTTCGGCCTTATTGACACCGAGCTGCTGCCATCGACCGATCCGCAGGCGAGCACCAAGATCGGTCTCGGCACCCTTATTAACGTCACCAATGTCAATGTGAATGGTTCGACGCAGGCTGTCAGCGGATTGCCCACAGGTAACGACGCCTTGAGCGGCGTATCGAACTTCCTGGATCTTGCCAGCGCCTTTAATGCGCCGGGCATTGCCGGTTGGTACCGGAACCTGACAACGAACGGCACCAGTAATCCGTCGGAGCGGGTGGTCAGTGCACAGGCCCTCCTGGGTGGGTTGCTGCTTACAGCAGCCTATACGCCAGGTACGTCGATTTGCACTGGCCTCGGCACCTCGGTGCTGTACGGACAGAATTACGAGACGGGCACGGGCGACCCTAGCGGCTTCTTTGGCACCGACTCGAAGTCCGGCAATGTCCTTGTCAGCAGCCCCATCGGAGCCGGCCTGCCTGCACCACCGAGCCTGCACACCGGTGACGCTGGTGCAACGAACGGCGGCAAGACGGTAACAGCCTGCACGCAGACCTCGACCGGCGCGATCGTTTGCAAGGATGTCGCTACACTCAATCCCGTGACCAGCGGCGAGTCGTCCTGGCGTGAACCCCTGGGGAAATGACGATGACCAAGTCTTCGACTAACGTGCGCGGCTTCTCGCTGATCGAGCTGGTGATCGTCCTGCTCATCATCGCGATCCTCGCGGCCATCGCCATTCCCTCGTACCGCCAGTACGTGGTGCGGGCCAACCGCGTCGACGCGCGGCGCGGCCTCATGGACCTTGCGGCGCGACAGGAGCGGTTCTTCTATTCGAACAACGCCTACACGCCGAACCTCACTGCGCTTGGTGCCAACAGCAGCGTGGCCGGTGCCAACTACACCATTGCGCCGCCTTCCGCATCGTCGACCGCGTTCAGCATCACGGCGTCGGCCGTGGGGACGCAGCAGACCTCGGACAAACAGTGCCAGACGCTGACGATCACGAACACGGGCGTGCAGGCATCCACCGGCGCGACCGCCAACGACCCGGTCTGCTGGAGCAAATGACGATGCGGATGCCTTCCCTAGCTGTCGTCGCGGTGCTTGCCCTGGCGGTGCTTGCACCGGCGTATGCCCAGAGCAATGGCACGTATTACCGCTGGAAGGACGCCAGTGGTGTCACCCATTACGGCGACGCACCGCCTGCGGGCGGCAGGTCCACTCCGGTCAAGGTGAAGGGTTCGGTGACGTCATCGGCTGGTGCGCCCGTGCAGCCGGCGGCTCCGGTATCGTCGGCAAGCATGGCGGCTCAGGCCGCCGCGGCAGCGCCCTCGGGCATGGCCGCAGCGGAGCAGGCGGCGCGTTCCCGTAACTGCGACAACGCGAAGGCCAACCTGAAGACGCTCTCGGGCAACGCACTGCTGGTGGACAGTTCGGATCCGAGCTCGGCCAAGCGCATGACGCCGGAGCAGCTCGAGACTGCGCAGCGGGTGGCCAATATCGATGTGACCGAGAACTGCCCTAAGGGTGCACCATGAACGCATCACGACGGACTGCGGGTTTCTCGCTCATCGAACTGATGGTGGCGATCGGCGTGTTCGCTATCCTCACGGCGCTGGCGGTTCCGTCGCTGTCGGATTTCATGAAGCGCAACATGGTAAGCAACCAGACCAACGACTTCCTGGGGGCAATCCGCTTCGCACGGTCCACGGCAGTCACCCGCAGCACGATAGTCTCGATATGTCCCAGCACGACCTCGTCGACGACGACACCGCTGTGCGCGGCCACCAATACCTTTAACACCGGTTGGCTCATCTATACGTCGACCAAGGCGGGTGAGGCCTACAAGCCGACAGACGAGCTCCTGCGCGTGGCGCAGAACGTTCCCGGGGCATCGATCCAGGGCGCGACGACGGTACCGGTCGTGACCTTCGACGCACGCGGTTCGTCGACTTACGGCACGCTGTCTTTCTTCATCTGCTCCAAGGCCGCCGACGACACGGTCGGCCAGAGCGCGCTTCGCTACAGTGGTCGCCGCATCGATCTACAGAGCGGCGGGCGGGCGGGTGCCACGCCCCTGCAGACATCCTCGTCGAAGACGACCGGGCAGGGCTATTGCACGGCAACCTGATCCTCGGGATTGACTGTCCGGGCATACCGCCTTAAAATGCCGCGCTCGATGGGCGGTTAGCTCAGCGGTAGAGCACTGCCTTCACACGGCAGGTGTCACAAGTTCGATCCTTGTACCGCCCACCATGAAAAAACTGAAAACCCGGCCTTGCGCCGGGTTTTCGTTTTTCAGGCTACCGAAAGGTCCCACCGGTACAATGCGCCGGCTGACTCACCGGATACCGCCATGCACGAAGTCCTCGCAAACCTTCACCTGTTCATCCTGACCCCGTGGAAGGTCATCGGCCTGCTCGGCACCTTGCTCTTCACGGCGCGCTGGTTCGTCCAGTTCTACGCCACGAAGAAGAACAAGAAGGTCACCGTGCCGATGTCATTCTGGTACCTGTCGGTCTTCGGTAGCGTGCTCACGCTGGCGTACTTCATCTGGGGCAAGAACGACTCGGTCGGCATCATCCAGACCGCCTTTCCGATGATCGTGTCGTTCTACAACGTCTTCGCCCACCTGAAGCATCGCAACGCCAGCGAAGAGATCAAGCCCGGCGGCCCGGAAGAGACCTGACCGGGCCGGGCCATCGTCAGTCCGGGTCGTAATCCAGGTACGGCGCCAGCCAGCGCTCGGCTTCGGTCCGGTCCCAGCCCTTGCGCTTGGCATAGTCCTCGACCTGCTCGCGGCCCAGGCGGCCGACCACGAAGTACTGGCTGTCCGGGTGCGAGAAGTACCAGCCCGAAACCGCCGCCGTGGGGAACATGGCGAAGCCTTCGGTGAGCTGCACCGTGGTGTGCGTCGTCGCTTCGAGCAATTCGAACAACGTGCCTTTCTCGGTGTGCTCGGGACAGGCCGGGTAACCCGGGGCAGGGCGGATGCCGCGGTAGCCCTCGGCGATCAGGGTGTCGTTGTCCAGGGCCTCGTCCGGCTGGTAACCCCAGAATTCCTTGCGCACGCGTTCGTGCAGGCGCTCGGCGAAGGCCTCGGCGAGGCGGTCGGCCAGGGCCTTGAGCAGGATGGACGAATAGTCGTCGTGGCCGGCCTCGAAGCGGGCCACATGCTCGTCGATGCCAATGCCCGCGGTGACAGCGAAGCCGCCGATCCAGTCCTGCAGGCCACTGTCCTTCGGTGCGACGAAATCGGACAGGCAGAAGTCCGGGCGCTCCACGGGCTTGTCCACCTGCTGGCGCAGATGGCGAAGCGTCGCCACGGGTTTGCGCTTGGCAGTGCCGACCTCGGCGTAAACCTCGATATCGTCGCCAACCTGCGCGGCGGGCCAGAACCCGATCACGCCCTTGGCGGTGAGCCATTTCTCAGCAATGAGTTTGTCCAGCATGGCCTGGGCGTCGTTGTAGAGCTCCGTGGCCTGCACGCCGACAACCTCGTCGGTGAGGATGGCCGGGAACCTGCCCGCCAGCTCCCACGCGTTGAAGAAGGGCGACCAGTCGATGTAAGTGCGCAGCTCGGCGAGATCGTAGTCCTCGAACGCAGTGATGCCGGGCGTCCTCGGCGTCGGCGGTTCATAAGCCTGCCACTCGCCGACGTAACGCTGCGCGCGGGCCTTGGCCAGCGTCACGAGCTGCTTGCCGGTGCCGCGTCCCTTGTGACGCTCGCGCACCTCGGCGTAATCGGCGCGGACCTTGATCATGAACTCGTCGATAAGGTCCTTGCTGACCAGCGACTGCGCCACGCCGACGGCACGTGAAGCGTCCTTCACCCACACCGTGGGCGACTTGTAATGCGGCTCGATGCGCAGCGCGGTATGCGCGCGCGAGGTGGTCGCGCCGCCGATCATCAACGGCACGTGGAAATCCTGGCGCTGCATTTCGCGCGCCACCTGGCTCATCTCTTCCAGGGAAGGCGTGATCAGGCCGGAGAGGCCGATGATGTCGGCACCCACTTCACGCGCGGTGTCGAGGATCTTCTGCGTCGGCACCATGACGCCAAGGTCGATGACCTCGAAGTTGTTGCACTGGAGTACTACGCCGACGATGTTCTTGCCGATATCGTGGACGTCGCCCTTCACCGTGGCCAGCACGATCTTGCCGTTGTTCTTCGCGCTGTCTCCGGAAATCTTCTTCTCTTCTTCGATGAAGGGAATCAGGTGGGCGACGGCTTTCTTCATCACGCGCGCGGACTTCACCACCTGCGGCAGGAACATCTTGCCGGCACCGAAGAGGTCACCGACGACGTTCATGCCGGTCATCAGCGGGCCTTCGATGACGTCGAGCGGCCGCTTTGAGATCAACCGTAGCTCTTCGGTGTCCTCAACGACGAACTGGTCGATGCCGTGGACGAGCGCATGGCTCAGTCGATCGACCACCGATTTCTCGCGCCAGGCAGCCGTTTCAACGGCGACCTCGGCCTTGCCGCCCTTGTACTTGTCGGCGATCTCAAGCAAGCGCTCGGTGCCGTCGGGACGGCGGTTGAGTACCACGTCCTCGACGCGCTCACGCAGTTCCTCGGGAAGATCGTCGTAGATCGAGAGGCCGCCGGCGTTGACGATGCCCATGTCCATGCCCGCAGCGATCGCGTGATACAGAAACACGGAGTGGATCGCTTCGCGCACGGGGTTGTTGCCGCGAAACGAGAACGAGACGTTGGAAACACCGCCGGAGATGTGCGACGACGGAAAGCGCTTCTTAAGCTCGCGCGTGGCTTCGATGAAGTCCACAGCGTAGTTATTGTGCTCTTCGATACCGGTGGCGATGGCGAAGATATTCGGGTCGAAGATGATGTCTTCCGGTGGGAAGTTCACCTCATTGACCAACAGCTCGTAGGCACGCGAGCAGATCTCGATCTTGCGCTCCTTCGTGTCCGCCTGACCCACTTCGTCGAAAGCCATCACGACCACGGCGGCACCATACTGGCGCACCTTGCGCGCATGCTGGAGGAACAGCGCCTCGCCTTCCTTCATGGAAATGGAGTTAACGATGCCCTTGCCCTGCATGCAGCGCAGGCCGGCTTCGATCACGGTCCACTTGGAAGAGTCGACCATGATCGGCACGCGCGCGATGTCAGGCTCGGAGGAGATCAGGTTGACGAAGCGGGTCATCGCCGCTTCGGAATCGATCAGGCCCTCGTCCATGTTGATGTCGATGATCTGCGCGCCGCTCTCCACCTGCTGGCGAGCGACATCCACCGCCTCTTCGTAGCGGCCTTCCTTGATCAGTTTGCGGAACTGCGCCGAGCCGGTGACATTGGTGCGTTCGCCGACGTTAACGAAATTGAGGTCCGGCGTGAGGATCAGCGGCTCGAGGCCGGACAGGCGGGTATGGCGGAGAGTGGTCATGCGGCTTGCGTGGCGTCCAGGCGTACGCGCGGCGGGTAGGGCGCCACGGCGGCGGCAATCGCCGCGATATGAGCGGGCGTCGTGCCACAACAGCCACCGACGATATTGAGCAGACCTTCGGCCGCGAAGCTGGCGATGGTCGAGGCCATGGCCTCGGGGGTTTCGTCGTACTCGCCGAAGGCGTTGGGCAGGCCGGCATTGGGGTGCGTGCTGACCGCGCTGCCGGCGATGCGCGAGAGCATCTGCACATGTGGGCGCAGGTCTTCCGCGCCGAGCGCGCAGTTGAGGCCTACCGACAACGGCCGGATGTGTTCCACCGAGTAGAAGAACGCTTCGGCGGTCTGGCCCGACAGCGTGCGTCCCGAACGGTCGGTGATCGTGCCGGAGATCATCACCGGCACGCGGGCGCCGAGTTCGTCGAACAGCTCGGTCAGTGCGAACAACGCGGCCTTGGCGTTGAGTGTGTCGAAGATGGTCTCGACCATGATCGTGTCGGCGCCACCTTCGATCAGCGCACGCGCCGATTCGACGTAATTGGCGGTGAGCGCTTCGAAGCTGATGTTGCGAAAACCCGGGTCGTTCACGTCCGGCGAGATGGAGGCCGTGCGACTGGTGGGACCGAGCACGCCGATGACGAAGCGCGGCCGGTCCGGCGTAAGCGCGGTCATGGCGTCGCAGGCTTCGCGGGCAATGCGCGCGCCTTCGCGGTTGAGCTCGGGCACCAGGTGTTCGAGGTGGTAATCCGCCTGGCTCACGCGCGTGGCGTTGAAGGTATTGGTTTCGACGAAATCCGCACCCGCTTCGAGATACGCCATGTGCACGCCGCGGATGATCTCCGGCTGGGTCAGCAGGAGAAGGTCGTTATTGCCCTTGAGGTCGCACTCGCCGGGGTGGTCGTGGCTGTGTTCGTGGCGACTGTCGAGGCCGCCGGAAAAGCGTTCGCCGCGGTAGCCGGATTCATCCAGCTGGTGGCCTTGCAGCATGGTGCCCATGCCGCCGTCGAGAATCATGATCCGCTCGGACAGGGCCTTCTCGATGAGGGCGACGCGGTCGGGGTGGAGCCAGGGTAGGGTGCTCATCGGCGGTCTCCGGTCAGGGCTTGCGTGCGAGCAGGCTGATTACTTCGAAATGCGGCGCGCGGCGTTCGCGGCTGAGGCGCTCGCAGCTGACGACGTCCAGGCCGGCTGCCTTCGCCAGGGCGACGAGGGCCTCGCAGGTGAAGCCCAGGTTGCGGTGGTCGAAGGGCTCGATCACGGCGCGGTGCTCGTGTTCGCCCAGAGTCGATACCAGAAGCCTTCCACCCGGTTTCAGTACCCGGGCGACCTCGGTAAACACCGCCTCGGGGCGCTCCGCATACGTAAGGGCGTGAAGCAGCAGGACAAGGTCGAAGCGGTTGTCTTCCAGGTCGAGCGCGTGCATGTCGCCGGTGCGCACGTCCACATTCGTGAAGCTGGCCAGTCGCTGGCGCGCGGCGTCCACGACACGCTCGGAACTGTCGACGCAGACAATCGAATGGGCATGCGGTGCGAGCAGTTCCGCTGTGACGCCGTCCCCGGAGGCGATGTCCAGGACATCGCCGGTGGCGAGCAGCTGGAGCAGCGAGCGGGCGAGGGTTTCCCACGTGCGGCCGGGGGAGTAGTGGCGCTCCATATCCCCGGCGACGGTGTCCGCCCAGCCTTCGGTACGTGCCCGCTGGGCGAGGACGGCCGGTAGCCGCTCCGCATCCTCGCGGAGCAGGGCGTCGCTCAGGGTGTCGCGCAACGAGGCCACGAGAGCGGCGAGGGTGGGGTCGGCCTCCGCGTTGGCGCGATAATAGGCGGACACGCCGGCCCGGCGGTCACGCACCAGCTCGGCTTCCTTGAGCTTGGCCAGATGGGTGGAAACACGCGGTTGGGCCAGGTGCAGCACGGCGGCCAGTTCGGCCACGGTCAACTCCTCGCGGTCCAGCAGGGCGAGCAGGCGAACACGCGTGGGATCGGCCAGCAGGCGAAGCACGGTGGAGGCCGTCGACAAGTCCATGCCGAATCCTTTTATCGCGATAAAGAGATACATAAGGATGCGGCCCCGCCGCCCCAGCGTCAAGGCCGATGTTGCAGTGCATGGAGGCAACGGCTCGAACGGCCGTTAGAATGGGCGGCTTGTCTCTACCCCAAGACTTGCCGACCTTCCGGCCGGCCCGAGGAATGCTCATGGATTTCCGTTTTACCGACGACCAACTGTCGATCCAGTCCATCGCCCGCGACTTTGCGCAGAAGCGCATCGTCCCCGTCGCCGCCGAACACGACGCCAAGGGTGAGTTCCCGCTGGAGAATATCCAGGAGATGGGACAGCTGGGCCTGATGGGCATCGAGGTGCCCGAAGAGTACGGTGGCGCGGGCATGGACCCGGTGGCCTACGTGCTGGCCATGGTCGAGATCGCCGCGGCCGATGCCGCCACCTCGACCATCATGTCGGTCAACAATTCGCTGTTCTGCAACGGCATCCTGAAGAACGGTACCGAAGAGCAGAAGCAGAAGTATGTGCGCGCCATCGCCTCGGGCGAAGCCATCGGTGCCTACGCCCTCACCGAGCCGCAATCGGGATCCGATGCCTCGAACATGCACACCCGCGCCGTGAAGAACGCCGAGGGTGACTGGGTGATCAACGGCAAGAAGAGCTGGATCACCTCCGGCCCGGTGGCTCGCTACATCGTGCTGTTCGCCGTGACCACGCCGGGGATGGGTGCTCGCGGGGTGTCGGCCTTCATCATCGACACCAAGCGTCCGGGCTTCCTGGCCGGCAAGACCGAGCCGAAGCTCGGCATCCGCGCCTCGGCCACCTGCGAGATCGAGTTCCACGACTATGTGTGCCCGGCTGACGACATGCTTGGCGCCGAGGGCAAGGGCTTCGGTATCGCCATGGGCGTGCTCGACGCCGGCCGCATCGGCATCGCCTCGCAGGCGATCGGCGTCGCTCGCGCGGCGTATGAGGCCACCCTCGTCTGGTCGCGCGATCGCAAGGCCTTCGGCCACCCGATCGGTACCTTCCAGATGACCCAGTCCAAGATCGCCGACATGAAGTGCAAGCTGGACTCGGCGTTGCTGCTGACCCTGCGCGCGGCGTGGACGAAGGGCCAGGTCGAGAAGACCGGCGGCCGCTTCGGCACCGAAGCGTCGATGGCCAAGCTGGTCGCCTCGGAAGCCGCCATGTGGATTACCCACCAGGCTGTGCAGATTCACGGTGGCATGGGTTATTCGAAGGAAATGCCGCTGGAGCGTTACTTCAGGGATGCCAAAATCACCGAGATCTACGAAGGTACGAGCGAGATCCAGCGTCTGGTGATTGCGCGTGCGGAGACGGGGTTGCGGTAAGGCGCGTTTCGCTTGCCTCCAAAGCTGAATCTACGTATACGGAAACCCCGGCATCGCCGGGGTTTTTTATGGATCAAGCGGCAGCGAATGCGAGTTTGCGGGCTTCCGGCAGGAGGATTCCGAGACTGGGGCCGTCACCGGTTATTAGCGTGACCGCATACGGCGCCATTTCCGGCATGTCGCTGAAGTCGAGGAAGTTATCTGACATGGCGGCCACTCTTGCGATGAATTTCGGAAGCAAGCGTTCAACGTCTTTGAGGACGCTACCGGTGAGTTCACGTTCTCGCGCTTCAGCCATCAGGGGGCCCAGAAAGTTGCCGGGTCCCAGCCTCATCCAGAGGGCGTCCGGAGGGGTCGCAGGGCAGTCGCTGAAATCGATCTTGCTTGACCGAGATCGAAGAAGGCATCGCACGCCTGAACGAACGAGATGCCGTGTTTGGATTTATTCTTTCGAGCTTTTGCTTCGTCCCCTTCGAAGGTCAGGGTCATGAGAGACCCTGCATGGCCATGAAACTACGCGTAGCCCCTTTGGGGGAATAGAAGGAATCTGAGTTTCCTTCCATGGTGATGTCCGCGTGTCCGGATCACCTAGGGTCGATTTAGTTGTTCCTGCGTAATGTCGGTCGGAAGAGGCGGAGAGGGTAGGTGGCCTCTTTTGACTTGTGAGGTGGCTGGGCGGAGAGCATCGCCGCTGAAGCGGCTCCTACAGACGGCCCCGCAGACAGTTCTCACAGACAAAAAAAGCCCGGCTTTCGCCGGGCTTTTTCAATATCGATGTCGCTGGTTACGTTCGATCCGTTCCGCGATGCGAGTCCGAATCGAAGGCTCTCACGTCGCCGACGTTCGGTGCGTGCGGTTCGAGGTTGGTCGGGCCACCGTCGTGCGGACCTTCACCACCGCCATGCGGATCGCTGTCGTCGTCATGACCGACGTGCGGCATCGTGTGCGAGACCTCGTCGAGCTTGTCACCCAGCATGCGGCGAACGCTGACGTAGAACACCGGAATCAGCAGCAGGCCGAGGAAGGTGGCGAAGAGCATGCCGCCGATGACACCTGTGCCAATCGCGTGGCGGGAGTTCGCACCCGCACCGGTGCTGATCGCCAGCGGGAACACGCCGAGGATGAAGGCCAGCGAGGTCATCAGGATGGGGCGCAGTCGCAGGCGGGATGCCTCGACCACACCTTCGCGCAGGGTCTTGCCTTCCTGCTGTTTCTCCACCGCGAACTCGACGATCAGGATGGCGTTCTTCGCCGCCAGGCCGATGACCGTGATCATGCCGATCTTGAAGTAGATGTCGTTCGGCAGGCCGCGGAGCATCGAGAAGACGACGGTACCGAGGATGCCCAGCGGCACCACCAGCAGCACGGCGACCGGGATGGACCAGCTCTCGTACAGAGCAGCGAGGCAGAGGAACACGATCACGATGGACAGGACCAACAGCATCGTCGACGAGTTGCCGGAGAGGATTTCCTGGTACGACTGGCCGGTCCAGTCATAACCGAAGCCCTTCGGCAGTTTGTCGTTGACGATGCCTTCGACGACGCCCATCGCCTGACCGGTGGAGTAACCCGGCGCTTCGTTACCGACGATTTCCACCGCCGAATAACCGTTGTAGCGATTGAGCGTCGGCGCCGCCATCGTCCACTTCGAGTGGACCACGGTGGACAGCGGGATCATCGAGCTGTCGGTGGTGGTGGACGAGCTGGCAACGGAGGACCCCGTCGTGCCCGTCGTCGTGGCGGTGGTGGAAGCCAGCGTGCTGGGCGTGAAGATGTGCGCGAAGGAGTCCGTGCCCATGCGGTAGGGCGCGTCGGCCTGCACCATCACGCGCTTCACGCGGCCCTCGTACTGGAAGTCATTGATGTACACCGGAGCCAGCGTGAGCTGGATCGCTGTATAGATATCGCTGACATTCAGGCCCATGGTCTGGGCCTGGGTACGATCCACGCTCAGCTGCAGCAGCGGGGCGTCTTCCAGCGTGTTCGGACGAACACCCACCAGGGCCTTGTTCTGCGCGGCCGCGCCGAGCAGGGCGTTGCGGGCCTTGGTCAGTTCGTCACGCGACTGGCCGGCACGTGCCTGCAGGTACATGTCGATACCGCCGAACTGCGACAGGCCGCGGATCGTGGGCAGGTTGACGACGAAGATCGTCGCATTGTGCACGGCCTGCATCTTGCCGTTCATCTGCTGGATGATCTGGGTAGCCGTGAGGTCACGGGTGTCCCAGTCTTTCAGCTTGATGAAGTTCATGCCGACGTTTTCACCCGAACCCACGAAGCTGAAGCCGGAGATCTGGAACACGCCGGCGACCGTCGGGTCCTTGAGGATGATCGAACGCATGTCCGTCATCACCTTTTCGGTGCGCGCGATGCTCGAACCGGGAGGCAGCTGCACGATAGCCAGCGCGTAACCCTGGTCTTCGTCGGGAACGAAGCTGGTCGGCAGGCGAGCGAACAGGAAACCACACAGCACGGCGATCAGCACGAACACGAACATCCAGCGCGGCGCATGTCGAATCGCGCTGCCGATATGACCGGAGTAGGTGTGCTGGACCTTGTCGAACACCTGGTTGAACTTGCGGTAGACGATGTTCTTCCGCTCGCCATGGGTCGGCTTGAGGATCGTCGCGCAAAGCGCCGGCGTGAACGACAGGGCGAGGAAGGCCGAGAAACCCATCGACACCGCGATCGTCAGCGCGAACTGCTTGTAGATGATGCCCGACGCGCCCGGCTGCAAAGCCGAGGGAACGAACACCGCCGCCAGTACCACGGTGATCGCGACGATGGCGCCGGTGATCTGGCCCATGGCCTTACGCGTGGCTGCCGGTGGCGATAGCCCTTCCTCCGACATGATGCGTTCGACGTTTTCGATCACCACGATCGCGTCATCGACCACGATACCGATCGCCAGCACCATGCCGAACAGGGTGAGCTGGTTGACGGTGAAGCCGAGGGGCGACAGACCCAGGAAGGTGCCGAGCAGGGCCACCGGGATAACCAGGGTCGGGATGATCGTGGCGCGGAAGTTCTGCAGGAACAGCAGCATCACCAGGAAGACGAGGATGATCGCCTCGACCAGGGTGTGCACGACTTCGGTGATCGAGATCGTGACGAACTGCGTCGTGTCGTACGGGGCGAACCAGGTAACGCCGTCCGGGAAGCTCTTGGCCAGATCGGCCATCTTGGCGCGCACGGCATTAGCCACATCCAGCGCGTTCGCGCCGGGCAGCAGCTGCACACCGAAGGAGCCGGTGGGTGTGCCGTTCCACTGGGCGTTGAAGCCGTAGGTTTGCGGGCCGAGTTCGACGCGGGCGACGTCCTTCAGGCGAACGACAGTGCCATCGTTATTCGCGCGAACGATGATGTCGGAGAACTCTTCCGGCGTGGTGAAGCGACCTTCCGCGGACACGGTGGCACTGAAGCCCTGGCCGTTGACGGCGGGGTCGGTACCGATCGAGCCAGCGGCGAACTGGACGTTCTGCGTGGCGAGCGCGTTACTGAGGGCGGTGGCCGAGAGGCCGTAGCCACGGAGCTTGTCCGGATTCAGCCAGACGCGCATGCCGTACTCGGAACCCAGCTGGCGCGTGCTGCCGACGCCCGGAATACGGGCGATCTGGTCGAGCACCTGCGAGGAGACGATGTCGGTCAGGCGGTTGCCGTCGATGGCCGGATTGGACGAGGTCAGCGCCACGAACATCAGGAAGTCGGGGTTGGACTTGGCCACCACGACGCCCTGCTGGGTCACTTCCGTAGGCAGGCGAGGCGTTGCGAGCGACACCTTGTTCTGCACCTGGACCTGGGCGATGTCCGGATCGGTGCCGGTCTCGAACGTCAGCGTGACGGTAGCCGTGCCGCTGGAGCTGGAGGCGGAGCTGAAATAGAGCAGGTGATCGATACCGGTCAGCTGCTGCTCGATCACCTGGGTCACGGTTTTTTCGGTCGTGTCCGCGCTCGCACCCGGGTAGGTCGCCGTAACGACGACCTGTGGGGGTGCGATGTTCGGATACGACTCGATACCCATGTTCAGCAGGGAGATCGTGCCGCAAAGGCTGATCAGGATCGCCACGACCCACGCGAAGATGGGGCGGTCGATGAAGAAAGTCGGCATGACGAAACTCCGTTACTGCTTACCAGCGGGGGCGCCAGGGGCATCGGCGTCCTGCGTGGCCTTTGCCGGGGATGCATTCACCGGTGCGTTTTCCTTCGCCTTGGCCAGGCCGTCGACGATGATCTTGTCACCCGGCTTGAGGCCGCCGGTGACGATCCAGTCGGCACCATTGAGGCGGCTGGTGACGATCGGGCGACGGACGGCGGCCGACGGAATGGTCTTCTCGACGCCGGTCTGTGCGTCCTTCGTCTTGGCGTCGCCAACGACCAGCACGTAGGCGCTGCCCGGGTCGCGCAGCACGGCGGCCTGCGGCACCAGATAGACGTTGTGGAGATTGCCGAGATTGGCCTTGACCGTCACGAACTGGCCCGGAAGCAGGCGCACGTCGGGGTTGGCGAGCTGCGCACGCAGGTTCACCGTGCCGGTCTGCGGATTCACCGTGGCGGAAGAGAAGTCGAGCATGCCCTTCTCGCTGTAGTCCGAGCCGTCAGGCAGCTGGATGCTCACCGTGGACTTGTCCGTTGGCGAGAGCGTGGCGTCGCCCGAGGCCGCAGCGCGACGCATGGTGTCGAGGTCGGACACCGACATGCTGAAGTTCACGTAGACCTGGTCGATCTGGTCGACCTGGGTCAGCAGGGTGGTGTCACCCTGGCCGACGAGGGCACCCTCGGTGACCTGCTGCTGGCCGGCGCGACCGTCGATCGGCGAGACCACGTCGGTGAAGGCGAGGTTGATCCGGGCCGCCTGCACGTTGGCTTCGGCCTGCTTCACCGCGGCATCGGCGGTGCGCTGGGCGGCCTCGGCGTTGTCCAGGTCCTGCCGGGACACGTAGTTCTTGCCGATCAGGCCACGGTTGCGGTCCGCGGTCGCCTTGTTGTTGGCGGCCGTCGCCTTCGCCGAAGCCAGCAGGGCGAGCTGTGAGTTCAGCTCGGCCGTGAGCGGCTGCGGGTCGATCTGGAACAGCTTCTGGCCGGCCTTGACGTCCGTACCTTCGGGGTAGAGGCGCTTGAGCAGGATGCCGGGCACGCGAGCGCGTACGTCGGCCGTGCGCAGCGACGAGATGCGACCGACCTGATCCTGGATCAGGGGAACGGTCTGCGGCTGGGCGCTGATGGTGCCGACGGGTGCCGGCGGCGGTGCCGGCGGTGCTTCCTGCTTGTGGCAGGCGGCAAGCACCGCAGCGAGGCTGAGGGCCAGCAGGGGGGTGCGCAGGGGCAGGGGATTCATGAGAACTCCGTTCCTATTCCAGGTTTCTTTGTCGTAAGCGCCGTGCCATCCGGGAGGATGTCGTACGCATGCATAAATACAGTTACCGCGTGTCGCGCCCAGTCGTCCTGTGCCTTTTGTCCTCTTGCGTGCATACCGAAGAGGCGGCGATCCCCTTCGAGCCCGTGAAGCATGGACAGGAAGAGCTCCGCGGCCACCTCGGGGTCCTCGCGGCGCATCGTTCCGTGGTCCATGGCTTCAGCCATGCAATCGGCCAGCCGGCTCGCGACGGTGTCGATCGCGGTCCGGAAAAACGTACGCGCCGCGGCCGGGAATCGCGGGGCTTCCGCGATCAGCATCCGGCCCAGCGCCACGTTTGCCTGGTCCATCACGTAGGTCTGGTGCGCCCTGGCCAGCGCGATGAGCGTGTTGCTCAGGCCGCGACTTTCCGGGGTGAGGGTGGCATGCAGGGGTAAGACAAGTTGTTCGACGGCGGCGTGGAACAGGGTGTCCTTGTTTTCGAAGTGCGCATACACAGTTTGCTTGGACACGCCCGCCTCGCGTGCCACCGCACCCATGCTGACGCGATAACCATCACGCAGGAATAACGCACAAGCGGCCTGGAGCACCCGCTGCTGACGATCGGAGGTCGGCCGGGTATCCAGGTTCGCCATTTCGTATACCTGCTGGACTATACCGTCCAGTTTAGAATCTCCCTCGGACCAGCGTCAACGGTCATGAACAACATTCGCGTGCGAATTGTTGCGTTGCACCCGGACGCGGTTGGGGAGCATGCCCGCTTCGCCTCGTGAGAGGTTGCGCAATATGTCGCGGCGCACTGAAAAACCGCTAACTGCCAATGTGCGACGGTGTGGCTACATGCCATGGGTGAGAGCTATGCTTTGGCGGTTTTCCTCTCTCTCCCCACATCGATATCCGCCCATGAATGCGATTCGCGCCGCAGCAGACGGCCAGTTCCACGCCGTTGTTTTCGATGAACTGAAGAAGATCAGCTACCCCGCGGAGCGCCTCAACGAGGCCCGCTATTTTATCGAAGCCTTTTTCGAGCGCATCGCGCCTGCCGATTACGCGCTGCACGCGCCGGATCGCTGGGCCGCCCTGATCGCCGATCTGCTCACCTTCGCGCGCGAGCGCCAGGCGGGCAAGGCGAAGGTTCGCGTCTACAACCCGGGCGTGTCGGGCAGCCGGGCCGTGATCGAAGTCGTCACCGACGACATGCCCTTCCTGGTCGACACCGTCTCGATGGTCGCCGCCGCCCATGCCGACATCCAGGTCATCATCCACCCGGTCGTGCCGGTCGTCCGTTCCGCCGCCGGCCTTCTTGAAGCGGTCGGTACGGGTGAAAGCACCGAGTCGATCATGCGCTTCGAGGTCGACCGTCTCGACGACACCGAACTGGACACGGTCAAGGCCAACCTCGAAACCGCTCTTTCGGACGTGCGCGAGACCGTGGACGACTGGCGCGCCATGCGCGCCCGGATGAACGAAGTCGCCGACGACCTCGGCAAGCGCTCCCTGCCGTACACGGCGGACGAAGTGCGCGAAGCCACGGAGTTCCTCCGCTGGGTGGCCGATGACCACTTCACCTTCATGGGTTACCGCGAATACGAAGTGGCCCACGGTGAGGGCGACGATGTCCTCAGGACGGTCGAAGGCTCGGGCCTGGGCATCCTGCGCGCCGCTGAGCGCTCGCTTGCCCCGCGCTCGCTGCGCACGCTGGTCGCCAGCGAACTACCGCGTTCGGGTTCCACCGACGCGATCATCCTGACCAAGACCAACGCACGCTCGCCGATCCACCGCGCCGGCTACATGGATTACATCGGCGTGCTGAAGTTCGACGAGAAGGGTCGTCCGGTCGCCGAGCAGCGCTTCCTTGGCCTGTTCTCGTCCAACGCCTATATGGCCCATCCGCAGCATGTGCCGCTGGTTCGCGACAAGTGCGAGGCGGTCATGACCCGCTCCGGCCTGAAGCGTGATTCGCATTCGGGCAAGGCGCTGCGCCATATCCTCGACACCCTGCCGCGCGACGAACTCTTCCAGTGCAGCACCGACGAGCTCTATGCCTTGGCGATCGGCCTGCTCGAGCTGGCCCAGCGCACGCGCACGCGCCTGTTCATCCGTCGCGACAGCTACGGTCGCTTCTTCTCCTGCCTGGTGTTCATTCCGCGCGACCGCTTCAATACGGCCGTGCGTGAACGCGTCGAAGGCGTGCTGCGCGAAGCCTTCCATGGCGAGCATGTGGATTCGGCCGTACTGATGGGCGAGGCCGCGCTGGTTCGCCTGCATGTGGTGGTTCGCCCGCGCATCGGCGACCATCCGACCTACGACGCTGCCGCCCTGGAGGCGCAGATCGCCTCGATCGCGCGCAACTGGAACGATGAGCTGCGCGACCGCCTGATCGAAATCGCCGGCGAGCAGCAGGGCATCATTCTGGCCAACCGTTACGGCAAGGCGCTTCCTGCCGGTTACGTGGACGAAGTAGCGCCGCACGTGGCCGCCGCCGACGTTCGCGCGCTGGCCGGCCTGGATGGCCCCGACGCCATCAGCATGTCGTTCTACCATCCGCAGAATCGCCCGGAAGAGCTGCGCTTCAAGGTCTACCGTTCCGGCTCCGACATCGCGCTTTCCGAAGTGTTGCCGCAACTGGAGAACCTCGGCCTGCGCGTGCTCACCGAGCACATGTACGAGCTGAAGCTCGCCGACAGCGCGCTGTACATCCAGGACTTCGAAGTCCAGCCGGTCGACCGTCTCGCTTTCGATGTCGAACAGGTCGGTTCGATCTTCGAGGATGCCTTCGAGCAGGTCTGGCGCGGCAACGCCGAGAACGATGGCTTCAACCGCCTCGTCCTCGGCGCCAAACTCGGCTGGCGCCAGGTAGCCATCCTGCGCAGCTACACCAAGTACCTCCTGCAAACCGGCGTCGCCTTCTCGCAGGCGTACATGGAAGACGCTCTCAACCACTACCCGGCCATCGCCGGCCTGATCGTCGAGCTGTTCAATGCGCGCTTCGATCCACGCCGCGAAAGCCTGGACAGCGCAGAACGCGAACGCGCCGAAAGCCTGCTCTCGCATGAGATGCATGCGCTTATCGGCCCGGAAACGCTGGCCGCGCAGCCGGGCCTGATCGGCAACCTGGTCTCGTCGCTGGGCCGGCCGCGCGATGAGCAGGCAACCGCTGTCGAGGAGGCCCTCAACGCCCTGCTGGACAACGTCTCCAGCCTCGACGAAGACCGCATCCTGCGTAGCTTCATCGCGCTGATCCATGCCACGCTACGCACCAACTTCTTCCAGCTGTGGGATGGCGCGTACCGTCCGTACCTGAGCTTCAAGTTCGACTCGCACCAGGTGCCCGAGCTGGCCAAGCCCGTGCCGTTCCGCGAGATTTTCGTTTATGCACCGCGCGTGGAAGGTATCCACCTGCGCTTCGGTTCGGTCGCGCGCGGTGGCCTGCGCTGGTCCGATCGCCGCGAGGATTTCCGTACGGAAGTGCTCGGCCTGGTCAAGGCGCAGATGGTCAAGAACACGGTCATCGTGCCGGTCGGTTCCAAGGGTGGCTTCTTCGTGAAACGCCCGCCGGTGGGCGGCGATCGCGACGCACAGCTGGCCGAGGGTATCGCCTGCTACCGCATGTTCATCAACGGCCTGCTCGACATCACCGACAACCTCGTCGAGGGCAAGGTGGTGCCGCCACAAGGCGTGATTCGTCACGATAACGACGACCCGTACCTGGTGGTCGCCGCGGACAAGGGCACGGCCACGTTCTCCGATATCGCCAATGCGATCTCGACCGAGCATGGCTTCTGGCTCGACGACGCGTTTGCGTCGGGCGGTTCCAACGGCTACGACCACAAGGGCATGGGCATTACCGCCAAGGGCGCCTGGGAGTCGGTCAGGCGCCACTTCCGCGCGCTGGGCCGCGATTGCCAGACCGAAGACTTCACCGTGGTTGGCGTGGGCGATATGTCGGGCGACGTCTTCGGCAACGGCATGCTGCTGTCGGAGAAGATCCGCCTGTTCGCCGCGTTCGATCACCGCCACATCTTCCTCGACCCGAACCCGGATTCGGCGAAGTCCTTCGTCGAGCGCCAGCGACTGTTCGCGCTGCCGCGTTCCTCGTGGGACGACTACGACAAATCGCTGATTTCGGCCGGTGGTGGCGTGTATCCGCGTAGCGCCAAGTCGGTTCCGGTGTCGCCGGAAGTCAAGGCTGTCCTGGGTATTCGTAGCGACGCCACGCACATGGCGCCGACCGACCTGCTTTCGGCCACCCTGAAAGCGCCGGTGGACCTGCTCTGGAACGGCGGCATCGGTACGTACGTCAAGGCCACCAGTGAAACGCATGCCGACGTCGGTGACCGCGCCAACAACGCGTTGCGCGTGAACGGCAACGAGCTGCGCTGCAAGGTGGTGGGCGAAGGCGGCAACCTGGGCATGACCCAGAAGGGCCGTATCGAGGCAGGACAGGCCGGGGTGCTGCTCAACACCGACTTCATCGACAACTCTGCGGGCGTGGACACCTCCGATCACGAGGTGAACATCAAGATCCTGCTCAACGACGCCGTGCAGCGTGGTGAGCTGACCTTCGAGGGCCGCAACAAGCAGCTTGCCGAGATGACCGACGAAGTCGGCCGCCTCGTGCTGTGGGACAACTATCGCCAGAATCAGGCCATCACCGTGATGGAGCACCAGTCGGTGCGTCGCCTGGGCTCGATGGCCCACTTCATCAGCACGCTGGAAGCCGAAGGCATGCTCGACCGCGCGGTCGAGTCGCTGCCGACGGCAGCCGAACTCACCGAACGCAAAGTGCGTGGACAGGGCCTGACGCGTCCGGAACTGTCGGTGCTTCTGTCGTACGATAAGATCCGCCTGTTCCAGCAGCTGCTGGATTCCGACGTACCGGAAGATCCGTACCTCTCGCGTGAGCTGGTGCGTTACTTCCCCGTGCCCCTGCATGAGAAATATGCCGAGCACATGCAGCGTCATCGGCTGAAGCGCGAGATCATCGCCACCGCGGTGACGAACTCGACGATCAACCGCATGGGCGCCACCTTCATGATGCGCATGCAGGAAGACACGGGCCATGGCCCGGCGTCTATCGCCAAGGCATACACCGCGGCGCGCGAGATCCTCGATGCCCGTGAGCTTTGGGCGGAGATCGAGGCACTCGACGGCACGGTGGCTGAGAACACCCAGATCGACGCGATCCTGCAGATCTGGTCGTTGCTGCGCCACCTGACCCGCTGGCTGCTCAACCGTCCGGGCGGCACGCTGGACATCGCGGCCAATGTCGATCGTTACGCCAGCGAAGTGATCGTTCTGCGCAAGGCCCTGCCGGACGGCCTGACCGATACCGGTCGTGGCGATTTCGCCGCGAGCCAGGAGAAGTGGGAAGGCCTGGGCGTGCCGGAGTCGCTGGCGGTTCGCCTTGCCCGTGTCCCGGTACTGCGCGCGGCACTGGACATGGTCGAAGTGTCGAAGCAGAGCGGCAAGGACATCGCCACTGTTGCCAGGGTGTTCTACGAGCTGGCCGAAGCCCTCGACCTCGAGTGGCTGCGTGGGCAGATCGAAGCGCTCAACGTGGAAGGCGCATGGCACGCGCAAGCCCGTGGTTCGCTGCTGGACGAGCTCAACGCCCAGCATCGCGCCCTGGCCCTGCAGGTGATCTCGGTCGCCGGCGATCGTACCGATGTCAGCCCGGTCCAGGCCTGGTTGCAGCGTGACGACGCCACGCTCAAGTACACACGCACCATGCTGGCGGAAATCCTCACCCAGAACGCTGACTACCCGATCGCCTCGGTCGCCGTCCGTCGCCTGGCCCAGCTGGCCCAGATCCCGGTCTGACCCGGGCCATCGCCGATGAATCGGCTCCTACAGGAAAATGTAGGAGCCGATTTATCGGTGATGTCCTGCCTGGTAGGAGCCGATTCATCGGCGAATGGGTGCTGGCGAAACCCTCCACCTAGCCGATCTCCCGCCCGAAGGACTAAGCTCCCCGCTGGTCCTTTCAAGCCGACATCCATGCGCCTAGCCTTTGTCGCCAGCGAAACCGACGTCGCCCAACGTGCACGCGCCGCCCTGATAAAGCGTTACGGCAGCGTGGAACCCGGGGACGCCGAGATCATCGTGTCACTTGGCGGCGACGGCTTCATGCTGCGCACGCTGCATACCTACCGAACCCTTGGCGTGCCGTTTTACGGCATGAAGCTCGGCCGCCTCGGTTTTCTCATGAACCAGCACGAGCTCGACGCGCTCGCCGAGCGCATCGAGCGTGCGCATCCGGCCGTATTGCATCCACTGGAGATGCACAGCACCTGTTGCGATGGCGCCGAGCATCGTGCGCTCGCTTTCAATGAAGTGGCCATGCTCCGTCAGAGCAACCAGGCCGCGCACATGCGCGTGAGCCTTAACGGCGAGGTGAAGCTCGAAGAACTGGTCTGCGACGGGATCCTGGTGAGCACACCGGCCGGTTCCACCGCTTACAACCTCTCCGCCCACGGTCCGATCCTGCCGCTGGATGCAAATGTCCTGGCGCTGACGCCGATCAGCCCCTTTCGCCCACGCCGCTGGCGAGGAGCCATCCTTCCGCACGCCACGCGGGTGGGTTTTGAAACCAAGGATCCGAACAAGCGACCGATCAGCGCCACGGCCGACTTCCACGAAGTGCGCGACGTGCGCAAGGTGGAGGTGAAGCAATCCCGCCGCAATGCCGTTCGCCTCCTGTTCGACCCCGAACACAACCTGCAGCAGCGCATCCTCGACGAGCAGTTCGCCCTGTAGAGCGGCCACTACCCCTGTAGGAGCCGATTCATCGGCGATCCCGCGGCAGCGGGCCAGTGTTTCGCGAGCCCCCCATCGCCGATGAATCGGCTCCCACAACAGCATGGCCCCCCCGCAAGGTTGGGCCGGTGCATTAGGATGGTGTCCAGTGACGCAACACGGACACCGCCCCGATGAACGCCCCCGACAACGATACCCAGACCGCCCACGCCGATGCCTCCGTGCACGACAACCGCCTGGTCGTGGCCATCTCGTCGCGTGCGCTGTTCAACATGGAAGACGGTCACGAGCTGTTCGAGCGCGATGGCCTTGATGCTTATCGCTCATACCAGATCGAGCGTGAGAACGAACTCCTGACCCCCGGCGTGGCTTTCCCGCTGGTGCAGAAGTTGCTCGGCCTGAACGCCTTGTCTGGCGACGTGCCGCCCGTGGAGGTGATCCTGCTGTCGCGGAACTCCGGCGATACGGGTTTACGCATCTTCAATGCCATCCAGCACTACAAGCTGAATATCTCGCGCGCCGCTTTTACCAGCGGTGCGCCGACTTCCGACTACATTGCACCGTTCCGGGCCGACCTGTTTCTTTCCGCCAATGCGGAAGACGTGGGTCGCGCACTCCGCGCCGGCGTTGCCGCCGCGACGATCCTGCCGTCCACGGCGCCGCAGCGCTCCAGCGAACAGCTGCGTATCGCCTTCGATGGAGACGCCGTGATATTCGGCGACGAAGGTGAGCGGGTGTCGAAAGAGCAGGGCCTTGATGCGTTCCATCGCAGCGAGTCCGAGCTCTGGGCGGAGCCGCTTTCGGGTGGCCCGTTCCGTGGTTTCCTTTCCGCGCTGCACCGCCTGCAAGCAGCGTTCCCGGCAGAAACCTCACCCATTCGCACGGCCCTGGTGACGGCCCGTTCCGCACCGGCACACAAGCGAGTCATCCTGACGCTGCGCCGCTGGGGTGTCCGTATCGACGAAGCCCTGTTCCTGGGCGGCCGCGACAAAGGTCCGTTCCTCGATGCCTTCGGGGCGGATATTTTCTTCGATGATTCACCGGCGAATGTGGAATCGGCGAGGCGCCACGTGGCGACTGGGCACGTACCCCATGGGGTTTCGAATACCTAGGCCGGCTGCCGCCGGATCGCCGCTGAAGCGGCTCCCACACACAGAACGGCTTTTGTAGGAGCCGATTCATCGGCGATTCCCTTGCGCTTTTGTGGGAGCCGATTCATCGGCGAATCCAGGTCGCCTCAAACAATATTCGTCCACCGCCACCAATCGGTCTTCTTCTCCTCGCGAACGAAGGTGAACAAGCCCGCGCCCAGAATCAGCACGATGCCAACCAGCATCGGCCAGTCCAGATGGTCGTGGAAGATCAGGTAGCCGAACAGGATCGCCCATAGCATCTGGCTGTACTGCGTGGGCGCGACTCGCGCCGCCGGCGCGTTCTGCGTCGCCAGCATCAGCAGCACCGCGCCGGCCGCGGCCAGCAGGCCGTAACCGAGCACGAGCAACCACTGGTGCGCGTCCGGCCAGACGAAATGCGGCAGCATCATGATGAACCCGGCGAGCATGGGTCCGACCACGCCCGCGCCGTAAAGCGTGATGCGCTTCTCCGTGGCCCCTGCCATGCGCAGGGCGATGATCGACAAAGCGCCGGTGATGCCGCAGATGATCGCGGCGACGTGGCCCGTGCCCAGATGACGGAAGCCGGGACGCAGCACCACCAGCACGCCGAGAAAACCGACCAGCACCGCCGACCAGCGCCGCCAGCCGACGTGTTCACGCAGGAACACCACCGAGAGGATGGTGACGAAGATCGGCAGCAGGAAGATCAGCGAGAACGCCTCGGCCATGGGCAGGGCGGTGAAGGCCATCACGGCGGTGATATTGCCGATCGCGCCGGCCATGGCGCGAAGCAGCCACAGGCCGGGCATCTTCGACACCACGATCTCGCTCCAGCGATCGCCGGGCTTCTTCAGGAACGGAAAGGCGGCCATGGCCAGCACGGCGCCGAAGAAAACCGCCTCGTAAGGCGGTAGCGAGCCCTCCAGGGACTTCACGAAGGCATCGCTCCACGCGTAGGCGGCGTAGCAGGCGAAGCCGAGCAGGACGCCTTTGAACATGGGGAATCCAGTGGGCGAGGGCAGGGCCATTATGCAAACGTTTGCATCTTCTGGCGCATCGGTACGTCACGAATGGTAAAGAATGCTTCGCGACTGCGCTATAAAGTCGGGTATATCTCGCTTTTCAGGGTTCAAACATGCGTTTCCGGCCGCGCCGCCTCCTGTCGCTGTCATGGCTGTGTCTCACCGTATCGCCCGTGTTTGGCCAGGATGCCACGCCGAAGACGGATCTCGAGGGCTATACGGTGGAGGCCGGACAGGCCTCCTACCGGACCGAAAAGGTCGGCATGGGGCCGCTGGGCGATCGCTCACCGCTGGATACGCCGTATTCGGTGCAGGCGGTGAACAACGACCTCGCGCGCAATCAGCAGCTGCAAAGCGTTCGCGAGGCGTTCCGCTTCCTGCCGACCGTGCAGGGCGAAAACATCCGGCCACAGAGCCGTGGCCTGCAGGCCGGCGTCGTCCAGAACACCCGTATCGACGGCCTCAATATTGCCGCCACGACCGATTACCCGATCGAACAGTTCGAACAGATCGAGGTGCTGAACGGCCTCGCTGGGGCGCTGTACGGCCCTGCCAGTCCCGCTGGCACCTTCAATTACATCTTCAAGCGGCCCACGGACGCGCCGCTGCGCGAATTCGATGTACGTTACAACTCGCGCGGCTCGGCGCTTGGCCACGCCGACCTCGGCGGTCGTTTCGGCGTGGACGACCGCTTCGGATACCGGGTGAACGTGCTCGACCAGAACGGACCGGGCTACGTGGATGGCAGCCGGCTCGCCCGTCGCCTCGGTAGCGTTGCCTTCGACGCGCGGCTCGGTGAAAGCACCGTGCTGGAAAACGACGCGAGCTACTACCACTACACCTCCACCGGTTTCCCGGGCACGTTCGCGCTGGGGCGCGGCGTGGTCCTGCCGTCCGCGCCGGATCCGACGCGTAAAGGCTACGGACAAACCTGGGGTGGTGACGACAACATCACCCGCATCGTCAGCTCACGCCTGCGCACGGCGTTCAACGATCGCTGGTCCTTCCGCGCCGGAGTGCTGAAGGAGAGCAACGACCGGCGTTCGACGGTGCCAACCAATACGCTGACGGACAACGCCGGTGACTACACGACGACGGCGGCGACCACCACATACAGCTACGACATGATCGTCAGCAACATGCTGGCGTTGAACGGTCGCGTGGAAACCGGCCCGCTTACCCACGACCTGCTCATCGCGAACAACGGCTTTTACTGGAGCCGCTATACACCGCTCACGACCGGCCCGGTGACCGTCGGCCGCGCCAGTCTCGACGCTCCGGTCTCTTTCGCGAAACCGGGACTGCCGGACTTCTCGCAACGCTACAAGTCGATGAACACGAAGCAGCAATCGATTTCGCTCGGCGACACCATCGGTTTCGACGAGCAGTGGTCGGCGCTGGTGGTTGCCAGCGACAGCTGGTTGTACGTGCGCAATTACAATCGCCAGGGGGCGACGACGAGCTCCTACGATGCCCACGGTATCAGCCCCACTGGTAGTGTGATGTTCAAGCTGGTGCCGACACAGATGGCGTATGTCACCTATGCGGACAGCCTGCAGCAAGGCGATATCGCACCCGCCGGCACGGCGAACGTGAACCAGAGCCTGTCGCCCTACCGCAGCAAACAATGGGAGGCCGGTTACAAGGCTCGCGTGGCAGGCATCGATCTTGGCGCTGCGTTGTATCGCATCGAACGTCCGTATGCCTACGTCGGTGCCGACAATGTGTTTGCGCAGCAGGGGCGCCAGGTGAACCGCGGTATCGAACTGACGGCGAACGGGGATGTCGGCCGTGACGTGACCATTTTCACCGGTGTCTCATTGCTCGACCCGCGCCTGTACCGAACGGGCTCGGCCAGCACCAGCGATAAGCAGATCCTCGGCCTGGCCCGTGTCGTCTACAACTCCCTCATCGAGTATCGGCTGCCGTGGGTCTCGGGTCTCACGCTGACCCTCAACGTGAATCACGCCGGTCGCCGTGCCGGCGACTACCCCAATAGTTATTTCGTGAAGGGATATACCGTGGCCGACATCGGCGGACGCTTCCAGACGCGCATTCATACCTACCCCGTGACCTTCCGTCTCGCGCTCGACAACGCCACCGACCGGCATTACTGGGCTAACGTCAGCCCTGCCGGCCAGAATGGATACAACGCCGCCGGTAGCGCCACGGCGACGCTGGGCGCGCCGCGAACGGTACGCGCGTCGGTCCAGGTGGACCTGCTATGAAGATGGCGACATGGATGATGGCTGGCGCGCTGGTGGTTCTCCCAGCCGTCGCAGCGACGTCGCCTCCGGCGGCAGCGCCCTCGGCCACCTCGAGCACGCCGGCAGGCATCGTCGTTTATGCGGCGGGCAGCCTGACCGGAGCCCTTGCCGACATCGCCAAACAGTACACGGCAACGACCGGAGAACCGGTACGTATCGTCAACGGTCCGGCCGGCCTGCTGCGCGAACGCATCGAGAAAGGCGAGCCGGCGGATGTCTACATCTCCGCCAACATGGCACACCCGGAGAGACTCGCCAGCGAGGGCAAGGCAACGCCGCCGGTGGTATTCGCACGTAACGCGCTTTGCGTACAGACGCTGCCGGACGCCGGAATCACTAGCGCGAATCTGCTCGATCGCCTGCTGGCGCCCGGCACGCGCATCGGCACGTCGACACCCGGCGCGGATCCCGGAGGCGATTACGCATGGCAATTCTTCGCTCGCGCGGAGACCGTCCATCCGGGCGCGCGCACCAACCTCGAAGCCAAAGCGAAGAAACTGGTCGGTGGCCCGGTCGCGCCCACGATTCCGGGCAACGTGGGCGCGGCGAAGTACTTCCTCCAGCACCACGACGTCGACGTGTTTTTTGGCTACTGCAGTTCACATGACGCGACACCCGACCCGGACCTGCGCAAGGTCGAGGTGCCCGCCAACCTGTCTCTGCCTGTGGACTACGGCATGAGCGTGGTGCTGCGGGACGGCGACCCCGCGCGGAGCGCTGCGGCGTACCGGTTCGCGCTCTACGCCATGTCCCCTGCGGCGCAGGAGCGCCTCCCGGCTTACGGCTTCCGCGCGGTGGCGGCGCCTGAGCGCTGAATGTTGCGCCCCGGCATGACCGGGAGGGGGGGCAGGACTACAATCGAGGGCTTTCCCGTAGCCGACTTACGAGTACCCGCATGGCTCAGCGTCTCGACCCCCTCGATCTCTACGACGTCCGTTCCCTGCTCACCGACGAGGAGCGAATGGTCCAGGATACCGTCGGCCGTTTCGTCGACGAAAAGGTCCTGCCGATGATCGGCGACGCTTTCGACCAGGCCCGCTTTCCGGCCGAACTGGTGCCGGAGATCGCTGCGCTCGGGCTGCTCGGTGCCACGCTGCCTGAGGAATACGGCTGTGCGGGCATGAACGCTGTCAGCTACGGTTTGATCTGCCAGGAACTGGAGCGCGGCGATTCCGGCCTGCGCAGCTTCGCCTCGGTGCAAAGCTCGCTGTGCATGTACCCGATTTTCGCCTACGGCTCAGACGAACAGAAACGTGAGTACCTGCCGCGCATGGCCGCCGGCGAAGTGATCGGCTGCTTCGGCCTGACTGAGCCGCACGGCGGTTCCGATCCCGCCAACATGAAAACGGTGGCGCGCAAGGATGGCGGCGACTGGGTGATCAACGGCGCCAAGATGTGGATCACCAACGGCAATCTCGCGCATATCGCCATCGTCTGGGCACAGACCGATGACGGCATCCAGGGGTTCGTCGTGCCGACCGATACCAAGGGTTTCGCCGCGCAAGTCGTGCACAAGAAGATGAGCCTGCGCGCCTCGGTCACCTCCGGCCTGTTCTTCGACGACGTGCGTGTGCCCGACAGCGCCCGCCTGCCGAACGTGAAGGGCCTGAAGGGGCCGCTCGGCTGCCTCAACCAGGCACGCTACGGCATCACCTGGGGGCCGATCGGTGCCGCGCAGGCCTGCCTGAAGGAAGTGCTCGACTATGCCGGGCAGCGCATCCTGTTCGGTCGCCAGCTGGCGGCCAACCAGGCCGTGCAGATCCGTCTGGCCGACATGGCCCGCCGCATCACCACGGCGCAGCTGCTCTCGCTGCAGCTCGGTCGTCTGAAGGATGCCGGCCGCCTGCAGCCGACCCAGGTCTCGCTGGCCAAGTGGAACAATGTGCGCATGGCACTGGACATCGCGCGCGATTGTCGCGACATCCTCGGCGGCGCCGGCATTACCACCGAGCATTCGGCCATCCGCCATGCGCTGAACCTGGAATCGGTCATCACCTACGAAGGCACCGAGACCGTGCATCAGCTGGTGGTCGGCCGCGAACTCACTGGCATTAACGCGTTCTGAGACGGAACTCCTCATGCTCACCGTGTATGGCCTGCGCTCGTCAGGCAACTGTTACAAGCTGCAGCTGCTGCTGGAACTGACGGGCACGCCGTACCGCTGGGTGGACACGGACAGCGCCAGCGGCGCCACGCGCACACCGGAATTCCTCGCGTTGAATCCGAACGGCAAGGTGCCGCTGCTGGTGCTCGAGGACGGCCGTCGCCTGATGGAGTCGAACGCGATCCTGTGTTATCTCGCCGACGGTACGGCCTATTTACCGGCCGACCCGTGGGACCGGGCGCGTACGCTGCAGTGGATGTTCTTCGAGCAGTACAGCCACGAGCCCTATGTCGCCGTGGCGCGCTTCGTCTGCAAATGGCTGCCCGAAAGCCACGCGCGCCGCAGCGAACTTCCGGTTCTGTTGGAGCGTGGCGCCAAGGCCTTCGACGTGATGGAAGACCATCTCGGTCGTGAGCCGTTCTTCAGTGGCGGTCATTTTGGTGTGGCTGACATCGCGTTGTTCGCCTATACCCATTGTGCCGCCGACGGCGGTTTCGAGATGAGCCACTGGCCGCGCATTGCCGCCTGGTTGGAGCGCGTGCACGCGCAGCCCCGCTTTTCCGCGATGGTCGCCTGATCCTCTTTCCCCGAGTGCTTCGCCATGTCCGTTCCGCATCCCATCGCCGCCCGCCACAAGGGCTTCAATCGCGCCGAGATCGTCGACCAGAATTTCGTCGAGTTCGTGCAGTTCTGGAAGGGTGATGTCGCCCGGCCTCCGCGCGACGATGAGCCCGTGCTGCCGGGCAGCGCGCTCGATGCGCGGGGCTTTCGCGAACTTCTCGAATCACAGCTGATCAGTCGCCATTTGGATCTCATGGCGCGCGTGCTGCGCGTCCAGAACAAGGTCTTCTACACCATTGGTTCGTCCGGTCACGAAGGCAATGCGATGGTGGCGCGACTGACGCGCCACACCGATCCCGCCTTCCTGCATTACCGTAGCGGCGGTTTCATGGCCGAGCGCTTCCGCAAGCTGCCGGGTATGGATCCGGTGATGGATTCCGCGCTCTCGTTCGCCGCAAGCAAGGACGACCCGGCCTCCGGTGGTCGCCACAAGGTGTGGGGCAGCAAGCCGTTGTGGGTACTGCCGCAGACCTCGACGATCGCCTCGCATCTGCCCAAGGCCCTGGGCACGGCCGTCGCCATCGAGCAGGCGCGTCGTATCGCGCATACGCTGCCGATTCCCGCCGACTCGATCGCCATCTGTTCCTTTGGCGACGCGTCGTCCAACCATGCCACGGCACAGACCGCGTTCAATGCGGCGGCGTGGACGGCGTACCAGAAGCTGCCCGCTCCCGTGCTCTTCGTCTGCGAAGACAATGGCATCGGTATCTCGGTGAAGACACCGGGTGGTTGGGTGGCGAACAACTTCCGCCACCGTCCGGATCTGGATTATTTCTACGCGGACGGCCTCGATCTCGCCGGCGGCTACGCCGACGTGCAGAAGGCCGTGGAGCATTGCCGTCGCACGCGCCGCCCCACCTTCCTGCATCTGGGCACCACGCGCGTGATGGGTCATGCCGGCACCGACTTCGAGATCGAATGGCGTTCGATCGAGGAACTGGTGGCGCTTGAAGCCACCGATCCGCTACTACGCAGCGCGGCCATCGCGCTGGCCTCCGGCCTGTACGACCGCGATAGCCTGCTGAATCTTTATAACGACACGCGCAAGCGTTGCTTCGAGGCCGCCGAGGAGGCAGATCGTCGGCCGCGTATCACCACGCTCGCCGAGGTGATGCAACCGCTGGCGCCGTATACACCGGCCGCCGTTCGCGCCGAAGCCGAGCGTCCTGCCGATGCCACCGAGCGCGAGCGCGTCTTCGGTGGTGTTGAAAGGCTGCCTGAGAAGCAGCCGCCACGTCATCTGGCCATCCAGATCGGTCAGGCGCTTCACGACCTCATGGCGAAGTACCCCGAGAGCCTGCTCTTCGGCGAAGACGTTGCGCAGAAGGGTGGCGTGTACACGGTGACAAAGGGCCTGCACAAGGCATTCCGCAACGCGCGCGTATTCAATACGCTGCTCGATGAAACGATGATCCTTGGCCTCGCCCAGGGGTACGCGAACATGGGCATGCTGCCGTTGCCCGAGATCCAGTACCTCGCTTACTTCCACAACGCCTGCGACCAGATTCGTGGCGAAGCGGCGTCACTGCAGTTTTTCTCGAACGACCAGTATCGCAACCCGATGCTCATGCGCGTGGCCTCGCTCGGCTACCAGCGGGGCTTTGGTGGCCACTTCCACAACGACAATTCCATCGCCGCGCTGCGCGATATCCCCGGCCTTGTCGTCGGTTGTCCCAGCCGTGGCGACGACGCGGCGACCATGCTGCGCACGCTATCGGCACTGGCTAAGGTGGACGGTCGTGTCACCGCTTTTTTCGAGCCGATCGCGCTGTACATGACCAAGGATCTGTACGAGCCCGGTGATGGCCAGTGGCAGTTCGCGTATCCCGAGCAGGGCCAGGCCATGCCGCTGGGCGAGGGTCGCGTCTATAACGACGATGCGGACGACCTGGTCATCTTCACCTTCGGCAACGGCGTGCCGATGAGCTTGCGCGCGGCCAGGCGCATCGAAGCGGCGCATGGCTGGAAGGTCCGCGTCGTCGACCTGCGCTGGCTGGTACCGCTCAACGACGGCTTCATCGCTGCGCAGGCGGCCAACGCAAAGCGCATCCTCGTCGTCGACGAAGGCCGCAAGAGTGCCGGCGTCGGCGAGGGCGTGATCACCGCCATCGTCGAAGGTGGGCTGGGACATCTGCCGCTAAAGCGCGTGGTCGGCGCGGATACGTTTACGCCGCTTGCCGGCGCCGCGTTCCTGGTGCTGCCGGGCGATGACGATATCGTGGCTGCGGCGGAAGAGCTAGCCCTCCTGTAGGAGCCGATTTGCAGTGGTCTAATTTTCCTGGACACCCATGTAGGAGCAAAATCCCTACCGAGGTGACCCATGGGATATCGACCGATCGACCCGGCGCTCAAGCG
>NZ_QAOX01000010.1 GCF_003050935.1 Luteibacter sp. OK325 | reverse complement strand
CTGCACTCGCGGCTAAACGACATCCCGCCAGCGCTCTTCGAGCGCCTGGCGGCTCAGGCTCCTACGCAGGTGTCCAGAAAAGCTTGACCACTGCACTTCAGCGGCGATAGCCAGGTTGCCGCGAACCCATCGCCGCTGAAGCGGCTCCCACAAAAGCAGGGGCCACAAAAGCAGGGGCCACAAAAGCAGGGGCCACAAAAGCAGGGCCCGAAAAAAGAAAAGGCGTCGCATTTGCATGCGGCGCCTTCGCGATCAGCATCCTGGCGTCAGAGCGGTTACCAGATCTTCACCAGCTTGTCGCCCGAGCGGACCATCTTCGCGTCCGGCTTGCACTGGAACGCGGTGGCGAAGGAAGCCATGTTGGACGGTGCACCGATAGCGCGCAGCGAAGCCGGTGCGTGCGGGTCGGTGTTGAGGTACAGCATGGCTTGCTTCTCGCGGACGCTGCCGCGCCACACGCGTGCCCAGTTGAGGAAGAAGCGCTGGTCCTGCGTGTAGCCGTCGATCTTCGAGTCCGCTTCCTGCGGGTTCTTCTTCAGCGCTTCCTGCAGGGCGTCGTAGGCAACAGCCGTGCCGCCCAGGTCGGCGATGTTCTCGCCCAGGGTCAGCTTGCCGTTGACGTGCAGGTCCGGCTTGTCCTTGATCGGCGCGTAGTCGTTGAACTGGGCGACCAGCTTGCCGGTACGCTCCTCGAACTTCTTCTTGTCCGCGGCCGTCCACCAGTTCTTGTTGTTGCCTTCGCCATCGAACTGGCTGCCTTCGTCGTCGAAGCCGTGGCTGGCTTCGTGGCCGATGACCGCGCCGATACCGCCGTAGTTGATCGCGTCGTCGCCCTTGGCATCGAAGAACGGCGGCTGGAGGATTGCGGCCGGGAAGTTGATCGTGTTGTCGGTCGGGTTGTAATACGCGTTTACCGTCTGCGGCGTCATGCCCCAGTCGAGGCGATCGGTCGGCTTGCCGATCTTGGCGATGTCGTAGTGGTAGTTGAACTTGCTCGCGGCCTGCACGTTCGTGTAGTAGTCGTCGCCGCCCACGTCGAGGCCCGACCAGTCACGCCACTTGTCCGGGTAACCGATCTTCGGCAGGAAGGTGTTCCACTTCTGGATCGCTTTTTCCTTGGTCTCCGGGCTCATCCAGTCAAGGTTCTCGATGCGGGCCTTGAGGGCATTGCGCACGTTGTCGACCAGCTCGTTCGCGCGCTGCTTGGCTTCCGGCTTGAACACCTTGGCGACATACAGCTGGCCAAGGGCTTCACCCATCGACGAGTTGACGGTACCGAGCACGCGCTTCCAGCGGGGCTTCTGCTGCGGCTGGCCGGCGAGGGTCTTGCCGTAGAAATCGAACTTGTTGTCCTGGAAGGTCTTGGACAGGTACGGCGAGGCGCTGTCGGTCGCGTGGAAGCGCAGGTAGGCCTGCCAGGTGCTGACTGGCGTCGCCGCCAGCATCTTGTCGAACTCCTTGAAGAACTTCGGCTGGGACAGCGAGAAGCCCTTGTCGATCGTGACGCTCTGGGCGGCGAAGAACTTTTCCCAGTTGAAGTGCGGGGTGATCTTGTCCGCTTCGGTCACGGTGACGAAGTGGTACTGGTTCTCCGGCGCGCGTAGTTCGACCGGGGCCAGCGAGGCGGCAGCCAGCTGCGTTTCGAACTTCATCACCGCGTCGGCCTGGGTCTTCGCGTCGGCGTCGGACACGCCGGCGAGGGTCAGGGTCTTGGTGATGTAGTCGACGTAGGCCTTGCGGTTATCGGCCTGCTTGGGATCGGTGTAGTAGTCCTTGGTCGGCAGACCGAGACCGTCCTGCTGGGCGTAGCCGATCTGGATCTTCGCATTCTGGAAGTCGGCGCCCGAGCCGAAACCGAACACGTAGCTATTGCCGTCGGCGAAGCTCTGGTCGAGGAAGCTGACCACGTCGGCGCTGGTCTTCAGCGCGTCGATCTTGGCCAGCTCCGGCTTGAGCGGATCGATGCCGGCCTTGTCGACCACGGCTTCGTTCATGCCCGAGCGATACAGCAGGCCGATCTTCTGCTCGATCGAGCCGGCCTTGGCGTTCGCCGCGCCCTTGTCCATGGCGTCGACGATGTCGTGCTGGGTATTCAGGCTGGTTTCGGCGAGCTGGTCGAAGGCGCCCCAGCGGGTGCGGTCTTCGGGAATCGGGTTGGCGGCGACCCACTTGGCGTTCACGAAGCCGTTGAAGTCGTCGCAGGCGTCGATGCCGGTGTCGATGTCAGCCACGTTGAACGTGGGTGCGGCAGGCGCGGCGGCGGCCGTGGTGGCCGGCGCGGGCGCGGCGCTGCCCGTGGCGGCAGGCTGGTTGCCGCCCGGCGTGGCGGTGTCGGCATCGTTGTGCTGGCTGCAGGCGGTGCCGGCGAGCGCGACGCCGAGCGCCAAGGCGAGCGGCTTCAGGTACTGCTTGGTCATGGGTGTCCCTCTGTCCTGGTGAAAGCGGTGCCCCCGGCACCGGTGGTATCCGAGCATAGCCGCTGGGAACGGCCCGGGGGGCCGACCGTGACGAAGGTCATGGATTGAGAAATTTCGCAAGGTCTTGCGGCTTTTGTCCCCCGACTGTCATGGGCCGTTCTTACGCTGGCCAGACCGCATGACAGGGGATGCGGATTCTTGCAGTCCGGCCGCCACACCTTCCGAGGAGCCTAGTCATGCGCAAGTTACTGGCCGCAGGCATCGCCTGCGTGCTCACTCTCTCCGCCGCTTCCATTGTCGCCGCACAGCAGGTGGCCTCGGCCCCCGCCGATGCGGCCACGACCGCGCTGGGTTTCGGCTTTGGCCACGGCGGTCACGGTAGCGATCCGCGTACCGCCACGCCGATCAAGCACCTCGTGGTGATCTTCCAGGAGAACGTGTCCTTCGATCATTACTTCGGCACCTATCCGCTTGCCGAAAACGGCAAGGGTGAGCCGTCGTTCTATGCGCGCCCCTTTACCCCGCCGGTGAATGGCCTGTCGCATCGCCTGCTGACGAAGAATCCCAACGCGGCCAACGCCGGCAACGCCGACGCGGCGATCAACCCGTTCCGTCTCGCCCGCAACCAGGCCGCCACGGCCGACCAGGACCACGGCTATACCTCGGAGCAGCGCGCCTTCGACGGCGGCAAGATGGATCTGTTCCCGCTGTACACCGGTCACGGTGAAACCCTGCCGGGCGGCGATGCCGCCGAGGAAGGCAAGGGCCAGGTGATGGGCTACTACGACGGCAACACCGTCACGGCCTTTTGGAACTACGCACAGAATTTCGCCATGAGCGACAACCACTACGGCACGGGCTTCGGTCCGTCCTCGCCGGGTGCGGTGAACCTGATCGCGGGCCAGACCGCCGGTGTCATCGACACGCTTAACGGCACGGGTGCCGAGACCGACGACGGCCACGGCGGCCTGACTATGATCGGTGACCCCGATCCGATCGGCGACGTCTGCTCCTCGCCCACGGCGAGCCAGGCGACGATGGGCGGCCGTAACGTGGGCGATCTGCTCAATGAGAAGAAGGTCACCTGGGGCTGGTTCCAGGGCGGCTTCGACCTTACCGTTGCCAATCCCGACGGCAGTACCGGCTGCACGCGACGCACGTTGTCGAAGGTGACCAACACCACCTCGAACGATTACAGCCCGCATCATTCGCCGTTCCAGTACTACCCGTCCACGGCCAACCCGACGCACGCACGGCCGTCGTCCATCGCCGCCATCGGCAAGACGGATACGGCCAACCACCAATACGACCTGCATGACTTCTACGACGCGCTGGACACGGACAACCTGCCGTCGGTGAGCTTCCTGAAGGCCGCGGCATACCAGGATGGCCACGCCGGCTACTCCGATCCGATCGACGAACAGGCTTTCGTCGTCCACGTGATCAACGCGCTACAGCAGAGCGGCCAGTGGAAGGACACGGCCGTGGTCATCGCCTATGACGATTCCGATGGCTGGTACGACCACCAGGAGCCGCCGCACACCAACGCCTCGACGGGCACGACCGATGCGCTCGATGGCGCTGGCCTGTGCAAGGGTCGCGTCACGCTGCCGGGCCTGGATGGCAAGACGCCGGCGCAGGGTCGTTGCGGCTTCGGTCCGCGCCTGCCGCTGCTGGTGGTGTCGCCGTGGGCTCGCGAGAACATGGTCGACCACAGCGTGACCGACCAGAGCTCGATCACCCGTTTCATCGAAGACAACTGGCTCGACAGCAAGCGTCTGGGCGGTGGTTCGACCGATGCCACGGCCGGCCGTATCGACAACATGTTCGACTTCTTCTTCCCGCGCCTGTTCGATCGCAAGCTGATCCTGGACGAGTCGACCGGTCAGCCGAAGCGCCCGCAGTGGCCGTTCGGGAACGGTGGGCATGGTTGATCGCCGTCGCTTCCTGAAGACGGCGGGCTGGATGGCCGCGGCGGGCTCGATCCCGTCGCGGCTCCTCGCGCATGACATGCATGCGATGCAGGCCGCTCCCACGGGCAAGGTCGGCAACGAACTGTGCATGCATCCGATGGGCGATACGACGCACATGCCTGGCCTGGTTGACCCGGGCAAGATGGCGCCGTTCGTCGACCCGTTGCCCATTCCGCCGACACTGCGGCCCACCGCAGGCAAGACGCTCGACGTGCGCATGGCGCAGACCGCGCAGAAGCTGCATCGCGACCTGCCAGCGACCGAACTGTGGACGTATGGCGGCCACTATCCCGGGCCTACGATCGAAGCGCGCACGGGCGAGGCCTTCGACGTGCGCTGGACCAATGCGCTGCCGACGAAGCATTTCCTGCCGGTGGATCACGCCATCTGCGGTGCCGAGGCCGACCAGCCCGAGGTGCGCGCCATCGTCCATCTGCACGGTGCCAGGGTGCCGCGTAAAGATGACGGCTATCCGGAGGACTGGTACGTTCCCGGTAAATCGCGCCAGCACCATTACCCGAATGCACAGGATGCCGCCACCCTGTGGTACCACGACCACGCCATGGGCATTAACCGGCTGAATATGTATGCCGGCCTGATGGGGTTGTACCTGCTGCGCGACGAACACGAGTTGTCGCTTGGCCTTCCTTCCGGCGAGCAGGAATTGCCGCTGGTGCTGGCCGATCGGCTGCTACGTACGGATGGCCGTCTTTACTATCCGGATTCGGGTGACGCCAACGCGCCCTGGGTGCCGGAAGTGTTCGGCAACCTCACGCTGGTGAATGGGGTGATTCTGCCGCGCGCCGACGTGCAACCGAGGCGTTATCGCCTGCGTGTGCTGAATGCCGCGAACGGGCGTTTCTACCATCTGCGCTTCAAGGACGGCCGGCCATTCCACGCCATCGGTTCGGACCAGGGACTGCTTGCCGCACCGGCCAGGCTGACGTCCATCTTCCTTGCGCCGGGCGAACGTGCCGACCTTGTTGTCGACTTCGCTGCGTTGCGGGGCGGCACGGTGGAGTTGATGAACGACGCGCTTCCGCTGATGCGTTTCGCGGTCGGGCAGGGAAATGTGCGTGACGATAGTCGCCTGCCGGACGTGCTGCGTGATTTGCCTCGGGTGACCGAAGCGAGCGCGTCGAAAGCGCGCGAGCTCACGCTCGACGAATACAGCGACTGCGTCGCCACGCCCATGCTCATGCTGCTCAACGGCAAGCGCTGGCACGATCCGGTCACCGAGACGGTGAAGCTCGGCAGCACCGAGATGTGGAGCCTGGTGAACCTCACCGAAGACACGCACCCGATCCACCTGCACCTTGTTCGCTTCCAGATCCTCGACCGCCGTCCGTATGACGTCGACGAGTACATGGAGAAGAAGACCATCCGCTACGTCGGTCCGGCGCAGGACCCGCCGGCGCACGAGCGTGGGTGGAAGGACGTCGTGCAGGCGTATCCCGGCATGGTCACACGCATCGTTGCGACCTTCGACGGCTACGCCGGCCGCTACGCATGGCACTGCCATCTCGCCGAACACGAAGCCAACGAAATGATGCGACCCTTCGAGGTCGTCGCGTAACCAACTGCTCTTGTAGGAGCCGATTCATCGGCGAACCCGCGGCAGCGGGCAAGGTTGCCGCGAGCACCCATTCGCCGATGAATCGGCTCCTACAACAGCCTTAGTGCTTCGGCATCCAGGCGCACAACCGGATACACCCCGACCTTCTGCACGCTGTACCACGGGCTGCGTTCGTAGAAGAACGTAAGCCGCGCACGCGGGCTGGCAGCGAACGTGGCGTCGTTCTTCAGCTTCGCCTCGAACTCCGTTCTTAACGCCGGGTTCTCCGCCATCATCTTCCTCGCCAGTGCCTCGAGGACGCGAGGTTCGCCGTACTCTTTCTGCTCGAAGATGGCATTGAAGTAGCCCCAACGAAGCAGGGAGTCCGGCGCGCGGGCGTCGAGCAGGTTGAGCGCGAGCACGGCATCGGCGTTGTCCGCACGGACGATCACCGTGCCGGCGGGAAGATCGATGTCCTGTTTCGATGACGCGATATGCACGTCCTTCAACATGTGATGGCTTTCGAAAGGCTTGTCCGCCCATTTCGGCGCGGTCATGTCGTCGCGATCTGCGTGCACGCGGACCGCGGTGGTGGTGCGCGTATACGGGATGCCATGCGCATCGAGCCGTTCGATGACATCCGTCCACTGTGGCGGAATCGCCCACGCCGCGGGAATCGAGGCGGAGACATCGGGTAGCAGGTCGTTCCAGTTCCGGATGTCGTAGTTCTTCTTCGTCTTCGGGTCGTACTGCACCCAGAGATCGCCGGACACCTCGCTCTTCGTTTGCGTGAACGCGTAGCCCTTGAGCTTGAACGGGGTCGACTCGGGATCCTGCCTGAAGGTTACTGGCAGTGACGCGCCGGGCTTGCCTGAGAGGGCGGCAGCCCAGGTGTCCGCCTCGTTCGAAGCCTGGAGCAGGGCGGCCGGATCCTTGTTCACATGGTCAAGCACGCTACGCACGACGTCATACGTGGCGCGCACACGCACCTCGTAGGACTTCAGCATGTGCGTTTCGATCAGCAGCCCGGCGCGGTTGCGAATGGCAGCGTAACCGGTCGAAAAGCGCGGGCCGGACCCGAAGTTCTCGATGCCCTTGGTGATGTCGCGGCCATCGCGGAATTCCAGGTAGGGCGCGGCGAGATGGCCGAGCTTCTCGTAGGCGGGGATGGCGTCGCCTTCGTAGGCGGTCTTCTGCCAGGCCGCGATCGACGGCGGAAGCTTGTGCGCGTCTTCGGCGTACCAGGTGAGGTCGTACTGGTAATCCGCACCATCCGTCGTGTGGATGTCGACCAGCAGGTCGGGTTTCCAGGTGTTCCAGAGTTTCAGCCACGCGCGCGTCTCCGGCGCATCGGCCTTGACGTAGTCGCGGTTGAGGTTGAGGTATTGCGACTGGCCACGGAAACCCATCTCGTCCGGGCCGTTCTGGTTGATGCGGTTGTACGGGTTCGAGTTCTCGTGGCCGTCCACGCTGTACACGGGGATGTAGACCAGCACGGCGTGATCGAGCAGGTGCGGCAGGCGGTGCGTCGCGGCAAAGTCGCGCAACAGCATCAGTCCGGCGTCCTTGCCTTCGATTTCGCCGGGATGGATGCCGGCCTGGAGTAAAACGATGGGTTTGCCGGCGGCGCGGGCGCGCTCGGGCGTCAGGTCGCCATCCTTCGCGGCGATGACGACAGTCATGGGCCGGCCCTCTGGCGTCGTGCCGAAGGTCTCCAGGCGGATCGTCGCCGGTGCCGCCTGGGCGAGCCGTTGCAGGAAGGCCTGCGTGTCAGCGTAAGAAGGCGTGGTACGGAATGATGAGGCCTCGGCGGGCGTGGTCCAGGTGTCCTTCGCCTGGATCGTCACAGGCGCCACGGCGATCAGGGCGAGGAGAAGGCGTGCGGGGAGGGTCGCAGGCATTGCAGCATCCGGCAGGAGAATCCGCCCATTGTGTGATTTTTTCCGCGCCGTCGCGAATCATGGCCGGCTTCCAGGCCGATTGACCGGCGGGCCTAAGGCGACACTAAGCTCGGTGCACGGATACTATCGGCCGTCACCGCCACAGGGCTGCCCTCTTGCATATCATCCTTGTCGAAGACGACGCGCAGCTTGGTGATGCCATCCGCAGGGCGCTGGAACGGCTGGCTTACACCATCAGCTGGTTTCGTGACGGTAACGAAGCGCTGGCCGCCATGCGCGACCACGAAGCCGACCTGGTGCTGCTTGATCTCGGTTTGCCCGGCAAGGACGGCATGGATGTCCTGGTCGAGGCGCGGCAGTTGCGCGTGACCACGCCGGTGATCGTCATGTCGGCCCGCGAGGCCCTGGACTCGCGTATCCGCGTGCTCGACGCCGGGGCCGACGACTACCTGGTCAAACCGTTCCATCTGGACGAGCTGGCCGCGCGCATCCGCTCGCTCGCGCGGCGTGTGCGCGGCGATTCGGTCAATCGCATCGAGGCCGGTGCGCTGAGCCTGGACCTGGGCAGCTGCGAGGTCACCTGGCATGGAGACAAGATCGACCTGACCCGGCGCGAGTTCTCGTTGTTGCAGGCGCTGATGGAGCGCGCCGGGCGTATTGTCCGGCGCGAGGCGCTCGAAGCTTCGCTCTACGGGCCCGAGGCCGCCATGAGCACCAGCGCGCTCGAGGTGCTTGTGCACGCCCTGCGACGCAAGCTCAGCCACGATGCGATCCAGACCGTGCGTGGTTTCGGCTACATGGTGCCGCGGGAGCCGAAGTGAAGCCGCTCAGCCTGCGCTCGCATCTCCTGGTCCTCATCGTCATCGTGCTCGCCGCCGTGCTGCTGCCGCTGGGTATGCTCAGCGCCAAGCGCACCCTGGAAGAAGTGGACGAGCTCTCCGATGGCCGTCTCGCCCAGTCGGCACGTACCCTCGAAGTGCTGGTCGGTCGGATCGGTGTGGACCAGCTGCGTCACCAGCGCGCCGCGCGCCTTCTGGTGCCGAGCATGTCCAATCATCCGCAGGAAGTGATGGTGCAGGGTCGCACCTACGAGTCGGAGGTGGGCTTCGAGGTGTTCGACCGCGACGGCACGCTGCTGCTGGCCACGGAGAACCTTGCACAACTGCCGAATACGCCCGCCGCCGACGGCGAGTTCGATGACGTGGTCAGCGACAGGCACACCTGGCGCGTATTCACCCTGATCATGGAGGACGAGGGCATCACCATCCGCTCGGGTGAGCGCTACGACAGCCGGCACGAGATCACTCGCGCGCTGTGGGTGGAACACGGCCTGCCGACCTTTCTCGGTCTGCCCCTGCTCGCCGTGCTGGTGGGCTGGGCGATTCGCCGCGGTCTCCGCCCGCTGGAGATGCTGGCTCGCGCGCTTTCGCGCCGTGAGCCCGGTAGCCGTGAGCCAATCCGCCTGGATCACGCCCCGACCGAGCTGAAGCCCGTGGTCGACGCGCTCAACGGGCAGATTGACCGCCTGGAAAGCGCACTTGCGCGCGAACGGCGCTTCAGTGCCGACGTCGCCCACGAGCTACGCACCCCATTGGCCTCGACCATGATCAATCTCGAAAACGCGATGGCTTCAGCCCAGCCGCACGAGGCCCAGGCGGCGCTGGAAGCGGCGCGCGAATGCCTGGTGTCGCTCGCCCGGCGCACCGAGCAATTGCTTGCGCTGGCCCGCCTGGAAGTCGGCGCGGCCTCGGGGCCCCGCAGTCGCATCGATCTGGGTGAACTGGCCCTCGAGGTCGTCGAAGAGCTCGCGCCACTGATCGGCCGCGGCGGCGTTGAGCTGAGCATCCGGGCATTACCCGAGAATCTCATCATGGAAGGCTACGGCGTCGCCCTCGGTGCCTTGTTGCGTAACCTGTTGGAAAACGCCTTCCGGCATGTGCCTGCAGGCGGCCACGTGGAGCTGTCGGTCACCCGCGATGACGACGAGGCAATCATTGAAGTCGTCGACGACGGCCCCGGCATTCCCGCCGAGCGCCGCGCCTCCATGTTCACCCGCTTCCAGCGCGGCCTCGACGCACAAGGCGAGGGCTACGGCCTTGGCCTTTCCATCGTCCAGCGCGCCGCCGAACTGCACGCCGCGAAAATCCAGTTGCTCGACGCCGATCCCGGCCCCGGATTACGCGTAGTAGTAACGCTAGCGCTCCTGTAGGAGCCGCTTCAGCGGCGAACCCTCGCCGCCGATCCCGCGAACGACGCCATGCATCGCAACGGCGCCGCAAGTACGAAATCTCCAATCCCCATAACAAACGCCGGCGCATACTCAGGGGCCCCCATGTGGAGCGCAGCAATGAAGAACCCTGAAGCGACCAAAGCCAAGCGCAAAGCCGATCTGCACACGCCAACCGGCCTCGGCGCCGACGCCACCCGCGATATCTCGGCCGAACTCAACGCCCTGCTCGCCGACACCTTCGCGCTCTACCTGAAAACCAAGAATTTCCATTGGCACATGTCGGGTCCGCGTTTCCGCGACCTGCACCTGCTGCTCGACGAGCAGGGTGAGCAGATTTTCAATATGACCGACGACCTCGCCGAGCGCGTGCGCAAGATCGGCGGAACCACGCTGCGTTCGATCGGGCACATCTCGCGCTTGCAGCGACTGTCCGACAACGATGCCGATTTCGTCACGCCGCAGGACATGCTTGCCGAGCTGCGCGAGGACAACCAGCGCCTGGTCGGTTTCCTGCGCGAAACCCACTCACTGTGCGACGAGTATTCCGATGTCGCCACGGCCAGCCTCATCGAGAACTGGATCGACCAGGGCGAGCGCCGCGTGTGGTTCCTGTTCGAGACCAATCGCGAGAACACCTGATCGACACGGCGGCGCGGCGGACGCCGCGCCGCCTTCGTTGCTTACTTGCGTGGCGTCGCGATCACGCCGATGACGTCCTTGCCGTCGCCGCGGACCAGGTGCGGGTATTTCAGTCCGCCGTGGTAGTCCACCTTCACCGTGCTGTACTCGTCGATGTTCTTGACCAGGAACTCGATCGGCGTCGTGGTTGACTTGGCATCGGTCACCGCGTCCTTCAGCACCTGGGTCGAGTAATCCTTGCCGTTGACGGCAACGATGGTAAGACCCGGTACGAGGCCGGCCTTCGCCGCGGTTCCATCCCACTGCACGTCCTGGATCACGCCCTTGTCGGACACCTGCACGCCTAGCGAATAGGCGAAGTTGGCCGACTTGCGGAGGGTCTCGGCCGTCTTGTCGAATCCGCCCGGCTTGTCGTCGTAGACGACCTTCCAGCCGCCGTTCTCGATGCCGTGTTCGGGCAGCGTGTTGCCGGTGGCGTCGAGTCGCTGGCGCAGGAAACTCGCCCAGTCATAGGCCTGTACACCGTTGAGCGTGCTTACGACGTCGTCGAAGGTATAGGTCTTCGTGCCGTACTCGCCGTTATCCATGCCGTAGAACGCACGCGCGAAATCGTCGAGCGAATGCTTGCCGCCGGAGAGATCGCGGATCTTCGTGTCTACGTCGAGCCAGAGCAGCTGGCCTTCGGGATAGAAGTCCGTGCCGCGGCGATAATTCGACCAGCCACCACCACCTGCGTACGTGAGCGGTGCAGCATCGGCGGTGTCCTGCAGCGAACGCCACGAGCGGCCGGTGCGGTTGGACATGCCGGCCGAGATGCTGGCCAGGGAATCGCGCCACTGTTCGGTGGTCCAGATGCCGGAGCGCGCGGCGAGTACGCCGCACCAGTAGTCGGTCAGGCCTTCGTAAACCCAGAGCAGGTCGTCCTGCATCGTCTCGGTGAAGGTTGGTGTCCACAGGTCGGCGGGGCGGCGGAACTTGCCGTTCCATGAGTGCACGTATTCGTGCGGAAGCAGCGTGCCTGCGGCGAGGTTGACGTCGTTGTCGGTGAGGAAGTTGGCGAAGAGGCGATCGTCGCTCGACTGGTGATGCTCGAGGCCGAAGTGTTGCGTGTGATCGGAGTTGATCAGCAGGAAATCATAGTGCTTGTAGTGATGTGCGCCGAACAGCTTGTTGGCCTGCACGATCAGGGCACGCTGGCCGGCGATCTGCTTGTCGGTGGCTTTTACGCTAGCCGCGCTATCGCCGACGATGTTCAGATGGACGGCCGTTTGCGCACCCGGTGCGAGGTCCACGCGATTGAAATGGCGACCGGCAATCAACGGTGAGTCGACGAGATTCTCGAAGCTGACCGCCTTGAAGCTGGGCGAGGCGCTATCGGGCGTATCCGTTTCCAGTGAGCTGGCGAACTTCCATCCCGCCGGGAGCTTCACCGTCGGTTGGATCATGATGCGGCTGGTGTAGTAGCCCGCCGGATAGAACGCCACCTGGTTGAACTCGAGGGCGACGAAGTTCGGCGTGGACGAAGGGCTGGACGAGAAGCCGCCTGCTTCACGCGGTGCGAGGAACTCGAAGGCCACGTCGAGCTTGTCCACGCCGGCCGGAACATCCAGGTGCAGCGCGTACATTTCCTTGAGGTCACGGCGCCAGGTGAGCGGCTTACCGTTTGCGCTGATCGTCAGGCCGGCGACGTTCTGGATCGGGCCCGTGGGCGAGTGCTCGCCGGGAATCCACTTCGGGTAGAACAGCGTGAGCGGACCAGCAGCCACCGGGATGGTCTCGCGCACGTGATAGATGTTCTTCGGCGCGTCGGTGAGATCGACGTTCAGGCCGAGCGTGCCCTGGTAGGCCTGGTCGACCGGGGCGGGAAGATCCTGGGCGATAGCGGAGGAGCCTGAAAAAACCATCGCCACGGCGAGGGCGGCGGGCAGGGTGGCACGGCGGAGCGTAAGGTGCATGGCTCGGATTCCGGCGGCAGGTGGGTGCGATCGATGGTAGGCGCGTGGACCCGGGTGGCCCCCTGCCATTGGTCACCCCTCGTTTAAAACGGGGGTCTTCGTTCCCCACCCGGGCGCGACTACGATGACGGGCTCCCCGATCCCGAACCCCTTGTCATGAAAGCAAGCACCCTGCGCCGCGTCCTCAACTGGTGGCCACCGTTCCTGTTCGCCGGTGTGCGGGTGCTGCGGCTCGACGACGACTACCGCCATGCGCGGGTCAGGCTGAAGCTGGCCTGGTACAACCGCAATTACGTGCGCACGCACTTCGGCGGAAGCCTGTTCTCGATGACCGATCCGTTCTGGATGATCATGACGCTGAAAAGCCTGGGCGATGATTACATCGTCTGGGACCAGGCGGGCGAGATTCGCTTCGTCTCCCCGGGGCGGGAGGATGTATTTGCGGAGTTCCGCATCGAGGACGGTGTGCTCGACGAGCTGCGGGCGGCTACCGCGAACGGCGAGAAGTGCCTGCGGTGGTTTGATACGGATGTGCGGACGGCGTCCGGGGAGTTGGTGGCTTCCGTTCGAAAGCAGCTTTATGTGAGGCGTAAGAAGGGGCGTTGAGGTTTCTCGAATCGCCGATGAATCGGCTCCCACAGGGGCAAAAAGCATCGCCGATGAATCGGCTCCCACAGGGGGCAAAAAGCATCGCCGATGAATCGGCTCCCACAAGAGCCGCTCTGTGTGGGAGCCGATTCATCGGCGATGCTCTTGTGGGAGCCGCTTCAGCGGCGATGCCCTAGAACACCAGCGAAGCCATCTTCCGACGGTACTGGCTCACCAGCACCGCATCGTCCATCGTTGCAAAGGCCGCGAGCAGCCGCTTCTTCGCCTGGCCTTCGTTCCAGTCGCGCTGGCGCTTGAGGATGTCCAGGAACTGGTCGAGGCCGGCCGCCGCCTCGCCTTCGATCAGCAGGCGCACGCCGAGCAGGTCGCGGGCTTCCCAGTCGCTGTCGTGGGTCTGCACGCGGGCCTGGAGTTCGGCCAGTGACGGCGCACCGGCCAGGGCACGGGCCAGCTCGAGCTGGCTGCGCAGGCGCACGGCGCGCGCGTCGGTGGCGAGGTTGGCGGGCAGGGCGTCGAGCTCGGACTGGGCCGAAGCCACGTTGCCGGCGCGCATCAGGGCCAGCGCGAGGTCGAGCTTGAGCTCGGGGCGCTCCGGTTCCGCGGCGATGGCCTGCTGGATCCGGCTGATGGCTTCTTCGGCGGTTTCCGGCGTCACCGCTTCGGCGTCCTCGTCATTCGCGGCCTCGGCCGGCTGCACGCCATGCTTGGTCAGGAATTCGCGGATCTGGCCCTCGGGTAGGGCACCGGCAAAGCCGTCCACCACCTGGCCACCGCTGATCAGGATCACGGTGGGTATGCTGCGCACGCCGAACATGGCGGCGAGCTGCTGCTCGGCGTCCACGTCGATCTTCGCCAGCCGGAAGCCGCCGTTGTACTCCACGGCCAGCTTTTCGAGGATCGGGCCGAGCGACTTGCACGGGCCACACCACTCGGCCCAGAGGTCCACCAGGACCGGGGTCTCGAGCGAGGCCTGGATAACGTCGTTCTCGAAGCCGGCCGTGGTCGCGTCGAAGATGTGTTCGCTGGTGATCGGGGCGCTGCTCACGGGGGGCTCCTGGGACTCAGATTCGATGCCCCGTAAATCGGGGAAGAGGCGGAGCATATCAAGCCCCGACGCCGATTTAGGACGGATCCTACGTTGCCCGTCATGCGCCGTTTACGCGGATTTGCGATCATAGGCGGGTAGGCCACTGTGGCCTCGAACCGCCGGGACGGCATGCACCACGCCCACAACCTGATCATTTGCGAGCACTGCGACTCCGTTTACCAGAAGCGGAAGCTGCTGCGTGGGCAGGTAGCCGACTGCACCGTCTGCGGCGCCGTGCTGGAACGCCACCAGTGGATCGGCGTGGAGGGACAGTTCGCCCTGATCATTGCCGCCCTGATCGTCTTCGTGATTGCCAACGTGTCGCCGATCGTCACCCTGAAGCTTTCCGGCATGGCCGAGACGACCACCCTATGGGGCGCTGTCATCGCGATGTGGACCGACGGCGCGCAGCTGGTCGCGGCACTCACGGCGTTGACTCTGTTCTTCTTTCCCCTCAGCCAGCTGGTGATCTTCTGCTGGGTGCTCTGGTTTGCGCGCGACGGTCGCCGCGCGCCCGGGTTCGCCCAGGCCATGACGGCCCTCGTACGTGTGAAGCCCTGGAGCATGATCGAAGTGTTCATGCTTGGCACGCTGGTGGCGGTGGTCAAGGCGCACACGTATTTCGATGTGGTCCCCGGGCCTGGCATCTGGGCCTTCGGCTTCCTGACCGTGCTGATCACCGTCTTCTCGAGCCACGATGCCCGCCACCTGTGGGATATCACCGGGGAGGCGAAAGCATGAATACGCCGCCCCGGGCCCAGGAACTGGGCATGATGTCCTGCCACGTTTGCCGTCTGGTCACCGCCTACAGCGAGGACCCCCACGCGCATTGCCCGCGGTGCCACAGTGCGTTGCACGTACGCAAGCAGGGCAGCATCGCGCGTTCGTGGGCGCTGCTGCTGGCTGCGGCGATGTTCTACATACCGGCCAACGTGTTTCCGATCATGCGCACGCAGAGTCTTTCCTCGAAGGACGACAACACCATCCTCAGCGGCATTTTCGAGCTGTGGCGCGCGGGCTCTCCCGGCCTGGCGGTCATCGTCTTCACGGCGAGCATCGTCGTGCCCATGCTGAAGTTCATCATCATGACCACCCTGCTGGTGTCCGTGCAGCGGTCCAGTGGGCTGGTATCGAAGCAGCGGGCGAGGCTTTACCGCTTCGTCGAGCTGATCGGCTACTGGTCCATGCTCGATGTGTTCGTCGTGGCGATCCTTTCCGCCCTCGTGCACTTTCAGATTCTCAGCCGCGTCGAGCCCTTGCCCGGCGTGGTCTATTTCGGCGTAGTCGTCGTACTGACGATGCTTTCGGCCATGAGCTTCGATCCCCGTCTGATCTGGGACAACAGGAAATCGCAATGAGCGACACCAACCAAGGAAACACGCCGATCCAGGACGACGACCTGCCGCAACCGGAGGTGCGCAAGTCGAAGCTCGGCTTTTCGCTCATCTGGCTGGTGCCGATCATCGCCGCCCTGGTAGGTATCTCCCTGCTGGTGACGCACTTCACCTCGGCCGGTCCGAAGATCACGGTCACCTTCCTCACGGCCGAAGGCATCGAAGCCAACAAGACCCAGGTCAAGTACAAGAACGTGGTGATCGGCAAGGTCACCACCATGCGCCTGTCGAAGGACCGCACGCACATTTCCGTCGTAATCGACCTCGAAAAAGACGCCGCGGCATTCGCGACCAAGGGCACGCGCTACTGGGTGGTTCGTCCGCGCATCGGCGCGAGCGGCGTGTCGGGTATCGATACCTTGCTGTCCGGCGCCTTCATCGGCGCGGATGCCGGTGATTCCGAGGAAGACCAGAACGACTTCACCGGCCTGGAAACCCCGCCTGCCGTGACCCATGGCGCGCCGGGTCGCCGCTTCATGCTGCACGCCGCCGACCTGGGTTCCCTCGATATCGGCTCGCCGGTGTACTACAGGCGTATCCAGGTCGGTCGTATCGTTTCATACGAACTGGACAAGGACGGCAAGGGCGTTTCCCTGCAGTTGTTCGTCGATGGCCCGAACGATCGCTTCGTCAGCAAGGACGCCCGCTTCTGGAATGCGAGCGGTGTCGATGTCTCGCTCGGCGCCGATGGCCTCAAGCTCAATACGCAGTCGCTGGCGACCGTGATCGCGGGCGGTGTGGCTTTCCAGGATCCTCCGGGACCGCACGACGAAACCGCGGCGCCGGAAATGGAGGAGTTCACCCTGTTCAACGACCAGGCCACGGCCATCGCACCGCCCGACGGCAAGCCGCGCTACATCCGCATGCGCTTCGAGCACTCGCTGCGCGGGCTCACGGTGGACGCTCCGGTCGAGTTCCTCGGCGTGAAGTTCGGTCGCGTGGTGTCGGTCAACCTCGACTACGACGCGAAGACGCAGACCTTCCCGGTCATCGTCGGCGCGGTGGTGTATCCGCAGCGCCTGGGCCAGGCGCACGACAAACTCGCGAAGCTCTCCGGTGGCGACGACGACCAGGAAATGCCGAAGATCATGAGCGGTCTCGTGGCCCATGGCCTGCGTGCGCAGGCACGTAATGGCAACCTGCTCACCGGCCAGCTTTACATCGCGCTGGATTTCGATCCGAAGGCGAAGAAGGTATCGTTCAACCCGGACGCCCGGCCGTTTGAGATCCCGACTACGCCGGGTGACTTCGACCACCTGCAGGAGCAGATCGCCAGCATCGTCGACAAGATCGAGAAGATCCCGTTCGATTCGATCGGCAAGAACCTCGACGGCAGCCTGCACGAGCTCAATGGCACGCTGAAACAGGTCAATACCGAGTTGCTGCCGGAAGCCAGGCGGACGCTGCAGGGCGTGAACAAGACCGTCGGCACGGCCAACGACGCCCTGTCGGAGGACTCCCCCCTCCAGCAGAACATCGGCAATACGCTCGAGGAGCTGCAGCGCACGGTGCGCTCGGTTCGTGCTTTCACCGATTACCTCGGTCGCCACCCCGAAGCGCTGCTGCGCGGCAGGGGTGCCGATGCAGCGCCGCCGGTTTCCACGCCGTCGACCCCGAAGCAGGGCAAGGACGTACAGCCATGATCCAGACACTTCGCCTTGTCGGCGCCGCCAGCCTGATCGCCGTACTCGGCGCTTGCTCATCGGCGCCCACGCACTTCCACACGCTGGTGCCGTCCTCGGCCCCGATGGCCTCCGTTGCGGCGCCCTTCGTGATCGACGTGCAGGCTGTTGGCGTGCCACCGCAGGTGGATCAGCCATCCCTGGTGCTCCGTCACGGTGCCACCGGTGTGTCCGTCCTCGATGGTGAGCGCTGGGCCTCGCCGCTCGGCGACGAGATTCGTGGCGCCCTGGTGGCCGACCTGTCCACTCGCCTGGGCACGCACGACGTGCACGGACTGCCCCATGCCAAGGGCGACAAGGTCATCCGCGTGCAGCTCGATGTACGCCGCTTCGACTCCGAAGTGGGCGGTAGCGCCACGCTGGAGGCAAGCTGGTCGGTCCGTTCGGGCGAGACGGCGGGCGCCGCCTGCGCCTCGCGCGCCAGCGAGCCGGCGGGATCGACCTACGACAGCCTCGTCGAGGCCCACCAGCGGGCCATCGGCCAGGTAGCCGACCAGGTAGCCGCCGCCGTCCGCGCCGTCGCCGCCGGCCAGACCTCCTGCCAATAACCAGGAACAAGGCAGACAATGTAGGAGCCGATTCATCGGCGATGCGGCACCGTGGGAGCCGCTTCAGCGGTGAAAAGCCAATGAAGCGGTGTAGCCGCAGGCCCAGCGCCGATGAATCGGCTCCCACACAAAGCCAGCTTCGCTTTGCCTGAATCCTCCCCGTGGGATAGTCTCCCGCGATTGTGAGCATCCCACCGGTACCCAACACCATGCAGGACACCCAAGACCAGGGCACGCGCGAACAGGGCGGTTACGCCCCTGACGCCGTCGAGACCGCCGCGCAGCACTTCTGGAACGCCACCCGCGCGTTCGAAGTGACCGAGGACGCGAGCAAGCCGAAGTATTACTGCCTCTCGATGCTGCCGTACCCCTCGGGCGCCCTCCACATGGGCCATGTCCGCAACTACACCATCGGCGACGTGATCAGCCGCTTCCAGCGCCAGCAGGGCAAGAACGTGCTGCAGCCGATGGGCTGGGATGCCTTCGGCCTGCCCGCCGAGAATGCCGCGATCAAGAACAACACGGCGCCGGCCAAGTGGACGTACAAGAACATCGAACACATGCGCGAGCAGCTCAAGCGCATGGGTTTCGCCTACGACTGGACACGCGAAGTCACCACCTGCCGCCCCGAGTACTACCAGTGGGAACAGCAGATGTTCACCCGGCTGATGAAGAAGGGCCTGGTGTATCGCAAAAACAGCGTCGTCAACTGGGACCCGGTCGACCAGACCGTGCTGGCCAACGAGCAGGTGATCGACGGGCGAGGCTGGCGCTCCGGTGCCCTGGTAGAGAAGCGCGAGATTCCGCAGTGGTTCCTCAAGATCACCGCTTACGCACAGGAACTCCTCGACGGCCTGGACACGCTGCCGGGCTGGCCCGACGCAGTCAAGACCATGCAGCGCAACTGGCTGGGTCGCTCCGAAGGCCTGGAAATCCACTTCGATGTGGACGGCGAGGCCGAACCGCTGACCGTGTTCACCACCCGTCCTGACACCCTCATGGGCGTGTCGTACGTCGCGGTGGCTGCCGAGCACCCGATCGCCACGCGTGCTGCCGTGGGCAATCCGGGTCTGGCCGAATTCATCGAGAGCTGCAAGACCGGCGGCGTATCCGAAGCCGAGCTCGAAACCCAGGAGAAGCGCGGCTACTACACGGGCGTCGACGCCACGCATCCGCTCACCGGCGAGAAGGTGCCGGTATGGGTCGCCAACTTCGTGCTGATGGGTTACGGCACGGGCGCCGTCATGGCGGTACCCGGCCATGACCAGCGCGACTGGGAATTCGCCCAGAAGTATTCGCTGCCGATTAAGATGGTGGTCGTCGATCGCGGCGTGGTGGACGCTGTCGAGGAACTCCGCCGCGACCTCGCCACCGACGGCAGCGATGTGTTGCAGAACGCACTCGACGGCGGTTCGTCCGACGCCTATCAGTCGTCCTCGGCCGTCGAGACGATCAAGACCTTCGAATCCGATATCCAGACCGCCGGTGCCTACACCGAGTACGGCACCCTGATCAATTCGGGACAGTTCGACGGCCTCGAGTTCAAGGCCGCCTTCGACGCGATCTCCCTGGCACTGATCGCGGCTGGCCGCGGAGAGCGCCGGGTCAACTGGCGCATCCGCGACTGGGGCGTGAGCCGCCAGCGCTACTGGGGCTGCCCGATCCCGGTCATCTATTGCCCCAAGTGCGACGCCGTGCCCGTGCCGGAAGACCAGTTGCCGGTGGTGCTGCCCGAAGATGTCGCGTTTTCCGGCGTGCAGTCGCCGATCAAGGCCGACCCCGAGTGGCGCAAGACCACGTGTCCTTCGTGCGGTGGCCCGGCCGAGCGCGAAACCGACACCTTCGACACCTTCATGGAGTCGAGCTGGTATTACGCGCGCTACACCAGTCCGGGTGCGAAGGCGCAGGTGGACGAGCGCGCCAACTACTGGACGCCGGTCGACCAGTACATCGGTGGCATCGAGCACGCGATCCTGCACCTGCTTTATTTCCGCTTCTATCACAAGCTCATGCGTGACGAGGGGCTGGTAAACAGCGACGAGCCGGCGACGAACCTGCTCTGCCAGGGCATGGTGATTGCCGAGACCTACTTCCGTAAGGAAGCCAATGGCTCGCTCACCTGGTTCAATCCTGCCGATGTGGACGTGCAGCGCGACGAGCGCGCGCGCATCGTCGGCGCGGTGTTGCGTACCGATGGCAAGCCGGTGGAAATCGGCGGCATCGAAAAGATGGCCAAGTCCAAGAACAACGGCGTCGACCCGCAGTCGATGGTCGACAAGTACGGCGCCGACACGGTGCGCCTGTTCTCGATGTTCGCCGCGCCGCCGGACCAGTCGCTGGAATGGAACGAGGCGGGCGTGGAAGGCATGGCGCGCTTCCTGCGTCGGCTGTGGCGCGATGTCTCGGCGCATGCCGAGGCCGCGGTCCCGGCGGACGGGGAGAACGCATCCGCCGAGGGCACGCGTAAGGCGCTGCGGCGCCAGCTCCACGAAACCATCCAGAAGGTCACCGACGATATCGGTCGCCGCCAGTCCTTCAATACGGCCATCGCGGCGCTGATGGAACTGCTGAACGCCCTGGCGAAGTTCGACGACGCCAGTGCCCGGGGCGCAGCCTTGCGCCAGGAGGCGTTCACCGCCGTGGTCCAGCTGATCAATCCGTTTACCCCGCACATCGCGCATGCGCTGTGGCAGGTGCTCGGCCATGGCGAAACGCTGGTCGAAGACGCCGGCTGGCCGGCGGTGGACCAGGCTGCCCTGGTCCGCGAATCGTTGACCTATGCGGTGCAGGTCAACGGCAAACTTCGCGCTACCATCGAGGTGCCTGCCTCGGCTTCGAAGGAAGACGCCGAGGCCATGGCGCGCGCCGAGCCCACCGTGGCGCGGATGCTCGAAGGCCAGACCGTGCGCAAGGTGATCGTCGTGCCCGGCAAGATCGTCAACATCGTCGCAGGATAACCATGAGCCCGAACCTCTCCCGTTCGCTGCGTACCGCCCTGGTCCTCGCCGCCGTCGTGCTGCTCAGCGCCTGCGGCTTCCATCTGCGACAAACGGCGGCCCTTCCGCCGGGCATGAAGAAGATCCATCTCACGGTGGCCGGTGGCGGCGGCCTCGAGCGCCAGCTTAATCGTGCGCTGTCCAATTCCGGCGCGGAAGTCGTGGATCACGCCTCGGCCGCCGCCGCCGACCTGACGATCACCTCGAACACCTTCCGCACCGACTCGCTTACGGTCAGTGGCACGGCCCGCGTGACGGAATACGCCGTGCGTTACCACGTGGACTTCAACGCGAAGGCCGGCGACGGCACGGTGATCATCCCCTCGCAGTCGGTCGACATGTCCCGCGAGTTCAGTTACGACGCGACCAATACCATCGGTACGGCCAGCCAGACCGAGGAGCTGCAGCGCAGCCTGATCGGCGACATGGTCCAGTCGATCCTGTTCCGCCTGCAGGCCGCCGGAGCACATCCCGCCGTGGCCGCGCAGCCGACAGCCCCCAGCGGTACCTGAGGAAGCCTGACGGTGCCGATGAGCCCCGGCCAGTGGCAGAAGCACCTCGCCGGCGACCGCATGGCGCCGGTATACCTGCTCGCCGGTGAGGAGCTGCTCGTGCTCGAGGCGGCCGACGCCGTGCGCGCCATGGCCCGTCGCCTGGGTTACAGCGAGCGCGAGGTACTCGAAGCGGACAGCCGCTTCGATTGGGACGATCTCGCCCGTTCCTCGGCCGGCCTTTCCCTGTTCGCCACCCAGCGCCTGCTCGACCTGCGCCTGGCCGGTGGCCGTGCGGGCAAGGACGGCAGCTCGGCGATCAGCGAATTTGTCGCCAACCCTCCGCCTGACACCACGCTGCTGATCACGGCCACGGAGTGGAGTACCAAGCACGAGGCGGTGTGGACGAAAAACGTCGACGCCGGCGGCATCCAGGTAGTGTTCAACGCGCCACGCCCGAACGAATGGGCGCAGTGGATCGGCGCACGGCTCATGTCGCGTGGCGTCAAGGCCAGCCCCGACGCCGTGGCCCTCCTGGCCGAGCGTGTCGAAGGCAACCTGCTTGCCGCCGCCCAGGAAATCGACAAGCTGGTCGTCCTCGCCGGCGACCAACGCCTCGACGCGGCGACGCTGGAAGGCCTGGTGGCCGATAGCGCCCGCTTCGACGCCTTCAAACTCACCGACGCCGCGTTTGCGGGGGAGGGCGGCCGCGCGCTGCGCATTCTCGCCGGCCTGCGTTCCGAGGGTGACGAGCTGATCGCCCTGATGGGCTGGCTGGTCAACCAGCTGCAGCTCGCCCTGCGCCTGGCCAATGCGCGCGATTTCGCCGCGCAGGCCAAGGTGGAACGACTCTGGCCGGCGCGTGAGCAACTGTTTCGCAAGGCCCTGCGCCGCGCGCCCCGTGAACACTGGCTGGCCTGCCTTGCCCGGGCGGCGCGGATCGACCGCATGGCAAAGGGGCGCGAGCAGGGCAACCCGTGGCTCGAGGCCGAGCGGCTGATCGCCGCTATTGCCGAACCCCGTGCCGCGGCGGCTTTCGGATGAGCGAGGCGCGTCCGCTCGCCATTCTCGGCGGCACCTTCGACCCCATCCATCACGGCCACCTGCGGGCCGCGTGGGAAGCCGCCGAGGCGCTCGACGCCGAGGTCAGGCTGGTTCCGGCGCGCACGCCACCGCATCGGCCACCACCGGTCGCCGATGCGGCCGGTCGCGTTGCCCTGCTGCGCGCGGCGCTGGCGAGCCAGGACCGCTTGACCATCGATACACGCGAGCTGGATCGCGATGGCCCTTCGTACACGGTCGATACGCTCGCCTCACTGCGCGCGGATATCGGGCCGGACCGGCCGCTGGTGCTTCTGGTCGGGGCGGATGCGTTCGTCGGACTGGCGTCCTGGCACCGGTGGCGACAACTGTTCGAATTCGCCCACGTGGGGGTGCTGACGCGTCCTGGTGTCAGCCACACGCCCTCGGGGGAGCTGGCCGATTTCACCCCGGGACGCCGCGCGGAGCGGGTTCACGGGCCGGCGGGGACGGTGGTCGATATCGCGATCACGCCACTGGATATCGCCGCCACGGCGATCCGTGAGGCCTTCGCGGCGGGGCTCGAGCCTCGGTTCTTGCTGCCTTCGGCGTGCTTTGAGGATGAGACCCTGCTGGCGCCTTATCGCACCCTGGGGCGCTGATCGCCGCTGAAGCGGCTCCCACATCGCCGCTGAAGCGGCTCCCACATCGCCGATGAATCGGCTCCCACATCGCCGCTGAAGCGGCTCCCACAAGGAGGCTGCGGCAGACCTGTGGGAGCCGCTTCAGCGGCGATGCCTCTGCCCCAGGGTCAACCCACCGCCTGAATACCTGCCCAGGCATTTGACGCGCCCCGCGCCAGCGAGGGTTATACTGCCCTCGAAGCCGGCATTCCGCCGCATGAGGTTTTCGTATCTTGAGTTCGACCGCATCCCGCAAGGCCAAGGGCAAGTCCGCCGTCAGCAACGAGCTCCTGCGCCAGCGCGTCGTCGCCGCGCTCGAAGACCTCAAGGCCAAGGACGTCCGCGAAATCGACGTTCGTGGCAAGACCTCCATCGCCGATATCCTTTTCATCGCGTCGGGCACCTCCGCCCGTCACGTCAAGTCGATCGCCGACGAAGTCATCAAGTTCGCCAAGCAGGCGGGCGTGATGCCACTGGGCGTCGAAGGCCAGACCGAAGCCGAATGGGTGCTGGTCGACCTGGGCGACATCATCGTCCACGTGATGATGCCCCGCATCCGCGAGTTCTACGGCCTCGAGCGCCTGTGGACCGTGGGCGACGACGGCTTCGAAGCCGCCAACGACTGAGCCCGCTGTGCGGGCTCGACTCATTGCCGTCGGCGAACGCATGCCGGCCTGGGTGGCGGAAGGTTTCGCCGAGTACCGCAAGCGCCTTTCGCACGAGCTCCCGCTCGAGCTCATCGAGATCAAGCCCGGCATTCGCGGCAAAGGTCGCGATGACGTGCGCGCCACGCTCGACGAAGGCGCGGCGATCCTCGCCGCCTTGCCCCGGGATATCCACGTCGTCGCGCTCGATGGGCGCGGGAAGACCTGGTCGAGCGAAGACCTGGCCCGGCAACTCGAACAATGGCGCATGGGCGGTCGCGATATCGCCTTCCTTATCGGCGGGCCCGACGGCCACGCGCCGGAGGTGCTCGCCCGCGCCGACCAGCGCTGGTCGCTGGGGCCACTGACCCTGCCACACATGCTCGTTCGCCTGGTGCTTGCCGAGCAGCTCTATCGCGCCACCACCCTGGTGGCCGGTCATCCCTACCATCGCGCCTGAAGGACACGCCGTGCTCTACCTGGCTTCGCAATCGCCACGCCGGCGGGAACTCCTTGGCCAGATCGGTGAAGCGCCGCGCGTGCTCGATGTCGACGTGGAAGAGGTCCGTCGTTCCGGCGAAACCCCCGACGCCTATATTGCCCGGGTGGCGCTGGACAAGGCGCGTGCGGGCTACGCCATAGTTGCAGGCGAAGTGGGTGTCCGTGTGATCGGCGCCGACACGGAGGTGGTGCTGGGCGACGAGGTATTTGGCAAGCCGCGTGACGCGGCCGACGCCACCGCGATGCTGGGTCGCCTGTCCGGGCGTGAACACCGCGTGGTCTCGGCGGTCTGGCTGATCGACGCCAAAAGTGAGCGCCAGGCACTTTCGGTGTCGATCGTGCGATTCGCCTCACTCGACGCGGCCCAGATCGACGACTATGTAGCCAGCGGCGAATGCTTCGGCAAAGCCGGGGCCTATGCCATCCAGGGTCGCGCGGCGGCCTTCATCGAACACCTTTCCGGCAGCTATTCGGGCGTCATGGGCCTGCCGCTCCACGAAACTTCCCGACTCCTCAGGAGTCAGTGACATGTTGTCGGCGCGCGGGCTATAAAGCGCGATGACTTAAGGATAGGGGCTGGTGTGAGCGAGGAAATCCTGATCAATGTCACACCGCGTGAGACGCGGGTGGCCGTTGTCGAAAATGGCATGCTGCAGGAGGTCCACGTCGAGCGCGCGTCCAAGCGCGGCTACGTCGGCAATGTGTACAAGGGGCGCGTGCAGCGCGTCATGCCCGGCATGCAGGCGGTATTCGTCGAGATCGGTCTCGATCGCGCCGCGTTCCTGCATGCGTCCGATATCGTCCGGGCGCCACTTCCGCCTACCGATGCCCCTGTCGATGGCAAGTCGAACGGTCACGGTCCCGTACCGCCGATCAGCGAACTCGTCCACGAGGGCCAGGAAATCGTGGTCCAGGTGGTCAAGGATCCGATCGGCAGCAAGGGCGCGCGTCTGTCCACGCATCTTTCCATTCCCTCGCGCTATCTCGTCCTGCTGCCGCATTCGCGCACGCTGGGCGTGTCCGTGCGCATTGAGGAAGAATCCGAACGGCAGCGCCTGAAGGACATCATCACGCCGCTGATCGGCGAGAACCCGCTGGGTTACATCGTTCGCACCAATGCGGAAGGTCAATCCGAGGAATCGCTCGCGTTCGACGTGACCTACCTGAGCAAGGTCTGGCGCGTGGTCCAGGAGAACATCCAGAAAGCGAAGATGGGCGAACGCGTCTACGAGGAACTCTCGCTGCCGCTGCGCTCGCTGCGCGATTCGCTCAACGACGGGATCGAGAAGGTGCGCGTCGATTCACGCGAAACCTACGAGAAAACCGTCAAATTCGTACAGAAGTTCATGCCGGTGCTCTCGGACCGCATCGAACACTATGCCGGCGAGCGGCCGATCTTCGACCTCTACGGCGTGGAGGACGAAATCCAGCGCGCCCTGCGTAAAGAGGTTCCGTTGAAGTCCGGCGGTTACCTCATCGTTGACCAGACCGAAGCGATGACGACCGTCGATGTGAATACGGGTGGCTATCTCGGCAGCCGCAACCTCGAAGAAACCGTGTACCGCACGAACCTCGAGGCGGCGCAGGCCGCCGCGCGCCAGCTACGTCTGCGCAATCTGGGCGGCATCATCATCATCGATTTCATCGACATGATCGACGACGAGCACAAGCGGCAGGTCCTGCGCATGCTCGAGAAGGGGTTGCAGAAAGACCACGCCAAGACCACGGTGTACCCGATGTCCGCGCTGGGCCTGGTCGAGATGACCCGCAAGCGCACCACCGAAAGCCTCGAGCGCCAGCTGTGCGAGCCGTGCCCGGCGTGCAGCGGTCGCGGTGCGCTGAAGACAGCCGAAACGGTGATCTACGAGATCTTTCGCGAGATCACCCGCGCCGTGCGCCAGTTCAATGCGCAGAAGCTGCTGGTCATGGCCAGCCCGAAGGTCGTCGGCCGCATTCTCGAGGAAGAGTCCGCCGCGGTGGCCGAGCTGGAAGAGTTCATCGCCAAGAGCATCCGCTTCCAGGCGGAAGAGCACTATTCGCAGGAACAGTTCGATGTCGTGCTGCTCTGACGCCGGCGCTTGCCGGAACGTGGGCCGGTGAGTCCCGGCTGGCGCCATCGCGCACGACGCTTGCGGTTCTTCCTTCTGGGTCTGGTCGCGAGCGTGCTGGTAGCGCTTGCCCTGGTGATGGCGGTCGGCCAGCTGTTGTTGCCGCTGGCCGCCCATTATCCCGACCGTGTCGCCGCGCTGCTCAGCCAGAAGCTCGGCAAGCCGGTGCGTTTCGGCTCGCTGGAAGGTTTCTGGCGGCCTTCCGGTCCGCTGTTCGTCATGCGCGACGTGACCATCGCACCGACCGAAGGCGGTGACGCGCTGCGTCTGCCCCAGGCGGCGGTGAAGCTCGATTTCGGCGCCTTCGTGCTGCCCTCCCGGCACCTGCTCAACCTGCGCCTGCACGACATGCGCATGGGTCTTCATCGCGCAGCCGACGGTCGCTGGAGCATCGACGGTTTCGGTGCCGGCGGGGGCACGCAGAAAGTCTCGTTCGGCAACCTTTCCGTGGACCTGTGGCTCAGTAACCTTCACCTGGACATCGCCGACGACACCACGCACCGCAGCTACGGTCTCATCGCGGACCAGTTGCGCATCAGCCTGCAGGGACAGGCGGTTCGCGTCGGCGGCACGCTGCGCCGCGAGAACGTCAGCGGCCTCCTGACCGCGGCGGGGCGCTTTGCCGCCGACGGCTCCAGTGGTCGCGTGTACGTCAAAGGCGCCGACCTCGACCTCGCCGCACTTACCGCGGATTTCAATGCGGGCGGCTATACGCTCGCCGGCGGCAAAGGCGGTTTCGAATCCTGGCTGGACTGGCGCGACGGACAGGTCGTGCGCACGACGTCGCGGGTCGATTTCGATCAGCTCGCCCTGCGTGGTCCCGCGCGCACGGTGAGTACGCCGGGCGTGCATGGTCTGGTCGACATGAATCGCACCGCCGACGGCCAGCGCGTCGACTGGGCGGGTGCCGACGGTAGCGATATTGCTTTCGTGACACACGTGCAGGGTGATCGCAGCAACGACACGCTCGTCGCACGCAAGGTCGAGCTCGGGCCCCTGCTGCCGTGGATGGGCCTCGCGCCGCAGGTTTCTCCCGCCCTGGCGCACTGGCTGATCGATGGCCGGCCTCGCGGACACTTCAACGAGGTGCGCGCCGACTGGAATTCCGTCGATGGTCTGCGCTTCATCCATGCCACCTTCGCCGGTCTCGGCATCGAGGCGATCGGCAAATTGCCTGGTGTGTCGAAGCTCGATGGTGAAGTGTTCGGTGACGACCAGGCGCTGGCGCTCAGCCTGCCGAAGCAGGCGACCACGCTCGATTTCAGTGGCGTGTTTCGCAAACCCTTCGTCATGGCCTCGCTAGGTGGCGACATTGCCGTCTACAAGGATGGCGACGACTGGCATATCGGCGCCGATCCGCTGGATTTCCAGGGCGAAGGTTTCGGTGGGCAGGCGCGCGGCGAATTCGTCCTTCCCGGTGCGGATACCGGACCCTTCATGGACATGTACGTCGCCCTCGGACCTGGCGATGTGCCGGCGGCCAAATTGTTTTGGCCGCATTCCATGTCCGAAGGATCACAGAACTGGCTCAACCGTGGCCTGGTGTCGGGGCGCATCGAAAGTGGCGCCGCCGTGGTGCGCGGCAACCTGCGCGACTGGCCCTTCCGTAACCAGGAAGGTCGTTTCGAGGGTCGTGCGGTCATCGACGATACCGTGCTCGACTACGGCACGGGCTGGCCGCGCGCGGAAGGTCTTTCGGCGGTAGCCACCTTCGTCGACAACGGCATGTTCGTCGAGGCGACCGAGGGCCACTCGCTCGGCAATGCCGTCAGTTCCGCGACCGCCGCCATTCCCGATTTTGCCGACGGCATCCTCGACCTGAAAGTGAGTGGAGCCGGCACCGGAACCAGCTTCCTCGATTTCGTCAAGAACAGCCCCATCGCCAGCAGCAGTCGCGAGTCGCTCGACAAGCTGAAGCTGGGTGGCACCGGCGAGTTCGGCTTCAATATGTTGCTGCCGCTGGCCAATGCGCGCGACGTGACCCTGGACGGCAAGGCCACGCTGAAAGACGCGGACCTCGTCGCCAACGAATGGAAGCTGCGCCTGGACAAGATCACCGGGCCGATGAGCTTCGATGCGAAGGGCTTCACGGCCACGGGGTTGAAGACCTCGTTCCACGGCCAGCCGGCCGATCTCGATCTCGCCATCGCGGCGGCGACAGGCGATCCGGCGAAGGTCATCGATGCCTCGATCACCGGCGCCTTCGCCGTGAACGAGATGGTCGCCGATTACGAAAACCTGAAGTGGCTTGGCGATACCGCCAGGGGTCGCGGCAATTTCCGTATTGGCTACGTGTTGTCGAAAACAGGGCAGGGCGACGCGACGGCGCAGGCGTTGACCGTCGACTCGGACCTCCGCGGCGTGGAGCTTCTCCTGCCGACGCCCGTGAAAAAGCCTGCGCCCGTCGCCGAGCCACTGTCGGTGCGCGTCGGCCTGCCGGTGGACGGCGCGCGCCTTGACCTCGCCCTGGGTGACATCGTGCGCGGTCGCTTGCGTCTGCCAACCGACAAAGTACCGATCGCCGCGGCGTTCAATCTCGGCGCAAGCGTACCCAGTGCCATGCCTGCGCAGGGTTACCTCATCGGCGGCCACGCAGCGAAACTCGACGTGTCCGGCTGGGTGCAATACGTCGTTGGCATGTCGGCGAGCGGCAGTGGCGGACCCGGCCTCAGCGGGCTGGATATCGTCACTGACGACGGCGAAGTGTTCGGCCAACACTTCTCCAACATGCACATCGTCGCCCGGCCGGGTCCGCAGGATCTGTCGCTACGCGTCGACAGCGATGCCATGGCCGGGCAGCTCACCGTACCCAACGACGAACTGCGTCGTCGCGGCATCACGGCGCGCATGGACCGACTGTGGTGGCCCGCGGCGGACGACACGGCGGACGCCACCAGGAAGGGCAAGGCTGCCGCGGGCGCTGCGGCGACCGTGGCGTCGACGACGTTGAAGGCGGAAGACAAGGCCAATGCAACGGCCACCGTCACGACGACGCCAGCCTCGGAAAGTGCCACTGCGGCCGGTGCGAGCGCCACGGCAGCTGCCGCCACAGTCAAAAAGGCTGCGGACGCGAATGAGACCGGCGTAGCTCCCGCCAGCCTGCCGCCCCTGCACCTGCAGGTCACCGACATGCGCCTGGGCAAGGCGAAGCTCGGCGAAGCGCGGCTGGAGACATGGCCGACCGACGAGGGCATGCACATCGATCAGCTGCGAGCCCAGTCGAAGAATGTGCAGATCACCGCTGCCGGTGACTGGATCGGCGACGAGAAGCGCAGCCGCACGCACCTGGCCATGGACTTCGCCTCCGAAGACGTCGCCCGCATGCTCGATGCGCTCGGCTTCGTCGGTATTTTCCAGGGCGGACGCACGTCGGCGAAACTCGACGCGGTGTGGCCGGGCGGTCCGTCAGCGCTGGCGTTGGCGAACATGGACGGCACGCTGAAGGTGGACATCGCGAAGGGTCGCATTCTCGAAGTGCAGCCCGGCGTCGGTCGACTCTTCAGCCTCGTCTCCGTCACCGAACTGCCGCGTCGCCTCTCGCTCGACTTCGGTGACGTCGTGGGCAAGGGCTTCGGGTTCGACTCCATCACCGGCGACTTCCGGTTCGCCAATGGCGATGCGAGCACACAGAACCTCAAGATCCGCGGCCCTGCCGCCGAGATCACCATTACCGGGCGTACCGGGCTCAAGACACACGACTACGACCAGGAAGTGTTGGTGGTACCTCACCTTGGCAGCAGCCTGCCGATCGTCGGCGCCATCGCCGGTGGGCCCGTCGGCGCCGCCGCCGGACTCGCGGTCCAGGGCATCCTCGGTCACGGCCTCAACCAGGCCGCCCGCAAGCGCTATCACGTCACCGGCACCTGGGAAAAACCCGTCTTCACACCGATCGAAAAAGGCACCCCCTCCACCGCCCCCCTGCTCTAACGCCTATCCCCATCCGGGCGAAATCCTGCTCGCCATTGTCCCCTGGCCGGAACTGTCCAAGACCCTTCCGCCAAGAAAGCGTGCGGCGCCGCGCCCGGCATCTCCTGCCAAGCGCGGCCCGCGCGCGTGATCACGGCTTCTGTCGACGAAACGGAAACAGCTGCTGCCGGACGAATCCCTCCGGCATGTAATCCCCGACCACGCCGTATTTCGCGGGAAACTTCGTCTTCGTGGTCTTCACGGCCGTACCGAAGAGGTAATCCAGAAACGCCCAGTGCGCCGCGTAGTTCTTGTCGATCGCTTCGTCGTCCGAGGCGTGGTGCCAGTGGTGGAAGTCCGGCGTCACGACGACGTACTTCAGCGGACCCCACGGCAGGTGCACGTTGGCGTGATTGAACACGGCCTGGAAGCCCACGACGATGATGTATGCATTCATCACCGCCTCGCTGAAGCCGAGCACGTAAAGCGGTGCGAGCACACAGACGCGGGTGAAGATCAGTTCGAGCATGTGCTGGCGCGAGCCGGCCAGCCAGTCCATCGTCTTCACGCTGTGGTGCACGGCGTGGAAGCGCCACAGGAAAGGGACTTCGTGGTATGCGCGGTGCGTCCAGTATTGCGCCATGTCGGCGACGAGGACGCACAGCAGTAGCTGCGGCACGAACTGGATGCCGGCAATCATCTGTTGGAACTTGCTGCTCACCAGCCAGCCGAATGCGTGGTGGATGAGGAAGTTCACGATCAGCAGTGCCAGACCCACGATAAAGTGGTTCACGGCGAAATGCTTCATGTCGGTCTGCCACTCGAAGCGGAAGACGCTCTGTCCACGGTAGAGCGGAAAGAGCTTTTCGATCACCACGAACAATACGGTCGAGCCGAGCAGGTCGAGGATGAACCAGTCCAGGCCGATATACGGTGTGTGATCGGGGAAAGCCCCCACCGGCACGCGCGAGCCGCCCAGCGCGACGGCGGCGATCACCATGACGAACGCGGCGATGTTGAGATTGCGCTTACGGCCGAGGATAACGTTCGCCAGCGACAGACCGCCCGCGACAAGCAGGCCGCCGAGCAAGGCCTGGCGAAGCACGTCGACCGAGTACTTGTGGCGCAGGTCGGGCGTGGTCAGGTATTGCGGGTAGTGGAAGGCGACCACCGCCAGCAGGCAGAGGAAGCCGAGCGACAGCGTGATCGCCGTGCTTACCATCGCCTTGCCGGGCGACAGTTCGCCACTCTTGTGCAGCAACTCACGGGCCTCGTCGACCACGGCCTCGGCGCGCCGGACAGGCGCTGCCGCGGCGCGGCGGGCGAAGTCCCTCTTGATTCCCTTGCTCATCGTGGTCCGTTCCCCTGGATTCGCCGCCATCGTAGCAATTTGCGGGGGTCCCAGGGTTTAAGCTGCCTCCATCCGACCCCATTTCCGGGGATATCCCGATTCCCTACCGGCAGACCTGATGGACTCCCTGATTTCCCTCGCCGAACGTCGCCTGCTCACCCCCGGCGGCCTCGCTTCCACTGACCTGGATCGCGTGTTCTCCCAGCTCATGGGGCCGTCGATCGACGCGGCCGATCTCTACTTCCAGCATTCGCGCAGCGAATCCTGGGTGCTGGAGGAGGGCATCGTGAAGGACGGCAGCCATTCCATCGAGCAGGGCGTCGGTGTTCGCGCCATTTCAGGCGAAAAGACCGGCTTCTCCTATTCCGATGAAATCGTCTTGCCGCAGCTGCTCGAGGCGTCGCGCGCGGCGCGGGCCATCGCCCAGGGCGGTGCCGGCGCGGGCAAGCCGCTGGCCATCGCCACCGGTCGCGGTCTCTACCCGGCCATCGACCCCGTGGAGAGTCTGCCCAACGAGGACAAGATCGCGTTGCTGCGCGAGGTGGATGCCTACGCGCGCTCGCGCGATCCGCGCGTCAAGCAGGTCGTGGTCAGCCTGGCGGCCACGCTGGATACCATTCTCGTGGCCGCGTCCGACGGTACGTTGGCGGCCGACGTGCGTCCGTTGGTTCGCCTCAACATCCAGGTGATCGTCGAGCAGAATGGCCGGCGCGAGCAGGGTCATTCCGGTGGCGGCGGTCGTTACGGTTATGGCGAGCTGATCGCCAACGGTCGTGCGCACGCCTTCGCTGACGAAGCGGTGCGCCAGGCGCTGGTCAACCTCGAAGCCGTGGATGCCCCGGCAGGCACGATGACCGTCGTGCTCGGTCCCGGCTGGCCCGGCGTGCTGTTGCATGAAGCGATTGGCCACGGTCTGGAAGGTGACTTCAACCGCAAGGGGAGTTCGGCATTCGCTGGCCGGATCGGACAGCGAGTCGCGGCCGAGGGCGTTACCGTCGTCGACGACGGTACGCTGTCGGGTCGCCGCGGTTCGCTCAGCATCGACGACGAGGGCACGCCGACCGAGTGCACCACGCTGATCGAGAACGGCATCCTCAAGGGCTACATGCAGGACAAGCTCAACGCGCGCCTGATGGGCGTGAAATCCACCGGTAACGGTCGCCGCGAGTCGTTCGCGCAGTTGCCCATGCCGCGCATGACCAACACCTACATGCTCGCCGGCAACCGCGAGCCGGAAGAAATCATCCGCTCGGTGAAGCGCGGCATCTACGCCGTCAACTTCGGCGGTGGTCAGGTCGACATCACCAACGGCAAGTTCGTCTTCTCGGCAAGCGAGGCTTACCTCATCGAGGACGGCAAGGTGACGCGTCCGGTGAAGGGCGCGACCCTGGTCGGCTCCGGCCCGGAAGTGCTCACGCGCGTCTCGATGATCGGCAACGATCTCAAGCTCGACGAAGGCGTCGGCGTGTGCGGCAAGGATGGGCAGAGCGTCCCGGTCGGTGTCGGCCAGCCGACGCTGCGCGTGGACGCCATGACCGTAGGCGGCACGGCCGCCTGACATGTGGGAGCCGCTTCAGCGGCGAAAAGCCAACGGAGCGGTTTAGCCGGTGCGGCCATCGCCGGCACAGCCGGCTCCCACATGAAATTGCGATGGCATCGTAATTGCTTGCGAGTAGGGATATCAGCGTGACGGCGTCTGTGCCGTCAACATCCCGACGCCCTGGGCAGGCGTTCTCAAGGAGAGAACCTCGTGGCAACCAATACCATCAACCTTGGCTCGAGCTCGATCGATGTCTCCAGCATCGTCACGAATCTGACGAACAACAAGCGCAAGGCTACGGACAAGGCGCTGACGGCGCAGACCACGTCGAACAAGACGCAGATCTCGGCACTCGGCAACTTCACCGCTTCGCTGACCAGCCTGCAGAATGCGATCAAGGCCCTCTCGGACGGCTCGGCCTTCAAGACGCACAAGACGACGATAAGCGAACCCACCGTGCTTTCTGCCGTCACCGATGCCGATGCACAGTCCAATACGTACACCATCGAAGTGACTAAGCTCGCCACCGCACAGAAGACCACCTCGGTGGCTTTCGCCGGCGGCGGCAAGACGTCGGTAGGCGTGGGGTCGCTGACGATCGCCATTGGCGCGAAGTCGATGACCCTAGACGTCAAGCCACCCGCGAACACGCTGGAGAACATCCGCGACGCGATCAATAAGGCTTCCGGTAACCCAGGCGTCACGGCCAGCATCGTCACCGGCACGGACGGTGCGCACCTGACGCTCACATCGAGTTCGACCGGCAAGCAGAACGCATTCAAGGTTTCCGCCAGCGGCGACGCCGCGCTGGCGCAACTCGCCTTCGACCCGGCGACGGACGGCGCGACCGTCGTGGCGCAGGATGCGGAGTTCACCATCGACGGCAACACGAAGGCGACGAGTCCCACCAATACCGTGGCATCGGCGATCGACGGTGTGACGCTCACGCTGAGCAAAGCCGGCACCACCACCGTCGCCGTCCAGACCGACACGAGCGCCGTCGCTACGGGCCTGACCTCACTGGTGACTGCCTACAACCAGTTCATCACGCAGTACCAGACGCTGACCAAGTACGACCCGACAAGCCAGCAGGTGGGCGCGTTGATTGGCGACGCCACCGTGACGTCGATCAAGAGTCAGATGTCGACGCTGCTCGGCTCGCAATCGTCGGGCAACACGACCGGGCCGCGTTCGCTCAGCGACCTCGGCGTGGCATTCCAGTTGGGTGGAACGCTGAAGTTCGACGCAACCAAGCTGACCAAGGCCCTCGCTACCTCTCCGGGCGAGACCCAGGCATTACTCAGCGGCTCGCAAGGCGTCACGGTAAAACTCGACAAGATGATCGCCGACTGGACATCGTCCAAAGGCATCCTGAGCCAACGCACCGCCAATTTAAATTCGCGCGCAAAAGACATCGTCAAAAAAACGGCGGACTTCGAAGTGACGATGCAGGCATTCGTCGACCGCATTACGAAGCAGTACACGGCGCTGGACACGATGATGACGAAACTGAGCAGCACCAGCAGCTACCTTCAGCAGCAGTTCGACGCGCTGTCATCGAACAAGGGCTGATCGTTGCGACGTACCTCGAAAGAGGTATGCCGCGGTAATACGCACGACGAGGGAGAAACGGCTTGGCCGTTTCTATCCTGGCGAGAACAAACAGGACGTGCGTCACGAAACGCGAGCGTATGGTGGCGAAAGTCCCTGATAGTTGATCGCAAGGTATTGTGAGTGTCATCTGGCAAGCGGATGATCCGCCGGCAGACAGCGTATGGACGGCTATTTCGTCCCACTCACCATGTATCGACAGCAGTAAAGCCGGCAGCTCCGACCGCCGGCTCGTGCCGTCGTGCGTGTTGCGAACGCGCTGTCCCTCAGCGGCTCTCACAGGGGACCCACACCCAATGACGACACACTCGATACTGCAACGCAGGGCGAACGGACGAGGGCGGCTGTCAAGCCTGCTCGCTGCCGTACTCCTTGGCGCCACGATGACCGCACAAGCGGTCACCAGCCTGGCGTCATCGGATCGCCAGGACATTAACCTCGGCGCACGACCCTGGAAGTACACCAAGCAGGCCGTGCAGAACCCGAACGACCCGGTGGTGTACGCACCACTACCCAACGGCGACGACGGTGCGAGCCCGACCTTCAACGACAGCGCATGGCTGACGGTCGGTATTCCCCACGCCGCCAACGATTTCACCACTTTCATCAATCAGGAGTCCGGCGGTGGCCAGGGCAGCCTGGACGGCGAGACCAGTTGGTATCGCGTCAAGCTCGATGACTCGGCGAAGTTTGCTGGCAAGAAAGTCATGGTCGAGTTCGAAGGCGCCCATACGGGTGACCGTGTTTACATCAACGGTCAATTCGTCCCCGGTACCGGCGTGCTCAATCAGCCGGGCCAGCCGGATGCGAACGCCACCCACGTGATCGGCTTCCTGCCGCATATCGTGGACCTGACGCCCTTCCTCCATTTCGATGGCACCGACGTACTGGCCGTGAAGGTCAGCCGCGGCGGTGGTGGCTTCTTCGAGGATCCCGGCTTCTCCGGTTCGTTCCGTTTCGGCCAGGCCGAGGCAGGCCTGTTCCGTCCGGTAAAGCTGCACGTGACCAACTTCGTGCACATTCCGGAGAACGTCTACGCGGGCCAGAGAACCTGGGGCACGTACGTCGGTACCAAGTCCCTCAGTGCCGATCACTCCACGGCGACGGTCGAAGTTCAGACCAACATTGCCAACGAGACCAACGCTCCCAAGACGGTCGAGCTGACCACGGAGATCGTCGACGCCAATGGCACGACGGTCGCATCCGACCATCAGATCAAGACGTTGCAGCCGAACTCCGTGCCGAACAACGAAGCGCCGATGTTCGACGCCTCCATCCAGGTGAGCAACCCGCACCTGTGGTATCCGAACAACAGCCTCAACGGCAAGCCGTACCTCTACAAGGTGTTCCACACGGTGAGTGTCGATGGCGTGGTGGTGGATGCGAAGCAGAGCACGCTCGGCATCCGCGTCATCACCTGGGACAAGGACTTCCCGTACGTCAACGGCTCCAAGCAGTACATGTGGGGCGGTTCGGGTCGCTATGACTATCCCGCGCTCGGCTCGTCGGTGCCCGAGGAACAGCAGTGGCGCGATCTTCAGCAGCTTGCCGCCGGCGGCGGCAACCTCTGGCGTCCGGGCCATTCACCGTCGAGCCCCGAGTTCGTCGAGGCCGCGGATGCGCTGGGCGTCTTCATCGTGCAGCCCAGCGGCGACGGCGAGAACGGCTTCGCCACTCCCTGCAAGGCGGGTGACCAGCAGTGCAACGACATGTGGACGATCAAGCGCGAGGTCCATCGCGACATCGTGATCCGCGATCGTAGCCACCCGTCGATCCTGGCGTGGGAGCACGACAACGGCGCCATGTCGACGCCGTTTGCCGTCGAGCTGCGCGCGCTGGCCCGTACCTGGGACAGCATCAACCCGCGTGCCGCCGCCGACCGCACTCCGGATGCCGCTAACGGTGACATCCTCAGCTGCTCGAAGGCCGGTTGCGAAACCTACCTGCACTCGAACGAGTTTCCGAACAAGCCCGCCTGGGGCGCGGAATACTGGGGTCCGGGTACGTTGCGCCATTCGTACGACTACGAACTGGCCTTCGCACTGAACTACCTCGTGCCTTACTCGCAGGCCCGCAAGGTCGGCACGTTCGGCATGGCCCAGTGGTACATGTCCGATACGCCGGGCGAAGTCATCGAGATGGTCGAAGGACTCGAAGACGCCACGCACTGGTCCTACCAGAAGAACCCGGACGGCAGCATCGCCACGCATGCGGACGGCAAGCCGATCAAGGGCTTCCGCCACAACGTGCGCGGCAACAACGCGTCGATGACCGACGCGAACCGCTTCCCGCGCATGCTGTATTACATCTATGAGTCCGTGTGGGTGCCGTACGAACTGCGCCCCGTGGTCAAGCTGGCCAACACCTGGAATCACACCGACGGTGCCGACATCCAGGTCAACGCCTTCAGCAACTGCCCGAAGGTTCGCCTGCTGGTGAACGGCATCCCGCAGGGTAGTGACCAGGTGCCGAATCCGTGGGAGACGATCGACGACGCGTCTTACGCCGCCGAAAACGGCCCCACTGACGAAATCACCGGCAAGATCGTCGGTTCCGACAAGGCGCAGGCCACCACGAAGTTGCCGGGCCAGGTGCACTGGAACCTCCCGTTCGTGAAAGGCACGGCGACGGCACAGTGCATCGACGCGCTGGGCAGCGTGCGTAATGGCGCCGATGGGCAGCCGGTGGCGGATACGCTCACCACCGCAGGCAAGGCCGATCACATCGAGCTAGATGTCGTGCCGAACGTGGTCAGGCCGGACGGCACCAGCTTCCAGGTCACGGCCAACGGTTCGGACGCCGCCTTCATCGTGGCCAAGGTGGTCGACGCGAATAACATCGTCGTGCCGGACGCCGCGCAGAAGGTCACCTTCGAGGTGACCAGCGGCGCGTCGATCGTGACGTACCAGGGTGGTACGCAGCAGTATGTCGATTACAGTGCCGGCGAAGTGCCAGACAACAATGGCGGCATTGCCGAGCCGATCCACAGCTACCACTCGCCGGGTTCGTCGGAACTGCAGTTCGAGGGTGGCCTGCAGAAGATCGCGCTTCGCTCGAAGTTCACGCCGGGCCAGGTCACCGTGACCGCTTCGGCCGCTGGCCTGATCGCGGGTTCCGCCACGTTCGCCATCGTCAACGTGCCGGCTCCGCCGAGTCCGTCGGGGGACGCGTCGATCATTGCCCCGCCGACCGAGCAGGACATCACCGAAGGCGACGTCGGGCACTTCTCCGTGACCGCTTCCGGCGCGCCGCCGCTGAGCTTCATCTGGAAGAAGAACGGCGTGGAAATCCCGGGTGCGACAGGCCCGAGCTACGTCACGCCCGTCGCGACGCGCGCCGATGACGGTGCGTCGTATACCGTGGTCGTGCATGGCCAAGGCGCTGACCAGGAGTCCAACCCTCCGGCACTCCTCAAGGTGTTCGCCTTCAGCGCGGTGGCCATTTCCACCCCTGCTACGGCGCAGAACGTCGACGCGGGTCAGCAGGCGCACTTCAAGGTCATTGCCTCGGGTTCGCCGACGCTCACCTACCAGTGGATGAAGGGCGACTCGGCCATTCCGGGTGCGAACGACCCCACCTACGACACGCCGACGCTGACGACGGCCGACAGCAACGTCGACTACACGGTTGTTGTCAGCAACTTCGGCAGCTCCGCGAAGTCGGCGGCACACCTGACCGTGAACCAGCCGCGTCCGCCGGTCTTCACGGGCACGCTGGCCGACATTCGTGCGAACCCGGGTCAGCCGGCGACGTTCGATGTGACCACCCTGGTGGCCGGCACCTCGCCGTTCCATTACAAGTGGTCGATCGGCGGCGTGGCGGTCGGTGACGACCAGCCGACGCTTACCATCCCGTCCGTGCAGCAGGGCGATATCGGTACGTATACGGTCACGGTGACGAATATCACTGGCGTCGTAGCGACCACGACCGCGAAGCTCACCCTGGCTCCGCCGGGAGCGAACCTCGCCCGCGAGAAGACGACGCTTTCGTCGTTGGTGGAAAACGTGCAGGGCACCGCCGCATGGCAGGCCGTGGACGGCGACGAGACCACCCGCTGGGGCTCGAAGGTCGGTGACGACAACGGGTACATCACGGTCGATCTCGGCTCGTCGCGCACGTTCAATCGTGTCGTGCTGAAGTGGGAGAACGCCCACGCCAGCGAGTACAAGATCCAGTACTCGGACGATCCGAACACGGGCTTCCAGGACGCATACCACACCGACACCAGCCTCGGCGGCACGGAGGATTTCACCTTCGACCACCCGGTGAAGGGTCGCTACGTGCGCATGCAGGGCATCCACCGCGCCACGGACTACGGCTACTCGCTGTATGAGTTCGAGGTGTACAACTCGGCGGGTTGCTGCGCCGTCACGGACCGCTACACGTCCGCGACCGGTTCGAACCTGGTGACGGATAACCTCAGTGGCCTGCAGTGGGACCGCGTGCAGCGCGGCTTCACCGACCAGGGCGCGCAGTTCACGCAGTCGGTTGCCATCCAGGAATGCGCGAAGGACGGCATGCGCCTTCCGACGGTCGACGAAGCGCTGGCCATCAGCGGCCAGAGCTACTCGAGCGAAGCGTTCCCGGGTGCATGGAATACGTGGACGGAGGGACAGGATCCGACCGATTCGACCTTTGCCTTCCAGGTGAGCTCGCTGGGTGATATCCGTCGCGAAGTGGCGGAGAACAACCCGGGTCACGTGCTCTGCGTGAAGGGCACGAAGGTGGTCGCTCCGACGATTACCGCACAGCCCGCCAACCAGACCGCCGGCGTGGGTCGCTCGGCACCGTTCGCCGTCACGGCGACGGGTGTCGGTCCGCTCAGCTACGACTGGTACACCGTGACCAAGGACGCGAACGACCAGGACGTGCTCACGTTCGTGTCGAGCACGACCGACGGCAAGTACGCCACGCGGGCCCTCACGGCCGCCCAGAACGGCACCGTCTACCGCGTCAATGTCGTCAGTGCGCAAGGCCTCACCACCGCCAGCAACAACGTGTTGTTGACGGTCGACAACTCCGGCGCCGGTATCGATCCACCGACGTGGGCAGGTCCCGTCACGCAGCCGGACAATGGCGGTGGCAACGACAACGGTGGCGGTAATCCGCCCAGCCCGGGTACGCCGGGTGATGGCAAGGGTGGCGTGAACATCGCCAAGGGTGCGACCGCGTCGTCGTCCTACGACACCGAGCGTCCGGACCTCAGCCCGTCCGCTGCCATCGATGGCGACTTCAACAGCCGTTGGGGTTCCATCCAGAAGCAGGATCCTGTCGACCTGATCGTGGACTTCGGCACGCCGAAGAGCTTCGACCACGTAATCATGCGCTGGGAGAATGCTTCGTCCGCCCAGTACACCATCGACATCTCCGACGATGGCAAGGCATGGCATACGGTGGTGGGTCCGCTCGTCGGCAAGGGCGGCGTGGATACGCAGACCTTCCCGGTGCAGACTTCACGCTTCGTCCGTATGAACAGCCTGAAGCGCAACACCGACTACGGCGTCTCGATGTTCGAGTTCGAGGTGTATGCCGCTACGGCCCCGACCCCGACCCCGACCATCGTCGGCCAGCCGCAGTCGCAGAGCGTGACAGCTGGACAGGCGGTGAACTTCACCGTGGGCGTCAAGGCCAACGGTACGGTCGGTTACCAGTGGCGCCGCAACAGTGCGTCGATCGCCGGTGCCACCCAGGCCGCCCTGGGCTTCACGGCCGCTGTCGCCGATGCAGGCAGCTACGACGTGGTCGTCACCGACACGGCGGGGCGCACCGCCATGAGCCAGCCTGCGACACTCACCGTGCAGCAGCCGGCCGCTCCGCAACAGCCGGTGTCGGGCACGAGCAATCTCGCCCTGAACCGTCCGGTGGTCGCTTCGGATTCGGAGAATCCGGTCGCGTTCAAGCCGGGCAACGTCAACGACGGCGATGCAGGCACGCGTTGGTCGTCCGGTTTCACCGATGACCAGTGGATCGAAGTGGATCTCGGTTCGGTCAAGCAGGTGAACAAGGTCGTGCTCAACTGGGAGAACGCGCACGCCACGGCGTATGCGATCGAAGTGTCCACCGACCACTCCACCTGGCAGACGGCGGATGCGAATCCGGCGAGCACCGGTGGCGTGGAAACGCGCACGTTCACGCCGGTCTCGGCACAGTACGTCCGCATGCACGGCATCAAGCGCAGCACGCAGTACGGTTACTCGCTGTGGGAACTCGAGGTCTACGGTACGGACGGTGGCACGACGCCGCCGACCCAGCCGACCAACCCGGGTTCGAACGATCCGTCGCAGGGCTTCGATTACTCGGTGTATCCGGGCTTCATCGGCACCCAGCTGCGCAATACGACCGCTGGCAAGTGGACCGACGACAAGGTGTACGTCGCGGTGATCGGTCGCGATCCGAAGACGAACGTGTTCTCGTGGGTCAAGCCCGATGGCACGATCGCTCCGCTCAAGGTCGAGGACAATGACGGTACCGGTCACCTGACCAAGAACGGCCAGAACTATCCGAACTACTTCTTCACGCTGGCGCAGTCCAAGCTGCTCCTGCTGCCGAAGCTGGATTCGGGTCGCATCTTCGTCTCGGTCGGTGAACCGATGTACATCAAGGTGCTCAAGGCCGCCGACGATTCGATCGGCTTCGCAGGTCCCAACCCGCTCAACGGCACCGATCCGAACATCGGCGTCTATTACGACTGGTACGAGTTCACCTGGAACGACAACGCCATCTTCATCAACACGACGCAGGTGGACCAGTTCTCCATCCCGCTCGCGCTCGATGTGTTCGGCGGCAACAAGACCCGTCACGTGTCGTCCGGCATCACGCAGACGCGCGCGCAGATCTTCGCGCAGTACAACCAGGAGGTTCCGGCCGAGTTTGCGCTGACCCAGACCGATCCGGTCCGGATCCTCGCACCGGGCAAGGATGCGTTCGATGTCGGCAAGCCGCAGGAGCATTACTTCGACAGCTACATCGACCAGTCGTGGACGTACTACGAAGGTCACGTGCTGGAGATGACCATCGGCAACAAGCAGTTCGAGGGTACGGTGGTCAACGGTGTACTGACCTTCCGTCACACGAACTGGGCCGACACGCACGAGGCGGACGAGCCGCAAGGCATGCTCTTCAACGTGCAGAAGCCGACCACGCAGGACGTGCTGGAAGGCAAGGGCAACCTCGCTCGCTCCAGCGACCCGTGGGGTGTGGAAGGCCAGCTGGAGGCGCAGATCTGCGCAGCGTTCAACCGCCACGTGATGGAAGACACCACGCAGTGGAAGGATGCTTCCTCGTTCTACCTGCAGTCGCCGGCGAACTACTACTCGCGCTTCTGGCACCTGCACGGCGTGAACGGCAAGGCCTACGGCTTCGCGTACGACGATGTATCCGACCAGAGCTCGACGTTGATCGAGACCCAGCCGGAACATCTCGAACTCGGGATCGGTTGGTAAGAGGTTGAGGTACGACAGGGGCGGGGAGGTTTTCCTCCGCCCCTCTTAAAAGGAGAGCCCGGCTTACGCCGGGCTTTTTCTTTATGTGGGGGAAGGCTCCGCTTCGCCATCGCACTTGCGCGGGGGCACTGAGGAAGGGGAGCCGCCGTGGCAGCACGACCGTTGTAGGAGCCGATTCATCGGCGATAGCCGGGTTGCCTCATGTCCGGAAGTAACCGAACACCGTCCGCGGACAGGCATGGACTGGGAAGGTGAGTGACGCAAACCGCACAGGAATGCGCCTTGCAGGCGATTTTCGCAGTTGGCACGCACGATGCAACCGTAACTACGACCCCACTTCAAACATCGCTAAAGGACAACGACCATGAAATTCGAAACCGCCATGCTGCAGACCTTCTTCGCCGCCGGTGTGCTGACCTGCCTGCTGATGCTGGGCGCCTTCGTCGCTTCGCCCGCGACTCACGTGAGTTCCGCTGCCGCGTTTGTTGTTGCCGTTCGCTAAAACATGTGGGAGCCGCTTCAGCGGCGATGGATGGTGCTTGCGGCAAACTGGCCGGGTGCCGCGGGATCGCCGATGAATCGGCTCCTACACGTCTTCCGATGAGCCGGCTTCGAGTTCCTTGATGATGCGGTATAGCTCACGGAACGCATGCAGCGGCTTGCTCGCTTCGCGTTCGGCCTTGGCCTGGCGAACAAGCGAGCGCAGGTGCTGGCGATCGAGGTTCGGGTATTCGTCGAACAGTTCGCCCAGGGCGACGTCGCCGCCGTCCATCAACTTTTCGCGGCGTGCTTCCAGGCGATGCATGTGCGCGGCTTCCTGGCGCTGGCGGTCGCGGTCTTCGCCGAGTGCCGCACGGGCGTCGGTGAAGGCCTCGTCGCCATGCCGACGCATCTGCTTGGCGAGGAAGGCCAGCTGGCGCTTGTGGGCGATGTGTGCGGTGACCTTACGGGTGCGGCCGATCTCGTCCACGATGTCTTCGGGCAGCTTCAGCTTGGGAATGCGGCTGGGCGGCAGTTCGACCAGTTGCTTGGCCAGCTTGAGCATGTCCAGGGCATTGCGGCGCAGTTCGCTGCGGCTGGGGCCGAAGTCTTCTTCATCGTCCTTATTCGGGCGATCGTCGTAGGGCTTCATGGCTGGTTCTCCGGCATGGCGAAAAGGTCGGTGGCTTCACCTTCGAAGGTGAAGCGGGGTTGCGTGCGGCCGTCGCGCTCGACGGTCTCGGCGAACATGGCGGCGGAGCGGACCCACACGCCGTGGTCGCCGTAGAGGGCCTGGTAAACCACGAGTTCTTCCATGGTTTCGCTGTCCCGGGCGGTGCCCAGCACGCGATAGGCCATGCCCTTGAAGTGGCGGTAGAAACCGACACGGATGCTCATATGTGTTCCATGGCACCATGCGCGGTGCGTTGCTTTTTAATCGGGTGACGCGACCCCATCTGGATGGGACTGGCCGCGTGCGGCCCTCCATTCTAACCGCCAGCCCCCGGGAAGCCCACGTGAGCCTCGTTTCCACCGTCGACAACAGCCAGCAGGACCTCGATCGCCTCGCCACCCTGGCGGAGGACACCATCCGCCGCGCCCGCGCCGCCGGCGCGACCCAGGCGGAGGTTTCCGCCAGTGTGGATGTCGGCCTGAACGTGAATGTCCGCCTGGGTGAGGTCGAAACCGTCGAGCACACACGTGACCGCGGCTTTGCCCTCACCGTGTATTTCGGCCAGCACAAGGGCTCGGCGAGCACCGCCGACCTCAATCCGGACTCGATCCAGGCCACGATCGACCAGGCCTGCGCCATCGCCCGGTTCACCGAGGACGACCCGGCGTCCGGCCTGGCCGACGCCGATCGCATGGCCACGACTTTCCCGGACCTCGACCTCTGGCACCCGTGGGACCTCGACGTGGACCGGGCGATCGCCCTCGGCCAGGAAATCGAGGACGCCGGTCGCGCCATCGGCGGTATCACCAATTCCGACGGTTCCAGCGTGAGCGCGGGGCAGAGCCTGTCCGTCTACGCTAATTCTCATGGCTTCCTCGGCCGGGAGCGCGGGACGCGGCATTCGTTGTCGGTCGCCCTGATCGCCGGCGACGACGATGACGGCATGCAGCGTGACTACTGGTACGACAGCCAGCGCAGCGCGGCCGATTTCATGGATCCCGCCGCGATCGGCCGGAAAGCCGCCGAGCGCACGCTGGCGCGCCTGAATGCGCGTCGCCTCGGCACGCGCCAGGCACCGGTGCTTTTCGCCCCCGAGATATCGCGCTCACTGATCGGCCATCTGCTCGGCGCGGTGAGTGGTGGATCGCTGTATCGACGTTCCAGCTTCCTCCTCGATCACGTAGGCAAGCAGATCTTGCCATCGTGGTTCCGCATCGATGAGAAACCGCTCATTCCGCGGGGCATGGGATCGTCCGTATTCGATGCCGAGGGCGTAGCCACGATCGACGCGCCGCTCGTCGTCGATGGCGTGCTTGCGCGTTACATCCTGGGCAGTTACTCGGCCCGCAAGCTCGGCCTGACCTCCACCGGCAACGCGGGTGGCGTGCACAACCTGCTGGTGAAGACCGGCGACGACGACTTCGCCGGCATGCTGCGCAAGCTCGGTACGGGCCTGCTGGTCACCGAGGTGATGGGGCAGGGCGTGTCGATCATCACGGGTGACTATTCGCGTGGTGCGTCGGGCTTCTGGGTAGAGAACGGCGAGATTGCCTACCCGGTCGAAGAGATCACGATCGCGGCCAACCTGCGCGACATGTACGCCAACCTTGTCGCCGTGGGTAACGATATCGACCGTCGCTCGCACATCCTCACCGGCTCGTGGCTGATCGAGAAGATGACGATCGCGGGCGAATAATCGGGCCGCGCCGCCCCTCCCGGGGCGGTATGTGCCGGAAGGACGGCTTGACACGTCCCCTGCGCTCTCCGACAGTGGGCCCGACATCGCCACCGGAGTCGCACCATGAGTACGCCGTCCGATCAGATTCCGCCGTCACCACCCCCGCCGCCCCCGCCGCCGTATGAGCCGGTCCCGCCGGTCTACCAAGGGAACGACGACAAGAACCTCGCGATGCTCACGCATCTTTCGGGAATCCTCTTCAGCATCATCGTTCCGTTGATCGTATGGCTGATCAACAAGGACAAGGCTGACAAGGCCTATCTGATCACCGAGTCCAAGGAAGCCCTGAACTTTCAGATTACTGTCCTCCTCGGATACGTGATCTGCTGGATCCTCACGATCATCCTGATCGGCGCCTTCCTGCATATTTTGCTGTGGATCCTCAACATCGCCTTCTGCATCATTGCCGCGGTGAAGGTCAGTCAGACAGGCAGCTACCGCTATCCGTTCGCGCTGCGGCTGATCAGCTGAGATATCGCGACATGAATACGAGAAGCCCGCGAAAGCGGGCTTTTTCATGGCTCATCGCGGAATTCCGGGGACGCCGAAGGCGGCGGACGTGGCGGCGCAGAGCCTTCGGTGCCCACCCTCGCTGCTCAGACAGTCCTCCGCGCTCGGTGACGTAGCAGCGCAGAGCCTTCGGTGCCCACCCTCGCTGCTCAGACAGTCCTCCGCGTTTCGTGCCGGAAAGGCCGCTGCGCGGCCCGTGTTCTTATTGGCCTGCGGCCGCTCCACTTGTGCGGAACTCGCCTCGAGGGTGGGCACCGAAGGCTCTCCCGAGCCCTGAGGTTCGCGTGGGTCGAGCCAAAGCGCGCGGCGGCATCGTCGGCCGGCACGCTGGCGCAGGAGCGACGGACGTGATCGGCAACCGGGTGCCAGCAATCGCTTCCGCATCTCCCTGGTGTTCCGGGACGGCCATGCCAACGGCTCTCATCCCACTCAACCGTATCGTCGTGAGAGACCTTGGTGTCCACCCTCGAGGCGAGTTCCGCACAAGTGAGCGGCCGTAGGCCAAATAGGCACATGGGCCGCGAAGCGGCCTTCCGCACCGAGCGCGGAGGACTGTCTGAGCAGCGAGGGTGGGCACCAAGGTCTCCCTCGCGAGACGCCCAAGTGTAGAGAGCGACGGCGAAGCCGAGCCCGCGGAGCCGAAGGCGAGCCATGCGCGAGGTGCGAGGAGCTTGCGTTCAGTGAGCGCGTTGCGCCGAATAGCGCGCCAGGTCGGCGAGGTACTCGCCACGCGGGCCCAGCGGTTCGATCGCCTCGAGGGCATCGTTGACCAGGGTGTCGAGGCGTTCGCGCGAGGCGGGCAGGCCGATGATGGATGGGAAGGTGGGTTTGTCCGCGGCGGCGTCCTTGCCGGCGGTCTTGCCGATCACGGCGGACTCGCCTTCCACATCGAGGATGTCGTCGCGTACCTGGAAGGCCAGGCCTACCGCGTGGCCGTACCGGTCCAGGCGGGCCAGCAGGTCGGAATCGGTGCAACCCGCCGCCAGGGCGCCGAGGCGTACCGAGGCGCGAATCAGGGCGCCGGTCTTGTAGGCGTGCATGCGCTCGAGTTCGACCAGCGACAGCTTCTGGCCCACGGCGGAGAGGTCGAAGGCCTGGCCACCGGCCATGCCTTCCGCCCCGCACGCGGCGCCGAGGGCGCGCAGCATGGCAATGCGTGCGTTCGGATCGTCGTCATCGCCATGGGGCGTGGACAGGATCTCGAAGGCCAGCGCCTGCAGGGCGTCGCCGGCAAGAATGGCCATGGCCTCGCCATACACGATATGACAGGTCGGCTGGCCTCGGCGTAGCGCATCGTCGTCCATCGCCGGCAGGTCGTCGTGCACCAGCGAATACGCGTGGATGATCTCGACCGCGCAGGCCGGTGCATCGAGGATGCTGTCATCGCGTCCAAGGGCATGCCCCGCGCCATAGACCAGCAGCGGGCGCAGGCGCTTGCCACCGCCGAGCACGGCGTAGCGCATGGCACCATGCAGTTCCACGGGAGGAAGGTCGCCGCCGGGCAACGCGCGCGCAAGCGCTTCGTCCGCCCGGCCGACCAGCGCCTTCAGCGGCGCCGGCAGGTCAGTCGATGTGGGAATCAAAGGGTTCGGCGGTCTCGGGGGCTTCGGGATCGAGCAGCAGGCGCACGCGCAGTTCCGCTTGCTCCAGCGCCGTCTGGCAGTGCCGGTAAAGGCCGATGCCGCGCTCGAACGACTTGAGCGATTCGTCCAGACTCAATTCACCGCCTTCCATGCGCGTGACCAGTTGCTCGAGTTCGTCGAGCGAGTGCTCGAATTCGGCAATGGATGACGCGGGTGCAGCAGGGGCGGGAGACTTCGGCATGCCCGCAAAATTAGCTCACATGGCCTTTTTGATCAATCGGAAACGCTGCGCCGCCATGCCGGAAGCGTGCCTGCGCCGTCGAAAAGTGCCTTGCCGCGATCGCTCAGCCAGCGGTCGGCCACGGCGATCAGGCTGCCGTTCTCGCATAGCAGGGGCATGCGTGGGCGCCGCCAGGGCGGTACCGCCCCTTCCTGGAAGAGATCGCGCAGTTCCTTGGTGATGTGGTTGCCGGCGGTGCGTATGCGATCGCCGGCTCGGCGATAGCGCACCGTGAGCGGTTCCGCCAGCCGGGTGTCGCCCAGGGTGAGGACGCCCCCGCCAGGCAGCGCCAGTGGCTCGCCATGCCAGGTCGCCGACCACGTCTCATCGAATGGCTGGCAGCGGGACATGGCCCACAGCCGTCCCTTCCACACGCGGACCTCGGTGTCCTGCCAGCCGACCAGCGGCAGGCGCTCCACCGAGGCCTCGCGGACCTGTCGCTCCAGTACATCGCGCTGCGCCGTGGTGGGTGCGCTCAGTCCCATGGCATGTAGCCAGTGATCGAGCAGGGGCGCGCGCCAGGCCGGACGCAGGTCGAGCCATCCGCGGGCATCGAGGGTGTTTTCGTCGCGGCGCAGGTCGTCGAGTGCGTCGATCCAGCCCTCGCGCAGACCGTCCGCCGCCTCACGGCACAGGCGGGCGCTATGCGTGATGCTGACAGCCGCCTGCGGCCATTGGTCCATGAGCGCGGGAATGACGGTGGCGCGCAGGTACCCACGCGCGATGCGGGGGTCGTCGTTGGAGGGATCGTGCAGGGTGGAAAGGCCGTTCGCAGCGATGTGATCGAGCAGGGCGGCACGCGGGAGATCGAGCAGCGGCCGCCAAAGCATGCCGGCGGCAAGCGGGCGTATCGCCTTCATGCCTGCCAGGCCCTCCGGCCCGGCACCCCGCATGAGCTTGAGCAGCACGGTTTCCATCTGGTCGTCGCGATGATGGGCAAGCACGACGTATTCGCCGGGCTTGAGCGCGGACGCGAATGCGTCATGCCGAGCACGCCTCGCCGCGGCTTCGATGCCTTCGCCGCGCGTGAGGTCCACCGTCACACGCACGACGTCGATAGGCACGCCGAGCGAATCGCACAGGCGCCGGCAATGCACGGCCCACGTGGCGCTGTCGGCATGCAGTCCGTGATCGATGTGGAGCGCGCGCAACGGCGGCCTCGGCATCTGGCCGGCGAGTGCGTGCAGCAGCGCGGTGGAATCGGGCCCGCCGCTGAAGGCGACGACCAGCGGCGCGCCCGGCACGTCGTCGAGTGCACGGGCGAGGTGATCGGTCAGCGAGGTGCTCATTTGCCTTTGGCGCGAAGGCGCACGAACAGGTGACGGGCATTGCCCAGCTGGCGTTCCTCGACCTCGAACAGGCCGATGCCGTTGATCAATCCGCTCAGTTTCGAGTACCCGTAATTGCGCGAATCGAACTCGGGCGAGCGCTTGTTGATGATGCTGCCGATGGCGCCGAGGCTGGCCCATCCGTTCTCGTCGGAGCCGGCGTCGATGGCGTTGCGGATCAGGTTCACCAGCTTGGTGTCGCCGCGCAGTTCATGCGCCGAGCGCTGCACGGGTTGCTCGGACGCCTCGCTCTCAACCGTGCCGACGAGCACTTCGGTGTAGACGAATTTATCGCAGGCAGAGACGAACGGCTTGGGCGTCTTCTGCTCGCCGAACCCATAGACCATGAGGCCGGCCTCGCGGATCCGCGACGCCAGGCGCGTGAAGTCGCTGTCGCTGGAGACGATGCAGAAACCGTCGAAACGGTTGGAGTAAAGCAGATCCATCGCGTCGATGATCATCGCCGAGTCGGTAGCGTTCTTGCCCGAGGTATAGGCGAACTGCTGGATCGGCTGGATGGAATGATCGAGCAACGCCGTCTTCCACCCGTTGAGGTGGGGCCCGGTCCAGTCGCCGTAGATGCGCTTCACGTGCGCGGTGCCGTACTTGGCGACTTCGGCGAGCAGGCCGTCGACGATCGCGGGTCGGGCGTTGTCCGCGTCGATGAGGACGGCGAGTTTATCGGTGACGTCGTTGGCCATGGTTCAATCCGCGGGCGGGGCATGGAAGGCCGATGTTACCCCGCGCGGTGTGACGGCGGCTCAGCCCTCGATAAAGGCGCCGTAACCACGCAGGCGCTGGTAGCGCTTTTCCAGCAGCTGGTCGACGCCGAGCTTTTCCAGCTCGTCGAGCTCGTTGAGCAGCACGGCCTTGAGGCGAATCGCCATCGACTGGGCATTGCGGTGCGCGCCGCCCAGCGGCTCACGCACGATCTTGTCGATCAGCCCGTTTTCGAGCAGGCGCGGAGCGGTGAGACCCATGACCTCGGCGGCATCCTTGGCCTTGTCGGCGCTCTTCCACAGAATGGACGCGCAGCCTTCGGGGGTAATGACCGAGTAGGTGGAGTACTGAAGCATCAGCGTACGGTCGCCCACGCCGATGGCCAGCGCGCCGCCGGAACCGCCTTCACCGGTGACGGTGCAGATGATCGGCACGCGCAGTTCGGCCATCTCCAGCAGGTTCCGCGCGATGGCCTCGGACTGGCCGCGCTCTTCGGCGTTGATCCCGGGCCACGCACCGGCGGTATCGATAAAGGTAAACACCGGGATGCCGAAGCGCTCGGCCATCTTGAACAGGCGAAGCGCCTTGCGATAGCCCTCGGGACGCGGCATGCCGAAGTTGCGCTTCACCTTGGTCTTGGTGTCGCGACCCTTCTGGTGGCCGACGATCATGATCGAGCGACCGTTGATACGGGCGAGACCGCCGACGATCGCCTGGTCGTCGGCGAACATGCGATCGCCCTTGAGCTCGTGGAATTCCTCGCACATGGCCTGGATGTAATCCAGCGTGTACGGGCGCGCCGGGTGGCGCGAAACCTGACTCACCTGCCAGGGCGTGAGGTTGCGGAAGATCTCGGCGGTCTTGATCTTCAGCTTTTCACGCAGCCGGCCCACTTCTTCGTCGATGTTGAATGCCTGCCCGCTGCTGGCATGGCGAAGCTCTTCGATCTTCGCTTCCAGCTCGGCAATGGGTTGTTCGAAATCGAGGAAGTTGGGATTCATGGAATAGGGTGCATCCGGGCAAGACCGCTGATTATACCTAGTGGGGCGCGGCGCGGTGTGCGCAAGGGTACGGATGCCCGGTCTGCCTCGTAAGTCGTTGAGCGCATTGCCCTGTGGGTGAGATTTGGGCGAAATCCGTGTAGGGCAATAGCCCGGCGCGCCCAAGGGCTCGCTCGTGCCTGACCCGGCCATGCTCCAATCGCCGAACCCACAAACATCAAGGAATGATGATGCTCAAACCTCTCCCCGCCCTCGCGCTGGTGTCCCTTCTCACCTTTGCCGGTGCCGGCATGGTGTTCGCCGGAAATTCCGGTGCCGCGCCATCGCTGCCAGGCTGTCATGGCGGCAGCGCCACGGGCGATGCCTGCCTTCTGTCGTTGAAGAACGGTCATTTCGACGACAGGGCGCTGTCGTCCTGGGAACGCGTTGGCCTGCCGGGCCACGGCACGGACGCTGAGGGTAATACCTATGCCGCCCTGCCGTTGGGCAGCAGCATCCAGCAAGCGGTCTACGCACATACCCCGCAGGGCAGCGCGGAAGCGGTTTATACCTTGCGCTTTCAGATCCGCGCCGAGCATGCCCCGGCCCAGGTGCGCGCCACCCTGTCCATGAGCACCGGCCAGCGGACCGACCTGATCCCTCTTGGGCACGTCACCAGCATGGCCCTGACCGATCAATGGAGCACCGTGGAGCTGAGCGTGCAGGGCCGCCCCTATGCCGCTCCCGCGCACGTGCTCGTGGCGATCGACAACGAAGGCGGCACACTCGCCACCGTGCAGGTGGACGACGTCGTACTGATCGAAAGTGCCGGAACGGAGGTGTTCCGCCGCTGAGACGCAGGACCAGGGAAGTCCGTTATTTCAACCAAGGAGAAACCATGAACAAGAAGAATGTATTGCTTTGTTCCGGCGCGCTTGCGCTGGCGCTTCAGGCTGGGGCAGTGCAGGCCGGTCCGGCACCGCTGGCAAGTGCTGCCGACGAGCCCTCGCGTCTCGCCGTTGGTTTTCAGACCCTGCTGGAACTGAGTCAGGCACTGCGTAACTGGACGCTACCTAAGCCTCGCGGCATGGTCGTCTGCGCGGACAGCTGGAGCCAGGATCTGTGTCGTGTGGGACTGGGCAACGGCGATTTCGAGGATCCGAACGATCCGGAAACGCTCAGCGGGTGGTCGCTCAAGGAAGGCAGGTATTCGCCCGCGCCTTACTTAGGCAGCACACCCACGTCGCGTGTGCTGGCATTGCAAGGACAGGGTGCCGAGGCTGTGACCGGCGCATTTCTTCCCCTCGGTTCGACCATTTCGAGCGCACCGCAGAATACATACACGGTCAAGCTGCGCGCCCGTGGGTCCGGCCCGCTACCGGCCGATGTCGATGTTGCCCTGTTCGTCGGCTCAGAAGCGTCGGAGTCCGTGCGCGAACTGGCCAGCGTCTCGCGCACGGTCGGCTGGGATTGGGAAAACATCGACTTCAAGGTCGACGGTATCTCCAGTCCGGCGCCCGCCGTCCTTCTGGTGGGAATCAAGCGTCGGGACAACAACACTCCCACCATGCTCCAGGTCGACGACGTGCGCATCGTGCGTACTCGCCTGGGAGTCACGCCGCCAGCCGAGTAAACGCCGGACGGTCTTGCCCACTGCACCGTCCGTGGCGGGCAAGACCACCGCCCGATCTGTAACGAAAGGACATGTATGAAACATGGAACGTTTACCCGAGGCGCACTCATGGTGGCCTGCCTGGCTGCACTGTCCCCGGTCGCCGCCGCCGAAGACTTTGATGCCGTGTCCTGCGAGGCCGGGCGTGAGAAGAGTCACTACGGCGGTCATACCTACTGCCGCGTCACGGTCCCGAATGGTGACTTTACCGGCGCGCCGCCGACGCTCGGCACGGAAAACGGAGACTACAAGCATCCCTGGGAGTCGTCGTTCAGCTGGTGGAAAATCACACCGCGACGCGACCATCGCATCGGCGATCACCTGAAGCCGTGGGGCTTCTACGGCGACGGGACGCCGTCCTACGCGACGGGCATCGACGCGACACCGGGCGTTGTCCTGAACAAGCCCGGCGATTCCATCTTCCAGTGGATCGACGTGCCGAACCATGACGGCACGCAGAGCTCCGTTTCGTTCTACACGCTGCGCGTGACCTACGCGGCGTACAAGTCGGCTGGCCCTGCCAGCATCGGCATGAAGGTCATCGTTGCCGACGACAAGGGGGAAAAGCTATCGGAGGTTTTCGACGATACGAAGGCGGGGTCACTCTCCGTCCCCGCCGCCTTTGAGACGACCGTGACCCTTCCTCCCGGCACGCCGGTCACCCAGTTGGGCGTAGCCATTGGCAAGAAAGGTGACGCGTCGCCCGTGATCATCAAGGAAGTGGCCCTCGTTGAAAGGACGGATCCTTACGGCCCCATCGACTTTTGATGGACTCCTCGTCCCGCTGCCGCTCAGTCGGCGGGGCGAACCATACGAAGATCGGTCGCGAGCACGCCGGGGATGCCACGCAATGTGCGAAGCAGGTCGGGCAGCGCGCGCACACGCCACTGCTCGCCCAGTTCGAGGCTGGCGCTGCCCGTATCGTTGCGATAGCCCGATAGCAATAAGGGCGTACGACCGCCGCGGTAACTCATCAACGCCTGTTTCAGGTGTTGCGGGAAGTCGCTGCCGACGCCGTTGAGTTTCAACGTGAGCAGGCGGCCGAAATGTTCCATCGCTTCCGACAGCGCATACGCCTTGCGTGCGCGCAGCTGGTATCCGCCGGCAAAATCGTCGATGCGCAAGCCGCCTTCGACCACGATAAGAGTGCCACGCGTGAGCAGCGGCGCGGCCTCCGTGAATACCTCACGGAAGAAGCTGGTTTCGAGCAGGCCGGTGGCGTCTTCGATCTGCACGAATGCATCGCTGTCGCCGCGCTTGCGCATGCCGACCACCATGCCTGCGACTGTCCATGGCGTTTCCGGACCACGACGGAAACGGCTGGCGTTTTCATCGTCGTCGTTACGACGCGGCTTGGGCGGTTGGTAGCGCTGCGGGATCTCGCCGATAGGGCAGCTCGACAGCTGTGCGAGCTCGCCCTTCCACGGATCCGTGGGATGGCCGGAAAGGTAATGGCCGAGCGTGTCGTGCTCGCCCTGCAGCAGCTGCTCGAGCGGCCACTCGGGCACGGCGCCGGAAAGTTCGATGATGCTCGGCGTTTCCGCCGCGCCGAAGGCGTTGCCGAAGATATCGACCTGGCCGGAAGCGCGGTTCTTCGCTTCCTGGTCCGCCGCACGCATGGCTTCAGGCAGGTGCATGATGAGGGTGGCGCGGTTCTCGCCGAGCGCGTCGAGTGCGCCCGACTGGACCAGCGCTTCCATCGTGCGTTTGTTGAGCTTGTTCGAGCCGACGCGCTGGCAGAAATCGACGAGTCCGCGGTATGGGCCCTTTGCCTTGCGCTCGGCGACGATTTCCTCGCAGATACCCTGGCCGACGCCCTTGATCGCGCCCAGGCCGTAACGCACGACCTTCGGCTCCACCGCCTCGAACATCCAGTCCGACGCATTGACATCCGGCGGCAGCACCTTGATGCCGATAGCGCGGGTTTCTTCGAGGAAGGTGACGGCCTTCTCGGTGTTGTCCATGTCCGACGAAATCGTCGCGGCCATGAACTCGGCAGGGTAGTGCGCCTTCAGCCATGCGGTCTGGTACGACACCAGCGCATAAGCCGCGGCATGCGACTTGTTGAAGCCGTAGCCGGCGAACTTCTCCATCAGGTCGAAGATCGCGTCGGCCTTGATCGAATCGATGCCGTCCTTCGCCGCACCTTCCCGGAAGGTGGCGCGATGCTTGACCATCTCCTCGGCTTTTTTCTTACCCATCGCACGGCGAAGAAGGTCGGCGCCGCCGAGCGTGTAACCGCCGACGATCTGCGCCATCTGCATCACCTGCTCCTGATAGACCATGATGCCGTAGGTCTCTTTCAGGATGGGCTCGACACGCGGATCCGGATACTCCACCGCTTCGCGACCATGCTTACGCGCGCAGAAGCTTGGAATCAGGTCCATCGGGCCGGGTCGATACAAGGCCACCAGCGCGATGATGTCTTCGAAACGGTCGGCCTGGGCGTCTTTCAGCATGCCCTGCATGCCGCGCGACTCGAGCTGGAAGACGGCGACGGTCTGCGCCTTCTTCAGCAGCTCGTATACCTTCGGATCGTCCAGCGGCAATGCTTCGATCACCAGCGGCTCGGTGGCTTCCTTCGCACGGCGCTTGTTGATCGCCTTGACCGCCCAGTCGATGATCGTGAGCGTGCGCAGGCCGAGGAAGTCGAACTTCACCAGGCCCACCGCTTCGACGTCGTCCTTGTCGTACTGGGTGACGACACCGTCGCCGCTGGCTTCGCAGTAGAGCGGCGCGAAGTCGGTCAGCGGCGTGGGCGCGATGACGACGCCGCCGGCGTGCTTGCCGGCGTTACGGGTGAGGCCTTCGAGGCTGAGTGCGAGGTCGATCAGCTGGCGCGGCTCTTCCTCCTGCTCGTAGACGTCGCAGAATTCCTTGACGATGCGGTCCGGTTCTTTCTTCGACTTCTCGGTGCGGCCGAGCGCGTCGCCCAGCGTGAGGTCGAGCGGACGGTTGGGAATGAGCTTGGCCAGGCGATCCACCTGGCCGTAGCCCATGCCGAGCACGCGGCCGGAATCGCGCAGCACGGCTTTGGCCGCCATGGAGCCGTAGGTGATGATCTGACTGACGTGGTCGCGGCCGTATTTGCGCGCGACGTAGTCGATCACCTCGTCGCGGCGATCCATGCAGAAATCGATGTCGAAGTCGGGCATCGACACGCGTTCGGGATTGAGGAATCGCTCGAACAGCAGCTCGAACTGGAGCGGATCCAGGTCGGTGATCTTGAGCACCCAGGCCACCAGCGAGCCCGCACCGGAACCGCGGCCCGGTCCGACCGGAATACCATTGTCCTTACCCCAGCCGATGAAGTCGGCCACGATGAGGAAATAGCCGGGAAAGCCCATGCCGATGATGACGTCGACTTCGCGGTCGAGTCGGGCCTGGTAGTCCTCGCGCGTCTTGCCCGCGGCGAGCGGATGGACGGCGAGACGTTCTTCCAGGCCGGCCTGGGCCTGGGCGCGAATGAAGGTGTCCAGCGTGTGGCCTTCGGGCACCGGAAAGTTCGGCAGGAAGTACTCGCCGAAAGTCAGTTCCAGGTTGCAGCGCTTGGCCAGCTCCACCGTGTTCTCGAGGGCTTCGGGAATGTCGGCGAACAACACCTCCATTTCCTCGGCGCTCTTGAAGTACTGCTCTTCGCTGTAGTCGTGCGGGCGCTTGGGATCAGCGAGGACACGGCCCTGGTTGATACAGGTACGTGCCTCGTGCGATTCGAAGCCCTCGCGTTCGAGGAAGCGGACGTCGTTGCTGGCGATCACCGGCAGTTCGTAGTCGCCGGCCAGGGCCATGGCGGCACGTACCCAGTCTTCCTCGTGCTGGCGACCCGTACGGGTCAGCTCGAGATAGAGGCGATCGGGAAACAGGCGGCGCAGCGATTCCAGCCGTGCGCCCGCCGCGGGAAGGCCGGCGCCAAGGGCCACGCGGGCCAGTTCGCTTTCCCGGCCGGCAACGGCGATAAGGCCGCGCACACTCTCCGGATGCATCCACGTGGCGTCGACCAGCGCGCGACCGGTGCCCTGGCCTTCGCGCCAGGCGCGGGAGACCAGTCGCGACAGGTTGAGGTAACCGTCGCGGTCCTGGCACATCAGGGTCAGGCGCCAGGGGCGCGGATCGTCCGGACTGGATACCCAGATGTCGCAGCCAGCGATGGGTTTGATGCCCGCCGCGGTGCACTGCTTGTAGAACTTGACCAGGCCGAAGAGGTTGTTCTCATCCGTCAGTGCGACGGCAGGCATGCCGGTGCGCACGCACGCGGCGACCAACTGCTTGATGCGGATGGTCGAGTCGACCAGCGAGTATTCGCTGTGCAGGTGGAGATGGGCAAAGCGGACAGACATGGGCGGCGCCGGGTGAAGCAGTGGGAAGGCTAACCGGGGAGTGACTCAGCGACAAGAATTGACATTACCAATACCCGCCCCTGTAGGAGCCGATTCATCGGCGATGCTCTCCGTTCGCGTTCGGTGGGAACCGAGGCCAGCAACCTCAAGGAGCGCGGCTGTGCCGCGGGTTTATTCACCATTCGCCGATGAATCGGCTCCCACATGTACTTACCATTCGCCGATGAATCGGCTCCCACCGAGCCATCTCCGTCAGGTAAGGCTGCGGTTATCCTGGATATGAGCTTCGGGGTGCTCGATGAACCACAGCCCAGCAAACAGCTTGGCGTCGATCGAAAACCCTTCCGCGGCGCGGTCGAACAGCCACTTGCCGGCTTCGGCACGAGGCACCTCGTGGACGATGATGTTCTCGGTTTCATCGCCGCCGCCCTTGCCAACCTTTTCAAGGTCCCAGGCGCGGGCGAAGGCGATCATCTCGGTGCTCATGCCGGCGGAGGATGGTCCCTCGTGGATGAACTCGATCTTGCCGCAGGCATAGCCGGTTTCTTCCTCGAGCTCGCGACGCGCGGCGATCAGCACGTCTTCGTCTTCGGCATCGGCCAGGTCGCCCACCAGTCCGGCAGGCATCTCGATGGTGTTGGCGAGGATCGACACGCGGTACTGCTCGACGAAGACCACCTTGTCGTCGGCAGTCACCGCGAGAATGATCACGGCACCGCCGGGATTGTTCCGCTCGGCGTACTCCCAGCGACCGCGACGCTTCAGGGTCAGCCACTTGGCCTTGTGCAGCACCTCTTCCGGTGCGCTGGCGTCGTCGGGGATCGGCGAGGCGTGGGGCAACGGGCTGGTCTGCATGGGCGGGCTCCTGGGCGATGGATACGAAGTATCCGGCCAAGGGTAGCGCGGTCGTGTGACGTTGGGTGGAATCGCCTCAGATCAGCGCGCGCAGCCGGGATCGGGTGAGCGGACCGAAGCGCAGGCGCTCGCAGAGTTCGTCGAGGGTGTCGGCTTCGCCCCGGCGACGGCGCAGCGCGTCGGCAGTCTCGGCCACGGCGATATCCAGCGCGATGCGGGTCAGGCGGCGGCACAGCAAGGCCTGGTCGGCGTGCTCGCGCAAGCGAACGGCGCAGGCCGCCGCACCACGGATACGCAGGTACGGCACCTCGTCGATGCGGTCCAGCACGGCGTCCAGATTGCCGAAATGGGCGAGCAGGGCCGCCGCGGTCTTCGCGCCGATGCCGGGTACGCCGGGAATGTTGTCGACGGCATCCCCGCAAAGCGCGAGGTAGTCGGCTACCTGGTGGGGATGCACGCCGAGCTTGTCGAATACGCCGGCCGGGCCCCAGCGAACGTTCTTGGCGAAGTCCCACTGTTCGTCGTGTTCGCCCAGCAACTGGCCGAAGTCCTTGTCGGCAGAGACGATGACACCGCGGAAACCGTGCGACCGCAGGCCCCACAGTGCGCTGCCGATGAGATCGTCGGCTTCGTACTGGTGGTCGTTGAGCACGCTCAGGCCCAGCGCGGCGGAGATCTCGCGGCAAAGCGAAAACTGGCGCACGAGCTGCGGCGGAGGCAGCTCGCGGTTGGCCTTGTAGGCCGGATAGATCGCGTTGCGGAACGAGGTGGTGAGCGAGGCATCGAAGGCCACGGCGACATGTTCCGCGCGGGTGCGCTCGAGCAGCTCGCAGAGGAACCGCGTAAAGCCGTGCACGGCATTGACCGACTCGCCGTCCTGGTCGTGGAACTCGTCCGGCATGGAATGCCAGGCGCGGAACACGTAGAGGCTGCCGTCGACCAGGTGAACGAGGGAATCGCCGCTCACGGTGTCCACACGCTCACGATATCGTCGTAGACCGGGCGTTCGCGCTCCGGCGCGTCCATCGACGGTGTGCCGACGTGGATGAAGCCGATCACGTGTTCGCTCTTCTTCATGCCGAGCAATTTTGCCACGTTGCGATCGTACGCGGCCCAGCCGGTAAGCCACTGCGCGCCGTAGCCGAGCGCCTGGGCGCCGAGCAGCACGTTATAGGCCACGCAGCCGGCGGCAAGGTTCTGTTCGAGCTCGGGTACCTTGCTTTCGTCGTCGATCTTCGCCGATACGACCAGCACCAACGGCGCGAAGTCATAGCGCCGCCGTTCTTTCTCGTGCTTGGCTTCGGACAGGTCGGGATTCGCTTCAACGGCAAGCCGGGCCAGTTGCGCGCCGAACTGACGCTTGGCGTCGCCGCGCAGCACGCGGATGCGGAACGGCTCGAGCTTGCCGTGATCGGGTACGCGGATAGCCGCTTCGAGCAGGCGTTTGAGAACGGTGTCGTCGGGAGCCGGTTCGCCGAGCTGGCGCGAAGGTACGGAGCGACGGTGGTCGAGGAGGTCCAGCGTGGTCTGCGTCATCCGCCCAGTTTAGCGGAACCGCCCGGCGGCGGCCCGTGCTCGCCTGGCGGCGGGGGCGGCAGGGCGTCGTTCGGACCCATGTTGTCGATGGCCTGGCGACGCTGCTCGGGCGTCTGGTTGCGCCACTTCTCCATCAGCGCCTGCTTCTGCGCGGGCGCCAGGTTGCGGAACCGTTCGAAGGCATCGTGCAGCTTGGCGCGCTGCTCCGGGCTCAGGTCCTGGAACTTCCGCTGGTTCTTGCGAGCTTCCGCCCGTTCTTCCGGCGTCATGTGCTGCCAGCGGTCGATGCGATCGCGGATCTGGGCACGCCGCTCCGGCGGCAGGCCTTTCCAGCGCTGCACCATTTCGAGCATGTGCGACTGCTTCCTCGGCGTGAAGCTGTCCCAGTCATGAGCCACGGGGGAAAGGATGTCTTTCTCGTCGGGCGTCAGCTGGCTCCACGGACGCGGCGGCACGGCAGGATGTTCGCTATTGGGCCAATCGGACCCGCCGGGAGGCAGCGGACGATCCTGCGCCGGGGCAGCAAGGGGAGCTGCCAGGGCAAGCAGGGCGGCGATGACGAGAGGGAGGCGGCGCATGGCGATCACTTGTGGGCGGCGGACGGCTGCGTGTCGTTGTAGGCCAGCCAGCTATAGAACTGCAGGTTCTGGTACAGGGCGGGATCAGTGCTGTCCGGGTCTGGCGGGAGGTCGGTCGCCTCGGTATCGGCGGACTGCATGACGGCCGGCGGGGCCGAGGGCGGCGCAGCGCCCGGCTGCCAGAGCATGAGCGACGCCAGCGCCACGACGGCGAACGCGCCGGCGGGGAGCATCAGGCGACGCGCCGGGGATTCCTGTGGTGCGGCCAGCGCCGTACGCCGGGCCGCGCGCAGGCGCCCGGCCGTGGTCGGATCCACGTCGCGGCTGGCGCGCAGGTAGAGTTCCCGGGCGCGACGTTCGAGGTCTCGATCGTGCTGGCTCATCGCCATGCCTCCAATTGATCGCGCAGCGAATGCATCGCGCGCGAAAGGTGAGTCTTCACACTGCCGTCGGAGCAGCCCATGACCGCTGCCGTTTCAGCTACGTCCAGCCCTTCCATGATGCGCAAGGTAAATGCCTCACGCTGGCGCTGCGGCAGCTTGCGAACCGCGACGACGATGTCGCCGTACGCCTGGGAATCCTGCAACCGCGCCGAAGGATCCGGGCTGTCGTCGGCCGGTTCCCACGCGGGCAACTCGTCGCCTTCGTCGTCGCGGCCACCGCCGATCCAGCCGACGATGATCGAGCGCACCTTGCGGCGGCGCTGGAGGTCCACGATGCGACGACGGAGGATGCCCCAGAACAGCGGCGTCCATTCCCCGGGCGGCTTGTCGGCGTAGTGGCGGACCAGGCGCAGCATCGCGTCCTGCACCGCATCCATGCCGTCTTCACGGTTGCCCAGGTGGATTTCGGCCATGCGCCAGGCCCTGCGCTCGATGGCCGCCAGGAAGGCGTCCATGTTCGCCGGCACCTCGCGGACATCGTCCAGGGATGCACTGTCGAGCGCGAGCGAGCCGTTCACGGCGCCCTTCGCTTCGTCGGTCTTGGCATCCTCATGCTCCATACGGCCTGAATCACTCCGATAAACGCGGTCGGCGACCGCCGGTTGACGGGATCTGCACCAGCCATATTCCTAGGCCGGGCATTTACTGCTTATGAAGTCAGGGCTGGCCCGGTGACCGGCGTGCGATCGGCCAGGCGACGAGGGCGGCAAGGAGGGCGCCGGCGACGTAAAGCACCAGATCCCAGGGGCCCTGGGCCAGGCGGGCCAGTTCGAGCAGCATGGCCGCTCCGGCGTCATGGATGGCCTGGCCGAAGCCAATGCCCATCATCCCGGAGATGGTCGCCGCGGCGACCAGGCACGCGGTGTACGCCGCCGCGATCAAGGTGGCGATGGCAGCCAGTCCGGCGCCCGCGCCGCCCTCGATGCGCAGCCAGCGGCGAACCACGATACCGAGCACCCAGCCCACCGGAAGGACCAGCGCGGGCAGGGCGCGGCCGAACATCATCGACGGCACCATCCAGACGGCACCGGCGGCGAAACCGAACGCGATGGCGCAAAAAGCGCCAAACAGGAGGCCGGGGAGGCGACGCAGACGCTCAGCCGGCATGGTGTTCCTTCGGATGACGCATAGGGTCCGGGGATGGGCCAAAGGGGGCAATGATAGCGGGCAAGCGGGCGCCGCGCTCTTGAGGCAGTCGGTCACCGCCCCGATTTATCCTCATGGATGCTTACCGCCGGCCGGCGGCGGGCGCATAATCGACGACTTTGCGGCCGCGGCGCGGCCTTTACAGGACAGCAATGAGCGGTTTCAGCCTCAGCAGCGAACCTTTCACCCTCGAGCGCGACTGCCAGGCGGTCATGGTGCCGCAGGGCGAGACGGTGACGCTTCCGGCCGGGCAGATCGGGTACATCACCCAGGCCCTGGGCGGCAGCTTTACCGTGTATGTGGAAGGCAACCTGTTCCGCATAGCCGGCGGCGACGCCGACGCGCTCGGCAAGGAGCCACCGCGTCCGATCGAACTGGAAGACGGCGCCTCCGACGACGAGGTGGAGAAGCTGGTCTGGCAGCAGTTGCGCACCTGCTTCGATCCCGAGATTCCGATCAACGTGGTCGAGCTTGGCCTGGTGTATGACGTGAGTCTGGAATCCACCGACGAAGGCTCGCGCAAGGCGTACGTGAAGATGACCCTGACCGCGCCTGGTTGCGGCATGGGTGACATCCTCATCGACGATGTCCGTACCAAGCTCGAACTCATCCCTACCGTGGTCGAAGCCGATGTCGACCTGGTGTTCGATCCGCCCTGGAATCATTCGATGATGTCGGACGCGGCCAAGCTCGAAACCGGGATGCTCTGAGCTTCAGGGAGCCGGAGACACGCTGATGTCGGCTTCAAGCGAGGCCTCGTAGAGCGCGATGGTCTTGATGTTCACGGGCGACCAGTAACCAGCGGGTGCACGGTCGCCGGTCATCTGCACATGCAGCCCGAAATGCGCGTCCAGTTCGAGGCTGCGGATGGTCGCGACGATGTCGTCGCGATGCGGCGCAAGGACGGCCAGAAGCTGGCTGAGCGCATCGTCCAGCGCGTACGTATGCTGCTCGGGCAACTCCACGCACCAGCCGTGGCTGCGGCGCTGCGATGAAATCCCCTCCGTCTCACCACGTTGCCAGCTCCTGGCGCCCGGCACGCCGAGCTCGTCGAGCAGGTGGTCGAGGGTGTGCCGTTCCGAGGTGAGCCGGAACGAGGCGCGCACCAACGGGGTCATGTGGCGGAGGTCGAGGTCGATATCGGTGGGCTGCGTCATGGCGGTCATCTTCGCAAGTTCGTGTGTCCTAGGGAAATCCCTAGGTAGTCGACCGCGAGAACTTGCGCTAGGTTGACAAGCACTTTCGGCGGGGGGGCCGGAGGTCGCAACGGGCATCGCGCTTCGGCGCGTCAATCATATCGTTCGGAATGTGGTCCACACGACCGCAATGGGTTCGTGTGGCCTGTTCCTGGAGGAGGAACGTAATGGCAAGTCATGTTCGCTTGAAACTCCTGGTCGTTTCGCTGGGTGTCGCAACCTGCTCCGTCGCTTCGGCGGCCACCGAGCAAGCGTTGCGGGCCCAGAGCCTGGGAGCCATCCCCGCCAGCCAGCTGGCCGCGAAGCTCGGCCTCTCGGCCGACAACGCTTTCGTCGCGAAGAACGCACTGCCGACCGTCAAGGGCACGCAGACCGTCCGCATGCAGCAGACCTTCAAGGGTGTGCCGGTGTTCGGCCGCAGCATCGCCGTGGAGCAGGACGCCCAGGGCAATTCGCTCGTCGCCAATGGCGTGGTGACATCCGACCTGCAGGTCGACCTCGCATCGGTAACGCCGAAGATCGACGCGGCTCGCGCGATTGCTCTTCTCGGTAAGCAGGCGAAGACGCTGGCCGGTGCTGTCGCGGCGCCCGAGAACGCCAAGGCGGATCTCTATGTCTATCCCGGAGATGGCGTACCCGCGCGCCTGGTCTACCTGACCTCATTCTTCTCCGGCGGCGATCATCCGACTCGTCCCACCGCGATCATCGACGCCAACACCGGCGAGATCATCCAGCAGTGGGAAGGCCTGACCTACGCCGAAGTCAATGCCACCGGTCCGGGCGGCAACCAGAAGACCGGGCAATACACCTGGGGCGCAGGCGGTAAGCCCTCCTTGATCGTGACGCAGTCGGGCAACACCTGCACGGCGCAGAATACGAACGTGAAGACGTACAACCTCAACCATGCGACGTCCGGTGCCGGAACGTTATGGAGCTTCACCTGCTTCAATTCCACCGGTGACGCGATCAACGGCGCGTATGGTCCCATCAACGACGCCCATCACTTCGGTGGCGTGGTGCATGACATGTACACCGCGTACACCGGCGCGGCGCCGTTGAACCAGGTGCTCATCATGAAGGTGCACTACGGCTCCAGCTACGAGAACGCGTTCTGGGACGGTAGCTCGATGAACTTCGGCGATGGTGCCAGCACCTTCTATCCGCTGGTGGCGCTGGATGTGACCTCGCACGAAATCAGCCACGGCTACACCGAGCAGCACTCGAACCTGACCTATAGCGGCCAGTCGGGCGGCATGAACGAAGCCTATTCGGACATCGCCGGCGAAGCGGCCGAGTATTACGATCGCGGCACGAACGACTTCCTCGTCGGCGCCGATATCGTCAAGGCCAGTGCCGGCATCGGCACCGCGTTGCGCTACATGTGCGATCCGCCGCAGGACGGTGGTTCGATCGGTAACGCCGCCGACTACACCAGCGGTCTCGACGTGCATTATTCGTCCGGCGTCTACAACAAGGCGTTCTGCCTGCTGGCCAAGAAGACCGGCTGGGACACGGTGAAAGCGTTCAAGGTGTTCGCTCGCGCTAACGCCCTGTACTGGACCGCAAGCTCCACCTTCAACACCGGCTCGTGCGGTGTTGCCAGCGCGGCGACCGACCTCGGTTTCTCGGCGACCGATGTCGCCTCGGCGTTCACCGGCGTGGGCGTGACCTGCTCGACGGGTGGCGGCGGTGGTGGTACGGCGCTGCAGAATGGCGTGGCCAAGACTGGCCTTGCCGGTAGCGCCAGCCAGGAACTGAGCTACACGGTGGTCGTGACGGCCGGCAAGAACCTCGTCATTGCGACGAGCGGCGGCACGGGTGACGCGGATCTCTATGTGAAGTTCGGTTCCGCACCGACCACCTCGAGCTACAACTGCCGCCCGTACAAGACCGGCAACGCCGAGTCCTGCACGTTTACGTCGACCCAGGCCGGCACGTACTACGTGAAAGTACGCGGCTATACGGCTTTCTCGGGTGTCTCGTTGAAGGCAACCTGGACGCCGTAAGCGGCTGAGGTTGTTTCGTAATGAAAAGCGCGGGCAGCAATGCCCGCGCTTTTTTTGGCTCTCTGTAGGAGCCGCTTCAGCGGCGAAAGGGTGCTTGCCTCGAAAAAGGCAGCTCGCGAATTTCCGGGGACGGCTCGCTGTCGGTATAGCGGTGCGCGGCTCGCGGCTCGCGGTGCGCGTTGGCGCAAGAGCCGGCGGGTCTCACCCTCGGGGCCACGACTCCGGCGACCCGCTAACGAAGGGCCGCCCAAAGCGGCCGTTTACTTATAGCCCTACGGGCCGGGTCGGCGCCCCACCGGAGGTTTTCGACGCGACTCCTGTCGCGCGAAAACGGCCGGCCATCCATGGCCGACCCCCTGCGGGCTTTTTCCGGTGGCACGCCTCGCCTCCGCTACCGGCCCCGACGGTGATACCCGCCGGCTCTTCCGAGTACTGAGGTTCGTGGGGTCGAGCGCACCGCTCGCTATCGGAAGCGCGACCGTTCCCTGCTGTTGTAGGAGCCGGCTGCGCCGGCGAACCCTCAGCGCTGCCAGGGCGAACGATGCCGTGCATCTGATCGTGCGGGCCGTTGAACCGCTCGCCCGATCACCGCAATGCCTCGTTCGCGTACACGACAGCCTGAGGGTTCGCCGCTGAAGCGGCTCCCACGCTCGGCATCAATCGACCCGGCCCGTAGGGCAATAAGTAAACGGCCGCTTTTGGGCGGCCCTTCCGAAGCGGGTCGCCGCAGTCGTGGCCCCGAGGGTGGCACCCGCCGGCTCTTGCAACGCACCGCGAGCGCAAAACGCAATGCCGAAGGCGAGCCTCCTGCAGCCTAAGTAAGCGTTGCCCGGAGTTCGTCCCGCGTGATTCCCACGTGCGCTGTCGAGGTGCGGCGAATGGTGGCGATGGCGCGCGTCTTCTAGCGTGTTTCGACCGGCGCAGAGAGCGCCCTGTCGAAGGAACGCGTCATGTCGAAATATGCCTGCCGGCCTCTTGGCGCGGTGATGCTCGGTCTCGCAGTGAGTGCGCCCGTCGTTGCCGCCGATGAAACAACCAACCGCTACATCGTGCATTTCGACGACTCTGTTACCGCGAACGCCGCCACGATGGAGGCCGTGCATGCTATGGCGCAACATGGTTCACCTGCGTGGCACGTGCGTCGCCTGGCAGCGGGTGGTGAGTTGTTCGAACTGTCCGCTGTCGAGGCCGAGGCGATGGCGGCATCGAAGGGTGTCGTTGCGGTCGAGGAAGATCTCATGGTCAGCCTGGCCGGCAGCATCATCGATCCACTGTGGCGACGCCAGTGGTACATGCACGATCCGAAAGTCGGTATCGAGGCACCGGTGGCATGGCGCGATACGCGTGGCGAGGGCGCTGTCGTCGCGGTGCTGGATACCGGTGTCACACCGCATCCGGAGTTCGATGGCCAACTGCTTCCGGGTTACGACTTCATCACCGACGCGCAGGCGGCGCGCGATGGCGATGGCCGCGATGCCGATCCTACCGACGAGGGCGACTGGACCGATCCGGGCGACTGCCATTCGCGCCAGGGCTCGCCATCGTCGTGGCACGGCACGCATGTCACCGGCATCGTCGTGGCGCGTGCCGGCAACACGCCGGGTATCGTCGGCGTCGCGCCGCAGGCGAAGGTTGTCCCGGTGCGCGTCATGGGCCGTTGTGGCGGCAGGCTTTCGGATGTTGCCGACGCCATCGTCTGGGCCTCCGGCGGTGAGGTGGCCGGCATTCCGGGCAGGGCGCCCGTCGATGTCATCAACCTCAGTCTGCGCGTGCCCGGTGCCTGCAGCATGACTATGGGCCGCGCCATCGCACAGGCGCGCGCGCGCGGCACGAGCGTGGTGGCGGCTGCGGGCAACGACTCGATCAAGGCCTCAGGCGTATCGCCCGCCAACTGCCCGGGGGTCGTGTCAGTCGCCGCGCTGGCGCGCGACGGGAGCATGGCCTGGTACTCGAACTACGGCGACGGGGTGACCGTGGCGGCGCCCGGGGGCTCGCTGGGACGGATGGGCATCGACGACATCCTTTCGTCGGTCGACGGCGGTGAGCGGGGCCGCCAGCGGCCCATCTTCAAGTACTACGCGGGCACGTCGATGGCGGCGCCGCAGGTCGCAGGGCTGGTGGCGCTCATGCGCTCGGCCGATCCGCTCATCGGGGTCGACGAGATCACGGCGCAGCTGATCGACAACGCCAGACCGCTGCCCGGCCCGTGCCCGAAAGGCTGCGGGGCCGGCCTGATCGATGCGGGCGCGACGGTCGACGCGGTCATCGAAGATAGTGTTCTTCCCCGGCCGCGTTCCTGACCGGGCGGATCAGATGGCTTCGAAGCGGTTCGCGTCACGGTTCTTGCGAACCGTGGCGGGATCCCACACGCGGCCATTCATCGCAATGTAGACGCCATCGCCCAGTGTCTGCACCGCGCCCACGGCGCAGCCGATGTTGAACACTGCGTCGGAACCCTGAAAGCGCGCCGGATTCAACGCGCCGGTAAGGACGATGACCTTGCCGGGGATGCCTGCCAGGACGCGCGCAGTCTCGACCATGGTGTCGGTTCCGTGCGTCACCAGCACGTGGCGGTGCGGCTGCGCTTCGATCGTGCTGCGCATCAGCACGCGGTCTTCGTCGGTGACATGCAGGCTGTCCTTGCGCAGGATCGGAATCACATCGAAACGGAACGCGACGCCAAGCTGCTGGAGAATGTCGGCGATCTGCGGGCTACCGATCTGGTAGTCCGATTTGTCGTCGAAGTAGACCTTGTCGATCGTGCCGCCAGTGGTAACGATGGTGAGCTGCTGCATGTCTGACCTGGGAAGCCGGGTAAAGCGGGGCGCCCATTCTACCTCGTGACCGCGTCGGCCATCGTCCCGGCGGCGGCCTTGTTCCCCAGGGGGCGGGGGGGAGCGTCGGTCGCCAGCAGGATATCCTCGTCATTCTCAGGCAACGCCAGTCTGTCGAGCCCACGCGCGATGAAGCGCCGGCAGGCGGCTGCCGGGCGTGCATCGCCGGTCGCGTCAGCCCACGCCGCCGAACGGACCAGGAGCGCGGCGGCCATCGCGCGGGCCAGTGTGTAGGCGACACCACGTGCGGAGGCTTCCAGCGAGGCGCGGTCCGCGACGATATCGCCGAGCAGGGCCTCGGTGGCGTCCAGCGCGCTGCCGATGATGCCGCGCTCGGGCGCGTCCGCGCCGAGAAGGCCATCGATGGCCTGGCGCAGCGGTGCGATGCCGGTCGCGCCGATCGCACGCAGCATGTCGAGCGAGAGAACATTGGTCGTGCCCTCCCAGATGGCGTAGACCTGAGCGTCGCGCAACAGTTGCGGCAGGCCGGTGTCCTCGATGTAACCCGCGCCTCCGAAGCACTCCAGCGCTTCGGAAACGATGCGTATCGACACTTTTGCCGTCCACAACTTGGCAAGCGGCGTGAGCAGGCGGAGCAGGGCGCCTTCGTGCGCAGCGCCTTCGCCGCGTTCGGTGCGGCCGAGCAACTCGGCGACGAAAAAGGTGAGCGAGAAAGCGGCTTCGAACTCGGCCTGCATGTCGGCGAGCGTGCGGGCGTGCAGCGGCTGGTCGATCAGGCGTGCTCCGAAGGCGCTGCGGCGCGTGGCGTAGTCGCGCGCGAGCGAAATCGCACGGGCCATGCTCGCCACCGCGCAGACGGCGTTCCAGGTTCGCGTGACATTGAGCATCGGCGCGATCTGGCGCACGCCGTGGTCGAGAGGCCCCACTGGCGTCGCCGGCAAGCCATCCAGATGGATCTCGGCGGTCGGCAACTCGTGCGTGCCGAGCTTTTTCTTAAGGCGGTCGATCGTGATGCCACGCCAGGCGCCATGCTCGTCCCTGGTCTCGACGTAGAACAAGGCGAGGGCCGAGGTGCCGTGACCCGCACCTTCCGGCCGCGCCAGTGCAAGCGCGGCTTCGCCCACCACGGCGGAGCTGAACCACTTGCGGCCGTACAGCCGCCACTGTCCTTCGGCATCCTGCCGCGCGATAGTCTCGGTGCGGCCGACATCCGAACCACCCGGCGTCTCGGTCATCCATTGCCCGGACAGCCAGAACGTGGATGCGTCGCGACTGAGAAAATGCGGTAACGCCCGATCGATCAACGCGGCGTTGCCGGAGGCGCGGATCGCCGTCGCAGCGCCATCGGTCATCGCCAGGGGACAGCAGTAGAACTCGCTGGCGATGTGGTACAGGTACACGCGCGCGAACTCTTCCACACGCGCCCATGGCGAAACATCGTGACCGGAAGCGAGCACGGCATGGCGCGTGGTCAGGCCGGGACCTTCTTCCCACGCGGGCGTCAGCGCGATGCGATCCACGCGTGCGCCCCAGGCGTCCCAGGAGGTGAGCACCGGTTCGGTGCGTGGCGTGCGGCCGCGTCGGTCCCAGGCCATCACGGCATAGTCGCCCAGTGCGTCCAGATCGGCGCGCATCGCATGCAGGCGCCCGGCCGGCAAGACATGGCCGAGCCATGCATTCAGTACGCGATCGTCGCGATAGGGATGCGCCAGTCGAGGCGCGTCCTGCAGAAAACCCATCGTGGCATCCTCTCCGTCAGGTAAGCAGGTCTAGCCTGCGCCGATGACTTTGGACGGTCAACGAGGCCTGCGGACACCCACGCCCAGCGTGCCGATCAGGAGCAGGGTCAGCACCAGCTCGATCACGCCGAGCCAGCGGTCCGGACCACCGCTCCATGTCTCGGTGACGCCGTGGCAGAAATAGAACAGGGCCAGCACGCCGACCCAAAGCAGCGCGCGGGTGACTTTGGGCAACGACAGCAGCGGCAGGAGCAGCGGCGGGACGGTGAGTGCGAAGGCGACCCAGGTCGGAATCGAGATGGGCGGATACAGCGAGTACCAGAGCACCTGGAGCGCGAGCAGCGCCGCCCACGCCCACAGCCCCGTTTTCTGCGTGGCGCTCAGCGCCACCCTCACGCGGGCGTACCCAATCGCCGTGCGACATCGGCCAGGCGCTTGCCCAGGGCGCGGGCAAGGTCGCGCTCGTGCTCACTGATGGTGTTGTCGCCACGAGCGCCAGCCACGTGGCTGGCGCCATAAGGCGTGCCACCGCTGGTGGTACTGGTCAGTGACGGCTCGGTGTACGGGATACCGACGATGAGCATGCCGTGGTGGAGCAGGGGCAGGGCCATCGACAGCAAGGTGGCTTCCTGCCCGCCATGCATCGTGCTGGTCGAGGTGAACAATGCCGCCGGCTTGCCTGCCAGGGCACCGGACGCCCACTCGGCCCCCGTGGTATCGAGGAAGTGTTTCAGCGGCGCGGCCATGTTGCCGAAGCGCGTGGGGCTACCCATGGCCATGCCCACGCACTCGACCAGGTCGGTGCGGGTCACGTAAGGGGCGCCTTCGTCCGGCTCCGGCGGCATGGCGATTTCGGTCACCGGTGCCACCGGCGGCACCTGGCGCAGGCGTGCCCGCATGCCGGGGACTTCCTCGATGCCGCGGGCGATGAGGCGGGCGAGCTGGGCCGTGTGGCCGCTACGGCTGTAGTAGAGTACGAGGACGTCGTGGGACATGGATGGGCGCCTGTGCGAAGGCGCTAGTCTCGCAGAACTGCCACACGTTCCCAATCTTTCGGGACAGGATTAAGGACAGACATGCCGCCGCTTCGCTTCGATCGCGACCGCGCCCTGAGTTTTACCCGCTTCACGTGGCTGCGCTTCGTCGACGACAAATGCTTCGAGACGGCCGGCGCGCTGTCGTACACCACGCTCGTCTCGCTCGTGCCGCTGACCGTCGCGGTGTTCGCGATTCTCTCGGCCTTCCCCGTATTCGCCGAGTGGCGCGGCAGCCTGGCCAACTATGCCTTCCAGAACTTCGTGCCCGCCACGGGCATCAAGATCCAGGAGTACATGCTGGCTTTCGCGGACAAAGCCAGCCAGCTGACGGGCATTTCCATCCTGGTCATGCTCTTCAGTGCGGTGTCGATGATGATCAGCATCGAAGACCGCATGAACCGCATCTGGCGCGTACGCAAGCCACGCGGCTGGACCTCGCGTCTTTTGCTCTACTGGGCGGCACTCACGCTGGGTCCCATTCTGGTTGTCGGCAGCCTCGTGCTCACCTCGTACATCACCGCGTTCCCCATGCTGCACGCGGCCGCCGACCAGATCGCAACGCAGAGCAGGCTGCTCAACTTCCTGCCGTTCGTGATCACCCTGGTCACCCTGGTGTTGATGTACACCATGGTGCCGAATCGCCGGGTCAACTGGCGGCATGCGGGTATCGGCGCGTTGCTCGGGGCGATCCTGTTCGAATTCGCACGCTGGGGCTTCACGTTGTTCATCCGCAACGCGCCGACGTACGAGGAAATCTACGGCGCGCTCGCGGCGATCCCGATCTTCCTGCTGTGGATCTACCTGTCCTGGATCATCGTGATCCTGGGCGCGTCGATCGCCGCGTCGATTTCCGCGTTCGAATACACCTTGCCTCAGGAAGCGTTGCCGGAGGGTGCGGAATTCATCGGTCTGCTGGTGGTGTTGCAACAGTTCGTCGAGGCGCAACGCGCCGGCGACAGCGTGGATCCCGCCACGGTCCGCATTCGTGCCCCGTACCTGCCGTCGAGCGCGATCACCTGCTACTTCGACGACCTCCAGCGCGCGGACATGATCCAGCGCGGCGAAGCGGGCGGCTGGCTGCTGACCCGCAGCCTGGACTGCACCGAACTGCTCCGCATCTATCGTTGCACCTCGTACCGCCTGCCGCTGCATCCGCGCGATCAGGTGGAACGGCTCGGCATCTACCTCCCCACCGAGTTGCTCGTGCTGCTCGACCACCTTGCAGCTGCGCTGGACGCAACGCTCGGTGCGCGGCTCGATCAACTCTTTCCCCCCGCTCTCGTCAGCGCTCCCATCGAGGACACTCCCGCATGATTCGCCGCTTTCTCGCCGTTGCCGTCGTCGCACTGGCCTTCGCCGGCCCGGCCATGGCCGCCACGGCCGCCGCTCCCGATCTGAAAATCACCACGCTGGATGGCAAGCCGTTCGATCTCGCCGCACAGCACGGCAAGTGGGTGGTAGTGAACTACTGGGCCACCTGGTGCGTGCCCTGCATCAAGGAAATGCCGGATATCTCGGCCTTCGTGAAGAACCACAAGAACGTCACCGCGATCGGCCTGGCCTTCGAAGATACCGACGCGAAGGAAATTCGCGCCTTCCTGGCCAAGCATCCGGTCGTGTACCCGATCGCCCAGGTCGACGTAATGGATCCGCCGAAGGCCTTCGAGCCGCCGAAGGGCCTGCCGACGACTTACCTGATCGCGCCGGACGGCACCGTGGCCAAGCGCTTCGTCGGGCCCGTCACCGAGCAGAGCCTCGGCGAGGCCATCAGCAAGGGGAAATGAAATGAAAGCCGCTCGCTTCGTCGTGAGGGGAAAGGTGCAGGGTGTCTTCTTTCGTGCTTCGGCGCGGGAACAGGCAAAAGCACTGGCGCTCACCGGCCACGCCCGCAACCTGCTGGATGGCAGTGTCGAGGTGGTCGTCTACGGCGAGGCGGCGGCGATCGACCGGCTCGAGGTGTGGCTGCACGATGGCCCCGACTCGGCGGAAGTCAACGAGCTATACCGCGAGGATCTCGGCACGCACGACGCGCCAACCGAGTTTGTCACCAAGTAGTACATGTAGGAGCCGCTTCAGCGGCGATCGGGTGCTTGCGGCGACCTTGCCCGCTACCGCGGGATCGCCGATGAATCGGCTCCTACAATCGCCGGCATAGCCGGCTCCCACAGGTCAGTCCGTTGGGCCGGTTGCGTTCGCCGGGCGGGCCAGGAACGTCACCGGCAAATTTTCTCCGTCGGACAGCTCGAACGTCACCATGATCCTGTCGCCCGGTTTCACCGGGTGCTTCGAGTCCATCAACATCACGTGGTAACCGCCCGGCGAGAACGCCACCTTGCCCTTGGGCGGCAGCGGTACGCTGTCGACCATTTCCATGCGTCCCATGCCACCGTCGGTGCTGCTGCGATGGATCATCGCGCTGGCATAGTCCGGCGACGAGGCGCCGACGATCGAAACGGTGCGATCGGAGACGTTCTCAAAGCTCACATAGCCGCCGGCGGGCAGATTGCCGGGGAGTACACGCAGCCAGCCGCCGTTGGCCTTGACGGAGGGCGCATCGGCGGCATGTGCCACGCCGGCGACGAGCAGCAGCGCGATTGCGAGCGATCGGAAAGTCACGGTTGGGCTCCCAGCGAAGTGAGGAGGTGCAGGTCGTGCACCATGTCGTCCTGCGAAGTGGACGGCGTCGCCAGCAGGCGGGCCTTGCCCGTGGCATCGAAGAAATAGATGGCCGAGCTGTGGCTCACGTCGTAGGCGCCGTCGCCACGGTCCGGCTCGCGGGTGAAGGCGGAGCGATAGCGCTTGGCCAGCGCTTCCACGTCGGCATCCGAACCGACCAGGCCGACCGCGCGCTTGTCGAACGCATTGACATAGGCATGCATGATCTCGGGCGTGTCGCGCTTGGGATCGACGCTGACGAAGAGGATGCGCACGTTGTCCGCCTGCGGGCCAAGGCGATCCAGCACCACGTGTAGCTGGGTCAGGGTCAGCGGGCACACATCGGGGCAGTGCGTGTAGCCGAAGTACATGAGCGTGACCTTGCCCTTGAAGTCGGCCCCGGTCACGGCCTTGCCGTTGTCATCGGTCAGCCGGAAGTCGAGGTCGGGCAGGTGGCCGGACACGTCGGTCAGCTTCCAGGCGGGTTGGGGGTCGCGTTGGCAACCGCCCAGGCAGACGAGGGCGATCAGGAGCAGCAAGGCCCAGCGGGCCCGGCGGGAGAACGAGGGCTTCATGCGACACTCCGCGACATATCCCGCAAAGGATACGCCACCCGTGCCGGCCTTCAGGCACTTCCTCCTACGGGAACGATCCGGATGCGACAACATGTCAGCGCTGCCCAGGCCCTCCTCGTCGGCATCGCCGGCGCCTCGGCCGTCGCCCTCGGGGCCTTCGGCGCGCATGCGCTGCGCGGGGTGGTCGACGAGCACGGACTGGAAATCTGGCACACCGGCGTGGAATACCATTTCTGGCACGCGCTGGCGCTTTTTGCCGCGGTGATCGGATTGTCGCCGGGCCGCGCGCGGTCGGTGGCGATCGTGCTGTTCGCCCTGGGGATCGTGTTGTTTTCGGGCAGTCTGTATGCGTTGGCGGTCGGGGCGCCGCGGCTGGTCGGGCTGGTGACGCCGGTGGGTGGGGTGGCGTTTATTGGTGGGTGGGTGGCGGTGGGGTTGGCGTTGCGGGGGCGTGCGGGTTCCGCCGCGTAGGCATCGCCGCTGAAGCGGCTCCCACAGAGAGCGGGTCGGGCACCTTGTGGGAGCCGATTCATCGGCGATGGGTGCTCGCAACCAACACCCATCAGTCGGAACCCTTGCCGCCTCCAATGTTGGCCGTCATGCCCGAGGGCATTGGCAGGTCCATCAGATTCGAACCGGCGATCGCCCGATTAATGGTGATGTGACCCAGGGTGCTCATCGCCGCGAAGAACCGCCAGGGGTCACCGTTGCCTATGCCCAGCGCGATGTGCGTCGAGTCGAATCGTCGCTGTGCCGAGTCGAAGCTGATCCACCGCCCGTTGATGAAGGCCTGCGTCCAGGCGTGGGGAATGAAGACCCGCGTCGCGCCTCCCATGCGTTCGGCGTAGACGATGCCGGTGACCACGCGGGTCGGGATGCCTAATGAACGCGCCAGGGCCGTCAGCAAGACGGCATGCTCGGTGCAGTCACCGTTCCGGCTATCCATGGTTTCCAGTGCGGAGGCGTAGCCGACATCGAGTCCCTTCCTCGAGATGTAGTCGGAGAGGTAGGAGCGAAGCCGGCGCATGCGCTGGAGATCGCTGTTCGCGTCGCCGGTGATCTGCTGCGCGAAGGCCCGGATCTTCGGCGAATCCGACTGCACCCAGGCATTGGGTGCGGTGTCTTCGGGGGAGGGTGCTGCCTCGTCGCTGGCCATATGGCCGAAGCCGACGTCGATGATGTAGACGCCGTCGCCAATCGAGCTCACGTGCTGCTCGTCGGTTTCGACGAAGGGTTCCGGAAAATTGCCGCGAACCGTGACGGTGTAGCGCACCGGCGCGGCGCGCAGCCCCATGACCATCGGCCGCGGCGACTGGATCATCGCCGCGCGGAGCAGGTCCACGTCCTGGTCGGGCGCCTTCGCGCAGGCTTCGCTGCACGCAGCCATCTCCAGGCGGAAGCCGAGCAGGGGGGAGATGCCCCGGCGGATATAGGCCTCGTTATCGATCCACACGTCCACGCTGCGATCGCCCGAGGCACCGACCAGCGACTGCCTCAGGTGGTGAAGTGTTTCCTGACGGTTGTCGGGCATATCGACGATCTCGTCGCCGATGACGACGACCTGGATGTTGGCCACCTGCTGCTTCACCGCGTCGAAGTTGCGGATCTGGTAGGTCGTGCCCGGTTTGAATCCATGGGCCAGCATGGAGAGTCGCTGTCCTTCGGCCAGCGAGGCGCCGGTCGGCCAGATGAGCAGGTTCACCTTGGACTGGCCGCCCACGGTGTTGGCCACCTGGAACGCGCCGTCGTCGCGCACCTGGCCTTCCACCAGGTTCTGCTGCGATGACATATTGGTGCTGGCATAGAACGCCAGGGGAGCGCCCAGCGGGGACTCCACCGTCTTGATCCGGGTTTCGAGCAGGATCGGCGTGTGCACGCGGGTCAGGCGGAAGTTGAGTACCTGGGTCGTGGTCACCTTGTCGCCCGCCTGGTCGCGGTCGATCTGCAGGCTACCCACCTTGCGACCGTCGAGGAGAACGGTCATCCAGCGCTGATCCGCCAGGGCCGAAGTGGCGGTGAGACACAGCAGTACGGCGACGGCGGCAAGACGACGTCTCATGAGCGTACTTCCGGATTGTTGGGGACAACTGCATAACAGCACTTTCACGGCTGGAGTCAAGTACCCCATTGGTAGGGGTCCGCCCCGGTAGAATGCGGCCTTCGATCCCATCCGGACCCGCCCCCATGAAGACCTTCGGCACACCGCACTCGCACACCGCCCTCAAGGTGCTCCTGTTGGGGTCCGGCGAGCTCGGGAAGGAAGTCGCCATCGAGCTGCAGCGCTTCGCGGTCGAGGTGATCGCGGTAGACCGTTACCCGAACGCGCCGGCCATGCAGGTGGCCCATCGCAGCCACGTCATCGACATGCTGGACGGTGCCGCCCTGCGCAAGCTGATCGAAGAAGAGAAACCGCATCTGGTCGTTCCCGAGATCGAGGCGATCCACACGCAAACCCTCATCGACATGGAAAAGGAAGGCCTCAAGGTCATCCCCACCGCGAAGGCCGCGTGGCTCACCATGGATCGCGAAGGCATCCGTCGCCTTGCCGCGGAAACGCTGGGACTGCCCACCTCGCCTTACCGGTTCTGCGATACGCGCGAGGAGTTCCTCGCCGCCATCGGCGCACTCGGCACGCCTTGCGTGGTCAAGCCGGTGATGAGTTCCTCGGGCAAGGGTCAGAGCGTCGTGCGCCAGTCGGGCGATGCGGACGCGGCATGGGAATACGCGCAGTCCGGTGGTCGTGCGGGCCGCGGTCGCGTCATCGTCGAAGGCTTCATCGACTTCGACTACGAGATCACCCTGCTTACCGTGCGTCATCGCGACGGCGTGTCGTTCTGCGCACCCATCGGGCATCGCCAGGAAGACGGCGACTACCGCGAGTCGTGGCAGCCGCAGCCGATGAGTGAGGCGGCACGCGTCTCCGCCGAGCTGCAGGCCGACGCTATCACGGCTGTGCTCGGCGGCTGGGGTGTGTTCGGCGTGGAGTTCTTCGTGCGCGGCGACGAGGTCATCTTCTCCGAGGTGAGCCCGCGTCCCCACGACACCGGACTGGTCACCCTGATCTCGCAGGATCTTTCAGAATTCGCCCTGCATGCGCGCGCCATCCTGGGCCTGCCCGTACCGGAAATTCACGCTTTTGCCCCGGCTGCCTCGTGCGCCGTCCTGGTCGAAGGCGAAGGTGCGGCGCCGACTTACCATGGCATCGCCGATGCCCTGGCCGAGACCGGCACGATGTTGCGCATCTTCGGTAAGCCGGAAGTCCGCGGGCGCCGTCGCATGGCGGTGACGCTCGCCCGCGGTGCAACGGTCGAGGAAGCGCTGGACAAGGCCAAGCGCGCGGCGAGCCTCATCCGCGTCGAGCTTTGAACAGCCGTTCACACCCCGATGTTAAGCTGCTGCGCTCCTAGGGAAGATGCCTGACCCATGAGCGGACGCCGAGACTCGAACGACCACGAACCACGCGGACGAACCGAACCGACCCTCGGGCGGCTCGACGATCTGGACAAGCCGGCACCGCCGGTCGACGACGGCTTGCCTCACTTCGTCGTCGACGAGCCGCGTCGCCGAACCGGTGGCCCCACACCGTCGCCGCGCCGACCGCGCAAGCGCGGCTGGTTGATTCCCGTCCTGGTGCTCGTCTTGATCGGTGCCGGCACCGGCCTGTGGTTGCAGCAGGATCGCCTGCGCAACCTCGTGCCGAGCACCGAACTCAACGACGTGCTCGCCCAGGCGAACCAGGCGCTCGCCGCCGGCAAGCTCGACGGCACCCAGGGCGACAGCGCGCGTGAGCTGTTCGAAAAGGCCCGCGACCAGCAACCGGACAGCGACCAGGCCCGCGATGGCCTGCGTCGCGTGGGCCAGGCCGAGATCGCCCGCGCCGACCAGGCGCTCACCGCCGGCCGGCTCGACGAGGCAGAGGCCGCACTCAATGTGGCGCGTGAGTTGCTCGGTGGCGGCAGCGATGTCGAGCAGCTGAGCGCACGCCTCTCGCAGGCCCGCAATCCGCAAGGACACACCGAGTCCCTGATCGACCAGGCGCAGCAGGCGTTCGCGGCAGGCAAGCTCGATGGCGACGACGGTGCCGGTGCGCTCTATCGCCGCGTGCTCGACGCGGACAAATCGAACACGGTGGCCGCGCGCGGCCTCGACAAGGTCGGTGACGCGCTCGCCGCGCAGGCGCGCCAGGCCATCACCGACAACGACAGGGTCAAGGCGAACGCACTGGTCGATCGCATCGCCATTCTCGTGCCGGGCTACGGCGACCTGCCTTCCTTGCGCGCATCGCTGGCGGAAAATCGCAAACAGGATGACCACGCCGTCACCGCCCTCATCCAGCAGGGCAACGATGCCATGCGCGCTGGCCGTTTCACCGGCGATGGCGACGACAACGCGCTGGCCCGGTTCAACGCCGTGCTCGCCACCGACCCGGACAACGCGGATGCAAAAGCAGGCCTGGGGCAAGTGGCCCAGGCGCTGATCGTCCAGGCCAACGCCGCACTCGATAGCGAGGATGATGCACAGGCCTCACGCCTGCTCGATCAGGCGGCCAGGCTGGCGCCGAAGTCTGCCGAACTCGCTGCCGCGCGCGCACGAATCGGCGGCGGCGAAGCGAAGGGTGGCGGCAAACGCGGCGGCTCATCCGATGCGGTGGCCACGGTACGCGATGGCGACACGGCCGAGGCTTCCCTGGCGGTCAGTCCGGAACAGAAAGCGAAGGTGGCCGCGTTGGTCACCCGTGCCCAGGCCGCTGTTACCCGTGGCGACATCATGGATCCGCCGGGCGACAGCGCCTACGACCTGTATCGCAATGCGCTGGCTATCGATGGCAACGACCCCGCCGCTCGCGCTGGCCTGCAGGGCTTGCCGGGTCAGGTCGAAAAGTTGATGCAGCAGGCCGTCGCCAACGGCAACGTCAAGCGCGCCGAGGACCTCTACGCGACGCTTTCCGACCTCGCCCCGGGCGATGCCTCGCAGGGCGAGATGCGTCACCGCCTGGGCAGCGCGTGGATCGACAGCGCACTCCAGCGCTCCTCGCAGGGCGACCGTCAGGGTGCGTTCCAGGCACTGGACCGCGCGCGCCATTATGCGCCGGACGACCCGCGCCTCCAGGGCGCCTACGAGCGTATCGCGACGGGGCGATGAGCGGCCGCATGCAGATTCTTGTCATCGGCGCGTCGAGCCAGATCGGTCACTTCCTCTTGCCTCGCCTGGCTGCCGCCGGCGAGGACGTGCTGGCGCTGAGCCGACAGCCTCGCGCAGGCGATCCCGACTGGCTGGTCGGGAATCTTCCGGGCGGTATGCCGGCGCTGCCGCCGTTGAAGGCCGTCGTCTGCCTGGGTCCGCTCAACGGACTATCGCAATGGCTGGCGGGGACGCGGCTGCCGGGCACGCCACACGTCGTGGCGACGTCCTCGATGAGTGCGGAAACCAAACGGAACTCCTCCAATCCGGAAGAGCGTGACCTGTCACGCATCCTGCGCGAAGCAGAGACCCAGTTGAGCACCGTTTGCGCGTCGCGGGGCATGCCTTGGACGATATTCCGCCCGACCCTGGTTTACGGCGCCGGCCTCGACAAGAGCCTGACCCCCGTGGTCCAGGCCGCCATCCGTCGGCACGTATTCCCGTTGCCGGCGGGCCGGGGCCAGCGTCAGCCGGTCCATGCCGACGATATCGCGGCGGCCATCGTGGCCGCCCTGGCGCTCCCGGCGGGCCGTAATCAGACCTTCGCGATCGGTGGTGGCGAACGGCTCAGCGCCGCCGAGATGTTTCGCCGGGCACGTCGTACGGCGGGTTCGGCGACGCTTCCGTTGCCCATCCCGCGGTTTATCCTGAACGTCGCGACCCTGGTGTCGCCGGCCATGCGGGGACCCATCCACCGACTCGATAGCGACCTGATCGCCGACAATCGACACCTGGAAGCCGCTCTGGGCATCCATCCCCGCGCCTTTACGCCGGGGCCCGAGGCGTGGCAGGCGGCCTCCTGACCCTTCCGGTCACTGCTTCGCCAGCATTCGTTCAGATGGGCGCCGGGGCAGTGCCCCTATCATCCGGCTACGTCTCTTTCCCCAGGACCTCCCCGCGTTGGCTTTCCTGAATCGTCTTGGCTCCTTCCTGCGCGCCTGCTGGCCCTGGCTGCGCATTCCCTTCTGGCTCGTGATGGGCCTCGTGTTCGGCTTCCTGCTGCCGTACACGCTGATCCTCAACGCCCGCTTGCAGGATCGCTTCAACGACCTGGTCTTCGCGGTGCCGACCCGCGTCTACGCGCGCCCGCTCCCGCTGGAAGCGGGGCGTGCCATGACGCCTGCCGCGCTGGAACTGGAACTCACCTTCGCCGGTTACACCACCGAAGGCGGCGGCAAGGTCCAGGGCAGCTACTCGAAGAACGGCTCACGTTTCATCATCGCCTCACGCGGCTATTCGGGTCCGGATGGTGGCGAGCTGCCACATCGCATCCGTGTGAGCCTCGGCAATGGCCAGGTCGGCCAGATCGTCGACGACACCAACGACAAGCCGATCAAGGCCATCCATCTCGATCCCGCGCGCATCGCCACCCTCTACGGTGCGCAGCAGGAAGAGCGTCGCATCGTGCGCCTCGAGAACGTGCCGCCGCTGCTCGTGCAGGGCCTGCAGGCGGTGGAGGATCGCGACTTCAACCATCACATCGGCATCGACTTCTCCGCTATCGCGCGGGCGTCGCTCGCCAACCTCCGCGCCGGTCACGCGGTGCAGGGCGGCTCGACACTAACCCAGCAGCTGGTGCGCAACCTGTTCCTCGACCGCAGCCAGAACATGTTGCGCAAGGTGAACGAGGCGATCCTTTCGGTGTTGATGGAAGCGCATTACTCGAAGGGTCGCATCCTCGAGGCTTACGTCAACGAGGTCTTCCTCGGCCAGCAGGGCAGCCAGGCCGTGCACGGTTTCGCCGCCGGCGGCGAGTTCTTCTTCGGGCGTCGACTGGAAGACCTGCGTCCGCAGGAGATCGCCATGCTCGTCGGGCTGGTGAAGGGACCAAGCTACTACGATCCGCGCCGTTACCCTGACCGCGCGCTGTCGCGACGCAACCTCGTGCTGCAGCAGTTCCACGACACCGGCCTGCTCGACGATGCGCAGATGAAGGCGGCACAGGCCACGCCGCTCGGCATCGCCGAGAACGCACAACTTCCGCACAACCGCTTCCCGGCCTTCATGCAGCTGGTCCGTGCGCAGATCACCAACGACTTCGACGAAGCCGCGCTGCGCGACGGTAGCCTGAGCATCTTCACCACGCTCGATCCGGCAGCCCAGCTGTACACCGAGCAAGCCATCCTGACGACGGCGAAGTCGCTCGGTAAGCGTGGCGCCGCCGCGCAAGCCGCCGCCGTGGTCACCGACACCGCCACCGGCAGCGTGCTGGCCGTGGTCGGCTCCCGCGACCCGGGCGACCAGGGCTTCAATCGCGCACTGGACGCCCGCCGCTCGATCGGCTCCCTGGTCAAACCGCTGGTGTATCTGGTGGCGTGGGCGCAGCCTTCGAAGTGGTCGCTCGCCACGATCGTCGACGACACGCCGATCAACATGACCCAGCCGGACGGAAAGCCGTGGACCCCGCAGAACGACGACCGCGAGATCCACGGCCAGGTGCCGATGCTCGACGCGCTGGTGCATTCGTGGAACCTCGCCACCGTGCACCTGGGCATGCAGGTGGGTGTGCCGCGGATCAAGGGCTTCCTGGAATCGTTCGGGCTTGAAGACGTCAATCCCAGCCCGTCGCTGTTGCTTGGCGCGATCGACCTGTCGCCGTTACAGGTCGCCCAGCTCTACGAGTACATCGCCGCCGATGGGCACGCGCTGCCGCTGATCGCGGTGAGCGGCGTGATGGACAACAAGGGGCAGGCGATCAAGCGCTACGAGGTCAAGGGCGGCGAGGGCGAATACCAGACCGCCACCCGCCTGACCACGTGGGCCATGCAGCAGGTGGTCAACAGCGGTACCGCCGCGGCCATCGGCAACTCGTCGCTCGGCTCGCTCCATGCCGCCGGCAAGACAGGTACCAGCGACAGCCAGCGCGACAGCTGGTTCGCCGGTTTCACGGGCGAGCACCTGGCCGTGATCTGGATGGGCCGTGACGACAACAAGCCGACGGGCCTCTACGGCGCCACCGGGAGCATGCGCGTGTGGCAGGAGCTGTTCCGTAAGCTGCCGACCAGACCGTTGCCCACGGCGCTGGGCGATGGACTCGAAATGGCCTGGGTGAACCCGCAGACGGGCAAGCGTACGGACCCGTCCTGCCAGGGCGCCCGGCAGTTCCCCTTCGTCTCCGGTTATGTCCCGGATGCCGAGGAGGGCTGTTTCTGGCAGCAATTCAAGGGTATGTTCGGCGGCGGCGACGCCCAGCCGGCGCCGCCCGTTCCCAGTAATCCTACGGATTGACCCATGCATCGCTTTCGCTTCTGTGCCATCGCCGCCGTTACGCTCGCCGCCGCCTGCAGCCAGCCCGCCCCGCCGCAGGCGACCCGGCCGAGCAAGCCCGCCTACGATATCGTCGCCCAGATCCGCGCCGCGGGTGAGCGCGAGAAGTCGGCCATCGAAGTCGCCCCGTTGCGCGATCCCGGCGTGCAGGGCCTGGAAAAGGCTGCCCAGGCGGACGAACAGGCCGGCCGCTACCCGGACGCCGATGCCAAGCTCGTCCAGGCCCTGAAGATGGCGCCGCAGGCACCGGAACTGATCCAGGACCGCGCCGAAGTGGCCGTCCGCATGCAGGATTTCCCGCTGGCGGAGAAGCTGGCAAAGCAGTCGTTCGAGATGGGCCCCGGGTTTGGTAGCCTTTGCGCGCGCAACTGGCAGACGATTTACGAGATGCGCATGCAGGCGAATGACCAGGGGCAGGCGATGGCGGCCCGGGCCGAGGTGGGGAAGTGCCATAAGGCGGGGCCTAACCGGTTCTGATCGGTTCGCGGCTTCGCCGCGCATGTCTTTATTCGCCGCTGAAGCGGCTCCCACAACATCCCTCCCAGGTCGGTTTCCTGCGAAGGTCTCTAATGTGGGAGCCGATTCATCGGCGACGCTTTTGCTCAGCCCCGAATGACCCGCCCGTGCTCATGCACGGTATCCACCAGCACCTTCACGTTCTCCGGATCCACCTCGGGCGTGATGCCATGCCCGAGGTTGAACACATGCCCGGGATGATTGCCGAAGGCATCCAGCACCGCGCGGGCTTCGCGCGCGACGATCTCCGGCGAGGCGCGTAGCACCGCCGGGTCGAGGTTGCCCTGCAGGGCGACGCGGTTGCCGACGCGGCGACGTGCCTCACCGATGTCGATCGTCCAGTCCACGCCCAGGCCGGTGCAGCCGGTGTCGGCAAGCGCTTCGAGCTGGCCGCTGGCGCCCTTGGAAAACAGGATCACCGGCAGCTCCCGGCTGATTGGGTCGGCTTTCAGGGCTTCCACTACCTGGGCCATGTAGCGCAGCGAGAACTCGGCGAACGGTGCGGGGCCGAGCAGGCCGCCCCAGGTGTCGAAAATCATCAGCGCCTGCGCACCGGCATGGGCCTGGGCGATCAGGTAGGCGGCGACCGAACGCGCCACGGTGTCCAGCAGGTGGTGCGCCAGGGCGGGCTCGTTCCAGGCCAGCGCCTTGACCCGGGCGAAGTCCTTCGAACCTTCGCCTTCGACCATGTAACAGGCCAACGTCCACGGGCTGCCGGAGAAACCGATCAGCGGCACGCGGCCGTCGAGTTCCTTGCGGATCAGGCGTACGGCGTCCATCACGTAGCGCAGTTCGCCGTCCATGTCGGGCACGGCGAGTTTCTCGATCGACGCGGCATCGCGCAGCGGACGCGCGAAGCGCGGGCCTTCGCCCTGCTCGAACGTCAGGCCCAGGCCCATCGCATCGGGAATGGTCAGGATGTCGGAGAAGAGGATCGCCGCGTCCAGCTCGAAACGCTCCAGCGGCTGCAAGGTGACTTCGCACGCGAAGTCCGGGTTCGTCGCCAGGCCCATGAAGCTGCCAGCCCGGGCGCGAGTGGCGCGGTACTCCGGCAGGTAGCGGCCGGCCTGGCGCATCACCCAGATCGGCGTGGTGTCGGTTGGCTCGCGGCGCAGCGCGCGGAGGAAACGATCGTTGCGGAGGACGTCAGCGGCCATGTGCCGACTCCTGACCCTGGCTGAACATCACTTTGAATCCTTTTTTTATCTGCGCGTCGCGCGCTTTCTCGAAGGCGGCCTGCGCGGCATCGCGCTCCAGGTACACCTCGCGCTTCAGCGTGGTCTTGCCGCCCTGGACGCCGCTCTCGCGGTACAGGGTCCAGCCGCCGAGGAGATCCTGCTCGAGCGTGATCTGGACGAAGCGGGGCGCTTCCGTCGCCGCTTCGGGCATGGTTTGCATGTAGATCCGCATCAAACGATCCGGGCTGGCGCAGGGCCGATCATTGTAGGTGGTTCAATCGAGCACGGCGAGGACGTCCGCGTCCTGCACTCCGGAGACGATCTCCGCACGGCCGATGCCGCGCCAGAGAATCAGGCGCAACGTACCTGCGGTGTTCTTCTTGTCCAGGCGCATCAGGTCGAGCAGACGGCTGGCAGCGTGCTCGCGCGATGCGGTGGTGGGCAGGCCGAGGCGATCGAGCAACTGCGTGAGGCGCTGGGTGTCGGCCGCCGGGGCCATGCCCAGCTTTTCCGACAGCCGGGCTGCCAGCACCATGCCGATGGCGACGCCCTCGCCGTGCAGGATCTCGCTGTAGTTGCCTGCGGTCTCCAGTGCGTGGCCGAAGGTGTGGCCCAGGTTGAGCAGCGCGCGCTCGCCTTGTTCGGTTTCGTCGCGCGCGATCACGCCCGCCTTGTAGCGGCACTTACGCGCGATCGCTTCGATCAGGATGTCGGGATCCCGTCGCGCCAGCGCGTCGGCGTGGGTTTCCAGCCAGGCGAAGAAGTCCCGATCGCCGATCGCGGCGCCCTTGACGATTTCGGCCAGCCCCGCGCGGTACTCGCGCTGGGGTAGCGTCGCGAGAACGTCCACATCGGCGACGACGGCGCGTGGCTGGTGAAAGGCGCCGGCGAGGTTCTTGCCGGCGGGCAGATTCACGCCGGTCTTGCCCCCGACGGACGAATCCACCATGGCCAGCAGCGTGGTGGGCACCTGGATGAAGTCGATGCCACGCATCCAGCAGGCGGCGGCGAAGCCGGCGAGGTCACCGACGACGCCGCCACCCAGGGCGATGACGCAGGCGTCGCGCGTGGCGCCGAGTTCACCGAGCGCTTCGAGGACACGACCCACGTTGGCGAAGGTCTTGTGGGTTTCGCCATCGTCGATGAGGTAGGACGACCACGTCAGGCCTTCGAGGCCCTTCGCCAGCGCGGCGAGGTAGAGCGGTGCGACCGTGGTGTTGCTGACTACCAGCACGTGCCTGCCGCGGATCCTCGCGCGCCAGCGCGCACTGTCCGCGATGAGGGCGGGGCCGATCCAGACGCTGTATTCGCGCCCGGCGAGGGCGACATCGACGGTTTCCATCAGCTGCGTTTCCAGTGGCGGTCGAGGAGGGCGATCGCGCGGGGCGCGGCGTCGTCGACGCCTTCGTGGCGACCGCGGAAGATCAGGTCGGCGATTTCCTCGTAGAGGTGGTTGCGATCGTGGGCGAGGCTTTCCAGCCGTCCCCGGCGATCGTTGCCGGCGATCATCGGGCGGACGCGATCGTGCTGGAGGCGATCGAGCTGTTCGTCCACGTCGACGCCGAGCATGAGCACGGTGCCCCGGCTCATCAGGCGCTCGCGATTGTCGGGGGCCAGCACGGCGCCGGCGCCGGTGGCGAGCACGATACCGTGACGCAGACTAAACTCGTCCAGGTGCGCATACTCACGTGCCCGGAAACCCGCTTCGCCTTCGCTTTCGAAGAGCGCGGCGATCGTCATGCCGCAGCGTGCCTCGATCTCAACATCGAGGTCGACGAACGTCAGGCCATAGTGCGCTGCGAGGCGCTGTCCGATCGTGGTCTTGCCGGCCCCTGTAGGGCCGACCAGGAACAGGTTGGGCGAAGGATTCATTGCACCCATGCTAGCAATAAGCCATCCACAGAAGAACGAGACCGTGCTGATTGCCGGCGCGGGCGATGTCGGTAGCCGCGTGGCGCGTCGCCTGGTGGCGCAGGGAAAACAGGTGTTTGCACTTCGCCGTGGTGAGATGGCGCCGGATCCGGCCACGCGTTGGCTGCGCGGCGACCTGACCCGGCCGGACACCTTGCGTGGCCTGCCGAAGGTCGACGCGGTGGTTTTCGCCCCGACGCCGGATGCGCGCGACGAGGCGGCGTATCGCGCCGTGTTCCTCGACGGGCTTCGCCATCTGGTCGAGGCCCTTCCGGCGCCGCCGCGGCGCACGCTGTTTGTCTCCTCGACGGCTGTTTATGGCGAGCACGCCGGCGATTGGGTCGACGAAACCACGCCCCCGGATCCGCCCGGCTTTAACGGGCGTGTTCTTGTCGAAGCGGAAGACTGGCTGGCGTCGCGTGATGTTGGCGGCATGTCGCTGCGCCTGGCCGGTCTCTATGGTCCGGGAAGAACGCAACTGCTCGAGCGGCTTCGCGACGGCAAGGTTTCCGTACCGCGTGGCCGCGGTGTTTTCGCCAATCGCATGCACGTCGACGACGCGGCTGCCGCAATCGCGCACTTGCTGTCGCTGGATGCACCCGAATCGCTTTACGTCGGTGTCGACGACACGCCGCTGCCTGTGGATGAACTCTACGACTACCTTGCCGGCCTGCTCGGCGCAGCCCCGCCGGCGGACGGGCCGGCCGCTGCGGGTATTGGCAACAAGCGCATGTCGAATGCGCGCCTGCGTGCGACGGGATTCCAATGCCGCTGGCCCGACGCACGCATGGGCTACGCCGCGCTTCTGTAATCTTTCTGTAGGAGCCGATTCATCGGCGATCCCGCGGTAGCGGGCCAGGTTTCAGCAAGCACCCATCGCCGCTGAAGCGGCTCCCACAAGAATCGAGCGTTACCACCAGGTCTGCCTTCGCTGGCAACGTCGCGAGCGCATGACGGCTCAGGCGTTCGTAATGCTGGAGAAAGCGCGCCATCTCTTCTTCGTCCATCGCACGGGGCTCGCCGCGGGCGCGAAGCGACCACTCGGCTTCGTCGCGCCAACGTGCCACGACATCCCATGACGGGGCCTCGAGCAGCACGAGAGCATCCAGGCGGCGCCACACGGGAAGGTAGTCGGCGAGTTTCGCATTCACCCACCGACGCCAGGCGCCGTCGGCGTCCTCCTCGCGTTCCAGTGTGTTGATCGGCTCGACCAGATCGGTGTCGGTCTGCGGTTCGAGGCCCAGACACCAGCCTTCGAGGATGACCAGCATCGGTGGCTGCGGCACCTCGGGCCACAGCGTCGATGCATAGCGGTCGTCCTGTCCCTTGTCGAAGCGCGGGATCGACACGGGCCGCTCGGGCGCCGCCTTTTCGAGGGCATCGAGTGTGGACGCGAGCAGGGTGAGATCATGGGTTCCGGGGACGCCACGTGTCCGCAGGAGTGGATGGACCTGCTTGCCCAGGGCCTCGCGCTCGGCGCGGGTCAGGTACACGTCGTCCAGCGACAGGGTCACCGCGGACCATCCCCGTTCCCTTGCAGCCTCGATCAGGGCGGCTGCCAGCGTGCTCTTGCCGCTGCCCTGCAGGCCGGAAACACCCAGGATGAAGGGCAGCGAGGCGTGCGCGACCGACGCGGCGAAACGCCCCAGGACCCGCTCGGCGAGCGTGCTAGCATCGGCTGATTCCATACCGGCAAGCATAGCCCACCCATGCTGACTCCCGAGATCCTCGACACCTTCCGTGGCCTGCTGGACGAAGCGAAAGCCAGTGGCGATCGCGAACCCACCGCCATGAACCTCGCCACGGTCGACGCTAACGGCCGCGTGCATTCACGCATCGTGCTGCTCAAGCGCATCGACGAGAACGGGCTGGGTTTCTTCACCAACTACGAGAGCGCGAAGGCCGGCGAGATGGCCGCGCACGACCAGGTCGCGGCGTGCTTCCACTGGAAGCAGATTCGCGAGGGCATCCAGGTACGTTTCGAAGGGCGCGTGAGCAAGGCCAGCGCCGCCGAATCGGACGGCTACTTCGTCCGTCGCCAACGCGGCAGCCAGATCGGCGCCTGGGCGTCGAAACAAAGCCAGGAACTGCCGGACAGGCAGACCTTTGAAGACCGCGTGGCGCATTTCGAGAAGGAGTTCGAAGGCCGCGACGTGCCGCGCCCTCCCCATTGGGGCGGATATATCCTCAAGCCGGACCGCGTCGAGTTCTGGTACGGCGCCGAGTTTCGCCTGCACGAACGCATCGTGCACGCCGAACACGGTACAAGCTGGACCAGCCGCCTGCTTTATCCCTGATCCGGAGCCCGCGATGAGCCGCGCCCAGCCTGTACAGCACATCGCGCAGACCACATTCACCGTCCACACGCGCGGGCGTTCGCTCACCGAGGTCACCGACCGCATCGCCGACGCCGTCTCGGCCAGTGGCGTGACGACCGGCATCGCGCACGTGTTCGTCCAGCACACCAGCGCCTCGCTGCTCATTGGCGAGAACGCCGACCCGACGGTGGTCGCCGACCTCGAGCGATTCTTCGCACGCCTGGTGCCGGACGGCGATCCGCTGTTCCGTCATCAGGATGAAGGCCCCGACGACATGCCTGCCCATGTGCGGGCGGTGCTCACCGGCGTGTCGCTCTCGGTGCCGGTTCACAGTGGGCGTCCCTTGCTGGGGACCTGGCAGGGTGTGTTCCTCTACGAGCACCGTCATGAAGCGCACCAGCGCAAGATCACGGTGACGATATCGGGCCACTGAGCACAGGCATGGTCGCCAGCAGCTGATAACCGAGAATCATCATCTGCACGGACAAGCCGACGGTGAGCGAGCCGATCACCGTGCCGAACAGCTTGAATGGCAACGGTCCGATGCCTCGCACGATCGGGCCCGAGAAGAGCATGGCCAGCAGGTGCAGGAGCATCACCAGCAGAAGCATGCCGACGATGCCCAGCGTGCGTTCGGTACTGTGGCTGGAGGCGAGCAGGATAATCAGGCCGGCCAGGCCGTAAGGCGTCACGATCATCGGCACGGCCAGTTCAAAAGCGCTGGGCGCCTGCGGGCGCGGTGGTACCGTGCCATCGGGCACTGGATGCGCCGCGGGGGCGGAGGTGTACTGCTCGAGCACCGTGCGCAGCGAGACGAGAAGGAAGATAAGACCGCCCGCGAGTAGCATCGCGGGCAGGGATATCTGCCAGCTGTTCTGTAACGCGAGGCCGAGGAAACCGCCGATCAGCGCTGCCACGGTGGCAAGGATGGCCGTCTTGATCGCCAGGCTGCGTCGCGTCGCCGCATCGAAGGCCTGCATGCGCACGTAGTAAGCGAGCGGCGTTTTCAGCGGTGGCCCCATTACCACGAAGAGCAGGGTGAACACTTGCGAAAGGCTGAGTATGGGCGTGATCAGGTTGCGTCCTGCATCGATACTGGCCTGCAGGAGGGTGATCGTGGCGTTCACGGTGAAGCCTCCGGGGTGATGTCGGCAACACAGCGAAAGCCGATGTGGCTGGTGGAAGTGTCGATCGGATGCGGATAGCGCGCCGCCGGTCGGTAGCGCTGGCAGTAGTTCACCGCACACAGGTGGGAGCCGCCCTTCAACACCCGGCGCGGTATGGCCGGTCCCGCGGCGCGTGGATCGTGGCTCTGTTCCATGCAGCCGCCCCGGGGATTCGCCGGTACGCAGCAAGCCTTTTGTACCTCAACGGTGTGCCCGGGCCGATACCAGTCGGACGTCCATTCCCAGGTGTTGCCGATCATGTCGACGAGGCCATAGCCGTTCGGCGGGTACGATCCCACCGGCGACGTACGCTCGAAACCGTCCTCCGCGGTGTTCTCGTGTGGAAAGTGCCCTTGCCAGTAATTGGCGATGTAGCCGCCGGCCGGTTCGAGGACATCGCCCCAGGCGTACTCCGCATGATCGAGGCCGCCGCGAGCGGCGAATTCCCACTCGGCTTCGGTGGGCAGGCGTTTTCCCGCCCACGCCGCGTACGCTTCGGCATCGGAGGCGGTGACATGCACCACCGGATGATCCTGCAGGCCATGGATGTCGCTCCCCGGACCGGTGGGATGGCGCCAGTCGGCACCCAGTACGAAGCGCCACCAGTGATCGATCTGCATCGGCACCGGGCCGGACGGTTGCACGAAGACCAGCGAGCCCGGGTGCAGCATCTCGGGCAGGGCGCCGGGATAGTCCTCGGCGCGCGGCGGAATCTCGGCGAAGGTCAGGTAGCCGGTGGCTTCCACGAAGCGTGCAAACTGCGCGTTGGTCACCGGCGTGCGATCGATCAGAAAAGGATCGACGCGGACGCGGTGCACGGGTTGCTCTTCCGGATAAAAACGTTCCGAACCCATGCGGAACATGCCGCCTTCCAGGCGGGACATGTCGATTGCCCGCAGTGTGGACGGGTAACGGTGCACAGGATTGGCGAGGGCCATGATCACTCCCTGGAGGTTGCCACGGCCGACGAGAGACCCATTCGCCACGCCAGCGGCAGGCCGCCGGGGGTGGTGGTGGCCATGTTCCGTGTTCCGCCGGACGTGGTGAACGGGAAAACGATGTCGGGATCCATGCTCGCGCGTCTACGGCCATGCTGCGACCGAGGAACTACGGTTCCCGCTCAAGTAGATTTACGGAGTGTCGAGGTATCCGGTGCGTACCGAGCACGACACATAGGCGTCGCCACGCAGGGCCGCGTGGACCGCATCGAGCAGGTCCTCACCGGCCGATGCCTTGACCACGTAGGCGGAGCCAAGCGAAAGCGCCCTGCGTGCAATGCCGGCATCGTCGTGGCAGCTCACGAAAACCACGGGCAGGCCGGGGCAGCTCACAGCGAGGCGGCGTGCGGCCTCAAGGCCATCCATCCCGGGCATGGCGATGTCGGTGACCACGGCGTCGGGCTGCATGATCTCGACAAGCGAAACCAGTGCGGCGCCGTTGCCGACGACTCCGATCACGTTGAAGTCCTCGCGCAGCAGGCGCTCGATTTCCAGCGCAGTCTGCGGATGGTCGTCCGCGAGGACGACACTGGCTCTGAAAGGGGTGGGGCGTATGTCATCCATGGGCTCACTCTCCGCCTGGCAGCAGGTACGGGCCAGCGTAAAGCCACGTGACTACCGCTGCGTATATCTACTTCCGTGTTTCCCGGGTCAGAACAGCAGCCCGAGGTCCTCCGAACGGCGCACCAGCTCGAGCGTGCTGTGCACGTCCAGTATCTGCATGATGGTGTACTTGTGCGCTTCCACCGTGCGCACCGAGAGGCCCAGTTGCGCGGCAATCTGTTTGGAGCGAAGGCCTGATCCGACCAGACGCAGCACTTCGCGTTGCTTGGGGGTGAGCTCGTGCAGATCGGCCATGCGGCCGCGCAGATAGCGAGCACCCAGCGAGGGAGTGACATAAGTGCCGCCGGCAAGCACCTGACGCAGCGCACTGAGCAGTTCGTCGCCGGCGGAGACCTTGAGCACGTAGCCGTTGGCGCCGGAGCGCATCGCCGAGGCGGCCAGGGCGGGTTCGGCGTGCATGGTCAGGAAGACGAAGGGGGTGCTGTCGCCGCGGCTCCGCAGGGTCTTGAGCACCTCGAGTCCGTTGCCGCCGGGCATGTTGATGTCCGAGAGGATGAGGTCCGGGCTTTCGCGCTCGACAATGTCGAGGAGGCTGCGACCATCCTGGGCGAGGGCGACCAGTTCGAAATCATCGTCGAGCAGGCGTTCGATACCTTCGGCGACCATGCGGTGGTCGTCCGCGAAGACGATGCGCGGCAGCGCCTCGCAACTCAGCTCGTTTCCAGCGGAATGCGTAGACATAGATCCACTCCCTTTCCCGGTGCGGTACGCAATTCGAAGCTGCCCCCCAGCAACTTCGCACGTTCGTTCATGCTGATCAAACCGATGCCCGGTCCTGCCGATGGCAGATCGTCGGGATCGATCCCCTTGCCGTCGTCGAAAATCCACAATGACGCAGCATCGCTGGTCACCGATGCCTTGATGGTGACCTGACTGGCTTCAGCGTGACGGAGTGCATTCGTCAGCGCTTCCTGGGTGACACGATAGAAACACAGTGCGATATCCGCCGAAAGTACATCGATGGCCCGATCGGCGATGAAGATCACATGCGGCGCCCGCGGGCGCCGCTGCGTATGGCACAGCGCCTCGAGCGAATCGCGCAAGCCCGCATGGTGCAGGCAGCTGGGGTGAAGTTCGTGTGATAACTGGCGCACGTCCTCCGACAAAGCGATTACCTGGTGCTGGATGTGATTGACCTCGCCCTGTATCGCCGGTGGTACACGTCGGCGCAATGAGCTCAGGCCGATCGAAGCCGCCGCCAGGCGTTGGTTGATGTCGTCGTGCAGGTCGCGGGCGAGGCGCGCGCGCTCCTGCTCCTGGGTGGCGATGAGCCGGCCGGTCATCTCGCGCAGTTCGCCATGCGCGTCGTTCAAGGCGCGGCGACTGGCGAAGCGCTGCTCCACCACGACGCCGAGCGTCAACGCCGATAGCGCCGCGGTGAGCGTCCACAGCTGCAGTGCGAGAGTCGTCTGTTGCGGCGTGGAGGCCATGAAGGGGCCATGTCCGGTGACACTAAGGTGACCGGCCATGATCACGATGATGAAGACGGCAATGGAACTGCCCGTCATCTGTGCCCGGATGATCGCGGCGATGATGATCGGCGCCGGTGCCAGGCAAAGTACAGGGACAAGCTCGGCGCGGCTTCCATAGCCGTACCAGATGACACCGAGCAGGGCGATCGACACGATCATGAGCAGGTAGAATTCGGTGGGAAGCCGTGGCTCGTGGCGCACGGCGGCTTCCGGGTTCCGCACGCTGACCCACACGGGCACGTACAGCACATAGCCGAGCGCATGGGCGAGGGCGATATTTGGCCAGTCGCTCAGAATGGAACCGCGAAACGAAGTGAAGTGGCTTGCCTGGTAGACCAGCGTCGCGCAGGCCGCAGGCAGCGCGATCACCGCGACGGCGGAGAAAGCGTAGAGGCGGATGAAATCTTCCAGCGGCGGCGCATGCAGTGGTACGAGCTGCAACACCCATGCGGCCACCGGTGTCAGAAGCACCGCAGGCGCAATGACCAGGGTGGTATCGGCCAGCGGCAGGCCGAAAGCCACGCCGGTGGCCACAAGGCCGATCAGTGCGGCGCCCATGAGGGCGAGCCACATGTTCCGCGGTGTAGCGAGCAGGGCGCCAAGCAGTACGGCACCGGGGAACCAGACGATATGCGTGCCGCCCTGGTGACTCCACAGGGCGGCGGAGAGCAGTTGGGCAGCGATGACGCCCACGAACACACCCCCGCACCAATGGGTCACGTTATGCGTCGATGCCAAGGCCTGCGTCATCGCCTCTCCCGCCACCCATGGAGGGTGGCCCCGACCAGCTGTCACGACAGTGAAGGGCGGCCCCCGCCATGCCCTCGGGGGACTATACGCGCGCAAGGGCCACTTGGTGTCTATCTCGCGCGGACGTCTATCGCACTTCGGCTTAAGTAGTTCTTCGCTGCCGTCGGACGGGCCTCCCGGACGAGACTTCAGGACCGATTGCGATACGGGCAAACCGCATGCGCCTGTCCCTTCCCTGGCTCTCGACGCTGGCAACCGGCCTGCTCCTGTGCGTGACGGTCGTGCACGCTGCACCGCGCGATCCCTCGCCCTGCATCGGCCTCGTGCTCGGTGGCGGCGGCGCGCGTGGCGCAGCGCATATCGGCGTGATCGAGGTGCTCGAGCGCGAACACATCCCAATCTGCCGCATCGCCGGTACCAGCATGGGCTCGATCGTCGGTGGTCTTTACGCGGCCGGCTACAGCTCGGACGAGATGGCCAACGTGATCGGCCAGCTCGACTGGAAAGACCTCTTCTCCGACGACCCGGACCGCGTCGAAGAACCCATGCATCGAAAAGATGCCGATTATCGCTATCTGCTGAACTTCGAAGTCGGCTACAAAAACGGTCACATCGTCACGCCCGCCGGCGTGGTGCAGGGCCAGAAGCTGCTCCTGCTGCTACGTCGCCTGCTCGTGTCGACCTGGAACGTCACCGACTTCGACAGCCTGCCGGTGCCTTTCCGGGCCGTAGCGACCGACATCGTGGTGGGCAAGCCGGTGGTGTTCTCCCATGGTGACCTGCCGCTGGCGATCCGTTCGAGCATGTCGGTGCCGGGCGCCTTTGCGCCGACCAATGTCGACGGCAAGCTTCTGGTCGACGGCGGCCTCATGGACAACGTACCGATCGACGTGGTCCGCGACATGGGGGCGGACCGGCTCATCGTGGTGGACGTCGGTACGCCGCTGGCCGAAGAGTCGACCCTGTCCAACCCCGTGGCCTTGCTCAACCAGATGGTCAGCGCACTGATGGCCGAGAAGACGGCGCGACAACTGAATGCGCTGGATGACCGCGACATCCTCATTCGTCCCGCCCTGGGCAAGCTGGGCGCGGGGGATTTCAATCGTGCACAAGAAGCGATCGCCATCGGCCGTGCTGCCGCGGAGGCGATGCTCCCGCGGCTGCGTGCGCTCAGCGCATCGCCACAGGCCTGGCAGGCCTTTGAAGAAAACCACCGCCAGCGTCAGTTCGATCCGAAGCTTGTGGCTTTCATCGACGTGGACACCCGAAGCACCCGCAGTGGCGAATTCGCCGCCAACCGCATGCAGCCCGAGGTAGGCAAGCCCTTCGATCCGAAGGAGGTCGAAGCGCGTATCGGAACCATCTACGGGCAGGGCGGTTACCAGCAAGTGGATTATCACCTCGTCGAGCGCGGTGAAGATCGTGGCATCCGCCTGACCCCTGTCGACAAGGCCTGGGGCCCGATCTACGGCAAGATGGGCTTTCAGCTCGACGATGACTTCAATGGTCGAAGCGAATACCTGATCTCCGCTGAGATCACCGCCGCCAACCTCAACGACAGCGGCGGCGAATGGCGCAATACGTTGTGGAGCGGCCGCATCGGCGGCGTTCGCTCGGAGTTCTACCAGCCGTTCGGGCAAGGCGCGACCGCGTACATCATGCCGTTCGCCGTGCTGCGCAACGAAGACGTACCGGTGTTCGACCTCGGTGCGAACCACCAGGTCGCCGAATACCGTATCCGTCGTCGCAATGCGGGCTTCGAGCTAGGCTGGACGCCTGCTTCGTACTGGCGCATCTCGACCATCTTCGCGCGCGGCCGCGATAACGGCGACCTGCGCATCGGCACGCCATCGGCATTTCCGAGCGGCGCCTCGGATTTTGCCTCGATCGGCGCGAAGGTGGATTGGGACAGCCTGGATAACGCCGCGTTTCCGACCCGGGGCTCGCACGTCAACGTCGAGTACGAGAGTTACCGCGACTTCCTGGGCGGCGACGTGAAAGGCGACGTCGCACGCATCGTCGCCGACTGGGTACCGGACTGGGGCATGAGTACCGGTCGGTACCACCTGTTGCTGGGCCTGCGTGCGTCGAGCGCCATCGACAATGCCAATTTCTTCGAGAGCCAGGCTTTCCTTGGTGGCTTCCTCAACCTGTCCGGATACAGCGAACGATCGCTATACGGCAACCAGTCAGCGCTCGGGCGTGCCGTGCTGTACCGGCGCACGGGCAACCTCGACGCGCTGTTCTCCACGCCTATCTTCATCGGCATGAGCCTGGAAGCGGGCAATACATGGCAGAGCAAGGGCGATGTCAGCGCGGGCTCGCTGATCTACGCGGGAAGCATCTTCGCCGGCGTGCAATCGCCTCTGGGTCCCGTCTTCCTGGGCATCGGCCATGCCGCTGGCGGCCACACGGCTGTGTACCTGAATTTCGGTTCCCTGCTGCGCCCCAGGTTGTGAGACCGGTAGTTTTACTTACGCGTGCCGGGTGAAAGTTCGCTTATCGCACGGGCGTACACACCGCACTCTGCATGTCACTGTCACCGATGCCGGATCGTGACCATGAATCGCCGAATCGTCTTCGCCCTGATCGCCCTGGCGCTTGCGCCTGCCGGGGCCGATGCCACGGAAAGCGCCCTGGGTCGATCGATCACCGGCGCGCAGATCACGCCTTTCGTGGGAATCGTGCCGCCGACGCCAGGGCTTAACGTCTCGGTGAGCTACATCAACTACGACGGCAGCATCGGTGGCAGCAAGTCCGTTCCGATCGGTGGCAGTACGGCGCTGGACCTGCACGCCAAGGTCGATCTCTATGCGGCGACGTTCGCGTACATCTGGAATACGGGCAAAGGTCGCTGGAACTACGCCAGTATGTTCACCGTCCCGTACATCCGCCCCACGGCGACGGCTTCGCTGTTCGTCGGCCAGCGCTCGGCGGCCGTCAACGATCGCGCCTCCGGCCTGTTCGACCTCTACTTCGCCCCGGTGATCGCCAGCTACCACGTGAGCGAGGTGGAGCACTGGTCGTTCGGGGTCTACATCTACGCACCCACGGCGGATTACACGAAAGGCCGGCTGGCGAACAAGGGCCTGAACATCTGGACGTATTCCCCGGCGGTGGGCTACACGCACCTGTACGACAAAGGCTCGTTCGAATTCAGCGCCCTCGCCGGCGTCGACTTCTATTCGAAGAACCACGCCACCGACTACCAGAACGGTGCCGTGTTCCGCCTCGACCTGCTGGCGATGAAACGTACACCGAGCGGTTGGGGCTTCGGCGGCGTCATCGGCGTCATCCGGCAGCTCGAGAACGACGACGGCCCGACGGCGGATCGCCTGAACGGCTTCAAAGGACGCTCCTACGGCGCAGGCCCCGCACTCGCCTATAAAAAATCCTTCAGCAAGGAAAGCAACATCGACTTCACCCTGCGTTGGGTCAAAGAGTTCGACGTGAGGAACCGCATCAAGGGTGAGCCGCTCGTCCTGAACATCAGTCTTGCGCTCTGACGGCGATGCATGAGCCCATCGAACGCGTTCCCCTGGCGGTCGACGTCATTGTCGCCGATCACCATCGGGTGGTTGCCGAAGGTGTCTCCGCCTTGCTCGCGCCGCATGTCCGCTCCGTGGTGCTGGTGCACTCCGCTGCCGCACTGCTCGAGCGCGTCGCGCCAGGCATGCTTGTCGTCGGCGACATCGACCTGCCGGACATGCCCGGCCTCGAACCGGTGCGTCGCGTGGCCGAGCGTCGCGACGGCAGCCGCTTTATCGTTCTGTCGGGGCACGACGAGCCGCTGATCGTGCAGGACGCGATGCAGTCGGGTGCCTGGGCCTATGTGCTGAAGCAGTCGCCACGCAACGAGCTGCTCGACGCCGTGAACGACGTGCTGGAGAACCACCGCTATGTCAGTCCCGGACTGATGGCCGCGCTGGTTAACGCACCACCCTCCGTGCACCGACTCACACGGCGACAGCGCGAGGTGCTCGAGCGCATGGCGCACGGGCTCCGCGCCAGTGACATTGCCGTCGAGCTCGGCATCTCGGTGCGCACGGTAGAGAGCCACCGACAGTCGTTACTCGACCTTTTCCATGTGCACAGCGGCGTGGCCCTGGTGCGTGAAGCCATCCGCATGGGCCTCATTCGCGATCCCGCAGGCCCGTATACGGTGCCGCGGGGCGAGGGCGCGCCGTAGCAACCGTCTCAACCGAAGGAGGTCTGGTCATGAAATATCGTGCAAGCATCGTCGTTGCCTTGCTGCTTTCCGGGTGTGCCACGTATAGCGTCACCAACGAGTGGAAGGACCCGAGCTGGTCCGGACCGCCTGCAACGAATGTCCTGGTGATCGGTGTCGCGCGCAGTGACACCATGCGCCGTCTCTTCGAAGACACCTTCGCCCGCGACCTCAGCGCCGCCGGCGTCCGAGCGCAGGCCAGTTACGCGGCGATTCCTTCCGGACACGATGGCTCAGCCAAGCTCGGTGACGTCGTTCGCAGTACGGGGAGTGACGCGGTGCTGGTCACACGTGTCCAGCGTGTCGAGGATCGTATCAACGTCACGCCTCGCGGCCCTGGTCCTGGCTACGGCGGCTTTTACGGCTGGTACGGTGGCGCCTGGGATAGCACGCCCGAGATCACCCAGACGACGGTTGTCACCCTGGAAACGAGCCTGTGGGACGTGCGCAGCCAGAAGCTGGTCTGGACCGTGACCACCCAGGGGCTGGCCAGCAACGATATTCCCAAGGCCACCAACGAGCTGTCGAAAACGCTGATTCCGAAGATGAAAGCCGACGGCGTCATCCGCTAGTCGAAGGCTCTTGTGGGAGGTGTGGGAGCCGCTTCAGCGGCGATAACCAGTCCGCCTCACCCCATCGCCGGCATAGCCGGCTCCCACGCAAAGCTCTGGCCCCCGAGACGCTAATCGAAGGGTCCGATGTGCGCGGTCATGCTGATGATGGCCAGTACGCCAAGCAGCAGCATCACCAAGGCCACCAGCAAGGTCATCGAGACCGGGTAGGGCGTCTCGCCGTGAATCAGGCCTTCGCGTGCCATCGCTTCGCGCTCGGCGCGAAGCGTACGCATGTAGTGCAGGTGATAGACGATGCCGAGCACGAGCATGGCGATGCCCAGTCCGACCAGGGCCACGCCGAAGTTGCGCGGAGCGTGGCTCCCCTCGGCAAGGATCTTCGACGTACGCAGATGTTCGAAGAACTGGCCGATGGTGAAGCCGAAGCTGATCAGTGAGATCGAGGTACGCATCACCGACATCAGCGTGCGATCGGTACTCATGCGCGTGCGCTGGAACGACATGCCGGTGCGCCGCGCGGATAGCTCAACGGCCGGATCGCCCCTATCTGCGACGACGGCTGCAGGGGTGTAATGATAGTCGCCCGGTGGTGTATTCATCGAAATCTCCGCGTCAGCGCCACGCGCTACCTACCTGCAGGTACCAGGCGTGGTCGTCGTGGCTCCAGGCCCAGTCCACCCCGGCATAAAGCCCGAGCGCACTGGCAATGAGGTAACGGAAGCCGACGCCCTTGGTGGTCTCCGTGGGCGCGCTGTCGAACGCGTTGTGCCTGCCCCACGCGCGACCCGCGCCACCGAAAACCAGCGTGGCCCAGCGTTTGGTCATGTTCCAGCGCAGTTCCGCTTCGATCATGCCAACCGAGGTGTCCTGGTAGCGCCCATACGAAATGCCGCGCAGGTCGATCGAAGGCAACTGGTAGAAGGGCACGTTGCCCGGCGCCGTGCGGTAATCGGCACGAAGGCCAAGGACCAGGCTCTTGCCGATCGGGAGATAGCCCAGTGTGTGGGCGCGATAGGACTGGAACGTGTTGCTGCTGCCGATGCCCGGCATGTAGAAGGTCGTATCGACCATGGCCAATAGCCCGCTCGAGGGGGTCAGCGTGTTGTCGCGAGTGTCGTATTCGATCACCGGGCCGAGGCCGGAGGCTTTGCTGGCGAAGTCGCGCGGCTTGAAGAACTGTTTGTTGCTCTCGATGTTCAGGCGGCTGTTCAGATCGATATAGATCCACCGGACACCGAGATACAAGGGCGTATCGCCGACGCGATGCTGCACCTGCTGGAAGGAGAAATAGCCGTTGAGGTTGTAGCCGATCTTGCGCGGCGCGAGCACCAATCCCTGGGTGTAGAAGTCGAGGTTAACCGAAGCCTTGCCGAGGGCCGCCTTGTAACGCCAGCGATCGTCACGTAAATGAAACTCACCTGCGAGGGCGCCGCCATAGGTGCCGTTCTGGGTCTTCGCCGCGCCGAAGCCATAGATGTTCGGCGCGATGCGCTCGCCCCGATCCTTCGAAGCCTGCGACTGCTTTGCCGGGCGAAAGAATACCGCCGCGGCGCCCCCACCATTTCCCACGGCCGGTTCGGTGATCACGATAGGCACGATTAGTGCCCCCTTGTGCTGGAGCAGCCAGCGCGACATGTCGATGGCGTGGTCGTTGGGGTCGTGCATGAGCTGCCAGAAGGATTCCTTTGGTGCCGCCGTAGGCGGCGTCACTGGCGTCGGTCGGGCCGCGTCCTGGGCGAACCCACAGGCGGGCGCCAGCGCGAGCATCGCGCGGCACAGGAGAGGTGGGATCGTCGCGATTCGCATGGCTCGATCTTCGGCTCGGACCGATGCGGGCCACAGCGCAAACCTCCGCGAAACGGCTGGGTATTTCTACCTAGCATTCCGACCCCTCGTAGATTTACCTAGGGTCTTCTGGGCGCTACTACGCTTCGACTGTGTCATCCACTTGCGGATCATCGGACCCTCCAGAGGAGGGTGTGTCGATGCTTTGCTATCGGTGGGAGATGCGCCATACCGTGGCGACCTTAGCGCTGCTGTTCATCATCGCCACGACGGGGCGGGCACACTCCGATGGCGCAGGGGACGCGTTGCCCTCGTGGAACGACGGACCGACACGCACGGCGGTCATCGACTTCGTCACTGCGGCGACCAAGGAGGGCGATCCGGGCTATATCGCACCGGAAGCCCGCGTCGCGGTGTTCGACATGGACGGCACGCTCATGCCGGAGAAGCCGTTGCCGGGGGCGTTGCTGCCATTGGTGGCGGATGTGAAGACGGCCGTGGCCAAACACCCGGAGCTCAAGCAGCAACCTGGCGTGGCAGCCTTGCTCGCCGGCGACCTCAAGGGCCTGCAGGCGCTCGGCGAGAGCGGCCTCGCGCAGATTGTCGCTGCCGCCGTCGACGATCGCACGGCGGACCAGGTGTCCGCCGATATGGCGCGTGAGGAGCGTGCGGCACCGAACCCGCACTTTGGCGAGCCGTACACGAAGCTGGCCTACCGCCCCATGGTTGAACTCCTGCGCTACCTCGAGGCCAACGGCTTCCAGACCTGGATCTGCAGTGGGTCTCCTGTCGCCTACACCCGTGGGATGTCGCAGGAGGTGTTCGGCATTCCCCCGGAGCGGGTCATCGGCAGTTCGTTGCAGACGAAATTCGACGAGCGCGACGGCAAGACGGTGCTGACCTATACCGGCAAGGTGGAGCACGTGACCGACCGCGAGGGCAAGCCGCCGGTGATCCATCTGGCTATCGGTCGGCGGCCGGTATTCGTCGGCGGCAACGTCGGCGGTGTCGGCGACGTGGCGATGATGCGTTACGCCATGGATCGCGGCGGCCCGTCGTTCGCCCTGCTGGTGAACCACGATGATGCGGCACGTGAGTTCGTCTATGCCGAAAAGAATGGCGACTCCCTCGCCGCCGCCACCCGTTATCACTTCCGCGTCGTCAGCATCAAGAACGACTGGAAGAACGTGTTCGATCCGTCGGTGACCCCACGACCGTCGGCCCCCTGATCCACCTGTGCAATTGCGGAGGAGTGACCATGGCAAGCGTGAGCAAGAGCGACAAGAAAGACAAGAAGGCTGAGCCGGCCAAAGGATCTGCCGGCAAGGGCGGCAAGCGACCGAATATCCTGGTCATCTGGGGTGACGATATCGGCATATCGAACCTCAGCTGTTACACGCACGGGTTGATGGGTTACCAGACGCCGAACATCGACCGCCTGGCAAATGAAGGCATGATGTTCACCGACTCGTACGGCGAGCAGTCGTGCACGGCCGGAAGATCCTCCTTCATCACGGGGCAAAGCGTCATGCGCACGGGCCTGTCGAAAGTCGGCATACCCGGTGCGCCGACCGGCATGAACGAGAAGATCGTGACCATCGCCGCGCTACTGAAGAATCAAGGCTACACGACGGGCCAGTTTGGCAAGAATCATCTGGGCGACCTCAACCACATGTTGCCGACCAACCACGGCTTCGATGAGTTCTACGGCAATCTCTACCATCTCAACGCTGAAGAAGAGCCGGAGATGTATGACTACTTTCCCCAAGAGGAGTTCGGCGCCTTCATCGAGACGGTGAAGCCGCGAGGCGTGATCCATAGTTTCGCTACCGACGTCGACGACGCAACGGAACAGAAAAGATGGGGAAGGGTCGGTAAGCAGAAGATCGAGGATACGGGCCCGCTCAACCGGAAGCGGATGCTCACCTGCGATGACGACTTCGCGGAAAGGGCGAAGGGGTTCATCAAGAAGGCCACGGACGACGACGTGCCCTTCTTTGTCTGGGTCAACTTCACTCACATGCACCTGTATACGCATACCAAGGAAGAGAGCCTGGGCCAGGCCGGCCGCTGGCAGTCCCCTTATCACGACACCATGATCGACCACGACAGGAACGTTGGCACGCTTCTCGATTACCTGGATAAACTCGGCATCGCCGACGACACCATGGTCTTGTATTCCACCGACAACGGACCACACCGGAACTCCTGGCCCGACGGCGGCATGACGCCGTTCCGCAGCGAAAAGGACACCAACTGGGAAGGCGCCTTCCGTATCCCGCTGGTCGTTCGCTACCCCGGCAAGATCAAGCCCGGCTCCGTGTCGAACGAAATCGTGCAGCACCATGACTGGCTGCCGACGTTTCTGGAGCTCGCGGGAAACAAGACCGTTGTCGACGATCTCAAAAAAGGTGTCAAGGCGATTGGCCGCACCTATAAAAATCACATCGACGGCGTGAGCCTGTTGTCATACCTCACCGGCCAGGAGAAGAAATCGCCGCGCAAGCTCTTCGTCTACATCTCCGACGACGGCGACATCCTTGGTATTCGCTACGACAACTGGAAGATAACGTTCATGGAACAGCGGTGCAAAGGGACGATGCAGATCTGGGGCGAACCGTTCACGGCCATGCGCATTCCCAAGATCTACAACCTGAGGACGGATCCTTACGAGTTCGCGGACGTCACCTCGAACACCTATTGGGACTGGTACATCAACCACGTCTACATCGTCTACGGCGCGATAGCGTTACTCACCAAGTTCAATCAGACCTTTGGTGAATTCCCGAAGATCCAGAAGCCGAATACCTTTACTGCTGATCAGGCTATTGAGAAGCTCAATGACGCGGTGACGGGCAAGTAGTATGGGGGAGGCCTCGCGATCATCGGGCGGGTGGGTGAACAGCTCGCTTGATGGTTGCAAGGCCTCGTTCGGCAGTTTATGGGTGAGGGTTCGCCGCTGAAGCGGCTCCCACAACGGCTGCGGTGCCTGGTTCAGGGTTTGCCGGCGTCTGGCGGTTGGCGTGACTTGAGCTGGCGTAGCTCTTGCCGGGCGGATTCGACGGCCTCGTCTTCGGCGGCTTCCACGTAGCTGTGCACGCGCTTTCCGATCACGCGCGTCACCTCCTTGCCGTCGGCATCGCGAATGATCGCATCCGCGGAAAAGCATGAGGCGCCGGTGTCGCTTTCATGGCGAATGCAGCGCACTTCGTAGGAGTAGTCGAGCTTGACCTTGCGCATGGCGGCCTACCTCAGGGCACTTTCTCGAGCGTCATTCCGCCCACCGTAACTCCCAGGCCAAAGCCCTTGCCAGCGCCTGCGAGGGACATGTTTACCTCGCCCTTGGTCATGACCTGGGCTTCGCCATTCTTGGGCAGCCCCATGCTTGCCGTGGCGGCGGCGTAGGTGCCCAGCGTTTCATCGATCGACCTCACGTCCGAGAAGTTCGCCTTGCCACCCTTGATGTTGGACTTGCCGACGGCGAGGCCACCGCCATTCGCGGTCAGCTTAACTTTCAGGTGGCTACCGTCGGAGCAACTGACGGTCCCCGTGCCGGAGGAATGTTTGTAAAGGATGGACCAGGAGGCGAGATCGAAACGCATCGTGCACTTGAGCATGGCCGCGGCGTGGCCGGCTGGGGCGACGAGCGCGCCGGCGGCCAGCAGGAGCAGGGCGGGAAAGAGGCGAGCGTTCACTGGGTATCTCCTGCAGTCGGGGTGTCGCTCGGCACCTCGGTCCAGCTGGAGTCCGGATCGAAGCGGGTGATGGATGCAGCGGCGTGCTCGGAGTCCTTGCCCAGGTTCTTCTGGAAGATCTGGCCGTCATGGCTGATCTCGAAGGTCATCACCCCGGTCTCGCCATAGCGCACCGGCCACGCGATCAGCGCGAAGCCGTTGGTCAGCACCTTGCCTTCCATGTAGTTGTAGGCGCCACCGGGCGCCGAAGGCCCCTGCGCGGTGAGAATGCGGTAGTGGTAACCGTAGTAACCACCACCGGTGGGCGGCGTAATGAAGTACGGGCCCAGCGGGCTCTCCGGAGCGTTGTCGCTGGCTTCCCAGTACAGGCCGTCGTGCTTTCCGGGCGTACTGATCAGCTTGCTCGCGTAATGCGTCACGGCGTCCTTGTCGTGCGTGCTCGAGGCATAGTCGCGCTGGGCATCGTAGTAGGCGAGCAGGGCTTGCGGCACGGATGCTTCGTTATGGCCGATCTGCTGCGCGAGAATCTCGTCGCGGCCGGCCTTCGTATCGAATGACCAGCCGTTCGCTCCTTTCACCAGGGGGATCGGCAGCACCCAGTTCGAGCTACCCACCGCAAGGTGATGGGTGTTTCCTTCGGTGACGATCTTGTGCGAGCTGTCGTAGTCGGCGATGAAGGCGTCCACGTCGTCGCGATCGATGCCGTCAGTGGGGATGTACGTGCGCCAGTCCTCGCCGAGTACCTTGGCGAGAGCGGGTTGGTCGTGCGCCTTCAGCGCGGCGACCAGCGCTTCGGACGCGGCATCCGGCGTCGGGTACGTCGTTGCGGCAGCCCATACGGCGAATGCAGTGAGCAGCGACGACGCAAGGAGGGTCTGTGCGAACCGCTTGGTGAGGAATCGTGACATGTCGTGCTCCTAGCGACGATGGAATCCGCCGCCGCCGCGCGCGGGGACAGGCCGATTGATCTGACGGCCGGCAGCGGCGCCGCTGCGCTGGCCGCCGGCGCTTTGCATGCTGCGCTGGCCCTGCTGGCGCTGCGCGGCGCCATCCCCCGGTGAACGCACGCCGGAAAAGGCATTGGCGCGCGCCTGCGAGGCACCGGGCTGGTGTTGCACGCCGCCGCCGTTTGCACCGGGGCGATTCTGGCCGCCTTGACGGTCTGCACCACCGGCGCCCGGACGATTCCCGCCGCCCTGGCGGTCCGCGGCGTTGGCGCGGTTGCCCAGGTCCGCACGGTTGCCCGCATTCGCACCCGCAGCCCCTCCCGGATTACGGGAACCATTGAAGGTCTCGCCCGGTCGGCGTGCAGAGGCTGCCGCCCCGCCATTCGTCGTGCGGTCGAAACTCTGCATCGCCCGCTGCCGGTTGGCGTCCATTCCCGACGGCTGGCCACGGAACGCCTGGCGCTGTTGAGCGCCGCCCACGCCCTGGTTGAAGCGCTGCTGAGTGGCGGCGCCGCGATACGGCGTGCCGCGACGGTTGGCCGCGTTGTGGTTCCAGTTGGTGTTGCCGTTCCCGCTGATGCGGTTGTTCACGTTCATGTTGTTGTAGCGGTTGACGTTGATGTTGACGTCATTGTGTCCCCAGTCGCAGCCGCCCCACAGCGAATTGGCGACAGCGATGCCGGTGCCGAAGGCAAGGCCGGCGGCCAGCCCCGTGGCGACCGGATGGTAATAGCCCGGGGGTGGTGGGTAATAGGGCGGCGGGTAAGCCGGATACGCCCAGGTGCCGTACACCACGGTCGGGTTGTACGAAGGAACGTAGACCACCTGGGGATCAGCGGGCTGGATCTCGATGATCGTCGTCGTTGGCGCGCTCTGCTGCACGATGACCTTTTGCTGTTCTGTGCTCTTCAGGTTGCCGGCTTTCTGCGCCTGGGCTCGCAGGCGTTGCACCGAAGTCATCACGTCATCGGGCTGGGCGAGGAAAGCATCGCCGACGTTGCGTACCCAGTCCGGATGCGCACCCATCTGCGCGATCACCGGTGGAAAAGCCACCAGCGACTGCACGCTGGGATCCCACGGCTGGTTGGCCACCTGTTTCACCGCGGCGTCGCCGGTCGCCTTGGGATTGGCTTTCGACCAGGCGGCGGCATCGGCCACGTCGGCAGGGTAGGTCGAAGCCATTAACATCTGCGAGAGCAGGGCGTCCGGATACAGCGCGATGGGCGCCATGAACTGGTCGATCTGTTCTTTCTTGAACACCGGTGCCGAAGGTGCCGCCGGTGCGTTCTGGGCTGCCGGTCCCGGTGCGGCCGCAGGTGCAGGTGCAGGTGCAGGTGACTGCGCCAGGGCGACCGGTACGCCAAGGGCGAGCAGGACTGCGACGCCCACCCGCCAAGCCATGCGTGCATTCACGAGCGCTCTCCCACGATGCGGATCTCGAGGGAAAGGATCGATCCGGGCCGAAAGCGGCGACAGCGCAGTTGTGCGTAGCGAACTTCCGCAAAACTACCTACGTCCCACTCGGTAGGGACGCCTCCTATGAACATCCCTTCTGTGGGAGCCGATTCATCGGCGATAGGGTGCTAGCCCTAAGCCACCCCGCATCCAGCGTTACCTACCCGCCCACCCATGAATAATCCGTCGCAACTCCCCCAGCCCATCGGTCAGCGCAGCCGGCCCCGGCTGAAGAATCAGCGGCGACTTCACCTCGTACAGCTGCCCATCACGAATCGCCGGCACCTTCTCCCACCCAGCGCGCGCAGCCACCTGTTCGGGACGAAAGCGCTTCCCACACCAGGACCCGATGATGATGTCCGGCGCCGTGTCGATCACTTCCTGCGCGTCAGCGATGATCCGGTCCTTCGCTAAAGACTGCACCGCGCGACCCGGCAGCACGTCATCACCACCGGCGATGCCGACCAGCTCGGACACCCACCGAATGCCAGAGATCATCGGCTCGTCCCATTCCTCGAAGTACACGCGCGGCCGGCGAGGCAGGCGGGCGGATGCTTCGCGTGTTTCATCGAGGCCGCGTTCCAGCGTGGCCGCCAGTCTCTCGGCTTTATCCGCCACACCAACCATCGCCCCGAGCCGGCGAACGTATTCGAGGATGCCTTCGACGCTGCGATGGTTGGAAATCCACACTTCCACGCCGGCCTTGATGAGCGCCTGCGCGATATCGGCCTGGATGTCCGAAAAGCCGATGGCGAGATCGGGCTTCAGGGCGAGGATCTTGTCGACCTTGGCGCTGGTGAATGCGCTGACCTTGGGCTTGTCGCGGCGCGCCTCGGTGGGCCGCACGGTGAAGCCGCTGATTCCTACGATGCGGTCCTGCTCACCCAGAAGGTAGAGGGTCTCGGTCGGTTCTTCGGTGAGGCAGACGATGCGGCGCGGGCCCATGGGGGTTCCGGTGTTGGTGTAAACGCCGATTGTGACGGCTCAAGGCATCTCAATCCAACGCCCATGTCGCCGAATCTCCAGCGGCCTGAACCGCCGCTTGTAATCCATCTTCGGATGCCCGGCAATCCAGAAACCAAGATACACATACGGAATGCCACGACGCTTCGCCAACGCCACCTGCTGCAGGATGCCGAACGTGCCGAGGCCACGCGCTTCCTCATCCGGGTCAAAAAACGTATAGACGGCCGAAACGCCGGCAAGGGCAATGTCGGTCACGGCGACACCGAGCAACTGGTCGCCGAGGTAGTACTCGAGGAACAGCGTGGGGCTCCACGGTGCCGCGAGGAAACGTTGGAAGTCCTCGGCATCGGCCGTATCCATGCCGCCTCCGCTGTGACGCGCACGCAGGTAGCGCTCGTAGAGTTCGTGCCGCTCGGGGGTGAAGCCGGGGATGCCTTCTCGTATGGTCAGGTCAGCGTTGCGGTTGAGGCAGCGCCGCTGGGCGCGGTCCGGCGCGAAACGCTCCACGTCGATGCGGCAGGGCACGCAAGCCTGGCAGGCGGCGCATTGCGGCAGGTAGAGGTGGCCGCCGGCGCGGCGGAAGCCTTTTGCGAGCGCTGGGCCGTAGAGTTTGTCGAGATTGGGCGCGCCTGGGTCGACCACGAGGTTTTGCGCCGTCCGCTCGGCGAAATAGCCGCAGGTGTGCGGCAGGGTCTGGAACAGGCGGACTCGGTCGGTCATGGGGATGTTATAGCGCTGAAGGGCGGTCGGCGTCATCGCGGGCTGGGCTATCTTGTGGGAGCCGATTCATCGGCGATCCCGCGGCAGCGGGTCGGGGTGCCGCGAGCACCCTATCGCCGCTGAAGCGGCTCCCACACAAGACCTGCCTGGCCTTCTGACCTCAGGGCCCGAAATGGAAGACGGACATCCAGTGGGTGATGCTGCCGACTGAGTCCGCTACCGGTTCCAGTTCTACGCGGCTTCTCAGCAGCGATCCATCGGAATGGCGCAGGGATACGGTCACCGCGTCGGCGCTTTCGCCGAGCAGGGCTGTCATGGGAAGCCCGGTGACACTCTCGGCACTGCGGTGGGTCTTGTGCACGAAGGCGTCGTTGACGAATACGACGATGCAGTCGCGCCAGTCGTCCTGCGATGCGTCGGTGATGACGATGGGGTCGGGCAGGCGGGCCAGCGAGGCGCGCATCAGGGCAAAGCTCTGCTGGTAGTACTTGCGCTCCATCATCTCGATGAGCACTCGCAGGCCCCGCGCGGACTCCAGGTGCAGTCGCGACCAGGGGCGCGAGCGACCGCGAACGTTTTCCTGCCAGCTGGCAAAGCTCTGCCGCGGCGACAGGCGCGCGCCGGGGTAATTCTCCAGCTTGGCGAGGTTGGGGTTGCCGGCCCAGCGCACATTGCGCACCTGCTCGGCACGTGTCCATACGACGGCATTGTGCGCGTCCGACTGCAACGGCATGAAGATGATGCCTGCCGCCAGGCTCGTCATCGCGGGGTCGGACAACTCGGGATAGCGCGCGCCGATCTGGTCGGTATGCAGGACACCGGTGATGCCGTCGACGTCCCCGGCGACACCTCTGCCGACGAAGTCACGAATGCGCAGCAAGGTCGCTTCGTCCGGAAGCTGGCCGTGACGCATCACGCGATTGCCGGCGAAGATGGCGATGCCGTCCGCATCCACCACTTCAAGCAACTCCGGCGCCAGCGAGGCGAGAAGATCCGGATCGATCCTGTCGCGCTCATTGAAGGCGGTGATCAGTTTTTCGCGCACCGTGAGCAAAACGCTCTCGCCTTCGATCTTCGTCAGTTCGTCGATCGCGGCCACGCGCGAGGCGAAGGCCCGTGCCACGGCATCGGCTACTTCGCGCATGCGGTGGTCGGCGAAGAAGGGGCTGTAGTGGTGGCAGGAGATCAGGCCCCACAGCTTGCCGTTGGTGATGATCGACGCCACCAGGGTGCCGGTAACGCCCATGTTCCCGAGATATTCGAGATGTACCGGCGACACGCTGCGCAGCGACACGTCGCTGAGGTCCGTTGCCGCTGAGGTTTCCGGATCGTAGGCCGGAAGGAGGCGCGCCGGCACGTAGCGGCAATCGCTGATCTGGCGGACGCGGTTGCGCAGGTAGAGCGCTCGCGCCTGCACGGGAATGTCCGTGGCTGGGTAGTGCAGGCCGAGGTAGGCTTCGAGGCCTTCCTGGCGCGCTTCCGCCACGACTTCGCCGTGCCAGTCGTGATCGAAGCGATAGACCATGACGCGGTCGTAGCCGAGCAGGTTGCGTACGGCACGGGCCACGCGCGCGGCGGCGCGTTCCACGGTGGGATCGAGCTCTAGCCGGTGCGTGAGGTCGAAGCCCACACGGTAGGGGTCGTCTTCGAAGTAGCTCACGTGCGGCTCGATCTCGATCATCCAGCGCGTGTCGTAAGCGTGTACCGAGGCGTACCACCCGGACGGCTTCGTGGCATTGGGGAAGGTCACCGGCACCCAGGGGCTGTGCGCAGGGCACTCGTCGTCGTCGAACAGATCTGCCGGGAGCGAGACGACTTCGTTCAACGGGGCGTCGAGCAAGAATGCCGGTTCAACGCCGAGCACATCGGCGGCATTTTCGCTCACCTGCAGTATGGCGCGCGTACGCGCGTCCACCACGATCAGGACACCGTGCGGCTGGATCGAGCCCGGAATGTGGATGGGTTCGCGGTCGCAGGCGGTCAGGTCGGGCAGGTCAGTCATGGGGCGCAGGATCCTTCAGCGTCTGTTGAAAGCGCGCGAACATCCGCCGCGCGGCGTGGACGGCAGCTTCCTGGGAGGCTTCGTCGGGGAGTGCGTGGTCGAGCAGGGACTGGAAACGCCGCCAACTGGCGGGAGCGTTTTCGCCGATCGCGTAGAAATGGTGCGGAAGCTGGGGGTAGAGCTCGCGGAGGCGGCGGACGATCACGCGGCCGCCGAGGGCGGAGCCTTCGATGACGTAGAGCTCGCCCCAGGCTGCCGCGCTGTGCCCTGTGGGAGCCGCTTCAGCGGCAATTGTGGGAGCCGCTTCAGCGGCGAAAGGCGTTGCAGCGAGGTAGGTGCCGTTGTCGCGCGCCGTATCGCCGCTGAAGCGGCTCCCACAGCGGCTCCCACAGCGGCTCGTACAGAGATCTGCCTTGATCAACGAAGCCCGCGAAACATAACGCCACTCTGTTAACGCCTCCAGCCAACCGCCTCGCTCGGCTTCCCACTCACGAAACAACCCAAGCTGCGCCCGCAACAACCCGGCATAACCGGATTCATCCAGCTCACCGGCAAGCAGCAAACGCATGCCAGCCGTCGCCTCGGCAGCCTCATGGGCATCCCGGGTCGCTTCGCGGAGGAGAAGATGGGCGGGCGTCAAACCGACGGCGCCGTCCATTCAGAGCACCTGGACGGCCTTGAGCACGACAACCACCACCACACCGGCGACGATGGCCAGGGCCATCAGGCGTACGCGGGCCGCCGTGCGCTGCGGCTTGGGCCGCAGGTCCGGTGAGCGGTGCATCTGCAGTTCTTCCTGGAAACGCACCACCGGCTCGATGCCGATGTCCTTCAGCAAGGCGCGGGCCTTGGGGAAGTCGTCGGCGCTCTTGACCCATACCTGCGGCCACGAATCGCGGTTGTCGTTGCGCTGCGAATAGCTGAAGCGCTGGTAGGTCGGGCGATTCCAGGTCGACCGGTTGGTGACGGTCGTCTCGATGTCGTGCTCGGTGAGGAGCGACACGATCCGGTCGATGTTTTCCGGGCGGGGTGAGGTATATATCTGGCGCATACCCCGATTCTACGGGATTTGCCCCGGAGCCAGCAGACCCTTCACATCCTCGATATGACCGTCGTTGGGCTGCGCCGGCAGGCGCAGCAGGCCCATCAGCAGTGGATACACGTCCACGTTGGGGAAGGGGGCGACGGTGACTCCGCGCGCAAACGCCGGCCCGTGTGCGACGAACAGAGCGCGCATGGCGGGGTCCAGATTGTCGTAGCCGTGCTCGCCCATCGACATCGGATCCTTGCGTTTGGCGAGGACCGCGCGGCTGATGATCGACCAACCCGTATCGGCCAGGCATTCGAATGCCGGTACGCGCGGATGGGTGCCGTAGTCGAGGCGCCTGGGCAGGTCCTGCTTGCGGTAGCAATGCATGTGCTCGTGCGGGCCGAGCAGTCGCGCAACGGCCGCTCCCGTGTCCACGCCCGGCTTCGGGTTGAACGTGGCCATGACGCCGTAAGACACCGCGTCGAGGGCGTTGAGATCGGTGGCATCGTCGGCAAAGACGATGTTGCCCTTGGGCACGTAAGCCATGCCGTGGTCAGACACGATCACCAGGTTCATGCGGTCGTAGAGGCCACGCTGGCGCAGCTGCGTCACGAGGTAACCGATCGCGTCGTCGACGTCGCCAAGCGCGGCGTTCAGCTCGGCGGAATCCGGCCCGTGCTCATGACCGGCATGGTCCACGCTGTCGAAATACAGGGTGTCGAAGGCCGGCTTCGGGCCCGGCTCGTCGATCCACGAGAGCAGCTTGTCCACGCGCTGCCGTGAGGTAAGCGAATCGTCGAAGGGAATCCAGTGATCGGGACGCACGCCATGAATCTCGGCCTCGGTGCCGGGCCAGAACATGGTTGCCGTATGCAGGCCATGCTTCTGTGCGGTCACCCAGATCGGCTCGGCGTCCGCCCACCAGCGGCCATCACTGGTCGCGGCATGATTGGACAGGCTGAACTTGCCCAGTACCGGGTCCTGCATCGTGTTGTTCACGATGCCGTTGCGGTCGGGCACGCGGCCGGTCACCAGCGTGTAGTGGTTGGGGAAAGTCAGCGAAGGGAACGAGGGCAGCATGTATCGGGCGCGCGCGCCGTCGGCGACGATGGCGACCAGGTTCGGTGTCAGGCCGCGGTCCAGGTAATCGGGTCGGAACGCATCGATCGAGACCAGAAGCACGGACGCGACGGGTGGAGTGGCGGGCTTGGCGGGGCGCGTGGCGCAACCGGCCAGGACCACCGCGAAAAGCGCGATGAAGACGCGCGGCAGCGTGGACGACGTGGCGTTCATGAGGGACGACGTAGGCTCTGTTTATCAAGGCAATCCGCCTATGATGGACGAGTCCCATGACCAATTCATCTCATAAGTTCCTGCTCTTTCTTCTTGCGGTCGCGCTGCCGTTGACCTCGGTCGCGCAGACATCGACACCGGCCAAGCCCGCACCTGCGGCCCGGCCCGCGACCCCCGCGCCGGTCGCACGGCCGGTCGTAGCGACGCCCCCGCCAAACCAGCAGTTCCAGCGCCAGGTGAATCGCCAACAGGTGATCAACCAGCAGAACCAGAACGCGGTTCAGCAGCAGCTGCGCCAGAACAACATGAACCAGCAACGCAGCACGGCGACCGATCCGGCCCTGCGCAGCCAGCTGGACAACGCCGATCGCGCCCAACAGCAGAGCTACCAGGCCCAGCAGGACGCCACGGTGCGTCGTGCCCAGGCCGATCCCAGGGTACGCGATGCGGCGCAGCGGGCCACCCCTGCCAATGCGGGCTCAGCGGGGCACTAACGCGTTGTTTGTTGCGACGCGGCTGGCGAGGCGCCGCACCGCAAGCCCATAATCGGCGATTCCCCTGGATCGACGGAGCCTCCCCGATGACGGCCTTTACGCGCATCGACACGACCCGCACCGTCCGCGCACCGCGCGGCGCCGAACTCACCTGCCGCAGCTGGCTCACGGAAGCGCCGTTCCGCATGCTGCAGAACAACCTCGACCCCGAGGTGGCCGAGAATCCGGCCGAACTCGTCGTCTATGGCGGCATCGGCCGTGCCGCACGCAACTGGGAATGCTTCGACGCCATCCTTCGCGCCCTGCGCGAACTGCGCGACGACGAAACGCTGCTCATCCAGTCCGGCAAGCCGGTCGGCGTGTTCCCGTCGCATCCGGACGCGCCGCGCGTGCTGCTGGCCAATTCCAACCTCGTGCCGGCCTGGGCGAACTGGGAACACTTCAACGAGCTCGATCGCAAGGGCCTGATGATGTACGGCCAGATGACGGCCGGCTCGTGGATTTACATTGGCTCGCAGGGCATCGTGCAGGGCACGTATGAAACCTTCGTCGAGATGGGCCGCCAGCATTACGGTGGCAGCCTCGCCGGCCGCTGGATCCTCACCGCCGGCCTGGGCGGCATGGGCGGCGCGCAGCCGCTGGCCGCGAGCCTGGCCGGTGCCTCGTCGCTGACCATCGAATGCCAGCAGAGCCGTATCGATTTCCGCCTGAAGACGCGTTACGTCGATGAACAGGCGACGGATCTCGATGACGCGCTGGCACGTCTGGATCGTTATGCGAAGGAAGGTCGCGCCGTCTCGGTGGCCCTGCTCGGCAACGCTGCCGACGTGCTGCCGGAACTGGTTCGCCGCGGTGTCCGTCCGGATGCCGTTACCGACCAGACCAGCGCGCACGACCCTGTCAACGGCTACCTGCCGTCGGGCTGGACGGTGGAAGAATGGTTCGAGCGCCGCAAGTCCGATCCCGCGGGCACCTCACACGCGGCCAAGGTTTCCATGCGCAAGCACGTCGAGGCGATGCTCGCCTTCCATGCCATGGGCGTGCCCACCTTCGACTACGGCAACAACATCCGCCAGATGGCCAAGGATGAGGGTCTGGTCGAGGCCTTTGCGTTCCCGGGTTTCGTGCCGGCCTTCGTGCGCCCGCTGTTTTGCCGCGGCGTGGGGCCGTTCCGCTGGGTCGCACTATCCGGCGATCCGGAAGACATCTACAAGACTGACGCCAAGGTGAAGGAGCTGATCCCCGACGATCCGCACCTGCACCGCTGGCTCGACATGGCCCGCGAGCGGATCAGCTTCCAGGGTCTTCCGGCGCGCATCTGCTGGGTGGGTCTGGGTCAGCGTCATCGCCTCGCCCTGGCTTTCAACGAAATGGTTCGCAACGGCGAGCTCAAGGCGCCCATCGTGATCGGCCGCGACCATCTGGATTCCGGCTCGGTCGCCAGTCCCAACCGCGAAACCGAGTCCATGCGCGACGGCAGCGACGCGGTCAGCGACTGGCCGCTGCTCAACGCCATGCTCAACGTGGCCGGCGGCGCCACCTGGGTCAGCCTGCACCATGGCGGCGGCGTAGGCATGGGTTACAGCCAGCACAGCGGCGTCGTTATCGTGGCCGACGGCACCGAGGCGGCGGACAAGCGCCTCGCGCGAGTGTTGTGGAATGACCCCGGCACCGGCGTCATGCGCCACGCGGATGCGGGGTATGAGGATGCGATTGCGTGTGCGCAGGAGCAGGGGTTGAATCTGCCGATGATCGGGTGACGGTGTCGATCATCGGGTAAGAGCATCGCCGATGAATCGGCTCCCACAGAAAGCGGGCTCCCACAGAAAGCGGGCTCCCACAGAAAGCGGGCTCCCACAGAAAGCGGGCTCCCACAGAAAGCGGGCTCCCACAGAAAGTGGGCTCCCACAGAAAGCGGGTTCCCAGAGACCGGAACCTCAGCTCCTTGTGGGAGCCGCTTCAGCGGCGAAGGGGTGCTAGCCTCACCGCCCATTAGCCCAGGCAGCGGTATACCGCTCCGGATAAATCCGCTCCAGCGCCAGCACCTTCGGCCGGTCATTCACCGCGATATACATCGCATCCGGGTTCAACCGCATGTAATCCTGGTGATAGTCCTCAGCCGGATAAAAGGCCTTCAACGGCGTCACCTGGGTCACGATCGGGGCGGAAAACGCATGCGCCGCCGTCAGCTGGGCCACATAAGCGTCGGCCACCTTCTTCTGCTCCGGCGTGGCGAAAAACACCGCCGAGCGGTACTGCGTGCCCGAGTCCGGCCCCTGGCGGTTCAGCAGGGTGGGGTCCTGGGCGACCGAGAAGAACACCTGCAGCAGTTGCCCATAGGTAACCTGGGCCGGGTCGTAGACCACGCGCACCGACTCGGCGTGGCCGGTATCACCCTCGCTTACGTCATCGTAGTTGGCATGGGCGGCATCACCGCCGGCATAGCCGTTACGGACGCTCTTAACGCCGCGGACGTGCTGGAAGACGCCTTCGACGCCCCAGAAGCACCCGCCGGCGAATACGGCGGTGGCCTCGCCCGGCGCGGCAGCCGCGTCGACGGTGGGGGCGGGCAGGTGTACACCCTCGTCGCGGGCCGAGGCTGCGGAGCAGGCCGTGAGCGCGATCAGGAGGGGGACAAACAAGGAGCGGCGGTTCATGCGGATCTCCGAAGGAGGGGGCCTGCCTGATAAGACCGGGCGAACCAAAGGAAACTGACAGGGTCTAGCGCTACAGTTAACAAACATCCGGTCGATACAGGACCGACGACCGTGAGCCGGGCAGCCGCGGCACGAATCCGGCAAAATGACGGTTTGACCAAGACTGCCCACCGCGCTGGCAGTATCGACGGAGGCAGGGGAAACGTGGCGTACGACCTGGTGGAGAGACGCGTCTTCGTGACCGATCTGGAGATCGGCATGTATGTCAGCCGCCTCGATTGTGAATGGTCGGACACGCCCTTTCCGTTGCAGGGGGTGCCGATCACCTCCCGTGAGGACATCGAGTCCCTGCAGCGCATCTGCAAGTACGTCTTCGTCGACCTGCACCGTCGCGTCGCGCCGGCGCGTGTGTCAGGAGTCGCGTCAGCGCCAGCGCCGACGGCAGCCAAGGTACGCCCGGTCCTGAACACGCGACTGGTCACCCGGCATAGCTACAGCGACACCGCTTCCTTCGACGACGAGATGCCGCGGGCCCGCGAGGCTTTCGATACCGTGGCCAGCTTCGCCGCGCGCATCGTCGAAGACATCCAGGCCGGCCGGCCGATCGATCCGGACGCGGTGGAAAATGCCGTGCGGCCGATGGTGGAGAGCGTGCTGCGCAGCGGCGACGCCTTTTTCTGGATGCAGAGCCTGCGCCAGCGCGACAGCTACACCTACCAGCACGCCGTCGGCTGCAGCACGCTGGCGGCGGCCTTCGGCCGGCACATGGGCTTCACCGACGACGCCATCGTCAGCCTCGCCGCCGGCGGCCTGTTGATGGACGTGGGCAAGTCGCAGTTGCCCGAGGAGATGCTCGAGCGAGGTGGTCCGCTCAACGACGCCGAGTGGGAGCTCGCCCGCCAGCACGTGAACGAAGGCGTGGCCATTCTCGATCACTCCGGCGTTCTCGATGCGGAAGTCCGCGACATGGTGCTCACCCATCACGAGCGCTTCGACGGCAGCGGTTACCCCCAGGGGCTGGCCGGCACCGCCATCCCGCTGGCCGGACGCATGGCTGCAATCATCGACACCTACCATGCGATGTCCACGCCACGGCCCTATCGGCCAGCGGTGTCCCAGCACCTGGCGATCCGGCAGCTCTATTCCGGTCGGGATCGTGAGTTCCAGGGTGAACTGGTGGAGCAGTTCCAGGCTTGCCTCGGCGTCTATCCGACCGGCTCGCTGGTTGAGCTCAACACCGGCGAGGTGGCCATCGTCATGGTGCAGAACCAGGCACGCCGCCTGCAGCCGCGCGTGGCGCTGCTTTCCCGCACGGACAAGAGCCATCTCGATGACTTCATGATCGTGGATCTCATGCGCCAGACCAACGGTGTACGGCGCGAGATCCTGCGCACACTGGCCGCCGGCAGTTTCGGTATCGACCCGAGGGAGTATTTTCTGTCATGACCAGCGAGCGGTCGCACATCCTGCCGGCTATTCAGGGCATCCTCGACCGGTCGGTCAACGACGCCGGCCTTTGCGCGGTGCTGGTCATTCGCCTGCAGGGCATGCGCGAGGCACAGCTGCGCTTCGGCTTCGACTTCGGCAACGAGGTCATGCTTGCCGCCCGCGAGCGCATGGTCGATGCCGTGCGCCACGTGGACAAGATCTTCGTGGCCGGTGACGACACCTTCGTCGCGGTGCTGCCTGCCATCCGCAACCGCACGCATGCGCTGCTTGCCGCCACGCGTATCGTCGGTGCCTTCGACAGCCCGCTGCTGCGCGGCGAGCGTCCCTGGCACGGTCGCGCCGTGATCGGCGTGACACTCTACGGCGAGCACGGCACCACGGCGGAATTGCTCTACCGGCGTGCCGAGCTCGCGCATGACGAGGCGCTACGCATCGGCGAGCCGTTCGCGGTTTATCAGCAAGACGCCACGCCGATCGAAATCCTCTACGGCGAACTGCGCGAGGACATCGAAGCCAACCGGCTGCACGTGGCTTTCCAGCCACTGTGCGACCTGCGTACGGGCGAAGTGGTCCGCGTGGAATCGCTGGCGCGCTGGAGCACGCGTTCCGGCGTGGAAGTGGCCCCGGCCGACTTTGTTCCCTTCGCCGAGCGCAGCGACCTCATCGTGCAGCTGACCCGCTGGAGCCTTCACGCGTCGCTGCGTCATACGGCCGCCCTGCATCGCGGCGGCTGCCCGCTGGACGTGGCGATCAATCTTTCCCCGCGGGTCTTCGCCGAACAGGGCTTCGCCGAACAGATGCTCGGCGCGCTGGAAATCTGGGGCGTCCCGCCGGAATCGGCGATCATCGAGATCACCGAAACCGCGCTGCTCACCGACCTCGACATGAGCGTGCGCGTGCTGCGCCGCCTGCGCGACCAGGGCGTGCGCGTGGCCATCGACGACTTCGGCACGGGCTACGCCTCGTTCGCCTACCTGCGCCACTTCCCGGCCACCGAGCTGAAGATCGACCGCAGCTTCGTCGACGCCATGATCGGCGACAGCCGCACCGAGCTACTCGTCCGCGCGATGGTCGACGTGGCTCACCGCCTCGGCCTGGAAGCGGTGGCTGAAGGCGTGGAAAACGAAGAGACGCTGCGCCGCCTCGTCGAGATGGACTGCGACCTCGTACAGGGCTACCACATCGGCCGCCCCATGGTCGCCGAGGACTTCGTCGCCGAGCGCATCGCCGCCGCCTCCCTGGTCTGACTTTTGTGGGAGCCGCTTCAGCGGCGATTGCCCCTTACATCAAGGCAGAGCATCGCCGCTGAAGCGGCTCCCACACAAAGCCAGGTAGTGTTGGTGCAGCTCGCCCACCTTCACCGCCAGCTCCGCCTCGCTCCCCTCATTGACGATCACATCGTCCGCGATCCCCAGCCGCCTTTCGCGCGACGCCTGCGCCGCGATCATCTTCCGCGCCAGCTCCTCATCCACACCGTCACGCCGCGTCAGCCGTTCAATCTGCACCGCCTCCGGCACATCGACCACCAGCACGCGGTCGACCCATTCGTAGTTGGCGCGATTCTCCACCAGCAGCGGGATCGACAGGATGCAGTAAGGGCCGCTATCGGCGTTGACAGCTTCGTGCAGCCACGCGCGGATGCGCGGATGAAGAATGCCCTCCAGCGTCGTTCGGGCCAGCAGGTTGTCGAAGACACGCTTGCGCATGGCCGGCCGGTCCAGCCGGCCTTCGCTGTCCAGGGCGTCCGTACCGAAGGCGCGAGCTATCTCCACAAGCGCCTCCGATCCCGGTTCGACCACGGCCCGCGCCGCGACATCCGCGTCGTAGGCATGGACACCCAGGGCCTCGAAGCAGCGCTCCGTCGCGCTCTTGCCCGAGGCTACGCCACCGGTGAGTGCGACGACGAAGGCGCTCATTGCAGCCCCGTCAGGTGCATGTAGCCGGAGAGGAGCGAGTCGCCGAACATCAGCCAGACCCAGCCGGCCGCCGCGAGATAAGGGCCGAAAGGAATCGGTACTTCGCGCTGATGCTTGCGGAACACCATCAGGCTCCCGCCGACCAGCGCGCCGATCAGCGACGACAGCATGATGATCGGCAGCAAGGCCACCGGGCCTAGCCACGCGCCGAGCGCGGCGAGCAATTTGAAGTCGCCGTGACCCATGCCTTCCTTGCCGGTGAGCAGCTTGAACAGCCAGTACACACTCCACAGGCTGAGGTAGCCGATCAGGGCGCCGAGGATGGCCGAGGAAGGCGATACCGGCAGCGCTTGCCAGCCCGGGATCAGGGCCAGGCCCAGGCCGATCCAGAGCAGGGGGTAGTTGAGCTCGTCCGGGAGGAACTGGGTGCGGGCGTCGATGCCGGACAAGGCGATCAGGAAGTACGTCATCACCAGGCCGGCGAGGGCCCCGATGGTCGGCCCGAACCGCCAGACGACGGCGGCGCTGGCCAGTCCCGTGAGCAGCTCCACCAGCGGGTACTGCGCCGAGATCGGCTCACGGCAGTATCGGCAACGGCCACGTAGCAACAGCCAGCCGAACACCGGGATATTGTCGCGGGCGGCAAGCGCGTGCTTGCACTTCGGGCAATGCGAGCCTTCGACCACGATCCCCGGCGGCCGCGGCTCCTCGGGTGCCTCGATCTCGAGCACCTCGCGCGCCTGCTTGCGCCAGTCCGCCTGCATGCGCTCGGGCACCCGCAGGATTACCACGTTGAGGAAACTGCCGACCAGCAGGCCGAAGACGCCGGCGACACCGATCCAGAGGGCAAGGGGTAAATCGAGCATGGGCAATCCGTGATCCAAGAAAAAACCCTCCGCCCGCAAGGGCGAAGGGTTCCTATTGTGCATGGCGCGGGCGCGAAGAGGTCAGACCGTACCGGCCAGCTTGAAGATGGGCAGGTAGAGGGAGATGACCATGCCGCCGACGAGGACGCCGAGGATGACCATGATCATGGGCTCGAGCAGCGTGGCCAGGTTGTCCACCGCGTTGCTGACTTCTTCTTCGTAGAACTCGGCCACCTTGAACAGCATGTGGTCGAGCGAGCCTGACTCCTCGCCGATCGCCGTCATCTGCACCACCATGTTCGGGAACAGGCTGGTCTGTCGCATGGCCAGCTGAAGCTGGTGACCCACGGCGATGTCGTCGCGCATCTGCATGATGGCTTCGCCGTAAATGACACTGCCCGTCGCGCCGGCGACCGCTTCCAGCGCCTCGACCAGCGGCACACCCGCATGGAAGGTCACGCCGAGGGTGCGCGCGAATCGGGCGATCGCCGACTGATGCATGATGGCGCCCATGACGGGCAGTCGGAGCATGACTCGTTCGAGGAAATGGGCGAACTTCGGGGAGCGTTTCTTGCCCTGGATTAGGACCGTGACGCCGCCGACGATGGAGATCAATACCAACCACCAGTACGCCTGCATGAACTCCGAAGCCGACACCACGAACTGGGTCGGAGCGGGAAGCTGGGCACCAGCATCCTTGAAGGTTTGCTGGAACACCGGAACGACGAAGAGCAGCAGGATCGACGAGACCAGCAGGGCAACGACCATCACCATGAGCGGATAGAACAAGGCCTTCTTGATCTTTGCCTTGATGCTCTCCATGCGCTCCTTATAGGTCGCCACCGTGTCGAGCACCGTATCCAGTACACCGGCGGACTCGCCCGCGTGGACCAGGTTACGGTAGAGCTCATCGAACTGCACCGGGTGTTGGCCCAGGGCCTCGTGCAGCGACGAGCCGCCCTCGATACCGGTCTTCACATCGATCAGGATGTTCTTGAAGCGAGGGTTCTTCTGGCCATCGATGATGATGTCGAAAGCCTGGACCATCGGCACACCCGAGGCCATCATGGTGGCGATCTGGCGGCTGAAGATCGCGACGTCGCGTGGCTTGACCGTCTTGCCGGCCGAGCCGAACAGGGGCTTGGACTTCTCGCGTACTGTCTGGGGGTTCATCCCCTGGCGACGCAGTTCCGCCTTGACCAGCGCGGCGTTCTTCGACTGCATCTCTCCCTTCATGCGCTTGCCGCGCTTGTCCAGGGCAGTCCAGTCGTAGGATATGAGCTTGCTTACTTGGGCACGAGCAACGCCCACGGCGCGCGTGTTCTTGGTGGCGGTGGCAATGGCCATGACGCGGTGTTCCCCCGGATTGATGCTTCAGGGGACCGCCCCCTATCGGTCGGCCCCTGTTCTTATTCTAGTGTGAAGCCTTGGTCATCTGTCTTTCTGCCATCTGGCGCACATCTTGGGCGAGCCGGATGGCTTGTCGGGCTGTCAGTCCTTGGTAACCCGGTTGATCTCGGCCAGGCTGGTCATGCCATTGCGGACCTTGAGCAGGGCGGACGCGCGGAGGTCATTGATGCCGTTCCTGCGGGCCACTTCGCCGATCTGCATGGCATTGCCGCCCTCCAGGACGATCTTCTGGATGTCCTCGACCATCGGCATGACCTGGTAGATGCCCACGCGACCCTTATAGCCCTCGTTGCAGCTGTCGCAGCCGACGGCTTCGTAAACCTTGAAGCCGGTATCGATTTCTTCCTGGGTATAACCTTCGGCTAGCAGCGCGGTCGCGGGCAGGACGATCTCTCGCTTGCAGTCATGCAGGCGGCGGGCCAGGCGCTGGGCGATGATCAGGGTGACCGACGAAATGATGTTGTAGGGCGCAATGCCCATGTTCATCAGGCGGGCAATGGTCTGTGGTGCGTCGTTGGTGTGCAGGGTCGAAAGGACCATGTGACCTGTCTGCGCCGCTTTGACCGCAATCTCGGCGGTCTCGAGGTCGCGGATTTCGCCGACCATGATCACGTCCGGATCCTGGCGCAGGAACGAGCGCAGGGCGGCGGCGAAGGTCATGCCGCGTTTGACGTTCTGCTGGACCTGGTTGATACCTTCGACGCGGATTTCGACCGGGTCTTCCACCGTGGAGATGTTGCGCCCCTCGGTGTTGAGGATGTTGAGAGCCGTGTACAACGAGACCGTCTTACCGGAGCCGGTCGGACCGGTGACCAGCACCATGCCGTAAGGCTTTTCGATAGCGTCGAGGTAGAGGTTCTTCTGGACTTCTTCGTAGCCGAGCTTGTCGATGCCCAGTTTGGCCGAGGATCCGTCGAGAATACGCAGCACGATCTTCTCGCCGAACAGGGTCGGCAGGGTGCTCACGCGGAAGTCGATCGCCCGGGTTTTGGTCAGGTTGAGCTTGATGCGGCCGTCCTGCGGAATGCGCCGCTCGGCGATATCCAGGCCGCTCATCACCTTCAGGCGCGAGGCGAAGCGGTTGCCCAGCTTGATCGGCGCCGTGGCGACCACGCGCAGGATGCCGTCCATGCGCAGGCGCACGCGGTAGACCGTTTCGAAAGGTTCGAAATGGATATCCGAGGCACCGCGTTTGATCGCGTCGACCAGGATCTTGTTGACGAACTTGACGATCGGGGCGTCGTCGCCGGCTGTGGCGTCGATGCCAGTCGTTTCGCCTTCATCGTCGCCGCCTTCGAGGGACAGCTCGTCGAGCGTGCCGTCCTCGTAACCAGAGACCTGCGAATTCATCGAGGCGAGGGCGCTATCGATGATCCGACGCAGCTGGCTGCGCTCGACCAGCACCGGCTCGACCATATGGTTCGAGTGGAACTTGATCTCGTCCAGCGCATGCGACTGCATCGGATCGGCAATGCCGACGAACAGGCGCTTGCCGCGCTTGAACAGGGGCAGGGCCTGGTGCTTGGAGATGAGTGCCTCGGTAACCAGGTCCAACGGCATGTTGGCCGGGACCATGTTCCCGATGTCCATCAGCGGCATGCCGAACTCGGACGATGCCACCTGGGACAGTCTCGGACTGTCCACAAGGTTGTGATCCACCAGCCAGGAGGACAGCGAGACCCGCTTTTCCGCCGAGTCCTGGACCGCCTTGCGCACGTCCGCCTCGGGCAAGACGCCCTCGGTGACTAACCGGCGTGCCATACCCGTCAGACCTGCCAGCATCGGCGCCTGCATTTGTGAAGCCATGTTGGGTCCCGTTTCCCCGAGATACGCGCCTGAATCTACTCTAGATTGTGGATTTGGTCACGTGCGGACGCGTGAAGCCCTCGCTGTCATGAATCTGTGGACTCCGCCGTCCGCGTCTCGTTTCCGGCGGGGGATATCCCTTATGATTCAACGACCATCGGGGAGTTATCTTGAGCCGTATCAGCATTATCCTGCCCGCCAAGAACGAGGCGGCCGCACTGCGAGACCTTTTGCCCCGCCTGACCGCCGCCCAGCCGGGCGCCGAGATCATCGTGGTGGACGACGGGTCCACCGACGACACGCGTGCCGTGTGCGCGGCGTCGGATGTTATCTGCCTTTCTTCGCCCTATTCGATGGGCAATGGGGCAGCGATCAAGCGTGGGGCCCGCGCGGCGACAGCGGAGGTCCTGGTATTCATGGATGGGGACGGCCAGCATGATCCGGTCGACATCGACCGCCTGCTGGCGCGGCTGGACCAGGGCTATGACATGGTGGTCGGCGCCCGCGACTGGGAGAGCCAAGCGGGCGTCGGTCGCGGGGTGGCCAATACGGTTTACAACTGGCTTGCCAGCAAGATGACGGGTCAGGCTGTGGCCGACCTGACCTCTGGCTTTCGCGTGGCCCGCGCAAGCCGCTTCCGCGAATTCATTCATCTTTTGCCGAACGGCTTTTCTTATCCGACTACCAGCACTATGGCGTTTTTCCGGAGCGCATACGGCGTGGCCTATGAACCAATCAAGGCAGGACAGCGAGTCGGCAAGAGCCACATCAAGCCACTGAAGGATGGCGTGCGCTTTCTCCTGATCATCTTCAAGATTGCGACGTTGTATTCGCCGTTGAAGCTATTCTTCCCGGCAAGCGCACTGTTTTTCTTCCTGGGATGCGCGAACTACGCGCGCACGTTCCTGACTGAGGGACGCCTCACCAATGGCAGCGCGTTGATGTGGAGCGCGGCCGTGATCGTTTTCCTGATCGGGCTGGTGTCCGAGCAAATCACCTCGCTGACGTACCGACCCACGGACGGGAGCGCACAGCGATGACCCCCATCGATGCAGACGAAAGCCAGCAGCTTGACCATATTCGTGAGTTCTACGATGACGAATACTACGGCGCGCGACCCAGCCAGCATCCGCTGCCCTGGCATTGCCGCCTGGCGGCACGCGAACTGACCAGGGTTTCCGGAGGTGACGTCCTCGACGTCGCATGTGGGACGGGTGTCTGGTTGGGCCATTTCGCCAAGATGGGAGCGCGCAGCATCAGCGGGGTCGATCTATCCGGTCGTGCGATCGACGCGTGCCGTGCAGCATATCCGCAGGGCGCTTTCCACGCTGGACCCGCCGAGAGGCTGCCTTTTCCGGATGCCAGCTTTGACGTCATCACCTGCATGGGATCGCTGGAGCACTTCGTCGACAAGCCGGCGGCGCTTCGGGAAATGATCCGTGTGTCGCGAACAGGCGCACAGTTCCTGCTGCTGGTACCCAACGCCGGCTTCCTGAGCCGACGCCTCGGTCTCTATGGCGGTACGCATCAGGTCAAGGTCAAGGAAGACGTGATGTCCCTAGACGTGTGGGGATCTCTCTTCGAATCGGCGGGTCTGTCCGTGCACCGCCATCGCCGTGACCTTCACCCCCTCAGCTGGCGCTGGATCGTCCACGGCAAGTGGTGGACCTGGCCCGTGCGTGCCCTGCAGGCACTATCGCTCGCGATCTGGCCAATGGACTGGCAATATCAGGTTTATCACTATTGCGGGCGGGCAGGGGAGTAAGCCCGCGTGGAACGCGTCCTGCTAGTTACACGTAACCTGCCGCCCCTTCGCGGCGGAATGGAAAGGTTGAATCTGCATCTGGTCCAGGAGCTTGCGCTCGGTATACCGGTCGATGTCGTCGGACCACGCGGGAGCGACGTCGTTCTGTCAGCCGCTTCGCGCGTCGTCACATGTACCTTGAAACCGCTCTGGCGGTTCTTCGCAGAATCGCTCATCGGCTCATTGCGACTCGCACGATCGGTGCGACCGTCGCATGTACTGGCCGGAAGTGGATTGTGCGCACCTATCGTGTGGTTGACCTCCCGCATGGTCGGAGCGCGGGCAGTGGTCTACGTGCACGGCCTCGACATCGTCACGAAAAGCCCTATTTATCGCTTGCTCTGGCTACCTTTCATTCGCCGCTGCGACGTCTGTATTGCCAATAGCGCGAACACGGCTGGCCTCGCGCGCGAAGCCGGCGTGCTGGCCGACAGAATTCACATCGTCCACCCCGGCGTGATGATCCCCACGGCTCCGCCTGACACCGATGCCGTCGAAGCGTTTCGCGCGAGTCGCGGCTGGACAGGTCGCCGGGTACTCCTCTGCGTAGGTCGCCTGACGGAGCGCAAAGGCTTGCTCGATTTCGTCACCGATGTGTTGCCTCGCTTGCTGGCGGATGATCCGTCACTTCTCCTGGCCGTGGTGGGCAACGACGCGCCGGATGCTCTGAACCAGGGGCGTCAAGGCATCAGGGAAGCTGTGAACCAGCATGCTGTCGCGATGGGGTTCCAGGACAACATAGCGATGTATGGCGAGTTGCCCGATGAAGCACTCGATTGCGCTTATGCGGCCGCTGATGTCGCTGTGTTTCCGGTCAAGGCCACCCAGGGAGACATTGAAGGCTTTGGCATGGTTGCGATCGAAGCAGCCGCACACGGCCTTCCGACTGTTGCCTATGCCGTCGGTGGTGTGCCGGATGCGATCGCCGAGGGCGTTTCGGGCTTTCTCGTTCCGGCGGGAGATACGGAGGCATTTTCCGGCGCGGTGAAGAATGTCCTCGCGTCAGGGCGTTCCACATTCGCAGACGGATGCAAGGCTTTTGCGAAACGATTCGCATGGGCCCGGTTCGGCGCCGGCATTCGGCGTGCCATGGAGCTTTCCGATGGCGACTGATAGGCGCCCGGTTGATGTCAATGAGCTCGCATCGGTCACCGTCACATTCAATCCCGATCTCGCTCTGCTCGAACGGCAGCTACTTTCACTACGTGAGGTCGGGCGAATCATCGTCGTCGACAATGCCTCGACGCCCGCAGCCCGTGATGCCGTGCGTGAGCTCGTGGGACGGGTGGAGCGCGTCGAGCTGATCGAGAACGCCGACAATATCGGCCTTGCGGCAGCCCTCAATGTTGGCATCGCACGCGCCAGGTCGATGGAGACGCCATGTCGCGCGGTGCTGCTGCTCGATCAGGACTCCGCGTTCCCGGTTGAAACGCCTGCCGGGTTGGTGGCCGCCCTGAATCAGGTGCAGGCCATGACCGGCACCCTCTGCTGCGTGGGACCCGTACTTCTCGATCCCGGAACGGGGCTGGCGCACGGATTCCACTACATCGAGCACGGCTGGCGATGGTCGCGCGCTTATCCCGGTCCTGACGCTGCGCCGTTTCCGCTCGCCAATCTCAATGGCAGCGGAACGACGATGATGTTGGAACTGGTCGATCGCATTGGAGACCTGGACGGCGCGATGTTCATCGACCATGTTGATACCGAGTGGTCGTTCCGCGTGACGTCACGCGCCTACGGGTTGTTCGGCATTCCGTGGCTGTCGTTCGACCATCGGATGGGGGAGCGCGGGCGGCGGATATGGCTGTTCGGCTGGCGGGTCTGGCCGGAGCGCAGCCCGTTGCGACACTTTTACCTTTATCGGAACACGGTCTGGCTTTTGCGGCGCGGTTACGTTCCGGTCGTTTGGAAGGCGTGGGCAATCGTGAAGATGATGCTGACAGCACTCGTCGTGATGGCAAGTGATTCGAGGCGCAGCGAACAATTTTCCATGATCTGGAAAGGTGTGAAGACGGGTATGTCGAGGGAGGCAAAGTGAGCGCGACGAACGGTGATCGGTGGTCCCGCGGCGACGTGACAGCGGTGCCCCGGTGTCCCATGTGTGGACAGGCCCGTCGCGATCCCATCGGTGTGGCTCGGGATGCCATGGTCAACGGAACCGACCCATGGATGTTGTGGCATTGCGAATCGTGCGCTACCGCGTGGCTCGATCCTCGCCCAGATGATGCCTCGCTGCCGGCCGCCTATGATTTTGACTACGTCACGCATCGCCCGCCCGCTGCGCCGCGGCGAGCTGGCTGGTTGACCTCACTCATCGACGGATACCTCAATCGCCGATTCGGGATGCATCGCTCGCCGTCATCTTCTTTGGGATTCGCGTTCTTTTCCGTCCTGGCGCCGCTTCGGCTCAAGCTTGACTACTATGGCCGGCATCTGCCGCCGGGACGCGGCGGGCGCCTCCTGGACATCGGTTGCGGGAACGGCGACTTCGTAGCGCTTGCGCGTTCCATGAACTGGAATGCAGAGGGTCTGGACCCAGACACCGCTGCCGTAGCGGCTTGCCTTGACCGCGGCATCCCAGTCACTCAAGGTTTTGTGTCCGATCTGGGTGCGACCCGCCAGAGAGATTATTGGGATGCCGTGACGATGAGTCATTGTCTCGAGCACGTGCCCGACCCCCGGTCGATGCTTCGGGATGTCCACGCGATGCTGGCTCCCGGCGGTACCGTTTGGATGGGCCTGCCCAACCCTTCGTCGCTGGGGGCCCGTTTTTATGGCCTGCACTGGGAGAGTTATGACGCGCCGCGGCACCTGAGCCTGCCCGCACTCGACGTGCTTCTCGCCGCGTGCCGCGACGCCGGGTTTTCGCATGTGGAACCTCTGCGCAGGGGCGTGCATACCGGACGCCTTTATCGTAGAAGCGCGCAGATCGCGCGTGAGCGCGGTCAGCGTGGTCTTCGCTATGCGTCCATCACGGCTGCGTTGTTTTCGTTGGCGTCCGACCTTCTCGCGACGGTCAGTGTTCGCCACGCGGACGAACTCGTAGTTGTAGCTACAAAGGCACCAGCCCCATGAACCCGCTCGCGGTCCCCGTCATTGCGACCTGGCAAGGTGGGCGCACCGAGCGGGTGCCTCTTTGCCCGGCCTGCGGCGCTTCGGAGCGTCGCCAACAGGCTCGGGATGTATTCGATCACCTCGATCCGGCCGGTCGCGACCTATGGGCTTTCTGGCGCTGCGATGCATGCTCGAGTCTCTATCCGGACCCACGGCCGTCCAGCGATTCCATCGGTGAAGCTTACCGAAGCTATTACACGCACACTGCGGAGACGGGCCCTGGATCGCTTCGTGGCGCGAGGGCGCAGCTCATGGCGCTGGTCACGGGCTACATGAACTGGCGATTCGATGCCCACGCGACGCCGTCTAACCGCCTGGGCGTGCTGCTTTTTTGCGCCTTCGAACCTCTTCGTCTGAAGCTCGATTATCACGGACGCCATCTTTTCCTCGCTCGCCAGGCCAAGCATCGCCGAGTCCTCGATGTCGGGTCGGGCAATGGCGAGTTCCTCCGCCGCGCCAGTGAACTTGGCTGGTCGGCGACGGGACTCGATCCCGATCCCGATGCTGTTTCGGCGTGCGTCGCGCAAGGCCTCGTTGCGTTTCAGGGCTTTATAGGTGCGAAAGGAGGTTTGCCCGAAGGGCTGTTCGACGTCATCAGCCTTCGGCACAGCATCGAACACGTTCCTGACATGCGAAGCGATCTCGAGCATTGTCTGCGTCGTCTCGAGCCCGGTGGAATGATCTGGCTGGCATGGCCGAATCCGCGCGGCCTTGGCGCACGCGTCTTTCGGTCGGCATGGCGCGGCCTGGAGGCCCCCAGGCACTTGTGCGTCCCGAGCGCCGAGGCCATGGAAACCATGCTGGAGGAAGTGGGGTTTGTGAACGTCCGCTCGCTTAGGCGGGGCCATCATGCGCGAAGCATTGCACGGGAAAGTGCGCGAATTGCTTCTCAGCGCCCGGGCCTCGCGAACCGCGCAAGAGCACTCGTTGCACCAATCGTGGGCTGGCACGCGGATCTTGCGGCTACGTTCTTTGCGCGCGCGGGCGAGGAGCTCGTTACGGTGGCCTTCGCATCTGACGGGACAAACGACCGTGCGTAAGTGCGTCGCCGTCCTCCTTCACTTCCGCTCCGCAGCCATGACTCTGCGTTGTCTGCAGTCGCTCGCCAGCGAGGGCGTCGATATCGTCGTGGTCGTCGACAATTCCGAAGACGATGGCGCGTCGATTGTCCCGCTTCGTAGCGGTGCGGCCCACATCCCCACCGAAGTCGTGTACCTGGAACCCGGCGTCAACCTCGGTTTTGCGGCTGGAGTGAATCGCGCTGTCGAACTGATTGCCGGTTGGGGTGGTGAGTACGACCTGCTGCTCATCAATAGCGACGCCTCGTTGGCGCCGGGAACGGTCGGCCATTTGCGTACGGCTGTAGCCGGCAAGTCGCCGGTCATCGCGGCGCCGTCGATTGACGGGCCAACCGGACTGGTGCCGGCGCGAACTTACTACCGTCATCTTTCGGCGACGATTTCTCCGGCGGGACCGGGCCTGCGCGGTCACGCCTTACTTGGCGGCGCGTGCCTCATGCTGCATCACACGCTAGTCCACGAACCCATTTTCGACGAAACGTTCTTTTTCTACGGCGACGATATCGAGATGGGCTATCGAATGGCGCAGCGTGGTGTCGCCTTGGTGGACGTGCCTGAAGGCGTGGTCATTCACGAGGGGTCCGGTAGCAGCGGCAACGGCTCGATATTCTACGAATATCACATGAGTCGTGCCCATCTGTTGCTGGTGGGTCGCCTTGGCTACGGTATGGCCGCTCGATTTGGATTGGGTGCGGGGCGCTTCTTTTTCCTCACCCTTCGTGCGCTTGTACGAAGCGTTCGTCATCGCTCGCTGCGGCCGTGGAAGGGACTGGCCATGGCACTGAGCGACCTCCTGCGTGGAAGGCGTCGCAGCCTTACGCCACCGGCGTCGTGAAATCCTGCTGCGCGCGGCGCACCAGATGCCAACCGTAGCTCGCCATGAATGCCTCACCAAGTGTCAGGCCCACCGCCATACCGCGAACGTCGAAGAGTCGCGCTCCCGCGCCCAGTAGCAATGCCAGCAGCACTATCCCGGTCAGCTCGAACCGCAGGCGTCGAAGTGGATGGCCGGAGGCCACGAGCACCGTGCCCGCGGCCATCCGCAGCGCCATGAACGGCGATGCCATCGCGACCCAGGGTAGGGTAGCTGCCGTTTCGGCGAATGCATCGCCGAGAAGGTAGGGCAACAAGGGGGCTCCCAGGGCCAGCGCGGCTGCGCTCAGCAGTCCCCACCCGAACGAAATGCGTCCGAGCAAGCCGACCAGACGCTGCCCTTCCTCAGTCGGGGCGGTACCGTGTCGGAACAGCCGTGGCTGCGCGGCGACGAGCATTCCGACCACCGGCATAACGACGGCGTTCATGACGCGCGACGTTGCGCTGTAAATGCCGGCGGTATGCGCTCCGAGGAGTGCGGGGGAAATGATCTTGTCGAGTTCCGTCGGGTTCGCGGCGACGATATGCATGGCGGCGTAGGCGGCGCCCGAGCGCCATTCGTCGCGCGAGGGTCGCCGCGGTCGCCACTGTAGGGGCGCGATCCGATGGGTCGCGACAAGCGCGAGTCCCAGGCCCAGCAGCGCTGCTGTGGCTTGCAGGACCACGAATACATGCACCGGGGTGCGGGCAAAGAAGACGATGCAGGTGGCGGCCGCTACAGCGCGAAGGGCCATGGGTATCCAGAGCAGCATCTGTCCCGCTGCGACGCGGTTCCGCGCCTGCAGGACAAAGCTCAGGAGCAGCGTAAGAGGCGTGACGAGCAACTCGGCCGCGCCGATCAGTGCGAGTTCGACGATTGGGAGGGAGGCTCCGGTGACCGCGCTCGCAACAAAGGGAAAGCCGAGAGTGAGCAGGCTACCGACGGAAAGGCTGAGTGGCCATCCGTAGCGCCAGTTCTCGATGGCATCCGCACCGTCGCGGGCGGCTCGGGCCATCAGCACGTAACCGGCGCCAAGATTGGGAAGGAGGCCCAGAATGACAGCGAGTGAAGCCGCAGCCATATAGGTGCCGTACGTCGTGGGCCCGAGGAGACGGGTCACCAGGACCAGCGTGAGTGCCTGGGTTGCGACACGTAACCCGAGGATACCGGTGGTCGCCATGCTGCTTCGGGCAAGGGCGCCTTTCAATACTCGCATGATGAACTCGTGGACGCGCACTTGGCCGGTGCCATTCGTGTGTAGGCATTCTGCAGTGGCGCGAGATCGGCACCGAGGCGGCCGCCAACATTCATGGTCTGGAGCTCGCTGATCTGTCTAGCAAGCTCCTGCTGATCGCCCAGCTGTATGGCGAAACGGGCAAGACCGATGCGATAGGCGCTCTCGCGGGGCGCACCCGCAACCGCTTCGCGTTGTACGCGATACGCGAGTTGCTTGTCCTTGATGGTGTCCCAGGCGAACATGGCATACATGGCCAAAAGGCGTGGGCTGCGCCGCTCATGCGAAAGTGCTGCACCGAATGCGCCGTAGAGGCGCTCGGGTGGGAAGGTGCACGCCGTCTGACGGAGGCACTGGGCCAGGGCGTCAAGTGAACTTTCATCCTGGATCGTCGCAGGATGCTTTCTCAACTTGTCATCAATGCTGTCCCACCAAGCGTCCTTGACGGGAAGGTGCATTCTCGACGTCATGAAAATAAGCGCCTGCTCCGGCAGGATCGACGACCCAGGAACTCGTGCCGCCCGTTCCAGTGGCTCATACACGAGCGGAATGAATGGCGAGGTCGGATCATAGTTTGAGTAGATGATGTAGGTGCGACCCAACTCGTATTGCGCGCGCGGCGAGTCCGGCGCCCTGAAAGCGAGTTCACGTGCGAGCGATAGTGGGTTGCCCCAGGCTTCCGCGGTCGACCACGTGATGAAGAGCCAAAGCAGCGCAAACAGGCCAAGGCAGAGCCGCGCGAGAGTCTGGGCAAGTGCGCGCGACGGGGGAACGGCCGTGAGCGTGACCAGAAGGGTGAGCAGAAGACCCAGGCTCGGAAAATAGTTGCGATGCTCATACACCAGTTCGAGCGGCAGCACCGTTCCAGTCAGCAGATGGCAGCCGAAGAACAGGGCAATGCCAAGCCCTGCCAGCGGGAGCCGTTTCCGTAGCCAGAGCGATACGCAGAGCAGGGCGACGATGCCAGCAAGTGACAGGGCGGTCGTGACGGGTGAGAGCAAGCCCTGCGAAACGACAAAGTCGTCGTGGTAAAACGAGAGCGCGCCGGGAGTGGGAATGAGCGTCCACGCAATGTAGTCAAGGACGATGCGTCCCTCGCTCAACAGTCGGGTCGACAACGTGAAATCACGCGTGACCCAGGTGGACGGATTCAGCAGGCCCGGCAGTAGCCATATAGCGCCGGCCGTCATGGGGATCAGAAGAAAAACGACGAAGAAGCCTGCAACGCGCCGGTCAATGGCGTGGCCACGCGCACTCGAGCTGTGGCCTCGGAACACGAACCATTCGATCAGGAAGGCGTACAGCGGAAGCATGACAGCTGTTTCTTTCGCCAACGCCCCGATGGCGGTTGCACCCAGCACGCTACCTGCGGCAAGAAGGCATCCGTAACGCTTTTCGCCGAGCATACGTCGACGTCCGGCCACGTAGCCCCAAAGACCGAGCAGCACAGCGAGATTAGCCATGCTCTCCATGCGCTGCACCACGTACAGCACAGAGGATACGTTGATTGGCAGCACCAGCCATGCGGCCGCTATGAGTGCCGCTTTGCGATCGCTGACCGTCGAGTCCGGCCGATCTTCGCCTGCTGCGCGCAGGAGCGACCTGAGGAAGAGGAAGGCCGCGAAGCCGTTGAGTAAATGGATGCACAGGTTCGTGAACTTCATCGCAGGCGCATTGGCGCCCGTGATGAGGTAGTTGATGGCAAAGCTCAGCGAGGCCAGGGGGCGTTTGAAATCGCTCGCCGGTGAAGAAAGCGCTGCGCTGACAAGGTCTGGAATACTCCAGCTTTTGGGATGAACCCCAACGTTGTCGACGATGTTCGGATAGTCGTCGAACAGCCACGTTCCTGAGAGGCCGGGCCAATAGACAACAACAGTGACGACCAATCCCAGGCAGAAGATGACCCATGGGCGCGACATATGGTGTCCGACGTTGCGCCACATCATGGGCTGACTCCGGCATCTGCTTTCAGTGTGGCGACGAGGCGTGCCCGTTCGCGGGGCCAGTAAGCCTGGCGTTGTAGCACCCAGGCGTGAACCGTCGCCATGCCGGGGCCAGTGGCATCGGCAGCAATGGGAAGGCTGTCATATACCGAGAGATGCTGGAGACCGAGTTCAGCGTGGCCGGCCGAGCCGAGTTCCGCTGCCTGGCGCAGGGCAACGGTTTCGTGAGGATCCAGCTCGAGGCCGCGATTGAAATGAAGGAGGGCGGCCTTCGGATCATTCGTCGCCAACGCTATTTCGCCTAGCGCGTGTTCGAGATCCTGTTTGCGCCCAGGCGGAAGGTTCGGATTGTCGAGTCCCGCCTGAGTGAGGTCCTTGAGGCCAGCGAGCGACAGGCCTGGGCATTCACCTTCTTGAGCGACTGGGATGGTGCGTGCGTACCAGCCAGCGATGAGCGCGCCGGGATCGCGAGTGAGGTGCAATGCCCGGCGAGCGGTCGCCATGTCCGTCTCGGAAAGATCACTCGCCTGGCAATGCGCGGCGATCAGGTTGAACGCAATCTGCACTTCCTCGGGTTTGGCCGCGAGTAGGGGCGTCAGGCGCGCGATGGCTCGGGATGGCGTCCCATGCTGAATCTCTTCCTGTGCGGCGGTGACCTGGGCGCGAGCGGAGGTCGGGTTAAGGCGAGCCCACAAGGTCCCCTGATGTGCATTGTCGCCCCAAACGGAAGCATTGGCGTAAGTCATTCCTGCCATCGACATGATCAGGACGGCGGTAAGTGCATAGCGCACTCGCAGCAAGGGAAAGACGGGCTTCGCGGATCTGGCTCGAAGGTTCATAGGGACGCCGACCAACCACAGGCCCGCCGGCCAGAACATCAGCAGGGCCGGCAGATAGTTCCGGTGCTCGAAGTACAGTTCAAGCGGCACGCTGCTTGATTCGAGCAGATGACCCGTCAGAAAGAACAGAATGGCCCCGGCAATCGCGGGCGACAGACGCCTGCCGAACCATGCAAACAGACACAGCACGACAAGGCCAGCGATCGCTAGGAACGTGGTCCACGGGCGCCACAGATGCGTCGAGACCGCCGTCGTATCGTTGAAGACGCCTGCGGTATAGGGATGGGGGAGCCACAGCTGGCCGAGGTATTGCCAGACGATGCGAGGCTCGGTGAGCAGCCGTTGGGCTTCAGTCCATGGACGATGCGGGATCCCATGAACGATGCCCGCCCAGGCCAGGTAGACAAGTGCAAGGACCATGGCTCCCGTCGCGATCCAGCACGCGGCTAACGCCGCACGGAAGACGGTTGCCGACCGGCCAACTGGCCGAGGCCCCGGCGGCAACGAGAAGCCCTCGACTACCAGAATGAGGGACGGCAGCAGCAGTCCGTTCGCTTTCGACAGGGCCGCCAGCAATGTGCACCCCACGATCGCGACGACGGCCATGAAGCCGCCGGCGCGGGTTTGTCCCTCGGCAAGCAGTTGGCGTGCCTTTACCCATGCCAGGAGGCCAGTCAGGCAGAACGTGGCCGGTAACATCGCCTCGCGCTGCACGATGTACAGCGTGGTTGAAACGAAGAGGGGATGAAGCGCCCAAAGGCCTGAGGCGATCAGTGCCGCATAGTCCATGCGGGTCGCCGTGGTGGCCTCGGATTCCCCACGCGCCCACGCGCGCCCGAAGGCACGGAGCAATGCGTAGAGCAGCGCACAATTGAGGAGGTGAAGGATGACGTTCGACCGCTTGAATGGCTCCGGCTGTGCCGGCCAGTCGTGGGCGTCGATCAGAAAACTGGCCATGGCCAGCGGTCGGCCGATGGGGTCGGCGGTGCCGGATGTGATGTAGCGGGCAAAAGCAGCCGCGTTATCGATCGGCCCGGTTTCGCCGAGGGCGGGTAGATTCGCGAAGTCGTCGAAGACAAAGCCACCGCTCAGGCCCGGCCGGTAGGCTAGCCACGCAACAAGTAGAAGGGCGGCGAGGAGCGCGAGGCGTAGGTAGCTTCGTGGGGTCATTGGCCTGACGAGGTGGCGCGCCGAGGCATCGTAGCGGTCGACGGGGTGAACAAGGCGGACGATGGCGACCTTGCCGGGCGCGCGGGCCTAGTCTACTTCCCTGTCATACCCAAGGGGTAGCGCCTTTCCGAAGCCAGGCGCGACCAAAAAAAAAGGAGCCGCGTGAGCGGCTCCTTTTTTGTCCTGCATGCAGCTCGAATTACGAGCGGCAGTTCGACGGCAGGTAGTTGCTCTTGATCGTGGTGCTCTTGCAGGTCCACGCGATCGAACCGGCATTCGTGATCGGCGAAAGCTCCAGCGTCGAAGCCTCCGGGATCTTGGTGCTGGCCTTCGGGCCACCGTACGCAGCCGTGATCAGGCCGGTGTTGGCACCAACCGTGATGGTCTTGACGTACTGGCCGCTGATGCTGCCGGCCGAGGCAAGGCCAGCCGATTCATTGTTCGGCGGGAAGCGACCGGTGTTCTGGAAGAACTCGGCAACGGCCGTCTTGGCGCCGTCAGCGAGGACCGGACCTTCCGAGACCTGCGAGCGGATGGTGTAGTCCTGGTAAGCCGGGATAGCGATGGCGGCCAGGATGGCGATGATCGCGACAACGATCATCAGTTCGATCAGGGTAAAGCCCTTCTGCACGTTCTTCATGGCGATTCCTATCTATGTAAAGGTGGTTAGCTAACCGATTGTGGTGCCCCCTGAGCCCCGGTACCGGATCCCCCTAGGAAGGGCCCCGATCCCCTTTCTCACTCACGTGGTCAGGAACGACCAGGAAGCTCGTGTTTGTCGAATGCATCTTGCATGCCATACCCGACGGCGCATATTCCCTCATATTGCGCGTGCCGGAATTGTGCCGGGTGTCACGTCTCGCATGCAATAGGAGAAATCCGCCTATATTCAATGTGCTGCGTCATGACACTGCGCGTCACAAGGTGACATTTAGCGTCACTTCCTACTGTGTTATCGGCAAGCCGTGGGAAGGTAGCGGCTTTCCATGGGTGATCCCTTGCACACCCAGGCAATGGCACCGGGGCCAGTGATGGGGGAGAGTGTGATAGCGCTGGACTGCACATGCGCGTTGGCGTTGGTTGTGTCGTAGAAGACGGTGACCGCGCCATCGGTTACCCGAACGCCCGACACGTATTTTCCGGAGATCGACCCTTCTGCTGCGAGGCCGGCGGATTCATTCGCCGCCGGAAGGCGACCTTTATCCGCAAAGAAGTCCCACACCGCTGTTTTTGCACCTGTGGAGAGATTGATCCCCTCGGACACCTGGGCACGAATCGCATAATCCTGATAAGCAGGGATGGCGATGGCCGCCAGGATGGCGATGATCGTGACGACGATCATGAGTTCGATCAAAGTGAAGCCGTTGGCGTGCTTGGTCGGAAGCATGGGCGGGTTCTTGGCGGAGTGTTCCTGTCACTCAGCACGATCCATACCATCGGCCAACCCGCCTGCCTTTTCGTTGCCGAAACGTGACGTCGTTCTCCGAAAATGCCTTAGGACAGGTCCATTGGGTTCGAAGATCGCCCTTGTAGCCGTCGCTACTGCGAGGACTGCCAGCAAGATTTCCTCTCCGCGGAAGGCGATGACGTAGCGCGGTTCGGACTGGAGAATGCCGTAGACAGCCGTGACATAGAGCAGCAGCATGCTCGAAAGAGAAGCCGTCCCCCCGACCCCGCGGAACGCCACGACCAGGCAGCCAGCGAGTGCGGCGGCGGCCATCCAGTCGTTCATGGCAATCAGCAACTGGGTCATTGCATAGAGCGCGTTGCGCACCTGGAAGGGCGAGTGGGACGTCGCAAACGGATAGATATGTCCGGAGGCGATCTGGAGATTCCAGCTCCACAAGAGTGCTGGCTTGGACAGGTACCACGACATCGAGTCTCGCGGTGTCGCCTGCAGCCGATCCAGAATGGCGTGCAGGCCGGCGGATGGGTCCCGGGCCATCTCGGCAACTTCGCCATCGATCGTGCCCATGATCCTCTTGCTGGTCTCGTCGCCAGCGGCTACGCCGTGCGCCGCAGCATGGTAGGACGACCATGACCCCTGGACAAAGTTCGTGGATGCGCGGAGCCCGGCGGATTGGCCGGCATCGATGGTTGCGCCCCTTGCCAACCATGCCCCTGGCAACATGACAGCGCACAGAAGAAGAGCGAGCCATTGACGCCGCTCGGTAGGCGAGCGCCACGCGAAAATCGCAGCGACCATCGGTGCGAACGGCATCAGCACGGCATTGGTCAGGGCCGCGGCGCCGAACATGAGGCCCCCCGCGCATGCCCATCGCGTATCGGTGCGTCGGATAGCTTCGTTCGTGGCGGCAAGCGCCATGGCGACAAGAAACCCGAACAGCGTTTCGCTGAGAATGTAGGTAGGAATAGTGATGCAGTGAGGCCATACCGCCATCAACACGCCGGCCGCGATCAGCCAGCCGTCTCTCAGCCAGTCCCTCGCGGCGGCGAGCAACGCCAGCACGGTCAGGGCGCCTAGCAGGCATTGAATCCAGCGAACGGCACCGTACCAACCTGTGGGGAAGGCCGAGACGACTGCGGCAAGAAAAACGGGATAACCTGGATCGCGGTAGCTATCCGGCACAGGTTTGGCCGGCGAGGGAGCGGCGCTGGAAAAAACGCTGTGATTGATGAGATTCCACGCATAGGCGGTGTAGTCGCGCGCATCGCCGCTGATCGGTTTGTCGACTATGGCGACATTTGTAAAGTAGAGGCGCAGGGCGAGGGCCAGAAGGGTGCAGGCGAGGATGATCCACGCCGTCCGCTTTTTTTGTCTACTCATGCCGATCGCCTCGGGGCAGCCCCGGCGGATGAGGTTCCGGAAGTGGCGAGGTGCCCAAGTCGCCTGCGCCAGAGGGTAAGAAAGCCTGCGCTCAGCCATGCTGCTCCCAGGGCAGCCATGACGATCTCGGCTCCTCGAAATGGCACGGCATACCGTGGTTCCGACTGAAGCACCGAGTAGACGGCTGTAACGTAAAGCAGCAAGACAGCCGTCATGCTTGCCTGGCGATCGGCGCGACCGATGATCACAACGACGCAGCCGAGCAACGCAAGGATCGCGACGATCGGATTAGCCATCACGAGAGCCTGCATGGTGTACCAGGCTATATCGTTCGACTCCAGCGGTGAGTCGACGGTCGGAAAGACGTAGATATGTCCGCTTGCGATGCGCATGCTCCAGCTCCAGAGCAGCGCAGGTTTCGAGGCGTACCAAGCGGCGTATCTACCCGGCTCCGCACCCAGGCGATTGGTGAGCGAAGTCATGCCTGCGGCGCGGTCACGAACGGCCAGTGAGACTTCGTGATCGATGCGGCGAGTCATGGCGACGCCAGCCGGGTCACCCGAGAGGCTGTCGAGCCACGCACTGTGGTACTCGGGCCAGGAACCTTGCACGAGGTTCGTGATGGCACGTTGGCTTGCCGCGGGGCCTTCGGCGGAGACCGCATTTCGCAACGCCCACAGCCCCGGAAGCGCCAGCGACGCGACGAGAAGAATGATCCATTGCCGACGCCGGGCCGGTTGCGCCAGGTATCCGGCGGCAGCCACGACAGGGAGAAAAGGTGCCATGACCGCGTTGGTCAGCGCGGCGCATCCGAACAGCAGGCCGCCAGCGGCAAGCCGTCCAGCGCGATCGTCGGCAACGCCCTTGGCGACCGTCGCCAGCGCGACCGAGACAAGAAACCCAAGCAGTGTTTCGCTGAGCAAATAGGCCGGCGCAGTGATCGAGTGGGGCCAGATGGCGAGTAGCACGGCTGTGACGATGAGCCAGGGAATACTGAGCCAGCGACGTGCGAGGCATAGATATGCTGTGACTGTGAGCGCGCCCAGTAATGCCTGGGCGGTCTGCAGGGTTCGATACCTGAGGCCGGCGTTCTGGATAAGGGCGAGGAACGGCGCGAGGAACGTCGGATACCCAGGGTCCCTGTAACTGTCCGGGACGACCGGCGCCCCGCCGGATGCCACGGAAAACACGTGGTGCTGAATGAGGTTTGCCGCATAGGACACGTAGTCCAGCGCGTCCCCGCGCACCGGATGCTCGATCCAGGCGGTGGATACAAACCAATACCTGAGCACGAATGCGGCGGCCGTGGCGATGACGAGCACCCACCACGTCGGGTCCCTGGCTGCTTTGCCCACGCTGTCCCCTCCAGACGGCCCACTGCCGTCAGGGTCGTGATCGTACACGCCTCGGCCGTAAGCTGGCAGCCCGAGTCGCTTGCACCGGCGCCCCACACGCCGTACCGTCCCCAGCGGCATTACCAAGGGAGCCCCCCATGAAACTTCTACTCGCCGCGATGGCCCTCGCGCTTGCGTCCGGCCCAATTTTGGCTGCTGACGCAGACAACGCCACCGTGCACCCCTTTTCCATCCGCGACCTGGTCATGATGGACCGTGTCGGGGACCCGCAGCTCTCGCCGGACGGGCGCTACGCACTCTTTACCGTGCGCGCCACCGACTACGCCGCCAACAAGGGCGTGACCTCGATTTATGTGATGGACCTCAACAAACCGCCGCAGCCGGTCAAGGTGGTAGAGAAGGGTTCCTCGCCGCGCTGGGCGCCGGATGGCAAGTCCATCTTCTATACGGCTGCGAAGGATGGGGTGGCCCAGGTCTGGCACCGCGCGTTCGACGCAGATAATGCTAAGGGCCTGGCCCTGACCGTGCGGACTGGCGATGCCGTGACCACGGCTCCCCTGGACGTCGGCTCGTTCAAGCTCTCGCCGGACGGCTCGAAGCTGCTGCTGAGCTATGAGGTCTTTACCGACTGCGCCGACCTGGCTTGCACCAAGGAACGCCTCGACGGCCGCGAGAAGGACAAGTCCACCGGCACGGTCTACGACAAACTCTTCGTCCGTCACTGGGACACCTGGGCCGATGGCCGTCGTAACCAGCTCTACATTGCCGACGCTAGCAACGCCTCGCAGCCCGTGCTCCTGAGCAAGGGCATCGACGGCGACGTGCCGAGCAAACCATTCGGCAGCGAAGACGAGTTCACCTTCTCGCCGGACGGCAAGACCGTGTACTTCGACGTACGCATTGCCGGCAAGACCGAGCCCTGGTCGACCAACTTCGATATCTATAGTGTGCCTTCGGATGGCTCAGCGGCTCCGACGAATCTCACGGCCGATAACCTGGCCTGGGATGCCAACCCCGTGGTGTCGCCGGACGGCAAGACGCTCTTTTATACGGCCATGAAGGATCCCGGCTCGGAAGCCGATCGTTTCGGTATCTGGGCTTTGGACATCGCTTCTGGCGCCAAGCATGAGATCGACCCTTCATGGGATCGATCCGCAGGCACCCTTACGGTATCGGCAGACGGCAAGACCCTCTACACCACCACCGACGACAACGGCCAGCATCCGCTGTTCGCGATCGACGTGGCGACGGGCAAGGCGACCACGCTGGTCACCGATGGCTCCGTCAGCGGCTACTCGATCAGTGGCAACAAGGTTCTTCTGACTCGTGATGACCTGAAGCATCCGGCCGATCTTTACACCGCCGACGTCAAGGGCAAGAGCCTCAAGCAGGTCTCGCACTTCAACGCCAAGCGCATCAAGAGCGCGCAGACCGGCGACTTCGAGTTCTTCACCTTCAAGGGTGCGAACGGCGACAACGTACAGGGCTATGTGGTCAAGCCAGTCGGCTACAAGCGCGGCAAGACCTACCCGGTGGCCTTCATCATCCACGGTGGTCCGCAGGGCGCGATGACCAATAGCTGGAGCTACCGCTGGAATGCCCAGACCTACGCAGGGCAGGGCTTTGCGGTGGTCACGGTGAACTTCCACGGTTCCACCGGCTACGGCCAGAAGTTCACCGACGCCATATCGGGTGACTGGGGTGGCAAGCCGCTGGATGACCTCAAGGCCGGCTGGAGCGCTGCGCTCTCCAAGTACAAGTTCCTCGATGGCGACCGTGCGTGTGCCCTCGGTGCGAGCTACGGCGGCTACATGGTCTATTGGATCGCCGGCGTGTGGAACCAGCCCTGGAAGTGCCTCGTCGACCACGACGGTGTCTTCGACGCACGCGCCATGTACTACGACACCGAAGAGCTCTGGTTCGAAGAGAAAGAGAACGGTGGCACGCAGTACGAGCACCCGGAAAACTACGAGCGCTTCAATCCGATCAACCACGTGAAAGACTGGCGCGTTCCGATGCTGGTCATCCACAGTGGCAAGGACTTCCGCATTCCGGAAACGCAGGGCCTGGGCGCATTCACGGCGCTGCAGCGTCGTGGCATTCCGAGCAAGCTGATGCACTTCCCGGATGAGAATCACTGGGTGCTCAAGCCGCAGAACAGTGTGCAGTGGCATGAAGAGGTGAATGCCTGGTTGAAGGAGTGGACGGCTCCGCAGGCCAAGGCCAAGTAAGCGCTGAAACGGCGAGTTACTGAACGGCCCTCGAGGTTGCACATGTGCCTCGGGGGCATTCTTTCATGGGGCTCGACGCAGTGTGGCAAGGAACGCTTGCTCCTTCTCCAGTAGTGCCTGAGAGCGAGCCTTGAGGCGTGTGGCTGGCATTCCTGTATAGACGCCCCAGGGCTCAAGTGATTTTGTCACCAGTGACAGGGCGCCTACGGAAGTTCCCTCACCGATCGTGAGGCGAGGCAGGATCACTGTCCCCGATCCGATGATGACGTGCCGGCCAAGTCGTACTGTGCCGCCTCGTACTTGGGTGAATTCGGCAGGAACGGTGGGGTTCGTCAGCGCTTTACCGGTGTAGTCGTCGGTGCGGCTATAGACCCGTACCCCTTGTGATATGCCGCTGAAGTCCTCCATCTCGATGCCGTCACCCGCCGACAGCAACGCGTATCCCGCGATGTGAACGTGCGATCCGACCTTCAACCAGCCCGAGCCGCCAGCGGTAATGGTCGTGTAAGGATCAATCCTCACGTTGTCACCGATCTCGATGTTCTCGGCGCCGACGATGGTGCAGTTTGCGGCGACGAGTACCTTTTCTCCTACGCTCTTAAAGCCCAGTTCGCGTAATTCAGAGCTAACGAGATAACGCGTCAAGAACGGATTTTCCATGCTTATTCCCCCTGCTGTTCGCTGCTAGATGCACCTTGCATCGGCCCATGGCGCTTTTGCGAAAGTATCAGAACGACTTGACGTGATCTATCCGACTTGGGGCGGACCTGAGCTTTGGTCATCCCGCGGGGCGCAATGACCAATGGCCGGAGCTACCGCTGGGGAGCCTCAAGACTGGGCGGGCCTCGGCCCTGGGATCCGCGGATGACGCGCGGCGAATCGCGGCGCTCCTGTCCGGCGACGCGGGAAAGTGAACTGACAGAGCGGGGAAGGGATTCGGGACGTCGAAGAAGTCCGACGTAGAAAAATTGTACGTATACGACGGCCTGAGTAAGGTTGAGGAAGGCGTGGCCGATGCCTCCTATCGCATGATCACGGGCACCTCGGTCGACGAGAAGCTTTCGCGCGGATCCGACGCTGGCGAGCAGTACTTTCTTCGCGATGCACTTGGGTCGACGACTGCAACGACAGATGGGTCGGGGGCGATCGTTGGCCGCATCGGCTATGACGCCTACGGTGTTACCTCGGGTGGCGCAGGCGCGGCGGCGAACAAATATCTGTATGCCGGCCGAGAAATGGATGATGAGGACCTCTATTTCTACCGGTCGCGTTACTACTTGCCTGCCGAGGGGCGTTTTCTGAGCGAAGACTCGATGGCTATCTTCGCGGGGCAGCCGAACATATATCAGTACGTGGGTGGCGCGCCCACCAATTTCACGGACGCTAGTGGCCACTGTCTCACTTGCTTTGTGGGTGGGGTCGTTGGCGCGGTAATCGGAGGTGTCGCAGGCTATGTCTCGTCAGGCGGCGACATACGCAGCACCTTGACAGGCGCCCTTGTCGGCGGCGCCACAGGCGCGCTCGGTGGTTTACTTGGTCCTGCCGCAGGTGCTGTTATGGGCGAGCTCGGAGGGGCAATCGGAGGTGATGTCGGGGGCGCTATCGGTGGCGCGCTGGGCAGGGCTGGCATGACGTCGCTATGGGGCGGCGCTTCCGGCGCGCTGGGAACTGCCGCAGGAAACTATGCGTCGAACAAGCCGACATGGAAGCGAGCGGGATATGGTGCGGGTCTGGGTGCGATAGTCCCCCTTATCTCAGGCGAGGCATTGGTGGCAGGCGCTGGCGATATAGGGCTTGGCCTCATGGGCGATGCGTACGGTGGCATGATGTCTGGTGGCATGAACGCACTCGGCGGTGCCTTTGACCCACTTGGCGATTGCGCAAAGTCGCAGCCTCCAGAGGACCAGCATTTCCCATGGCCCAGTATGGCTTGGTGACAAACATCTTATGAAACGGACATTTCGGTACGGTAACAAGCAGGGTCTGGGCCTTATCCTCTCGACCATCTTCGCCACGGCTGTCGGATATGTCCTTCGCCTGGCGATCGTGCGGTACCGCCCGGGCGATGGCATATACATCGGTAGCGTGGTCGCCGTAGCCGCCTTCATGATCCTCTTTGCGATCCTTGTGTTCCGCGACGTCGTGGTGAACGACATCGGAATCGCCAGATCGTTCTTCGGAATACGAGGGCGGACTTTGCGTTGGGAGAAGATTGTCGCTGTTCGGTGCGGTGTCATTGATTCACCTACCGGCAAGGTCCCCGCTTGCTCCTTTCAGGCGTACAAGCGCCTATGGCCATTTTCCTTCATCATGATCATGCCAAGCATCGATGGCGCGGACGAGTTGATTGCGCTTCTGGATGACGAAGTTACGAAGCGTGGGATACCCATTAAAGGATGGCGGGGCAACCGACTCGTCACGATTGATCGGCTTCCGCTCCCTTCCAAGGGCTGTGCCAAAGATCCACGGTAGAGAATGGAGTCCTTGGGTTTGGTACTTTCCCTTGGTCGGCTGGTCCGGAGGGACTACGCGAGATTCCCGACGGGATTGCCTCACGTGATGACCTCTAGGCGTGGGCGGAAGGATATGAGACATGTTTCAATCGGCATGTCCCTTATTTCTTCCCGATCTGCCAAATTAAGTGTCGAGGGCCGGCATGGTCGACCGGAGTCCCCTAGATCTCCAATGATCGTGACGGCAATGGCGGCCCTGCTCTCGTTTTAAGGTGTCTGGGGAAAAATCCGACGTCAAGTTGCAACGAATCTCCGCGAGAGGCTGGTGTCGAGAGAGGTAGATGTCGGCTATCTCGATCCAAGTCATCCGGAGGTTCTGCGCGAAAAGCTCATGTCGCTCAGATTTTCCGCAGGCGACAGAAGTCCAGTCGAACTGCGTGTCGGGGCAGGAGCGCACAGGGGTCATAAGCATGGAACGCGGCACGGGGCAGAAGTAACTTCCTGATCGACTACGTGCAAGTGGAAGCTTTTTCGAAAGCACTTGCGGCGCTTGCCAGAGGCGAGGAAGTCTCGGTAAAAATCGAACTATCAGCATTCGGATAGGGGATTCCGGTGGCCGAATCCTTCGACGACGAAGCTCTGGGTTATCCCCGAGAACTGGCCGAACGGTGAAGGGAGCAACGCTTCACGTTCACTGCCCTAGGTGACAAACCAACCCGCCATGCCATGCACGAAAGATCCCCTACAGACAACCGCAAGTTGATTTGCTACGGTCACCTTGTTGCCTGCGTCGTCGCTCCAAACGCCTCGCAGGCAACCATCGCTCAATGCGGTGAAAAGCGCGGACCAGGAGTGCTGAAGACACCCCTGGTCCGCTGACCAAACCAACTACGTAGGAGCTGATCTTGGCTACCCCCGATCATACGGCACCCGTTCGCCCGCCGGATCCCCTCGGCGACACCCCCATCGGTTACCGGGCCGTCTGCCTACACCGCAGACACGGTTGAGGAACCGCGGCGTCAGCCGCAATCCTGAGTTTTTTCTCGGCCGAGCAACGCGGCGCGTCGCCGTGTGACCTGAGAGAAGGGAGCTGACGCCGCAATACACTTCATCAAAGCAGACCACCTGGGGCCCGGTCACGGGCCGCCGATGAACCCGCGAGTCCGGATGATCCGCGGCATGCCGTGCTTGCATGGCATGCCGCAACTGGACGAGTGGCGCTGCTCACATAAGGAGAATGCGATGTCCGTATCGACCGATCGACCGGTGGATCGCCACGCCAGCTATCCCATCGATCCTGAAACCTCGGCGCACGAGCTTTTGAACGATGCCACCGAGTGGTTGCAGTATGCCCGTGGTCTCACCAGACTACTGGCAGACCTGATTCACGAAGCTGATTCGGTGGATTGCCGCCGAATGGCGCTGGGCCTCGAAGCCATCGGCGCGCTGACTCATGTGGCGGTGAAGTGCACGACCGAGGCACACGCGCGCCTTTGCTGGAAGGAGGCCCGCACCGAGGAGGGGGCCCTCGGTTGACGGGGGCTGAGCTTGCGGCGACGATGTCTCGCGGCGGATTGCCGCCTTCGGGGGATCAAGGGAAATGATTGTCCTGCTTCATACGCTGTTGGCCATGTCGTCGCCGTCCGCGGGCCCTTCTCGGGAGCCTCACGCAAGTGCGCATGACTCGCCCCCGATGCCTTACGTCGCTCAGAACGCGTGCACCTTTGAGTGCTGTCAATATGGACCATGGCGGGCCACCAGCGCCGCGGCTGCGGTGGCGTCCACCATTCCCGGCGCGAAGATCGTCTTCGCGGTGAAGCCGGGTGACACGGTCCGCGCGCGGCGCGGCATCGTCATTACGAGCAAGCCCGGCGTGACCAGGGTCATCAAGGCCGTAACACTGGGTTATCGCGATGGCGGTACGGCACCCGAGCTGTCGCTAAAGCCAGGCGACGCCTTGCTCACCCTGTACCCCATGGGCGAGGCCTATGACCGCTTCTGGTACCACGGCAAATTTTACGACGATGAGATCGACATGCCGGAGGACGCTTTCGGGAACGTGTCGTTTACGGGCTTCTTGAAGGTCGAGTCGCGACCGACGTTTGTTTGGTGGGTGCAGGTCAAGAATGCGCAGGGTGTCGAGGGCTGGTTGGCGAATCCCCGGGGGTTCGACGGGATGGACAGCTGTGCTTGAACGACTTCACTCGTGTAGGCGGCACCTCGCCGAGGTGCCACGTGTCTGGCCGCTCGGTTCCCGTGCCGCCATGATGAATCGAGAGTTGCCTTGGTACGATGAGAGAGGGCCAGATGATTGATGATGAAGTACCCAACTCAACGGTTAGGCTGCTGGTGTTTGAAGCTATCCGGTCATACCCGTCTGACGCTTTGCTGCTCATGCTCGACGATGAGGACACCATCGTGAGAATGGCTGTGGCTCGCGAGTTGCAGGTGCGAGGGGAGAAGAAGGCGTTCGATCACGCTCTTCTACGGTGCGACGATCTGCGCGATTTCGTTCGTGAAATTGCGGCGTTTACGCTCGGCCAATTCGGAACGCCCACGTATCCGTTTCGTTCGGAATCCATACCAAAACTTGCGGAACTGGCCGTCCACGACCCCTCATTCGAAGTTCGTGCGACGGCCGTCGCGAGCCTGGGGCATCTGCACGCTGAGGAGAGCATGCAGGTTCTTCTTGAGTCAGCTAACGATCCTGAGGCTGACGTTCGAGCCATGGCTGCCGTTTCGCTGGGTCGCCTGGGTCCTCTGCCGGAAGTCGTCGAGACGCTCGACAAGCTCCTTTCAGACCCCGATAGCGAAGTCCGCGAATGGGCACAGCTGGGTGTGGAGTTGACGGAAGATGACGATCTGGTCGCGTACTTTGACCGGAAAGGGGGCCTTCACGATTGCGTGATTGAATCGCTGGTTTGGCAGCCGATGCAGAGGCGTGTCGAAATAAGAATTGAAGACATAAATGCCAACTCCCTCGGGCTACCGGAATACGTTGGCCTCGTCCCTTGTGTGATCGAGATTTCAGGCATCAACGACTTCACTCTCGACATCTCTAACGCCGACGACAGGCTTAGAGTATATGAAGCCAGTGTGTCGGCTGTAGCAGAGAAGAAGGTGCTTAAGATCGCGTTCTCTCCGTCAGGAAGCCTTGAGGCATCCTTCGCGGTCCTGACGCTCTCGGAGCTCGACGAATCGGGGCCGGGGGCGCAGGCTGCCGTTGGCGATCGATGAGCAGCTGGCGACGATGTTGGCTAACCCGCACACCTTTGAAGGATGGATAGCTGTGGCTACTGGCAGAAAGGCGCAGCGCCCATGATCACCAAGGACACGGCAGAACACGTTCACGCGGCCTCGCTGAGAGCGCCGGAACCTTGGAGCATGGGCGACATGAGGTGAACATGACATCAGAAGAACGGCAGTTGCATAAAATCTATCACCCGAACGGGGTGCTCCGCGCCGAGTGGAGCACCGTTGGCGCGGAGATGGGTGGTCTGCACAGGATGTGGTTTGATAACGGCCAGTTATTCGGGGAAGCGACGTTCAAACTTGGCATAGCAAACGGCGCCGTTCGCGAGTGGAACCGGGACGGTTACATGACGCTGGATGCGACCATGGTCGAGGGTGTTTACGCAGGGCGATATCGGCGCTGGTGGGACGATGGTACGCCGGAGTGCGACGGAAGCATGGTGCAGGGGAAGCGCCAGCCAGGCTTCATCGATTACAACGAAGACGGGACGGTGCGGCAGATTCGCGCCTAGTCTGGCGAGCATTGAGAACTTGAACGGGCTGAAATCGAGGCTTTATCTGCTCTTTGACGGTAAGTTCAGCAGTTCTACGAGGGGCAATGACGATGTGGATGCCGACTCACTCGAGCAACAACGCCAATTCCCTATTCGGATTTCCCAAGAAAGCCTTCGTCACCAAGAAATGCTCCGTCTGCTCATAAGCCGTCCTGGAGAACCCCGTCTCATCAATCTGATAAATATCCGCATCCGGATAAGCCATCAAGATCGGCGAGTGCGTGGCGATGATGAACTGAGAGTTCATGTCCACGAGCTCATGCATGCGCACTAGCATGGCCAGCTGTCGCGAGGGCGAGAGTGCCGCCTCCGGCTCGTCGAGAATATAAAGGCCGTTTCCACCGAACCGCTTTGTGATGACGGCAAAAAAAGCTTCCCCGTGGGACTGCTCGTGAAGCGATCGCCCGCCGTAGGAGTCGCCGACGCCGAGGTTTTCTATCTCGGTCGCCACGTTAAAGAAGCTCTCAGCCCGAAGGAAAAACCCATCCTTCGCCCGCTTCACGCTCTTCCCCAGCGTAAGAAACGCATGCAACTCCGAGTGCGATCGCCGCGTTCCAAAGTTGAAGTTCTTCGTTCCACCCTCAGGATTGAAGCCCCAGCTCGTAGCAATCGCCTCCAGCAACGTCGACTTCCCGCTGCCGTTCTCGCCGACGATGAAGGTGACTTTGGGGTGGAGCTTTAGCGTGCCGAGTTCTTTTACGGCGGGGAGGGAGAAGGGGTAGGTGTCGAAGGAGGGGGTGCGGTCGCGGCGGAGTTTTACTTCTAGTAGGTAGTGTTCGGCGGTTAGTGAGTTCATGCGGTAGGTTCCTTGTGGCTAGCACCCTTTCGCCGATGAATCGGCTCCTACAAAAGCGCGCTTTGGCTAGAACCACTTGTTGCGTTTTAGGGCTATGAAGATGATGCCTACTACGCAGGCGACCAGGCAGGTGATGGCGGGGTAGGCCCAGGGTTGTTGCAGCTCGGGCATGTGCGCGAAGTTCATGCCGTACCAGCTCGTGATCAAGGTAGGCGCAGCCAACATAGCCGCCCAACCGGCAAGCTTCTTCATCACTTCGTTCTGTCCGAAGGTCACGAGCGCCAGGTTCACACTGATCGCCGCCCCAAGCATTTCCCGCATCGCGGAAATCGACTCGTTCACGCGGAAGACGTGATCGTAAATATCGCGGAAATACGCCCGCAGCTCATCGTGAATCAGGTGCGGATGCAGCCGCGTCAGCTGCGCCACGATGTCCTGCAGCGGTACGACGGCCAGGCGCAACGTCATCAGCTCGCGCTGCATGTCATAGAGGCGCTTGATGGTCATCCGGTTGTACGTCTCGGCAAAGATGTCGTTCTCGAGTTCGTGCAGCTCCTGCCGGAAGTCGCGGACGATCGGCAGGAAGTTGTCGACGATGAAGTCGAGCACGGAGTAGAGGGCGTAACTCGGCCCCATGGCGAGCAGCTCGGGCGTTTGCTCGCAGGTGCGGCGCGCCGGCGCGTACGACAGCGACGCGCCGTGGCGCACGGTGACGAAGTAGCGCTGGCCGACGAAGATCTGCGTTTCACCGAAGGCGATGTTGCCGCCAACGAGCTGGGCGGTCTGCGCCACGATGAAGAGGGAGTCGCCGTAGGTTTCGATCTTGGTGCGCTGGTGCGCGAGCTGCGCGTCCTCGATGGCGAGATCGTGCAGGTTGAACTCTTCCTGCAACTTCAGCAGCAGCGGTTCGTCCGGCTCGTGCAAACCGACCCAGACGAAGGTGTCCGGTTCCTTGAGCACGTCGCTGATCGCGTCGATGGTGATGTCGCCGATGCGGCGACCATCGGTGCGGTAAGCGACGCAGTTGACGACCATGCCGCCGTTGGAAGCGGGCGGAGCGACGGGTTCGGGAAGAATCGAGACAGATGCCATGGCGGGCATGATGCCGCCCCCTGTGTGACGGGGCAATCGCGGATTCAGAAAAGTCTCAAAGGCAGATCGGGCGGCGCCGGATGGGTGTTCAGTCGCGGCCGGATTTCGCTTGCCGAGCCAGTTCCCTAGGGTGGTGGGGCGGAGGCGACGCGGCTGGATCGCTGGATCTTGCGATTCTCCCTGGCGGCTTCGCACCAGGAAATTCCATGATCACAAGGAGCGTATCGTGACTTTGACCCCTCAGAAACCATCGCAGGACACCGACGAGGCCAATGGCGTCCCGGCCTTCATGACCGAGGAAATGGTCCATGCCCGCCTGGGTATCGTCTATCTCTTCGCCAACGTCGCCTGCGACGAAGACCGCTTCACCTTCAGCACCGACGGGGTCCTCGACCTGCTTGGCAGCAAGCCCGTGAAACCCGTCGTGCCGCCCGGGAAGAATGACCCGACCCGGCTGGCTGAGACGCTCGACCGTGCCATCCGTGCCAACGAAGCCGCACGCGACGTCGATGCCACGCGTTTGTCATCGCGCCCTGATGCCACCGCCGTGACGGCCGAAGAGGGCGCGCTGCGCGACGAGCTCGCTACCGAGCTGGCACGCATGGCCACCCTCATCGCCGGCGTCACGCAGGCGCAGCTCGCCGGTGGCACGGGTGCCGCAGTGCCGCTCGCGGCCGCCGCCGCGGGTATCTGGGCTTCGCGACCGGGCCTGATGAAACAGGTGACCCGGACCATCGCCGAAGCCGCGGCTGCGCAGGCCCAGCCCTTTTTACTCAGCGGCCTGACCACTGCGGCCGGTGTGATAGATGCGCTGGAGACGGGCTGCCAGCGTTATCTGGTCCATGCGCGTGGCAAGCAGGTGAATGTCCTTCCCGGTACGCCAACCACCACCATCGACGGCATCAAGCGCGCCATGGACTTCACGCTGGCCGGGAATGTCTACGCGGCACTGAAGGGCGGAGCCCAACTGGTGGTGGAGGGCGTGACGGCGGGTGCCTCGAGCGCCATCGGCCGGATCGTGTTCTCGGCCATCGACGCACTGGCGTCCTTCGTCCGGCGGGCACATGACTTCTATTACATGCGTCAGTTCTTCCATGAAGCGAAGGCGCACTGGGCGGACCGCAACCGTCCCGACGCCCTGCATCGGCGGCCATACGAGTTCAACCTCTGGTACCGGAATGTCGCCATGCGGGTGCCGGTGATTCCGGTGCTGACGCTCAACAGCGGTCTCTGCGGCGACAAGGCTCACCTGCTTCGCATGTTCAGTCTCGAAGGCGAGCTGATCACGCAAGCGAAGTTCGACGCCGGCGTAGCCTATATCGACCAGCTGAAAACCTGGGGCGCAGGCTACCTGCGCGACGTGGGCTACGTCTTCGAAAGTGGAGACGCGGTCATCGCCGAACTGGTCAAGTCGGCAGCGGTGCCGGCCAACGAAAAGCTGCGCACCCGGCTGTGGACCGCGTTGAAGAAACTGGTCCCTCGCAAATAACGAGGCCTGGCGAGCTCAGTCGTGCCGGCGGCAGAACGTGGCGAACAACGCGGTCCAGCACGGCAGTGCGAGCAGCAACCACGGCATGTTCCGCTGCGGGAACTCCGGCCACAGGTGCAACAGCAGGCCGATGACGCAGGCCGCGAACGACAGCGCAGTCACCCGCGGTGCGAGGTGACCGATCTGCCGGCCGGCAACACGCAGGCGCCAGATGCCCGGAATCAGCAGCAAGGCAAACGGCTGGAAAGCCAGCAGGTTGAAGTTGCCCCAGGCGGAACGATGCAGGGTCAGCGTCCACAGGCCGAGCATGAACAGGCCTGCCACGCCGGCAAACACCGTGAAAAGCGTGCCCGCGGCGACGAAGATGCCGCGGGCCACGCGATGCCGGGTAAAGGCGGGGAGTGCGAGCGGAATAGCCCACAACAGGCCGACGATAAGCAGCGGCCAGCGCAGATCGGGCGCCTGCTCCGGCGGCGGATCGAGCTTGTTCTGTGCGAGCGTCTCTTCCTGCGCCACCAGCGGTCGCGCCTCGGCACCTTCGCCGACATGCACGTGGCGCAGCTCATCTTCGAGCACCATCGGCAGGAAGGCCTCCTTCCACGCCGTCATTGGCTGGTCCGCATAGGGGCCGAGGCCGAGATCCATGCCCAGCATCAGCCAGGCCTGGTTGCTCATAAGTCGCGCGGTCTGCTCGCGGAAGGTCATGCCACCCGGCTGCTCGCGCCACTGGCGGTGGAGTGCACCACCCAGGGCGTTGTCCAAGACATCGCGAACGCGCGTGGTGCAGTTGTCGGCGTAGTAATCGTAGTTGTAGCCGGCGTTGGCCGGCTGCACGTTCCAGATCACGAAGCGGCGCAGGCTGTCTTTCTGCGTATCGTCCAGCGCGAGGCGCTGGCGGCGCACGTAGCGGCCCTCGCCCGAATAGAACTCGACATCGGACTGCGTGGTCTCCGCGTCCATGCGGTAGGCCATGATGCCGCGGGCGAAATTGACGATGAAGCCCTTCTGGTCGAAGTCGAACACGCCGTAATTGAAGGCGATGGCTTCGCCGCTCACGGTGTCGCGCACTTCAAGCGCATCGTGACCGAAGCGCTCCCAGTAGATATCGCCCGGGCCGTATGTCATCAGCGAGATTTCGAGGTTGGCGGCCGGGGCATCGACGATGCCGGCTTGGGCAACGGGAACGAAACACAGGGCGATCAACAAAAGCAGGGCGTAGCGCATCGTGGGGCGTGGTCCTTGCCCGCAGGCATGGCTTGAAGGAAGGCGGTTAGGCGCCGTTGTTACCGTTGCCGTTGCCGCTGACACGGGTGACGTGGAAGTGCAGCACGCGGCGATCGTCGGCTTCGGTGACGCGGAAGCTGAAGTCGCCCATGGTGATTTCCTCGCCCACGCTCGGCAAATGGCCGAACTCGGAGGTGATCATGCCGCCGATGGTGTCGAACTCTTCGTCGGAAAAGTGTGCACCCGCCACCTCGTTGAAGTCGGCGATGGGAGTGAGCGCGCTAACCGCGAACACGCCATCGTCGAGCTGGGTGGCGAGTACCGGATCTTCCTCGTCGTCGTGCTCGTCGTCGATCTCGCCGACGATCTGCTCGAGCACGTCCTCGATGGTGATGAGGCCGGCGACACCGCCGTACTCGTCCACCACCAGGGCCATGTGGTTGCGCGTCAGGCGGAATTCCGCCAGCAGCACGTTGAGCCGCATGGATTCGGGAATAAGTACCGCGGGGCGGAGCAGGGCGCGTACATCGCCACACTCGCTCTGGCCGAAGTACTTCAGCAGGTCTTTGGCCAGCAGGATGCCAAGGACTTCGTCCTTGTCCTCGCCATGCACGGGAAAGCGTGAGTGACCGGATTCGACCACGGCGGCCAGGATGTCCGGCAGCGGCGCATCGACAGGCAAGCTGACGATCTGGGCCCGGGGGACCATGACGTCGTCGACGCTGAGCTCGGTGACTTTGATCGCACCCTCGACCATGGTCAGGGTGTCGTTGGAAAGCAGGCCGTTGGCCTGGGCGGTACGCAGTTCTGCGATCAGTTCGTCGCGGTTGCGGGGCTCGCCGGAAAACATGTGGCCCAGACGGTCCCACCAGGATCGGTGAGTAGGGCCGTTGGTACTGCCAGGGTCCTCGTTCATTACTCTTTGATATTCGGCCCGAATGGGCGGAATGGGGAGTCTAACGGAAATCTTGTGACGGTTCAGGCCACAGCTTTTTGTGGGAGCCGATTCATCGGCGATGGGTGCTGGCCGGAACCTGGCCCGCTGCCGCGGGATCGCCGATGAATCGGCTCCTACAGGTCACGCCAGATAAGGATCCGAGATGCCCAGCCCAGCCAGCACCTTGGTCTCCAAGGCCTCCATTGCCTCGGCTTCGGCCTCGTCGATGTGGTCGTAACCCAGCAGGTGCAGGGTGCCGTGGATGGTCAGGTGGGCCCAGTGGTCGGCCGGCTTTTTGCCCTGCTCGGCGGCCTCGCGGGCGACCACGGGGGCGCAGATGACCAGGTCGCCGATGAGGGGCAGGTCTAAGCCGGGCGGGAGTTCGACGGGGAACGAGAGCACGTTGGTGGCGTAGTCGCGGCCGCGGTACTGCAGGTTCAGGGCCTGGCCTTCCTCGGCGTCGACGATGCGGATCGATACCTCGCTGGCCTTGCGGCGCTTGGCGCCCTTGAGCGCGGCCTCGATCCAGCGACGGAAGCTGGCGGATGCCGGCACGCCCTTGCGCGGCGCGGCATAACCCACGGCAACGTCGAGCTTGCTCAACGGGCTTCGTCCTTCTGCTCGAAGGCCTCGTAGGCGCGCACGATCTTGGCCACGAGCGGGTGGCGGACCACGTCGCGCGAGGTGAAGAAGGTGAAGCTGATGCCGTCGACGCCGCGCAGTACTTCGACCGCGTGGCGCAGGCCGGAGCGGATATTGCGCGGCAGGTCCACCTGTGAAACGTCGCCGGTGATCACCGCCACCGAGCCGAAGCCGATGCGGGTCAGGAACATTTTCATCTGTTCGACGGTGGTGTTCTGCGCTTCGTCAAGAATCACGTAGGAGTCGTTGAGCGTGCGACCGCGCATATAGGCGAGCGGGGCGATCTCGATCACGTTGCGCTCGATCAGCTTGGCCACCTTCTCGAAGCCGACCATCTCGTACAGCGCGTCATACAGCGGGCGCAGGTAAGGGTCGATCTTCTGGCTGAGGTCGCCAGGCAGGAAGCCAAGCTTCTCGCCCGCTTCCACGGCCGGACGCACGAGCAGCACGCGCTGCACGCGATTGTTCTCGAGGGCTTCGATGGCACTGGCTACGGCGAGGTACGTCTTGCCGGTACCGGCCGGACCCACGCCGAAGTTGATGTCGTGGCTGGTGATGGCGTGCAGGTAACGGGCCTGGTTCGGGCCGCGACCCTTGATCACGCCGCGTTTCACCTTGATCACCACTTCCTGCGTCGACTCGGCCGCCTGGTCGGCGAGCGCGTCGATGCCGGATTCGGCCAGGTGCAGGTTGATGACCTGGCCGTTGAGGGCTTCATGCTCGGTCGCCGAGTACAGCGCGCGCAGCACCTTCTCGCCCGCGCGGGCGGTGAGTTCGTCACCGATGACGCGGAAGGTGGCGCCGCGATGGTCGATTTCCACGCCCAGGCGCAGCTCGATCTGGCGGATGTGCTCGTCGAGTGGTCCGCACAGGTTGGCAAGCCGCACGTTGTCTTCGGGTTCGAGGGAGAAGTCGCGCTGGACAAGCTGGCTCATGGCATTCACGAGGCGAGCGCGACCTCTTCGTCGAGGCGGACGCGGCCGCGAAGGGAGTTGGACATCGCCTCGGTGATCACCACGTCGACGAACTGGCCGATCATCCGGGCATGGCCCGGGAAGTTCACGTAGCGCATGTTCTCGGTGCGTCCCGACAGCTCGTTGGCGTCGCGGCGGCTGGGCTTCTCGACCAGCACGCGCTGCACGCTGCCGACCATGGCCTGGTTGATCTTGCGGGCGTTCTCGTTGATCGCGGCCTGCAGGCGCGACAGGCGCGCGTGCTTCACTTCGGCCGGCGTTTCGTCGGCGAGGTTCGCCGCCGGCGTGCCGGGGCGCGACGAGAAAATGAAGGAGAAGCTCTGGTCGAAGCCGATGTCGTCGATCAGCTTCATGGTCTTCTCGAAGTCTTCGTCCGTCTCGCCAGGGAAGCCGACGATGAAGTCCGACGACACGCAGATATCCGGGCGCACGGCGCGCAGCTTGCGGATCTTCTGCTTGAATTCGATCGCCGTGTAGCCCCGCTTCATCGCCGAGAGGATCCGGTCCGACCCCGCCTGCACGGGCAGGTGCAGGTAGTTGGCCAGCTGCGGTACGTTGGCGTAGGCCTCGATCAGCGAGTCGGAGAACTCCAGCGGATGCGAGGTGGTGAAGCGGATGCGGCCGATGCCTTCGATCTGCGCGATGGCATGGATCAGCACGGAGAGGTCAGCCGTGCCGCCTTCGTGCATGGGGCCACGGTAGGCGTTGACGTTCTGGCCGAGCAGGTTGACCTCGCGCACGCCTTGCTCGGCGAGCTGGGCCACCTCGACGATGACGTCGTCGAAGGGACGGCTGATTTCCTCACCGCGCGTATAGGGCACCACGCAGTAGGAACAGTACTTCGAGCAACCTTCCATGATCGAGACGAAGGCGGTGGGGCCTTCGGCGCGCGGCTCGGGCAGGTTGTCGAACTTCTCGATCTCCGGGAAGCTGATGTCCACCTGCGACTTGCCGCTGGCGCGCTGGGCTTCGATCATTTCCGGCAAGCGGTGAAGGGTCTGCGGGCCGAACACCAGGTCGACATAGGGGGCGCGCTTGAGGATGGCGTCGCCTTCCTGCGAGGCCACGCAACCGCCGACGCCGATGAGCACGGGCTTGCCGCCGGCCTTGTGAGCCTTCCAGCGGCCGAGCTGGCTGAAGACTTTTTCCTGGGCCTTTTCGCGGATCGAACAGGTGTTGACCAGGATGACATCGGCTTCCGATTCGTCCTGGGTCAGCTCGAGACCGTGCGATGCGTGCAGGACGTCGGCCATCTTGGCCGAGTCGTACTCGTTCATCTGGCAGCCGTGGGTCTTGATGAAAAGCTTGCCGCTCATGGGCCGGGGTACCGTGATTCGAGGGAGTTTACCGAACCGCACAGTTTACGCCGCCACCACCCGCCTTGCCACAGGGTTCGGTGGATCAATGACTTGCGTGAGGAACATCACGTTCTTAGCTCTTGGCAGGCCAGGGGTGCTCGGGCACACTCGCGCCCATGGTTCACGACGCGACGCCAGGGGAAAGCGCCGGCCATCCCGCCCGCCGTTTTCTGCTCTCCCGGACGGCCCTGCGAAGGGCTGCGGGCGTTGTCGTGCTGCTTCTGGGGCTGGTCGCCGGTCCCGCTTCGGCGGGCGCCCTATATAGATGTGTCGGCAGCACGGGCGAAACCGTGTTCTCCGGCAGCACCGCTGGGTACAAGGAGTGCAAGCGCCTGGCCAATATGGCGCCGGCCCGTCCGGCAAGGCCCGTGGCCTCTTTGGCCCCGGCGGCCCCCGTCTTTCAAACGGTCGAAGCGGCGCCCTCCTTGAAGGGTGTCATCGGGAGCGTCGTCCTGGCCCCGGGTCGGAACGATGATCGGGCGGCGGCTGGGCTGGCTGCGGTGTCCCCCGCAGCGGCGGGCATGACCGTGGAGGCGTCTGTCCTGACGACCGCGACGGCCCTCGGGCCGGCCCGCGTGGCGCCGGTCATTCCTGCCACGCCCGCGGTCTCAGCGTCGCCTGCCATCAAGGCGCCGAAGGGCACGTGGGACTATCACGAGTCCACTTCGACGGACCTGGCTTCAGCGCCGGCCCCAGAGCAACCCAAGGGTTCGCGCGTGTTGCGCGGTGCCGTCTACCGGATCACCCGCGCGGACGGCGGCGTCGAGTACACCAACATTCCCCAGGCCGGCAACGCGGAGAAGGGCCAGAGCATCAAGATGCTCTTCACCTACATCGCCACCTGCGCCGCGTGCGATGTGCATTCGAAGATCGACTGGAACAGCGTCGCGCTCAACATCACCTCGTATGGCGACGCCATCTCGTCGGCCAGCACGGAGTTCGGGGTGGACGAGGCCTTGCTGCGCGCGATCATCCATGCGGAGAGCGCGTTCAATCCGCGCGCGCTTTCCGTCGCTGGCGCGCAAGGGCTGATGCAGCTGATTCCCGGCACGGCGCGCGACATGGGCGTGCTCGATGCCTTCGACGCGAACCAGAATATTCGCGGCGGTGCGCGGTATCTTGCGATGTTGCTGCGGAACTTCAACGGCAACGAACGCCTCGCGGCGGCGGCGTATAACGCGGGGCCCGGCGCCGTACAGAAGTACAACGGCGTGCCGCCTTACGACGAGACACAGGTTTACGTCGAACGCGTGGGCGTGCTTCGCAAGCGCTATGGCGAGACGTTGAAGCAGCACCCCAGCACCAGCGTACCCCTGGCCTCAGCCCGTCTGTAGGAGCCGCTTCAGCGGCGATCGGGTACATGTGGGATCCGCTTCAGCGGCGAAAGGCCAACGGAGCGGTGACGCCGTAACTTCCATTGCCGATAAATCGGCTCCTACAGGGCAAGGGCATCGCCGCTGAAGCGGCTCCCACAAGGAAGCGGCTCCCACGAGGATGCGGCTCCCAACAGGGAATCGGTTTTTACCGGGTGGCGCCTTGCAATGCCTGCATCGGCGCCGTAGGCGGCCGTTGGCTTGGGGTGATCGTGCTGGTGAATGCCGCGCCGTTGCGCAAGCCGGAAATCTCGATCGTGGCGCCGGGTTTGAACGAGGCCTCGCGCCGACGCAGGTCGGAGGGATCGAGGATGTCTTCACCGCCGATCTTCAGCAGCACGTCGCGCTGCTGGATGCCCGCCATGGCCGCGGGGCCGCCGGGTGACACGTCGTTGACCACGACGCCGCGTGCCGCGGAGGGCAGGCCGCTATCGGCCGAAATCGGCACGGCACCGTAATCCGCGCCGATCCAGCCGCGCACCACGTGGCCGGTCTGCACGATCTGGTCGAGCACGTTGCGCGCGCTCGCGACCGGGATGGCGAAGCCGATGCCTTCGGCGCCCACGGCCTGGCCGATCAGCGAGGTGTTGATGCCGACGAGGTCGCCATGGGCGTTGACCAGCGCGCCGCCCGAGTTACCGAAGTTGATGGCGGCATCCGTCTGGATGAAATTCTCCAGGCTGGACAGGTTGATCTGGCGTCCGATGGCGCTGACGATACCCATGGTCACGGTTTGACCAATGCCGAAGGGATTGCCGATGGCGAGCACCACGTCGCCCACGCGCGGGCGGTGATCCGGGTCGGTCATGTGGATGGCCGGCAGGTTGCCGGCGTCCACCTTGAGGACGGCGAGGTCGGTCTCGTCGTCGGAGCCGACCACGCGGGCCTTGGCCACGCGGCCGTCGTAGAGCAACAGCTGGATATCGTCGGCGTTGGCGATCACGTGGTTGTTGGTCAATACGTAACCATCGTCGCTGACGATCACGCCCGAGCCCAGGTTCTGCTGGCGCCGTGTACGCGCCGGCCCCGTGGGCACACTGAAGATGCGCTGCAGTACGGGATCCGAATACAGCTGGCGCGGCTGCTCGGTGACCATCTTGTTGGCGTAGATGTTGACCACGGAGGGTGCCGCCTTGGCCACGGCGTCGGCATACGAGGCCGGGCCGGAGGCGGGCGCTTCGCCCGTGGCGGTTGCCGTTATCCCTGCTGGCGCGGTGAATCGCTGGCGCAGGAAGGCGCCGCTACCGGGCCAGAACATGCCAATGATGAAGGCCACGGCGAGACCGAGCACGACGAAGCGGGCAATGAAGGCGAGCGTGCGGGCGGCGTGTTTCATCTAAGAACTGAGGGATCCTGTCGTCGTCGCAGTGCCTTGCCCATGGCAGCCCTTGCCCCTGATGGGAGAGGGTGGCGTTCAGTTTATTGTACGTGGCCGGTGCTGACGTTACACTGACGCGATTTGCGGAAGCCGATTTCCGAATGAACCGGCGATAGGGGTCCGCAACCTCAATGGCATAAGTTCCGGAGAGCCTGATGGCGAACGAAGTCGTCGATCACGGGCGCCGTCGCTTCCTTACCGTTACGACAGCAGTCGTAGGTGGTGTGGGAGTGGTCGCGGCGGTCGTGCCCTTCATTAAGTCGTGGGAACCAAGCGCAAGGGCAAAGGCGGCAGGTGCGCCCGTCACGGTTGATATAAGTGCCATCGATGCGGGCCAGAAGGTCACTTTCGCATGGCGCAGCCTTCCTGTTTTCGTGGTCAACCGCACCAAGGACCAGCTGGCCCAGCTGAAGGGCCTCGAGCCCCGCTTGCTGGATCCACAGTCGTCCAACACGGAACAGCAGCCGAAGTACGCGACCAACGAAACCCGTTCCATCAAGCCTGAGTGGCTGGTCGTCATCGGCCTGTGCACCCACCTGGGTTGCGTTCCCGACTTCGTTCCGGACATCAAGCCCGAGCCGTTCGACGCGAACTGGAAGGGTGGCTTCTACTGCCCCTGCCATAAGTCGCGCTACGACCTCTCCGGCCGCGTGTTCAGCGGCGTGCCCGCACCGAAGAACCTCCCCGTGCCGCCGTACCACTTCGTGGACGACACGCACATCCAGATCGGTGTCGATCCGAAGGAGGCCGGCTGATGGCTAACCTATTTGACTGGGTCAACGAACGCGCGCCGAACCTGGCGCCCACGTTCCGCAAGCACATGACCGAGTACTACGCACCGAAGAACTTCAATCTTTGGTACTACTTCGGCTCGCTGGCGATCCTGGTGCTGGTCAACCAGATCGTGACCGGCATCTTCCTCACCATGAACTACAAGACGAGTGCGCTGGAAGCGTTCAACTCGGTCGAGTACATCATGCGTGACGTCGAATGGGGCTGGCTGATCCGCTACATGCACTCCACCGGAGCCTCGCTGTTCTTCGTGGTGGTGTTCCTGCATATGTTCCGCGGGATCATGTACGGCTCGTTCAAGCGACCACGCGAGCTGGTGTGGATCCTCGGCATGCTGATCTTCCTGGTGCTCATGGCCGAAGCCTTCATGGGCTACGTGCTGCCGTGGGGCAACATGTCCTTCTGGGGCGCGAAGGTCATCATTTCGCTGTTCGGCACCATTCCCTACATCGGCCCCGGCCTGGTGGAGTGGATCATGGGCGACTTCCTGCCCGCCGACGCCACGCTCAACCGCTTCTTCGCGCTGCACGTGATCGCGCTGCCGCTGGTGCTCCTGCTCCTGGTGGTGCTGCACCTGGCCGCGCTGCACGAAGTGGGTTCGAACAACCCGGACGGCGTGGACGTGAAGCATGGTCCGAAGGGCAATCGCTGGGATGCCAGCAAGCCGCTCGACGCGATTCCGTTCCATCCGTACTACACGGTGAAGGACCTGGTCGGCGTGGGCTTCTTCCTGCTCATCGCGGCGTTCATCATCTTCTTCGCGCCCACCTTTGGCGGCTGGTTCCTCGAGCACGACAACTTCACCCCGGCCAACAACCTGGTGACGCCGACGCACATCAAGCCGTCGTGGTACTTCACGCCGTTCTACGCGATCCTGCGCATGATCCCGTCGTTCTTCGGCACGGCCATCTGGGGCGTCATCGGCATGTTCGGCTCGATCCTGATGCTGGCCTTGCTGCCATGGCTGGATCGTGGCGAAGTCCGCTCGGTACGCTTCCGTGGCATGGGGTATCGCATCGCGCTGGCGGTGCTGGTGATCTCGTTCCTGTCCCTGGGTGCGGTCGGCGCCGGCGTCACTGCCGAGCTGATTCCCGAGTGGTTCCCGGGCGCGGACGCGACCACGTTGGAGAACGCCTTCGGCCGCATCATGACGCTGGCCTACTTCGGGTTCTTCATCTTCATCTGGGTGTACACGCACTTTGGCCTCGAGAAGACCAAGCCGGTTCCGGAACGGGTGACGATGCATGATTAAGCGCTATCTATCCGCCATGGCCCTGGCGCTGGGCCTCTTCGTCGTCACCGTTCCCGCCTTCGCACAGGAAGGCGGTGAGGGTCTGCCCTCGGCCGGTACGAACGTGAACGACCGGGCGTCGCTGCAGCGTGGCGCCAAGCTGTTCTTCAACTACTGCGTCGGCTGCCACTCGCTGAAATACGTGCGTTACTCGCGCGTGGCCAGCGACCTCGGCCTGAGCGAAGACGAGGTGATGTCCAACCTCAACTTCACCGGCGCGAAGTTCGGTGAGCCGGTGATCTCGCACATGCCGGCCGATTCGGCGAAGACCTGGTTCGGCAAGGAGCCGCCGGATCTCTCGCTCGAAGCGCGCGCCAAGGGCGTGGATTTCATCTTCAATTACCTGAACTCGTTCTACCTCGACCCGAGTCGTCCGGTCGGCTGGAACAACACGGTTTTCCCGAATGCTTCCATGCCGAACCCCTTGTGGGAACTGCAGGGCTTGCAGGTGGCCGTCCATTCCGAAGCCACGCCGGGCCACGATTCGGTGGTGGAGAAGCTCGAACTCTCCCAGCCTGGCCGCATGACGCCGGAAGAGTTCAAGGGCGCAACGCGCGATCTTGCCACCTTCCTCGAGTACACGGCCGAGCCGGCCGTGCTCGAACGGCAGTCGGTCGGTGTCTGGGTAGTGCTGTTCCTGGCCTTGCTCACCTTCCTGCTGTATCTGGTGAAGCATGAGTACTGGAAGGACGTTCACGAGAATCACTGAATGATGTCCCGCGGGGCGACCTGACCGGTCGCCCCGTTTTACAGCGGCAGGGAGAGGGCTCGCACGCATGGTCCAGAATGCTCGTTCGCGAACGGCTTTGACGCTGTATACCAGCGCCGACGATATCCACTGCCACCGCACCCGGTTGGTGCTGGCTGCCAAGGGCGTGGCGTACGACCGGATCATCCTGAGAGCCGACGAACCGACTCCCGACCTGCTCGAGTTGAACCCCTACGGCACCCTGCCGACCCTGGTCGATCGCGACCTGACCGTTTACGACCCCATGATCGTCGTCGAGTACCTCGACGAGCGCTATCCGCATCCGCCCCTCATGCCGATCGACCCGCTGTCCCGGGCACGCCTGCGCCTGGCGACCTGGCGCATCGAGAACGACTGGCTGCCCGAGATCGAAGCGATCGGGGAGGGCGGCAAGACTGCCGACGGCGCCCGCCGCCGGCTGCGCGAACACCTGCTCCTGTCCGTGCCCCTGTTCCGGGCCTCCCGGTTTTTCCTGAATCCGGAAATGAGCCTGATCGACTGCCTGGTCGCCCCGGTGGTCTGGCGTCTGCCGCACCTGGGGGTGGATCTGGGCAAAGACGGCAAGCCGGTCGTCGACTACGGCGAGCGTCTGTTCCACAGCCAGGGATTTGCCCGCAGTCTCACGCCCGAAGAGCGCAACATGCGCCCGGACTTCAATTTCGCCCCCGGTTAGCCTCGCTACGTCGTATCCCGTAAACTGTGCACATGGATACGAACGAAAGCACGGGCATGACCTCCAATCGCCCCTATCTGCTCCGCGCCATCTACGACTGGATCAGCGATAACGGCCTGACCCCGTACGTTCTGGTGGACGCCGCGCAGCCGGGCGTGAAGGTGCCTGCCCACGTCGTGAAGAACGGCCAGGTGGTTCTCAACCTCGCCATGCGCGCCGTCGCGCATCTCGACCTCGGCAACGACCGCATCGCCTTCCAGGCGCGTTTCTCGGGCGTGAGCCAGTCCATCGTCATTCCCATGCATGCCGTGCTCGCGTTGTACGCGCAGGAGAACGGCCAGGGCATGATGTTCCCCGCCGACGAGAACGAAACCCTGCCCACCGACGGCATCGAAGCCGCGGATGAAGCCGAGGCTGAGGCATCCACGCCCTCCGCCGGCGGCGATGACGACCGCCCCAAGCGCGGCGCCCCGCACCTGCGCGTCGTCAAATAAGAAAACCTGCTGTTGTGGCTGTTGTTGCTGTTGTTGCTGTTGTTGCTGTTGTGGCTGTTGTTGCTGTTGTGGGAGCCGATTCATCGGCGATTCCTAACTGTGTCGCAACCCCATCGCCGCTGAAGCGGCTCCCACAGGGTAAGCGGTTCCCACAGGGTAAGCGGCTCCCACAGGGTAAGAAGCACTCACAGGGTAAGAAGCCCTCGCAGGGCGCAGCAGGCTCAGTGCAACCGACGCCGATCGGCCAGCGAAATCACATTCGCCCCATGCACGATCGAATCCGTCGCGACGACGGTTTCCAGCGCAGGCGAGCCGCTCATCGGCAGCGAAAAACTCACCACGTCATTCCCGGCCATCCACAACCGCGCGAGTTCCCGCGACTGGCCGTCTTCGCTCACTTCGAATACGTAGCAGCGCTCAAGGCGCCGTACGCCGTCCACGCCCTGCAGCCGGATGGAGCGCAGCCCAACGCTCTGGTCGAGCAGTTGCAACCCGTTCCGTTTGCATAAGGCCGCCGCGGCTCGCACCGCCACTTCGCGTGCGCGGGTCAGCCGATACCAGCTGGCGATACCTGCGGCCAGGGCCATGAGCCAGAACAGATCGGTGAAGGAATCCATGGGGTCAGTGTGTGGCCGCGTCGGCGCGACCACAAGCCCCCACAAAGGCATCGCCGCTGAAGCGGCTCCCACAAGGAACAGGGATGTGGGAGCCGCTTCAGCGGCGATTTCCTGCGAAGCGAGGCCACTCAGCCCCCGTGCTTCACATCCAGCCGCAGCGACAGATCAATCGCCCGCACGTTCTTCGTCAACGCCCCGCTAGAAATAAAGTCCACCCCCGTCTCCGCAATCGCCCGGATCGTATCGATCTCGACATTGCCGGAGACCTCCAGCGGCATCCGCCCCGCCGTGAACGCCACGGCTTCGGCCAGCATCGCCGGGGTGAAGTTGTCGAGCAGGGCGCGATCGGCGCCGGCGTCGAGGGCCTGGGCCAGTTCGTCGAGGGTTTCCACTTCGACGATGAGCGGAAGCTTCGGGTGAATCCTGCGAGCCGCCTCGACCGCGGCCGGAATGCCGCCCGCGGCGATGATGTGGTTTTCCTTCAGCATCATCGCGTCGAACAGGCCAATGCGGTGGTTGGTACCGCCGCCGCAGAGTACCGCGTACTTTTGCGCGCGGCGCAGGCCCGGCAGTGTCTTTCGCGTATCGAGCACGCGCGTACGCGTACCTGCGATGGCATCGGCATAGCGCGAGGTAACCGTCGCCGTGGCCGAGAGCAGCTGGAGGAAATTGAGCGCCGAGCGCTCGGCGGTGACCAGGGCGCGCGCCTTGCCGGCAAGGCGGCAGATGGTCGAGCCGGCGGCAACGCGATCGCCATCATGCACGAGCCATTCAATGCGCACATCCGGATCGAGTTGACGGAAGCAGGCGTCGAACCAGGCCGCGCCGCTGAGCACGGCGTCTTCGCGGCAGGTGAGTACGGCGGTGGCCGTGGCGCCGGCATCGAGCAGGTCGGCCGTCGCATCGCCGGGGCCGATGTCTTCGGCGAAGGCGCGCTGCACGTCGGCCAGGATATCGGCGGCTGCGGGCAGGGCATCGGCGAGATACTGCGGAACGGAAGTGGTCATCAGCGGGCTGCGTCCGTGGAGAAGACGGCTACGATAACGCGGTCATCTTCCGGCGAACAGGCGGTGATGAGGCAGCCAGGGCGTGAGACGAATTCCGTACCCTGGCCACCAACGCCTTCAGCTATCGAGGGACGCCGCGGCGGGCGCAACCGATGGTGGCGCCGTCACCAAAGTGATCAAGGATCCCGTATCCCCCGGCATAGCCTTTCGCGAGGCAGGCTCGATTGACCGCGGAGAAGCATGTGGTCGTCCCCGGCCACCCGGATGCCGAGCAGGTGTTGTAGCCGGAAATCTCGGTGTACGACGTCGGGACAATGTTGCCTGCGACGCCGTCGAGACAAGCGACCTGCGCAGCGTCGTTGCTGTATTCCATCGGACCGAAGCCGCCACCTGCAAAGCCGGTCGCCTTGCAGTAACCGGCAATAGCGCTTGCGCACGAATCGGAAAACAGGTTACCTGCCACGCAGTGGGCGTCACGCGCGGTCAGTTGACTGATGGACACAATAGGAGAGGCTACATGTTCCGACCGGAAGCAGAGGACCCCGGCCTGTACGGTGTTCAGCTCTTCCATGATGCCGCCAGAAGCGTACCCCTGGGACCGGCAGTACCGTGCCACCGAGGAGGCGCAAGAGTTTCCGACGGGGTCCAGTCGCGCGGATGCGGCCTGGCAATCGAGATTCTGCGCGCGGAGTAATGTGAACGGAACATCGAGGTAATTGGGTCCCGACGTTGGATCAGGTTGCGCTGAGGCATCCACGGATCCGAACTGGAAAGCGCTGGGCGTCACTGGAAAATGCCCCTGGCTCGGAGATACCGTATTGCCTGGAGCTGCCGAACCGGTGTTGATGGGCGGAAGGAACTGGCCAAAGATGTGCCAGTTGCCGGATGGGTCTCTGGCGAACCTGCCGTATTCATGTGGATTGAAGGGCAGGGCCACGTTGTTGACCACCCACGCGTTGTACACGTGGTTGCCGAGCGGGGTGGCCGACGTGCGGATCTGTAGGTGGTAACAACCGAACATGGGTGACAGCGGCGTCGTGCAGCCCGTCGTGCCGGCGCCCGACGTCATCAGCAGACGGCCATCAATGACCTGTACATCGAAACCGTCCTCCAGGTCGCCAACTTTTCCATCAGCGGACGAGCCCAGCACTTCATCGCCCTGGTCGGCCGGCCACGCCCGCTGGGTGCCTGCGGCCCACATCATGCCCGCGTCGTCGCGTACCAGTTGCACGCCGCGCGTTGCCAGACGAGTGACGACCTGGCCGCCCGCTGTTTCGCGGAATTCCATCGCACTCCAGTAGACGTAAGGAACGCCTTGATAGGTGAAGATCTTCGGAACGCTCGCGGATTTTCCTGTCGTTGGTTCGCTTGCGGCGACGCCCGAAACGATGACGTTCATGCGGCTGAGGTCTACGCTGTAGTCACCGCGTGAGATAGGCGCCGCGCACGATGAGGCATATGGCCCGAGAGCGGAACCGGAGCCCCCACATTCGAAGACCATCCATAGTTCGCCGTTGACGTCGGCGGCGGTCGCGTCGTACGCCGTTGTGATCGTTGAGTCGGATTGGACGCCTAGCGGGATGCCGTTGCCCGCGGGGGCGACGAGATACTTCACGAAACTGAAGGTCTGGCTAGCCCAGTCGAAGCGAAGGAGTACGACGCTCCACCGCGAGCCCGAGCAACCGTCGCTTGATGTATTAATGAGCTGGCGCCCGAGGAACAGGTCGGTTGTGCCAGGCACCTGAGCAAGGCTGGTCGCATTGCATCCCGGAACCGAGACCGGCTGGAAATTCGCCACCTGGGCGTGTGCCGGTTGCGGCGCGAAGAGAAGCGTTGACGCACCGATGGCGCACGAAGCGACCGACGTCATGAGTCGCCGTATCAATCTGGACATGCTCGTCTTCCCTAAAGACCGCACGGACTGCGGCGCAAGGGATGCTAGCAACGGCTCAGGAGCAATTCTGTAGGCGATCGCCTACATGTGATCTTTTTCGCAAAAGACCGAGCATGGGTCCGTTCCCCGGCGACGGGGAACGGTCGCGGCCTCAGGCCGCAGCGTTCGGGTCTGGCTGGCGCAAACGCTCGACGATGGCATCCATGGCGCGGTCGAACAGCAGCGACGAGTCGAGCAGACGCGCCGTGCCGTTGGCAAAAGCCTGGGCGAGGCCGGCGAGGCTGTGGTCGGCCACCTTGAGGCCGCGACGATTGACGAACAGGAAGCGGCCACTGATGGGGCTGACCCACGACAGCTTCGCGCGATCTGTCGCGCCGTCTTCGGCCGTGAACTCGAGCCACTGGCCGACCTTGAGCTCGCGCGCCTGGGCGAGGTTGCGCTCGTCGAAGGCTTCGTCCAGCAGGCCCTCGTTTTCGTCATCGAGTTCCGGCCCGAGCGTCGGCTCTTCGATCGCCTGGATTGCTTCGGGCAGCGGCATGACGCTGGAGACGAGGGTGCCGGACTCCGTTTCCGGGGTCGATTCGCCGAGTTGCTGGCGGTAGAAGGCATGCAACTGGCCGAGCAGTTGTTCGGTGTCGCTTTCCTGGAAGGCCACCGAGGCCAGGCCACGGCGCAGCGAGCGCTCGATGCCGGGCAGCAGCGAGCGCACGTCGCGACGACCGTTGAGGTCGTACACCGGGCGCGCGCTGGCGATGAAGTCGTCGATGAAGCGCAGCGACTCGCGGAACTCGGGCGCCTCGTCACCCTGGCGAAGCAGGGTGAGCACGATGTAGTTCGCCCAGGCACGCGTGAGCACGCCGTAGATGAGCGGCGGGAGTGCCGCGCCGCCGACGCGGCTGACGATTTCCGATGCCGCGCGGCGACGCGCCTGCTCCAGCTTCTCGCGGCCCCGGGTGGACTCGGCGACGCGCTGTTCGGCCAGCTCGGCGCGCTTGCGGCTGATGTCGAGGAATTCCTGCAGCTCGCTGGCAAGGCGCGTGAAGATGACGACGTCGTCGTCGAAGTCATGCAGCAGGCGCTCGACGATCGACTTGACCTTGTCGAACAGGCGCCCGTCGCGATCGCCTTCCGTCGACCAGCCCTTGGCGGCATCGGCGAGGGCGTCCAGCAGCTGACGCGCCGGGTGCGACTTGTGCGCGAACATCCGACGGTCGAGCAGGGCCACCTTGAGGTAAGGAATCTGCAACCGGGCGAGCAATACCTGCATTTCGGCCGGAAGGTTGTGATCTTCGAGAATGAACTCGAAAAGCATGCCCACCAGGTCGATCGTGTCTTCGTCCACGCCGGACACATGCGAGGTGTGCTGACCGCGGAGCTGGCCGATCTGCGCGAGCAGCTGCTCCTTGAGGTGAGCGACATCACGCGTGACGTCGGCCTGCGTGGCCAGGGGTGTCGCATGCGATGGAAGGCTGGCGATCTGGCTCTGCAGCAGGGTCAGCGCGCCAAGCAACTCGCCGGCGCTGGGCAGCGGACCCGTCTGGATCGGGGCGGCCGTGGCCGCGCCCATGACCATGGACGCGCTGTCGCGCCGTGCGGAAAACAGGGCGTGCAGCGACTGCATGAACTCGGCGGCCGCGGCATCCGTCACCGGTGCGCTGGCGACGGCCTGCTGCGGCGCGACGGCCGTGGTGGCCGGGCCGATGGGCGCCGGCGCATCGCTGCGGCGGGTCGAGATTTCATGCCGCAACTGCGGAAGCACGCCAGCGGCGGCCAGTTCGTTGTTGATGTCGTCGTAGAGCTCGTCGATGCCGGCGAGCACGTAACGGTCGAACAACTTGTAGATGATCAGCTTGACGCGGACTTCGACCATCAGTTCGCGCATGGCCTGCCGGAACGCCGAGGCAAGGGCGGCGGGGCCGACCGGATTGGAGGCGTCGTCCATCTTGGTGCCGCCGCAGATCACGGACAGGCGCTGGTTGACGGCGAAGAGGGCGCGCGCAAGGCGCTGTTCGTTCTTGCCGATCATGCTGGTGATGGCAAGCGACTCTTCCAGCTCGTTCTCGCCGACCAGGCTCAGCTCGATGTTGGCGAGCGGGCGGGCGGCGCCGTCGGCGTTCGGTGCGCGCGTGCGGCCGGCTGAAAAATCGGCCAGGTCGCGGGCGACCTGGCCGAGGAAGGTTCGCTCGACGATGGCGCGCTTCTTTCGGACTTCGCGCATGCCGTCGAAGAACTGGGTCTGTGCCGCGTTGTTCTCCGCCTTCTCGGCGAGGTCGAACAAGGCGTCGTCGATGTTCTCGAACATATTGGTCGCAAGCGCGTGGAGGCGCTTGGTGGCGAGCCCCCGCACCGTGACCAGGAGCTCGCCCACGCGCTCGCTGCGCGGGTCGAGGCGCTGGCTCAGGTCGACGACATTGGACGGCTCGCTCGCGTTGGTCATCACGCTTCTCTGGATTCTTACTGGCCCCCGCCCGAGGGGCCATTGTGCGGGAACGGATGCTTTAAAGTGTGACTGGCATCACGGATTTTGCGCGAGGCCGGATTCCGTCGTAAAGCCCTGCAGCTGGGTCGTGCCGATGCCCGCCTCGGGCAGCATGACGGGAATGCCGTCCTCCACCCGATAAACCAGCTTGCCGTCCGTGGTGATGAGCCCTTCGGTGATCGCCTCGGTAACCTTCTCGCCGGCGACCGTGTCGAGGCTACCGGCGCGGATGGCGCCATTGAGGTTGTCGCGCTCGGTCGCGGTGAGCGGGCGCAGCGGTCGCTTGCTGACGGGGCAGCAGAGGATGTCGATAAGACGCTTGTCCATGGGAGCGGCCGCGAAGGGCCAACCTGTATGTAGATCGGGAATGCACTTACAATAGCGACTTTTGGGTGCTCCGGCCATGACTTCCAACGAGGTGAACGAGGCGAACGCACCGCGCGTTGGCGTGGTGATGGGCTCGCGTTCGGACTGGGAAACGATGGAGCACGCCTCCGCCACGCTCACCCGCATGGGCATCGTCCACGAGGTCCGCGTGGTCTCGGCCCACCGTACACCCGACCTCCTGTTCGACTACGCCGATACCGCCCGTGGCCGTGGCATCCAGGTGATCATCGCGGGTGCCGGTGGCGCCGCCCACCTGCCTGGCATGCTCGCCGCGAAGACGGCGCTGCCTGTTTTCGGCGTCCCGGTGCAGTCCAAGGCCCTCAACGGCATGGATTCCCTGCTCTCGATCGCGCAGATGCCGGCCGGCATTCCCGTGGGAACCCTTGCCATTGGTCGCGCCGGCGCGACCAATGCGGCCCTGCTTGCCGCCTCGGTACTGGCCCTGCATGACGCCTCCGTTGCCGCGGCGCTGGATGCCTTCCGCGCCGAACAGACCCGTTCCGTCCTCGACAATCCGGACCCGCGTACGTGACCCGAAAGCTGCCCACGGTCGGAATCCTCGGTGGCGGCCAGCTCGCCCGCATGCTCGCACTGGCCGCCGCGCCGCTGGGCGTACGCACCCTGGTAGTCGACGGCTCGGCCGACGCCTGTGCCGGTCAGGTCAGCGAGCTGGTCGTCGCCGACTGGAACGACGACGAGGCGCTGGAAGCCTTTGCGGCGCGTGTGGACGTGGTCACTTTCGATTTCGAGAACGTGCCCGCCAGCACGGCCGAGCGCCTGGCCGGGCTCGTCAACGTGTTCCCGAATCCGGGCGCCTTGTCCGTCGCCCAGGATCGCCTGGCCGAGAAGACCCTGTTCCGCGCCTCTGGCCTGAACACGCCGGATTTCGAACCCGTGGACAGCCGCGACGACCTGGTCCGGGCCGTAGCCCGGATCGGCGCGCCGGCCATCCTCAAGACCCGCCGCCTGGGTTACGACGGCAAGGGCCAGTTTCGCCTGAAGACCGCCGACGACATCGACGCCGCGTGGGCGGCGCTGGGTGAGGCGGCCGCGTCGGTCGGGCTGATCCTCGAAGCGTTCGTACCGTTCGAGCGCGAGCTGTCCGTCGTCGCCGTTCGCGGTCGCGACGGGGCGTTTCGCACCTGGCCGCTGACCCGCAACTGGCACGTCGATGGCGTGCTCTCGCTTAGCCTGGCACCGGCCCCCGGTACTTCGGACGCGCTGGAACAGGCGGCCATCGGCCACGCCCGCACCATCGCCGAGACCCTCGACTACGTGGGCGTTTTCGCCCTGGAGCTGTTCGTCTGCGGCGGCGAACTGCTCGGCAACGAGATGGCTCCCCGCGTGCATAACTCCGGGCACTGGACCATCGAAGGCGCCCACACCAGTCAGTTCGAGAACCACATACGCGCCGTGCTCGGGCTACCGCTGGGCGACACCGGTGTACGCGGGGCCAGCGCCATGCTCAATTGGATCGGCGAGATGCCCGACCCGACGCCAGTCCTTTCGACGGCCGACGGCCACTGGCACGACTACGGCAAGGAAGCGCGACCCGGCCGCAAGGTGGGCCACGCCACCCTCTGCGCTCCGGACGCAGGCAGCCTGCGGACCAAGCTGGCCGACGTGGGTGCCGCCCTTGGCCGCAACGAGCAGGTCGCCCCGGCCGTCGACCTTCTCGGGTAAGTGTGGGAGCCGCTTCAGCGGCGTGTGGGAGCCGCTTCAGCGGCGATCCCGCGGTAGCGGGCCAGGTCACGGCAAGCACCCATCGCCGCTGAAGCGGCTCCCACAGAAAGCCTACCCACAACGAAAAAGGCCGGGTCTTGCGCCCCGGCCTTTTTGCTTACCTACATCTGGAGACTCAGGCGAGGTTCTTCGCCGCGAAGTCCCAGTTGACCAGGCTCCAGAACGCTTCCAGGTACTTCGGACGGGCGTTGCGGTAGTCGATGTAGTAGGCATGCTCCCACACGTCCGCGGTGAACAGCGGCTTGTCGCTGCCGGTGATCGGCGTGGCGGCGTTGGAGGTGTTGACGATGGCCAGGGAGCCATCCGGGCGCTGCACCAGCCAGGTCCAGCCCGAGCCGAAGTTGCCGACGGCGCTCTTGGTGAACTCTTCCTTGAACTTGTCCACGCCGCCAAAGGCCTTGGTCAGGGCGTCGGCAAGCTTGGCCGGCGGCTCGGCACCGCCCGGGGCGCGCATCGAGTGCCAGTAGAAGGTGTGGTTCCAGACCTGCGCGGCGTTGTTGAAGATGCCGCCCGAGGAGGACTTCACGATATCGACCAGGTCCTTGCCCTCGAACTCCGTGCCTTTGATCAGGTTATTGAGGTTCGTGACGTAGGTCTGGTGGTGCTTGCCGTAATGAAACTCGAGGGTTTCAGCGGAGATGTGCGGCTCCAGGGCGTTCTTCTCGTAGGGCAGCGGGGGAAGTTCGATCGCCATGTGCAGGACTCCTTAGCGGTGGCTGGGGGAAAGAAAACGAAGCAGGGCGCTTGGCGCGGCACTGCTACACTACGCAACTATCAGCATTCTAATGATGAAACCCGACCTATGGACGTCGTAGACGAGATCAAGGCCATCGTAGCGGCGCACCCCATCGTGCTTTTCATGAAAGGCACGCCGGAATTCCCTACCTGCGGCTTCTCCGATCGCGCGGTAAAAGCGCTCGAAGCCGCCGGTGCGACGTTCTTCTCGGTCAATGTCCTGGCGGATCCGCGCGTGCGCGCTGGCCTGCCGCATTACTCGAACTGGCCGACGTTCCCTCAGTTGTTCCTGCTAGGTGAATTCATCGGCGGTTGCGACATCGTCGAGGATCTGCATGCCGCCGGTGAACTCAAGCGGATGGCGGCGGAAGTCGCCGGGGCCGAATCGTGAGTGCATGGGCGTCCGTAGGCCTGCCTGAAGGTTGGGCGCCGGCCGCCGGCTCGCTGGTCGGCCGCGTCGTCGTGGTCACCGGGGCTACCGGCGGTCTCGGCGGTGAAACCGCGAAAGCCGTCGTGCGCGCCGGTGCGACCGTCGTCATCACCGGTCGCAAGGTGCGTGCACTGGAGAAGCTCTACGACGAGCTGGTCGCCATCGGCGGCGCCGAACCGGTCATCCATCCGCTGGACCTGGAAAGCGCCACGCCGAACGACTACGCCGCGCTTGCCGAGGGCCTGGAGAAAGAGTTCGGCCGGCTCGACGGCGTGGTCCACGCCGCCGCGCATTTCAACGAACTCACGCCCATCGCCATGCACAAGCCGGACGACTGGCTGCGCGCGATGCAAGTAAATGTTTCGGCGCCGTTCGCGCTCACCCAGGCCTGCATGCCCCTGCTGACGAAGGCTGGAGACAGCGCCGTCGTCTTCGTATTCGACGACGCCGACCTGGTCTCCCGTGCACACTGGGGTGGTTACGGCGTGTCCAAGGCGGCCGTCGAGCGCATGGCCGCTGTGCTGCACGCGGAAAACGGCAAGGGCAGCATGCGCGTGCATGCGCTGCTTCCCGCGCCGATGCGCACGGCCCTGCGCCGCGCCGCCTATTACGGTGAAAACACCCTCGAACGACCGCTGCCGACGGCCTCCGCTGAAGCCATCGTTTACCTGCTCTCGGGTGCCGGCGCGGATGCGCGCGGCGCCGTGCTCGATATTCGCAACACCCACTGACGTACCGCGCTGCCCGTCGCAAAGGGGCAGCCGCAAAGGAGTTTCAAATGGAAGCGCAGATGACGACGTTGTCCGCGGGCATCCTGCTGTTCCTGATCATGGACCCGCTGGGCAATATCCCGTTGTTCCTGGCCCTGCTCAAGGACGTGCCGCCGCAGCGCCGCCGCAAGGTGATGGTGCGCGAGCTGTTGATCGCCCTCGGCGTACTCATCGGCTTTCTGCTCGGTGGCCAGTACATCCTCAAGGTGCTGCAGCTTCGCCAGGAATCGGTCAGCATCGGCGGTGGCATCGTGCTGTTCCTGATCGGCATCCGCATGGTATTTCCGCCTGTCGAGGGCGGCGTGTTCGGCAAGCAGGGCGAGGGCGAACCGTTCATCGTGCCCATGGCGATTCCCGGCGTGGCCGGTCCCTCGGCGATGGCCGCCCTGCTGCTGCTGACCAATTCCCAGCCGGGCCGTACGGCGGAGTGGGGTATCGCCCTGTTCCTGGCCTGGCTGGCGACGGCAGTCATCCTGCTCAGCTCCACCTTCCTGTTCAAATGGCTGGGCGAGAGCGTTCTCACCGCGCTGGAGCGCCTGATGGGCATGCTCCTGATCGCGTTGTCGGTGCAGATGTTCCTGACGGGTCTGTCGGCCTACCTGCACATTGCCGTATGAACATACGAGGCAGTAGGGTTGCTGTCATAATTCCCCGCGAGCATGTCCGGGGGTAGGCGCCGTCTACCTCCGGGCATGGGTCGAAGCCCCCACAAGGGGCACTGAGGACGTTCGAAGGTATGAAAAACACGACTCCGCCCCGGCCCCGCACGGTTTTCTCCGTCCGACGTCACAGGGAGCCCAAGTCATGCTGAGCATCGATCAGACCCTGGCCGAGCGCATCCCCTGGCTGGACCAGCACCCCCTTCTTCGCAAGCCCCTCGTCGGCATGCTGGAAAAGCTCGCCCACGAAACTCGCTTCAACAAGACGCTCGACCACGCAGGCGCGGCGCTGGGCTTCGATTTCTGCGAACGCACGCTGGACTACCTCGGCGTCAGCTGCCGTATCACCGAGCGCGAGCGCGAGAACATTCCCGTCGAGGGGCCGCTGCTCGTCGTCGCCAATCATCCGCTGGGCATGGTCGACGCGATCGCCCTGCTGCAGATGATCGGCAGCGTGCGTCGCGACGTGCGCATCCTCGGTAACGACGTGCTTGCGGCCGTGCCGCAGCTCGGTCCGTTGCTGTTGCCCGTGGACGTGTTCGGCAAGGGTGGCGCATCGAAGATGCGCGGCATCTTCCGTAGCATCGAGGCCGGCGAAGTGCTGGTGATCTTCCCGGCGGGTGAAGTGTCCCGCATGGGCGCTGGTGGCGTGCGTGACGGCAAGTGGTCCGACGGTTTCGCGCGCATCGCCATGCGCACCGGCGTGCCTGTATTGCCCGTACACATCGCCGCGCGCAATTCAGCCATGTTTTATGGTCTTTCCATGCTGGCCAAACCGCTCAGCACCGCGATGCTTCCGCGCGAAGCGACCTCGGGGAAACAGCGCGTGGGTTTCCGAATCGGCAAGCTGGTCGACGCCATCGAGATCAAGCAGCTCAGCGGCGGCTCGCCCGAGCAGGCCGCCAAGCTCATGCGTCGCCACGTTTACCGCGTGGGTCGCGGACGCGACCTCGTCTTCGGTGGACAGACCCCGCTGGCGCATCCGGAACCGATCGAGCGAGTGGTGGCCGAACTCGACAAGGCTGAATTTCTTGCCGACCTGCCCGATGGCAAGCGCATCCTGCTGATGCAGGGTTCGCAAGATAGCGCCGCGCTGCGCGAGATTGGCCGCCTGCGCGAACTCACCTTCCGTCGCGTCGGCGAGGGCACCGGCAAGCGTCGCGATCTCGACGCCTACGATCCGTACTACGAGCACCTGGTGCTTTGGGATCCGAAGGCTTTGCGCATCGTCGGCTCCTACCGCTTCGGGCACGGCGGCCGTCTGATCGCGGAGCGCGGTATATCGGCGCTCTATACCTCAAGTCTTTTCGATTACTCCCCGGCGCTGGAATCGCGCCTGGCGCAGGGACTTGAGGCCGGTCGCAGTTTCGTCGCACCGGCGTACTGGCGTTCGCGCGCGCTCGACCACCTGTGGCAGGGCATCGGCCTCTACCTGCAGCGCAACCCGGAACTTCACTACGTGTTCGGACCGGTGAGCATGTCGGTCAGCATGCCGCGCGAAGCGCGCGAGTGGATCACGGTGGCGCACCAGCATTTCTTTGGTGTTGAAGGACTTGCCGCCGCTCGCCTGCCCTTTGTCGTCCCCGATGCCACCAGCGTCGCGATCCGTGCCGAGCTGGAAGGGCTCGATCCGGCCGCCGGCCTGGGCAAGCTCAAGCACCGCCTCGACGCCCTCGGTGTCAGCCTGCCAGTGCTCTACCGCCAGTACGTCGATCTGGTCGAGCCGACAGGCGTCCAGTTTCTTGCCTTTGGCGAGGATCCGGAGTTCTCCGGATGCGTGGACGGCCTCGTCATGTTGGATCTGGCTTCCCTGAAACCTGCGAAGCGAGCGCGTTACCTGGGTAAAACTGCTTGAATTTCATAGAGGTGCGCGGGAAGGGCGCGCCTCTAGGAAAAAGTGGTATTTATCAATGTCACGTGAAAATGTTACGAATCTGTCATAGAATCCCGTTAAAGTTCGCTTAACAAGTGTCGCCGCCCGGAGCCATTACGTGATCCGGGTCACACAGGCGGCACCATAAAAAATTGGGGAACGCTCAACGACTGAGTCAGCCCGGCCCAACGGCCAGGTGGCCTTTCGTTCGGCCGAATTTTCGTTGCAAGTCACAGGGCAGACCATTAGATGAATAGCCGTATCCGCGCCAAACTTCTGCCGCTCGCGATCGCCTCGCTGCTCGCGGCACCTGCCTTTGCGCAGGACACCTCTTCCGCCATCAGCGGCCGCGTCCTGGACGCCGCCGGCAAGCCGGTGGCCAACGCCGACGTCAAGCTCGTCCACGAGCCGTCCGGCACCACCAAGATCGTCCAGACCGATGCCGAGGGCCGTTACTCCGCCCAGGGCCTGCGCGTCGGCGGTCCATTCGACGTCACCGCCACCAAGGGCGGCCAGACGGTTGCCGAGCAGACCAACGTGTTCCTGCAGCTGGCGCAGACCAACGCGGTGAACCTCACTGCCGAGCAGGCTGCCGGTGCGAGCGCCCAGGCACTCGAAGGCGTGACCGTTTCGGCGAACTCGCTGTCGCAGACGTTCTCGGCGGACAACAAGGGTCTGTCGACCAACATCTCGAACAAGGAACTGGAGTCGATCCCGACCCCGGGCCGTTCCATCCAGAACGTCGTCCGTCTCGACCCGCGCATCGTGGTTTCGGATCGCGCACGCGGCGAAATTTCGGCTGTCGGCCAGAACAGCCGCTACAACAACATCACGGTCGACTCCGTGTCAGCCAACGATCCGTTCGGCCTGAACGCGAACGGCCTGCCGACGCTCGGCACGCCGATCTCGCAGGACGCGATCCAGGAATACAACATCTCCACCGCGAACTATGACGTGGCAACGCGTCGCGGCGTCGGCGCCAACATCAACGCCGTCACCAAGAGCGGTACGAACGACTTCCACGGTTCGGTCTACTACGTATTCCAGAACCAGAACATGATCGGCGACAACGAGCTCAACAAGCCGTACGCCGGTTTCGATCGCCAGTTCACCGCAGGCGGCACCGTCGGTGGCCCGATCATCAAGGACAAGCTGTTCTTCTTCGGCCTGTATGAGAAGAGCAAGCAGATTGGTTCGGGCAGCCCGTACGGTCCGTCGGATTCGGGCGCCGCGATTCCGGTCAAGAACCTGACGACGGCACAGCTGAATTCGATCCGCAGCATCGCCCAGAACCTCGGCCTCGGCGATATCGGTACGGTCGGCGGCGGTAACCAGAATCTCCAGGACAAGCGCTATCTCGGCAAGCTGGACTGGAACATCACCGACAACCACCGCGCCAGCTTCACCTATAACGAGACCAAGGAACAGAAGCCCATCATCACGGGCTCCGACACCAAGCTCGTGCTCTCCAGCGGCTGGTACAACACCACGGCGGACAACAAGTCCTACGCGCTGCACTTCTACGACGACTGGTCGGACATCTTCTCCAGCGACACGACGGTTTCGTACGCCAAGTTCGACCAGAACCGCGTGCCGAACGGCCCGGACATGCCGGACGTGACGGTGTACCCGACCACGTTCGCCAACGGCGGCGCGGTTGAGTTCGGTTCGGAGTTCTCCAGCCAGGCGAACGTGCTGAGCGTGAAGTCCTGGAATGCCGCATGGGCCGGCTCGCTGTACCTCGGCGACCACACCGTGAAGGGCGGCTTCGACTACGAGAAGGACGACTACTACAACCTGTTCCTGCAGGGTGCCTTCGGTAGCTATACCTTCGAAGAACTGCCGGCCGGCCAGGGTGCCAACAACGGTCTGGCCAACTTCGCCAACGGCAACTACTGGAAGTACTCGTACAACCGCCCGGCCAACGGCCTGGGCCTGTCCGATGTCGCCGCCAAGTACAGCCTGCAGCAGTGGGGCGTGTTCCTGCAGGATACCTGGCAGGCAACGCAGAACCTGTCGGTCCAGTACGGCTTCCGCGTTGACATCCCGCTGATGAACGACAAGCCGCTGTACAACGCGACCTACGCCAACGCGTACGGCCAGACCAACCAGTACAACATCGACGGCCATCGCATCTTCCAGCCGCGCATGTCGTTCAACTACCAGTTCAACACTGAGCACATGACGCAGCTGCGTGGTGGCGCCGGCCTGTTCGTGACCAACCAGCCGGCGGTGTGGCTGGGCAACATCTTCTCGAACTCCGGCGTGACCCAGACGCAGTTCGTCTGCGGACCGAACAGCGGTGGCGTAGCACCTTGCACGGGCGCCAACCTGCCGGCATTCAGCCCCAACGCCAACGCTCAGAACGACGGCCGTGCCGGTGGCCAGATGACGGTTAACACCGTCACCAAGGACTGGAACATCCCGACCGCCTGGAAGCTGAGCCTCGGCTTCGACAAGGAGCTGCCGTGGTGGGGCCTGATCGCGACGGTCGACTATGAGCATATCGACCAGCGCGATGCCATCTACTTCAAGAACATCAACCTGGGTGCGCCGGTGCGCTCGGCACCGGACGGTCGCGATAACTACTTCCTGACCAACGGTGCGACCAATTCGACCGGCCAGCGTTCGCGCGCCAATGCCAACTCGAAGTTCTCCGGCAGCACGATCGAGCTGGGCAACACGAGCAAGGGCGAGGCAGACAGCCTGGCACTGTCGATGAAGAAGAACTTCTCCAACGACTGGTCCGGCATGGTCGGCTTCACCTGGACCCGTTCGACGGAAGTCAACCCGGGCACGTCCAGCGTCGCCAGCTCGAACTACAACAACAACTTCGTTCTCAACTCGAACGAAGACAAGGCCAGCACGTCGAACTACTCGACCCCGCGTCGCGTGATCGCCGCCCTGACCTGGCAGCACGCGTTCTTCGGCGACTACGCCACCACCGCCAGCATGTTCTACGACGGCCATTCGGCTGCCCCGTACACATGGGCCTTCGGCAACGACGCCAACGGCGACGGCCTCACCAACGACGTGGCCTTCGTTCCGAAGGAAGGTCAGGTGGAGTTCAAGGCCGGTACCAGCGCGGCGCTGCAGCAGTCGTTCTATGACTACATCCAGAACAACGATTACCTCAAGCACGAGCAGGGCAAGACGGCCGCGCGTAACGGCGACCGTGCGGGCTGGATCAACCAGATCGACCTGAGCTTCAGCCAGGAAATCCCGGGCATCTTCAAGGGCAACAAGGGCCTGATCAAGTTCGATATCTACAACTTCACCAACATGCTGAACAAGCATTGGGGTATCGAGAAGCGCGTGAACTTCCCGGGCGGCCGCGGTCTGGCCGACTACGCCGGTATCGACACCGCGACGAACAAGTACATCTACGACATCACGGGCAAGAATTACTCCTCGGGTAATAACTACCAGCCGCTGGCCATCCCGACCTACGTCAACAACAACGACGACCTCGCCCAGCGCTGGTCGGTCCAGCTGACCGTCAAGTACACGTTCTAACCCCTGTAGGAGCCGATTCATCGGCGATGTGGGAGCCGCTTCAGCGGCGATAGCGCTCGGGGCAAAGGACCGCCCCAGATCGAAGCCGGCACCCCAAGGGCGCCGGCTTTTTTTTGGCTCATCGTGGATTACCGGGGCCGGGCGCTCGGCTTTCAGGCCGGCATTCTTTCGCACCTTGCACCTCGCCCATGGCTCGCCTTCGGCTTCGCGGGCTCGGCTGCGCCCTCGCTCTCTACACTTGGGCGCTTCGCGGGGGAGACCTTGGTGCCCACCCTCGCAGCTCAGACAGTCCTCCGCGTTTCGTAGGGGAAAGGCCGCTGCGCGGCCCGCGTATCTATCTGGCCTACGGCCGCTCCACTTGTGCGGAACTCGCCTCGAGGGTGGACACCAAGGTCTCTCACGACGATACGGCTGAGTGGAAGGAGAGCCGTTGCGTGGTTCGTCGCCGGTCCCGGCCGCTGCCGGAACCCCGGGCGGATGCGGAAGCTGCGGGTACCCGGTTGCCGAACACCTTCCTCGCGCCTGTGCGGCGTGCTGCCGACGATGCTGCTGCGCGCTTTGGCTCGACCCGCGCGAGCCTCAGGGCCCGGGAGAGCCTTCGGTGCCCACCCTCGAGGCGAGTTCCGCACAAGTGAGCGGCCGCAGGCCAAATAGATACATGGGCCGCGCAGCGGCCTTCCGGACCGAACGCGGAGGACTGTCTGAGCAGCGAGGGTGGGTGAGGTGGTCTAATCTTTCTGGACATCCCGAGAGGGCTTCACAGCCAGAACGAGGTGAACCATGGGACGCAAAGACATTACGCAGGCTCAGCGGG
>NZ_QAOX01000009.1 GCF_003050935.1 Luteibacter sp. OK325 | reverse complement strand
TGGGCCTGCATCCGCAACGACGAGAGCTTCGATACCTCGAAGCTCTTTAGCCCCGAACATCTCAAGAACGCTTGACCGCCAAGAGAGCATCTACAACAAAGAAGGCCCCGATTTCCTCGGGGCCTTCTTTGTTACCTGCGCTGGGAATTTACTTCTGGCGGAACGCCGACTCGATCAGCGCGCGATCGAAGCCCTGTCCCGGGTCACCGTCTTCGGCGAAGCGATACAGCGCGGCCGAGTAGACGCCGTGCATCGCCGTCTGGAACAGGCTGAGGGCGACGAGGCCGATCACGGCGGCGGCGCCGACGACGAACATCAGTACGACGGAGTGCGTCGCGACGGCGCCGATGAAGAGCATGGCGCTGATCAGGATCAGGCCGAAGGTCAGCAGGCCGCCCGCGACGCCGATGCCGGCATTGCCGATGAGGTTTTCACCCCACGTGTCCCGCAACAGCGATGTGCTGCGCTTGATCGCTTCGATGGGACCGACGTCCTGCGCGGCGAGCACCGGCACGACCAGGAAGGTGGCCACGGTCCAGCCGAAGCCGAGCATGCCGACGACGATGCGACCGATGATGCCGAAGCGTTCCTGCAGAGCGCGCAGGATCATGCCCACCGTGGCGGCAATGAGCGCGTAGCCGATGATGTTCGGCAGCTTGCCCATGGCAAGGCGAATGCCGTCGCCCACGGTCGGATTGCCGCCAGCCAGGCGAATCATCGCCGCCGAAGCCAACGCGGTGTTGAAGAAGATCACCACGGTGTACTGGACGAAGTAGAACAGGAAGCTCACCAGCATGAACATCGGTGAGGCATGCCCACGCTCGCCTTCGAAGCCGGCGCGGTGATGCGCGATGAGGGTGAACACCGGCCACGCGAAGGTGGCGATCACGGCAAGCGAAGCCAGTCCCGCGAAAAGCGGAAAGAGCATCAGCTCCTTGTCCTGGCGGAGGATGTTGGCGCTCGCCTTCATGAGCGCCCAACTACGTGCGAACTTACCCATTCCCATATTCCCTTTGGCCCCTTGGTGGAACGCGTTGTAGCACCTTGGGGCAGGAGTTCGCCAGAGCCGTTCGCCTAACGGAAAGCCTCGACCGCCGTGGTGCACGCGTCATCCACGGTCAACGGCTCGCGTTCCTTCGGGAAGACCGCCCACAACTCGGCCATGGTCCGGCCGTCGACAGGATGACGGACGGAGGGAGCGATGTCCGCCATCGGCTTGAGGACGAAAGCATGGCGCAGTTCACCGCGCGGCAGCTTGAGATGCCCCTTCCCGGTCAGGACCAGATCGTCGTAAAGGACGATGTCCACGTCGAGCGTGCGGGAGCCATAGCGCGCACCGCCACGGATGCGACCGTGCCGGTCCTCGAGCGCGTGCAGCCAGTCGTTCAACGCCTCGGGCGCGAGATCGCTGTCGATCGCCACCGCGAGGTTGAGGAAATCGGGGCCGTCGAAGCCGACGGCGGCGCTGCGATACACCGGCGAGATATCGAGTTCACCGAAACGATCACGCAGCTCGGCCACCGCGGCGGCGAGCCAACGCTCCGCGTCGATGTTGGAGCCGAGGCTCAGGTACGCACGGCCGGTTCGGGTCATTCCGGTCGGGTGCCGCGTTCGATGCGGACGCCCACGGCTTTGGCGCCACGCACGGCACCAGGCTTGGACAGCTTCAAACGCACCCAGGCCACGCCGAATTCCTCGCGCACAATGTCGGCGCAACGCTCCGCCAGGGTCTCCACCAGTCCGAAGCTCGACGCTTCCACATACGACTGCAGGCGCTTGGAGATGGACTTGTAGTTGAGTGTATCGGCGATATCGTCGCTGGCCGCCGGACGGCGGTTGTCGAAGGCCATTTCCAGATCGAACGACAGGGTCTGCCGGATCCGGCGTTCCCAGTCGTAAATGCCGATGACCGCGTCGATACGCAGGTCTTCGATGAAGACGATATCCATGGAGGGTCGTGGCGCACAAAGAGGGCCTTACAGAGTCCGCGACCGACCTGCATTACGCAAGTACGGCCGCGCAAGTAGCGCCCCGCACGTCAGGCCGCGGGCAGGCTTTCCAGGCTCCAGCGAGGGTGCACTTCGATCGTGGCGTCCTGATGCTGGCCCGAAGCAAGTCGGATCGCGCCGGCCAGCGCGATCATCGCCCCGTTGTCGGTGCAGAAGGCCAGCCGCGGGAAATAGACCCGGAAACCGTCCTTCATCCCAGCCTCGGCCAGTTGCTCACGAAGGCGCTTGTTCGCACCGACGCCACCGGCGATCACCAGCCGCTTCGCCCCGGTAGCCTCGAGCGCGCGCCGGCACTTGATCGCCAGGGTATCGACGATGGCTTCCTCGAAGGCCCGCGCCACGTCGGCGCGGGTCTGGTCGGTCTTGTCGCTGGCGTTCCAGGCCAGCAGCACCTGGGTCTTCAGGCCGGAGAAGCTGAAATCCAGCCCCGGGCGGTCGACCATGGGGCGCGAGAACCGGAACTTGCCCGGGGTGCCCTGCTCGGCCAGCTTCGCCAGGGCGGGGCCGCCCGGATAGGGAAGGCCCATCATCTTGGCGGTCTTGTCGAAGGCCTCGCCCGCGGCATCGTCGAGGGTGTCGCCGAGGATGGTGTACTCACCGATCGCCTTGACCTCGACCAGCATGGAGTGGCCACCGGAGACCAGCAGGGCCACGAACGGGGTTTCCGGCGGGTCGTCTTCTAGCAGCGGCGCCAGCAGGTGACCTTCCATATGGTGGACACCGATGGCCGGTACACCGAGCGCCCAGGCCATGGCGCGGGCCGCCGAGGCGCCCACGAGCAGGGCCCCGACCAGGCCGGGCCCCGCCGTATAGGCCACGCCGCCGAGATCCGCCGGGGTCAGCCCGGCTTCCTTCAGAGCTTCGCGCACCAACGGAACCAGCTTGCGGACATGATCCCGGCTGGCCAGTTCGGGCACCACGCCGCCGTATTGGGCATGCAGGGCGATCTGGCTGAAAAGGGCGTGCGAAAGCAGGCCACGGCCCGGTTTTTCAGGGTCCCAGCGCAACAGGGCCACCCCTGTTTCGTCACAGGAGGTTTCCACGCCTAAAACAGGCTTTGAATTTTTCGAATCGATCACGTTATAATCCACGGCTCGCCCGGGTACTCCGGGTCAGTTTAATCAAGTGGAGTTTCCATGCCGAGCGTTAAAGTCCGCGAGAACGAGCCTTTCGAGCTTGCCCTCCGCCGCTTCAAGCGTACGTGCGAGAAGGCTGGCGTGCTGGCCGAAACGCGTAAGCGCGAATTTTATGAAAAGCCGACCCAGGAGCGTAAGCGCAAGCGCGCCGCTGCTGTGAAGCGTCACCTGCGCCGTCTGTCCCGCGACACGACGCGCCGGACCCGCATGTACTGATGCCCATCCCGGTCCTTCGTGACCGGGTATGGTACCTCGGCAGGCGCCCTGCGCGCTGCCCGGTGTATTCAGAGCGGAAATCCCGAGCCGGCTTTGCCGAAAGGTAAAGCCGGCTTTTCGTCGTCCCGGAGAAAGTGCATGAGCCTCAAGGCAAAGATCACCGAAGACATGAAGGCCGCCATGAAGAGTGGCGAAAAGGACCGCCTGGCCGTGATCCGCCTGATCCAGGCGCAGATCCAGCAGCGCGAAGTCGACGAGCGGATCGAGCTGGACGACGCCCAGGTCCTGGCGGCGCTCGAAAAGATGCAGAAGCAGCGCCGCGACTCCATCGAGCAGTTCGACAAAGCAGGCCGTACCGACCTGTCGACCATCGAGCGCTACGAGATGGGCGTGATCGGCGCCTACCTGCCGGCCAAGCTCGACGAGGCCGAGCTGGACGCCATCATCGACGCCGCCATCGCCGAATCGGGTGCCACCACGGCGCGCGACATGGGCAAGGTAGTCGCCCTGATCAAGGAGAAAGCGGCCGGCCGTGCGGATATGGCTTCGGTGGCCGGCAAAATTAAGGCACGGCTCGCGTAAGCGAGCAACCGCCCTGTAGGAGCCGATTCATCGGCGATCCCGCGAAGCGGGCCAGGATGCCGCAAGCACCCAATCGCCGATGAATCGGCTCCTACAAAAACAGATTTCACAACGACGCCACACGCTTGTCATCATTCTCCGCCGCGCGGCTGGCGGACGTTCCGCCGGCGCTGACGGGGGAACCTTATGCTCAAGTACGCCATTATCTTCGGCCTCATCGCGCTGGTTACCGGCGCGCTGGGCTTCAGTCGCGTGTCGGGCATTGCCGCGACGATCGCCAAAGTCTGCTTCGCCATCTTCCTGATCCTGTTCGTGATCGCGATCCTGGCCGTCATCGGCGTCTTCCACCTGGCCTTCTGACGGACATCCGGACTCCATTCGGACGCGGATGCATGGCATCCTAGGCGACTGATGCGTGGCCGAATTCCCGACAATTTCATCGACGAACTGCTGACCCGCGTCGATATCGTCGACGTGATCGAGCGTCGCGTCCCGCTGAAAAAGGCGGGGCGCGAGTGGACCGCCTGCTGCCCGTTTCACAACGAGCGCTCGCCCTCGTTCTATGTGAGCCCGCAGAAGCAGTTCTTCCACTGCTTCGGCTGCGGCGCACACGGCAGCGCGATCAAGTTCCTCATGGATTACGACCGCCTCGAGTTCCCCGACGCCATCGAGGAACTCGCGCAGTCCGCCGGTCTCAAGGTGCCCTATGAAGGCAACCGCGACGACAAACCGCGCGAAGACCGCAGCGACCTCTATACCCTCCTCGACGAGGCCGCCAGCTTCTACCAGCGCGAGCTGGGGAACAGCCCCGAAGCCACCTCCTACGTGGACCGTCGCGGCCTGGACGAGGACATCGTCAAGCGCTTTCGCATTGGCTGGGCACCGGCGGGTTTCGACGGCGTCATGAAGGCCCTGGGCACGAACGATCGCCGGCGCCAGCTACTCAACGAAGCCGGCATGGTGGCCAGCAACGAGCGCGGTAACAAATACGACCGGTTCCGTGAGCGGGTGATGTTCCCGATCCTGGACCGCCGTGGCCGCGTGATCGCCTTCGGCGGGCGCGTGCTGTCGTCGGAGCAGAGCCCGAAGTACCTCAATTCCCCCGAGACTCCCCTGTTTCACAAGGGCAAGGAGCTGTTCGCCCTGTGGCAGGTAAAGCAGGCCAACCAGACTGTCACCCGGATCATGGTGGTCGAGGGCTATATGGATGTGATCGCCCTGCATCAAGCGGGGCTTCCGATCGCCGTCGCCACGCTGGGCACGGCGACCACGCCCGAGCATGCCGAGGTATTGTTCCGTACGGCACCCGACGTCTATTTCTGCTTCGACGGCGATCGCGCCGGCAAGGCGGCGGCCTGGCGCGCGCTGGAATCGGTGCTGCCGCGCATGCGCGACGGCCGCCAGGCCCACTTCCTGTTCCTGCCCGACGGGGAAGATCCGGACACCCTCGTGCGCAAGGAGGGCAAGGACGGCTTCGAAAAGCGCATGAAGGAATCCATGCCGATGTCCGAGTACTTCTTCGAAGAGCTGGCGCGGGACGTCGATGTCAGCCGCCTGGACGGCCGCGCCCGCCTCGCCGAACGCGCGCGCCCGCTCATTGCCAAACTCCCCGACGGCGCCTTCCGCGACCTCATGGGCCAGGAGCTGGAACGCCGCACGGGCGCCAAGGCCGTGCTCGAACCGGAACCGGCGCCGAGTCGGGCAAGCCAGGCGCGCCCGGCAGGGACACAACCCAGCCTGGTCCGGGCGGCTATCAGGCTGCTTTTGGCCCAGCCCACCCTGGCCGACGAAGTTGAGCAGCCCCATGCCTTCCTACGCCTCGAAAAGCCTGGCGTTCATTTGCTTTCGGAACTGATCGACGTGGCCCGCTCACGTCCCGGCATCAATCCGGCGGTGCTCGTTGAGTATTTTCTCGACCGTCCTGAGTACGCGCCGCTGCAAAAGCTCATGCAAGCGGAAAGTGTCGGCGATACCGCTATGCAACGGGTCGAGTTCCTCGATGCGCTGGAACAAATGAAGCGACAGGCGATCGATCAAAGAAAGGAATATCTGACACTTAGGATGCGCGAAGGGAGCATTGACGACACCGAGAAGGCTGAGTATCGCGTTCTGTCGTCGGCCGCCAGGACGAGAACCGCAGAATGATGCGCCGCACCGCGAGATTAACGCGATCCGTGGGATCATCCGGACCTCGTACCCTGAGGGGACCGGCCGGAGCCGGACTTGCGCGTCGCTGATGGATTTATTGAATCACCTCGTCGATCTCTTTGGGCAAAACGGCTATGCGGCCGTTTTCCTCGCCCTGATGCTCTGCGGAGCAGGCGCGCCCCTGCCGGAAGACATCACCCTGGTCGCCGGCGGCATCATCACCGGCCTGGGTTACGGCGACGTCCATACCATGGTCGGCGTGGGCATGGCCGGCGTGCTGGTCGGCGATTCCACCATGTTCCTGCTCGGTCGCCACTTCGGCGCGCGCATCCTGCGCTGGCGCTTCGTCGCCCGGCTGCTCACCCCCGAGCGCTACGCCAAGGTGCAGGAAAAGTTCGAGCGCTACGGCAACCGCATGATGTTCGTCGCCCGGTTCCTGCCGGGCATGCGCACCGCGGTGTTCATCACCGCCGGCGCCACCCACCGAGTGGGCTTCTTCCGCTTCCTGCTGCTCGACGGCCTTGCCGCTGCGATCAGTGTGCCGCTGTGGGTGTACCTGGGTTATTTCGGTGCGCACAACCACGAATGGCTGGCCATGTGGATCCACCGTGGGCAGGCCGGCATCTGGCTGGCGATCGCCGGCGCGTTGATTGCGCTCGCCGCGCTGTGGTGGCGCCGCAAGAAGGCCACGCGGGACTGCTGAGGCCGAGGGCCCGGCTTCGCCATCGCGCTTGATTCGTGCGCGACTAGGCAGGGGCGGCGTCGGTGGGGATTTTCGTCACTAAGTCTCGTCCGGCCTTCGCCTCCCTGCGGGAGGCATGCCCAAGATACAAGAAGCCGATTCATCGGCGAAAAAGGACATGTGGGAGCCGCTTCAGCGGCGAAAAGCCAACGGAGCGGTATAGCCGTATCGCCTTTCGTCGATGAATCGGCTCCCACAGGCACGTGCCGTGCGTGCTCGTAGCTCTCGCCCTGCCCCCAGCAACCTCATGCGTTGAGGGGACTCGTCGGGTGCCGTTCCCGGAACGACTCCGCAGGGAGGCGAAGGCCGGACGAGGACTTAGTGACGAGAATGGCAGCTGGCGAGGCTCCTTCCTCAAGGCACACGCGCAACCACGATGGCGAAGCCGAGCCCACAGCGCCCCCAGCCCGTAAAAAGCGTTATTTGTTGGACGACACTTCGGCGAACAGCCACTCACGAAACACCATGGTCTCTTCACGCGACACCGCGTCACGCGAGATCGCCAGGTAGTACGTGTGCCGCAGCGGCACGTCGACCCGGAACGGCTCGGCGAGTCGGCCCGCGGCGAGGTCATAGGCGACGAGCAGGTCCTGAGCCAACGCCACGCCCTGCCCCTCGATTGCCGCCTGCAACATCATCGTGCCATCGCCGAAGCCCATGTCGCGCGAGACCACGGCGGTCTCGAAGCCGGCGCGTTCGAACCACTGCTCCCAACTCACCGCGGACGCGGCGCGACGACCGGGCCGCTCATGCAGCAGCAGGTGGTCGGCCAGATCGGCCGGCCCGTGGATGCGATCGGCCAGCACTGGCGCGCAAACAGGGGTGTAGGCGCTCGTGGCGAGGATGGATTGTTCACTGCCTTCGCTGAGGCGATCGTCGATGGCGAGGTCCCAACCCGCCTCGTCAGCGGCATCGGTCACGACTTCAACAGCGATGTCCGGGTGCTTCGAAAAGAAACGGAAAAGCCTCGGCACCAACCATTTCGTACCGAAGGTGGGCGGAACGGAGACCCTCAACGAGGCGCTACGCTCGCCCATGACCTGGTCGGTCGCATGCTGCAGTGCACGAAAAGCGTCACGGACGCGGGGGAAATAGTTCTCACCAGCTGATGTCAGCGACAGTCGATTGTTGCTACGCACAAAAAGTGGCGTACCCAGGTAGGCCTCGAGCAATTTGACTTGCGCACTGACCGCAGCCGCCGTCAACGAGAGCTCTTCACCCGCTTTGGTGAAGCTCAGATGTTGCGCTGCAAGTTCGAAGACTCGCACGGCGTTGAGGGGTAGCGACCGCTTCATTGCGAACTCATTCAAAAAAACTTGGGGAAGCCCCGGAGAAATTCTAGTTTGCCTGTCTCGACAGGTGACGCCAATCATCCATGGCGCTTTCGAACGGACCCGCGATGAACATCCTCACCATCGACACCGGCACCACCAATACCCGCGTCACCGTCTGGACCGACGGCGAGGTGGTCGCGCAGGCCGCGCGGCAGGTCGGTGTACGCGATACCGCGATCACCGGTAGCACGAAGCGACTCGAGGACGGCGTCCGCGAAACCATTGCCGAAGCGCTGGCGTCGGCCCAGGTCGAACGGGCCGATATCGGGCTCGCCGTGGCCTCCGGCATGATCACCTCGAACGTCGGACTTTGCGAAATTCCGCATGTGCCGGCACCGGCAGGCATCGACGATATGGCCAAGGCCATGCGCGAGCACCTGGTCGAGAATGTCTGGCACGCGCCGATCTGGTTCGTACCCGGCGTACGCAACGCGGTGGAACACATCGGCCTGCACAACTGCGAGGCGATGGACATGATGCGTGGCGAGGAGGTCGAATCCTTCGCCCTCGTCGAGCGCCTCGGCCTCAAGGAGCCGACGGTCGTGGTCCTCCCGGGATCCCATTCAAAGTTCGTCAGCATTGACAAGAACGGCCATATCGATGGCTGCGTGACCACGCTGGCGGGCGAGCTGCTCCACGTGATCTCGCACGACACCATTCTTGCCGGCTCGCTGAAAGAGGGTTTCGCCAAGCGCATCGATGCCGAAATGCTCCTGGCCGGCGCCGCTTCGGCGAACAAGATCGGCCTGGGTCGCGCCTGCTTCAGCGTGCGCATCCTCGACCAGTTCGCCGTGTACGACGCCAACGCCCGGGCGAACTTCCTGCTCGGCGCCGTGCTCGGCTCCGACCTGCTCACGCTCAAGAATTCCAGCGCGATCCGGATGAGTCCGGGTACACGCTTCGTTGTCAGCGGCAAGCCGATCCTGCGCGAAGCGATCGCGCGGCTGGTCGAGGGCGACGATTTCTTCTCCGGTACCGTGACGGTGCTGGGCGATGACGAACAGCGCGACCTCGCGGGATACGGCGCTATCGCCGTGGCCCGCCGGCGCGGCCTGGTCGACTGAAAACAACGAGTCATTCGAGGAGGGAACGCATGAAGATGAAAATTGCCCTGGGCCTACGCGCCCTTGCCGTGGCACTGGCCATGGCCTCCGCACCGGCCTTCGCGGCCGATGAGCCGGTCAAGATCGGTTTCGTGGTCAAACAGGCCGAAGAACCCTGGTTCCAGGACGAGTGGAAGTACGCCGAACAGGCCGCCAAGGAAAAAGGCTTCACCCTGGTCAAGATCGCCGCGCCCGATGGTGGCACGGTGCTCACTGCGATCGACAACCTGAAGGCCCAGCACGCGCAGGGCTTCGTCATCTGCACACCGGACGTCAAGCTCGGCCCTTCCATCGTGGCCAAGGCGAAGATCGACAAGCTCAAGCTGATGACCGTGGATGACCGTCTCATCGACGGCTCAGGCAAGCCCATCGAGTCGGTGCCGCACATGGGCATCTCGGCGAGAAAGATCGGTGAGCAGGTCGGCCAGGCCATCGCCGATGAAATGAAGAAGCGGGGCTGGAAGCCGGAAGAGACCGGTGCGCTGCGCATCTCCTACGACCAGTTGCCCACCGCCAAGGATCGTACCGATGGCGCCGTCGCCGCGCTCGCCGCGGCCGGCTTCCCCAAGGCCAACGTGATCAACGCGCCCGAAGCCAAGACCGATACCGAGAACGCCTTCAATGCGGCGAATATCGCGATCACGCAGAACCCGAAGTTCAAGCACTGGATCGCTTTCGGCCTGAACGACGAAGCCGTGCTCGGTGCCGTGCGTGCCGCGGAAGGTCGCGGTTTCCGCGCCGACAACATGATCGGCGTGGGCATCGGCGGCAGCAAGTCGGCACTCAACGAGTTCGCCAAGGCCGAACCCACCGGCTTCTTCGGCAGCGTACTTATCAGCCCGAAGCGTCACGGCTATGAAACCTCGGTGAACATGTACGAGTGGATCAAGAACGACAAGGCACCGCCGGCGCTCACCGAGACCACCGGTATGCTCACCACCCGCGCGAATGTCGCCGAGATCCGTAAGGAAATGGGTCTTTGACGATGACCGACGCACCACGCCTGGAATTCCGGCATATCGGGAAGACCTTTCCGGGCGTGCGTGCGCTCGGCGATGTCAGCTTCGCCGTGCGCGCCGGTAGCGTGCATGGCCTGCTCGGTGAGAACGGGGCAGGCAAGTCCACGATGATGAAAATCCTCGGCGGGGAGTACATCCCCGACGAGGGCGAGGTGGCGATCGACGGCCAGGCCATGCACTTCCGCAAGGCAGCCGATGCCATTGCCTCCGGCGTGGCGGTGATCCACCAGGAGCTCCAGTACGTGCCGGAGCTCTCGGTGATGGAGAACCTGCTGATCGGCCGGCTGCCAACCCGTTTCGGTCTGGTCGACCGCCGCAAGGCGCTCGCCTGGACGCGCGAGAAACTCGACGCGCTTGGCGTGGATCTCGATCCACGCGCCAGGCTCAAGCAGCTTTCCATCGGCCAGCGGCAGATGGTGGAGATCGTCAAGGCGATCCTTCGCGACGCGAAGATTCTCGCCCTCGATGAACCCACGAGTTCGCTGTCCCATCGCGAGACCGAGGTGCTGTTCCGGCTTGTGCGCGACCTGCGTGCGCAGGGCAAGGCGATGATCTACATCTCGCATCGCCTGGACGAGATCTTCGAACTCTGCGACGCGGCGACGATCTTCCGCGACGGCCGCAAAGTGGCCGACTTCGATACGCTCGAAGGCGTCACCCGCGACCAGCTCGTGCAGCGCATGGTCGGCCGCGAAATCAGTGACATCTTCGGTTACCGTCCGCGCGAACACGGCAAGGTGCGTCTGGCCGTGCAGGGTGTGACCGGACGTGCCGTGCCGGCTCCGGTGAGTTTCGAGGTGAAGGCCGGCGAGATCGTCGGCTTCTTCGGCCTCGTCGGCGCAGGCCGCAGTGAAGTCATGCGCGTGATCTACGGCGCGGACCGCCGCACGGCGGGTACCGTGCAGGTGGACGGTGAATCGATCAAGGCGTCGCACATCCGTGACTCGATCCAGCATGGCCTGGTGTTCTGTCCGGAAGACCGCAAGGAAGACGGCATCATCGGTGTGCGTTCGGTGGCGGAGAACATCAACATCAGCGCGCGCCGCAACCATCTCGTCGCGGGGTTGTTCGTCAACGACCGTAACGAGGCGAAGGTCGCCGACACCTATATCGATCGCCTGCGCATTCGCACGCCGAATCGTCGCCAGGAGATCCGCCTGCTCTCCGGCGGCAACCAGCAGAAGGCCGTACTGTCACGCTGGCTGGCCGAGAAAGACCTGCGTGTGCTGATTGTCGACGAGCCCACCCGTGGCATCGACGTGGGTGCGAAGAACGAGATTTATAACGTCCTCTACGAACTCGCCGAACGCGGCGTTGCCGTGGTGGTGATTTCCAGCGAACTGCCCGAAGTGCTCGGTGTGTCCGACCGCGTCGTCACCATGTGCCGAGGCCGGATCACCGCGCAGTTCCACCGTACCGAGGCGAACGAGGCGGACGTGCTCGCCGCCGCGCTTCCCGAAGGCGCCAGCGCCACCCCGATAAGGAACACCTGAGCCATGACCGAGACCAACGCCGCCGCCATCGGCGCGAAGCAAGCCGAAACGCCCGACGCGCGCCGCCGCGCCATGTTCTGGCGAGTCGTCGACGACTACAGCCTGATCGGCATCTTCATCGTGCTGTTCGGCGTGCTGAGCGCCACGGTGCAGTACTTCTTCTCATGGGACAACATCGTTGGCCTGGCCCTGTCGGTCTCGCAGATCGGCATGGTCTCCTGCACGATGATGTTCTGCCTGGCTTCGCGTGACTTCGATCTGTCGGTCGGCTCCACCGTGGCCTTCGCCGGTGTGTGCTGTGCCATCGTCTCCAACGCCACCGGCAGTGTGGCGCTGGGCATCGCCGCCAGCCTGGTCGCCGGTGCGCTGATCGGCTTCGTCAACGGCGTGGTCATCGCCAAGCTCAATATCAACGCGCTGATCACCACGCTGGCGACCATGGAAATCGTCCGCGGCCTGGCCTTCATCACCTCGCAGGGCCAGGCGGTCGGCGTCACCAGCGAAGCCTTCTTCACCCTGGGCAGCGCCGAGTTGTTCGGTCTTCCCGTGCCGGTCTGGGTCACCCTTGTCTGCTTCGTGGTCTTCGGGATCCTGCTGAACAAGACGATTTACGGCCGCAACACCCTGGCTATCGGTGGCAATCCGGACGCGGCACGTCTGGCCGGCGTCTCGGTCGACCGCGTACGCATCGCCATCTTCCTGATCCAGGGCCTGGTGGCCGCACTGGCGGGCATCATCCTCGCCTCGCGCATGACCAGCGGCCAGCCAAACGCGGGCCAGGGCTTCGAGCTCAACGTGATTTCGGCCTGCGTGCTGGGCGGCGTGTCGCTCATGGGTGGCCGTGCGAGTATCAGCGGTGTGCTCGTTGGCGTCCTCATCATGGGGACTGTGCAAAATGCCATGAGCCTCATGAACATCGACGCCTTCTACCAGTACCTGGTCCGCGGCACGATCCTGCTGATCGCGGTGCTGGTGGACCAGCTCAAGAACCGCAGGCAATCCCGCTGATGACCGACGCCTTCATTCCCCTATCCCCCCATCGACAGGCCCACGCCGAAGGCGTGATCTGGGACGACCTGACCGGCCTGGTCCGCTGGACCGACATCGGCGCCTCGCGCCTGTATGCGTACAACCCGACCACGGGTGCCACGACCGAGACCGCGTTGCCGGCGCGCCTGTGCTGTTTCGCGCTGACCGACGAGCCCGGCGTACTCCTGCTTGCGCTGGAGAAGCAGCTGGCCCGCCTCGACACCCGCGATACCGAATCCCTCGTAGTCCTCGAGGACATCGAGCCGGAGTTGCCGGGTACGCGGGCCAATGACGGTCGCTGCGATCGCGGTGGCAACCTGATCTTCGGCACGCTCAACGAGCGCGGCCCCGAACAGGTCGCTTCCTTCTGGCGCTATTCGCGCGAAGGCAAGCTGGCCCGGCTCGCCCTGCCCAAGGCAGCCATCACCAACAGCATCTGTTTCAGCCCCGACGGCACGACCATGTATTTCACCGACTCACCGACCGCGAAGATCATGGCCTGCCGCTATGACGCCTCCAGCGGCGAGGTGGAGCACATCCGCGAGTTCGTCCAGCTCGACAAAGGCCTCGAGCCCGATGGCTCGACAGTCGACGCCGAGGGCTTCGTCTGGAATGCCCAGTGGGGCGGGTCGCGGGTCGTCCGCTATGCGCCGGACGGCCGTGTGGACCTGACGATTGAACTGCCCGCACGCCAACCGAGCTGCGTGGCCTTCGTCGGCCCAACGCTGGACCGCTTGGTCATCACCTCGGCCAGCAAGGGCCTCGACGTTGCCGTCGTTGGCGCCGAACCGCTGAATGGCGCTATCTTCATCGGTACGCCGGCGCGAGGACGCGGGCTGCCTGAGGCCCGTTACGGACAAGGAGCAAACGCATGAACGCCAGGACACAGGCCGATCCACGCATCACGCCGCTGCCGCGCCTTGCCGGCAAGATCGCCATCGTCACCGGCGCCACCCAGGGTATCGGTGCGGCTACGGCGAAACTGTTCGCCGCCCATGGCGCGAAAGTGGTCCTCAATGTCCTTCAGGACAATGCGCAGGCGCGTGCCACGCTGGCCGACCTGGACACCGACGACGCCATGCTGTTCGAGGCCGACGTGACCGATCCCGCGGCGATCACCCGCATGGTCGCCGCGGCGACGGAGCGCTTCGGTCCGCCCGACGTCCTGGTGAACAACGCCGGCATCAACGTCTTCAACGACCCCCTCTCGCTCACCGACGACGAGTGGACGCGTTGCTTCGACGTGGACCTCAAGGGCGCCTGGAACTGCGCCAGGGCCGTCCTGCCGGGCATGCTCGACGTAGGTCATGGCAGCATCATCAACATCGCCTCGGTGCACGGCCACAAGATCATTCCGCACTGCTTTCCCTATCCTGTCGCCAAGCATGGCCTGATCGGCCTGACCAAGGCGCTGGGCCTCGAGTATGCCGCCCGCGGCATCCGGGTGAATTCGATCTCGCCGGGGCTTATCCTGACCGCCATCGCCGAGGCCGGCTTCGCCGCCGCGGCGGATCCGGTCGCGGAGCGGAAGCGCCAGACGGATATCCTGCCGAACAAGCGGATCGGCGAACCGCAGGAGGTCGCTTACACTGCGTTGTTCCTGGCCTCCGACGAGGCACGCTACATCAACGCCGCCGATATCCGAATCGACGGCGGCCGCTCACAGCTTTACCACGAGAACTGATATGGCCTGGCCCACCGCGCTACCGCTCATCGCCATCCTGCGTGGCATCACGCCCGAAGATGTCGTCGAGCACGTCGAGGCCCTCCTTCAGGAGGGTTTCGATGCGATAGAGATCCCGCTCAACTCGCCGGACTGGCAGACCAGCATCCCGCTGGCAGTACAGCAGGCAGGCCATCGCGCGCTCGTCGGTGCAGGCACGGTGCTCAGCGCGGACCTCGCCAACCAGGTCGCCGATCTCGGCGGCACGCTCATGGTCACCCCGAACACCGACCCCGATGTGATCCGCCAGGCGCGCCGCCGTGGGCTCTACACTGCGATCGGCTTCATGACGCCGAGCGAGGCCTTTGCCGCGCTCGCCGCTGGCGCGCAGTCGCTGAAGCTATTCCCGTCGTCGAACCTCGGTCCCTCGTACATCAAGGCGATCCGCGCCGTCTTGCCACCGGACGTGCCCTTGCTCGCCGTGGGCGGGGTTACCCCCGAGAACCTGGGCCAGTTCCTCGATGCCGGCTGTATCGGTGCGGGCCTGGGCGGCGACCTCTACAAGCCCGGCCAGCCCGTCTCGCGTACTCGCGAACAGGCTGCCGCTTTCGTCAAAGCCTACCGCTCGAACTGACCATGAAGATCACCAAGCTCACCACCTACCGTGTCCCGCCCCGCTGGATGTTCCTCAAGGTCGAAACCGACGAGGGCGTCGTCGGCTGGGGCGAGCCGGTGGTCGAAGGCCGTGCACGCACGGTCGAGGCCGCCGTGTCGGAGCTCTCGGAGTTCGTCATCGGCAAGGATCCTTCGCGCATCAACGACCTCTGGCAGGCGATGTATCGCGGTGGTTTCTATCGCGGTGGTGCGGTGTTCATGAGCGCCATCGCCGGCATCGACCAGGCTCTATGGGATATCAAGGGCAAGGTGCTGAACGCCCCGGTGTTCGAACTGCTGGGCGGCCGCGTGCGTGACCGCATGAAGACCTATTGCTGGGTCGGCGGCGATCGCCCCGCCGATGTCATCGCGCAGATCCGCGAGCGCATGGCGCACGGATTCGACACCTTCAAGATGAACGGCTGCGAGGAGCTGAGCATCATCGCTTCGAGCAAGGCCGTCGACGCCGCCGTCGCGCGCGTCGCCGAAATTCGCGAAGCCTTCGGTAACACGATCGAGTTCGGCCTGGATTTCCACGGCCGCGTCTCCGCGCCGATGGCCAAGGTGCTGGTGAAGGAGCTGGAGCCTTTCCGTCCGCTCTTCATCGAAGAGCCCGTGCTTGCCGAACAGGCCGAGTACTACCCGCGCATCGCCGAGCAGACCTCGATTCCCATCGCGGCGGGCGAACGCATGTACTCACGCTACGAATTCAAGCATGTACTCGAGCGCGGCGGCATCTCCATCCTGCAGCCGGATCTCTCGCACGCCGGTGGCATCACCGAATGCGTGAAGATCGCGGCGATGGCCGAAGCGTACGACGTGGCGCTCGCGCCGCACTGCCCGCTCGGACCCATCGCGCTCGCCGCCTGCCTGCATGTGGACTTTGTCAGCTGGAATGCCACGCTGCAGGAACAGAGCATGGGCATCCACTACAACAAGGGTGGCGAGGTGCTCGACTACGTGCTCAACAAGGAAGCGCTCAAGCTCGACGACGGCGGCTATGCGCAGCCGTTTACCGGGCCGGGCCTCGGTATCGAGGTGAACGAGGAACTGGTGATCGAGCGTAGCCGGGACGTTGCCGACTGGCGTAATCCGCTGTGGCGGCATGCCGATGGCTCGGTCGCCGAGTGGTAAGAGCATCGCCGCTGAAGCGGCTCCCACAGGCCTCGTAAGAGCATCGCCGCTGAAGCGGCTCCCACAGGGCTGCTTGGTCTGACTCATGTGGGAGCCGCTTCAGCGGCGATAGCCAGTCAGCGGGAAGTCTGAGGGTCAATGATCCGCACCTGACCAAGCCCCAGTCCCTCCAGGCCATGATCACCCACGGCCTCGCGGATCAACCGCAGCGTCGGTAGTCCAACCGCCGCCGTCATCCGCCGCACCTGCCGATTGCGCCCCTCACGAAGCACGATGCGTAGCCACGCGTCCGGCACCGTCTTGCGAAAGCGCACAGGCGGATCGCGCGGCCATAGCCAATCGGGTTCCCCGATCGCTTCCACACCCGCAGGTAACGTCGGCCCGTCGTTGAGCGTGACGCCGCGGCGCAGGCGTTCGAGCGCTTCCTCCGTAGGAACCCCCTCCACCTGCACCACATACGTCTTCGCTTGCTTGTGCTTCGGATCCGCAAGGCGATGCTGCAGCTTGCCGTCGTCGGTCAGCAGAAGCAGTCCTTCACTGTCGTGATCCAGCCGCCCCGCCGCGTAGATGCCCTTCTGCGGCACGAAGTCGGCCAGCGTGCGCCGGCCGACTTCGTCGGTGAACTGGCAGAGCACGCCGAAGGGCTTGTTCAGTGCGACTAGCACCTTACTTCGCGGTGGCGGGCTTCACGAAGCGCAGGGTCATGCGGTCGGACTCGCCGATGGCCGTCCACTTCGCCTTGTCCGTCTCGCCCATGTCGTAGGTCGGCGGCAGCGTCCACACGCCCTTCGGATGATTGTGGTCGTCCTTGGGGTTGGCGTTGATTTCGCTCTGCGCATCGAGCTTGAAACCCGCGTCGGTGGCGAGCTTGATCACGTAATCGGTCGGCAGGTAGCCGGAGTTGACTACCTCGTCGAGCTTCTTGCCCGCATCGGCACGGTGGTCTTCCACACCCAGCACGCCGCCCGGCTTGAGCACGGTGAAGAACGACTTGAACATGGCCTCGGCGGTTCCATCGGCCGCCCAGTTATGCACGTTGCGGAAAGTCAGCACCATGTCGGCCGAACCCGGCGCACCGAGGACCGGCGCCTTGTGGTTGACCTCGACTAACTTCGCGTTGCCGTACTGCGCCGGCGCGAAGGAGAACTTTTTCTGCAGCGCGGCCGTGCTCTTCGAGCCGGGTTCCACCGCGCCGATGTAGTGGCCGTTGTCGTGCAGGAACGGCGCGAGGATCTCGGTGAACCAGCCGCCGGACGGCCAGATCTCGATCACTGTCATATCCGGGCGGATGCCGAAGAAGGTCAGCATTTCTTTCGGGTGGCGATACTGATCACGCGCCTTGTTCGCCGGCGAGCGCCAGCTACCGGCAACGGCCTTATCCAGCTGCGAAGCGCTGAGCTGACCGGCGCTGGCCGGTGGCGTGGCCTGGGCCGGCTGGTCCACCCCGGCGGCGGCCAGGGAAGCAAAGGAAGCGGTCAGACCGAGCAATCCAGCGCAGGCGAAAGCGAGCTTCTTCATGGCGTCACCGGGGTGTGGGGATGTGGGTGGGAAGGCTAGCACGAGGCCTGTGGGATGACATGGCCGTCTGGGATGACATGGACCTGTGGGATGGCATGGACCTGTGGGAGCCGCTTCAGCGGCGATGGGTGCTCGCGACAACCTGGCCCGCTGCCGCGGGATCGCCGCTGAAGCGGCTCCCACAATCGCCGATGAATCGGCTCCCACAGGGGCGAGGCGAGTTGTCGCCTTGAGATAACGCATACACTCTCATAAGCATCATGTCGCATCTCCTGCAGGGTCCCCGCATGACATCCACCTATCTACGCCCCCTGACCGGCGCCGTGCTCTTCGCACTTGCCGGTGGTATCGCCGCGCAGGACGCGCCGAAGCTCGCGCCTGTGGTGGTGACCGCGACGCGTACCGCCCAGTCGCCGTATGACATTCCGGCGGCGATCAACGTGGTGGCCACGCCGCCCGACGGCAGTCTCGACGTCAATCTTTCAGAGCGGTTACAGACCATCCCGGGCATCGTCGCCCGCGACCGGCAGAACTACGCGCAGGACGAGCAGATATCCATCCGCGGTTTCGGCGCGCGTTCAACCTTCGGTATCCGCGGCATCCGCCTTTACACCGACGGCATACCGGCCACGATGCCGGACGGCCAGGGACAGGTCTCCCACTTCAACCTCGACTCGGCCGATCGTGTGGAGGTGTTGCGTGGACCGTTCTCCGCGCTCTATGGCAACGCCTCGGACGGCGTGGTGCAGTTGTTCACCGCCGACGGCACCGAGCCGCCGGAGCTGCGCTTCGGCGTCGCCGGTGGCAGTAACGGCAACTTTCGCGCCTCCGTCAACGCACGTGGGGTCGAGGGTCCGGTCGACTACAACGTGGACCTGAGCCACTTCCGTACAAGCGGCTACCGAGATCACAGCGCGGCCCGGCGCGAATCCGGCAACGCCAAGCTGGGTTGGAAGATCGACGACGACCGCAAGCTCACGCTCGTACTCAACACGGTCGATGTCCCCGGCGCCCAGGACCCACTCGGCCTGACGCGCGCCCAGTACCAAGCCAACCCGCGACAGGTCGCATCCGTAGCCGACACGTTCGACACCCGCAAATCGGCCAATCAGCAACAGGCTGGGCTGATCTACGACCAGCGCATCGACGATGCCAACAGCCTCCGCGTGATGACTTACTACGGCCAGCGCGACATCACCCAGTACCTTTCCATTCCCAAGGCGACGCAGGTGTCGCAGCCGGGCAACTCCGGCGGCGTGGTGGACCTGACCAGCCAGTACGGTGGCGGCGACGCCCGCTGGACCTGGCGGGATACCCTGGCCGGCCGGCCGTTCGAGATCGCCGCAGGCATCGCCTACGACAACCAGCACCAGCATCGCATGGGCTACAACAACTTCGAAGGCGACACCCTCGGCGTGCGTGGCGACCTGCGCCGCGACGAGATCGACCGCGTGTTCGACTTCGACCAGTACGCCCAGGCGACCTGGCGGGTGGCCGAGGACTGGACCCTCATGGGCGGCGTGCGACACAGCGACGTGCATTTCAGCTCGACGGACCGCTATATCGTGACCGGCAATCCCGACGACAGCGGTACGCAGTCATACAGCGCCACCACACCGGTCTTCGGCGTGCTGTGGCGCGCGACGTCCTGGGCGCACGTGTATGCGAACTGGGGCCGCGGCTTCGAGACACCGACCTTCTCCGAGATCGGCTACCGTGCCGACAATGGCCCCGGCCTCGCTTTCAACCTGCAGCCGTCTCGTTCGCATAACGAAGAGGTCGGCATCAAGCTCCAGCCCACTGATCGGACGCAGGCGGGTATCGCCGTGTTCCGCGCGGACAGCGACAACGAGCTGGCGGTCGCGACGAACGTGGGTGGGCGCACCACGTACCAGAACATCGCCCGCTCACGCCGGCAGGGCATCGAGGCCTCGTTCAGTACCGAGATCGCGCACGAGCTGCGCTTCCTCGCCTCGTATACGCATCTCCAGGCGAGCTTCCGCACACCGTTCCTCACCTGCGTGTCGACAGGCTGTGCCGCACCGGACACACCCGTACCCGCAGGCACGCGCATTCCGGGCGCACCGCGCTCCACGGGCTACGCGGCGCTGAAGTACGGTGGCAATCGCGGATGGCAAGGCGGGCTGGATGTACAGACGATGGGAGCGACCTCCGTCAACGATCTCGGCACCGAGTCGGCGCCGGGGTATGCGTTGTTCGGACTGTCCGGCGGCTATGTATTCGACCAGGGCCCCTGGCGGGTGAACACGTTTGCCCGCATCGACAACCTCGCCGACCGGCACGTGATCGGCTCGGTCATCGTCAACGACGGCAACGGTCGCTATTACGAGCCGGCGCCCGGGCGTAGCTTCCTGGTCGGCGTGGATCTGACCTGGCGATGACGCGCCCTTGAATCAGCCAGAGATAGCAAGGCGTTCGGAACGGTAGAGCATGGCGGCGGCCCATACCGCCAACGCCGCCGCAACGAAGCCACCGGCCAGACAGAACCCCAGCTGCCAGCCTGGTACGCCGTCGCCGCGCAGCAACTGCACGATCCCAAGGTTCTGGCCGAGCAGTGGCACCGCGTACATCCAAGGCTCGGCACGTACCGGAATCACCGACAGCAACACACTGGGCAGGATCGGAATGATCATCAGGATCGACAGGTAGGTCTGCGCTTCGCGGTAGCTTTTGGCGAACGCCGAGACCAGCGATTGCAGGGCGGCCAACAACAGGATCAGCGGCAGCATCAGCACGATGACCTGGCCGCTGAAGCGCCAGCCCAGGTCCAGCGCGATGCCCAGCTTCTCGGTGGGAATGAACCACGGTGCCGTCATGAAGGCGCCGACGGTCAGCAACAGGCTGACCAGTGAGAACGTGCAGATCGCCGCGAGCTTACCGGCGAGAATCTGCCAGCGCGGCACCGGATTGACGAACAAGGGTTCGAGCGACTGCCGCTCGCGCTCACCGGCGGTCAGGTCGATGGCCAGGTACATGCCGCCGAGGAACACGGTGAGCACGAAGAAGTACGGCAGGAACGAGAACATCAGGCCAGAACGCGACTGCGAGGTAGCCTGGTCACGGTCGGCGACCTGCACCGGCCACGCCGTGGTCGGCGACAGACCCCTCGCGATCAGGCGCATGGCACCCTCGCGTCGGCCGTAGCTCTCCACGACGCTGCGCACGCGCATCACCGGCGTGGATGCATCGCGTCGTGACGAGTCGTAGATCAGCTCTACCTGCACCGACTGGCCCTTGTTCCAGGCCTTCGCGTAGTCGGGTGAGACACGTACCACGATATCGGCGCGCTGCTCGCGCACGGCGTTTTCGGGATCGGTCAGCGCGGGCCGCGCGTCGATGCCGGCGCTTTTCAACGCGGCGACGAGGTTCGGCGCCAGGTCGGCACCGATGACCGGCACGGCGATGAGCCGGTCGGCCTTGGCGATCTCGCGGGTGATCGTCACGTTCATCAGCATGATGAACATCACCGGTCCCAACAGCGGGCCGGTGACCAGCGCATTGATAAGGGTGCGCCGGTCGCGCAGGTTCTCGCGCACTTCCTTCCAGTAGACCGCGGTGAATGCGCTCATGCGGCGAGCCCCTCATCGGTGCCGATGATCTTCACGAAGGCGTCCTCGAGACTGCTCTGGCCAGTCTGCGCCAACAGCGCGGCCGGCGTTTCATCGGCCACCACACGGCCATGGGCGATCACCACGATGCGATCACAGAGGGCAGCCACCTCCTGCATGATGTGGCTGGAGAACAACACGCAGCGGCCTTCGTCTTTCAGTTGCCGCATGAAGCGACGCATGGCGCGGGTAGCCATGACGTCCAGGCCATTCGTCGGCTCGTCGAGAAGAACATTGCGCGGATCGTGCACGAGGGCGCGGGCGATGGCCGTCTTGACGCGCTGCCCCTGCGAGAACCCTTCGGTGCGGCGCGAGGCGATGTCGCGCATTTCCAGTCCGTCGATCAATGCCTCGCGGCGGCTCGCCAGGAGGGTGGGTTCCATGCCGTGCAGTTTGCCGAAATAGTCGATGTTCTCTGCTGCGGTGAGCCGCTTGTAGAGGCCCCGCGCGTCCGGCAGCACACCGAGGCGGCGGCGCACCGCGAGGGCATCCGTATAGGCGTCGACACCGTCCACGAGCACCTGGCCTGAATCCGGCTTCATCAGGGTGTAGAGCATGCGCAAGGTGGTGGTCTTGCCGGCACCGTTCGGTCCGAGCAGGCCGGTGATCTCGCCATCGCGGGCCGTGAAGCTCACGCCATTAACGGCGCGTACCTCGCCGAAGGCCTTGTACAGGTCCCTGACTTCGATCATGGCGTGGCTCCGTTGAATCCGACAAACACCGGCAGCGGCGCGAGACGGTCGAGGCAGCGTGCGTCGAGCGACTTCGCGTTCGCCGTGTCGATGAACTGGTCGAGCAGGCGCGGCATGCAACCGCGCGCGACCACGTTATGACCCTGCCCCTTCAGCACGAAGTGGCGGCCATTGGGCAGGCCCTTGAGCACCTCCTCGCCGTAACGCGGCGGTGTTACCGGGTCGAATTCGCCCGACATCAGCAACGCTGGCACCTGGCTCTTCACCGGCTGGTGGAAATCCGCCGGGCGCTTGCCGTGCGGCCAGACCGAACAGGCGGCGCGGAACGCTTCGATCATGGTGTCGCCAAGGATGGTGTCCTTGTCCTGCGGACGCGACGTAAGCAGGTCGGCGTCTTCGGAACAGATGACCGAGTACTGCATGCCGCCGTCCATGGTGTCGCCCAGGTCGCCGGTGAGCAGTTTGGCCTGCCCCAACAGGGGACCGACGTCGCCGTGCGCGGCGGCGTCGATCGACAGCGGCAGCAAGGCGGCGGTTTCGGGTGAGTAGGCGAACATGCGGACCACCGTGGCCAATGCATGCTCGCTAAGCACTCGCTGCACGGAAGCGTAGTTCTGCGGATCGCGGAAGCTGACCTTGTGCGGGTTGGCGCGCAGTGCATCGCGTAGCTGGAAAAGGGTCTGGTAGGGATCGCTGAAACGTGCGCGGCAGGCATTGTCCGCATCGCAACGGGCGAACTGGGCTTTCAGCGCGGCGTCGAGGTTCACCGCGAAGTCCTCGCCGAGTACGAGCTGGTTCGGCGCGATGCCGTCGAGGATCAGCGTACGCAGACCCTCGGGATGGCGCATGGCGTACTGCTGGGCGACGCGCGTGCCGTAGGAGACGCCGAGCAGGTCGAACTTCGGCGAACCGAGGGCTCGCCGCGCGTCTTCGAGGTCGGCGACGGCATCCGTAGTCGTATAGAAACGGACGTCGGCAACCGGCGAGAGCTGGTCGAGGCAGTGGTGGGTTTCCTTGCGCACCGCGTCGGCGTCGAAGCCGTGCGATGCCCCACCGCCGCCCGGCACGCCGGGTTCGTCTTCGTCGCGACAGCTCAGCGGATGCGAGCCACCCGTGCCGCGCTGGTCAAGCAGGAGCACGTTGCGATGGGCAAGCAATGGCGCCATGGCCGGCGCGATCGCCGGATAGCTTTCCGCCGCCGACTGGCCCGGACCACCTGCGATGAACGCAACGATATCTTCCGCGGGCACCTGCGCACTGCTGCGAATGAGGGCGAGGCGCATCTTCAGCCGGCGGCCTTCCGGGTGATCGCGATCCTCCGGCACCTCGAATGGCGCGCACCACGCCGCCACGGATGTTCCCGAGTGCGGTTGGGCCAGTTCGCAGGGGCGGAGTACGAGCGAGCCGAGCTTCCACACACGCGGTGGCGCGGGGCGTGTGGCCGCAGGGACGGCGGCGACTGGCTTTTCCGTGTCGTCGGCGACCGGCTTGCGCATGAGCTGTCGGGTCGCGAAGGCCCCCGCGACGATGATCACGATGATGGCGATACGTTGTACGCGTTTCATGCCATCAGTCCTCGGGCGTGAAAATGGATTCGATGGAAAGCGCGAAGAGCTTCGCGATCCTGAAGGCGAGCGGCAGACTGGGATCGTACTTGCCGGTCTCGATCGCGTTCACCGTCTGCCGGGAGACGTCGAGCCGCTCGCCGAGGTCGGCCTGCGACCAGCCGAACGCGGTACGAAGTTCGCGGACACTGTTCTTCATCGGTGTACGGCATGCATCGCCATTGCCCGAATCAGTGCGTCTTGATGGCGCAGGCGGCAAGAGCGAGCGCGGCGAGGCGAAAAGCGACGCGGTACGGCATGACGAACCTCCAGATGGTCGGGATACGTATCAAGCACGCTTGACATGATCGTGAGCCGAAACGTGAGGGTGTGTCAAGCAGCCTTGACATAACGCTGCGCTGATTCGGCATCGCTAAGTCGTTACGGCAGCGCACGCGGGAATTCACACGTGTGACGGTTCCCCGTCCCCGATCCTTGCAACCGACGGATACACGTCACTGGAGATCCACCATGAAATTCCGTCTGTTCGCCAGTTCCGCACTGGTCGGTCTCGGTATCGCCTCGGGCGCCGCGCAGGCGGCGACCGCCACCACGACCTTCAATGTCCGCATCACCATCACGGCCGCCTGCGACATCAGCACCACCGCACCGACCGATGTGAACTTCGGTACGCAACCGTCGACGGCGACCAACGTCGATAACCAGGGCGCCCTCAACGTTAACTGCACGCCGAGCGCTCCGTACACGATCTCCCTGGACAATGGGCAGAACGGTACCGACGCGAACACCCGGAAGATGAGCAGCGGCACCGCGCTCGTTCCCTACCAGCTCTATCGGAACGCCACGCGCACGGCGGCCGACATCTGGGGCAGCACCACGGGTACCGGCGGGAATGTCTATGCCGCCACCGGTACGGGCACCGTGCAGACCGTGCCGGTCTATGGTCGTGTACCGAACACGAACTTCGCGGCCGGAAGCTACGCCGACGTCATCACCGCCACGATCACGTACTGACGGTGTGCCCGTGGCCGCGACGCGTGGCAATCGCCTGCGCGCTGGCCGCAGGAGCCCTTTTCGTGCCCCTCGCAGCAGCGAGCGGACTGCAGGTTTCGCCGATCGGCTTGAGGCTGTCCAGTGCCGCGCAAGCGGATGCGCTGTGGCTGACCAATACGGGCAGCGAACCGGTACACGCCCAGGTGCGTGTTTTCCGCTGGTCGCAGGTGGAAGGGAAGGACGTGCTCGAACCCTCGCGCGACCTGGTGGTAAGCCCGCCCATGGTCACCATCGCTCCGGGCGACCGACAGATGGTTCGCGTCATCCGGCAGGTGCCTGCGCCCCCGGCAACCGAGGCGTCATACCGCGTCATCGTCGACGAGCTGCCGATCGATGCGGGCGGTCATCCGGGGCTGAAGTTCGTCCTGCGCTATTCAGTACCTGTCTTCCTGACTCCCGCGGGCGACCCTCCCGTGCGAACGGCGCTGCAGGCAAGTTGGGACAACTCACCCGACGGCCCGATGTTACGCGTGAGCAATGCGGGCAATGGCCATGCGCAGATCGCGGACGTTGTCTGGCACGGTGCCAAGGGGCAGCACGCGGTTCTGCTCGCCGGGCTGGTGGGCTACGCGCTGCCCGGCAGCACCATGAGCTGGCATCTGCCGCAAGGCGCCTCGCATGCGGGTGGCGCGGTGAAGGCGAGGATCAATGGTGAAACGTCCGAGTCGACGCTGGTCGTGGACACGGACGGCCGCTAGCCTCCTCGTGCTGGACGCCGCCGCCATGCACACCTTCGCCAAGGACGCCGCCCCCGTTCCGCCACCGGCGACCGTGCAGCCGCGCGAACGTCTTGTCGGCGAGGACCTCTACCTTGAAGTCGTGATCAACGGCAGCGCGACCGAGCGCCTCGTCCATTTTACCCGTCGCGGCGACGCGCTCTGCGCGACGGCCGCCGACCTGCGCGGCCTTGGCTTCGTGCTGCCGCCGGGCGACGATGAGCGGTGCCTTCCCGACATGCCCGGACTTCACTACACCTATGACGTTGGCCAGCAGCGCGTCACCGTGGATGCCCCGCTCGACCAGCTCAACCTGCCACGGCAGGTCCTCAACAAGGCCGAGCGCAGCGCCACACCACCCACAAGCGGCACCGGCGTCCTGCTCAACTACGACATCTACGCGGCCGAAGGCGGCGGGCTTGGCAATGTCAGCGCGTTGACCGAACTACGTGCTTTCAGCGACGGCCTCGGCGTCCTGAGCTCGACAGAACTCACGCGCCGTTATCAGGCGCCCGGACAGGGCTGGCAAGGTGATACGGTGCGTCTGGACACACAGTGGCGCCTGGCCTTCCCTGCGCAGTCGCTGGCCCTGACGATCGGCGACACGTTCACCGGCTATCTTTCGTGGACGCGCGCGACGCGCATCGGCGGCATCGGCTTCGGCACCGATTTCGCGTTGCAGCCCTATCGCATCACCACACCGCTTCCGCAATTTTTTGGCCAGGCTACCGCTCCCTCCGCCGTCGAACTGTATGTCGACGGGATACGCCAGTACAACGGACGGATACCGGCCGGGCCCTTCCAGCTTACCGCCGTGCCGGGTGTGGACCAGTCCGGACAGGCCCAGGTCGTCCTTACCGATGCACTGGGTCGTAGTAGCACCGTCACCTTCCCCTTCTATTCCGCACGTCAGTTGCTACGCGCCGGTCTCGACGACTGGTCCGTGGAACTGGGTACGGTGCGCGAGGCGTACGGCATCGAATCGTTCGAGTACGGCAACGCGCCGATCGGAAGCGCCACGTGGCGGCACGGCGTGAGCGACAACCTGACCTTGGAGACTCACGCCGAGGCGGGCGACGGACGCGGTACGGCCGGCGTGGGCGCCGTATGGAATCCCGCAGGGGCCAGCGTACTCAATGCGTCGCTTGCGGCTGCCCGGGGTGGCGGTTCACAGTACGGGTTCGGCTACGCGTGGACCGGCCGTTACGTGAATGCGTCGCTGGACACCTTGCGCGGCGACGCGAGCTACCGTGACGTCGCATCCAACTATGGGTCGCCGCCACCCCGTGCCAGCGATCGCGCGTTGATCGGCTTCAACGTGCGTGAATCCAGTTTCGGGGCGAACTTCGTCCGGCTGCGCTATGCGGGGCAGTCCTCCTCGCGGTATGCGGGGTTGTACGTGCTGCGAAATCTTGGGCGCGGCGTAACGGTCAACCTCAGCTACAACCAGAACCTCGACCAATCCAGTGACCGAAGCATCTTCCTCGGTGTCACCGTGTCGCTCGATCCGCGCACGACGTGGAGTGTCGCGGTCCAGCGCGATCGTGACCAGACCTTTGCCACCGTGGACGCGAGCCGGCCGATCGACGGCGATGGTGGTTTCGGCTGGCACGTGCAGGGACGCAGCGGGAGTGATGGAGGGGGTCTTGGCGAACTGGGCTGGCTCGGAAATCGCGGGCAGCTGACCGTGGGCGCAAGCAACGTCGGGCCCTCGTCGTATGCGTATGCGGACGCGAACGGCGCCGTCGTGCTGATGGGTGGCCACGCCTTTGCCGCGCGTCGCATCGACGACGCCTTCGCCCTGGTCAGCACCGAAGGGTCGGCGGATATCCCGGTGCTGCTGGAGAACCGGCGCACGGGAGTCACCGACAGCAACGGACTACTCCTGGTGTCGCGGCTCAACGCCTATCAGGACAACCGTCTCGCCATCGATCCGCTCGATCTGCCCGCCGACGATCGCGTGCAGCGCGTGGAGAGCATCGTCGCGCCTTCCGACCGCTCGGGCGTGGTCGTACGCTTTCCGGTGAAGCGCGTGCAAGCGGCTTCCGCGATCCTGGTCGACGAGAAAGGCGCACCGTTGCCCGTGGGCTCGCTGGTCGACACCGGTAACGGTCCGCCCGCCTATGTCGGTTACGACGGCATGGTCTACCTCGACAATCTCCATGGGAGCACGGCGCTGCAGGTCAGTCTCCCCGACGGCCGTCACTGCGGCACGTCGCTCACCTACCCTGCCAGCGCGCGCAATCTTCCGCAGATCGGTCCCCTGGTCTGCCGGACGACGGAACCATGAAATGGCTGGCACTCTTGTTCATGACCCTGGCCGCGCTGTGCGGAGCGCCACGCGCGCAAGCAACAACGACGTGCACGGTGACCAGCATCACCAACGTGGCCTTCGGCACCGTCGACCCGACGGGAACCTTTGTCGATACCACGGCGACGCTCAACTACAGCTGCACGTACAACGGGCTGCTGGGTGCGCTCTTCGGAACGTATGTCACCGCCTGCGCGAGTCTTGGCGCGGACGATCTCGGCAGTCTCTCGCCGCGCACGATGATCGACCCAAGTGGCGATCGCATGCAGTACCAGCTCTACAAGGACTCGACGCACACGACAGCCTGGGGCACGATTGCCAATGCCACGTATACCGCGCGAACCTTCAACATGACCATTGGCATTCTCTCCAACGGCGCGGCGGTATCCGGCAACCTGACCATTTATGGCCGCGTACCGGCCCTGCAATCCAACCTCTCGCCCGGCAGCTACGCCGCGACCCTGGCAAGTTCACTCACGAGTAACGCGCTGACCTACAGCTACAACGAGGCCTTGCTGAGCATTGGCGTAGCGCCGGCGACCTGCCAGTCCGGTGGCACAGGGGGCCCGATCACGGTGGCCGCGTCCTCCGTGGGCGTCACAGCCTCCGTGGCCGCGAAGTGCACGGTGGGCACGGCGACCGACCTGGACTTTGGCAGCGTGCCCGGGTTACTGAAGACAGCCACCGATAAGACGTCCCTTGTGCGCATGACCTGCACCAACCGCGCGGCGTATCAGGTCGGGCTGGATGACGGACAGAACGCATCGGGCGGCACACGACGAATGTCGTCCGGTACCGGGTTTGTCTCCTACGACCTCTATCGTGACTCTCAGCGCACGCTTCACTGGGGAAGCACGCTGAACACCGACACGGCAACAGGCACCGGCTCCGGTAGCGAACAGACGATGACGGTCTACGGCCGCGTTCCGGCGCAGGCCGCCGTCAAGGCGGCCACCTATAGCGATATCATCATGGTGACCGTCACCTACTGACCGGTCACCTCCCCTAGCCCCTCCTCAGAACTGGTAGATCACGCCGGCGCGGGCGCCCGTGCCGGACTCGCCGCCGCGGCCGAGGCGCGTACGCGCCGTGACATCGATGTACGCCGTGAGGTCGTGGCGAAACTGCAGCGCGGCGCCCGCAGCGAGCTCCGCGGCCCTGCCCGCCTTGCCTGTGGCCAGGCGGACGCCGGACACGTCAATCGATTCGCCCGACCCGCGGGTCACGACGTAGCGCGTGTCCATGTATGGAGACCAGGCGGTGATCACATCGCCACGAGGCTCGAATCGCATGGATGCTCGCGCGCCACCGCGGAAGGTCAGGCGGGCGGGTGCACCCGGGCGAACAAGGAGGCCATCGCGGTCCGTGGCGCTGACGAAGCGCAGGCGCTGCCACAACAGCGAGGCCACGGGTTCGAGAGTGAAACGCTCGACCGGATCCCAGCGAAAGCCGCCACCGACCGAGGCTTCATGGGCATTCGCACGAAACCGACCGAGCACCTCGCCGTGCAGGAGCGTGTTCACGTCGATGCGATAGTGCGTGTAGCCATACGACACATTCGCATGCCAGCCGCCTCCGGTATTCAACACGTAGGTCGCCGCCACGCCGCGTGCGTCGGCCTTTGCGCGACTCACGCCATCGATGGCGCGCGGTGCGACGCGCATCGAGCCGGTGGATAGACCCAGCCCCGCACGCATGGTCGTCGCGCCCGAGGACCAGGCCAGCAGGTCGCCAGCCACCTGCAGGCCACGGTCCGATCGTGTGTAATCCACGGCGTAGCGCTGGAAAGGCAGGTCGCTTCGGTAGATCGCGTTGCCACCGAACGTGCGGACACGCCATGCGGGATCCCGCGCAGCGGCCGGTTCCAGCGGATGCCACGCGTCCATCGACGCTCGCCCATAACCGAACAGTGCATTGGCAAGTACGAGGTAGGCAGGCGCCTGAGGCACCAGCCGGGCCCGCGTCGGTGCCGCCCGTTCACGCGTCGCAACATCGTCGTTCACGCGCTTGCCGGATGCATCGGTGCGATTGCTCTGCAGGCGATAGTCCCAGTGGTCGTTGCCTTCGCCGTCGAGCAATCGCTGCCCGGCGTCGGACGAGCCCGGTGCGTAGGCGACCAGGCTGTACTGCCACGGACCTGCGGCCAGATACCCGCCCGCAAGATGGAACGAGTCAGCGTGTGCACTCCCACCGACCTGCACGACGCTGATACCGTCGCCTGCCTGCGGTTCGCGCGTGAGGGGCGAGGTGTCCGCACCCGCACCACCGGTGTTGACGATGTCCAGGCGGGTGGATCCGATGACGTCGCCAGCAACAAGCAGTCGGTCCGTGGACTGGCTGTTGGGCGGTCCACCGGCATCCAGCCGGCTCCTCAACGTTATGCCGCCCTCTCCGCCCGGGTTGACGAATGTACCGACGTGGAAGCTGCCGGGGAGCGCGTTTTCATCGAAGGCAATCTGACCACGCCCGAGCAATGTGAGGTGTTGCACCGAACTGTCACCCATTGCCTTCCAGGAGCCATCGGCGACGACGAGCTCGGTAACGCGCTCGCCACGGCCGCGCCAGGACGCGTTATCCAGCCGGATGCGCAGCGGGCCGCTTCCGGTGCTCACGATATCTCCATGCACGCTGCTGTTCTGCGCGGAGAAGGTCAGGAGCTGATCCGCGTTCTCGATGCGACCGGTGATCGTCGCGCCACCGCTCACCTTTACCGCGACGTCTCCCGGGCTCCCCTTCACGGCGCGGATCGCGTGGCCGGCACCACGTACTTCACCGCCGTCGATGCTCACAACGCCACCGGCAAGGGCGATAGCAGATGCACCGTCGCCTTGGGCAACGATGCGCGTGTCGCCTGCGGTGAATGTCGAGGTGACACCCTGGATCGATACCGCATCTACGCCGGGCTGCTCCGACAGCAGAGAGCTTTTGTTAAGCTCGACATTCGCGCCGCCACTGATGGCCATGGCTTCGGCGACATCAAATGCCGCACCCACATCGCTGTGCTTTCCCGCATGGACGATCGAGAGTTCCGAACCGACGATGCGACTGTCCGTGCCTGCGGCAATGACACCGATGGAGTTCTCGCCGTCCACGCGCAAGGTGACGTTGTTCGTTGTGACCCGGCTGCCCGATCGCGAAGAGATGCCGATGCTGTCGGCCGCACTCATACCCAGCGTGACGTTCTGGAGGGTGACCCTGGAAACGTCCTGGGCATGTACACCGATTGACCTCGCGCCACTGCCGACGATGCGGCTGTCGCCGACGAGGGCACTCGCCTCGCCAAAGGCGAGCAGCCCGTAGGCGTGGCGCGTCCGGTTGCCCGAACTGCGATTGACGATGTCCACGCCGTATGCGTCGAACGAACCGCGCTTCCTTACCTCGACAGCGCGCCCGACACCGGGCCCGGCGATCGTGATCCTGTCGCCACGGTCCAGCGAGAAGGCGCCACCGGCATCGACGAGGATGCTATGGGGATAATCGGTGCCCTGCGCCGGAACGGCCAGGGTGCCGAACAACGCCAGGGCGAGCGCGCTGCGCCCGTACGAACACACAGCCATGATGCCTTCCTCGTTTCGTCGATGAGGAACGCACGTTAGTTATCGGCTGGGGCTACGTATGTCGGGACTCGTCGCGCCGGGAGTCAGCTGTCGCCGCGACGCCACTCGCCACGCTTCGGCTTGGCGACGGGCTTCGGCCCCGCCTTGCGTTTCAGGCGTGCTTCCAGCGTGGCGGCCTGCTCTTCGCGCTCGTCGTGCAGCTTGAGGTAGTTGCGCCAGCGCTGCGGCGAAAGTTCACCGGAAGACAACGCGGCCTGGATGGCGCATCCGGGTTCGTTGCTGTGTCCGCAATCGGCGAATCGACACTGCGAGGCCAGTGTTTCGATGTCGGCGAACAGATCGAGGTTCTCTTCGCCGGTGAGTTTCAGCTCGCGCATTCCCGGCGTATCGATCAGACATCCGCCCGTTGGCAAGCTGAGCAATGCCCGGTGTGTCGTTGTATGCCTGCCGCGGCTGTCGTGCGTGCGCACCGCGGCGGTGGCCATGCGATCTTCGCCAAGCAGGGTATTGGTCAGCGTCGACTTGCCCGCGCCGGACGAACCCACCAGCACGGCGCTCGATCCTGGCCCGAGGTATCCGGCCAGGAGGGCGACCGTGCTCGGGTCTTTTGCGTTGATCGCATGCACCGCCGCCTCATCGGGCAGCCTTGCGCGCAGGGCGTTGACGGCTCCCTCGACATCCACTTCAGTGTCGGCCTTGCTCAACAACACGACCGGCCGCGCGCCAGAGCCTTCGACAAGCGTGAGGTAGCGTTCGATTCGCGACGGGTTGAAGTCACCGTCCAGGCCGGTGATCACCAGCACGTAGTCGATGTTGGTGGCGATGATCTGGCGCTCGTAACGCTCACCGGCCGCGGCGCGCGTCAGGACGGAACGCCGCGGCAGCACCTCTTCGATCACCGGATGGTTGGCATGGTCGAGGAGGACGAAGTCGCCCACCGATGGCCGCAGCGAAGGATCGAGGCCACGCTTGAGGAAGTGTCCGGCGGGCTGCGCATTGAACGCGACCGAGCCGTCGTGCACCTCGTAGCCGGCACGATGCTGTGCCACGACGCGGGCGAGGCGGCGTGGATCGTCGGGCAGGGCGGGGTCGCGCCAGCCGATATGGCGCAGGCGCGCCAGGTCCGATGAGTCGGTCATGGCCGCGATTATGCCCGCTTCCGTGCCGCTTTCCGCCTCGCGAGGCCCTTCGTACGCTGTTACGATCGGATGACGACCGCCGGGAACGCGCCCGGCGGCATGCACCGGAAGTCCTGCACGTGTCCTCGATCAAGCCCAGCGCGCACCTGGCGGAAGTGCGCTACGAAATCCGCGGCGCCCTCACCCGGCGTGCCCGCGACATGGAAGCGGCCGGCCAGCCGATCATCAAGCTCAACATCGGCAACCCGGGCCGCTACGGCTTCGCCACCCCATCGCACCTGCGCGAGGCGATCGGCGCCCACCTGACCGATAGCGAGGCTTACGGCCACGAACAGGGCCTGGAAGAGGCCCGCGAGACCATCGTCGCCCAGCAGAAAGCCCGTGGTTCGGTCGGCATCGACGTGGAGCGCGTGTTCATCGGCAACGGCGTGAGCGAGCTCATCGACATTTCCCTGCGCGCCCTGCTCCAGCCCGGTGACGAGGTGCTGCTGCCCAGCCCGGACTACCCGCTGTGGAGCGCCGCGACCATCCTCAACGACGGCAGCCCACGCTACTACCGCTGCCTGGCCGAGAACGCTCACCTGCCCGACCCGGACGAAATCGAGGCCCTGATCGGCTCGCGCACCCGCGCCCTGGTGTTGATCAATCCGAACAACCCCACGGGTGCCGTCTATCCGAAGGCCCTCCTGGAACGCATCGTCGACGTGGCCCGGCGCCACGGCCTGCTACTGCTCTGCGACGAGATCTACGACGAGATCCTGTACGACGACACCCCGTTCCAGCCGCTGGCGGCCATCGCCGGTGACCATCCTTGCGTGAGCTTTGGCGGACTGTCGAAAGTGCACCGGGCCTGCGGCTATCGCGTTGGCTGGATGAGCCTCTCGGGCGACCCGCGTCGCACCGCGGAGTATCGCGATGCCCTCCAGCTGCTCGCCGCCTTGCGCCTGTGCGCCAACGTGACCGCGCAGTGGGCCGTGCGCCCCGCCTTGCTCGACAAACCGACCATCGGCGCCCTTACCTCGCCTGGCGGGCGGCTATACCAGGCGCGGCAGACGGTGCTCGACTGTGTCGCCGCCAGCCCCTTCCTCGACGTGGTCGCCCCCGGCGGTGCGATCTACGCCTTCCCGCAGATCCGTGCGGATGCGATCGCGCATTTCGACGACACCGCCTTCGCCCTCCGCCTGCTCGAGGAAGAGAGCGTGCTCGTCGTTCCCGGCACCAGCTTCAATCTCTCGGCAAGTCGTCACCTGCGCCTGACGCTCTTGCCCGAACCGGCCCAGCTCGCCGAAGTGTTCGTCCGCATGGACCGCGTACTCACCCGGATGGCCGACGAGGCCGCTCCCGCGACCAGCGCGGTCGCCTGAGCCATGGCGGAAGCCACCTACCTCGCCCTCGGCGACTCGTACACCATCGGCGAAGGCGTGCCGGTGGAGGGACGGTGGCCTGTGCAACTGGTCGCGCGCCTGCGCGAGCGCGGGGTCACGGTCGGCGATCCGCGGATCATCGCCACCACCGGCTGGACGACCGACGAATTGTCCGCCGCGATGGACGAGGCGCGCCTGCACGGCAACTTCGGCCTGGTGACCCTGCTGATCGGGGTGAACAACCAGTATCGCGGCCGTTCCGCCAGCGAGTATCGCGAGCAGTTCCTCGCGCTGCTCGAGCGCGCTATCGCGCTGGCCGGCGATTCACGCCGGGTCATCGTGGTGTCGATTCCCGACTGGGGGATCACCGCCTTTGCCAAGGGTCGTGACCACGCGGCGATCGGCAGCGAAATCGACACCTTCAACGCCGTTGCGCATGACGAAGCGGTCCGCGCCCATGCGCGATGGGCTGACGTGACGCCGGCCTCGCGGGTAGCTGGTGCGCGGCCTGAGATGCTGGTCGATGACGGGCTGCACCCGTCCGCCGCACAGTATGCGATGTGGGTGGACGTGATCTTGCCTGAGGCACAGGCGGCGTTGAGGGAACTTCATCGCTGATCGCCGATGAATCGGCTCCCACAAAGAGCCCGCCGCCTCGCCCTGCTTTGTGTGGGAGCCGATTCATCGGCGATCCGGTGCGCCAGCACCGGCCAACCCGGCCCCGGACCGCAACACACCTGAAACACCCCCGCCACGGCCCGGTTACCTGCCAGGCCGACACTGACATCCCGGGACAACCCGGGAAACCGACGTCATGGCCAAGCTCTCGTGCCGCAGCGCTTTCATCTCCGACGTGCATCTGGGCACGCCGGACTGCAAGGCCGCCTATCTCCTCGACTTCCTCAAGCACCTGGATTGCGAGCGGCTTTACCTGGTCGGCGATATCGTCGACCTGGAGGCGCTCGCCAAACGCCACTGGTGGCATGCCGACCACAGTGCGGTCATCGCTGAGCTCATCGCGATGGCTGCGAAAGGCATCGAGGTGATCTACCTTCCGGGCAACCACGACTTTCAGATGCGCGGCCTCGCCGGCTCGACCATCGCGGGCATCCGGGTCGAGCTGGACGCGGTCCACGAAGGTGCCGACGGCCGCCGCTACCGGGTAAGCCACGGCGACGAATACGATCCCGAGCACATCGGCCGCAGTTGGATAGCCTGGCTGGGCGACAACCTGCATCGCTTCATCTGCTGGGCGAACCGTCGTGTGCATGCCGTGCGCAAGCGCCTCGAGCTACCGTACATGCCGCTGTCGATCATCCTGAAGTCGCACGTAGGCGCCGCTCTGGCATACATCCGGGACTACGAACAGCGGGTGGCTTCCGACGCCCGTGAGCGCGGCTTCGATGGGCACATCTGCGGTCACATCCATTTCGGCCACATCCGTTCGCTGGACGGCATCCTGTACATGAACGACGGTGACTGGGTAGAGCACTGCACCGCACTGGTCGAGGATGCCAGCGGCGCCATGGAGCTGATCCACTGGACCGAACGCTGCACCCACCTGGGTCGCGCCAGCCGTGAGACCGTGATGCCCTCGCCAGAAGCCGTACTGGGCTTCGCTCCACTGGCCGATTGCCGGGCCGATCTCACGGAATTGACGGCGGAAGTGTCGCTAGCGGGTTGAAACGGACTCAAGGGGGGCCCATGTGCCACGGATGCCGGTAAAATGGCCCCCTCTCTTTCCGCGGTGACCCCATGGCCCTCGACACACCCACCCGCGAGCGCATCGAAACCCTCCTCGCCGAGCACCAGGTGGTGCTCTTCATGAAGGGCACGCGCCAGCAGCCGATGTGCGGCTTCTCGGCCGCGGCGACGAACACGCTCAACGACATCATCCCGACCTACCACACGGTCAACGTGCTGGAAGATCCGGAAATCCGCGAGGGCATCAAGGAATACGGCCAGTGGCCGACCATTCCGCAGCTCTACGTGAAGGGCGAGCTGGTCGGTGGTTCGGACATCATTCGCCAGATGTACACCAGCGGTGAGCTCTACACCCTGTTCGGCGCCAGCGCGCCGGATCGCACGCCGCCGGAAATCACCATTACCGAGAAGGCTGCCGAAGCCATTCGCGGCGGCATGGCCAATGCCCAGGGCATGGCGCTGCACCTCGAGATCGGCCCGGATCACAGCGCCGGATTCCAGCTTGCCCCCGCCGGCGATTTCGACATCGTCGTGGTTGCCAGCGGCATCGAAGTCCACTTCGATCCGGGTAGCGCCGCGCGCGCCAAGGGCGTGGTCATCGACTGGGTCACCACGGTGCAGGGCGAAGGCCTCAGCCTGAAGTTTCCCGGTGCCGTCGACATCGGCACGCTCAACGTCCATCAGCTGAAGGACCGCCTCGCCGCTGGCGACATCACCCTGGTCGACGTGCGCCCGGCACACGCTCGCGCCATCGCCGCACCGCTCGCCGGTGCGCGCATCCTCGAAGAGGAAGGCTACGAAGCACTGGCCCAGCTGCCGAAGGACGCCCCCATCGCCTTCATCTGCCACCACGGCGTTTCCAGCCGCGCCGCCGCCGATCGCTTCGCCGCACACGGCTTCACGCAGCTGTTCAATGTCGAAGGCGGCATGGACGCATGGTCGCGCGAAGTAGATCCCACCGTACCGCGTTACTGATAACTGCTTTATGTAGGAGCCGCTTCAGCGGCGATAACCAGGTTGCCTCAACCCCATCACCGGCATAGCCGGCTCCCACACCATGCTCAGGTTTCCAATCAGTTCGACAAGACGGCGCCTTCGGGCGCCGTCTTCGTTTGCGAGTCCCGCCAACGCAGGAAAGGTCGCTCCACGGCGTAGTGGAGGACTGCCCCACCCGCCAGCGTCGCTGCGGCGTAAATGGCGAAGCGCAACAGCCCATGCTCCGCCAACCGCCCGACGAGCGCCGCCTGCACCAGCATGAACACGCCCTTGTGGCTGAGATAAATGCTGTACGACGCCGATGCCAGCCAGCCCGCACCGGGGACCTTCAGGCGGGCAAACCACGTGCCACCGCTACCGGCGGCGACGAAGGCCATCATCGCCAGGGCGACCAGCGGGTAGCCGACCACGCAGGGCCAGAAGTCGCTGCGCGCGCCGTCCATGAAGAAAACGATGGCAACAGCCAATAGCGTGACGCCCGAGGCCAGCAGCAGGTTCGCCCGCGCGCGGACCCACGCAAACCACGCGGGACGATAAACGCTACAGGCGGCCAGCGTGACGCCTGCAACGAGACCATCGAGCCGCGCCCAGGTCGGATAGTACAAATAGCGCAGGTACCTCAGGCCCCTGTCGTCGTCGGGACCGCCGACCGAGCCACCGTTGGGGCCTACCAGATGGGTCCACAGCCATGCGCGCAACAGCACGCCGCCTACGACGACGGACAACGCCACCGCGGTGAACTTCCACGCGGCCGGCTTGCGCGTCAGCGCGAAGGCGAGGAAGGGGAACACGAGATAGAAATGTTCCTCAACGCAGAGCGACCACACATGCGAGAACGCGTAGTTGTCGTCGTTGTCGTACTGGAGGTTGAACGTGAAGGTGAGGAACTGCCACAGCGGCTGCATGCCTTTCGACTCGGACCATGCGGGCCACAGCTCGTACAGCGCCAGCACGACGAAGAATGCCGGCAGGATACGAATAAAGCGGCGCTGGTAGAACGCAGTGAAGTCGAGCGTCCCCGTCCGGCTCAGGGCCTTGAACACTTGCGTACCGATCAGGTATCCGCTGAGCACGAAGAACAGGTCCACGCCCATCCAGCCGGACCACTGCAGCACGCCATAGCCATCCCCCAGGCCACCGATAAGATAGCTATGGAAAAGGAGCACCCATGAGATGGCGGCGGCGCGGAGGGTGTCGAGTCCGGGGAGGCGGGTCATGCGCGGTCCTTGCGTGGTTCTGCGTGAATGTGCGCGATGGGTGAGCGCCGTGGGAGGCAAGAAGATGGCGAATCGGAGGCACGCTGTTGCCGTGAGCTAGCCGTGCCCGTGGCGCAATGCTGCGAGCAACGCATCGACATAGGTGCGGCTTGCACGCAAGGTGGTGCCGTCACGCAGACGAAGCACCGCATCGCGGTTGGGACGGGGCTGGAACTCGGCCACCTGGTCCACGCGGACGATGGCCGACCGGTGCACCCGGAGAAAGCGCGACGGGTCGAGCTTGCGCGACAGCACCGTCAGGGTTTCGCGCAGCAGATGGCGCTGCCCGTTTACATGCAAGGCAGCGTAATCTCCATCGGCTTCTATCCAGGTGACTTCCGCCGCCTCGACAAAACTCAGGCGCGCACCGATGCGGATACTGAAGCGTTCAGGCCAATGGCTCGCCACCGAACGCCCGAGTTGCCGGCGAGCGCGTTCGATGGACTCGGCGAGACGTTCGTCGTCGATGGGTTTCAGCAGATAGTCGATGGCGTTCAGTTCGAAGGCGCGCAGGGCGAAGCTGTCGTGCGCGGTGAGGAGGATCGCGAGCGGACGCTCTGCCACGGGGATCGTCGCCAGCGCGTCGAGCCCACTCATGCCCGGCATCTGTACGTCGACGAAGGCCACATCGACGGCGTCGTTGCGTAGCGTCGCCAGGGCGTGACCATCGCAGCATTCGGCGACGACGGTGACGTCGGGCTCGGCGCGCAGGCGCGTAAGCACGCCGCTGCGCGCCAGCGGCTCATCATCGACCACGGCTACGCGAATCATTCTTTCCCCTTCGCCTGCGACGCTAACCGCCAGGGCAGCTCGACCGTCACGCGCCATTGCGCATCGACAGGCCCGGCGTCGAACCGGTGGGCTTCCGGATACAACGCATGCAGGCGAGCGCGAACATTGGCCAGACCCACGCCCTGGCCTTCGCTCATGACACCATCGATCCTGTCGTTCACGACCTCGACACGCAGGGTATCGGTTTCACGCTGCACGCGGATCGACACCGTACCGCCCTCCCCACGCGGCGCGATGCCATGGCGAATCGCATTCTCCACCAACGGTTGAAGCAGCAGGTGGGGCACGAGCGCGTCGAGCGTTTCCGGCCCGGTATGGATGTCGATACGCAGGCGGTCGCCGAGCCTCGCCTTCTCGATGTCCAGGTAGGCGGAGGTGAACACCACCTCGTCGCCGACGGTTACTTCATGACCGCGCGTCTCTTCCAGCGTGGTGCGAAGAAAGTCGCCAAGGCGCGCGATCATGCGACTGGCATCGCGCTTGCGATCGTCGTTGACCAGCGCGGAGATCGCATTGAGCGTGTTGAACAGAAAATGAGGCTGCAACTGGTATTTCAGCGCGCGCAACTCGGCATCGCGCGTCGCCTGCGCGGCAAGCACGAGGCGCGCGCCCTCGGCACGCAAAGCGGCGCGATGCAACACCATGGCCTGTAGCCCGCAGAACGCAATGAGGGCCAGCCAGCAGCCGTCAAGACCACCGAAGATCCAGACCCATGTGACCTTCGCACGCATCTCAGGGCTGGCCAGGTTCTCCAGCGCGATGACCGCATTGAGCACCGACATGGCGTAACTCACCGGCAGGAGCACCGCCGCCATCGTCCACCAGCTGGCGCCGCTTCGCCACAGCAGGCGTTGCAGCCAGCCCAACGGGACGATCCACGCAAGATACGACAAGGTGTAGAACAGGCGGAACACCAGCGCCTTCGGGTCGGTGAACGAGGGAAACCCCATCACCAGCATGCAACCGAAAATCGGCAGGCCCGCGACCCAGGCCATGCCCGGCGACACCGTGACGCTACGATCTTCCCGCATGAGAACCCTTCGTCAAAGTCAGCCGATGCTATCGGTCAGAAATTCGACGAGTAGAGCATGGCGGCGATCTTCCAGCCATTGTCCGTGCGGACGAGACGACATCGGCATGCGGTGAACCGGTTGCAGGAGCCGCCGGCTGGTTGTGGGAGCCGCTTCAGCGGCGAAGAGGTAAATGTAGGAGCCGCTTCAGCGGCGAAAAGCCAACGGAGGGGTGAAGCCGCGAGGCCCATCGCCGATAAATCGGCTCCTACAGAAACAAAAGAAGCCCCGCCGCGAATCCACTCGCGGCGGGGCGTCCATCTATCGCGCGTCGCGGGTTACAGGCAGGCGTTGAGGCCGTCGAAGACGGTCTTGCGGGTCATCGGGAGCTTCACCTCAAGCGGCTCCTTCGAAGACATCAGCGCCTCGTAGAACGATTCCACCGGCGTGTCCTTGGCGAGGGCAAGCTTGCACTTGAACAGCTTGGCATTGACCTGCACGGCCCCGGACTTACCGTTGATCTGCGTATAGCTACCGGCGAAGGTCCACAGGCACTGTTTCATCGTGCCCTTGGTGGAATCCACCGAGCAGCGCAGCTGCATCGGGCGGAGGTTGCCGTAGTCGCCTTCGCAGAAGGTGTCGCCGCAGATGTTGTTGAACGCGCCCGAGAGGTGCTCCGTGAGCTTTTCGAAGCGTTCCATGCCGGCTTCATTCGCCGGCCAGTGGATGGCGTCGACGTAGCGCTCGGCGGCAGGCGCCGGCGCCGGTTTTGGAGTGGTCTCGGTCTGCGCCATGGCGACGGCGGGAACGAACAGCAGGGCGGCGACAAGGGTGTTTCGAAGCATCGTGGTGTCTCCTTGGTTGGGGAGCACACATGACACCGTGTTTGCGCATGGGCGTCTGTCCATCGACGCCCATGCCGTTTCGTAGTCTTACAACCAACGTCCGTAGCGGCGGATGTAGATCGTCTTCATCAGCTGCGTGAGTATGCAGTAGCTCACCAGGGTCACCGCCAGCCAGGCGAAGTAGATGCCGGGCAGCGGCACCATGCCGATGCGTTGGCCCAGGCCCGAGTAGGGAATCAACATGCCGATGATCATGATCGCGCCGGTGAGCGCCAGCACCGGTGCGGAGGCTACGCTCTGCAGGAACGGGACACGCCGCGTGCGGATCATGTGCACGACGAGGGTCTGCGACAGCAGCCCTTCGATGAACCAGCCCGACTGGAACAGCGACTGGTGGGCGACATCGTTGGCACCGAAGTAATGCCACATCAGCCAGAACGTGGTGATGTCGAACACCGAGCTGACCGGTCCGATCCAGACCATGAAGCGACCGATATCGCCCGCATCCCATTTGCGCGGCTGGCGCAGGTATTCCTCGTCCATGCGGTCGAACGGGATCGATAGCTGGGACAGGTCGTACAACAGGTTCTGCACGAGGATCTGCAGCGGCAGCATTGGCAGGAACGGCAGGAAGGCACTGGCTACCAGCACACTGAACACGTTGCCGAAGTTCGAACTGGCGGTCATCTTGATGTACTTCATGATGTTGCCGAAGGTGACGCGACCCTCGAGCACACCCTCCTCCAGCACCATCAGGTTCTTCTCGAGCAGGATGATATCCGCCGATTCCTTGGCGATATCCGTCGCCGTATCGACCGAAATACCGACATCCGCCTCGCGCAGCGCGGGTGCGTCGTTGATGCCGTCGCCGAGGAACCCAACGGTGTGGCCACGACGCTGCAGTGCCTTGACCACGCGGGCCTTCTGCACCGGCGACATCTTCGCGAACACCGTGGTCTTCTCGACCATCGCGTCGAGTGCGTCGTCGTCGAGCTGCTCGATGTCACGACCCAGGGCTGACGCGGTGACGTCGAGACCGACCTCGGTGCAGATCTTGCGTGTGACGGCTTCGTTGTCGCCCGTGATGACCTTCACCGCCACTCCGTGGTGATGCAGCGCACGAATAGCCGTGGCAGCGGAGTCCTTCGGCGGATCGAGGAAGGCCAGGCAACCGACCGCGGTCAGGCCGGTTTCGTCGGCCACACCGTAAGCCCGCTCGCCCGCCGGATCGCGACGAATCGCGACGACGAGCACGCGCAGACCATCTTCGTTGAGCTCGCGCGTCATGGCGCGGATCTCGGCACGCTTCTCCGCCGTCATGGGCTCGACCACGTCACCAATGCGCGCCTCGCTGCAGATCTGCAGCATTTCCTCCACGGCGCCCTTGCAGACCAGCAGCTGCTCGCCACGACCATCCGATACCACCACCGACATGCGCCGACGCTGGAAGTCGAACGGAATCTCGTCGACCACGTGGAAGCGCGAAGCAATCGGCTCGAGATCGCGATGCGTGAGTACCGCCTTGTCCATCAGGTTGCGCAGGCCGGTCTGGAAGCGGCTGTTGAGGTAGCCGTATTCCAGGGCGTCGTCCGAGTCGTCACCGTTGAGGTCTACGTGGCGCTCGAGCACGATCTTGTCCAGCGTGAGCGTGCCGGTTTTGTCCGTGCAAAGCACGTCCATCGCGCCGAAGTTCTGGATCGCGTTGAGCCGCTTCACCACCACCTTGCGCTTCGACATGGCGATGGCGCCCTTGCCGAGGTTGGCGGTGACGATCAGCGGCAACATTTCCGGCGTCAGTCCCACGGCGACCGACAGGCCGAACATGAAGGCTTCGAGCCAATCGTGCTTGTCGAACCCGTTGATCACAAAAACGATCGGCACCATCACCGCCATGAAGCGGATCAGCAGCCAGCTCACCGAGGAAATGCCGCGGTCGAAGCTGGTCTGCACGCGCTCACCCGACAGTGTGTGCGCGAGCGAGCCGAGGTAGGTGCGCGAGCCGGTGGACAGCACCACGGCCGTCGCCGTACCGGAGACCACGTTGGTGCCCATGTAGCAGACGGTGGGCAGGTCCAGCGGACCGTCGGCGGAACCGGGGCCGGTGGTCGCGTTCGGTGCGGCCTTCTCCACCGGCAAGGACTCGCCCGTGAGGATGGCCTGGCTGATGAACAGGTCCTTGGCCGCGAGCAGGCGCAAGTCGGCCGGCACCATGTCGCCGGCGCCGAGGTGGACGATGTCGCCCACCACCAGCTCCTCGACCGGTACTTCGATGCGCTCGGCGTGGCCATCCTCGGCACGGCGGGTCACCGTGGAGGTATTCCGGACCATGGCCTTGAGCTTCTCGGCCGCGCGCGACGAGCGGAACTCCTGGGTGAACGAGAGCAGGACACTGATGCCGACCATCACGGCGATGATCACCGGGCCGGTGAAGTCATCCGGCTCGGTGACGATCTGGACCACCGCAAGCACCAGCAACACGATGATGAAGGGGTTGCGGAACGCGTGCAGCAGCTGGATGGACCAGTGCGGCGGCTTCTCGTGACCAACTTCGTTGATACCGTCGCGGTCAAGCCGCTCGGCGATGGCAGCCTCGTCCAGGCCATCGAGTCGCGCGTCCAGCGAGCGCAGGAGCTCATCGGCCGGACGGTAGGCGTCGGCGCTGGCGTTGTTGAAGGCTTTGGCGGCGACGGCCGCCTGCGCGATGTGCTTCTTCATGGCTCACTGCCTTTCCGGACGACCTCTCCGGGGCGGGCGCGAGCGGCTCTCAGCTGGCAGCTGAAGGCGTGCGCGCCGGCGCGGAGCCGACGTTCGGTTTCCGGGTAATCGTGACGGCGGACGGCGAAAGCCGCGCCGTAGAGTCTATGTCGCTGTTCATGCTTGCGGCAGTTTGCCGTCAACCCGTTTCAAATTGCTTTCAGTCGCGTCGAGCGAGCGCGGAACGGTAATCGTGCGCTTGGCCGGGGAGACCTCGTTGGCACGACGACGGGCAAGAGCGAAAGCGAGACGGCGGCCGAACATCAGCGGACCGGTCTTTTCGAGCTGGATGTACATGGCTCAATCCTCGAATAACGGAAGCTCGCGAGCTTCCGACGAGGAGAGCCGGACTTTCCCTAGCGGAGGAAAGCGCCGGCCGACCGGGTACGGTCGCCGCGGGCGATGAGTTTTGCCAGCGCCGGGCTCCGATGCAAGCGGAAGCCGGCGCGTCGACTAGGGTAGACGTCCATAAGCCTGGATAAGCTAAGAAGGGTGCCACCGCACGAGAAGTGCTGAGCGGTAGCCCGGGAATTGTCGCGCCGCAGCGAGCGCCGGTCAAGCACCCAGTAGGAGCCGATTCATCGGCGATAACCAGGTTGCCGCGAATCCTATCGCCGATGAATCGGCTCCTACAGAAGGTTCAGGCGACGCCGGCCGTGATCCCTGCCTCGTATTCCCGGGCCTCGCCCAGCAACCAGTCACGGAAGCGAGCCACTCCACTGTGCGATTCCGACCGCTTGGGATACACCAGGTAATACGCCTCGGCAACCCGCAGCCGCTCCTTGCACAGCACCGTAAGCGCCCCGCATTCGATCAGCGAGCGGGCCATGACGAGGCGGCCCAGGGCCACGCCCATGCCTTCCAGCACGGCGCGTTGCAGGTGCTCGGTGTTGTCGAAGCGGGCGACGTAGCGCGACGGCAACGGCATGCCGAAGGCTTCGGCCCAGTCGTTCCAGCGGCCGGACGGATCGCCGAGCAGCGGCCAGCCAGCGAGCGAAGTGTCGGGCAAGCCACCCATCTTGCGCACCAGCGAAGGACTGGCGATGGGGACGATGTATTCGCCGAACAGTCGATCGGCCTTGGTCCGTGGCCAGGACCCCAGTCCATAGCGGAAAGCAACGTCGATGGTCGGCTCGCGGTCGAAGTCGACTACGGAGACCGACGAAGACAGGCTGAGCTCTAGGTCCGGATGAGCGCCGACCAGTCGGGGCAGACGCGGGACCAGCCAGCTCGACGCGACCGAGGGCAGCACGCTCAGGGTCACGGTGTCCTGGTGACGGCTCGCATAGCGATTGAGAGCGTGCTCGATGCCGTCGAAGTGATGGCCGATCGAATCCAGCAGGTTGTTGCCGTCGGCGGTGAGCGTGACACCGCGCGGACCGCGCTCGAACAGCGAGCGATCAAGCCGTTCCTCGAGGTTACGGATCTGATGACTGAGGGCGCTGACCGTGAGGTTGAGCTGCTCGGCGGCGAGCGACAGCTTGCCGGTCCGGGCGACCAGGACAAACCCCTGAAGCTGACCGAGCGGCAGGCGAGACATGTGAAAAATCCTCAAGTCCAGGTTGCAAACATATCGCTTTTTGGCGGGCTGCGGAACAGGCACCCTTAACTACACCGATAGTCGCAAGGGGTTGCGGCTTCACACGCAAGGAGTACGTCATGGCTTCGATCTTTACCGGCCTCGCCTTCATGCACGGGCACATCGTCGACCGCGAACTCATCTTCCGCCTTGGCCGCGAGGAACTCGCAGCCGACCATGGCGCGGGCTCAGCGAAAGCCGCGCCGACGCCCCGCATGGTAGAGCGCAAGGCATCGCACGAGGTTCCCGCCCGCCCGGCCTGCGCCACCTGCTGACGGATACATTGCCTGAACTTCGTGTGCCTCAAAATGGGGGTTTCCGCCCTCCCCGGAGAGACGCATGAAGCTTCGCCCCCTCGGTCGTTCGCCTTTGCAGATCGCCCCGCTCGCCTTTGGCGGCAACGTGTTCGGGTGGAGCGCGGACGAGCCACGCTCGTTCGAGCTCCTTGACGCATTTGTCGATCACGGCTTCAACCTGATCGACACGGCAGACGTATACGAAGCCTGGGTACCGGGTAACGAAGGTGGCGAATCCGAAACCATCATCGGTAACTGGCTGAAGAAGGGCGGCAAGCGTGACCGCGTCGTCATCGCGACCAAGGTCGGCAAGTGGGCGCGTTACCCGGGTCTGGCGCCCACCAACATCAAGGAGGCGGTGGACGATTCGCTGCGCCGCCTGAAAACCGACTACATCGACCTTTACCAGTCGCACGAGGACGACGCAAGGGTACCGCTCGAAGAGACACTGCGTGCGTTCGACGACCTGGTGAAAGCAGGCAAGGTGCGCGTGATCGGCGCCTCCAACTACAGCACCAATCGCCTCGCCGACGCGCTCACCACGAGCGCATCGAAATCGTTGTCGCGCTACGAATCGTTGCAGCCCGAATACAACCTGATGGACCGCGCAGGCTTCGAAGAAAGCATGCAGTCGCTGTGCGCGAAGGAGGGTGTTGGCGTCATCAGCTACTACTCCCTGGCTAGTGGCTTCCTCAGCGGCAAGTACCGTAGCGAAACGGACCTGGACAAGAGCAAGGCACGCGGTGGCAAGGTGAAGAAGTATCTCGATGCGCGTGGCTATCGAGTGCTCGATGCGCTGGACGTGGTTGCCCGGACGCATGGCGCAAAGCCCGCGCAGGTGGCGCTGGCGTGGGTAATGGCGCAGCCTGCCATCAGCGCAGCGATCGCCAGCGCAACCACCGTGGCGCAACTTGACGAACTCGCGAAGTCGGTGTCGCTCACACTCAGCGACGATGAGCTAACGACGCTCAGCGATGCCAGCGCCGCGTGATCCGCGAGTAAGGACGGCACCGCCGATCTTCGACCGATAGCGTCTAGGATTAGAGACTAGAAAAGCGAAGGAGAACGCCGACGCTTTCGTCAGCTATGGCCGACATTCAGGGAAATGGCGTAGGGGCACGATGTCGTTGTTGGAAGCAGCGCTTCCGGCATCCCACCCCTACAGGAGTTCCCCATGTCCCCGATTGGACGCGCCTTTGCTTACGCAGCCAGTTGCGCTCTTGCCGGCTTTGCCCTTGTATCGCACGCCGCACCGTCGGCATCCGCCGTACAGGGCGGCCCTTTCAGCGAGATCAATACTGGCGTACGTTGCCACTATCGCCTGAAGTCGGATCCCACCGGCGTGGCAACCGGCTTCGTCGCCGCCGACCACATCCTTCGCGGTCAGTGGCACAACGCATCGATCCTGAAGTCACGCAGCATGTTCTTCACCGACGCAGCACCCGCGACATTGCGCGCCGCTTGCATGAAGAAGATTTCCACGGTGCCCGACTCGAACGGTCTCGCCATGATCGGCGCCGCGGACAACGCGCAAAGTTACAACTACGAAATCTGGTACAACGGCGACCTCGCAAAGGGCAAGCCGATCGAGCGTATCGTGTCGTTCGGCGACAGCCTTAGCGACACCGGCAACATGTTCAATGAATCGCAGTGGAAGCTGCCCGGCGCCTCCTGGTACCTGGGTCGCTTCAGCAACGGCCCGACGTGGATCGAGCACCTGGCCGCTCGCACCGGCCTCGCCCTGAACAACTGGGCGATCGGCGGCGCACAGACGAAGGATGCGAAGTTCGGCATCATTCACGGTGTCGGCCGGCAGATCGACGGCTTCTTCAACTACGCGGCCAAGGCGAAGGGCTATGACCCCTCGCGAACGTTATTCACCTTCCTGATCAGCGGCAACGACTTCGTCAACGACACCAAGACCGCTCCGAAGATCGTAGAAGATCAGGAGCTCGCCTTGCGCCGCCTCGTCGACCATGGAGCCCGCAAGATCCTTGTCGTCAATCTTCCCGACATATCCGTGGCCCCGGTCTTCCGCCTGGGTCGAACCGATGCGGGTACCATCCTCGGCAAGGTGGAGTATTACAACCATCACATCGCACAGGTTGTCGAGCGCGTGAACGCCACCACGCCCGCCGAAGTGCGCCTGGTCAACGCACGGGCCTACTTCGACGATGTATTGAAGGCGCCTGGACGCTTCGGCATCGCCAACACGAAGGACTCCTGTCTGGCGATCGACTCGCCGAGTTCAACGTCGTATATCAAGGCACAAAAGCGTCGACCGGACTGCACCGACCCATCGAAGTACGTGTTCTGGGATACGCTGCATCCCACCACGCGGGTGCATGAGCTGATGGCCCAGTGGGCGATCGAGGCTGCACCGGTGGCGTGGGGGCTGCGTAAGTAGGCTGTCTTGCCCTGTGGGAGCCGGCTACGCCGGCGAAGGAGTCGCCGCCATCGGGCTATCGCCGCTGAAGCGGCTCCCACAGTCAGCTTGCATCAACGCGATGCAAGCAGCGTTGCGATGGCCTCGTTGAACGTGGCGCTGGGACGCATCGCTGCGCTGACCAGGGCCATGTCCGGATGGTAATAGCCACCGATTTCCACGGCCTTGCCCTGCGCGCCATTGAGTTCGCCGATGATCTTCTCTTCGTTGCCGGCCAGTTCCTTCGCGACCGCCGTGAACCTTGCCTTCAGGTCGGCATCGTCGTCCTGCGCAGCGAGTGCCTCGGCCCAGTACATCGCCAGGTAGAAGTGGCTGCCACGATTGTCGATTTCACCCACCTTGCGGGCCGGCGACTTGTTGCTGTCGAGGAAGCGGCCGTTGGCGATGTCCAGGGTTTTCGCCAGCACGCGGGCGTGCTTGTTGTCGTAGCGCTCGCCGAGATGCTCGAGCGATGCTGCCAGCGCAAGGAACTCGCCGAGCGAATCCCAGCGCAGGTAATCCTCTTCGACGAACTGCTGCACGTGCTTCGGTGCCGAACCGCCGGCACCGGTTTCGAAAAGGCCACCGCCCGCCATCAGCGGCACGATGGAGAGCATCTTCGCCGAAGTGCCCAGTTCCATGATCGGGAACAGGTCGGTCAGGTAGTCGCGCAGCACGTTGCCGGTGACCGAGATGGTGTCTTCGCCCTTGCGAATGCGATCGAGCGACAGCTTCGTCGCAGCGACAGGATCGAGAATGCGGATGTCCAGGCCACTGGTGTCGTGGTCCTTGAGATAGCGTTCGACCTTGGCGATCACCTGCGCGTCATGGGCGCGATTCTTGTCCAGCCAGAACACGGCCGGCGTGGCCGAGAGGCGCGCGCGCTGCACGGCGAGCTTCACCCAATCCTGGATCGGGGCATCCTTGGTCTGGCACATGCGCCAGATATCACCGGCTTCGACGGCGTGCTCGAAGACGACACTACCGTCGTCGGCGAGGACGCGTACCTTGCCGTCTGCCGGGATCTGGAAGGTCTTGTCGTGCGAACCGTACTCTTCGGCCTTCTGCGCCATCAGGCCGACATTGGGGACGCTGCCCATGGTCGCCGGATCGAAGGCACCATGCGCGATGCAGTCCTCGATTACCACCTGATAGACACCGGCGTAGGAGCGATCCGGGATCACCGCCTTGGCATCCTGCAGTTTGCCTTCGCCGTTCCACATGCCGCCCGAATCACGGATCATCGCCGGCATGGAGGCATCAACGATGATATCGCTGGGCACATGCAGGTTGGTGATGCCCTTGTCGGAGTTGACCATGGCCAGCGCCGGACGGTGGGCGTACTCGGCCTTGAGGTCGGCTTCGATGGCCGAGCGCGTGGCCGCGTCGAGTTTGTCGAGGCGGGCGTAGAGGTCGCCGATACCGTTGTTGGCATCGAAACCGACCTGCTTCAGCGCATCGGCATGCTTGCCCAGTACGTCCTTGTAGAACTCGCGCACGACGATACCGAACATGATCGGGTCGGACACCTTCATCATGGTGGCCTTCAGGTGCAGCGAGAAGAGCACGCCCCTGGCCTTCGCGTCCGCGATCTGCGCGTCGATGAAGCTGGCGAGCGCTTTCTTGCTCATCACGGCGGCGTCGACGATCTCGCCGGCCTTCACGGCAACCTTGTCCTTGAGCACCTTCACGCTGCCATCGGCGGCGGTGAATTCGATGCGCAGGCTACCGGCCTTATCAAGCGTGGCCGACTTCTCGCTGCCGTAGAAATCGCCGCCGTCCATATGCGACACGTGCGACTTCGATTCGCTCGACCACTTGCCCATGCGGTGCGGGTGCTTGCGAGCGAAGTTCTTCACCGAAAGCGGCGCGCGACGATCGGAATTGCCCTCGCGCAACACCGGGTTCACGGCGCTGCCCATGGCCTTGCCGTAGCGTGCGTTGGTGTCTTTCTGTTCGTCAGTGGCGGGCGCGTCGACGTAGTCGGGCAGTTTGTAGCCCTGCGCCTGGAGCTCACGGATGACGGCCTTCATCTGCGGCACGGAGGCGCTGATGTTCGGCAGCTTGATGATGTTCGCGTCCGGCGTGGTCGCCAGGGTGCCGAGCTCGGCCAGGTGGTCGCCGATCTTCTGCGCATCGGTGAGGTAATCCGGAAACTGCGAGAGGACGCGGCCGGCGAGCGAAATGTCGCGGGTCTCGACAGCTACACCGGCGGTGCCGGCAAAGGCCTCGATGATCGGCAGGAACGAAGCGGTCGCGAGGAAGGGCGCCTCGTCGGTGAGCGTGTAGATGATCTTGGGCGAGCTGGACATGATTCGGCGAGCCTTATGCTTGAGTGGGCCAGGTCATGGGGCCCGCCGGCGCAAGCCTCAAGGGCGCGCCGGCGAACGGGAAACCGGTCCATTGTGGCGCGGCGGCCTCAAACGGGAAAGCCGCCTTGCAGCAAGGCAGTTATGCCCTGTGAGCACAAGGCTTGCTCAGGCCTTTTGTGGGAGGCCTTTTGTGGGCGGCTTTGTGTGGGAGGCTTTGTCTGAGAGGCTTTGTGTGGGAGCCGATTTATCGGCGATTGGCCTTCCGGCTTCCCCGCCCCGTTGGCTTTTCGCCGCTGAAGCGGCTCCCACATTTCCTTTTTTGCCGATGAATCGGCTCCTACCGGGTGCTCAGTCGCAGTAGGCGGGCCTCGCGGCGGCGGGCCTTGCGCGCCTTCCAGCGCTCCGACAGGCAGGCGAAGATCACATATAGCGCGGGGGTGGAAAGCAGGGTCAGGCTCTGCGAGATGAGCAGGCCACCGATCATCGCGATACCCAGGGGGCGGCGCAGTTCGGAGCCTTCGCCCAGGCCGATGGCCAGCGGCAGGGCGGCGAGGATCGCCACCATGGTGGTCATCATGATCGGGCGGAAACGGACCAGGCAGGCCTCGCGGATCGCTTCCTTCGAGCTCAGGTGATGTTCGCGCTCGGCGACCAGCGCGAAGTCGATCATCATGATCGCGTTCTTCTTCACGATGCCGATGAGCAGGACCAGGGCGATCATCGCCACCACGGACAGTTCGGTATCGGTGATGACCAGCGCCGCCAGCGCGCCGACACCGGCCGCGGGCAGCGTGGAAAGAATCGTCACCGGATGGATCAGGCTCTCGTAAAGCATGCCCATGAGCAGGTAGACGACGATAATGGCGGCCAGGATCAACAGCGGCATGTCGCTCTGCGACTGCTGGAAGCGCCGGAAATCACTGCCGGCGTCGAGACGGATGTCACCCGGCATGCGCATGCCGCTGATGGTTTTCTGGATGATTTCCATCGCCTCGCCCATGCTTACGCCGGGCGCGAGGTTGAAGCTCACACCCATGCTCGTGTACTGGTCCTCATGCACGATCTGGGTCGGCGCCAGGCCAGGCACCTGCTTGGTCACCGCCGACATCGGCACCATCGCACCGGAATCCGCTTTCACATAGATCTGGTTCAACGACTCCGGTGTGGCCGCCATCTGCGGCAGGGCATTGACGATGACGCGGTATTGGTTGATATCGGAGTAGATCGTGGACACCGCGCGCTGGCCGAAGGCGTTGTAGAGCGCACCGTCGATATTGCCGATGGACACGCCCAGGCGCCCGGCCGTGTCGCGGTCGATCACGATGTTCTGGCGCAGGCCAGCGGCATCGATATCGCTGCCGACGTCCTTGAGCATCTTGTTCTTCTTCAGCGCATCGACCAGCTTGGGCAGCCATTCCTGCAGTTCGGCGACGTCGTTGCCCTTGAGCGACACCGAGTACTGGCCGCCCTGCGAGCTACCGCCACCGCCTCCGGTGGGCAGGTCCTGGATGGGACGCAGGCGCAGGTTGAGATCGGGATACTTGTTGGCCTTGGCGGAAATACGGTCGAGTGCGTCGAAGGTGGTGTCCTCGCGGCCATCCGCCACGGTCTTCAGCTCGATATTGAACGAGCCGGTCGAGCCGGTACGGCTGGTGCCGAGGCGGGAACCGACGGACTTCACGTCCGGGTCGGCGAGCAGCATCTCGGTGAGGCGTGCCTGGCGGATTTTCATCTCACCGAACGAAACAGTGGAACTGGCCGTGGCACGCGCGGCCATCAGTCCGGTGTCCTGCGGCGGGAAGAAGCCGCCCTTGACCATGCCGGCCAGCACGAAGGTGATGCCCACCAGCACCAACGGCGTAAGCGCCATCAGCAGCGCGTGGCGCAGCGACCAGTCCAGCGCACGGCGATAGACGCCGACCAGGCGTTCCTGCCCGCGCTCCAGCGCGCGGCCGAACTTCGACTCCGGCTTGTCGTTCTTGTGCGCGGTGAGGAAGTGGCCGCAAAGCGACGGGGTGAGGGTCAGCGAGACCAGGGCCGACACGACGATCGCGGCGACCAGGGTGACGGTGAACTCCTTGAAGAACATGCCGGTGATGCCACCGGCGAACAGCAACGGGATGAACACCGCGATCAACGAGGCGGTAATCGAGACGATGGTGAAACCGATCTCGCGTGCACCGAGCAGGGCCGCCTCGAATCGGGAAATACCTTCATCCATATGCCGGATAACGTTCTCGATAACCACGATGGCATCGTCGACGACGAAGCCGATGGCGATCACCAGCGCCAGCAGGGTCAGGTTGTTCAGCGTGTATCCGAAGCAATACATGACCACGAACGCGCCGGCCAGCGACAGCGGCACGGCAAGGCCGGCGATCAGGGTGGGCGCGAGGCGGCGCAGGAACAGCGCCATCGTCATGATCACCATGCCCAGGCTGATCAACAAAGTCGCCTGCACTTCGTGCAACGAGGCACGAATGGTCGGTGTGCCGTCGAAGAACGAATGCAGTTTGACGCCCGCCGGCAACCAGGCCTGCATGGTCGGGATCTGTGCCTTGATACGATCGACGGTTTCGATGACGTTCGCGTCCGACTTGCGGTACACGTACATCAGGATGCCGGGCCTGCCGTTGAACCAGGCTGCCTGGTAGGCGTCCTGCTGGCCATCGTACACATGCGCGATATCCGACAGGCGAATCGGCACGCTGTTCTTGACGGCGATGACCAGCCTGCCGAACTCTTCGGCCGTATGCAGGGAATCAGTCGCCGTGACGGCGATATTGCTGTAACCGTCGGTGAGGAAGCCCTGGGGCGAGGTGACGTTGGCCGCGGTGAGCGCGTTGCGCAGCTGGTCGGGCGACAGGCCCATCGCGTTGAGCGCGCGCAGGTTCACGTCCACGCGGATGGCCGGCGTGGCGCTACCGGCGATGTCGACCGAAGCGATGCCTTCCTGCTGACGCAGGCGCTGCGCGAGGATCGAGTCGGCGACGTTGTAGAGCTCGGTGGGCGCGACCGTGTCCGAGGTCAGCGCCAGCACGATCACCGGGTCGTCGTTGGGGTTGGCCTTCTGGTACGAGGGCGCGTTGAGCAGCCCGGCAGGGAGATCGGGTTGCGCCGCGTTGATCGCCGACTGCACGTCGCGCGCGGCGGCGTCGATATTCGTCCCGTTCTGGAAGAACAGCAGCACGAAGGTACTGCCTTCGGAACTGTTCGAGCGCATCGACTCCACGCCGGGCACCTGGCCGAGGTGGCGCTCCAGCGGTGCGGCCACGGTAGAGGCCATCGTGCTCGCGTCGGCACCGGACTGCTGCGCCTGGACGAAGATCGCGGGGAACTGGATGTTCGGCAACGCGGCGACACCGAGCAGCGCGTAACAGATCATGCCGATGACGAAAAGGCCAATGGCAAGCAACGACGTGCCGATGGGTCGGCGAATAAACGGGCCGGAAATATTCATGCAGTGGGACGGCTTTTCTCGTGCTGGATCGCGCGGATCATCCGTGTACTAACGCGTATCCCGGAAAAAGGTTTCGCCGGGCGGCGAACCGTCCGGCGAATGAGGGTGGTGCGATCTCCCCCGGCGGCGCTTCCCATCAGGAAGCGGGCCGGGCATCGGCTAGCAATAGTTCTCGTCGCGCCTTGCGCTCGGCAAGCCAGTCGGAGAATCGCTCCATGTAGAGATAGATCACCGGTGTCGTGTAGAGGGTGACCAGCTGCGAGAGCAGCAGGCCGCCAACGATGGATACGCCAAGCGGCTTGCGCAGCTCCGAGCCGATGCCATTGCCGAGCGCCAGGGGCAAGGCACCGAGCAAGGCGGCCGCGGTGGTCATCATGATCGGGCGGAAGCGCAACAGGCACGCACGGCGGATCGCTTCCTGCGCGTTCAGCCCGGTACGTTTCGCCTCGATCGCAAAGTCGATCATCATGATCGCGTTCTTCTTCACGATACCGATCAGCAGCACGATGCCGACGATGCCATCCACCGACAGGGTCATGCCGCACATCAGCAGCGCAAGCAATGCGCCCACGCCGGCCGGAGGCAAGGTGGAGATGATCGTCAGCGGGTGGATGTAGCTCTCATAGAGCACGCCCAGCACGATATAGATCACGATGATCGAGGCCAGCAGCAGAAGCACTTCGTCGCCGACCGACGAGGAGAACTCCGCGGCCTTGCCGATGAACTGCCCACGTACCTGCGGCGGGAAGTTGAGCTGCTGTTCCACTTCGTGGATGGCCGAGACCGCCTCGGAAAGCGACTTGCCCTGGGCCAGGTTGAACGAGATCGTTACCGCCGGAAGCTGCTGCAGATGAGTGACCACGAGTGGTGCGCTGGTGACCACGGAGCTGGCCAGCGCGGCGATGGGAATCGTGCCACCCCCACCCACCTGGAAGCCGACGTTACCGGTGTTGCCGATACCGGCCGGGGTTGCCGAATTGCTCGAGGCCAGCTGGCCGAAGCTGGTGGCGTTCGAGCCGGTGAGCGCGCCGTTGCCGTTGCCGCGCACGGTCAGCTTGTTCAGCAGGTCGGAGCTGGTGCGGAACTCAGGCGCTACCTCCATCACCACGCGGTACTGGTTCAACTGCGTGAAGATGGTCGAGATCTGACGCTGGCCGAACGCGTCGTACAAGGTGTCGTCGATGGTCTGCACCGGCACGCCGAGGCGGCTGGCACTGTCACGGTCGATGGTGAGCTTCAGCGCCGTGCCCTGGTCGGCCAGGTTGTTGTCCACGTCCGACAGTTCCTTGCGCTTGCGCAGCGCGGAGGTCATCTGCTGGGCGTAGCCGGCGAGCTCGGCGGAGTTCACGTCGGACAGCGAGTACTGGTATTCGGTCGCCGAGACCTGGCTGTCGAGCGTGACGTCCTGCACGGGCTTCAGGTACAGCGCGACGCCGGCGATGTTCGCCACAGCCTTCTGCAGGCGCGGCAGGAGGTCGTCGAGCGAGGCGCGGTCGCTGCGATCCTTCAGAACGAGCGAAAGCTGGCCCTGGTTGAGCGTGGGATTGATCGCGCCCGCACCGATGAAGGCGGCGACGCCGGCGACGGCCGGATCCTTCGCCAGCGCATCGGCTACGGCCTTGGTGCGCTGTTCCATCTGCGGAAAGGCTACGTTCTGGTCGGCCTGCACGACAGCCGTGATCAGGCCCGTGTCCTGCTCGGGCAGCAGGCCCTTGGGGATGACGATGTAGAGCACCACGGTCAATGCCACGGTGAGTGCGGCGACGACCATGGTCAGCGGACGGTGGTCGAGCACCCAGTCCAGGCTGCTGCCGTAGCCATCGACGATGCGCGACCAGGTGGTGTGCTTGCCCGAGGCCGAAGCGTGCTCGTGCGCGTCGTCCGCGTCCGGCAGCTCGTCAGCCTTAAGCAGATAGGCGCACATCATCGGCGTGAGGGTCAGCGAGACCAGCATGGAAATGGCGACGGCGATCGTCAGCACCCAGGCGAACTCGTGGAACAGGCGGCCGGTCACGCCGGGCATCAGCAGCAGCGGCAGGAACACCGCGATCAGCGACACGGTCAGCGACAGGACGGTGAAGCCGATTTCCTTTGCGCCGATTTCCGCGGCGGTCTTGGCGTCGTGACCCTGCTCGATGTAGCGGACGATGTTCTCGATCATCACGATCGCGTCGTCGACGACGAAGCCCGTGGCGACCGCGAGCGCCATCAACGAGAGGTTATCCAGCGACATGCCGGCGAAGGCCATGACGCCGAAGGTGCCGACCAGCGACAGCGGCACGGCGACCGACGGAATCACCGTGGCCCACAGGCGGCGCAGGAAGACGAAGATCACCGCGACGACGAGGAAGATCGTCAGGATCAGGGTGAACTGGACGTCTTCGACCGAGGCGCGGATGGTGATCGTGCGGTCCGAGAACACCTTCAGGTGGACGTCGGCCGGGAGTACCTTCTGCAGGTCGGGAATGGTCTGGCGGATCTGCTGCACCGTCTGCACGATGTTCGCGCCGGGCTGGCGGCGGATGTCGAGCAGCACGGCGGGCTTGCCATTCGCCCAGGCGGCGAGCTGATCGTTCTCGACACCGTCGATCACATTGGCCACATCGGAAAGACGCACGGGTGCGCCGTTCTTGTAGGCGATGATGGTGCCTTTGTACTCGGCGGCGTCGACCAGCTGGTCGTTGGTGCCGATGCTGTAGGACTGGGTCTTGCCGTTGAGCGTGCCCTTGGGCGCGTTGACGTTGGCCTGCGTGAGCGAGCTGCGCACGTCTTCCATGGTCAGGCCGAGGTTGGCCAGCTGCGCGGGATTGATCTGGATGCGCACGGCCGGACGCACGTTGCCGGCAATCGACACAAGGCCCACGCCCTGCACCTGCGCCAGCTTCTGCGCGATGATCGAGTCGGCGAAGTTGTTCACGTCGCGCAGCGGCAGGCTGTCCGAGGTGAGCATCAGCGTCATGATCGGCGCGTCCGCCGGGTTCACGCGGTTATAGACGGGCGGATAAGGCAGGTTGTTCGGCAGCGTGCCGCGTGCCTGGTTGATCTCCGCTTGCACGTCCTGCGCGGCGATGTCGATATCGCGATCCATGGCGAACTGCAGCACGATCGTCGAAAGGCCTGCCGAGGAGTCCGAGCTCATCGAGGTCAGGCCGGAAATCTGGCCGAAGTTACGCTCCAGCGGCGTCGTGACCAGGGCTGCCATCGTCGTGGCGCTGGCACCCGGGTACTGCGTGGTGACGACCATGCTCGGCGCACTGATCTCCGGCAGCGCCGACACCGGTAGCTGGCGGTAGCCGAGGATACCGAGCAACAGCACCGCCACCATCAGCAGCGAGGTCGCGATCGGTCGGCGAATGAAGAGTGTCGAAAAACCCACGTTTGTGTCCTGGTGTCGGGACCTTGCGGTCCGTGGTCGGCGCGTCCGTCATGGACGCGCCACGCGCTCTGTCAACCGCCGCGCTTGCCGCCCTGGCGACCCTGCTTGCCAGCCTGCTGCGATTTCTGCAGCTCGTCGGCCGTGGGTGCGGCAGGCACCTGGCCCGGCGCCAGCGGCTGGATTTTCGAACCCGGCTTGAGACGGAACTGGCCCTCGGTGACGACCTTGTCGCCGACCTTCACGCCCTTGGTGAGCATGACGTGGCTGTCGCCGACCTCGGTGGCGGTTTCCACCGCCTGCATCTTGACCGTGTTGTCGCCCTGCACGAGGTACACGTAGTCGCCGTCCGGACCGCGCTGCACCGCCTGCGCGGGCACCACGAGACCGTTCTTCACCGTGCGCACCTTGAGCTGCACGTTGACGAACTGGCCCGGCCACAGCTGGGTCTTCTCGTTGTCGAACAGCGAGCGCAGGCGGAACGTGCCGGTGCTGGTGTCGATGGTGTTGTCGAGCACGTCCAGGTGGCCCGTGGCGATGGCGTGCGAATCGACCCGGTCGAGTGCGGAAACTTCCAGGGCGGACAGCGAGCCATCCGTCGTCGAGCCGCGGACCAGGTCGAGGTTTTTTTCCGGCAGGAAGAACATGACGTAGATCGGGTGCAGCTCGGTGAGCGTCACGATCGCATCGGTGGTGGCGACGATGTTGCCGGCGTCCACCGAGCGGATGCCGGCGAGGCCGTCGATCGGCGCGATGACCTTGGTGAAGCCCAGCTGCACCTGCGCCGCACGGATCGCGGCCTGGTCGGCGTTGGCGGTGGCCACGGCCTGGTCGAGGCTGTTCTTCAGGTTGTCCAGGTCCTGCTTGGACACGTACTGCTGGCCACCCTTGCTGACCAGGTTCGTCGAACGGTCGAGGTTGTTCTTCGCCGTGGCCGCGAGGGCCTGGTCCTGCTTGAGCTTGGCGACAGACTGGTCGTACTGGGACTGGATCGTGCGGGGATCGATTTCCGCGATGACGTCGCCCTTCTTCACTTCCTGGCCTTCCTGGAAGTTCAGCTTCATCAGCTGGCCGCCCACCTGCGGGCGCACGGTGACCGTGTTACGTGCCTGCACGGTGCCGAGGGCCGTGAGATAGACCGGCACGTCCTGGCTGGCCACGGGAACGACCGTGACCGGCACCGGCGGCTGGTCCTTGCCCTGCCCCTCTCCATTGGCCTGAGCGCCCGCCGCAGCGTCGCCTGCTTTGCCATGGTGCCTGACGATGAAGAAGCCCGCGACCAGCACGACAACAATGACGGCCAGCGCGATTTTCCAGAAACGCGACATGTAAAACTCCTAGATGGATAACCGCTCGGAGGCCCCGCTCCGACCGGGCGCGCCGTGCGCCAAGGGGGTTATACCCCCAGAAGGTTAAGGATCGACGGCGCCAATGTTAGGTGTTGGGGAACGGAATTGAACAATGCCGGTTGACAGGGGTACACCATGACTGACGACATGTCTCCCCTGCCACCCGACCCTTTGCGACGCCGATCTCAAGACCGCTGACTCGCGCGAGGGTTCCGTTATACTCGCCCGGTTCGACGCCGCATCGCGGCCGCAGGCACGCCGGATCCCGGGGAGGGGACGGCACACCCAATTTCAGTGGAGTCAATGCGTGAGCGGTTCTCCGAGCAAGTCCGACCAGAACTTCCTGCGTCAGTTCTCAATGCTGAGCGCCGGTCTCAGTGTCCTGACCGTCCTGTTGATGGTCCTGGCCTACGTCATCTACAGCAACATCCCGAAAGACCAGGACCCCGCCGTCGCCAAGCGGACCGAGGCCCGGATCGCCCCCGTCGGCGCCGTGTACGCCGGTGACACCGGGCGCGCCGCCATGCTGGCCGCCCAGGAAGCCGCGGCCAAGCTCGCTGCTTCACAGGTGGCTTACGGCGGCAGCACCGACGGCAAGACCATCTACGACAACCTCTGCCACAGCTGCCACACCGCTGGCGTGGCCGGCGCACCGAAGGTCGGCGACAAATCCGCCTGGGGTGCCCGTATCGCCGAAGGCATCGCCACGCTGACCAAGCACGCGATCGAGGGCTATACCGGCCCGGACGGCAATCACATGCCGCCCAAGGGTGGCAATCCCTCCCTGACCGACGAGCAGGTCGGCAATACGGTGAAGTGGATGGTTGATCAGGCGAAGTAAGCCCGGTCCGCCTGGTTCATCGAAACGCCGCCCCGGGGCGGCGTTTTTTGTGGCTCTGTGGGGGCCGGCTATGCCGGCGACGGGGCTGAGGGAGCCGGGCTATCGCCGCTGAAGCGGCTCCCACACCACTCGCGGGCGAATTCCCTCAGCTGCGGGAAGAACCGCTCGAAGGTGCCACGGAGCATCGTGTCCTCCGAGAGCAGCAATGGCATGGCGTCGGCGACGGGATTGGCGCGCGACAACCGCTGGGAAATCCCGCGCAGGGCCTTGCCGATCGCCTCGGACTGGAGGTAGCCGGCCGGCAGGTCGTTGGCGTCCATGTAGCCGAGGAAGCGCTTGAGCGTGTCGGGAAGGATCGGCATGGCCGCATGCATCTCGTCGCGCAATCCGGTCGAAAAATCAGCCAGGGGTCGAGCAGACCAGTTGCCAAAATCCCTTGCCAGGCAATGGTCGAACCACATGTCCAGCAGGATCCCCGCGTAACGGCGGAAGGGTGCCGGGAGGCGCTCACGAGCGGCGCGCACTTCATCATGGCTGTCGGTGAAGACATCGATCGCCCGATGCAGGTAAATCCCGTCGCGTACTCGTGGCGGCAAGGCCACATCGGGCGTGCCACGGACGAAATCGCCCATCACACCGCCCAGCCGCAGGGCCGCGTCATCGCCCGCCAGCAGGGCGTGGGCCAGGATGTTCATGGCGCGGGTATCATGAAGGGCATGAGCGAACATTTATCTGAAGCGCCGGAGCATTTTCCGGACGAGACCGCCAGCTTCGCGCTCGCGGGCCCCGCGGGCAAGCTGGAATGCGAGGCCCGCGCAGCCAGCCCCGATGTCGCCCGTGACGCTATCGCCGTCATCTGTCATCCCCTGTCCACCGACGGCGGCAGCATGCGCAACAAGGTGGTGACGATGATCGAGCGCTCGCTGCGCGAAGCCGGTGTCGACACGATCATCTTCAACTTCCGCAGCGTCGGTGGCTCCGAAGGCGAGTTCGACAGCGGCAACGGCGAAAGCGACGACCTCGCCGCCGTGGTGGCCTGGGCGCGCAGGACCCGCCCCGGCGCGGCGCTTTGGCTCGCCGGCTTCTCGTTCGGCAGCTACGTGACGCTGCGTAACGCCGTGAGCCTCCATGCCGACGCGCTCATCAGCGTTGCCCCGCCCGCGGCGGGTCGCGGCTGGGACTTCGGTCCGCTGGACCTTCCCACCTGCCCATGGCTGGTGGTGATGGGCGACGCCGACGAGATCGTCGAACCCAAGGCCGTCTACGACTGGATCGAGAGCCTGCCAGAAGAGCGGCGGCCGCAGCTGGTCCGGATGGAAGACACCAGCCACTTCTTCCATCGCCGCCTGATGGACCTGCGCGGGGCGATCAAGAACGCCGTGAAGGGGTGGCTGCCGGGACCGCGTGCCGCATGAACTGCACGGAATCGACACCGGGCGAACGCTACCAGGACGGCATCGCGGGCCACCGCTGGGAATCCGATCCCGCGCAGTTGCCCGTCATCGCGGAATTCGACCGCCTCCACGCGGCGCTCTGCGCACCGGAGCCCGCGGCCAGCGGCCTTTTCGGGCGCCTGCGCAACATCCTCGGCAGCGAGCCGCGCAAGGCCGTGCGCGGCCTGTACCTGTGGGGAAGCGTCGGTCGTGGCAAGACCTTCCTGATGGACCTGTTCGTGTCCAGTCTCGCACCGGGGCTGGCACTGCGCCGCCACTTCCATCGCTTCATGCTCGAGGTTCACGCGATGATGCGCGAGCTCGGTGAGCGGCAGAACCCGCTCGACGAAGTCGCCGAGCGCCTCGCCGCCAAGTGCCGCGTGCTCTGCCTGGACGAGTTCCTCGTTTCCGACATCGGCGACGCGATGATCCTCGCCGGCCTGCTCGATGGGTTGTTCGCCCGCGGGGTGACCCTGGTCACCACGTCCAACACGCCGCCGTCGGGCCTTTACAAGGGCGGCCTGCAGCGCGCCCGTTTCCTGCCGGCGATCGCCGCGATCGAAGCGCAGTGCGTGGTGCACGAGATGATCTCGCCCCGCGACTGGCGCCTGCGCGCGCTCAGCCAGGCCTCGGTGTACATGGTCCCCCCGGGTGCGGAAGCCGAGCGCTCGCTTGCCCGCATATTCACCGGCCAGGCCCAGGGCGAGACCATGGATGGCGGCTCGATCCTGCTGAACAACCGCGAGATTCCGGTGCGCAAGCGCGCCGAGAACATCGTCTGGTTCGACTTCGCCGCCCTGTGCGAAGGTCCGCGTGCCGTCGCCGACTACATCGCACTGGCGCGGATGTATCCCGCCGTCATCGTTTCCAACGTGCCGCAGTTCACCGTTTACTCCGAGAACGAGGCCAAGCGGTTCGTGCTGCTGGTGGATGAATTCTACGATCGTCACGTCAAGCTCGTGCTTTCCGCCGCCGCGCCGATCACCGACCTGTACGATGGCAACAAAGTCCGCGCCGAGTTCGGACGCACCGAATCTCGTCTCATCGAGATGCAGAGTGAGGACTACCTTGGCCGTGACCATAAACCCTGATTCGGCGCGGACGCGGACGGCTGTTCGCTCGCGGTGCGCCACCTTCATGCTTTGCGGGCGGGTCTCCCGCGCCACCTGACGAGGACAGCCATGGAACATTGCGAACTGGTTCCCGGTCGCGGCATCCGCCGCGACACCACCGATATCTTCTTCGGCATGCCACGCAAGAAGCTTCGCGACGCGCTCGGCTGGAAGGCCGGCGGCGAGAACATGTGGGACGACGAAGACGAGTACAGCACGCCCGCCGGCGACGACTGGCTCCGCCTGCGCTTCCTCGACGACAAGCTCTGCGACATCGAAGTCATGGGCGGCAACCTCGTCCATGAAGGCGTCGAGCTGGTCGCCACCACCCTGCCCGCATTGCGTGTTGCCCTGAAGAAGGCCGGCATGGCACTGGAGAAAACCCAGTGGCTGTCCGAAGGACACGATTGCGTCGACCTGCAGATTGTCGTCGCGTCGAAGGAAGACGCCGGCGATGTCGGTGAGGAAATCGAGTGGGTCATCACCAGTTCCGACTTCCGCGTCGAATGAAACACCAGGCTGCCACCGTCGCCAGGCCACCGCGCCTCGCGGTGGTGGCCCTGTTCCTCCTGCTACTGGCAGGTTGCGCCACGACGCCCGCCGTCGCGCCGCAACGCAGCGCGCTCGCGCACTGGACACCATCGCCCAATTTCAACGTACGCAAGGCGCAGCTGATCGTGCTGCATCACACCTCCATCGGTGACGCCACGGCGGCACTGCGGGTGCTGAGCACACGCAACAGCGAAGGCCCGGTCAGCGCGCATTACCTGGTCGAAGCGGACGGCCGCATCGACCAGCTCGTGGACGACAACGCACGCGCCTGGCACGCCGGCGCCTCGCGTTGGGCTGGCATGACCGACATCAACTCCTCATCCATCGGCATCGAGATCGACAACGACGGCAACTCGCCGTTCACCCAGCCGCAGATCCAGGCGTTGGTGAACCTTCTCGCGGATATCACCTCGCGACTGGGCATTCCGCGCGAAGCGGTGGTCGGCCATGGCGATATCGCGCCGGGGCGAAAGAACGATCCCAGCGTGCAGTTCCCCTGGGCAACGCTGGCCCGTTATGGATTCGGGCTGTGGCCGGATGCCGTGCTCATACCTGCGCCGCCGAGCTTTGACAGCCTCGCGGCGATGCGTCTGGTGGGTTACGACGTGAGCGATCCGCGTAACGCGATCATCGCCTTCCATCGGCACTACCGCGCGATGGAAAGCGATGCCCTCGATGCAACCGACGCCGCGATCCTGTATTCGCTGCAACGTAAGCTGATGGCGCCGCGGTAGTACAGCGCCGCACTGATTCCTTTGACCCTTCGAGTATTCCGGGGCGGGCTCGCCAGTAATGCAAGACGAACTTCTCTTTCGTCAGAACGAGAACGACGAAAACGCGGCGATCGTTTTCTCGACGGCGGCATCGTCGATATCCAGGTGCGTCACCAACCGGATCGACGGCAGGTAACCGATGCTCAAGCGCACGCCGGCCTTTGTCATGTGCGCGGCGAGGTCCTTCAGGCGCGCCGCCGGCGCATCGAGGAACACCATGTTGGTGTGGCAGGCCGTCACGTTCAGCCCATCGATCCGACGAAGGCCTTCGGCCAGACGGCTTGCGCGCGCATGGTCGTCGGCGAGCCGTTCCACGTGATGATCCAGCGCGTGCATCGCCGCGGCGGCGAGCATGCCTGCCTGGCGCCAGCCGCCGCCGGTGACTTTCTTCCAGCGACGGGCCCGTTCAATGAAAGGAGAAGAGCCGAGCAACACCGAGCCCACGGGCGCACCCAACCCCTTCGAAAGGCAAACCGAGACGCTGTCGAAGCCGGCGGCGACCTCGCGCGCCGGGCGACCGTAGGCGATGGCGGCGTTGTAAAGGCGAGCGCCATCGAGATGCAACCCAAGGCCACGACGAGTCGCCAATTCACGGGCCTTCGCCATATAGCCAAATTCCAGCGTACGGCCGTGCCAGGTGTTCTCGAGTGCAAGCAGTCGTGACCGGGCGAAATGGGGATCGACCGGCTTGATCGCGGCCTCGACCTTGTCCAGCGGCAGGCTGCCGTCGGCATCCTGCGGAATCGGCTGCGGCTGGATGGAACCGAGGACGGCAGCGCCACCGCCTTCGAAGCGATAGGTGTGCGCATCCGCGCCGACGATGTACTCGTCGCCACGTTCGCAATGGGCCATCAGACCGATCAGATTGCTTTGCGTGCCTGTCGGAACGAAGAGCGCGGCGGCAAAACCCAACTCGCCGGCGAGACGCTCCTGTAATGCATTGACCGTCGGGTCTTCGCCATAGACATCGTCGCCGACCGGCGCGCGCAGCATCGCTTCGCGCATGGCGTCGGTGGGCTGGGTGACGGTGTCGCTGCGCAGGTCGATCGTTTCCATGGGGGCATGTCGTTGGGGAACCAGCGTCGGATAGTACGCCTTGTGGGAGCCGCTTCAGCGGCGATGCGGGTGCTCGCCGGAGCTTCGCCGCTGAAGCGGCTCCCACACCTGGCTTCCATACCTGGCTCCCACACTTCACGAATCCTCAGCCAGAACTGCGGCATCATGGGCGCCATGATCACCATCGTCATGGGCGTTTCCGGTAGCGGCAAGAGCACGATCGGCGAAGGCCTGGCGACCCGGCTGGGCCAGCACTTCATCGACGGCGACAGCCTGCATCCCCCTGCAAACCGCGAGAAAATGGCGCACGGCATTCCTCTTGACGATGCGGATCGCCAGCCCTGGCTGGAAGCGATCGTGGCGGAGATGGATCGGCACCGCGAGCGCGGCGAGTCGCTGGTACTGGCATGTTCGGCGCTGAAGCAGCGGTACCGCGATTTTTTGCGAGGCGGACACGATGACGTGCGCTTTGTCTATCTCCATGCGTCACGCGACCTTCTTGCCGAACGTCTCGGCCATCGAAGCGGACACTTCTTCGACCCACACCTCCTCGACAGTCAGCTTGCGACGCTGGAGGAACCGTCGCCGGACGAGGCGCAGCGCGTTGACGTTGGCCTTGCACCTGCGGAAGCCATCGAGTGCATCATCCGGGCGGATTGCCCGCAGGGGACGGCCGCGACGAACGCGCCGGGAGTCTGAGGTCACGAAGCGGCCTCACGGCCGATAATGACTCGGCGACTTTCCGAGGACACGGCGGAACATCGTCGAGAAACTCGTCGGGCTTTCATAGCCGAGGTCCAGTGCCACGGTGGTCACTGCTTCACCGGCAGCCAGCCGCGGTAGTGCGACGAGCAGGCAGGCCTGTTGCCGCCACTGCGCGAAGCTCGTGCCCGTTTCACGGCGGAACAGTCGGGTGAAACGACGGCGATGCATGCCGAGCCCGGCCGCCCAGTCGTCGATGGTCTCGCTCATGCGCGGTTGCTCGAGAAAGGCGGCACAACGCGCGGCGAGCGGCGGGTATGTGGGCAAGGGCAACGCCAGGGGAATCGTCGGCGCGCGGGCGATCTCCTCGACCACCAGGGACATCAGCAGCCCATCGCGTCCTTCCTGGTCATATTCACGCGGCACGTCTACGGCGGCGACGAGCAAGGCGCGTAGCAAGGGTGCCACCGCCAGCACGCGGCAATGCTCGCCGAGCGCGGCGCTGGCAGCCTGTTCGATATAGACGCTACGCGTGCTTACGCTTCCGACCATGCGCACCGAATGCGGCGTGCCGCCGGGTATCCACACCGCTCGCTCGGGCGGCGCGATCCACGCACCTTCCGGCGTCGTCACCGCGACCGTTCCGGACGCCGCGTATAACAGCTGACCACGACGGTGCTGGTGCGTGGCCAGTTCGAAGGAGGTGGGGTATTCGTGGCCGCGCGACACCACGGGCCGGGGCACGGCTTCGAACGCCACGGGGTCATACTTCACGATCATTGTCCCGATCTCGAACGTGTGTGACCCATATCCTAGCGCGGGACGCATGAAGGCGTGGTCTCATAGGCCTCCCCCGATCCCCAGGACGACTCCATGCAAGCGCCAGCCAGCGTGACGGTGGATGCACCGCGCGCGGACCCGACAGTATTCGGTGTGATCTTCGCGATCAGCTTCTGCCACCTGCTCAACGACATGATGCAATCGCTGCTGCCTGCGATTTATCCGGGCTTGAAAGAAGGCTTTCATCTCGACTTCGGCCAGATCGGCCTGATCACGCTGACCTACCAGATCACCGCCTCGATCCTGCAACCGCTGGTCGGTCTGTACGCGGATCGCCGGCCGACGCCGCTGGCCCTTCCCGGTGGCACGCTGTTCTCGCTGGCGGGCCTGCTGGTGCTGTCCATCGCGCACACCTATCCGATGTTGCTCGTCGGCGCCTCGCTGCTCGGCATGGGTTCGTCGGTGTTTCATCCGGAATCCTCGCGCGTGGCACGCATGGCCTCAGGCGGCCGGCACGGTCTGGCGCAGTCGTTATTCCAGGTAGGTGGCAATGCGGGCCAGGCACTCGGACCGCTGGCCGCCGCTGTCGTCGTCGTGCGCTGGGGCCAGTCGAGCCTGGCCTTCTTTGCCTTGCTGGCCTTGCTCTCCGGCGCCATCCTCTGGAACGTCGGCCAGTGGTACAAGCACCACGGCCTGCCGCGACTGACAGCAAGCGCCGCGAAGCAACCCGCCGTGACGCATACCAGCGCCGAGGCCAAGCGCGGCATCGCCGTGCTGCTCGCGCTGATCTTCTCCAAGTACGTTTACCTGGCCAGCCTGACCAGCTACTTCACGTTCTACCTGATCCACCGCTTCAACGTGTCGGTGGAGAGCGCGCAGTTGCATCTGTTCGTGTTCCTTGGCGCGGTCGCAGTCGGCACGATCCTCGGCGGGCCCGTTGGCGATCGATTCGGCCGCAAGCGGGTGATCTGGTTCTCGATCCTCGGCACCCTGCCCTTCACCCTGCTGTTGCCATATGCCAGCCTTTTCTGGACCGCGCCGCTCACGGTGGCGATCGGCCTGATCCTGGCATCGGCGTTTCCCGCCATCGTGGTGTTTGCGCAGGAACTGGTGCCCGGCAAGGTCGGCATGATCTCCGGCCTGTTCTTCGGCTTCTCGTTCGGCATGGGCGGACTGGGTGCGGCCATTCTTGGCGAGCTCGCCGATCACATCGGGATCGAGGCGGTTTACCAGATATGCGCGTTCTTGCCGCTGATCGGGTTGCTGGCGGCGTTGTTGCCTGATACCAAGAAGAGCCGGTGAGGCATCGCCGCTGAAGCGGCTCCCACAGGGGTCAAGAGCATCGCCGCTGAAGCGGCTCCCACAGGGGGGCAAGGGCATCGCCGCTGAAGCGGCTCCCACATTGGCCGTGCATCTGCGCAGGCTTTGTGTGGGAGCCGATTCATCGGCGATGCTTCCACTTCGCGCTAGATCAGCCGGGCGACCACGTCGTCGACGCCGGTGGCACCTTTCACCGAGGTCCCTTCGAAGTCGATCCAGCCTTCGTTGAAGCCATCGAGCATCCGCATCCGCGGAGTGGGATTCTTCATACCCTGGGCGACGAAACGCGATTCCCACTCGGCGCGCGGCACGATGCGCGCGGTGACATCGCGCCCCAACGCCCTGGCGAAGGCGGCGGCGATGTCGTTCGGGCTGGTTCGCTGTGAGCTTTCCAGTTCCACCACGCGCACACCGGTGGAGGTCTCGCCGAGCAGTTTCGCGGCCAGCTCGCCGATGTCCTTCGTGGCGACCATGGGAACCTTGCGATCGAGCGGGTAGAGATAGCTGTCGATGACACCCGTGTCGCGGGCCGAGGAGACATCCCACTGGGCGTTCTCGAAAAACCAGCCGGCGCGCAGGAAGGTCACGGGCATGGGCAACTGGCCGAGCACCTCTTCCATCCGGCCCAGCTGCGAGAGCAGGTTTTCCTCGGCGGCGTGAGCACCGACGGTCGACAGCACGACTACGCGGTCCGGCCGGGCGGCGAGCAGGGCATCGCGGATAGACGCAATGCTGCGGTTGGATTCCGGGTAGCCAGGTGAGGGATCGAACAGCGGCGGCAACAGGATGAAGATGGCCTCCGCGCCTTCGAAGGCGCGGGTCAGTGCCGGTGTGTCGTCGATCTCAGCGATGGCAAGCTCGGCACCGCGATCGGCAAAGTTCTTGCCCTTCGCGGCATCGCGAACGACAGCTCGCAGTGGTTTGCCCGCGGCGAACAGGGCGTTGGCCAGGGCGGTACCGACCTGGCCGGTGATTCCCGTGATGGCGTACATGGTGCTTTCTCCTCGTTTCGATAGGGACGAGGAGAACGATAGGCCGGCGCCACTAATGACTGAAGCGACTTATTTGCAGGTCTTTAGTGATCTTTTGTCACCTCAGGCGAACTCCGCCCAGGCGTCGGCGCCCTTCTTCACCGTGGCGGACTGACCGAAGGTAACGTCGTGGGCAGCCCGTTCCGCAGCGGAGGCGCGCGCCATCGGCTCGGCACGACCGCCGCCGTCGACGATGAAAAACGCTACCTGGTCGGTGAGCGAGTGAGCCTGGTCCTGCATCGACTTGGCCGCGGCGGCCGCCTCTTCCACCAGCGCGGCATTCTCCTGAGTTACCTGGTCGATCTGCGCGATCGCCAGGTTGACCTGGTCGACACCCGCCGACTGCTCGGCGCTGGCCGCCGCGATTTCGGCAACGATGTCGGTCACCTTCTTCACGCTGGCGACGATGTCCCGCAGAGCGACCGAGGACTGCTCGACCAGGGACGCGCCGACTTCCACGCGCTCGCCACTTTCGGCGATCAGGCCCTTGATCTCGCGCGACGCCGCGGCGCTGGACTGGGCCAGTCGACGCACTTCCGCGGCGACGACCGCGAAGCCCCTGCCCTGTTCACCGGCGCGCGCCGCTTCCACGGCGGCATTGAGGGCGAGCAGGTTAGTCTGGAACGCAATTTCGTCGATCAGGCCGACGATGTCACCGATGCGCCGGCTGGAATCACCGATGGCACGCATCGCTTCCATGGCCTCGCCGACGACAGCGCCGCCTTTCTCCGCTTCGCCACTCGCATGACGAGAGAGACGATCGGCGGCCGTGGCGTTCTCTGCATTCTGTTTCACCGTGGCGGTCATCTCTTCCATCGACGCCGCGGTTTCCTCGAGGCTGGATGCCTGCTCTTGCGTACGCTGGGAAAGATCGTCGTTGCCGCGAGCGATCTCGGCAGACGTCGTCGAGACCACGTGCGCACCTTCCTGCACTTCGGACACGATGGAAGACAGCGTGCTACGCATGCGCTCAAGCGCGCCGAGCAGGCTGGCCGACGCATACTCGCCGCCGTCGCTGCGCAGGTCGCCACCGGCAATGCGGCCGGCAATGTGCACGGCGTCGCGCGGCTCGCCACCGACGGTGGTGCGGATGCTGCTCATCGAAAGCCAGACCATCAGCAGCGCCAGCGCAGCGATGGCCCCGGACCTGAGCAGGTCCCGTCCGAGCTGGGCGCGGAACGCCGCGTCGATGTCATCGAAATAGGCACCCGAGATGAAATGCAGATCCCAGGGCTTGTACCAGCTGGAGTAGCTGATCTTGTCCTTGAGTTCGTTGGTCTTGGGCATGATCTGCGTGTAGCGCGTCATGCCGTGGCCATCTTTCGTATCGGCCTCGAGCATGGCCACGTACTGGTGGAAGCCCTTGCCGTCGGCATCGTCACGGATGTTCTTGCCAATATCGGCCGAGCGCAACGGATGCATGCGCATGGTCAGCGCCGAATCGAAGGCGAAGACGTAGCCGGTGTTGTTCGACCAACGCATCGCCTGGATGTCGTCGAGCGCGGCGACGCGTGCCTCGAGATCGCTCGTCAGGCCTTTGGCGGCGCGCGCGTGATATGCGTCCGCAATCGCGATCGCGGCCGTTACGTGCTGCTCCAGCGTGTTGGCCAGTACCGCCATCTGCACACGACGGCTTTCAATGCCTGACATGACGGTCTGACCGATCAGGCCGAGCACCACCACGGTCATGACCATCCAGACACGCGTATTCAGTGTCGTGCGGCCGAACCAGTTCTTCAATGCGGACATTTACCGTCACCCTGTTTCTACTACCCCGTGTATGAATTAACGGCCGGGGATCGCGAGGCTTTACGACGGTTTTGTGAAGAAGAGCATCGCCGCTGAAGCGGCTCCCACAGAAGACCTTTCCTGTGTGAGAGGGCCCCAAGCCCAGTGTGGGAGGCCCCCAAGCCCAGTGTGGGAAGGCCCCAAGCCCTGCGTGGGAGCCGCTTCAGCCCTGTGTGGGAGCCGCTTCAGCGGCGATGCTTCTGTCTGGCAGGAGCCGATGCATCGGCGATAGCTAAGGAGCGCTCAAATGATGATCGCCCGGCCCAATGACCGTATCGGAGTGCCCGGGCAGCCCCACCACCGCCTCCGCCCCCACCGGCACATGCACATCAAGCTCAACCCGCCCGCCCGTCTTGCGCCAGGCGACCGAAGCCTTCCCATAAGGCGTCATCACCGCAGCCGAAGCGTGATCAAGCCACGCGGTCACCGCGGGCCGTACCTCGATACGCTGCCAGCCGGGCGCCAGGGGACGCAGACCTGCCACATCGCCGAACAGCCAGTCGTCCACCGTGCCGAGGAAGTAATGGCCGCGCGAGCGCGATGCCAGCTTCCAGTGTTCCCACAAGCTGGTCGCGCCGTTCTCGCGCCAGAAGCCCCAGCTCGGGAAGGTAATCTGCGTGGCGATACGCCACGCCTCGTCGGCATGGCCGGTACCGGTGAGCACGGGCAGGATGACCTTGGTGGCCAGGGCACCGGTGTCGAGATGGTCACCGCGAGCTTTCGCATCGGCCGCCACGCCAGCGGCCACTCGATCGCGCAGGTCGTCGGGCACCAGGCCGAAGGCCAGCGCCAGCAGGTTGTGCGCCTGTCGGTAACCCTGGTCGCCGTCGCCTCGATAGCGACCCGCCGCGCGGTCGAGGAAGTGCGCATTGAAGGCATCGCGTACGGCGTCCGCCTGGGCATCGAAGACCGCTGCCCGCGTCGTGTCGCCAACCAGGCGCAGCATGTCCGCGGTCACGCGCTGCATGCGGTACAGATAAGCCGTGGCAGCGACATGTTTGTCCTCGGGCGCATTCTCCCCGCCCGGATCGGTTTCCGGACTCACCCAATCGCCCAGTTCGGTGTCGGCGATACCACCGGGAGAACGCGCATTCTCCATCGTCACGTAACGCGCGATGCCATCGATGTGTTCGTCGATGGGACGACGGTCGCCGGCGTTCATCCATAGCGACCAGGGAACCAGCACATAGGCGGCGTGCCAGGTCGGCGCGCGGACGTCGCCCCAACCCGGGTTCGGAGCGATCAGCAAGGGCGAACCATCCGCTTTGCGTGTGTCGGCGATATCGCGGACCCACTTCGCCAGCAGCCGATCGGCGTCGACGTTGCGCAGGAACATGTCGGCGCCGAGCATACCGTCACCGGTCCAGCCGTTCTTTTCATACATCGGCGTGTCGGTAGGGATGCCGTACAAGTTATTGAGCATGGTGTCGACCGCGGCACGGTGAATCCAGTCGAGCAGCGGGTTGGCGCTCTCGAAGCGGCCGGTCACGGCGGCGTCGGTGTGAACGACCTGCGCGGTGACGGCATCGAGCGCGGGCTTTCCACCGGGCCAGCCTTCCACCTGCACGTAGCGAAATCCCTTGTACGAAAACCGCGGATGCCAACGTTCGTGCCCGCCGGCGAGCGTCAGCCGATCGGTCTGGAATCCCGCCTTGAAATAGTGGTGTTCGTCGCGCGCGTCCACCGTGCCGTCGGGCATGAGCTTCTCGCCGTAATGCGCCGTGATCGTCGTTCCCGCCGGGCCCGTGGTGTCGAACGTGGCCCAGCCTGCGATGACACGCGCGAACGCGAAAACGAAGACACCGGGCTTCGGCTCGGTCACCGAGGTGGCATGCAGCGTATCGAGCACGCGAATCGGTTGTTCCGTCTGTGCAACGAGCTTGCCTCGCGGCGCGGGTAGCACGGACGCTGGCATCCATGTAGCCGGCGTCGCGTCGCGGGCATCGTAGCTTTCGCCACCGTAGAGATCGTCAAGACGCGTGGGGCCGTCCGCGATGCGCCAGCTGCTGTCGCTGACGATGTCCTGCACGTGTCCATCGTCGTAGCGAATGCGCAGCATGGCGCGCAGACGCGGCTGTCCGTGCCAGGGCGCGCGCTCCCAATGCCATACGTTGGGATTGGTCATGCCGTAGAAGCCACGGCCGAGTTCGGCGCCGAGGAGGTGATCGCCCGGCGTCAGCACCATGTCTGTCGCGACCACTTCCACGCGCTTGTCGTAGTCGGTGAAGCCGGGTGAGAGCACCGCGTCGCTCACGGGCCGCCCATCGATAGAAAGATCCGCGTAGCCACCGGCCGCCACGTAAAGCGTCGCGCACGCGGCGTGTGCATCGACATGAAAGGTCTTGCGCAGCAGCGGTGCGGGCAAGCTTGCCGCATCGGCCTTGCCGATCCATTGCGCGCCATGCCAGCCGGTTTCGTCGAGCGCGGTATCGAAGTGCGATGCCACGCTGCCGTCGCCGTTCGAGGTATGCACGGCCGCGAGCCATTCGTAGCGTTGGCCCGGTTGCAGTGCGGGGCCCGCATAGTCGATATCGAAGGAACGCGATGAGTGCACCTCGCCGGTGTCCCATAGCGTCTTGCCGTCGTGGGTTACGACGATGCGGTAGCCGGTCTGTCGTGTTTCGTTGACGGTGGAGTTGATGAGCCAGGAGAAGCGGGGGGTTTCGGTATCGACGTAAGTCGGTGTGTCGGTGCGTTCTACCTGTGGGGTGTGAATGGTGATGCCATCGCGAGCACCCATCGCCGCTGAAGCGGCTCCCACAGGATCCTTCACCGCTGAAGCGGCTCCTACGGGGGTGGTGAACGCCGGGGTGGTGAGGAACAGGGTGGCTAGGACGAGGGGGCGGATGCGTGGCAAGGCCAGGACCTGTCGGGGGATGAAACGTCCGAGCATAACCGGCAGAAAGGCGGTGTGGTCGTTGCCGCATACATCCATCTAACGTACGAAGGTTTATCCCTTGCGGACCTCGAAACCCCGGAGCCAACGTCATGAAGACCGTCCTCGCCGGTATAGCCCTCACCCTCGCCCTGGCATCTGGCGTCACGTCCGCCATGCAACTCGACAGCCTGAAGGGCCTGGCGGGCGGATCGAGCAGCAGCTCACTCATGTCCGGCAGCATGGGAAATGCGGCCGGCATCCTGCAGTACTGCGTCACCAACAACTACCTTGGCGGCGCTAGCGGTGCCTCCGGCGTGAAGGATCAGCTGCTGGGCAAGCTGGGCGGACAGTCCTCTTCGACCGCCGCCGCTCCCACGCAGGACCCGGGCTACCTCGATGGCGCCAAGGGCCTGCTCAAGTCCAAGGACGGCAAAACCCTGGACCTCGGCGGCGCCGCCGGCGCCGACAGCTCGCCCATGGGCGACATGAAGGCCAAGATGACGAAGAAGGCCTGCGACGTCGTACTCAAGCAGGGCAAGGGCATGCTCGGCGGCATGGGCAAATGACATGACGTGGACGGGACATGGACGTCCCTGCCCGTAAACCGGGAGACCTCTCCACCGCGAGGATCTCCCCATGGCGAAGCACGCCGCGTTCGACCCCTATGCCATGCGCGATCCGCGCACGCAGTATCCGCAGCCGGACTTTTCCAAGCAGCCGCAGCCTGCTCCCGGCCTGGCCAGGGAGATGGTGCCGAAACCCGATCACGGCGAGACCAGCTATCGGGGCAACGGCCGGCTGAAGGATCGCAAGGCGCTGGTCACCGGCGGCGACTCCGGCATCGGCCGTGCGGCAGCGATCGCTTTCGCGCGTGAAGGCGCCAGCGTGATAATCAATTACCTGCCCTCGGAACAGAAAGACGCCGACGAGGTGATCGCACTGCTCACCGGCGAAGGCCATACCGTGATCGGCATGCCCGGCGACCTGAAAGACGAAGCCTTCTGCAAGCAACTGGTCGCGAAGGCCGTGAAGGAATTGGGTGGCCTGGACATCCTCGCCAATGTCGCCGGACGCCAGCAGTTTGCCAAGTCCATCGACAAACTGGACAGCGCGGCGTTCCAGCAGACCTTCCAGACCAACGTATTCGCACTGTTCTGGCTGTGCAAGGCGGCCCTGCCGCACATGCCGCCGGGTGCAGCGATCGTGAACACGGCTTCGATCCAGGCCTACGAGCCGTCGGACATCCTGCTCGATTACGCCCCCACGAAGGCGGCGATCGTCGCCTTCACTAAGGCGCTGGCCAAACAGGCAGCGCAGAAAGGCATCCGCGTGAACGCGGTCGCGCCGGGTCCGGTGTGGACGCCGTTGCAGCCAAGCGGTGGCCAGCCGCAGGAGAAGCTGGTGGAGTTCGGCAAGAACGTGCCGTTGAAGCGACCGGGACAGCCGGTGGAGTGCGCGCCGGTTTATGTGTTGCTGGCTTCGCAGGAGGCTAGCTTCATTACCGGCGAGACGTATGGGGTGACCGGGGGGCATATGTTGCCGTGAGGTTTGGGCTGGCACCCATCGCCGATGAATCAGCTCCCACATAGAGCTCTTTGTGGGAGCTCTTTGTGGGAGCTCTTTCTGGGAGCTCTTTGTGGGAGCCGCTTCAGCGGCGATGCTCTCGCGACGGCCGCGTAATCCGCCCGATCGCGTCAACCAGGTCCGCCACCCCATACGGCTTCACGATAACCGCCGTGCGTGCGTCGCGTTGCACGCCGTTGGCGTTCTGGTCGCCCGTGGCGAAGAGCACCGGCAGCGACGGCTGCGACTCACGCATGCGCTCGGCCACCTCAACGCCGTTCATCCCGGGCAGCCCGACATCGGTAAGCAGGATGTCGATGTTCTCGGCGCCATGCCAGCGCATCGCCTTCTCGCCGTCGCCGGCTTCGAAGACGATGTGTCCACGGCTCTCCAGCATCTCGGCGATGGACATGCGGATGAGCGCATCGTCCTCGACCACCAGCACACGCAACGACGCCGGCACACCATTCGGCGGCGGCAACGAGGGTGCCGGTGCAGCAGCCGGACTAACAGGCGTGCGCGGCACGCGGCCGGCGAGCACGTGGCGGATCTTCCGCGCCAGCGCCTCACGCGAGTACGGTTTGCTCAGCAGTTCCACACCTTCGTCCAACCGTCCGCCGTGCACGATGGCGTTCTCGGTGTAGCCGGAGGTGAACAGCACACCGATGCCGGGCTGACGCTCGACCGCCTTGCGCGCCAGCTCCGGGCTGCGCAGGGAACCCGGCATGACCACATCGGTAAACAGCAGGTCGATCGCGATGCCGCTTTCGATGATCGACAACGCGCTTTCCGCGTCGCGTGCCTTCAACACGCGGTATCCCAGGTCGGCGAGCAGGCCGACCACGGTCTCGCGTACGGCCTCATCGTCCTCGGCCACTAGAATGGTTTCATCGCCGCCGCGCACGATATCTTCATCAAGATCGACCACACGATCCTCACCCTGCGTCGAGCGCGGCAGGTAGATCTTCACCGTGGTGCCCTCACCCGGTTCGCTGTAGATCTTCACGTGCCCACCGGACTGCTTCACGAAGCCGTAGACCATGGACAGGCCAAGGCCTGTGCCACGGCCCTCCGGCTTGGTGGTGAAGAAGGGCTCGAACACCTGGTCAAGGATCTCCTGGTCCATGCCGATGCCGGTATCGGTCACCGCAAGCATCACGTACTGGCCCGGGCGTAAATCGCCGTGCGCCTTGGCGTAGGTATCGTCCAGCAGTGCGTTCCCGGCTTCCACCGTAAGACGGCCCTGGCCATTCATGGCATCGCGCGCGTTGATCGCGAGGTTGAGCAGTGCGTTCTCCACGTTCGAGGGATCCACCAGCGTGTTCCACAATCCGCCAGCGATGACGGTTTCCACTTCGATCGCTTCGCCCAGGGCGCGTCGCAGCAGTTCGTCCATGTCACGGACGAAGCGGCCGATGTTGACGACCTTGGGTGCCAGTGGCTGGCGGCGACCGAAGGCGAGCAGCTGGGCAGCGAGTTTGGAACCGCGAGTAACACCGGCCATCGCATTCGCGACGCGGCGCTCCGCCCGCTCGTTGCCGGATACATCGGCGCCAAGCAGTTGCAGGTTGCCGCTGATCACCTGGAGCAGGTTGTTAAAGTCGTGGGCCACGCCACCGGTGAGATTGCCGATCGCGTCCATCTTCTGCGCCTGGCGCAATTGTTCTTGCGCCACATCCAGCGCCGCTTCGCGCTCACGCTCCACCGAGACATCCCGCGCCACGGCGAAAATCAGGCCATCGCTCGGCACCGCGCGCCATGAAAGCGTGCGCAGGCCGCCACCGGAAGTGCGATAGCGGTTCTCGAAGCGGAGCGTCGCCTCGCCGTCGGCGAGATGGCCGGTTTCGTCCTGCGTACGGGACACATCGTCCGGATGGACGAAGTCGAGGTAGGAGCGGCCGACCGTGTCGCGCTCGCTCCAGCCCAGGATGGCCGTCCACGCCGGATTGACTGAGAGCAGGCGCGTGTCGGTGTCGGCCACGACCAGGATGTCGCTGGACAGGGTCCAGACCCGGTCACGCTCGTAGGTCCGCTCGACCACCTGGCGCTCAAGGTCCCTGGCGAGCAACCGGAGCTCGTGTTCCGCCCGGCGCCGTTCGACGGCAACTCGCGTGCGGCTGGCCACTTCACTCACGAAGCTGATTTCTTCCTCGGTCCACTCGCGAGGGTATCGGTGGTTGAGGTACAGGAGGGCGACGAAGCCGCCGCGCTCGGTCACCGGCATGTTGATGAAGGATAAAGCGGTGATCCCGGCCAGGGCATCGGCGGTGTCCGCCGTCCGTGGATCCGTCCTGGCGTCCGAGATTACCGTGGTCACGCCGCGCTTGAGTTCATCGATATAACTGCCGTAGTCGCGAAAACGCAGCACGCCGGCGAGCGTCTCGATGCCCGGCGCATTCCAGTCCCGCTCCACCGTGATCGTTTCAGCCACCGGGTCGATCGTGCCGTAGCCGGCCCGGCTCACCTTCAGCGTGCGGCCGAGTACTTCGGCGACCCGGTAAGCGATTTCGGCCGGATCTTCCAGGTCACGCACCAGGTTGCCCACTTCGATCAGGGCCAGGCGGCGATCTTCGGCGGCGTCCAGATCGTTACCCTCCGAGCGGATCGTCACCACCACTGCCGCCGGAAGGCCCGGGCGAGCTTCGAGCGATACCCGTACATGGGTGCCGCCTACCATGCCCAGAGCGAGCTCGCGCACGCCGTTGCCCGGGACAGCCAGCGGCAGGGCGACGGCCAGGCGCTCCCGGCTGTCGGCATCCCACAGGCCGAGGAAGCCCGATGGCTCGTGCTCGCGCAGGTGCGCCGTCACCCAGGCATTCGCGTAAAGCAGCTCACCGGAAGCCGACACCGCGGCGAAGCCGAACGGCAGGGCATCGAGCGCATGGGAAAGGAGGGCTTGGTCCTGCAATGCGAACGATGAGGGCATCTGTCGAGCAAACGTGGATGGGAGTGGGGCGCGATCTTATCGGTTCCGCGTGGTCCGCTTTGTGTAGAGGGCCTTCACACGATCGTCATGCGTGAGGTCCCGAAAACACCTTGACAAACCAGAGCTCCCAGCCGATCAACGACCTAGGTCAAACACCCTACATCTTGTGTTGACGCACCCCGCCACCAGCTATATCGTGTGTCCCGTTGGTGTCCGGAGAGGCGCGACTGCCCGTCGGACTTAATAGGGAATACCGGTGTGAATCCGGAACTGCCCCGCAGCGGTAAGTGGAAACGATCCCGTTCAATGCACTGGCCCTCCGGGGGCTGGGAAGCGACGGGTAGGCGGGCCGCAAGGTCCACGTCCACGAGTCCGAAGACCTGCCAGCGATCGGAGCCCGAGCGGCCTCGATAGTGGTGACGGCTTCCGCGGGGAAGCACGTCGCGGACCGGAGCCCTTCGGAGGCGCTCCGTCCCCGGCATTTCCGCGTTTTGCCCCCATCGCGTCGAGCCTGGCCCTCGGGACGGAGGTTTGACCAAGGCCATGGGGCTAGCCAAGACAATGACGACGATGGATTCCGCAGCGCGCGAGCGCACCGAGACGGCCGACGCGGCCGCCACCCCCTCCGCAGCAACCGACAAGGCGCCCGCCGCCGGTTACAAGAACGACGCGCCGCCGGCCTTCACGCTGACGCCGCCGCACAACCCCGGGCAGATGCGCGTGACCAAGCGCAACGGCGGCCACGAAGTGGTCGACGTGAACAAGATCGTGCGCGCGGTGACGCGCAGCGCCGATGGCCTGTTTGCGGTCGATCCGATGCGCGTGGCGCTGAAGACGATCGGCGGCCTCTACGACGGCGCCACCACCCAGGAGCTCGACCAGCTGTCGATCCGCACCTCGGCGGCGCTGACCGCCGAAGAACCGGAATACGGCCAGCTCGCCGCGCGCCTGCTCGCCGCCTTCGTCGACAAGGAAGTGTCCGGCCAGGACATCCAGTCGTTCTCGCAGTCGATCTCCACCGGCTTCGACCTCGGCATCCTTAACGAGCGCCTGCGCGACTTCGTGCAGATCAACGCGCGCAAGCTCAACGACGCGATCGACACCGCCGGCTCGCGCCGCTTCGAATACTTCGGCCTGCGCACGGTGTACGACCGTTACCTGCTGCGCCACCCGACCAAGCGCTTCGTCATCGAAACGCCGCAGTACTTCTTCATGCGCATCGCCTGCGCGCTCGGTGGCAACGATGTCGCCGAGACGCTCGAGCTGTACCGCATGCTCTCGTCGCTGGAGTACCTGGCCAGCTCGCCGACCCTGTTCAACGCTGGTACGGCGCATGAGCAGCTGTCGTCGTGCTTCCTGCTCGACTCCCCGCAGGACGCGCTGGAGTCTATTTACGCCAAGTACGGCGACGTGGCCCAATTGTCGAAGTTCGCCGGCGGTATCGGCCTTGCCTACTCACGCATCCGCTCGCGCGGCTCGCTGATCAAGGGCACCAACGGCCATTCGAACGGCCTCGTGCCCTGGCTGAAGACGCTCGACGCCTCGGTCGCCGCGGTCAACCAGGGTGGCAAGCGCAAGGGCGCGGCCTGCGTGTACCTGGAATCCTGGCACGCGGATATCGAGGAGTTCCTCGAGCTGCGAGAGAACACCGGCGACGACGCGCGCCGCACACACAACCTCAACCTGGCCAACTGGGTGCCGGACCTCTTCATGCGCCGCGTGGAGATCGACGGTGACTGGTCGCTGTTCGACCCGAAGATCGTCCCGCACTTCGTCGACACCTGGGGTGCCACGTTCGACGCCGCCTATGAAAAGGCCGAAGCCGAAGGCCTCGCGTCGAAGTCGATCAAGGCACGCGAGCTCTATGCCCGCATGCTGCGTTCGCTGGCTCAGACCGGCAACGGCTGGATGACCTTCAAGGATCGCTCCAACGCGACCAGCAACCAGACCGCGTTGCCCCAGAACGTCATCCACCTGTCGAACCTGTGCACCGAAATCCTCGAAGTCACCTCGGAAGGTGAGACGGCCGTGTGCAACCTCGGCTCGGTGAACCTCTCCCGCCACGTGGTGGACGGCCATTTCGACTACGACAAGCTCGCCACCACGGTGCGCACCGCCGTACGCCAGCTCAACCGCGTCATTGACCTCAACTTCTACCCGATCGCCACGGCGAAGACGGCGAACGTGAAGTGGCGCCCGGTCGGTCTCGGCGTGATGGGCCTGCAGGACGTCTTCTTCAAGCTGCGCCTGCCGTTCGATTCGGAAGAAGCCCGCAAGCTGTCCACGCGTATCCAGGAAGAGATCTACTTCCACGCGCTGTCCATGTCCAACGAGATCGCCGAGCGCGATGGTCCGCTGCCGGGCTTCGAAGAAACCCGTTCGGCCAACGGCGAGATGCAGTTCGACTACTGGCCGGCCGCGACGCCGACCGACCTCGACGGCCGCTGGGCCGAGCTGCGCGAGAAGATCAAGGCCAAGGGCCTGCGCAACTCGCTGCTCATCGCCATCGCGCCGACCGCGACCATCGCCTCGATTGCCGGTTGCTATGAGTGCATCGAGCCGCAGGTCTCCAACCTGTTCAAGCGCGAGACGCTCTCGGGCGACTTCCTCGTGGTCAATCGTTACCTGGTCGACGAGCTGAAGACCCTTGGCCTGTGGACCGCTGAAGTGCGCGACCAGATCAAGCTTGCCGAAGGTTCGGTGCAGGGCATCACCGCCATCCCGGCACGGTTGCGCGAGGTTTACCGCACCACGTGGGAGCTGCCGCAGAAGGCCCTGATCGACCTCGCCGCTTCGCGCGGTGCGTATATCGACCAGAGCCAGTCGCTGAACCTGTTCATGGAGAACCCGAACATCGGCCAGCTCTCCTCCATGTACATGTACGCGTGGAAGTCGGGCGTCAAGACGACTTACTACCTGCGCTCGCGTCCTGCCACCCGTATCGCCAAGACCACGGTCAGCTCGTCGTCGGCCGCCCTGCCGACGCCCGCCGCCCCGGTCGTCGATGCACAGGAACAGGCCGAAGCCGCGGTGTTCTGCTCGCTCGAAAACCCCGAGTACTGCGAAGCCTGCCAGTAAGACCGCACCAATGTAGGAGCCGATTCATCGGCGATGGGACTGCCGAAAACCTGTGGGAGCCGGCTGTTGCCGGCGATCCCGCGGCAGCGGGCCAGACCGAGGCAAGCACCCATCGCCGCTGAAGCGGCTCCCACAAAAGCCGCTCATTCTTTCCAGAGGTACCCGATGTCCGCTGCACCCATCACCCGCGACTCCAACATCCTCGACCCCGGCTTCGAACTGACGCTGCGGCCGATGAAGTATCCGCAGTTCTACGAGATGTACCGCTCCGCCATCCGCAATACCTGGACGGTGGAAGAAGTGGACTTCTCGCTGGACACCTCGGACCTGAAGTCGAAGATGTCGGACGCGGATCGCCACCTGATCCATCGCCTCGTGGCTTTCTTTGCCACGGGCGACACGATCGTGTCGAACAACCTGGTGCTGAATCTCTACCAGCACATCAATTCGCCCGAAGCGCGCATGTACCTCTCGCGCCAGCTGTATGAAGAAGCACTGCACGTGCAGTTCTACCTCACGCTGCTCGATACCTATATTCCGGAACCGTCGGAGCGCAACAAGGCATTCGCGGCGATCGAGAGCATCCCGTCGATCGCAGCGAAGGGCGAGTTCTGCTTCAAGTGGATCGACTCTATCCAGGACCTCAACCGTCTGGAAACGCGCGAGCACCGCCGCCAGTTCCTGCTCAACCTGATCTGCTTCGCCGCCTGCATCGAAGGCCTGTTCTTCTTCGCCGCCTTTGCCTACGTGTACTACCTGCGTTCGCGCGGCCTGCTGCACGGCCTGGCCTCGGGCACCAACTGGGTGTTCCGCGACGAGTCCGGCCACATGGCATTCGCCTTCGAAGTGGTCCGCACCGTGCGCGAGCAGGAGCCGGACCTCTTCGACGACGAGATGCGCATGCAGGTCGAAGCGATGCTCGAAGACGCCATCGCCTGCGAAACGCTGTTCGCCCAGGACGTGCTCTCGGGCGGCGTCGCCGGCTTGTCGGTCACCGACATGCGGCAGTACCTCGAGTACTGCGCCGACCAGCGCCTCGTGCAGCTGGACATGCCGAAGAAGTACGGCTCGAAGAATCCGTTCGACTTCATGGACCTGCAGGACGTGCAGGAACTGACCAACTTCTTCGAGCGCCGCGTCTCGTCCTACCAGGTCGGCGTGGAAGGCGAAGTCGCCTTCGACCAGTCGTTCTGATGTAAGTGTGGGAGCCGGCTATGCCGGCGATCCCGCGGCAGCGGGCCAGCTTGCCGCAAGCACCCATCGCCGCTGAAGCGGCTCCCACCGTGAGGCGGCTCCTGAGGTGAGGCGGGTCCTGAGGTGACGCGGTATGATGCATGTTGCAATGCAACAGGACTCATCCTTGTGACCGACATCGCCCGCCCCACCGAGGCCCGCCTCCTCGAAATCGTCTTCCCCGACCACACCAACCACCTCGGCACGCTGTTCGGCGGCCAGGCACTGGCGTGGATGGACAAGGCGGCCTTCCTGGCCGCCTCGCGTTACTCCCGCCAGATCGTCGTCACCGCCCGCTCGGAGCAGGTCGACTTCCACGTACCGGTACGCAAAGGCCAGATGGTCGAGTTGATCGCCACCGTGGTTTCGGTGGGCCGCACATCGATGAAGATCGACGTGGCCATGTACACCGAAGACCTCCTCACCGGCGCTCGCGAGCTGTGCACGCGTGGCACGTTCACCATGATCGCGCTCGACGCCGGGCATAAGCCGACCGCGGTGCAGCCCCTCCCCGTCTGACGCTGCCCCTGTGGGAGCCGATTCATCGGCGATTGGGTGCTCGCGGCTAACTGGCCCGCTGCCGCGGGATCGCCGATGAATCGGCTCCTACAACGGCATCCCCTTTGTTGACTTAGAGTGCACTCGAAGGCGTACGCTTCTCGAATGCCCAATTCGATGACCATTGCCGAGGCCGCTCTCGCCACCGGCCTCACCACGCATACGCTGCGCTATTACGAGCAGATCGGCCTGATCGATCCGGTGCCGCGGCGGAGCGGACAACGCGTCTACGGCGAGGCCGAGATGCGCTTCATCCACTTCGTGCTCAAGCTGCGCGCCACCGGCATGCCGATGCGGGTGATCCAGGAATATGCCGAGCTGCGACGCCAGGGCGAGACGCCCGAGAGCATCCGCCTGCGCGGCGATCTCCTGGCCCGCCATGCCGCCACGCTACGCGAGGAGCTGGTCACGCTCACCGAGACCATCGGACGTCTGGACGACAAGATCGCCCTGTACCGCTCGATGTACGTCGAAAACGGTGCCCCTTCCCCTGCCGAAGCACCGACGCCTCCTGCGCCGGTGCCGGCCGCCCTCCCCTCGAAACGAAGGAGAAACGCATGAAGACCCGCCAACTCGGAACGCACGGCCCCCAGGTGTCGATGCTCGGCCTTGGCTGCATGGGCATGAGCGAGTTTTACGGTCCCGGTGACGAGAAGGAATCCATCGCCACCCTCGAGCGCGCGCTCGAACTCGGCATCACCTTCTGGGACACCTCCGACGCCTACGGCCCGCACACCAACGAAGAGCTGCTCGGCCGCACGCTCGCCGGCCGCCGTGACAAGGTCTTTCTGGCCACGAAGTTCGGCATCGTGCGTGATCCGAGCGATCCGACCAAGCGCGGCATCAGCGGCCGGCCGGAGTACGTGCGCCAGTCCGTCGAAGGCAGCCTGCGCCGCCTGAAGACCGACTACATCGACCTCTACTACCAACACCGTGTCGACCAGACCGTGCCGATCGAAGAGACCGTCGGCGCCATGGCGCGCCTGGTCGAGGAAGGCAAGGTACGTCACCTCGGCCTGTCCGAGGCTTCGGCCGAGTCCATCCGCAAGGCCGCGAGCGTGCACCAGATCGCCGCGCTGCAGAGCGAATATTCGCTGTGGACGCGCGACCCGGAGACCACCGGCACCCTGGCCGCCTGCCGCGAACACGGCATCGCCCTGATCGCCTATAGCCCACTGGGTCGTGGCTTCCTCACCGGTGCGATCACCCGGCCGGAGGACTTCGCCGAGGACGACTACCGCCGTCTCAACCCGCGCTTCGTCGGCGAGAACTTCCAGAAGAATGTGGCCATTGTCGACAAGGTGAAGAAATTCGCCGCCGACAAGGGTTGCACGCCGGGCCAGTTGGCCCTGGCCTGGGTGCTGGCCAAGGGCGAGGACATCGTGCCGATCCCGGGAACCAAGCGCCGCACCTACCTGGACGAGAACGCCGGCGCCGTGGACGTGCCGCTGAGCACCGCGGAAGTGGCTGAGATCGACGCTATCTTCCCGCCGGACTCGGCCGTAGGCGAGCGTTACCAGGCCAACATGATGGGCTTCATCAACGCCTGATCCGTGAACGGAAGCCCCGCCCCCGGTTAACGGGCGTGGGGCTTCCCTCCCTATAATGGGCGGATGTCATCTCCCGATCATTCGCCGCTGGGCAAGGCCACCGTCTACGCCGACCGCTACGACGCCGGGCTGCTCTACCCCATTCCCCGTAAGGGCAAACGCGACGAGATCGGCGTCTCTGCCGATGCGCTGCCCTTCCACGGCGTGGACGTCTGGAACGGCTACGAGCTTTCCTGGCTCGACCTTCGTGGCAAGCCCGTGGTGGCCGTGGCGGAATTCCGTTTCCCGGCGACCACGCCGAACATCGTCGAATCCAAGTCCTTCAAGCTTTACCTGAACAGCTTTGCCCAGGAACGCCTGGCCGATGCGGACGCCGTGCGCGCGATCCTCGCTCGCGACCTGTCGGCGGCAGCCGGGGGGATCTCCGAGGTCATCCTGCGCGCACCGGGCGAGCTCGACGGCACGCCGATCGGCGAGCCCGAAGGTGCTCTTCTGGATGCCCAGGAGCTGGATTTCGACAGTTATGGACCGCCCCGTCCGGATTTTCTCGGCACCCACGCCGGCGATGCCCGCGAAGTGCTGGTGTCGCACCTGCTGCGCTCCAACTGCCCGGTCACCGGCCAGCCGGACTGGGGCAGCGTGCAGATCGCCTATACCGGCGCGCCGATGGACCGCGCAGGCCTGCTGCGCTATCTCGTCTCGTTCCGCAGTCACACCGAATTCCACGAGCAGTGCGTCGAGCGCATCTTCATGGACATCCGCGAACGCTGCACGCCGCGCGAGCTGGCGGTCTATGCGCGTTACACGCGCCGTGGCGGCCTGGATATCAATCCGTTCCGCAGCACGGACCCGGCCGCCGTGCCCGGCAATCCACGCGGCGCGCGCCAATAATGAATGCTTCGTTCATGCGTTCTTCATTGGTCTTGCCTTTAGTTGTGTAGCCTGTAACCTGCCGCGGCCAAGGGGATTGGTCCCTGTGCCTCGTCCCATTCGACTTTGATCAGCACTATCGGAATCCAGACATGAAGCTTTCCTTCCGTTCGTCCGCCCTCGCCACGGCCACCGTCGCCGGCCTGCTGGTCCTCACCGCCTGCGGCAAGAAGGAAGATCAGCAAAACGCCGCGCCGGCGCCGTCGGCGACCGCTCCGGCTGCCGCAAGCACGGCTCCGGCCGCCGCTCCGGCTGGCGCGACCACCGCTGCCGCCGCCCCGGCTGCACAGCCCGCCGCCGCTCCGGCTGCGCCCGTCGCCGCGGCACCTGCCGTTGCCGACACGCTTAAGGTCGGTGCGGTCACGCTCGGCAACGCCGTCGGCGCCGACAAGAAGGTTGCCAAGGCCAAGAACGCCTTCGCTCCGTCGGACAAGACCATCTACGCTTCGGTCGCCACTGACGGCGCTACCGCCGGCGCCACGCTGAATGCGAAGTGGACCTTCCAGGACGGCGAGACGACCACCACGGTCAGCGACATCAGCCAGTCGATCAGCACCGAAGGCCCGGCCGTCACCACGTTCAAGATCCAGAATCCGAACGAGTGGCCGGAAGGCAAGTACAAGGTCGCTATCTCGCTCAACGGCCAGGCCGTGGGCAACGAGGCATTCGAGGTCAAGAAGAAGTAATTCGCTTCTTCCTGCTGAGCGTGTCGAAAAAAGGGTGGCGAAAGCCACCCTTTTTTACTGCTTGCTCTAACTGTAGGAGCCGATTCATCGGCGATAGGGTGCTCGCCTCAGATTAGCCCGCTGCGGCGGGATCGCCGATGAATCGGCTCCTACACAGAGAATTCGCTCGCCTACTTTTTCAGCAGTGCGTTGAGCATGGGATAGCTGACGGCCGCCGGCTCCCCCTTGCCCATGAACTCGGCCGCCCTACGCGCCGTGTTCGCATACGCCTCCAGCGACAGCGCGATGCCCGCACTTAGACGTCGCGCGCCAGCCGCAAAGAGTTCTTCGCGCGAGGGCAGCCCCGGCACCAGCATCACGTTCAGCGGCGCCGGTGTGATGGCTTCGGCGAGACGGCGGATTTCATCGGTCGCCGAGACGCCGGGAACGAACATGCCGTCCGCGCCGGCGGCGATGTAACGCTTTGCACGGCCGGTAACCTCTTCGACGGCGGCATCTCCCGCCGCCATGCCGCGCAGGTACACGTCGGTGCGTGCGTTGATGTAAAGGTCGCGATTGCCCAGCGTGGCGCGTATCGCCTTCAGCTTGGCGACGAGGATGTCTGGCGACTTCGATCCGTCCTCGATGTTGATGCCCGCCACGCCGGCATCCACGAGCGTGGCGACCAGGCTGGCCACTTCGGACGGCTCGTCCGAACAACCCTCTTCGATGTCCACGGTCAGCGGCAGGTCCACCACACGGAGGATGCGACGCACCGCGCCGATCATCTCGTCGGCAGGCAGCTGGTCGCCGTCGGGCCAGCCGCACGACCATGCCACGCCGGCGCTTGTCGTGGCGACGGCCGGGGCGCCGGCATGCTGGATCACCACGGCGCTGGCCGGGTCCCATGCATTGGGCAGGACGAGCAGTTCGCTGCCGCGATGGAGGTCTCGAAGGCGTTGTGCACTCATGGGGAACGTTCCTGGCGAGAAGGTCCGCACACCATCGCGCCTTGGCGCTGCCGCCGCAACTGCCGCCCGACGTGTAGGCGACGCATAGGCCCGGTGAGACAGGGGCTCACCCGTTGACGACACGGACTTCAGACCGCCGATGGTCGAATAGCACCCGACCTGGAGCAGCAAGTGTTGCCGCCCGGGCGGCAGGATCGCTCTATCCAACCGAATTCGCTTCTACCGCACCACCAGAGGAGTCATCGACATGCTGCATTGGGCCGTAGTTTTCTTCGTCATCGCCATTATTGCGGCGGTCTTCGGCTTCACCGGCATTGCCGCCGGCGCCGCCAGCATCGCCAAGATCCTGTTCGTGGTCTTCCTTATCCTGTTCATCCTGTCGCTGCTGTTCGGCGGCCTGCGTCGCGGACCCAGGATATAAATCACGCGCACATCGAGTAAGAGAGAGAACGCCCCGGCCCCAGACCGGGGCGTTCTCTTATCCGGACGTCGCCAACGAGGGTGACCCGTTCTGCGCTCGCCGCGGACGGCGAATCGGCGGATCATCAAGGGTCTGCCCCTCATGTCTCCCCGGACACGCCATGTCATACGACGCCCTTGCCGCGCTTGATCGCCTCCCTCGCATCGCCCTGCTGGACGCCGCGACCGCGATACATCGCCTCTGCCGTATCGAGGAGAGGCTCGGTCTCGCCGCACGCGGCATCCGCCTGAGCATCAAGCGTGACGACGTGATGGCCCTTGGCGGCGGTGGCAACAAACTGCGCAAGCTGGAGTATCACCTGGGTCATGCGCGCGACATCGGCGCGGACACGATCATCACTGTCGGTGGCGTGCAGTCCAACCACGCGCGGCTGACCGCGGCGGCGTCCGCGCGGCATGGCTTCGCCTGCGAAATGCTCCTGGCGCGCATGGTTCCCAAGGACGGAGACGACTACGAGAAGAACGGTAACGTCCTTCTCGACGAGTTGTTCGGCGCGAAGGTGACCCTGTTGCCTCGTGGCGAGAACGCACTCGTTCACGCCAACGCGCGCGCCGAGGCCCTCCAGGCCGAAGGCCACACCGTGGTAATCCTGCCCACCGGTGGATCGACGCCACGTGGGGTGCTGGGCTATGCACGTTGTGCACGTGAGATCGCGCAGCAGGAAGATGAGCTTGGTGTGCGCTTCGATCGCATCGTCGTCCCGAATGGGAGTTCAGGAACACATGCGGGTCTCATCACGGGTTTCGCCGCGCTGGATCGCGATCCGGCGCGGGTGACGGCGTACTCGGTTCTCGCCGAGCGGGATGCTGCCGTCACGACGACGCTCAAGCTCGCGCGCGACGCGCTGGAACTACTGGGGGCTTCTGTCGAGCTTGCTCCGGAGCATGTGCGGATCGACGGATCGCAGCGCGGTGATGGTTACGGCGTACCGACCGCCGGGATGAAGGAAGCCTTGCGCCTGATGGCCAGTGCCGAAGGCATCCTGCTGGACCCGGTGTATTCGGGGAAAGCCTTCGCCGGGCTGATGCAGGATCTGCGCAGTGGTGTCGTACGCGACGGAGAGCATGTGTTGTTTGTCGCGACCGGCGGGCAGCCAGGGCTTTATGCGTATCGCGAGGATCTTGCTGGTTGAGCTCTATGTGGGAGCCGCTTCAGCGGCGATGGGTGCTAGCGACACAGTCAGGAATCGCCGATGAATCGGCTCCTACGTAGAGCATTCGCCGCTGAAGCGGCTCCCACAGGGATGCAGCCTCAAGGCAGCTCGACGCGTGCCACCAAACCGCCTCCGGGGCGATTGGCCAGCGTCAGTCTGCCGCCCACGGACAACATCAGCTGCGCTGCGATAGCCAGACCCAGCCCCGTCCCACCGGTATCCCGATTGCGCGAGGTCTCCAGCCGGTAGAACGGTTCAAGCACACGCGCCAGCTCGCCCTCGGGAATACCCGGGCCCCGATCGGCGACCTCGATGCACAGGGCCCCGAAGGACGTACGCGCCATGCCCACTTCGGCACTCCCCGCGTACTTCAGCGCGTTGTCGATCAGGTTGCCGAGCACTCGCCGCAGGGCCTGCGGTCGCACGATAGCCGTCCCGTCGATGCTGCCCGAGAGACTCACCGCTTTGCCGGTGTCCTGGTAATCGAACACGAGGCTTTCCACGAACGCCGCCGGGTCGATCTTGCGCGGCGTCTCCGTCGCGCCGTGCGCACTGCGCGCATACGCCACGCCTTCGCGTACCAGGTGTTCCATCTCGTGCAGGTCCTGGAGCAGTTTGCCGCGCTCGGTTGAATCGTCGAGCGCTTCGGCACGCAGGCGCATGCGCGTGATCGGTGTCTGCAGGTCGTGCGAGATCGCGGCGAGGATCTGCAGGCGCTCCTTGACGTACAGCGCGATACGGTCCTGCATGGCGTTGAAGGCGACGGCCGCCTGTGCAACTTCGGTCGGGCCCTCCTCGCTCATGCGCGGGCCTTCGTTCGCCGGCGTGATGGCCTCGGCGGCGCGCGCCAGCCGGACGAGCGGACGCGTAGCCAGCCGCACAGCAACCCAGGTGATCACCAGAAGCACGACCATCTGCAGGATGAAGACGAAGGGTAGCCAGTCGGCCAGCGGCATCACGCTGGGCGTCACCTCGATGGCCAGGGGTTCGCCGTCATGCAGGGTGAGGTGCACCTGGTAGCGCTCAGGTCCCACGGAGACCGTGTTCGCCTTGACCGCGAACGAGGGCCCGACCTCATGCTGGATGAGCTGGGTCACGACGCGCGAGCGATCCGAGATCAGATTGGTACCGGGCTGACCCGGGCCGAGGATATAACGGTAGTTGTCACGCTGGAGACGGCCCAGCCACGCTGGCCGTTCAGCGGCGGGGAGGCGGTCGAGAATGGCGACTGACGTGCCGACGTCATGCTCGAGCGTATTGAGCATGACCGTCTTCGCACTCTCGTAGCGTTCGTAGAAGAGCAACCCGAACGACATGCCGTGCGCCAGCAACAGCCCGGCGAAGATGATCAGGTACAGCCGCGATGCGATGCTGTGCGGCATCCAGCGCTTGAGCGTCGCGTTCACCACTCCTCCCCGAGCACCACCACCGGCATCGTGAAGACGTAGCCCTCGTTGCGTACGGTCTTGATGTACGCCTGCTCGCGTGCATCGTCGACGAGACGCTGGCGCAGACGGCTTACCATCAGGTCGATCGAGCGGTCGAACAGCTCGGCGTCGCGACCCTGGGTGAGGTTGAGCAGCTGGTCGCGCGAGAGGATCCGCTGCGGGTGATCGAGGAAGACACGCAGAAGACGAAACTCCGCCCCGCTCAGCGACACGATGGTGCCTTCGTCGTCGAGCAGGTGGCGCGCGGTAGTGTCCAGGCGCCAGCGTCCAAAGCCGAGCATGCCGCTGGCTTCGGTCACCCGAAGGTTGGGCGGAAGCATGCGCGTGCGGCGGATCACCGCATTGATGCGTGCCAGCAATTCGCGCGGTGAGAACGGTTTCACCACGTAGTCGTCGGCGCCCATTTCCAGGCCGATGATGCGATCGGTCTCGTCGTCGCGAGCGGTAAGCAGGAGCACCGGGATCGCCCGGTGCTTGCTTGCGCGCAGGTTGCGGGTGAGCACCAGCCCGTCATCGCCCGGCATCATGATGTCGAGGACGATGAGGTCCACGGCGGTGGCATCGAGCAAGGCGTTCATCTCGCGACCGTCCGCGGCGACGCTGGTGCGCAGGCCGTTCTTCTGCAGGTAGTGCGCGACGCCGGTGCGGATCTCTCGATCGTCATCGACGACGAGGATGTGGTCGACGTGGTCCATGCCAGGCTCCCGTAGGTGGTGGTAGGCAGTTACTAGCAGGTTCACACCTTGCCGAGCAGCTGGCGGACGCGTGCTTCGGTTTCCTCGTAGTTTCCCTCGCCGTAGTGGCTGTAGACAATCCTGCCGTTCTGGTCGATCAGGTAAACAGCGGGCCAGAAGCGGTTGCCATAGGCGTTCCAGGTGGCGTAGCCATTGTCGACCGCAACCGGATAGGTGATGCCCAGTTGCTTGATGGCCGAGGCTACGCCGGGAAGCTCGCGTTCTTCGTCGTACTCAGGCGTATGGACACCGACCACGACCAGGCCGTCCTTCGCATACTGCTGATAAAGCGCCTGGGTATGCGGCACCACGTGCACGCAGTTGATGCACTCGTGTGTCCAGAACTCCACGAGCGTGACCTTGCCATGCAGGTCCTTCAGCGACAGTGGCTGCGAATTGAACCAGTGATCGATGCCGGCGAATTCCGGCGCAGGCATGACCGTCGGGGCGGATGCGGCATCGCCGGCGCGATCCCGGGCCCAGCCGGCGGGCCAGGAAGCGATCAGGGCAACGCACAGGGCGGAGAAGACCAGGAGAAGGCGGGGGGAGGTCATGACGGGTCATCGTTGAATGAGGATGACTTATTGAAGCCCCGCCACGTATCCCACGCGTGTCGCGCAACAGCCGTTTTGTATCCGAACGTACCGGGGGCCGGGGCTCGTTCCGGACCTGGTGGCATTCGCGTGTATCCGAATGTATCCAGCGGCCCTCGCTACACATTCCGACGCGTTTCGGCAGGGATGGCGACACACCGGGGATACGCCGCGGGCGTCTCCTACTCATCACCTTCAACCGAACGGGAGACCACCATGTCACGCATCGAAAATGTCCTCTATACCGGCAAGACCCGCACCACCGGCGGCCGCGACGGCGAGTCGCACAGCTCCGACGGCCGCCTCGTCGTCAAGCTCTCCCCGCCCGGCACGGCCGGCGAAGGCACCAACCCCGAGCAGTTGCTCGCTGCCGGCTGGTCGGCCTGCTTCATCGGTGCGATGGGCCTGGCCGCCCGAGCGCAGCACGTCGCCCTACCCAAAGACACCGAAGTGAATACCGAAGTGGACCTCGGCACCGCCGGTGATCAGTACTTCCTGCAGGCCCGTCTCAACGTGAGCCTTCCGGGCCTCGACCGCGACGTGGCCCAGTCCCTGATCGACTCTGCGCACCGCACCTGCCCGTACTCCAAGGCGCTGCACGGAAACATCGACATCGTCACCACGCTGGCCTGAATCCACTTCGCTACGCATCACGTTGCACGTCAGCCGTGGAGTAGCCATTTTGGCTATGTGACCGGCGGCGCGATAGGCGTAGATTACTGCGGGCCACGCTTTGTGGCTCCCGGTAACGAACGGAGATGCGCATGTTTCGTCGGTCGTGGTTCGTCTGGATGTCGCTATTGATCGTCGCAGCGACACATGGCCAGGAGATGCATGACCATGGGGTTCCCGAGAAACTGGGGAAGGTCACCTTCCCTGTTTCCTGTGACGCGAAGGTGCAACAACCCTTCGACCGTGCCGTCGCCCTGCTGCATTCGTTCGCCTATGGGCCCGCCGCCAAGGCATTCCATGAGGTCGCCGCAGCGGACCCAACCTGCGCGATGGCGCATTGGGGCGTGGCAATGACTTACTTCCACCCGGTCTGGGCACCCGCACTTCCCCCCGACACATTTGCCACGGGTCAGAAGGAAATGCTTGAGGCGACCCGCCTGGGTGCCGCGACCCCTCGCGAGAAGCAGTTCATCCATGCGCTCGGCGAACTCTACAAGGTCGATCCCGGCCTCAAACTCCCGCAGCGCACGCTGGCCTACGAAAAAGCCATGGCCCAGCTCGCCCATGACAACCCGAAGGATATCGAAGCGCAGGTGTTTTACGCCCTGGCCCTCCTTTCGAATGCGTCACCCGCGGACAAGACACACGCGAAGCAGAAGCAGGCCATCGATATCCTCGAGCCGCTTTTCCGCCGCAACCCCGACCATCCGGGTATCGCGCACTACCTTATCCATGCCTGCGACAGCGCGGAACTGGCCCAACGCGGCCTTCCGGCCGCAAGGAAGTACGCAAGCATCGCGCCGTCCGCACCGCACGCGCTGCACATGCCGTCGCATATCTTCACGCGACTCGGCCTGTGGGACGACTCCATCGCGTCCAACCTCGCCTCGGAGAAATCCGCGCGCGAACACGGCGACACGATGGGCCAGCTCCACGCCATGGACTATCTGGTTTACGCGTACGTGCAGACCGGCCGTGTAACGGAAGCCGGCGCGGTGGTCGACGACCTGCATGCCATGCCCCCGCTGGACATGGGGGACTTCGGTGTCGCCTATGCCGCCACCGCCATGCCCATTCGTGTCGCGGTGGAACAGGCACACTGGGCAGACGCGACCGCGATCAAGGACCCGGAGGGGGCACCACCTTCGGTCGTCGCCATTGCCGTATGGGCGAGAGGGCTGGGCCTGGCGCGCACGGGGCATCCGGTGGAAGCACGGCAGGAAGCGACGCGATTGGGGCAGATAGCGAAGCAACTCAGCGACACCGGCGAGCCCTACTGGTCGGTGCAGACGAGCGTGCTCGCGGACGAAGTCATGGCGTGGTCGGCTCAGGCAGCTGGCGATACGGCAAACGCGGTGACGCTGCTCAGCGCCGCGGCGGACAAGGAGGACTCGCTGGAGAAGCGACCGGTAACGCCGGGCCCGATCGTGCCTGCGCGGGAGCAGCTTGGAGACCTTCTGTTGCTGCAGAAGCAGCCTTCCCGGGCACTTGCCGCCTTCAGGACGACGCTTGCGGGATCGCCCGGTCGCGCGGGCGCCCTGGCGGGTGAGGCGCGAGCGATGAAGGCCGGGTTGTAGGTGCCACCGGGCCTATCGCCGGCAGAGCCGGCTCCCACACAAGGTCAGGCAGGTACAACCAGTCCCCATTGGAAAGCCGGCCGAAGGGCCGACTCCTGCATGATCGCCATGCCAGAATGCCCTCAACGAACCCCTGCCGAATCCCCCCCATGACCTTCCCCCGCTCCGTCGTCTTCGCCGCCCTGGCGGTCTGCGCGACCTTTGCCCTGACCACGGCCACCGGCGCGCCCCAGGCGGCAGCGACGAGCGCCGCCGCCGCAGCCGCAGCCGGGCCGATCGCCCTGGTTCCCGCTGACCAGGAAGCCGTCGCGGGGAAGGTAGCCATGCTGTTCCTGACCCGTTTCCACTACCGTCCGCGACCGCTGGACGCCACGTTCTCGGCCGTCGTTTTCGACAAGCTGGTCGAAACGCTCGACCCGGAACGCAGCTACTTCACCGCCGCCGATATCGCGCACTTCGCGCCACTTCGTCCCACGCTGGGCACGGCGATAGACGAAGGCGATCTCACGCCCGCTTTCGAGCCGGTGAACCTGTACCTCAACCGCGTCGTCGAGGAGTCGCGCTATGCGCAATCCTTGCTGAAGGACGGCTTCGATCTCGGCGCCCATGAGTCCATCGCCACGGAGCGCAAGGCAGCGCCCTGGCCGGCGTCCACGGATGAACTCCATGAACTCTGGCGCGAACGCGCCAAGGAAGACTGGCTTCGCCTGAAACTGGCCGGCCAGACCGACGATGCCATCCGCAAGACGCTGACCCATCGTTACGCGAACCTCGCCTCGCGCATCCAGAAGACCAGCGCGGACGACGCCTTCCAGCTATTCATGACCGCCTATGCCGAATCGACCGATCCGCATACCGATTACTTCGCAGCGAAGGCGGCGACAGCGTTCAACACGGAGATGTCGCTGTCGCTCGAAGGTATCGGCGCTTATCTTCGCGAGCACGATGAATACACCCAGGTCACGGAACTCATCGCGGGGAGCCCGGCGGCGAAGTCGGGAAAGATCCACGTCGGCGACCGCATCACCGGGGTCGGTCAGGGCACTGCCGGTCCATTGACCGACGTGATCGGCTGGCGGTCGGACGACGTCATCGCATTGATCAAGGGCAAGAGTGGTACGACAGTGCGTGTCGAACTGCTTCCCGATGAGAGCAAGGGCGATGTCGCCCCGCACGTCGTCACGCTCACCCGACGCCACATCAGCATCGAGGATGAAGCCGCGAAGCAGACGGTGCTCCAGGTCGGCGAGCCCGGCCACGCGCACAAGCTGGGCATCATCACGGTGCCCTCGTTCTATGAAGACTTCGATGCCCGCCGTGCGGGCGACGCGAACTATCGCAGCGTAACGCGCGATGTCTCGCGCATGCTGGGCGAGCTGAAGAAGCAGAAGGTGGACGGCGTCGTCATCGACCTTCGTGACAACGGCGGCGGCTCGCTAACCGAGGCGTCGGACATGGTCGGCCTTTTCACCGGCGCTGGCCCGGTGGTGCAGGTGCGTAGTGCGGATGGCAAGGTCGAGGTGCAGGGCGCCAACACAACCGCACCCGCCTGGTCGGGCGCCCTGGGCGTCCTGGTGAACCACGGCTCCGCTTCGGCGTCGGAGATTTTCGCCGCGGCGATCCAGGATCGCGGTCGTGGCGTCATCCTCGGCCAGCGCACCTTCGGCAAGGGCACGGTGCAGAACCTTCTCGACCTCGACGATGCCGTGGAGGAGGAGCACGACGGCAAGCTCGGCGAGCTCAAGATGACGATCGCGCAGTTCTACCGCATCAACGGCGACAGCACCCAGCTACTCGGCGTGACGCCGAACATCGCTTTCCCGGCAACGGAAGACGAAAAGGACTTCGGCGAGTCGACCTATACGAACGCGCTGCCGGCGTCCTCCATTTCGGCCGTGCCTCATAGATACGACAAGACGCTCGAGCCGCTTGTTGCGAAACTCGATAGCGCGCACGCGGCGCGCGTGCAGCACGCGACGCGCTGGCAGCTCACCATCGACGAGCTCGCCTCCTTCCAGGCCATGGCCGCCCGCACCACCGTCTCCCTGAATCTCGACGAGCGCAAGGCTACTCGTGAGGCCGACCTGAAAGTCTCGGCGGACTTCCGCGCCCGTCGCAAGACACTGAACCTGGCGGACGGGCTCCCGGTCGACGACGACGCCTCACCGCTGGGCGACGACGGCCTCGATCCGGAAGAGCGCAGCGTGGCGCAGGACAAACGCCCGGAGCCGACCAAGCCGTCGAAGGATCCGTACGTGCAGGAAGCCGCGCAGATCGTCGCCGACGAGGCTGTGATGCTGATGACGGCAGCTCCGGCGCAGGCCGCCGGGTAGCGCCTTTCGCCGCTCAGTCGTTCTCGCTCCCGGTCGGTGTCGATCGCCGGATGGATGCCTCGATGAAGGACATCATCGAGTTCACCGCCGGGCTGACCAGGCGACCGCCGGTGGGAACGGCCCATATCTCGTCGGTCGGCAGGCTCCAGCCGGTCAGGACGGGACGAAGCGATCCGTTGGCGAGCTCGGAGGCAACATCCCATTCGGAGACGACGGCGATGCCGGCCTGGGCGAGCAGCGCGTCACGCATGCCCTCCCGCGAGCCCACGCGAAGCCTGCCCTTCAACTCGACATGCTGTACATCGTGGCCTCGGTGAAACGACCACGTGTTCGACGCCTTATCGGCCGACCAGATCACCACCCGGTGTTTCGCGAGCTCGTCGGGCGTATGCGGCTCGTTGTTGCGGGCGAAGTAGGCTGGCGAGCCGACGACGAGGCGGCGTGCCAGACCGATGCGGCGGCTTCCCGGGATCTTGCGTCCCGGCTCACCGTGGCGCAGGCACAGGTCGATCCTTGCCTCCGCGACATCATGGAGCGCGTCATCCATGACGACCTCCACCTCGAGTCCCGGGTTGTGATCGAGAAATCGCGGCAGCTCGGAAACGACATGTTGGCGAGCAAATCCGGGCGGTGCCGCCACCCTGAGCTTGCCGGTCAGTTGCTGTGCCTCCGCACGCACCGCACTGAGCGCTTCTTCGAGCTGGGTCAGTGCATGCTTGGCGTGCCCATGCAAGCGACGGCCCGCATCGGTGGTACTCATGCTCCGGGTCGATCGATGCAGGAGGCGGACGCCGAGCTCCGCCTCAAGCCGCGCCATGGCCTTGGAAGCGCCTGACTGGCTGATGCCCAGTTGCCTGGCAGCCGCTGTGAACGATCCGGCGTCGACGATGCGAACGAAGGTCTCCAGCGCGGTAAAACGTTCCATGCCGTCGCTCCTCAGCGCGCCGCAATCGGTGCGGCCGCAGGACCTTGATTCGCCGTGTCTTCCCAGCCGCCACCCAGCGCGCGAATCAGGTTGACGGTGGCGATGGCCTGCAGGCCCTGCAACTGCACGGCATCGCGGCGGGCGCTGAGTACGCTGCGCTGGGCATCGAGGACATCGAGGTAGTTCGTCTGGCCTTCGGTGTACTGCGTACGTAGCAACGACGCGGCCTTCGTGGAAGATGCCACGGCCTCCCCCTGCGTCTGTGTCTGTCCCTCCAGGATCCGCAGCGTCGCCAGGTTGTCCTCGACCTCGCGGAAAGCCAGCAACACCTGCTGCTGGTAGGTCGCAGCCTGTTCTTCGTACGTGGCTTTCGCATTGGCCAGGTCGCCCTTGCGCTTGCCGCCGTCGAACAGTGGAAGGCTCAGGGCCGCGCCGGTCAACGGACCGAGCAGAAACGAGCGACTGCTCCACTTGAACAGATTGCCGAAGGAGGACGACTCGAATCCACCGGTTCCGGTGAGCGACAGTGAGGGGAAGAAAGCGGACTTCGCCACGCCGATCCGCGCGTTCGCCGCTGCAATGGCACGTTCGGCCGCGGCGATATCCGGCCTGCGTTCCAGCAGGGACGACGGCAGTCCGGATGGGATACGCAGATTCACCGCCTGCAACGGTCTGGCAGGCATCGTGAACTCCGCAGGCGTCTTGCCGAGCAGGACCGCGAGGCTGTGCTCCGAGGTGGCACGCAGGCGCCCCGCGGTCATCGCGGCCGAGCGTGCCGTGGACAGCTCAGCCTCGGCGCGCAACACGTCGACCTCGGATATATCGCCCTCGTCGAAGCGGCTCTTCAGCAGCTTCAGGCTGTCCTCACGCAGGGCAACCGCATGGGCATACACCTCACCTTCGGCATCCAGCTCACGTAACGCGAAATAGTTCTGCGCGACATCCGCCTGCAGCGCGAGCTGCACTGAGTGGAAAAGCGCCTCACTGCGTTGTGTGTCCGCCTTCGCGGCATTCACGCTCGAGGCCACGCGACCGAACAGGTCGACCTCATAAGACACGTTCGCCTGGGCGCGATACACCGTGGACGGCTGGACATGTGTTCCATCAGTCAGGCCCTGGGATGCGGCCGACGGTTGCTGACGCGTGGCGCCAAGTCCGGCGTCGACCGTCGGGAAGTACGCCGAGCGGGCTACCTGGTTGAGCGCACGCGCCTCCTTCACGCGCGCGGCTGCAGCCTTGAGATCCTGGTTGGCCCCGAGCGCCTGGTGCTCGAGGCCATCGAGGACGGTGTCGTTGAAAATCTTCCACCACTCACCGCGCCCCACTCCTTCCGAAGGCACTGCAGCCTTCCAGGTGCTGCCGTCCAGCGCGGTGGCGGTTTCCTGTGACCACGACGGCGACGCTTCCTTGAAGGCTGCGTCCGCGGGAGCGGACGGCGCATGGTAAGCGGGAGCCATCGAGCAAGCGGCGAGAATAAGCGTGGCAGCCACCGCGGTGGCGCCTTTGAACAGACGCCCCATGAAAACGGTTCTCATGACGTACTCCTCAATGTTCCGACGCAGCGTCGAGCTGCATATGCGTATGGGTGCCGTGCTTGTCGACCAGCGGTTTGCCGCCGGCGAGCTTGCGCAACAGGACGTAGAAGACGGGCGTGAGCATCAGGCCGAACAGGGTGACGCCGAGCATGCCGAAAAACACCGCGATACCCATGGCGTGGCGCATCTCCGCGCCGGCACCCGTCGACGTCACCAGGGGAATGACACCCATGATGAAAGCGAACGAGGTCATGAGGATCGGGCGCAGGCGAAGTCGACTGGCTTCGATCGCCGCTTCGACGATGCCTCGTCCATCCATCTCCAGCTCGCGAGCGAACTCGACGATCAGGATCGCGTTCTTCGCCGACAGGCCAACCAGCACCATCAAGCCAATCTGGGTGAAGATGTTGTTGTCGCCTCCGGTCAGCCACACGCCGATCAGGGCCGACAGGATGCTCATGGGAACGATGAGCAGGATCGCCAGGGGCAGCGTGAGGCTTTCGTACATCGCGGCCAGCACCAGGAACACGAGCAGGATGCTGATCGGGAATACCCACAGGGCCGAGTTACCGGCGATGATCTGTTGGTAGGTGAGGTCGGTCCATTCGAACTTGATGCCACGGGGCAGCGTTTCTGCGGCGATGCGCTCGACAGCGGCCTGCGCCTGTCCCGACGAGTAGCCGGGGGCTGGGCCACCGTTGATGTCAGCGGCGGTGAAGCCGTTGTAGCGCACGACCATTTCCGGTCCATAGGTGGTGGTTACCTTCACCAGCGACGACAGCGGCACCATCTCGCCCGCGGCATTACGCGTCTTCAGTGGCCCGATGTCGGCCGCGCCGGCGCGGAACGGCGCATCGGCCTGGGCACGCACCTGGTACACGCGGCCGAACTGGTTGAAGTCGTTGACGTAGAGCGAACCCAGGTAGATCTGCATCGTGTCGAACACGTCGGTGACGGCTACGCCCAGTTGCTTGGCCTTGACGCGATCAAGGTCGACGTCCAGCTGCGGCACGTTGATCTGGTAGCTGCTGAACATCGGGCCGAGCTCGGGAGCCTGCGACGCCTTCTTGAGGAATGCCTGCGTCGCGTTGTTGAGCGCCTCATACCCGAGCGCGCCACGATCTTCGATCTGCAGCTTGAAGCCACCCAGCGCGCCGAGTCCGGAAACCGGCGGCGGCGGGAAGGTCGCGATCTGCGCACCCTTGATCTTCGCAAACTTGGCGTTGAGCGAAGCGGCGATCTTCCCGGCGGAGAGTGCGTCGCCACGTTCCTTCGACGGCTTCAGCACCGGGAACACCAGTCCGGCTGACGATGAGTTAGTGAAGCCATTGACCGACAGGCCGGGGAACGAGGGAACGCCGACCACGCCGGGCTCCTTCAGGGCGATCGCGGTCATCTCCTTGATGACGGCATCGGTCCGCTCCAGGGATGCACCGGCGGGAAGCTGCGCGATGCTGACCAGATAGTCCTTGTCCTGGGCCGGAACGAAACCACCCGGGACCACCTTGCCCAGCGCCACGGCGCCACCGAGAAGCACGAGGTAGACGCCGAGCATGAGGGCCTTGCGACCGACGACGCGGCCCACGCCCTTGCCGTATGCTTCCGAGCCGCGATGGAACAGCTTGTTGAACCCCGCGAAGAAGCGGCCTAGTACGCGGTCCATGCCCCGGGTCAGCCAGTCTTTCGGTGCGTCGTGGCCCTTCAGCAGGATGGCGGCCAGCGCGGGAGACAGCGTCAATGAATTGAAGGCCGAGATCACCGTGGAGATCGCGATGGTCATGGCGAACTGTTGGTAGAACTGACCCGTCAGACCGGACATGAAGGCCAGCGGGACAAATACGGCGACGAGCGTAAGCGCGATGGCAATGATCGGGCCGCTCACTTCGCGCATGGCCTGGTAGGTGGCGTCCCGCGGACTCAAACCCGCGGCGATATTGCGTTCCACGTTCTCCACGACGACGATCGCGTCATCGACGACGATGCCAATGGCAAGCACCATGCCGAACAGCGACAGCGCATTGATGGTGTAGCCGAAGGCCAGCATCAGAGAGAATGTACCGACGATCGAAACAGGAACGGCGAGCAACGGAATCAGCGAAGCGCGCCAGGTCTGCAGAAACACGATCACCACCAGAACGACCAGGGCGATCGCCTCGAACAACGTGTGGATAACAGCGTCAATGCTCTCGCGTACGAACTGGGTCGGGTCATAGATGATCGAGTAACCGACGCCTTCGGGCATGTCCTTCTTCATGTCCGCCATCGCGGCTCGTACGTCGTCGGAAATCTGCAGCGAGTTCGCTCCCGGCTGCTGGAAAATGATCAGCTGCACGGCCTCCTTGCCATCGAGCATGCCGCGCAGGGCGTAGTCGGAGGCGGCAAGTTCGATACGCGCAACGTCAGACAGATGCGTCACGGCACCATCCGGCGAGGTTCGGATGATGATGTCGCGAAACTGCTGCTCGGTCTTCAGGCGACCCTGGGCGTTGATCGACAGCTGCAGGGGCACATCCTTGCTCATCGGCGACGCGCCGACGATGCCCGCTGCCACCTGCACGTTCTGCTCGCGAATCGCCTTCACGATGTCGGACGCCGTCATGTTCTTCTCGGCGACCTTCTGCGGGTCGAGCCACACGCGCATGGCGTAATCACCTGAGCCCCACATCGCCACTTCGCCGACACCGGGCACACGCGCCAGGCGGTCCTTGATATTGATCAGCGAGTAATTGCGCAGGTAGGTCAGGTCGTACTTGCCGTTGGGCGAGTTAATGTTGACGCCCATGGTGAGTGTCGGCGACGACTTCACCGTGGTGACGCCGAGGCGCTGCACATCCTCAGGGAGTCTCGGCAGGGCTTGTGCCACGCGGTTCTGCACGAGCTGCGCGGCCTTGTCGGGATCGGTGCCCAGCTTGAAGGTCACCGTGGTCGCCATGTTGCCGTCGCTGTTGGCCTGGGACTGCATGTAGAGCATGTCCTCGACACCGTTGATCTGCTCCTCGATGGGTGCAGCGACGGTTTCGGCGATGACCTTCGGGTTCGCGCCAGGGTATTGCGCGCGAACGACGACGGACGGAGGAGCCACTTCCGGATACTCAGCGGTGGGCAGCTTGGTCAAGGCGATGATGCCTGCGAGCAGGATGATCGTTGACAACACCCCCGCGAAGATCGGACGGTCGATGAAGAATCTGGAGATATTCATGACGCTGTTCCCGTGATCAGGCGGACGGCAGGACCGCGGCAACCACCGCGCTCATGTCGACCGATGTTGGTTTGACGACTTCGTTGGGGCGTGCGCGCTGCACGCCATGCACGACGACGCGCTCGCCGGGCTTAAGTCCCGAAGTGACGATGCGCAGGCCTTCGTGCAGGTCGCCCAGGAGCACTTCCCGGTACTGGACCTTGTTACCCTCGTCGACGACGAGGACATACTTCTTTGCCTGGTCGGTGCCAACCGCGGCGTCGTCGATCAGGATGGCTTCGTGCGGCCTGCCGCCGCCGACCTTCAGGCGTGCGTACAGACCCGGAACCAGCGAACCGTCGGCGTTATCGAAACGGGCGCGGACACGAATCGTGCCGGACACGGTGTCCAATTGGTTGTCGACGGAGTCGACCACGCCCTTCTGCGAATAGCCGCTTTCATCGGCGAGGCCGAGCGCGACCGGAATGGTCGCGCCATTGTCACCGCGCAGGTAACGCAGATAGGTCTGCTCGTCGACATCGAAGCTGGCGTAGATCGGCGAGACCGAGACCACCGTGGTCAGCACCGGTCCGCTGGCACCGGCATTGACGACGTTGCCTACCGTCAGCTCCGCACGCGAGACGCGTCCGGATACGGGGGCGACGACGTTCGTATAGGCAAGGTTGATGCGCGCCGCGGACAGCGCGGCGCGCGCGGCCTTGAGGTTGGCCTGGGCTTCGCGCGAACCATTCATTTTCTCGTCGTGGTCGCGACGGGCGATCGCGTTGGTGGAAATCAGTCGCTCGGCACGCGCCGCGTCCGTGCTGGCATACGCGGCACGCGCATCGGCGGCGGCGACCTGCGCGGACGCGCGCTCCACTTCGGCCTGGTAAGGCGCCGGGTCGATCGTCAGCAGCGTGTCGCCTTTCTTCACCAGCGAACCGTCACGGAAGTTGACCGAAGCGATCCTGCCGGAGACGAGCGGCCGGATATCGACGCGGTCCACCGCCTGCAACCGGCCAGAGTAGCTCTGCCACTCGGTGATGGTGCGCGAGATGACGGTAGCGACGTCGACTTCGGCGGCCGGAGCGACGGCGTCGGCGTGCGCGGCGGCGACGGCCTCGTGGCCGTGATAGGTCGCGATACCGGCGGCTCCGCCGACGACGAGCAGGGCACCGAGCGCGACGGAGAGTCGTTTACGGATGGCGGTCATGGGATGTCTCCTGGAACGGGTATGAATGAGGGAAGAGCGGATGTCGGTCAGAGCCGGAGGAGGCGCGTCGCCGCGCGGGCATGACGGTCATGACTCACGGTGCATAGAGTGGCTTTCGCCGAGCGCGGGATAAATCCGGCTAATTGCGTTTCTTTGACGCCCCGACAGCGACAATCTCTCGCTTTCTGTGGGAGCCGCTTCAGCGGCGATATCCAGCTGCCCGTCGGCCGATAAACGCCAATTGACGGACAAATTCGATCAGCGAATACTCTTTGGCGCCCAGGGGAACACAATGACCGAACGCGCCGATGCTTCCGTACCCGAGATCGTGGCCTTCACCGCCGTGGCCCAGACGGGGAGCTTCACCCGGGCTGCCGAGAACCTGGGGACAAGCAAGTCCAATGTCGGCAAGGCGGTTCAGCGACTCGAAACGAGGCTGGGGACCAAGCTCTTCCAGCGCACGACGCGCGCGGTGCGTTTGACCGAGGACGGGGAGATCTACCTGCAGGCGTCAGAGGCGGCCCTCGCGGGCTTGCGGGACGCGGAGCAATCCCTGGCGGCAAGGCGTGCCGAGCCGATCGGCAAGGTGCGCATCGATCTCCCCGCTGGGTTTGGGCGGCTGTTCCTGCCGACGCTTGCGGCGCTGCGCGACACCTACCCGAAGATCTCGCTCGAACTGGCCTTCGTCGACCGCCTCTCCGACCCCGTCGCCGAAGGATGGGACCTGGTCGTGCGTATTGGCGAGTTGCCGCCCGAGAGCGACATGTCGGTGCGCAAACTATGTACCTTGCGGAATGGGCTCTATGCCTCACCACACTATCTGGCGCGTAAGCCTGCGATCACCTCGATCGCCGATCTGAGCACCCATGACGCAGCGATCTTTCGTGCCTCGTCCGGCCGCCTGCGGCCGTGGACCGTGCAGGACGGCGACGCCACGCGCGATATCGCGCCTGCCCCCGTGCTCGTGCTATCCGATGGACAGGCCCTGATCGACGCGACCGTCCACGGATTTGGCATCTCGCAATTGTTCGATCGCGTCGCGCGGCCGTTGGTGGCGTCGGGGGCCCTCGTCCATGTGCTGCCCGACGCCGACATCCCCGGGCCGCCCGTTCACGCGCTTATCCCACTCGGTCACCGCATGCCGTCGCGCACACGCATCGTGCTGGACACACTCGCGGATTTTCTTCGCTAGGCCTGCAATCAGTCGTAGAAGGCCGGAATGATCTTCAGCGTGTCGGTTTGCGCCTTGTCATGATTGATGAACAGCTGCGCACGATACGTTCCCATCATGGTCTTGACCTTCTCCATCGACGCGATCGAGGCGGCCTTGTCGGTGTTCAACGTGGGCACAATGTCGTTGCGGAAGTTCCCGGCGAGATGGACGACATCACCCGACAAAATGATGAAACCCGAATGCCTCAGGTGGACAAGCAGGGATTGGCTTCCAGGTGTATGGCCGGGCGTTGGAAAGAGCGTGACACTGCCGTCGCCGAACACATCCGTGATCCCATCGAGAAGTTGAAGATGCTTCGGCGATCCCATGAGCTTGCGCGCGAGCGCTTTCAACTGGTTCACGTTCGGGTTCGGCCCGTCGGGTGAACTGATCCACTCGTATTCGACGCGCTGTATCAGGATGGTCGAATGGGGAAACAGCGTGACGTTTCCGATATGGTCGCCATGCGTGTGCGATATCGCGACGTATTGGATGTCGTCCGGTTTCAGGCCGATCGCGGAGAGTTGGGCGGAAATTGTCTTGTCCAGATGATAGACAATCAGTTGCGGAAGGGTCGACCAGCCTTTCGGATCGTTCAACGTCGATTCCGGAACCCCTGTATCCCAAATCAGCCAATTGCTGCCCCGCTTGATCAGCCAGCATGTCGACGAGAACTCGATGGGCCGCCCGACATTCTCCCCAGGCGTCCACACCGATTCATCGTTCGCGAGCGAATGGCCGCAATCCAGTCGATACAGCCGATCTGCAAAGCCGGCACGTGCCGGATCGGGAAGCGGCGTAGCGGCCTTTCCAGTGGGCGCTATCGCCAACCCGACCAATGTAGTCAGCATGATCACTGCCATCAACGCCCGCGCACGCATTTCCATGACATCCACTCCACTCGTTTATTGCCAGGATATGAGGACACGAGCGTGATGCGAAGGATTGGCGAATTTCGCTCAAGCAGCGAGCGACTCGTGCATGGCGACGACATCCGCCTCGTCCTGAAGCGCCTTTCGCACAGACGGCCGCGCATCGACACGCGCCTTCCATGCCATGAGGTGTTCGAGATGTTCGATGGGCGCACCGCTACGCTCGTGCCACATCGTGGACCATACGTATGCGTCGGCAACAGTGAAGGTGTCACCGTTCAGCCAGGCGCGCCCATCCCCGAGACGCTGGTCCAGCACCGCGTAAGCATTGACGATCTTGTTGCGCGTCCACTGCGCGCCTTCCGGCGTCATCAGCTTGCGCATCAGCGGAATGTGCTTCTGCGCGATCTCGGTCGCGGTGAAGGTTAGTAACTGGTCGATGCGTGCACGCTCGATGGTACCGGGCGAGGGAATCAGACCTGAGCCGGGGTGCCGGTCCGCGAGCCAGGAGACCACGACGATAGTCTCCGAAAGTTTCTCATCATTCGCGTCGTCGAGGACGAGCACAGGAACGTAACCGAGCGGATTGACCTGACCGAAGTCGTCACCGTTCGAGGTGCTCTTGTCGAACACGTTGTAGTGGATGAGTTCCGGCGTCAGGCCGAGCTCGTTCGCGATGATCTGTACGGCCTGCGAACAGGTCTGGTTGGCAATATAGAGTTTGGACATGATCTCGGTGCTCGGCGGTGACGGAACGGCGATCCACATGGAACCGTAACGACAGTTTGCTGACGTCGCGTCCGTAGATAAATCTGTCTACAGGCGAATCTCTGTCGCTCCACCGGATACAAAGGATTAGCAATCAGGCGAAGCCGTTGTACACGCCGATCAGATACCGCAGTGTGGCTTAGCGCAGGCCGAAAGCGTCGGCCAGATCGCCCGCATCGCCGAGGAGGGCAGCCAAGCGTTCGGCCCGCGCGTTTGTCGAGCACCTGATCACAACGCTTTTAGGCAAAACCCCGGCTATCATGCAAGGTCATGACCCCGCACAACCTGAAGGTTAAGCCGCAGCCGCTTCGCTACCGTGTGCTGGTCTACTCCGTGTGCGCCTGTGCAGCCACCACGGGCATCGCAGCACTTCTGCTGCGGGTATTCGACCTGTCGAACGTGGTGATGGCCTTCCTGCTCACGGTCGTTCTCGTCGCCTTGCGTTGGGGTCGTGCTGCGGGGGCATTGGCGGCCTTCGTCGCCGTGCTGAGCTTCGACTTCTTCTTCGTGCCGCCGGTGTGGTCGTTCCGCGTCTCGGACACCCAATACGTCTTCACGTTTCTCCTGATGCTGGTGGTGGCCCTCGTCACCGGGCAGCTCGCTGCCCGATTGCGCGACGAAGCGGTCACCGCAGCCGCCGGAGAAAAGCGCGCAAGCGCGCTGGCGGCGGTAGCCACGGACCTCTCGATAGCCGTGCGTAGCGAAGACATCGCACGGGTGTGCGCCGCACGCATTGGTCCGTTGTTCGATGGCCACGCCACGCTCCTGCTTCCCGGCAACGACGAGCGCATGTCGTCGGATGCCGCCGGGGACATGAGCATCGCCCAGTGGGTGCTCGAGCAGGGCCTCCCTGCCGGGCGCGATACCGAGGCGCTGCCCGCGAACAAAGCAACCTACCTTCCGCTTTCCACGTCCATGCGCACGCGTGGTGTCCTCGTGCTGGAGCGCGCGACGAAGACCCCGCTGGACGCGGGGCAGATCGCCTTGCTACGTGCGTTCCAATCGCTGGTCGCGCTGGCGATCGAACGCGTGCACTACGTCGAGGTGGCGCATGAAACCCAGCTGCGAATGGAGGGCGAACGCCTGCGCAGTACGCTGCTCGCTGCCGTATCCCACGACTTGCGAACACCGCTGACCGCTATCTGCGGCATGGCCGGCATGCTGGGCGAGAACGAGGTGGCACGCGCCATCGTCAGCCAGGCCGATCGCATGCAACGCCAGGTGGTGAACCTTCTGGATGCGGCGCGCATGCAGGGCGAAAGCGTCCGCCTGGACTTGCAATGGCACGCCCTGGATGAAGTTGTCGGTTCCGCGCTGGCCGCCGTACACCTCGGCGGGCGTCGGGTCGTCGTCGACATGCCGCGGGATTTCCCTCTGGTGGAACTGGATGCCGGCCTGTTCGAGCGAGTGCTGGCAAATCTCTTCGACAACGCCGCCAAGTACACGCCCGATGACGCGACACTGCGGATACGGGCCGATCGCACCGGTGCGCGCATCTACCTGACCGTCGAGGACGACGGCCCCGGCTTCCCGCCCGACATCAACGCCGATTCGCTCTTCGAAGAGTTCGCCCGTGGAGCACGCGAATCGGCAGTTCCGGGTGTTGGCCTGGGCCTGGCGCTTTCACGACGCATCGTCGAGGCCCACGGCGGCAGCATTGCCGCGTCTCGCGGCACGCCGCATGGCGCGCGTTTCGAAATCATCCTGGCCGCTGGTGAGCCGCCGTCGATCGACCTGGAAGACTTCGCATGAACAAGCCGCGCATCCTGGTGGTGGAAGACGAAGCGGACATCCGCCGGTTCCTGCGGCTGGCCCTGGAACGTGAAGAGATGACCGTGTTCGAGGCCGGCGATGCGCTACGAGCCCGCATCGAGGCCGCCAGCCGCCAACCCGACCTCATCGTGCTCGACCTCGGCCTGCCCGACGACGATGGCAAGGCGGTGATCCGTGACGTGCGCGGGTGGTCGTCGGCACCAATCATCGTGCTTTCCGCGCGTGACATCGAGGCGGAGAAAGTCGCCGCGCTGGAAGCGGGCGCCGACGACTATCTCGCCAAGCCTTTCGGTGTTCCCGAACTGGTCGCCCGCGTGCGAGCGCAGTTGCGCCGGGCCAGTCTCGCCGGCGACCGTAGCCAGGCCAGTGCACGCGTGCGCTTCGGCGATATCGAAGTGAACCTGGCCACACACGAAGTCTCCCGTCGCGGCGAAGCCATCCACCTGACGCCGATTGAGTACCGCCTGCTGACCGCGCTGGTGCGTGGGCAGGGCAAAGTGCTGACCCACCGACAGCTCCTGCACGACGTATGGGGGCCGGGCTATGCCACGCGACCGCATTACGTGCGTGTCTACATGGCGAATCTCCGACAGAAGCTGGAGGAAGAGCCGGCGAGGCCGCGCCATCTCGTGACGGAGCTCCAGGTGGGTTATCGGCTGGCAGGTCTGAACTGAAGCGTCTTGATGGCGCCTTGATATCGCGGCGGACAATACAGCGCCGTCCTTAGACGTCGGTGCCTAGCATGGGCGGTCATCCCTGATCCAAAGGCTTGACCATGAATTTCCGCTCCATGCTTCTTCCCGCCGCCCTGCTGACGGCCCTTCCGGTATTCGCCGCCCGGGCCGACGACGCTCCCCCCATCTGCACGGACCGTCCTACGAAAGCCAACGGCACCTGCACCGTGCCCGAGGGCGCGTGGCAGCTGGAAGCCGATGTGGGCAATGCCACGCATGACGCGCACCCGGGAAGCAGTACCGACACGCTTTACTTCGTCAATCCATACCTCAAGTACGGCATCGGGGCGCATACCGACATCGAAGTGAACTGGGCGCCGGCCGTACGCATCCGCACGAAGGCCGATGGCGACCGCCAGACGACGCGCGGCTCGGGTGATGTCTATGTCCGCGTGAAGACCGGTCTCTATAGCGGTGAGGTTTTCAGCGCGTCGATCATTCCCTTCGTGAAAGCACCGACGGCATCCCACGGTATCGGCAACGATCACTGGGAAGGTGGCGTCGCCGTGCCGATGAGTGCAGCCGTGGGCGGTGGCTTCACGGTGACGATCGGTCCGGAGCTGGACGCGCTCGCGGATGCCGACGGGCACGGACGCCATCTTGCCGTGACCAACCTGGTGAACATTGCGCATTCGTTGACTGGCCCGTTGTCGGTAGCCGTGGAGTACTGGCGACAGGACAACCATGATCCGTCGGGCCGCGTGAAACAGGAGTCCGCGGATATCGCCTTTACCTACCTGGCCAGTCCGGATCTGCAGCTGGACGTGGGTGCGAACATCGGCGTGAACAGGGCTACGCCGGACCACCAGCTTTATGGGGGGATGTCATACCGATGGTGATGGAATGGGGAGCGGTATCATCAGGCGACCCGATGATTGCAGGCATACCCGATGACCGCTCCCCTTCCCATGCCCGAATCCCCCGAGCGCGTCGTGCGCTTCTGGCGCGAGGCCGGCTTCGACTGTTGGTTTACGAGTGATGCCGGTTTCGATCGCGTGTTTCGCGAGCACTTCATGGGCGCACACCTGGCGGCGGCGTCCCGGAAGCTGGACGCATGGATGGCGAGCGCGGAAGGTTGCCTCGCCCTGCTGATCCTGCTCGACCAGTTTCCGCGCAATGCATTTCGTGGCTGCGCCCATATGTACGCCACGGATCCGCTCGCACGCTTCATCGCACGACACGTGCTGGAGCGAGGCTTCGACAGGCAGCTCGACGACAACATGCGCGCGTTTGCCTATCTGCCGTTCGAACACTCCGAGGACCTGGGGGACCAGGAGCTTTCGGTGAAGCTGTTCGATGCACTGGGCGGCGCATTCCAGCCGTACGCAGCGACTCACCGCGACATCATCGTGCGTTTCGGACGCTTCCCGCATCGCAATGGCGAGCTGGGGCGTGAGACGACGCCGGCGGAACAGGCGTTTCTGGAAAACGGTGGGTTTGCGGGGTGACGCTGGGGGATCGCCGCTGAAGCGGCTCCCACATGAAGCGGAGGGAGATGGTGCGCCCGGAGGGATTCGAACCCCCGACCAATGGCTTCGGAAGCCACTACTCTATCCGGCTGAGCTACGAGCGCTGATGATGCAGGTGCGCATTGTAGCGGAATGGCTCGGGGCGGCCTAGCCTGAGCCGTCAGGCCCTGGCCAGGCTGGGTTCGGAACCCGCCGCCGCGGCACGCAGGCTTTCCCTGTACCGCCGGCTGCAAGGCAGGACGGTGCCGTCGGCCATGTGCAGCCGGGCGTCACCGGCATCCAGCGGTTCGATGGCCGTGACCTGCGCCAGCTGGACCAGATAGCTACGGTGCGCCTTGACGAACACCGCCGGATCGAGCCGGGTCTCCAGCGCGGCCAGGGTGCTGCGCAGCGGATAGTCGCGGCCGCGCACGCGCAGGTTCACGTAGTTGCCGGCGGACTGCACCCATTCGATGTCGGCCGTTGCAACGAGGAAGTCACGGCCGAGCTTGCGCACGAGGAAGCGCTCCGGGCGGTCCACCGCTTCGACCGGCGGGCCTTCGTCCGGCACGTCGAGCAGGCTGGCCTCGCCCTGTATGTGGCGCCCGAACCATTCCACCATGTGACCGACGGCGACGATGAGGAAGAAGGTGCGGATGTCCTTCAGGTACTCGTAGACCGCCTGGTTTGCCCAGGGACCCGGTTCGTACCGTGAACCGAAGGTCGAATAGACCAGCATCCGAAGCAGGTCCATGCCGACCACGTGGCAGGCGGAGTAGACAAGGCTGCCGAGGAAGTACAGCGGCAGCCGGCGACGCCAGGTGTCTGCGTGCAGCGGCCAGCGATCACAGGCCTTCAACATGAAGGGCAGCATCAGCAAGCCGAGGACGATGCTGCTGAATTCGTTCGTCGCGATCTGCCAGGTCGGCGACGGGATGTCGTAGCGGATGGCGTCCATCCGGCTGGTCATGGTGTTGCCAATGGCCGCCGTGACGAAGACCAGCACCCAGAAAGCGATCATGAGTGAACGGCGACGGCGGTGGGCGCGGTCGAGTTCCCTGCCGGGCGGTGTGGGGGTCGTGGCATCCATGTCGGGAATCATAGCGTCGTCGTCACCGATCCTCACCGAAGCCGGTCCCACCTACCCCACCATTCGTCCCCGAATGCCTCGCGTTCGCCCCCTCGTGGTGGTGGCAGGCCCGGTGCCAAGCCGATTCTGGCCATGCCTTCCCTACAGGACGCATGGACATGAGCACCACCCGCCGCCACGACATCGATGCCTTGCGCATCTTCGCTTTCGCCCTCCTGATCCTCTATCACACGGCCATGGCCTATGTGTCGGGCTGGGACTTCCATATCAAAAGCGTGCACACGGCCGAGTGGCTGCAATGGCCGATGATCTTCATGAACCGCTGGCGGATGTCCCTGCTGTTCCTGATCTCGGGCGCCGCTATTGCCCTGGCCGCGCCTGAGGGCCGCCTCGGGCGGTTCGCCCGTGAGCGCACCTGGCGGCTGATGCTGCCGCTGATCTTCGGCATCTTCGTGGTGGTGCCGATCCAGCCTTACTGCGAGGGCGTGGCCAGCGGCCATCTGACACCCGGCTTCTGGAACTTCCTCGTCAGCTACTGGAACATTCACCCCTGGCCGAAAGACAGCTTCACCGGCTGGCAGTACGGATTCACCTGGAACCACCTCTGGTACCTGGCCTACCTGTGGACGTACACGCTGTCCCTGGTCGCCCTGATGCCGTTGCTGGGCCTCGCCCGGGTTCGCACGGCCGTCGCTGCCTTCTGCCGGGCACCTGTGTGGGTCTTCGTGGGTGCGCCGACCGCGCTGCTGCTGTTCTACATCCTGTATCTGGCGCCGATCTTTCCGGGTACGGGCGCCCTGGTCGGCGACTGGTATCAACACGCCAAGTACGCGACGATTTTCCTGGGCGGCTATCTGCTCGCCCGTGAGGCCGGGTTCTGGAACCGCGTCGTATCGATGCGCAAGATAACGCTGGCGACCGCACTGGTGTCGATCACGCTCTACCTCGGCCTGCGACTGACCGGCCAGCTGGTAAGTGCCGATTCGTGGGTGTATCGCGTGCCGCAGACGTTCTGGGATGTGCTGTCACAGACTGCGCAGAGCGTTTATCTATGGGCCGCCCTGCTTACCATTCTCGGCTGGGGCAAGGTCTTCCTCGACCGTCCCTTCCGCTGGCTGCCGTATTGCACCGAAGCGGTGTATCCCTGGTACATGCTGCACCAGAGCCTGATCATCCTGCTGCTGTTCTGGCTGAAGCCGATGGCACTGGGGCCGTGGCTGGAACCGGCGCTGGTGCTGGGCGGGACGGTTGCCGGGTGCTATGTGCTGCACGAATTTGTGATTCGGCGGGTGGGTTTCATCCGGCCGCTGTTCGGATTGAAGGCGATCAAGCGCACCGAGCGCGCTCTTGTAGGAGCCGATTCATCGGCGATGGGTGCTCGCGAGGGAATCTGATTTCGACGCGCCGCAGGGATCGCCGATGAATCGGCTCCTACAAGAGCATCGCCGATGAATCGGCTCCTACCCAATGAAGAAGGGCGCCTTGCGGCGCCCTTCCGTGTCTCATTTGGTCTTGTAAAGCTCGCCCAGCCAATCGGGCTTGCTCTTGTCGCGTTCCAAATGCGGGTACATCAGGCCGCCGTGGTAGTCGACGTTGATGGTCTTGTACTGGTCGAAATTCTTGACCAGCAGCTGGATCGGGGCCTTGTTCGTCTTCGCATCGGTGACGGCGTCCTTCAGCACGTCGCCGCCGAATTCCTTGTTGTTCACCGCCACGATGTGCATACCCGGCGAGAGGCCGGCGTTGAAGGCGGGGCCGTCCCAGCGCACGTCGGAGATGTCGCCCTTCGACGACACGGCGAAGCCGGCCGAATAGGTCAGGTCGGTCACCATGCGGCGGGTCTCGAAGCCCTTGATCGCTTCGGAAGGCTTGTCGTTATAGACCAGCTTCCAGCCGCTGCGCGCAATACCTTCGATATCGCCCTTGTGGCCATCGACGCGCTCGCGCAGGTAGGTCGACCAATCGAACGGCGCGATGCCGTTGAGGGTCGAGGCCACTTCTTCAAACGTGTACGGATTGACCTTCCAGTCACCGTCCTTCATACCGAAGAACGCCTTGGCGAAATCGTCCAGGTTGCGCTTGTTCTTGGTGAGTTCGCGCAGCTTGGTGTCGACATCGAGCCAGATCATCTGGCCGCCCGAATAGTAGTCTTCGCTCATCTGGTAATTGCGATACGAGAGCGGGCGACGCTGGGCGATGGTCGGATCGTTGGTGGTGTCTTCAATATTGCGCCAGGACAGGCCCGGACGGCCCTTGTCATAGGTCGCGGCGACGAAGGCGAGCAGGTCGCGCGCCTGATCCTGCGAGACGAGGCCCGAACGAGCGGCAACCACGTTCCCCCAGAACTGCGTCTGGCCTTCGTAGACCCACAGCAGGCTGTTGCCCATCGGCACATTGAAGTTCGGCGTGGCCAGGTCGGCGCCACGGCGGTATTTGCCGTCCCAGGAATGGTTGTACTCATGGGCGAGCAGGTCGCGGCCGAGCCAGTTCTTCTCCCATTCGGTGAAGTAGCCCGGGGCGGCGCTGTTCTCCGAAGAGCGATGGTGTTCCAGGCCGATGCCGCCGAGCTTGTCGGTCAGCGCGAGCAGGAAGTCGTAATGGTTGTAGTGGCGTGCACCGTAGAGCTTGTCCATCTGCTGGACGAGCTTGCGGTGGATCTCCAGGGCTTCCGGCTTGATCTCGAGCGACTTGGCGTTGTCGGCAACGATGTTCAGATGGACCGGCGAGCGGCCGTTCGGATCGAGGTCGACACGCTTGAAATAGCGACCGGCAAAGATCGGGGAGTCGACGAGGTTGTTGTAGTCGATCGCCTTGAAGTTGACCGTGTCGCCGCTCTTGCTCGCTTCCTCCAGCGCGCTGCCGTACTGGAAACCAGCCGGGAACTTCACGCTCGCCTCAACCTGGATGCGATCGGCGCGATAACCGGCCGGGTACAGCGACACCTGGTTCCACTCGACGTTGACGATGTCGGGCGTCATGACGATGCGACCCTGGCGAGTGTCCTGCGGGGTCAGCGTCTGGAACTCGACGTCCACGGAGGAAGCACCGGCCGGCACGTCCACGTTGAAGGCATAGACGTTGAATTCGTCGCGCTTCCACTCGACGCGCTTGCCACCGGCAGTCACGACCAGGCCAGCGAACTGGTCGATCGGGCCGCTCGGTGAATGGTGGCCCGGGATCCACTGCGGGAACAGCAGGGTCAGCGGACCCGGCTGCGCGGGAATATTCTCGCGGACGCGGAAAACACGGTGGTCGAGATCGGTCGCATCGACGGCGAGCTTGAGCGTGCCGTTGTAAGCAACGTCCTGCGGAGCGGGGACATCATCCGCGCGGACGGCCGTCGCGCCGACGCCGGCGAGGGCCGCCAGCAGCGCGGAGGCAAGAAGGGTGGATTTCACTGAGTTCTCCCGTGGAGCGTGTGGGTCGCCCGGCCATCCATGCGAGCGGGTCGGCGCGAGCCCCTGCGGTTCGCGCAAGCCGTCGATCCTAAACTTCGCGCGCCGGGGTTCCCTATGCCAGAGGTAACGGACGGCGCACGCCACCTGGCATGCGCAGGAACTTGCGATAGCGTGAGGGGCGGATTGTGCTTGGCGCTGGAAGTTAAAAGATCGTAATATCGCGCGGCCAGTAAAGGGGCCGCCCGGCGAAGGGGCCGGTGCGCACTACCAGGAACACAGGGAAACTCATGGAAAAGCTTCTTCTTACAACGGCCGCTGCGGCCGCACTTTCGTTCGCTTCGTTCGGCGCGCATGCCGCCAACGAAGGCGCCTTCATCGGTATCAACGGTGGCAGCGCCAACTACGATATCAGCCACAGTGGCTTCCAGGACAAGAACGACACCGCCTTCGGCGCGGTGGTCGGCTATCGCTGGGCGGTGGATCGTCCGTTCTACTTCGGCGTTGAAGCTGGCTATGTCGACCTGGGCAAGATCACGAGCCGCTACGAGACCTCGCAGACCTTCGGTACCCTGCTCGATACGTATAAGGAAAAGTACGAACTCAAGGGCCGGGCTTTGCTCGTGGGCGCCAACGGCAAGTGGGTGCTTCCGCACCACTGGACGATCACGACCCGCTTCGGTCTTGCGCATTCGCACACGTCCTACGACGCGGATCAGAATGAGATCTTCGATGGCAAGAATGTCTACAGCTACTCGCTCCGCGATTCGTCCAATGACAACGGCATCTACGCCGGTGTCGGCTTCGGCTATGACTTCACGCCGAACTTCGGCGTGACGGTGAACTACGACAACTACTCGCTGAAGGCGCAGAACATTACCGGTGACAAGCGCACCGTGAATGTCGGCGTCTGGGGCGGTGCGGCAGAATTTCGTTTCTGATCGATCCTTGTCGTGCACCACGAGAAACGGCCGCTTTCGCGGCCGTTTCTTTTTGCGATGCGCCGAATCAGGTGCGCGACGGAATCTTGAGTCCCCGCTCCACACCTGGCCGCGACGTGCCACGCTCGAGCCACGCGATGACGTTCTGGAAATCATCGAAGCCGACCAACTCGCGCGCACCGTAGAACGTCACCAGATTATTCACCCATCCCAGCGTGGCGATATCCGCGATGGTGTACTCGTCGCCGATGATCCACTCGCGACCGTCGAGCCGGCGATCCAGCACGCCGAGCAGGCGCTTCGCCTCGTCGACATAGCGTTGCAGCGGACGCTTGTCCTCAAACTCGCGGCCGGCGAATTTATGGAAGAAGCCCACCTGCCCGAACATCGGTCCAATCGCGGCCATCTGGAAGAACACCCACTGGATGGTTTCCCAGCGCTTCGCCGGATCGGCGGGAATGAAGCGTCCCGTCTTCTCCGCCAGATAAAGCAGGATAGCGCCGGATTCAAACAGGCCGATCGGCTTACCGTCGGGACCGTTCGGGTCGATCATCGCGGGAATCTTGCCGTTCGGGTTCAGCGACTCGAACTCCGGCAGCTTGTTCTCGTTCTTCATGATGTCGACCAGATGCACCTCATACGGCAGGCCCAGCTCCTCGAGCAAGATCGAGGTCTTGACCCCGTTGGGGGTCGGCAGCGAGTAGAGCTGGATGCGATCGGGGTGCGCAGCGGGCCAGCGCGAGGTGATCGGGAACGCGGAGAGATCTGACATGGTGCCTTTCCTTCGGGCCGTGAACCTTCGAAGGTAGGTCGTTACCGTGCCCGATTCAATGGGCCTTTCCCTGACTTCCACAATTGCCGTAGGTGTATGGCGCATTCGGGCCGAGAGTGACCATGAACGCTCTCGGCCGCGGTATCGTCCGCGCCCCACACGCAAAGGACTGCCATGGCATTGCCGCTAGCCGAACCACGTAGGCGTTTCATTCTTATTAGGATGGCCTTTGGCACCCTCATCGCCCTGGTTCCATGCGTGTCGCATGCACGTACCGATAATGCGGTCGATCTGTTCGATGAGGCGATCGCCCGCGGATTGCCGCAAACGATCGTGCTTGACGATGGCGCGCTGACCATCGAGTCACCGCTCGATGTCGAGCTCCACTTCCCGAACGAGCGGGCAGGCGACGTACCAGGCAGCATGTACCTCGTGACATGGCGCGGCGAGCAAGCCGTGCTGACCCGGTCAGGGACGCATGTCGATATCAGCATGCCTCGATCCGGTAGCGTGGAAGTCACTGGATTCAGTAGCGAAGCCGAAGGAAGCCATCACATGGAAACCGGTGCGCCTCACAGCTTCACCGAGTCGGTCGCACGGCAAGCCTCGTCGCAGAAGATGACCATGCCCCGATACGCCGCGGGAAAGACCACCATCATGAAGGCGCAGCGCGCCGCCGCCCAGCCTACGTTGATCTTCTGGCTGTTCCTGCACGACGACACGCTGGGCGTCACCCGGCAACATATTCACGCAAGTTACGTAGCCTGGTGGCTCGCCGATATGAAGCGCATATTTCCCACCCGGCGATTGTCGGCGATCTACAGTCAGCACGTCGCCGGCTTGACCGATATCCCCTATGGGCACGAATCGTCGCTCAAGGACTGGTCCGCCGCCGTCGACAACTATGCGTGGCGGGAGAAACTCCCGCGTGTCCCGGGCGAATTCGAATACAAGTTCATGCTGGTTACCCGCGACGAGGTTGCACCAGGCGCATCCGGGCTCGCCTGGCTTGGCGGCGATGAGGCCATGGCCTCGCTTACGGGACGTTACACCATCGTCGCCCATGAGTACGGCCACACGCTGACGGCCAGCCACGAGGACGCCGAAGTGCGCTGGTCCTCGGGGTGGCCGTGCGAAACCAACCTCATGTCGTCCGTCAGTCCGCTACGCGCGAACTGCTATCGCTATTCGGCGGCGAACGAACGACGCATGCGCAGGCATATGGCGAACGAATGGACGGTGCCGGTACGACTGGATCCTCCGGGCATTCCACGCCTTCGGATCGAGTGACTGGCGAGCCGCGTCAGTCGCGATTGAGCTTGCTGTGCCTCACGCTATAGGTGAAGTACACGATCAAGCCAATCGCCATCCAGATGGCGAAGCGCTCGAAGGTAATCCACGGCAGGCCCCAGATCAGTGCCAGCGAGAACAGGATGCCGAGCGGCGCGACGAACCAGACCGCTGGCGTCTTGAACTTCCGCTCCAGGTCCGGCTTGCGCACGCGCAGCACGAGCACCGAAGCGCAGATCAGGATGAACGCGCTGAGGGTGCCGATGTTGACCAGCTCGGCCACTTCACCGATGGGCAGCAGGCCGGCGACCACGGCGGTAAAGATGCCGAGGATCATGGTCGGACGCGCCGGCGTGCCGAACCGCGGATGCACACGAGCAAACCAGGCCGGCAGCAGCCCGTCGCGCGACAAAGCGAACCAGATGCGTGCCGCACCGAGCATGAAAGCAAACAGCACGCTGATGACGCCGATGACGGCTGCCACGGCAATGACATTGCTGAGCCACGGCAGGCCAATGGCGTTGAAGGCATCGGAGACCGACGCTTCACCATTGAGCGTGCCGTAGGGCACGATGCCGGTGAGCACCAGCGATACCGCGATGTAGAGCACCATCGCCACAGCCAGCGAGAGCAGCACCGCGCGCGGAAGATCGCGCTGCGGATCCTTGGCTTCCTCGGCGGCGGTGGTCAGGGTGTCGTAACCGAACACGGCAAAGAATACGACGCTCGCGCCGGTCAGCACGCCCTGCCAGCCGAAATGGCCCATGCCTTTATCGTCGAACACGCGTTCGGGGATGAACGGGTGCCAGTTGGCGGTATTGATGTAGAACGCACCGACGCCGATCACCAGCGCCACGCCGATCACCTTGATGCCGACGATGACGGTGTTGAGGCGCGCGCCCCACTCGGTCTTGACCGAAAGAAGGATGGCGACGAAGAGAGAGATGCCGGCCGCGATGATGTTGAAGCGGTGCGCGTCGGTCGGCGCGGCGACCGGATGGGCGAAGCTCACGCCCAGCGGGCCCATCGCGTGCTGCCAGTAATACGCCATGGTGTCGGCGCTCATGCTCTTCTGCGCCCACTCCGGCAAATGCACGCCCGCCGAGGCGAGCAGTACCTGCACGTAGCCCGACCAGCCAATGGCAACGACCGCGACCACCAGCGCGTATTCGAGCAGCAGATCCCAGCCGATGATCCAGGCGGCGCCTTCGCCAAGCACGGCGTAGCCGTAGGTGTAGGCGCTGCCGGTGACCGGGATCAGGCCGGCGAACTCGGCATAGCAGAGAGCGGCGCAGGCGCTGCCGAGGCCGGCGATGATGAAGCTGAGCGCGACCGCCGGGCCGGCATTGAGCGCCGCCTGCTGGCCGGCGAGCACGAAGATGCCCACGCCGATAATGCCGCCGATGCCGATCGCGGTGAGCTGCCACAGACCCAGCACCCGCCGGAAGTCCTTGCGCTGGCCTACCTCGGCCTGCAGCTGCTCGACGGACTTGTGACGGAGGAACTTGGCTAACGACATCGGGGGGTCCCTGGGACTGGCTGACCGGGGATCATACCTGCGGCAGGCCCACCCCGTGGGGCCAGCGACCCTGTGGGAGCCGCTTCAGCGGCGAATCCTGACCGTGTCGCAAGACCCATCGCCGCTGAAGCGGCTCCCACAAGGGGCAGGCTATGGCGTATCCAGCGCCTTCCGGCCCAATGCCGGATCGTCGGTGAAGAACGCATCGATACCCGTCGCCAGGTAGGCCCGAATCTCGGCCACCGAGCCCGCCTCGTTTCGCGCCGAATCCCCCGCATCGTTGCGAAAATCCGCAGCGAGGAAGTGATTCTCCGGCCGGAACGTGTACGGATGGACCTCTAGGCCGGCGGCGTGCGCGTCATGGACCAACGGGGCTACAGGCGCCAGGCGGCCGTCCTTGTCCAGCGGAATGATGCTGCGCGTCGACGGCCCGATGGCGTCGGCGTAGGTCGCGACGGCCCTTAGCCCCTTCGGCGTCATCATCGCGCCATAGGTCGTGCCGGCATCGTCGGCCGGGTGCTCGCCGGCGTCATCCATAAGCTGGAGAAGGCGAATGTTCGGATGCCCCTTGCCGAGCTTGCCGTGCAGGTACTTCAGGTTGCCGACCTCGAAGGACTGGATTTCGACCGGGGCCGTGCGCGTGTACGCGTGTGCCGCGAGAGTGGCCAGCACCTTGTCTTCCATCGGCAACCCAACCCCACGGAAATAGGTGGAGTGCTTGATCTCGGGAATGATGCCGATGACGCGACCGCGGGCCGACGACTCCGCGGCGACGTATTCGATCATCTCGTCGAAGGTCGGCACGCTGAACTGACCGTCGTAAGCCGTGTTGGCCTTGCGGATATCGGCGAGGCGCTCGCGGGCACGCAGCGTCTTCAGCTCGGCGAGCGTGAAGTCCTCGGTGAACCAACCCGTGATCTGCACGCCGTCGACCGTCTTGGTGGCGCGCCGGCCGGCGAACTCCGGACGCGCGGCGACGTCGGTCGTGCCGCCGATCTCGTTCTCATGACGGATGACCAGCACCCCGTCCCTGGTCGACACCAGATCGGGCTCGACGAAGTCCGCACCGTCCTCAATGGCGACCGCGTAGGACGCGAGCGTGTGCTCGGGACGTAGCGCGCTTGCGCCACGATGGCCGATGACAAGAACCTTCGCGGCGAGGGGCTTGGCCGGTGCTGCATGCGTGGACATCGAAAGCGCTCCCAACGCCAGGGCGAGAGCGCACGAGGATAGTGCAAACAAAGGGCGTGTCTGTGTCTTCATCAGAAATCCGCCGTGAGGGTGACGAAGCTCTGCCGCGGCGCGCTGGCGTGGAAGGCGAGCGCGCGGCCGTTCGGATCCGTGGCCGCGAAGGCGGTCAGGTTGGTCGCGTAACGGTGATCGGTGAGGTTCGTGATGTTGAGAGCCAGGGTGAGTGCCTTGAGGCTGGCGACCGGACCAAAGTCATAGCTCGCGCCGAAGTCGAAGGCGGTGGCGCCGGCCACGCTCTGGTCGTTCGTGTATGTGTAATAGCGCTTACCCGTGTACTTGCCCTGCAAACTGGCTGACCAAGGGCCATAGGTATAGCTGATCTCGCTCGCCACCATGCGCTTGGGCGTGTCGACCGTGGTCTTGTCTTTGACCGGCACGACCTGGCCGTTGGCGACGTAGTTATCGTCGTACTTCGAGCGGTTGAACGAAGCCGAGTTGTACCACTCGAGACCACGAACCGGCTTCCAGATGAAGGTGAACTCCGCACCACGACTGCTGACGGATCCGACGTTCACGAAGGCGGTGTTGCACTCCGGGCGCGTGCCCTGCTCGATGCTCGGGCAAGGATTGAGCGAGAGCAGGCGGTTGTCGAACTTCACATCGTAGAGGGCGACGGAGGCTTCGTACCATGTGCCGACACTGCGGAAGCCGCCGTCGATGCTGCGCGATTCTTCGGGCTTCAGGCTGGATTTCGTGCCCTCGAACGCGGCCTGCGAGACCGAGAGCGGGCCGCCGGCGCCGCCACCCTGGAAGGCTGCGATATTCTTCGCATAAGAGAGGAACAACTCCTGGCCAGGTGCGAGCTGGTAGGCCAGGCCCGCCTGCGGGAGGAAGGACTTCTCCGCCTTGAGCGTACCGTTCGCGTACGGACTCTCGACACCCGGCAATTCGCGCGCGGTCATCGTGGTGTGCGGGCTTTTCACCCCGAAGTCCACACTCAGGCGGTCGTCAAACGCCTTGAAACTGTCCTGCAGGTAGGCCTGCTTCGTCGTGATGACATAGTCCTGGGCGAACAGGCGGCGATCCGGATCCGAAAGGTAGCGATCGTCGCTCACCGGTCCGTCGATGTAATAGAAGTTGCGCTCGACGTGGTGATCGTTCTTCTCGTACCAGAGGCCGCCCTCGACATGATGGCCACCAAGATCCCACGCTAGTGAAGCGATGGCGCCGTTACGGTTGATCGTGTAGTTGGTGCTGCGGATGGAGATCGGCAGCTCCTGTGCCGTACCCGGATACGACTTCTGACCCGGCGACCACCAGTGACCCTGGCCCGCATCTTCGTGGTGATAGACCTGGGTATGCAATGTGGCCGAGTCGGAGACCGTGAAGTCGCCGGCGAGGTAGTAGAGGTCGTCACGGCGCAATGCACGGCTCTGGTAGTAGGCGTCGTCGATGTTGTCGACGCCGCCGGAGAAGCCGCAACGCGGATCGCTCACGCCCCCCTTGGTGTACGCAGGCGCGCAATAGGCCGCGGCCAGCGCGCGGTTCCAGTCTGGCGCGTAAAGATTCCAGTCCCAGCCGAGGCCGCGCTTCATGCCACTCCTGGACAGATAGGCGTAGTCGGCCTGGCTGGTACGCGAGGTATCGGCGAAACCGGTGATCCGGTTGCCCTCGCCGAACTCATAGACGGCCTTGCCATTGAACTGCTTGGTGTTGGTCGGCGAGTTGGGGTTGGCCCACATGTCCGCGTCGCTGTGCGCGCCGGACAGGTACATGGAGAAGCCCTTGTAGTCGCCGCTATCGATGCGCGCATAACTGCGCCGGTTGTGGTCGCTGCCCAAGGTCTGCGCGACCTTGCCGCCGAAGGTCTTTGCCGGGTCCGAGGAGAAGTACTGGATGGCACCACCGAGGTTACTCGTCGATGCGGTGCCCAGTGCACCGATGCCTTCGGACAGTTCGACCGTCGCCATGTTCTCGGCGATCAGGGCGCGCGAGATGTTCAGGCCGTTGTAGTTGCCATACGCGTTATCGCCCAACGGCAGGCCGTCCAGCGTATAGCCCAGGCGCGTCGCATTGAAGCCGCGCAGCGTGATCGTCTGCGATTCCTCGTTGGCGCCGAAGGCGTCGTTCGACTGGACGGAGACACCCGGCAGGCGATTGAGGATCTTTTGCGGGCTGGTCCCCGGCGGCAATATCCTCTGGTCGGCCGGCGTGATGCGCTGCACCTGTCGTGTTTCACCCTGGCCGATCACCGAGACGCCTTCGAGCTGCTGCGCCTGATCGGCGGCGGTGGGCGGCGGTACGTCCTCGGCATGGGCCTGGAGGGACATGGCGGAAACAAGGGCGAGAAACAGGGTACGGCGGGAAAGCGTCATCGACAGGGAGCTCGTCGTTGGGGGAAGCCGGCTAGCCTGCGGATGCGATATGTATGTTTTCTTACGAAAGGATGTGATTCTTGCGAAGAGGTGACGCCCATCGCATTTCCCAGGACAGTCACGGTTAGGCCAGACCTTCGGTTTCTGCTAGTTTCCCGACCCGATACCCTCGGTCCCACCGGATACCCCATGCTCAAGCATCTCGCGATGGCCACGCTCTCGGCCGCCCTGCTCGCTTCCTGCGCCAGCGCGCCGAAAGACAAGACCGCCAGCCCCGCGGCCATCACCGATGGCGCGACGCTGGACCTGGCCATCCTCGAGACGACCGACGTCCACTCGAACATCCTCTCGTACGACTACTACAAGCAGAAGGACGACCCGACCTTCGGCTACGAACGCGTCGCCACGCTGATCCGCCAGGCGCGCAAGGAGTTCCCGAACACCGTGCTGTTCGATAGCGGCGACACCATCCAGGGCTCGGTGCTCGCCGACTACCAGGCCATGGTCAAACCGGTGGGTTGCGATACGGAGCTCGGCATCTACGCCGCGATGGACGCGGTTGGCTACGACGGCGGCACCGCCGGCAACCACGAGTTCAACTACGGCCTGCCCTTCCTCGCCCAGGTCACCAACACGTCGATGAACGTGGACGGCGTGAAGGCACAGCAGTGCGCGGGGCCGAAGTTCCCGCTGGTCCTGTCCAACGTCTACAGCGCGCGTGACGGCAAGCCCATCTTCAAGCCCTGGACCATCGTGACCAAGACGGTCAACGTCACCACGGCGATGGGCAAAGTCGTACCGACCACACTGAAGATCGGCATCATCGGCTTCACGCCACCGCCGATTCTCGACTGGGACAAGCGCAATCTCCAGGGCAAGGTCACCGTCGACGGCGTCGTCGAAGCCGCGAACAAGTACATGCCGGAAGTGCTCGCACAGAAGCCCGACCTGGTGGTCGCCATCCTGCACGGCGGCCTCAACACCGCGCCGTACACGCCGCAGATGGAGAACGGTGGTTGGTATCTCGCCGGCGTGCCCGGCATCGACGCGCTGCTGCTGGGTCACTCGCATACCGAGTTTCCGGGGCCGCGCTATATGGACATGAAGGATGTGGACGCGAAGCGCGGCATCGTGCGCGGCGTGCCCGCCGTGATGGGGGGCTTCTTCGGCAAGGACCTCGGCGTGATCAACATGACGCTGAAGCGCGAGGGCGATCACTGGGTGGTGGAGAAGGACAAGAGCCACAGCCAGGTCCGTCCCATCTGCCCGAAGAAAAACGATTGCGTCGCGGTCGACCCGACTATCGAGCCGATCGTGAAAGAGGCGCACGAAGCCACGATCGCCTACGTCAACACACCGATCGGTGCAACCGATCACGACCTGACCAGCTACTTCGCCGACGAAGGCAACATGAGCGCGCTCGCCGTGGTCAACGCCGCGCAGGCCGACTACGCGCGTGACGAACTCAGCCGCACCCACCCGGAATGGAAGGACGTCCCGCTGATCTCCGCCGCGTCCGCGTTCCGCACGGGCTTCGGCGGTCCGGACGATTACACCGATGTACCGAAGGGCCCGATGACGATCCGCAATGCGGCGGACCTTTACTTCTATCCGAACACGCTTGCCGCGGTGAAGATCGATGGCGCAGGGGTGAAGGCGTGGCTGGAAGAATCGGCCCGGCGCTTCAACCAGATCGATCCATCGAAAGAAGGCGAGCAGCCGCTGACCGGCAAGTTCGTCGCTTATAACTTCGACCAGATGCAAGGTGGCATCACCTACACCATCGACATCACCAAGCCGGAAGGCCAGCGCATCGGCAACCTCCGTTACAAGGGCAAGCCGGTCAAGGACACCCAGCCCTTCATCGTGGTGACCAACAGCTATCGCGCGAACGGCGGCGGCGGGTTCCCGGGTATGAACGGTGATTCCGTCGTGCTGAATGCACCGGATGGAAACCGCGAAGTCGTCATCAAGTGGGTCGAAGCGAAAAAGACGATCACGGCGAAGGATGTCGACAAACGCTCGTGGCGCTTCGTGCCCGTGAAGACCAAGGGCAGCCTGACCTTCACCGCCGCGGCAGGCAAGGAAGACATCGCCAGGGCCCAGGGCCTGGCAATCAAGCAGCTTCGCGACAACGGCGACGGTACCGCCATCTACGCCCTCGACCTCTCGAAGCACTGATCTCGCTTACTGGGGCCCGCTATCGCGGCGCCCTGCTCATTGTGGGAGCCGCTTCAGCGGCGATAGGGGACTTGCCGCAACCCCATCGCCGCTGAAGCGGCTCCCACAGTTCATTCCTGCAGTGGTCCGGCCTGAAGTGGGCCGCACCCCTCGGCAGCATCGCCGAAATCCACATAGGCCATCCGGCCAGCCCCGCCCCGCTTGACAGCCGCGCACACGCGGGCATAACGTCGGGCTCATGCATCTCAATACGCCAGCGCTGCGTTTCATCCCGGCCCTCCCGGCCGGCGCGCTCGCGTCCGTATCCACCACCGCGACTACAACGACAACGACCACTACCCTGGTCGGAGGATCGGAGTTCGCGCGCGCCTAGTTCCTTGTCGCTGCCGGCCCCGACCTCCCGCAGGACGGGATCGGCGCCGGAACTCCCAGCCAAGATCCCCCACCTGATGTGACGAAGGGCCTCTCACCGGAGGCTTTGATCGTGTCCATCGCTATCGCATTACCCCGTTCGCCCTTACGTGTCGCGCCTATTCGCGCGGCCGTCGCCCCCCTCGTGGTCAATATCGGTGTCGTCGGACCCGGCAAGGTCGGTAGTGCCTTCCTGACCCAGATGCGCCTCGCCGCGCCGCGCCTGCTGCGTGAGTGCAACCTGCAACTCAGCCTTCGGGCAGTGAGCGACAGCCGGCACATGTGGCTGGATTGCGACGACGACGCCCTCAACGGGCGCCAGCACGGCGCCCAGATCTGGCGTCCGGCCGAGCTCGACGAGTTCGCCGCGTACGTCGCCGGGCACGAGGGCGAAGTGGCCGTTCTGGCCGACTGCACGGCCAGCGACTTAGTGGCCAACCACTACGCCGGCTGGCTCGGCGCGGGCATCCACATCGTCACCCCGAACAAACGCGCCGCCAGCGGTCCGCTGGATCGCTGGCACAAGATTGCCCGTGCCTCCGACGCCAGCGGCGCCCGCCTGCACTACGAAGGCACGGTGGGCGCGGGCCTGCCGGTGGTGCAGACCCTGCGCGACCTGATCGACACGGGCGATGAATTACTCGCCGTGGAAGGCATGCTCTCCGGCACGCTGGCCTGGCTATTCAATCGCTTCGACGGCTCGGCACCTTTTTCGGCCCTGGTCCGCGAGGCCCACGCCATGGGCTACACGGAGCCCGATCCCCGCGACGACCTCTCCGGCATGGACGTCGCCCGCAAGCTGGTGATCCTCGCCCGCGAAGCCGGCGTATCGCTGTCGCTGGACGAGGTTTCCGTACGCAGCCTTATCCCCGCCGAACTGGCCGCCTGTACCCGCGAAGACTTCATGGATAGCCTCCAAGCCATGGATGCACCAATGGCCGCCCTGCTTGCCGATGCCCGCGCCGCGGGCGGCGTGCTGCGCCACGTAGCCCGCCTCGACGGCCGCCAGGCGTCCGTGGGCGTGCAGGTGGTCGGTGCCGACCATGCCTTCGCGCACTCACGCCTCACCGATAACGTGGTTCGCTTCGCCACGCGCCGTTACTGCGACAATGCGCTGGTTGTCCAGGGGCCGGGTGCCGGCCCCGAGGTCACCGCCGCGGCGGTCTTCACGGACCTGCTGCGCGTGGCTGGCGCCATGGGAGTAAAACGGTGCGCATGTTGAAAGAAGAATCCTCGCCCCTGGTCCGTGCGGATGTCGCCGTGGCCGAGGCATACGCCAGTGTCGGCAATGTCGGCATCGGTTTCGACATCCTTGGACACTGCGTCGCAGGTGCGGGCGATCGCGCCGAAGTGCGCCGTATTTCCGGACGTGAAGTGCGTATCGCCGCCATCGATGGGGTGATCACCGACCTGCCGATGGCCGCCGCGGACAACACCGCCGGCGCCGCGTTGCTTTCGATGATGCATGCGCTCGACCTGCCGTTCGGTTTCGAGCTGGTGCTGCACAAGGGCATAGCGCTTGGCTCGGGCATGGGTGGCTCGGCCGCTTCCTGCGTCGCCGCGGTGGTCGCTGCGAATGCGTTGCTGGACGAGCCGCTGTCGCGCGAGGCGCTGTATCCGTTCGCTTTGGACGGTGAGGCGGTCGCCAGCGGCAGTCGTCATGGTGACAATCTGGGCCCCATGCTGCTCGGCGGACTAGTGCTCGCTACCGACAAGCGCCTCGTGCGCATCCCGGTACCGGCCCAATGGTACTGCGCGCTGGTCCATCCGCATGTCGTGCTGGAGACCCGTCGCGCCCGCGCTGCGCTCGCCGGCCATTACGCGCTGAGTGAGTTCGTTGCCCAGAGCGCCAACCTCGCGCTGGTGCTGGCCGGTTGCTATCGCGGCGAAGCGGCGCTGGTGCGCGAAGGACTTTCCGACGTACTGGTCGAGCCGCGCCGCGCGCCGCTTATTCCCGGCTTCGCCCGGGTGAAGCAGGCCGCACTCGACCATGGCGCGTTCGGCGCCAGCATCTCCGGCGCCGGTCCAAGCGTATTCGGCTGGTTTGAGGATCGTACCTCCGCCGAGGCGGCGTCGGTCGACATGCATGCCGCATTCAAGGCCGCAGGACATGACAGCGACGTGCTCGTCGCGCCCATCGACGGCCCTGCCGCCCGGCTGCTCTGACCATGCGCTATGTCAGCACGCGCGGCGGTGCCGCGCCCACACGTCTTTCCGATGCCATCGCTGCCGGCATCGCGCCCGATGGCGGGCTGTATGTTCCCGAGAGGATGCCGCGGGTATCGCTGCCACCGCCGAACGCATCCCTCGCCGGCACGGCGCTGCGTATGCTCGAGCCGTTCTTCGAGGGCGATCCGCTCGAAGACGATCTCCCGGCCATCTGCGCCGAGGCCTTCGCGTTTCCGGCGCCGCGTCGTCAGCTGAGCCTCGACGGCGCGCATGTGCTCGAACTGTTCCATGGCCCGACCGCGGCATTCAAGGACTTCGGTGCGCGCTTCCTCGCCGCCTGCATGAGCCGTCTGCGCCGTGACGGTGATCGCCCGCTGACCATCCTCGTCGCCACGTCAGGCGATACCGGCGCGGCAGTCGGGGCGGCCTTCCACAACCTGCCCGGTGTGCGCGTCGCCATTCTCTACCCGGACAACCGCGTCTCGCCGCGTCAGGCCCACCAGCTCGGCAGCTTCGGCGGCAACGTGCGCGCGCTGCGCGTGGAGGGGAGCTTTGACGACTGCCAGCGCATGGTGAAAGGCGCGCTGGGCGATGCCGCCTTGCAGGCGGACGTACCGATGTCCTCGGCGAACAGCATCAGCCTGGGTCGTCTGTTACCGCAGATGGCCTACTTCGGGCACGCGTCCCTGGCTTCCGATGGCCCGATGAATGTGATCGTCCCCACCGGCAATCTAGGCAACGCCGTGGCCTGCCTGTGGGCGCGAAAGATCGGCCTTCCCATCGGTGATGTGCTCTTTGCCTGCAACGCTAACGACACGCTCCCTGAGTTCTTCGCCGGCCAGGCTTATCGTGCACGTGACGCCATCGCCACGATCGCCAATGCGATGGACGTGGGTGCGCCGAGCAACTTCGAACGACTCAGCCACCTCTTCGGAGGAGACGACAACGCACGCCGCGGCGGTCACGCCGAAGGCGTGGATGATGCCGAGATCCGCGATGTCATACGGCGTCACGCCGCCAGCGACGGTGAGGTCTTCTGCCCACACACGGCGACGGCGATGCGCGTATTGGAGCGACGGCGGATGTCGGGAGACTCGCGCCACTGGACCGTTGCGGCGACGGCACATCCGGCCAAATTCGATACCGTCGTGGAACCGCTGATCGGACGGTCCGTGGAAGTGCCCGAAGCGTTGGGTGCCATGCTGGGCCGCAAGGCGAATGCTGAGCCACTCGCCGCACAAGGCAGGGCGCTCGCAGACTGGCTGCGCCGCTGGTAGCCCATCCGCGACCGGGTTATCGCCGATAAATCGGCTCCCACACAAGAGCCGCCCAGTCCGCGCTGCTGCCCAGTCCGCGCCTTGCGTGGGAACCATTGTGGCAACCACAGTGGGAGGCGCTGTGGGAACCACTGTGGCAACCACAGTGGGAGCCGCTGTGGGAGCCGCTGTGGGAGCCGCTTCAGCGGCGATGCTTTTCCGACAGGACAGTCCCCAATACCACTCCTCGGAACCGCCGACGGAATGCGCTCTCCCACTGCAAACCACCGCCTCGGGCGTCTAGCCGTCCGAATGTCCTAGGAAACAAGTTTCAAGAGAAAGTGTTGACACCCGTCGGCGAACTGACATACGTTCGGTGACATGACGCAGCGCACCACCACTGGCCGCTTTGCCCTTGACCGCCTTCCGGCGGCAGTAGGCAAGCTGCGTCTTGGCGGCGGCCTCCTTCTTATTAACCTTGTACTTATTACCTGCGGAGGTGCGGGCTAAGGGCAAGTGTCCAGGTAAATAGAAACAAACCTGAAGACTCCTTAAGAACCCCGCACCCGGCAACGGATGCGGGGTTTTTTATTGCCCCAGGCCCGCCTCATTCACGAGCGGAGCCAGACATGAATCCAGCAAACCAGGGCAGCACCGAATCCGTCGAGAGCGACGTAGGCGGCCGCGTGCGCATCTTCGACACTACCTTGCGCGACGGCGAGCAGGCCCCCGGCTTCTCGATGGACCGGCGTGCGAAATTGCGCATGGCACACGCCCTGGAGGCGCTGGGTGTCGACATCATCGAGGCCGGGTTCCCCCAAGCCTCACCCGATGATTTCGCCGCCGTGGCGGAGATCGCGAGGACGCTGACGACGCCCACGATCGCCGCACTGGCCCGATGTCAGCCAGCGGACATCGACAGTGCGGGTAAGGCATTGCAAGGCGCGCGACACTCACGGATCCACCTGTTCCTGTCCACCAGTCCCCTGCACCGCGAGCACAAGCTCGGCAAAAGCAAGCAGGAAGTGATCGATATCGCCGCAACGGCGATCCTCCGGGCCAAGGCCCTCGCTCACGAAGTCGAATTCTCCGCCGAAGACGCGCTGCGCACCGAGCCAGACTATCTGGCCGAGATCTTCTCCGTCGCCGTCGAAGCCGGTGCCTGCGTGCTCAACGCGCCCGACACCGTCGGCTACGTCACCCCCCAGGAGATCACCGAGATGTTCGCCTACCTGCGCAAGCATGTACGCGGCGCGGACCGCGTGGTGTTCTCCGCGCACTGCCACGACGACCTGGGCATGGCCACCGCGAACAGCCTGGCCGCGATCAGCGCCGGCGCACGGCAGGTCGAATGCACCATCAATGGCATCGGCGAGCGGGCCGGTAATGCGGCGCTGGAAGAAATCGTGATGGCGCTACACACGCGCCGCCCGCTGTTCAAGGTCGATACCGGCATCGTCACCGAGCGCCTGTTCCCCACCTCGCGCCTGCTCGCCGAGGTCACCAACCAGGCCGTGCCGCGTAACAAGGCCATTGTCGGCGACAACGCCTTCGCCCATGAATCCGGCATTCATCAACACGGCATGCTCAAGCACCGCGGCACCTACGAAATCATGCGTCCTCAGGACGTCGGTGCGAAAACCTCGCTGGTTCTCGGCAAGCATTCCGGCCGCCACGCGCTGCGCCAGCGGCTGGTCGAACTCGAGTACCAGGTCGATGAAGCAACGCTCGACGCCGTCTTCGATAGTTTTAAAACCCTTACAGACAAACAGCGCTCAGTGACCAACGATGACCTCTGTTCTCTGATGGCCATGCATCAAAACAACACCGCGACCGCCGCCGTCGCCCTTAGTCCCTGAAGGAGCACCACATGGAAGCCCCGACCCATCTCTGGCACAACGGTCGCATCAAGACCTGGGCCGACGCCACCGTCCATGTCGGCGCACATGCGCTGCATTACGGATCCTCCGTGTTCGAGGGCGTGCGCGTGTACGCTACCCCCGACGGACCGCGCTACTTCCGGCTGGAAGAACACACCGAGCGCCTGTTTCACTCCGCGCGCATCTACGACCTGGCCATCCCATTCGACGCCGATGCGATCAACCGCGCCTGCCGCGACGTGATTGCCGCCAACGGCCTCACCTCGGCCTATGTGCGCCCGATCGTCTTCCGCAGCGGCTTCACCTTCAGCCTCGCGCCGCCGCTGGATACCGCGGTGGACGTGGCCATCATCGCCCTGCCCTGGGGCGCGTACCACGGCGCGGATGCCATCGAGAACGGCGTGGATGTGTGCGTCTCCTCCTGGAACCGCGCGGCGCCCAACACCTACCCGAGCGGCGCGAAGGCCGGCGGCAACTACCTCAACAGCCAGCTGATCGCCCGCGAAGCGATCAACGGCGGATTTGCCGAAGGCATCGCCCTGGGCACCGACGGCCTGCTGAGCGAAGGCGCCGGCGAGAACCTGTTCATCGTGCGCAAGGGCACCATCTACACGCCACCGGCCGCGTCGTCGATCCTCTGCGGCATCACGCGCGATTCCGTGCTGACCCTCGCTCGTGAACGCGGTTTCGACGTCGTGGAGCAGTCACTGCCGCGCGAGATGCTCTACTTCGCTGACGAAGTGTTCATGACCGGCACCGCGGCGGAGGTCACCGCCGTGCGCTCGGTCGATCGCAAGCCCGTCGGCAATGGCCGCCCTGGTCCGATCACGCGCCAGTTGCAGGAAGACTTCTTCGGCTTGTTCGACGGCCGCACCGAAGATCGCTGGGGCTGGTTGAGCGCCATCGATGAACCTGCCGTCGCCGGGAGGGCTGCCGCATGAGCGCGCGTACCCTGTTCGATAAGCTGTGGGACAGCCATCAGGTCGCTCCTGAAACGGAGAGCACGCCTGGCGTGCTGTACATCGACCTGCACCTGGTCCACGAAGTGACCTCACCGCAGGCCTTCGACGAGCTGCGCTCGCGCGGCCTGAAGGTGCGTCGCCCCGATCGCACGCTGGCGACACTCGACCACTCCACACCGACCCTGCCCGCCAACGCGAGTGGCGTTCGTCCGTACTACACGAAGGAAGCCGAAGCGCAGGTTGCGAAACTGGAATCCAATGTCCGCGAGTTCGACGTCGAGCTGATGGGCTGGGATAGTCCCCAACGCGGCATCGTGCATGTGGCCGGCCCCGAGGTCGGAGCGACGCAACCGGGCATGACCATCGTCTGCGGCGACAGTCATACAGCCACCCACGGCGCGTTCGGTGCGCTGGCTTTCGGCATTGGCACCACCGAGGTCGGCCATGTGCTGGCCACGCAGTGCCTGCTCCAGCGCAAGCCCAGGTCGTTCGCCATCCATGTGGACGGCGCATTGCAGCCCGGCGTTACCGCGAAAGACCTGATCCTGCACATCATCGGCAGCATCGGCATCGGCGGCGGCACGGGTTATGTGCTCGAGTACAAGGGCGACGCAGTGCGCGCCCTGTCGATGGAAGAGCGCATGACCGTCTGCAACATGTCGATCGAGGCGGGCGCACGCGCCGGCCTGATCGCTCCCGACGAGACGACATTCGCCTGGCTGGAAGGTCGCGAGCGCGTACCGAAGGGCGAGGCCTGGGACCGCGCCGTCGCCTATTGGCAGACACTGCCCAGCGATACCGGCGCGGCGTACGACCGCGAAGTACGCATCGACGCCTCGACCATCCAACCTTCCGTCACCTACGGCACCCACCCGGGCATGGTCGTCGCCATCCACGCGAACGTGCCCGCCGCCGCCGACGCCGTGGAACAGCGCGCGCTCGACTACATGCAGGTGGTGGCGGGCAAACCAATGGCTGGCGAACTCGTCGACGTGGTGTTCATCGGCAGCTGCACCAACGGCCGCCTGTCCGACCTGCGTGCGGCAGCCGGCATTCTGCGTGGACGCCGTGTCGCGGCCGGGGTGCGCGTACTGGTGGTGCCCGGCTCCGAGCAGGTCCGTCGCGACGCCGAACGCGAAGGGCTGCACGAGGTCTTCCGCGCTGCTGGTGCCGAGTGGCGCGAGCCAGGCTGCTCCATGTGCATCGCCATGAACGGCGATCTCGCCCAGCCGGGCCAGCTCGTCGTCGCTACCAGCAACCGTAACTTCGAAGGACGCCAGGGCAAGGGCGCACGCACCGTGCTGGCCAGCCCGCTTGTCGCCGCCGCCTCGGCGGTGGCCGGGTGCGTCGCCGATCCCCGCGAATACATGACCCAGGAAGTTGCCGCATGAGCCAGACCACCCGCCCGCTCGCCTACGTGCATTCGTGCACCGCGGTGTTGCGCAACGAGAACATCGACACCGACCGGATCATCCCCGCGCGGTTCCTCACCACGACCGAACGCACCGGTCTGGGCAAGCACTGCTTCGAAGACTGGCGCTATGCCGCCGACGGCAGTGACGACCCCGCGTTCCCGCTGAACCAGCCCAGCGCACGCGGCTGCGCGATTCTCGTCGCCGGCCACAACTTCGGCTGCGGTTCCTCGCGTGAACACGCGCCGTGGGCCCTGCTGGACTACGGCATCCAGGCGGTCATCTCCAGCGAGATCGCGGACATCTTCCGTGGCAATTCGCTGAAGAACGGCCTGCTCGCCATCGTCGTAAGTACGGCCGAGCATCGCTGGCTTCTCGACAACCCCGGTATCGAACTGCGCATCGACATCGCCGAGGGTTCGATCCGCCTGCCCGATGGCGGCACGATCCGTTTCGACCTCGATGCCTTCTCCCGTCATTGCCTGCTCAACGGCGTGGACCAGATGGGCTTCCTGTTGCAACAGGAGGCTGCCATCGCCGCCTTCGAACACCGCCTGGAGGAAGCCGCATGAAGGCCCAGATCGTCGTATTGCCGGGTGACGGCATTGGCCCCGAAGTAGCAGCGGCCGGCGTCGCCGTGCTGCGCCAGGTGGCCGAGCGCTTCGGTCACCAGTTCACCTTCAGCGAGCATGCCATCGGCGGCGATGCCATCGATCGCTTCGGCGATCCGCTGCCGCCGGCCACGCGTGAAGCGCTGCTCGCCGCGGATGCCATCCTGCTGGGTGCGGTCGGCGGCCCGAAGTGGTCGGACCCGAATGCGAAAATTCGCCCCGAGCAGGGCCTGCTGGCCATGCGCAAGCTGCTCGGCGTCTTCGCCAACGTGCGTCCGCTGAAACTGCATCCGCGCACCGCGGCGTTGTCACCCCTGAAAGCCGAACGCACACAGGGTGTCGATCTTGTCTTCATTCGCGAACTCACCGGCGGCATCTACTTCGGCGCGAAGACGCGAAGCGAAACCGACGCCTCCGACGAGTGCCGCTACAGCGTCGAAGAGATCGAGCGCGTCGTTCGCCATGCTTTCGAACTGGCACGTACACGCAAGAAGAAAGTCACCTCGGTGGACAAGGCCAACGTGCTGGAAACCTCACGCCTGTGGCGCTCGGTCGCGACGCGCGTTGGTGCCGACTACCCCGACGTTGAGCTGGAACACCAGCTGGTCGATTCGATGGCAATGCACCTGCTCACCCGTCCCGCCGACTACGACGTCATCGTGACCGAAAACATGTTCGGCGACATCCTGACCGATGAAGCCTCGGTGCTCGCCGGTTCGCTGGGCCTGTCGCCTTCCGCGTCCATCGGCGGTCCGGGCGCCGGCGTCTACGAGCCCATCCACGGCTCCGCGCCTGATATCGCCGGGCAGCAGCTGGCCAACCCCCTGGGCACGATTCTCTCGGCCGCCATGTTGCTGCGCCATTCACTGGGCCTGGTCGACGAGGCCGCCGTGGTGGAAGCCGCGGTGGATCACGTACTCGAGCACGGCAATCTCACGCGCGACCTGGGTGGCAATGCGACGACGTATACCGTGACGCGAGCTGTTCTGGATGCATGTAACGCCAAGGCGGAGGCCGCATGAACGAGAAGAAGATCCCCATCCGCACGCTGCGCAGCGATGCGATCAAGACCGGACCGGATCGCGCTCCGGCACGCGCCATGCTGCGCGCCACTGGCCTCGACGACGAAGCGATCGCACGGCCGATGGTCGCGATCGTGCACAGCTGGTCCAACGTGTCGCCGTGCAACCTCAATCTGCGTGACCTTGCCGAAGCGGCGGCCGAGGGCGTGCGCGCCGCCGGGGGTACGCCGGTGGAGTTCAACACCATCGCCGTCACCGATGGTATTGCCATGGGCACCTCCGGCATGCGTTCGTCGCTGGTCAGCCGCGAGGTGATCACCGACTCGATTGAACTGGCGGTGGACGGCCATTGCCTGGATGCGATGGTGGTGCTTTGCGGCTGCGACAAGACGATTCCGGCCGCCGCGATGGCACTGGCGCGTCTCAACATCCCTGGCGTCGCGCTCTACGGTGGCAGCATCGCGCACGGTAGTCGCAACGGTTGCCCGATCACCGTGCAGGAAGTGTTCGAAGCCGTGGGCGCGCACGGTGCGGGCAAGATCGACGACGCCGAGCTGGACGACGTCGAGCGCCATGCCTGTCCGGGCGCCGGAGCCTGTGGCGGCCAGTTCACCGCCAACACCATGGCGATGGTGCTGACCACGCTGGGTCTGTCGCCGGTGGGTTTCAACGATATTCCCGCCACCGACCCGGCCAAGCGTGAGGCCGCCTTCCGCTGTGGCGAGCTCGCCATGGCTTGCCTGGACAACCACCGCCTGCCGCGTGACGTGATGACACGTGCGGCCTTCGACAACGCGGCACGCATGGTGGCGGCGACCGCCGGCTCAACCAATGCCGTGCTGCATCTGCTGGCGATGGCCAACGAGGCCCGCGTGCCGCTGAGCATCGAAGACTTCGAGCCTGCGTCAGCCAATACGCCGGTGATCGCGGACCTGAAACCCGGTGGTCGCTATAGCGCCGTGGAGCTGACTGCCGCTGGCGGCACCGCCATCGTTGCGCAGGAGCTGCGCAGGGCCGGGCTGTTGACGGATACGCCGACAGTCACCGGGCGCAGCCTGTTCGCGGAGCTGGATGCGGCACCTCCGGCAGCCGAGGGGCAGCAAGTCGTGCGCTCCGTCGCCCATGCGTTCAAGCCGCGCGGCGGTTACAGCATCCTCTACGGCAACCTGTCACCGGAAGGCTGCATCCTGAAGCTGGCTGGTCACGGTCGCACGAGCCACGCCGGGCCTGCGCGCGTGTTCGAAAGTGAGGAAGAGGCCTTCGCGGCCGTGCAGGCAGGCCGGATCCGCTCCGGCGACGTGATGGTCATCCGTAATGAAGGCCCCGCCGGCGGCCCGGGCATGCGCGAAATGCTGGCCGTCACCGCCGCCCTTGTCGGCCGCGGCCTCGGCAACGACGTGGCCCTGATCACCGACGGCCGGTTCAGCGGCGCTACGCACGGCTTCATGGTGGGGCACATCGCACCGGAAGCAGCGCGCGGTGGCCCGATCGGACTGATCCGCGAAGGCGATGCGATCTTCATCGATGCCTCGACACGCGAACTGCGAACCGACGCCGACCTCGCATCGCGCCGCGGCACATGGCAACCGACACCGCCGAAGGTGACGCGAGGTGTGCTGGCGAAGTACGCGCGCCTCGTGGGCTCGGCGGCGGAAGGCGCCGTTACGCAGGCCTTCGACGATGCGCCCGCAACGACAGCCGCCACGACGCCCATCCGACGCAAGTCCGATGAAGAAAACATGACTCAGGAGCTGATCGGCAACTGAGGCTGACTCATGTGGGAGCCTACTTCGTCGGCGATTCCTGCGAAGCGAGAACTCCGACCTTATTGCGAGCCCTATCGCCGCTGAAGCGGCTCCCACACAAAGCATCGCCACACGCAGTACCCACAGCCATTCGCCAGTACGCATCAGGAGACACCCCCGTGACCGATAAGCAAGCCACTACCGCTCCGCTGCAAAATGCCCGTATCGCCGTGCTCGGCTACGGCAGCCAGGGTCGCGCACACGCGCTCAACCTGAAAGATTCCGGACTCGACGTGGTGGTTGGGCTGCGGCCCGGCGGCCCGTCATGGAGCCGCGCCTATGTCGACGGCTTCGCCGTGGCCGAGCCCGGCGACGCTGTGCGTGGCGCGGACCTGATCGCCGTGCTCACGCCGGACATGACCCAGCCGGGGATCTACAAAGAGTCGATCGAACCGAACATCAAGCCCGGTGCGACGTTGCTGTTCGCGCATGGCTTCAACGTGCACTTCGGCCAGATCGACCCGCGCAAGGACATCGACGTGGTACTCGTCGCGCCGAAAGGTCCGGGTGCACTCGTCCGCCGCGAATACGAGATCGGTCGTGGTGTGCCCTGTCTGTACGCCGTGCACCAGGACGCCACCGGCCATGCAACCGAACGCGCCACGGCCTACGCCGCGGGCATCGGCGGCGCACGCGCCATGCTGATCGAAACCGACTTCAAGGAAGAAACCGAGACCGACCTGTTCGGTGAGCAGGCCGTGCTCTGCGGGGGTGCCAGCGAACTGGTGATCAAGGGCTTCGAAACCCTGGTCGAAGCCGGCTATCGCCCGGAGATCGCCTATTACGAAGTGATGCACGAGCTCAAGCTGATCGTCGACCTGTTCTACGAGGGCGGCATCGCCCGCATGCTCGAGTTCATTTCGGAGACGGCGCAGTACGGCGACTACACGCGCGGACCGCGCATCGTCGACGAAGGCACGAAGCAGCGCATGAAGCAGGTACTCACCGAGATCCAGGACGGTACGTTCGCCCGTGAGTGGACGGCCGAGTACCAGGCCGGCCTGCCCAACTACAAGGCATTCAAGCAGCGCGATCTGGATCACCCGATCGAGAAGGTCGGCGCCCAGCTGCGCGCACGGATGCCCTGGCTCGCCACCAACCAGCCAAAAGCTGCCACCGAACCCGCCAAGGCCGACTAATCACCAGGCAATGGCGCACACGCGCCCTTCTGTAGGAGCCGATTCATCGGCGATCCCGTGGCAGCGGGACTATTGCGGCGAGCACCCGTCGCCGCTGAAGCGGCTCCTACACGAGCTCCGGCTCTTCGACGCTAAAGGACTCAGATACCCGTGAACGCGCAACTGGAACCCGTCGGCGACATTCGCCGCGCAGCCGTGAATCATCCCCTGGCCGGCAAGTCCATGACCGGGGCGGACATCGTCGTGCAGGTGCTTGCCGATGAGGGCCTCGATGTACTTTTCGGTTACTCCGGCGGCGCTATCCTTCCCGTGTACGACGCGGTATTCCGCTACAACGAAAGCCACCTCCACGAGGATGGCAGCGAATCCCTTCCGCTCATCGTTCCCGCCAACGAGCAGGGCGCCTGCTTCATGGCGGCGGGCTATGCGCGCGCCTCCGGGCGCGTCGGCGCCGCACTGGTCACCTCCGGCCCTGGCGCGACCAACGCCGTGACGCCGGTGCGTGACTGCATGGCCGATTCGATTCCCCTGGTTGTCATCTGTGGTCAGGTCCCCACCGGGGCGATCGGCACCGACGCGTTCCAGGAGGCGCCCATCACCGCGATCATGGGCGCCTGCGCGAAGCACGTGTTCCTCGTCACGGATGCATCCACGCTCGAGGCCACCCTGCGTACTGCCTTTCATATAGCGCGCAGCGGGCGACCGGGACCGGTGGTTATCGACATTCCCAAGGATGTCCAGAATGCCCCGCTCATCTTCGAAGGCCGTCGCGAGCTTGCCGTGCGCGGCTATCGGTCCCGCCTGCACGCCGTGGAGTCCGCCGTCATCGACGACACTCACTGCGCCGAGTTCTTCGCCACACTCGCCAAAGCGGAGCGTCCACTCATCTATGCAGGTGGTGGCATTGTCTCGGCTGGTGCAGCCGATGCCCTGCGCGAGTTTGCGCACGCCTTCGGCCTGCCCGTCGTCACCACGTTGATGGGCATCGGTGGCTTCGACACTACCGACCCGCTCGCGCTGCACATGCTCGGCATGCACGGCGCGGCCTATGCGAACTACGCGATGGACGACTGCGATTTCGTCTTCGCCCTGGGTGCGCGCTTCGATGACCGCGTGGTGGGTGTGCCGGCCAAGTTTGCACCCAAAGCGCGGGCCATCGCCCAGATCGACATCGACCCGGCCGAGATCGGCAAGGTGAAGGCGGTGGACTGGCAACACATTGGCTCACTCGATACCTCGCTGGATCGCCTGCTGGCTTATGGACGAAGCATCGGTTTCAAGACCGACTACGCACCGTGGCACGCCCACGTCGCCGCGCTCAAGAAAACACATGCCATGGACTTCTGCCGTGACGGCGCGGCCATCCACCCTTGTGCGGTCATCGAGGCGATCAACCGCATCACCGACGGGCGCGCCATCATCAGCACCGGGGTCGGCCAACATCAGATGTGGGCCGCGCAGTACTTCGACTTTCGCGAGCCGCGCAGCTGGCTCACTTCGGGCTCGATGGGCACCATGGGCTTCGGCCTGCCCGCCGCCATCGGTGCGCAGTTTGCACGACGCGACCGCATCGTGATCGATATCGACGGCGATGCGAGCATCCGCATGAACATCGGCGAGATGGAAACCGTCACCACGTACAACCTGCCCGTCAAGGTCCTGGTGATGAACAACAGCGGCGACGGCATGGTTCGCCAATGGCAGAAACTGTTCTTCAAAGGCCGGTTCTCCGCGTCGGACAAGAGCCTGCACAAGAAGGATTTCGTTCGCGCCGCCCAGGCCGATGGCTTCGAGTGGGCGCGACGCCTTGAACAACCCGCCGACATTGAGTCGGCAATCGCCGCGTTTCTCGCCTTCGACGGCCCCGCCTTTCTCGATGTGGTGATCGATCCCGACGCTGGCGTGTATCCCATGGTCGGACCCGGTTCCACCTATGCCGAGATGATCACCGGCGACTGGATTGCCAGTCGCCATGCACCGGTGATCGACACCGCCGAACCCACAGGGATGTTCTGACCATGCGCCACCTGATCTCCATGCTGTTGCAGAACGAAGCCGGCGCACTGGCACGTGTCGCCGGCCTGTTCGCCTCGCGCGGCTACAATATCGAGTCACTCACCGTGGCGGCGACGCACGATGTCGAAGCGTCTCGCCTCACCCTGGTGGTGTTCGGCGACGACGCTGTCGTTGAGCAGATCATCAAGCAGACCGCGAAGCTCGTCGACGTGATCGAGATCGCGGAGATCACCCTACGCGAACATGTGGAGCGCGAACTCCTGGTCACCCACGTCGAAGCCGGCGCAGCTGCCGTCGATGCCTGCCTCGCCCAGTTCGGTGGACGCCTCCTGCAACGGGCCGGCAACCAGTCGGTGGCGGAGTTTACCGGCCGGGCTGAGGAGGTAGACTCTTTTCTCGATGCGCTCCGCCTCGTGGGTAACATCGTCGATCACGCACGCAGTGGTATCGCCGCGATCGAACGCCCCATCGCAATGGCCTGACGGGAGCCACCCGTCGCTCAGAAGTAGCTGATCTCGAGTCCAAGGTCGCTGGAGAAGCCGATGTCTGCAGTGAGGTCCAGGTCATTGACGGGATGGATGCTCGGCTCCGCCACTACCCTTACATAAAGATTCGTCATGTTGACGGGAGCCTCCGTACTGTTCGCCTGTGTCACGAAACCCACCGCGAAGAGGCCGTTCCTGATCGGCAGCTTCTCGGTATGCGGCGTCGAAGGCCCCCACGTAGCCTGGCCTAGGTCGGCGTCGCTGCTAGCACCGGTCGCGTAGCCTTTTGTCTTTCCGTCAATCAGGGTCGTGTGTGAGATGAACTTGAGTCGAAGGTTACCCACCTGGTTATCGCCTTCGACCGAGCGCATGGGGAAGGCCTCGGGGTCGGACGCGTCCTGCCCGCCACCTTCCCTGATGACGAATGCAAAGCGCTGGGGCTGCGGGCACGTAACGGTAATCGGAACCTCCTTGTCCCCCAGTTTCGTAGGTTGAGTGGGATCCGGATTCAGCATGTCGCGCCGGATTGTTCCGAGGCTCAGCGTGCTTTGAACTGCCAGGGAACATGCGGCGCCTGGCGTAATGGCACCCCTGACCAGCAGATCCGCGCTTGATTCACCGGCAGAGGCTGATGTGGCAAGCACCAGAGATGCCGAGGTGCAAAGAATCTTCAGGTTTCTCATGTGACTTCCTTCTTGAGTGTCTGTATTGGCAGGCGCTTCCTGCCTGCGTTCGTGAATAGCTTCTGTCAGAAGTACCTGATCTCGAAGCTGACGTCGGTGCTGAAGACGATGTCGTCGTTCAGGGAAAGCTCGTTCAAGGGGCGGATCTGCGGATACAGCAGAAGGGTTGTGTAGAGGTCCTTGACGTATGAGGGGGTGTCGCTGCTGCCCTCACTGGTGACGAAGCCCGCCACCTGCCTGCCGTTCGAGATGGGCATGATGCTGCCGGTCGACGGGCCCCAGATTGCATTCGCAAGATCCGCCACCTCGTCGGTCCCTGTGACGTAGCCATTCTCGCCATCCATCCTCGTCGCGTTGTTGTCGAAACGGATGAAAAGACTTCCTGTCGGAAGATGATCAGGGTCCGACACGAGTCCGAAATCCAGTATGTGGTTGCTCGCCCCGTGCGACGTGCTGCTCACGGCCAGCGCGTAGCGCGATCGGCTCCCGCAGTTGATGTCCATCCGTACCTTTTCCTCCTTCAGCGGCGTCGGCGTGGTCGCATTGAGCTTGTCTCGCTTCAGCCGACCCAGGTCGATGAGGCCATCGCCGACAGTCACCCCACAGGCCCCGCCTGGAATAATGCTGCCACCGACGCGGAGCTCCGCGCTCGAGGCGTCCGCTTCGCTCGCAGCGGCCACGACGGGGAACATGATCGCGAGAAGGATCGGGCGGTATTTCATTGAAACGTCTCCTTTGCGGTTGTTCCGCAGTCAGTAGATGATCTCGAAGGTCACGAGGCCGTCGGCGACAATCTCTTCGTTGATCGACAACAGATGCCGTGGTGCGATGAAGATCGCCGCATCGAGGGTTACGCTGAGTGCTTTCACGGCAGTTGGGCCCGTCGCCCCGTCGGCGGCGAGGGCATATCCGACCCGCTCCGCGTTCGCGCGATCTGCCGCCACGGCACTGCCCATCGCAACCCAGGATCGTCCGCCGTCGACCGACCGCGTCGCGAGCAACCCGCCGCGCTCGGAAGTCGCCACGGCGCTCCAGTGCAGTACGTAGGAACCGATGTCCTCGCCGGCCGGAGTCTTGCCCAACCCGAACAGTTGTCCATTCTTGGGGCTGGTGCCCAGCGCTACGGGGGCGACGGCCGTACCCGCGCGCTCATCGCGTGTCACTCGGAAGGCGAATGGCGTGGGTGCGTCGCACCGCACCTGAAGCTCTCCGTTGCGGACCATCGGGAGTCGCGTGGAGGCGCCTTGGCGATCGAGATCGGTGGCGCGGAGTCGGCCAAACGACACGTGGCGCAGTACCGACACACTGCAAATACCCGGCTGTACATCGGCTTGCAGTGTCAGTTCTCGCATAGCTCGCGCGCCGTCGGTTTCGACTGCACCGCCCACCATCCATCGGGTTACGTCGCTGACGGTGAGCGCGCGTTCGTCCACGCGAGTCTCGATATCGATCTGCGCGCTGAACTCGCGACCCACAGCCGTCGCGCCGTTCTTCACCGGTGACAGCCCCTGGCCGGGTATCCACGGCTGCGAGGCACCTGTCTGGCGCGGCGTGCCGCCATCGCGATCGACCTGCCCCACTTCGACAGGGACGCCATCCAGGAATCCGTCGCGCAGGCGCAGGGAGAAATGACCATCGTCGGTGAAGCGGAATCGACCCGGTCCAGCGGGCATGCCGCGGAAGTACGTGGTCATTCCCCGTGGTTCCGGGCAGCGAATGTGCATGCCTACGGTACGCATCGGCAGCTCGAGCAGGCCATTGCCATCGAGGGGAAGCGTCGTCCGGCTCAACCGGCCGTAGTCGACTTGCGGCGCATTCAGCGTCACTTCGCAGCTGCTGTCCGTCGCGCCCACCGTGGTGGCCATGAGTGAAGTGACGAGCCATATACAGAGGCAAGCAAGGAACTTCATCGAGCGCGATCCTCGACAGGACGGCACACCGCCTCCGCGGATTCGTAATAGACGCCTGGTTCGGCAGATTCATCCGGGTCGATGACCAACTCGCAGTCCGCCGCGCCGACGTCACTGACCCGCAGCCGCGGTGTTGCCAGTGCATTGGGCACGAAGATCTCGCCATCGCCCTGCACGACGCCGACCAGTTCACCGTGCTCGTCGGTCACGGTTGCACCGAATGGCAACACGCGCGCGTCGGGCGTCCGTGCAAGGACGAGCACACGACGAGTCTTCTTCACCGCGAAATCGAGTCGGGCCACCGCGCCGCGGGCCGCCTCGACCACCGTAGCGCCGTTGTGGATATCGATGTTCTTCGGGAGGGAGTCCGTAGCGACCTCGATACTACTCTTGCCGTAGGGGCTGAGCTGCGGAAGGACCGCGTAACCTCGCGAGTCTGTCCAAACGGGGCCACTGGGCGTGGCGATGCGAATGCCTGCGGCGTCGCCCACCGACAACACGCCGAACGTGTCGCGCACGGCGTACGGTGACGCCGTGAGACCTTGCTCGTGAAGCACCAGCCCCCCACGCAGGCCAAGGCTGTAGTTGCTGTTGCGCGTGTCTCGCGTATAGCTTGCATCAAGCTGAAAGTAACGAGGGAGTACCGACGCAGCCGTCGTAAGGCTACGACGCCTGCCATCCGGTCGGTATTCGACTCCTGCGCGGTACGATGCAAACTCGTTGACCTGTTCCGAGAAACTCGCTCCATAGCGGCTTTCCCCGGCATACCGGCGCACGGTCGCGCCAAGACGCCGGCTTTCGCCCAATGGCACGCTAACGTTGAGGTAGATGCTGTTATTCGCCCCACGACGCACCCGACTCAGCATCCACTCCGCGGAGAGCGAGACGGACGCGCGCCCGAAGCGGGTTCCCCACGACGCAAGCGCTCGTCGCGTCGCAGCGCCTTGGAACAGGACGGTACGCGAGAAACCCGCACTGAGGTTGCCGAACCCGGGGGCTGACCACGACAGCGAAGCTGATGACTGATCACGATAGCGCGTGCGGCGCGCATCGATGGCGTTGTTGCCCGAGGTATCCAGCAGCTGGCGGTAGCCTGGGCTCTGGCGCAGATCGGACAGCGCGAACGACCAGTGCTCGCTCAGTCGATGCGACAGCGTCAGGGTCGCCTGCAAGCCCGACACATCCTCGCGGACAGCGCGTGAGCCGGTCGCGTCGAGTTGTAGCTGCGTGTTGGCCCCCAGCTGTGTGCCGACGCCGACACCGATCGCGTGGTAATCCGAGGACAGCATGGCGCCGCCGCTAACGATGACACTGCGACGCATGGGGCCGCTCCACCCACCACTGATCAACCATGGCGAGTCCGCACGCCCGGTGTTCCGTGCCTTGCCCACGGCGAGGGAATACCCGACGGAAGGTGCGACAGGGCCGGCCATGACCGGGGTCACGACAAAGCGTTGCACCTCACCCCCGTTTCCCACGACAGTCACATCCAGATTGGCACGCCGGTTGACGCGCGGAATATTGTTCAGGACGAACGGCCCGGCCGGCACCACGGTCGAGTAAACCAACACCCCATCCTGGCGAACCTCGACGCGTGCCTGGCTCGGGGCAACACCCTCCACGGCGGAATCGCCCCCTTGCATGGCAAGCGCTTGCTCGCTCATGAGCTGCATCCCGGTCACCTGTGCTCCGGCCAGCGCAGGGTTGACCACGTTGATCTCGCCGAGCTGGACCACGGCGCGGCGGTCGGAAAACGACCGTTGCGCGAAGGTGTCAAGGACCTCCGAACGAAGACGACCATCAGTTGCGCTGGCGACGCCGCGACTACGGATGATCCAATCGCCCGTATTGAATCCGACTTCCGTGTTGGCCGACGCGTAGCGACTTCGTCGCCCCTCCCCCCAGCTATTCAAGCCGATGACCTCGTAGTTGAGAAGGGCGGCCGTTCCACCGCGCGAGTAAGCCGACACATCCTGCTTCGGCCGCCGCAGCGCGTCAGTAGGTACCAGCAAGGAGACCTGGCCTCGGGCTGGATCGAGTTCGATGGACGCACGAGGCATGACCGACCTTAGATCGACACACGAGGACACTTCGGAGGCATCCCCGGCAGCTGCGTGCGTCGCTGGAATCACTACTTTCGCAACATCCAGCAAGGCCCGCTCGATACAGAGCGAACCGTGCTCGTCGAATCGTGCAGTGGCCCGCCCTGTCGATCGGCCGTTGACCCTCAACGACACGACGTGGTGCCCAACGGTGAACCGGGGAGCCTCGCGAAAGTATTCGGCCAGCTTCGGATCGATACCGCGCGACTTCAACATATCCGGATCGAACTCGACCCGGCGAGCACCGACGACAGAAGGAGAGGTCGACGACGTATCCCGTTCGTCGAGGTCGTTGGCTGAAGCCTCGGGCATATCCAGGGCGCACGCCAATGGAAACAGTGCCAGACGCAGACGCGCGCCGCGTAGTCGGCGGGCGGGCATGCGCAAACGCACGGCCGGCCTCGGCTCAACGCGCAATGGAACTCAATGCGGCGTCATAGGCGTCCACGGCGAAGCCATAGACGGTGGCGGGGTAAATACGTACCGACGCGGCGGACCTGGCAGACTCCGGAACCGCTATGGAGTGGAAGGCTCCGGGAAGCAGATAAGCGGCGGGAATCTTCACGGAAGCCATCATCGGCAGCAGGTGGACCTCCTGACCCATTCGCACGACGTAGGGCGTATCGTTGTGAACGGTCAACTCGCCGTTCGTGATCGACCATGTCAGGCCCTTCCACGGCTCGCGGTTGAGCGGCAGACCCTTCGGATGGACAATGACAGGAAGGTTCTGCCTGATATTGACAGCGACGGTCGCGCGCCCCGGCTCAAGCTTGTTCTTCGGCGGAATGCCTTCGAAGATCACGCGCTTCAGGCGCTGCGTCTTCAGTGGAACCGCGTTGCGCAGGATGAATCTAACCACCTGGTTCTCACCCGGCTCGACGCGCGACACCGGTGGCGTGACGAACAACAGCGGCTCGGTATCTTCCGGGATGCCTTGCAGCGTCACGTGCAGAAGGGAAGGTCGCGCATCGCTGTTACGTACATTTACCTGTGCCTCTCCCTTCTCCTCGTACACGATCACTACTGAGGTTTCCGGCAACATGCCGTCAGCAAGGGCCGGCATCGCAGGCAACACGCCAACCAATGCCACGGCGAACAGGACACGCCTGGCACGCACACACAGAACACCGCTCTTCGACATGCAAAAGCTCCCGCTCAGGCCCCCGGTGCGGCACACACAGGGGGCACCGTTGCTTAGTAGAAAATCTCGATCGTCGCCTGACCGGCGAGTTCGACTTCGTCATTAACGACCGGGTCCTTGGCCAGAACCGCATTGATCTTCAACGGCACATTCAACGTCGACAGGGCCGCCGGCTCCGTTGCGTCCGCGTCGGCGGCGAAAGCGAATGCCTCGCCGTCCTTGTCGAACCCGACCCGGCCGGTGACGGGCGTCGCCCAAGCTTCTCCAAGACCACCGTCCGTCGACTTCAGGACAAACGTATTGGAGACCATGGAAGCGGCGTCGATGCTAAGCGCGAAGTAACCGTTCGCCTTCCTGCCCTGCTCGTTGAAGCCAAGACTGTAGTGCGACGGGCCCGACTCCGACGCCCCCTGATCGCCATTGGCGTCGCTGGCTTTCAGCCAGAATTTCGCAGCGGCACCCTGGCAGTCGATCGCCAGCGACGCGTTCCTTTCTTCGAGAACCAGGTCCTGTCCGGGCGTGAAGTCAGCAAGCTTCACCGACTGAAGCTTCACACCCTCTTCGGGGACACCGACCAGCGATACGCTGCACGATGCCGGCGAGATCGTGCCGGTCACCTTGAGGCTGGCTGTATCTTCCGCGGTGGCGGCCAGGGGGACCAACAGCGCAAGCGTGACGCCGGAGTACAAGGCGAGATGACGCATCTGGTATTTCTCCTTAAATGGCCGTTGTGGCCGTAAAACTCCTGCGCGCCGATGGGATGCGACATGGCTGCGCGACGCGTAACCGCCGATTGCAAACGTGTTGCGACCGGAAGGCGTCTTAAGAGGTCGGCCATCGTATCGATGGCGCGACGGTGCCGACATAGGATCACTCCTATTTCACTCGGCAGGTTTGAACTTTCTGTGGGAGCCCATTTATCTGTGGGAGCCGATTCATCTGTGGGAGCCGATTTATCGGCGATTCCTTACGGTGTCCGCGAGCACCCATCGCCGATGAATCGGCTCCTACAGAAATCACGGATCTACCAGATTTTGTAGACCTGGCCGGTTTGGCGACCCTCGACCGAACGCGCGAACGCCATCGCCGCGCGTGCGGCGCTCACCGGCTCGAAGCCACGGAAGTAAGGCGCGTAGGCGTGCATCGCTTCGGTCAGTACGGTCGGGCTGACGACATTGATGCGGATGCCGCGCGGCAGTTCGATGGCCGCGGCGCGCACGAAGGCTTCGACGGCGCCGTTGACGGTGCTCGCCACGGCGCCGGAGAGGATCGGCTGCTCGGTGAGAATGCCCGTGATCAGGGTGAACGAACCACCATCGCGCACATGTGGCGTACCAGCGCTGACCAGCCGGATCTGGCCGAGCAGTTTGTCCTGCAGCCCCTCCAGATACTTCGCCTCGTTCAGCTCGGCCAGCGGTGCAAAGGGAACCTTGCCTGCTGCGCAGATCACGGCGTCGACCTGCCCCAGTTCGCGAAACATCGTCTCGACGCTCGCCGCGTCGCGAAGGTCCACATGGACATCACCACTGGAGCGACTCGCCCCGACAACGTTATGCCGCGCGCCCAGCTCCGCCGCGACCGCCTTGCCCAGGGTACCGTTGGCGCCCACGATCAGGACCTTCATATCCGCCTCCTTGGTGATTGATAACCGGAAAGAGTACGCTCGGACGCATGAACCGTCGTGCCGCCCTTTCGCTGCCGCCGCCCATGGCCGATACCTCGGCGCTCGGCCGTGAGCAGGATGTTCTGGGCCTGTCCGACGAACCCTCGATCCACTACCTCGACCATGGCTCACGCAGCCGGCTGATCCGTTGGCATTACCACCCAGCCTACGAGCTTCACCTGATCGTCGCGACCGAGGGTACCGCCTATGTGGGCGACTACGAAGGCCGCTTCGCGCCGTACACCCTGATGCTGACGGGCCCCAACGTGCCGCACAACTGGGTGACTGACACGAGCTGCGAGCCGGCGGCCTTGCGCGATCGCGTGATCCTGTTCTCCGAAGCCTTCGTGCGCCGCTGCATCGAGTTCTTTCCGCTGGCCCGACACGTGAAGTCCTTGTTGCTCGAGGAAGCGCGTTACGGCATCGAGTTCGCGCCGGATCTCGGCAGGCAGCTTGAGCCCTACTTCCGCCGCGTTGCGGAAAACCCAGGCTTGCGCCGCGTGGCGAGCTTCTTCGAGATGATCGAGGCGCTCGCCGAAGACCCCACCCGGCGCCCTCTGAGCAGCCGCCCATTCCAGGCGTCGGCCGATCCCAGTCAGTCGATGAAGTTGCATCGTGCGGTGACCTTCATCGACCGCCACCATGCCGGCGATGTGTCGTTGAAGACGGTGGCGGACCGACTGGCCATGTCTGAAACCGCATTCTCGCGCTTCTTCCACCAGCACACCGGTTATCGCTTCATCGACTATGTCAACCAGATACGCGTGCAACGCGCGTGCGAAAAACTGGTGGCTTCGACGGGGTCCATTACAGACATCTGCTACGAGGTCGGCTTCAGCAACCTGTCGAACTTCAATCGCCGCTTTCTTGCCCTGACCGGCATGACGCCGCGCGAATATCGGATGCGTCACCGGCAACCCGCCGCCGATCTGTAATGCCGCGACGCGTCACCAGACGCGTGCTGGATCTCTTATCGAACGGCTTCTTACGTACTTTATTGCTTAATGCCTTGTGTGCTGCATAGCAGCATTCGTGGCTATATGGCGGGTGTTTCTGAAGCCACGCGATGCCCGATTCTGCAAAAAAGTACGCATCTTCACCGGAAAACGACGAGACACGTATTGGTGGTCGTAGTGCCCTTGAACCTATAAACGGTCATCCATTCGGTTCGCCGCAAAGGGAGGCATGATGAGCGATTACCGGAACGGCCTTGGAAAGGGTATCGCCTCCGTCCTGTTCGCTACGTTGCTGGGAACGGCCGGCGTTGCATATGCCGACACCACGCTCACCATCGGCACGGTGAATAACGCGGACATGGTGCGCATGCAGGCGCTCTCGTCCGAGTACGAGAAGACCCATCCGGGCGTGCACCTGAACTGGGTGGTGCTCGAAGAGAACACCTTGCGGCAACGCCTGACCACGGACATCGCCACGCATGGCGGCCAGTTCGACGTCATCACCATCGGTGCTTACGAGGCGCCGCTATGGGGCGCACAGAAGTGGCTCAAGCCGCTGGACAACCTGCCCGCCGACTACGACACCAACGACATCTTCAAGAACGTGCGCGAACAACTGACGGTGGACGACCATCTCTACGCCGTGCCGTTCTACGCCGAAGCCAGCATCACCTACTTCCGCACCGACTTGTTCGCCAAGGCAAACCTGACCATGCCCGCCGAACCCACCTGGGACCAGATTCGTGGCTTCGCTCAGAAGCTCCACGATCCCGACCATGGCGTGTATGGCATCTGTCTGCGCGGCAAGGCAGGCTGGGGCGAGAACATGGCCCTGCTTGGCACCGTCGTCAACAGTTACGGCGGACGCTGGTTCGACGAACAGTGGCACCCGCAGATCGACACGCCGGAATGGCATAAGGCCGTCAACTTCTATGTGGACCTGCTGAAGAACTACGGCCCGCCCGGCCCCTCGGACAACGGCTTCAACGAGAACCTCGCGCTGTTCGCCTCGGGCAAGTGCGCCATGTGGGTCGATGCCAGCGTCGGCGGCGGTACCGTCACCGACCCGAAGGAAAGCAAGGTCGTCGGCAACGTCGGCTTTGCACGCTCGCCGCATGAAGTGACCGATCGCGGCTCGTCGTGGTTGTGGGTCTGGTCGCTGGCTATCCCGGACAGCACCCGGCAGCCGGATGCGGCGCGGCAGTTCATCCTCTGGGCCACGTCCAAGCCGTACCTGAAGATGGTCGCCGATAAGTACGGTGCGCAGGCCACACCGCCCGGCACGCGCGAGTCGACTTATGCGAACGCGGCGTACATGACCGCCGCGCCGTTCGCCAAGGTCACTTACGACTCGCTCAAGGCCGTCGACCCGTCGCATCCGACGCTCAAACCGGTGCCGTACAAGGGCATCCAGATCGTTTCGATTCCGGAGTTCCAGGCGGTCGCCACCCTGGTCGGCCGCGAGATCGCCGGTGCACTGGCCGGCCGCGGCAACGTGGACCAGCTACTGCATACCGCCGATGCCGCCGTCAGCCGCACCATGAAACGTGCGGGTTACTACGACCAGAAACCGGTCATCTCGAAGGAGCCGCCGAAATGAGCGCGCGTATCCGCAAACGCCCGGAGCGGCTGCTCGCCCAGCCCGCGATCATCATGCTGCTGGTATGGATGATTGTCCCGCTGGCGATGACGTTGTACTTCTCCACCCAGTACTACAACCTGCTCTACCCCGGTAAGTCGGCCTTCGTCGGGCTGGAGAATTTCGCCTACTTCTTCACGTACCCGAGTTTCTGGACCTCGATCCTCAACACCATCATCCTGGTCGGTAGCGTGCTGGTGGTCACCGTCGTGGGTGGCGTGCTGATCAGCGTGCTGGTGGACGAAACCTTCCCCGGCCAGGGCATCGTGCGGATGCTGCTGATCTCGCCGTTCTTCATCATGCCCACCGTCGCCGCGCTGGTATGGAAGAATCTGCTCATGAATCCCGTCTCGGGCTTCCTCGCCTGGGTATGGAAGCTGTTCGGGGCCACGCCGGTGAACTGGTTCGCCGACTGGCCGCTGTTCTCCATCATCACGGTAGTGTCGTGGGAGTGGTTGCCCTTCGCCATCCTTATCTTCGTCACCGCGCTGCAGTCGCTCGATCGAGAGCAGATGGAAGCCGCCCGCATGGATGGCGCGAGAGGCTTCGCGATCTTCCGCTACCTCACCCTGCCGCATCTCGCACGCCCCATCGCCGTGGTCGTGATGGTCGAGGCGATCTTCCTGCTCAACATCTTCGCGGAAATCTTCGTGACGACGAACGGCGGCCCGGGCGACGCGACGACCAACGTTCCCTACCTGGTCTATACGCAGGCCCTGCTCGAGTTCGACGTGGGCGCGGCGTCGGCCGGCGGCCTGGTGGCCGTGGTACTCGCCAACATCATGGCGGTGTTCCTCATCCGCCTGATCGGCAAGTCGCTGACAGAGAAGACCTGAGGAATAACGACATGACCAGGCGCAAACACAATCAGACCGCCCGCACGATCCGCATCGTCGGTTCATGGATCGTCGCGCTTATCGTCTTCTTTCCCATCCTCTGGATGCTGCTGACCAGCTTCAAGTCCGAACTCGACGCCTTCAGCATGCCGCCGCACTTCTTCTTCGCGCCCACGCTGGAGAACTACGAGCAGATCCTCGCTCGCGCCAACTATCTGCACTACGCGTGGAACTCCATCGTCACCGCAGGTGGCGCGACCATACTTGGCATGATCGTCGCGGTGCCGGCGGCCTATGCCTTCGCCTATCACCCCACGCTGAAGACCAAGAACGTCCTCCTGTGGATGCTCTCCACCAAGATGCTGCCGAGCGTGGGCGTGCTGGTACCGATCTACCTGATCTGCCGCGACCTCAACATGCTCGACTCGAAGACAGCGCTGATCATCATCTTCGCCCTGATCAACCTGCCGATCATGGTCTGGATGATCTACACCTACTTCCGCGACATCCCTTACGACATCCTCGAAGCGGCACGGATGGATGGCGCCAGCACGGGCCAGACGATGTTCCGCGTGCTGATTCCGGTGAGCCGCGGCGGCCTCGCCTCCACGGCGCTGCTCTGCCTGATCCTGTCGTGGAACGAGGCCTTCTGGTCGCTCAACCTCACCACCGCCAGCGCCGCGCCCCTGACCGCGCTGGTGGCCTCGTTCTCCAGTCCCGAGGGGCTGTTCTGGGCGAAGTTGTCCGCCGTGTCGACCCTGGCCTGCGCACCAATCCTGGTGCTCGGCTGGCTGTCGCAGCGCCAGCTCGTTCGCGGCCTCACCTTCGGCGCAGTCAAATAGGAGTCACTCATGTCCCGCCTGGAAATCCGTTCACTGCGCAAGTCGTTCGAGGGAGTCGATGTCATCAAGGGCATCGACCTGGTCGTCGAGGACCGCGAGTTCTGCGTGTTCCTGGGGCCTTCCGGCTGCGGCAAGTCCACCACGCTGCGCCTGATCGCCGGCCTTGAAGAGGCCGACGAGGGGCAGATTCTTCTCGACAAGGACGACATCACCGACCGCGCGGTGGATAAGCGCGATCTCGCCATGGTGTTCCAGAGTTACGCGCTATACCCGCACATGACCGTACGCGAAAACATGTCGTTCGCACTGCGACTGGCGAAGATGGACCAGCGTGCGATCGATGAGAAGCTCGGCCGGGCGACGAAGATCCTCGCGCTGGAACCCTACCTCGATCGAAAGCCGTCGGCGCTGTCCGGTGGCCAGCGCCAGCGCGTGGCGATCGGCCGTGCGATCACGCGCGAACCGCGCGTCTTCCTGTTCGATGAGCCGCTTTCCAACCTCGATGCCGCACTGCGTGCGGCGACGCGACTGGAAATAGCGCGGCTGCACCAGGAGCTCAACGCGACCATGATCTACGTAACGCACGACCAGGTCGAAGCGATGACTTTGGCCGATCGTATCGCCATCTTCAACGAAGGCCGCATCGAGCAACTTGGCAAGCCGATGGAGCTGTACCACCGACCGGTCAACAAGTTCGTCGCCGGCTTCCTCGGCATGCCGCAGATGAACTTCTTCGAGGCGACGGTCGAAGGCGGCAGCGTGAAGCTGGGCAATGGCAACAGCGTGAGCATTCCCGGTGCCAGCCAGTTGAACGGCAAGGTCACCGTCGGCATCCGGCCCGAGCATCTTCGTGTATGCGACGGCGACGGCACCGGCGAGACGGTCAGTGGCAAGCTTTCGGTGGTCGAGCGCCTCGGGAGCGAGACGTACGCCTATGTGGATGTGCCGCAGGTGGGTTCGATCACCGTGCGAGCCGACGGCGATTTCGAGAGGCGTGCGGGCCGCGACATCTGCATCCGCCTCGACCTCACGCACGCCCACGTCTTCGACGCCTCCGGCGCCGCCATTCATCACCCCTGAGACCGCCTCATGCCCGTCCCCCTCGGCAACGAAACGCTCGACCGCCTTCCCCAAGGTGTCGATGCACCGCCCTTCGATCGCATGAAGGTCACCGCCGGCATCGCGCACATCGGCGTCGGCGCCTTTCACCGCGCGCACCTGGCCATCTATACCAATCACGTCCTGGCCGATGCGGACATGCACGAATGGGGCATCCTCGGCATCAACCTGCTCGAACACGACCGTCCGCTGGCAGATGCGCTCAAGGCACAAGGCGGCCTGTATTCAGTCAGTGAGTTCGATCCACGCGGCGCGCGGAGAACCCATGTCGTCGGCGCGATGGTCGATTACCTGTACGCACCTGACGACGGTGATGCCGTGCTCAAGCGGCTTGCGGATCCTTCCATTCGCATCGTCTCGCTGACGATTACGGAAGGCGGCTACCTCATCGATGAACACGGTACGTTCCGTCTCGACGACGAAACGGTGGCCCACGACCTGAAATATCCCGACGCGCCCAGCGGTGTCTTCGGTTTCATCGTCGGTGCGCTCGAGGTACGCCGCAAGGCCGGCGTCGCGCCATTCACCGTCATGTCCTGCGACAACCTTCGTCACAACGGGTCGCAGGCGAAGCGGGCGGTGCTGGCGTTCGCTGCTGCGCGATCGAAGGAACTTGCAGCGTGGATCGACAAAGAGGTCGACTTCCCCAACGGCATGGTCGACCGCATCACGCCGGCGACCACGCCCGAGGTGCGCGATCAACTCAACGCCGCCACCGGTCTGGACGACAAGGCGCCCGTGGTCTGCGAGGATTTCATCCAGTGGGTGCTGGAAGACAGGTTTCGCCAGGGCCGCCCGGCGTGGGAACGGCACGGTGTACAGATTGTCGACGACGTCTCGCCGTACGAAGACGCGAAGATCCGTTTGCTCAATGGATCGCATCAGATGCTGTCGTACCCGGCGTTCCTGTCCGGGCATCGCCAGGTCGACGTGGCGGTGAGGGATCCGCTGTTCAACAGCTACCTCACCGACTTCCTCAATGAGGACGCCGGCGTCTGGCTGAAGTCGCTGCCCGGCATGGACCTGGAGCCCTATAAAAAGAAGCTGCTCGATCGTTTCAGTAATGCATCCATCGCGGACCAACTCGACCGCCTCTGCCTGGACGGCGGCTCGAAAATCCCCGGCTTCCTCGGACCGACCATCACCGCCTGCCTGGAGAACGGCAAGGATGCGCGACGCCTGGCCTTCCTTCTCGCTGCTTTCGACCGCTATGTGCGGGTGGGCAAGGACGATAACGGCGAGGCCTATCCGTTGAGGGAGCCTAACGCCATGCGACTGGTCCAGCCGCTCATCGACAGCGGCTCCAGGGACACCCTTGTCGAAAGCGTGGAGCTGGTCGGCCCGCTCCCCGCCAGGGACAAGCGCTTCCGCAACCAGTACGACATCTATGTAACGTCTCTGGAAAAGAGGGGCGTGCGCGCGACGCTGGAGAACCTCGATTCCCTCGTCGACTAAAGGGTAACGGTATCGTCGCAGGCATTTCACTGCCCCGAACCTACGTTGGATGCCTTCCCCGTAGTCCTGTGGAGTACGCACCGATGCCTTACAACCCCAGCAATCCGCAACCACCCTTCGCCGAGCCCGGCAAGAACCGCCCGGATGGCGAGATCGGCAAGCCTGGCAGCTACAAGGACGAGTACGGTGCGGACCCCGAACCGCTCGAAGAGGACGATCCGATCGAGCCGCTCAAGAAACCGTAATGTTTTTCCAGGGCGCCGAGAGGCGCCCTTTTATTGGCGTTCATCGCGGAATTGCGGACGTAGCGGCGCAGAGCCTTCGGTGACGTAGGGGCGCAGAGCCTTCGGCGCCCACCCTCGCTGCTCAGACAGTCCTCCGCGTTCGGTGCGGAAGGCCGCTTCGCGGCCCGTGTTCTCACTGGCCTACGGCCGCTCCACTTGTGCGGAACTCGCCTCGAGGGTGGGCACCGAAGACTCTCCCGAGCCCTGAGGTTCGCGTGGGTCGAGCCAAAGCGCGTGGCAGCATCGTCGTCAGCCAGCACGCCGGCACTGGCGCGAGGAAGGTGTTGGGCAACCGGGTGCTAGTAACCGCGTCCGCATCGCCCCGGTGTTCCGGAAGCGGCCGGGGCCGACGACGGCACCACGCCACGGCTCTCCTCCCACCCAACCGTATCGTCGTGAGAGACCTTGGTGTCCACCCTCGAGGCGAGTTCCGCACAAGTGGAGCGGCCGTAGGCCAGATAGATACATGGGCCGCGAAGCGGCCTTCCGCACCGAACGCGGAGGACTGTCTGAGCAGCGAGGGTGGACGCCAAGGTCTCCCCCGCGAGACGCCCAAGTGTAAAGAGCGACGGCGCAGCCGAGCCCGCGAGGCTGAAGGCGAGCCATGCACGAGGTGCGAGGTGCGAGGTGCGAGGTGCGAGGTGCGAGGTCCGAAAGCATGCCCGGACTGAAAGCCCAACGCCCGGGCCTCGGCAATCCGCCAAGCAGCTTTTTTTGGCTAGACTTCCCGGCATGAGTCCCCCACCCAAGAAGCCCCAGCCGCGGCGTACGGCGCCCCCGTCCGCGCGCAAGGTCGCGCCACCGAAGCCGGTCGCCCGGCCTGCCGATGCCTCGACCACGGCCGAGCGTGTGCTCACCTTCCTGCTTCGCGGCCTGCCACCCGAGCGGCGCGAAAAGATCCACGCCTACCTCGTGCTCACCCGCATGGACCGCCCCATCGGCGCCCTGCTGCTGCTCTGGCCAACCTGGTGGGCGTTATGGCTGGCAGCGAAGGATTTCCCGCCGATCGGTCCGCTGATCATCTTCACCCTGGGCGTGTTCGCCATGCGCTCGGCCGGTTGCGCGATCAACGACTATGCGGACCGCAAGCTCGATCCACAGGTGGCGCGCACGGCGGGACGGCCAATCGCCAGCGGTCGGGTCACGCCGCGCGAGGCGCTGTACGTGTTCGCCGGGCTCCTTGTGTTCTCGTTCCTGCTGGTACTGCTGACCAACCGGTTGACCATCCTGCTGTCGTTCGGCGGCGCCGCGCTGGCGGCCATCTATCCGTTCTGCAAGCGCTACACCAATCTGCCGCAGGTGGTGCTGGGCGCCGCCTTCGGCTGGTCCATCCCGATGGCTTTCGCGGCAGTGACCAACAGCGTGCCGCCGGTGGCCTGGCTGCTCTTCATCGGCAATATCCTGTGGTCGGTGATCTACGACACCGAATACGCCATGGTCGATCGCGAAGAAGACATCAAGGCCGGCGCGAAGTCCACCGCGATTCTTTTCGCCGATGCGGACCTGGTCATCATCGGCATCCTCATGGGTACCTTCCTGCTCACCATGTTGCTGGTCGGTACGCGCTCGGCGCTGGGCTGGCCTTACTGGCTCGGCCTCGCCGCCACGGCTGGCCTGTTCGCGTACCAGCAGTGGCTGATGCGCGACCGCGCGCGCGACGCCTGCCTTCAGGCATTCCGCCACAACAACTGGGTGGGCCTGGCGCTCTGGCTCGGCATCGTGATTGCCCTGGCTCTGTGACCGTCATCACGCTGTGAGCTTTTCATGGCGATTTATCACGATTGAAACCGCACGGTCATGCGAGTTGAGTCGATCCGTCATGAGTGACGCATAAGTTCCTACGGGTTGTGTTGCCCCATCCCCGGAGCTTTTCCCATGTTGCGTACCAAGCCACTCTGCCGCGCCCTGCGCGCGGCGTTAGCCGCCGCTTTGCTCGTCGCCACTGCCGCCCAGGCGGACGACACACCGCAGCAGAAGAAAACGACCGACCTCGACAACGTGGTGGTCACCGCCCGCTCGGGCGTCGAGACCCGCACCAAGGCGGAAACCAGCTACTCGATCACCACGATCGACGAAGATCGCCTGCGCATGCAGGCACCGACCAGCGTCACCGAGGCGGTGAAGTCGGTCCCCGGTTTCTGGGTGGAATCCTCCGGCGGCGAGGCCTCGGGCAACATCCGTGCACGCGGCATCCCGGTGGATGGCTACGGCTCGGTCACCCTGCTCGAAGACGGCATTCCCGTGCAGCACGATCCCGCGCTGGGCTATCTCAACGCCGACCAGGCCTTCCGCCTCGACGAGACCATCGAACGCGTCGAAGTCGTTCGCGGCGGTCCATCGTCGATCTTTTACTCGAATGCACCGGCGGGTGCGATCAACTTCATCCCGCGCCAGGTCGGCGACACACCCGAGGGGCTGATCAAGTACACGGTGGGCAACTACTCGTTGAACCGCCTGGACTTCTGGTACGGCACACCGATCGGCGGCGGCTGGAAACTCGGCGTCGGCGGCTTCTGGCGCGTGGACGACGGCCAGCGCAACCCGGGCTATCGCGCCAACGACGGCGGTCAGCTGCGCGCCACGCTGTCGAAGAAACTCGACAACGGCGACATCAGCTTCGACGTGAAGCACCTGGATGACAAGGTGGCTCTCTACCTCGGCATCCCGATGCAGACGAACGCCAACGGCGACATCCGCGCCGTGCCGGGATTCAACGGCAACTACGGCACGCTGGCTGGCCCGGAGACGGAGCACCTGCAGATGCGCGAAGGCGACGGCAGTCTCTACAACTTCGATAACAGCGAAGGCACGCACGTCAAGCGCACGCAGGTGTCGTTCAAGTTCAACCACGACCTCGGCGACGACTGGAAGCTGGCCGAATCCATGCGTTATGACACCACGGACACGCAGCGCAACGGTGTGTTCCCCAATGCCGTGCAGAGCGCGTCGTCGTTCATTACCCAGGACACCAAGCGCCTGTCACTTATCCCCGGCGCGACCGCGCTGCAGTTCCGCTACGTGGACAATCCGGGCCAAGTATTCAACACAGCTAACCAGAACGGCAACGGGCTTGTCCTCACCGACGGTCTGCGCGGCGTGACCATGCCGGTGAACGAGTTCATCAACGACACGCGCATCCTGCGCCAGTTCGAGTTCGGCGAGCAGACGCACGACGTCACCTTCGGTTACTACCACGCGAATTTCCAGCAGGACTTCGACCGCTATTCGTCCACCGTATTGACGGATGTGCGCGACAACGCGCGCCCGATCGACCTGGTCGGCGTGGATCCGAACGGCAACGTCGTCGGCTCACTGACGGACCATGGCGTCTACCGTTACGGCTACGAGTGGGAACATGCCAGCGGCAAATCGAACACCAACGCGGCCTATGCCTCCGACGAGTGGACCATCACGCCGGAGTTGCGCATCGACGGCGGCCTGCGCTATGAGCGAGTGAACGTGCAGGGCTACACCGAAGGCAAGCAGACCGTGGACCTCGGTGGCTCGCCGGCCGCGGCCACCGTGCTCACCGGCAACGGCCAGTTCACCCACTACGACCAGACCTTCTCCAAGACCGGCTGGACACTCGGCGCCAACTGGCAGTTCTCGCCGCGCCAGGGCCTGTTCGCGCGGTGGACCTCGGCCTTCCGTCTGCCCAACCTGAGCACGTACATCACCAGCCCGACGGCCACGCCGCTGCTGCAGACGATGGACCTGGCCGAGACCGGCTGGAAGTTCAGTGACCGCCTCATGGACCTGTACGCGACGGCGTTCTACACGAAGTACGACAACGTCAGCTTCACCAACAACGTCTTCGACCGTGCGGGCAATACATCCACGCCACAAACCGGCTTCGCCAGCACCAAGACGTACGGCCTTGAACTCGAGGGCACGCTCTACCCGACGAAGTGGTTCGACGTGCAGTTCAACGCCACGCTCCAGGATCCGAAATACAAGGGCCTGTCGTATACCGACAACGTCAACAACGGCCCCGTGCTGCGCGACTATGACGACAACCAGCTGATCCGCGTGCCGAAGGTGAGCTACCGCGTGGTGCCGGGTGTGAACCTGATGGAAGGGAAGCTCCGCCTGCAGATGTCGTACGAGCACGAAGGCAAGCGCTACGTCGACACCGCCAATTCGGTGATACTGCCTTCGTACCACGTGGTCGGCGCCAGTGCCCGTTACGACGCCACACCGGAACTGTCGCTGTACCTGTACGCGGATAACATCTTCAACTCGCTGGGCCTGACCGAAGGCAATCCGCGTGCGGGCGAACTGGCGAGCTCCGATGCCGGCGCCAACACCTTCATCGCACGTCCGTTGCTGGGCCGATCGTTCCGCGCCGCCGTGATGTACCGCTTCTGATGCGTGCGCTGATCGCTCTACTGGTCGCCTGCTTCGCCGCCACCGTGGCGGCGGAGCGGGCGCCCGACCTCGTGCTACGCGGCGCGTTGTCGGGAAAGGACCAGCATACCTATCGCGAAGTGCCGTTCGACGTACCAAAGGGCACGACACGGATCACCATCGACGTTGCGTATACCGGCCGCGAGGAGAAGACGACGATCGATATCGGCCTGCTGGGCCCCGCGGGCTTCACGGGGCAAGATGGGTTTCGTGGCTGGAGCGGCGGCAGCAAGCGTCGTTTCACGGTCTCGGCGACCGATGCCACGGCGTCGTTCCTGCCGGGTGCGATCGAACCCGGCAAGTGGCGCCTGTTGCTGGGCATTCCGAATATCCGTCCCGCATCCACGGCTACTTATACGGCGCAGGTATGGCTGTCGCGCGATGACGAAGGCTTCGGTCCGGAGCATGGTTTGTCCGCGGCACTCAACCCCGATAACCGTTGGTATCGCGGCGACCTGCACATGCATACGGCGCACAGCGACGGTGGATGCCCCAATGCCGCGGGGACGAAGAAGGTGCCCTGCCCGCTGTTCCTCACCGTGGCCAGCGCGGCAAAGCGCGGTCTCGAGTTCATCGCTATCTCCGAACACAACACCATGTCGCAAGTGTCGGAAATGCGCGAGCTGCAGCCGTACTTCGACACCATGCTGATGATCCCGGCGCGCGAGATCACCACCTTCGAAGGCCATGCGAACCTGTTCGGGGTTTCGCAGCCGATCGACTTCCGCGTGGGCAGTGCCGGCGTACCCGACTGGAACGCCTTGCTTGCCGATGTCGCCAGGGCGCACGGCGTGATCTCGATCAACCATCCACGCCGCCCGAACGACGAAACCTGCATGGGCTGTGGTTTCACGCCACATAACCTCGTCGACATGCACGGCTTCCAGGCCATCGAGGCGGTCAACGGCGGCGATGCGGAGCGCGCGGACAGCGGCATTCCGTTCTGGGAGGCGCAGCTCGATGCGGGCCTGCGTATCGCCGGCATCGGCGGCAGCGACAGTCATGACGGCAGCGACGCGCCGCGGGACACGTTCGCTGGCCGAATCGGCTCGCCGACGACGGTGGTGCATGCGCGGGACCTCTCGATGGAGGGCATCCTCGACGGTATTCGTGCGGGGCATGTGTTCGTCGACGTGGAAGGCTCGCGCGACCGGTCGCTGGATGTCCAGGCCGCTGCGGGTTCAAAGACGGCGGACATGGGCGACGCGCTGGCTGTCGCGGAGGGATCATCCGTACACTTCGTCGTGCATACCGCGGCACTTGGCGGTCAGCGATTGCGCGTGCTCGACAACGGCAAGCCGATCGATCTTGCGGCGCATGACGTCGTCCCGTCGAATGGCGAGCAGACGTTCGACTGGAACAGCGACGGCAAGCCACACTGGTTACGCGTAGATGTGCGCTCACCTGAAGGCAAGCTGCTGATCCTCGGCAATCCCGTGTACATCAATCACTGACGACCACCGGGAAGCGGCGTGCGCGCCAGCGCCCAGACGTCCACCCGTTCGACACCTACGGCAAGGAGTGCCTTGGTGCACTCGATCAGGGTGGCCCCGGTGGTCATGACATCGTCGACGATTGCGACATGCTTCTGCGTGGGCAGGCGCCGCACGGCGAACGCGCCGCGCACGTTGCCGAGACGTGCGGTAGCGTCGAGTTCGGATTGTGCGTCGGTGCGGCGGGCGCGATAGAGCACGTCGTGGGCCAGGGGAATGCGATATCGACGCGCCAACGGCCGTGCGAGTTCGAGCGCCTGGTTGTAGCCGCGAGAGCGGAGGCGACTCAGGTGCAGGGGCACGGGCAGGAGCAGTTCGGGCAGGGAGGGCGGCGGTCCGGCATCTATCCACGCATCCGAAAGGACGCGGCCCGCTGCGAGGCTGCCTGCGAACTTGAAGCGTGCTTCGAGCGCATCCAGCGGCCATCCGTATTCATACGGCACCCAGAGGTCGGCCCAGGGCCGTGATTCGGCGTGGCACCTGTCGCATTCGGGAACCGGCGACGGCAGTGGGACGGCGCAACGCCCGCAGCAGGCGAGGTTGCGTGGCAGGGCGGTGTAACAGGCGCGGCAGAGTTCACGCGCCTCGTGGCCCTCATCGGCACAAACGAGGCATCGCGGTGGCAGGACGAACCGGCCAGCCGCGACGACCCATCGGGTGAAGCGGGACGCATCCATGCGCCGGCGGATCGATCAGTAGCGCCGGCGGAACATGGCCGCGTCGACAATCGACCACAGATGGATGATCCAGCCGAGCCAGATCACCCAGAGCACGGCGGCCAGCACGAACATGATCAGCGCCTTGAACACGCGCCCCTGCACCAGCTGGCCGAGCCCGGGGATGAAGAAACTGCAGATTGCGGCGAGTACGTTGCCGCCGCTGCCTTGTCCATCGCTCATGTGCAACCCTCCTGTGGGAACGGTCTCATACTAAAGCAGTCGCCGGTGGATGGCGGCGTGCCGTTGACCGTTCGTTAAGTTTGGGTGCCATCGATGCAGAGGAATTGATACAGCGAGCTACTGCGCAGCGGAAGTAACGCTCGGGCGACCCCTTACAATTCTGGCGCGGGAGGTTCTTATCTTCGCCGATGGAAGAACGCGGTAGATCTTCGCGTCGCCCTTTTTCCACGTCATCATGGCCAATGGATACGGCGTACTTTGCGATGTCGACCAGATCCTTCTTCGCCATGCTCATAAAGAGAAGCGCCACGCTACGTTCCTTATTTTCGCCCACGCGGTCCCGCGGCCTTTCGCGCGGCCTTTCGCGCGGCCTTTCGCGCGGCCTTTCGCGCGGCCTTTCGCGCGGATGCTATCACTCGAGCAACGTTTTCCACGGGAGCTTTTTGCTCCTGTCCGGCAGCCTCCATCACATCAGCCCACACGTCGTCTTCGCTGTGCCGTGTGGCGGTGCCCTGCTCTTCTTGCAACAACGCTTCATTGACCTGGGCACGGAACCACGTGTCGTGCTCCAGGGCTGCGGCCGCACGCTTGGCGCGATCGGTTACGTCCGTTCGTCTAAGGTCCAGCCCTAGGGGCCCCTGGCCCGTAAACTTTGGCAGCTACCAATTAGTTGACAGCTTGGCTCGCCCGCGCCGACACTTCGCGCCTTCGCCCCGGGAGCCCACCATGACCGCAGCTATCCGCCACGACTGGTCCCGCGAGGAGGTCGAGCACCTTTTCGCCTTGCCCTTCAACGACCTGCTCTTCCAGGCGCAGACCGTACATCGCCAGTACCACGACCCCAACGCGGTCCAGGTGTCGACCCTGCTGTCGATCAAGACGGGTGGCTGTCCTGAGGATTGCGCCTACTGCCCGCAAGCCGCTCGCTACTCCACCGGGGTGAAAGCCGAGAAGCTGATGAGCGTTGAAGCCGTGCTCGCCCGGGCCCAGGCCGCCAAGGACGCCGGCGCCAGCCGCTTCTGCATGGGTGCCGCATGGCGCTCGCCGAAGGACCGTGACGTGGTCAAGGTGGCCGAGATCGTGGCCGCCGTGAAAGGCCTCGGCCTGCAGACCTGCGCGACGCTGGGCATGCTGTCCCAGCCGCAGGCCGACACGCTGAAGGCCGCCGGCCTGGACTTCTACAACCACAACCTCGATACCGCGCCGGACTTCTACGGCGAGATCATCCATACGCGTGAGTTCCAGGATCGCCTCGACACGCTCGACCACGTGCGCCAGGCCGGCCTGAAAACCTGCTGCGGCGGCATCGTCGGCATGGGTGAATCCCGCGCACAGCGCGCCGGCCTGCTGACCACGCTGGCGAATCTTCCCGAGCACCCCGAGTCCGTGCCGATCAACCGCCTCGTGCAGGTCGCCGGCACGCCGCTGGCCGGCACCGAGGCGCTGGATCCGTTCGAGTTCGTGCGTAGCATCGCCGTCGCACGCATCACCATGCCCGCCTCTGTCGTGCGCCTGTCCGCCGGTCGCGAGACCATGGACGACGCCCTGCAGGCACTGTGCTTCGCCGCGGGCGCCAACTCGATCTTCTACGGCGAGAAGCTGCTGACCACGGGCAACCCGGACGTTGAGCACGATCGCCGTCTGTTCGAACGCCTCGGCCTCAAGCCGATGGAAGTCGAGATCGAGCCGGGCACGGTCCACGCGGACATCGTCGAACGCGCCGACGCGGCGTGAGCCGTCCGGACCTCCGTGCCCGCGTGGAAGGCGCGCGGGCACAGCGCGAGCGGGACGGCCTGCTGCGCCGCGCGCGCACCTGCGAGGTCACGGCGGATGGCCATCGTCTCGTCGATGGACGGGCGCTGGTCGACTTTTGCGGCAACGACTATCTCGGTCTCGCGCGCCACCCTGACCTCGTCGCCGCGCTGACCCGCGCCGCCGTCGTCGAAGGTGTCGGCACGGGCGCAGCTCATCTCGTCTCCGGTCATCGCGGCGAGCACGCGGCACTCGAGGAAGAGCTGGCGGACTGGACCGGGCGCCAGCGCGCCGTGCTGTTCTCTACGGGCGTGATGGCCAACCTCGGCGCCTTACAGGCACTGCTGGGTGCGGGCGGCCTGCCGGGTCGCGGCGACGCGTTGTGCGTGCAGGACCGCCTGAATCACGCGAGCCTGATCGACGGTGCTCAACTGGCCGGCGCGGAGCTCCGCCGCTACCCACACGGCGATGCCGAGGCCGCCGCGCGCCAGCTGGATGCGCGGCCTGACCACCCAGCCTTGCTCGCCACCGACGGCGTGTTCAGCATGGACGGTGATGTCGCGCCCCTGGCGGCGCTGGCGACGCTCTGCCGGAAGCGCCACGCCCTCTTTTATGTCGACGATGCTCACGGACTGGGCGTGCTGGGCCCCCAGGGTGCCGGCAGTGTCGCCGCGGCCGGCCTCGATACGAAGCAGGTGCCGGTGCTCATGGGCACGCTGGGCAAGGCGCTGGGCACGGCCGGCGCCTTCGTGGCGGGTGATGCCGCCCTGATCGAGGCCATCGTCCAGTTCGCGCGTCCCTACATCTACACGACGGCGATGCCGGCCGCGCTGGCGGCAGCGACCCGCGCATCATTGCGCCTCGTGCGGGCCGATACAGACGGCCGCCGTGAGCGACTGGCGGCAAATATCGCCCGGTTTCGAGCGGGTGCCGCGCAGCTTGGCCTGGCCGTGACGCCTTCGCAGACCGCCATCCAGCCGCTACTCGTCGGCTCGGCAGAAGCCGCCCTGGCCGCCTCGCGCGCCCTGGAAGCTTCTGGGTTTCTCGTCGTCGCGATCCGCCCGCCCACTGTGCCGCAGGGCGCGGCGCGCTTGAGGATCACCCTCTCCGCGACGCACTCGCCCGGGCAGATCGACGCCCTGCTGGACGCCCTTTCCCGGCTTCCGGGTCCGGCCGGGAACGCCGCCGTATAATGGGCGGCCGCGTCCCCTCAGCCATGCCCATGTCGATCCTCAACATCTCCGCCTACAAGTTCGTCGGTCTCGACGACCTGGACGCGCTGCGCTCGCGCATGGTCGAGCGCTGCACCGCCCTGGCTCTGAAGGGAACGATCCTGCTTGCGCCGGAAGGCATCAACCTGTTCCTGGCCGCACCGCGCGAGGCGATCGCCTCCTTCGTGAACTGGTTACATGAAGATTCGCGCTTCGCCGACATCACGCCGAAGGAGAGTCTTTCCGACGAGGCGCCGTTTGGTCGTATGCGCGTGCGCCTGAAGAAAGAAATCATCACCATGCGTGCGCCGTCGATCCGTCCCGAGGAAGGTCGCGCGCCGCATGTGCTGCCGCTGGACCTGCGCCGCTGGCTCGACCAGGGCCACGACGACGACGGTCGTCCGGTCGTCCTGGTCGACACGCGCAACGACTACGAAGTCTCGGCGGGCACGTTCGAGAACACGGTCGAATACGGACTGTCGAGCTTCACCGGCTTTCCCGAAGCCATCGCCGCGGACCGCGCGCGCTTCGACGGCAAGACCGTGGTCTCGTTCTGCACCGGCGGCATCCGCTGCGAAAAAGCGGCCATCCATATGCGCGAGATCGGCATCGACCACGTCTTCCAGCTCGAAGGCGGCATCCTGAAATATTTCGAGGAAGCCGGCGGCGCTCACTGGCGCGGCGACTGCTTCGTCTTCGACGAGCGCGGTGCGGTCGACCCGACACTTGCGCCAAGCGACACCCCGTGAGCGGACTGCACATCGAGCGTCATGGCGATGGCGACACGCCGCTGGTGCTGATCCATGGCTGGGCCATGCATGGTGGCATCCTCTCGCCGCTCGTCGACGCGCTGGCATCGCGCTACACGATGTACGTGGTCGACCTGCCCGGGCACGGCTATTCGCGCGACTGCGATATCCCGCTCGAACCGGTGGCGTGCGCGCGGGCGATCGCCGCGGCGACCCCACCGGCCGTGTGGATGGGATGGTCGCTCGGCGGACTCATCGCTCTCACCGCCGCCCTCGACCTCCCCGACCAGGTGACCTCGGTCGCCGCCCTGTGTTCCACGCCACGCTTCGTCCGCACCGAAGGCTGGCCCTATGGCAACGACGCCGCCATGGTGGAAAAGCTCGCCGCCGATCTGGAAGCCGATTACCACGGTACGCTGGAGCGCTTCATCGCCCTCGAAGCCATGGGCAGTGCCGATCCACGTGCCGAAGCCCGCCGCCTGAAGGAAGAAGCCTTCTCCCGCGGCGAACCCAACCCGCGGGTGCTGATGGAAGGTCTTCGTCTGCTCGAGAGCGCCGACCTGCGGCCACGTTTGTCAGGACTGCGGCAGCGCAGCCTCTGGATGGCGGGACGGCGCGACCGCATTGTTCACCCCGAGGCCATGCGTTGGTGCGCCGAAGCCGCTGGCGGCCGCTTCGAGGAAATCGCCCACGCCGGCCACGCCCCCTTTATCGGACACGCCACCGCCGTGGCCGATGTCCTGACACAGTTCACCGAAGCAGACGCATGAGCGATTTTCATTTCGACCGGACCCAGGTCAGGCGCAACTTCGGTCGCGCCGCCGGCACCTACGAGAAACACGATGCACTGCAACGCGAGGTGCAGTCGACCCTGGTCGATCGCCTCGACATGTATGAGCAGGTTCCCGAGATCATCCTGGACGTGGGCGCCGGCACCGGTCGCGGCAGCGCGGCGCTGAAGAAGCGCTACCCCAAAGCGCAGGTGATCGCGATGGATCTCGCGTTGCCGATGCTACGCCAGGCGAAACAGCACAGCAGCTGGCTGAAGCCGTTCTCCCGCGTCGCCGCCGATGCGTACACGTTGCCGATCCCGGACCACAGTGTGGACATCCTTTTCTCCAACCTGTGCTTCCAGTGGTGTGAGGACATCGGCCGCCTGTTCACCGAATGCGCCCGCGTGCTCAAACCCGGCGGCCTGCTCACGTTCTCCACCTTCGGCCCCGACACGCTCAGCGAGCTGCGCGCCGCCTGGGCGGAATCCGACCAGCACGCGCACGTGGCACGCTTTCTGGACATGCACGACGTCGGCGACGCCATGCTGTCGGCCGGCCTGCGTGACCCGGTGCTGTTCGCCGAGCGCTATACGCTTACCTATCCCACGCCTCGTGCGCTGCTGGACGAACTGCGCGGCCTTGGCGCAAACAACGCCGACGCCGATCGCCAGCGCGGACTCACTGGCAAGCAGCACTACCGCCGCATGCTCGACGCCTACGAGGCGATGCGCAGCGATGGCGTGATTCCCTCGACCTGGGAAGTGGTGACGGCCCACGCATGGGGACCACCGGCCGGGCAGTCGCGTCGCGAAGGCAGCGGCGAAATCGCGAGCTTTCCCATCGAGAACCTGCGCGGATCGCGGCGGAAAACGCCGTTCTGACGATCACTGGTCAGCGACAAGCGCGGTGCTGGCATCCGGTTTCGTGGCCGTCGACCATGCCGGTCGCCTGCATGACCGCGTAACAGATGGCCGTGCCGGCGAAACGAAATCCCCGCTTGTAAAGAATGGCGCTCATGACGTCGGATTCGTCGCTTCGCGCACGCATCCCAAACGCAGTGCGGGGCGCTATGCGAGCGCTTTCGCTGTCAAGGAAGGCACATAGAAAGGTGAACAACGAGCCCTCGCTTTCGATCAGCCGAAGCCCTGCCCGCGCATTACCGCGCACCGAGGCGATCTTGAGACGGTGACGGATGATGCCCCGATCACGACGCACCACGGCGAGGTCGTCGTCGGTCATCGCGGCGATCCGCGCCAGGTCGTAATCGTGGAAGACGCGGCGATAACGTTCGCGTTTCGCAAGCACGGTGCGCCATGTCAAACCGGCTGCCGCTCCGCGCAACGTGATCAGCTCGAAGAGCTTTCGGTCGTCGTGGATCGGCAATCCCCACTCGGTATCGTGATAGACGCGTTCGGCGTCGCTTTGTTCGGCCCAGGCGCATCGCATGCCCTGTCTCGCACGTCCTGAAAGAGTAGCGAGAATAGCCACGCCAAATGGCCGGGGATGTCCGCTTCAGGTGGCGCACCGCGTGCGAATGCTTACCAGGGAAGGTCATCCAGATCGACGTTGCCGCCAGTCAACACCGCACCGACGCGACGCCCGGCCACACGCTCCGGATATCGCAGCAGCGCGGCAAGCACCGTCGCGCTCGACGGCTCGACCACGATGCGCAGTTCGGACCAGAGCAGGCGCATGGCGGCGACAACTTCGGCATCGCTGACACGCAACACGGTGACGCCCTGCTCGCGCAGCACGTGGAAGTTGGGCTCGCCAATCAGCGTGCGCAGGCCGTCGCATATCGTATTGGCGGTGAACGGTCCGACCCGTTCGTCCGCTTCCAGCGAGCGCGCGGCATCGTCGGCGCCTTCGGGCTCGGCACCGAACAAGACCATGGCTGGATCGATGCCGTGCGCGGCGATCGAACAGCCGGAGGCCAGCCCACCACCGCCAACGGGAAAGATGATCGCGTCGATCCTGGGGCACTGGCGAAGCAACTCCGGCACCAGCGTTCCCTGCCCCGCCATCACTCGCGAATCGGCATAGGGATGGACAAGGGTCGCACCGGTGCTGGCGACGAGCTCGGCCGCCTTCGCCTCACGGGCTGCGGTGGTCGGCGCACAGCGGTGCACGGTGGCGCCTGCCGCAATAATCGCGTCCACCTTGGTTTTCACGGCACCTTCCGGTACGACGACATGCGCCGTGATTCCACGCGTGCGCGCCGCCATGGCCAGTGCATTGCCGTGGTTGCCGGACGAATGCGTCACGACGCCGCGTGCGGCGTCCTCGTCACTCAGTGACCACACGGCGTTGGTCGCACCGCGAAACTTGAAAGCGCCGCCCCTTTGCAGGTTCTCGCACTTGAACATGACAGCCGCGCCGACCAGAGCGTCGATTCGGTCGCTTCGCATCGCCGGTGTCACCAGCGCGTAGGGAGCGATACGTGCGGCGGCGTCGCGCACGTCGGCAAAGGTGGGCAAGGTCACGTATTAAACTCCACGCCACAGACGAAGCGACGCTCCTGACCGGCAGCCAGCGTGATCAGCGGCGCGCAATCGTCGCGATTGAAAGCGTCCGGCATGCATTCCATCGGCTCCAGCGCGACCGACTTACGCGCGTCGCGATCGGCGGTGTCCGAGGTGAACACGAGCATCACCCCTTTCTCCTGCCACACGGCGATACCCGCGCCCGTCTTCGGATCGCGAAGATGCGTGCGTGCCTTGCCATCGGTGTCCAGCTGGAGATCGGCGTAGGTGTGGTTGAGCTCGGTACCGCCGATGGCGCGCGCCTTGCGAAAGTCGAGCGAACGGTCGGCCTTGTCCATCGCCTGCCAGGCGCTGGTGCCGGGCAGCGGAATGAAATCCTTGTCCGTAGCGATGATCTTGTCCGCCGGCACGTGCAGTTCCCAGGTCTCGATCGGGTTGTCCGAGAGACGGAAGTACGGGTGCCAACCGAAGAAGGTCGGCGCGGCATGCTCGCCGACATTGCGCGTCTTCGCTTCCACCGTGAGCCCGCGCTCGTCGAGGGTAAATGTCACACTGAAATCGAGTGCGAACGGGTAGCCGGGATTGACGCGCGGACGGATGGCCGCGGTGAAAAGCGTGACCGAAGCCCTGTCGTCATCGGCGTGCTCACGTTGCACGTCGAAAAGCGTTCCGCGAAGGAACCCATGGCGACTGGCGCGATCGGCGCCGACGGCACCTGGCTGCAAATCGTAGGTGGTTCCTTCAAAGGTGTAACGCGAGTCGTTAACGCGGTTGGCGAACGGCGTCATGATCGCGAAGCGCGACCCCTTGTGCCCGACCAGTTCCTTTTCGTCGCGAAAACCGTCGGTGACGGTACGCTGCCGGTCGCTTAGGCGAGTGCTGATCGAAAGCACGGTGGCGCCGCGCCGGGCGATCCGGACCTCACGGTCGGCATCGGCATCGACCAGGACCACCAGTTCGTTGGCGCCCAGGGTGGAGCGCGTCACGCTGAATCGGGACATGGGGAGGCTTCCTTTTGACGAATCCGACCGCATGTTAGCCTGCCTGTCAGACCAGAACATGTGTTGTCTTACTGCCATGAGTGATCGTTCCGACGCCCCCACGTCCGTCATCCGCCTCGCCGACTACCGCCCGCCCGCATGGGCCGTGGAAGAGGTGGCGCTCGAGTTCGACCTCGGCATCGACCATACCGAGGTCACCAGCCGCCTGACCCTGGTGCGGCAGGCCGACGAGCCTATCCGTCTCAACGGCGAAGGTATCGAGTTGCTCGAGCTGACGCTGGACGGCCGGCAGCTAGGCGACGGCGAGTACATCCTTGCCGACGGCGTGCTGGAAGTCGCGGTGGATGCGGACCGCTGCACGCTGGGCGCCCGCGTGGCCGTCCGGCCCGCGGAGAACACCGCCTTCGAAGGCCTGTATCTCTCCGGCAGCCGCGACCGCGGTTTCCTGCTGACCCAGTGCGAAGCCGAGGGCTTCCGCCACATCACGTATTTTCCGGATCGCCCGGACGTTCTTTCGAAGTACACGGTGACGCTGCGCGCCGACCCGGTGCGCTTCCCGGTGCTGCTGGCCGGCGGCAATCCGGACGGCGCGGGCGAACTGGCCGATGGCCGCCACTGGGCACGCTTCGTGGATCCTCATCCGAAGCCGAGCTACCTGTTCGCCCTGGTCGCCGGACGCCTCGAGCGAATCAGCCATGACTACACCACGGCCGATGGGCGCGCTGTCGCGCTTCACATCTGGGCGGAAGCCGATGTCATCGATCGCTGCGACTACGCGATGGACTCGCTCATCCGCAGCATGCAATGGGACGAGCGCACCTACGGGCGCAATTACGACCTCGATGTCTTCCACGTCGTCGCCACCCATGATTTCAACATGGGCGCGATGGAGAACAAGGGTCTCAATATCTTCAACGCGAAGTACCTGCTGGCCGATCCGGACTCGAGCACCGACGACGAGTACCGTCACGTGGAAGCCGTGGTCGCGCACGAGTACTTCCACAACTGGAGCGGCAATCGCGTCACCTGCCGCGACTGGTTCCAGCTCAGCCTGAAGGAAGGCCTCACCGTATTCCGCGAGCAGAGCTTCTCCGCGGACATGAACTCGGTGTCGCTCAAGCGTATCGAGGACGTCGCGCTGTTGCGCCGCGCACAGTTCCCCGAAGACGCCGGCCCGCTGTCGCATCCGGTGCGCCCGTCGCAATACAGCGAGATCAACAACTTCTACACCGCCACCGTCTACGAGAAGGGCTCCGAGCTGGTCCGTATGCTCGCTGGCCATCTCGGCCGTGACGGTTTCCGCAAGGGCATGGATCTCTACTTCGATCGCCATGACGGCGATGCAGCCACGATCGAGGATTTCCTGAAAGCCCTCGGCGATGCCAACGGCAGCGACCTGTCCACGTACCTTGCCTGGTATAGCCAGGCGGGTACGCCGCGCCTGACAGCCGAAGCACGTTATGACGCCGCGCAGTCGCGCTACCGTCTCACCCTGCGCCAGCGCACTCCGGCCAGCGCAGGGCAAACGGTGAAACAGGCGCTGCCGATTCCTGTCCGTCTGTCGCTGTTCGATGCGTCGGGCAAGGCGCTGCCGCTCCGGCTCGAGGGCGAAGCTACGGCCGGCGCCAGCGAACGCACCATCGTGCTCGACGGCGCCGAGCGCAGCGTGGTCTTCGAGGACATCTTCAGCGCGCCCGTGCCGTCCTTGCTGCGCGGATTCTCGGCCCCGGTGATCCTCGAATTCGATTACGCCCCGGAAGAATTGGGCGTGCTGCTTCGTCACGATCCCGACGGCTTCAACCGCTGGGAGGCCGGACAGCAACTCGCGGGCCTTGCCTACGACGACTGCCGCGACGGCAAAGTCGAAGGTGCGGCGATTGGCGCCTGGACGGCGGCCCTCGCCCAGCTCTTCGCCGACCCCTCGGTCGAAGACGCCTTGCTGGCCGAACTGCTCACCCCGCCCGGCGAGATTGAACTGGTCGAGCGACAGCCCGAGCGCGATCCGGACCGCATCCGCGCCAGCCGGCAGGCCATGCTCCGGGCGCTGGCCAGCAAGATCGGCGTGCCTGCCCTGCGTGCGCGCTACGACGCGCTACGCGCGGCCGCTAGTGCCGCGCTCGACGCGGCAAGCCAGGCGCAGCGCCAGCTGAAACGACGCGTGCTCGACCTGCTTTCACTGGTCGACGAAAGCGAAGCGCGTGACCTGGCTCGCGCGCAGTACGACGAAGCGCCTGGCATGACGGATCGCCTTGCCGCGTTAGCCACACTGGCAACCATCGATCCGGATGCCGCCACTCCGGCGTTCGCCCATTTCCGCCATCGCTACGAGAGCAACGCCCTGGCGTTGGACAAGTGGTTCGCGGTGCAGGCGCAGCTACCGGGCGACACCGCCCTGGCGCGTATCCAGTCGCTGGAGCGCGATGATGCCTTCACGCTGAAGAACCCGAATCGCTTGCAGTCGCTGCTGGGCAGTTTCGCGCGTGCCAATCCGAGCGGATTTCATCGCGCGGATGGCGCGGCCTATCGCTGGCTGGCGGATCGCCTCGTCGCCATCGATGCGCTCAATCCGCAGGTCGCCGCGCGCGTGGCGACGGCCTTCAATGGCTGGAAGCGCCTGGAGCCCGTGCGTCGTGAAGCGGCGCATGCGGTCGTCGCGGAGCTGGCGTCACGCAAGGATCTCTCGCGCGACCTCACCGACATTCTTGCCCGGGTGGCCCTGGGCTGAGCCCAGGGTCAGTCGTCCATCCCGGCAAGCGTTTCACGTATGTGTGCGAGGCGCTGCTCGATGCGCGGACGCAGGCGACCCTGTTCGGCCTGATTGCGTTCGTCGAGTTGCTCCATGGCCATTTCCAGGCTACCCATTTCGATGAGCAGGTCGTGGTGGCGGAGCATGGGTTCATTGGTGGACATGACAGCATTCATGGCGTCTCGCCTCTTTACTCGTGGGTCACGATGTTGCGATGCATCGGCCGTGCCACTCGCTGTGGCGCGAGAAAAAATGTGCGCTGGATCACATCGAATCTCGCATCGAGGGAGAAACTGACGTACTGCGTCACCAATTGCCGAAATCGAGCACTACGTTGACGAAAAAGTCACACACAGTTCATTCGATCGGTGTATGTTCAATTCAACGAAAAAAAGCCGAGGCTTTGGCCTCGGCTCTTCGTGCCAGTCACTCGGTTTCTGGCGCCCGGCAGCACGGTCATCCTGGATTCCCCCTGTTCCTGAGACCGCCGGGCGCCAGATCTCATTCGTTCAATCGAATGGGGCATCCTTGCCCGCATCCCGCTTCCTCCTCCCGGCACACGACCAAACCCCTGTCGTTCGGTCTCGGCGCGCGTGTTATCGCGCAGCGTCTGCCCGGGTGAAGTGCACGGAATAGGAAGCACAAGCCGTGCCAAGCCCTGTCGAATGCCGATCACGCTGCAACGCAGCGTGGCTCGCCCGGCAGGCGTAAAATGACCGCCTTGGCCCTACGCCCGAAACCCTGACCATGCTGCATAAAGAAACCTACGACGTCATCGTGGTCGGTGGCGGACACGCCGGCACCGAAGCCGCGCTTGCCTCCGCACGCGCCGGCGCACGCACTCTGCTGCTCAGCCACAACATCGAAACGATCGGGCAGATGAGCTGCAACCCGGCCATCGGCGGCATCGGCAAGGGGCATCTGGTCAGGGAAATCGACGCCCTCGGTGGCGCCATGGGCCGCGCCGCGGATCGCGCCGGCATCCAATGGCGAACGCTCAACGCATCCAAGGGACCGGCCGTCCGGGCGACACGTTGCCAGGCCGACCGCTCGCTCTACAAGGCGGCCATCCGTCTCATGGTGGAAACGCAGCCCAACCTGGTGCTGTTCCAGCAAGCTGTCGACGATCTCATCCTCGTCGATGGACGCGTCGCCGGCGTACGCACGCAGATGGGCCTCGATTTCCATGCGCCCGCCGTGGTGCTGACCGCGGGCACCTTCCTCGCCGGCAAGATACACATCGGTTCCGCGCAATACGCCGGTGGCCGCGCGGGCGATCCGCCTGCGTCGACGCTTGCAGCAAAACTGCGCGAGCTCCCCGTGGCCGCCGACCGGCTGAAGACAGGAACGCCCCCGCGTATCGACAGCCGCAGCATTGACTTCTCCGTGCTCGAGGAGCAGCCCGGCGACGATCCCATGCCGCACTTCTCGTACATGGGATCGGCGGCGGAGCATCCGCGGCAGGTGAGCTGCTGGATCACCCACACCACCGAAGCCACGCATGAGTTGATCCGCGGCTCGCTCGACCGGTCGCCGCTGTATAGCGGACAGATCGAAGGCGTCGGCCCGCGCTATTGCCCGTCGATCGAAGACAAGGTGGTCCGCTTCGCGGACAAGACCTCGCACCAGATCTTCGTCGAACCGGAAGGCCTCGATACCTTTGAGATTTATCCGAACGGCATTTCGACCTCGCTGCCCTTCGACGTGCAGTACGCGCTGGTGCGGTCGATCCCGGGTTTCGAGCGCGCGCACATCACGCGGCCCGGTTATGCCATCGAATACGATTACTTCGATCCGCGCGGCCTGCATCCGTGGCTGGAAACCAAGGGCATTCCGGGACTCTATTTCGCCGGGCAGATCAATGGCACCACCGGTTATGAAGAAGCCGGTGCGCAGGGGCTCATCGCCGGCATGAATGCCGCGCTTGCCGTGCGCGGCGAGACGCCGTGGTGTCCGCGCCGCGACGAGGCCTATATCGGCGTCCTCATCGACGACCTCACGACGAACGGCACCGTTGAGCCGTATCGCATGTTCACTTCGCGCGCCGAGTACCGACTGCACCTGCGCGAAGACAACGCCGACCTGCGCCTTACACCCCACGGCTACGCGCGCGGCATCGTTTCCGAGGAGCGCTTCCGTCGCTTCGAAGCCAAGCGGGACGCGGCCGAGCACGAGACGGCGCGCCTGCGCGGCATCTGGGCGGCACCGACCAATGCGCTGGGCGCAGCCATCGAGCGCTCGCTCGGCATCGCGGTGAGCCGCGAGACGCATGCGCTCGACCTGCTCCGTCGTCCGGAACTGAACTACGCCACCCTGACCGGTGTTCCCGAGTTGGGACCGCCGGTGGATGACGCCGAGGTGGCAACCCAGGTGGAAGTGCAGGCGAAGTACTCCGGCTACCTGGAGCGCCAGCGCGACGAGATCGAGCGCCAGCGCCGCCACGAAGCCACGGCCATTCCCGATGGCTTCGACTACGACCGCGTGCGAGGGCTCTCCGCCGAGGTCCTGCTCAAGCTGAAGCGGGCGCTTCCGGTGACGATCGGTCAGGCGTCGCGCATCAGTGGTGTCACGCCGGCGGCGATCTCGCTGCTGCTGGTCCACCTGAAGCGCCGCGCCGCGTAGGCGGCACCCGTGCCAACCAGCAGTCGGCGGCGCTTCGGTCCATCTGGCATCATCGGCGCCTGTCAGTGCATCAGTGAGAAGGTCGACCCCTATGCAAGTCTGGATCGGACGTAACGGCGAGCGCTTTGGCCCCTACACGGACGACGAAATCCGTCAGTGGCTGCGCGACGGCACCTGCCGTCCCGACGAGCTTGGGTGGTACGACGGCATGGTCGACTGGCGCCCGCTGGGTGAGCTCTTTCCGGAAGAGCGTCCCGCGGCGGTCGCCGACGGTGTGCCGCCCATGCCACCTTCCCCGCCACCCTTTCTTGGCGTCACCGATGTGGCCGCGCCGGAGTACGCCGGCTTCTGGCTGCGCTTCGGTGCCTGGGTGATCGACTACCTCATCCTCATCGTGCCGTTCACCGTTATAGCCCTGAGCATGGGCCTGGGTGCCGTCATGACCACCGTGATGGAGCAGATGAAGACCGATCAGGTCGCTGCGCTGGAAGCCTATGCAACGTCCGTCCTGCCGATTACCTACGTGCTGATGGTTATCGGCTTCGTGTATTACACGCTGTTCGAGGCTTCGAAGTGGCAGGCCACGCCAGGAAAGATGGCCGTGGGCATCCGCGTCACCGACACCGACGGACAGCGCATCTCGATTGCCCGTAGTGCCGGCCGCAACGCGGTGCGCCTGACCAACGTGCTGCGCTTTCCCGTGCCACTTCCACTGATCTGCTACGTGGTCGCCGCGTTCACCGAGCGCAAGCAGGGCGTGCATGACCTCCTGGCCCGCACCTACGTGCTGACGGGCCGCGCCGAACAGGTCTCAGTGGCCACCGTCGCCCCACGCGGCGGCGAGAACGGTCGCTTCGACGCCTGATTGCGCTTCCCCCACCCCGGCCACCGGGCCGGGGTTTTCCTGTGCTTGCTATCATCCACGGCTCGAACCGACGTTTCGGCCGGCCGCGCAACGCACAGGAACCACATGCAGAGCATCGAACAACGAATTGCCCAGGACATCGCCGCGAAGCCCGAACAGGTGCGCGCAGCGGTGGAACTCCTTGACGGCGGCGCCACCGTGCCGTTCATCGCCCGCTACCGCAAGGAAGTGACCGGCGGTCTGGACGACATTCAGCTGCGTCTGCTCGAAGAGCGCCTGCGCTACCTGCGCGAGCTGGAAGACCGCCGCGCGGCCATCCTCGACAGCATTGTCGAGCAGGGCAAGATGACCGACGCCCTCAAGGCCGACATCCTCAGCGCCGACACCAAGGCGCGCCTGGAAGATCTCTACCTCCCGTTCAAACCCAAGCGCCGCACCAAAGCCCAGATCGCCCGCGAAGCGGGCCTGGAGCCACTGGCGCTCGGTCTGCGCGAAGATCCCACGCAAGACCCGGACACCTTCGCCGCGGGCTTCGTCGACGCCGAGAAAGGTGTGGCCGATACCAAGGCGGCGCTGGACGGCGCGCGCGCCATCCTCATGGAGACGATCGCAGAGGACGCCAGCCTCGTCGGCGAACTTCGCGACTGGCTGTGGGACAAGGGCCAGATCCGCGCCGTCGTCGTCGCCGGCAAGGAGAACGAAGGCGCCAAGTTCCGCGACTACTTCGACCACAGCGAAGCGGTGTCGAAGATTCCCTCGCACCGCCTCCTCGCGCTGATGCGCGCGCGCAACGAAGGTGTGCTCGAGATCGACCTCAATCCCGGCGTGGACGCCGACCAGGGTCATGCCGAGGGCGAAGGCCGTGTCGCCGCGCGTGCCGGTATCGTCAACCGGAACCGCGCCGCCGATGCCTGGCTGCGCGAAACCGTGCGACTGACCTGGCGCGTGAAGCTGCATCTCCACCTCACGCTCGATCTGTTCGGCCGCGTGCGCGAAGGTGCCGAGGACGAAGCCATCCGCGTGTTCGGCGACAACCTGAAGGATCTCCTGCTCGCCGCACCCGCGGGCGCGAAGACCGTGATGGGCCTCGACCCGGGCATCCGCACCGGCTGCAAGCTGGCAATCGTGGACGCGACGGGCAAGCTGGTGGCGTACGACACGATCTACCCGCACGAACCGCGCAACCAATGGGATCAATCCGTGGCGCGCATCGCGCAGCTGTGTAATCAGCACGGCGTGAATCTCATTGCCATCGGCAACGGCACCGCCTCGCGCGAGACGGACAAACTGGCGGCGGAAGTTATCAAGAAGCACGCCGACCTCAACCTCGCCAAGGTGGTCGTCAGCGAGGCCGGCGCGTCGGTGTACTCCGCGTCCGAACTCGCCTCCAAGGAATTCCCTGACGTCGACGTGTCCATCCGCGGCGCCGTCTCCATCGCGCGCCGCCTGCAGGATCCGCTGGCCGAGCTGGTGAAGATCGAACCCAAGGCCATCGGTGTCGGCCAGTACCAGCACGACGTGAACCAGGTGAAGCTCGCGCGCGCGCTGGACGCCCGCGTCGAAGACTGCGTGAACGCGGTCGGCGTCGACGTCAACACGGCATCGGCACCACTGCTCGCGCGCGTTGCCGGCCTGTCCAGCAGTGTGGCCGAGAATGTCGTCAAGCACCGCGATGCCAACGGTCCGTTCCCGAGCCGGAAGGACCTGTTGAAGGTGCCTCGCCTCGGCGACAAGGCCTTCGAGCAGTGCGCCGGCTTCCTGCGCATTTCCGCAGGTAGCAATCCGCTCGATGCGAGCTCGGTTCACCCCGAGGCGTATCCGGTGGTCGAGCGCATCCTCAAGCAGTGCGGTCGCGAAGTGAAGCAGGTGATCGGCGATACGTCCTTCCTGCGTAACCTCAAGGCCGAGGACTTCACCGATGCCACGTTCGGTGTGCCGACGGTGCGCGACATCCTCAAGGAACTCGAGAAGCCCGGTCGTGATCCGCGCCCCGAGTTCGTTGCACCCACCTTCGCCGAAGGCGTCGAAGACCTCAAAGACCTGAAAGTCGGCATGGTGCTCGAAGGCCGCGTGACCAACGTCGCGGCTTTTGGTGCCTTCGTCGATATCGGCGTCCATCAGGACGGACTGGTTCATGTGTCCGCGCTGTCGCACACCTTCGTCAAGGATCCGCGCGATGCGGTGAAGGCTGGCGATGTGGTCAAGGTCAAGGTCATGGAAGTGGACCTGCCCCGCAAGCGCATCGCCCTCACCATGCGCCTGGACGACGTGCCGGGCGAAGCGCGCAGTGGCCGTCCCGCCCAGCGCGACGACGCTGCAGCCGGCGGTGGCGGCGGTGGCGGCGGTGGTAACCGTCGCGGTGGCCAGGGTAGCGGCGCCAGCCGTCCCGCGCAGCCGCCGAAGCCCGCAGCGGCACCGGCGAACAGCGCGTTCGCCGACGCGTTCTCGCGCGCCCAGAAGAAGTAAGGCATTGCATCTACCCGGCCGCTTCGAGGCCGGGTAGATGCCACTCCTTTTCGGCAAAACCCTAGAATTTCCTCAATGCGGAAGCTCGTTGTGTGAGCCGGCTGTGCCGGCGATGGGCGTTGCCGCTAAACCGCTCCGTTGGTTTTTCGCCGCTGAAGCGGCTCCCACATTTTTCGGTGCGGCGGCGCAGCATGCGCCGGCGTATGGCTTCCATTACCGTAACGTTTCTCTAACGCCCCACACACGGAGTGAACCACATGCGTATTCGCCATCTTGCCGGTGCCATCGGTGCCGCCCTTCTGTTCAGTGCCGGGGCGCACGCCGACGGATTCCAGCAGGTCGTATCGTTCGGCGACAGCCTGAGCGATAGCGGCAACGTCGCCATTCTTTCCGGCTCGCCGGTGCCCGTGCGTTTCACGACCAACCCGGGCACGACCGCTGTCGAGAACATCGCCACGTACTTCAACCTGTCGCTGACCCCGTCGCTGTCCGGTGGCACCGATTACGCTTTCGGTGGCGCCCGCGCCGCCATTGCAAACCCGGTCCCGGCGACCTCCACGCAGATCCAGCAGTACCTCACCGCGAACGGCGGCAAGGCTAACCCGAACGCGCTCTACACCATGTGGATCGGCGCGAACGATCTCCTCGCCGCCACCGCCAACCCGGCGACCGCGCAGGTCGTGGTCGCCACCGCCGCGACGCAGGAAGTCGGCCAGATCAAGGCACTGCAGGCTGCCGGCGCGAAGACCATCGTCGTCTTCAACCTGCCAGACGTGGGCAAGACCCCGGCCGCCCTGTCCCAGGGTGCCGCAGCTTCCGCAGGCATCACCCAGCTGACCCAGGTTTACAACGGCATCCTTTCCGGCGGCCTGGCCTCGGCCCAGCGCGGCATCGTGCCCATCGACACCTATGCCCTGCTCAACGAAGTCATCGCCAGCCCGGGCACGTACGGCTTCACCAACGTGACCGTGCCGGCCTGCACCACGGCCAGCTCGATCACCTGCACGCCGGCCACATTGCGTGATCCGAACGCTGCCTCCACCTACCTGTTCGCCGACGGCATCCACCCGACGACGGCGGCGCATGCCCTGCTCGGCCAGTACGCGATCTCGGTCATCACCGCCCCGCAGAAGATCTCGCTGCTCGGCGAAGCCGGCCTCGCCACGAGCGATGCGCACACCCGCGTGCTGCGCAACCAGATGATGGCCGACAACTTCGGTGCGGACACCCGCGTCTTCGCCTCGGCCGACTACGGCCAGCAGCGGTTCAAGTCGACCGACACCTCGCCGAAGGCTGACAGCGACAACGTCAACCTGACCGTCGGTGCCGATGCCAAGGTCAACGAAAACATCTCGGTAGGCGTCGCCATGGGCGTGGCCTCGACCAACGCCGACTTCTCGGGCGGCGGCGGCTACAAGATGACGGACATCATGGGCTCGGGTTACGCGTTCTATCACGCCGGTGGCGGTTACATCGGCGGCTTCGCCAGCTTCGGCCAGCTGAGCTTCACCGACATCGATCGTCGCATCGACCTGGGTACCGCCCGTCGCACGGAAACCGGCAAGACCGACGGTTCACACGTTGGCGGCGGCCTGCAGGGCGGCTGGTGGTTCGGCAGCGAAACGCTGAAGACCGGTCCGTTCGCCAGCCTCACGTTCGAGCAGCTGCGTGTGTTCGGCTATAACGAGTACGGCGGCGACAGCACCGCGATGAACTTCGGCAAGCAGGTCCGCAATGCCCGTATCGAAACCGCCGGCTGGCGCGTGCAGGGCTCGTGGCAGTCGGGCAACACCGTGCTGCATCCGTTCGCCGAAGTGGCCTACAACCACGACGGCCGTGCGGACGCCCGCTATGTCACCGCAGGCCTCATGAGCATGAGCGGTCGCTTCGAGGTTCAGGGGTTCACCCCGGACAAGACCTGGGCCACGGCCGACCTCGGCCTCACCGCCGACTTCAGCCAGACCTGGAGTGGCTGGGCCGCCTACAGTGGTCGTTTCGGCGACGACACCCAGCGCAACAACAGCCTGAACCTCGGCGTGAAGATGGCATTCTGATCGAACCCATCGCTGATGGCCGGCTCCTCTGATGGGGGGCACCTGCTGATGTAGGAGCCGCTTCAGCGGCGAACCCTCAGGGGTTGATGTAACGAACGAGGCTTTGCATCGCATCGTGCCGGTGGCTCAACCGCTCGCACGATGTCGTGCAAAGCCTCATTCGTATCTGCGGCAGCCTGAGGGTTCGCCGCTGAGGCGGCTCCTACAGTTCCGCCAATAAAAAACGCCGGAACTAGGCCGGCGTTCTTCATCAAACCGAAGTGGCGCTTACTTCTTGCCGCCGGCCTTCGAGTACATCGCGTCCGCCTGCTTGCGCAGGTCGTTGGCGGCGTCGTCGGAGAGGACGTCGGTCTTGTTGCCTGCCTGATTTTCCTTCAGCACCAGCTCGCCGGCATCGTTCCAGCCCGCGCGCTCGGTCGCGGTCGGTTTGCCATCCTTGCTCGGCTTCTTCTCCTGGACAACGACCCAGGGCTTGCCATTCTTGTAGGCGAAGTCGGTCGCGGTGAAGCCTTTGTCGCCGTAGTCGACGAGCTCACGCACGAACTGGACATCGTTGCCCTTCTTGAAGATCTGCCAGCCATGGGACTCGCCGTCTTTCAGCGCGGTGCCCTGGGTGACCTTCATGCCGCCGATGTTCTTCTTGACGCTGTTGAAGCCGCTGAGCTCCTTCTCACCCGGGGTGGCTTCGCCCACCAGCTGGATGTTGGCGACGTTCTTCGCGCCCTTGGTCAGCACCGGGGTCTTCAGCGGCGACGAGTAATGACGGTCGCCGTCCTGCAGGGACACCTCGACGATGTACATGTCGTTCGGGTTGAGGTCGGTGGCATTGAAGTCGAGCTGGAACTGCGCCGGCAGGGTCACCGGGGCGATCGTCTTGGTGGCCAGCGGCTGCGAGCCTTCGGCGCTGACGTCGATCAGCTTGAGATCAAGCTTGGCGTCGGGCGAAAGCTGCGCGCCCGCATCACGCAGGGACACACTGCCGGTGACGGCGTTGGCCGGGCCGGTCGCCTCAGGCGTACCACCCGCGGCCTGCTGGCCGTTATCGGAAGAGCCGCCGCAACCGGCGAGGGCCAGTGCGGCCACGGATGCGAGCGACAAGAAAATCCTGCGCATGGTCGAACCTCGTAACGGAACGGAAAGAAGGTATGGGTCACGGAAGATACGCGCGCGCATGGCGCAAGACCTTCCGGGGGGAACCTTGGAGCATACCGGCAAATGCGCCCTTGGAAAAGTCAAGGGTGAAAATCCCTAGGAATTCGTAACTGGGAGCCTGTTGGCAAGCTGGCAGTCATAAATGCCGAAAAACGGCAAACGCCTGATCGGCAACCGGTTTACGAACAGACCACTTTCAAAAAAAAGGCCACCCGAAGGTGGCCTTTTCTTGCGATCCAGGCCACCAGTCCAAGGGCTGGTGGCTTTCGATCCGACTTCGATGGATCAGAAGTCGTAGGTGATACCGAAGCGAGCGTAGCGCGGCTGCGACGAGTACAAGGTCGCCTTGTAGTTCGACTCGACGCCAGTCGTGTTGCCTGCGTTCGGGTAGATCTGCAGGGTCTCGCGGCTGTTGAACACGTTGAACACCGTGATGTTGAACGCGAGCTTCTTGTCGGCCCAGACCGGACGGTACTCGGCGCTGAGGTCGAACAGGTACAGCCACGGGGTGTGACCCATGGAACCCGGGGACGACGGCTGACCGTAGCAGTAGTGGTAGTTGTCCTGGTAACCAATCGGATCGGACTCGTCCGCACCGAAATAGCCAAGGCACGACTTCGGAGCGCCCGACGAAACCGACAGGTTACCGGAGAGCATCACTTCATCGGTCAACTGGTAGGAACCGTAGGCCTTCAGCACATGCCGGCGGCTGTTAGCCAGTTCGCCACCCGAGTACTGCATCAGCTGCGGGAAGTCCCAGTCGACCGTCGCCGAGACGTCGGCCTGGCCGGTGTCCGAACGAACCTGGCCTTCCGAGTTGCCGTAGCTCTTCGAGTAGACGTAGTCGACCTTGCCGTACCACTTTCCATCGAACGGATGCTCGAGGTACATCTCGAGACCGTAGTAGTTACGCTTCAGGTGCGGGAACCCGAAGTCGGCATTCGACACGTTGGCCTGGTAGTAGCCGCCGTTGGTGTTCGGCACCAGGAACTCCGACGCGCGACCCGGATTGAACAGGTAGCTGCCCTGGATCGGACCGATCGTTGCCGGATCCACACCCTGCGCAATCAACGTGTTGCGGATGGTGGTGGCATCCCCGGTGTCATCGATGGCGTTACGCAGCTTGCGCAGCGTGGCCTTCGCGCCGTAAACCCACTTGTCGCCCAGGGTCTTGTCGAAGCCGAGGATGAACTCGTCCTGGTATTCCGACTTCAGGTTGCGCGAAGCCGCGGTGTTCGGATCACGCTGAAGGCCATACTCGGCGTTGGCCGAGATCGGACCGCCCGTGGCGGTGTCGATCGGGGTCAGGCCCTGCGGGATGCCGTTGCCGTCGATGCCCGTATAGGTGAAGTACTCACGGGTGTAGAGCGACTTACCCGCCGAACGCAGCGCGACCGACGCCGGCAGCGCAAGGTAGTAACGACCCGCGTTGGCGTAGATCTTCAGGCTGGAGTCGCCGTTGACGTCCCAGGTGGCACCGAGGCGCGGGGCCCACTGCGGGCTACGCAGACGCAGGTAAGCCGAGCCGGTGGTGTCGTAGTTGGTGAACTGGTCGTTACGCACACCGACCTTCACCAGCCAGCGGTCATTGACCTGCCAGGAATCTTCGATGTACTGGGCGCGCTGGGTCGTACGCACCGACGCCGTGGTGTTGTACTTGTACTGGTCGACGTAGTAACCACCGGGACCCGGCAGACCGACGAAGTCGCTCGAGCCCGGCTCACCCTGGATCGGTGCACCGGCGGTGACCTGACCGTATTCCCACGCATAACCCGGACCGGTCGTGAACTGACCGTCGTCCTTGTCGCGGATATTCTGGTTGTCGATACCGGCGGTGATCGTGTGATCGCCGATGTGGTAGCTCAGGTCGACGCGCAGGTTGGTGTTGGTCGACTTGTGCTCCGGCGTGTACGCGGCCGTCGAGGGGTTGTCGTTGGTGATCGGACCACCGCCGTTCAGATCCGGGTTCTGATTGCCCGGGCTGATGATGTGCGGGTTGGTCGACGACGGCGTGTCGCTGTAATACGTGCCCTTCATCTTGCCGTAGAGGGCAGTCAGGGTCAGGTCGTCGGTGATGTAGCTGGTGAACTTGGCCGAGTACAGATCGGCACCCGTCTTGTTCAACGGCTTGCCCGACGTATCCTTGCCGATGTACGCACCGCGCTGGCGGGTGTCGTAATCGAAGGCGTACTGCGAAGCGTCGTAGCTCTGCTTGTTCGACGCACCGGTGACTTCAAGGATGTTGCTGTCGCTGATGTTCCAGTCGAGCTTCGCGTAGTACTTCGGGTTGCGATAGCTGGTCGACTGGTAGGTCGGCGCATCCTGCGACTTGACGACCGTGCCTTCGGTACGCTCCTGCTCGGCGGCGAGGAAGATGTACAGCTTGTCCTTGATCAGCGGGCCGCCGACATAGGCCGACTCGGTGGTGACCGTCTGCTTGTCGCGCTGGTTGTAGTTGTAAAGTTCGCCAACGGAGTGGTTCGAGCTGTCGACCTTGTAGTGGTCGTTACCCGGTGCCGAGGCAGCGCCGCCCGGCTGCCAGAGGATCTGCGCACCGAAGTGCCACTCGTTCGTGCCGCGCTTACCGACCTGGCTGATTACGCCACCGGCCGAACGACCATAGGCCGCACCGTAACCACCAGCGAGGATTTCCTGCTGGTCGATCGCGCCGTAAGGCAGGGTGATGCCGCCGAAGCCGCTGAGCGGATCCGTGGTGTTGAAACCGTTAATGTAGTACGCGTTCTCGGTAACCGAACCGCCACCGATCGAGACCAGGCTGTTGCCGGTCGGACCCTTGAAGTAGCCGCTACCACCGATAGCACCCGGAGCCAGCAGCGCGATGGATTCGGCGGTGCGGGCGAGGGGGAGCTTAGCGAGCTGCTCGGAAGTGATGACCGTGCGCGAGTCGACCGTCGAGACGTCGACCGGCGGCAGGCTGTTGGCGGTGACCGTGACCGAGTCGAGCGACTGGGCCGACGCCGCGGTTGCGGCAGCGGCGAACGAGACGTCCGAACCCTTGCCGACCGTCAGGCTGACGTTCTTGCGGGAATCGACGACGGCACCGTTACGCTTGAGGTCGACGTTGTATGTGCCGACGGGCACGTTGCTGATCTGGAAACGACCCGACGCGTCAACCGGGATCTCGCGGTTGAAACCGGTGTTGCCGGTGATCTGAACGGTATCGCCCGGCTGAGCGGTACCGAAGATGTTACCGCTGGTGGCCTGAGCAAGGACAACGCCCGTGCCGCCCAGACCGGCCGCGAGGGCAATCGCCAACGCGGAATGACGCAGGAATGAACCCTGCCGGATGATGCGAGAACTCATGTGCAAATCTCCCCAGATCGGCCCAACCGGGCCTGAAAACGAGCAAAACCGACGCCAGGCCGGAAAAAGATTGGCCTCGTCGGTGCTCGCTTCTGGGGATGGAATCACCGCCACTCCTCCCAGAGTGACAAGCGCCCCCATAAAACTGCTCCCGACAAGTCCTACGACTCTTACTGAACGGGAGCAGCATCACAGTTTGTGAATGCCCCGCCCAGATTCGTCGATGCCGAACATAGGCTTAGGGGGCTTGTCGTGTCAACAAAATATTTACAACGGCTTTCTACCTACATGACGGTTGGGAGAACGCCGTCAGCCGTTGATTTCCTTGTTCATCAAGCACCTGACCCAAAAAGGCCACCGGGAGACCCGGTGGCATCTGGGGAGGTGCTTGCGTTCCATCCGTGGATGCTTTGTTCTGATTGTTCGCTTTGTTCTGTGCAGGTTAACGCCGCCGGGGTGGATCGCCCCGGCGGCACCTGCATCAGAAGTCGTAGCTGATACCAAAGCGCGCATAACGCGGCGTGGTCTGGTAGAGCGGCACGCCGTAGCGTGTATTCGGACCGGCCGCGGCGAGAGTGCTACCCAGCAGCGGGTAAGTCTGCGTACGCTCGCGCTGGTTGAGCAGGTTGAACACGGTCACGTTGAAAGCCAGCTTCTTGTCGGCCCACTCCGGACGATATTCCACCGAGCCCGTGACGATGTAGGTCCACGGGTTGTGGCCTGCGTCACCCGGACGTGAGACCTCGCCTGCGCACCAGTGGTAGTACGAGCCGTAGCCGAGGCTCGGGTTCGTCTGGTCCGGACCGAAGTAACCGAGGCAGCTTTTCGGCGTACCCGAGGCGATCAGTATGTTGGCCGAGACCATCCATTCCGGAGCCAGCTGGTACGAGCCGTAGATCTTCAGCTGATGCTTGCGGCTGTTAGCCAGTTCGCCACCGGCGTACTGCATGACCTGCCAGTAATCCCAGTCGACCGTGGCCGAGACCGTGTCCTGACGGATGTCCGAACGCACCTGGCCTTCCGAGTTGCCGTAGCTCTTCGAATACAGGTAGTCGAACTTGACCTGGTACTTGCCGTCCCAGGCGTGGTCGAGGTACAGGTCGAGGCCGTAGTAATTACGCTTCGAATGCGGCATGTGGAAGTCGTCGTTGGTCATCTCGACGCTGTAATAACCGCCATTCGTGTTCGGAATCAGGAACGTGTTGGCGCGACCCGGGTTGAACAGGTAGCTACCCTGGATAGCGCCGATCGTGTCCGGATCGATACCCGTGGCAACCATCTTGTCTTCGATCGCCTGGCCGTCACCGACGTCGTCGATCGAGTTGCGCAGCTTGCGGACCGTGGCCTTGGCACCATAGGTCCAGCCAGCCCATGCCTGGGCGTCGAAGCCGAGGATGAATTCATCCTGGTACTGCGACTTGATGTCGGTGCCGGCGGCCGTCTTCGGGTCGCGCGGAATGCCGTACTCGCTGTTAGCCGAGATCGGGCCACCGGTGCTGCTGAAGATCGGGGCCAGGCCCTGCGGAATACCCTGGCCGTCGATGCCCGTGTAGGTGAAGTACTCGCGGGTGTAGAGCGAGGCACCTGCCGAACGCAACGCGACCGTTGCCGGCAGCGCGAGGTAGTAGCGACCCGCGTTGGCGTAGATCTTCAGGCTGGAGTCGCCGTTGACGTCCCAGCTGACGCCCAGGCGCGGAGCCCACTGCGGCTTCTTCAGGCGCAGGTACGGGTCGCCGTCCTGGTTGTAGTTGGTGAACTGGTCGTTACGAAGACCGACCTTCACCAGCCAGCGGTCGTTCACCTGCCACGTATCTTCGATGTACTGGGCACGCTGCGTCGTCCGGACCGAGGCGGCGGTGTTGTACTTGTACTGCGCAACGTAGTAGCCATCGCCCGGCGGCGGTGCGACGTACGACGCGTCAGTCGGAAGCGTACCGATGATCGGCGTGGCGGCGTCACCCTGGGCGTATTCCCAGGCATAGCCCGGACCCGAGGTGCTGACGCCGTCGTCCGTGTCACGAACCGTCTGGTTATCCATACCGGCGACGATGGTGTGGTCGCCGATGTGCCAGCTCAGGTCGATACGCAGGTTCGTGTTGGTCGACTTGTGGTCCGGGTTGTTGACCTGCGCAGCCGGGTTGCCATTGGTGATGAAGCCGTTCGGCGTGTAGGCCGGGTTCTCATCGGTAGCGCCCAGGATCGAGGGCACCGTGTTGTCGCCGCCCGGAGCGGTGAAGTACTTACCCTTCATCTTGCCGTACAACGCGGTCAGCGTGATGTCGTCGGTGATGTAGCTGGTGAACTTGGCCGTGTACAGGTCGGCGCCGGACTTGTTCAGCGGCACGCCTGCGACGTCCTGACCGACGTAAGCACCCTTGTAGCCGGTGTCGTAGTCGTAGTCGTAGATCGGTGCGTTGTATTCCTGCTTGTTCGACGCACCGGTGATTTCAAGAATGTTGCTGTCGGTGATGTTCCAGTCGATCTTGCCGTACAGCTTCGGGTTCTTGTAGGTCTGCTGATAGGTGAACGGCGCAGCGATGCTGCCGGTCACTTCACCCTCGCGACGCTCCTGCTCGGCGGCGAGGAAGATGTACAGGGTGTCCTTGATCAGCGGGCCGCCGGCGTACGCGGAGTACGTGGTGCGCCAGGACTTGTCCCGGTCGTTACGGTCATAGATGTTGCCAGCGTTCGAACCGACCGTGCTGTAGTAGTTGGACGGGTCAGCCTTGGTGCCCTTCGGCTCCCAGAGGACCTGGGCACCGAAATGCCATTCGTTCGTACCACGCTTACCGACCTGGCTGATGACACCACCCGAGGAACGACCGTAGGCCGCGCCGTAACCGCCGGCGAGGATTTCCTGCTGGTCGATCGCGCCGTAAGGCAGGGTGATGCCGCCGAAGCCGCTGAGCGGATCCGTGGTGTTGAAACCGTTGATGTAGTACGCGTTCTCGGTGACGGCCGAGCCAGCGATGGAGACCAGGGCGTTACCGGTCGGACCGGTGAAGAACGAGCTACCGGCAACGGCGCCCGGTGCCAGCAGGGCGATCGCTTCCGCGGTGCGCGCCAGCGGCAGCTTGGCCAGCTGCTCTGCGGTAATGACGGTGCGCGAGTCGACCGCGCTGACGTCGATCGACGGCAGGGCGTTGGCCGAAACGGTGACGCCTTCGAGGCTGGTCGACTGAGTGGCAGCGGCAGTAGCGCCGGCGAAGGCGACTTCCGTACCGGAGCCGACACGCAGGGTGACGTTCGAACGCGAGTCGACGGCGGCACCGTCGCGGTTCAGGGTGACTTTGTAGTTACCCAGCGGCAGTGAGCCGACCGTGTAACGACCCGCCGAATCAACATTGACCGTACGGCTGACGCCGGTGTCGCTGGTGACGGTGACGGTCTGGCCGGCGCCTTCTGGAGCCTGGCCGAAGATGGAGCCGGTAGTCGCCTGGGCGAAAACAGCACCCGACACGGAACCCAGGCCGATGGCCAGGGCAAGCGCGGTGCGACGTCCCAGTGACGCTGCGCGGTATTGACGCGAATTCATTGAATGCCTCTCCCCGTTAAAATCCGCTATCGCAAAAATATGCGATTAGCGACAAGCCGACCCCGGCCCGGCGTACGCCAGGCTTTCTTTTGAATCGGCAGTAAAAGTCACCTTGAAACAACGAGATCCAACCAGCGATCACGCTCCCCGAAACACCGCCCGTAAAGGCGATGAGACACATATACGTAAGGTTTCACGGGTAATCAATGCGAAATTTTTACATTCGACTTACATGTCGCAACAACATATTACGCGGCACTATTAACGGCCAAAAATAACTTGTCTGCCGCCAATGGGTTACGTAAATGTTGCGTGCGTCTCGGCGAAACCCCGGAATGTGGCCTAGGAAAGATTCTTAGCAAGAAGAGCCCACGGAAGAGGCTCCGGGCTAAGCAACAAGATGTCATGGCATACCTGATCCATCAGGCATCGGGCACAAAAAGGCCACCGGGGAGACCCGGTGGCATCTGGGGAGACGCTTGGCGTTCCGGTCCGTGGATGCCTTGTTCTGATTTTGCGATTTGTTCTGTTGAGGCTGATGCCGCCAGGGTGGATGGCCCTGGCGGCGCCGTCATCAGAAGTCGTAGGAAATACCGAAACGGGCGTAACGCGGCGTCGTCTGGTAGTAGGGGACGTCATAGCGCGGGTTCACCGCAGCCGACGTGCCGTAACGCGTATACAGCTGCGTTTCCTTACGCTGGTCGAGGATATTGAAGACCGTGACATTGAAGGCAAGCTTCTTGTCGGCCCAATCCGGACGGTACTCGATGCTGCCGGTGAGGGTGTACAGCCACGGGGTGTGACCGGCATCGCCAGGACGCGACGGCACGCCACCGCACCAGTGGTAGACCGAGGCGTAGCCGAGTCCCGGAGCATTCTGCGCGGTGCCGTAGCCACCGAGGCAGCTGATCGGGGAACCCGACGCGACCAGGACGTTGGCCGAGGCCAGCCATTCCGGAGCGATCTGGTACGAGCCATACACCTTGAACTGGTGCTTGCGGCTGTTGGCGAGCTCGCCGCCGGCGTACTGCATGACATAGGAGTAATCCCAGTCGACCGTCGCCGAGACGTCGACCTGACCGATGTCCGAACGCACCTGGCCTTCCGAGTTGCCGTAGCTCTTCGAATACAGGTAGTCGAACTTCACCTGGTACTTGCCGTCCCAGGCGTGGTCGAGATACAGCTCCAGACCGTAGTAGTTACGCTTGGACTTCGGGAAGCCGAAGTCGTCGTTGGTCACCTTGACGTCGTAGTAGCCGCCATTGGTGTTCGGGATGACGAACGTGTTGGCGCGACCCGGGTTGAACAGGTAGCTGCCCTGGATGGCACCAATGGTGTCCGGATCGATACCCGACGCAATGGCCGCGTTGACGATGGCATCGCCGTCGCCGACGTCGTCGATCGAGTTACGCAGCTTGCGGACCGTGGCCTTGGCACCATAGGTCCAGCCAGCCCATGCCTGGGCGTCGAAGCCGAGGATGAACTCATCCTGGTATTCCGACTTGATGTCCTTCGAGGCCGCCGTCTTCGGGTCGCGCGGAATGCCGTACTCACGATTGGTCGAAATCGGGCCACCGGTGCTGCTGGCGATCGGGGCCAGGCCCTGCGGGATGCCGTTAGCGTCGATGCCTGTGTAGGTGAAGTACTCGCGGGTGTAGAGCGAAGAACCGGCCGAGCGCAGCGCGACGGTCGACGGCAGCGCGAGGTAGTAACGACCCGCGTTGGCGTAGATCTTCAGGCTGGAGTCGCCGTTGACGTCCCAGCTGACGCCCAGGCGCGGGGCCCACTGGGGCTTGGTCAGACGGAGGTACGCTTCGCCGCCCTGGTTGTAGTTGGTGAACTGGTCGTTACGAATACCGGCCTTCACCATCCAGCGATCATTCACCTGCCAGCTGTCTTCGATGTACTGCGCGCGCTGCTTGGTACGGACCGAGGCCTGCGTGCCATAGACGTAGCGAGCGACGTAGTAGCCCTGTCCGCCCGGCGCAGCGACGTACGCGGAATCGGTCGGCAGTGTGCCGATGATCGGCGTGTTCGCAGCACCCTTGTTGTATTCCCAGGCATACCCGGGACCGGACGTGGTCACGCCATCGTGGTTGTCACGAACATTCTGGTTGTCCATACCGGCGATGACGGTGTGATCGCCGATGTGCCAGCTCAGGTCGATGCGAAGGTTCGTATTGGTCGACTTGTGGTCCGGGTCGTTGACCTGGGCGCTCGGGTTGCCGTTGGTGATCAGGCCGCCCGGCGTGAACGCCGGATTCTGGAACTGCGGGGTCAGAATCGCAGGCTGCGACACGTCGCCACCCGGTGCGGTGTAGTACGTGCCCTTCATCTTGCCGTAAAGAGCAGTCAGCGTGATGTCGTCGGTGATGTAGCTGGTGAACTTGGCCGTGTACAGGTCGGCGCCGGACTTGTTCAACGGATTGCCCGCGACGTCCTGACCGACATAGTCGCCCTGGGTCTTGGTCGCGTACGAGTACTTGTAGAACGGCGCGTTGTATTCCTGCTTGTTCGACGCACCGGTGATTTCAAGAATGTTGCTGTCGGTAATGTTCCAGTCGATCTTGCCGTACAGCTTCGGGTTCTTGTAGGTCCGGTGGTAGACGAACGGCGCGGCGACACTGCCGGTCACCTCACCTTCGCGACGCTCCTGCTCGGCGGCGACGAAGACGTACAGGGTGTCCTTGATCAGCGGGCCACCGGCATAGGCGGCGTACGTGGTGCGCCAGTTCTTGTCACCGCGGTTCTCGTCATAGAGCTGACCGGCCTGCGCGCCGACCTGACGGTAATAGTTGAACTGGTCGGCCTTGGTGCCCTTCGGCTCCCAGAGGACCTGGGCACCGAAATGCCACTCGTTCGTGCCGCGTTTACCGACCTGGCTGATCACGCCGCCAGCCGAACGACCATAGGCCGCGCCGTAACCGCCGGCGAGGATTTCCTGCTGGTCGATCGCACCGTAAGGCAGCGTGATGCCGCCGAAGCCGCTGAGCGGATCCGTGGTGTTGAAGCCGTTGATGTAGTACGCGTTCTCGGTGACGGCCGAACCGGCGATGGAGACCAGGGCGTTACCGGTCGGACCGGTGAAGAATGAGCTACCGCCAACGGCGCCCGGTGCCAGCAGGGCGATCGCTTCCGCGGTGCGCGCCAGCGGCAGCTTGGCTAGCTGCTCGGAGGTGATGACGGTACGCGAGTCGACCGCGCTGACGTCGATCGACGGCAGGGCGTTGGCCGAAACGGTGACGCCTTCGAGGCTGGTCGACTGCGAGGCAGCAGTAGCGCCAGCGAAGGCGACTTCCGTACCAGAGCCGACACGCAGGGTGACGTTCGAACGCGAGTCGACGGCGGCACCGTCGCGGTTCAGGGTGACTTTGTAGTTACCCAGCGGCAGCGAGCCGACCGTGTAACGACCCGCCGAATCCACGTTGACCGTGCGGCTGACGCCGGTGTCACTGGTGACGGTGATCGTCTGGCCGGCGCCTTCAGGAGCCTGGCCGAAGATGGAGCCGGTAGTCGACTGGGCGAAAACAGCACCCGACACGGAACCCAGGCCGATGGCCAGGGCAAGCGCGGTGCGACGTCCCAGTGACGCTGCGCGGTATTGACGCGAATTCATTGAATGCCTCTCCCCGTTAAAATCCGCAATCGCAAAAATATGCGATTAGCGACAAGCCGATCCCGGCCCGGCATGCGCCAGGCTCTCGTTTGAATCGACAGTAAAATTCCCCCAGTAAACAACGTGATTCAACCAGCTATCACGTCCCCGTAACATCACCTGTAAAGGCGATGAGACACATATACGTAAGGTTTCACGAGTAATCAATGCAATTTTTTTACATTCCGTATACATGTCATAGCAATAACTTACGCGACAGCACCGCCACATAGAAAAATCTTGCGATCTGCCAGCGAGTTACACGGGCTCGTTCGTTCACGGCGGTTTTCACTAGGACTTCGGCCTAGGAAAGATTCCTATCAAAATTGCCGCATTACGAGAGGCCGTGGATCGTCCACACAAGGGGTGGCGCGGCTTGCGGGGCATTCATGAAGCGACGTAGGCTCCCTTGAACTTACGAAACTTCTCAGCCGAAAGGCTTTCGAAGGGCAATCGCTGTACACCGATTGCGAGGTTCGCGCGTTTGTTCGCGAAATCGCCGGGGGGCGGCCTGTAGAAAACAACGAGGTTCCATGCGCATGAATGACAATTCGAGGGGATCGATCCTGGCAGACGCCGCCATGGGTGGCCTGGATAACAGCCGTGGAGATGCCAGCGTGCCGGCCTCTTCATTCGCCAGCCGCGTTCGCGCGGTCATCAAGATCTCGGGTAGCGTCAGTGAGATCGCCCGCCGCTGCGGGTTCTCGGAAGGTGTCGTGCGCAGTTGGCGCGACGGCAATACAGACCCGTCGCGCGGTCGCTGCGTGACGATGGCCAAGACGCTGGGCCTGTCGCTGGTGTGGCTGGCCGCAGGCGAAGGCCCGATGATGCTGGACGGCTCGGGCGACGACCCGGCGGCCCGCACCGAGACGACGGAGTCGATCCGCGGACGCGAAGGCAGCCACGAGGCCCACGCCCCGTCGGCGACCGTCCTCGACGCATCGCGCCTGGCGGCGGCTATGAAGCTCCTGCAGTCGGACATCGAGATGACCGGAAGCCGCTTCTCCCCGGTGCGCCACGCCGACCTGGTCGCCGAGATGTATTCGATCCTCGCGCGCTCGAACGAGGGCGACTACGCCGATCGCATGATCGCGTTCCGCCGCACCCTGATGGCGCGCGTCCAGGACGATAAGGCCGCCGCCTGATTTGTCCGATCAGAGGCGGGAAATATCGGCGATGGCGCCGAAGGTCGCTTTCAGCTGTGCGAGCAGCGCGAGGCGATTGGCGCGCACCGCCGGATTCTCGGCGTTGACGAGCACGTCGTCGAAGAACCGGTCCACCGGCGCCTGAAGCGCCGCCAGGCGAGCAAGCGTGCCGGTGTAGTCACCGGCCGCAAGCAGCCCCTGCGATTCCGTGCGAGCAGCAGCCAGCGCGTCGTGTAGTTCACGCTCGGCGTCGAACTCGAAGTGCGCGGTATCGACCGTCGCCGGAATGGGCGCGGCATCAGCCTCTTCGGCCTGCTTGCGCAGGATGTTGGCCACGCGCTTGTTCGCCGCGGCCAGGCTCGCGGCCTCGTCGCGGCGCGCGAACTCACCCACGGCACGAAGGCGTCGATCGAAATCGGGAAGGGTCGCCGGAGCAACGGCAAGCACGGCTTCGAACTGGTCCGTCGAAAAACCCTGGTCGGCGTAATAGCCGCGAAGGCGCTCGAGCACGAAGCCCTGAACCTCGTCGCCCAGTTCGCGACGGCGCGCGCCGAGGTCGACCACCGGAACCTTGCCGTCCTTGCCCGGCTTCACGCCTGCCAGCAGGGCCGTTTCCGGAATCATTTCCAGGGCCTCGGTCAGCGCGGCGCGCAGCTCGATGTCCAGCCCGCCTTCAATCAGGGTGCGGGCCAGGCCCAGCGCGGCGCGGCGCAGGGCAAAAGGATCCTTGTTGCCGCTGGGCTTCATGCCCACGGCGAAGATGCCTGCCAGCGTGTCGAGACGTTCGGCCACGGCGAGCACCTGTCCCACCTTGCCCGCGGCAATGGCGTCGCCACCGAAGCGCGGCTGGTAGAAGCTGTCCAGCGCGTCGGCCACGTTCGCGTCGATGCCCTGCCGCGAGGCGTAGTAGCGACCCATCACGCCCTGCAGCTCGGGAAATTCACCGACCATGCGGGTGAGCAGGTCGCACTTGGACAGAGCCGCGGCGTGCGTGGCCTGTCCGGCATCCACATCGACGCGGTTGGCTATCACGCGGGCCAGTTCGGCCACACGAACGGTCTTGTCCCAGAGGCTGCCCAGCGATTGCTGGTAAGTGACGTTCTTCAGGCCTTCCTGGTAGTCGGCCAACGGTGACTTGAGGTCTTCGTCCCAGAAGAACTTGGCGTCGGCGAAGCGGGGACGGATGACCCGCTCATAACCCTTGCGGATTTCCGCCGGATCCTTGCTCTCTATGTTGGCCACACCGATGAAATGCTCGGTAAGCCAGCCGTCTGCGTCGAAAACCGGCACGAACTTCTGGTTGGTCTCCATCGTGGTGACCAGGGCCTCCGGCGGCACGTCGAGGAAGGCGCGTTCGAAGGTGCAGGCGATGGCAACCGGCCATTCCGTGAGGTTGGCGATCTCACCGAGCAGGCTGTCCGACAGACGCGGCACACCGCCGGTGGCCACGCGGGCGACTTCGTCGCGCACGCGCTGGCGACGCTCGGCGGGGTCGGCCAGGACATGGGCGTGGCGCAGTGCATCCAGCCAGCTGTCCGCGTCTGCGACGTGGATCGGCTTGGGATGATGGAAACGGTGGCCATGGCTCAGCCGGCCGCTCGTCAGGCCGAGGATCTGCCCATCGACGATATCGGCGCCGTGCAGCATCAATAGGGTGTGGACCGGGCGTACGAAGCTGTCTTCGCGATTGCCCCAACGCATGGCCTTCGGGATCGGCAGGGACTTCAACGCCTCCGTGACGATCTCGGGCAACAGCGCGGCGGTCGGCTGCCCGGGCTTCACGGCCCGGAAGACGAACCAGGCGCCCTTGTCGGTCTCGAGTTTTTCCAGCGCCGACACCTCGACGCCGCAGGACTGCGCGAAGCCGACCAGGGCCTTGCCCGGCTCGCCATCGGCGCCGAGGCTGGCGGACACGGCCGGGCCGCGGCGTTCGATGGTCTGCTCGGGCTGGGCCATGGCCACGCCGGCGATATGCACGGCGAGACGGCGCGGTGACGCGTAGGCCTTGGCGGAACCGTAGTCGGCGGCCACGCCGCGCTTCTCCAGGCCTTCGATGACGCCGCGCGCGAACGCCGCAGCGAGATCGTCCAGTGCCTTCGGCGGCAGCTCTTCGGTGCCTAGCTCGATGACGAGCGGCAAGCGCTTATCGGCCATGGACGGCCTCCTTGTCTTTCTTCAGGCCGGGAAAACCGAGCTTCTCGCGCTGTGCGACGTAGGCTTCGGCCACGGCACGCGCCAGAGTGCGCACGCGCAGGATGTAGCGCTGGCGCTCGGTCACGCTGATGGCGCGGCGCGCGTCCAGCAAGTTGAACGCATGGCTGGCCTTGCAGACCTGCTCGTAGCCCGGCAATGGCAGGCCCGCGGCGATCAGCTTGGCCGCTTCGCCCTCGCACACGTCGAACCAGTGGAACAGTTCGGGCACATTGGCGTATTCGAAGTTGTAAGTGCTCTGCTCCACCTCGTTCTGGTGGAACACATCGCCATAGGTGACCACGCCATGTGGGGCGTGCGTCCAGACGATGTCGTAGATGCTGTCGACGTTCTGCAGATACATCACCAGGCGCTCGAGACCGTAGGTGATCTCGCCGGTGACGGGACGGCATTCGAGCCCGCCGGCCTGCTGGAAGTAAGTGAACTGTGTCACCTCCATCCCGTTCAGCCAGACTTCCCAACCCAGCCCCCAGGCGCCCAGGGTCGGCGATTCCCAGTTGTCTTCGACGAAGCGCAGGTCGTGGACCAGCGGATCGATGCCCAGCGCCTTCAGCGAACCGATGTAGCGCTCGAGGATGTCGTCCGGGTTCGGCTTGAGCACCACCTGGTACTGGTAGTAGTGCTGCAGACGATTGGGATTGTCGCCATAGCGGCCATCCGTCGGGCGACGGCAGGGCTGCACGTAGGCGGCAGCCCAGGGCTCGGGTCCGAGCGCACGAAGAAAGGTAGCCGGGTGGAACGTACCCGCACCCACCTCGGTATCGAGAGGCTGGACCAGCACGCAGCCCTGCTCCGCCCAATAGCGGTTCAGGGTCTGGATCACGTCTTGGAAAGTGGGCGCGGACATGGTTCCCGAGTCCTTGATAAAGCGGGCTAGTATAGCGGCGTGGGATTCACACAGGGTCGCAAGTGATGGTAGCCAATCCGCAACACGGCGCACTGCTCGGACGCCGTGGCCGCCTGGAACTCGACGAGGTGCTGGCCTCCCTCGTGGTCGACGGACACCTGACCGGGGAAGACGCCAAGCGCGTTCGCATGGGCTCGAGGAGCGGCAAAACCGCCATTGAGCTGCACCCCCTCGTGGTCATCGCCAATGCGAAAGCGGAGAACCGCCGTGACGCGGGCCGCCCGCTGAGCCTGGAAGGTCTCATGGAGTGGCTTGCCGGCAAGGCCGACCTGCCTTACCTCAAGATCGACCCCATGAAAGTCAACGTGGCCCAGGTCACCCAGGTGGTCAGCAGCGCGTACGCGCAACGGCATCGCATCCTGCCAGTGTCGGCTTCGTCCAGTGAAGTGGTGTTCGCCACGGCGGAGCCGTTCGATACCGGCTGGGCCACCGACCTCGCCCATATGATTCGCCGCGACGTTCACCGCGTCGTCTCCAGCCCGATCGACATCAACCGTTACCTGCAGGAATTCTACGGCGTGCAGCGGTCGATCCAGCTCGCCCAGGATGCCAAGGGCATCGGCGACACCTCGAAGATCATCAACTTCGAGCAGCTGGTTGAGCTGGGTAAAGGCGGTGAGCTCGGCGCGGACGACCGGCATGTCGTGCACATTGTCGACTGGCTGCTGCAGTACGCGTTCGAACAGCGCGCCTCGGACATCCACCTCGAGCCGCGTCGCGATGCCGGGCAGATGCGCTTCCGCATCGATGGCGTGATGCAGAAAGTCTTCGAACTGCCGCCGCCGGTGATGACCGCGGTCACCTCTCGCATCAAGATCCTCGCCCGCATGGATGTGGCCGAAAAACGCCGGCCGCAGGATGGCCGCATCAAGACGCGCTCCGCCGGCGGCCGCGAAGTCGAGCTTCGTATCTCGAGCATGCCCACGGCGTTCGGCGAGAAGATCGTCATGCGTATCTTCGATCCCGACCTGGTCATGAAGGATTTCGCGCAGCTGGGTTTCTCCGAGGAGGAGGGCTTGCTCTGGCGCGGCATGGTCGAGCGACCGCATGGCATCGTGCTGGTTACCGGTCCGACTGGCTCGGGCAAGACCACCACGCTTTATTCGACGCTCAAGCATCTGGCCAAGCCCGAACTCAACGTGTGCACGGTAGAAGACCCGATCGAAATGGTCTCGCCGGAACTGAACCAGATGCAGGTGCAAACCTCGATCGATCTGGACTTCGCCGCAGGCGTCCGCACCCTGTTACGACAGGATCCGGACATCATCATGATCGGCGAGATTCGCGACCTCGAAACCGCGCAGATGGCAGTGCAGGCATCGCTCACGGGGCATCTGGTGCTGTCGACGCTGCATACCAACGACTCGCCGAGCGCCATTACCCGTTTGCTCGACCTGGGCGTGCCCCACTACCTGATTCAATCCACGCTGACCGGCGTGGTCGCCCAGCGTCTGGTGCGTACGCTATGCCCGCACTGCAAGCGGGCAACCACCCAGAATATCGATGAATGGCGCGCAGTGACGCACGGTTGGGACATTCCCGTGCCAGAGCAGGTGTTTGAAGCGGTAGGTTGCCTGGAGTGTCGCAAGACCGGTTTTCTCGGCCGTACCGGCATCTACGAAATGATGCCCGTATCGTCGCGGTTACGCGGGCTCATCTCCGCCGAGCTGGATCTGTCGCGCCTGGGCGCCGCCGCACTGCGCGACGGCATGAAACCCCTGCGTATTTCGGCCGCGGCGCAAGTCGCCGCGGGAGTGACAACGGCGCGCGAAGTGCTCAACGTACTTCCGCCCACCGATATCGACGATACGATTTCCTCATGAAGCCTCTTCTCATCGTACGCACGGGTCGCGCACCGGACGTCATCAGTGCACGCCACGGCGACTTTCCCCGCTGGTTCCGTCTCGGCCTTCGCCTGCCCACGCCACGGCTGCGTATTGTCGATGTCGAGCAAGGTGACCGCCTTCCCGATCCTGATGAATGCGCCGGCGCGGTGATTACCGGTTCCGCTTCGATGGTGACCGAGCGCCTGCCGTGGAGTGAGCGCACAGCGGGTTGGATCCGGGACGCAATGGATGTCGACCTGCCACTTCTGGGTGTGTGCTATGGGCACCAGCTGATGTCGCACGCCCTCGGTGGTCGCGTGGATTACCTCCCGGGTGGCCGTGAAATGGGTACGGTAAGCCTCGCGACGGCGCGGGAATACGCCGGTGACGACACGCTCGGCTCATCGTTGCCGGAGCGCTTCCACGCGCATGCCACCCACGAACAGAGTGTGATGGAACTCCCTCCGGGAGCCATCGCGCTGGCTCGATCGGAACGCGATCCTCACCATCTGGTCCGTTACGGGAAGAACGCGATCAGCACGCAGTTCCACCCCGAGTTTTCCGCCGAAGTGATGCGTGCCTACATCCGGCGCAAGCACGACGTGCTTCGTGAGGAAGGCCAGGCGCCTGACGCCATGCTCGCTTCGGTCGTGGCGACGCCCGTGGCAACGATGCTGCTGCGCCACTTCGTCCGCGAACATCTGCATGCACCGCGCGCGATGTCAGCCGCGTAAACGGCGCACGATAGCCCCGCGCGAGAAGAACGCGAAGACGATGCCGAAAACAAATCCGCCAATGTGGGTCCACCACACGACGGCGCCATAGCTTGCGCCCGCGACGCTGAAAAGCAGCTGCACCAGTGCCCATATGCCGATGAGCAGGAAGGCCGGCACGCGTACGAATTCAAGGAAGAGGCCCAGCGGAAGCACGAGGCCAAGCTTTGCCCGCGGGAACAGCGTCACATAAGCGCCCACCACGGCCGAGACGGCGCCGCTACAGCCGATGATCGGCACACCCGCCCCGGTCAGCGAAATCGCACCAATCAGGTTTGCCACCACCCCGCCGAGCAGGAAGAGCAACAGGAAGCGGGGAGAACCCAGGCTTCGTTCGGCCGGCAGGCTGAAAATGACGAGGAAGAGCAGGTTGCTTAGCAGGTGCAGCCAGCCGCCGTGAATGAAGATCGCGGTGAACAGCCGAAGCAGCGCAGGATCACTGATCTGTTGCCAAAGCGGCAAGCCGGTGCTGAACAGGTGTGCGGGGACGGTACCCCATCGCCGCATGATTGCCTGGCGTTCGTCATAGCCACTCAGAGCCAGCGCGACGAAGCAGACGACGCACACGATGACGATGAGGATCGTTGCCCAGCACAGTCGCGAACGCCGGCGCGTATCGACGTGAACGAACATGCTCAAGGCACGCCGCGAGCGAGATGCGGGCCTTCGGCTTCCAGCGACGACAGGGCGAACATCGTTTCCGGACCGACGACGCCGTCGGCCGCGATACCGAAACGCTGCTGGAGGCTGCGCACCCGGGCCTCGACCGTCCGGTCGAAACCGGTCGGTACCGCAGCGGCGGGACCTGCGTCCGGCGGGAGACGAGTAAGCAGCCAACGCATGCCGTCGCCGGCATCGCCGCGGGCAAGTTTTCCCGGCATGCTGGCGTCGACACGGAACACGGCGTAGAAACGCCCGTTCCACACATGTTCGAAGACGTCGCGGGTTAGTTCGACGTATTTACCGCCAAGATACAGACGGACCGCCTGGTCGCCCGCGCCCACCAGAAGCACCTGCTGTTTGGCGTGGGCGTCGTCGAGCTCGAGCACGATGGGGCGGTCGAAACGGCGCAGCTGGTCCAGCGAGCCGCGTCCGCTGACGCAGGCGAAGCCAGGGAATATGAGCGCATCGCAGTTGATCGCATTGGCGACCGAAGTGTCTTTGGATCCGACCTGCCAGCGCGCGAGCAACTCGCCCCACACCCTGACTTTTCCAATGTCCGGTGCGGGCAAGGCCTCGCTCAGTTTGGCGAGTGCTTGTTCGGGGGTGACGGTCACCAGGTTCTTCGGCCGCGATGGACTGCGCCCGGAAAGGAACCAGGTTGCCGCGCCGCCAACAAACAGAATGGCCAGCATGGCACCGACGGCGAGAAGGGGCTTGCGGTAACGGCGCAGCCAGTACCTGGCATGTTGTGGCAACACCTCGCGGGCGACGAAACCCAGCGCCCTTTCACCGATCGATTGCTCGCCCCGTTCGGCCGCGCGCTCGAGGGCACGATGTGCCAGGGCGTTGAGCCGACGTGGATTGCCCTTCCCATCGTCGCGAAGCGTGCGCAAGCCCAGTCGGCTGAAGGGCATGCGTGCCGTACCCGCCACGTGGAGACGATGACGGACATAGCGCTCGCTCTCTTCCGCGCTCAGCACAGGCATCGGCAATCGACTGCGCACATGCGCCGCGATCGAGGGGGCCGACGGACCTGACAGGCGCTCCCGTAATGCCGGCAGTCCGGCAAGCAGGATGTGAAACGGGGCGTCGACGTTCTCGCAAGCAAGGAGAAGACGCTCGACGATCGCCAGGTCGTCGTCCGCGAGCTGGTCGGCGTCGTCGAGGATCAGCAGGTACCGGTGATTCCCGTGCTGGGAGATGCGCCCCAGGCCAGCCGCGAGTCCATCGACCAGGTGATCTTCCGTATTGGCCTCGGCGCTCAAGGGCAGCGGCAAACCGAAACCGGCGTACATGGCGCGCAACCAGGCCACGGTTTCCAGTGCATAGTCGCCGGCGCCCTGACGCACGGCGCGGACGCCGTGGTTCGGCGCATCCGCCTCCACCAGCATGCAAAGCAGACTCTTGCCGACGCCAGCCTCGCCCGTCACCAGGGTGACGCTGGAGGCAGTGGAAGTCAGTTCGTATTCGACATGCGCGAGGATGTCCCGTTCGCGTCCGAACAGGCAGGCAAAGCGCGGATCCGGTGCGTCGCCAAATGGCAGCTCGCGCAGCCCGAAGGTCTGTAGGTACATGGACCCTAATGTAGCCGATTGTGGGAGCCGCTTCAGCGGCGATAGCCAGGTTGCGGTAACCCCGCCGTAACTGTGGATCGGGCTCTATGTAGGAGCCGATTCATCGGCGAAAGGCAGGTGGCGATGAGCTGGCCCGCTACCGCGGGATCGCCGATAAATCGGCTCCCACAGGAATCGCAGGCAAAGAAAAACCCGCCTTCTTTCGAAGACGGGTTGTTCCGGTATAAGGCCCCTGGCGGTGACCTACTCTTGCATGGCTTGAGCCACACTACCAT
>NZ_QAOX01000008.1 GCF_003050935.1 Luteibacter sp. OK325 | reverse complement strand
AGTCAGATAATTCTGCTTCCAGGAGCCGGCGGCCTCCCCGGGATCTCACTTGCTGCACCTCCCAGCGGGAGGCATGCCCAAGATACAAGGAGCCGCTTCAGCGGCGATGGGTGCTGCCGGGACATGGCCCGCTGCCGCGGATTCGCCGCTGAAGCGGCTCCCACAGACTGGCTCCCATAGATCGGCTCCCGTAGATCGGCTCCCGCAGATCGGCTGTCACAGGTCGGCGCCTACATTTCAAATATCGCCGTACAAGGCCTGCAGCGCCGCGATCGCGGCGAGGCCGGCCGTTTCGGTGCGCAGGATGCGCGGCCCCAGCTTGAGGCCCGTGAAGCCCGCAGCGGCCAGTGCCGTACGGTCGCGCTCACCGAAGCCACCTTCCGGCCCGATGGCAAGGATGGCAGCGTCGGTGAGCCGGAGTTCGCCGGGGCGTTTCGAGCCTTCGGGTAAGAGGGCCAGACGCATGGGCCCACCTTCGCCCAGCGAAGCGAGCCACGCTGCCAGCGGCTGTGCGGCGTCGATGACCGGTACACGGGCACGCCCCGACTGTTCGCACGCGCTCGACGCCACGGCGCGCCAGTGCGCCAGGCGCTTTTCGCTGCGGGCGGCATCCAGCTTCACTTCGGAGCGCTCGGTCAGGAGCGGGACGATGCGTGCGATGCCGAGTTCGGTCGCCTTCTGCACAATCAGGTCCATCTTCTCGCCGCGTGCCACGCCCTGGGCGAGGATGAGGGACAGCGGCGACTCATTGGTGACCAGGCGGCCTTCGCCCACCGAAGCGACCACCTCGCGCTTGCCAACCGATGCCAGGGTCGCGTCGAACTCCATGCCGTCATTACCGGCGAACAGCACCACGGGCGCCCCCACCTCCATGCGCAGCACGCGGGCGACATGCTCGCCGGCCTGGGCAGGCAGGGTGACGTCCCGGCCGCTGGCGAGCGGCATGTCGACGTGGATGCGGATGGTTCGCATGAATGAGCCTTGTGTCACGGAACGTCCATTGTAGCCAGCGACGGGGATCGCTATCGTCGGTCCATTCCGACGGAGCCCGTGCATGCCCATCGCCTGGTACTTCGATTTCGTATCCATGTTCAGCTGGCTGCAGTGGCCGGCGGTGCGTGAGTTGAGCAAGACGCATGAGGTGTCGTTACGGCCGATGCTGTTCGGTGCCCTGTTGAAGCAGATGGAACAACGTGGCCCGGCCGAGATCGAGGGCAAGCGCGAGTTCACCTATCGCTACGCCTTGTGGCGCGCGCGGCAGGCCAACGTACCGCTGAAGTTTCCGCCGACCCATCCGTTCAATCCGTTGCCGGCCCTCCGTCTGTGCGTTGCGGCGGGTGGCACCGTCGAAGCCGTGGGATCGATCTTCGAGTGGATCTGGGCTCATGGTCGCGCGGCGGATACGCCGGAGGCGCTGGCACCGCTGGCTGCCTCGCTGGGTATCACCGACCTGCGTGCCGCGCTGTCGGCACCCGAGGTGAAGGCGTCGCTGCAGGCCAACTTCGAGCTGGCCATGCAGGCCCGCGTTTTCGGCGTACCGACGCTCGCCATCGGCAGCGAATTGTTCTGGGGCGCGGACGCCCACGCCTTCGCCATGGATTTCCTTGCTCATCCCGATCTGTTCGACGACGAGGAGATGGCCCGCCTCGGCGATCTTCCGATCGGTTTGTCGCGGATCTAGGCCACGGCCTTTTCGATGCCCGCGATAGCGGTGTCGATCATGAAGTCGATCTCGCCTTCGGTAATGACATAGGGCGGCATGAAGTACACGATGTTGCCGAGGGGCCGCAGCAGCGCGCCCTGTTCCAGGCCGTGGCGGTACACGCGAAGACCACGCCGGTCGGCGGCGGGGAAGGGCGCGCGCGTCGCCTTGTCGGCGACCAGTTCGATCGCGGCGATCAGGCCGGTCTGGCGGACGTCGGCGACATGCGGATGATCGACGAGCGGCGCAATCCGCTTTGCCATGTGGGCGGCAAGCGCGCGGTTGCGCTCGAGCACGGGGTCGTCCCGGAAAATCTTCAGCGTGGCGGTGGCGGCACGGCAGGCCAGCGGGTTGCCGGTATAGCTGTGCGAGTGCAGGAACGCTTTACCCGCCGCGTACTCGGCATAGAAAGCCTGGTAGACGTCCTGCGTGGTGACGACCGCCGATAGCGGCAGGAAGCCGCCCGTCAGGCCCTTGGACAGGCACATGAAGTCGGGCGAGACGCCTGCCTGTTCGCAGGCGAAAAGGCTGCCGGTGCGACCGAAGCCGACGGCGATTTCGTCGGCGATGAAGTGCACGCGGAATTCGTCACAGAGGGCGCGCAGGCCAGTGAGGTACGAGGCGTCGTACATGCGCATGCCACCGGCACACTGGACCAGGGGCTCGACGATCACCGCACAGGTTTCGTGTGCATGGCGTTCGAGCAGTGCGCGCATCTGGCCCAGGCGGCGCGTCGCAATTTCCTTCGGGGTCTCGCCGGGTTCGCCTTCGTAGGTATCCGGTGAGGGTGCGAGCTCGGGGGTCAGCAGGAGCGGTGCGTAGGTCTTGCGGTAGAGCGCCACGTCGCTGACCGAGAGTGCGCCAAGGGTCTCGCCGTGGTAGCTGCCGGTGAGGGCGATGAAGCGGGTCTTCTCGCCATGACCCTGGTTGAGCCAGTAGTGGAAGCTCATCTTCAGCGCCACTTCGATCGCGGCTGAGCCGTTGTCTGCCAGGAAGACGCGATCGAGTCCCTGCGGCGTGATACGGACCAGCTCTTCGGCCAGTTCCACCGCCGGCTCATGGGTGAAGCCGGCGAAGATGACGTGCTCGAGGCGGTCCAGTTGGTCTTTCAGGGCGCCGGCGATGCGCGGCTCCGCATGGCCGAACAGGTTGGTCCACCAGGAGCTGACGGCATCCAGGTAACGTTTGCCGTCCGCGCCGACCAGCCACGCCCCTTCGCCGCGTACCACGGGTACCATGGGCAGGGTTTCGTGGTCGTGCATCTGGGTGCACGGGTGCCAGAGGACGGACAGGTCGCGCGCGACGAGCGCGTCGGCTGCCTGAGGAACGAAAAGGGCGTCGGTCATCCGCCCATGATCGCCCCCTGCCGTCCGGTCCTCAAGTCGAAAGGTGAGGTGATCGTTTGAAGTGGTTCCGTCGGATCGGCCTGGTTGTCGTCCTGCTGGCGTTCGCCGCCGGTCTGTTCTACTGGTTCATGCCCGCCGGCGTGGCCGCGTCCCTCCTCGCCCGGCGCGCGCACGGTTTCGTGCTCGACGACGTCTCGGGGACCGTCTGGAACGGCCGGGCCGGCAAGGTCACGACCGTCGATGGACGCGAGCTGGGCGCCCTGACCTGGCACCTGGGCCGTGATGCCATCCTCGGGCGCACCCATCTTGACCTGAATCTCGACGGTCGTGCGGGTCGGTTCCAGGGGCACCTGGAGCGCCCCGACGCGGACCACTCGATCTGGACGGGCATCGACTTCCGCCTGGATGCGGCAGCCCTGAGCGGTCCGGCGCTCCCACCGGAGCTGATTCCGGTCGGGGTCATCGAAGGCAAGGTGCCGCGCGCGGAGCTACAGGGCAACTGGCCGGTGGCACTGGACGCCGACGTGCTCTGGCGCGCCGCTGCCGTCAAAACACCCGAAGGCCACATCACGCTCGGCGGTATCGCGCTGAAGGCCGCCAGCCAGGGCGGCATCCTGCGTGCGACGCTCGCCGACGACGGTCAGGGCTCACTGGTGGTTCATGCCGCGCTTGCCGCGACGCCACTTGGCTGGCGACTCGATGGCAAACTGGTGCCGCGCATCGAGGACACCGCGCTGTCCCACCTCATCGCGCGTTTCGGTCCGCTGGGCCGCGACGGCGCCGTCAACCTTCAACGCAAGGCGGGGCTCGCGCCCTCGATCATCACGCCATGACCGACACCCTCGACAAGGCCCTCGCCGCCGCTCGCGACGCTGCCGGCGCGGCCGCCGACATCATCCTGCATTACTGGCGCACCGGCGTTGACGTGATCGTCAAGGGCGACGACACACCGGTGACCATTGCCGATCGCGAAGCGGAAATGGCCATCCGCGGCATCCTCGCCAAGGCGCTGCCCGAGGCAGGCATCTATGGCGAGGAATATGGTGCGGACGATACCTCGCGCGAATACCTCTGGCTGGTCGATCCCCTCGACGGGACCAAAAGCTTCGTCCGCCGCACGCCGTTCTTCTCGACCCAGATCGCGCTGATGCACCGCGGCGAACTCGTGCTCGGGGTTTCCTCGGCGCCTGTCTACGGCGAGCGCATGTGGGCCGTGCGCGGGCGTGGCGCATGGCTCGATGGCGAACCGGTCCGCGTCGCTGCCACGGCATCGATGGCCGATGCGTCGATATCCACCGGTAACGTGAAGACACTGACCGCGGATGCTCGCTGGAATGTACTGGGTGGCATGATTCGCGACAGCAACCGCATTCGCGGATACGGCGATTTCTGCCATTACCATCTGCTCGCACGTGGTGGACTCGACCTCGTCGTCGAGTCCGATGTGAACATTCTCGACATCGCGGCACTGGCAGTCATCGTGCGCGAGGCCGGTGGTGTGTTCACCGATCTCGACGGTGCGCCGCTCGGTCTGGAAACACGCGGCGTGCTGGCGGGAACGCCGGCCATCCATGCCACGGCGCTGGCGAGACTGACCGGGGCTACAATCGACCGATGAACAAACGTCCGAAGATCCTGGCGACGCGCGACGCGCCCGACAGCCCCTTCCGCCGCGTGGAAGACGTGGACCTGGAGTTTTCCAACGGCGAACGCCGCACGTACCAGCGCCTCAAGGGTGGCGGGTTCGGTGCCGTGCTGATTGTCGCGATGCGTGATCCGGAAACCGTGTTGCTGGTGCGCGAATACGGCGTCGGCGTGGATCGCTACGAACTGGGCGTGCCCAAGGGGCGCCTCGATCGCGACGAAACAGCCGAGCAGGGCGCCGACCGTGAGCTGAAGGAAGAGGTCGGTTTCGGCGCACGCAAGCTGAAGATCCTCGGGACACTCTCCTTGTCGCCGTCGTACATGACGCATCTGGGTCACGTCGTGCTGGCCGAGGATCTCTACCCGGAACGCCTGCAGGGCGACGAACCCGAGGAACTGGAAGTCGTACCCTGGCGGATGGACAACCTGCACGAGTTGATCGCCCGCGACGATGTCACCGAAGGGCGCTCCATCGCCGCCCTCTTCATGGCCCGCGAGTACCTCGCCGGCCGTTACAAGCCTACGTGACCGCGGCGCCCTGCGACCGCTGGCTCGACCCCGTCTGTGCTATCGCACAGCGTGCGGCCGAAGCGATCCTCACCGTTTACTCGCAGGATTTCGAGGTCATCTGCAAGGATGACAATTCCCCGGTCACCGCCGCCGATCTCGCCGCGCAGCGCGTGATCGAAGAAGGCCTGCATGAACTCGCGCCCGGCGTGCCGGTGATCTCCGAAGAAGCGCTTGCCGCGCCCTGGTCCGAGCGACGCACCTGGCGCCGCTACTGGCTGGTCGACCCGCTCGATGGCACGCGCGAGTTTGTCAAACGCAACGGCGAGTTCAGTGTGAACATCGCGCTGATCGAAGACCATCGTCCCGTGCTCGGCGTGGTGCTGGCACCGGTCACCGGCGATCTCTACGCCGCCGCGCGCGATTGCGGGGCCTGGCGGCAGAGTTCGCCTACGGCCGAACGGGTCGCCATCCGCGTCCGGCCGGCCGGCGGGTTGCTGCGCGTGACCGGTAGCCGTTCGCATACGGGCGTGCGCGCTGCGACACTGCTCGACCGCCTCGGCGAACACGAGACCTTTGCGCTCGGTTCCTCGCTGAAGTTCTGCGTCATCGCGCGCGGCGATGCGGACATCTACCTGCGTCTGGGCGCGACATCGGAGTGGGATACCGCGGCCGCGCAGTGCGTCCTCGAGGAAGCCGGCGGAGCCGTACTGGATCTCGCCGGTCGCCCGTTCCGTTACAACACGCGCGATTCGCTGATCAATCCAGAATTCATCGCCTGCGGCGACACGTCCATCGACTGGGCCGGGCGACTCATCGATCCCGAGGATGCCGCATGACGCGACCGGTGGACGAACTCATCGCCATCATGGCGCGCCTGCGCGATCCGGAAAACGGTTGCCCCTGGGACGTGAAGCAGAGCTTCGCGACCATCGCGCCGTACACCATCGAGGAGGCGTACGAAGTCGCCGATGCGATCGATCGTAACGACATGGTCGACCTGCGCGACGAGCTGGGCGACCTGCTGCTGCAGGTGGTGTTTCATTCCCGTATGGCCGAGGAAGCCGGGCATTTCGCGTTTGGCGACGTGGTCGCGGGTATCTGCGACAAGATGGTCCGCCGTCATCCGCACGTGTTCGAGGACGTCAGGCACGAAGACCTGGCGGCACAGTCGCGCGACTGGGACCGGCTGAAGGCCGAAGAGCGGGCGGCGAAGGGTGGTGAAGACAACAGCGCGCTGGCTGGTATTTCGCACGGCCTGCCAGAATGGCAGCGTGCGGTGAAGCTGCAGAAACGGGCGGCGAACGTCGGTTTCGACTGGCCCGATCATCGTCCGGTGCTCGACAAGATGGCGGAAGAAATCGAAGAAGTGCGCCACGAGTTCGACAACGGTGCCGACGAAGAGCGGCTTGCCGACGAAATCGGTGACGTGCTGTTTGTCGCGGCGAACCTTGCACGGCATGCGAAGGTCGATGTAACGCGCGCGTTGCGTGGAGCGAACGCGAAGTTCGAGCGCCGGTTCCGGGCGATGGAGGCGGTTGCGGCATCCGAGGGACGCTCGCTGGCGTCGTATCCATTGGAAGAGCAGGAAGCGTTGTGGGTTCGTGTGAAGCGCGAGGGTGTTTGAATTGGCGCTGCGCGCCATCGCCGCTGAAGCGGCTCCCACATTTATGCGGCTCCCACATTTATGCGGCTTTCTGTGGGAGCCGCTTCAGCGGCGATGGGTGCTCGCGATAACGCACGAAGAAACGGGGCCCAAGGGCCCCGTTTCTGTCTAACGACTTACTTGCTGCTCGAAGCCGAACCCGCCGCAGCGCGCTGCTGCATGCGTGCCTTGAACGCTTCCATCTCCTGGTGACGCTTCTGGTCCAGGGCGAGGTTCTCGTCGAGGCTCTTGCGCAGCGTGGAGATCGCGGTGTCCACGTTGGCCGGCTGCATCTGCACGCGGGCAAGGTGACGGTAGGCGTAGTCGCGTACGCGCGGGTTCTGCGACTTGGCGAGGACTTCGTTGTACAGCGCTGGCAGTTCCTTGCTACGGCCGGTCAGCACGTAGAGGCGCTCGAGGCTGTGCAGGTCGCCGATGACGCCGCCCTGTTCCTTGCCCCGGCCGTGCCCGGCCCATTCGCCGCGGCCATGGTCACCACCACGGCCCTGGTGGCCGTCACGGCCCCACTGGCCGTCGTGACCCCACTTCTGGCCCTGACCAGCGGAGGCGCCCGCCTGGGCGGAGCGTGCGGCTGGCGCCGACGGGGACTGCGGAGCGGCATCCTGCGCGAACGCGAAGGCGGTCGAGCCGGCGAGGAGGAGGGACGCGGCACTGGCGATCAGGGTCTTGCGTTGCATAGGTTGTCTCCCGGTTAGGTGTTGCACGGGGAAAAACGTGCCGCCTCGCCACCGGTTGACCGGTTCGTTGCCGGCCGGTCAGCTTCGTGTGAAGAAATGAGAAAGCTGCAACCTTTTTCACCTGGGCGGCATCCATCACCGGTACACCGAATCACTACAGGAGCAAAATCATGCGCCACCTGATCCTCGCCGCCCTTCTCCTGGCGCCGGCCGCCGCCATGGCCGACAGCAGCGACTGCAAGTTTCACGCGGACCGTAACCTCGACCTCAACCTGTCCGGCGTTCGCAGCGTGACCTTCGTCGTCAATGCCTACGAGCTTCATGTCGAAGGGAGCGCACCCGCGGGCAAGGGCACCGTGAGGGGCAAGGCCTGCGCATCCACCCAGGACGCGCTAGACAGGCTATCGGTGACGCAAAGGCGCGAGGGCGACACCGTCGTCGTCGAATTGACGAACGACACCTACCACACCTGGAGCTTCGGCCACAGCGCCAGCGACCTCAAGGTCGAAGCGGCCGTGCCGGCGTCCATCGCGGTGACGATCAATGTGGGCTCGGGTGAAGCGAAGGCGCGCGGTCTCGCGACGCTCGACAGCACGGTGGGTTCTGGCGAACTCGAGGCTCATGACATCAAGGGTGCCTTCAACACCACGGTGGGCTCCGGTGAGGTGAAGATCGACAACACCGGTGCGGTCGAAGTGAGCACGGTGGGCTCGGGCTCATTCGCGGCAACCGGCGTGAATGGGGGTGTCCGCATCGCCACCGTGGGTTCGGGTGAAGCGAAGCTTCGCGATGTCACCGGTGATGTCAGCGTGGGAACGGTCGGCTCCGGCGAGATCGACGTCGACGGCGTCAAGGGCAACCTGACCGTCAACACCAAGGGCAGCGGCGATGTATCGCAGCGTGGCGTGACCGGCAAGGTCGACGTTCCGCGGGACCGCTAAAGCATCGCGCCGGGGCATGCACGCTCCGGCGACGCGACCACCCGATATGATCCCGTCCTGGCCGGCGGGATCCTATTCATGACGTGGTTGCCCGAATCGTTGCGCGCCCTGCGACGCGACGTTTTCTTTCTCGTACTTCTGGCGGTGCTCGTCGTCCTGGCGATCGCGAAGCCCTCGCGCCTTCCCGACTGGCCGGCGCTCGTGGACTGGCCGACCATCGCCGCGCTGGCGGGCCTGCTCTTGTTGACCAAGGCCGTGGAATCCAGCGGCGCGCTCCATGTGGCCGGACACTGGTTGATCGAACGGACGTCGACACGCCGCATCGCGGCGCTCGGCCTGGTTGCCGCGACGGCCCTGTTGTCGATGCTGCTCACCAACGACGTATCGCTGTTCGTGATGGTGCCACTCACCCTGAGCATGTGCCGCATCGCGCGCATGCCCGCGACGCGCCTGGTGGTGTTCGAAGCACTCGCGGTGAACGCGGGTTCGATGCTCACACCGATCGGCAATCCGCAGAACCTGTTCCTGTGGCAGCAGTGGAACAACGGATTCGGCGCCTTCGTCTGGGCCATGTTGCCGCTGGTGGCGATCACACTGGCACTCCTGCTCGTGGTGACCGCGCTGGCCTTTCCGGGCGTGGCGCTGCAGGTGCACGAGGAGAGCGAGCAGCAGGTCGACCGACAGATGTTGATCGTTGCCGCGGTGCTCTACCTACCCTTCCTGATCCTGGCCGATTTCCATCATGCGGCATGGGGACTGCTCGGCGTGATGGTGGTCTTCCTGGCCTTCCGCCGTCGTATCGTCGCGAGCATCGACTGGGGGCTGCTGCTGACCTTCGTGCTGATGTTCATCGACCTGCGCATGCTTGCCGGGCTCGACGGCGTGAAGCACTTCCTCGGCGGCCTGGGGCTGGACCAGCCATCGCATCTCTACGCGACGGGTGCCCTGGCTTCGCAGGTGGTCAGCAATGTGCCGGCGGCGATCCTGCTCGCGGAGTACTCAAAAGACTGGCGCACGATTGCCTGGGGCGTGAACGCGGGTGGCTTCGGCTTCGTGCTGGGTTCGTTGGCGAACCTGATCGCCTTGCGGCTGCTGGGTGAGCGCAAGGCGTGGGCTACGTTCCACCTGTGGTCGCTGCCGTTTTTCGTCGTCGTCGGCGTGATCGGCTGGGCGCTTCTTTGATTGAACTGTGGGAGCCGCTTCAGCGGCGATCCCGCAGGGCCATCAAGCTTTGCGGTTGCCGTGCGCGCCGGTGTTGCTGTTGCCCTTGTCGAACTTCGCGATGAAATCGCGGACATCGGGGTAAACCACATCGCGCCAGCGGCGGCCGCTGAAGATGCCGTAGTGACCGGCGCCTTCCACAGTGATGTGCTTCTTCAGCTTCTTCGGAATGCCCTTGCACAGGCCGTGCGCGGCTTCGGTCTGGCCGAGGCCGGAGATATCGTCGAGCTCGCCTTCGATGGTGAGCAGGGCCGTATTCTTGATTTTCGCCGGCAGCACGCGCTCGCCGTGGACGTCCCACGTGCCCATCGGCAGGCGATGTTCCTGGAACACGGTTTCGATGGTGTCGAGGTAATACTCTGCCGGCATGTCGAGCACGGCGTTGTACTCGTCGTAGAACTTGCGATGCTGCTCGGCGTCGTCGAGGTCGCCCTTGCGCAGGTTCTCATAGAAGTCCCAATGCGACATGACGTGGCGGCTCGGGTTCATCGCCAGGAAACCCGCATGCTGCAGGAAGCCGGGGTAGACCTCACGGCCGGCGCCCGGGTACTGGTAGGGCACCTTGTGGATCAGCTGGTTGCGGAACCAGGACAGCGGCCGCGTCGTCGCCAGGTTGTCCACGCTGGTGGGGCTCTTGCGCGTGTCGATCGGGCCACCCATGAGGGTGAGCGTCAGCGGCGTATCTTCACCGCGAGCGGCCATGAGCGAGACGGCGGCGAGCACCGGCACGGTCGGCTGGCACACCGAGACCACGTGCGCGCGATGCACGCCGACGTGGCGGATGAACTCTTCCACGTAGGTCACGTAATCGGCGAGCGAGAACGAGCCTTCGTCGGTGGGAATCATGCGCGCGTCGACCCAGTCGGTGATGTACACCTTGTGGTCACGCAGCAGCGTGCGCACGGTGTCGCGCAGCAGGGTCGAGTGGTGGCCCGACAGCGGCGCGACGATGAGTACGGCCGGGTCGTTCTTCATGCGGTCGACCGTGGCCTGGTCGTCGGAGAAACGCTTGAAGCGCTTGAGCGTGCAGAACGGCTTGGCCATGGCGACCTGCTCGACGATGGCGACTTCGTGGCCGTGCGCCTGCACCGTATGGATGCCGAACTCGGGCTTTTCGTACGCCTTGCCCAGCCGGAACATGAGCTCATAGCCCGCGGCAGCGCGGTCGGCGCCTGGCATGCGGGCAAACGGGCTGGCGATGTCGCCAAACATCTTCGCGCTCGCTTCAGCCCAGTAGGTGAGGGGGCTGAGCATCGAGCGTTGGAATTCGTGCATGAGATAGAGCATGCAGGGTCCGGGGGGCGGGGAGGTGGCGCATCATAACCACTTGCGCCGCGTCATATGTAAAGCCCCTGTTTTTACTCGATTTAAGTGCTGGCCTTGCGGCAGACCAGCAGGACTTCGTCGACGCCGGGGGCCGGGGCGAAGCCCGGTGTGAAGGCCAGGGCCTTCTGGAAGCGGACGCCGAGAGGCATGAAAACCTTGTTGTACCACCACATGGCGCGGGCCCTCTTGTGGGTGAGGTACCACTGGCCCAGGTCGAGCAACTTCGAGGATTTGGGCTGCATGCCGTACACGGCGCTGCGTTCGATGGTGAAGCCGTGCCGGGCCAGCAGGGCGCGGATGGCCTCGGGCTCGTAGCGGCGGAAGTGGCCGACGAAGTCATCGAAGGCGGTCCAGGCCTCGGGATGCAGGGGCACCGAGATCAGCAGGCGGGCGCCGGGCTCGGCCACGCGGGCGAGTTCACCCAGGGCGCCTTCGTCATCCACCACATGCTCGAGGATGTCGAACGCGCACACGAAGTCGAAACTGCCGTCGCGGAAGGGCAGTGCGCCGATCATGGCGTTGGCGACCCTGGCCCCGTGGCGGGAGAGCTCAGCCAGGGCTGGCCGGCTGAGGTCGACGAATTGGGTATCGGCCAGCGGGAGGCGCGGACGCAGGCCTGGTGCCACTTCCAGCCGGCGCGAGGTCTGCGCCGCCAGTTCGGCCACCAATGGCCAGGTGTTGAAACGCTCCGGCGCGAACAGCTTCGCTTCGGACCACAGCGCGTCGTAGAAGCGCTTGTTTCTGCCGATCAGGTCGGCGTCGGTACGCGGGGCAGGCGGGCCCGAGGTAAAGGATGCAACAGTCATGCGGTACCTCGGGCGGTAGACAGCGATCAATCAGCGCAGGCGGGCGAACTCGCGAAGCAGGGGCAGGCGACGCACTCGCACGGCCGTGGCACGGAATACCGCGTTTGCCAGCGCCGGTGCCGCCGAGGGTACGCCGATCACGCTGGCACCGGTCGGCTCGGCCGTCGACGGCACGATGACGGTCTCGATCTCATACGGCAGCGGCTGCGTCGTGGCGATCGGATAGTCGCGGAAGCCCGTCTGCTGCACCTTACCGTCTTTGACCGTGATGGCGAGGTTCAGGGCGGTGGAGAGCGCGTCCATCGTCGCGCCCTGCAACTGGGCTTCCAGGCCCAGCGGATTGATGGCACGACCGACATCGGCCACGCAGACCACGCGGTGGATGTCGATGCCGTCGGCCGTGGGGGCCACCTCGATCGCATGCGCGACGTAGGCGCCAAAGACGTAGGAACAGGCAATGCCCAGGCCATTCTCGCTGCGAAGCCATCGGCTCCAGTCGATCTTGTCGGCGGCCAGCTTGAGCACATTGGCCAGGCGCGCGGTGTCGATCGGGCCGCCGCGTCCGCTGTAAGGCAGCTGGCGCGGCTCACCGAGCAGGGCAAGGCGGAAATCGAGCGGATTGGCCTTGACCGAATGAGCCAGTTCGTCGATGAAGCTTTCCGAGGCGAACGTGGGCGTCACATGGGGCGATCCACGCCATTCGCCGCGGGCAAGTTTCGAGTCGAGCGGATACCAGTCGCTGCGGAAGTTCGGCACGAGACCGGCCGGCAGGGCGTCGGCGACCAGTTCGGATTGCCACAGGCGATTGTCGGGCGTGCTGCGGCCGACGAGGGCGGAAGGGCTGGCCATGCGCTGGTGCCAGCCGACGATTTTCTTACTCTTGTCGAGCGAGGCATTGAGGCGGTGTACGGCCATCGGACGGTAGTAATCGCGGGCGAGATCGTCGTCGCGGGTCCAGAGAACCTTGAGCGGTCGACTGCGGATGGCCTCGTCTTTCTTGGCCAGCGCCACCGCCATTGCCTCGGCGATGTAGTCCTGCTCGAGCCGGCGACCGAAGCCGCCGCCGCCGCGTGGCACCTGGATATCGATCTGGTCGGGGCGGAACCCGGTCATCCGCTGCACGACGGTGTAGACCTGGCGCGGCGACTGGGTCGCCGCGATCACGGTCACGCTGGTGTCCGGATCCAGGCGAACGACGCAATTGGGGGTTTCCGCAGTGGCATGCGCCACCCACGGCTGGAAATAAGTGGCCTCGAGGGCCCTCGCCGCTTTCTTCCGCGCGACGGCGATGTCGCCATTTTCGCGCACGATGGTGGGCGTGGCGGTGTCGTCACCGAACAGCTCCAGCGCCTTCTGTTCCAGCACGGAGGAGGAGGGCTCGGGGCTGTCGCCGGCTTTCCACGTCGCGTTGAGCGCCGCGCGGCCGGCCAGCGCCGCCCAGGTGTCCTCGGCCAGCACGGCCAGCGCCGGCGCCTGTGCGGCCATGCCTGCCGGCTGGCCCTGCTCGGGTGTGATGGTCACGACGTCATAGACGCCCTTGACCTTCTTCGCCGCGTCGCGGTCGGCGGTATCGAGCGTGCCGCCGGGATAGGGGCAACGCGCGATCACGACGATCACCGGATTTCCCAGGCTGTCGTCGAGCGCGTAACGCAGGCTGCCCGTCACCACGGCCGTGGCGTCCACGTCGCCGGCCGGCTGGCCGATGAGCGTGTAGCGCTCGGGCTGCTTCAGCGGCGGCAGGGTCGCCGGGGCGTCGATGCCGGCGGCCGCGGCGGCGAGGTCGGCGTAGGAAATCTTGCGGCCATCAGCGGCGACGGCCATGCCGTTCTCGCCACGAAGCTGGTCGGCCGGTACGCCGAGGCGGCGGGCTGCCGCCTGTAACAGCAACCACCGCGCCAGTGCGCCGGCCTGACGCAGGTCGGCCCAGGCCGCCGGAATGCTGGTGGCATCGCCGCTGCGTTGACGGCCGTAGGTGAAGCGCGGCTCGCCGTTGCCTTGCTCGACGCCCAGCCCGAGCGGCTCGACGATGACGCGGCCCCAGTCGGCGCTCATTTCTTCGGCGATGATCCGTGCCAGCGACGTGGACGTGCCTTCACCGTTGTCCGGGTCACGCACGCCGATGAAGATACGACCGTCCGCGGCGACACGCAGATAGGGGCCGAGCTGGCTCCAGGCATCGCCGAGCAGGGCGACCGGCGTGGGACGATCGAGCGCCTCGGCACTGCCGATGCCGATGACCAAGGCACCCGCGGTGCCCGCGGCGTACCTCAGGAAGCGGCGGCGGGAAAGACGGACTTCACCGCTCATGCCTTCGAATCCTTCATCGCGCCCGCCGCACGCTTGATCGCCTTGCGGATGCGGCCATAGCTGCCGCAGCGGCACAGGTTGCCGATCTTGTCGATGTCCGCGTCCGAAGGATTCTTCTGGTGCGAGAGCAGATCCACCGCGGCCATGATCTGGCCGGGCTGGCAGAAGCCGCACATGATGGCGTCCTCGTCGATCCAGGCTTGCTGCACCGGGTGCAGCTTGCCGTCGGCGCCGGCCAGGCCTTCGACCGTGGTTACGCGCTTGCCACTCATCTTTTCCATCTTCGTCTGGCAGGCGGCGAGCGCCTTGCCGTCGACGATGACCGTGCAGAAACCACAATCGCCCTGGTCGCAGCCGTACTTGGCGCCGGTGAGGCGAAGCACGTCGCGCAGATACCAGAGCAGGGGCATGCCTGCTTCGCCGGTATGGCGATAGCGTTTGTCGTTGACGATGAGGTCGATGCCTTCACGTACGGGTTTGGACACCGGTTGACTGGCATCCTTGTTGGGGACGGGTACGGGAGACGTCGGGCCTTGCTGTGCCATCTGCTTTCCTCAGCTGAACCGGGCCATTGTGGCATCGGTGCCCTTGTTCAGCGAGTCACTTTACTGAACAGACGTCGCCACACGGCATACACGGGCAGGCCGGCAAGGACGACGAGGCAGACCACACCGGCGCTGAGCGGCTTGTCCAGGCTATAGGCAACGACTACGCCGATGACCGCGACGAGGAACAGAAGTGGCAGTAGTGGATAGGCAGGTGTGGCAAACACCGGACGTTCCTTACTGCGCCGGCGGTACCAGAACAGCGTGGCGATAGTGACCGCATAGGCTGCCCAGTCACCGAACGTGGCGAAGTCCAGCAACTGGCCGTAATTGGCCAGCAGGACCAGCACGATCGCCCACGCCGAAAGCATCATTAGCGCGATGTTCGGCGTGCGGTAGCGCGGATGCAGCCGTGCCACGCTGGAGAAGAACAGGCCGTCCTGCCCCATCACCTGCAGTACGCGCGCACCGGCGACAAGAGTGATGTTGCAGAAGCCGAGGGTGGAAATAGCGATGCCGATGGCGATCAGCTTTGCACCCGGCGCACCGAAGACGCGGCTCATCACGTCGGCAGCGGGCGCGTTACTGTTGGCCAGTCCGTCATGGCCGAGGACGGCCAGGTACGCATAGTTGACCAGCACGTAGGCCGTAATTACCACGAGCATGCCGACGACCAGGGCGCGGGGAAGAGTCCGCTGCGGATCGCGCACTTCGCCGGCGAGGTTGTTGAGATAACTGAAGCCGGAGAAGGCGAACAGCACGGGCAGCAGGGCGCCAGCCAGCGAACCGGTTACCGCGGTCGGACTGGTGGCCAGTGCCTGCGTCGTGCCGACGCCGGCGAAGGCCAGGCCGGTGACCACGAGCACGGCGATGGCGGCCAGCTTGAGGATCGCGAACACGTTCTGTACCTGGGCGCCGAAGCGGATACCGAACAGGTTGATACCGGTGACGAAGACCAGGGCACCTACCGCGAGCGGCTTGACCAGGCCGGGCGAGAGGCCGAAGACGGAGGTCGCATAGCTGCCGAAGATCGTGGCCACGGCGGCGGCGCTGCCGCTGTAGATCACCAGCAGCATGGTCCAGCCGAACAGGAAGCCCGCCAGCCGGCCGAAGGCCTCGCGCAGGTAGACATAGCTGCCGCCCGCCTCGGGGCGACGCGCCCCGAGTTCGGCGTAGCAAAGGCAGCCGATCAGGGTGAGCAGGCCACCGGCCACCCACAGGCTGAGCAAGACCCAGCCGGAGGCGGTGCGCTGCGCCACGATGCCCGGATTGAGGAAGATGCCCCCGCCAATGATGCCGCCGACGACGATGAGCGCGGCGTCCATAAGGGTGAGACGGCGGGCGTATCCGGGATTTTCCATGTGTGTCGATGGCCTTCGTGCGAGAAATGAATCATGCCATGTGGGAGCCGCTTCAGCGGCGAAAAGCCAACGGAGCGGCTTGGCGGGAGAGGCCATCGCCGGCACAGCCGGCTCCCACACAGGGCAGCATCCCCGATACCTGGCTCCCCACATTGCCTTTTTTCCGTTGCAGCGCAACACTTCGGGGGTTTTTCACTGCAAAGAATCCCGTGAGCGAAAACGCAAACGCGCCGTTGCCCGCCAACGCGCCCTGGATCGTCATGAAGTTCGGTGGCACCTCCGTGGCCACCGCCGCACGCTGGCGCAACATCCTCGAGCTGGCCGCCAGCCGCCGCGCCGAAGGCGCGCGCGTGCTGATCGTGGTCTCGGCCTTGTCCGGAATCACCGACGGCCTGAAACAGCTTTGCACGCACGCGGATTCGAAACGGCGCTCGGACGCGGCCGCCGCCCTGGCCGATCGCCACCACGCCCTGCTGGCCGAGATGTCGCTGGCAGTGCCCGATACCCTGGGCACACGTTTGGTCGATCTGGCCGATCTGGCGCAGGCAGGCGCGGCCGACCTGGGTGAGCTGGCCTGGCAGGCACGCGTGCAGGCCCACGGCGAACTCATGTCCAGTGCGCTGGGTGCGGCGTTCCTCAGTGCGAACGGCTTGCCGACCACCTGGGTGGATGCGCGCGAGTGCCTTCACTCGGTGGCTTTACCCAACCAGAACGAGCGCACACGCCTGCTCTCGGCCATGGTCGAGCCGCATCACGATCCGGCTTTGTCGGCGGCGTTGGCCGCACGTGGCGAGGTCTTCATCACCCAGGGCTTCATCGCCTGCGACGAAGCCGGTCGCACCGTGCTGCTCGGCCGTGGCGGCTCGGACACCTCGGCGGCGTATTTCGGCGCACTGCTCGCGGCCCTGCGGGTAGAAATCTGGACCGACGTGGCGGGCATGTTCAGTGCCAATCCGCGCCAGGTCGCCGGTGCCCGGCTGCTCCAGCGTCTGGATTACGAAGAAGCCCAGGAAATCGCCTCCACCGGCGCGAAGGTGCTGCATCCGCGCTGCCTGTCGCCGCTGCGTGAGCCGCGCGTGCCGCTGCTGATCAAGGACACCAACCGTCCCGAGCTGGAAGGGACGTCGATTGGTCCCGAGGTGCGCGAGCATGCGCCGAGCATCAAGGCGATCAGCGCGCGCAAGGGCATTACCCTGGTATCGATGGAGTCGGTGGGCATGTGGCAGCAGGTCGGCTTCCTCGCCGACGTGTTCGACGCCTTCAAACGCCACGGCCTGTCGGTGGACCTGATCGGCTCGGCCGAGACCAACGTCACCGTGTCGCTGGATCCCACTGAGAACCTGCTCGACTCCGACGCCATCGCGGCGCTGGCCGCGGACCTGGCGCGCGTGTGCCGGGTCAAGGTGATCGCCCCGTGTGCGGCGATCACCCTGGTCGGCCGCGGCATGCGTTCCATGCTGCACAAGCTGTCGGGCGTGCTGGCAGAGTTCGGTCAGTTGCGCGTGCACCTGATTTCGCAGTCCTCGAACAACCTCAACATCACCTTCGTCGTCGACGAGGACGTGGTCGACGACATGCTGCCGCGACTGCATGAACTCCTTATCGGCGCGGGTGCCCTGCGCACGGATGACAGTATGGTATTCGGCCCTTCCTGGCAGACCCTCTACGGCGCCGGCGAACCGGTGCTACCGGCGGCGGCATGGTGGCAGGGCGAGCGCCTGAAGCTCGTACAACTCGCCGACGAGCGCACGCCCCGCTACGTGTATCACCTGCCGACGGTGCGCGCGCAGGCACGTCGCGTGAAATCGTTGCGCGCCGTCGATCGCGCTCATTATGCGGTGAAGGCGAACACTCATCCGGGCATCCTTAAAGTGCTGGCCGAGGAAGGCTTCGCATTCGAATGCGTGTCGCCCGGCGAGCTCACCGCCGTGTCGGCCGCCGTGCCCGACAACGTGCCTCTGCTGTTCACGCCGAACTTCGCCGCCCGCCGGGATTTCGAAGCCGCTTTGCAGACGCGGGCAACGATCACGATCGACGCGCTGCATCCCATCGAGCACTGGGGCGACATGTTCACCGGTCGCGACATCATGTTGCGCGTGGACCTCGGTCGCGGTCTCGGCCATCACGACAAAGTGAAGACTGGCGGTACGGGCAGCAAGTTCGGCGTGCCCATCGAGCATCTGGATCGCTTCCTGCGTCTCGCCGACGCGGCTGGCGCGCGCGTCATCGGCCTGCATGCGCATCTGGGTTCGGGCATTCTCGACGCCGCGCACTGGGGCGAGGTGTATTCGCAACTGGCCTCACTGGCCGAGCGCATCGGAACCATTCGCGTGCTCAATATCGGTGGTGGCCTGGGCGTGCCCTCGCATCCGGGCGAGACCGCACTGGACATGGCGGCTCTCGACCGCGTGCTCACCTCGGTGCGCCAGGCTTACCCGCAGTTCGAACTGTGGATGGAACCGGGTCGTTACCTGGTGGCTGACTCGGGCGTGCTGCTGGCCAAGGTCACCCAGGAGAAGGAGAAGGGCGCAGGCATGCGCTACCTCGGCCTCGACACCGGCATGAACAGCCTGATTCGCCCGGCGCTCTACGACGCCTGGCACGAAATCACCAATCTCAGCCGCTACAGCGAACCGGCGACCACCATGTACCAGGTGGTCGGCCCGATCTGCGAGTCAGGCGATATCCTCGGATCGGACAGACGCCTTCCCGAGTCGAAGGAGGATGATGTGATCCTCGTGGCGCAGGCCGGTGCGTATGGCGCCGTCATGTCCTCGCGCTACAACCTGCGTGACGAAGCCGACGAGGTGCTCCTGCCGTGACCGACACGCTCATCGATCCGCGTGGAAGCCAGCGCTTCCGCTTCGTTCGCCACGGCTTCGCCGACGGCGTGGCCGAACTCGTCTATGCCTTCGACGAGGGCCCGGAACTGATCGAGCGCGTGACCTTCCCCGGCGCCCCCGCGGTGCCGGTGGAACGCGAGGCCGCCTTTGCAGCCGCCCTGCGTCTGCTTCACCTGGTTGCCGGTGTCAGCTACTACAAGGCGGGCATCCCGGAGACGATCGTCGTCGAAGGTGAATCCCTCGATGAAGACAGCGCTTCCATGCTCAATGCGCTGTACGTGCACGGCCTGGCCGAGTTCGCCTATCGCAACCGGCTCGACCTGCGCTCGCGCATCGCCTTTCCGTCCGAACGCAAGGCGGCCGCGCGCGCGTCGGCGATCGGCCTGCCGCATCGTTCGCTGCTTCCCATCGGCGGCGGCAAGGATTCGGTCGTGGCTGTGGAAGCCGTGAAATCGATCGGCGCCGACGCGACGGCAACGTGGGTTGGCAACTCGCCACTCATTGCCGAGTGTGCGGCGCGCACCGGGTTGTCGACACTGAATATCTCGCGCGAACTCGCGCCGGGCCTGTTCGAGCTCAATCGTCTGGGCGCCTGGAATGGCCACATCCCGGTCACCGCGATCAACTCGGTGATCCTCATCGTAGCGGCTGTGCTGTACGGCTACGATTCGGTGGTGTTCGCCAACGAGCGCTCGGCATCGGTCGCGACTCTCGAGTACGAGGGTCAGGAAGTTAACCATCAGTGGAGCAAGGGCTTCGGTTTCGAGAAGACCCTGCACGACTACATCCATACGCATGTCGCCGCCGATCTCGACTATTGCTCGCTGCTGCGGCCATGGTCGGAGCTCGCCGTCACCAGCGCGTTCGCCCGTCTGGGTGGCGCGTATTTCGACGTGTTCTCCAGCTGCAATCGCAATTTCCGCATCCTCGGCCCCAAGCCGGCGGACCGCTGGTGTGGACAGTGCCCGAAGTGCCATTTCGTTTTCCTCGCGCTGGCGCCGTTCATGGCCAAGCCGCGGCTGGTGTCGATCTTCGGGCGCAACCTGCTCGACGACGACGCGCTCGCCGGTGCGTTCGATGCGCTGCTGGAATACAAGGATCACAAACCCTTCGAGTGCGTGGGCGAGGGTGCGGAAGCCCGCGCCGCGCTGGCCTCGCTGGCCGAGCGACCGGAGTGGCGAGAGGATGCGCTGGTCGCGCGTTTCCGTCGCGAAATACTGCCGCAGCTGGACCGCGACGAGCTCGCGCTCGAGCCGTGGCTGAAGCCGGGTGCTTCGCATCTGGTGCCAGCGCGTCTGGTTGGAGCGCTGGATGCGTTGGGCTGATCTCACCGGGCGACGCGTCGCCGTCTGGGGGTTTGGTCGCGAAGGGCGTGCTGCGCTGAATGCACTCTCGCGGCATGTGCCGGGACAGGCAGTTGATCTGTACTGCGCAGCTGATGAAGCCGACGCGGCGCGTGACGTATTCCCTGATGTGAATGTTCGTGACGTTGCGCCGGATGCAGACGCTCTCGCCGGCTACGACATCGTCATCAAATCACCCGGCATTTCGGCGTACAAACCGGAGCTGCTCGACGCTCAAGTGCGCGGCACGCGATTCACGTCCGGTACCGCGCTATGGTTCGCCGGCCACCCGATGGCGAACACCATCGCGGTGACGGGCACCAAGGGCAAGAGCACCACCTCGGCATTGATCGCGCACCTCGCCCGTTCGATCGGTGTGCGTACGGCGCTCGTCGGGAACATCGGTCTTCCGTTGCTGGAACTGGACGATGAAACGGCCGACCTCTGGGTTGTCGAACTATCCAGCTTCCAGACAGGTGAGGCCTCGGGCGTGAGCCTCGGTGTGGTGACCAGCTTGTACGAGGAGCACCTCGACTGGCATGGCTCACGCGAGCGCTATGTCGACGACAAGCTGAAGCTACTGGCGTCGTCGACCAAGGTGCTGGTCAACGCCATGCAGCCTGCGCTGCTGGCCCGCGCTGGCGATCATCCTGGGTTGTATACCTTCGGTGGTGCAGCCGACTGGCACGTCGCCGACGGCTGGATCCGTCGGGGCGTGGAAGACGTCATTCGTGCTGATCGTGTCTCGGCCCCCGGCCTGCACAACGCGATTAACGCCTGCGCCGCGTTGGCTGCTCTGGAGATCATGGGACTGGACGCGCGTGCTGCCGCACCGGCCCTGTCTAGCTTCGTGCCCCTGCCGCATCGACTGCAGCCGCTAGGCAAGCGCGATGGCCTGGACTGGATAAATGATTCGATCAGCACGACGCCACTGGCGAGTCTTGCCGCGCTCGAAACCGTCGGCACGGCACGCGCCGCGCTGATCGTCGGAGGCCACGATCGTGGGCTCGACTGGACGCCGTTCGTCGAAGCGATGCGGACGCACGCGCCCGAAGCGATCATCTGCCAGGGCCGCAACGGGCCGCGTATCGCCGATGCACTGGAGGCCGCCGGCATCGGCAATGTTTACCGCGCACTCGACCTTGCCGCCGCAGTGGGCGCCGCACGCGATGCCCTGCGCGGTGACGGCGTCATCGTGCTGTCGCCCGGCGCGCCGAGCTTCGACCAGTTTCGTGACTATGCGGAGCGCGGCAAGCGCTTTGCCGAACTCGCAGGTTTCGAATCCGGTACGGCCAGCATCCAGGGCCTCGGCATTCTGTAACGGTATCGCCGCTGTAACGGCATCGCCGCTGAAGCGGCTCCCACAGAAGGTCTGCGCAGCGGCTGTGTGGGAGCCGATTCATCGGCGATGGGTGCTAGCGAAGGCAGCAGATCAATGCGATCAGTCCCGGGTCGCACTCAACAACGTCCCCACCACGGCTGCCAACGCGGCATACAACTCCGGCGGCACGTCATCACGCAGACGCACGGCAGCCAGCAATGTTGCAATCTGCGGATCCAGCTGTGGCGCCAGGCCAAGTGCCTGCGCACGCTCCAGCATGGACTTCACGCCCGCGGCGTCGATGCGCTGGTTGCTGCCGTTGCTGGTGGGTGAGGCGAGGCGAAGCGTGACGCTGCGCCGGGGTGACGGCAGGGACTGGGTCATGCGCGTGCTTCGAGCAGTACGGCGCTGTACGCGCTGGTCGGAACGGGAAGGCCGTGCATGCACGCAAAGTGGTCGAGCTGCAGGCCGCTCTTTTCGAGTTGCCGGCGCAGCGACATGAATTCGGTTTCCAGGCGCGACACGGTCTCACCATGCTGCGCCCACAGGCGCACCGACACCCGCGGTACGCGGAGCTGGATTTCGCCCTGCACCGCGCCGAGTGTCGGCGGGTCGATAGCGAAACCCACGGTCCACATGCCATCCGGTTCGGAAGTGCTCGGCTTGCCTTCTTCAATGCGCAACTGCAGCACGTCGTAGCCGCGCACGCCGGCCAGCGGAATCTCGATCATCCACAAGCCGGACTGCGGCTGGGATTCCAGTTGGGCGATTTCGACGCGGGATACGGCAGCACGAACGTCGCCACGCAGCTGGGTCACCAGTTCGTCCACGTTTTCTTCGGTGACGACGAGTTCGGCCAGGCCGGTGGCGCGGGGCTGCGGGAACAGGGCGCGCTGCGCCAATGGCGGCGGTGTGTCGTTGAGCGGGCGTGCAGGCACCGAGCCGTCGCCGGGCCGGGTAGCGGGACGAGCGGCCGGAAGGTCGGCGAGGGTGCGACGAAGGGCGAGCAAGGCTGCCTTGAAATCGTCGGCGGCCGGCGTCTCGTCCTTCGGCTCGGCAAGATGGGCCTCGAGGAAGGCACCGCTCTTGGCGATAGCTTCCTTCATGCCAAGGGGCGAGCTCACATCCTCGGGCTTGCTGATCGCGGCTTCCAGTGTGGCCAGTGCGGCACGCAACGGCGCAGGCAAGGTCCTGGCGATGGGGCGGCTGGCCAGCGCGGAAAGCGCGCCGAGCAACTGGGCGTAACCATTCTGCAGGGGCAACCGCTCGCGCAGGCCCTGCATGGCGACCTGATCGTCCACCTTGCCGGGAAGGACTTCGAGCTGAGGCTGGGCGCCTTGCGTCAGCACCCGGACCTGGAACTGCTGGGGCAGGGAGGTCCCTGCCGCGTCGGCTTCGACGGTCAATCCGCCAATGTCGAGCAGGAGCTTGCCGATATCGGTCTGCCCCATGATCCGCGCCGTCAGAAGGGTGCCCACGCGCCACGTATCCGCGGCGGCGGTGGTGCCCGCTACCGCGCCCGCCCAAAGCTGGGCAGCGATACTGGTCGGCTGGATGATCAAGGGCAGGTCCTCCATAGGGCCTGGGCGAGTCCCGGCTGGGCGCGCTCCTGTGGCTTAGAAGATCGGCGGAATCTTGCGAAACTTTAGGGGCGGTGGCTAGCTCCGCCCCATCTGTGGGAGCCGCTTCAGTGGCGATGGGTGCTGGCGGAATACTGCCCCGGCTGCCGCCGGATCGCCGATGAATCGGCTCCTACAGCGGCTACGCCTGCTCTGGGGCGGGTCCAAGCTAGAATAGGCGGATGACCCAGCTCCCTTTCGACCTCCTCGCCACCGATGGCGCGGCCCGGCGTGGCCGTCTCCGATTCGGCCGTGGCACCGTGGAAACCCCGGCTTTCATGCCGGTAGGCACCTACGGTTCCGTCAAGGCCATGACCCCGCGCGACGTGCTCGACACCGGCGCGGAGATCATCCTCGGCAACACCTTCCACCTGTTCCTGCGCCCTGGCCTGGAGATCGTCGGCGAGTTCGGCGGCCTGCATAAGTTCATTGGCTGGGACAAGCCGATCCTCACCGATTCCGGCGGCTTCCAGGTGTTCTCGCTGGCGCATAAGCGAAAAATCACCGAGGAAGGCGTGACCTTCGCCTCACCGGTGGATGGTTCGAAAGTGTTCCTGTCCCCGGAGGAGTCCATGCGGATCCAGAAGGTGCTGGATTCGGACGTCGCCATGATCTTCGACGAGTGCACGCCGTATCCCGCTACCGAAAAGGTCGCCTCCGATTCGATGGAGCTCAGCCTGCGCTGGGCCGAGCGGTCGCGCCAGGCCTTTGACGACCTGAAGAATCCGAACGCCCTGTTCGGCATTGTCCAGGGCAGCACCTACGAAAACCTGCGCCATCGCTCGGCCGAGCGGCTGATCGAGATCGGCTTCGACGGCTATGCCGTGGGTGGTCTCGCGGTGGGTGAGCCGGAGGCCGAGCGCAACCACACCCTTGACCTCACGCTGCATGTGCTGCCGAAAGACCGCCCGCGCTATCTCATGGGCGTGGGCCGGCCTGAAGACATCGTCGAGGCCGTGCGCCGCGGCGTCGACATGTTCGATTGCGTCATGCCCACCCGTAACGCCCGCAACGGCTTCCTGTTCACCCGCGAGGGCACGTTACGTATCCGTAACGCGAAGTTCTCGATGGATACGCGCGTGATCGAGGAAGATTGCGACTGTTATGCCTGCGCCAACGGCTTCAGCCGGGCTTATCTGCGCCACCTGGACCGCTGCAACGAGATCCTCGGCAGCCAGCTGGCCACGATGCACAATCTCCGCCACTACCAGCGGCTGATGGCCGGGCTGCGCGGCGCGATCGAGGCCGGCACGCTGGACGATTTCGTCGCCGACTTCTACGCCGCGCGACGCAAGGCCGAAGTCGACGGCTGACTTGCGGGCGTTACACGGCGCCCCCAAGCCATGACGGGGCGCCGTACATAAGCACCGGGGTGCGTGGCATAATCCACGATCTTTTTACGTGAACAGCCGCTTTTCCGTGGCTGTTCCATGACTTGCGAGAATTGACGATGAGCCTTCCGACCTTCGCCGCCATTGCCCAGGCCACCGCTCCCGCTGCCGGGGCCACCCAGGGTGGGGCGCTCGGCCTCTCGCCGCTGATCATGATGGCGGTGCTGTTCGGCATCTTCTATTTCATGATGATCCGCCCGCAGATGAAGCGTCAGAAGGAGCATCGCGCCCTGCTGTCGGCCCTCGCCAAGGGCGACGAAGTGGTGATGGGCGGCGGTCTCGCCGGCCGCATCGAGGACGTGGGCGAGTCCTTCGTTCGCGTGGAGATCGCCCCGGGCACCGTCGTCCAGGTGCAGAAGGGCTCGATCACCCAGGTCCTGCCGAAGGGCAGCCTCAAGAAGTCCTGAGCTTCGTCTCAATGGCGTCAGCCGCGGCCGCTTGTGGCCGCTTTTCATGGAATGGCAAGGCATGAGTGATTTTCCACGCTGGAAATACGCGCTGGTCGTGATCGTGTTGCTGCTCGGCATCGTGTACGCGCTGCCGAACGTCTTCCCGCCCCAGCCGGCGGTACAGATCTCCGGTAACCGCGGCGCGACGGTCGACGACGCACTGAAAACCAAGGTCCAGGACATCCTCGCCACGGCGAAGACGCCAGCCTCGGTGATCGATGTCGATACGAAGACCAGTCGACTGTTGGCGCGCTTCGCCACGGCGGATGCACAGACCAAGGCGTCGGACGCACTGCGTACCGCGCTGGGCGAGAGCTACACGGTGGCGCTCAACCAGGCCTCGACCGTGCCGGCGTGGCTGCAGTCGATCAATGCGTTCTCAATGCCGCTCGGCCTCGACCTTCAGGGTGGTGTGCACTTCCTGATGGAAGTGGACCAGGGTGCGGTCGTCGACGCGCAGGAAACGCGCTACGCCGATGACATCCGTGCGTTGCTGCGCGAAAAGAAGGTGTCTTACGACGCCGTCAATCGCAATGCGCGCGGCCAGGGCGTCAGCGTGGTGCTGCGCACAGACGCGGACCGCCAGTCCGCGGCGTCGCTCATCGCTACCGACTATCCGGAACTCACCGCTACCGATGGTGCGGCCACGGGTAATCGCTTCATCCTCAATGCGGTGATCAAGCCGACCAAGCTGCGCGAGCTCTCGCAAAGCATGATCACGCAGAACCTCACCACACTCCGTCAGCGCGTGAACGCGTTGGGCGTGTCCGAGCCGCTCATCCAGCAGCAGGGCGCCAACCAGATCGTGGTGGAGCTCGCCGGTGTGCAGGACACCGCCGAGGCGAAGAAGATCATCGGTGCCGTGGCCACGCTGCAGTACCGCGCCGGCCTGTACACGCCGCCGCAGGCTGCCGACGCCGCCCGCTCGGGCAGCGTCCCGCCGGACGCCAAGCTGTACTACGGCCGCGACGGCCGCCCGTACCTGCTCAGCAAGACGATCATCGCCACCGGTGACGAACTCACCTCGGCGGTCTCCGGTCGCGACCAGCAGAATGGCTCGCCCAACGTGAGCGTCTCGCTGAACAGCTCCGGCGCACGCAAGATGCAGGATTTCACCAACGGCAATGTCGGCAAGCCGATGGCCGTGCTCTACATCACGCGTACCACCGAAACCAAGATGGTCGACGGCAAGGAAGTGAAGACGCCGAAGATCACCGAAGAGGTCATCAACTACGCGAACATCAGCTCGCCGTTCGGCAAGCAGTTCTCGACCAATGGCCTGCCCAGCGATTCGGAAGCTTCGGAACTGGCGTTGCTGCTTCGCGGCGGCTCGCTGGCCGTGCCCATCGACATCGTCGGTGAGAGCGTGATCGGTCCCAGCCTCGGCGCAGACAACATCGACAAGGGCTTCAAGGCGGTGATGCTCGGCCTCGGCCTGGTGCTGGTCGCCGCAGCTATCTACTACAAGCTGTTCGGCCTTGTCGCCGACGTCGCGCTGTTCTTCAACCTGGTGCTGCTCATCGCGGTCATGTCGATGATCCATGTCACCCTGACCATGCCTGGCATCGCGGGTATCGTGCTGACCCTGGGTATGGCGATCGACGCCAACGTGCTGATCTGCGAACGCATCCGCGAGGAACTGCGTAACGGTTCCTCGCCGCTCGCGGCGATCCGCACCGGCTACGACAAGGCCTGGGCGACGATTCTCGACGCCAACGTGACCCACCTGCTCGCCGCGCTCGGCCTGATGACCATGGGCTCGGGTCCGATCAAGGGCTTCGGCGTCACGCTATTCATCGGTATCCTCACCTCGATGTTCACGTCGGTGACGGTCACGCATGCCATCACCGCGCTGATCCACGGCGGCCGCAAGCTCAAGACCCTGTCGGTCTGAGGAGGAGGAAGCCATGGAAATCTTCAACCACAATTCGAACTTCAACTTCCTCGGCCTGCGCCGTTTCAGCATCGGCCTCGGCATCCTGCTGATGCTCGGCTCGATCGGCCTCATCATCGGCAAGGGTTTCAACTACGGGCAGGACTTCGTCGGTGGCGTGGCGGTCGAGGTGGAATACCAGTCCGCGATCGACCCGGCGGACGTTCGCTCCGCGCTGGAGAAATCCGGCCTCGAGAACCCGCTGGTCCAGGCCGTTGGCGGCACGCGCGACTACACCATCCGCATGCAGCCCAAGGACGACAAGAACTCGGTCGCGCTGACCGGCGATGAAGCCGCCGCCAAGGTGGCGGGCGACGTCATCGCCGCGCTCAAGGTCTCCCGTCCGGACGTGATCCAGAAGAGCCGCTCCTTCGTCGGCCCGCAGGTCGGTGAAGAGCTCCGCAGCGACGGCGTGGTCGCCGTGGCCTTTGTCATCATCGGCATCATGGGCTACCTGTGGCTGCGCTTCGAATGGCGCTTCGCCGTCGCGGCGCTGGCCACCGAAATCCACGACGTATTGGTCACCCTGGGCATCTTCGCGATCACCCAGCGCGACTTCGACCTGACCGTGCTTGCTTCGGTCCTGGCCGTGGTCGGTTACTCGATCAACGACAAGGTGGTCGTGTTCGACCGTGTCCGCGAACTGTTTCGCGCCAGCCGCAACGCCACGCCGGAAGAGGTGCTCAACCGTTCGATCAACAGCACGCTGTCGCGAACGATCATCACCTCGCTGTTCACCGGCATCACCATGGCGGCGCTGTTCTTCATCGGCGGCCCGGTCGTGCATGGCTTCGCGATCACCATGCTCATCGGCATCCTGGTCGGCACGCTGTCCTCGATCTTCATCGCCAGCCCGATCCTGCTCTGGCTCGGCGTGTCGAAGAAAGACCTCATGCCGCGCAGCAAGGAAGATCCGGAGCTGGAGCGTCGTCCGTAAGTCGGTTGCTCGGGCTTTGTGTGGGAGCCGGCTATGCCGGCGATGGGGCTGGCGCAACCTGGCTATCGCCGCTGAAGCGGCTCCCACAGGGTAAATCCGACAAGGTCAAAAAAGCCCGCCGTCTCCGGCGGGCTTTTTTCTTTGGTCACACCCCGTCCCTGAGATCAGAAATCGTCCCTGTCCTCGGTGGCGCCTTCGGCATCGTTGGCCAGCATCAACACCACGTAGGCGGAGCCTACGAGCGATGCGCAAAGCCAGGCGTAGACGATCTGGATCGCCGTCCTGGGGATCGCCGCAGCGACCCTGGGCGCGAGGGCCAGGCCGATGATGCCGGCGATCGCGAGTACGGCGGATACGGTCCACGCAAGACGCCGGGAAGGCGGCGCGGTGGTTATGACATTCATGGTGTTACTGCCCCTGTTCCCCTGTTTCGCGGCTTTCGTGAATTTGGTGTGAGGCCGCTTGATGTAGGAAATACCCTACAAGAACTTGAGGAGCAAGTGCCCATTGGCTGAACGAAGGACGTGACCTGTTTCACGTTTTCGGAGGTAGGGCACGCAAGGTCCCGGCTGGGCTAGAATTTCCACCCCCGATGAGGTCCCACCCATGGCAGAACGCGAATTTCCTGGTTTCACCCTGCGCAGCAGCGCCACAAAGGATGGTTCGCGCTTCAAGGCGTTGCTGTCCTCGCACCCGGCGGTCAGGGGATTTCCCAGCTACTTCACCGTCTACGACAATCGTAGCTTTCGCGACGAGGCGAGTGCACTGGTGGCTGCCGAGAAAGCGCTAGGCCTGGTGCTGGGCGTCGAGGAAGACGGTGCTCCCATCTTCGCCGAAGGCGAGACTGGCTTCGATGATGACCTTCCCGGCGACGAGACGACTGAGACGGACGACGACGACACCGATGACCAGGACCTTGATGAGGGTCCGGACGACGGGGATCACCACGACGTGCGTTCGTGACGCCCGCTCAGTGAGGGATGGCGTCATCAACGGCCTTCAGCAGGCTCCGGCGGTCGTAGGGCTTGGCCAGGAAGGCGGCGGGTTTGCCCAGCTTGCCGAGCTTGCCCGGCTCTCCGGCCTTGCCCAGCTCGCTGAGCCTTTCCGCCGCTTGCAGCGCGTCGCCTGAGACGACGACGCAACTCACCGGGTTGCCCTGGCGGCGCAGTTCGCTCACCAGGCCGATCCCGTCCATGTCGCCCGGCATGTTCACGTCGGTGAGCACAAGGCTGACCTCCGGGTGGACGGCAAGAAGAGTCAGGGCCTCATTGGCATTCATCGCGGTAAGCACGTCATAGCCCTCCAACTCCAGCATGTAGCTGGTGATGTCGAGCACGTTGGGGTCGTCTTCCACGACGAGTACGTGTCCAGTGGCAGTCATGGGCAATCCGTGAGGGCGATGGACGGCACTCTCCGCTAGCCTTCGTCGGGGAGACGTGACAGATTTGCCTTGACAGAGCTAGGGGATGACGGGCGCGCCATGAGCACTGGGGACGGGCGATACAGGCAGTTTGTCGAGGCCTCCGCTGATTGCATGAAGGAACTCGACCGCGACGGCGTCATTCGCTTCGTGGCCGGACTCGGCTGTGCGGCGCTGGCGCCCGATGGCATCGACCACCTGCTGGGAACGCGGTGGGTGGACCTGTGGCCGGTGGAGGCGCGCGACATGGTTGCCCGCGCGCTCGACCGCGCTGCGGGCGGCGAGCGGGTGGACTTCGTCAGTGCGCGGAGGACCTCGGCGGGTGCGTCGCGGTGGTGGGAGGTCATGGTCGCCCCTGTGGTCTGCAACGACACCCTCGACCACTTCATCGTGATCAGTCGCGATGTCACCGAGCGGGTCGCCTTGCAGGCGGCACTCGAGGCGATCAATGAGCTTCTGCAGGACAGGCTGAACGAATCGGTCGCGCGATCGGCCAGCGCCACGACCCAATACGGCACGCTGCTGGAGCGGCTCGAATCGGAGCACGGCGCCCGGCGGGAAGCGGAGAGCACGCTGGCCGGTGTCAGCGAACAGCTGGCCATGGCCAACCGGGGGCGCGATCTGGCGGAGGCCAGCGCGCGCCAGGCCCAGAAGCAGCAGGCGATCGGTCAACTGGTCAGCGGCATCGCCCACGACTTCAACAACATGCTGCAGACGGTGATCGTCAGCCTATCCGGCCTGCAGGACGATGTGGACGAACTGGCCCCCCGGCACAGGCGCATGCTCACCTACGCCGTGGAGGGCGCCCGACACGCGACGGCACTGACCCGGCGACTGCTCGCCTTCGCCCGGAACCAGCAGGCCCGCCCCGAACCCTTCGACCTGGGCGACCTCGTGGAAGCCTTCGCGGACTTTGCCCGCCACGGCATGAGCGGCCGTATCGCCATCGAGGTCTTTCGCCAGCCAGGGCCCCTTCCGGTTTGGATCGACCGCCACGGGCTCGAACAGGCACTGATGAATGTCTGCCTCAATGCGCGCGACGCCATGGAAGGCATGGGCAAGATGGTGATCGAGGTGGGCGAACGGATGGGGGGCGCCTCCACGGGCGATGTGCTGCGTGAACGCGCCGCCAGCCGGCAGATCTTCGTCAGCGTGGCCGATACCGGCGGAGGCATGGCCGAGGAGGTGCGCCAGCGCCTGTTCGAGCCGTACTTCACGACCAAGGAGGGCGGCTCGGGGTTGGGCCTGGCCCAGGTCTACGGGACGGTGGCGCAGGCCGGTGGCGGCATAGAAATCGAGAGCGAGGCAGGTGTCGGCACACGCATCCGGCTGGTGTTTCCGCGCTACCCGGAACCCCTTGAGTTACCTGAGTGAATCGTTCAGAAATCGTGACGAAGTGCCTCAATTTCTGGCCATGCCGGCCGATAAGAAAAGCGACTGGGAGGAAGCTACGTCATGTTGGTGATCATCGGTTTTATCGTCGTCCTGGTCTCGGTGCTTGGCGGCTATGTACTTTCACACGGTTCGATCGGCGCCCTCTGGCAGCCGTATGAGCTACTGATCATCTTCGGCGCTGCCTTAGGTGCGTTCGTCAGCGCCAATTCGATCGACATCGTCAAGAGTGCCGGCCGTGATGCCATCGGCCTGTTCAAGGGCCCGCGTTACCGCAAGCAGGACTACATCGACCTGCTGTCCCTGCTGTACGACATCTTCACCAAGATGCGTAAGGAGGGTCAGCTGGGCATGGAGGCCCACATCGAGGACCCGGCCAACAGCAGCCTGTTCTCGGCCTACCCGCGCCTGATCGCGGAGCACCACCTCATCGATTTCATCACCGACTGCCTGCGCCTCATCGTCGGCGGCAGCATGGATCCCCACGAGCTCGAGCAACTGCTCGACGTGGAACTGGAAACGCATCACCACGAGGCGATGGCGCCGGCACTGGCCGTGCAGAAGATGGCCGATGCGCTGCCGGGCTTCGGTATCGTCGCCGCGGTGCTCGGCATCGTCATCACCATGAAGTCCATCGATGGCGACGCCGCGGTGATCGGCGAGCACATCGCTGGCGCGCTGGTGGGTACCTTCCTCGGCATCCTTCTTTCGTACGGCTTTGTCGGTCCGCTGTCCGCGGCGATGGAAGCGCGTGTGAGTACGGACGGCCGTGCGTTCGAGTGCGTGAAGGTCGGTCTGCTGGCCAACCTGCGCGGTTACAACCCGATGGTCTCGGTCGAATTTGCTCGCAAATCGCTGCAGACCACCACGCGGCCGAGTTTCCAGGATCTCGAAGCGCACCTGAAGGGCGCGCGGTAAGTCCCGATGAGTGACCTGAAGCAAGTCATCGTCATCCGCAGGAAAAAAAAGGGTGGCCACGTTCATCACGGCGGCGTGTGGAAGGTGGCGTATGCCGACTTCGTCACGGCGATGATGGCGTTCTTCCTGGTCATGTGGCTGGTCGGTGCCGGCACCAAGCAGCAGCGTGCGGCGATCTCCGAATACTTCAAGAACCCGAGCATGACCCAGGGGCAATCCACCATGGCGCCCTCGGGCAAGATGGGTCCGGGCGGAGCGAGCACCAGCATGATCAAGCTCGGCGGCGCCATGGACCTGCCCAAGGGTCCGGGTGACAACCAGGCCTTCGCCAAGCCCAGCGGGTCGGATATCGACAAGCTGGCCAAGGAAAAGGAAAAGCGCCGCCTCGAGCAGCTGATGAAGGACCTGACCGAGGCGATCGCCAAGAGCCAGGCGATGGCGCCATACAAGGATCAGTTGCTGATCGACATCACCTCCGAAGGCCTGCGCATCCAGATCGTCGACAAGCAGAACCGCCCGATGTTCGACCTCGGCAGCGGTGCGCTGAAGCCGTACACCGTACAGATCCTGCATGAGTTGGCGGGCTTCGTGAACCAGGTGCCGAACAAGATCAGCATCTCCGGTCATACGGATAACGCACCGTATATCCGCGCTGACAGTGCCTATGGCAATTGGGAACTTTCCGCCGATCGCGCAAACGCGGCCCGTCGTACGCTGACCGAAGGCGGCATGCAGCCCGACAAGGTCGCCCGCGTGGTGGGCCTGGCAGCGTCGGTGCCCTTCGACAAGGCTGATCCGTCTTCCGCGATCAATCGTCGCATCAGCATCGTGGTGATGACGAACGAGGCGGCAAGGGCGGCCATGTCGACGGAAGTTGCGACGGAGACGAAGACGCTCCCGGCCGTGCCCACGCTGCACTCGGCCGAAGCGCAGCACGTGAATGGCGGTGCGCCCGACGCGCCGGTCGGTACGCCGGCATCGGCGGTCGGCAGCGCCTCGCCGGTGGCCGCGGAAGGCACACCTGGCAGCTGATCCGGGTCACTTGCAACCGTCACCTTCCCCGGTCAGTATCGGGGTACAGGGGAAGGAAAAGCGCAATGGAAAATCACAGTAAGTTCAGAGTGGTGGCCAAGGCGGTGAAGTATCACGACGACGGCGGTGGGCAGGTTTACCGGTCGAGTTACCGGATCCTGGATCACGTCGGCGAAGAGATCGAAACCAACACCGGCACCAATGATTTCGACGATATCACCAGTGCATTCAACGAAGCGTTCGCCATGGGTCATGAGCGCCTGCGTGCACTTAGCACCGAAACGATCCAGTAACGTCCTACCTGATCAAATACGTCTGATCACGCGCGTCGGGAGTCCAGGTTTTCTCGCAGCTCGTCGAGCTGTGCTGGTGTCCCGACGTTGCGCCAGAAACCGGCGTATTTTTCACCGGAAAGCCGGCCCGCCTCGATGGCCCGCTGGTACATCGGCAGCAGCTTGAAGCGCCCCGCGACTTCGTCCCTGACGATCTCGCGCCGGTAAACGCCAACGTTGCCGAAAGTCAGGCGCTCCGCGCCGGTCGGCCCGTCTCCCTCATATAGCCGTCCATTCTTCAGCGCGAAATCGCCGTTCGGGTGGAAATCGGGATTGCCGACCATCACCAGGTGCGCCACGCCTTCGGGTTCGCGGGGTAGCGCGGCATAGTCGATGTCGCTCCATATGTCCGCACTCACCACGATGAAAGGCTCGGGCCCCAACAGGGGCAGGGCCTTGTGCATGCCGCCGCCGGTTTCCAGCGGGGTCGGACCTTCGTAGGAATAGCGGATGCGCACGCCCCAGTGCGATCCGTCGCCGAGGGCTTCGGGAAACTGCGCGGCGAGGTGCGAGGTGTTGATGACGATGTAACGGACGTCGGCAGCGACGAGCTTTTCGATGTGGTGCACGATCAGCGGCTTGCCGTTCACCTCGAGCAGTGGCTTGGGCGTGTGCGTGGTCAGCGGACGCATGCGCTCGCCGAGTCCGGCGGCGAGGATCAGCGCATGCCTCATGCGTCCGCCACCACGCGGATGTCACGCTGGCCGATCCTGGTTTCGATCAGGTCGGCCAGTGGCGCGACGTCGGCGTGTCGACGTGCGGTATCGAGCACGTAGCGCAGTACGCGGGGCAGGTCGTTGAGATAGCCGGGCTTGCCGTCGCGATAGCACAGGCGGCAGAACAGGCCGAGGATCTTGATATGGCGTTGCAGGCCGGTGAGGTCGAACCAGCGACGGAAGCGGTCGGTGTCGACTTTTTCCTCGAGCAGGTGGGCGTCGAGCAGGCGCAGGCGATAGGCCTCGACCCAGCCTTCCACGCGTTCGTTGTCCCACACGATGTACGCGTCGCGCAGCAACGAGGCGAGATCGTAGGTGATCGGCCCCGACATGGCACCCTGGAAGTCGATGACACCGGGCGAGCGCTCCGAGGTTACCAACAGGTTCCGGCTGTGGAAGTCGCGATGCATGAACGCGCGTGGCTGTTCGGCGATGGTGTGCATGATGGTCGTGAACGCATTCTCCACTATGTCCCATTCGCCGCATTCCAGTGTCACGCCGAGGTGCCTTTCGAGCAGCCACGTTGGCATGATTTCCATCTCCATGGTCTGCCATGCGTGATCGAACATGGGTAGTCCTTCGGTGCTCACGTGCATCTGCATGCGGAGCAGGGCGTCGAGTGCATCGCCGTACAAGGCATCGGCCGTGTTGTCGTCCAGTTCCGGCAGGTAGGTGCGGGTGCCGAGATCCTCGATGAGCAGGAAGCCTTGCTGGAGGTCGGCGATCATCACGGTAGGCACGTGCAGCCCGGCATCCGCCAGTCGCTTGCCGATGGCCACCCAGGGTGCGGGGTCTTCCTTCTCAGGCGGAGAGTCCATCACGATCACAGGCTGGCCGTCGATGTAGCCGCGCCAGTAGCTGCGAAAACTTGCGTCGGCGGAGGCGCTTTCCACGGTGAGTTCGTGCTGGCCGGTGGCATGGCGTGCCCAGGCGAGGCGGGCGGCGGCGCGGTCTTCGGTAGGGTTCATAAGACGAGCTTAGAGTGTTTGCGCGGGCCTGTCATAGCACCGCGTTGGTGCATGTGGAACGGCATGTTGTTGTGCACTGCAACGTGTGGTTATCTTGCTCAACGGGGCCGCTATCGGGGATGGGTGGATGGAAGACGACTGTAAGTCCGCGTCCATGACGCGTCGCGATTTGCTACGCATGATCGGTGTCGCCGGCGGTGGCGCGCTGATGTACCAGGCCATGAATAACCTGGGTTTCGCCGCGGAATCGCCTTATCGAAGGCTGCCGGGCCTGCAGGGCACCGGGAAGGGTACCGTCCTCATTCTGGGTGCCGGCCTGGCCGGTCTGGTGGCTGCCTATGAGCTGGGCAAGGCCGGCTACACGGTGCAGGTACTCGAGTACAACGCGCGCGCCGGTGGGCGCAACTGGACCCTGCGCGGCGGCGATGTCTATACCGAGCTCGGCGGACACAAGCAGGTGTGCGAGTTCGACAAAGGGCTTTACTTCAATCCCGGCCCCTGGCGCATTCCTTACCACCATCACGGCGTGCTCGATTACTGCCGCCAGTTCGGCATTCCTCTCGAGCCGTTCGTGCAAGTCAATCACAACGCTTACCTGCACAGCGCCAGCGCGTACGGTGGGAAGCCGCAGCGGCTGCGCGAAGTGCAAGCCGATCTCAATGGCGGTGTCGCCGAGCTACTGGCCAAGGCAAGCGACAAGGGGCGGCTCGACGACCTGGTGAGCAAGGAAGACCGCGAAATCCTGCTCGAGGCGCTGCGTGAGCTCGGCGGACTCGACAAGGGATTCCGTTACACGGAGGGCCGCGCGAGCAGCGAGCGCCGCGGCTTTGCCAAACATGCCGGTGGCGGCCCCGACGGCAAACCGGAGTTCTCCAGGCCGAATGGCCTGTCGGACGTACTGCAGGCGAAACTGTGGTCCGCGCTGGGCATCAACGAGCAGCACGAGTACCAGACCACGCTGATGCAGCCGATCGGCGGCATGGACGCTATTTCAAGGGCGTTCGTCGAGCGCATCGGCAGCGTCGTGACCTACGACGCGAAGGTCACGGCGATTGCCCAGGACGAGCATGGCGTCACGGTCACTTATGAAGACGCCAGGACCACTGGGCCGTCGCGACAGGCCAGGGCAGATTGGTGCGTCTGTACAATTCCATTGTCCATTCTCAGCCAGATTCCCATCCAGGTTTCGGCGGCGAAGACCGAGGCGATCTCGGCGGTACCGTACTGGGCATCGTCGAAGATCGGCCTGCAGTTCGATCGCCGTTTCTGGGAAGAGGACGACGCCATCTATGGCGGCATCACCAGCACCGACCTGCCGATCGGCATGATCTCGTATCCGAGTCATGGCTTCGGCACGAAGAAAGGCGTGTTGCTGGGTTCGTACACCTTTTCGACGGAGGCCTTCGAGTTCACCTCGCTCGCACCGGCCGAGCGCGTGCGCAAGGGCGTGGAGTACGGTGCCATGATCCACCCGCAGTACACGAAGTCGTTCGAGAACGGCATCGCCGTGGCGTGGCACCGTTCGCCCTTTACGCTGGGCTGCTTCGGCGGCTGGAACGATGCCAGCCGTGCGAAGCACTATGCGGACATCTGCTCGATGGATGGGCGCATCGTGCTCGCGGGTGAGCACGCGTCCTACCTGCCCGCCTGGCAGGAAGGCGCGATCCTGTCGTCGCTTTCGGGGATCGATGCCTTGCACGCGCGCGCCATCGCGGGAGGTCGTGCATGAAGCGACTTGCCGTGATGTTCGTGTTGATCGTGGCGGGTAGCCTGCACGCGCAGAGCAACGATGCCGCCTTCATCGCCGAGAAAGACATCCCGCATGCCACGGGCGAGCAGCTGTTCACTCATGTCTGCCAGGGCTGCCACATGCCTGACGGCAAGGGCGCGGTGGGTGCCGGGCACTACCCGGCCCTGGCGAACAATCCCAAGCTCGCGTCCGCGGCGTACCCCGTCGTGATGGTGGTGAACGGGCGCGGCGCCATGCCGTCGTTCGGCAACGGACTGTCCGATGCACAGATCGCCGATGTGGTGAACTACGTCCGCACGCACTTCGGTAACGCCTATACGGATACGTTGAAGCCCGAGGACGTCAAGCCGTTCCATCCCGCCAAGCCGCCCGAGGAGGGCATGTGACATGTTGAAGAGAGGCATCCTCCTGCCGCTGTTACTCCTGGCCGCGACGCCCGGCTTCGCCGCCGATGTCGTTCGGCACAAGATTCCGAACAGCACGTTCCCCATCTCGGCGGCGGTCGAGGTGCCGGCGGGCAAGACCCTGGTCTTCCTCAGTGGCGCCGTGCCTCCCGTGGCCGACACCGCCGCGGCCAAGGACACCCCGCAGGCTTACGGCGACACCCGCACGCAGACGGTCGGCGTCCTGACCTCCATCGAAAAGCAGCTCAAGGGTATGGGCCTGTCCCTGGGTGACGTGGTGAAGATGCAGGTCTTCCTGGTCGGCGACCCGGCCAAGGGCGGCAAGATGGACTTCGCCGGCTTCATGGCCGGTTACACGCAGTTCTTCGGCACGCCGGCCCAGCCGAACCTCCCATCGCGCTCGGCGATGCAGGTGGCGGGGCTTGCCAGCCCCAACTTCCTGGTCGAAATCGAGGTCACCGCGGTCCGTCCCTGAAGGCCCATGCCGGGGTGGTGGTACTAAGCCGCCGCTCCGGCGTGTACGCTTCGTTTCTTTTGGACGCCCGGGCGCCCTATGGCTCTTACTCCTGATCCGCGGATCGGCATCATCGGTCTCGGTTACGTCGGCCTGCCCCTCGCCGTCGAATTCGGCCGGCACTTCGATACGCTTGGCTTCGATATCGATCCGGCAAGGCTCGAGCAGCTTCGCGCCGGCCACGACCATACGATGGAAGTCACCGGCGACGCCCTCTCGGCCGCCGCGCGCTTGCGCTATAGCGGCGACCTCGCCGACCTGGCCGATCGCAACGTCTACATCGTCACCGTACCCACCCCGATCGACGAGGCCCAGCGCCCGGACCTCGAGCCGCTGGAAAAGGCTTGCCGCACGCTGGGTACGGTGATCCGACCCGGCGACCTGGTGATCTTCGAGTCCACCGTCTATCCGGGAACGACCGAAGAAATCTGCGTGCCGATCCTCGAAGCCGGTTCGGGCCTGGTCTTCAACGTGGATTTCCATTGCGGCTACAGCCCTGAGCGTATCAATCCGGGCGACCACGCGCGCCGCGTCGTGGACATTCGCAAGTTGACGTCGGGCTCCACTCCGGAAGCGGCCGATCGCGTGGACGCGCTCTATCGCACGATCATCCGCGCAGGTACCCACAAGACCTCGTCCATTCGGATCGCCGAGTCGGCCAAGGTCATCGAGAACGTGCAGCGCGACGTCAACATCGCCCTGGTCAACGAGCTCGCGCTGATCTTCAACCGTCTGGGCATCGACACCGGTGAGGTCCTCGAGGCGGCCGGCACGAAGTGGAACTTCCTGCCGTTCCGGCCCGGGCTGGTCGGTGGGCACTGCATCGGTGTCGATCCTTACTACCTCACCCACAAGGCGGAAGTCACCGGCTATCACCCGGAACTGATCCTCGCCGCGCGCCGGATCAACAGCCGCATGGGCACCTACGTGGCGGATCGTGTCATTCGCCTGATGAGCGAACGCCGTCTGCATATCGTCGACGCGCGCGTGCTGGTCCTCGGTTTCGCTTTCAAGGAGAACTGTCCGGACCTGCGCAACACGCGCGTGATCGATATCGTCCGCGACCTGAAGAAGTCGATGGCGAATGTCGACGTGTACGACCCGTGGGTCGACAACGAAGAGTGCTCGCGCGAGTACGGCGTGCGCACGATCGACGCGATCGAAGAAGGTGTCTACGACGCGGTCATCATCGCCGTCGCGCACGACGAATTCCGTGCCTTCGGCGCGGAGAAGATTCGCGGCTTCGGCAAGAAAGGCGCGGTGGTCTACGACGTAAAGTCAGTGCTCCCGCAAGACACCGTCGACGGCCGCCTATAACCCTCACCGGCCCCTTTGACAGGCATGCTCCGCGCTTTTTGTGGGAGCCGATTCATCGGCGAAGGGCACTTGCGAAGAAGCGCAATAACTTGCGCTTCTTCGCCTCAAATGAACGTTGCTGAATGCACCGCAGTACGTTCTTGCAGACCGTATTGACTAGCCCTCCCGGAACAGCGACGTTGTGCTCCCCACAGAGGAGACCAGCATGATTACCAAAACCGCCGGAAGCATCACCCGTCATCGCTCGCGAGTCGTCGCACTACTCGTGATGGGCGCCGCGTTCATGGCACCGCTGGCCGCCCATGCCGACGACCATCATCCGGATCCCCACCATCCTCCGGCGCACCATCGTCACCAGGTCTGCCACAACGCGCGCGTGTCCGACCACCATGGTCACTATCACACCACCCGCCAGTGCCATTGGGTGAATCGCTGATCTTCTGCGTGGATGCAAAAAAAGAGCCGGCATATCGCCGGCTCTTTCTTTGCATCCACTGTCTTCTGTAGGAGCCGATTCATCGGCGATCCCCGCGGCAGCGGGTCAGGATGTCGCAAGCGCCCATTCGCCGATGAATCGGCTCCTACAAAGAGCTGGCTTAAGAGAGGTTGTAGCCGCGCTCTTCGTGCAGCGCGAGATCCAGGCCGATCTGTTCCTGTTCCTCGTCGACACGCAAGCCCATGGTGACCTTGATGCCCTTGAAGATCGCGTAGCTGAGCACGGCGCTGTAGACGACGGTGAACGACACGCCCTTGAACTGGATCCAAAGCTGCAGCCCGAGGTCCGTGACCGTTCCGAAGCCGCCGAGTGCGGGTGCGGCGAGCGGGCCGGTGAGCAAGGCGCCGATGATGCCGGCGATGGCGTGCACGCCGAAGACATCGAGCGAGTCGTCGTAACCGAACTTGCGCTTGAGGCTCGTCGCACTGAAGAAACAGACGAAGCCTGCGACGAGACCGAGCACGAGTGCGCCGCCTGGTCCGCACGTGCCGGCTGCCGGGGTGATGGCGACGAGACCGGCCACGGCACCCGACGCAATGCCAAGCACGCTGGCCCGGCGGTGGATGATCCACTCGATGGCGGTCCAGCCGATGGCCGCGGCGGCGGTGGCGATCTGCGTCACCAGCATGGCCATGCCGGCACTGCCGTTGGCGGCAACCGCGGAACCGGCGTTGAAGCCGAACCAGCCGAGCCAGAGCATGCTGGCACCGACGAGCGTGTAGCCGAGGTTGTGCGGTGGCATCGCCGTCGTCGGATAACCACGGCGCTTGCCGATGACGAGACAGCCGATCAGTCCGGCGATACCCGCATTGATGTGCACCACCGTGCCACCGGCGAAGTCGAGCACGCCCAGATCGCCAAGGAACGAGCCCGGGCCACCCCAGACCATGTGCGCGATGGGCAGGTAGACCAGGGTGAACCACAGCGCGGTGAATACGAGTAGCGCGGAGAACTTCATGCGTTCGGCGATCGCGCCGACGATCAGGGCGGGGGTGATGATCGCGAAAGTCATCTGGAACATCACGAACACGGCTTCGGGCACGGTCTGGTAAAGGCTGCCCGGCGTGAGGCCAGTGAGCATGCCGTGCCCGAGGCCGCCGATGAAGGAATGCAGGTTGGTCGTGCCGGCAGTCATGCCGGTCGTGTCGAAGGCGAGGGAGTAGCCGTAGACCACCCAGAGGATGGTGACCAGGGCGGTGATTGCGAAGCACTGCATGAGCACGGAGAGCAGGTTCTTCGCGCGCACCATGCCGCCGTAGAACAGCGCCAGGCCAGGGATGGTCATCAGCAGCACGAGCATCGTGGCGGTGAGCATCCAGGCGGTATCGCCGGAATCGAGCTTTGCCGGTGTGGCGGCCTGGGCGAAGGCGCTACAGGGAAGCAGTGTGGCGGCGGACGCCGCGGCGAGCGTGCGTGCGAACTTAGAGCGCATCGGCGTCGACCTCCTGCGTACGGATCCGGATGGCTTGCTCCAGGTCGATGACGAAGATCTTGCCGTCGCCGATCTTGCCCGTGCGTGCGGCGGTGCTGATCGCCTCGACGGCGCGCTCGAGCTGTTCGTCGGTCACGGCGATTTCGATCTTCAGCTTGGGCAGGAAGTCCACGACGTACTCGGCGCCGCGATATAGCTCGGTGTGCCCGTGTTGCCGGCCGAAGCCCTTCACCTCGGTCACCGTCATGCCCTGCACCCCGGCCTCGGCGAGGGCCTCCCGAACGTCGTCCAGCGTGAACGGCTTGATGATCGCGTTGATCCACTTCACTACCGTTGCTCCCCATGGTTGGACTGGGGGAGAGGGAGCAGGATGCGTGCCAGAGGTCGGTGAGACGCTACAGGCCTTGTGCGGTGCGGCATGGGGCCGGGGCCATCGAGCCGTCGGCCCGTCATTTGCACCAAGATAGGGATTTTCGATTCCCGCTAAAGGTGCGAACACGCGCTCGTGTAGGAGCCGATTCATCGGCGAACGGGTGCTCGCGACACCCTTCCCCGCTGCCGCGGGATCGCCGATGAATCGGCTCCTACAAGGTGTCGGGTGTCAGGCAAGGCATCGGGTGTCAGGCTTCCGCAGGGCCCCCGCTCAGCACCGGCAGCCGCACGCGGACCCGTAACCCACCGGAAACCCGGCTCTCCAGCAAAATATCACCGCCGTGGCCGCGCACTGCGGAGCGCGCCGCGGCGAGACCCAGTCCAACGCCGCCTGTCTTGCGGTTGCGTGAACTTTCCACCCGGTAGAACGGTCGGAAGACATCCTGGCGCAGATGTTCGGGAATGCCGCTACCGTCATCATCGATCAGAACCTCGACCCACTCGGTGCCTGCGGATAGGCGAACCGTCGCGCGCACGCCGTATTTCACTGCGTTGTCGACCAGGTTGGCGATTGCGCGGCGCAGGGTCAGCGGGCGACCGACATAGGCGATGCTTTCACTGGCGCGGAAGGCGACGTCGTCACCCGCGTCGCGAAAATCATCGAGGACGGTGTTGATCAGTTCGGACAAGTTGAAGCGAGTGGCGGCTTCCTGCTCACTGTCGTCGCGAAAGAAGTCCAGCGATGCGTTCACCATCGCCTGCATCTCGTCGACGTCGCGGAACAGCTTTCGTTGTTGCTCCTCGTCCTCGATGAACTCGCCGCGCAGGCGCATGCGCGTCAACGGGGCTCGGAGGTCATGGGAGATGGCGGCGAGCATGTGCGTCCGATCCGCCACGTAGCGCTGCACGCGGGACTGCATTTCGTTGAAGGCCTGGCCGGCGAGCCGGATCTCGAGGGGCCCGGTGACTTGCACCGGAGGCGCGTTGACGTCGGCACCGAAACGCTGCGCCTGCCGGGCAAATCGTTCCATGGGGCGAGCCAGTCGTCGGCTGGCGAGCGCGGCGACACAGAGGCTACAGGCGAGAACGAAGCTGCCGGTAAGAAGCGTGCGAACCCATGCATGTAGGCCCCAGCTTCGTTCAGGCGTCACGAATAGCACCCAGGATCCATCCGACAGGCTGATCGCGAGTCCGTAGTGCGTTTCCGCGCGGCCCTGGCGATACGCATCGCCGGGTTCGTAGGCGATGACCCGCACACCGGGGCGTTGGAGCAACGTCCTGATCTTTTCACTGCCGGAGCGGAACATTGAATTTGTGACGGGAACGGGCAGTGCGTCTTCGTTGGGGAGCCAGGTTGCGTCGAAGGTCTCGTTCTTCGCGGCCGCTGCCAGTTGCGGCCGCCATGCGACCGGTGCGCCATCCATGATTCGCGTAATGGTGACGGCCTGATCGACAAGGCCGATCTCCTCGATGCCCGGCTTCGCCCAGACACCTGCCAGGGCAACGAATGCAGCATTCATGCCTGCCGCGATGATCACCGCCACTACGATGTTGATAGCGAACCACCGGCTGATCGTGTCTGCCGCCCAGCGGCGCGGGTGAATCACAGCCGTTCCACGGTCGACGCGAACAGATACCCCACGTTGCGCACGGTGCGGATGATCTCGGGATCGCTGGGGTCTTCCTCGATCTTGCGGCGCAGGCGGCTCACCTGCACGTCGATGCTCCGATCGAAAGCGTCATGTGCCGGCCCGCGCGACATGTCGATGAGTTGCTCGCGGGTGAGGATGCGCTGCGGGTGTTGCACGAAGGCCACCAGTAGTTCGAACTCGCCACCGGAGAGCGGCGTCAGGGTGAAATCGGAAGAGCGTAGTTCGCGCCGCATGACGTCGAGGCGCCACCCGCTGAAGCAAAGCATGGGGGCAAGGCTGCTCGCCGGGGGCTGGTGCGGTGCGACTTCACTTCGGCGAAGTACGGCGCGCACGCGGGCGAGCAGCTCACGCGCATCGAAGGGCTTCGTGACGTAGTCATCCGCGCCGAGTTCGAGTCCGACGATACGGTCGGTGGCCTCGACGACGCCGGTCACCATGATGATGGCCGTCCGCCCGGTCGCACGAAGCCGCTTGCAAAGGCTGAATCCATCCTCGTCAGGCAGCATCACGTCGAGCAGGATGAGATCGTAGGAGGCCTTTGCGAGATGGGCATCCATCTCCTTGCCCGAGGCTGCCATGTCGGTCTCGAAGCCGTTCCTGTGGAAGAACCGCTGCAGCAGCGAGCGGATTTCCTCGTCGTCGTCCACGATGAGAAGGCGTTGCATGGCGGGCCGGATTCCGTTGTACGTGGCGATATGTATATCGGGTTGCCGTCTCTCTTTGTCATTTATTTCTGCCCGGAAACACTATGTCCGGCCAGACGCGAAGTGGATAAACGCGGTACGCAAACGGTCGTCACTCTCAGGCGAAGCCCGCCCAACCGAGAGATCAAGATGACCGTTTCCCAGTGTTCTACCCCGAAATTCACAGCGATTGTCGCGATGCTGGCGCTTTCCGCCTGCTCTCACGGCGTAAAGAAGGGCGAGACGAACGAGGGCGCCGCTCCCGCTGCGCAGGACGAGCCAATCAACCGCAAAGTGTTCGCTTTCAACAAAGGCGTGGACCGCGCGATCCTGCGTCCGGTGGCGCGGGGCTACTCCCATCTGGGTCAGCCGGTGCGCAACGGTGTGCGCAACTTTGCGCAGAATCTGCAGGAGCCGCTGGTCTTCGCCAACGACCTGCTCCAGGCGAATATGCTGCGATCCCTCAACACCGCCGGCCGCTTCATCGTAAACAGCACGGTAGGTGTGGCCGGCATCTTCGATGTCGCCAATCACTGGGGCATGCCGCACCACAGTGCCGATCTCGGCCAGACCTTCGGTGTGTGGGGAATGGGGCCCGGGCATACCGTGGAGCTACCGGTGTTCGGGTCATCGAACGTCCGCGACACCTTCGGGCGCATCCTGACCCTGGGTTTCAATCGGCTTGGGAATAACTCCGACACCGTGGGGGACGTCCAGCTCGTCGGCACGGTAGGCGGCATCGTCGATGGGCGGGCCCGTGCTCTGCCGCTGACCGACAAGCTCGAGCAGTCGCCCGATTACTACGCCGCGCTACGCGATGCCGCCGCTGCACATCGCGTCGCGCTGGTCGAGGATGGACGCGAGGGCTCGGTCCACACCACCGTGCCCAGCAGTGACGGGCGGGCCGCCACAGGCCTACCGGTCAATCCCTGAGACTCCCCCATGAGCGTTCGCCTGCTTTGCGATACAGCGCGTGTGATGGCCGCGGCCCGCCATGTCGAGCCGAACCGGGCCAGGCGCCGCGCCTGGTTCGTCGAGGACCCCATTGCCGAGCTGGGCTTCCGGACCGCGGAGGATCTGGTGGAAGCGGGTGAGACCTCGCGGCTGATCGCCATGATCGCTTCCATCCGGGCGCACGAGCGCGGCAGCTGACCGGGCCGGGGCGCCGGTTTTTCTGTGGGAGCCGCTTCGGCGGCCTGTCACATTGCACAGTCGGCCGGAAAACAGTACCATTTTGGTCCGGTATTGACTGTGCCCCTTCCCCGATGCTTCGTGTCAGCCGATTGACCGATTACGCGACCGTGGTGATGACATGCATCGCCGCGCACCCTTCCGACGTTCTGAGCACTGCCCAGATCGCCGATGAGGCGCGTCTGGAGCTGCCCACGGTGTCGAAGCTGCTCAAGCTGCTCGGCCATGCGGGGCTGGTGGAGTCGTTTCGTGGCGTTAACGGCGGCTATCGGCTGGCGCGTCCGGCCGAGGCGATCAGCCTGGCCGACATCGTCGAGGCGATGGAAGGGCCGATCGGCATGACGGAATGCAGCGTGGCCCAGGGCCAGTGCGACCGTCAGGCCCAATGTGGTGTCAGCGACAGCTGGCGCTCGGTTTCCGGGGCCATCGGCGGCGTGCTGCGCGCCATGACCCTGGCTCAGATGCTGGCCGGGCGCCCCACGGCGCCGGCGAAGGATGCGACCCAGGTCGCGCAGGCGAACGCATGAACGAGAGTGAGAACATGACACGCGACGTGGCAGCCCCGGTGCGCGACAACGCCGAAGTCGTAGAGGCGCTCAACCGCCGCTACGAGGCCGGGTTCGTCACCGATATCGAATCGGACAGCCTTCCTCCCGGCCTGAGCGAGGACATCGTCCGCCAGCTCTCCGCGATCAAGGGTGAGCCGGAATGGATGACCGACTGGCGTCTGGCCGCGTATCGGCACTGGCTGACCATGCCCGAGCCGGACTGGGCGAAGCTCGACATCGCGCCGATCGACTACCAGTCGGTCAGTTACTACTCGGCGCCGAAGGCGGGCCCGAAGTCGCTGGATGAAGTGGATCCGAAGCTGCTCGAAACCTACGAGAAGCTCGGCGTGCCGCTGCATGAGCGCGCGAGACTGGCTGGTGTGGCCGTCGACGCGGTGTTCGACTCGGTCTCGGTCGGCACGACCTTCCGCAAGGAACTGGCCGAAGCCGGCGTGATCTTCTGTTCGATGTCCGAAGCGATCCGCGAGCACGGTGACCTGGTGCGCCAGTACCTCGGCAGCGTGGTTCCCACGGCGGACAACTACTTCGCGGCGCTCAATTCGGCCGTGTTCTCCGACGGCAGCTTCGTCTTCATTCCGAGCGGCGTGCGTTGCCCGATGGAACTGTCGACCTATTTCCGCATCAACGCCATCAATACCGGGCAGTTCGAGCGCACGCTGATCATCGTCGAAGACGACGCTTACGTGTCCTACCTCGAAGGCTGCACCGCGCCTATGCGTGACGAAAACCAGCTGCACGCGGCCGTGGTCGAACTGATCGCGCTGGAACGCGCGCAGATCAAGTACTCCACCGTGCAGAACTGGTACCCGGGCGACGAGAACGGCGTGGGCGGCATCTACAACTTTGTGACCAAGCGCGGTGACTGCCGTGGCGCGGACTCGAAGATTTCGTGGACCCAGGTCGAGACCGGTTCGGCGATCACCTGGAAGTACCCCAGCTGCATCCTCCGCGGCGACCGTTCGGTGGGCGAGTTCTACTCGGTGGCGCTCACGCATCACCGTCAGCAGGCCGACACCGGCACCAAGATGATCCACATCGGCAAGGGCACCAAGTCGAAGATCGTCGCCAAGGGCATCAGCGCCGGCCGCAGCTCGAACAGCTATCGCGGCCTGGTGAAAATCGAGAAGGGCGCCGATGGCGCGCGCAACTACACCCAGTGCGACTCACTGCTGATCGGCAAGAAGTGCGGCGCGCACACCTTCCCGTACATGGAAGTGAAGAACCCCAGCGCGATCGTCGAGCACGAGGCCACCACCTCGAAGATCTCCGACGACCAGCTGTTCTACTGCCTCTCGCGCGGTATCGGTGAGGAAGACGCGGTCTCCATGATCGTCGACGGCTTCTGCAAGCAGGTGTTCCGCGAACTGCCGATGGAGTTCGCCGTGGAAGCCAAGAAGCTGCTCGAAGTCTCACTCGAAGGCGCGGTGGGCTGAGCATGGGCATCGCCGGCTCCGCACCGGGCCTGACCGATCTGCGCACCTTGCTGGCTGCGCTGGATCCGGAACTCGACCCGGTGCCCAAGCGCTTCCTGCACGCCTCCCATGAGAAGGCGCGTGAGCGTATGGCCGACGCCCTGATGATGTTTCGCGAGGCCGAGGGCACCACGCTCATCGTCGATGTCGACGAAGAAACCCTCGGCAACGAGCGCATGCTATGGGCTCGCATCACCTTGCGCGTGCAGTCGAGCCTTACCGCGGTGGGCCTGATGGCCGCCGTTTCCGCCGCGCTGGCTAAGCGCGGTATTCCCTGCAACCCGGTTTCCGCGTTCCTGCACGATCACCTCTTCGTGCCCTGGGATCGCCGCGACGACGCGCTCGACGCGCTGTCGCACCTCACGCCCTGATGGACAGCACCATGCACATGCTTACGATCGACAACCTCCACGCCCGCGTCGAAGGCAAGGAGATCCTCAAAGGCCTTTCGCTCGCCGTGAAACCCGGTGAAGTGCACGCGATCATGGGACCGAACGGCGCGGGTAAATCCACGCTGGCTAATGTCCTTTCCGGTCGCGACGGCTACGAGGTCACGGCAGGTTCCGTAAACTTCGACGGTCGCGACCTGCTGGCGCTGGAGCCGGAAGAACGCGCCGCGGTAGGCATGTTCCTCGCCTTCCAGTACCCGGTGGAGATCCCGGGCGTGAACAACACCTACTTCCTGCGGGCAGCACTCAACGCGCAGCGGAAGTTTCGTGGCGAGGAGGAGCTGGATTCCATGCGCTTCCTCAAGCTGGTTCGCGAGAAACTCAAGGTGATGCAGATCTCCGACGATCTGCTCCACCGCGCGGTGAACGAAGGGTTCTCCGGTGGCGAGAAGAAGCGCAACGAGATCTTCCAGATGGCCGTGCTCGAGCCGAAGCTGGCTATCCTCGACGAGACCGATTCCGGCCTCGACATCGACGCGCTGAAGCAGGTTGCCGAGGGCGTGAATGCCTTGCGCTCGCCGGACCGCTCCTTCCTTATCGTCACCCATTACCAGCGTCTGCTCGACTACATCGAGCCGGACTTCGTGCACGTGCTCGCCGGTGGTCGCATCGTCGAGAGCGGCGACAAGAGCCTCGCGCTGAAGCTCGAAGAGCAGGGCTATGCGTGGCTGGCAGATACCCACCCGGAACTGCGCAAGGCTGACCTCGCCGGAGCACCGGCATGAGCCAGGCGCCGTCCCCGTTCGTGCGGGCGGCGCTGGACGCCGCCACGGCCGTGCCGCCCAGCGGCATCGCCTGGCTCGATGCCGCGCGTCGCGAAAACCTGGAGTCGCTCGCCGAAACCGGCCTGCCTGAATCCCGTAACGAGTCCTGGAAATACACGCCGCTCCGCGCGCTATCGCAGCGCGCGTTTTCACTCGCCGATGCCGGTGTGGCGAACGGCTTCGTGGTGGATCCCTCCTCGTTTGCCCTCCCGGGTGTCGAAGGCTCGCGTATCGTCTTCGTCGACGGTGCGTTCCGCGCCGACCTGTCCGCACTGGAAGGGAGCGTCGGCGTGTCGCTGGCGCCGCTGGGCGTAGCGCTGGAAACGCAGCCGGAACCGCTACGCTTCGCGCTGGCAAACCGTTACCGCCGCGGCGCCGCCGATGCCTTCGCCCACCTGAATGCGGCGTTGGCGATCGATGGCCTCGTGCTGCATATCGCTGACGGGGCGCATGTCGGCAGGCCGCTGCACATCGTCCACGTGTCGAGTGGTTCGCAACCCGATACCGCGTGGCACGTTCGCGTGCTGGTCGACGTGGGGCAGGGCGCCCGTGCCGACGTGGTCGAGCATTTTGTTTCCCTCGGTGAAGCCACCCAGCTGGGTACCGTTGTCGCCGACGTTGTCGTGCGGGAAGGCGCCACCCTCGGACTGGTCGTCCTGCAGGACGCCTCTGCCGCAACGACCCTGGTCCGTCGCAGTCATGTACGGATTGAGGCGAATGCCGCCGCAACCGTACACGCGCTGGAGCTCGGTGGAGCGCTGGTGCGCCACGAGCTCACCACTGAACTTGTCGGTGATGGCGCGCGTTTCGATTCGCGCGGCGTCTTCGCGCTGAGCGGCCGCCAGCACATCGATACCCAGCTCGAGGTGCGTCACAACGCCCGCGACACGGCGTCGGATGCGCTGTGGCGCGGTATCGCCGACGGCCGTTCGCGTGGCGTATTCCGCGGCGCCATCGTCGTCGCGGAAGGTGCCGACGGTAGCGACGCCTCCCTGAGCAACAAGAACCTGCTGCTTTCGGCCCAGGCCGAGATCGACACCAAGCCGGAACTCGAGATATACGCCGATGAGGTCAAGGCCGCGCACGGCGCGACCATCGGCCAGCTCGACGAACGTTCGTTGTTCTATCTGCGTTCGCGCGGTATTCCGTTGGCGCAGGCGCGCAGCCTGCTCACCCTGGCGTTCTGCCGCGCCGCCCTCGAATCGCTGCCGAACGAGGCCCTGCGCGAGCATCTGGGTGACCTGCTCGTTGCGCACCTGCCCACCGGTCCGTCCGCCGAATAACGCCAACACCGAATACCGGAGCCAAGCCATGAACGCCAAGCCCGAGCCAGCGGTTTTGCCGCTCGATGTCGAGCGCATCCGCGCCGATTTCCCGCTGCTGTCGCGTACCGTCCACGGCAAGCCGCTGATCTACTTCGATAACGCCAACACGAGCCAGAAGCCGGTGTCGGTGATCGAGGCCGTGGACCGTCACTATCGCCAGCACAACGCCAACGTCGCGCGCGCCGTGCATACGTTGGGCGAAGAAGCGACCGCCTCGTATGAGGGTGCTCGCGATGCCCTGGCGCGGTTCATCAATGCGTCGTCGCGTGACGAAGTCATCCTCACTTCCGGCACCACGCAGGCGATCAACCTGGTCGCCTATAGCTATGCGTTGCCGCGACTGAAAGCCGGCGACGCTATCCTCACTACGGTGATGGAGCATCACGCCAACATTGTTCCGTGGCAGCTCGTGGCCGAGCGTACCGGCGCGACCGTCAAGGCCGCACCGATCGATACGAACGGCGAACTGATCCTCGAGAAGTTCTTCGAGATGCTGACGCCCGAGGTGAAGCTCGCCTGCGTCGGGCACGTTTCCAACGTGCTGGGTACGGTGAATCCGATTCGCGAGATAGCACGCGAATGCCGCAAGCGCGGCATCCCGCTGCTGGTTGACGGCTCGCAGGCGGCGCCGCATCGTCGTATCGATGTGCAGGCCCTGGGCTGCGACTTCTACGCCATTACCGGGCACAAGATGCTCGCGCCCACCGGCACTGGTGCGCTCTGGGCCAGGCGCGAGCACCTGATGGCGATGCCGCCGTTCTTCGGCGGTGGTGAGATGATCCGCGAGGTGCGCTTTGAAGGCACGGTGTTCGCCGATCCGCCGCATCGCTTCGAGGCCGGCACGCCGAACATAGCCGGTTTCGCAGGCATGGCCGCAGCTATCCGTTACATCGAGGACATCGGCTTCGATCGCCTGGAGGCGTACGAGCAAGACTTGCTGGCCTATGCCACCAAAGCCATCGAGAACCTGCCCGGGGTGCGGATCTTCGGCCGCGCGAAGGAGAAGGAGCCGGTCGTCTCGTTCCTGCTCGAGGGCGCGCACGCCAACGATATGGCAACCCTGCTGGACCTGCAGGGCGTGGCTGTTCGCTCGGGCCACCATTGCGCGCACCCGCTCATGCATTTCTTCGGTGTACCGGCAACGCTGCGCGCGTCGCTGGCCTTCTACAACACGAAGACCGAGGTTGACGGTTTCATCGAGGCGATCGGCAAGGTCCGCAAGCTGTTGCTTTGACGCAACGATATTATCGCGAGCACCCATTCGCCGATGAATCGGCTCCTACAGAAATAGCCGCCGCCCGCCCATGACACCGACGCACACTTTCCGTACGGCTACCGCCGCCGACGCGCCCCTCATCGCGGCCCTGGTCGAGTCTGCTTACCGCGGGGACGCCAGCCGTGCCGGGTGGACCACCGAGGCCGACTTCCTCCATGGCCGTCGTACCGATGTCACCGAGATCGAGGCGTTGCTGACCAGCGAGGACGGTCGCTTCGTGCTGTTCGAGCGCGATGGCGCCATCGGCGCCTCCTGCTACATCGAACACCAGGGGCCGGTCTGCTACTTCGGCATGTTTTCCGTGCACCCTCCGCTGCAGGGAGCCGGCATCGGCCGCCTGGTCATCGAGGAAGTCGAACGCATTGCCCGCAGGGAATGGGGGAGCGAGCGAATCGAGATGACGGTGATCGACATCCGCGCGGAACTGATCGCCTGGTACGAGCGTCGTGGCTATGTTCGCAGCGGTCGGACCAAACCGTTTCCCTACGGGGATGAGCGCTTCGGCCTGCCGCAACGGGACGATCTCCGTTTCGAGTACCTGGTCAAGGAGCTCAGCGCATGAACGACTGGGTTCGCGTCGGCACGCGTAGCGAGCTCCTGCCGGGCGAGTTCCGGGTGGTCTGGGACGGCGATACCGCCATTGCCGTCTATAACATCGACGGGGCGCTCTATGCCATCGAGGATGTCTGTACGCACGATGGCGGCGAACTGGCCGGAGGCCCGGTGGTCGGCTTCGAAGTGGAATGCGTGCGTCACGGAGCGCGTTTCGACCTGCGCACGGGAGAGGTGACCTGCCCACCGGCCTACGAGCCGGTCACGGTGTTCCCCATCCAGGAGCGCGACGGCGCGATCTGGACCCGCGACGACCGCTGAACCTATGGCGCACAACGCGTTCACGCCCTAAGCTTGCCGGCAGCGACACTCGTACCGGGGAATCCATGGTTTCGAACGGCCGTCGGCGCACCGCGCTCGCGTTCGCGCTCCTGTTCGTCCTGTATCAGGCGGCCGAAGGTATCGGCACTCGCCTGCTCGGCAGTGTGTCCGTCCAGGCAGCCTTCCTTCTCGCCATGCTGGTGGGCGCGTGGCCGCTGGCTCGCTGGCTGGGCTTCCGCGGCTATGAGGCGTATGCGTTGGAATGGCGACGTGCGACACCGCTGCTGTTAGTCGGCGGCCTGGCACTCGCGTTGCTCATGAAGTACGTCGCCGTGTGCGTCGGCATGGCCCTGAACGTTTACGCCGCACGGGCGCCGGAGTCGACGCCGGTGGCGGCAGTGTCTTTCCTGTCGTCGATTCCCTGGGCGTTACTCGTCACCCTGGTGCCGTCGCTGGCCGAGGACATCCTCACCCGTGGATTTCCGTATCGCGCCGCTCGCATCCATTGGCAGCCGTGGATGTTTGTCCTCGCATCCAGCGTGCTCTATGTACTCGACCATCTCTACCGGTTGGGGCGAGGACCGACGGAATGGGTGACGCTGTTTTGTTTCGGCCTGGCCTATGGGACCGCCGTCGTGCGCACGGGCTCGTTGTGGCTGGCTGTCGGCATGCACTGGGGCTGGAACCTGGCCAATGTGCTGATCGGGGACATCCTGCCGCACGACGTGCTGTCGGCGATCTGGGCGCCATTCCTTTCGGCCGCGGCGCACCTGATCATGATGGGCGTGCTGTTCGCGATACCGACGCAGTTCGAACGCGATGGCCTGGATGCCGACCTGGCCTGAGGCGTCGCCTCAGAAGTGATAGACGAAGGCCAGCGTCTCGGTGACCTGGCGGCTGGATCCGAAGCGGTCGACCAAGGGGCTGGACGCGGCATCGCCGTAGAGCTTCCCGTACTTCACGGCTAATGCGAAGCCGGTCTGCTGCGAAGTAGGGATGAACGCGTCGTATTCGATGTCCGCCGATTCACCGCCGGCGCCAGGGCGCCATGCGCGCGTGCCGAGATTGCCGGCTTCGATAGGCGTGACGCCGAAGAAGCGGCGCATCGCGGGGCCGTTCATGCCTTCCACCTGCACTTCGAGGGAGTGTTGTATGTACCAGACATCGGGCAACTGGTAGTCGGCGTAGATTGCCGCATAGGCGCCGGCACCGTTGGTATCGTGCGCGAGGTGACTGCCGATGCTGAACTTTTTCGTGAAGGCGTATTCGAGGTAGCCGCCGGTCTGGAAACGTGGTGAAAGCGAAGCGACCTTGCCGCCCAGCGGCCCCAGGTCGTCGCGTGTGCGACCCCACAGCCAGTTGCCGTACAGGCCGCCATGCCAGTGCTCGCCGTGGATGAGGTCGACCATGAGGCCGTCCGCGGTGGAAAGTTCGCCCAGCCCAGGAATCTCGATGTCGATATACGGGATGCCCTGGTTGCGGTGATCTTTTGATCCCTGCCAGGCGGGCATGCGCTGTGCGCCCGCGCCGAACGCATACGTCGGCGCATTATCGTCTTCGGCATGGACGGCCGCGCAGGCCACGAGCAGGGACAGGGCGGCAGAACACGAACGACGCATGCGAATAGCCGGGGTGGGGATGGCCAAAGCATGCCATAAGCTGGCTTAGCTCACGCTTTCCTCACCGGGAAAGGGGTCGGAAAGGGAGGCCACGTAGCCTGCGCAGCATCCTGAAAAACGGCTGCTTACGTTGTGCTGAGCTCACCTGACTGGAACATCCTGTGCGACTTCGACGGCACGATCGCCGTCGAGGACGTCATCGACTCATTACTGGACCGCTTCGGCCGTCCCGGATGGGAAATCCTCGAGCGCGACTGGCGTGCGGGCGTGATCGGTTCGGCCGTGTGCATGGCCGGCCAGGTTGCCCTGCTCGACATGAGCCGCGCCGAACTGGATCGTCATCTCGATGGTCTGCATATCGACCACGGTTTCGCCGCCTTCGTAAAGTTGACGATCGATTACGGCATCCCCATGGAGATCGTCAGCGACGGTCTGGACCAGGCGATCCACGCCATCCTTGCCAGCCACGGCATCGACAGCCTGCCGACCGTGGCCAATCATCTGAACCAGGTCGACACGCGCGCGTGGAACCTCACCTCGCCCTATAGCGTGGCCGGTTGCCGTAGCGGCACCTGCAAGTGCGCACGGGTCGACATCGCCAAGGCGCGCGGTGGCAAGACACTACTGATCGGCGATGGCGCTTCGGATTTCTGTGCCGCCGATCGTGTGGATTTCGTCTTCGCCAAGAACCGCCTGATCGAGCACTGCCGCGCCGCCGGCATTCCCTATGTGCCGATTGCCAGCTTCGACGAAGCCATCGAACTGCTTCCCTCCCTGATCGACGGCACCTTGCTGCCGCAGACCGTAATGCCCATGACCGCGACGAACGTCCAGGAAATTCCCGTATGACCATCCTCACCAAGACTCCGCAGGTCGTCATCGACGACGCGACCCTGCTCGCCGACGAGGCGAAGTACTGTTCTTTCGGCGACACCGTGCATTACGTCGACCCGCCGAAGATCTTCCGTCATGCCGAAGGCAGCTACATCTACGACAGCGAGAACATCCCGTTCCTCGACCTGCAGATGTGGTATTCGGCCGTGAACTTCGGTTACGGCAACAAGCGCCTCAACGACACCCTGAAGGCGCAGATCGACCTGCTGCCGCAGGTGGCCAGCCAGTACCTGCACCAGGGCAAGATCGAGCTCGCCAAGACCATCGCGGTCGACGCGAAAGAGAAGTTCGGTCTCGACGGCCGTTGCCACTTCAACGTCGGTGGCGCGCAGGCGGTGGAAGATTCGCTGAAAATCGTGCGCAACGCGCGCGGCGGCAAGAGCCTGATGTTCGCCTTCGAGGGCGGCTACCACGGCCGTACGCTCGGTGCCTCGTCAATCACCTCCAGCTACCGCTACCGTCGTCGCTTCGGCCATTTCGGCGAGCGGGCGCAGTTCATCCCGTTCCCGTATCCGTTCCGTCGCCCGAAGGGCATGACGCCGGAAGAGTACTCCGACGCCTGCGTGCGCCAGTTCGCGCGCCTGTTCGAAACCGAATACAACGGCGTGTGGGATCCCAAGGTCGGTGAGGCCGAGTACGCAGCGTTCTACGTCGAGCCGATCCAGGGCACCGGCGGCTACGTCATCCCGCCGAAGAACTTCTTCATCGATCTGAAGAAGGTGCTCGACAAGTACGGCATCCTGATGGTGGTCGACGAAATCCAGATGGGCTTCTGGCGCACCGGCAAGCTGTGGTCCATCGAGCATTTCGGCGTGAGCCCCGATGTGCTGGTGTTCGGCAAGGCGCTGACCAACGGCCTCAATCCGCTTTCGGGCATCTGGGCGCGTGAAGAGCTGATCAACCCGGAGATCTTCCCGCCGGGCTCGACCCATTCCACATTCAATTCCAATCCGCTCGGCACCGCGCTGGGCCTGGAAGTGATCAAGATGGGCTACGAGCTCGATTACGGCACGCGCGTGGCGGAGAAGGGCAAGCACTTCCTCGACGGCCTGCGCGACCTGCAGAAGCGTCACAAGGAAATCGGCGACGTGGACGGCCTCGGTCTCGCACTGCGCGCCGAGATCTGCACGGACGACGGCTTCACGCCGAACAAGGCGCTGCTCGACCGCATGGTCGACATCGGTCTTGCCGGCGGTCTCACCCACAACGGCAAGAAGATCGGTCTCGTGCTCGATGTGGGCGGCTGGTACAAGAACGTGATCACGTTCGCGCCGTCGCTCGACATCACGCATGACGAAATCGACCTGGCCATCGCGTTGCTCGACCAGCTGTTGACGCTGGCCAAGCGCGGCTGATACCCGGCAGCCTTGCGATGGTTTAAGTGAGCTTGCCCGGGCCGGATGCACGGCCCGGGTTTTTTTGTATAAGTAATGTGGGAGCCGCTTCAGCGGCGAAAAGCCAACAGAGCGGAGTTGCCGCAAGCACCCATCGCCGATGAATCGGCTCCTACATGTGCGGGCTACCAGCGCCCGATAAGGTGCTGCACAAGCAGGCTGGTCAACGCCACTGCCGCCCACACCCCAAGCCCCAGCAGAATCGGCCGCGGCCCCGTCGAAGCCATCCGACGCAGATCCGCCGACAGGCCTATCGCCGTCAGCGCGACGATGATCAGGCACTCCGCAACGAAGTGAATCACCGGCAGGGCGACTTCGGGAACGAAGCCGGCCGTGCGGATGCCCGAAGCCACGAGAAACCAGACGATGAACCAGGGGAAGATCTTCGCCAGGCTGAAGTCGGTCGCACCGCTGCGCTTCTCCCGCCAGGCGACGATAAGCGCAATGCCGAGGCTGATCGGGATAATCAGCGTGGCGCGCGTGAGCTTCACGATCGTCGCGAAATCACCGGCCGCGTGGCTGTAGCTGTAGCCGGCCGCGACCACCGACGAAGTATCGTTGATGGCGGTGCCTGCCCAGAGGCCGAAGCCCAGGTCGGAGAGGCCCATCCAGTGGCCAAGCGCGGGAAATAGCAGCACCGCGACGAGATTGAACAGGAAGATCGTCGAGATGGCGAAGGCGGTGTCGTGCTCGTCGGGCTTGATGATGGGAACCACCGCGGCGATGGCCGAGCCTCCGCAGATGGCGGTGCCCACGCCGATCAGCAGCTTCAGCTTGCCATGCACGCCGAGCAAGCGGCCGAGGATCCATGCCGCCAGGCCCGCGGCGGCGACCGTCGCCAGCGTCACCGAGAGCGATTCCATGCCGGTATGGGCCACCTGAGTGAGGCTGAGACCAAAGCCGAGGGCAATGATGGACCACTGAAGTACCTGCTTCGAAGCGAAGCGGATGCCGGGCTGGAAACGTTCCTCGGGCGGCGCGAAATGGCGCACGAGGATACCCAGCACGATGCCGCAGACGGCACCGCCGATCAGGGGCATGAGCCGGCCGAGGCCGAAGGCCGCGGCGGCGACCGACAGGGCGAGGAGGATGCCCGGAAGGCGTGGCGCGGATTGAGGCGGGAGGGCGACAGCGGGCACGGGGACGATCCTTTCGGGCAAGGAGGTCATTTTCCCGTATTGCCATGGATAAGAATATTGAAAATACCTGATCAATCGTATAAGTAAGACTTATGCATGCCATCAGCCCCCGTCAGCTCGAGGTTTTCGTTGCCATCGCCACCGCCGGTAACGTCCGCGCTGCCAGCGAACGCCTTTTCCTCAGTCAGCCGGCGGCGAGCATGGCGCTGGCCGAGCTGGAGCGGCAGATCGGGTCGCCACTCTTCGCTCGCGAGCGCGGACGACTCCGCCTGAACGACCGCGGACGCGAGCTCTTGCCCCTGGCGAGGGAGCTGATCGAGCGCCATGCCGAGTTCGGTCGCCGAGCCGAAGGTTCGGTGGTCGAGCTCACCGGAGATATCGGCATCGGGGCGAGCAACACGGTGGGTAATTATCTGGTCGGCGACCTGCTTGGCCCGTTCGCCGCGGAACATCCTGGCGTGGCGCTGCGGCTTGGTGTCGCCAATACGGCGCGCATCGCCCAGGGCGTGCTCGATCATGACTTCGACATCGGCTGCGTCGAAGGGCCGGTCAATCATCCCGCGATCGAGTCCCGACCGTGGCGTGAGGATCGTCTCGTGGTCTGCGCCCGCCCCGACCATGCGCTCGCCGGCAAGGCCCGCCCGAAGCGGGAACATTTCGCCGGCGCGCGCTGGGTGTTACGCGAGCGTGGTTCGGCCACGCGCGCGCTCAGTGAGCGGGCGTTGGCGGCCTTGCCTGAAGGAAGGGTGGTGCTCGAGCTCGATCAGTCCGAAGCGATCAAGCAGGCGGTGATCGCCGGGCTTGGTATCGCGTGTCTGCCCGAGGTGGCGATCGTGGATGCGGTGAAGACAGGCCGGCTGGTGGTGGTGCCGACGCCGTTTCTCGACCTGACACGGACACTGTCGATTCTGTTGCATCGGCAGCGATATCGCGGGGCGGTGCTGGAAGCGTTCCTGGCCAGTCTCTGACTCAACCAAACACGCAACGGTTCTTGCCCGATCGCTTGGCGTCGTACATGGCCGTATCGGCGGCGGCCACGATGCGGTCGTAGGCATCGCCGGGGATGAACAGCGTCACGCCGATGCTGGCGCCGATGGTCACGGCCAGTCGCGAGCCGTTGACCTCGAGCGTGTAGGGTTCGGCGATCGCATCGCACAGCGTCTGGCAGCGGGCCAGCGCGGACTGCGCATCGGCGGCGTCGTTCAGCAGCACGGCAAACTCGTCGCCGCCCAGTCGGGCGACCGTATCCGACTCGCGCGTGCGGCTATCGAGGCGACCCGCGATCGCTTTCAGCAGGGCGTCGCCAGCGGCGTGCCCGTGGCCATCGTTGACGCCCTTGAAGCCGTCGATGTCGATGTATGCCAGTGCGAACGAACCGCCTTCGGCATCGCCCACGGCGATGGCATCCTCCAGGCGATCGCGGAACAGGGTGCGATTGGGCAGGCCGGTGAGCGCATCGTGGGTGGCCTGGTGACGGACCAGCTGTTCCATGCGCGTGCGCTCGGCCACCTCGGTGGTGAGCTGCTGGTTGCGCAACGACAACTCGTCCAACGCCTGTTGCAGCAGCGCGCGGGCACGATACAGCTCGAGGAAAATCTTCACCTTCGACTGCAGGATGACGTCATTGATCGGCTTCGCGATGTAGTCGACTGCGCCCGCCGTGTAGCCCTTGATGCGATTGATGTCGTCCGCGTAAGCCGCCGTGACGAAGATGATCGGCGTCTCGCTGAGATGGTCGGTTTCGGAGATGAACTGCGCCACTTCGAAGCCGTCCATCTCCGGCATGTTCACGTCCAGGAGGACCAGTGCGAACTGATGGTCCAGGCACAGGGCCAGCGCTTCGTTGCCACTGGCGGCTTCGAAGATATCGGCATCCGCGCGTGCGAGCAGTCGGCGCATGGCCACCAGGTTGGCGGGAGTGTCGTCGACGACGAGGATCTTGGGACGATTCGTATTCATGGAAGGCATAGTTCGTTGAGCCTGGCCGCGATGGCATCGAGGGGCAGGCAGGCGTCTGCGCCCGCCGCCTCCAGTCCGGCGAGGGGCATGACATCCGCCTCCGCGGTAAGGGGGTCCTGCACGATGGCGTAGCCGCCGGCATGACGTACGGCGACCAATCCCTGGGCACCATCGGAATTGGCGCCGGTCAGTAGCACGGCAATCAGGCCGTCGTGCCACGCGTCCGCCGCTGTTTCGAAAAGGACGTCGATCGACGGTCGTGAGTAAGCGACCTTTTCATCGACGCTCAGCGAGAAATGAAGGTTCGGCTCGACCATCAGGTGGTAACCGCTGGGTGCTATATGGATCACCCCGGGGTCGGCGGGCGCCCGCTCCGCGGCTTCGACAACAGGCAGGCTGGCATGGCGACCGAGCAGGTTGACCAGGATGGTGACGTCGGCCGAACCGGTGTGGCAACAGACGACAACCGGGACGCCCAGTCGCGGGTCGAGACCGGGCAGCAGGCATTGCAGGGCGGTGAGGCCCCCGGCACTGCAGCCGATCACGATGGCCTGGCGTGTCGTCATCGGACCAGCGGCCTCGCGCCTGCGCCGCCTACCTGGTAAATGCGCAGCGCGTGATCCACGTCCGCGAAGCCCGCGGCGGCTGGCGAGAAGTCGATATTCTCGCGCGTACCCAGGCAGAGGAATCCGCCGCGAACCAGGCTGTCGCGGAACAGGCCGAGAGTGCGATCCTGCAAGGTGTTGCTGAAATAGATCAGGACGTTCCGGCACAGGATGAGGTGCGCCTCGCAGAACACTTCGTCAGTGACCAGGTTGTGGTTGAAGAAGGTGACGTTGCGGCGCAGGCGCTTGTCGAGCTTGATGAAGTCGTAGCGCGCACTGTAGTAGTCGCTCAGCGAATGACTGCCACCGGCTTCGATGTAGTTACGCGACCAGTCGCGTGCCTCTCGTGTGGCGTAGATGCCATCCGCCGCGACCGCCAGTGCGGCATCGTTGAAATCGGTGGCGTAGATGCGCGAGCGCTCATACAGGCCGGCTTCTTCGAGCAGGATCGCCAGCGAATAGACCTCCTGGCCATGTGCGCAGCCGGCCTGCCAGATGTTGATCTCCGGATACGAGGCCAGCACGGGAAATACCTTGTCACGCAGGGTGCGGAACACCGGCGGGTCGCGGAACATCTCCGAGACCGGCACGGATAGGCCCTCGATCACGCGTGTGACGAAACCCTCCTCGTGCAAGAGCCGGCTATTGAGCTCGCTGATCGATCCCGCGTCGTGCGTGCGTACCAGCTGCTGCACGCGACGCTTCAGCGAGGCCGGTGCGTACTCGCTGAAGTCGTAGCCGTGGCGCAGTTGCATGGCGCGCACGAACAGCTGGAGTTCGATGTCTTCGACGTCCACCTCAGCTCCTGGTCGGCAGCCAGACGCGGATCATCGACAACAGGCGATCGACGTCGATCGGCTTGGACAGGTAGTCGTTGGCGCCGGCTTCGAGGCATTTTTCGCGGTCCCCGCGCATGGCTTTCGCCGTGAGCGCAATGATCGGCACCTTCGCGACAGCGGGCCGTGCGCGAATGGCGCGCATCGTGTCGTAGCCGTCCATGACCGGCATCATGATGTCCATGAGCACCAGTTCGATGCCGGTGTCGGTGTCGATAGTGTCCAGCGCCTTCTGCCCGTCCTGGGCCATCACCACGTCGATGCCCTTGGAGCGAAGTACCTTCGACAGCGCGAACAGGTTGCGCATGTCGTCGTCGACCAGTAGCAGGCGCCGGCCGCGCAGGCTGGCTTCATCCACGCCGCCGGCCGCGGTGGTGGCCTCATCGCGCGCACCGCCGCCGTGGCGGATCGAGTGCAGGAACAGGCTCACCTCGTCGAGCAGGCGATCCGGCGAGCGCGCGCCCTTGACCACGATGCTGTCGGTGTACTGGCGGATCTTCATGCTTTCGTCGCGGCTCAGGTCGCGCCCCGAATAGACGACGACCGGCGGTGTATGGCCGCCGCGCGAGAGGTGCTCGAGAAACTCGATGCCGGACATGCCGGGAAGGCCGAGGTCGAGCACGATGCAGTCGAAGACGGTTTTTGCGGTCTTCGCCAGCGCTTCTTCGCCCGACGCGGCTTCCTCGATCACGACCGAGTCGTCCTTGAGCAGGGTGCGCACGGCGGTGCGCGCGCTGGCATCGTCGTCGACCACGAGCAGGTGACGTGTGCGGCCTTCGGCGAAGTGCAGCATGCGGTCGAACGCACTGGCGATGGACTCGCGGCTGACCGGCTTGGTCAGGAAGCCGACGGCACCGAGTTCCAGCCCGCGGGTTGCGTCGTCGGTCGCCGAAATGAAATGGACCGGGATGTGTCGTGTGGCGGCGTCGCTCTTCAGGCGGTCAATCACGGTCCAGCCGTCCATGCCGGGAAGCATCACGTCGAGCAGGATCCCGGTGGGGCGATAACGTCTGGCCAGCGCAAGGCCGGACTCGCCGTCTCCGGCGGCAAGCACCCGATGGCCCTTCCGGTGAACCATGTCGGCGAGGATGCGGGCGAAGGCGGGATCGTCCTCCACCACCAGGATGACCGTGTCTCCGGGGCTGAGCGATGCGCGGTCGTCGTCGATGGTGTCGGTGAGCAGGCCTGGCGAGAGAGCCAGAGTCGCTTCGGCAGCGGCCTGTTGGAGCGGGACGATGTCCGCCGAGCGGCCGGTGTCGGGAGCTTCTTCGGGCAGGTAGACGGTGAACGTGCTGCCGCGCCCCGGCTCACTGGCCAGCACGATATCGCCACCGAGAAGCATCGCGATGCGTCGCGAAATGGCCAGGCCCAGCCCGGTGCCGCCGTACTGACGGCTGGTGCTGGCGTCGACCTGTTCGAAGGCGTGGAAGACGCGCAGCACCTTGTCGGCCGGAATGCCGATACCGGTGTCGTTCACGGCGATGGCGATGGTCGTGGCCGGAACCAGGCCGGCCGGGAGGATGGCGCCCGTTGCGGGGCGCGAGACAACAAGGCCGACCGTACCGGTGGCGGTGAATTTGAAGGCGTTGCTCAGCAGGTTGTTGGCGACCTGCTCGAGCTTGGCGCCGTCCGTGCGCATGGTGGCCGGAAGGCCCGGCGCCACATCGACGGAGAACGCCAGCTTCTTTTCCTGGGCCACATGGTTGAACGTGCGGGCCACGGTCCGGGCGAGGTCGGCCAGGGGGAAGGTATCGACCACCAGCTCCATCTTGCCGGCCTCGACCTTGGACAGGTCGAGGATGTCGTTGATCAGGCGCAGGAGGTTGGAGCCGGCGTCATGGATGATTCGCGCCGATTCCACCTGTTCACCGGAGAGGTTTTCCTCGTCGTTGTCGGCGAGGCTGCGGGAGAGGATCAGCAGGCTGTTCAGCGGCGTGCGCAGCTCGTGCGACATGTTGGCGAGGAACTCGGACTTGTACTGGCTCGCACGAGCCAGCTCCTCGGCCTTGTCCTGGGTGTCCTTCTGCAGGGCTTCGAGGGCGTCTTTCTGCTCGTTAAGGGTGACACTCTTCTCGCGCAGCTCTTCGTTCGAGGCGTGTAACTCCTCGGTCTGCACGCGCAGTTCTTCCTCGGAGGCGACCAGTCGGTGCGACTGTTCCTGCAGCTCGGTGGTCCTGGTCTTAAGTTCCTCGTTGGTCGAGCGCAGGTCTTCCTGCTGGCTGCGCAAGGCCTCCTCGGAGGCTCGCAGCTCGTCGGCCTGGCTCTGGGTCTGTTCAAGCAGCGCGCGGGTGCTGATGGCGCGGCCAAGGTTTTCGAGCGAGAGCGCGACGATCGGCATCAGCTCTTCGAGCAGGCGATCCTCAAGCGCGGTGAGGTGGGCGAAGCTGCCGATTTCCACGACGCCAAGCAGGCTCTCCCGCGAGGTCACGGGCAGGACCACGACGCTGCGTGGCGCACCTTCGCCGATGCCCGAGTGGATGCGGGTGTAGTCGTCGGGAAGATCCTGCAGGACGATCGTGCGCCGCTCGCTTGCGGCCTGGCCGACCAGGCCTTCGCCGAGCCGGTACTCGGGAATGAGGTGGCCGCCTTCCCTGAAGCCATAGCTACCAACCCGTTCCAGACGGGCCGAATGCTCGTGGAACAGATAGAAGATCCCGAGGCCGGCCTTCATCACGGGCACCAGTTCGGTGACCAGCACGTCGGCAAACTGGCGGTAAGTGGTGGCGCCCTGCAGCTTGTTGGAGATCGAGGTCACCGTGGACTTCAGCCAGGTCTGGCCCGCCGTCTCGATGGACATCTCCTTGAACACCTGCAGTGCGCGGGCGATCTCGCCGATCTCGTCGCGGCGGGCGAGCTGGCGCACCTCGATGCCATGGTCGTGCGCGGCCAGGCGCGACATCAGCTCGGTCATGCGCACGATCGGACGCGTAATCAGGCGGAAGGTCATGCCGATGACGAACAGGCCGAAGATCAGGCAGGCGAGCAGCGAGAAGATGTCGATGTACTTGGTGGCGGTGAGCACGTCGTCGAGCGCGCCGTTGCGCCTATCCAGAAGCGTGTGCTCCGTGGCCGACATCTCGTCGATCAACCTGCGCACGTCGGTCATGAGGACGGTGCGGTGCTCGAGGTAGTCGTGGCGGATCGACTCGCGCGCGAGAGCGCCTTCGGGGGTGGCGGCGTTGCCGATGGCACGCGTGGGTTCGAGTGCGTACCGGGAGACTTCGTCCTTCCAGCGGTCGAGCATGATTTGCAGGCGGTCGATGCGCGACTGCTGCAGCGCGTTGTCGGCGGTGAGCTGACGCAGGGCGGCCACGCTCTTGACGAGGTCGCGGTCGGCCGTCTCGAAGTCGGCGTACTCGGCATCGGACTGGTTGAGCAGGAAACCACGCGCCGCGACCTGACGCGCCTGTGCGTTGTCGTTGACGTCGGCAAGAGTGATCAGGACCACATAGGTGTGTTTGGACCAGTCCCGGGTATCGTTCTCCCGCCACAGCGAGGCCAGGTTGGCGATGGACGCGGCGACGAAAAGGGCTAGCAGGGCACCGATCGCGATGACGATCTTGCGTTGCAAGGGTTGGTCTGCGAGCCAGCTGTGCCGCTTTTCTTTGGAAGACATGCGATGACCGATGGGAAGGTGGCGTTCTGCATGGTATCGACCTTTGCTCAGTCGCGTTGAGCATGGCCGGCACGCCGCCAGGGCGGTGGAACCAGACTGCCGCGGCGGACCGCCACGGCAAGACATACGGCGGTGACGACCGAACAGATGCAAAGGGCGACGACGGAGGCTTCGGCACCGAAGGCGCCTCCCGTGAGCCAGGCGGGCCCCTGCATGTGTGAGGCGAGCACGCCGCGTTGTTCGAAGCCCGACACCGGGATGCCGTAGAACGGGCCCTGGGCGATGTTCCAGGCCGCGTGGGCACCCATGCAGACCCAGAGCGACCGGGTCAGATGGTAGATCAGGCCGAACAGCAGGCCGGCCTCGAGCGCGATGGCCAGGGCACTCCATGGGGTCGCATTGGGGTTCCATAGGTGCAGGCCACCGAATACGGCCGCCGAAATCAGCAGGGCGGCCCAGGTGCCCAGGCCTTCCTCGACGATGCGGAAGATCACGCCGCGGCTGATGATTTCCTCGCCGACGCCCGCGCCCACGCCCATGACGAGAATGGGGCCGAGCCAGTCGACGTCCCGGTTCACGCCGTCGACCACGAAGGCACCCAGCGCCCATAGCGCGGCGACGATCAGGGAGAAACAGAGCGCTCCGCCCACCAGGCCGATGAGCAGGTGCGGCAGCGCCCTCGCGGGGGCGAGTTCGTCGAGTCTGCGCCGTTCGACCAGCCTTGCCAGTAGCCAGTACGCCAGCACGATGGGAGCCAGGCGCAGGGCCTCCATCGGCATGGTGGTATCGCGAAAGGGGATGAACCCTCCGGGCAATCCCAGCGCGGTCCACACCTGGCCCTCGATCCACTGGAACACCTTCAGCAAGGTGAAGAAGAGGAGGAGCCTGGCCAGCGGAACCTGCAGCAGGCGGAAAGGATGGCCCGGCGGCATGGCGATGGTCTCGTTGGCGAACATGGATTTCTCGGGGGCGGGGCTTGCGGCCGCAGTCTACGCAGGCATGATGGTGCTCCGATACAAGAAGGCCGGCGGCGCGTCCGCTAACGTGACAGCCGCGGGCTGTCGCGCCCGATCCCACCTGGAATTGCACGATGGCCATACCGTCCGAAAACGATCCGTCGAGTCCGTCGAATCGCCGCGAGCAGACCTTTCCGCACCTCAACGAGGAGATGTCCGCGCGGCTGGTGAAGTACGGCGTGGAGGAGGTCGTTCCCGCCGGCACCATGCTGTTCCGCCGTGGCGAGCGCCGCATCGACTACTTCTTCGTGATCGATGGCTCGATCGAGGTCTACGACACCGCTGAGGACGGTACGCCGAACATCTTCGTTGTACACGGTCCCAACCAGTTCACCGGAGAAGTGGATCTCTTCAGTGAGCGCAAGATCATGGTCAACGGACGCACGGGCACGGAGACCCGCCTGGTGCGCATGAATCCGACCAGCTTCCGCAAGCTGGTCTCGGGTGAGCCGGACATTGGCGAAATCATCATGCGTGCCTTCATCCTGCGCCGCGTGGGGTTGATCCAGAGCGGCCAGGGCGGCGTCATTCTGGCCGGTTCGGCACACGCCGCAGACACCGCGCGGCTGCGCAGCTTCCTCATTCGCAATGGCTACCCCTACCGGCTCCTCGATACGGACATCGACGAGGACGCCGCGCACCTGCTCGAGGGCTTCGGCCTCGACGCCAACGAATGCCCCGTGGTGATCATGCCGGACCGGCGTGTCCTGCGCTGTCCGACCATTGGCGAGCTCGCCGACGACCTGGGCATCAGCATCGAGCTGGACACGGATCACGTGCACGACGTGGTCGTGGTTGGCGCCGGCCCGGCCGGCCTGGCCGCCGCCGTGTACGCGGCCTCGGAAGGCCTGGATACCCTGGTCATCGAGGCACTCGCACCCGGCGGGCAGGCGGGTACCAGTTCGAAGATCGAGAACTACCTGGGCTTTCCCACCGGCATCTCGGGGCAGGCGCTATCCGGCCGCGCCCAGGTGCAGGCAATGAAGTTCGGTGCGCATATGGCCATCGCGCGCGCCGTGGAAAGCGTGGACTGCGGACGTCACCCCTACCGCTTGAGCCTGGACGACGGCAGCGTCGCCTCGGCGCGTGCCATCGTCATTGCCACCGGCGCCCGCTATCGCAAGCTGGAACACGTCGACTACGAGCGCTTCGAAGGGCAGGGTATCCACTATGCGGCGACCGCCATGGAAGCGCAGCTCTGCGCGGGCGAAGAAGTCGCGGTGGTGGGCGGAGGGAACAGCGCAGGCCAGGCGGCGATGTTCCTCGCCCGCACCGTCGCGCATGTGCACATTCTCGTGCGAGGCAACGGACTGGCTGCGACCATGTCCGACTATCTCGTCCAACGTATCCAGCAGTCGCCGCGGATTACCTTGCACACGCACTGCCAGATCGACCATCTCGACGGCGACACCTATCTTCGCGAGGTTGGCTGGGCGTGCCAGGCCGATGGCAAGCAGGAGCGCAAGAAGATCGGCGCCCTCTTCGTGATGATCGGCGCCGAACCGAATACCGCCTGGCTGCAGGGCTGCCTTGATCTCGACAAGAAAGGCTTCGTGCTCACCGGTCGCGATGCGGATGGTTATGCGACTCCATCGCCGTATGCGACGACATTGCGCGGCGTCTTCGCGGTCGGCGACGTTCGCTCGGGGTCGGTTAAGCGCGTGGCGTCCGGCGTGGGTGAAGGCTCGGTGGTGGTCCAGGCTATCCACCGATTCCTCAACCCGGCGCCTCTGTAGCTTTCCAGCTGTAGGAGCCGATTCATCGGCGATCGGGTGCTCGCGGCAATCTTGCCCGCTGCCGCGGGATCGCCGATGAATCGGCTCCTACCATTTTGCATGGAGCTTGCGGCCTCACCGCTCCGTTGGCTTTTCGCCGCTGAAGCGGCTCCCACAGCTCGGTGTTAGACGTCGACCGAGGCGGCGTGTTCGCGCGTGGCGGCGAAGCGCACCGTGGGCCAGCGCTCCTGGGCGAGCTGCAGGTTCACGCGAGTCGGCGCGAGGTAGACCAGCTCCCCCGCGCCATCGATCGCCAGGTTGCCGGCGTTCTTTTCACGGAATTCCTCGAGCTTCTTCGCGTCGTCGCAATGGATCCAGCGCGCGGTGGAGACGCCGACCTGTTCGAACGCCGAGTCCACGTTGTATTCGTCTTTCAGCCGGTACGCGACGACGTCGAACTGCAGCACGCCGACCGCACCCAGGATGAGGTCGTTCGACATCAGCGGCCGGAAGAACTGGGTCGCGCCTTCTTCGGACAACTGGGCGAGACCCTTCTGCAGGGCCTTCATCTTCATCGGATCGCGCAGGCGTGCACGACGGAACAGCTCCGGTGCGAAGTTCGGAATGCCGGTGAACGAGAGTGACTCGCCTTCGGTGAAGGTGTCGCCGATGGTGATGCTGCCGTGGTTGTGCAGGCCGATGACGTCGCCCGGGTAGGCGCGCTCGACGATCTCGCGGTCGGAGGCCATGAAGGTAAGCGCATTGGCGATGCGGACTTCCTTGCCTGTGCGCGTCTGCTGCATCTTCATGCCTGCCGTGTACGTGCCCGAGCAGACGCGCATGAACGCCACGCGGTCACGGTGGGCCGGATCCATGTTGGCCTGGATCTTGAAAACGAAACCGGTGAGCTTCTCTTCTTCCGGCTTTACTACGCGCGTTAGCGTATCGCGCGAGCGCGGTGACGGCGCGTGTTCGACGAAGAAGTCGAGCAACAGCTGCACGCCGAAGTTGTTCACCGCAGAGCCGAAGAAAACCGGTGTCTGCTTGCCTGCAAGATAGGCTTCGATGTCGAACGGATTCGACGCGCCGATCACCAGTTCGAGTTCCTCGCGCAGTTCGTCCAGTGCGGACTGGCCGATGCGGGCGGCGAGATCCGGATGGTCGAGGCCCTTGAAGATGGTCGAGTCCTGTCGGGTAGCGTTCTTGCCCGGTTCGAACACATGCACTTCGTCGAGCAGTACGTGATAAACGCCCTTCAGGCGTGAGCCCATGCCGATCGGCCAGGTGAGCGGTGCGCAGGCGATGCCGAGCACGGATTCGACTTCATCGAGCAGTTCGATCGGCGAGCGGCCCTCGCGGTCGAGCTTGTTGATGAAGGTCATGATCGGCGTATCGCGCAGCCGGCAGACTTCCATCAGCTTGATGGTGCGTTCCTCGACGCCCTTCGCGCAGTCGATCACCATCAGGGCCGAGTCGACCGCGGTAAGCACGCGATACGTGTCCTCGGAGAAGTCCGCATGGCCCGGGGTATCGAGCAGGTTCACGATGGCGTCGTCGTACGGGAACTGCATGACCGACGAGGTCACCGAAATGCCACGTTCCTTTTCCAGCGCCATCCAGTCCGAGGTCGCGTGGCGTGCGGCCTTGCGGCTCTTCACCGAGCCGGCCATCTGGATCGCGCCACCGAACAGCAGCAGCTTTTCGGTCAGCGTGGTCTTGCCCGCGTCGGGGTGGCTGACGATGGCGAAGCTGCGCCGGCGGCGGGTTTCGGTGAGGTGTGAGGACATGGTCTTCGGGCCGGGATAGATAGGCTAACCGCTTATTCTATCAGCCAATTGACCCGTGGGAGCCGCTTCAGCGGCGATGAGGTGTGCCACCGTCTGGCCCGCTGCCGCGGGATCGCCGATGAATCGGCTTCCTACACGGGTCTGGCGCTAACCCGGGAAGGCGGTGCCCAGCCACGATGGCACCGGAATGCCCTTGCTGCGCAGGAATGCCGGGTTGAACAGCTTGGCCTGGTAGCGCATGCCGCCGTCGCAGAGCACGGTCACGATGGTATGGCCGGGCCCGAGTTCGCGGGCCAGCCGGATGGCACCCGCCGCGTTCACGCCGCTGGAGCCGCCCACGCAATAGCCCTCGCGGTGGAGCAGGTCGTGAAGCAGCGGGACGGACTCGTCGTCCGGGATGGACCAGGCCAGGTCGATCGGCGCGCCCTCGAAATTGGCCGTGATCCGGCTGTTACCGATGCCCTCGCTGATCGAGCTCCCCTCGCCGACGAGTTCGCCGGTCTGGACGTAGCGGGCGAAGACCGAGCCTGCCGGGTCGGCCAGCGCGATGCGGATGTCGGCGCGACGGGCCTTCAGGGCCCGGCCGACGCCAGCCAGGGTGCCACCAGTCCCCGCCGCGCAGACGAAGCCATCGATACGGCCGCCGGTCTGCTCCCAGATCTCCCGGCCGGTGTGGGCCTCGTGCCAGTCGCGATTGGCGGTGTTGTCGAACTGGTTCGCGAACCAGGCGCTGCCGGGATCGGTGGCGTTCATCTCCTCGGCCAGCCGGCGGGCCGTCCGGGCGTAATGGCCGGGATCCGTGAACGGCGCCACCGGAACAAGGCGCACCTGCGCCCCGGCGACATGAAGGGCGTCGATCTTCTCCTGGCTCTGCGTGTCCGGCATGACGACGAGTGTGTGGTAGCCACGGCTGGCACCCAGCAGGGCCAGGCCGATGCCCGTGTTCCCCGCGGTGCCCTCGACCAGCATCGCGCCCGGCCGGAGCAGTCCCTGGCGCTCGGCATCGTCCAGCAGGCCCAGTGCGGTGCGGTCCTTCACCGAGCCACCCGGGTTCAGGAACTCCGCTTTGGCGAGGATCTCGCAACCGGTTGCCTCCGAGGCATACCGCAGGCGGAGGAGGGGGGTATTGCCGATGGCGGCGGCGAAGCTGGCATGGGTAGTCATGGGTCAATCCTAGCGCCTTGACGACCCCCTGTAATTGGCGCCGCGTTCCCGCTGTAGGAGCCGATTCATCGGCGACCGGGCCTGTGTGGGAGCCGCTTCAGCGGCGATAAGGCGTGGCTACATGGCGACGCCCATTCGCCGCTGAAGCGGCTCCCACAAGGAATTCTCTGTCATTGGAAAAGAAGACTTCTAGACATCTGGACGTCTAAACGGCTGTTGACACGTATCGGATCCGGGCGTATCTTCAATTCCACTCATCGAGACCGGCTGAGGGACAGGCCCTTTGAAGCCGGGGCAACCTGCGGATTTCCGCGACGGTGCCAACTCCTGCGGGGCGTGTCTTCACGTCAGCCGATAGATGGGATGTCCTTTGCGGGCATGCGTACGCGCATCCGCTTGAAGGGACACTCCGACTGCCGGTTCCCCGCTGGGCTCGATCCCGAACGCAGGAATCCGGACCATGTCAGCAGAGCCCCTCATCGTGATCTCCCTCCCCGAAGCGGTTGTTTCCCCCGCGCCGCGCAGCGCAGCCGATCTCACCGAGCAGCGCGGTACGCGCAGGGTGTCGTTCACGCCGAAGTACGGCAGTGACGCCGTCGAGGTGGACGTCCATTACCTCTGGTGCGGCGCGCCGCACGCACCGACGATCATCGTCCAGGGCGGCATCTCCGCCGACCGCGATGTATGCACCGGTCGCGAACGCAGTACAGGGTGGTGGCAGGAACTGGTTGGCCGTGGTGCGGCCATCGACCTCGATCACTGCCGTGTGCTCGCGATTGACTGGCTGGTCCCCGCCGATCTCGGCCAGGCCGAGTCGGTGTCGAGCGAAGACCAGGCCGCCGCGCTGGCCGCCCTCGTCGATGAACTGGGTATCGGCCGCGTGCAGGCATTCGTGGGTTCGTCGTACGGAGCGATGACCGCACTCGCTTTTGCTGCGAACCACCCGGACAAACTGAAGTCGCTGATCCTGCTTGCCGGCGCGCATCGTCCACACCCACTGTCCACCGCGCAGCGTTCGATCCAGCGCAGCATCGTGCGGCTCGGCGTTGACTCGGGGCGCACGGACGAAGCGCTCGCCCTCGCACGCCAGCTCGCCATGACCACCTATCGCGGCAGCGAAGAATTTTCCCGTCGTTTCGCCGCGGGTCCGGAACTTCGCGATGGTCGCTTCCATTTCCCCGTGGAGGATTACCTCGAGCATGCCGGCCGCCGTTTCGTCGAGCGCTTCGAGGCCGAGCGTTTCCTCGCCCTGTCCGAGTCGATCGACCTGCACGACGTATCACCGGAACGCGTCACGGCACCGACGACCCTGGTCGGTTTCCCCTCCGACCGGCTCGTGCCGCTGGCCGACCTCTGCGAACTGCAGCGTCGTCTGGCCGGCACCGCCACCCTCGAAGTCGTGGAGTCGCCTTACGGCCACGACGCCTTCCTCAAAGAAACCGTGCAGATCGCTCCCGTGCTGCGTCACGCACTCAACGACTGTCGCGGAGACCACTAAGTCATGACCGATTCCCGCCTTTGTACCCGCGCCGTGCGCGCCGGCATCGAATCCGATACGCAGCACGGCGCCGTGGTGCCCCCGTTGCACCTTTCCACCAACTACGCCTTCGAGGGCTTCGGTCGCAAGCGCGCGTATGACTATTCGCGTAGCGGCAATCCCACGCGCGACCTGCTCGGTGAAGCACTCACCGAACTCGAGGAAGGCGCGGGCGCCGTCGTCACCGGCAGCGGCATGTCGGCGGTGGCTCTCGCACTCGAACTGGTTCCCGCGGGCGCGCTGGTCCTCGCCGCCCACGATTGCTACGGTGGCACGTGGCGCCTGCTCGACGCTTGGGCGAAGAAGGGCCGCTTCAGTGTCCGCTTCGTCGACTTCACAGACCCCACGGCGCTTGCCGACGGCCTCGCCGCTAAACCGGCACTGGTCTGGATCGAGACGCCGTCCAACCCCCTACTGCGGATCACCGACGTGCGTCACGTGTCGCAGGCGGCTCATGCGGTGGGTGCGCTGGTCGTCGTCGACAACACCTTTCTTTCGCCGGCCCTGCAGCAGCCGTTGAAGCTGGGCGCCGACATCGTCGTGCACTCGACCACGAAGTACATCAATGGCCATAGCGACGTCGTAGGCGGCGCGGTCATTGCCGGGGATCAGGCGGTTGCCGAGCAGCTGAAGTGGTGGGGCAACTGCAACGGTCTGACCGGTTCGCCATTCGATAGCTTCCTTACGCTGCGCGGCGTACGCACACTCGCCGTCCGCCTGCGTGCGCATGAAGAGAACGCACACCGTATTGCCGAGCGCCTGGACAGCCACGACGCCGTTTCCCGCGTGTATTACCCCGGTCTGGCCTCGCACCCTGGTCACGCATTGGCACAGCGTCAGCAGAAGGGCTTTGGCGCCATGCTGAGCTTCGAGGTCGCCGGCGGCAACGATGCGATTGAAGCTTTCGTCGACGGTCTACGCTACTTCTCGCTGGCGGAATCGCTCGGCGGCGTAGAAAGCCTCGTCGCCCATCCAGCCACGATGACGCATGCATCCATGGCTCCCGAGGCTCGTGTGGTTGCAGGCATTTCGGATAGCCTCCTGCGTCTGTCCGTTGGCATCGAAGACGGCGACGACCTGCTGGCCGACCTCGATGCCGCGCTCGCCCGCGCCGCCGCGGTCGCTTCAGTCACCTCTAAACGCAAGGTCGGCGCATGAGCGCGGTGGTTGTGGCGCCCGTCGTTGACGTGCCTCCGCGCACGGCAGTCGTGCTCCTGGGCACGGGAGTGGTCGGTCGTGCGTTGCTCACATTGCTGGCGACGCCTGCGGCGCGCTCGCTACGCCTCGTTGGCGCGGCCAATTCACGTCGCCAGCATGCCGTTGCCGATGGCGTCGTCCCGGCCGAAGTTGCTGAACGTCTGAGCAAGGGTAGGGATGGACGCGAGAATGCGCCGCTGTTGGCCGCGCTAGACGCGACCGGAGCTTCACGCAAGGTCGTTATCGACGCGACAGCCTGCGCCACCGAGGCAAGTCGTCATTCGGAGTGGCTGGCGGCGGGCTACCACGTTGTTACCGCCAACAAGGCGCTAGCTGGTGGTCCGCTATCGGGCTGGCGCGCGCTGCAGGCGGCCTCGGCCAATGGCAGTATCTACGGCGATGCCGCCACGGTCGGCGCTGGCCTGCCGGTCTTGTCCACCCTGCGTCGCCTGCGCCAGTGCGGCGACAGCCTGCTCACGCTGGAAGGTGTCTTTTCGGGCTCGCTCTCCTGGTTGTTCAACCAGTACGACGGTAGCCGCCCCTTCTCCGCGTTGCTGCGCGATGCCCGCCGCCTCGGTTTCACCGAGCCGGATCCGCGGTCGGACCTTTCGGGTGAAGACGTCGCGCGCAAGCTACTGATCATTGCGCGCAACGCAGGCTTCTCGTTGGGCAGTGAGGAAGTAGAGATCGAAAGTCTCGTCCCCGAGGCGCTTCGTTCGCTGGATACGAAAACGTTCCTCGATCGCCTCGAAGAGCTCGACGAGCCGCTACGTAAACGCCAGGCCGCGGCGAAGGCGAACGGCAAGGTACTGCGCTACCTCGCGCGTCTGAACCAGCGTGGCCGTGCCCGCGTCGGCTTGTTCGAAGTAGGCCCCGAGCATCCGGCATCGCGTCTGTCGGGGACAGACAACCAGTTCGCATTGACTACCACGCGCTACCACGCGACGCCGCTGGTCATTCAAGGCCCGGGTGCTGGCCCGGAGATTACGGCGCAGGCGTTGCTGGGAGATGTGCTCGCCTTGTAGTGCGGTCCGCTTTCTGTGGGAGCCGGCTAGGCCGGCGATGGTGTCGAGGCAACCTTGCTATCGCCGCTGAAGCGGCTCCCACACGGAAGCGGGTCCCACACAGAAGCGGGTTCCACACAGAAGCGGGTTCCACACACAAAAAAAACCGCCCCGAAGGGCGGTTTCGTTTATCAGTGGTGGCCAGTAACCCTGGCCGCTTCATCCGCACTGGGCGGAACCACCGGGTCATCCCCGTGCATCTCGTCGTGGTTGAAGCGGGCGGCTTCGACCATCGGCGTGCGCCAGCCGGCGGAAACACCCCACAAGTAAAACACGATGCCGATAATGGCAACGACGCCGAGATCGTAGCCGTACGGAATGTAGTTGTGGCCGCCGAAGGTGGTGCTGCCCGCGTAGGAAACCAGCGCAATGGTCGGCAGGTAGGCGACCAGCCACCATGCGCCGGCCATGTGGCGACGGAAATCTTCCCAGCCGCTCTTGGCGGTGTAGTAGAAGTACAGCGGCAGCGCGACGACCACCAGCAGGATGATCTCGCCAGTGAGTGGCCACTTCGCCCAGTACAGCAGTTCGGTGGCGAAGATGAAGGCGAGGGCGGCAAGCAACGGCAGGCCGGGGATGCGCAGCGGTCGTTTCATTTCCGGCGCCGTGCGACGCAGGGTCATGACGCTGACCGGGCCGGTGAGGTAGGAAATGATCGTCGCCACCGAGATCACCGCCGCCAGGGTGCCCCAGCCGCGGAAGAAGAACAGGAAGAGGAAGCTCACCACCAGGTTCAGCCACATGGCCGGACGCGGGATGCCGAAGCGCGGGTGGATGTGGCCGAAGATCTTTGGCAGCTGGCCGTTGCGCTCCATGGCGTAGATCATGCGCGCGGTGGTCGCCGTGTACGTGGCGCCGGTACCGCTGGGGCTGACGAAGGCGTCCGCGTACAGCAGGATCGCCATCCAGTTGATCATCAGCGCAGTCGCCAGCTGAGCGAACGGCGAGGCGTATTCCAGGCCTGCCCAGCCCTTGCCGAGCTGGTCGGGCGGCACGGCGCCGATGAAGGCAATCTGCAACAGCACGTAGACCACGGTGGCCAGCAGGATCGAGCCGATCACGGCGAACGGCACGTTGCGCCCCGGGTTGCGGGCTTCGCCGGCAAGATTCACCGGGCTCTGGAAACCGTTGAAGCTGAAGACGATGCCGGAGATGGCGACGGCGGTGAGGATCGACGAAATGTCGATGGCGTGCGTGCCGCCATTGGCGCCGATGTGGAAGTTGCCCGGGTTGTAGCTGGTGCAGATGAGCGCGATGCCCGTGGCGGCCGGAACGACGAGCTTGAACACGGTGATCGCCGTATTGCTCTTGGCGAACAGCTTCACGCTCCAGAAGTTCAGGAAGAAATAAACCATGACCAGCACCGCGGCGATGGCCAGGCCCGGTGGCGTCAGCTCGCCGTGGCCGGCGGTCACCACATAGAGGCCCTTGGTCCACTGCGCCCATTCCCAGGGCCAGGAAGCCATGTACTGGACGGAGGCCTCGGCCTCGACCGGGATCACCGAGACGATGGCGATCCAGTTGGCCCAGCCGGCGATGAAGCCGACCAGCGAACCGTGCGAGTAGTGGCCATAGCGCACCATGCCGCCGGACTCGGGGAACATCGCGCCCAGTTCCGCATAGGTCAGGGCGATGAACAGGATGATCACGGCGCCGATGAGCCAGGCGTAGATCGCACCGGGGCCGGCGAGCTGGGCGGCGTGCCAGGCGCCGAAGAGCCAGCCTGAGCCGATGATCGAGCCCAGGCCGGTCAGCATCAGGGCGAAAGCGCCGACATCGCGGCGGATAGCGTGGTGGGACATGATGACTCCGGTCGGACGGGACGGGGGAACCCGGCCCATGGCGGCACAAGGGCGGGATGATGACAGCCCCGGCCGCGCATGTCAGCCAGCGCGCGCCGTCGCGCAACCGGGCTCGCGTCGATATACACTGGCCGACGCGGTAGGGATGAAGGGGTTCGGATGCGTTCGAAGGTGGTCGCCAGCGGCGTGTTGTTCATTGCCATATCGGTATGCGGCGTTGCCGCAGCCGATGAGCAATGGAACGACAAAGGCCGGCTGATCGATTCAGAGTCCTACGACCGTACCGCCAAGGGTTTTTACTTCACTCTGTACCCTGGCGAAGACCCGGTGGAATCCGTGCGGCGCTGCGCCATCACGATGCGCGAACTGGGTCATCTGGCCTCGGTATCGTGCTTTGCCTATACCAGCAAACAGCGCTTCGACACCCGCCGCGGCAAGTTGCGTATCTGCTATACGGCGGTCGCCAACTGGTGGGGAGAGGACGAACCGGTCCGTGTCGAGACCGTCGACCGGCTGCCCCGGATGTGCCCGACGCGGTAGTCAAACCATGTGGGAGCCGGCTTTGCCGGCGATGGCCTTCCCGGCTAAGCCGTTTCGTTGGCTTTTCGCCGCTGAAGCGGCTCCCACAAACAGCCGCCTTAGCCGTTGGTTATCAGCACTCGATAACGTTGACGGCTAAGCCGCCGCGCGAGGTTTCCTTGTACTTGTCCTTCATGTCGCGGCCGGTGTCGCGCATGGTGGCGATGACCTTGTCCAGCGATACGTGGTGCTTGCCGTCGCTCTTGAGGGCCATGCGGCTGGCGTTGATCGCCTTGACCGCGCCCATGGCGTTGCGCTCGATGCAGGGAATCTGCACCAGGCCGCCGATCGGGTCGCAGGTGAGGCCAAGGTTGTGTTCCATGCCGATCTCGGCGGCATTCTCGACCTGGCGCACGCTGCCACCCAGCGCGGCGGCGAGTCCGCCGGCAGCCATGGAGCAGGCCACGCCGACTTCGCCCTGGCAACCCACCTCGGCGCCCGAGATCGAGGCGTTCTCCTTGTAGAGGATGCCGATGGCACCCGCCGTGAGAAGAAACTCAATTACGCCGTCTTCGGAGGCATTCGGGCAGAAGTGCCGGTAGTAGTGCAGCACGGCGGGGACGATGCCGGCCGCGCCATTGGTTGGCGCAGTGACCACACTGCCGCCGGCGGCGTTCTCTTCGTTCACGGCCAGGGCGTACAGGTTGACCCAGTCAAGGATGGTGAGCGGGTCGCGCAGCGCGGCTTCCGGCTGCGAACGCAGTTCGGCGACCATCGACGGCGCACGGCGCTGGACCTTGAGCCCGCCCGGCAGGGTGCCCGGCGAACGCAGCCCACGTGAGACGCAGTCCTGCATGGCCTTCCAGATGGTGAGCAGCCCGGCGCGGGTTTCCGCCTCCGGGCGCCAGATGCTTTCGTTGTGCATCATCAGTTGCGCGATGGTGATGCCGTGCTCTTCGCACAGGGAGAGCATCCGGTCGCCGCTGCTGAAGGGGAAGGGCTGCTCGCTGGTGTCCGCCACGATACGGTCTTCGGCCGCTTCGTCGGGATTGACCACGAAACCGCCGCCGACCGAGTAGTAGTCGCGCGTGGCCAGCTCGGTGCCGTCTGCGTCGTAGGCGGAGAAGCGCATGCCATTGGTATGGAACGGGAGCTTCTGACGCTTGTTGAAGACCAGGTCGGCCTTCTCGTCGAAGTCGATCTCGTGACGACCGAGGATGCGGATGCGCTTGCTCGAACGAATGCGCTCCAGCGTAGCCGGGATCGCATCCGGGTCGACCTTGTCCGGCCATTCGCCCTCGAAACCGAGCAGTACGGCCTTGTCGGTGCCATGGCCCCGGCCGGTCATGGCCAGCGAGCCGAACAGCTCGCAGCGCACGCGGGCCACGCGCTCGAGCACGCCTTTTTCGGCCAGCCAGTGCTCGGCGAAGCGCGCGCCAGCGCGCATCGGCCCGACGGTATGAGACGAGGAAGGACCGATACCGATCTTGAAGAGGTCGAAAACGCTGACTGCCATGGCTTGGGGAGTTGGCTACGGGGAGTAGCCGGCTATTCTACGCCTGCCTGCCACTGACCCCATACACCTGCGCATGTCCGAGTTCACCCTGTTTCAGCGAGACGACTGTCACCTTTGCGACCTGGCGTTGGACGTGCTGGCCGAAGCGCGCCTGCCCGATTTCGCTTCGTCCTGGATCGATGACGACGACGTGCTCGAAGCCCGCTACGGCGTTCGGGTGCCGGTGCTTCAGCGCAGTGATGGTGCGGAACTGGATTGGCCGTTCGATGTCGAGGCGGTGAGGGTGTTTGTCCAGGCGCATCGCCGCTGAAGGCAGGTCTTTTGTGGGAGCCGATTCATCGGCGAATGGGCGTTCCGGCGTCACCGCTTCGTTGGCTTTTCGCCGATGAATCGGCTCCTACATTCCCTTATTCGCCGATGAATCGGCTCCTACATTTATCTATTGCCGCAAGCGGCGGAGGATTTCCTCGCGCGCTTCGCGCAGGATGGAATCGCGGTCAAGGCTGGCGACGATGTCGGCGACGGCGCGTTTGGCGCCGTGTTCGCCCCAGGACTTGCCGGTGATGAGGTAGTGCTCGGCGGCGCGGCCGATCAGGACCGTGGCGTACCAGCCCAGCGCGCCCTGCGCCGCTGCCGTGACGACGACGGAGAGGCCACCGCTGAGACCCTTCAGGGCTGATGCCACCAGTTGCACGCCCCAGACGGCGCCCATCAGGGCGGCGAGCTGGGTGGTGATGACCGCGACCAGACGTCCCGATTCACTACGTGTCAGCGGCAGTCCATACACGCGGCCCAGCTGCACGACCATCGCCGCATCCAGTCCGCCTGCCAGCAGCAGGTCGGCGACCGGTATGGGATTGAGCGCGACCGCCACGGACTTGGCGATGCAGTACTGACGGATGACGCCGGAGGCTACGTTGCGCCGGGTGGCTGCGACCCGCCCGGTCACCTGGTCGGTGAGGCGTCCGGCGAACAGGCCGGCATTGATCGCCGACAAGGTCTTCCCCTCGCGCTCGGCGATCGCGAGCAATCGTGACTTCAACGCCGTGACGTCGGCGGCCGAGGCTGCGGATGTCCGTCGTTCATGACCTTGGGCATCCGTCTCGATGACATTGCGCGCGCCAGGCCGCGCCGCCACGGCGATCACGTCTTCGCGGCGGACCAGGCCAGCGCTGTGCTGGCGTAGCTGTTCGAGAAGGCCTTCGCGTTCCTCGTCGGAATAGCGGTCGGTCTTGTTCAGCACGAGCAGCAGGGGCCGCCGGGTCGCTGCCAGCGTGCGCAGGGCGTCGCGTTCCTCACGCGTCAGGTCGCCGTCGGCGACGAACACGATCAGGTCACTCACCTCGGCGACTTCAAAAGCGAGCTTCTCGCGTGCTTCACCGCCGAGTTCATTGATACCTGGCGTGTCGATGAGCACGAGGCCGGCGCTGCTGGCCTCGTCCAAGCGCGCCGCATCCGCCTCGGTGGTCGTGCCGTGGAGCACGCCTACAGTGAACGCGTCGCGACCCAGCAGGGCGTTGCCCAGCGCTGACTTGCCGGCCGAAACGCGGCCGAACACGGCCACGTGGAGTTCGTCGCGCTCGAGGCGATCGAGCATGGTTTCGACGCGGCGAAAATCCGCCGCCATTGCTTCGCGCACATTGCCCGGGATCGAAGGATCGTCCAGCAGCCCGCGCAGGCTCGCCGCCACGGGGCCGCCGCGCGCATCCACCGTGGGCGCGGCGGGCGCACCTCGACGGAAGCGGTCGGCGAGACCGCGAAAGCGTTCGCGGAAACCCGCCACTGTCGGACTTACTTCGGCAACAGGTTCAGCGAACCATTGACCAGCACCTCGTCGGCAATCGTCGAGGTGTCCTTGTACTCGCCGCTGCCGACGCCGAAATCGAGACGCTTAAGCGTACCTGTCACAGACAGGCGCGCGCCGCCGGCGTTCGGCGAGAACGCGACCTTGAGTGCCACTGGTTTGGTCACGCCGTGCAGCGTCAGGTTGCCGTTGGCGATGACGTCGCCCTTCGCGTTCTTGCTGAAACCCGTGGTGACGTAGTGTGCGGTGGCGAACTTCTTCGTGTCGAAGAAATCGGAGCCCGGAAGTGCATCGTCACGATCGCCGTCGCCAGTCTTCGCGGTGGAGACGTCTACCGTGACATCGAATTTCGACGTGGCCAGATTCGCGGCGTCGAAGCTGATCGCGGCATCGAACTTACCGAAACTGCCGTCGAACTGCTGGCCCTGGAACTTGCCGCTGAAACCGAGCGTGCTGCCGGGGCCGACCTTGTAATCCGCTGCGGAGGCAGCCAGCGGAAGAGCGAACGCGAGAGCAAGAACGGACAGGCGGCGGGTAGTCAGGATCATGGCGTGTCTCCGGGATGTGTGGGGGGCATCCGCTTCGCACGGCCGAACGGCAGCATGCGGCGGAGCGTGTCGTCGCGATCGATGAAGTGATGCTTGAGCGCGCCGCCGACATGGGCGACGAGCACCAGCAGCAGGAACCAGAACAGGTAGACGTGGACCGTACCCAGCGTATCGGACAGCTCCGGGTTCTTTTCCACCAGTGCCGGAAGATTGAACTGCTTGAAATACTGCAGCGGGAAGCCGTGAGCGGAATTGAACGCCCAGCCCGACAGTGGGATGGCGGCGATCAGCAGGTAAAGGAATCCATGCACCGTCTTCGCGGCGAGGTGCTGCCAGCGTGGCGCCGGGACGTCCGGCGGCCGCCGGTCGATGGCGCGCCAGAGCACGCGCAGCAGGAAAAGGGCGAGCACGGTGAGGCCGATCGACTTGTGCAGGGCGAACAGGTTGATCTTCTGCAGCGACGGCTTGAGACCATCCATCCAGAAAGCGAACGCGCCGTTGCCGAGGATCAATAGCGCCATCACCCAGTGGAAGGTCTTCGCGGCCGTGCTCCAGCGGGTGTGGTCACTGCGCAGGGACATCGGTCTTTTCCTTGTCGTTGGAAGGGCTGCCTTCGCCGCCACGAATCGCTTCGATTTCGAGCCAGACGGCTACGTTAGTGCCGATCGAGTTGCGATTGGATGTCATGCCGTAGGCCGTGCGATCGACCGATACCTGGGCGGAGAAGCCGGCCACCGTGTGCAGGCCGTAGATGGTCTTGCCGACGCGGTTGACCCGAAAAGGGATGTCGAGGGGCAAGGCCACGCCGCGCAGGGTCAGTTTGCCGTGCACGACGCCCTCGTCGTCGTTCTTCTTTTCTACCGAGTCGCTGACGTAGCGCGCTGTCTGCGCACGGTCGGCGTCGAGCAGGTCACTGCCGCGGACGACCTTGTCCCAGGCGCTGTCACCCATGTCTACCGAGGTGAGATCGATCGTAGCGTCGACGGACGACTTCGACCAGTCGTCGCGGTCGAAGCGGATGGTCCCGTCGGTGATGCGTAGTCGCCCGAACGAGCGTGAAAAGCCATTGTGTTCGACGTTGAACAACAACTGGCTGTGTACGGGATCGATGTGATAGCTGAGCGCTTCGGCGCTTGCCGCGACCGGCGCGACAGCCAGGCCGAACATAAGGAAGAAACTGGCAATACGCATGCGTGCTGGGCCTGTTCCGACGGGGCCGCGGGGCGGCAGACGAGGAGCAGTGTGGCCGACAGCGGACGCCTTGTCAGCCCATTCGCGGGGAACGCATTGTTCACTCAGCGATCCCGTAGCGCCTCCCCGGTCAGATCGGCGAGCCGGCGCAGGCGGGAAGCGCCGGTGTCGCCGAGCAGGTCACGCATCCGCGCGCCGGCATCCGCCTGATCCAGGCTCTGACGCTCCGCAAGGCTTGCGGCGAGGGCACGCCCTAGGCTGTCGAAAATCAGCGCGTAGGCGAAGGCGTGCAATACGCCACCGCCCAGGGTGCCCAGGCCGGGAAAGGCCTTCAGCGCATTGCCGGCGACGGCAAGGACCACCGAGGTGCCGGTCCGCAAGGTCAGTCGCGCCTGGCGCAACAGGCTTTCGATTTCCACGTCCGTCACGCGAACGCCGTACAGCGCCGCCAGCGCGCGGACGAGACCAGCGGCGAGCGCGCCCTGGATGACCAGGTCCGTCCCCGGTGCCACGGCAGCCATTGCGCCGACGATGGCGCGTCGCGCATACCGGCGCACGATGCGTTCAGCCTCCACGGCGCGCCAGGTGGCTTCCTTTTCGCTGGTGCGTTCGTGCAAACCTGCGAGTACCGCATTTTCGCGCTGGCCCTCGAGCGCCGCCGCGCCGGGCGCCAGTATCCGGCGCAGGGCATCAGGCAGCGCGCCCAGGTCGGCACGGCGGGTTCGGCGCACGTCTTCGCTGGAGCCGTCGGCGAGATGGCGGGTGAAACTTTCCTCACCGCCCGCACTGACCGCGATGATCGCATCGGGGATGCCTTCGCTGCGTTCGCGCAGGCGTGCGATCAGCTGTTCACGTTCCGACTCCGTCCATTGGTCCGCCTTGTTCACGACCAGTAGCAACGGCTTGCCAAAATCGCCCAGCCAGCGGAGCTCCCCAGCCTGGGTCCGGGTGATGTCGCCAGCGCAGACGTAGAGCACGGCGTGCGCACGCAGCGCCTCGTCCCGTGCCATGCGCTCGCGTTCGTCGCCATCGGCCTCGGCCGAGCCCGGCACGTCCGCCACGGTCCAGTGCTCACCTGACGGGGCATCGCCTTCGTAGTGGGCAACCTCCCGTGTGGTACCGCCACGTACATCGCTCATCGGCGTCGAGCCGGGGACCAGCGCAGCGATCAATTTGGATTTGCCGGTGGAGATCTCACCGAAGACGGCCAGATAGATGGAGCCCGACGCCCGGCGGTGGTCGAGTTCGCCGAGTTCACTACGAAGTTCCTCAACGTCGGCGTCCGATTCGCGCAGTGCGGCGATGCGCGATTCGAGCGAGGCGCGATCGGGGGCGACGATCGGCGCACGCGGTTTGCGCGGACGCAGGAGCCACACCGCCGCGGCCGCGCCGAGCGCGACGATGACCGCAAGCAGGCCGCCGATCAGCCAGCGCACACCTTCCGGCAGGCTCATGAAACGCTGCGCCAGCGACAGCGCACGCTCCAGCGCGGCAAAGAGCAGCCAGGCGAGGGCGGCAATGCCGATGGCCGCGATCAGGAGACGAAGTCGGCGTGACATGCCAGCCATTCTAGAGGCAAGAGCGCGGGCGAATGCTTACCGTCCGTAGGCAGTCGCGCCTGTTCGGCTTTGGCGACGCTATGGCATGATCGGGATCGAACAAGGAATACAGCGTATGCACCACACGCTCTTCGCGAGATGGATTCTCGTGGCCGCGGTCTTCCTGACCGTTGTCACCCCCGTCATGGCCACCACGCCCATGCCGCCGGTTCCCACCCCTCAATTTCGCGGCTTCGGGCTGCACGAAGGCCTGCCCAGCAGCAAGGTCAAGGCGGTGGCGCAGGACGCCCGCGGCTTCATCTGGGTGGCGACCGCGATGGGCCTGGCCCGTTTCGACGGTGTCGAGTTCATCGTGCCCGGCATCGGTGCGGAGCGAAACCACGCGATGCCTGCCGGCCCGCTGTCGGCGCTCTACATCGACCACGACGATCGCGTATGGATCGGTGGCCCCGACATCGGCCTGGCGCGCTACGACCCCGTGACCGGCGGCTTCGTGCAATGGCGCGACGGCCTGTCGGACGACGATGTGCGCGCGGTCACGCAGTCGCGCGACGGATCGATCTGGGTGGGCACGTCAAAGGGGCTCGACCGCATGCGCCCGGACGGTAGCGGATTCGAGCACCTGGCGAGCAGCCCCGACGGATTGTCGTCGTCCACCATCCGCGCGTTATACGCCGCGGACGATGGTCGCGTATGGGTGGCCGGGGAGGCCGGCGTGGACGTGATCGACCGCGACGGCCAGCCGGAGGCTGTCCCGTTTTCCGACGGTGGCAAGCCGCGGGTCATGCGGATTGATGGCAGCAGCGGCGAGCTGCACTTCGCAACCGACGCCGGGCTCTACCGCCTTGCCAACGACGGTCGCATCCATCCGGACAAACGCGTGGCGGCGCAGCATGTTCGCGGCTCGTTGGTCGACAGCCACGGCACCGTCTGGATCGCCACTCTCGACGGCCTGTCCATCATCGACCGCCATGGCCGACCGCACACCGTCGCCGATTCGTGGACTGCTCCCGGAGGGCTGCCCGGCCGCACCGTCAGCGACATGATCGAGGATCGCGAGCACGGGCTCTGGTTTGCCCTCAGTGACGGCGGCCTGGCGTATCTCGGACCGGGCTGGGAGGACTTCACACGCTTTGCCCACGTGGCGACCGATCCGTGGAGTTTTCCCGGCCGCGCGGTGACAGCGGTCGCGGCACACGGCGACCGGGAACTATGGGTGGGTGGTTTCCGTGGTTGGGTCCGACGCTTCGATCCGTCGACCGGACGTGCGTCGGGAGGATTCGACCTGGGCGCGGCGCGGGTGCAGAGCCTGCTCGAAACGGCGGATGGGCGTCTCCTCGCCGGCGGGGTGGATGGCTTGTCGATCGCTTCGGACCGTGGCGCGCAGCCGCTGTTCCGCAGCACCATCGATCGCGCCGTCACCTCGATGGCCGCCGCGTCCGACGGCACACTCTACGTCGCAGCGGTCGGCCGCGGTCTCTTCGCCCTGGACGGCGCCCTTACCAGCGCGAGTGCCGTGCCGTTCGTGGAATCCCGACGTGGCGCGGCCGATACGCGGCAGATCGAGATGGTTGACGGTGAGCTCTGGCAGGCCAGCGTTGCGGGCCTGGCCCGCTTCGACCGCAGCGTGGGGCAGATGCGCTACGTCGAAGGCGTGGCGCCGGGTCGCGTCAGTGCGTTCGAGCCCGACGGCGGCGGCTTCTGGATCGTCCGCCCCGCGGCGCTGGAGCATTACGTGTGGGACGGCAACCGGGCACGGCTGCAACGCAGCCTCGGCGGCGCACAGGGATTTCCGTCGGCGGACATCCTCAACGTGCGCAAGGACCTCATGGGACGCCTGTGGCTTTACGGGCAGACCGGTGTCTGGCGCTTCGATCCCGCACCAGGGAGCTTCCGACCCTTCGGCCTCGCCGACGGCCTGGCCAATGGCGAATTCACCAACGCGACCACGGTACTGCTCGCCGACGGCACCATGTACGGCGCCACGCTTGGCGGACTGGTCGGCTTCCGCCCCGACCACCAGCGCGATCACGCGCGCCGGCCTGTCATCGTCGTACTTGGCGCCACTGCGTCGCGAGAAGGCACGCGTCGATCCTTGCCCATCGTCGACGACACGCTCCACCTGGATTGGAACGACCGTGACCTGACGGTACGTTCGCGCGCCCTGTCCTACGTGAATCCAGAACGCAACCACATCGATTTCGCGCTCGATCATGACGGTGTGGTCGCGGCGCTACGAACCGGAAAACAGGGTGAGCGCACGTTCGGTCAGCTCAGTCCCGGCACGCATCACCTGGCGATCTACGGTGCGCAGCGCAACGAGGTCGATGGTGCACCGGTGGCACTGACGATCATCGTGGACGCACCGCCGTGGCTACGCTGGTGGGCGTGGTTGATCTATGTCGCGCTGGCTCTCGTGCTTGCGGGCGGCGGCATCGTCGCGGCGCGTCACCGTGTGCGGCAGGCGCTCCGCCTCCGGCTCGCCGAACAGCAACAGCGGCTTGCCGAAGAAGCCAATGCCGCGAAAACCGAGTTCATGGCCACGCTGGGGCACGAGATCCGCACGCCCATGACCGGCGTACTCGGCATGGCCGAACTCATGGCGCAGACGCCGCTGGATGAGACGCAGCGCGGTTACGTCGACGCCGTGCGTCACTCGGGCAAGACGCTGCTGCGATTGGTCAACGACGCGCTCGACATCACCCGGATCGAATCGCGCCGTTTGCTGCTCGAAGTCGAATGCGTCCCACTGCATGCGCTGGCGGATGAGGTGATCGCACTGACGGCGGGCAACGCAAGAGAAAAAGGCCTGGCCCTTTCGGTACGGGTGGACGCCGATGTGCCGGTCGCGATTCGTGGCGATACGATCCGCCTGCGCCAGATCCTGCAGAACCTCGTCAACAACGCGGTGAAGTTCACCGACACCGGCTCGGTGGGTCTGCACCTTCGCCGCGATAACGAGACACTGTCAATGACGGTGACCGATACGGGGCCGGGCATTTCAGATGAGCTGCGTGGCCGTCTTTTCTCGCGTTTCGAGCAGGGCGGTTCGCCGCAGCGGGCGCAGGGATCGGGACTCGGGCTGGCGATCTGCCACGAACTCTGCACGCTCATGGGCGGGCACATCGCCGTTGAAAGCCGACCTGGCCTGGGCACCTCCTTCATCGTGAGGCTCCCGCTTCGAACCTGTGCATGCAAGGGCCGTACGTGTGCGGTATCGCGATCGACGCGGCGGACAAACCCGGGTCGCCGGTTGCTTCTGGTCGAGGACGATGCTGTGATCGCCGATGTCATGGCGGGCCTGCTTGGCCAGCGTGGCCATCAGGTCACCGTGGTAGGCGACGGTCTGGCGGCGATGGCTGAAGTGTCGAGGAATGTCTACGACGTGCTCCTGCTGGATCTCGACCTCCCACTGGTCGATGGTTTCCAGGTTGCGCGCATGGTGCGTCGCATGAACAAGCTTGCAAGCCTTCCCATCGTGGCGGTGACGGCACGCTCGGCGGGTGACGAAATGCGGGCGATCCGCGACGTTGGCATGAATGCACTACTGCGCAAACCGATGACCGGCGACGAGCTGGATGAGGTGCTCGACGCGGTGTCGACGCCGGTGCCGGAAGGAGCTAGCCGAATCGCCTGAAGTAAGTGAGCGCACCGATGACCAGCAGGCTTGTCGGCAACAGGTTCGCTAACAAGGGTGGCAAGCCGTACACCGTGCCGAAGTTGACCATGGCGCCCTGCAGGAAGTACCAGCCGATGGCCATGATCACGCCGAGGAACAGGCGTTTTCCGAAGCCGCCCGATCGCAGTGAGCCGAAGGCGAACGGCATCGCGCAAAGCACCAGGATCAGGGTGTTTACCGCGAATAACGCGCGACCCCAGAAGGCCACCGCATAAGCCCCGGGATTCTGACCGTTGGCCTCCAGGTAGCGCATGTTGCGGCGCAGGTCGGCCATCGACAGGTACTCCGGATGGATCACCGACTGCTCGAGCACATGGGGATTGAGATGCGAGGCCCAGGTCTGCGTGGCCTGCTGCGTGGCGTGCGTACCCTTGTCGTCCAGCGTCGTGTTGCGGACGTTGGTCATGATCCAGCGGTTGCCGTCGTGAATGGCGCTGTCGCCGTGCGAGAACTCCTGCACCTGGCCGTCGGCGGTGAAGGTGTACACCCGCACATCTACCAGTTTTACCGTGGTGCGGTCGCCGTCCTGCAACGCGATGGCTGACTTGGCATTGATGATCTTGCCGCCGTCGCGGGCCCACAGGCCGCTGCTCGTGGCGCCGAGATTGCTCGAGCGCATGCGCACCTGGATCGCCTGCGCGTGCTGATCGCCGTAGGGGCCGGCGGTTTCGCCCATCACGACGACGCCGACGGTGAGAACGGCGATGACGCCGGCGGCCGAGGCCGCAATGCGCAGCTTCGACATGCCCGCCGCGCGAAGGGCGGTGAGTTCGCCGGTGGCGGCGAGACTACCGAGGCCGAGCAGACCGCCGATGAGGGCGGCGTTGCTGAACATCTGGTAGAGGCGCCGCGGCACCGTCAGCATGATGTAGGCGATGGCGTCGTAGAGCGTGAAGCCGTTCTTGCCGATGTTGCCGAGCTGGCGCACGAACTGGGTCAGGGCATCGAAGCCGGTCAGTACCAGCCAGACCAGGAGCAGGGTGCCGAGCACGGTCATGCCGATGAGGCGGTCCGCCCGCTTGATGGTCAGCGAAGCCATTACGCGGTTACCTTCACTTGCCGCGGCGCGTTCTGGCGCCAGAAGAACCACGCCGCCACGCCGAACACGATCACATGGAGAACCCAGATCGGTACGGAGGTGTGCAGGTGCCCCTTGATGATCTGGGTGCGTGCGATCAGCTGCCAGATCACATACAGGAAGTAGGCCAGCACCGCGATCAGCAGGCGGCCGTAACGTGCGTCGCGTGGCGCCTGCCGGGACATCGGCAGCACCATCATCATCAGCACCAGGGTGCTGACCGGGGCGGCGAAGCGCGAGACCAGCTCGCCCAGGCCGTCGGCCGTGGGCTTCCTGAACAGGTCGCTGGTGGTCGATTCGTGGGCCGGGTCGGTGTCGTCGTCGTCGTCGGAGATGTTCGACAGCGAGACGTCGTTGCGCTCGTACTTCATACGCCGCCAGTTGTCCGTGCCCAGCGGGATTTCGAACTGCCAGCCGTCGAAGAGGGCGAGAAAGCGGTTCACGCCGTCGCTCTCCTGGTACATGTGGCCGCTCTTGGCATTGACCACTCGCACCTGCGGCCGATTGTCGCTGTCCACGCGGTCGGTGGCGATGAAGGTCTTGCCCAGCACGGTGCCGTCACGGCTGAGGGTGTCGACGAAGATGATGCCGCCCTTGCCCGGCAGTTCGGTGAAGCGGCCGGCGTCTAGGCCGGCGGCGATCACCGACTTGTTCGCGGCGGCGATGATCGTGTCGGCGCTGCGGGCCGAAAGCGGCCCGAGCCAGAGGGAGACCAGGCCGACCACGATCGTGGCGATGACGGCAAGCAGGGTCACGGGCCGCAGCAGGCCGCGCGGCCCCATGCCCGAGGAGGCCAGTACGTGCATTTCGCTCTCGCGGTACATCCGGCCCAGGGCCGTGAGCGTGCCCAGGAAGACCGACATGGGCAGCAGGGTGGAGAGCAGGTCGACCATCTGCAGGCCGAGTACCTCGAACATGACGCTCGGCTGGATACTGCCGTTGGCCACCTTCTGCAGGACCGTCGCGAACGCGCCACCGGCGAAGATGACGAGCAGAACCACGGCGGTCGCAATGACACCGTAGGCAAGTTCGCGCAGGAAGTAACGGTCGAGGATGCTGAGCATTTGGTAGAATTGGCGGTTCGTGCCGCGTCAGTCCTGGCCGGCAAACCACAAGTCTAGCCTGTCCGGGCCCCGGCGGGCTTTTGCAGGACAGTTAGCTATGACGGTTCAGTTCAGCCTCGGTTCCAACGCTCCCGAATCCACCGCGACCCCGGTCGCCGTGGTTGGCGTCTATGAGAACGGTGTCCTGACCAGCGCCGCCGCGCGGATCGACACCGCTGCCAGCGGGGCGATCAAGCGTCTCGTCGAGGCGGGTGACATCACCGGCAAGGTCGGCAACCTCGTCACCCTGCTGCACCCGGCCGGCGTCGCCGCTGCCCGCGTGCTGGTCGTGGGCCTTGGCGCGCAGAAAACCTTCGACGCCGCCCGTTACCAGCGGGTGATCCTGGAGGCCGCCCGCGCCGTGGGCCGGCTGCCCGTCACGGAGGCCGTCAACTGGCTGCCCGAGGTCGAGGTTCCGGGCCGCGATGCCGCCTGGCGCCTGCGCGTTGCCGCTCTGGCGACCGACCACGCCGCCTACCGCTACACCGCCACTGTGAAGCCGCGCGACAAGGCGCAGCCGGAGCTCGCCACGATGACCTTCATCGGCCCGGCCGACGGCGAAACCGGCCTGGCCGAAGCCCGCGCGATCGCCGAGGGCGTCCGCTATGCGAAGGAGCTCGGCAACCTGCCGCCCAACATCTGCAATCCCGACTACATCGCCGACCAGGCCAAGGCCTTCGCCGATGCCAACGAGGGCGTGACCTTCGAGGCCCTCGACCGCGCCGACATGGAGCGTGAAGGCTTCGGTTCGTTGCTGGCGGTGGCCCGTGGCTCGGCCAACGCGCCGCGCCTGGTCATCCTGCAGTGGAACGGGGGCAAGGACGGCGAGCGTCCTTACGCCTTCGTCGGCAAGGGCATCACCTTCGACACCGGCGGCGTCAGCCTCAAGCCCGGTCCGGGCATGGAGGAGATGAAGTTCGACATGTGCGGCGCGGCCGGCGTACTCGGCGCCTTCGTCGCTGCGGTGAAGCTGAAGCTGGCGGTCAACCTCGTCTGCGTCGTCCCGGCTGTGGAAAACATGCCGGACGGCGACAGCTATCGCCCCGGCGATGTCCTGACCAGCCTGTCGGGCATCACCATCGAGGTGCTCAACACCGACGCCGAGGGCCGCCTGATCCTCTGCGATGCATTGACCTACACCGGCAAGCGCTTCGATCCGCACACCATGATCGACGCCGCCACCCTCACCGGTGCCTGCGTGGTGGCGCTGGGCAAGCACGCCAGTGGCCTCATGACCAAGGACGAATCGCTCTCGGCCGAACTCCTCGCCGCCGGCGAGTCCACGCTGGATCGCGCCTGGCGCCTGCCGCTCTGGGACGACTACCAGAGCCAGCTCGAATCGGGCTTCGCCGACGTGGCGAACATCGGCGGCAAGTACGCCGGCGCCATCACCGCGGGTTGCTTCCTGGCACGCTTCACTGAAGGCCGCCGCTGGGCGCACCTCGACATCGCCGGTACGGCGTGGGACGAAGGTCGCAAGGGCATGGCCACGGGTCGTCCGGTACCGCTGCTGACGCAGTGGCTGCTCGACCGCGTCGCCGCCGGCTGATCTCGACCGTATGCCGCGCGCCGACTTCTACCTGATCGACAAACCGCGGTTTCGCGAGGATCCGCTGCTGCTGGTCTGCGAACTGGCCAAGCGTGCCTTCGGTGTGCAGCAGCCAACCCTGATCCTCACCCGCGATTTCGAGCAGGCCGAGGCGATCGACGAGTACCTGTGGTCGTTCGATGAAGACAGTTTCATCCCGCACCAGCTCGCCGGTGACGACGATGACGCGAACACGGCGGTGCTGATCGTGCCGCCGGGCGTCGAGGTGGCAGACCGGCCTATGGTGATCAACCTGCGCGAGGTCTGCGCGCCGGGACGTTTCGATCGCGTGCTCGAGGTGGTCGCGGCGGACCCCGCGGAACGCGAGGGGTCGCGTAGCCGGTGGACGGACTACAAGAAAGCCGGCTTTGAAGTGAACAAGCACGATATGTAAGAAAGAATCCCGCCAGTTGGCGGGATTTTTTTTGGGTCTCCACGCATTACCGGGGCCCGGGTGCCCGGCTTTCAGGCCGGGCATTCTTTCGCACCTCGCGCCTCGCGCATGGCTCGCTTCCGGCCTCGCGGGGCGGCTCGGCTTCGTCGTGGCTCTCTACACTTGGGCGTCTCGCGGGGGAGACCTTGGTGTCCACCCTCGCTGCTCAGACAGTCCTCCGCGTTCGGTGCGGAAGGCCGCTTCGCGGCCCATGTCTTATGTGGCCTACGGCCGCTCACTTGTGCGGAACTCGCCTCGAGGGTGGACGCCAAGGTCTCTCACAACGATACGGTTGAGTGGGAGGAGAGCCGTGGCGTGGTGCCGTCGTCGGCCCCGGCCGCTTCCGGAACACCGGGGCGAAGCGGAAGCGGCTGCTGGTACCCGGTCGCCGAACACCTTCCTCGCTCCTGTGCCGCCGTGCCTGCGGACGATGCTGTCGCGCGGCTTTGGCTCGACCCACGCGAACCTCAGGGCTCGGGAGAGCCTTCGGTGCCCACCCTCGAGGCGAGTTCCGCACAAGTGGAGCGGCCGTAGGCCAGATAGATACACGGGCCGCGCAGCGGCCTTTCCGGTACGAAGCGCGGAGGACTGTCTGAGCAGCGAGGGTGGGCACCGAAGGCTCAGCGCCTCACCCTCTACGGTGGACCGAACCCGTCGTAGTCAGCCGCCGAGCTTCACGACCTGTTCGCGCATGGCCTGCGCCTGGTGGGTCCAGTCGGCGATGCGCTGGCGCTCTTGTTCGACGACCTCGGCAGGTGCGTTGGCGACGAAGTTCGCATTGCCGAGTTTGGCTTCGCACTTGCGGACTTCGCCTTCGATGCGGGCGATCTCCTTGGCCAGGCGGGTCTTCTCCGCGCCCACGTCGATCAGGCCTTCCAGCGGGATCAGCACGCGCATGCCGCCGACCACGCCGACCGCAGCGGCGGGCTCGTCACCGTCGACCCAGACCGGCGTTTCCACACGGCCGAGGAAGGCGATCTGCGCGGCGAACTTCCCCGCGCGTCCACGATCGGCGGCATCGCCGTCGGCGAACAGCAGCGGAATGACCTTGCCCGGCGAGATATTCATCTCGGCACGGATGCGGCGCACACCCGTGAGCACATCCTTGACCCATTCGATCTCGGCCGTCGCCGTGGCATCGGCTTCGACGTCCGTGGCTTCGGGGTAGGGACGCAGCATGATCGTCTCGCCCTCGATACCGAGCACCGGCCGCACGTTCTGCCAGATCTCTTCGGTGACGAAGGGAATGATCGGATGCAACGCGCGCAGCAGCGTCTCCAGCACGTGGACGAGGGTGTAGCGCGTCGAGGCCACGGCGTCGTCGTCGTTACCGCTCAGCGCCGGCTTGGAAAGCTCGAGGAACCAGTCGCAGAACTCATTCCAGGTGAACTCGTACAGCGCCTGGGCAGCGAGATCGAAGCGATAGCCCGCAAGCTGTTCCTTCACTGTCGCCAGCGTGTCGTGCAGGCGGGTGAGGATCCAGCGCTCGGCTTCCGTCGTCGGCTTCGTCGGCGTGACCTTCGCGTCTTCACCGAGGTTCATCAGCACGAAACGCGAGGCGTTCCACAGCTTGTTGACGAAAGCCTTGTAGCCAGCCGCGCGCTCGAGATCGAACTTGATGTCGCGACCATGCGTAGCAAGCGAGGCGAAGGTGAAGCGCAGCGCATCGGCACCGAACGCGGGGATGCCTTCGGCGAATTCCTTGCGTGTGGCCTTCTCGATCTTCTCGGCCATCTTCGGCTGCATCAGGCTGCTCGTGCGCTTGGCCACCAGATCGTCCAGCGTGATGCCGTCGATGAGGTCGAGCGGGTCGAGCACGTTGCCCTTGGACTTGGACATCTTCTGGCCGTCCTTGTCGCGGATCAGGCCCGTGACATAGACGTCCTTGAACGGCACTTCGCCGGTGAAGTGGTCGGTCATCATGATCATCCGGGCGACCCAGAAGAAGATGATGTCGAAGCCGGTGACCAGCACGTTGGTCGGCAGGTAGCGGTCGAAACCGCGCTCGGCCTGCGCCTGCGGATCGGGCCAGCCGAGCGTGGAATGGCTCCACAGCGACGACGAGAACCAGGTTTCCAGCACGTCGAGGTCGCGGCGCAGGGCGCCGGTATAACCGAGCTCCGCGGCCTTCGCCTTCGCCTCGCTCTCGTCATGCGCCACGACGATGGCGCCGTCGGCCGTGTACCAGGCGGGAATCTGGTGACCCCAGGTCAGCTGGCGGCTGATGCACCAGTCCTGGATGTTGGCAAGCCAGTGACGGTAAGTATTGATCCAGTTCTCGGGGACGAACTTCACGTCGCCCTGTTCGACCAGCTGCAGGCCGCGAGCGGCGAGCGTGTCCATCTTCACGAACCACTGCCAGGTGAGGTATGGCTCGATGACCTGGCCGGTACGGTCGCCGCGCGGCACCTGCAGCTTGTGCTTTTTCGTTTCGACCAGGAGCTCGGCGGCTTCGAGGTCGGCAAGCACGGCCTTGCGCGCGACGTAGCGATCCAGACCGCGGTATTTCTCCGGCGCCGCGTCGTTGATCTTCGCGTCGTCGGTGAGAATGTTGATCATCGGCAGGTTGTGACGCAGGCCGATGGCGTAGTCGTTGAAGTCGTGCGCCGGGGTGATTTTCACGCAGCCGGTGCCGAAGTCTTTCTCGACGTAGTCGTCGCCGATGATCGGGATCTGGCGGTCGGACAGCGGCAGGCTGAGCATGCGGCCGATCAGGTGCGCGTAGCGCTCGTCTTCCGGATGCACGGCGACGGCGACGTCACCCAGCATGGTTTCCGGGCGGGTGGTGGCGACGACAAGTTCGCCCGAACCGTCCGCAAGCGGATAGCGGATCGACCACATTGAACCGTCTTCTTCCTCGCTGACCACTTCGAGGTCGGAGATCGCGGTTTTCAATACCGGGTCCCAGTTGACCAGCTTCTGGCCACGGTAGATCAGGCCTTCCTCGTGCAGGCGCACGAAGGTTTCGACCACGGCCTTCGACGGGCCCGGATCCATGGTGAAGACTTCGCGGCTCCAGTCGCCCGATACACCCATGCGGCGCATCTGGCGGCCGATCGTATCGCCGGACTCGGCCTTCCATTCCCATACGCGGCTGATGAACGATTCGCGGTCGAAGTCCGAGCGCTGCTTGCCTTCCGCATTGAGCTGGCGGGTGACGACCATTTCGGTGGCAATGCCCGCGTGGTCGGTGCCCAGCTGCCACAAGGTGTCGTAGCCACGCATGCGGTGGTACCGGACCAGGGTGTCCATGATCGTGTGCTGGAACGCATGGCCCATGTGCAGCGTGCCCGTGACGTTGGGCGGCGGCAGCATGATCGTGTAGGGCGTGCCCTTGCCCGACGGCTTGAAATAGCCGTTGGACTCCCACTGGGCGTACCACTTCGACTCGATCTGGCTGGGCTCGAAACTCTTATCCATGCGTGGGTTCTCGGCTCGCGACGAAAAGACTGCCATTGTAGGCGATACTTGAGGGATGACTGCATCCGATGTGGCCGCGATCCTCGGCGCGGAGGGCCCGTTTGCCCGTGAAGTACCCGGTTTCGCGCCCCGCGAGGCGCAGGAGCGCATGGCGGGAGCGGTGGCTACGGCCATCGACCAGCGTGACGTCCTGATTGCCGAGGCCGGCACCGGCACCGGCAAGACCTTCGCCTATCTGGTCCCTGCCTTGATGTCGGGGCGCAAGATCATTGTTTCCACCGGGACCAAGGCCCTGCAGGACCAGTTGTTCTTCCGCGACCTGCCGCGCGTCCACGCGGTGCTGGGCAGCCGCGCCAGGACCAGCCTGCTCAAGGGCCGGTCCAATTACCTGTGCCTGTATCGGCTGGACCAGGCCGTCCGCGAGGGCAATCCCGACCGCCAGCTGGCCAGCCAGCTCTCCGCGATCCGAGCGTGGTCGGCCCGCACCCGTCGCGGCGACCGCATGGAAATGATCGACATTCCCGAGGATTCCCCGGTGTGGCCGCGGGTCACCTCCACGCCTGAGAATTGCCTGGGAACGGAGTGCCCGTTCTTCGACGACTGCCACGTGGTCAAGGCGCGCCGCGAGGCGATGGAGGCCGATATCGTCGTGGTCAATCATCACCTGTTGATGGCCGATCTCGCCCTGAAACAGGAAGGCTTCGGCGAGATTCTGCCGGGCGCCGACGCCTTCATCCTCGATGAAGCACACCAGATTCCCGAGCTGGCCGGCCAGTTTTTCTCACAAAGTGTCAGCGCGCGACAGATGGTGGACCTTGCCCAGGATGCCCTGGCCGAAGCGCAGGGCGTCACCGGCGCAACGAGCCAGCTGCTCGAGCCGGTGGAAGTGGTCCAGGACCTGGTCAAGCGCCTGCGCCTGGCCATGGATCCCTTGCCGGCACGCGGCCCGTTTGGCGCGCTCGACCGCGACGAAGTGGTGCACGGACTTCTTGGCGAGCTGCGCGAGGTGATGGCCGCACTCGCCGACCTGCTTTCCTCGCTGGGCGAGCGCTCGCGCGGGTTGGCCAACGTGTTCGAACGCGCGCAGATGCTCAGCCTGCGGCTGGACCGTATCGCCGAGGAGCATTCGGCCTCCGACGTGCGCTGGTATGAAACCTGGCCGCGTGGTTTCGCCCTGCACGCCACGCCGCTGGATCTGGCCACGCCGCTCCGCGCGATGCGCACGGCTACGGACGCAGCATGGATCCATACCTCGGCCACCTTGTCGATTGCCGGCGACTTCGCCCACTTCGCCCGCCAGCTCGGTATCGAGGACCCGCAGACGCTGCATGTGGAGAGTCCGTTCGACTACCAGCGCCAGGCGCTCGCCTATCTGCCCAAGGACCTCCCCGATCCTGCGGCACGTGATTACACCGACCGCGTCATCGCGGCGATCCGTCCCGTGCTGGACGCCTCCGACGGCCGCGCGTTCCTGCTCTTCACCTCGCACCGTGCCCTGCGCCGTGCGGCGGAACTGCTCGAAGGTCGCGTGCCGTGGCCGTTGTTCGTCCAGGGCACTGCGCCGCGACATCGCCTCCTCGAGGAATTCCGCGCCAGCGGCCGCGGGGTGCTGCTGGGCGCGGCGAGTTTCTGGGAAGGCGTGGATGTGGCCGGCGAAGCCCTGAGCGTGGTCGTCATCGACAAACTGCCCTTCGCCATGCCCGACGACCCCGTCCTCCAGGCGCGGCTTGAAGCGCTCGAGGAAGCGGGCATCAATCCTTTCATGGGCTGGCAGGTACCGACGGCCGTCATCGCGCTGAAGCAGGGCGCGGGGCGCCTCATCCGCGACGTGCACGATCGCGGCGTGCTGGTGCTGTGCGATCCGCGGCTCAGCACCAAGGGCTATGGCCGGCTGTTCCTTGCCAGTCTGCCGCCCATGCCGCGCACGCGCGAGCTCGCCGATGTCACGGCCTTCTTCGCTCCGGTGTCTTCCCAGGCCTGATTTCCCCCTCGGGCCGGGTCGACTCCGTTTCGCCCCTCCTCGCCCGCGCTTTGCCATGGCCGGCGCCGATAGCGCACCCACGACCGGCCCAGCATCGTTCCCATCTATCAGGAAGGGAGAGGCCGATGTTTCGCTGGATGCAATCGATTACCGCCAAGGTGCTGGGTATCGGGCTGCTTGCCCTGCTCATGCTGATTCCGCTGACCCAGGCCGATGGCCTGGTACGCGAGCGACAGGCCATGCGCGATACGGCCGTCACCCGGGTTGCGGATGGCTGGGGTGGCCCACAAGTCATCGGTGGCCTGGTACTTGCCGTGCCAACCCAGCGCGAGACGCACGACGCCGCAGGTGCCGTCGCCAAGCTCGTCGACGGTACGGAAATCGTCCTCGCCGATGCCCTCGACACGGTCGCCGACCTCACTGTCGACAAGCGCTCGTCCGGCATGTACGTGGTACCGACCTATACCGGCGAAGTCACCATCCGTGGCCATTTCCTTCCCGCCGATCTGCGCCGGTTCGCTGCCGAGGCGGGTGCCACCTGGTTCACCGGCAAATCGGAAGTCCGCGTGCTGATCGCCGATACACGTGGCCTGCAGGGCATCACCTCGGTCATGGTCGATGGCCATGCGGTGCGCTTGTCGTCGTCCACCGCACGCATGGGCCCGTACACGGTGCTGTCGGCGCCGATCATCATCGAGCCGGATCGCGAAGCGCCGGTCGAATTCGAACTCAAGCTCAGCGTCGCCGGCACGGAGTCCTTTTCGGCGCTTCCCCTGGCGCGTACGAACAGCGTGCAGATGCGCTCGCCGTGGCCCGACCCCAGCTTCACCGGCTCCCTGTTGCCGACACGACGCAGCGTCACGTCGGCGGGCTTCGATGCCTCGTGGAAAATCCTCGATCTCAATCGCGCGTACGGCCAGCATTGGGATGCGACGAACCGTGACGTATCCGATCGCCTGGAGGCCTCGGCCTTTGGCGTTAAGCTGTACCAGCCCGGCGGTGTGTACCAGCAGAACGATCGAGCCGGCAAATACGGCCTGCTCTTCATCGCGCTCACCTTCGTGGCGTTCTTCCTGTTCGAAGTCTTGAAGGGCCTGCGCCTGCATCCTGTGCAATACCTGTTGGTCGGCGCGGCGATGACCAGCTTCTACGTGCTCCTGCTTGCCCTTTCCGAACAGATCGGATTTGGCCCGGCCTACGCCGTCGCCGCCGCCACGGTGGTTCTGATTGTGGGAGGGTATGCGATGGCGGCCTTGCGCGCGCGGACGGCCGGCCTGGCGCTTGGCGGCGTCCTCACCCTGGTTTACGCCATACTGTATGGCCTGATCGGCGCGGAACAGTACGCGCTGCTGATCGGCTCGGTCGTGCTCGTGGCAGTCATCGCGCTGCTGATGTACCTGACCCGCCGGATCGACTGGTACGCCCAGGGCGTACCGCTCAACGCCACGTCGGAAACGCCATGAACTTCCTTGCCATCGAAACCTCCACGGAAGCCTGCTCGGTCGCCCTCGTCCACGGTGACGAAGTGATCGAGCGCAGCGAGATAGCGCCGCGCAGGCATGCCGAACTCGTCCTGCCCATGGCCGACGACCTGCTCGCCGAAGCCGGCCTGAGCCGCACCTCGCTCCACGGCATTGCCGTGGGGCGTGGCCCGGGTGCCTTTACGGGCGTACGTCTGGGCGTGTCCCTGGCACAGGGCATGGCGATGGCATTGGACGTGCCCGTCGTCACGGTGTCGTCGTTGCAGGCGCTGGCGCTGGAAGCACCCGAAGACGATGCCGCCATACTTTCCGTGATCGACGCGCGCATGGGTGAGATCTATGTCGCCGCATGGCGGCGCGAGGACGATGGCAGTGTCACGCTTATCGATCGCGAGCGCGTCGATACGGCGGCCGCGCTGGTATTGCCCGATGCTACGGCATGGCACGTTGTCGGCACGGGGTGGGCCACGTATGAGGCGATTCTCCGGGAACGCATTACCGCGCCGATCCGCTCGGCTGACGGTGCGCGTTTTCCGCAGGCCCGGCACGTTGCCGAAGTGGCGGCGCGGGCTTTTCGCAATGGCGAAGCCGTGGCGCCGGAGTTGGCCTTGCCGGTGTACTTGCGCGACAAGGTGGCGTTGACGTTGGTGGAGCAGGGGCGAGCTTGAGGCTAGCTCCCATCGCCGATGAATCGGCTCCTACAGGAGCTCGCACAGGTGCTCTTGTAGGAGCCGATTCATCGGCGATACGCGCGAAGCGCGTCAATGTCAGCCGGGAACTATACGACCGGCTGTGTCTTCACTGCCTTCGGCGAAGGCCAGGCAGATGATGCCGGCGACGATGACGCCGGCGCCGACGATCTGCGTGATGCTTACCGGTTCAGCGAACACCCACCAGGACAGCGCCATCGCGGTCACGACTTCCAGGTGGGACGCCGCGAAGGCCGGCCCGATCGGTGCATGTTTGAGCAGGCTCATCCAGGTGACGAAGGCCCCGATGTAACCGGCTATCGCGCCGTACACCCACGGATGCGAGAACACGCGGAGCAACCACGCCATGCTCATCTCCAGCGGCAGGGCATGCATGCCGGCCGCCTTGAAGCAGAGCAGGTTGACCGTGTCGAACGCAAGCAGAAGCGTGAAGCCGATAAGGTAGAAGCGCTTCACGAGCCGGCGCCGACGATGGCGACGCCCGCAGCCACCAGGAGGATGCCGGTGACGCGCAATGGGGTGAGGCGCTCATGGAAGAGGATGCGCCCCGCGACCATGATCGCGACGATGTTGAGCGCGCCAAGCAGGACGCCCTCTGATAGCGGCACCAGCGAGAGAAAGGCGATCCAGACCAGGAACACGGCGACGTAGCAGCCGATGCCGACCCATATCCAGGGACGTGCAAGCATGTAGCGCCAACGTGCGAGCCCGTCCCCGGCGCGACCGTCACTGGCCACTGCCTTGAAGACCAGCTGCCCGGCGGTATCGAGCACGACATAGGCGATCAACAGCGCCAGGGCCAGGCCGTGCATCCGATCAGGCGGCCATGCGCGAAGGTCGCGCGTCGCGGGAGACACGGCTGAAGAAATCGGCCGTGCGTTCGATCAGCATGCGCCGCTCGCGGTCGATCGTGATCATGTGATAACTGTCGCCAAGCAGGAGCATCTCGATCGGCCCGCGCACGCGGCGCGCGACCAGGTCCGCATTGGCCACACTGGCGACGTCGTCGTCCGCTGCGTGCGCGACGAAACACGGCGCGACGACATCGGGCAGGCGACGACGCACATCGCGCGAAAGCTCGACCATCTCGGCCAGCGCGTCCCAGGGATTACCTGGCAGGCCGGCAGCTTCGCTGTCGCCGGAGAACATCGCGGCGCTGACCTGCGCACGCAGGCGCTCGTCACGGATGCCGTAGGGGGGCTGCTCGATGAAAACGCGGTTCTTGCCAATGCCGAGGCGCTTGAACATCGGCAGCATGAACGAGAATCTGCCCGTCCAGGGAATCGACCAGCCGTCGTAGCGGAACGTGGCGCCGAACACGCCCACGCCGTCGACCCAGTCGGGGCGAACGGCGGCCAGGCGCAGCGCCAGAAGGGCACCCATAGAGAGGCCGGCGACGAAGACGCGGTCGACGCGCCCACGGAGCTCTTCCGCGGCAGCCTCGACGCTGGCGTACCAGTCTTCCCACGTGGTGGCGAGGAGGTCTTCTTCCGTGCCGCAGTGACCAGCCAGGCGCACGCCGACGACGGTAAACCCGGCGCGGTTGAGGCCCTTGCCAAGGATACGCATCTCGGTAGGCGTGCCAGTCAGTCCGTGGATCAGCAGGACACCGTCGCGCCCGCCCTCGAACTGGAATTCTGCCGGGTTGCTCACGCCGAAGCCTCGTATCCTGGATTGCTCATGAAGAGCATGGTCTCAGTGCGTGGTTTCAGCTGGCTTTCCTGTCACCGCCGGGAACCGAACCTCCACCCGGAGACCGCCGGAGGCCGCATGCAGGAACGCTACTTGCGCGGCATGCCGCTCGGCGATGCTCTCCACGATGGACAGGCCCAGGCCCGTGCCGTCCTCGTCGCCGCCGGGCACGCGGAAGAAGCGTTCGCCCAGCAGGGTGAGGAAAGCATCGGCGACACCCGGGCCATCGTCGTCCACGGCGAGCACGAACTCGTCCACCTCCCGGGAGAGCGACACGGTGACCGTGCAGCCACGGCCTGCGTAGTGGTAGGCGTTGTCGACCAGGTTGTCGATGACCTCCTGGACCTGGAGCGCGTCCCCACGTATCAGGCACGCGCCGTCGATGCCTTCGTAGCCGAGGTCGACGCCGAGCGATAGCGCCTGGTGCACGCGCATGGCCACCGCTTCGGGCACCACGGTGGACAGGTCGATGACGGCCATGCCGTCCTGGTCGGGCAGGTCGGGCGATTGGGTGCGGGTGAGCGCAAGCAATTGCGCCGATGTGCGCGCCGCACGTGCGGCGAGGCGGTGCACGTGGCCGAGGGCCTCGGTCCGCTGGGTTCCATCGAGGGTGGCCTCGAAACGTTCGACGTGCAACTGGATGCCGGCAAGCGGTGTGCGCAACTGGTGCGCGGCATCGGCGATGAAGCGCTCCTGCAGGCCGAGCATGTTGCGCATGCGCGCAAAGAGATCGTCGATGGTGCGGGTAAGCGGCAGGATCTCGATCGGGACGTCTTCCTCGCCGATCGGACCCAGGTCATGCCCGCGCCGGCTCAGGCGCGCCGTCAACGGCTCCAGCACACGCAGGCCATGGCTCACGCCAAACCACACCAGGCACAACACGGCCATGATCAGCAGGGCTTGCATCGGCAGGGTGAGGAAAAGAATCTCGCGCGCGCGCATGTGCCGGTCGCGCAGGCTCTCGGCCACGGTAATCGTCAGCACGTCACCCGCTTCGTTGCGATTGCTCACCCGCATGACCGCCGCACGCAAGGGCTTGCGACCCAGGGCGGTGTCATAGAGCCGCGGCGGCCCGTCGGTAGGCACGCTGCCTTCCGGCCCCGACAGCTCGGCGTTGCCGATGAGCCGACCGTGTCGATCGCTGAACACCGTGTAGTAGTTGCGTCCGTCGGGATCGTATTCGAGGAGGAAGCGCGCCTGGGCGGTGAGTTCGCCGCGAAGCGCGTCGTTGCCGATCATCTCGGACAGGGTCAGCGCTGAGTCGGAAAGATCCGAGTCGTGCACCCGGTTGGAATAGGCCAGGGCGACGAAATAGCCGATCACCGCGTCAAGCAGGAGGAAGCCCAGGACCGGTACCAGCAGGAAGGTGAGCAGGCGGCGGCGCAGGCTGGGCTGGGACGGACGGTGCCCCGCATGGCGACGCTCAGGCATCCGTGGATTCTTCGAGCAGGTAGCCCAGGCCGCGGATGGTACGCACGCTCGTGCCCGAGCCACCCAGCTTGCGGCGGAGGCGGTGCAGGGCGATATCCAGGCCGTTGTCGGTGAGGTCTTCGTCCCAGTTGCACAGGGCTTCGACCAGCTGGGCGCGACTGGTGACTTTGTCGGCGCGGATGGCGAGCGCTTCAATCAGGCCGAACTCGCGTGCGGTCAGGTCGAGCGGTACCTCGCCGATCCAGGCGCGGTGACCGGGGATGTCCAGGCGCAGGCGTCCGATGCGGAATTCCGGTGTGCCGTTGCTGCTGCGGCGGCGGAGCAGGGCGCGCACGCGCGCATCGAACTCGGCCAGCGCGAAAGGCTTCACCAGGTAATCGTCAGCGCCGAGATCGAGCACGCGCACGCGCTCTTTCAGGCCCTCGCGTGCGGTGACCACCAGCACCGGAAGACTGGCGCCGCGCTTTCGCGCCCGTGCCAGCACTTCGCTGCCGTCAAGCATGGGCAGGCCCAGGTCGAGCACCAGCAAGTCGTAATCGTGATCGCGCAGGGCGTTGTCGGCACTGGCGCCATCGGGAACATGGTCGACGGCGTGACCACCCTGTTCGAGGGAGGAGCGTACGGCCGCGGCGATGGCGGCGTCGTCTTCGGCTAGGAGGATGCGCATGGTGGGGAAGGATACGCTCCGGAAGGAGACGCACGCATGTTGTCGTGGCAGGATTTTCGGCCCCGTTCACGTTGCCTCAATTGCGAACGATTCGCATTGCTGTTAACATCACCAGGCTTTCCGACCACTGGCTGCAGGGGCCCTCAACCGCATGCGCGACACCGTCGACCGGCAACGCCGTGCGTTCTGGCTAAAGCACCTGCACCGCTGGCACTGGATCAGTTCGGCCATCTCGCTGGTGGTGCTCCTGCTGTTCTCGGTGACGGGATTCACGCTCAATCATGCTGCGCGCATCGAAGCGTCGCCGCACGTCGAGCGACGCCAAGCCACCCTGCCACCCGAACTGCTCAGCCACCTCGTCGCGCCGCGTGAGAAATCCGCGCCGCTGCCGATATCGATCGCCGCATTCGTGGCCGCACACACCGGAGCACACATCGAAGGACGCGCGGGCGACTGGAGCGACGACGAAGTGGCCGTGTCGATGCCGCGGCCCGGTGGCGATGGCTGGGTCAGCATCGACCGGGAGACCGGCCAGGTTCAGTACGAGACCACGGATCGCGGATGGCTCGCCTACGTGAACGACCTGCACAAGGGCCGCAACACCGGTCCGGTGTGGAGCTGGTTCATCGACGTGTTCGCATTGGCCTGTGTCGTCTTCGCACTCACCGGCCTGCTCCTGCTGCAGATGCACGCGGGGCAACGTCGTATGACCTGGCCGATGGTGGCCCTCGGTTTCGTCCTTCCGGCGGTCATCGCCCTCATTTTCATTCACTGACGGATCCGCCCATGCGTCGTCTGATTCCGCTTCTCCTGTGCGTTGCCGCGACTGCGCCTGCCGCAGCTGCCGATCTGAACCTCACCGTGGAAATCCCCACGTTGAAGGTGGCCGAGTATCACCGACCGTATGTCGCCGTGTGGGTGGAGCGCGAAGACCACAGCGTCGCGGCCAATCTTGCGATCTGGTACGACATGAAAAAGGCCGATGGCGAAGGCACCAAGTGGCTGAAAGACATGCGCCAGTGGTGGCGCCGCAGCGGCCGTGACCAGTCCATGCCGATCGACGGCGTCTCAGGTGCCACGCGCCCCGCCGGCCAGCACCAGCTGCGCCTCACCGATGGCAACCCCCCGCTGGGTACGCTCGCGCCCGGTCACTACGAGCTGGTGGTCGAGGCCGCGCGCGAAGTCGGCGGTCGCGAAGCGCAGCGCATCGCGTTCGACTGGCCGGTGAAGGCACCCACGCACCTGTCCGCCAAGGGCACGGACGAACTCCGCCAGATCAACCTCGACCTCAATCCGTAACCGGAGTCACCCATGAAGCATGCATTCGTTCGCGCCGCCCTGTGCGCTGCCCTGGTCCTGCCCGTTGCCGCGCAGGCACACAAGATGTGGATGGTGCCCTCGGCCACCGTGATCTCCGGCGACGACGCCTGGGTGACCGTGGATGCCGCCGTGTCCAACGATCTCTACTACCCCGATCACTTCCCGGCGCAGCTCGACCAACTGGTGATCACCGCCCCCGACGGCACCACCGTGAAGCCGGAGAACGCGGCCACCGGCAAGTACCGCAGCACGTTCGACCTGGCCGTGCCGCAGAAGGGCACCTACCGTCTGGCGCTCGTCAACCAGGGCCTGTTCGCGAATTACGAAGTGGATGGCCAGAAGAAGCGCTGGCGTGGCAAGGCGGATGAACTAAAAGCCGCCATCCCGGCCAACGCAAAGAACGTGCAGGTCAGCGAGATGTCCTCGCGCGTGGAAACCTTCGTCACCCAGGGTACGCCAAGCGACGGTGCGCTGAAGCCGACCAACAAGGGCCTCGAACTCGTCCCGGTGACGAAGCCGAACGACCTCATGGCCGGTGAGAAGGCCACCTTCCAGCTGCTGCTCGACGGCAAGCCCGCAGCCAACCTCAAGGTCGCCGCCATCAACGGCGCCACGCGTTATCGCAACGCCCAGGACGAGATGGACACCACCACCGACAAGGACGGCAAGTTCTCTTTCACCTGGCCGACCGCCGGCATGTACTGGGTCAATGTCTCCAGCGAAGACGACAGGACATCTGTGAAGGAAGCGAAGCAGCGTCGCCTTGGTTACACCGCGACGCTTGAAGTGTTGCCGCAGTAAGCCCGATGCGAATCGGATCGACGATGTTTCGTGAAGGGCCTCGCGCCGGCAACCAGTGGTTGCTGGTGCTGCTTCTGGCCTCGGGAGCGGCGTTCGGCAAGGACGTACGCCGCTTCGAAGGCGAGACGATGGGCACGACCTGGTCGGTCAATGCCGTACTGCCCGATGGCACGGATGACCGCGCCATCGAAAGCGGCATCCAGGCCGAGGTCGATCGTGTCGTCGCGCAGATGAGCACGTACGTAGCGGACTCGGACCTGAGCCGATTCAATCGCGCGCCAGCGGGTACGTGGCAGACCCTCCCGCCCGAGTTCTATACGGTGCTGCGCTACGCGCTGGATCTGGCGAAGTCCTCAGGCGGCGCTTACGACCCCACCGTGGGTCCACTGGTGAACCTGTGGGGATTCGGGCCGGACAAGCGGCCGCGCGAAGCGCCCGATGCTGCGGTGATCGCTGCAGCGAAGGAGCGCGTGGGCTGGGCGAAGATCCGACTCGACGAGGCTGGTCACCGCGCCTTCCAGCCGGGCGGCGTGTACGTCGACCTGTCTTCCGTAGCCAAGGGTTTCGGCGTGGACCAGGTGGCACGCTACCTCGATCGTGTCGGCGTGCATGCCTATCTGGTCGAGGTGGGTGGCGAGCTGCGTGGACGAGGACACAAGCCCGACGGATCGCCCTGGCATGTCGGTATCGAGCGACCGCATGCGGCGGCCGGTGCGGTCGACAATCCGGACGAAGTCGAACGGATCGTGTCGATGACCGACCGGGCCATCGCTACCTCGGGGGATTACCGCCATTTCTTCGAAAGCGGCGGGATGTTCTTTTCGCACCACATCGATCCTCGCACGGGCTATCCGGTCACCCACCGCGTGGCATCGGTCAGCGTCATTGCCGTGGACTGCATGCTCGCCGATCCACTTGGTACCACGCTCACCGTGCTCGGTTCCGACGAGGGCATGGCCTATGCGAAAGAGCACGGCATCGCCGCGCTCTTCATTCTCTACGGCGAGGACGGCAAGTTCAGTGAGGTGATGTCGCCCGCCTTCACGGCGGCACTCAAACAGTGAAAGCCACGCTTGGCCAGATCGGTATCGGCCTGTTTCTGCTCGTTGTCGTCGTCGTCTTCGCGGGCATGCATGATTTCTCCGGCATGCAGGCTGCGTCGCCACCACGCACCGGCTGGGCGGGTGCGCTCGGTGTCGGCTGGGTTGCGATGTCGGTCCTTTTGACGCGCGGAAAACGCGACGCAATCACGAAGGACGTCGTGAGCGTGGCCCCGATGCCGGACATGATGCTTGTGATTCACGCGTCGCAGACGGGCTTCGCCAGTGAGCTGGCCGCGCGTACGGCCGAGCTCCTGCGCAGTGGTAGCGTTACCGTGGAGCTGCGCGACATCGCGGCGCTGACGCCGGCCATGCTCGCCCACGCGACGCGCGCACTGTTCGTGGTCAGCACGACGGGCGAGGGCGATGCACCGGATAACGCCACGGCATTTCGCCGTGCAGCCATGAACTCGCCGCAGGCGCTTCATGGGCTGGCCTATGGGGTACTTGCACTCGGCGACCGCGACTACGAAGACTTCTGCGCGTTCGGCCACGATCTGGAACACTGGCTCCACGCGAGCGGCGCCGTGCCGCTGTTCGATCTGGTCGAGGTCGACAACGGCGACGAGGGCGCGCTGCGGCATTGGCAGCACCATGTTGCACAGCTGTCGGGTGTAACGACGCAACCGGACTGGTCGCGCCCTGCTTACCAGCCGTGGCGCCTGCTCGAACGTCGCCTGCTGAATCGGGGGAGCATGGGTGGTCCCTGTTTTCATCTGGCGCTGGCTCCGGAGGATGCGACGCTGCTGAGCTGGCAGGCCGGCGACATCGTCGAGATCGGGCCGCGGCATGCGAGCGGAGAACCGGTGACCTTGCCGCATCGCGAGTACTCGATCGCATCCGTGCCCGCCGACGGTGCGTTGCATCTCGTTGTCCGGCAGATGCGCGCAGTGGACGGCACGTTGGGGCTGGGTTCGGGCTGGCTGACTGAATACGCCGCGGTCGGTGCCTTGATCGACGTACGCGTGCGGCGCAACGAAGGCTTCCACGCGCCCATCGACGACCGTCCGGCCATCTTCGTCGGCAATGGCACGGGCATCGCGGGCCTGCGCGCATTGATCAAGGCGCGTATGGCGCGGGGTCACACGCGAAACTGGCTGGTCTTCGGCGAGCGCCATGCCCAGGCCGACCGCGTTCACGTCGACGAACTGGAACGCTGGCACGACCTCGGTGGCATCGAACGTCTCGACCTGGTCTGGTCACGTCAGCCGGGTGGCTCGCGCTACGTGCAGGACCGCCTTCGAGCCATGGCGGATGAAGTACGCAGCTACGTGGCCGAAGGTGCAAGTATTTACGTCTGCGGCAGCCTCGCCGGCATGGCCCCGGGCGTCGACGCCGCGCTGCGGAACATTCTTGGTGAGTCACTCGTCGACGAGCTCGCCGCTACGGGCCGCTATCGACGCGACGTGTATTGATCGGATAGCTCGCTTTGCGAGCTCAAGTTTCCAGCGGCTTGCGCCGCCTCATGCTCTTTCGGCGTTGGGAGTCGCGAGGGGCAACGAACGTCGAGGTTGCGTGTGGTCGAGCGAACCGCCGACCACTTGCGGTGCCGCTTTCTGTAGGAGCCGCTTCAGCGGCGAACCCTCAACGGTGATTCTGCGAACGAGGCATTGCATCGCATCATGCTGGAGGTTCAACCGCTCGCCGAATCTGCTCAAGGCCTCCTTCGCATACCCGACAGCCTGAGGGTTCGCCGCTGAAGCGGCTCCTACAGAAGGCACGTTTTGCGCTGTCGAATGGTGTGCGACGAGGCGGCGTTGAGCTCGACCAGACGCCACCTCAACCGCGGCTCCGAAACAGCACGAGCGTCAGACAACAATCAACCGCACCTTCCCCTTGAAAACCCCATCGAACCGCAACGCCGTCAGGTCGGTCACCCACTCGACGTTCGCGGGAATCTCTTCCGGATGGTCGCCCGCGATGGCGATGACGCGCGCACCGGCCGCAAGACCCGCGTCGATGCCGGCTTTGGCGTCTTCGAAGACGAGGGTGTCCTTCGGTGCCGCGTTCATGCGCTTCGCGCCGAGCAGGTAACCCTCGGGATCCGGCTTACCGTTGGTGACGATTTCACCGGTGACCATCAGCGGCGGCGGCACGATGCCGGCGGCGCCGAGGCGTGCCTTCGCCAATTCGGTGTCGGCTGAGGTGACGATGGTCCACGCCGAGGGCGGCAGGGCGGCGAGGAGGGCGTGGGCCCCGGGGATCTGCACGATGCCGTCGACGTCCTCGACTTCCTCGCGATACAGGCGCTGGAATACCGCGTCGACATCCATGCCGGGTTTCGCGAACATCTTCACCGAGTCCATCATGCGTACGCCGTGCAGGCGCGGCAGCACGTAGTGCCAGTCGATGCCGTTCTCGTCGCACCAGCGTTTCCAGATCTTCTCCACGACGACGCGCGAATCGATCAGCGTGCCGTCCATGTCGAAGAGCAATGCACTGGCCTCGATGACCGTGCCCGATTCAAGTCGCATGACGCCTCCGATAGGGGGAAAGACTCAACACGTGGGGACGTGTACAGGCTTTCACCATACCGGAGGGCGCCAACCTCGTCAGCGTGCGGCCTGGGCGGCGTGGTTGCGGACGGCTTCGGCAAGGATGTCGTTCACTTCCTTTGTGGCCTGGCGTGCGGCCTCGGCCTGACGGCGACCCCATTCGGCCTGGGTCTTGCCCTGCATGGCACGCTGCTGGCCGATCTGGGCCATTTTCTGTGCGATGGCCGCCTGCTCGTGACCGAGTGCGGCGTGGCCGGCAGCGTAAGCGCCGGGATCGCGCGGCCGGGTCGGATCGCTCTCCTGGGCGGCAAGTTCGGCCTGGCGCTCGCCGAGTTTGGCCATCTGTTCGTCGAGGATGGCTTGCTGGTTATCGAGCTCGGCCACCTTGTCAGCGCTCATCGCGCCCATGTCCGCGGGCTTCGCGCTACGCGTGAAAGCGGTGGTGATGCGCTTCACGTAGGCGGGATCCCGCAGCACCCAGGCCTGATCACCGTTGCGGAACCAGACGTAGTCGTTCGAGTTGTCGCGTTGCGCCTTGGCACGACGAATGTCGCTGCTGCTGCCATTGATCACGGTGACATCGTCACCGAAGAAAACCAGGGCATGCGAGGCTTCGCCGCCGCGGATATCCACGCTTTCTACGGCCGGTACGGGGGGAGCCGGCGGCACGGGCGGCGGCGGCATGGGGGCGGGCGGCGCGGGAGGCGGCATGGACACGGCATGCGCTGAAGGTGCGACGGCCGGCTCGGCGGGAGCGGGCGGTGCTGCGGGCGCTGCCGGTGCTGCCGGCGGCACCGAAGCGTAGGCAGCACGTTGCGTCCCGCCGTTGTCCGCGGCGACGACGCGCCAGGGCATCACGCCGATGGCGGCGATGGCGATGACGATCGAGACGGTGAGCACGCGCGGCGGCGCGTCAGTGGCGTGACCGAGCATGTCGAGTCTCCTTTTGAGATTCTGAAACGTGGGTGAGGCGCCCGGCAGGGCATGATGCGGATGGGGTGCGACGCCCAGACGGAGCAGCAGGCGTCCATAGGTCTTCGGGGCCTGTCGGCCACGCGATACGACAAGGGCGTCGCAGGCGGCTTCGCGGCAAAGCGCGTACTCGCGCACGGCGAAGTGAACCAGTGGATGGAAGAAGAACAGCGTCCGCGCCGCTGCCGGGATCCAGCCGAGTACGAGGTCACCGCGACGGACATGCGCGAGTTCGTGCATGAGGGCCATGTCGAGTTCGTCGTCGCCGAGGCCATCGTCCAGCGGCAACAGGATGGTCGGACGCCATAGACCGATGACCTGGGGTGACTCGACTTCGTCGGAGACCGCGAGGCGGGGCGAACGACGCAGGCCGAGTTCGCGCGCACGGCGCGCGCAGAGCGCTTCCACGCGCACGTCGTCATGCGGTATGGCGCGGCGGGCCACGCCGAGCAGGCGATGCAAGCGCACCGCGGCGACGGCACACTGGGCGAGGACGGCGGCGAGCCAGAGCCCCAGCAGCGCGTACGTCCAGGAGAAGGTCCAGCCTGTGTCCGCGGCGAGCGACACGGCGCCCGTGTCGCCGAGGATGGCAACGGTCGTCACGGTGGTCGCCGGCGCGGCGGGAAGTAACGGCACGCCGAGCAGCGTGGGGCAGGCAATACCGACAATCAGCTGTGCGCCGAGCAGCCACCACAAGCTGCTGCGTGCAGCGGCGGAGAGCGACGGTACGACGCGGCAGGTCACATGCACGATGGCGGCGAGCAGGAGGGCCTGCACGGAGGCGTGTGCGAGACGGGAGAGCAGGGTGTCGAGAAAGGCATCCATGTCAGCGCCCCTTGCGCCGCGACTGCAGGGTGTCGACCAGCGCCTCGAGTTCGGCCAGTTCGGTATCGCTCACCTGGCCGCGTTCGGACATCCAGGCGACGAAGGGCGACACCGAACCCTGCAAGGTCTTTTCGACGAAGCGTGCCACCGCGCCGGTCATGACCTCGCCCGATTCGTTCGTGGCGCTGTAACGAAACATGCCTTCGATCTTGCGGCGGCCCAGATAGCCCTTGGCACGCAGTCGCTCCATCATGGTCAGTACGGTCGACCGCGCGAGGCCACGGGTTTCGCCATACCCGGCACACACTTCCGCCACCGTGCTTTTCGGCGCCTCGCCGATGTACTGCAGGAGGGCGAGTTCCTGGTCGCCGATGGTTTTCTTGCTCATGCCGCCTCTCCTGACTACAGATGTAGGCAGCGTGCGCCTGACGACAGGTGTAGTCAAGCGTGACCTTCGGCAGGGGCCATGAAAAAAGCCCCCGCCGTAAGGCAGGGGCTTTCGGGTACCTCGTCGATCGCGGCGGCTCACGCCACCGCGAAAGATCAGGCTGCCGCGTCCTTGAGCTTCTTGAGCGGACGGACCTTGACCTTGACCGAGGCGGGCTTGGCTGCGAACCAGCGCTCTTCACCCGTGAACGGATCCTTGCCCTTGCGCTTCGGCTTCGCAGCGACGGCAACGGAGGTGATCTTCAGCAGACCGGGCAGCGTGAACGTACCGGCGCCCTTCTTGTGAACCGACGCGGAGATCGCGCCTTCGAGCGAAGCCAGCACGGCCTTCACGCTCTTGCTGTCAATGCCGCTCTGCTCGACGATGTGCGAGACGAGCGTGGACTTCGAAAGCGGATCCTTGATCGGCTTAAGAGCGGCCGGGGCCTTCGCAGCCTTCACGGCAGCCTTGGCAGGAGCCTTGGCAGCCTTCTTCGCCGCCGTTTTTTTGGTCGTGGCCATGGTTATCCTTGTCACTTGATCGAATGAGGCGGCCTTTCCGGCCGGTGCCCAGCGGGCGACTCACTCTAGCGTTGCTTTGGTCCGCTGAAAATAGGGTTCGCGAAGATTTTTCGCATTTCGAGCCCTTTTTTTACGGATCCGCGTGATGCACTGCGGAAAAACGGCAGGTCAGATGCCTGCATACCACTCGTAACCGTTGTCTTCCCAGTACCCGCCGTTGCCGTCTCCGACCTCCGCGAAGGACGCGACCACTTCGATTCGCCGGATGTATTTCGCTTGCTTGTAGCCTAACTGGCGCTCGACGCGCAGGCGCAGCGGCGCGCCATTGGCAACCGGCAGGGCGCCTCCGTTGAGGCCATAGGCCAGGAGTGTCTGCGGATGCCGGGCCTCGTCGAGGTCGACACTCTCGTAGTAAGGCGTGTCCTGCTCCATGTCGTCGAAGCAATGAAAGACGACGTAACGTGCCCCGGCGCCAGGCTTGACGTGATCCAGTAACGCGGCCAGCGGCGTGCCCGTCCACTTGCCGATGGCGCTCCAGCCCTCGACACAGTCGTGGCGGGTGATCTGGGTTCGCATGCCCAGCGTCCTGAGCTCGTCGATCGAAAAGTGAGTGGGCTTTTCGACCAGTCCATCGACTTCGAGGCGGTAGTCGGCAAAGCCGCCTTTCATAAGTCCCTGGTAGAGCGGGGTGTCCGGCATCAAGGTGCCGTTGGGCTTGAATACCGCGGAAATATCGGATTCGGCATATTCGCGGGCGAGCGCCTTCGAAGGCGAGAGAAAGCGCTGCACACGTCGGTTTATCGCCTCGGCACTTTCCAGGAGCCGGGGGCCCGACTCGCTTTCCGATATCCGGTCGCAGCCGGCGAGCGTCGCGCCGCCGAGCGCCAGCAAGGTCGACCGCAGGAAGTCGCGGCGGTCACTCATGGTGCGTCTCCTCGTGACGAGCGTTGTGAATGCGGTACCAGCCCGTGATCATCCCGCGCAACTGGTTCAAGGGGCCGCTGATGAGCACTTCGAGCACGTGGACGATGACGAAGGCGACGAAACCCGTCGCGATCACGAAGTGGATCGCGCGGGCCGACTGGCGCCCGCCGACGGCCTCGACCAGACCGCCCAGCACCGCGTCCATGCGCGGTGACATAAGCAGTCCCATCAGCACGATGCCACCACCGAACACGAAAATGGCGACGAGATAGGCCAGCCGCTGGAGGACGTTGTAGCGCAGCGCGTCTTCTCCCTCGGCGTGGCGAAAGCGCAAGTGATCGACGATGGAGCGTCCGAGACCTCGCCAGTCGCGGCGATCAGGCACCAGATCGCGGGAAAGATGTCGACTGGCCAGCGACCAGCCGACATACGCGAGGCCATTGATTACGAACAACCAGGCGAAGAAGAAATGCCAGCGGCGTCCCATCGCAAGCCAGCCTGGTCCGGGAATGGTCGCCCAGGCCGGAAAGCCTCTCGCGGCCCATTTGCCGTCGACCCTGGAAGCGCCAAGGATTCCCGTGGTGTCGAAGGCGTGGCTGCCGATGACGGTCGTTCCGCGCACGTTACCCGTGGCATCCTGGCTGGCTCGCAGGCTCAGCCATTCCTTGCCGGGGTCGGAGCGGTTACCCCAATAGAGCGACGGATGCGCGTTGAAAATCTGCAGGCCGCTTCCCAGCAGGACCAGAAGGCAGAGGACGTTGATCCAGTGCATGAGGCGCACTGGCCAGCGGTGTCGGTAGACGAGGCGGGTGTTCATCGCGCATGGCTCCCGTCGGCAGGTGATACACAGTATGACCCGGTCGCGGCGGAATGCCTTTCACGGCGAGCGTCAACGAGGATCGCGGTCGATGCGACCCGACGCGACGGCATGAGCAAGGTCGGCTTCGGTGTCCAGGTCCTGCGCGAAGGCGTCGGCGCGGATGGCCTGCGGCATGGTGTCCTTCCATAGCGCGCGGAAGCCCATGTCGCCCTCGAGCGCCGCCGCGCGCATCAACGTCGCGGCTCGCAGTACCGCCGGTACGCCCATCGCGTCGGCGTAGGCCGTGACGGTATCGCGTGAGCCATCGTGTGCGGCGAGGAGACGCCACAGATGCGCCTCATCGAGCGCGAGCTGGTCAATAACCACGACCAGGACAGGGCCGGTGCGTCCCGCCAACGCATCGGCGGCGACACGAAGCGAGGAGGCCATGCCCGTGGCCCAGTCGGGATTGAATACCGCCATCGCGCCTGCGAGCGCGCCGCACATGCGTTCGGCATGCGCTCCCAGCACTGCTACGGTCTTGCCCGGCCGCGTCGCCGCGACGATCCGCGATGCGCGCGCCACCAGCGTCTCGCCGGCGACGGTCAGGAGCTGCTTGGGCCGGCCCAGGCGCAGGCTACCGCCCGCGGCGAGGATCACCGCGTCATGGCCACCGATCACGGCAGCCGCGCGCGGTCGCGCTGGCAGACCTGGGCGAGAATGGACAATGCGATGCCATGTGGCGTCTGCGCGCCAATCGGCAGTCCGGCCGGGAGGTGCAGCCTTTGCAGTTCGTCGTCGTCGATGCCCTCGTCCTTCAGGCGCTCGACACGCGCGCCGATCTTGTTGCGACTGCCCAGGATGCCCACCGCGAAGGCGCTCGAATGCAGCGCATGCGCGGCTACGGCGTGATCGATTTCCGCATCGTGGCTCAACGAGTACACGGCGGTGCGATCGTCCAGTTGCAGATCTCCGAGGGCGGCCGGCAGGCTGCGTGAGTCGTAGCCGGCTAGCGGCGTGCCCGGTGGCGGTTCGGTCGGGCCATGCGGGCGCAACAGGATCACCTCGACGCCGAGCAACGGGGCGAGATGGGCGACCGCAAGGGTTACCGGGTCGCCACCGACGGCCACCAGGCGCAACGGTGGACGCTGGACGCGGGCGTAATGCTGTGCGCTTGTCCGCAGGTCACCCTCGACGATCTCCCATGCGCCGCTTTCCCGGTCCGACAGTACGGTGACCGTGCGCCGCTCGCGGCGGGCAACGGTGAGCGTATTAACGTACCGCGAGGGTTCCCGCAGTTCACGAACGAAGATGCCGATACGGCCGCCGCAGCTGAGCTGGATGTCCAGTACGAGGCTGCCGACGCCATAGTCGAGCAGTCGGGGACGGCCCTCGGCGACCGCCATGGCGGCCTCCTCGGCCACCGCTGCCTCGACACAACCCCCGGAAACGTACCCGGCGACCCGGCCGTCGGCGGCGATCGCCATCTCGCTATAGAGCGGGCGTGGAGACGGGCCCTCGATGCTCACCAGCGTCGCCAATGCCACGCGGCCGCCATGGGCATATTCGCGCAGGGAGGGGAGCAGGTCCTCGACCAGCGCGTATTCCGGCCAGACCGGCCAGTCCTGCGCGACGGAAGGGTTCAAGGCGTTCATGCCCGAAGTCTGGCACGATTGCACGTGAAGGGCTTGGCGGGGCCAGATACACCCCGCTTACGCACATTGTGGTTTCCTGAGGCGACATGTCCCCACTCATCGACCGTCACGGACGTACCAAGCGGAAGTTGCGGATATCGCTTACCGACCGCTGCAATTTCCGCTGTACGTACTGCATGCCCGAGCACCCGGACTGGCTTCCGAAAGCCAGCCTGCTGGCGCGCGGCGAAATCGTGCGCCTGGCTGGCCTGTTCGTGGATCACGGGATCGACCAGATCCGCCTCACCGGTGGCGAGCCGCTCCTGCGCAAGGACCTGCTCGAATGCGTGCGTGACATCGGCGCCCTCCGCGAACGCGGCCTTCGTCGCCTTTCGATGACCACCAACGCCTCCCGTATCGCGCCCAAGGCGCGCGAGCTGGTCATGGCGGGTGTCGACGATTTCAACGTGAGCCTGGACGCGATCGACCCGGCGACGTTCCAACGCCTCACCCTGCGCGACATCGCCCCGGTGTTCGACGGCATCGACGCGCTGGTCGACGCCGGGGCCAACGTCAAACTCAATGCGGTGGTCGTTCGCGGCGACAACGAGAAGGACATCGTGCCGCTGCTGGAATGGGCCATGGCCAGGAAGCTTCCCCTGCGCTACATCGAATACATGCCCCTGGATGCGCCCGGTCACTGGAAACGCGACGCCGTGGTGTCCGAGGCGGACATGCTCGCGGCGATCCGCGAGCGCCACGAGGTGGTGGGGCAGCCGCGCGGACATGATCCCGCCACACCCTATCTTGTCGACGGGCATTACCCGCTCGGCATCATCTCCACGGTGTCCAATCCTTTCTGCTCCACCTGCGACCGCCTGCGGATCACGGCGACGGGCGAACTGTTTACCTGTCTGTTCTCGCCGATCGGTACGCCGCTCGGTGCACGCATGCGCGAGGGCATCGGTGACGACGTGCTCGCCGAACAGGTGCGCCGCGCGGTCTGGCTGAAGGATGCGGGCTATGCATCGCGCCCGGGTCCCGTGGACAGGCCATTGACCATGCATGCGATGGGTGGATGAGTCCCTTCGCCGGATATCCCATGAAACAGATCGTTTTCGAACTATTCGCCAACCTCGAACGGCTGGCCGGCAGCGGCACCTGCTCCGTGCAGGCGCATGACGAGGTCGGCACGGTGGCCGAAGCGCTCGCCCTGCTGGCGCGCGAGCGCCCCGAGCTGGCCGCCTCCCTCGACCGCTGTGCCTGCGTCGCCGGCGATACCATCGTGCGGCGCGCCGATCCCGTGCCTGCGGACGGCCGTATCGCGCTTCTGCCACCCGTGGCCGGAGGTTGAGCATGGAACATGCAGTGCTTTCCCATGACACAGTGACGGTCGAGCCCCTTCTCGAGCTGAACGCCCATCCGGAATGCGGCGGCCTTGCGCTGTTCGTCGGCACGGTGCGCGACCACCACGAAGGAAGGTCGGTGCGGCACCTCACGTACACGGCACATGAGCCGCTCGCGGCGAAGATCATTCGCGAGGTGGAGGCGGCCACGCGAGAGAAATATGGCGTGCCTTACGTGCGAATCATGCATCGCCTGGGAGACCTGTCGATCGGCGATATCGCCATCGTCTGCGTGGTGCGTGCGCCGCACAGGGCAGAAGCCTTCGATGCGTGCCGCTATGCCGTGGACGCCGTGAAGCACGGTGCTCCGATCTGGAAGGAAGAGTTCTATAACGATGGCAGCAGCGCATTCGTCGAAGGATGCTGCATCCGTGACGACATGGATGACGCCACGGCACGCCCCCATCGCCATCACTCACATACGAGCCACGGATGAAAGACGTCAGCCAGAAGCCGGATTCCCTGCGCGTTGCCCGCGCGACCGCCACCTTGCACGCGCCAGCCCACTGCATCGAGTTGCTGCGCAGCGGCGATACCGAAAAGGGCGATCCGCTGAAGACGGCACGCGTCGCCGGTATCCTCGCCGCCAAACGCACGGATGAACTCATTCCGCTCTGCCATCCCTTGCCGATCCATCGCGCCGAGGTGACCTACGAGCTGGCAGACGCCTCGGTAAGAGTCATCGCGGAAGTGCAGACCATCGGCCCCACGGGCGTGGAGATGGAAGCACTGACGGCGGCCAGCCTGGCCGCGCTCACGCTCTACGACATGCTCAAGCCGTATGCCGAGCCGGACGAGTTGCATATCGAAGACTGTCGTCTCGAGCGCAAGACCGGCGGCAAGTCGCACTACAGGCGGACGCTGTCGACACCGCGCAGCGCCGCGGTCGTTGTGCTGTCCGACACGGTGGCCAGCGGGGCCAAGCAGGACACGGCGGGTACCTGGGTGCGCGATGCCCTGACCGCAGCCAACTTTGGCCCGGTCGGGTACACCGTGATCGCGGATGACGCCGCCATGCTGGGCGATCTGTTAGGAACCCTGATCGATGCCGACACCGCCATGATCATCACCGTCGGAGGCACGGGACTGGGCCCGCGCGACATCACCGTCGATACAGTCAAGCCCATGCTGGACGTCGAAATTCCGGGAATCATGGAAGCCGCGCGCGCCTTCGGGCAACAGCGCATGCCCTTCGCCATGCTCTCGCGCGGCGTGGCCGGCTACGTTCGCGACAGTTTGCTGGTCACCTTTCCGGGCAGCCGCGGTGGTGCGAGCGAATCGCTCGCCGCTACCTTGCCGGGACTTATCCATCTCCTGGAAACCGGCCGTGCGGGTGGGCATCATCCCGGCGGTTACGGCGAGGGGCACTGAATGGCCTTGCTGCCGCTACAGGAAACCTTCGGGCTCTACCGTAAGTGGGTAGGCCGACTGCCCACGCATCGCCTGCCGGTGGAACTCGCCCTCGGTTCGGTGCTGGCCGAGGCGGCCACCGCGCGCATCGCGCTGCCGCGATTCACCCAGAGTGCGGTGGATGGCTATGCCCTGCGCGCCGCCGAAGGGGAGGCGCCGCGCACGCTCATCGGCACGGCGGCGGCCGGCGAGCCGGCGGGTGTGGTCGTCGGCACAGGGCAGGCGGTACGCATCCTGACCGGAGGCGTGGTTCCCGAGGGTGCGGATGCCGTGGCACGCCAGGAAATCGTCGAACGCACGGGAACGGGCATCGTGCTCACCGAAGCGGTGCGGACCGGTGACGCCATACGTTACGAAGGCGAGGAGCTCGCCGCGGGCAGCATCATCGCGAACGCCGGCCAACGCATAACCGCGGGTCTGGTCGCGGCCTTCGCCATGGCGGGCATCGATACGGTCGAGGTGTACCGTCGTCCGCGCGTCGCCGTGCTCATTACCGGTGACGAAGTGCTTCGCGCGGGTGAGCCACTCGCGCCTGGCATGGTCTATGACGCTAACGGGCCGTTGCTTCGCGCCTGGTTTGTTGAAAACGGATACGGCGAGCCGGTCGTAGCCTACGTGCGGGACGACGAGGCTGCGCTCGAAGAAGCCCTGAGCGCCGCACTCGACAGTGCCGACATCATCGTTACCAGCGGCGGCGTGTCCGTAGGCGATCGCGACTTCGTGCCCTCCGTCGCCGATCGTCTCGGCGTGCGCAAGGTGTTCTGGAAGGTGGCGCAGAAGCCCGGCAAACCCCTGTGGTTCGGCATGCGTGAGGGCAAGGTGTTGCTGGGCATGCCGGGCAACCCGGCCGCCGTGCTGGTTTGTCTGGCCGTTCATGCGCGCGCCGTGCTCGGTCGCCTCGAGGGCGAAACGGCGGATCAGCCCAAGTGGCGCGGGGGTGTCCTCAGCGCTGCGGTCGATGCGGATGCAGAGCGTGACCGGCTGGTTCGCATGCGCCTGCACAACGAGGAAGGCGTGGTCAGGCTGGAAGCGCTGCCTCGCCAGGACTCGCACATGCTGAGCAACCTGGCATCGGCGCATGCACTGGTCTGGCTACCGTCTCGCGCGGAGGCTTTCGCCTCCGGCGAGCGTGTCTCGTGGATCCCGATCTGACCTGTTACCAGGCCTTCACGTCCGTCACGACCACGGTGTAGTCCGACATGTCCGCCGAGTAGCGGAACAGGCGGCCGAGGTCGAAGTCGACGCTCTTGCCCGGTTCGATGTTGGACGTGCCTGCCGGCCAGCCCTGCTTGCTGGCGATGACCTTGCCGGTCGAATCCTTCGCGTCGATACGGATCTGCGCGGCCGCGGCTTCGGGGCACTTGTTAACGAGGTTGCCCTTCATGCTGAAGCGCGGCTGGCCCGAGCCCTGCTGCACCTTGACGGCGAAGCCGTCGATGGTGAAATCCTTGGCGGCGCAGGCGGCGTGGGCGGACAACGGAGCGGCGAGAAACAGCGCGGCGGCGATGGCGATCTTCTTCATGGGTGTTACCTGTCATCGATAGGGAAAGGCTCGCACCTGGTGAGGGCGCGTAGACTTCGTATCGGCAGGTTCAATTCCGACTTTAGGCCGGATTTGTCCGGGAGGGTCAGATGGCGGTGGCGAACAGGTCGCCGGTGGCCTCGAGCCCACCCCCGGCCTCAGGCTCGAACCAGCGCCTGACCGGCGCGAAGCTCCGTCGGTGGGCCGCGCAGGGGCCGAGGCGGCCCAGGGCATCCAGGTGCTCGGGAACGCCGTAGCCCTTGTGCCTGGCGAAGCCATAGCCGGGATGCTCGGCATCCAGGGCATGCATGTGCCGGTCGCGGCTGACCTTGGCGAGGATCGAGGCGGCGCTGATCGCCGGCTCGGTGGCATCGCCGCCGATCACGGCACGCGCCTCGCAGGGCAGTGTGCGTGGAAGTCGGTTGCCGTCGATGAGGGCCATGTGCGGCGCCAGGGAAAGCCCCATCAGCGAGCGCGTCATCCCAATCATCGTCGCCTGGAAGATGTTGATCCGGTCGATTTCCTCGCGCTCAACGAAGATCACCGTCCAGGCCAGGGCGCGCTCGACGATGCGGCCGTAGAGCTTCTCGCGGACGTCTTCGGTCAGTTGCTTGGAGTCGTTGAGGCGGCGGATCGGCCGGGCCGGGTCGAGAATCACCGCAGCCACCACGACGGGCCCGGCGAGCGGACCGCGCCCGGCCTCATCGACGCCGGCGACGATGAGGTCGCGGGAGAGCTGGCAGGTGACATTGCGCTTGCGGGGCATGAGCGCAGCCTAGGCCGGTCGGTTGCCGGCGGGCAAGACGGAAGCGGGCATCAGCTCGGCGATGGCGTCGGCGGCGTGGTCGGCCGCGCGGCCCTCCAGGCCACCACGCAGCTCCTGGTGAAGGTATTCGAACGCAGCCACGACACCGCCACGGCGTTCACTGTCGCCGAGCAGGGCCAGGGTGGCGTCGGCCAGATGTTCCGGGGTGCAGTCGTCCTGCATGAATTCCGGCACGAGCAGGCGCCGGCCGAGGCCGCAGGCACGGGCCAGGATGTTCGGCAGGCTGTACACGTCGGTCTTGAGCATGCGCAGCACTTTGGCGATGCGATAACTGGTGGGCGAGACGCGGTAACCGACCACCATGGGCCGTTTGGCCAGCATCGCCTCGAGGGTGGCCGTGCCGGAGGCGAGCAGGACCACGTCGGCGGCGAGCATGACCTCATGGGCATGGCCGTCGGTCAGCATCGGTGGCGTCCCCGGGAAGTCCGCCAGCAGCGTCTTCAGTCGTGCATGGACGCGCTCGTTCGCGGCCGGAACCACGATGCGCAGGTTGGGCATGGCGGCTGCCACGCGCCTGGCCGCCTCGATGAAGATGGCGCCGACACGATCGATCTCGCTGGGGCGGCTGCCGGGAAGTACGGCAAGAACCGGTGCATCGTGTGGCAGGCCGAGCGCGTCGCGGGGCGCGGCCCGGTCGGACACCATCGGGAACCGGTCGGCAAGGGGATGACCGACGAAGCGCGCGTCGATACCGTGCTTTGCGTAGATGGGCGGCTCCATCGGGAACAGACAGAGCACACGGTCGGCGGACTGGCCGATCTTCTCCGCACGCTTCTCGCGCCAGGCCCAGACGGACGGGCTGACATAGTGGATCGTGCGCAGCCCTGCGGTCTTGAGCTTGCGCTCCACGCCGAGGTTGAAGTCGGGCGCGTCGATCCCGACGGTGATGTCCGGGCGCGCGGCCAATAGCTTGCCGAGCAGCCCCTTGCGCAGGCGAAGCAGGCGCGGCAGGTGTTTGACCACCTCGGCGAAGCCCATGACGGACAGTTCGCGGATGTCGTACCAGGACTCGAAACCCCGGGCCATCATGCGGGGGCCGCCGATGCCGACGAAGCGCGCGGCCGGAAAGCGCTCGCGCAGGGCGTCGATGAGGTCCGCGCCCAGCTGGTCACCGGAGTCCTCGCCGGCAATCAGGGCGATCGTCGGCGAGGCCGGGGAAGGGGGTGTCGACGGCATGGCGTCAGCGGGCCAGCGCGCGCTCGCTACGGTCGAGGAACTCGAGCATCTGGCGCACGTCCTCGCTGGTTTCCGCCTGGGCGAGCAGTTGCTCGCGTGCCTCGGCCAGCGGCAGGCCACCCATGTACAGGGTGCGGTAGGCCCGCTTGATGGCGGCGATGCGCGCGGTATCGAAGCCGCGGCGCTTCAGGCCTTCGCTATTGATCCCACGCGGACGGCCGCGCGTTTCATTGGCCATCATCACGAACGGCGGTACGTCGGAACCGACCAGGCAGCCCATGCCGATAAAGGCGTGCGCGCCGACTTTGCAGAACTGATGCACGCCGGAATAGCCCGACATGATTGTCCAGTCGCCGATGTCGGCGTGCCCGGCAAGGGCCGAGTAATTGGAGAAGACCACATGGTTGCCGACCTGGCAGTCGTGCGCGATATGCACGTAGGCAAGCAGCCAGTTGTCGTTACCGATGCGCGTGATGCCGCCACCATCGCCCGTACCACGATTGATCGTGACGAATTCGCGGATGAGGTTGCGGTCGCCGATGATGACTTCGGTGCGTTCGCCCTGCCACTTCTTGTCCTGCGGCGGACCGCCGATGGACGCGAACTGCGAGATGCGGTTGTCGCGGCCGATGGTGGTCGGCCCTTCGATCACCACGTGCGGACCGACGGTCGTGCCCTCGCCAATGACGACGTTCGCACCGATGACGCTGAACGCGCCGATGCTGACGTTGTCCGCGATGCGCGCGGTGGGATCGATCTGCGCCGTGGGATGGATCATTTATCGTTCCTCGCCGCGCACATCAGCTCGCAACACGCCACGGTCTTGCCGTCGACGAGGGCCCTGGCCTCGAACAGGCCCATGCCGCGCAGGAGGCGCTTGAGCGACACTTCCAGGCGAAGCTGGTCGCCCGGGGCGACGACGGCGGAGAAGCGGGCGTTGTCCACCTTGACCAGGTAGAACAGCGGGCTGCCGCTATGGCCTTCGATCTGGCTGGTCAGCTGGGTGAGAAGGCCGGCGGTCTGTGCCATGGCCTCGACGATCAGCACGCCAGGCATGACCGGGTGACCCGGGAAGTGGCCCTGGAAGAACGGCTCGTTGATGGTGACGTTCTTGATTGCCGCGATGCTCTTGCCCGGATCGAGTTCGATCACACGATCCACCAGCAGGAACGGGTAACGGTGCGGCAGCAGCCGCTGGATGTGCTCCACATCTACCGGGAGCTTCACGGCAGCGTTCGTATCAGTCATTGCCCTTTATCCTTTTCCAGCGCCGACAGCCGGCGCGCGTACTCGTCGAGATGTTTGAAGCGCGCCGCATTGCGCCGCCACTGGCGGTTTTCCTGCAACGGTGTTCCGGACGAATATTCGCCCGGTTCCCTGATCGACGCGGTGACCAGGCTTTTCGCCGTGATGGTAACCCGGTCGGCCAGTTCGAGGTGGCCGAGGACGCCGGCGTTGCCGCCAATCAGACAATAACGGCCGATTCTGGCGCTGCCGGCGACCGCGGAACAGCCAGCCATGGCCGTGTGAGCGCCGATATGCACGTTGTGTGCGATCTGGATCTGGTTGTCGAGGCGGACATCCTCCTCAAGCACGGTATCGTCGAGTGCACCGCGATCGATGGTGGTGTTGGCGCCGATTTCGCAGTCGTCGCCGATACGCACGCCACCCAGTTGAGGGAGCTTGACCCAGTGGTCGCGGTCGAAAGCGAGCCCGAAGCCGTCCGACCCGATGACGGCGCCGGGGTGGACCAGGACCCGCTTACCCAGGGTGACGCGGATAACCAGGGTCACCCGGCCGACCAGGCGCGAGTTGGCGCCGACCACGCAGCCCGGCCCGATGGCGCAGTGTGGGCCGAGGATCACGCCTTCCTCGATTACCGCGCCCTCGTCGATCACGCAGCACGGGCCGACGCTCGCCGTGGGATGCACGCGGGCGGAAGGCGAAACGACCGCGCTCGCATGGATGCCACGCGGTGCGGCGGCCACGCGCTCGAACAATGCGGCGATCTTCGCGTAGGCGACGTAGGGATCCTTCGCCACCAGTGCCGCACCCTTGCGCAGCGCGAGGGCCTCGGCGGCGAGCACCACGATACCGGCCTGCGACTCGGCCAGTTGCGAGGTGTACTTCGAATTGGACAGGAAGGTGAACTGTGAGGCGGTAGCGGCCGACAAGGTGCCGACGCCATCCACGACCGTCGCGGGATCGCCATGGGCTTCGAGGCTGAAACGTTCGGCCAGCTCGGCCAGGGTGTACTGCGGATTTCCGCTCACGGGGCACTCCAGGCAATCCCATAAAAAAGGGGTGGTGGGCCGGAGCCGCACCACCCCTCGATTCTAGCGGCTTGCAAGCCTTAGAGCTGGCTGCCGAAGGTGAACTGGATACGCTCGACAAATCGGCCGTCGTCGGACTGCTTACGGAACGGCACCGCGAAGTTGATGATCAGCGGACCGATCGGCGCCTGCCACTGCAGCGACAGACCCGTCGAAGCGCGCAGGTCGCTGGCATTGAATGCCGAGTAGGAGGAGTAGACGTTACCGACGTCGACGAACCAGGACACGCGGGCCGTGTTCACGTCCTTCAGGAAGGGCAGCGGCAGGAACATCTGCGCCGTGCCGAGCACCTTGAACGCGCCACCGACCGGTTGGCCGTAGCTGTAGTAGCCGCCGGTGCAATTGCCGTGGCTGTCGGGCTTGCCGCCCTGGTTCGTGCTGAGGCCGTCGCAGAGGCGGGGACCCAGGGTGTTGTCCTGGAAACCGCGGACGTCACGCACGCCGCCGGCGTAGTAGTTCTCCCAGAACGGGAACGCGACCTTGTCACCCTTCGAGTAGATCTTGGTCGGGTTGAGCGGATCGTTCGGGTTATAGGCGTAACCGTCGTTGTCGTAACTCTGGCCGTAGGTCTTGCCGTAGCCTACCTGGCCGTCGAGGTAGAGCACGAAGCCCTTGCCGATCGGCCAGTAGTGGTTGGCTTCGCCGAAGATCTTGTAGTACTGCACGGTGGAACCGGGCAGGGCGCCTTCGACCGATGCGGTCAGCTGACCGCCGCGGGTCGGGGCCCAGTAGCTGTTACGCGTGTCATGCGTAAAGCCCAGGCTCGAGGTCCACGAGTGGATCGTCTTGTTGCCGATCGCATCCTGGTACGCCACCAGCTGGCCCGGGGTGTACGTGGAGGTGTTGATCAGGTTCGAGCTGACGCCGAGGCTGGTGGACAGCGAATCGAAGTCGGAGATCGGGAACGACAGCGTCGTCTGGAACGACTTGGTGCTGTACGTGTAGTTAGCCAGGTCGGTGTCGCCGTAGTCGAGCTTGCTGTAGCCGACGTTGTAGCCGATCTGCACACCCGAATCGGTGAGGTACGGATTGGTGTAGCTCGCATTGATGCGCTTGTAATACGTGCTGGTTTCCGCGCCGATGGAGAAGCGGTCACCCGTACCGAGGAAGTTGTTCTGCGAGACCGAGGCCGACAGGATGATGCCGGAGTACTGCGAGTAACCCACGCCGAACATCAGCGAGCCGGCCGACTGTTCCTCGACCTTCGCGGTCAGGTCGACCTGGTCGACCGTGCCCGGCACGAGGGCCTTGTCGATGTCGACGGTCTTGAAGTAACCCAGGCGCTGCAGGCGGGTCTTCGAGCGGTCGATCGCACCCTGCGAGTACCAGGCGCCTTCGAGCTGGCGCATTTCACGACGCAGGACCTCGTCTTCCGTGCGGGTATTTCCCTGGAAGACCACGCGGCGCACATACACGCGCTTGCCCGGCTCGATGAAGAGCGTGAGGTCGGCGGTGCGCTTGTCCTTGTCCAGCTTCGGCACCGGCGTCACCTTGGCGAAGGCGTAACCGATATTGGCGAGGATGGCCTTGATCGCGTCGGTGCTGGCTTCGATGGCCGCACGGTTGAAGGTATCGCCCTTGTGGATGTACACCAGCTTGCGCAGGGTGTCTTCCGGCAGGATCAGTTCACCGAGAAGGTGGACATCGGAGACGGTGTAGACCTCGCCTTCCTTGACGCTCGCGTCGATGTACATCGCGCGTTTGTCCGGGCTGATCGCCACCTGCGTGGAATCGACGCCGAAGTCGGCGTAGCCGCGATTCATGTAGTAGTTGCTGAGCTTTTCCAGATCGCCGGAGAGCTTTTCGCGCGAGTACTGGTCGTCCTTGGAATACCAGGACAGCCAGTTGGACGTGTTCGATTCGAAGCCATCGCGGATGGCCTTGTCGGTGAAGGCCTTGTTGCCGACGACGTTGATCTCCTTGATCTTCGCCGCCTTGCCTTCGCGGATTTCGATGTCGATCGCCACGCGGTTACGGTCCAGCGGCGTGACGTGCGGGATGACCGACACGTTGTACTTGCCGCGGTTGTAATACTGGCGGATGAGTTCCTGCTGGACACGGTCGAGGGAGAGGCGGTCGAAGGTTTCACCTTCGGACAGGCCGATCTCCTTCAGGCCCTTGCGCAGGTCGTCTTCCTTGATGTCCTTGTTACCGCGCAGCGTGAGCTTCGCGATGGCCGGACGCTCGGTGACCTTGATCACCAGGATGTCGCCCTGGCGTTCAATTTCCACGTCGCTGAAGAATTTTGTCTGGTACAGGGCGCGAATCGCGGCCTGGGCTTTCTCGTCGGTCAAGGACTCGCCCTTCTCGATCGGCAGATAGCTCAGTACCGTGCCCTGGGCAATGCGGGTGAGACCGTCGATACGGATATCGGAGACGACGAACGGCTCAAAAGCAAGCGCATTGGCGGACAGGGAGGCGAGCAGGATCAGGGCGGCGATACGCTTCATCGTCGATTCCGTTGAGTTAAGACCAGAAGCCGGCGGACGAGGCCGGCGACCGAATAGGAGCACGCGCAGGGCTCATGCCCGACGTCGTCTGGCCATGGACGCGCGAGCGCCCAGGGCCGGGGTAATACGGATGCCTCGTCACGAGACGATCATTCGCTGGATGTCGTTGAAAAACGCCAGCCCCATCAGCGTGAACAGCAGGGCGAGCCCGACGTACTGGCCGGCGATCATGATGCGTTCGCTGACCGGGCTGCCTTTGACCAACTCGATAAGGTAATACAGCAGGTGTCCACCGTCCAAGACCGGGATGGGCAACAGGTTCAAGATACAGAGGCTCAGCGAGACCAGACCGAGGAAGTTCAGGAACCACCCCAGGCCACGGTTGGCCTGATCGTTGGCGACCTGCGCGATGCCGATGACCCCGGAGAGATTCTTGGTCGAAGCCTGCCCGGAGAGCATCTTGCCGATCAGGTTGAAGGTGGAGACGGTGCCACCCCAGGTCGCGCGCAGCGACTCGCTGAAGGCGCGCACGGGGCCATAGCGCAGCGTGGCAGTTTCCGGCGGGCGAGCGCCGATGCCGATCATCCAGCGGGTGGGCTGGCCGCGCTCGGACTTCATTCGGGCGGTGATGTCGAGGGTTTGCGTCTTGCCGTCGCGTTCGATGACCACGGCGAGCCTGGGCGAGATCACCGCCTGCTCGGGCACCAGCTTCGTGAATGTGTCGAAGTCCGCCACCGGCTTGCCATTGACGCTGACAATGCGATCGCCCGGGCGAATGCCGGCCAGGGCGGCGGGATCGCCGGGCATGACGTCGCCGACAAAGGGCGTGGTCTGTAGGGTCAGGCCAAGCTGGGTGAACTTCTTGCCGATGTCGCCTTCGGCAGAGAGGTTTTGCAGGGGCAGGACCACGTTGCGCTGACCGCCATCGGTGCCCTTGACCTGCACGGGCATCGGCTCGTTGCCGAGCAGGCCGTTGGCGAGCACGTCGAAAGCATCGCTACCGGTAGCGACCGCGTAGCCGTTCATGGCGATCAGGCGGTCACCGGGACGGATGCCCGCCTGCGCGGCGATCGTGCCCGGCGCGGCGTTGACGATGGGCGCCACGTCGGGTTTGCCGATCATGTACATCGCCCAGAACGCGGCGACGGTAAAAATGAGGTTGAACGCAGGACCCGCGGCGACGATGGCGATTCGCTTCCAGACCGACTTGCCGGTGAATTCCTGGCCGCGCTCTGAAGGATCGACTTCGCCTTCGCGGGCATCGAGCATCTTCACGTAGCCGCCCAGCGGAATGGCGGCCACCTGGTACTCGGTGCCGTCCTTTGCGACGCGCCGCCACAGCGGACGGCCAAAGCCGACCGAGAAGCGGAGTACGCGCACGCCGCAGCGGCGCGCGACCCAGTAATGGCCGAATTCGTGGAAGGTCACCAGTACGCCAAGCGTGACCAGCAGCCAGAACACGGAACCTAGGAAGGGGCTCATCGGAGAGGGAGGGTCTCGAAAAAAAGTCGTTGGGTAGAGCGAGTTTAGCAGTAAGCGCGGTGCAGAACGTCCCGCGCCGACCGCCTGGCGGCAGCGTCGCGCTCTACAAGGGTCTGGACATCGACCACGGGTTCGGCCGGCAGTTCCTCAAGAACGCGTTCGACGAGCTCCGCGATGCCCAGGAACGGCAGCGTCCCGGCAAGAAACGCATCCACGGCGATTTCGTTGGCGGCATTCAGGATCGTGGTGGCGTCGCCACCCGCCCGCAGGGCCTGGAAGGCCAGCGCGAGGCAGCGGAAGGTGTCCAGATCGGGCTTTTCGAAGTCGAGGCGGGCGTGGGCAGCCAGGTCGAGCGGGGCGACCCCGGCGTCGATACGCTCGGGCCATGCCAGGGCACAGGAGATCGCCGTGCGCATATCCGGGTTGCCGAGCTGGGCGAGCATCGATCCATCGACGTAGTCGACCATGGAGTGAACCAGGCTCTGCGGATGGACCACGACCTCGATGCGGTCGACCGGCGCGGCGAACAGGTGATGCGCCTCGATGACTTCGAGGCCCTTGTTCATCAGCGTGGCGGAGTCCACCGAGATCTTCCGGCCCATCGACCACTTCGGATGGGCGCAGGCCTCGTCCGGGGTGATCGAGCCGAGCTCGGCGCGCGTGCGGCCGCGGAACGGACCGCCGGAAGCGGTCAGCACCAGTCGACGGACACCTGCGCGGGCGAGTTCCGGGCGCCCACCCGGCAGGCACTGGAAGATCGCATTGTGTTCGGAATCGACCGGGATGAGGTCACCGCCGCCCTGGTGCAGGGCTTCGAGCAGCAGGGCGCCGCCCATGACGATGGATTCCTTGTTCGCCAACAACAGGCGCTTGCCGGCGCGCGCGGCGGCGAACGTGGAGTCCAGGCCGACCGCGCCCACGATGGCGGCAACCACGGTGTCGCAGAGCGGGCCGGCGGCTGCGGCGGTGACTGCTTCGGCGCCGGACGCCACCTCGCAACGCACGCCGGCGGCGGCGAGGCGGCGGGCGAGGTCGGCCTCCATGCCCGGGTCGGCGATGATCGCCAGGTCGGGTCGAAAGCGCTCGCACAGCGCAGCCAATGCTTCGGTGTTCCGGTTTGCGACGAGCACGCTGGCGCGGAAACGGTCCGGATGACGGGCGATGACGTCGAGCGTGCTGCCGCCGATGGAACCGGTGGCACCGAGCACGGCGACCTGTCGGATGGCCATGGCGCTACAGGCCCAGCAGCAGTTTGCCGGCCGCGAAGATGGGCAGGGCGGCGAAAACGCTGTCGAGACGATCGAGCAGGCCGCCGTGGCCCGGGAACAGGCTTCCGGAATCCTTTACGGCCGCGTGACGCTTCATCAGGCTCTCGAAGAGGTCGCCCACCACGGCAAAGCCCACGGTGATCACGCCGAGCACGGCCATGCCGACAAGCTGCGTGGTCCCGCGCACGCCGATCAGGTAGGCGCCGAACACCGTGATCGCCGAGCCGGCGACAATGGCGCCATAGACGCCGGCCCAGGTCTTCCCCGGGCTGATGCGCGGGGCCAGCTTGCGGCGACCGAAGTAGCGGCCGCTGAAATAAGCGCCGGTATCGGCAAACCACACGATGACCAGGCCGAGCAGGGTCCACCAGTGGCCGTGGTCGCTGGCATGCATCGCCATGGCGGCGGCCAGGGTCGGCACGATGACCAGGACGCCCGCGCCGAGCTTGAGCATGCGGTTCTCGGCGTTCGGCGCCGCGGCGAAGGTGAAATGGCGCAGCCAGAAGCAGCAGCCGATCCACCAGGCGACACCGGCGAGAGTCAGCGCCGTGAGCAGGCCTGGTGTCCAGACGAGAAGGAGGGCGAGCAGCATGACGGCGGCGATGGCCGCGACGATGCCACGGCCGACAGCGGTGCGGCTGCCGGCGAGCTGGCTCCATTCCCAGGCGGCGCCCACGAAAACGATGGCGATGAGCGCGGCGAAGAAGCCGGTCGGCGGCAGGAGGATCAGCGCCAGGACGACCGGGATCAGGACGGCGGCGGTGAGGATGCGTTGCTTGAGCATGAGTTTCCGGCGTTAACCCGTGGCTACCTGCTCACCGGTGCGGCCGTAACGGCGCTCGCGGCGGGCATAGTCGTCGATGGCCTCGGCCAGGCAGGCCTGGTCGACATCGGGCCACAGGGTGTCGGTGAAATAGAGCTCGGCATAGGCAAGCTGCCAGAGCAGGAAGTTGCTGACACGGTGTTCGCCGCCGGTGCGGATGAACAGGTCCAGCGGCGGTTGGTCGGCGAGGCAGGTGTAACGGTTGAGTCGGGTTTCGTCCAGATCGGCGGCGGCGAACTCGTCCCGGGCGATCGCTTCCGCGGCGAGGCGCGCGGCGTTGGCGATATCCCAGCGGCCGCCATAATTCACGGCGACGTTCATGTTCAGGGCGGCATTACCGGCCGTGCGGTCCATAGCTCCCAGCATGCGCGCACGCAATTCGGGGGCGAAGGCATCGAGGTCTCCGATGAAGCGGATACGCACACCGTTGCCGTGCAGTTCGTCCACTTCCTTGTCGATGGCCTTGAGGAACAATTCCATCAGCGCCGAGACCTCGGTCGCCGGCCGATTCCAGTTCTCACTGGAAAAGGCGAACAGCGTGAGCGATGCGATGCCCCGGCGCAGGCAGAACTCGACCGCTTCCTTGACCGCCTTCTGTCCGGCATGGTGGCCGAAGCTGCGCGGACGCAGACGCTGTTTCGCCCAGCGGCCGTTGCCGTCCATGACGATGGCCAGGTGACGGGGAACCCGAGCGTCGGGCTTCGCTGCCATGGGCGGGGCGATCCGATGGCGCCTCAGAGCGCCATCAGCTCCTTTTCCTTTTCGCTGACGACGGCATCGACTTCCTTCACGAACTTGTCCGTGAGGGCCTGGATGTCGGTGTCGGCGCGCTTCTGGTCGTCTTCGGTGATGGTCTTGTCCTTGAGCAGCTTGGCCACGTGCTGCACGGCGTCGCGACGGACGTTGCGGATGGCGATCTTGGCAGCCTCGCCTTCCTTGGACACGCTCTTGGCGAGCTCCTTGCGGCGCTCCTCGGTCGGCGGCGGGAAGTTGAGGCGGATGTCCATGCCCATGGTCGTCGGCGTGATGCCGAGGTCGGAGGCCATGATGGCCTTCTCGATCGGGCCGACCATGGCCTTGTCGAACGGCTTCACGGACAGCGAGCGCGCGTCCGGGGTGGACACGTTGGCTACCTGGGCGAGCGGCGTCGGCGTGCCGTAGTAGGGCACGACGATGTTGTCGAGGATGGAGGGATTCGCGCGGCCGGTGCGAATCGTCTTCAGGTCGTGCTTGAGGGAGTCGATGCTCTTGCCCATACGGGTCTCAGCATCTTTCTTGATGTCGTTGATCATGGGCTCGTTTCCGGTCGAACGGGTCAGCAGACGAGTATAGCAGTGCGTGCGCGTACGGCCTTGCCGCGGCGCGCCAGGGTCGCGGGCCAAGGCCCCAAGGGGTGCTCGCCCGAGGGGAGAGGCTTAGCCGGCGTCGACCAGGGTGCCCACCGGCTCGCCCTTCATGATCTTCATGAGGTTGCCCGGCTGGGTCATGTCGTAGATGCGCAGGGGCAGCTTGTTTTCGCGGCAGAGGGCAATCGCGGCGGTATCCATCACTTCGAGGCGACGCTCGATGACCTGGTTGTAGGTGAGATGGTCGTAGCGCGTGGCGGTCGGGTCGCGCTTGGGGTCGGCCGAGTAGATGCCGTCCACCTTGGTGGCCTTGAGCAACAGGTCGGCGCCGACTTCCACGGCTCGCAGGGCGGCGGCGGAGTCGGTAGTGAAGAACGGGTTGCCGATGCCGGCGGCGAACAGGGCGACGCGGCCCTTTTCGAGGTGGCGAATGGCGCGGCGGCGGATGAAGTCCTCGCAGACTTCGTTGATCTTGATGGCGCTCATGGTTCGCGCTTCGCCACCGAGCTTCTCGATGGCGTCCTGCATGGCAAGAGCGTTCATGACGGTGGCGAGCATGCCCATGTGGTCGCCGGTGACGCGATCCATCCCGGCGGCGGCGAGGCCCGCGCCACGGAAGATGTTGCCACCGCCGATGACGACGCCGATCTGCGCGCCCGCGTTGCGCACTTCGAGGATTTCCTTGGCGAGCCCACCGATCACTTTGGGATCGATGCCGTAATCCTCTGCTCCCATGAGGGCTTCACCGGAGAGCTTGAGCAGGATGCGGCGGTTCTTCAGCGGGGTGCTCATGGGGAATCTCCAGTTTGTGTGGGGCAAAACGGGCTTAGTTTAACGCGCACAGCGTTGTTACAGTCATGTGAAAACTGTCGACTGGAACATGTGGGAGCCGATTCATCGGCGAAAAGCCAACGGAGCAAAGAAGTCGCAGCCTTTGTCACTACGGTGCGCTCCAGGGGCAGGCTCGCCTTCGGCCTTGCGTTGGGCTGCTCGCTCTGCGTCGCGAGAGCCGGCGGGTGCCACCCTCGGGGCCACGACTGCGGCGTCCCGCTGGGGAGGGCCGCAAGAGCGGCCATTTGCTTATTGCCCTTCGGGCCGGGCCGGGCTTCGGCTGGGGGTTTTCGACGCGACTCCTGTCGCGCGAAAACGACCGGCCATCCATGGCCGGCCCCCTGCGGGCCTTATCCAGCCGAAGCCCTCGCCTCCGCTACCGGCCCCGAGGGTGGCACCCGCCGACTCTCCCCCAGCGTCGCCGCGGCTCGCAGTTTTTGTGGGAGCCGATTCATCGGCGAACCCTCAGGCCATCGTGTTGGCGAATGAGGCCTTATGGTGATGGGGCGGGCGGTTGAACCACCGGCGAAATGCGACACAAGGCCTCGTTCGCGTTTGCTGTGTTGAGGGTTCGCCGATGAATCGGCTCCTACAAGAGCAGCAGGGACGACCAATGGCGGGCGGTTGCTCGACCTCACGAACCTCAGGGTTGGGAAGAGCTGGCGGGTATCATCCTCGGGGCCGGTGGGTCGCCGGCCCGGCCCGCAGGGCAATAGATAAACGGCCGCTCTTGCGGCCCTCCTTCGCGGGACGCCGCAGCGTGGCCCCGAGGGTGATACCCGCCGGCTCTTGCGACGCAACGCGAGCGCACGCGAGGCCGGAGGCGAGCCCGTTCTAAGTGCCCCGGAGACGGCTTCTTCGCTCCGTTGGCTTTTCGCCGATGAATCGGCTCCTACAGGGGCATAAAAAAAGAGCCGCGATCACTCGCGGCTCTTTCGGGTACTGCCAGCTAGGAAAGGCTTACGCCAGGCCAGCCTGCTTCATGACTTCGGCGGCGAAGTCGTCGACAACCTTCTCGATGCCTTCGCCGACGGCCAGGCGCTGCACCGTGACGATTTCGGCACCGGCCTTCTTCAGGGCTTCGGCGACGGTGATGTCACCGTCCAGCACGTACGGCTGGCCGACCAGGGTCGCTTCGGCGAGGATCTTGTTGATCTTGCCGGTGACGATCTTGTCGAGGATGTCGGCCGGCTTGGCCTTTTCCTTGTCGGACATCTGGCTCAGCGCGATGTCCTTTTCCTTCTCGACGTAGTCGGCCGGAACGTCTTCAACCTTGATGAACTTGGGGTTCATCGCGGCGACGTGCATGGCGATGCCCTTGGCCAGCTCGTCCGAGCCGCCCTTGAGCGCGACGAGCACGCCGATGCGGCCGCTGTGCGAGTACGCGCCGATCGGGCCGTCGTTCTCGACCTTGGCCATGCGGCGGACTTCGAACTTCTCGCCGATGGTCAGGGTGAGCGTCTTGGCGCCTTCCTCGACCGTGACGTCGCCGAGCTTGGCGGCGTTCAGTGCGGCGATGTCGGTCACACCGGACTCGAGGGCGACGTTAGCGACGTCCTTGGTGAACTGGATGAACTGTTCGTTGCGCGAGGAGAAGTCGGTTTCGCTGTTGACTTCGACCAGAACGGCCTTGCCGGCCTTCTGCACGACGGCGATGAGGCCCTCGGCAGCGACGCGGTCGGCCTTCTTGTCGGCCTTGGCGAGGCCATTCTTGCGCAGCCATTCCATCGCCGCTTCGATGTCGCCGTTGTTTTCGACGAGTGCCTTCTTGCACTCCATCATGCCGACGCTGGAACGCTCGCGCAGTTCCTTGACGAGGCTTGCGGTGATCTCAGCCATGGTAATTCCTCAATATTTTGATAAGCGCCGCGGCGGACATGCCGCGGCGCCGGATGAAACGGAAGAGCTCGACAGGGTGGGGCGCTTACGCGCGGCCACGACCACCGTCACGGCCGCCTTCGCGACGCGGAGCACCCTTCTTGTCCGGGGCGCCACGACGATCGCCGCGCGGGGCGTTGTCCTTTGCGACCGGGTTGCCTTCTTCGTCGAGCTCGACGAACTCGTTGGCATCGCCACGAGCAGCGTTCGGCGAAGCGGCCTTGCCTTCGAGGATCGAGTCGGCAGCGGCGCGGGCGTACAGCTGGATCGCGCGGATAGCGTCGTCGTTACCCGGGATGGCGTAGTCGACAAGGGCCGGGTCGTAGTTGGTATCGACGACGGCGACGACCGGAATGCCGAGCTTGCGGGCTTCCTGGACGGCGATGTCTTCGTGACCGATGTCGATGATGAACAGGGCGTCCGGCAGACGATTCATGTCCTTGATGCCACCCAGCGAATTCTGCAGCTTGTCGCGCTCACGGCGACGGGCCAGCACTTCGTGCTTGACCAGCTTCTCGAACGAACCGTCGGTTTCGGCGGCTTCGAGTTCCTTCAGGCGGGCAACCGACTGCTTGACCGTGCGGAAGTTGGTCAGCATGCCGCCGAGCCAGCGGGCGGTGACGAACGGCTGGCCGGCGCGTGCGGCTTCTTCGGCCAGCGACTCACGGGCGGAGCGCTTGGTGCCGACGAAGAGCACGGTGCCGCCCTTCTGGGCCAGGCCCGAGAGGAAATGCATCGCGTCGGTGAAGAGCGGAAGCGTCTTCTCGAGGTTGATGATGTGGATCTTGCCGCGGGCGCCGAAGATGTACGGAGCCATCTTGGGGTTCCAGTAACGGGTCTGGTGGCCGAAATGGACGCCGGCTTCCAGCATCTCGCGCATGGTGACTTGTGCCATGGAATTACTCCTGGGCGAACCGCATCGAGCGGTTCTATGGGGGTTGGGACCTCCACGCATCCCCGGCTTCGACCCGGCCCTGTCGGGCCAGGCACCCCGAAGGCGGTGCCGATGCGTGTGTGGCGTTAAAAGCGATGCTCCCGTGGGGGCCAATGCTGGCGCCATACGGTTACAATCGCGCTTCGTATCGCCGCCGTGGCCACGTAAAAGTGGCTTCGCCGGTCAGCAAAACTCGCTAATTGTAGCCTCTGGACCCGCCTGGCCGCAAGCCGAGGGTGGATTTCCGGCAGGGGCGCCGCCACCTCGGGTGGCAGGCCCAATCCCCTGAGGGCGAAAGGAAAAGAGAGAACCATCATGGCCGTCGTACCGAAGACCCCCGAAGAGATCCAGCTGATGCGCGAGGCCGGCCGCCTGGCCGCCGAGGTGCTGGCGATGCTCGTGCCCCACGTCAAGCCCGGTGTCACCACCGAGGAGCTGGACCGTCTTGCCCACGACCATATCGTGAATGTGCAGAAGGCGATCCCCGCCAACGTGGGTTACCGGGGCTTCCCCAAGACCGTATGCACCTCGGTCAACCATGTGATCTGTCACGGTATTCCGACCGAGACCAAGGTCCTGAAGGACGGCGATATCGTCAATATCGACGTCACCGTGATCAAGGACGGCTGGCACGGCGACACCAGCCGCATGTATTTCGTCGGCACGCCCAGCGTGCTGGCCAGGCGCCTGGTCGACACCACGTTCGAGGCGATGATGCAGGGCATCCGCGCCGTGAAGCCGGGCGCCACGCTGGGCGACGTCGGCGCCGCCATCCAGAAGCACGCCGAAGCCGCTGGCTTCTCGGTGGTTCGCGAGTACTGCGGGCACGGCATCGGCAAGGTCTATCACGATGAGCCCCAGGTACTTCATTACGGTCGTAACGGCACGGGCATGGAGCTGAAGCCGGGGATGACCTTCACCATCGAGCCGATGATCAACGCCGGCAAGCCGCAAACCAAGTCGTTGCCCGATGGCTGGACGGTGGTCACCAAGGACCATTCCCTGTCGGCCCAGTGGGAGCACACCATCGCCGTGACCGACGATGGCTTCGAGATCCTGACCCCCTGGCCGGACGCCGCCTGACGCTTAAAACCACCGCAGAGGGCTCCGACGTGACGCTTCCGCCGCTTCCACGCCTGCCCGCCGTCGTACCGCGTTCGGGCGTATCGCCTGAGGCGCGCCGTTCGCTGCGCCAACTGCTGGGCGACGTCGACCGGTCGCTTACCGTGGCCTTCCGTGAAGGTGAAGACGCCTCGGCGCTCGCCCGTCGCCGATCGGAGATTGTCGACCGCATCGTCGTCCACGCCTGGGGTGCCTGTCTGGGCGATATGGCCGCCGGCGCCCTGTTCGCCGTCGGCGGCTTCGGCCGCGGCATGCTTTTTCCCGCGTCCGACGTGGATCTGCTGGCCCTGGTGGCGGAGACTTCGCCGGCCTTGCATCGTGCGCTGGAGAGCTTCTTCGGTTGCCTGTGGGATATCGGCCTGAAGCCCGGCCATGCTGTACGTACCGTGGAACAGTGTCGTGAGCTGGCCGCCAGCGACGCCAGCGTCTTCACCAGTCTGCTCGACGCGCGACGTCTGGCCGGCTGGCCGATCCTCGCCGAGAGCCTTCGCGGCATCCTCGACGACCCGGCTCTGTGGCCCCCGCGCCAGTACCTGGCCGCGCGGCTTGCCGAGCGCGATGCCCGTCATGCGCGTTATGACGACACGGCGCAGAACCTCGAGCCCAACCTCAAGGACGGCCCAGGCGGGCTGCGCACGCTGGACGCGCTGCGCTGGCTGGGTCGACGGCTGGCCGACGCCCCGGACTTCGACGACATGGTCGCGGAGGGCCTGCTCGAGCCCGTCGAGGCCGCCAAGCTGGCCCGTGCGGAGGAAACCCTTCGTCGCTACCGCTATGCCCTCCACCTGGAAGCGGGCAGGGCGGAAGAGCGCCTCCTGTTCGACTACCAGCGCGGGCTCGCCATGCGGCTGGGCTTCGAGGACGAGCACGCCAAGAATCTCGGCGTCGAACAGTTCATGCAGGGCTACTATCGCGCGGCGACGCAGATCGAACGCTCCGGCACCCAACTGGTCGAGCGTTTCGAGGAAATGCTCGATCCCGCCACCGAGGCGTTGCCGGTGGGTACGGACTATGTGCGCCACGGATCGCGCATCTCGCTGCGCAATCCGCAGCTCTTCGTTCGCCGCCCGGCCTCGCTGGTGGAGATTTTCATTGCGCGCCTCGACGAACCGGGTATCACGGGCTTTACCGCCGAGACCATGCGCCGTATCCAGCACGCCGTTTCGCTGCACGGCGAATCTCTGGCCGACGACGCGCAGGTGCTCAGTGCGTTCCTGGCGCTGCTCAGGCGTGGTGCACCGGCGGTGGAAGCCTTGTGGCGGATGAACCGCCATGGCTTGCTCGCCGCGATCCTGCCGGCGTTCGGCAAGGTGGTCGGTCGCATGCAGTACGACCTGTTCCACGTGTACACGGTGGACGAACACACGCTGCGCGTCCTGCGCAACGTGGCCCGCTTCGCCGATGCTGCCGCGCGGCGCGATTTTCCCATCGCCTGTGAAATCTGGCCGCACGTCGAAAAGCCGGAACTGCTTCTGCTGGCGGCCTTGTTCCATGACATCGCAAAGGGCCGGGGCGGAGATCATTCGAAGCTGGGTGAAGAGGACGCGCGCGCGTTCTGCGCGCGACTCGGCCTGCCCGGGGAGGAGATCGAGCTCGTCGCGTGGCTGGTGCGCCATCACCTGCTCATGAGCACGACGGCGCAGCGCCAGGACATCACCGATCCCGACGTGGTACATCGCTTCGGTGCCACGGTAGGTGACTGGGAGCACCTCGATCATCTCTACCTGCTGACGATCGCCGACATCATCGGTACCAGCCCCAAGCTGTGGAACGCCTGGAAAGACCGGCTGCTTGCCGACCTCTACACATCGACGCGATTCGCCCTGCGCAGTGACCTCACGCCGCCGGCCCATGCGGGCATACGCCTGCGCGAAACGCGTGAGCGGGCACTCGGCATGCTGGTCGCGGAGCACGTGGCCGCCGATGACATCGCCGGCGTCTGGGCGGAATTTCCGGACCTCAGCTTCCTGCGTCATCGCCCCGAACAGATCGCCTGGCAGACCGCGGCGATCCTGCGCGCCCGCGGCGCCATGCCGCTGGTGGAGGTGCATCCGTTCTCCGTGCGCGGAAGCACGGAGCTCTTCATCTACACGCCCGATCGCGACGGCCTGTTCGCCACGGTCACCGCCATGCTCGACCGCCTGCGTTTTTCCGTCGTCGAGGCCCGCATTCTTGTTTCGAGTACCGGAAAGGCGCTGGATACCTTCCTGTTGCTGGAGTCGGACTCGCAGGCGCCGGCGTCGCTGCAAAGGGCCGAGGAACTGCGCACGCGCATGCTGCGGGCGCTGGACCAGCCTGCGGGACAGGGGCCGCCGAAGCGCAGCCTGTCGCGACACCTGCGTCACTTCCAGATGGCGCCGCGCATCGAATTCCTCGATGCCGGCGAACGCACGCAGCTTGCCCTGGTATGCACCGACCGGCCCGGCCTGCTCGCCGCCGTCGCCCAGGCGCTGGCCGAAGCCGAGGTGCGCGTGCATGATGCGCGTATCGCGACGTTCGGCGAGCGTGTCGAAGATTTCTTCCAACTTACCGATCGCAGCAACGCGCCACTGTCTCCGCAACGCCGTGAGATCCTGCGCGAATGCCTGCTTCGTCATATCGGTTTCGAAAACCCCAGGAACAGCTTGAATGCAGATGCAAACGCTTGAGTCCCTCATCGACGACGCCTTCGAACGTCGTGCCGACCTCAATCAGAACGAAATCGAAGGCAGCCTCCGCGAAGCGGTCGACCAGGTGCTCAACCTGCTCGAATCCGGCGAACGCCGTGTCGCCGAACCCGACGGCGAGGGCGGCTGGACCGTCAACGCCTGGCTGAAGAAGGCGGTGTTGCTGTACTTCCGCATGAACGGCAACCGCGTCATGGATGGCGGCCCGTCCAGTGCGTTCGACAAGGTGCCGCTGCGCTTTGCCGATGGCGACGCCACGGAGTACGCCAATCTGGGCGCACGCATCGTGCCGGGCGCGCTGGTGCGCCGTGGCGCCCATATCGCGAAAGACGCGGTGCTGATGCCCAGCTACACCAACATTGGCGCCTACGTCGGCGCGGGCAGCATGGTGGACACCTGGGCGACGGTGGGCTCCTGTGCGCAGATCGGCGCTGGTGTGCACCTCAGTGGCGGTGTCGGTATCGGCGGCGTGCTGGAGCCGCTGCAGGCGAACCCGACCATCATCGAAGACAACTGCTTCATCGGCGCTCGTTCCGAAGTGGTCGAGGGTGTGGTGGTGGAGAAGGGCTCGGTGATCGGCATGGGCGTATTCCTCGGCCAGTCCACCCGCATCTACAACCGCGCCACGGGCGAGGTCAGCTACGGCCGCGTTCCGGCGGGCAGCGTTGTTGTCGCCGGCAGCCTGCCTGCGAAGGACGGAAGCCACAGCCTCTACGCTGCGATCATCGTCAAGCAGGTCGACGAGAAGACCCGCTCGAAGACCGGCATCAACGAACTCCTGCGCAGCGGCGAGTGAGCATGACCGTCACCCTCTACGGCCTTCCCACCTGCGACACCTGCAAGAAAGCGCGCAACTGGCTAACGCGTTTCGACGTGGCCCATGAGTTCATCGATTACAGGGCAGACCCGGTGCCGGCGCCGACACTGATAGTGTGGGCCGGGAAGCTCGGTGGGTGGGAGAAGCTGGTCAATAAGGCGTCGACGACGTGGCGCACGCTACTGCCGCAGCGCAAGGACCCGCGTAGCGATCCCGAGTGGACACTGCTGCTAAAGGAATACCCGGCGCTGATCAAGCGACCGGTGGTGGTCGAGGGCGACGATGTCACCGTCGGCTTCACTGACAACGCGTTCAAGAAGCGCTTCGGCAAGTAAGGCAAGCCAGTCCATGTCCTCAGTCATCGATCTCACCCGCGATCTCATCCGCCGGCGCTCAGTTACGCCGGAGGATGCCGGCTGCCTGCCGCTGATCGCGGATCGTCTTTCCGCCGTGGGTTTTCGTATCGAACACCTGCGCTTTGGCGATGTCGATAACCTCTGGGTAACCCATGGCGCCGGCGGCACGGTGCTCGCTTTCCTCGGCCACACCGATGTTGTGCCGACCGGCCCGGAAGAGCACTGGGCTTCGCCGCCGTTCGAACCGACCGAGCGCGATGGCCTGCTTTACGGCCGCGGCACCGCCGACATGAAAGGCTCGGTGGCGGCCATGGTCGTGGCATTGGAGCGTTTCGTCGTCGACCATCCGGATCATCACGGTACGGTCGGCCTGCTGCTGACCAGCGATGAGGAAGGTGTCGCGCTGCACGGTGTTCGCGAGGTGGTCGATCACTTCGGGAAGACCGGCCAGCGGATCGATGCGTGCGTGGTCGGCGAGCCGTCCGCCATGGAAAGGCTTGGCGACCTCATTCGCGTCGGACGACGTGGCTCTCTCTCGGGCACGTTGACCGTGCATGGTGTCCAGGGTCATGTGGCGTATCCGGAGAAGGCGAAGAATCCGATCCACACCTTCGCGCCGGCGTTGGCCGCGTTGGCGGCGGAACGCTGGGACGAAGGCAATGCCGATTTCCCGCCCACGTCGTTCCAGGTATCCAACATCAACTCGGGTACCGGCGCGAACAACGTCATTCCCGGCGAACTCGTCGCGCTGATCAACTTCCGCTTTTCCACCGCCAGCACGGCCGACGACCTGCGCGACCGCGCCGAGGCGATCCTTCACGCGCACGGCGTGAGTTTTTCGATGGACTGGCATCTGTCGGGACACCCCTTCCTTGCCACGCCCGGTGGACACTTGCGCGAGGTCGTCGTCGGTGTGTGCCGCGACCTTTGCGGAATCGATCCGCAGCAGAGCACCGGCGGCGGCACGTCGGACGGTCGCTTCATCGCTCCCATGGGCGCCGAGGTGATCGAGCTGGGTCCGGTGAACGCGACCATCCACAAGGTGGACGAGTGCGTGTCGATTGCCGATCTCGAGCGCTTGCCTGACCTGTACCAGGCTATCTGCGAGCGCATGCTGGGCTGATCGCCGACAGCCTTCGGTGGGTGCCCCCGATAGGTAGCCGCACGCACAACCGCGAAGCTCTCCGGGCTCGATAACGAGCTGACGTAGGGATACGACCATGAGAGCTTACGCGCGCCCCACGCTCGCGCTGCTGATTGCCGCAGCGGTCTGCCAGCCGGCGCCGGCCATGACCCAGGACGACACCAGTGTCGTCGGCGTGACGATACTGACGGTAGACGATAACGACGACCTCGTCGAAGTCGAGCTTAAGATCGAGGCGTGGCTGGACGAAGGGAGGCGCCTGGCCCTGACCGGTGCTTCGTCTGTGCTTGGTGTGCTCAAGCCTGATGACGTCTACGCATGGCCGACCGCCAACACCATCGTGCTGGACCCCGGTGCGGGAATGGGTGTCTTCGGTTTCGACGCGACGGATGCGTCCCATCGCCTGACCGTCCTGAACGGCTGGACATGGTCCGATCGTGGCGAGGTGGACGATGCGGCGCCCCGCACCGTTCGGTCTACGGAGAATTCGAGCCGCTCCCTCGACGTGAGCTTCGACCTTTCGGCGGCAACGCCATCCTCCGTTTGCCGCGCCTTCCGCCGGAAAATGACCACCACGGTGTTTGGCCAGAGGGTGCCGGGGCGCGATGAATTTCGTGTCTTTTCTCGTGAACTGCGACGATGGTGTCAGTACGGCAATCTATCGGTGCACACCGCCGCGTTACCGCAGTTCACCGTTGCGCCCTTTCGTGCCACCGACGAGCCGCGGTTGAGTCTCGTCACCGAGTGGGCTCTGCTTCGCAACAACGACCCGATCGACGCGCATGGGACGACGTTCGTTTTCTGGGCGAAGACCGTGGGAGAGGGTGGCGGCAGTGGCTTCGGGCGCCGGGACGGCACGGAAGGTTATTACGACACGGCACGGGGTGGGCTTCGACGCTTACTCGACGCGTCCATTCATAGCGGCTGGGGACCGATCGAGTACGACGGCGTCGTGTCGGCGTGGCCCATAAACTCGTCCTTCCCCCGCGCGGAGAAGACGGGACTGTTCGTTTGCGACGAGCCGGAAGGAGATGAGCTCTTCGGTTGTCCCCGGCAGCCCAGGTTGAGGACGCTCTACCCCGTCGACTCTATCGACGGTGTAGTGACGGTATCCCGGGCCGAGCGGTTCATCGTTGGTGGCAATGCACAGGCGGGCGTGTCCATCGACACGATGGGGAAGGCGACACCGAACATGAGCTTCAGCCTCAACCTGGTTCAGGCGACAACGGAGACCGCACAATCGGAAATGCATCTGGTGCAGACGCGGACCAACACCGACGCCAGATTCTACCGGGCCACCCGGTGGACACCCGATGTACCGGCCATCTACCGCTGGATCAACGCACGCGGTCATAACGGCAGCCTCGTGCAGGCGACGCCGCTGGCTGGCACGCTGAATCCTCAATACGAGATCGTCTGGGAGCTGCCGCTTCGCGGCAACGAAGGTCGGAAGCTCTCCTACAACATGATTTACGAAGCGGGATGGAACACCTGCTTCAACGGCCCCAACTGCGCGGGCCACGTGCCGCCGCCTGACAGCACGCTCCAGGCAAAGGGCCGGGTGGGGTGGAAAGATCGCCTGAGACTGGTGATTCCCTACGATTGAGAGGTTTCAGCGCCGTTTCGGAAACACCGCGATCATGCCGGCGTACGGCTTGGTCATGAAGGCCGGCGCGCCCGCGTAGCCATCATCGGGCGTGAAGGCCTGCGAAATCGTGCCGTCAAGGAAGAGGGCATCCCGGCAGCCGATTTCGTCGCGGAACAAGCGCGCGAAACTGTGGAAGTTCACGGGCGCACGGCTGACCACGAAGACCACCTCGTGCGGTGTCTTCGCACAGACGCCGCTGCGCCACTTCATGCTGTCCGAGCCGTTGTCGAACTGCGGGTTGATCTCACCGTCGATGACCAGCATGGGGCCGGACTGGGTTGCCCAGCGTGGCTTGCGGCCGGCGTCGCGAAACCTTTCACTGGTGCGGACCTCGGCACTGCCATCGTCGTAGACGGCGAACACGCCGTTGGGCAGTAGCGAGAAGTTGCCTGACCGTGGGTTGCCGTGAATGAGGTTCAGCGGGACGAGCGCCTTGCCGTTCTCGACATACAGGCCGAGCGGTTTGAATTCGCGGTCGTAGATGCCCGCGTTAGTGGCGAACGATAGCGGCCGACCCTTGCCGATGGTCCAGGTCCTGAGTGCATCGATCGTGCTGAATGGCTGGTCCGTTTCCGGGCTACGCCAGTACAGCTCAATGTCTTCGCGGCGGGTGTCGACCGTAACGGCGAAATAGGACTGGCTGTCGAACACCAGGTCGCGGCTATCGACGGCGTCTGCGGGCGCAACGCAGCCCATGGCGGTAGCCGCCAGGCCGGCTGCGATGGCGATGCGAAGGAGGAAGGGGTGGGTCATGCGGGGAAGCTGCGGGCGGGGCATTCGTCGATGTTCGCCGGGTCTCCGCGGCCACGCAAGGGGCGAAACGCCGCCTTCGCATGGGGAGGGGGTAAACTCCGGGTTTTTTCCCCCTTGTTGCCACCGCCATGCCCTATACACCCATCGTCGCCACGCTCGGCTATGTGATCTCGCCGGACGGTCAGCGCGTCCTCATGATCCACCGCAATGCCCGACAGGACGATCAGCACCTGGGCAAGTACAACGGCCTGGGCGGAAAAATGGAGCCGGGCGAGGACATCGCCGCGTGCATGCGTCGCGAGATCATGGAGGAAGCCGGCATCGAATGCCTCGAGATGCGCCTGCGTGGCACGCTGAACTGGCCCGGCTTCGGCAAGAACGGCGAGGACTGGCTGGGCTTCATCTTCATCGTCGACCGCTACTCGGGAACACCGCTGACGTCCAATCCCGAGGGCGCGCTGGAGTGGGTGCCGGTGAGCGCGCTGGACGCGTTGCCCATGTGGGAAGGCGACCGGCACTTCCTGCCGCTTGTATTCGATACCGACCCGCGACCGTTCCACGGCGTCATGCCGTACAAGGACGGGCGGATGGTCTCGTGGAGCGTGACGCGGCTTTAGCGTATCGCCGCTGAAGCGGCTCCCACATAGAACGGCTGTTGTGGGAGCCGATTCATCGGCGATTCCTTTGACGCTTGGTAGGGGCCGATTCATCGGCGATGGCCCTGGCAGGGGCCACCACGACTTCATCAGCCCGTGGTTTCGATCCGCTCAACGCGACGCAAGCCACGCGGCAGCACGCCGCCACGCGTCGCACGACTACCGCCGTACTCCACGAGGTCGGCCCACTTCAGTGTCAGCTTGCGCTGGCCCGCGTAAAGGGTGACTTCACCCTTGCCCTCGGTGACCACGGCGACGCCGACGACGCGCTCTTCGCCTGAGGCCAGCTTGGCCTTGGGAATCTCGATGAGCTTGTTGCCCTTGCCCTTCTCGAGTTCCGGTAGCTCGGCGACCGAGAACATCAGCAGATGGCCTTCGCCGGTGACCACGACGATGCGGTCACGCGACGGATCGGCGGCGATCGCTGGCGCCAGGACGCGGGCGCCGTCGCTGAGCGAGATGATCTGCTTGCCTGCTTTCTGCCGACCTGTCAGCGCCTCGAAGCGGGTGACGAAGCCGTAGCCGAAGTCGGTTGCCAGCACGATGCGGGTGTCGTTATCCGCCGTGACGACGGCATCGAAACGTGCACCGGCCGGCGGGCTGAAGCGGCCGGTGAGGGGTTCGCCGTTGCCGCGTGCGGAAGGCAGCGTGTGTGCCGGCGTAGCGTAGGCACGGCCAGTGGAATCGATGAAGGCGACCTGTTGCGTGGTGCGTGCGCGGGAGATCGCCAGCAGGCTGTCACCATCGCGATAGGAAAGGGCCTCACCGTCGATCTCGTGACCCTTGCCGGCGCGTACCCAACCCTTGTGCGACAGCACCACGGTCACCGGTTCGGAAGCGACCAGGGCGCTCTCGTCCAGGGCCTGCGCCACGCTGCGCTCGATCAGCGGCGAGCGACGCTCGTCGCCGTACTTCTCGGCATCGCTGCGCAGTTCTTCCTTGATCAGGCTCTTCAGCTTGGCGGGCGACTTCAGCAGCACGCTGATACGCGCGCGCTCTTCCTCGAGCTTGCCGGATTCTTCATTGATTTTCATTTCCTCGAGACGGGCCAGCTGGCGCAGCTTGGTCTCGAGGATGTAATCGGCCTGTTCCTCATCAAGACGGAAACGGGAGATGAGCACCGGTTTCGGCTCTTCCTCGGTACGGACAATGCGGATCACTTCGTCCAGGTTGAGGTAGGCGATGCGCAAGGCATCGAGCAGGTGAAGGCGGCGCTCAACGCGACCCAGTCGGTGATTGAGCCGGCGGGTGACGGTGTCGGTGCGGAAACGCAGCCATTCGGTGAGGACCATCTTGAGGTCCTTCACTTGCGGCCGGCCGTCCAGGCCGATCATGTTCATGTTGACGCGGAAGCTCTTCTCCAGGTCCGTGGTGGCGAAGAGGTGCTGCATCATCTCGTCCGCATCGACGCGGTTCGACCGCGGCACGAGCACCAGGCGGATCGGGTTCTCGTGGTCCGATTCGTCACGCAGGTCTTCGATCATCGGCAGCTTCTTCGCGCGCATCTGCGCGGCGATCTGCTCGAGGATCTTCGAGGGCGACACCTGGTGCGGCAGTGCGGTGATGATGATGTTGCCTTCGTCACGCTCGTAGATGGCACGGGCACGGACGGAGCCGCCACCGTTCTGGTACATGGCCAGCAGCTCACGGCGCGGCGTGATGATCTCGGCGAGCGTGGGGTAATCCGGGCCTTGCACGTGCTCGCAGAGATCGGCGATCGTCGCTTCGGGGTCGTCGAGCAGACGAATGCAGGCGCTCGCGACCTCACGCAGGTTGTGCGGCGGGATGTCGGTAGCCATGCCCACGGCGATGCCCATCGAGCCGTTCAGCAGCACGTGAGGCACACGCGACGGCAGCCAGGAGGGTTCGTCCATGGTGCCGTCGAAGTTTGGCACCCAGTCCACGGTGCCATGCTGGAGCTCGGAGAGCAGCACCTCGGCGATCGGGGTCAGGCGCGACTCCGTATAGCGCATCGCGGCGAAGCTCTTCGGGTCGTCCGGCGAACCGAAGTTGCCGTGGCCGTCGACCAGCGGGTAGCGGTACGAGAAGGGCTGGGCCATCAGCACCATGGCCTCATAGCAGGCCGAGTCGCCGTGCGGATGGAACTTGCCGATCACGTCACCGATGGTGCGCGCCGACTTCTTCGGCTTGGCGCTGGCCGAGAGGGCCAGCTCGCTCATGGCGTAGATGATTCGGCGCTGGACCGGCTTGAGCCCGTCACCCACGAAGGGCAGGGCGCGATCCAGCACCACGTACATGGAGTAGTCGAGGTACGCCCGCTCGGCGTAGTCCTTGAGCGGGATCTGTTCGTAATTGGCTTGCAGATTCATGGGCTTGGCTGTCCGGCTGGCGCGCTAAGGCGCGTCGTTAACCGGGTGATGTTGCCAGAAACCCGTCTCATAGGTGTAGACCGTAGATAAATGTGGGAGCCGGTTCAGCGGCGAAAAGCCAACGAAGCGGTGACGCCGGTCGGCATGTACCTCAGCGCAACGCCTTCCCCGCATCGACATCCTTCAAGAACCCGATCAACCCCGTAAAGTAGGTCGTCTGATCGTCATACATGGCCATGTGCCCGCCCTTCGGGCACAGCAAGAACCGGGCATTCGGCATCTTCTTCGCCATGGCTTCCATGTATTTCGGGTCCATGGTGTCGTACTGCGCACCGATCACCAGCGTGGGAACCTTGATGTTCTTCAGGTCCTTGCTGCGGTCCCAGTGCAGCAGCTTGCCACTGGCGCCCAGTTCGCTCGGGCCCTGCATGGACACGTAAATCTGTTCATTGATATGCGCGAACGCGCGCTGCACCGGCTCCGGCCACTGGTCGGCCGGCATCCGCAAGATGTGCTGCTCGTAGTGCATGGGCATGAGGATCGCCATGTAAGCCGGATCGGCCGTCTTCTTCTCCGCCTCCATGCGCTTGATCTCGGCGAGCTTCTTCTGGTCCATGGCCGGCATCAGCACGTTGGTCGCGTACTGGTTGTAGGCGGGGATGCTGTCGACCATGTTCGAAATGATCAGGCCCTTGAGGTGCTGCGGGTATTTCAGGGCGTACTCGATCGCGAGCACGCCGCCCCACGAGTGGCCGAGCAGGTAGAAGTTGTCCTTGTCCAGGTGCAATGCCTGGCGGACCTGTTCCACCTCGTCCACGAAGCGTGGAATCTCCCACAGGGATTCGTCGGTGGGTTTGTCGCTGAATGCCGAGCCCAACTGGTCGTAGTAGTAATACTCGATGCTGGCACCGGGGAAATAGCTGTCGAAGGCTTCGAAGTACTCATGCGTGGCACCCGGGCCCCCGTGTAGGAGCAGCACCTTGATGGTCGGGTTGTTGCCAACCCGCTTGGTCCAGACGCGGAACTTGCCCTTCGGGGTGTCGATCGTGATCATTTTCACGCCACCGGAGAGGATGTCGTCGTGGCCTGCATGATCGAAATAGGAGGTGGGAGCGGCTGTAGCAGTCCCCGCGGGCGCGGCGAACGCGCAAGCAGTGACGAGCATCAGTGTAACGGCGGCAATCAGACGGCGCATATCGTTGTCCCCCAAGTGATGGCGCTGACTATCGCTGGACGACGCCACGCTGGCAAGCCATCACGTGCCTTCGACGTTCCCGAAGGTTCCCCAACGAGCCGCCCCCGCGTTCACCGCAGAGCCAAGGGCCCCTTGCTTATATGATGATTTTAGGCGGGACACCCGATGCAGAAAGATATCTCCGCAGACGGACTGCGCGGCCTTGCCGCGGTAAACGTGTTGCTCTGCCATCTGTTCCTCGCCTTTCTTCCGGGCGGGTTCGCGTTCATCTATCCCGACACGACGACACCCGGCGCCATGCGCGGCATGGTCGACCACATCATCGGCTTCGCGCCGCTTTCCGTGCTGTGGAACGGCCAATTCGCGGTGTGCATCTTTTTCGTGCTCAGTGGTTACGTGCTGACCAAGGCGTACGTTGAGCGTGGCGATGCCATGATCTTCCGGCAGCGCGCATCGCGGCGGTACCTGCGGCTGTGCGTGCCGATCTTCGGCTCGGTGATGTTCGCCTGGTTCGTCATGAGCATGGGGTGGTCGCACGCCAGGGAAGCCGGCGCCCTTTCGGGGTCGCGCTGGATTGCCGACTTCTGGGGCAAACCGCCGGACTTCCTCGAAGCCTTGCGCGATGGCTTGTACGGCACCGTGCTCGGCGGATGGTCGCGTTTCAATCCCACGTTGTGGACGATGAAGATCGAGTTGCTCGGCTCGATGTTCGTGTTCGCCTATCGTTCGCTGACTCTTCCCGGGCGGGCGGGTGTGCTCAACTTCGGTGTCGCCGTCGCGCTGCTTGCCTGGTTTTTTCCGCATGACTGGCCGTACTACACGGCCTTCCTCGCCGGCAGTCACGTGGGAGAAGCACGCCTCACCAGATCGAAACCATGGCTCACGGTCGCGTTCATCGGGGTTGTTATCTGCGGCGGCTTCGATGTATCGCCGTGGTACGACTGGACACATGTCGTGCCGCTGGCCGACAACGAGCGCAAGGCCCTGTTCGACGTCATCGGTGGCGTGCTGTTGCTATATGTCGTGCGTTGCGGCCTTCTCGACGGTGTTCTGCAAAGCCGGGTCGCGCGGTTCATGGGACGCATTTCGTACGCCTTCTACCTTGTACACCTGCCGATCCTGCTGAGCTTCTCGGCATGGTTCTATGTGGTGATCACCAAGACGCTGGCGCTCGGTGCCGTCCCTGCAGCGCTACTCACGATTCCCGTGACATTCGCCGTTGTGATCGCCGCAGCCGTGATCTTCGACCGGACCTTCGACCGTTGGGGTATCGCATTGTCGCAAGCGATCTTCCCGGTTCCACGTGAGCGGCCCAGGACCGTCGCCGTGCGCAGCGTCGATGGCCTGCGGCGTCGGCTGCGTTACCGTCGCCGCCGCATCGTCGAGCGCGGCGGCGATCTCGATAAGCGCGAACTCAAAGGTTGAAGTTTGCCTCGACAGGAAAGTGGTCGGACGGATAATGGCCATCTTTCGAGGTAATCACCGTCTGCACCGACGTGGCTTCCACACCGCGATACAGAATCCAGTCGATCCGCTTCGTGGGTTTGCCGGTGAAGCCGTGGAACGTATCCTCCGGGCCTTCCCGCTTCGGTGCCGTGGACCACGCGTCCTTCAACGCGGCCGTGAGCGTGGCGTGCGCTTCGCTTTCCGGGCCGGTGTTGAAGTCGCCGGTGATGATGACGGGCACGCCGGCCGGTAGCTTGCCGATCCACGCAGCCATCTCGCGGGCACTGCGCGAACGTGCGCCCTCGTCCTGGTCGCGGTACGGGTAGTGCGTGTCGAGCAGATAAAAGCGCTTGTGGTCGGAGAGTCGCTCGAACAGCGCCCAGTTGACCATGCGCGGAAAAATGTTGCCCCACGATATGCTGGCCACCTTGTCCGGCGTGTCAGAGAGCCAGTAGTCGCCGCTCTCGACGAGCTTGAGACGGTCCTTCCGGTAGAAGATGCCCATGTGCTCGTCGGCATGGCTGCCAAAGCGATCGCGGCCGAACCAGGTGTACTCCGGAAGTCGAACGATGGTGTCGTCGCCTTGTTCCTTCGCCAGTTCCTGTGTGCCGATCACATCCGGATGGAGCTTCCGGATGGTGTCGGCGAACAAGTCCCGACGGGCCTCCCAACGGTCCGGGCCGTCCTTTCCAGTGATGGTTCGGACATTGAAGGACATTACCCTGAGTTCGTCGGCGATGGCGGGCTGGGCGATGGCTGCGGTAAGCGCTGCAAAGAGGGCGAGTCGGGACATCCGGATCATGCGCGGAGGATTCCTTATGACGGGGGAGTCTCACGAATATATCGACGTAACGAGGTCATTTCCGTTACCTGGATCCCGCCTGCGAGCGACACCATGTCGCGCCTCGAACCGGCGACGCCGGCATCCGCCGGTCCCGGCAATCGGTCAGAATGGGCCGATCTTACGCAGCAGCGGAGCGGACATGAACAATCCTGAGCCCGGTTCGCCGCGGTCTGGCGCCAACGGCCGGCGCGTTGCGCTCGTGGTGATCCTGATCGCGTTCGTCGCTTCGGCGACCACCGCCATGCTTGCATTCACCGCCTCCCATCGGGCGCGGACAGCGGATGCCACGGCACAAGCCGCGGATATCGCGGACCTGCGCGCGGTACTTGCCGAGTGGCAGGCACAGGTGACCGAAGCGCAGCGCGCCGGACATGACGAAGCACCGCAGCGCCTTGGCCTACTCAAATCGCGGGCAGCGGTTCTGACGGCGTGGAAGCCGCGGACACCCTGCGGCGAGCAAGCGCGAGAACAGCTTCACGTGGCCATGGATGCGCGGATTCGTCGCATCGATGGCGCGCTCGCCGGAAAGCCCACTGGCCTGGATCGGGTCGATGAGCAGGCGAGCCTGGATGGAGCGCTTCGACAGTGCGAAGTCGAGCCGGGTCGCGATGTGAATATCTGATCGGGGTTCCCGCCTGATCAGGCTCTCGGCGCTTCGAACTAATCGAAGAATCTTGCCAATGTTTTGGCACCGCCTTCGGCGAGCCAGACAAAGAGCCCGCAGCAGCCCGCAGTGACGGTGGCGCTCGTCGTCCCCACGCTCTTCCAGGAAGGAAGCCGCTCAAGTTGCGATTCAAAGCGAATGAGCTGACTGTCGGCTTCGCGCTGGCGGCTTTCTTGCCGGACAAACCGATCCTCGTCGCGATCAAATCGTTCCCTGGTTCGATCGAGACGTTCCTCGACGCCGGTGATGCGTGCACCGATGGCCGCTGTCTGAACCTTCAGCTCGACGATGTCTTCGCTGACCTTGTTCAGACGTATGTCCATGTTGTCCAGGCGCGTGTCCATGTTGTCCAGACGCGTGTCCATGCTGTTTAGACGCGTGTCCATGCTGTCCAGACGTTTGTCCATGCTGTCCAGACGCTTGTCCATGCTGTCCAGACGGCCGTCCATCGTCTGGAGCCTTCCATCGATGCTTCTGAGCAGGGTCTCGATAGTCACCGAGTCATCCTTCGTGATTTCTGCTTTGGGAACGTCAGCGTAGGGGGACAGATAGTCGCCTGAATTGAGAATCGTGACCGGTTTCGGGGTGTCATTCGCCGGGTTGAGGATCGTCATGAGGGCTCTCCGCAGGGGTCGATCAAGGTTGGCCCGGGGAGGGTGGGGTCGTCTGTAGCTCTCGCTCACGCCATGACGTCGGACGTTGCTGTGAAACGTCAGAATGCAAAAAGGCCCGCGTGATAGCGGGCCTTTGATTCAACAACTGCCGGTGACGACTCAGCTATTGCACTGAATCATGATGTCCCGCCTCGCCATGACGCCGCCCGCCGACTTGTACGCGTTGCTGCTGTAATTGACCTGCGCCCCCTGGACGCGGTCGATCACTTCATAAGGCCCGTGGCAAAGACCTGAGGCCTTGTTGTAGCAGTCGCCGATGTCTTGAGAGCCTGTATTACAGGTGACCACGAAGCCTTGGTCGCCGCTGGGAAGGGTGATCCGCCTGGACTCGGTGCATCCGGCCGACAGGCCGGCTACTAATACCCATAGAGCAACTCGCATTCCTGCCATTCGACCCTACCCCTGAATCCATGCGGTTGAGCACACGCGCGAGAACGCTCTGGCGCGACGAAGTACACGACGTTTTTAGCAAGTGGGGAGGTTTTTCGCAACGCTGCTTTCGCGATGGCCTGCGAGCGCTGGTAAATGGTGGCTCGGGACGGAATCGAACCGCCGACACGGGGATTTTCAATCCCCTTTATCGTCGTCCCGCAGAATACTAGATGATCTGCGGTGAAGTGAAGAACCTCATATAAACAGTTAGATAGGTTCCATTAACTTCCGTGTTCGTCCACGTGTATCATGTGAAAAACGGGCACCGAAGGGGCACCAATGTCGGGTACGAAGAAGCCAATGACGGCTCTTAGCATCAAAAACTTAAAGCCGGACGAATCCGCATCGGATCCTTCGCCGCGTGGTGCCGGGGTCCTCCAGGCAAGAAAGCTCTCCAACGGGTCCGTTGCTTTTTACTTCCGATATACCAATTCGAAAGGGGTTAGAGACAGACTCTCCGTTGGCCTCGATAGCACCCTTCAGGAAGCGCGTAAGCGGGCAGCTGTGTTGTCCAGGCGGTATCAGGATGGCGACAGGGACCTCCGAGACGCCCTGGTTGCGGAGGCACTAGAGGTGAAAAGAGAGGCGGAGGCGGCGGAGGCAAGACTGGAGAGCCAAAGGGCGAAGCTGGCCGCGACGCTCGGTGCGCTGGTGCACGCTTACTGTGATTTTCTCGAAGCCCGAAAGAAGGTCAGCGCGCCAAAGGTGCGCCAGGCGCTCTTGAAGCATGTTCGCGATGCTGCGCCGGCTCTTTGGTCGAAGCCGGCAATTGACCTGGATGTCGAAGATTTGGCCTTTCTTATCCGCCCGCTCGTACACAAGGGAAGACTGCGTGAGGCGGCGAAGATACGATCGTACCTGCAGGCCGCGTACGCGTCTGCCGTGTCTGCAAGACAGGGTATCAACGGTTCTCAGTCTCTTCGAGAACTGCAGATCTCACGGAACCCTGCGAAGGATCTTGCAACAGTTGAATCGGCGGGGACAATGCGACAAAGGGCCCTTTCCGAATCGGAGCTACGCGCTTATTGGCAAGTCATTTCAGCTATGCCAGATCCAGGCGGCGCTCTACTTCGGTTTCACCTGCTCACCGGGTGTCAGCGTATCGAGCAGTTAGCTCGCGTGGAAACGACAGACGTAGACGCTGATAGACCCTCAATGAAGATCTATGACGCTAAAGGCCGTCGAAAGGCTCCTCGTTCGCATGAGGTTCCGTTGATACCAGCGGCTATTAAGGCTATGGAAGACATGGATGTGTGCTTGGGGACGTTTGTAGCGAGCGTTGATCATGGAACCTCGGGCGCCGCCTACGCGTCATACCGTCACCGATTGAAGGAAGTCACTCGGATTCTTCTGGAAAAGGGGAAGCTTCCGGGTGGCGTATTTGCCGTCGGCGACCTTCGTCGTACGGTTGAGACAAGGTTGGCAGCGGTTGGAGTAAGCGGAGAGGTGCGTGCCCAGCTGCAGAGTCACGGGTTGGGTGGAGTGCAGGCACGCCACTATGACCGCCACGAATACTTTTCGGAAAAGCTCGGCGCGCTCGAAAAGCTTTTCAGGATCATCGTTGGATGACCTGTTTATCTACGAGTCATAGAAGAAATTCGCTTGGTTGTCGATCGTGTCGAGTGAGGCGACCTACGCTTCCTAAGAATTTACCTCGTCGTCGTCAGGGATAGTTATTAGCGCTTTCGTTGGCAGGGATGAAGCAACAATTTCTTAGGCAATAATGGGTAGTTCGTCTCATTTTCGCCCTCTACCGTAGGCCATTTGTTTTAATTTCAGGCTGTGGATAATCCGTTTTCCGCTCGACGGTGATAGGCACCACGAGCAGCTAACAGGAGTCCAGAATGAACGCTGCAACACAACCCGTACGACTATTACGCCTGCCTGAAGTCCTTCGGACGATCGGCATCTCCAGGTCTCATTTGTACAAGATGATGAGCGAAGGTGTGTTCCCTCTCTCTATTCGTTTGTCTGCACGCGTCGTCGCATGGTCTGCATGCGACGTCGACTCGTGGATCCTAAAGCGAGTCGCCAGTTCACGACAGTGAGCCGAGGTTCGTGCGTCAGCGCGCGTGTAATGCATATCCCTAGCCCGACGCCGTTCCCCTAGTCAGGCAATCGGTGCAGTGAATCTACAGCGCTCTAAATATTAGGCAGGCGTGCGCGAGGCAAGCTTCTCGCGGCACCGCGCTTGCTCAAACATACGTGTCTATCGTGACTTATGGCTTGTTCGAGCCGTCAGGTTCGAGAGACTTTGCCCAAAGAAACTGAAGAGGTAATTTTATGAAGGAGAAGACGGTTACATATAGCCGTGGACGGGTTACGTACGAAGAAGCCACTGCGATAGTCGCGCAGTACGCACCTTTTCGGTTCTTCGTTACGTTGACCTTCCGTAAGCCTACGTCGAAGCGTGAAGGCACTGCCTGCCTAAAGGCTATCGTGAAAAGGCTTCATCGCACGATATTGGGCTCCCGCTGGAGGCAGCGTGTGCGAATCGAGGGTGTGGCATCGTTGGAGACGACCGTCTACCGGCGGCAGGGGTCCAAGATAGTCCAAGGCTGTCACTTCCACCTTCTCGTAAAAGATCATCCGGTATTCGCGGAGGACGAAGTGGCTGCGCGTCGTGCGCTTAAAAAGGCCTTGATGAAGGTCACTCGCGGCATGAAGCATAGTAGCGTTACCGAACTATTTCATAAGAAGAGCGGCGTCAGGGTGGACCCTGTGAGGGATGCCGCGATCTGCGGTTACATCGTAAAGGAAGCTCGAAACGGCGACGCCTGGGACATTTCCGAGAGGCTGTTTCTCATCGAGCGTCTGCCGGAAGACTAGTTATGTACACTGTGATCGAGAAATTCTAGAAAATTTCCGCGCGAGTCCCGATGCGGCCTGGCGGTGACGCAAGTACACAGTTATGTTTGAATAGATCGAGCACCGTAGACCTACTCTGCGACTGAGTGCACTTTCACCACATCAAGCGGTCGGTCCCCGGTTCGTCCGCAGGTAGATGCTTGCTATGAAGAAATCTTACGCGAGACGGTGCGGTTGCCATGGTCGATTCGTCGTCGCCGTAGATATTCGCTGATCCATTCGGTAGGCGTTACTTCAAGGGCTTCGAGTATCTCGATCAGTTCGACTGGATCCAGTCGTCGCTCGCCTCGTTCGACTTTCGAGACAAATGTCTGAGTAACGCCGACTCGCGTGGCCAAATCGCTTTGCGCCACGCCCTCGCGCTCGCGGGTTTCGCGAACCATCTGGATGAGGAGTCGGTAGTCCTCATGATGCGTCGAGGCCATATTGATTGCCTTGCTGGAGACCAGCTAGGCAACCTATAGACCGTTTTGGTATAGTCCAAAACGGACTAGTCTAAAGTAGACTAAAAAGGGGCGCCGGCATAAGACGTTCGTCTTTCTCGCGGGCGAGGCTTACACCAATCAATGGGAAGAGTTCAATGAAAGGACGTTTTCTGCTGACGGCACTGCGTGGAGTACTAGCGGTCACTCTTGTCGCGTCATCCTGCGGCTGTTCGGGCTCTGCGCCTGAAAGTGCCACGGCATCTTGGGTCGGTTCCAGCGATGACTTTCTCGCAAGATGGAACTCAATCGTCGGCAAGCCATATCAGATTGAGAGTCTGCCGAAGGGTACTACCGTCCTGTTTACCAACGGGCGGATGACTTCTGGTGGCGATATGTTCATTGCCGACACGCGCGACCCCTCACTGTTCTTGCCTCTATGCGTTAACACCGTGCGGTCGGCACTCGGTTTGTCGAAGGATGTCGCTACAGCTGTTACGAAGGATGCGTTGTCTCGCGTGAACTCTGACCCAGGCATGCCGGGGTACGGATTGGCATCGTTCCAGGGCTACGTTGTGGCGATATCGGTGGGAACCACTCCAGTCTTCATGTCCTGCACCGTGAACCCTTCGCGTTGAGGAACAGTAGGCAAAGGTGCGGTTCTGGCGGACTTCCGTAAACGTGGAATCACTTTACAAGTTTGGCAAAGAGGCGACCGGTCAATTTCATCGTCGATCGGGGCAGCCTAAAGGGCATTCGATTGAGCGCGTCTGACAAGACCTACGAGAAGTGCCGACACGTCTATACCCTTAAGCTGGACGCTCCAGTGTCGGCTGGTTGGTTTTTTTGCGAGGGAATGCCCCGTAGGCGGCCAGGCAACGATAGGTAAGTCTAAAGAAGGGCGAGAAATGGCAGGAGCATCTGGAGCAATCATCATCCGGCAGGATGGTAAGTCTATCGACTGGACAAAGCATTGCAGCCCTTGCGGATACACCGAGCCTGGGTATCACAAGTCGCAATTGCAGCCACATACAGTGCTTCATGCAGGCACGTTTTCTTGCCCGAAGTGCAGGGCGCAGACGCCAGTGGTCATCTACGGATAGGGAGCTTTCGCAGCATTTCTCACCGTGTTGCGGAGCGTGCCCCCCTAAGCGCACCATAGCCTTACTTCATGGTGGCGCAAGCAGTCATGGCAGATTCGCCGGGCTCCGGTTACTGGACCTGTGTTCGATGCAGCCTCCCGGTGCTACACAGTACCGCCGAGGTCAACGTCGACGACTTCGGCTGCTTCTTTCTCTGTGGCCGGTGCGGTCGTCGGAACAAGCTTAAATGCGTCTCCACGCTTGGTGACGAGACAACTGCCTTCGTGCAAGTAGACGATCGTTCGCACTAATGTGTGCGTTGAGCATCTGTCGGCCGGAGAGGGGCAATGATCCTCGCTCAGCACAGTGTCGAGCGAGCTATCCGTTCACCGGTACGTCCAGCTTAACCCCGAAATGGCCACGGTCGTGGGTACCTCGATCCCAACCTCCTACGATCAGTGCCTTGCAGGAAAATATCCCAGTTGGAAACCCCAGGCGCTTGATCTCGGCCCTATATTCCCGAGCATTGGGGCGGCTGAGGTAGCCGACAGTCTTGCCTTGTATGTCAACCCTAACAGCCATCGGATCATGCGTGTTGTCGTCTTCTGGTACCAGGGTTGCTTCGCAATGGCTTCGAACACCCTCGCTCGTCCGGCCGCCTGCGATCCGCTCAATATTGCTCTGGTACGAGGCTTCCCCAACAACGTCCAGTCCATAAGAGCCGGTGGGCGTCAGTTGGCCAAGGACTGTACGGAGTGAATCCTGGGGGGGAGCGACCTCCTGCCAACTTCCCCCGTAGCGCAGTGATCCCTGCGATCAGGATAAGACCCACGAAAAGAATCAGAATGATCACAATGATGGATTCCGAAGCCTCGAATGTTGTATTGAAGCACGCAAGTTGACGATTCTCTATGCTGGTCTCAACATTCCTGACGAGCCCCTTTGGGGGGCCTTGGTTACCTGAGGTTGCAAATGGAACGTTGCTTTGTGATTCAGCCATTCGACGGCGGCGCATTCGATGCCCGATACGATGACATCTTAGATCCGGCCGTGAGGGCCGCTGGCTTAGAGCCTTACCGCGTTGATCGGGATCCTAAAGCAAGCATTCCAATCCAGGAGATCGAGACTCAGATTCGGGCCTCTAGGATTTGCTTGGCGGACATTACGCTCGACAACCCTAATATATGGTTCGAACTCGGCTTCGCGATTGCCGCCTACAAAGATGTCGTTCTGATTTGTGCTGAGCATCGCCAGGCGAAGTTTCCTTTCGACGTACAGCATCGCAATATCATCTCGTACAAAACCGGATCCCCGAGAGATTTCGAGAAGCTGGCAGACCAGATCAAGGGGCGTCTCGTCGCGCTCTTAGAGAAGGAGCAGACCCTTTATGGAGCGGCAGAGATGTCGAAGCTCCAGAAGATCGAGGGCTTGGAGCAGCACGAAGTCGTCGCTCTGGCTGCTCTGGGAGAAAATATCGATTCCACCGACGGTGCCGCATCTGGGCATAGCATTCGTCGTGACATGGAGCGCTCAGGCTTCACCAAAATGGCGGCGACCATCGCCCTCAAGTCCTTGCTCGACACTGGGTTTGTATCTGAAGAAGAGCAGCAGGACGACGAGGGTTATCATTTTGCCGCATACAAGCTGACAAATAACGGTTGGGCATGGATTCATGCGAATAAGCGTGAGTTCGTCCTGAGAAAGCCAGCGCCTCGCTCGCTTCCCGTTAAGGACGACATACCGTTCTAACCCACGTCAAAGCTATAAGCCGCTACCTCCATTCGGAGCGGCCCGCTTTGATGATCGATAGGGAAGCGTAGACACATGGACGCTCGGGGAGCCTTCATTCTCAGCATAGCGGCGTTGGTACGGCAGTCGGTCGCCTTGAATGAGGCTGCTCTTGGGGGAAACTTCGAGGAAGCACGCGTTTGCGCCGAGTCTATTCTTGCCAGGGCTCAGGCTGCTGGACATGCAGACTTGGTTGAAGTGGTCGCTGATGTGCTCAGTCGACTAGGACCAATCGGTACCAGTCCCAAGGGAGGCTACGGCGAGGGACTGCTCCGAATCGCCCACGAAATAGACGATATCGCGTTCCCATCCGGAAGTTAGATGCGTCGTTGCTTCCCATCGGGTCCGGTCGAACCTTGCGGCTGCAACTAGACATCCGCATCTGTACTACTGACGGATCAGGCGGCGGTTTGCAGTGCTCTATATATGGTTGCGACGCCGACGTTGAAGCGATCGGCGAGCTGCTGGACGGAAAAAGCCTCTTCCTCCCTTAGCATTCGTATGCGTTCACACTGGTCGGCGGTGAGGGCTCGCCTTCTGCCAAAAGAAACACCCTTCTCCTTCGCCTTAGCGATTCCGTCGGTCTGTCGTTCCGCCCGGATATCATTCTCGAACTGGGCAAAAGCTCCGAGCAAACTAAACATGAGGCGGCCTTCGGGTGACCCCGTGTCGATCGCTTGATCGAGCACTCGCAGAGCAATCCCTTTCCTTTGGAGCGTGTCTGCGATCTTGGCTAAATCGAGCACTGATCGGGCCATTCGGTCGAGGCGTGAAATTACCAAGGCATCGCCTTCCCGAAGAAACGCCAGGCACGCCTGAAGTTCGGGACGGTTGTCCGCCTGCTTACCAGAACGTTTTTCCGCGAAGATGCGCGAACAGCCGGCGGCGGCAAGCTTGTCCATTTGCACGTCCAGGCTCTGGCCAGAACTACTCACACGAGCGTACCCGACGATCTCGCTCATATCAAAACTCCTTAGATGTTCTGATAATACACTTCTGACATGAGTTTTGGTAGGTCTCTGGCGATCTACCGAAAGGTATACATTTTGCGATTCCCCGAGGGGGACGTGACGGCTATCCTACAAATGGCTCAGCCGGTGTGCATCCTGCACGCCCTGGGGACGAGCCCGCTAATTTTTGGTTGCAAATGAATCTCTCCAGCATCGAGGAGGCGCTCAAAGGCCTTGTCTCAGCGCCTTTCAACGCTCGCACTTTCGTCTTCGGCCTGCTTGAGGCGTACGACGTTCCTCGCGCGACCCTTGCCAAGCTTGGCAAGCAAGAGTGGCTCGAAAATGCATCGGTCCTCATCTGGAAAGGGAAGCTGCACTTTCTTGAGGCGCCGGTTGGCGAGGCCGAGAGGGCCTACGATGCCCTGGAACTCTCAGAGCAGGCCGAAAAGCGGCCGTGTCGGTTTATTTTGGTGACCGACGGTATCGACTTTTTTGCAAAGGACTTGAAGCAGGATCGTCCGATCCACGGGGCCTACGCGCAGCTCAACGACTCGTTCGAATTTTTCCTGCCAATGGTGGGCATCGAGCGGTTCGAAGATGAGCCAGAGAATATCGCAGACGTCAAGGCAACCGGGCGACTGTCGAAGCTCTACGACGCGATTCTCGACGCGAATCCGACCTGGTTAGATGAGAGGCATACCCATGAACTGAATGTGTTCATGACGCGTCTCCTTTTTTGCTTATTCGCTGAGAGTACGGGGATCTTCCAGAAGAAGATCTTCTCGACGACGGTTTTTACGCTCTCTGGTGATGACGGGGATGGAACGTCTGCGGTTATCGATCAAATTTTCAGGATTTTGGATATCGTCGAAAGCGATAGGGGCGATATTCCCGAATTTTTAGGGCGGTTCCCGTACGTAAATGGTCTGCTGTTTCGCGAGGTAGCCGAGGTTCCAGCGTTCTCTAAGACGGCGAAACGTCTTCTTAAAGAATGCGTCTCCCAGGACTGGGGAACGATCAATCCAGACATCTTTGGATCAATGATTCAGGCGATCGTCCATCCCGAGCTGAGGGGCGACTTGGGGATGCACTACACATCCGTTCCAAACATTCTAAAGACTCTCAAGCCTCTGTTCCTCAGCGACTTGGAGCAAGAGTTTGAATCTCGGATGGACGACGAGGAAGGGCTTCGCCAGCTGCTCAAGAGGATCTACGGTATACGAGTTCTAGATCCGGCCTGCGGGTCAGGCAACTTTCTCATCACCGCATATCGTGAGCTGAGGGAGCTGGAAACGAAGATCTTCCTTCAGTTGCAAAGCGTGGCAAAACAATGGTCGTTGTCCATGAGTGGGATTCGTCTCGACCACTTTTTTGGCATTGAGGTGACGGATTTCGCTGCGGAGACGGCAAAGCTATCCCTCTGGATTGCCGAGTACCAGATGAATCGCCGGTTCGAGGAGGTCTTCAATAAGTCTCCCGCTCCGCTTCCGTTGTCCGATTCTGGCCACATCCTGTGCAGGAATGCGTTACACACCGATTGGTCGTCCGTCTGTCCGAAAGTTTTGGCATCGGAAATCTACGTCGTCGGGAACCCGCCATATCTGGGCAGCGTGTTCCAAACGGCCGAGCAGAAGGAGGATATGAGACATGTTTTTAGCGGGCACCTCAAGACTTATAAGGATCTCGACTACGTTGCTGCGTGGTTTGTGAAGGGCGCGGAGTATGCGCAAAAAACTGGAGCAAAGCTGGCATTGGTCTCGACGAACTCCATCTGTCAGGGCGAGCAGGTCGGAATGCTGTGGCCGATTCTCTTCCGTATGAATCAAGAGATCTTCTTCGCTCATCAGTCCTTCAAATGGCAGAACAGCGCCTCTAAGAACGCAGCCGTGATGTGCGTAGTCGTGGGCCTTCGATCCAGACAAAAAGGAATCAAAACGCTCTTTCAAGGTACGACCGCCCGCACGGTGTCAAATATCGGTCCGTATCTGGTCGAGATGGATGACACAATCGTTTTCAAGCGCACGAAGGCAATTAGCGATTTGCCTCAAATGGATTACGGCAACAAGCCGACAGACGGAAGAAATCTCATCCTTGACGCTCGTCAGCGGGACGAGTTGCTGCAACAGCACCCTGAGGCGGAGAAGTTCGTACGCAAGTACATGGGGTCGAAAGAATTCATAAAGGGAATTGAACGGTGGTGTATCTGGGTCGGCGATGACGTTGTGGAGGAGGCTCGGAATATTCCGGAGCTCAATCATAGGTTCGCCAGAGTTGCTACTCTCCGTCGAGAGAGTAACGGGAAGCAGGCAAACGCAAATGCGGCCACGCCCTACCGATTTGTGTATCGGCCACATCGCCAAGGAGAGGCGATCATCGTTCCGGGTGTCGCGTCCGAACGGCGGCGTTACACCCCCATAGGCTTGCTTTCGGGCGCAACGGTGATCAGCAACCTGGCGTTCGCGATATATGATGCGAGCGACTTTGTCTTTGCATTACTCTCGTCACGCTTACATACGGTATGGCTTGCTGCTGTGGGTGGTCGGATGAAGAGCGACTATCGCTATTCCAATACCCTCGTGTACAACACTTTTCCGGTTCCTTCGCTGTCTTCCGCACAGAAAGATCTACTGGCCGAGCATTCGCTGTCGATCATCGAAGCTCGTGAGGCTCATCCTGGTAGGTCGCTGGCATGGATGTACGACCCCGCGACGATGCCGGAAAACCTTCTTGAGGCCCACGCTGCGGTCGATGCGGCCGTTGAGGAAATCTATATCGGCCGTACGTTCAAAGACGATGCGGAAAGGCTCGAACACTTGATCAAACGCTACTCGTCCGCATTCGCTCGAACCAAGCGAGCGACGGCTGTGAGGAAATCTAAGAATGGCTGACTTCGTTACGGTTCGATATGCGGCGACTGGCGCGAGCCAAGTAGTCGACGAGCAGGGCATGCGAGAGATGCAGGCTCGTGTCTATGACGCACGGAATTCGCAGTATCTGTTAGTGAAAGCACCTCCCGCATCGGGAAAGTCGCGGGCGCTCATGTTTGTCGCCCTCGATAAGCTCGAAAATCAAGGCATAAAGAAGGTTATCGTCGCTGTCCCCGAGCGATCGATCGGCTCTTCTTTTAGGTCAACGCCGCTTACGGTGGGTGGATTTTTTCGGGACTGGAACGTTGATACGAAGTGGAACCTAACCGAGGGAGCCGGTGCTGCGAACAAGGTGAAGGCCATCTCATCTTTCATGGCATCACCTGAAAGTATATTGGTATGCACCCATTCGGCGTTCCGATTTGCCTTTGACGCGCTCGGCGCCGAGGCGTTCGATAACGCGCTGATCGCAGTAGATGAGTTTCATCACGTCTCCGCCGACGATGGAAGTCGACTAGGTGAGGTTGTTCGTGAGCTCTTGGAGCGTGGGCGGGCTCATATCTTGGCCATGACCGGATCGTATTTTAGAGGGGATGCCGTCCCCGTCTTGCGTCCCGAAGACGAAGAGCGTTTCACTAAGGTTATTTATACGTACTACGAACAGCTCAATGGATATAGAGACCTGAAGAGCCTTGGGATTGGTTACCACTTCTATCGGGGCAAATACGTCGAAGCAATCAACGAGGTTCTCGATCCATCACTGAAGACAATTGTTCACATACCCCATGTACGGTCAGCGGAATCGACGACGGACAAGTACACCGAGGTGGACCGGATCTTGGATCATCTCGGTGAGGTCATCGATACCGACGCCCGGACTGGCCTCTATCACGTGAAGACGCCAGATGGTCGCGTCCTAAAGATCGCTGATCTGGTAGACGATTCGAGTGACCGAGAAGCTGTCATGCGGACTCTTCGGTCCATTCAATCTCGAGATGATGTTGACATCATCATCGCTCTGGGAATGGCAAAGGAAGGATTTGACTGGGTGTGGTGCGAGCACGCGCTGACCGTGGGTTATCGAGGGTCTTTGACAGAAGTGATTCAGATCATCGGGCGAGTCACTCGTGATGCGCCTGGGAAAAACCATGCGCAGTTCACAAACCTGATTGCCGAGCCCGACGCTTCAGAAGAGCGGGTCAGTGATGCAGTGAATAATATGTTGAAGGCAATCGCATGCTCGCTGTTGATGGAGCAAGTCTTGGCTCCAAACTTCAATTTCAGGACGCGTGACGATTCCGATGATCTCGACGGCGCTCGGCGGGCGTTGGAAATTACATACGATGCGGTTGAGGACGAGCGGGGCTTCCAGACAATCACAATCCGTGGGTTCGCCGAGCCTGGGACGGATCGTGCTCGTCAGATTCTTCAGTCCGACCTAGACGCGCTCACCGCCGCCATCTTCCAGGATGAGTCCGTGCTTCGCGCGGCGATGACGCCTCATGAATACCCACCCGAAACGGTGAACCAAGTATTCATACCCAGGGTCATCGCACGTCAGTACCCGGATTTAGATCCGGACGAGGTGGAGGCGATCCGTCAGGCGATAGTTGCACAGGGTGTCTTCAAGAGTCCGGCAGTCTCGGTTGAACAGCATCACGATACGCGTTTTGTGCGCTTTGCTGATCGACTCATAAATCTTGATGAGTTGGACATGGATCTTATTGATTCAATCAATCCCTTTCAGCGCGCTTACGAGATCATGTCGAAGGCCGTAACAGCAGATGTGCTCCGTACGATTCATGGAGCGATATCAGCTACCAAGACTGCGATGAGTGAGGAAGAGGCCGTTGCGCTCTTTCCCAGGATCAAGGAATTTCGTGCCGAAAGGGGCGCAGAGCCGAGCCTGGTCAGCCCGAACCCGCTAGAGCGTAGAATGGCTGAAGCCTTGGCGTGGCTTCGAGAGGCTAAGCGACGCCGAATGGCATCTCCCATACCTGCATCATGAAAAGAGTCAGAAAAACGCTGGATGAACTATTTCTCGAGGACGACCCGTTCGGGTTGCTCGATGTGAAACCCGTGCGCGCAGCGGCGGGTGACGATAAGTCGCGTCTTTTCGAGGCTTTCGAGGAAATTTGCCAATTCATCGATGCCCATGGCCACGTTCCGGGTGAGGGTGCCGCGTCCGGCCGTATCTCTCTTTCAGAGCGACGCTTGAAGGAGCGTCTCCGCGTCTATCGTGCTGACCAGGCGATGTTTGAGAGGCTTAGTGCAGTCGATCGACATGGATTGTTAGAGGGTATTCGCGCCCAAACGGTGCCGCAGAGTCTTGATGACCTTTTGGATGAACCGCTGTTGGATTCGCCTGAGCCGGATATCTTTGTTCGGCGGCACGCCGTCTTGCGTGGCGCCCAACCGGACAGGATTTCTGCTCGCATACCCTGCTCTGAGTTCGAGAAGTTCGCACCACTTTTCAAGCAGTGCACGGCGGATTTGATCTCTGGCGTCAGGCAGAGCAAGCGATTTGCTAACGAGCAAGAGATTGACGTTGGGCAATTCTTCATTCTTCGCGGCGTTATGGTGTACGTCGCTGAGGTGAACGAGCCGCATGTTCGGAACGGCAAGCGTAACGCTCGGTTGAGGTTGATCTTCGACAACGGTACGGAGGGGCAGAACCTTCTGAGGTCGCTCGCGACTGAGCTCTATAAAGATCCATCGGGTCGACGAATTTCATCGGCAAGCATTGGCCCTTTGTTCGAGGCCGCAGCGTCTGGCGCAATGGCACCGGATTCTCTGGGTGTCGGGCGTGTTTACGTGGCACGCAGCATGTCACCGGACCCAAAAATCGCCTCCCTCGACGGCAGGCTTTACAAAATAGGTGTTACGACGGGATCCGTCGCAGACCGAGTGCGCGGAGCGGCTTCCGACCCGACTTTTCTATTCGCGCCAGTGCGCGTGATCCGCGAGTTCGAGGTCTTGAATTTCGATCCGATTCGGTTGGAGGCGATATTGCACCGCTTCTTTTCTTCAGCTCGGCTTGCCATCGATATACCGGGTCACTTCGGAAAACCCTTTCATCCGAAAGAATGGTTCCTAATTGATCTTGCAGTGATCGATCAAGTGATTCCGCTTATCGTCAAAGGAGAGCTCTCGGGCTCTTACTACGATCCAGATACCGAGACGATAGTGAGCGCACTAGACGCAGGCGAGTGAGCTGCTTGGCCGCTGGGAAGCCTAGAACGCCGTTTGCGCGTCTCGGCGGCGTCGAAGCTCGCCTGCGTCAGTGCGCGGCCAGCGCAAGCGCCCATGGGCTCAACTGGGACCTTCAAGGACGAGGCCGGCGCGAGGAATTCTGAGCCAGAGACACCGGCGTCGTAAGCGCAGGAGAGACTGCGAAAAAAAACGGGCACGGAACGGACATCCGACACGTCAACGTCGCGATGTCGTTCGACGAGTCTTATGCAAGTACTTGAAAGGAATGGTGGCTCGGGACGGAATCGAACCGCCGACACGGGGATTTTCAATCCCCTGCTCTACCAACTGAGCTACCGAGCCACAGATGCCTGCAACGAATGTTGCGGCGAGTGGAGCCGCGTATTAAATCCGTTGCGGGCGTCGGCGTCAAGCCTCTCGTTCGGGCGGAACGTAGCCGGCGGGCTGCACGACGTCGCCGCCGAAGAAGTACTTTTCCATTTCCCCGCTGAGGAAGCCACGGGTCTTCGGGTCCAGCGGGGACAAGCGCATCTCATTGATAAGCATGGTCTGGTGGCTCAGCCACTGTGCCCACGCCTCCTTGCAAACATTCTCGTAAATGCGCTTACCAAGGTCGCCTGGCCAGGGGGCGAAGTCGAGGCCTTCGGCGTCGTGGCCGAGTTTCACGCAGTGAACCATGCGCTTCATGGGGATATCTCCGGAAGGTTGTCCAGCAGCGTGCGCACCGGGGCAGGCAAGCCGAGTGAGGCGATCTCGCCCCTGTCGCACCAGCGCCGGTCGGGGCGGTCGGCCACGGCGGTAAGTGGGGCGGCATGGTCGAACAGGATGGGGGAAACGTCCAGCCGGTAGTGACTGAAGACGTGGGTGAAGGCGGGCAGGGGATCGGCGTCGCCGACGCGTGCGATGCGGGCCGCTACCGAGCCTGCCGCGGAGGCGTCGTCCGCTTCCGGCAAGCTCCATAGCCCCGACCAGACACCTTGTGCGCCGCGCTTCTCCAGCAGGATGCGACCGCGGGCATCGCGCAGGAGCAGCATCGACAGCGCGCGCGTCGGAATCTTCTTGCCGGGCTTGGCGGTAGGAAGCACGGTGGTCAGGCCATCGCGCAGGGCGACGCAGCTCGCAGCCTGTGGGCATAGCGGACACAAGGGCTTGCTGCGCACGCAGACCGTGGCGCCGAGGTCCATGATCGCCTGCGTGAAGTCCGCCGTGCGCCTGGCCGGCGTGTGCTCGTCCGCAAACAGCCACAACTTTTTTTCCACGGCGCTTTCGCCGGGATGGCCGGCTACCCCGTGATAGCGGGTCAGGACGCGTTTGACATTGCCGTCGAGGATTGGAAAGCGCAGGCCATACGCCTGCGCGAGGATGGCGCCGGCCGTGGAACGGCCGATGCCCGGCAGTGCGAGCAAGGCATCGAGGTCGCGTGGCAATTCACCGCCATGTTGCTCGACGCACAACTGCGCGGCACCGTGCAGGAAGCGCGCCCGGCGGTAGTAACCCAGGCCCGACCACAACGCGAGCACGGTGTCTTCGTCGGCGTTGGCCAGCGCGGCTAGCGTGGGTAGTCGTTCGACGAAGCGCTGGAAGTAACCGATGACGGTAACGACCTGGGTCTGTTGCAGCATGATTTCGGACAGCCAGACGCGATACGCGTCGCGCGGGTGCTGCCAGGGTAGATCCTTGCGACCGTGATGGTCGTACCAGCGAAGAAGTTCGGTAGCGAAGACATTCATGGCAATCGAGCTGGCGTAGTGGCGGTCGAGGTCGGAGCCGGTGAGGCCGCTGCCGCTGCCCCGGACGTCGCGCGGACGCGCAAGCCCTTGATGTGCACGCTGCCGACGTCCACCTGTGTGGATTCGATGCTGCCCTGTACGGGTGGGAGCGTGGGTGAGCGCCCCGCCTGCACACCTGTCCACCAGTCGGCCAGTGCAAGCGGCGGAAGGTGGAGATCCGCATGGTCCTGCTCACCGTCGATCTTCAGCGCGATCGATAGCGGATCCTGTTGGTTGGCTGGCGTGACGCCAAGAACCACGTCATAAGGGGCGGCAGCGGCGCGCGTCACCTGCCCGGCCATCGAGGCGCCGACATCCGCGCCGCCCCGCCACGTGGCATCGCCATGCAGTTTTGCGCTGAAGTGGTCCTTGCTTGCAACATCCAGGTTGAGCTCGCCGAGCGTAAGCACGCCACGTGTGAGCGCGGGCGTGGTTGCGAGATCGAGTGCGTAGGGCGTCTCGTCCGCCGTGCTCGCGTCGATGGACAGGTTGAATCGATGGTTGCTGGCCAATCGGCCGGCGTCGATGTCGACGTTGGAGAGCAGCAGCCGGTTGCCTCGCAGCAGGGTGCTTCGCGACACGCGGAATCCGGCATCGATCTCTGGCAGGATCGCGCCTGCGGTTGAGGGCCGCTGCGGCAGCGTGTCGAGATAGGCAGATACAGCGTCGAGGTCGATGCGCGCGCTTTCTATTTCCAGTCGCGAGATGGTGGCCTCGCCACCCATGAGGGTGCGCCATGGAAGGACGAGTTTCCCGCGCGAGGCGACGATCAGCGGCGCGCCGCCGCCATCTCCGCGCAGCGTGATGCCATCCAGTTCAAGCGACGGTTTGGGCCATAGGCTGGTGCTGGCCGGATTGGCAAGGGTAAGGTCCAGCCCGGCGACACGTGCGCGCGACTGCAGCAGCGCAGTGAAACGCTCCGGCTGGAGCACGACGTACATGGCGACCAGCGCCGCGAAGATGATCGCGGCGAAGAGGCCGACGACGGCGAAGAGGCCGACGCGCAGTCGTCGGTTCATGGCCGCGACGCTTGCCATTGGACACTCACTCAGCCACCGAGACTCGCCGGCAACAGGCCGTCGACGAATGCTTCCGCATCGAAGACCCGCAGGTCGGTGGCTGTCTCGCCGAGCCCGACATAGCGGATCGGCAGTTTGAATTCGCGGGCTAGCGCGAACATCACGCCGCCCTTGGCGGTGCCGTCGAGCTTGGTCACGACCAGGCCGGTGACGCCTGCGGTATCGCGGAACTGGCGAAGCTGGCTGATCGCGTTCTGACCCGTCGTGCCGTCGATCACCATGAGCACTTCGTGTGGCGCGGCGGCATCGAGCTTCTTCATGACACGGCCAATCTTGCCCAGTTCATCCATGAGTCCGCCCTGAGTGTGGAGGCGCCCCGCGGTATCGGCGATCAGCACCTGGGTGCCACGCGAGCGAGCGGCTTGCAGTGCATCGAAGATAACGCTGGCCGAGTCCGCATCCTGCCCCTGGGAAACCACGGGCACCTTGTTACGCTCGCCCCAGGTCTTCAGCTGCTCGACGGCGGCGGCACGGAAGGTGTCGCCGGCGGCCAGCATGACGCTGCGGCCCTCGTCCGAATAGCGCCGGGCCAGCTTGCCGATGGTGGTGGTCTTGCCCACGCCGTTGATGCCGACGGTGAGGATGACGAAGGGCGTGGCCGTGGAGACATCCAATGGTTTCTCCACCGGCTTGAGCAGGGCCACAAGTTCGCGCCGCAGGGCCTTGAGCAGATCCCCCGCGTCGGCGAATTCGCGCTTGTGCATGCGCTTGCGCAGGTCTTCGACCAGGTTGCTGCTGGCCTCGACGCCGACGTCGGCGGTGATCAGGGTTGTTTCCAGTTCGTCGAGCAGGTCGTCGTCGAGCCTGGGGTGACGGACGAAGAGCGTGGTGAGGCTCTTCGCGAAGCCGCTGCCGGAAAGGCGCTCGCGCCAGCTCCGTTTCGACGGCTGCGCCGCCTCGACGATCGAGGCTTCCTCTACATCGGGCTCGACCGCGGGAGCTTCGGGCTCAGGCAGCACGGCTTCGGCGAGGGCCTCGGAGACGGCCGGGCCAGCGTCGATCGAGGCGGCATCAGCGACCTTCTCCACGCGCTCTTCGTGCGTCGAGACGTCGGGCGTCGCGGTGGGTTCGACGGGCTTCTTCTTCCAGAACTTGAGCATTGCGCCAGCGATTCAAAGACAATAGGCGAATGCTAGCACTCCCGCCCTCACTGGCCGCTGAGCGATGAGCGCGTCAGGCCGCGTCCGCATCATTGGCGGAACCCTGCGCAACTCGCGCCTGGATGTCCCTGATCTGCCCGGTCTCCGGCCCACGGCCGATCGCGTCCGCGAGACCCTGTTCAACTGGCTGCAGCCTGTCGTGGGCGGGGCGCGCTGCCTCGATCTCTACGCGGGAACCGGGGCGCTCGGGATCGAGGCATTGTCGCGTGGTGCCGCGGGGGTGACCTTCGTCGAGCGCGAGCCGCGGCTGGCCTCGGCCCTCAAGGCGAACCTGGCCAGGCTCAAGGTAGCCGGCGAGGTGATAGGCGACGACGCGTCGCGATGGCTGCGCGGTTCCGCCCGCCCGTTCGACCTCGTCCTCCTGGACCCGCCGTTCTCCCTCGATGCCTGGGTGGAAACGGCGCGGCAATTGGAGGAGGGGGGCTGGATCGCCGCTCATGGCTGGATTTACGTGGAGGCCCCCCGCAGCGCGGTCTTGGCCCTTCCCAGCAACTGGCTGGTGCACCGTCAGGGCCACGCCGGGGAGGTGTCCTACACCCTCTATCGCCGCACCCCGGCTGATCCGTTAAGCTAGCCCGCGCTTTCCTTCGACCCGCCTTCATGACTCCTCTGCCGGCCAATCCGCGACTTGCCGTTTATCCCGGCACGTTCGATCCGATCACCAACGGTCACGCCGATCTGGTGTCCCGTGCCGCGCCCCTGTTCGACCGCATCGTGGTCGCCGTGGCGGAGAGCCGGAACAAGGGTCCCGGTTTCAGTCTTGGCGAACGGATCGCACTGGCCCGCCTGGCCCTGGCCGACCTGCCCAACGTGGAAGTTCGCGGGTTCGATTGCCTGCTTGCCCACTTCGTTGCCGAGATCGGGGCGGGGGTCATCCTTCGCGGCTTGCGGGCCGTGTCGGACTTCGAATACGAGTTCCAACTGGCCAGCATGAACCGTCACCTGATTCCCCAGGCCGAGACGCTGTTCCTGACCCCGGCCGAGCAGTACAGCTTCATTTCCTCCTCGCTAGTGCGTGAAATCGGTCGCCTGGGTGGCGATATCTCCGGCTTCGTGCATCCGGCGGTGCAGCAGGCCATGCGCCAACGCTGGCGCAACTCTTGAAAACAAAGGTGATCATCATGCGTAAGTTCGTCCTCGCCGCGTCCGTGGCCCTGACCGCCGCCCTGGCCCTCTCTGCCTGCAACAAGTCGGAAGACGCCGATCAGGCTGCCACGACGCAGGAAGCCGCTGTCGCCAAGCCGACCAACCCGACCGATACCAAGGCATGGAGCCAGTACTTCGGCCAGATCGTGCGCAAGAACATGCAGGGCATGACGGCTGACCGTCCGTTCCCGTACTTCGTGCCGGCCGGCGACGACCAGGCTGGGCAGGATGGCCGCGCCCGCCAGCTCGACAACGTCCAGGGCACCGTCGCCCGCGGCGTTACCCCGGGCAACATGCTTGTGTTCGGTGGCCCGGAGTCGGCCAAGACCGCCGACCTGATGGTCGACGCCTTCAAGGGCGCGAACGCCGGTTCGTTCAAGAACGTCATCGTGCTGTTCATCGGCGACCAGGCCGACCAGCAGCGCGTCGCCGATGCGCTGGCCCCGAGCGGCGCCACGTACCGTTTCGTCGCGTACTGATCGAGCCGGTTTCCGGTAGGGAACGAAGGGCGTCGCATTTGCGGCGCCCTTTTTTTGGTTCTTCGCGGATTACCGGGGCCCGGGCGATCGGCTTTCAGGCCGGGCATTCTTTGGCACCTCGTTCCTCGCACCTCGCCCATGGCTCGCCTTCGGCCTCGCGGGGCGGCTCGGCTTCGCCGTCGCTCTCTACACTTGGGCGTCTCGCGGGGGACACCAAGGTCTCTCACGACGATACGGTTCAGTGGAAGCAGAGCCGTTGGGTGGTGCCGTCGTCGGCCCCGATCCCTGCCGGAACACCAGGCGAAGCGGAAGCGGTGGCTGGCACCCGGTTGCCGAACACCTTCCTCGCTCCTGTGCCGCCGTGCCTGCGGACGATGCTGCCGCGCGGCTTTGGCTCGACCCACGCGAGCCTCAGGGTCCGGGAGAGCCTTCGGTGCCCACCCTCGAGGCGAGTTCCGCACAAGTGGAGCGGCCGTAGGCCAGTAGGAACACGGGCCGCGCAGCGGCCTTTCCGGTACGAAACGCGGAGGACTGTCTGAGCAGCGAGGGTGGGCACAGAAGGCTCTGCGTCGCTACGCCCGTGCCTACCGCGGCGTGACCTTGTAGCAGTCAATCACAGCGTGAGTGAACCGACACCTTCGGCGTCCCCGGACTTCCAAAATGAACCTTTTTTTGATTTGTTCACGAGCCCACCCCGGAAATGCGCGAAGAGCTTTAATCCGCAGCGACCCCGACTTCGGGGTAAAATGCCGGCTATGTCCCTGATCATCCTCGACACCTGCGTCAACTGCGACGTCTGCGAACCCGTGTGCCCGAACAAGGCCATCTCGCTCGGCGAGGTGTATTACGAGATCAATCCGGACCTTTGCACCGAGTGCGTCGGTCATTTCGACGTGCCCCAATGCGTCGAGGTCTGTCCGGTCGAGTGCATTCCGAACGACCCGGATCGCGTCGAATCGCGCGAGCAGCTGATGCTCAAGTACGAGCACCTGATGGGAAAAGCCGCGTCGTAAACCCTTGCCCCGGCGTCATCGGTTAATCTCACCGATAGCGATATCTCTCTTTCGGAGCGAAACCCCATGGTCCATGCCTCGTCGTGGCGCGTGCTCGCCGCGAGCCTCTTTCTTGTTGCTGGCGCAGGCGCCGCCGCCGCCCAGAATGCACCTGCGCCGGCCAAAGGCCCCGGTCACGCCGCTATCGCCAGTGCCAACTACCTGGCCACCAACGCGGGCTTCGAAGTGCTGGGCAAGGGTGGTAATGCCTTCGATGCCGCCGTCGCGGTGTCCTCCACGCTGGCCGTCGTCGAACAACAGAGTTCCGGTATCGGCGGTGGTTTCATGGCCCTGTTGCACCGCGCTTCCGACAACCGCGACATCTTCATCGACGCGCGCGAAACCGCGCCGAAGGCTGTCGACATGAAGGTCTACGTCGGCAAGGACGGTCAGCCCAACCGCGACGTATCGACCAACGGTCCACTGTCCGCCGGCATCCCGGGTGAACCGGCTGGCCTGGTCTGGATGGCGGCGCATTACGGCAAGCTACCGCTGTCGGTCTCCCTCGCTCCGGCCATCCGCATCGCCACCGAAGGTTTCCAGCCGGATGCGCGCTTCCTCGGCACGATCGATGACCGCAAGGACGTGCTTGCACGCTATCCGGCATCGGCGGCCGTCTACCTTCCGGGCGGCAAGGTGCCCACCACCGGCTGGACGCTCAGGCAGCCGGACCTGGCGAAGACGCTGCAGCGCCTGGCGGCGAAGGGTCACGACGGTTTCTACAAGGGTGAGACCGCGAAGCTGCTTGTCGACGCATCGCGTAGCGCCGGCGGCAACTGGACGGCCGCCGATCTCGAGGCTTACCAGGCGAAGGAGCGCCAGCCGCTCAGCATCGACTACAAGGGCTATCGCATCGTCACCGCGCCGCCGCCGTCGTCGGGTGGCGTGGCTATCGCCGAAGTGCTCAACATCATGTCGGGCTTCGACCTGTCCAAGCTGGATCTTGCCCATTCGACGCATCTCACGATCGAGGCGATGCGTCGCGCGTTCCGCGATCACAACGAATACCTGGGCGATCCGGACTTCGTGAAGATGCCGCTCGACATGCTGCTCTCGGCGTATTACGCCGACGGCCTGCGCGCGACGATCTCACCGGACAAGGCCACGCCGTCCGATCTCCTGCCGACTTCGATGGCGCCCGAGCCGGGCATGCACACGACACACTTCTCGGTGATCGACGCCGACGGCAACATGGTCGCCTCGACTCTCACCGTGAACCTTGAGTTCGGCTCGGCCTTCATCGCCAAGGGCACAGGCGTGGTACTCAACGACGAGATGGACGACTTCGCCCTCGTGCCCGGCCAGCCGAATGCCTTCGGCTTGCGCGGCGCGCTGGCCAATGCGCCCGAACCCGGCAAGCGCATGCTCTCGTCCATGTCGCCCAGCTTCGTCTTTGGCGCCGATCGCACGGCGGTGATCGGCTCACCCGGCGGCTCAACCATCATCACGCAGGTGCTCGAAGGGATACTCGCCTTCATCGACGGCAAGAGTGCTTCGGAGATCACCGCGCAGAAGCGCTACCACCACCAGTACCTGCCCGACCGCGTCGATGTCGAAGCCGGCGTCTTTGACGACGCGACCGCCAAGGCACTGACGGACATGGGCCACGTGCTGAGGAATCGTTCGCCCTGGGGTTTCATGAACGTAGTGACCTGGGACCACCGTACGAACAAGCTCGACGCCGCCAGCGATCCGCGCCGTCCGTCGGGACTAGGCAAGGTGCAGTAAGGTTGTCGCCATGAAACTCTGGTCACTCATTGGCAATTCCCAGCGACTCGACGGTGGCGCGATGTTCGGCAACGCGCCGCGCGCCATGTGGTCGCGCTGGGTGACGCCGGATGCGGAGAACCGCATACCGCTCGCCTGCCGCTGTCTTCTCGTCACCGGCCTCGATGGCCGGAATGTGTTGTTCGAGACCGGCATCGGCGCCTTCTTCGATCCAGCCATGCGCGAGCGCTTCGGCGTGGTCGAGGGCCACCACGTGTTGCTGGACTCGCTGGCCGAAGCCGGACTTCGTCACGAGGATATCGACGCCGTGGTGCTGTCGCACCTGCACTTCGATCACGCCGGCGGATTGCTCGCACCCTGGGCCGAAGGGCAGCCGGCCACGCTGTTGTTCCCGAACGCTCGCTTCCTGGTCGGTGCCGGGCACTGGGCCCGTGCACGCGCCCCTCACCCACGCGACCGCGCCTCGTTCATTCCCGAACTGGTTGGCTTGCTCGAAGCGAGCGGCCGGCTCGAACTGGTCGAAGACGGGCGCCCGTCGTCTTTGGGCGACGCCGTGCGCTTCGAGTTTTCCGAAGGCCATACGCCGGGGCTCATGCTTGCCGAGGTTGGCGGCGTGGTGTTCTGTGCCGACCTCATTCCGGGTCGCCCCTGGGTGCACCTGCCGGTGACGATGGGTTACGACCGTTGGCCGGAGAAATTGATCGATGAGAAGCGGGTCTTTCTCGATGACAAGATCGCACGTGGCGTAAAGCTCTTTTTTACCCACGACCACGGTTGCGCCATGGCGTCCGTGGAAATGGACGGTAAAGGCCGTTATACGGCTGCCGATACGCATGAACGACTAAACGGCATCGAAGCGTAAGGGCGCAGGTGACGGGCAGGGGGCAGGATGAGATCCAGACACAAGATGAAAGACAGCGGCATGGCCTGGGGCGCGCGCATCGCGGGCGCCGTGTTGCTGCTCGCGGGCCTTGGCCTGATCGCCTGGAATGAGCACCGGGTCATGAATTATGGCGCGGCGATGTCGCGTCATGGCTCGCCCGTGCTCGACCTGGGTACGCAAGGCAGGCCCACGGCCGGACAGTACGGTTCGATGACGCGGGTCAACGGCGTGCCACAGATTCTCGATGCCCCGCGCGATCCGGAATTCAACATTCGCGCGGAGTCGCCGATCCTCATTCGCCACGTCGAAATGTTCCAGTGGCGTGAGATCACCGTCGCCGGCAGCACGCACTACGAACTGGACTGGGTCGATCGTCCCATCGATGCGACCAACTTCGCCAAGCCGGCGGGGCACGTGAATCCGGGGGCGTTTCCGATCCAGGGTCGTCAGTTCGAGGCGGGCGAGGTGAAACTGGGCAACTTCAAGCTGTCCACGCCGATCATCCGCGCGTTTCCCGGGCGGATCGACATCACGCCCGACGAACACACCCTGCCGGCGAACCTGGCAGCCACCTTCCAGCGCGTGGATGACAAGCTCGTAACGAGCAGCAAGCCATCGAATCCACGCCTGGGCGATCTTCGGATCAGTTGGGAAGCGGTTCCGGTGCAATCGATGACGGTGCTGGCGCGGATCGACGGCGATACGCTGGCACCGCGCGAGGCAGCCGACGGCGACCAGGGCTTCGACGTACAGGTAGGCGATCGCAGCCTGCTCGATGTGCTGCCCGCCATGCCCGAGCCGCCGCAGGCCGTGCTACTGGTTCGACTCGTCGCGTTCGTACTGGCCGCCCTGGGTGCCTTCCTGCTTGCCTGCACGAGCCGACTGCGCAGCGATGTACTGTTCGCCGTGGGCATCGGTGCCGTGGCAGTGCCTGCCGTGGCGGGGGTGATGTGGCTGGCTGGCGACGCCATGACGGCCAGCGTATGGTTGCTAGTTGCCGTGCTCGGCGCGGGCCTTGCGATCTGGCGCGTGCAGCAGCGCTCGGCATCGCATTCCGAATAGCCATTCTAAGGAGCGAGACCATGCGCATTACCGGACTCTACGCGGCCCTGCTGACCCTGCTTATCCTCGGCCTGGCGATTCGGGTGATGCTCATTCGCCGGCGCATGAGCATCGGACTGGGCGACGGCGGCGACCGAAGCGTCGCCTGCGCCATCCGTGCGCATGGCAACGCCACCGAGTACGTGCCGCTCGCGTTGATCCTGCTGCTGGTTCTCGAGCTCGACCAGACCCTGCCGCTACTGCTTCACGTGTTCGGCATCGCGCTGCTGACGGCGCGTGTCGTCCATGCGTTCGGCCTGTCGCGTGCCGCCGGAAATTCAGCGGGACGTGCGGTCGGTGCAGGTCTCACCCTGGTGGTGATCGGGCTGATGGCGCTGATGCTGATATGGCAGTACGTGGTGATCCACGTCATCGCCGCGAGCAGCTCTCTGTAGGAGCCGCTTCAGCGGCGATCCCGCGGCAGCGGGCAAGGTCATGGCAAGCACCCTATCGCCGATGAATCGGCTCCTACAACAGCAGGGGTCGAGCTTACGCTTCGACTTCGACTACCGCGGTGCCGTCGGCGAACGCGTAGACGTGGTCGGCCCAGCTGGCCGCCTCGACGTACATCGCGGCCATCGTCTGCAGGTGCTGCGTGCGCAGCGCCGAGTCGGTTTCCAACTCGCCCTGTTCCCAGTGACGGATCTGGTCGAGTAGAGGCGCGAACGGACCCGCGCCTTCGAGCAGCGCCTCGCGAATTTCGATCGCCAATGGAAGGTGTTCGAGCACGTAGGCCATGGACACATTCATCAGTGTATCGAGCAGTGAGAACAGGCCGGCCGTGAAGGCCATTTCCTGCAGCTCGGGCTTGATCGTACGGGCGAGCTTCTCGCACATGTGTGCGCGGATCAGGGCCAGGCGAAGCAGTTCCGGCGGGCGCTCATCCATGCCGGAGACGGCCATGGTGAAGATCCAGTTGCGCATGCGGTTCACGCCGAAGAACACCGCGGCCTGTTCCACCGATTTCAGCTGGCGAGGCAGGGCGAAATAGGCGGAGTTCACGCAGCCGAGCAGCTTGTAGCTGAGCACGGCATCGTCGCGGATGATCTTGCCCAGTTCGACGGGACCGTTTTCCGGATCCTGCAGGGCGCCCATGAGGCGCAGCACGCCGAGCTTGCTCGGGGCGAGGCGCGGCATGTCCACGCGCTCGGGGCGAAGCAGGTACTTGCCCTGGAAGCCGTCCACGTCCTGGTCGACATAGTCGACGAAGGTCTCGTGCGTGTCGATGCCGGTGACGATCACCTTGACGCCGAACGCGTGGACGTAGTCCATATGCGCGCGCGCCGCGACCGGGTGGCGATGATCCACCGCCACCTTGGCGAATTGCACGATGCGCAGCAGTGCATCCACGCCGGCCCGGTGTTCGGGGTCGGCGGGCAGGTTGAAGTCTTCGAGCATGAACAGGCAGCCGTGACCCTTCAGCTCGCGAAGCTTCTCCAGCAACTGCTCGTCGGTGCCGACATCCGCACTGATGCTCGCGCCCAGGCGCGCGTTGTGGCGAAGGATGTCCGCGTGCTCGAGGAGCAGCTGGGAGGACATGTGCAGGAAGGCACGATTGTCGCGAACCAGGCGCTTGAGGCTGCCGTCGGCGATCGCGCTCAGCGTGGCCTGCGTGTGCGCAAGCGCCGCGGCGTCGATATCGCTGCCGATCGGGCGGGGAAACAGAAGCTCATAGGCGAACAGCGCCTGCTTCTTATCCAGAATGGGTACGCGGACGATCGGGAGAATCCCGTCGTCATTCACCGCTGTCGGCTGGGGGGTCACTGCCATTGCTTTGTTGGTGCGCCGTCTGGGTGAGCGTGGGGAATTGTTTGAGTGGGATCAAACCTGCGCGATGGTGGCGGAACGCAGTTTTACCCGTGTCGTGCCGCCGTTCGGACCGTAGGTGGAGCCACCCGGCGAATCGCCCGCGAGCAGCGCAAGCGCCTGGCGCACGTGGCCGATCCGCTGGCCGACAATGCGGCCGTTCACTTCGTTGAGTCTGCGACACTCGACCAGGCGTTCGATCGTGTGCGTCCAGCGTGGATCGTTCAGCGTATCGACGCCGGCGGCATCGCCAAGATGGCGACGCTCCGCGTCCAGCTTCTCAATGCGGTCCAGCTGCTTGCCCTTCAACCGGCTGACCGTGTCGAGCGCATGCGTGTCAGCCTGGTCGAGCGCCATGCGCTCGTCGATCAGGGTGGCGTGCAGCGCGTCGACCTCATGGGCGAGATCGCCCATGACGGCACGAACGGCCGCGTCGAAGTCGGAGCCGAGCGAATCGGTCATGCCTTGCCGCCGATCTGGCCTTCCATCGCAAGAAACTTGCTCGCGATGGCCTGGGAATCAGGCTTGTAGGTGCCGTCGGCGAGCTTGCTGCGGATTTCATCCACACGCTTGCTGTCGATGCCATCACCGCGGCTGGCGGCGTCGAGCGCCTTGGCCGAGTCAGTGATCTTGACGCTGTCGTCGCTCGGGCGCACGGTGCTGGCGCCCTGAGTCGAGGCGGCGGAGCCTGCGGCCTGGTTCTGGGTGCGGAGCTGCACCTGGGGCTGCGGGGCCTGGATACCTGGTTTGATCGTCGTCGTCATGATGTTTCCTCGGAGCTGGTGTCCTTCAAACCCTTTATCGGCGGTCTGTCGGCGAACTTTAACTGGCCCTGGGCCGCGAAGTGTGACCGGGTTTGGATTTTGTTCATGGCAGCACGGCAACGGTCCCGGGGCCGGTAACCACGGCGTCGAGTACCTTTCCGGATGAAGCGTTGCGAACCTTCACGCGGGTGCCGGTGTCGCCGGCGCCCAATGCCACGCCACTGGCATGGATGACCACGCCCTCGACACCGGCTTCCATGCTGACCGAATCGCCGATACGGACGGCCTGGCGACCGGCGAGCATGCCGGGTGTCAGCACCGTACCGGCACTGAGTGGCCGGGCCAGGGAACGGCCGTCGATCTGACCAAGCTCGGCGACATAGCCATAGGCGAGGCTGGTCACGTCGCGCTCCTCGGCGCGCACGTCACCGGCACCGACGCCATCGCCGCGGGCGAGCGGCCGGGTAGTGACGAGCACGTTGGTAAACATCCTGACCCGAACCGGCACACGCACGGTCCAGCCGCCCGGCACCGGGCAGTGCACCACGACGCTCGCCCGTGCGCCGAGTGGCCGGTTGCCGGGAAGCGAGGATTCGAGAGCTTTGGGGCAGTCCGCCAAAAGCAGGCGGCTGTCGAGCGGAGCTGCTTCAGCGGTCATGCGTGCACCGGGAAGGATGCGGTTCTGCTGTAGCCAGGTCACCGCCGCCGTGCGCACCGAGTCCACGCTCTGCGTCGCCGCCACGCCCAGAGGCAGGGCGAGCAGGGTGGTCATGGTGAAGCCTCGGGCGAGGGCGGAAGGATTCACGCGGCGCGTTCCGCCAGCGACGCGGACAGGCCCTGGGTGATCGCGTCCAGTTCCCGGTTCAGGTCGGCCACCATGTGGCTGGCGTCGGCGTGGCGGCCTTCGCCCAACGTGATCGCGTACTGCGAGGCGAGCACCGTGAAACGTTCGCCGGCCGCACGGATACCGTCGGCCGAGCTGTCCGGACGACGCGTGCGGAACTGGTCGATACAGCGCATCAGCGGTGTGGTGTCGAGCCAGCGACGGTCGAGGCCGGCCGGGTCGCGCGAGGCGAGCTCCACGGCGTAGCGCAGGCCCTGGCTGGCTTCACGGATCATCTGGCTGAGGCTGGCAGCGTCGAGATCGCCCTCGGTTTCCAGTCGGCTCAGGCCGAGGCGATGCGCAAGGACCGCCGCTCGTGCAGCGGCGTCGGCCTGGCGGCGGGCTTCGTTGGCCACGCGGCCGAGCGTGGCCTGGGTGGCCTGGATCGCGGCGATACGGCCCTGCAGCGCGCCCATGCCTTCACGCGCCGCGTCGATATTGCCGCGCGCACCGCGTGCGGCTTCGTCGACGCGCCCCATCGAGGCCTGGATGCCGGCGATACCGGACTGGGTCTGGTCGAGGCGGCGCAGGCTGTTCTGCACGGCATCGTCGAGCTGACCGGCGAACTGGCCGACAGCCTCGGTGGTCTGGTCGATTTCGGCGGTGGCCTGGGTGGTCTTTTCAGCGAGCTGCTTCACCTCGTCGGCGACGACCGCGAAGCCTCGGCCCGCTTCACCGGCGCGTGCCGCTTCGATCGCGGCGTTCAGTGCGACCAGGTTGGTCTGGTGGGCGATGTCCTGCACCGTCGCGGTGAGCTTGCGGATCGCGGTGAAGTATTCGGAGAACTGCGCGTGGTTGCGGCTCATGCCCGACAGGGCGCTGCGCAGCAAGCGCAGCTGGCCGTCGAGGTCGCCCGCCGTGGCCTGCCCCTGGCTGCCCGAGTTGCCCATGCCGGTGGCACCGGCGTGGGCCTGGTCGAGCGCCGTCGAAATCCTGGCACTGGCTTCCGTCAAACGACCGGCGGTATCGCGGGCACCTTCGACCACCTTGCCCAGTTCCAGCAAGGTGCCGCCGAGTGCCTGGGCGTTGGTCAAGACCATGCCCTGCTGCTCGATAGCCTGGATAGTCGTCGCCGGGGCGGTGCGCGGTTCGGCGGGCTTGAGCAGCGCGCCGAGGGCGCTGGCCGCGGCCGGATACTGTGCGGAGAGGGCGCGAACGCGCGCCGCATCGCCCTGGGCGGCGGCGTGGGCGAGGAGGCGGACGTGCTGGCTCCAGAGGAGGGTCATGATTTCGCTTTCATCGGATGGTCGCCCCTCTTAATCGGTCGGGAGCCTCAGGACTTGAGTCATGCAATCGGCGTGCCATCGCCGCGCCTACAGAAACGCCCGATCCCGCCGATACGCTCCGCGACACCTTCTGTAGATGCCCCGCACGTCATGGCCCGACCGCTGCTCGACACCGTGGAAACCTTTACCCGCCTGGCGGGCCATAACCGTGTGGCCATGCTGCTGTTCCGCCTGGGCGACCGCCAGGCATTCGGCATCAACGTGTTCAAAGTACGCGAGGTGCTTCGCCGGCCGCGGCTGGAGCGCATGCCGAGCATGCATGCCCTGGTCGCGGGCAGCTTCGACTACCGCGGCAGTACCATCCCGGTGATCGACCTGGCCGCCGCCATGGGCTATCCGCCGCTGGCCAGCGTCGACAGCGCGCATCTGATCGTTACCGAGTTCAATCTGTCGGTGCAGGGTTTCCTGGTCTCCGATGTCGATCGCATCGTCCATGTGGACGGGGCCAACCTGACCGCTCCGCCGGCCGCTCTCGGCTACGGCGCCCGGGTCAACGCCGTGACCCGGCTGGACGGCGAACTGCTCGCTGTCGTGGACGTCGAGCAGGTACTGGCTTCGGTCTCGCCCCCGTTGGTACAGCTTTCCGACCGCGTGCAGCAGGCGGCACACGTGCAGCAGGGCGGCAACCGCCGCGTGCTGGTGGTCGACGATTCGGCCGTGGCCCGCACGCAGCTGGTGGACCTGTTCCGCAAGATGGACCTCGAATGCGTGATCGCCAAGGACGGGCGGGAAGGCCTTGAGCAGTTGCGCAGCATGACCACGGGGCCGGTCCAGGACCGCGTCGACCTGGTCGTTTCCGACATCGAAATGCCCTTGATGGATGGCTACGCGCTGACCCGCGCCATCCGGGAAGACCCCCAGCTGCGCCATACGAAGGTGCTCCTCCATAGCTCGCTGAGCGGCGTCTTCAACGAGGCGATGGTGGCCCGCGTCGGTGCGGACAAGTTCATCGCCAAGTTCCAGCCGGACATCCTCGCCACCGCGGTGCTCGACCTCCTGCCGACCTGATACCGGCCTGGTCGCCGGCGACGGTCATCCGTCGCCGACGCGATGCGGTAAGGCGCCGGAATTCCGGCGCCTTACCCGAAAAACCCCCATCGAACCACCGAGAACGGCGCCACGGCGCCGTTTCGCATGTCTGGTTCGGGCGTGGCACGGCTCTTGCTCAACCCCTCGGGCCAAGCTAACGAGGGGCCAAACCCATGATCGACAAACCAGATCCGCTATTAGGCAATCACGCGCAGGCCCTTGGCCTGTGGCAGCGCCGTGCGGAAGTCATTTCGTCGAACCTGGCCAATGCCGACACGCCGGGCTTTCTCGCGCGCGACCTCGATTTTCGCAAGGTGATGACTGCCGCGAGCGGCACGGGCGACGGCACTGGGTTGCAGATGACGGCGACCGAGGCGGGTCATATCGGCGGCAACCCGGCGTTCGCCGCCGCGGACGCCGACAAGCTCGCTTATCGCGTGCAGACCCAGCCCACGATGGACGGCAACACGGTCGACACCCAGGTTGAACAGGCGCAGTTCGCCGCCAACGCCATCCACTACCAGGCGTCGCTCAGCTTCATCACCTCGTCGATCCATGCCATGCGCATGGCCATTTCAGGAACCAGCTCATGAGCCTGCTCAAGATCTTCGACGTCGCCGGTTCCGGCATGGCGGCGCAGTCGGCCCGACTCAATACCACGGCCAGCAACATGGCCAACGCCGACAGCATCGCCAGCAGCGAGGCCGGTGCGTACCACGCGAAGCAGCCGCTTTTTTCGGCCGTGCAGCAGCAGGTCAACGGGCAGATGGAAAGCGGTGGCGTGCGCACGCTCGGGATTACCGAGAGCCAGGCCCCGATCCAGGCGCGGTACGAGCCCTCCAATCCGCTCGCAGACGCGAACGGCAACGTCTATTCAAGCAACGTCAACACGGTCGACGAGCTGGTCAACATGATCTCTGCGTCGCGCTCCTATCAGAACAACGTCGAAGTCATGAACAGCGCAAAGCAGCTCATGCAGAAGACGCTTGACCTCGGCAAGTAAGGAATTCTCATGGTCGACTCCGTCAGCGGTAGCGGTTCTTCAAGCACGAATACATCGACCGGCCAGCTGCAGCAGCAGACGCTGAGCCAGTCGGATTTCCTCAAGCTCATGGTCACCCAGATGACCAACCAGGATCCGACCAAGCCGATGGACTCCACCCAGATGGTGGCCCAGATGGCGCAGTTCTCACAGGTAGCGGCCACGCAGGAATTGCAGAGCTCCTTCGATACGCTGGCCTCCGGCCTCACCGGTGACCAGTTCGTGCGCGCCGCGGCGCTCGTGGGCCAGGAAGTGCTGGTGCCCTCGACCGCAGGCAAGCTCGAGGATTCCGCACTCAGCGGTGCGGTGAACGTGGGCACCTCCGGTACCTACGTCAACGTGCAGATCAAGGACACCGCGGGCAACGTCGTCCGCACGATCGACCTTGGCCAGCCGGACGCCGGCCTCGCCAAGTTCGACTGGGATGGCAAGTCCGATGACGGCACGCAGCTGCCCGACGGCGTTTACCAGATGTCCGCAACTTCCGGCGGCACGGCGATCGATACCTTCGTTCGCGGAAAGGTGGAAGGCGTCGGTGCTTCGGGTACCGATGGAACCTACGTGCAGGTGGCCGGCTTCGGCGGCGCCCTGCTCAGCCAGATCGCGCAAATCCTGTAACTCCAGCAAGGAACCTCCACCATGCCATTCGACATCGCCCTAAGCGGCATCAATGCGGCGTCTTCCGACCTGGAAGTCACCGCGAACAACATCGCCAACGTCAACACTGTCGGCTTCAAGGGCTCGCGTGCCGAGTTCTCGCAGGTCTACTCGGCGGCAGGGAACAATCTTTCCGCCCAGGTCGCCGGCAGCGGCGTGCGTCTGACCAACATCTCGCAGCAGTTCAGCGACGGTGCCGCGACCCAGACCGGCAACTCCTACGACTTCGCCATCAGCGGTGCGGGCTTCTTCACCCTGCGTGACGGCTCGGGCTACTCCTATAGCCGCGCCGGCAACTTTCACCCCGATGAGAACGGCAACGTCGTCAACGCGACGGGCCAGAACGTGCAGGTCTACCCACCGACCGCCAATGGCGGTTTCGACATCAGCAGCCTGGCCGACCTGAAGCTGACCACCGGTTCCAGCCCGGCCAAGGCGTCGGCGGCGATCGGCCTGACCGCGAACCTGGCGGCGAGCGCCACGGCGCCGACCGGTGGCGCGTTCGATCCGACCGACGACAAGACCTACAACACCCTGTCGACTTTCCAGGCCTTCGATTCCCTCGGCGCTTCGCATACGGTCAACATGTACTACGTGAAGGATGCGACCAATCCGAACACGTGGAATACCCACATGACTGTCGACGGTACCGAAATCGGTACGGCCCAGCAGATGACCTTCAGTGCGGGCGGTGCGATCGTCACCCCGGCCGGCGGCAAGCTCAACTACGGTGCCGTTTCGCCGAACCCCGGTGCCGCGCCGATCAATCTCACCGTCGACATGAGCAAGGTCACCCAGTTTGGCGACTCGTCGTCGACCACGGCGGTCTCGAACGACGGCTACGCCGCCGGCACGTTCTCCAACATCGACGTGGCCAAGGACGGTACGGTCTCGGCGAAGTATTCCAACAACGTAAGCGTGCCGCTCGGCCAGCTGGCCATCGCCACCTTCGCCAACAACCAGGGCCTGCGCCAGCTCAACGACACCAACTGGGCGGCGTCCTCGGACTCGGGCCAGGCGGTCCAGGGCGTGGCGAACTCCGGCGATGTCGGCAGCGTGCAGTCCGGCTCGCTCGAGGCATCGAACACGGCCGACCTGACGGCGCAGCTGGTCAACATGATCAAGGCGCAGCGCAACTACCAGGCCAACGCCCAGGTCATCTCGACCGATAACACGCTGACCCAGACCATCATCAACATCCGCAACTAAGCGTGACCGCCGGCGCGGCCTCCGGGCCGCGCCGGCACACCTTCGCCGTCGAACAGGGATTCCGCCATGGACCGCTCCGTATATGTCGCGATGACCGGCGCCACGCAGATCATGCGCGCGCAGGACGAAGTGGCACACAATCTGGCCAACGCCAACACCACCGGCTTCAAGTCGGAGTTGTCGGCGTTCCAGAGCCTGCCGGTCCAGGGCGACGGCATGCAGACGCGTATCAACGGCGTAGCCCAGGGCACGGGTTGGGATACGACCCCCGGCGCGCAGATGCAGACCGGCAACGATCTTGATATCTCGGTGCAGGGTGACGGCTGGATTGCAGTGCAGGGTGCCGACGGTAACGAGGGGTACACCCGTGCCGGCAACCTGCGCATCGACGCTGACGGTTTGTTGACGGACGCGCGTGGCAATGCCGTCATGGGTGGCGGCGGCCCGATCACCATTCCGCAGGCGTCCAGCGTGAAGATCGGCACCGACGGCACGATCTCCGTCGTTCCACTTGGCGAATCGCCGTCCACGATCGCCACGACCGATCGCATCAAGCTGGTGAACCCCGGTAACGACCAGCTGACCTATGGCAGCGACAGCCTCATGCACATGAAAGACGGCAGCACGCCCCAGGCGGACGCCGATGTCCGGGTGGTTTCCGGCACGATCGAATCGAGCAACGTCAACCCTTCCGACGTGCTGGTGAAGATGATTTCGCTGTCACGCGAATTCGAAATGCAGGTCCGTTCCATCAAGACCGCCGACGACAACGCCCAGTCGGCATCGAAATTGCTACAGGTGGGTTAACCACCGCCACGCGACGCAATTCCGTCGCCGGCATGTAAAGCGCCCAAGCGCAGGAGTCAACGATGTTCTCGTCCCTCTGGATCGCCAAGACCGGCCTCGATGCGCAGCAGACGCGCATGGACGTCGTCTCCAACAACCTGGCCAATACGAACACCACGGGCTTCAAGCGCGCCCGCGCCGAGTTCGAGGATCTGACGTATCAGAACCGCGGCCAGGCCGGTGCACAGACGACGGAGCAGACCCAGTCACCCACCGGCTTCATGATGGGTACCGGCGTGCGCGTGGTCGGCACGCAGAAAATGTTCGACCAGGGCGGCTCGCAGCAGACCGACAACCCGCTCGATGTACGCATCGACGGCCGCGGCTTCCTGCAGGTGACCCTGCCGGATGGCACCGTCGGCTATTCGCGTGACGGTTCGCTCAAGCGCGACCAGGACGGCCAGATCACCACCAACGACGGTTACCCGCTCGAGCCATCCATCACCATCCCGGCCAATGCCAGCACGGTGACGATCGGCAAGGACGGCACCGTGAGTGTCACCACCGCCGCCAACGCGGCCTCGCAGCAGATCGGCACGATCCAGCTCGCCGACTTCGTCAATCCCGCCGGCCTGCAGCCGCGCGGCGACAACCTTTACCTGGAGACCGCTTCCAGCGGCGCTCCGCAGACGGGCACCGCCGGTCTCAACGGCCTCGGCACCCTCGACCAGAATGCCCTCGAAGCGTCGAACGTGAACGTCGTCGAGGAAATGGTGAACATGATCGAGACCCAGCGCGCCTACGAGATGAACTCGAAGGCGATCTCGACGGCCGATCAGATGCTTCAGTTCATCTCCAACAAGACCTGAGACACGTCATGAATCGTCACTTCGCCCGCATCCTGCTCGCTGCGCTGACGTTCGCCGCCCTCACCGGCTGCGCGATCGTACCGCCGACGCCGAAGCCGATGTACACCGCCACGCTGCCGCCCGAACAGACGGCCGCGCCGCAGGCGACCGGCTCGATCTACGCCGACCAGACCTCGCTGGAACTCTTCTCCGATCCGCGTGCGCATCGCGTCGGCGACATCCTCACCATCTCGCTGGTGGAAAGCACGCAGGCCAGCAAGAAGGCGACGACGGCGACCAGCAAGAAGAACGGCAACAACATCACCGCTCCCACGATCCTCGGTCACGGGCTGAAGATCGGTGGCAACACGGCGAACAGTACGCTGGAAAGCGACAACTCATTCGCCGGCGACGGCTCCTCGAGCCAGAGCAACGCGCTGACCGGCCAGATCACGGTAACCGTGGCGCAGCGCCTGTCGAACGGCGCGCTCATCGTACGTGGCGAGAAGTGGCTCACCATCAACCAGGGCGAAGAGCTGGTGCGCATCTCCGGCATCGTCCGTGCGCAGGACATCGGCAACGACAACATCGTGCCGTCGAGCCGAGTGGCGGATGCGCGCATCGAATACGTCGGCAAGGGCACCCTGGCCGATTCGAACACGCGCGGCTGGCTGTCGCGCTTCTTCGACTCGAAGTGGATGCCGTTCTGATGAAGACCTTCGCACTCCGCTTTCGCGGCATCGTCCGCACGGCAGCGGCCGTGCTGGCTCTCGGCGCCATCGTTCCGGCGCAGGCCGACCGCATTCGCGATCTCGTCCAGGTCGGCGGCGTGCGCAGCAACCAGTTGATCGGCTACGGCCTGGTCGTCGGCCTCGACGGCAGCGGCGACCAGACCAGCCAGGCTCCCTTTACCACGCAGAGCCTGGAGAACATGCTCCAGCAGTTCGGCGTGACGGTACCGGCCAACGTACGTCCGCAGCTCAAGAATGCCGCCGCCGTGACGATTACCGCCGAGCTGCCGCCGTTCGCCAAGCCCGGCCAGCGCATCGACGTCACGGTTGCTTCGATCGGCAATGCGAAGAGCATCCGCGGTGGCGAGCTGCTCATGTCCCCCCTCAAAGGTGCCGACGGCAATATCTATGCGATCGCGCAGGGCAGCGTCGTGGTCGGTGGCGTGAGCGCGCAGGGCAAGAGCGGCTCCAGCGTGCAGGTCAATATTTCCGCCAGCGGTCGCATTCCCGGCGGCGCCAGCATCGAGCGCAGCGTGGCATCGTCCTTCGACAAGGGCGGCGACCTCATGCTCAACCTCAATACCGCCGACTTCACCACGGCCGCGCGTATTGCCGAGGCGGTCAACCGTAACTTTGGTTCGGGTACGGCCAACGCCATGGATTCCGGGTCGGTCGCCGTACGTGCGCCGATGGATCCGTCGCAGCGTGTTTCCTGGCTGTCGACCATCCAGGCCCTGGAAGTCACCCCGGGCGATGCGCCGGCGCGGATCATCGTCAATTCGCGTACCGGCACGGTGGTCATCGGCTCCGACGTCAAGGTCGGCGCGGCCGCCGTGGCACACGGTTCGATCCAGGTCACCATCAGCGAGCAGCCGCAGGTCAGTCAGCCGAACGCGTTCTCGCGCGGCCAGACTGCCGTGGTGCCGAGCAGCCAGGTGGCGGTCAGCGAAGACGGTGGCCACATGTTCAAGTTCGGTCCGGGGACCAGCCTCGACGCCATCGTGCGCGCGGTGAACCAGGTCGGCGCCTCGCCCAGCGATCTCATCTCGATCCTGCAGGCGCTGAAGGAATCCGGTGCACTGCATGCCGAGCTGGTGGTGATCTGACATGGCGAGTACGGTCGACGCACAGAAGCTTGGCACTTACTCGGACATGTCCGGGTTTGCCGGCCTGCGTGCGGCCGCGCAGCAGAACTCGAAGTCGGCCCTGCCGACCGTCGCCAAGCAGTTCGAATCGATCTTTACCCAGATGATGCTGAAGTCCATGCGTGACGCCAGTTCGGCGATGGGCGACGACATGATGGGTTCGCAGGCGGCCAACTCTTACCGCGATATGTTCGATCACCAACTTTCGGTCACGCTGTCGCAGGGCAAGGGCATCGGTATTGCCGACATGCTGATGCGCCAGCTCGGCGGTACGCCGTCCACGCTGAGTACGTCGGCGGACAACGGTCTGTTTGCCGGTGTCACCGGCGACGCCAGCACGGCTGATGCCGTGTCGTCCAAGTCCGACCAGGACAGCGGCTTGATGGATTCGCTCGAGCGCATGCTCGGCAAGGCCGGGCAGGCGGTGGGCGACGGTGCGAACGCCGTGGTCAACGCCGTGGGTAAGCTGTCCATCGCCAGTCCGGAAGATTTCGTGCAGAAGCTCGCACCGCATGCGATCGAGGCGGCGAAGAAGCTCGGCGTCTCCGTGCGTGCCTTGCTCGCCCAGGCGGCTCTTGAAACGGGCTGGGGCAAGCACATGCCGGCACAGGGCACGACAGCAAGTAACAACATGTTCGGGATCAAGGCCGGCGGAAGCTGGGACGGAAAGCGCGTCAACGTTCCCACGCTGGAGTACGAGAATGGCGTTGCCGTGCGCAGGAAGGACAGTTTCCGCGCTTACGATTCGCCGTCGGACTCGTTCAAGGATTACGCAAACATGGTCGCCAGCAGTCCGCGCTACGCGAACGCTGTCGGTCGTGGCGACGATATCGCCGGTTTCGCTCATGCACTGACCAGTGGTGGTTATGCCACCGATCCCAGCTATGCACAGAAGCTCACCGATATCGCCAACGGGCCAGTGATGAAGCAAGCGCTCGCAGCGCTGAAGCAAGTCGCCGGCGATCTGTAAGCACGGGCCCATGAAGAGTTAAACGAAGGAATAGACGATGGCCGATCTGCTCTCCACCGGTGTATCCGGACTACTTGCCTCACAAGTGGGCCTGGCCACCGTTGGTCACAACATCAGCAACGTCAACACCGCGGGCTATACGCGGCAGACGACGACATTCAATGCACGTGCGCCCCAGTTCAGCGGCGGCTATTACGTTGGCCAGGGCGCCGACGCGATCAGCGTGCAGCGGGCGTACAGCCAGTTCCTGACCCAGTCGGTATGGTCGGCTAACTCCGGGCAGAGCCGCGCGTTGCAGTACGCCAATCTCACCGCCTCGGTGAACAACGCCGTGAGTGGCTCGGCGAACCTGCAGACCGCTCTCGATGGCTTCTTCGGTTCGGTGAGCGATGTAGCCAACGCGCCGATCGATACCGCCAGCCGGCAGGCCATGATCGGCAAGGCGAACACGCTGGTCGCCACGTTCAAGTCGCTGTCCTCGCAGTTCCAGCAGCTCGACCAGCAGACCAACCAGCAGATCAGCGCCGCCGTGGACAGCATCAATTCGCTGGCCAAGAGCATCGCTGACCTGAACAGCCAGATCGGGAAAGGCTATGCCGGGGGTGCGGTACCGAACGATCTGCTGGACGCGCGTGACCAGGCGGTGGCGCAGCTGTCGCAGATCGTCGGGGTGAACGTCACCCAGAACACCGACCACATGTATACGGTTTCGGTGGGCAATGGCCAGCCGCTGGTCAGCGGTACCAATGCCACCACCTTGAGCACGGCAAACAACCAGTACGACGCCTCGCGCCTGGAAGTGGTCGGCCCCGGCGGCTCGGTGATCAGCAACCAGCTGGGCTCCGGCTCGCTCGGTGCGACCTTCGATTTCCGCACGAACGTGCTGGATCCGGCGCGCAACCAGCTCGGGCGCGCGGCCATCGCGATGACCGACGCCTTCAACAAGCAGAGTGCGCAGGGTATCGATCTGAACGGAGATGCCGGCGGCGACTTCTTCAGCATTTCCGATCCCGCCGTGTTCAACAGTACGACGAACACAGGAACGGGCTCGGTAACGGCCACCGTCGCCGACGTCTCCAAGCTCGACGCTTCCGACTACATCATGCGTTTCGATGGCACCAACTGGTCCGCGACGACGACCGCCGGTGTCAGCGTCCCGATGACCGGCGCCGGCACCGCGGCGAGTCCGTTCGTCATCGGTGGGCTGAGCGTGGTCGTCGGCGCGGGTGCAGCGGCGGGGGACAGCTTCCAGATCCAGCCGACGCGTAACGCGGCGTCGACGATGTCCGTCGCCGTGTCCGATACCAACAAGATCGCCGCCTCCGGCCCGCTTGCGGCGACCAGGGGCGCGAGCAACACCGGCAAGGGCGTGCTCGGCAACCTCACCGTTACCGACGTCACCAATCCTGCGTTCAATACACCGGCCAACATCGTCTTCACCTCGCCGACCAGCTATTCGATCAATGGCGGCGCTCCGCAGACCTATGCGGACGGCGACACCATCACGGGTCCGGGCTGGACGCTAAAGCTGACGGGCTCTCCTGCCGCTAACGATACGTTCTCGGTAAAACCGGCGGGTTCGGCCAGCGGTGACAACGGCAACGCGCTCGCCATGGCGAACGTCGCCACCAAGGGTGTGCTCGACAATGGCGTCACGACGGTGGGCAAGGCCTATAGCCAGCTGATCGCCCAGGTGGGTACGGCCGGTGCGCAGGCCAACACCGCTTTGACGGCACAGCAGAGCATCCTCGACCAGGCGACGGCGTCACAGCAGAGCCTGTCGGGCGTGAACATGGACGAAGAAGCGGCGAATCTCCTGCGCTTCCAGCAGTCGTATGCGGCCGCGGCGCAGGTGATCAATACCGCCAACACAATCTTCAATTCCCTTCTTACCGCAGTGCAGGGCTGATCATGCGTATTTCGACATCCTGGAGCGCGCAGCAATCCGTCAACACGATGCTGGATCGCCAGTACGACCTGTCGCAGACCCAGCTCGCGCTCGGCAATGGCAAGGCCATCCAGACTCCCGCGGACAATCCTGCCGCCGCCGCTCGTGCGGTCGACGTCAGCTCGGCCAGCGCCCAGAACGACCAGTACACGCGCAATATCCAGTCAGCGAACACCAAGCTTTCCGCCGAGGAGAGCACGATTTCCTCCGCCAGTGACATCCTCGATCGCATTCGTACGCTCACGCTGGAAGGCATGAACGGTACGCAGACCGATGAGTCGCGGCAGTCGATCGCCACCGAGTTGCGGCAGACGCTCGGCCAGCTCGTAGCCCTGGGCAATACGAAGGACGGGCAGGGCGAGTACCTCTTCGCCGGCAGCCGTACCTCCACCCAGCCGTTCAGTATCTCCGACCTCAGTGTCAGCTACAGCGGTGACCAGAACCAGCGCATGGTGGCGGCTGCGGCCGGCCTGCAGGTGGCGACCGGTGACAGCGGCTCGGATGTCTTCATGTCGATCCGTGGTGGCAACGGTACCTTCGTCACCTCAGCGGCAGCGACCAATACGGGTACGGCCGTGGTCGGTGCGACCTCGGTGACGGATGCGTCGCAGTGGGATGGCGGTAGCTACACGGTGAACTTCACCTCGCCCACCACCTACGAAATACATGACGCGACGAACCCCACCGGTCCGGCCCTCTCGACAGGCACGTATTCGGGCGACAGCGGCGCGATCAACTTCAAGGGCGCCCAGCTCAATATCACGGGCACGCCGGCGACGGGTGACTCGTTCGCTGTGGCGCCGTCCTCGTCGCAGGATGTGTTCTCGACGGTGGCCGGCATCATCACGGCGTTCGAAACGCCCGGCGGCGGCGCAGGCATGAACAACAAGCTCAATGCGCAGCTGCAGAACCTCGACCAGGCGCAGACGAGCTTCGTCGATACGCGCACCAAGATCGGTGCGCGCATGAATATTCTCGACCAGCAGACGCAGATCAGCGCCGATTCCTCGCTGCAGTATGCGAGCACGTTGTCGGACCTGACCGAGCTTGACGTTGCCAGTGCGGCGAGCAAGTTCTCGCAGCAACAAGCGGCGCTCGATGCCGCACAGCAGTCCTACGTAAAGATGCAGAATCTCTCGCTGTTCAATTACCTGAAGTAACGACAAGCGATGTCGGAGCCGCTTCAGATGTAGGAGCCGCTTCAGCTGTGGGAGCCGCTTCAGCGGCGATTCGTCCGGACAAGAGAGGCGGCCCAAGGTCGCCTTTTTTTTATGAGTGGTGTAGGAGCCGATTCATCGGCGAGCTCTTGCTTCGGTGGGGACTGAGGCCAGCAACCTGAAGGTCGCGGCTGCGCCGCGGGTTTATTTGCCATTCGCCGATGAATCGGCTCCCACCGAAAATAGGGCTAAACCTCGGGCTTGATGTGCCGATAAGGAACCCGACAGAGCCTGGGGCACATTTCTTCCGGACCCTGATCAAGAAAGTTGTTGACAGGCAGAAAAAGTTCTCAAGTTTCTTCCCGGCGTGCCGTAAACCTCTCTGAGGCGGAAGGCTTCCATTACGGAACCCCGCCGGACTACGCCGCACAACCTCCGGCATTTCGGTTCCGCTTACAAAGGATTATTCCCATGGCTCTGACCATCAACACCAACATCATGTCGCTGAACGCTCAGCGTAACCTGGGCACTTCGCAGACGAAGCTGGCCTCGGCTATCGAGCGTCTGTCGTCGGGTAACCGCATCAACAGCGCGAAGGACGACGCCGCCGGCCTCGCCATTTCGACCCGCATGACCACGCAGATCAACGGCCTCAACCGCGCCGTGCAGAACGCCAACGACGGCATCTCGCTGTCGCAGACGACCGAGTCGGCCCTCGACGAAGTCACGAACAATATGCAGCGCATCCGCGAGCTGGCCGTTCAGTCGACCAACGCCTCGAACTCGCCGTCTGACCGCGCCGCGCTCGACGCCGAAGTCCAGCAGCGTCTGGCGGAAGTCACCCGTATCGCCACGCAGACCAACTTCAACGGCATGAAGGTCCTGGACGGCTCCGCCCAGAACCTCAGCTTCCAGGTTGGCGCGAACGTCGGTGAAGTCATCAACGTCGGCCTGAACACCGGCATGAAGGCCAACCAGGTCGGCCAGCTGGCCACCACGTCGGTCGCCGCCACCTTCCCGACCGCAGCTGCCGGCCTTACCCTCGGCGCTGGTCAGCTGACGATCGGCGGCACGGACGTCACCGGTAACTTCACCGATGCCGCCGGCCTTGCTGCCGCCATCAACACTGTGTCGACCGGTCTCGCAACGGTCGTCGGCGGCGAAGTCAAGCTGACCAATACCACGGGTGCCGCCATTGTCGTGGGCGGTTCCAGCGCCGCCGGCCTCGGCTTGGCTGGTTCGATTGCAGCTACCACCGGTACCGCGACGTCCACGGGTGTTGCAACGGCTGTCGCCGCTCCCGCCGGCACCGCTACCACTCCGGTCACGATCGCCTCGGGCGCCCTGTCGATCCAGGTTGGCAGCGGTACGGCCTTCAACATCTCGGGCACGTTCAAGTCCACCCAGGACCTGGCCGACGCAATCAACAGCAAGTCCAGCGAAGGCATCACGGCCTATGTCAGCGCGACCGATGGCAGCCTGAAGCTCTCCTCCGCCCAGGACATCACGATCACCGCGACCGGCGCCGCCGCGACGCTTGGCTTTGCCACCGGCACCACGGCGGTTTCGGCCACCAGCACGCTCGCCGACGCCAGCGTGTCCACGGTGGACGGCGCGAACGATACGATCAACCGTATCGATGCCGCCCTGCAGTCGGTCTCCAGCCTGCGCTCCACCCTCGGCGCGGTGCAGAACCGCTTCGAGTCGACCATCTCCAACCTGCAGAACATCTCGCAGAACCTGACCTCGTCGAAGTCGGCTATCACCGACGCCGACTTCGCCCAGGAAACGGCGAACATGTCCTCGGCTCAGATCCTGCAGCAGGCCGGTGTCTCGGTCCTCGCCCAGGCCAACCAGAGCCAGCAGATCGTCACCAAGCTGCTCCAGTAATAGGCTTGGCAGGGTAATTGCTTAGTTGTCTGCGGCTGGTCCTCGCGAGGGGGCCAGCCGTCGACAAATTGGCGCCCAGGGCAGTGAGGCGTCCCCCAGGAGAGCTTCATGGCCACCAGTCCCATCACACTCGGTTCCAGCTCCATCGACGTCGCGTCCATTGTCAGCAACCTCGTTGCGAACAAACGCGCTGCGACGGACAAGGCCCTGGCCGACCAGGCCACTGCCAATACCACCCAGGTTTCCGCGATCGGCAACTTCACCTCGTCACTGACGAGCTTGCAGGCCGCGATCAAGGCGCTTACCGACGGTTCCGCGTTCACCACGCAGAAGACCTCGATCGGCGACTCCACCATCATCGGCGCAACCGCCGATGCCGACGCCCAGCCCAATACCTACAACATCGTTGTCGGCCAGCTGGCTTCCGTGCAGAAGACCACATCCTCGGGCTTCACCGACGCCACGTCCGCTGCCGGCACCGGCACGCTGACCATCTCGATCGGCGACAAGTCGATGAGCCTGAACGTCGCTTCGGGTTCGAATTCGCTGCAGAACATTCGCGATGCGATCAACAAGTCCTCGGACAACCCCGGCGTCACGGCCAGCATCATTACCGGTACCGATGGGGCGCATCTGGTCCTGACCTCCACGTCCACCGGCGCCGCCAACGCTTTCACGGTCACGACCAGTGGCGGTGACGGCAACCTGTCGAAGCTGAATTTCGATCCGACCACGGACACGGCGACGACCAAGGCGCAGGACGCGACCTTCACGATCGACGGCACCCCGGCGACCAGTACGACCAATTCGGTCGCGGGCGCCATCGACGGCGTGACCCTCAGTCTTTCGAAGATCGGCTCCAGCTCGCTCACTATCGCGAACGACCCGACGGCAGTAAGCACCGCGCTGCAGAGCCTGGTGACTTCGTACAACTCGTTCGTCTCGACATACCAGACGCTGACCAAGTACGACTCGACCAACAATCAGGTCGGCGCGCTGATCGGCGACGCCACGGTCACCTCGCTCAAAAGCCAGGTGAGCAGCCTGCTGGGATCGCAGTTCTCCGGCAACAGCTCGGGTCCGACCTCGCTCAGCAACCTCGGCGTCTCCTTCCAGGTGGACGGCACCCTCAAGTTCGACTCAACCAAGCTCACCGCGGCCCTCGCCAGCAATCCGAAGGAAACGCAGAACCTGCTCAGTAGCGCCAACGGCATCGCACCGAAGCTGGACGCCATGATCACCAGCTGGACCTCGTCCAGCGGCATCCTGACGCAGCGCACCGCCAACCTGAACCAGAAAGCGAAGGACATCGCGCAGCAGCAGAGTGACTATGAGGTCACCATCCAGGACTACACCACGCGGCTGACCACGCAATACACCGCGCTCGACACGATGATGACCAAGCTGAGCAGCACGAGCAGCTTCCTCCAGCAGCAGTTCGACTCGCTGACCGCCTCGAAGAGCTGATCGGAAACCCCAGGACTCACACATGGCACTCGGATATTCCCAGGGCGCAGGCGCCTACCAGCAGGTCCGTACCCACGGCGGCGTCGAAACCGCCGATCCGCACGGTCTGGTCACCATGCTCATGGACGGTGCGCTCGAGCGCATCCGCTTCGCACGCGGCTGCACGGTCAATGGCAACGTTGCCGGCAAGGGCGAGGCAATCTCCAAGTCCATCGAAATCGTCGGCGCCTTGCAGGGCGGCCTGAACCACAACGTGGAGACTCCGCTCATCGGCCAGCTGGACAGCCTCTACGACTACATGAGCCGTCGGCTGCTCCACGCCAACGTGCATAACGACATCAGCGCGCTGGACGAAGTCAGCGCCCTGCTGGGCCAGATCCGCGAAAGCTGGGTGGCCATTCCGGTCGAAGCGCGCCAGGTGGCCGGGACCGGCGCGTGAACGACACCGTCTGGTGCGACCTCGACCGCGTACTCGCCCTTACCGAGTCGATGCATGCGGCTGCGAGCGAAGGGCAGTGGGACGAACTGACCGCGCTGGAAGCCGAGCGCGAGCCGGTCCTGCGTAGCGGCAGCATGCGCGACACCCCGGAATCGATCGAATCGCTCAAGGCGATCATGCTCACCGACGGGCTGATCAAGGACCTGGTATCCGCCGCCCGCGACGAGACCGCCGCGGCATGGGATGCCTCCCGGCGCGTTCGTCGGGCCGTCGCCGCGTATAGTTCGTTCTGATCGACCTATCCTTTGGCAGGGGCGCCACGCATGAGTGACGAAGGCTGGCTGGAATTTTCCGAACGCGTCGCCTGGGACGCCCGCTTCCACGCCACGTGTGAGGCGGGTCCACGCCCCGATGCCGCACTCCTCGCCCTGATCAACGACCGGAACGCCAGCGTCCTGGTCGCGGTCTCCGCCCTGATGGACCGGCGTAGCGATACCAGCGAAGACGACAGCCCGCTCACCCAGGAGGTGGCCCGGCTCGACGCCAAGCTCAACGTGCTCATGGAGATCGTCAACCGGCTGCTCCTGCCGCAGTCGGGCCTGCCGCCTCGCATCGCACTTCGCTTCAACGCGTCCGGGGCGGTCCTGCCCTGGGATGGCCTGCCGCCGGTTGGCCAGACGGCACTGCTGAAGATCCACTTCGATGCCTGCCGGGCGCTGCCCCTCGAATTGCCGTGCAGCCGCCTTGCCGGTCCCACCGATGGCAAGGGGTTTCTCGGTTTCGAGGGGCTCACCGAACCGGTCCGTGACGGCATCGAGCGACTGGTTTTTCGCCAGCACCGGCGCCAGGTGGCCGAGGCGAGGGCGCATTCCCGCCCGCAAGAACCCTCGGAAGGGTGAAGTGACATTTTACGTCACGTGACGTCTGAACGTCGCGTGGCGTCCTGCGTCACATTCTGGACGCGTGTCGTCAGCCTTGACGTCACCGGGCTTCTTCACGCCGCCGCGACCTGCCGAAAAGGTTTTCTTCACCTAGACCGAGCCCGCTACAGAGCGTGAGTTCTTGCCGCGTCGCGCCGGAATTCCGACGTTGGCACGCTCCTTGATTGATACCTTGCAACGAAGCCGACGGGATTCCACCGCGAATCCCGCCCTGGCACTTCGATCACACGCAAACGTGAGGTATTTCAGGTGAAGTCTTCCAACTTTCTCGTCATCGAGTCCGACGCCACCCGCGCAGAGAACATCGTCTCGGCGCTCGCCTTCCTCGGCTACCGGCCGGTGCTGGCGAACCGCACGTCGACCCTGGATGCGAGCGAGAGCTGGCGCGGTGCCTTTGTCGGCACGGTGGAAGACGAGAGCGAGCTGGAAGGCTACCTGGCCGGCCTCGGTCGCCATGCGCGCAACCTGCCGCTGCTGGTAGCCGCCGATTCCCCGCTGGCCACCTCGCTGATCGTCGGCGACGATGCGCGCAGCCAGAACGTCGAACTGATCGACGTGCCCTTGCGCTACGAGCGCCTCTCCGAAGCCCTGCGTGCCCTGCATTCGCGCGTCGAGCCGACCCCGGCCAGCCGCCGCTTCGTCGGCCAGTCCGGTCCGATGCAGCGCGTCAACGCGCTGATCCGCCAGGTGGCCCCGTTCGATTCCAGCGTGCTCGTGCTCGGTGAGTCCGGCAGTGGCAAGGAACTGGTCGCGCGCACCATTCACGACTGCTCGCCGCGCCGCGACAAACCGTTCGTCGCGATCAATTGCGGCGCCATTCCCGCCGAGTTGCTCGAAAGCGAGCTGTTCGGCCACGAGAAGGGTGCCTTCACCGGCGCCATCAGCACCCGCAAGGGCCGTTTCGAGATGGCCGAGGGCGGCACGCTGTTCCTCGACGAAATTGGCGACATGAGCCTGCCGATGCAGGTGAAGCTGCTCCGTGTGCTGCAGGAGCGCGTTTTCGAGCGCGTCGGCGGTAACCGTGCGCAGCGCTGCGACGTGCGCATCATCGCTGCTACGCATCGCGACCTCGAAACCGCGATCGAGCGCGGCGGGTTCCGCGAGGACCTCTTCTACCGTCTGAGTGTGTTCCCCCTCGAGATGCCGTCGCTGAGCCAGCGCCTGGAAGATCTCCCGGCGTTGATCTCCGAGTTCAACCAGCGCCTGGTCCAGCGTGGCCTGTCGTCCGTGCGCTTCTCGCCCAGCGCGATGAACGCGCTGTGCCAGCACCCCTGGCCGGGCAACGTGCGCGAACTGTCGAACCTGGTCGAGCGCATGGCCATCCTCATGCCGCACGGCGATGTACGCGCCGCGGACCTGCCGGAAAAATACCGCGGCGCAGCGCCCGTGGAAGAAGTCTCTGGTGCCGCCCTGATCGCCATGATGGAAGCCGAGCCCGAGCCGGTGACCGAAACGTTCGCCTTCGGTGAGGGCGACCCCGCGGTGCTTCCGCTGGGCGGCCTGGATCTCAAGGATCACCTGGCCGGTATCGAGATCGGTCTGATCCGCCAGGCGCTGAATTCGGCCAACGGCGTAGTCGCCCATGCGGCCAAGCTGCTTCGCGTACAGCGGACCACGCTGGTCGAGAAGCTGCGCAAGTACGGTTTGTCCGAGACCGCGCAGGTGGGCTGACCGCCCGCTGCGTGGATCGCGTTCGGTTGGCATAGCTCGTGCATCGAGTGCCAGTAAGCCGATAACGCGTTGGAAAACCGTCATGACCACCATCGATGTCAACAGCCTCCTGCTCCAGATGCGCCGCATCACCGCGCAGAGCGAGATGCCCGCCATTCGTGGCGTGGGCGAGGCGGCAGGCGCCGGGAAGAGCTCGTTCGGTGACCTGCTCAAGCAATCCATCGACGGCGTGTCCAAGAGCCAGGATAAAGCCGAACAGATGGCGGCAGGTTTTGAACGCGGCGATCCGGGCATCGATCTGGCGCAGGTCATGATCCAGGGTCAAAAAGCCGACCTCTCGTTCCGCGCGATGAATGAAGTGCGCAACAAGATGGTCGATGCCTACAAAGAAATCATGAACATGTCGGTCTAAAGCGGCATGCGTCTCCGGAAAGGACTGAAGTCGAACCATGGCAGATAACGGCGTAGCCACCACGGACAAAAACGACGGCAAGCGCATGGACTCGCTGAAGTCGCTGGCACAGACGCCGGCGGCGCGGCAGCTCTTCATGCTCGCGGGTATCGCAGGCGCGGTCGCCATCGGCATCGCCGCGGTGATGTGGTCGCGTGCGCCGAACTACGGCCTGCTCTACGGTGGCCTTGAACAGAAAGACGCCGCCGCCGTGACCCAGGCGCTGCAGACGAGTAACATTCCGTACACGCTCAGCAACGACGGCAGCTCCATCTTCGTGCCTGCCGCCGACGCGGCCGGCGTCCGCCTCAAGCTTGCCGGTCAGGGCTTGCCGCAGGGCAGCGGCGCGAGCGCCGTGCCGCAGGCGGATTCTCCGTTTGGCATGAGCGACATGGCCGAACGCTCGCGCTACCAGTCCATGCTCGAGAGCGACCTCTCAAGCACCATCGCCGGCCTGCAGTCCATCCGCGCGGCGCGCGTGCATCTTGCCCTGCCCAAGCCTTCCGCCTTCGTTCGCGACAACAAGCCGGCCAGCGCCTCGGTCGTCGTTTCGCTCTATCCGGGCCGTCAGCTCGACCAGGGCCAGGTGGCCGCCATCGTGCATCTGGTGGCCGCCAGCGTGCCGGATCTCGATACGCGCCAGGTCTCGGTGATCGACCAGGGCGGCAACCTGCTCACGGTAAGCGACCCGGACAGCGCCTCGGCTATCGGCGACAGCCGGTTGCGCCTGTCCAATCGCATCGAAGCCACCTATACGCAGCGCGTCGAAGACCTGCTCACGCCGCTGGTCGGCGCCGGCAAGGTGCGCGCCCAGGTCTTCGCCGACCTCGATTTCTCGCAGACCGAGAAGGCCAGCGAAACGTTCAACCACGACAATCCCGCGCTGCGCAGCGAGCAGACCAACAGCGAAACGCGTACAGACGCCGCCAACAACGGTGGCGTGCCGGGTGCACTGAGCAACCAGCCGCCGAACACCGGCGCGAACGCCACCGCCGCCAATCCGGCTGCGGGCGCCGGTGCCAAGCCGGGGCAGGGCCAGAACGCCGCTACCCAGACGGCACAGACCCCGACGCAGCAGACGCAGAGCGCCACGCGCAACTTCGAACTCGATCGCACGGTCAGCCACGTCACCGATCCTGCCGGCAAGGTCGCGCGGCTTTCGGTCGCCGTGGTGGTCGACAACAAGCAGGTGCCGGACAAGGACGGCAAGAACAAGAGCGTGCCGTTCACGGCGGAAGAAATCGCCCGCCTGACCGAACTCACCAAGAACGCGGTCGGCTTCAGCGCCGCGCGTGGCGACAGCGTCAGCGTCATCAACGAAGCGTTCCACGGCGCGATCGCCGACGAGGAACCGCAATCGACACCGTTCTGGGAACGCCCGGGCATGCTCGATCTCATCAAGCAGGGCCTTGGCGTGATGATCGCCCTGGTGGTCGGCTTCTTCGTCCTGCGCCCCATCCTCAAGGGCCTGCTCAAGCCGGCGCCCATGAACATGAACGTGGCGCTCGCTGGCCCGATGCCGACGGTGTCGGTGATGGTCGACGATGACGACATGACCCCGGACCGTGTGAGCACCTCGCCGCAGCTGGGTTCACCCGCGCTGCTGGCTTACGAACAGAAGGTCGGTCTGGCCAAGCGCATGGCTGCCGAGAATCCCAAACAGGTTGCGCAGGTCGTGAAGAGCTGGGTGTCCGACGATGGCGCTTGAACCGAAAGATTCCCTGACCGGCGCGCAGCGCGCGGCGATCCTGCTGCTCACCCTGGGTGAGGAGGACGCCGCGTCGATCCTCAAGCACCTCGGCGCACGCGACGTGCAGGCGGTCGGCACGGCCATGGCCGCGCTGAAGAATGTTTCCAAGGAGCAGGTCGAAACCGTCCTGACCAAGTTGCAGGAAGACGTCGGCCAGCACACCTCGATCGGTGTCGGCACCGAGGAATACATCCGCCGCATCCTGGTCAACGCGCTCGGCGAGAACAAGGCCGGCGGCCTGATCGACCGCATCCTCCTGGGCCGCAGCAGCAAGGGCCTGGAATCGCTGAAATGGATGGAGAGCCGCGCCATCGCCGAGATGATCGGGCAGGAGCATCCGCAGATCATTGCGCTGGTGATGGCTCACCTCGAGGCAGACCAGGCCGCCGAAGTCATCGGTTACCTGCCTGCGCGTACACGCAGCGACGTGGTCATGCGCATCGCCACGCTGGACGGCGTGCAGCCGCACGCCCTGAACGAGCTCGACGAAATCATGGAGCGCCAGTTCTCCGGTAACTCCAACAAACTGAAGTCGGCCAGCGTCGGCGGCCTGAAGGCCGCGGCGGACATCCTCAACGCGATGGAAACCGCGCGCGAGGCCGAGCTGATGGCATCCATTCGCGGCATCGACACGGGCCTGGGCGAGCGCATCGAAGAACTCATGTTCGTCTTCGACGACCTCGCCGAGCTCGACGATCGCAGCATGCAGACGCTGCTGCGCGAAGTGCCGTCGGCACGCCTCATCACTGCCCTCAAGGGTGCGGAGACGGCCATCCGCGAGAAGATTTTCGCCAACATGTCCAAGCGCGCCGCGGACATGCTGCGCGACGATCTCGAGGTCAAGGGTCCCGTTCGCCTCTCCGAGGTGGATGCGGCACAGAAGGAAGTACTGGCCACGGCGCGTCGTCTCGCTGACGCGGGCCAGATCAATCTCGCCGGTGGCGGGGAAGAATTCGTCTGATGAGTCTTACCTCGATCCTCGCCCGGGAACGCGTCGACCAGTTCGAACGCTGGGAGCTGCCGATCGTAGGTGGGCCGGATCCGCATGTCGCCCGCCCGGAAGTCGAGGACGAAGGTCCGTTTCGGCCCACGGTGGCTGAGATCGAAGCGATCGAGCGGCAGGCGCGCGAGGAAGGCTTCAACGCAGGGCTCAATGAAGGCCGCGCCATGGCCAAGCGAGAGCTTGCCGAGCAGGTGGCGCGACTGGAGGCCCTTTTTGCCGCTGTCGAACGTCCCTTTGCCGAACTCGACCATGATGTTGCCGGTGACCTCGCCGTCCTCGCGACCGTGATCGCCGAGCGCGTCCTCGGCTATGAAATCGCCACCCAGCCGGAAAAGATTCTCGACATGGTTCGCCAGGCTGTCGATGCGTTGCCCGCTGCAACGCGTCACCTCAAGATTCACCTCAATCCCGCCGACGCCGCGCTCGTTCGCGAGCACCGCGTCGGTGTCGACCATGAAGGCACGGTCGTCGACGACGCCGCGCTGGAGCGCGGCGACGTGCGCCTGGAGAGCGAACAGTCGCGCCTGGATGCGCGTGTACGAACGCGCCTGGCCGCCGTGATCGACAGCGTGCTCGAAGGCCAGGTCGATCCCTCGTGAGCGCCGAGAACCACACCGCCGCTCGCATCGCGCACTGGCGCGAATCGCTCGCCGCCCAGCGCGCGAGCGCCGAGCGGGTGCGTCCGCTGCAGGCGGAAGGCAAGCTGCGCCGCGTGGTCGGGCTCACGCTCGAAGCCGTCGGCTGTGAGGCGCCGGTCGGCGCCCGTTGCATGGTCGCCGGTGCCGACGGCAGGCAGCTGGAAACCGAAGTGGTGGGCTTCTCGGATGGCCGCCTGCTGCTGATGCCCACGGGCGAGATGCACGGTGTGCTGCCCAATGCACGCGTGACGCCGGTGGCAGCTGTCTCCGGCGTGCCGGTGGGCGACTCCTTGCTGGGTCGTGTGATCGGTCCGGACGGCGCACCGCTGGACGGTCTCGGTCCGCTACTGGCACGCGAGCGTGCGCCGCTGCGTCGTGATCCCATCAATCCGATGATGCGCCGGCCGATCGACACGCCGCTCGACGTCGGTGTGCGCGCGATCAATTCGCTGCTCACGGTCGGGCGCGGCCAGCGCATCGGCCTGTTCGCCGGCTCCGGTGTAGGCAAGTCCACGCTGATGGGCATGATGACCCGCTTTACCGATGCGGACGTCGTCGTGGTCGGCCTGATCGGCGAACGCGGTCGCGAAGTAAAGGAATTCGTCGACCACACGCTGGGCGAGGAGGGTCGCCGTCGGGCGGTCGTCGTCGCCGCGCCGGCCGATGCGCCGCCGCTCAGCCGCCTGCGTGGTGCGCAGGTCGCCACTGCCGTGGCCGAACATTTTCGTGACCAGGGCTTGCGCGTGCTCCTGCTGATGGACTCGCTCACCCGCTATGCCCAGGCCCAGCGCGAAATCGCACTGGCCATCGGCGAACCGCCGGCGACCAAAGGCTATCCGCCGTCGGTGTTCGCGATGCTGCCAGCGCTCGTCGAGCGCGCCGGTAACGACGCCGAAGGTCGTGGCTCCATCACGGCGTTCTATACGGTGCTCACCGAGGGTGACGATTACCGTCACGACCCGATCGCCGACGCAGCCCGTGCCATCCTCGACGGGCACATCGTGCTGTCGCGCGATCTCGCCGAAGCGGGTCATTACCCGGCGATCGACATCGAAGCCTCCATCAGTCGCGTCATGCCTGCGGTGGTCAGCAAGGATCACATGCGCTCCGCGCAGCGTTTCCGCCAGGTCTATTCGGCGTATCGCCAGCAGCGCGACCTGATCGCCGTGGGTGCGTACCAGAAGGGCAGCGATCCGCGCACGGACGAGGCCATCGCGCTCTACCCGCGCCTGTCGGCCTTTCTCCAGCAGGAAACCGACGAGCCGGTGAATCTTGCCGATGCCGAATCCGGCCTCGCTGATACGACGAAGGCCAGCTGATGCCGTCGCGTGCCGACCGCCTGCAACCTGTGGTCGACCTGGCCGAAGAAAAGGCCGAGGACGCCGTGCGCGTGCTTGCCACGCAGCAACGCGCGTTGGCCGACGCCGAGCACCAGCTCGTCGAGTTGCGCAAGTACCGCAACGAATACGCCGAGATGCCGGATGGCATCGGCATCGCCGCCTTGCTCAACCGGCAGCAGTTCCTGCAGAAAATCGACATGGCCATCGTGCAGCAACTGGGTGAGGTGCAGCGCCGCGAACAGGCGCTGGATCACGCGCAGAGGCTGTGGAGCGATGCACGGGGCCGCGCGAAGGCACTGGACTCGGTCACCACGAAGTACCGCGAACAGGAACGCAAGTCGGAAGATCGCCGCGAGCAGGCGCAGGCAGACGAACGCTCGCAATACCGCCGAAATCCCCGGAGCGAGGCGTGACGCCTCCGTGCGTCCGCCGCCTCCCGAACGACCTCATCGAGTATCCCGCATGAACAACGCCACGATTGCCCTCAACGTCGCCCGCCCCGCCACGCCCACGCCTTCGCCCGCGCCGGGCGCCGCCAATGCGTCTTCGGTGACAGGTAAGGCGAACGACGACACGGCCTCGAACAAGCGCTTCGACGCGGCGATGGATGCGGCGCACGCCGATGCGCGCAAGGCCAGCGACCCATCCTCGGACAAGGGCAGCACCCCATCGACGACAACGTCCTCGACCGCGAAAGACGCGAGCACGGACAAGACGGCATCGACCCAGGCGACCGACAAGAAGCCGGACGACGACGCGACGAAGAAAGACGACTCGACCGACGGCGATACGTCGCTCGCTACCAGCGTGCTCGCCCTGATTGGCGTGCCACCGGCGGTCGGTGGCCTGGCTGCCAAGGCGCTCGCCACGGCGACAGCAACGGCCGGCAAGCTGGGTAATGCACTCGCCTCGATGACCGGTGCGGGTACGACGCCTGGTCTTGCCGCCACGGTGGATGCCACGGCTGGTACGAAGGACGGCGCCGCGGCCGGCCTGACAACCATGGACACCCTTGCGGTGGCGACTCCCGCTGCCACGGTCACCGCGTCGCCGTTCGCGGCCCTGCTCGCCGCCCAGGGCAGTGACCTGTCGGTGCCGAAGGACGACGCCCCGGCGACCGATCCGGCGAACGCCAGCCCGATGCCGCTCATGCACGCGCCGGCGATGAACGGCGTGGCCGGTCCGGCGGTGCAGGTTCAGGCGACCCAGGCGGCCACCTCGCCGCAATTCGGCCAGGAGTTGGGCGAACAGATCGCCTGGATGGGCTCGGGCGACGTCAAGTCGGCACGCATCAAGCTTCATCCGGAAGAGCTCGGCAGCATGGACGTGCATGTGACCATGGATGGCGGCAAGGTCAATGTCGCCATCCTCGCGCAGCATCCGGCGGCGGTGCACGCCGTGCAGCAGACGCTGTCGCAGCTGGACACCATGCTCGCGCATCACGGCCTGTCCCTCGGCCAGGCCGATGTCGGCCAGCGTAATCCCGGACAGAATCCCGCCGACGGCGATGCCGCGGCCGGGCAGCACAGCGGGGCCGACGACGGTACGGCGGCGACGGGCGCGGTGGCGACCTCGCGCGTGTCGCGCAGCCTGCTCGACGAGGTGGCGTAACCCGTCTCGGTGACGTGATGTCGGCGGGCGTCAAATTATCGCCTCTTCCGCCGGGGCGGTCTCTCGACGAGAACCGCGTCACAGCGCCATCTTTCCATCCGCATACCGGATGACGCGGATGGCACGTGGCTTGCAACAATACCTGCAAGCCCTACGGGCACGACCGTATTCGTATTCGCATTGCAGAGGTTCCACGCATGGCCGCAGCACCCAAAGAATCCACCGAAGGCGCCGTTCCCAAGAAGAAGGGCAAGGGCGGGCTCATCCTCGTCGCCGCGCTGGTGGTGCTTGTTGCCGGCGGCGTGGGCGGCTACGTCATGATGAAGGGCGGCCACGGCAAGGCAGGCGCCGCTGACGCGACCGAGCTCGCCAAGTCCAAGCCGGCCGTTTACCTGCAGCTCGACCCCGCCTTCGTGGTCAATTTCCAGGACGATACCGCCCTGCGTTTCCTGCAGGTGGGCGTGAACGTGATGTCGCACGATCCCGAAGCGATCGCCGCCGCCAAGGAGGCCGATCCCGAGATCCGCAATGCGCTGCTGATGCTGTTCTCCGCGCAGGACATCAAGTCGCTGTCCGACGTGAAGGGCAAGCTCAAGCTGCAGGCCGCCGCGCTGGCCGAAATCCAGCGCGTGCTCAAGGAGAAGATCGGTCGTCCCGGCGTGGACGCGGTCTACTTCACCAGCTTCATCATGCAGTGACGGGAAGCTTCAGCCATGAGTGACATCCTTACCCAGGAAGAAATCGACGCCCTCCTGGCTGGCGTGGAAGGCGGCGCGGTCGAGACCGAGATCGAGCTTCCGCCGCCCGGTGGCATCCTGGACTACGACTTCACCCAGCAGGACCGCATCGTCCGCGGCCGCCTGCCGACGCTGGAAATGGTCAACGACCGCTTCGCCCGTTACTTCCGCGCCAACCTCTTCAACGTGCTGCGCAAGTCCTGTGAAGTCTCGGTGCTTGGCGTGAAGATGACCAAGTTCAACGAGTATGTGCACTCGTTGGCGGTGCCGAGCAATCTCAACCTGATCCGGATCAAGCCGCTTCGCGGTACGGCGTTGATGGTGTTCGAGCCGCGCCTGGTCTTCACCGTCATCGACAATTTCTTCGGCGGCGACGGCCGCTATCACGCGCGGATCGAAGGCCGGGATTTCACCCCGACCGAGAACCGCGTGATCCAGATCGTGCTGCAGGAAGCCTTCACGGCCATGGCCGAGGCCTGGGCACCGGTGTTGAAGATGCAGTTCGAGTTCCTCAATTCCGAGATCAATCCGCAGTTCGCCAACATCGTCAGCCCCACGGAAACCGTGGTGGTGTCGCGCTTCCATATCGAACTCGATGGCGGTGGCGGCGAAGTGCACCTGACCCTGCCGTACTCGATGGTCGAGCCGATCCGCGAGTTGCTCGACGCCGGCGTACAGAGCGACCGCGCGGAGCGTGACGAACGCTGGATCCAGAACCTGCACGAAGAGATCCTCGACGCAGAAGTGGAGGTCACCTCGATGCTGGCCGAAGCACGGCTGACCATCGGCGACTTCCTGCACCTGCGCAAGGGCGACGTCATTCCGATCAACCTGCCGGAGTTCGCCACGATCTTCGCCGAGGACGTGCCGATCTTCCGCGGCCGCATGGCCAATTCCAACGGCAATAAGGCCATCCAGTTCGATTCGCTGATGCGCAAGCGCGGCGAGGGCAAGGCCATGCCGGTGACGACCACCGAGCCGATTCCTGAGTTGGTTTGAGGTCTGAAAAGCATCGCCGATGAATCGGCTCCCACAAAAGACCTGCCGGACCCCTGGGCCGGTGGGTCATTTGCTTTGTGTGGGAGCCGGTCATCTGCTTTGTGTGGGAGCCGCTTCAGCGGCGATGGGTGCTCGCCCCAGTCCCCCAACCTGACGTCAACTGACCGTCTCCGCGCGCAACTGCCGTCACGCGTCAGCTTTCCGACAAGCGTCAGTTTCGGGTCGGCCTGGGCTCCCCAGGTCACCCCGCCAAACACCTGAAAAAACACGAAAAATTCACCGTCTCCCGGTCGCCGAATCCATGGCACGCCGTTTGCTTCTAAGGGTACATACCCAGCAACGCGATCACCGGAACCGACATGAACGAACCCACCACGCTCGAAGAGATCGAAGGCGCCAACGAAGCCAGCCTGCACAAGTCCATGGGCCTGGGTGCCGAGGTGAACCTCGACGTCATCCTGGACGTGCCGGTCACGATGGCGATGGAAGTCGGTCGTACCAAGATCAGCATCCGCAACCTGCTCCAGCTCAACCAGGGCTCGGTGGTCGAACTGGACCGTGCCGCCGGCGAACCGCTGGATGTGTTCGTTAACGGGACCCTGGTCGCCCACGGCGAAGTGGTCGTGATCAACGAGAAGTTCGGTATCCGGCTGACCGACGTGATCAGTCCGGCCGAGCGCGTCCGCAAGCTGCGGTGATCATCATGCGCCGTACTGCCGCCGCCCTCATGGGTGGTTTCCTTTCCTGCGCCCTGATGGCGGCCCCGGTGGCTGCCCCGCTCACCACTCCGGCGGTGGATTCGGGCGCGGAACTGGTTCGCGTGCTGATCAGCCTGCTCGGCGTCATCGCGCTCATTTTTTTCGTTGGCTGGCTGAGCCGTCGCGCCCAGGGGCGCGTGCGTCCGGGCGGCCGGAAGATCCGCGTTATCGAATCGATGCCGGTCGGCATCAAGGAAAAGGTCATGCTGCTCGAAGTCGGTGGCACGCAGCTCCTGGTCGGCGCCTCGCCCACCGGTGGCCTGCGTACGCTGCATGTCCTGGCCACGCCGGTACAGGACGACACCACGCCGACGGCTTCAGTGCCGGCGATTCGTGGTTTTCGCGACGTGCTCAATCAGTGGAAGCGGCCATGATCGGGGAGGCTATCGCGGGCGTAGCCCGCTCCCACAGAGAGCGGTCCTTCACAAAGCAGTCCCACAAAGTGCGCTGCTGGTCGTTGTTTGTCTTCGTCATCCTGCTTTTCGCGCCGATGGCCGCCTTCGCTGCCGATCCGCTGTCGCCGCCGGGTATCCAGCTGCTGAACGTGCAGCCGGGCGCCAATGGCAGCCAGAACTGGTCGCTGTCAATCCAGATGCTGGCGCTGATGACGGCGCTGACGGTCCTCCCGGCGATCCTGCTGATGATGACCTCGTTCACCCGCATCGTCATCGTGCTCGGCTTTCTCCGCCAGGCGCTGGGTACCAACAGCACGCCGCCCAACCAGGTCATCCTCGGCCTGTCGCTGTTCCTCACGTTGTTCGTGATGTCGCCGGTGATCAACAAGGCCTACGACACGGGTATCAAACCGTACATGGACGGTCAGATGTCTGTGCAGGACGCCGTTCCGCTCGCCGCCGCGCCATTTCGCCACTTCATGCTCGACCAGACCCGCGAGCCGGATCTCCAGCTGTTCACCAAGCTCGCCGGTGAGCAGCCCTATGCGGACAAGGATTCGGTGCCTTACCGCGTCGCGCTGCCCGCCTTCGTGACCAGTGAGCTGAAGACCGCTTTCCAGATGGGCTTCCTGCTGTTCATTCCGTTCCTGATCATCGATCTGGTCGTGGCCAGCGTGCTGATGTCGATGGGCATGATGATGGTCTCGCCGATGATCATCTCGCTGCCGTTCAAGATCATGCTTTTCGTCCTGGTCGACGGCTGGACACTGCTGCTCGGGACCCTGGCCGGGAGCTTCTACCAATGACGCCCGAATCGGTCATCGCCTTCGGGCAGCAGGCCCTGCATATCGCGATGCTGGTTGGCGCGCCGCTGTTGCTCACCGCGCTTGCGGTGGGTCTGATCATCGGCATGGTGCAGGCGGCGACGCAGATCAACGAGCAGACCCTCAGCTTCATTCCGAAGCTCATCTCGATGGCGCTGGTGATGATCATCACCGGCCCGTGGATGCTGCGCACCCTGGTGACATTCACCCGCACGCTCATCGAAAGCCTGCCCCAGGCGGTGCGTTGATGCCGATCGACCTGAACCAGCTCGAAGGGTGGGTGGGTGCGGCGTGCTGGGCGATGGCCCGCATCTCCGGCCTGCTACTCGTCGCGCCGGTTCTGGGGGCGACCACGATTCCCGTGCGCATCAAGATGGGCCTGGCGGTGCTGTTGACCATGACCCTTGCCCCGCTGGCGCCGTTGGCGCTTCACCCACTGTCCGCGCAGGGCGTGGCGACGCTGGCCCAGCAGGTACTCATCGGCGCCGCGCTCGGTTTCATCCTCAAGATCGTGTTCGAGGCGGTGGCGTTCGGCGGCCAGTTCGTTTCGCAGGCTATGAGCCTGGGCTTCGCCGAAGTGGTGAACCCGGGTGTCGGCGGCACCACGCCGGTGCTCGGCCAGTTCTATACGATGATCGTGACCCTGCTGTTCCTGGTGATGAATGGCCATCTGCAGCTGATCAGTCTGCTTGCCGATAGCTTTCGCACCATGCCGGTGAGCGACCATGGCATCGGTGCGGAGGGCATCTGGGGCGTGCTCCAGTTCGCCAGCCACCTGTTCGCGGGTGCCGTACGCGTTGCGCTGCCGGCCCTCACCGCCGTGCTCGTGGTCAACCTCGGCTTCGGCGCGATCAGCCGTTCGGCACCGTCGATGAACCTCTTCGCGGTCGGATTTCCGATCACCATCTGCCTGGGCATCATCGCCGTGTGGCTCGCGCTGCGCGGCCTGCCCAGCGCCTGGGATTCGCTGCAGACGGACGCCTGGGAAGCCATGCGCCAGATGGTCGGGAGGTCCTCGCCGTGAGTGAGTCCGACCAGGAAGACAAAACCGAATCACCTAGTGACAAACGCCTTCGCGAAGCGCGCGAGAAGGGCGACCTGCCGCGTTCGCGCGACCTTTCCACCGCCGTGGTGGTACTCGCTGGCGTAACCACGATGATCGCCTCGCGCGAGCAGATGGCCGTGCATGCCGCGAACATCATGCACGTAGGGCTGCGTTACGGCCGGGACGATCTGTTCGCGGCCAATGGTCTGAGTCGCGCCCTGATGACCGCAGCCGGTGAAGGCCTGAAGCTACTCGGCCCGGTGTTCACCGTGACCGCGGTGGCTGCCATCGCCGCCCCTGCGCTGATGGGCGGCCTCAACTTCTCAGCCGAGGCCCTGGTACCGAAGTTCGACCGCATGGACCCGATCAAGGGCTTCGGCCGCCTGGTCTCGATGAACGGTCTGGTCGAGCTGGGCAAGTCGTTGCTGAAGCTGCTGCTTATCGGCGGTGCGCTGGTCTGGTTCCTCAATCGCACCACTCGCGAGATGTACGCGGTGGGCAGCGGCCCGGTGAAGGAGGGCATCGCCCATACCTTCGGCGTGCTCGGCCATGCGTCGCTGATCTTCGCTTGCGCGCTGGGGCTGATTGCCCTGGTCGATGCGCCCTGGCAGGCCTTCAGCTTCACCAAGAAGATGCGCATGACCAAGCAGGAGGTGAAGGACGAGCACAAGGAAAGCGACGGCAGTCCCGAGCTGAAGTCAAAGATCCGTCAGATGCAGCACCAGATGTCGCGTCGGCGAATGATGGAAGACGTTCCTACGGCGGATGTGATCGTGGTCAACCCGACTCACTTCGCCGTGGCGCTCAAGTACGACGAAGTGAAAATGGGCGCGCCGCGAGTGGTAGCAAAGGGTGTGGACGTCCTGGCCCAGCAGATTCGCGACGTGGCGGGTGGGGCGAAGGTTCCTGTCGTCGAATCGCCGCCGTTGGCACGCGCCTTGTATGCAACCACGGAAGTCGGTCGCGAGATCCCCTCGGCACTGTATGTCGCCGTGGCCCAGATCCTGGCCTATGTGTTCCGCCTGAAGCAGGCGATCGCCGTTGGCGACCTCCCGCCCGATCTGCCCGAGCAGGACATCGATCCTGAACTGCTCGGCCCCTACCGTATGGATAAGTGACGATGGCAGCTACGACCACGCTCATGGGCACGTTCCGGCAGATCGGCCGGCGGGGCATTGCCGCGCCGGTGATCATGCTGGTCATGCTCGGCATGCTCATGCTGCCGCTGCCACCGTTCATGCTGGACCTGCTGTTCACCTTCAACATCGCGCTGTCCCTGGTGATCCTGCTGGCCACCATGTACGTGATGCGCCCGCTGGAACTGGCCTCGTTCCCGACCGTGGTGCTCTTCGCGACGTTGTTGCGCCTGGCGCTGAACATCGCCTCCACGCGCGTGGTGCTGCTGCACGGCCACAACGGCCCGGGCGCGGCCGGCAAGGTGATCGAGGCCTTCGGCGAGTTCGTCATCGGTGGCAACTTCGCCGTCGGCTTCGTGGTCTTCGCCATCCTGACCATCATCAACTTCGTGGTCGTGACCAAGGGCGCCACGCGCGTCTCCGAAGTGACCGCCCGCTTCACCCTCGACGCGATGCCCGGCAAGCAGATGGCGATCGACGCCGACCTCAACGCCGGCCTGCTCACCCAGGAACAGGCGCGCGAGCGCCGCCAGGAAGTGCGCGAGGAAGCGGACTTCTACGGTTCGATGGACGGTGCTTCCAAGTTCGTCCGCGGCGACGCCACGGCCGGCATGCTCATCCTCGCGATCAATATCATCGGCGGCTTCTTCATCGGCATGCTGCAACACGGCCTGTCCGCCTCCGAAGCCGCGCGCACCTATACGCTGCTGACCATCGGCGACGGCCTGGTCGCCCAGGTGCCGGGCCTGATGCTCTCGATCGCCACGGCGGTCATCGTCACCCGTGTGTCCAAATCCCAGGAAATGAGCAAGCACGTGATGGGGCAGCTGTTCGGCCAGCCGAAGGCGCTGGGCGTGGCGGCTGCCGTGCTCGGCGCGATGGGCCTGGTCCCGGGCATGCCGAACCTGCCGTTCCTTCTGCTCGCCGCCGCTGCCGGTTTCGGCGCGTGGAAGCTGCAGCAGAACAAAGATCGCCTCGCCGACCTCGGCACGCTGGGCGGTGCAACGACGCCGGGCACCGAACTGGCGCTGGAATCGACACCCCCCGGCGAGCGGCTCGAGCTGTCGTGGGAAGACGTGGCCCAGGTCGACACGATCGGCCTGGAAGTTGGCTACCGCCTGATCCCGCTGGTCGACAAGGCGCAAGGTGGTGAGTTAATGGCGCGCATCAAGTCGGTGCGCCGCAAGCTGTCGCAGGAACTGGGTTTCCTGGTGCCGTCCGTACACATTCGCGACAACCTGGACCTCTCGCCGCACGGTTATCGCATCTCGCTGATGGGCGTGCCCATGGGCGAGGCGGAAATCCATACCGAGCGCATGCTGGCGATCGATCCGGGCCGCGTGCACGGCACCATCAATGGCATCGCCACGCGCGATCCGGCCTTCGGACTGGATGCCGTGTGGATCGAGCCCGGCCTGCGCGAGCACGCGCAGACACTGGGCTATACGGTGGTCGACCCGGCCACGGTGATCGCCACGCACCTGTCCCACATCCTGCAGAACCATGCCCACGAACTCATCGGTCACCAGGACGTGCAGCAGCTGCTCGACCGCCTGGCCCAGCAGACACCCAAGCTGGTCGAGGACCTCGTGCCCAAGCGCCTGTCGCTCGGTGCGGTGGTCAAAGTCCTGCAGAACCTGCTCGCCGAGCGAGTGCCCATCCGCAATTTCCGCGGCATCGTCGAATCACTGGCCGAGCATGCCGGCCAGAGTCAGGATCCCGGCGTCCTCGCGGCCAGCGTGCGCGTCACCCTCGGCCGACAGATCGTGCAGGAGATCGCCGGCCTCGGAACTGAGGTCCCCGTCATTACTTTGGCGCCGGAACTGGAGCAGATTCTTCTTCAGTCCCTACAGGGCGGTGGTCCCGCTGGCGCGGCCATCGAGCCGGGCCTTGCGGACCGCCTGCAGCAGAACGTGGCCGAGGCGGCACGACGTCAGGAAGCGGCCGGCGAACCGGCCGTCCTGCTGGTCTCGCCGGCACTTCGTCCGTGGCTTTCACGCTTTACCCGACATGTGGCCCAAAACCTGCATGTACTCGCCTATAACGAGGTTCCGGACAACCGCCGCGTCAAGCTGGTGACGGCTCTCGGACGATAGGACAGAGAGGATCTAACGCATGAAAATCAAACGATTCGTTGCCGCCGACATGCGCCAGGCCATGCGCCAGGTTCGTGATGAGCAGGGTCCGGACGCCGTGATCCTGTCCACGCGCCGGATGGACGACGGCATCGAAATCATCGCGGCACTTGATTACGACGAAGCGCTGGTCCGCGAAGCGGGCTTCGCCTTCGAGCCGCCGACCGCTGAAGAAACCGCCGCGAAGCATGCCGCTGCGCTGGCGCCGATCCGCGCCACGCGCGACAGCGATCGCGCCGCACGCATCGACCAGGCACGCGCCGCCACGGCCGCCGCCGTCGAGCGCGCTACCAAGACCGGCACAGGCAACGCCAATGCGCCGCAGCGCCAGTCCAGCGCCGCGCTCGCATCCAGCGTGGCCGACGTGGTTCGCGCCGCCACGGTCAACCCGAACAGCGACGCCGCCGTGAATGGCGTGCGTGCCGAGATCAACAGCCTGCGCGAGATGCTGGAAGTGCAGCTCTCCACGCTGGCCTGGAACCAGATGGACCGCGAGCAGCCCTTACGTGCCCGCGTGCTTCGCGAAATGACCCGCCTGGGCATCGACGGCGACGTGGCCCGCGCGCTGTGTGCCGAACTGCCGGCCGGGATGACCTCCGAGCAGGCGCGTTACCTGCCGCTGGGCATTCTTTCGCGCAACATCCGCACCAGCGGGCGTAACTTCGACACGGTCGGCGGCGGTATCACCGCGCTGGTCGGTACCACCGGCGTTGGCAAGACGACGACCATTGCCAAGCTTGCCGCGCGTGCCGTGCTTCGGCATGGCGCGTCCAACGTCGCCCTGATCAGCGCCGACCAGTACCGCATCGGTGCCGGCGCGCAGCTGGAACATTACGGTCGCCTGCTCGGCGTGCGTGTGTACAACGCGCATGACGCCGACAGCCTGCGCAACGTGCTGCTCCAGTTGCGCAGCAAGCACACCGTCCTGGTCGACACCGCCGGCATGGCCGGCAACGATCCCAAGCTGCAGCAGCAGTTCGACACGCTGCGCGCCACCTCGAACCTCCGCGTCTGCCTGGTGCTCGCCGCCAACGCGCAGGCACAGGCCATCGACAACGCGATCCGCTCGTACGCACCGCTGTCGCCGCAGACCGCCATCCTTACCAAGCTCGACGAGGCCCCGCTGATCGGCGGCGCCCTGTCGGCACTGATTCGCCACGCTCTGCCCCTGGACTACACCACCGACGGGCAGCGTGTACCTGAAGACATCGCCTCCGCTGATGCGCGCAAGCTGGTCTGCCTCGCAGCCCAGTTGCTCAAGCAGCGCAACGAGGAGCCCGACGACGCCATACTTGCCGATCGTTTCGGCACCGCGGCGCCGGCGCTGGCTTGATCGGGGACCCGCAGAACGTGACTACCGCAACCGCAAACTCTTTCACGGCAGTGAATTCCTTCATGACCACACACGTCGATAGCACCCAGGCCGCCGGTCTCAACTGGCTTGACGACCGTCGCCCCACGCGCAGCATCGCGATCGCGGGCGGCAAGGGCGGCGTCGGCAAGACCACCGTGGCGGTCAATCTCGGCATGGCACTGGCCATGGGCGGACGCGACGTCGTCCTGCTCGATGCCGACCTCGCCATGGCCAACATCGACGTGCTGCTCGGGCTGCAGCCGACCCGCCATCTCGGCCACATGCTCGAGGGCGAATGCCGCATCGAGGACCTGATCCTCCAGGCGCCGCATGGGCTGAAGGTGATTCCGGCCACCTCCGGCGCCCGCCGCATGGCCCAGTTGCCGAACATCGAGCATGCCGCGGTCATCCGCGCGTTCGACGAGTACCCGACCGCCCCCGAATACCTGATCGTCGACACCGCCGCCGGCATCTCGGACAGCGTGTCCATGTTCGCCGCCGCCTCCGACGAGGTCGTGGTGGTGGTCTGCGACGAGCCGGCTTCGCTCACCGATGCCTATGCCCTGATCAAGGTCATGAGCCGCGAGTTCGGCGTGAACCGCTTCCGCATCGTGGCCAATATGGTCCGCCACGCCCAGGAAGGCCGCCAGCTGTTCGAGAAACTTTCCCGGGTGGCCAACCGCTTCCTGGATGTTTCCTTGGATTTCATGGGGATGGTCCCGCACGACGAGTACCTGCGCCAGGCCATTCGCCGCCAGTCGGCGGTGGTCGACGTCTGGCCGAGTAGCCGATCTGCCGTTGGATTCAAGAATCTGGCCAGGTCGGTCGATACATGGGGTGAACCCGAACCCCGTGCTCAGGGTCGCATCGGCTTTTTTGCCGAGCGGTCCCACCTGGGGGGAGGGCTGCCACTGTGAGCGTTGCGACGGAATACCTTGAAGTCACGCGAATCCCGGCGGATCAATTAGTACGAACCCACGCGCCGCTGGTGCGCCGGATCGCCTATCACCTGATGGGCCGGCTGCCGCCAAGCGTGGATGCAAACGACCTCATGCAAGCCGGAATGATCGGCCTGCTCGAGGCCGCAAGAAATTACTCGCCGACTCGCGCGGCCAGTTTCGAGACCTATGCGGGTATCCGCATACGGGGCGCGATGCTGGACGAACTGCGCAAGACGGACTGGACCCCGCGCTCCGTCCACCGGAAGTTGCGCGAGGTGGCTGAAGTGACAAGGCAGATCGAGAACGAAACAGGTGGGGATGCCGAAGACGCCGAGGTGATGAAGCGGCTTGGTATCGACGCCATGGAATACAACCAGATTCTGGCCGACGCGGCGAGCGCTCGGTTGCTCAGCCTCACGGCGCCGGAAGGCGACGAAGGCGCGGCGATCGATGTCGCGGACCCCGACGCCGCGGGTCCGGAAGGGATCTTCGAGCAGGACGGCTTGCGCGATGCGCTGGCGCAGTCCATCGACGGCCTGCCCGAACGCGAGAAGCTGGTGATGTCGCTGTACTACGATGAAGAGCTCAACCTGAAGGAAATCGGTGCGGTGCTGGGTGTAAGCGAATCGCGGGTGTGCCAGATCCATGGCCAGGCCCTGATCCGCCTCCGCGCCCGCATGACAGGTTGGAAAGACAAGCATTGACGGCATTGCGGTGCCGTCGCCGGTAAGAACGCGCAGTCAGGCGGAGACAGAGTTTTGGACAAGAACATGAAGATCCTCGTGGTGGACGATTTTTCCACCATGCGCCGCATCGTCAGGAACCTCCTGGTCGAGCTGGGATTTACGAACACCCTCATCCAGGAGGCTGAAGACGGCAACGCGGCGCTCGTGATGCTGCGCGCCCAGTCCTTCGACCTGGTCGTGACCGACTGGAACATGCCCAACATGACGGGCATCGAACTGCTTCGCGCCATCCGCGCGGACGCTGCGCTGAAGTCGATGCCGGTGCTGATGGTGACGGCCGAGAACAATCGCGACCAGATCATCGCCGCCGCGCAGAGTGGCGTGAACGGCTACGTGGTCAAGCCGTTCACGGCGGTCACGCTGAAGGAAAAGCTCGACAAGATCTTCGAACGACTCGCCGCGGCTGCGGGCTAAGGGAATGACAATGAACACCATGCTTACCGCCGGCCACGAGGTCGTTCCCGAGCTGCGCGAGTTGCTCGACGCCGATGACAGCGCCGCTTTCGAGCAGGCACTCGACCGCCTGCTGCGCACCCGCGAACAACACCTGTTCCTGGCCCTGGGCCATCTCGCGCGCGATCTGCACGAGTCGGTTCGCCGCCTCGCCTCCGATATCTCCAGCGACGGCGTGCCGGGCAACATGAGCGATGCGCGCAAGCACCTGCGCGACGTGCTCGAAATGAGCTCGCAGGCCGCCCATCGCACCCTCGACTTCAGCGACAAGCTGCGGCCGCAGGCGCAGGCACTGGCCAAGCAGGCGGACGAAGTGTTGGTCATGGACCACGCCGATCCATCCTTCGCTCCCAATGCCACGGCGCTCGCCGTGCGCGTGGGCGATTTCGCGCAGAGCTGCGACATCGGCCTGGGTGAGATGGTCGAAGCGCAGTCCTGGCAGGATCTCTCCGGCCAGCGCGTGGCGCAGGTCGAAGCCTTCATGGCCAAGGTGGAATCGTCGCTGGTCGAGCTGGTCCGCCTCACCGGTTCGCTCGCGGGCAATCACGCACCGGCGCCGGACAAGGTCAGCCAGGACGAAGTGGATCGGTTGCTCAGCGAATTCGGGTTCTGAGCGCCGTATGAGCGTGGAGCTGGACAACGAGCTGCTCAATGTCTTCCTGATCGAAGCACGCGAACTGCTCGAGAGCCTGGGCGAACAGCTCGTGGACCTCGAAGCCTCGCCGGGAGACGCCGAGCTGCTGAACGCGGTCTTCCGCGCGTTCCATACCGTGAAGGGCGGTGCGGGCTTCCTTGGCCTCAACGCCATGGTGGAGCTGTGCCATCGCGCCGAGGACCTTCTCAACGAGGCCCGTAACGGCGCGGTGGTATTGAACCCTGGCTTCATGGATGCCTTGCTCGAGTCGCTGGACCTCCTCAACGACATGATGCGTGCGGCCGACGCGGGTGTTCCCGCCGAGCCGGCGCCGCGTTCCGTACTCGATCGCCTGCTGATTCCGGGTCGCGCCGGCTCCGCACCGCCGGTGGCCTTGTCGCCGCCGACGGCATCTGCACCCGCGGTCTCGGCGCCGTCCTCGCAGCGCGCCTACGATCCGATCGAAGACGAGTTCGAAGCCATGCTCGACGCCGCGCGCAACGATCGCGCACCGGCATCGGCCCCCTCGGGCACGATCAACGACGACGAATTCGAAGCACTCCTGGATTCCCTCTACGGCACCGGCGCCCCCGGCGCCGATGTGGGAGCCGCTTCAGCGGCGATACCGTCTGCAGCACCCCCTGTGGGAGCCGCTTCAGCGGCGATTGTGGGAGCCGCTTCAGCGGCGATCCCGGCCGCCGCGACACCCGCCGTCGCCGCCGACCCCAACGCCATCAGCGACGACGAATTCGAAGCCCTCCTCGACAGCCTCCACGGCACCGCCGCCCCCGGCACAATGTCTGCTGCTGTAGGAGCCGATTCATCGGCGATCCCACCCGCAGCGACCGCTGCTACCCCTGTGGGAGCCGCTTCAGCGGCGATCCCCGTTGCGACGACACCAACTGCAAGACCCGCAGCCCCCACAGAAAAACGCAGCGCCTCCACCGCCGACACCACCGTCCGCGTCGACACCTTCCGTCTCGACAGCCTCGTCGATGCCGCGGGCGAGCTGGTACTCGTCCGCAACCGCCTGACCAATCTCGCCCCGCGCGGCACGAACGATCCGATGGAACGCGCCATCGGTGAGCTCGAGCGCGTGGCCGAGGATCTGCAGAACGCCGTGCTACGCATGCGCATGCAGCCGGTCGGCAAGTTGTTCTCGCGCTTTCCGCGCATTATCCGCGATCTCGCGCGCCAGCTCGGCAAAGATATCGAGCTGGTCACCGAGGGCGAAGACACCGATATCGACCGCACCGTGGTCGAAGCACTCGCCGATCCGCTGGTCCACCTGCTGCGCAACGCGGTGGACCATGGCATCGAGATGCCCGACGTACGCGAACGCGCCGGCAAGTCGCGCTCGGGCACGGTCCGTCTCGCCGCTGGCCAGTTCGGTGACCGCATCGTCATCACCGTCACCGACGACGGCAAGGGCATGGATCCCGAGATCCTGCGCCGCAAGGCCGTCGAAAAGGGCCTGATGGACGAAGAGCAGGCTGCGCGTCTGGACGAGCGCGAGTGCTACGAAATCGTCTTCCGCCCCGGGTTCTCCACGGCCGCTGAAGTCTCGGACATCTCCGGCCGCGGCGTCGGCATGGACGTGGTCAAGACCAAGATCGTCGAACTCGGCGGCACGCTGTCGATCGACTCGCGCGTGGGTCATGGCAGCACGGTACGTCTCTCGGTACCGCTTACCCTGGCGATCATGCGGGTACTCATGGTGCGCGTAGGCAACCGTCTGTTGTCGTTGCCATTGTCCAATGTCACCGAAGTCTTCGAACTCGTGCCCGGCCAGATCCAGGAGCTGGACGGCCGTATCGTCGCCTCGCACCGCCAGCGCGCGCTTCCGCTTGCCGACCTCGGCAACTGGGCCGGCGCGGCGGGGAAGGGCGGTCACGTGGTGGTCGTGCAGATCGGTCACCAGACACTGGGCTGCCTGGTCGATGAAGTGCTCGGTCGCGAAGACGTCATGGCCAAACCGCTGGGTCCGTTCCTCAAGGATGTGCCGGGTGTCGCCGGCGCGACGATTACCGGCGATGGCCGCATCTCCCTCGTGCTCGACCTCGCCGGCCTTGCCGACGACGGCGGCCAGGTGCTGCCTTCACTAAGGATGGCTGTCTGACATGGATATCGTGAGCGTCGTCGGAACGATCCTGGCCTTCGTGGTCATCATCGTGGGTACCATCCTCAAGGGCTCGAGTCTCGACGCCCTGTGGAACCCGGCGGCGTTCGTCATCGTCTTCCTCGGCACGCTCGCCGCTTTGCTGGTGCAGACGCCCGGCCCGGTGCTCAAACGCGCCTGGACCATGCTGCCCTGGGTGTATCGCCCGCCGGATATCGAGTCGGAGAACCTCGTCAGCCGCATCGTCGGCTGGAGCGAGATATCCCGCCGCACGGGCCTGCTCGGTCTCGAACCGGCGATCGAACGCGAGTCCGATCCCTTCATCCGCAAGGGGCTCCAGCTGCTTGTCGATGGCACCGAACCCGACGCCATGCGTTCCGTGCTCGAGGTGGAAGTGTTCGCGCGCGAGCACACCGATATCGAGGCGGCCAAGGTCTACGAAAACGCGGGAGCCTATTCGCCGACCATGGGCATCATCGGTGCCGTCATGGGCCTGATGTCGGTCATGCAGAACCTCGCCGATCCGAGCAAGCTCGGTCATGGCATCGCCGCGGCGTTCGTCGCGACGATCTACGGCATCGGCCTGGCCAACCTGCTCGCCTTACCGATGGCATCGCGCCTGAAGGGCCTGGCCCGCCGGCGCTCGCAGATGCGCGAAATCCTCGTCGAGGGCCTGGTCTCGATTGCCCAGGGCGACAACCCGCGGCACATCGAAAGCAAGCTGCAGGGATTCCTGTCGTGAAGCGCCGCCACCACGAAGAGCACATCAACCACGAGCGCTGGGCGATTCCCTATGGGGATCTGATCACGCTGCTGTTGGCGCTGTTCGTGGTGATGTACGCCGTGTCGGCCGTGAACGAGACCAAGTTCCGCGTCATGGCGCAGTCGATCAACGAAGCCTTCAACGGCACCGGCAAGGTCATCGAGCCGATTCGCGAGGCGACGCCCGCCGCGCAGGTGCCGCTGCCGAACCAGTCGCGCGCGCCGGTCGCCGCACCGATCGCCAAGATCGACGTGCCGATTCCGCCGCGCAACCTGCCGCTGCCCGGTCACGAAGGCGCCGCACCGACGCGCCAGGAATCGGCCAGCATCAACACCGCGACAGCGGCGAACACCACGGTCGGCAAGACCGAAGACGCCAGCCTCAGCCAGATTGCCGACGAAGTGCAGCGCGCGATGAAGCCGCTGATCGACAAGAACCTGGTCAGCGTCCGTCAGACCAAGGACTGGCTCGAGATCGAAGTCCGTACGGACATCCTCTTTCCCGTCGGCGTCGCCAAACTTCAGGGCACCGCTGAAGAGGTGCTGCGCAAGCTCGCCGGCATCCTCGGCCCGTTCCCGAACGCCATGCGCATCGAGGGCTATACGGACAACACGCCCATTGCGACGGCGACCTTTCCGTCGAACTGGGAACTGTCGGCCGCGCGTGCGGCGACGGTGGCGCGCCTGCTGACAACCAGCGGTGTCGATCCGCACCGTGTGGGCATTGTCGGCTGGGGGGAGTTTCGTCCGACCACCGACAACACCTCCGACGAAGGCCGCAACCGAAACCGCCGCGTGCTCATCGTCGTGATGAGCGACAAGGCCGAGCCGGCGCGCTTCTACAGCGACGCTGACCGCCTGCCGGTCGCGAGTGCTGCCGCAGCGACGCCGCCGACGCCGGCGACGAACCCTGTAGCGGGGACTCGCTGATGCGCGTCTGGGCGATCTCGAATCAGAAGGGCGGCGTCGGCAAGACCACCACCACGGTCGCCCTCGGCAGCCTGCTCGCCGCCGCCGGCAAGCGCACGCTGCTGATCGATATGGATCCGCATGCCTCGCTCTCCGGTTACATCGGCGTGGAAGGTGGTGCACACGGCAGCGTCTACGATCTGTTCGGCATCGGTGGCAATCCACTGCCGCCGGGCACGCTGGTACACGCCACGCAATGGGATCACCTGAGTGTGCTGCCGGCGTCCGCGGCGATGATTACGCTGGACCGCCAACTTGGCACGCGTCCCGGCATGGGCCTGATTCTTTCCCAGGCGCTCGCCGAACTCGCATCCGATTTCGAACACGTGCTGCTGGATTGCCCGCCGACCCTTGGCGTGCTGATGGTGAACGCACTGGCTGCGAGCGATAGGCTTCTGGTGCCCACGCAGACCGAGGCGCTCGCCCTGGCGGGCCTCGAGCGCATGTTGCGTAGCCTCTCCATGATCGAGCGTTCGCGCGGTCGACCGCTGCCGCGGACCATCGTGCCCACGATGTTCGACGCGCGCACGCATGCGTCGCGCGCTTCGCTGGAGCAATTGCGCGAAAAGTACGGCGATGGCGTCAGTCAGGCCGTGATCCCGACCGATACACAGATTCGTGAAGCCAGCGCGGCCGGTGTGCCGCTGGCATCCTGGCCCGCCGCCCGGCGCGGTGGCCTGGCCTATCGCCAGCTGCTCGACGAGCTGTTGGCCTTGCCCGCCGCGTCCGTCACGGTCGCGGCGGCGTGATGCGCGCCATGCAGGACGCCGAGCAGATCGTCGCCGACTACCTCGCCGAGCTATTGACGCCTGCCTTGCCCGCGGCGCCACCGGACGCCGAGGTAAAGATCGTTTCGATCGACCCCTGGCGCACCGTTCCGAACGACGAGCCGGCGACGCGTGCTGACAGCCGATACCTGCTGTGCCTGGCCGCTGGCGTGCGCCTGGCCGTGCCGATGGCCGACATCACCCACATGCTGCCGATGCCGCCTTTGACGCCACCGAACACGAGCAATCCGATCTGCCTCGGGCGCTGGCGCCACCCGAGTGGCGTTGCGCGCGTGGCGGACCTTGCCGCGATTCTCTCGCCGGACATGGCTGGCGCGCAGTCGCCCACTCTTATCCTGCTCGGCGACCGGGCCTGGGCACTGGCGTGTATCGTCGACGAAGAACCGGTGGAACTCGATGCAACGGCCATTCAGTGGCGCAAGGGCGCAACCACGCGTCCCTGGCTCGCCGGTATGTCCCAAGAACCCAAGTGCGGCGTGGTCGGTACCACGGCGCTGATCGAATGGCTGGAAAAGGAGCTGGGCCCGTGACCGATATCCAACGCGACGGCCGTGGCGCCTGGCTCGGATTTTCCCTGAAAGGGCAACGCTACGCGGTGTCGCTCGCCAGCGTGCGTGAAGTGATCCGCTGCGGCGACATCACGCCCGTGCCTGGCGCGCCTGAGGATGTGCTCGGCATCGTCAACCTGCGCGGCCAGATCGTGCCCGTGCTCGACGGCCGTCGCCGCTTCGGCCTCGACGGCCGCATCGACGAGACCGAAGAAGACGCCCAGCGCGTCATCGTCTTCGACGATGCCGGCAGCATCGTCGGCATGCGCATCGACGTGATCGGCGACATGCTCGAGTTCAATCCCGCCGATGTCGCCCCGCCACCGCCCGGCCGCGCCTCACGCCGCGACGATCCCGTCAGCGGCGTCATCACCCGCGACGACGGCTTCATCGCGTTGGTAGACATTCCGCGCCTCTGTAGAGCCTGATGTAACCAGGCTTTCATGGGGGTCGGCTTTCTGTGGGAGCCGGCTATGCCGGTGATTGCCCTCCCAGATCCCGCAAAACATCGCGCTTCTGCCGCAGTCCGCTTTGCGCTACCGTGTCCCGGCACCCAAGGGAACCCACGCATGAACCCCTTCATCGGATACGTGCTGATCGCACTGGCCGTCCTCAACCTGGTCGGTCTGCTGTTGCTGTTCCGCCACCTCGGCCTGACACCGTCTTCTACCCCGGTCGTGACGCCCGTCGCGCCGGCAAAAGGGGCAGCAGCGGCTTACGAAGACATTCGTGACATCCGTGACGACCCAACGCCAGCCGTCCCACCGGACGCGCTCGCCGCCATGCTCCGTCGTCTTGAGAACCGTCTCGGCGATATAGAGGATCAGGTTCGCCGTAATCCAGCCGTCACCGTTGCTGGTGAACCGGGTGCTGCTACCGATCGGGCGCTTGCGCTCGCTCAGCGTCTTGCACGGCAGGGTGCTTCGGCTAAGGATATTTCTGAGACGTGTGGTATTTCGTTGACGGAAGCTGAGTTGTTGCAGCGGTTGCACGCGCCGCGTTGATCGTCTGCAAGCGTTATGTCGAGCTATGGTTGAAATTGGCAATCGATGCAGATTTCGGGGTGCGAACGAAGTTCGTGGAGCGGAGCGCCGTTCGGTGGTCTAGGAAGGCGTGGTCCCCTGAGGTTTCCGAGCTCGACCAATAGACACGTTGTGTGCCGAGGTGACCATTGATTGAGGCGAGGTCGTGGGGCAGAGGCTGATCGCCGAACTGCATGCGCGACTTTGTGCGCATGCAGTTCTTCCAAAGATCCGACGTGTTGGAATTCTCGACTTGCAGTTAGTTCGTGCGATCTCTACGTCGGACCTCTCTTCGAGATTGCACCCGTAGTGCCCACTGTCCGATAGGGTGCCCGCCCAATCCGAATAGCAGGCCATAGGTTAGGCACTCGACGGCGGCTTGAAAAGACGTGCGTTGGTAGTCGCCGTAACTACCGACTTCGAACACGTGAGTTGTGAGGAACATCAGCGGGGCGTACCAGAGAACTCCGACTCTTAACGTATATCCGGCAACTCCGCCCGTTGGTAGGAAATACCAACGGATCCATTGCAGCATCTTAGCCTTCGTCACCATCGTCACCATCGTCACCATCGTCACCATCGTCTCCCGCTGCCAGGTGCCGCCGAGCGTGTCTCACCGGCGATTGTCTCGAGCACATTGATTTAACTGTGCTATGACGCCCACCGAGCCTCCAAACAGTACGGCACCGACCCCGAGGCCGGGGCCGCCTGCGAATCCCATGAATCCGGGAAGCGCTCCAACGCCGAATGCCATGCCCATGGCTCTGAACGAGCAGTTGGGGCCTGGAAACAGCCCTCCCGAGACAGTCGTAATTTCGTAAGAATTCAGTTCGCGCATATTGCTCTCCTCTGATTGGTGATTCGAGATGTCATTGTTCAGATAACGGAGAAATGAGTCTGTCGGTCAGGTCTGGCTATGGCGTAAGCGCATGGCTGAGCGAGGCCGGCATCGGGGCGTATCAACGCTCCAAACAGACTTATGGGTGAATATCTTCGATGAACCTTCCACCAATCAACGTCACGCAGCGGTCGGCGGTACGAATGGTTTCAGGTCGGTGCGCGATAATGATTCGGGTCACCTTCATGTCTTTGAGCGTTGAGGCGATGCGGCTCTCCGCCGCCAAGTCGAGGTGGCTTGTTGCCTCATCAAGGACAAGCATGGCGGGTTTTCGGAAAAGCGCGCGTGCAAGAACGATTCGCTGCCTCTGTCCACCCGAGAGCGAAGAACCCATATCCCCCACAAGCGTTCGATATCCCATCGGCATCGCACAGATGTCGTCGTGTATCTCGGCACGTCTCGCAGCTTCATAGAGATCGTTCATATTCGCTACCGGGTCGAAGAAGCATATGTTGTCGGCGACAGTCCCTGAAAAGAGATGGTCGTCCTGAAGAACCACGCCGACCTTGTCCCGAAACGATGCCTTTCCTAGTCTCGCCAAGTCCACGCCGCCAACGACGATGGTGCCTTCGCAAGGGTCGATGAGCCCTAGTAGTAGGCGAAGCGTCGTGCTCTTCCCGACTCCCGAGGGGCCAATGATGGCGATGGGCTCACCGGGGCTAACGAACAGTGAAGCGTTGCGAAGGATCCAGGGTGAGTTGGTCGAGTAGCGATAGCTGACGTCACGAAATGCGATCGACGGATCATAATTCGGTCCTTGATAACATCCGTCTATATTCGCTTCCTCTGGCGAGAGCGCAATGTCCGCCACACGATCTGCCTGAATAAGAAGGAGACGGAGTTGAACAAGGTAATCAATGAGTGCGTTCGACCTGGCTGAGAACTGATCGGCGTAAGCCGAGATTGCCATCAGCATGCCGGCAGTCATCTGTCCTCGGACGACCAACGAGGCGCCTACCCAAAGGACGGCGACCCTTTGTAGTCCGGAGACAAGACTTCCGATTGCTTCGAACATGATAGCGATCCGGTTGCCCTGGAATTGATGGGCCAAGACTGTAGCGGTCTTGTTCGCGTGGATTGCCGAGCGGATGGCTGTTTTATTGTTCAGGCGAATGGCCTGTATTCCACGAATTGATTCAACAAGATCTGTCCGCTGGGCCGCCTCAGACTCAATCTGATTGATGCTGGCCTCCCGCAATCGTCGATAAATAACCGCACGCACAACGGCGTAGGCGGTAGTTGCAGATGCCACGATACCAGCCAACAGGGGGCTGTAGATGAGTAGAAATCCAAGTGTCGCCATGCCAACGACACCATCCATCGCGGCGCCTATAAGCTGGCTCGTTAGACCCTGCTGGATGGTACGCATGGCATCAACTCGTGAGACGACGTCGCCTACGTGTCTACGTTCGAAATAACTTTGCTGAAGGCGAAGGAGGCGATGGAAGACTGCGCCCGTCCAATGCATGCTGCCGTGTGCTGTCATCCATGCCACCGACCAACTACGGCACGCGGATAGAGATGAATGTAGAGCTGTGAGTAGAACGAAGCCGATACCTACCAGAGTCAGAAGATCGTAATCGCCATTAGCGAGGACCTGATCGACGATGATCTGCACTAGCTGAGGCATTAGCAGCGCTAGTACCTCGAGCGCAAGTGAGAACGCAAGAATGGATCGCAACGACGGGGCATAACCTCGTAGCATCTGGATCACAGATGACAACGAGATGTCTCGACCTCCCTTTATTTTCGCGAATGTGTCGGCCGGCGCAGCCTGAAGAGCAACGCCCGTAAAACGATGCGATACGTCAAGCAGGCGGAGGGTCATTCGACCCGCAGCCGGATCGATAATGGTTACCCGATTGCGCGACGCCTTAGTAAGAATAACGAAATGATCTAGCTTCCAGTGAAGAATGCATGGTGTTTGGAGATTTTGAAGTTCACTGAGTTCCAGCCGAAGCGGACGACACTGTAGTCCGTGCGTCTCTGCCACCGTGATTACGTCATTTAGCGTCGCTCCGCGGGATGATAGGTTCGTCTTCTCTCGAAGGTCGCGAAGGGAAATATGATGACCGTGATGACCAAGAATCATCGCCAAGCAAGCCATGCCGCATTCTGCTTGCTCGCTCTGCCTGATTACGGGCGTTTCCTTCCGGGCGCCAAATTTGCGTGGCAGCTTCCAGTTTCGAAGCGGTGTGCTTCCATCTGTAATCATTTCGCGCTTCCCTGGCTTTCCATCCGCTTGCCCAGTCCGACGAGTGGTTCGAACATCCATTCGATCAGCTTGCGACGGTCGAGCATGAGATCGGCCGTGACTCCCATACCCGCCTTCAAGGGTTCGTTGGTTCCATAGACGCTCACATTCTGGTCTGCGATCTTGGCGTCGATCCTGTAAATGGGATCGACGGCCGAAACGATCGATGCGCTGAGACTTTGCTGAGTGACTGTTGCAGATCCAGGTATACGAAATACGGTCGCCTTATGTGTGCCGAACTTTTCGTAAGGAAAGGATTGATATCGGATCGCCACGTGCGTCCCATCTCTGACGAATCCGATTATCCTGCTGTCCACGAGTAGCCTCGCGATCAACGGGCTGTCGTGGGGAGCGATGGTAGCCAAGACCTCCGCCGTTGATGTGCCGCTACCTTTGTATACGTATACGTTTGTTATTACGCCATCGATAGGAGATGTGACGAGTATTTCACGGTCCGCATCGGTCTGGATTATTGCCTGCGCGACGTTTGATAGCCTGTCTCTTGTGAGACTGGATTTCTCTTCGAGATCGTCCGATAAGAGCTTCATTCTTGAGTGGATGTTGGCTTCGGCTCGTCTGGAATCCTCGTGTAGTGATGAGGCGGATTCGAGATCGGCCATTGCTTGCAGGTTCTCCGATTCTGCATCTTTGTACTGGAGCGACGAAACGTAGCCTTTGCTCAGGAGAGGCGTAAGTCTTAGAACGATGTCTTGCTTAATCGAAGCTCTCTTGAGTGCGAGCTCCTGTTGTGTGGCAAGCCGCCTCGTCTTTGAGCGTGTTGCGCCAAGCTCTCCGATCAAAGCGCGACGCTGTTCATCGTAAGACCTCTTCGCAACTTTTAGATCATCCTCGATTCGGCTCCGGTCGGCCGAAAGCTGAACCATGCGGGCCGCCAAGTTATTACCATGCTGTTCGGTCTTCTGGTCGGTCGAAAGGGTGAATAAAGTGGTTCCCGCGCTGACGCGTGTTCCGGCGGAGACGTGCACTCTCGCTACCTTGCCGGACCTCGGCGGATACACCTGCGCGAGTCCACCCAATGGCTCCAGGATTCCCTTTACTGACACGCGGCGCGTATACGATCCAAGGCATATCCAAGCGATAAGGGCTGACACAGCAGCGAGAGCGAACGCTGCACTGACTCGTTGCCCTTTGGGGAGAGTGATCGACGTTTCAAAACCTGATAGCTTCAGATTGTCCAAGGCTTCCTGCCTATACAGATTGGTCGTCATGACATGGATAACCCTGGTGGTTTGCAGCAGCTTCAACGTCGTTCTGTCGTCGCGATCCGCGTGACTCAATCGACGTAGGCGTCGACGCTATGGCTGCGTGAAGTGATGCGCATTGAAGCAGCTTCCTGTCGTCGCTAATGTCGGCGGTTGTCGTGCCGCCATGTAAGCGAATAGGTCGCCTTGGCCCCCGTTATGGTGAATCGCGGCTTACCCCCCGGTGTCGCTTCTCCCACGACGTTCGTGCGTGTGCATGGGCCGTACATTGCAACCCCATCCGGGTAAGTGCGCTGATGGCTTCCAGTCCGAGGGCCATCCTTCCGCAGTCGACGGTGTCGGACTCATGCACCAGTTCCGCCAGTAGCTCCGTCAGGCCGTGCGCGTACTGAAGCCATTCCGTTGCTTCGTTGAGAAGGTCGTGGGCGGTCGCCTCGCTGTCAATGATCAGGTTGCATCCGGGACGAACATGATCGCCGGTTTTCGTTTCCATACCTTCCTCCTTGCGAAAAGCCTCACGTTCCCCAAGTTGCGGCACGGTGCGCACAGCGCCGCGTGCCGCGGATCATGCGGGCTCGCGGGTTCATCGGCTGTCCGTGTCCGGACGCCGAGTGACGTTGTTGACGAAGTGGTCGGCGACAGCGCGACTTACCGGCCCGTGCGGCTCAGGGCCCGACGGGAATGGGTGGAAGCGCGATGAGCGACGGTGTCGCCGCAGTTCTTCAACCGGTGCTGCGAGGGATGCAGACGTCCCTGTAACCGATGGGAATGCCGCCGGGGGGATCCGGCGGGCGAGCGAGTAATGGAATGGACGCCTCCTGCCTCGCTCAGGCGCCAGATATCGGATGCATGGGATTCTCAACCTGGAGACAGGGGCTTTCAAAGGTGGTAAACCGCGATTACGACGATGCCGCCGGAGGGTGTGCCATGACATCCATCGCTCAAACCATGATCGGTGTGGATATTGCCAAGCAGGTATTCCAGGTGCACGAAGTGAACGCTGAAACAGGCGAGGTCATTAGCAAGCAGATCAAGCGCGCGAAGTTCCTGGACTATTTCGCGAATCGGCAGCGTTGTCTGATTGGCATGGAGGCTTGCGGCGGTGCGCAGCATTGGGCACGCCGGCTGCTGGCGTTGGGACATGCTGTCAAGTTACTCCCCGCTCAGCAGGTGCGACCGTTTGCTGATGGCAACAAGAACGACGTCGCCGACGCCCGGGCGATTTGGGTCGCCATGCTTCAGCCAGGCATCCGCGCGGTAGCAGTGAAATCCGAGGCTCAGCAGGCGGTGCTGGCGCTACATCGGATGCGACAGCAACTGGTGAAGTTCCGCACTGCGCAGATGAATGGGCTACGCGGTCTGCTGGCCGAGTATGGTGAGGTGATGCCCAGAGGCCGTGCCGCGCTGACAAAGATGATTCCGCTTGTGCTCGGGCGACTCACGGATCGATTGCCGATCGTGTTGATCGAGACACTACGCGAACAGTACGCCCGCATCGGGCAGATGGAAGGTCAGATCGCCGATATCGAGCGCCGACTGCAGCTTTGGCACCGAGAGGATGAAGACTGTCAACGAATCGCGGCGATCCCTGGCGTGGGGTTGCTTACCGCCACCGCGGCGGTGGCCTCCATGGGTGATCCGCGAGCGTTTCGTTCTGGCCGGGAGTTCGCCGCCTGGCTTGGTCTGGTGCCTCGGCAGACCGGCACAGGAGGCAAAGTGAGGCTCTTAGGCATCAGTAAGCGAGGCGACACCTATTTACGGACGTTGTTGATTCATGGAGCACGTTCGGTACTGGTACATAGCCGAACTCCCTCACCATGGATCGCAGCCATCCTTCAGCGACGCTCGCTCAACGTGGCGGCGGTAGCGCTCGCCAACAAAATGGCGCGCACGGTATGGGCACTCATGGTCCATCAACGAACCTATCAATGCAGCTATGTGAGTCAGCCTGCGTAAGCTGGTCAAGATACCCTTTGTAGGCAGG
>NZ_QAOX01000007.1 GCF_003050935.1 Luteibacter sp. OK325 | reverse complement strand
AGTCAGATAATTCTGCTTCCAGGAGCCGGCGGCCTCCCCGGGATCTCACTTGCTGCACCTCCCAGCGGGAGGCATGCCCAAGATACAAGGAGCCGCTTCAGCGGCGATGCCCCATGTGGGAGCCGCTTCAGCGGCGATGCCCCTTGTGGGAGCCGCTTCAGCGGCGACGGGTGCTCGCTGGACCCCTGCCCGCTGCCGCGGCATCGCCGATGAATCGGCTCCCACAAGGGGGGCTACATGGCGGCGACGATACCAAGCTGCTTCAACACCACCTGCTCCCATACGCCGTCCAGGTCGCCATCGGCCAGCATGTCGTAGGCGTTGCGTCCTGAAAACGCCCGCTGCGGCATGACCAGCCAGCGAGCGGCGCGGTGGCGGTCGCCCACGCAGGAAACGACCAGCTGGGCCAGGGGTGGGTGACGGCTCTCCAGGGCGTCCAGGGCCTGCTCGATCACCGCCTCGCGGGCGTCATGCAGCCGCGTCAGCTCCGAGGCCAGCTCGGCATACGTAGGTGCTTTCATCGACATCACGCGGCTCCCCGAAGGCAATGGAGGAACGCTAGCGTCGCCGGCCGCGCCACGCTTGTACGCCTATGAGGCGACTTCTAGGGATCGCCGGTTTCGATCTGCAGCGAGGTCTTGCCGTCACGGCGAACAAGTCCGGGGCCGAACTGGACGACTTTCGCGTCCTTCAGCACAACGGTGTAGTCCTGATGGGAGAACGAGAAGCGGCCGGGACGGCGGTCAATCCAGCTCATCACTTCGAAACCGATCATGTTCCGGTCCGAATCGGGCGGGCCGAGGCGGTCGACGACCTGATCTCGCGGGGTGCCGACCTCCAGTCGGGCAATCTTCGAGGACATTCCCGCGCAACCGGCCAGGCCGGCCGTCAGCAGGGCCACGGCGATCGCTCGTTTCATCCTCACTCCCCGGAAGGTACGGCACCCGCCGGATGGTAGCGCACTGGCGCAAAACCGTGCGACCCATCCCCCGCGATGGGGTGCATTCAGTGCACCGTCGAGGGCGTAGCCGGCATCGCCGACGGTGACGCCGACTGGCCGACGGGCTTACCGTGCGAGTCCAGCACGTGTCCTTGCGCATCCACATCGTGCGTATTGGCATTCTGCACGCGCTGGGTGACGCCCGGGTTACCTGGCTGGACCGGCGCCAGGCCACGTTCAGTAGCGCCTGCATCGGAAGCCGGTCGCACCGGAACCGCAGCCGGATTCGCCTGCTGCGGACTCGGCCGGGAGGCCGGCGCGGTCTGGCCGATCGCGGCCGACGACAGGAGCAGCAGGGCCAACAGGCAGGGCGGGCTAATACGCATGGCAGGTTCCTGATGCATCGCGGGGACGATGCTTCCGCCGACCACGCTAGCCCCGCGGATGTGAAGCCTTCGCGTCCCTGTTAGGCTCTTCCGATCCCATTCCGGAGACACCCGATGCTGCTTGCCCTCGCTTTTGCCCTTGCCACCGACAGCGGCTTCGACGCGCGCGTCCAGGCCGCCAAGGCGCTGGAAAAGAATCCGGAAGGCAAGGCCTGGCAGGCGGCGTTGTGGGACAAGATCGGCAATCCGGCTACCGACGCCCTGAAGGATTGCATCGCCAGCAACCAGCCGGCGGACAAGACGCCGTTCACCATCGTTGCCACGATCGACGCGAAGGGCCGCTCCAGCGACGTGGTGGTCCAGCCGGAAACGCCGGTGGCGAAATGCTTCACCGGCCAGTTTGCCGTCTGGACCCTCCCGCCGCCGCCGAAGAAGCCGGCGCCCTATCCCTTCGAGATCGACGTCTCGATGGGGCAGTAAGTCAGTTCAGTTCGTCCGGATGCGGGCCCATGCGGTTACCCGCGTCCAGCCCGTCGATCGTCTTCATCTCATCCGCAGACAGTTCGAAATCGAAGACCGCGATGTTGGCCTTGATGCGTTCGGGCGTGACGGACTTCGGAATGACCATATGCCCGAGCTGCACGTGCCAGCGAATGATCACCTGGGCTGGTGCCTTGCCGTGCTTCTTGCCGATGGCGACGAGCGCGTCGTTCTTCAGCAGGTCGCCACCCTGCCCCAGCGGGCTCCACGCCTCGGTGATGATCTTCAGCTTGGTATTGGCAGCGACCACATCGCGCTGCGCGAAGTCGGGATGCAGTTCGATCTGATTGACCACCGGCACGACGCCGGTTTCCTTCACCAGGCGTTCGAGATGCGCCGGCTGGAAATTGGACACGCCGATCGAGCGGATACGGCCCTCGTCACGCAGGCGGATAAAGGCCTTCCAGGTGTCGACAAAGAGGTCGCGCTTCGGCGTCGGCCAGTGAATCAGGTACATGTCGACATAGTCGGTACCCAGCTTCTTCAGGCTGGCATCGAACGCCTTGAGCGTGCTGTCGAAGCCCTGCTCGGCATTCCATAGTTTGGTCGTCAGGAAGATGTCGCCACGGGCGACACCGGAGCGCTCGATACCCTGGTGCACGCCGGCTTCGTTCTTGTAGATCGCCGCGGTATCCAGCGAGCGATAGCCCGCCGCCAGCGCGCTGGCCACGGCATCGGCAGTTTCGCCGTCGGGAATCTGGAAGACGCCGAAGCCCAGCTGCGGGGCCTTGTTACCATCGTTGAGGTCGAGGACCGGAACGGATGAAGTCATGCCTTGTCTCCTGCGGGGAACCGCCGGTAATGATGCCGGACGGCCCCGCATTCAAGGCGTGATGGCTCAGTCGCCCCGCGCCGCGTAGTGCGTTTCGACGTAGTTGTCGAGGATGCCGACGAACTCATCGGCGATGTTGTCGCCGCGCAGGGTCATCGCCTTTTCACCGTCGATGAACACCGGTGCCGACGGCGCTTCGCCATTGCCCGGCAAGGAAATGCCGATGTTGGCGTGCTTGGATTCACCCGGACCGTTGACGATGCAACCCATCACCGCGAGGGTGAGATTCTCCACGCCGTCGTACTTCACGCGCCACACCGGCATCTGCTCGCGCACATGCTCCTGCACGGTCTTGGCCAGCTCCTGGAAGAACTCGCTGGTGGTGCGACCGCAACCGGGGCACGCCGTTACCAGCGGGGTAAACGCGCGCAGGCCCATGGTCTGCAGCAACTCCTGCGCGACGATGACTTCGGCCGTGCGCGACTGACCCGGCTCCGGCGTCAGCGAAATGCGGATGGTGTCGCCGATGCCTTCCTGGAGCAGCACGCCGAGCGCCGCGCTCGAGGCGGTGATGCCCTTCGACCCCATGCCCGCTTCGGTCAGGCCCAGATGCAGTGCGTAGTCGGCGCGACGGGCGAGATCGCGATAGACCGCGATCAGCTCCTGCACGCCGGAGACCTTGCACGAGAGAATGATGCGGTTGCGTGCGAGGCCGAGGTCTTCCGCACGCGCGGCTGAATCCAGCGCGGAACGGATCAATGCCTCGCGGGCCACGTGACCAGCATCCCAGGGGTCGGAACGGCGGGCATTCTCGTCCATCAGGGCGGCGACCATGGACTGGTCGAGCGAGCCCCAGTTAGCGCCGATGCGCACGGGCTTGTCGTAGCGGATCGCCATCTCGATGATCGAGGCGAACTGAGCGTCTTTCTTCTTGCCGAAGCCGACGTTACCCGGATTGATGCGGTACTTGGCCAGGGCCTCGGCGCAAGCCGGTTCGCCTTCCAGCAGCTGGTGGCCGTTGTAGTGGAAATCGCCGATCAGCGGCACCGAGACGCCCATCATCTCCAGGCGCTCACGGATGCGCGGCACGGCGGCCGCGGCCGCCGGCGTGTTCACCGTGATGCGGACCATCTCCGAACCCGCGCGGGCCAGTTCGGCCACCTGCTTGGCGGTGGAGACGGGATCTTCGGTGTCCGTATTGGTCATGGACTGGACCACGATCGGCGCGCTGCCGCCCACCTGCACACGGTCGACGATCACACCCGTGCTGGGGCGGCGGGCAGCGGCTTCCGCGGGGCGGGGGCGGCTATGGAGGTCTTCGGTCATAGCCACGCATTTTAGCGCATTCGTGTGACCGCCGATCCCCCGGCGATTGTGGGAGCCGGCTACGCCGGCGATCCCGCGGCAGCGGGCCAGGTAAAGGCAAGCACCCATTCGCCGCTGAAGCGGCTCCCACACACAGCTTCGCCGATGAATCGGCTTCTACAACAGTACCTATCCCCATCCCCATCTCCATCTCCATCTCCATCTCCATCCCCATCCGCCGTTCACGCTATGCCGATACACTCCTCGCATGAACGTACGCCACCGCAGCACCGGGTTTTCCAATCGCCTGTTCGCCGAGCAGGCCCTGAGCCGAAGCGCCGGGGCGCCACTGATCGGTGGCAATGCCGTGGAGCTGCTGATCGACGCGCGGGCCCATTTCGACGCATGGCTTGCCGCCATCACGGCGGCAAAACGCCACGTATTCATCGAGAACTACATCATCCGCGACGACAGCATCGGGCAAGCGTTCCGTGCCGCGCTGGTCGAACGGGCTCGCGCTGGAATCTTCGTAGCCGTCATCGGCGACTGGGTCGGCTGCCTCGGCCAGTCCCGCGCGTCGTTCTGGAACGAACTGCGCACCGCAGGCGGTCACGTGCGCATCTACAACCCGCCCAGGCTCGGCAGCTCGTTCGGCTGGGTCAGTCGCGACCACCGCAAGGTGCTCACCGTGGACGGCGAAGTGGGTTTCCTTTCCGGCGTTTGCCTGAGCGAGAAGTGGCTCGGCAATCCCGGCCGCGACGTACCACCCTGGCGAGATACGGGCGTCATGATCCACGGCCCGGCCGTTGCGGAGATCGAACACGCCTTCGCCGACAGCTGGCAACAGGCCGGCGAGCCGTTGCCTGATGACGAACGTCTCCGGGCCACCGTCGACAGCAAAGACGCCGGCGAAGTCGCGCTACGCCTCATCGCCACCCAGCCGAGCACGGCCGGCATGTATCGCCTCGACCAGATGGTCGCCGCGATGGCACGCAAGACTCTCTGGCTCACCGATGCCTATTTCGTCGGTGTCGCGCCGTACGTGCAGGCGCTCGCCGCCGCCGCGCGCGATGGCGTGGACGTGCGCCTCCTTGTCCCGGGCACCAGTGACATCCCCATGGTCGCCGGTATGTCCCGTTCGGGTTATCGCCCCCTGTTGAAAGCCGGCATCCGCGTCTTCGAATGGAACGGCTCGATGCTGCATGCGAAAACCGCCGTAGCCGACGGCCGCTGGGCACGCGTGGGCTCGTCCAACCTCAATATCGCCAGCTGGCTTAGCAATCGCGAGATCGACGTGGCGATTGAAGACAACGGATTCGCCGGGAAGCTCGCAGCGCAGTACGAAGCGGACCTCGAGAACGCCACGGAAATCCTGCTACGCGGGCGCCGGTATCGCTCCGGCAACGAGCGCATGCGCAGCCGCTCGCCGCGCCCACCACGGCCACGTCACACCGGCGGCAGTTCCAGCCGCGCGGCGGCGGGTGCGTTACGCCTGGCCAATACAGTCGGTGCTGCCCTGACCGAGCACCGCGTGCTGGGCGACACCGAAACCGGGCCGTTGATCGCAGGTGCCCTCACCGCGATCGCGCTGACCGTGGTGGCCATCTTCTGGCCGGCGGTCATCGCCTGGCCGCTCGCGCTCATCGGCGCATGGTTCGCGGTGAACCTCTCGGTCAGCTGGTGGAAACTACGCCTCAAGCGCAAGCGCTCACCGGTCGACGCCGAAAAAAGCTGAGACTCGCGCTCGTTGTGGGAGCCGATTCATCGGCGATCCCTGCAGAGCGCGTGGTTGCCACGATGTCGCGACCTACTTTCGCCGATGAATCGGCTCCCACACAAAGCTCGCTCATCAGCCCCGCGGCTTGAAATGCAACGGCTGCGCTTCGGTCTTCACGGACGGCGCCGGGCCGCAGCTGCCGCAGGAACCGCAACCATCACCGCAGCTTCCCGTCGCTGCGGCAGGCTGCATGCGGCGACCGAGCGAACGCAAGGCAGCCGAGCGACCGTCGTGATTGAGGGTGGCCGAGATCCGTGCCATCACCCGGGTGGAGGTCTTCGGCAGGAGTTTGCGGAATGCCACGTACGCGGCAACCGCCACGACCAGCGCGATGATCACGCCCTGGACGATGTCGAACGTGCTCATGAGAGCGCCCTCGCAATCTGATAGGTGGCGAACGAGGCGAGGTAAGCCAGGCCGAACAGATAGCCAGCCGCCACCGCGACGTTACGCCAGGAATTGGTTTCGCGGCGGATCACCGCCAGCGTGGACATGCACTGCGGCGCGAATACATACCAGGCGAGCAGCGACAACGCGGTGGCCAGCGACCACTGGTGCGAGATCAGCGGACCGAGCTGCGAGGCAACGGCATCGTCGCTGCCCGACATGGCGTAAACCGTACCGAGTGCGGCGACCGCCACTTCGCGAGCGGCAAGACCCGGCACCAGGGCCACGCAGATCTGCCAGTTGAAACCGATAGGCGCGAAGATGTATTCCAGCATGCGGCCAAGGCGACCGGCGATGCTGTAATCGATCGCAGGCTGCGTCGCACCTTCCGGTGCACCGGGGAACGTGGACAGGAACCACAGCAACACGGTGAGCGCGAGGATGATGCCACCGACGCGCTTGAGGAAGATCAACGCGCGCTCCCACAGGCCCAGTGCGATGTCACGCACATTGGGCAGGCGGTATGAGGGCAGCTCCATGATCAGCGCGTGCTCGCTCTTGTCCTTGCGCAGGCGCTTCATCACGAAGGCCACGCCGAGCGCGCTGAAGATGCCAGCGAAATAGAGCGCGAACAGCACCACGCCCTGCAGGTTGAACACCCCCCACACCGCACGATCCGGAATGAAAGCGGCAATCAACAGCGTGTAGACGGGAAGACGCGCCGAGCACGTCATCAGCGGTGCGACGAGGATCGTGGTCAGGCGGTCGCGTGGATCCTGGATGCTGCGCGTGGCCATGATGCCGGGGATCGCGCAGGCAAAGCTCGACAGCAGCGGAATGAACGCCCTGCCCGTCAGGCCGACGCGGAACATCATCTTGTCGAGCAGGAAGGCGGCACGCGGCAGGTAGCCGGACTCCTCGAGCACGAGGATGAAGAGGAACAGGATCAGGATCTGCGGCAGGAACACGAGCACGGCGCCGAGGCCGGCGAAGACGCCGTCGTTGAGCAGGCTGTGCAGCGCGCTGTCGCCGGGCAGGAACCCCGTCACCCAGGCACCGAGTCCGGTGATGCCGGCCTGGATGCCGTCCATGACCGGCTGTGCCCACGAGAACACGGCCTGGAAGATGAAGAACATCAGCGTCGCCAGGATCAACAGGCCGAACACCGGATGCAATGCCCACCGATCGATGGCGTCGTCGATGGCCGCGGTATCGCGCGGCAACGTCACTGTCTCGGCTAGGATCGAACGCACCTCGGCATGTAGCTGCTCGATGCCGGCGTTGTCGACAGCGGTGGGAACAATCTCGGGGATGGCGGCGTCGATGCGTTCGATCAACGCCTGCGCGCCGCCACGTTTGATCGCGATGGTCTCGACCACGGGTACGCCAAGCCGGCGCGAAAGCCCTTCGACATCGATGACCATGCCACGACGACGCGCGGCATCCATCATGTTGAGCGCGAGCACGACGGGTCGACCCAGGCGACGCACTTCGAGCACGAAACGCAGGTGAAGACGGAGGTTGGTCGCGTCTGCCACGCAAACGATCAGGTCGGGCGCGGCTTCGCCCGGATAACGACCATGGCAGACGTCGCGGGTGATTGCCTCGTCGGGGCTGGTCGCATCGAAACTGTAGGCGCCCGGCAGGTCGAGCACGTGCAGGGTGCGTCCGGACGGCGCGATGAAGCGACCTTCCTTGCGCTCGACGGTGACGCCGGCGTAGTTGGCGACCTTCTGGCGGCCGCCGGTGAGCTGGTTGAACAGGGCCGTCTTGCCGCAGTTCGGGTTGCCGACCAGGGCAATGCGCATCGACGCGGCGCTCATGCGACGCCGTCCACGGACACATCCACCCGGGCCGCTTCAGTCTTGCGCAGCGCAAACCGCGTCGAACCGATCTGGATCAGCAGGGGATCGCCACCGAGCGGGCCACGGGCCACCAGGCGGACCGGCTCACCCGAAACAAAGCCGAGATCGCGCAGGCGTTGGGCGATCGGATCGGCAGGATGGGCATCGGTAACGGTCTGGACCACGGCATGTGCACCTTTCGGCGCGTCTGAGAGGCGCAACGGGGCATACTCAAATAAGAACTGTTCGCATTATATGCCTTTCGCTATTGCCCTGCACATGAGCAAGAAATCGCTGACAGTCACCCGGGAGCAACCCGTATCATCGCCGCCTACGCAAACCGGAGAGACCCCATGTCCGCCGTCCAACTGATCCGCGAGGGATCCCTCGCCCGCCTGGTCATGAATCGCCCCGAAGTCCACAACGCCTTCGACGACGTCCTCATTGCCGACCTGACGGCCGCGCTGGACGGGATCGAAGGCGACGACGGGATTCGCGCCGTGGTGCTCACCGGCGCCGGAGCCAGCTTCTCGGCGGGCGCCGATCTGAACTGGATGCGCGGTATGGCCGCGGCCAGCGAGGAGGACAACCGGGCCGACTCCCTGCGCCTGGCCACGCTGATGCGCCGCCTGCAGTTCCTCTCGAAGCCGACGGTGGCGCGGGTCAATGGCGCGGCGTTCGGCGGTGGCGTGGGCCTGGTCGCCTGCTGCGACATCGCCATCGCGGCCGAGGGGGCGAAGTTTGCTCTTTCCGAGGTCAAGCTCGGCCTCGTGCCGGCCGTGATCTCGCCTTACGTCATCGCCGCCATTGGCCTGCGTCAGGCACGTCGCCTGTTCATCACCGGTGAGATTTTCGGCAGCAGCGCCGCGCTGGCCATGGGGCTGGTTCACGAGACGGTCCCCGCCGAGGAACTCGACGCCGCGATCGACCGCGTCGTCGGTCTGCTCGGTAAGGGTGGCCCGATCGCCCAGAACGAGGCCAAACACCTCGCCCTGAACATGGGCGGCATGGACGTGGAGGACATGCAGGCGGTGGACGCAGGCAACGCCGCGCTGATCGCAAGCCTGCGTATATCGGCCGAGGGTCAGGAGGGTCTCACCGCCTTCCTCGACAAGACCCAGCCGTCATGGCTGGGCTGACCCGTTTCATGTAGGAGCCGATTCATCGGCGAAAGGCCAACGGAGTGGTGGCGCTGCGGCGCCCAATCGCCGCTGAAGCGGCTCCCACAAGAAGCGGCTCCCACAAGAAGCGGTTCCCACAAGAAGCGGTTCCGACGTCAGCCGAGGACCTTGGGCAGGTCCTTGCCGATCTTCTCCGGCGTATCGGTTGGCGCGTAACGCTCGACCACCTGCCCGTCGCGGTCGATGAGGAACTTGGTGAAGTTCCACTTGATGCCTTCGGTGCCGAGCAGGCCCTTCTTCTCCGCCTTCATCCAGCGATACAGCGGATGCGCGTTCTCACCGTTGACCTCGATCTTCGAGAACATGGGGAAGCTCACGTCGTAGGTGAGCGAACAGAAGTCGCGGATCTCGTTCTCGTCACCTGGCTCCTGGTGACCGAACTGGTCGCAGGGAAAACCCAGCACTTCGAACCCCTGCCCCGCGTACTGTTTCTGCAATTCTTCCAGGCCCTTGTACTGCGGGGTGAACCCGCACTTGGACGCCACATTCACGACCAGCAGGGCCTTGCCGCGGTATTCGGCGAGCGAGCGTTCGTTGCCTTCGATGTCGCGGGCGGAAAAATCGTAGATGGCGGTCATGCGCGTCTCCTTACGTGGGTGGACTGCCGGGAGTCTACGCCCGCGGCGCCGGCGGTGGCGCGGCTTGGGCTACCATGAGTGCTTTCGTCCCCTGTCGGAACCCCCGTGATCCGTTTTGCCGCCGCTTCCAAGTCCTATCGGGTCGACGGAGCCCTCGTTCCCGCCCTCGAGCCCGTCGATCTGGTGATCGAGCGCGGCGAAGTGTTCGGCATCATCGGCCACTCGGGCGCCGGCAAGTCGACCATGCTTCGTCTGATCAACCTCCTCGAGCGGCCCACGGCCGGCCGCATCTTCATCGAGGACCGCGATGTCACCGATGCCACGGGCAGCGAACTACGCAAGCTGCGCGCCGGCATCGGCATGATCTTCCAGCACTTCAACCTGCTCTCCTCGCGCAGCGTCGCCGACAACGTGGCCTTTCCGCTACGCATCCAGGGCAACGTATCGGAAGGCGAGATCACCGCGCGGGTCGATGAATTGCTCGAGCTTGTCGGCCTGACCGCGCACGCGCGGAAGTATCCGGCCCAGCTTTCCGGTGGCCAGAAGCAACGTGTCGGCATCGCGCGCGCCTTGGCCAGCCGGCCGTCCATCCTGCTGTGTGACGAAGCCACCAGCGCGCTCGACCCGCAGACCACGGCGTCGGTATTGGAGCTGCTCGCGGACATCAACCGCCGTCTCGGCCTCACCATCGTCCTCATCACGCACGAGATGGACGTGATCCGCCGCGTATGCGATCGCGTCGCGGTGCTCGAGGCAGGCCACGTGGTCGAAATGGGCGCAGTGGCCGACGTCTTCCTGCATCCGCAGCATCCCACGACGCGTCGCTTCGTCGCCGAAGCCGATCACCGCGAGGGCCACGGGCCCGAGTTCTCCGGCGTCACCGGCCGCCTGTTCCGCCTCTCGTTCCGCGGCGAAGCCACCTACTCGCCGGTGCTGTCGAACGTGGTCCGCGATACGGGCGTCGAATACAACCTGCTTTCCGGTCGCGTCGACCGCATCAAGGACACCCCATACGGACAGCTCACCCTGGCCATGAACGGCGAACGTGTCGACGACGCACTCGCGCAGATCCGCGACGCCGGCGTGGATATCGAAGAGGTGACCCGATGAGCCCGATGCAGACCCTGTTCCCCAACATCGACTGGGCCGAGATCGGCCAGGCCTGTATCGACACCTTGCTGATGCTCGGCGGCTCGTTGCTGTTCACCGTGGTACTCGGCCTGCCGCTGGGGATCTGGCTGTTCCTCACCGCGCGCGGGCAGCTTCACGCCAGGCCCAGGCTCTACAGCGCACTTTCGCTGGTCGTGAACGTACTCCGCTCCGTACCGTTCATCATCCTGATGATCCTGCTCATTCCGGTGACCAAGGCGATCACCGGCGTGAGCATCGGTATCCGGGGCGCCATCGTGCCGTTGGTGATCGGCGCGGCGCCGTTCCTTGCCCGCCTGGTCGAAACCGCACTGCGCGAGGTGGATCGCGGGGTAATCGAGGCGAGCCAGGCCATGGGCGCGACCACGAGCCAGATCGTCACGCGCGTGCTCCTGCCCGAAGCCCGGCCCGGCCTGATCGCTGGCGCGACGGTGACTGCCGTGGCCCTGGTCGGTTACACGGCCATGGGCGGCATCGTCGGTGCCGGTGGGCTTGGTGCCCTCGCCTACCAGTATGGTTACAACGGATACAAACCCGACTACATGCTGGTCACGGTGGCCCTGCTGGTGGTCCTGGTGCAGATCCTTCAATCCCTCGGCGACCGCTTGGTAACCCGCTATAGCCGTCGCTGAACGGCGGCGCGGCCGGCTTTGCATCTGGCGGTATGGACGTCTATGCTGGCGCACCGCAACATAAGCCACGGACGTCTCCATGAAGAAGTACCTGCTCCCCCTCGCCGCCGCCCTCGCCGTGCTTGTCGCGGGCTGTTCGAACGGTGACGGCGGCGGCAAGGACGGCTCGGCCGAGGCCACGCTCACGGTCGCCGCCACGCCCGTGCCGCACGCCGAGATCCTCAAGGAGATCAAGCCGCTGCTCGCCAGGCAGGGCGTGAACCTCGAGATCAAGGTGTTCACCGACTACGTGCAGCCGAACATGCAGGTGGCGCAGAAGCAGCTGGACGTCAACTTCTTCCAGACCGAACCCTACCTCGATGCCTTCAACAAGGAACGCGGGACCAACCTGGTCAAGGTCGTCGGCGTGCACATCGAGCCCTTCGGTGCGTACTCGAAGAAGTTCAAATCCATCGACCAGCTGCCCGACGGCGCCAATGTCGTGATCCCTAACGACCCGAGCAACAACAGCCGCGCGCTGCTGCTGCTGGCCAGGCACGGCCTGATCACGCTGAAGAACCCGAACGACCGCCTGGCCACACTGAAAGACGTCGCGACCAATCCGAAGAACCTCAAGTTCCGTGAGCTCGAGGCGGCCATGCTGCCGCGTGTACTCGACGAAGTGGACCTCGCCCTGATCAACACCAACTACGCTCTGGCCGCCGGCCTGAATCCGGTGAAAGATGCGCTGCTGATCGAGGACAAGGATTCCCCGTACGTGAACTTCCTCGTCTCGCGCCCGGATAACAAGGACGACCCGCGCGTGCAGAAGCTTGCCGCCGCCCTCACCTCGCCCGAGGTGAAGGCGTTCATCGAGAAGAACTACGGCGGTGCGGTGTTGCCGGCATTCTGAGCCGGCAAGCCAAACACCTTGCGCAGGTACGACACGTACTCCGCGTCGTCGCTCATGTTCTTCCCCGGCGAATCGGACAGCTTCGCCACCGGCTGCCCGTTGCAGCGGGTCATCTTGATCACGATGTTGAGCGGATCCGGCCCGACATCGTTGGTCAGGTTGGTACCGACGCCGAAGGACAGCTGGCAGCGACCTTCGAAGTGTGAGTACAGATCCATCACCCGCGGAACGTCGAGGCCGTCGCTGAAGACGAGGATCTTCGTGCGTGGGTCCACGCGATTGCTGACGTAGTGCGAGAGCACGCGGTCACCCCATACGAAGGGATCACCGGAATCGTGGCGCGCTCCGTCGAACAGCTTGCAGAAGTACATGTCGAAGTCGCGCAGGAAGGCATCCAGGCCATAGACGTCCGATAGCGCGATACCCAGGTCGCCGCGGTATTCGCGGGCCCAGGATTCGAGCGCCGCGGTCTGCGAGTCGCGCAGGCGGGGACCGAGCGACTGGAATGCCTGCAGGTACTCGTGCGCCATGCTGCCGATCGGCACCAACCCCTGGCGCATCGCAAACCAGACGTTGCTGGTGCCAGCCAGGTGCGTGCCCCATTCGGCCTTCATGATCTGCAACGCCTCTTCATGCCAGGCACGCGAGAAACGCCGCCGCGTGCCGTAATCGGCAATACGAACGCGCTCGAAGCCCTTGGTGTCGCGCAACAAGGCGATCTTCGCGCGCAGACGTGCCCTGCCCTCGGCGAGATCGGCCTCAGGATGGTTCGCGGCGAAATACAGCTCGTTGACGATCGCCAGCAACGGCACTTCGAACATGATCGTGTGCAGCCACGGCCCGGTGATGACGATATCGATCTCGCCTTCATGTTCGGTCGATGGCGAGATCGACACGTAGCGCGCGTTGAGGTGAAACAGGCCGAGGAAATCGACGAAGTCGCTGTCGATGAAACGCAGCGTACGCAGGTACGCGAGTTCTTCGTCACCGAAGCGCAGGGAGCACAGATGGTCGAGCTCTTCGCGGATGCGCGCGATCAAAGGAACGAGGTCCACCCCCGGCGTGCGGCATCGGAAACGGTACTCCACCTGCGCCGCGGGATACTGATGCAGCACCACCTGCATCATGGTGAACTTGTAGAGGTCGGTATCGAGCAGCGACTGGATGATCATGCGGTGGCACCTGTCAATGCGATCTGCTTGTTCACTGCGTCGATGAACGGCTGCGTGCCCGGCCACGCGGTGATGCGGCCCAGCTTCTTGCCACGGTGGAACAGGAAGAAGGCGGGAATCCCGTGCAGGCCGAAGCGCGTAGCCATGGTCGGATCGTCGTACACGTTGTCGTGCAGCCAACGTACCTGGGGCCAGACGAAGCGTTCGCTGGTCAGCAGGATCTGCCGCTTGGCGATATCGCAGTTCGGGCAATCGCGGCCCCACAGGAAGAGGACGGCGATACGGTTGTCGTCCGCGGCGAGGTCGGCGTCGAGATCCGTATTGACGATGCGCGTCATCGGAAAGCGCTCGAAGAATTCGGGGACAGCGGTGTCGGCCATGGGTGAATCCGTGATCGGGTCGAAACCCCGACATGGGGCTGCGCAGGCGATAATCCGAGGGTACCGCGACACCGTGTCGCCCCGCCAAGCCAGAAGGACCCCGCCGTGCGCCTGCTGACCGGATTGCTACTCACCCTTTGCGCCACGCTGTGCCATGCCGCCACGCTCACCATCGATACGGGACACGGGCCACGCACGCTTACCACGGAGCAGTTGCTCGCCCGTCCCGACGTACGCGAGATCTCCATACCCGGCGACGTGTCGTACCACCGCACGATGCCGTACCGCGCGGTGCCGATGAAGGCCCTCCTCGATGGCGTGGCACCGGGCTCACACCTGCAGTTCACGGCGCTGGATGGGTTCACCGCGGAAATTCCAGGTAGCCTGGTTCTCGATGCGCATGGCGCCGAAGCGTGGCTGGCGGTCGAGCCGCCGGGCAAGCCCTGGCCGGCACTCGGCGACGGCAAACCCAGCGCCGGTCCGTTCTACCTGGTCTGGCTGCATCCGGAAGCGGGCCACGTCGGCACCGAGCAATGGCCTTATCAGGTCGCCTCGGTGCGCGTGCTTGGCGACCCGGCCAGCCGATTCCCGGCCATGCGACCCGCGCCGGGGTTAGCCGCGAACGACCCGATCACGAAGGGCTTTGCCGTCTTCCAGCGCAACTGCATTACCTGCCATACGCTCAACGGCCAGGGCGATGCGAAGCTCGGCCCGGATCTCAACATCCCGCACAGTCCCACCGAGTACCTGCGCGACGACATGCTGCGCACCCTCGTGCGCAACCCACAGGACATGCGTCACTGGCCGCAGGCGAAGATGCCCGGCTTCGACCGCCAGACACTCTCCGACGCCGACCTCGACGACCTCGTCGCCTACTTCAAGCACATGGCAGGTCGAAAGGCCACACCTTAACCCATGTGGGAGCCGCTTCAGCGGCAATGTTTCAGCTTCCTGTGGGAGCCGCTTCAGCGGCGATGGGTGCTCGCGGCGGACTGGCCCGCTGCCGCGGGATCGCCGATGAATCGGCTCCCACAATCGCCGATGAATCGGCTCCCACAGAAAGCCTCCCACAGAAAGCCTCCTACCGAAGGCCTCCTACAGAAAACCTAGTGTTTCAGGGCCTGGAGCTGCCCGGTGCGCTCGTCGGGCGGCAGCTTTGCTAACGCGGACACCTTCGCGAAGAACACCGGCCACGCCCGGCCGGACTGCTCGAAGAGCGTCGCGAACGACGCGGTCCACGTGTCGTACAGGCCGAAGGGCAGCAACGAGGCATTGTTCAACGGCCGCGCCATCCAGCGGTCGTAGCGATGATCGCCTCCGGCTTCACCGGCGCGCCACGCCAGATAGCGCCCGCGAAAATCCTCGAACTCCTCAGCCTTGGCTACGCGCTTCACATCGTCAGTCCACGGCTGCGCATAGATCGCCTTGAGCCGGTCGCGCAGCGCGAGTACCTGGCTGGTGAACGCGTGGTCCAATGCGTCGCCCTTCTCGTCCGGCGGTGGTAACTGGCGGGCCTGTCGCCACTCGCGCACGCCTTCCTGCTCGACGAAACTCGCATACGATTCATTGAATGACGAGTCGTCTTTCACGTAGATCTTCTGGTGTGCCAGTTCGTGAAAGATCGTTCCGACGAGTTCATCGTCATCCCAACGCATCATGCTGCTGAGGATGGGATCGGCGAACCAGCCCAGCGTCGAGTACGCGGGCACCTCGCCGAGCGCCACGTCATGGCCAAGCGAGCGTTCGCGCACGGCCTCGCGATCGGCAAGGTCCTTGCGGAAGAATCCGCGATACGCCACGCAGCCCGCGATCGGGAAGCAGTGCGTCACTGCCGAGACCGAAAGCTCGGGCGTGGCGAAGACATTCCAGGCCACCCACGGCCGATCCAGCTGGACGTACAGGGTGTAGCTGCGGTTATCCGGCAAGTCGAGTTGTTTCGAAGCGAAGCGCCGTGCTTCCTGTGCCAGCACCAAGCGCTGGCGCGTTTTCTCCGGCGTCTTCGGATCGACCACCACCTTGTCGATGGAGCGGCGTTGCGCGAGCAACGCCGCCTGGCCATGAGTCACGTGCGCGTAGTAGCCGAGTGAACGGCAGCCGGCGAGAACAGTGATCAGGGCGAGCAAGGCATAACGCATACCTGCATTGTGCCTTGCTCGCGACCTCAATCGTTCGAGCCGCCCGTCATCGACGGCAACACACCGTCGCGACGGATCAAACCGTGCATCAGCGCCGCGCCCATATGTGCGAGGAAGGTGAGGAAGAACAGCCAGGCGAGATAACGATGCGCTTCGCGAAGCCAGGCATACAACGCCGGACCGGCCGGCAGGATCGGTGGCAGCTGGAAGCCGGACCAGAGCGTCACCGGGTAGTTACCCGCCGAAAGCATGCCCCAGCCGATCAAAGGCATCAGGATCATCAGGCCGTAGAGCATCCAGTGCGATCCATGCGCGGCGAGCTTCTGCCATTCCGGCATGTCGGCCGGGAGGGGCGGTGCCGGATGGGTGAGGCGAAAACCGAGCCGGATCAGCGCGAGGACGAAGATCGTGATGCCCAGCGGCCGATGGATCGACAGCAGCCATTCGTGCTTCGCTTCGACGCTGGTGACCATCCCCGCGCCCACGAAGAGCATGGTGAGGATCATGATCGACATCAGCCAGTGCAGGACACGGGCGAAGGGGTGGAACGTGTCGACGCGGCTCATCGCTGATCCTCCTTCGGATGGGCAGTGCCGGGGAGATGACCTTCCTCACCGGTACGGCGCAGGTACGAAACCGCATAAGCCGCCGAGCGCGCGACGACGATCGGATCGCCCGATATCTCGATGCCGCGCGGCAGGATCGTCGGGTCGTAGTTGACGTCACGGCAAGGGCCGTTCGCCTGCGGCTGCGCGCTGTCGATCACGACGACGCCCGCGTCGACCGTCTGCCGGTCGTCCGGCCACGCCTTCGTCGCATCGTCGACAGGGTCGCCGGGTGCGGCAAGCACCATCTGCAGGTGCCAGCGAACCGGTCCCTGCGCCAGGCGCCGGGTCAGGTCGGCATCGAGGTAGTCGGTGTCGCCGGCCGCAGGCCCGCCGTCGCCGGTCGCCGGCGTCTCCGGGACGACTTTCCAGCGGACGGCATGGCGTTCGCCGTTCGCGTCGCGGAGGTAGAAGGCGTTGATGCTCTGGTAGGTCTCGTCGACGTAACTGGCGGCCGGCTTGGCCGTCTTGATCCAGCCGAGGAAAGCGCCCGCTTCCGGATGGCTCATGAAGAACGCCTTGGCCTTCTCCGGATCCGGTTTGCCGGTAGCCGGGTCCGGGCCTGTCGCGACGGTAAGGTCGTAGAACGCCTGTGGCGTGGAAACCGGGAACACCGGCATGGCGTTCATGCCCGTGCGCCACTGCTCGCCGTCGGCGAGATCGAAGCGAAGGGCGAAGCTGCGGATGGGCACACTGCTGTCGGCCGCATAGGGATTGCCGCCGGGCAGCGCCAGACGCCCGACCACCGGGGTACGGCCAGCGGCGAACAACGGGGACGACGAGTACCTGGCCAGCGCGCCGCTGGCTTCGAAGTAGCCACCCACGCAGATGCCCTTGGCATGGTTGCGGCGAAAGCCGGGATGCTCGCCACCGCTGGCCTGCAGCGCGTTGACGAGACGTTTGGGCGTGAGGCGGGACGGAGTGAGCCAGCCCCCCACATACGCAAACGCCGCGGCAACGGCTACAACGACAAGGCCTATCAGTGCCCAGCGTCCGGCCACATTGGCCGGCGGGGGTCGCTTCTTGGGTTCTTGCATGGTCCTGCTCCTTCCTCGCGGGATCGCGTTTCCAGTGTGGGACGTACGTCCACGACTTTTATTCCATTCAGGGGGAATAATCTCCCCCGAATGGCGTCTGACTGTCATGGAACACCCAGGTACGAGGCCCGGCATGTCCGACCCGAGAATCGACGAAGCCCTTCGCCCGATGCTGCCGCGCTTGCGGCGCTTCGCGCTTTGGCTGGCTCGCGACCCCTTTGTGGCGGACGACCTGGTTCAGTCGACGGTGGAGCGCGCCCTCTCGAAATGGGCGTCACGCAGAGAAGACGAGAGTCTGCGCGCCTGGCTCTTTGCGATCTTGTACCGCCTGTTCCTGGACGGAAAACGGCGTGCCAGCCGCTACGCCCTGCTGCTTGGCAGCCTGCACGAGGACGAGCCTACCTGGCCGTCCGCTGAGCGCGTTGCCATTGCCAACTCCACCCTTGCCGCCTTCGCGGCACTTCCGGTGGAACAGCGCAGCCTGCTGATCTGGATCACGGTGGAGGGCATGAGCTACCAGGAGGTGGCCGATATCCTCGAGATTCCCATCGGCACGGTCATGTCCCGCCTCTCGCGCGCCCGCCGGGCACTGCGCCTGCTCGGTGAGGGCGGCCGTTCTGAAACCCCTCCCCTGCGACTGCTGAAATGAACACCACGCCCCCCAGCGAACACGACATCCATGCCTACGTGGACGGCCACCTGGACGGCCCGCGCCGCGGTGAAGTGGAGCGCTACCTCAGCCGCCACGCCGAGCAGGCCGACGAGGTCCAGGGGTGGCGTCACGATGCCCAGCAACTGCGTACGCTGCTGGCGGGCGATCTCGGCGCGGCACCGGCCGTCGAAGCCGCCCTGGACCCGACGGTCATGCGCCTGCGTCGCCACCAGCGTCGCGCAAGCCGGGTCGCCATGGCGGCCGGCCTGTTGCTGTGCCTGGCGCTGGGCGGGATCGGCGGCTGGGCGGCACGTGGCATGGGAACAGGCAGCACGGCGCCGATGGCCGATGCCATGCAGGCTTATCAGCTGCTCGCCGTCGACCACGGCGTGGGCATGGACATCACCACGGGCAACGAAGGCGACCTGCGGGCATGGCTGGCCGGACGCGTCGGTGCCACCGTCCACCTGCCCGACCTCGCCGACGCCGGTTTCCGGCCGATGGGCGGCCGGCTCTTCGCCACCGACCAGGGCCCGGCCGCGATGGTGCTGTACGACGACGGCAACGGCCACACGGTGAGTTTCTACGTACGGCCGCCGGGCGCGGCGCGGCACCTGCTACCCCGCGGCGAGCGCGAAGACAACGGCCTGCTGGCCGATTACTGGTCGGACGGTTGGCATAACTATGCCGTTGTGGCACTGGCCGATGCGGCCGGCCGGGCGGCGGCGCAGCGCGTCGTCGTCAAGGCGATCTGAGGGGGCCTGAAAGAGCATCGCCGCTGAAGCGGCTCCCACAATCGCCGATGAATCGGCTCCCACAAATCCGTTCGGCTCCCACAAATCCGTGTGGGAGCCGATTCATCGGCGATGTTTTGATTACCGCTCGTGCAACTCGCCCGAGTGCAACTCCAGCGTCCGGTCCATCCGGCCCGCCAGACGCGTGTCATGCGTCACCAGAACGAAGCTCGTGCCGATCTCCCGGTTAAGTTCGATCATCAGCTCGTAGACGTGAGCCGCATTCGCTTCATCGAGATTGCCCGTCGGCTCGTCGCCAAGGACGCAGGCCGGACGCGTCACCAGTGCACGCGCCACGGCGCAGCGCTGGCGCTCACCGCCGGACATCTCCGCCGGCCGATGACGCAGGCGCGCACCCAGGCCCACGCGCTCGAGCAGGGCCGTGGCCTCCTTCTGCGCCTGGGCAATGGACACACCGCGGATCAGCAGCGGCATGCACACGTTCTCCAGCGAGGTGAACTCAGGCAGCAGATGGTGGAACTGGTAGATGAAACCCAGCGAGCGATTGCGCTCGCGGCCGCGCTCGGCATCCGACAGTTCGGACAACACGCGGCCATTCACCTCGACCTTGCCGGCACTGAGCGTGTCCAGGCCACCAATGATATGCAGCAGCGTGGACTTTCCCGAGCCGGACGCGCCGACGATGGCCATGGTCTCGCCGCGGCGCAAGGCGAAGTTCACGTTGGAAAGCACGCCCGTACGCAGGTCGCCTTCTTCGTAAACCTTGGCGACACCGGTGGCGCGAAGAACGATATCGTCGTTGGGCTTATTCATAACGGAGCGCCTGGGCGGGCTGCGTGCGCGAGGCGCGCCACGCCGGATACAACGTGGCCAGCAGGGAGAACATGAAGGTCACCACCACCACCCAGCCCACGTCGGACCACAGCAGCTGGCTCGGCAGTTCGCTGATGTAATACACGTCCGGCGACAGGAACGTCTGCCCGGTGACGTGCTCGATCCACTTCACGATGCCCGGCAGGTTGAACGAGAGCAACGCGCCGAGCAGCACGCCGAAACCGATGCCGACGATACCGACCAGGATGCCCTGGACCATGAACATGCCCATGATGCTGCGCGGCGTCGAACCCAGCGTGCGCAGGATCGCGATATCCGCCTGTTTGTCGGTCACCAGCATCATCAGCATGGAAATCAGGTTGATCACCGCGACGAGGATGATCAGCGACAGGATCACGAACATCACCGTCTTCTCCATGTCGATCGCACGGAAGAAGTTGGCGTGGGTGTCCATCCAGGTCTCGACGCGGTAGGCCTGGCCGAGCTTGTTGACCAGCTCCTGTGCCACCGGCCAGGCCTGGCGCATATCGTCCAGCTTGAGGCGGATACCGGTGGGCCCGGAGAGGCCATTGAGTCGTTCGGCATCCGGCATGGAAACGAGCGCGAGGTTCGCGTCGTATTCCTGCATGCCCAGCTCGAAGATGCCACTGACGGTAAAGCTGCGCAGCTTCGGCACCGCACCCATGGGCGTAGCCGTGAACTGCGGCACGACGACGGTGAGCTTGTCGCCCACGTTCACGCCCAGGGTGAGAGCCAGCTCGCGACCGAGGATGATCTTCCAGCTGCGGTCGGTCAGGTCGGACATCTTGCCTTCGACCATGTGCTTGTCGAGGTCGGAGACATTCGGCTCCATCGACGGCACCACACCGCGGATCAGCGCGCCGCTGGGCCGCTTGGCCTGCAGGAAGGCCTGGGTTTCGACATACGGCGCGGCACCGAGCACGTGCTTGGTGCCCTCGGCGGTTTTCACCGCGGTCTGCCAGTTCTGCACGGTATCGTCGATACCGGACACGGTCACGTGCGATACGGCACCGAGGATGCGCGTACGCAACTCGCTGTCGAAGCCGTTCATCACCGACATCACCGTGATGAGCGCGGTGACGCTGATCGCGATGCAGACGATCGAGACCGTGGAAATGAAGGATATGAACTGGTTGCGACGCTTGGCGCGCGTGTAGCGCAGTCCGATAAAGAGTTCGAGGGGTCTGAACATACCTGTCGATCGCAGCCTGTAAGAAGGGAGCCCGCCACGAAAGGCATGCACCGCGCGGCAGAGTGCCCGATGCCGCCGGTTCCGGCAAGCTGGCGACCTCAGCGCGCCGCGGAAAGACGGGCCCGGAGGACGCGCAGATGGTCCGCATCGGTGTTGTCGGGCAGCAGGGCCACGTGGCCTGCCCCGCCCTTCCACCGAAAATGCAGGAAGACCGAGGTTCCGACCACGCGCGAGGCCACGAGTTCGGCCGGAAAGCTGCGTCCGCTGCGATCCCGTACGGTCCACAGGCCGTCGAAGGCCCAGTCCAGCACCCGCACGGCCGGCCTGCGACCATGCGCCGCACGTGCGATCCCGACAGCCGCGATGAGACCGGCAAGCGCCAGGCGGGCGATCCAGGGCAGCGAGGTGAACAGGGGTGCGATCGTCGCGAGCGCGACAATCAGGAGCACGAATCGGCTCAGTAGAGGCGAAGGCCTGACGTCAAAGCTGATGCCGTGCGCGAATCTCATCGATGATCGCCTGCCAGTCGTCGCGGGAGGCGCGGGCATGGCCCATCACCCAATCCCAGAGATCGGGATCCTGCACGTCCAGAAGCTCGTCGAATGCCATCCGTTTGGCTTCATCCGCGTCGGCGTAGCGCTCGTCCAGCCAGCCACCAAACAGGCGATCGAGCTCGCGCGTACCCCGGCGGGTACGCCAGCGCAGGCGTTTGAGGCGGGCTTCTTCCATCGGGGGCACCAGACTGGTGAAACACGTGGTGGGGCCGAAACACTGTGGGAGCCGCTTCAGCGGCGATGGGGGCTTGCGGCGAGCACCCATTCGCCGATAAATCGGCTCCCACAAAGAGCAGCTCGGCTTTTAGGCCGAGCGACGCTGCACGATCAGCTTCTTGATCTCCGCGATCGCCTTGGCCGGGTTGAGACCCTTCGGGCAGGTGCGCGCGCAGTTCATGATCGTGTGGCACCGATAGAGCTTGAACGGATCTTCGAGATCGTCCAGGCGCGCACCGGTGTCTTCGTCACGGCTGTCGACGATCCAGCGGTAGGCCTGCAGGAGGATCGCCGGACCAAGGTAGCGGTCCCCGTTCCACCAGTAGCTCGGGCACGACGTGGAGCAGCAGGCGCAGAGGATGCACTCGTAGAGACCGTCGAGCTTCTTGCGGTCTTCCGGCGACTGCAGGCGCTCTTTGTCCGCCGGAGCCGGGCTCTGCGTACGGATCCACGGCTTGATCGACGCGAACTGGGCGTAGAAGTGCGTGAGATCGGGCACCAGGTCTTTCACCACCGGCATGTGCGGCAGCGGGTAGATGTTGACCGTACCGCCACTGCACTCATCGATGGCCCGGGTGCAGGCCAGCGTGTTGGTGCCGTCGATGTTCATCGCGCACGAACCGCAGATGCCTTCACGGCACGAGCGGCGCAGCGAGAGCGTCGAGTCGATCTCGTTCTTGATCTTCAGCAGGGCGTCGAGAACCATCGGGCCGCACGTGTCGAGATCCACCTCGTACGTGTCGGTGCGCGGGTTCTGGCCGTCGTCCGGCGTCCAGCGATAGACCTTGAAGGTGCGCACGTTCTTCGCGCCCTTCGCCGGGAAATGCTTGCCGGCCTGGATCTTGGAATTCTTGGGTAGCGTGAACTCTGCCACGATTGCCTCTCCGGTCCGGTATCAGTAAACGCGCTTTTTCGGCGGCACGACTTCAACGTCGTCCGTCAGGGTGTACATATGCACCGGGCGGAAGTCGAAGCTGGAGTTACCGGCCTCGTCGATCCACACCAGCGTGTGCTTTTGCCAGTCGTGGTCGTCACGGTCCGGGAAGTCCTCGCGGGCATGCGCGCCGCGGCTTTCCGGGCGCTGTTCCGCCGAATGCATCGTGGCCACGGCCTGCGCGAGCAGGTTGGACAGTTCCAGCGTTTCGATCAGGTCGGAGTTCCAGACCATCGAACGATCGCTGACCTTGACCTGGCCGAACGACGAGTACACCTCGGAGATCTTGGCCTTGCCTTCCTTCAGCGTGTCGCCGGTGCGGAACACCGCGGCGTCGGACTGCATGGTCATCTGCATTTCAGCGCGGATGTCGGCAGTCGGCTTGGCGCCGTCGGCATGACGCAGGTGGTCGAAGCGCGCGAGGATCTTGTCCAGCGCGTTAGCCGGGAGATCCTTGTGCGGCGTGCCCGTGGTGATCAGCTCGGCACAACGATGCGACACGGCGCGACCGAAGACGACCAGATCGAGCAGCGAGTTCGAGCCCAGGCGGTTGGCGCCGTGGACCGACACGCAGGCCGCCTCGCCGATGGCAAACAGGCCCGGCACGATCGAATCCGGATCGTCGTCGCGCTTGGTCACGACTTCGCCGTGATAGTTGGTCGGGATGCCGCCCATGTTGTAGTGGACGGTCGGCAGGACCGGGATCGGCTCCTTGGTCACGTCCACGCCGGCGAAGATGCGTGCCGACTCGGCGATACCCGGGAGACGCTCGTTGATGACCTCGGGACCGAGGTGCATCAGGTTGAGGTGGATGTGGTCCTTCTTCGGGCCCACACCGCGACCTTCACGGATCTCGATGGTCATCGCACGGCTCACGACGTCGCGCGAGGCGAGGTCCTTCGCGTTCGGCGCGTAGCGCTCCATGAAGCGCTCACCCTCGGAGTTGGTCAGGTAACCGCCTTCGCCACGCACGCCCTCGGTGATCAGGCAGCCAGCGCCGTAGATACCGGTCGGATGGAACTGCACGAATTCCATATCCTGTAGCGGCAGGCCGGAACGCAGCACCATGCCGCCGCCGTCGCCCGTGCAGGTATGCGCCGAGGTGGCGCTGAAGTAGGCACGGCCGTAGCCGCCCGTCGCCATGACCACGGCGTGGCCGCGGAACAGGTGGAGGGTGCCTTCGTTCATGTCGAGGGCGAGCACGCCCACGCACTTGCCATCCTCGAACACGAGGTCGATGGCGAAGTACTCGATGAAGAACGTGGCGTCGTGCGCGAGCGCCTGCTGGTAAAGCGTATGCAGGATGGCGTGGCCGGTACGGTCGGCCGCGGCGCAGGTGCGCTGCGCGGTGCCCTGGCCGTAATGCGTGGTCATGCCACCGAACGGGCGCTGGTAGATCTTGCCTTCCTCGGTACGCGAGAACGGCACGCCGTAGTGTTCCAGCTCGATAATGGCCGGGATGGCCTCACGGCACATGTACTCGATCGCGTCCTGGTCGCCGAGCCAGTCGGAGCCCTTGATCGTGTCGTAGAAGTGGTAGCGCCAGTCGTCCTCGCCCATGTTGCCGAGCGCGGCGGAGATACCGCCCTGCGCCGCCACGGTGTGCGAACGGGTCGGGAAGACCTTGGTGATGCAGGCAGCCTTGAGGCCCTTCTCGGCCAGGCCGAACGTGGCTCGCAGGCCCGCGCCACCGGCGCCGACCACGATCACGTCGTACTTGTGTTGTTGAACCTTATAGGATTCCATCGATCAGCTTCCGAGCGCGATGCGCAGCACGGCCAGCACGCCCGTAAGCGCGGCGAGTACGGCGATGAACTTGATGAGTACCAGCGAGGTCATTTCGAGCCAGCGGGTATGGACGTAGTCTTCGATCACCACCTGCAGGCCAAGCACGGCATGCTTGAACATGGTGACGATGAGGGCAATGAGCAGGACCGCGTTCCAGGGCTTGGCGATGGTCGCGCGGGCCGTGGCGTAGTCGGCGTGCATCAGGCCGAGCACGGTGATGACGAACCAGAGGGTCAGGAACACCAGGGCGAGCGCGGTGAGGCGCTGGGTCATCCAGTGGCCGACGCCTTCCTTCGCCGAGCCCAGGCCGCGTGCGCGGGCGAGCGGGTTGCGCAGGTCCTTGCTCATGCGTGGCTCCCGGTCAGTACATAGGCCCAGACGGCGACCGTGAGCACGATGGAGACGATGATCGCCATCCAGCTCGAACGGACGAACGACTCGATCGCGTAGCCCTTGCCAGTGTCCTGGACCAGGTGACGGATGCCGTTGCACAGGTGGTAGAAGAAGACCAGGGTCCAGCCGATCATGACGATCGTGCCGAAGGGGCTGGCAGCGCAGGCGGAAAAGGTCGCGAAGGCGTCCTGACCGGCGGCGAGGGCAGCAAGGCCCCATACGATGAGCAGGCTACCGACGGCGAGGATGATGCCGGTGACGCGATGCAGGATGGAAGAAGCCATCTGCACTTGCCACTTGTAGACCTGGAGATGCGGTGAGAGCGGTCGTCCCGTTTGTGCCATGGCGGCTATCCTGGATTGGAATCGCTGATGCCCGACGATCTCTCCCCGCCTTCCGATCCTCAGAAGTCGATGCAGCGTCCGTTCTTTTCCCAGTCGCCGTAACGCGTTGGGTCCAATGGCGCTTTCTCGACCCCTGGCGTGCCGTTCGTGGGGACGACCGGCGTGACGAGCGGTTTCGCCGGAGCGGAATCGTTCGCATCTTTGGGTTCGGAGGGATTGTCGGACATGGTTATAAAGCCCTAAAAGCGTAATACCTGTGCCACCTCAGCACAACCTTCACGATCATGAAGAGGGTTGGTTTGGCCTTGGCCCGACCGTATATCTTACGCTTCCGCCCTGCCTTGCGCCTCCCCATGCCGAGCCGTACCACTCGCAGCATCACCCTGACCGGCCCGGACGCGGCCTCGTTCGCCAATGCCCAGTTCAGCAGCGACGTCCTCGCCCTGCCCTCCGGCCGGTGGCAATGGAGCGGCTGGCTCGACCCCAAGGGGCGGGTGCGCGCCTTGCTGCAGATCGCCCGGCCCGAGGACGAGCGCCTCGTGGTGGTTCCCCATGGTGGAGACAGCGAAGCGATCGCGAACGACCTGCGTCGTTTTGTCTTCCGCTCGAAGTTGAAGATCGTCGTGTCCGACGTCTTGCACACGAGCGATGGTGATGCACTCGACGACATGCATGTGCGCGAAGACGAAAGCGGCGCGATCATTTTCGGTGAAGGCGATGCGTCGTTGCGTATCGGCGATGTGAGCAACGGCGATACGACGACGGGTAACAGCGCGTGGATCGCGCGACACATCGAGAAAGGCTACGCGTGGCTTCCCGATGCAGCGATCGACACGTTGTTGCCACCCGCACTCTCGATGGAACGCCTGAGTGCCGTCTCATTCAATAAAGGTTGTTTTCCCGGCCAGGAAATTGCAGCGCGCCTGCATTACCTGGGCGGCCACAAGAAGCATCTGCATGTCGTTACATCCGATAGCGCGCTCGAAGAAGGACATTCGCTACGCGTTGACGGCAACGCCGTCGGTATCGTGTTGATGTGCAACGCATCAGCAACGAAGCCTATATCGCTTGTCGTATTGGATGATGCGGCCATACAGGCAGACACTCTTGAAATCGAAGGCATGCGTCTGCACATCGTGTCGACATTCGACGCATAAGCAGTCGCAAGCACATTCGTAAAATAAAGTTCAGCAGCGTGTGTGAGTAAAAGCTGAACCGTACCGCACACGCACTTGCCAAATTTGCATTGCGCTACTAGGCTCCGCCGATCCATTTGAGTGGACCGTGGTGTTGCACCACGGTTACACCCGCGACGATCCGTCGACGATGACGGTTCTGGCGCGACCCGGCAAAAGCCGGAGCACGAAACGCGCGCACCATCTGATTGCGCGTAGTAAGCCGACGGAGCCGCCGCCCATCGCGATGCCGCTCCCTTTCGGCGCAACCCCCATTACCGGACGGCTCCGGACAGCCGTTTAGTACAGTCACAGTGTGTGACGCCCGACTCATCCGCGTAACTGATTCTCAGCGGGTGCCTTCGGTTGGTCCAGGTAGTAACGGCCTGCCCGCCCGTCTACCGCTCATACGTCCCCCATGGCCTTTCCAAAGAAAGCCGCAAGTGACGGAAAAGCTCGTTGGAGGCAGAAACACATGAAACTTTCCGCATTGCTATGGATGGCGTCCGTCCTTCCAAGCCACCTCGCTGACCAGACGTGCCTGGCGACGACGGTGTATCTCGAAGCACGCAGCGAACCCACCATCGGCCAGTACGCCGTGGCGGAAGTCGCCCTACGGCGCCGCGATCGCGGCATGGGCGGCGACAAGGTGTGTGCAGTCGTCTCGGCTCCACGCCAGTTCGCAATCACCACGACACCGAAGGATTTTGAAATAACCGATCTGGTTTCGTGGACCAAGGCGTGGAAAATCGCCGGCGACTCCCTGAACAACTGGAGCCTGCCAAAGAGCGAACGCCTGGTCTATGTTCCGCAGGCTGATCATTTCGCGACCGTCGCTGTCGCGCCGAGCTGGTCCGCCAGCCGCATCGTTCGCAAGATCGGTGACCACGCGTTCTACGCCGTCAATTGATGTAAGCGAAAGAACACGCGGGGGAGAAGGAATCCAGGCGGGCAGCTTGGGATTCCCGGGAAAAGAGGCCCTCGGACGAGGGCTTTTTTTTGCCTGTTTTTCAGGCCCCATGCTTGTGCAGGAGCCGATTCATCGGCGATGGGTGCTCGAATCAACCTTCCCATTCGCGCTAAACAAGAAAGGCCCGCTAGGTAGCGGGCCTTTCTTGTTTAGCCGTATGGACGTCTTTATGCGTTGACGTATCCTGGTGTCGCCGCTGAAGCGGCTCCTACAGGAAACGCGTGTCGTCTATACAGGGCGCAGGTTGTCCATAGCCCGCGTTACCTGCGGTAGACGTGGTCACCCTGGATGACCACGTAGTCACCGCGACGCAGCTGTGGATCTTCCCGCTGCGTCACCGTCGCGACCCGCCCGTCATCCAGGCGAATGCGCACGCGGAACGCCACCTCGTCGGCGCCGTTGCGCTGGCCCACCGAGTTGCCGACAAAGCCACCGACCACGGCGCCACCGACGGTGGCGGCCGCGCGGCCATCACCCTTGCCGACCGTGTTGCCCAGCAGGCCGCCCGCCACTGCGCCGATCACGGCGCCCAGCGGCGATGAATCGCGCTGCGTATATACCTGCTCTACATCACTCACGGTGCCGCACTGGTCGCAGCCCCGCGGAGGGCCCGAATACACCACGCGATCCTCGCGGTAGGCGCGCCGCGGCGGCTCATAGCACGCTGTCAACGACAGGGTGGCAACGGCAACGGCGACGAGGCCGGACTTGCGGACGAAGCTGTGCATGGATGACGTCCTGGTGGATTTAAATGATCAACGCGCGTCGGAAATGACGGAAACGCCTTCCTGAACCTGGACGCGGTCGCCCGGATCGTGATCCATGCGGACCGAACGGGTCACGCCGTTGTATTCGTAGCGCACGTCGTAGGCGACGACCTTTTCCCCGCTGCTACCCTGCACGGTCTCGCACTTGCGCACCGTGCTGGTAGTCGTATTCGACTCCTGATGGCGCTCCTGGATCGTGTGGCCGGCATAACCGCCGCCCACCGCACCGGCCACCGTCGCGAGAGTACGGCCGTTGCCGTGCCCGATCTGGTTGCCAAGCAGGCCGCCTGCCACGGCGCCGATAGCGGTACCGGCGATCTGGTGCTGATCCTTGACCGGCACATGCCGCGTCACGACTTCATCGTGGCATTGGCGCTGGGCGGCCGTGGCAGCTTCGCGCACGGGATCCACGCTCACCACGCGGCCGTATTTCGGGCCGGCGGGCTCGGGAGGCGGCGCGGCGGCGGCGTTGAGGGCGGCCGTACCCGGCCCCGGAGCATTAGCCACATCGGCGTTGGCATCGCGGTTACAGGCGGAAAGGCTCAACACAAGGGCCGCGCCCAAACCTGCGTTCAGGACGGAAATCTTCAACCTGCTCATAACCCTACTCTCCTAACAAAGGTCAGCGACTCGATGGCGCAATCAGCCCCATCACCCGGAAGTCGCCTCGATGACATTTGACAGTCGTTAAACTGAACGACGCCTTAGACTCACGCCTACAACCCCACCGGCCGCTGACTGACATGCTCGATCTGGTAGACACTCACGCCCATCTGGACGACCACTCGTTCGACGAAGATCGTGGAGCGATGTTCGACCGGGCCAGCGGGGCCGGCGTGAGGCGCTGGATCGTACCGGCGATCGATCGGGGAAACTGGGAAGCCATCGAGGTTTTGTGTGCGGCGCGTGAAGGCGCCTTCCCCGCCTACGGCCTGCATCCCCTGATGACCGGCGCTCATCGCGACGAGCACCTCACCGAATTACCCGCCTGGCTGGACCGGCGCGGCGCCATTGCGGTCGGCGAGATCGGGCTGGATTTCTACGTCGAGGGCCTCGATGCGACACGGCAGCGCGAGATTTTCGTCCACCAGCTGGAAATCGCCAAAGAGCACGACTTGCCGGTGATCGTGCACGCGCGCCGCGCTTTCGAGGAAACCATCCACACCCTGCGACGCGTTGGCGGCCTGCGGGGCGTGGTCCACAGTTTCTCGGGCAGCGAAGAGCAGGCCCGGCAGCTATTCGACCTCGGCTTCCACCTGGGCATCGGCGGCCCCGTCACTTACGACCGCGCCAATCGCATCCGCCGCGTCGTCGCTTCGATGCCGCTGGAATGGCTTCTGCTGGAAACCGACGCCCCCGACCAGCCTTGTGCCCACCACCGTGGCGAACGCAACGAACCGGCCTTCATGACGGATGTGCTCGAGACGATTGCGTCTCTGCGCGATGAGTCAGCCGAAGACATCGCTGCCGCGACAACGGCTAATGCGGTGAAGCTCTTCAAGCTCCCTGACACCCCGCCAGCTCGCTGACGGCCCGCTCCTGCAGGAGCCGCTTCAGCGGCGATGGGTGGTGCGGCAACCTGGCTATCGCCGCTGAAGCGGCTCCTACATTTCTGCGGTTTCCGTCGATGGTCAGCGCCCCGCCAGCGGCACATTGCGCTTGCCCGAAGATACTTGCTAGCCTAATAGTTCACCAGCGAACTATTAGCCAGCGAAATGTCCAGACTCAAACCCTGCGTCGATGCCCTCTACGAGGGCGTGGACCGTGTCGCCCAAAGTATTCCGGGGGTGCCGAAGTCCGAGGTCTTCCTCGTACGGCTGCTCATGCTCACCGCGGGCGCGCTGCTGCGTGAGTTCGAAGACAAGCTCAAGCCCTATGGCATGAACGACAGCGACTTCCGCACGTTGATGATGCTGTACAGCAGCCAGGACGGCAGCGCGACGCCCGGTGAGCTCTGCGCGCTGGCCGAACAGAAGCCGACCAACATGACGCGCATCGCCAATGCGCTGGCCAAGAAGGACCTCATCTCGCGGTCGCACGCCACCCACGATCGCCGCCAGGTGCTGCTTCGGATCACTCCGGCTGGCCGTCGCTTCGTCAGCAAGATGCTTCCGCCGATGTTTCCGCCCCTGGTGGAGAACTTCGCCTGCTTCAGTTCCGCCGAGCGCAAGACCTTCGAGAAACTCTTGAAGAAGCTCGCCTTGCACATCGACCCGACGGTCGACACGGACGACACGCCATGACACCTGCCCTGCTCCGACCCGCGCTGCTTGCCGCCGCGGTCGCCACCTTGCTCACCGCCTGCCACATTCCGGCGAAGATCGACCGACCCGCCTTGCGCGACGACGTACCCCTCGCCGGCCTGGTCACGGATCAACGCCCGGGTTGGCCCGCCGCCGAATGGTGGCGTGCCTACGGCGATCCGCAGCTCGACACCTTGATGGACATGGCGCTTCGCGGTGCACCCGATCTCGCCCAGGCGAAGACGCGGGTCGACTCGGCGCAACAGAACATCCGCGTCGCCGCCGCGCAGGCCGGCTTGCGCGTCGATGGCAGTGCCCAGATCGCCCGCCAGCGGATGAGCGAGCATGGCCTGATCCCCGCGCAATTCCTCGGCTTCACCTGGTACAACCAGGCCGATATCGGCGTACAGGTCAGCTATGACTTCGACTGGTGGGGCAAGAAGCGCTTCACCCTCGAATCCGCCATCGACAGTGCACGTGCTGCGGAAGCGGAGCGTTCGGCGTCATCGCTGGCCATCCAGGCGGTCGTTGCCGACACTTACTTCGGCTGGCTTGCCGATATGTCGCGCGTGGCCATCGCCGACCGTCTCGTCGCCGTGCGCGAGCGCGCGTTGCGAATTGCCGACCTGCGCGTGAAGCAGGGCGTGGACGTGCCCGATACCGCACAGCAAGCCCGGGCCGAACTGGCCGGGGCCCGGCAGCAACGTGTCGCACTGCAAGGTTCGGCGGATATCCGCCGCGCCTCGCTGGCCACGCTGGTCGGTGTCTCCCCTGCGCAGTTGCCCACCCTCTCCCCGCGTGCGCTGCCCGATGTCGGTGGCGGCCTTCCCGCAAACGTCGGCACGGACCTGATGGCACGCCGTCCCGATATCGCGGCCAGTCGCTGGCAGGTCGAAGCGGCGCTCCGCCAGACGGATGCGGCGCGCGCCCAGTTCTTTCCGGATGTGAGCCTGAGCGGCATGGCCGGCCTGTCCAGCATCGATATGGACAAGATCTTTTCGCCGAGCAGCCGCGTATTTTCCCTGACGCCAGCGCTGCATCTGCCGATCTTCGAAGGCGGTTCGCTCGAGGCCAATCACGGTGTCAGCCAGGCGCAACTCGGCGCCGCCGTGGCCCAGTACAACGCCACGGTAGCCTCAGCCGCACGGGATGTGGCCACGCAGGCGCTCGGCGCGCAGCAACTCGCCTTGCGCCGCACGCAGCAGGTCGAACAGATCGACTCGGCCAAAACACTGCTCGCCAGCGCGAAGGCCCGTGCCGCACGCGGCGTCCGCGACGATCGCGAATCGCTCGCTACCGAAGCGTCGCTCGCCCAGCAGCTGGACGCGGATGCCGACCTGCAGGGTCAGGCCCTGTCCACCGACGTCGCCCTGATCAAGTCGCTCGGCGGCGGCTATCGCGCCGAAACCATCGATTCCTCATCCACGCACAGCACGAACGGAACCCAGAGCCCATGAGCGCCACAACGACCGACACGCCGCGCACGCAGGACGACAGCGGCAACGCGCCGAAGGACAAGCGCAAGCGGAACCGTGCGCTGCTCATCGCCGTGCTCGTCTTCGGCCTCGCCGCCCTGGCGTGGTTCCTGCTCTGGTTGTTCGTATTCTCCAAGCGCGAAACCACCGACGACGCGTATGTCGGCGGGAACCAGGTGGGCATCTCGGCGCAGGTGCCGGGCATCGTCGTAGGTGTGTTCGCCGACGACACCCAGCGGGTGAATGCCGGCCAGGTGCTGGTCAGGCTCGACCCGACAGACGGTGACGTCGCCTTGCGCAAGGCCAGCAGTGCCCTGGCCCAGGCCGTGCGCCAGGTACGTCAGCAGACACAGTCCGCGGCCAGCGCCGATGCCGCGCTCGGCACGCGTCGCCAGGATCTCAAGCGAGCACAGGACGACCTCAAGCGGCGCATCCCGCTGCTCGCCGAGAAGGCCGTGGCACCGGAAGAAGTGCAGCACGCGCGCGACGCGGTGGACAGCGCGCAGTCGGCGCTCGAATCCGCACAGCGCCAGGCCGACGCCTCGCGTGCCCTCGTCGACGGCAGCGACGTGGAGACGAATCCCGCCGTGGAACAGGCGCGTGCCAGTTTTCGCCAGGCCTGGATCGCCGCACAGCGCAACGCCATCGTTGCGCCGACCGACGGCTATGTCGCGCTACGCAGCGTCCAGGTCGGCAACAGCGTGCAGCCCGGCCAGCAACTGATGACCGTGGTGCCGCTGCACGACCTCTGGGTGGATGCCAACTTCAAGGAAAGCCAGTTGCGCCATGTGCGCATCGGCCAGCCCGCGAAGATCGAAGCCGACATCTACGGCGGTGGCACCGAGTACCACGGCAAGGTGATCGGCCTGGGCGCCGGCACGGGCAGCGCGTTCTCGCTGCTTCCCGCGCAGAACGCTACCGGCAACTGGATCAAGGTCGTGCAGCGCATTCCGGTGCGCATCGCGCTGGACCCCAAGGATCTGGACAAGCATCCCTTGCGCATCGGCCTGTCCACGGCCGTCACTGTCGACATCACCGACGACAAGGGCGACGTCCTCGCGCAATCGCCGTCGACCACGCCTGTGGCGCAGACCAGTGTGTATGACGATGTCGCCGCCAAGGCCGATGCCGCGGCCGACATCATCGTGCGCAAGAACCTCGGAGCGAGCGTGCCTTGAGCGACGCCGCCGCCATCCCCGACGCCGCGCCTGCGATCGGCCCCAAGCCGATCCAGGGCGCGACACTGGTCGTGCTGACGGTCGCCGTCGCGTTCTCCACCTTCATGGAGATCCTCGACACGACGATCGTCAACGTGGCCGTGCCGCATATCGCCGGCAGTCTCGGCGTCAGCTCGAGCGAGGGCACCTGGGCGATCAGCTCGTACTCCCTCGCCAGTGCGATCATGCAGCCGCTGACGGGCTGGCTGGCCAAGCGCTTCGGCGAAGTGAAGACCTTCGTCTTCTCGGTGATGCTGTTCGTGCTGTTCTCGATGCTCTGCGGCCTTGCGACCAGCATGCCGATGCTGGTGATCTTCCGCCTGCTGCAGGGTGCGGGCTCGGGCCCGATGGTGGCGCTGTCGCTGTCCCTGCTGTTGTCGAGTTACCCGAAGACCAAACAGGGCATGGCACTGGCGATGTGGGCGATGACCGTGGTCGTGGCGCCGATCTTCGGCCCTATCCTCGGCGGCTACCTCACCGACAACTTCTCGTGGCCGTGGATCTTCTACATCAACGTGCCGGTGGGAGCGCTGGCTGGCGTCATCACCTGGACGATCCTGCGCGACCGCGAAACGAAGATCATGCGGGCGCCGATCGACACGGTTGGCCTGGCGCTGCTGGTGATCGGCATCGGCTCGCTGCAGTTCATGCTCGACAACGGCAACGACCACGACTGGTTCGCCTCGCCACTGATCCTCACCCTGGGCCTGATCGCGCTGGTCGCGCTGGTCTTCCTGGTGATCTGGGAGCTCACCGCGAAACATCCCGTGGTCGACCTGTCGCTGTTCGGCAGGCGCAATTTCGCCGTGGGCGTGACCGCGCTGTCGCTGGGCATGCTCGCCTTCTTCGGCATCAACGTGGTGTTTCCGCTGTGGTTGCAGACCACGCTCGGCTACACCTCCACCTGGGCCGGCCTCGCCACCGCACCCGTGGGCATCCTGGCCTTCATCGTCTCGCCCTTCATCGGCAAGAACATCCAGCGGCTGGAGCTGCGCGCGGTGGTGACGTTCGCCTTCATGGTGTTCGCCTTCACTTCGTTCTGGTTCGCCGGCTTCAACAGTGGCGCCTCGTTCACCGCGCTGGTGCTGCCCCGCTTCATCATGGGCATCGCGATCGCCTGTTTCTTCATCCCACTCAACCAGATCTTCCTGTCCGGCCTCAACCCGGACCAGATCGCCGGTGCCTCGGGCCTGGCGAATTTCTGCCGCACCCTGGCCTCCAGCGTGTCCACCGCGCTGACCGTGACGCTCTGGACGCACCGTGGTGAGTCCCACCACGCCTCGCTGACCCAGTACGTGACCCAGGCCTCACCCGCCACCACGGCCTACTCGAACCAGCTGGCTACGCTTGGCATCCACGGCAAGCCGTCGCTGGCGGTGATCGACCAGATCCTCAACCGCGAAGCCCTGACCCTGGCCGTCAACGACGTGTTTTTTGGCTGTGCCATCCTGTTCCTCGCCCTAATCCCGATTCTTTGGCTGGCCAAGCCGCCGTTTGGAAATGCCGGCGGTGCGGCGGCACATTAGAGGTGTCGGGCGGCGTCGCAAGAGCCGGCGGGGCCAATGCCACCCTCGGGGCCACGACTGCGGCGACCCGTGAAGGAAGGGCCGCCCAAAAGCGGCCGTTTACTTATTGCCCTTCGGGGCGGGTCGGGCTCCGCCGGCTCTTCCCCACGGTGAGGTCGCTTGATGGCGTAGGAGCCGCTTCAGCGGCGAACCCTTGGGCTGTCGAGTGTGCGAATGAGGCCTTGTGGTGGTGGGGCAGGCGGTTGCGACCCCACGAACCTCAGTACTCGGAAGAGCCGGTGGGTATCACCCTCGGGGCCGGTAGCGCAGGCGAGGCGTGCCACCGGAAAAAGCCCGCAGGGGGCGGGCCATGGAAGGCCGGCCGTTTTCGCGCGACAGGAGTCGCGTCGAAAACGTCCGGTTGGGCGCCGACCCGGCCCGCAGGGCAATAAGTAAACGGCCGCTTTTGGGCGGCCCTTCCTTCGCGGGTCGCCGCAGTCGTGGCCCCGAGGGTGGCACCCGCCGGCTCTTGCGACGCACCGCAAGCCCAAACGCGAGGCCGAAGGCGAGCCCGCCCCCCAGAAGCACAACGAGCCATTAAATTGCCGTTACCTAAATCGATTTAAAGCCGACACGTGAAATCCGAAAACGATTACGCACCCTTTCGGCAACTGGTGCGGCGCAATACCTCGTGGTAGCTTTCGCCGCATGGCACAAACCCTACGCATCATTAAGAAGTACCCGAACCGCCGTCTTTATGACACGGAGATCTCGAGCTATATCACGCTGGAGGAAGTCCGCCAGCTGGTGCTCGATGGGGAAAACTTCGAAGTCCGCGACGCCAAGTCGGGCGAGGATCTGACGCGCTCCGTCCTCCTGCAGATCATCGCGGAGCACGAAGAGCACGGCCAGCCGATGCTCTCCCCGCAGTTGCTGTCGCACATCATCCGCTTCTACGGCGACTCCCTGCAGGGCTTCATGGGGCCGTACCTGGAGCGTAGCCTGCAGGTGTTCCTCGACCAGCAGCAGCAGTTCCGCAACCAGCTGAACAGCCTGATGGGCCAGACCCCCTGGTCGATGCTCAACGAGATGACCGAGCGCAACCTCGACGTATGGAAGTCGATGCAGCGTGGCTTCCTCGATGCGGCTACGGCGAAGCCAGCCGAACCTGTCACGCGGACCACGCGCCCGACGGGCAAGAAAGCCAGCTAATCCTGACGCTGCGCCGCGGGCTTGCTCCCGGCGGCGCTGCGGCGCACGATGCGCTGCCCTGCAATATCGCGCCCCCGAATCAGGCCGCCCATGCCCCGTAACGACATCGCCGTGGTAGGCGCCGGATTGGTCGGCGCCCTGGTTGCAACCTTGCTTACCCAGCGCGGATTTCGCGTCACGGTGTACGAGAAGCGCTCCGATCCACGCCGTGCGGGGTTCCAGGGCGGCCGGTCGATCAACCTTGCCCTGGCCGAACGCGGCCTGCACGCCCTGCGCGCCACCGGCCTGGCCGACAAGGTGCTCGAGCAGGCGGTGATGATGCGTGGCCGCATGGTCCACGATCCCGCCGGCCACAGCGGCCTGCAGCGCTACGGCGTGGACGATTCCGAGGTGATCTGGTCGGTCTCCCGGGGTGGTCTGAACACCCTCATGCTCGACGCCGCGGAAGCGGCGGGTGCCACGGTCCATTTCGACCAGGGCCTGGCCTCGGCCGACCTCGACGCCGGCACCCTGACCCTGAGCGATCCTCAAGGCAACCTGCGCACCGTCGATGCACCGATCGTGATCGGCGCCGATGGCGCGGGTTCCGCGCTGCGCGCGGCGATGCACCGGCATTCGCCGTTGGGCGAGCGCATCGAGGAGCTCGGTCATGGCTACAAGGAGCTGGAGATTCCGCCACGGGCGGATGCCTCCACGCCCTTCGCGATCGAACGCAACGCCCTGCACATCTGGCCGCGTGGTCACTACATGTGTATCGCGCTGCCGAACCGCGAAGGCAGTTTCACCGTCACGCTGTTCCTGCCGAACGAAGGTGAGCACCCGAGCTTCCGCAGCATTGCGGGCGCCGGCGCCGCGGAGGCCTTCTTCCGCACCGACTTCCCGGATGCGCTCGCCCTGATGCCCGAGTTCGCCAGCGACTGGGCGACCCATCCGGTCGGCACGCTCGCCACGCTCTACCTCGACCGCTGGCACATCGGTGGCCGCGCACTGCTGATCGGCGACGCCGCTCACGCCATGGTGCCCTTCCACGGCCAGGGCATGAACTGCGGCTTCGAAGACGCGGCGGACCTCGCCGATCTTTTTGCCGCGCAGCCCGGCGATGCCGCCGCCGTGTTCGCTGCGTTCGAGCAGCGCCGCAAGCCGAACGCGGATGCGATCGCGCGCATGGCGCTGGAGAACTACGTGGAGATGCGCGATTCCGTGGCGGATCCGCACTACCTGCGCAAGCGCGAACTCGGTGGCCTGCTGGCCGAGCGTTCGCCGACGCATTACCTGCCGCGCTACCGCATGGTTACCTTCACCCACCTTCCCTATCGCTATGCGTTGGAGCGTGGGCAGGCGCAGGATGTGCTGGTGGAGCAGTTGTTGAAGGGGCATGAGTCGGTGAGTGAGGTCGACCTGGATGCGGCGGTGCGGACGTTGGAAGCTACCTTGCCGCCGTTGCCGAAGCAGGCGTTTGAGCGGGGGTGAGTCGAGCAGCCGTTCGCCGATGAATCGGCTCCCACAAAAAGCACCCACAAAAGCAGGAAAATCCACCGGATGATGACCGCCCCCCACACTCCCGCCCTGCTTGAAGCGCGTGCCTTGTGCTTCCTGCGCCAGGACGAGCCGGTGTTCGGGCCGATCGACTTCGCCTTGCACGGCGGTGAAATCGCGTTGGTCGAAGGCGACAACGGCAGCGGCAAGACCACGCTCATGCGCGTGCTCACCGGCATGCTGCGCCCCGGCGAGGGCGAGGTACTGCTGGACGGCGCGCCCTTCTCGCTCGACACCGTCGCCGGTGCCGTGGTGTTCCTCGGCCATCACCTGGGCCTGAAATTCGACATGACACCTCGCGAGAACCTGCGGCTTGCCGCCGGTCTCTACGGCCTGCGCAGCGGAACCGACGAGAACGCGGTGCTCCGCGAAGTCGGTCTCGCCGGCTACGAGGACGAGCCGGTACGCCAGCTCTCCGCGGGGCAGAAGAAGCGCGCCGCACTCGCGCGTCTGCTCCTGCTGCCGGCCCGTGTGTGGCTACTGGACGAGCCCTACGCCAATCTCGATCGCGAAGGCATCGCCCTGGTCAATCGCCTGCTCGAGCAGCACGCCGCGCGCGGCGGCGCGGCCCTGGTGACCAGCCACGGCGCCGTCAGCTTCGCCGGCGGCGAGCCGCGTCGCATCCGGTTGCACGCGTGACGCCCGGCAGCACCCCCGCCGCTTGCGCCGCCCTGCTGCGACGCGACCTGACGCTGGCCTGGCGGCGCCGCGGCGATATCGCCATGCCGGTGCTTTACGCCGTCATCGTCACCACGCTGTTCCCGTTCGCGATCGGCCCCGAGCCGGCCCTGCTTGCCCGCATCGCGGGAGGCGTCGTCTTCGTCATCGTGCTACTGGCGATCCTGCTGTCGCTGGACCATCTGTTCCGCGGCGACATCGACGACGGCTCGATGGAACTGCTGATGCTGGCGCCGCAACCGTTGGCGCTGCTGGTCGGCATGAAGATCCTCGCGCACTGGATCACCTCGTCGCTGCCGCTGATCGTCGTCGCACCGGTGCTCGCGAGCATGCTGAAGCTGCCGCCGGAAGCCATGCCGGTGCTGGTGATCGCGCTGTTGCTGTCAACGCCATTGCTCTGTCTGCTGGGCGCGGTGCTGGTGGCGCTGACGGCGGGGTCGAAGCGCTCTGGTATGCTTCTGGCGCTCATGTTGCTGCCGTTGTGCGTGCCGGTCGTGATCTTCGCCGCCGGGGCCCTGGCCGCCGCGCAGGAAGGCTTGTCCTGGGTTGCGCCGATCGCCTGGCTGGGCGCCGGGCTGGCCATGGCACTGGTCCTCGCGCCATTGGCCTGCGCCGCCGCGCTTCGCATCGCCATGGACACATGAACGCACGCAACCGTGGGGGCCGTTTCATGGACTCACGGTGTCCGAACGCATAGCAGGTAACGATGGCAAACTGGGTTCCCCTCTGGCTTCACCGGCTCGGCTCGCCGCCGGTGTTCTACCGATTCGCCGGCGCCGTGCGCCCGTGGGCCTTCGGTCTGGCGCTGTTGCTGGGCGCCGTGGCGCTGTACGGCGGCCTCGTGGTGGCTCCTGCGGATTACCAGCAGGGCGACGCCTACCGGATCATCTTCATCCACGTGCCGAGCGCCTGGATGAGTCTGTTCATCTACGGTGCGATGGCCGTGGCCGCCTTCGTCGGCCTGGTCTGGCGGATCAAGATCGCCGAAGTGGTGGCGATGGAATCCGCGCCGATCGGCGCCGCCTTCACCCTGATCACGCTGGTGACCGGCTCGCTCTGGGGCAAGCCGATGTGGGGCACCTGGTGGACCTGGGATGCCAGGCTCACCTCCGAGCTGGTGTTGCTCTTCATCTACCTGGGCATCATCGGGCTGTACCACTCCTTCGAGGATCGTCGCCAGGGCGCGCGCGCCGCGGCCTTCCTCGTGCTGGTGGGCGCCGTTAACGTGCCCATCGTGCATTTCTCGGTGAACTGGTGGAACACGCTGCACCAGGGCTCCACGATTCGCCTGCTCGGTCCGTCGCACATCGAAGCGAGCATGCTCTGGCCGCTGCTGACCATGATGGCCGCGACCAAGTGTTACTACGTGGCCAGCCTGTTCGCCCGTGTGCGCGCCGACCTCATCGCCTCCGAAGGTGGCAAGGCCTGGGTACGCGACATCGCCCTCGGCCAGCCCGGGAATGACGCCGCATGAGCCAGTTCCTCGCCATGGGCGGCTACGGCGCGTACGTGTGGACCGCATTCGCCACCTTCCTCATCGTCCTTCTCATCGACACGCTGGCCCCGCTAGCCCGGCGCCGCCGTAACCTGCGCGAACTCCGCGCGCGGCTCGCGCGCCAGGAAAACCGCCGCCGGCCCGGAACCCCGCCAAGCAATGAATCCAACGCGTAAACGTCGACTTGCCATCGTCATCTCCGTCGTCGCCGCCGCTGCCGTCGCGGTGGGCCTCACCGTGTTCGCGCTGCAACGGAACATGAGCTACCTGTTCACCCCGAGCCAGGTGCAGGAAGGCCAGGCCACGCAGTACTCGAACTTCCGCCTCGGCGGCATGGTCAAGGCCGGTTCGATCCAGCGCGCCGCCGATACATTGCGCGTGAGCTTCATCGTCATCGACGCCGACGGTGCGATGCCGGTGGAATACACCGGCATCCTTCCCGACCTGTTCCGCGACAACCAGTCGGTGATCGCCACCGGCCGCATGGATGGCGCGCGTTTCATCGCCAGCGAGGTCCTCGCCAAACACGACGAGAACTACATGCCGAAGGAACTGAAGGACGCCATGGCCAAGGCCCACCAGAACAAGAAGATCGACGACACCGCCATGAAGGACACACCGAAGTGATCCCCGAGCTCGGCCAGTTCGCCCTTGTCCTCGCGCTCCTTCTTGCGATTGCGCAGGGCGTGCTGCCGATCGTCGGCGCGTGGCGCAACAACGCCGCGCTGATCGCCGTCGCACGTCCTGCCGCAGCTGGCCAGGGCGTGTTCGTCTTCGCCGCGATGGCGATCCTGATCTACGCCTTCCTTACCTACGACTTCTCGGTGGCTTATGTCGCCGACAACTCGAACCTGGCGCTGCCCTGGTATTACCGCGTCACCGCGGTGTGGGGCGCGCACGAAGGCTCGATGCTGCTGTGGGTGTTCATCCTCAACGTCTGGTCGGTGGCCCTGGCCGCCTTCAGCCGCCACCTGCCGCCGGCCTTCCTTGCCCGCGTGCTCGGCGTGCTCGGCCTGATCGGCGTCGGCTTCCTCGCCTTCATCCTGTTCACGTCCAACCCCTTCCTCCGCGAACTGCCCATGCCTGCCGATGGCGGCGATCTCAATCCTGTGTTGCAGGACCCGGGCATGACCTTCCACCCGCCCGTGCTCTACATGGGTTACGTGGGCTTCTCGGTGGCGTTCGCTTTCTCGATCGCCGCCCTGCTCGGTGGTGGCATGGAACAGGCCTGGGTGCGCTGGGCGCGTCCGTGGACGAACGTGGCCTGGGCATTCCTGACCCTCGGTATCGTCGCCGGTAGCTGGTGGGCTTACGCCGAACTCGGCTGGGGCGGCTGGTGGTTCTGGGATCCGGTCGAGAATGCGTCATTCATGCCGTGGCTGGTCGGCGTCGCGCTGATCCACGCGCAGGCTGTGACGGAGAAGCGCGGCTCGCTGCCGGCGTGGACCATCCTGCTTTCGCTATTCGCGTTTTCGCTTTCGCTGCTCGGCACCTTCCTCGTCCGTTCGGGCGTGCTGACCTCGGTGCATGCCTTCGCCTCCGATCCGCGTCGCGGCATGTACATCCTCGCCTTCCTGATCATCGTCATCGGCGGGTCGCTGCTGCTCTACGCCATCCGCGCCCCGAAGGTCGCCACCGGCAAGGCCTTCGCGCCACTGTCGCGCGAGACCGGCGTCATGGTGGCGAACCTGCTGTTCACCACGGCAGCCGCCATGGTCCTGCTCGGCACGCTGTTTCCGTTGATCGGCGACGCCCTGAACCTGGGTCGCGTTTCGGTCGGGCCGCCCTACTTTGGCTTCTTGTTCGTGCTGCTGATGGCGCCGGCGGTGCTGTTGCTTCCCTTCGGACCGTATCTGCGCTGGGGCCGCGCCGAAGGTAGCCAGCTGACCACCATGGCGCTGCGTGCCGGCATCGCCGCGGTCATCTGCGCCATCGTCGCCGCGTTCTTCGCCCAGGGCCACCTGCGCGCGATCGCCGGTATCGGCGGCGCGGTATGGGTGGGTGCGGGCACCCTGTCCTACATCATCAAGCGTTGGCGCGAGATGCCGCGCGGCCGCCGCTTCCCGGCCGAGATGGCCGGCATGCTGCTGGCGCATACGGGTGTCGCGATCTTCCTGGTCGGCGTGATGCTGTCCGAATCGCTGAGCGTGGAACGTGACGTGCGCCTCGAGCCTGGCCAGACCGAATCCGTCGGCGGCTACGACTTCCGCTTCGACGGAGTCGAAGAGACCACCGGTCCGAACTGGCGCGCCGACGAAGGCATCGTCACGATCCTGCGCGAGGGCAAGACGCTGGCGACGATGCACCCACAGAAGCGCACGTATTCACGCGGCCAGGTGCAGACCGAATCGGCGATCGACGCCGGACTGTTTCGCGATATCTATGTTGCCCTCGGCGAGCCGATGGAAGCGACGAACGTGCAAGGCGCATGGGCCCTGCGCCTGTATCACAAGCCTTTCGTTCGCTGGATCTGGCTCGGCGGCCTGTTCATGATGGCAGGCGGCTTCGCCGCCGCCGCTGAGCGTCGATTCCGGGCGAAGAGAGCACCGTCGGCTGAAACCGTGACGACCACCGTAACACCGCCGGTGAAGGAGTCGCTCGCATGAGCCGCCTGCTGCCCCTGTTCGGCTTCCTTGTGCTGGTCGGCCTGTTCGGCTTCGGCATCTGGTGGAATACCCAGCATGACCAGCACGAGATCGTGTCGCCGCTGATCGACAAGCCGGCACCCGCATTCGACCTGCCCGTCCTCGACGATGCGGGCCGCACCGTAACCAAGGCCTCGCTGCTGGGCAAGCCATACTTTCTCAACGTGTTCGCCAGCTGGTGCATCGAGTGCGTTCACGAACATCCGCTGCTGATGACCGACGTGAAGCAGCTTGGCCTGCCGCTGGTCGGCTTCAACTACAAGGACGATCCGCAGGCGGCCACCGCATGGCTGGCCGAGCACGGCAATCCGTTCGATGTGATCGTTGCCGATCGCGAAGGCCGCAGCGGTATCGACTTCGGTGTCTACGCGGCACCGGAAACCTTCCTGATCGATGCGAAAGGCGTGATTCGCTACAAGCGCATCGGGCCGATCACACCCGAGGTGATCGACAAGGAAATCCGTCCCGCGCTGGCCGCGTTGGCGAAGGAAACGCCGTGATGCGTCGCTGGCTCCTCGTGCTGGGTCTTCTCCTGTTACCCGCCTTATCTGTCGCCCAGGCGATTCAGCCGCTGCCGTTCCGCAACCACGCCGAAGAAGTGCGTTTCCAGCAGCTCAGCGCCGAGCTCCGGTGCCCGATGTGCCAGAACGAGACGCTGGCCGATTCCAATGCGCCGATCGCACATGACCTGCGCCGCCAGGTCTTCGAGATGATGCAGGCGGGCAAAAGCGACGACGAGATCAAGGCGTTTCTCGTCGACCGCTATTCGCAGTTCGTACTCTACAAACCGCCGGTCGAGCCCAGTACGTGGCTGCTCTGGTTCGGTCCGCTCGCGCTGCTTGCCATCGGCGGCATCGTCGTCGCCGTGCAAGTGCGCCGCCGTGCTCGCCAGTCCCCTGCCGACACGACGCCGATCAACGACACCGGGGATGATTGGTGACTTACGCGTTCTATCTCACAGCCGGGGCCATGCTGGTCCTCGCGCTGGCCCTGCTCCTGGTTCCGATCGTTCGTCATGGCCGCCGCCATGGTCGTTCGCGCGGCGTGTTCGCCTTGCTGGTCGCGATCACCGTGGTCGTGCCACTGGCCAGCGTAGGCATCTATGTGCTGGTCGGCACACCGTCGACGCTGGCGGGTGTCGAGCCTGCCAAAGAAATGGATGTCAACGAAGCGATCACCGCGCTGCGTGCGCGCCTGAAGGACCACCCGGAAGATGCGCAGGGTTGGCTGCTGCTCGGCCAGACCTTCACCATGCTCAAGCAGCCGGCGGAGGCGCGCGACGCCTACGACGGCGCGCTCAAGGCGGATCCGGCCAACGGCGCAGCCATGGTCGGCTGGGCCGAGGCCGATTCGCTGGTCCGCGAGGATCACCGCATCGAGGGGCGTGCGCTCGACCTGCTCAAGGCGGCCGTCGCTGCGAATCCGCAGAACCAGCGCGCGCTGTGGCTGCTCGGTATCAGCCAGTTCCAGCACGAGCAGTACACTGAAGCATCGGCGACCTGGAAGACCCTGCAGCCGATGCTCGATCCGGACTCGAACGTCGCCCATGCCGTCGCCGAACAGATCGCCCAGGCGGACAAGCGCGCGCAACAGAAGTGAAGGAAATTCTCATGGGCGACGCACGCCGTTACCACCCGCTTTCTTCCCCGTTCCGCATGAAACGCGGCGGCGAACTGCATGGCGCACGCGTCGCATACGAAACCTGGGGCACGCTGGACAGCGAGCGCGGCAACGCGGTGCTGATCCTCACCGGCCTTTCGCCGAGCGCGCACGCCGCCGCCAACGCCGAGGATCCGACGCCGGGCTGGTGGGACGACATGATCGGCCCCGGCAAGGCCTTCGACACCGACCGCCATTTTGTCATCTGCGTGAACTCGCTCGGCAGCGATAAAGGCTCCACATGCCCCGCGTCGATCGATCCGGCTACAGGCGAGGCTTATCGCCTCAGCTTTCCCGAACTCTCGCTGGAAGACGTCGCCAACGCCGCGCACGAAGCCGTGAGCGGACTCGGCATCACCGAACTGGCCTGCCTTGTCGGCTGCTCCATGGGCGGCATGAGCGCGCTTGCCTACATGCTCCTGCACCCGGGCTCGGCGCGCACCCACCTGAGCGTCGATACGGCGCCGCAGGCGCAGCCGTTCGCTATCGCCATTCGCTCGCTGCAGCGCGAGGCGATCCGCCTCGACCCGCACTGGAATCAAGGGCGCTACGACAACGAGCACTGGCCGGAACACGGCATGAGCATCGCGCGCAAGCTCGGCGTCATCACGTACCGCTCCGCGATGGAATGGAATGGCCGCTTCGCCCGCATCCGCCTGGACGCGGACGAGCGTGAGGAGAACGCGCCGTTCGGTTTCGAGTTCCAGGTGGAGTCCTACCTCGAAGGCCATGCGCGGCGTTTCAATCGCCAGTTCGACCCGAACAGCTACCTGTACCTTTCCCGCGCCAGCGACTGGTTCGACATCTCCGAATACGGCGAGGGCGATGTCACGCGTGGCCTCGGCCGGATCCAGGTCGAACGCGCCATGGTCATCGGCGTCAGCACCGACATCCTGTTCCCGCTGGAACAGCAGGAAACCATCGCCAAGGGCCTGGAAGCAGCCGGCGCGAAGGTCGAGTTCGTGGCGCTGGATTCCCCGCAAGGCCACGACGCCTTCCTGGTCGACATCGAAAACTACAGCCGGGCCATAGGCGGTTTCCTGCGCTCCATCTGACGTCCCGTCGCTGTGGGAGACGCGCTCCTTGTGGGAGCCGCGCTCCTTGTGGGAGCCGCTTCAGCGGCGATGGGTGCTGGCCAAAACCCGGCCCGCTGCCGCGGGATCGCCGATTCATCGGCTCCCACATCGCCGATGAATCGGCTCCCACAAGAGCATGACCCGGCATTTGCTATTATCGGGCCTTACCGGCGTCCCCGCGCCACCGCCAGACAGAGGTTCCAGCCATGATCACGGTCGACTTCCCGGGCAGCCGCAAACTCATCGATGCCATCGATGCCTCGGTGTCCCAGGCGAGTACCCCGGCGATCACCGACGCCCTGCGCAACGCGCTGTGTCGACTGATCCGGTCCGAGGAAGTCAAACTTCCCGCGTGCGTGTACGAAATGGCCGGCGACCACTACGCCCGCCGCGAGCTCTACCGCAGCGATGACCACGGCTATAGCGTCGTCGCCATGACCTGGGGCCCCGGCCAGGGCACCCTCATCCACGATCACAGCGGCATGTGGTGCGTCGAAGGCGTCTGGGCCGGCTCGCTCGAGATCGTCCAGTACGAACTGGGCGAACACGAAGCCCAGCGCTACCACTTCCGCCCCGTCGGCTCGATCCAGGCTGGCCCCGGCTCCGCTGGCAGCCTCATCCCGCCGCACGAGTACCACACCATCCGCAATCCCAGCGAAGATGCCGTAGCGGTCAGCCTGCACATCTATTCCGGCCGCATGACGCAGTGCGCGGTGTTCAAGCCCGAGGGCGACGACTGGTACGAGCGCACGGAACGCCAGCTGGGTCTCGACCAGATCCACTGATTCCCGCATAATGCGTGGCCCCATGCCGAAATGGCGGAACCGGTAGACGCGGCGGACTCAAAATCCGTTTGTAGTGATACAGTGAGGGTTCGAGTCCCTCTTTCGGCACCAGATACGAACAACCGGGGTAGCGCGCATGCCCTTCGATTGTTCTCAAAAAACCCGCCTCTCCGGCGGGTTTTTTGTTGCTCTCGCCGTACTCCGTAATGTGCCCGGAACGCAGTCGTCGCAATGCCTGTCGCTTTCGTCGTCCGCTCGCCTACAGATACTTCTGCAAGGGCGACGTACGATGTCGGCCTGACAAACGCAGAGCAGCCCGGTCGAAGCCGCCATGACAGAGATCAATCGCGAAGAAGTGCACGCCCGCCTCGAGGCAACAGAGGCCCGGGTTGCCACGGCTGTCACGGATATGCGCGCCGACCTGAAAACAGGGCTGTCGGAGATTCGCACCGACATGGAAAAAATGCGCGCCGATATCCACCAGATGTTCTCTGCGCAGACAAAATGGATCGTGATTATCGTGTTCGGAGCTCTCGCTACGGCCGGCACTATCTGGAGCTTCCTGAAGCCCTCGAACCCCATGCCTTCCATGCAATCGGTGCCTTTTGTGATCTATGCGCAGCCTTTTCCTGCTCAGGCGCCCCCTGCGGTCGCGTCGGACAGCCGGCCCTGAGGAGTCACCCATGGACGCGAATGTCCTGATGGAAGTGCGCGTGACAGCACTCGAAACCGAGATGAAGTTCGTACGCAGAGACCTGGACGAGGTCCGCACAGACGTACGCACGATTCAAGAGCGAATCAGCTCCATCGACGTGACGTTGGGCGCCATATCGGAAAAACTTGATCGCTTCCCCACGAAGCTCCAGCTGACCCTGTGGGCATGTGCAGGACTTGCTGCCCTGCTCGGCGTCTCTACTTCAATGTTCGCCCTGGTCCTTCGACTGCTTGGCCACAATGACGCCGCGGCCGTCGTCGACGCAGTGGGTGGCCGCTAACGGCTCCTCGCGCCCCTCAGCGTGGCAATGCTTCAGCTCTTCCTGGCTGGACTGGATGCCTTCCGCGCATCGGCAGCATGCTGCAAGTACGTCTTCCGGATGCTGTCGAGCTCCTTTTCGTCCAGCTCCTCCAGATCCAGAAGCGCGTTGTTCGCTTCCTTGATCGCGTGGATCAACTCGTCCAGCTTGATCTGCATGGCCTCGGTGTCGCGGTTCTGGGTGTTCTGGATCAGGAACACCATCAGGAACGTGACGATCGTGGTGCCCGTGTTGATGACCAACTGCCAGGTGTCGCCGAAACCGAACAGCGGACCGCTGGCGGCCCAGACGATCACGACAAGCACGGCGACCATGAAGGTCGCCGGCTTACCCGCGGCCTTGGCCACGGCCATCGCCATCCGGGTGAAGAGACTCTGTCCTTCTTTCTTGCTCATGAGCGTCGCCTGCCGGGTTTCGCCGCAGCGTCGGGCCAAAGCCGTGAACCACAGGCGAAGATGCACTGACGACGCGGCCGATCAGGACATGAAACCGCCATCGACCGTGAGGCTGGCGCCCGTCGTGAAACGAGCCTCAGGCCCGGCGAGATACGCCACCATCGCGGCAACCTCGTCCGCCTGCCCCATCCGGCCCAGCGGGATCAGCGGTAGTACCAGGTCCTTGACGTAGGCCGGATTCATGTCGGTGGCGATCGGGCCGGGCTGCACGTTGTTGACGGTGATGCCGCGCGGGCCGAGGTCACGTGCGAAGCCGCGCGTCATCGACTTGATCGCACCTTTCGACGCGCTGTAGATCGCCGTGCCCGGAAAGCCGCTGCGGTCGGCGACGATACTGCCCACCGTGATCACGCTCCCGCCCTCACCCATGTGCTTCACCGCGGCGCGTGTTCCCGCGTAGACGGCGCGCACATTGATGGCGAATACCCGATCGAACTCTTCGACGGGAAGGTCATCGATGGGTCCGTGGGTGATCACGCCTGCGTTGTTGACGAGGATATCGAGACGACCGTGCGCCGCAGCGGCTGCATCGATGGCTGCCGCGAGGGCTTGCGCATTGGCACTGTCGGCCCGAACGGCGTGAGCAAGGCCACCCGCAGCCAATACATCACCGACGAGGGCTTCAGCCGCGTCGGCGGCTGCCGCGTAAGTGAAGGTCACCGAAGCACCCTGCAAGGCGAGTCGACGGACGATGGCGGCGCCGATGCCGCGGGAGCCGCCGGTGAAGAATGCGGTCTTTCCTTCGAGGGGTTGTGCGTTCATGGATTCTCCAGTTATGGATTGATTGGTCAAGTAAGAGGCAAGCATACCTATTACTGATCGTTCGTTCCACAATGAAGCGCTCTTAAGGCGACAGCGCCCGCAGGGCTACGCCGACGATCCCGTGCAGAGCCGCCTGGGACGCGCCACCGCGAGCAGCCACCTTCAGCCCCGACAGCGTCGCCAGCAGGAACTGCGCGCCAGCGCTCGCGTCGAGATCCGCTGCCAGCTCCCCCCGCTCGATGCCATCGCGAAGGCGACTCTCGAACGCCAGCAAGGTGCGGTGCCCGACGGCATCCGTCACGGCGCGAACGTCAGGCTGGGACGTGCCGAACTCAGTGATCGCATGGATGCCCAGGCAGGCCGGGGCCGCCCCGGATAGCGCGTCATCGACGAATCCCAGCAAGGCGTGCTCGATGCCCTGGAGCACCCTGTCGCTGGCGAACATGGCCGACAGCGTTGCCCCGGTGCTCTCTTCCGAATAGCGCCGCAGTGCCTCGAGATACAGGCTCCGTTTGTCGCCGAACGTGTCATAAAGGCTCTGTCGACCGATCTTCATCGCCTCCAGCAACATGGGGGTGGATGTCCCCTCGAAGCCGTGCGCCGCGAACGTCTCGATCGCACGCTGGAGTGCGGTATCCCGGTCGAATTCGCGTGGACGCGCCATGCCTCACCACTTCTGGATCGAAAAGTCCATAAAAGCATAGCACCGATCAACTCGCTAAGATGGGGCTTATGAGTCACGCTAGGCAGATGCTGCAAACGGATATCGAGGCGTCGGTGGAGGCGATTTCCCGCCTGTCGGTCGTACCGCGCATTCTCGACGCCGTGGTGCGGGCCACCGGCATGCGCTTCGCGGCCGTCGCCCGGGTCACCGAAAACCGCTGGACGGCCTGCGCCGTGCGGGACGACCTGGGATTCGGCCTGAAGCCAGGCGAGGACCTGGTCCTCGAGACCACCATCTGCAACGACATCCGCTCGCACCGCCAGCCGGTCGTGTTCGGACACGCGAGCGCGCATGCGGTCTATTCACAGCATCACACGCCGAAGTACTACGGACTCGAGTCTTACGCGTCGGTACCGATCTACACCGTTGAGGGAGACTTCTTCGGCACGCTGTGCGCGATCGATTCGCGGCCATCGGTCGTGGACGAGGAGCAGCTGGCCTCGGCGATGATTCTTTACGGCGAACTCATCGCCTCGCAGATGGCGCTCGAAGGGCGGGTCGAATACGCCGAACGCGCACTGCGCACGTCCATGGACGAAGGCGTGTTGCGCGAGCAGTTCCTCGCCGTGGTTGGCCATGACCTGCGCAGCCCTTTGCAGGCGGCGGGCATGGCGGCCGAAACGCTATCCGACATGGAACTGCCGCCACGTGCGGGCCGCCTGGCGAAAGTCATTACCGCCAGCACCAAGCGCATGGCCGACCTGATCGACGACATCATGGATTTTGCCCGGGCGCGCCTTGCCTCGGGCATTCCCGTCGCCCGGCTCGATCAGGGTGACCTGGCCGCGGTGATCGGCCGGGTGGTAACCGAAGTGTCCGCGGCGCACCCGACCGCCACGATCGTCAGCGACGTGGATGTTCCAGGCGAACTCCGCTTCGATCCCGTGCGCCTTCAGCAGTTACTCGCCAACCTGCTCAACAACGCCATCGTCCATGGCGACAGGCGACGCGCCATCCGCGTCGACGGGCGCCTCGAGGACAATAGCGTGGTCCTCGCCGTAACCAACTTCGGCACACCGATCGATCAGGCAACGCAGGTCATGCTGTTTCAACCGTTCTATCGACCGGAAAGCGCGACACCGCGGCCCGGCCTTGGGCTGGGCCTGTATATCGCCTCGGAAATCGCACGTGCGCATGGCGGCACGCTCACCGTCTGCTCCAGCACGGAAGACGGCACCTGCTTTACCTTGCGATTGCCCCTCGGCGGGGATTGACGCTCAGCGCGCCGCGCTTGCCGCCGGCGCCGGATACTCAGTGGTCGTCTCGAACTCCGCGTAGGGCTGGCCGCTTTCGGGCAGGTTTGCCAGGGGAAGCCGCTCGGCGACGCCCATCAGACGGGCCCGCAGCACGCTCACGTCGCGCAACTTCTCCGACGCCGCGAACGAGTACTCATCGGTCATGTCGAATGCGGCGACCACGTCACCGTCTCCGCTTCGCATGATCCAGGGTCGTCGCGCCGTGATCAGGCCCGCGCGCTGCATGGCCTCGTAGATTTCCAGCAGGATCGAAACGACAAGATCGGTCCGGCCCGGAAAGGGGCGATAGCCAACGATGATGGAGGTGGACACGCGCGAACCTCATGACGTCGGACGGGCTAAGCCGCATTTGTAACCAGTAACGGGTCGGCGTCAAGCGTTACGTGGCGCGGTTTCGGCAAACCTTCAAGGCTGGCATCACAGCTCGCGAACGACACGGAATCCGACGCGCGCACTTCGCAGGTCGGCATCCGCTCCCTGGCGATAGGCGGAACGGACCATGTCCGGCGCACTGCCCCAGGAACCGCCACGAACGACGCGACGGGAACAACCCGGGTTGACCCACGCTTCCGCCGTGCGCGGCGCGCGGATGTAGTTGTCGTGCCAGCAGTCGCCGACCCATTCGGAAACATTGCCGCCCATGTCGTAAAGGCCGAATGGGTTCGCCGTGAAACTCATTACCGGCGCGGGCCCCCAATAGCCGTCCTTGTAACCGCCGAACGCGTTGCTCCAGCGCCGGCCGGAACCGGAGCGGTCGTTACCGCCGGTCAGGTTCTCCACGCGCGAGGTGGGATTCTCATCACCCCACCAGTAGCGGCTGGTGCTGCCGGCGCGCAGCGCGTACTCGAATTCCGCCTCGCTGGCGAGGCGGTACTTCTTGCCCGTGCGTTGCGACAGCCAGTCCGCATAGGCCTTGGCGTCATTCCAGGACACGTTGATCACCGGCAGGCGCTCCTGGCCCGGCTTGCCGGCGTAGTCGTCCTGCCACGTGGCCGAGGCATCGTCACGCAGGCCACCGCTCTGCTCGTCGTAGACGCTGCCGCCGCCCATGGACTGCGACTGCGGCACATAGCCGCTCGCGCGCACGAAATCACGGAACTGCCCGATCGTTACGGCGCTGCGTCCCATGCCGACACCTTTGTCGACCTGGACCTCATGCGCGGGCGCCTCGTTGGCGTCATGGCCGCGCTCGCCATCCGGGGAGCCCATCATGAAGTGCCCGGTCGGCAGGACGACGAGCGGTGGGGCCTGCCCGGTCGAGTCGACGAAACGATCGGCGAACACCTGGCCAGGCTTGTAGCTCGCGTAGAGACGGGCATTGGTCACCCGTTCGTTGAAGTCGTCGATGCCGGCCAGATCCGGACTGATCTGCTGTGCCTTGGTCGCCAGCTGCTGGGCCAGTTCAATATTGCCGGCGTCCAGCGCGGAGCGCGCCTGGGCAAGCATTGCCGAACCGCTCTGCCGACGCATGCCCTCGATGCGGCCGCGGGTGTCCTGCAGCCCCTGCGATTCGGGGAGGATGGTGGCCGCCTCCGCCAGCGCGGCGTCAGCGGCCGCGAAATCGTTCTGGGCGACGGCCGCGAGCGCCTTGTCGAGCACGGCACGCTGGACCTGGATCACGCCCTGCTCCGCCACGGCGTTATCCGGGTCGAGCTGGAGCACCGCCCGATACGTGTCGAGCGCGCTGTCCCCGCGCGGTTGCTCGGCCTTGCCTTCCTGCAGCTGGCTGGCCGCCTTGCCGAGCATGGGTCGCACCTTGTCGAGGGTAGCCAGCTTCTGCTGCAAGGGAGCGGCCTCGGCGGCACTGGACGGCAATGCCTTGAGCGCCGCGAGGCCGTCGCGCGCGGCATCGGCATCGCCCAGGGCGATGTCCTGCTCGATTTCCGCGGCAAGGCGCCCACGCACCTCGTCCATGCCACCCAGCGCGCGCTGGCTATCGGCTTTTTCCTTGAGCACCGCGGAGAACATCACCGCCGCACTGTCCTTGCCACCGACCAGGCGATCCGCCTGCAGGGCCTTGTCCGCCCGGTCGAGCAAAGCACTCAACTCGGGAGAGTCCGGCGTCTTCTGCGCCGGCAGCTCGATTTCATTGGTTTTCTCGCGGCGGCGCGCGGCGATCACCGATGACGGCGCGAGCATGATCGGCGGACCGGCATCGATTTCAGACACGATAGCCCCTGGCGCGGCCTGCGGGCGCTGGTCGAAACCCATCGTCGTGGGCTGCCCGCGCATCGGCGTGCGCGGCGTATTCTGGCCCGGTTCCACATGCAGAAGTTGCGGAAAGAAGTGATAGAACAAGGCAAAACCGAGCACAGCGACACCCAGGGAGCCGCCAATGGCGCGCTGTCGGCGGACGGTCTCGGTGTTCGGCATGGTGGGCTGTTCCGTGCGGGCCTGCTATCGTGCGCTGCCACCTTAGAGAATCGCGTGCGGCAGGGCAACACGAACGTCGCGCGCGTTCCATGTATGCACAAGGAAGCAGGAATGACATCGAGCGACCTCGCTCCCGCCGCACCGTGGATCGACAACCACGACGAGTTGAGCACCTGGCTGGCGCCTGTAGGCCCGACAGCGGTTGTCGGCCTCGACACCGAGTTCATGCGACGCAACACGTTTTACCCGCAGCTGGCCCTGCTCCAGCTGGCTCACGACGGCCGCTACGCCCTGATCGACCCAGTGGCGTTTCCGCTCGGCGACGTGCTGCGCCCGACGTTCGCCGACAACCCCGTGGTCACGGTGATGCATAGCGCCGGCGAAGATCTCGAAGCCATGTCGCCGTTCCTGCCCGAGGGTCCGCACACGTTGTTCGACACGCAGATCGCCGCAGCCTTCGTCGGCATGGGCCTGGGCATCAGCTACCGCGCACTGGTGGCCGAACTGGTCGGTGCCGAACTGGACAAGGGCGAGACGCGCAGCGACTGGCTGCAACGCCCGCTGACCGAATCGCAGAAGCTTTACGCCACGCTCGATGTCGTCCATCTGCATCCCGTGCACGCCATCCTGAGCGAGCGCCTCGTCGAGCGCGACCGTGCCGCCTGGCACGCGGAAGACTGTGCCCGGATGAAACGCCGGGCCAGTGAGCGCGAAGGCGACCCGCAACCCCAGCGCAGCTTCAAGGCCGCCGCGGAATGGACGCCGGAGAAGCAGGCCCTGCTCCGCCGTGTGCTGCGCTGGCGCGAGACCACCGCACGCGAACTCGACAAGCCGCGCTCATGGTTGCTCGAAGACGCCCAGGCACTGGACCTCACCAGCAGCTTGCCGCGCGATGCCGCCCATCTCGATGAGCGTGTGCGTGGCACCCGTTCACTGCGCGCGCCGCAGCGTAAGGATCTGTTCGACCTGCTCCAGCAGCCACTGGAAGCCGCGGAGATCGAATCCACCGCACCGGTCGTCGGTCACCCCGTCGGCGACGCCAAGCGTGCCATCAACGAAATGCGCAGCGTCATCGACCTGCTCGCCACCCAGCTCGACCTCCCGCCCGGCCTGCTCTGCTCGCGCCGGTCGATGGAGGAATACGTGATGACAGGCGCATGGCCCGAAGCCCTCGAAGGCTGGCGCCGCGGCGTTCTTCATGAGCGTCTCGCCGGCCTCCTACCGGGCTGAGTCGGTGTGTTGTGTGGGAGCCGCTTCAGCGGCGATGGCCGGGTTGCCGTGACCCCCATCGCCGCTGAAGCGGCTCCCACAGAATGCGCTCACCGCACCGCGGGATGCTCCGCCGAAAACCGCGCAGCCAGCGCATCCCGCTCGAATGACGCCATCACATGCTCGACAAACACGCGTGTCTTCCGCGGCAGCAATTTCTGCGCCGCGTAATAGATCGAAATGTCGCCACCATCCACCCACCAGTCCGGCAGCACGCGCCGTAACACGCCGCGCTCGATGTACAACAGCGCATGCGGCACGGACACCAGGGCGATGCCCAGTCCCTGCATCGCGGCGTGATTGGCCGCGTCGGGATCGTCGAACAGGATGCGTGTGTCGAGGTCGATCGAGGCCTTGCCACCCGCGCCATCGGTAAGCGTCCAGTTGCGAATACGCCCGGTCTGCGGCGACCGGAGCAGAATGCCTCCCCGCCCGGCGAGCTCCGCCGGCGTACCCGGGGCCCCTCGCGCTGCAAGGTAGGCGGGCGAGGCGACCAGGACACGATGCGCAGGCGCCAGGCGCCGCGCCACGAGACCCGGCTGCAACTCGAAGCCCCCGCCAATGGCTACATCGAAGCCCTCGCCGATCAGGTCGACCGCGCGATTGTCGAAATGCCAGTCCGGCTGCACTCGAGGGTTCGCGCGAAGAAAGGCGCCCAGCATCGGCACGATCCAGTCGCGGCCAAACGCATTGCCCATGCTGACGCGCAGGCGACCCACCGGGCTCGCGTGCGCCACGGTGGCGTTGGACATGGCCGTTTGCAGGCTGTCCAGGCTGTCCACCACCTCCAGCCGAAACGCCTCGCCCGCCTCCGTGAGCGACAGCCGGCGCGTGCTGCGCTGAAACAGCCGGACGCCGAGCGAGGCCTCCAGCCGGGCGACGTTCTTTCCCACCGCGGCCGGGGTCAGGCCCAATGCGCGCCCCGCCGCGGCGAAACTGCCGGATTCGGCGCTGCGGATGAAGCAGACAATACCGTTGAGGGTGTCCATGGAACGATTCTAAACCGATGGTATCGACTGCATGGGTGAAATCGCGCCTACCGTTGCATCCCTTTCGCCGCTATTGATGTTGGTGTCCACCTCATCTCACTTCGGAGTCATGCCATGAACGACCTCAATTCCATCCAGGGCAAGAGCGCCCTCATCCTCGGTGGCTCGCGCGGCATCGGCGCTGCCATCGCCCGTCGCCTCGCCGCCGGCGGCGCCAACGTTGTGCTCACCTACGTCAACGGCGCCGCCGCTGCCGAGGCCGTCGTCGCCGAGATCGCCGCCAAGGGCGGTCGTGCCATCGCCTTCCAGGCAGACAGTGCCAGCGACACTGCCATCGAAGCGGCGGTCGCGAAAACGAAAGAGGCCTTCGGCGGCCTCGATATCCTCGTCAACAATGCGGGTATCGCGAAGTTCTCTCCCATCGAGGATTACCCGATAGAAGACCTGGACAGCACGCTCGCGATCAATGTGCGTGCCGCCGTGGTGGCCAGCAAGTTCGGCGCGCGCGCCATGAATAACGGTGGCCGCATCATCCACATCGGCAGCACCAACGCGGAGCGCATGCCAGGCCAGGGTGGCGCGGTCTATGCCATGAGCAAGTCGGCCCTGCAGGGCCTGACCAAGGGACTCGCACGCGATCTCGGCCCGCGCGGCATCACGGTGAACAATGTGCAGCCGGGCCCGGTCGACACCGACATGAACCCGAAGGACGGTCCGTTCGCGGAACAGCTGATGCCGTTGCTCGCCGTGGGTCGCTACGGCCACGCCGATGAGGTCGCCAGTTTCGTCGCCTATCTCGCCGGCCCGGAAGCGGGCAACATCACCGGTGCCAACCTGCTGATCGACGGCGGCTTCGCCGCCTGATCCCTTCCTGCCCTGCTCTATGTGGGAGCCGATTCATCATGTGGGAGCCGATTCATCGGCGATAGCCGGGTTACCGCGAACCCCATCGCCGCTGAAGCGGCTCCCACACAAACCGGTTTAGTTAAACGACGCCCCGAACGTCACCATGAACGCCCGCGGCTGCAGCAGGCCGTAAGTCGGCGAGCTGGTATAGAGCGAACCCTGCGTGGTGGCCAGGAACTGCGCCGAGCTGACATACGAGAACGCCTTGCGATCGGCCAGGTTGGTCACGTTGACCTTGATATACGGCGTCTTCAACGCATCCCAGTCGCCGAAACGATAGCCGGCGGAGAAGTCGAACTGGGCGAAGCCGCCGACACGCTCGGTGTTGAGATAGTCGCCGTACAGCGAGCTGCTGATGCGACCGGTCAACGTGGCCCACACATGCGCGCTGTCGTCATAACCGATGCTCACGTTACCGATGTTGCGCGCCGTATCGGGCATGGTCTTGCCATTGGTCGGATAGATACCGTCGCCACCGCCGTCGATGCTGCCGACGATCTTGGCCTGCGTGTAGCTGTACGACGCGTACGCTGTCCAGTCCGTGCTCAGCTTGTAGCTGGCTTCGGAACTGAAACCCTGCATGTGCATGCGCTTGACCGACGTGTAGTACGTGTAGCCCGTCGTGTCGTCGAACGCACTTTCCTGCTTGTTGTTGTAGTTGCTGCGGTAGACGTCGGCACTGACCGAGAGCGCGTCGCCGTAGAAACGCCAGCCAAGGTCCGTATTCCACGCCGTTTCCGGTGCATTGGCAGCCTGCTGGCTAGCCAATGCGTTGAGCAGGAGCACCGTGTTCGGCGGCGCGCGGAAGGTCTTGCCGCTACCGATGTAGAACTGGTTGCGCTCGTCCATCTGGAACTTGATGCCCGCGGTCGGCAGCACCTTGTGCCAGTTCTTGTCCACGTCGGTGGTGAACTGCTGCTTGGTGACGGCACCGGCGATCGAGCCCGGGTACTCCTGTGCGAAGCCCGTGCGATTCGTCCACAGGTAGCTCACGCCCGCGGTGAACGTCCAGAAGTCATTCGGCGTCCAGTTGTCGGTGACGAAACCCTTCTTGATCTCGGTGGTGGTGTATTCGTTGTAGACCTTCTGGCCCAGGCCGCTGCCCGGGTAGGTCACGAAGCTGTCGTCGCCCCAGATCGAAGCCGGCGTGCCCTCGCCGTTCACCAGGCCGTAGAGGTCCGACTGGCTCTTCCGCGAACGCTCATACCACACGCCGTACTCGAGGCTGTTGTCCTGGTCCAGATCCTGGTTGAACTTGGCGATGATGCCCGGACGATAGGTCAGCGCGGCCGAGTAAGAATAGACCACGCCCTTGTCGTTGGCGGAGACGACACCGTTATTGTTGACGTCCTGGTTGGCGAAGCCGAAGCGGTCCGCACCCGTCGGGCTCTCGCTCACCGTAGCGCCGGCGCCGCCGCCGCCATTGCCGTACCAGATGTAAGGCACGACGGAGAGGCGCAGGCTGTCGCTGAACTTGAACTCGCCATCGAGGCTGGCCAGGTAGCTCTTGAACGGATTGGTACGCAGGCCGTAGTAGTACGTGTTGTTGTTGATAGCTGCGGTCGAGCTACCCGGCATCCAGGTATTGAGATAGTCGTAGTGGTAACCGTTCTGGGCCACCTGCGCCTTGGTCAGCGAACGGTAGTTGATGTTGTTTTCGCGGTTGTACTGCAGCGAAGCGCTGATCGAATTGTTGTCGTCGATCGTCCAGACGGACTTGCCGTCAACCTTCGTCACTTCCATGTCGCCCGGGCCGCGCCACTTGTCGGCGGTATTGCGCGAGTACGAGATCCACGAACGCACCGGACCGGTGTCGCCCGTGTTGAGGCGGATGAAAGTGCGGCGGTAATCGTTGCTGCCCAGGCTCTGGGTAAAGTCCACGCCAGCCTTGTGCGAAGGATCGATCGTCGCCCAGCCGATGTGACCGCCGCTGGCGCCGGAATCGGGCATGTCGATGTCCGGAATGCCCTGCAGCACCGTGATATCGCCCATGTTCTCGCTATCGCCGTATTCGGTCGCGTAAACGGAATAGCTGCCCGAATCGGTGATCGGCGCGCCGTTGAGCGTCATGCCGATGTCCGACGAGTCGAAGCCGCGGATCGAGTAGTGGCCGTTGGCCAGGCCGGTGACATCGTCCGTCGCGGCATTCACGCCCGGGATCGTACTGATCATCTGGGTGAAGTTTGCGCCTGGCGACGCCTTGACGATGGCCTCGCGGGTGATCGTGGAAACCGCCTTGGCGGCCGTCTGCACCGACATGAGGCCGGCGCCCAGGTTGAGGCTCTCCGCCTGGACCTGTACGCCGCTCATCTGCTGCACGCGACGGGTGTCGTTGGAAGTCGTCGTGTTCGAGGTGCTCGACGCGCTGCGCTGAGCGGTCGGCGCGGTGGCCGAATTCTCGGACTGGCCCGTTGCATCCTGTGCCCAGACCGAAGCTGCGGTCATCGAAAAGACGACGGCGATCGCCATGGAGAGATGGTTTCTTTTCACTGGAGTTTCCTGAGTTACAAGGGTTGAATCGTTGTCCACACTTCCCCGCTCGACACTATCTTTCGATAGTCGAAGGCTCGTGCGATTTCTGCTGTCATTGCTGCGTAGTACTTGCTGGAACACGCAAGTTCACACGCTTTCCCTAGGCATAAAAAAGCCCAGTCAACGATGACCGGGCGAACGTTGCGAAATTAGTTTTTTAATGCGGAAAATCGCACGAAATCATGCGCGTCTTCGCTACCCCAGAAGATTCTCATGCTTATTTTACAGCATATTTACAACGCCGCCATCAGGACGAATTCGGAGTGCCATAGGCAACGAGAAATTCGTCGGACGACACATAGTCGGCGAGCGTCCGCAGCGCAGTCGCGGATTCGCTGCCCAGCACGTCTTCAACCTGGCGATTCGCCGCGGCCCAGAGATGGAGCGCCCGATGCAGCAGAGCCGCGCCTTCGGGAGTCAGGGCGGCGCGCTTCGCACGCCTGTCCTCCTTATCTGGCGACAGTACGATCAGTCCGTCCCTGACCAGCGGCCTCAACGCGTGCGTCACTGCGGAAATCTGCAGCACGAGTTTCGTCGCCAGATCCTGCAACGTGGGCGACCGCCCGCCGTCCGCGGCGGACAGGCGTTCGATGTCCGCGAGCAGGCCGATCTGGGTCGCCTTCAGGCCGACCGGAGCCAGCGCGTCGTCGTAAAGGTTGCCCAGGCGTCGCGCGGCCCGCCGCAAAGCCGTGTTCGTGCAGGCCATGGCCAGGAAGGCGCTCGCGTCCGCCGCCGCCTTGTCGGCCATGTTTGCTTGCGCACTCGCTTTTTTGGAGGTTTTCGCCATGGCGTAAGGATGGTTGAGCACTGAACCATTGACAAGGCGTGAGCTTATCACTATACAGTTGAGCCCTCAACTTATTACTTGAGCCCTCAACCTAAAGCACGGAGTATCGAACCATGTCCTCTTCCAGGAAAACCGCCGTCGTCACGGGTGCTTCCTCCGGCATCGGCGCGGTCTACGCCCAGCGCCTGGCCGCTCGCGGCTACGATCTGGTCCTCGTGGCGCGTCGCGCGGATCGCCTCGCCACGCTTGCCGAACAGCTCACCAAAGCCCATGGCGTCGATGTGCGCGTGGTGGCGGCCGACCTCGAGAAAGATGCCGACGTCGCCAGGGTGGAAGCCATCCTCGCCAGCGACAGCAGCGTACATATGCTGGTCAATAACGCGGGCCTCGCACGGCTCCGGTCGTTGAAGGACACTTCGGTCGCCGACGCGCATTCGCAGGTGGCCCTGAACGTCACCGCCCTCACCCGCCTGACGCAGGCAGTGTTGCCGGAGCTCGTGGCGCGCAACGAAGGCACCATCATTAACGTAGCCTCGGTGCTCGCGGTGCATTCCCTGCCGATCAGCGCCGTCTACAGCGGCACGAAGGCGTATGTCCTCGCCTTCACCCGCGGCCTGCAGGCCGAGCTCGCCGACACCGGCGTCAAGGTACAGCTGGTCCTTCCCGCCTCCACGGCCACCGAGATCTGGTCGGAAGAGGTTTCCGGCATCCCGCTGTCCGCGCTGCGCCAGGAGTCCATCATGAGCGCCGAAGACATGGTGGACGCTTCGCTCACCGGCCTGGACAACGGCGAGACCGTCACCTGGCCGTCGGTTGCCGACGAAGGCCTGTGGACCACCTACGACACGGCCCGCGCCTCCCTGTTCGCCGCCACGCAGACGGGTACGCCTGCTCCACGTTATCTGAAGGCGTAACAGCGTTCCGACACGTCGCGCCAGGAGCCCTATCCGGCTCTTGGCGCACGTGAAGCCTGATAACATCGCCTTGGTATAGCGCAAGGCGACTTCGTGAAACCTCATCGATTCGGCGATATCGCGGCCTTCGTCGCCGTGGTGAAAGCGGGAAGCATCACCGCCGCCACGAATTCACTCGAACTGACCCGCTCTGCCGTCGGCAAGAGCATCGTGCGCCTGGAAACCCAACTGGGTCTGCGCCTGCTTAACCGCACCACGCGCAAGCTGAGCCTGACCGACGAAGGTGCCGTCGTCTATGCGCGCTGGTGTCAAATCCTGGACGAGCTGGAAGACGTCGACGCCACCATGGCACTGCGTCGTAACCAGCCGACCGGTACGCTCAAGTTCCTGATGCCACCGACGTTCGGGCAGCGTCACGTGCTGCCCGTGCTCAATGCGTATCTCAACGAGTGGCCTGCACTTCGCGCGGAACTCTGGTTCACCGACCGCTTCGTCGACCTGGTCGAGGATGGTTTCGACCTGGCGATACGCATCGGCGCACCCAAGGAAGATTCGCAGATGCTGACGCGTACCGTGGCGTGGCGGCAGTTCGTCGTATGCGCGTCGCCGGATTACCTGGCCAGGCGCGGCATCCCACAAACGCCACGCGACCTGGCCGGCCACGACACGATCATGTACGCCGTCGGTGAACAACCGCGGCCCTGGCGCCTCTACACGGACGACGTGCCGCATGCCTATGAAGGGCCAGCGCGCCTGGACATCGACAGTTACGAGGTGATGCGCGAAATGGCCCTGGCAGGATTCGGCCTGACTTTCCTGCCGAACTATATTCTCGCCGACGAGTTGCGCGCGGGAACGCTTGTCGAAGTTTTGCGTGTGCATCGACCACCGCCCGATCCCATTCGGCTGGTCTACCCGAGCAGGCAGCACCTGGCGCCGCGAACGCGGGCCTTCATCGATATTCTCGCCCAGCGCTGGGAATCCGGCGCGCCCTGGGAGACGTAACCGACGTACGGCATTGGGGACGGGCAGGCCCGGATGAAGGTCGTCTGGGGTGGTATATCGGGCGCGAGCAGGGGCAGACACTGTCGCATCGCAACTGCCTCAGTACCCTTCCATGAAAACCTCAGTTCCCCTCTCACGTCCCACCCTTCTCGTTGCATGTGCGCTGCTCGCGACGACACTGTTAGCCGGCTGCCACGCGACCACCGACGCACGATGGACAACGGCCGACGACACCGTCTATCGCTGGGAGCACGCGCTGCCGACCCTGCCGGTCGAAGTTCGCGGTCAGCTCCCGAACCTCACCCACGAACAGATCGCGCAGGCCTTCCCGCGTGCTCTACCAGTGCGCGAGCCTGCCGACCATCCTGCCGCGCGCCTGGTCGTGGATGCGGGCGGTGATACATCTCCTGCAGGCGACGCCTACTGCGAAACGCCAGCCTCCGCCCTGGCCAGTACAGCCTCCAGCACGTCGTTTGCACTGACCATGTCGCTCTGCGATGGAACGCGCCTGGTGGCGTCATCGCGCACACGGGTCGATCCCGACAAGAGCAACATCGAGGATCTCCCTCGCCAGATCGACCGCCTGAAGAACCTGATGCTTATCGGAATCGACGGAAGCCCCGCCCAGCTGGTCCACATCCAGAGCTGAAACGCGGCTTTTCGATCACTCATGGGGGGACGGCGTTGATCGCCATAAACAAACCCTGGCTTGCCGACTTTCTCGTGGGAGAACGGCAGGCCTGGATCTTCGTGTTCAAGTGCCTGCTAGCGTTCTATATCGCGGCCTGGCTGGCGATGCTGCTTCAGCTGGAACAACCGGCGACGGCCATGGTCACCGTAGCGCTGGTGATGCATCCGCAAAGCGGCATGGTACGAGCGAAAGGCTTCTATCGAGCGATCGGTAATGTAGCTGGAAGCCTCTGCGCCCTGTTGTTGATCGCAGCGTTTCCGCAGCAGCGGGAACTGTTCCTGCTGGCATTGTCGCTATGGGTCGCCGGGTGCGCGGGCGGTGCGATGAAGTACCGCAACTTCATGTCCTACGGATTCGTGCTGTCGGGATACACCGCGGCCATTGTTGCGCTCCCGGCGATCAGTGATCCCACCAGCGTGTTCGACGGCGCCATGATGCGCGTGAGCGAGGTGCTGCTGGGTGTCATCGTGGCGGGCGTCGTCAGCGACGTGATCTTTCCCGATCGTCTCGTTGATGTGCTCCAACGACGCAGGCGCGAGCACTTCGAGCAATTCATGGCCATGGCCGGCGGCACACGGCTTGGTTCGACGCCACGTGCGCACATGGAACACGCGCACCTGCGCTTCGTCCGTTCGGCGGTCCAGATCGAGGATCTCCGCTCATCGGTCATCTTTGAAGACCCGGAAACACGCGCACGAAGCAGCCGCATGCAATTGCACAACCTCCGCTACATGTCCGCGGCCACCACGTTCCAGTCGCTATATCACCTGATCGACCGGCTGCAGCGACAGAGCCATCCCGGCGCGGCGGAAGCGCTCATCCGTCTCTACGCCCCTGTAAGCAATGCGCTCACGGCACCGACGTCACAGCACCTCGAACCGAGAATCCTGGCTGACCGGGTGGCTGCCTGCGAGGCGGAGCTACCGATGCTGGCCGCCGAGCTGCGTGAAGCGTTTCGTGATGACGCGGACCTGCAGATGGAGTTCGATAGCGGCGCTACGCTGATCCGCCGCTTCGCCAGCGAACTGCACGACCTGACGATGCTTGAGGCGAGACTGCGCAAAGCCCAGGGGCGCCTTCCAGATGGCATCGAGCACGTCGACTTCAAACGGTCCAACGACTATGTCGCACCCTTGATCACTACCGTACGCGGCTTCCTTGCGCTATCGATGCTGAGCCTCTTCTGGATCAACACGAGCTGGGCATCCGGCCCCAGTGCGCTGCTCACGGCGTCCTACTTTTGCGGCCTGCTGGCCACTTCCCCTTCGCCCGTGTCCGCCGCGATCAACATCTCGATAGGTTACGCACTGGGCATGAGCGGGGCCTTCGTCGTGGCGTTCTACCTGATGCCGGGCAGCGACGGCTTCATGATGCTGATTCTGGCCTCCATGCCTTTGATGCTCATCGGCCCGTATCTGCTGACACGGAACGCGACCTTGCCGGGCATGGGCACCGGTTACGTCATGAGCTTCGCGGGCATCCTCGCGCTGAAGAACCCCATGGTCTACAACCCCGAACAGTTCCTCAACGACGCGATCGGCTCGTGGTTCGGGGTCGTCGCCTGCGGCGTCGCGTTCATGCTCATCCCCACGGTCATCGGCACGGAATGGCTGCGCCGCCGACAGCTGCGCAAACTACGCCAGCAAGTGACGTTCGTTGCCTCGTCGCCCATGGCGGGCTTGCTCTATCACGCCGAAAGCAGCAATCGCGACCTGCTCCACCAGATCGTCCAGCACACCAGGCCGGACAGCGACGAGCTGAGGCACCTGTTGTCGTGGGACCTGGCTGTCCATGAATGCGTGCGCGCGGTCATCGAGCTGCGCCAGGACATGCAGCATGCCGAACTGCCGCCGCCATTGAAGGACATCATGCAACGCGCCGTCGACGCGCTGGCCAGGCTCTATGACGCGCCGGATACCCGACGCTGGCAGGACGCCTGCCGAATCGTCGGGCACGCCATCATGCTGACCACCCAGGCGCTGCCACGTGCACAGGCGTGCTGTCGGGCACCCCTGGGCCATCTGCTGCAACTTCGCGCCGCGCTACGCGACGACGAGTCCGCCCTCGCCCCTTTCATCGTCACCACACCGGAGCAACAACGTGCCGCGTGAAATCGAATTCGCCGGCGCGACCGTGCCCGGCTTGTTGCTCGTGTATCTCGGCTGCCTGGTTATGCAGTGGGTGATCGACACGGTGATCGGTCGCTACGGCTGGTACCGCCACGTCTGGCATCCCGCCCTGTTCCGCGTCGCCCTGTTCTTCTGCCTGTTCGGCTCGATCGGCCTGCTGCTTTACCCCTGAGTACCTTATGAAGACCGCGCTCCAGTCCCTGCTTCGCCTTGGTATCACCGCCACCGTCGTCTGCCTCGCGCTGCTGCTGGGTCGGGGTTTGTGGAACCACTACATGTATTCCCCGTGGACGCGCGATGCGCGCATGCGCGCCGAGGTCGTGCGTATCGCGCCAGACGTTTCAGGCCTGGTCACCCGTGTCGCCGTGGTCGACAACCAGGAAGTGAAAAAGGGAGATGTGCTGTTCGAGATCGATGCCGCACGCTTCCGCTTCGCCATGCAACAAGCCGAGGCGAGTCTCACCGCGGCAAAAGCGAGCGCCCGTGCCGCGGGCGCCAATATCGACGCCGTACTCGCGAGCGCCGATGCGCGCCGGACCGAATACGACATGCGCCAGGAACAGGCGACGCGCCGCCAGGCCCTGGCCGACGTGGTTCCGAAGGAGGAACGCAACAACGCCAAATCGGTGGCCGACTCGGCGATGGCCGCATGGCGGGAAGCCCAGGCCAGCGGTCACGAGGCCGGCGCCGCACGCCAGCAGGCCGAGGCGGCCGTCGCCCTGGCCCAGGTTGCCGTGGAGCAGAGTCGTCTCGACCTCGAGCGAACCGAAGTGCGCGCGCCGGTCGACGGCTACGTCACCAACCTGACGGTACGCAGCGGCGACTACGCGGCAACCGGAAGCCCGTATGTGGCGCTGGTCGATCGACACAGCTATTACCTGTACGGGTACTTCGAGGAAACCAAGCTGCCGGCTTTGCGCGTGGGCCAGTCCGTCGACATCCGGTTGCTCAGCGGAGGCGTCCATTTTGGCGGCCACATCACGGGCGTTGCGCGTGGCATCACCGACCGAGACAACCCGACAGGCAGTGACTTGCTGGCCGACGTGAATCCCACCTTCACCTGGGTACGGCTGGCACAACGCGTGCCCGTGCGCATCGCCATCGACGAGGCGACCGTGCCGGCTAACGTGATCCTGGCTGCCGGAATGACCGCGAGCGTCGAAGTGGGCGGCGCGGGTAAACCCGGCGGGTGATTGCCGAAAACGAGCTATCTCAGCGCTTGACGTGATCGTCTACACGTGTAGATACTATCATCTACAGACGTAGACGAAGGGTCTGACATGGCAATCACCGAAGCGGAAGCGGCGATCATGAACGTGTTGTGGGAGGGCTCGCCACGAAGTGCCGAAGATATCCTTCGCGTCGTGGGTCCTGAGCGGGAGTGGCAGGAGAGCACCGTAAAATCGCTTCTGGCGCGACTCGTCCAGAAGGACGCTATCCAAGCCACGAAGGACGGCCGGCGCTTTCTTTATGAGCCGCTCATCACGCAGAAGCAGTACCTCACCCAGGAATCGAGTTCGCTTCTCGATCGCCTGTTCGGCGGACGGGTCGCCCCACTCGTGGCGCACTTCTCCGAGAACCAGCAACTTTCCAAGCGCGATCTCGCCGAGCTGCGCCGACTGATCGAGAGGCTCGACGATGAACGCCGCTGAGCTGCTCGGCCAGGCGTGGTCGTTGATGGTTTGGGCCACCGCAGCATCGCTGGTCATCATGCTGATCGGCGCACCGTTACGTGCATGGTTTGGTCCGGGACACGCCTATGCGGCCTGGATTTTTCTACCGATCGCCCTCGTCATCGGCGTCGCGCCCCGGTTTAACCCCGTCGTCATGCACACCTCGATCGGCCACAGCATGCGTGTGTTGAGCGAAGCGATGCCATCGGTGCCGCACGTTCCAGCTCCTGCCCATGACGCCACGCTGCTCGCGGCATGGATCAGCGGGTTTCTCGCGATGATCGGCGTCGTGACATTGCGTCACGTCCGTAACATGCATCTGCTCCGCGATGCGATCCCTGCCTCCGTGCACGACGGGTTTCGCGTGGTCTCGAGCGATCAATGGCCCTACGGACCCGCCACGGTCGGTGTTTTCAAGCCGTCGATCGTGCTGCCCGCTGATTTCGAAGCGCGCTATGGAGTGGCCGAGCGAGCGCTGGTCTTGCAGCACGAGGCTGTTCACGTGCGGCGCCATGACACGCTCTGGAACATGCTGGCGACGATCCTCGTCGCGCTGGGCTGGTTCAATCCTTTGCTGCATGTCGCGTGGCGTCGGTTCCGCCGCGACCAGGAACTCGCGTGCGACGACGCCGTGGTTCGCCGCACCGGCGCCCGTCGCACGTACGCGGAAGCCATGCTCAAGACCGTTCGTCCCGTGCCTGCGCTATCCGCCGCATGCGGCTGGCTCGGCAATCACTCGTTGCAGGAGCGCATCATGATGTTGAACAAACCCAGCCGTTCTTCGTCCCGCCGCCACCTCGCCACGGTCCTGCTGGTCGTCTCGATGACGGTCGCCAGCATGGCGCTGTACGCAACCGACCTTCCGAACGCCGCGACCGATGTCACCGTCCGGATTACCGTCGCCCAACAGGGTCAGGTAGTCACGGACAATATTGCCTGCGTCGAACAGGAGCAGCGCGTCACCATTCCGTACGACCGCAGTCAGAAGGATTTCGGCAACCTGGGCTTCCGGGTCAACGGCGCCTCGGACGGCAAGCAGTGGGAGATCCACGATCTGCTCACGCAGGATGCTTTAGCCGACTCAGAGTTCACTTCGAATGGATTCTATGGCGACCGGGACGACGCGAGCACGATGACGTTCGTGACGCCCGATAACGTCCCGGTGCACGGAACCTGGGGCAGGACGGGACCAGACGCCATGACGGTGGACATCAGTGTCTCTCCGGGCTGCGGGACCACGCCTGTGGCAGCGCGCTGATCCGACGCTTGGCGAGGCCAAAAAGCCCTGCTACCATCGCTGACTAGTGGGGCCTTAGCTCAGCCGGGAGAGCGCGTCGTTCGCAATGACGAGGTCGGGGGTTCGATCCCCCCAGGCTCCACCACTTATTGAACGCATTGAAGCCCCGAAGATCACTAATCTTCGGGGCTTTTTTGTGGTCGTCTTGCGGCACCCCGTCTTGTAGGAGCCGATTCATCGGCGATAGGGTGCTTGCGTCGGACTGGCCCGCTGCCGCGGGATCGCCGATGAATCGGCTCCTACACAGAGCTCAGCCCCGGCAACCCGCCAGCAGGTCGAGTTGCGGCTCATACACCGTCGTACGCGTGTCGAAGAAGCCCAGCAACGTATGGAACACGTTGTCCTGGCTCGCCGGCTGCGTGCGCCGCTGCGCCATGCAATCCAGGCGTACGCCATCGTCGCGCACCCAGCCCGGCGACAGCCACAGCAGCATCGGTATGTGCTTCTGCTGGGAAGGCGCCTTGGCCCAGTCCGCGCCGTGGAGATAGATGTCATTCTCGCCCAGCGATTCGCCGTGGTCGGAGAGGTACATCATCGCGCTATCAACCTCGGGATCCGCCTTCAAGGCGTCGACCACCTCACCGAGAATGTGGTCGGTGTAGAGGATGGTGTTGTCATAGCTGGCAACGGCCTGCGCATAGGTACAGGTCTGCACCTCGGCGGTATCGCACCCCGGCTTGAACACATTGAAGGCTGCCGGGTAGCGCTGGTAGTACGCCGGGCCATGGCTGCCCTTGATGTGCAGCACCAGTAGCGCCGGCGAGCGCATTTCTGCCAGGCGCTTGGGCAGGTCGGCGATCAACACGTCGTCCTGGCAGCCGCTGGCATCGCACAGGCCATCGATCTTGGCCGCGGTCAGGTCATCGTTAGGAACGCGCAGGCAGACGTCCTTGCAACCTTCGTCGTTGTCGCGCCAGAACACATCGACGCCAGCGTGCTGAAGCACATCCAGCGCGTTCCAGTGGGCTTTGGCCACGGGCTTGTCGAACTTCTCGCGCGTCATGTTCGAGAACATGCACGGCACCGACACGGTGGTCGCTGTGCCGCACGACCATGCATCACTGAAATAGATGGCGCCGGCACGCTTCATCTCAGGATTGGTTTCGCGTGCGTAACCCTGCAGCGACTGGTTCTCTGCCCGCGCCGTCTCACCGACAACGAACACGACGACCCGCTTGCGCGCCGCCATGGCGGCATTCGGCGCCAGCGCGGCATCGGTACCGATCGGGGTCATGGTCTTCTTCGGGCGGAAAACGTCGCGCTGCAGGTAGTGGAACGTGCCGCTCAGCGCCGCGTACGGATTGAACACCTCATACATCGGGCGGTGGTTGCGCTCGAAGTAGACATAGTTGCGCCCCGTGAGCAGCGGCGGCACGAGCAACAGCGCCGCGGCACCCACCACGATGGCGGTACGCCAGCGAAGGCTCCGCCACGTCGGCATGAAGCGAACCGGCGTCAGCAGAACCAGAATGGCCGGCAAAATGCCGAACAGGGCAATCCAGCCGACAGAGTCGGTCGTGATCAACGCCATCGCTTCCGCGCGCGTCGTCTCGAAAATACTCTGGATGATTTCCTCGTTCAGCCGTGCGCCGAACGTCTGCTCGTAATAAGCACTAGCCGCCGACACAAGGATCAGCAGGGCCAGCAAGAACTTGCCGATGCGCGGCCACATGGCCAACGCAAGGGTCAGGACGAGGTTGCCAACCAATCGACAATAAACCGTCACACTCAAGGCCCAGAATCCGGGCAGACCCTGGGAAGCCGCCAGGCCCTCGCGCACTTCGGGCCAGAGGGTCCGATTGAGCATGGCGAGGATATAGACGCCAACGATGGCGCCCAGCACCCAGGCCGGCACGCCACGCTTTGCGCGGCCTGCCGCCGGGCGGTCTTGAATGATCATCCAGCATCCTGTCCGGCCCACACGATCGCGGGCGCTTAGAAGCCGTGAAATCTACAGGAGCGCCGTCGCCGGCTCAAACGGCGGCGCCGGCAGGCTGGAAACCGGTGAACATGTTCACAAGGCTTCCCGGCGCCTTCTCGCCGAACAGAAGCCCGGATAGCTCCCCTGCCTCGACCGCGGCAACGGCGCTACGCGGAAACAGCGCTTCCTCATAAGCCAGAAGCGCGGCTTCGACGTCGCCAGGATTCGCCGCGAGTGCTTTCCCCAGCTCAGCGCCGTCATACATGGCGAGGTTGGCGCCTTCACCTGAAGGCATCATCAGGTGCGCGGCATCGCCGAGCAGGGTCACGCCCGGCACGCGGCTCCATCGATGGTCGTCCGGGAGCGCATGGATGGGGCGAGGTACAGGGGCGGTGTCACTACCGGTGATGAGTGCCGTCAACTCGGGTGCCCAGCCGTCGAATTCGTTTGCGACGCGGGCCAGCGCGACGAACTGGTCGGAGAAGTCGATGCCGGCGAGCCACTCCTTCGGCTTGTTTAAAGCCACGTAGGAGTGCAACACACCATGGGGTTCGCGGTGAGCCATGATGCCCTTCCCCGGCGCCAGTGCGAAAAATGCGCCGCCGCCGACGGCCTGCGCACCGGCCACATGGCGAACATCCGCATCACGCAGATACGTCTCGACGAAGGACACACCGACATAAGCCGGCCTTGCCTCCGACAGAAGCGCACGCACTTTCGACCACGCGCCGTCCGCACCGACGAGCAGGTCGGTGGACATGGTCGAGCCATCAGCGAAGGTAAGCGCGTGACGGCCGCCAACCAGCGACGAGACGGCGGTGAGCTTGTGTCCCCAACGTATCGTCCCTGCGGGGAGGGACTCGATGAGGATTCGACGTAGCTCGCCCCTGGGCACCTCGGGCCGTCCACCGGTGCCGTCGTCGGGCTGGTCGAACAGAACGTTGGCATCCTTGTCCAGGATCCGGGTGGCCTGGGCGCCCTCGTGGACGAGTGCAAGGAATTCGTCGAAGAGGCCCGCCGCCTTGATCGCGAGTTGCCCGTTCTCCTCATGGATGTCGAGCATGCCGCCCTGCGCCCTTGCGTTCGGCGAGGCCTCGGCTTCGAAGACGGTCGCGTCGATGCCATGCACGTGAAGCACCCGCGCCAGGGTCAGGCCGCCAAGGCCGGCGCCAACGATCGCAATGGGAATAGGCACGGGGGTTTCCTCGGAATGAGTTCAATGGAACGACATTCCAATATCTTGGAACGACGTTCCATTTATGTCAATATGCGGAATGGTCAAGAAAACATCAGGCGCCCCGCGGCGGGAGGAATCGCTCTCACGGGAGCGGATCATCGATGCGGCAATCGCGCTCCTGGACGACGCCGGGGAAAGCGGGCTCACCTTCCGAGCCCTGGCCCTGAAGCTCGTCACCGGCCCCGGCGCGATCTACTGGCACGTCGCCAACAAAAGCGAACTGCTTACCGCCGCATGCGACGCGATCGTCGCCCGTGCGATGAACGCGCCACTTGCCGACGCGACGCCGGAGGCAACCCTTCGCGCCATTGCGCTGGGCATGTTCGACGCGATCGACGCGCATCCCTGGGTTGGCTCGGCACTCGCTCATGCGCCAGGCCAGTTACCAGCGGTACGCATCCTTGAACGCATCGGCCAGCAGCTTCGTCTTCTGGGTGTGCCGCGCGAGCGCGAGTGGACAACCGTTTCCGCGTTGTTGAGTTACATCCTTGGCGTCGGCGGACAAAACGCGGCGAACGCGCAGTTCGCCCAGGCGGAAGGGCTCAATCGAGCCGATTTTCTCGAGTCGTTGGCGAATACATGGTCCGAACTGGATCCGGCTGAGTATCCGTTCGCTTCCAGCATCGCAAGGCAGTTGCCCGACCACGACGACCGGGCAGATTTCCTTACCGGGATTGATCTGATCCTCAAGGGCATGCGCTCATTGCGGCGCGGCTAACCGAAGCGCGTGGCGCACGCCTTGTAGCTGATCCTCTTGAACGGCACGGTCCGGAGTCATTCCTTCGCCTGCTCCCAACACATCCGCGCATGTGCCTGCGCCGTGCACTGCACGCCCATGTGCATCAGCGCACCGATCGCCTCCATGCCATGCGCCACACGTTGGCAGTCCATCGCGTCGGTCGCATGGATGAAATCGGCGAGTAGTCGTGTAAGGCTCCGTGCGTACTGAAGCCACTCCATTGCCTCATTCATCAGCTCGTGTGACGTCGCTTCGGGATCGATGTGGTAGTGGAATCCGGGATGCGTGTTTTGATCTCTCGTTGTAGTCATGACGCTCTCCTTGCCTGCCGCCCTTCCCCGTGTCCAGGTGCGGCACGCCACGCATCGGTCGCGCTCATGTGATGACGACGTTCGCTCGTCGCGAGGCCTCGCGATAGCCATTCATCTGCCAGCCAGCTACTGAGCTCCATTCCGCGTAGCCTTTCGCCGTTCCCCACTGCGTGGCACCTGCCCTCATGACTGATCCGCTGCATCCGCCCCATGATCGGGCGGCGCTTCCGCTCGCCCCGGCGTTGGACCCTGCCCTCGCGCAAGCCCATATGCCGAGCCGTCTTCCGCGCATTCGGCGGCGCTTGGTCGCGTCGACGTTACTTGCCATGGCGCTTGCCGCGGTCGTCGCGGTCATCGCATTCGGGCTGACCCGGCTGATCGCGCTGGTCACGCAACTCGCGTTCTTCGGACACTGGAACACGACGTGGATCAGCCCCTCGACCCACCAGCGCGGCGCATGGGTGATCGTCATTCCCGTGATCGGCGGCCTCGTCGTGGGCCTCATGGCGCGCTGGGGTTCCAGAGCCATCCGCGGGCACGGTATTCCGGAGGCCATGGAGCAAGTGCTCACGAACGAAAGTCGCATCGCCGCGCGCATGATCTGGTTGAAGCCACTGTCCTCCGCTGTGGCGATCGGCACCGGTGGCCCCTTCGGCGCGGAAGGTCCGATCATCGCGACGGGCGGCGCGCTCGGCTCGTACGTGGGACAGCTGCTTCCCGTGACCGCCGACGAACGCAAGACGCTGCTGGCGGCCGGTGCGGCAGCGGGTATGGCCGCCATCTTCGCGGCGCCACTCGCGGCCGTGCTCCTGAGCATTGAGCTGCTGCTGTTCGAGCGACGCGCACGATCGCTCGTGCCAGTGGCGATGGCTGCCGCGACGGGAGCAGCGGTGCGCTTCGCTCTCGAGGGGCCGGGGCCGGTGTTCCCCATGCTGGCCCTGGGCCCGGCTTCGTTCGTGGCCCTCACGTTCTATACGTTGTTGGGTCTGGTCTTCGGCGTCGCTGGCGTGGCGGTAACGCGCCTGGTCTACGGCCTGGAAGACGCCTTCGAGAAACTCCCGATTCACTGGATGTGGTGGCCCGCGATTGGCGGTCTCGCCGTCGGCCTCGTCGGCTATGTGGTGCCTTCGACGCTGGGCGTCGGATACGAGAACATCGTCGCCGTCATCGGTGGCCACCTGACCATGGGCGCACTGGCGGTCCTCGCCTTCGCGAAACTGGTGTCGTGGTCGATCGCGCTGGGCAGCGGCACGTCAGGCGGCACGCTCGCTCCGCTGTTCACAATCGGCGGTGCGTTGGGCGGTCTGCTTGGCCTCGCCCTCGCGCATTGGCCGATCACGCAGGTCGACCCTCGCATGGCCGCTCTCGTCGGCATGGCTGCCCTGTTCGCGAGCGCCTCGCGCGCGATGCTGACCGCTGCCGTGTTCGTCTTCGAGACCACGATGCAACCGCACGCCTTGCTGCCCTTACTTGCAGCGAGTGTCGCGGCCTACCTGGTCTCCGGACTGATGATGCAGCACACGATCATGACGGAGAAGATCGCCCGGCGCGGCGTGCATGTGCCGACCGATCTCGTGGCCGAGCACAAGCCGCCACACTCAGCGGTTGGCTGACGGACAACCTCAGCGCTCGTCGCGTTCCCTCGCCAACGCATGCGTGCGCTCGACAAAGTCCGCCTGCAACGGCGTCGGCATCCAGTCACGTCGACGCGTGAGTGCGATGCGCCGGCGCAACTCCTTGCCGAGGTCACCGATCTCGGTGAGCGTCCCGGCGCGGTACTCGAAAAGAAACTGGTCCCGCGACACCAGGGTGAGCCAGTCGCCCTGCAGTAGCAGGCCGCGCGTCACCAGCACCGAGCCGCACTCGATACGTAACTTCGGCGGTTCCACGCCGCGGCTGGTGAATATCTGTTCCCACTTGTTCCGCAACGGTATACCGGGCGCCGAGGCGACCCACGGATAGGCGAGCAGGTCCGACAGCTCCAGCTGTTTCTTGTCGCGCAGCGGATGGTCCGCGCGACCGACGACCACGGGGTCGTCGTCGAACAGCTCTTCCTGCACCACATCGCGGTGCGGCGCTGGATCGCGACGAGCGCCGATGATCAGATCCAGGTCGCCCTGGCGAAGGCCGGCAAGCAAGTCACGATACGGCGCCTCGACCACTTTGACCGCCGCCGATACGTGCGCCGTGGTGAACCGCGCGAGCAGATCGGAGAAGAAGATAGCGCGTGCGCTGGGCAGGATGCCCACCGTGACGCGACCGGCATCGTCGGTATTCATCGCACGGATTTCCTCGAACCCTGCACGCAGCTCCGAGAGCATGAGACGGGCAAAGCGGACGAATCGACTCGCCACGTCCGTCGGCCGCACGATGCGCCCGACGCGCACGAACAGATCCGTGCCGAGGATGTCCTGCAGCTCGCGAACCGCGCGATGTACGGCCGGCTGCGACAGGCCGGTCAGCTCCGACGCCTGCACGTAACTGCTGTTGCCTTCCACGGCGATGAGCGCACGCAGCTGCACCATGGTGACGCGCCGTTCGATATGCGGCAGGGGCGCAAGCCGCGCAGACCTTCTGACCAGTCGCCCGCCATGTGCGAGGTAGTGCAGTGCACGATCGATGCGAAGCATCATGATCCGGCCCGCCGCGGTCGCTGAAACGCCACCCGGTTGCCGGTCGAAGAGACGCTCGCCGAGCACCCGCTCCATCTTGGCCATGGCCTGCGCAAGCGCGGGCTGGGAAAGGCTCACCTCTCGTGCGGCCGCGCTCATGCTGCCGGAGCGGCCGGTGACCAGTAGCGCATCCAGGTGTCTCAGGTTCAGCTGGAAGATCTCGTTCACGAGCAATCAATCGCATTTGCTTATGGCTCGATCATAAAACGAATTTGGCAAGGCGCCTAGCTGACGCGCACCGTTGGGTCATCGAAGGCTACCGAAAACGCGCATGCCCACAGTCAATACCAAACTCGAAAGGCCCGGCAGGGCGATTATCGACCGGCTGGCAGCACTCGGCGTGGCCACGATCCACGAGGCCCAGGGCCGTAAGGGCCTGGCCGCGCCGACCCTGCGCCCCATCTATGCGGGTGCCCGCGTTGCAGGATCGGCGGTAACGGTGTCCGTTCCGCCGGGCGACAACTGGATGCTCCATGTCGCCATCGAGCAACTTCAGGATGGCGACATCCTCGTCGTAGCGCCCACGAGCGATTGCACCGACGGCTACTTCGGCGACCTGCTGGCCACATCGGCCATGGCACGCGGCTGCCGGGGCCTGGTGATCGACGCCGGCGTCCGCGACGTTCGCGAACTCACCGCCATGGGCTTTCCCGTGTGGTCGAAGGCGATCTCCGCGCAAGGCACGGTCAAGGAAACGCTGGGCTCGGTGAACGTCCCGCTGGTGTGCGGTGGCGCCTATGTGCGCCCGGGCGACATCGTCGTGGCGGATGACGACGGCGTATGCGTGGTCCTCCGTGAGGAGGCGGACGAGGTGCTCGCGAAAAGCCTGGAACGTGAAGCCCGCGAGGAGCAGGTGCGCGATCGCCTGAAGAAGGGCGAACTCGGACTCGACATCTACGCCATGCGCGAGCGCCTGGCGGCGAAGGGTCTCGTTTACCGCTAACGGCGACAGCTACGACAACTACTCCCCTACCTCACGACCCATAAGAATCCAATGAAGATCTTCGACACCCACACGCATGTGATCTCCCCCGATACCGCGACGTATCCGACCAACCCCATCGGTGGCCATCAGTCCGAGTGGTCGCAGACGCGCCCCGTGGATGCCGGCGGCCTGCTCAAGGCCATCGACGAGGCAAGCATCACCAAAGCCGTCGTCGTGCAGGCGTCGACCGTGTACGGACATGACAACCGGTACGTCGTCGAGACGGTACGTACCCATCCGTCGCGCTTCGTCGGCGTCTACTCGATCGACGCGCTCGCGCCGGACGCCGTCGAGCGGATCGACTACTGGCAGGCTCAGGGTCTCGCCGGCTTCCGACTGTTCACCACGGGCAGCACCATGCCCGGGCAGTCGGACTGGCTCGGCCATAAGGATTCCTATCCCGCCTGGGCGCACGCCGAGAAGCTCGGTATTCCGGTCTGCCTGCAGATGACGATGGAAGGCCTTCCTGCCCTGCGCGCACTACTCGAGCGCTTCCCCGCCGTGCGTGTGCTGCTCGACCATTGCGCGCGCCCGGATCTGTCCGATGGCACACCCTTCGCCGCATCGCAGGCGCTGTTCGACATGGCCGCCTTCCCGGGTGTGTACCTCAAGCTGACCAACCGCACACTCACCGCGGCCACCGCTGGCAAGTCGACACCGCAGGACTTCCTTGCGCGGGTGATCGAAACGTTCGGCGCGGGTCGTATCGCCTGGGGTTCGAACTTCCCGGCCGCCGAAGGTGCACTGCCTGCGCTTGTCGCCGCGGCGCACGAGGCACTTTCCAGTCTTTCGTCCGACGACCAGGCCATGATCTTCAACGGCACCGCGGCAACGATTTATCCCGGCTTGTCGGAGAGCGGCAAGCATGGCTAATTCCCCTACCCTGCGTATCGTCCTGGCCGCCTCGCCGTTGTCTGCGCCGATAAAAAGTGGCGTGCTGGGCAGCGCGCACGCCACCTTCGATTTCGTCGACGTCTCACCGGTGCACAAGGCCTTCGCGCCGATGGTGCGCGATCAGACCTTCGATATCTCGGAGCTGGCGATCGTGACCGGCCTGCAGGCCATCGCATATGGCCAGCCCATCATCCTGCTTCCCGCTGTGGTCGCCTCGCGCTTCCAGCGCGGCTGCCTGATCACACGGCGCACCGGTGGCGTGACGACGCCCGAAAGCCTCGTCGGCAAGCGTGTCGGCGTGCGTGCTTATACGCAGACGACCGGCATGTGGGTGCGTGCACACCTCACCGAGGACTATGGTCTGGCCACGGACAGCATGCACTGGGTGACGCGGGATGCCGCCCATGTGGAGCAGTACCGCGACCCGGCCTTCGTCGAACACAGCGAGGACGACCGGAGCCTCGTAGACCTGCTTCGCGAAGGCGTGATCGACGCGGCCATCCTTGGCAACGACCTGCCGAAGGATGAGGAATTCGTCCCGGTGATCGCCGATGCCGCGGCCCGCGACCGCGCCTGGTACGACCAGCATGGCTTCGTGCCGATCAACCACGTCGTGTCGGTCAGCTCAGCCGTCGGCAAGCGCGATCCGTCCGCCGTCCGGGCGATCTACCGGCTCCTTCTCGAGTCGAATGCCCGGCTCCAAAGCCCGTCCGACGCCCCATCGCCCTACGCTTTCGGCTATGCAACGCTGCGCGAACCGGTCGAATACATCATCGACGCCTGCGTCGAGCAGGGCCTGCTGCCCCGCCGCCTGAGTGTCGACGAGGTCTTCGGTCCGGCGCAGGACATACTCGACGGAACCGCCGCATGAACGCCGTCCTCGCCATGGTGGGACACTCGCAAGACCGTACGAGGCCCGAAGGCCGCCACGTGGAATCGCCCCGGTAATGAGCAAGCTGACCACCAACACCGCACCGGCACCGCTCAAGGCGCGACGCCCGTTCTATCAGGACCTCACCTTCCAGGTCGTGACGGGCATGGTGCTGGGCGTCCTGCTGGGCGCACTGGCGCCGGACATCGGCAAGCAGATGAAGCCGCTCGGCGACATCTTCATCCGCCTGATCCAGATGGTCGTTGGGCTGATTATCTTCTGCACCGTCACCCATGGCATCGCCAGCGTGCGCGACCTGGGCAAGGTGGCGCGCATTGCCATCAAGGCCATGATGTATTTCGAGGTGGTGACCAGCATCGCGCTGGTTATCGGCCTGGTCACGATCAACCTGCTCAAGCCCGGCGTGGGCATGCATATCGATCCGGCCATGCTGCATACGGGAACGACTGTCGCCAGGGACGGAGCAGCCGCGGTGCCGACCGGTGCGGGCGAGTTCCTGGTCAACCTGGTGCCGAACTCCGCGCTTGAGGCCTTCGCCAAGGGCGACATCCTGCAGATCCTGGTGTTCTCGGTGCTCTTTGCCTGCGGGCTGGCATCGCTCGGCGAGAAGGCCGAGCCGGTCCTGCATGTGGTCGATACCGTGCAGTCCGCGCTGTTCTGGATCATTCGCCTGGTGATGAAGATTGCCCCCATCGCCGCGTTCGGCGCTATCGCCTTCACCGTCGCGCAGTTCGGCCTCGCCACGCTGCTGCCACTGGGCGCGTTGATTCTCGAGTTCCTGTTCACCTGCGCATTGTTCTTTGCGCTGGTGCTCGCGCCGATATCGGCCTATGCCGGCTTCAACCTGCTCAAGCTGATGCGTTACTTCCGCGAAGAGCTGGTGCTGGTACTTGGTACGAGTTCGTCCGAAAGCGTCTTTCCGCAGCTCACGGCCAAGCTCACGAAACTCGGCGTCAACGAATCGGTGGTCGGCATGGTCCTGCCCACTGCCTACAGCTTCAATCATGACGGCACGTGCCTGTACTTCGCCGCCGTCGCAGTGTTCCTGGCCCAGGCTACGGGCACCGCGTTGGGATGGGAGCAACAGCTGGGGTTGCTCGCCATCCTGTTGCTCACGTCCAAAGGAGGCGCCGGCGTTTCCGGCTCCGCCATCGCCGTACTGACCCTGACACTGGCTGCGACCAAGACCATTCCGGTGAACAGCATCGCCCTGATTCTCGGTATCCATCGGATTCTCTCGGCCATGTTCGTGTTCACCAACATCGCAGGCAATTGCGTAGCCACCGTGGTCGTCGGTAAGTGGGAGAAAGCCGTCGACCACGCAAAACTCAAGCAGGAACTGGATACGGGTTACCGACCCGCCTGATCCTCACATCGTCCGCTTTACAAGCCTCGCGAAGTCCCTCGACTCCGCGATCGGGGAGGGATTTGCTCAATGAATCGCAAGACTTACATCGCCATCGTCCTATGTAGCCTGGTCACCGCCCTCGCGCCGACCATGGCGTTGGCCCAGAGCGCCGGATCAATCGTGCCCGCTTCGAGTTCGTCCACGGCCGCCCCGAGCGAGTCCGACACGACGGAAACGTCGCCGACGACGGGCCAGGCGTCGAAGGGACCGTTCTCGGACGTGGCAAAGTCCCTGAGGGACAAAGGCATCAAGCTCCGTAGTGCGCTGATCGACCAGTACGCCAACAACACCACCGGCGGCATCTACCAGGGTCATTCCAACGTCGGCCAGTTCAACATCGGTGCCGACTTCGACCTCGACAAGATGATGGGCGTGAGTGGTGGATCGTTCCACTTCACCGTGTATCGCGACTATGGCGAGAGCCTGAACAAGTACGTCACCGGTACGTTCACCAAGCAGCAGTACATTTACAAGAACGAATTCTATCGCTGGCATCTCGGCCTGTTTGCCTACGAGCAGAAACTGTTCGACGACAAACTCGACATCACGGCGGGACGTCTCGGCACCACCACGTACTACGGTCACCTCGTGACCAACTGCCAGTTCGAGTCCGCCGATACCTGCGGCGAGCCGCGCATCCTGGTTTCCGAAGCCGGCTTCAGCCTGCTTCCGTCGGCCACGTGGGGTCTGAACGTCAAAGTCAAACCGACGCCGCATACGTACATCGAAACCGGTGTCTTCGAGGTCAACCCCACGACATCGGCGAGCAATGGCCTTGATTTCTCGGTCGGCAGTGCCACCGGCGTCACGGTTCCGGTGGAATGGGCCTGGCAGAACGCCGACCCGACGAAGACGCGTTATCCCTTTGAACTGAAGGTCGGCGCGTTCGTGAGCACCGCACCGCTTACCGACCCGTACTTCAATACGGCGGGTCGATCGAAGGCGCTGTTCGGCGGCACTGCACGCACGGTCAACAGTAGCCGCGATGGCGTGTACATCATGGGCGACCGCGTCATCTGGCGTCCGAACGATGCCAGCGCACAGAGCTTCAACGTTTTCGGCGGCATCGTGCAACAGCTCGATGAGGCCGAGATCATGCGCCAGCAGGTCTATGCGGGGTTCGTCTGGACGGCGCCCTTCGCCAGCCGACCGACCGATACGCTCAACTTCTCGATCTCCGAGTTCGAGCTCACGCCGCGCGAGCGCGAATTCCTTCGCGACGCGCGCGCCAAGAAGGGCGGCCACGGCACCAACGCCGCGCACCAGACTGCTTACGAACTGACTTACGGCTGGCACGTCGCACGCGGCCTCGAACTGATGCCCAGCCTGCAGTACATCGTGCATCCCGATAACTCGAGCATCACCAATACCGCCATCTTCCCGAAGAACATGTTCGTCTACGGCGTGAGCCTGAAGATGGATCTGGGCTACATGCTCGGCTTCGACAAGACCGGCGGCGGCGACTGACCCCTCCCCTGTAAACGGATTCCCTCATGACGAAGAAAACAGCATTGGTAGTCAGCGCGCACTCGGCCGACTTCGTGTGGCGCGCCGGCGGCGCCATCGCCCTGCACGCGGCGGCCGGCTGGGATGTCACGGTCGTCTGCCTGTCGTATGGCGAGCGCGGTGAGTCGGCCAAGCTCTGGCGCAAGCCCGGCATGACGCTGGACAACGTGAAGTCCGGACGTCGCGAGGAAGCCGAGAACGCCGCGGCGCACCTGGGCGTTTCCGACATCCAGTTCTGGGACCTCGGCGACTACCCGATCACGCTGGCCCAGGAGTCGCTATTCCGCCTGGCGGACCTGTACCGCGCCGTTCGCCCCGCCTGGGCCATGACCCACTCGCGTCTGGACCCGTACAACGCCGACCATGTCGCGGTCAGCGCGTTCGCCCAGGAAGCGCGCATCGTCGCCCAGGCACATGGCCACAACCCCGAGACGCCGGTGATCGGTGCCCCGCAGGTTTATCTCTTCGAACCGCATCAGCCGGAACAATGCGGCTGGAAACCCGACACGATCCTCAACATTACCGATGCCTGGGACAAGAAGCGGGCCGCCATCGAGTGCATGCAGGGGCAGGAGCACCTGTGGGAGTACTACACGCGGGTGGCCTTGCAGCGCGGTGTTCAGGGCGGCCGCAATTCCGGTACGCCGATGACGTACGGTGAGGCGTATGAGTCGGTATTCCCGGCCGTGGTCGGTACGTTGTAATAGTCACAAATAGCTCAACCACCACTTCTTATGCGTGGCCCGGTATCGCGCATAAGCAGTGGCGATGGGATACAGCACCACGAGCACCGCCAGCCACACGGCGTACGTACCCCAGAGTGACAAACCCCACCCATCGGCACGAAGCCGCGACGGATCGCTCAACGTGCCGATGAAGTGCCTGGCCGGCACGCCGTAGAACTGCGCGATGACCACTGCGAAGGTGTGCGCAAGATAGATGTGCAACAGGTACGAGAGCATCGGCGTACGGCCGAACGCCAGGAACGGCTTGAGCAACCACGCCGGCGCGCGACCCAACGCGAGCCCCAGCAGTGTCGAAATACCCAGCGTAACGAGCACGTAGTCGAGCGAAGGTGGGTACTTCGCTACCGACATGATCGCGAGCGGCGTCAGCTCGTGATCGGCCGGAACCGTCCACGGCCTTGGATCGCCATAGAGGTTCGGCAGGCGCAACACGAAGAAGAGCAGCAGCATGGCAATCGCCATTAACGCAAGCGTACGGGTCCGCCGTGAGGACTCGAGCAGATAGACCCCGCCGATACCGTAACCCACGCACATCAGGCCGAACCACGGCAGCACCGGATACGCAATGAAACCGAACGGCAGCGGACCGGGTTGCATGAGCAGCTGCCACGGCAGGCCCCAGGCACCCAGGGTGGCGGCGTCGACACCATCGAACAGGTTATGGCCGGCAACCAATACGATGCCCAGGGCAAGCACCCCACGGCGCGGCAGGTGCACCGCGGCGGACATCAGCACCATGCTCAGGCCGATCGCATAAATCACTTGCAGGAAGATTGCCGGACGGAAGTCGAAGCCAAAATCGACCACGGTGACTTCGAGGACGATCAGCCAGAGACCGCGGGTGAGCAGGAATCGCGAGAGCGCCCATCCCGTCTTGCCACGATTGGCCTGCAGGAAGATAGATACGCCCGACAGCATGACGAACGTCGGTGCGCACAGATGAGTCACCCAACGGGTGAGGAACAGCGCGACCGAGGTCTTGTCCAGGTCCAGAGGATCGAACAGGAAGGCCTGCTGGTTGACGAAGTCACGCGTGTGGTCAAGGACCATGAGCGCGATGACCAGCCCGCGCAGGGCGTCGATGAAGTCCAGGCGCGGCAGGGGCGCCGTCGAGGCCACGGCTGCGTTAGAAGCATGCGGTTCCACCATCGCCGGTCACCTCGGGATTCAGACCCAACCCGCCCGTTGTAGCGCCTTCCGCTCCCGACGTGAATCGGAGGAATGGCATAGACCGCGATGCCCGCTGCATCCAGAACCGCTGCCGGCCCGTATCAGTGAGCTGAACGCGAAGCGTCGGGCCCAGGGCGTGAAGGTGTCGCGTTGACATAGCTGGCACGGGGCTTGCCTTTACTATTCCACGCTTCTTTTTAGCCGCCGTTGCCGGGAATGGACATACCGCGCGGCTGATACGGGTCATGTTGTGGGGATGGGATCGACTTTGATGATTTTTCGGCGGGACATCCGCATGCCACGCGCGAGGCTGTGCCTGGCGCTGCTTCTGGCTCTGCACGGGGCCGTGACATGGGCTGCGGCACCGCCTGAGCGCGATGCGCTCATGACCAGGGTTCGCCAGGAGCGAGAACAGGGGCACCGGGTAGACGCCCTGGCGCATTGCCAGGCGATCCTCGATCGCTGGCCCGACGACCGCGAAGCACAGGCGCTCAACGTCACTTTGTTGACGGAACTGGGCGCCACGACCCGCGCCATGGAACTGGCGGTGACGCTGCATCCGCCGCAAAGCCAGGTCGACCGGTCGCGTCTGGAGGCCGACCATGTCGCTCGGGAAACCCGCTGGGCGGTGGGCGAACCGGCAGATCCGCGCACGCCGTACGCCGAAGCGGATCGCGCCGCCACCGATGCGCGGCGCCTTGCCGACGATCCCCTGCTTCCCGCGGATATGCGCCAGCGGGCACAGTTCGACCTCATCGTCGCGCTGGACCAGGCAGGCCTCATGGATGAAGCGGTGCAGCGTTACGATGCCCTGCGCAAGCAGGGCGTCACCCTGCCCGCGTATGCGGAGCGCAACGCCGCGGATGCCCTCCTCGCCAAGCGTCGTCCCGCGGAAGCTGCGCAGGTTTACGAAGACAGCATCGCAAAGGAGCCAGGCCCTTACGACGCCGCCGATCTCGACCCGCGTATCGGCCTCATGTACGCCTATCTGGAGTCGGGCCAGACGAGCAAGGCGATCACCATGATCGACACCCTCGCGGCCAAGGAACAGCCCTGGGTTCACGTGCCCGGTATTCGCCTGCCGATCCAGAATCCCCGGAAATTCGATGCCGAGTCCGCCGCGATCTCGGCGCGCAGCATCGTGGATATGCAGGCTGACGCTTATGCGCGCATCGTCCCGTTGAGCCGCGAGGCACCGGCTGATTCGGATATCCGCCGCCAACTTGGCATGGTGGAGTTGGCGCGCGGCTGGCCGCGTCGCGCCCAGGAAGACCTCGCCATCGCCGATACCTTGAATCCCCGGGACGTCGATTCCTATCTCGATGCGGCGGACACCCAGCGTGCGCTCCACGATTACGAAGGCATCGATGAAAACCTCGCCCAGGCACGGGTCCTGGGCAACCGTACCGATCGCGTGGGCCGCGCCGTGCAGTCGTGGGATCGCGAGCGAGGCTGGCAGTTCGATATCAGCCAGGAAAACGGCAAGGGTTCCAGCCCCGACTATGGCGACCGCGACAGCGCCACCCTGGCGACCATCGAAAGCCCGCTGATCGACGATCACTGGCGCGTCGTCGCGCTGGGCCGCTATTCCACCGCCGACCTGCCCGAAGGCGACGTCCGCCGGACACGGTTCGGCTTCGGTGTTCGTGGCTACGCGCGTGGCCTCGAAGCCTATGTACAGGCGCTGCCCGCCGCGGACAGGTACGTGGGCAAGACCGCTCTGGAAGCCGGCGTAAACTGGGCCATAAGCGACCACTGGGCGATTGCCACCGACTTCAGCACGGCCGGGGAAGACACGCCGTTGCGCGCTCAGTATTACGGTATCTCGGCAAAGACCCTCGAAACCGCCGTGACGTGGCGGGCGAGTGAGCTCACGCATGCGCGACTGGGCGTGGCCCGCGACAACTTCAGCGACGGCAACAAGCGCACGAGCTGGCTGGCCGCCTTCACCCAGCGCGTGTACACCGCGCCCAACCTCGCGCTCGACGGTGGCGTGGAAGTGGGCGGCTCGATGAACACGCAGACCGACCGCCCCTACTTCAATCCTCGCCGCGACAACAGCTACGCGCTCACTGGCCGTCTGCAGAACCTGCTCGGCCAGTTCTATGAGCGCCAGGTCACCCAGCGCGTGGATGTCGCCGTCGGTGAGTACGACGAACAAGGCTACGCCACCGACTGGATGGCCAGCGTGCGCTACGGCCAGATCTTCCAGCCACGCGCAGGCATCCGCCTGGGCTGGGGCATCGGCTGGCACAACCAACCCTACGATGGCCGCCGCGAACATCGCGTCGTCCTCGATCTGACCCTGCACTGGGGAGAATGAGAGTCATGCGTCCGCTGTTGTTCCTGCTAGCCCTGCTCGGGGTGACGCTTCCCCTATTCGCACAGACCGCGATCCCCACGCGACCCTCGCTGATCGTGCTCGCCTATCACGATGTCCGCGACGATGTCGGCCTTCAGGCCGACCGCGATCCGGATGCCACCAGCACCGATCACCTGATCTCGCACTTCGACTGGCTTAAGGCCAACGGCTACCACATCGTCAGCCTGCAGCAGGTCGTCGATGCCAGCCACGGCGGAGCCGCGCTTCCGCCAAACGCCGTGCTGCTCACGTTCGACGATGGCCTGGAGAGCTTCTACACCCGCGCCTATCCCCTGCTGCGCGCTTACAACTATCCCGCCGTGGCCGCCATCGTCGGTTCCTGGATGGACATGCCCGCCGGCAAGCGCATGCCATACAATGGCTCGGACTGCGATCGCGACTGCTTCCTCACCTGGGACCAGGTGACCGAGATGCACAAGGGCGGGCTGGTGGAATTCGCCTCACACTCCTGGGGCATGCACGAAGGGACCAACGCCAATCCGCAAGGCAACCTGTTGCCGGCTGCCGCGTCGTTGCATTACGACGACAAGGCGCACGCGTATGAAGACGAAGCGCAGTACCGCGCCCGCGTCGGCGCCGACCTCCAGCACAGCGCCGACGAGATCGCCGAGCACACGGGCGTGCGTCCGCGCGCCGTCGCGTGGCCCTATGGTGCTTACACACGGGTCGGCCGCGAAGTCGCGGCAGCCCACGGCATGCCGGTGACCTTTAGCCTGGGCGACCGGCTGCCCACCCTCGAGGTCGGCAAGACCATTCCACGCTTGCTGGTCAGCGGCAACATCACCGCGAACCGGCTCGGCTGGCTGATGCGCCACCTGGACCGTGTCGAACCCACGCGCGCCGTGCAGGTGGACCTCGATTACGTGTACGACCCGGATCCGGCCCAGCAGGACCGCAACCTCTCGAAACTTCTCGACCGCATCAAGCGCCTGCACCCGAGCCAGGTCTGGCTGCAGGCCTATGCGGATCCCGATGGCGACGGTGTCGCCGACGCGGTGTACTTCCCGAATCGTCACCTGCCGATGCGCGCGGACCTGTTCTCACGCGTGTCGTGGCAGCTGCGCACGCGCGCCGGCGTGCGCGTGTACGCATGGATGCCCGTGCTCGCCTTCCGTTTCCCGGACGGCAAGGACCTGCCCTCCCTGGCCGGCGAACCCAAGCCCGGTGGCGATCACTATCGCCTGGCGCCCTACGACCCGAAGGTGCGCAGCCTGATCGGCGACGTCTACGAGGATCTCGCCATGCACGCCGACGCGGCTGGCGTGTTGTTCTCCGACGATGCCTATATCCGCGACACCGACAACCTGGGTCCATGGGCGAAAAACACACCGGCGCAGAACACCCAGGCACTGATCGACTTCACGCTGGAGCTCTCGCAACGTATGCAGAAGTGGCGCCCGCAGCTGCGCACCGCGCGCAACCTGTACGCCCGGCCCATCCTGCAGCCAAATGCGGAAGCCTGGACAGCGCAGAGCCTGCCTGCCTTCATCAAGGCCTATGACATGACAGCCGTGATGGCGATGCCGCAGCTGGACCAGCAGTCAGACCGTCTCGGCTGGTACAAGCACCTTGCCGCGCAGGTGGCCACGATTCCGAACGGCTTCGAGCGGACGTTGTTCGAGTTCGCCACGCAGGATTGGCGCACCCACAAGCCGATCGAAGACCGGGAGCTCGGCCTGCGCATGCGCACGATGCAGGCCGAAGGTGCGTGGCATATCGGTTACTACCCGGACGACTTCCTGCACGATCGTCCGAACCTGGAAGCCATCCGGCCTTATATTTCGGCATCCGACTATCCCTATCCGGAGCCCACCCGATGAACGGCGGATGGCTCCACGTACTGCTGGAATTCGCGTTCTTCTATCCACTGGTGATGTCGCTCATCTGGATGACCGGCGGGGTGATCTATTTCATGCGCTGGGAGCGCAACGAGCCACTGCGCGTAAAGCCTCCCGAATTGCCGGAATACCCGATGGTCACCCTCGTGGTGCCCTGCCACAACGAGGGCGAGCAAGTCCGAGAGACCATCGCGCACCTCGCCTCGCAGCAGTACCCGAACTTCGAGATCATCGCGATCAACGATGGTTCGATCGACGACACCGGCGCCCAGCTTGACCAGTTGCTCGAGCAGTACCCAAAGCTGCGGGTGATCCACATGTCGAGCAACCAGGGCAAGGCGATGGGCCTGCGTGCCGCCGCGCTGGCGTCCAACGCCGACTTCCTGGTCTGCGTCGACGGCGACGCCCTGCTCGACGACTACGCCACGCACTGGCTGCTGTCACACATGCTGGATAGCCCGCGTGTGGCCGCGGTCACCGGCAACCCGCGCATACGCAACCGTTCCACCCTGCTGGGCAAACTGCAGGTGGGCGAGTTCTCCTCGATCATCGGCCTGATTAAGCGTGCCCAGCGCGTCTACGGGCGCATCTTCACGGTGTCCGGAGTGATTGCGGGCTTCCGCAAGAGCGCCCTGCACGATGTCGGTTACTGGAACACCGACATGGTCACCGAGGATATCGACATCAGCTGGCGGCTGCAGATGCGTCACTGGGAAATCCGCTACGAGCCGAATGCGCTGTGCTGGATCCTGATGCCCGAAACACTCCGCGGCCTGTGGAAGCAGCGTCTGCGCTGGGCCCAGGGCGGCTCGGAGGTGTTGCTGCGTTATACGAAGCAGTTGTTCAAGTGGCGCCAGCGACGCATGTGGCCGGTGGCGCTCGAATACGTCACGAGCCTGGTCTGGTCGTACACCATGGCCGTCATCGTCACGCTGTGGGTACTCGGGCATTTCATCGATTTGCCGCGTTCGCTGTATATCGAAACACTGCTTCCGCAGTGGCACGGCGTGGTGCTCGGTGCGATCTGCCTGCTGCAGTTCCTGATCAGCCTGCTGGTCGATCGCCGCTATGAAACGCGCATCGGCCGGAACTACTACTGGATGATCTGGTACCCGCTGGTGTACTGGATCCTCAACACGGCCACCTCCATTGTCGCGATGCCCAAGGCACTGATGAAGCGCAAGGGCACGCGTGCGGTGTGGGTCAGCCCGGACCGGGGACTGCGATGAAAGCCGAAGCCATCCTGATCCAGCGACCCGAACGTCAGTCGTCGGTGCAGAAAGCGATGTTCAGCGTCGTCACCATCATCGCCTGGATGTTCTGGGCGTTTCTCTGGCTACCGCTGATTACCCTGGGCGCCTGGGCCTTCGGGGTGCGCAGCGCCTGGTTGCAGCTATATGTGCTGGAACCGTCACACAAGGAAGGCGACCTCAACGTCGTGCTGATTGCCGCAATCGTCTGTGCGCTGATTTTCAGCGCCTGGGCCGGCTATAACCGTGCACGGTTCGCCGGCAGGCAGAAGCGGCGCGGCAACCATCCGGTGGGCGTGGAAGCCACGGCCCGTGTGATCGGCGCGAGCACCGAGGATGCCGTGAACATCCAGGCCCATCGCCGCGCCGTGGTCAGTGTGAGCGACGCCGGCTACATGACCGTCGACGACGTCCGCTAAGCTCTTGTAGGAGCCGGCTATGCCGGCGATGGGGACCGAGGCAGCCTGGCTATCGCCGCTGAAGCGGCTCCCACATGGGGCTCTTGTAGGAGCCGGCTATGCCGGCGATGGCGTCGCCGCAACCTGGCTTTCGCCGCTGAAGCGGCTCCCACATGGGGCTCTTGTAGGAGCCGGCTATGCCGGCGATGGGGGCCGAGGCAACCTGGCTTTCGCCGCTGAAGCGGCTCCTACACGGAGCGCGCTTATACGACGAGGGCGAAGACGCCGAAGGCGGGATCTGGCGAAATCCACTCCCGGTCTACCCGCCACCCGCCTGCCCCGGCCAGATGCGCAAACGACGCGCTCGTGAACTTGTGCGAGTTCTCGGTGTGGATAGACTCGCCGACGGCGAAACGGAACGTCTGCCCCGCCACCGTGACCTGCTGCGCTACCCGACTCACCAGATGCATCTCGATGCGCTCGAGCTCCGCGTTCCATACCGCGCGATGCTCGAAAGCCTGCGGGTCGAAGTCGCCGCCCAGTTCCCGGTTGATCCGCACCAGCACGTTGCGATTGAAGGCGGCGGTCACGCCCTCGGCATCGTCGTAAGCAGCGATGAGCGTATCGACCGACTTGACCTGATCGGCACCGACGATGAAGTGCGCCGCGGCACCGAGCCGCTCGCGTACCGAACGCAACAACGCGATCGCTTCTTCGGGAACGAAGTTACCGATCGTGGAACCCGGGAAGAATGCCACGATCGGCCGGCCTGCAAGGGCCTCGGGCACGTCGATCGCGCGGGTGAAATCGCCCACCACGGGATGCACGGCCAGCCCGGGATACGCGGAGCGCAACCGGTCCACCGCGCCGTTGAGAGCATCGACGCTGATATCCACCGGTACGTAAGCCGAGATCTGCGGCGCCGCATCCAGGAGCACACGCGTCTTGTCGCTCGCGCCGCTGCCCAGTTCGAGCAGCACGGCACCGTCGGGAATGGTTGCCGCCAGCGCAGGTGCGATGTCATGCAACAAAGCCGTTTCCGTACGCGTGGGATAATACTCCGGCGTGACGCAAATGGCTTCGAACAAGGCCGATCCGGCGGCATCGTAGAAGTACTTCGGTGAGAACGCCTTCGGCGACGCGGACAAACCAGCCAGCGTGTCGCGCAGGAAGGTCAGGCGATCGTCATCGGGCGAGCTGCCTACATCCCTCGCCAGACGCAAGCCGGAGAACATCCAGCGCTGCCCCGGGCGGTAGAAGTTGCGGTACGAAGGGCGAACATGATGCGGCGGCGTGACGCTGGCGCCACCACGCAGCACCATCTGCCCGATCATGAATTTGCCGTTGTATTCACCGACGGCATCGTCGGTGGCACGGAAGCCGGGATACGGCGAATAGGCACTCGCCGTCCACTGCCAGGCCACGTCGTCGACCTGGTCCAGGTCGTTGCGCGTGCGCACGGCATGTTCCCACTCGGCTTCGGTCGGCAGACGTGCGCCGGCCCAGCGTGCGAAAGCCTCGGCCTCGTAATAGCTGACATGGGTCACGGCGGCATCCGGGTCGACCGGCTTCCAGCCACCCGGCGTCATGTGCGACCAGACGTCGTCCTCGCGCCGCCAGTACAGCGGCGCCTCCCAGCCTTCCTCCTGCCGCTGGGCCCAGCCGTCGGAGAGCCACAGGTCCGCGCGGCGATAGCCGCCCAGCGCCATGAAGGCCAGCCATTGACCGTTGGTCACGAGCCGGTCCGACATTTCGAACGGTTCCAGCCACGCCGTATGCCGCGGGCCTTCGTTGTCGAAGGCGAAGCGCTCGTCCACGGCACCGATACGCACCGGCCCGCCACCGATACGACGGAAGCGTCCGCTCGGGCCAGGTGCCGGCGCGGGCCACGCCGCATCGATGGCCGGTTTGAGCGGGGACTGCGCGAACAGGTGTTGCATGTCCATCACCAGCAGTTCCTGGTGCTGCTCCTCATGCGCGAAGCCCAGGCGCAACAACGCCTCCAGTTCCGCCGAGGGCCATTCGCCCAGGAAGGCACGCATGTGCGAGTCCACGTGATGGCGATAGGCGATCACCTGAGCCACGGAGGGACGCGTGAGCAAGCCACGCAACGGTCGCGGATGCCGCGGACCGACGGCCTCGTAGTAGGAATTGAAGAGGTAACCGAAGTCGGCATCGAACACCTCGTAACCCGGTACGTTGGGCCCGAGCACGAAGGTCTCGAAAAACCAGGTGGTATGCGCGAGGTGCCATTTCGCAGGGCTGGCGTCCGGCATGGACTGGACGACCATGTCTTCGGCGTCGAGCGAGGCGACCAGCGCTTCGGTGCGCGCACGAACGGCATTATAGCGGGCGAGGAGCGATTCGTCGGCGTTACATCGGATCGCCGCCGTGCCTTCGCTGGAACGAAGGCCGGCGGCGCCAGGCGCCCAGGTGGTATCGACGATAGCTTGCATGTGTCAGGTTCCCTGCGCTGGCGGGTCAGGCCGGCGTGTGCTCGATGCTGACCCGGTCGGGGTAAAAGGCGAGATGTTCGCGAATCGACGTCACCGCGTCGTAAGGCGTCTCATAGGTCCAGATGGCGTTGATCGCCTTCTCGGTGTTTCCCGGCAAACTGAAATACGACGCCTCACCCTTGTATGGGCAGTACGAGTGGTGCTCGGTCTTCGTCAGCGCGGCCATGTCGGCGTCGGCGCGGGGAATGTAGAACACCGCCGGGTACGTGGACTCCTGCAGGGTCAACGCGTTGCGGGTATCGGCGATCACGCGGTCGCCGTCACGCACGACCACGCGGCCGCCAGAGGGGATAACGGTGATCGGGTGGTCCGGGCCGGGAATACGAACAGGGCGCGAGGACATGGCTCTCTCCTTCAGGCAGGTGTGGTGCAAGCCACACATCGTGCGACCACCGGTCGTCGTTTCCAAGGCGACAATCCGGAATAGGTGACATTACCTGCAGGCAAAGCTGGCCGGATTGGACGTTTGTGACCGCCTTGTCTTAACCCCGCATGCCGCGCAGGCCGCGCCCTAGCGCGGTTTGACGAAGCGGTAGTGGGCCACGAGCCATTCCTGCCCGTCTGCGTAACCGAACAACCCGGCACAGGCCATCCAGAACATCCGCCAGCGCTGGAACCAGAGCCCCGCCGCGTCGCCGTACGTCCCCTTCAGCACTTTCATGATTTCCTCACGGGCCAGATCCTGGTTCGCCAGCCAGTGATTGGCCGTGCGCTGATAGTGCGTGCCGTCCACATGCCAGCGGCGCTCGATGGTCAGGTCGTTCTGGAACCAGAGCAGGGTATCCGAGGCCGGCATCAGGCCGCCGGTGAAGAAATGCTGGCCCATCCAGTCGTCCTTGCCTTCTGTCTCGAACGGGTACATCAGGGTCCGGTGGGCAAAAATATGGACGAAGAGCTTGCCGCCCGGGCGCAACCACAGGCTAATGCGCGAGAGGAGGGTTTCGTAGTTGCGCATGTGCTCGAACATCTCCACCGATACGCAGCGGTCGAACTGGCTGGCACCCAGTTCGAGCGTGTTCGCATCCGCGGTGATCACGTTGACATTGTGGATGCCACGCGCCGTGCAACTGGCCTCGATGTGGCGACGCTGGCTACCCGAATTGGAGACGGCCGTGATGCGCGAACGCGGATAGCGCTGGGCCATCCACAAGGTGAGCGAGCCCCACCCGCAGCCCAGCTCGAGAATCGACTGGTCGTCGGCCAGCTCGGCACGTGCGCCGTAAAGCGACAGCATCGCCTCCTCTGCATCGGCCAGCGACTCGGCTCCAGTTGTGTAGTAGCAACCCGAATACTTCAGACGCGGGCCAAGGCACAGTTCGAAGAAGCGTGCCGGCAGCTCGTAGTGCTGGCCGTTCGCGGCGTCCGTGTGAATGGCGACCTCGCTCTGCTTCAGCCCTTCGATGCGCTTCTGATACCGAGCCGCCACGGCCGCGAGTCCGCCGGCCTCCTCGTCCGCAAGCCGTTTGGCGCACAGCCGTCGAATACCGGCACGCAGCAGGATATCGGGGACAAGCCCACGCTCCGCGAGGCCGAGCAAGCCGGACGCGGCGCGATCTTCACGGGCATATGCAGCGGGACGGACGGCGGTGTTCATGCGTTATCGCTCTCATGTTTCGGAAACCACGGAAAGAACATCGGGGTGTCGCGTTGGTAGCGACGGTATTCGTCGCCGCGCGAGCGCAACGCTTGCGTCTCGGTGTAAGGCACGCCACTGACGAAGCGCAGGAACAGGAACATCACCACCGGACCGCTCCAGGCCAGCCACCACAGCGGCGAACCGATCGCCAGTACCACGTAGGCGAACCAGTGCAACCACTCGAAGAAGTAATTCGGGTGGCGCGAGTAACGCCACAGCCCGGCGCGGCACGTTTTACCCTGGTTAGCGGGGGCGGCGCGAAAGTCGGCCAGTTGTCGATCCGCGATGGATTCACCGCCGACGCTGACAAGCCAGATCACGACGGCCGCCACGATGGCGGAGAACGATGCGTTCGGATTCGCAGCCACTGCCAGAAATGGCACGGCGAAAACACCGACGAGGAAAGCCTGGAACTGGAAGAAACCGAAGAACTTTGTCTGGCTGCCGCGCCAGTGTTCGCGAAGGGCGCGATAGCGGCCGTCTTCCGCTTCACCGGCCACGCGACGCCACAGGTGCCATGCCAGGCGAACACCCCAAAGGCCACCGAGTATCGCCACCGCGAAACGCGTCCCCAGCGCACCTGAGCCGATCAAGCCCGCCAGCACCGCCGCACCGCCGACACCGGTCGACCAGAGCACATCGACGATGCCTGCGTTCTTCTTGCGCCGTTGCCAGGCCCATCCCGCCGTCATCAACCAGGCGGCGGCCAGCCAGATCACCAGCAAGGTGTTCGTCGTGCTCATGCCGTCGCCCTCGTCATGGACCACCGATGGGTCAGCGCCGCGAGCAAGGGCATCGCCACGCCCCAGCCGATGCCAAGCAAAGCGAGCGCCTGCCATTCCGGGGCGCGAAACGTCAGCGCTTCCCAGCCGTGCGCGGCTCCCGCATACGCGAGCGGGCCACCGATGCCGCCGAGCACCACGGCGAGCAAGGGGCGCGTACCCAGGGCTCGCAATGGTCCGCCCAGCGTCAACGAGAAACAGGCCCAGAGACAGAGAATCCACAAGGGCGCGCCGCCGGTCGGCAGCGCCGGTGCGGCCGCCGCGTAGTCGGCCAGATGCAGGCCATGCACGAGACCGTCGATGACGACGCCGCACAGGACGGCGATCACCAGCACCTGCAAGGCGGCCCGACGATGCGGCAAAACCCCGAGCTGCCAGCCCACGAACAGCACCGCGGCGATCACCCCCGGCCACGGCTCGCCACGACCAGCGAAGACCACCGCGACGAACCAGACCACTTCATAGCCAATGAAACTGGCCCACGCAGCCATCATCCCGTCGTACTCCCGTGCAGCGGCTTCTCCATCAACAGGTGCGACACCCCGATCGATCGTTCGCGGAAACCGCCCTCGCAATACGCCATGTAGAACTCCCACGAACGGATGAAGCGCTCGTCAAAGCCCTGCTCCCGCACCTGCCCCAGGCCGGCGAGGAACCGCTCGCGCCATGCTTCGAGCGTGCGCGCATATGAGAGTCCGAAGTCGTGAAGACGAATCAGCGCGAGGTCCGTGACGCGTGTCTTCGCCGCAAGCATCGCGTGGATCGACGGAATGAAGCTGCCCGGGAAGACGTGGCGCTTGATGAAGTCGACCGAGGCCAGCGCCTGGGCATAACGGTGGTCTTCGATGGTGATCGCCTGCACCAGCGCCCTGCCCCCTGGCCGCAGCAGGCTGCCGAGCTTGGCGAAATACACGTCGAGGTAGCTTGCACCGATGGCCTCGATCATCTCGATCGACACCAGCTTGTCGTAGGTGCCGGTCAGGTCGCGATAGTCCTCGAGCAACAGGCTGACGCGATCACCTATGCCGGCTTCCTCCACATGCATGGCGGCAAGCGCGTGCTGTTCACGGGAGATGGTCGTGGTGGTCACGTGGCAGCCGTAGTACCGGGCGGCATGCACCGCGAATCCGCCCCAGCCGGTGCCGATCTCGATCACCCGGTCACCGGGTTTCAGGTCCAGCCACTGGCAGACACGGTCGAGCTTGCGCGTCGAGGCCATTTCCAGCGTGTCGTCGTCACCTTCCCAGAAAGCCGACGAATACATCAGGTCCGGCGAGAGGAAGAGACCGAAGAAATCGTTGCCCAGGTCGTAATGAGCGGCAATGTTGCGACGGCTGCCTTCACGCGTGTTCCGGCGCAGCGCATGCCAGCTCTTCATGGCAAGACCGCCGAGCCTCGCCAGTCCCGATTCCATGCTGTCGAGGCGATCGCGGTTACGCACCAGCAGACGAATCAGTCCAACCAGATCGTCACAGCGCCAAAGCCCATCCATGAAGGCCTCGCCCGCACCGACGCTGCCATTGGCGGCGACCGCCCGGTAGAACGCAAGGTCGTCCACCCGCACATGCACGACCAGGTCCGTTGGAATGTCCATCGACTGGCCCAGCGTGACACGTCCCAATGGATCGTCGATCACCAGGCGGCCGTGACGCATCCCTTCCATCCGCGCCAGCAACAGGCGGCGGAGAAAGCGCAGGCCTCGCGAGGCCGGCACAGCGTCTTCGTTGCGAACGATGGCGTTCATGGGTTTCTCGTCGGGTGGTCGTGAATGGGGTTGCGCTTGAGCCAGAGCCGAAGCGCTTCGAAATGAATCGATCCGACGACCTTCGCCGTCATCAACGGGTAGCGCCATAGGACACGCGCCAGCGAGGCACCGGTGAGCTCGCGGCGGTGAAGCGACAGGTGCGCGTCGAACTCACGCACGCCCTCGCGGAGCACGTCCATGTGCACGCGGAGCTGCTTATCCGGACAGGTGAAGCGCCATCGATACGCGCGATCCATGGGCATGAACGGCGACACGTGGAAGGCTTTGGGGAAGGATGCGTCGATGACATGCCCTTCGGCACTGTCGTCCACGCGAAGCACATAACTATGTCGTTCACGCCACGGCGTGTTGGTGATCTCGGCGACCACGCAGTCGAGCGTGATGCCATCCGCTTTGAAGCAGTAATAGAACGTCACCGGATTGAACACGACACCCGCGTAGCGCAGGTGCGTGAGCACGCGTACGGGGCCGACCGGCCGATAGCCAAGCGAAGCTTTCACGCGTTCGCGAACAGCCTCGACTAACGGCAGGTCCGGCGCACCGAGGTAGTCGGCTCGCCGGAACTCGGCAAAGCTGCGCCCCTTCGCCGACCACAGCCAACGATCAGCGAAGACCTGGTCAATCTCGTCCAGGTCCAGATAGAGCTGGGCCATGCGGTAGCTGAAAGCGTGCTCGCGCGGCGCGTGACGATGATGCGTCACGATGCCTTCGTAGACGGCGCTGGCGAAGCGATCGCTCATGCCAACGCCGGCGTACGCGTGGCCACGACGCCCTCGAAGTCTCGTGCCAGTTCGACAGCGCTGCGCATGCCGTCCTCATGGAATCCCCAGCCCCAGTACGCCCCGGCGAACCACACGCGGCGACGCCCCTGGATCTCGGTCTTGCGCATCTGCGCGGCGACGGATTCGCGCGTGTACACCGGGTGCTCGTAACTCATGCGGCGAAGGACCCGCCGCGGGTCGATGGCGTGGCTGCGGTTGAGGGTGACGACGAAGGGATCGGGCGAGGTGAATCCCTGCAGCAGGTTCATGCAGTAACTGACCGTGCAGGCATCGCCAGGATCGGCTGGAATGAATGCGTTCCATGCCGCCCATGCCTTACGCGAACGTGGCAGCAAGGACGCGTCGGTATGCAGCACGGTGTCATTGGTCTGGTACGTCATCGCGCCGAGAATGGAGCGTTCGGCTGCGTCGGCATCGGTCAGCAGTGCCAGGGACTGGTCACTGTGGCAGGCGAGCACCACGTCGTCGAAAGGCTCGGTACCAGCGTGCGTGACCACATCCACGGTGTCGTGATGACGCCGCACCGCGACGACCGGCGTGTTCAGGCGTTCGTGCACCGACCAACGGGCGCGCATCGCATCGATGTAGTGGCGCGACCCACCGCTTACCACGCGCCATTCCGGTCGACCGGACAGGCTGAGCATCTGGTGGTTGGCCATGAACTGCACGAGGTAGCGCGCGGGGAAGCCGAGCACCGCGGTCGGCGGCGACGACCAGAGCGCCGAGGCCATCGGCACGAGGTGCTCGTCGCGAAATGCCGCGCCATAGCCGCCATGCGCCAGGTATTCGCCGAGGGTGGAATCCTGGCTTGCCTCGTCCAGCAAGGCCGGGGCCTCGCGGTAGAAGCGCATCAGGTCGCGAATCATGCCCAGGAAACGTGGCGACAGCAGGTTACGGCGCTGGCAGAACAGCGTGTCCAGGGTGGCCGCGTTGTATTCGAGGCCGCTGGCCTGGTTGCGTACCGAGAAGCTCATGGTGGTCGGCTGGGTCGCCACGCCGAGTTCATCGAACAAGGCCGACAGCAACGGGTAATGCGCACGGTTGTGCACGATGAATCCCGTGTCGACCGTGTACTGGCGGCCGTCGAGATGGATATCGTGCGTATGCGTATGCCCACCGGGATAGTCGTTGGCTTCGAACAGGGTTACTGCGTGCCTTCGCGACAGCAACCAGGCAGAAGCGAGCCCGGCGATGCCCGAACCGATGACGGCAACGCGCATGCTCAGCACCTCGCCCTGGCCGCGACCCAGGCCGGAATCGGCTTGAGGTCATGCACCAGACCCAGCCACGACATCAGGCGGAGGCCGTACCAGGTCACGTCGATTTCCCACCAGCGGAAGCCCTGCCGCACGGTTCCGGGGAAGAAGTGATGGTTGTTATGCCAACCTTCGCCGAAGGTCAGCAGCGCAAGCCAGACGTTATTGCGGCTATCGTCGTTCGTGTCGAATCGACGGCGGCCGAAACGGTGTGCCAGCGAATTGATCGTCACGGTGGCGTGGAACAGCACGGTGGTGGAAATGAAGAAGCCCCACACCAGCATCTGCCAGCCCGTCGTGCCAAGGCCCGGCGCCGCATGCTGGAGAAGCTTGCCCAGGCCGAACAAGGCCACCGCCAGCAGCACCGGGATGGCCGTATCGTAACGATCCAGCCAACGCAGCTCTGGATACTTGGCCAGGTCCGGCACACGCTCGACCTCGGTGCGGAAGCCATTCGGGGTGAGGAACCAGCCCACGTGACTCCAGAGGAAGCCATGGACGCCCGGCGAATGCGGATCGAGCGGCGTGTCGGTATGCCGGTGATGATGACGATGATGCGCGGCCCACCACAGGGGTCCACGCTGCACGCAGCTCGCGCCGATCACGGCAAAGAAGAACTGCACCGCACGAGAGGTACGGAACGTGCGGTGCGAAAAGTAGCGGTGGTAGAAAGCCGTCAGGGCAAACATCCTCACCGCATAGAGCGTCACCGTGACTCCGATCGCCACCGGCGACACGCCGGTCCAGAACGCGCCGATGCATGCCAGGTGCATGGCGACGAAGGGCGAGGCCCGGAGCCAGTCGACACGGTCGCCCTTCGCGTCGTCGGCCGGCGCGGCGGTGGAGGTGTCGAACCACCGGCGTACGGTACCGACGCGAAGTGCCCCCGGCGGTGTATCGGACGAGGCATTGGGGCGGACGTTCATGCGGACTCCCGTGGCGTTCCCTTACCTATACGGGGTCGGACGCCTCACGGATGCACGAACATGGCCTAGATGGTGCAGCGACCGTCCAGCTTCGTGGCCAGCGCCTCATCCACGGCGGCGTCGGCTACATTGCCTTCACGTTTGTCGGGCGGGAACTCGATGCGCACGGGGCGCAGCTTGCCGTTCTCGCCGCGGATCGAGCCCATGCCCTCGAAGCGACGAAGCGTGCGATCGGCCATGGTGTAGCTGAGCACCACCGTGGGTGCCGCGAAGGCGTACCAGGCGTCGAGTCTCATCGTCATGCGTCGCACGCCGCCGCTCGTCTGGCCGTCGACCAGCCGCACGTCGTAGTAGGCAAAGCGTCCGGGCAAGAGGAAAGGAATACCGTCGCCACGCTTGCCGACGGCGTCCCAGTGAGTGCGTACGTACACGTCGAAACCGGCGTCGATCACGCCGTCCTTCTTCTCCGGCAGTGGCTTGACCACTTCGGGGGCTGCGCCACGCTTGGCGTAAACGCTGCGGGCACCACCCTGCGAGCGCACTCCTTCGGCATAGCCGTTACGCGCGTCGACGAAACTGAAGTCCGGCCCGATCACCTTGTCGCCGCCCTCCAGTACCTTGCGCGCGAACGCCTTGCCATCGGGACACTGGTACTGCACCACCTGTCGCTCGGGGCCCACCGTATGGACTTCGCGATAGAGCAGCTGGCCGTTATCCGGCGCATAGGCGTCGCCGACGAAACGCTCGGTGGCGGCAGGCGCGATGCCGCTGGCGAGGCACGCGGCAGCAGCAAAGGGGACGATCGGGGCAGATGAAAGAAGCCTCACGGGTACTCGTCCTCGACGGGAATGCCGGACAGTGGATACGAGAGTATGTGAAGAACGGATGCGCGTCGCGCCGTGCCGACCAAGGTCATGTTATAGATCGGCCCGCATCGAGCGACCGCCGGCCCGAATAAGGATCCCACGCATGTCAGCCACCAGCCCCGCCGAGCGCGACGAGCTGAATCGACTGTTGCAACGTACCGCTGACGAAGACCAGCGCGCCTTCGAGGAGCTGTACCGGCGCACCTCATCGCGCTTGTTCGGCGTCTGCGTGCGGTTGATGGGCGATCGCGACGAGGCCGAGGAAGTCCTCCAGGAAGCCTTCGTCACGGTGTGGAAGCGTGCCCGCAGCTTCGACGCGAAGCTCTCCAGCGCCATCACCTGGCTGGTGACCGTCGCCCGTAACAAAGCCATCGACCGCCTTCGCCAGCGCCCCGACCTGCGCCCGGTCGAGGTGGATTGGGAAACCCTTGTCGACGATGGCCCCGGTCCCGCGCACGGCGCCGAGAGCGACGAGGAGTACCGCCATTTGCAGGCTTGCCTGGGCGAACTGGAAGCCCAGCAACGTCGCTCCATCCGTGAAGCCTTTTTCGGCGGCGCGACGTATAACGAGTTGGCGGAACGCGCAAAGGTGCCCCTTGGCACCATGAAAAGCTGGATTCGCCGCGGTCTCCTGCAGCTCAGGGCGTGCCTCAATCCATGAACAGCACTTTCGAATCGGACAAGGACAACCTGCGCTACGCCGAGTACGCGCTCGGCCTGCTCGACGCCGACGCGCGAGCCGCGGTGGCGCGGGAGGTCGAGACAAACGCCGAAGCCGCCGCGGCGGTCGCGCTGTGGCAGCGTCACTTCACGCCGCTCGCCATGGAAATCACCGACGTCGAGCCGCCCGCGCATGTCTGGGCCGGCATCCGTCGTCGTCTCGCCTTCGATGCTGCCGCGCCATCGTCTTCCAAGGGACGCGAGAGCGTCTGGGACAGCCTCGGTCTTTGGCGCTGGATCGGTGTGGGTGCCACGGCGCTTGCCGCCTGCCTGCTTGTGATCACCATGACCCGTCCCGTGGCGCCGCCCAGCGCGGCGCACACTTCCGTCCTCATGGTCTCGACCATCGCCGGTGAGAACGGCGTCGCCGGCTGGACCGCCACCATGGACATCGACCGCTCCGAACTGCTCGTCGTTCCGGCCAGCCCCGCCGCCGTCGCTGCCGATCGCAATACCGAGCTATGGCTTATTCCCGCCGGCGGCGCCCCCATCTCGGTCGGCGTCTTCCCGCCCGGCGATCCCAAGCGCTTCCATCTCGACAAGGCCCTCCTCGATCGCCTCGGCCCGACTGCGGCACTCGCCGTGTCGCTGGAACCGCTCGGCGGCTCGCCCACCGGCCAACCGACCGGCCCGGTCATCGCCAAGGGCGCCATCCGCGCCGCGTGATCGTGCGGCACCCCGCCCTTGTGGGAGCCGATTCATCGGCGATAGGGTGCTTGCCATGACCTTGCCCGCTGCCGCGGGATCGCCGATGAATCGGCTCCTGCAGGGGATTGGGATCTTGCAATGGCTCCCGGAGTGCCCAATAATGAGTGAGCACTCACCTATTATCAGAACCCCATGGCCCGCCTCAAGAGCGAAGAAAAACGCAACGCCATCCTTGCCGCCGCAGCCCAGGCCGTGGCCGAGCGTGGCGTGGGTGCGCCGACCTCGCTCATCGCGAAGCTGGCTGGCGTGGCCGAGGGCTCGATCTTCACCTACTTCGCCGACAAGGACCTGCTGCTCAACGAACTCTACCTGAGTGCGAAGAGCAGCCTTCGCGAAGCCATGGTCGACGGTTACCCCTCGCGCGCCCCGATCATCGAGCGCTTCGAGCACGTATGGAATCGTTACCTCGACTGGGGTATGGAGCAGCCTGCCCTGCGCGCGGCCATGGCGCAGCTGATGGTGTCCGAGCGCATCACTCCGGCTACCCGCGTCGAGGGCGAACGTGTCTTCGGCGACATCGCGGGCTTGTTCGACGACGGCATCGCCGCCGGCGTGCTCAGCCAGGGGCAACCCATTGGCTTCATGGCGGGGATCATCACCGCCATCGCCGAAACCACGATGCAGTTCATGGCGAAGAACGCCGCCGAGGCGGGTGTTTACCGTCGGGCCGGTTTCGAGGCCATCTGGCGAGCCATCGGGTCCGCCTGAAGCACGCCCTTTTTTTACCCACATAACCGAGTGTGTACTCACTCACTATAGCGAGGATTTTTCATGTCACAGGTCTGGCTCATTTCAGGAAGCGGCGCTGGTCTCGGTCGCGATATCGCCCAGGCGGCACTTGCCGCCGGCCATCGTGTCGTCGCCACGGCACGGCGCGTCGAGGTGCTCGACGATCTGGTCGCGCGCTACCCGGACACCCTCCGCGTCACCCCGCTCGATGTCACGGACGAGGCTGCGTGCATCAAAGCCGTGCGGGTCGCCCTGGAAGCATTCGGCCAGCTCGACGTGCTCGTCAACAACGCTGGCTACGGTCAGCTCGCCCCGTTCGAGCAGATGTCATCGGCTGACTATCGTGCACAGATCGAGACCAACCTGTTCGGCGTGGTGAACCTCACGCGCGCCGCCGTCGGTCCGATGCGCGAGCGCCGTAGCGGCCGTGTCATCAATGTCTCCTCCGTCGGTGGCCGCATCGGAATGCCCGGCATGTCGGCCTATCAGGCTGCAAAGTGGGCGGTGGGCGGTCTTTCCGAAGTGCTCGCGACCGAACTCGGTGCGCTGGGCGTGCACGTCACGGCGATCGAGCCCGGCGGCATGCGCACCGACTGGGTTCGTCGTGCAGGCGCCGACGTGCCAACTTTGCTGGCCGACTACGAAAGCAGCGTGGGCCCGCTTCGCGACATGCTTTCCAGCTACGCCGGCAACGAGGCAGGCGACCCGGTTCGTGTTGCCGAGGTGGTGCTCCGCCTTGCCGCGCATCCGCGTCCACCCGTACGACTCCTCCTGGGCAGCGACGCGGTGGCTTACGCGGGCGCCGCCGAGCAGGCGCGCCGTGAAACCGACCAGCGCTGGGTCGAGATCAGCCGCGCGACCGACGTCGGCGCCGCCGCCCTTCCCGCCTTCCCGGCCTACTGAGGACACCCGCATGAGGATCCTGCTGTTCGGCGCCACCGGCATGGTGGGCCAGGGCGTGCTTCGCGAGTGCCTGCTCGCCCCCGATGTCGACGAGGTCGTCGCGATCGGGCGCACGCCCAGTGGTGCCAGCCACCCGAAGCTGAAAGACCTGGTCCAGGCCGACCTCTTCGACTACCGTGCCGTCGAAGACCGGCTCGGTGGCTTCGACGCCTGCTTCTTCTGCATCGGCGTGACCTCGTTCCGCATGGACGAAGCAACCTACACGCATCTCACCTACGACATGACCCTCGCGGCGGCGTCTACCCTCGCCCGCCTGAATCCGGCGATGTCCTTCGTGTATGTCTCCGGGGCGGGTGCCGATAGCAGCGAATCCGGCAAAATCATGTGGGCTCGTGTGCGCGGGCGAACCGAAAACACCCTCGCGCGACTTCCGTTCAAACGCGTGCATGCGATCCGGCCGGGAGCCATCCGGCCCATGCACGGAGCCCGTTCGCGCACGCGGGCGTACCGGATGCTCTACCCGCTGATGGCCCCGCTGTTTCCCCTGTTCCGCGCGCTCATGCCCCATGCGGTGGCGACGACCGAGACAGTCGGACGTGCCCTGCTCGAGTTGGCGCGGCACGGTTACCCGAAGACCGTTCTCGAAACCCGGGACATCGAGGAGGTGGCGCGGCGGGCCAACTGACCTTCACATTTGTCGTTCTGCGAAACGTAAAATTTGAAGGGTTGCCCTCAACTTCCTGCCTCTCCGGCCGATATGATGAGTGCGTTGCAGGTCGGGGGAGGCACGCCATGAAAGCATTCATCGCCGCGGCGGCCATCGTCGCGGCCCACGCGGTCGCGCTGGCACTCCTGCCGGCGACTGGCATGGCGATCTCTTACACCTTTTTCTTTTCGGTTGCCGCGCTGGCGATGATCGGTACGTGGCGATCGTGGTTGCGCTCGGGCACGCCGCGCGACCACCGCTGGTGGTTGCTGCTGGCGAGCCTCGGGCTGTGGACGATCGGCATGTCGCTGTCGGCACGACAGAACTACGTGCTCGACAATTCCAACCCCGCGCCCGGCGACAGCATGTTCTTCTACATCCTGTACGTGTTGCCGGTACTGGTCGCTGTTTCCTCCGCGCCCGTCGCTGCGCGAAAGAAATGGGCGCTGTCGATCGACCTTGTGCTGGCCGGTCTGCTCGGCGTGTTGTTCTACCTGCGCACGTTCTCCATCGTGACCGTGGAAGGTGCGATCGGTCGACAGCAGGCGGTCGACGTCGCTTACATGCTCGACTTCGAGAACGTATGCCTGGCGGTGGCCGCCTTGCTGCGTTTCGTCGCCACCGACCGGGCGGACGATCACGCGTTCTTCCGCGGGGTGATGGCGTTCTTCGTCGTCTATGCGATTTCCGGCTTCTCGTACAACCACTACGTTGCCCTCAACGGTCATCCCGACTTCGGCAGCTCATCGTGGGACGTCCTGCTCGACCTGCCTTTCCTTTCACTGTTCGTCGTCACCATGACCCGCCAGCCCCAGCGTCACTGGCACCCGCCGGTGTACCTGATTCGCTTCGTGCAGAGCGCGAGTCCCACCTTCCTGGCCATGAGCGTGCTGGGTTTTGGTCTGATGGTGATCCCGGTGTATCCGTCGCTGGGTATCTGTGGCGCCATCGCCGCGGTCATCGGTATCGGCCTGCGCGGGACGCTGGCCCAGGTCGACCTGGTCGAGGAGGAGTACCGCCTCTCGCGCAGCCGCGATGAGCTTCAGGGACTGGTGTTCATCGACAGCATGACCGGGCTGGCCAACCGCCGCGCACTGGACGAACGCCTCCTGCGTGAATGGCACCGGCCCGCGCAGCGCGAGCCGATCGCCTTGCTGATGATCGACGTGGACTTCTTCAAGGAATACAACGACCGCTACGGCCATCTCGCCGGCGACGACTGCCTGCGCGCCCTGGCCTCGGTACTCTCCGGACGCGGCCTGCGTGCCGGCGACTTCATCGCCCGCTTCGGCGGCGAGGAATTCGCGGTGATCGCTCCGGGCACGCGCCTGCCCGAAGCGGTGGCGCTGGCCGAAGACCTCCGTGCACAAGTCGAAGCGCAAGGCATCGTGCATCCCCTGAGTCCGTGCGGCGTGTTGACCATCACGATCGGCGTGGCGACGCTCCTGGCCAATGCCAACGGCGGCCCGCTGGACCTGCTCAATGCCGCCGACCGCGCGCTCTACCGCGCGAAGAACGCCGGGCGTAACCGCATCGGCGCCCTCGGCGACGCGCGCCTCGAGCCCTCGCGCGCCTGATCGTTTAACCCCTTTTCGCCAGGGCCACGTTTCATCTGCATGTCCCCCACGAGGCCACGCACGATGAATACGCTACGCATCACCCTACCCCTGCTGTTCGCCGGCCTGGTTGCCGCCGCGGGAAGCGCCGCTTCCAACGGCTTGCCCCGCCCGCGTGTGGCGCCTGAGCCAGCGTTACCGGTACCCAACGACGCTTCCTGCGAGCGGGCCGTGCGTGGCTACGCGCCCGGGCGCCCCCTGCCGATGCCGATGCCGATGGCGATGCCCGTTGCCGAAGCCGACGCCCTGAGAGCCACAGCGGCACCGGCGCCGGCCGCGCCGATGATGGCCAAAGTGCAGCGTTCGCCGGCGTCGATGGGGGGCATGATCGTCGCGACGATGCCAGCGCAGCCGATGGACCGTGACAACTACAAGCACCGCGATGCCAACGCGGTACACCTTGCCACCAACGACCCGGTCTCGACCTTCAGTATCGACGTGGACACCGGCTCGTATACCAACGTGCGCCACATGCTCAATGAAGGACGCCTGCCGCCCGCCGATGCGGTGCGCACCGAGGAGTTCATCAACTACTTCGACTACGGCTATGCACCGCCGACCGATCGCTCGCGCCCCTTCAGCGTGACCACCGAACTCGCACCCGCACCGTGGAATCCCAGCCGCCAGCTGTTGATGGTGGGCATCCAGGGCTACAAGGTGCCGGCCAGCGACATTCCCGCCGCCAACCTGGTCTTCCTCGTCGATGTGTCCGGGTCGATGGATGAGCCAGACAAGCTGCCCTTGCTGAAGGCGTCGCTGAAACAGGTCGTGCCGAAGCTTCGCGCGCAGGACCGCGTTTCACTGGTGACCTATGCGGGCGCGACCTGCGTTGCGTTGCCATCGACGCCCGGTGACCAGCACGCAACCATCACCGCGGCTATCGACGCGCTGGGCGCCGGCGGTTCCACCAACGGCGCGGCGGGCATCGATCTGGCCTATGCGCAGGCGGCGAAGGGTTACATCAAGGGTGGCGTGAATCGAGTGATCCTCGCGACCGATGGCGACTTCAACGTCGGCATGACCGGCGTGCAGGCACTCAAGGATCGTATCGTCGAGAAGCGCAAGAGCGGTGTTGCGCTGACCACGCTCGGCTTCGGCGAAGGTAACTACAACGACGAGATGGCCGTTGAACTGGCCGACGTCGGCAACGGCAGCCATCATTACATCGACAGCCTCGACGAAGGCAGGCGCGTCCTGGTCGACGAGATGTCGGCAACGCTGATGACGATCGCGAAGGATGTGAAGATCCAGGTCGAGTTCAATCCGGGCGTGGTCGCCGAATACCGCCTGATCGGCTACGAGAAACGTGTGCTGGCTCGTGAGGACTTCAACAACGACGCGGTCGACGCCGGTGAGATCGGTGCCGGCGCGAATGTCACCGCCCTCTACGAGATCACGCTCAAGGGCGCACCGGGCGCACGAATCGATCCGCTTCGTTACGGCAGTGACGCGGCAGCATCCAAAGGCGGCGAGCTGGCCTTCCTTCGCCTCCGCTACAAGGCACCCGACGGTGGCGCGAGCAAGCTGATCGAAGAGCCACTGTCGGCACGCGCGGCCGCGGCGCCCAGCGAACGCCTGCGCTTCGCTGCCGCGGTGGCAGCCTTCGCCGAGAACCTGCGCGGTGGGAAGTATATCGACGGCTTTGGTTACGACCAAGTCACGACGTTGGCACGCGGGTCCGTTGGGAAGGACGAGGGTGGCTATCGTGCGGGTATGGCGAGGTTGGCCGCCCTGGCTGGGGGGATGCAGACTGAGCAGCCTGTGGCTGGTGCGTTCATTCGTTGAGGCGAGCACCCTTCGCCGATGAATCGGCTCCTACAGGAACAGGCCGGCTTGCTCTGTGTAGGAGCCGATTCATCGGCGATCAATGGAATCACGACCCTGCCCATCGCCCAAACCCCATTGAATGCCTTAACCTCCCCCGCCATGGATGCACCCCTGGCCGACGATGGCGGACTGATGCTCGCCTGGGCGGGCGGGGACGCGGCTGCCTTCACCGAGCTCTATGCACGCCACAAGGGCCCGCTTTACCGGTTCCTGATGAAGACAGTGAAGGATCGCGCCGTCGCCGATGAGCTCTTCCAGGAAACCTGGAGCCGTGTGATCGCGGCCCGTCAGCGGTATCGTGTCGAGGCGAAGTTCAGCACGTGGCTGCTGCAGATCGCCCATAACCTGGCCATCGACAGCTTCCGCAAACAACGTCCTCAGGCGGGTGCCGAGGAGACCGAAGCCGCGTTCGCCGCGCAGGCCGCGCCCGAACGCGATCAACCCGAACACGCACTGTCGGACTTCGAACTACGTCGACGCATGCAGCGCGCGATCGAGAGCCTGCCCGACGAACAGCGCACCACCTTCGTGCTGCGCATGGAGAACGAACTTTCCCTGGAGGACATCGCCGCCGTGACCGGCGTAGGACGCGAAACCGCAAAATCGAGGCTTCGCTACGCCATGACCCGGATCCGCGAACTCGTTGCCGAATGACATGACCCAGACCACGCCCCCGACCAGCGACGACGACCTGCCCGACGAGCGCGAGCTCGCCGCGCTGTACGCACGCCTGCCGAAGGTCGAGCCAGACGCGTCCCTCGACGCGGCGGTGCTCGCCGAGGCCACGCGCGCGGTACAGGTGAGCCGCCGTCCCCGCTGGCCCGTCGCACTGGCCTCGGCGGCCGTGCTGGTGCTCGCCGTCGGTGTCGCCTGGCAGGTGCGCGAGCTGCAGCCGGCACCTTCCGCGCTCCCGACAGCTTCGGTACCGCCCCCTGTCGTACCGGCCCCAACAGCACCTTCCGCTGCCATGCCTGCCGCGGCGGACATGCGCGCGCCTCGCACAGTGGAAAGCATCGCCGCTGAAGCGGCTCCCACACGAGACCTGCGCAAGACGTCTCCTGCCTATGTAGGAGCCGCTCCAGCACCGAATGTAGGAGCCGCTCCAGCGGCGAATGTGGGAGCCGCTTCAGCGGCGAAGCCCGCGCAGCGGGCACAGGCATACCGCACCGCCCCCAGTGTCTCAGCGCAGGTAACCTCCGCTCCCGCCCCGTCGCCGCAGCAATACGAGGCGGCCGCACCGGCCCCGTCAGGCATGCTTCGCGAGAACATCGCAGCCAAGATAGCGACCGACGCGATCGTCCCCGGCAACCTCGGTCCGGACGACCGTGTCGGGGAAATCCGTCGCCTCCTGGGCAGCGGCAATCGCGCACAGGCCCTGCGTGAACTGAACGACCTGCGTCGACGCTATCCGCACTACGACCTGCCCCAAGACCTGCGCGACCTGAATCATTGAGCGCGTCGCTTGAAACCCTCGCGTCGCCATGGCGGCACGAGGAAGACATTCGCAAGAGCCGTTTCCTCGCCCAGGCCACTCCAGTCGGCAGCACCGCCGAGGCGCTCGCCTTCGTCGACACCGTGGGTGATGTGACAGCCACGCACAATTGCTGGGCCTACCGCGTCGGCGACGCCTACCGTTTCAACGACGATGGCGAGCCCGGCGGAACGGCCGGGCGGCCGATACTGCAAGCCATCGATGGCCAGGGCTGTGATCGCGTGGTCGTCGTCGTCACGCGCTGGTATGGCGGCATCAAGCTCGGTGCCGGTGGACTTGCCCGGGCCTACGGCGGCACGGCTGCGGAATGCCTTCGCCTCGCGCCGCGCGTGGCGATCGTCGCCATGGGCCGCCTGTTCATTCACTGCGACTTCGCCGAACTCGCCTTGGTCACTGCGCGAATCCGCGACATGGAAGGCACGATCGAGCAGGAAGCCTTCGTCGCCGACGGTGCCGAACTGACCGTCCTGGCCCCTCTCGATCGCCTCGATGCCATCGCGGCGAGGGTGATCGACCTGAGCCGGGGGCGCATCCAGCCACGCCGGGTCGATTGACGCCTGCTCGTCGGCGGGATCGTGGTCGCGGTGCAGCACACTTTGCACCTCATCCGTGGAAATTGCGCCTTTTTCCAATCTATGCGTGCGTTTCACCGGCCTTGCGACGCAGCAAAGCTAACTGAAAAGTGAATGAGTTATTAGCGTCCTGTCGACAAAATCAGTGTCGAAAATAACGCTTTGATTACCTTTCCGCCTCATTCTCGCCATGGATGCATCGTTAACTTGATGCAGGTCGCAGAAATGACCCTCGTCGCTTTTAGGTGCACGACGTGCCGTCTATGCTGACCTTGCCATCGATTCCCAACCCCCCGGATCGATGCAGGCGATGGACATCGTGTTTCCCACCCGCCTCCCATGGTTTGTTGACGCATCTTCAACGATGCGTGGCGTGTTGCGTGCTCGAAGAGCGCGGACGTACGGCTGCGCGCAACATCAGCGGAGCGAAAAACAAGCTGTTTCCCTGCTTTTCCACCCATTCATCGTGGACCCGTTATAAACACTTAGACGTCCATTCATATTCAGGAAAAATGCTGCCGCATGACGACGAAGATTGATCAGGCGCATGACGACGACACCATCGATCTCAACGCGTTACTCGGCACACTGCTCGACCACAAGTGGATGATCGTTGCTATTACCGGGACGTTCTTTGTGGTCGGGGTGCTGTACACGTTGCTTGCCGCGCCGGTGTACCAGGCGACGGCGGTTGTGCAGGTTGAGCAGAAAACACCCACCCTGCCGGGTCTGAGCGATCTGACCCAATCGTTGGGAACCACCGCATCACAGGCGGTGACGGAGATCGCGCTGATCACCTCGCGCCTGGTGATCGGTCAGGCGGTCGATGACCTGCACCTGGACATCCAGACGCAACCGCAGCGCATGCCGGTGCTGGGCGACTACCTCTCGCGTAGCTATAAACCCGGCCAGCTCGGACCGACGCGTTTCGGGCTGAGCCGCTATGGATGGGGCGGTGAGGTACTGGACATCTTCAAGCTCGATCTACCGGATACGACAACCACGCGAAAACTGGAACTGCGCGCCGAGGACGATCACAGGTTCAGCCTGTACGACGATGACGGCAAGCGCATCCTCGATGGAAAAGTCGGCGAACTGGTCAGTGCCAGGGGCGTGACGATCCAGGTAAAACAGCTCACGGCTCATCCGGGCACTCGCTTCGATGTCGTCGTACAACCCACGCTGACCACGATCGGCCACCTGCAGACCGACGTCGTGGCGCTCGAGCAAGGCAGCGATTCGGGCATCATCGGCCTGACCTACAACAACACCGACCCCGATCTCGCGCAGCACGTGCTCGACCACATCACCGCCGCATACGTTCGCCAGAACGTCGAGCGCAATTCCGCCGAGGCGGCCAGCCAGCTGCAATTCGTCAAGGACCAGTTGCCCAAGGTGCGCCTGGAACTGGACAAGGCGCAGGCGGCGATGAACGTGTTCCAGACCAAATCGCACTCGGTCGATCTCAGCATGCAGACCAAGGGCTTGCTCGACCAGATCGTCGCGGTCGAGAACAACATGCAGCAGCTACATCTGCAGGAAGCCGATATCGATCGCCGGTTCACCCACGATCACCCGGCGTACAAGGCGCTCCAGCAACAGATGGGACAGTTGCAGTCGCAGAAGGACCAGATGCAGAAGCAGGTCGGTGACCTTCCCGACACCCAGCAACAGCTGCTCAAGCTCAATCGCGACGTGCAGGTAAGCAGCACCACCTACACCAGCCTGCTCAACCAGGCGCAGCAGCTGGACATCGCACGTGCCGGCACGGTCGGCAATGTCCGCATCGTCGACACCTCCGCGGTGGACAAGACCCAACCCGTGCAACCCCGCAAGGCCCTGATCGTCATCATCGCGACCTTCCTGGGCGGCTTCCTTGCATTGGCCTTCGTGTTCCTCAAGCAGATCCTCAATCGCGGTATCGAAGACCCCGCGCTGATCGAAGACCTCGGTCTGCCCGTGTACGCGTCGATCCCACTGAGCTCCGGCCAGAGCGTCCGCTCGACCAAGAGCCGTCACGGTCACGGCGGTCGCGGCCCCGTGCTTGCGGTTGGCGATCCCGCCGACCTCGCCATCGAAGCGATTCGCAGCCTGCGTACCAGCCTGCATTTCGCCAGTCTCGAGGCAAAGAACAACATCCTGATGATCACGGGCTCCAGCCCCTTCGCCGGCAAGACCTTCGTCTCGGCGAACCTTGCCACGGTGATCGCGCAAGCCGGACGTCGCGTCTTGCTGCTTGATGGCGACATGCGTCGCGGAACATTGCACCAGCTCCTGGGCATCAGGGCCGGACGGGGTCTGTCCGACATCCTGGTGGGCGGCGCGGAGCTTGCGGAGGTCGTGCAGGCGGGTCCGGTGCCGAACGTCGATTTCGTCAGCCGTGGACAGGTACCACCCAACCCGTCCGAGTTGCTGATGCATGAGAACTTCACCAGGCTCATCCAGGAAATCGTGCCGGCTTACGACCTGATCATCATCGATACCCCGCCCATCCTCGCGGTGACCGACGCGGCCGTGATCGGCCACCACGCCGGCACGAGCCTTCTTGTCGCCCGCTTTGGCCTGAACAAGGCGCGCGAACTGGCCCTGGCAAAACAGCGCTTCGAACAGAATGGCGTCGAACTGAAGGGTGCGATCTTCAATGCCGTGGAACGCCGCACGTCCGGCTACTCCACATACGCCTACTACAAGTACAAAGCCGACCCGGCCTGAACCGCCTCATGAGTACCGAGGCAATGCATGAATCGAGCTCTATGTCGCGCATCCTGATCGTCGGAAATCATACCTGCGGTAACCGCGGTGACTGCGCCATCCTGCGCGGCCTGCTGGAATGCCTCGAGGACGCGCTCCCGGGAAGCCGGATCGATGTGACCAGTCGTTTCCCGACCAGTTCCGAATACCTGCTCGGCCGCGCGCTGCTGCCCGATACGCTGAACGGCTACTACCAGAATGCGGCCCGGCACCGCTTCGGCATGATTCGCTCGCTGCTGTTGCGAAGACTGGTGCCGCGGTTGCTGCATGGACACCTGCGCCGACGATGGTGGACCCGATTCCTGCGTCTTCCGCGTCGTCATCGCGAGTACATCGAATCGCTGAAGGCATACGACCTGGTGGTCCAGGTCGGCGGTTCATTCTTTGTCGACCTCTACGGCGCGACCCAGTACGACCAGGCCAGCTGTGCCCTGCTGGCGGGACGGCCGACGTACCTGATCGGCCACAGCGTGGGTCCTTTCGAGCAAGCGTTCTTCCGCAAGGTATCGCAGGACGTGATGGCACGGGTCGACGCCCTCGCGTTGCGCGAAGAAGTGAGCGCGCGCTATATGCGGGAAAGCGCCATCCCACAGGACAAGGTCTGCTGGACGTCCGATACAGCGTGGCTGGTACATCCAGGGATACCGGTGGCAGTCGATACCGCGCAACCGACGGTTGCCGTGACATTCCGCGAGCTGGCGCCGTTCGACAAACGCCTCGGCGTGACCCAGGCACAGTACGAAAGCGCTTTCGCCGAATTGCTCGACGCCGTGATCGACGCCGGCTACCGGATCGCCGCCTTCTCCACATGCACCGCGATCGATGGCTATCCCAAGGACGACCGCATGATCGCGCTCAAGGTACGTGCGCGCCTGCGCCGTCCGGAAGCTTTCCATGTCGAGATGAACGAACTCAACGATGTCGAGCTGGGCCAGCGGCTGGGAGCCTGCGTCCTGACGATCGGGACGCGCCTGCACAGCGCGATCATCTCGATGAACTTCGGCACTCCTTCGGTGGCGATCAACTACGAGCACAAGTCCGAGGGCATCATGAAGCGACTTGGCGCGGACGATCTGGCCATGCCGGTCCCTTCCCTGCTCGATGGCAGCCTGCGCATCAAGGTGCTGGAACTGCTCAAGGACGAAACGTTGCGCGGCAGGGTCGCGGCCGCCGTGGCACGCGAGAAGGCGTTCGCGCGGGAGTCCCTGCTCGCCACGCTCGCGATCGGACCCTGACCATGTCGATCCTGTTCGTCCTTCCCGAGTTTCCCAAGTATTCGGAAACGTTCGTCATCGACCAGATCGTGGGCCTGCTCGACCGCGGCTTCGACGTACGGATCCTGGCGATCAGCCGGGGGCCGGTGCCTGCTCCCGGGGACGTGGTGGCCACGCGCGGCTTGATGGATCGCGCCACCTTCATCTTCGATCACGCCGCCAGTGCATCGACCGGCCGGCAGATCCTGCTGCAACGCCTGCGCCAGGTGCTGCCCGGCCTGCTCCGGGGCCGGGTGCGGCGTGCGCTGTCCGTCCGCCGCTACGGCCACTCCGCGAAGACCCTGGCGCTCGCGGGCGCGGCGCGACGGCTGAACCAGCCGCTCAAGGCGCACGCCATCGTCGCCCACTTCGGGCCGACCGGCGTACTGGCCGCGAACCTGCGCGCCCTGGGCTTGTTGGAGGGACCGATCTTCACGGTGTTCCACGGCTACGACCTGTCTCAACACAGCGTGCTCGCACGGCACGCCGGCGACTACCAGCGGTTGTTTGCCAGCGGGGAACGCATGCTGCCGATCAGCACGTGCTGGGGGCTCAGGCTCGAAGCGCTCGGCTGTGCGCCCGACAAGATCCACGTACACCGCATGGGCGTCGATCTGGACAGCTTCCGCTTCGTGCCGCCGACGGCCGGCGCGCCCGCACAAGGAAGAACGCTGCGAGTGGTCACCGTGGCTCGGCTGGTCGAGAAGAAAGGTGTGCTCTATCTGTGCCAGGCCATAGCGCGACTGGCCCAACGGCAGATCCTGGTCGAGCTGGAGGTCATCGGTGATGGCCCGTTGCAGGCAGGACTCGAGCGCTTCGTCGCCGAACAGGCGCTCGGCGAGCATATCGTCATCCGTGGTCGACGCGACAAGGCCTATGTGCAATCCGCGCTCGGGCGTGCGGACGTGTTCGCCTTGCCCAGCGTCACCGCGGCGGATGGCGACCAGGAAGGCATCCCGGTATCGTTGATGGAGGCCATGGCCAGCGGCGTGCCCTGCCTGTCCACCGTACACAGCGGTATTCCCGAGCTGATCGACGACGGCCGCTCGGGCTGGCTGGTACCCGAGCGCGATGTCGACGCACTGGCGGACAAGCTCGCGCGCATCCAGCGCGGCGACTACGACCTCGCCGCGATCGCTCAGTGTGCCCGCACCACCGTGGAAACCCATTTCAACCAGAGCCGGTTGCACGACCAGCTCGCCGCCCAGCTGACCTAGGAGGACGCCACGATGCCCTCCGCCCGACGCGATGCCTTGTGGACCGCCGGCTCGGCCATGGTCAGCGCAGCGAGTCAGCTCCTGCAGATCGCGGTGCTCGCCCACCATGTCGATGCGCACCTGCTGGGCGCGCTGGCGATCGTCAACGTGGTCAATTCGATCGCCATGCTGCTGCAGGACATGGGCCTGAGCAGCTACCTCATCCATCGTCAGAACATCAGCCGCCCTGAGCGCACCTCACTGTTCATGATCAGCGCCGGGCTGGGCCTGGTGTCCGCCCTGGTGCTGTTCGGCGCGTCCTACGGGGTCGCCTATTTCTACGGTTCGGACGTACTGGGTCACCTGTTGCGGCTGTCCACGGTCAACTTCGCGCTGCTGGGGCTGGCCGCGCAGTATCAGGCCAGCCTGATCAAGACCTTCCAGTTGCCCAGGCTCTCGCGCATCGAGGTCATCGGACGCCTGTCCGGATTAGTCACTTTGCTGGTGCTGGTGCTCGCCTTTGGCGCATCGATCGAAGCGGCCGTGTACGCGATGATCGTCAACAGCCTGGTGCGCCTGGCGTGCTTTGTTGCCGTCGCGCAACGAGACTGGCATCCCGGGCGCGCCTTCGATCGCGGCATCATCGGACAGGCACTGCGCTACGGCGCATTCCAGCTCGGCTCGCAAGTCATCAACCAGCTGCGCAGCCAGGCCGACCAGATCATCCTGGGCAAATTTCTCGGGCTCGCGTCCCTCGGCGTGTACTCGCTTGCCAAGGAACTGGTGCTGCAACCGACCAAGCTGATCATGCCGGTGGTGCAGCGCCTTGCCTTGCCTCGCCTGGCGACGCTCCAGGATGATCCGCAGGCGCTACGCCGGATCTACCTGGTCGGCCTGCGCAGCGTTTCGGTCTTCAGCAGCAGCGTGTTCATCATGCTGGCGGTGTTCGCGCCACCGGCGGTGACGATCCTGTATGGGCACCGCTACACCGGCGTGGCGGAACTCATACCGCTGATGCTGCTGTTCGGCATGCTGCGTCCGCTCGGCTCGCTGATCGGTGCGCTGAGCCAGAGCCTGGGCCGCTCGGATGTCGAATTCGGCTGGAACCTCAAGATCTGTGGCGTGACCTTGCTGGTCAGCGTCGCCGGCGCGTTGTCGCGCTCGCTCGAAATCATGGCGGTTGCGCTGGCGATCAGCCAGGTCCTGGCCACGATCCTGTCGTACTACTTTTTCTCCTCGAAGATCATCACCCTCACCGCTGGCGAGTTCTTCAGCTCCTGGACGGTCGAAAGTTTCGTGCCCTATACCTTCCTGATGCTTGCCGTCGCGCTGTACCCCGGCGACGACTGGAAGGTCAGCGTCGTGCGTTTCGCCGTGGCTACACCGCCACTGCTATGGGTGATCTGGCGTAGTCGGCATACGTTGCTCAACCGGCAAGTGAACACGGTGGGCGCCTGAGATGGAGAAAGCGATGCCCCTGGTGAGCGTTTACATTCCCACCCGCAATCGCTCGGCGCTGTTGCGACGGGCGGTCGACTCCGTACTGGCACAGACCTACCCGGAGATCGAGGTACTGATCTGCGACGAGGCCTCGACCGACGATACAGCGGATGTCGTGGCCGGGTATGCCAGCCGCTATCCCGGCAAGTTCACCTACCTTCGTAACGACACGCCGCAGGGCGCGTGCCGCGCCCGTAATCGTTGCATCGAGGAGGCGGTGGGCACCTACGTTACCGGGCTGGACGACGACGACCTGTTCCACCCGCAGCGAATCCAGACCCTGGTCGACACCTATCGCCGTTACTCGCCCTCCTTCGCCTGCAGTCGTTTCCGGTACTTCCAGACCGATGCGCAGATGGCGTCGCTGTACGAGCGTCGGTACGCCGAGTCGGAACTGGCACGGGTCGACACGCTTACGTTGCCTGCGCTGTTATATGCGAACCTGGCGGGAAACCAGGTACTCACCGAACTGTCGCGGATGCGCGCACTGGGCGGCTTCGACGAATCGATGCCTTCCTGGCAGGACTACGACATGTGGATCCGCCTCGCCGACCGCTACGGCCCCGCTGTGCGGACGCGCCCGCTGCTCTCCTTCGTCGATGACGACCGCTCACGCGCGCGCATCCGCAATTCGAGCAAGCGCGCCGAGGGCAGCGAGCGCTTCATCGCCAAGCACACAGGCCTGATGAGCGCCGACCAGCAGCGCAACCACCGCAATATCCAGTATGTGATGAACCGGGAGAGGCCACCGCTGGGCGATATCGCCCGCAACATCTCGGTGAGAGGCTATAAGTCGACGCTGAAGGTGCTCCTGCACAAGTTCTTCGGCGTGGCGATAGGTTGATCCGATGCTGATCAACAAGACACGTGCCGCCGCCCTCACGCTCATGGCGATGCTGTTCGTCCAGATTCCCCTGGGACACAGCACGACGAGCAAGTCGCACGTCAATGTCTATCACATCCTCCTGCTCCTGATGCCCGTGCTCTACCTGCCGGTAGCCCGGTACCTGAAGCTCAACCCGGGCACGGCCTTCATCGCGGCCATGATCGCAACCTCACTCGCGGCGGCCGCGACGTACGGCGGAGGTCTCCGTTCGACACTGATACTTTTCGTCGCGACGTCGTACTTCCTCGGCGTCGTCTTCGGACGCAAGCTGGCCGACATGGAGCTGCGCAGGATATTCATCTGGATGCTGGGGTGCTGCCTCACCTTCGTCATCCTGCGCGATATCGTCTACGCCGGCCAGCTCGGCGCGGTGTACGCGCGCAGCGAAGGTGCCTCCGGCGTGCTCTACATGTCCACCGGCGGACGCAATATCGAGGCCAGCCTGCTGGCATTGCTGTCTATCCTTCTGCTCGGCACGCGCGTGTATCCCATCGCCGCCGCGATAGCCGTGTTGACCAGCGCCACCATGCTCTCCCGTGCCGGGCTGGTCGGCGCGGCGGTATCGATCGGCATCGCCGCGTACCGCACGCGCAAGACACGTCACTACTACCTCTACAGCTTCCTCGCGGTGGCCATGGTGGTTCTCCTGGGCGGCCTGGTGTTGTCTTCGGTCATCGACATCCCGGTACTGGACCGCTTCAACCTGCAGGCGGAGACCCAACTCGAACACAAGAACGTCGGCCGCCTCGCGCTGTGGACCAGTGCCGGCACCGCCCTGACGCGGAACCTGCTGGGTTATGGCGTCGGCAATGGCGTGCCCGTGATGGAACAGATCTCCGGGCTGACCTTCGTCGAGAACAACGTCCACAATATCTATCTGCAGTTCCTTCTCGAAGGCGGCGTCCAGTCGCTGCTGCTGTTCCTGGTAATGGCGGCGCACATCGTGTTCACTCCCGCCGAAGGCCAGCAACGCAACATCAAGGCCTTCCTGCTGTGCTATCTGATGCTGGCCTTCATCGAGTTCAGCGGATACGAAGCCTATTTCTGGTTCTTCGTCGGCATGTTCTATGCCCGGAATGACATCCGTCGCGTCCAGATCCGACATGCCGCTTCCGAGAAAGCACGGACGGCACGAACCCGATGGCTACAACCGAAGCCTGCCCAGCCCGAACCGGATGCGACCCATGCTTGACGATTTCCGTGCCGACGTCCGTCGCCTTCGATCGCTACCCGGCTTTCATGGCATGGTGTGGTGGATGCTCGACCAGTCGTTCTGGGTGATCCTCAGCTATCGGCTGATCACAACCGCTCGCGGCAGTTGGCTGCATACGCCGCTTCGCGTCCTGGAGAAAGTCGCCGAGTTCGTCTTCAAGTGCTACCTGCCCACGACAGCGACGATCGGCCCCGGGCTGGTCATCTATCACGCCTTCGGAATCATCGTGAACGGCAAGACGACGATCGGCGCCAACTGCACCCTGTACGCCCGGGTCTGCATAGGCAACCGCTGGCCTGGCGACGGCACGCCGGTCATCGGCGACAACGTCACCATCGGCACGGGTGCCTGCATCTTCGGGCCCGTGGTCATACCGGACAACTTCGTGGTGAAGGCCAACGCGGTCATCACCCCCTCATCCCCCCCTGGAGCATCGCCATGAGCGAGGCAGACGTGAGATTGTCGATCATCATCATCACCTGGAACGAGCGAGAGAATCTCGAGCGCTGCCTGCTGTCCCTGATGGACAAGGTCGACTTCGATCGCGACGAAGTGATCGTCGTCGACAACGGCTCACGCGACGGCAGTGCCGAGTTCGTCGCCACCCTTCCCCAGGTTCGCTATTTTCCGCTCGACCGTAATTACGGCGTGGGCCCTGCGCGCAATCGTGGCCTGTTCCTGGCGCGCGGCAAGTACTGCATGACGCTCGACAACGACACCATCTTCCTGACCACCGATCCTGGCTCCATCGTCGAGGGATTCTTCCAGGCGCATCCCGATGCCGGCGTGGTCGGCTTCGAGCTACTCAATGTCGACCGTAGTCGCCAGGACTCCACCCGGCGCTTTCCCCGCTTCTACCAACCCATCGCGGCGCGCATCCCGGCCAGCCGCAAGCTCGGCTTCGTCAAGCGCGAGCTGGACAGGCACCTGATGCTCGACACCCAGTTCGACGCCAGCGACGATCCGCTCGAGGTGGACTACGTGCTGGGTGCGAACCAGACCTTCACCAAGGAGGTCGCCGCGCTGTTGATGGGCTACGACGACCGCATCTTCTTCGGCCCCGAAGATGCCGAGTTCTGTGTACGCACCCGCAAGCTGGGCCTACGCAACTATTACTGCCGAAAGATTTCCGTCGTGCACGACTACAAGCGGCGCACACGCAAGTTCTCGAGGCTGACCATCAAGCACCTCGCCGGTTTCGCGTATATGCTGAAGAAGCATGGGGGCGTCTATCGCTACTCCCTGAGCGAACGGCGCCGATAACGGAGGCATTCCGTGCAACGTCGCATTTTTCTCAAGCAATCCCTCCTGGCACTGGGCATTCTCGCCGCCCTGCCCCTCGACATGGCCCGCGCCGCAACGGGCGGCAAGCAGTACTACCTCGACAGCAAGTCGGGCGACGATCAGCATGACGGCAGCAGCGCGAGCCAGGCCTGGCGAAGCCTGGACAGACTCAACCAGGTGACGTTCGGCCCGGGCGACCGCATCTTCTTCAAGCGCGATGGCGACTACGCCGGCGCGTTCCTGCCGAAGGGCTCCGGCGCGGCGGGTGCGCCGGTTGTGGTCGACGCCTACGGCGAGGGCAGGCTGCCCCACCTGCATGCCGATGGCAGGAGCCCGTCCACCGTGCGCCTGCAGAACGTCGAGTACTGGACTTTGCGCAACCTGGAAGTCTCCAACCGCGGACCACAGCCTGGTTCGCGGCGTGCCGGTGTGCACCTGTTCCACCAGGATTTCGGCATCGCCCATGGCATCGTGCTGCAGGGGCTGCACATCCACGACGTCAACGGCGTCCCGGTCAAGCAGCAGGGTGGCGGCAGCGCGATCCTGATCGAGGCGAAGAGCAGCGCGCGACCCACGCGATACCAGGACCTGATGATCGCCGACAACACGATCGAGCGTAGCCAGCGCGACGGCATCCTGTTCCTGGGCGCGGGTAACCGCACCGCTGGCCTGGCCACGGGCGTGATCGTGCGAGGCAACCGCATCAGCGAAGTTCCTGGCGACTGCATCCTGGTCAGGGGCTGCGATGGCGCGCTCATCGAACGCAATACGGTCAGCCGATGTGGCGTGCTGCCACGTGGTGAGGCGGCCGCCGGTATCTGGCCCTTCGACTGCGACAACACCCTGATCCAGTACAACGAAGTCAGCGACCACGAGGCCTATGCCGACGGCCAGGCGTACGATGCCGATTTCCGCTGCCGGCATACGATCATCCAGTACAACTACAGCCACGATAACGCCGGCGGCATGGCACTGGTGTGTAACGACGGGCGCAGTGGTGGCGATATCGGCAACACCGGTACGATCGTGCGCTTCAACGTCAGCATCAACGACGCGCTGCGCAAGACAGGTACGGCATCGCTGCGCATCTCCGGGCCCGTGGACGGCAGCCAGATATACAACAACATCATCATCATTCCTGAAAAGCCCATTGCCGACAGCCAGGTCACGGTGTTCAAAGCGACCAGTTGGAAAGGCGTGCCGAGCAACACGGCCATCCACGACAATATCGTCGTATCACCACAATCGCCTGGTGTGGACATGCAGCTGGCTACCCGGACGCAACTGGGTGAGAACCGGATCTATGCGGACAACGACAAGGCCCTGGCCTCGCGTGCCAATCCACGGACACTCCAGCAGTTCAGGAAACACCGCCCCTCGTTGGCCGAAGTCAACGCCCTGGCCAAGGCATGCTTTGCCAACGGCAAGCCGGTTTCCAATGCCCTGGAACTCATCGCAAAGCTGACTTAACCGGCGCTCCGCTCACCCTCGCCGCGCTCCACGGCATCGACTTTCGTCGTTGCCCGACGTGACGCCAGGCCCTGGATCAGGCGCTTGCCGAGCGCCTGACCGGGCACCTCCACGAGGCGATAGGTCACGCTCGAAACAAGCACCGTACCCACCAGTGCCAGCAGCACGGTGGCGAGGAAATACAGATCGGGACTGAAACGATCGCCCGCATGGATCTTCGCCAGCAGCTTGCGCGCTACCTGCAGCATGAAGAAATGCGTGAGGTAACCGCTGAAGCTGATCTTCCCGATGTGCTGCAGCGGCCGGTTCACCAGCCAGCGATACGGCTGCCGGTAGAGGCACAAGGCCAGCAGGGCGAAGGCGGCGCCATACAGGAAAACGGCACGTGGATCGTCGAGACACTGCGGCGCGATCAACAGGACGGCCACAGCGAGCATGAACAAGCACGCATTCTGCCGTCGATCGCCCTCGTGGAAGAAGGCCGTCAGCCGCCCCACGTGGCCAAAAAGGACGAAATAGGCACAGATGCCGAACAGGAAGATCGGCAGTTGGTTAGGCAGCCAGACGAACACGTAGCGCGCCCACAGCCCCGCATCCTCGATCGGCGCATGCCGCAGCCACAGCGGCCATGCGATGACGTCCAGAACCAGAACCAACAGCAGTGCAGCGAGGGCTCGTGGGAGATTCCGCAGTGCCAGGAATACCAGCGGGAAGACGATGTAGAACGACATCTCGACCCCGATCGACCAGCCACCGGGCACGACGTCGTTGGCACCCAGCAACCAGGTCGGATTCCAGCCGTTGGTAAAGCTCAGGGTTCCGAGTATCGTCGCCAGCGGTGGCCACTGCTGCCCTTTCAGCAAGGCCGGCGCCACGCAGTACACGCCGAAGGCGAGGTAGAACATCGGCGCGATGCGAAAGATGCGCCGCACGTAGAAGTTCACCCACGGCTCCGACTCACCGACGCGCTTGCCCGCGGAGAGAAACAAAGTCAACGCACTGATCGCGAAGAACAGCTGGACACCGCGCGCGCCCTGTTCCGCATAGCGACTGAGCCACGGCGACATCAACGCCGGACGACCCATCGCCTGGTAGATCTCCACGTTGCGCTGCGCGTGGCTGAGAAGCACGCCGATAATCGCGACCCCGCGAAGGGCATCGATGAAATCGAGCTGGATCCGGGGTCTGGCCTGCACGATCAATAGCCAGGCTGCAGATGCCACCGCCACGCGCTGGCGAGGATCTCGTCCAGTTGCGTGATTCGCGGCTGCCAGCCGAGGCGCTCGCGCGCCTTGAGGCTGGACGCCACCAGCGTGGCTGGGTCGCCTGCGCGCCGCGGCGCGAGCTCATGCGGCACCGGGCGTCCGGTCACGCGCTCAGCCGCGGCGATCACCTCGCGCACGCTGAACCCTTCGCCATTACCCAGATTGAACGTGAATGCCCCCGCGTGGTCAGCCAGATACTCGATCGCGAGCAAGTGCGCCGAGGCGAGGTCATTCACGTGAATATAGTCGCGAACGCAGGTCCCATCGCGCGTGTCGTAATCGGCGCCGAACACCTTCAACGCTGCGCCCTGCCCCAGCACGGCCTTCAGTACGTTGGGAATCAGGTGCGTCTCCGGGTCGTGCCCCTCGCCGATCGAGCCTGAGGGATCGGCTCCCGCCGCGTTGAAGTAACGCAGGGCCACGGAACGCAGGCCATAAGCCCGTGCGGCATCAGCCAGAATCCGCTCTACCATCAGCTTGCTCTGGCCGTAAGGGTTGATCGGCTCGGTCGGATGCGTTTCATCGATCGCATCGGCCTGCGGATGACCGAAAACCGCCGCCGTCGACGAAAACACCAACCGGTCGACACCGGCATCGCGCATGGCAGCCAGTAGCACCAGCGTATTTGCCACGTTGTTGCCGTAATACAGATAGGGTTTGACCACGGACTCGCCGACGAGCGATCGCGCACAGAAGTGAATCACCGCATCGAACCGATGCGCCGCGAACAATCGCGATAACGCGGCGGCGTCACCAATATCACCCTGAACGAAAGCCACGTCCGGGCTCACCGCCTCACGATGGCCCGTCGACAGGTCGTCATAAACCACCACCTCGTGCTGCTTCGAGTCCAGGTAACGCACCATGTGCGAACCCACGTATCCCGCACCGCCACAGATCAGAAACTTCAAACGATTGCCCCAGTTCACCAGGAATAATTGGATCGCGGTCGCCCTGTACCGGACCGACCTAGATCGACTTCTCGTTGGCTGAGTTCGCGGCGGCCGCCACCGCTGCCGTCGCGTTGGCAGGCTGGGCCGCCGGCGTCGGCGCCTCGCTATGCACGAAGCCCTTGAAGATCGTCAGCAGAATGATGCGCAGGTCGAACCCGAGCGACCAATGGTTGATGTAGTAGAGGTCGTGTTCGATGCGCTTGACCAGGTCCGTGTCGCCACGCCAGCCATTGATCTGCGCCCAGCCGGTGATACCCGCCTTGACCAGGTGCTTGTGCATGTAGCCGGAGATCTCGCCCTTGAACTTCTCCACGAACATGGGGCGTTCAGGGCGCGGGCCCACGATCGACATGTCACCCCGCAGCACGTTGATGAACTGGGGCAACTCGTCCAGGCTGCTTTGCCGGATGAAACGGCCGAAGCGCGTGGTGGTCTTGGTCTGCGCACTGCCCCACTGAACGGCCTTGTTCTTCTCCATATCCACCGGCATGGAGCGGAACTTCAGCATTTCGAACTCCTTGCCATCCAGTCCCACGCGGCGTTGGCGATAGAGCACGGGGCCCGGGCTGGAAAGCTTCACGCCGAGAGCCAGCATGAGCATGACCGGGGCAATGAGGAGAAGAATTGCGCCGGCGATCAACCGGTCCTCGAAGCCCTTCAGTATCCACGCATGGCCGAGCAAGGGGCTTTCGCGAAGCGTGACGATAGGTACGCCGGCGCAGTCTTCCGTACGGTGGTTGATCAATTGCCGACCCAGCAGGTCAGGCACGAACTTCACCGTCATCACGCGCTCCTCCACGCGATCCAGCGTATAGCTGATAGCGCGATTGGCACTGACGGGCAACGCGACAAGCACCTGGTCCCATTCACCGCGGTCGAGGATTTCATCGATGTTCTGCAACGAACCAGCCATCGGTATGCCCGCCGGAACGCCATGGTCGTAGCTGGTCTTGACGTACGCGGTGATCTTCATGCCGAGGCCGAGGTTGGACTCAAGCTGATCCACCATATGGATCCCGGCATCGGTAGCGCCGACCAACAGGCAGCGTCCCATGCCGATACCCTGACGACGCAGGTAACGCAAAGCCGTGAGAACGATAAGTCGTGTAAGCGCCATGAATACAAGGCCCAGGATGAACGTCAATGACACCCATCCGCGCGAGTAAAACTCGCCGACTTTCAGAAGATAGGCCAGCGCAATCAAGCCTGCGAAGCCGGCCGCCCACGATGCGGCAATGCAGCAATACTGGCTTAGAGGACGCTCACCCAATGGCTGTTCATAAACCCGAAGAGCGATGGATGCGGTGAATGTCACAAGCAACAGAATGACCAGTGCCACGGCGTAAAAGGTGCTCATCCGGAACGTATCGAACCAGATGAAGTAGGCAAGGTAGCCCGCGCCGGTCGCACTAATCGGATCGCTCACACGGAGCTCGATATCCAGTAATGCATTGAATTTTGTCAGTTGCATGACATGTACCTTCTGCCAACGCGACAACTTCCGGTGATGCCGGAGTGCCCAGGTACGTGCCCCCTGTAGAGCCGGCATGTCCTTTTCCTGGGACACCATCCGGCTCAACACGCTTTCGACGGAAACTGGCGTCGCGCCGGTTTCGACTCACATAACGACCGCATTTGCTTCTTACTGGACCGATGCTGCGCCGCCACGTAAATGCGGGCAATCCAACGACGCGGAATCTGCGAGTCGCGTCACAAAAAGAAGTTCGAACATTCTTTGTTCAGCTCATTTCCTTGACCATCGACGATAGAAGGCAGTGAATGAACACACGTTGCATGCGCACGAATCCGATCCACGCATGCGCGTCGAGAATCTTTTTTATCCAACAGGAGACGACCACCATGAGACGTCTGATCGTTGCGAGCATCATCCTCGCCATCGCCGCGCCGGTATGGGCACAGAGCCAGCGCGCTTCGACACCTGCGAACCCATCCGATGCGGCGCAGAACAGCCAGCAGAAGCCTCGTATTGCGAATCCTGAACAGGCACGGCAAGCATCGAAAGGCGCCCTTGCACCAGCTCGCGTCGGTGCCGGAACCGCCGCGATGGCAGCTGCAACAGGCGCTACCGCGAATGACACCAACGGCACGGGAAACGATGGCACGGGTGGTACGGGCGGCACCGGTGGCACGGGCGGAACAGGAGGAACGGGCGGTACCAGCGGCACGCATTGACAATCCTGAACGAAGCCACGGACGTCTAAATGTCCAATCACATTCCCGAGTCGTTAATGTTTGATCGGTTTAAGTACGTCGATGCCCCGTAGACAAAGGGCGCTGTGACTGAAGGATCCTGAACACGATGAAGTTCCTGCCGACTCTCGGTCTGGCCGGGTGCAGTTTGTTATTGCATGCATGCATCCTGGCGCCCGGCCAGCACATGAAAACCGGCGAGTTGAATGACAAGCAGAGCGCGACGGGAAGCCGATACCAGCTCATCCCCATCACGCCGAAGCTGATCGCGATGGACCGCGCCAGTGCGATCGCGCCCGGTGTAGACCCCGGTCTCACCGCTTATCGGCCCGATTCGTACCGCATAGGACCTGGCGACTCGCTCTACATCACCGTCTGGGAGCATCCGGAACTCACCTCACCGGCAGGTTCGCAGCAACAGACCGCTGCCAATGGCCGCCTGGTGCGCCCTGACGGAACGCTGTTCTATCCGTATGTCGGCCTGCTGAATGCATCGGGCATGACGGTCGAAGAACTGCGCCTGGCGATCACCGACCGCCTGACCAGGTATATCGAGAAGCCGCAGGTCGACATCAGCATCGTCAGCTATGCCAGCCAACGGGTGACCCTCGGCGGCGCATTCGTGAAGACCGATCCGCAGAACATCACGGTGACACCACTGACCCTTGCGCAGGCCATCGGCACCGCGGGCGTCAACGCGCAGCTGGCCGATCTGTCCGACGTGGTACTGCGCCGTGACAATCACGAGTACCACATCGACCTGGACGCCCTGTCGCGTTCGCCAGAGGGCTCCAAAGAGATCTACCTCAAGGGCGGCGATAACGTCTACCTTCCGTACAACGATCGCCACGAAGCGTATGTACTGGGCGAAGTGCTCCGCCCCCAGGCCATCTCGTTCAAGACCAGCGATCTCAGCCTGACGCAGGTATTGGGGCGCTCCGGCGGCCTTAACCAGACCAGCTCCAGCGGCAAGTCGGTCTATGTGATCCGTGGTGTCGAAGACATGGAGAAGAAACCGGCGTCGATCTACCAGCTCGATAACACTTCGCCGTCGTCCTTCGCGGTAGCCGCTCAGTTCTCGGTCAAACCGGGCGACGTCGTCTTCGTCGGACCTGCGGGCATCACCCGCTGGAACCGCTTCATCAGCCAGCTGCTTCCCCTGTCCGGCCTGATCAGCAACGCGGCTAACGCGCAATACAGCCTGGACCGCGATCGCCAGCTATAGCCGAAGCGACTGGCTTCACTCATCCATGCTAAACAGGCGATACAGATGAAGGTCACTATTTTTGGCACCGGTTATGTCGGACTGGTCACGGGTGCCTGCCTCGCGGAAATGGGCAACGATGTTGTCTGCGTCGACGTCGACCAGGCCAAGGTCGATGGGCTTTGCAATGGTGTAATCCCGATCTTCGAACCCGGCCTGGAATCCATCGTCAAACGCAACCACGCGTCGGGGCAGCTGAATTTCACCACCGACCCCGCCCCGGCGATTGCCCATGGCGAAATTATCTTCATCGCGGTGGGTACGCCACCGGACGAAGACGGCAGCGCCGACCTGAAGTACGTGCTGAGTGTCGCGCGCACCATCGGCAAGCACCTGGATCGTTACGCGGTGATCGTCAACAAATCGACCGTTCCAGTGGGTACCGCCGATCGCGTGCGTGATGCGGTGGGGGAAGTACTGAATGAACGCGGTGCTGCCATCGATTTCGATGTAGTCTCCAACCCGGAGTTCCTCAAGGAAGGCGACGCCGTCGAAGACTGCCTGCGTCCCGACCGCATCGTGGTTGGATCCTCCAGCGAACGGGCGGTGTTACACCTGCGCAAGCTCTACGCGCCGTTCAACCGCAATCACGATCGCATGGTCGTGATGGACCCGCGTTCCGCCGAGCTGACCAAGTACGCGGCCAACGCGATGCTCGCGACCAAGATCAGCTTCATGAACGAGATCGCGAACATCGCCGAGCGCGTGGGCGCCGACGTGGAGCTGGTACGCCAGGGTATCGGTGCGGATCCACGCATCGGCTACCACTTCATCTATCCGGGCGCGGGGTACGGCGGATCGTGCTTCCCGAAGGACGTGCAGGCACTTGAACGCATCGCGCGCGGCCATGGCTACGACGCGCGACTACTGGGCATGGTCGAAGCGGTCAACGCCGATCAGAAAACTCGGCTCTTCGCGCAGATCCAGCGCCACTTCGATGGCGATCTCGCAGGCAAGACCGTAGCCCTGTGGGGCCTGGCGTTCAAACCCAACACCGACGACATGCGCGAGGCGCCCAGCCGTCGCCTGATCGAAGCCCTGTGGGACGCCGGCGCCAGGGTCCGCGCATACGACCCGGAAGCCCGCACAGAAACCGCACGCATCTATGGCGAGCGCGATGATCTGGTCCTCTGCGACCACGCGTACGACGCGTTGACCGGCGCCGACGTGCTTGCGCTGGTGACCGAATGGAAGGCCTTTCGCAGTCCGGACTTCGGCCGCATCAAGGCGGCCTTGACGACACCCGCGATCTTCGATGGTCGCAATCTCTACGATCCGCGCGTCGTCGAGGAAGCTGGCATCGCTTACTACGGCATCGGCCGGGGACGCTCCCTGCAGCGCTAATCCCCAGGCCCCCATGTAGGAGCCGATTCATCGGCGATCCGGCGCTTCGGCGACCTGGTTATCGCCGATGAATCGGCTTCTACAACGGAACCGACGCGGACCTGTCGCTGCAGGCAAGTTCGGTTACTGAGCGATCTTCTCCAGGTTCTTGTCGAACAGGTCGCCGTCCAGGTCGTTGGTCATCGTATACAGCGTGTAACGCTTGTTCAGGCGAGCACCACCGTCGCGAAGCAACGGTTGCCACAACAACGTTGCGCGGCTTCGCGACGAGTGCGGCAGGAGCATGTCGAACGGAATCGACACATAGATACCCTTGTCGAAGCTGCCCTCGCCATAGCCGTCACCGCCAGACTTGTTCGTCACCGTAGCGTACGCGCCCATGCGCGCGCCATTGGAGAACTCGCGCGATACATCGATGGTCGTGCCCCAGTCTCCCGCCAGGTAACGACCCACGCTGACCGCCACGGTCACCCCATGAAATCCGGTGTCCAGATAGCCGGTCGCCTGACCGGTGACCACGTGGTAGCGGCGTAGCGAGAAGTCCTGGTCGAACCCTCGCTGCTTGACCCAGTTGACGTCCGCACCGACCGCCCAGCGCTCGCCAAACGGCCGGTACAACATCTCGCCGCCCGCACCGCCGTACATGCTTTCAAGCATGCCGGCATAGGCCAGTCCATACAGGTCCTGGCCAAAACGATGCGTACCGGTAAGTTGCAGGTTCGGCATGGTGAGGTCGGAACTGGTCAGGTACTGGCGAACATCGGTCCGCACACGTGGCAGGTTGCTCGGTGCGTCGTACTTGAATTTGTCGTAGTTGTTGAAGAGATTGAGCGCGACGACGCCATCGACCCACAGGTTACGGTTGATATTGAACGTGCCTGAGGCAGCCCCGTAAACCTGGTAGAGGACAAAGGCATCCGGCCCGCCGACGTTCTGCTGGTATCCCAGTGAGAAACCGCCAGTGAACCGCCTTACCGGTTCGCGGAACAGTATTTCTTCCTCCTGGGCGGTCACCGGGTTCTGTTCGACACTGCGGCGGAAGGTGTCCAGGTCGATCCGGTGATCGAGCAGTTCGATGAAACGTGGGCGGTGTACGCTGGTTTCCACCGTCTTCAGGCCGTTGCGTTCACTCGACACGGTGAGCCAGCCGATGCTGTCGTCGACCCGGTTGTCGATGATCCGGGTGGCGCGCCCCACGCCTTCGGCAGCGTAGAAGAACCGGTCCTGCTGGCCATGGATGACCAGTTCGGAGCCGCGGCGACCGATGCTGCTGACGCTGATGCCAGCGTTGTCGTGCAGGGTCCGCGCGACGTCCGTCCAGTTCACCTGTTCGGGCGCCTGACGCGTGGCACTCGTGCCGGTGTCCGCATTCGCATCCGATGCGCCTGCTGCCGCCTGTGCGGTATCGACCCGCGTTGTCTCGAACGCAACCGGTTCAGGCGGGGGATCGTAAGACTTCGGTGGATCGACATGATTGGCGAGATTGGTGTGGAGGTTCACGGCCGCCGTCGCGACGTTCCCACGCTCGTAACCGAGCGTGAGGTCGACATTGCGATTCAGGCGGAACACCGCGCCCAGATTGACCGGCCAGCGCTGCGGCTGGTTGTTGTTCTGGGGCTGATGCTTGTAATCGTTGCCATCGAGTTCAGCCTTCAGCACGAGCCACTCGAACGGCGACCGGTACTCGATGCCACCGAAGAAGCCCGGTCGGCCACGAAAGAACTTGTTGACGCTGAACGTGCCGGTTCCCGTGCCGCCGGTGGGACGCGTGCTGAACCGCTCGTCGAGAAAATTCAGCGGATTGGCGATGTCGCCACGCGCGCCCATGTAGCCCCAGGCCAGGCCCAGGCTGAAATCGAACGGCCCTGCCCGCTTGCTGGTCACGACATATTCGCTGGAGAACAGGCCTGTGCCGCCGACGTCGCGTGCGCCCACCGCCAGCGCCGGCAGCCAACGGCTCTCTTCCCATAGACGGATCTTGGCGTCGATCGACTTGTCTTTGTAGGTCTGGTTGCCGCTGAGGCCCACCGGACCGTACGGCCGGTTGCTGACGTTGGTGTAACGGAAGGACGCCTCCAGCCAGGGCAGTGGCTGGATCGATACGTTGTAGTTGGTATACGGCGTGGTGCGACTGAGGACGAAGCTGAACTCGCCTTCCTGCGCCATGCGCGCCGTCGGCGTCTGCAACAGACCCACGCCACCGAAGTCGCTCTGCGTATAGGCTTCCTGCGCATACACGGCGGATGCGCCGCTGGCCCACAAGGCGAGACCCGCACGGCACCAGCGATGCCGACGCATTAGTGCCACCCCTCGTCGCTCAACAACAGGGTCGCGATGAAACCGGCTACGTCCCGATTGAATCCTTCGTCGGCGGCACCTGCGATCGCGCGCCGGCGGAAGGGCACGTAGATCCAGGCGCCAGGCGCCAGGGGACGCGGTGCGGCACGGTTCCACAGCGCGATGTTCTGCTCGAACACCGCACCATCGGGCTGCACGACGTAGATCAGATCGGGATCGGCGGCGCGTGACGCAGGGCACGCCGCCAGATAACGGCGCGCGTCCTGCATCGGCACCTGCGGCAGACGGCAGGCTTTATCGACGGCCCCGACCACGCGGACATCGGACGGTCGCCGAGGATAGAAAAGCGTGTCGCCTTCGTGCACCGGCCAGTTGTCAGCGGGCGTCACGTCCAGGCGCCCGGGATCGAGCGCCACGCCGGGACGGCGGCCGGTGATGGTGCGCGCGGACACCCATGCCTGGAAGGCGGCAGCGTTCTCCGCCAGCGGATCGTTCCCGGCGGCGATCGCCTGCCGGCGGATGGCACCCAGTTCGTAGACGAGGCCAGCGCGCAGGCGCAGCTGGTCGCGTTGCAGGTCCGGCTGCAGCCAGGCGGCACCCAGCACATACGCTTCAGGATCGACATCAACAGCCTGCGCGACGTCGGACAAGCGGGCACGGGACGGATAGACGGCCAGACCGGGCCGGCCCACGGCACCCTCGGCAGTCACGTGCAGCACTTCTGGTTCTTGCGCCATCGCATGCAGTGCGTGAAGGCACAGCAGCAGACCCAACGCGCAGTATCCGCCGCGGCTCACGGAACTGTCTCCCGGTAAGGCTGCAGCTGGATCAGCTCGAGCGGCACGCCGGGTGCCACGTACTGCCTGCTCTTCCAGATGAACCCATCGGCCGGATCGATCCAGTACCGGTTGGTCATGTGGATACCCAACCCGGGCGCCGAGAGTGCCTCATCCACACGCCGCAAGCTGCGCACCGTACCGAGGATATCGACGTCTTCCAGGCCTTTCGGCTCCAGACGCGCATTCACGATGACGCCGTAACGGTATCCTGGCGACCAGTCCATGCGCCGCGTGTACTCAAGGGGCGTACGCAGGTGCTGCAGGCCCTTCCGGAAGGGGTTCTCCGCAGGAAATGCCGAGTCGTCGAGGTTCTGTGGCAGACCGACGGTTTTCACCACCAGCCCGTCGCGGGTGTACACGATATCGTGCCCGCTGCCATACCAACCCAGTTGTCCGTGCTCTGCCCGGGCAAGTATCAGGATCGCTTCGCCGCCGGGTGCATTCACTTGCAACTGGAAGTAGGGGATCGCCGCCACCGAAGCGGCGGTAGCTTCGACTTTCTCGCCCTGGATAGCGAGTCGAACCGTTTCCAGGCTACCTCGCGAGACCGACGAACAACCGGCCAGCGCAAGCGCCGCCAGCGCGACGCCACCAAGCCAGGGATACCGTAGCGCGACGCACGCGCGTTTTGTCGAAGGCCAAGCCAAGATCAGTGGGAGGTCCGGTCAGGAGAGCGTTAAGCACTGGCAACGTTGCTGATAAGACCAGACAAGGGCAGCACTGACTGGGGGGAGCCAGCGCCTCGTTGAGGATGCCGACTCACACCACGAACACTACATCACCGAAACAGACTGAAAACTGACTGGCGTCACGACAAACGATTACAAATAGCGTAACCAGCTGTTGACGCCCTGCTCTATCAACCCGTACACATGTTCGTATGCAGGTCGCTGCTGGCGGTAAGGATCCGGAATATCGCGGCCATCCAGCCATCTATCCAGAAGAAAGACTTTGCCACTGGCCTCCGGTGCCATCCTGACCATGGCTGCAACGTGAATCTTTTCCATGGCGAGAATCAAATCGGACTGGCGCAGCAGCGCGCTGTCCAGCTGTTGCGCGCGGTGCGCTTCACCATCTACCCCATGTTCACGCAACAGCGCGAGGGAGGTCGAATCCATGGGGTATCCCGCCATGGCACCAAGCCCGGCGCTACTGATCTGCGCACCGCCAGCGTCGCCCAGGCGGTGCCGTAGAAGGTACTCGGCGGTAGGGCTTCGGCAGATGTTGCCGACACATACAATCAGTATCCGTTCGAACATAGGTACTGCGATACTCCCGTTCCGAAGAACGCTTAGAAGACAGAAGCAGCCCATGATAGCGAGTCCGAAGGGATGAACCCGATCAACCGCGGCGCATGACGATGTGGACCGCCATCACCAGTCTCGGCGACAGTGCGATCCTCCTGCCGCTGATTGCATGGATTGCCGTCTGCCTGTTGTTGCCTCCGCCTTACTGGCGAGACGGACGGCGCTGGCTCATCGCCGTCGCACTGTGCGGCGGCAGCGTGGTGCTGTCCAAACTTTTGTTCATGGCCTGGGGCATCGGCCCACCCGGCCTGAACTACACCGGTTTCAGCGGCCACACCGCGCTTGCCCTTCTGGTCTGGCCGTCACTCGCGGGTGTCCTGGCTCGCGACGCCAGATCGTCCCTGCGCACGACGGCGGTCGCGCTGGGCGTGTTAATCGGTGTCGGCGTTGGCATCTCGCGATGCGTGTTGAAAGTGCATAGCCAGTCGGAGGTATGGCTGGGAGGGGTCCTCGGCGCCGCCGTGGTGGCCTGGTTCCTGGCCGGCCTGGCACGATCGGGCAAGGTGCCACAGAGCCGTAATATATGGCGGCTCGCTATGCTCGTCGTTGGCGCTATCGCTATCGGATGGGGCTGCTATGGCCGCGTGTTTCCCTCACAGCATCTGTTGCAGGACATCGTGCCGTGGCTGAGCGGCCACCCCACCATCTTCACGCGACGTGTACAACTCGATTGAATACTGAACCGGTCGACCCCATTCGTTGGCGAATGACCATAGCAATGAGCCGCGCATGACCGAGCAACGCAGGGAAAAGTCACGGAATATCGGTGCGCTGCGCAATCTCTGGCCCTTCCTGAAGCCCAACAAGGGCCTGGCTATCGGCTGGCTGGTCTTCCTCGGCATTTCGTCCAGCGCCTCCCTGCTGCTGCCGGTGGCCTTGCGTCATATCATCGACAAAGGCTTCCTGGCGGCGAGCCTCGCGACCATCAATGGCACCTTCCTCGCCCTGTTCGGCCTGGCGGTGGTACTCGCGATCGCGACCGCGGCCCGGTACTTTTTTATCGCGCTACTCGGCGAACGGTCCCTCGCGGCGCTACGTACCTCGCTCTACCGGCATGTGATCAATCTCGACGTCGGTTTCTACGAGAACACGCGTGTCGGCGAGCTCACCTCGCGCCTGGGCACCGATACCGAGCTGGTGCAGACCCTGGTCGGCTCGGGCATCTCGGTGGCGTTGCGCAGCACCGTCATGCTGCTCGGCTCGGCCGCGGCCATGGCCTGGACCAGTCCACGCCTTGCGGGCCTTACCGCCCTGGTCATTCCTGCGGTGATGCTGCCGATCCTCGTCTTCGGTCGTCGCGTGCAGAAACTCTCGCGCAACAGCCAGGATCGCCTCGCCGATGCGGCCGCCGTCGCCAATGAAACGCTGAATGCGGCGCAGGCCGTCAAGGCCTATGCGCGTGAACCGGTCGAGAGCCGTCGCTATGCGAACGCCATCGCCCTTGCCCTGGCCACGGCACGTCGCCGCATTGGCATGCGATCGTTCCTGACTGCTGCGGTGATCGTACTGATCTTCGGCGCGATCACCCTGGTTCTCTGGGCCGGTGCGCGAGATGTGATCGCCGGCGAACTCGCCCCCGGCGTGCTGACGCAGTTCGTCGTTTACGCGATCTTCGCCGCCGGCTCGGTCGCCGGGCTGTCGGAAGTGTGGGGCGACGTATTGCAGGCCGCCGGGGCCATGGAGCGCATCGGCGAACTGTTTGCCGAGAAGGCGACCATCGCCACACCGGAAGCACCCGATCCCTTGCCGCGACCCGTCACCGGCGCGCTGCGCTTCGACCACGTGGAGTTCCGCTATCCCTCGCGACCCGACGTGGCTGCGCTGACCGGCTTCGATCTGGAGATAGCGCCCGGCGAAACCGTCGCCCTCGTCGGCCCCTCGGGTGCCGGCAAGAGCACCGTGTTCAGCCTGCTGCTGCGCTTCCACGACCCGGTGTCCGGTTCGATCCGTTTCGACGGCGTCGAGCTGCGCGCACTGGCCCTGCCCGAACTACGTGGCGCAATCGCCCTGGTGCCGCAGGAAACCGTCATCTTCGGCGGCAGCGCCGCGGACAACATCCGATTTGGTCGCGAGGACGCCAGTGACGACGAGGTCCGCGAAGCCGCGCGCCTCGCTGAAGCGGACGGATTCATCAGTGCCTTGCCGGAAGGCTACGAAGCCATGCTCGGCGAACGCGGCGTGCGTCTGTCCGGCGGGCAGAAGCAGCGTATCGCCATCGCACGCGCCATTCTCCGCGATGCCCCGCTGCTCCTGCTCGACGAGGCGACCTCGGCACTGGATGCACAATCGGAAGCGGCCATCCAGCATGCCCTGGAGCGGTTGGAGAAGGGTCGCACCACGCTGGTCATCGCCCATCGCCTGGCCACCGTGCAACGCGCCGACCGCATCGTCGTGATGGAAGGCGGCAAAATCATCGCCCAGGGCACGCACGAGGCCTTGTTGCGGGAAGGCGGCCTCTACGCCGAACTGGCCAGGCTCCAGTTCGTCGCCTGAGATGATGTGGGAGCCGATTCATCGGCGAAATCAGCCCACATCAGTCCTCCATCGCGGCCGACGTCTGGGCTGTAAGACCGATCCGTGGAATCAGCTCAACGCCGCCACCAGTGCACGCACCGTCTCTTCATCGGTACGGATCTCACCACCACCCATGCCGAGGTCGTCCGAAGGTGTGCGCCGCATCCCCGACGGCAGGCGACGCTTGGCCGAGGCATGGAACTCACGGGCGCGGGTCACGTTTCGCAAGGCGGCGATGTTGTCGGGCTCGATCCCGGCACCGGGCATAACCACGATCCGTCCACCCGCCTGTGCTACGAGACGTGCAATGGATGAAGCACCTGCCACGGCACTGTGCATGCCACCTGACGTCAGCACGCGCTCGAAGCCCAGCTCGATCACCGTCTCCAGCGCCGCGGCGCGCTCGGCTACAAGATCGAATGCGCGATGAAACGTCACGCCCATCGAACCGGCCGCCTGCAGGAACAAGTGACAGGCCTCGGCATCCACTTCGCCCTCAGCGGTGAGTGCGCCGACGACCACACCGTCGCAGCCGAGATCGGCACAGTGTGCGATGTCATCGAGCATCGCCTCGATCTCGGCGTTCTCGTACAGAAAATTTCCCGAGCGCGGTCGAACCAGCACGTAGAGCGGAATATCCAACCCTTCGCGCGCCAGTGCGATCGTGCCATGCGACGGTGTCACGCCGCCTTCGTCCAGGCTCGCGCATAGTTCCACGCGACCGGCGCCGCCCGCCTGCGCGGCGAAAGCGGAAGCAATCGAGTTCGCGGCGACTTCGAGCAGTGCCATCGTCAATACGTGCTCTTGCCGGGGATCAGGGTGTCCTGCTTCTTCGCATCGCACACAGCGTACGAGAAGCCCGATTGGATCGCCCACGCGCCGACGTTGCCTTTCTTGTCCATGGCGAGGAAGCCGACCTGGAGATCCTTCGCGTCGGGCTTGCGCCGCAGAATGCGTTCGACCGCTTCGCGGCAGGCGTCTTCGGGCGAACGCCCCTGGCGCATGAGTTCGACCACGAGAAAGCTGCCTACGTTGCGGATCACTTCCTCGCCGACACCGGTGGATGTCGCTCCACCAATCTCGTTGTCCACGTAAAGGCCAGCCCCGATGATCGGGCTGTCGCCGACGCGGCCGTGGATTTTCCAGGCCATGCCACTCGTGGTGCAGGCGCCCGAGAGGTTGCCCCTGGCGTCAATAGCCAGCATGCCAATGGTGTCGTGATTGCTTGCATCGCCCGGCGTACCGCCCGGACCAGCATTATAAGTCCGGACTTCGCTGTTCGCAGACGGCTTGTACCTGGCCGTCTTCAGCCATTCGTGCCAGGCCTTGTCCGAGTCCGGAGTCAACAGTTCCTCGCGCGGGAAACCCTGTTCGATCGCGAACTGGGTGGCGCCGTCGCCAACGAGCAGGACGTGCGGCGTGCGCTCCATGACCCGGCGCGCCACGGAAATCGGGTGGGCGATGTGCTCCATCGCGGCTACCGCACCGCAGTTGCCGTGCTCATCCATGATGCTGGCGTCCAGCGTGACCTTGCCGTCGCGATCCGGATAACCGGCACGGCCCACGCTGTGGTTGCGCAGATCCGCCTCAGGAACGCGGGCGCCCTGCTCCACCGCGTCCAGCGCACGACCACCACCGGCGAGCACCTTCCAGGCAGCCTGGTTGGCGGCAACACCGAAATCCCAGGTGGAGCATACCCGCGGAACCGTCCCGCCCGAGGCCGTCGGCGGTTCGCCCTTGGCAAAGCCTTTAACGGTCAGCGCCACGCCGGAAGCGATCGTCGCCCCCTGCAGGAATCGTCTGCGGTCCATGGATACCCTTGATCGACGGCGCGCCGTTTGCGCCGTCGGCGATGTTCGCACGCGGCGTACGTGCCCTGCCACCACGCGACTCGGTTTCCGGCATCGCATGTCGCATGCGCGCTGCCGATGCCCTGGCCTTCGCCTCCCCCTGCGCCTTGAGCGACGCCTGCGCCGAGAGTGATCGGGTGTAGACGGACCTGGACAAGGTGCCGCCAAGAATCGTCAGCATCGCCAGGACGGCAAGCACGAGGATCAGGATCGACCCGCGGCGTGAGTGGCGAGGATGGCTTGTCACTTGATTTTCCCGTGCGATACCGCGCGGCTGAATCGCCGACCATCCCGCATCGCCAGCGTCACCTCCAACGCACGCACGGTGCTCCCATGCCGTTGCATGAACGGTTGGCGATGAGTGAGGCCGCCGCTAGCAGGAATGTCTACGGTCACCTCGAGCGACTCCACGCCGTCCACAAACGCTTGACAGTCCCTGGCACAACGACGCAATTCGCCCGCCACCAACCAACCGATCTGGTCCGCAAGCAAGACAGGCACGTTGTACTCCAGCGATATTTTCTTCTGTGGACAATCTCGCGCCTCGGTACACATGCCCCACTGCGTCGCACCTTCCAGGTCACGCACGATGGCGGCGAGCGCAAGCCACGCCCTGTCCTCGGAACGACTGGTTATCAGGTGCCGCCCCACGGCGATGCCGGCCGCCGCCAGCGACATCGCCGCCAGGGCGGCGATGATGGAAGCCACGCACAACCCCACGGTCAGCTCGACCAGACTGAAACCCTGGATTCTCAAAGCTCGACGGCCCATTCCAACACCTCAAGTCCCTTCCAGGTGATGCGGATGACGCAGCTGCTTGCCGACTTGCAACGCACGGCGCCTTGCGCCGCCGGCCCAACCCCTTCCGCAAGGACTTCCCGAAAGTGTCGCAGGTCATCGGCGGCCAGTGCTTTGCCGTCGCAAGAACGAACACACCCCGCCGCACTCGACGCCTCCGTGTAGTCACCGTCGGCCACAGCCACGGCGTTGGAACGCATGCGCGCTTCAAGACTGGCGGCGATCGCGGTCGCGGCGAGCAACCGGGATGCCCGTGCATCCGCGAACGTGGTCTGAATAAACCACGCTCCCGTCGCCGCGCTACCGATCGAGAAGACCGACATGGCAACGAGGGATTCGACAAGGGATGAACCGCGACTTGGCATGCGTCCACATTCGCTCCCTGACGCGCACGACGCTGCCCGGCCTTTCGGCAGCCTTCGTGGGCGCGGTAACAGGCCGGACGACCGGTCGGACGCGACTGCCTGTAAGGGACATCTGTATATACAGTTTAACTGTACAGTTTTTCTGTATTCATGCTATCGTCCGCACATGGTCAAGCCGCCCCACAGTCCCATCGCCCCCTCACTGGCCTCGCTGGCCGCCGAACTGCGCATCTCCGGCGGCAAACTGGTTCGGCGGTTGCGTGAGCAGTCCCATGCCGGCGATTTCACGTCCTCGCAGAAGTCGGTGCTCCTGCGGCTGGATCGCGATGGACCGACAACCGTGTCGGCGCTGGCCCGGGCCGAAGGCATTCGCCCACAATCCATGCGTGTCACGGTCGCAGCGCTGGAAGCGATGAAGGCGGTCGCCGGCAGACCCGATCCTGCGGACGGGCGGCAATCACTCGTCAACCTGACACCGGCATTTCGCAAGACCCTCAAGGCAAGCCGCGCCGCCAAGGAAGACTGGCTCGTCCATGCCCTGCAAACGCAGCTTTCTCCCGCGGAGCAGAACGAACTCGCCTCCGCCGTGAAGTTGCTGCAGCGACTTACCGACTTCTGATCCCGTCACCGGTCCCTTCAGGAAACAAGCATGCAATCGCTCGATCTCGTGTCCTATTTTTTCGGCGGTGCCTTTTTTACCAACGCCGTCCCCCACTTTGTCACCGGCGTGGCAGGGCGAGCATTCCAGAGTCCGTTTGCGAAACCACGCGGGAAAGGCCTTTCGTCGTCGACCGTCAATGTTCTCTGGGGCTGCTTCAACCTCGTCGTCGCGTATGCGCTCGTCCGCCGCGCCGGCGACTTCGACTGGAGGCTCACCAGCGACGCCACGGCATTCGGTTCGGGCATCCTGCTCATGGGCCTGCTCTGCGCGCGACTCTTCGGACGCTTCCACGGCAGCGATAAGTCGACACCTGCGTGACTACTGATGCAGCTGTCTACTGCGCCGGCCATGCGAGGACGCGTCATGGCCTTACGCGTGGGCGTCGCACTGGGTGGAACACCGATCGGCGCGCCGATCGTGGGCTGGGTCGCCGACCATCTTGGCCCTCGCTGGGCGCTGGGCGTCGGAGCGGTGTCGGGCGTAGCCGCGACGGGCGTGGCGATCTTGAGCATGGCACGCCAAAGACAGAGGCATGGACTGGCGGAAGCCTGAGCCTTGTGTGGGGGCCGGCTATGCTGGCGATGGGTTGAGGCGAGCTGGTTATCGCCGCTGAAGCGGCTCCTACACAGAGCGAGTGCCATAAAAAATCCCCGCACTCTCGTACGGGGATTTCATGGCAACGCTGTCGCGGCGGTTACGCCGCGATTTCGACGCCCGAAGCCTGCGCGCCCTTCGGGCCCGTGGTGACTTCGAATTGTACGCGCTGGCCTTCCTGCAGGCTGCGGAAGCCCTTGGAATTGATCGCAGAAAAGTGGACGAACACGTCCTCCCCACCGTCCTCAGGCGCGATGAAACCGAAACCCTTGGCGTCGTTGAACCACTTGACCGTACCGAAACGCATGCGGAAACCTCTGGACATGGATTGGAAGCGCGCCCCTGCGATGGCGAGGCATTCCCCATGGATCCCCTGTGCCTGCCCCCGCGGCGCAGGCGAAGTATCGACATGTTTGCGGGCAAAGCGCAACTAAGACGTTTTCCCGGTCAATCGCCGAAGATCAGGCCCCGGCGAGCAAGCGGCCGAGGATCGGCGGCACGTTAGCCGTCGCTGCCGCGAGGTGCGCAAAGATTTCCTCGATGCTGATTTCCGCTTCGTCGCCCGCGCCGGCGGCGTAATTCGCTACCAGCGCAAGGCAAGCGAATTCGAGGTCCAGTTCGCGCGCCAGCACCGCTTCGGGCATGCCGGTCATCCCGACCAGATCGCAGCCATCGCGCTTCATCCGCGCTATCTCGGCCCGGGTCTCCAGGCGCGGCCCTTGCGTGATGCCATGGCAGCCACCGTCGATGATCGGCAAGCCTTCGGCGCGGGCAGCCGCCAGGATCGCCTGGCGCAGGCTTTCGGTATACGGCTCGCTGAAGTCGATGTGGCGCACCTCCGCCCCTTCGACATCGTTGAAGCTGGTGTAGCGGCCGTGCGTGTAGTCGATGATCTGGTCCGGTACCACCAGGGCACGCGGCCCCATGTCGTCACGGATACCGCCCACCGCATTGACCGCCACTACGCGACGGGCACCCAGTGAATGCAGCGCCCAGAGATTGGCCCGGTAGTTCACCCGGTGCGGCGGCACCGTGTGGCTCTCGCCATGACGCGCCAGGAAAGCCAGGCGCTTGCCGCGAAAGGCGCCGGTGACGATGGCGCCCGAGGCCGGCCCGAACGGTGTCTCCACCGCGTGCCGCTCGGCGTTCTCCAGCCCTTCGAACTGATACAGCCCACTGCCGCCGATGACGGCCAGATCGATCGACATGGCTTCAATCCTTCAGCGCGTAAATGGCCGGCAGGTTGCGAGCCTGCTCGTGGTAGTCCATGCCGTAACCAAACACGTAGCGGTCAGGCAGGTCGACGCCATTGAAGTCCGCCTCGATGCCGTGCGCGCGGCGGTCGTGAAGCTTGGTGCAGAGCACGGCGAGGAGGACGCGCTTCGCGCCCATCTCCAGGCAGGCATCGCGCACGGCTTTCAACGTGTGGCCTTCGTCGAGGATGTCGTCGACGAGAACAACGGTGCGCTCCTTCAACGGCACTTGCGGACGGCGCAGCCAGTGCAGGTCGCTGCCGCTGGTTTCGCCGCGGTAGCGCGTGGCATGCGCGTAGTCGAACTCGAGATCGGTGCGGATGGCGAAGGCCAGCTGGCCGGCGAAGATCAGCGCACCGTGCATCACGGTAAGGAAGACCGGTGTTTCGCCATTGAGCGCGGTATCGATCTCGCGGCCCATGCGGGCGATTTCGGTGTCGAGCTGTTCGCGGGTGAACAGGACGTCGGAGTGCGCGAGCGCATAGTCGAGCGAAGCGGTGGCGGTCATGGGTGGGTTACGGCTCCAAAGCGGTCACGCGCGCGATGAAACGATCGCGCTGGGGATTGTCGACGAGTCCTTCCCAGGTCGAGCCGATCGCCCCGCGCAACGGGGTAATCCGCTCGGCGAGCGACGGGCGGCGGTCCTTGACCGCCGCGATCGCTTCGGGAACGACGTCGGGAAAACAGGCGAGTACGAGATCGCAGCCCGCATCGAGGTTCGCGCCGACACGCGCGGCGATGCCGCCCACGCTGCCGGCCGCAGCCATGCTGATGTCGTCGCCGAACACGCAGCCACGAAAACCGAGTTCGCCGCGGAGGATCTCTTCGATCCACACGTGCGAGTAGCCCGCCGGCTGGTCGTCAACGGCGGTGTACTTCACGTGGGCGGCCATCACGCCCTCGGCGCGCGCTTCGATGCCGGCGACGAAGGGCAGCAGGTCGGTGGTGAGGATGTCGTTCTTGCTACGCGGATCCACTGCCACGGATTCGTGGGTGTCTTCCTTGACCGAGCCATGGCCGGGGTAATGCTTGAGCACGGCGGCCATGCCGCCCAGGTGCATGCCGCGCACGTAAGCCTGGGTCAGCTCGGCGGCGATGGCCGGATCCGCGTGGAAGGCGCGATCGCCGATGGCGGCACTGCCGCGTTCCAGGTCGGCCACGGGCGCGAAGCTGAAATCGACGCCGACGGCGCGCATTTCGCTGGCCATGATCCAGGCGTGCTCTTCGGCACGCTGGATGGCCTCGTAGGGAACGCTGTCGTAAAGCTTGCCGATGGCGGCCAGCGGCGGCAGGCGGGTAAACCCTTCGCGAAAACGCTGCACCCGGCCACCTTCCTGGTCGACGCAGACGAGGAAGTCCTCGCCAGCGACCTCGCGAATCGCATCGATCAGGGCGGTGACCTGTTCGCGCGAGGCGAAGTTACGCGAGAAGAGGATGACGCCCTCGACGCCATGCGCGGTGAGGCGCCCGTGCTCGTGGGGAGCCAGTTCGGTGCCGGACAGACCGATGATCAGCATGCTGAGACCTCCTTCCCTTCCCGTTCGGCCGACGACCAGCGTGCGTAGGGCCGGTCGATCAGATTGACGTTGAAATAGCGCACCTGCTCGCTCACCTCCAGGCCGAGCCAACCCGGCCTCGGGTACGCTGCGTCGACATCTGGCAGCTCCACTTCGGCGACGATGAGCCCTGCGTTCGCACCGAGGAATTCGTCGATTTCGAAGTGTGTACCGTCGAGCATGACATGGTGACGAACTTTCTCCAGGACGCCGTCGGAGAGGTCGGACAACAAGCGTTCGGCGTCGGTTACGGGAATGGGATATTCGAACTCCTGGCGCGAAATGCCGACGGTGGCCGACTTGATGTTCAGCCAGGCGAGCTCACCCGAAATCCGCACGCGAACCGAGCTCTTCACCACGCCCGCCTTGATCGCCGCCGAGCCGGAAAGATAGCCCTGGGCAATGCGCTCGCTGCGCACCACGATGGCGCGCCAGTCGTCGCCGGCGAGCAGGAACTTGCGTTCGATCTCGATACCCATGGGTCTCCCGTCCGCTCAGGCGCGCTCGAACAGCGCGATGGATTCCACGTGCGCGGTGTGCGGGAACATGTCCATCACCCCCGCCGACACCAGTTTGAAGCCGTGCTTCTGGACGAGGATACCGGCGTCGCGAGCCAGCGAGCCTGGATGACAGGACACGTAGACGATCCGATGCGTTCCCTTGCGCGGCAGGTACTCGAGCACCTTGTCCGCGCCGGCACGTGGCGGATCCAGCAGGATCTTGTCCCAGGCCTGGGCGGCCCAGGGCGCTGAGCGCTGGTCCTCGAAGAGGTTGGCCACGCGGAACGAGGCATTGGCCAGGCCATTGCGCGCCGCGTTGGCGGCGGCGCGCTCAACCAGGCCGTGTTCGCCTTCCACGCCGACGACTTCGGCCGCATGACGCGCGATAGGCAGGGTGAAGTTGCCCAGCCCACAGAACAGATCGAGCACGCGGTCGGTCGGCTGCAGGTCGAGCAGCTCCATCGTCCGCGCAAGCATGCGCTGGTTCATCCCTGCGTTGACCTGGACGAAGTCCAGCGGCAGGAACTCAAGCTCTACATCGTCGGCGGGAATGGCGAAGGTCAATCGCGGTGCCTCGGGCCAGATCGGATGCACGCTGCTCTGGTTACCGGGCTGAAGGTATATGGCGAAACCGTGCTCGCGACCGAATGCGACCAGGGACTCCTGGTCACGGCTGGACAACGCCGAAAGATGGCGGAAGACCAGGGCAACGGTGTCGTCGCCTGCGGCGAACTCGATCTGCGGAATATCGCGTGCCGCGTCCATGCTGCTGACCAGGTTGGCCAGCAGGCCGACCTTCGGGCCGAGGGCGGGATGGATGACCTCGCAGCGCTCGATGTCGGCGACGAGGCGGGTGTTGGATTCCTCGCGAAAACCGACCAGCACGCGCTCTTTCTTCGCCACGTAGCGCACGGAGAACCGGCCCTTGCGTCGATACGCCCATGGTTGGTCAAACAGCGGCGGCAACCAGGACGCCGGCGTGACCTTGCCGATTCGTTCGAAATTATCGGCCAGCACGCGCTGCTTGGCGGCGATTTGCGCGGCGGGCTCCATGTGTTGCAGCGAGCAGCCACTGCACTCGCCGAAGTGCTGGCACTTCGGCACGACGCGATCGGGCGAGGCGTCGATCACGCTGACGATTTCGGCATCGTCGTAATTGCGGTGACGCTTGAGGTACCTGATCACCACGCGCTCGCCCGGCAGGGCGCCGGCGACGAAGGTGGCCTTGTTGTCGATGCGGGCGACACCACGGCCGTCGTGGCTGAGGTCGGTGGTGATGGTGGCTTCGAATTCGGTCATGCGCTCAAAACGTAAAGCCCGGACGGCGAAGCTCCGGGCTGGCTGGGAGGACCTGGCGGAAAGCCTACTTGCGCTTCCAGGCGCCGGAGGCATCCTGATAATACCAGCCCTGCGGCGAGCGCTGGACCCAGCCCTCGGCGAATGTCTTGCGGATCTGCGCCTCCCATTCCGGGTGTCCGTTGGCCCGGGCGATTTCCCGATAGAGCGCGTCACGGTCGCTGTTCTCCTGGCCCACGATGGCATTGGCCTGCGAGCGCTGGTCCAGGGGCAGGGCATTAGCATCGCGGACAGCCACCTGGCCATTAGCCGTGAAGCCCACGGCGCCGCTATCGAAGAGCGCCTTGAGCTGACCGCCGAAGCGCGACTTCATGCGAGCGCGAATGGCATCGGTTTCCGGCGTGCGCACCTGGATGTCGGGTGCGTCTGCAGCTTGGGCGGCGGGAATCACGAGATCGAGCAGCGATGCCGAGGGCTGCTTTCCGGGCGCCGGTTTTGCCGGCTCGGCCGCATCGGAGCCCTGCGCTGGCCGCGCGACGCCGCTGTCATCGAGCACATTGCCGATGAACTGGTCTGCCGCTTTCTGCGCCGCGGCTTCGGGGAAGTACACGTTGATGGTGACGCACCCGACCAAGGCGATGGCTACGGATGTCATGATTCCAATCAGTGTCTTACGCATCATTGTTAACTCCCTTCCTAATGATTATCGTACCACTGGCCCGCTACCTTCCGTGGCTGCCTGCAAGCGCCTGACCAGGGTCGGCCAGTCCACCTCACGCTGGTGACCCACCACGGTGAGGCGCGGCAAGCCGCTGCCTTCGACGATAGTGTAGCCATCCTTCGCATTGCCCAGCCCGCCCATGCTGCAGACGTCGCCCTTGAGGGCGCAGGTGAGGCCGATGCGCTTGTAGCCGAAGGTCTTGAAGATTTTCAGCACCGTGCCCTGCAGGCCACCGGCGAGACCGCCACCCCCGACAGCGGTGAGGTTATTGACCGCCTTCTGGCTGATCCGGCCGCCATCGTTTGCCACGAAACTGGCTTTGAAGGCCACAGGCTTCCAGGCAACCAGGCGCAGTTCGTCGAGCGCGCCGTTGAGCCGCCCGGTAATACTGCCGAAATCGAAGACCGACGTAAGCAGTGCCAGGTCGAGCTGGCGTAGCGCGATGTTGCCGGTAAGAACCGGAGCCTCGCCAAAGGGTTGCGCCACAGTCATTCGTGTGATGTCAACAAAGCCGTCGAACACGTTGAGTGAAAGGCCGCCCCCCATCTCCACACGGTCGTCGACATAGCGCATCGACGGAACGGCGCCACCGATGGTTCCCTTGAACTCGGGCCAGCCCAGCGCACGGCAAAGCGCCGCCATGTCGATCTGGGTGAGCGCCAGCGAGGTCTGCAGGCGTTCACCACTGGCGGCCGCCGGTTTCCAGGCGAGGCTTTGTACGCGGAGCTGGCCATCGAGCACGGGAATGGCCAGAGGTTTCTCCAGCGCCAGCGAGCCACCGCGGCTGCGCCAACTTCCTTCCGCGGCGCCATTGGGAATCCTGTAGACCTGAAGGGCACGCCAGCCGAGCCTGGTCGCCGGCCGATCGCCGGTGGCGCTCCAGTCCACCGCCCCATGCAGGCCCGTCACGCCGAGCCGCCCCTGGGCAAACGACAGGTCGAGCCCGCCGGTCTGTAACGCGAAGGCCGTCGGCCCGCTCGCATCCAGGGCAACGTGCCCGCTGACTTCGCCCGACCCGACAAGACCGTCGATACCCAGGCTGCGCAGCCAACCCTTGCCGTAGCGGTCATAAGCGGCGGGGAGGCGAGCGTTGAAGCGATCCAGTTGGAGCTGCACAAGGTCGCCGTTCGCGTTGAAGGCCAGTTCGCCCTCCAGTTGCAACGCATCCGGGTCGGCAAGGCGCAGGCGCGGAATCGACAGCACGCCCTTGTCCGAGCGCGCCCCCAGCGATAGCTGCACAGCGTGTGCAGGTAAAGCGGCGTAGAGCGGGCCGAGCAGTATTTCGCCGCCCCGCAGGCTGGCATCGAGGTCGATCGAGGTGCTTCCGGCGTGGCTGTCGATGCCCAGCCGCCCGCTTCCGGACAATTTCTGACCGGCTAGCTTGCCCCCCGGACTATCGAAACCTGCCCCATCGAGGGCGAACTGGCCGCCGGCCTGCACACCGTTGTCGAGCAGGTCCAGGGCGAGATCGGCATCGACGCGACCCGTGGTCGTGCGCCCCGACCACATCGTGGACAGCAGGCCATTCAGCCATCCGGCCGGCAAGCCCTTGAGGGTGATCTGAGCATGGGTGGTCTGGTCGATCGGCAAGGCGACCCTGGCGCTCGCCTTGTCCTGCGTCACGGACAGCTCGAGGGTATTGGCCGATTCATCGGCGACCATGTGCAACCGTGCATTGGAGAGCGCGCCGCCAGGCGCACCCTTCAAGCGGAGAGCGCCATCAAAGATCCAGCGCCCGAGCTCGTCACGATCCAGCGCGCCGTCGAGGACAATGCCCAGCTTTCGCCAGCCCATGGCAGGTATGTCAGCCCGCTCGGCTGACAGGGTGAGCTTCAATCCTTGTCCGTCCGGCGCTGAATTTATGTCGGCCTGCATGCCGGTCATCTCCACGCCGGGCAAGGCAAGGCTATCGGCGCCAACGGACACCTCCGCACGAACGCCTCCGGCCCCTGCGAATAAGGCGCAGGCGACGAGGACGAGGAAGAACGTGCGGGTTGATACGGCGAGCATGCTCGGCCATTCTGCCAAACTCAGATGAACGACACGGAACGTTGCATGCCGGACCGCCTGTTTTCCCAGCTTCTTGTCGCCGATGACGACCCCTCCACCCGCGAATTTCTCCGTGGCGCCCTGGCCGCAATGGGCTTCGTCGTCACGCTGGCCGAGGATGGCGCGCAAGCGCTCGCGCTGGCGCGCGCGCGGCGATTCGATGCCATGTTGCTGGATTGCCGCATGCCGTCGGGCGGAGCGATCGACGTCCTTGCCGCATTGCGTGGCGATGCCGCCGCCGAGTCGCGTGACGCGGTGGCCATGGCCACGAGCGCCGAAGTACCCGCCGCGCTGCGGCAAACGCTCGCCGACGCCGGTTTCGCCTGCGTCATTGAGAAACCGTGCCAGATCGCCTCGCTGGCCTATGCGCTCGGTGCGTCCCCGGACGCCGAAACCGACGCTCCACTACTGGATGACCAGGAGGCCCTGAAGGCGACCGGCGATGCGTCCGTCCTGCAGGCCTTGCGAAGCCTGTTTCGCGACGACCTCACCGAGCTCATTCGGGAGCTGGACTCCCTGGCGAACGCCCCCGCGACCCTCGTCGAGCGCATGCACCGGCTTCGTTCTGCGTGCGGCTTCTGCGGTGCTATGCGATTGGCCGCCCAGGCGAAATCCCTGCAAAACCACCTGATGGAAACACGGTGGGCATCGCCGGCCGCCCTGCACCGCTTCCGCTCGGAACTGGAACTGACACTCGCCGCCTTAGCGTAAGACCCGCCAGGCCTTGAGCTCGCCGCCACCAAGGTGGAAGGTGATCACCTGGCGCATCATGCGACGAAGCGAGGAGAGACCGGCAGTATCCGGCGGGGTATCCGCCGCCAGGGCCAGCAGGTCGGCACCGCGAATAGCGCGCTGGTCGCCCATACGCCCTGGCATCACGCCGGACTCGGGATCGTAGAAATAGACCAGCGCGGGATCCAGCGGCGAGCCATCGATCGCGTCGATGTCGAGCTGGAGCCCATAGCCGAGGGCATCGAGCATGTCGCGCTCGAATCGCCGCAGTGTCCAGGCCAGGGGTTCGCCCGCGGCCATGCGCCGTAGCGTAGCGTCGTAGAACGCAAACAGTTCGGGATTGGCGTCCTGCCGACCGGTGAGCCGGACGACCAGTTCATTGAGGTAGAGCCCGGCCAGGCCGGCGTCGCCGGTCAACCGCAACACGGCGCCCGAGGGCTCGGCACTGCGCAAGGTGGCCAGCTCTCCCTTCATCAACAGGTCGAGTTCGACCCGCTGGAACGGCTCGAGCTGCGCGCGCTGCGTCCGCGCGCCCTCTCGCCGGACGCCTCGCGCGACCACGCCGATACGGCCGTGATCGCGGGTGAGGCATTCGGCCAGCATCGAGGTTTCCCGGTACGGCCGGGCATGCAGGATGAAGGCGGGCTGTTGTTCGACGCGCATTTCGGCTCGCGCCTGGCGGCTTATTCGTAACCGAAACGCTTGAGCAGGTTCTCGTCGTCGGCCCAACCTTCGCGAACCTTGACCCAGAGCTTGAGGAACACCTTGCGCTCGAACATGCTTTCCATCGCCTTGCGCGCCGACGTACCGATGGCCTTGAGCTGGGCACCGCCCTCACCGATCACGATGGCCTTCTGGCCGTCGCGCTCGACCCAGATCACCGCATGCACTTCGGCAATGCCGTCGGGACGATCCTGGAAGGCCTCGATTTCAACCGTGGTGGCGTACGGGAGTTCCTGATTCAGGCGCAGCATGAGCTGCTCGCGGACCATTTCCGAGGCGAGGAAGCGTTCGCTACGATCGGTGATTTCATCCTCGGCGTAGACCGCCGGCTGCTCCGGAAGGCGCTTCAGGATGCCTTTTTCCAGGCCATCCAGGCCCTTGGACTTCAGCGCGCTGACGTAATAGACATCGTCGAACGGATGCTTCTGCATCAGGTCGGCGACGAACGGCAGCATGATGGTCTTGTCTTTCTGCAGGTCCACCTTGTTGATGGCCAGCAGCTTCGGTACGTCCGGCTGTTCGGCAAGCGCCGCGTACATGGCGGCGTCTTCGTCGGTCCAGCGGCCGGCCTCGATCACCTGCACGGCCAGGTTCACCTCGGAAATGGCCGCGCGCGCTGCCCGATTGAGGCTGCGGTTCATGGCGCGCTTGCCGCCCCGGTGGAGGCCAGGGGTATCGACGTAGAGAATCTGGCCGGACGGCTTGGTGGAAATACCGAGAATACGGTGTCGGGTGGTCTGCGGCCGATGGCTGACGATGCTCAGGCGCACGCCGATCATGGCGTTGAGCAAGGTGGACTTGCCTACGTTGGGGCGACCGAGCAGGGCCACGTAGCCGCAGCGGAAGTCGTCGTCGACGATGACGTCGTTTTCTTCGGGGATGTCGATGTCGTTCATGATTTCTTTTCCAGCAAGCGGCGCAACACCGTTTCGGCAGCGTCCTGTTCGGCGGCGCGCCGGCTTCCCCCGCGTCCTTCGACGCGAATCGGGTCCGGTTCGTCGATCGTACAGCTGACGTCGAAGATCTTGGCGTGATCTTCGCCGTAGCTGTCGGTTAATTCATAAATGGGAAGGGGAAGGCCCCTGCCCTGCAGCCATTCCTGCAGCCGCGTCTTGGCATCCTTGCTGGATCGCTTGATCTCCGCCACGCGTGGCGTGAACAGCCGCCGCACCACCTGCCGGCAGGCGTCATAGCCGTCGTCGAAGTACACTGCGGCGACCAGGGCCTCGAAGGCATCGGCCAGGATGGATTCGCGGCGGTAACCGCCGCTCTTGAGCTCGCCAGGGCCCAGTTTCAGGTCGTCGCCAAGCTCGAGCTCACGCCCGATGACGGCCAGGGCCTGGCCATTGACCAGCTGCGCGCGCAGGCGGGAGAGCTCGCCTTCGCTCGCATTGGGATGCGCTTCGAACAACAGTTCGGCGACAAGGGCACCCAGCAAGGCGTCGCCCAGGAATTCCATCCGCTCGTTATTTGGCTTCCCGGCACTGCGATGAGTCAGGGCCAGGGTCGCGAGACCGGGATCACGAAAGCGGTAGGGAAATTCCACGAAACCTCATTGCCCAACGGCACTTTTGAGCGGCACCGACTTCTCGAAATGGAGCAGGAAGGCGATGTTGTAGATGAACGGAATCACTTTATCGTAGGAAACGCGCAGGACACTCGCGTTACCCGTGCGCTGGATGGTGATGTCCTTCGGCTTGATCGTCGAGTCATCCACGTACTGGAAACTCATCTTGAAGGCGAGCTGGCGCCGGGCCTGCTCGATATCCTCGTTACCACCCTCGGTCGACATCTGGTTGAGCGCTTTGACCACGCCCATGTACTCGATGTACGACGGCACCAGCTTCATCGCCATGAAGGCGAAGAAGCCAACAATGGCTAGCATGATGACGAACCCGATAAGGGTAATACCCGACTGCCTGGATTTCATGTTCCGTCTCCGCCGCGCGAAGCGGCTCCCCTGTTCAAGACTGTAAATGCCAACGGGGCGCGCAAGGCGCCCCGAAGCGGAGATTACCTTGTCCGGGGCATCCCGCAACGCCTTGCGGCGTGACGGGCGCCACCGTTCCGTCAGTGAATGACCTTGCCCATCCTGGAAAAATCGAGCACGCCATTGTCGAAACCGCGCCATGCGAGCCAGACGAAGAAGGCCTTGCCGACCAGATTGGCCTCGGGCATGCAGCCCCACCAGCGACTGTCCGTGCTGTTCATCCGGTTGTCGCCCATGACGATGTAGCAGCCCTGGGGCACTTCCGACGGCACCGCCGCGTTCGGGATGTCCTGCGGCATGTTGTAGGCCGGGGTGAGCGCGATCGTATGATTGATGCTGCCCAGGTGCTCGGTGTAGAGCTTCGAGCCGAAGGTCATCAGCAGGCGATCTTCGGGCCGGGTCATGCTGCCCTTGAACGGACCGATTTCTTCGGCACCCACGTGCTCGCCATTGATATAGAGCTCGCTGCCGCGGGTCTCGATGCGGTCACCGGGCAGGCCGATGACGCGCTTGATCCAGTTTTCGCTGGGCACCGCGGCGTGGGGATCCTGGCAGGTGATGTCACCGCTGCGCACTGTCTTGCCGTTTTCGTCCTGGCAGACATAGCCCGGAAAACGGAAAACGATCACGTCGCCACGGCGGGGCTCGCCGTTTTCGACCAGCTTGTTGTTGAAGGCTGGCATGCGCAGGCCGTAAGCGAACTTATTGACCAGGATGAAGTCGCCCACGTCCAGCGTCGGCATCATCGAGCCCGACGGAATGCGGAACGGCTCGGCCACGAACGAGCGCAGCAGGAGTACGACCAGGATCACCGGGAACAGCGAACGGGCCCAGTCGACCGGCCACGGCTCGGGCTGTTCGGATCCCGACGCTTCCGCGCGGGCGCGACGCGCCTTGAACAGGAAAAGGCGATCGAACAGCCAGACCACACCGAACAGGACGGTCAGCCCGAGAAGAATCGCCGAAAAATCAAATGCCGCCATACCATCTCCATCAGTGGTGTCGAAGGGCCTTGCGGCCCGGTCCGGCGCATCCGGCGCCGGCTTTCCCTATCTCGCTTACTTGTTGTCCTGCCTCAGCACGGCAAGGAAGGCTTCCTGGGGAATTTCCACGCTGCCGACCTGCTTCATGCGCTTCTTGCCTTCCTTCTGCTTCTCCAGCAGCTTTTTCTTTCGCGAAACGTCGCCGCCGTAGCACTTGGCCAGGACGTTCTTGCGTAGCGCCTTTACCGTTGAGCGGGCGATCACGGCCGCACCGACAGCGGCCTGGATGGCCACGTCGAACTGCTGGCGAGGAATCAGATCCTTCATGCGATCGACAAGTTCCCGGCCGCGGCGGTCCGCGTGCGAACGATGCACGATCAGGCTCAGCGCGTCCACGCGATCGCCGTTGATCAGGATATCGACGCGAACGAACGGGCCCGGATCGAACCGTTCGAGGTGGTAATCCATCGAGGCATAGCCGCGGGATACCGACTTCAGGCGATCGAAGAAGTCGAGCACCACTTCAGCCAGAGGCAGCTCGTAGGTCACCTGCACCTGGGTAGCCAGGTACTGGATGGAACGCTGCACGCCGCGCTTCTCTTCGCACAGCTTGATCACGTTGCCGACGTAATCACCCGGGGTGAGGATGGTGGCAACAATGATCGGTTCGCGAATTTCCACGATCTGCTGCGGCGGCGGAAGCTTTGCCGGGTTGTCCATCTGCAGCACGGAGCCGTCGGTCTTGGCCACCTCGTACACCACGGTCGGAGCCGTGGTGATGAGGTTGAGATCGTATTCGCGCTCGAGGCGCTCCTGGACGATCTCCATGTGCAGCATGCCGAGGAAGCCACAGCGGAAGCCGAAGCCCATCGCCTCGGAGCTTTCCGGCTCGAAGAACATGGCCGCGTCGTTGAGGCGCAGCTTGTCGAGCGCCTCGCGCAGGGCCGGGTAATCGTCGGCCGATACGGGGAACAGGCCGGCGAACACGCGCGGCTGCATGACCTGGAAGCCGGCCAGTGGCTCGGCCGCCGGCTTGCCTGAATGGGTCAGTGTGTCACCCACCGGGGCGCCATGGACGTCCTTGATCGACGCGTTGATCCAGCCCACCTCGCCCGCACCGAGACGATCGAGCTTCTTGCGCTTGGGGGTGAACACGCCGACATCGTCGACCAGATGGGTACGGCCGGTGGACATGACCAGGATCTTGTCGCCCGGGCGGATCTCGCCCTGCATCACGCGCACCAGCGACACCACGCCCAGGTAGTTGTCGAACCAGGAGTCGATGATCAGCGCCTGAAGCCTGTCAGTGTTGCCCGCCTTCGGCGCCGGAATGCGATGGATGATCGCCTCGAGCACCTCGATCACATTCTGGCCGGTCTTGGCGCTGACCGGGATCGCGTCGGTGGCGTCCAGGCCGATCACGGCTTCAATCTCGGCCTTGGCCTTTTCGACATCCGCGGTGGGCAGGTCGATCTTGTTGATGACCGGAATGACTTCCAGACCCTGCTCGATGGCCGTGTAGCAGTTGGCCACCGATTGCGCCTCGACGCCCTGTGCGGCGTCGACCACCAGCAGCGCGCCTTCGCAGGCGGACAGCGAGCGGCTCACTTCATAGGAGAAGTCGACATGCCCGGGGGTATCGATGAAATTGAGCTGGTAGGTCTTACCGTCGCGCGCCGTGTACGGCAGCGAGACCGACTGCGCCTTGATGGTGATGCCGCGCTCGCGCTCGATCGGGTTGTTGTCGAGGACCTGCGCTTCCATTTCGCGCTCGGTCAGACCTCCGCACAACTGGATGATACGGTCGGCCAGAGTCGACTTGCCGTGGTCGATGTGGGCAATGATGGAGAAGTTGCGGATGAGTTCCATGGAGCGCCGTGGTCACGTTCACCATCGCTCGCGGCGCGAACGACGCGCGCCAGCCCTCAGGGCCAGCGCGAATCAAGCATTATCGCATGGAAGTGCTTCAGCGATCGCTGGGGACCGTCAGCCCGACGAATCGCGTCGAGTCGTCGCGCCGGACCAGGAGCATGGCGGTATCCCCGGACTTGATCCCCCTGGCCGCGTCGCGGAAGGCCGTGGCGTTGCCAACACGCTTCTGGTTGACCATGAGGATGACGTCACCCGCCTGAAGTCCGGCGGTGGACGCGGCCGCCCCGGAAACCCGGCTCACCACGACGCCTTCGCCGGCCTTGAGGCCCAGCTCGGACCGCGTCGACGCGTCGATGTCCTGCACGGCGAGACCCAGTGCAGCCTCCGATCCACCACCCGCCCCTTCACCCGTCGCCGCCGAGGCGAGGGCTGCCTTGTCCCGCGGCAGTTCGCCGACCTTGACCTCGACCGCCTGCTTCTTGTGATCGCGAAGGAACTCGACCTTCGCGATCGAGCCAGGCCGGGTGATGCCGACCAGGGGCGGCAGGTCCGGTGCCTGGGTGATCGGCGTGCCATTGAAGGAAAGGATTACATCGCCCTGCTTCAGGCCCGCCTTGTCGGCACCACTACCGGGGGTGACCTGCGCGACAAGGGCGCCGTTGGAGTCCGCCAACGCGAGGTTCTTCACGAACGGGTCCACGGGCTGCACCGTGACGCCGAGCATGCCGCGCGAGACATAGCCTTTCTCCTTGATCTGCCCGACGACGTTCATCGCCACGTCGATGGGAATGGAGAATGAAAGTCCCTGATAGCCGCCGGAGGTGGAGTAGATCTGCGAGTTCACGCCGATCACCTGACCCTGCAGGTTGAACAACGGACCGCCGGAATTGCCACGATTGATCGGTACGTCGGTCTGGATGAAGGAGGTATAGGGCTGGTCGCTGCTACCGAGGTTGCGGCCCACTGCGCTGATGATGCCGTGCGTAACGGTGGCATCGAGGCCGAACGGTGAACCGATCGCCAGGGCCCATTGGCCGCGCTTCACGCTGCGCGAGTCGCCGATGCTGACAGCCGGCAAGGAACCGGCATCGATTTTCAGCAAGGCGATGTCGTACTGCGGATCCTTGCCAACGACCTTGGCAGTGAAGCTGCGACGATCCTGCAGGCGCACCTTGACCTCGTCGGCATCATCGACGACATGATCGTTGGTGAGGATGTAACCATCGGCTGAAATAATGAAACCCGAACCCAGCGAAGTCTGCTCTCGCGGTTGGGTGGGAGCGCCCGGCATACCGAAGAAGCGGCGCAGCAGTTCTTCCTGATCGTCCTGCGTATCGGCGGAACCGCCTTTCGCTTTCTTGTGTGCCCCCGTCGTCTTCGCCTCGACGTGGACGACCGCGGGAGCGTTCTTTTCCACGACAGCAGTGAAATCCGGCAGGCTCTGTGCCTGTACACCGGCCGTGCCCAATACGAGTGCGCCACCCAGCAGGGCGCGTGCATATAACCAACCCATCTTCTTTCCTCCTTGTCAAAGTCACGGCTGCCCGTGCGTCGAGGCGACCGCACGAGTGGTTACAAATAAGGGAGCGGGCGCGCCGGGGACGTTCGGCGCGCCACAGTGGCGCCGCGGCTCAGCGAGCCTGCGGCGCGGCAACCGGCTGGACATAACGACTGCCGTCGGGACGGGTCAGTAGCATGTAGCCATTGCCTTCCGGGGCATCCGCGGCCCGGGCACGGTGGATCTGGTACGGCGTCGAACGCGGCAGGTAGGTCGCACCGCCCTCGCTTGAACTGTCGAACGCCGCCTTCTGGGTGAACTGGGACGCCATGTTGCTACCGGTGAGCCACTGCGGCGCGACCGGCGCGGCGGCGGGTTCGGGCGTAGCGTCCGCCACCTGGACATCACCGGAGACCGCCGCCTGGCGAACGATTTCGGGTGAGGCTACGGAGCGGTTGCCCGCCGGCTGCGAGAGCATCAGGGCGGCGACAGCCACGCTGGCGGCAATAGCGCCGCCTGCGGACCAGTGCAACCAGCGGCGACGCGGTGCGATGCCCGCGACCGCCGACACGTTGGCTTCGGCCTCGATCGCCGCCATGACCCGGTCGACGAAATCATGGGATACCGGCGGCATCGCCTCGTGGCGCAACCCATCGCGACCCGCGTGATAGCGCGACCAGACGTCGGCCAGGCCCTGATCGGCCTCGAGACGACGCAACAGGAAGCGGATTTCCTCCCGTGACAGCTCTCCGTCCATGCCGGCGGAGAGAATTTCCCGATTGGCTTCACTCATGGATTGTGATCCTCGCGGTCGGAAAGAAGCGGCCGCAGTTTTTCGTCGATGGCTTCACGAGCCCTGAAGATACGCGAGCGAACGGTACCGATGGGACAGTTCATGATGGCGGCGATTTCGTCATAACTCTTGCCGTCCACCTCACGCAGGGTAATCGCGACCCGAAGTTCCTCAGGCAACGCTTGGACAGTGGAAAACACCGTTTGTTCCACCTGTTCCCGCATCAGCTCGCGTTCCGGCGTCGCGCCGTCGTGCATACGCGTGGCGCCGGGCACGTAAACCGCGTCGTCCACGTCGATATCGCCGGTGGGCGGACGGCGGCCCATGGCTACCAGGTGGTTTTTCGCCGTATTCACGGCGATCTTGTAGAGCCACGTGTAGAAAGCGCTTTCCCCACGGAACGAGCCGAGCGCACGCCATGCGCGCACGAACGCCTCCTGGGCAATGTCCTCGCATTCGGTCCAGTCGTGCACGTAGCGAGAGATCAACGCGATGACCTTGTGCCGGTATTTCCGCACAAGCAGGTCGAACGCGCGGCGGTCTCCTTGCTGCACACGTTCGACAAGTGCTTGATCCAGTTCGTTTTCGCCCATCCGGGCCGTCTCCTCACATCATTCGGGGCCAGTCGCGGGCGCAGCTGAGACAAGCCTGGACCGAGCAAGTTCACTGCCAGGTCCAAAGGTCATCCCGTCAAAATATGCGCATACCGGCCTGAACCTCAAGTTGGACCCGGCCAGGTCAGGCGCTGACCGGCGTCCTGCCTTCCGTGATCACCCGCTCGCGCTCGGCCAGCAGCTTGTCGAAGGCGACCACGGGTAGCGGGCGGCAGAACAGGTAGCCCTGCAGCTCGTCGCAGCCGTTGGCGCGGAGAAAGTGCAGGTGCTGTTCGATCTCCACGCCCTCGGCCACCACGCCGCGCTTGAGCCGGTGGGCCATGTCGATCGTCGCGCGGACAATGGCTTCATCGTCCGGATCGACGCCGATGTTGCGTACGAAGCTCTGGTCGATCTTGATCCGGTCGGCCGGCAGGCGACGCAGATAGTCCAGTGAAGCGGCGCCCGTGCCGAAGTCGTCGATGGCGATGTGGCAACCCATCGCGTTCAGCGCATCGAGTGTCTCGACCAGGTGCGGCACGGTCTTCACGCTGATGCTCTCGGTCACTTCGAGCTCGAGGCTGTCCGGATTGAGCCCGGTGTCGGTCAAGGCACTGGTCACCACTTCGGCCAGGTTCTGCTGCATGAGCTGCACCGCGGAAAGGTTTACGCCCAGGCGCAGGCCCAGGCCGTAGGTGTCTTCCCAAGCCTTCGCCTGCGCGCAGGCGGTGCGCAGCACCCACTCACCGATCGGCACGATGAGGCCACTGGCCTCGGCCAGCGGGATGAAGAAGGCCGGACTGATCATGCCCAGCTCGGGATGCTCCCAGCGCACCAGGGCTTCCATACCGACGATATCTTCGGTGATGGCATTGACCTGGGGCTGGTAGAAGACACGCAGCTCGTCGTTCTTCACCGCGTGGCGCAGGCGTGCCTTCAACGCGACATGCTGTTGCTGCGAGGCATCCGGGTTCGCGGCGTATATCTGGTAGTTGTTCCGGCCCAGGCTCTTCGCCCCGTACATCGCTTCGTCGGCATGCCGGAGCAGCAGTTCGCCCTCCGTCGCATCGTCGGGGAAGAAGGAAATACCCACCGATACCGTGGCCTGTAGCTCCGAGCCGTCGTCGAGGCCGAGTGGAATCTCCATCGCCTGCACGACTTTCTCGGCGATCCGCAGCACGTCGTCGCGCTTGATGATGTGACGCAGGATCATCGTGAACTCGTCACCGGCGTAACGCGCGACCGTGTCGGACGCTCGCACGCTGGCGCGCAACCGCTTCGCCACCGCGGTCAGCACCTGGTCGCCCACGGCATGCCCGAGCGTGTCGTTGATGCCCTTGAAACGATCGAGGTCGACGAGCAACGTGGCGAAGCACTCGCCCGTGCGCTCGGCCTCGCGGATCGTGGTGTCCAGGCGGTCGTTGAACAGAAGTCGATTGGGCAGGTTCGTGAGCGCATCGACCAGGCCACGGGCGCGCCCCTGGTCGCGTGCCCGTCGCAGCTCGAGCGCCGAAGCGAAACGCGCGGCTGCCGCGCGCAAGGCAGGCTCGAGCACCCGGGCGTCACTGGCCAGACGGCGACGCCCTGCCAGCAGCGCGCCGAGCACATTGCGGCGCTCGTCAAGCAGTGGCAGGAAGGCGTACGAACGCAGGCCCAGCGCTTCGACCAGGGGATCCGCAGCGGGCGCACCGTTGCCCTCGCCAAGATGCGAAAGCGTTTCACCACCCAGGCAGATCTTCAGGAGCGGAAGGTCGTTCGCTTCAGGCCATTCGACCAGGCCCGGGCCGTTCCAGATACGCGTGAGCACCTCCGGCCCGAACTCGCTTTCCGGCAGTGCCGACCACACGGCGACCACGTCCAGTTCGAGCGCATCGGCGAGCATCGCGGCCGCTTCGCCCATGCCTTCGTCGTCGCTGGGACAGGCATCGAGCACGGAGAGCAGCGAGAGCGCTCGCCCCGCCATGTCAACGGCACGGAGGTCGCGAAAGGCCACGGCGATTCGATGGGCGCCGCGATCGGTGAGGTGACGCACATCGATCTCGCCGGACACATCCGCACCGTCGAGGCGCCGCAAGGTGCAAGCCACGCCGTCGCTGTCGGGCACCGGCCACATGGCGCCACTTTCGATCTTGAAAAGGTCGGCGAGCAGACGGCCCTGTACGGGACCGTCGCCCTTCATCAGTCGATTCATCGCGGCACCGCTTTCGATGACGCAGCCATCCGGCGTGGATGCGACCACCCAGGCCGCGCCTGCGTCGAAGGCGAACCGATAATCCAGGCCGGTCGGCTCACTGGCGGCGACCGCTGCGTCGCTACCCATCGCGGCGCGTACGCGCTGGGCAAGCTCCGCCGCGATAGCTCCTTCGCGCAGCCAGTCGGCGCTGTCTTCCGGGGCGACGCCGGGTGGCTCGTCGCCAACGACATAAACCACGGGCAGCTGTGAATAAGCGGTCGAGCCACGGAGGATACGCAGGCCCTGGACCATGTCGGCCGTACCGTCCGCACCGATGACGGCGACATGCAGCGGCGGGGCATCGGCCAGCAGGGTTTCCAGCTGCGTGGCATCGCGCGCGCTAAGGAGAACGAAGTCGCCATCCGCGTCGAGTGCGTCGAACACCGCGCGACGCACATCGCGGCGCGGCGTGAAGATGAGGATACCGGTCGGCTCGGACGTGGACATGCGCGCGCTCAAACGATCCACCGGCCGTCGCGCAGGCGCGGCGCCGCGGAACGGGCATGCCAGTCGGCGTCGACCCGGACGATATCGTCCTCGAAGGTTGCCAGCAGGCTGGGGCTGGCGCCGATCAGCACCACCCGGCGCACATGGCCCGTCTGAGTCCGCGACAGTTGCCGTAAAAGTGCACCGTCGGTGGCGCTCGGCGGCCCCGGCGGCATGTCCAGCAGGTACACGCCGAAATGCAGGCTCTGCGAGATATAGCGCAAGGCGTCACCCAACCGAGTACAGCCCGGCACGCGCATCTGTGCATCGCGAAGGCTGGCCAGGCCCTCGGCATGGCGCCACAGGTACACCGCTTGCCCCGTCCGCCGCGCGACCAGGCGGAACTGGTCGATCAGCTGGTTGGTATCGCCGGTCTGCAAAGCGACCAAGGGTCCCGACGCAGACAGAATGCGGTCGAAAACATCGGTTCCTACATGGGAGTCGGCGGGCATGGGCGACACATCGGCGGCAGTGGCGCGAAGTATCGGCCCAATACGGGGGCGTACGCTAGGGATGGCACACCATACGCGGGGGTATCTCGCATTCGGCCCGACAGGAAGGTATGGTGATGCGCTCATTCGCCAGCGTACGACCTCTGCCATGTTCGAAGGACTCCGATTCAAGCACTGGAAGACCAACGTGGGCGACGACGGCATCGTCGTGCTCACTTTCGATCGCGAGGGCGCAAGCGCCAACGCGCTGTCGCGCGAGGTGCTCGACGAACTCGATACGATCGTCGAGCGCCTGGCCATCGAAAATCCACGAGGGGTCGTCATCCACTCGGCCAAGCCTTCGGGCTTCGCCGTGGGCGCCGATATCCGCGAGTTCGTCGAATATGCCCAGACCGGCACCGTCCTCGCCAACATCGAGAACGGCCAGCGCGTGTTCGAGAACCTCGCCAGGCTGTCCTGCCCCACGGTGGCCGCGATCCATGGCGCCTGCATGGGCGGCGGCACGGAACTCGCCCTCGCCTGTCGCCAGCGCATCGCCGTGGACGACGACGCAACGAAGATCGGCCTGCCTGAGGTGATGCTCGGCATCCATCCGGGCTGGGGTGGTACCGCCCGCCTGCCGCACCTGATCGGCGCGCTGGATGCCCTGCCCGCCATGCTCACCGGCAAGCCGTTCAATGCCCGGCGCGCCAAGGCCGTCGGCCTGGTCGACAGACTCGCTCGTGCGGACGAACTGCTGGCCGAAGCACGCCACCTCATCAAACGTCCGCACCAGCGTCCGTTCGCGCAGCGTGCGAAGGCCTGGGCAACCAACACGCTACCGGCGCGCGCCATCCTCGCGCCCATGGTCCGCAAGCAGACCGCGGCCAAGGTACGCAAGGAGCACTACCCCGCTCCGTTCGCACTGATCGATACCTGGGCCCGCGGCGGCTCCAGCATCCAGCAGCGGCTCAAGCTCGAAGCGAAGTCCGTGGCGAAACTGGCCACCACGCCGACTGCGCGCAACCTCATTCGCATTTTCTTCCTGCAGGAACGCCTGAAAGGACTCGGTGCCGGTACCGACCACGGCATCAAGCATGTGCACGTCGTCGGTGCGGGCACCATGGGTGGCGACATCGCCGCGTGGTCCGCGCTGAAAGGTTTTGACGTGACCCTGCAGGATCGCGAGCTGCGCTTCATCGAGCCCGCGATCACGCGCGCCCGCACATTGTTCGAAAAGAAGCTCAAGGCACCGGCCAAGGTTGACGCGGCCATGGGCCGACTTAACGCCGACGTCGATGGCAAGGGTATTGCCGAGGCCGACCTCGCCATCGAAGCGATTTTCGAGAATCCGCAAGCCAAGCACGCGTTATACGCGACGATCGAGCCGCAGTTCCAGGCGGACGAAATCCTTGCCAGCAACACTTCTTCGATTCCCCTCGACGAACTGCGCCAGGGCCTGAAAGCACCGCAACGCTTCCTCGGCCTGCACTTCTTCAATCCGGTGGCGCAGATGCCTCTGGTGGAAGTCGTGCGCCACGATGCCCTGGATCCTGCCATTGAGAAACGCGCGCTTGCGTTCTGCAAGGCCATCGGCAAGCTGCCGGTGCCGGTCAAGGGCACGCCGGGCTTCCTGGTCAACCGCATTCTCATGCCCTACCTGATGGAGGCGATGCGCCTCTACAACGAAGGCGTGCCGGGTCCCGTGCTCGATCGCGAAGCAAAGAAATTCGGCATGCCGATGGGCCCGATCGAACTGGCCGATACGGTCGGCCTCGATGTGTGCGCGTCGGTCGGCAAGGAGCTCGCGCCGTTCCTCGGCCTGGAAGTTCCGCACGGCCTGGAAGAAAAGATCGCCGCGAACAAGCGCGGCAAGAAAGACGGCGAAGGCCTGTACGTGTGGAAGGAAGGCAAGCCGGATAAGCCCGAAGTAGACCCCGACTATGTGCCGCCGACCGACATCCAGGACCGCATGATCCTGCCGATGGTGAACGAAGCGATCGCCTGCCTCGCCGAAGGCGTGGTCGACGATGCCGACCTGCTCGACGCCGGCGTCATCTTCGGCACGGGCTTCGCCCCGTTTCGTGGCGGCCCGATCCAGTACGTTCGCACCGAAGGCGTCGCCGCGGTGCGCGAGCGACTGGCGAAGCTGGAAGCGAAGCACGGTGCGCGCTTTGCGAAGAAGGAAGGTTGGGACAATCCGGAACTGACGTTGTCGCCAGCCTGACCGAAGAGCATCGCCGCTGAAGCGGCTCCTACCAAGCAGGTTGCGAGGGCTTGGTAGGCGCCGCTTCAGCGGCGACGCCTCACCACATCAAATCGTCAGGCACGCCATCATCCGACTCGCTCGCCGCGTTCGGATCGACGAGCAGCGCGATGAACTCCGGCGCCAGGGCCTGCAGCTCCGTGATCACCGCCTTGTCGACGACAAGATAGCGACCGCCCTGTTGCACGACGCCAAGCTCGCCCGCGTTGATCGCGACCAGTTGGGTGGCATCCACATGGACACGACGAATCTTCTCGCCGTATGGAAAATGGCGAACCTGGTCGGCGTCGGCGAGGTTCAGGGCCTTGCCCTTCAACAACTCCTCCACCTTGCGCTTTCTCTCCTTGCGCAGCCGCGCCAGCTCGGCCGCCTCGGCTTCGAGGCGGCGACGCTCGGTCGCATCGGTCTGTGCGCGGATCGCATAGGCCTTGGCGAGGTCGATCTCGCCATCCTTGCGCGGCGGACGCGGCTGTCCGCCAGCACCGGGCTTGCCGCCCTGCTGCGGTCTGCCACCACCCTGGGGCCGGTTGCCTTGCGGGGGTCGACCGCCTTGCGACGGCTTGCCACCCTGCTGCTGGGGCCGACCACCCTGCTGTGGTTTCGCGCCCTGGCGTGGGCTGTTGCCCGCGTAGGGCTGGCCGCTGCCGGCGGACGATCGTGCGCCCTTGCCACCATCGGCACCCTCTTTCCGCGGCGGTGCGGAGGTCCTTTTCTCTTCGCGGATCTCCTTGACGAGGCCGCTCTTCAACAACTGGTCGCGCAGGGACTCTGCCATGATCGGTAAGGCTCGTTCGGTGTTTTCAGTAATGCGGCGGCGGGGGCTCATTGGCAGTGTCGCTGCCGAGTCCCGCACGCATGTTCATGAGGTCGGAACGCAGATCGCGCAACGCCCTCTCCAGTCGGTCAAGCCGTCGGGATATCTCGGTATCCGCCGATGACAGCCCGTTGACCGTGTCGTCGATGAAGGCGAGACGCATCTCGAGCTCCATCATGCGTTCGTCTGTGTCAGTCATCGTGGCGACCCGCCAGGCTGCGGCCACGACCGATGCCGTAATAGGCAATGCCTGTCTCCTCGACCGCCGCTGGATCGTAAAGATTGCGGCCATCGAAGATCACCGCGTTCTTCAGCAGCGATTTGACCCGCGCGAAGTCGGGGGCACGGAACGCCTTCCATTCGGTGACGATCATCAGCGCATCGGCGCCGTCGATCGCGTCGTACGGACGCTCGACCAGTCGCAGGTCATCGCGCTCGCCGTAGATGCGACGGGTTTCGTCCGCGGCCTCCGGATCGAATGCCCTGACATTGGCACCCGCTTCCCACAGCTGCTCCATCAGGCGCCGGCTCGAGGCTTCGCGCATGTCGTCCGTGTTCGGCTTGAAAGCCAGGCCCCAGAGCGCGATGGTGCGCCCCTTCAGCTGGCCAAGGAAGTGACGGGAAAGCAACGCGAACAGGCGCGACTTCTGCGAGTTGTTCACCGCTTCCACGGCGTCGAGCAGGCGCGCGTCGTAGCCGACTGCATGCGCCGTGCGCGCCAGCGCCTGCACGTCTTTCGGAAAACACGAGCCACCGTAGCCGGCGCCCGGATAAATGAAGTGATAGCCGATGCGCGGATCCGCGCCGATGCCCTGGCGAACGAGCTCCACATCCGCGCCGACGTGCTCGGCGATATTCGCGATTTCGTTCATGAAACTGATCTTGGTCGCGAGCATCGCGTTGGCCGCGTACTTGGTCAGTTCGGCGGAGCGTTCGTCCATCACGACCATGCGGTCGTGATTGCGGTTGAACGGCGCGTACAGCTTGCGCAGCACGCCGATCGCCTTCGGGCTCGACGCACCGACGATGATCCGGTCCGGACGCATGCAGTCTTCGACCGCATCGCCTTCCTTGAGGAATTCAGGATTGGAAACGACATCGAACGGCAGATCCACGCCACGTGCCTGCAGACGTGCCTGCACGGCCTCGCGCACACGGTCGGCCGTACCGACGGGCACGGTGGACTTGTTCACCACGACGGTATAGCGGTCGATGTTGTCGCCGATGGTTTTCGCCACGGCGAGCACGTACTTCAGGTCCGCACTGCCGTCTTCGTCCGGCGGCGTGCCGACGGCGATGAAAACGACCTCACCGTGACCCACCGCGGGGGCGGCATCAGTGGTGAAGTCCAGCCGGCCATCCGCATGGTTGCGGACCACCATCGGCGTCAGGCCAGGCTCGTAGATGGGAATGTTACCGGCCTTCAGGCGATCGACCTTGGCCACGTCGACGTCCACGCAAACGACATGGTTACCCATCTCGGCGAGGCAGGTGCCGGTGACGAGACCGACGTAGCCGGTGCCGAAGATCGTGACTTTCATGAAGCTCCCAGGGACCGGGGACCGGCCTGCCGTAACGGTCGATTGTAGTCCCGCCCGGCTCGCAGGCAAAGAAAAAGGGCGCGGATTGCTCCGCGCCCTTTCGTTCTACCGGAGACGCTAAGGCTTACTTGCCGCCCGGAGCGCCAGCGCCCGGACCGCCAGGACCCTGGCCAGCCGGAGCCGGACCGGTCTTGAGCAGCTCGACGTCGAAGATGATCGTCGCGTTCGGCGGGAAGCCGTTTTCCGGCTTGGCGCCGTAAGCGATGTTCGACGGGATGAAGAGCTTGTACTTGCCGCCGGTCTGCATCAGCTGCAGGCCTTCACGGAAGCCCGGGATGACCGCCTGGAGCGGGATGTTGGCCGGGCCGGCCGGCTGGTGGTCGGCCGATGCGTCGAACTTCTCATTGTTCACGAAGGTGCCGGTGTAGTTGATCGAGACCTGGTCGTTCGGGCCCGGACGTGCGCCGGTACCAGCCTGGACAACCGTGTACTGCAGGCCCGACGCCGTGACCTTCACGCCCGCGGCAGCCTTGTTCTTGGCCAGGAACGCTTCGCCTTCCTGCTTGTTCTGGGCAGCAACCTTGTTGTACTCGGCTTCGGCCTTGACCTTCAGCTGGGCCACGAAGGCTTCGCGGACGGACTTGGCTTCAGCTTCGGTCATGGTCGGCTTCTGGCCAGAAAGGGCAGCCTGCAGGGCCTTGGCGACCGTAGCGGCATCCACTTCCTTCGCGACGAGCGGCGGCAGGGAGCTTGCAAGGTCCCAACCCACGACGTAGCTGGCCTTCTGCTTGTCAACGGTGCCCGCACCAGCAGCAGCCGGCTTGGCTGCCTGGGCGGATGCGCCCGCGGCGGTACCCAGCGCAACCGCCAGGGCGACGGCCGTCATCGTGGGACGCAAAAATTGCTTCATTCGGTATTCCCTCTCTTGGAAAGATTCGGCGACGCCGCCGGTACACCTCCGTGTGGAGGTTGAATCGCCATTGTGCGGTGGTTCGCGCCTCGCTTGCAATGACGTGGCGAGAGACAAGGTTTCACACTAAAAGTTCAGCAACCTTTCACGGGAATGACGATCCGGTCACTCATCATGCCCCGGACCCGGTTTTTCCAGGGTGTCCCGCAGCGCCGCCTGAAGGCGGGCATGGACCTGCACCAGCACGCGCCAGAGCAGCCAGGTCAGGCCGATCCCGATCAGGATCAGCACCCCGGCGACCTCGCGCGGGGGCAGGATAGTGGATGCGAGGGCCGCCACAAGCAGGCCCAGGATCAGCATCGCGACCACCGGGATGATCCGTCCCAGCACGGCGCGGATCCGGTAGGTACGACTGCCGAAGCGATCCGGGATGCTCAGTTCGGCCAGCAACATCCCCAGCGCGCCCGCCTTACGGTAGGCCGCCACCACCATGGGCAGGGACAGCAGCGCGGCGAGCGACCAGACCAGGCTGCGACGCACGGTAGGGTCGTCGCTGAAGACGTCGAATTGGAGGAAGCCGCGCCGATAGGCGAAAGCCATGACGATGAAGACCGCGATCACCAGCATCATGTTGATGATGACGTGCCAGACCAGCCGGCGGATCATCTTCATCACGATGGCGCCCTGCCCTTGCAGGCCCAGGCTACCCATCCACTCGGTATAGGCACCGAATACGCCGGTGACCCGTGTCGGCAGGGCACGGCCCAGGAAGCTCGCCAGCGGGTCGGAGGAGCGGATCAGGTAAGGGGTGAGGAAGGTCGTGATGGCCGATACCGCCACCGCCACGGGATACAGGAAGTTGCTGGTCACTTTGAGCGTGAGGCCAAGCGAAGCGATCACGAACGAGAATTCGCCGATCTGCGCCAGGCCCATGCCCACGCGCAATGACGTGCGGCCATCGTTGCCGGCCACGAAACTGCCGAAACTGCAGGTGATCACTTTGCCCACGACCACGGCGATCGTCACGATGGTGATCGGCCATGCGTACTCCACCAGCAAGGCGGGGTCGATCAGCATGCCGATGGCAACGAAGAAGATCGCGCTGAACATGTCGCGTACCGGCATGATGATCCGCTCGATGCGCGCCACGCTCTCCGATTCCGCCACGATAGCGCCGATCATGAAGGCCCCCAGCGCCACGCTGTAACCCATTTCGGTCACCAGCAGGCAGAAGCCGAAGCAGATCCCCAGCACGGCGATCAGCAGCACGTCGTTGCGGCTGACACGCGCGATGTAGTCGACCACACGCGGCACCAGCAGCAGTCCCACCACCAGCGACACGGCCATGAACAGGCCAAGGCGACCGATGGCCGCGAAGGCCTGGCCGGCCTCCACGCCACCGGTGCTGGCGATACCCGTGAGCAGGGCCATCAGGACGATGGCGAGCAGATCCTCCACGATGAGGATGCCGAACATGAGCTGGGCGAAACGCTCGCGCTTGAGACCCAGATCCTCCAGGGCCTTCATGATGATGGTGGTCGAGGAGATCGACAGCATCGCGCCGAGGAACATCGCGTCCATCGCGGACCAACCGAAGAAGCGGCCGATCTCGTAGCCGATCCACACCATCAGCACGATTTCGGCGAATGCGGCGACCAGCGCCGCCCCACCGACCGCGCGCAGCTTCTTCAGGCTGAACTCGAGACCGAGCGCGAACAGCAGCAGGATCATGCCCAGCTCGGACAGGGTACGAATCGTTTCTTCATCGTGGATGAAGATCACCGGCAGCGTGTGCGGACCGATCAAAAGCCCCGCGATGATGTAGCCGAGCACCACCGGCTGCCTCAGGCGCTGGAAGATCACGGTCGTCAGGCCGGCAACGAGCATCACCGTCGCCAGGTCCTGGATGAAAACGATGCCGTGCATGCCGGTCCTTGTATGTGCGAAGGGACAGGTTAGCGCGTGCACGGGAACATGCCCATTCACCAACACGCAAGTGCGCGCCAGCGTTCGTCATTCTCGAAATCGTGAAATTAATTTCAAAAAAAATGTAACGAATGCTTGACGAAATACCGGGTCGGACGTAATCTTTGCGGCTTCCAGCAGGGGGCCATAGCTCAGCTGGGAGAGCGCCTGCATGGCATGCAGGAGGTCGCCGGTTCGATCCCGGCTGGCTCCACCAACTTCTAAGACGTCCCCATCGTCTAGAGGCCTAGGACATCACCCTTTCACGGTGGCGACCGGGGTTCGAATCCCCGTGGGGACGCCACTTTCTGGTCCGCCAGAGAGTGTTAAGGACGAAGAAGTTGGAAAGTTGGAAAGCTGGAACGTAAGTGTGGAGCGGTAGTTCAGTCGGTTAGAATGCTGGCCTGTCACGCCGGAGGTCGCGGGTTCGAGTCCCGTCCGCTCCGCCATTACTTCCAAAAAGAATCCCGCCGGTTGGCGGGTTTTTTTTGCCCGGAATTTGGGCTGCCTTGAACCTGGGCTGCCTTGAATCTGGGCTGCCTTGAATCTGGGCTGCCTTGAACCTGGGCTGCCTTGAATCTGGGCTGCCTTGAATCTGGGCTGCCTTGAACCTGGGCTGCCTTGAATCTGGGCTGCCTTGAATCTGGGCTGCCTTGAACCTGGGCTGCCTTGAATCTGGGCTGCCTTGAATCTGGGCTGCCTTGGGACTGGCTTTCTGTGGGAGCCGCTTCAGCGGCGAATGGGCGCTTGCCTCAAACTGGCCCGCTGCCGCGGGATCGCCGATGAATCGGCTCCTACACAATCTGGCCCGCTGCCGCGGGATCGCCGATGAATCGGCTCCTACAATCGCCGGCATAGCCGGCTTTCACATCAATCAGGCTTGGTGTCCTCGAGGCGCTCTAGCGTGCCGATCGAATGGCCCTGCTCGGCCAGGAATTCCAGCCAGCGGTTGAGAAAGCCGTTCATGCGAAGGCGGTGCTGGAGCACGGTATTGGCCGGCGGAAAAGGGCCCAGCACCTGCCAAAGCTTGCGTCCCGGGTGGCAGTGCATCGCTTCGGCCACGTGCGCGTCGGTATACATGCGCAACTGGGCCGAAGGGGACGGCTGTCCGGTCGTCTCGTCGACGAAGTCGTAGGTGAGCTCGAGCTCCAGCGTGTACGGGTGCTTTTCCTGAACGTCCAGGCGCACCTTCAGGCCGTCGTCCACATCGGAGATGTAACGGCCCGGCGCCAGCCGCTGCGGCGCGAACAGCCGTGCCAGCCGGTGGTAGTTCTCCGCATAAAGCCCCATCAGGAAGCCGAAGCGTCCCGGGAGGAAAGCGGATGGGCGTTCGATGACGGCGGTCATGTCGGGCGAGGTTCTCCGTAGGGCTGTCTAATACATGTGACGTTCGATGCCGAGGTACTCGAAGATCTTGCTTGAAATCTCCTCGATCGACGTATGCGTGGTGTTGAGGACCGGGATATTTTCCCGCCGCATGAGCCGGTCGGCCTGCTCCAGCTCCCAGCGACACTGTTTCAGGGTCGCATATCGGCTGCCCGGGCGTCGCTGCTCGCGGATCTGCGCAAGGCGGATCGGGTCGATGGTCAGGCCGAACAGCCGGCTTCGATAGGGGCGGAGACGGGTTGGCAGCTCGAGCTTGTCCAGGTCGTCGTCCGTGAGCGGATAGTTGGCGGCACACACCCCGTAATGCAAGGCCATGTAGAGGCAGGTGGGGGTCTTCCCGGAGCGGGAAACACCGACCAGCACAAGGTCCGATTCGTTGTAGTCCACGTCCAGGCCGTCGTCGTGCGCCAGGGCGTAATTGGTCGCATTGATCCGCGCCTCGTAGCGCTCGAAGTCCACCAGGCCGTGTGAGCGATTGACCGCGCCGGACTGCTTGGTGCCCAGTTCGGCCTCCAGGGGGTCGATGAACGGCGCGAACACGTCCAGCATCAGCGCGCCGCTGCCGGCGACGATGTCGCACAGGGCCCGGGATGTCATGGTATTGACCACGATCGGCCGCTGGCCGTCCTGGGCGTACTTGGTCTTGATGCGCAGGGACGCCGCCTCGGCTTTCTGCGGGTTGTCGATGAACGGCAGGCGGTGGGTGTCGAACTGGACCCCCTCGAACTGGGCCAGCATGCTGTTTCCGATGGTTTCGGCGGTGATGCCGGTGGAGTCGGAAATGAAGAAGACGGTACGGCGCATCGGGGGTTTTCCCAGCGGTGGGTCCATGGGCAAACCTTAGCGCAAGACGCCGCCATAACAAGCAACCCCGCATGATCCCTGAACGTTTGTGCATCGCGCCTTGTTTCCATGGTGACAGGGCCACCACAATGCGCGGATTTTCTAGCGCGGCCCGCCGCAATACCGACGAACCGATGTGAGGACTTTCCTTTGAGCGACCTGGTACTTTGGCTCGACGCGCTGCGCATGACCGATCTGGGCAAGGTAGGCGGCAAGAATGCCTCCCTTGGCGAGATGATCGGCAACCTGGCGAAACTGGGCGTGTCCGTTCCGGGTGGCTTCGCCACCACGGCCGACGCCTTCCAGACCTATCTCGAAAAGAGCGGCCTCGCCAAACGCATCCAGGAACGCCTGGCCACGCTCGACGTGGACGACGTGGATGAACTGGTCCGCGGCGGCAAGGAGATCCGCGGCTGGATCGTCGACACCGCCCTGCCCGCCGACCTCGAACAGGCGATCCGCGACGCCTACATCAAGCTCTGCAAGGACGCCGGCGCCGACGATATCGCCGTGGCCGTGCGCTCGTCCGCCACGGCGGAAGACCTGCCCGATGCCTCATTCGCCGGCCAGCAGGAAACCTTCCTCAACGTGGTCGGCATCGACGACGTGCTGCACAAGGTGAAGGAAGTCTTCGCCTCGCTCTATAACGACCGCGCCATCGCCTATCGCGTGCACCAGGGCTTCAAGCACGAGGACGTCTTCCTCTCCGCCGGCGTGCAGCTGATGATCCGTTCGGACGTCGGCGCTTCGGGCGTGCTGTTCACCCTCGACACCGAATCCGGTTTCCGCGACGTCGTCTTCGTCACCGGCTCATACGGCCTGGGCGAGATGGTGGTCCAGGGCGCCGTGAACCCGGACGAGTTCTACGTGTTCAAGCCCACCCTGCGTGAAGGCAAGCCGGCCGTGCTCCGTCGCAGCCTTGGCGCCAAGCAGCAGCGCATGGTGTATTCCGACCAGCCGGGCGAGCGCGTACGCATCGAGGAAACCCCGGTCGACCTGCGTCACCGCTTCTGCATCGTCGACGCCGACGTCGAAGAACTGTCGCGCCAGGCCTTGATCATCGAGAAGCATTACGGCCGCCCGATGGATATCGAGTGGGCGAAGGACGGCAACACCGGCAAGCTGTATATCGTCCAGGCGCGCCCGGAGACGGTGAAGTCACGTGCCACGACGACCACGCTCGAGCGCTTCCAGCTCAACGAGAAGGGCAAGGTGCTCACCGAAGGCCGCGCCATCGGCCAGAAGATCGGCTCGGGCAAGGCGCGTGTCATTCGCTCGCTGGCCGACATGAGCAAGGTACAGCCGGGCGACGTCCTCGTGGCCGATATGACCGATCCCGACTGGGAGCCGGTGATGAAGCGCGCTGCTGCCATCGTCACCAACCGCGGCGGCCGTACCTGCCACGCGGCGATCATCGCCCGCGAGCTCGGCGTACCGGCGGTAGTGGGTTGCGGTAATGCCCTGGAAACCATTCCCGACGGTGCCGAAGTGACCGTGTCCTGCGCCGAAGGCGATACCGGCACGATCTACGAAGGCCTGCTCAGGTTCGACCGCATCACCGCCGACCTGGGCGCCATGCCCGAGGCGCCGTTGAAGATCATGATGAACGTGGCCAACCCGGAGCGCGCGTTCGATTTCGGCATGCTGCCCAACGCCGGCATCGGCCTGGCTCGCCTGGAAATGATCATCGCCAGCCACATCGGCGTGCATCCGAAGGCCCTGCTGGAATACGACAAGCAGGACCCGGAAACCAAGGCCCGCATCGATGCGCGCATTTCCGGCTACAAGGACCCGGTGTCGTTCTACGTGGATCGTCTCGCCGAAGGCATCTCCACCATCGCCGCCTCGGTGTACCCGAAGCCGGTGATCGTGCGCCTGTCCGACTTCAAGTCGAACGAGTATGCGGGCCTGCTCGGTGGCTCGCGCTACGAGCCGCACGAAGAGAACCCGATGATCGGTTATCGCGGCGCCAGCCGGTACGTCGATCCGGGCTTCGCCGACTCGTTCGCACTCGAATGCAAGGCCGCCAAGTACGTGCGCGAAACGATGGGCATGACCAACGTGTGGATCATGATTCCCTTCGTGCGCACGCTGGACGAAGGCCGCAAGGTGATCGAGGTGCTGCGCAAGAACGGCCTCGTGCAGGGCGAGAACGACCTGAAGGTCATCATGATGTGCGAGGTCCCCTCCAACGCCCTGATGGCCGACGAGTTCCTCGATATCTTCGATGGCTTCTCGATCGGATCGAACGACCTCACCCAGCTAACCCTCGGTCTGGATCGCGATTCAAGCATCGTCGCCAACCTGTTCGACGAGCGCGACCCGGCGGTGAAAAAGCTGCTCTCGATGGCTATCAGCACCGCTCGCGCCAAGGGCAAGTACATCGGCATCTGCGGCCAGGGCCCGTCCGACCACCCGGATCTTGCCGAGTGGCTGATGGAACAGGGCATCGAATCGGTATCGCTGAATCCGGATACCGTCGTCGATACATGGCTGCGACTGGCGAAGAAAAAGGCCGGCTGAGTAATGTGGGAGCCGCTTCAGCGGCGAATGGGGCTCGCGGCAACACCCATCGCCGCTGAAGCGGCTCCCACACAGAGCCACCAGGCATCACATGTGCACGGTCACACCCGCGGCGCGATATCGCGCCACCACGACCGCATCCGTATCCGCCGCAACCACCAGATGCGAGATACCCGAAATCGGCACCGTGTGATGTGTCGCCGACGCCACCAGCTTGTCAGGCGTCGCGATGGCAACCGTCTCGCCGCTGGCCTCGATGATCGCCTGCTTGAATACGGTCTCTTCCTCGTCGTAGGTCCATAGCCCACGCTGTGAATCGATCGCGCAAACGCCCGGAAAGCAAAGGTCCGCGCGAATGTCCTGGGCCTGGCGCACGGTGCGCGAACCGATGGCGCCACCAATGGCGGGATCCAGCTTGCCGCCGAGCATGATCACATCGAAACCCGGCCGCCCCAACACCGCGAGGGCGACGTCGGGCGCATTGGTCACCACGGTGAGGTCGCTGTGGTCGGGCAGCATTTTCGCCAGCACCGTGTTGGTGGATCCGGCATCGATGAAAAGAATCTGGCCCGCACCGATCAACTCCAGCGCCGTGCGCGCGAGCGCGCGCTTCAGCTCGGTGCGTTCGGCATGGCGCTCGCCCAGGGGCGGTATGTTCACGGCGAGCAACGCACCTCCGTAGACACGGCGGCACAACCCCTGCGCGGCGAGGTCGCGAAGGTCACGCCGGATCGAGTCTTCCGATACACGGAACTCCTGGGCGAGATCTGCCGCGATGACCTTGCCATCGCGCTGCAGGCGCTCGAGGATCAGTTGCTGTCGCTCGCGCGGCAGCGTGGTATCCGGAGCGTTCATTTCGGCAGGAACCCGAGCTCGATCAGTTCGGCACGCAACTGGGCCGGGGTATGGAAATGGATGCCGTGGATACCAAGGGCCTCCGCAGCCTCCACGTTGATTTTGTTGTCGTCGATGAAGACGGCACAGGTCGGGTCGATGTCGTAGCGCTCGAGCAGGGTTTCGTAGAGCTTCGGATTGGGCTTGATCATGCCCTCCTCCCCCGATACCACGATGCCGTCGAAGCAGTCGAAGAAGGCATATCGCTGGCGTGCGATCGGAAAAGTCTCGTGCGACCAGTTAGTCAGGCCGTACAAGGGATGGCCTGCGTCCTTGAGCTCACGCAGGATATGCAGGCTATCGTCGATGGGACCGCCCAGGGTCTCTTCCCAACGATGCTGGTAGGCCGCGATCAGGTCCGCCTGGGTGGGGTGCTCCGCGGTCAGCAAGCGAACGGCTTCATCCCACGGACGGCCTGCATCCTGCTGCAGGTTCCACTCAGGGGTGGTCACTTCGGCGAGGAAACGCTCCATGCCGGCTTCATCGTCGCCAAACAACTTCCGGTAGAGATAGCGCGGATTCCAGTCGACGAGCACGCCACCGAAATCGAAGATAACCACATTGCGTTTCGAATGCATGGAAGGCTCCTTGATCAGCGGCGCGCAATGGACGCGCAAAGGGATACCACGACGAGCAGGCACGCGACGCCACCCAGGGCGATCGACAGCGTGCTGGCCTTGGCGACGAAACCAATGACGGCTGGCCCGGCGAGCATGCCGGCGTAACCCAGCGAGGTCACAGTAGCGATGGCGATACCGGGCGACGTACGGATCTGCCGGCCGGCGGCACTGAACAGCACGGGTACGATGTTCGAGGCGCCGATACCGACCAGTGCGAAGCCAAGCAGGGCAACCGGTCCCCACGGCAGCGCCGTGGCAAGAAAGAAGCCGGCGGCGGCAATCAGGCTACCGATGCGAACGATGTTGACCGGGCCCAGCGCGGCAGTGATGCGGTCGCCGAGGAGGCGCCCCACCGCCATCGCCACCGAGAACGCCGCGTAGCCCAGTCCGGCCACGGACGGATCGAAGCCGCGCGAGAAGCGAAGGAACACCGCGCTCCAGTCAAGCATGGCGCCCTCGGCAAGGAACACCACCATGCAGAGGAAGCCGAGAAGGAACACGGCACCGCCAGGCAGACGAAAACGTGCATGCGGTTCACCGGAGCCGTCGTCGTGACGGACGAGGAAGTGCCGCCACTGCGTGGTGACGATGACCAGCAACAGGATCGATACCGCAATCGCGCTACCGGTCAGGGGCGAGCCGACATGCAGCAGGGCCGCCATACCCGCGGAGCCGGCGAGACCGCCGACGCTGAACAGACCGTGGAAGCCCGACATCATCGGCCTGCCCTGCTGTTTCTCGACATCCACTGCGTGCGCATTCATCGCTACGTCGACCACACCGAGCGAACCGCCGAAGAACAGCAGGGCCGCACCCAGCCACCAGACATTCGGCGCCAGGGTCAGCAAGGGCAACGCCAGGCAGACCAGCAGACCGCTCACGCCGATCACGTCCCGATGGCCGAAGCGATGACTCAGGAATCCTGCAAGGGGCATCGCGATCACGGCGCCAAAGCCCATGCACAGGAGCACGAGACCCAGAGTGGCGTCGTCGAGGGCCAGACGGGCTTTGGCGTAGGGCACCATCGGTGCCCAACTGGCCATGCCTATTCCGGAGAGTAGAAAGATCAAACGTGTAGCGCGTACGGGATTCATGCGGCTTCCGGGGACAGGGAATACGCATCAATGTACGTAAACGTGCACAAACGTGCAACGGTTAAATCAAATCCAATGAAAACCCTTGGCCATCAGGGTAGCCATACCCAAGGCAACGCCGATCAGTGCGCCGAATAAAAGGCGGAAATCCGTACGTGCCTGATGGCGGACATCACGGAACTCGGACCGAACTTCTTTCTGGAAGTCGCGCATCTCACTTTTGAACTCGACCATCTCGCTTTTAAACGCGCGCATCTCGCCTTTGAACTCGACCATCTCGCTTTTAAACGCGCGCATCTCGCCTTTGAACTCGCGCATCTCGCCTTTGAACTCGCGCATCTCGCCTTTGAAGTCGCTCACCTCGGTACGAAGACCGCGAAGATCATCCTGAATATGCTGGGTAGTCGCTTCCAGGCGGGTAAGTCTATGTTCCATGGCGGTATCCTGCGGGAGCGTTGTGGAGCAAGCAAGCTGCGCGCAGCCCGTTGAAGGCGACGGGGGTGTCTCGCTGGAGACGGGGGCAGCGCTCATGGCAGTTCACCAGGCCGCTAAGGCGGCTTATCCGGGGGATTTGTCATCTTTGACTCTTCCGTAAGCAGCCTCCAGACGCCTTCGCCCTCGCAGTCGTGTAGGAGAAATCCGGAATGACAGGCGCCGGCCCACCCTTGAGACATCCCGTAAACACCTTCCCCCTTGCATGAGTCCTCCGGCATGTGTACAAATGTACGCATGTCGACACCTACCCTTACCGAGCGTCAGCAAAAGACCCTTTCCTTCCTTCAGGAATACCTGCAGACACAGGGGCTGCCACCGACGCTGCGCGAGATCGCCGATGCCCTGGGCTTTTCCAGCCACAGCTCTGCACAGGCCTGCGTCGAGTCCCTGGTCCGCAAGGGCGTGCTGGAGCGCTCCCCGCAGCACCGCGGCCTGCGCCTGCCGGGCGGCCTGGCCTCGAGCTTCCGGGGTCAGACTGCCAACGAGCTACCGCTGATCGGCCGGGTCGCCGCCGGCTCGCCCATCCTCGCCGAGGAAAACGTCGAATCGCAACTGGAAGTCGATCCCGCGCTGTTCCGCCCGCGCGCCGACTACCTCCTGCGTGTCGTCGGCCTGAGCATGCGCGATGCCGGCATCCTCGATGGCGACCTGCTTGCCGTACACAAGACGGCCGTCGCCACCGACGGCCAGATCGTAGTCGCCCGTCTCGACGACGAAGTCACCGTGAAACGCCTCAAGCACGACCGCAACCGTGTCCTGTTGCTGCCTGAAAATCCCGACTTCGAGCCGATCGAAGTCGACCCCCGTCGCCACGCGTTCGCCATCGAAGGGCGTTACGTCGGCATCATCCGCAGGACCTGACCATGAACGCCATCGCCTCTCCGAATCTCGCTCAGGTGCTCGACCATCCCGGTATCTGGCGGCGTTCCGCCGACCGTCAGCCGCGCGTACGCGCGCTGTCCACCGGCTGGACTTCGCTCGACGCGAAACTGCCCGGCGGCGGCTGGCCGCAGGGCGCCCTCAGCGAAATCCTGTTCGAACACGACGGCCTGGGCGAACTGGACCTGGTCATGCCTGCACTGGCCGCGCTGACCCAGGAGCACCGCCGGGTAATCTTCGTCGCGCCGCCTTATCTTCCCTATGCCCCCGCGCTGGCCGCGGCCGGTGTCGACCTGCGCTTCCTGCATGAAATCCATGCAGGAAGCACCGAGGCCGCATGGAGCATGGAACAGTGCCTGCGATCGGGTTGTTGCGGCGCCGTGGTGGGCTGGTTGCCCGACATCGATTACCGCAGCCTGCGTCGCCTGCAGTTGGCCGCCGAAACCGGTGACGCCTGCGCGATGATTTTCCGCCCGTCCACACATGCCGCTCAGAACAGCCCGGCCGCGCTCCGCCTCAAGGTCAGCAACAGCGACGAGGCCACCTACGTGGATGTCCTCAAATCGCGCGGTCTGCTGACTACCACCGCTCCGCTGCTGCGCATGCGGGCCTGATGGATCCCGTCATGACGCCGCGTTCAACACGCCGTCGTGACGGACGCTCCGTCGTCGCCCCTCTTCCGCAGCCATGCTTTGGGCCTGCCTCCGTTTTCCCGGCCTGGCGTTCTCCGCCGCCTTCGCCGCGACACCGGAGGCAGGCCCCTCCGCTCTCCTCGACGGCCACGCACGCCAGCGCCTGATTGCCGCCGCCAACGAAGAAGCCACAGCCTTCGGCGTCCGCCGTGGGCAGAGCGTCGCCGCCGCACGGGCGCTCTGCCCGGCCCTCGATGTACGCCCACGCGACCGCGACGCCGAAACCCGGCTGCTCGCCGGCATTGCCGCCTGGTGTTACCAGTTCAGCGGCCATGTCAGCCTGGCGCCACCCCAGGCCATCCTGATGGAGGTGGGCGCCAGCCTGCGCTTGTTCGATGGATGGCCGGTACTTGCCGAGCGCCTGCGTAGCGGGCTGCTTGAACAAGGCCATCCGCACACCATGGCCGCCACGCCCTTCGCTTCGGCCTCATGGATTTTCGCCGCGAGTGCGGATGGCATGGTGCTGCCCGAACGCGAAGGTGTGCTGCGCATGCTTGCGGCGCTGCCACTGGCCCGGAGCGGACTGTCTGCCAGCATGGTGAAGTCGTTGCAGGCGATGGGCTTCCGTCGCCTGGAAGACATCTTCCGCCTGCCCCGCCCCGAATTGACCCGACGCATCGGCCGCGATGGCGTGGCCTGGCTCGATCGCATCCGTGGCCAGTCGGCCCATGCGCTGCCCGCCTGGCAGCCGCCGGCAAACTTCCTGCAGAAAATCGAATTCGACGGTGAGCTCGACGGTAGCCAGCCCTTGCTGTTCCCGCTGCGCCGCCTGACTCGCGAACTGGCCAACCTGCTTGCCGCACGCGACGGCGGCGTGCAACGTTTCACCCTGACACTCGAACACGCACGTGGCCAGAGCACCCGCATCGTGGTTGCCATGGCGGCTCCTCAGCGCGAAGCCGAGCGCCTTTTCGAACTGGCGCGTACACGCCTCGAACGAACCACGCTACCGGCCCCGGCCCGGGCGATCGAACTCGTCGCGGAAGAATTGCCGGTCTTCAGACCACCCTTGCGCGACCTGTTCGAACCCGTTCGGGGTGACGGTCTGGACTGGCCGACACTGGACGAACGCCTGCGTGCACGCCTGGGCGACGCGGCATTGCGGCAGATCGCCCTGGTCGCCGATCACCGGCCCGAGCGCGCCATGCGTTATGGCACCCCCGGTCCTGTCGTTTCCCTGCCGCGTCGACGCCGGCCACTCTGGTTGCTGCCCCGGCCGATGCCCATGCGGCCGGAGCCGGTCGCTGTCCTCGCCGGGCCCGAGCGCATCGAGAGCGGCTGGTGGGATGGCGCGGATGCACGTCGCGATTACTACATCGTACGCACGGCACAGGGCCAGCAGGCCTGGGCCTACCTGCCGCCCGGCACGCTCGACGGCTGGATGCTGCACGGCTGGTTCGCCTGAATTCCCATGCTTCCCTTCGAGCTGCCACCTCCCGCCAATGACGGGGATGCCCCCGCCCCCGCTTATGCCGAACTGCATGCACTGAGTGACTTCAGTTTCCAGCGCGGCGCCTCCAACGCACGCGAACTGTTCGAGCGTGCGAAGGACATCGGTTACAGCGCACTGGCCATCACCGACGAGTGCTCACTCTCCGGCATCGTGCGTGCGCTGGAGGCTTCGCTGGAGAGCGACCTTCCCCTGATCGTCGGTAACGAGTTCCGCCTCGAGGACGGTACCGTGCTGGTCCTGCTGGTGGAGAACCAGGCCGGCTATACCGAACTGTGCCGCCTTATCACCCTGGGTCGCCGACGCGCATCCAAGGGTCACTATGAGTTGCACCGTGCCGACTTCGAATCCCTCGCCGAAGGTCTCTGCCTGCTATGGATTCCCGGGCCCCTGAACGCCAACGACGCCGCGCTGCACGACGAGCGCGCACGCTGGGTGGCGAAGCATTTCAGCGACCGTGCATGGCTTGCCGTCGAGCTGCACCGTGGCCAGCACGACGATGCCGAGCTGATCGCCCTGCGCGAGCTCGGCGCACGCCACGTGTTGCCTTGCGTCGCTACCGGAGATGTCCACATGCACCTGCGCCGTCGTCGCGCCCTGCAGGACGTGATGACGGCAATCCGGCTCAACCATCCCGTCGCCGAGGCGGGTCATGCGCTATTTCCCAACGGCGAACGTCACCTGCGCCGGCGCGAAACCATCGCACGCATCTATCCTGGCGACCTCATCGACGAGACGCTCGTGGTTGCCGCGCGTTGCACGGGTTTCGACATCCGCGGCATCAACTACGTCTACCCGCGCGAACTGGTGCCCGAAGGCATGGATGCGCCGGCCTACCTGCGCCAGCTCACCTATGCCGGCGCCGCCACGCGCTGGCCCGAAGGCATTCCCGTCCACCTGGTCGAGCGCATCGAGAAAGAGCTGACGCTGGTCGGCCAGATGCAGTACGAGGCTTTCTTCCTCACCGTGCAGGACATCGTGCGGTTCGCCCGCTCGCGCGAGATCCTCTGCCAGGGCCGTGGCTCGGCGGCGAACTCCGTGGTCTGCTTCTGCCTGGGTATCACCGAGGTCAATCCAGCGCAGATCTCCACGCTCTTCGAGCGGTTCATTTCGATCGAACGCGATGAACCGCCGGATATCGATGTCGACTTCGAGCACGAACGGCGCGAGGAGGTGCTGCAGTACGTCTTCAACAAATACGGACGCGAACGCGCCGCGCTCGCCGCCACCGTGATCAGCTATCGACGCAAAAGTGCCGCGCGCGACGTGGGTCGCGCGCTTGGCCTGTCAGAAGACCAGCTCGACCAGCTCAGCCATGCCTATTCGCATGCGCATGGTGATGTACCGATCACCGTGCGCCTGCAGGAGCGCGGCTTCGACATCGCCAGCCGGACCATTCGCCAGCTGGTCGTGCTGGTGGAGGAACTCAACGGCATGCCCCGGCACCTTTCGCAGCATGTGGGCGGCTTCGTCATCTCCGACACCCCACTGCACTATCTCGTGCCAGTGGAGAACGCGGCGATGGACGATCGCACGATCATCCAGTGGGACAAGGACGACCTGGAAACGATGAAGCTGCTCAAGGTGGACTGCCTGGCACTGGGCATGCTCACCTGCATGCGCAAGGCGGTCGACCTGTTGCGCAAGCTTGGCGGCAAGGATTACCGACGCCTCGCCGACATTCCGATGAACGACCCCGATACCTACGCGATGATCCAGCACGCCGATACCGTCGGCGTCTTCCAGATCGAATCGCGCGCGCAGATGTCGATGCTGCCGCGACTGAAACCCGCCTGCTATTACGACCTGGTCATCCAGGTGGCGATCGTCCGGCCTGGCCCTATCCAGGGCGGCATGGTCCATCCCTATCTGCAGCGACGAAAGCTTCCCGCCAGTGAGATCGTCTACGAACACGGGGTGCGGCCGGTGCTGGAGCGCACGCTCGGCGTGCCGATCTTCCAGGAGCAGGTCATGGCGATCCTGCAGGTCGTGGCCAATTTCACCGCTGGCGAATCGGATGAGTTGCGCCGTTCCATGGCGGCGTGGAAGCGGCGTGGCGGCCTGCAGAAGTTCGAGCCAAGGATTCGCCACAACATGGCGAAGAACGGATACACACCCGAATTCACCCAGCAGATCATCGACCAGATCCAGGGCTTTGGCAGTTACGGCTTTCCCGAATCGCATTCGGCCGGTTTCGCCCTGATCGCCTATGCATCCTCCTTCATGAAGTGCCACCACCCGGCGGTATTCACCTGTGCGTTGCTCAACAGCCAGCCGATGGGCTTCTACGCGCCGGCACAACTGGTGGCCGACCTGCGCCGCCATGGAGTGGAAGTGCGCCCGCCCGATGTCACGACCAGCGACTGGGACTGCACCCTGGAGCCCCTGGCGAAGAACGCCGATGCGTTCGCCCTGCGTTTGGGACTACGCCTGATCGGCGGGCTGTCGGCCGATCTCGGCGCGCGGATCATGGCCGCACGGACCGTGGCGCCTTTCCGCGACCTGGCCGATCTCGCCCGACGCGCCGGGATGAATCGTTTCGAGCGCGAACGCCTTGCCGATGCGGGGGCCTTGCGAGTCCTCAGCGGCCATCGCCATCGCGCACGCTGGGAGAGTTCGGGCATCGAGCGGGCACTGCCCCTGCTCGACAACGTGGCCGAAGAACGCCCGATCCTGCGGCCGCCCACGCTCACGGAAAATGTCTTCGCCGATTACGCCACCCACGGCCTTTCGCTCACCGCGCATCCGCTCAGCCTGATTCGCAAGAACTTGCAGTCCCGGCGCGTGCGTCGCGCCAGCGAACTGGAAACCACACGCAACGGAAGCTGGTTACGCCACGCCGGCCTGGTCACCGTGCGGCAACGCCCGCAGACCGCCAGCGGCATCACGTTTGTCACGCTGGAAGACGAAACCGGTCAGGTCAACGTCATCGTGCGACCCAGGGTGGCCGAGGCCTGTCGCCAGGCGCTGCTCGACGCGGTGCTCCTTGCGGTCGACGGGCAGTGGCAATCGATCGACGGCGTGCGTCACCTGATAGCGAATCGTCTTCACGATTTCAGTGACTTGCTTCCCGCCCTGGGCTCGGTTTCACGCGACTTCCATTAGTCGATCCGCCGCTCACGCCACGCATCCTATGCCGTCACTTAACAGATGCAAATTTTAAGCTGAACGAACGCCTTCGAAATGCTGCGTTGCAAGAGCAACGTTCATCGAAAAAGGGATAGCGTCTGCACCACGCACTTAGTCCGGGTCACCGGTGAGCGGTACCTTTTGCGCCGGGTATCGCAATGTTCCTATCGGCGCCACAAGTTCCAGGAGCTACGTCATGCGCAACACGAAACTGATCCTCGCGATGCTGGCTGGTTGTACGGTGATGAGCGGCGCGGCTTTCGCGCAGGATTCGATGAAGAAGGATCCGACCCCCGCCGCCACGGCCGCCACGCCCATGCACACGGGCAGCGATTCGATGAAGTCGGGCGATTCCATGAAGTCGGGCGATTCCATGAAGTCGGACGCCGCTGCCGGCGGCGCCATGAAGTCGACCCACAAGAAGGCGCACAAGAAGGCCACGGACGAGGCTGCTCCGGCCAAGGCGTCCACGGCGGGCATGTAATTCCAGCCGCGTGAACGAAAAAACCCGGCGCTTTGCAGCGCCGGGTTTTTTGTGGGTGCCGCCGACGATCAGTCGATTTCGGGCAACACGCTGATCTCTTCCTCGCCGAACTTCACCACTTGTCCGGCACGTACCTTGTGCGTCTTGCGCAGTTCGACGACACCGTCGACCGTCACCAGGCCATCGGCGACGAAACGCTTGCCTTCGCCACCGCTTCCGGCGAGACCGGCGAGCTTCAGCAGCAGGTTGAGTTCGACGTACTCGCCTTCGAGGCGGAATTCATGAAACGACATGGTGGGCGGCTTTCGGATGATCGGGTCTGCCATTAGAGCGCAATTCGGCCGCCGATGTTGAGCAGCATGAAGTCCTCCTCTGTAATGCCTCCCTCGGCCAGCGCCTCTTTGAGCAGCCGCGGCGGCTCATCCAGCTGGTCATCGGCCAGCTCGAACACCCCCCAATGGATCGCGATGGAGCGCTTGCAGCCGACCTCCCGGTGCAGTTGCACCGCCTGGGCGGGGTCCACGTGCTGCCCTTGCATGAACCAGCGAGGCGCATAAGCGCCAATGGGAATGGCCGCAAGATCGATCGGGCCCGCCCGGCGGCCGATCTCAGCGAGCTTGTCGGAGTAACCCGTATCGCCCGCGAACCAGAAGCGGAAGCCCTGGTGATCCATGACCCAGCCGCCCCAGAGCGAGCGATTACGGTCCCAGAGCGTCCGCGCACTCCAGTGGCGCGCCGGCACGAACGTGAACAAGGCACCCCGAACCTCGGTGCTCGCCCACCAGTCCAGCTCGCGGACATTGCCGATGCCCGCCTTGTCGAACCAGCGCTTCAGGCCCAGTGGCACAAGGAAAACAGCCTGCGGGAAACGCCGGGCGAGGGCATGCACCGTCGCGTTATCGAGATGGTCGTAGTGGTTGTGCGAGATCACCACGACGTCGATGGCGGGAAGACCAGCCACGTCCACGGGCGCTATCGTGCGACGCGCGGGGCCCGCAAACGAGAGTGGCGAAGCACGCTGCCCAAGCACGGGATCGGTAAGCACCGTAAGGCCCTTGTGCCGCACCAGAACGGTGGCGTGGCCAAGCCACCAGGCGGCATCCTGGGTGCCACCGAGGTCGGCGGTCTGCCACCAGCGGCGGGCGAAGGCCTCATAACCGGCCTCAGGCGGGCGGGGTAGCTGTTGCTCCTTGCGCTCCTTGCGCCAGCGCTTCAGGCCGCCTGGCGGCCGTAGTTCCGGTTCAAGGTTGCGGAATCCTTCCGGCGTGTGATGTTCCTTCGAACGGTCGAAGTACGGGTTCGTCCAGGCCATGCTCAACCTTGAATGGGAAACGGGTCGCAGAAGACCTGCGGCCCGTTTCCCGTTCGTTCAAGGCTTAGTCGACATCGATCCGACGTATCTGGGAGAGCCAGTCTTCCAGGTTGTAGTAGTTGCTGACCCGCATGATCCTACCGTCGGCGATCTCGAAGAACGCGCCACCGGGCATGGCGTACGACTGGCCCTGGGCCAGCGGAAGCCCTTCGTCGGTCGCCTTGTACATGCCGTGGATGATGTATTCCGCGGCGGCCCGGGTACCGGTTTCATTCGCCATCACGACCACGTTCTTGAGCTGCTCGTCATAGCTGACGGTCGTTCGCTGCAGGAACGCGGCGAAACGCTCGCGCCCGATTTCACGGCCGCTCTGGTTGAGGTCATGAATGACGTGCTCGTCCAGCAGCGCCAGCATGCCTGGCCAGTCGGCGCGGTTAAACGCCTCGTGGTAGCGGCGGATCAGGTCGATCGATGCATTCATCGGCAAGCTCAATAAATAATGACGGAGCGGATGGCCTTGCCCTCGTGCATGAGGTCGAAGGCGCGATTGATCTCTTCCAGCCCCATCGTATACGTGATCATCGGGTCGATCTTGATCTCACCACCCATGTAGCGATCGACGTAACCGGGCAACTGGCTGCGCCCCTTCACCCCGCCGAATGCCGAACCGCGCCAGACGCGCCCCGTCACCAGTTGGAAGGGCCGCGTGCGGATCTCCTGGCCGGCACCGGCGACGCCGATGATGATCGACTCGCCCCAGCCCTTGTGGCAGCACTCGAGCGCGGCGCGCATTACGTCGACGCTGCCGATGCACTCGAACGAATAGTCGACGCCGCCGTCGGTCAGGTCGACGATGACCTGCTGGATCGGCGTGTCCGGATAGTCGCGCGGATTGATGCAGTCGGTGGCGCCCAGCATCTTCGCCATCTCGAACTTAGAGGGATTGGTATCGACCACGATGATGCGCGAGGCTTTTGCCATCACCGCACCCTGCACCACCGACAGGCCGATGCCGCCCATGCCGAACACGGCCACGGTGGAACCCGGCTCCACCCTGGCCGTGTTCAGGACCGCACCGATGCCGGTGGTGATCCCGCAACCGAGGAGGCAGACCTTCTCCAGCGGCGCTTCCTTGCTGATCTTCGCCAGCGAGATTTCCGGCAGCACGGTGTATTCGCTGAAAGTGCTCGTGCCCATGTAATGGAGCAGCTGCCTGCCGCCCATCGAGAACCGGGAGGTACCGTCCGGCATCAGGCCCCTGCCTTGCGTCAGGCGGATCTTCTGGCAGAGGTTCGTCTTGCCAGACAGGCAGAACTTGCACTCGCCGCACTCGGGCGTATAGAGCGGAATGACATGGTCGCCAACCTTGACCGAGGTCACCCCTTCGCCGACCTCCTCCACGATACCGCCACCCTCGTGACCGAGGATGACCGGGAAGGCGCCTTCCGGGTCATCGCCCGACAACGTGTAGGCATCGGTATGGCACACACCCGTAGCCACGATCCGCACCAGCACTTCACCGGCCTTCGGACCCTGGACATCGATTTCTTCGATGGAAAGCGGCTTTCCGGCTTCCCAGGCAACGGCGGCGCGAGACTTCATGGCGGAGTTCCTCGTACAAAGGCGGTCATACCGGCTCTGGGCCGGGGGGATCGTCAATTCTAACTGAACGGCAGCAAGCGCCAGCGTGGCAGCCCGGCAGCCCTTGAGTTAAACTAGGGTTAACAGATGGGGTCCAAACGGCGAACGAAAGGCCGCCGCAAGGGACTCGCCGAAGGGCCACGCCAGCCTCGATGGAATTTGTTTTGAACCTTTTGCTTACACCCGCTGTCCAAGCATTTAACGGTTGGAAGCCCTTGTAAAGCCGAGGGGCGCCCACACAAAGGGGTGCACAGGAAACTGGTTAGTACAGAAATTAAGCCCGAAAAGGGCATGACGAAAGACTAACGAACCCATTGTTCACCAAACGAAACGGACCAGTCGCTCAGCGCCATCGTTAACGGCCTGCAGCAGCGTAAGGTTCCCGCCACGCCAGAGACCGGCGGCGTGGCGTCAGACGATTGATAACCGGTCCCGATAAAGGCTGGGAGAAACGATATGAACGAACTTCGCAACGATTACGGCATCTCGACCTTCGAATTCTCGAACGGCTCCGCCGCCGATATGGCTGGCATGGATCTGTTCGGCGGCGAAATGGACGGTTACGACTGGCTCGGCGAAGTCGCCAGCCGTCTGAGCGGCGAAGCCGTCTAAGGTCCTCTTCTCCTGCCTCGCTCTCCCGGTCCGGGATGAGCGAAAACAATGGGCCCGCTTTACGCGGGCCCATTCACGATCAGGAAGCCTTCTTCGCCCTGGTCCGTGCCGCCTTCCTGGCGGCGGTCTTCCTTCCCGTTGCACCCTTGGTATGCGCCGCCTTCTTCGCGGCGGCCGAACGGCTGCTCGCCGTTCGCTTGGATGCGCTCTTCCTGGCCTGCGTCGAGAGCGCCCGCTTCGACACAGATGCCGTGCCTTCGCGCTTGAGCGCCTTGGTCGTCGCGCGCTTGCGTGCGGTAGATTTCTTCGCCGCCGTGCCGGACGAGCGCTTGCGTGTCGCGGCCTTCGTATCCTGGGCCGCCTTCTTCTTCGTCGCCGCGCTGGCGGTCTTCGACGGCTTGGCCTTCACGCCGGCCCGGCGCGCCTTGGACAGACCGATCGCGATCGCCTGCTTGGCCGACCGTGCACCATGCTTGCCTTCGCGCACATGGTCGATCTCTTCCCGCACGTACTCGCCAGCCTGCGTCGAGGCCGCTTTACCTTCGCGTTTGTCCTTCCGTGCCCTGGCAGTGGTTTTTTTCTCAGGCATGAGCGGAATTCCTCCGGTTTCAGGGAATGCGTTGTGTCATGGAATGCGAACATCCAGCGCTTCGGGCGCCGGTGGCCTGGGGACGCCATCGTCCTCGGGGTCATCGGGATGCGGAGGACGTTCCTGCGGCCGATCCCTCATCGGATCGGTGCCAGGCATTTCCGGCTTCGGCGCGTTCGGCTTTTCTTCTGGTACGACCGGTGAGGTGCCAGGCGTTTCAGGAACGTAGGGACTCTGCATCGCTTCGGGCACCGGTGATGTCGTCGGGACACGAGACTGCGCGGCCGTATGTGATGCGTGTGTCAGCCCTGCGTCATGCCAGGGCGAACACCTGGGCTACGAGCCAGAGGTTGGCCGCCGAGATCACTACGAACAGGAACCACGCCGAGTACGACACCAGGCGGGTGTTGGCGAACACGCCCATCAACTGGCGGTCGTCGGTAAAGCGGATCAGTGGATACATGGCAAAGGGCAACTGGAGGCTCAGGACCACCTGACTGGCTACAAGCAGGGCGCCGATGGCCCGGTCGCCCATGGTCACCACGCCGATGAACGCCGGGATGATGGCCAGCCCGCGGGTAATCAGGCGCCGCTGCCAGCAGGGAAGCTTCATCTGGAGGAAACCATCCATGATTACCTGTCCGGCGATGGTGCCGGTGAACGTGGAGCTCTGCCCCGAGGCGAACAGACCAATGGCGAAGGCCAAGGCGGCAACGGTGGTCCCGGCGATCGGCGCCAACAACTGGTAAGCATCGGAGATATCGGCCACATCCGTGCGGCCTGTCCGATGGAACGCCGTGGCGGCGACAACGAGGATGGCCGCGTTGATCAACAGCGCGAGGCACAGCGAGACGATCGTATCGACGCGCGTGAGCCGGATGGCATCGCGCTTACCCTCCTCGCCGGACACGGCGCGCGTCTGCACGATGGACGAATGCAGGTAGAGGTTGTGCGGCATGATCGTCGCGCCCAGGATACCGATCGCCAGGTACAGCGGTTCGCGCGAGGACAAGGCATGCAGGGACGGCACGAAACCCGCGGCCACCGCGGCCCAGTCGGGCCCGATGAGAAACAGCTGCACGACGAAGCAGATGCCGATGGTGCCGACCAGGCCGAGGATGATCGCCTCCACGCGACGGAACCCCTGCCCTTGCAGGCCGAGCACGATGAAGGTGTCCAGCGCGGTCAGGGCCACGCCGACTGGCAAGGACACGTTGAACAGCAGTTTGAAAGCCAGCGCGCTGCCGAGCACTTCGGCCAGGTCGCAGGAGATGATCGAAATCTCGGCGAGCACCCACTGGAGCCGTCCCACCGCCTTGGGATATCGCTCGCTGGACAGTCGGGCGAGGTCCTTGCGCGTGGCGATGCCAAGCCGCGCCGCGAGGCACTGCAGGAGGATGGCGGCGAGGCTGGAGAGCAGTACGACGAAGAGCAACCGGTAACCGAAGCGCGAACCCGCCTCGATGTCCGTGGCCCAGTTGCCTGGATCCATGTAGCCAACCGACACGAGCAGGCCGGGCCCGGCGAAGCGCGCGGCCTTCTTCCACCATGGAAGCTCCATGGGAACCACGATCGAGCCGGCGACTTCGGAAGGACAGAACGGCGCGGTCGCCGTCTTCGGTAGGGAAAGCATGGGCGTCATCCTAACCAAGAAGCCCCGCGCCGTATGCACCTGAAGACGACGCGCATTGCACGTGCGTGGCGTCACGTTGGAGCCTTTCCAACGGAGAACACTCCATGACGCTGAAAGCCCTGGGACTCAACTGCACGCTGTCGCCCTCGCCCAAACCCTCCTCGACCCAGAAATTGCTGGACCAGTTGCTCGACGGCCTGAAAAAGCATGGCGTCGAAACCGACAGTGCGCGGGTGGTGGACCTGAACATCAAGCCCGGCGTGAAACACGACGAGGGTGCGGGCGACGACTGGCCAAAGCTGCGCGAACGGTTGATGGCAGCCGACATCCTGGTGATCGCCACGCCGATCTGGATGGGACAGCCTTCGAGCGTCTCCAAGCGCGTGATCGAGCGCATGGATGCCATTCTCGGCGATATCGGCGACGACGGCCGCTATCCTACTTTCGGTAAGGTCGGCATCGTCGGTGTAGTCGGCAACGAGGACGGCGCCCACCACGTAACGGCCGAGATCTACCAGGCGCTGGCCGATGTCGGCTTCACTATTCCGGCAGGCAGTTCGGCTTACTGGGTGGGTGAAGCGATGGGCGATACCAACTATATCGACCTGAAAAAGACACCTGAAAAAGTGGCCAGCACCATAGCGACGCTGACCACGAATGCGGCTCATTTGGCGAAGATCCTGAAGGCTTCGAACTATCCTGCGCCGCCGTGAGGGGGGTGAACGCCGACGCACATGCGCTTCACGCATCTGTAATGCCGTAACGGCGTAAATCGATCCCGCTGCGAATGACGCAGAGTCAGGTGAGGATTTCCATCGTGGACAAAAATCGTACCGAAGGCATGAAACATGAAGTCAAAGGCGCCGTGAAGGAAGTGACCGGCAAGGTCACCGGCAATCACGCCAAAGAAGCGGCCGGCAACATCGAGAAGAATGCCGGCAAGGTCCAGAAGGAAGTCGGCAAGGCCGCGGACAAAGCACGTGACACCGACCGCCATCATTGATCTGGCTGCGCGGGAGCCGTCCCCAGGCTCCCGCGGCTCCTGATCATGTCTCTGCGCCGCTGGTTCGACCTCGCGACGAAGGCCGTCCGCACTGCGATCGACGGGTTTACGGACGACGAGTTGATGACCCGGGCCGCGGCGCTTTCCTTTTATTCCGCGTTGTCTTTCGCACCCTTGCTGGTGCTTTTGTTGTGGGTACTCGCCGCACTTCGCCCCGAATGGCAGAACGATCTGGTCGATAGCCTTACCAGTGTGATCGGAACGCAAGGCGCCGGTGCCGTAAAGCTTGTCATCGACAACGCGCAGCAGCGTCCGCACCTGGGCAACGTGGTCGGACTTATCGGCCTTGGTATCACCTTGTTCAGCGCTTCGGCTGTTTTTACCCAGTTGCAGTCCACGCTAAACCGCGTCTGGAAGCTACGCGCCAAGCCGGGTGAAGCCGTCGTTGGCTGGCTGCGCACTCGTGCGCGTGCCTTTGGCCTGCTGGTCGGCATCGCCTTCCTGCTGATCATTTCCTTCGTCATCAACGGACTGATCAAGGCCATGATCCCCGGCGACACCACGGCCTGGCAACTCACCGAGGCAGGCGTCTCCTTCATCGTCTTCGCGATCGCTTTTGGCGCGATGTATCGCGTGCTTCCCGATGCGCAGATCGCCTGGAAGGACGCGACCCGCGGCGGAATCCTTACCGCCGTGCTGTTCGCCGCCGGTAAGTTCGTCATCGGTCTTTATATCGAGCACGCTTCCATCGGCGGCGCATACGGCCCCGCCGGCGCCATTGTCGTCCTGCTCACATGGGTGTATTACGCCTCGATCATCGTGCTGCTGGGTGCCGAGCTGACGCGCGGCCTCGCCGTCGCGCGTGGCGCGAAAATCCGACCGGCAGAGCATGCCGAGAGCTTCGCGGAGGAAGTTACGCCGTCGCAGCCACACGAGCGGGCTTGAGTCGGCGGCGGATGTACGCTGTTGTAGGAGCCGATTCATCGGCGAAAAGCCGACGTAGCGGGGACGCCGTGCGCTGATCGCCGATGAATCGGCTCCTACAGGTACCGATAGATGATCCTCCAGGGTCGATTACGTGCAACCGCGGACGAGGAAGATCAGGATCAGAATGGGGATCGGCACGCCCAGCACCCAAAGCAGGATGTAACCGATGCCACCGCGCTGCTTGTCCGCTACAGGGGTAAGGTCTTTTTCTTCCATTGCTCGATGCTCCGGGTGGGGTCGGATACGGAGATTCGACCGGATTCCGTGCACCGCATGTGACAACAGCGCCATGATGGATTTCGCAAGCACACCGTCTTCGCATCTCGTGCATTATTCGTGACGGGCAATCATCAGGAAGGACGTCCCATGATCTTGTTCCGCCCCACCCTGCTCGCCCTTGCCCTGGCCGCCGCCTCGGGTTCCGCCGGGGCCGCCACTGTCATCCGTGGCGCGCGCGTCATCGACGGCACCGGCGCGCCGCCGCGGGAGGACGTCACCCTGGTGATCGACGGCGACCACATCTCGCTCATGGGATCGGGACTGCGCGCAAAGATGCCGGCCGGTACCAAGATCATCGACTACACAGGCAAAACGATCATTCCCGGCCTGGTCTCCGACCACGGGCATATCGGCTCGGTGAACGGCACCAGGAGCGGCCTCCCCGAACTCTATACGCGCGACAACAGCTTGCGCCAGTTGCGTCAGTGGCGAGCCTATGGCGTGACCACGGTGACCTCGCTCGGTGTAAACGACCCCGACGTGTTCTATCCCCTGCGTGCCGAGCTCCATGCCGGAACGGCCGACGGTGCCGACCTGTTCGGTGCCGACCGCGGTATCGGCGTGCCGAACGGCGCGCCCCCTGCGAAGATGATGCAAGCCGGCCCGAACCAGCTCGACCGGCCCGCCACCGCGGAGGAAGCGCGCGCCGACGTGGACGCCGCCGCAGCTCGCGGGACGGACCTGGTCAAGATCTGGCTGGATGATTTCAACGGCAGCTTGCCGGTCAAGATGAAGCCGGAGATCTGGCACGCGGTGATCGACGAGTCGCACGCAAAGCATCTGCGCGTGGCTGCCCATGTGTATTACCTCGACGACGCACGGCAGCTGGTGGACGCTGGCGTGGACATCCTGGCCCACGGCGTGCGCGACAAACCGGTCGACCAGGGCTTCATCCAGGCAATGAAGCAGCACGGGACCTGGTACATCGCCACACTCGACCTCAACGAGGCCGCATTCATCTATGCACGGCATCCCGCCTGGATGGACCGGCCCTTCTTCCTCCACGCCGTGCAGCCGGACCTCGCCAGGCAGTTCGCCGACGGCGCCTGGCGCGACAAGGTGAACAACAATGGCTCGACACCGGTCAACGAAGAGGCGTTGCAGGTGAACCTCAAGAACCTGAAAATCCTCAACGACGCCGGAGTGAAGATCGGCTTCGGCACCGATGCGGGCGCTATGCCGCTGCGCATCCCCGGCTTTGCCGAGCACCGCGAGCTCGCGCTCATGGTCGATGCGGGCCTGACCCCGCTGCAGGCAATCCACATCGCCACGCAGAACGCCGCGAAGCTACTCGGGCTCGACGACCGCGGCGTGCTGGCCAACGGCAAGCGCGCCGACTTCGTCGTGCTCGATAGCGATCCTTCCAACAATGTCGAAGCGACGACCACCATCGACGCCGTGTGGCAGCGCGGGCGCCAGGTGTCGGGGCCCGTCGACACGTTCAAGCCCTGAGCCGGCGATGACCGGCGGCCGTGAAAAAATATGGGCCATCTCGCGCGACCTCTACGTGGTGCTCGCGCGCGACGGTCGTTACCGCGACACCAACCCCGCGTGGCTCAGCGAGCTGGGTTACGAGGCCAGTGAGCTGATCGGCCTGGGTTTCGAGGAGCTGGTCCACGCGGATGACCTGGACCGCGCGCGCGATGCGGTCAGCCAGATGCTCGACGGCGACGTTGTTGAAGACCTCGAGTTGCGCCTGCGCGCGAAAGACGCCACCTACCGCTGGTTTGCCTGGACTTGCGTCCCCGATGGCGATGTCGTCTACGGCATGGGTCGCGATACCCAGCGCCGCCGCGACCTCGACGAGCAACAGCGCCACGCCCAGAAACTGGAGGCGCTAGGCCGTCTCACCGGTGGCATCGCGCACGATTTCAACAACATCCTCGGTGGCATCGGCGGCGCGATCGAAGTCGTCGCCGAACGGCTGGAGAACGGTCGCGTGGATGGCACGCGACGGCTGCTGGATGCCGCCGGCGGTGCGGTCAAACGCGCCGCCGGCCTGACCCATCGGCTTCTTGCCTATGCGCGCCAGCAGGCACTCTCCCTCTCCGACGTGGACGCCAATGCGCTTGTCAGGGAACTCGAGCTACTGCTGCGTCCTTTGATCGGCGAGCAGGTAACCCTCGAGCTGCGCATGCAGGATGGCCTGTGGCGCACCCTGTCGGACGCCAGCCAGCTGGAGAGCGCCGTCCTCAACCTGGCGATCAATGCGCGGGACGCGATGCCGGCAGGCGGCACCCTGACCATTCTCACGAGCAACATCGCCCACGCCGACATCGGCAGGGGGCGCCGAGATTACGTGGTGATCGCCGTGAGCGATACGGGCACCGGCATGTCACCCAGTGTGATCGAGAAGGCCTTCGATCCATTCTTCACCACCAAGGCCATCGGTCAGGGCACGGGACTCGGGCTGTCCATGGTGGACGGCTTCGCACGACAGACCGGAGGCCGCGCGATTATCGAATCCACACCCGGTCAGGGCACGACGGTGAGCCTTTGGCTCCCGCGGCACGTTGGCGAGAACGCCGCCGCCCACGCCCACGTCAACGGTGCGGTCGTGCGCGGACGCGGCCAGCACGTGTTGCTGGTCGAAGACGAAGAGATGCTGCGCTCGATCGCGCGGGAAGTGCTGGAAGAAGCCGGCTACCGGGTGAGCGATTGTGCCGAAGCCTACGAAGCGCTGCGCCTGATCGATGCCGGGCCACCGCCCGACCTCCTGGTCACCGATATCGGCCTGCCCGGCATGGACGGCCGTCAGTTGGCACTGACCGTCCGCGAAACCTTGCGAAACGTCCCCGTTCTCTTCGTCACCGGCTATGCCTGGGATGCCTTCGCGGATTCACAGACGCTGCCGGAACGGACGGCCATGCTCAGCAAGCCGTTTTCCGTACATGCCCTCATCGACGCCGTGGCCGATCTGCTCGGCGGGACGCCCACGTAACACCAGGCATCCATTTCGTTGACCCCTGCCCACGGACACTGGGGCCGTCATCGAGGTGTCCCGACGCATGAATCGAACGCGTTACTACGCCCTGCTCGCCCTGATCGCGGCAACAATCGCGATCACGATCGTTGGCGGCATCATGAAAGGCGGCCCTGCCGGCGATACGCCGGACGACGGCGCGCGAGCGCCCCGCTCGCACGGGGCGGACCGTTAAACCGGTTCGTTAAATCAAGCCGGCTCGACTTCGCCCGGCACCAGGGCGGCATCATGCGACGTGGCAGCGCGTTGCATCGCGACCAGGAAATCGACCCCGTAACGCATGACGAACGGCGCCACCGTGCCGGGCATGAAGCCATCGGGCCAGGGCGTTGCGTTGTGATCGGTGTCTTCGACTACAGGTGAGCTGACTTGCGTGACTCGACGTGCCATGGCCCTTTACGGCCCCCTTTGGTGTTCCCCCGTCGCTCTTACTAAGGCAAAACCCCCGTAAGGTCAATGGGGGTCCCACCCGCGCGTACGCACAGGGCGTCGGTGGCGGCCGTCGGCAAGACATGGTTTTGCCGATTTCCCCGCACCGCCACCGACGCCCTGTGCGAACACGGTGAAGCGCGGTTGATCGTTACAGCTTCACCCGCACGCCGACCGTAAAGAACCGCCCGACCACACCGTTCTGCGCATAGGTCGGGTTGTAGTTCAGTGCTGCATAGTTCAGCGGATCGAACGGTGCTTTCTTGTCGAACGCATTCATGATCGAACCGGTGAGCGCTATCTTTTCCGTAAGGTCGTAGCGGCCGGTCAGGTCGAAGTCCGTGAACGAGGCCATCCGGCAATCCGCCGGCAGGTTCTCACCGGTATCCGTATTGGTCGAGAAGCAGCCCGAGGTGATGTCTGGCGCGGTCAGCTTCAGACCGCTGGTGTAGTACACCGTGCCGGTGATGGTCGCCTTGCCGAACGAGATGCTGTTCGCCCATGAACCACGATAACGCGGCGTACCCGCACCCGACGACACGCCATAAGGACCGTGCGTGCCGACGAAGTCGAGCGTGGTGCCATCCTCCAGGGTCAGCTTCCAGCTGATGATCTTGGTCAGGTTGATTTCGCTGGTGAAGCGCACATTCTCGTTGAAGCTATAGCCGCCCTTGAGGTCGAGATCGACGCCCTGGGTTTTCAGCGAGTTCTGGTTCACCCATGGCGCTGCCACGACCAGGGGCCGCGGAAGTGCGCCGGGCGCCGCCGGGTCCGGACCATCCGCCACGATCGCCGAACCGGCCGGCAGTGGCTCGCCGGCAAAGTACGCGTCGAGAACGGCGTTGGGATCCTGCTGTGCGATCACCCCGGTTTTCTTGATCCGGTAGAAATCCAGCGAAGCACTGAGATCCTGCGTCGGCTGGAACAGCAGGCCGAGGGTGTAGCTCTTCGACCGCTCCGGCTGGATTTTCGGATTGGAGGTGGTGAGGAAAGCCAGTGGATAAGGCTGCACGTAACCACTATTGCCGTGTGCGTTCTGGAAATCCTCCGGCGGCGTGAACGTCGCGAAGCCCTCGCTCTGGCTGTCGCCACTCTCGGAGAAGCCCGGCGCGCGGTAGCCTTTCGAGAACGTGCCACGCACGGCCAGTTGCTCGAACGGCTTCCACTTGAAACCGATCTTCGGCGAGAAGTTGTTACCGAAGTCCGAGTAATGGTCGAAGCGGCTGGAAGCATCCACTTCAAAGGACTCCGTGAACGGCGCATCCAGTTCGACGTAGATGCCACCCACCGTGCGCTGGCCCTTCGTGCGCGCGACGCCGAGGCCCTGCGCCTGCAGGTTCGCATTGAGATCCGGATCGCTCTGTTGTTCGTGGCGCACATCGACGCCAGTAGCGAGACCGAGCGAGCCACCGCCCATATCCATCAACGGACGCGTCACATGGAAGTCGAGCGATTGCAGGTCGCTGGTCGAGGTCTTCTCCAGGGTGGGCGACAGCGCTGCAAGCAGCTCGCGCGAGTTCGCCGACGGATTGACGAAGTTGTACGTCCCATTGGTGATCGCGGAAATCAGGGCGCCGTAGTTGAGCAAGCCGTCCAGGCGCGTATCCAGTGAATCATGGTTGAGCACCAGGGCCGTGTCGTAGCTCCACTCACCCCACTGCCCGGTCATCCCGCCAACCAGCCGCAGGTTGTGGTTATCGGTCTGGCCGCTGGCCAGGGCACTGGGGAACGAGTAGTTGATCAGTGCCGCGCTACCCTGGGCCGCGAACGGGTTGTTCGGATTGAGCGAGCCGTCCGGCAGCGTCGCCGGCAAGGCAATCGCATTGGTGTTGTTCGGCGTGCTGGCCTGGATCTGTGCCGGGGTACCCGGGAACGTCGTCTTTACCTCGTAATAGCTCGCACCGATATAGGCCTGCGAGGTATCCGACAACTTGATGGTGAAGCGGCCATATAACCCGCCCCGTTCGACGGTAGGTTGGATCGCGGTGTACAGCGCGCGGTTCTGCGCGCAGTAACTGCCCGGATTGGCAGGATCGTCGGTGATCAGGGTGCCGAGCGAACCGCAGGCTTGCAGCGGCTGCGCGAGGCCTCCCGGATCGGCCACACCCGAAGTCACGTCGCCGGGACGCGACAAGGTACCCGGCGTCACCGTGCCGTAGATCGAGCCGGAATTCTGCGAGGGCTGGCCACCGATGAGGTTGTTGCCGCCGCTGCGGCGCAGGTCCGCGGTGTTGTACGGATAACCGCGATCACGGGTCATGATGCTGTTGTCCTTCTGGTATTCGGCACTGAAGTAGGCATTCCAGCCGTCCTTTTTCAGATCGCCGCCACCGAACAACACGGTACCGCGTTTCGTCAGCCCTCCGCCATGCTCCGAGGTTCCGACATCAGCGGTGAACTCCGCGCCCTTGAAGCTGGGCTTGAGGATGATGTTGACCACGCCGGCGATGGCATCGGCGCCGTACAGCGATGAAGCACCATCCTTCAGCACTTCGATGCGATCGATTGCGTTCGAAGGAATGGTGTTGAGATCGACAAAGGATCGCTGGCCGTCATCGGTCACCGGATAGTTCGCCGCACGCCGGCCGTCGATGAGGACGAGGGTCGAGTTCACGGTCAGGCCACGCAGCGCGACGCCCGTCGCACCGACGGCGAAACCGGCGGTGAACGAGGCCGGGATGGAACCGCTGTTGTCGGCCGAGATGGAGCGCACCACATCTGAGACGGTCGTCAGGCCGCTCTTCTGGATATCCGCGGCCGTGATTGTCGTCACCGGCGATGGCGTCTCTACGTCGATGCGCGGCAGGGCCGAGCCGGTGACCGTGATGGCGGTCAGCTCGGTGGTTTTCTGCTGCGCCTGGTCGTCCGGCGGGGGCGTCTGCGCAGCGGTGGCTGGGGCGGGCGTCGGCGGAGTCTGCGCCGAAGCTTGCGCACAGGCGCATGCCAGTGCGGCGGCGATGGCCAAAGCGAGGCCGTGGCGCCGGGGCGCCATGATTTTTGTCGTTTTCATTGTGAGTCTCCGGGCCTTAGGGGAGTTGGGCTGGGACTTCGCGACCCGACGAATGAGAACGCAACGAGACATTCACAGGGACGCAAGGAAAACTTACGCCGTGTAAACGGATTGCACCATCGGCCATTCGGAATAACTTACACAGCCCAAAAAGGGCCTCGGCTGGCACGCGCTATGCAAGCGCCGTGCGCGGTCTCAGCCCGGTTTCGATGCCTTGCGCAAGGGGTCCAGCAGGCGACGCAGACCGTTATGGTCAAGCTCGAGCATGATGGCCAGGAGCCGGCCAAGCTCACCTGGAGGAAACCTCTCCCGCGCAAACCACGCAAGATAGTTTCCGGGGAGGTCGGCGATCGCCCTGCCCTTGAACTTGCCGAAGGGCATGACGGCCGTAGCGAGTTTCGCAAGGTCCTGGCGAAAGGCGTCATTGGGATCGGTCATGCGGCCATTCTAACCGCCTACTCGTCACCCGGGTCGAAGCCCTCCCGCTCCTTCATCAGCTTGCGCGCTGCCGCCACGCCCAGTGTCATGCCTTCGGCGCAGGCGTCCTCTTCATTCTCGTGCAAGGTGACGCAGAGCTTCTCGGCGAGTTCGTCGCCGTCTTCGCTGATGACGTATTTGCCGCGCCAGTGGCCGGGTTTGGCGACATAGCACGTGCCTTCAACGTCAAAGTAACCGATCTTTCGATGCGTCATGGGTGGGATATTCCTCCTTTCTCACCCCATCGTATGCATCGCGCATCAAGGTGACGTGCAGCACTATTGCAGGCCGCTCACCGGACGCTTCGCATTCGATTCGAATTCCCGCCAGATACCGTCGGCGCCTTCGACGGAAACCAGCACCTGCAGGCCATTGTGGACGCCCAGCAGCTTGGACTGCTGCACCGCGTAAGCGATGGCGCCAACGCGCGTTTCGAAATTTTCCATGGGCACGCCATTCATCTGTACGTGCCACAGCCCCGCGAGATCGGGGCTGAACGGAATGTCGTAAATCACCAGTGCCATGGATCGGAGGGCAACCTTAGAGTTGTTACGGCGGACGCGGCGGATGGGCAAGATTATCCGTTCGCGAATGCCCCCACAATGGAAGGATGACGCATCATTTTCTTCACGCCGGACTCACGCCAGAAGGCGTTCGCGGAGGTGAACGCAAGGACAGCGGGCGTGACCGATGGCAGGCGACCGGACGCGGCGTTCGTCTAGACTTCGCCGATGACGACGCCCCGCATCCTTCTTGCCCTGCCCCTTCTGTTCGGTCTGGCCGGTATGGCCGGCGCCCAACCCCAGACAACACCAGCACCCGCACCGGCGTCGGCCGGCAGCATACCCACGCTCGAGGCCGTGACCGTCAGCGGCGTGCAACCAGGACCAGGCCTGTGGAAGGTCACCCGGGACGGACACACCCTGCTTATCCTCGGCAGCCTGTCGCCTTTGCCGCAGAACATGACCTGGAAGTCGGACGAGATCGACGACGCCCTCGCCCATTCCAGTGAGCTGATCCTGCCGCCGAAGGTGGAGATCAAACCCAATGTCGGTTTCTTCGGAAAGCTCGCCCTGCTGCCCTCCCTGATCGGCGTCCGCAATGCACCCGATGGCGCCACCCTCAAAGACACTGTGCCAGCCGACGTTTACGCGCGCTGGCTGACGGTGAAGGCCCGGTACATCGGCGACGACCGTTCCGTGGAGCGCTACCGCCCGATCTTCGCCGTCGTGGAGCTGTACAAGAATGCGGTGAAGAAGACCGGCCTGGGCAAGGCTGGTGTGATCACACGCACCGTGGTGGCCATCGCCACCAAGTACAACGTCAAGCAGACGCCCGTGCAGTACACGCTGATGGTCGACGACCCTCGCAAGGCCGTGAAGGAGTTCAAGCGTTCGACGCTGGACGATCTCTCCTGCTTCACCCTGAGCGTCGACAATATCGACGCACAGCTCGCCGACATGACCCGACGCGGAAACGCGTGGGCAACCGGCGATATCGCCGCGCTTCGCGACGACCGCACGGCGAAACAACGCACGGCCTGCCTCGACGCTGTCACCGACGGTGGCGTAGCCCAGCGGATCGGCCTGACCGACATACCCAAGGCCGTACGTACCGCATGGCTTGCCGTGGTCGACACCGCCATGGCCCACGACACCCAGGCCGTCGCCATCGTGCCGATCGAGGACCTGCTCGGCGACGACGGCTACCTCACGGCGCTCCAGGCCAAGGGCTATAAGGTCGAAGCTCCCGACGACGGCGACTGAGCCGGCGATGGGACCTCGGCGGGCGGTATGCCCTCGCGAACGATCGCCGAGAAGTCATCGCCAGGTCTGGTGGCCCTCGCCCGGTCGGTGATCCGGCCGAGGCGTCGCCACTCATCCACGGAAAGGCGACTGTCGAGCGCCCCGTTGTCCCTGAGGTAACCAGGGAGGTAGCCGGTCAGCAGCAGGCGGATATCGAACGGAAGGCCACCGTCGATGCGCCGCGCCATGCGATAGACGATTGTCGTGCAGTTCGACGTGACCGTGTTGTAGAAGCGCGGATGCTGCACCAGCTCGTTGGCCGCCTTCACGTAGGAAAGGAACAGCGAGCGCATCGCTTCCTTCGGCATCCGCAGCGGAAAGATGTAGTCGTCCTCGCCGCGCACGTTGGTCCGCACGCGCACGATGTCGTGCTCGTCGGCGGCGATCAGGACCAGCTCGAACTGCTTGAAGAAGCCGCCGACCTCCGAGAACGCCTCGCCTTTCTCGCGACGGATCTCCATCGAGAAGACCACGTGGCGGCCATCGTCGAAGCCGAACGACAGCATGGCGTGCGCGATGGCCTCGCTCGACCAGTACGACAGGATCGCGTCGGCCGATACCAGATGGTCGAGGTCGTAGTCGCGGGTTTCCCAGCGGGCGTCGTAATCGTCGTCGGCGCGCCATTCGAAGTCGCGCACGTTATGCAGGGTCACCCGGGACCCGTGGACCTCGCCGGACAGCAGCCGGGCCACGTCGTCGGCCCAGACACGATCGTTGCGCGGCCGGATGGTCGTCCACCAGCCGATCAGCACGGCTAGCGCCACCGCCAGGGCGATCGGCGCCCACCAGGCCCGCCAGCCGAACATGGCGACCAGCAGTCCGAGGTAAAGAACGCTCCACAGGACCGCAGCGGTTGCCCGCATCGGGACGGCGCCGGGCAGCTGGTAAAACAAGGCAATTGCGCCCCATGCTCCTGAGAGGAACAGGAGCACGCCCGCCAGGGCTCCCGCAAGGGTTCGGGCGAGCATCCTGCGTTTTCTCATGGGCAAAAGGGTTCCGAATGACTCATCCGGCAAGCGTCGCCGCTGCTGCCTGGGAACGCAAACGTTTCCGCTGGTGAAATCACCTATTCGTACTATGGCGCACTGCCACAAAGCGGGTTATTTTCGGTACGAAGCCGGCCATACGAGCACGGCAATGCTGTTTCGAAAGGGGGCTCGCATGGTCCGTTTTCCAGCGACACCGCAGGCGATCGTCTTCGACCTCGACGGCGTGCTCTTCGATACCGAAGCGCTGTATCGCGACGCCCTGCTTGCCGCGGCCGCCGACGTCGGCATCCAGATCCCCTTGTCGCTGTGTCAGAGGATGGTCGGCCTGCATGGTCATGCGGCGCGCATGCTGCTTCGCGAATACGTGGGCGACGAGGTCGACCTCGATGCCGTGTGGACCGGTGCCTCCGAGCGTTACCACGCCATGTTCGAGACCGATCTCCGGCTGAAACCCGGCGTCACCGCCCTGCTGGACACCCTCGACGAGTTCGGCCTGCCCCGCGCCATCGCCACCTCGTCGTCCCATGGCACGGCGATCCACCACCTCGAGAAGTTCGGCCTGCGAGACCGTTTCGACGCTCTCGTGGCGGCGGGAGACTGCGAGCGCTGCAAGCCCTACCCCGATCCCTACCTGCGCGCCGCGCGGATCCTCAACAAGCCGGCCAACTGCTGCCTTGCCCTGGAGGACTCGCAAGCCGGCGTGCGCTCGGCGGTGGCCGCGGGATTGCCGACGATCATGGTGCCCGACCTGCAGCAACCGTCGGCCGAGCTGCGCCGGCTGTGCGCAGGCATCGTGACCGATCTGGACGTCGTGAACGACTGGCTCCGCCAGGCCTGCGGTGCCGCCAGCCGCGACGCCCCGGCGCACTGATCAGCCCGCTGTGACCCCACCGATCGCGTCGTGGACCAGCACGGAGGCGACCTGGTCGCCCTCGTCGTCGACCACGGGATAGGCTGAGCCCTGCATCGTCTGCCGCGAGCCATCCGGCCGGCGAACCACCCATCGGGCGTGCTTGCTGGTTTCACCTTTACGCACGGCGCGGGCGAGCGGAAGGTCTTCGGAGGGGTACGGACGGCCTTCCTCGGTGAAGATGCTGTACATCCGGCTGTAGTCTTCCGGCCCCACGGCCAGCCGAACCCACCCATGCAACTCCGCCGCGCGTTCGTTGACGTGGACGATATCGCCCTGTGCGTCGGCGACGATCACGCCAAACGATGTGTCCTTGAGGCTGCGCCACGGGTGGCCCCCGAACGTCCACGGCTCATCGAAGCTGATACGCGACATCTCACCCCCGTAACGATGTCTGGCGGATCGCCGGTTTCCGACGATATGGCGGCCATAGTGGAGAAAAGCGCCGCCAGCCACAAGCGAACCACGTCGCGTCCACACAACGTGCATGGGTGAAGGCGAAGACTGGTTACTCTTATCGCGTGGGAGGTCGACCATGGGTCGCTTTGACGAACGCAACGTACCGGGCGACGAGTTCGGCAGCATGTATGCCAACCGGGGCCGTTTTCCGGATGAGCGCGATTTCGGAGGGAGTCCCTTTGAAGCAGGCCATGAGGCCGGCGCGGGGCAACATCCCGGGCACCGCGCCTTTGGCGGCAATCACGCTTACGAGGGTCGACATCCCGGCCACCGGAATTTCGGCCGCGACGACGGGGCCTCCGCGCGCGACGGCGAAGGGCGTCGCTGGACGGCTTCGGGTTATCCCGGCGGGCACCGGGGTATCGGCCCGCAAGGCTACGTTCGCTCCGACGAGCGTATCCGTGAGGACGTCTGCGAAAGACTCACCCTGCACGACGCCATCGACGCCTCGAACATCGAGGTCGGCGTGACGGAGGGCGTGGTCACCCTGGGCGGCGACGTGCCGGAGCGCTACATGAAGCATCTGGCCGAGGACGCGGTCGTCGAAACCGTCGGGGTGAAGGACGTGGAGAACGCGATACGTGTACGTGCGGGCCCCGGGACCGATGACCGGCTCAGGCCCGGCCCGCCGCCGACCATGTAATGCTGGCCGGCGCCGCCGCGTGCACGGCGGCACGGCCGCATGCCTCACGGATGGCGTGCTCCAGCTGCTGCGCGCTGTACGGTTTGCGCACCAGGGGCGCGAGGTAACGGACAGGGATATCCAGAGGCATGGCGCCCGTGGCAAGCACGTAAGGAATGCCGCGACGAATGAGTTCGTCCAGCGCCGGGTAAGCCATGATGCCCTGCAGATCGAGGTCGACGACGGCGACGTCACAACGCTCTACATGCGCCACCCGGATGGCGTCTTCGATACAACCCGCACACGCTACGACCTCATAGCCCAGCCGCCCCTCGAGCAGGTCGGTGAGTGCTGCAGCCAGCCCGGCATGGTCTTCAACGATGATCGCGCGTGGTGCGCCCAGCACAGTACTCATGAAAGCCTCGATATCGGCTTCGGGGGAACCTGTGGCTGAAGCTACTACCGAATTTGCACGTTGAATATAGACCACTCGGCAGATTTTTCAGGGGCGATTACTTAGCTCGATTGAATCGCAGTTCCGTCATATCCGATTACCGATCGTCCTCGGGTTCGACGATAAATGGAGGGGCGCCGCCGGCTCCTTTATTTCTTGCCCCGACGTCATCACCGACCCTGGCCAGGCGCTGCACGATCCGTCCGCTATCGCGCCGCAATGAATCGCCCGGCTCGCCCGCCCGCGCGCTCGCGACCATGGCTGCCTGCGCCTGCTTCAGCCGGACCACGCCGAGGTTGTACAGCGCTTGCGCGTGGTCGGGTTTGAGCTTGATCGCACGTTCGTACGCGAGGCCAGCGTCATCGAGCTTCTGCAGGCGAAAGCGGGCGTTGCCCAGGCGATACCACGCGTCCGCATCGTCAGGCGTGGCGGCGACCACGGATTCGTAGAGATCGGCGGCGTGGTGGATATCGCCACCCGCGTAGGCCCGGTTGGCCGCCTTTTCGTCCTGTGCCGCTTCGGCCGTGCGGTCTCGCAAGGGCCGCGTACCGTGCCCGGCACAGCCGGCGAGGGCAACGACCGCGACAATCAGGGACAGGCGGGAGGTTCCACGTGTGGTCACGGCAAGCAACTCCTGAAGGGACAGGCGCCACCACCTTGCCCCTCGCAAGAGGGATCCGTCAAATACGCCGCGCGCGACCGATCAGCGTGCCAGCCACTGCGCGGCAAGCGCGAGCGCGGCAGGCAGGGCCTGCACGTACAGGATGCGACGGCTCGCGGTGAGCGCGCCCCACAGGCCCGCCACCACGACACAGCCCAGGCCGTAGAACACGAAGGCCGTGGCGAAAGGCTCGCTCAACACCAGGCCAAGCACCAGTGCGACCACGAGAAAGCCATTGTAGAGGCCCTGGTTCGAGGCCAGGGCCGCGCTGTCACGCGCAAATTCGGGCGTTATGCCGAAGACCCTGGGTCCGCGTGTGCGCCAGAGCAGCATTTCGAGAACGACGATGTACACGTGGATCAGGATCACCAGGAGGGTGAGTACGGTAGCTGCGATGGCCATGGCGATCCTTTCCTCGGGAATGACCGCGATTCTACTTAGGCCGGATGGTGGATTGCAGGGGGGCGGCGCCAACGCTTTCATTAGGGAATGGGGAACCTCATGGCAGCACAGGAGATCTCGCTGGAAGCCCTCGGGCTGCTCCAGGCGTTGCTGCACCACGACTACTTCGAAGCCCAGTTCCGCGCCAACCATGTGGCCCGGCACGCCCTCGAGCACGAGCACCTGCCCGTGGCCGACGCCGCCGAGCGGATCGAGGGGCTGCTCGAGCGCGGCTGTCCGAACAGCGTGGAGCTGCGCATCGCCCTGCGTGTTCTCGCCGCCTCGGTAGACAGCATGCAGCTGATCGCGCTCAATCGCGCCGGACGCATCCTCTGAGCTGGACAGGGCGACGTGGCGGTCGGGTAGGATCGGGTATCCCCTTTCGGAGGTGCCCATGAACAGCGAAAACGACGGTATCAATCTGGCCGCCGAGCCCAGTGGTCCGGGCTGCGTCGAATGCCTTGCCGCCGGCACCTGGTGGTTTCATCTGCGCCGTTGCGCCCAGTGCGGCCACATCGGCTGCTGCGACGATTCCCTGCACAAACACGCCAGCAAGCACGCGCACGCTGACGGGCACCCGGTCATCCAGAGCTTCGAGCCCGGCGAGGACTGGTTCTACGACTACCGTACCGACGATATGTTCGACGGGCCGTCGCTGAAGCCTCCGCACAGCCACCCACACGATCAAACGACCCCGGGCCCCAGGGACCTGGTGCCGAATCACTGGCAGGCGGTCCTCGTGCGTGCGGCGAAGGAAAACCAGTGAAGGCGATCGCGTTCGACGATTTCGGTGCGGCCGAGGTTCTTCAGCTGCATGACGTCGCGGAACCCGAGCTGCGCGACAGCGACCTTCTCGTCCGTAACCACGCGGCCGGGGTGAATCGCGCCGATGTCATCCAGCGTACGGGCGGCTACGGGAAGGAGAGCTACGGCGACTCCGCGATCATGGGCCTGGAGATCGCCGGCGAAGTGATCGCCATCGGCAAGGACGTCCAGGGTTTCGCCGTGGGCGATCGCGTCATGGGCATCGTCGGCGGCGGTGGCTACGCCGAACAGGCCCGTATCGACTACCGCATGGCCATGCCGATTCCCGAAGGCGTCGACTACGTGCAGGCGGCTGGCATCCCGGAGGCTTTCGTGACGGCTCACGAAGCCGCCTTCCATCTCGGCCGGCTCGACGCTGGCGAGAGCATCCTCATCCATGCCGCGGCGAGCGGTGTCGGCTCCGCCGCCGTCCAACTCGCCCATGCGGCGGGTGCGCGGGTTTTCGCCACCGCGAGCGCCAGCAAGCTCGACCGCGTGCATGAGCTCGGCGCGGATGTCGCCATCGACTACAAAACCGATGATTTCGCCAAGGCGATCGAGCGCGAGACCGACGGCAAGGGCGTCGACGTGATCGTCGATTTCATCGGCGCACCCTACTTCGAACGCAACCTCGCTTCGCTCGGGTTCGGCGGCAGGCTCGTCGAAGTCGGCCTGCTCGGCGGCGCCAGGGGTGCATCCCTGCCACTGGACCGCCTGCTCTACCGCCACCTGCAGATCATCGGCACAGTGATGAAATCGCGGCCACAGAGCGTCAAACAGGCGATGACGCGGCGCTTTCGCGACCGTTGGCTGCACGCCTTCGACGACGGCACACTCGTGCCGGTGATCGACAGCGAGTTCCCCCTCGGCCAGGCTGCGGAGGCTCACCGGCGCATGGAGTCCTCGTCCAGTGTCGGTAAGATCATCCTCACCATGTAGCGCGAAGACGAGACGACGATGAGTGAGACGATCAGCTGGGCCGACTTCGAGAAAGTGATGCTGGTGGCGGGCACCGTCGTCCGCGCCGAGGTTTTTCCCGAAGCCAAACGTCCCGCCTACCTGATCTGGGTGGACTTCGGCCCCCATGGCGAGCGAAAGACCAGCGCGCAGGTTACCGGCGTTTACCAGCCGGAGGAACTCGTCGGTCGGCAGATCGTCGGCGTGATCAACTTCCCCGAGAAGCAGATCGGACCGGTGCGTTCGCAGTTCCTGCTCACCGGCTTTCATACCGACGAGGGCGTGGTGATCACAACCGTGGAGCGGCCGGTGCCCAACGGCACGCGGATGTCCTGAAGAAGTGCATCACCGTCGGAGTCGGTAGCCTCCGACGGCTTGTTTGTACTTACTTCGCCGGCGTGTCGAACACCGGATCCTCGAGCCCCGCGATCGTGTGCGACCCACCAGCCTGCATCTCGAGCACCACGATGTCGTTGCGCCCCTTCTTCAGCCAGGAAGCCGGCACGTAGAGCGTCTGCTGCGGCCCGATGCGCCAGAAGCGGCCGAGATGATGGCCGTTCACCCACACGTTGCCCTTGTTCCAGCCGCGCATGTCGAGGAAGCTGCCGTCCGGCTTCGCCATGGTGAAGCTCCCGTGCCAGAACGCAGGACCCTGCCCCGTCCCACCCGGTGCGAAGTGCAGGCCCGACAGATCGTCCAGCGGCAACGGGTAAACCGACCAGTTGAGCAGGTCCTCGCCGGCAACCTGCACCGAGTAGGTAATGCCCTTGTAATCGTCTTCCATGCCTGGGCCGATGTTGATGCGGCCCATGTTCTCGACTACCAGGTCGAGCGTGCTGCCCGCCTTGAGGTCGACCGGCATCGCATGCTGATCCTGGCGGCGGTCGAGCGTTCCCAGCGACTTCCCGTCGGCAAGGACGGTGGCGTAATCGCGTACATCGCTCACATCGAGCGAGCCCTTCGCATCGGCGTCGAGGGCCTTGCGGTAGAGGATCAGGCCGTAGTTCTGGCCGAAGGTCTCCATACCGTGCGGGGTGACCGTGGTCTGCGGTTTCGACAGACCCGGCAGCGCATCGAGCAGGCTCACCGACGTGTCCAGCGTGAAGCGCGGAATCGCGACCGTCGGAGACGATGCGGGCACCTTGGGCAAAGTCTCGCCCTTGGGCAGGTGCGCGGCGATCACCTTGCGCAGAGCCTCGAATTTCGGGGTGATGCGGCCGGCTTCGTCGATCGGCGAATCGTAGTCATAGCTGGTCGTGACCGGCAGGTAATGCGCATCGTCGTTGTTCGCGCCATTCATCCAGCCGAAGTTCGTGCCGCCATCGACCATGTACAGGTTGAACGAAATGTCGTGATCCATCATCCACGACACCGCGCTGCTCACGTCACCGACGTCGCGCGTTTTGTGCTCCAGGCCCCAGCGGTCGTACCACCCCGTCCAGTATTCGCCGGCCATGCGCGGCATGCCTTCCATCAGCGGCGCCGAGCGACGAAACGCACGCTCGGTCTGCTTGCCGTCCCCGGTGAAATTGATCACCGAAACCATGCCGGGCAGCGATCCACGCGGCATCCAGGTCGGACCGGGGCCGTTGGAGGTGAACATGGGAACGTCGAAGCCGGCGTCGACCATCTGCTGGTGGATCGCTTCGAGGTAATCGTGGTCGTTGCCGACGTAACCGTACTCGTTCTCGACCTGCACCATGAGGACCGGACCACCGCGGCTGCTCAGCAGCGGCGCGAGCTCCTGGTTCAACCGCTTGAACCACGCTGCGCTGGCCTTGAGGAAGCGCGGATCGAACGAACGGATGCGCAGGCCGGGAGTACGCAGAAGCCACGCCGGGATCCCGCCAAATTCCCACTCGGCGCAAACGAAGGGGCCCGGACGCACGATGACATTAAGGCCCTCTTCCTGCGCGGTACGCACGAAGGTGGCGATGTCACGGTCTCCGCTGAAATCGAACTTGCCCGGCTCCGGCTCGCTCTCGTTCCAGAAGGCGTACGTGGTGATGGTATTGAGCCCCATCGCCTTCGCCTTGCGCAGGCGATCACGCCAGTCCGCATGGGGGATGCGCGGATAATGCATTTCTCCCGAGCGAATCACATAAGGCTTGCCGTCGAGAAGGAACTGGCCGTGATCGACTGCGAAGTGTGGTGTCGTTGCAGCGGGAACCGCCGCGAAGGAAGGATAGGCCGCGCCTGCCAGCAGGCAGGTCGACAGGAGCAGACTCAGACGCTTCATCGTGTCTTCCGCAGGATTCAAGCGTCAGAACTTACCCATCCGACCAGCCCAGAGCAAGGACTCCGATCACACCCAGAAGCCCGCTCCTGTAGGAGCCGATTCATCGGCGAAGGCGCCAGCCGAAAAACTCATACAATATCAAACGCCTCGGCCGGCGTACCCTGGTGATAAACCATCCGCCACTCACCGCCCTCGCAAACCCACGTACTCGACCGCATCGCATGGCGCGAATCCACGCCCGATGGCGAACGGTGCGCCGACCGATAAAGCAGAATCGCCACGCCTTCCGCGGGCCGTAGTAGCTCGAAGCCATCGGCAGTGATCGAGCCGTTGCCACCCTCGGTCGGCAGATCACGCAGCACGTCGGCAAGATCGATGCGATAGCCCGACCTCCCGATCTCCACGAACGACGGATGCAGCAGCTCGCGCAAACGATGCACGTCACGACGGACGGACGGATCATGGAGCTCACGCTCCAGGGCCGTGAGTTTCGTCAGCAGTATCACATCGGAACCAGCGATCATCCGGGTGATTCCCGACAACTCACGCGGCAAAGAAACTCGGCGAGATCTCCACCGCGAACGGGTCGTGGAGTCGTACTTCGCGGGTATCCGTCGACACAATTTCATACGGAACGTAGATAAAACGCGCGTAGCCCTTCGACTCGATATGCACACGGACGCCGTCTTTCGCGGGCGCGTCGAACTCGTCGGGAATCGTCACATTGGCGACGAGAGCCGCGGCGAGCGCTTCAGGCGACCTGCCGGTTGCGAAGCGATCGAAGATCACACGATAGACATCGTGTGCCTCCGGCTCGTCGCCGCCGTCATGCCCCGGATCGGCGGCGAGCTTGCCCTCTTCCGACACCGTGGCACCGAACGGGTAGAAATCGCCGTTCTCCTCCAGCATCTCCTTCGCAAAATCCATCGAAAAGGTGAAGAGCTGATTGAGTCGCGCCTGCGTGACGTCCATACAAATTCCTCGAACATGCCGATCGGCGATGGGTGGGGGCATCGTAAGACAGCACGGGCCGCGACGCTACGCCGGGCTCGGCAGGCTCCGCGCCAGCTGATCTGCCGGGACCGGACTGCCGAGCAGGAACCCTTGCAGGACATCGCAGCCCAGGCGCGTGAGCAATTCCTGCTGCTCCGTGGTCTCCACGCCTTCGGCCACGATCTTCAGGCCGAGGGTCTTGCCCAGGGCGATGATCGCCGAAACGATGGCCTCATCGTCGTTACCCCGGGTCAGTTCGGTCACGAAACCACGGTCGATCTTGAGCTCATCGGCCGGCAACTGCTTGAGGTAGAGCAGGCTGGAATAACCCGTGCCGAAGTCGTCGATCGAGATGCCCACGCCCAGGGCTGCCACCTGGTTGAGGATAGCCAGACTGGCCTCCGCATCGCGCATGGCGGTGGACTCCGTGACTTCCAGCACCAGGCAGGCCGGGTCGAGCGCATGGCGCTCCAGCGTCGACCGAAGCACGTCGACCAGACCGGCATGTGTGAGCTGTACGGTCGACAGGTTCACCGCCATCGTCCAGGCCGCGTGTCCTTCGTCCTGCCACGCACGCATCTGCCGACACGCCTCGTCGAGCACCCAATTGCCAATGGGGATGATCAGGCCCGTGCGCTCGGCCACGCCGAGGAAGTCGTCCGGCGGCACGAGGCCCACACCCGGCTTCTGCCAGCGCAGAAGAGCCTCCACGCCCGTGACCGGGCCGTCGGGCGAGACGAGCTTGGGCTGGTAATACAGCAGAAACTCATGCTGGTCGATCGCCCGACGCAGGTCATGTTGCAACTGCAACTGCTGGTGCACGTTGGCGTTCATCGCGCTCTCGAAGAAGCAGTAGCCGTTACGGCCTTGCTCCTTCGCGTGGTACATCGCGGCGTCGGCATGGATCATCAGGTCGTGCGTGGTCCGGCCGTTCTCCGGGAAGACGGCGATGCCGACGCTTACCGACACATGCACGCTGTGTTCATCGATCAGGTAAGCCGCACCCAGCGCTTCGACCAGCCGTTGAGAAAGCATGGCCGCGTCTTCGGGCCTTGCGACATCCACCGCCATGACGAACTCGTCACCGCCCAGGCGGGCAACGGTGTCTTCGCCACGCTTGGTGGCAAGGATGCGCTTCGATACCTCCTTGAGGAGAAGGTCGCCGACGTGGTGACCGTAAACGTCGTTTACCGCCTTGAATCCATCCAGATCCATGAAGAGCACGGCGAACTGGCGCCCTTCGCGCGTGGCCTTGTGGATCGCCTGGTCCAGGCGGTCGCCAAGAAGCACGCGGTTTGGCAGGCGCGTCAGGTTGTCGTGCAGGGCGAGCTGGACCAGCTCGCTGTTTGCGCGATCCAGTGAAGTGGTCAGCACGCTGGCGCGGACGTCGAGCATCGACACGATCAGCGCGATGGCGAACACAGCCAGGCTGACGACGATCACGACCACGGCCAGCCACTTGGCGTCGATGCCGGTATTGGCCGCGCCGCAATAGCTGCCGACGGGAAATCCGGTCGCGGCCATACCCGTGTAGTGCATGCCGACAATGGCGCAGCCCATGACCAGGGAGGCCCCCAGCCGGGCGAATACCACGCGCTCGACGTCCTTGCGCAGGCGAAAGGCGATCCACAGGGCCGCGCCGGAGGCCAGCACCGCGATGACGACCGACAACGAGAAAAGAAGCGGGTCGTAGACCACGCCGGGCATCATCCGCATCGCGGCCATGCCGGTGTAGTGCATCGCGGCGATGCCGGCGCCCATGACCAGGGCACCCACGACCAGCCGCCGCATCGGCAGCTGCTCGTGGCACACGAGCCACAAGGCGAATGCCGAGGAACCGATGGCGAAGACCAACGAAAGCAGGGTCAGGTCGAGGTCGTAGCCGATCGCGATCGGCAGGCTGAAAGCCAGCATCCCGATGAAGTGCATCGACCAGACGCCAATGCCCATGGCGAAGGAGCCGCCCACCAGCCAGAGCACCGATGCCGTGCCGCGCGTGCCCGAGACCCGCCCGGCCATATTCAGGGCCGTATACGAAGCGAGGATGGCGACCACGAGGGAGAAAACGACGAGGACGCCGCTGTAACTGCTGACGAGCATGGGTTTACCTGACGGGCCTGCGATGCTGCCACGCATCGGGGTGATGGATGGCGTCGTACAGGATATCGGCTAACGGGCAGTCATCTTGAGGAGAAACCATCATTTTCGTCAGATTGGGCAGGTCTTGCGATGCGGAAGCGACCGCCCTAACCTGCGCCCACGCGACGGACTGAAGGATGCCCAGGCAAGATGGAAAAGGACCTCGATAGGCCGGTCGCCTACCTGATCTGTGGCAAGGTGGGCTCGGGAAAGACAACCTACGCGACCCGGCTCGCCGCGCAAACGCAGGCGCCCGTTTTCTCTATCGATGCCTGGATGGCGACGCTCTTCGGCGCCGATACGCCGGCATCTGGCGTCGGCCGCCCCATCGATTTTGCCTGGTACGCCGAGCGCGTCGACCGCTGTGAAGCCATGATCTGGGAGCTATGCAAGCAGCAAGTCGCACAGCACCGTTCGGTAGTGCTGGATCTCGGTTTCCTCCGCATGGCTCGCCGGAAGAAATTCGTCGAGTGGGCGGCCGCGGCGGGTGCCGACGCACAGCTGCATCTTCTCGAGGTCGACATCACTACCCGTCGTGAACGCGTGGCCGCGAGAAATCGGCTTCGCACAGGTACGTTCTCGTTTGCCGTGACGGATGAGATGTTCGATTTTGCCGAAACGTTATTCGAACCGCTCGACGCCACGGAGATGCATCAGGTCGTGCCTCCGGTACAGGTATGTCGGACGGCCTAAGACTTACAGTCTACGTAACTGTCATCAAGCCTTAAATACAGGGCCAGAGGAAGCATGACGACCACGTCGTGGCCACGCAGCCGCCTTTACGCCGCTACCCCAAAGAGTAGGCTGGCAAGGCTGGGACTCGGAAAAGAGGAAAGTTTCGGCACCGGGGGACCCTCTGAGCTATCCGGGCAGATCTTGGCGACGCACACAGCAGTCGGAGATTGGCTATGAAGAAGATGCTTATCGGTGGAGTGCTCCTGGCACTCCTTCTCCCGTTCCAGGTCATGGCGCAAAACGCCTTCGAAGGGACCTGGAAAGTCGACATCAACAAGGTGAAAGCCTCGAACAAGCCGCTCGTGGTCACGCTCAAGGGCGACGAATACACATGCAACTGCACGCCGCCGATCAAGATCAAGGCTGATGGCGTCGACCACGCTGTCACCGGACATCTCAGCTTCGATAGCGATTCGGTGAAGATCGTGGACGATCATACGATCGTCGATACCGTGAAGAAGGACGGTGCGGTGGTCAACACACGAACCACGACCGTGGCACCCGACGGCAAGACAGCGACATTCGAATCCATCAACAACCGCCCCAGTGGCGCGACCACCGTCAAGGGCACACTGACGCGCGTGAAACCAGGTGCTGCCGGCTCGCATGCTATCGCCGGATCCTGGCTCACCAGCAGTTACCAGAGCGCGACCGAAAGCATGATGAGCTACACCTATAAGATCGACGGTGATGCCATCACCATGACGAACCCGCAGGGTGAGTCGTACACGGCCAAGCTCGACGGGAAACCCGTACCGTACAAGGGTGACCCGGACACCGACACGATCGCGGTCAAGATGGTGGGCAACGCGCTGCAGGAGACCACGATGAAGGGCGACAAGGAAACCTCCGTGGCGAAAATGACGGTATCGCCGGACGGCAAGACCATGACTACCGCGGTCGTGTACAAGCCGAGCAATCGCGATGTGACCCTGGTTGCAGCGAAGCAGTAAGTTCACCGCGCTTTCCAAAATGCCTGCCGAAGATCGGGATAGCCCGGGCTCTACCCCGGGCTATCTACGTAGTTCAACGGTTCCCGGGCACCGTCGGTCGGTGCAAGATCACTCACGCCTTTCCAATCTACGTCCCGCGTCCGGGACGTAGTGTAGCCATGGGCCGGGATACGACAGGCAGGGGTTTCATATCGATGAATCGCGAACGCCGTGGAATCGGTGGATGGGTGTTCGGCCGCTACGTGGCGGGAGCCGCTGCGTGCCTGGCGTTATTCATCCTCGCAGCTCCCCTGCGCGCGCAGACGCGCACCACGGTAACGGCGCCCGACACCATTGCCACCCGCGTCATGGCCTGCACGACCTGCCACGGCTTGCGCGGCGAAGGCAGCAACGACGACTACTTTCCCAGGCTGGCAGGCAAGCCCGCGGGCTACCTGTACAACCAGTTGATCGCCTTTCGCGACGGGCAGCGCAAGTACGCGCCCATGAATTACCTGCTCGAGTATCTCCCTGACGCCTATCTCCAGGAGATGGCCGGCTACTTCGCCCAGCAACAGACGCCCTTCCCGACGCTGCCCAAGCCCGACGTCCCGCCCGCCGTGATGGCACTCGGACAGAAGTTGACCGTCGAAGGCGACGCTCGCCGACATATTCCTTCGTGTGTCGCTTGCCATGGTGCATCGCTGACCGGTGTTTCGCCCGATATTCCGGGACTGCTCGGACTGCGTGCCAAGTACATCAGCGCCCAGCTCGGCGCCTCGCGCTATGGCGCGCGCGTCTCGGCAAAGCCCAATTGCATGCAGAAGATCACCGTCCTGCTTTCCGATGCGGATATCGCCGCGACCTCGGCGTATCTATCTTCCCTACCTTATCCGGCGAACCCTGCTCCGGCCACCGAAGGCTCGCTCGCGCTGGCACTGACTTGCCACAGTAGTGACGCCCGATGAGAACGCCTCGTTGGCTCGCACTCGGCTTACTCCTCCTGGCACAGGTCGGCCACTCGCAGGATGCATCGATCGTGGCGCGAGGCGAGTACCTTGCGCGCGCCTCCGACTGCATCGCGTGCCATAGCAATCCGGGAGACAAACCTTTCGGTGGTGGCCGGCCCATGGCGACACCCTTCGGCACGCTCTATTCGCCGAACATCTCGCCCGACCGCACGACCGGCATTGGCGCGTGGACCGCCGATGAGTTCTACAACATGATGCGCACCGGCCGCTCGCGGTCGGGCATGTTGCTTTACCCCGCCATGCCGTTCGCCGCTTACACGAAGATGACCCGGCCGGACATCGATGCCATCTTCGCTTACCTGAAAACGGTGCCGCCGGTGCATCGGCCCAACACCGCACAGGACCTTCGTTTCCCGTACAACAATCGCAGCCTCCTGCTGGGGTGGCGCACGCTCTACTTCACCGAAGGCGAGTACAAGCCCGACCCGTCGAAGTCGAGCGACTGGAATCGCGGCGCCTATCTCGTCGAAGGGCCCGGCCACTGCGCGATGTGCCATACCGCCATCAATGCCCTGGGCGGCAGCTCCGCGTCGGCGGCGTATCAGGGCGGACTCATTCCCATGCAGTACTGGTACGCACCCTCGCTGACCTCCAACAAGGAAGCGGGCCTTGGCGATTGGAGCATCACCGACATTTCCGACCTCCTGCAGGCCGGCGTGTCCGCACGAGGTGCGGTGTACGGACCCATGGCAGAAGTCGTCCACAACAGCCTGCAGTACCTCTCTGACGCCGATATCCGGGCCATGGCTGTTTACCTGAAGGCCCTGCCAGCCACCGGCGCATCGAGCGCACCTACGCAGGCCGAGGTACAGGGCAAGCTTCGCCTCTTTCCCCTGGGCAAGAAAATCTACGCGGCCCAGTGCGCCACGTGCCACGGTACGCAGGGTGAAGGCAAGGGATCCGACTTTCCGCCACTGGCCGGCAACCAGTCGATCCAGATGACCTCGTCCGTCAATCCGATCCGCATGGTCCTCAATGGCGGTTATCCCCCCGGCACGATACGAAATCCCCGCCCTTACGGCATGCCGCCGTTTGCACAAGGACTGTCGGATGAGGAAGTCGCCGCCGTCGTCACGTACATCCGCACGGCCTGGAACAACCGCGGCACGGCCGTGACCGACGCGGACGTCAACGCGCTTCGTTCGGCTCCGCTGGACTAGAGGGAGAACCTGCATGACCGACATCGACAAAGCACCCGGCGACGAAGACAAGCGTGTCGACGAAATCGTGCGCGCGGGCCCACGCGGTGCCCTGATGGTCGCCGGCATCGCCGTGGCCCTGGTGTTCCTGATGTGGTTCCTCTTCTACTTCTTCGCCTTCCTTCCGCGCGGCGTCATTTTTCACTAGAGGAATCGTCATGGCCCGAGCGGTGCCCGCAGATCCACATGACGGCGAAGCTCTCGCCAAGCGCATCGAGAACCGCTGGGCGCTCACCATGGTCGGCCTTGTCGCGCTGCTGGTGGCGATGGTGATCTTCACCGGCCTGCACTGGGCGACGATGCCGCCTTCGCGCGTCGAAACGATCAATCCGTCCACCCTGCATGTCGCCGGTGAGTTCGTCGAGAGCAACCTCGGCAGCGCCGTGGAAGCGGACGGATCGATCACCGTGCGGATCGTCGGGCAACAGTATTCGTTCACGCCCCAGTGCATCGTCGTTCCCTCGCGCACACCGGTCACCTTCCGCGTAACGAGTGCCGACGTCATCCACGGCATGCTCATCACGGGCACTAACATCAATTCGATGGTCTCACCCGGTTACATCTCTACCTTCAAGACCCGCTTCGAAAGGCCCGGCGATCACCTGATGCCCTGCCACGAATTCTGCGGCACGGGGCACGAGGGCATGTGGGCGAACGTCAAGGTCGTCGAACCGGACGCCTTCGCCAGACTGGTCGGCCCGACGAGGAGAGCCAGCTGTGATCTATAACAAGCGGCTCATCCTTGCGCACTTCTGGCTGGCCTTTGCGCTTTTCGGTGTAGCGATCCTGCTGGGCGAATGGCAGATGTTCATCCGTAGCCCGTTGCATGGATGGCTGCGCAACGCGGATCTCTATTACCGGTCGGTCACGGCGCACGGCACCGTCATGGGCTATGTGTTTCCGACCCTGGTCGCCATGGGGTTCGGCTACTTCATATCCGAAGCGGCGCTGGGGCAGCCGCTAGTCGGGCGCCGGTGGGCTTGGGCAGGCTATTACATGATCATCGTCGGCTCGGTGGCCGCGGTGGTGCCCGTCGCGATGGGACTGGATTCCGTGCTTTACACCTTCTACCCGCCGATGATCGGCAACGCCTTCTATTACATCGGCGTTGTTCTGGTGGTGGTCGGCTCCTGGGTGTGGGTCGCCTTGATGGGGATCAACCTTTACGTGTGGAAGCGTGCCCATCCCGGCGCACCGGTTCCGCTGGCCATGTTCGCCAATGTGGCGGGTGCCTATCTGTGGGGATGGACCGCTGTCGGCGCCGCGCTGGAGTTGCTGTTTCAGATCCTTCCTGTCGCCCTCGGTTTCGCGACGACGATCAATGCCGGACTTTCCCGTGTCCTCTTTTCATGGACGCTCCACGCCATCGTCTATTTCTGGTTGATGCCGGCGTACATCGCCTTCTACACCATCGTTCCCCGAGCCATCGGCGGGCGGCTTTACAGCGATTCGATGGCACGCATCTCGTTCGCGCTGTTCCTTGTCTTCGCCATGCCCATCGGTATCCACCATCTGTTCGCCGATCCCGAAGTCGGTGCCGGATTCAAGGTGGTCCATTCCATCTTCACCGCCATGGTCGCCGTGCCGACGCTGCTGACGGTGTTCACGATCTGCGCCTCGGTAGAGATTGCTGCCCGTCTTCGCGGCGGCAAGGGCCTGTTCGGCTGGGTCAAGGCACTGCCATGGGCCAACCCGCAGATGCTCGCCCTTGCGCTGTCCTTCGTCATGCTCGGCTTCGGCGGCGCGGGCGGCCTGATCAACATGAGTTACCAGCTGGATTCGACCATCCATAACACGCAGTGGGTGACCGGGCATTTCCACCTGATTTTCGGTGGCGCGATCGTCATCATGTATTTCGCCCTCGCCTACGATCTCTGGCCACACCTCACGGGTCGTGCGCTTCTCAATCTTCGACTCGTGCACTGGCAGTTGTGGCTGTGGTTCATCGGCATGATCGTGCTGACCTTCCCCTGGCATTACGCCGGGCTCCTGGGCATGCCGCGACGCATGGCGTTCTACGATTACACGGCGCCCGGCATGTTCGCCGAGGGCGTCTCGGTCGTGATGTCGACGATCGGCGGTGCGATGCTCGTGGTGTCGGCGGCGTTGTTCCTGACGGTGCTTATCCGGAATCATTCGGCGGCGCGGGTGGATCCGGAGCCGTTCACCTTCAGCCGTGCCGTGCATGAGCCGGTGTCGCTTCCCTGGGCGCTTAACGGGCTGGGACTTTGGTTAGGCCTCATGATCGCGCTGACGATCACCAACTACGGCTACCCGATCGTGCAACTGATCATGACCCCTGAGGGACGCGTCCCACCCGTGTTCGTGGGAGGCAAGCCATGAGCGGCCCACTACTGCGCAACCGGTGGTTCGTCGGGAGTGTCGGCGGCACCTTTCTGCTTCTGGTGTTTTCGGTTTTCGTCGGCTTCGTCTGGCTTCCCTCGGCCCAGGATGATTCCCTGTTCAAGGGACTGCTCAATTCGATCTGCAGCGCAGCCGGTGTGCCGAGGTCGTGGTTGGGCGAGGCCAGTGCCCCGGTGACGTCCCCGGTGAAGGTCTCGGAGGTTGTCATGACGCCGACCACGCTCGATGGGCCGGCATCCAGCGGCGCCGTTGGTCGGGGTGGCACCCTGGCGCTCCGTTGCACCATGTGCCACGGACTGCGGGGCGTCAGTAATTCGCAGACACCTACCCTGGCCGGCCAGTACGCCTCCTCCATCTATAAGGAGCTACGCGATTTCCAGAGCGGAGCACGGGTCAGCGCGGTGATGGCTCCCTTCGTCGCCGACCTTCACGACCAGGATCTGCGCGATCTCTCGGCGTACTACGCCTCCCTGCCTCGCCAGCAATCACCCGCCACGCAGGATTTGCAGTCCGCACCGGACGTCGTCGCCACCGGCGCGCCGATGCGCAACATTCCGCCTTGCGGATCCTGCCACGGCAGGTTGACCGCGAAGTTGGGCGTGCCGTGGCTGGAACTACAGCCGCGCGACTATCTGAAGACGCAGCTGGAGGCATTTGCACGCGGCACGCGACGTAACGACACCAGTGCGCAGATGCGCAACATTGCGCGGAACATGACGACCGAAGAGATCGATGCGTCGGTGAGCTATTACACCGGCGGTCAATGACCCTTGGGGTCGCGGCCATCACCCATGTCCATGTCCGGGTCCATGTCTTCATCGGGTGGAGCCTGCGCCACCATCGCCTTGTAGCTCGCCGGAGTGAGTTCGGGCAGCTTCTGCAGGAAGGCGACCATGCTCCAGATCGTCATGTCGTCGTGACTGCCACCCCAGGCAGGCATCGCACTCATCTTGATCCCATGCTTGATGACCCAGAACGCCTGAGCGGGGTCGACTCGTGTCTGTGACAGATTGGGCGGCTGCGGGTACAAGCCAGGACGCAGTTCGGAGTCCTTCTGCCCGGGCTTCAGATGGCACTCGGTGCACATCGCCGCGTATTGTCCCGCGCCTTTGAGGATCAGTTGGGGATCGGACAGATCGGGCACCGTGATGGCGGAGGCGTGCGCATGGATCGAGCGTTTTCGCAGAACCTCCAATACCGCATAGGTCGCTTTGCTGTGCGGATCATCGGCGCCGATGTTGTACGCGCCCGAATAGACAAATGCGGCGGCGCCCAGGGTACCCACCACGGTCACACTGGCGACAGTGGCGAGGATGATGTTCAATCGATTCATGGATCAGCGCCTTGGAGCCCAGGAGGGACGCCGAGGTTAAGCCGTCGCTCTGGACGCCCTCAACTCTGGAGTCCGGTACACGCGACTTTTAGCCGGTTCAAGCATAATCACCGGGCCGCAAGGTGCGGCTGTGCCCCGGGGTTTCCATGGATAAGGTTACTGGCGTCGCGCTTGGGTTGAGGTGGGTCGCGGCCCTCACGATCGCCGCGACATGTTCGGTGTGCAGCAAGGCTACGGAGCCGGCGACTTCCGCGGTGACTCGCCTTGTCATCGACGACGACTGGGGTGGCCTCAACCCCACATCGCCGCACCTCGCCCACTGGGTGATCGAGCCGCAGGGCTCGGGCTTCGTCCTCTCCGGGACGTACAGTCAGCAGCACATGGAGACAGAACCCCATTACTCGCGGACGGACCAGCGCGACGTCACGAACGTGCCCGCCCAGCCGGTACCCACGGCAGCCGTCGACGCGTTGGTCCGCGCCTTGCGAGCGCCACCGCAGCCGACGGTCGACACCGCCGTGTTCGGCGCGGCGCTCGATCACGCTGGCGAGACGATCGACGAAACGGTGCAGAGGCTGATGGCCCTGAATCCGTCGCCGGCCCTGCGCCAGCGCATCCTGGCCTGGGCGACCACCCTGCGGCAGGGTCAACCTCTGGCCCAGGCGATCACCGTGGGCGTGACCACCGACTCGCACTCCGATGACTACCCACACACCCGCGTCGAAGCGAGCTTCGCCGACGGATCGAGCCTGGCGTTCCGTTCCGGCTCGCAGAATATGTTCCTGCTTCCGTGGAGCGATGCATCGGGCCACACCACGTTCTCCGCGGATTTGCCCGAGGCGCTCGCCGCGGTGCTGCCGCCGACGTCCACCAATCGAGGGCGACTCGCCGGGAAGCCTTCCCCGGACGAACTGCACGACTACCTCGAGACGGGAATGGGCGAGGACTACGCCCTGTTCCAGGTACAGATCGTAGCGCCGCAGGCCTATGCCGCGCTGACGTCGCGCTTCACCATCCGCGATATCAATCCGGTCGATATGACATCACACGGGCTTTTTGTCACCGTCAGCCTTCCCGGTGGGCCGCCGAACCTGAGTCTCCGAACGAAGCTCGCCATAAAAGGCCCGGCATTGGCGAAGCCCTCGGAGCTGGATGGGATGATGGTTGCCTTGAACACGGCTGCTACCGCGACAGGATTGCATCAAGCCATGCAGTCAGCCCCGAAGGACGACTTTCGCATGGAGCACAGCATCGGCATTCAGCCATTCCATGCTGAGGCGAAGCAACAATTCGTCACGCAGATGGCCCAGGCTCATAAACTGCCTGAGCTCGCAACGCATCCGCACCTCCTCGACGGCGCTGTGATCGTGATGCAGGGTGGCTACCCGACGTATTGGGTGGCGCTGCGTGACCACCGTGCGGTCAGGTGGAAGCGATACATCAACGGAAACCATACGACCGGTCATCGACTCTGTGCCGACGTGCCCGTTCCTGATGAGGATTGGCGAAGCGTCGGAATCACCGATGAATGCTTCGGGCAGGTTTATGACGCTGCCGGGAAGGCTTTATAGGCTCATCGGGTCGAGCCGCATGATCATCCGGCCGTACGAAACGGTTGTGCCACGGAGTGGCCATGGAAAAGGTTAACGGTGTTGGGATCGGGCTGAGACTCGCCGCTGCTTTGGTAATCGCCACAACGATGTCATCGTGCACGAAGCCCTCGCGATAGAAAGGTTCCCTGCATCCACCAGCCGGCTCCGCCGAACTCACCCGTATCGTCATAGACGACGACTGGGACGGCTACAGCCCGCTTACGATGTGTATTTAAGGCAACCAGACGTGCCTGGTGCTGTCGAGCTTCCACGCAACGAAGTTCGAAACGCTCATCTAAACCATGCGAATTTCGCCAGGGAACTCATCGCGAAGCCCATTGATCGATGTCATACGTTGACATAGGAACACGTGATTGGGGCCTCGGTAACTAAGAGGCTGAAGCAAGCAGGGCACGAAACTCGCCCTGATGCAGGCGGACAAATTCACAGAGCCACGCGTCGTGACTATCTTCGCGATCGCGCACCCAGTCGTCGATGCACTGCATATCCGCGGCGATAGCCCAGTTCCCAATACAGAAACGATACTTTGCGGCAATCTCGGCTTCGTCCATCAAACTCATCAAATGAGCGAGCGCGAACGCCCGATATTCAGGCACGGATTCAAAGTACGTCCAAGCTCCGGACCTGACGCTTTGAGAAAGCCAGTTCAGCGTCTCGAAGAAAAAAATGCTGTCCGGCAATCCATACGAGAGCAATTGGCAGTCGAAGGATCTCGGCACCTGCACCGTAGATTGCAACTCAGCCAAACCAAGAGCGTCCGAGGGGCAAGTCAGACGTTCTAAGTACTCTTCTGATAGACGAATGCCCACAAAATTTCTCCGAGAGGCGCCACTCGGGAGGATGCACTATTAGGCCTTCAACGCCCTCACATTCCCCTGCGACTATTTTCAGCGACATCAAAGTGCCTCGCTGGATGTCGATTCCGACGGCGCACGGCCTTCCAACTTGACGTTGGAACGTCGTGCGAAATCGGAGAGCGCCGCCTCCTGACCCTTAGTCAACAGAGCACGCCCGAAGAACCACGCCGCACGTGGTGTCACGTAGACGAAGCAAGTCCTCGCATCGAATCTGATGCGATGGATTCCCGACCAAGGGAGGCGCGTGACGACGGCGCCGGTTGCGCAAGCAGCACCCTCCTCGTCGAACGTAAAGACGGGAACGCCAGATTCCTTCGTTGCGCGCAGCACTCTCCATGCCTGGAGCGCAAGGAGGAAGGGGAACATCGCAACGACCCATCCCAATCCGCACGACGCCGCGAGCCATAGCGGAGCAGGATTGTGAAAGGAGAATGTTATGAGCACGAACATAAAAGCAACGGTGACGTAGCCGGAAGGGACCGCAAACCAGAGTTGCGCCATGACGGCGAAAGTGCGGAAGAACGTCCGCGGCGCAGTTACAGTGATTGCCACAGTCGTGATGATCCTTATCGTTCCCCGCCGGGAATATAAGGGCATTTCCGTCTACCGACAAACGCCCACAAAAAAACCCGCTTTCGCGGGTTTCTTTGCGATCCGGTGAGGTCTCCGGATCTGTGTTGGTGCCCAAGGGGGGACTCGAACCCCCACAGCCTAAGCCGCTACCACCTCAAGGTAGTGCGTCTACCAATTCCGCCACCTGGGCATAACTTTTACAGCGTGTTGCGGTGTCGCTGATTACTTCTTGGCCGGCTCGGCGGGTGCCTTGGCGGCATCCTGCTTCGCGGCCGGAACATCGGTGTTGTTCGCTGCCGGGGCGGTAACGACGGGTGCCTGGGGCACGTCCGACGCGACCGGTTTCACCGGAGCGTTGTTGGCGGGAGCGGCCGGCACGGTAGCACCGGACATCACGCCAAGATCCGCGACCGGCTGGGGCGTGCCCGAGCGACCGAGGTAGATACCCATGCCCAGGCTCAGCACGAAGAACAGTGCGGCCAGGACTGCCGTGGCGCGCGTCATGAAGCTCGACGAACCACGTGCACCAAACACGGTAGCGGACGCGCCGCCACCGAAACCAGAACCTGCATCCGCACCGGCGCCGCGCTGCATAAGAATCAGCACGATCATCGCTGCAGCGACAAGGATGTAAAGAACGCTGAAGAGGATGAACATATCTTCTGTTTGCCGTGTCGCGTTATCGACGCGCCGCGGCGCAAATTTCCAGGAAGTCGGAGGCTACAAGAGCGGCTCCGCCGATCAATCCCCCGTCTACATCAGGCTGGGCGAAAAGGTCGGCCGCATTGGCCGGCTTGACGCTGCCACCGTAAAGCACCCGGGTCAGGAGCGAGATATTAACATCCTTTTTTGCCACTTGGCTACGGATGAACGCATGAATTTTTTGGACCTTGTCCGGGGTGGCCGTGAGCCCCGTCCCAATGGCCCAGACCGGCTCATAGGCGATCACGCCGGCACGGAAAGCCTCTACCCCATAGACATCGATCACGGCGGCCAGCTGGCGGCCGATGACCTCTTCCGCCCTGCCCGCCTCGTGCTCTTCCTGCGTCTCGCCCACGCAATAGATAGGTGTGAGGCCAGCATCGCATGCCGTCCTGAACTTCTTCGATAGCAGCGCGTCGGTCTCGTGGTAGTACTGGCGGCGCTCGGAATGGCCGACCAGGGTCCACTTGGCGCCGACATCCCGGACCATCGAGCCGGAGATTTCACCCGTATAGGCGCCCTGCTCGGGGTGCTCGGAAATGGTCTGCGCGCCAAAGCCCAGGCCACGGTCACCGTATTTATGGACCAGGTCGGCAAGATAGATGATCGGCGGGATAACCAGCACGTCGACGCCGTCTTCCAGGCCCTCGACGATCTCGCGGACCAGGCCATCGGCCATCTTGCGCGATCCGTGCATCTTCCAGTTACCGGCGACGAGCTTCTTGCGCATGGGTTGCTTCCGGTCAGGGCCAGGGGGCGGCAGGATAGCGGCGGGTCCCCCGGCGGCAAAAGCTGCAACGCCGCAAAAAGCCGTGGGAACACGACGTTCACCGAGGGTATCGCATAACCCTCGCAATTGACCTGCCCCGTCCCGCCTTCGATGATCCCTGCATGCGAACCCTGAGAATTTTCTTTACCGCCCTCCTTTTGACCGTCTCGGTCGCCGCCTTCGCGCAAGCGCCGGACGACGACCCGGGCACCCAGATCGGTGACCTCCGCGGCCAGCTCGACCAGATCGAAAAGGGGATGAAGGACGAAAACATCACCGATTCGACTATCGACGACCTCCGCGGCAAGGCTGGGGACATCGTTGGCAAATCCCAAAAGGTCTCCAGTTCCCTGTCGCCCAACCGCGACGCGGCGAAGGCCCGTCTCGACCAGCTCGGCCCTGCCCCGGCGGCCGGCACCAAGGAAGCGCCGGAGCTCGCCGCCACACGCAAGGATGCCCAAAAGGCCTTCGACGCCGTCGATGCGCAAATCAAGCAGGCCGACGGCATCACGCTCGAGGCGCAGCAGACCACCAGCCAGCTCGCCGACCTGCGCCGCATCCGCTTCCAGCAATTCCTTTCCCGGCGCACGTCGTCCCCGCTCTCACGCCCCTTCTGGCTGGAGCCGGCCAAGGCGTTTCCGCGCGACTCCGCCAACCTGAGCGCCTTTGCCGGCGGCGTAAAGACCGATATCGCCAACAGCTGGACGGACGGCAACCGCATCGCCCTGGTCATCTGTGTCCTGTTCGGCGTGCTGCTCATGACCGGCGTGCGCTTCTATCTCGAAAAACGTGCGCGCCACCTCACCGCGAACCGTATGCCGCCGGGCCGTCTGCGCCGCTCGGCACTCATCCTCGGCATCACGCTCACTTCGGCGCTTACGACCGGTCTCGGTACCCAGCTGCTGTACCTGGGCCTGAACTGGAACGAGACCTTCACCGAAGATACCGATGCGATGGCCAAGGCCCTCGTGCGCATCATCTTCTTCGGTGCGTTTATTGCCGGGCTTGGCCGTGCACTCATCTCGGCCAAGCGGCCGTCGTGGCGCCTGCCCGCCCTGTCCGACGAGACGGCGTTGAGCCTGCGCCGCTTCCCGATGCTGTTCTCGCTGGCCGTGGTGCTGTTCTATTTCCTGAAGGAACTGAACCGCACGATCGGCACCAGCCTCGCCGCCACGGTGATGACCAGCAGCCTGCAGGCGCTGGTGCTCACCACGCTCACCGCGATCGGTCTGGTTCGACTGAGTCGCTCGCAACATGTCAGCCAGGTCGACGAGGAAGGCGACGCGCCGTCGCCCAGGCCGGTCTGGGCCAGCCTGTTCATCGCGGCTGCATGGATCGCCATCGTCGCGTCGTGGATCGGCCTGCTCACCGGCTTCGTTGCCTTCGCTTCGTTCATGGCGGGCCAGGTGGTGTGGACGATCATCGTGCTCTCGGCCACCTATCTCGCGATGCGCCTGGTGGACGACCTGTTCGAGACACTGCTCTCGGAGAAGGGTCCGATGAGCGCGCGTGCGCAGGCCATTTTCGGCACGCACCCTCGCCTGCTCGACCAGGCCGGCGTGCTGCTCTCCGGCATCGTGCGCCTGGCGCTCTTCATGTTCGGCGTGGTGGCGGTGATCTCCGGCTTCGGTGCCGGGGCGTCGGACATCCTCACGCTGGGCACGAAGCTGCAGACGTTGAAGATCTACAACTTCGAGTTCAAGCCGGACCAGATCCTCACCGCGATCGGCCTGTTCTTCCTCGGCCTGCTCGCCGTGCGGGTGATCAAGAACTGGATGTCCGAGCAGTACCTGCCGCGGACCAACCTCGATCCCGGCATGCGCAGCTCGCTGACGACCCTGCTGGGTTATGTCGGTGTCGTGATCGTCGTCGCTATCGCCTTGCTGGCAATGGGCCTCTCGGTACAGAACGTGGCCTGGGTGGCTTCGGCTCTCTCGGTCGGTATCGGTTTTGGCCTGCAAGCGATCGTTTCGAACTTCATTTCCGGTTTGATCCTGCTTGCGGAGCGGCCGGTGAAGGTGGGCGACTGGGTGGTGCTCGACGACGCCGAGGGCGATATCCGCCGGATCAATGTGCGCGCCACGGAAATCCAGGTGTCCGACCGCTCGACGATCATCGTGCCGAACTCGTCGTTCATCACCAAGCCCGTGCGCAACATGACGATGTCCAATCCGCAGGGCCGTGTGCTGATCAAGCTGCCGATGCCATTGGATACCGATCCGGTGGAAGCGCGCGATCACATGCTGGAGGCGATGCATTCGCATAAGCAGGTGCTGGAGACACCGGCGCCGTCGGTCACGCTGGATAGCGTGGACCGTGCGGCCATGACGTTTGCCGTGGTGTGCTACGTGGGTGGGCCGCGTGACGTGGGTAACGTGAAGAGTGATTTGTTGTTCGACATCATCGCGCGGTTGCGCAAGTCGGATATTCCGTTGCTGCGGCCGCAGGATCTGGTGTTGCGTGGGGGTGGGAGTATGTCGGATGTGGTGGGGCCTACGGCTGCGGCTGCGCCTAAGGCATCTACGGATGATCCTTCTAGCTGATCGCTAGCACCTTTTCGCCGATGAATCGGCTCCCACAACGAGCAAGCAGTGCTCTTAAAGCTTTCTGTGGGAGCCGATTCATCGGCGATGCTTTCAGCTCCCTGTGGGAGCCGATTCATCGGCGATGCTTTCAGCTCCCTGTGGGAGCCGATTCATCGGCGATGCTGTTACTTGGCGGCCTCAACCGGCGCCAACCGCAAATCCTGGAAGTCGAAGCTGAAATCCGTCAGCGGCGACACCGGCTCCATCCGCACTTCCCGCACCTTCCCATCCGGATCCAGATCGAAGTTGACGAACGCGTCGCCGTTGAGCGAGCGGTCCTTCCAGTGGGCGATGAAGGTGTCGTGCTGCCAGGGGTCGAGCGTGCCGGTGAGCTGGGCGGTCTTGGCAAAACTCATCACCAGCTTGCCGCCCTGCTTGCTCACCTTGACGTCGCCGTACCAGGGATCGCGATACGTGCCGACGTAGCCATCCAGCGGCAGCGAAGGCTTTGAGCCCTTCGCACGTGCCGCTTCGTGCTTCTTCATGCTGTCGTCCGCGTTGCCTTCGTTCTTGCGCACGCCCGCGGCGTAGGCAGCGATCCAGTCGGTCTTCGGCGCGTCCATGTAGGCATCCAGCGCGCGCATCGTCACGGCCTGGAATGCCGCACCGGACTCCTGGTTGGTCAGCACCACGATACCCAGCTTCAGATCGGGCACGAGGGTGACGCGCGAGACCATGCCCGGCCAGCCGCCGGTATGCCAGACGAGCTTGTGGCCGCGGTAATCGGAGACGAACCAGCCTTCGCCATAGCCCGAGAAGTTCGCCTTCGCGGCCTTCAGCTCGGGCACGCTCGGCTCGGCAATGCGGATGGGCGTGAGCAGCGACCACATCTCCTTCTGCCGTGCTTCGCTGAAGAGGCGCTGCTCCTTGCCGGCGCTGTCCTTATAGACGCCGCCATCGAGCTGCATCGTCATCCACTTCGAGAGGTCGTGCACGCTGGAGTAGATGCCGCCCGCCGCTTGGTTGTTGTTCCACGACATCGGCTCGACCGGCTTCAGGTCCTTGAAGTCGAACTTGGCGTGGCCGGTGGCAATGTCGTCGCCCGCACCGATGTGATCCGGTGCATGCGTCTGCGATTCGGTCATGCCAAGCGGTGTGAAGATGCGTTGGGTGACGAAGTCGGCCCAGGGCTTGCCCGAGACCTGCTCGATGACCAATCCGGCCACGGCGAAGAGGATATTGTCGTACGCGTACTCAGCGCGAAAGCTATTGGTCAGCGGCACATAACGCAGGCGCTGCACCACTTCCTGCGTCGTATAGGTGGTGGCCGGCCAGTACAACAGATCGCCGGCGCCGAGGCTGAGGCCGCTGCGATGGGCGAGCAGGTCGCGAATGCGCATCTCGCGCGTCACGTACGGGTCGGACATCTGGAACCAGGGCAGCCGGTCGACCACGCGGTCGTTCATGTCGAGCTTTTTCTCGTCGGCGAGGATGGACAACGAGGCTGCCGTGAAGGCCTTGGTGTTCGAGGCAATGGCGAACTGCGTATGTGCGTCCACCTTCGTCGGATCACCGAGCTTGCGCACACCCGAACCCATCTCGAGCACGACCTTGCCGTCCTTGACGATGGCTACCGCGATACCCGGCACGTCGAACTGTTTGCGCGTGGCATCGACATAGGTGTCGAAGTCGGCGAGGTCCATCGGACGCGCCACGGTACCGGGAGCGACCTGCGGTGACACTTGCGCGTCCTGGGCCTGCGCGGCTAGCGCAAAGGCGAAGCTGGTGACACCAAAGGCGAGGAGATAGCGAAGACGCGGCATGGAAGGTCCCGGCAGGAATGAACGTGCCGGGACTATTCCATGCCGCGAGGATCCGCGAAAGGCCCTATCAGGCCTTGCTCTTCTGACTGAAGAGCACGCTGCCGAGGATGATCGCGCCGGCCAGGGCCATCGTCGGGGTCAGAGCCTCGCCAAGGAACATCCACGCCCAGGCCACGCCGAACAGCGGCACGAGGTAGGTGGAGGTCGCCGCACGCGGAGCACCGATGCGTTGGATCAGGCGGAAGTAAAACGCATAGGCCAGCCCCGTCGAGAGCACGCCAAGGGCGACGACGGCGATCCACGACTTCGTCGGGATCGGCGCATCCGGCCAGGTCAGTGCGGCCAGCGGTGCCATGAGGATGGTCGCGCCAAGCAGGCAACCGGCCGCGACGGCGGTGGGTGGGAGGTCGGACAGGTAGCGCTTGATGAGGTTGGCAGCCAGGCCATAACAGAACGACGCCGCGGCACCGGCGAGCGCGGCGGGCGCCACGTTTTCACCGGCCGTACGACCGCTGGCCAGGATCACCACGCCGACGAAGCCGGCGACCAGTGCGATGGCCTTGCGCGTGCCGATCTTCTCACCGAAGCCAACGAAGGCGACCAGCGCGGCAAAGAGCACGGTCATGCTGTTGGCGATCGCGCCGATGCCGGCCGGTGCACGCTCCGCACCCCACGCGAACAGCGTGAACGGGATGGCTGCGCTCAGGGCGCCAAGAAGAAGCATCTTCCACAGGTGCGACAGCCGGACAGCTTTGCGGGCCTTCCACAACAGCGGCAGCAGGATCACCGAGCCGAAAAGCAGGCGCGTGGCGACCATGGGGAACGGGCCGAAATCCTTCGCCGCCACACGCATGAAAAGGAACGAGCCGCCCCAGATGGCGCCGAGGGAGACCAGTTCGACCGGGGTGCGCCAATCGCGTTCGGCGACCGGGCCTAAGGAATCAGCGGGAGGATTGATGGCGGTCGACATATGAACCTCGCTTGTGGCTATGCCCTATTCTCGCTGGAATGGCGCGCCGGACAAGCGCATTCTTTGCAAGCCAGCCTCTCATTTAATTCAGCCCTGCCCATGCGATCCGCCCTCCTGCCCGCCCTCGCTGCCTTCGCCTCCGCTGCCCGGCACCAGAATTTCGCTCATGCCGCCGAGGAGTTACATCTCACCGCCAGCGCGGTGAGCCACCATGTGCGCAAGCTGGAGACGGCCTTGGGCGTGAGCCTGTTCCAACGGCATGCCCGCGGCGTGGCCCTCACGCCCGAGGGCCGCCTGCTTGCCGATGCCGCCGGTTCGGCGCTCGCCGAGGTGGAATCCGTGCTCGACAGCCTGCGGCAGCATCGACGCGATAACGGACTGCGCCTGAGCGTACTGCCCTCGCTGGCAGCAAACTGGCTTACCCCGCGGCTACGACGCTTCATCGACGCACATCCCACGGTGCGCCTCTCCATCGACACCGACCGCTCCCTCGTCCGCTTCGACGAAGGCGGCCCCGACCTGGGTATTCGCTACGGGTCAGGCCAGTGGTCCGGACTCACCGCGCGCTTCCTGATGGACGACTCGCTGCAACCACTGGCGTCGCCGGAACTGGCCGCCAGCATCCGTTCGCCCGAAGACGTCGCCACCCTGCCCCTGCTGACGGACATCGCACCGGAAGGCTGGCGTGAGTGGTTCCGCGCCGCCGGGGTGCGCTACCCGCGTGGCGGCACGATGCATACGCTCAGCGATTCAGCCGACGGCCTCAATGCGGCGGCGTCGGGTCTGGGTGCGGTGCTGGCACGCACGCGGCTGGCGTCGGCGCATCTGGCCGATGGGCGGCTGGTCCGTTTGCCCGGACCGGAGCTGCCGACGCGCTATGCGTATTACCTGGTGCACTCCGCGCATCGGCCGCCGACTGCGGCGGCGTTGGCGTTTATTGCCTGGGTCGAACGCGAGACCCTCGAGCCCAGAGGCTAGCGAGCGACTGGCGGCCAGGTGATCAGGTGGTCAGGTGGTCAGGTGGTCAGGTGACGCCGACGAAGCCGCCGGTCTGATGTGCCCACAGACGCGCATACAGGCCGCCTCGCGAAATCAGCTCCGCATGCGTGCCGGTCTCGACGATGGCCCCGTGCTCCATCACGACCAGCCGATCCATGCGGGCGATGGTGGAAAGGCGATGCGCGATGGCGATTACCGTCTTGCCCTGCATCAGCGTTTCGAGACTTTCCTGGATAGCCGCTTCGGCCTCCGAATCCAGTGCCGAGGTCGCTTCGTCCAGGACGAGGATCGGCGCGTCCTTCAGCAGCACGCGCGCGATGGCGATGCGCTGGCGCTGGCCGCCGGACAGCTTGACGCCCCGCTCACCGGCGTGGGCGTCGTAGCCCGTGCGACCTTCGCCATCCGATAGCAGGGGCACGAACTCGTCCGCGCGCGCCTTGCGCACGGCCTCGAACATCTCCGCCTCGGTCGCGTCGGGGCGCCCATAAAGCAGGTTGTCGCGAATCGAACGGTGCAGCAACGAGGTGTCCTGGGTCACCACACCGATGTTCGAGCGCAGCGACTCCTGGGCGACCTTCGCGATGTCCTGGCCATCGATGAGGATGTGCCCTTCTTCCAGATCGTACAGACGCAGCATCACGTTCATCAGCGTCGACTTGCCGGCACCCGAGGGACCGACCAGGCCGATCTTCTCGCCGGCGCGGACGATGAGGTCGAGTCCGCCGATGACGCCACCCGCCTTGCCGTAGTGGAAGTGGATGTCGTCGAAGCGCACTTCACCCCTGGTCACGACGAGCGGCTTCGCGTCGTCGCGATCGACCACGGTACGTTCCTGCGCGAGCGTGGTGATGCCGTCCTGCACGGTGCCGACGTTGTCGAAGATGCCGTTGACCACCCACATGATCCAGCCGGACATGTTGTTGATGCGGATGACCAGGCCGACGGAAAGCGCGACCTGACCGGTCGAGACCGTACCGCGCGACCACAGCCACAGCGCAAGTGCGCTGGTGCCGGCGATGAGCAAGCCGTTGAGCGAGGTGATGGAGAAGTCCATCGAGGTGATCATGCGATTGGACGAACGCACCTTGTCGGTCTGTTCGAGCATGGCCTCGCGCGCATAGGCTTCCTCGCGGTTGGTATGGGCGAAGAGCTTCAGCGTCATGACGTTGCTGTACCCGTCTACGATACGTCCCATCAGCTTCGACCGCGCCTCGGAAGCCTTCCAGGAACGCTCCTTCACCCGCGGCACGAAGAACACCAGCATGCCGATGTAGCACGCGATCCACAGTACCAAGGGCAGTGCCAGGAGCACGTCGGCCTTGGCGAACAGGTAGACCGACGTACCCGCGTACACCGAGACGTACCACATCGCGTCGACCACCTGCACGGCCGACTCGCGCAACGAGGGCGCGGTCTGCATGATGCGGTTGGCGATACGACCGGCAAAGTCGTTCTGGAAGAACGACAGGCTCTGCTTCAGTACGTAGCGATGGTGCTGCCAGCGCACCATGTTCGTCATGCCGGGGTTGAGCGTCTGGTTCACCAGCAGATCGTGCAGGCCGATGGACAGCGGGCGCAGTACCACCACGACAAAGGCCATCCACAGCAGCGTGGTGCCGTGCGTCTGGAAGAACACGGCGGCCGGTGTCTTCTGCGCCATATCCACCACGCGACCGAGGAAGTCGAACAGGGCGACTTCGATCAGCGCCACCGCCAGGCCGACGAACAGTGCGGCGGCGAAGATCTTCCACACCTGGCGCAGGTAGTAGATGTAGAAACGCACGACACCCTTCGGCGGTGCGCGGTCCGGCGCCTCGCGGAAGATGTCGATCAGGGATTCGAACCAGCGAAATATCATGTGGGCATTCTAGTCCCGTTGAGCGTCGCGGGCACGTGCCCGCCCCTCCCCGATCTCAAGCCAGCGTTTCGCGCACCCAATGCCGGCCGCTGGCGATGGCCTGCACGAAGGCCTCGGCCATGGCGTCGCTGGCCTTCCCCGGCGCGACCACCACACCATGCACCGACTTCATTCTGCCGTTGGCGGCGGAAGCACCCGGCAGCCCCGCCAACAACTCCACGCCCGCGCCGCTGGCGGCGATGGCTTTGCAATGCCGCCAGCTGTCCCGGATGAAATCGCCGACTTCCACATGACGCTTCAAAGCATCTACGCTTTTTCGGCCACCGGGGATATAAATCGCGTCGAACAGGACGGAATCGCTCGTGCGGAAACTGAAGTCGGCTTCCACTGCATCGTGATGTGACGGGATGGCGCCGAGTTGTGGTGCGACGATTTTCATCCATGCCCCACTGCTCTCCAGCGCCTTGCGCAGCGTGGCCAGGTCGGCGCGGTCGTAGCCGTCCGCCAGGAGCACCGCGACCTTGCGTGTGGCGATGCCGCGCGGGTGGCCGTTCGCCATGCTGAGCGCCGGCGAGACGGGAAGATCCCGCGCAGGCCGCGAGTGATCCGTCTTCGGCGCCCCGACCTTCCGCGGCACAGGCATGCCCAATCCCTTGCCGACACTGGCCGCCATGTCCGCGTCCACCTGCGCCAGCATGAACAACGTGCGTTCGCGCACCGCCGCTGAATTCACCTTTCCGAGCTCGAACTCGAGTGCATGGCAGATATGGTTGTACTCGGGCTCGGACTGGCTGTGCAGGAACATGCGCGCCTGGGTGAAGTGATCGAGGAAGGTATCGCTACGTGCACTGGTGCCGTGACCGTTCCGTCGCGCTACGTCGGTCGCCGATGCCCTGCCGCGATTGATCGGCAGATCGTAGCCGTCGGCTCCGCCAAGGCGCGATGCCTGTGCGTGCGCGTATGCCGCAACGCGACCCTGCAGGAGCGGATCGTCGGAGAGATCGATACCGGGCACCACATGGCCAGGATGAAAAACCACCTGCTCGGTTTCGGCGAAGTAGTTGCGCGGGTTGCGATCGAGCACCAGCTTGCCGATGCGCCGGACAGGCACCACTTCCTCGGGAATTAACTTGGTTGGATCGAGCAGGTCGAAGTCGAACGCGTGCCTGTCCTTCTCATCCACTATTTGCACGCCGAACTCCCACTCGGGAAAGTCGCCTGCCTCGATCGCGTCGAACAGATCACGGCGATGGAAGTCCGGATCGTTACCGGAGATCTTGACCGCCTCGTCCCAGGTCACGGCATGCAAACCGAGCGCCGGCTTCCAGTGGAACTTGACGAAGTGTCCTTCGCCCGCCGCGTTGATCAGGCGGAACGTGTGTACGCCGAAGCCTTCCATCATGCGATAACTCCGCGGAATGGCGCGATCCGACATCGCCCACATGATCATGTGCATGGACTCGGGCATGCAGGAAATGAATTTCCAGTACGAATCCTGCGCGGTCGCCGCCTGCGGCATCTCGTTATGCACGTCGGGTTTCGCGGCCTGGATCAGGTCGGGGAACGCCATCGCGTCCTGGATGAAGAAAACCGGCATGTTGTTGCCGACCAGATCGTAGTTACCTTCCTCCGTGTAGAACTTCACGGCGAAACCGCGCACGTCGCGCGCAAGGTCGGTGGATCCGCGGAAACCCGAGACGGTGGAGAAGCGAACGAAGACCGGCGTGCGCTTGCCCCTGGCCCTGAGGAAGTCGGCACGCGTCAGCGATGCCATGGACTCATAGGCCTCGAAATAGCCATGCGCGCCGGCACCGCGTGCATTGACTACCCGCTCGGGCAGACGCGCGTGATCGAACCGATCGAACCTCTCGTGCAACGCAGAAGCATCGAACGGCGGCTTGCTCATGACGGACCCTTTGCTATGGCAGCAGGTCGGTTATGGCAGTGCCCCCGTCAATCGAGGGTCAATGCAAAGCAAGGATAACGCTATGGGCTGCTGTGTCGGCCCAGCACGCGGTCGATCGAGACAAGCCCGAGGCCAAGCACGACAAACACCAAAGCAATCACGAGCGAATTGACCAACACCCCGCCGTAACCAAGGTGATCCGCGTCGACGAACGCATACGGATACTCATGCACCACGGCACCGCGCAGCAGGGTCCACACGAGATATACCAGTGGAAACCCTAGCCAGCGAAGCGCATCGCGCCATACCAGTGTGCCGTGAGGCAGGAGTACCACCCACCAGAACAGATACAGGGCCGGCAGCACGTAATGCAGGGCGCGATCTGCAATCAGCTGAGGTCCTTGCGGATGCCATTGACCGGCGAGAATCGTGGCGTAGATAAGACAGGTCACTGCAATACATAGCGCTGCAAGGCCGCGCACGCGCGGATTTCGCCAGAAGCGCAGCGGCGCCCAGTTACCGCCTGTCGCCGCGGAGGCAGCCACCACCGCGACCAGCAGGTTGGACAGAATGGTGAAGAAGCTGAAATACCGGACCGTGGCGTAGCCGATCGGGCCGGACCACAGGATCAACCAGTACTGCAACATCAGCGCCGGCCACGCGACCGCCGCGACGACGACTGCGAAGAGGTTCGACAGCGCGGCGGTGCGTGGCGACATGGGTATCAGCCGCCCTTGCCGGCGGCCACGACGGGCCAACTGTTGTTCGAGCGGTCACGATCGGGAATCACGTGGTCCGGATCGATGGTGGCGGCGACGACCTTGCGCCCACCGGGCACGGTCAGGTCGAAGCTCTTGTGCTGCTGCCAGGTTTCCACCGGCACGCGGATGTCGCTCGTGCTCTTGTCGTCGAAGGTCACGCGCAGGGTGGCCGGCATCACCAGCTGGTCGCGGTTCTCGATGGTCACCACGGAACCGTCGACCTTGGTGATCGCCATGTCCAGCTGCCAGTTGTTCGCGTACCAGCCACGCCAGAACCACGAGAGGTCCTCACCGGCTTCGCTTTCCATCAGGCGAAAAAAGTCCGACGGCGAGGGGTGATGATAGGCCCAGGTGGCGATGTACTTGCGGAAGGCGGGATCGAACCTTTCCGGCCCGATGATCTGCTCACGCAGCAATACCAGGCCGAGTGCCGCCTTGAAGTAGGTCGCCGGGTGACGGTACTTTTCCTTGACCATGTCCGCGCCGATCAGCAGGTTCGGCGCATCCGGATCGGCCAGCAGCGGAAGGATTTCGTCCACCGGGTTGCCACCCTTGGGCGAGTATTCGCTGTCGCGCTTCGGTGCGAACTCGCCGTGATGGAAGGCGTCAGCCTCGTACACGTCGATGAAGGTGTTGAAGCCTTCGTCCATCCACGCATTACGACGCTCGTCGGTGCCGACGATCATCGGGAACCAGGTGTGGCCGATCTCGTGTGCCGTGACCATATGCAGCGGCTTCGCCGGCGCCTTCATCGGATCGAAGACGATGCCCGGGTATTCCATGCCGCTGGCCGCCGAGCCGGCTTCGTTCACGGCAACAGGATAGGGATACGGGTACCACTTGGTCGAGAAGTGTTCGACGGAGGCCTTCAGGTATTCCGTCGAACGGCCCCAGGAGTTGTCACCCACGCTTTCCACCGGGTAGACAGACATCGCCAGCGCCTTCTTGCCTTCGGGAAGGTTGATCCGCGCGGCGTCCCATACGTAGGCCGTCGAAGCGCCGAAGGCGACATCGCGGCTGTTCTTCATGCGGAACTTCCACGTCAGCGTACCCGCCTTGCCTGGGCGACTGGCGGGGTCGGTCACTTCGGCCGGCGTGCGGATCATCACTGTGGCGTCGCTGTCGCGCGCCTTGGCCAGGCGCTCGCGCTGCGTGGCGGTGAGCACATCCTCCGGATTCACCAGTTCACCCGAGCCGGCGACGATCATGTTCGCCGGTACGGTGATGGCGTAATCGAAGTCACCGTACTCGAGATAGAACTCGCTGTTGAGGAAGGGGGCGGTGTCCCATCCACGCAGGTCGTCGTAGACGCACATGCGCGGATACCACTGCGCCATCTCGTAGATGTTGCCGTTCTTCGAAGGAGCGAAGCCGGTGCGGCCACCGAAGTCACCGGGCAGATCGTAAGAATATTCGATGGTCAGGGTGACCTTGCCGCCGCGGGCCGCGACGGGCTCGGGCAGACGTACCTGCATGCGCGTGTCGGCGACGACGTAGCTGGCCTTGACGGTCTTGCCGCCCTGCTCCAGCGTCACCGTGGCGACGCGATAGCCGTCAGTGTGCTGCTTGGGCGTGCGGCCCGAGGTGAAATTGCCGCGCGCGTCCGGGGTGTAGCGATTCTGGTCCATCTGCAGCCAGAGCACGTCGAGCGCGTCCGGGCTGTTGTTGGTGTAGTGGATGGTCGCCTTGCCCACCATGGTGTTCTTCACCGGGTCCAGCGTGGCCGCGAGCTCGTAGTCGGCACGGTTCTGCCAGAACAGGGGGCCCGGCATGCCGCTGCCTGAGCGATAAGCGGTTGCCTGTTGGGGATAGGTGAACGGCGCGAAGGTCTCGCGTGGGTCGAAGGTCGCGGCCGAAGCAGCCAGCGAACCCATCAGGGCAAGGCTGGCGATCGACAGGCGGGCAACGTTTTTCATCGGTAGCACCTTGGGGACGACCCCTCAGCGTAACCGGCAAATGAAGCTCGCCTCTACCGTGCCGAAAGTCAGGTGAACACAAGACGCCGGACGGGCATGCGGTTTACCATGGGGATCAAATCTCCCTCGGGGCGCCAATTTGCGCCTCATTCTTAGGTATACCTTGCATCGCGCCACGGTATCCGCATATTCCCCACGTTGAACTCATCGAGGACCCCACGCATGAAAATCGGCTTGATCGGACTGGGCAAGATGGGCGGCAATATCGCCCGCCGCCTTATGAGGGACGGTCACCAGACCGTGGTTTACGACAATAACGCCGACGCGCGTGCCACGCTCGCCAAAGACGGCGGTGAAGCCGTCGACTCCCTCGAGGCCATGGTCAAGGCCCTGCCCTCGCCGAAAATCATCTGGGTCATGCTTCCCTCCGGCGAAATCACCGAGAACACCGTCGCCACGCTCAGTGGCCTGCTTGGCAAGGACGATATCGTCATCGATGGTGGCAACACCTTCTACAAGGACGATGCCCGTCGCGCCGAAGAGCTCGCCGTCAAGGGCCAGCATTACGTGGACGTCGGCACCTCCGGCGGCGTGTGGGGCCTGGATCGCGGCTACTGCATGATGATCGGCGGCGACAAGGCCACGGTCGACTACCTCGATCCCATCTTCAAGACCCTCGCCCCGGGCGCCGGCGACATCCCGCGCACGGAAAGCCGCGACGGCCGTGATCCGCGCGTCGAGAACGGCTACATGCACGCTGGTCCGGCGGGCGCTGGCCATTTCGTCAAGATGATCCACAACGGTATCGAGTACGGCATGATGCAGGCCTTCGCGGAAGGCTTCGACATCCTGAAGAACCGCGACGGCAAGCAGATTCCGGAGCGCGAGCGTTACAGCCTGGACATGGCCGACATCGCCGAAGTCTGGCGTCGCGGCAGCGTGGTGTCGTCCTGGCTGCTCGACCTGACCGCCAGCGCGCTGGCCAAGGGCCCGGAACTGGACAACTACTCAGGCTACGTCGACGACTCCGGTGAAGGCCGCTGGACGGTCAACGCCGCGATCGAAGAAGCGGTCCCGGCCGAGGTGCTCACCTCCGCCCTGTTCGCCCGCTTCCGTTCGCGCCAGGACCACACCTACGCCGAACGCCTGCTCTCGGCCATGCGCATGGGCTTCGGTGGTCACATCGAAGGCCGCGGCAAGCCGCCGAAGGAAAGCGAGCACTCCTGATGCCATAGGTCACTGTGTGGAGCCCCTGTGGGAGCCGCTTCAGCGGCGATTGGCGGCCGCTACAACGCGGGGGCTTTTCGCCGCTGAAGCGGCTCCCACAAAGAGCACAGAAACAGCAGAGAAAAAGCCCCGCACACGCGGGGTTTTCTCGTTCAGGCCTTACCATCCAGCTGCTGCAACCTCTCCCGCCACCCCTCCGGCGTCTGTGGCTTGATAAACAACGCCACGATAGGCAGGTTCGCCGCCTTCGTTCGCGCCTCGATCTCGCGCACAGCTGCCTCGATTTCTACCGTGGTCAGCGCGTCATCGAACGCGGCGGACAGCGCGACCAGTACATGGTCGGGACCCACCTGTACGGTGAGGACCCCATTCACCGCCTCGATGCCTGGCACTTCGCCGGCGATGTTGCACACCTGGGCCAGCAGCCGCGGTTGCGCGGGCTCGCCGATGAGCAAGGCCTTGCTCTCCCGCGCCAGAAGACTGGCGGCTGCGGCAAGCACCACGGCGATACCGACAGAGGCCCAGCCATCGATGCGTGGATCGTTCAACGCATGGGAGAGGTAGACGCCGATGGCCGCTATGCCCAGGCCCAGCAGCGCTGCCGTGTCCTCGAACAACACCGAAAACGTGGTCGGATCCTTGGTCCGGCGGAATGCTTCGAAGTAGCCGTACTTGCCCTTCTTCCGCTGCACGCTCTTTAGCGAGAGGTACCACGAGCTGCCTTCAAACAGCGCGCTTACAGCCAGCACGATGTAGTTGGCCGTCGGGTCCTTCAACGGTTCCGGGGTAAGAATGTGATTGACACCCTCGTATAGCGAGAAGCCCGCACCGAGGCTGAGCACCAGCAGCGCGACGATGAAACTCCAGAAGTACAGCTCGCGACCGAAGCCCAGTGGGTGCTGGCGGTTCGGCGGGCGCTGTGAGCGCTTCAGGCCGTAGAGCAGGAGCACTTCGTTGACGCTGTCCACCAGCGAGTGCACGCCCTCGGAGAGCATGGCGGAACTACCGGTGAGCGCCGCGGCGACGAATTTCGCCACGGCGATGGCGACGTTCGAGGCAAGGGCGACGAAGACGACGAGTCGGGAGCTATGGGCCATGGGCGTAGTAAACCATGTGGGAGCCGCTTCTTGTGGGAGCCGCTTCAGCGGCGATCCCGCGGGAGCGGGCCAGGTTGAGGCAAGCACCCAATCGCCGCTGAAGCGGCTCCCACAACAACAAAAAAAGGCCGCGCTTTGCAGCGCGGCCCTCTTATTTGCAAAAACCTGCTGCGAACTTACTTCGCGAACAGATGCGCCACGCCTGCACGCTCTTCACGCAGTTCCTTCTCGGTCGCATCGATGCGAGCCTGCGAGAACGCGTTGATCGCCAGACCCTGGACGATGGCGTACTTGCCGTTCTTCACGGTCACCGGGTAGCCGAAGATCACGCCCTTCTCGACGCCGTACGAGCCATCCGACGGGATACCCATGGAAACCCAGTCACCCTCGGCCGTGCCGAGCGTCCAGTCGCGCATGTGGTCGATGGCGGCCGAAGCTGCCGACGCGGCCGACGAGGCGCCACGGGCCTTGATGATGGCCGCACCACGCTGCTGCACGGTCGGAATGAAGTCGCTCTCGTACCAGGCCTGGTCGACCTGCTCGAGCGCCGCCTTGCCCTTCACCGTGGTCTGGTGCAGGTCCGGGTACTGCGTGGAGCTGTGATTGCCCCAGATGGTGAGCCTGGCGATGTCGGTCGAGTGCGAGCCGGTCTTCTCGGCCAGCTGCGACAGCGCGCGGTTATGGTCCAGGCGAACCATGGCCGTGAAGCACTTCGGATCGAGATCCGGCGCGTTCTGCTGGGCGATCAGCGCATTGGTGTTGGCCGGGTTGCCGACGACGAGCACGCGCACGTCGCGCTTGGCGTGGTCGTTCAGGGCCTTGCCCTGCGGGCCGAAGATGGCGCCGTTGGCTTCGAGCAGGTCCTTGCGCTCCATGCCCGGGCCGCGCGGACGCGCACCGACGAGCAGTGCGTAATCGACGTCCTTGAAAGCGACGTTGACGTCGTCGGTGGCGACGATGCCAGCGAGCGTCGGGAACGCGCAGTCATTGAGCTCCATCACCACGCCCTGCAGGGTCGGCAGCGCCGGAGTGATTTCAAGCAGGTGCAGGATGACCGGCTGGTCCGGACCCAGCATGTCGCCGGCGGCGATACGGAACAGGAGGGCATAGCCGATCTGGCCGGCTGCGCCGGTCACGGCAACGCGAACGGGTGCTTTCATCTTTCGACTCCTCAGGAATATCGCTTGGGAATGATCAGGTGAGCTCGGCGAAGAACTCGACGATGCGGGCCATGCCCTTGTCGAGTGCCTCGTCCGGGCAGGAATAGGAAATGCGCAGCGCGCGCGGCTCGCCAAAGGCCGAGCCCGGCACGCAGGCCACGCCCTTGGTCTCGAGCAGTGCGGCGCAGAAGTCCACGTCGGAGGTGATTGCCACGCCGTTGTGCTTCTTGCCGAAGGCCACCGAGATATCCGGGAACGCGTAGAACGCGCCCTGCGGACGCGGGCAGACCACGCCCGGAATCGAGACCAGCGCGTTGTATACGCGGTCGCGCTTGACCGCGAACTCGGCGCACTTCGCGGCCGGCACGTCCTGCGGACCCGACAACGCAGCGATGGCCGCGGCGGTGATCACTTCCGGCAGGCTGGTGATGTGGTTCGAGTTGAGCGTGGTCACGGCCCTGGCCACCGATTCCGGCGCGGCGATGAAGCCGACACGCCAGCCCGGCATGCCGTAGGTCTTCGACAAGGAATCGACGAAGATCACGCGATCCTTCAGTTCCGGACGGATGTGCACGAAGTTGTGGTAACCCACGCCGTCGAACACCATGGTGTTGTAGATGTCGTCGGTGATGATCCAGGTGTCCGGATACGTCGCGATGACATCCGCCAGCGCGACGATTTCATCGCGCGTATAGACCATGCCGGTGGGGTTCGACGGGTTGTTGAACAGGAACACGCGCGGCTTGCGGGCCAGTGCTTCGTCCAGCTGCGCCGGTGTGAGCTTGTAGTGCTGCTCCGGCGGGCACGGCAGGATGTTGATCTTCGCGCCGACGATCTCGGCGATGTCGAGGTAGCTGGTCCAGTACGGCGCCGGGAAGGCGATCTCGTCGCCCTCGTCCAGCAGCGCCTCGGCCAGGTTGTAGAGGATCTGCTTGGCGCCGACGCCGGTGGAGACGTTCTCGCGCTTGTAGCCCGTCAGGCCGAGGGCCTCGATGTGGCCGAGGAAGGCGTCGACCAGCGCGTCGGAGCCGCGGTTGCTGCCGTACTGGCCGGAATCCTTGGCCAGGGCCTCGCGGGCCGCGGCGTAGACGTGCTCGCCGGGGAGGAAGTTGGGGACACCGATCGAGAAGCTGACAATGTCGCGCCCCTCCGCTTTCAGGCGCTTGGCCTTTTCGGCAATGACCATGATCGCACTGGGTTTGGCGCGACCCATTCGCGTGGCGAGCTGCGGCATCGTTTCCTCGGAGGGGGACGGGGCAAAGGCCGTTATTTTAACACGGCCGGGTGGGAGGGGCATCGCCGCTGAAGCGGCTCCCACACAAGACCTGCGCAGGAAGTGTGGGAGCCGCTTCAGCGGCGATCCCGCTCCAGCGGGCCAGAAACAGAAACGCCGCCCGGAAGGCGGCGTTTCAAACACAGGAAAACCGGCCGCTTAACGCGCGTCCAGCACCTCATTCCACTTGGCGACATTCGCCGCCTGCTTCTCCAGCAGCGCGTCCACGTCGCCCTCGACAACCACCTTCTCAATGGTGTCGTCCTGGCGAATCGCGTCGACGATCTTCTGGTCTTCGGCACCGATGATCTCGCCGAACACGCTGTGCTTGCCGTCCAGCCACGGGGTCGGGCCGTGGGTGATGAAGAACTGCGAGCCATTGGTCCCCGGGCCGGCATTGGCCATGGACAGGACGCCCGGCTTGTCGTGCTTGAGGCTGGCGTCGAACTCGTCGCCGAACTTGTAGCCCGGACCGCCGCGGCCCGAACCCTCGGGGCAGCCGCCCTGGACCATGAAGTCGGCGATCACGCGGTGGAAGGTCTTGCCGTCGTAATAGCCGCGCTTGGCCAGATTCACGAAGTTGGCCACCGTCATCGGGGTCTTCTCGTCGTGCAGGCGAAGGTGAAGGTCGCCCTTGTTGGTCTTCATGGTGACGTTGATGGTCATCGCAATTCCTGTAACTCGTTGAAAATCGGTCCAGTCGCTTCGTGCGACCGGCTCCGGGGGGCTGCAAGGCCAACAAAGATGGCGCCCTATCCCCAAGAGTTCAAGCGAGAAAGCGTGATGGTCGCTCAGTTTTGCGGCAAGGCTAGCGTTTCGGCGGTCAGCGGGCCGGCGCCACGGGGACGCGTGTCACGCACGGCGGCGTCCTCGGGCAGCGCCCTGCCCTCATTCATGTGCGCCCAGGCGCGGTCCAGCGCCGCGTAGCCGAAAGGCAGTAACGGGGCGTGCCGGTCGCCGAAGTCCGGGAAGGCCAGGAAAGCATCGAAGTGCTGGGCGTAGGGGACCTTCCAGAACACCGGCGTGCGTCCGGCGTCACGCAGCCACCTCACATACGGTTCCGAGCTGAAGGCCGCCGGGATGAGGCCGTCCTGCGCCCCGTGGACGATCAGGATGGGCAGGCCGTCGCGGGGCAGCTCGGCCGTAGTGGCGTCGACGGCCGCGCGAAGTTGCTCCGCCTCGATCCCGTGGCCGGTCTGCAGCTCACGCAGGCTCAGCACACCCGGCAGGGTCGGATCGAGGGAGAGATCGGTGCCACCAGCGAGCAGGACGCCGGCACCCGGCGGGACGCCCGAGCCCTCCGCCCACCATGTCGCCTTGAGCAGGGCGTCGGCCGGACCGACGACGCCGGCCGCGTGGTACGCCCGGTAAGAAAACCCGGCTGGCATATGCGCGGCATCGCGCTTCAGATACGCCGACGCATAGGCCACCGTCACGACTCGCCACAGATCCAGCGAGGTGGACGAGGCCGCCGTGGCGAGGACCTCGTCGTGCCAGCCGCCTGCCCTGAGCATGGCCAGGGCTTCCTCGGCCTGCGCTCCGGGCATCAAGGCGGTAAGCCGGCCGTGGGCGCGCAGCGAAGCGCATCGCAATGCCCAGGCCGTCGGCGACGCGAGGCCGACGCGGGCGAACGGCACGCCGTCGAAGTCGCGCGCCGCGAGTGCGGCCGGTAGCAGCAAGGCGGCCTCCGTGGCGTAGTCGTAGAACGAGCGGCCCGCACCGCGCACATGGATGTTCGGTTCCAGCGCGACCACGGCGGCGAGGATGCCGTCCTTGTCGTCCCCCGCAGCTCGCAACACCGCCCCACCGCCGTTCGAGATGCCGGTGGCGATGATCGTCGTGTTCTGCGCGGTGAAGGGGGCCTCGTCGGGGAAGGCGCGGTCGAGCATGGCCAGGCCGAAACGCGCGGCCTGCAGGACATGACGGCCCCAGTCCGCCTCGGGATGGTCACCCGAGTGAGCATGTTTCACCGCGATGCCTGCATCGGCGCTCACACCTTGCGGTTCGAACTCCAACGGTGCCGAGCCGGCTTTGGCACGGGTGCCATCGAGCACGACACCCGTACTGTCTGCGGGATCGAAATACCCTGCACCGCCGCCCTTATCCGTATAAGCGACAGCGCATCCGCGCGGAAGACCCCAGCCACCGGCCAGGGCGATGGATCCGTAGATACCGCGTGAGCCGGACGAAGCGGTAACGACGAGGCAGCGCTTGTTGCGATCGAAGTCATCGGGTATCTGAGCCAGCACGCGATGCGATGCACGCGCACCGGGAAGATTGGCGAACGTCGTGAATTCGCGACCGGGAACGTTCGGCACGCTGCCGTACAACGTGCCGAATCCACCGAGCGGACCCAGATCGGCGATGCCCTTCCAACTGGACTGGATGGCGCGTTGGCGCAACTCCGCAGGAGTCGGTGAGGCCGGCTGCGCGAAGCGTGTCGATGTCCCCGCAAGACCACGCAACCCGAGGCCGGCGCTCAGCAGGTCGTCGCCATCGCGATGCGTGGTGACGCGGACGTCGCCGAAGATGTCGGTGTCGGACATGGATCGCTTCCTCGGGCAGATCGTCCCGAGTCTGCGGCAAGCGACCTTCGCCGCCAAGGCCTCTACAATAAAGCGACCATCCGAACGTCGTCGATCTCCCACGACTGCAGACCGGTATTTTCGCTTCCCAGTTTGACGATGCGCAACGCCTGATCTACGCCGATGTCGTCTTCCGGGATATCGAAGACGAGACTGATCGGATACACGCCGTTGGCTTTCACTTCAATGGCACTCTCATGCGTCCGATTGTATGTTTCTATCAAGACTTTGCCACGATCCGGCTCCAGCGTCGTGGTCTTATGGCGGAGCGTGAAGCTGAGCGAATACTTGCCGGCAACGGGTAAGAATATTTTCTGCTCTATGGATGCATCACCGAGCGGCCCAGAACTGAGCCCCACGCGACGCGAAGGCGGCGCCGGCAACCAGATCGAAGAACCATGAAAGACCCAGGCGTCGTCATTTTCAAAGTCACCATTCGTGACGATCAGTTCTGGCGTCGCGGGGTCGTCCCACTCGGTCATGAGCACATTGTCAAGGAAGAGGTTCGCTCCGCCTGTAACGGTAAAATACGTCGCACGTTTTTCGCCACTGCCTTCGTAGCCGAAGAGCGTGTTCAGGTCGTCCCCGGCGAGCCAGATGTGCTCCCTCAGAATCGCGCCGTCGTCCGCAAAGACTCGAGCAGTAGTCTCCACAGTGAGTCGGGGGAAAGCAAACAAGGCAAACACGACAGACTGACAGGGAAAAGGCAGATCGACCCTGACGTCGATAGGCGCGTGCAGTTCGACTGATTGCAGTACGTGCTTTTCGACAACATGACTGTTGTCGTCGTATTCGCATAGATCGATTTTCACGCGATTAGCTTCGGGCGTTCCGTAGCTTATCCAGATCAGCCCAACCTGAAGACCCTCGGGAGGGATTTCCCCCGGAGGGACGCCTTCGAAGTCCTCGCGTGCCGTCTCCTTCGATTGCGACAAGTGTGTCAATTCTGACGTTGAGGTGCTCATGATGTTTCCCTCCGTGGAAGTGAGCATGTCGTACTGCCGAGAAGGTCAGGTACAAGTACGCCTTGACACTAACCCATCCAGAACCAACCCGACATATCCGATAAGTTGTAGGTGCAGGCATGCCTTTCCGGCACCTTCGATCGTCGACCTTTGCACCGATTCGAAAGTGCCCACCGCGACTCAGGTGCCGAGGGCAACTCCCTGCTCCCCTGCTCCCCTGCCCCCCTGCTCGGGTGAAGCATTTTTTACCACCGCTGTTATCCTCGAAGCCCAGCAGGGGGCTGGAAGATACGGGGAGCGAAGAATGGAACGCGAACTGAGGCTGGGCGACAAGGTCGTGGTGCTTGACGACCGCACCGGCGCGCTGGAGCGCAGCATCGACGTGCGCACCGGCAGGCCACTGCCCGACACGTCGCAGGACAGGACGATCGAGGTGACTCGCCTGCCTCCCGAGGGCCTTCCCAATACCTGCGATCCGCTGGGCACAGCCCATGCGGAGGGGCAGCTTTACGGTGCCGTCTACGATGGTCGAATCGCTCCCGCAGCGTTTGCCGTGGGCTGGATGTTCATTACGTTGAGCGTCTTCATGTTCTCGCTCGCGTTACTTTGGGGCGATTGGACATCCCCAGGTGCTTACGCGGTCGTTGGCTTGATCGTGGTCGCCTGGGCGTGGTTATTCCAGCGCGCAAGGCGACGGATGCGCGAGCGTAAGCAAAGGCTCGATGCAAGTATTCCGTCCCGATGAGCGAGAATCAGGGCGAGCCCGCCCGAGCTTCGTCATGGCGAGCGCGTTCGTCGAGAATGCGCTGCTGGATGCGGGCGATGATCACGATTTCGTCGGCGGAGAATTCATCCGCCCACATGTCGTCGACACTCAGCCCCGCGCGGCAGCCCAAAGCTGGCGGTCTCACGCAGAGCCACAGGGTCATGAGATCATTCGGGCCGCACCCGCCAAGTTCCGAACACTGAATGCCCTGCAGCGCTACCTGCTGGTAGCGCGGTAGTTTCGCGACGTGTGCCGTCCCCTCGACATCCTCCTGGCCCAACGCCCACTCGAGACCCGGCATGCTGGCCAGATCTGCCGCGAGGGCGCTGTCTTCAGGCGAATCCGAATCCAGAACGGCCTCGAAGATGAGACGGTTCCCATCTTCGTCGCCCTTGTCGTTCCAGTCTTCGTGACGTTTCTGAAATGAATCGAAAGTCATCTCAATATAGGCATGGGATTCGTCAGCGGTCGTGCGCCCATGACAGAACGACTCCTTCCACGCCAGGAAAGTACGACCGGATTCACGCTTGACCGTCTTACGCCAATCTGGCTTGACTGGGCTGCTGCACAATCCCGCGGCGTGATACATGACGAACAAGGCCCGCTCGTCGTACGTCACCCGGTCTGCCAGACGACGTTCGATAGCGGAAAAGTCGTCGCCGGGAAGAAGATAGCCGTCCGGATTGATGTTGCCGGACAATGCGCGGCTGCGAGCCCATGAAGATGCGGCTTGCGGCTGCGTCTGCGCTGTTTTCCTCGTCGCTTCGCCGCTAGCGTGGCGCGAGTCTACGACCGGAGGCGGGGCACCGCGAACTGGATCTGCTACGGCCTGCCCTGCCAGCCGGAATACGACGGCCAGGCATATGAAGCACAGCGCCAGGAGCCATGGCAAGGCGCTTCGTCTTCCGCTTGATGTGTTGATGTTCCCCACTCCATGTCCCTGGATTTGCCGTCGTCAACGGCAGATGTGGGGAGCGTAGCGGATGGATTTGTTGGGTGCAGCATGTTTGGTGAGGCGTCGTTTTATCGGGCGTCTATCGCCGCTGAAGCGGCTCCCACAGGGGCGATGGCGGCTTCCACAAGGAACTGGCGGGCGCTGCTATCCTCCGGTTCCCGGCAGGAGCCGGAAGAACCCAAGGGGATACAGAGCAATGATTGCCCGTCGTACCGTCCTGCTGTCTGCCGCGATCACCGCGGCCCTCGGCCTCGCCGCCTGCCACAAGAAAGATGAAGCGCCCTCGGCCGATCCGAAGGCCGTCGCCGCCGCACAGGCCGCTATCGCTGCGCCCGCATGGCTACGCCAGCATCTTCCGGCACAGACCGTCGCGTACCTGCGACTGCCGTCGCCCTGGCATGTGATCGGCGGCGTGCCGAACGGCCGTCCGCTCGATGCCGCGCTTTCCGTGAAGGCGAACCTCGACGCCGTGGCGAAGCTGCGCGAAGCCATCGCCAGGGACAAGGTCCTGGCCGATGCGAAAATCGGTCCGGCGTTGAACCTCCTGCTTGGCGACCTGCGTTCGCCGCTCGAGATCGCGCTCATCGATCCGCTGGGTATTCCGTCGCCAACCTCACGGATCGTCCTGACCGGTAGCTTCTCGTTCGATTCGGTCGACGCGTTCAACGCTCGCCTCGCCTCCCTTAACGCACCGCTGCTGGTTGCGCCGCTCGACGCGAAGGGCAACGGCAAGCTCGCCGCTGGCGGCAGCGTCCGCTACGTCGTGGCCGAGCGTCGCCTCTGGGTCACCCAGTCGCTGCAGCAGCCTAGCGACGAACACACGATCGACGAGTTGGTCGATACATTCGGCAAGTCCTCACCGACCACGGCACCGGCTACGCTCGGCGCCCTCGAAGCCCACATCGACACGTCGGGCGAAGGCCTGTACGGCTGGGCGACCGTCCGTGGCATCGGTGCTGTCGCGGCGAACCAGGCAGGTGAATCGCCGCTGGGCAAGCTGCCTACGGATTTCGCTTCCAAGGCCGATGCCTTCGCCTTCGGTAGTGGCACGGTGGATGGCCATGGCCGGTTCCGCATCGTCGTGCATGCACCGCAGGCGCGAGTGCTTCAATACGCGGCGCCGCGTTCGTTCGCTCCAACCCTGAAGAGCGCAGGCGAGCCACGATGGGCGATGACGTTCGCGCTGCCCAGCGCCGAGGGCTACAAGGCGTTCGAGGACAACCTCAACCTCGACTTTGGTGCGGACCGTGCGAAGAAGATCCGCGACGGCCTGGCGAAGATGCGCACGACGTACGGATTCGATGTCGCCGACTACACGAAGTGGATGGGACCCGAGTCCATCGTCTTCGCCGACGACGCCGGCCAGTTCTTTGCCATCCGCGCCCGCGACCTCAAAGCCTGGTACGCGCGCATCGATGAGATGACCAAGGCAGGCCGCTGGCGCAGCGGCGAAATGACCGTCGACGACGCAAAGGTGCACTGGCTGTTCATGCCGGGTGCGCCTTACCAGCCTGAGGCCAATCATCCCGAACAGCAGGCCCTGGTTCCCTTCATGAACCTGATGCAGCGTTTCGGCAGTCGGCTGTACTGGGTCGAGGAAGGTGACTGGATCGTCCTGGCCAAGATTCCCCAGGCGCTGGCCGACCGTGCCGCCGCGAAGCCGGACACCTCGCTCGAGGAGTGGTTCACGGGTCGCGCCTACCCGGGCTCCCACGTACTGATGGGATACACCGCCAATAGTCGGGATGCCCAACGCGACGCCTACTACGCATACATCGAGATCCTGCAGATGATGGGCGGCATAGCGGGGCCGACCTCGACATTGCCAGCCTCCCGGCCGCCCATACGCTGGGCTTGCCCGAGAAGGGCGTGGTTGGCGCGGCGGCCGAAGCGGACACCGATACCCTCGCCATCTCCTTCACCTACGAACAGAGCCCGACGGAGCTCGTGGGCCAGATGGGCTCGGCCGGTGCCATCGGTACGGCCGCGATCCTGGCCGCCATCGCGATCCCCCAATACCAGCAGTACGTCCTCCGCAGCCAGGTGGCCGGCGCGCTCGCCGCGGCCTACCCGGTCAAGCTGGCCGTAGCCGAGCGCCGCCTGGCAACGGGTAAGTTCCCGGCCAACAACGCCGCCGCCGGCCTGGGTAAGCCGGAGACGCTCGGCAACGACTACGCCGGTTCCGTCGAAGTCGGCCAGGGCGGTGAGATCGTGGTCTCGCTGGACGCCACCCCACCTCACAAGACGGACCCGAAGCTGGATTCCGGGCAGTTGATCCTGACCCCCAGGGTGGACGGCAAAGCCATCACCTGGACCTGCTCGGGCGACGGAATCGAGCCGAAAAACCTGCCGCAGAGCTGCCGCGACGAGCCTGTCGCGCCCTGAGAAGCGGCGCCGGGCGGGGTCCGATGAAGGCGGACCCCGCCAGTCATGCGAAAGTCGTTCTTTTCCTTTACAATCGTCGGCTTCCCAATCCAAAGAGGCGATCCGGCTTAACGCCGGCGCATACCGCATGTCGATCGAATTCCTGCGCAATATCGCTATCGTCGCTCACGTCGACCATGGCAAGACCACCCTCGTCGACCAGCTTCTGAAGCAGTCGGGCACGCTGAACGAGCGTACCGTGCTCGCCGAGCGCGTCATGGATTCGAACGACCAGGAAAAGGAGCGTGGCATCACGATCCTGGCCAAGAACACGGCCATCACCTGGGAAGACAAGAAGTCGGGTGCGAAGAACCGCATCAACATCGTCGACACCCCGGGACATGCTGACTTCGGTGGCGAAGTCGAGCGCGTGCTGTCCATGGTCGACACCGTGCTGATCCTGGTCGACGCGATGGACGGCCCGATGCCGCAGACGCGCTTCGTCACCCAGAAGGCGTTCGCGATGGGCTTCAAGCCGATCGTCGTCGTCAACAAGGTCGACCGCCCCGCTGCGCGTACGGAGTGGGTCGTCGAGCAGGTTTGGGACCTCTTCGCCAAGCTCGGTGCAACCGACGAGCAGATGGACTTCCCGATCGTCTACGCCTCGGCGCTCAACGGCTATGCCTCGCTCGACGAGAACGCCCGCGAAGGCGACATGACCCCGCTGTACGAAGCGATCATGAAGCACGCGCCGAAGCCGGACGTCGATCCGGACGGCCCCTTCCAGATGCGCATCAGCCAGCTGGACTACAACAACTTCGTCGGCGTCATCGGCATCGGCCGCGTGCAGCGCGGCACCCTGAAGAAGGGCATGCAGGTCGCCGTGATCGACCGCGAAGGCAAGAAGCGCCAGGGCAAGGTCGCCCAGGTGCTCGGCTTCCTCGGCCTCGAGCGCATCGAGCAGGACACTGCCGAAGCCGGCGACATCGTCGCTATCTCGGGCATCGCCGACCTGACCATTTCGGACACGCTGACCTCGCCGGATACGCCCGAAGCGCTGCCGGCGCTGAGCGTCGACGAGCCGATGATCAGCATGACCTTCCAGGTCAACAACTCGCCGTTCGTCGGCAGCAAGGATCTCTCGGGCGGCAAGTTCCTCACCAGCCGCCAGCTGCGTGAGCGCCTCGACCGCGAGAAGGTGCACAACGTCGCCCTCCGCGTCGAAGACGGCTCCGATGCCGACAAGTTCCTGGTCTCGGGCCGCGGCGAACTGCATCTGTCGGTGTTGATCGAGAACATGCGTCGCGAAGGCTACGAGCTGGCTGTGTCGCGTCCGGAAGTCATCCTCAAGGAAATCGAAGGCCAGAGGATGGAGCCGATCGAGGAACTGGTGATCGACATCGAAGAGATCCACCAGGGTGGCGTCATGGAGCGCCTGGGCATCCGCAAGGGTGACCTGAAGAACATGGTCTCGGACGGCAACGGTCGCGTGCGCCTCGAGTACGAGATCCCGGCCCGCGGCCTGATCGGTTTCCAGAACCAGTTCAAGACCCTGACCCAGGGTTCGGGCCTGCTGTTCCACGTGTTCAAGCATTACGGTCCGTACACTCCGGCCCCGATCGCCAAGCGCCAGAACGGCGTCATGATCGCGAATGCCGGCGGCAACACCCCGGCCTACTCGCTCGGACCCCTCCAGGAACGCGGCAAGCTGTTCGCTGCCGAAGGCGACGCCGTGTATGAAGGCCAGCTCATCGGCATCCATGCGAAGGACAACGACCTCACCGTCAACGCCATCAAGCCGAAGCCGCTGACCAACATGCGCGCCTCCGGTAAGGACGATGCGATCCAGCTCACCCCGGCGCTCAAGTTCACGCTGGAACAGGCCCTGGACTTCATCGACGACGACGAGCTGGTCGAAGTCACGCCGAAGGAAATCCGCATGCGCAAGAAGCACCTGACCGAAGGCGACCGCAAGAAGTCTTCGCGCGGCTGATTCGATTCAGTAGCGTTCTACGCTAGCTAAAAAGGTCCGGCTCACGCCGGACCTTTTTTTATAGCCACACCCCCTGCCGTAGGAGCCGATTCATCGGCGATCCCGCGGCAGCGGGCCGGGTTTCCGCGAGCACCCATTCGCCGCTGAAGCGGCTCCCACATGGCGCAGCGAATATGGGCCAGAGCGAGGTACAGTTCCGCTTATGCCAACTCCAATCGTTGTTTCCTGGAGCGGCGGCAAGGACTGCCTGATGACCCTCGGCAGGCTCCGTGCCGACCCGTCATGGCAGGTCATGGGTCTGGTGACCACGGTAACCACCAACCACGACCGCATCGCCATGCATGGCGTGCGCCGCACTGTGTTGGCCGCGCAGGGCGCCGCGTTGGGCCTGCCTGTGGTCGAGGCGGTGCTGACCTGGCCAAGCCACAACGAGGCCTACGAGGAAGCCTTCGCGGCGGCCCTGGCGACCGTGAAGGCGCGCTGGCCCGGCGTCGCCCACATCGCCTTCGGTGACCTCTTCCTCGCCGATGTGCGCGCCTATCGCGAAGCGCAGCTTGCCCGCATCGGTGGGTGGACCGGCGTCTATCCGCTCTGGGGCGAGGACACCACCCTACTGGGTCGTCACTTCGTCGCCGCCGGTCACCGCGCGGCGCTCTGCTGCGTGGACACCACCCAGCTCGATGCCGGTTTCTGTGGACGCGATTACGACAACGCCCTGCTCGATGCCCTGCCTGCGGGCGTCGATCCCTGTGGCGAGAACGGCGAATTCCACACACTCAGTTATGGCGGCCCGTTGTTCGCACACGACATGCGCATCGCGCGAGGCGAATCGCTGCTACGCGACGAACGCTTCCAGTACACCGACTTCCTGCTCGATGACTGAGTCGTTCGTCCTGCCCGATGTGCTCGAGCCCGGCCTGTCGCTGGTTTTTTGTGGCACCGCCGCGGGCACGCGTTCCGCGCAGGACCGCGCGTACTACGCGCACCCTGGCAACATGTTCTGGCGCACGATATTCGCGGTTGGCCTGACACCACGCCTGCTCGCGCCTGCGGAGTTTCCGTTGATGCCGGCCTTCGGGCTTGGCCTCACGGACCTCTCCAAGTTCCACTACGGCAACGACAACGAACTGCCGGTGGATGCCTTCGATGTCGCCGCCTTGCGCGCCAAGATCGAGACCTTCGCGCCGCGTGTCCTCGCCTTCACCAGCAAGTACGGTGGCTCGTCGGCACTCGGCAAACCCATCGCCTACGGCTTGCAGCCGACCGCCTTCGGCAACACGCAACTCTTCGTCCTGCCCTCGCCTTCCGGCCAGGCGCGGCGTTCGTGGAACGCCGGCCTCTGGCAGGAACTGGCCGACTTCGTACGCGCTCAGCCGCCAGGAATCGAGCGGTAGGCGCGCACGTCGTTCGGTGACACCGACGCAGCCTTGTTCGACCAGGCCTGGCGGATATAGGTGACGACGGCTGCTGCATCGTCATCGGACAGCGTCTGTGAGAATGGCGGCATGGAATACGGACGAGGGTTACCCGCCGTCGCCGGGGCAAAGCCGCCGGACAACACGATGCGGATGGCGTTGATGCCGGTCGGCTCGACGACAGACGAATTACCGTCCAGCGGCGGATACGCCTCGCTCTTGCCGCGCCCGTCGGCGCCATGGCAACTCGCGCACTGGTCCGCGTAGACCTTCTGCCCCACCTTCGCCAGATCGGCTGCATCGGCGGCGGATTCGCGCTGGCGCGGCGGCGCACGCTCGGGAAGCGACTTCAGGTAGGTAGCCATCGCGGCGAGGTCGCCGTCGTCCAGGTGCTGGGTGCTTCGGATCACCACGTCGGCCATGGGACCGAAGGCGGTGCCCTTCTGCGAGCGACCGTTCTTGAGCAGTGCCACCAGGTCCGCCTCGCTCCAGCCGCTCAGGCCACCGTTCGGACCCATCGACAGATCGGGCGCGTACCAGTTCTGCACGGGAATAAGACCTCCGGCGAGGAAAGGCTCGGTAACCATCGCGCCGAAGGTGTTGCGCGGGGCGTGACACTCGTTGCAGTGGCCCAACCCCTTCACGAGATAGGCACCGCGGTTCCATGCGGCCGACTGCTTCGGATCCGCCTGATACTCCCCTTCGTCGAAATACAACAAACGCCACGACGGCATCAGCGAGCGCATGCTGTATGGCCAGCGTAATGACGCTTCCGTATTGGCAAGCTTCACCGGCGGGAGCGTCTTCAGGTACGCGAAGATCGCGTCGGTATCGGCGCGGGTGACCTTGGTATACGAGGTGAATGGAAAGGCCGGATACAACGACGTGCCATCGTGCCCCTTGCCCGAATGCATGGCGCGGTAGAAATCGTCGGCCGTCCAGCCGCCCAGACCCGTCTCGCGATCCGCAGTGAGGTTGGGCGCCGGGATCGCGCCGAACGGTGTCGCCACGACGTGGCCACCGGCGAAAGCGCGGCCATTGCGGGCGGTATGGCAGGAATCGCAGTCACCGGCGAGCGTGAGGTAGCGACCCCGTGCGACAAGGTCGTCGGCGCTGGCGGTCCATGCCGTGCAAAGCATCACGCAAGCAGCGAACAGGCGAGGCAAGGTCTTCATGTGCCGCCTCCCAGAACGCCACAGCGCAGCGGCGGCGACACACTACCCGCGGGTTCCGCATGCGCATCCGCCGGTACCGGGCGCTGGGCCAGCCACGCCGAAACGGCGCTGATGTCGGCGTCGCTCAGGTGACCGACAATGGTCTTCATGCAGTCGGGCGCGACCGTATTGCGCGTGTTCGTACGCCAAGAACCCAGCTGGGCGCTGATGTAGTCATAAGGCAGGCCAACCAGTCCGGGGATGTCCGGCTGCACGCCGGTGAGGTTGGGGCCATGACAGGCCATACAGGCGGGAACGCCCCGTGCCGTATCGCCCTTGGTCACCAGCTGTTCGCCACGGGCCATCGCCGCCGGCGACGTCGCAGGTACATCGTGCAGGGTGTAGGGCACTTCCTGCGCGGAGAAGTATTCGGCGATCTCACGCATGTAGCCGTCAGTGAGCGGGCCCACCGTGTATTCCATGATCGGGTAGTGCCGCAGGCCGCGCTGGAAATCCTGCATCTGACGATGGAGGTAACCCGCCGGCTTGCCGGCCAGGCGCGGATTGAACCCGTTGCTGCCGCCTTCCCCGTGCTCGCCGTGGCAGCTGGTGCAGGCCGCGATGCGCTGGACCAGTGTGTCGGGCACCGGCGGCGTGTCGGCTGCCATAGCCTGCATGGCGCAGAGCACGGCGGCGATGACGGCCAGCCGACGGAAGAGACGACGCATGTGGCACTCCCTGGCTTACGTTGGCGTGGCCCGGCGGCAGGGCCTGCACGGGCTTGGCGTCCGTGCAGTATAGCCGCGCACGGGTATGCGGTAGATTGCATGGAGTCACCACAGCATCGCCAGGGGGAAAAGACATATGCAGCATGTATGGATCAGGCCGGCCGCGCTCACGCTGGCCCTCGCAGTCACGTTGTCCACCGGCACCGCGCAAGCGCGCGACGCGAACGAAGACGATGCTTTCGCCTCCATCGCGACGATTCGCCAGGCGTATGCCTCGGGCGCACTGACACCGGAAGGCCTCACCACCCTCTTCCTCTCGCGCATCGCCACAATCGACAAGGCCGGTCCCACGGTTAACGCGGTGCTCGAAACCAATCCCGACGCCCTGGCCATCGCGCGCAAGTCGGGCAAGACCGGTCCGCTGGCTGGCATTCCCATCCTGCTCAAGGACAACATCGACACCGGCGACCGCATGCAGACGACGGCCGGCTCGCTCGCCCTCGTGGGCAAGCCTGCGCCGCACGATTCGGCGGTGGCGGCAAAGTTGCGCAAGGCGGGTGCCGTGATCCTCGGCAAGACCAACCTCAGCGAATGGGCCAACATGCGCAGCAACCATGCCACCAGTGGCTGGACGGGACGCGGTGGGCTTACGGTCAATCCCTATGTACTCGATCGCAATGCGTGTGGCTCGAGTGCGGGCTCGGGTTCGGCCGTCGCCGCTGGCCTGGCTACCGTGGCGATTGGCAGCGAGACCGATGGTTCGATCATCTGCCCCGCGTCGATGACCGGCCTGGTCGGCATCAAACCCACGGTCGGGCTGGTCAGCCGCATAGGCATCATCCCCATCTCGCACAGCCAGGACACGGCCGGGCCGATGGCGCGCAGTGTCGCCGATGCAGCGACCGTGCTCAGCGCGATCGCCGGCAGCGACCCGCGCGATCCGGCGACGAAAGACGCCGACAAGCACGCCACCGACTACACGAAGTTCCTCGACCCGAACGCGCTGCGTGGCAAGCGCATTGGCGTGGTGCGCGCGCTCGGTGGCATCGAGCCCAATGCGGATCGTGCGCTGGACAAGACCATCGCTATTCTCAAGGCCCAGGGCGCGACGGTCGTCGACCCCGTCGAGATTCCGCATCTGAAGGAACTCAGCGAGCACGAGATCGACGTGCTGCTTTACGAGTTCAAACACGACATCAACGCCTACCTTGCCAGCCGCCCCGACCAGCCCATGAAGACCCTGGCCGACCTCATTGCGTTCAATGACCGGGAAGCCGCGAAGGAGATGCCGTGGTTTGGCCAGGAGTTGTTCCTGCAGGCGCAGGCGAAGGCCGACCTCACCGACCCGACGTACATCGAGTATCGCGATCGCAACCAGCGTCTCGCCGGCCCGGAAGGTATCGATGCCGCGCTGGCCAAGGATCACCTCGACGCCCTGCTCGCCCCGAGCTGGGGCCCGGCGTTCGTCAATGACCTGGTGCTGGGCGATCATGTCGTCAGTGGCGACCCGACCGTCGGCGGCGTCTCCGCGCCGGCAGCGATCGCCGGTTACCCGTCGATCACCCTGCCTGTCGATTTCGCGCACGAGCTACCGGTAGGGGTAGTGTTCTTTAGTGCGAAGTGGAGCGAACCTGTGCTCATCGCAATCGCGTATGGTGTCGAGCAAAAAGCCAACGCGTACAGGCGGCCGAGGTTTCTGCCGACCCTGCCGGTTCGCTGATAACGAAAGGGCCTTGTGGGAGCCGATTCATCGGCGATGGGGTGCTCGCGACACCCTGGCCCGCTGCCGCGGGATCGCCGATGAATCGGCTCCTACAAATCGCCGCTGAAGCGGCTCCCACGAGAGCCGGTTATGCCTTGTTGGCGAACTCGCGGACGATCGGGGCGAGCTTCGGATCTTCCAGGGCCATCGCCATGGTGGCGCGGACCAGACCGGCCTTGTTGCCGCAGTCGAAGCGCGTGCCTTCGAAGCGATAGGCGAGCACCTTGCCCTTGGCCTTAAGCAGATCCTCGATAGCGTCGGTCAGCTGGATTTCGCCACCGGCCCCTTCGCGCGTATTGCGCAGGTATTCGAAGATGTTTCCCGGCAGGACGTAACGACCCACCACGGCGAGCGTGGACGGCGCGTCGGCCGGCTTCGGCTTCTCGACCATGTGCTTGATGACGGTCGAGCGGTCGTCCACCTGTTCGGTGGCGTCGACGATGCCGTACTTGTCGGTGTCCTTCTCCGGCACTTCTTCCACCGCGATGACGCCCGCGTCGTACTTGTCCGCCACTTCGGCCATCTGGCGCAGTGCGCCCTTGCCCTTGTTCCAGATCAGGTCGTCCGGAAGCATGACGCCGAAGCGCTCGTCGCCGATCACCGGCGCGGCACGCAGCACGGCATCGCCCAGGCCGAGGGCCTCCGGCTGGGTGACGAAGACGCAACGCACGTGGCGCGGAAGAATGCCGCGCAGGATCGACAGCAGCTCTTCCTTGTTCTTCTCGGCCAGCTTCTCTTCCAGCTCGTAGGCCTTGTCGAAGTAATCGGCAATGGCGTGCTTGTAACGGTTGGTGACGAACACCAGCGTATCGGCACCCGCATCGACGGCTTCATCCACGGCGTACTGGATGAGTGGACGGTCGAGCACGGGCAGCATTTCCTTGGCCACTACCTTGGTCGCCGGGAGGAAGCGCGTACCGAGGCCAGCGACGGGAAATACGACCTTGCGCAGGGGTTGGGTCATGATGCGATGTCTCCGTTTTCGTTTCGGCGTAGCGGCACGACGTTGTCGGTCTGTGCGTCGCTCCAGCGGAACGAAGGCAGCAGTTGCGACACGCAGCGACGCAGGGTCTCTTCATCGAACGTGGCCGCGGCCTCTTCGGCACGAGCCAACTGCGTCTGCAGCATCTCCCACGACACCTGGCGATGTTGGGCCTGGAAAATCTTGGCATGGGTGGTGCTGGTGTAGTTCTCCAACGGGTGGAACAATTCTTCGAACAGTTTTTCGCCCGAGCGCAGGCCGGTATAGACGATCTGGATGTCGGAACCGGGACGCTTGCCAGCCAGACGGATCATCTGCTCGGCGAGGTCGCGGATCTTGACCGGATCGCCCATGTCGAGCGCAAAGATCTCGCCACCCTTGCCCAGGCTCGCCGCCTGCAGGATCAACTGGCAGGCTTCGGGAATGGTCATGAAGTAACGCGAAATCTCCGGATGGGTGATCGTCAATGGACCGCCCTGGCGGATCTGCCGGCGGAACAACGGGACCACCGAGCCGGCGGAATCCAGAACGTTACCGAAACGAACGGTAATGAAACGTGTCGAAGTATGCGCTGCGAGATTCTGGCACCAGATCTCGGCCATGCGCTTGCACGCACCCATCACCGAGGTCGGGTTCACGGCCTTGTCGGTTGAGATGAGCACGAAGGATTCGACACCGCAGCGCACCGCGGCGTTGGCGACCACGCGCGTGCCCATGACGTTGTTGCGGAAGGCTTCGCGCAGCTGGCCCTGGAGCATCGGCACGTGCTTGTACGCGGAAGCATGGAAGACGATCTGCGGCTGGGTTTCCTCGAACAGGCGGTTCACCGCCACCGTCTCGCGCGCATCGGCGAGCACGCCATTGAAGATCAGCTCGGGATAGGCCGAGGTCAGTTCCTGGCCGATGCGATAGAGGTTGTACTCGGACATCTCGACCACGGTCAGCGAGCTGGCACCGAGGCGCGCCACCTGGCGGCAAAGCTCCGAGCCGATCGAACCGCCGCCGCCGGTGACCAGCACGCGTCGACCACTGATGTTCTCGCGAATGGCGGTCCAGTCCAGCTCCACGGCGTCACGGCCGAGCAGGTCCTCGATCGCCACTTCCTTGATCTCGTTGAACTGGGCGCGGCCGGCGACGACGTCTTCCAGGCGCGGCACGGTACGGAACGGCAGGCCGGTGCTTTCGCAGAAAGCTACGATGCGACGCATCTGCGCCGTGGTGGCACCGGGCACGGCGATGAGCAGCATCTGCACCGCTACGGCCTTGGACAACTCGGCCAGTTGGTCCACCGTGCCGAGCACGGGGATGCCACCGATCTGCGCACCGCGCAGGGCCATGTTGTCGTCGACGAAACCGATGACGCTGTAACGGCTGTCGCGACGAAGATCGCGCGAGAGGGCTTCACCGGCGCGATCGGCGCCGACGATCAGCACGCGTTTGGTCGGCGCCGACTGGAACAGGTCGATGCGACTGTCTTTCCAGAACCGGTAGCTGAGGCGAGGCAGGCCGAGCAGCACGACCAGCACCACCGGGTAGACCAGCAGTACCGAACGGGGCACGCCATCGAGGCGCGCGTACATGACCATGGCCAGGCCGATGATCAACGCGCCGATGACCGTCGCGCGAATGATGTTCCACAGATCGGGGAGGCTGGCGAAGCGCCACACGCCCTTGTAGAGGCCGGTCCAGTTGAACACCGCGCCCTGCACCAGCAGGACGATCGGGAACTCCATCGGCAGATAGGTCACCGGCGCGAGGTCCGGCATGAGGGCATACCGGAGCGTCTTGGCTATCCACCATGCGAGAGCCGCCATGGCGAGGTCGTGCGCGACGACCGCCGTACGTGGATGGATGATGCCGATGAACTTACGCAGAAACATGCCGCTCCCTTCGACGCAAGCAAGAGTGCTTGCCAGTACGCCAGACCGCCGCCCCTAGCAGATAGGTTGCTCCGAAACACATGGACGCCGCCGCCGGCCAGCGGAACGCGATCCATGCGACAGGAACACAGACGAGAACGTTCCATGCAAAGTAGCCCAGGGCTACCTTCCGATGTGACGCACCCCGCCTCACGAGCCATTGGTACAGATGCTCGCGGTGCGGAGTGTACCAGCGCGCACCACGCAGCATTCGCACGAGCAGCGTCAAGGTCGCGTCGACGACGAAACCTGACGAGAAAATCAGCGCCGGCCACAGCAAATTCGTACGAAATGCCCAGAGCATCGCTGACAGGGCAAAGACGATCAGGCCGAGGGTGGCGCTGCCCACGTCGCCCATGAAAATCTTCGCCGGCGAGCGATTGAACCACCAGAAGCCGGTGGCGGCCGCGCCGAGCGCCAGCCCGGCACCGGCAAGAGCCGGGCTGCCGGCGGACCATGCCAGGGCCGCGTAAGCCGCCCCGAAGAACATGGCCTGCTGGGCCGCCAGGCCGTCGATGCCATCCATGAAATTATGCAGGTTGATGCACCAGACACCGGCCACCAGCAACGGAATGGCCCAGAGCAGGCTCGATGTGTATGAGGCGACCGCCACGCAGAGCAGGAGGGTCGCGGCGAGCTGGATCAGCAGGCGCGGCCGGATCGGCAGCGAGCCGTGATCGTCCAGCCAGCCGATGGCCGCGACCGCGATCACCGAGACACTAAAGGCAGCGGTCGTCGCAGCACCCGGTGAGACCGGAAGAAGGAGCAAGGCGGACGGCATACCCACCAGCGCACCCAGCACGATGCCGATGCCGCCGCCGCGCGGCGTAGGCATGCTGTGCGAGCGGCGACGCCCCGGCTCGTCCAGCATCCCCCGCCGCTGCGCGTAGGCCATGGCCATGCGCACGCTGGCGAAGGAAACGACGAAGGACAGGACGGCGCTGCCGACGATCAGGGATGGGGCGCTCGCGGACACGGGCATCATTCGTTGGCGACGCCATGGATCGGGCGGACCGTACCCCAGTTCTTGCAGCTCGGGCATTGCCAGTGGTGCGCCTTGGCACCGAAGCCGCAGCGGCTGCAGCGATACATGGCCTGTCCTTCGAGCAGCTTGCGGGTCAGGTCACGCAGGATCAGGTAGTTCTCACGGGCCTCGCCCGAAACCTTGTCCATCGTGGCGTCGATCAGCGCCATCAGGCCACGCACCGAGGGCCGCTTGCGCAGCTGACCGGTGAGGAAATCGATGGCCGTGCGCTCACCATCCCTGCCCTCGTAGAGGCGGGTCAGGGCAAGCACCGGCGAGATGCCGTGGTAGCGCTCCATGATGTCGCGCAGGAAGGCCTCGGCGCGGTCCATCTGCTGAGAGCGCGCGTAGCAGTTCAACAGCGGCGGCAGGATCTCCGGCACGAAGGCGATATCGGCGGCGATCGCGGACTCGTACGACTCGACCGCGGCAAGCATGTCGTCGTCTTCGAACGACAGGCGCCCGGCGATCATGTGCGCGCGCACGCAGTCCTGCTGGCAGGCAAAGGCCTCGCGCACATAGTCGCGAGCCTCGGTGCGTGCTCCGTGCTGTCGCGACTGCTCGGCCAGCTCGCAATAGAACTGCGCGATCATCGCGGACTCGTCCTCGCTGGTCATGGTCTCGAGGCGTCGCGCGTGGTCGATGGCCTTATGCCATTCGCGCTCGTGCTGGTAGATCGAGATGAGGTGGCGCAAGGCGGACGGCGCCAGCGCGTCCATCGCCACGAGGTCGGAGAACAACGTCTCGGCGCGGTCCAGTAGGCCGGCGCGCATGTAGTCCTCGCCCAGTTCGAGCAAGGCGACCGTCTTCATCTCGTCAGACAGGCCCTGGCGCGAGACCAGGTGCTGGTGCAGACGGATGGCGCGATCGACCTCGCCGCGCTTGCGGAACAGGTTGCCCAGCGCGAGGTGGGTCTCCACGGTATCGCGGTTGTATTCGGCCAGACGCAGGAACACCTCCAGCGCCTTGTCCTGCTCCTCGTTGAGGAGGTAGTTGAGGCCACGGAAGTAGTCGGACGAGAGTTCATTGACTCGTTCGCCGGAGCGCCGCGTATGTGTATGACGGGCCATCCACCAGCCGCAGGCGAAGGCCAGCGGGGGTACGAGCGCCAGCAACCAGATCGGATTCATGCGGTCGTCGCGTTGGCTACCTTGCGATCGCTGCGTTCGCCACGGCGCTTGCGCCGTTGGGCGAAGGAGGTGCCGAGCCAGGCGGTGATGCCGCCAAGAACCCAGCCCACCAGGACCGCCGCGAGCATAGCTCCGCCCTTGGGCAGGGACAGCCGGGCAAAGCCGAGATCGAACGGCACGAGATCGGCATTCAGCGCGCCGAAAACGATGCCGGCAGCGACGAACAACAGGAGAAAGAGGATGGCAATTAGGCGCATAGCAACGACTGTACCCGAATCCTGAATACGATGGTGCGCCGCGGTTGGCGATCCGTACAGGTTCGCCAGCAGCCTGGAGATGCGCTTTATGCGCTCTGCGTGGTGCCCTGTGTGGGAGCCGATTCATCGGCGATAGGTGCTCGCGGCACGGCCGAAGGTTGCGTCGAACCTGGCCGCTGCCGCGGGATCGCCGATGAATCGGCTCCCACATCGCCGATGATCGGCTCCCACAACAAAAAAACCCGGCAAGGCCGGGCTTCACAGACAAAAAAACGCCGCGTCAAAGCGCGGCGTCTTCCTCGGCCAGGTTTACGCGTTCGCGTAGTTCCTTGCCAGGTTTGAAATGTGGCACGTGCTTGCCCGGCAGGGCAACTGCCTCGCCGGTCTTGGGGTTGCGCCCCATGCGCGGAGGACGGAAGTGCAGAGCAAAGCTTCCGAACCCACGAATCTCGATACGCTCACCCGTGGAAAGGGCCTGGCTCATCTGTTCGAGCACGCTCTTGACGGCTAGTTCCACATCGCTGAAGGCAAGGTGGGTCTGACGCCGCGCCAGCGCCTCGATCAATTCCGACTTTGTCATGGGTCCCCTGTTTTTAGCTGAAGCAAGGGGCGGCGAACCGCCCCTCGCCCGACAGTTAGTCGGCCTTGTTCATCTGCTCTTTGAGGAGCGCGCCGAGCTTGGTCGTGCCACCAGCAGCCGAGGCGTAGTCAGCCATGGCGTCAGCCACGTCTTCCTCGTCCTTGGCACGGATGGACAACTGCAGCTGACGGCCCTTGCGGTCCATACCGGTGAACTTCGCCTCGACGGCGTCGCCAACCTTCAGGTACTGCGTGGCGTCGTCGACGCGTTCCTTGGCGATGTCGTTCGCACGGATGTAGCCCTCGACACCTTCGCCGAGGTCGATCACCGCACCCTTGGCATCGACTTCGCGGACGGTACCGTTGAGGATCGTGCCGCGCGGATTCGTGGCCATGAACTGACCGAACGGATCCTGCTCCATCTGCTTGATGCCGAGGGAGATGCGCTCACGCTCCGGATCGACCGCCAGAACCACGGCTTCGACTTCGTCGCCCTTCTTGAAGTTGCGAACGAGGTCTTCACCCGAGGCCTGCCACGAAATGTCGGACAGGTGGACGAGACCGTCGATGCCACCGTCCAGACCGATGAAGATACCGAAATCGGTGATCGACTTGATCTGACCGGAAACCTTGTCGCCCTTCTTGTGCATGGCGGCGAATGCTTCCCACGGGTTCGAGCGGGTCTGCTTGATACCGAGGGAGATACGACGACGCTCTTCATCCACGTCGAGGACCATGACTTCCGTCTCGTCACCGACCTGCACGACCTTGGCCGGGTTGACGTTCTTGTTGGTCCAATCCATTTCCGACACGTGCACGAGGCCTTCGACGCCCGGCTCGATCTCGACGAAGCAACCGTAATCGGTCACGTTGGAGACCTTGCCGAACAGACGGCTGCCGACCGGGTAGCGGCGTGCGATGGCGACCCACGGGTCGTCGCCGAGCTGCTTGAGGCCGAGCGAAACGCGGTTGCGCTCGCGGTCGTACTTGAGCACGCGGACGTCCAGCTCGTCGCCGACGTTGACGACTTCGGACGGGTGACGCACGCGCTTCCACGCCATGTCGGTGATGTGCAGCAGGCCATCGATGCCGCCGAGGTCGACGAATGCGCCGTAATCGGTGAGGTTCTTGACCACACCCTTCACGACCGCGCCTTCCGTCAGACGCTCGAGCAGCTTCTCGCGCTCTTCCGAGAACTCGGTCTCGACAACCGCGCGGCGGCTGACGACGACGTTGTTGCGCTTGCGATCGAGCTTGATGATCTTGAACTCGAGGTCCTTGCCCTCGAGGTAGACCGGGTCACGGACCGGACGCACGTCGACCAGGGAACCCGGCAGGAATGCGCGGACGTCCTTGATGTCGACCGTGAAGCCGCCCTTGACCTTGCCGGAGATCTTGCCGGTGATGGTCTCTTCCTTGTCGAACGCCTGCTCGAGGTCGTCCCACACCATCGAACGCTTGGCCTTCTCACGGGAGAGCTTGGTCTCGCCGAAGCCGTCTTCGAGCGCGTCGAGCGCGACCTTGACCTCGTCGCCCACTTCCACTTCCAGCGCGCCGGACTCGTCCCTGAACTGCTCAATGGGGACGATGCCTTCGCTCTTCAGGCCGGCGTTGATCACCACCACGTCGTTGCGGATTTCCACAACGATACCGGTGACGATGGAGCCGGGCTTCAGCTTGGAAATAGCCTGCTGGCTCTGTTCAAACAGTTCGGCAAAACTTTCAGTCATGTTGATTCCAGGGTTATGAAAGGTCGTACCCGGCGCCTGCGTACATTCTTTAACGCGTGCGGACAGGGGACCCACCGGTTGTGGGCACATTGAGCAATCCCGGTTGGGACCGCCCCGTGCCGTTGCCAAGAACCCGCGCACACTGCGCGGGCGTTGTGCCGGATGCCCCTTACGGACGCACCACGGCGAATACTTTTGCCACCACCACGTCGATCGGCATGCCGGTGGTATCGATCACCACGGCGCCTTCGGCGGGCTTCAACGGGGCAACGGGGCGCGACGCATCCCGCTCGTCGCGCGCCTCGATTTCTCGCTGGAGGCCTGCAAGTGTAACGCTCAGACCCTTATCCTTCAACTGCTTATAGCGTCTTTTCGCGCGCTCCGAGGCGCTGGCGGTCAGGAATACCTTGTGGGCGGCATCCGGAAAAATCACCGTGCCCATGTCACGCCCGTCGGCGACCAGGCCCGGGCCCTTGCGGAAGCCGAGCTGCATGTCCACCAGGGCCTGGCGGACGGAGGGGATCACCGCGATGGCCGAAGCGGCGGCGCCGGCGGTCTCCGTACGTAGCTCGTCCGTGGCGTCGTGACCGTTGACCAGGATGTGCGTCTCACTGTGGTCCGGACTGGCCCGGAAGCGAATCTTCACGGTCTGGGCGCAGCGCGTGACGGCGTCCACGTCGGAGAGGTCGATGCCCTCCTCCGCCGCTGCATAGCCGACGGCCCGGTACAGCGCGCCGGAATCGAGCAGGTGCCAACCGAGCTTCTCGGCGACCAGGCGGCTGATGGTGCCCTTGCCGGAGCCCGAGGGGCCGTCGATGGTCAGGACAGGGGCGACAGCCGAATGGGGCATGGGATAGCTCTCTCGCGAAACGGGCATGATATCCCCTCATGACAGGCGAATTGGTCCCATGGACAGCTTTCGCGGGCGCGTGCTACAAGCCCCCATCGTTCCACATCCGCGGGTTACCAGCTCCATGTCCGACGACCTCCAGAGCCAGTTCGAGCAGGCTTCCCTGGACATAACCCGCCTCGGCCACCGACCGGACAATGACACCCTCCTGCGGATCTATGCCCTGTACAAACAGGGTTCCGAGGGTGATTTCCAGGGTGAGAAGCCCGGGTTCTTCGATTTCGTCGGCACGGCGAAGTACGAGGCGTGGGCGAAGCTGGCGGGTATGCCGCGGGACGCCGCGATGCGCCAGTACATCGATCTGGTGAGGTCGCTGGGCGGCTAGCCGTGTGACAACCAGGCCGCCACCGGCATGTCGCCGAACAAGCCGGCGACGTCCACCACCCCACCCTGCAGCTCCCCCTCCGCAAGCAATCCCGTCCAGCGCCCTCCGGGCAGGACCGCGGTCGTTTCGGCCCAATATTCGGCGGGTATCGCAGGCGCGGATGCACCGGCCAGCCACGGCGCCGTATGCCTGGCCACCGCGACGACCAGGCGCTGCCCCCGATGTTCGCGGAGGAAAGCCAGCACATGCCCCGCCGCAGGACCCTCGATCTCCACAGGCCGGTAGCTGCCGCGGGCGAAGAGTTCCGGATGCTCCCGCCTGGCCCAGAGCAGCCGGGCGATGACCGCCTGCTTGATCGTTCCGTCCCGCCAGTGCGCCAGCGCGTCCCGCGGCGCGGTGACGCGATCCAGTGACGCCGCGCGGGCGGGGAAATCCACCGGGCGCCGGTTGTCCGGGTCGACCAGGCTGACGTCCCAGTAATCGGTGCCCTGGTAGATATCGGGGACGCCGGGGGTGGCCAGGCGCAGCACGGTCTGGGCAAGACCGTTCGCCGCGCCTGGCGTGGCGATATACCCGGCAAAGGCGGCGAACTCGGCGGCGGCCTCGCCGGAAAGCACCGCGCGGAGGAAATCCTCGCAGGCGTCCTCATAGGGCTCGTTCGGCGAAGTCCAGCGCGTCCAGCGCTTGGCCTCGCGGAGCGCCTTGCGTTGCCAGGCGGCTATCCGCGTGGCGAACAGCTCCAGTCCGTCGACATCGTCCGCGGCCAGGTTCAGCGGCCAGGCCCCGACGAGCATCTGGTAGAGCATCAGCTCGTCGCCGGCCGACGGCGCCATGCGCCCATCGGCGCGCTGGCGAAGGTCGGCGTGGCGAATGCGCCACCGATCGACCGTGATCACCCAGCGCTCGGCCACTTCCGACAGCACGGCAAGGCGTGCCCGCAGGTCTTCGCCGCGCTTATGGTCGTGCGTCGCCGTGGCCAGCAGGTTGTGCGGCAAGGTCGCCGCCCTGGCCACGCAGCGCGCGTGAAAGTCTTCGGTCGTTATCGACAGCTGCGCAGCATCCACGCCAACCTCGTTGCGTGAAAGCAGCCGCCCATAGCGGTACCCCGCCGTATCTTCCACCGCCTTGGCGGCCACCGGCGAGGTCGCCTGCTGGAAGATGGCGATCGCGCGCTCGCGCGCACGCCGTACAGGGCCGGGCGGCAGGCTGCGCGGCGCCACGCCGCCCAGCCACTGGGCGACCAGGTGCAACAGGTCAGCGTCTTCCATGCGAATCGTCCGCAGCGCGCCCTCGACAGCGCGCGCAAAAATCGCTTCGTCGTAGGCATCGCGTCCCGCGCCGCCCGCATAGGTCCGGTACACGGGAAAATGCACGAGCAGCTCGATCAGCACACGGCGGATGGCGGCCAGCGAAACATCTCGCGTCGCCCGATCGGCGCGTGCCGAAGCGAACAGGGCACGCGCCGTTCGGTCCAGCTCGGCTTCGAAGCTGTCGACCAGGATCTGCCGCCGGGCGCGCACGGCCTGCGTCGCAAAGTCGGCCGACTCGCCGGTGAGCTTGCGCCAGAGTTCGGTCAGGGGCGCTTCGCCCGCGCCGTCGTGCAACACGGCGGAGACCTGGTCCATGAACTCATAGCCCGTGGTGCCGTCGGTACGCCAGTCCAGGCGCAGCGATTCGTCCTCGGCGAGGATCTTCTCCACCACAAGGTAAGCGCCGTCACGCGGGGCGCCGGGCGGCCGCTGCAGACGCAGTTTGTCCAGGCGATGACGCAACTGCCGGCAATAGCGCCGCGGGTCGGCGAGGCCGTCGACGTGATCGCAGCGAAGTCCGTCAATAAGACCTTCCGCATAAAGGCGAAAAATGGTCTTGTGCGTGTCTTCGAAGACGGCCGTTCGCTCGATACGCAAGCCGGCGAGTTCGTTGATGTCGAAGAAGCGCCGGTAGTTGACCATGTCGCTGGCGAGCTTCCAGAACGCCAGGCGGTAATGCTGTCGCTCGATCAGGGCATGCAGTGCCGCCCTGCCCTCGTCCCGGGTGGGATCGTGCGCGGCGACGGCACCGTCGTCCAGTCCGGCAACCGAAACCGGTGACAGCGGCAGGTAGTCGTCGTAGATACGAAGTACCCACGCTTCCTTTCGCCGCGCGAGGCGGAGATGCCCTTCGCGAAGCGTCTCGTCATAGCCCGCGCCGAGGATCGGCAGCAACACGCGACCGCGCAACAACGGATCCGGCGCCTGCCAGTCGATGTCGAAATAATTCGCGTAGCGGCTCTCGCGTCCGTGACGCAGCACATCCATCCACCAGGCATTCTGCGTGCCCACGCCCATGTGGTTGGGCACGATGTCGAGAACCAGGCTCATGCCGTGCTTGCGCAGCTCGGCGACGAGACGGCGCAGTGCATCTTCGCCGCCGAGCTCGGGGTTGACCTCGTGGCAGTCCACGACATCGTAGCCATGCGTGGACCCTGCACGTGCCCGCAGGATCGGCGAAGCGTAAAGATGACTCACGCCCAGCCGCGCATAATAGCCGACCACCGGGACGGCGTCGTCGAGTGTGAAGCCCGCATGGAATTGCAGGCGTGCCAGTGCGCGCGGAGGGCTCACGTACGGTTCCGTGTTTTGTCGATGACGTCGCAAACCGCGTGGGCGATCGGACCGTCGAACAGGCGTGAGGACGAGTCGGGCATGCGCCGCCGCCAGTTCGGATGAATGGCATCGGTGGGACCCGGAAGATTCGGCTGCTCGTGCAGGCCCAGTATGTCCTCGACGGGATAAATGGCCAGCGGCGCAGGTGCCAGCGCGACATGCCTGGCGGCTGCCACCACCACCGGGGAGATGTCGTCCGGTGTCGGCAGTGCCTCTTCGTTCCACGCCGAGCCGGACGCGTACAAGGCGCGCCAGAGCAGCACGCGGTCACGCTCGCGCTGCGCGGTTTCGTCCACGGCAGGATCGTCCAGGCCCGTCTTCTTGCGCCACTCGACGTCGCGACCACTCCACCAGCCGGCCACCGTGGGCACGTCGTGCGTGCTGGTCGTGGCCATGGCCTTCTCCGACCACTCATGCGGCGAGACGAAGCCGCCGTCCGCGGCGCGCTCGAACCAGAGCACACGAATACCGAGCACGCCCTTGTCGCCGATGGCCTGACGGAAATCGGCGGGGACCGTACCGAGATCTTCACCGATCACGATCGCGCGATGCAGGTGGGACTCCAGCGCGATAAGGCGAAGCATGTCGGCCAGCGGATAGCGCACGTACGCACCTTCGGTGGCACCTGCACCATGCGGCACCATCCACAAGCGCTTCAGGCCGAGCACATGGTCGATACGCACGCCGCCCGCATGCGCCAGCGCGGCACGCAGCATGCCGATAAAACCCTTGAAACCGGTATCGCGTAGTCCCCGCGGCGAGAACGTAGTGAGTCCCCAGTCCTGGCCGAGCCGATTGAGCGCATCTGGCGGCGCGCCAACGGAGAGGCCCTTGAGCACTTCGGCCTGGTGCGCCCATGCATGACTGCCGCCCGAATCCGCGCCGACGGCGAGGTCCGCGATAAGACCGATGGCCATGCCCGCATCGCGTGCCGCCTTCTGTGCGCCTTCGAGCCCTCGTTTCGCGAGCCATTGCAACCAGGCGTGGAAGGCCACTTCGCGCGAATGCTCGCGGGCGAAGGCAGCCACCTCCCGACTGGCCGGATCGTGGAACGCGGCGGGCCAGCCCTGCCATCCACCCGGGCGCCCATGGGCGCTGAAGTCTGCATGCAATGCTTCGAATCGCGCGTGGCGCTCCAGCGGTTCACCTTGCTCGCGCCGGAACGCGCCGAAGCGCTCGGAGTGCGCCAGGTCCACCGAAGCGCTTTCAAACAGTGATCGCAGTATGGTCATCCGTGCGCGCGCGGCGCGCGGCCAGTCGATCAGTTCCAGCCATTCCAGTTCGGCGAGTTCCTGGCGAAGATTGTGCGTGTCGATCACCGCGCGCACGGTCGGGGCGGTACTGGTCCTCACCGGGTCGATGTACAGACCGTTGAGAAAAAGACGACTCGATGGCGCATACGGGCTATACCGCTCGGGTGCCGCGGCGAACAGGGCATGCAAGGGGCTGATGGCCAGCGCATCCGCACCCTTTTCCGCCGCTGCCTTCGCGCAAGCCTCGAGGGCGGTGAAATCGCCGATACCACCGTCGCCTGGCCGACGCAGGCCAGACATCTGCACGGCCATGCCCCAGGGTCGACGCGCGGCGGCGATGTCGCCGATGCCAAAGGTGCGCGGCGGCGCGACAGCGAGCGTCACTTCGTCCTCGTCGACAAACAGCGTGTAGTAGCCCGGGAGGGAGGGCGCATCGAGCTGACCTTCGCCCGAGGGCAATTGGCCTTCGCTGACCAGCGTGCCGTCATCGGCAAGCAGCTTCCACACGCGACCGCGGGGAACGACCGGCACGATGAAGCGCTCACCCGCATCGGCCGTGAGCAGCCGTGGCAGCTGACGGCCGCTGCGCTCCTGTTCCATGCGCTGCAGGCTGGCCTCGACATCGTCGGCGTTATCCGCAGGCAGATCGAGGGCACGCAGGACGGCGCGCAGCGTGTCGGCCGGGGTGGATTGCGGACGATCCAGCGCGTCGCGCCAATAGACGTCCACACCGGCCTGTTCCGCTAGCAGGGCGAGACGATCGTCGAGGGGGGCGTTCACGGCTCAGGACTCCAGGCAGGCGACCGCGCGGCATGCGGGAAGCAGGCCACGCGATACAGAAGCAATTTCGGCGGCGTCGCCGTGTAGCCACGCTGCCGACGGCGATGGTGGCTGTGCGAAGGTGACTTCGGTGTCGCCGAGGTTGACGAACAAGGTCAGCGCCTGGCCGCCGAGCGACCATGACGCCCTAAAGGCACGCTCACCAAGAGACACCGCGCCGAGGCTGCGCGCGTCGTCGATGTAAGGCGCCACGTACTTGTGGCGCAGGGCGATCAGGTCACGAATGAATAAGCGGCGATGCTCACCGTCTGCGATATCCCGTTTTGGGATCGACGCGGTGAAGGTGTCATAGTCGTTCGGGTCGGGAATCTCCTCGCCACCGAAACTGGTGAACTCGGCGAACTCCTTGCGACGGCCGTCGCGCACCGCGTCGCGCAGGTCGTCGTCGGTGAAGTCGGTGAAGTACAGGAAAGGCGATCGGCTGGCCCATTCCTCGCCCATGAAGAGCATCGGTACGAAGGGGGCAAGCAGGAGCAGGGTCAAGGCTGCTTCCATCGTCCTGGCATCGATCAGGGTGGTGAGGCGATCGCCAAAGGCGCGATTGCCGACCTGATCGTGGTTCTGCAGGAAATTGACGAAGCGCGACGGTGCCAGGTGCCCGCTGGGCTCACCGCGCCGACGCGGCCCCATCATTTCGCCCTGGAAGGCGAAGCCTTCGCGCAGGGTCCGCAAAACCTTGTCCATTGCTGCCTGGTAGTGGGCGTAGTAGCCGTCGCGCTCACCGGTGAGCAGCACGTGCAGCGCATTGTGGAAGTCGTCGTTCCACTGCGCGTCGAAGCGGCCGCGTCCCAGCAGATTGGCCTGGTTGGCCTCATTCTCGAGAATCAGATGGACGTGGCGATCGGGCCCCACCGCCGCATGGACGCGACTGGCCAGCGAGGACAACCAGCCGGGATTGCCGATCGCGTGCACGGCATCGAAGCGAAGGCCGTCGAAGCGAAACTCCTGGATCCAGTACAACGCGTTATGAACGAAATAGTCGCCTACCTGCGGCGACGAGACACCGATGGCGGCACCCCAGGGCGTGTGCACGCCCTCGTCGAAGAATCGCGAGGCATAGGCACCGAGGTAATTGCCATCGGGCCCGAAGTGGTTATAGACCACGTCCAGGAAAACCATCAGCCCGAGATCGTGTGCCGTGTCGATCATTGCCTTGAGGTCTTCCGGCGAGCCATAAGCGTCGGCCGGCGCATACGGCAGCACGCCGTCGTAACCCCAGTTGCGCTCACCGGGAAATTGCGCAATCGGCATCAGCTCGATCGCCGTGACGCCCAACGAGGCCAGGTGCGGCAGGATCATCTCCACGCCATGGAATCCACCGAGTACGCCCACATGGAGCTCGTAGATCACCGTCTCGCGCCAGGGCCGTCCGTTCCACTGCGTGTTGCGCCATTCAAACGAGGTCGGATCGGTGATGATGCTGTAGCCGTGGACATCGCCGCCGCGCTGGCGACGCGATGCGGGATCGGGCACAGCCAGCGAAGCGTTGACACGAAAACGGTAGCCCACGCCGACTTCGGCGGGACAGATGCATTCGAACCAACCGTCGTCGAGGGATCGCATCACGGCGGTGTGCCCGGTATCGCATTCGAGCGATACCGCATCGAGATCCGGCGCCCATAACCGGAAGCGGGTATTCCCATCGCCCAGCGACCTGGCGCCGTAGGGCATGGCATGCACGTAGCGCGCGGTCATGCCGGGTCGGTCCGGACGATCGCGCCGAGCAGGATCACGCTGTGTCCCGCCACCGCAATGGTCGGCTCCGTCCACGGGACTTCGGTGGCGGCGGGCGCCGCGCTGTTGCAGCGCAGCCGCCAGCTGGCCATGGGCTGGGGTAGATGGAACACGTGGGTTTCCGCGGTGGCGTTGATCAGTACCAGGGTCACGTCGGCACGCTTCTCGCCATAAGCCTGGGCACGCCGCAGGGCCAGCAACCTGCCCTCGGTATAGCCCCAGGTGTCCTGTGTCATCTCCGCACCGCTCTCGTCGAACCATGCGACCTCGCGCATGCCGGGCGCCACTTCCGTGTCGCCGCGCAGGAAGTGCTTCGCACGCAACGTGGGATGCTGCTCGCGCAGCCGGGACAGCCGGGCCACGAAATCGGTGAGCTCCCTGCCCTGCTCGGACGTGGCAAGTTTCCAGTCGTACCAGGACAGTTCGTTGTCCTGGCAGTACGCGTTGTTATTGCCCTGCTGCGTGCGTCCAAACTCGTCACCGCCCAACAGCATGGGCGTGCCGTGCGAGAAGAACATCGTCGCGAGCATGGCGCGCTTCACGCGGTCGCGGGGCACGCGGATGGCGGGGTCTTCGCTCGGACCTTCGACACCGTGGTTGTAGCTCTCGTTGTCGTTGCCGCCGTCGCGATTCTCTTCGCCATTGGCTTCGTTGTGCTTGTCGTTGTAGCTGACCATGTCTTCCAGCGTGAAGCCGTCGTGCGCGGTGACGAAATTCACCGAGGCCCATGGCTTGCGCCGCTGATGATCGAACAGTTCCCCTGACGCCTGCAGGCGGCCGGCAAGAATCCCGCGCATGTTCGAATCGCCTTTCCAGAACTTGCGGATGTCGTCGCGGAACTTGCCGTTCCACTCGGCGAAACCGGGCGGATGATTGCCCAGCTGGTAGCCCCCGGGACCGATGTCCCAGGGTTCCGAGATCAGCTTCACATTGGCCAGGACCGGATCCTGCCGCATCGCGTCGAACAGGCCGCAACACGGATCGAAACCACCCTCCTCGCGCCCCAGACTCACCCCGAGGTCGAAACGGAAGCCATCGATGTGGAAGGTCTGCACCCAGTAGCGCAGGGAATCCATCACCAGCTGGATCACCCGCGGGTGTGCCGTGTTAACCGTATTGCCGGTGCCGGTGTCGTTGATGCAATAACGCGGGTTGTCCGCCATCAGCCGGTAGTAGCTCTTGTTGTCCAGGCCGCGGAATGACATGGTCGTGCCCAGCTCGCTACCCTCGCAGGTATGGTTGTAAACCACGTCCAGGATGACTTCGATGCCGGCGGCGTGCAGTGCCTGCACGGCTGCACGTATCTCGTTAAGCGCACCTTCGGCCATGTAACCCGGTTCGGGAGCGAAGAAGGCCAACGTGTTATAGCCCCAATAGTTGCGCAGCTTCATCTCGGTGAGGCGGCGGTCCTGCACGAAGGCGTGTACGGGCAGCAACTCCACGGCGGTGATGCCGAGCTTGACCAGGTAGTCGATGACATAGGGGTCGGCCAGGGCGATGAAGGTGCCGCGCTCGTTCTGGCGAATGCGCTTGAGCGTACGCGTGAAGCCCCGCAGGTGCGTCTCGTAGATGATCGTCTCGTTCCACGGCGTATGCGGCCGGTTGCCGCCCGTCCAGTGCATCGGCTCGTCGACCACGACCGCCTTGGGCATGGCGACGGCGCTGTCGCGCCGGTCGAACGAGAGATCGGCACGTGGTGAGGAAACGCGGTAGCCGTGCAAGGCGTCCGACCACCGCACCTGGCCATGTAACAGGCGTGCATACGGATCGAGCAGGAGCTTGTTCGGATTGAACCGATGCCCTTCTTCGGGATCATAAGGTCCGTACGCGCGGAATCCGTATAAGGTGCCACCGCGGACGCGTGGAAGATAACCGTGCCAGGTTTCGTCGGTGCACTCGGGCAGTTCGTAACGCGCGATCTCGCGCTTGCCGGAGGGATCGAACAGGCACAACTCGATGCGCTCCGCATGGGCGGAGAACACCGCGAAGTTGGTACCCATGCCGTCGCAGGTCGCACCCAGGGGGTACGGCGTACCGGACTGCATGCGTTCGGGAAGTGCAGGCATCGAGATCCTCGTCAGTCGGCCACGAACATGACCGTGGATAGCGGCGGCAGGCTCAGCACCAGCGATTGCTCGAAGCCCTGCGCGCGCACCGCCTGGGCGTGGCGTTCGCCTTCGTTGCCGACACCCGACCCGCCGTACTCGGTGGCGTCGGAGTTCAGCGCCTCACGCCAGCGCCCCCCTTCGGGTACGCCAATGCGGAAGCTGTGCCGTGGTGTCGGCGTCATGTTGCTCACCACCAATACGGTGCGCCCACCGTCGGCCATGCGCAACCAGGCGAACACGCTTTGCTCGGCATCGTCGCCGATGACCCAGCGGAAGCCACGCGGGTCCGAATCCCAGGCGTGGAGCGCCGGTGTGTTCGCGTACAACTGGTTGAGATCGCGTACCAGTTTCTGCACACCCAGGTGCAGCGGATGGTCGAGCAGCTCCCAGGCGATCTGGGCGTCGTGGTTCCATTCGCGCGGCTGGGCAATTTCGCCACCGGTGAACAGCAGCTTCTTACCGGGGTGCCCCCACATGAAACCGTAGTAGGCGCGCAGGTTGGCGAACTTCTGCCATTCGTCGCCCGGCATGCGGCCGAGCAGCGAGCGCTTGCCGTGCACCACTTCGTCGTGCGACAGCGGAAGCACGAACTTCTCCGAATACGCATAGACCATGCTGAAGGTCATCTCGCCATGGTGCCATCGACGATGAATCGGGTCGTGGGTCATGAAGTCGAGCGAGTCGTGCATCCAGCCCATGTTCCACTTGAAGGTGAAACCGAGGCCGCCCTGATCCACCGGCTGGGTGACGCCCGGCCAGGCCGTGGATTCCTCGGCGATGGTCATGCAATCCGGATGCCGCTCGGCGACGAGCTGATTCACGCGGCGCAGGAAGTCGATGGACTCCAGGTTCTCGCGGCCACCGTACTTGTTGGGCACCCATTCGCCGTGCTTGCGGCTGTAATCCCGGTAGAGCATCGATGCGACAGCGTCCACGCGCAGGCCATCGACATGGAACCGTTCGAGCCACGCCAGCGCGCTGGCGACAAGAAAGCCCGAGACCTCATTACGGCCGAGGTTGAAGATCAGCGTATTCCAGTCCTGATGGAAGCCTTCACGCGGGTCCGCATGCTCATAGAGCGGTGTGCCGTCGAAGTGCGCCAGGCCGTGGATATCGGTCGGAAAATGCGCGGGCACCCAGTCGACGATCACACCCACACCCGCCTCGTGACAGCGGTCGACAAAACGCGCGAAGGCTTCGGGCGTGCCAAAGCGCGAGGTCGGGGCAAACTGGCCCAGTGGCTGGTAACCCCACGAGCCGCCGAACGGATGCTCCGAAATCGGCAGCAGCTCGATATGGGTGAACCCCATGCCGGCGACATAAGGGATCAGTCGCTCACCGATATCGTCCCAGTGCAGCTCTTCGTTATTCTTGCCGCGCAGCCACGAACCGGCATGCAGTTCGTAGATCGACAGCGGTGAACCGGCATGGTGCAACGCGCCGCGCCTGCGCAACCAGTCTCCGTCGGTCCAGTGGAAGGCGGTCGGGTCGGCCACGATGGACGCCGTCGCCGGCGGTAGCTCCGCCGCCAGCGCCACGGGATCGGCCCGCTGGGTGAGCGAGCCGTCGGCGCCCCAGATCTCATACTTGTATCGCGCACCGGCAAGCAGCCCCGGCACGAAAAGCTCCCACACACCGGACGGCACGCGTTTACGCATCGGGTGTCGGCGACCGTCCCAGCTGTTGAAGTCGCCAACCACACTCACCCGCTGCGCATTCGGCGCCCATACGGCGAAGCGCACCCCATGCACGCGGTCGAGCGTGACCGGATGAGCACCGAGCACGCGAAACAATTCAACATGGCTGCCGTCGGCCATGCGCGCCAGATCGTCGTCGGCCAGCAAGGTGCCGAAGGCATAGGGGTCATGCGTGTCGTGGCTTGCGCCGGACCAGCGAACGCGCAGGCGATAGGCGGCATCGTCCGGAGCGATACCGGCAAACAGGCCGCCGTCGTGAACGCGTCGCAGCTCCGCTACCGGCAGACCCCTCGCGTCGATCAGCTCGACGCCCAGGGCGCCGGGCTGCAGGGTGCGCACGACGCGCCGTCCGTCGACCGTATGCGGTCCAAGCAAGGCGAAGGGGTCGCCGTGACGGCCCTCCACCAACGCGGCGACCGCAGCGCTATCGCCAAGGCCGTAGTTACGTGCTTCGGTCACGTATCCTCCTTCAGTTCGGTGGCGGTATCGCCACGGGCCGCGTGCAGCAGGCCGCGCAATGGCACGTCGAGCCAGCCCGGCCGGTTCGCGGCTTCGTAGCTGACCTCGTAGGCCGCCTTCTCGATGATGAAGAGTTCCAGCAGCGGCGCGAGCGCGCCTGCATCGACCCAGCGCGCGGGCGCCGCATCGAGCACGCTCCGGTAGGCCTCCAGGAAGACCTTCGAGGAACGCTCGCGGAAACGGGTGAGGTAGTGGCCGAAACCTTCGTCCTCAACCGGTGCCAGACCGTCTTCGCCGCGCCGGGCCATGGCGGCCGCGTAGTGCAGCGAACGCAGGAAACCCGCGACGTCGCGCAGCGGCGTGTGCTTGCCGCGCCGCTCCTCCAGCGGGCGCGACGGCTCGCCTTCGAAGTCGATGATGTACGCATCATCCTGGACCACGAGGATCTGGCCCAGGTGGAAGTCACCGTGGGTGCGGGTGAGCAGTGCGCCCTTGCCTGCCTTCGCCAGGTCACCGATACGCTGATCCAGCGCCGCAGCCAGGCCATGCAGTGCTTCGATCTCGGCGTGAACGAAGTCGGAAACGTCCATGGCATGGTCGAGCGAACGCAACGCACGAGTGACCTGTTCACGCACGCTGTCGCGCCATGCGTGGGCCACCGCGTCGGTTGCCGTCTCCGGATCGAATGCCGGGAACTCCGACGGGCGAGCCAGCAACGCATGCAATTCAGCCAGGCGCGTACCTACGGCCGCGGCAAAGGCATCGTAGCCGCCTTCGATTTCCGCACGCCGTTCGTCATCGCTCGAGTGGCTGTACTCGTCGTAGCTGCGACGCAGAAAGTCCAGCGTCCAGCGCCATGCATCACCCTGGTTGCGCAGGAAACCCTGCAGCACGGCGATCGTCGTGCGATCACCGTGCTCATCCACGCGGACCACTTCGCCGAGCAGGGGCGATGTGTTCGCGTAACCGTTGTCGGTAAGGAACCGACCCATCTCGACTTCGGGATTGATCCCGGCCGAGGTACGCCGGAACAGTTTTAAAACGCCCTGCTCGTGCAGGATCATCGAGCTGTTCGACTGCTCGGCGGTCATCCAGCGATTCTCGACCTCACTCGAAAATGCATCGGGATCGAAGGCGTCGGTGCGTTCGAAACGGACGAAGCCGTTGTGTACCGACAGTTCAATCTCGTTGCGCAAGCCGATCAGCAGGCCGGAAGCAAAGGCATCAAGCGAGAAGCCGTCCGTCAGCACGCCGATCCGGCGACCGCGACGCACGCGTGCGAGCGTAAGCTGCTGCTGGCGCGCCGTTGGACTTTCATCTTCCCAGACGATGCCGACTGGCAGGCTGTAGCGCTCTGTCCCACCGTCGGCAAGCGTCGCCTCGACTTCCGTAAATATCACGTCGTCACTGCGATCGGGCCAGGGCACGGCGTAAAGGATCTTCACCGACTCGATGCCGCGGTCCTTCGACGCGAACCAACGGCGCACAGCCAGGTAGGTCGGCAGCACCTGCTTTTCGATGACACCCCGGTGATGCGCCATCACCGGGCCTTCGACCAGCGCCCCACGAACCACCAGGGTCTCGTAGTCCGGCAGTGGCTCGGCGGGTACTTCGTGCCATTCCGGCATCTGCGCGTTCGGGCAGATCTGGAAGGCATAGAAGCCGTACGGCGGCACGGTCAACAGGTAAGGCAGCTGTCCCACGGGAGGGAACGACGAGCCACCCATGATCTCGATCGGCACCTGGCCATCGAACGAGGCGAGCTCCAGCTCGACGGCCTGCAGGGAGCGCGACATATTCGCCACGCACAACACGTGTTCGCCCTCGAACTCACGCAGGTAGGCAAGGACCTTGCGATTACCGGGGTAAAGGAACTTGAGCGTGCCGCGGCCGAACGCCTTGTAACGCTTGCGCACGGCGAGCATGCGCCGTGTCCAGTTCAGCAGCGAATGCGGGTCGCGCGACTGCGCCTCGACATTGATCGCCTGGTAGCCGTACAGCGGATCCATGATCGGTGGCAACACGAGGCTGGCGGGATCGGCGCGAGAGAAGCCGCCGTTACGATCCACCGACCACTGCATCGGCGTACGCACGCCGTCGCGGTCGCCGAGATGGATGTTGTCGCCCATACCGATCTCGTCGCCGTAGTACAGGACCGGCGTGCCGGGCATCGACAACAGCAACGCGTTCATCAGCTCGATACGACGGCGGTCACGTTCGAGCAGAGGAGCAAGACGGCGACGGATACCGAGGTTGATACGCGCGCGTTTGTCGGCGGCGTAGGTCTGCCACAGATAGTCGCGCTCGTTATCGGTCACCATTTCGAGCGTGAGCTCATCGTGGTTGCGCAGGAAGATCGCCCACTGGCAGTTTTCGGGGATCGCCGGAGTCTGCCGCATGATGTCGGTTATCGGGAAGCGGTCTTCGCGCGCGATCGCCATGTACATGCGCGGCATCAGCGGAAAATGGAAGGCCATGTGGCATTCGTCGCCGTTGCCGAAATAGTCCTGCGTATCTTCCGGCCACTGGTTGGCCTCGGCCAGGAGCATGCGATCCGGATAGTGCTGGTCGATTTCCGCGCGCATCACCTTGAGGATGTCGTGCGTCTCGGGCAGGTTCTCGTTGTTCGTCCCTTCCCGTTCGATCAGGTAGGGCACCGCGTCCAGGCGCAGACCGTCCACACCCATGTCCAGCCAGAAGCGCATGACGTCGAGCACGGCCTTGAGCACGGCCGGGTTATCGAAGTTCAGATCCGGCTGGTGCGAGAAGAAGCGATGCCAGAAGTACTGCCCCGCCACCGGATCCCAGGTCCAGTTGGACTTCTCGGTGTCCAGGAAGATGATGCGCGTACCGTCGTAGGCCTGGTCGGTGTCGGACCAGACGTAGAAATTACGCGCCGCCGACCCCGCCTTCGCCGTGCGTGCGCGCTGGAACCAGGCGTGCTGGTCTGACGTATGATTGATGACCAGCTCGGTGATCACACGCAAGCCGCGTGCATGCGCCTCGTTAATGAAACGCTTCACATCGGCGAGCTTGCCGTAGTCCTCGTGCACCGCCTTGTACTCGGCGATGTCGTAGCCATCGTCGCGCCGCGGGCTCGGATAGAAAGGCAGAAGCCATAGCGTATTCACGCCAAGCTCCGCGATGTAGTCGAGCTTCTCGATCAGGCCCTGGAAGTCACCGACACCGTCGTCGTTGGAGTCGAAGTACGACTTCAGATGCACCTGGTAGATGATGGCGTCCTTGTACCAGAGCGGGTCGCTCGAGAAATCCGGAGCGGCAGCCTGTTTCTTTGCTTTGGCGCGTGTAGCCATGGATCAGACTCCGGGTAGACGCACGTGCCAGACCGCATACGGCTGACCGAGGCCGAGCCACACATGCTGGTTGGCGCCGCGCCAGGCGATGGGTTGGTTATGAAGCAGGTCGTGGATATCAAGCGGGGCGTCAGGGGCGTAGCCCCAGTCGCCCAGCGGTAAGGAGAGGTCGGCGGCCTGGGCGTTGTGCGGATCCATGCTGATGGCCACCAGCACCACGTCGTCGCCCGAGCGCTTTTCAAAGAAGAGCACCTGCGCGTTGTTTGCTGGCAGGAAACGCACTCCCAGATGACTCTGCAATGCGGGATGCGCGCGACGAATGGCATTCAGCCGGGTGATCTCGGCAACGATATTGCCTGGTGCGTTGAAGTCGCGGACGCGAATCTCGTACTTCTCCGAATCCAGGTACTCCTCCCTGCCCGGCATGGGCGCGGCTTCGCAGATCTCGAAGCCGGAATACATGCCCCACAGCCCGGACAATGTCGCCGCCAACGCCGCACGGATGAGAAATCCCGGCCGGCCCGAGGTCTGCAGGAAGTACGGATCGATATCCGGCGTATTGACGAAGAAATTCGGCCGGAAGAAATCCTTCGGCGGCGTGGTCGTCAACTCAGTCAGGTAGTCGATGAACTCCTGCTTCGAATTGCGCCAGGTGAAGTACGTGTACGACTGGCTGAAACCCACTTTGGCCAGGCGGTACATCGGCTTGGGGCGGGTAAACGCTTCGGACAGGAACAGCGCGTCGGGATACTTCGCGCGGACCCTCGCGATCATCCATTCCCAGAACGGGAATGGCTTGGTGTGTGGGTTGTCGACGCGGAACGTGCGGATGCCTTCGTTGGCCCAGAAAAGCACGACGTCGCATAGCGCCTGCCACAGCGAAGGCACCGCCCCGTCGGCATAGAAGTCGACATTGACGATGTCCTGGTACTTTTTCGGCGGGTTCTCCGCATAACGGATACTGCCGTCAGGTCGCCAGTCGAACCATTCCGGATGTTCTTTCAGCCAGGGGTGGTCCTGCGAACACTGAATGGCGAAGTCGAGCGCCAGTTCGAGGCCGTGCTCGCGAGCGGCATCGCGCAGCGCGCGGAAGTCGTCGAGGGTGCCCAACTGTGGATGGATGGCGGTATGGCCACCGTCCGGCGAGCCGATCGCATAGGGACTGCCCGGGTCGTCGGGACCCGGCGTCAACGTATTGTTCGGCCCCTTGCGGAAGGCCGTGCCGATAGGATGGATCGGCGGGAAATAGAGCACATCGAAGCCCATGTCGCGAACGGCAGGCAGGCGTGCGATGGTGCTGCGGAACGTGCCGTGCTTCGTCTTGTCCTGGGTCATCGAACGCGGGAACAGTTCGTACCAGCTGGCGAAACCGGCCTCGCGTCGATCTACCTCGAGCTGGAACGAGTCAGTGACCGTCGAACGAACGCGCGGGTCGGTCACGGTCATCAGTTCCAGCGTGCTATCGGCAAGCAGGAGCTCCAGCCGCTCGTCGCCTTCGGCTTTGGCCACGGCCGCAGCGAGGCTGCGCAAACCCTTCGCCTTCGCGCCCGAGGCATCCTTCGCGCGTGCTTCGACCAGAAGCCTGCCTTCCTCCAGCTCGAGTTCCACGGGAACGTTGGCCTCGTGCTTCACCTCGAGTTCGTGGCGATAGCTGCCGAACGGATCGCGCCAGGCTTCGATCCGGAACTCGTAGCGACCCATGCGTATAGGCGTGAAGCGCGCCGAGTGGATGTCGTTGTTCACCGGCTCGAGCACGACTTCGCGCCAGGTCTTTTCGTCCAGCGCGCGGTAGCGCAGACGCGCGGCGAGTACATCGTGGCCATCCATGAAGATATCGGCGGTGACATCGATGGCCTGCCCGACGATCCGTTTGGCGGGAAACCGACCGCCGTCCACGGTGGGCTGGACGGCTTCTATGACGACGCGAGGGGCTTTGGTAGCTGACTGCATGAATTCCTTATGGGCGGAGGCGCCGATCTTGCGTTTCACCGGCGTGCCGGCATGGGCGGTCAGCGTCAGCACGGCACCCGGATGCAATACGACGCCGTCACCTTCATCGAACACCTTGCGGCCATCGGGCGTGGTCCAGGGACCGAAGTGGGAGGCGTCGCCGATCAAGGCGTCGTCAGCGGTCAGCGGTGCCTCGCGATCGAGCGATGCGTTGACCAGGGTGAGCGTGGCGCGCGGCGCCGTGCGCGCATCCGCGCCGTCCACGGTGAGGAAGGCGGCGATGCCCTTTCGCGTGACGATGGTCGGAACGCTGCCGACGTGTTCGCCGATGGCAGCGTTGGCGGCCTTGACGGTCGCGGTTACGTCCAGCACTGCCACCGATGCCAGCTCGGCGGGAGTGATCGCATGGCCACGCCGCGGATCGAGCGCGTCGTGCGCGGCGTACTCGAAGCCGACCGGCATCATCCAGCCGGCAGGCGCGATGGCGGCGAAGGCGATGGCCCGACGGTAGGCGTGATCGAGCTGGTTCTCTTCGCCCAGTTCATCGCCCAGCCGCGTGGCGAACGGTTGTTCGGTACAGGCCAGCGCGGGCGCAATCGCCTGCAGGCGAACGGCTTCCTCGGCGAACCAGGGTGAGCGAAAGTCCCACCAGTTTGCCGAGGAGACCACGGCATCGAAGCCCGCGCCGCGCATCGCCGTCAGGTCTTCCGGGGCGCTGCCCGGCGTCCAGGCCAGGAAACCGACCTCGGGGGTCGCCTCGTGCACCGCGTCGATCAGGGTCTTCCACTGCGATGCGGGAAGTCGCTGCGGATGCATCAGGCGAAAGCCGGCCACGCCGGCCGCAGCCCAACGGCGAAGACGCTCGATCCACCATTGCGTGGCGGCGTCGGCGACGGCCGGATCGTTCAGGCGCCAGCGGGCGCTATCGCTTTCGCTCGGCGTCCAACGGGGGTCCGGCGTGCCGTGTTCGACCGCAATCGCGCGAAACCAGCCAGGATGCTCGCTGCGCACCGGCGAGTCCGAGGCCAGTTCGTCCAGCGGCAGGTCGAGCCACAGCTCCATATGCTGCGCACGGCAGGCCTTGGCGATCTGGCCCAGTCGCGTCGTGGCGTCGCCGTCGGCGGCGAGGGCGGGGTTGAGCCGGTCGAAGTCCCGCGTGACAAAGACGTCGCCGCAGGCCGAGGCCTCGAACGGCGGCGCGATCAGCAGCTGGCGGAAGCCCAGCGAGGCCGCATGCTCGATCCAGGCGTTCCACGCGGTCATCGGCCCTGCAAGCAACGGATGCAGGTAGTAGATACAAAGGGGCGCACGCATGCTTGCCGACATGTCTCTCGTGTTCCTCGGGGTTGGAACGAGCATGCCGGGTCGGATGTATGCGTCGTGCCAATGGACCCGGACACGCGAAGGCATTCACAGTGACGCAGACGGGTGTTGCGGCAATGTGAACGCGTGGGTTTTTGCGGTGTGTGGGAGCCGCTTCAGCGGCGAACCCTCAGGCTGTCCGGTACGCGAATGAAGCCGCGAGGTGATCTTGCGAGCGAGTGAACGCCTGCATAATGCGAATCAACGCCTCATTCGCGAGATCACTGTTGAGGCTTCGCCGGCGCAGCCGGCTCCTACAATGGTAGGCATGAGCTCGCGTCGCGAGCTATCCGTTTGTGCTGTCCCGCATCGCACGGGCAATCGCCTGCTCGTCATCGCCAGGCCGTTCGGCGAGCAATGCCGCCGCGCCGAGGCGGTCTTCGACCGGCCGGTTCTGGCCGAGCTTCCATTTGCCTTCGATGCGGTCGATGGGCAGGCGGATGCCGATGATGGCGCGGAGGTTGGCGGCGACGTAGTCGTCCGGGGCGTCGTCGACCTGCCAGGGAACCGGCTGGTTGGCGGCGTGTTCGGACTGGTTGGTCAGGCTGACCAGATGCGCGCGCAGGCGTACGGGGTCGTCATAGGTTTCGATGCGCCCATAGGCATGGACGGCAATGTAGTTCCATGTCGGCACTTCGCGGTGATGCGTGGCCTTGCCGGGGTAGCCGTTCGGCGAGATGTAGGCATGGGCGCCGGCGAAGATCGACAGCACCTCGCCGGCGTGGCGGCTCACGTGGTTGTTGGGCCTGGCCACGTGGGCGTACAGCGTTCCGAACGGGCCTTCATCCGGGACGAGGACGAACGGCAGGTGACTTGCCTCGATGCCGCCCTCGCCCGCCGTGACCAGGGTGCCGAAGGCGATCGAGCGGATCGCCTCGTGCAACACGGGCAGGCGGGATTCGACGAAGGACTTCGGCGTATACATTTACTGGCCGAACTTGATCTCTTCGCCTTCGTGGCCGCGGTCCCAACCGCGCAGTTCGTCGCGGATATGGGCGATGCGCTGGCGGCCGAGCGCATTGCGCTCCTCGTCGAGGACCAGCCCGTCGAGCAACTCAGCCAGTCGCTGCGCCGTCGGCAGCATGGCATCCCAGGCGTCCAACGCAGGTGCCGGGCCCGGCAGGGCCATGAAGAACGACAGGCCCGAGGTCTGCAGCGTGGCGATGCGGCCCATGTCGAAGTTACCCGGCTTGGTCAGGTTGGCCACGCTGAAGATCGGACCCTGCTCCGGATGACCGTCGACCAGGCGGTGATAGATACCCATGTCGCCGAATTCGAGGCCAGCCTTCTCAGCGGCGACGACCAGGTCGGAGCCGTGGAACTTGCTACCTTCGCGAGCGACCACGTAAAGGCTGACGATACGCTCCACCGGCGCGTGCGACGGACGGCGACCGAGATCCGAGCGCGGCGGGGCCTTGGGCGGCGGTGCGGGCGCCGGGACCGGTGCCGGCGCGGCTACGGGTGGGCGCACCGGCGCAGGAGCCGCGGCAACGGGCTCGTCGAGCTCGAACGGCAGGTCGATACGCGGCTCGATGCGCTGCTGCGACGGATGTTGCGGAGCAGCCGGCGCGACCGGCTCATCGCGAGCCTCCGGCGGACGAATCGCCCCACGATCGCCGGAAAGCGAGGTGCCGAGGCGCTCCAGTTCGGCGCGCAGATCCACGTCCAGCTCGCCCTGCTTGGGCGATGGGCGGAACAGCGGGTCGTTGGCGTCGTCGTCGCGGGCGCTGAATTCGCGGTCGTCGCGGGTGTCGTACGTACGATCGTCCCGCGCGCTGAAGGATTCGCCGCCGGCTTCGCCGCCTTCGTCACCGTTGTCGTTGAACACCGGCTCGCGCCGCTCGCGCGAACGCTCCTGCGCCTCCGGCATGGGCTTGCGGCGGCCCTGCTGCTCCTTGCGCGGCTGGCCGAACAGCCAGATCAGCACAAGGACGACGATGCCGACGAAGAGCATCGGGATGCCTACTGCGGGGTTCCAGGCGAGGCCGATGACGGGATTCATGCTTCGATTCCTTGTTTAGTACTTAAGCCGCGCCGACGAGTTTGGACGCTTCGGCGAGGTCGACCTGAACCAGGCGGGACACACCCGGCTCGCGCATGGTAACGCCGCACAGCTGGTACGCGGCCTCCATGGTGGCCTTGTTGTGGCTGACAAAAATGAACTGCACCTTCTCGCTCATCTCACGGACCAGGGCGGAGAAGCGGCCGACGTTGGCTTCGTCCAGCGGTGCGTCGACCTCGTCGAGCAGGCAGAACGGCGCCGGGTTGAGGCCGAAGATCGCAAACACCAACGAGACCGCGGTGAGCGCCTTCTCACCGCCGGAGAGCAGCGTGATGTTGCTCACGCGCTTGCCTGGCGGGCGCGCCATGATCGCCACGCCGGCATCGAGAAGGTCTTCGCCGGTAAGTTCCAGGTAGGCGTGTCCGCCGCCGAACAGGCGCGGAAAGAGCTCCTGCACACCCGCATTCACGCGGTCGAAGGTTTCCTTGAAACGTTGGCGGGTCTCGCGGTCGATCTTCTTGATCGCGCCTTCCAGCGTTTCCATGGCGCTGACCAGGTCGGCCAGCTGCGCATCGAGGTATTCCTTGCGCTGTGACTGTTCGGCGTGTTCCTGGATCGCGGCCAGGTTGACCGGCTCCAGGCGGGCGATCTTCTGTGCCAGGTCGACCAGCTGCTTCTGCCAGTGCTCGGGCTCGGCGTCTTCGGCCAGTTCGGTGAGCAGGGCTTCGAGCTCGAGGCCGGAAGACTTGATTGCCTGGGCCAGCTGTTCGGCGCGAAGCTGCAAAGCCTGCGCAGCGAGACGCTTCTCGGAGACGTTCTCGCGCACCTGGTTGAGGACGTGCTCGGTGCGCTGGCGTTCCTGCTCGAGGCGACGGAACTCGGCGTCGCAGTCTTCGAGGGCGCGGCGCGCCTCCACCAGTTGCTTGTCGACCAGCAGGCGCTGGTCGAGGTAGGTCTGGCGCTCTTCCTCGAGCTCCGCGATGGGGTCGGACCCGGCGGCGAGCTGCTGGTCGATCTCATCGCGACGCGCCGTGACCTGGCGCAACTGCGTATCCAGACGGGCCAACGCCTGCTCGAGCGAGGTGAGCGCCGCGCGCTTGGACTCCATGCCCAGCGCGAGCTGATGCGACTGGTCGGCGGCTTCGCGTGCGTTGATGCGCGCTTCTTCGCGCGCTTCAAGCAGTTCGCGACGCTCGTTCTCGAGGCCACGGCGTTCGTCTTCGCGGTCGCCCATGAGGCCGACGGCCTCGTCCAGGCGCGAGCGTGCATCCCGCGTCTGGCCGGCCAGCTCGTCGACCTGCTCGAGGATGACGCTGATTTCGCCGCCGACCTTCTCGGCGCGAGCGCGCGCGGTTTCCATCTTGCCGCGATGGCTCTGCAGTTGACCGGCCAGCTCGGAGAGCCGGCGATGGGCGGCGTAGAGGTCGCGCTGCGCGTCGTCGCGCTGGCGCTCGGTCTCGAACTTGCGCGTGCGCAGCGCCTCGAGCTGTTCGGTCCCCTCTTCGCTGGAGGCTTCCAGCGTTTCGATCTGTTCGGCCAGCTGGCGAATCTCGCGCTCACGGGCGAGCACGCCGACCTGGTTACCCTGGGCGCGCAGCACGCGGGCCCAGCCCGGACCCATCCAGGCACCATCGCGGGTGATCACCGACTGATGCGCGGCGAGCGAGGACACTCGGGCCGCGGCATCGTCGACGGAGTCGGCGATGAAGACGTGGCCGAGCAATGCCACGGCCGCCACCGGGCCGCGCACATAGGCAGCCAGCGTGCCGGAAGCACCGGGGCCGCCCTGCTCTTTCGAGAACAGCGCGACATCGGCCTGGCCGAGCGAGTCGAACTCGGGGGTCAACGCGCCGATGGCATCCACCAGCACGCCATCGAGCACACCGGCGAGCACGGTTTCCACCGCGGATTCATAGCCGGCATCGACCTGGAGCGACTCGCCGAGACGGCGCGAACGGTCGAGACCCAGACGCGACAGCCAGCCGCTCGCGGCGGATTCCTCCTGGCCGAGCGCTGCGGTCTGCAGGGCTTCGAGCGAAGCCTGGCGGCCACGCGCGGTCTGCAGTTGCTGGCGTGCTTCGTTGAGGGTCGACTGCACCTGGCGCTCTTCGTCGAGCACGCGCTCGTACGACACCTTGTGTTGGTCGAGTACGCCACCGAGCGCTTCGACGCGCTCGCGCTGGGTGTCGTGCTCGATGTCGAGCTGTTCGGACGCGGCGTTGAGCGCGGCGACGTCGGTCGCGCGCTGTTCGGTTTCGAGCGCTTCCTTCCGGCGGGAAAGATCGACGGTCTGGCGGTCCAGATAGGCCAGCTTGGTCCGTTCGACTTCGGCGGCACGGCTCGATTCCGAGGCGCCACGCGTATGCGCGTCCCAGCGCTGCTGCCAGTCGGCCAGCTTGGTTTCGGTGGCGCGCTGTGCTTCGCCGGTGTCGTCCTGGATCTGCTGCAGGGCTTCGAGCTTCGGCTCGCCCTCGGCCAGGGCCATTCGCAGGGTTTCCACCTGCTCGCGATCGGCGGTGATGTGGCCGTTCAGTTCCTCGAACTCGCGCTCGGTGTCGGCGCGGGAACGGGTCAGGCGTTCGCTCAGGTCGCGGTTGTGGCGAACCTGCTGCTCGACGCGTGCGATCTCGGCGCCGACCTTGTACACCTCGCCCTGCACCTGGTTCAGGTGCTCACTCGCGCCGTGGTGGCGCTCGCGAACACTCTCCAGCTGCGCCTCGATCTGGCGCTGGCCGGCGAGATGCTTCTCGATCTCCAGTTCAGCCTCACGCAGACCCGAACCCTCACCTTCGTGCTGGCGGTGCAGCGTGCGGTACTCGAGCGCGCGCAGTTCGGCTTCGCGGTGGGTGTGCTCTTCCTTGAATGCCTTCCAGCGTTCGGCCGCACGGGCCTGGCGGTTGAGGTGGTCGAGCTGCTTCTCCACTTCGTCGCGCACATCGCGGACGCGGTCGAGGTTTTCGCGAGTGGCCTTGATCCGGCTTTCGGTTTCCTTGCGGCGCTCCTTGTACTTGGAGATGCCCGCCGCTTCCTCGAGGTGGGTACGTAGTTCTTCCGGCGCCGCCTCGATGATCTGGCTGATCATGCCCTGCTCGATGATCGAGTAGCTGCGCGGGCCCAGGCCCGTGCCGAGGAACAGGTCGGTGATGTCGCGGCGACGGCAGCGCGCGCCATTGAGGTGGTAGGAGGACTGTCCGTCGCGGCTGACGATGCGCTTGACCGAGATTTCCGCGAAGCTCGCGTACTCGCCCTGGATTGTGGCATCGCTGTTGTCGAAGATGAGCTCGACCATGGCCTGGCCCACCGGCTTGCGCGCACTGGAGCCGGAGAAGATCACGTCGGTGAGCGAATCACCGCGCAGCCGGCTGGCGGCGGACTCGCCCATGACCCAGCGAATGGCGTCGATGATGTTCGACTTGCCGCAGCCGTTAGGGCCGACGACGCCGGTCATATTGGTGGGCAGGTGCAGCGTGGTGGGGTCGACGAACGACTTGAATCCCGCCAGCTTGATCGTGGTCAGACGCATTATGGTTTCCGTTGGGACGCGGCCGAGGGCTCCGTTCGGGAGCCACCCCCTGGCTGATCGGTCACTTTGCCAAAGGGGGGCGGGGTGCGCAATACGCGAAGCAGCATGAGGTTAAAGCGCTAACCCGTTGTTTTGTCGGCCCAACGATCACTCACCGGGAGCTTTTGCCTCGATCGCGAGGGCATGAATACCGTCCGGCATCATCTCGCCCAGTGCAGCGTAGACCATCCGGTGCCGCTCGATCGGGTTCTTCCCGGCAAAAGCCGGGCTGACGATACGGGCGAAGAAGTGGCCCTTGCCCTCGCCAGAATGCCCGGCGTGCTTGTGGCCCTCGTCGATCACTTCGAGCTGGACCGGGGCGAGAGCCTCGGTCAGCAGCTGGCGGATGCGCTCGACCTTCTCGACGGTCACGGCAGGACGACGCGCAAGGGCCGGACCGTGACCTCGCGGTAGACGCCCGCGCCGATGTACGGGTCGGCGTCGGCCCAGGCCTGGGCGGCCTCGAGGCTTTCAAACTCGGCCACGATGAGACTGCCGGTGAAGCCGGCCTCGCCCGGATCCTCGGCATCGATGGCCGGGAACGGGCCAGCCAGCTTCAGGCGGCCTTCTTCCTTGAGCGCCGAAAGCCGGGCCACGTGGGCCGGACGCACGGAGAGGCGCTTTTCAAGCGAGTTCGGGTGATCGATACCGGTGATGGCGTAGAACATGGGTGGCTCCTTATCAGGCTTCGGGACGCATGGTCGGGAACAACAGGACATCGCGGATCGACGAGGAACCGGTCAGCAGCATCACGAGGCGATCGATACCGACACCGAGGCCACCGGTCGGCGGCAGGCCGACTTCGAGCGCGCGAATGTAATCGGCGTCGTAGTGCATCGCCTCGTCGTCGCCGGCGTCCTTGGCGTCAACCTGGGCCTGGAAACGCGCGGCCTGGTCCTCGGAATCGTTGAGCTCGGAGAAGCCGTTGGCCAGCTCCTTGCCGTTGATGAACAGCTCGAAGCGGTCGGTGATGCCCTTGTCCGTGTCGCTTTCGCGCGCCAGCGGCGAGACCTCGACCGGGTGATCGGTGATGAAGGTCGGCTGGATGAGCGTGTGCTCCACGGTCGCCTCGAAGATTTCCAGCAGGAGCTTGCCCCAGCCGTAGCCCGGCTTGACGTGGATACCGAGGCGCTTTGCGTGCGCGGCCATCGCTTCGCGGTTGCGCAGGTCGGCCGGCTTGATCTCGGGATTGAGTTCGAGCACGGCGTCTTCCATGCGCCAGCGACGGAACGCCGGACCGATGTCGATGGTCTCACCGTCCCACTCGATCACCGTGTGGCCGACCACATCGGCAGCCGCTGTGCGGATCATGCCTTCGGTGATGTCCATGATCTCGTGGTACGTGGCGTACGCCTGGTACAGCTCGAGCATGGTGAACTCGGGGTTGTGTCGGGTGGACACGCCTTCGTTACGGAAATTGCGGTTGATCTCGTAGACGCGGTCGAAGCCGCCGACAACCAGGCGCTTGAGGTAGAGCTCCGGCGCCACGCGCAGGAACAGCGGGATATCGAGCGCGTTGTGGTGCGTGGTGAACGGGCGCGCCGTGGCGCCGCCCGGGATCACGTGCATCATCGGCGTTTCGACTTCCATGAAGCGACGCGGTTCGTCTTCGAGCCAGCGGCGCACATGGCTGATGATCTTCGAGCGCAGTGCAAAGGTGCGGCGCGACTCTTCGGTGACGATGAGGTCGACATAGCGCTGGCGATAGCGCTGCTCGACGTCGGCCAGGCCGTGGTGCTTGTCCGGCAGGCCACGCAGCGACTTGGTGAGCAGCCGGATCGACTCGACCTTGACCGACAGCTCGCCCGTCTTCGTACGCATGAGCAGGCCTTCGGCACCGACGATGTCGCCGAGGTCCCAGCGCTTGAATGCGTCGTAGCCTTCCTCACCCAGCGTGCCCTGGTGAACGAACAGCTGGATGCGGCCTGTGCCGTCCTGCATCTGCACGAAGCTCACCTTGCCCTGCCCGCGCATCAGGATGATGCGACCGGCGACGGTCACGCGGCGCGGCGTACCCTCGATGGACTCGGCGGTAAAGGTGTCCTTGTCGGCGAATTCGGCCTGCAGGTCGCCTGCGAAGCTATCGACCTTGAAGTCGTTCGGATAGGCGATGCCCTGCGCACGCAGCGATTTCAGTTTCTCGCGACGCTCGGCGATGAGGCGGTTCTCGTCGGCGGCGGTAACGGGAGTGTCGGCGCTGGTGTCGTCGGTCATGATGTGATTCTGGCTTCGTGGATGGAGGGCCGGGCGCGGCTGCGCGCCCGGGAACATCAGGCATCGATGCGCTTGGAGCCGGCCTCGAGGCCGGACTTCAGGCTGGCTTCGACGAATCCGTCGAGATCGCCATCGAGCACCTTCTGTGTGTCGGTGCGTTCAAGACCGGTGCGAAGATCCTTGATGCGCGACTGGTCGAGCACGTAGTTGCGGATCTGGCTGCCCCAGCCGATGTCGGACTTGGTCGCTTCCAGCGCATCCCGCTCGACGTTGCGCTTCTGCACTTCCAGCTCGTAGAGCTTGGCTTTGAGCATCTTCATCGCGCGGTCGCGGTTGGCGTGCTGGCTGCGTTCGGTCTGGCAGGCCACGACCGTGTTGGTCGGGATATGCGTAATGCGCACGGCCGACTCGGTCTTGTTGACGTGCTGACCACCGGCGCCGGACGAACGGTAGACGTCCGTACGCAGGTCGGCCGGATTGATGTCGATTTCGATGTTGTCGTCGACTTCCGGCGAGACGAACACCGAGGTGAAGCTGGTGTGCCGGCGGTTGTCGGAGTCGAACGGGCTCTTGCGGACCAGGCGATGCACGCCGATCTCGGTCTTCAGCCAGCCATAGGCATAGTCGCCTTCCACACGGAAGGTGGCCGACTTGATGCCGGCGACGTCGCCCGCGCTGACTTCCATCATCTCGGTTTTCCAGCCGCGCGACTCCGCCCAGCGCAGATACATGCGCAGGAGGATTTCAGCCCAGTCCTGGGCCTCGGTGCCACCGGCACCGGCCTGGACATCGACGAAGGCCGCCGCCGAATCCAGTTCGCCGGAGAACATGCGCTGGAATTCCAGCTTACCGACGCGGGCGTCGACCTTGCCGAGATCGTCGAGGATCGACGCAATGGTGCCCTCGTCGCCATCGGCAGCGGCCATCTCGAGCAGTTCCTTCGAATCGTCGAGGGAGCCGGTCATCTCGTCGATGCCGGTGACGATGCCGTCGAGTTGGGCGCGTTCACGGCCCAGCTCCTGGGCGCGCTTGGGTTCATCCCAAACCTTGGGATTTTCCAGTTCGCGGGTTACTTCTTCGAGGCGTTCTTTCTTGACAGCGTAGTCAAAGATACCCCCTAAGCGACTCGACACGGCCCTTGAGGTCCGTAATCTGCGCGAAGATCGGATTGGTCTCGATCATGGTTGGCTTGCCTAAAGCGTCTAATCCTAACAAATCCTGCGGTGCCCTGTGGGAGCCGCTTCAGCGGCGAGAGGGGTCATGGCATCACCGCTCCGTTGGCTTTTCGCCGATGAATCGGCTCCCACAAGGTTGTATCAGGCTGGCAGGGCCTCCTGGTGGATGCCGCGGACGGCCCGGCCGGAGGGATCGGCGGCGGCGGCGAAGGCGGGATCCCATTCGAGGGCCGCGGGCGACGAGCAGGCGATCGACTTGCCACCGGGCACGGTCGCGGCGCAGGCCTCGCCGGGGAAGTGCTTCTCAAAGAGGGTCCGGTAGAAGAAGGCCTCCTTGGTGGCCGGCGTGTTCAGCGGAAAACGGGCGGCGGCCGCGGCGAACTCACGGTCGGAGACCATGGCCTCGGCATGGGCCTTCAGTCCGTCGATCCAGCCATACCCCACGCCATCGCTGAACTGCTCTTTCTGTCGCCAGAGGATCTCCTCGGGCAGCGCACCCTGGAATGCTTCGCGCAGGATGCCTTTCTCGATGCCCTTGCGGGCCACCATCTTCGCTTCGGCGTCGAAGGCCATGGCGATATCGAGGAATTCGGTATCCAGGAAGGGCACGCGTGCTTCTACACCCCAGGCGGACATCGACTTGTTCGCGCGCAGGCAGTCGTAATAGTGCAGCGCGTCGAGCTTGCGGATGGTTTCCTCGTGGAAAGCCCGGGCCGAAGGCGCCTTGTGGAAGTACAGGTAGCCGCCAAAGATCTCGTCCGAGCCCTCGCCGGAGAGCACCATCTTCACACCCATCGCCTTGATACGCCGCGCTAGCAGGAACATGGGTGTGGACGCGCGGATCGTGGTGACATCGTAGGTTTCGATATGGCGAATCACCTCGGGCAGTGCATCCAGGCCTTCTTCGAAGGTATAGCGGAAGCCGTGGTGCACGGTGCCCAACGCTTTGGCGGCGACCTCGGCAGCCGCCAGGTCCGGCGAGCCTTCCAGGCCGATGGCGAACGAATGCAGGCGCGGCCACCAGGCCTCACCGCGGTCGTCTTCCTCGATGCGGCGACGCGCGAAGCTGGCCGCCACGGCGGCGACAAGGGATGAATCAAGGCCGCCGGACAGGAGCACGCCGTACGGCACGTCCGTCATCATCTGCCGATGCACAGCCGCTTCGAAGGCCGCGCGCAGGTCTTTCGGTTCGATCGTTCGTCCCGCGGTGACGTCGTAGTCGCGCCAGGCCGGGGTCCAGAACCGCACCGCCTCGCCCGTCTCGCTGTCGTAAACATGGCCGGGCGGAAATGGCGCCACGTCCGCGCACACGCCGACCAGGGACTTCATCTCCGAGGCCACGCAAAGGCGCCCTGCCCGGTCGTGGCCCCAATACAGCGGACAGACGCCGAGCGCATCACGCGCGATGAGGAAGCGATGGCGACCGGCGTCCCAGAGGGCGAAGGCGAAAATTCCGTTGAGCTGGCCAAGAAATCCTGCGCCGTGTTCGCGATAGAGCGCGTTGATGACCTCGCAGTCGGAGCCCGTGGTGAAGGCGTAGTCGCTGGCGGCGCGCAGTTCGCGGTGGTTGTAGATCTCGCCGTTCACAGCCAGGGCCAGATCACCTTCCGGCGAGCGCAACGGCTGGGCGCCACTGGCGGGATCGACAATGGCAAGGCGCTCGTGAACGAGAATCGCGCCCTGGTCGACGTAAACGCCGCTCCAGTCCGGGCCGCGATGGCGCTGCCGCTGGGAAAGCTCCATCGCCTGCGTACGCAGGGCGATAAGGTCGTCGCCGGCCGTGAGGCCGAACATCCCGAAGATCGAACACATGATCTGTCACTCCTGGTCGGTATCTGGAAAGTTACTGATGACGAGAAAGGTGCAAAGAAAAAGGCCCGCCTGGTGAGGGCGGGCCTTTGGTGTGTGGGGTGATTTCGCTAACCCGCCTACACGCCGACCCTCCCGAGGTTCCGGGCATTATTGGTATTGGCGTTATTGGCGGTGAGGCGGATCATGGGGTGAATAGAGCATGATCCCGAGATCGATGCAAGCACCCTTTCGCCGCTGAAGCGGCTCCCACGGAAAGCGGAAAGCATCGCCGCTGAAGCGGCTCCCACATTATCCTTGGATTCCCCGGCGCTTTGTGTGGGAGCCGCTTCAGCGGCGATGCCTGCGAAGCACAACGTCAAGGATTACCAGATGCACCCCCTACTCGCCGTCGCCCTCATCGCCACCGCCCAGCCCGCACCCGCCTGGCTGGCCGGCGACTGGGAGCCCTACAGCAACGCCTTCATCGGCCTGCACATGCTCAGCGTCCAGGGCAACAACACGCTCAGTTGGAAGGATTGCAGCAACGCAAGCTTTGAGGTCGTCGACACCAGCGACAACAGCGTGACGATCCACCTGGCGAAGAACAGCCGATGCACGCTCGACGACGCACCGCCAACACGCATGGACACGGTGCGTTTCACCCTTCGCGACAACCATTGCGATCTGGGCGTAGCCGTCTACGCGTCGCCTGATGCTGCCAAACGTAACGAGCCGTCCGCGGAAGGCCTATACGGCAAATCCAGGTGCCCGTCGGGGCCGGCGTCTCAGGCCGCGGCCAATCTTTCGACCACCACGCGGTAAGCCTCGGCGGCGGATCGTTCGGCAACGTGCGCGAAATCGCGCACGCGCCACTGGCCGCCCACCATCACGTCGCGCACCAGAGGCGTGTTGCCGGCGAACAGGAAGGTGTCGATCACGTCGGCTTCGTCGCGTGCAGCGAGCAGCGGCGAACGGTCATCGAGAACGAGAAGGTCGGCGCGCGCACCCTCGCCCAGCCGTGCAATATCCGTGGCTGCAGCCAGGGCACCGCCCTGCAACGCACGCTGCCAGAGTGTCGTACCGACGCTTTCTTCCGGCCGCCGGGCGGCCACGTTGCGATGCCGCGTAATCAGGCGCTGGCCATATTCGAGCCAGCGCAGCTCTTCCACCGGCGACACGGAAATGTGCGAGTCCGAGCCGATGCCCAGCGTGCCGCCCGCATCGATGAAGGCAGCCAGTGGGAACAGTCCATCGCCGAGATTGGCTTCCGTCGTTGGGCAAAGCCCGGCGACCGCGCCGCTTTTCGCCAGGCGATCGGTTTCTTGCGGCGTGAGGTGCGTCGCGTGGATCAGGGTCCAGCGCGAGTCCACGTCCGCGTGGTCGAGCAACCATTCGACCGGACGCGCGCCACGTACGGCGAGGCAGTCCTGGACTTCGCCAATCTGTTCGGCGATATGGATATGAATAGGCAATTCGCGGCACACGCCGCTAGCCAACAGGGTGCGCATGGCCTCTTCCGGCACCGCACGCAGCGAATGCAGCGCGATGCCCAGGCGCAGCATGTCGTTCTGCATCGGCGCCAGGCGTTCGAGCAGGGCCACGTACTGGCCCACGTCGTGACGGAAACGCTGCTGCCGTTCGGTCAGCGGGCGGCCGTCGAAGCCGCCGGTCATGTAGAGCACCGGCAACAGGGTCAGGCCGATGCCAGCCTCCTTTGCCGCCTCGATCAGCGCCAGCGACATCGCCGCGGGCTCGGCATAGTGAACGCCGCGCGGGCCATGATGCAGATAGTGGAACTCACAGACCTGCGTGTACCCCGCCTTCACCATTTCCACATAGAGCTGGGTGGCGATCGCCTTCAGGTCGTCCGGATCGATGGCTTCTGCGAAGGCATACATCGTTTCGCGCCAGGTCCAGAAGCTGTCCTCACCGGGACCGCGCCGCTCCGCCAGGCCCGCCATCGCCCGCTGGAAGGCGTGCGAATGTAGATTCGGCATGCCCGGCAGCACGAAACGGCCGATGCGCTCGCCGACAACGGCGGGAGCGGGAGCGAACCGCCCACCGGTGATCGCCAGGGCCGGCCCTCCCGCATGCCAGCTGCCTTCCTGCCAGAGGAAATCCGCGGTCAAGGTGGCAAGTGACATGGGGGTGTCCTGTGGTTTCCAGCGGGCATGGTAACCGACGGGCATAATGGGGGAATGACCGAGACCCTCGCCGCCCAATCGCCGAAGCTGCTTCTTCGTCTGGCGCGCCCGACGGACGTGCCCGAACTCGTCGCCCTCACCGCCCGTGTCTACACGCCCGAATGGGGCCACTCGGCGGAAATGCTGCAGGGCCAGCAGACCCACTTTCCCGAAGGCCAGTTCGTGGTCGAGTACGAGGGGAAGATCGTCGGCTTCTGTGCCACCTTTCGCATCAACGAGGCCGTGGCACTCGCGCCGCACACCTGGATGCAGATCACCGGTGGTGGCTTCGCGTCGCGTCACGACCCAAAGGGTGACTGGCTCTACGGCATGGAAGTCGTCGTGCATCCGGATTACCGCGGCATGCGCATCGGGCAGCGCCTGTACATGGCGCGCAAGCGACTGTGCACCGACCTGAAACTTCGCGGCATCGTTTTCGGTGGCCGAATGCCCGGCCTCGCACGCGCGATCAACCGCTACGGCAGCGCGGAAGGCTACGTGCAGGCCGTGGTCGACGGCAGCCGTCGCGATGCGACACTGAGTTTCCAGTTGCGAAATGGTTTCGAAGTGATCGGCCTGTTGCGCGAGTATGTGCCGTCCGACCATGAATCACTCGGTTATGCGGCGCACCTGATCTGGCGTAACCCACAGCTGCACGATCATCCGGATACGCCCAAGGTCTCGCAGAGCCATCGTCTGCCGGACTCCGTGCGCGTGGCCTCGGTGCAGTACCAGCAGCGACGGATCAGCTCCTTCGCCGAGTTCGCCACCCAGGTGGAGTACTTCGTCGATATCGCCGCCGACTACGATGCCGACTTCGTCGCCTTTCCCGAACTGATCACGCTGCAGTTGCTCTCGATCGAGAACGCCGAGTTGTCGCCGGTGGATTCCATCCGCCGACTCTCGGAGTACACCGACGAGGTCAAGGCGATGTTCCATCGCCTTGCCGTGCACTACAACATCAACATCATCGGTGGTTCCCACCCGACGCGGCAACCGAACGGCGATATCCACAACGTCTGCTACGTATGCCTTCGCGACGGTTCGATCCACGAGCGCGAGAAGCTGCACCCGACGCCCAGCGAGCGCAATGTCTGGAACATCACCGGCGGCGATACGGCTGCGACGATCCAGACCGACTGCGGGCCGATCGGCGTGATGATCTGCTACGACTCGGAGTTCCCCGAAGTAGCGCGCCACCTCACCGACCAGGGTGCGCTGATCCTGTTCGTCCCGTTCTGCACCGATGTACGCGAGGGCTACCTGCGCGTACGTTACTGCTCGCAGGCGCGTGCCATCGAGAACCAGTGCTACGTGGTGCTTTCCGGTAACGTCGGCAACCTGCCCGGCGTCAATAATTTCGACATCCAGTACGCGCAGAGCTGCATCCTCACGCCGAGCGATTTACCCTTCGCGCGCGATGGCATCGCCGCGGACTCCACACCCAATATCGAGACTGTCTTGTTCGCTGACCTTCGACTGGAAAACCTGGCCCGCGCGCGCAACTCCGGCGCCGTGCAGAACCTGAAAGACCGCCGCTTCGACCTTTACCAGGTGCGCTGGTCGCGCATGCCGGAGGCCAAATGAACTTCTCCCGTCTCCGGGAAGTCGGTCAGCACCGCTGGCTCTCGCCCTACCAATGGCGTCGTCGCATCCTGTTCTGGACGGGCGCCGTCGTGGTCGGCCTCGCCGCCGTGCTTTTCGCCAAGGCGGCGGATTTCGCCTTCGAACTATTCCGTGGCGTCGCCTCGCATGGCTGGTGGGTGCCCCTGTTCATCACCCCGACCGTGTTCGCCCTGCTGTGCTGGCTGACCCAGGGCGCGATGAAGGCCACGCGGGGCTCCGGCATCCCGCAGGCGATCGCCGCATTGAAGATCGAAGATGAAGACTTCCGCGCGCGCCTGCTTTCGCTCAAGGTGGCCGGCGGCAAGATGGCTCTCACCCTGGCGGCCCTCCTCGGTGGTGCTTCTGTCGGCCGCGAAGGCCCGACCGTCCACGTCGGCGCGGGACTGCTGTATTCCATGGGGCGACGCTTCGGTTTCGACGATCCGACCGCGGCGGGCCGTTTCATTCTCGCCGGCTCGGCGGCCGGCCTCGCGGCCGCATTCAATACGCCGCTGGCGGGCGTGGTCTTCGCCATTGAAGAGATGTCCGGTACGTTCGAACACCGCATCAGCGGCACCCTGCTCACCGCGATCGTCGTGGCAGGTGTCGTTTCGCTCGGTATCCTGGGCAATTACTCGTACTTCGGCGATATCACCGCGGCGCTGCCGCTGGGCAGGGCGTGGATTGCGGTGCTGCTCACCGGCGTCGTCGGCGGCCTCGCCGGCGGCCTGTTCTCTCGCCTGATCATTCCGTCCGCCGTCGGCTTTCGCGGTGCCATGGGACGTCTTCGCGCGCGCCAGCCCGTGGTCTTCGCCGCCGTCTGCGGCCTGGCGCTCGTGTTGCTCAGCCTGCTCAGTGCCAATGGTCTCTACGGAACGGGCTATGCCCAGGCACGCGATATCCTCCAGGGTCACAGTGACACGGGCCCTTTGTTCGGCGTACTCAAGTTCCTCGGCAATATCGCTTCGTCGTGGGCTGGCATTCCCGGCGGCATTTTCTCTCCGGCCCTCGCCGTCGGTGCCGGACTGGGCGGGAACATCGCCCACCTCCTTCCCGGTGCCGACACATCGGCCGTCGTGCTGCTCGGCATGGCTGCCTATCTCGCCGGCGTCACCCAGGCACCGCTGACCGCCGTAGTCATTTCGCTGGAGCTCACCGCCAATCATCAGATGGCGCTGCCGATCATGGCCGCCTGCCTGCTGGCGCGTGCGATCTCGGGCGCGGTCTGTCGTGTCCCCGTCTACAAGGCGCTCGCCGATGCGCTCATGGACAACTACGAAGAGGAACGCCTGCGCCGCGAGCCTCCCGCCGCCGAGGGAGCAACATCGCCATGACGACCGATGATCGCTGGGACGGCCTGCTACTGGACGTTGGCCTCGCCACGCTCGTCGACAATGGCGTGCCCTATGGGGCCATCGCGGAGGGCGCCATCGGCTGGCGCGATGGCGTCATCACGTTCGCCGGCGCGCTGAGCGATTTGCCGGGTGAGCCACATACCTTGTCGCATCGGGTCGAATCCCTGCCCGGCACCTGGGTGACGCCCGGTCTCGTCGATTGCCACACGCACCTGGTGTTCGGTGGTGACCGCGCGCAGGAATTCGAGCAGCGTCTCGAAGGCGCTACCTACGAGGAGATTGCGCGTGCGGGCGGCGGCATCGTCTCCAGCGTACGCGCCACGCGAGCCGCCAGCGAAGACGAACTGCTGCGACAGTCGCTGCCGCGGGCGAAAGCCCTGCTCGCGGACGGCGTGACCACGCTGGAAATCAAATCCGGCTATGGCCTGGAACCCGATGCCGAGCGGCGCATGCTCCGCGTTGCCCGACGCATCGGTGTCGAACTGGGTATCGACGTGCGCACCAGCTTCCTGGGACTACATGCTTTGCCCCCCGAGTATGCAGGGCGACGCGACGAGTACGTCGCGCTGGTCTGCGACACCATGCTGCCTTCGCTGGCCGGGGAAGACCTGGTCGATGCGGTGGATGCGTTCTGCGAGGGTATCGGCTTCACTCACGCCGAGACCGAGCGGCTTTTCCATAAGGCGAGCGAGCTGGGCCTGCCGGTCAAGCTCCACGCCGAACAGCTGTCCGACCTAGGCGGTGCGGCGCTGGTCGCCCGCTACGGCGGTCTCTCCGCCGATCATCTCGAATGGACCAGCGAGGAAGGCGTGCGTGCCATGGCCGAGGCCGGCACGGTCGCCGTGCTCCTGCCTGGTGCCTACTACGCCCTTCGCGACACGCGCCCGCCACCGGTCGAGGCGTTTCGTCGCCACGGCGTGGCCATGGCGGTGGCAACCGACCTCAATCCCGGCACCTCACCCCTGCTCTCGCTGCGCCTGGCGATGGGCATGGCTTGCACCTTGTTCCGCCTGACCCCGGAAGAAGCGCTGCGTGGTGCAACGGTCCATGCGGCACGCGCCCTCGGCCTCGACGACCGCGGCACACTCGCCCCCGGCCGACGGGCCGACCTCGCCATCTGGAACATCCGCCATCTGCCGGAGCTTTGCTACTGGATCGGCGGCGGCCTGTTGCGCGAGGTACGGGTCGCCGGGGAACGTCCTGAAGCGGCGTAATCCGCGCTACTTTTCCGAATAGTTCCATCGATTGGCGGGAACTTCTCGCCTAAGATCTTCGACGTTGATCTCGCGTGGCACGAGCCGCGCGTCGTAAGGAACACCGTTGAACGTTACACCGCCAGCACGCCGCGGGAACCGCGCCACGTCCCGCCGCGTCGCAAGCCTGATGTTCGCTCTATCGCTGCTCGGCAGTTGTGCCGACCGCAGGGAAACCGAGGCCGAGCGCAGCACGCGCGCACGGCAGATGCGCGACGTATCGCGGATGCTCGACGCGATGGAATCGCCGCCTCCACCGGGCACGAACGGGCTCGCGCCCAGTGCCGCCGCAGATGCGACCTCAGCACTGCTGGAACCTGCCACGCCCACGCAAGCTTCCGAACCGTATGCTCCCGCCGTCTGGCCAGGCGGGCTGCTCGCCGTGACTGCCGGCGTCGTCGTCGCCGGCATCGGTGCCTGCCTGTGGTGGCGTCGCCGGCGACCTCGACTCATTCCCACCCCGAAACCGTCCATCACGGCCTTGTTTGCCACCGACGTTTCCGTGCCGACTGCCGAGGCCATCGACCTGAAGCCACCTGAATGGGTCTATGAGGACTCACCCTACGCAACGCCGTTGCTCTATCTGGTCCCGGATCCTGTCGACCTGCTCTTGCCCGCTTCGTCCACCTCGTCGCCTGGCGACACGCTGCTGGAGCAGCTTCACCGCATCGATGCAAGCCCCGCCCTGCATCTTGTCGGCGACGAACACTTCCCGGAAATCCGTCGCGTGGGCGAGGGCAGCGCCAGTGTCGATGCCTGGCAGGCCATCGTCGACGACGCCGGCAAGGGAGACAGCGATGATGCCCGACTGGCACGCTGGCTCGCACCGGCCATCCTCGCGCTGCGCTCGCGCGACCTGCGCCGACCGGACGCCGAAGCGCTGCTCGAGGATGCCGCCCAGCGCACCCGGGACGGCATGAATCGCGCCGCGGACGACGAGCGCCCGCACTGGGTGGCCCGCGCGGTTCGGGTCGAGCTGGCCCGCATCGAGCGCCTTTCGGGGGCGACACGACTGTTTGCCCTGCGCGCCTTGCAGTCGCGCCAGGGCGTCGACCTCGGTGCCGAGGAACCGCCCGTGCTCGACGCGTGGATCGACGTGCAACTGACCTGGGCCGGCTGGCTTCTCGGTGGTGGCGCCGCCGCGCGCCAGGCCGAAGCCGAAGCCTTATGCGATCGTCTCGCCGCGATCGGGCCCGACGCGGTGACACGCGCACTGCGCCGGCGAGCCGAAGTCTTTCTCCAGCGCGCCGAGGGTGAGAAAGGCGCGGCACGCCTGACCAGTCTGCAACGCGCGCAATCCCTGCTCGAGGACGCCTACACGCAGGGCGGCGATGCCGGCACGGCACTACTGCTCGCCCGCTGCGCACGTCTGCGCGCGATGACACTGCCGCCCGCCGATGCCGTCGATGCCTGCTCGCTGGGGCTCACGCATGCCTTTCTCGCCGAGCAGGATCCCGCATGGCGCATGGATGCGCTCGAGTGTCGTCTCTCCATACAGCTGACCTATGAGTCGCTACCCGGACGCGCGATCCAGGGCGAAGTGGCGGCATCACTGGGACGTGAACTCGCATCGATGGAAGCCGATTCCGTTGGCGCACGCACCGCCATGGCGGCGACGCGTCTGCGCGAAGGCGATTTCGCCGGCGCCAGCGCACTTTGCGAAGCGGCGTGGCGCAGCGGGGGTGACGACACCCACCTGCTTAATCTCTGGCGCGACGCCTGTCGCGGCTGGACCCAGACCGCCGACACCACAGGCCACGACCGACACGCACTCGCTCAGGCCGTACGCCAGCTTGCGATCGCACGCGCCACTCTCTAGACCAGGAACGCCGCACACCCATGAGCTCCCCCCACTTCACTGACGACGCGCCTTTGCCATTCTGGAACACGCGTTACGGCATTACCGCAGCGGTTGCCACCGACAACGTCGTCGCGCGGTCGCTCCAGCTCTATGGCGAATGGGCCGAGCACGAGACCAACCTGCTCAGCGGCTTGATCGAAGAAGGCCACACCGTCCTCGAGTTCGGCGGCGATTTCGCTGCACATGCCCTATGGATGGCGCACGCTGTCGGCCCACTCGGACAGGTGCATGTCGTGGAGCCCCGTCGCATTCGCTTCCAGCAACTCTGCGCGAACGTGGCCCTGAACCGGCTCGACAATGTTTTCACCCACCCGGTGTGGCTGGATCGCAGTGCGGGGCTGCACTCGTTCGGCGCGAGAGAAACCGTGCGCGCGATAACAATCGACAGCCTGCAACTGGAATCCGTGCACCTGATGAAGTTCAACCTTGCCGACACGCTTGTCGACGCGCTCGCCGGTGCGAGGGAAACGCTGCGCGAGCACCGCCCTCTGCTCTATGTGCGCCTGTCGGGCATGGACCAGGCCGCAGCGGAAGTCGCGTCAATCAAGGCGCTCGGTTACCGCGTGTGGTCGCACGTACCCTACCTGTACAACAGCGAGAATCACGCTGGTGTCGACGACAACATCTTCCCCGGCATCGTCCAGCAGAACGCCATCGCCGCGCCGGCAGACAGTCATTTCGAGTTCGGCGACCGTCTCGAGCTTTGAGGCGGTGCGTCGCGAGGCCGAAAGCGAGCCAAACAAAAAGGTTCTTCGCGGATTACCGGGTCGCTCTCTACACTTGGGCGTCTCGCGGGGGAGACCTTGGTGCCCCCGGCCATTGTCGGAGCCCCGGGTCGATGTGGAGGCGGTTGCTGGCACCCGGCTGCCGAACACCTTCCTCGCGCCTGTGCCTGCGCGCCGGCCGGCGATGCTGCCGCGCGCTTTGGCTCGACCCACGCGAACCTCAGGGCTCGGGAGAGCCTTCGGTGCCCACCCTCGAGGCGAGTTCCGCACAAGTGGAGCGGCCGCAGGCCACATAAGACATGGGCCGCGAAGCGGTCTTCCGAACCGAGCGCGGAGGACTGTCTGAGCAGCGAGGGTGGGCACCGAAGGC
>NZ_QAOX01000006.1 GCF_003050935.1 Luteibacter sp. OK325 | reverse complement strand
CGCTTGAGCGCCGGGTCGATCGGTCGATATCCCATGGGTCACCTCGGTAGGGATTTTGCTCCTACATGGGTGTCCAGGAAAATTAGACCACTGCACATCGGCTCCTACAGGAAGATTTAAACCTCGAGGGTAGCCAGGTCGCCCTTGTCTTCCAGCCACTGCTTGCGGTCGCTCGCGCGCTTCTTGGCCAGCAACATGTCCATCAGCTTGGCCGTGCCGTCGTCGGCTTCAATGGTGAGCTGCACCAGGCGACGCGTATCCGGGTGGACGGTGGATTCGCGCAGCTGTGCCGGATTCATTTCGCCCAGGCCCTTGAAGCGAGTGACGCTGACCGCGCCCTTCATCTTCTCCCGCTCGACCTTTTCCAGCATCAGGCGCTTCTCTTCTTCGTCCAGGCAATAAAACACCTGCTTGCCCACGTCCACGCGGAATAGCGGCGGCATGGCGACGAACACGTGGCCCAGGCTGACCAGGGTGGGGAAGTGCTTGAGGAACAGGGCGGATAGGAGCGTGGCGATGTGCAGGCCGTCGGAATCCGCGTCGGCGAGGATGACTACCTTGCCGTAACGCAGGCCGCTGAGGTCATCCTTGCCGGGATCGCAGCCGATGGCGACGGCGAGGTCGTGCACTTCCTGCGACGCGAGTACGGCGTTCGATTCCACTTCCCAGGTGTTGAGGATCTTGCCGCGTAGCGGAAGGATCGCCTGGAAGTCCTTGTCACGTGCCTGCTTGGCCGAGCCGCCGGCCGAATCGCCCTCGACGAGGAAGATTTCGGTGCGGGTGAGATCGGTGGAGGCACAGTCGGCGAGTTTGCCGGGCAGGGCAGGGCCGGAGGTGATCTTCTTGCGGACTACCTGTTTGGCGGCCTTCAGGCGTGCGCTGGCGCGTTCGATGGCGAGCTGGGCGATTTTCTCGCCGGTTTCCACGTGCTGGTTCAGCCACAGGCTGAAGGCGTCGTGCACTACGCCCTCGACGATGCCGGCAGCGGCACGCGAGGACAGGCGTTCCTTCGTCTGGCCAGCGAACTGGGCGTCCTGCAGCTTGACGCTGAGCACGAAGGCCAGGCGCTCCCAGACATCTTCCGGCGCCAGCTTCACGCCGCGCGGCAGCAGGCTGCGCAGGTCGCAGAACTCGCGGATGGCATTGGTGAGGCCGGAACGCAGGCCGTTCACATGCGTGCCGCCCTGCGCGGTGGGAATCAGGTTGACGTAGCTTTCCTGCACCAGGTCGCCTTCCGGCAGCCAGGCGAGGGCAACGTCGAGTGCATCGGTTTCGCGAGCGAAGTGCTTGACGAAGAGGCCGGACGGCAGCGCTTCCGCGCCCTGCAATTCACCGCGCAGGTAGTCGGGCAGGCCGTCTTCGAAGTACCACTCGGTGGTTTCGCCGGAGGCTTCGTCGAGCAGGCGTACCGTGAGGCCCGCGCAGAGCACGGCCTTGGCGCGCAGCAAGTGCTTGAGCTTGGAAACGAGGATCTTCGGTGTGTCGAAGTACTTCGCGTCCGGCCAGAACCGCAGCGTGGTGCCGGTCTTCTTCTTGGGAACGGTGCCGATGACTTCGAGCTCGCTGGAGCGGTCGCCGTTGGCGAAGCTCATGCGGTATTCCTGGCCATCGCGACGGATGGTCACGTCCACCTTGTGCGACAGCGCATTGACTACCGACACACCCACGCCGTGGAGGCCGCCGGAGAAGGCATAGTTCTTGTTCGAGAACTTGCCGCCGGCATGCAGGCGCGTGAGGATCAGTTCGATGCCGGGCACGCCCTCTTCGGGATGGATATCCACCGGCATGCCGCGACCGTCATCGGTGACTTCGACCGAGCCGTCGTTGAATACCGTGACGTCGATGGTCTTCGCATGGCCGGCGAGGGCTTCGTCGACCGAGTTGTCGATGACTTCCTGAGCCAGGTGGTTGGGCCGCGAGGTGTCGGTGTACATGCCGGGGCGGCGCTTGACCGGGTCAAGGCCGCTGAGGACTTCGATGTCTGCAGCGTTGTAGCGAGTATTCATGGGGTATCGAGGCCGTTCGTAGCCGGGCAGGATGGGGTCAGGTCACTGGAATGGTCAAGCCTGAGGGTGTGGCGTATCAGCTGGCGAGATTCCTGTGGGCGATTTCTGTAGGAGCCGATTCATCGGCGATCGGGTGCTTGCGACAGTCTGACCCACTGCCGCGGGATCGCCGATGAATCCGCTCCTACAGGGAAAGCTGAGCACCCATCAAAGCGGCGCGCAGTGCCACTCGAGCCATTCGCGGTCGGCGCCGTCAAGCAAGGGCGACAGGGCGGCACGTACGGTGGCGTGGTAGTCGTCCAGCCAGGCGCGCTCCGAAGGCTCGAGCAGGCGCGGTTCGAGGCCGCGACGGTCGAACGGGCACAGGGTGAGCGTTTCGAAGGCGAAGAAGTCGCCAAACTCGGTGCTGTCCGCCTGGGTCACCACCGCGAGGTTCTCGTGGCGAATACCGTAACGGCCCGGCTTGTACAGGCCCGGCTCGATTGAGGTGATCATGCCGGTCTCCAGCGGCACCAGCCCCACGCCACCCCGGGGCGGACGGATGCTGTGAGGGCCCTCATGCACGTTGAGGAAGTAGCCCACCCCGTGGCCCGTACCGTGGCCGAAGTCCATGCCGGCCGCCCACAGCGGCGCGCGGGCGAGGGCGTCAAGCTGCGGGCCGCTGGCACCCTTGGGAAAGCGTGCGCGCGACAGCCCGATCATGCCCTTCAGCACGAGCGTCGAGTCACGCCGCTGCTCGTCGGTGACGGGACCCAGGGCGAGCACACGGGTGATATCGGTGGTGCCGCCGAGGTACTGGCCGCCCGAATCGATCAGCAGCAGGCCCTTCGCCGCGAGTGGGCTGAAATGCTCTTCCGTGGCCCGGTAGTGCGGCAGGGCGCCATTGGCCTGGTAGGCGGCGATGGTCGAGAAGCTCTCGCCGATAAAGCCCGTCTGGGCGGCCCGGGCCTCGCGCACGATGGTGTCGACGTCCAGTTCGCTTAGCGGCTCACCGGCGGCGACACCTGCTTCTATGCGGCGGAAGGCATGGGCCAGCGCCGCGCCATCCCGGCGCATCACGTCGCGGATGTGATCGAGCTCCTCGGTCGTCTTGCGCGCCTTCTGCGCCGTGGACGGGTGCGGCGCGCGGATCTGCCGCACCGTGGCGGGGAGACCCTCGAGAATGGATACGACCACACGGCCGGCATCGATCAGGAGCACCGCATCGTCTGGCAGGGCGGCGATGGCCGAGGCCGTCGTACCGTAATCCGCCAGGGCGATGCCATCCGCGGTCAGTTCGCGTTTTACCTCGGTCGGGACCTTGGCAGCGTCGATGAAGAGGGTGGCTTTGTCATCGTCGAGGAGGAAGTGGGCCAGGAAGACCGGGTTGTACTCGACGTCGGCACCGCGCAGGTTGGTCAGCCAGGCGATGTCATCGAGGCTGGAGAGCAGATGGTGGGTCGCGCCGGCCCGGCGCATGGCCGTTCGTACGTGGCGCAGCTTGTCCGCGCGGTCGACCGCCGCGAAGGGCGCCGCGTGGACGAAAACGGGAGCATGGGGCCGGCCGGGCCGTTCAGACCAGATCGCGGCGGGCAGGTCCAGGTCGGTGCGCAGCGTGGCGCCCGTCGCGCCAAGCCGACTGGCGAGGCTTTCGGCGCCGGAAACGGCCAGGCTGTCGCCCGCCGCGGCAACCACATCGCCCGGGCCGAGTTGGTCGACAAGCCAGCCGACGTGCTCCGGCGTGTGCGCCACATTCAGTCGCATCAGGGGCAGGCCGCTACCGGCAAGTTCCTGTTCCGCCTGGGAGAAGTAACGGGAATCGGTCCACAGGCCGCCGCCGGTCGCGGTTACGACCAGGGTGCCGGACGAGCCGGTGAAGCCGGACAGCCATTCCCTGGCCTGCCAGCGTGGCGGCAGGTACTCGGACAGGTGGGGGTCGGCGGTGGGGACGACGACGGCGGCGACACCTGCGCGGGCCATGGCGGCGCGGAGGGCTTCGAGACGGGCGGGGATGGGCTGGGCGGTCATTCCCCGATGGTAAAACGACAGCTCCGATTCGTGTAAAATACCGATTTCCAGCACTGGCTGCTCGCATGACTCCCCTGATTTTCGTCACCGGCGGTGTGGTGTCTTCCCTAGGGAAGGGCATCGCAGCGGCGTCGCTTGCCTCCATTCTCGAGGCACGCGGTCTCTCCGTCACCATGATGAAGCTCGATCCGTACATCAACGTGGATCCGGGCACCATGAGTCCCTTCCAGCACGGTGAGGTCTATGTCACCGACGACGGTGCCGAGACCGACCTGGACCTGGGCCATTACGAGCGCTTCGTCCGCACCCGCCTCACCGGCAAGAATTCGATCACCGCCGGCAAGATCTACGAATCGGTCATCCGCAAGGAACGTCGCGGCGATTACCTCGGCGCGACGGTGCAGGTCATCCCGCACATCACTGACGAGATCAAGCACTCCATCCACGAGGCGACGCGCGGTTACGACGTGGCGCTGGTGGAAGTGGGCGGCACCGTGGGCGATATCGAATCGCTGCCGTTCCTCGAGGCCATCCGCCAGTTGCGTATCGAGCACGGCGCGGAGAAGTGCATGTTCGTGCACCTCACCCTGGTCCCGTATATCAAGGCCGCCGGCGAGATCAAGACCAAGCCGACCCAGCATTCGGTGAAGGAGCTGCGCTCGATCGGTATCCAGGCCGATGTGCTCCTGTGCCGCTGCGAAGAGCCGTTGCCGGACGCCGAGCGCCACAAGATCGCGCTGTTCACCAACGTGCCGAAGAACGCCGTCATCAGCACGATCGATGTCGACGTCATCTACAAGCTGCCGATGTGGCTTCATGAGCAGGGCCTGGACGAACTCGTCATCAAGCGCCTGGGCCTCGACGCCGGTCCGGCCGATCTCTCCAGCTGGATCCGCACGGTCGAAGCCGTTGAGCATCCGCGCGACGAAGTCAACGTGGCCATCGTCGGCAAGTATGTCGAGCACAAGGACGCCTACAAGTCGCTGGCTGAAGCGCTTCGTCATGGCGGCATCAACCAGTCCGCCCGCGTGAACCTGCACTGGGTGGACTCCGAGGACGTGGAAGCGCGCGGCGCACGCACGGTGCTCGGTGACGCCGACGCTATCCTCGTGCCGGGCGGCTTCGGCAAGCGTGGTTTCGAAGGCAAGATCCTCGCGGCGCAGTTCGCGCGCGAAACCGGTATTCCTTATTTCGGCATCTGCTATGGCATGCATGCTGCCGTGGTCGAGTTCGCGCGCAACACGGCGGGGCTCGAGCAGGCGGATTCGAGCGAGAACGATCGCAACACGCCGGATCCCGTCATCGCGCTGATCACCGAATGGACCACGGCCACCGGCGAGACCGAGCAGCGCACCGAGCGCTCCGACCTCGGCGGCACCATGCGCCTGGGTGCGCAGGAATGCCGCCTCAAGGCCGGCACGCTGGCGCGTGAGCTCTACGGCGAAGACGTAGTGCGCGAGCGCCATCGTCACCGCTACGAATTCAATAACCGTTACCGCCAGTCGTTCGAAGACCTCGGCATGGTCATCTCGGGCAAGTCGATGGACGATCTCCTGGTCGAGATCGTCGAGCTTCCGCGCCATGTGCATCCGTGGTTCCTCGGTTGCCAGGCGCATCCGGAATTCACCTCCACGCCGCGCGAAGGCCATCCCCTGTTCATCGGTTTCGTTCGCGCGGCCCGCGAGTACAAGGCCGTCCGTGACGGCGAGAAACTCGCCATCCGTTCCGAGGAGTCCGCTGCATGAAGCTCTGTGGTTTCGAAGTCGGCCTCGACCAGCCGCTGTTCCTGATCGCCGGTCCGTGTGTCATCGAGTCGATGCAGCTCCAGCTCGATGTCGCCGGCAAGCTGAAGGAGATCACCGATCGCCTCGGCATCAACTTCATCTTCAAGTCGAGCTTCGACAAGGCCAACCGTTCCTCCGGCGGCAGCTTTCGTGGCCCCGGCCTTGAAGAAGGCCTCAAGGTGCTCGACGCCGTGAAGAAGCAGATCGGCGTGCCGGTGATCACCGACGTGCACGAATACACCCCGATGAACGAGGTCGCCGCCGTCGTCGATGTGCTGCAGACCCCGGCCTTCCTCTGCCGCCAGACCGACTTCATCCAGAACGTCGCGAAGGCCGGCAAGCCGGTGAACATCAAGAAGGGCCAGTTCCTCGCCCCTTGGGACATGACGAACGTGGTGCAGAAGGCGTTCGATGTCGGCAACCACGACATCCTCGTCTGCGAGCGCGGCGCCAGCTTCGGTTACAACAACCTGGTTTCCGACATGCGTTCGCTCGCTGTCATGCGCGAGACCAACTGCCCGGTGGTATTCGATGCCACCCATTCGGTGCAGCTGCCGGGCGGGCAGGGCACCAGCTCGGGCGGGCAGCGCGAATTCGTGCCGGTGCTGGCGCGCGCGGCGGTCGCCGTGGGCGTCTCCGGCCTGTTCGCCGAGACCCATCCGGATCCCTCCAAGGCCCTGAGCGACGGCCCGAATGCCTGGCCGCTCGACCAGATGGAAGAGCTGCTCGAGACCCTCATGGAGCTCGACGGCGCCGTAAAGCGTCGCGGATTCAAGAACCACGCTTGATCGTTCCTCCGGAACGGTATGATTGACGGTATAGCGGGACCGCAAAGGTCCCGGGGAGACGGGCTGGATGGTCGAGGACAACGGGATCCATGTCGCGGGCGAACCTCGCCAGCGCGCGGTGCGTCTGCCGCAGTCGGGTCACGGCATCGCCTCGTTCGTCATCGCCCTGGTTTCCGGGCTTGTCGTCCTCGCCGGCATTTCCTTCGCCGCGCTGATGGTCGCTTCGGGCGATCCCGAACAGCACATGGAAGTGTTCGGTGTCGTCGGCCTCGTTCTCTGCGCCTTTCTCATCCTTGCCTTCGTCGGCCTCGTGCTGGGCATCGTCGCCCTGCGCCGGCAGGACCGCCGCCGCACGTTCGGCGCGATCGGGCTGGGACTCAATGCTTTCATCCTGATCGGTACCGTGGGACTCGCGTTCCTCGGTACTTTCTTTCGTCATTCCAACTCGTAACGGGAACCGCATGACCACCGATATCACCAAGATCCACGCCCGCGAAATCCTCGATTCCCGCGGTAATCCCACCCTCGAAGCCGAGATCACCCTGGCCGACGGTTCCTTCGGTCGCGCGGCGGTGCCCAGCGGCGCATCCACCGGTACGCGTGAGGCCGTGGAGCTGCGCGACGGCGACAAGAAGCGCTACGACGGCAAGGGCGTGACCAGGGCGGTCGGCAACGTCAACACGACGATCGCCAAGGCGCTTGCCGGTTTCGACGCCGCCGACCAGAAGGGCCTTGACGCCAAGCTCATCGCCCTCGACGGCACCGACAACAAGGGCAACCTGGGTGCCAATGCACTGCTCGGTGTTTCCATGGCTGCCGCCCACGCCGTCGCCGCTTCGAAGAAGCAGGCACTGTGGCAGTACCTGATGGTCGACGGTGGCGGCTCGCTGCCGGTGCCGATGATGAACATCATCAACGGCGGTGCGCATGCGGACAACAACGTCGACGTGCAGGAGTTCATGGTGCTGCCGGTCGGTGCGCCGAATTTCGCCGAAGCGCTGCGCTACGGTGCCGAGATTTTCCACGCGCTGAAGTCGGTGCTGAAGGGTCGCGGCCTGAACACCTCGGTGGGTGACGAAGGTGGCTTCGCGCCGAACCTGAAGTCCAACGTGGAAGCGCTGGACACTATCCTCGAAGCCGTGAACAAGACCGGCTACAAGGTCGGTAGCGACATCCTGCTGGGCCTCGACGTGGCCAGCTCGGAGTTCTTCAAGGACGGCAAGTACGATCTCGAAGGCGAGGGCAAGGTGTTCACGCCGGAGCAGTGGGTCGACACGCTGGCTTCGTGGTCCAGGCAGTACCCCATCGTCACCATCGAAGATGGCATGGCCGAAGGCGACTGGATCGGTTGGGCTCACCTGACCAGGGCGATCGGCGAAGGCATCCAGCTGGTCGGCGACGATCTCTTCGTCACCAATCCGAAGATTTTCCAGGAAGGCATCGACAAGAAGATCGCCAACGCCATCCTGATCAAGGTCAACCAGATCGGCACCTTGTCCGAAACGCTCGAAGCGATCGCCATGGCGAACCGCGCGAAGTACGCGGCCATCGTCTCGCATCGTTCGGGTGAAACCGAAGACACCACCATCTCGGACATCGCCGTGGCCACCACCGCGACCCAGATCAAGACCGGTTCGCTGTGCCGCACCGATCGCGTGGCCAAGTACAACCAGCTGCTGCGCATCGAGGAAGCCCTCGGCACGAAGGCTCGCTACGCCGGCCGGGACGCGTTCCCGAGCCTGTCCAAGCTGCCCGGCTGAGTCGTGCCTTGAGCAACGCGGCAATCCTGCGCTGGATCGGACTGATCCTCGTCATCATCCTCATCGCGCTGCAGCTGAAGCTGTGGGTCGGCGGTGGGGGCATGGCCGAGGTCGATTCGCTGCGTGCGTCGGTCCAGAAACAGACCGAGGAGAACGCCGTGCTGCTCAAGCGCAACCAGGCGCTTGCCGCGGACGTGGAAGATCTCAAGCATGGTGAGCAGGCCACCGAAGCGCGTGCGCGCCAGGAACTTGGCCTGATCAAGCCGAACGAGACGTTCTACCAGATCGTCGAGCCGGGAGCGGCGACCAGTGCGCCGCCGCCCCCGCCGCCCGTCGGTCCCGGCACCCAGTGATGGATGCCCTCTGGTGCGTGGTACCGGCCGCCGGCAAAGGCGTCCGGGCGGGTGGTGACCGGCCGAAGCAGTACCAGGCCCTGGGCGGTCGGCCCTTGCTCGACCACACGCTTGAACGCCTGGCGGCACATCCGTGCATTGCCGGGCTGGTCGTCGTCATTGCGGCGGGCGACCCTCATTTTTCTGCCGTCGATGCCATCGGTGGCAAACCCCTCGTCGTCGCCTTAGGCGGCGGCGAACGCAGCGATTCGGTGCTGGCCGGCGTCCTCGCGTTGCCGGCTGTCGTCGCGCACGATCATTTCGTACTCGTCCACGACGCCGCGCGCCCGTGCGTGCGCGCCGACGACATCACCCGCCTGATCGAGCAGGCGGGGAAGGGCGAGGGCGGCCTGCTTGGCGCGCCCTTGCGCGATACCCTCAAGCGCGCGGACGCCACCTGTCACAGCACCGCCACCGAACCGCGCGAAGGTCGCTGGCGGGCGTTCACGCCGCAGATGTTCCGGCGTGGCGCGCTGGCGCATGCACTTGGCCTTGCCGCCACCGACGGTATCGTCGTCAGTGACGAGGCCATGGCGATGGAGCGCACGGGTGTCATGCCCTTGCTGGTGGAAGGGTCGGAAGACAACATCAAGGTGACCACGCCGGCGGATTTCGCGCTGGCGGAGTTCCTGCTCGGGAGAACTCGGTAATGCGTATCGGACAGGGATTCGATGTCCACGCCTTCGGTGAAGGCGACCACGTGATGCTCGGCGGCGTGCGCGTGGCGCATTCGCAGGGTGTGCTTGCGCATTCGGACGGCGACGTCGTTTTGCATGCGCTTTGCGATGCACTGCTCGGTGCGCTGGCGCTGGGCGACATCGGCAAGCATTTTCCGCCGTCGGACGAGAAGTGGCGTGGTGCGGACAGCCGCAGCTTCGTTCGTGCCGTGGCCGCCATGCTCGTCGAACGCGGTTATACGCTCGGCAATGCCGACATCACCGTGATCTGCGAGGCACCCAAGGTGGGCCCGCACGCGCAGGCCATGCGTGAAGTGATCGCCGCCGATCTCGGTGTCGACATCGACGCCATCAGCATCAAGGCGACGACGACGGAAACCCTGGGTTTCACCGGTCGCCGCGAGGGCATCGCTGCCCTGGCGACGGTGCTGGTGCAGCGGTCATGAGCGAGAGCGAGTCACGCACCGCGACGCCGCGTCTTCACGACAGGCTGGAGGCGATTACCGACCTCCTGCGCCGGCGCGAAGGGCTGCTGGCATTCGCCGGCGCGGCGCCGGATCGCGATGATTCGCCCCTCGGTGCGGCCGATGCGGAACTGCAGGCACTCCTCGACGGCCTGCATCCGGCTGATCTGGCGGATGTGTTCGAATCGCTGCCACTCCAGGATCGCCTGGCGGTATGGCAGCTGATCCGCAGCGACCGCGACGGTGACATCCTGCTCGAAGTCTCGGACTCGGTGCGCGAATCGCTCATCGCGGACATGGACGATCGCGAGATCCTCGCGGCTGTCGAACCGCTCGATGCGGACGAACTTGCCGACCTTGTCGACGATCTGCCGACCGAAGTGCTGCCTGAACTCATGGCCAGCCTCGACGCGCAGGACCGTGAGCGCGTACAGGCCGCCATGTCCTATGAGGACGACCAGGTCGGCGCGCTGATGGACTTCGACATGGTCACCATCCGCGAGGACATCAGCCTCGAGGTGGTGCTGCGTTACCTGCGCCGTTTCGACGAATTGCCCGCGCAGACCGACAAACTCTTCGTGGTCAACGTGGACAGCGTGCTGACCGGTGTGCTGCCGCTGCACTGGCTGCTGGTGAATTCGCCGGACAAGATGGTCCGCGAGATCATGGCGCCCGACGTGAACACGTTCCGTCCTGAAGATGACGCCTACGACGTGGCCCAGGCCTTCGAGCGCTACGACCTGATCACCGCACCCGTGGTGGATGCAGGCATGCGCCTGATCGGCCGTATCGCCGTGGATGCGATGCTGGACTTCATCCGTGAGGAAAGCGAAACCGAAGCGCTTTCGCGCGGTGGTCTGCGTGAAGAGGAAGATATTTTCGCCTCCGTGTGGAAGTCCGTGCGCAACCGCTGGGCATGGCTGGCGATTAATCTTGTGACCGCCTTCGTCGCGTCGCGTGTCATCGGCCTGTTCGAACACTCCATCGAGAAGCTGGTGGCATTAGCTGCGCTGATGCCCATCGTCGCTGGCATCGGCGGTAATTCGGGTAACCAGACCATCACCATGATCGTTCGGGCCATGGCGCTGGAGCAGGTCGGTACCTCGCAGGTGCGCCGGCTGTGGCGGAAGGAACTCGGCGTGTCCCTGTTCAACGGCGTGGTCTGGGGCGGCGCCATCGGTATCGCGGCGTGGCTGCTCTACGGCAACCCCGCGCTCGGCCTGGTCATGACCGCCGCCATGACACTGAATCTCCTGCTCGCGGCCTTCATGGGCGTGGGCATTCCCATGCTGATGATCAAGCTCGGTCGCGATCCCGCGCTGGGCTCCAGCGTGCTCATCACCGCCGTGACCGATAGCGGCGGTTTCTTCATTTTCCTGGGGCTGGCGACGATTTTCCTGCTCTAGAAGGCCGTAAGACATGACAGACAACGAACTACCTTTCGCCTTCGGCGCACCGCCGCTGCGTGGCCGACTGCGCTCGGCGCCCGAGGATTTCTTCGTCGAGGAAATCCTCGGCTATGAGGCCGACGGCGCCGGCGAGCATGCCTTCCTGCTGGTCGAAAAACGCGGTGCTAACACGGAGTGGGTGGCGCGCGAACTGGCGAAGTTCGCCGGCATCCAGCCGATGAATGTCGGCTATGCGGGAATGAAGGATCGCCACGCGGTTACGCGCCAGGTGTTTACCGTGCACCTGCCTGGCAAGGCCGATCCGGACTGGTCGGCCTTGCCGTCCGAGGACATGAAGATCCTTTCGGCGGGTCGCCATTCGCGCAAGATCAAGCGGGGTGCGCTGCGCGGCAACCGCTTCGTGCTGGTGCTGCGTGAAGTGGAGGGTGATCGTGCCGCCGCCGAGGAACGGCTCGCCGCCATGGCGAAGCGTGGCGTGCCCAATTACTTCGGCGAGCAGCGATTCGGTCTCGGCGGCAACAACGTGGCGCAAGCGAAGCAGATGTTCGGCGGTCGCCGCGTCGATCGCGACAAACGTTCCATCCTGCTCTCGGCCGCGCGCTCGCACATCTTCAATGGCGTGCTGGCGGAGCGCGTCGGGGCAGGGCAGTGGGACGCGCCGATGGATGGTGAAATCTGGTCATTGGAGGGCTCGCGCTCGTGGTTCGGGCCGGAAGAGTTCAACGACACGCTGGCCGAGCGTCTCGCGCGCTTCGATATCCATCCGTCGGGGCCGTTGTGGGGCGATGGCGAGCCGCCGAGCACCGGTGCCGTCGGTGAACTCGAGCGTGCGGTGGCCGCACGTGATGAGGACCTGGCGAAGGGGCTGGCTGGGGCACGGATGGACCAGGAGCGCCGGGCGCTGCGGTTACTGCCGCGCGATCTGGCATGGCGCTGGCTGGATGACGGCGCGCTGGAGGTGTCGTTCGGGCTGCCGGCGGGGGCCTATGCGACGACGGTTCTTCGGGAAGTGGCCGCGACCGTGTAACTCCTTGTGGGAGCCGCTTCAGCGGCGATGGCCTCGAGGCAACCTGGCTATCGCCGCTGAAGCGGCTCCCACACAAGGCCTGCGCAGGTTTTCTGTAGGAGCCGATTCATCGGCGAATGGGTGCTAGCCGTAACCGGACCCGCTGCCGCGGGATCGCCGATGAATCGGCTCCTACAGAAATGCCGCAGACTCAGCCTTTGAGCAGGACGACGACCGCGCCGGTGCCACCCTGCATTGGCCGGGCGGAGGCAAACGCCACCACGTCATCGCGCCGCCGCAGCAGGCGGTCGGTCAGGCCCTTCAGCACCGGACCCGCGGCCCTGGAGCGCAAGCCTTTGCCGTGGATGATCCGCACACAACGGATACCGTCGTGGCGACATTCGGCGAGGAACTCGGCGATCGTCATCTGTGCCGCGGCGGCGTTCATCTGGTGCAGGTCCACGTCGGCCTGGATGCTGAACTGCCCGCGCTTGAGTTGCTTGAGCAGTTTCGGCGGGTAGCCGTCACGCAGGTACGACAGCTCTTCGCCCACTTCCAGGTCGGCGGGGTCGTAGTCGAACAGCAGCGATTCCGCTGGTACGGCGGCCTCATCGGCGTCGCGCATGTGCGGATACGGTTCGGGGCGCGGGCGCTCAGGCAGCGACTCGACGGGCGCCATGGGCCGAACGTCGCCGATCGCCTCCCGAAAGAGCCGGCTGTCGTCGTCAAGAAGAGGTGGCGCGCGTCGCTTCATTACCCTCATCCTAGCCGCGTTTCGTGAATCCCGCTGCCCGCTCCGGTAGACTTGGACAGGTCGGGCGACCTGGTAGATATAGGGTCGCCGCACCCGATTTTCGATCTGGATCAGCATGCAAGTTCTGGTTAGCAACGACGACGGCGTAGAGGCTCCGGGCATCCGGATCCTTGCCGGGCGCCTGGCCGAGTTCGGCACGGTGACCGTGGTCGCCCCTGACCGCGATCGCTCCGGCGCGAGCAATTCGCTCACCCTCGATGCCCCTATCCGGGCCAATCGCATGGAGAACGGGTTCTACCGCGTCGCAGGCACGCCGACGGACTGCGTCCACCTCGCGCTGGCGGGCATGCTTGACCACGAGACCGACATCGTCGTCTCCGGCATCAACAATGTCGCCAACCTCGGTGACGATGTCATCTACTCCGGCACGGTCTCGGCCGCTATGGAAGGGCGCTTCCTCGGTCTTCCCGCTATCGCCGTTTCCCTGGTCACGAAGGAGGGCTCCGGCCGTCACTTCGATTCGGCGGCAAGCGCGGTACTCATGATCATGCGTCGCCTGATCGTCGACCCGCTCCCGGCCGACACCATTCTCAATGTGAACGTGCCCGACCTCCCGTGGGAAGACATTCGCGGTTTCGAGGTCACCCGGCTGGGCAAGCGCCATCGCGCGGCGCCGGCCATCCGCACCGAAGATCCGCGCGGCCGCACCATGTGGTGGATCGGGCCACCGGGCGAAATCGACGATGCCGGCCCCGGCACCGATTTCAACGCGGTCAGCCGCGGCTTCGTGTCGGTCACCCCGATCCACACCGACCTGACCCGTTTCCAGGCGCTGGAAAAAGTCAGCAGCTGGATGCTCCCGCTGTCTTCGGCGATGGGTAACGAGGAGGCGGCCTGAAGTGGTGAACCTGCATGCCCTGCCAGCCTCGGCCCTACGCGGCGAGGGGATGACCTCGCAGCGCGCGCGCGACCGCCTGGTCGCGAAGCTGGTCGAGGAAGGTATTCGCGACGACCGCGTCCTCGAAGTCATCCGGCAACTGCCGCGACATCACTTCATCGACCAGGCGTTGCATTCGCGCGCCTATGAAAACACCGCACTACCGATCGGGCATGGCCAGACCATTTCCCAGCCCTGGATCGTCGCCCGCATGACCGAGGCGCTGATCGAACACGGCGTACCCGAGCGCGTGCTCGAAATCGGCACGGGCTCTGGCTACCAGGCTGCCGTGCTCGCCGGCATCGTGACCACGGTCTATACGGTGGAGCGGATCGAAGAGCTGCTGCGCCAGGCGCGCCGCCGGTTCCGTCAGCTTGGAATCGAAAACCTCCGCTCGCGCCACGACGACGGCAAGCTGGGTTGGGAGTCGGACGCACCGTTCGACGCCATCATCCTCACCGCCGCCGGCGATCGCGTGCCGATGAAACTACTCGACCAACTCAAGCCGGGCGGGATACTTGTCGCCCCGGTGGGCGGCCCGAGCCAGCAAGTGTTGTTGCGCCTGCGCAAGGGCGAAGACGGCGAAGTGATCCGGGAAGAACTGGGCGCGGTCAGTTTCGTGCCCTTACTCGGCGGCATCGGTTGATGCGCCTCCACTACAGGGAAACCCGCTGAATGCGGATGTTCGCTTCGCTCTACGAACGCGCCATCGTCTGGGCACGCCATCGTCATGCGGTCCGCTACCTCGCAGGCCTGTCCTTCGTCGAAGCGTTCATTTTCCCGATCATGCCCGAAGTGATGCTCGCGCCGATGATGCTGGCCGAGCCGCGCAAGGCATTCCGCTATGCGAACTGGAGCCTGCTGTTTTCGCTGGCAGGTTCGGTGGTCGGCTACATGCTCGGCCACTATGCCTACGAGGCACTGAAGCCGCTGCTCGACTCGATGCATCTGCTCGCGCCGATCGAAAAGGGCGTCGCCAGCCTGCAAGCCGACATGGCCTCACATTCGTTCGCGCTGTACGTCGTGCTCGCGATGGCGGCTCTGCAGCCCGTGGTGCCGATGAAGTTCGTGACCTGGGCCGCCGGCATCGTCGGCGTGCCGCTGTTGCCCTTCCTGCTCTGCGTACTCATTGGCCGCGGCAAGCGGGTCTGGCTGCTGGCGTTGCTCGTCCGGCTGTTCGGTGAACGCGCGGAGCGGGTCCTGCATAAACACATAGAGTGGATAGGTTGGGCTGCTATCGTGGCAGTCGTCCTCCTGGCCGTCTGGTGGTTCCTGCTGCGATGAGTGCCCGTGAAAGGAAATCCGCGATGCTCATGATTCGTCCGCTCGCCCTGGCGGGCGTGCTGTCGGCCGCCGTGGTCCTGGCCGGTTGTGATGTCACGCGTAGTTCCGTCGTCGTCACGCGAAGCCCGGGTGGCTATGCGCCGACGCATACCGCTACGCCTTCCCCGGCGCCCCCGGGCGGCAGCTACCGGGTCATGAAGGGCGACACGCTCTACAGCATCGCTTTCCGCAATAAGGTGGATTTCCGCGACCTGGCCAGTTGGAACGGCATCGCTTCGCCGTACACCATCTGGCCCGGGCAGGACCTGCGGCTGTCGCCGCAGGGGCACGAGACCAAGCCGGCTCCGTCGCACGCCGCTCCCGTGGTCGTTGCGGCGCCGCCACCCAGCGGCAGCACGCCGCATGCGACACCTCCGCCGACACAGCCTGCCTTCCAGAGCGTGACTGAGGCCGATGTGGCGCCCCCTGCCGTGCCGGCACCCGCAACCACGACGAACACGCCTGTGGTCGTGGCCGGCAAGCCTGCGGAATCCGTGGTCCCCGTGCCGGTTCCGGTTCCAGTCCCGCCGCCGGGCGGCGCGAATGCGTCTGCGCCAGTGCCCTCCCCGGTACCCGCGCCTGTGGAGAACCCCCCGGCGGCGACGCCTATCGTTACCAGCGGCGCGTCGCGCAACGCGGGCGGCATCGCCTGGCGTTGGCCTGCCGACGGCACGATGTTGAAGAAGTTTTCATCGAGTGACGCCATTCCCGGTATCGAGATCGGCGGCAAGGCCGGCGACCCGGTGCGCTCGGCGGCCGACGGTGTCGTCGTCTACAGCGGCAATGGCCTGGTCGGCTATGGCGAGCTGGTCATCATCAAGCACAGCGACAGCTTCCTCTCCGCCTACGGCCACAACCGAAAGCGACTGGTAAAGGAAGGCGAGAAGGTGAAAGCTGGCCAGGCGGTAGCGGAAATGGGCTCGAGCGGCGCGACGCGCGACGAACTCCAGTTCCAGATCCGCCGCGACGGCAACCCGGTCGACCCCCTGCAGTATTTGCCCGCCAAATAGGCGGGCGGACCTCGCTCGGTAGGAGCCGATTCATCGGCGAATGTAAGACCATGTGGGAGCCGATTCATCGGCGAATGTAAGACCATGTGGGAGCCGATTCATCGGCGAATGGCAAATAAACGCGCTGCGCAGCAGCGCCTCCTTCAGGTCGCTGGCCTCAGTCCACACCAAGGCCGGAAGAAGAGCTCGCCGATGAATCGGCTCCTACAAAAAGCTCGCTCGGCCTTAGCGCTTGCTGCGAATCTCAAACGCCTGCAGGTGCGCGAATGCCACCTCGAGCATCGGCGCCTTGATCCCCGCATCCTGTGCACGACGGAGCATGTCGCCGACAATATGGTCGGCCTCGATGCGCTGCCCCGATTCCAGGTCGCGGAGCATGGAGGCGGTCAGCGGCGAGCCTTCCTGTGTCAGGGTTTTCCAGGCGAAAGCGCGGGCATTGTCCGGTACGGCATGGCCGGAAGCGCGGGCCACTGCCAGGCATTCCTCATACATCTGCTCGGTGAGCTGGCGACCATCGTTCGTAGCGACGATGTCGCCGACGCTGGCGCGGAACAGGCACGTCGCCCCGGCAAGCGTGGCAAGGAAAGAGAACTTGGCCCAGAGGTCGCGCTCGATATCGGCTGAGTGCGTGTGGTCGACGTTCGCCGTGGCGAAGGCGTTGGCGATGGCGGCACAACGGCCGTCATGGTCGCCGCCGGCACGCTCGCCGAAGGTCACCGACGCCCCGTTGCCGAAATGGAGGATTTCGCCGGCCGGACCCTTCGCCGCGCTGATCACGCACATGCCGCCGATGACCCGGTCCGGACCGAAGCGCTTGTCTAGCACGGGGTAGTGAGCCAGGCCGTTGAGGACCGGAAGGATAGCGGTGGCTTCGCCGACCGCCGGGTCGATCGCCTCGATGGCCGAGTGCAGGTCGTAGGCCTTGCACGAGAGCAGCACGAGGTCGAAGGCGCCCGCCGCCGCGACGGTATCGGCGGTGACGTGCTTTACCGTCAGGTTGGCGTCGCCAAAAGGGCTCTTGATGACCAGGCCCGTGGCGTCCAGCGCCGCTGCCCGGGCCGGCCGGACCAGGAAGGTCACATCCGCGCCACTCTGGCTCAGACGACCGCCGAAATAACCACCGGTGCCGCCGGCGCCGAGGACGAGAATGCGCATGGCTCGCTTACCCCTGGGGCAGGATGAAGGCCGCCAGGACCTTGCGGCCCTCGCCGGCCAGAAGGCTATAAGTGCGTGCGGCCGAGCCGTTGGTCATCGCCTCGACGCCGATGCCCTGGCGCAGGAAGCCGGCCATGACCTCGGCCGGCGGGAAGACCTGGCGTTCGCCGGTGCCGATGATGACCAGCTCGGGCTTCAGGGCGGCGATCAGGGCGACATCGTCCAGGGTGAGCTGCTTCGCGTCGGTCACCGGCCAGTCCTCGACGACCTTTTCAGGCGTCAGCAGGAGGCTCTTGTGGAAGTCGCGGTCGACGATGGTGACCGTGTCCGCGCCGACCCGGCGCACGAAGAGGTACTCGCCAGGGTGCTCGAACGAGAGGTCCATGGCGGGTTACCGGGGCAGGGCGAGCTTCGGGTCCTGCTCGTTCCGGCGGAACAGGACGACGATATGGCCGATTTCCTGGACCTTTTCGGAGCCGGTCTGGCTGGTCAGGAAGTCGATCTGGGCCTGGCGCTCGTCCTTGTCGCCTCCGGAGAGCTTGACCTTGACCAGCTCGTGGATATCCAGGGCCTGGGCGAGTTCCTTGGCCACCGCCTCGGTGGCGCCCTTGTTACCAAGCAGGACGACCGGCTTGAGATCGTGGGCCATGCTGCGGAGATAGCGGGACTGTGTAGGGGAAAGCGACATTGCGTTCAGGTTCGATGTGCGGCTGACAGGCGTCAAAGGGTATCATGCAAGGCCCGCTCCTTATTAAGACTCTGGTCGAAAGCCATGGCACGCAGCAAGACCAGCTCCCAGTGGCTGAAAGAGCACTTCGACGACCCCTACGTCAAAAGGGCTCAGGCGGAAGGCGCGCGCTCGCGCGCCATCTACAAGCTCGAGGAGCTGATCGAGCGCGATCGCCTCATCAAACCCGGCATGACCATCGTCGACCTCGGCGCCGCCCCGGGCGGCTGGTCCCAGCTGGCTCGCCAGCGCCTGGGCGATACCGGCAGGGTCATCGCCATGGACATCCTGCCGATGGCCAGCCTGGCCGGCGTCGAGTTCATGCAGGGCGATTTCCGCGAAGAATCCGTTCTTCACGAGCTGGAGTCCATGCTCGGTGGCCAGAAGGTCGATCTTGTCCTGTCGGACATGGCCCCCAATATGTCGGGTGTGGCACTGGCCGATCAGATCCGCGCGATGGACCTTTGTGACCTGGCTCGGGAGTTCAGTCTCAGCTGGCTCAAGCCGGGTGGTTCATTCCTGGTGAAATTGTTCCAGGGCGTGGGGTTCGACGAGTACCTTAAGAACTTGCGCACTGACTTCAGTCGCGTGACGATGCGTAAACCGAAAGCCTCCCGCGCACGTTCGGCGGAGGTGTATGCACTGGCGACCGGCCTCAAGCCGGCGTCCCGGTAACCTGGCGAGAACACCGCATGAATGAGATGGCAAAAAATCTGTTGCTCTGGCTGATCATCGCGGTGGTCCTTCTGACCGTGTTCCAGACCTTCAATCCCCATGGTGGATCGTCGCAGGACATGTCCTATACGACGTTCGCCCAGAACGTCGATAACGGCAATGTCGCCAGCGGCACGATCACCTCCACGGCGCCGCCGACCATTACCGGCAAGCTGAAGGATGGCGGCGCGTATCGCACCGTCGTACCCGTGGTCGGCCTGTCCAGCAGCGACCTCGTCAAGCAGATGCGCGACAAGGGCGTCGAGCTCCGCCAGGAGCCGGCGGATAACGGCTTCTCCCTGCTCGGCCTGCTGTTCAACTGGCTGCCCATCATCATCTTCGTTGCCGTGCTGATCTGGTTCATGCGCCAGATGCAGGCCGGTTCCGGTGGTCGCGGCGCCATGAGCTTCGGCCGCTCGCGCGCCAAGCTGCAGGGCGAAGACCAGGTCAAGGTCAACTTCACCGACGTCGCCGGTTGCGATGAGGCGAAGGAAGAAGTGGGCGAACTCGTCGAGTTTCTCCGCGACCCGGGCAAGTTCCAGAAGCTCGGCGGCAAGATTCCCCGCGGCGTCCTGATGGTGGGTCCGCCGGGTACCGGTAAGACGCTGCTCGCCAAGGCGATCGCCGGCGAAGCCAAGGTGCCGTTCTTCTCGATCTCCGGTTCGGACTTCGTCGAAATGTTCGTCGGCGTCGGCGCAAGCCGCGTGCGCGACATGTTCGAGCAGGCCAAGAAGCATGCTCCCTGCATCATCTTCATCGACGAGATCGACGCCGTCGGCCGCCATCGTGGCGCCGGCATGGGCGGCGGTCACGACGAGCGCGAGCAGACGCTGAACCAGCTGCTGGTCGAAATGGATGGCTTCGAAGGCACCGAGGGCGTCATCGTCATCGCCGCCACGAACCGTCCCGACGTGCTCGATCCGGCCCTGCTGCGCCCGGGTCGCTTCGACCGCCAGGTCGTCGTCGGCCTGCCGGACGTGAAGGGTCGCGATCAGATTCTCAAGGTGCACATGCGCAAGGTGCCCACCGCGGCCGACGTCGAGCCGATGGTCATCGCGCGCGGTACCCCTGGTTTCTCGGGTGCGGACCTGGCCAACCTGGTCAACGAGGCGGCGCTGTTCGCTGCGCGTGAGAATGCCCGCGAAGTGCGCATGAGCCACCTGGACCGCGCACGCGACAAGATCCTCATGGGTACGGAGCGTCGCTCCATGGCCATGAATGACGAAGAGAAAAAGCTCACCGCGTATCACGAGGCGGGCCACGCGATCATCGGTCGCCTGGTTCCCGAGCACGATCCGGTCTACAAGGTCACAATCATTCCGCGCGGTCGCGCGCTGGGCGTCACCATGTACCTGCCCGAAGGCGACCGTTACAGCATGAACAAGGTGGCGATCGAATCGCAGCTCTGCTCGCTGTACGGCGGCCGCGTTGCCGAGGAACTCATCTTCGGACACGACAAGGTCACCACCGGCGCGTCGAACGATATCGAGCGTGCGACCAAGATGGCCCGCAACATGGCGACGAAGTGGGGCCTGTCCGACGAACTCGGCCCGGTCACCTACGGCGAAGAAGAAGACGAAGTCTTCATCGGCCGCTCCGTCACGCAGCACAAGAGCGTCTCCAACGAGACCGCACGCAAGATCGACGAAGTGGTGCGCACCATCCTTGATCGCGCTTACGCGCGCAGCAAGGAGCTGCTGACCACGAACATCGACAAGCTGCACATCATGGCCGAGACACTCCTGCAGTACGAAACGATCGACGCGCGGCAGATCGACGACATCATGAATGGTCGCGAGCCCGGCCCGCCGATCGACTGGACCAAGCCTGGTTCGCCGCCTCCGCCGCCCCCGCGTGGCGACGCTGGCTCAGCACCGGACAAGGTCGGCAAACCTGCTACGCAGCTGTAAGAAGGGAAGGGCGGCCACTGGCCGCCCTTCTTCGTTAGGAGCTGTTGCTCGTCTGTAGGAGCCGATTCATCGGCGAACGGGTGCTCGCGAATAGCCACCCATGACGCATTCAGACGGCCAATCACCCCATTTGTTACCAATCCGAGAAAAAAACTTTCAGAAAAGTGTTGACGCCCACGTCCGATATCTGAATAATTCCGCTTCTCGACACGGCGCCAACGCTTCACAGCGGCAGGCAACGAGTCAAAGGTTTAAAGTGTGCGCCCGTAGCTCAGTTGGATAGAGTACCAGGCTACGAACTTGGTGGTCGGGAGTTCGAATCTCTCCGGGCGCACCATCTTTAAAAGCGGTTGAAAGTGTGGTGTGTTCATACGGATTGACGGGCTTGGGCTAGACCCGTAACATTTGAAGGCTTCACCAGGTTGTATCGGTGAGTGCTTTAAGTTTCGGGGTATAGCTCAGTCTGGTAGAGCGCCAGCTTTGGGAGCTGGATGTCGGGGGTTCGAATCCCTCTGCCCCGACCAGTCGGCGTTCTACGTACAGTGCCTGCGCCTGTAGCTCAACCGGATAGAGCATCGGCCTTCTAAGCCGACGGTTGCAGGTTCGATTCCTGTCGGGCGCGCCAGATCGTGTTTTATGGTGGGCGTAGCTCAGCTGGTTAGAGTACCGGATTGTGATTCCGGATGTCGTGGGTTCGAGTCCCATCGTCCACCCCACTTACAACGTGCGATGTGTTTCAAAATGGGCCGTTAGCTCAGTTGGTAGAGCAGTTGACTCTTAATCAATTGGTCGTAAGTTCGAATCTTACACGGCCCACCATTTTGGAAGGCGCTTAGGGAAACCTAAGCGCCTTTTCTTTTTTGCCTTCATTCTTCCGCGAGCAGAGCGATGGAAAACGGCAAGCCAGACAAACCGAAAAGACCGCGACGTGACGGTCGTCCAGGATCGGGTCTGCTGATCCGGCCCCATGCGGGCGCGGAGACGCGGGTGAAGTCGGGTGGGCGTGCGGAGAGCGCCTCTGACTCTGCTGGGGCGACGTCGAGCGGCCAGTCAGCCACTCGACGTCCTCGAACTCTCGAAGACTCAAAAATCTCAGAGTAATCGCCGCTTTCGCGGATCAGAAGATGCTGAAAGAATTTGCATCGTGCACACATTGGCCGCCGCCGCATGTGGTCATTCTGGTGGGTGCTGTTCCTGCCGAAGGCATAAAGCAGTTGACGTAGACGTTGCTGCTGCCGGAGACCCCACCAGGTGTTGGGTCGCTGGCCGACTGGCGGCACCGATTATCGACGACAAGGTCGCTGGTGACCGCGCTTGCGGAGTCAAGGCGATACGTCGACGTGCCACGGTGCACCGAATTCTGGTTTGCGGAGACAACATAGTTTCCGGGGGCGACCGCTTGCAGATGGGAGGATCAGGATCGGGGTATGCGCGACTCGATTGAATACGCAAATTCTGAAAAATGGCCTGCATTTGATCTGGGCTTCGCGGCGCCCCCTGGGCCGCATCCATCCGCGCATACCGCAGCGATAGACCTGAGGCGGCGCGAGACCTAGAATGACGCCGCGAGCGAGAGTGGCGGAATTGGTAGACGCACCAGATTTAGGTTCTGACGGGTAAAACCGTGCGGGTTCGAGTCCCGCCTCTCGCACCAACCAGGGATCGAACCATGACCAGTGACGAGCAGCTCGTTCGCCGCCTGTACGAAGGGTTCAATCGGAGGGATATCGAGGCGGTCCTTGCCGCCTTGGCCGACGACGTAGCCTGGGCTAACGGCATGGAAGGGACCCACGTCCACGGGCGCGATGCCGTCCGGGAATACTGGACCTACCAGTGGTCGGTCATTGACCCGTCAGTCGAGCCGCTGAGCGTCGCTCGAGGCGCCGATGGTGCGACGATCGTTGAAGTGCGCCAGGTCGTGCGCGATCTTCAGGGTCAGATGCTTCTGGACGAAGTCATCCGCCACGCGTTTCACGTAAAGGATGGCCGGGTGCAACGCTTCGATATCGTCGGTCCCTCCGAACTCAAGAACGTTTCCCAGTAATCCGACCCGAAGGGTCACGGAAGGATAGTCGCCTTGAATTCAGTGCAGGGGAGCGGGGTGAGATTGTGGTGGTCAAGAGTTGCCGGGGTTGCGGCCCTGGCTGGCTTTTGTGTCGCGCTGTCCATCCACGTGCGAACCATTCTTCATCTACCGACTCCAGCGGAATCCTGGGCGGGCTGCCCGCTTTCGTTTTCTCTGTTTGCCGGCGCATTTCTCGTGTTCATGCCGATGATTCGTGACGCGAGTGACGGCCGGATCGGTGGGGTATCGAACTCGCGAATCGTTGCTGGGATGCCGCCGTGGGCACGCGTCGCGATAGGCGTGTGTGCCATCTATGTCGCTATCAACTTCGTCTGGGGCCTGGTCGGCCACGGCTACAAGGTGAACCTGTCGGACGGCCACGCTGTCGCTTACGCGTCAGGCGCCTCGCGAAGACTCAGCGATGGAGAGTATCGCGACTACCTGGTGTGGCAGGCCCGCATGTGGTCGGGCCACCTTCTGATCTTCTACCTGGTTCCGGCGTTTTACTTTCTTTGCGGGCCGGGGGCGAAAGAAAAGACTGCATGAAGAATTTTCGTAGTCTCCGCGGGTCAGGATCCCAGCAGCTTCAAGAGGCCAAGAGCCGCAGCGAAGGTTCCGGCAACTGCCACGTAAGGATACCAACGCGCCTCTGCGTTGATCTTCATGGTCTCGGCAGTGATCTTGCGGATTTCCGCGCGGAGCTTCTCTCGCTCGTCGTCGATCATAGGTATCGTCTCCGGCTGGGCCGGCGGTGGCATGGCGGGCATTGCGTACTCCAAGCGTAGCACCGGCGATTTCGTCCGGGATGGGTGCATGCAAGGTTAGAGAGGCGGCATACGCAGCGCTGTCAGCCAATGTCACTAAAAAGCCCAGGGTCACATCACCTTCGCGACGAGGCGATCAGGTAGGTGTCTGTGTTCGACGGGCTACGATTGTTCCCAAAACGGCAAGCACCACCGTAATCGCAAAGTTCGCCACAAACGCCGCGGTATGCGACACGTTCAACAGCGCAGCGAACAGCGTGCCGCCTATCGCCAGTGTCGTTGCGACCATCAATGATTCACACAGCTGCAACGCCGAGCTGTTGCTGCCTTGCTCGTGTTCACCCGACATGGAAAGTGCGAGAATGGCGACGGTGCCGTAGAGCATGCCCATGCCGAGGCCGGTCAACAGCCAGCCCAACACAGCCGCGTACACGGGCATCCACGGAAACGTGGCGAGCGATGCGGTGACGACGCCGAGCACCATGAGTGCGGTGCCTCGCGTGAGAAGTGCCTGCCGGGAGATGGCCGCGTAGTGTCCCTGGTACCACGAGCCTGAGAACCATCCGATCGCGCCGACGCTGATAGCGAGGCCCGACCAGGTGGGTGACAGGCCGTGCTGCGTCGAAAACACCAAGGGGAGAAAAGCTTCGGCGCCGAAGAAGGCAGAAGCGGCCACGCCACGCAGTGCGATAACGGCAGGCAGTCCGCGCGCCGCACGCAGTGTTCCCGCAGGAAGCAGGCGGTGGCCGCAGACGAAAAGGATGGTTACGGCGGAGATGAAGCTCACCACTGCCGCCCAGCCGCGTTCCTGTCCGGCAATGAAAAGCAGGCAGGTGCCGACCGCAGCACCGATCGCGTTGACCATGCGTCCCGGCTTGTCTTCCTGCACATGTGTCGGCGCTGCGAGGGAGTTGAGCGCGCCGCGGAGGGCCGCCGCGGCAGGCAGGGCAAGCAAGGGAACCGCGAGGAACACCCAGCGCCAGCCGAAGTGCTCGACAATGGCGCCGCTGATGGCGGGACCGATCAGTGCCGGCAGCACCCAGCCCGCCGAGAACGAGGCGAACACCTTCGGCCGAAGTGATTCCGGGTAGAGGCGCGCGACGATCACATAGAGCGCAGGCGACAGGCAGCCCGCCCCGAGGCCCTGGACGAGACGGCCGATGATCAGCGTCGGCATGTCGTGGGCGAAACCCGCGATCAGCAGGCCGGCCACGAAGCCGAGCAGGCCGGTCCAGACGGCCGGGGCCGGGCCTTTACGGTCGCTCCAGCGCCCCGAGAGGGCCATGCCGATGACGCTGGTCGCGAGAAGGCCGCCGAAGGCCAGGGCGTAGAGGCGAAGGCCGTCCAGCTCGCGCGCGACCGTCGGCATGGCCGTGGTCACGGCCAGCGCCTCGAAGGCGAGCAGGGAGATCAGCGCGACCATGCCGATCGTTGCGGCGCGGTAGGTCGGGGAGAGGATGCCCTCGGCGCGGGGAGTCGCCGCGGGCTGGGTAAGGTCTGGGTTCGACATGCCCACGTTCATTCTTTCTTCCTTGGGGGTGGGGAGTTTCGCACGCTTGCGTGCGGTGCCTGGGGCGAGCAGGATGGGACCTCAACTTTGGTTGAGGTCAAGCGATGCGGGAATTGAGCGTAGGCGAGGCGGCACGACGCGCGGGTGTGGCGGTTTCGGCTCTGCACTTCTATGAACGAAAAGGGCTGATCCAGAGCCTGCGAACGTCGGGGAATCAGCGGCGCTACGCAAGCGACGTGCTCCGCCGGATCGCGGTCATCCGGGTGGCCCAGCGGGTCGGCATCCCGCTGGAGGCCGTACGGCGGGCGTTTTCCACCCTGCCGGACGAGCGGACGCCCAGCCGTGAGGAATGGGCGAAAATGTCGGCGGCATGGCAGGACGAGCTTGAGGATCGGATCAATCAGCTGATGAATCTGAAGGAAAAACTGACCGAATGCATCGGCTGCGGCTGCCTTTCGCTTACGGCGTGTGCCCTGGCCAATCCGGGCGATGCGCTGGCGGCTGATGGTGGCGGTCCGAGGCGCTGGACCCCCGGCTGACGCCTGTTGCGGCGGTAGAGGGGCAAAACGTAGAATGGGCAGTCATTTGCGGGGTTTTTCACCCCATCGCGCCACGACTCGTGGTGGTTTCAGGAGAGGTCATGCAGGTTTCGGTTGAGAATGTCGGCAAGCTCGGGCGCAAGCTCACGGTGAAGTTTCCGGCTGAGCGCCTCGAGTCGCAGGTCAGCCAGCGCATCGCGGAGATGGGTCGCACGGTGCGTCTGAAGGGCTTCCGTCCCGGCAAGGTTCCCACCAACGTGATCAAGCAGCGCTTCGGCGCGCAGGTCCGTGGCGAGGCGCTGTCCGAGCTGATCGGCAGCACCCTGCGCCAGGCCGTCGAGCAGGAAAAGCTCCAGCCGATCGCGAACCCGGCGGTGGACACCACGGGCAATCCCGAGAATGGTGAAATCGCCTACACCGCGACTTTCGAGATCATGCCGGAGTTCCCGGCCATCGACGTCGCGGCGCTCGAAATCGCCCGTCCGAAGGCCGAAGTGAAGGACACCGACATCGACAAGATGATCGAAACCCTTCGCACGCAGCGTCGTAGCTTCGACGAAGTAGATCGCGCCTCCAAGGACGGCGACTTCGTCATGTTCGAGTACGCCGCTGAAGCCGGCGACTACCGTTTCCCGACCGAAGGCCTGGAGCGCGCTGGTAGCGTGCTCGGCTCGGGCACCCTGTTCAAGGCGCTCGACGAGGCCCTTACCGGCCGCTCGGCCGGCGAAGACCTGGTCCAGGACGTGGCTTTCCCGGAAGACTTCCGTAATCCGGAGCTCGCCGGCAAGACCGCCAAGGTCACCTTCAAGATCGTCAAGGTGCAGGAGCCGAACCTGCCGACCATCGACGCCGAGTTCGTGCAGCTGTTCGGCGTGGCCGACGGCGACATCGAGACCTTCCGCAAGGAAGTCCGTGCCAACCTCGAGCGCGAGCTCAAGGCCTCCGTCATGGCTCGCCTGAAGTCCGAAGTCGCCGAGAAGCTGGCCAACGCCTTCCCCGAGCTCGACGTACCGGAGCTGATGGCCGATGCCGAAGCGCGCAGCCTTGCCGCCGGCAACCTGCCGCGCGGCCAGGAGCCGAGCCCGCAGATGGTCGCCGAGGCCACTCCGTTTGCTCGCAAGCGCGTGCTCGCCGCACTGCTGATGGGTGAAATCGCACGCAAGAATGAGATCCGGCTCGATCGCAAGCGCATGGCGGAAATGCTTTCCGCGATCGCTTCGACCTATGAAGAACCGGAGAAGGTCATTGAACTGTATAACGGCGATCCCCAACTGATGTCGGGACTGCAGAACCGCGTGATGGAAGATCAGGTGGCTGAGTGGGTGGCGGATAACGCCAAATCCACCGACCAGGAACTGAGCTTCGACGAGGTGATGCGCCCGATCGGTGCCTAATCGCATCGGTCACTTGCAACTGCCGGGCCCCACACGAAGGAGAGACCGCATGTCCATGGCTCCGATCCAGAACCTCAACCTGGTGCCCATCGTCGTCGAACAGACCTCACGCGGTGAGCGTTCGTACGATATCTACTCGCGTCTCCTCAAGGAGCGCATCATCTTCGCCGTGGGGCCGGTCGACGATTACATGGCCAATGTGATCGTCGCCCAGCTGCTGTTCCTTGAGTCGGAAAATCCGGACAAGGACATCAACCTGTACATCAACAGCCCGGGCGGCTCGGTCACGGCCGGCATGGCGATCTACGACACCATGCAGTTCGTCAAGCCGGACGTCAGCACCATGTGCATCGGCCAGGCCGCCTCCATGGGCGCCCTGTTGCTGGCGGCAGGTGCGGCGGGCAAGCGTTACTCGCTGCCGCATTCGCGCATCATGATCCACCAGCCCTGGGCTGGCGGCATCTCGGGTCAGGCCACGGACATTGAGATTCACGCCCGTGAAATTCTGACCATGCGCGAGCGTCTCAACGCCATCCTTGCCCACCACAGTGGCAAGACGGTCGACGAGATCGCCCGGGATACCGAGCGCGACCGCTTCATGAGTGGCGCCGAGGCCCAGGCCTATGGCCTGATCGACTCGATTCCCGAAAAGCGCACGGTCGACACCGTCCGTTCAGCTTGATTTGAACGTTTTCGCTTGTGAAAACCGGCACTTCGCTCCTGATTCCAGGGGCGAAGTGCTGTGCTATTCTCAAAGCGTACCTGGATTCTCAGTAGGGCCCAAAGCATGAGCGACGAGCGGCAGAGCCGTTCCAACGACGGCGGCAAGATTCTTTACTGCTCCTTCTGCGGCAAGAGCCAGCATGAAGTGCGCAAGCTGATCGCCGGCCCCAGCGTGTTCATCTGCGACGAATGCGTTGAGCTGTGCAACGACATCATCCGCGAGGAACTGGAAGAGAAGGCGGCCTCCGGCCGGACCCAACTTCCCAAGCCCCGCGAAATCATGGATGCCCTCGACCAGTACGTGGTCGGCCAGACGCGCGCCAAAAAGGCGTTGTCCGTCGCGGTCTACAACCACTACAAGCGCATTGAATCGCGCCAGAAGAACGACGAGGTCGAGCTCGGCAAATCCAATATCCTCCTGATCGGTCCGACCGGTTCGGGCAAGACGCTGCTGGCTGAAACGCTGGCGCGCCTGCTCAACGTGCCGTTCACGATCGCCGATGCCACGACTCTCACCGAGGCGGGCTATGTCGGTGAGGATGTCGAGAACATCATTCAGAAGCTTCTGCAGAAGTGCGACTACGACGTCGAGAAAGCGCAGAGCGGTATCGTCTACATCGACGAAATCGACAAGATCTCGCGTAAAAGCGAGAACCCGTCGATCACCCGCGACGTTTCCGGCGAAGGCGTGCAGCAGGCCCTGCTCAAGCTCATTGAGGGCACACTCGCCTCGGTGCCGCCGCAGGGTGGCCGCAAGCATCCGCAGCAGGAATTCCTGCAGGTGGACACTCGCAATATCCTGTTCATCTGCGGTGGTGCGTTCTCGGGCCTGGAGAAAGTCATCCAGCAGCGTTCCGAGACCACGGGCATCGGCTTCGGCGCCGAAGTCCGTTCGAAAGAACGTACGGAGAACGTCGGCAAGATGCTTTCGGAAGTCGAGCCGGCGGATCTCGTCCGTTTCGGTCTGATTCCCGAGTTCGTCGGCCGCCTGCCGGTGGTCGCCACGCTCGACGAACTCGATGAGGCTGCCCTCGTGCAGATTCTCACCGAGCCGAAGAACGCGGTCACCAAGCAGTTCAAGAAGCTGTTTGACATGGAAGGCGCCGAGCTGGAGTTCCGCCCGGAGGCCCTGTCCGCCATCGCCCGTCGCGCGCTCAAGCGCAAGACCGGTGCACGTGGACTGCGTACCATTCTCGAACAGGTGCTGCTCGACACGATGTTCGAACTGCCCTCGCTGGAACATGTCAGCAAGGTCGTGGTCGACGATGCCGTGATCGATGGCCAGGCCGAGCCGTATCTCATCTACCGCGGAAACCTGCAGCAGCGGATCGCGGGCGAGGGCGGCGACGCAGCCTGATCCCAGCGTGACGCAAGCTACCGCGGCCCCGGCGTCCAGCGACGCCGGGGCCGTTTTTCTTTGTGCCGGCGGCTCTTGATCGTCGATACGCGAACCACCACTTGACTGGTATGGCGGCTCCGGCGCAGTGTCGGGGCGAACCCCAAATTCTCTGAGGGAAACCCCAAGCACATGGCGAAGAATCGCAGCCAAACCACGAGCGGATCCGAGTTGGACCTGTTGCCGGTCCTGCCCCTGCGTGACGTCGTCGTCTACCCGCACATGGTCATTCCGCTGTTCGTGGGTCGTGACAAGTCCATGCGCGCGCTGGAGCGGGCGATGGAAGGCGAACGGCAGATCCTGCTCGTCGCCCAGAAGAGCCCCGACATCGACGATCCGTCGATCGGCGACCTCCACTCGGTTGGCACGCTCGCGGGCGTCCTGCAATTGCTGAAGCTGCCCGACGGCACCGTGAAGGTGTTGGTCGAAGGTCAGTCGCGCGTGCAGATCGACGCCTTCGAGGACGAAGCCGGCATGATGAGCGGCAAGGCCCGCGTCATCGAGCCCATCTACAGCAGCAACGAACGCGAACTCGATGTCGTCTCGCGTTCGCTCGTTTCCCTGTTCGAACAGTTGGTCAAGCAGAGCCGCAAGCTCCCGCCGGAAATTCTCGCGACGCTCTCGGGCATCGACGATCCGTCGCGTCTTGCCGACTCCATCGCCGCTCACCTCTCCGTGCGCATGGGCGACAAGCAGCGCGTCCTTGAAGCAGCCGATGTCGGCCAGCGTCTCGAGTTGCTCATCGGTCTGGTCGACGGCGAGATGGATCTGCAACAGGTCGAGAAGCGCATTCGCGGCCGCGTGAAGTCGCAGATGGAAAAGAGCCAGCGCGAGTACTACCTCAACGAGCAGATGAAGGCTATCCAGAAGGAGCTGGGTGAGGGCGAAGAGGGCGCGAACGAAATCGAAGAGCTGCAGAAGAAGATCGACGCCGCCGGCATGCCCAAGGCCGTGCTTGCCAAGGCGCGTAACGAATTCAACAAGCTCAAGCAGATGTCGCCGATGTCCGCCGAGGCCACCGTGGTCCGCAACTACCTCGACTGGGTGGTGGGCGTGCCGTGGAAGAAGCGCAGCAAGGTTCGCAAGGATCTCGCGCTCGCCCAGGAAACCCTCGACGCCGACCACTTCGGTCTGGAGAAGGTCAAGGAGCGCATCCTCGAGTACCTCGCTGTGCAGCAGCGCGTGAACACGATGAAGGGCCCGATTCTCTGCCTCGTCGGTCCGCCCGGCGTGGGCAAGACCTCGCTGGGCCAGTCCATTGCCAAGGCGACCAACCGCAAGTTCGTTCGCATGAGCCTGGGTGGCGTGCGCGACGAAGCCGAGATCCGTGGCCATCGTCGTACCTACATCGGTTCGATGCCCGGCCGTATCGTGCAGAACCTCAACAAGGTCGGCACGAAGAACCCGCTGTTCGTGCTGGATGAAATCGACAAGATGTCGATGGACTTCCGTGGCGATCCCTCGTCGGCCCTGCTGGAAGTGCTCGATCCCGAACAGAACAACGCGTTCAACGATCATTACCTGGAAGTCGATCTCGACCTCTCCGAGGTGATGTGGATCGCTACCGCGAACTCGCTCAACATTCCCGGCCCGCTGCTCGACCGCATGGAAGTGATCCGTATCCCCGGTTACACCGAGGACGAGAAACTCAATATCGCGCTGAAGTACCTGGTGCCCAAGCAGCTGAAGGCGAACGGCCTGAAGGCTGAAGAGCTGACGGTCGGCGAAGACGCGCTGCGCGACATCGTGCGCTACTACACGCGCGAATCCGGCGTGCGTAACCTCGAACGCGAGATCTCCAAGATCTGCCGCAAGGTCGTCAAGGAAATCGCGTTGGGTACCGTGCCGGCGAAGGCCAAGGCCAAGGTGAAGAAGTCGGCGGCCAAGGCGGTGAAGGGCAAGGTGCTCGCGCCGGACCAGGTGCGCGTGGACGGCGAGAACCTCGACCACTTCCTCGGCGTGCGCCGCTTCGACTTCGGTCGTGCGGAACTGCAGAACGAAGTGGGCCTGGTCACTGGGCTGGCCTGGACCCAGGTCGGTGGCGATCTGCTCAGCATCGAAGCGTCGGTGGTTCCGGGCAAGGGTCGCCTGATCCAGACCGGTCAGCTCGGCGACGTGATGAAGGAATCGATCCAGGCCGCGCTCAGTGTCGTTCGTGCCCGGGCCGAAGCACTGGGTATCGATCCGGACTTCCACCAGTCGCTCGACATCCATATCCATGTGCCGGAAGGCGCTACGCCGAAGGACGGTCCGAGCGCTGGTATCGCCATGTGCACGGCGCTTGTATCGGCCCTTACCAAGGTGCCGGTGCGCTCCGAGGTCGCCATGACCGGTGAAATCACCCTGCGCGGTCGCGTGCTGCCGATCGGTGGCCTGAAGGAGAAGCTGCTCGCGGCCCATCGCGGCGGCATCACCACGGTGATCATTCCGGACGAGAACCGGAAAGATCTGATCGACCTGCCGGAGAACATCACCAGCTCGCTGGCGATTCATCCGGTGAAGTGGATCGACGAGGTGCTCAATCTCGCGCTCGAGCGTCCGCCGGCCCCGAAGAAGGCCGGTGACGGCGGTCAGGCCGTCGAGGTGCCCCTCGAAGAGGCCAAGGCGGGGAAGGGTAAGGGCAAGGCGTCGCCCTCGCTCACGCACTGATCCGGGCCGATCGTTTCGTATCACGAACAAGGGCGCACGCAAGTGCGCCCTTTTCGATTTCGCTGTCCTGTCATTGTTGATTCGCGATAATCGTTTTTCTCTCCCCGCGCAAGCCTCCGTGAAGGATGCATACGCGCTGAAAGCGTTGGTATTGCTCGTATTGCGATGGGGGGAGGGCACTGGTATAAAGGCGGCTCCGCAATCGTCCGCGCCGCAAGGGCGCCATGGATCGCGGGTCGTCGAACGATGCCAAAAGCTTGCGTTCGAAGATCTACCGTCTTCTCGTACGGGATCGCCTTCTGGCGATTCGAATTACCTTTGAAAGGGAGTCACGTAATGAATAAAACCGACCTGATCGCCGCCATTGCTGAAAAGGCTGAACTGTCGAAGGCTGACGCTGGCAAGGCGCTCGAAGGCCTGATCGAAGCCGTGAAGGACACCCTCAAGAAGGGTGAAGACGTTGCCCTCGTCGGCTTCGGCACCTTCAAGCTGCGCAGCCGCGCCGCCCGCACGGGTCGCAACCCGCGCACGAACGAAGAGATCAAGATTCCGGCGTCCAAGGTTCCGGCCTTCACGGCTGGCAAGGCGCTCAAGGATCACGTAAACTAAGTAGTCTTACCGTAGGGGTGCTTAGCTCAGCGGTAGAGCGTCGCCTTTACACGGCGCTGGTCGGGGGTTCGATCCCCTCAGCACCCACCAACGGTAAGTGGAGTGGTAGTTCAGTCGGTTAGAATGCTGGCCTGTCACGCCGGAGGTCGCGGGTTCGAGTCCCGTCCACTCCGCCAATCCGCAAAGGCGCCCGTGTGGCGCCTTTGCTTTATCTACCGTCGGTAAGGATTTGCCGACGCCAACTGTGCGAGTCGCATCATGCTGCAAGCCCTGCGTAACAAGATCCACGGTTGGCCCGCTGCCGTCGTCCTCGGCGTTTCGGTGTTCGCCGTTGCCTTCTTCGGCATCGAGTCGTACTTCGTATCGCGGGTCGATACGTATGTGGCGAAAGTCGGCGACCACGAGATCTCGCAGCAGGACTGGCAGAACCGGATGAACGAGCTGCGTCAGCAGATCGCGCAGAATCCGAATGCGCCGTTCACCGCCGCCGACCTCGAAAAACCCGAGCTCAAGCAGCAGATCCTCGACGGCATGATCGGCCAGGCGCTCCTACTCAAGGCCAATACCGATCTCGGCCTCGCGGTGTCCGACGTGAGCGTGCGCGAGGCCATCGGGTCCGACCCGGGCTTCGCCGTGAATGGGCAGTTCAGCCCCGACGCGTATAAAGCGATTCTTTCCATGCAGGGCATGAGCCCGGCCATGTATGAGTCCAAGATCCGTACGGATCTCGGCAACCAGATTATTCCGCAGGCCATCTTCTCGACCACCCTGGTCAGCGACGCCGATGTGGATGGCTTCTTCCGCCTCCAGCTGCAGCAGCGTGACCTGCGCTTCGTCGAAGTGCCGCGTCCGTCGCTCACCGACGCCACGGTAGCCGACACGGATATCGACGCGTTCTACAAGTCGCACGTGGCTGACTACACCACGCCCGAGCAGGTCTCGGTGCAGTACCTCGAAGTGAAGCAGGCCGATCTGAAGATCGGTGAGCCGACCGACGCCCAGCTCCACGAGTTCTACGACAAGTTCAAGCAGCGTTATGCGCAGCCGGAACAGCGTGAGGTCTCGCACATCCTCATCGACGTGCCCAAGAACGCCACGCCCGAGCAGCAGAAGGCCGCGCTCGAGAAGGCGAAGAAGATCGCCGCCGAAGCCACGCCGGAGAACTTCGCCAAGCTCGCCGCCGACAACTCGGAAGATCTGGGTTCCAAGCGCAGCGGCGGTGACCTCGGCTGGCTGGAAAAGGGCGTCGCCAACGCCGCCTTCGATACCGCGCTCTTCAGCATGAAGAAGGGCGAGATCACGAAGGAGCCGGTGCTTTCGCCGGAAGAGGGCTACCACATCATCTGGCTGCGCGATGCGCGCGAGGGCGATGCCAAGCCGTTCGCCGACGTGCGCGCGCAGCTTGCCGCGGATTGGGCGAAGGGCGAGGGCGAGCGTCTCTATAACGAGCGCGCCGGCCAGCTGGCCGATCTCGCCGAACGCAACCCGGGTTCGCTCGATGCTGCCGCCAAGGAACTCGGCGTCGAGATCCGCACCAGCCCGATGTTCGGTCGCGAGGGCGGTGAAGGCCTTGCCGCGAATCCGAAGTTCGTCGCCGCGGCTTTCGCCGACGACGTGCTCAACCAGGGCAACAACTCCTCGCTGGTGCAGGTCGATAAGGGCGACGCCATCGTCATCCACCTGTCCAAGCATGCTGCGGCCGCGCCGAAGAACCTGGCCGATGTTCGCGACGTGATTCGTCAGCGCATTCTCGACGAGCGTGTCGACGCCCTGGCGAAGAAGCAGGCTGACGAGATCGTCGCGCAGGCGGCCAAGGGCGGCGACATCGCGGCCCTCGCCAAGGCGCCGGTGCGTACCCTGCCGGCGCTCGAGCGCGGCAAGCTCAGTGCGATCAAGGATGCGCCGCAGGCCGTCCTGCAGCAGGCGTTCACCCTGCCGCGCCCGGTCGACGGCAAGCCGACCTGGTCGGTCGTGCGGACGGACGGTGCGGCTTACGCGATCGTCGCCGTGGACAAGGTGACGGACGGCGATCCCTCCAAGGTCGCCAAGGCCGATCGCGATAGTCTGCGCGGCCAGATGACCGCCGCCATGGCCCGGGCCGCGACGAGCGAGTACATCGACGCACTCAAGGCCAGTGGCGAGATCAAGATCGCCCAGGACCGTATGTAACACCACGAAGCCTTCAGCGCTTCGTCGAAAAGGCCCCTCGCTGAGGGGCTTTTTTTTTGGCTCATCGCGGAATTCCGGGGACGCCGAAGGCGGCGGACGTGGCGGCGCAGAGCCTTCGGTGCCCACCCTCGAGGCGAGTTCCGCACAAGTGGAGCGGCCGTAGGCCAGATAGATACATGGGCCGCGAAGCGGCCTTCCGCACCGAACGCGGAGGACTGTCTGAGCAGCGAGGGTGGACACCAAGGTCTCCCCCGCGAAGCGCCCAAGTGTAGAGAGCGATGGCGGCGCCGAGCCCTTTTTTGGCCTGCCTTCCGTGCGGAAGCGCATGGTGCGCCGGGACGATTACAATGGGCGTCTTACTGCGTCAAAGGGACAACCCGTGATCATTACCCCCAAGGTTCGTGGCTTCATCTGCACCACCGCTCATCCGGTCGGCTGCGAGAAGAATGTGGAAGAGCAGATCGCCATCACCCGGGCCAGCGGCGCATTCACCGCCGGTCCGAAGCGCGTGCTCGTGATTGGTGCCTCCACCGGCTACGGCCTTGCCTCGCGCATCACGGCCGCCTTCGGCCAGGGTGCTGCCACGCTGGGTGTGTTCTTCGAGAAACCCTCGAGCGAAACCAAGACCGGTACGGCCGGCTGGTACAACTCCGCCGCGTTCGACAAGCTCGCCACGCAGGCGGGCCTCTACAGCCGCTCGATCAATGGCGACGCCTTCTCCGACGAGACGCGTGCCAAGGCCATCGAGATCATCAAGGCCGACATGGGTGGCCCGATCGACCTCGTGGTCTATTCGCTCGCCTCGCCGGTGCGCAAGTTGCCGGGAACCGACACCGTCGTGCGTTCCGCACTGAAGACCATCGGTGAGACGTTCACTGCCTCGTCGGTCGACACCAACAAGGATGCCGTGATCCAGGCCTCCGTCGATCCTGCGACGCAGCAGGAAATCGATGACACCGTCACCGTCATGGGTGGCGCGGACTGGGCGTTGTGGATCGACGCCCTGACCGAAGCCGGCGTGCTCGCCGATAACGCCACGACGGTTGCTTACAGCTACGTCGGCACGTCGATCACCTGGCCGATCTACTGGGACGGCACGCTGGGCAAAGCGAAGCAGCATCTGGATCGCACCGCGAAAGAGCTTGGCGCAAAGCACGCTGGCCTGCGCGCCTATGTCGGCGTGATGAAGTCCGTGGTCACCCAGGCGAGTTCGGCGATTCCCGTGATTCCGCTCTACGTGTCCATGGTCTTCAAGATCATGAAGGCGAAGGGCATCCACGAGGGCACGATCGAGCAGATCAACCGCCTGTTCCACGAGCGTCTCTACCGCGCGGACGGCAAGGCGCCCGAGACGGACGCCGAAGGCCGCCTGCGCCTGGACGACTGGGAACTGCGCGATGACGTGCAGACCGAGTGCAAGGCGCTGTGGCCGACGGTCACCACGGAGAACCTGTGGACCGATACGGATTACGCCGGCTACAAGCACGACTTCATCAAGCTGTTCGGCTTTGATCGCAAAGACGTGGATTACGCGGCCGATGTGAACCCGGACGTGCGCTGGAACGTCGTCGAGATGTAATCCACTGTTCTATGGAGGGCCCCATATGGGGCCCTGTGTGGGGCCCTCCCACAGAGAGCGACCCACAGAAACGATCTACATCAAGCCGACGATGTTGAAGCCTGCATCGACGTAGGTGACTTCACCGGTCACGCCTGACGCAAGATCCGAACACAGGAAGGCGGCTACGTTGCCGACTTCCTTCTGTGTCACGCCGCGCCGCAAGGGTGCGACGTTGTCCACCTGTTCCAGGATGCGCCGGAAATTGCCGACGCCGGACGCGGCGAGCGTCTTGATCGGTCCGGCGGAAATCGCATTCACGCGCGTGCCTTCCGGCCCGAGGTTATAGGCGAGGTAACGCACGTTCGCTTCGAGGCTGGCCTTCGCCAGGCCCATCACGTTGTAGTTGGGCAGGGCGCGTTCGGCGCCGAGATAACTCAGCGTGAGGATCGCGCCACCGCGTCCGGTCATGAGCGGGCGTGCGGCCTTCGCCAGGGCGGCGAGGCTATAGCTGGAGATGTCATGCGCGACAGCGAAGTTCTCGCGCGTCAGGTTGTCGAGAAACTCACCTTGTAACGCTTCGCGCGGCGCAAAACCCACCGAGTGCACGAGCACGTCCAGGCCATCCCAGTGCTGGCCGAGTTCGGCAAACACACGGTCGATCTGCGCATCGATGCCGACGTCGCATTCGAGAACGAGGTTGGAACCGAATTCCTGCGCTGCTTCCTCGACGCGATCTTTCAGTCGTTCGTTCTGGTAGGTAAAAGCGAGTTCCGCCCCTTCGCGATGCATCGCCTCGGCGATACCCCAGGCGATGCTGCGACGGCTGGCGATGCCGACGATAAGGACGCGCTTGCGATGCAGGAAGCCCATGGGCTTAACGCGACGCGGTAAGGCGCAATACCTGGCCGGGCTTCACGGCCTGCGTCTGCAGGTCGTTCCATTTCATCAGCTGCTCGACGCTCACCTGATGGCGGCGTGCAATCGTCCACAGCGATTCGCCGTTGTTGACCTTGTAGACGATCACCACGGCAGGCTCCGCAGCCTTGCCGGACTTGTCGCCCTTGGTCGACTTAGCAGCCTTGGCGACAGCATCTGCCTTGCCCGACTTCGAGGCTTTTTCAGCCTTCGCTAATTCCGCCTTCGAAAGCTTGCCACCCTTGGCGTTCTTGCCAGCCTTGCCACTCTTCGCAGCAGGTACGTTGGCAACGGCATCGTCATCGACGGACGAGGAGGGCGGTTCAATCACAGCGGCAACCGGTCCGAGGTTGTACTGGTCGGCCGCGGTCTTCGGCAGCAGCAACGACGACGATACCGTGCCCTTGGTGGTGCGATACGCCGGATTGAAGTCGCGCAGATCATTCATCGACAGGCCCGACTGCTTCGCCGCCTGGGCGAGCGACTGCGGGTTCGACACCTGCACCACCTGCAGCGCATCGTCGCCATCCTGACGCGGAAGCTGCACGTTGAAGCGGCCGGGATCGCGCACGATGCAGGCAATGGCCATGAGCTTGACCAGATGCTCCCTGGTGCCCGCTTTCATCGGTACGTCAGGCAGGCCTTCTTCCCGCGTCGGACCACCGTGCTTGTCGATGGTCTTCTTCAGACCGAACTCGCCCGCGTTATAAGCGACGTCGACCAGGCGCCAGTCGCCGAGGTCGTCGTAGTAGCGATGCATCATGTTCATCACCGACTCGGTCGACTTGGTGATGTCCAGGCGCTCGTCGTAATTCTTCTCTACACGCAGGCCCAGCGTATGCGCGGTCTGCGGCATGATCTGCCACATGCCGGCCGGACGATTCTTCGCACCGGGCACGTGGCGATACTGACTCTCCACCCAAGGCAGCAGGGCGAACTCACCTGCCACGTCGTGTTTCATGGCCGACTTGTGCGCGTAGACGATCAGCGGCAGTACTTCGTTCACCTGCTGCTCGAAGCGGTTCGGCATCTTTGTATAGGTGCGCGCCCAGGCGAGCACCTCAGGGCCGGCTTCGCAGCCCGGCATCTCAAAGCTGTCACGCATGCCCGACCAGAAATCCGCCGGCGCGGCAGGGCGCACCAGCTTCGGCGACATGGACACATCTGCCACCGGGGTGGCGGTGGGTGCCGGCGTGACGGGCAGGGGCACCGGTCGCTGAGGGGCGGCGGCGCACGCCGTCAGCACCAGGGGAATGAGTGCGGGAAGTATGCGTCGGGTAAGAGCCATCATGCTGTGAATGTGTCCTTGGCCCGACGTAGCGCGGCGAAGCGCTCCGTCCGCGTGGCGGATTCCTTGCCCTGGGCGTCGACCCAGCGACGAATAGCGTCGCTGTCCACGCGCAGGAAGGGGTTGGTGGCGAACTCATCCGCGAGTCGGCTCGGCACGGACGGCCGACCTTCATCGCGCAGGCGCGCCACCTCGTCACGACGGAGGCGCAGGGGGGCGTTGTCCGGATCGACGCTGAGCGCGAAACGGATATTGGCCGCGGTGTATTCGTGCGCGCAGCAGACCAGGGTCTCCGGCGGCAGATCGGCGAAGCGCTCCAGCGATGCGAGCATCTGCTCGGGCGTGCCCTCGAACAGGCGGCCGCAGCCGACGCTGAAAAGGGTGTCGCCGCAGAACAGGAAGCCTTCGCCGAAGTAGGCAATGTGCGAGCTGGTGTGGCCCGGGACGGCGATGACCTTGAAGGTCGCCGCCGGGGATTCCAGCGTGATGACATCGCCGTCTTCGACGAAATGATTCTTCGGCTGGATGCGTGGATCCGCCGTGGCGTACACCTCCACGTCGTGGTCGCGGACCAGGTCCGAGACGCCACCGATGTGGTCGTTATGGTGGTGGGTGAGCAGGATCGCCTTCAGCCGCCAGCCTCGCTCATCGAGCGCGGCTTGGACCGGGGCGGCTTCACCAGGATCTACAACGAAAGCGTTGCCTTCGTCGTCGGCGACCAGCCAGATGTAGTTGTCGCTCAGAGCCGCGACGGGAACCCAATGCATCGGGCCGTACTCCGTAACCAGTTGGGCGGGGCGGCCGGACTATATCAGCCGGGTATATCCCACTCGTTAGGACCTCGTTAACGCGTGCGGGCCCCATTCAAGATCACTACACTCATCACAACATGCCCACCCTGGCCCCCGACATCTATGCGACGCCGCAGATCGGCAAGCTGCTGGCCGACGAGGCCCGCGTGCTGTCGCCCCTGCTGACCCGCTGTACCGGCGAGCATGGATTGCACCTCACCGCCTCTCTTCTGGCCGATCCGCCCGCCTTGCCCCTATTGGGCCACTGGGCGACCGTGCGGGTTGCCGGGGCGCTCCTGGGCGGCGACGTCCGTGCGAGCGGTCTGGAGGCCCTGCCGTTCGCCGACGACGCCTTCGGGGTGGTGCTGCTCCGGCACGCCCTGGAAACCACGGCGCGCCAGGACAATCTCCTCGACGAAGCGATTCGGGTGCTGGCCCCCGGCGGCATGCTCGCCATCACGGGCATCCATCCCGTGGGCCTGTGGTCTCCCTGGGTGGCGAGACAGGCCCGGGGCACCCGCCCGCGCCTGACCTGGCCATGGTGGTGGAGCCAGCGGCTGGTTCGCGACGATTTCGAGCTCTCCATGCCGCGCCGGCTGGGCAGCGCGTGGCCGCGTGCAGGCGGTTCGCCGGTCGGCGAATCCATGGTCGGTGGCGGATACATGCTTATTGCGCGCAAAAAGCGCCCGGCAGCGGTACCCTTGCGCCCCCGCATGGCGGCGGCCGAGGCACCCCTGCCTGGTTCGCTCGCTTCTGGCGCCCGTCGCAACGCACGTGAGTCCATCTCTTGACCGAAATCACCACCGAAACCGTTGAAGTCTTCACCGATGGCGCCTGCCTGGGTAATCCCGGCCCGGGTGGCTGGGCAGCTCTGCTGAGAGCCAAGGGCATCGAGAAGATGCTCGCTGGCGGCGAACCCGACACCACCAACAACCGCATGGAAATGATGGGTGCGATCTCGGCGCTCGAAGCGCTGACCCGTCGCTGCCATGTGCACCTGATGACCGATTCGAAGTACGTCATGCAGGGCGTGCAGGAGTGGGTACCGAAGTGGCGCCGCAACGGCTGGAAAACCGCCGACAAGAAACCCGTGAAAAACCAGGACCTGTGGATTCGCCTCGACGAGGCCGCCGCAGCACATACCGTCACATGGGAATGGGTGAAGGGCCATGCCGGCCATGTCGAGAACGAGCGCGTGGACGTCGCCGCGCGTGACCAGGCCATCATCTACAAGTCGAAGGGGACCCTCGCATGAGGCAGATCGTTCTCGATACCGAAACCACCGGCCTCGAAGCACACCTCGGTCATCGCCTCGTGGAAATCGGCGCGGTCGAGATGATCGGCCGCCGCCCCACCGGCAATCACTTTCACACCTACCTCAACCCGCAGCGCGCTATCGACGAAGAGGCGAGCAAGGTCACGGGTATCAAGGACGAACATCTCGTCGACAAACCGCTTTTCATCGAGAAGGTGGGTGAGTTTCTCGACTTCATTCGCGGCGCTGAGTTGATCATCCATAACGCGGCGTTCGACGTGGGCTTCCTGAATGCCGAGCTGAAGCGGGCAGGGGAGCACTACGGGCAGATTGCGGATTACGCCACGGTGCTCGATACGCTGCTCATGGCGCGCCAGATGTATCCGGGCCAGCGCAACAGCCTCGACGCATTATGCAAGCGTCTCGGCGTCGACAACACCAAGCGCGATCTCCACGGCGGCCTGCTCGATGCCCAGCTGTTGGCGGACGTCTATATCGCCATGACGACCGGTCAGGGCGGGCTCGAGTTCGCCTTCGATGCGAATGACGAGCGTGGCCGCACCAGCGTGCTGCAGGACATCGTGATGAAGCGTCGTCCAATCGTGCGTCATGCCGATCCGGAAGAGCTTGCGCGGCACGCGAAGCGGGTCGAGGCGCTGGATAAATCAGCGGGTGGGCAGAGTATCTGGCGGAAGATGGAAACGTCGGAGACGATTCACTGACCTGCGATTACAGGCAGCGGCTCAAGCCGCTGCGCGAAGCAGGATTGCTGTGATGTTGTCGCGTGCGCTGCCCGAGAGGGCTTCGAGCAGGAGGTGATCGACACCTTCCTGCGCGGCGATGTCCGTACGCGAGACGATCGCGCCGATCCGCTCATCGTCCACTTCATCGGTGAGACCGTCCGTGCATAGCAGCAGCCGTGCGCCGTAGGGCAATTCACCCCTGGCGAGACCGATGTGGAGCTGGTCCGGCGAGGTAATGCCCAGGGCCTGCGTCAGCACGCTGCGCTGCGGATGCGTCCGCGCCTGGGCCTCGGTCAGTTCACCCGCCTCAACCAGGGCTTCCACGATGGAATGGTCGTGCGAGAGGCGCTTGAGTTCGCCGTCCCAGATATAGATGCGACTGTCACCGACCCAGGCAGCCTCGTAGGAGCGCCCGACCAGGCGCACGGCGGCAATGGTCGTGCCCATGGGCCGGGATTCTGAGAGGCCGCTGGAGCGGGCAATCAGCGCCTCGTTCACCCGCTGGATCGCGTCCACGAGTGACTGACCGGCGGTGACCTGGGCCACCACGCCGTCGCGCGCCGTGGCCGAGGCCACCTCGCCGTGCTTGTGCCCGCCCATGCCGTCCACGACCAGGAACAACCCGAGCCCGGCGTCGGCGTAATAAGTGTCCTCGTTACGCGTGCGGCGGAGGCCGGTATGCGTGCCGTGTCCGAACTCGATCATGGGTGCCTTAGGTGCTGGGAAAGGGCGCCACGGCGCCGGAATGCACAGGGAGGATGCCCCATCAAAAGTCTGTTGTCACGGCAGGAGAGACCCACTATCATTGCGGGCCCGGCAGAGCGAAAGCCCTGCCGTCGACCGTTCACGGAGAGGTGGCAGAGTGGTCGAATGTACCTGACTCGAAATCAGGCGTTGGTGAAAGCCAACCGTGGGTTCGAATCCCACCCTCTCCGCCAGTTCGCAGAAAAGCCCGCATAAAGCGGGCTTTTTTGTTGGCGGAGAAAAGCTACGGGGCACAAATCGGGACACGCGAGGCCTGATGAGACTCCCGCACTACTTTTTTGGCTGTCGCCATGTTCGCCATGTCACTTCTCCGTTCTCAGACCGTCTTCATCCAGCCTCGGGGTGTCTCGTTGGAGGTCTGTGCCTGTGGCGTATGAGCGGCCTTCGCAACCAGCACCATTGAAGGGCACCTTCGTCGCAACTGGCGTATAGCCGATGCAAACGAATGCTTGCATCGTGTATCCAGTAGGATACAATTGCGTCAAAGGAATGCGTGTGCGCCTCCGGAGCCATCGTAAGTTATGGAAATCACAGTAAAACAAACCGATGGATTTGCTAAGTGGCACCAGGAACTTAGAGACATCAAGGCCAAGGTTGCCATCGCTCGCCGGATCGATAGAGTCGCGATGGGTAACTTTGGTGACTGCGAGCCTGTCGGCGAAGGCGTTTCAGAATTACGAGTGGATGTGGGTGCAGGTTATCGAGTCTATTTGATCCAGCGTGGGAAGGAGGTCGTGATCCTTCTGTGCGGTGGGGACAAGAAGTCCCAAGCCAGCGACATCAAGAAAGCCAAGAGCATGGCTGCCGATCTCTAATGGTTAGGATCGTCACCGGAGAATTTGAGAATGAGTACCCAACTCCTACCGTTCGACCTATCCGCAATCCTTGATAGTGATGAGGCGGTTGCCGAGTACGTGCGCCAAGTCCTCGAAGATGGCGACACAGACGAAATGCTTCGTGCTGTGGGTCATGTTGCGAAAGCACGTGGGATGGCTCAGGTAGCAAGGGATGCCGGTCTCGGTCGTGAAAGTCTGTACAAGGCTCTTCGGCCTGGCGCACAACCTAAGTTTGAGACGATGAACAGGGTTTTCGGCGCACTTGGATTTAGGTTGTCAGTGGAGCCTGTGAAACGTCCTGGCGCTGCCGCCTGATGTGCTGTGGCAATCTGACGCTATGCTGGATCCCCGCCGTAGTGGCGCAGTGGTCAGAATGTGCCTGACTCGAAATCAGGCGTTGGTGAAAGACAACCGTGGGTTCTAACCCCACCCTCTCCGCCGACAAAAAAGCCTCGGGGCACAAATCGGGACACACGAGGCCCCGATGAGACTCCCGCATTACCTTGTTTGCTCGCCGTCCGGCACATGGGGACCACCTCACCGTCGTTGCCCTCATAACCACCCGGACGTCGACCCGGCAAGCGGGCACTCCACCGCGCTGCTTCATGCCGCTCACAGAGGCCACTGGCGATGTGTCGAGGTGCTCCTGCCGGTCAGTGACCCCAACGCGCGGAATGCAGAAGCAATCTGGCGGGTGGCGAAGCATCGGCATGGCAGGGCGGTCCGGCTGCTGGCGCCCGTGTCCGACACGTCGGGATGGGAGAGGTGGATGTGGAAAGAACTGGATGGACGTGCTGGATGGGTGGCCAGCAACACGAAGCCTTGAGCTTGGTATTGTTCGGACTGCGGTTTCGGCTGGACGTAAGACATGGACAACAATCAGGCGGACAGACCCAATCGGTTCGACGAGTCAATGGGTGCAGCACTTGGCGAAGTCATGCATGTTCTCGAAAACAAGCTTGTCGAGTTGCAGGTGGTCTGGCTGCAATATCGACAGTTGTTCGGCACCGATATCAGGGCAACGCTTTACGTCATCTGTCGGCACCATTGGTTCCCCATATGTCAAATGCGGTTTACGAGGAAACTTGGGGCGAGGTAGCTGCAGACTTTGAAGGATGGGGCAAGACCGCCCAATTCCGTCGGTTCGCGGTTCATCCGGAGCTGCCTCGTGAGGCCTACGTTCGATTGACGCTTGTTCGATTGACCTCACTGGGTATGTAGAAGGCGTTCGCGGGGTCGCGCGGAAACGGCTATGCCCAGTGGCCCGGCCGCCTTGGGCTTTGCCGTGAATTGGCCCGTCACCCGCGCCTCTGGACCGCCATCGACGCCCATTGCTAGGATGCCCCCGGCCACCCGGCCGAATGGAATCTAACAGGGGACAACATGAAGACGTTCTGCTGTGCGGCGGCTCTTGCCGTCGTTTTGAGTGGGTGTGTGTCTGCTCCGACGAAATCGTTGGAGCAAGGTTCAACTCTGCAAGGCAAGCATGTCGTTGTTTCGCACTATGCAAAACCGGACTTTTCCGCCATGACGGCGGGAAAGGCGGCGTTCGGACTGTTTGGGGCCGTGGCCATGATCAACGCCGGCAACGACCTGGTTAAGTCCGAGGGTATCGAAGATCCGGCCATCGAGATCAGCCAGCGCCTCGCCGACGATATGGCGGCAAAACGGTCGGCTACCGTGCTTCCTGCTTCGAACAAGATTGCTACAGACGATAGCCCGGCATCACTGGTGAAGGTCTATCCCGGTGCCGACGTCATCCTCGACGTGAAAACGATCAACTGGATGTACGCGTATTACCCATCCCAGTGGAGCAAGTATCACGTCATGTACGTCGCACGAGTTCGCCTGATCGACGGAAAGACCGGTGCCTTGGTTGCACAGCACCTGTGCAACGTCGACCCGACCGATCCCAAGAACCCGCCAACTAGCGACGCCCTTCGCGCAGACCATGCGGCACTGCTGAAGGAGTCGCTCCACAAGGCCGCCGACACCTGTGTCAGCGATGCCGAGCAAAAGGCACTGAGAGTCTGAAGCGGCCCCCTGGCCGACTCGACCGTCCTTAACGTCTGGAACGGAAAGGCTGCCCTTCGGGGCGGCCTTTCCGCCTTCTGGGAAAGGGAAACGGCGGACGTAAACCCTTTGCCCCGAATACGGCACTTACCCCCTTGAGGCGTAGGCACGCTCATGCCGCGCAATGTGTCCTTCGTGACCCCTCGAGGAATTCACCCGCAATGCCCGCACTCAGCCAGCTAGCTCCGCAACCCCGCCTCGTGGCCGCAGCGCGGCCGGGGCATGTCGTCCTCGGGGTGAACAATTTCTGCAATCTGCGGTGTGTCATGTGTGATGTCGGCACCGGGAATGCTGAGACCAATTTCGGCGCCAATCTCATGGGGGCCCAGACACGGTCCATGCCGCTGGAGCTGTTCCATACCATTGCCGACGATATGGCGGCTTTCTGCCCCGACGCCCGCATGGGCTTCGCCTTCACCGAGCCGCTCGCCTGGAAGCCGCTGGGCGACGCACTGGCGTACGCCTCGTCGCTGGGCTTGTATACGACCGTCACCACCAATGGCCTGCTCCTACCCAAGCGGGCAGCGGAGTTGGTGGCGGGCGGCTGCCGCGGTCTGTTCGTCTCATTGGACGGTCCAGCGGCACTGCATGATCAGATCCGGCGCCACCACGGCAGCTTTGCCCGGGCCGTGGAGGGTATCAAGGCCGTTGCGGCGCTACCCAACCCGCCGGAAATCTCCGTCTTCTGCACGATCAGCGAATACAACGTCGGTCATCTCAAGACATTCCTTAAAGACATCAGTGATCTGCCACTGAAGCTCGTGGGCCTGATCCACAATAATTTCGTGACGCCCGCGCTGGCCAACGAACACAACGCGCTCTATGGCCAGGCCTATCCCGCCACGGCTTCGAACAGCTTCCAATCCGATCCGACATCGATCGACGTCGCCCGCCTGGCCGCCGAACTGACCGACATCAAGGGATCGATCTGGCCGTTCAAGGTCACGATCCAGCCCGATCTCGTGAGCGAGTCCGACCTCGACATCTACTATCACCATCCCTCGCAATTCGTTGGCCGCCGTTGCCACGATGCTTTCCGCATCCTGATGGTCGACGCCGATGGCGAATCCGTGCCCGTTCACGGGCGTTGCTATCGGTTCGCGATCGCCAATGTTCGGGATGTTGGCCTTGAGGGCATCTGGAAGCACTCGAGCATCGAAGCGCTGCGGGAGAAGCTCAGTGAGGCAGGGGGGCTTCTGCCTGCTTGCAGCCGGTGTTGTGGAGGGTTTGGTACGTAGAGAAGCCGTCAGGCTGTTGGCTCGGGCTGGGCCTGTGAGTCGTATAGGCCTGCCCGGGTCTCCTGGAAATTCCGCGGCAGCGAGATTTGAGGCGCGGCCCGCAAGTGCCTGGCTACCTTGGCCACTTCGTACTCGGTGCGCGTTCCGTTCGAGGTTTGCCACTGGCGCACCCGCACCCTACAAACCAGCGAATCACCCTTCGAGAACGATTCGAGGTCGGTATTGACCGCATGAAGGAACTCTGTGTCCGAGATCGTCGCGCTGATCGTGAACGAGCCATCCGACAGCCGCCACTTGTTGTCGATGATTAGCAGTTCCTCTGCTGCGGGAGCGACAAACGAGCAGCGCTCCGTGTCTCGAAAGACTACGCCATCGAGTTAGTAAATCTTGCTGCGCGTACCAGTGCTGCAATCCGTCCTGACGACCCTGCATTGGCCGCCACCCGCACGTGAGCAGGCAGCTATGGCGAAGGCTACTGCATCATCCTTCGTCCCTGCATTCGGCGTACCCGCCGCAAAGGAGCGCGCGGTACTGTCGCGAACCAGGGACATGCAGCCGTCCTGTTGCTCCACGAGAATCTTGCAGTCACTGCCCTTGCATTCCGACTTGATGCTGCCCTGCAGCTCTTCATGCGTACCGTACCCATGAAGAAACATGAAGCGGTTCGTCTTGTTCTCGACGGCAAGGGCGTTGAAGTAAGTAGGCACAATCCAGGCGCCATCCATGTCCTTGACGAGCCCGGACGCGGGTTTCGGCAATTTCTCTGTCCTGGAGTTGTAGCGTCCCTCCTCGACAGACACGCGCGTGGCGGTGGTCACCACCCAGGTCGCATCCTTTCGGACAAAGTCCATAGTGGTCGTCGATGGTTGCTCACCTCCATCCATCTGATCGAGGTGAACGTGACTCGGTGTGACCTTGAGGTTAGCGAACGCAAACGGGTCATCGTGGAACTGGCTGCACTTTGAGCAGGCGATGATCTTGTCGCTCGACACTTCCGGGACGAACTTGCCGTCTTTCCTTCCGACAATGATGAGGTCCCTGTACGTCACGCCATCCTTGTCGGGCGACGTTTCAAACACCGCCACGGCATTCGCATCAACTTGGTCGCCACTGGCCTTGAAGACGAGTAGGTGAGTGCCCTGCGGTGCGGCAGCAACGATCTCTGCGGGTGCGTTCGGCGGAGGCTCGGCCGCTTTTGACATCGCCGGGAACGCCATGAGCGCGGCGAGGGCGCTCAGGAAGCATATGCGTGGGGTCTGCATGTGTTGCGCCGTTCTGGCCCTGAATTCGTGTCGAGTCTGACGGGAAACCGCTCCAGGCTTCCCTGGAGCGTTCGCAGTCACGCCGATCGTGGCCTACCGCGTCATCGACGGGCCAGCCTGTTGAACCGGGTCGGGTGCCTGCTGCTGCGTCTGCTGTGGGATCTGCGCCTGCTGCTGCGCATTGTTCTGCATATGCGTAACGGCCTCCTGGCTACTTTGCGCTAGCGGAGTCTGGATCGCCTGCACAACGTCGACTTCGACGAATTGCTTGAAAGGGGAGTTCAGTTCGCCCTGTATTGCGTAAGCACGGTTGGCATCGTCCGAGAGGGCGACATGGTCGATGCGATTGAATCCGGCCATGGCGGCAGCTGAGGTAAGGCCACCGGCGAGCGCTTGCGTATGCGGGCCCGGGACGCGACCGTGCTCCTCATCGATCCTCGCGACACACGAGTGGGCCTGCACGTAAATACCGTGAGCAGGGTGGCGGGCATCGAGCATGTCGGGAACGGTTGCCTGAGTTGACGTCTGCGCCTGGGCCTTCGCCTCGGCGAGTGCTGAGAGTGTTGCCGGTCCCGCTACGCCATCGGTACGCAGTCCGTGAGTCTGCTGGAAAGTTTCCAACGCTTCCCTCGTGTGCGGGCCGAAGCGCTGGTCTGCTTGGAGCGGGCTGCCGTCGCGACCGGTGAAGCCGAGAGCGGCAAGATCAGTCTGCAAGGCACCTACAGCCTCGCCCCTGTCGCCCTCGCGGTGCACGTTCGAAGCCGCACGCGGGTGGACGGGATCGGCCTGATGGCTGCTTGAATGGAGTACACCGGCCAGTTGTTCGTCGGTCAGCGGTGGGCTCTGGTTGGTGTTGCCAGGCTTCCAGGCCTCTGCGCGCGCGATGCCGTCGATCAAGGCACTCCGTTCGTCCGGGGTCATATCCAGGACTTTCTTGCCGTGCAGGTCAAAGCCTTCCGCCGCAGCCGTGGCGTAAATTGTGTTTGCCTGGCTGGTGTGGTGGGTTACCCCGCTGTAGTCCGCCTTTGAATAGCCCTTCACGAGCTCCTCGACGGTGTTGTCTGCAAACCGGTCGACGACGAGTTGCTTCTGAGCCTCGCGCCCTGCCTCGTAATTCTCGAAAACGGCGTTGCCCCAGTGGTCGAGGTCCACGACGCCGTGGTAACGGGTCTGAGCAGTCGCCAGGGCCTTTTCCTTACTTCGCGTGGAATGCACGGTCTGGTCGGCGCTTCCTTCGAATTCGAATTTTAGGTTGCCTGGGTTGTTGTTTCGCCAGGAAACGGTTCCGTCTTTCGCCGTCACCCACGTGTTGTCTTCCATCTCATAGACACGAGTCATGCCCTGGCTTGCCACGAGGCGGGTCACTTTCTTGTCAGATAGAACGTCCATATATCTTCCTTGCTGAGGCCCAAAGGCCGTTAAATGCCACGCCTGCACTGGGTGTCAACTTCCTTGCACGCTTTGCCGCCTGCTGCATTGCAGGCGTCCATGGCCTGCGAGACGGCTTGCTTCTTTTCTTTGTTATCAGAGCTAGCGCCGCTGAACGGACGAGACGACTCGTCCCGCACGAGAGAGATGCAACCGTCCTGCTGCTGGACGAGAATCTTGCAGTCCTGCTTGTCGCAGCGACCGACCATGTGTTTCCAAACAGCTTCTTGCGATTCGTCGCCAGTCAAGATCCAGGACTTGCCGGTTTTTTGGTTCACGATGAGGGTATTCAGATAAACCGGTATGGCCCACTCGGCATCCATGTCCTTCGCAAGGCCGGACTTTGGCAAGGGCAGAACGACAGTTCGTTCTTCGTATCTGCCCATCACCACGATGTGACGGCTTGCTGACTTGACGTGCCATTCGCCCGATTGTCTGGTCAGGTCGATGATCGTGGTGGTGGGCTTCTCGCCGCCATCTTCCTGGTCAATGTGTATGTGGCCATGCTTGACGTCCAGGCCTTCGACCATAAATGGGTCATCGTGGAACTGGCTGCACTTTGAGCAGGCGATGATCTTGTCGCTCGACACTTCCGGGGCGAACTTGCCGTCTTTCTTGCCGAAAATGATGAGGTCCCTGTATGTCACGCCGTCCTTGTCGGGTGGCGTTTCAAACACGGCTACGGCGTCGGCGTCGACCTGATCACCACTGGCCTTGAAGGCGAGGAGGTGAGTGCCCTGTGGTGCGGATGCAACGATTTCTGCGGGGGCGCTCGGCGTAGGCTCGGCCGTTTTTGACATCGCCGGGAACGCCATGAGGAAGGCGAAGGCGCCCAGAAAGGATATGCGTGGGTTCACCATGTGTTGCGTCGTCCTGTCCTTGAATTCGGCCCGAGTCTAACCGCAACCGCTCCCGTCGCTGTGAGACGGAGTGCGGGCTTTGGCGGCGCCGACATCAATGTGTGCCTGACGCATCCGCCGGCGCCACGCTCTTCTCCCAAGACAAGCGGGCATGTGCCTCGGCAGCGCAATGCGCCCCCATCTGCGTAAGCGCCGCAACCGCATCAAGCGACAGCGCCATCCGTCGGCAATCCACCGTATCCGACTCATGCACGAACTCGGCGAGCAGCTCCGTGAGGCCGCGTGCGTACTGAAGCAACTCGGCCGCGTTGTTGAGAAGATCATGCGCCGTAGCGTCAGGATCGGCGTAATAGCGAGCACGGCGTGCCGCGCTGTGTTCGTTGTTTGTAGACATGACTGCTCCTTGATGAAGCCACCGTTTGCCTGGTACGACACGCGCACGAAGCGACGTGCCGCGGATCAATCGGACTCGCGGTTTCAGGGCTGCCCGTGGCCGGGCGCCGGGCGGATTGGTTGATGACGTGGGTGAGCGTCAGCTCGCTTACTCGACGCACGAAGCTACGCGCCGGGTTACACGGCCAAGAAACATCTCATGGTTAGCTGACGCCCCGGATCGTCAACCGTGTCTGCGACGGATGCAGACAGCCCGGTAACCGTTGAGGGTGTCGCCGAGGGGATTCAGCGGGCGAGCGAGTGCCGTAAGATCGTTGGGACCCACGATTGACTCCTGGTTAGTTGGTTGTGGTCAGCGGTCCGGGAGTGTTCCTAGCACTCTCGGGCCGCGCTTCTCACCGCGTCGAGCGATGGTTGTCTGCGCAGCTGACTAAGCGACGACGCAGGCAACGGGATGACCGTAGCAAAACAACATTGGGTTGTCTGTAGGGGTGAGTACGCTTGCGAGTCTTTTGCTACCTTGACGCGAGATATCGCGAGAATTCTGAATCTCGTTTCCCAGTCGCGGTCCGAAAATTCGGAATCATGTTCGGACGCATTGAGCGTTGGCATGTTGTAGGAATTTACCGACAGACGTGCGGATGGGCGCCAGCGTAAGCTTTTCGTTCGCCATGGTCATGGCATTGGAAAAGCGAGATCTGTGCGTGGCTGTCAATGAAACTTTCAAAGGCCTGGATACACGCTCATTGGACGATGTTGTTGGCAACTTACCATTGCATGTACAACAACAAGTCATCGTCGGGATGCTTGTGTGGATTACCGCTTCGGCTGTCCGCATTGAGCACAAGGTCGATCACCTCGGTACGCTCGTCGACGGTCTCGAGGAGGCCGTCGAAGACTTGGCTATTGGCGTCAGGGCCATCTTCTTCGTGGAGAGCGCGTACGAGCGATTCGATTCGCCGCACCGGAACGGCGGTGTCCAGAAGATCGGATTGAACGCCATCCTCCGGAATATGCGCCAAGGGCGCCGCCCTCGCCGTCCGGCGTGAAAGACGATCACGTGCTGTGGCAAGTGTCACGCTGCGTGACAATGCAATTCACACAGCCTCCAAGGCGACGCGATCAACGAAGAAATCCACGCTGAACAGCATTTTCTTGCGGCTCGCAAACTCGCGACCGACGCATGACACTAAGCGTCTTCCTGAGCTCCCGAGAACGTCATGCGTAAGCCGATTCTCACGTTAGTCCTGCTGGCCCTCACTTCGGTGGCTGCCAGCGCCGCCGACTCCCCCAAGGATGTCCAGGCACTCATTGCCAAGGGCGACTACCCGGCGGCAGAGACCGCGCTGCGCCAGGCCGTTTCCGAACACCCGGAGAGCGCCAAGGCCCACTACATCCTGGCTGAGGTCCTTGCCCACGAAGGCAATATCGGCGAGGCCAAGACCGAGGCGTCCAAGGCAGCGACCCTGGACCCGGCGACCAAGTTCACGGATCCGGCCAAGTTCCAGCACTTCCAGCACCAGCTGGATGCAGCGCTCGCGCCGCCGTCCGCCCGGCCCGCGGCGGTAGCTCCCACGCGTTTCACTGAGCCCCAGCCGGCCGCCCGTACCGAAGCTGGTGGCCAGTCGCACATGACGGGCTGGCTGATCGGGGGCGTGATCCTCGTTCTGATCATCTTCTTCCTGATGCGTCGTCGGCAGAACACGAATAGCCAGTTCGGCAACGGTTATCCGCCGGCACCGCCCATGAATGGCGGTCAGTCTTATGGTGGCCAGCCTTATGGCAGCAATCCAGGCTATGGCAATCCGGGCTATGCGCCCCCGCCGTCGTCTGGCGTGGGTACGGCTGTCGCTGCCGGCCTTGGTGGTCTGGCTGCCGGTGCGCTGCTCGATGAAGCACTTCGTTCCCACCGCGACGGTGAAGAAACGCACAACACGGGTGCGAGCGGCTTCGGCAATCTGGGGCCGGATTCGTCCTCACAGCCGGATCCGTCTGCACAGGCGTACGACGATCTCCGCGACGACCCGATCGACATGGGCAACAACGACAGCTCGTGGGACGACAGCTCGTCCGACGGTGGCGGTGACGACAACCAGTGGTGAGATGTGTCGGCATCCGGTGATTCTGGCTGAAAGGCTAGAATCACGGTTCCCCTGATCGCAGCGGTTCCGTTTGGCTTCCTTCCTTCTTGTTCTTGCCGTCGGCCTTGTCGCTGGATGCCTCAGCGGCGTCATCGGAACCGGCTCGTCGTTGCTGCTGCTTCCCTTGCTGACGTATCAGTTCGGGCCGAAGCACGCCGTGCCGGTCATGGCTGTCGCGGCGGTGATCGCCAACCTCTCACGCGTTATCGCCTGGTGGAAGGACATCGACTGGAAGGCCGTGCTGGCTTACGCCGCACCGGGTGTTCCTGCCGCCGCGCTGGGCGCGTGTACGCTCCTTGCCTTGCCGCCGCGATGGATCGATGCAGGGCTTGGACTGTTCTTCCTGTCGATGCTGGCGCTTCGCCGGCTACGTCCTCCGTCCAAACCGATGCCCCTATGGGGGCTTTCCGTTTGCGGGGCGGCCATCGGCTTCCTGACAGGACTCGTCTTGTCGACGGGGCCGCTCAGCGTTCCTGTGTTCACGTCTTACGGCCTGGTCGGCGGACCGTTCCTTGGGACGGAGGCCGCGACCGCCTTGGCTTTGTACGTCAGTAAGGTCACCACGTTCCGGGAATTTGGCGCTCTGTCTGGCGAGGTCGTCATTCAGGGGCTCATCGTGGGTGCGTCGCTGATGATCGGCACGTTTATTGGCAAGGGCATCATCAGCCGGATTCCGGGCCACCGATACGCTTACCTTATCGACGGATTGATTCTTTGCTCGGGTGTTTCGCTATTGTGGGCTGCACTTTCCAGCCACGCCTGATGTGAGCCCACCATGTACTGGATCATCACCAAATACCTGATCACGGCCGCCGTGGTCGTCGCTGTCTCCGAAGTGGCGAAGCGCAGCGACCGTCTCGGTGCGCTGCTGGCTTCCTTGCCACTCGTCACGTTGCTCGCGTTGACCTGGCTTTACGTCGAGAAGCAGCCCGCCGAGAAGATTGCCAACCACGCCTGGTACACCTTCTGGTATGTGGTGCCGACACTACCCATGTTCCTGGCGTTTCCGGCGTTGCTCGCACGGTTCGGCTTCTGGCCCGCGTTGGGCCTTAGCGCGGTGATCACGATCGCGTGCTTCGCGGTGTTTGCCGTATGCGTCAAACCCTTCGGGATTCGGCTTCTCTGACGTGACGCGCAGCCTCAGCGATGAACACGCCGCCACACAACCTCACCATGCGCGCCTTCCGCCGCACCGCTCGACGGCTTGGCCACCGTGTAGGTCAGTTCGTCGCCCTTGATGACGAATGCGCTGTCGCCACCCTTGCCATCCCAGTTCGGAAACGATGCCTGCGCGATGTGGCTGTGCATGGTCATGCCATCGACGCTCACCGTGCCGTAGTGCGCGTTGAAGTCCAGGGATGCGGCGCGGTATTCCTCCGGCGTGCCCTTGGACTTGTCGTTGACGGCGAACGGCATGCGTTTGGCGCGCACGATGTCCATCATGTAGTTGCCGTGGGCGTCGATGAGCCAGAAGCCTTCGGGGTTCGGTCCGTAGAGTTCGACGCGATGTCCATCCGGGTAGACGTTGTCGCAGCGGACCAGGGTCCAGGCACCCTCCAGGACGCCGGGGCCGGACGAGGCGGTGTCAGCGGCGAGGGCCCCGAGCGGCGCGGCGACCAAAGCCAGGGAGGAAGCGAGGGCGAACAGGGAAGGGCGCTTCATGGCGGGAAAGCCTTGGGTGAGGTTGGGTGGGGTCATCCTCACCGCCAGTTCCGCATTTGATAATTGGCCTTGTTCTTCATTGACCTTCAAATATAATTTGAAGATGATCCCAGCCATGAACCGCCTGAGCGACATGCAGCTGCTCGTCGACGCCGCCGATCTGGGCAGCCTGTCGGCGGCTGGACGCAGGGCGGGCCTGTCCCCGGCGGCCGCCAGTGCGTGTGTCCAGCGGATCGAGGCGGCGGTGGGTGCCCGGTTGTTCGAACGAACGACGCGGCAGCTGCGCCTCACGGATGAAGGCCGTACTTACCTGGGTTATTGCCGCATCGCTATCGAGGCGATGAAAGAGGGCGAGCGCGCCGTGCGTAGCGGCACCGATACCGTGAGCGGCACGCTGCGACTTTCGGCGCCCTCGGATCTCGGTCGCAACCTGCTACTGGATATCCTCGACGGGTTCATGGCGATCCATCCGGACGTGCGTATCGTCCTCTCGCTGGCCGATTCGATCTCGCGCTTCGTGCCTGATGATGTGGACGTCGCGATTCGCGTCGGTCCGCTCGAGGACAGTTCGTTGGTCGCGCGGCATCTGCTCGATAGTCGTCGCGTGGTGTGTGCCTCGCCGGAGTGCATCGCGACGCATGGCATGCCGACGCGGCCGGAGGATCTCGTCGAACGTCCCACGCTGGTGCTGACGACCAACGCCGGTCCTCGCGACGAGTGGCGCCTGGGTGACGCGACGGTACGCGTGCGTCGTTATCACGAGTGCACCGATAGCGAAGTCATACGCAAGTGGGCGATTCGTGGGCTGGGCTTCGCCTACCGCCAGCAATGGGCGGTCGCGGACGATGTTCGCGCAGGACGTCTCGTGCTGGTGAACGCGCCGGCCTGGTCGGCACCGTCGCCCATCCACGCCATGTATCACGCGAACACGTATCAGCCACCGCGCGTGCGCCGGTTTATCGACTTTCTGCAGGCGGAGATGGTACAGAGGCTGTCGACGTAGCTGCTCGTTCGGCAATCGCCGCGAGCAGGCGGCGATCTTCTTCAGGTAGTGCGTCGAACCATGCGGCTTCTTCGCCGGGTTCGGGTAGCACGTGGCCGAACTCGGCCATCAGGCTGGGGCGGATTTCGCTCAGGTAAACCCAGATGCTCTGTGTCAGCACGCCCGATGCCACCGCTATGTCGCGGACGAGGCGTTCGACGAGTGTTCGCTTCTGGTCGTCGGTGCGGCCGCTGCGGACGTGGCCGTGGATGAAGAGGGTGTCGCCTTGTAGAGGGGCGCCGCCGATGAACCAGTCTTCGCGTGGGGCGTGGTCGAAGACGACCTGGGCGAAGTAGGTGTTGGCGCCGGTGATTTCGGCGTGGGCTGTTGTTATGGCTTGGGCGATGCGTTGTTTTGTTGCTGCGTCCAGATTGGTGAAGGTGCTGCGGACGATGTAGGTTGGCATGGTGGTTTCCATGGTGGCGTTGTCGCGAGCACCCTTCGCCGATGAATCGGCTCCCACATTGGATCGGCAGGTTGTTACCGTGCAACAGCGCGGTTATGTGGCGTATTGGGCTTCGCCGTTGCCGAAGGACCAGTTTTCTTTCTTGGTTTCGACGAGATTGACGAAAACGTCCTGGGGGCGCATGCCGACGGAGTCGCCCATGTTCTTGACGATGGCCTTGTAGAGGGCCTTCTTCTGGTCGAGCGTGCGGCCTTCGTTGAAGGTGATCTGCACCGAGACGAAGTTGTCGCCGCGGTCGATACCGAGGTAAGTGCGGTCGAAAATCAGACCATCGGTATCGTGTTCGGCAATGACCTGGAAGCGGTCGTTCTCGGGTGCGCCAATGCTGCTCAGGGCGTCGTAAACGGCCTTGCCGAGCTTGCTGCGATAGGAACTGTCTTTGCCGCGAAGCAGATCGATGCGTACGAAGGGCATGGGAATCTCCCGTAAGGATGAAGCAGGGGATGGATCAGGCGTTGAGCCCGACGCTGAGTCGAGTCAGTTCGGAAATCGCGCTTTCGAGTACCTGCCAGCGATCGGCACCGTAGGTCCCGACCACGCGGGTCTGCGCGTCGTCCCAGAGCTGACGCGCTTTGATAAGTAGCGATTCTCCCTCCGCGGTGAGGGTGACCGTCTTGGCCCGGCCTTTCGTGGGCGAGGCGATGGCAATCCAGCCCGCCGAGGTCATCGGCGTGAGCATGCGGTAGAGCGAGGTGCGGTCCATGACCATCTCGTCGGCCAGGCGGCTTAACGCCAGGTCCGGCTCGCGCCAGATAGCCTTGAGGATGCCGAACTGGGCCACGGTCACGCCCAGCGGTGCGAGCGTGTCGTCGTAGAGGCGGCTCAGGGCGCGGGTGGCCTTGCGCATGGTGGTGCAGGCGCAGGGGAGGTCGGTGGCTGATATAGACTGATGCATATACATAGTGTAAATACATCATAGCGAATGTCAATGGTACCCCGGAGGCTCGAAATCCCATGAAGTACGCCACGTATCGCCATGAGGGCGAAGTCCATGTGGGTCTGGTATCGGACGACGCCCTCGCCGTCACCCCGCTGGCCAACGACAGCGGCCCCGTGACCGACCTGCACGATGTATTCGCCGGCACGTCCAGGGCTACCGGCTCGTCGATCGCCCTTGCCAGGGTCGAACTGCTGGCGCCCATCCCCCGGCCACGACGCAACCTGTTCTGTGTCGGCAAGAACTACGCTGCCCACGCGAAGGAGTTCGCCGGCAGCGGCTTCGACGCCGGGCATACGGGCGCTCCCGAGGAACTGCCGACCGATCCCATCGTGTTCACCAAGGCACCCGAGTGCGTCATCGGCCACGGTGCGGCCATCTGGTCAGCGGAGGGCGTGACGGACTTCCTCGATTACGAGGCCGAGCTGGCGGTGATCATCGGCATCGGTGGGCGAGGCATTACTCGCCGGGACGCCATGCGCCACGTCTGGGGCTACACCATCATCAATGACGTGACAGCGCGCGACTGGCAGAAGCGTCACAAGCAATGGTTCCTCGGCAAGTCGTTCGACACGTTCGCGCCGATGGGACCGTTCGCCGTTACCGCGGACGCCATCGACGGCGCCGCGCTGAAGCTTTCCTGCCGCGTCAACGGCGAGCTTCGCCAGCACGCGAATACGCGCGATCTGATCTTCGACATCCCGAGGCTGATCGAAACGATATCCGCCGGCATCACCCTGATGCCAGGCGACATCATCGCCACGGGCACGCCCGAAGGGGTGGGCATCGGGCGGAAGCCACCGACGCCGCTGCGTCGTGGCGACCTCATCGAGATCGATATCGCCGGTATCGGCACGCTCGAAAATCGTGTTGGCTGAAAACATCCGGCCCGCGCGGACGACCAAGGCGCGCGCCGACGACTCAGGCGGCCCGCAGGTCCTCGTCCTGCCCGGTGGTCATCGCATCGACCGTCGGCTGACCCAGCGCGAACATCGTGCCCGCCACAAGCTCGCGACGTAGCGCCTCGCGCTGCCGAAACGCCGAGCGATGCTTGCTCACGACGTCGATTTCGCTCCGCTCCGGCTCGTTCGCGGGCAGGTCGAAAAAACCATCTCGGGAAAGCACGCCGGCGGATTCGATCCAGAAGGTGTCGTAGCTGGCCTTGATCCGACCTGCGCGCGCGTGGCCATCGTTGCTGATGCCACGCAGACGCGACAGCCCATGGCTGGCGGCGAAGCCATAGAGCAGCGAGAGCAGGAGATTCTTCGGACGCAGGCCGTGGCACTGGCGGGTGACCTGACGCACGCGCTCCTGGCCGTCTTCGGTGTTCGGGCCTTGTAAGCAACCGACCAGCAGCTCACCCGACGAAGGCAGGAGTGTGATGGTGGCCGAGAAGAGCAGGGTGTCGTCCGCTGTGGCCAAGGCGATGTTCAACTCGCCTTCGCAGCCCTTGCGGGTGGGCGGCATGAGTAGCACGCGCAGCAGCTCACCGTTCTTCATGGCGGCCTCGGCGAGAACAACCTGGCCCTCGGCAATCATGCGCTCGAATAGTCCCTGCGGCAGGGCCGAGACGACGAAGCCGTAGTGATCCATCAGCGCATCGAGGCGCTTGCGAGCGCCGAAACGGCGGCTGATGAAGCGGTGCTGCCAGCGCTCGACCAGACGTCCGTCGCGTTGAGCGGCGGCACGCAGGGCAGGGTGGGTCTGCAGAAGGCCGAGCCAGCGAAGGTGGCGCAGTGGCGCCACGAGGCAACGCGCCGCGTAGCCCGCCGCGTAGACGCGGGCGGAACGGCGGGACTGCCAGTCGTTACGCTGGCGGAAGCTCTGAACAATCCATTGCAGGGCAATCAAAGGGGGGACTTCGCGGGGACGTGCGCGGAGTCTCTTCGTAGAATCTTTCGACAACCTTTCGCGCTTCGAAAGGATCTGCGGAGGCCTGTCCTGCCCTCAAACTTCGAGCGGGTCGCCCTCGTGGAGCTCGTCCATCCAGCCCCGCCGCCGGTGCAGCGCCCACTCCACGTGCTGGGCGAACAGCACGTCGATGGGGCCACCCTGGGCCATGGCCGCGAGCCGTCCTTCGGTCACATTGCCCAGGTGCTCGGCCTGTTCGGCATAGCCGACGATGCCTTCGGCCTCCAGCTGGGAAAGGACGGTCTGCAGGTTGCGGTGGCGGGCGTTCTGTACGGGCATGGGCGCGACTCCGGGTCTCCTGTAAAGGATCGGCGAGCGTCGCGCGGCCTTTAGTCCGCGTGTGTGAAGGCGGTCACAGGAATCCGATGCGCTTCGCCCAGGCGGCGAACAGCGAGGGCCATGCAGCGACCTGCGAACCCGGCGGGCCCATGCCCCAACCGTGACCGCCCTTGTCGAACACGTGCAGTTCGGTTTCCACGCGGTTCTTCTTCAGCGCGTCATACATGATCAGGCTGTTGCCGATGTTCGCGATGGGGTCGTCCCTGGACTGGGCGAGGAAGGTAGGCGGCGTCGCATGGGTCACGTGCAACTGCACGGAATACGCCTGGACCGAATCGGCCTGGGTAGACAGTTCACGACCCGAGCGCGTGGTGTCGTAGGGCTGTTGCAGCGAGATGACCGGGTAGATCAGCGCCACGAAATCCGGTCGCGAGGAAAGCTGGTCCGCTGCATCCACGGCGGGATAGAGCACATCGGCGAAGCGCGTTTCGGCAATGCCGGCAAGATTGCCGCCGGCCGAGAATCCGACCAGACCGATGCGGGCTGGATCCACGCCGAGCTCATGAGCGTGCGCGCGAAGGGTACGAATGGCGCGTTGTGCATCCTGGAAGGGCGCGACGGCCGGCCAGTGGTCGGCGGGCAGGCGGTAATAGAGCACCACGGCCGTGACGCCTTGCGAGGCCAGCCACGTCGCTGTCGGCATCACTTCCTGCCCGATCCCGATACGCGCGTAGCCACCGCCACCGATCACGATCACGGCGGAGCCGTTGGGGTGGGGCGGCGTGTAGATCTCGATGCGCGGACGGCTCACGTTGGACACGGCACCGGCGTGGCTGCCTTTTTCGTAGACACGCTCTGGGCGCTGCGGGCCGTTTCCGCCCGGGGGCGCGGCGGGCCACAGGTCGATGGTGATCGGCTTGCCTGCATCGGGCCGCGATGTCGCGGTGGCCTTACCGGGACACGCGATGAAGAAGGTCGCGGCCAGCAGCGCGATCCGGAGAAAGTGCATGGGGTTTGCCTGGGGAATCGGTCGCAGTCGACCCTATCAGCCGGCCGCTTTCTGTTCGCTTGCAGGCTTACCCACTTCCGCCCACTCGGGCAGGGCGGCGTTGATCTGGTTCAGCAGGTCGTCAAGGTCGTGGGACTTCCGCGCCAGTTCGTTCGCGCGCTCGGCTTCGCGCCGTTGTTCCTCGTCGTAGTCGGCGCTGGCACCGGTGGCCGCTTCGACAATCAGGCGGGCGTATTCACCGACCAGATCCGGGGAGGGCACCCGGAACCAGATCTTGTTCTCCACCCAGCGGATATCCGGCGAGGTGTGCCGGGAGAACACCGCTTCGCAACGGGCGGCGAAAAGACGTAACCAGGGATCGGTCGGCGCGTTGCTCAACTCGGCCAGAACGCAGTACCCGACATCGTCCTGCCTGGCGGCGGAAAACCCGCTGACGCGGGGGCCCAGATGGGTGATCGTGGTCATGGCGGCTCCGAGAATCCCCACGAGATATAAGCCGCCGCGTGTGGAGGAGCCGCGAAGCGGTCTTGCATCGATTTCACACATGCATGGGCCGTGTACGCGATGCTGGCCCTAATCCGGCCACGGGCGCCATGCGCCCATCGGACCACGCGGTGAGAGACGAAGTCAGGCGCGCGCGCGATACCCAGGTCATGCAAGACGTCTTGCAGGGTCGACGGACGGGGCTGGCCGGGTTGGCGCCCTTTGCCGGGCCGGCCGTGGTCGTGTCCGTGGCCTATATCGATCCGGGTAACTTCGCGACCAATATCCAGGCCGGTGCGCGATACGGGTACGGACTGCTCTGGGTGGTGGTGCTGGCGAATCTGGTGGCGATGCTGTTCCAGAGCCTGTCGGCGCGGCTGGGCATCGTGACCGGGCGCGACCTTGCCCAGCTTTGCCGCGAACGCCTGCCCAAACCGCTGGTTTACGTCATGTGGGTCGTCAGCGAACTGGCGGCGATGGCGACGGACCTGGCCGAGTTCCTCGGCGGAGCGATCGGCCTGAGCCTGTTGTTCCACTTGCCGCTGCTGGTGGGCATGGCCATTACGGGCGTGGTGACCTACGCGCTGCTCATGCTCGAGGGCATGGGCTATCGGCGGCTCGAGCTGGCGATCGGTGCGCTGGTCGGCGTGGTCGGCCTTTCCTATCTGGTCGAGTTGTTCGTCGCCCCGGTGGGCTGGGTGTCGTTGGGACAGCAGATCTTCGTGCCCAGCCTTCCCGATGGCGCGGCGGTGGCGATCGCGGTGGGCATCATCGGTGCGACGGTCATGCCGCATGCCCTGTTCCTGCATTCAGGCCTTACCGAGCGCCGCGCGCGCCCGAAGAGCGACATGGAGCGGCGACGGATCATCCGATTGTCCAATCTCGAAGTGGTCCTGGCGTTGACCGTGGCCGGCCTGATCAACCTGGCCATGGTGGTGATGGCGGCCGGTGCGTTTCATGGCAGCCATCCGGACGTCGCCAAAATTGAAACGGCTTACCAGACCCTGGTGCCGTTGCTCGGCGGCGCCGCGGCGACCATCTTCCTTATCTCCCTCGTGGCGTCCGGCTTTTCCAGTTCCGTGGTCGGCACGATGGCGGGGCAGATGATCATGCAGGGCTTCGTCGCCTTCCGTATCCCGATATGGGTGCGTCGCTCCGTCACGATGGTGCCGAGCTTCGCTGTGGTCATGGCCGGCGTGGATGCGACCCGCGCGCTGGTGATGAGCCAGGTGGCGTTGAGTATCGCCTTGCCGTTCCCGATGATCGCGCTGGTGTGGTTCACCAGCCGCCGCGACACCATGGGTATGTTCCGCAACAGCCGGCCTGTCGTCGCGCTGGCGAGTCTCGGCGCGCTGGTCGTGCTCAGCCTTAACGTGGTGCTGCTGCTCGATGTCGCTGGCGCGATTTCGCTTTGACGCGCACGCCGAAACCGATGCAAGTCACGGGGCTGGCGCAGGGTGATCAAGGCCTGCCACCGTGCGCAAAATGCGCTTGCTCACGGCAGGCGTGTGCGATGCCCACGGAATGAACATATGTCGGAAGCGCGCGACAAGAGGGTTGCCGCTGCGCGCAAGCGACGTAATGGCATGGACACGACGTACGACGCCCTTGTGCACCGCGTGGCGCTCGCGGTGGTAACGCTCGAGCGCATCCATCGGGTTGGCCCCTGGCACGGTGAGGTACATCGCGAAGGCGGCGGCATCCTCGATACCGAGATTCATGCCGCGCGCGCCGACCGGTGAATGCACGTGCGCAGCATCCCCACCGAGTGCGATGCGGTCGATAGCGCAGCGATCCGCGACACGGTGTGCGATATGGAACGACGACTCCCACATCGGCTCGCTGGCGACGGTGCCGGGCGGTAACTGTGACAATGGATCGGGCATGTTCGACATGACACGCCAGATCTCCTGGTTGAGTGCCAACAGAAAGATCATGCCATCGGGGAAGAACAGGATGTGCGCGTGGTCATGGTCGAGCGGCGTGTCCAACGGAACGTCGTACAGCGGCCACGGTTCCGGATAGGACGAACCGGAAAAACCGATCTCGAGTGTCTTGCGGAAATCGCTGCGCGCACCGTCGGCGGCGAAGACGGCCGAGTAGCCGTCTTCACCATCGCTTGCGCCGTTCAACGCCACGCGTACCTCGTCGTCGTCCTGGCCTACGCAACCGGCACGAACACCACGCTCCACGTGGATGTTCCGCGCGAGCAGCGCTTCGGTCAGCAGCGCCTCACTTCGTTCCTGCGAGAGCACGGTGAGGCCGTAGCGCGGATGCATCGATTCGGCTTCGACGGTGGCCAGAAGCTTGCCGTGTTCGTGGAAGCGCACGCCGCGGATGCGACGACCCTCGTCGAGCATGCGCTCGGTGACGCCGGTCTCGGCGAGCAGGTCGAGCGTGCGGGGATTGACCACCAGGGCCCGCGAATGGGGTGACGGCTGCATCGCGGAATCCACGATCCGCGCCCTCACGCCGCGCATATCGAGCAGCAAGGCGGCGGCTAGCCCTGTCGGGCCGGCACCGGCGATCAGGACGGATGGCTGGCTCATGCGTGCGCTCGGCAGGTGTCGACCAGCCGATCATAGCGGTGGTACCCGCGCAAAACTGCTAACCTCCGGCGCCTGACCGACCGGAGATTTGCCATGAGCCTGATCCAGACCCCCGTTTCTTACGGCGAGCTGATCGACAAGATGACGATCCTTCAGATCAAGCTGCAGGAAATCAAGGACGAGGCCAAGCTCGCCAACGTGCGTAACGAGCTCGAACTGCTCGACGCGACGTGGAAGAACGACAAGGCCTCGGCCACCGACATCGTCGACGAAACCGCGCGCCTGCTCTCGGTGAACCAGCGCCTGTGGAAGATCGAGGACGACATCCGCATGAAGGAGCGCGCGCAGGCCTTCGACCAGGAATTCATCCAGCTCGCTCGCTCGGTGTACATCGAGAACGACGAGCGCGCGGCGATCAAGCGCGAGATCAATATGAAGCTCGGCTCGACGCTGGTCGAGGAAAAGTCCTACCAGGATTACCGCGCCCCGCAGGCCTGATCTGCGAGCTTCTGTAGGAGCCGATTCATCGGCGATGCTCTTGTGGGAGCCGCTTCAGCGGCGATTGGGTGCTTGCCTCAACCTGGCCCGCTGCCGCGGGATCGCCGCTGAAGCGGCTCCCACATCGCCGATGAATCGGCTCCCACATCGCCGCTCCTACAGTGCGCTGCGTTAACGGTTCAAGGTCAGGTGCAGGTGCTCGGCGCAGGCTTCGAAGCGGGCGACCATTTCGTCGACTTCCACCAGGTCCATGACGCCGGGCTTTTCGATCTTCGTGCCCCACGGAATTTCTGACGCCGGCTTGCCGAGGTACTTGCGTGAGGCCGCGTCGTACTTGTCGACGCACCAGCGACGGTCGGAGTAGGGACCGGAGCGCTCCGGGTTGCTCGCCGCATGCAAGCCGAGCACTTTCACGCCGGCCGCGTTGGCCATGTGCATCGGCCCCGAATCCGGGGTGAGGATCATGGCGCTGCGCGAGAGCAGCGCCATGAAGCGCTTCAGCGTGTCCTTGCCCGTCAGGTCCATCGGCGGGTGTTTCACCGCGGCGAGGATGCTGTCCGCCAGGGCGCGCTCGGGCTCCGAAGGGCCGCCGACCAGGACAACCCGGAGGCCGCGGCTCATCGCATGATCGATCAACGCGGCGTAGCGCTCGACGCGCCAGTTGCGCACCGTATGGCTCGACATGGGGCTGACCAGCAAGGTCGGTGCTTCACCGGGCAGTTGCTCCGCCGCCCACGCGCGAGCCTCGTCGGGTACCGGGATATCCCAGCGAACCTCGGTCTGCTTCAGGCCGAGCGGCTCGATGAAGCTGGCCATGGCGTCGAGCACGTGCTCGCCCGTGCGCGCGGGGATGCGTTCGTTGACGAAGAGGCCATGAAGGTCCTTGGAGCGGGCATGGTCGTAGCCGATGCGCCGGTGCGCCTTTACGGAAAGACTCAAGAGGTTGGAGCGCAGGGCCACCTGCATGTGAAGGAGGGCGTCGAAGTGCCGACCGGCCAGGGCCTCGCGCACGGCGCGCACGCCTGCGCGGCCCTGGCCCTTGTCGAAGGTGATGAACTCCACGCCGGGCAGGTCGCCGACCAGGCGCCGCTCCAGCTTGCCGATGATCCAGGTCAGTCGCGTCCGCGGCGCTTTTTCCTGCAAGGTCCGGATCAGCGGCGTCACGTGCGTTACATCGCCGATGGCGGATGTGCGCATGATGCAGAGACGGGAGTCTCCCGGCGGGAGGGGGCGGCTTGTTAGACTGGGCACGATCGGATCACCGGATAGGAGGCCGCTGTAGGGCGGCCCGATAATGACTGAACAACGAGTAGCGGAGGCGGCGGGCGGCACGATTCTGTTTGACGCGGCCCGTACACCTCAAGTCGATAGCCTCTGGTTCTCGCCCGCCCACTGGAGCGAGCGCGATGCCCTGCGCTCGCAGGCCGGCGGTCGCGGGGGCGTTGCCGTGATCGAAACACCTGCCGGCGAAGCGGTGCTTCGTCATTACCGGCGCGGTGGCATGGTGGCTCGAATCTTTGGCGACCGCTATCTGTTCACGGGGCGGCAACGCACACGCAGCGTACGCGAATTCAGGCTGTTGGCCGAGCTGGAGCGCCGCGGCCTGCCGGTGTCGCCGCCGCTGGCGTCGCGTTTCGTGCGCTACTGGCTGCGCTACTCGGCCGATCTGATCACCCTGCGTATTCCTGATGCGGCCACGTTGGCGGAGCGCCTGTCCGACGGTGCCTTCAACGCGGCGCTTGCGGGGAAGGTGGGCGAGCTGATCGCCCGCTTCCATCGCGAAGGTGCCTGGCACGCGGATCTCAATGCCCACAACATCCTGATCAATCCACAGGGTCTCTTCCTCATCGACTTCGACCGTGGCCGCCTGCGTCGGCCGTCGGCACACTGGCGGCGGGCGAACCTGGCCCGCCTGAAGCGCTCCCTCATCAAGATCGGCGCCCGCGATGCCGGGGACGATACCTTCGACGCCGAGCTCTGGCCGGCCCTGATCGACCAATACGAGCGGAGTCTGAAAGGGTGAGCTGGCATCTGAATTTTCTCGGGACCGGTGCGGCGCATGCCGTGGAGCTCGGCTCGTCCGCCGTGGTGGTCGAGCGTGACGGCCGTCCGTTGCTCCTGGTCGACTGCGGACCGGACACCCTGGACCGCTACATAGCGGCTTACGGCGCCCCGCCACCGGCCCTCTACGTGACCCATGTGCACATGGACCACGTGGCGGGCATGGAGCGGTTGTTCATCCGCCTCTGGTTCGACGAAGCCCTGCGTGGTCGCACCCGGGTGTACCTGCATGCGGCGCTCCTGCCGTGGCTGCAGGGCAGGGTGGCCGACTATCCCGGCGCGCTGGCGGAGGGTGGCGTGAACTACTGGGAAGCCTTCCACCTGATCCCTTGCACGCGGGGCTTCTGGCACGAGGGAGAATGGTTCGACGTCTTCCCGACGCGTCACCACGTGCAGGGCACCTCGTATGGCCTCGCCCTGCGCGGCAGCTTCGTCTATACCGGCGACACCCGTCCCGTCCCCGAGGCGCTGGCACTCCATGGGGCGCACGGTGAGCTGATTGCCCACGACTGCGGTGTCGTAGGCAATCCGTCGCATACGGGCGTGGACGACCTGGAACGCGAATACCCGGAAGAGGTTCGCGCCCGGATGGCGCTGTATCACTACGGCAGCGTCGAAGATGGCGAAACCCTGGTCTCGCGCGGGTATCGGATCGCTCGTCCGGGCGAGCGGTTGCCGCTTCCGGAGCCGCAGCCGCCCCGTCCGACGGCGGGCTGATGCCATTTCTGTGTTCCGCCCTTGTCTCGCCGCACCGCTGAAGTTATCCTTCCGCTTCTTTGCCGGACAGGAAGCCGGGGAAGAGGATGTACCAGTGTGGAGAGGTGTCCGAGTGGTTGAAGGAGCACGCCTGGAAAGTGTGTATACGCTAATAACGTATCGAGGGTTCGAATCCCTCTCTCTCCGCCAGTTTCAAACGTCTTTATGGTGACCCTGTCGGTCCCCCCGCGACGATAGTTCGTAAACTCCGCCAGGTCCGGAAGGAAGCAACGGTAGCGGACGACTCGGGTGCCGGGGTGTGGCTGGCAGGGTCATCACCTTTTGAGGGCCGCGCTTTTCGGGCCGCGCTTTCACCCGTCCCGGGTCCTTGGCACAATCCACCGTCGTCCCAAGGTAATACGCATGTCCTATCAGGTCCTCGCACGCAAGTGGCGCCCGCGCAAGTTCGCCGAACTGGTGGGCCAGGAGCACGTGGTCCGCGCGCTCACCAACGCGCTCGACTCCGGGCGCATGCATCATGCCTATCTGTTCACCGGTACCCGCGGCGTCGGCAAGACGACCATCGCGCGCATTTTCGCCAAGTCGCTGAACTGCGAACGGGGCGAATCGGCCGATCCCTGCGGTGAGTGCGCGGTCTGCACGGCCGTGGACGCCGGTCGCTTCGTCGACCTGCTCGAAATCGATGCGGCCAGCAACACCGGTGTGGACGATGTCCGCGAGGTGATCGAGAACGCCCAGTACGCGCCGTCGCGCGGGCGCTTCAAGGTCTACCTGGTCGATGAGGTGCACATGCTTTCCAAGCCGGCGTTCAATGCGCTGCTGAAGACCCTGGAAGAGCCGCCGCCGCACGTGAAGTTCCTGCTCGCCACGACCGATCCGCAGAAGTTGCCGGTGACGGTCCTGTCGCGCTGCCTCAAATTCAACCTCAAGCGCCTGTTGCCGGAGCAGATTTCCGGGCAGATGCGCCATATCCTCGCCGCCGAAGGCATCGAGTACGAAGACGAAGCCATCGGCGAGCTCGCGCATGGCGCGGACGGTTCGCTGCGCGACGGCCTGTCACTGCTCGACCAGGCCATTGCCTACGGTGGCGGCGCGCTGCGCGCGGCCGACGTGCGCGCCATGCTCGGCAGCGTCGAGCGTGGGCAAGTGCTCGGTGTGATCGAGGCGCTCGCTGCCGGTGATGGCAGCGCGCTGATGGGTGAGGCCGACCGTATCGCGTCGTACTCGCCGGATTTCGCCGGTGTGCTCGACGATCTGGCCACGGTGCTGCATCGCATCCAGTTGATCCAGCTGGTGCCCGGTTATCGCGAGGAAGAAGGCGACGCCGGCCTTGCCGACATCGCCAACCGTCTTGCGCCCGAGGACGTACAGCTCTACTACCAGATCGCCACCACCAGCCGCCGGGAACTGCCGCTGGCTCCGGACGCACGGATCGGCTTCGAGATGGCCTTGCTGCGCATGTTCGCCTTCCGTCCGGCGGAAGCCGGGCAGGGCGCTTCGCCGTCGGCCCCGCGCGTGGTGGCGCCAGCTCCCGTTGTCGCGCCACGTGCAGCGGCAGCAGCGCCCGTCGCCGCCGCGCCGGTGCGCGCGCCGGCTCCGGCTGCGCCGACACCTTCCGCACCCGCGCCTGCGCCGGTCCCGGTCGCACCCCGTCCGTCCCCGGCCGCGGCAGCGCCCGCTCCCACGCCGGTACCCGCCGCACCTCAGGGTCCGCTGGCCCTCGACGCCAACGGCCTGCCCGACTGGCACGACGTGATCGAGCGCGCGAACCTGCGCGGCCCGATCGGCCAGCTGGCACAGAATTCCTCGCTGCGTGAACTCGACGGCGAGGGCATGGTGCTGGCGCTACAACCGCAGCACATGCATCTGGCGGTAGAGCCGCTCACCAGCCAGATGGAAGAAAAGGTCTCCCATGCGCTCGGCCGGCGCGTTCGCATCCGCTTCATCGCCGATCACGGCAATCTGGGCACCCCGGCAGAGCGCCGGGCCCAGGCGCAGGTCGACGCGCAGGCCAACGCGGTCGCGTCGATGGAGACCGACCCCTTTGTACAGACGCTCAAGCGCGAATTCGACGCGCGCGTCATTCCGCAATCGATCAAACCCGTGGAGCCAGGAACGTGAAAGGTCAAATTGGTCAGCTGATGCAGCAAGCCCAGCGCATGCAGGAAGACATGAAGCGTGCGCAGGATGAACTCGCCAAGACGGAAGTCACCGGCTCCGCCGGTGGTGGCCTCGTGAGCGTAACGATGTCGGGCGGCCACGAAGTGCGCTCCGTGCACATCGACCGCCAGGCTTTTGCCGACGATCCGGAAATGGCCGAGGATCTGGTCGCCGCCGCGGTGAACGACGCGGTGAACAAGATCGCCGAAATCAGCCGCTCGAGGCTGGGTGGTGTTACCGCCGGGCTGAACCTGCCCGCCGGCTTCAAGATGCCGTTCTGACGAGCGGTCACGCCACACGATGACTAACGGCTCCCGCCTTCTCGGCGAATTGATCGACGCCCTGCGCTGCCTGCCGGGCGTCGGCGCGAAGAGTGCCCAGCGCATGGCCTTCCAGTTGCTCGAACGTGAGCGGCAGGGTGGTCTGCGCCTGGCGGCCGCGCTGGAATCGGCGATGCGTGATGTAGGCAACTGCACGCGCTGCCGCAACTTCAGCGAGACGCCGGTGTGTTCCCTGTGTTCGAGCTCCAGCCGCGACGCCCAGGTACTTTGCATAGTGGAGTCGCCGTCCGATCTTGCCGCGATCGAAGGGGCGACCGGTTACCGTGGTCACTACTTCGTCCTGCTTGGGCGCCTTTCGCCGCTGGATGGCCTGGGTCCCGATGAGCTCGGCTTGCCGCTGCTCGTCGAACGCCTGGGCGAGGGCGACATCGCGGAGATGATCATCGCCACCAACCCGACGGTCGAAGGCGAAGCGACGGCGCATTACATCGGTCAGCTGGCCAGGGCCGCCGGCATCCGCGCCACCCGTCTCGCCCATGGCGTACCCCTCGGTGGCGAACTCGAGTTCGTCGATCGCGGCACGCTCGCCCATGCTTTCGGTAGCCGGCAGTCGCTCGGCTGACCTTCAAAGGACATTCGATGACCGACACCATCTTCGCCAGGATCGTCCGCAGGGAAATTCCCGCCGACATCGTCTACGAAGACGACGACGTGCTCGCCTTCCGCGACCTCAATCCACAGGCGCCGGTGCACGTGCTGTTCATTCCCAAGCGCGCCATCGCCACGCTCGACGACGCCGTCCCGGGCGATGCCGAACTGCTGGGCAAACTGCTACTTGCCGCCGCCTCGTTCGCGAGGGCGCAGGGCCTCGCGAAAGACGGCTATCGCACCGTGATCAACACCAACACGCACGGCGGCCAGACGGTCTTCCACATCCACGTCCACCTGCTGGCCGGACGGCAGATGCATTGGCCCCCGGGCTGACGCCTTGTCTCCGGGTTGGGGCTTTTCTGTGGGAGCCGCTTAGGCGGCGAAGGGAGCTTGCGGGAATCTGGCCCGCTGCCGCGGGATCGCCGATGAATCGGCTCCCACATCGCCGATGAATCGGCTCCTACAATAGCGGTGCGGAACAACAGTGCAAAAAAAAGCCGGCGCGAGCCGGCTTTTTTGATGGATCAACGACCGCGCGGGGCCGGAGGCGGCCGCACGATGATCGTGCGCGGGCGGTACCAGTAGGGGTCGCCCCACGGACCATAACCGTACGGACCCCAGCCCGGACCGAAGCCAGGACCCCAGAACGGGTCATAGAAGCCCGGCCCGTAGCGCTGGATCGGCACGCGCTTCGGCCAGAGGTAAACCACGTCGGCCTCGACGCGCGGGTAGGCGTAGTCGAAGTCGCCAACCTTCTGCGAGACGGCGCCGTGCAGCGTACCCGTGACCGTGATCTCGCGACCGCGGGTGAACACTTCGGGATCGTAGAAGCCGTCGCGGCAGGCCACGAAGCGGCCCTGGCTGTCGGACTTGCTGGCGGTCGGGCGGGCTTCGTCGTCGAGCGGTTCGGACAGCACGAAGAAGCAGGTCTGCTGCGGACCCGGCTCCGTCTTGATGATCTCGCCGCCCCAACGGACCTTCGCGCCCGGGGCACCGCCCTGTTGCGCGCCGGACGTCGAGACGTCGTTGAACTGGCCCTGCAGCGGCTGCGGCACTGTGGCGCATGCGCCCAGGGCCAGCGTCGCGGCGGCGATGACCAGCGGTTTGTACATGGACATGTCACATCTCCCAGAGGCACCGGACACGGCCGATGCCATGTCCTTATTTGACCACGCGGCGCGCCTTAAATTCCTTCACCTGTCGCCTGAATTCGCTGAGGGATTCAGGCGGCGGTTCGTCATAGGCGTAGCGTGACCGCAAGTAAAGCTGGCTCAACCTTTCCAGGGCATTTCGCTGGGCGGGCAGCGAGCGGGCCGCGCGAGCGAGGTAGTGACGCGGACCTTCACCGGTCCGTCGCGTCACGCCTGTACGTGCGAGCTTTCGCTCGAGACGTTGCATCCACGCATCCAACGCATCGCCTTCACGTCGCTGGAACATGGCCCAACCCAGTGCACCGGCAACCAGCAACGCACAGCCGACGGCGAGGATGATCGCAAGATCGCCGACGTCCGTCTGACGGATGCCGAACGGTTGCAGGATGCCTTGCTGACGAAGCGCGTCGAAGCCGTTAACGGCCTGGTTCCACCATTGGTTGACCACATCCCAGCGATCGCGCGCATTGCGCAACCATGCCATGTCGAACAGGCCGCCCTCGCTGCTGCTGCCGGCCGCGGCCGCAGCCGCGCCCAGGCTGACGCGCTCCGGTCGGACGGCGCCGGTGGGATCGAAGCGTACCCAACCGCGTCCCTCCAGCCAGACTTCCGACCAGGCATGCGCATCGGCGTGGCGTACGAGAAGGTAGGAGCCGAGCTTGTTCCAGTAGCCGCCCTGATAGCCGGTGACCACGCGTGCGGGTACACCGGCGGCCCGCATCAGGAAGGTGAAGGTGGAAGAGAAGTGCTCGCAGAATCCTTCGCGGGTCTGGAACAGGAAGTCGTCGATGCGATCGCGACCGAGCGGTGCCGGCGCGAGGGTGTAGCGGAAGCCACCGTCATGGAACATGGCCAGGGCGGCACGCGCGATGGCGAGGTGATCGTTACCGAACTTGCCGGCCCAGCTGGCCGCAAGTTCGCGCGCCCGCGGTCCCACGTCGTTCGGTAGCTGAAGTGCCTGGCGACGCTGGCGGCCGTCGATGGTTGCGTCGAGTCGGTAATCGGTGGCTGCTGAGGCGTGATAGCGATACACCTCGTCGATGCGGCGGTCCGCCTCGACGGTGCGGTCGATGCGTAGCCTGGCGTCGTCGGGAGCGCTCACCGGCATGTCCATGACGGGGAGTACCCGCTGGCGTGTCGGCTCGAGGGTGATCTCGTAGTTGAAACGGGGTTGGCCTTCCAGCGTGCCCGAACTGCGTGAGCCGCCGTCGTAGTCCGGGCGCCAGCTCTGGCCGTCGAAGTTCGTCATCGTGTACGCGCGGAAGTAACGGCTCGCGCTCATCGGTGGGGCGTCGTCGAACGTCACGCGCATCGCCGGCGTGTCGTCCGTCAGTACTTCGGCCATCTCACCCGGCGCCATGCGATCGGAAAGTCCCGTCACGGCTCGGTCCGCAGTCGGGGCACCCCATAGGGGCGAGTTCAGGCGAGGGACGAAGACGAAGGCGAACAGGGCCAGCGGGACGGCGGCGAGCAAGGTGATCAGCACGGGTAACAGTTCGCGCCGCAGCGGCCGCAGGTCCGGGTCGACCACTTCGAGTGATCGTAACGTGGCGACAGCGGGCACCAGGCCCAGCGCTACGACAAAGCTGGCAGCGATGCCCTGGTCGAACAGCAGGGCGCTCATCAATCCGAAGCAGCCAAAGGCGATCGCCACTCGCGCATCGCGACGATGCTCGCTTTCGAGCATCTTCAGGACGAGCAGGCCGACGGCGAAGGCGCTGCCCGGCTCGCGCCCGAACAAGGTGCCGTAGTAAGCGATGACCACCGCCAGGAGCAGGACAATGAGCGGCAGCTTGATCCAGAACGGCGCGTTGCGTCCGCCACTGCGGCGTTGGCGCCAGCGTGCCGCAAGGACGCCGGCGAGGGTAAGCGTGAGCCACCAGGGCAGGTGCAGCGCGTGCACGCCGAGCACGCAGGCCATGGTCAGGCAGAGCAGGTCGAAGGGGCGGCGCGCCAGGAGAGGCTCGTCGACCGGGGCACGCGTCAGCGAAAGGCGAAAACGCGTCATGGGCGCAAGGCCAGTGCCGTCATGCAGCGGTGGTAGTGCTCGTCGCCCTGCGCGATATCGAAGTAGCCGTCCGGCAGACGCAGGCTCCAGCGCCTTCCCGAATCCTTTGCCTCATCGATCCAGCGAGCGAGCCGGGAGATGCGCGATTCATCGTCGAGCCCATGCATGCTGTCCCAGTCCAGGCGCCAGTCTTCCTTCGGCGCGGGCTGCTCCAGGTCTTTGACGAGCAGGCCATGGTGGCGCGCGCTGAGCTTCCAGGCGATTTGCCGGCGTGGGTCGCCCGGACGATAGTCGCGCAACGCGGCCAGTTCGTCGCCGGCGCGCGGACGGCCTCGATCGGCGTCGCCTTCCGGCTCGAAGGGCGTCGGTCCAAGTGACTCGGGACGGGGATAGACCAACACCGGGTTATCCGGATTGAGCCAGCTCCACGCGCGGAACATGCCCAGCGGCCAGGTGGTGTGCAGCCGCATGCGCGGAAGCGACTGCCAACCGCGAAAGTCGGTGTCCAGTGCGAACTCGATCGCCGTCGGCGTGGCCGGTGTCACCACGACCACGTGTTCACGGCCGGCGACATCGAGGCGCACGGCCATGCGCTCGCGCTGGTTCGCAGCGATGTCGAGGGAGACCCGGATCGCCTCGCCCGCACGAGCGGTGCCTGCGCGCAAGCCACCGACGGATACACCGTTGAGCGTACGAAAGGCTACCAGCATGCTTCCTACGGTTGCCGCGCCAAGCAGGCAGGTCATCATCAGCGCGGCGTTATTCGCGTAGTTCAGCGCACCGACAAGCATGACGGCCAGCAGCAGCGAGAAGCCGAGGCCGAAGCCGGTCGGCACGATGTAGATGCGACGGCGATGGAGCAGGATCGGCAATGGCTCGCGCCTGCGCATTCGGGTCAGCGAAGGCAACCTCCGTTCCGCCCACGCCACGATCCGCTCGCCCGCTGGTGGCATCAGGGCACCGCGGTCTCGGCGAGGATCGCTCGCGCGATCGCCTCGCGGTGACTGCCTCGGCCCGGTACCAGTCGATGTGCGGCGGTCGGTACGAAAACCGTCTGGACGTCTTCAGGGATGACGTAGTCGCGACCGCTGATCATCGCCCAGGCGCGCGAAGCAGCGAGCAGCGCCAGCCCGGCGCGCGGCGAGAGACCGACGCGAACTTCATTGTGCTTGCGGCTGGCTGTCAGCAGGGCCTGTAGATAGTCGAGCAAGGTGCTGCTGACCTTGACCGCCTGCGCGGCCGCATGCAGCTGGCTGATCGCGACGGCGTCCAGGCGCGGTTTCAGCGAGGCCATCATGTCGCGGCGGTCTTCGCCGATGAGCAGCGCGCGTTCGGCGGCGGGATCGGGATAGTCCAGGCTGAGTCGCAGCATGAAGCGATCCAGCTGAGAGTCGGGCAGCGGGAAGGTACCGGCCAGGTCGAGCGGATTCTGCGTGGCGACGACGAAGAACGGCTTGGGCAGCTCGTGGGTGACGCCGTCGACCGTGGTCTGGCCCTCGGCCATGGCCTCGAGCAGGGCACTCTGCGATTTCGGCGTGGCACGGTTGATTTCGTCGGCAAGCAGGAGGCTGGTAAAGATGGGCCCCGCATGGAATCGAAACTGCCCCGTCTCGCGCTCGTAGACGCTGACCCCGATAATGTCCGATGGCAGGAGGTCGCTGGTGAACTGGATGCGCTGGAATTCGAGATCGAAAGTGGCGGCCAAAGCGTGCGCCAGCGTGGTCTTGCCTACGCCGGGTACATCTTCGAGGAGAAGGTGGCCGCCTGCGATAAGGCAGGTGAAGGCCAGCTTGACCTGGCGTGGCTTGCCGAGCAGCACGCCGTTGACCTGTGCCAGTGCGCCATCCAGTCGGTGGCGGAGCATTTCATCGTTGAGCGGAGTCGTCGCTGACATGATCGATGCGTGTGCCCCCAAGCCTGGCAATGTCGATGTTTGAGCGTTCCAGTGTAGCGGCGCCGATGCGATCGTGGCGAGGCATGTTCCTCGTCATGTTCGTCGTGGCCTTGCTGCTCAAGATCCTCATAGCGGCCACGTTGTCGCCCTTCGGTGACGAGGCCTTCTACTGGCAGGAGAGCCTTTCGCCCGCCTGGGGCTATAGCGACCTGCCGCCGCTGACGGCCTGGCTGATCGCCTTGTCCGAAGGGGTCTTCGGCCATGGGCGTCTCGCCATGCGCTTGCCGTTCCTGCTCATCGGGGCGGTGCTGCCGTGGCAGGTCGGCGGCATCGCGAAGCGGCTTGGCGGTGAGGTCGCGCGGTGGCAGGCGGCGACCTTCGCCTTGCTGCTGCCGCTGGTGGGCAGCCTGGGCGTACTGGCCTTGCCCGATGTGCCGCTGACGTTCGCCATGGTCCTGGCTACCCAGGGATTGCTGGCTGCACTGGAGACGAATCGCACGCGTGACTGGTGCCTGCTCGGCGTCGGGCTGGCCATTGCCTGGGCGACCCACTACCGCGCGGCCATGCCGATGCTGGCCGGCCTGTTGTTCCTGCTGGCCACGCCACGAGGCCACGAGCAGTGGCGGCGTCCCGGCTTGTGGCTGGCCATGGCGGTGGCTTCGCTAGGTTTGATTCCGTTGCTGATTTATAACGTCGCCGCGCGCGGCGCGGGTGTCGCGTTCCAACTGGTGGAGCGCAATCCCTGGCGGTTCCATGCGGATGCCCTGGTCCAGCCTCTTGAGCAGGCCGGCGCATGCACGCCCCTGGCATGGGCGGTGCTGATGTGGGCGTTGTGGCAAGCCTGGCGGCGACGTGGCGAGGCTCCCTTCGATGTGGTCGCGACGGTCGCCGGTAGCTTTGTCGTCCTCTATTTCGTACTCGGCCTGTTTGCCGACGACGTTCGTTTTCGCGCGCATTGGCCGCTGCCTGGCTACGTGCTTCTTTGCGCGGTTTTGCCTTCGCTGCTGGCGGAGGCCGGGCGCGTGTGGCGCCGGGTGGCGCTGGCCGGCTTCGTCCTCGCGGGTCTTGGCCTGCTCGCCGGCCTGGGTTACCTCGGCCTGGCCGCCTCGCCGGACGGCGCTCGCGTACTTGCCGGCGTAAAGGCTTTTCCGTCCAACTTCACCGGTTGGCGCGAAAGCAGCGACGCGGTGCGCGCGCAACTGGCCAGGGAGCCCTCGGCCCTGGTCGTCGCCGACAATTTCATGCTGGCGGCGGAGCTTCGTTTCGAGCTCGGCGGTTCTCGTGAGGTGTATTCGCTCGACAGCCCGTTGAACACGAAGCATGGCCGCGCGCCGCAGCTTGCCGCATGGGGTTTCGATGAAGCGGGCCTGGCGAAACATGCAGGCCAACGCGTGTTGCTGGTCGTCGACGAAACCTCGTTGCGCGAACGCGAAAAGCGCGACTGGCTTGCCTCGGTATGCTCGCGCGTCGACATCGCCGGACCCGCGGCACGGCTGGATCTGTTCGACGGGCGGCGACGCTTTGCACTCTACAACGCCACGGCGCGAGCTGCACCTGGTGGCCTCGGCAATCCCGATGACTGCGTGGTCTGGCGCGAGGCGTACCGTGCGTCGGTTATCGCCTTGCGCACCTCGTCAGGGCAGGGCGATCCCGGCGTCGCGAAGTAAGCGGCAGGTCGCTATCAGCGGCAAGCCGATCAGTGCGGTCGGGTCTTCATTGACGATCCGCTCGAACAGGGCGATGCCCAGGCCTTCGCATTTGAAGCTTCCTGCGCAGTCCAGCGGGCGTTCGCGTTCCACGTAGCGTTCGATGTCCTGGGCGGATAGGTGACGGAAATGCACCCGCGTTTCGTCGACGTGAAACGATGCCTTGCCGCTGGCATCGACCACGCACACGGCAGTGTGGAAGACCACCTCTCGCCCTGAACTGGCGGCCAGCTGGCGGTGCGCCGCGTGCACGGTGCCCGGTTTATCGAGGACGGTGCCTTCGAGGTCTGCCACCTGGTCCGAGCCGATGACCACGCAACCGGTGCGTGTCGAGGCGATGGCACGTGCCTTGGCTTCGGCCAGGCGTGCCGCTCGCGCCGCGGGCGCTTCACCGGGCAGGGGAACTTCGTCGGTGCCCGGGGACGCCTGCTCGAATCGGTCCAGCAGTCGCCGGAGCAGGCTGGCGCGGTATGCGGACGTGGAGGCGAGGATGACGACGGGCTGCGCGGACACTTCAGAATTCCTTGTGAATGTGCTCGCGCACCGCCGTGTCGAGCGCGCTCTGCGCGTCGTCCAGGGCGCGCAGGCGCGGTTCCAGTTGATGACGCGCCCGCACCAGGCCGTTGACGGCCTCGTCCAGCTCGCGCTGGCTGGCGTCGGGGGCGCGGTCGCGGATCCACAGGCGTTGCTGGAGGAGGGCGCGCAGCCCCGAGTCGACGGCCTGTTGCGCCTCGACCTCGCCTGCGGCCGGCACGTCCGGGCTGACCGACATCACGGAGTGAGCGCGCTGGAGGCGATCGCGGCAGTCCTTGAGATCAGCCTCGAGACGGTCGGCGTTGTCGAGCAGATCCTGCATCGCGCTGTGGCGTCGCCGGGTCCGCTGCTGGGCCACCGCCCAGGCACAAAGCCCTATGGCGGCCACGATGATGGCCGCAAGTGCATAATAAGCAAAAGAAAACACGCTAGCTCTTCCCCCTGTTGGGTTTGCTGCGGCAAACTACATCCTGACCTGCGAGTCTGCACGAAAGGCCCCGGCCTGCGCAAAAGTGCGCGGTGTTGCGGTTTGTACCCGCTAACCGGTTGACTTCAGGCAGGTTGATGCCTACCATTTCCCGATTATGTCCGTGACCTTGCCATCGTCCGTGGACGCTTGGCGCGAAGTTCGTGCGCGGCGTTCGTTCCAGGGCTCGCTTCCCGTGTCGGCTTTTGCCCGTCTCGGAGAAGTTATTGCGTCGCCCGAAGGCGACGTAACCTACGAGCTGGACTTCGGTCGCGACGAGTTCAATATCGCCTATGTGGCCGTTCGTGCGAAGGCACCGTTGACTGTGATCTGTCAGCGTTCGCTGGAACCGTTCGTCCTTCCGGTTGAGATCGATACCCGTCTCGGACTGATTGTCGAAGAAAGTGAGGAAGCCGCGTTGCCCCCGGGTTACGAGGCACTTCTGGTCGAACAGGACGGCAAGCTCGACCTGGTCGCGACGATCGAAGATGAACTGCTGTTGGCGCTGCCCCTGGTCCCGGTCAATCCGGATTACGAGCTGCCCGATGACATCGTTGGTGCCGACGAGGAAGAAGAACCCTCGCCGGAAACGTCTGAAAACCCGTTCGCGGCACTCCGCGGACTCATAAAGTAATTTCGCTGGAGATTTGTCATGGCAGTTGCCAAGAGCCGCAAGACCCCTTCCACCCGTGGCATGCGTCGTTCGCACGACGCGCTGACGACCGTGCAGCTGTCGACCGATCCGACCAGCGGCGAAGTGCATCTGCGTCACCACGTGACCAAAGATGGCTTCTACCGCGGTAAGAAGGTCATCGACACCCGCGGTGCGGTCAGCGTCGAGGACTGATCTCCCTTCGCAGGGATGATCACTACGCAGGCGGCGCGGAAACGCGCCGTTTTGCGTTTATGGCCCATGGCCCTGAACAGGGGAACGGTTCTGAAATACGCCCGCATCATCGGTACCGGTAGCGCACTTCCCGATAGGGTAGTGACCAATGCCGACCTCGAAAAGATCGTCGAGACCACCGACGAGTGGATCCGAACGCGCACCGGCATCTCCGAGCGCCACTACGCCGCCGACGGCGAGACCACGGGCGATCTCGCCTTTCTCGCTGCCCAGCGTGCCCTCGAGGCGGCTGGCGTCAAGGCGACCGAGATCGACCTGATCATTCTCGGTACGACCACCCCCGACCTCATTTTTCCGTCCACTGCCTGCCTTGTGCAGCACCGCCTGGGTGCCAACGGCTGCGCCGCATTTGACGTGAACGCGGCGTGCTCCGGCTTCGTCTACGCCCTGGGCATCGCCAATGCATTCGTGCGCAGCGGCCAGTCGAAGAAGGCCCTGGTGATCGGCGCCGAAACCCTCACTCGCATGGTCGACTGGACGGAGCGCGAAACCTGCGTACTGTTCGGTGACGGCGCGGGCGCGGTCGTGCTGGAAGCCTCCGACGAGCCGGGCATCTTCACCACGCGCATGCGCGCCGATGGTGGTTTCAAGCACTTGCTGTTCAATCCGGTTGGCGTGTCCGCCGGCTTCACGGATGCGCCGAACCATGGCGTGAAGATCAACATGCTCGGTCGCGAAGTGTTCAAGGTCGCGGTCAAGACGCTCGATTCGCTGGTCGGCGAGACGTTGGCGGATGCCGGCATGAAGGAAGATGAGATCGACTGGCTGATTCCGCACCAGGCGAACCTGCGCATCATCGAAGCGACGGCCAAGCGCCTGAACATGTCGATGGATCGGGTCATCGTCACGGTGGACAAACACGCCAACACCTCCTCTGGCTCCGTGCCGTTGGCGCTCGACTACGCGGTACGTTCGGGCAAGGTCAAGCGTGGCCAGAACCTGCTGCTGGAGGCCTTCGGTGGCGGGTTTACTTGGGCCTCGGCGCTGTTGAGGTATTGATTGCCGCATGGGTGGGTTTGCCAGGCTCAGTGTGGGAGCCGGCTATGCCGGCGATGGCTTTCGGCTACACCGCTTCGTTGGCTTTTCGCCGCTGAAGCGGCTCCCACCGTGGTGACCTTCCGGGACCCCCGACAGGGGGTCCCGGAAGGTCACCACACGCCTGCGAATGGTGCAATCGCCCCCATGTTGCTGGCACCATTCGCGGTTTGACGTTCCGGAAACATCTCGCATGACCGCATCCAGCGCCTCGCTCGCCTTTGTCTTTCCCGGTCAGGGCTCGCAGTCCGTCGGCATGCTTGCCGAGCTCGCCGCTGCCCACCCGGAAGTCCGCGCCGCCTTCGACGAGGCGTCCGAGGGTGCTGGCATCGACCTGTGGGAGCTGAGCCAGAACGGCCCGGAGGATCGCCTCAACCGTACCGAGAACACCCAGCCGGCCCTGCTGGCCGCCAGCGTGGCCGTGTGGCGCGTGTGGGTGAAACAGGGTGGTACGCGCCCGGCCTACCTGTCAGGGCACAGCCTGGGTGAGTACAGCGCCCTCGTCGCCGCTGGAGCCCTTTCCCTGAAGGATGCCGCCGGTCTCGTTGCCGAGCGCGGTCGTCTCATGCAGGCCGCGGTGCCGGCCGGTGTCGGCGCCATGGCCGCCATCCTAGGCGGCGACGATGCCCAGATCGCCGCGGTTTGCGCGGAAGTCGCCCAGGACCAGATCGTCGCACCCGCGAATTTCAACTCGCCCGGCCAGCTGGTCATCGCCGGTCATGCCGAGGCCGTCGACCGCGCCCTGGCCCGCCTGGCCGACCTTGGCGTGAAGAAGGCCGTGAAGCTGGCGGTTTCCGTGCCCTCGCACTGCATGCTGATGCGCGAAGCCGCGGACACGCTGGGCGAGCGCATGGCCGCCATCCACTGGTCGATGCCGTCGATTCCGGTGATCCAGAACGCCGATGCCCAGGTGCACACTTCGGTCGAGGACATTCGCGGTGCGCTGATGCGTCAGCTCTACCTCCCGGTGCGCTGGACCGAATGCGTCCAGGCGCTGGCCGCCAACGGTATGACCCAGGTGCTGGAGTGCGGTCCGGGCAAGGTGCTTTCCGGCCTGATCAAGCGCATCGACAAGTCCGTCGAGGCCAGGCCGATCGGTACGCCTGCCGATTTCGACGCCGCGCTCGCGGCCGCAACCGCCTGACCTTCCCCGTTACGACAGGAACCCCCATGACCCAGACCCTCAAGGGCGAAATCGCGCTTGTCACCGGAGCCAGCCGTGGTATTGGCGCGGCCATTGCCGATCGCCTCGCGGCACTTGGCGCGACGGTGTTCGGCACCGCGACCACGGAGTCCGGCGCCGAGGCCATCGGCGAGCGTCTCGCCGCTCACGGCGGCTACGGCCGCGTACTCAACGTGACCGATCCGGCGGCCATCGAAGCGCTGATCGACGGTATCGCCAAGGAGGCCGGCGCGGTCTCCATCCTGGTCAACAATGCCGGGATCACACGCGACCAACTCCTCATGCGCATGAAGGAAGAGGACTGGAGCGCGATCATGGAGACCAACCTGACCTCGGTGTTCCGGACGTCCAAAGCCGTCATGCGCGGCATGATGAAGGCGCGAAAGGGCCGTATCGTCAGCATCGCTTCCGTAGTCGGCGTCACCGGCAATCCCGGTCAGGCCAATTACGCGGCGGCCAAGGCAGGCATCATCGCGTTCTCGAAATCGCTGGCCCGTGAGATTGGCTCGCGCGGCATCACCGTGAACGTGGTCGCGCCGGGCTTCATCGACACCGACATGACCCGCGCACTGCCGGAAGAGCAGCGCACGGCGCTCCTGTCGGGGATTGCCCTGGGCCACCTGGGAGATCCCAACGACATTGCCGAGGCGGTTGCCTTCCTGGCCTCTCCCGCGGCGAAGTACATCACCGGTGAGACCCTGCACGTGAACGGCGGCATGTACATGCCCTGATGGGGCGGGCCTTCATCGGCCAGGGTTGGCGGCAGTCGCCACCGGCCCGTTTTTGAGAGACAATCATCGTTTCGCGTCCGGGCTAAGAAAAACCGGGCGTCATCCACGTGGCGGCACTGTTGTTGGCGGGCCAAGTCCTTAGCCACTACAATGCCGCCGGAATTTTCCCTCGGGAGGTAAAGGCAACATGAGCACCATCGAAGAGCGCGTCAAGAAGATCGTTATCGAGCAGCTGGGCGTCAAGGAAGATGAAGTCACCAACAATGCGTCGTTCGTTGACGATCTGGGCGCCGACTCGCTGGATACCGTTGAGCTCGTGATGGCCCTCGAGGAAGAGTTCGAGACCGAGATCCCGGACGAAGACGCCGAAAAGATCACGACTGTCCAGCAGGCTATCGACTACATCACCGCTCACCAGAAGTGATAGAGCGCCTGGTTGTCGATCGGGGGGTTCGCCTCCCGTCGATCTCCGAGCCACACGAAAGCTGCGCCTAAAGGCGCAGTTTTCGTTTCCGCTTTTCGTAACCTGCGCTCGCGTATGGTTGCGTGGATAAAGTGCTAAGGAACAAACGCATGAGCAAACGACGTGTGGTAATTACCGGCATGGGGATCCTTTCGCCGGTCGGTAACGATGTCGCCACCGCCTGGAAGAACGTCGTCGAAGGTAATAGCGGCATCGGCCCTGTTACCGACTTCGACACCAGTGCCTACGCCACCCGCATCGCGGGCGAAGTCCGTAATTTCAGCGCGGTCGATTCCTTCTTCGACGGTGTCGCGACACCGACCGATGAGGCCGGGATCAGGGCGCTGGACGACGAGCGTCGTTCCATCGCGAAAGACTTCAAGCGGATGGACCCGTTCATCCATTACGGCATCGTCGCCGGCACGCATGCGTTCCGTCAGTCGGGCCTGGTCGTCACCGCAGAGAACGCCGGTCGCATCGGCGTTGCCGCAGGTGCCGGTATCGGTGGCCTGCACACGATCGAAGCCACCGCGATCGAGCTCAACGAAAAGGGCCCGCGCAAGGTTTCGCCGTTCTACGTGCCCAGCTCCATCATCAACATGGTGGCCGGCAACCTGTCGATCTACCACGGCCTGAAGGGCCCGAACATCGCGCTGGTCTCGGCATGCACGACGGCCGCGCACAACATCGGCATGGCCATGCGCCTGATCCAGTACGGCGATGCCGACGCCATGCTCGCCGGCGGTTCCGAGCATGCCACCACGACGACAGCGATGGCGGGCTTCTGCTCGGCCAAGGCGATGTCCACGCGCAACGACGACCCGACGCACGCCAGCCGTCCGTGGGATATCGGCCGCGATGGCTTCCTGCTGTCCAACGGCGCCGGCATGCTTATGCTCGAGGAATACGAGTTCGCCAAGGCACGCGGTGCCAACATCCTTGCCGAGCTTGTCGGTTTCGGCATGAGCGGCGACGCGTACCACATCACTTCGCCCAGCGGCGACGGTGCGGAACTGGCCATGCGCAACGCCCTGCATGACGCCCGCATCACCCCGGAAGACGTGCAGTACGTCAACGCGCACGGCACCTCCACGCCGGTGGGCGATCTTGGTGAAGCCAGGGCCATCCGCAACGTGTTCGGCGACCATGCCACGGCGAAGGGCAAGTTCGCGGTCAGCTCGACCAAGTCGGTCACCGGTCACCTGCTCGGCGCTGCCGGTGGTGTCGAGGCGATCTTCTCGGTCATGGCGCTGCGCGATGGCGTGATCCCGCCGACGATGAACCTCGTCGACGTGGATCCTGAAGTCGCCGCGCTTGGCATGGACCTCGTGCCGAACAAGGCGGAAAAGGCGGACCTCAACATTGTCGTGTCGAATTCGTTCGGCTTCGGCGGCACCAACGGTACGCTCGTCTTCCGTCGCCTCTGATCGGCGTGGCATTCGTCACGCGAACCCTGGCCGGCCGGCGCGATCTCCTCGCGCCGGCCGCGTCGTATCCGGAGCGCTATCCGGCCTTGCTGGCAAGCGCGGTCACCGGAACACCCCAGTCACGTTTCGACATCCTCTTTGCCGCCGGCGATGCATCGCTGACCCTCGGCGCGGATAACCTCGTGCGCGACGCCGCGGGCAACATCGTTCCTGGCGGTTTTCTCGATGCACTCGATGCCGCGTGGGCCACGCGCCACCACCCTCGCGTCGCGGACGGCCTGCCGTTTCATGGTGGCTGGATCGTCTACCTCGCGTACGAGCTGGTCGGCCAGATCGAGCCGAGCCTGCGGCTGCCGCCGTCGAGTGGCGCGGCGCCCGTCGCCTTCGCCCTGCGTACGCCTGCGGCGGCGATCGTCGATCACGTCGAGCAGCGCACCATCCTGATCGCGGAAGAGGGCGCTACTCACTGGCTGGACGTGCTTGCCGCCGACCTTGACGTGGCGCTGCCGGACCTAACGCTCGCCATGCCCGAGCTCGTCGAAGAAGACGAGCCTTCGCGGTTCCTCGATGGCGTCGTGCGCATCCACGAGCACCTGCGTGCGGGTGATGTTTTCCAGGTGAATCTCTCGCGTCGCTGGTCGGCGCGGTTCGCCGACGCACCGTCGCCGGCGAGCCTGATGGCCGCGCTGCGTGCGGCCAATCCCGCACCGTTCGCGGGCATGCTCCAGCAGCAGGGATGGGCGATCGTCAGTTCATCGCCGGAACGCCTCGTCGAGTCGCGCGATGGCGTCCTGCAAACGAGGCCCATCGCCGGTACGCGTCCGCGTATGCCTGGTGATGACGACGCGGCGCGCATCCGCGAACTCACGACGCATCCGAAGGAACGTGCGGAGCACGTCATGCTGATCGACCTGGAGCGCAACGACCTGGGTCGGGTGTGCGTGCCGGGCAGCGTAAAGGTGGACGAGCTGATGGTGGTGGAGAGCTACGCCCACGTGCATCACATCGTTTCCAACGTGCGTGGCCGTGCGCGCGAGGGCGTGACGCCCGGCCAGGTGATCGCGGCGACCTTTCCCGGCGGAACCATCACCGGCTGCCCGAAGGTCCGTTGCATGGAGATCATCGGCGACATCGAGAGGGAGCCGCGCGGTGCCTATACCGGCGCGATCGGCTATCTCGACGACAATGGCGACATGGACCTCAACATCCTCATCCGTACGCTCATGGTCGAAGGGCCCCAGGTCTCGTTGCGGGCGGGCGCCGGTATCGTCACCGACTCGGTCCCGGACAGGGAGCTCGACGAGACGCGTGCGAAGGCGCGCGGGCTGTTGCGCATCTTCGGCGCGGCATGAGCATGCGCACGTCCGTCGACTTCATCGAGACCGACCGGCTTGATGCGGCGGATCGTGGCGCGATGTACGGCGACGGCCTGTTTGAAACACTGCGCGTGGTCGGGGGTGCCGTGCCGCTATGGCAACGACATGCCGAACGCCTGCGCGCCTCGACGGTGCGTCTGAGGCTCGCCACCCCCGATACCGATGCGATGCTGGCCGAAGTGCGGCGCCTCGCCGGGGGACTGGAGGACGCCGTAGCCCGTATCACCTTCACCGCGGGCACCGGGGAGCGCGGCTACGCGCGGCCGCGCATGGCGAAGCCGACGACGGTGATCACGGTAGGCCCGCTAGCGCTTGCGGCGGACATGTATCGCCACGGGATCGCACTGCGCCTGTGCGATACGCGCCTCGGTGACCAGCCTTTGCTTGCCGGCATGAAACACCTCAATCGGCTCGAGCAGGTGCTCGCCCGCTCGGAGTGGGACGACGCGCGCTGGCAGGAGGGCCTGATGACCGACCCGCAGGGCCGTGTCATCTGCGCGACAGCCGCTAACCTGTTCGCCGTGCTGGCCGGGCGCCTTGTCACGCCGCCGGTGGACCGTTGTGGCGTGGCCGGTGTGGCGCGCGCGGAGCTACTGGGCGCCGGCAGCGTACATATCGACCATCTTTCACCGCAGCAGCTCGTCGAGGCCGACGAGGTCTTCCTCACATCGGCCGTTCGGGGCATTCTTCCCGTTCGGGCTTTTGCTGGCCGAACCTGGCAGCCCGGCCCGGTCACCCGCCACTGGCAGGCGCACTGGTGCGGGATCGGCCTGCCGCTTCCGAACAGTTCGAAGGATTCCGATTGATGAAAGTGCGCGGCATCGCCCTCTGGCGGGTGATTTTGCTGGTGGTGCTGGTCGCGGCGATTGCCGTGGGTAGCTGGCTCGTTCTCGACTGGTCGCGCTTTGCGCGCACGCCCTTGAGCGTGCCCGTGGCCGGACAGAGTATCGACGTGGCACGGGGCGCCTCGTTCAAGGACATCGTTCGCGACCTGCGCGGTCGCGGCGCGACGCGGGCTTCGCCGCTTTACTGGCGCGTGCTGGCGATCGAGATGCGTGCCTCGGGCCGCCTGCATGCCGGTGAATACCTGTTGCGCACCGGCATGACGCCGCGCGACCTGATCGGCGACATGGCCAACGGCAAGGTCATGCAACGCAACTTCACCATCGTCGATGGATGGAGCTTCGCGGATCTGCGCCGGGCACTGGCTGCTACCGACACCCTGTCGCACGACAGCGCCGGCCTCGACAACGACGAGCTGATGAAGCGCCTGGGCAACGAGGGCGAGCACCCGGAAGGGCGCTTCCTTCCGGAGACCTATGCCTACGTCAAGGGTGATGCCGACTCCAGCATCCTCAAGCGCGCGCATGCGGCCATGAGCAAGACACTCGATGCGGCCTGGGCGTCACGTGCGCCGGACCTGCCGCTGGCGACTTCATACGAGGCGCTCATCCTCGCCTCGATCGTCGAAAAAGAGACGGGCAGGGCTGATGAGCGCCCGCGCATCGCCGGCGTGTTCATCCGGCGATTGCAGCTACGCATGCTGCTGCAGACCGATCCCTCGGTGATCTACGGCATGGGCGACAGCTACGTGGGCAATATCCACAAGAGCGACCTCACCACCGACACCCCCTACAATACGTACACGCGGGTCGGCCTGCCGCCGACGCCGATCGCCCTGCCGGGGCGTGCGGCGATCCAGGCGGCGCTGCATCCGGTGGAAGGCAAGGACCTGTATTTCGTCGCCCGGGGCGACGGCAGCCACGTCTTCTCGGCGAACCTCGACGACCACAACCGGGCCGTGGCCTGCTACCAATTGAAACGATGCCAGTGACGACACCCAAGCGCGGCCGACTGATCACCCTCGAAGGCGGCGAAGGCGCCGGCAAGAGCACGCTATTGCGTGGTCTCGAGGCGCACCTGCGTGCTCAGGGCGTGGATCTGGTCGTCACCCGCGAGCCCGGTGGTACAGCCGTGGGCGAGGCAGTGCGTGGCGTGGTGCTCGACGCGGCAAACAATGAACTGTGTGCCGAAGCGGAGCTGCTGTTGATGTTCGCCTCGCGTGCCCAGCTGGTGCGCCAGGTGATCGAGCCGGCGCTGGCCGCCGGCCGTTGGGTGCTTTGCGACCGGTTTACCGACGCCAGCTTCGCCTACCAGGGAGGTGGCCGCGGCCAGCCCGTGGAACGCATTGAAGTGCTGGAGGGGTGGGCTGCGCTGGCTTTGAAGCCCGATATCACGCTGCTGCTCGATCTGCCCGTGAGCACCGGCCGTGCACGTGCCGCGGGCCGTGGCGAGGCGGATCGTATCGAAGTGGAGGGTGATTCCTTTTTCGAGCGCGTTCGCGACGCCTATCGCGCACGGGCCGCGGCCGAGCCACGACGCTTCCGCGTGCTGGATGCGAGCGCCACGCCGGAGGCAGTCCTCGGACAAGCCATCGAAGGTGTGGCGGCCCTGCTCGCCGGGGTGGCCTCGTGAGCCTGCGCCCCTGGCATGCCGATGCATGGGCACGCCTCCAGGCACGCCGTCAGCGCGACGCCTTGCCGCATGCCCTCTTACTTGCCGGACCGGCCGGCCTGGGCAAGCGGGATTTCCTGGCGACCTTCGTCAAGGGCCTGCTCTGCCAGCAAACCACGGACGGTAAACCCTGCGGTGTCTGCCGCAGTTGCCAGCTGGTCGCTGCCGGCACGCATCCCGACGTGGCCGCGCTCTCGTTCGGCTTGCGCAAGGATGGCGTGACGCGCAGCGAGATCGTGGTCGACCAGATTCGCGACCTCTCCGCCAGGCTGGCGATGTCCAGCCAGTTCGGTGGCTGGCAGATCGCCACGGTGGATCCTGCCGACGCCATGAATGCGGCGGCGGCCAACGCCCTGCTGAAAACCCTCGAAGAACCGACGCAGGCCACCCTGCTGGTCCTCGTTGCCGATGAGCCGGCGCGTTTGCCTGCCACCATCCGTAGCCGTTGCCAGCGCATCGATTTCCTGGTGCCGGCTCGCGAAGCGTCGCTGGCCTGGCTGGCCGCCGAAGGCGTGAAGGATGCCGAAGCCGCACTCGATGCCGCGGGCGGCAATCCCGGCATGGCGCGCACCTGGGCGGCCGACGGCGCGTTGAAACAGCGCGGCGAAGTGCGCCATGACCTCAAGGCCCTGGCCGCTGGCCGTGGCGATGCCATGGAAGTGGTCAAGCGCTGGCAGGCCGCCGAACCGGCTCGTTACCTTTGGTTCGCCGCGCAGGCGGCCACGGACGAGCTCCGCGCGCGCGCAGCAGGTGCGGTCGCGCCACTGGAAAGCCAGCTGGACGACGAATCGCTCGACGCCTGGTACGGCAAGGCCAACCGCGCGAGGGACGCGTTGCGCGGACCGCTTCGCGTGGACCTGCTGCTGCTCGAGCTGCTTGCCGCCTGGCGTTGACGCCGTCTTATCGGGCGTTCGGCCCTAATCGGCATAACCCCGTGATTTTCAGGAAACGCCCCTTGTCCCGCGACCCCGTCATTGACGGCAGCACCCGACTTCTTGTCGTCGCACCCCATCCGGACGACGAGTCGCTGGCCGCCGGCATGCTGATCCAGCGCACGCTCGCCGTGGGCGGCCGGGCCGATGTGCTGCTGCTTACCGACGGCGACGACAATCCCTGGCCGCAGCGCTGGCTGGAACGGCGCCTCGTGATCGATGCGGCCGGCCGGGCCCGCTGGGGCGCGCGGCGCCGGCTTGAGGTTGCCGCGGCGCTGGGCCGGCTCGGCGTCGGCCCCGATCATTTACACGCCCTGGGCTGGCACGACATGAAGGTCACCGAGGAACTGCGTGTGCGCACACCGGCGGCCGTGGGCGCGATCCGCCGCATCGTCGAGCGTGTGCGGCCCAACCTCGTCGTCATCCCCGATCTGGGCGATAGTCACCCCGATCACGGCTCGACGCACGTCCTGGCCCGGCTGGCGCTCTCGGCGGCGGGTTCACTGGCCGAAATACTCACTTATATGGTCCATGGCACGGAGCGTTCGGCGCCGGAGCATCTGATCGTCCCCGATGCGGACCCCGCGCACCAGGCGACCAAGATCGATGCCGTCCTCGAGCATGCAACCCAGATGGCGCTCAGTCGCAAGCGCATGCTGGGCGTGGCCTCGCGTCCGGAACGTTTCGACCGGGCACCCTCGGCGCCGGGCGTCGGCGCGCTGCGCCTTCCCTGGCATCCCGGCCCGCTGGCGAGGACCCGATTGCGCCTGGTTCTGGCGGACGGCCAGGGTGTGCAGGTCTGGCCGTGGCGCCTCGCGCCCATCGAACGGGCAGGGGATGAGTGGGTGCTTCCGCTGCGCGACGCCCCCGGTCCGGCCTTCGCCAAGCTGACCGCCGACCTCTCCACACCGTGGATCTACGACCGCTACGGCTGGGCAGGGCAGGATCCCGAACCGGTCGGGCTTGTGGCCCGGGCTGCCGGGTAGCTAGGATGACGGTCAAATCAGGGGAATCAACGTGTCCATGAACGCCACCAGCTCATCGCCGCGCCAGGGCATTCTGTCGTTGAAGATCAAGGACGTGAACTCCCTGTACATCTCGTACATGCCGTTCCTGAAGACCGGTGGCCTGTTCGCGCCGACCGCCCAGCGTTACAGCCTGGGCGATGAAGTGGCCCTGCTGGTCACCCTGATCGACGAGAACGAGCGCCTGTCCGTGGCCGGTCGCGTGGTCTGGATCACTCCCGTGGGTGCGCAGGGTAACCGCACGGCCGGTGTCGGCATCCAGTTCAACGAGTCCCCCGAGAGTGAAGGCGCCCGGCAGCGGATCGAAGCCCTGCTTGTGGGCACGCTCGCCTCCGAGCGTCCGACCCAGACCATGTGACATATCGGCGCGGTCCGGAGCCGAATGTCAGTGTTGGACAAGTATTCCCCTTATTAATACTTGTCGTGATACCTGCACGCACTGGTACAATAGATCGGTTCCCCAACGTGAGATTGTGGATATCCGGAGTCGTTGGTACGCAATGCGTCCCGACACGGATCGATCCATTTGGATCGATTCGATAAAAGCTCTGGCGACCCTAGCCGGACCGCTCGTCCCCGCCGACGGTCACTGATGCGCCCAGTGAGGCGCGGAGGTACGCAGCATCGTGCTTGCCCAATACTGGCCCGTCCTGTTGTTCATTGCCGTGGCCGTAGGCCTAGGCGTGGTCCTGATGGCGATCGGCATGCTTGCCGGCCCCAGCCGTCCCGATTCGGAAAAGCTCTCGCCTTATGAGTGCGGCTTCGAGGCCTTCGAGGACGCGCGCATGAAGTTCGACGTGCGCTATTACCTCATCGCCATCCTCTTCATCATCTTCGACCTCGAAATCGCCTTCCTGTTTCCGTGGGCGGTGGTGTTCGACAAGATCGGCGCCATCGCGCTGATCGAGATGGCGCTGTTCCTCGCGCTGCTCGTGGTCGGTTTCGCTTACGTCTGGAAGAAGGGAGCGCTCGAATGGGAGTGATGACCACCATCGATCGGGTGATGCACAACCCGACGCCGCTCAACCTTGTCGACGACATCCTGCGTCCCAACGGCGATGCTCCGGTCGTGAACCGTGGCTTCGGCGTGACGAGCATCGACGCACTGATGAACTGGGCGCGCACCGGTTCCATGTGGCCGATGACCTTCGGCCTGGCCTGCTGCGCCGTCGAAATGATGCACGCGGGCGCCGCGCGTCTCGATCTCGACCGCTTCGGCGTGGTCTTCCGTCCCAGCCCGCGCCAGTCCGACGTGATGATCGTCGCCGGCACGCTGGTGAACAAGATGGCCCCCGCGCTGCGCAAGGTCTACGACCAGATGCCTGAGCCGAAGTGGGTCATTTCCATGGGTTCCTGCGCCAATGGCGGCGGTTACTACCACTATTCCTACTCGGTCGTTCGCGGCTGCGATCGCATCGTTCCGGTCGACATCTATGTGCCGGGTTGCCCGCCGACGGCCGAAGCGCTGATCCACGGCATCCTGCAGTTGCAGAAGAAGATCCGTCGCACCCACACGATCGCGCGTTAACAGGGCATCGCACATGAGCGTTATCAACGAGACCTCGCTGGTCGAACGGCTCGCCGCGCGCTTCGGCGACATACTGACGGTGAAGGTCGACCGCAATGAAGTCACCGCCGAGGTGGCTCCGCGTGACCTGATCTCCGTCGCGACGGCGCTGCGCGACGAGGCGGGCTTCCGCTTCACCATTCCTGTCGACGTCTGTGGCGTCGACTACCTCAGCTACGGGCAGACCGAGTGGGACACCGACACCGCGCAGGGCGAGAGCTTCTCGCGTGGCGTGGAAGGTGAGGCCATGGGTCGCTTCACGTGGGCCGACCGCCCGCGCAAGGTCGAGCAGCCGCGTCGTTATGCCGCGGTCATTCACCTGTTGTCGATCGAACTCAACCAGCGCATCCGCCTTCGCGTGTTCTGTGAAGACGACGCCTTCCCGATCGTTCCGTCGGTCACGCCGGTATGGCCGGGTACGGACTGGTTCGAGCGTGAGACATTCGACCTGTACGGCATCATCTTCGAGGGCCACCCGGATCTTCGTCGCATCCTCACCGACTACGGTTTCGTGGGTCATCCGTTCCGCAAGGATTTCCCGCTGATCGGCAACGTCGAAGTGCGCTACGACCCCGAACAGAAACGTGTCATCTACGAACCGGTCTCGATCGAGCCGCGCGTGCTCGTGCCGCGCACGATCCGTAACGACGCCGATCTCGATACGGCCAGGGCGGAATCCGCCGATCATTGGCGGGAGAATTAAGCCGTGGAAGAAATTCGCAATTACACGATGAACTTCGGCCCGCAGCATCCTGCTGCGCATGGCGTGTTGCGCCTGGTGCTGGAAATGGACGGCGAGACGATCGTCCGTGCCGATCCGCACATCGGCCTGCTGCACCGTGGCACCGAGAAACTGGCCGAGTCCAAGCCATTCAACCAGTCCATCGGTTACATGGACCGCCTCGACTACGTCTCGATGATGTGCAACGAGCACGCCTACGTGCTGGCCATCGAGAACCTGATGGGTATCCAGGCGCCCATCCGTGCGCAGTACATCCGCACGATGTTCGACGAGATCACCCGTATCCTGAACCACCTCATGTGGGTGGGTTCGAACGCGCTCGATCTCGGTGCCATGGCCGTCTTCCTTTACGCGTTCCGCGAACGCGAAGAGTTGATGGACGTCTACGAGGCGGTGTCCGGCGCGCGCATGCACGCGACGTACTACCGTCCGGGCGGCGTCTACCGCGACCTGCCGGACCAGATGTCGAAGTACCGCGAGTCGCCGTGGCACAAGGGCGCCGACCTCAAGCGCCGCAACTCGTGGCGCGAAGGTTCGATGCTGGACTACCTGACGGAGTTCACCAACGATTTCCCGGCGCGCGTCGACGAGTACGAATCGTTGCTTACCAATAACCGTATCTGGAAGCAGCGTACGGTCGGCATCGGCGTCATTCCGCCCGAGAAGGCCCAGGCCTGGGGCATGACCGGCGCGATGCTGCGCGGCTCGGGCATTGCCTGGGATCTGCGCAAGAAGCAGCCATATGCCGCGTACGCAAACATGGAATTCGACATTCCGGTGGGCGTCAACGGCGATTGCTACGACCGTTACCTGGTCCGTGTCGAAGAGATGCGCCAGTCGAACAACATCATCAAGCAGTGCATCGCGTGGCTGAAGGCCAACCCGGGCCCGGTGATGGTGCAGAACTACAAGGTCGCGCCGCCCAGCCGCGAAGAAATGAAGACGGACATGGAAGCGCTGATCCACCACTTCAAGCTCTTCACCGAAGGCTACGGCGTACCTGCCGGCGAAACCTATACCGCCGTCGAAGCGCCCAAGGGCGAGTTCGGCTGCTATCTCGTGTCCGACGGTGCGAACAAGCCTTTCCGCGTGCATCTGCGCGCGCCGGGCTTCGCCCACCTGTCTTCCATGGATGCGATCGTGAGAGGCCACATGCTCGCCGACGTTGTCGCGATGATTGGCACCTACGATCTCGTCTTTGGCGAAGTCGACCGCTAAGTCGACGGAGTGAACTGAATCATGAAAGCCACCGGACATTTTGAGCAGGTCAAGGACGTCGATCCCCTTGTCGTGCTCAACGATCACACCCGCAGCCACATCGATCACTGGGTTTCCAAGTTCCCGCCGGATCGCAAGCGCTCCGCGCTGATCCAGGCGCTCATGGCGGCGCAGGAACAGAATGTCGGTTACCTCACCGACGAACTGATCACCGCGGTCGCCAAGTACCTCGAACTGCCGGCGATCTGGGCGTACGAGGTCGCGAGCTTCTACTCGATGTTCGAGACCACGCCTGTCGGTCGCAACAACGTCGCCATCTGCACCAACATTTCCTGCTGGTTGAACGGGGCCGAAGGCCTGGTTCGTCATTGCGAGAAGAAACTCGGCATCAAGACCGGCGAGAGCACCGCCGATGGCCGCATCTATCTCAAGCAGGAAGAGGAATGCCTCGCCGCTTGCGCAGGCGCGCCGATGATGGTCGTCAACGGTCACTACCACGAGAAGCTGACGGCCGATTCGGTCGACGCCATTCTCGACGGTCTTAAGTGAGGTAAGGGCAATGGCTAGCACCACTGGTCCGGTCGGACCCGCACCGCAGGAACACCAGGTCGTCTACACGACCCTGCATTTCGAGAAGCCCTGGGCGCTCGAGAGCTATGAAAAGGTGGACGGTTACAAGGCATGGCGCAAGATCCTGGCGGAAAAGCCGGATCCCGCCGCGCTGATCGAAGAGATCAAGAAGAGCGCGCTGCGCGGTCGCGGCGGCGCCGGCTTCCCCACGGGCCTGAAGTGGAGCTTCATGCCGCGCACGGCGCCCGGCCAGAAGTACATCCTGTGCAATTCGGACGAGTCCGAGCCGGGTACCTGCAAGGACCGTGACATCCTGCGCTTCAACCCGCATTCGGTCATCGAAGGCCTGGCGATCGCGTGCTACTGCACGGGCTCGACCATCGCCTACAACTACCTGCGTGGCGAGTTCCACCACGAGCCGTTCGAGCACATCGAAGAAGCCCTGAAGGAAGCCTACGCGGCTGGCCTGCTCGGCAAGAACATCGACGGCACCGGCATCGACGTGGACATCTACAACGCCCTCGGTGCCGGCGCGTACATCTGCGGCGAAGAAACCGCCCTGATGGAATCGCTCGAAGGCAAGAAGGGCCAGCCGCGCTTCAAGCCGCCGTTCCCGGCGGGCTTCGGGCTGTACGGTCGCCCGACCACGATCAACAACACCGAGACGTATGCCTCGGTGCCGGCGATCCTGCGCAACGGCGCGGAGTGGTTCCTCAACCTTGGCAAGCCGAACAACGGCGGCCCGAAGATCTTCTCCGTCTCCGGCCACGTGGCTAACCCGGGCAACTTCGAAATCCGTCTGGGCACGCCGTTCTCCGAGCTCTTGCAGATGGCCGGCGGTATCCGCGGCGGCAAGAAGCTCAAGGCCTGCATCCCCGGCGGCTCGTCGATGAAGGTGCTGACGGCCGAGAAGATCATGGAATGCACCATGGACTACGACTCGCTGCAGAAGGCGGGTTCGGGTCTGGGTTCGGGCGCCGTGATCGTGATGGACGAGACCACCTGCATGGTCCGCGCCTGCCACCGTATCTCGCGTTTCTACATGGCTGAGTCCTGCGGCCAGTGCACCCCGTGCCGCGAAGGCACCGGCTGGATGCACCGCGTGCTCTCGCGCATCGTCGAAGGCAAGGGCACGCAGGAAGACCTGCATCGCCTGAAGGCCGTCGCCGGCCAGATCGAAGGTCACACCATCTGCGCCTTCGGTGAAGCCGCGGCGTGGCCGGTGCAGGGCTTCCTGGCCAACTTCTGGCACGAATTCGAATACTACGTGGAGCATGGCCGGTCGATCGTCGACGGTCCGGCGGACACGGTCACCACTGGAGTCGCTGCATGAGTGCGCAGCCCGTAGCCAACGCCGCGCCGGATCTGGTCAATATCGAGATCGATGGCGTTCCGGTGCAGATCGCCAAGGGGCGGATGATCATCGAGGCGGCCGACGCCGTCGGGATTCCCATCCCGCGCTTCTGCTACCACCGCAAGCTTCCGATCGCCGCCAACTGCCGCATGTGCCTGGTGGAAATCGAGAAGATGCCGAAGCCTGCGCCGGCATGCGCCACGCCGGTGGGCGAGGGCATGAAGGTGTTCACGCGTTCGGACAAGGCGTTGAAGTCGCAGCGCAACGTGATGGAATTCCTGCTGATCAACCATCCGCTGGACTGCCCCATCTGTGACCAGGGCGGCGAGTGCGAGCTGCAGGACGTCTCGCTCGGCTACGGCCGTTCGGTATCGCGCTACAACGAGCGCAAGCGCACCGTTTCCGACGAGAACCTCGGCCCGCTGATCGCGACCGAGATGACCCGCTGCATCCAGTGCACGCGTTGCGTCCGCTTCACCAGCGAGATCGCCGGCACGTACGAGCTCGGCGGCATGAGCCGTGGCGAGAACCTGGAAATCGGTACCTACATCGGCAAGACGATCGAGAGCGAACTGTCGGGCAACATCATCGACGTCTGCCCGGTCGGCGCGCTGACCAACAAGCCTTTCCAGTTCCAGGCCCGCGCCTGGGAGCTGGTGGCGCGCCCGTCCGTCGGTTACCACGACGCACTGGGTTCCAACCTGTGGATGCACACGCGCCGCGGTGAAGTGCTGCGCAACGTGCCGCGCGACAACGAGACGATCAACGAATGCTGGTTGTCCGATCGCGACCGTTACAGCCACCAGGGCCTGTACGCGGCCGACCGCGTGAAGTCGCCGATGGTCAAGCGCAACGGCCAGTGGTCGGCAACGACCTGGGACGACGCGCTCGCCGTGGCGAAGGAAGCGCTGAAGAGCGTTCCGGGCTCGGATCTCGGTGTGTTGGTGAATCCGGCCACGTCGAACGAGGAGGGCGAGTTGCTTGTCCGCCTCGCACGCGGCCTGGGCAGCGCCCACGTCGACCATCGCCTGCGTCAGCTCGACTTTGCCGACAACGCGTTCGCGAAGGCCTTTGCCTCGCCGATTGCCTCGTTCGACAAGGTGAAGGCGGCGCTGCTGGTCGGTTCCGATCTGCGTAACGAAGTGCCGCTGCTCAACCACCGCATCCGCCAGGCGGTGAAGAAGGGCGCCAGTGTCTACGCAGTCAACCCGGCCCATTTCAATTTCAACTACCCGCTGGCCGGCGAGTCCGTCGCCGCGCCGCACGCGCTGGTCGCCGAGCTGCTGATCCTGGCCAAAGCCGCCAGCGAGCATGGCGCCACGGTGCCGGAGTCGATCGCTTCCGCCCTGAGCGGTGTGGAGACGACCGACGCCCATCGTGCCGCGTTCAAGGCGCTTGGTGACAACGCCGCGGTCATCCTCGGCCATGCGGCCGTGACCCATCCGGAAGCCTCGTGGCTGCGTGCCATCGCGCGCTTCATCGCGCAGGCCGCCGGCGCCTCGTTCAACGAGATCCCGGTCGGTGCCAACGCACTGGGCCTCGCTTCGGTCGGCGTGCTGCCGACCGCGGGCGGTCTCGATGCACGTGGCATGCTGCTCCAGGCGCGCAAGGGCTATGTGCTCTACAACGTCGAGCCGCCGCACGACTTCGCCGACGGTACGCTCGCCCTCCAGGCGATGCATTCGGCGCAGACCGTGGTCGCTTTCGCCGCCTTCGCCAGCGATGCGCTGAAGGACTCGGCCGATGTGATCCTGCCGATTGGCCTGACGCCGGAAATCGATGCGACCCTGGTCAACGTCGAAGGCACCGCACAGACCGTGCTGCCGGGTGCCAAGGCACCGGGCGACGCGCGTCCGGGCTGGAAGGTGTTGCGCGCACTGGGTGGCCTGCTCGGCGTCGCCGGCTTCGAATTCGACGACCTCGCCGGCCTGCGTGAAGGCCTCACCGAGCGTGCCTCGGAGGTTCGTGCCTCGCTCGCAACGCGTGCGTCGGGCGTGACCTTCTCGCGTCTTGCCACCACGCCGATCTACCGCGTCGATGCGGTGGTTCGTCGTGCTGGCGCGCTGGCTTCGCACCCGCTGAACCGTGCCGCCGCCATCCGCATCAATGCGGACGACGCCGGCAAGCTCGGCCTCATCGATGGCGCCAATGCGCGCATCGGCGATGCCGTCCTACCGGTGGCCATCGATGCCTCGGTGCCTGACGGCGCCGCGTGGATCGAAGCCGCGCACTCCGAAACCGCCATGCTGCCTCCGTACGGCGCGGCCATCACCGTGAGCAAGGCGTAACCATGGGCGCTCAACTCTTCGATCATGTCTTGCTGCCGGTGCTGTACATCCTGGCGATCGTGCTGCCGCTGGTCGTCGGCGTCGCACTGTACGTCTGGTGGGAACGCAAGGTGCTCGGCTGGATGCACGTCCGCATGGGGCCGAACAAGGTCGGTCCCGCCGGCTTGCTCCAGGCCTTTGCCGACGTCGTCAAGCTGCTCCTGAAGGAAGTCGTCCTTCCGACCAACGCCAATCGCGCCCTGTATTTCCTGGCGCCGATGCTTGCCCTGGTCCCGGCGCTTGCCGCGTGGGCGGTGGTGCCGTTCGGTCCGGAAGTCGTCCTCGCCAACGTCAACGCCGGTGTGCTCTACCTGCTCGCCATGACCTCGATGGGCGTGTACGGCATCATCCTCGCGGGTTGGTCGTCGAACTCGCGCTACGCGATGCTCGGCGCCATGCGCGCCGCGGCACAGGTCATCTCGTACGAACTGTCGATGGGCATGTCCATCGTCTGCGTGCTGGTGCTGACCGGCAGCCTGAACCTCTCTGCCATCGTCAACGCGCAGTCGGGCAACTTCTTCACCTGGTACTGGCTGCCGCTGCTGCCGGTGTTCGTCATCTACTTCGTCTCGGGCGTGGCGGAAACCAACCGCGCACCGTTCGACGTGGCGGAAGGCGAATCGGAAATCGTCGCGGGCTTCCACGTCGAATACTCCGGCTCGCCGTTCGCGCTGTTCTTCCTGGCCGAATACGCCAACATGATCCTGGTCAGCTTCCTGACCGCGATCTTCTTCATGGGCGGCTGGCTTTCGCCGTTCCCGGAAAGCTGGGGCCTGATCGGCCACGGTGGCTTCCACTGGCTGTTCATCAAGGCGTTCTTCTTTGCCTTCCTGTTCCTGTGGTTCCGCGCGAGCTTCCCGCGCTACCGCTATGACCAGATCATGCGCCTGGGCTGGAAGGTCTTTATCCCCATCACCATCGTCTGGGTCCTCGTCGCCGGCTGCATGAAGTATTTCGGCCTGGTCCACATCGGCACGGGAGCCTGAAAGCCATGACCCGCGTTACCCACTATTTCAAGAGCCTGCTGCTCATCGAGCTGTTCAAGGGCATGGGCCTGACCATGCGCTATATGTTCAGCCCGAAGTACACCATTCGTTACCCGTTCGAGCACATTCCCAAGTCGAACCGCTTCCGTGGCCTGCACGCGCTGCGTCGGTACGCCAACGGTGAAGAGCGTTGCATCGCCTGCAAGCTGTGCGAGGCGGTGTGCCCGGCGCTGGCGATCACGATCGACTCGGCTCCGCGACCGGAAGATGGCCAGCGTCGCACCACGCGCTACGACATCGACCTGTTCAAGTGCATCTTCTGCGGCTTCTGCGAGGAAAGCTGCCCGGTGGATTCGATCGTCGAGACGCACGTGCACGAGTACCACTTCGAACATCGCGGCGAGAACGTTGTGACCAAGGCCCAGTTGCTGGCTATCGGTGACCGCTTCGAGCAGGACATCGCTGCCGCCCGCGCGCAAGACGCGGCTTACCGCTGAGCGCCCGGAGAATCTCGCGATGAATACCGATCTGCTTCAACTCATCTGTTTCTACCTCTTCGCCGCGGTAGCCGTCATCGGTGCGCTGATGGTCATCACCGTGAAGAACTCGGTCCACGCCGTGCTCTCGCTGGTGCTGACCTTCTTCAGCATGGCCTGCGTCTGGCTGCTGGCCGAAGCGGAGTTTTTGGCCGTCGCCCTGGTCGTCGTCTACGTCGGCGCGGTGATGGTGCTGTTCCTGTTCGTGGTCATGATGCTGGACATCAAGCAGGAGGTCGTCCGCGAGGGCTTCATCCGCTACCTGCCGGTAGGCATCGTCGTCGCCGTGGTCATGCTGGTGGAAATGCTGGCGATGATCGGCGTGAAGGCCATGCACGCGCACACGCTCGGTCCCAACCCGGCCGGCAACTCGAACGTCGCGTGGCTGGGCCAGGCCCTTTACACCGACTTCCTGCTGCCGTTCGAGATTGCCGCCCTGATCCTCACCGTGGGTATCGTCGCTGCCGTGGCCCTGACCCTTCGTCAGCGCGTCGGTGTCCGTCACCAGACCGCTTCGCAGCAGGTTGAAGTCCAGGCCACCGACCGCGTCCGCGTGATCAAGGTCGCCACCGAACAGATGGCTTCCGTCAGCCCGGCCCCGGCGCCGGTCGTCGACCCGACGCAGGAGAACGCCAAGTGATCACGCTTTCCCATTACATCGTCCTCGGCGCGATCCTCTTCTGTATCGCGGTCGCCGGACTCTTCATCAACCGCAAGAACGTGATCGTGCTGCTCATGGCGATCGAGCTGATGCTCCTGGCGGTGAACACCAACTTCGTGGCTTTCTCGCGCTTCTTCGGCGATGTGGGCGGCCAGGTCTTCGTGTTCTTCATCCTTACCGTGGCCGCGGCGGAATCCGCTATCGGCCTGGCGATCCTGGTCCTGTTGTTCCGTAACCGGAGCACGATCAATGTCGCCGAAATCGACAGCATGAAGGGTTGATCCGATGAGTCTCTCGCTTTCAATCCTGCTGACGATCGCACTGGCCCCTCTGGTGGGCGCGATCCTGGCCGGCCTCTTCGGCAAGCTGATCGGCCGGGCAGGGGCGCACACCGCGACCATCCTGGGCGTGGCGATTGCCTGTGGCCTGTCGTTCTACGTTCTCTACCAGCTGGTCTGGGGCGGCGCACAGAACTTCAACCAGGACGTCTACACCTGGTTCGAGATCGGTCGCTTCCACGCCTCGGTCGGCTTCATGATCGACCGCCTCACCGCCATGATGATGGTGGTGGTGACCTTCGTGTCGCTGCTGGTGCATCTGTACACCATCGGCTACATGGCGGAAGACCCGAGCTACCAGCGCTTCTTCAGCTACATCTCCCTGTTCACCTTCTCGATGTTGATGCTCGTGATGAGCAACAACTTCATGCAGCTGTTCTTCGGCTGGGAAGCGGTGGGCCTGGTGTCGTACCTGCTGATCGGCTTCTGGTACAAGCGCCCGACGGCGATCTTCGCCAACCTCAAGGCCTTCCTGGTCAACCGCGTGGGCGACTTTGGTTTCCTGCTCGGTATCTCGGCGATCCTGTACTTCATGGGCACGCTGGATTACCAGACCGCCTTCGACCACGCTCCCGAGCTGGTCGGCAAGACGTTGCAGATCACCCAGAACCATGCCTGGGACGCCGCTACCGTCATCGGCATCCTCCTGTTCATCGGTGCGATGGGCAAGTCCGCCCAGGTGCCGCTGCACGTGTGGCTGCCGGATTCGATGGAAGGCCCCACGCCCATCTCGGCGCTGATCCACGCGGCGACCATGGTCACCGCCGGTATCTTCATGGTCGCGCGCATGTCGCCGATCTTCGAGCTGACCGATGCGGCGCTGTCGTTCATACTTGTGATCGGTGCGACCACGGCGCTGTTCACCGGCCTGATCGGCATCGTCCAGAACGACATCAAGCGCGTCATCGCGTACTCGACGCTCTCGCAGCTCGGTTACATGACCGTCGCACTCGGCGTGTCCGCCTATAGCGGCGCGGTGTTCCACCTGATGACCCACGCCTTCTTCAAGGCGCTGCTGTTCCTCGGCGCGGGCTCGGTCATCATGGGCATGCACCACGAGCAGGACATGCGTTACATGGGCGGCCTGCGCAAGTACATGCCGGTCACCTGGATAACGATGTGGATCGGTTCGCTGGCCCTGGCCGGGACGCCGTTCTTCGCAGGGTTCTACTCGAAGGACGCGATCATCGAGGCCGTCGGCGAATCGCATCGCTGGGGCGCCGGTTACGCATACTTCTGCGTGCTGGGCGGTGTGTTCGTCACCTCGCTCTACAGCTTCCGCCTGCTGTACATGACCTTCCACGGCAAGGAGCGCTTCACGATCGAGCACAAGGCGCATGGCCACGGTCATGACGCGCACGACGACGATGACCATCACGGTACGCCCGGCGTGCTCGAGCATGCACCGCACGAATCGCCGTGGGTCGTTACCGTTCCGCTGATCCTGCTCGCGATCCCGTCGATCGTCATCGGTGGCCTCACCGTCGGCCCGATGCTGTTCGGCGACTGGTTCGGCAAGGCCATCCACGTCAACGAAGCGAACGACGTGCTGGCCGAACTCGGCCACGAGTTCCACGGTGCGCTGGCGGCAGGCCTGCACGGCTTTGCACAGCCGCCGTTCTGGATCGCGTTCGCCGGCTTCGCCGTTGCCACCTACATCTACCTCTTCAATGTCGCCCTTGCCGGAAAGATCAAGAACGCGCTGAAGCCGGTGTATGAGCTGCTAGACCACAAGTACTGGATCGATGAACTCTACTTCGCGGTGTTTGCGAAGGGTGGCGTGAAGCTGGGCGAAGGCCTGTCGAAGGTGGGCGATACCGCCATCATCGATGGTGCGATCGTCAACGGCTCGGCCAACCTTGTGCAGCGCATCGCCGGTGGCGTCCGCCGCCTGCAATCCGGATTCCTCTTCCACTACGTGTTCGCCATGATTCTCGGCCTCATCCTGCTCTTGGGCGGGTACTGGCTGATCGGGCAATAAGGGAAACGAGCTCTATGTCGAATCACTTGCTCAGCCTGCTGATCTGGCTCCCGGTCGTCGGCGCCATTCCGGTGCTGCTCGCCGGGAACGGACGCCCCGGCCTTGCCCGCTGGATATCGCTTCTGGTCGCGGTCGCCACGTTCGCCGCCAGCCTGGCCCTCATCCCTGCTTACGACGCCACCACGGGTACGATGCAGCTCAACGAATCGATGAGCTGGATCCCGTCCCTGGGCATCAACTACTCGCTCGCCGTCGATGGTATTTCGGTCGCACTGATCATCCTCACGACCTTCACCCAGATCCTGGTGATCGTGGGCGCGTGGGAGATCATCCAGAACAAGCCGCACCAGTACATGGCGGCGATGCTGATGCTCGAAGGTGCGATGATCGGCGTCTTCTGCGCAACGGACGCGATGCTGTTCTACGTGTTCTTCGAAGCCATGCTGATCCCGATGTTCATCATCATCGGTATCTGGGGTGGTCCGCGTCGCGTCTACGCCACGCTGAAGTTCTTCATCTACACGTTCTTCGGCTCGATCTTCATGCTGGTCGGCCTGCTTTACCTGTGGCACAAGACCGGTGGCAGTTTCGCTATCTCGGACATGGCCGCGGTGCACCTGACGCTGACCGAGCAGAGCTGGCTGTTCTTCGCCTTCCTGCTGGGCTTCGCCATCAAGGTCCCGATGGTGCCGGTGCACACCTGGCTGCCGGACGCCCACGTGGAAGCGCCTACCGGTGGTTCGGTGGTGCTGGCGGCCGTCATGCTGAAGATCGGTGGCTACGGATTCATCCGTTTCAGCCTGCCGATCGCGCCGGATGCCTCGCAGCACTACGAGTGGCTGATCATCGTCCTCAGCCTCATCGCGGTCTGCTATATCGGCTACATCGCCCTCGTCCAGCAGGACATGAAGAAACTGGTGGCGTACTCGTCCATCGCGCACATGGGTTTCGTCACCCTGGGCATCTTCATCGCCTTCATCCTGGTGCGTGAGACGAACAACCCCGATGCCGCGCGCCTGGGCATGCAGGGTGCGATGGTCCAGATGATCTCGCACGGCTTCATCTCCGGCGCGATGTTCAGCTGCATCGGCGTGCTGTACGACCGCATGCATACGCGTCAGATCAAGGACTACGGCGGTGTCATCAACGTGATGCCGATCTTCGCCCCGTTCTACGTGCTGTTCGCCATGGCCAACAGCGGCCTGCCGGGCACCAGTGGTTTCGTCGGCGAGTTCATGGTCATCCTGGCCGCGTTCAGTGCCAACCCGTGGATCGCGCTGTTCGCAGCGTTCACCCTGATCATCGGCGCTGCCTACACCTTGTGGATGGTGAAGCGCGTGCTCTGGGGCAACGTCACCAACAAGCACGTCGCGGAACTGAAGGACGTCAACGGTCGCGAAATCTTCATGCTGAGCGCGTTCGCCGCCGGTGTGCTGCTCTTCGGCATCTGGCCGGAGCCGCTGGTCCACCTGATGGATGCGTCGGTTGCTCGGATTGTCGAGCAACTGGCCATCACCAAAGTCTGAGCGGGAACTACCCATGCCGAGTATCAACGACATCCTGATCCTGCTCCCCGAGATTTATCTCGTGGTCGCGGCCTGCGTGCTGCTTCTTCTGGATGCATGGCTCAAGCCCGGCCAGAAGGGCGCAGTGCACTGGCTCTCCATCCTCGTCCTGCTGGTCGGCGCGTACCTCGTCGTCAGCGGCCAGCCTGCCTCGTCGGTCACGGCGTTCGGCGGCATGTTCGTCCGCGATGGCGTGGCGGAAGTGCTGAAGCTGTTCTCGCTGGTCATCACCGCGATGATCTTCGTGTATGCACGTCCGTACCTTAAGGAGCGCGCGATTCCGTTCGGCGAGTTCTACACGCTGACCATCTTCGCCACCGTCGGCATCATGTTCCTGGTCTCGGCCGGTAGCCTGGTTACCTCGTACCTGGGCCTCGAACTGCTCACGCTCTCGTCGTACGCCCTGGTCGCGCTCAACCGCGACTCGAGCCTCTCGTCGGAAGCGGCGATCAAGTACTTCGTGCTGGGTGCGCTGGCCTCGGGCATGCTGCTCTACGGCATGTCCATGGTTTACGGCGCCACGCACAGCCTCGACCTGCACACGATCCATGCGGCCATCGTCGGTACCGAGTGGAAGACCCTGCTGCTGTTCGGCCTGGTCTTCATGATCACCGGCATCGGCTTCAAGCTCGGCGCCGCGCCGTTCCACATGTGGATTCCGGACGTTTACCAGGGCTCGCCGACCGCCGTGACCGTGTTCATCGGTTCGGCGCAGAAGCTGGCCGCGTTCGGCATGGCCTACCGTCTGCTTTCGACGGGCATGGGCGATGCGGCCGGTGGCGCGACCGGGCTGGCCCCGCAGTGGCAGCTGATGCTGGCGGTGCTTGCCGTGCTCTCGCTGGCGATCGGTAACCTCGTTGCCCTGGTACAGACCAACCTCAAGCGCCTGCTGGCCTATTCGACCATCTCGCACATGGGTTACCTGCTGGTCGGCTTCGTCAACGCCGGTCCGGAAGGCTACTCGGCATCGATGTTCTATGCGGTGAGCTATGCGCTGACCAGCGCTGCGGCCTTCGGCATGATCATCGTGCTGTCGCGCTCGGGCTTCGAGTGCGAAGAGATCGACGACCTGAAGGGCCTCAACCAGCGTTCGCCGTGGTTCGCTTTCCTGATGTTGCTGATCATGTTCTCGCTGGCCGGCGTGCCGCCTCTGTTTGGTTTCTACGGCAAGCTGCTGGTACTGAAGGCGGCCGTGGATGCGGGCATGCTGTGGCTGGCCCTGGTGGGTGCGGTCGCCGCCATCATCGGCTTGTACTACTACCTGCGTGTGGTCAAGGTCATGTACTTCGACGCGCCGACCGAAGGCACGGACGTTCGTGCCACCGCCGACGCGCCGGCTCGCTGGGTGCTTTCGCTCAACGCGCTCGCGCTGCTGGTGCTGGGCTTTGCCTGGTCGCCGCTGCTGACCTGGTGCGAGAGAGCCTTCGCGGGCTGAGTTCCTTGTCACGCTGGTATGAAGAAGGCGCGGACTTCGGTTCGCGCCTTTTTTCATGGGGATCCCTGCATTGTTGATTTTTTGTTGCAGATCGCTTGCAAGAATCCGGCCACCTCCGTATACTTGCCGACTCTGATGCGGGGTGGAGCAGTCTGGCAGCTCGTCGGGCTCATAACCCGAAGGTCGTAGGTTCGAATCCTACCCCCGCTACCAGCTTTATAAGAAAAGGCGCGAACCTCACGGTTCGCGCCTTTTTCTTTGTCTGAGATTACTGGCAGTTGCGGGCAATCTTCACGGCGGGATCCCGTTGCGGCTGCGCGCGGGAGGCGGTGCGTATGATCACCACGCGAGTGCCGCCTCCGCCGTCTTCGACATCCACGACGGCGGCCACTTCGGCAGGCGGTGCACGGCTGATCGAGATCAACTTGCTCGTTTGCCTGGATTCGACCTGGCTGGCCGGGAATTCGCTTCGCGATGCGTCAAGCACACATTGGACGAACGCATCCGACGACTTGTGCGTGGCGAAGCTAGTCATGGGTGACGCGCGGTCAACACCCTGGGGCGTTTCAGCGAAACTGGCAGCGCTGACGAAGATAAAGCAGCCGATGAGCATGCGGTACAAGGCAATTCTCCTTTTGCGGCATGGGACGTGGGTCGACGCTACTCTTGTCGGCAATCCGCTGCATCAGGCATGGTCCTGGGCCACGATTTTGGGTATACTTGGCGGCTCTGATGCGGGGTGGAGCAGTCTGGCAGCTCGTCGGGCTCATAACCCGAAGGTCGTAGGTTCGAATCCTACCCCCGCTACCAGTATTCCTGAAAAGCGCGGACCTCACGGTTCGCGCTTTTTCTTTGGGCGCGCTTTCGGTAGAAGGCAATGGCTGTACGGCTCCGCCCACGTTACCGGGTGGTTCGCTTGCGCCATGTAATCGTCAACGCTGACTTGACGCCACATGGCCCGAATCCGATACTTTCGCTCGACAGGTAAATCCTGGGCTCACCGCGATACCCATGAAGGCGTCGTAAGCGCGTTGTAAACGCGTCGGTCCCAGGGGCTGTCACCTTCTTCGAAGGCCTCCTCACGGAGGCCTTTTTCTTTTTCCGGACAAGGAACGCCGGTTGTACATTTACGCGGATGAAAGTGGTGATCTCGGCTGGCAGTTTGAGCCACCGTACGGTCAACGAGGCTCCAGCCGGTATTTCACTATTTTTGCTGCCTGCGTTCCTGGTGAGAAGTGTCATCTTCTCGACCGCGTCGTTCGGGACATGTACAAGGCCAGTCGCTGGGACACCAAGAAAGAGCGGAAGTGGACCGACGCCTGCGAGCCGTCCCGTCGCCACTTTGCCCAACGTGCCGCCTCACTGCTTGCGAAACACGATGACATTTCTTACCACGCGATCGTCGCGTACAAGCCTAACGTCATGCCTTATCTGAGGGGCGACGCAACGCCAGGGCTCCATATCAATCTTCGAAAACTCTGTTTCTGGACCCCTGGAAGTCGTCTCAGCGCTTGCGGATCCAAAGGAGCATGATGTCGGCTTACTCTCAAGGCGGCAGCATGGAAACGATCTACATCGTGCAGGGTTTCAAGACTGGAAAGCGCGGCAGGACAGAGGCGATGACACCGCTCTCGTTCAAGACGGAAGCCGAGGCAAGGCGTCGGGCTGTACGGATGGGTGAGACCTGCCTGGGTGTGATCGCGTTCGCGCAGGCGGCAAACCCGGAAACGGGTGACTACGCTGATCCGATCATGCTTGAGAGCATCGGAAACGTGCCCGAGATGCCTTAAAGAAAAGCGATCCGAAGCGAGACGATACAGATGACATGGACAACAGTCGTTGAGGCCAACCTGACGACCACCGCCGTGGCCGTTCTTGTTGTAGCGGTCTCCCTGAATCGTCTGCTCGGCATGCTCTGGCCCTTCGCGCTCATCGTTCCCCTCATTCCGATCTTCCTGCTCGCTTACTCGGGCTATCCCGATGCGGTGTATCTGTGGAGCTACCTGCCGATCGGCGTGGCGATCTACATACGAAAGCGGGTGGGCACGTTTCCCAGGAATCCGGCACCCTGAGGTAACACCTGCCTTGGTGCCGGACATCCCGCAGTGTCGCCGGCGGCGCTACGGCACTGGCCTTCCTGGCGTTGAACGTCCGATGGACGTCCCAAAAAAAGGTTCTTCGCGGATTACCGGGGCCGGGCGCTCTGCTTTCAGGCCGTGCATTCTTTCGCACCTCGCACCTCGCACCTCGCCCATGGTTCGCCATCGCTCTCTACACTTTGTGCGGAACTCGCCTCGAGGGTGGACACCAAGGTCTCTCACGACGATACGGTTGAGTGGAAAGAGAGCCGTTGGCGTGGCCGTCCCGGAACACCAGGGCGATGCGGAAGCGGTTGCTGGTATGCAGTTGCCGATCACGTCCGTCGCGCCTGTGCCGGCGTGCGTGGCGACGATGCTGCCGCGCGCTTTGGCTCGACCCACGCGAACCTCAGGGCACCGAAGGCTCTGCGCCGGTACGTCCCCGGAATTCCGCGATGAGCCAAAAAAAAGCGGCGCCGGAGCGCCGCGGAAAGCCAATGATCCGGGGGAGGGCCATTGGGATGGGACCCGACGTACGTTAGGGGTATACCCGGCGTTCGTCTGTCGGGGCCTGCCTACACGTATTCGGTGACGCATCGGCGGCCCGTGTGATTCCGGTCAGGATTCTCAAGTTCAAGCCATGTCTCTCCTGTCACCGTGCATGTCGGACATCCTCCAGGGAGTGAGTTGACATGGTTGTTTCATCCGATATTTCCGCAACGTATGCGATTTACCTCGACATGGTCCAGGCCACGGCAGAGGACCGCATCGAACGAGTGCGCCGCGGCCTGATGCCCACCCTGATCACGCAACTGGCCCACGACCTCCGCATTCCCGATCACAACCTGGCGCTTTACCTCGGCCTCAACCGCGCGAGCCTGCGACGAAAACTCGCCGACGACGAACGCCTCGGCGGCCAGGAATCCGAAGGCCCGCTGGCATTGGTAATGCTTGCAGGTAGCGTGATCGTTGCCTCCCGGCAGCCATCGGTCAGCAAAGCCGTCGCTGTCGATCCGCTTGGGTGGCTCGGCCGGTGGATACGCACACCGACGATCGGGCTCGATGGCCGTGCGCCCATCCAGTACATGGACGTCGTCGAGGGCCGGGCGCTTGTGGCGAAATGGTTGACTCGTACGCTCAGCCCGGAGAACTCGCCATGAGCTTCAGTTGCTCGGTGGCGTGCGCATTGTCCGGATTGAGTTCGAGCGAGCGGCGGTAGCTGGCGATCGCTTTGTCCCGGGCGTTCGCTTTCTCATAGGCCTCACCAAGGCTGTCCCAGGCGTTCCAGCTTTGCGGGTGGCGCTCGGTGTTGTAGACGAACAGGCTGACTGCCTGTTCGGTCTTGCCGGCCCTGAACAGCGAGTAGCCCCAGCTGTTGATGCGTTCTTCGGGGAGATTCAGGTTGGGGTAGGTGTGTTTTACTTGTGCTATCACGCGCGCGGCCTCGCGAAAATCCGCTTTTTCCAGCGAATCTTCGAGAGCCACCTGCGCGGCAGGCTTGCCACGCATGTCGACGATGGCCTCCTCGGCGAATGCCTTCAGTTCGGCCTGCGTCTGCCCTGGGCGATTGGCAAGCAAGACGACACCATAGCCGCTATCGGGGTAGAGCTCGATGTAGCTGGAGAAGGCAAAGGTGCCGCCGGACGCGCGCAGCCGGCGTTGACCGTCGATCGTACGATCGACCTTCCAGTTGAAAGCCGTCGCGTCCTCGTCGATGTCACCCCACGCCACCTTTTGGCTCAGGCGGATCGCAGGGTCTTTCGCCGCCAACTCGGCGATGAGGAATCGCGACATGTCCCGGGCGCTATAGCGCAGTCCGGCGGCAGCCGCGATATACGGCGCATCCAGCGCAGGCATGGCGACGTGATCGGCGGTGTAGCCGGTCGCGAATTGACCGGCGCGACCCTTGCTCAGACCGGCTTGCATGCCGAACGGCTTTTCGATGAAGCGAGCGAGCAAGGATGCAAAATCCTGCCCGTACGATTTTTCAACTGCGATGGCGAGGAGGACGGAAGCGAGGTTCGAATGCTTCGGCACGCTACCGGGACGACTCGATAACGACGCCGTTTTGAGATCCTCGAAGAGTTGGGCCCGGTCGTAGTCGGCGAGTTGCTTCGTAGCTGCGAACGGAGGCTTTTCCGGCGACGGGGTCGGCGCGAGTTTCGTGAAATCGGGCAGGTTGTCGGGTAACGCAGAGGTGGTGTCCGCAAGATCGACCAGGCGTATCGGCACGCCATCGCGCTGGAGATTGGCGTACGACCCGGGTAGGTAGCTGCGCAGGTCGTCGGTCGCCCTGGCGTTGCCATCGACGATGGCATGGGCCAGCAACAATGAGGTGAACAACTTGGTGATCGAGCCGATCTCGTAGGCGGTGTTTTCCGTTGGCGGCGTGGATGCGTCGGGCGAGGTCGAGCCGAAGTTGTAGAAGCGCGGCTTGCCGTGGTCGACGACGGCGATCGACAAAGCATCGGTCTTTCCCGCCTGGATGAACTGGCTGCCCATGTGCTGGAACGTAGCGTCGATGGTCGTCGGAGCAATCGCTCTATTGGCGGCCATGACGCCAGTGGAAATCACGCACAGCGATACGAGCAGAGCGACGTTACGCATTCACGATTCCCCTGTTCGTGGCCCATCGTCCCCGGCAGTCGGTACGCGGGCCAATGCCATACGTCACGATCTTGCGGCAAGAACGCAAGAAGATGCGGATGCGTAAGCATCGACCGATCGCGTTGCTGAAAAAAACCGGTGCCTGTTTTTGCGGTACCCGTCACGCGAACCCTTCGATCGGCTCGCCAAGGCCTGGCCGGAAAGCCCCGCGAAAGATTCGCGTCGCATGGCTGAAAGGGAAACAGGGGAGCAAGGGGCGGGATGGTGGGGGATTCGTGATTTCCTGCGCTTGATCGCCAGCGTGTCAGGGCTTCCGCCTCGGCGGAGGCAAATACGGGCTAACGAAGGATCATTCATGAAGATCGATGCTTTTGCTTCAGGGGTCACACGCAAGACGGCACTCACCATGGCGATTGCGCTGGCGATGACCTCGCTTTCCGCACATGCCGACGACGCATGGGTTTCCACGCACACCAAGGCCGCGATGCTCCCTGTCGCCACCACCCAGACACTTGCCGCCAGTTCGACGGCAGCCACGCCAGTGGCCAGCGGTTACGCGCTGAATATGACCGGCTCACCGCATATCGAAGGTGCCGCGGTCACGGCGTTGGAAGCCGACCATCCGCTGCACGTGGTGGTCAGCCTCAAGCTGCGCAATCCCGATCAGTTGCAGACCTTCCTTGCCGGCGTGACCACGCCCGGTAGCGCGCAGTACGGTAAGTTCCTCTCGCCCGCGCAGTTCAAGGCGCAGTTCGGCCCGACGCAAGCCCAGGTCGACGCGGTGGTCGCGCACCTGCAACAGGCCGGCTTCACCAATATCGATGTCGCTCCCAATAATCTGTTGATCTCCGCCGACGGTAATGCCGGTGCCGCGACGACGGGCTTCCATACCTCGATCAAGCGCTTCACCTCGAACGGTCGCGAGTTCTTCGCCAACGACACGCCGGCGCTCGTCCCGGCGGCCCTCGGTGATTCGGTGGGCTCCGTACTCGGTCTGCAGAACGTCTCGGTCAAGCACACGCTGCACCATGTCTATCATCCGGAAAACGTGACGGTGCCGGGGCCGGCATCGAGCACGCAGGCCGCCGCCGCCGTGGCCGCGCACCATCCGCAGGACTTCGCGGCGATCTACGGCGCCAGTGGCGTCCCGGCAGCGACCAACACGGCGGTCGGCATCATCACCTGGGGTTCGATTACCCAGACAGTCACCGATCTCAACAGCTTCACCTCGGGCGCCGGTCTGGCCACGGTGAACTCGACGATCACCAAGGTGGGCAGCGGTACCTTCGCCAACGATCCCGACTCGAACGGTGAGTGGTCGCTGGACAGCCAGGACATCGTCGGCATCGCTGGTGGCGTGAAGCAGCTGATTTTCTATACATCGGCCAACGGCAACTCGAGCTCCAGTGGCATCACCGACGCTGGCATCACCGCGACTTACAACAAGGCTGTCACCGACAATCTCGCCAAGCTGATCAACGTGTCGCTCGGCGAAGACGAAACAGCCGCCGAAGAGTCCGGTACCCAGGCGGCGGACGATGCGATCTTCCAGCAGGCCGTGGCCCAGGGCCAGACCTTCTCGATCGCTTCGGGCGACGCGGGTGTCTACCAGTGGTCCACCGATCCGACGTCCGGTTCGCCTGGTTACGTCGCCAACTCCGCCGGTACCGTCAAGATCGACCTGACGCATTACTCGGTCAGCGAGCCGGCCAGTTCGCCATACGTCATCCAGGTGGGCGGTACGCAGCTTTCGACCAGCGGCACGACGTGGTCGGGCGAAACCGTATGGAACGAAGGCCTGTCGGCCATCGCGCCTAGCCAGGGCGACAACAACCAGCGCCTCTGGGCGACCGGTGGCGGCACCAGCCTCTACGAGACGGCACCTTCCTGGCAGTCCGTCGTTTCCAGTTCGTCCAAGCGCGTCGGTCCGGATCTTTCGTTCGATGCGGCGTCGTCGTCAGGCGCGCTGATCATCGTCAACGGATCGACCGAGCAAGTGGGCGGCACCAGCCTGGCATCGCCGTTGTTCGTGGGCGCTTTTGCCCGTATCGAATCGGCCGCCAACAATGCCATCGGCTTCCCGGCGTCGAAGTTCTACGGTGCTTTCCCGACGCAGACCTCGCTGCTGCATGACGTGACCTCGGGTAACAACGGCTACCAGAGCCACGGCTATACCGCGGCAGCCGGCTTCGACGAGGCGACCGGCTTCGGCAGCTTCGACATCGGCAAGCTCAATACCTATGCCCAGGCAAACTGGGTAACAGGTGGCGGTGGCGGCACGAACGTTCCGCCGGTGGCGAACTTCAGTGTCGTGACCAGCGGTCTCACCGCGACCTTTACCGATAGCTCAACCGACAGCGACGGCAGCATCGCGTCACATGCCTGGAGCTTTGGCGACGGTTCCACCTCGACCGCCACGAGCCCCAGCCATACCTACACGGCAGCGGGCACGTACACGGTTAGCGAGACGGTGACCGATAACGCAGGCGCCACCAACGCCAAGTCGTCCTCGGTGACCGTGACCTCGTCCGGTGGTGGCGGTGGCAACACGCTGCAGAACGGCGTGGCGGTGACCGGTCTCTCGGCCGCGAAGAACGCCAAGCTCAACTACACCGTGGCGATTCCGTCGGGCGCGAAGAACCTGAAGATCGTCATCTCGGGCGGTTCGGGCGATGCGGACCTCTACGTGAAGTTCGGCTCTGCGCCGACCACCTCGACCTACGACTGCCGTCCGTACGTCACCGGTAACTCGGAGACCTGCTCGTTCACGACGCCCTCCACCGGGACGTACTACGTCATGCTCAATGGCTACGCCGCGTTCTCGGGCGTTTCCCTGAAGGCGACCTGGACCAACTGATTCCCGCTAAGTGAAGGAAAAAAGCGCCCCTCTCAAAAAGAGGGGCGCTTTTTCTTTTTGTAGGAGCCGATTCATCGGCGAACCCTCAGCCTTTCCACGGCACGAACGAAGCTTTGCCTCCGTGGGGTGAGATGTAAATGGCGTGATTTGTCCGCCCACCGTCCGCCACAGGCCTCTCCCGCTTGCAACGACCAGCGGAAAATGCGATCCATTCCACTCAGAGGATGCTCGCCATGACCGTTTCCGATACCGCCCTGATCGTCATCGATGCCCAGGAGTCGTTCCGCCAGCGCCCATACTGGCGCGAAGACGACGTGGCTGCCTATATCGAGCGCCAGCAGGCGCTCATCGATGGCGCGACGAAGGCCGATATCCCCGTCGTCCGTATTTTCCACGTGGAAGAGACCGGTCCGTTCTCCGAGGCGTCCGGCTTCGTGGCCACGCTGGCGCCGCTGAGCATTGAACCCGCAGTGACCTTTCGCAAGCAACGGCATAGCGCCCTCGTCGGCTCGGGGCTGGATGTCTGGTTGACCGGGAACGGTATCCGGCGAATCATCGTGTCGGGTATCCGCACGGAGCAGTGCTGCGAAACCACCACTCGCCATGCTTCGGACCTCGGCTATGAGGTGGACTACGTAGGCGAGGCAACACTGACCTTCCCGATGACGGACCGCCATGGTCGTCAATGGAGCGCCAGCGAGATCCGGGCGCGCACGGAACTGGTGCTCGAAGATCGTTTTGCGCGCATCGTGACGGTCGAGGAGGCGCTCGCAGGGGCGCTGCGCAAGGCCGCTTGATGAAGAGCGCAGCACCCCGCGTGATCTCGGTTTTCGTGGTGCTGCCGCCGCGCGTGCTGCTGCTCGATGTCGCGGGACCGATCGAGGTGTTGCGCAAGGCGAATCTCGAGCAGGACGACGTTCGATTCGACGTTCGTTTCGTCGGGCCGGCACGCAAGTTCGGCAGTTCGATCGGGCTTGCCGTGACCGGCATCGCGCCCTTGCCGGCGCGACTGCCGGATGGCGCCATGCTGGTCGTTCCCGGACACGCCGACATTCCGCTGGGCGAGCCGGTCACCACGTCCGCACAGAATGATGCGTATGAAACGGCCATTGTCGACTGGCTTCGCCGCGTCGTGCGGCCCGGTATCCGTCTCGCCACGATCTGCTCCGGCGCGCTGCTCGCTGGACGTGCCGGCCTGCTCGATGGTTTCGAATGCACCACCCATCACGGCTGCATCGCAGACCTTGCACACGATGCTCCCGCCGCGCGCGTGCGAGAGAACCGTCTCTATGTCGTCGATGGTGAGCGCATGACGAGTGCCGGCATCACCGCCGGGATCGACCTGATGCTGCACGTCGTTGCAGGGGAGGTCGGGCCTGGGTGTGCACTGGCGGTCGCACGCTTCCTCGTCGTTTACCTGCGCCGTGCCGGAGGCGATCCGCAGCTATCGCCCTGGCTGGAAGGGCGTAACCACATGCATCCGTCGATCCACCGTGCCCAGGATGCGGTGGCCGGCGATCCCTCACGTGACTGGACAGTGCCGGCGCTGGCACGGGAAGCCGCCACCAGTCCGCGTAATCTGTCGCGACTGTTCAATGAACACGCGGGCATGAGCGTCACCGACTTCGTGAATCGCATGCGGGTTGCCTTGGCGAGTGAGCTACTGGCCGGCTCGCGACTCGATATGGAAGCCGTGGCGGAGCGCTCGGGCTTCGGCTCCGCTCGCCAGTTGCGGCGGGCCTGGGGGCGTCTGCACGCCGCGCCGCCCAGTCGGTCGCGCGACGCGTTGATCTGATACTTCGCGCGCCACGTTCCCGGCTCAGTCGAACAGGTGGCGGTGTTGGCCATTCGCGTACCAGTCGATCACGCGTTGGGGCAACCGCGGTTCGACTGCCAACCCTGCAGCGACGAACATGTCCAGCGTGTCGATCAGCGCCGTTCGCAAGCGTTTGGCGTCGGGGTCGTCGGGCGAGTTGTGCGCTGCCCAATCGAGCGTGTCGAGGATCCGCGTCGACCAGTCGTACAGTAGATCGGCGCGTGCCTCCAGGTAAGCGCGTAGCCACGGGTTCAGGCTTCGGCTCAGGTTCAGGCCTTCGGCGCTGGCGATGTCTTCGAGCAGGGCTGCGACATCCGCGTGGACGCCTCGGTACCATTCCGTGTGTCCTGCTGCTGATGCCGGCACGACGAGGGGCGCCATCGCGCGCTGCTCGCGGAAAGTCTCGATGAGCCGGCGCTCGATGCGTCGCGCATGGACCACGCGCTCGGCATCGAGCAGCAGTCCCCGTTCCAGGTCGAAGAAGTCGAAGAACCGACGGTGAAGGGTACTGAACCGGGTAAAGGGATCGCGCGAAAAGCCGACCTTCAGCAGGTCCTCGTCACGGCACGGAAGCACGTAGACATAGGCCTTGCCGCGCGAGGCGAAGCGAGGGTAGGGTGAGTCCTCTTCCATCAGCCGATTATGACGGAATGGCCATGAGTCGTACCTTGCTTGCCCTCATGGTACCCGAGGCCGAGCCGCTGGTCGGTGACATGAGGGTGCGACTCGATCCCTCCGCCCGCCTCGGCCTGGGTGCACACATCACCCTCGTCTACCCATGGCTTGATAGTGGCGATGTGACGGACGACGTACTGCGACATCTTCGCAGCGTCACCATCGCGCACGCCGCCGTGTCGTTCCGGCTCGATCGCGTGGACACATTTCCCTCGACCGTATGGCTGGCGCCGTCGCCCGTCGAAGCGATTGCTTCGCTGGCCGCATCGCTCGAGGCTGCGTTCCCGGAACGACCGCGGATCGGCCCCGACTTCGAGCGCTACGTGCCGCATTTATCCGTGGCGCGGAATGTGCGCAAGGACCGTGACAACATCGTCGCCGCATTGCATGATCGCCTCAACAATCATGGGCCGGTGGGGTGCCTGTGCAAGGACGTACATGTGATGGAAAGGGACGCCACCGGCTGGCGTGTGCTTGCAAGCTCGCCGCTTGGGTCGCCGCTGCAGGATGAATGACCCTCCCGGTGCCGGGATGCTTACGCCGGGGCATCGTCGACCGGCGTTTTTCTTTCGCTCGATTTGATCCTGCCTGAAGGAGTTGTGAGGCGTGCAGATTCACGGTAGCTGTCACTGCGGCAACGTCACGTTCGACCTTCAATGGCCCGTGCACGCGGAAACGATCGCCGCGCGCGCCTGCTCCTGCACGTTCTGCAGGAAGCACGGTGCGCGGTGGACGGCAAATGCTTCTGCGGCGCTGAGCGTCCATATCCACGAACCCACGCTGGTTACGGCGTATGCCTTCGGGACGGAGACGGCCGATTTCCACGTGTGCAACCGTTGCGGAGTGGTCGCCTGTTGCACCAGCCTTATCGAGGGCCGGCTCTACGCAGTCGTCAACGTTAACGCGTTCGACAACTTCGACGCCTCGCGGCTCGTGCTTGCTGACGTAGACTTCGACGGCGAAGAAGGGTCGGCAAGGCTGCGGCGACGGGCAACGAACTGGATAGGAGACGTTCGCGTCACCTGAAGGAACGAGGTTATGCGTGAGCCATGGGCCAGAGGCGGCGAGAGCGTCGCTCACGCAAGACGCGGGCAGCCCTTCGGAATTTCGGTTTTCGTTCGCCCATCCGGATGCTCAAGCCCTTTTCGTGGGGTTTCGAGTTCGGTCAGTACAGCATCCGGGTCAACGACCAGTACAGGATCTGGCCCTGAAAGCCATCCGCCCACGCGCGGCGTGATACCTCAAGCCACTTCGACCCGATTCCGCCCGGCGTTCTTCGCCCGGTAGAGCGCCTCGTCCGCGGCCTGGATGAGCACGTGGATTTCCGTGTTAGTCGAGGTGCAGACCCCGACGCTGGTCGTGAAGGCGATCGAGGCACCCGAGAAGGGCGCTGGCGCGCCTTCGATCCGGGTGCGCAGGCTCTCGGCCAGGCTGCTCGCCGCATTCGGAGAAGCGCCTGGAAGCAGGAGCAGGAACTCCTCGCCGCCGTAGCGGGAGAACAAGGCGTGCTCGGGGATGCCGCTGGCGCGGACGGTTTCCGCGAAATGCTTGAGCACCGCGTCGCCGCCGGCGTGGCCCCACGAATCGTTCACCGCCTTGAAGTTGTCCAGGTCGAACAGCAGGGCCGAGTTGCTGCGGCCGCGAGTGATGGCGAGTCGCCGGTTGGACTCCCGCACCACGGCGGTGCGATTGAGTAGCCCGGTAAGCCCGTCGATCTCGGCCGCGCAGCGCAGGTCGTGCACCAGGCGCTGCGCCAACATCAGGGTGAACCCGGTGCTGAGCAGGAAGGTGCAGAGGATGCCGAACAGATAGTTGGACGTGGTCAGGATGGTTGCCAGGAGCTCATGCGATTGCATCTCAGGATGGAGTGAGACGGCTGCACGGGCCAGGTAGAAGAACGTGTCGATGACGAAAACCAGCGCGGTGAACGCGCAGCCGCTCCTCAGCTCCGGCGGGGCGCGGAACAACAGCAGCCAGATCATCCAGATGTCCCAGATGATGCTCTTCATGCCGAATACGGTGGCCTCGACCGCCTGGGGTGGAGGCGCGATGAGAAAAGCGACCTGAACGGCCAGGAAGAGGGCGATCAGCAGGGCAGGCCACCGCCAGCGCAATGGAAAGCCAATATGTATGGCAATGCCGCCGAGCATGGCGCCATTGGCGAAGGCTATCAGTACACTTCCCACGATAGCCGAGAGGAAGGTGGCGTTCTCGTCGTAGCCTTCGGCGAGGCCGGCCAGGGTCAGCAGCCAGAACGCCGCCGCCCATATGTGCAGGGCGAGCATCCCGCGCAGCACCAGGCTGAGCAGGGTAAAACTCAATGCAATGGTCGCGCCCACGGCCAGGCCGATGATGCCTAGCGTGTGGACGTCGAGATTCGCCGTACCGTCCATCCTGTCCCCCGGATTTCCCCTGGGGCCATTCTAGGACGGGACCGTCGACCTTGCACGAAGGCATTAAAATACGATAGACTTGGTGAATCTTAAGCGCCGTTGGGCCCCGGTTTAGGCCTTACACCCAGTGGGTGCTTCAGGAACTTTCTTTTTACAAGAAAGCCTCCTCGTGAGGCTTTTTTGTTGGGCGCACGGAGGCTCCCTGCGACACACTGTGAGCGCCGTCAGGGCATCGCGGAGGGCGCTGGAGGAAAGTGTCGGATACATCGGCGACGTAATGGAATGGGCCGCTCGCGCCCTTTTTTTGTTTCTGGCGAATGGAAAAACCGCAGGTAACGTGGATACCAACGCACTTACACAACGCTTTTCAGACATCGTGGCCGAGTTGGGCCTCGAAGTGCTGGGTATGGATTTCGCGCCGTCCGACGGGCAGCAGACGCTGCGCGTGTACCTGGACGTGCTCGGTGCCGAGCGCGATCGGCGCGAGGCGGCGGAGCTTCCGGTCGAAGTGACGGTTGAGGATTGCGAGGCGGCAAGCCGCGAGTTCTCGGCCTACCTCGACGTTGAAGATCCGATCCCCGGCAACTATGTATTAGAAGTCTCCTCACCCGGCATCGACCGCCCCCTGTTCACGGCGGAGCAGTTCGCGCGCGTGAGCGGTCAGGAAGTCAAAGTGCTGCTGAAGGCCCCGATCGAGGGTCGTCGGCGCCTCAAAGGCAACGTCATTGAAGTAAATGGCGAGCACATTGTGGTCGAGGGCGAGGCTGGAAAATTTGAATTCGAGCATGCGGACGTCGAAAGCGCCCGCGTGGTTCCCGACTGGGTGGCTCTCGGCTACGCGCCGCAGCCAAAGCCCACGCCGGGCGGAAAGAAACCCAAATAACGAAACGACGGGGTGCCGCGGGGCATCCTTACGGGAGTAGCGGCAATGAGCAAAGAACTTTTGCTGGTAGTCGACGCGGTCGCCAATGAAAAGGGCGTACCGCGCGAAGTGATTTTTGACGCCATGGAAGCGGCGCTGGCCTCGGCTGCCAAGAAGCGCTACCCCGATGAGGATCCGGACATCCGTGTCGAGATCGATCGCAACACGGGTGATTACGAGACGTTCCGGCGCTGGGACATCATCGCGAACGACGGCGAGATGGAAGACCCGTCTTATCAGATTCGCCTGATGGACGCCGAAGACGAAGCCGGTGAAGGCGAAGTCGCCGAGATTGGCGGCGCCATCGAACACCAGGTCGAGAACGCCGAGTTCGGTCGCATCGCAGCGCAGGCCGCCAAGCAGGTCATCGTGCAGCGCGTTCGCGAAGCCGAGCGCCAGCAGGTGGTCGACGCTTTCGTGGATCGCGTGGGCGAGCTCGTCACCGGTATCGTCAAGCGCGTCGAGCGCGGCAACGTCTACCTGGACCTCGGCAGCAACGCCGAAGCCTTCATCCCGCGCGACAAGACGATTCCTCGCGAATCGGCCCGCGTCGGCGACCGCGTTCGCGGTTACCTGTACGAAGTGAAGTCGGAAATCCGCGGTCCGCAGCTGTTCGTTTCGCGCAGCGCACCGGAATTCATGATCGAACTGTTCAAGCTCGAAGTGCCGGAAGTCGGCCAGGGCCTGGTCGAGATCAAGGGCTGCGCCCGCGATCCGGGCGACCGCGCGAAGATCGCCGTCGTGGCGCACGATAGCCGCACCGATCCCATCGGCGCGTGCATCGGCATGCGCGGTTCGCGCGTGCAGGCCGTGTCCAACGAGCTCAACGGCGAGCGCGTCGACATCATCCTCTGGCACGACAACCAGGCGCAGTACGTCATCAATGCGATGGCGCCGGCTGAAGTGCAGTCCATCATCATGGATGAAGAGAAGCACTCCATGGACATCGCCGTTGCCGAGGACAAACTGTCCCAGGCCATCGGTCGTGGTGGCCAGAACGTGCGCCTCGCCAGCAAGCTCACCGGCTGGCAGCTCAACGTGATGACGCAGGACCAGGTAACGGCGAAGAGCGAGGCCGAACAGGCCGCCGCACTGCAGCTGTTCCAGGACAAGCTCGAAGTGGACGAAGAAATCGCCGGCATCCTGGTGCAGGAAGGCTTCTCGTCCATCGAAGAAATTGCTTATGTGCCGAGCGCCGAGCTGCTCAACGTGGAAGGCTTCGACGAAGACATCGTCGAGGAACTCCGTGCTCGCGCCCGCGACGCCCTGCTGACCGAGGCACTGGCTGCCGAGGAAGGCGTGGAAGAAAATCCGCCTTCCGAGGAACTGCTCGGTCTGGACGGCATGGACGATGCGACCGCCTTCGCGCTGGCGGATCGTGGTGTGAAGACGCTGGACGACCTGGGTGACCTCGCCGTCGACGAACTCATCGATATCGAAGGCATGACAGAGGAACGCGCTTCGCAGCTGATCATGGCTGCGCGTGCTCCGATGATCGCCCGCCTGGAAAAAGGTGGCTAAGCGCGAGACCGGAAGCGTCCTGGACGGACGCCTCGAGGGAGGCCATGAGGTCTCCCGCCATGGATGGAGGCAGCCGTACGGGTCATCGTCGGCACGTAAGGTTACGCGCGGGAACGGCGGAGAATAAAGAACGATGTCGGACGTCACTATCAAACAACTCGCCCATCAATTGGGCCTCCCGGTCGACAAGCTGCTTGGGCAGCTTGGCGAAGCCGGTATGAAATTCTCCGATGCGGAGCAGGTCATCAGCAGCACCGAAAAGGTAAAGCTGCTCGGATTCCTGCGTCGCACGCATGGCAAGAACGACGCCGCTCCCGAGACGGATGAAACGGCGCCTCGCCAGATCACCCTCAAGCGCCGCACCGTCGGTGAGCTGAAGGTCAGCTCCGGGACGGGGCGTGGTGCAGGCGCGGCCAAGACGGTCAACGTCGAAGTCCGCACCAAGCGTACCTACGTCAAGCGCAGCACCATCGCCGAAGACGCTTCGCACGATCCGGAACGTGAGGACGCCGCGCGAAAGCTGGCCGAGTCGCACGCCCAGCGTGAGAGCGACGAAGCGCAGCGCCGCGAGGACGCCGAGCGTCGCCAGGCCGAAGAAGCCCGTCAGGCTGCCGAGGCCGAGGCGCGTCGCCAGGAAGAGGCTGCCGCCGAAGCCCGTCGTCATGCCGAGGCCGAGCAGGCCGCCGAGCGTGCGCGCGCTGAAGCCGCACAGGCGGCTGCCAAGGCGTCGCCGACTTCTGCCGATGCGACGTCGGTCGCGACGCCTGCAGCCGCTCCGGCTGCTCCGGTCGCTCCGGTGACCACGTCCTTCACTGATGAGAATGGCGTGACCCACCAGACAGGCAAGCTCGATACGCGCAGGCTCGGCATGATCACGCCGACCATCCATGAGCCGCGTAAGCGCGAACGCGTCATTCCCAAGCCCGTTCCCGCACCGGCACCGGCCCCTGCGCCGGCACCGGTCGTGGCGGCAGCTCCTGCGCCTTCGCCGGCACCGGCGCCGCGTGCGGCCGCACCTTCGCCCGCTCCGCGTCCGGCCCCCGGCTCGGTCGCAGCCGCCAACGATTCGCGCGGCAACGCGCGTCCGAAGCACGGCGGCGGTGGCGGCGGTGGTGGCGGCAACAGCGGTGGCCCTGGTCGCGGCGGCAACGACCGCGACTCTGGCGGCAAGCGCTTCGGCGGTGGCGAGATGCACCTGTCCGACGCCGACCGCGCGCGTCGCTCCAGCGCCAACCGTCGTGGCGGCGGCAAGGTCCGCGGTCGCGCCGAAGCCCCGCGTGGCGGTGCTTCGTCCGGTGGTCCGCATGGCTTCACGCGTCCGACCGCTGCGGTGGTCCGCGATGTCGTGATCGGCGACAACAACCTCGTCACCGATCTCGCCCAGAAGATGGCCGTGAAGGGTGCCGAAGTGGTCAAGGCACTGTTCAAGATGGGCGTCATGGCGACCATCAACCAGACCATCGACCACGACACGGCTGCACTGGTCGTCGAAGAGCTCGGTCACAACCCGGTTCGCGCCACCGAGAACGATGCGGAAGCCGCGCTGCAGACGCAGACGCAGACCGCCGAGCTCGAAGGCGAGAAGGTAACGCGTCCGCCAGTGGTCACGATCATGGGTCACGTCGACCATGGCAAGACCTCACTGCTGGATTACATCCGTCGCACCAAGGTCGCTTCGGGCGAAGCCGGTGGCATCACGCAGCACATCGGCGCGTACCACGTCGAAACCAGCCGCGGCGTGATCACCTTCCTCGATACCCCGGGCCATGCGGCGTTTACGTCCATGCGTGCCCGCGGTGCGCAGTCCACGGATATCGTGGTGCTCGTGGTTGCAGCGGATGACGGCGTCATGCCGCAGACGATCGAAGCCGTGAAGCATGCGCGCGCCGCCAAGGTGCCGCTCATCGTCGCGCTGAACAAGATGGACAAGGCCGGTGCCAACCCGGACAACGTCAAGCAGGGCCTCGGCCTGCTCGAAGTCATCCCTGAAGAGTGGGGCGGCGACACGCCGTTCGTGCCGCTCTCGGCGAAGACCGGCGACGGTGTCGATGCACTGCTCGATGCCATCTCGGCCCAGGCCGAAGTCATGGAACTCAAGGCGGTGGCCGATGGCCGCGCGTCGGGTGTCGTGATCGAATCCAGCCTCGACCGCGGTCGCGGTCCGGTGGCGACCGTGCTGGTCCAGCAGGGCACGCTGAAGAAGGGCGACTTCGTCGTCTGCGGTGTCGAATACGGCCGCATGCGTGCACTGGTCGACGAAACCGGCAAGCAGGTCAACGAAGCCGGTCCGTCGATTCCGGTGCAGGTGCTCGGTCTGTCCGGCGTGCCGGAGTCGGGTGACGACTTCGTCGCCGTGAAGGACGAGCGCCTGGCCCGCGAAGTGGCGGCCGAGCGTCTGCTCAAGCGTCGCGAAACCCGCCTGGTCAGCAAGTCGAACCGTCTGGAAGACATCATGGCCCAGATGGGCCAGGGCCAAGGCCAGCAGACCCTCAACATCCTGGTCAAGGCCGATGTGCAGGGTTCGGTCGAGGCACTGCGCGATTCGCTCACCCAGATCGGCAACGACCTGGTCAAGGTGAACGTGATCTCCTCCGGCGTGGGCGGCATCACCGAGTCCGAGGCCACGTTGGCCACGGCCTCGAAGGCGCTGATCATCGGCTTCAATGTCCGTGCCGACGCATCGGCTCGCAAGGTGATCGACACGAACGGTCTCGATGTCCGTTACTTCTCGATCATCTACGACGTGATCGACCAGGTCACGCAGGCGGCTACCGGTCTGCTGGGCATGGAGATCCGCGAAGAGATCATCGGTGTCGCGCAGGTTCGTGACGTGTTCCGTTCGTCGAAGTTCGGTGCGGTCGCGGGCTGCATGGTCATCGAAGGCAACGTCAAGCGCAGCAAGCCGATTCGCGTGCTGCGTGACAACGTGGTCGTGTTCCAGGGCGAACTCGAGTCGCTGCGCCGCTTCAAGGAGCTCGTCGACGAGGTCCGTAACGGCATGGAATGCGGTATCGCCGTCAAGCAGTACAACGACGTCAAGGTCGGCGACCAGATCGAGTGCTTCGAGCGTATCGAAGTGCCTCGCACGCTGTAACTTGCGTCAGCTTGCCTCCCCGGTTCGCCGGGGAGGCTTTATTCGTTAGTGCACCTATCAAAAACTGGAGGCGGATATGCCGTCCCGTGATTTCAAGCGTACCGACCGCGTGTCCGCCCAGCTTCGCCGCGAAATCAGCGAACTGTTGCATGCCGCCGTGCGCGACTACGCGCTGCCTTCGGCCAGCGTGTCGGATGTAGAAGTAACCCGCGACCTCGACTGGGCCACCGTGTGGGTCACGGCGCTCAAGCCTGAAGAGTCGCCGGTGGTGATGAAAGCGCTTAAGGAGCTCGCTCCCGAGTTCCGCCATGCGCTGTCGAAGTCCATGATCCTGCGCAAGGTGCCCCAGCTGAAGTTCAAGTACGACGAGTCCGTCGATACGGGTGAACGCATCGAGCGCCTGCTGCGTGAAAATCCGGTTCCCCCGGCCGATCCGGCCGACGAGCCCAAAGAAGACTGACAAAGGGCATGTGGGAGCCGCTTCAGCGGCGATGCTCTTGTAGGAGCCGATTCATCGGCGATCGGGTGCTCGCGGCAAACTGGCCCGCTGGCGCGGGATCGCCGATGAATCGGCTCCTACATTTTTGTCCCATGCCGTAATTTCTATCTATGAACCGCCGAACCTTCCGTGACATCCACGGCATCCTCCTGCTCGACAAGCCACTCGGCCTGAGTTCCAACCAGGCTTTGCAGACGGCACGTCGGCTCGTGGGCGCGGCCAAGGGTGGCCATACGGGCAGCCTCGATCCGCTCGCCACCGGGCTGCTGCCGCTGTGCTTCGGCGAAGCGACCAAGCTGGCCGGCTGGCTGCTCGGTTCGCGCAAGGCCTATGAAGCCGAGGTGCGGCTGGGCACGACCACGACGACCGCTGATCTGGAAGGAGATGTGGTCGAAACGCGTCCCGTGCCAATGTTGGATGACGCGACGATCGAGGCCGCCCTGGCGCCACTTCGTGGCCACATCGTGCAGATCCCGCCGGCCTACTCGGCGATCAAGCAGGACGGCGTACCCCTTTACGTGCGAGCCCGGCGTGGCGAGGCGGTGGACGTGCCGGCCCGTGAGGTCGACGTCTACCAGCTCCAGGTGACCGGGCGCGAGGGCGATACCATCCGCCTGCACGTCGAATGTGGCTCCGGAACCTATGTGCGCAGCCTTGCGGTCGATTTTGGCGCCAACCTAGGTTGCGGCGCGCATCTGACCGGACTGCGTCGTCTGTGGGTCGAACCGTTCATGCAGCCGCCGATGATCACGCTGGAAGCCCTGCGCGAGGCCGCTGAGACGGGGCCGGACCAGCTCGAAGCCTGCCTGTTACCGGTCGATGCCGGACTGTCACATATCCCCCGGGTGGAACTTGATCCCGAGCAGACCCGGATTTTCGGCTTCGGTCAGCCTGTTCCGCTGGGGCAGGGTGTGGAATCAGGGCGTTGCGCTGTCTGGGGTGTGGACGGGCGTCTCATGGCGCTAGGGGAAATCGCCGACGACGGCCTGCTCCGGGTGCTTCGGGGTCTCAACCTCCCGACCGCTTGACCGGGCTTGTTGCCGCTACGCGCACGACGTTACAATAGAGTGCTCGTTTCATAGCATTCAACACTTTGCGAAGCTTGCGCAACTTCAGCGGACCGCTGAGGTTGCGCAAGCTTCGCACCCGCTTTTAAGGAATCGATTCACATGCTTACCCCCGAACAGACCGGTCAGATCATCAAGGATTTCGGCCGCAAGGAAAATGACACCGGCTCGACCGAAGTCCAGGTCGCCCTGCTGTCCGCCAACATCCTGCAGCTGCAGGACCATTTCCAGGCTCACAAGCAGGACCACCACTCGCGTCGTGGCCTGCTGAAGATGGTCAACCAGCGCAAGAAGCTGCTTTCCTATCTGAAGGCAAACGACCTGGGTCGCTATCAGACCCTGATCGAACGTCTCGGCCTGCGCCGCTAAAACGAACAGGACGAGGAGATCACGGTGGCGAAAGTAACCAAGTCATTCCAGTACGGTAGTCACGAAGTCACACTGGAGACGGGCGAAATTGCCCGCCAGGCATCCGGTGCGGTCATGGTCAGCATGGGCGGCACTGTCGTTCTGGTCACTGTCGTCGCTGCCCCCAAGGCGCGTGACGGCCAGGACTTCTTCCCGCTCACGGTCGACTACATGGAGAAGTTCTACTCCGCGGGTCGCATCCCGGGTGGCTTCTTCAAGCGCGAAGGCCGTCCGACCGAGAAGGAAACGCTTACCTCGCGCCTGATCGATCGTCCGCTTCGTCCGCTGTTCCCGGAAGAGTTCCGCAACGAAATCCAGGTCATCGCACAGGTTGTGTCGCTGAACCCGGAAGTCGACGGTGACATCCCGGCGCTGCTCGGTGCTTCGGCTGCGATGCGCCTCGCCGGCGTGCCCTTCAAGGGCCCGATCGGCGCGGCTCGCGTCGGTTACGCGAATGGCCAGTACATCCTCAACCCGACCGCAGCACAGCTGAAGACCTCCGACCTCGACCTCGTCGTCGCCGGTACGTCCAGCGCCGTGATGATGGTCGAGTCGGAAGCCAAGCTGCTCAGCGAAGACGTCATGCTCGGCGCGGTGGTGTTCGGTCACCAGCAGATGCAGCTCGCGGTCGACACGATCAACGCCTTCGTCGCCGAAGCCGGCGTCAAGACGTTCAAGTGGGACGCTCCGGTCGCCAAGACGGCACTGTTCGACGCGGTCAAGGCCGCCGTCGGCAACCGCTTCACCGAAGCCTTCCAGATCCGCGACAAGCTCGCCCGTCGTGACGTCGTCAGCGCGCTCAAGAGCGACGTGAAGACGACCATCGCCGCCGCAGCCGAAGCCAATGGCTGGACCGATGGCGACATCGGCAACGCCTTCGGCGAAGTCGAGTACCGCACCCTGCGCGACGGCGTCCTCAGCACGAAGGTCCGCATCGACGGCCGCCAGCTCGACGACGTCCGCCCGATCTCGGTGCGCGTCGGCGTCCTGCCGCGCACGCACGGTTCGGCGCTCTTCACCCGCGGTGAGACGCAGGCCCTGGTCGTTGCCACGCTCGGCACCACCCGTGACTCGCAGCTCATCGACGCGCCGGAAGGCGAGTGGAAGGACACGTTCCTCTTCCATTACAACTTCCCTCCGTTCTCGGTCGGTGAAACCGGTCGCGTCGGTAGCCCGAAGCGTCGCGAAATCGGCCACGGCCGTCTCGCCAAGCGCGGCGTGCAGGCTGTCAAGCCGACGATCGAAGAGTTCCCGTACGTCATCCGCGTCGTCTCGGAAATCACCGAGTCGAACGGCTCCTCGTCGATGGCTTCGGTCTGCGGTTCGTCGCTGGCCATGATGGATGCGGGCGTCCCGCTGAAGTCGGCGGTCGCCGGTATCGCCATGGGCCTGGTGAAGGAAGGCAACGACTTCGTCGTGCTCTCCGACATCCTCGGTGATGAAGATCACCTCGGCGACATGGACTTCAAGGTAGCCGGTACCGCCGATGGCGTGTCCGCGCTGCAGATGGACATCAAGGTCGACGGCATCACCGAAGAAATCATGCGCACGGCGCTGGCCCAGGCCAAGCGCGGTCGCCTGCATATCCTCGGCGAAATGGCCAAGTGCATCACCGAAGCCCGCTCGGAAATGAGCGAGTTCGCACCGCGCCTGCTCACGATCAAGATCCACCCGGACAAGATCCGCGAAGTCATCGGCAAGGGTGGCGCGACCATCCGTTCGATCACCGAAGAGACCGGCACCACGATCGACATCACCGATGACGGCAACGTGGTCATCGCGTCGGTCAACCGCGAAGCCGCCGAAGCCGCGCGCAAGCGCATCGAGCAGATCGTTTCGGACGTCGAGCCGGGCCGCATCTACGAGGGCAAGGTCGCCAAGCTGATGGACTTCGGTGCATTCGTCACGATCATGCCGGGCAAGGACGGTCTCGTTCACGTCTCGCAGATCTCCAGCGAGCGCGTCGAGAAGGTCTCGGACAAGCTCAAGGAAGGCGACATCGTCAAGGTCAAGGTCCTCGAAGTCGACAAGCAGGGCCGTATCCGCCTGTCGATGAAGGCTGTCACCGAAGACGAGAACGTCACGGGCTGAACCATCGCCTGACGTGTCTCCAAAAAACCCGGCATCGAAAGATGTCGGGTTTTTTTTGGACAGTTGCCGCGTACTTGTGGGAGCCGCTTCAGCGGCGAAGGTTTGCCTGTGCTGGCCTGCTGCTGCGGGATCGCCGCTGAAGCGGCTCCCACATCCTTTCTGCGGTTTACCAGGAGGCATGTAAACGTTTACATTCCCGGTTCGTTCCCGTCGCCAGCCGGCGGCTTGCTCCCGGAGAATGCATGAGCTCACTGCTCCGTCATCGCCTGTGCCTGCCTGCGCTGTTTCTGAGCGCATCCCTCACGCTGACCGCTTTGGCCAACGCCACAGCTGCCGTCGATGACCCGGCCGTCCCGGTATCGAACGGGCAACTGGCATCGCCGCGGATCGAGCGGCAGGTGAATGCGCTGTTGGCCCGCATGACGCTGGCGGAGAAGATCGGGCAGCTGGTGCAATACGGTGCCACTGGCGGTTCCATACCCAAGGATGGCGACGCTATTGCCGTTAACCCGGAAACGCAGACACAGGTCGATGCACTCGCGCTGGCACGCCGGGGCGAACTGGGCTCGATGCTCAACGTGACTGGTGCCGCGAAGACCCGCCAGTTTCAGGAGGCGGCCCTGCATAGCCGGCTCGGCATCCCGCTGCTGTTCGGCGCCGACATCATTCACGGCTATCGCACCATCTACCCCGTACCGCTCGGCCTGTCCGCGACGTGGGACCCATCGCTGGTGCAGGAGCTCTCTCGTATGGCCGCCGTGGAGGCAACGACGGCGGGAGTGAAATGGTTCTACTCGCCCATGGTCGACATCTCGCGTGATGCGCGCTGGGGCCGTTCGACCGAAGGTGCGGGCGAAGATGCCTACCTCGGTGCCGCCATGGCGCGCGCTTATGTTCGCGGGTACCAGGGCAGTGACCTGGCCGATCCGGAAAGTGTGGCGGCATCCGTCAAGCATTTCGCCGCTTATGGAGCGGCCGAGGCGGGGCGCGAATACAACACCACGGATATGTCCGACATCCGCCTGCGCCAGGTGTACCTGCCGCCGTATCGTGCGGCCGTGGATGCGGGTGCGGCGACGATGATGAGCGCGTTTAACGCGCTCAACGGTGTGCCCGCCACGGCCAATGCTTATCTCATGACGGATATCCTGCGAAAGGAATGGGGCTTCGACGGTTTCGTGGTGAGCGACTTCACGGCGGTGATGGAGCTGACTCATCATGGCGTGGCGCTGGACGCCGCCACCGCGACACGGAAAGCGCTGCAGGCTGGTGTCGAGGTGGACATGATGAGCCACTTCTACGACACCCAGATTCCGAAGCTACTCGAGGAAGGAAGGCTGTCCATGGCCACCGTGGACGAGGCCGTGCGACGCGTGTTGCGCGTCAAGTTCGCACTGGGGTTGTTCGAACATCCGTATGCGCGCGGCACCGAGGTAACGCAGGCGGTGGAAGCGCATCGGCCTCTCGCACGGCGCGCAGCCGGGGAATCCTTCGTCCTGCTGAAGAATGGCGGGCAGGGCGTGACCCCGGTGCTGCCTCTGGATAGCCACGTAAAGAAGCTGGCACTGATCGGACCGCTGGCCGATGCGGCCGGCGAGATGCAAGGCGCCTGGGGTGGTGCGCAGCATTTCCCCGACGTCGTCACGTTGCGCAGTGGCCTTGCCGCACGCATGAAGGCGCGAGGTGGCGAGTTGCTCTACGCGCGCGGCACCGACGTCGAGACGGGGTCAGAGGCCGGCTTCGCGGAAGCGATCGAAGCGGCAGCCCAGGCCGATGTGGTGGTGATGGCGCTTGGCGAATCGTCGCGCATGAGTGGTGAAGCGGGTTCGCGGGCGCAACTGGACCTGCCGGGCAACCAGCAGGCACTCCTGAAGCGAATTGTTGCCAGCGGAAAACCCGTGGTTTTGCTGGTGTTCTCGGGGCGCCCGCTGGTGCTCGACTGGGCCGACCAACATGTGCCTGCGATCATGGCCGTGTGGTTTCCCGGCACGGAGGCAGGCAATGCCGTAGCGGACGTCCTGTTTGGCGACGTGGCACCCAGTGGCAAGCTGACCATGAGCTTCCCTCGTGCGGTAGGACAGGAGCCGCTTTACTACGATCAGTTTCCGACCGGTCGCCCGCCGGGCGATGCCGACCTCGCGAAGCCGCCTTCCCGAGACACGGCGTTCATCTCGCGCTATATCGATGTGCCCAACGATGCGCTCTACGCCTTCGGCCACGGCCTGTCCTACACCACCTTCGGCTATTCAGACGTCCAGGTGTCACGCGCCAACGTACCGTTGGCGGAAGCGAAGAGTACGGGCGCTAACGATGTGGTCACCGTGTCCGCCACCGTGACGAACACGGGCCAGCGTGCGGGCACCGAAGTCGTGCAGCTTTACGTGCGCAACCTCGGTGCCAGCATCGAACAGCCGATACGCAGCCTGAAGGGCTTCCAGCGTGTCGAGCTGCAGCCCGGGGAGTCCAGGCAGGTCACGTTCCGGCTGGGCTTTTCGGAATTGTCGTTCTGGAACGCGAAAAGCGTCGAGGTTGTCGAGCCGACCCAGTACACCGTGTGGGTGGGGGGTAGCTCCAGGGCCAGCCAGCAAGCCGTCTTCACGATCACACCCTGACGAACCGGCGCGTCCGCTCGTTTCGTGCCGTACCATACCCGCATGGCAGACAAATCCACCGACTTCATCGACCAATACCAGGCCTTTGTGCGAGCTGGCCTGGAAACATGGTCGCGCCAGTTCGATCCCGCCAGTCAGTCGTCGACCGCTTCGCCGTCCGCCGACATCATGGGACGGATGTTCAGCGGCCTGACCGGGTATGGCGACTGGATGCGCTCGATGGCTGCCGGCGAGCCCGGTGCCGTCCCCTTTGCCATGGGCGGTGTGCCGCCCTTTGGTGGGCCGGGAGCCACTCCGTTCGGTTACGGGCCGCCACCGGGCGCGGCGCCTTTTGGCTACGGCGCCCCGGCCGGTGCCGAGATGCCGCAGCCGGGTACCGAACGTTTCGACGAGTGGGCCAAAATGGCGCGCGAGGCGCTGTCCATGCCGGCCTTCGGCCTCACGCGCGAGCAACAGGAAGAGCAACAGGCCCTGTTCCGTGCCTGGATCGATTACGTCGAACACTACGCACGTTTCCAGACCCTGCTGCAGGGCGTTAACGAGCGTGCCGGTGCCGCCCTTCGCGAGCAGTCAGCACCGACGGATGCCGAATCCATGCGCTCGGTCTACGACCGCTGGGTGAATCTTGCCGAAGAGAATTACGGCGAGGCCGCGCTGTCCGGCGAATTCCGCGAGGTCTACGCCGCGCTCGTGAATGCGCAGATGCGCCTGAAGGTGTTGCAGCAGAAGCAGGTGGAGCGCCTCACACGGCAGGCTGGCATGCCGACGCGTACCGAGGTCGATAGCCTTGGTGAGCGTTTGCAGGCGATGCGTCGTGAGTTACGGCAGATGCATGGGCTGGTGGCGGAAGTGGAGTCTCTGCGTGCCGAGGTGGCTGCGTTGCGGGGCGCGAAGTCGGCCGTGAAGAAGGGTAGGGCGCGATGAGCGGCAACCCGTTTTCGTTCGATCCGGAGAGTGCGCGTGCGGAAGTCGAAGCGTTCCGTCGCAAGCTCGAAGCGGGCATGGAAACGCTGAAGCACGTCGGCCCGATCGAACTCGGCACGACGCCGCGCGAGGCCGTGTATACCGAAGACAAGCTCACCCTCTGGCACTTCAAGGGCGCGAAGAAGCCGACGGCGAAAACGCCCCTGTTGATCTGCTACGCGTTGGTCAACACACCGTGGATGGTGGACCTCCAGGAAGATCGATCGATGGTGCGCAACCTGCTCGCCCAGGGCGAGGATGTGTATCTCATCGACTGGGGATATCCCGATGGCGCCGACCGCTGGTTGACCCTCGAGGATTACATCGACGGCTACCTGGATCGTTGCATCGATGTGATCCGGCAGCGTCACGCGCTTGAATCACTCAACCTGCTTGGCATCTGCCAGGGCGGCGTATTCTCGCTCTGCTACGCCACGCTGCACCCGGAAAAGGTGCGCAACCTGGTCACCATGGTGACGCCGGTAGACTTCCACACACCCGATAACATGCTGTCGCACTGGGCCCGCAACATCGACATCGACCTGTTTGTCGACACGTACGGCAACGTGCCGGCGGACGTGATGAATTTCGCCTACCTCACGCTCAAGCCGGTTCGCCTGAACCAGCAGAAGTACGTCGGCCTCGTGGACATCCTCGACAACCCGAAGGAAGTGGAAAACTTCCTTCGCATGGAGAAGTGGATCTTCGATTCGCCCGATCAGGCCGGTGAAGCCTTCCGCGAATTCGCGCGCGATTTCTTCCAGAAGAACCAGTTGATCAAGGGTGAGGCACGCATCGGTGGCAAGGTGATCGACCTGAAGAAGATCACCCAGCCGGTGCTGAACATCTACGCTGAGCAGGATCATCTGGTGCCGCCGGCGGCGTCCACGCCGATGGCTGGCGCTATTGGCAGCAAGGATTACACCGCCCTGGCGTTCAAGGGCGGGCATATCGGTATTTACGTCTCCGGCAGGGCGCAGGCCCAGGTGCCGCCGGCGATTCACGACTGGCTGGCCAAACGCTAGTCGGTTCCCAGGCATGGAGTGCTTCGCATGACCGCGCGCGTGACCAAGATCCTCCTCTCGCTGACCCTGGCCGCTTTTGCGCTCGTGGTCGCGTACGACAACCTCGTCGACTACGGCTCCAACTTCGCCTTCGTGCAGCATGTGCTGTCGATGGATACGACGTTCCCGGAGAACGCGCTGCTGGATCGTGCGATCACCCGGCCATGGATGTGGCACGTCGGTTACGTGCTGATCATCGCGGGTGAGGCGGCGACCGGTGTTTTGCTCCTGTGGGGCGGTGTCGTCCTGTGGCGCGCGCGCCGGCAGCGGGCGTCCGATTTCCAGGCGGCTAAACGCTGGGTCGTGGCAGGCTGCGGCCTCGGCTTCGTCGTCTGGTTCTTCGGCTTCATGGTGGTCGGCGGCGAGTGGTTCGCCATGTGGCAATCGAAGGTGTGGAACGGTCAGGAAGGGGCGTTCCGGTTTTACATGGCGGTGATCGGGGTGCTGGTTTTTGTTAATCAGGTGGATGGGGAGCTGGAAGAGCATCGCCGATGAATCGGCTCCCACAGATGAATCGGCTTCTACAGATGAATCGGCTTCTACAGATGCGATAATGGCGGCATGACTACGAACGACTCCCACGACTCCATTCGCGCCGTGCAGTGGCAGGGCGATCGCCTTCGCCTTCTCGACCAGCGTCGCCTGCCGGCGGAAGAAATCTGGTTCGACAGCCGGAATTCGGGTGACGTGACCCGCGCCATTCGTGAGCTCGCCGTACGCGGTGCGCCGGCGATCGGCATCGCCGCGGCCTGGGGCGTCGTGTTAGCCGCACAGACAGGCGAAAACCTCGTCACCGCCATGGCTACCTTGCGCGCCGCGCGACCGACGGCGGTGAATCTGATGTGGGCGCTGGATCGCATGAACCGGCGTGTGCTGGAAGGTGTCGACGCCGCCGCTCTAGAGATGGAAGCGCAGGCCATCCAGGATGAAGACCTGGCCGCGAATCGTCACATGGGTGAACTCGGTGCCTCGCTGATCGAAGCGGGCTCGCACGTGCTCACCCACTGCAATACCGGTTCGCTCGCCACCGCGGGCTATGGCACTGCCCTTGGCGTGATCCGCGCCGGCGTCGCCATGGGCAACATCGAGCAGGTCTATGCCGGTGAGACCCGTCCCTGGCAGCAGGGCGCGCGCCTCACCATGTGGGAGCTCGTGCGTGACGGTATTCCGTCCAAACTCATCGCGGATTCCGCGGCGTCGCACCTGATGAAGGACGGCAAGGTGAAGTGGGTGATCGTCGGTGCGGATCGCATCGCCGCCAACGGCGACACCGCTAACAAGATTGGCACCTATCAGCTCGCCATCGCGGCGCGCCACCATGGCGTGAAGTTCATGGTGGTGGCACCGTCGACCACGGTCGACATGGCGACCGCCACCGGTGAGGACATCGAGATCGAGCTGCGTGATGCCGCCGAGCTGCTCTCGGTGGCCGGTACGCGCACGGTGATCGAAGGCGCCGACGCCTGGAATCCGGTCTTCGACGTGACGCCGGCAGAACTGATCGACGCGATCGTCACCGAGCGCGGCGTGATCCTCAAGCCCGACGAAGAACAGATGCGGATCCTGTTCCCGTGAGTCGTCTGCGCCGCGAAGTCGTGCTTTTCGCGGTGGGTGGCCTGCTGGGTTTCATCGTGGATGCAGGCATCGCCCAGGGACTGGTACGCATGGCCGGGTGGAACGTGTACACCGCGCGCGTCGTTTCGTTCCTCAGCGCCGCGACGGTCACCTGGTGGTGGAACCGTAACCACACATTCGCGCAACGGGATTCTGGCCGGAGCCAGGGCGCCGAATGGATTCGCTGGATGGGCCTGATGGCGGTCGGCGCGGTGATAAACAACGGCATCTACATCCTCGTTTTCGAGGCGTTCCCCGCGCTTCGTGCCTGGCCCGCGGTGGCTGTGGCGGCAGGCTCGGTGGGTGGTTCCGTGGCGAATTTCCTGTTTGCCAGGACACTGCTTTTCGGTGCCACCAAGACACCTGCGTAAGTCATTGATTTAAAACGACTTTTAGCTATCTTTTCAACGCCCGTTGTGCTACTATTGACGGGTTGGGTCGGCCGCGTCGCGATACCGCGAATCGCGCGGCCGGCGGGGGCCTATTGATGGATATCCAGGAAGCCGATTGATGGCAGAACTCGCCAAAGAAGTCATCCGCGTCAACATCGAAGACGAGATGCGCCAGAGCTATCTCGACTACGCGATGAGCGTCATCGTCGGGCGCGCACTGCCCGACGTACGCGACGGCCTCAAGCCGGTACATCGACGCGTACTGTTCGCCATGAACGAGCTGAGCAACGCCTGGAACAAGCCGTACAAGAAATCGGCCCGCGTGGTCGGTGACGTGATCGGTAAATACCATCCGCACGGCGACGCGTCGGTTTACGACACGATCGTTCGCATGGCGCAGCCGTTCTCGCTGCGCTACATGCTCGTCGACGGCCAGGGCAACTTCGGTTCGGTCGATGGCGACAACGCCGCGGCCATGCGATACACCGAGGTGCGCATGGCGCGCCTCACGCACGAGCTGATGGCCGATATCGACAAGGAAACCGTCGATTTCGGGCCGAACTACGACGAAAGCGAACACGAGCCGCTGGTCCTTCCGACCCGCGTGCCGAACCTGCTCGTCAACGGTTCGGCAGGTATCGCGGTCGGCATGGCGACGAACATCCCGCCGCATAACATGACTGAAGTCATCAACGCCGTGCTCGGCCTGATCGAGGATCCCTCGCTCGGCGTCGATGAGCTGATGACCTTCATTCCCGGCCCGGACTTCCCGACCGCCGGCATCATCAACGGCTCCTCCGGCATCGTCGAGGCATACCGCACCGGTCGCGGCCGCATCCTCGTGCGTGCGCGCACGTCGATCGAAACCGAGGCCAACGGCCGCGAGACGATCCTCGTCCACGAGCTGCCGTACCAGGTGAACAAGGCTCGCCTGATCGAGAAGATCGCCGAGCTGGTCAAGGAAAAGAAGCTCGAGGGCATCAGCGAACTGCGCGATGAGTCCGACAAGGACGGCATGCGCGTGGTCATCGAGATTCGCCGCGATTCCATGGGCGACGTCGTGCTGAACAACCTGTTCCAGCAGACCCAGTTGCAGGTGACTTTCGGCATCAACATGGTGGCCCTGCTCGACGGCCAGCCCAAGCTGATGAACCTCAAGGATATCCTCGAGGCCTTCATTCGCCATCGCCGCGAAGTCGTCACGCGCCGCACCATCTTCGAGTTGCGCAAGGCACGCCAGCGCGCGCACATCCTCGAAGGCCTCACGGTCGCGCTCGCCAACATCGAAGAGATGATCGAGCTGATCCGTACCTCCGCGTCGTCGTCCGAGGCGCGCGAGCGTATGGTCGCCCGTCGCTGGGAGCCGGGCCTGGTCAAGGCGCTGCTCGCCGCCACGGGTGCCGAATCATCGCGTCCGGAAGACATGGATCCACGTGATGGCCTGAACGAGAACGGCTACCAGCTGTCCGAAGCCCAGGCCACCGAAATCCTGCAGATGCGTCTGCATCGCCTCACCGGCCTTGAGCAGGAAAAGCTCTCGGACGAATACCGCGAGATCCTCAACACGATCCGCGCGCTCATCGAAATCCTCGAGAACCCGTCGCGCCTGCTCGAAGTCATCCGCGAAGAGCTCGAGCAGATCCGCACCGACTACGGCGACGACCGTCGCACCGAGATCCAGCACTCGCAGGAAGACCTGAACGTGCTCGACCTCATCGCGCCGGAAGACGTGGTGGTGACGCTCTCGCACACCGGGTACATCAAGCGCCAGCCGGCCAGCCTCTATCGCGCGCAGAAGCGTGGCGGCAAGGGTCGCTCGGCCTCGGCCCTGAAGGACGAAGACGTCGTGCAGCAGCTTTGGGTGGTCAACACCCATGACACGCTGTTGACCTTCACCAGCACCGGCCGCGTCTACTGGCTCAAGGTGTACCAGATGCCGGAAGCCGGCCCGGGTGCGCGTGGCAAGCCGATCGTGAACCTGCTGCCGCTGGGTGAGGGTGAGAAAGTGCAGGCCCTGCTGCCGGTGCGCGAATACGATCCGACTTGTTTCGTGTTCTTCGCCACCCGCAAGGGCACGGTAAAGAAGACGCCGCTGACGGAGTTCGCGTTCCAGCTGCAGAAGGGCAAGGCCGCCATCAACCTCGACGAGGGCGATGCCCTGGTCGATGTCGCGATGACCGGCGGTGAGAGCGACGTGCTGCTGTTCGCCTCCAACGGCAAGTCGGTGCGCTTCGACGAAGGTACGGTCCGCTCGATGGGTCGTACCGCCACCGGTGTGCGCGGCATGCGCCTGGCTGAAGATGCGGAAGTGGTCTCGCTGATCGTGGCCGCGGGTGATGGCAACATTCTCACCGCGACGGCACGCGGCTTCGGCAAGCGCACCGCGCTCGACGAGTTCCCGAAGAAGGGCCGTGGCACACAGGGCGTCATCGCCATCCAGTGCTCGGACCGCAATGGTAACCTCGTCGCGGCTACCCAGGTCACCGAGACGCAGCAGCTGATGCTGATCTCCGACCAGGGCACGCTGGTCCGCACGCGCGTGTCGGAAGTCTCGCAGCTCAGCCGTAATACGCAGGGCGTGACGCTCATCAAGCTGCCGAAGGACGAAACGCTCATCGGCGTGGTTCGCCTGGAAGCCGAAGAAGAGCTGGAGATCGAAGGTGAGGGCGAAGTCATCGACGGTGACGTCGCTGCCGATCTGCCGCCGATCGAAAGCGGCCCCACCGGTGACGGTGACGAGCCGACCGAAGCGTAAAAACGAAAAACCCGCCGAAAGGCGGGTTTTTTTTGCGTCGTCGCATGGGGCGCGGGGGAGCTTTGTGGGAGCCGATTCATCGGCGATCCCGCGCCAGCGGGCCATGTTGTCGCGAGCATCCATCGCCGATGAATCGGCTCCTGCAAGGAACCAAGATCAGGCGTCGATGGCCTCGAGCATCGCTTCGGCCGAGGTCACGCGGAACTCGCCCGGCGCTTCCACGTGCACGATCTTCACCACGCCGTCTTCGGCATAGATGGCGAAACGCTTCGCGCGGATGCCCATGCCGTTTTTCGTGCCGTCCAGTTCCAGTCCAAGGGCCTTGGCGAACGTGGCATTGCCGTCACCCAGCATCAGCAGGTCGTCGGGTACGCCTTGCGAAATGCCCCAGGCATGCATGACGAAGGCATCGTTGACCGAGACGCAGGCAACCTTGATGCCGCGCTCGCGGAAATCTTCCATGTGCTGGATGTAGCCGGGCAGGTGCTTGTTCGAGCAGGTGGGCGTAAACGCGCCAGGCACGGCGAAAACGACGACCTTTCCCTTGCCGAGGACGTCGGTGCTCGAGATCGTCTCGAGGCCATCGCCGAACTGGGTAAGCGTGTGATCCGGAAGGGTGTCGCCAACTGCGATGGTCATGGGGAGTTCCTTTGCGAGGAGAGATAACCGAGCTTAGCGCGAACGCTGTGTCGGGCCCACCCGCTGCGGCGGGCAGCGGCACTTGAATCCGGGCGGGTCGGTCATATGTTTGTTTCCAGACGGCCACATGGCCGAAAAACTTCTTGGGAGTCAAACAGATGAACCAGCTTCGTCATGTGTCGTTCCGTCGTGCGCCGGTGTTCGGCAGCGACGTCCGCAACGTCTTCGAACAGCTCTTCGGCAACGAGATCGCCGCGCCGGTCACCGCCACGCAGAGCGCCTGGGCGCCGCACGTGGACATTCGTGAAGAGGACGGCCGTTTCCTGATTCTTGCCGATGTGCCTGGCGTGAACCTCGCCGACATCGAGATCGAGATGGAAAAGAACGTGCTCAGCATCAAGGGTGAGCGCAAGGCGTTTGCCAGCGAGACCGAAGGCAAGTTCAGCCGCGTGGAGCGCGCCACCGGCGCCTTCAAGCGCAGCTTCACCCTGCCGGAAAGCGCCAACGCCGAGGGCATCACCGCCTCGGGCGCCCACGGTGTGCTGGAAATTGCGATTCCGAAGAAGGCGCAGAGCGCGCCGCGGCGTATTGAGATCAACGCCGCGGGCTGATTCGCTCTAAGCTTGTAAACTGGCCCGCGGTGGACATGCGCCACCGCGGGCATTCTGCTTTTTGTTTTTGACACAAGCCCGGGAGAGCCTGTGGAGTTCAAGGATTATTACGAAGCCCTTGGGGTGAAGCCCGAAGCGACCGACGCCGAGATCAAGGCGGCGTACCGCAAGCTCGCCCGCAAGTACCATCCGGACAAGAACAAGGAGCCGGGCGCCGAGGACAAGTTCAAGGCGATCAACGAGGCCAACGAGGCGCTGAAGGACCCTGAGAAGCGCCGGGCCTACGACCAGCTCCGCGCCGGCGGCTATCGCCAGGGTGAGCAGTTCCGGCCGCCTCCGGGCTTTGGCCAGGGCGGCGGAAGCTACGACTTCGGCGACATGGGCGGCCGCGGTGGCGGCGATTTCAGCGACTTCTTCGAAAGCCTGTTCGGTGGCGGCAGCCGTGGCCGGGGGCAGCAGCAGTCGCAGGCTAGGCGCGGCCGTGACATCCAGGCGAAGATCGAGACCGACCTGCAGACCGCCTTCAACGGCGGCAAGACGCGCGTGGTGCTTAACGACGCCTCGGGCAGCGAGCGCGTGCTCGAGGTGAAGATTCCGGCCGGCATCACGCCAGGCCAGACCATTCGCCTCGGCGGGCAGGGGCACGCGGGTATGGGCGGTGGTCCCTCGGGCGATCTCCTGCTCGAGATCGGCATCCGCGACGATGCCCGCTTCCGTCTGGAAGGCCGCACGGTGACGCATACATTGCCGATTACACCCTGGGAGGCCGCCCTGGGCGCCACGGTGCCGGTCCCGACGCTGGGTGGTCATGTCGACCTGCGTATCCCCGCGGGCTCGCAGTCGGGCCGCAAGCTACGCCTGAAGGGGCGCGGCCTGCCGGGCTCGGAGCCGGGCGATCAGATCGTCGTGTTGGAAATTCGCGTGCCGGTACCTGAAACCCACGAGGAGCAGGCGGCGTACGCGGAATTCAAGGATGCGTTTGCGGCGTTCGATCCGCGGCAGGGGTAGTAGCGGCGGCTGCGCCGCTGTCTTTTCATTCGCCGATGAATCGGCTCCCACCAAGCGGGCCCGGCTACGTAGCGTGCTCCGTGGGAGCCGATTTATCGGCGAATCAGAACCACCGCGGCGAAGCCGCCTCCATCAGCCCGGCAGGTTCCATCACCCCGGCAGGTGCTCCTTGAGCGCCTTGACCAGTTCTTCTTCCTTGATCGGCTTGACCACGTAGTCCTTGGCGCCCTGGCGCAGGCCCCAGACCTTGTCCGTGTCCTGGTCCTTGGTGGTCACCAGGATGATCGGGATGTGCTTGGTCGTCTCTTCCTTGCTGATCGTACGCGTGGCCTGGAATCCGTTGAGGTTCGGCATGACCACGTCCATCAGGATAAGGTCGGGGAGTTCGCGCTTGGCGACTTCCACGCCCTGCGCACCGTCCTCGGCCGTGATGGCCTCATGGCCCAGTTTCTCAACGATGCGCTTGATGCCCAGCAGCTGCGACGGCGAATCATCGACGATCAGGATACGAGCCATTCACTTTCCCCCGGGACCAGGCCCGATGCGTTGTCCTTGGTGACGTCCGCCTTCCAGGCGGCCGTCTCGAATGCTGCGGTGACGTAAAAACGTCGCGCGTTGCGCCTCTGGCGTGCGCTCATTCTACCGGCCGGCGCGCTTGTATCAATGGTGGAACGGCCAAAACCTGTTTTGACAAGGTTTTGGGTCGGTATTCGAGCCTCCGATTGGCGGATCAGACGGCGTCGGAGGTGATCCACTTTGGCGTGTATGACGACTCGTAGTGCTTCATCCAGTCGAACAAGGCGTCGATGCTGGCGCCGAACCAGACCTGGTCGCGCTGGTTCTTCTTGACGAAGCCCTCAGCGACCATGTGGTCCATGCTGGCGGAAAGCCCCGCGTAGAAACCGCGAACGTCGAGGAAGGCACAAGGGTAGCTGTGCAGGCCGAGTTGCGCCCAGGTGAGCATTTCGAACATTTCGTCCATGGTGCCGAAGCCGCCGGGCAGGGCGACGAAGGCATCGGAGAGTTCGTACATGCGCGTCTTGCGCTCATGCATGGTCTCGACCACCTGCAGCTCGGAAAGGCCGGTGTGGGCGACTTCCTTTTCGACCAGTTGACGCGGGATGACACCGATGACGCGACCGCCGGCGGCGAGCACCGCGTCGGCCACGCTGCCCATCAGGCCCACCTTGCCGCCGCCGTAAACGAGGGCGATGCCTTCTTTCGCCAGGCGGGTACCGAAGGCTTTCGCGGCCTCGGTGTATTCCGGGTTTGCGCCGCTGCTGGAGCCGCAGTAGACGCAAAGGGATTTGATGTCACGCATAAGGAGTCTCCTGTGTGCTTACCGGAAGATGCGCGGTTGTGGGAGCCGATTCATCGGCGAAAAGCCAACGGAGCGGTGACGCCGAGGCGCCTATCACCGATGAATCGGCTCCCACACAAAGCACCTTCTGGTAACCACACCACACCCAGAAACGACAAAGCCCGCCCATGCTAACGGCATGAGCGGGCTTCGGTCACACAGGCGATCAGTTGCCCTTGTGGATGGCGCGCTTGTCGACCGACAGGGCGGCCTCGTGCACCACTTCCGACAGGGCCGGATGCGCGTGGACGATGCGGGCGAGGTCTTCCGACGAACCCTTGAACTCCATCGCCACGACGCACTCGTGGATCAGCTCGGAGACGACCGGGCCGACCATGTGCACGCCGAGGATACGGTCGGTTTCGGCGTGGGCAATCATCTTGACCTGGCCGATGCCTTCGTTCATCGCCACGGCACGGCCGTTGGCAGCGAACGGGAAGGCGCCGGTCTTGTACGGGATGCCTTCTTCCTTGAGCTGCTCTTCGGTCTTGCCGACCCAGGCGATTTCCGGCTCGGTGTAGATGACCCAGGGCACGGTGTCGAGGTTGATGTGGCCCGGCTTGCCAGCGATGAGCTCGGCGACCATGACGCCTTCCTCGGAACCCTTGTGCGCAAGCATCGGGCCGCGCACCGCGTCACCGATAGCCCAGACGCCATCGACGCCCGTGTGATTGTGCTCGTCGACCACGATGCGGCCGCGCTCGTCGAGCTTCACGCCCGTGTCGTCGGCCAGCAGGCCGGCGGTATAGGCGCGACGGCCGACGGCGACCAGCAGCTTGTCGACAATCAGCGACTGCGCGGCACCGTCCTTGTCGGTGTAGCTGACGTGGACTTCGTCACCCTTGACCTCGGCGGCCGTGACCTTGGCATTGACCTTGATATCCAGGCCCTGCTTGGCGAACTCGCGGGCGGCCATCTTGGCGATGTCCTGGTCGGCCACGGCGAGGAACTTCGGCAGCGCTTCCAGCACGGTGACGTCCGAACCCAGACGCTTCCACACACTGCCGAGCTCGAGGCCGATCACGCCGGCGCCGATCACGCCCATGCGCTTGGGCACGGCGGTGAGGTCGAGCGCGCCGGTGTTGTCGATGATATGCGTGTTGTCGAACTTCGCGAACGGCAGCTCGATGGGCACCGAGCCCGACGCGAGGATGACGTTGGTCGCGGAAATAGTCTGTACCGTGCCGTCGTTACCGGTGACTTCGACCTGGTTGCCCTTGAGGAGCTTGCCCTTGCCGAAGAACGAGGTGACCTTGTTCGCCTTGAACAGCATGGTCACGCCGCCGGTGAACTGCTTGACGATCTTGTCCTTGCGGCCGATGAAGGTCGCAATGTCGATCTGCGGATTCTCGGCGGTGATGCCGTGATCCTTGAAGTTGTGCGTCAGGTTGTGGAACTGCTTGGACGAATCCAGCAGCGCCTTCGACGGGATGCAACCGACGTTGAGGCAGGTACCGCCGAGGGCGGCCTTGCCGTCCTTGCCGACGAAGGCGTCGACCACGGCGGTCTTGAGGCCCAGCTGCGCGGCGCGGATCGCGGCCACATAGCCCGCGGGGCCCGCACCGATGACGATGACGTCGAACTTGTCGCTCATTAGGTTTGCTCCGGATGTCACTGCGGTAACTGCTACCGCCCAATATGGGGTCGGGGACATGAAAACGGGAGTCTTTCGACTCCCGCCTTCACATTTGACGTTTAGCCGACCATTACAGGCCGAGCAGCATCCGCTGCGGGTTTTCCAGCTGGTTCTTGATGTCGACCAGGAAGAGCACGGCGTCCTTGCCATCGATGATGCGGTGGTCGTACGACAGGGCGATATACATCATCGGCGCGGCGATGACCTGGCCGTTCTCGACGATCGGGCGCTCCTTGATCGTGTGCATGCCGAGGATGGCGCTCTGCGGCGGATTCACGATCGGGGTGGAGAGCAGCGAACCGAAGGTGCCGCCGTTGGTGATGGTGAACGTGCCGCCCTGGAGATCGTCCAGGCCGAGCTTGCCGTCACGGGCCTTCTTGGCGTAACCCATGATGCCCTTCTCGACGTCGGCGAAGGACATGTCCTGCACGTCGCGCAGGACCGGCGTGACCAGACCCTTTTCGGTCGACACGGCGATCGAGATGTCCTGGTAGCCGTGATAGATGATGTCCGAACCGTCCACCGAGGCATTGACGACCGGGTAGCGCTTGAGCGCTTCGGTGGCCGCCTTGACGAAGAAGCTCATGAAGCCGAGCTTGACGCCGTTGGCCTTCTCGAACTGCTCGCCCAGCGCCTTGCGCAACTTGACCACTTCGGCAAGGTTCACTTCGTTGAACGAGGTGAGCATCGCGATCGAGTTCTTCGATTGCATCAGGCGCTCGGCGATACGCGTACGGATACGCGTCATGGCCACGCGCTCTTCCGGACGGCTGCCCGGGGTCGGCTTGGCGGCCGGAGCCGGAGCGGCGGCTGGAGCGGCGGCCGGAGCGGCAGCGCCACCCTTGCCGACGTTGACCAGGTCTTCCTTGGTTACGCGGCCGTCGCGGCCGGTGCCGGCGACCTTGGACGGGTCGATGTTCTCTTCGACGGCGACGCGGCGACCGGCCGGGGAGAGTTCGTCGACGCCCTTCGGGGCGGCGGCTTCGGTCTTCTCGGCCTTAGGGGCTTCAGCAGCGGCAGCGGCCGGCGCCGGGGTGGCAGCGGCGGCGCCTTCCTCGATCACGGCGATGACCTGGCTGCTGGTCACCGTGGAGCCTTCCTCGAACCGGATTTCCTTCAGCACGCCGTCGACCGGCGAGGGCACTTCGAGCACGACCTTGTCGGTCTCGAGGTCCAGCAGGTTCTCGTCACGCTTGACCGCATCACCGGCCTTCTTGTGCCAGGTGGCGATGAGCGCGTCCGAGACCGACTCGGGCAGGACCGGGACTTTGACTTCGATGGACATGCTTGCCTTACTCCGCTGCGTGATCGGTGCCGACTGGCGCGACGAGCGCTTGCTCGACGAGCGCCGTCTGTTCGGCGATATAGGTATTGAGATGGCCCGGAGCCGGCGACGGCGAACGCGAGCGTCCTGCGTAGGACAGGCTCTGCTTCGAACCGATGCAGGCCTGGAGGTGGTGACGAATCTGGAACCATGCGCCCTGGTTCATCGGTTCTTCCTGGCACCAGACCACTTCCTTGGCGGAAGCGAACTTTTCCAGTTCGGCCGAGACTTCCGGACGCGGGAACGGGTAGAGCTGCTCGACGCGCACGATGGCGACATCGGTCAGGCCACGCTTGTCGGCGTCTTCGAGCAGGTCGTAGTAGACCTTGCCCGAGCACAGGACGACGCGCTTGACCTTCTTGGCAGGCAGGTCACGGTGTTCGCCGATCACCAGCTGGAACTTGCCGTTGGCGAGGTCGTCCAGCGAAGAGACGGCCAGCTTGTGGCGGAGCAGGGACTTCGGCGTCATCACGATCAGCGGCTTGCGCACCGGGCGCACCTGCTGGCGACGGATCATGTGGAACGCCTGCGCCGGCGTGGTCGGCACGCAGACCTGCATGTTGTCCAGCGCGCACAGTTGCAGGAAGCGCTCCAGACGGGCGGAGGAGTGCTCCGGACCGGCGCCCTCCTGACCGTGCGGCAGAAGTAGCGTGAGTCCGCAGAGGCGGTCCCACTTGGCTTCGCCGGAGCTGATGAACTGGTCGATCACGACCTGGGCGCCGTTGGCGAAGTCGCCGAACTGGCCTTCCCAGATGGTGAGCTGGTCGGGCGAGGTGGTGGCTTCGCCGTATTCGAAGGCCATGACGGCTTCTTCGGACAGGAGCGAGTCGATGACGTCGACGCGGGCGTCGGCGCGAATCTGGCCCAGCGGCAGGTAGGTGTTGTCGCTGTTCTGGTCGTGCAGCACGGCGTGGCGATGGAAGAACGTACCGCGGCCGGCGTCCTGGCCAACGATGCGCAGGTCGTTGCCTTCGGCGATGAGCGTGGCGTAGGCGAGGTTCTCGGCGAAGCCCCAGTCACCCGGAAGATCACCGGCGGCCATCTTGCGGCGGTCGTCGTAGATCTTGGCGACGCGCGCATGCAGCGTGACATCCGGCGGGAGGGTGAGGATCGTGTCGAGCACCTTGACCAGCTGCTCGCGCGGGACGCCCGTATTCACTTCCATGGACAGGCTGGTCTTCTGGAAACGGCTCCAGTCGACCGGGATGTCGCGGGTCGGATTCGGTTCGATCGCGATCAGCGGCTCGCCCTTCTCGAGGCGGGCACGGTAATCGTCGAGCATCTTCTGGCCGTCGTCCGCGCCGATGGTCGAGGACTTCACCAGCGTCTGCGCGTAGAGGTCGCGCGTGGTCGGACGCTTGCGGATGACCTGGTACATGAGCGGCTGGGTCGCAGCCGGCTCATCGGCCTCGTTATGGCCATGGCGGCGGTAGCAGACGAGGTCGATGACCACGTCCTTCTTGAACTGCTTGCGGAACTCGTAAGCGAGGCGGGTGACCTGGATCACCGCTTCCGGGTCGTCGCCGTTCACGTGGAAGACCGGCGCGTTGACCATCTTGGAGAGGTCGGTGCAGTACAGCGTTGAGCGGGCGTCTTCGCGCTTGGACGTGGTGAAGCCGACCTGGTTGTTGATCACCAGGTGCAGCGTGCCGCCGATGGCGAAGCCACGGGCCTGCGACATCTGCATCAACTCCATGTTGACGCCCTGGCCTGCGAAGGCGGCGTCGCCGTGGATCAGCAGGGCCATCGACTTTTCGCGGGCGGTGTCGCGGCGGCGCGACTGGCGCGCGTGCACGGAACCGGCGACCACCGGGTTGACGATTTCCAGGTGCGACGGGTTGAACGCCAGCGCGACGTGCACGCCACCGTTCGGCGTCTTGACGTCGGCGGAGAAGCCGAGGTGGTACTTCACGTCACCCGTGTGCATCGGGCTGTCGTCGTGCTCGAACTTGCCTTCGAACTCATTGAAGAGCTGCGAGGGTGCCTTGCCGAGGATGTTGACCAGGACGTTGAGGCGGCCGCGATGGGCCATGCCGATGATCACTTCCTTGACGCCGTTGTCGCCGGCGGCGCGGACGATGTCGTCGACCATCGGGATCATGCTGTCACCGCCCTCGAGCGAGAAGCGCTTCTGGCCGACGTACTTGGTATGGAGGAAACGCTCCAGGCCTTCGGCGGCAGTGAGGGCTTCGAGCACGCGGACTTTCTCGGCCTTCTGCAGGCCCGGCGAACCGGCGGCCTTTTCCAGGCGCGAGTAGATCCACGAGCGCTGCTCGTAGTCGGAGATGTACATGAACTCGGCACCGACGGTACCGGTATAGATGTGCTTGAGCTTCGCGAGGAGATCGCGCAGCGTCATGCGCTGGCCGCCACCGGCGAAGGTACCGGCGTCGAACTCGGTACCGAGGTCGGCGTCGGACAGGCCGTGGAAGGCCAGGCCGAGGTCGGGCGTTTCGATATCCGGGATAGTCAGGCCGAGCGGATCGAGCTGCGCCGCGATGTGGCCGCGCGAGCGATAGGCCGTGACGAGGCGCAGTACGCCGGCCTGTTTCTGCGCGTAGGCGTTGTCAGCGGAGCCGGCGGCGGGTGCCGGGGCAGCCGTGCGGCGCTGTTTCTGCGCGGCTTCGATGCGGGCGATCGCGCCGGAATGGGCGATATCACCGGCCTCGCGACCCTTGAAGGATTTGAAATAGGTATCCCATTCACCCGGAACGGAGCCGGGATCGGCCAGCCACGCTTCGTAGACTTGCTCTACGTAATCGGCGTTGCCGCCGGCGAGTTGGGAGGATTCGGAAAACTCGCGGATCAGGTTTGCGCTCACGTCACCACCGGCACACACGAAAAGGACGGGCTGCCGCTGGACTCGTGGGGACGCGCCGCGGCATAAGAATCCGTTAAGTATAGCTCCGTGGTGTTGCGCCGCGCCAACCCGGATTCACGTTTCGTATGCCTTTCAGATCCCGAGTGGTCTTATCTGCCAGGCCGGCTCGGCCCGCTCCCAGACTTCGTCGAAATACGCCATGAGGCGAGAGGTCTCACCCGGGGCGTCCAGATCGCCCCGTGCCTCGTAACGGCTGGCCACGGGCCTTAACAGGTAGCCAGCGGTGGTATCGCAGATGAACGCCGAGGCATAGCCAAGGTGCGATTCGTCCACGGGCATACGGATGGAGACGGCCGTGGGCAGGCGCTGGGCGAGGGCGATCAGCCGGTGCCCCTCGCGGTGGGCCTGCTCGACGTCGTGGGTAAGGATGCGGATCTGGGCCGGCCGTCCGCTGGTGGCGAGCCGGCGCAGTTCGGTGAGGATCCCCTCACTGTCGAAGATCCCGATCTCCATGCGCGGCAGATATATCGCAGCGCGGTAGCGGGCCTGGGACAGCAGGCGAACATGGGCCACCTCGAGGCCGGCCCGGTCCTCGACGGTCAGCACCGTGTCCGCTTTTTCGGTCACCGGCGGCGACCCTTACGGACCACCAGCTGGCCCTCGTTGACCAGAGCCAGCAGGACCTCGCGGCCGGCGGCGTTCACCGCGCCGTCGAGCCGGAACTCGCGCTCCGCCGAGAGCCGTTCGGCCAGGTCGACGGGGCAGGGGTAGGCATGGCCGCTCACGTAGAGCGTCGCGTCCTTCTTGCCGCGTACCCAGGCCAGGCGGGCGAAGGGGTGGCGGACCAGGGCGGCACCGGCGTCGAGCGCCTTGTCGAGTGCCGCGGCGGTGCTGGCTTTCGGCGGTGCGGCCGGCACCTGGGCGTTGCGATAGCGGGTGATGAAGCGACCGAACCAGTCGCCCAGCAGGTCGCGGTCGAGCGCCGCAGCGAACGGCAGCGCCTGGCGCAGCCGGTTCAATGCGGCGGTGTCGATTTCACCCACGCGCTTGGCGGGAACGAGGTCGGCATCGGTGTAGCGAAGTTCGTCGGGCATACGCTCGGCGAGGAAATCCGCGAGGTCGCCGGTGAGTTCCGCCTGCGACGGCGCTCGCATGCCGACCGACAGGGTCATGCAGTCGCCGAGGGCAATGCCGTCATGCGGCACGCCGGGCGGCAGGTAAAGCATGTCGCCGGGTTCGAGCAGCCACTCGTGAGTGGGCAGGAACTCCTTGAGCTGCTTCAGTTCGACGTCGGTGCGGAAGTCCAGCGGGGCGTCCGGGTCGTCGCTGATCGCCCAGTGGCGCTGGCCGATGCCCTGGAGCAGGAAGACGTCGTACTGGTCGACATGCGCGCCGACGCCGCCGCCGTCCTCGGCATAGGAGATCATCACGTCGTCCACGCGCCAGCTCGGCAGGAAGGAAAAGTGGCCGAGCAGGCCGGCGACATCGGTGTCCCACTTGTCGACGTCCTGCACCAGCAGGGTCCAGTCTCGCTTGGGCGTCTTGCCGAATTCGGCTTCCTCGAACGGGCCGCTCTTGACGGTCCAGCGATCGCGTTTCTCGTCATGGATGATGAGGCGCGCGAGCACGCCCTCTTCGCAGGCGAGGCCGGCGAGGTCGTTGGGCTGGATCGGCGGCTGGAAGTCCGGGAAGGCATTGCGGATGAGCAGCGGACGCTTCTGCCAGTAGTCGCGCAGGAACTGCGACGCGCTCATGCCGAGCGGCTGGCTGGCGCTGCCGCGCACTTCGATCGGGAGGGTCTTGCGGGTGGGGGTCTGGATGGCCATGGGCGGCATTGTAGCTGCGTTGGGGCCGCGACCGGGTTGACCCTTGGGGCGGGCAGAGATTCATCACTCATTGATCCGGCTGCGCGTACGTTGCAACCACGCAATTCGCCGTCGCTATCCCCGGAGTGACCTATGAAACGCCTGCTTTTCATCGCGATGCTTCTTTCGTTCGTTGCCTCACTCAGCGGTTGCATCATCCGCGATCACCGCGATGGTGGACCGGACCGCTACAACAATGGTCCCAATCATCATTGCGACGACCGTGACCATCATGACGATGGTTGTGAATATCACGACCATCACTGATGCCTGATTTTGGTTCATTGTGGATTGTCGGGGCGCGGGCACTCTTTCGCACCTCGCACCTCGCACCTCGCACATGGCTCGCCTTCGGCCTCGCGGGGCTCGGCTCCGCCATCGCTCTGTGCACTTGGGCGCATCGCGGGGGAGACCTTGATGCCCACCCTCGCTGCTCAGACAGTCCTCCGCGTTCGGTGTGGAAGGCCGCTTCGCGGCCCATGTATCTATTTGGCCTACGGCCGCTCCACTTGTGCGGAACTCGCCTCGAGGGTGGACACCAAGGTCTCTCACAACGATACGGTGGAGTGGGAGGAGAGCCGTTGCGTGGCCGCTCCCGCAACACCAGGGCGATGCGGAAGCGGTTGCTGGTACGCAGTTGCCGATCATGTCCGTCGCGCCTGTGCCGGCGTGCTGGCTGACGATGCTGCCACGCGCTTTGGCTCGACCCACGCGAACCTCAGGGCTCGGGAGAGTCTTCGGTGCCCACCCTCGAGGCGAGTTCCGCACAAGTGAGCGGCCGCAGGCCAAATAGGTACATGGGCCGCGAAGCGGCCTTCCGGACCGAACGCGGAGGACTGTCTGAGCAGCGAGGGTGGGCACCGAAGGCTCTGCGTCGCTACGTCACCGAAGGCTCTGCGCCTCAACCGCTCACTCAAACGGCGGCGCCTTTTTTTGCGAGTATTGCCGTCGCGCTATCAGATCGCCTTGGCGAGCTTGTCCGCAAGACCGATGTACGACGCCGGCGTCAGCTCGGCGAGTGCCTGCTTCGCGTCGGCCGGCAGGTCGAGGCCGGCGATGAACGCGCGCATCGAGTCCTTCGTGATGCCCTGGCCACGGGTAAGTGCCTTGAGCTGCTCGTACGGCTCCGGCAGACCGAACCGGCGCATGACCGTCTGCACGGCTTCGGCGAGGACTTCCCAGCTGGCGTCGAGATCCGCGGCGACGCGGTCGGCGTTGACGTTGAGCTTGCCCAGGCCCTTGAGCAGCGACTCAATCGCGACCAGCGAGTGGCCGTAGGCCGTGCCCAGCGCGCGGAGCACCGTGGAGTCGGTGAGGTCGCGCTGCCAGCGGCTGATCGGCAGCTTCTCGGCGAAGTGACCGAGCAGGGCATTGGCGAGACCGAAGTTGCCTTCGGCGTTCTCGAAGTCGATCGGGTTGACCTTGTGCGGCATGGTCGAAGAACCGACTTCGCCGGCCTTCAGTGCCTGGCGGAAGTAGCCCAGCGAGATGTAACCCCAGATGTCGCGCGCGAGGTCGATCAGGATGATATTGATCCGGCGCAGCACGTCGGCAAACTCGGCGATGCCGTCGTGCGGTTCGATCTGCGTGGTGTACGGATTGAAGGTGAGGCCGAGGCCATCGACGAAGTTCGACGCGAGCGACGGCCAGTCCACGGCGGGATAAGCGATAACGTGTGCGTTGTAGTTGCCGACGGCACCGTTGATCTTGCCCGGGATCTCGATCGCGACGAGCTGGCGGCGCTGGCGCTCGAGGCGCGCGACGACGTTGGCGATTTCCTTGCCCATGGTGGTCGGCGACGCAGTCTGACCGTGCGTGCGTGCGAGCAGCGAGAGGCCGGCGTGCTCGTGCGCGAGGCCACGCAGCATCGCGATGACCTTGTCCAGCGCCGGCAGCAGCACCGACTCGCGCGCGTCGCGCAGCATCAACGAGTAGGCGAGGTTGTTGATGTCTTCGCTGGTGCAGGCGAAGTGCACGAACTCCTTGGCCTGGGCGAGGGCAGGATCGTTGCCGATCTTTTCCTTGATGAGGTACTCGACCGCCTTGACGTCGTGATTGGTCGTGGCTTCGATCGCCTTGATCCGCTCACCGTCTTCGATCGAGAACTCGTCGGCGATGGCGAGCAGGCGGGTGACGGCGTCGGCAGGGAAGGCCGGCAGCTCGACGATACCCTGGTGCGCGGCCAGGGCCAGCAGCCAGTGGATCTCCACGTGCACGCGGCGATGCATGAGGCCGAATTCGCTGAAGATCGGGCGCAGCGGCTCCACCTTGGAGGCATAGCGGCCGTCCAGCGGCGAGAGGGCGGTCAGCGTGGCGTGGGACATGGGGCGTTCCTGGAGGCTAGGTGGGGCAGCCGCTAATTATACCGCGAGACGGGCGTGAGGCTTTCTGTGGGAGCCGGCTATGCCGGCGATGGGTGCTTGCCGCAGGTTGCCCCCCGCTGCCGCGGGATCGCCGCTGAAGCGGCTCCCACAAGGGCTCCCACAGGGAATAGGGGGCCGGCACGTTCAAAAATGCATCAGGGGGCCTTACTGTAGGGGAATCTCCCACCGAGGCATCCCCGCATGAGCAAGTTCCGCACCGAACGCGACAGCATGGGCGAGTTGAAGGTACCCGCTAAAGCCCTGTATGGCGCCCAGACCCAGCGGGCGGTGGATAACTTCCCGGTGTCGGGTTTGACCATGCCACGCGAGTTCATCCGAGCGCTGGGCCTGATCAAGTCGGCGGCAGCGGAGGCGAACGTCAAGCTCGGGCACCTCGACAAGGTCTCGGCCAAGGCCATCCGGACCGCCGCCGAGCAGGTGGCCGCCGGTGGCGTCGACGAGCACTTCCCGATCGATGTCTTCCAGACCGGTTCGGGTACGAGCTCCAACATGAATGCCAATGAGGTGATTGCGCACCTGGCCGCGGCCGCCGGCGCGACCGTGCACCCGAACGATCATGTCAATGCGGGCCAGAGCTCCAACGACGTCATCCCCACGGCGATCCTGGTCAGCGCCACGCTGGCGACGACCGAGAAGTTGCTGCCGGCGCTCAAGCACCTGCGCAAGACGATCGACACACGCGCCAAAGAACTGAAGAAGGTGGTCAAGACTGGCCGCACCCACCTGATGGACGCGATGCCGATCACCTTCGGCCAGGAACTCTCCGGCTGGTCGGCGCAGATTGCCGACGCCTCGGAACGCATCACCGATACCCTCAAGCGCACCCGTCGCCTGCCGCAAGGGGGTAGCGCCGTGGGCACTGGCATCAACGCCGACCCGAAGTTCGGTCCGGCCGTTGCCGTCGAGCTGTCGAAGCTCACCGGCGTGAAGTTCGAGTCCTCCGAGAACTATTTCGCGGGCATGGCCGCCCAGGACGCCCCGGTCGAACTTTCTGGCCAGCTTCGTGCGCTCGCGGTAGCCGTGATGAAAATCGCCAATGACCTGCGCTGGATGAATTCCGGCCCGCTGGCAGGTCTGGGTGAGATCGAACTGCCTGCACTGCAGCCGGGCTCGTCGATCATGCCGGGCAAGGTGAATCCGGTCATTCCGGAAGCCGCCGCGATGGTCGCCGCCCAGGTCATCGGTAATGACGCGACGATCGCGATCGGCGGTCTGTCGGGTAACTTCCAGCTCAACGTCATGCTGCCGGTGATCGCGTACAACCTGCTGCAGTCGATCGAGATCCTCGCCAACGTGAGCGTGCTGCTCGCCGACAAGGCCATCGCCGGCTTCAAGGTCAACGAAGAACACATCCGCGAGGCGCTCGACAAGAACCCCATCCTCGTGACCGCACTCAATCCGGTCATCGGCTACGAGAAGGGCGCCGCCACGGCCAAGCAGGCTTACAAGGAAAAGCGCCCGATCATGGAGGTCGCACTCGAAACCACCGGCCTGTCGAAGGCCGAGCTGGCCAAGCTGCTCGATCCTGCCGCCCTGACCAAGGGCGGCATCCACGGTGGCGGTGGCGGTGGTGGCTGATCGGCATAGCGTCTAGTTCTTTGCCCTTGGTCGCGGAATCCACAGTTCGAGCGTGTTGGCCGTACCCACACCCGGGGGCATGGCGATCGCCCGCGCTGGCGCACGTGCCAGTGCGGGAATGGCTGCGTTTGCCCAGTTGACCAGGGCGGTGGCGCAGGCCTTGCCGTCGGGTGCGTAGAGCACGGTAGGCGTCTTCCACTCGAACGGTGCATGGCGTCCGTTGCGTTTGGCGGTCTGGGTGACATTCTCGATGCCGGGCACGTTGATACCCAGCTCGCGGACGGGCGTCAGGCTCTTCAACACGTCGGCACGCTGCGCTTCGTCGTAGATCTGCGTGTAGAGCATGAAGGACTGGCCGTTCTGGCTGCAGGCGTCGAGTGCCGTCTTGTGCAACTGAGTCACATCGACCGGAAGGGACACGGGTTTCGCGGCCGCCGCCCTTGAAGGCATCGGCGGTGGCGGCGCGGGAGGCGGTCCCATCTCATCTGGCAATGCCGGCGTAATCGTGGCGACGGCGACGGATGCAGGCGGTGGCGGCGGGGGGCTCACTGCGGCAGGGGCGGGGGAGGGCCCTGCACCGGTGTTCACCGACCCGCCTGGATCCATGTCGTTGGTGGTCTCGGCATGCGTCCTTGCCGAGACGAAGGCCACGGCCTGCGGATCCCGCCAGCCCATGTAATTCTTCATCGAGACATCCCAGAAGCTGCCAGGAGCCACGCTACTTCCCGCAAAGCGCGTCAGGTCCTTCGTGCACTGGTCCTGCAGGTTGCCATCCGGTGTGCGGTTGCAGATGGGCGATAGCAGGTTGGCGACGTCCTGGAGGCTGGCCGTCTGTTCGTCGCTCAGCGGTACATTGGCAATCTCGAGCATGAGCCCGTTGAGCGTCACGTCCAGCTTCGGCGTGAACGCCGAGTACTGCTGCTCGGCGGCATCGAGATCGTCGAGCACCTTCTTCACCTGGTCGTTGACTTCCTTTGCCTGCGCGATGCCGGCTGCGCGGACTTCGACCATTTGCTGCTTGTGCGCGTCCCAGGCCTGCCAGCCGGCGAGCACGGCGGTCAGGAGGGCGCCGATACCGATGGATGTGCCGACCGTGGTGGCGATGCGCTGCGTACGCGTCAGCGGCGTGGTCGTCGGCGACAGCAACGCCGAATTGGCACCGATCACCGGTGCGCTCCACGCCCATGAAGGCAGGTGGTTGAGCAGGGACGGATCGATCGGCGCACCGAGGATCGTGCCGAGCTCGCAATAGCTTTCCCACTGTTCTTCGCTGAAGAACTGGTTGCTCGTGCTCTGCTGGGGAAACGTTTCCTCGCGGTCCGCGTATCCCGCGACGTCCAGCGGCATGTCAATGGTGGTGCGCGGCTTCACGATGAGCAGCGTGCCGTGGCCGCCACTCGCGTACGCGATTCGCGCCAGCAGCAGGTGCGCCTCGCCCGGCCCGTTCGAAATCGAATCGGGCGTGCCGAACAGGGTCGCCAGCGGCCCGGCCAGGGCGGCGAGACCGGCAGGGTCGACGAACGAAATGGTCGCGTCGTAATCGATGCGCGCCTTGCGCACCAGGTTCTCGACATCGGCGAAGCGATAGTCCGGGTCGGCACCGCAGTCGGCGAGCACGATCAGCGACAGTTCCCGTTTCAGCAGCGCGTAGACGCCCGTGTTGTCGAAGTGCCCACCGTCGGACAAATACCAGTCAGGGCTGCCAAGGCCCGGAAAACGGGCGAACATCTCGCGCAGCATCGCGAAGTACTTGCGCACGAGGCCGCGCTTTTTCACGTAGCCAACGGTCAGGTTGTCTTGCCAATAGCCCAGGCGCAGGCCGCTGAGGAAGGCCATCGCCGCGGTCCCGGGCCGGGTCAGCGAGCCCATGCCCGAACCCAGGGCAGCGCCGGAGATCGCAATCCATTCGGCGACCGTCGTCGACCTCAGCAAGGTGTTCGATTGAGGCTCGACGGCATGCGTCCCGGTTTCGACGCCGAGCGAACTGACGGTAAGGCTGATGCCTTTGCGATCCGCGTTATAGGTGCCCGTGCGATCGTCGACGGTCTGGTTGATGCAACAGTTCACGAGGTGGATCGGCCCGCCGAAGCGGTGCGGTGTGTAGTTCGTCATGGGCGTGTCGTCACCGTCCATGAGTGAGGTGACCTTCGCCGTTCCCTCGGTGAGCGTGCGCGTGTTCGCCACCATAGGGCTATCGGGGAAGCGCGGGCACGTCGTGGCGGATCCCTTGATGTTGCCCACCGACACATAGGCACGCGCAATGCGGGACCGATAGTAGAAATGCAGCGAGGAGCGGTTGAGCTGCTGCAGCGCCCGGCCGTTGAGCAGTACGTAGACAAGGCTGATCGCGGCCACCGTGCCCCAGCGCGCGTAGGCATTGTGCAGGAGTCCCTCAAGGTCGTCACCGGCGTTCGGGAAGATGACGGTCTGGAAAATGGTCATCCAGAACAGCGCCAGGGCCATGACCAGGATCAGGCCGAGGATGTTGGCCAGCATGCCCCACGGCAGCTTCGCGATACCGTTCTTGCTGCCGGTCTGCAGCATCGGCAGGATGAAACGCGCAATGCCGATCAGCACCGTGGTGATGCCGACACCCGTGGCGACATGACCACTGGCGAGGTCGCCGCCGAGCTGCTGCAGCCACAGGCGCGTGGTCCAGCTGAGCATATCGAGTACGCCAAAGGCGAAGACCACCGCCATGGCCTTCAGGCACCACGCCAGTGCCTTGGTATAGCGGACGCGGTTGGTTTCCTCGGAGCGCCGAAGCCCACTGACGCGAGCACAGATCCAGGCGACGGGCGAGGGCAGCATGCCGATGGCGCCGAGCGATAGCAGAACGCCATCGAAGGCGAGTTGAGTCGCATGGGCCTGCACGGCGAGATAGACGCCGACGACCGTCGCGAGCATCGCCGTGGCGAGGCCTCCGCCGGTCTCCTTACCGAGAAACCAGTACGCATAGCACATGGTCACCGCGCCCGCGGCAGGAAGGGGCAACACCCAGTACCACCAGAGGCTCATGGAGACGGGCAAACCGTCGCTGACCGCATAGGCGAACGAATAAGCGAGGTGCGGCAGGGTGATTGCACAGGCGAACAGCATGATCAGGACCGCGGTTTCCACCTGGGTGGCGAGAAAGCCGCGTAGCTGGCTGGCCAGCGCCTGAACCAGGTCCGCAGCACCCGCGGGCGCAAGGAAGCGACCGTTGTTGCGTAGCCACCAGAGAAACAGTGAGCCGTCGTTGGCGATTCCCGCTTCTACGGCTGTGGGATCGCCCTCGGAGCCTTCGTGGAACAGCCGTCCGAAGGCCGAGCCGATATAGCCGCCGCCCGACACGGTGGAGAGGTAATCGAAGCGATGCAGCACCTTGTTGCGGGCGAGGGCGCGAAGTACGCCAAGGCAGAACGTGGCACTACGAATGCCGCCGCCGGACAAGGCGAGCCCTATGCGCGGCGCGGCGGGGTCGATACGAGCAGCGGCGCGGCGTCCAGCCAGTGCGTTGCGTTCGCTCTCCGCGATGGGCTCCGCTGGGGCGGCGTCTTCGGTCGTCATGGCGAGGATCCCCTGCGGTGGACGCAAGCTCGTGTCGCCTTGGTTTTTAGACCTTGCCCGTCTTTCTGTCTACCAGGAACCCCTGAAAGCAAGACGGCCCCCGAAGGGGCCGTCGCTGCATCGTTATCAGCTTTCATCCCGCCAGCGGCGGAACCAGATGGCTCCGGCGATCATCGCGATGCCGGCGATGGCGCCGATCCAGAGCGACGGACTGGCAAGGGCACTGTAGTGGTAGGCCAGGTCGAGGCTGTTGAGCATCGCGGATGGATCGGAGTGGTCCGAAATGACCAGCGGCGAGGCATTGCCGACCCAGCTGCCCGGAATCAGGCTGCCAAGAAGGCGGCTGACCACGTTCTTCCAGTACCAGTCGCTCGAAAGGTTGAGCACACCCATCAGGCCGAACCAGGAGACGATGACGCCGGAGCCCACTGGCAGGGCGATAGCCCAGAGGAACGGCTTGCTCTTCGCCCAGGCCGAGCAGAGCAGTAACCAGCCCAGCGTCGGCAGCGCCCAGATTGCATACAGTGGGATCAGCAGCACCAGGGTGCCCACGACGCGGAACGGATGCGCCGCCATCAGCAGGGTCCAGAGGTTGATGCCATGAACCAGGGCGACAACGGCCAGGAACATTGCCAGTACCAGCCCCACGATCACGCCGACGACGATGGAGATGGCGGGAGCGAGGAGGGCGGCACTCGCCAGTTTGGACAGTACGGTGGACGAATCCGACAGCGGCAGCGATTTCCAGAACAGGATGCTGCGGTCGCGACGGTCGTCGTAGAGCGCACCCAGGCAGTAGAAGAAGACCACGATGGCGGTGACGCCCAGGATGATGGCGGCGACGGCGTAGAGCATGATGTCGATGCCGGCTCCCGCGTTTCGGAGATCCGCCAGGCTCATGTCGCTCTGCAGGTGGACATTGCCGCCGCCGAACTGCAGGCCGCCGAATCGCCGCCCGAACACTTCGCCAAGGACGATGCCCATGCCGTTGAGCACGAGGAAGACGATGCCGGTGACCACCGGGGCCCAGAAGAAGCCACCCTTGTGTTCCCAGAACTCGCGCTTGACCAGCCAGTAGAAGGTTTTCATGCGTAGGTGCCCTTCATGGTGGCGACGAAGAGGTCGCCGATCGACGGGCGTCGTACCTCGCCCAGGCGTTCCAGCTCGGGCCGGCTGACGTTGTCGAAGAGGAAAATGCTCTTGCCGAAGACCTGGCGCTCATCAAGCGGCTTCAGTTCCCGGGCTGCGTGTGCGAACTCGGCGCCGACCAGCACTTCGGCGAAACGCTCGCCCAGGCTGTCCATGTCGGTATCGAGCACGATCTTGCCGTCGCGGATGAACATGAGGTCGGTGAGGATGTGTTCGATCTCTTCGACCTGATGGGTAGTGACCAGGATGGTCTTCTCTTCGTCGAAGTAGTCTTCCAGAAGGCTCTGGTAGAACTGCTTCCGATAGAGGATGTCCAGGCCGAGCGTGGGCTCGTCCAGCACCAGCAGGCGGGCGTCGATCGACATCACCAGCGCCAGGTGCAGCTGCACGATCATGCCCTTGGACAGCTGCTTCACCTTCTGCTGCGGCTGCAGCTTCGTGCGGGCCAGGAAGGCATCGCACTTGCTACGGTCGAAGCGGGGGTGTGTGTTGGCGACGAAGTCGACGGCGTCCTTCACCCGGATCCAGCGTGGCAGGACTGCCACGTCGGCGATGAAGCAGACCTGTTCCATCAGCTTGTCGCGATCCTTGCGCGGATCCAGGCCGAGGACGTTGAGCTGGCCTTCGAAGGTGGTCAGGCCGAGGATGGCCTTCAGTGCCGTGGTCTTGCCGGCACCGTTTGGGCCGATCAGGCCGACGATGCGGCCCGACCCGATCTGGAAGCTGGCGCCGTCCAGAGCCTGCGACGACTTGTAGCGTTTGCTCAGGCCGGTGGCGGTAACGACCGCGGTCATGACGGATCCTCCGTGGAGCCCTGGGCTTCACGCATCAAAGTCTTGAGGTCTAGGCCCATGCGCTGGAGGCGGGCAAACAGCGCCGGCCATTCTTCGCGCAGGAAGCGCTCCCTTTCACTCTTGAGCAGCGCATCGCGCGCCCCATCGATAACGAACATGCCAAGACCCCTCCGTTTCTCAACCAGTTGTTCGTCGACCAGCTCCTGATACGCCTTGGAAACGGTCAGCGGGTTGATTTGAAAATCCCCCGCGACCTGGCGTACCGACGGCAGCGGGTCGCCTTCGTTCAAGGCGCCGTCCAGGATCATCGCCACTACGCGTTCGCGGAGTTGGCGGTAGATCGGGACGCTGTCGTTCCAGGTGATGGACATGTATTAATCCTTGGCCGTGCGGCGCAGTGCATTACCAAACGAATAGTAGGGCATGGCCAGCTGCGCGCCGATAAGTGCAGCGGCGCGATCTTCCGCGCTGCGCTTGATGGCGGCAGCTGCCGAATCCAGGGTGGCCTCGCTGGCCAGGGCTGCCTCGCGCACATCGGCGTCGGTGGGCCGCACTTCGAGAGCAGGCAGGTCGACGACGCGGACGCCGTTGACGAAATGGGGTGCGGCGACCAGTGCAGCGGCGCGGTCATCGAAGGAGCGCAGGGCGAACACGCTGGTTCCGGCGATCAGTACAGAGGCGGTGAGTGCGATGAGGTTCGGCGCTTTCATGATTCGACTCCGATGACTTTGCTGCAGGTCTTCAGGGGTTACAGGGAGGCGACGTTGGCGTCGGCGTCGGCGTAGACAACGATCGGGGCCAGGTCGGTGACGTGGGTGCCGTTGATCTCGCTGATCGGGGCGGCGGTGGTGGAGGTGCTGTGGAAGCCGGCCAGGGAAGCGGTGGCGATGGCAAAGGCGGCGGCGAGGGCGGCGAGGTTGAGGTTGTTTTTCATGGTGCTACTCCAGTGGTGGTGTGGGTGACCGGTGTTGTAGTGAACTATAACACCAGATTTTCGGTCGTCAACCGGAATTTCGTGAAATTCCATATGACTTATGGCCTATGCCGTGCCGCGCTGTGCTGGTGGGGTGCGTCGGTGGCACTAGCTCTGATGCGGCTTTGGGCGGAAAGGTTTAGGCGAGCCCTGCGCAGACCTGTGGGAGCCGCTTCAGCGGCGAATGGGAGTTAGCGGGAACCTTGCCCGCTGATGCGGGATCGCCGATGAATCGGCTCCTACAGGGTTTGGCGACCCCAAACGAAAACGGCCGGCCCTGCAAAGGGCCGGCCGTTGGCCGATCGATGTCGCGAAAGCCTTACAGCTCCGCGCGGAACTCCACGCCGATAATGCGCGGGTCGTTGACGAAGGCCGTGCGGTTGTTGAAGTCGATACCGCCGGTGATCACCTTCTTGTCGGTGATGTTGCGACCGTAAAGGGCGATCTCGCGCTTGCCGAAGTCCCAGTTGTAGCCGACACGAATGCCGCCTTCGAGGAAGGGCTTGCTCTTGAACTCTTCGGAGTCGTACAGGAAGAAGTTCACTTCGCTGCGGTAGTTCCAGTCGGTGTAGACGAAGAACTCGCCGCTCTCGCCGTAGGGGATGCCGTAGCGCGCGGTCCAGGTGCCGATCCACTGCGGCGCGTTGGGCAGCGTGTTGCCGTCGATCAGCGCATTGCCCGAGGCATTGAGCGGATCGAGCACGGTGCAGCCACCACCGCATGGCGCGATGGCCAGGTTTTTGTCTTTCAGCTCGGTGTGGTTATAGCTGCCGCCGGCGGTCATGTAGAACTGCGGCGTCAGGTAGGCCTCGAGATCGAACTCGGCACCGTAGCCTTCGGTCTTCTTCGCGTTGATCAGCTCGGTGACGTTGCTCGCACCACCGACTGCCGTCAGCTGCTGGTTGTGCATGTTGTACTTGTAGACGTCGGCGTTGAAACGGAGCTTGTTGTCTTCCGTGGTCGACTTGAAGCCCACTTCGTACGAGGTGACCGTTTCCGGTCTCGCCGTCGAGATGCTGTTGGAGAAGTTGATCCGGCCCTGCACGCTGGGTGCGCGGAAACCGTTGGCGACACGTGCGTACACGTTCGCATTCTTCGACAGCTGCCAGGTACCGGTGAGGTCGCCGCTCCAGCGCGAGTCGGTCGGCTTGGAGGTGAGCGGGCCCACCGGGCCGGTGAAGCCGATGAAGCGCTCCGCGCTGAAGTCACGCTTGTCGTGCGACCAGCGGGCGCCCGCGCGGACGTCGAACACGTCGGTGAACTGATAGTCGGTGGAGCCGAACAGCGCCCAGGCCTTGGTGTGCTGGCTCTGGTCGACCAGGCCGTTGAGGGCGTGGTTGTTCAGTGTGTCGTACGAGTAGTTCGTGATCGCGACGTCTTCGTCGAAGTAATACGTACCGACCTGCCACTTCAGGCGCTCGGCGCTGTCATTGGACAGACGGAACTCCTGGCTGATCTGGCGATCCTTCGGCAGGGCGTCCGCGGTCTCGGAATAGAAGGGCGTGACGCGGTTGGTATCGCTCGGGCGGGCCGGTGTCTCGGAAGCATCGTAGCCACCATCGACGTCGCCCAGGCTGTAGGTCTGTGCGCGCTCGAGGCCGGTGATCGAGGTGAAGTTGAGATCGCCGAAGTGCCAGTTCAGGTGCAGGTTGCTGCCCCAGGTGAACAGGTGCTGCTTGTTGTTGCCGTCCTGCGAAACCGAGTCGCGATCGAAGCCCTGCACGAACTGGTCGCTGCCCAGGGTGATCGCGTTGGCGCGGTTGACCATGGCGCTACCATCGAGCAGGCGGCCGTGCACGTTGATCAGGGCGTCGAAATCGTCGGAATGCTTGTACAGCGCCTGCAGGCGGACGGCACGGTCGTTGTAACCGCCGAGGTCGTCCTTCTTGCCCTTGTAATCGTTGTCGATCCAGCCATCACGGTGCTGGGCGATCGCGGACACGCGGCCGGACCAGTCGGAGCTGATCTTGCCGCCGAGCGCGGCTTCGGCATTGGCCGTGCCGTACGAGCCGTAAGACACGCGGGCGTAGCCCTCGGTTTCCTGCGTCGGTTTGCGCGATTCGAACTTGATCACGCCAGCAGGCGAGTTACGGCCGAACAGGGTGCCCTGCGGGCCGCGCAGCACTTCCACCTGTTCCAGATCGAACAGCGGGAAGCCCTTGAGGATGGGGTTTTCCTGGACGATGTCGTCGTAAACCATCGATACCGGCTGCGACGCGTTGAGGTCGAAGTCGCTGTTGCCGAGGCCGCGAATGTAGAAGCGCGGGAACTCGCGGCCATACGACGTCTCGGCATACACGCTCGGCGCGCGGGCGGCGAGCTGGAGCACACCGTCACCGGACTGGCCGAACGCTTCGAGCTTCTCGGCCGTGATCACGGTCATCGAGATGGGCACCTTCTGCAGGTCTTCCGTGCGCTTTTCAGCAGTGACGGTGACCGTCTCCAGCGTGGCCGTCTTGACCTTCGGGGCAGTGGGCGCGGCGTCCTGGGCCATGGCCGAGCCAGCGGTGAGTGCCGTGGCGATGGACAGGGCAATAACGAGACGTCGCGGCATACGGCGCGAGCTAACGAGAGACATGGTGTGTTCCGCCTGGGAGGTGCTGGGGTGAGAGTGCCTCGCCAACTGCGTTCGAGCCGGTCCCCTGGCGAGGGCGCGTCTTTGCGAATTATCCCTTGTGACGTGGTCATGACGGAAGTGTTGCAACGCAGAAACCTGCGCGGCCTGGCGCGGCTTGCCACTGTCATGGAAGTGCAATGGGTGACCGATAACGTGCCCATCCATCGGGCGCGTTAACGACGTTTAGCGTCATTAATCTTCACTATCGCAGACGTTTGAGGTTTTTCTCAACACTTTCTATGAGTATTTTCGGAGCCAATCACCCATGAAACGATTCCCCCTGGCCGCCGCCTTCTGGACGATGTGCGGTACCGCGGCCGCCGAGGGCGCCCCGCAGGAAGCGATCGAGCTCTACGTTGATACGACCACCCGGCAGCTATTTGCGGAACCGGGGCCGGGCCGCCAGCGCCTGGGCAAGTTCGCGCAGGTCACGGAGACCCCGGCGCCCGTGGCCACCGCCACGGCGGCCTCCGCCCGTGCGACGGTGCCTGCGAGCGCTTCCGCGACGGCAAATGCTGCCGCGACGTCCGCCGGAACCGCGACATCATCGGCGCCGGCCGGCAAGGCCTGGTACGACAAGATCGGTATTCGTGGCTACCTGCAGATGCGCTACAACCAGGAAGTCGGTGGTGACGCCAAGGACCTCAAGTCACCGGGCGATCGTTACATCGGCCGCGAACAGGGTTTCGGCATTCGTCGTGCGCGCGTCGTGATCAGTGGCGATGTCACCGACAAGATGTCGATTTACATCCAGCCGGATTTCGCCAGCACGCCCACCGGCTCGAGCACGGGCAACTTCGCCCAGCTGCGTGACGCGTATGCGGACCTCTGGCTGGACAAGGACAAGACCTATCGCATTCGTGCAGGTCAGTCGAAGATTCCTTACGGCTGGGAAGACCTGCAGTCCAGCCAGAACCGTCTCGCGCTCGATCGCGCCGATGCACTCAATTCCGCCGTGCGCGACGAGCGCGACCTCGGCGTGTTCTTCTACTGGACGCCGAAGGAAATCAAGGAGCGCTACGCCTACCTGGTCAAGTCGGGCCTGAAGGGCTCCGGCGACTACGGTGTGTTCGGCGTCGGTGTGTACAACGGGCAGGGTGCGAATCGCCCGGACCGCAACGACCAGCTGCACTCGGTGATCCACTTCTCCTATCCGTTCAAGTTCGCCAATGGGCAGTATCTGGAAGTCGGCGCGGACGCGTACTCGGGGCGCTACAAGGTGACGACCGGCTCGGCGAGCATCGGTGGCGCGACGTTTACACCGACGGTGGACGCACCCGTCGCCGGCTCGACGGACCGTCGCGTTGCGGCACACGTGGTGTATTACCCGCAGCCGTTCGGATTCCAGGCTGAGTGGACGGTGGGGCAGGGCCCGGAGCTCGATGTCGCGAGGAGGACCATTCGCACGCAATCGCTGCGTGGCGGCTACGCGCAGGTGATGTACAAGTTCGACGGCGGCTACGGTTCACTCATGCCGTACGCGAAGTGGCAGACCTATCGCGGGGCGGCGAAGTTCGACACCAATGCGCCGAAGATGCAGGTGGATGAGCTGGAAGCGGGTGTTGAATGGCAGCCGTCGAATGCTGTCGAACTGGCGGTGGCGTGGGCGAACATGCGCCGTACGGATGTCAGTACGGCGCCTTATCGTCGTATCGATGGGCAGCTTCTTCGCGTGCAGTTGCAGGTGAATTATTGAGGTAGCCGGCTCCTTGCGGGAGCCGGCTATGCCGGCGATGGGGGTTGCGGGCAGACTGCCTTTCGCCGCTGAAGCGGCTCCCACAGAAAGCGTGCGAAGAACCTATTTCTTCTTCTTCGCAGTCGCAGCCAGGGACTTCTCGCGGATGGCCTTGAACTCGCTGCCGTCTTTCCATACGGGCCAGACGTCGCTGTCGGCGAGTTTTTCGCCGAGGGCGTAGAAGGCCTTGACGTTCTGCGTGACGCCGTCGAAGTTCCAGCGCATGTCGTAGACGTCGGTGGGCTGGTGGTAGTGGTTCTTTACGTAGTCGTCGGCGGCTGCTTCGCCGGCCGCCTTTCCACCGACCACCATGTCGATGCCACCGTTCGCGGCGAGCGCAGGCACGCCGGCCTTGGCGAAGTTGAAGTGATCGGAGCGGAAATAGTGGCCTTTCTCGGGTGAGGCATCGCCGCTGACGACGCGACCGTCGGCCTTGAGTACCTCGGCGAACATGTCTTCGAGATCACCCTGACCGAGACCGACCACTTCCATGTCCTTCGTCGCACCGATGATCGGCAAGGCGTCCATGTTGATGTCGGCGACCGTCTTGTTGAGCGGGAAGGGCGGGTGGGCGACGTAGTATTCCGAACCAAGCAGGCCTGACTCCTCCATCGTCACCGCGGCGAAGAGCACCGTGCGCCTGGGCTTGTCCTGGGCGAACTTGCCGGCGATCTCCAGCAGGGCGGCAATGCCGGTGCCGTTGTCGACCGCACCGTTATAAATCGGGTGACCCTTCAGCGAAGGATCGTGGCCGAGGTGGTCCCAGTGCGCGGTGTAGACGATGGCTTCATCGGGCTTCTCGCTGCCCTTCACCATGCCGATGACGTTGTTGCTCAGCGAATGCGTGATCGTGCTCTGCAAATGGATGGATGCCTTCGCATCCAGCGGCACCGCCTTGAAGCCGCGCACGTCGGCCTGCTTCGCGAGGTCGTCGAAATTCTTGCCGGCCCTGGCGAACAGACGCTGCGCCGCTTCGTGGGTAAGCCACCCGGCGACGGGCAGGCGCGGCGAGGGGTCCTCGCTTTCGGGCAGGTCGAGTTTCGGCGTGGACCAGCCGCTCTGCACGACGTTCCAGCCGTAGGCGGCGGGCTCGGTCTGGTGGACGATGAACGCGGCCGCGGCGCCCTGGCGGGCCGCTTCTTCGAATTTGTACGTCCAGCGACCGTAGTAGGTCATCTCGCGACCCTTGAACAGCTTGGGATCGTTCGCGTTCCAGCCCGGGTCGTTGACCAGGACGATCACGGTCTTGCCCTTCACGTCCACGCCGTCGAAGTCGTTCCACTGGGCTTCCGGGGCGTTCACGCCGTAACCCACGAAAACCACGTCCGAATCCTTGAGGTCCACGTCGGCCCTGGCCTGCAGGGTGCCTGCGACCATCTCACTGCCGAAGGCGAACGCTTCCTGGCCACCACCCTCGGCGACATCGAGCTTCACGTTGGACTGGTCGTTCAGGGCGGTCGAGACGGCGGGTACGGTCTGCACCCATTCACCCTTGTTGCCCGGCTCCAGGCCCATCCGCTTGAACTGCTCGATGATGTAATTGGTCGTCAGGCGCTCGCCCAGCGTGCCGGGTTTGCGGCCGTCGTACTCGTCGGATGAGATAACCCTCAGGTGGGCCGCGAAGTCATCGGGCGTGATCTCCGGGCTGAAGGTGTGCTGCTCGTTGGCCACGGCCGGAAGCGGTGGAGGCGGCGAGGTGACGGCCTTGGCAGGGGCGGGCGGCGCGGCGGCCGCCGTCTTGTCTTCGTCGTGGGACTGGCAGGCCGCCAGGGTCAGGGCGGTCAGGCAGGCGAGAGCGAGGCGACGCATCGGCGGAGATTCCCCTTGGGTGGATAAGGTGGATCCCGAGTGTAGCCGTAAGGCCGGGCCTGTCGCCCGGCCGGCCGCGGCCCCATAATGGTCGGTTATCCCGTCCCCGGAAGACCTTCCCCATGCGTATCGGCATCGATTTCGGAACCAGCTACTCGGCCGCCGCGGCTGTCGTGGATGGTCAGCTCGAGCTGGTCCGTTTCGGCGACGCCAGCCAGTTCCGCACCGCGGTGTTTTTCCCCGAAGTCGTGCCCAACGTGGACGACTTCGTGCTGACCCCGGTCCTGGAGGCCCAGGTCGACGCCTTCATGCGCTCCGCGCGCACCGACGAGCGTCAGGCTGGCCGCACCCCGCGCGGTGAGATGGACCTGCGTCGCGACGCCATTCGCGTGGTACGCCGGCAGTGGATGGAGGAGCGCACGCGCGAGGCTTCGGCGTCCGTCGCCAGCTTCCAGGACGCCCTGTTCGGCGAGGAAGCCGTGGATGCCTATCTCGAAGAAGGCACCGGCAACCTGATCGAATCGCCGAAGTCGATGTTCGGCTACAAACTCGACCCGCGGGTGCGCAAGACCATCGTGAGCATCGCGGCGCATATCCTCGAGCATGTTCGCCTGGTGGCGACGCGTCAGTTCGGCACGCCCGTTCGCGAAGCGGTCATCGGCCGCCCGGTCGAATTCCGCAGCTCGATGGGCGCGGCGGGCGGTGAGCAGGCCCTGTCTATCCTGCGCGAAGCCGCACGAATCGCCGGTTTCGACGAGGTTTCCTTCCTCGAGGAGCCGGCCGCCGCGGCGATGCACTACCACCAGTCGCTGGCGGAACGGCAGCGGGCGATCATCGTCGACATCGGCGGCGGTACCACCGACGTCGCCTACGCCGAACTGGGTGCCGGCGAGGTGCCGGTCATGCATCGCAGCTGGGGTTTGCCGCGTGGCGGCACCGATCTGGATGTGGGCGTGAGCCTGCACAGCTTCATGCCGCGGTTCGGCAAAGACCTGAGCGGCGTGCCGGTGCACCACTTCGTCGAAGCGGCCAGCGTGCACAACCTGCCCAAGCAGCGCGAATTCCGCAAACAGGACTATCGCCAGGTGGACGAGCCCTTTGGTTCCCGCCTTCGTGCCCTCCAGGGAAGCGGAGCGACTACCCGACTGAACCAGTCCGCCGAGCGGATGAAGATCGACCTTTCGGCGTCCGATGTCGCTTCGGCTTCGCTGGATTTTATCGAGGCAGGTCTGAAGATCGACGCCGTTGCCGGCGACTTCCATGCCGCGTCCGAGGACTTCCTCGACCGCATGGGACGCCTCCTCGACCAGGCCCAGGTGGATATCGGTGAGCCTCCCGCGAGCGTTTTTCTCACCGGCGGCACCTCCCGCTCGCCGCAGGTCCGTGATCGGGTGGGCGCAAGTTTCCCCGGCATTCGCGTCGTGCACGGCGACCCCTCTCTGGGTGTAGTCTCTGGACTCGCACAAGCGGCACTTTTACCAAATTCATCAATCGCTTCCGACAGTCGCTAAGCAAATTCGGCATATTCACAAAGTGCTGGCTTTCGCTGCATTACATCGTTAGTTATGGCGTCGGCGTTGTCTCTTTGAGAAAAGGGGGTCATGTCGACCGATGGAGGTTTAGTCGCGTGCGGGCGTCGCCTGCCGATGGATGTTGCGGGGGTACATATGGGAAGGGTTCGCGTTCGGATAGGGATGGGCAACGAATGGGGCGTTGCTGGGACCGCATGTCATGCGAATGACGCTGTCTCGCCGATGCAAGGAACAACCAACCGCGGGGAGGTAGGCGCATGACTCGCCCTTCCAACGTGCAGGGGCTGGAAGATTACGATCTGGTCACCCTGGGTGCGGCGCTCGGCATGTGCGAGGTCGATCTGCTGACCCTCAGCCCGGCCCGGCCCCGCGCGTCGATCGCGTCCACGCCACACGACGGCGTGACCTATCTCACCGGGCATATCGATTTCGACGTGCGAGGTTCGCTCACCGTGCCGGACGACGCGTGCATGCTCGTCTACCTGCACGAGACCGGTGAACGCAGCTGGTGCCAGGGCGTCAGTGTCGAATCGGAAATGGGTGTGACGCTGTTGCGCGGCACGCCGACCGATTTCATGTTCGAACGGGGTACGCAGTTCACCCTGGTGGTGGCTCCGTACGCGCGCTTCCGCTCGCGATTCATGGCTTCGGATCATGCCGACGTGGACATGGCCGCTCAGCGGCTGCGTTTGTTCTCGGTTACCTCCGAGCATCTCAAGCGTGCCTATCGGCAGATACGCGAGCGCGTGCACGACGCCGAGGACATGGCATTCGGTCCGGTTGAAGACCTTCTGGACGAGCACATCCGCGTGGCCCTGGGTTCGTCGCCCGAAGAGCGGCCGGTGGCATCGCGCGGACGGCGTGCACATTACCAGGTGATGCGCCGCGCCGAGCGCTTCATGCGCGCCAACCTTCGCCGCGATATCTATTCGCAGGAGCTCTGCCAGGCAGCGGGGGCCAGCGAGCGTGGCCTGCGTTATGCGTTCGACGACCTGCTCGGCATTCCGCCGAACCGGTACCTCGCCATGCTTCGCCTGTGCACCGCACATCGCAGCCTGGTCACGGCGGAGGCCGGCCGGCGTTCGGTCAAGTCCGTCGCGCTCAGCTGCGGCATGTGGGACCTTTCGCGCTTCGCGGAAAAGTATCGCAGCGTGTTCGGCGAGCAGCCGCGTGAAACGCTCATCCGCAATGCCCCTGCGGACGACCTCGCGGCGGCCGAAGAGTTCGAAGGCTGGTAAACATCACGGCACACGGATCGTGCCGTAACGATCCCAACGCCGGCGCGAAGCCGGTTCAGCACGCGTGGGGATGGCATTGGCGAGCAACCGAGCAGACGCATGTGAAGCCGGTCCACACAACTTCGGGTTGCCTTCATGCGGTCGTAGAGGTATTGGTAGTGCAATTCACGCACTGCCACTCATGCCTAAACGATTCGAGATACGTCTTATTGCTCCCTCTGGTTACGCAGCAGATCGCGCCGCCTGCCAACGAGGTATAGAACGCCTGCAGGCCGCGGGCCACACCGTTCTCGGCGCCAGCGTCGTGGACCGCGTGGACCTGCGCTTTGCCGGAAGCGACGCCGAGCGCGCGGCGGATATCAATCAGCTCGCCGACCCCAACCTGCCCCTTCCTGACGTGGTCATGGCCATTCACGGCGGCTACGGCGCCATCGCGCTGCTTGAACACCTCGACTACGCGGGGCTCGCCGCCCGGTTCTCGGAACGTTCCTGCGTCCTGGTCGGCCATGGTGACTTCACCGTGATCCAGTGCGCACTGTATGCGCGCAGCCGCATCGGTTCGCTGTTCGGGCCCATGCTCGTGCAGGATTTCGGCGCGGGCTACCTGCGTGAAAACACGTGGCGGCATTTCTGGCAGACCCTGCAGTCACCGCGCACCGACATCGCCTGGGTTTGCCCGGAAGGGCAGGAGGATCTCCGCATCGAGGGCACCCTCTGGGGTGGCAATCTCTCGGCGCTATGCAGCCTCATCGGCACACCGTACCTGCCGGTGATCGACGACGGCATCCTCTACCTCGAGGAAACCGGCGAACAGGCGTATCGCGTCGAGCGGATGCTCTACGAGCTCCAGCTGAGCGGCGTGCTCGCCGGCCAGCGGGCCATCATCCTGGGTGGTCTGGGCGGACAGCGCGTGAGCGAGTACGACAACGGCTACGACATCGATCATGCGTTGGAGCGATTTGCCGCCGCTTGCAGCATCCCCATCGTGCGGGGCCTGGCGTTCGGCCATGGCCAGGACAAATGGACCCTGCCGTTCGGCGCCCGTGCGGTGCTCGACGTATCCGCGGGAACCGCCGACCTGCTGGCCAGCGGGTATCCCTACAAGCCCTAGGAGGCGCCGCGCTCAGCCGAGCGCGGTGACCTGGGTGGCGCCGATCACGCCGATGAAGACGATCGAAAGCATCCAGAAGCGTGCCGGGTCGCGCCACACGCACACGCCCAGGCAGACGATGCCAAGAACGCAGGAGACGATGCCGGCCGCATGCAGGCCGAGTGTGATCAGTGACGGGTCGGAACCGCCCGTGGCAATCATCATCGGTCTGAAAATGGCGTACCAGGCGAGGACGAGGCAGGCGCCACCGACGATGCCGAGCAGCCAGTTGGCGGGATGATTCTTCGGCAGCATGTTGATACCGAGATAGATCGCGAGAACAACGACAGCGAAAACGACGAGCAACAAGGCCATGCGTTAACCCCTTTGTCTTTGATGTGGCTCGCGGTCCCCACCGCTAGAGCCAACCGCCCGAGCATGGCCTATCAGGGCGACGAGGTCATGCTGCGGCGCAGAAGGGGTTTCGTCGGCGAATCCGGCGTTTCGTCGGAAACGCGTCGAGGAACGGCCGCACGCCATCGTATGCTCCCCGGCAATCCAGCATCGGAGCCATGCGATGGCAAGCCTCAAGTTCCTCGGTCGTATCCTCGTGGCATGGTTCGCCGCCTGGTGCATGTTGCTGGTGGTGTTCGGCATGTTCGACTGGCACCACGGCGATCTGCCCTGGTTCGTCACGCTGGCCTGGTTCATTGGCCTGCTCGTGGCGCTGGGCCGGGGCGTGACCCACCTGTACCGTGTACGCAGCATCGCCGGGCGCGTCGACGCCGAGACCTTGTCCAACCGTCAGCGCCGTCGCGTCGAGGTCCCTTACGCCGCCGACGAAGCCTTCGACATCGTCGACGCCGTGATCCGTGAACTACCGAACGTGCAGGACATCAGCGGCGTTCGCGGTGGCTTGCAGATACGTGCACTGGTTCGCTTCCTGCCCGGTGAGAGCCCGCGGCGCCGCGGGATGCCGCAACACGCCACCCTCGACCGCAATACGCGGGTGTCGGCCACGATCACGCCATCCGATGGTTCGAGCAGCGTCATGTTCGTCTGCGAGCCCGATAGCAGTGCCTGGATGGACTGGTTCAACCCGGATGGTGGAGCGTCCCTGGAGCATGTCGAAACCCTCGTTCGTGCCATGACCCAGCGGCTGGCGGAGCGGCGCAATCGTGAACGTGCCGACGTGCGTCAGACAGCGATGGAGAAAGCGCTGACGGCAGCGCAGCTCGGCTTGCTGCAGGCACAGGTAGAGCCCCACTTCCTCTACAACACGCTGGCCAGTGCACAGGAACTGGTTCGCACCGATCCGGCCCGCGCCGATCGCATGCTCGGTCACCTGATCGACTACCTGCGCCGCTCGCTGCCGCGTACCGATGGCTCGCTGTCGACCCTCGGTCAGGAGCTCGAACGTTCCACGTCGTGGCTGGAAATCATGAAGCTGCGCATGGGCGAGCGCCTCACGGTGCACACCGAGGTAGCCGACGAACTCGCCGCCTTACCGATGCCTTCGATGATGCTGCAGACCCTGGTGGAAAACGCCATCAAGCATGGCCTCGAACCGAAACCCGGTGGCGGCGGCGTATGGATCCGCGGCCGTGTGGAAGGCGGGGCGCTGTCGCTGACCGTGGCCGACGACGGCATGGGTTTTCGTAGCGAAGGCTCAGGCACCGGCATCGGCCTGAAGAACCTGCGCGAGCGTCTGCGCCTGACTTATGGCGCGACGGCAAGTTTCACCATTGGCAACAACTTTCCCAACGGAGTCGCCGCGACGATCACGTTGCCGGCCAAAGGAGTGAGCGATCATGCCTAAGTGCATCGTTGCCGAAGACGAGAAGCTGCTCTCCGCGGCCCTCCAGCGTGAACTGGCAAAGGCCTGGCCCGAGCTCGAGATCGTGGCGGTATGCGAGGACGGTGGCGAGGCGCTCGAAGCCATCGCCACCCACCAGCCGGATGTCGCCTTTCTCGACATTCGCATGCCGGGCCTGACGGGCATGGAGGTGGCGGCCGCGGCCGCGGATGCCAGCCCGCACACGCTGGTGGTCTTCGTGACCGCGTACGACCAGTACGCCGTCGATGCCTTCGAACGCGGTGCGATCGACTACCTGCTCAAGCCGGTGGTCGCCGAGCGCCTCGCGCAGACCGTGACGCGGCTGCGCAGCCGGCTCGCCGATGCGGCCCGGCACGCACGTCGCACCGGCGATCTGGCCAAGGACATGATCGAGCGCTTCGACGAGATGCCCGACGAGCCGTTGACCTGGATTACCGCGGGCGTCGGCAAGGCCACTCGCCTGATCCTCGTCGAGGACGTCATCTACTTCCGCGCGGACAACAAGTACACGGTGGTCGCCACGGCGGAGGGCGACGCGCTGCTGAGTCGTCCGATTCGCGACCTGCTTCGCCAGCTCGACCCGAAGACGTTCCGCCAGATCCATCGCTCCACCATCGTCAACCTGCGCCAGGTCGCTTCCGTAGAGCGGGACGACACCGGCAAAGGCTGCCTGCGCCTGCGTGGCCGCCCCGAAACCCTGAATGTGAGTCAGCCGTTCATGGCCATTTTCCGCGCCATGTGACGAAGGAGACTTCCATGCGCACTTTGTTAGCCATCATTTACTGCTTCCTCAACCTCGCCGGTTGCACCGACGCGCAGAACCGCAGCATCGTGGCCACGGCGCAAGAAAACGGAAAAGTGGTGCTCGATAGCCTCACCGACGTGCGTATGGGGCGCGCGTGGTTCGAGTGCAAGGCGAGCCGGAGCGGGCGCTGTTACTACACGGTGTTCAACGAAGGTGCCGTGGTTCGCGCTTTCTCGTTGCCCGTCACCGAAGCCTTGCGCGTCGACCACCTGCCGAGCGGGTTCAGCCAGTGTGTGACGGCGTCTTCGGGGAAGGTGTTGGCTGATTGCAGGGCGGGGTGATCGGGCGCGCCATCGCCGCTGAAGCGGCTCCCACATAACGCAAGAGCTCGCCGCTGAAGCGGCTCCCACATAACGCAAGAGCTCGCCGCTGAAGCGGCTTCCACATGAGACCTGCGCAGGTCTTGTGTGGGAGCCGCTTCAGCGGCGATCCCGCGGCAGCGGGAGGTCGTACGGCAGCGGACCGTCCCTGATGCCGCCCCGCGACGACGCGCCGTCAGGGCGTCGTACGCGGCACGATGGTGTAAGTGATCTTCGACGGATGCGCCGCATCGTGGTGCACCGCGTTATGCGCGATCACGCCCTTGGCCTCGTCGTAGTTGTTGCCACCGGTATTGAGGTTGCGGTCGAAGCGCGGGAAGTTGCTGCTGGAGATCGCCACGCGGAGCTTGTGTCCGGGATAGAAGAACATGCTGGTGTCGATCGGCTGGAAGGTCACCTTGTAGACCTCGCCGTCCTTCATCCACACCGGCGGCTTGTCGTATCCCTCGCGGTAACGCATGCGCTGGATGTTCTCGGTGATGTTGAATGCCTTGCCGTCCGGACGGACGTCCATCACCTTGAAGGTGAAATCCGTGTCCTTCGCATCGGAGGAAACGTAGAGCGTGACCGTGATCGGTCCGCTGACTTCGGTGCCTTCCTTGAAGGGTTCGGAGTCGTAAACCAGGATATCGTTGCGAGCCAGCTGCGGGTTCTGGTCGAACGAGCCGAACTTCACCGCGTTGCCCTGGCAGCAGCCGCCGCCACCCAGCGTCGTGACCGGATTGGCCGGGTCGTAGATGAAGCTGTCGGGCTGGTCGGTGCCACCGGCCGCGTCGACGAGCTTGCCGTCGCCGTAGAGCGTGTTGGCCTTGCCGCCACTGGTGAAGTACAGGTCGCGCGTGATCGCACCGGCCGGCGGCCACGTGGGCGAGTTGCGCCACTTGTTCTCGCCCATCACGTAGTACATGACCTTGGGCTGCTTATCGACCACGGGGCTGTCCACGCCCTTGAGGAACTTGTCGAACCAGCCGAACACCAGGCCTTCGTAATCGAAGCGGGCATCGCCGACGTCGAGGTCGCCGATCATGGTGTGTTCGGTGGCGCGCGTATAAGCGCAGTGCAGCACCGGCGCGATGATCGCGTACTGCTCGTCCGCGACGGCTTTCGGCGCCGTCGCGCGCACCTCGTTGAAGGCGGCGAGATTCGGCGAAACGGACACGTCGAACCAGCTCATGAACCACAGGCCCGGCTTGTTGATCTTCATGTTGTCGTGCCACAGGCCGCCCTTGCGCCAGGCGGGGCTGTTCGGCGCGCGCGCGATCATGTTGCCGCCAGTGGGCACGTCCATGGCATCGGCGAAGATGCCCTTGGGACCGTCGACAGCCTTGAGGATGTCGTTCTCGGGCAGATGCCAGAATGCCTGGTCCCAGTCCACCGGCGGCATCTGCGGATCGAGGTCGAAGGCCTTGGAGACGCGGATGAGGTCGGCCTGCGAGGTGTTCGCCGGGAACATCGGTCGAACCTGGTTCTGTTCGCCGTAGATCCACGCCTGGAACAGCATCTGCACGGCGCCGCCGCGATACCAGTTGCCTTGCTCGTAGTAGGGGCCGACCTTGCCGACACCCGCGCCGAAGCCTTGCACGTTGAACGTGGCCAGCGCCGGCTCGTTTTCCGCGACGACGGCCATCTGCCATTCGGCGGTGGACGAACAGCCGGTGGTGCCGACCTTGCCGTTGGACCAGGGCTGCGTGGACATCCAGCGCACGGCATCCACGCCGTCGCTGAGCGGCGCGCCGAGGATGTCGTAGTTGCCTTCAGAGAAGTAGTGGCCACGTTCGTTCATTTCGACGTATGCGTATCCGTGCTTCACGGCGGCGAGCTCGCGGGTCATGTCGCGCGGGGCGCCATTCTTCACGTCCCAGAAATTGAAGTTGTAAGGCGTGCGCACGAAGATCGTCGGCACCTTGCCGCTGGCATTCTTCGGTCGATAGACATCCGCGGCCATGCGCTTGCCGTCGCGCATCTTCACCATCACCTTGCGGTCGATGACCGCCGCATCCTCGAGCTGCTTTTCCAGATCGATGCGCTTGGCGATGAGTGCTTTCTGTTCGGGCGTCTGGACGGCCTGGGCCGCGACGGGCTCCGCAAGCAGGGCAAGACAGAAGGAAGCGACGCCGACCGACAACGCGGTCCTGACGTGAGAGAGGGCAGGGCGCGACGGTCGCATGCTGAAGCCTTGTTGTCGGGACGATCGGCCGAGTCTGGCAAATTGTCCTAAGCAGGTAAATCCGTGACTTCTGGCATGGACGGGCTTTTGTGGGAGCCGATTCATCGACGATGGGTGCGGGCGGCAACCTGGTCCGCTGCGGCGGGATCGCCGCTGAAGCGGCTCCCACAGAAGTAACACCGGGCCTGCCGCTAGGCCTCCGGCACCGAAATCCCATGTTGCATCAGAATCGACGACACCTCCGAGCTCACCCAGTCGAAGTGCTCCGGCCCCGCCGCCTCCAGCACCAGGTTCGACTGCGTCGCGAACGTCGGCCAGAAGGCATCCGGATCGGGATTTTCATGCAAACCGGCCTGCACCTCGGTGGCAAGGCGGTCGAGCATGCGTTGCAGATCGTCACGGTGTGTCATGCACCCAAGGCTACGCCCGGCATGTGTACGCAAGTCGTGTACGTTCTTGCTTGACCTCAACTTCGGTTGAGGTTGTTCAATGGGGTTCCCCAACCGAGCCAGCCTCACATGCGCATCACCCGACTGACTTTGCCGTCCACCGACGTGGACGCCTGCCTGGCGTTTTACCGCGATGTCCTCCAGCTCCCGACGACCGGCACGACGGTGCACGTCGGCTGGACAGACATCGACATCGCACCCACGTTGTTCTGGCCGACGAGGAAGGTTGGCACCTGACCTCGGCGGCACCCACGTCATCGCTGTCCCGAAGAGGTGCCCGCGCAACCATGCCCGTCTGGTGACTGTCGCGAAGCCTCCGGATGGCCGAGAATCGCCGGGCTATGCCATGGCCCTCCGACTATCACGAACATGCCGAATCGACGGCGACGCCACACGCCATCGAGGCCGAGTGGACCTTCACGGCATCATCCGATGGTGTGCATGTGGTCCTGCCCGATGGCCGTATGGATCTCATCGTCGCCTTTCGCGGCGAAGATGACTGCCCTGTCGAGGACCTTCGACTACTGATCGTCGGCCCTGCGCAACGTTGGACCGGTGTGCCGGTGGCTCGCGGCGATCGTTTTTTCGGCATCCGTTTCCGGCCCGGACGGGGAGGGGCCTGCCTCGGTGTCGAATCAGCGGCGTTGCGTGACGGTGGCATCTTCGACAACGACGTGGACGACGTGCTCGGCGCCCATGCGCAATCGCTCCGTGTCGCAGCGACTCCCGCCGCACTCGCCGTGACGATTCGTGGCGTCGCGCGACAGCGCGCGGCATCCGCGAGCGAGCTTCCGTCGCCTGTGCAGAGGGCGATAGAACTCGTTCACGTCGGCGGTGGGCGGCTCGGCCTCGAAGAGGTCGCCGTCGCCGTCGACATGCCTGAGCGTACGCTCCGCCGCCATCTGTCGCATTCGCTCGGCTTGTCGTTCAAGGCGTACTCATCGGTGCTTCGCTTTCAGCGCACGATGCGGTTGCTCACGCGCGACGATCACCCCCTCAGCCTGGTCGACGCCGCGCTCGAGGGAGGCTACAGCGACCAGGCACACATGACCCGCGAGTTCCGCCGGCATGGCGGCTTTACGCCCGGCGCGCGGCCGCCTCTGGTCCTCATAGGTATGGCCTTCGACTGACTGGCCGATTTGTTCAAGGCGACCTTCGGAGCGAAGGCTACGCTCTGGTCTGTCAACGGGAGAGACCTCATGCGCCTTGGCTACACCCTCATCTATGTTTCCGATGTCGCCGCGACCGTCGCTTTCTACGAGTCGGCCTTCGGTTTGCAGCGACGCTTCATCCACGACAGTGGCCTGTATGCCGAGATGGACACCGGCGAGACAACGCTCAGCTTTGCCGCCGAGACCATGGCCGAGATGAATGGCCTCGCCATCCGCCCGAACAGTCCACGCGACCTGCCTGCCGGCATCGAGATCTGCCTGGTCACCGAATCGCCCGAGGCCGCCTATGAACAAGCCGTGGGCGCCGGAGCGCTCGCCGTGAAAGCAGTGGAAGCCAAGCCTTGGGGCCAGAGGGTAGGCTATGTGCGTGACCTCAATGGCTGCCTCGTGGAAATCTGCTCGCCGGTCCACCCCTGATGCAAAGCCCTGAGCCCGATGTTGACTTCGTCGTCATCGGCTCCGGCTTCGGCGGGAGCGTGTCGGCGCTACGACTGGCTGAAAAGGGCTACCGCGTCGCGGTGATCGAGCAGGGCAGGCGGTGGACACCCGAAACGTTGCCGACGACCAACTGGCGACTTTCACGATGGTTGTGGGCGCCTTCGCTCGGCATGCACGGCTTCTTCGGCATGCGCTTCTTCCGCCACGTGGTCGTGCTACATGGCAACGCGGTCGGCGGCGGTTCCATCACCTATGCACAGACCCTGCTTGAGCCGCCACGGGGTGTCTGGCGCGAGGGCACCTGGGCGGGCCTGGAAGATTGGGAGCGAATCATGCCGGCGCACTACGCCACCGCGCGGCGCATGCTCGGTGTGACAACCAACGAACGACTCGCGGCGGCGGACTTCCGCCTGCGCGACATGGCGCAGTCCGTTGGTGTCGGGGACAGCTTCTATGCGACGGACGTCGGTGTCTTCTTCGGCGACGAGGACGAGGCACCGGGCAAGACCTATGCCGACCCGTACTTCGGTGGTGAAGGCCCTGACCGGCATGCCTGCGTTGGTTGCGGCGGATGCATGGTAGGTTGCCGGTACAGGGCCAAGAACACGCTGGACCTGAACTACCTCTACCTCGCCGAGAAACGCGGCGTGACCGTCATCGAGCAGACGCGCGTGGTCGACGTGCGCCCGATCGGCGACGCGTTGGACGGTTCCGGTGGCTACGTCGTCACGACACGCAAGGGTGGGGCTTTGGCACGCCTGCGCTGCAAGGGCGTGGTGTTTGCCGCATCCTCGCTAGGCACGCAGGACCTGCTGTTCCGTCTGCGCGAGAGCGGGGCGCTACCTGCGATATCGCCTGCCCTCGGGCGTGGCGTACGCACCAACGCCGAGTCGCTGATTGGTATTCGCTTTCCCGGTTCCACCGAAGATCTCTCGCGCGGTGTCGCCATCGGGTCGGGCATCTACATCGACGCGCATACGCATATCGAGGCCACGCGCTACCCGGCGGGCTCGGACGTGATGGGCCTGTTGACGACGGTGATGGCCACGGGGCGTCACCGTCGATCGAGTTGGCTATTCACGGTGCTACTCATGCTTCTGACACGGCCGCGCGCCTTGTTCCGGCTCGTGCGCACGAAGCACTGGGCACGTGAATCGATGATCCTGCTCTGCATGCAGACGCTCGATGGGCAGCTTACGATGCGACTCGGGCGCCGTTGGTTCTGGCCGTTTCGCCGTCGCCTCGTCACCGAAGGACCGAAGATTCCGACGTTCATTCCCGCCGCGAACGCCTTTGCCTTGAAGGCTGCGCAAGCGACGGGCGGGGTAGCCATGACTTCGCTTTCCGAGATCTTTCTCGACATCCCAATGACCGCCCATTGCCTGGGCGGTGCCGTGATGGGCCCGGATGCCGGCACGGGCGTCTGCGACAGTCGTGGGCGCGTCCATGGTTATCGCAACCTCTATGTGTGCGACGGATCCGTGGTATCGGCCAACCTCGGCGTCAACCCAAGCCTTACCATCACGGCCATCGCCGAGCACGTGATGAGTCACGTGCCCGCGGCAGCGCCGATCAGCGCTGAAGGAACGAGCGAAGTACTTCCGTGACCAGCCGGTGATCCTCCAGCGAGGGCATGCCCGATACGGTGATCGCTCCGATGACACCGAGTGAGCGCAGGCGCAGAGGAAAGCCGCCACCATCGGAAGCATGCTCCCCGGGAGCCAGTCCGTAGCGTTCTTCGAGGGTCTGGCCTGCCTTAACCAGCTTCATCCCGACGACGAGGGTGCTCGTGCCGAGCGCGAGCACGGTGTTGCGCTTGCGGCGGATCCAGCTGCCGTTGGATGTATCGGCGCCCGGCGTCGTGGAGTAGAACAGCGGACGGTCGCGCAGGGCGATCTCGATGGCTACGGCGCCCGAACGGGCCAGCGCACCTTCGCGCAACGCGTTGCCGATGGCCCAGGCGTCATCGAGGCTGAAGCGGTCGAACTGCAGCGCCGCTTCTTCGCTGGCTAGCTCGTCTAGGGTCGGATCGGTCATGCGACTGGAATCTCCCTCGGGAATGTGGGGATTCTAGAACGCGGGCGGTCAATCTGCGGAATAAATGGTCGCCTGGCGGATCGCCAGTTTCCATGGGCCACTTTCGTCAGTCCAGACCTCAGTGGTCCGCCGGTGAACGGTCTTGCCGGCAAAGCGTGCTTTTCCGACAGGCGTCAGCGTTTCTTCGCCCATCAGGACCACATCGTGGGCACCCCTGGTTGCTGCGTACTCAATCGAGCGGTCCAGCGACGTGTAGTCGATCATTCGCGTTCGCAGGTTGTTAACAGCGTCGGCCTTTCTCGCAATCGTGTTGAAGGGGTTATTGACGACAGCGTCTTCGGTGAAGGTGTCACCAAACGCGGAAACATCATGAGCCAGGATCGCCTTGTCCATGCGTGTGGTCGCGTCGAGCACAGCGGCGATCCGGGGGTTCTTCACGGCTTCCGCAGCTGCCGGATTCGCGGCGTGCCATGCGGCATGAACGGGAAGGGGAACGAGAATTAACAGCGCAATGGGTACAACGGCGAGTAAGCGCATCGATCGTCCTCCAGCGTTGGCAATCCTCTCCGGTTATACGCACCGTCCTGATCGATTCATATCTGTCAATTGGCCAGCCCCATGGCGTAAAGCGACAATAAATTTTGAGCTGCTGCAAGTTATATCTGGCGATCACGGCAGACGTGCTGTTGCGTAACACGAAAACGCAAAACGAGGTGGCCTCATGAAAACATGTCTCATTGCGGGAGCGATGCTGCTTGTCGCCGTCACGGGTGCGGCCTTCGCCGCGGAAGGCGCCGCCGCCGACCACGGCGCTGCGCCGGTCAAACAGGAGATCAAGGTCCGGCAGGTCTCGCCAGCCTACTGGCGGGTCACCTTGCACAATCCGCCGTTCAACATCTTCGGGCCGGAAACCATTCCGCAGTTGAATGAAGTGATCACGGCGATAGAGAAAGATCCGGACCTTCGTGTCGTGGTCTTCGACAGCGACGTTCCCGGGTTCTTCCTGACCCACTACGATTTCGTACCGGCACTGGAGAAGACCACCGGCCTTCCGCCCGGGCCAACGGGATTGCCTCCGCTGCCCGACATGCTCGTTCGGCTGAGCAGGGCTCCCGTGGTGTCGATCGTCTCGATTCGTGGCCGCGCCACAGGCGTGGGAAGCGAGTTGTCACTGGCCAGCGACATGCGTTTCGCCAGTCGCGAAAAGGCAATCCTGTCGCAATGGGAAGTCGGTGCCGCGCTGGTACCCGGTGGTGGCCCGATGGCGAGGCTACCCCGTTTGATGGGGCGCGGCCGTGCGCTGGAAGTTCTTCTCACCGGTGACGACATCAACGGCGACATCGCCGAGCGCTACGGCTACGTCAACCGCTCGCTGCCCGACGCCGAACTGGACGGCTTTGTGGACGCGCTCGCGCGACGCATCGCCAGATTCGACAAGCAGGCCATTGCCGACATCAAGCAGCTGGTCAATGGTCCCTCATTACCGCCCGACAACGAAATCGGCGCGGGATGGGCAGCCTTCATCACGTCGGTACAGCGCCCGCAGGCACAGGTGAAGATCGGCCAGCTGATGAAGGAGGGCCTGCAGAAGAATCCGGACGTGGAGGCACAGCTGGCCCACTACACGGGCGAGCTCGGAGCAACGGATCCGGGTAAGTAAAGCGGCGGGCATTGTTGCGGCCGGCGGAAGAGTCACTGCCTTCGGCCAGCCATTCAGCATGTTCCACCCGGTCCCCAACTTGGGTTCCATCGGCTCGATCGGAGCCGCCGGCGATCGACCGATCGTCGGACCCTTGAGGAGATCGACATGAGCAACGAACAGAAAGTCGCCATCATTACCGGCGGTTCGCAGGGCATTGGCGAGGGCCTGGTAAAGGCTTATCGCGCGAAGGGTTTTCGCGTTGTCGCGACGTCGCGTTCCATCGTCCAGGGCAGCGATCCGGACGTGCTCGCTGTTGCCGGCGACATCGGCGAGGCGGCCACCGCCGAGCGTGTCGTGCGTGAAGCACTGGCAAAGTTTGGCCGCATCGACACCCTGGTGAACAACGCGGGCATCTTCATTGCCAAGCCGTTCACCGACTACACGGCGGACGACTTCGCCGCGATGATCTCGACCAACCTGGCCGGTTTCTTCCATATCACCCAGCGTGCCATCGCCCAGATGGAGAAGCAGGGAAGTGGTCACGTCGTCAGCATCACGACCACCTTCGTCAACCAGGCGATTGCCGGTGTCCCGACGGCGCTGGCCAACCTGACCAAGGGTGGCCTGACCTCGGTCACGAAGGAGCTGGCTGTGGAATACGGCGAAAAGGGTATTCGCGTGAACGCCGTGTCCCCCGGCTTCATCAAGACCCCGATCCATTCGCCGGAAACCTTCGCGACCCTCGCCGCCTTCAATCCCATGAAGCGCATCGGCGAGATCAGCGACATCACCGACGCGGTGCTGTACCTGGAAGGCGCCGGCTTCGCCACGGGTGAAGTGCTCTATGTCGACGGTGGCCAGAACGCCGGTCGCTGATCTCTCACCACAGACTTGCGCGCCCGCGGAGCAACGCGGGTGCGCAGGTCTGCTCGCAACGTGATTACCGGGAACACTCTCATGCAAGTGCAGAACACCACCGTACTCAAACTCCAGGTCGTCGCCGATGTGATCTGCCCCTGGTGCTTCATTGGCAAGCGCAGCCTGGACAAGGCCATCGCGATGCTTGCGGAGCAGGGCATCGACGTTGAACTCGAGTGGATTCCGTTCGAACTGAATCCGAACCTGCCGCCGGATGGCATGGATCGCCGTACGTTCCGCAGCGTCCGCTTCGGCAGCTGGGAGAACGCACAGGCGATGGACGCGCGCGCCGTTGCCGCGGGCCGTCCGCTCGGTGCCGTCTTCAACTACGACAAGCAGACCCGCACGTCGCACACGCTGGCCGCGCACGCGCTGCTGCGCCTGGCCTGGAAGGAAGGCGGTTCCTTGCTGCAGACGCGCCTGGTCGAGTCGATGTTCGCCGCGTACTTCACCGAGGGACGGGACGTGAGCGATCACGGGGTGCTCGAGACGCTTGCCGGCAGTGTTGGCATGGCTGCGCAAGCCGTAGATCGTTCAACGTCGCTGCAAGGCGAGGTACGCGAGCGGGAGGCTGCCGTGCAGAAGGCCGGCGTTTCCAGCGTGCCCAGCTACTTCATGAACGACAAGCCGTTCTTTTCCGGCTCGCAGGATCCACAGGGCTATGTGCGACTGCTAACGGAAGCGGCCGCCGCGCAGCGCTGAGTGGCGGCAGCGGCGTCACTCGCCGCCGAGCGCGTCGGCCTGGGCCATCAAGCGCGCGAACTCGGCACGCAGCAACGGCACGGCGAAGTCGACGAAGCTGCGCACCTTGGGCACGGCGAGCCGACCGTTCGGTGTGATCAGGTGCACGGGGAGCCCGGCCGACTCGGCGTGACGGAGCACCAGGCGAAGGGACCCGTCCTGGACGCGGTCGGCAACGTGGTAGGTGTACAGGCGCGTCACGCCGTGGTGGGCCACGGCGGAGGCCATGGCGGCCCGCACGCTGTTCACCACGAGTCGCGGCTTGAAGCGGATCGAGCGCGGCACGGAGCTGCCCGGCGCCGGTGGGAACACCCAGGTATCGTGGCCAAAATGTGTCGTGGTGATGATCCGGTGCTGGAGCAGGTCGCCGGGCTCGCGAATGGCCGGACGGGATGCCAGATACGTCGGCGATGCCACCACGACTCGTTTCACATTGCCACCGACGCGAGTGGCGACCATGGAAGAGTCCTGCAGATCGCCCACGCGTAAAGCGATGTCGATGCCCTCGTCGACCAGGTTGGCATGGCGGTCGAGCAGCATGAAGTTGACCGATACGTCCGGATACGCTTCCAGGAAAGCATCGACGACGGGACGAAGAATGTCTTCGCCGCTCACTGGCGGCGCGGTGATCGTAAGCGTCCCGCGCGGCGATGCCCGTTCGCCCGCCACGCTCAGATCGGCTTCGTCCAGCTCGGCCAGCACACGACGGCATGCAGCCGCGTAGCGCTCGCCTGCTTCACTGAGCCGGATAGACCGGGTGGTCCGGTGCAGCAGTTCCGCACCGACGTGATTTTCGAGGAAGGCGATGGCTCGGCTCACCGCGGCCGGTGATCGTGAAAGCCGCCGTCCGGCGGCTGCAAGGCTGCCTTCGTCCAGGGCGGCGACAAACACTTTCATAGCTTCGATACGGTCCATCCGCAAAGGATAGTCCTCCTCGTCTATGCTTGTGACGGTGCGGGATCTCCCGCTTCCGCAGGGGCCATCATGTCGTCGACAGAAACGTTCAAGTTCGTACTGATTCTTCTGGTCGCGATCCTTGCCCTCGAGCTGATTGCACGGCGTTTTCGCCTGCCTTCCGCCGCGGCCCTGCTGGCCGGCGGCATCGGCATCGCTTTCCTGCCTGGCATACCACCGGTGACCTTCGACCCGGAGCTGGTGCTGATCGTGTTCCTGCCACCCCTGCTGCAGGATGGCGCGTACTTCACGGTCTGGTCTGACTTCCGTAAATACCTGGGTGGGATCCTGTGGCTCGCCATCGGTGCGGTGGCTTTCACTACGCTTGCCGTCGGTGCCACCGTTCACTGGATCGTACCTTCGCTGCCCTGGGCCGCCTGTTTCGCGTTGGGTGCCGTGGTGTCGCCGCCAGACGCCGTGGCCGCGAAGGCCGTGCTCGGCAAGGTGCGTTTGCCGCGACGCCTGATGGTTCTGCTTGAGGGCGAGAGCCTGCTCAATGACGCTACGGGTCTGGTCCTGTTCCGCTTCGCGGTTGCCGCCGCACTTACCGGTGCGTTCAGTGCGCACGCGGCCGCGCTGAGCTTCGTGGGCCTGGCGGCGGGTGGTATCGCCGTGGGTGCCGTGGTCGGCTTCGCTGCGGTCCAGGTGGTCCGTCGCATCAGCCACGTCTACCTGGCGATCACAGCGGCCTGCCTGTCACCGTGGGCGGCTTATATCGGCGGAGAAAGCCTGCATGTTTCCGGCGTGCTCTCGGTCGTGACCAACGGCATCCTGCTGGGCTGGTACCAGCACGACATTTTCCCGGCCAATATGCGGATGCGCGCCACCGCGTTCTGGACCGTCATGATCTTCCTGCTCGAAGCCCTCGTGTTCATCCTCATCGGCTTCTCGCTTCGTGGTGTGGTCGAGCGTCTTGGCGGCATCGGTAGTGCGCTGGACGCCCTGGGCGTGCCGATCCTCGCCGTCCTCGCCGCCGTGATTCTTTCCCGTTTCGTGTGGATCTATGCCACGGACTACCTGCGCGCGCCGCTCGCCCGGCTCGTCGGAAAGAAGGTGGCACCAGCATCGCCTTCGGCCTCGTTCCTGCTCAGCTGGGCAGGCATGCGCGGCGTGGTGACCCTGGCTATCGCGCTGTCCTTGCCCGAGGAGATGCCCGGACGCGACCTGACGCTCGCCGCGGCCTTTGCCGTGATCCTGGTGACGGTGATAGTGCAGGGCGGTACGATCGCCCCTGTCATCCGCTGGCTGAAACTCGATGGTGCCGTGCATGTCGACACGAGCCACCTCAATGAGGGCCAGGCGAACAGGCTCATCGATATAGCCCAGCTGGAAGCGGTCAAGGCACATGCGTATGACAGCGACGGCCACCTGATCCATCCGCGTCTGCTCGAGCAGTACACGTATCGCGCGACGGTCGCCGAACGTTATGCCATTGCACCGCAGGAGTTTACCGGCGGCCGCGAGGCGCACTACGACGTGATCCTGGCGGCTATCGCGGCGGGGCGTAGGGAGCTGCTGCGGTTGCACCGGTCAGGCCAGATCCACGATGAACTACTGCACTACTTCGAACGCGATCTCGATATGCAGGAGATCTCTGCCGAGAACGACCGGCAGAGTCCCTGATCGCCTCTCATTGCGGAATTCGAGGCCGCAGTGACTGGACGCCCGCCCGTCTACCGGGGGGGCGAAGGGGGGCCCAACTGATGGGGAAGCGCGGATGTCTCCGCGATCTCTCCTTCACTACCGGCCGACTGCCATGACCCGCAAGCTCCTCGAACCCACCTCCATCGGTCCCTTCCGCCTCGACCACCGCGTGGTCATGGCGCCGCTGACCCGCATGCGCTCCGAGCAGCCGGGCGATGTCCCGGGCGACCTGATGGTCGAGTACTACCGCCAGCGCGCCACCAAGGGTGGCTATATCGTGTCCGAGGCAACCGTGGTCACGCCGAACGGCGGTGGCTACCTGGGCTCGCCGGGCATCTACTCTGACGCACAGATTCCGGGCTGGAAGCGCGTGACGGACGCCGTGCATGCCAAGGGCGGCGTGATCTTCCTGCAGTTGTTCCATGCCGGCCGCCAGTCGCATTTCGACATGCAGCCCGATGGCGGTGCCCCGGTGGCCCCTTCTGAAGTGGCCTATGAAGGCGTCGCCTACACCGCGAACGGCTGGGTGCCGAGTTCGCCGCACCGGGCGTTGACCGAAGCCGAAGTGGTCGACATGGTGGAGCAGTTCCGCCTGGCCGCCGTGCGCGGCAAGCAGGCTGGCTTCGACGGCGTCGAGATTCATGGCGCGAACGGCTACCTGATCGACCAGTTCCTGCAGGACGGCTCGAACAAGCGCACGGATGGCTTTGGTGGAACCATCGAGAAACGTGCCCGCTTCCTGCTCGACATCACCAGCGCGGCCATATCGGTCTGGGGCAGCGACCGCGTTGCGGTTCGCCTGGGCCCGAGCGGCAGCTTCGGCGACATGAAGGACTCGAACCCGGAAGCGCTCTTCACGTACGTCGCAGCCGAGCTCGACAAGCTCAACCTGGCCTACCTGCACCTGATCGAACCGCGCGTGCTCGGTAACGCGGAAGATACGTCGAAGGACCAGAATCCGGTCGCCTCGCGCCTGCTGCGCAAATTCTTCCATGGTCCGCTGATCGCCGCGGGTGGCTTCACGCCGGCATCGGCCGAGGCGATCCTTGCCGAGGGCAGCGCGGACCTGGTCGCCTTCGGTCGCTACTTCATCTCCAATCCGGACCTGCCGTCGCGTATCGCCGACGGTGCTCCGCTGGCGGACTATGACCGTGACACGTTCTACGGTGGCACCGCTGCCGGCTATACGGACTATCCGGCGCACGCCGAGGCTGCCATCGCCTGAGATTGCCTGAAAGGGCGACAGGCCGCACGATGCAAGCTACCCGATGCCGGATGAGGCCCCTGCCATGGACAGCCTGAGTTCCCTAGCCACCTTCGTCCATGCTGCGGAGACACGCAGCTTCACGCAGGCCGGGCGCATCCTCGGGTTGTCCTCGTCGGCCATCGGCAAGACCATTGCCCGGCTGGAGGCACACCTGGGTGTGCGCCTGTTCCATCGCAGCACGCGAAGCATCTCGCTGACTCCGGAAGGCGAGATGCTGCTGGAGAGTTGCCGGCGGATCCTCCAGGAAATCGGCGACGTCGAGCGCGAGCTGGCCGGCAACCGGGCCACGCCACGCGGCAGGTTGCGCGTCAGTCTGCCTATCCTCGGCGGTCTGTTCGCACCGACGCTGGCCGGATTCATGGCGAAGTACCCCGAGATCGAGCTCGATCTCGATTACAGCGACCGTCTGGTCGATATCGTCAACGAAGGCTTCGACGTGGCCATCCGCACGGGCGAAGGCGTGGATTCACGCCTGATGTCGCGGCGGCTGGGTCTGTACCACCTGGTGCTGGTCGCGTCGCCGGGTTATCTCAAGCGCGCCGGCACGCCGAAGGTGCCGGCGGACCTGGCCAGTCACGCCTGTCTCCACCATCGGTTTCCCACGACAGGGAAGCTTGAGCGCTGGCCTTTCCGGCAGGACAACAAAGGCCCCGATGTTCCGTTACCGGTTGCCGCCGCGGCGAGTACGCTCGCGCCCTTGCTGGAAATGGCCGAAGCCGATTGCGGCATCACCTGCGTACCCGATTTCACCGTCGGGCCCGGCGTGAAGGCGGGACGTCTCGTACGTGTTCTCGACGACTTCCTCGATCATGAGAACGTGTTCCGTGCCGTGTGGCCGTCCAGCCGCAACATGGCCCCGCGCCTGCGTGCCTTCCTCGATTACTTCGGCGCGAATCTTTTTCCGGCGAAGTGAGCCTGTGCGGACGAAGTATGCGGAGCCGCAAACCACTTATGACCGTGGAATAACGCCCGCATAAAAGGGTCATTCCCTTTACGAGGCATTCCTTCTATGAGCACGCTTTCCAAGACTTCATCGAGTCGCCGGCCGATCCGCGTCGGCCTGGTCGGCTTCGGCAACTGGGCAAAGCATGGCCACGTTCGCGTTCTTGACCTCCTTCCCGAGTACGAGTTGTCCGCGATCTACAGCCAGCGTGCCTCGGCGGCCGCCGAAGGCGCGCAGCAGTATGGTTTCCGCCATGTGGTCGACTCGCTCGATGCCCTGGTCAACCACCCGGAGGTTGACCTTGTGGTCGTGCTGACCACGGCGCCGCAGCACGAGGAGGCCGTTCGTGCCGCCATCGCCGCGGGCAAGGATGTCTATTGCGAATGGCCGCTGACCTTGAACGCCGCCCTGGCGCGTGAACTGGAAGCCGCCGCGCGCGCGCAGGGCGTGCGCCATGTGGTCGGTCTGCAGCGCCGCACGGCACCGCATACGCGTTACCTGCGCGACCTTATCGAAGAAGGCTTCGTCGGCAAGCTGCGCTCGGTGCGCATGCACGTGAGCATGAACTACTTCCAGGCGCTGCGCGGGCAATCACTTCGCTGGACCGCGCCGCAGGAGAACTTCTCCAGCGTGGTGGCGATCTACGCCGGGCACTTCGTCGACATGCTGCTGACGGCCGTGGGCTGGCCGACGACCATCTCGGCCCTGTTGGTTAACCAGTTCGACAAGGTCACCATCCGCGAGACCGGCGAAGTCATCCCGACGACCACTCCCGACCAGCTGGTGCTCAGCGGCATGCTACCCGGCGGTGCGGTGCTTTCGGTACATGTGGAAGGCGGCAAGCGCAACGGGTCGGGTGTGCAGATCGACATCACCGGAGATGCCGGCGATCTGCGGATCGTCAACCGCTCAGCCTTCGGCGGCGTCGGCGACGACTACGTGATTACCGGTGTGCACGGCGACGACCAGCCGCTCGTGACGATGGCCGTGCCGGCGGCATACGATCGCTTGCCGTCATCGGGCCTGCCTTCGGCCGTGCTTGAGCTGGCGCATCTGTACGCAGCCTATGCACACGATGTTTCCACGGGCGAGCGCACCGCGCCCGACTTCAACGATGCCATCCGCATGCACGACCTCATCGAAGCGGCCGAACGCTCGATGCACGACGGCATGCACGTGAGGTTTCCTCCGGTCTGACTATCGCGTCGCCAGCGTGGCCACGAAACGCATGGCGCGGGCGATGCTGGTGCTGATGACGGGCAGGCGGCCTACCGGTATCGAGATCACGGCGATCTCCTCACGGTGGAGGTGGATGTTCGCCTCCGCATGAGCCCAGGCAAGCTCCACTTCGTTCGGCACCAGCGAGCGGGCCGGTACATCGTCATTGGTGATGCGCTGCACTTCGCGGAAGAAGTGCAGGTGCAGAAAGCCGTCGTCGGTCGGTCCGGTAATGGCCATCCCTGTGGCGACCCCCGACACGAAATGCGACGTGCGCGTGTGGAGGATGCTCTTAGTCGTCACTTCGGACACGGTCTAACCTCGTTTCCCCTTCGCCCAAGCATATGGGGCGGACAATGTCGCCGTCTATCGCGCGCAGGGTCCGGATGTGACAAGTGTGCGTGGGTCGGCAGTTCAGGCGGAGAGGGGGCGTCCGAGTTCCCTGCCGTAGACGGCGATGCGGTGACCTTCGGCCAGCCGCTCGGCTTCATAGACGAACAGGGCCCGCTCCAGTGGAAGGCGGTCGAGGGCGGCCGCGAGCGCCATTGCGTCTCCCGCCGCCTTGGCCACGCCCATGGCGGTATGCGGCCTCACCACGAAGGCGGCGTCACCGAGCAGGGCCACATGGTCGCGCACCATGCGCGTGCTTTCGTAGTCGAAGATCGCCTGAAGGGAGGGGGTGGGTTCGGCCGCCACGGCAAGGGCAAACGGTGAGGGCAGGAGGTCGCCGGCAGCGGCCACCAGTTCGTCGCGAAGAAGGGCCGGCATGTCACCACGCGCCACGGAAAACTCGCGCAGGCGGCCGTCGCTCCCGGTGAGGCAGCGGTCCAGGGCAACGCCTTCGGCGGCTTGCCGATACCACACCCAGTTGTAGCGCCGCCGTCCTGGCGCGGTTTCACCGCCGGGACCCGGAACGAGGTAACCGAGGATCTGGGATCCGCGCATGTGGAAGAAGGCAAAGCGCTCGGAAAGCACCCTGGCCGCTTCGGCAGGGAGCGTGGTTTCGTCAATCAATCCGCGCCAGGCGACATAGCCCGCGTAAGTGCTCGCCGTGGGGCCGTGGCTCACGGCAGAACGCACGATGGAGCCGACGCCATCGGCTCCGATGACCAGGTCGAAGCGAAGCGCTTCTCCATCGTCCAGCACGATCGTCGCCGCCGACGGTGAGTTCTCGACACGCGCCACGCGTGCTCCGACGCGGTAGGCCGCGGGCGGCAGCAGGTGACGGACCGTGCGATATAGGTGGTCCCAGGAAATCTGTGTCTGCGGTGTCACGTCTCGCTCGGCGACGCTGCCGTTACGCGCGAAGGTGATTCGTTCGTGTGCCAGCACGCCGACGCGGGCCGCCTGTTCGCAACCAAGCATGCGCAGGATCGCGTACAACTCGCGTTGGCCGACCAGCCCCGCACCGCGACCGTCGAGCCCGCGCTCGGAGCGTTCGAAAACCTGTACGTCGTGGCCAGCCTTGCGCAACAGGCTGGCTGCAAACAGGCCGCCCATGGAACCGCCCACGATGCCGATACGAAACCTCATGCCTTCAACGTAGCAGCAGGTGACCCCGCGCACCTTGCAGGTTTGTTCCGTGGCGGTGAGGGCGGGCGGCCCGCGCTGCCGGCTTTCATCAAGAGCTGATCGGTTGAAAGGGGTAAAGTGCGGTCAACGTGTTTTGGCCGAACCCTCCATGAAAGCACCGAAAACCGTTCGGGCCGCCGAAGCCTTCAGTCGAGCGCGCCTTTCGCATTCATTCTTCATGCGCGATTTCCTCTACAGCGAAATCGCCGCCATCGAAGGCATGGCCAATCTTCCAGATGATCCGGAGCTGGCGATCGAAGCGGGCAAAGGGCTCTGCCAGAACCTGCTTGAGCCGCTACAGGCAACGTTTGGCCGGTTGGCTATCCGCTCGGCGTACCGCTCACCCGAAGTCAACGCGTTCGGCTGCAAGCACAGGCTCAGTTGTGCCTCTAACGAAAAGAACCGGGCGCGACACATATGGGACCTGCGGAGCAGGGGCGGCATGGGCGCGCTGACCACCGTGGTGGTGCCCTGGCTGGTCGACCGCCTCGACGAGGGCGTGACCTGGGAAGCGATGGCCTGGTGGATCCACGATCACCTGCCGTATAGCGAATTGCAGTTCTTTCCCAAGCTGGGTGCCTTCAACATCGGCTGGCATGAATCGCCACGTCGCACCATCTACAGCTTCATTCCGCCGCGCGGTTTCCTGACCAAGCCGGGCTTCGCCAATCACGAGGGCGATCACGGCGCGTTCTATCCGGGGTTTCCCGAACTCGTGGCGCCGTGATCACCGCGGTGCCTTAGCGCGCGTTGCGCTCGGCGCGCTCGCGCGCCTCCATTTCTTCCAGCGTGTAGATCGTCTCCGGAATGGCTTCGAGACGAGCCTTCGAGATGCTCTCGCCGTTGCCGTCGGAGACGCCGTAGGTGCCTTCGTCCAGCTTTTCCAGCGCGCGGTCGACGATGGCCAGGCGGTCCTCGTTGTGACCCAGGATGGACTCGTCACGGTCCTGTAGCGCAAAGCGCTCGGCATCGTCGCCGGAATCCTGCGGCTCACCGCCGGCGGTCTGCTGGAGCAGGCCCTCTTCGTCACCCGCCGCGTCGGCGCTGGAGATCAGCTGCTTGCGCAGGGTGAGGAGGCGCTCGCGCTGGGCGTCGAGGAAGCTCTTGCTGAGAACGGAGTCATTCATGCCGTGGGCCTTGGTTGAAGACGGAGGACTATTCGCCGAAGCCCCGGCCTTGTCTTGAACGTTTGGACCGGCGCCAGGGCATTGGTATTCAATGGCGGCATGAATCTTAGTCCGTTTGAAGGGCTCCCGCCGTGAATGCTTGTATGTGGGAGCCGATTCATCGACGAATGGGTGCTAGCCGTGCGCTGGCCGTGCCCTAGCCGTGCGCTGGCCCGCTGCCGCGGGATCGCCGATGAATCGGCTCCTACAGAAGGGCTGTTGTGCCATCGGGCTTAATTCATGCCGGGGGGTGGCACAATTCACGCTTCAGCTATCCGCAGGATTCCTCAGTGACGTCCCCGACCCGACAGGGTTTCATTCTTAGCCGCCACTGGCGGGACACGGGGCATGGCACCGACGTCGAACTCTGGATGGCGACCGACGACGGGCCGAAGCGGGTCGTGATCACCGCGCAGCAGTCGGTCGCCTTCGCGGCGGCGTCGCGGCAAGCGGACATCGAAGCCGTGGCGCGCCGGGTCGCCAGCGTGGACATCCGCCCGTTACCGCTGAAAACCTTTACGCAGGAACCGGTGCTGGGTGTGTACACCCGCAGCCACCGGCAGATGATGCTTCTGGAGAAGCGGCTGAAGGATCGCGGCGTAGCGTTGTATGAAGCCGATATACGGCCGCCGGAGCGCTACATGATGGAGCGCTTCATCACTGCGGCGGTCAGCATCGAGGGCGGCGCGGAGGAGGGTGATGCCATCTTCGATCCGAAGCTCCGGCCCGTGGCCGACTACCGGCCGTCGCTTCGCGTGGTGTCGCTCGATATCGAGACGAGCGCCGAGGGCGATCTGTACTCCCTCGCCCTGGAGGGCTGCGGACAGCGGCAGGTTTACATGCTCGGCGAGCCGGGCGTGAACGACGTACCGCCCGACGACTTCAAGCTTGAGTACGTGGCTGATCCGGCGCAGATCATCCATCGCCTGAACGCCTGGTTCGCCGAGCACGATCCTGACGCCCTCATCGGATGGAGCGTCGTGCAGTTCGATCTTCGCCTCCTGCAGGCGCATGCGGACAAACATGGCATTCCGTTGCTGCTGGGACGCGGTGCCCAGCCCATTGAGTGGCGCGGCCATTCGCGGCGGGAGGGCTTCCTCTTCGCACCGATGGCGGGCCGGCTGGTGATCGACGGTATAGAAGCAGTGCGTGGGGCGCAGTGGAGTTTTTCGTCCTACAGCCTGGAGAACGTCGCGCAGACGATGCTCGGCGAGGGTAAGTCCATTGACGATCCCTACCACCGCATGGCCGAAATCGAGCGACGCTTCCACGAGGACAAGGTCGCCCTCGCACGCTATAACCTGAAGGATTGCGAGCTGGTCACGCGGATCTTCGCCAAGGCGAAGCTCTTCGAATTCCTGCTCGAGCGTGCCCATGTCACCGGCCTGCAGGCCGATCACTCAGGCGGTTCTATTGCCGCGTTCGACCATCAGTACCTGCCGCGCATGCATCGGGAAGGCTATGTCGCGCCGAACGTCGGCGACGTGCCCGAGAAGGCGTTCCCGGGTGGGTTCGTGATGAACTCCCGCCCGGGGCTTTACGACTCCGTGCTGGTGCTGGACTTCAAGAGCCTTTATCCGTCCATCATCCGGAGCTTCCTGGTCGATCCGGTCGGGCTCGCCGAAGGTGCCCTCGATACCTCGCAAGCCGCCGCCGTGCCCGGCGTGCATGGACGATTCTTCTCCCGCACCAGGCATTGCCTGCCGGCCATTGTCACCCAGCTTTGGGAGCGCCGCGACGAGGCGAAGCGACAGGGCAACCAGGCGCAGTCCCAGTCGCTGAAGCTGCTGATGAATTCGTTCGTCGGCGTGCTCGGTGCACCCAATTGCCGTTTCTTCGATCCCGAACTGGTATCGGCCGTGACCCTGCGTGGTCACGACGTCATGCGTCGCACGCGCGAGCTGGTCGAGGCCGAAGGCTATGAAGTCATCTATGGCGATACCGACTCGATCTTCATCTGGCTGAAGGTACGCCGCAGTGAAGCCGAGGCGTCCGCCATTGCCGACCATCTCGTCGAGCGCGTGAACCGGTGGTGGCACGATCATCTGCTCGGGACATTCGGCCTGGAGAGCCAGCTCGAGATCGAATTCGACACGCATTACCAACGCTTCTTCATGCCTACCATCCGCGGCAGCGAGCTGGGCAGCAAGAAGCGTTATGCCGGCCTGGTCGTGTCGGAGGAGGGTGCGGAAGAAGTGGTCTATCGCGGGCTGGAAACCGTACGCAGTGACTGGACTCCTCTGGCCCAGAAGTTCCAGCAGGCGCTGTACCTGCTTATCTTCAAAGAGCAGCCCTATGCCACCTTTATCCGCGAGTACACGCGCAGCCTGCTTGCCGGTGAGTTCGACGATCTGCTGGTCTACCGCAAGCGGCTACGCGGCAAGCTCGCCGACTACCAAAGCAATACACCGCCGCAGGTGCGGGCCGCGCGTCTCGCCGACGACTACAACGCGCGGCGCCAACGTCCGCTGCAGTACCAGAATGGTGGCTGGATCAGTTATGTGATCACCCGTAATGGCCCGGAGCCGCTGGAGGCGCGCGAGTCACGGATCGACTACGAGCACTACCTGACCAGCCAGCTGCAGCCGATCGCCGATGCGATCCTCGGACCATTGAACGACAGTTTCGCCAACCTGACGACAGCGCAGATCAGCCTGTTCCAGGCGTGATCCGGCCGTCTAGTTCTCGCTCCGGAGCACGTCGGCGATGCGTAGCCGAAGCACGGGGAGCAGCTCGCTCTCAAACCACGGATTACGCTTGAGCCAGGCCTGATTGCGCGGGCTGGGGTGAGGCAGTGGCACGATGATGGGCCAGTCGCGCTTCCAGCCCGAAACGATCTCCGTGAGTGTCTTTCCCCGGCCGGGCAGGTGATAAGCCATCGCGTACTGTCCGAGCACCAGCGTGAGCTGGATGTCAGGCAATTCGGCCAGCAGCGGTGCCCGCCATGTCGGCGCGCACTCGGGGCGCGGCGGCAGGTCACCTGACTTGCCTGTCCCGGGGAAACAGAAGCCCATGCCGAGGATGGCCAGCTTGGTCTCGTCGTAGAAAACCTCAGGCGATAGCCCCAGCCACTGGCGCAATCTGTTCCCGCTGACGTCATTGAACGGGATACCCGTCTCGTGCACTTTCCGTCCCGGCGCCTGACCCGCGATGAGAATGCGCGCCGACGCGTGCGCCTGTACGACGGGACGCGGTCCGAGGGGCAGGTGCGCGGCACATACCGTGCAGGCGCGAACCTCTTTCAGTAGTGACGGCAGGGATGTCATGGGCAAAGTTTAACCGGCGAGCGAGGTTGCAGCACTCGATCGCCGATGAATCGGCTCCTACAAAACGTGGGGTCGCTTTGTTAGACTCTGCGAACAGAGCGACCTGCCAGCCGTCAAGCCAGCCCCCGTCGTGACTTTCATGCAAGCGGAACTCCCGCTTGCTTAGGCCACTCGTCCCAGGGGCATCCATCCATGCTTGCACTCCATACCAGCCGTCCGCGGCTGCTTTCGCTGGCCATTGGCCTTGCTTTCTCCATGCCCGCCGTTGCGCAGGCGCAGTCGACGACGGCCGATACCGCCACCACGCTCGACGCGGTGAAGGTGCGCGGACAGCGCACATCGAACTACGCCATCGACCAGACCTCTGTCGCGACGCGCCTGCCGCTGTCGCTGCAGGACACGCCGCAGTCGGTAAGCGTCATCACCGAGCAGCGCATCGAGGACCAGAACCTCACCTCGGTGCGCAGCGTGCTCGACAACACCACGGGCGTGTTTTCCAGCGCGTACGACACCGAACGTGTGGTGTTCTATGCGCGCGGCTTCCAGATCGAGAACATGGCATACGACGGGGTGCCTGTCGCGCCGGGCCTCAATGCCAGCTCGGCGGATGGCAGTCTCGATACCTCGGTTTACGATCGCATCGAAGTAGTGCGTGGTGCTTCGGGTCTGCTCAGCGGCGCGGGCAGCCCGTCGGCCCTGATCAACTTCGTGCGCAAGCATGCCGACAGCCATACCTTGCAGGCAGATGCGACCGTAAGTTACGGCACATACAACACGCAGCGTGAGTCGGTCGATCTATCCGCGCCGTTGAATGCATCGGGCAGCGTGCGCGGCCGCGTGGTCGCTACGCATCAGCAGGGCAATTCCTATCTCGACCGTTACAGCAGCAAGAAGGATGTGCTCTACGGCGTGGTCGATGCCGACCTCGATGCGAACACCACGCTAAGCGTCGGTTTCGATTGGCAGAAGTCCAAGCCGAAGGGCGTGACGTGGGGCTCGTACCCGGTGTTCTACGACGATGGCGGCTTCATCCCGTGGCGTCGCGGGTTCACCAGCGCGGCCGACTGGACGCGCTGGACCAACACCACCAAGACCGCCTTCATCGATCTGAAGCACGAGTTCGGCAACGGCTGGCAGGGGCATGCCATGGCCAGCCACCGCGAAACCCAGGGCGATTCGCAGCTGTTCTACGTCTTCGGTTTTCCCAACCGCGACACCGGCGCCGGCGTGGATCCGTACGCTTACCAGGGGCGCGATCGAGGCCGCCAGAACATGGTGGACCTCTATGCGTCTGGTCCGTTCGAGGCCTTTGGCCGCGAACACGAGCTCGTCGTTGGCGCCAACGGTTCGCACTACACCAAGGACTCCACCGAGAACGCGCATGGCGATCTTCCGCCGATCGACAACTTCCTCGACTGGAACGGTGACTATCCCTTCCCGGATTTCGCATCGACCGGGGACCGCGCGAACATCGCGCGTACCGTGCAGAGCGGCCTGTACATCGCCACGCGCCTCCAGCTGGCCGATCCGCTCAAGCTCGTCGCCGGTGCACGCTATGCCCGGTGGAAGAACGACACGAACGATGCGTCGGCGGGCATTTATCACCAGAAAGACAGCAAGACCATTCCGTATGCGGGCCTGATCTACGAGATCAACCCCACGTATTCAGCCTTTGCCAGTTACACGGAAATCTTCGACCCCCAGGACAACCGTCGTGCCGATGGCAGCTTCCTCGATCCGATGACCGGCAGCAGCCGCGAGATAGGTATCAAGGGTCGCTACTTCGACGGCCTGCTGAACACGTCGCTGACGTTCTTCGAAACGCGCCAGAACAACGTCGCTGAAGCGGCGGTGGGCGAGTTCCTGCCGGACGGTCGCACGCAGGCATACAACCCGGTGAACGGGACCATGTCGCGTGGCTTCGAAACCGAAGTCTCCGGCCAGCTGTCCGACACCTGGAACGCCACGCTGGGCTGGTCGCACTTCAACATCAAGGGCCTTGGCGACGAAGGTACGCTTACGGCCCTGCGCACGGCACTCCCACGCACGCTGGTTCGCTTTTTCACCACCTACACGCTACCGCGCAGCTGGAACCACGTGACCGTAGGCGGCGGCGCCAACTGGCAGTCGGCCAGCCATGCACCGGTGGACGGTCCGGATGGCCCGCAGACGGTGAACCAATCCTCGGTGATGCTGGTGAGCGCCATGGCGAAATACGCGTTCTCGCCGCAGGCCTCGCTGCAGATCAATGCGGATAACCCGCTCAACCGGAAGTACTTCGTGCTGGATGAGTACAGCAACCTGTACTACGCGGCGCCGCATACGGTCACGTTGACGTTCAATTACAAGTTTCTCTGAGAAAGCAGATTAAAGGATACGGCGATATCCTTGAATAAGGCGTCCCCTTATTCAAGGATAAGCCGCTAACCTTGAATAAGGACGCCGTTTATTCAAGGTTAGCTGTCACTTCGAAGCCTGCCGCACAGCCCCGGGCGGCTCGCCGATCACCCGCTTGAACGCCCGGCTGAAAGCAGCCAGCGAGCCGTAGCCCAGCTGGAACGCCACCGTCTCGATGGTCGAATCGTCTCGCCCGATCCATTGGGCGGCCAGGCGCATGCGCAGTTCGGTGAGATAGCGCACCGGGGTCATGCCGGTGACCGCGAGGAAGCGTTCGGCGAACACCGAGCGTGAGCTGCCCATCTCGTCGGCGAGCTCGGCCACCGTCCAGTTGCGGCCGGGCGCGCGATGCATGGCGACGATGGCCTTGCCCAGGCGGGGATCACGCAGCCCCTTCAGCCAGCCGGAGGCATCACCGCAGCCCGATTCGACCCAACCGCGCACGATGATCGCCGAGACGACGTCGGCCAGGCGGGCAAGGATGCCGGCGAATCCGGCGCGCTTATGACAGGACTCGCGCTCCATCGCGTCGAGCATCGGGCGCAGCTCCGGATAGCGGTCGAGCAGGGTACCGACGAGCATCACGTCGGGCATCGCCGAAACGAGGGGCTGCATGCCGCCGAGTTCGAATTCCATGCATCCGCTGAAAATCAGTGCACCCGAGGCGCGCGCACTTGCCTCGCACTCGGGATGGATGTCGGCAACGCTGTTGCACAGCGGCGTGGTCAGGAAGTCGGTGATGTCCCGCGAGGCTATGTCGGCCGACGAGAGCAGCACGTGCGGACGGCCTTGCGGCAGCAGGACGGCGTCGCCTGTCTGCAGGGTAAGCAACCTGTCGTCATGGGTACGCAGGAGGACCGGACCACGGCCGATGAAGTGGAACTGGGCATGGCCCGGTTCACCCTTGAACCCGACGCCAAACGGCCGGGCCAGCTCGATACGACGGTAATTCACCCCGACCAGGCGCATGCCCAGCAGCAGTTCGCTGGCAGCATCCGATTCGTCTGCAAACGCGGGAGGGATCATAAGTCCGGACGCACGATCAATGATAAAGGAGTTGGCATCATATACCGTCCGGCCGGGCCCGCCTACCATGCTCACTTTCCTTTGCTGGACAGGAAGTGACATGACGGCTTGTGCGGAAACCTGTGACACGGTGGCGGTAACGGAAGGGCCCGCCTGGGGCGCGGTCTTCGCGGTGACCCTGGGCGTGTTTGCCCTGATCACGGCCGAATTCCTCCCGGCGAGCCTGCTCACGCCCATGGCGGCGACCCTCGGTGTCACCGAAGGCATGGCGGGCCAGACCGTCACGGCGACGGCGGCCATCGCCCTGGTGACGAGCCTGGTCATCTCGGTGCTCACCCGCAACACGGACCGGCGGACGGTGCTTCTTTCGTTCTCCGTCCTGCTGGTTGCCTCGAACCTGCTCGTGGCCTTCGCGCCGACGCTTACGCTGGTGCTGCTCGGCCGTGTTCTGCTCGGTATCGCGATTGGCGGCTTCTGGACGATGTCCGCCGCGGTCGCCATGCGACTGGTACCCGAGGCGATGGTGCCGCGCGCGTTGTCGATCATCTTCACTGGCGTGTCCGCCGCCACCGTGGCCGCTGCTCCGCTGGGCAGCTACTTCGGACACCTGATCGGCTGGCGCAATGTGTTCCTCATCGCGACGGTTCTCGGTGTGCTCGCGTTCTTCTGGCAGCTTCTCGTGCTGCCGAAGATGGCGCCCACCGGCACGGCACGAATGGGAACGCTGGTCGACGTCATGAAGCGTCCTGCCATGCGCGCAGGCATGTTGTCGGTGCTGCTTGTGTTTACCGGCCACTTCGCCTTCTTTACCTATCTGCGGCCGTTCCTTGAAGTGGTGACCGGCGTTAGCGTGAATGGGTTGTCGTTGATCCTGCTCGGCTTCGGCGTGGCGAACTTCATCGGTACGTCGCTCGCGGGTTTCATGCTCGAGCGCAGCCTGCGCATGACGCTGTTGCTCATGCCGTTGGCGATGGGTGCCATAGCACTCGTGCTGGTCGCGCTCGGTCGCGCACCGGTTGCCGATGCCTTGCTCGTCGCGCTATGGGGCATGGCCTTCGGCGCCGTTCCGGTGGCGTGGACTACCTGGATCACGAAGACCGTTCCCGATGAAGCCGAGAGTGGCGGTGGCCTGATCGTGGCCGCGGTGCAGTTCGCCATCACGTTGGGCGCGGCGGCCGGTGGCCTGGTGTTCGACCATGCCGGCGCATCGGGTGTGTTCGTCGCGAGCGGCGTGGTGCTGCTGGTGGCGGGGGCGATGATCTTCGTCAGCCTGCGTGATCGATCCGAGGCGGGCGTGGCCGTGGCGTCAGAGGCGTGATCAGCGACCGGCGTTGATCAACGCCTGCTCGAGCCCGGCGTGGGCGTCGTCGAGCTTTCGCTGGCGGTCGGCGATCTTCTTCGGGCTCTTGCCCTGGTCCTTGGCGTCCTGAAGGTCGCGCTCGTTCTCCGCGACGTCTTCCCGCGCCTTGGCCACCTTCTTGTTGGCGGCGCTTTGCAAAGACTCTTCCGTGCAATGTGCGGTCACCTCCGCCAGCGCCGTCTGCAGCCCACGTACCCGGGACGCGTTGCCGTGGCTCTGGGCATAGGCGATCTCGGTCTGGATCGATTCACGCTTGGCATCGCACCCGGAGGATTGGGCGAAGGCGAGAGTCGGCATGAGGAACGAGGAAAGCAGCACGATCGACGGAAGGGCTTTCATAGGGTCGCTTCTCCGGAGCCATAATGGGCTGACACCCATGAAGTTGATGCCATGCCCACCTTATCCGTCAAGCGTGTGTACGAAGAGCCATCGCCTCGTGATGGCATGCGCGTCCTGGTCGACCGCCTCTGGCCTCGCGGCCTGACGAAGGAGAAGGCCGCCGTCGACCTCTGGCTCAAGAAGATTGCACCGTCGCCGACGTTGCGCACATGGTTCGATCATCGTGAAGACCGCTTCGAAGCATTTGCCGAAAAGTACCGAAACGAACTCGAGCACAACCCGGCGGTCGCCGAACTGCGCGCGCTGGTGAAGAAGCGGAAGGTCACGCTGGTTTACGGTGCGCACGACACCGCGATCAACCATGCCGTCGTTCTCGAGGCATGGTTGGGAACGTGATCTCGCGCCGTCAGGTCAGTTCGTGCCGTTGGCTTTAGCTGGCTTCGCCAATGCCTTCTGTGCCTGCATGACTTGCTGATAGTCCGGCGCGACCACCGGTTTCACAGCCAACGTGCTTCGGTAATTCCCCTGCATCACCAACGAGACCTCACCAAGCCCGCCGTCCTGCGCCGTGCTCCACGACGCGATGGCGATCGTATTGTCGCCATGCGTATTCAACAGCCCCGCCGGCAGTTCGAACTCGGTCTGCGGACCGACATCGCTGATGTAACGGCCCATTTGCCAGCCGTTGATGAAGATGATCGCGCGATAGTGGTGTGGCGCGATGTCGTGGATGCGCAAGGCGATGGGGACATCCTGGCCGGTTGGGATGTCGAGACGGAAGCTGGTGCGATACCAGTCGACGCCAGGCTTGTCGGTAGCATGGGGCAGGGTCGTGGTCGCCCAGCGGCTGTCGGCGAAGCCGGGTAGCTGCCAGCCCATGCGCTCGCCGTAGAGACCGCCGGCATTGAACGGGCCGCGTGTCGGGTCCGGCAGGTTTTCACCGCCTACGTTGCCCTGGATCTTCCAGCGGATATCGGTCGGCGAACCGGCAAACGTGGCTGCGATCAGGCCGCGGGGTTCGCGGAAGGTCCCGCTGTGTTCTTCCTGGAGGTGCCCGGTATTGTCGACCAGCACGGAGACGATATTGTCGCCGCCTGCTTTCAGCCAGCGAGGGTCGATCGGGAACTGCTGCGCACCGCTCGGATTGTTGCCGAGGAAGTGGCCGTTGAGCCAGGCAGTGAAAATGCCGTGGTTACCCAGGTGCACACCGGTGTTGGCGGCGAGAAGGATGGCGGTTTCCTTGCCGGTAGCCTTGAAGTGGCCGCGATACCACACGTTGCCGTGGTGGAAGTCGTAGTCGTCACTGTCGAGAATCGGCAGCTTGTGGTTCCAGTAGGGGTTGGGCGTGCTGGTGCGATCGGTAGCTGTCCAGCCGCTATCGTCGAAGGTCGGCGTGATTTCCGGTGCGGCCTCGCTGACATGCCAGGTGGTCAGGCTCGGCAGCGACACCGGCTGCGGCCCGTCGACATGACCTTGCAGGCTCGCGGAAGGCGTGGCGTCCGCCACCACAGGCGTACCGTTCCATGAGAAGCCGTGGGTATCCGGTCCAGCGAACACCTCGATGTCGCCGGCCTTGTCGGCGTCACCGGTGAGAGCGAGCTGCTCGCCGTCGCGGGATGCGTTGCGCGCGAGATAGGGACCTCGGACGAGCACCGGTCCGGTTTCTGTTTGCAGCTGCCAGAAGCGCTTTGCCTCTTCGTTGTCACCGATTAACAGAAGCAGGGAGGTATCACCCTGGCTGATCGCCACTCGTGCCAGACCGTCATGGCGATAGTTGAGGCGCAGCGTGTGCGTGGTGGCATCCCAGTGCGTGGCGACGTTGCCGTCGATCACGTGCGTGGTGGGCTCGGCGGCGTAGCGCAAGGCGGTCTCACCCTCTTCGTCGTGCCTGCCATAAAGCAATGCGACATCGCGATCGCCAAGGCGTAGCTGCGTCATCAGCTCGGAGGTGGAATACGCCAGGTCCTGCTTGCCGAAGTGATAATCGGCCAGAAGCATCTTTGAATCGCGGCCGTTGACGCGGATCGACGTGCCGGCCTGCTGCGGAATGGTCGTGGCGCCCACCTTGGCCAGGGTGATGCGGAGGTGCGTCGCATCGTTCGACGTATCTGCCACGTCGGCATGCCGCAGGATATAAAAGCGCGTGCCGTCGTCCGGGTTGACGCGCGCGTTGACGCGCAGCCGCGGGTTGTCCGGCACCGAGGTCGCCACGGCGTCGGTCCGCGCCAGCGGCGCGACAGCCTGGGTCATGTAACCGATGAGTTTCTGCTGGTCGTATTTGTCGGTGAGCTGGCGGTTCGCCGTGATCGCCGCGCCGTAATCGTACGAGGTGTACACGCCCGGCGAGGACAACCAGCCCCAGTTGATACCGCCGTAGGTCATGTAGAAGTTCTGCATGGTCGAGCCGGAAGCGATGTTCGATTCGTAAAACACACGCTCGAAGTCGGGACCGGTGAGCTTGCGGCAGGCTTCATAACCTGGGCCACCCCACACGTCGAACGCGCCGCCCTGGAACTCCGGGAAGAACAGCGGCGAGCGTGTCAGGCCCTTTCGTTCACTGGCGAAGTCGTAGACGCTGTTCCACCGCTCCGGGCGCGTGCAATCGAAGTCCGCCGGGTAGGAGTCATAACCGGGCATGTCCACCGCACCGACGCCGGTGAAGAAGTTGCCGTTGTGGTTACCGGTGAGTGGCACGGTGATGCCATCGGCGCGCGCCTTGTCCTCGATGTCCTGCATGTAGCGGCGGCTATCGGGGGAGTCATCGTAAAGCTCGTTCTCGACCTGATAGAGCAGCACGGTGCCACGGCCATCGGTGAGCTGATGACGAGCAAGGATGCGATCGATCTGCGTCATCCACTCGCGATAGGCAGCCGTGTAGTCCGGGGCGGTGGAACGCGGCTTACCCGCGGTCGTGACCAGCCAGCCAGGGAAACCGCCTGCATCTGTCTCGGCGTTGATGTACGGGCCCGGACGAGCAATGACATAGATACCCGCGTCGCGCGCCATGTCGAGCAGGCGGTCGACATCGCGGATGCCTGAGAAGTCGTAGACCCCGCGTTTGGGCGAGTGATATCCCCAGTGGAAGTAAATTTCCACGGCGTTGAAGCCCGCCGCTTTCATTTTCTGCAGGACGTCGGCCCACAGATCGGGCGAGGGCAGGCGCCAGTAATGGAACGATCCCGACCATAGGTATATGGGCTTGCCATCGATGGTCAGGGAGTAGCGGTCGTAGGCGATGGTGTGCGCGGGTGGGACGGTCGTCGCTGTCGCCGCGGCATGCGCGGCCTCGACGGGCGCCAGGGTGCTCGACGCAGAAAGCGCCAGCAGCGCCAGCGCTGCCGAGCGCGCGGTAAGACGGCCATGCGGCCTGCGAAAAACAAACATCCCCAACCTCCGATCGACGACGGCGTGCCCTGCGGCATTCCGTGGAGGTTGGGTTATTTTGGGTTTATTTGCAAATTTGGGTATTACGGCGCCGGTAGGGCGTAAGCGACCACCGAGTCACCCATCTTCGTTCCGAGCGAACCATGGCCACCGGCCATGATGACGATGTATTGGCGGCCATCCTTGCCCTTGAAGCTCATCGGCGTTGCCTGTCCACCGGCGGGCAGGCGCGAGCTCCATAGCTGGCGGCCGTCCGTGACGTCATAGGCCCGCAGGTAATAGTCGATCGCGGCGCCGAAGAACGCGACGCCGCCGGCCGTGATCAGGGTGCCTCCCTGGCCGGGTACACCGAGCGGAAGCGGAATCCCGAACGGGGCGCTGTCGCGTGTCGTGCCGTTCTTGTGTTTCCAGATGACCTTGCCGGTGGTCAGATCCACTGCCGACACCCAACCCCAGGGCGGTGCCTGGCAGGGGATGCCGAGCGCACTGAGTAGCGGCGAGATCTCGACACCGTAAGGCGCACCGGTATCGGGGTGAACGCCCGAGCTTTCATTGGTCGACGCCTCGCGACGTGCGACCTCCGCGGCGGGAACCAGACGGAACACAAAGGCGAACGAGTCGGGGTTGGTGAAGGCGATCTGGTGGACCGGATCGACGGAGATGCCACCCCAATCGAAGACACCAGCATTGCCAGGGTGGATCAGGGTCTCGGTAACGCCAGGCGGGGTGTACGGGCCGTCATAACGCATGGACTTGAAGCGGATGCGACACATCACCTGGTCGAACGGCGTGGTGCCCCACATGTCCGCTTCGGTGAGCCTTGGCGGGTCGTAGTTGAGCTGCGACCTGGCCTGCGTCGGCGAGGTGTGATCGCCTTGCACGGCACCCTGGGCCACCGGTACTTCGTCGATGGGGATGATCGGTTGGCCGGTCAGGCGATTCAGCACGTAGATGCTGCCCTGCTTGCTGGTCGAGATCAGCGCGGGCTGCACGCCGGAGGGTGTCTTGATGTCGACGAGGGTCGGCTGCGCGCTGGTGTCCTTGTCCCAAAGATCATGATGGGTGAACTGGTAGTTCCAGCGCACCTTGCCTGTCGCGATGTCCAGCGCGACCACGCCGGCGGCGTACTTCTCGGCACCGGCTGTGCGGTTGCCGCCCCATGTATCGGGGGTCTGGTTGCCCATGGGCAGGTACACCAGGCCCAGTCCTTCATCCACGCTCATCACCGACCACACGTTCGGGGAATTGCGCGTGTAATGCTGGCCCGCGGGCAGCGGAGCGGTCTCCTCGGGATTTCCCGCATCCCAGTTCCAGACCAGGTGCCCGTCGTGCACGTCGAACGCACGAATGACACCCGACGCCTCATGCGTGGAATAGTTGTCGCTGACATGCCCGCCGATGATGACTAGGTCGCGGGTGATCGCCGGAGGTGAGGTGGAGTAATAGCCGCCAGGCAGCATCCGCCCGTCGAGGTTGTCGGTGAGTAACTGGATAGTGCCTTTGTCGCCGAAGCTGGTGCAGATCTGTCCGTTGTCCGCATTGAGCGCGATGAGGCGCGCGTCGGCGGTGGGCAGGAAGAGGCGGCGCGGGCAGTCCGTAGTAACTGCGGGTGTGGGTGCGGCCGTGGTCGTGGCGGTCGCTGGCGATGCGGCACCGGCCGCCGCGTAGTCGGCATCATTGTGATACGACACGCCACGGCAGGTCATGTGCTCCCACATCTTGAAGGTACCGTTTGCGCTCTGGATCTTCGGATCGAAGCGCCACTGTTCCTTACCCGTGGTCGCGTCGACAGCGATGACAATGCTGTGCGGCGTGCACACATACAGCGTGTCACCGATTTTCAACGGCGTGACCTGATTGGTGATCTCGACCGGATCCTGGGGACCCGGAAGGTCGCCGGTATGGAATTCCCAGGCTTTCTGCAGCTTGCCTACATTCTGCGCATTGATCTGGTCCAGGGGTGAGTAGCGCTGGCCGAACGGCGTCCCTCCATAGGAATGCCATTCGCCGGCCGGCATGCCGCCCGGCCCGAGTGCGGCTGTCGGAAGCACCGCGTCGAGACCGCGCGCAAGGTGACCCTCGATGGTGGTCGACTCACGGGGCAGGCTCACCAGTGCCACCACGAGCGGGAAGACGAGACCCACGGCGAGCGATGCCGCCGGATAAGGAACCGACGTCGAGCGCAAGGGGCGGCGTATGAAGGGCAGGGCGAGCCAGATCCCGATCGCGAACCAGACGTCCAGACGGGGAAGCAGTTGCCAGAAGTCCAGGCCGACCTCATACAGCGCCCACACGGTGGTGAGTACGAGCATGGCGGCGTAAAGCGAGATGGCCGACAGCCGTTGCGCACAAAGCAGCGCCGCCACGGCGATCAGGCCCAGGCCAAAGACGAGGTAGTGCAGCGATCCGCCGAGGGCGACGAGGCGTACGCCGAACACAATGAGCACGATGCCAAGGATCAAAACGACGGCGGCCGTGGCAAGCAGGAACCATGGCGGGCGTGATGAAGTTTGAACTCTCACGGGACGCTCCTCAATATTTTGCGAGCCGCCGACCGGCCGCTACCGGCACATTGCGCTGCACCGGTAACGGCCGTCTTGATGCGGATTGCGCCCATCTAGCAAATAGCGACCTAACCCCCTATGTAGGAGCCGATTCATCGGCGATAACCACCCGCGACAACGCCAAAGCAAGCCCCAACGCCGCCACCCCCACCAGCGGAATCCCCATCACCCAAGGCAACGAAGCCGCCACGGCAAACAACATCGTCCCGCTCGCCGGCCCGACGGTGTCCTTCAGATCGTTCGCCACCGACACCGCAGCCATATAGGTCGCACGCGTCTTCGGCGCCGCCAGTTCGTTCACTGCTGAAGGAATCAGCGGGCCGCAGAACATGTCGGCCACCGCGAAGCATGTCATCGCCACGACCAGCGCGACGAGGCCAGTAGAGGCCAGAAGCACACCGAATGCCGCCATCAGTACGGCCGCACTGGTAAGTACTAAACCTCGCGCACTGAATCGTGCCGTGAGACGCGTGACCGGTATCTGCAAGACCGCGGTGAGTATCGAAGCAAACGTAAACAGCAGACCCACGCCTGAAGGGCTCAACGTGCCTGCCGCATGCACGCTAAGTGGCAGCACGGTCTCGACCCAGCTGCCCGAAAGCTCGAGCAGCATGAAGCACAAGAGCAGCCCACCGAGGCGGCGATCACGAAGCGCGGGGAGCAAGGCGGAGAATCCTTCCTCGGCATCGTCATCTGCTTCGTCGGCTCCGGTGTGGCGCGTCTCCGGTAGCAGGCACGCGACGATGGCGGCGGCCAGCAGGAGCGCCACGGCGGAACCGACGAAGACCGTACTCAACGAACGCAACACGAGCAGCGCACCGAGCGCGGGGCCGATGGCGCGCCCGATGCTCGAGAGCACACGCGCCACGGCAAAGTAGTGCCGCGTCTCGTCCTGCGGCACCACGTCGCCGATGACGGTGAAGACCGTAGGGTGCAGCACACTTTCAAAAACACCGATCAGCAGAAGCACCGCTGCCGTGGCAACCACGCCATGGCAGAACGACAGCAGCAGAAATCCACTGCCCACGCCCAGCGTCGAAGCAAGCAGTACAGGCCGCCGACCCAGGCGATCCGCGATGCCTCCCAGCAACGGCGTGGCAAGCAATTCGCCGCCCGCATAACAGCCGAAAAGCACACCAATCCACGCGACAGGCACACCGGCATCTTTCTGTGCCCAAAGGGCAAAGAATGGCAGCATCACGCCGTCGCCAATACTGATGAAAAGGAAGAGCAGGGCGGCGATGTACGCCGGTTTCCTGAAAAAGGTAAGCAGGTTCACGTTATCAACTCCACGCAGCGACCAGCCACCACGAGGGCGACTGGACAGGATGCGCGTTGGTTGACGTAAACGCTTACGGCCGCCTGAGGTGGCGACGGCGGGAGACTAGCAGCGGCTGTACTTCCTGCCAAGAGCAGGTGAGAGTAAGGCATCGATCGATGCTCTACTGATTCCGGGAATTTCAACCGAGGGAACAACATGAAGGTTTGTGCGACGACGTTTACGTGGTTTGCGGCGTGCCTGTTGCTGTGCCTGACGGTTTCTCCCGCGCATGGCGATGGACTGCTCAGCAAACCCGAAGGAGCCGCCAAGGCCTCGATGGAGAGCATGCAGATACCCAGCCATGGTTCGCTCATGAATGCCCTGGTCTACGTGGCTGCGGGTGCCGAGCCACATCCGGTCGTGATCCTCCTCCACGGTTTTCCGGGGAATGAAAGGAACCTCGATCTCGCGCAGGACATGCGGCGTGCAGGATGGGATGTCCTGTACTTCAACTACCGCGGATCGTGGGGCACGCCAGGAGACTTCTCCTTCGCTCATGGCATCGAAGACGTCGCGGCAGCGATCGCCTATCTGCGCCAACCTGAAAACGCCAGGCGACTAAGGCTGGATCCATCGCGCATCGTGCTGGTCGGTCACAGCATGGGTGGTTTCATGACCGTCCAGGCCGCTGCCGTCGACCCCGCGATCAAGGGCATTGCGATGATTTCGGCCGCCGACATGGCAGGCACGTTCGCGCAGATGCAGGCGGAGGGATCGCGGGCGGACGCGGTGAAGAACATGGGTGCGGCGCTGGCGAAGGAGGGCATGGCGCCGCTTGCCGGATGCACGCCCGAAGGTCTGGCAACGGACCTCGCGGACCACGCTACCGCCTGGGCGTTTCGCTCCAGGGTTGGCGCGCTCAAGGATCGGCCAGCATTCGTGATCACCTCGGATGACGGCCTTGCCCCCGCCGACAATGCCTTCGCTGCCGCGCTACGCCAGGCGGGCGACAAGCAGGTGACGACACTCCATCTGCCAACCGACCATTCGTATTCGGATCAGCGAACGGAGCTGTCGCATGCCGTTCTGCAGTGGCTCGCCACGTTCAAGTAACCGGTGGTCAGTGCGGGACGTCCAGCGTATTACACAGCCACAGCATGGCCCGGCCGATGCCGCGTTTTGGCAGGCGCTCATCGGGCGGGAGCATGACCACCACCATCAGGGCGGCCTTTGCGACGTCGTCGAGCCCAAGGTCCGAGGCCTGGCTGCGCAGGAGATAGGCGCGGAAACGCGCTTCCTCCATGTCCCCTTCTAGCATCGCCCGCCCGATGGCCGTCGCATCCAGAGCCAGGCGGCTGCGGCTGAGAACCGTTTCTTTGTCGATGATGGCCATGACCTGAGGTTAGGCCGGTCATAGCGACGGCAGCATTAGCCGTGCGGAGTAGGCGGGCAGGGCATCCGGGCAGTACCGGAAGGCATAGCTATACTTGCGCACTTGCAACTATTGTTAGTAAGCGTACTATTGCGCCGATGCACAAGCTACCTCCAGACACTCATCCGCTGGCCGCCGAGCTCATGGGCGTGCTCATGCCCATCCTCAAGGACAGCCAGGCGGGCGTGGCCGCGGTCATGGCCGGTTTCGACCTGACCTTCTCGCAGCTGCGCATGCTGTGGATCCTCGATAACGCCGGCTCGGACCTCGCCGTCAACGAACTGGCCGAGACGGTGGCCTTGTCGCTGCCGGCCGCCGGACGCGCCGTGGACGGCATGGTCCGACTGGGCCTGCTGACCCGACGGGAAGATGAAGTGGACCGGCGCATCAAGCGCATCGGACTGGCCGAGCCGGGCCGCGAAGCACTCGAAAAGATCGGCCGCGCCCGCGGCCGATCCGCCGACCGCTTTGTCGAGGCGCTCACCGAAGAAGAGCGCACCGCCCTGGCCGGTGCCCTGGCCACCCTCGGCGCACTCACCCGCAAACATTTCGCCGCCCCCACCGGCGCCTCTTATTGCTCCCCGGAAAAGCCCGAATGAACGCTCCGACCCATACCGATACGCCGCCGGCGCTCGACCGCCGGTTGCTGAGCATCGCTTCCGTCGTCGTGCTCGGCAGCTTCATGTCGATCCTCGACACCACCATCGTCAACGTCGCCATCCGTGAGTTGTCGCACTCGTTCGGCACGTCGCTGTCGGTGACGCAGTGGATATCCACCGGCTACATGCTGGCGCTTGCCACGGTGATCCCGCTGACCGGCTGGGCGGCCGATCGCTTCGGCACCAAGCGCCTGTACATCGGTTCCATCGCGTTGTTCGTGATCGGTTCCGCGCTATGCGGCCTGGCCTGGTCGGCGACGTCGCTGATCGTGTTCCGCGTGCTGCAGGGCTTCGGTGGCGGCATGATCATGCCCGCGGGCATGACCATCCTCTCCCATGCTGCCGGGCGCGAGCGAATGGGGCGCGTGATGGGTCTGGTCGGTATTCCGATGCTGGTCGCGCCGATCGTCGGTCCCATCCTCGGCGGCTGGTTCGTCGACGATCTGTCCTGGCGCTGGATCTTCTTCGTGAACCTGCCGATCGGCGTGATCGCGCTGTATGCGGCGTCGCGTTTTCTGGATCGTGACGAGCCCAAGCCGCACCACGCGCTGGACTGGCGCGGTCTGTTGATGCTGTCGCCGGGCCTGGCGATCTTCGTCTACGGCCTTGCTGAAACGGCCGCAGGCGGTGGGTTCACGCGGCCCGACGCCGTCGGTGGCGTGCTGCTTGGCCTCGCGCTGGTGATTGGCTTTGTCTGGCATGCGCGTCGCAAGGAAGGCGCCCTGATCGACGTGCGCCTGTTCGGCACGCGCGTCGTCGGCGCTGCGGCGTCCACCTCGTTCTTCTTCGGTACGGCATTCTTCGGTACCGCGCTGTTGCTGCCGCTGTATTTCCAGTTGGTGCGCAGTGAGTCCGCGCTGCACGCCGGCCTGTTGATGGCGGCCCAGGGCATCGGCGCGATGATCTCCATGCCCATCGCCGCACGCCTTACCGACAAGACGGGCCCCGGCCGCATCGTGCTCGTCGGCCTCAGCCTGACGGGGCTTGGTCTGCTTGGGCTCACCCAGATCCAGAGCGACACGCCGATGTGGATGGTCGAGGGCATGCTGTTCCTGCTCGGCCTCGGCATGGGTTCCACCATGATGCCGTCGATGACCGCCGCGCTCAGCAGCCTGCAGCGGCATGAGATCGCCCGTGTCACCAGCGGTATGAACGTGGTGCAGCGCGTGGGTGGTTCGGTCGGCACGGCCCTGCTGGCCGTGGTGCTGTCGCACCAGATCGCCAGCGTGATGCCTTCGACCGGCGTGCAGGAATCCGGCTTTGCCGTGGCCCGTGCGATGACGCCCGCGATGCACGCGACGATCCTGCCTGCGCTCGGTCGTGCCTTCGGGCACACGTTCGTGTGGGCTCTCGGTGTCGTGGTGCTGGGACTTGTCGCGGCGGCGTTCCTGCCGCGCAAGCGTGCGGTGCACAACACCGGCCAGGCGACGGCGGCGACGTTGGTGGACTAACCCAACGTCAGGAAATTGGCCGAAAACGCGCAGTCCCCAGACCGGGAAATGCCGTCAGGACAGGCACTTAAGACACTTGGCTCGGCTACGCTGGAGGCTCCATCCACGTAAAGCCAAGGAGTGTCACCATGAACACGATCAATCGCCGCGTCATCCTCGCCGTTACCCTGCTTTTCGCTTGCGGCGCCACCGCGGCAGCAACCGCACCGGTCAGCCATGCGCCGGTCCATAGCGTTACGGCGCCGAGCTTGCTCGACCTGCCGTGCAATCCGCTGGTCTGCTCGGTCAAATAAGTCTCGCGGATAAGTGATTGGGGGTGGTCATGCACCACCCCCAGCCGCTCAGAGATGCGCGGTCCGGGAGCCAGCATGCGTCGCCTTGGCCTTCGCCCTGGCAGCAGCCCAGGCACCGACCAGAAGCCCGCCCGACACGACGAGGGCGAGGATGGCCTGCACCCGCAAGGTGGCCGGATCGGCCAGCACGCCCGGCGCGGTGATGGCCAACGCGATGCTCGCCGCCATGCCGCCGACGGCCGTGCCATGCCAGCCGTGGCGCCAGGCGAGAACCAGTACGGGGCCGATGAGGGCAAGACGCGCGGCTTGTTGCACGGTGTCGTCGTGCGTATGGACGGCTATCCAGGTCAGCGTCGCCAACGTGGGTAGCACCCACCCGAGGACATCCCGGAAGAGCGCGCTGTGCCAGATGCGCGTGACGCTGAGTGGCTGGCCGTCGAGGGCGAGGAATCGTTCGCGCAGTGCCAGTACGGTCGGAGTGAGGGTCAGCGCACCCAGGTAAGCGCCAAGGGTATAGGCCAGGAAATACCCGGGCCAGGCGGTGTTCGGATCCGGCCATTCGCCCGTCGGGGTGTTGAGGATTGCCGTCACGGCGGTGAGCAGGGTCGCGGCGGCGGTGATGATCGCCGCGCCCAGGGCGGCGCTCAGGATCACCGGCATGCGAATACGGCCCTGGTCGTCATGCAGCGGCCAGCGCTGCCGGAGCGGCTTCAGCAGGGCCATCCACAGGACCACCATGGGCACGGACTCGGACACGGCCCAGGCCACGCCGAAGTCAGGTGCGAGGAAGAAGGCGTTCTCGAGCAGGGGTAGCCCTTCGCCTACGGCAAGCGCGGGCCAGTAGCGCGTGGGCAGGAGCAGGAGACAGGCGAGACGAAGCCCGGCGGTCAGCATCCACTGCGGGAAGGACAGGTGCCGGGTCACTTCATAAAGGGCGCCGTAGGCAGCCGCGATCGCGAGGTGCTGTCCCCAGGCTTGCCAGCGGGCTTCGGTCATCCTTGGATTGCCTCCGGTTCCGTTCAAGGTCGCTCCTAGCCTTGGTTCAAGGGGTCAGTTTCAAGATTTTCGCGATTATTAACCTGAAATGCCTCCCTACAGTGCCCGATCGCCCCGAATGTGGCAGCTTTGCCGAATTAGCGTCACGTCTGGAGCTTACGGGATCACCCATGGTGCATCCGGCCAGAACGTTTTTGGTGCTTTTCGGTGTACGCAGCCGGCGCGCAAGATGCTGCTCCCCGAGGAGTTCTTATGAAGACGAAGATCCTTCTTCCCGCCCTGTTTGCCGCCGCCTTGTTCTCGGCCGCGGCCAGCGCCCACGCGCCGGGCGACGCGGTCACCCCCAATTTCTCCCACGCCATCACCAATATACCCGGCAAGTCGCTGGTGGCGGTCGAGGTGTCCTATCCCCCGGGTGGCGCGTCGCTGCCGCATACGCACGCCAGGTCGGCTTTCATCTATGCCTATGTCGTATCGGGCGCGATCGAGAGCCAGGTCAATGACGAGCCCGCGCACGTCTACACGGCGGGGCAGGCCTTTTACGAAGAGCCCGGCGCTCATCATCGGATCAGCCGTAACGCGAGCAAGACCGAGCCGGCCAGGTTGCTTGCCGTGTTTGTCGTCGATACAGCCGACACGGCCCTGACCACGCCGCAGGAACCAGGTGCGGGCAAATGATCATGGCAGCCACCATCGCCGGACTCACCGTTCCCGACAGCGCCATCGCCCGCGAAGCCACGCAACTCCTTCGCGATACGGCGAGCGATCTTCTGTTCCAGCATTCAATGCGCGTGTATCTGTGGGGTGCGCTGCTCGCGGAGCGCAAAGGCCTGAGCTTCGATCCGGAGCTTTTGTACGCCGGGGCGATGTTCCATGACCTGGGCCTTACCGACGGCTTCCATGGAAGTTCGTTACGATTCGAAGTGGATGGGGCCAACGCGGCGCGCGATTTCCTGAGGAGCCACGGCATTGTCGAAACGGACGTCCAGAAGGTGTGGTCCGCTATCGCGTTCCACACGACGCCCGGGATCCCCGAGTTCCTGCATCCCGAAGCGTCGCTGCTTCATGTGGCCGCTGGCATGGACGTGGCGGGGCGCTCTTACGAGCAGTTCACGGACGAAGAGCGCGACGCGGTGGTTGCCGCTTATCCCCGCGACGAGCACTTCAATGCGCAGATCATCGACACCTTCTATGAAGGCTTGAAACGTCGGCCCGCGACGACCTTCGGCACGTTCAACGACGACTTCGTCGCGGCTAAGGACCCTGGCTTCCGGCGAGTGGATATGTGCAGTGTCATCCTGCATTCGCCCTGGGCGCACTACAAACCTGCGTAGACCAGCTTGACGAAATGATCCTGTCCGATCACGAAGCCGCCCCACCTGGCATCAAAAGCGGCGGCGGGTTTGGCGGCGATGATTTCGTCGAGTGACTTTCCCTGCTGCTTCAGCGCCCGCACGTTGTCGCTCACGCCGACAAGCATGTCGCGGAAGGCGATCAGGTCGGCGCGGTTTCCGACGGGACCGTGGCCGGGCACGACGATGGTCTTGTCCGTGGTTCGCTCGATGGCGCTGTTGGCCCATTGAATGGCGCTGTCGATATTGCCGCCGTCCTCGTTGTCGATGTAAGGAAAGTGGCCGTTCCAGAAGGTGTCGCCCAGGACCAGGGTGTCCGCCTTGACGAAGTACACCCAGAGGTCGCCGTCGGTGTGACCGGCGCCGAGGTTTTCTACCTCGATGCGTGTTCCGTCGAAGTCGAAGGTCTTTTCATCATCCACGAGCAAGGTCGGCCGTGCGTCGACGGGGACGGGGCTGAAGGTCCAGTTCCATTCGTTGACGTGCGTGGTCTGCGTCAGGTGTTTATACGTATTGCGCTGCGCGACGATGGTCGCACCCGCTGCGTGCAGCCACGCGTTGCCGTCGGTGTGGTCCCAGTGCCAATGCGTATTGACGACGTATTTGACGGAAGTCGCCCCGAGCTGGTTGAACGCCACCTGCAGTTTGGCCCGTGAGGGACTGATACCGGCATCGACCAGGAACTTGCCGTCCGGCCCGGAGAGCACGGTGATGTTGCCACCGGAGCCAAGCAGTACGGTGATGCCGTCGCGCTGGGGCTCGATGTCGAGCGCTGTTTGCGCGCGAACGAGGTACCGGGCGCCGGCGCCCGTATGGAAATAGTCATTCGGGCCGGGCTCACTGGCGAAGCTCAGGGTGGGAATCACCCAGGTTCCGGCCACGATGGCAAGCGACAGCATCATTCCGAGCGGCGACGTGCGTAGCGTTTTCATGATGAATTCTTCTGGGGAGGGGTGCGTTTGATAACGCGATAGAATCGGCTTCGCCCCCCGTGACGTCCAAGACCGGTTTACTATCCGGACCATAAGCACACCCTATAGTTGAGGCGTCATGCTGCTGCGGCACATTCGCTACTTCCTCGCGGTCACGGAGCACCGGAACTTCACGCGCGCCTCGGAAGCACTGCACGTGTCGCAACCGACGTTGTCGCAGCAGATAAGGCAGCTCGAAGACGCCTTGGGCGCGCAGTTGCTCGACCGGTCCGGACGTAGCATCCGGTTAACGGACGCGGGCAAAGCCTATGCGCAATACGCCCGCCGTGCCCTGCAGGATCTCGATGCGGGCAAGCGCGCCATTCACGACGCGAAGGACCTGACTCACGGCGAGCTGAGGCTGGCCATGACGCCGACCTTCACCGCATACCTGATGGGTCCCCTGGTCGCGCGCTTCAACGCGGACTATCCGGGCATCGACCTCAGCGTCATGGAGATGAACCAGGATCGCATCGAGGCCTTGCTGGCGCAGGACGATCTCGACATCGGCATAGGATTCATGAAGGCACGCTCGGCGGACATCGAGAGTCAGCCCTGGTTTGTCGAGACGCTCGCCCTGGTAGTGGGTAAGAAGCATCCGTATGCCACGCGGCGGCGGGCGCTATCGCTTCGTGAGTTCGAGAAGGAGCCGCGCGTGCTGTTGAGTGGCGACTTCGCAACACGAGGTCATATCGACCGTCACTGCCACGACCAGGGAATCCACCCGCACACCGCGATCGAAGCCAATTCGGTCAGCGGGATCATCGAGATGGTCCAGCACAGCGACAGGCTTGCTACCGTGCTACCCGAGGCAGTCGCCCATCACCACGACGGCCTGTGTCCCGTGAAGGTACGCGACGCCATGGCCCAGCGCACCGTGGCCATGCTTCAGCGCAAGGGAGCGTATCGAACGGCCGCGTGCCAGGCCTTCGTAGACATGGCACTAGCCTGGAAGCCGGTCTGAGACCTCAGTCGACGGTGCTGCCCACACCGTGATGAACATTGAACAAGTTCGTCGGATCGTATCGCCGCTTCACCGAAACAAGCCGTGTGTGGTTGACACCCCAGAAAGCGTGCTGCCAGTCGGCGAGGAAATAATCGCTCTCGGAGACATACGAGCCGAGCCCGGTTCCCAGTCCACGTAGCGGCGCCGTGGCACGGCCGACGTTATCCACATCCCTGCGCGCCTTGTCCGCGTCTATCTTTGCGCCCGGCATGCCGGGGAACGCGGGCGCACCGCTGGTGCCGACGATGGCCAGCGCGAACGCGTCGGCCACTTGCGGGTTGGTCGCAGTATCGCGGGCGCGTGCACGCGCGTCGTCAGGCGCGCCGAAGAGACCCTTGTTGAAGTGCAGGCCCACGTCCTCGTGTTGCGACGCTTCGAACAAGGCTTTGACGAGTCGGACCTGTTGGTCGGTTGCAAGCAAGTTGCCCGGCAACCACACCGACTGGTAAGCGTGGATGTACCAGCCAACCTGACCGCGGTCCCCAGCCCAGACCATGTGCGACGGCGGCGCCCCTTCGCGATCGTCATCGGCGATGAACCGGGGCGCGTGCTCACGGAAGAATGTCGCATCCCAGAAGTGGCGCGCCGATATGGCCAGCGCGGCGATCGGCTCGACGATCACGTATGCCGGGTGCCGGGCGAGCCAGTCCTTGAACGGCGCCCAGGTGGCTTCGGCTTCTTCCTTGGACAAGCCCTGGAACACCATGGAAATAGCCAGCGTGTTGCCTTCACGCAAGGACATCTGTTCGCCCCAGTGCGGGTTGCACAAGGCTTCGGCATAGAAGCGTACGGTCTGGGCGATCAGCGCCTGGAAGCTCGCCTCGTCGGGTGCCTTGATGTGGCCGCCTACGCCGCCGAAGATGTCCGGCAGGTCGAACGTGCGCAGCGTCACGCGTGTGATGATGCCGAGGCTGCCGCCGCCACCGCCTTTCAGTCCCCAGAAGAGATCCGCATTGGTGCAGGCATTGGCGATCAGTACCTTGCCATCGGCTGTCACGACTTCGGCTTCGATCAGGTTGCTCGCGGCGGTGCCGAAGGCCTTGGAGAAACTGCCGAAGCCACCGCTCTGGATCAGGCCCGCGACGCCGACGGTGGTGCAACCGCCACCCTGCACGTAACGCGCCGCCTGCGTGGTAACGGCGTCATAGGCGTCGATCCACAGGCAGCCGGCGCCCAGGCTGACCGCGTGCTGCGGCGCGTGCTTGCCAGAGCAGCCCTGGCCGACGAAATCGTCGTGCAAGGTGATCTGCCTGAGCCGGCGCGTCCATACCAGCAGGGACGCGGCAGCATTGGAGGTTCCCTGGTAGCTGTGACCGCCACCTTTCACCACCAGACGAAGGCGTTGCTCGCGCGCGAAATTGACCGCGGCGACCACATCGGCGGTGGACTCGGCCGCGACAGCGTAGGGGCTGGGTTGTGACGTCCAGGCACCGAACCAGCCGCTGGTCTGGGTGAGTGCCGGCTGGTCGCCCAGATAGAAAGGGTTGCCGAGGTGGGCTATGGCTTCAGCCCTGGCTGCCTTGGGAGCGTCGGCCGCGAAGGGCGACTGAAGCTTCAGCAGGCGGTCGCCGACCTGCTTGCGCAAGCGCTCCCATTGATCCGTGGCCGGCCAGGTGGCGTCGATAGCGCGTGGCGCTGCGGCGGCGCCATGGGACGATCCTGTCCAGGCGAGAGCGCTCCGGTTGAAGGCGAGTGCGTACGGAACGAACGGCAGGACCAGGCCGGCCTTGAGTAGGGTGCGTCGACGCATGAGCTTCTCCTTCGTGTGCCAATGGCGACACGTTAGGCGCTCGGCGGTTGGTGTGTCAGGCGGGAAGGGATGAAGTGGGCCTGGGGAGGGACGAGTGGTGGGGTGGAAGGGATCAGTTGGGCACCCGGCTGTCGTCGGAGTGCTGCATAAGCAGCGTGGCATGGCACTCTTCGCCCGAGCCACGCTGCCGAAATCCCAAGTTCTTCAAGAGGGCTCGCGCGGCGCTGTTTTCCATGAGCGTTACCGCACTCAAGGCGGTACACCGCGCATGCTCGGCAATACGGATCAGCATCGTTGTCATTGACGTGCCAATGCCTTGTCCTTGATGTCGTTCCAGGACGCTCAGTCCGACCTCGGCGGACGGCTCCTGCAAGGAGATGTAAAGCTCGGCCAGACCGCGGATTCGATTCGATTGCGATGCAATAATCAAGGCGTGGGCATCTGCCAGAAGATGCTCAACGTGCGCGTCGATGGCTTCGGTGTCCATTCGCCGTAGAAACCGCTGAAAGCGACCTTCGTCCGAAAGAGTCAGGAAGTGCTCGGTCAGTAAATCCCTGCTCACCCCGGCGACATGGGAGCCGACGAAGGCAGTAAGGCACACCTTGGCGTGGGCGAAAGCGATCATGCATGAGCATGATCAAGCCTTCGACGTCTCCAGATAATCCATAGAAATCGGAAGGCTCTCTACCAGGTTATGGAACAATCGAGACGGCGCTTCGCAAACGTGGGCCAGTGAAATCAAGAAAGGCGCGCGCCTTGAGCGGCAATCGCCCTTGGCCGGCATAAAGCATACTGATCGGCCAGGCTTCCGGTTCGAAGTCCTCGAGTACCTGCTTCAGAATGCCATCGCGGCACCGCGCCGCTACCTGATATGCGATGACACGCGTCACACCCACGCCCGCCACGGCGGCGTCGATCGCCGCCTCGGCGGTGCTCACGGCAAGCCGCGATTGGATCGGAACAGCCAGCGACGTTTTGCCAGTGGAGAATAACCACTGCGTGGCGGCATCCAATCCTTCAAACGTCACGCACGCATGATCACGCAGTTCCCGAGGATGTTGCGGCGTTCCCTTTTCCGCGAAGTACGCCGGGCTTCCGCACACCACCCGACGCGTCGTTCCAAGACGCGTCGCGATGAGGCTGCTGTCGGGTAGTGTGCCGATGCGCACGGCAAGGTCCACATGGTCTTCCAATAAATTCAACGATCGGTCACCGAGAACGAGTCGGACGTTGATTTCGGGATACGCCTTCAGAAATTCGGTAACGATCGGGAGCAGGTACATGCGACCGAATACAATGGGAGCGGTAATGACCAGGTCCCCTTTAGGCGCGGCGTACTCACCCGCGGCCTGGCGTTCGGCTTGTTCAATCTCTTCAAGAATCCGCCTGCATGTAGTGACGTATTCGAGGCCCGAGTCCGTCAATGTCAGCTGGCGCGTCGAGCGTGTGATGAGTTGCGTTTTGAGGCGCCTCTCCAGGTCTGAAAGCCGGCGACTTACGGTGGGCAGTGGCATGTCCAAGGCGCGAGCGGCGCCCGACAGGCTTCCCGCATCCACCACGTGAACGAACACACGCATAGCTTCCAGGCGGTCCATGAACAGTTTCACTTTCTGAAAGGACGTCTACAACTTACACCGACTAGTTGTCGGAAAGGAGAGGTCGTACCTTGGTTTTCGCCGCCGGAGCTAGCCGGCAAATATCGAGAAAACTGAGCCATGTCACGCATCGCCACCCCCACTACGATCGACTCCGCCCCCGCCGGTTCGCGTCCGATGCTCGAAGCCGTGAAGAAGCAACTCGGCGTTGCTCCTAACTTGTTCCGCATGGTCGGTAACAGCCCGGTGGCCCTCGAAGGCTACCTGGGCCTGTCCACCGCCCTGGGTAAGGGTGACCTGCCGGCACCGACCCGCGAGCGCATCGCCCTCGCCGTCGCGGAGATCAACGGTTGCAGCTATTGCCTTTCCGCTCATACCTACCTAGGCAAGAACCTCGCCAAGCTCGACGATGCTGAAATGATCGCCAACCGCCATGGCACGTCGACCGATCCAAAGGCAGACGCTGCTGTTCGGTTTGCCGTCAAGGTGGTGAAGCATCGTGGGCATGTCAGCGATGGCGACCTGCATGCTGTGAAGCTGGCCGGTTACGACGACGCCCAGGTGATCGAAATCGTCATGCACGTTGCGCTGAATACCTGGACCAACTACATCAACGAAGTCGCCAGGACGGAAGTCGATTTCCCCGTCGTGACGCCTGCCGCTGCCGCGTAATAGCGGTCACGAAGGAGTGGATCGCTGGCGAATATCGCTTTGTCAGCGTCCACTCGGTTGCCCTTACCGGAGTGTCGATCACGGTGAAAGAATAGTTCCCAGTTTCTTCGTCAGCACACCTGTCGCACTCGCCAGATCTTCGAGCACGGTGAAGTGGTTCCGGCCTTGGAGTGCGACATAATCGACGTCCCCGGACCTCGCCGCCGCGGTCGAGTACTCACTTGCATGACGCACAAGCTCAGGCAACTCCGTGGTGCCAACGGCTATCGTCGTCGGTGCGCCTGCACCGATATGCCGCAACGGGCTGTACATCTCGACTTCCCTGGCATCGAGATTCAATTTCTCGTTTAGCCAGGACAGGCTGATCGGTTCCAGATCGACCAATGGGCTGATCGCCATGATGTGCGCAAGCAGGCGGTGCGAGCGATGCAGCAGGCCCAGTTGGCCGCCCGCTGAATGTCCCACCACACTGACAGGGCCACGCCCAATCAAGTCCGTGTTGACTGCGAGATGGTCAAGAAGGCGGCCAATCTCCTGCACGATCTGTGTCATCGAGGACAGCGGCGCGAGGGTGTATTCCGCTAGTACAACGTTGAGGCCGAGGTCTAGCGGCCCCTGGGCTACGAAAGCAAAGTCCTCTTTCGACAACGTCTGCCAGTATCCGCCATGGATATACACGACGGTCGGCGCGCTAACTTCTCGGCCTCGGAACAGGTCGAACCGCTCATCGGGTTGGCTGCCGTAGCGGAGGTCTCGCTCAGACTCGGTAGATCGATAAAGTCGGTCGCTACGTGACCGGAAATCTTTGAAGGTCTCCTGAAAGTCCGCGACAGCTCGCGTGTTGTTATATGCCGCATCGAGTGCGGCGCGTTCCATTCCTCGGTATAGCAAGGTCAACTCCTTATGTCAGCGCTGGAAACCGTGCCACATCGGTGCGTGGTCGACTCAGTCGACCAGGACGACCATCTTCCCGCCCGCCTCATTGGCCTCCATGACGCGATGTGCCTCACGGATGTCCTCGAACTTGAAAATGCGGGCTGGTTTGGCCTGGAAGCGTCCAGCGGCGACCTTCCTCGCAATGTCGGCCAAGGGCACATCTGACAGTGGAAAGTCGGGGAGGCCAAAGTGAAACGACGCGAAGAACGTCAGATAGACACCGCTGTTCAATTGCGCGAGCGGGTTGAAGTCCTTCACCGGGTCAAGCCCTCCAAGCCACCCGGCAATGCAGGCACGTCCGTAACGCGGCAGCATGGCGAGAGAGTCCACGATCACGCTGTTGCCAACGAGGTCGAGGATCCGATCCACCTTGCCGCTTTCGGGAAGGCGCTTCGACAGTTCCGGTCCCTCGACCTCGCACCGAGTCACACCTAATGCTTCAAGCACAGGAAAACGCTCTCGTCGGCGCGTCGTGGCGATCACCTTCAACCCTGCATCGACAGCCAGGTTAATCGCGGCTTGCCCGAACGCTGAGGTAGCCCCCCGGATTAGCAGCGTCTGGCCTTTCTGGATTTCGAGATTGCGGAAGAGACACGTCCACGCCGTTGCATAACTCTCTGGTAGAGCAGCAAGTTCCGCCCAAGGCAGGTCGGCGTCGATGAGAGTCACCACGTGCGTGGGCACAACCACATATTCCGCGTAGCTGCCATTGATGGTCCGTCCCATGCCACCCATCATCGCCGCAACCTTCGCGCCGATCGGGAATTCGCCGCCGGGGCAGGCGTCAACTAGTCCGACACACTCCAGGCCAATTACGTCAGCATTCTCGGCCCATTCGCCGCGACGCATGTGCATCTCGGCATGGTTCACGCCGAATGCCTTGATCCGTATGACTACGTGGCCATGCAGCGGTTCGGGCTTGGGGATGTCTTTGTAGACGAGCTTGTCGTAGCCGCCAAAACCATCGAGGACGATTGCGCGCATGTTGTAGATCCTGAAGTTCGAAGTACGCCCGTTTAAATTACCGACGGAGGAACGTATTGATTTGCTCGGCGATTTCCTTCGCATGCGTTTCCAGCGCGAAGTGCCCGGTGTCGAAGAAGCGAACTTGCGCCGACGGGATGTCTCGCTGAAACGCTTCCGCACCGGCAGGCAGGAAGAACGGGTCGTTCTTACCCCAAACCGCCAGCAATGGCGGGTTGTGCTCGCGGAAATACGCCTGGAACGCCGGATACAGCGCGACGTTGCTCTTGTAATCGCCGAACAGGTCCAGTTGGATGTCCGTGGCGCCAGGTCGTGCCAGATAGAAGTTATCGAGCGAGTACCCGTCGGGCCCTACCTGCTCCCTGGCTGCGTCGGGAACACCATGCAGGTATTGCCACACCGTGGTTTCAGGGGCGAGGAAAGCACGAAGCGCGTTCCGGTTTTCTTCCGAGGCATCCTGCCAATACGCGCGGATGGGATTCCAGCCGTCACTCAGGCCCTCGGTATAGGCGTTGCCGTTCTGAGAGATGATTGCCGTTACGCGTTCTGGGTGCTTCACAGCGATGCGAAGGCCGACCGGTGCGCCGTAGTCAAAGACGTAGAGCGCGAAATGGTCGATTCCGACCACCTCGGTAAAGCGGTCCATTACGGCGGCAATGTTGTCGAACGTGTAGGTGAACGTGTCACGACCTGGCATATCGGACTGGCCGAAGCCCAGCAGGTCGGGCGCCACTACGTGGAAGTCCGAGAGGTGAGGAATCAGGTCTCGGAACATGTGGCTCGAGCTGGGGAATCCATGCAGCAACAGGATCGTTGGCGCGTCTTTCGGACCCGCCTCGCGGTAGGCGATCTGGTGGCCGTCGACATCGATCTTTCGGAACGTGACCTTATTCACTGGGGAGCCCTTCGTTGCCAATAGTAACCGTAGTAAGCGGTTTAGAGAGGTTACGAAGGTATGGCATAACCTGTCAAGCCCCATTTAACAGGTTTGCCCACGATGGTCCTTAACTGCAATGCGAGGCTGGCAAGATGAGACCCTGCCTTCGACGGGACTACCAGATGGCCATGGATGCGAGCCGCGCCGTTGTGCCCCATGCGCGCGTTGACGAACTGGGCAGTTGCATCGTCCATGGGCTGGCCGTCGGGCTCAGCATTGCCGGGCTCGTCACCCTGGTTGCGAAAGCGGCTATGTATGGCGGGTCCGTGGCTGTGTTCGCCAGCGCGCTCTACGGCACCACCCTGATTTTTCTCTACGCCGCATCGACGCTTTGTCACGCCCTTCCACATCACAGCGCCCAGGGTGTCCTTCGGACGTTGGACCACCTGGGCATCTACTGGCTGATCGCCGGCACCTACACCCCGTTCGCGCTCATCGCGGTGCCCGGAACATGGGGCCTCTGCCTGTTTGGCATGATCTGGTTGCTGGCCATCGTCGGCAGTGTGCTCGAGCTCGGCATCCTGAAGCGCTACCACCGCGCGGCGGTGTTCATGTATGTCGCGATGGGGTGGGGCGCGATTGCGGCGTTCCAGCCGCTGGCAACACACGTTCCGAAGGCCGGCCTGATGTTATTGGTGGCGGGCGGTGTTGCTTATACGGCGGGCGTGCCGTTTTATCTGGCGAAGCGTTTGCCGTTTCACCATTCGTTGTGGCATTTGTTTGTGGTGGCGGGGAGCGTGCTGCACTACTTTGCTGTTTTGTTTTATGTGTTGCCGGGGGGCGCTGCGACACGCGGTTGAACCAGGTGCATTTCTTTCCGCGCTGTGCCGTGCCGACAGCACAGGCGACTTGAATGAAAGCTCCGCTAAGATTGCAACCTCCATGACGCGAACAATGGAGTTTTGTGTCGGATTGGCTGGCGCGGGCGAGGATGTGCCAGGAGAAGGGGTTAGGTGAGTTCACTAAGTAAGTTCGGCAAACCAACTCCTGACAGGCGCTCGGCCGAACCGTTCGTCGCCAGTGTAGGCAACCAGGAAGCCAGACCATGTCGCAACATCCACCGCTGACCGATCCTATTGCTGTAGCCCTAGCGCGCTTGGTAGACGATTCCCAGGTGAAGGATAAACGGGCGCCCAGTCATTCCGAGATAGGCGTGCGCATCGGGCAGGCTGGCTTGTCGGCCGCCGATCCTGCGCAAGGTCCCAAACCCGTGGGTAAGGCTAGGCGGGTGGCCGCGGTGCTCAACTGGGCAATCGAATACGACGTCGCCGCCGGAGAGGCTCTGGTCGAGTCGCTCATCGGGCTGGTGAAGGGAAGTGGTGGTTTCCGCAAAGGATCGGCGAGCCATTGCGGAGACGACGCCATCGCGAACCTGATCAGCGCGTTCGAGGCGGAGGGTTGGGACCTTTCGCTAGATGGTGTTCTCCAACCGCGTGTGCTGGACGCGCTCCGGGGTAAGGAACTGACAGCCGCTTTGCGGGCCTATGCGGACCGCGCGCGAAGGGGTGCGCTCGACAGCCCCCTGCTGGCCGGCACAGCCAAGGACTTGTTGGAGGCGACCGCGGCCCACGTGCTGGAGCAGCGGACGGGCGCCAAGGCCACCGTCACCAACTTCCCGACCTTGCTTGGCCAGACGTTCACGATGGTCCAGTTCGCGACACCCGATGGCGGGAACACCGGAACAGCTTCCGAGCGACAACGGGTGGAACGAGCTGCATACGAACTCGCATGTGCCCTGAATGGGCTGCGCAACAAGCAGGGGACGGGCCATGGGCGACCGTGGGTGGCCACCGTGTCGGGGGCAGAGGCGCGGTTCGCCATCGAAAGTATGGGCAATATCGCGTCGTTGCTGCTCAGTACGCTGCCATAACTCACGAAAACGCCTAGCCGCGACGTAGCTGAGGTTCGGCGACCATTTAAAGAGATAGGGCGGTGCGTTCCCACCGCCGCGGGCGCTTCGTCGGATTCTCACCGAATGCGACACCGCTGCGCCATCCTTATGCCGGATGTTTTTTGGTGTGTGCCGGAAGACTGTGGGTTCGGTTTAGGTGGTCTGGGGCAGTCTGTTGTTTAGGCGCAGGCTGCAGGCATCGGCGCACGGAATAGCATGAAGTTTAGTGAATCGAACAGGGGAGCTCGATGGACCATGAATATGTCGTGTTGGGTGGGACCAATCGCGCCCAAGTTGGAAGGTATTTGACCAGAACAGCCTCAGTCGTGTCAGGCATTTTGGTGTGGGCGTTGCTTCAGGTGGTCGACGTCGCGAAAGGGCTCGGGCTAGGGGTGAACCTACCGCCTGTTTTCCTTTCCCTACTTGGCGCTGGGACGGTCTACGCCGGGCTCTATTTGCTCTTTCGAAAATGGGTGTGGCGGCTTCCATGGATCATGCGCTGGCTAAAGGTCGCGAACCTCGCCGGAACTTGGGTTTGCGAGGGCTCACCCTTCCCACGCCCCGACTCAAAGGCGATCGCATGGAAGGCCGCCGTGACAATCACCCAGGATTGGGACCGTTTCCGGGTCCACCTCAAGACAGCTAAATCCGCATCCAACAGCATCGTAGCAGCGCTCACCACGGACCCGATCGAAGGATACGTATTGCTCTACAGCTACCAGAATGAGCCGAAGCCTGAAGATGGCCAGTTGTCTGTCCATCGTGGCTTTGCCCGTCTCGTCTTCGCCAAGGACTTGCAACGGGCCGAGGGCGATTATTTCAACGGGGACGGCCGGCATTCGTCGGGCAGCATGATCTTGAGGAGATCCTAATGGCAACGAATATTCAAGAGCGAATATCAGCACTGAAGGGGCGACGAAAAGGCGCCGACGGGCTTGCCGTAGTCGCAGCCGACAACGTTGCGCTGGAGAGCTATCGACGCAAGTTGTACTTGCCGGAGATCTGGGAGGGCAGGGCAGGGGGCAAGCCGTTTACCCAGTACGCCTTGGGCGCCATGCAGGAAGTCGATCCTGACTACACACGTATCAGCTTGGAGACGGCTGATCGGGTTGCGAATCAGCTGGGCAAGCGGGTGGGCGGATTCAACCTCGATTTCAAGTTGCAGGGTTCGGTGCCGCTGAACGTCCACATCAAAGGTGTGAGCGACGTAGACCTGTTGACCACAATTGATGGGCAGTTCCTGACCTACGACAAGAGTGGAATCAGGTCCAACACCTATTGGCCTTCCGCGGATAACTCACTTCAGCAACTGATCAACTTGCGTAATGAGGAGGAACCAGCGCTCAAGAAGGCATTTCCGGCCGCATCGGTGGACACATCGGGTAGCAAGGCCATCAAGATTTTCGGTGGTTCGCTGGCACGCTCCGTAGATGTGGTCCCGTCGCACTGGTATGACGGTGCGGACTACCAGAGGACAGGTCAGCTCCACGATAGGGGCGTGATCATTCTTGACCGTAAAGCCAACCAGACAGTGACCAATTTTCCATTCAAGCACATCAAGCTGGTGTCGGACCAGGATGCCATAGCGGTGGGGGGCCTGAAAAAGGCCATTCGGTTGTGCAAAAACGTCAAGGCTGACTCGGGTCGCGATATCGCCCTTCCGAGTTTCGACATTGCCGCCATCATGTTTCACGCGGACCTAGCGGCACTCCGGATGGGTGTGTTCCATGAGCTTGCAATCTTGGCCGAGACCCAGAGGTACCTGGATTATCTTTACTACCACCCGAACGAAGCTCAGCGTTTGTATGTCCCCGATGGCACCCGTCGCATCTTCGACACCGAAGCCAAGGTGAGTGCGCTTCTAGCCCTGTCGAGCGAGATGGATGAGCTGTCGAAGGCGGTTGCCGCCGAATTCAGATTGTTAGGTCCGATTCCGACAAGTGACAGCGCGCGGCAAATTCTCAAGGAGGTTCGAGTGCCGTGAGTCTTAGCGGGGAATGCCGAACATGGCGTGGAAGCAATGACAAATGCTGTTGGCTCAAAAAGGGAGCCGCCGCCGTCATCGCAGCGTGCGGTCTCTAGCCGGTGGTGAAGGCGCCGTTGACCTGGCGCACGGGGAGGCTCGGTACCGGTTCACACAAATGCCTGCACGCTCACCGCTCAGTGTCGCCCGCAGGGAGCTCGATGCGAAGAGTATGCCGGCGGTAACTTTGGTGGCATGCACTAGTGTCGCCCGTCGCTAGGCCTGACTCACCTGGCGCGCGTTGCCTTGATTTGTGACGCCGGTACGCAGCTTTCCGCCAACCTTCGCTGCATTGACCGCACGTTCGTTGGCCGTGTACACCTTGAGCATCGGTACTGATAGGTAGTCGAAATCGTCGGTCAAGATAGGGAGCCCGCCACCCTGCAGTGCCTCTTGAACGATCAACAGATCATAGCCATCGATCTTTCGGTTTCTAAAATCCACTAACATCTGATCTCCGACGTTTCCGTCGACGGTTAGTCCGGGAGACCAGACACTCATGCCTTGAACCTGCTGCCAAGTGGCGACAATCTCGGCAATTACTTTTCGGCGATGATTCGGTTCCCATCGGAGTTGCTTGAGATCCATCTTGCCACCCCGCTGTTGTACTGCGACAGACTCCGCTTTCTCGATGACGTGAGTGACTTCGGGCAACGTGAAGGGGCTTCGAACCAGCTGGCAACCCTCTTCCAAACACCTAGCGAGAAAATCTGTGTAAACAACAGCAACGGCTTGCCGGTTGCCAAGGCTAAAAGGGCTGTACTGCGACAGGAGCCACACATTCGTATCAACGAGCATTCGTGGGGGCAATGCGGTTGTACTATCGGTGATGTCGAATGTGAGGGCGGTTACATTTCGCGGCTTTGCTGCGTGGCGGTCCATCGCGCTCCCTTAAGTTGCAAGCCCAGAGTAATGACGCTTCGCATTGTCGATCACGCGACGAAGGGTGCTGAAGCCAAGCGGGGTCAGATTGACCACTTGAAGCCTCTGGTTGAGCATGTCAGCAGACATACGCTCAAGTAGGCGACCGATTGCGAGGTTGAAAAACGGAGTGGAGAAAATCTCGACGCCGATGAAGTCGAGTTCGACGGTTTCGACATCAATGCTGCCGATTATTGCCTTGTACACAGCTTCGCCGGCCTTTGAGGAGACCGCGTTTCGTCCGGCGATTTCGGCGACTGGTATGCGCATGGCTTCACCTATCAAAATAAAGGCGTCCCTGGAGGCGGCAGCTGCTGCTCCAATTCTTGCTGGAGTACGTACAATCGATCATCGCAGTGTAGGCGTATCTGCACCACAGTGGCACCCATCGAAAGCATTAGACTTTTAAACCGAGGTTCTGCGCTTTCCACGCGTCCATGACCATGGTGGCTATATATATCAAGGCGCCCACCATTGATGTTCACAAATTCTTTCAGTAAGTCGAGTCCAAGTCCCCGGGGATAGCGCTGGTTGGCGGCTGTGGTAGTTCCCCGGGTGAAAGCCCATGCAAGCGCCTGATCTCCGGGTATCCACTCCTTCCGAAGTTTCTGGGCCGCATTCGCCGGGATGCCGGGACCGAAATCCGCCACGGTGAGGATAAGTGTGTCCTCCCCAATTTGTTCGCCACATGTGTAGACTCCGACCCCCGAATCGCCGTGCTCGAAGGCGTTTGCGTACACCTCCCACAGGTGGGTGATGAAGGTATCGCGCGCCCCTGCGCTCATGATAAGCCGCGAACCGCCGAGCCACTGATCTCGTAGAAAGCTGATGATGGCATCCTCGTCCTCAGTCTCGTCGTGGCGAAAAAGCGTCGATTGAGTGGAGGCGACGTCACTAAATAGATGGGAGCGGCATCCGCTACCCGTGAACTGGCTATAGACCTTGGGGGTCATCGTTGTGATGTCGATATTCGGCCGAATTCCTCGCAGTCGTAGTTGCCTGGACATGCCAGCCAGAATGACTAGCCCCGCCGGACGTAGGTCACCGCAGCCCGAAAAATCGAAAGTGATAGGGGCGCGAGGAATACTCGACACCCGGACGAAGACGTGCGAGAGGAGCTCATGAGCCCGTTCGCTGTCGTCGCAGGTAGGGAAGTAAAACCGCATTGCGCCATCCTATGGTCCATCAATGTAGCGGCATGGGGCGAAAAAGCTTAATGCCCATTTGAAAGTCTTTGTACCAGTAGCGCAATCGGCGGCCACCCTGTCGACGCGTAGGCTGACATCGGCGGCGAAGTCGAGTCCGGCCAGCCGAGCTAAATTTGTTCACACGCCTGATGCCTACGAAAAACCCCCTGAGCAACGAAATTACTCAGGGGGCCATATTGGTGGAGATGGCGGGAGTCGAACCCGCGTCCGAAGGCGTTTAATCTCCAGATCTACATGCTTAGCTCACCGTTAGATCTCGTCCGCCAGCAGCACGGTGTGCGAAGCGCACCGACGGACATACCTGATTGATCTAGCGTCAGACCCACAGATGGAGAGTCTTTCGGCGGTCTCATGATAGTGACCCTACACCGACGAGCATGAGCACAAGATCGGTTCGGGGGTAGGGCCTTTTTTAGGGGCCGAACGCTTTAGGCGGCGAGAGCCACCGAAGCGTCATTACCGTAGTAGTTGTCATTGGCAACTATAGTTTTTGCAGCTGGTTTAACGAGGAAAGCTACCCCCTCGGCATGCACCAGTAGATCGCACTACCCCCGTCGAAACCAGAACATCCCCGGGGAAAACGTTGTGTGACTACACCTATCAGTATATGGGCGGGGCAGGCCGCCCACAATGGGCGCCGCCCGTCCGTTCAGGTCAGCCCATCTTGTTGTGGGAGCGCATGACCCGCTGTTTGTCGACCGCCCACTCGCGTTCTTTCTCCGCGGTGCGCTTGTCGTGGTCCTGTTTACCCTTGGCCAGGCCGATCTCGCACTTCACCTTGTTGTTTTTCCAGTACATCGCGGTGGGAACGAGGGTGTAGCCCTTGCGCTCGACGGCGCCGATCAGGCGGTCGATCTCCTCACGATGGAGCAGCAGCTTGCGCGTGCGGCGATCGTTCGCGATGACGTGGGTGGAGGCGCTGATCAGGGGCGGGATCTGGGCACCGACGAGAAAAACCTCACCGTGCTGGATGATCGCGTAGCAACCCTCGCCGAAGTTGATCCGGCCCGCGCGCAGGGACTTCAGCTCCCAGCCTTCCAGGGCCATGCCGCATTCGAAGCGCTGGTCGATGTGATATTCGTGGCGCGCGCGCTTGTTCAGCGCAATCGTGCCGCCGCCGTCTTTTTCCGTGTCCTTCGGTTTCGCTTTTGCCATGTCCGCTAAAATCGGTCTATCGGATCCCTGATACAAGGCCGGCGGGTCCGTGAGCCGGCAAATGAGACGAGGTCAAAGCAGTGATTGAAATCCGCCGCAGTGCGATCGTGCCTTTCACGCCCGCGCAGATGTTCGACCTGGTCAACGATGTGGAAGCATACCCAAAGCGCTTTGGCTGGTGTGACGCCGCCGAAGTACTCGAGAGGGAAGACAACGTGCTGGTGGCGCGGCTGGATCTCAAGTTCGCCGGGCTGAAGCAGAGTTTCACCACCCGGAATACCACGGATCGGCCCCACAGCCTGGCCATGAAATTCGTGGAAGGCCCGTTTCGCTCGCTGGACGGGGTGTTTACCTTCCAGGCCCTTGGCGAGGTGGGCTGCAAGATTGCCCTCGCCCTGGACTTCGACTACGCGGGGCTGGGTGGTTCGGTGCTGAGGATGGGCTTCCAGCAACTGGCCAACCGCATGGTCGACGACTTCTGTGACGAGGCGCGCCGTCAGTATGGCTGAGCTCGCCGTCGAGGTCGCTTACGCTGGTCCGGAGGGGCAGGTCGTCCTTGCCCTGGCCGTGCCGTCAGGTACCACCGCCTGGGAGGCGGTTGAGCTGGCTCGGGGCGGATTGCCTCCCGGCGTCACGCCCGACCCGGACAGGCTGGGAATCTTCGCCAGGAAGGTGACCGCGGACCGTGTGCTGGAGGAGGGCGACCGGGTGGAACTGTACCGGCCGCTCACGCTCGATCCGATGGAGGCCAGGCGGCGCCGCGCAAAGCGCGGCGCCTGAAGGGCCGTCTTACTTCTTGTCGTCCGACGAGCTGCCGCCGAAGATGCCGCCCTGGTCGTCATCCTTCTTGTCGTTGGCGCTGGTGTTCTTGTCGCCCTTGGTGCCGTTGACCGGGTCGTTCTTGTACTTCTTGGAGTCCTTCAGCAACTGCTGGGCGTCCTGGGCGAAGAAATCGCCTTCGGAGCGGACCAGGGTGTCGTTATTGAAGGTCAGCGTAAGCGTACGGGTGGTCATCTTCCCGCCACGATGCGAGAACGTGGACACGTAGTCCCAACGATCGTTGTCGAACGGCGAGGCGATCGACGGGGTGCCCAGCAGCACCAGGACCTGGCGCTTGGTCAGACCCGGCTGCAGCTGTTCGACGTTTTTCTTGTCGAGCAGGTTGCCCTGCTGCACGTCGGGGGTATAGATAAGGCTGCAGCCTGCGATGGCGACCGCCATCATGGCCATACCCAGCGTGCGGCGAATGAGCTTTTGCATGCGTAGTAACGTCCGGATCGTGAAGCCTGCGATGATACACTAAGCGCCTGACGGCACCGCGAGGGGGTCTATATGGACCAGGAAACAAAAGAGCTCCGTAAAGCAGGGCTCAAAGTCACACATCCACGCATGCGGATCCTGCAGATCTTCGAGGAGGCGGACGAGCGCCACCTGACCGCCGAAGATATCTACAAGCGTCTGCTTGCGCACCAGGAAGACATCGGGCTTGCCACGGTGTATCGGGTGCTGACCCAGTTCGAAGCTGCCGGCATCGTCATGAAGCACAACTTCGAGGGTGGGCAGGCCGTCTACGAGCTGGACCGCGGCAAGCATCATGACCACATGATCGATGTGGACAGCGGGAAGGTCATCGAGTTCATCAGCGAGGAGATCGAACGCCTCCAGCATGAAATTGCGGAACGGCATGGGTATGTGATCGAAGATCACAGCCTGGTGCTGTACGTGCGGCCGAAGAAGAAACGCTGAGGCGGGGTTTTCCGGCTTGGCAGGTGAGAAGGGCTCCCGAGAGGGGGCCTTTTTCTTTTGGTGGGGCGGGCTTTTGTGGGAGCCGGCTGTTCTGGGACCCGGCTATTGTGGGAGCCGGCTATGCCGGCGATGGGTGGTGCGGTGACCTGGTTATCGCCGCTGAAGCGGCTCCTACACAAATCAGGGGCCTTTTCGTTCGCCCAATAAAAACGCCGCTGGCGGACTCCTGTCCACCAGCGGCTTGATCCGATGTTTCCATGGTTCGTGAATCGCGAGTTGCTCGCGGGATCCACGTTTCACCACTTCGCATCGGCGAGGCTGACATCCTGTCGCCTCATCAGGTCGATCGTCCCCACGACCGACCTGGGCTCACCGTCTCTCGACGGCGGCTCCCCCACATCGATGACGGAATCGTAACGAAGCGTTCACCGACCCGGTATCGGAAAATTTCCTATGGTAGTTCCGATACTTGTGCTGCGAAGCAACACCCGAAGGTGTAATCCGATTGGCTCGGGACGGATGCGGAAGATGCCACCCAAGGCGGTGATGCGGTCGCTCATTCCCTGTAGGCCGCGCCCACCACCGTCTGTGCGAATCGGCCTAGGTGTAGAGGGCAGGCCCGTACCGTCGTCGCGGATGTCCAGAATGGCCACCGGTCCGCTGTCGCGTAGTCCGATGCGTAGCCGCAATTTCAGTTCCTTCGCACCTGAATGGCGCACCACATTGGTCGCACTTTCCTGCACGACACGGTAGATCGCGGTAAGTGTTTCGTCGTCGAGCAGCCGCGGTTCGCCCCGCAGGTCGGTCACATAGTGAATGCCGGCGGCGGCGAGCATGTCGCGTACCGGGCCTTCGTCGAGCGCGCGCAGCAGCCCGAATTCATCGAGGACCGAAGGGCGCAGGCTGTCGAGCATCTTATGAAGGGCCCGGCGCATGTGACCGAGGATGCCGTTGATGGACGCGCCGATGTCGTCCAGGCCGGCGCTGCCGAGCCTGGCCTGGGCCAGCTTCAGGTGGGTCTGGATGGCGGTGAGGTTCTGGCCGAGTTCGTCATGCAGCTCGGCGGCCATGTGCTTGCGCAGGTCTTCCTCGGCTTGGAGGTTGCCGCGGGCGGCGTCGCGAAGCTGGCGAGCGAGCTGGTCGAGGCGCTGGTTGGCGGCCGCCAGGTGCGTGTTCTGTTGTGCGACGCGCTCGCTGCTCCGGCGCAGGGCGTCGGTAGCGGCGCCGAGCATCAGCGTGCCGGTGCCGGCCACGGCGAGGAACAGATGGGCGGCGGCCGTCGGCGCGCCGCGACCGATCATGTCTTCAGTGACATTGAGGCCCACGCTGGTGATCAGCATGGCCAGGCCCGCACCGCGCCAGCCATGGCGAAAGGCGAAGAACAGCACCGGTGCCAGCGAGAGCACACGGGCGAACTGCGGCTGGGGCGAGTATTCGGCGAGGGTGATAAGGATGGCCAGCGAGGGGAGCATGACCAGCAGGCCGTCGAGCATCAGTTCGGCGAGGGCGGACTGGGTGGGCCGTTCGCGGAAGGTCAGGATCATCACCGGCACGACAAGCAACACACCCAGGTAGTTGCCGAGCAGGTCGCTGCCGAAGGTGGTGCCCAGCATTTCCACCGGCGCGGCCGGGTGCAGCGAGGCCATCATCGCGGCATTACCGGCGGTGGCGACCGTGGCGGTGACCATGGCCGACAGCAGCAGGCGGGCGACGTCCTCCGGGGTGTTCAGGCTGGCGTGCAAATGCGCCCGGCGCAGCAGCCAGAGGCAGGCGGCGACCATCAGCGGTTCGGGTGCGTCGCCCAGCACGAAGCCAGCGCCGCCGATCGGCAGGCCGCTGCGCCACTCGCAGAAGGCGCTGGCGAGAATCTCGGCACCGAGGATCCAGAACCAGTTGCGGGTGCGCATGAGAAGCAGGGCGCCAAACCGCAGGCCGAACGGCAGCACCCAATAAGGCTGTTCCGTCGGCCACAGCAGGATCCAGGCCGCGCCGTAAAGGAGGGCAAACAGGGGGCCGGCGAACCGGGAGACGGCATTAAGTCGCATTCGGCGAATGTTACACGGCGAACCTCAGATGCCGTTGCACGCTTCCACCCATACGCACGCGTCGGGCGAGCCTGTTACATTCTGTCCATGCCAAGAATCGTCCTTGTAGATGACCACGCCATCGTTCGTGAGGGTTTCAAACGCCTCATCGAGCTGGAATCTGACCTCGACGTCGTCGCCGAGGCCCGGAATGCCGACGAGGCCGTGGATGCGGTCACCCAGCATCGCCCCGACCTGGTGGCGGTGGACCTGTCGCTGCCCGATGGCAGCGGCCTGCCGCTGATCGAGCATCTGAAGAGCATTTCCCCGGACATGAAGATCGTCGTGCTCAGCATGCACGACGGCGAGCCTTACGTTTCCGAGGCTTTGCGTCGTGGTGCGCACGGTTACGTGACCAAGGGTGTGGCCCCCGAGGAACTCGTGGTGGCGGTTCGTGCGGTGCTGGGTGGCGAGCAGTACCTGAGCTCGGATCTGCGCGAGCGTCGCTCGGGGCGGTCGTCGGTGGACCTCGATCCCTTCAGCAGGCTGACGGCGCGCGAGCGCGAGGTTTTCCTGTTGCTGGCCGCTGGCCGGGCGCCGAAGCAGGTGGCGGCGGAGTTGGGCATCGGGCAGAAGACGATTTATATCCACCGCGCCGCGGTGATGAACAAGCTCAATGCGGGGTCGGAACTCGACCTTTACCGGATGGCTCAGGAGCGGGGGCTGATCAGGGCCTGATTGGCTTCCCGCAATCTGGTTTTCACCGATGAATCGGCTCCTACAACGTCGTCGGCCGGTCGGTTAGGGCGTCGTCGGCCGGTCGGTTACGGCGCCTGCGCCAGGCGTTAGCCTTGGGCGCGGTCGAGCATCTTTTTGGCGTGGGCGCGGGTCTCTTTCGTGATTTCCACGCCGCCGAGCATGCGCGAGAGTTCGTCGCGGCGGCCGGCGGCATCCAGCGTGCGGATGCGCGTGCGGGTGGCTTCGCCGTCGCTTTCCTTGGCGACCTGCAGATGCGCGTGGCCTTGCGCGGCCACCTGCGGCAGGTGGGTGACGCACATCACCTGGACCTTTTCGCCGAGGGCGCGCAGCTTCTGGCCGACCACTTCGGCCACGGCGCCGCCGATGCCAGTGTCCACTTCGTCGAAGATCATGCAACCGATGTTGTCGTTGCCCAGCGTGGCCACTTCGATAGCCAGGCTGATGCGGGCGAGTTCGCCGCCCGAGGCGACCTTGCGCAGCGGACGCGGCGGCTGGCCGGGATTGGCGCTGACCAGCAGCTCGCAACGCTCGCGGCCCTGCGGGTCGGGCTCGTCACCTTCCACGCGTTCCAGTGAGACTTCCAGACGACCGCCGGCCATGCCGAGCTCGCCCATCAGCGCTGCGACCGAGGTGCCCAGGCGACCGGCGGCAGCGGAACGCGCGGCCGACAAAGCGGCGGCCGCTTCGTCATACGCCTTATGAAGGCGATCCCGCTCGCGGCCGAGGCGATCCAGGGCATCACCGGCGCCTTCGAGCTCGCCCAGGCGCTCGCGGACCTCTTCGGCCTTCACCGTCAGTTCCTCGATCGGCAGCCGGTAGCGGCGCGAGAGATCGTGCAGATGCGTGAGGTGGGTGTCGACTTCGGCAAGGCGCTCCGGGTCCAGTTCGACATCCTGCGCGTAGCGGCCCAGACCGTCCACGGCTTCGCCCACCTGGATCTGGGCGCTATCGAGCAGCTCGAGGGTCGGCACTAAAGAAGCGTCGAGCTCGGCCAGGCGCGACAGCTCGGCGTGTGCGCGGAGCAGGGCGCGACCGACCGCGAACTCGCTCTCGCCATCGAGGATCTCGACCACGCCGTTGGCGCCTTCGGCCAGCCGGCCGGCGTTGGCCAGGCGGCGATGCTGCGCTTCGAGCTCTTCCAGCGCGGCGGGGACCAGGGCCCAGCGATCCAGTTCTTCCAGTTCGTGGGCGAGCAGTTCGATCTGGCGCTCGCGATCGTCACCACCGGAGAGCGTGCGGATGCGGGCGACGGCCTCACGCCACGACTTCGCGGTCTCGCGAACGCTGGTCTGGAGCATCTCGTTGCCGGCGTAGGCGTCCAGAAGGGCCATCTGGTGCTGGCGCGAAAGCAGGGCCTGGTGTTCGTGCTGTCCGTGGATCTCGACGATGAGCGCGGCCAGCGCCGACATCTGCGCGAGGCTGGCAGGGCGGCCGTTGATCCAGCCACGCGAGCTGCCCTCGACGCGGATGACGCGGCGCAATTGGCAGGTCTCGCCATCGTCCAGTTCTTCCTGGCGCAGCCAGTCGGTGGCCTCGGGCAAACCCTTGAGGTCGAATTCCGCGGCCAGCTCGGCGCGATCGCTGCCCGAGCGCACCATGCCGCTGTCGGCGCGGGCGCCGGCCAGGAGCATCAGGGCGTCCACGAGCAGGGACTTGCCGGCGCCGGTCTCGCCGCTGACCACGGTGAGCCCTGGCCCGAAGGCAATCTCGGCTTCTTCGACGACGGCAAACTGACGGACGTAGAGCGAGGTGAGCATGGCTACCGATGGCGGCGGATGGAATCGCGCCGATTGTAGCGGCAGGCGCGTCGCAGAAGCCGAGACTTGCATCAGGAGCGTCGAGACCTTATTGATAGCCGGACGAACCAACCCTCCGGCCCATCCACGCGCATGAATCCGTTTTCCGGTCACGACATCGATGCACGCGCGCGCCGGCTGCTGCGTACCCTGATTTCGCAATACCTGTCAGATGGTGAGCCGGTCGGCTCACGCACGCTGGCGAAGTCGTCGGGCCTGGAAGTCAGCCCCGCGACCATCCGCAACATCATGGCCGACCTCGAAGAAGCCGGGCTGGTGGCCTCGCCGCATACCTCGGCCGGAAGAATCCCCACGCCGCGCGGCCTGCGCCTGTTCGTCGACAGCCTGCTCGAGCTCAAGCCGCTGCCGCGCGACGAGATGGCCCGCCTGCAGGGCGGCCTGCCGCCGCACCAGACGACCACGCGCGACCTGCTCGGCAACGTCTCGCACCTGCTTTCGGCGATGACCCACTTCGCCGGCGTGGTCACGGTGCCGCGCCAGGGCGACTTTCCGCTGCGACACATCGATTTCGTCAATTTGCCCGACGCCCGGGTGCTGGTGATCCTGGTGTTTTCCGACAACCAGGTGCAGAACCGCGTGGTCCAGCTCGCCCGGCCGCTCGAATCGGCTGAGCTGGAGCAGGCGGCCAACTACCTCAATGCCCAGTTCGCCGGGTTCCGCCTGGTGGATATCCGGGCGCATCTGGCCACCGAGTTGCGTGAAGCCGGCGGCGAGCTCAATCGCCTGCTCACCGGTGTGGTCGAACTGGCCACTGCCTCGTTCAGCTCCGAGGAGGACGCTGACGACGTGCTGGTGAGCGGCCAGACCAACCTGATGGGCTATTCCGAGCTGGCCGATATCGAGCGGCTCCGCGACCTTTTCGACGCCTTCCAGCAGAAGCGCGACCTGCTTCAGCTGATGGAGATGTGCGTCAAAGCCCCTGGCGTACGCCTGTTCATCGGCGAGGAGTCCGGTTTTTCGGCCCTCGACGGTTGCAGCATCGTCACCGCCACCTACGGCACGAACGGCCGCATGCTCGGCGCGATCGGAGTTATTGGACCGACGCGTATGGCATATGAGCGGGTGATTCCGGTGGTACAAGCCACCGCCTCACTGCTTAGCGACGCCTTGAATCGCGCCGCGGCGACCTCATAAACCGCCACGGGAGGCGGGTTTAGTATTTCCCGCGAATGTTCGACCCTTCCTCGGAGGGGTCGGTACGCTGACATTTGGAGCAAGTAATGCAAAACAACGATCCCCACGTGCCGGATCCGGCGCAGGACGGCGGTGTGGCCGACAACGGCGTCAATGCCGAGATCGAGGCCCTGAACATCAAGCTGGCCGCGATGGAAGCCGAGCTCGCCCAGGCGCGCGAGACGGTGCTGCGCGAAAAGGCGGAGATCGAGAACCAGCGTCGCCGCATGCAGCGCGATATCGACCAGGCCCGCCGCTTCGCCAACGAGAAGCTGCTTGCCGAGTTGCTGCCGGTGTACGACGGCATCGCCCTGGGCCTGGCCAATCAGGCCGCGGATGCGAAGACACTTCGCGAAGGTCTGGATATGTCGCTGAAGCAGCTGGAGAAGGTGACCCAGTCCAACGGGCTTTCCGTGGTCGATCCGCTACACCAGCCGTTCAATCCGGAGCACCACCAGGCGATCAGCTCGGTCGATTCGAACGAGCACGCGCCCAACACCGTCGTCGCCGTGGTCCAGAAGGGCTTCGTCTTGAACGACCGTCTGCTGCGTCCGGCGCTCGTCGCCGTGGTGCGCGACAACTGAACAGCTTCACCAAAGATATTGAATCGATGGGGGTTACCCCCATTTTCCAAAACAGTCGCGGCCGCGGGGGCCGCATGAAATTCGGAGCAACGTGACTATGGGCAAGATCATCGGTATCGACCTCGGTACAACCAACTCCTGCGTAGCAGTGATGGAAGGTTCGTCCGCACGGGTCATCGAGAATGCAGAGGGCGATCGCACCACGCCGTCCATCGTGGCTTTCACCAAGGACAACGAAGTGCTCGTGGGCGCGCCGGCCAAGCGCCAGAGCGTGACCAATCCCAAGAACACCTTCTACGCCGTGAAGCGCCTCATCGGCCGCAAGTTCACCGACGCGGAAGTCCAGAAAGACCTGAAGCTGGTCCCCTACGGCATCGTTGCACACGATAACGGCGACGCCTGGGTGCAGACCGCCGACGGCAAGAAGATGGCCCCGCAGGAAGTGTCCGCGAAGGTCCTCATGAAGATGAAGAAGACCGCCGAAGACTTCCTCGGTGAGGCCGTGACCGAGGCCGTCATCACCGTGCCGGCGTACTTCAACGACAGCCAGCGCCAGGCCACCAAGGACGCGGGCAAGATCGCCGGCCTCGAGGTCAAGCGCATCATCAACGAGCCGACCGCGGCCGCACTGGCCTATGGCCTGGACAAGACCGACGCGCGCGACCGCAAGATCGCCGTGTACGACCTGGGCGGCGGTACGTTCGACGTCTCGATCATCGAGATCGCCAACGTCGACGGCGAGAAGCAGTTCGAAGTGCTGTCCACCAACGGCAACACCTTCCTCGGTGGTGAGGACTTCGACAACCGCGTCATCGACTATCTCGTCGAAGAGTTCAAGAAGGAGCAGGGCATCGACCTGCGCCAGGACCAGCTCGCCCTGCAGCGCCTGAAGGACGCCGCCGAGCGCGCGAAGATCGAGCTCTCCTCGGCCCACCAGACCGACGTGAACCTGCCGTACGTCACCGCCGATGCCTCGGGTCCGAAGCATCTGAACATCAAGCTGACCCGCGCCAAGCTCGAGTCGCTGGTGGAAGACCTGGTCAAGGGCACGATCGATCCGTGCCGCACCGCGCTGAACGACGCCGGCCTGAAGATCTCTGACATCCACGAGGTTATCCTCGTCGGTGGCCAGACCCGCATGCCCAAGGTGCAGGAAGCCGTGAAGGACTTCTTCGGCCGCGAGCCGCGCAAGGACGTCAACCCGGATGAAGCCGTCGCCGTCGGCGCCGCGATCCAGGGCGGCGTGCTGGGCGGTACCGTCAAGGACGTCCTCCTGCTCGACGTCACCCCGCTGTCGCTCGGTATCGAGACGATGGGTGGCGTGATGACCAAGCTGATCGAGAAGAACACCACGGTGCCGACCAAGGCCTCGCAGACCTTCTCCACGGCTGACGACAACCAGACCGCCGTCACCGTGCACGTGCTGCAGGGCGAGCGCGAGCGTGCCAACGCGAACAAGTCGCTGGGCAAGTTCGACCTCTCCGGTATTCGTTCGGCACCGCGTGGCCAGCCGCAGATCGAAGTGACCTTCGACATCGACGCCAACGGCATCCTGCACGTGTCGGCGAAGGACAAGGACACCGGCAAGGAACAGAAGATCGAGATCAAGGCCGGTTCGGGCCTCTCGGAAGAGGAAGTCCAGCGCATGGTCGCGGACGCCGAAGCGAACCGCGAAGAAGACAAGAAGTTCCACGAGCTCGTGCAGACGCGTAACCGTGGCGACCAGCTCGTCCATGCCACGCGTAGCCAGCTCAAGGAGCACGGCGGCAAGATCCCGGCCGAGCAGCTTGCTGGTATCGACGGTGCCGTCTCCGAGCTGGAGAAGGCACTGGCCGGCGAAGACAAGGACGCGATCGAGTCGAAGATCACCAACCTCGAGCAGGTGGCGCAGGCTCTGTCCGCCGCAGCCCAGTCGGGCGGCGCGCAGGACACCGCGCAGCAGTCGGCGCCGGGCGGCGGTTCGGCCCAGCCTGACGACGTGGTCGACGCCGAGTTCACCGAAGTCAAGGACGAGAAGAAGTAATTCGTCTTCGGCATGTAATGACGCGCCGCGGGCCCGATGCCCGCGGCGCGGTACCGACGGTTAACCGGAACGATCGCGCCGAGGGGCAACCCGTCGGTGCGTTCGTCCGTCCAGGGAAAGTACACGTGTAATGGCCAAGCGCGACTACTACGAAATTCTCGGTGTGGAACGCACCGTGACCGAGGGCGACCTCAAGCAGACCTTTCGTCGCGTCGCGATGAAGTACCACCCTGACCGCAATCCGGACGATCCGGAAGCGATCGACAAATTCAAGGAAGCCAAAGAGGCTTACGAAGTGCTGGCCGACGCGCAGAAGCGCGCGATGTACGACCAGCACGGACACGCCGCCTTCGAAGGCGGCGGGTTCGGTCGTGGCGGTGGCGCCGGTTTCGGCGACGTCGGCGATATCTTCGGCGACATCTTTGGTGACATTTTCGGCGGCGGTGGCGGCGGTCGCCAGCGTGCGCGTCGTGGCGCCGACCTGCGCTACATGATGGATCTGGATCTCGAGGAAGCCGTCTTCGGCGTCGAGAAAAAGATCGAAGTGCCGACCCAGGTCAACTGCCACCACTGCAACGGTTCCGGTTCGGAAGACGGCAAGGTGTCCAAGTGCAGCACCTGCGCCGGTCACGGCCGCGTGCGCATGCAGAACGGCATCTTCTCTATCCAGCAGGCTTGCCCGACCTGCCATGGCTCTGGCCAGAAGATCGACAAGCCCTGCAAGAAGTGCCACGGCGAAGGCCGTATCGAGGAAGAGCGCACGCTGTCCGTGCAGATTCCGGCCGGCGTCGACAACGGCGACCGTATCCGCCTCACCGGGCAGGGCGAAGCCGGTCCCGCAGGTGCACCGTCGGGCGATCTGTACGTGGAAGTGCGCGTGCGCGAGCACGCCATCTTCCAGCGCGATGGCAGCGACCTGTATTGCGAAGTGCCGATCCGTTTCGCCCAGGCGGCGCTCGGTACCGACCTGCTGGTGCCGACCCTCGAAGGCGAGATCCCGGTCAGCGTGCCGCCCGAGACACAGACCGGCCACCAGTTCCGCATGCGCGGTCGCGGTGTGAAGTCGGTTCGCGGCGGTCGTACCGGTGACCTCATCTGCACGGTGGTCGTCGAGACGCCGGTACGCCTGACCAAGGAACAACGCGATCTGCTCACGCAGCTCGAAGCCACCTTTGTCGGTGAAGACGCTGCGAAGCACACGCCGCGCTCGACCACCTTCATCGATGGCGTCAAGGATTTCTGGTCGAAAGTGACTTCCTGAGAAGTAACGTGTGGGAGCCGATTCATCGGCGAAAAGCCAACGGAGCGGTATAGCCGTAAGGCATCGCCGCTGAAGCGGCTCCCACATTAATCAGGACAGCTCCCACATTAATCAGGACAGCTCCCACACAACGCAGCCATCGACTAGGATTGCCTTCCCACTCTCCGAAGGCCTCCATCCATGACCCGTCCCGCCCGTCTCGCCATCAGCGGCGCCTCCGGCCGTATGGGCACCGCGCTGCTTGGCCTCGTGCGGGACGACGATCGCTTCGAACTCGTGCGCGCCATCGTTTCGTCGGGATCGCCCCGGATCGGCAAAGCCGCTTTCGGCGATGTCTCGGCGCTGCGTTTCACCGACTGGACCGACGCCGGTGATATCGATGTCGTCATCGACTTCAGCGGCCCCGAGGGCCTCGGCGCCGCGCTCGATTACTGCGAAGCCTCGGGTGCCTCACTCGTCACCGGCACCACCGGCCTTGAGCCTGCTCTGGAAGACCGCCTGACCAAGGCGGCCGAACGCATCGCCGTGCTGCGCGCGGCCAACTTCAGCCTGGGCGTGGCTGTGCTCACGCGCCTGTTGCGTGAGGCCGCTGCCGCGCTGCCCGGTTGGGATCTCGACATCGTCGAGGCACATCATGGTCGCAAGGAGGATGCTCCCTCCGGTACGGCGCTGGCGCTGGGTCATGCGGCTGCCGCGGGTCGTGGCGCTACGCTGGAAGAACTGGCGGTGTATGCGCGCGAAGGTCGCCCGGGTGCGCGTAAAGCCGGCACGATCGGCTTTGCCGTAGTGCGCGGCGGCGACATCGTCGGCGAGCACCAGGCGTTGTTGATGGGGCAGGGGGAGCGGATCGAGCTGGCCCACCGCGCGACCGACCGGTCGATTTTTGCGCGCGGGGCGCTCGAGGCGGCTAACTGGATTGCTGGCAGGGCGCCGGGGACCTGGTCCATCGAAGACGTGATCGCCAGCAAGATGTGAGATTGCCGGCCTGGCGTCGCTGGCCCTTGTAGGAGCCGATTCATCGGCGATTGGGTGCTGGCGAGAGACTGCCCCGCTGCCGCGGGATCGCCGATGAATCGGCTCCTACACCACTCCCCCCTCCGCAAATGCTTCTCAACGAAACCTCGAGCGCGTGTTAACATCCGCGCCGAAGTCATTGGGGAGTAGCCATCCTCGTCCCCGAGGAGTTCGCGTCAACACACTTGGTGGCCTCGTGCCCCATGGCGCGAACGGCACAGCGCCCGGAGAGTGCGCTGCCCGCCCGGCGAGACCTTTGGCCAGCGACATGCTTACCCGGGCCGGGCGAGCGGTGTGGCTGTGCCATCGGTATTAACTCGCTCGCCCGGCCTTAGATAAAACATGCTGCTGACATGCTTTCTGTTCCTGGTTTCGGCCGGGGCTATCTATTTCGCCTGCGAATACTTCGTCAATGGCGTCGAATGGTTCGGGCGCAAGCTCAACCTTGGCGCCACGGCTACGGGTACGGTGCTTGCCGCCTTTGGCACGGCCCTGCCGGAAAGCGCGGTGACCTTCGTCGCCGTCATGTTTGGCAAGACCCCTGAAGCGAAGGACATCGGCGTCGGCGCTGCCCTCGGCGGTCCACTGGTGCTCGCTACGATTGCCTACGCCGTGGTCGGATTCGCTTTATATGCGGGCCGTAAGCGTCTGAAAAGACCTGACTTGCGGGTGCGCGTTGACAACAAGCGCCTGGCCCGGGACCAGTCCTGGTTCCTGGCGATCTTCGTGGTCAAGGTCGGGCTCGGCCTCGTGGCCTTTGCGTGGAAGCCCTGGCTCGGCGTGCTGTTCCTGCTGGCCTACGTCGCCTACGTCTGGCGCGAGATGCGCGACGACACCAGCGCGCCCGAAGGCGAGGACGAACTCGAACCGCTCACCTTCCGCCCGCACGACGCCAATCCCTCGATGAACTGGGTGATGCTGCAGACGGGTCTGGCGCTGGTCGTCATCGCCATCGCCTCGCGCACCTTCGTCTGGCAGTTGGAGGCGTTCGGCGAGTTCTTCCACCTTTCGCCGCATATCGTCGCCCTGGTGCTGAGCCCGGTCGCCACCGAGCTGCCGGAGACGGTGAATGCGTTGATCTGGGTGCGGCAGGGCAAGGAGCGCCTCGCCCTGGCGAACATCTCCGGCGCCATGATGATCCAGGCGACGATTCCCAGCTCGCTGGCGCTGTTCGCTACCCCGTGGCTGTTCGATACGCCCCTGATCGTGGCTGGCGCCATCACGATGGTGGCGGTGATCGCGCTGTGGGCGATGTTCCGCCGGGGGGCGGTGGAAGCGCGCTGGCTGATGCCGATTGGCGGGCTTTATGGGGTCTTCGCGGTGTTCGTGGGGTGGTGGTTCGGTACCCACTGAGGTGGCGGTGAACTGGCTCCTTGTGGGAGCCGCTTCAGCGGCGAATGGGTGCTCGCGGCGCGCTGGCCCGCTGCCGCGGGATCGCCGGCAGTAGCCGGCTCCTACATCGCCGGCAGTAGCCGGCTCCTACACTCAATCCGGGTGGGAGGCGCTGCGGTCGCGGCCGGCGCCGTGCTGGCGGTCCAGCTTGCCGAAGATCTTCTTGAAGACCCGGGAGAATTTGCCCCGCTTGGTCTTGCGGGCCTTTTCTTCCTCGGAGGTCAGCCAGGCGACCTGGATGACCCGGCGCTCGCCCTCGTAAGGCAGGTGGCCGTGGAAGGAGTTCTCGGCGCGACGGAACACCGCGAACTCGCCGTAGAGCGGCTTGAGCTCCGGCGCCACGGTGTTGTCGATATTGTCGATGGAGGCCAGGAAGCGCAGGCAGCCGTCGCTGGTGTCCGGCCACATCGGGTTGAGGTAGATCAACGCGGTGGCGATCTTCGACTTACTGTCGGTGTGGATGGTGCCGTGGCGGCGGTTGAGCAGCCGGCAAAGGGTGACCAGGGTGGGGTAGTCCTCCAGGCCCGGAATGCCCAGATGGCGCCCGATAGCCGAGGAAAACGCCCGCGAGGTCATCTGTTCGACCAGCTCGTTCACCGACGGGCCGCAGTCGCTGGCGTCGTACGGGAAGAACCCCGCGCTGGTGTACTGGGGGAAATCGCGCTCCAGTTCGTTGCGCGATTCGTCCGGTAACTGGCCGTGCGCGATCATGAACGAAAACGGCTCATGCCGGATATCGGTGTCGGGTCGCTCCAGACGGGCGGGGTCGAGCAGCATGCGGGCGAATCTCGGCTAGGTACCTCGGACGGTATTGTATCGTGTCATGAAGGGTTGCCAGCGATTTTTCCTACGCCGCCATTCAGCGTTTGCCGATGGACAAAACGCCCCTTCACACCTATCATTCATACCCGCCCAACGATCCCTTATCCCCAAGGCCCACGAGCCGCTCTAAGCAGGCTTGCGGGCTTTGCTGCACCTGAAGGCGGCCCATCATGCGTACTCCTGCTCTGCTTGCTCTCGAAGACGGCAGCGTTTTTCACGGCCACTCGGTCGGTGCACGAGGCGAAACGATTGGCGAGGTGGTGTTCAACACCGCCATGACCGGTTATCAGGAAATCCTGACCGATCCCTCGTACTCCCGCCAGATCGTCACCCTGACGTACCCCCATATCGGTAACACCGGCACCAACGACGTCGACGTCGAGGCCGACCGCGTCCATGCGGCGGGCCTGATCGTCCGTGACGTGCCGCGCCTGGCCAGTAACTGGCGAAGCACCGAGCCGCTGCCGCATTACCTCGAGCGCCAGAACGTCGTGGCCATCGCCGGTATCGACACGCGCCGCCTTACGCGCATCCTTCGCGAGAAGGGCGCCCTGAACGGCTGCATCGTCGCCGGTGAGTCCATCGACGTCGATGCCGCGGTGACCAAGGCGAAGGCCTTCCCCGGCCTCAACGGCATGGACCTGGCCAAGGTGGTCAGCACCACCAAGACCTACCAGTGGAGCGAGGGCACCTACGACCTCGACAAACAGGCCTTCTTCAACGCGCCGAAGAAATTCCGCGTGGTGGCCTACGACTACGGCGTGAAGCAGAACATCCTGCGCCTGCTGGCCCATCGCGGCGTCGACATCACCGTGGTGCCCGCGCAGACGCCGGCCGCCGACGTGCTCGCCATGAATCCGGACGGCATCTTCCTGGCCAACGGCCCGGGCGATCCGGCCGCCTGCGACTACGCGATCGAGGCGACCAAACAGATCCTCGAAACGAAGATCCCGGTGTTCGGCATCTGCCTGGGTCACCAGATCATGGCGCTGGCCATCGGCGCGAAGACGCTGAAAATGAAGTTCGGTCACCACGGCGCGAACCACCCGGTGAAGGACCTGGACACCGGTCGCGTGTTGATCAGCTCGCAGAACCACGGCTTCGCGGTGGACGCCGCGACGCTGCCGGCCAACGTTCGCGTGACGCACACCTCGTTGTTCGACGGCTCCCTGCAGGGCTTCGCGCTCACGGATCGCCCGGCGTTCTGCTTCCAGGGACATCCGGAAGCGAGCCCTGGTCCCGAAGACGTCGGCTACCTGTTCGACACGTTCATCGCCTCGATGGAAGAGCACAAGGCCAAGCGCGCGTCCTGACGCGCCGCTAGCCGCCCACTCAACCATCCGCTTCGATTCGCGAGAGAAACCATGCCCAAGCGCACAGACATCAAGACCATCCTCGTCATCGGTGCCGGCCCGATCGTCATCGGCCAGGCCTGCGAGTTCGACTACTCCGGCGCCCAGGCCTGCAAGGCGCTGAAGGAAGAGGGTTACCGCGTCGTCCTGGTCAATTCGAACCCGGCGACGATCATGACCGATCCGGAGACGGCGCATGCCGTCTACATCGAGCCGATTAACTGGCAGACCGTGGAACGCATCATCGCCAAGGAGCGCCCGGATGCGGTGCTGCCGACGATGGGCGGCCAGACCGGCCTCAATTGCGCACTCGACCTCGCCGACAACGGCGTCCTCGAGAAGTACAACGTCGAGCTGATCGGCGCGTCGCGCGAAGCCATCCGCATGGCCGAAGACCGCAACCTGTTCCGTCACGCCATGGCGGATATCGGCCTGGACTGCCCGAAGGCGGAAGTCGCGCGCACGATGGAACAGGCGCTGGAAATCCAGACCACCGTCGGCTTCCCGACCATCATCCGCCCGAGCTTCACGCTCGGTGGTTCGGGTGGCGGCATCGCGTACAACAAGGAAGAATTCATCGAGATCGTCGGCCGTGGCCTCGAGCTCTCGCCCGTGCACGAAGTGCTGGTCGAAGAGTCGGTGCTGGGCTGGAAGGAATTCGAGATGGAAGTGGTCCGCGACAAGGCGGACAACTGCATCATCGTCTGTTCGATCGAGAACTTCGATCCGATGGGCGTGCATACGGGCGACTCGATCACCGTCGCCCCGGCGCAAACGCTTACGGATAAGGAATACCAGCGCCTGCGTAACGCCTCCATCGCGGTGCTGCGCAAGATCGGCGTCGACACCGGCGGTTCCAACGTACAGTTCGGCATCAATGCCGAAGACGGCCGCGTGGTCGTCATCGAAATGAACCCGCGCGTGTCGCGCTCCTCGGCGCTGGCCTCGAAGGCCACCGGCTTCCCGATCGCCAAGGTCGCCGCCAAGCTCGCCGTGGGTTACACGCTGGACGAACTGCGCAACGACATCACCGGTGGCCTTACGCCGGCGTCGTTCGAGCCGTCCATCGACTACGTCGTCACCAAGATTCCGCGCTTCGCCTTCGAGAAGTTCCCGGCCGCCGACGCGCGCCTCACCACCCAGATGAAGTCGGTGGGTGAAGTCATGGCGATGGGCCGCACCTTCCACGAGTCGCTGCAGAAAGCCCTGCGCGGCCTGGAAATCGGCAAGACCGGCCTCAACCCGACCGGCCTGGACATCGGCAGCGAAGAAGGCTTCCTGACGCTCAAGCGCGAACTGCGCGAGCCGCGTCCGGACCGCGTGTTCCACGTGGCCGACGCCTTCCGCGCCGGTCTGTCGCTGGAAGAAGTGCACGACCTTACGCGCATCGATCCCTGGTTCCTCGCCGCGTTCGAAGACATCGTGATGACCGAAGGCGAGATGCAGCGCCAGGGTCTCACGGCGCTCAACGCGGGTCGCATTCGCGAACTCAAGCGCATGGGCTTCTCGGACGCACGCATGGCCGAACTGGTCGGCACGGACGAGAACGCATTGCGTCACCTGCGCCACACGCTGGGCGTTCGCCCGGTGTACAAGCGCGTCGACTCCTGCGCCGCCGAGTTCGCCACCACCACCGCGTACATGTATTCCACGTACGAGGAAGAGTGCGAAGCGAACCCGACCAACCGCGACAAGATCATCGTGCTCGGCGGCGGCCCGAACCGTATCGGCCAGGGTATCGAGTTCGACTACTGCTGCGTGCATGCAGCGCTCGCCCTGCGCGAGGATGGTTTCGAAACCATCATGGTCAACTGCAACCCGGAAACCGTCTCAACCGATTACGACACCTCCGACCGCCTGTACTTCGAGCCGCTGACGCTGGAAGACGTGCTCGAGATCGTCGACCTCGAAAAGCCGAAGGGCGTCATCGTGCAGTACGGCGGCCAGACCCCGCTGAAGCTGGCGCGCGCACTCGAAGCGGCCGGCGTGCCGGTGATCGGTACCAACGCCGAGTCCATCGACCTGGCCGAGGACCGTGAGCGCTTCCAGAAGCTCATCGAGAAGCTCAACCTGAAGCAGCCGCCGAACCGCACGGCGCGCAACGCCGATGAGGCGCTGGCCCTGGCTCGCGAGATCGGCTACCCGTTGGTGGTGCGCCCGAGCTACGTGCTCGGTGGCCGCGCCATGGAAATCGTCCATGCCGATTCGGATCTCTCGCGCTACATCCGCGAGGCCGTGCAGGTGTCGAACGAATCGCCGGTGCTGCTGGACCGCTTCCTCGACCACGCGGTGGAAGTGGACGTGGACATCGTCGCCGATGCCGACGGCAACGTGCTGATCGGCGGCATCATGGAGCACATTGAGGAAGCCGGCGTGCACTCAGGCGACTCCTCGTGCTCGCTGCCGCCGTACTCGCTGTCGCAGGAAGTGCAGGACGAAATGCGCCGCCAGGTCACCCTGCTGGCGCGTGAGCTGAAGGTCATCGGTCTGATGAACACGCAGTTCGCCATCCAGGGCGACGACGTCTTCATCCTCGAAGTGAACCCGCGCGCCTCGCGCACGGTGCCCTTCGTCTGCAAGGCCACCGGCATGTCGCTGGCGAAGATCGCCGCGCGCGCCATGGCCGGTCGCACGCTGATCGAGCAGGGCACGACCAAGGAGATCATCCCGTCGTACTACTCGGTCAAGGAAGCGATCTTCCCGTTCCTGAAGTTCCAGAATGTGGACCCGATCCTCGGCCCCGAGATGCGCTCCACCGGTGAGGTGATGGGCGTGGGCCGCACGTTCGGTGCCGCTTTCGCACGTGGCCACGAGGCCGCTGGCATCAAGGCGCCGCCGAAGGGCAAGGTGTTCGTGTCGGTACGCGATGCCGACAAGGACCGTCTGTTGCCGATCGCGAAGGACGTCGTCGAGCGTGGCTACGTGGTAGTCGCCACCTCGGGTACGGCCAAGTTCCTGCAGGACAACGGCGTGGCGTGCGAGCGCATCAACAAGGTGCTCGAAGGCCGTCCGCACATCGTCGACCTGATCAAGAACGGCGAGGTGGTCTATATCGTCAACACGACGGAAGGCAAGCAGGCGATCTCCGATTCGTTCTCGATCCGCCGCGAAGCGCTGCAGCAGCGCGTCACCTATTCGACGACGGTCGCCGGCGCGCGTGCCCTGGTGCATTCGCTCGACTTCCACGCCAATGGCGAGGTGAACAGCCTGCAGGAACTGCATAAGGAGCTGAACGCATGAGCAGCCGTCCTCCCATGACCCAGAAAGGCGCCGATCGGCTGCGTCTGGAGCTGGAACACATGAAGGGGCCGAAGCGCCAGGCGATCATCGCGGCCGTAGCCGAAGCGCGTGCGCACGGTGACCTGAAGGAGAATGCCGAGTATCACGCCGCCCGCGAGGAACACGGCTTCAACGAGGGGCGCATCGCCGAGCTGGAAGCGGCGCTGTCGAACTCGGAAATCATCGACACTGAGCGTCTGACGGTCGGCAAGCGCATCGTCTTCGGCGCCATCGTCGACCTGATCGACGTCGACACCGATACCGAAGTGACCTACCAGATCGTTGGCGATGTCGAAGCCGACATCAAGAAGGGCCTCATCGCAGTGTCGTCGCCGATCGCTCGTGCATTGATCGGCAAGAGCGAAGGCGACGAGTTCGACTTCACCGCCCCCAATGGCGTAAAGACCTACTCGATCGAGAAAGTCCGCTACAGCTGATGTAGGAGCCGATTCATCGGCCATGTGGGAGCCGATTCATCGGCCATGTGGGAGCCGATTTATCGGCGATGTGGGAGCCGATTCATCGGCGATCCCGCGGCAGCGGGCCAGGTTGCCGTGAGCACCCATCGCCGCTGAAGCGGCTCCCACAGGGTTATCGCGAGCACCCATCGCCGCTGAAGCGGCTCCCACAGTTCTGTTGCTAATTCAGGGACTGCAGGATGCGCTCGAGCTTGTCGGGGTTGCGCTGTATGTGGATCTGCGTGATGTGCTCGCCATCTACCACGTAAGTCTGCACGGACTCGAGCTCACCGTTGAGAAAGCGTAGCAGCGAGGCTTCGCCATTGATGGTCGCAAGTTGCAACCGCATGCCGTACTTGTAGCGCAGGTTCGCCGCGTAGAAGAGCTGGGCGATACGCTGGCCGCCGAGCATGGGCTTCGGGAAGCTGGTGACCTTGCCACCGCCATCGCCCATCAGCACGGCGTCGGTGGCGAGCATGGAGCGGATGGCGGGAAAGTCACCCGCGGACAACGCGCTGGCGAAACGGTGCATGAGCCGGCGGTGGAAGTCGGGCGTCACCGATTGGCGGGGGCGTTCGTCGCGAATCTGATCCTTGGCCCGGTGGACGAGCTGCCGGCACGCGGCCTCGCTCTTGCCCAGGGTCTGCGCGATCTCCGGATAGTCCGAATCGAGCACCTCGCGCAGGAGGAAGGCCGCGCGCGCCTCGGGAGTGAGCCGTTCGAGCAGAAGCAGGAAGGCCACCGACACATCGCTGGACAGCTCCTGCAGGGATTCGGGGGTAGCCGGGTCTTCGGTCAGCACCGGCTCCGGCAACCAGATGCCGGCATAGTGCTCACGGCGCGCCTTCGCCGCCCTCAGGCGGTCGATCGAGCGCCGGGTGGTGGTGGTCACCAGCCACGCCTCGGCGTTTGCGATCGCAGCCTGGTTGGCCTCGTTCCAACTGAGCCAGACGTCCTGCACGACATCCTCGGATTCGGAGACCGAGCCGAGCATACGGTAGGCGATCCCGTGCAGGCGGGAGCGGAGGGCGGTAAAGGTGGCGGTTGCGTCGTTCATAGAGACCAAGACGTTCGTCGCCGTGTCGTTGTGACACGGTGGGTCAGTCTAGCCGCCGCCGTCTTGGCGAACCCTGCTTCAGTTAACCGGGGTAAGCACCGGCGCGTTCTGGTTTTTCAGCAGGAACACCACGAACTTCGCAGGCTGGGTCTTGCTCGCATTGCGGCCGATGGTGTGGATGTCGTTCGGGCCTTCATAGAAGCTGTCGCCCGGCTTGAGCACCTGCTCCTTCTGGCCCTTCACGCCCATGATGATCGAGCCTTCGAGCACATAGACGATCGCGTGCGCGTCGTGGCGGTGGACGGGATCCACGGCCCCCGGCGGGTAATCGACCGTGATGGTGAGGATCTCCTTGCCCGGAAAGTCGGGCAGGGGCCTGGTCATGTTCTCGGTGACCTTGGCCTGCGGCGCCGTCGTGTCGCCATGGGTGGCGGCGTCATGGGCGGCGGCATTGCCGGTGATCACCAGCAGGAGCAGGGCGAGTGTCTTGAAATGTCGCATGGGGATGTCCTCGCAGGAGGGAAAAGCGAGGCGGGATACGCCTCGCCGGTTTGAGCGGCCTCAGGCGAGGCCGGACTGATCCAGGCCGTAGGCCTTGTCGAAGATGCCGGGCTCGACGTGAAAAGCGACGTTCACCCGATTCCAGCCGTTAATGGCCATGACAGAGAATGTCAGGTCGGATATTTCCTTCTCGGACAACTGCGTCCGAACGCGCTCATAGATCTCATCGGCAACGCCCTGGGCGGGGATCTGCGTCAGGACTTCGGCCCAGGCAAGGCAGGCGCGCTCACGCGGGGTGAACAGGTTCGATTCGCGCCAGATGGCGACATGGTGCAGGCGCAACGCGCGTTCGCCATGGATCGTGGCGCGCTTCGCGTGCATGTCCACGCAGAAGGCACAACCGTTGATCTGGGATACGCGCAGCTCGACGAGCTCGCGGGTCGACTCCTCGATCGAGGAATGGCCGAACGCCATGGTGAAGTCGAGGAACTTCTTGAACAGTTCCGGCGACTGCTTCTGATAATCGACACGCATGTGATTGCCTCGTTAGCGATTGGGAAGATGGGATGAGGCAAAGGTTAGGCATGGCCGGTGATGCCCGGTAGATCCGTCAGCGGGACCACCGTGTTGCGCGAGAGACACCAATGGATCTGTAGGAGCCGATTCATCGGCGATCCGGCGATCCGGCGATCCGGCGATCCGGCGTTGCGGCGTTGCGGCGACCTGGTTATCGCCGCTGAAGCGGCTCCCACAGTGGGGGCGCGAAAACATTCCCCGGGCACGTCACAAGTTCCTGCGCTGCCGCGTCTGTTGGATATGGACGAACAAAACGACTCACCCGATGTGGTCTGGGCGGGATTGCTGGTGTCACTGGACCAGTTGCCTACGGATGCACGCGTCGCCTTCCTCCTTAGCGAGGTATTCGACATGCGTGTGGAGGATGTCGCGGTGTTGATACGCCGCGATGCCCTTCGCTGCCGCGAGCTGGTCGAGCAAGCCCGTACCCACATCCAGTCCGTCCGCCACGAGCAAAAAGAACGCGGAGGCACGTCATGACCATCAACCTACCAGGGCCCGCCGCTGCCGAGCCGGCAGACGCACTGGCCTCGAGCTTCTCCGCCAGTTACGCGGGTGTTATCGCCTTCATCGCGGTGGTTAACGAGGGCAGTTTCGCCAAGGCCGCCGACCGCCTCGGCATCGGCCGGTCGGCGGTCAGTCGCAGCGTGCAGAAACTGGAAGGGCAGGTGGGCGCGCGACTGTTCATTCGCACCACCCGGAGCAACTCGCTCACGCGCGAAGGCGAGATCTTCTTCGAGAACTGCAAGCCCGGCGTCGAGCGCATCACCCAGGCGCTGGCCGACATGCAGGAACTGCGAGAGGGGCCGCCACGGGGCAAACTTCGCATCAGTTCGGCGGTCGGTTTCGGTCGCAAGGTCGTCGCGCCGCTGCTGAGTGGCTTTCGCGACCTCTATCCGGAGATCGCCGTGGACCTCCTGCTTGACGACCACATGGCCGATTTCACGACGGACCAGATCGATGTCTCGTTCCGCAACGGACGGATGGAAGACAGCCAGGTGATCGCACGGCAACTGATTCCCATGCAGATGATCGTCTGTGCGTCGCCGACCTATGCCGCCGGGTATGGCCTTCCGCGGAACGTTGCCGAGCTGGCGGATCATCACTGCCTTAACTTCCGGATGGCGTCAGGGCGTCTGCACGAGTGGGAATTCAAGGTCGAAGGACACCCGCACAAGGTGCTGCCCAAGGCCATGCTCACCTTCAACGATACGGACCTCCTGATGGACGCGGCGCTCGACGGCCAGGGCCTGGTGCAGCTGGCCGGCTACCAGGTATGCGAGCACCTGCGCAGCGGCAGGCTGGTGGCGTGTCTTCCACAGTACGCGCCGGACGATCGCGGTCACTACATCTGTTACCTCAGCCGCCAGCAGCTGCCCTCGCGTATCCGCGTGTTCATCGACTACATGATCACCCAGGTGCGTGCGCTGGACCTGCAATGCGCCAGCAGTCCTTCGGTCGCCGCCGCGCTCGACGACATGCTCGCGTGCGCGGTCTGACGATTGGTGCCTGATTGGCAACACGGTGGTCCTGCCCAGGGTTCTACCGGCAACCGTATAGCAAGCCTACTGTTTCCTCACCCCGTCCGAACAGGAGATACCCCATGAAAATTCTCGTCATCGGTGGCTCAGGGCTCATCGGCAGCAAAGTGATTCCACGTTTGCGTGCGCTCGGCCATGAAGCGATTCCGGCGTCTCCCTCATCGGGCGTCAACACGATGACCGGCGAAGGTCTCGACGCGGCCATGGCTGGCGTCGACACCGTGCTCGATCTCAGCAACTCGCCGTCGTTCGCCGATAATGATGTACTCGAGTTCTTCCAGACGACCGGTCGCAACATGGCCGCTGCCGAAGTGAAAGCCAGCGTGAAGCACCATGTCGCCCTTTCCGTGGTCGGCACTGACCGTTTGCCCGATAGCGGCTACCTGCGCGCGAAGGTCGCGCAGGAAAAGGCGATTCGTGATTCCGGCGTGCCATACACCATCGTTCGTTCGACGCAGTTCTTTGAGTTCCTCGACGGTATCGTCCAGGCGAGCGCGAAGGGCGAATCCGTGCACCTGTCGACCGGCAACATGCAGCCGATCGCCTCCGAAGATGTCGCCGATGCGATGACGGCCGCGACGGTGGGTGCGCCGGTCAACGGCATCATCGAGATCGGTGGTCCGGACAAAGTCCGCATGGCCGACCTGGTCCAGCGTTTCCTCGCCGCCATCAAGGATCCGCGCCAGGTCATTCCCGATCCCAAGGCCTTGTATTTCGGCACGGTGCTGGAGCCCGATTCACTGGTGTCGGGTCCGGGCGCGAAGCTCGGCAAGATCGACTTCGAGACCTGGCTCCGGCAGTCGAAGTTCGCGAAGGCCGGGTCGGCCGCATAAGGTGCCACCCGACACCCTGCCCATGACACCGACGCGTCCTCCCGTAACGTTCCTCGACCGCTATACCGGTTCCGACTTCGCGCCGCTGTACACCGCCACGGTATGCGTCTCGGGCGGGGAGGCGGCGCATGGCCGCGCATCGGGCGTGGCCCGCTCGCGCGACGGCACGCTGGACCTGAAGTTGCGCATGCCACGCCAGCTCGGTGGCCCGGGCGGCGGCACGAATCCCGAAGAGCTGTTCGCCGCCGGCTTCGCGGCGTGCTTCCACGGCGCCCTGTGCCTGCTTGCCGCTCGTGCCGGTGTGCCGATTCCCAACGTGCAGGTCACGGCGTCGGTGAGCTTCGGCCGCGACCCCATGGACGGGCTTTTCACCCTGGTCGCGAGCGTCCGTATCGCCATGCCTGGCGTCGACCGTGCCGTGGCGGAAGAGCTGGTCCGCGACACCGAACGTATCTGTCCCTACGCCAAGATGGCCCGCCAGGGCATCGAGTGCATCATTTCATTAGAGCTATGAACGAAAGTCGTCTTCCCCCCTGGGCGCGTGAGCGCCTGCAACGTTTCATCGACGCCCACCTCGGCCGTCGCCTCGCGATCTCCGAGCTTGCTTCTTCCATCGGCTACAGCGAGTCGTATTTCTTCCGCGCCTTCAAGGCCAGCTTCGGCAGCACGCCTCACGCCTATGTGCTGACGCGTCGTCTCGAGCGCGCCTGCGAGCTGATGCTCGCCACGGACGATGCATTGAGCGACATCGCGGTGCGCTGTGGCCTCGCCGACCAGGCCCACTTCACCCGCCGTTTCCGCCGCGCCTTCGATACGCCCCCGGGTGAGTGGCGCCGCAGGGAACGCGCTGTCACATTCCCCCCATAAGACCAACGTAGGGTGGCGCCGGGCGAAAACCTGCCTAAGATGCGATCCGGGTAGTACCACTCAATGGCAGGGGAAAAAAATGGCGGGGAACGAGACGGCCGGCTTGCTGGCCCGGGAACGTACGATTGCGGGTCCGAAGTTCAACCGCTGGCTGGTGCCGCCCGCGGCCCTTGCCATCCACCTGTGTATCGGCATGGCCTACGGGTTCTCGGTGTTCTGGCTGCCGATGACCAAGCTGGTACCCGGGGCCGATGCCGCCGTCTGTGCCAGTCAGGGTTTCCTTGACCAGCTCACGACCACCACCTGTAACTGGACCGTTCCCTCGGTCAACCACATCTTTGAAACCTTTATCGCGATGCTTGGTCTCGCCGCGGCGATCTGGGGCGGCTGGCTCGAGCATGCGGGCCCGCGCAAGGCCGGCTTCATCGCGGCGTGCTGCTGGGGCGGCGGCCTGGTGCTCGGCGGCATCGGCGTCTCGATTCACCAGCTGTGGCTGGTCTACCTCGGCTGCGGATTGCTAGGCGGCGTAGGGCAGGGGCTGGGTTACATCACGCCCGTGTCGACGCTGATCAAATGGTTTCCCGACCGCCGTGGACTCGCCACGGGCTTCGCCATCATGGGTTATGGCGGCGGCGCGATGATCGGTGCGCCGATCGCCGTGAAGCTCATGGAGGTGTTCAAGAACGGCGAGATCCCGGGCGTGTCGACCACGCTCATTGTCATGGGCGTGATCTACTTCGTGGCGATGTCACTGGGCGCCTTCGGCTTCCGTGTCACCCCGAACGGCTGGAAGCCGGTGGGTTACCAGGTGGCCACGGCGGACCTGTCCAAGCGACCGATGATCAGCCACGGTCATGTGCATCTGGATCGCGCCTGGAAGACCCCGCAGTTCTGGCTGATCTGGGGCGTGCTGTGCATGAACGTGACCGCAGGTATCGGCGTGCTGTCCATGGCCAGTCCGATGCTGCAGGACGTGTTCGGTGCAGGGCTTCTCGGTGTCGACCCGGGTACGGCGCTCACCGCCGCGCAGAAGACCGCCATTGCCGCGGCCGCCGCGGGTCTGGTCGGCCTCATCAGTCTGTTCAATTCCGCCGGCCGCCTGGCCTGGGCCTCGGCGTCGGATTTCCTCGGCCGCCGGTTCACTTACTGTGTTTTCTTCATCCTCGGCATCATTCTGTACTGCCTGCTGCCGACGCTTGGCCATCTGGGCATGGCCGCCATGTTCGTCATCACTGTCTGCGTGATCCTGTCGATGTACGGCGGCGGCTTCGCCACCGTGCCTGCGTACCTGGCGGACATGTTCGGCACGCAGATGGTCGGCGCCATCCATGGCCGGCTGCTGACTGCCTGGTCGGTCGCCGGTGTGGTCGGTCCGGTCCTCATCGCCGGCATTCGTGAAGCGCAGCTCGGCGCCGGCGTGGCGAAGAACCTCGTTTACGATCGCACGCTGTACATCCTCGCCGGCCTGCTGCTGATCGGCCTGATCTGCAACCTGCTGGTCCGCCCGGTCGATCCGAAGTACCACATGACCGAGGAAGAGCTGAAGCGTGAGCGCTCGCTGCAGCATGAGGTGCAGGCTTCCGATGCCAGCCTCGCCGCCGCGGCGCGCGGGCCGTTCGGTGCGGTCGGTGTGTTGGCCTGGCTGGCAGTGGGTATTCCGTTCCTGATTGGTGTGTGGATTGCCTTGCAGAAGGCGGCGGCGCTGCTTTAGTTAGGGAGCTATCGGCACGCCTGGAAGTAAAACGGCCACCTCGAAGAGGTGGCCGTTTTCGTTCCTTCCTCACCATGGCCGCCTGGACAGGCGGCAGGTTCGTTATTCCGGCTGGGTAGCAACGGCGGCCGGGAAGTTGCCCACGTCGACCGTGGCGATCACCTTGTTAGTGAACGGATTGATCACGGAAACCGAGTGGGAGCCGGAGTTCGTGACATACACGCGGCCGAGCTTGCTGCTCACGGCCAGCGGACCGGGCGCAGAACCCACCGGCACCGTGGCGATGACGGCGCTGTTGAGCGGGTTGATCACCGATACGGTGGAGTCGGCGAGATTGGAAACATAGACCGGCAGGCCGATCGGGCTGGTCACCACCGCACCGGCACCGTTACCGGCGGCGATCGTGGACTTCACCTGGTTGGTGAACGCGTCGATGACGGAGACATTGTTGGAGCCGCCATTGGCGACGTAGACGCGAGCGCCCAGCGGACCCACGTCAATGCCGTTCGGCGCCGCACCGACCGGAACCGTGGCCACCACGGCCTTGGTAGCGGTGTCGACGACTGAGACCGTGTTGTCGCCAAAGTTGGACGTATACAGGAACTTGCCGGAGGGGCCGGTCGCCACATTGAACGGCAGGAAGCCGACATCCACCGAAGCAACGACCGTGTTCCTGGCCGAATCGATAACGGACACCGTGCTGTCGTTGGCGTTGGCGACGTAGACATTCCGTCCATCCGGGCTGACGGTCACGCCGAACGGGAAGCCGCCAACCGGCACCGACGCCACGACGGCGTTGGTGGCCGCCTTGATGACGGAGACGGTATTGTCGTTGCCATTGGTGACATACACCTCGGCACCGTTCGGGCTGACGGCGATACCCTGCGGGTTGCCGCCCACCGGAATCGTAGCCGTCACCCTGTTGTTGGTGGTGTCGATCACCGAGACCGTATTGTCGGCCTGGTTCACCACATAGGCATTCTTGTTGAATGCAGCAGCAGGCAGGGCCACGACCGCCATCAGGAGGGGAAGGGCGCAGCGCGTCATGTTCTTGTTCATCATGCGATACCTCAGTAGTTGATTTTCGGCGCAACATCGCGCCCGCCATGAAGCTATGTCGAGGGCGGCGGCCTTCGACATTTATCGACGATCGTTTTCAGCGCGCGGATGGCGTGTCTCCCCTGCCACCCGGTTCGGAGCCTGCCCACACCGCTACGTGCTGAGCGGAGTGACGGTATCGGAGCATCGTTACCGGGAGTTTCCCCGGGGGTTACGCCGGACATTGCAGGCCCGTGGCAGGGGCTTCAGCCAAACGATCCCAGCCGACTGGCCTACTTCAACCCCGGGACCCATACCGCTATCATCCACGGCACGGCGGCCTCAAGGGGAGGATTCGCCAGTTCGGGCCAGGGGTTGGTCCTCTGTGCTCACGGGATGAGTGGATGGGGAGCGTCATCGAATTTCTGGCGCGTCTTGGTCAAGACGCGTCGCTGCGCTACGCGTCCGCCGAGACGCTTGCCGCCCTCGTTAGCGAGGCAGGCATGGGTGAGGCTGTGACGGCACTTCAGGCCCAGGCGGAGCAGAACATCTACTTCATCGGCCAGATGCCTGGCCCCCAGCGGGAAAAGGAAGAGCCGGAAGAGGAAGAAGACGACGAGGACGAGGACGACGAGGAAGGCAAGAAATCGCCACGTCGTGGCCCCAAGCCGCCTGCTCCCGCTCTCCGGCACTGACCGCATGAATGTCGGCGTCCGCTTTGGCCTGATCCTCGCTCTGCTCGTTTTCACGAGCACGGCAACGATCACGCTGGCGGCGCCCAGGTTGTCGGGGCCGATGCCGTCCCCCGCTTCCGGGAACCATGCCGATCTTGGCGCGATGCTGGCTCAGGCCGACGCAATCAAGATCGTCGACCTCGGCCAGTTCACCCGGCTGCTCGACGAGATCGGCGCGAGGGAGACGGAACTCGACGGGGAGCAGAAGTCGCTGTTCCATTTCCTTCGCGGTTGGCGGGCCACCTGGGTGGGCGACTACGGGACGGGCAAGGCGGAGCTCGACGCGGTGGCGGACACATCGAGCAGCAACGTATTGCGCGCGCGCGCCACGGCGACGCTGATCAACCTGCTCGGTATCGGTCATCGCTACGAAGAGGCCTTCACGCGGCTGACCCAATTGCAAGACATGTTGCCCTCCATCCGCGACCGCAAGGCCCGCTTCCAGGCGCTCGGTGAAGCGTCGCAGATGCTTAGTACTGCGGGGCAGTTCGATCAGGCGGAGGCGTATGCGCAGCAGATGATGGACAACCCGCCGCCGGGCGAGACCATCTGCAAAGGGGCCCAACATCTCCTGCGTGCCCGCCGCGAAGGCGGCCGGTTGCACACACTCGATCCCATTTACCAGAACGCCATCGACTCCTGTGTCGGAAGCGGTGATGAAGTCTTCGCCGACGCCATGCGGTCCGACATCGCCGCATTCCACGTGGCCAATGGCCATCCGGACGAAGCGGTGAAGATCCTGGTGGCTAATCGCGACGCACTTCGCGCCTTGCATTACCCGACCACGCTTGCCGAGTTCGATGGGCTCCTTGCGCAGGCTTACCTCAAGCTGGGCGACTTGCCGAACGCCCGACGCTACGGCATTTCCGCACTCGCCGACTCTATCCAGGGCGAGTTCACCGATCCGCGGCGTGCAGCCTACGAAGTGCTTTACCAGGTCGAGGAACGCCTGGGTAATGCAACCGCGGCGCTCAGTTACCACGAGCAGTACATGGCCGCCGACAAGGCCTACCTTAACGACCTGAGCGCGCGCAGCCTGGCTTTCCAGATCGTCGACCAGCAGTTGGTGGCGCGCAAGGCCGAGGTCGAAGCGCTCAACAAGCAGAACGAGATCCTGCGCCTTAATGGCGTGCTCGACCGCAAGGAGGTCGAGACGGGACGTCTGTACATTTTCATCCTCGGCCTGTGCCTGCTCGCCATCGCATGGCTGGTGCTCTGGCTGCGTCGTTCACAGATGCGTTTCATGAAGCTCGCGCGTCGCGACGGCCTCACCGGCATCTGCAACCGCGAACATTTCGTGGAGCAGGCCGACCGCGTGCTCGCTTATGGCGCACGCTCCGACCGCGGCCTGTGCGTGATCCTGTTCGACCTGGATCACTTCAAGAATGTCAACGATACCTACGGCCACGCCGTGGGTGACGAAGTACTCAAGCGTGCCGTCGACGTCTGTCACCGCGCACTGCATGCCTGCGATGTGTTCGGCCGGCTCGGTGGCGAAGAGTTCGCGATCCTCCTGCCCGATTGCAGCCCCGCGCAGGCGCGAGCGCGCGCCGAACAATTGCGTCTGTCGATCTCGGCGACCTCGGCAACACAGGCGCGTCCCGAACTGGCGGTGACGGCGAGCTTCGGCGTCTCGTCCACGTTGCAGTGCGGCTTCGAGCTGCACCGGTTGCTCGTCGTGGCGGATGCGGCGCTTTATCGCGCGAAGCGGGCAGGGCGCAATTGCGTATTCATGGGCGACACGGGAGATATTCCGGATTCGCCGTATCTGACCGAGGCACGTGGGTAACGCCGTTGTAGGAGCCGGCTATGCCCCGGGCTCCTTGTGGGAGCCGGCTATATCGGGCTCCTTGTGGGAGCCGGCTATGCCGGCGATGGCATCGCGGTGAACTGGCTATCGCCGCTGAAGCGGCTCCCACATTGAGGTATGGGGCATACATCAGGCATAGGCATACTTCAGGCATAAAAAAAGGCCGCTTTCGCGGCCTTTTTTGCACTCATCGCGGCTGAAATCAGCGCTGACGAGCCTTGAAACGGGGGTTGCTCTTGCAGATCACGAACACTTTGCCGCGACGGCGAACGACTTTGCAGTCACGGTGACGCGACTTCGCGGACTTCAAAGAGGAAAGCACCTTCACGGCTAGCTCCTGAAACTTTAAGGACAAGGAAAAACGGAATTGTAGCGATCCGGTCGGCGTTACGCAAGCGCCGGGAAAGATTGACCTTTCAGGCGAGGCCAAGTGCGGTACGTGCCTCGCGCACCGTGCGAAGGAAGCTGTCGAGCACGGGAGACGTATTGTCCACGCGACTGGCCACCGCAAGCAACAGGTAGGCCTCGGGATCATCAACAGGTACGAAGGCCACGCCGTCCAGGTGGACGGCACGCAACGAGCCCGGCACTAGTGCCAGGCCCAGGCCAGCAGCCACCAGCGGCAGCAGGGACGGGATCTGCTGGGCTTCCTGGCGAACGTTGGGGCGGAACTTCGCCTTGTTCGCCAGCAGCATCAGCCGGTCGATCAGGGTCGCCGCGTGAGCGCGCGGCGGTGCCACGAAACGCTCGTTGGCAAGTTCCTCCATGCGCAGCGACTCGCGCCTGGCGAGGCGGTGGCGGGTGGGCAGGGCGATGACCAGGGGCTCGTGGTCGATCACCTCGACATTGAGCTGGCGGGCGTTGGCTACGCCTTCCGGGTGGGCACGGAGCAGGCCCACGTCGATCTGTCCGCTGAGAATGGCGTCGTACTGGGCCCCGGTGAGCATTTCCCCCAGGTGCAGGCTGACGCCAGGCGCCGCTTGTGTGAAGCGGAGCAAGGTTTCCGGCAGCGCGCGGTGGAATGATACGGAGACGGCATAGGCCAGCCTCAGCTGGCCGGTGAACCCGGCGGCCGCCTCGGTCACCACGGTTCGCGCGCTCTCCGCCCGCGCCAGGATAGCCTTGGCTTCGAGCAGGAAGAGCCGGCCTGGCTCGGTCAGGGCCACACGGCGGCGGTTGCGATCGAGAAGGCGCACGCCGAGATCCGCCTCGAGGGCGAGGATCTGCTGCGATAGCGGAGGCTGCGAGATATGCAGGCGCTGGGCGGCCTGGGTGAAGCTGAGGGTTTCCGCCACTTCCACGAAGTAGCGCAGCTGGCGCAGATCGAACATAGTCGATTTTCGTCTAAGTGAGTGGTGAAAGATATATTGGCCAGAATTTCCTAGGAAATCTATCATCCACCTCGACCTACCAATCAACCCTCCCCCTGGGTCGGTAGGTCCCTCGCCCCGCATCGACGCTAAACACCGGTATCTGGCCTACCTCCCCCCCCGAGGCCCATACCGAGGCGTCCTCTGCGGGGCGACTTTATTTCTGGGCCGGCAAAATTGTGGGAGCCGATTCATCGGCGATTGTGGGAGCCGATTCATCGGCGATCCCGCGGCAGCGGGCCAGGGTGCGGCGTTGTCGCCAGCACCCAATCGCCGATAAATCGGCTCCCACACGAGGCAAGAGCCGCAAAGTCAGAGCTTCGAGGTGAAAGCGCACTCGGTGCTGGCGCGTACGTGGCCTTCGTCGACGCCGGGGGCCAGCTCGATCAGTTCGAGGCCGTCGGGCGTGACATCGAACACGGCAAGGTCGGTGATGATGCGGTCGACCACGCCCTTGCCGGTGAGCGGCAGGCTGCATTCGGTGAGGATCTTCGGCGTGCCGTCTTTCGCGGTGTGTTCCATCACCACGACCACGCGCTTCACGCCGGCGACCAGGTCCATCGCGCCGCCCATGCCCTTGACCATCTTGCCGGGCACCATCCAGTTGGCGATGTCGCCTTCGGCGGTGACCTGCATGGCGCCGAGGATCGAGATGTCGATATGGCCACCGCGAATCATCGCGAAGGAGTCGGCGCTTGAAAAATACGATGCACCAGGACGGGCGGTGACGGTCTGCTTGCCGGCGTTGATGAGGTCAGCGTCCACTTCGTCTTCGCTCGGAAAAGGGCCGATGCCGAGCAGACCGTTTTCGGACTGCAGCCACACGTCCACGCCATCGGGGAGGAAATTGGCCACCAGCGTCGGCAGACCGATGCCGAGGTTCACGTAATCGCCGTTGCTCAATTCCAGGGCGGCGCGCTGCGCCATCTGATCGCGATTCCAGGCCATGGTCAGGCTCCCTGTGCGCGCACGGTGCGCTGTTCGATGCGCCTGGACGGCGCGGGATTGTGCACGATGCGATCGACGTAGATACCTGGCGTGTGGACCTGGTCCGGATCCAGCTCGCCGACTTCCACCATGATCTCGACTTCGGCGATGCAGACCTTGCCGGCCGTCGCCGCCATCGGATTGAAGTTGCGCGCGGTCTTGCGGTAAACGAGGTTGCCCGAAGGGTCGGCCTTCCACGCTTTCACCAGCGCCACGTCGGCCACGATCGAGCGCTCCATCACGTACATGTTGCCGTCGAACTCGCGGGTTTCCTTGCCCTCGGCCACCTGGGTGCCATAACCGGTGCGGGTAAAGAAGGCGGGGATGCCCGCGCCGCCGGCGCGCAGCTTCTCGGCCAGGGTGCCCTGCGGAGTGAACTCGACTTCGAGCTCGCCGGCGAGGAACTGGCGCTCGAACTCCTTGTTCTCGCCCACATAGGAGGACACCATCTTGCGGATCTGGCGTGTGGCCAGCAGCAGGCCGAGGCCGACGCCGTCGATACCGGCGTTGTTCGACACGGCGGTCAGGCCCTTGACCCCGGAGTCGCGCAGGGCCTCGATGAGAAGCTCGGGAATACCGCAGAGGCCGAAGCCGCCCACGGCGATGATCTGTCCGTCGGCCACGAGGCCGGCCAGGGCCTCCCGGGCGCTGGCGACACGTTTGTCGCGCGAATGCGACTTCACCTGGTTCATGCGTTGTCGAGTCCATCCGGGCGGTCCCGCCGCCGGTTCGCCCACCATCATAGCGGAGCGCCATCACGTCCCGTGGTACGTCGGAGGTTCACGCTGGTCCATGGTGCTGGGCAGCAAAGTTGGATACGACCCAGAAGTTGTGATTTCTCCAACCTGGAGGTTCCCGTGAGCAAGCAGAAGATTGGCGTGATTGGCATGGCCGTGATGGGCCGAAACCTGGCCTGGAATATTGAAAGCCGTGGGCACGCCGTTTCCATCTTCAATCGAAGTAAGGAGAAGACCGACGAGGTGATGTCCGAGAGCAAGGACAAGCAACTCGTCCCGACATACTCGCTGGAAGCATTCGTCGACTCGCTTGAGAAACCGCGCCGCATCCTGCTCATGGTGCAGGCCGGCAAGGGCACCGACGCCGTGATCGAGCAGCTTCGTCCCTTGCTGGACAAGGGCGACATCCTCATCGACGGCGGCAACACCTACTACAAGGACACCGTGCGCCGTGGCGAGGAACTGGCTAAAGACGGCTTGCACTTCATTGGCACCGGCGTGTCCGGTGGCGAGGAGGGTGCGCTGAAGGGTCCGTCGATCATGCCCGGTGGCCCGCGTGACGCTTATGACCTGGTTGCCCCGATCCTCACCGAGATTGCCGCGAAGGCGCCGGACGGCGAGCCCTGTGTCACCTATATCGGCCCCGGGGGCGCGGGCCATTATGTGAAAATGGTGCACAACGGCATCGAATACGGCGACATGCAGCTCATCGCCGAGAGCTACGCCGTGCTCAAGCACGTCCTCGGCCTGGACAACCAGGAACTGGCCGACGTCTATAGCGAATGGAACGAAGGCGAGCTGGACAGCTTCCTGATCGAGATCACCTCGAAGATTTTCGGCAAGAAGGACGACAAGAGCGGAAAGATGCTCGTCGACATGATTCTCGACCGGGCTGCGCAGAAGGGTACGGGCAAGTGGACGAGCCAGAGCGCACTGGACCTTGGCGTGCCGCTTACCCTGATCACCGAGTCGGTGTTCGCCCGCGGGCTGTCCTCCATGAAGGAAGAGCGCGTGGCGGCGAGCAAGCTGCTGGCGGGTCCGAAGGCCGGGAAGTTCTCTGGCGACCGTTCGGCCTTCAAGGAGTCGGTGCGCCGCGCCCTCTATATGAGCAAGCTCATTTCGTACGCCCAGGGTTTTGCCCAGCTGCGTGCGGCGTCGGACGAGAACGAGTGGAAGCTGGACTACGGCGCTATCGCGAAGATCTTCCGCGCCGGCTGCATCATCCGTGCGCGCTTTTTGCAGAAGATCACTGACGCCTATAAGCACGACGGCAACCTGAAAAACCTGCTTCTGGACCCGTATTTCCGCGATATCGTGCAGAACTACCAGACGGCGCTGCGCGAAGTGGTCGCCGAGGCCGTGCGGGTCGGTGTGCCGGTGCCCGGTTTTGCCGCCGCCATTTCTTACTACGACAGCTACCGGGCCGACACGCTGCCGGCCAATCTCATCCAGGCCCAGCGCGACTATTTCGGGGCGCATACCTTCGAGCGGGTGGACGAGAAGGGCAGCTTCCATGCCGAGTGGGCCGCGGAGTAGCCCGCGGCCCTTGTGTAGGAGCCGATTCATCGGCGAAAAACCGGTCGCGATAACCCGGCCCGCTGCCGCGGGATCGCCGATGAATCGGCTCCCACATCGCCGATGAGTCGGCTCCTACATCGGACTTGCGTCGCGGCTTCAGACGCAAGAACTAGCGCTGATAGGGAGCCTCCCTTTAGAGTTGGCGAAATCGAGAGGGCCGCCGCGTATGTGGCGGCCCTCTTGCGACCAACGAGGGAGTACGTTGTTTGATGTTGAGACGTAAGCTGACCGGCGCCGTGGCGCTCGCGGTGGCGCTGGCCGGATGCTCGACGCTGCCTCAGCCGCGCGACGACGGCGCGCTCCAGCGCGAAGCCATGGCCGGCACCGAAAAACCCGCACCCCGGTCGGTGGCGGTCCCCAGCACCAATCCGGCCACGCCGGGCGTGACTCCGCCGGAAGTCACCACCGGCACGGGCGAGTTCGTCAAGGCCGTGGGCCTGGCCAAGCCGACGCCGGTTGCCGAAGGCGCGGGCACGGTGACCTTCAATTTCGAGAACCAGCCGGTCGAGTCGGTGGTGAAGGCCATCCTCGGCGACCTGCTGCATGAAAACTATTCGATCGTGCCGGGCGTGCAGGGCAACGTGTCCTTTTCGACCTCGCAGCCGGTCACGGCCGAGCAGGCCCTGCCGATCCTCGAGACCCTGCTGTCGTGGACGGGCAATGCGCTCGTGCACAGCAATGGCCGCTACGTGGTCATGCCCGCGAAGGACGCCGTCGCCGGCAACCTCGTGCCGAGCATCGGCGCCTCCGCGCCGGCCGGCGGCCTGCAGGCACGCCTGTTTCCGCTGCACTTCATCTCGGCCACCGAGATGCAGAAGTTGATCAAGCCGTTCGCGCGCGCCGATGCGGTGCTCCTGGCCGACCCCACGCGCAACGTGATCGTGATGGCCGGCACACCGAGCGAACTGGAGAACTACCAGCGCACCGTGGCCACCTTCGACGTCGACTGGTTGCGCGGCATGTCCGTCGGTGTGTTCAGTCTGCAGCGCGCGGAGGTCAAGGACCTCACGCCCATGCTCGACAAGTTGTTTGGTGACAAGGGCAACACGCCGATGGCAGGCCTGCTGCGCTTCATCCCCATCGAGCGGACCAATTCGCTGGTGGTGATCAGCCCGCAGCCGGCTTACCTGGACGAAGTGCGCAGCTGGATCGACCGTATCGACCACGGCGGCGGCAACGAAGCCCAGCTCTACGTGTACGACGTGCGCAACGTGCAGGCCTCGGATCTGGCCGATTACCTTTCGGATATCTACGGCGGTGGCTCCAGCGGCGGTCGCTCGGGCGATCGCGGTGGCAAGGTCGGACCGGGCCTGAGCTCCGGCACGCTCGGTGGCGACAGCGATTCCAACCGCGGCGGCTCCGGTTTCGGCAACAGCTCGGGCACGTTCGGTAGCGGTTCGTCGTCGTCCTCGTCGTCCGGTGGCTACCTCAACACCACCAGCGGCAACGGCATCAACGGGTCTTCCTCCGGTATCGGCGGCAGCGGTTCGTCGTTCGGCGGCGGCTCACAGAGCGGTTTTGCCGGCAGCGGCTTCGGTGACGACGACAACTCGCACCGCTCGCATAGCGGTGGCATCACTACCGACGAAGGCGTGCGCATCACCTCGGTGGACTCGAACAACCAGCTGATGGTGCGTTGCCGTCCCGCGCAGTGGGCCGAGATCGAACAGGCCATCAAGCGCCTCGATGCGGTGCCGCTGCAGGTGCAGATCGAGACGCGCATCCTGGAAGTCGCGCTTACGGGCAACTATCAGTTCGGCGTGCAGTGGTACCTGGAAGGCCTGGTGGGATCGACCAACGGTCAGCCGACCCAGCCGGGCAACCAGCAGCAGTGGGCCCTGGGTAGTGGCGGTGCCTCATACAGCCCCGGCAAGGACAGCTTCTTCTATTCCTTCGTCAACAACGACATCTCCGTGGCGCTCCATGCAATGGAGACCAGCGGAAACACGAAGACCTTATCCGCCCCATCACTGGTGGTGCTTAACAACCAGAAGGCACACATCCAGATCGGCGACCAGATTCCGATTACGCAGACCTTCGTGAACACCGGCGCGAACACGGACAACACGATCGGCCAGGTGGAGTACAAGGACACCGGCGTGATCCTCAACGTTCGCCCGCGAGTGAATCCGGGTGGCCTGGTGTACCTCAACATCAACCAGGTAGTGAGCTCACCCGGTGCCAAGGACACGACCACAGGCAACTTCCCGATCCAGCAGCGCGAGGTGGCGACGCAGGTTGCGGTGCAAAGCGGGCAGACGGTGTTGCTCGGTGGTCTTATCAAACAGGATGAAGGCACGACGGATACGGGTATACCGGGTCTCAACCGCATTCCTGTCTTCGGTCGTCTGTTCGGCTCGACCAACCGCAGTCGCAACCGCACGGAGTTGATCGTGCTGATCACGCCGCGCGTCATCACCAATGGCGATGAGGCCAAGCAGGTCACCGACGAGTACCAGCGGAAGTTCGAATCGCTGCAGCCGTATCGCGATGCACCGAAGGCGCGTACTGCAGCGCCAGCTGTCACCGTACCCCTTCACCCCTAAATTGTAGGAGCCGATTCATCGGCGATCCCGCAGCAGCGGGCCAGTTTGTCGCGAGCACCCTATCGCCGCTGAAGCGGCTCCCACATGGGGCTGGTTTGCCGCGAGCACCCTATCGCCGATGAATCGGCTCCCACATGGGGCCAGTTTGCCGCGAGCACCCTATCGCCGCTGAAGCGGCTCCTACCGGGCGGGGGGAGTTGCTAGTGGGGTGGGGTAGGTGATCTTGGGGCGGTAGGGTTGGACCGAGGTGCCGAGGTTCGGGCCCATGCGGTGGCTGAGGCTGTTGGCGTTGTAGAGGCCGATGGTGTTCGAGGGGCGTTTGGTGATGTCGGCGTCGCCCGGCATGGGTACCGGCGACACATCGGTGGCGACGAGGTGGTTCAGGCAGGCATAAGACAAGGCAGCCGTACTCGCATCATCATGCTCGACGCACCCGGGCGTCGCCGACGCATGCACGCCGGGCAGGGTCACGACGCCTTTCGTCTCCTGCGCAAACGCGCCAGACGTTGCCACGGCCGTCAGTACGAACACCAGTTGCCGAATACGCATACATCATTCCCTGAGTCTTCGCTGCGTTGGATACCACGCGCGGCGGGCCCTGCGGAAGTGGCGTGGCCGTTGTCATGGTGGTGTCACGATTCCTGTCATGAAAACAGCGCGGTTGTGTCATTTTCCGCGCCTAGCCTTCCGACGAGACAAGTCCCCGTCCCGTACGCCCATGCGCGAAGGAATGACCGTGACACGCTGCGTTTTCGCGCTGGTCGCGTGCACCATCCTGTTCGCATCGCCGCCCCTCGCGGCGCAAATGCGTACTCCGGCGGAGGCATCACAGGGGTCGGCAGAAACGCATGCGCCAACGCGCTTCGACATCGACGCACAGCCGCTCGCGACCGCTCTTCGCGGTTACAGCGAAGCGACGGGTATTGCTGTCCTCTTCGATGACTCGCTCGTCGCCGGACGTTCGTCGCCCGGTATCCATGGCACGATCGATCCGCGCGACGCATTGCGTGTTCTGCTCGTGGGAACGGGCCTCAACGCCCATTTCGCCTCGATGAACGCCTTCACTGTCACTGCGGATCCGGCAACCCAAGCGGACGCGCCGATGGCGCCCGCGGCACAGGTGCATGACGATGTCCCGCCGCTCGACGAGCGCGGAGCCGCCGTGATCCAGGCGGCCATCGAAGCAGCACTCTGCGCGCACGTGGCGACGCGGCCGGGCAGCTTTCGCCTCGCCCTGCAGGTGTGGATCGACACGGCCGGCGCGATCACCGAGGTCTCTGCGCTGGCGCCCTCGGACGACCCTCGTCGCGACGCCCGCGTGGTCACGGCGCTGCGCGGTTTGCGTTTACCTGCGTCGACATACCGTTTCAGCCCTGTGACAGTTCTGCTAACCCCGTCGGCCCCTGGCGTCTATCGCTGCGCCGGATCGCGCGAGTGGGAGAGCTGACATTGGACACGTCGATGCTCGGGCTGTTCCTCGCCAACTACGAAGATTTCCGGCGCCGCCTGCGTCGTCGCCTGCGTTCGGACGATCTGGTCGACGACGTGCTGCAGGAAACCTATCTTCGCGTGGAGCGGCTCGACCCCGATGCCGAACGCGCCACGCATCCCACCGGGTATCTGTTCCGCATGGCGCTCAACATGGCAGCGGATCACCACCGTTCGTCGGGCCGGCTGCTCACCGGTGAAGAGGTGGACGACCTGATCCAGGGCGTCGACGATCACCTGGACCCGCCCACCGTGCTCTCCTCGCAGCAGGACATCGCCGCGCTGGGCCTGGCCCTGGACGCGCTCACCCGACGCCAGCGCGAGATCCTCATCGCGGCGCGTATCGACGAGCTGCCACAGGTGGAAATCGCCGCGCGTCATGGCATTTCCGTACGCATGGTGGGCAAGGAACTGAAGAAGGCACTTGAGACCTGTGCCACAAAAGTGGGAAGAAAATCGGTACAGCGGTTCGGTCCCGGTGCCGGAGATGCGTCTTGACCGGTATGGATACGACCAACCTCAAGGATAACGAGCGCCAGGCCCAGGCCTGGCTCGTGCATCTCACCTCGGGAACGGCCACCCGCGAGGATGGCGAAGCCTTCCGTCGCTGGTGTCTGTCGAGCGAGCAGCACGCGGAAGCTTTCGCACGAACGCGGCAGATGTGGCACGACCTCGGTCCGGCCATCGCCCGGCGTCAACAGTCCGTCCCGCGCGGCGGACGCACGGCGCCGAAGCACGCGATACGCATAAGTCGCCGCGCGTTCCTTGGCACCGCTATTACGGCCTCCGTCGCGGCCGTGGTCGTCGCCCGCTATGGCCTGGATATGGGCGGGCAACGGGGTACCGGTGCGACGCTGCGCACGGCCGTAGGCGAGCAGCGACATGTCGACGTGACCCAGGGCGTTGTCCTGGAAATGAATACCGCCACGGACATCGGCGTGCGTTCGTCGGGTAACGCCATCACCGGCGTCCGCCTGCGTACTGGCGAGGCCGTGGTGCGTATCGATCCGTCGCACACCGCACCCTTCGTCGTCGAACTGGAAGACGCGCGCGTGCTCTCCGGCCCGGGTGCGTCCTTCGCCGTGCGCTGTGTGGACGGGGTCTCCACGGTGACCTGCCTGGAAGGGCAGGCCGTGCTGGCGCGTGCTGCGACGAAGACCCTGGTCAAGCCCGCGCAACAACTTGCGTTCGGTGCCGATGGCCTCGGCGCCGCCGTTGCCGTGAACCCCGACACCGCGCTCGCATGGAGGCATCGCGTACTGATCTACGACAACCAGCCCCTTGCCGACGTCGTCACCGACATCAATCGCTATCGCCCCGGTCGCATCGTCATAACCGACCGCGCGCTCGGCGAGCGCCGCGTGCATGCGCGTTTCACCCTGGACCAGATGGCCGACGTGGCCAGCCTGATCGAAGACGCCTATGGCGCGCACGCGACCCACCTTCCGGGTGGTTGGGTGTTGTTGAGCTGACCGTCGCGCCGGGTCGGCATCGTTCGCCCCATGAATTTTTCGTGACAACGGTTCAGTGCCACCACTGCCCACGCGTCCTTAGGGCAGATGGAACATCAGGGGAAGTTTCGCGTGGCTACACGAGCAGTATGGGTGCGAGGCGCACACGCGCTGGCGCTGGCGATCTCGCTGTCGCTGACAGGTGCCGCCATGGCGCAGGACGCGCCGACCGCGTTCGACGTGAACGAGTACGTCGTCGACGGCAACACGACACTGCAAGCGCTGGATATCGAAACGGCGGTGTATCCGTTCCTCGGCCCCGGCAAGTCCATGAACGATGTGAACGGCGCGCGCGATGCGCTGCAGAAGCTCTACCAGACCCACGGCTACCAGTCCGTGGTGGTGGACCTGCCGCCACAGCAGGTGAAGGGCGGCATCATCCGTTTCCAGGTCACCGAGAACACCGTGGGCAGGGTGCGTGTGGAAGGCGCGACCTATCATTCACCCAAGGATATCCGCGACTCGGTACCCGCACTGAGCGAAGGCGAGGTGCCGAACTTTGCCGCCGCCCAACAGCAGCTTACCGACGTGAACAAGCGCGGCGGCGCCCAGGTGGTGCCTGTGCTGACGCAGGGCAAGCTGCCGCAGACGATGGACGTGACGCTGAAGGTGACCGACAGCGCGCCGATGCACGCGAGCCTCGAGGTCAACAACGACCATAGTGTCAACACGCCGGAGCTGCGCACCATCGGCAGCCTGCGCTACGACAACCTGTTCCAGAAGGGGCAGTCGGCGTCGCTCACTTATATCGTCGCCCCGCAGGACCAGAGTGCCGCCGAAGTCTGGTCTGGTTCTTACCTCATTCCGCTGGATGCCGACTGGAGTGTGTTGACCTCCGCGTACAAGTCCAATAGCAATGCTAACGCCGTCGGCGGTACGACCGTGCTGGGCAAGGGCAACGCGTTCGGCTTCACCTTCGTGCGCAGCCTGCCGAGCCATGGCGAGTACTCGCAGTCGCTCTCGCTCGGTGTCACGCGCAAGCATTTCGACCAGAACATCAGCCTCGGCGGCGATACGTCGAAGGCGCCGATCACGTACATCCCGCTGGTGGCCAGTTACCAGGGCCAGACCGTCGGCGAGCACTCGTCGAGCAGCATCGGTATCAGCGGCACCTTCGGTTTTCGTGCCGGTGCCAGCGATTCGGCAGCTTTCGACAACCAGCGCTACAAGGCCAGGCAGAACTTCTTCTATATGAAGTTCGACGGCGGCCACACGCTGCTTTTCCAGAACGGCTTCAGTCTGGCGGGGCGATTGGGTTTGCAGCTTTCGACCTCGTCGCTGGTCTCCAGTGAACAGTATGCGGCAGGCGGCGACAGCACCGTGCGCGGTTACCTCGAAGCGGAAGAGACCGCCGACCACGGCGTGATCGGCAGCATCGAGTTCCGCACGCCATCCATCGCCCAGCACATTGGCGGTTGGGTGAACGACTGGCGCTTCCATGCCTTTGCCGACGCCGCGCACCTGGCACTGATGAACGCCTTGCCCCAGCTGATCGATGCCAACAACCCGGACGCCGGCAGCACGCGCGTGAACAGCTACGACCTTTCGAGCGTGGGCGTCGGTACCCGTTTCCAGATCTTCAACATCGCCACCGGTTCGTTCGAAGTGGCCTATCCGTTCAATAACGGGCAGGCCACGCGTGCGCATGACACTCGTATTCATTTCTCACTCAAAGCGGATCTCTGACCGGCAGGTCGGACCATAGACTCCAGGGGTATCACCGTGACTCGAATCTTGTTACTGACCTGCTTGCTGATCCTCGGCTGGGTGCCGGCGGCTCATGCCGACACCTCGTGGTGGAACCAGGACTTCTCCTTCCGCAAGGCGATCACCATCGACACGACGGCGAAGGGTGGCAACGTCACCACGGCGGTCGGTCGCACGCCGCTGCTGGTTCGCCTGCACTCGGGCAACTTCACCTTCGACGGTGTTTCGGAGTCCGGTGCGGATGTCCGTTTCGTTGCCGCCGATGACAAGACCCCGCTGAACTTCCAGATAGAGAGCTTCGATCCGGTGCTCGGCGTCGCGCTGATCTGGGTGGACGTGCCGCAGGTCGCTGCGGACGCGCAGCAGCAGGTCTGGATGTACTACGGCAACGCCAAGGCCCAGGGTGGCGAGAAGGCCGGCGCGGTGTTCGATGCCGACTACGCCGCCGTCTATCACTTCGAAGAGCCTGCCGGCACGCCGCCGCGCGATGCGACCGCTTACGGTAACAACGCCGTGGGCAACGACATCTCCGGTATCGACGGCATCATCGGCAAGTCGGCTCGCTTCGACGGTTCGAAGATCGTGACGCTGCCGGGCAGCGTGTCGATGAACGTCGCCGAAGGCGGCACCTTCACCTTCAGCACCTGGATCAAGCTGGACACCGTGGCCGATGGTCGCGCGCTGGTCTACGCCCGTCGCCAGGGTGAGCAGAAGCTTCTGATCGGCCTCGACCACGGCGTGCCCTTCGTGCAGACCGGCGATGCCGCCAGCACCGCTGGCGAGCCGATCAAGGCTGGCGCCTGGACCCACCTCGCCGTGACCGCCGCGGGCGACGACATCGAGCTCTACGTCGATGGCAAGCCTTACGCCAAGCTCGTCGCAAAGCTGCCGGCGATGACCAGCCAGGCCACGCTTGGTGGTGACATCGCAGGCCAGACCGAAACCTTCGTGCCCTTTACCGGCCAGATGGACGAAGTGCGCCTTTCGCGCATCGCCCGTCCGGCCTCGCTGATAGCGGTGGACGCGCAGACCCAGGGAGCGGAATCGAAGCTGCTGAACTACGGCGCCGACGAGAAGCAGTCGGGCGTGGGCTTCGGCTATTTCGGCATCATCGTCAAGTCGGTCACCGCGGACGCCTGGTCGATCATCGGCATCCTGATGATCATGGCCGTGCTGTCGTGGGTGGTGATGTGGCAGCGCGCGACTTACGTGAACCGCGTGACCAACGCCAACGAGGACTTCCTCGACGCGTTCCGCCAGCAGGGCCGCAACATCCTCGCACTCTCGAAGGATCCGGCCGGTGCCCGCCTGGAGGACGCCTCGCTGTATCGCCTGTACAAGGTCGGCGCGGCTGAAGTGTGGAATCGTCGCGACGCGGACGGTCACGACCATATCGCCGCGGAATCCATCGAAGCGATCCGCGCCACCATGGATTCGGTACTCGTGCGCGAGAACCAGAAGCTGTCGAAGTCGATGGTATTGCTCACCATCGCCATCTCGGGCGGCCCCTTCCTTGGCCTGCTCGGTACCGTGGTTGGCGTCATGATTACCTTCGCGGCGATCGCCGCGGCGGGCGATGTCAACGTCAACGCCATCGCGCCCGGTATTGCCGCTGCGCTGCTGGCGACCGTCGCCGGCCTGTTCGTCGCGATCCCCGCGCTGTTTGGCTACAACTACCTTCTGATCCGCAACAAGAACGTAACCGCGAACATGCAGGTGTTCGTCGACGAGTTCGTGACTCGCCTGGCGGAACAGCAGCGCGCCACCCACCCGTCGGCCGTCGCGGCCTGAGGAACGGATCATGCGCGCGCAAGACGAAGAAAAACCGTACGACGACATCAACATCACGCCGATGCTCGACCTGGCGTACGTGTTGCTCGTGATCTTCATCATCATGACCACCGCGTCGGTACAGGGCATCAAGGTTAACCTGCCCAAGGCCAGCGCCGCGGTAAGCATGGCCAAGCCGCAGACCAAGGCGATCACGATTTCCGAATCGGGACAGATCTTCCTCGACGCCTATCCGGTGACGATCGGCGAACTCGAAGAGCGTCTTCGCTCGCTTAAGGCGATCAACCCGGATTTCCCGGTGGTGGTGAAGGGCGATTCCACGGTCCAGTACCAGAAGGTGATGGACATCCTGGATCTGTTGCGTCGCGTGGACCTGCCGCAGGTCGGCCTGGTCACCGGCAAGTCGCCGAAGGGATGAGCGCGTGACCTTGTCTACTTCCCGCCGAAGAACACCTCGTCGCTGGCTCGGTCCGGCGGTCGGTGTCGCCGTGCTTGTACTACTCGGCGTGCTGATCTGGCATTTCGCTGGTAGCAGCGTGGGCGTACGTCGCGAGGCGCCGCGCATTGCCACGATCACACCCTTGCCGCCACCGCCTCCGCCGCCGAAGGAAAAGCCGCCGGAGCCGAAGAAGGTCGAGGACGACATCAAGCCGATCGACAAGCCGCAGGACATCCCGCAGAAGCCGACCGACTCGCCCAAGCCCAGTAACGACGCGCCCAAGAGCGTCACCATCAACGGCGACGCCCAGTCCGGTAGCGACAACTTCAATATCGGCGCCGGTGACGGCGGCGGCATGGTCGGTTCCGGTGGTGGCAACGGCACGGGTACCGGCAGCTACGGTCAGTACCTCGGCTATGCCATCCAGCAGGCCGTGCAGCGCGACGACCGCGTCAATCGCCTCGCCTTCGATGTGCACGCGGATGTCTGGCTGGATGCCGACGGGAAGCTGATCCGCGCCGAGATCGTCAACGGCAGCGGTAACGCCAAGACCGATGAAGCTTTGCTCGAAGCCGTGCGCGCGATGCCGCGCATCGACGTGGTGCCGCCGGCGACGCTGCACTTTCCCGTGCGCGTGGCCATCCGAGGGAAGCGCCCCGTATGACGCCCGCCACGCCAACCCCTTTTGAAACACACGCTTTGGAACCTCGGAGAGTTCGCATGACCATCGGAAAGGCTCGCCATCGACCCGCGCGAGCCATGCTGGCCCTCGCCATCGGGCTGTCGCTATGCGCGGGCGCCGCCCAGGCACAGAGTGCCGCGTCGGACAACGCCACGATCAACCTCGTGCGCCTGCTGGTGAAGCGCGGCGTGCTCACCCAGTCGGACGCGGACGGCCTGATCGCCCAGGCAAACGCCGAAGCCGCCCAGGCACAGAAGCTCGCCGGTACCGCCAACGCGGCGCCGACCACGCCGGGCCAGGTGCGCGTTACCTACGTGCCGGAAGTCGTGCGAAACCAGATCAAGGACGAGCTGCGCCAGGAAGTGGTCGCCCAGGCCAGGACCGAGCATTGGGCCGAGCCGGGCAAGCTGCCCGAATGGCTCGACCGCATCAGCTGGGCCGGCGACATGCGTGTGCGTGACGAGTTCCATTACTACGACAAGGGCAACGCGTCGCCAGTCGTGGACTTCGCACAGCTCAACAAGACCGGTCCGTACGACCTCAACGGTGCGAATCCGCCGCCGTTGCTCAACACGCTGGAAAATCGCACCAACTCGCTGCGCATCCGCGCGCGTCTTGGCGTGAACGTGGATCTCGGCGAGGGCGTCACCGCCGGCATCCGCATCGGTACCGGTAACGACAACAACCCGGTCTCGACCACGCAGACCCTCGGCGGCGGCTTTGCCAAGAAGGATGTCTGGCTCGATCAGGCATGGCTGGCGTGGAAGCCGACCGAGTGGGCACAGGTCGTCGGCGGCCGCATGGCCAATCCGTTCATGAGCACGGACCTGGTCTACTCGAACGACCTGAACTTCGACGGCATCGTCGGCAAGTTCAACGTGCCGATGACCGACCAGCTCAGCACCTTCGCCAACGTCGGCATGTTCCCGATCGAGTACCAGGCCGACGACTTCCCGTCGCAGCAGGGCCTCAAGAACGCCAGCCGCGACAAGTGGATGACTGGCGCACAGCTCGGTGCGAAGTGGAAGTTCAACGAAGACACCGAGCTGAAGGCCGCGCTGGCCTATTACCGCTTCGATCACATGCAGGGCCAGCTGTCGTCGCCGTGCTCGATCTACCTCGGCGTGACTGCCTGCGACACGGATACGAGCCGCTCCGCCTTCATGCAGAAGGGCAACTCGCTGTTCCTGATCCGCGACATCGTGCCGGACCCGAACTCGCCGTCCAGCTATGCACAGCCGCAATACGTGGGCCTGGTGTACGACTACCACGTCGCCGACGCCAACGCCCAGCTCGATACCAAGGTCGCCGATACGCCGCTACGCATCGAGGCCGACTACATCCGCAACATGGCGTACCACCGCGCGGACGCGTTCCGCCCGGATGTCGGCCTGAACCGCCTGGTCAACAACTTCGGTGCGGGTGACTTCAGCGAGAACACGTACAAGAGCGGCCCGGTCGGCTGGATGCTGCGCGCTACCCTCGGTGACGTGAACCCGCAGGCCTCGGGCGACTGGAACGTGAGCCTGGCCTACAAGTACCTGCAGCCGGACGCCACGCTCGACGGCCTGACCGATACCGACTTCCACCTCGGTGGCACCAATGCCAAGGGCTTCATCCTCGGCGGCAGCTACGGCATTTCCAAGTACGCGTGGCTGAGCCTGCGCTACTTCAACGCCAAGGAAGTGTTCGGCCCGCCGCTCTCGATCGACGTGTTCCAGCTTGAAATGAATGCCCGGTTCTAAGGAGGCGATATGAAACGCACCCTCATCGCGCTGGTCCTGCTTGCCGTGTTCCCCGCGGCGCAGGCACAAACCGCCAGCCTGGAAAGCCGCATGCGCGACCAGCTGCGCGAAACGCGCTCGCAGTTGCAGGAAATCCAGGCCCAGCAGTCCACCTGGGCCGCCGAGAAAGCGGCGCTCGAGAAAGAGCGCGACGCGGCAAAGCAGGAAGCCGAGGCCGCGCGCGCGACCAAGGCGGCACCGACCGTGTCGCCGGAGACCACGCACGAACTGGCGGCCGAACGCCAACGTCGCGAGGCGGCCGAGGCCAGTCTCCAGCGTGGCAAGTCCGATGCCGATGCGCAGGCGCTTGCCCTGCGCACGGCGGAAACCGAGCGCTCACGGCTGGCCAAGGAGCTGGATCTGTCGCATTCGCAGGTGGACGCCTGCACCGCGCGCAACGTGCAGATGTACCAGGTCGGCAAGGAAGTGATAGCCGCTTACGAAAACATCGGCACGGCGGACATCGTCGGCTCGCGGCAACCGTTCGCGGCGAAGTCGCGGGTGAAGCTGGAGAACGCAGCGCAGTCGTTCGGCGACAAGTTGTACGAGCAGCGCTTCGATCCGCGTGCTAGCCAGGTTTCTTCGACGAAATGAAACAGGACCCGTCAGCCCGGCGGTGGGGCGCAAAGGAATGCTCAGGACATCGCAACCGACAGGGACGTCTCTCTTTCATGCATCAGGTCAGCGAGGCAGCCCGTGTATCCCGACCATGATTCGAAATGTTTACCCGAATACCGCGCAGCGCGGCCGCGAGCGTCACGCGCGCGTGCCGAAGTGGACGCACGGGTGGGCGGCATGAGCTGCCTGCACGCCCTTGCCGAAATGCTTCGTCAACTGTATGCGGCCCGGCAGAACAAGGCCGCCGAGATGCTGATCGACCGTTGCTCGCGCGAGACGCTGGAGCAACTGCTCGGCGAATCGTCGGCCTTCCTCGGCGGCCGCGTGCGCTACGCCGTCGACGACCGGTTGAAACACCGTAAGGCGACACAGGACGACACCGCGCTGCCGACGATCCGCGCGATCGCCAGCGTGCTCAACGCGTGGCTGCATGACGGACGCCGCCTGGCGATCCGCGAGGTGATGCGCGAGCTGTGCGACGACGAGCTCAGGGAGCTCGCCGCACTACCCGAACTCAATGATGAAGTGGCAACGATGATTGGTGATTTCTCATGATCGTACGTACCCGCACTGCTGCCGATACCCGCCGCCTGGCGCCGCCCATGCCGCGACCGACATTCCGCCGAAAGGCCATGTGCCAGTTCATCGCCATGGCGTTGTTCGGTGGCGGTGTCGCTCATGCGGCAACCACGCCCCCGGCCTTCAGTCCGGCATGGTTCGCGACGAAGCAGCCGGGCGCCACGCCGCCATCGGCACCGTCCGCCGGTGCCAACAACGGCAACAACGTCAGCTTCTCGCCGGGTAGCGCGCTGCTGCAGCAGCGGGTGCAGCAGTCGATCCAGAACCTCAATACGGCAGCCTCGGCGCTCGCCGCGCAGATGCAGGCGCAGAAGGACGCACAGAGCGCCGCGGCCCAGCTGGTCTCCAACGTGCCTAACGGCATGGCGGCGGGCGGCCTGAACCCCGCAGCGGGCATCGCCACCGATCCTACGCTGTGGCAGAACGCTCTCAATCCGACGGATACCGTGGCCGCGGGCAAGCACACCGTGGAAGTGAAACAGACCGCGAAGAAGGCAATCCTGACCTGGGATAGCTTTAACGTAGGTCGGGATACCACACTCTATTTCAACCAGAGCGCTGGCAACCTGAGCGGGGGCGGTAACGACTGGATCGCGCTGAACCGTGTTAACGATCCGTCGGCGAATCCGAGCCAGATCCTCGGCAGCATGAAGGCTGAAGGCACGGTTTACCTGCTCAACCGCAATGGTGTGATCTTCGGGCAGGGCGCGCAGGTGAATACGCACTCGCTGATGGCGAGTTCGATGTATCTGTTCTCGAAGGATACGAAGACAAGTAACGATACGTTCTTGAGCTCGGGTATCGCTGATATAAACAAGAGCAACCAACCTGTGTTGCTGGCCGATACCTCGACCCCCGGTGGCGTCGGCGTAGTCGTGCAGAAAGGCGCCTCCATCAACGCGGGAGCCGATGGCTTCGTCTTGGTCGCGGCACCGAAGATCGTCAATCGTGGCGCGATCGTGGCGGATGATGGCCAGGTCCTTCTACAATCGGCGACGGAGCTGGATAACGTAACGACAGACGGCAGCCTCAACTTTGTCAATAACGGTTTTACGCCAAGCGGTCCTGACGATGGCGTCGAGAACAGTGGCCTGATTCAGGCCCGTCGTGGCTCGATCAAGGTGATAGGTCCGCGCGTAGACCAGGACGGAGTCCTCGTAACCTCCACGAGCATCTCACGGCCCGGCAGCATTAGCATCACGGGCAAGGTAGGCTTTGCTAGCGGTCCGGTCGAGTTCGGAGCAGGTTCGGTAACCGCGGTTCTGCCCGAAAAGGACGGTGCCACCACCACGTCGACTACCGATGCCGATAAAGTCTTCGTACCCGGCAGCGTCGACGTTTCCGGGTCGCGCGTCACGCTCGACAGCGGATCGTTGATTGAAGTCCCTGGCGGCAACGTGTCTTTGCACGCCGTGGGCAATAGTGGTCCACTCGAGGTCGCTAATGACGGCCGCGTCTACATAGACAGTGGCGCAACGGTAGATGTTTCGGGCCTCGCCGACGTGGAGCTACCGATCTCCGCTCTGTTGGTAAGCATCCCGCGAATCGGCCAGAACGAACTGGCCGATTCGCCACTTCTGCGTAACAGCTTCCTGTATACCCAGAAGAACGTCATGCTGGACAGCACGGCGTCGGGCACGCGTGCCGACGGCCTGGATTGGATCGGCAGTCCCATCCTCAACGCGGCAGGCTATGTGCAGAATATGCCGCGCGACATCGACCAGATGCTGACGCGTGGCGGCTCTATCACACTGGATGGCCTCGAGGTCGTCGCGCGTACGGGTTCTCGTCTAGCCTTGGACGGTGGCTATCTTGCCTATCAATCCGGCTGGATCACCACGCCGAATCTTCTCGGTGCGGATGGGCGCATCTATAACATTGCGTCCGCTGATCCGAACGTCGACTATGTCGGCTTCGCCGGACAGTACACGAGCACGCACGCGCGCTGGGGCGTCAACGAAACCTATAACTCACCCATCATGGGTGGCTCGCGGCGCTACGAAGAGGGCTTCGTAAAGGGCGCCGACGCCGGTACGCTGATCGTGCACGCGAAGACGGGGCTCGCGCTCGATGGTGATATCTCCGCACAGGCAACGCCTGGAACACAGCAGACCGTCGATGGCACCCAGCCGGACGGCGGTACCTTTGCGTTTGATATGAGCGCGTCAGCTGTCGGCGGAACCAACCGAAGCCTAGGTGTTCGTCTGCAGCAGACATCGAGCACGCTGGAGTCACTCTTGCCGGGCTTCGATCGCGATACGGATTGGAGCGACCTGGATGTTGCGAAGGGTCTCGATGCACCCTGGATGGTCATAAGCGCAGATACTTTGGGTAAGGCCGGCTTCAGCACGGTCAACCTGGCAACTGGGGTGTCTTTCGAGGAGACGGCGGGAACGCATCTTGTGCTCCAGCCGGGCGGTAGCGTGTCGATCACTGGATCGCGTGTAGACATCTACGGCAGCATCGAGGCTCCAGCGGGGAACATTTCCATTGCGAGCACTGCGGGCCTGGCTGTGGAACCAGGCCAGCCCCTCAATACGCCGCCGTTTCTGGACGCAGGCATCACGCTTCACGACGGTTCTCTGCTTAGTGCGCGCGGTCAGTGGGTTAACGATAGCGGGCTGGACGCCGGACATATCCAGGGAGACCGCTGGACCGATGGTGGCAACGTGTCACTTTCCACGTATACCGCGTTCGGAACCAGCAAAAATGGCCTCAGCGACGGCACAGGCTCAATCATCCTGGCCCACGGCAGTACGATCGATGTGACCGGTGGCGGCTATGTTGATACGCACGGTAATGTGAGCCTCGATCATGGCGTTCCGGCGGGGCGCGGTGGCAATATTGAACTGCAGGCATATCTTCACACTGTCAACGTACCGGCGTGGACGGGTGGGACGCCACCCGCATCGTTCGACCACGGTCGCGTCGAGCTGGACGGCACGCTCCGCAGTTGGGGTTTTGCTGGAGGCGGTGCTTTAACGTTGCGAGCCGCACAGGTTCAAATCGGTGGCGACCCTTCGGATATGGCGCTCCCTAATGGCCTATGGCTGTCTCCTGAGTTCTTCGCCGGGCAGGGTTTCAGCCGGTACAATTTGTACTCGGTCACCGATGCCACCGTCGCCGATGGGACGAACGTCGTTGTACGGCCGGCGAACCTGCTTGGCGACGTCGATGGCTTGCGTGGATTACCCACCGGATCCGACCTCTTGGCGACCACCGCCGTTACCGGTGTTGGCTTCCTCGATGACTGGCAGCGTTGGGCGACACGAGGCACTTCACCGGATCAGACGCCGGGCCTCACGCTAAGTGCAGGCGACTACCTGAATTGGCCTGTGGATACCACGCGCCCATCGAGTGGCCCGCGTATAGTGCCTGGCGTATCGGGAACGGCTACTGTCGGTAGAGGTGCTGCTGTCGCTGTCGATGCGGGGGGCGTCATCGATATTTCGGCGTTGCACAATGTCGAGGTCGACGGTAGTTTGACGGCGCACGGTGGCGCCATCAATCTCGCTGCCACTAGTCTTTCCCCAGGTGACTTTCCAGGTGCCGATACGGGATTGACATCGCGTGTGCGCGTCAGTGGCGACTCGACGATCGACGCAAGCGGTATTTCCCTCGTGAATAGTCATGCCGCACCCGCAAACGGGCAGGCTGGGCGTGTTGTACCGAGGGTGGGTGACGTACTTTCGGGTGGCTCGGTTACCTTGACTGGCGGCGACGAAACGTTTGTCGTCGCCGATGATGGGGCCCGCATTGATGTCTCCGGTGCAGCGGATACGTTTGATTTGCCTACCGCGTCGCGGCGTCTGAACGGTGCGACAAGTGCTGCGGAACCCACCGCGGTGTGGAGCGACGCCGGAAGCATCGTGTTCGGCGCTTCTGCAGGTCTTTACATCGGTGCGACACTCGACGGCCATGGCGGCGGACCCTCGGCCGAGGGCGGCTCGCTGCAGGTCGTCGGGATGGACGAGAACGATTCCAATGCTCTGGTCACAGCCAAGGGCATCCTCGTGCGCCAGTCGTACGACCGCAAACCGGCTTTTGCGCAGGGTGACGTGTTCGATGGCGGTGTTGCCGGCGCGGACGGCACGCTCGAGTTCGCCGCCGACGTTCTCAACGGCTCAGGTATCAGCAGCCTGCAGTTCGGTCCGGGGGCCGGTGAGCCATTAAGCGACAAGGTGGTTCTTCCGCTCGGCTTTGCTGGTGACGTTAACCTCAACCTCGGACGGCAGGTCGCTATCAATTCATTCGGCATCGAGGCGTTGCCGGCGACGGCGACGAGCGTGGATGTCGCCAAGGGCTACGTGCAGGGTGCCGGCCAGGTCACCATTGACGCGCCGTACGTGCATATCACCGGCATGCCCGCGGCTTACGGCACTCGCGCTTCACCCGTTACCGCGGCGGGCGACGGCATCCTCGATGTCAATGCGGCCACCATCGACATGGGCGGCATGGTCAACCTGCAAGGCTGGCGGCAGGCCAGCTTCAATGCCAAAGACGATCTCCGCTTCACGCTGCCGGCGCTCTACGCGTCGACTGATGGCTTGACGGTCTCGCCCGGGATGCTGTTCAGCACGGGCGACCTCGTTTTCTCGGCGGGGCAGGTGTATCCGACCAGCGGGTATCGCTTCGCGATCAATGCGAATGCATCAGGTCTACCCGACGCGGATGGCAATGCACGGGAAACGAGCATCACTTTCCTTCCTTCGGGCAACGCATCGACCACGCCGCTCTCTGCGGGTGGTGCGCTCCTCGTCAGCGCCGACCACATCGAACAGCAAGGCACCATCCGCGTTCCCTCGGGAACCATTGTCCTGGGAACGACGGATCCGCTAGCGGATGCAAGCGACTTTGGACTCGCGTCCGGGCTCCCGGCACTGGCAAGCACCAAGAGCGTGCATCTGGCGCCGGGCAGCATCACGTCCGTATCGCTCGACGGGCTTACCGTGCCGTACGGCAACACGATCGATGGCGTCGACTGGCGTTACACCCTGCGTCCCGGTTTACCAGCGACGACTGTCACCGCTCCGCCAGCGAAGCAGATTGAAGTGGCCGGCGATTCCGTGGCGCTCGACGCGGGCGCAACCATCGACCTCGACGGTGGTGGTCATCTCCAGGGGTCGGAGTTCGTCCCCGGCACGGGGGGTACCCGTGACCTGCTTACGACGGCACCGAACGGCGCCACCGTTTACGCCATCCTGCCGGGCTATCGCGGCGCGGTGGCAGCGACCGATCTTTCCATGGACGCCAGCGGCGTCGTCCAGCCGGGCGTGGGTCGCCAGGTGTACCTGTCCGGCGTGCCGGGCCTGGCCGCGGGCTACTACACGCTGCTTCCGGCGCAGTACGCGACCCTGCCGGGTGCGATGCGCATCTACCAGGACACGACCTCGCGCGATGCTGTCGTTGGTCGTGCCGCGGCGTTCGCCGACGGTGGCTACTCCGTGGGTGGTTACTACGGCGATGCGCTGACGGGCGCGCACGATGCACGAACCACCACCTTCGTAGTCCAGTCGGCTGCGACCTGGCAGCAGTATTCGCAGTATCGCCTCACCGATGCCGACACCTTCTTCAATGCCGCCGCGACGAAGAAAGGGCAGGTGGCGCCGCCGCTGGCGGCCGATGCGGGTCGCCTGCAGATCGGTGCCGGGCACGAGCTCGACCTAGGTGCGACGCTCGAAGCGACGCCGGGCGCGGGTGGTCGTACGTCGCAGGTCGACATTGCAGGCCAGGCCATTCAGGTGCTTGGCGCGGGTGAAACGGCGCGCGACGGCTACCTGGGTATTGCCGCGGATGGGCTCACCACGCTTGGCGCCGGTAGCCTCTTGCTCGGTGGCACACGCAGCAGCGGTACCGACGGCGATCACGTCGATGTGACGGCCGATTCCATCCTCCTGTCGAACGACGCAGCCCACCCGCTCGCCGGTCAGGAGATCGTGCTGGCTGCCGGCGCGGGTGGCAATGGCATCACGCTCGAGGACGGCAGCGTTCTCGCTGCACGTGGCGCGGGCAATCCGGTGGCCAGCCAGCCATTGGTGTTTGGTCAGGACGCAGGTACGGATGCCAGCGGCAAGCCGGTGGCGGCGGTGGACGGCAACGGCTCACTGCTACGCGTCTCGCAGAACGGCGCGGCGCCCATCTCGCGTCTGGGTCTGGCCGCCGGTTCGCCGGGTGGCACCCTGACGATCGGTGCGGGCGCGATCGTCGATGGCGGGAACGCCCTCTCACTGGACGCTACCGGTCGTGTGAGCGTGGACGACAATGCGTTGCTGACCGGCAAGAACATCGATGCCACCGCCAGTCGCATCGCCTTCGTCGGTGCCGGTGCAACGGCGCCGGACGATGGCCTTGTGATCGGCGCCGCGACGCTGGCGCAGTGGCGCAGCTCCGATTCGGTCACGCTGCGTAGTCGTGGAAACATCGATTTTGTCGGTGCGCAGGATGTCTCCGTCGACAACAGTCTCGTGCTGAGCGCTGGCGCGCTCACGGGCGATGGTCATGATGTCAGTCTGCACGCGGGAACCATCACCTTTGCGAACGTGCTTGGCGCGTCCGCCGGAAGCGCGTTGGCAGGTGGCGGCACTTTGAGTGTCGGTGCGGGGGAGATCGACTTCGGCCAGGGCACGGCATCGCTCCACGGTTTCGGCGCGTTCGATGGCGTGGCGACGTCCGGCCTCGTTGCCGCCGGGCAGGGTGGCGTGGACTTCGGCGCCGCCTCCGTGGATCTGTCCGCGCCGGTTTTCGTGGCGAACAGCGGTTCGGCAACCACCTTGCTCACGACCGGGGCCATGCGCCTGCACGGCACCCAGGGCGCACCGCTCTCGACCGATGGTCTGGGCGGCGCTCTGAACCTGCGCGCTGGCAGCATCGACGATGGCATGAACCTCACGGCAGCGGCGGGCAGCTTGACGCTGGACGCAACCCAGGGCGGCGTCCATGTGGCCAGCGGCACGACGCTTGATGTCGGTGGTGTGACCAAGCAGTTCTTCGACACGGCGGCGTACGCACCGGGCGGCAACCTGGTGCTGACTGCCACCGGCGATATCGCTATCGATGGTGGCGCCGCCATGCGCTACGGCGGCGCCACTGAAGCTGGCGATGCCGGTACCTTCAAGGCCGTCGCGGGCGGCGCCCTGCTGCTTGGCGGCACTTACGACGGCCACGCGGCACAAGGCTATCGCGGCGGATACTTCACCATCGGCACGGGTGGCGCGCTCGATCTCGACACCGTGGCCGGCCTCGTCGCCGCCAGCGGCTCGACAGGCCTGGTGGACATCACCAGCGGGCAGGGCGATCTGGCCCTGTCCGCCGGCACGACGCTGAAGTCGAACAAGGTTTACCTCTACGCCAACGGTGGCAATGCGCGCATCGACGGCACGGTGGATGCCAGTTCGCCGGCGGGCAGCCGCATCGAGGTGTGGGCTCTCAAGGGCCTGGACATCAATGGCACGCTCGATGCCCATGTGACCACGCCGGAACAGCGCGGCGGTGACGTCGTGCTGGGCACGACGGGCTCAAGCGACGGCAGCCTCGATCCGACCTATGGCTATGAGGTCGTCGATCGGGCGAATGCCGGGTACGTGCACGTGGGTGCCGGCGCCCAGATCAATGTCTCCGGCGGAGCGGATACCGCCTTCGCCGGCGGCAGGCTTAGTATTCGTGCACCGCTGCTAGCCGACGGGGACGTACCGATCACGATCGACAATCCTGCGTCGATCAAGGGTGCGCGTGACGTCACCATCGAACCGTTCGCCGTGTGGAGCACGAAGGATGGCTCTACGGGTGCGCAGCACTTCGACGGTGTCATCGATCCGGCCGGCTGGTTCATGAAAGACGGCAAGACGATGATGGCGGGCACCTGGAACGACGGCAAGGGCAATGTCCTCCCGCCGCCGGCGGATGCTGCCCAGCAAGCGACGTACATGGACCAGTACTACTTCACGCCGGACGCGATCAATACCGACCACGCCGGTTTCTACGGGTACGCCGGTGGCGATCCCGCGAACGGCCCGGGCACCCTGATGGGCTTCGTGGAACAGCCGGGCTTTACCTTCGGTAACCGCTTCGATGGCATCGCCAACATCAATGTTCGTCCAGGCATCGAGCTGCGCAATCCGATCGATGGCGCCAACGGCGGCAATATCGAAGTCGTCACCAACTGGAACCTCGGTGCCGGCGTGACCGGCACTGATGGTAAGCCCCAGTTGGCTTATCGCTACAACGGTGAGGCGCCGATTCTCACCGTACGCGCCGCTGGCAACCTCGACCTCAAGGCAAGCATCACCGACGGCTTCTACCAGCAGAACGATGGTGCGCAACTAAACGACACGACGCCTGGCGACCCGCTGTATGACGCCGCGGTCGCGGAATACCAGGTGGCGCAGGCTTACCTCGACCAGAACAACGCCTGGAACGGAACCATTAACCTGGCCGACGGTGACCCGAGTGAGTTCAAGACGCCGGGCGGTGGCGTAGCCGACATCAGCAAGGATCCGTTTTACCAGCCGCTGACGGCGCCGTCCAAGGGTCAGCAGGATGAGTACTACGCAAACTACAATCAGTACATCTTCGCGTTCGGCGATAACGGCGTCACGAACTTCGGCTGGTCGTCGTCGTACGTGCAGCAGAACGCGCTGGGGTTCCTCACGTACAACCCGCACAACGCGATCAACCAGACGGCTCCGTCACCGGCGAACTATACGACCTATGACGACTATGCCAATGCGTATGCGAACTGGCTATTCAATTTTCCGGAGTTTCAGGCATCGGGGGATACCCCATCGCCTCTGCTCCTTCCGATTAGCAAGGACTACACTACCTGGTCGCACGACTACAGCACGTACCTCAATTCCAACAACTATGGCAACTACACCTTTACGGTGAATTTTCTGCTGAGCGACGGCACGAACAGCCAGCTGTTCTACGCGCCGTTCGCGCCGAAGGAATCGAATCCTCCGCCCGTCACGAACCCGCTTTACGCCTCCGCATTGACGGCGTATCAGAACGCTCAGTTGTACCTCGACCAGAACAACGCCTGGAACGGAACCATCAACCTGGCCGACGGTGACCCGAGTGAGTTCAAGACGCCGGGCGGTGGCGTAGCCGACATCAGCAAGGATCCGTTCTACCAGCCGTTGATTGCTCCTCCGTCGAATCAAAGTGACCAGTACTACGCGAACTACAAGCAGTACATCTTCGCGTTCGGTGATAACGGCATCACGAACTTCGGGTGGTCGTCGTCGTACGTGCAGCAGAACGCGCTGGGGTTCCTCACGTACAACCCGCAAAACGCGATCAACCAGACGGCTCCGTCACCGGCGAACTATACGACCTATGACGACTATGCCAATGCGTATGCGAACTGGCTATTCAATTTTCCGGAGTTTCAGGCATCGGGGGATACCCCATCGCCTCTGCTCCTTCCGATTAGCAAGGACTACGCTACCTGGTCGCACGACTACAGCACGTACCTCGATTCCAACAACTATGGCAACTACACCTTTACGGTGAATCTTCTCCTGAGCGACGGCACGAACAGCCAGCTGTTCTACGCGCCGTTCGCCCCGCATGAAGATGCCGATACTTCAATTCCGCCAACCGTTACATTTGGTAAACCTGCACCCAACAATTCGCCTTCCAATATGCCGACATTCGGTAACGCGACGTCGCTGGCGTCGGCCACGTTGCTTGGAGGATCGAGCACGTCGTACCGCTTTGTCGCTGGCACCGATCTGGGGAGCGTCGATCCGCTGGCTACGTCCGTGGCATCCACGGCGAATATCACGCTTGACGGCCACTTTGCGGTAAAGGACACCCTGACCGATCCCACCGTCGTGACCCAGAACGGACCGTTCTCCGGCAAGACGATATTCATGCCGACCACGATCCGCACTGGCACCGGCGACATCGATATGGTTTCTGCTGGCGATATCCAGTGGCTCGACGCGGCGGCCCCAGCGACGATTTATACCGCGGGTGCGCCGGCTGAGGGTACAGCGGCGGGCACGGGCGTGGATCTCCTTCGCCCCTCGGAATTGCCAGGGGCGGCGCTGCTGCCCCGGATCGCGACCCTTCCTGACGTGCTGGTGACCGGTTTGGTAAACCCGGATCATGCCGGCGACATCTACCTGAAGGCCGGCGGCGACATCACCAGTATCCAGAATGTCGTCGACGTTGATGGGTCGCAGACCAAGGCGCCACCTGGGAATTCCGTCGCGCAATACTGGTGGCAGTGGATGCAGACAGGTAACGCTGCCGACGGATCGAGCTCGTCCATCAACTTCGGCAATTTCCATCAGGGCGTGATGAGTATCGGTGGCAACGTGGACGTGGACGCCGGGGGTGACATCAGCGAACTTTCCGTCTCACTGCCGACCACCTGGTACAAGAATCCGGATGGCAAATCGATCACGACCGTGGGCGGCGGCGACCTCTCCGTGCATGCCGGCGGAGACATCCTTAGCGGGACTTATTTCGTTGCCAAGGGTACGGCAGACGTTCGTGCCGACGGGGCAATCGCGGTTTCGCCGTCCTTGGCTAGCTTCGACTCAGGCTTCCAGTCGAACGCCGGGTCTGAGTACACGACTCCTGTCTCCACACTGTTCGGTCTTCAGGACGCCCAGGTCACCGTTACCGCGCGCCAGGGAGCCGATATTGGCGGCGTGTACGATCCTTCGTATGCAGCAAAAGGCCCCCTCGATCAATTGTTCCCCGCGGGGCATGCGGACGACCAGGGATACTCGACGACATCGTCCTTCGCCGCTGCATCGGTTGCGGGCGATGTCGCCTTCGGCAGCCTGCTGGCGCCGGATCAGGTGTTCTTCGGTCGCGGCGGCGTGAACGGCGAAACCATTCTTCCAGCGAACGTCGCTCTTTCCGCTTTAAGCGGAAGTATCGATATCCTTACGAGCGGCTCGTTGTTTCCGTCTCCCACGGGCAACCTGAGTCTTTTGGCGGAGGACAATATCGGGCTTTCCGGGCCGACTTTCGCCGACGGCAATCCATACTTTGGATTGATCGATTCATCGCCGGACGGCATGACATCACCACTTCAGCCGAAAGGCCCGCCGAGCGGCACTGGAAGATGGTTATCGGTGATCGGCGATAATACGCTATTCCACGAGCCCGACTCGCTGCACGCCGACGACACGACACCGGTACGTATTTATGCGCTCAATGGCGATATTACAAACGGTGTTACGGATGCCACAGGCATAACCTATAGCGCCTTGATACTGATGCCCTCAAAACAGGCCGACATCCGCGCCGGCCGCGACATCGTCAACCTTTCGCTTATCGGCCAACACACACGCGCGGCCGATATCACGCGCGTGTCGGCGGGTCGAGATATCTATGACACGTTCTTCCCCAACGGTAACGTCATCGGTCCAAACTCCTGGGCGTTACCTTTAGTGCCGGCGCTGCTGGTCGGTGGCCCCGGAACCTTCGTCGTCGACGCAGGTCGTGACGTCGGTCCCTTCGTAAGCCAGGCCGATTTGTCAACTTCTTTTGCGGGTTCGCCCACTGGCATCCAGGCCGTCGGCAACACCTACAATCCCTACCTTCCGCACGAAAGCGCGGACATCCTGGTGAACTTCGGCGTCGGTCCGGGCGTGGACGCGGCGGGCTTCCTCGCGCAATACCTCAATGGCGGCGATGGCTTGCCCAGTCTGGTGCCGGACCTCGTGGCCTTCATGGAGCAGCGTATCGCGGGTGAGCGCACGGCCACCGGTCATCTCACGGACGACGTGACGACACCGCTGACCGACGACCAGGCCCTCGGTTTGTTCGCCGGGGAACCTGAGATTGTCCAGCGTATCTTCGCCGACAAGGTCCTGTTCAAGCTGCTTGCCCAGGTAGGCACGGACTACAACAATCCATCGAGCCCGTACGCGGGCAAGTACGCTCGTGGCTACGCCGCGCTGGACAGCATGTTCCCGAGTACGCTCGGATATACATCGAACGGCGCAGGGCAGGGCGGGCTCAACGGCGGGGCTGCCACGGTGGATACCGGCGATCTGGATATACGCAGCTCGACCATCCAGACGCAGCAGGGTGGGGACGTCACGTTGCTCGGCCCCGGTGGACAGGCACTTATCGGCAGTACAGCGGCGCCTTCGCAAATTACCGACGCGAACGGCAAGGTCATAGCCGGACCCAACACCATGGGCCTGCTCACCCTTGAGGCCGGTAACGTCAACGTCTTCACCGACCGCAGCTTGCTGCTGGCGCAAAGCCGCGTATTTACCGAGCAAGGCGGCGATGTCACGATCTGGAGCTCCAACGGCGACATCAATGCCGGCCAGGGTGCTAAGACCAACAGTGAGGTTCCTCCGCCGACCTTCCTGTGTGATGTCGATGCATGGTGCCGCGTCGACGCACGCGGCCAGGTGAGCGGTGCGGGTATCGCCACGCTACAAACGGTTGAAGGTGCGCCGCCCGGCAACGCCTACCTCATCGCACCACGCGGCACGGTCGATGCTGGCGACGCAGGTATCCGCGTCTCCGGTAACCTGGTCATCGCCGCAGCGCGCGTGGCCAATGCCGACAACATCCAGGTCAAGGGCGATTCGATTGGTGTTCCCGTGACAGCGGCTGTCAACATCGGTGCATTGAATGCGGCGAGCGCCGCGGCCACCGCCGCGACGCAGGCCGCGGAAGATGTGGCGCGCAAACAGCAATCCGATGCGCGTGACAAGATCCCGTCCGAGATCTCGGTGCATGTGCTGAGCGACGGTGACAATACCTCGAGCGTGTCGCCAGCAGCTGGCTATGACAGCGGGTCGCCGGTGCAGGTGCTTGGTCGCGCTGATGCGAAGAGCCAACTGACGCAAGCGGAACAGAAGGCTCTGCATCGGATGTAATGTCTGCAACAAAGCGTGGAACATAGGGAGGGCGTTGCCCTCCCTATGCGTTTCATGACAGCCGATATGAACGTTCAGTTCGAGCGTGATTCACGACACACTCGCGCTTGCCGAAATCACCGAACCGTCATACGCACGGACACCGCATTGGCACGACGGGGTAACGACGCAAGGTGATGCTTGCAAGGCCTCCACTCCGGGGGGCTTCTATGCAAAGGGGTAACACCATGCGTTGCGATTCTTCGATGGGAAACACCAGCATGAAGTTCATTGCGGGCGCAATTTTCATGTGCCTCGCTTCCGCCGCTAGCGCGGCCACCACGCTCGTCGGCGGTGGCGCCACGCTGCCGGCCATCGGTTACACCGGCTCCGCGACGAACCCGGCCGGTTCGCCGATCACGCCCGCTGCGGGTTCGCTGTTCGGCTCGTACGGTGGCAACCCGGTCACCTACTGCCCGACCGGCAGCGGCGCGGGCAAGAAGGTTCTCGCCGGTAACGATCCCACCAACTTCCAGGTCAACGGTACCTGCGGCAGCACCACCCCGACGAACTTCGGCGGCGTGGGCCTTACCCAGGCGTTCTTCGCTGGCTCGGACGCTCCGCTTTCGCTGACCGAATACAACAACTATGTGCTTGGCCATGGGACGGGCACGCAGCCGACGCAGCTTCCGGCCATCGCCGGTGCCGTTGGCATCGCTTTCAAGAAGACTGGCGTCAACGCGCTGACGCTTAGCGAAGACCAGATCTGCGGCGTCTTCTCCGGCAGGATCACTGACTGGAAAGACCTGACTGCAAACGCCGTCACCGGTCCGATCAACGTCGCCTACCGCAGCGATGGCAGCGGCACGTCGTTTTCGTTCCTGAACCACCTTACTGCCGTCTGCCCGACCGTCGCGCATCCGGCCACGAGCTTCCAGACGCTTCAGGCCTATGCCACCGGCGCCTCGTCGTATTTCTCGGCGTACGCCAGCTCTGTCGGCGCAAGCGGCAACGCGGGCGTGACCGCTGCCGTCGCCGCGACGGACGGCTCCATCGGCTACGCTGAAGTCGCCAATGGCGTCCCGGGTGGCGTGAAGATTGCCTCCGTGACGAATACGGCCGGAACGACCATCAACCCGCTCACCGGCTTCGGCCCGACGGCGATTGCGGTCAACGTGGTTTTTGACAAGGCTATCGCCGATGCGCCCGCTACGGGCACTGGCCGTCCGGTACTGGTCTCGCTGCCAGTGACGGGTACCTGCGTCGGCCTGGTGAGTCCGGATGACTACGCCAACCCGGCGTCCGGCTATCCGATCATCGCCATCACCAACCTGCTCGGCAACAAGCAGGGTAACGGTACCGATACGGCTGCGGTTCGCACCCTGCTTGGTTCGCCGTACAACACCGCGATCCGCACGGCGGTGACCAAGATCGGTCGTGCTGCCACGGGCTATGCCTGGTTGAGCAACGCCGCCGGCGTCCTGAGCCAGACCAAGGTCGACAGCTGCATCGTCAACTGATCCACGCTTTTCGTCCAGGAAGGATGGGCAAAGGGGTGGGCACAAGCCTGCCCCTTTGCATCGTCATATCCACTGTCGATGTTGCGACTCGCAGTTGAAACAATGAGGTGCAAGCCTCGCACCATGGCCCGCTCAACGAACATTCGCCGGCATGCGGAAGGCGGCTTCAGCCTGCTCGAGACGATCGCTGCGATCCTCCTGCTGGCACTGGCGTTTGGCGCCGTCATGCATGTGGCCGGAGCGGCCACCGAGGTGACGGGGCGCGCGCGGGAACTGAATCGCATCGCCATGCTGGCCGACACCACGCTGGATACCGCAGGGCGCCGGGAGCTGTTGCATGATGGCACGCAGACCGGCTGGTACGACACGCGTCACCAATGGCGCATGATCGTTTCTGCGCAGCAAGCCTTCCCGGGCCAGTCCCCGGACCTTCACGTGTATCGCATCGATCTCGATATCACCTGGCGCGACGGACGCGCGGGGCGTAGTGCGCACTTCGCGACGTTGCGGTTGCAGGATGAACCCAGGCCCATGTCCGCGACATCGGTGGCCGGCCCATGAATGCCACACGCGGGTTCAGCCTGATGGAAGTGCTCGCGGCCCTGGCCCTGCTGGCGATACTGCTGCTCGGCGTCTATTCGGGCGTTCGGTCGACGACGCTGAGTGTCGGTCATGGTTCCGCGGTGATCGCGCGCCTCGACGAGGTACGTGGGGCCAGGGAATTTCTGCGCAGGCAACTGTCATCGGCGACCGCACTGCCATGGAAAATGACCGACGATGACGTGCCGGTTGTCTTCGATGGCGATGGCACGCATGTCCGTTTCGTCTCCACCTTGCCCGGTTACCTTGGAAAGTTGGGGCCGCAGGTGATTGAAATCACGCTTGCGGACGATGGCGAGGAAGGTCATTCGCTGGAGGTGCGCCTCTCGCCGCTTCCGGGAAGCCAGTCCAACGTTGTTGCCGGCGCGCAAGATGTCCTTCTCACCCATGTGCGCTCGCTGCACATACGCTACGCACATCGCGATTCTCCCGTATGGAAGGATCACTGGAACGAACCCATGGTGTTGCCGGGTGCCGTCGAAATCAGCGTGGTTCCGGAAGAGGGTGGCGATGGATGGCCGCCGTTGCTTGTAGCGCCACGGCAGGATCCCGATGCGGTGAACGTGCGCGGAGCAGCTCGCCGATTGCTGGGGTCGACGCGATGAAGCAGGCGCAACGAGGCGTCGCCTTGCTTGTCGTGCTATGGGCGTGCACCTTGCTCGCCATCCTGGTCGGTGGCTTCGCGAGCATCGCTCGTGTCGAAGCGTTGCAGACGCGCTTCACGCTCGGCCAGCAGCGTGCGCGCTACGCTGCGGAGGCGGGGATCATGCGGGCCATCGTGCTGGCCGAATCGCACCATCGGCAGGCCATGCTCGAGCAGACTGGGGGGGCGCCGTCAGTAGACATCAGCGTGCCGGGCGATGGCAGGTCATTGGCATTCGAGTTCGATCATGTGCACGTGACCGTGGGCATGCTCGACGAAACCGGAAAGGTCGATATCAATACCGCCGATCCTCGCGTGCTTCGGGCCCTTTTTGTCGCGGCGGGCTGTCAGGAGGCGCGTGCCGATGAGCTGACACGCCACGTAGTGGCATGGCGTGGCCCTACGGCTAGCCCTGTGTCGGACGACGTTACGTCGCCTCCGTCGATGCTCCTGATCTCCGGCGGCAGCCCATCGAAGCGTTACACGGCATTTGCTGCCATCGAGGAACTGCAGGGGTTACCGGGCATGGATCCGGCGCTGTACAACACCGTGGAGCCGGCGATCACGATCTGGTCCGGGCGACCGGCGCCTGAGCCTGATTTCGCGCCTGTCCTTGCCATGGCGGCGGTGCGGGGCCTCGACCCGGCCCGTGCGCGCGAAGTCGTTCTTGCGCGTGACAGTGCTCCACCCGGTACTGTTCTGCAGAACCTTCCTGGCGGTATCACCCTCGGGGGCGCTGTGCCGGGCAACACCATCACATTCCGCGCTGATGCCGACGACGGCCATGGCTCCCGCACCACCGTGGAGGCGACGGTGCAGTTTCCGATGGTTGGGCTGGAACGCGGCGCTAACGAGAGGCTGTATACCGTCTTGCGCTGGCGGGATGGGCCGTCGAGTTGACCGGCCGAAGTGGCTAACTGTCGCAACCATGGGTAGTCTGCGTCACGGGCTGGCAACACGTACCCTCCAATCTCGCAGGCTTCAACGACCATGATGGTTCTTGCATGACGCGTTTTCTTACGATCGGCGCCACGGCGCTGGCGGTTGCGCTGGCAGGTTGTTCCACACTGCCCCAGCCCAGCGACGATGGTGCGTTGCAACGCGAAGCCATGGCCGGTACCGAACTACCTGCGCCCAAGCCGCGCATCATGCCGTCGACCAACCCGACGGCACCGACCAATGTGCCGCCGCAGGTCACAACGGGCACGGGCGAGTTCATCAGGCCGGTCGGCCTGGCCAAACCGAAACCGGTCGCCGAAGGCGCGGGCACGGTGACCTTCAATTTTGAAAATCAGCCGGTCGAGTCGGTGGTGAAGGCGATCCTCGGCGACCTGCTGCATGAAAACTACTCGATCGTGCCGGGCGTGCAGGGCAACGTGTCCTTCTCGACCTCGCAGCCGGTCACGGCCGAGCAGGCCCTGCCGATCCTCGAGACGCTGCTGTCGTGGACGGGCAATGCGCTCGTGCACACAAACGGCCGTTACGTGGTCATGCCAGCGAAGGATGCCGTCGCCGGCAACCTCGTGCCGAGCATCGGCGCGTCCGCGCCGGCCGGCGGCCTCCAGGCACGCCTGTTCCCGCTGCACTTCATCTCCGCGACGGAGATGCAGAAACTCATCAAGCCTTTCGCGCGCCCGGACGCGACACTGCTCGCCGATCCGACGCGCAACGTACTGGTCATGGCCGGCACACCGACGGAACTAGACAACTACCAGCGCACCGTTGCCACGTTCGACGTGGACTGGTTGCGCGGCATGTCCGTGGGCGTATTCAGCCTGCAGCGTGCCCAGGTGAAGGACCTCACGCCCAAGCTCGAAGGCATCTTCGGCGACAAGGGCAATACGCCGATGGCCGGCATGCTGCGCTTCATTCCGATCGAGCGGACCAACTCCCTCGTCGTGCTCAGTCCGCAGCCGGCCTATCTCGACGAAGTGCGCAGCTGGATCGATCGCATCGATCGCGGCGGTGGGAACGAGCCGCAGCTGTACGTCTACGACGTGCGTAATGTGCAGGCCTCCGACATGGCCGACTACCTTTCGGACATCTATGGCAGCGGGTCCGGTGGCGGGCGCTCGGGCGATCGCGGTGGCAAGGTCGGCCCGGGTCTGAGCTCCGGCACGCTCGGTGGTGGCGACAGCGATATGGGCAATCGTGGCGGTTCCGGCGTCGGTAGCAGCACGGGTGCCTTCGGCAACACCGGTTCGTCATCAACCGGCTCCTCGACGACCGGCGGCTTGTCGTCAGGTACCGGCACAAGTACGGGTTTCGGCGGCAGCACGGGTAGTTCGGGCTTCGGCGCAGGCTCGGGCTCCTCCGATGACAGCTCGGGCGATTCGGGCAACCGCCACTCCTCGACCACCACCGACGACGGCGTGCGCATCACCTCGGTGGACTCGAACAACCAGCTCATGGTGCGTTGCCGTCCGGCGCAGTGGACCGAGATCGAAGAGGCGATCAAGCGGCTGGACGCCGTGCCGATGCAGGTGCAGATCGAGACGCGCATCCTCGAGGTGACGCTCTCGGGCGATCTCGAATTCGGCGTGCAGTGGTACCTCGAAGGCCTGACCGGAACGACCAACGGGCAACCGACCCAGCCCGGTAACAAGCATCAGTACGCGCTTGGTGGCGGTGGTGCGACCCTGGCGACGGGCGACAACTTCTTCTACTCGTTCGTCAACAACAACATCTCCGTCGCCCTGCACGCGATGGAGCAGAACGGAAACACCAAGGTGCTCTCCGCACCGTCGCTGGTGGTGCTGAATAACCAGAAAGCGCATATCGAAGTGGGCGACCAGATTCCGATCACGCAGACCTTCGTCAATACCGGCGCGAACACGGACAACACGATCGGCCAGGTGGAGTACAAGGACACTGGCGTGATCCTCAACGTGCGTCCGCGCGTGAATCCAGGTGGCCTGGTTTACCTCAACGTGAGCCAGGTGGTGAGCAGCCCGGGCATCAAGGACACCACCACGGGCAACTTCCCGATCCAGCAGCGCGAGGTCGCCACCCAGGTGGCCGTGCAGAGCGGGCAGACGGTACTGCTCGGCGGCCTGATCAAGCAGAACGACGCCCTGACCGATACCGGCATCCCCGGGCTCAACCAGTTGCCGATTGTCGGCCGCCTGTTCGGGACCACCAGCCGCACGCGGACCCGTACCGAGCTGATCGTCCTGATCACCCCCCGGGTGATCACCAACGGCGACGAGGCCAAGCAGGTCACCGACGAGTACCAGCGCAAGTTCGAGTCGCTCCGGCCCCTGGGCCAGCCCGCCACGCCTTGACTGCGGGGTGACCGAGGGTGCATACACCTACCTCACGGACCGCGCCCCACAGTGGGCGCGTGTTCCTGACGGGGGGAGACTCGATTGATGCAGGATCTGGCCGGCTGGTCCACAGTGCTGGAGCTGATGCCCACGGCGATGTTCGTGCGCGATGCTGCGCACCGCTGGGTGTTCGTCAACCGCATGGGCTGCGAATACTTTGGCGTGAAAGCCGAGGATGTGCTCGGCCGGACCGACACCGAGATCTTCCCGCCCGAGCAGGCCGCCCGTTTCGAGGCCGGTGACGACGCCGTACTGCGCAGCCAGCAGGTGGTCGAGACCGAGGAAACGGTGACCAACCCACAGGGCCACGTGCGCACCTTGCTCACGCGCAAGACCCGCATCGACCTGGAAGGCGCACCTCACGTGCTGGCCTCGGTCACCGACATCACCGAACTGCGTGAGTCCGAAGCCCACGTTCGCTGGCTGGCCTGCCACGACGCCCTGACCGGACTGGCCAATCGCACGGCCTTGTTCAGCCGGCTCGACGCCGCCATCGGGCGCGCGGCCAGCGGCGGCCTGCAGGCCGCGCTGTTCCACCTGGACATGGACGGCTTCAAGAAGGTCAACGACACCTACGGTCACCTGATCGGCGACGAGCTGCTGGTGCAGTTCGGCGCGCGGTTGCGCAGCGTCGTCGGCCCCGAAGACACCGTGGCGCGTATCGGCGGCGACGAGTTCGCCCTGCTGGTCGACCACGATGGCGAGCTCGACGTGCAGGGACTGGCCGAGCGCATCCTCACCCTGGCCGGCGAGCCCTTCGACGTACTCTCGACCACGACCTTCATCGGCACGTCCATCGGCATGGTCCTCATCGACGCCGATGCCGTGGCCGCGGGAGAAATGGCCCGCAAGGCGGACAGCGCGCTTTACGAGGCGAAGAAGAAACGTAACCGCCTGGTCGTCTATACGAAGGAGCTGGACGCCGCGCTGGCCCATCGCCGCGAAATAGAGAAGGCGCTGCTTGAAGCCCTGCTTACCGGCGAAGGCCTGAGCTGTCACTACCAGCCGATGATCCGCAGTTGCGACGGCACGGTGGTCGGCCTCGAAGCGCTGGCCCGCTGGCGGCATCCCACGCTCGGCGTGGTCTCGCCAGTGCAGTTCATCGCGGTGGCGGAAGAGACCGGCCTGATCGGCCAGTTGGGCGAATGGGTGCTGCGCACGGCCTGCGCCCGCATGGCGAAGCTCGATAACCTGTTCATCGCCGTCAACGTGAGCGCGGTGCAGTTACGCGACGACGACTTTGCCGAGATGATCATGCGCGTGCTGATCGAAACGCGCCTGTCGCCAAAACGCCTGGAGCTGGAGATCACCGAGACGGCCATCGTCAACGCCGATACCGCCGCGGTGCGGCTGCTCAAGGACCTGCGTCGGATCGGCGTGCGTATTTCGCTGGATGACTTCGGTACGGGCTATTCCAGCCTCACCCTGCTCAAGGACCTTGCCGTGGACAAGGTCAAGATCGACCGCTCCTTCGTGCAGAACGCTGCACAGGCCGGCGATTCCGCGGCCATCGTACGGGCGGTATCCAACCTCGGTGCCGCGTTGGGCCTGTGCGTGGTGGCCGAGGGCGTGGAGACCGAGCAGCAGCGGGCCTTCCTCAGCGAAGCCGGCTGCGACGAACTGCAGGGTTTCCTGTTCTCACCGGCCGTGGCCGAAGACCGCATCGACCGGGTGATGGGTCCATACCCGGCTCCGCTAGCCCTGCCCCTAGCACAGGCGGCTTATTCGGCCGGATAGGCGTCCGCAGGCATCGGCCAGGTGCGGCGGAGGTCCGGCATGCCCGGCATCGTGGTCGGCTGGGGTAACGGCAGCGGTGTGCGCGCATCCATCGTGCCGCCGGTGGCATCGCCGACGATGGCGATGATGCAGGCGCCACTTTCCTGCGAACTACCGAAGGAAAGCCGCCCCCAGGGCATCTGCATGACCATGTAGCGGTTGGGCAGCATGGAAGGCGCGGCGGGCAGGTTGGTTTCCGAGGCCGGCGCATGGAACATCTCGGCCAGCTCGCTGCGCGCGAAGCAAGGCCGTTGCTCCAGCTGGATCGAGGTGAAGCGCACCATCGGCACGTCGCCACCCTCGTTGAATCCGCGCGCCTCGAAGGCGCTGACGCGATAGCCGTCGCGGGTGACGAAGGGCACGCTGCGCACGATCAGTGGCGGTGCGTCGGCCGTGGCGTGCAGGCCGCCGGGCAGCTTGCCGGACAGGGCATCCACGGCGTTGGGCAGGGTGCCCATGGTCGTGTTGATGATCTCGACCAGGGTCTTGTCGCTTCGGGGCACGCTGACGGGGTTGGCCGCGACGGCGGGAGCCAGGGCGGCGGCAAGCAGGATGGCCAGGAGGCGGGTCGGACGCATGAGGGCCAGGATGGGGTGAGCGGGGGCGCTAGTTTGCACGAGTTGCGTACGCCCTTGCATGCGCCATGATTGCCCGGATATTGGAAACAACGTCCCACCCCTGATCCCGATGACAGACCTGCGTTTCGACAATGCCTTCGTCCGTGAGTTGCCGGCCGACTCCGAAATTTCAAACGGACCCCGCCAGGTCGCCGGCGCGGCGTTCTCGTGGGTGGAACCGACGCCGGTAGCCGCACCGCGGCTGGTCGCGGCCTCGGCGGAGGTGGCGGCCATGCTGGGCGTGTCGCCCGAAGCGCCGGATTTTGCGGACGTGTTCTCAGGCAATGCCCGCTGGCCGGGCATGACCGGTTACGCCATGGCCTATGGCGGCCACCAGTTCGGCAACTGGGCCGGGCAGCTGGGCGACGGCCGCGCGCTCGGCCTGGGCGAGGTGCTCACCGCCCACGACGGTCGCCAGGAGCTGCAGCTCAAGGGTGCCGGCCGCACGCCGTACTCGCGCGGGGCCGATGGCCGCGCCGTGCTGCGCTCGTCCATCCGCGAATTCCTCTGCAGCGAGGCCATGCATCATCTCGGCGTGCCGACGACCCGCGCGTTGTCCCTGGTGGTGACCGGCGACGAAGTGCTGCGCGACGTGATGTACGACGGCCACCCGGCCCTGGAGCAGGGGGCGATCGTCTGCCGGGTCGCGCCTTCGTTCATCCGCTTCGGCTCCTTCGAGCTGCCGGCGGCCCGCAACGACCTGGACCTGCTGCGCCGCCTGGCGGACTTCACCATCGCCACGCATTACCCGGCCTTTGCCGGCCTCGACGGGGAAGGGCGGTACGCCGCCTTCTTCGCCGAGGTCTGCGAGCGCACCGCACGCCTGATGGCGCACTGGATGCGCGTGGGCTTCGTGCACGGCGTGATGAACACGGACAACATGTCCATCCTCGGCCTGACCATCGACTACGGCCCGTACGGCTGGGTGGACGACTTCGACCCGGACTGGACGCCGAACACCACCGACCGTGCGCACAAGCGCTACCGCTTCGGCCACCAGCCGCGCGTGGCCTACTGGAACCTGCAACGCCTGGCCCAGGCGTTGTCGCCGTTATTTACCGGCGTCGAAGCGCTGCAGGCTGGCCTCGATCGCTACGTGGAGGTGTTCGAAGCCACCGACGCGGCGTTCTCGGCGGCCAAGCTCGGCCTGGTCAACACCCGCGAAGGCGACGAGGCGCTGGTCGCCGACCTGCGTGGCCTGCTCACGCTCGGCGGCATGGACATGACGATCTTCTTCCGCGACCTCGCCTTGCTCGACCTCGACGCGCCCCATCCGGGTGTCGTCGGGGCGGCGTACTACGAGGAAGAAAAGCGGGTGGCGACGCAGGAGGCGCTGGCTTCGTGGTTGCAGCGCTATGCGGAACGGGTGCGTGCGGATGACTCGCCGGCCTCGGAGCGCCTTGCCCTGATGCATGCGAGCAACCCGCGCTACGTGCTGCGTAACTACCTCGCGCAGCAGGTGATCGACAGCGCGGAGCAGGGCGACTACGCCCCGCTTCACGAGCTCATGGACACCCTGCGCCAGCCCTACGACGAGCAGGCGGGCAGGGATCACCTCGCCGGTCGCCGCCCTGAGTGGGCCCGTGACCGGGTCGGTTGTTCCATGCTTTCCTGCAGTAGCTGACGGGTGGCAGGGTAGAATCGGCGGCCCGGATCTTCTTCAGGCCCTCGCGTTGTCCGCTGGTTCCGCCTCCGATGCCGCTCTCGAAGCGCTTTTCGTCCCGTTCGCCACGGGCGATCTCGCGTGGCCGGCGTCGGGCGATGTGCTGATCCTGCGCGCGCGCGATGGCTTCGTGTTGCGGGAACAGCGCCGCCCCGGCTGGGTGTTGCAGCAGTCGTTCAAGCCGGCTTCCGACGCGCTGGCTCGCTCCGGGTTTGCGGTGAGTGCGGAGATTCCGGAGGGCCGCTTCAAGGTCATCATGGTGTTGCCCACGCGCCAGCGCGAAGAGTCGCGCGCCTTGTTCGCGCAGGCGATGGCACATGTGACGTCCGATGGCGTCGTGCTCGCCGCCGTACCGAATGCCGAGGGCGCGAAGACGGCCGAAGCCGACCTCGCGCTGCTGGCCGGCGGTGTGTCGAACCTCTCCAAGCACAAATGCCGGGTGTTCTGGACGCGTCACGGCGCCACGCCGGATCCGTCGTTGCTCGACGCATGGCTGGCACTGGACGGCGCGTTACCGATCGACGAGGGTCGCTTCGTCAGCCGCCGCGGCCTGTTCGCCTGGGACCGTATCGACATGGCCTCCGCCTTGCTTGATTCGGTTTTGCCCGCTGACTTCACGGGGCGCGTCGCCGATCTCGGTGCCGGCTTCGGGTATCTCGCCTGCCGGGTCATCGCGACGAATCCCGGCGTCGCCGCGGTGGACCTCTACGAGGCCGAAGGGCGCGCCATCGAACCGGCCCGGCGGAACGTGGCCGCGGCCGTTGCCGCGTCCGGCCGGTCCATCGCTACCCGCGTGGAGTGGCATGACGTCACCCATGGCATCGACGGTGGCTACGACGCCATCGTTTCCAATCCGCCCTTCCACCAGGGACGCGCCGACCAGCCTGAGCTGGGCCGCGCGTTCATTGCGGTCGCTGCACGCGCGTTGTCGCCGCGGGGCCGTTTCTGGATGGTGGCCAACCGGCATCTTGCCTACGAAGCCACGCTCGATGCGTGCTTCACCCATGTTCGTACCGTCGCCGAGCGCGACGGGTTCAAAGTGATCGAAGCGAAGGAGCCTCGTCGATGAAACTCGTGCGCCTGCTGGCGAACCTCGGCTATGGCAGCCGCAAACAGGTCGCGTCCATGTTCCGCGAAGGCCTGGTCACCGACGCCTCGGGCGAGGTGCTCTATGCCGACGACAAGGTCGAGCATGCCGATGTGCGCTTCGAAGGCGAGCCGCTGGATCCGCCGGCGGGCATATTGGTCATGTTGAACAAGCCTGCCGGTTACACCTGCTCGCGCAAGGACGTCGGTCGCCTCGTGTATGAATTGCTGCCGCCGCGCTACGGCATTCGCAATCCGGTGCTGTCGACGGTGGGGCGGCTCGACCGCGAGACCTCGGGCCTGTTGCTGTTCACCGACGACGGCCCGCTTCTGCACCGGATTATTTCGCCGAAGTCGTCGGTAGCCAAGGTCTACGAGGCCACGCTCGCCGACGACCTGCGCGGCGACGAAGCCGCTACCTTCGCCGCCGGCACGCTGATGCTCGACGGCGAAACCGATCCGCTGGAACCGGCGGCCCTCGAGGTACTCGGACCCCGCCACATTCGTCTGTCGCTCACCGAAGGCCGCTACCACCAGGTACGCCGCATGTTCGCCGCCATCGGCAACCACGTCGAAACCCTCGAGCGTGTGGCCCTGGGTGGCCTCACGCTGGAAGGCCTCGCCTCCGGCGAATGGCGCCAGCTAACCGCCGAAGACACCGCCAGAATCTTTGCAAAGCCGTGACGTTGTGGGAGCCGCTTCAGCGGCGATAGCCGGGTTGCCTCGAGCCCATCGCCGGCATAGCCGGCTCCCACACAGAGCTGGTCCCAGATCTTCTCCCTGTGGACCTTCTGTGCACACCGGGTGCAGTATCGGAGAGTCCACCCGATCCCCAAGGAGCATCCCATGACCAAGATCGCCATCGCCGTTGCCATCGCCAGCCTCTTCGCCGGTACAGCCACAGCGGGCAACGTCGTCGACAAGAGTGTCGTCGTCCCCATGACCCTGGTGACCACCGATGGGGCGGGCGCCTCCGTGGGTACCGTGACCGTCACCCAATCGTCCGGTGGACTCGTCTTCACCCCGGACCTCAAGGGCCTGCCGCCGGGCGACCACGGCTTCCACCTTCATGAGAAGGCCAGCTGCGATCCGGGCGAGAAGGATGGCAAGAAGGGTGCCGCGCTCGCGGCCGGCGGTCACTTCGACCCTCAGCACACCGGTAAGCACGAGGGCCCCGAAGCGATGGGTCATGAAGGCGACCTGCCGCGCATCACCGTTGGCGCGGACGGCACCGACACCACGGCGGTCACCGCGCCGCACCTCAAGAGCCTGGCCACGCTTAAGGGCCACGCGCTGATGATCCACGCAGGCGGCGACAACTACGCCGACGAGCCAGCTCCGCTCGGCGGCGGCGGTGCGCGTATCGCCTGCGGCGTGGTCAAGTAAGGGTCGGATGTTGTAGGAGCCGATTCATCGGCGATCCCCGCGGCAGCGGGGCGGGTTGCGGCAAGCACCCGATCGCCGATGAATCGGCTCCCACATTAGGAGCATCAAAAAAGGTCGATGCTGCCTAGTGCCACGGCCGAGCCGAGCTCGCCGAGCTTGGTCAGTGCCTCGTACCCATGCACGCTGTTGCGACCGTTTTCCTTGGCGAAGTACAGCGCTTTGTCCGCACGGTCGAGCACGATTTCGGGGTAGTCGTTCTCGGTGATGCGCGCGTAGCCGATGCTCACGGTTACGTGGCCCACCTGCGGGAACGCGTGCTCCGCGACGAAATGGCGGAAGCGGTCCAGCGCCATGTGCGCCACGCGTTCGTCCTGCGCGGCGATGAGCATGACGAATTCCTCACCGCCGAAACGGAACAGCACGTCACTCTGGCGGAAGCTGTGACGCATCTGTTGGGCGAGCATCAGGATGACCTCGTCGCCGTATACATGACCGTAGGTGTCGTTGATGCGCTTGAAGTGGTCGATGTCCAGGATGGCCAGCCAGATCTGCGAGACATCGCTCTCGAAGGGCAGGCGGCGCTCGTCCTCGCCCTTAGCCGCGGCGCGGGCGCGCTGGCGTTGCAGCTTCAGCAGGCGTTGCAGGCGCTGTTCGAAGCTGCGCCGGTTATACAAGCCGGTGAGCTTGTCGCGCTCGCTCTCGTTGAGCAGGGCGATGTAGTTGCCGTAGATGCGGGCATAGCCTTCGACCATGCTGCGCACGCCGTCCAGCGAATCCTCGGCCTCGAGCATCAGCGCGCCGATGGCCGCGTGCTCGCGCTGGATCGGGATCACCAGCCGGCAGGTGCCGTCGTCGGTGACATCGCTGATGGCTTCCAGGGTTTCCATGGCGCAGACGATGGTGTCGATCGGGTCGCCGTCGCGCAGGGGGTCCAGCGCTTCGACCACGAAGGCGCCTTCGGCGTTACGCGAGCAGACCACGATGGAATCCACCGGTAGTTGCAGGCTCTCGCCGCGCTTGCACAGGGTGACGCTGCTTACGGACACCAGTTCGGCCAGCGACAGCACCAGGCTGTGGTCGAGCGCGTCGATATCGCGATGGTGGGTGAACTCGGCCACGGAGGCGAGCAGGCGTGATTCCGGCGGACCGCCGGCAAGCGAATGCCAGGGCGACCTCATGGCCGCGCGATTCCTGCGACGTGGTGTCCGCTATGTAGGCAACTGGCTGGCACCGACCCCTTCCTCCCCCGAGTATTCCTATGTTGATAGCGGCACGGCGGCTGCAAACTTTAGGACAAATTCGGCAACAATGTAAGAAAGTGAGAACAGGTTCCGTTTTATGGCCTTCACGGATGTAATGGGATGAGCTAGGACATTCGATTACGTCGGCCAGTGCGACAGCAGGCCGGGATCGACGCCTACCCGGCGGCAGGAGCGCACATCGATGCCTTCAGTGAGCGCGAGGCGGAACAGTGGCGCCATGCCGCGCAACGTGCCGCGTGCCAACCGCGCCTTGCGCAGGTCATTGTCCGACCGCTGCAGCAGCGACGCCGCCCAGTCGGGAAGCAGGGCGGCGCCGGCGTGCAGGAACAGGTCGCGCGACAGGCCGGCCATCGGCACCGGCAGGTCCAGCTGGCGGAGCACCTCGAGCACCACGCGCGAGCGTTCGCCGAACACCAGTGACGGGAGCACCTTCGCGATATACGCGTCCATGTCGGCGACCGAGCCCGGCACGTCGCGCGCACCCAGGGCTTCGGCTACGCGGCGTGTCTCGTCCAGGTAAGCGTCGGCGACATGGGCCGGCACGGTCATGGGGCCGTAGGCGCGATAACCGGCGAGGAAGCTCGACATCTCGCTGACGTGCACCCAGGTAAGCAGGTCCGGATCGTCGGCGGAGTAGGGCAGGCCGGCTTCGTCCACGCCACGCACCTGGCCGTGGATCGTGCGAACGCGCTCGATCATGGCCTGCGCGTCGCGCGTGGGCGCATACGTCGTGGCGCCGACGAAGTGGGTGGTCCGGCGCAGGCGGCCGACCAGATCCTCGCGGAAGTTGGAGTGGTCCCAGACACCGGCCAGGGCACGCGGGTGCAGCAGCTGCAGGTACAGCGCACAGAGGCCGCCGGAGAGCATGCCGCAGAATTCCGAGTGCACGCGCCAGGTGACGCTGGAAGGACCGAACAGGCCGGGATCGCCTGCCGGATGCTCGTAGTCGATGCCGCCGGAAGGTGGGCGCGGGAATGCGGTGAGCACCCAGCGCCGGATAGGTGCGGACGCGGGACGAAGCAGGCGCGCGAAGGCTGTCATCGGTTCGTCAGTCCCCGGACCACCAGCCGCGCCACTTAAAGAAGAGCACGGGCAGGATCATGCTGATGATGATCACCGCCAGCGCGATGGGATAGCCGTAAGGCCAGTTGAGCTCCGGCATGTCCTTGAAGTTCATGCCCCAGATGCCAGCCAGGATGATCGGCGGAATGGTGGCGACCGAGGCGACGGTCAGCACTTTCATCACGTGGTTCTGGTCGGTGCTGATGAAGCCGAGCGTGGCATCGAGCAGGAACTGCAGTTTGTTGGTGAGCTGGTCGTCGAACTCGTCCAGCGTACGCAGGTCGTGGTCGACCACGCGCAGGCGCACTTCCACGTCCTCGGACATCCACTCCGGTTTCTTGGCGCGCACGAACGAGACGATGCGCTGTACGCCCAGCATCGACGAGCGGTTGCGTGCCTGCAGGCCCTCGAGCCGGCCTACCTCCAGCATGCAATCGCGCAGCACCGGGGTGCCGAGGCGCTCGGGCGTGAACACGCGGTCGGAGAGTTTCTTCAGCTCGGCCGAGACGTCTTCCATGCGCTGCGCGGCGAGGTTCACGATGGCTTCGATCAGGGTGGCCAGCACGTCGGCGCTGGACTCCCACCGATGCTCATGGCAGCTGTCGCTGGCCAGCTTGAACGCGGGCGACTCGGCGAAACGCAGCGTCATCAAGACGTGGTTGGTCACCACGATGCCGACCGGGCCGGGGTAGTGATCGTTGGCGGTGTCGGTGAAATAGGGAATGGACAGGTACATGGCGTCGTCGTCCGTACGGATACGGCTGGACAGGGCCAGGTTCACGATGTCGCTACGCTCGGGCACGCGCAACCCGGTGATCTCGGCGGCGCAGCGGCGTTCGTCTTCGTTGGGGTCGAACAGGTCGATCCAGATCGGCGCTTGCGGCTTGCCCATCCCGGTGGACCACTGGACGGGGCCGGTGCGATTGCCGTGTTCGTGAATGATCAGCACGTGCGATGGTGTCCTTGGCTACCCGGGAGCACCGCCGGCCAGGCCGGCGGCGCGGGCAGTTTACCCTTCCAGGGTCGCGTCCATCGTGATGGCGGCCTTGAGTACCTTCGATACCGGGCAGCCTTGCTCGGCCTGTTTGGCGATGGCTTCGAAGCCGGCCTGGTCGGTGCCGGGCACCTTCGCCTTCACGGTGAGATGGGCTTTGGTGATGGTGAAGCCGTCGCCGTCTTTTTCCAGGGTGATCGTGGATTTGGTCTCGATCTTGTCGGCGGTGAGGCCGGCGGCGTTGAGCAGGCCGGACAGCGCCATGCTGAAGCAGCCTGCATGCGCCGCGCCGAGCAGTTCCTCGGGATTGGTGCCGGGACCGTCCTCAAAACGGGACTTGAATCCGTACGGGGCTTCCTTGAGAACGCCGGTCTGACTGGAAATGACACCCTGGCCGTCCTTGATCCCGCCTTGCCATACTGCTGATCCCCACTTTTGCATGATGCTCTCCTCACTGGTGATGGAATGCCGATTGCGCGCATGCTGATCCTCGAACGTTACCGGCCGCTGCATCCACATAATGCGAAGGGGGCGGCCCGCCTTGATTGGAGAGAACGATGAGCGAAACGTCGAAACCGCTGGAAATCAGTCACGACACCGCGAACGAGCTGTTCGTGGCCAAGGTGGACGGGTATGACTGCGAGCTGGAGTACCGGCTGCAGGGCAAGATCATGAGCATTACGCATACCGGTGTGCCCTCGCCGGTGGGTGGGCGGGGCATTGCGGCGTTGCTGACGAAGTTCGCGGTGGAAACCGCCGAGAAGCAGCATTGGAAGGTGGATCCGGCCTGTGCTTATGCGGAAGCGTGGTTCAAGCGGAATCCGGAGTATTCGCATTTGTTGGTATCTGGGTCCTGAGGTAACCGGGTTATCGCCGATGAATCGGCTCCCACACAGGGATGACTCGGCTCCCACACAGGGATGACTCGGCTCCCACACAGGGATGACTCGGCTCCCACACAGGGATGACTCGGCTCCCATACAGGGCCGCTCCCTGTGGGAGCCGATTCATCGGCGATGCTCCTGCTCCTCGCGATGCTCCCGCTCTTGACCAGAGGCTCGCCGGAACCTGAACGGACGTGCTAGTTTTCGCGCTCCCCATTCAGATTCAGGGTCACCTATGCGAACGAAGTGGATTGCCGCCGCCGTGGCGCTTGCCTGTGCGGGCGTTGCCCAGGCCGACACTGCCGCGAAAGCCGGCGCCACGACGAAAACCGTGGATGATCCGCGCATCGCCGCGATCCTCGATTCGCTGGGCAAGGTCCGCACCGTCGAATCCGTAGCCCTGTCACCGGATGGCAAGCACCTGGCCTGGGCCGTTAAGACCAACGGCAAGCCGGTGGTCGAAGTGGCCGATGCCGACGGGCACAACGCGCGCCGCATCACCAAGTCGAGCGGCTGCAGCGAGATCGGTGTGATCTGGGCCCCCGATTCCCGGCACCTGGCCTTCCTCTCCGACTGCGCCGGCAAGGCGCCGGGCGTGGAAGAGGGCAAGCAGAACGACATCAACGTCGTCGATATCGCCGGCAAGGCCGCGCCGCAGCGCCTGACCCACCTCACCGGTTACATCGACGGCCTGGAGTGGCGTCCGGACGGCAAGGCGCTCGCCTTCCTCTATGTGCCCAATGCCACCCGCCGGGCCAGCGCCACGGCCGCGGCGAAAGTACAGACCGGCGAAGTCGGCGTCGAAGGCATCGAGATCCAGCAGGTGGCCATGGTCGAGGCCAGTGGTGGCGCAGTCACCACGCTGAGCCCGGCTGGCCTGCACGTCTACGAATTCACCTTTGCCCCGGACAGCCGCCGCATCGCCTACGTGGCAGCCGAACCGCCGGGCGACAACAACTGGTGGGTGGCCAAGCTCTACGTGCAGCCCGCCGCGCCGACGGCCAAGGGCAAGCCGGTGACCGTGGTCGACACCGCCACGCTCAGCGGTCCGCTCAAGGACCTGCAGATGGCCGTGCCGCGCTTCTCGCCGGACGGTTCGCGGATCGCCTTTATCGGCGGCCTGATGAGCGACCAGGGTTCCACCGGTGGCGACATCTGGACGGTCTCGAGCAACGGTGGCGCCGCACCGGTCGACGTCACGCCGGGCATCACCACCACGCCGGCCTGGATCGCCTGGACGGGCGCGGATGAACTCCTCGTTTCCGAAGCCGCCGCCGGCGCCAGCCGCGTGTCGCATTACGCGCTTTCGGCCAATGGTGAAGCCTCCGCGACGACGCTGTTCGAACTGCCGATGACGATCGGCGATGGTCGCCTGTCGATGTCCGTGTCGCTCAACAGCGACGCCAGCAAAGCCGCGTTCACCGCCAGCTCCTACGACAAACCATACGAAGTGCACCTCGCCAGCCTCGACGGCAAGGCCGCACCCGAAGCCATCACCTCGTTCAACGCCGGCCTGAAGCCGTCGTGGGGCAAGGCCGAGTCCATCACCTGGACGAACGAAGGGCACGACGTGCAGGGCTGGCTGTTGTACCCGGCCAACTACAACCCGAAGAAGCACTACGGCATGATCGTCTCGATCCACGGTGGTCCGGCGGCAGCCGTGACGCCGCGCTGGCCGGGTGCGGGTTATGGCGGTGCGCCGCTCTCCGCACTGGGCTACTTCGTCTTCATGCCCAACCCGCGCGGCAGCTACGGCCAGGGCGAAGCGTTCGTCCAGGCCAACCGCAAGGACTTCGGCTACGGCGACCTGCGCGACGTGCTCGCCGGCGTCGATGCCATCGAAAAAAGCCATGCGGTCGACGACAAGCGCCTCGGCCTCACCGGCTGGAGCTATGGCGGCTTCATGACCATGTTCGCCGTTACCCAGACGCATCGCTTCAGCGCCGCCGTGGCTGGTGCCGGTATCTCGAACTGGCAGAGTTATTACGGCCAGAACCTGATCGACCAGTGGATGAAGCCGTACTTCGGCGCCTCGGTGTACGACGATCCGGGCGTGTACGGGAAGAGTTCGGCGATCAACTTCATCAAGGAAGTGCGCACTCCGACCCTGATCGTGGTCGGTGAGCGCGACGCCGAAACGCCGGCGCCGCAGTCGTTCGAGTTCTGGCACGCGCTGCGTGCCCAGAACGTGCCGACCTCGCTGGTGGTCTACCCCGGTGAGGGGCATGGTTTCGCTCGCGATGCCAGCCGTCGCGACGTGCTGGCCCGGGCCCTGGCCTGGTTCGACCGTTACCTTCCCGCGACCGGCAAGTAGGCAGATTGCGTTTTTCCGCCGACCCATCATCATTCGGGCTGGTTTCGACACTAAAGTCGGGGGCGATGGTGGCCGATACTCCCAAGGGAAGCGTCTTGTGCAGGGCCGGAGCGTGGCGTGCTGACAAATCGTAGCGACGCCGGTCTGAACCTGGCGATGGCGAAGTGCGCTCGCTGGTCCCTCATCGGGCCCGGCGAGGGCGACCGCTGCTCGGGATTCAGCACGGTGGGTGCCGGCCTCGGCTGGCTGGTCGCCCTTATCGTCGTCAGCGCCCTGGCCGGCCTGGTCATCGGCTGGCTGTATACGCAGCGGCGGCGGCTCAACGCACGCCTGACCGATCCCCGCGAGCAGGCGCGCCGCGCGCTCACCTTCCACGCCTACCACGACACGCTTACCGGGCTGCCCAATCGCGCCTACCTGATGCAGGAACTGGAGCAGGCGCTCGCCGCGGCGGAGACCCCGTCGCTGGCGGTGCTGTTCATCGACCTCGACGGCTTCAAGTCGATCAATGACACCCTCGGCCACGAGGCTGGCGATGCCTTTCTGCGCGCCGTGGCCAGCTCGCTACGCAGCAGCGTGCGTGAGCGTGACGTGGTGTCGCGCTTCGGCGGCGACGAGTTCGTCGTGGTCGTGCAGTCCTACGGCGGCCTCGAGAACCTCATTCGCGTCTGCCGCAAAGTGCTCGACCTGGTATCGCAGCCGGTGAACGTCGCCGGCCAGTTCGTCGCCGTGAGCCCGAGCATCGGCATTGCCGTGGCGCCGCGCGACGGCGACGTGGCCGAAACCCTCATCCGCAACGCCGACGCCGCGATGTACGCCGTGAAGGAAACCGGCAAGGCCGATTTCCGCTTCTACGAAGAGGGCATGCTGGAACAGGCGCGCGAGCGGCTCGCCCTCACCGTGGAACTGCGCGAGGCCCTGCAACGCGGCGAACTGGACGTGGAATACCAGCCCAAGCGCAACCTGCGCGACGGCACGCTGGCCGGTGTCGAGGCGCTGGCGCGCTGGCACCATCCGACGCGCGGCGACGTGCCGCCCTCGGTCTTCGTGGCGATCGCCGAGCGCTCGGGTCTCATCCACGGCCTGGGCGAATACGTGCTGCGCTCCGTGCTCACGCAGGTCAAGCTGTGGGATGCCGCCGGCACCAACGTCGACTATGTCGCCATCAATCTGTCGATGCACGAGCTCAGCCGACCGGCCTTCGTCGAGACACTGGCCCGCACGGTGCGCTCCTACGGCGTCGATCCCACGCGCATCCGCTTCGAGCTCACCGAATCCACGGCCATGCGTGAGCCGGAGGAAACCCTGCGTCAGTTGGTCAAGCTGCGTTCGTACGGTTTCGACCTGCTTATCGACGATTTCGGTGCGGGCTACTGGAACCTCGGCCACCTGCGCGAGCTGCCCGTCGGGACGATCAAGATCGACCAGTCGTTCGTGCGCGGCAGCGACTCCAACCTCGTCGATCGCGAGATCACCGAAGCGATCGTCGGCCTGGCCAAGAAACTCAACATGCGCACGATTGCCGAGGGCGTCGAAACCGAAGCCCAGGCCGACTGGCTGCGCGAGCTCGGTTGCGACGTGGGACAGGGCTTCTTCTTCGCCCGCCCGATGACCCCCGCCGCGTTCAGCCGTTATCTCGATCCGACGTTGGTCTATGCAGGCTGACGCACGGCCGCGCCGCCCCCGCTTCTCGCGCTTGAGCGCTCGTGTCGTTGTGGGAGCCGCTTCAGCGGCGATTGCCTTTGCGGCAGCGATAACCCCCGTGGGAGCCGCTTCAGCGGCGATAGCCAGGTCGCCTCAATCCCCATCGCCGGCACAGCCGGCTCCCACAAAAGACCAGGCTCCCACAAAAGACCAGGCTCCCACAAAGGAGCCGGCTTCTGTGGGAGCCGCTTCAGCGGCGATACCTCCAACACCGACCATCGGCCTCGACCCCTGGGCCGTCTACGAAACCGCGTGGTTCGACACCGTCGGCGTCGCGGACGGGCTGCCGCACTCGACCACCACCGCGATCGTGCAGGACACGCGCGGCGTGATCTGGATCGGCACCTTCGGCGGCCTGGCCCGTTACGACGGTTACCGCATGCAGGTGTTCGGCCAGGAACCCGACGCCTACGCCGGCGCCGTGCTTCCCGACGCCTATGTGCGCGACCTCATGCCCCTGGCGGACGGCGGCCTGCTGATCGGCACCAATGCGGGCGGCCTGGTCCGCTTCGATCCGGTGACGACGCGCTTCCATGTCTACCCGGTCGGCGCGGGTGGCACCTCGAACGGCAAGATCTTCTCGATTGCGCGCGCCCGCGAACGCAACGTGTTCTGGATCGCCACCGAGGGCGGCATCGACCGCGTCGATGTGGGTACCGGCAAGATCACCCATGAGTCCGGTCAGCCCGGCGACGCCAAGGACATGCTGGCGCGTACCTTCGTGGTGACCGAAGACAAGGCAGGCAACCTCTGGGCGGGCGCAGACAACGGCCTGTTCGTGCGCCATCCGGGTGGGCGCTTCCAGCGCGTGGTTTCCGAAGATCCCGCGGTCAACGAAATCCTGCATGACCAGGTCTGGGCGCTGTTCGAAGACAGCCAGTCACGCCTGTGGGTAGGTAGTGGGCAGTCCGGCGCCATCTATATCGACGGCCAGGGCCATGGGCAACTCGTGCCCGGCTTCTCCGGCAAGAACGGCATGGCTCGCCGGCGCACGGTGCGCGCGTTCCACGAGACGCCGCAGCACGTGCTCTGGGCCGCGACGGACGGTGCCGGCGTGGTCACCTATGACCTGAATACCCATCAGTTGCGCATCCTGAGCCACGACGCGGCCATGCCATCGTCGCTGCCCGGCGACATCACGCGAGACGTTTTCCAGGACAGCACCGGCAACATCTGGGTGGCCACCGAACTCGGCGCGGCGCATTACGATCCGAACGGCCGCAAGGTGTTTTCCGTACTGCCATCGCCGCTACAGCCGCACACGCTGTCCAACGCCAACGTGCATTCGGTTTTCGTCGATCCGCGTGGACGGGTGTGGCTCGGCCTGGGCATGGGCCGTATCGATGTGCTCGACCTCGGCAAGGGCACGATGCGCCACCTGCAACTGGGCGGCGAGCAGGCCGAGCGCGATGTGCAGGCCTTCGTGGTCGCGCCCGACGGCTCGATCTGGGCCGGTGCGCAGGGCATCTCGCGCATCGATCCGGAGACCTTCGCCCTGCGCAGCTCGATGATTCCCAGTCTTGACGGCCGGCTCATCCTGGCGATGCAGCGCGATGGCAACGAGATCCTGATCGGCGGCTACGACGGACTGTTCAAGTACGACACGGTCACCGGCAAACTCATCCAGATGCGCCACGACCCGGCCGATCCGGCCAGTCTGGTCGGCGACCAGGTACGCCACATCGTGCGCATGCCGGACGCATGGTGGTTCGCCACCATCAGTGGCATCAGCATTGCCTACGACGGCCAGTCGGGCTTCGTGAATCTTCATCACGACCTCGCCGACCCGAACAGCCTGCCGCAGGATTACACCGGCTCGATGGCGTTCGATTCACACCATCGCCTGTGGTTGGGCACGTTCGGCGGCATCGCCTACCTGGACCAGTTCCACCCGCATGGTCCCTTCCAGTTCGGCCTGATCGGCGCACGCGAGGGACTGGTCAACAGCAAAATCAACGCGCTGCTGATCGACCACGACGACCGCGTGTGGGCATCGATGGCCAACGGCGTGGCGATGGTGGACACCGCCAGCCACCGTGTGTCCGACCTGGGCATTCGCGACGGCCTGCGCATTCCCAGTTATATCCACCGCGCCGCCGCGGAAGCGCCGGGCGGCGAGCTCATGTTCGGCGGCCTCGGTGGCCTGACCGTGATTCGTCCGTACTGGGTGGCGCCGCAGATCGTGCCGCCACGCATGGCGGTCACGCACGTGAGCATCAACGACAAGCCGCTGCCGCTGGCCGACATACCCGAAGACGGCGGCCGGATCACGATCGATGGTGACGGTCGTAACCTGCGCGTGGATTTCGCGCTGCTGGATTACCGCGCGCCGATGGAAACGCACTACGCCTACCGCATGGACGACGCCGACACGGGTTGGAACGAGGTGGCGCACGGCATTCCGCCCAGCGCCATTTACACCAACCTCGCCAGTGGCACGTACACCTTGCGGCTGCGCGCGACGATGCGTGGACTCGATGCGCGCACGGTGGAAACCTCGGTGCGTGTGGACGTGACCCCGCGCTGGTATGAAAGTCCATGGACCCTGCTGGCCGCGGTGGCACTGGCCGTCGCCGCCTTCTTCGGCCTGGTGTCGCTGCGCACGCTCTACCTGCGTCGCCGTGCGGAACTCCTGCAGGCGCAGGTCGATGCGCGTACGCGCGACCTCAAGGCTGCCAACGAGCGGCTCGACCATCTTGCCGGCACCGACGAACTCACCGGTTCGCTCAACCGCCGCCGCTTCCTCGAGCAGGCCGAACGCGTGCGCCAGGGCGCGGCCAACGACGGTATTCCCTTCAGCCTGGTGCTGCTGGATATCGACGACTTCAAGACCGTCAACGACACCTTCGGCCACCTGGCCGGCGACACGGTGATCCGCGAGACCATGCGGGTAATCTCGTCGATGTGTCGCGCCGACGATCTCGCAGGGCGTTTCGGCGGCGAGGAATTCATCCTCTGCCTGCCCGGCGCGCTGGCCGAGCACGCGCTGGATATCACCGAACGGGTTCGCCATGCGCTGGCGGCATTGGTGATCGTGCATGGTGACTACCGGATTCGCATCACGGTGAGTGCGGGCGTGGCGATGTGGCGTTCGCCGGAGTCGTTGAACTCATTGCTGGGGCGCGCGGATGAGGCGCTGTACGAGGCGAAGAACGACGGGCGTAATCGTAGTCGTATTGCTGGGTTGTAACGCCGCTTTATGTGGGAGCCGCTTCAGCGGCGACGCTCTTCCCAGCCCGCTGCGCGGGCATCGCCGATGAATCGGCTCCCACAGAGAGCTGGCTCCTACAGAGAGCTGGCTCCCACAGAGAGCTGGCTCCTACAGAGAACTGCAGTGGTCAAGCTTTTCTGGACACCTGCGTAGGAGCCTGAGCCGCCAGGCGCTCGAAGAGCGCTGGCGGGATGTCGTTTAGCCGCGAGTGCAG
>NZ_QAOX01000005.1 GCF_003050935.1 Luteibacter sp. OK325 | reverse complement strand
TTCGCCCCGGTGTTCCGGAAGCGGCCGGGGCCGACGACGGCACCACGCCACGGCTCTCCTCCCACTCAACCGTATCGTCGTGAGAGACCTTGGTGCCCACCCTCGAGGCGAGTTCCGCACAAGTGGAGCGGCCGTAGGCCAGATAGATACATGGGCCGCGAAGCGGTCTTCCGAACCGAACGCGGAGGACTGTCTGAGCAGCGAGGGTGGGCGCCAAGGTCTCCCCCGCGAGACGCCCAAGTGTAGAGGGCGACGGCGAAGCCGAGCCCGCTTAGATGCCGAGCATCCGCGCCGCGCGTTCGGCGATTTGCATGGCGATTTCCGTCGCGGATGCATCGCGAGCAAGAGCGCCTGCCTGTCCCGACCACAACGGCTGAAAGTCGCCAAGGCCATCCGGTTCGGTCGCTGCGCGCAACGGTGTCAACGGCCCACCGGCCAGAGGAAACGGAAGCGCGTCCGACGAGAGCATCCCGACTTCGCGCATGATCCGGTTGACAATGCCGCGAGCGGGACGGCCGGTGAGCACGTTGGTCACCGCCGTGTTGTCGTCACGCGCCGTGCGCAATGCGTTGCGGTGGGCAGTGACCGTGGTCGCTTCCTCCGACAGAAGGAACGCCGTGCCCAACTGCACCGCGGAGGCGCCCAGGCACAAGGCGGCGGCCATGCCGCGACCGTCTGCGATGCCACCGGCGGCAATCACCGGTACCTTCAGCGCATCCACCATCTGCGGCACGAGAGCGAACGTTCCGGGCTGCGTGGCCATGTCGTCCGTGAGGAAATTGCCGCGGTGACCACCGGCTTCGTAACCTTGAGCGATGACTGCATCGCAACCACGCTCCTGCAGCCACCGACCCTCGGCGACCGTGGTCGCACTCGCGATAACGATCGCGCCCGTCGCCTTCACCCGATCGAGAAGGGCGTCGACGGGCAAGCCGAAGTGGAAGCTCACTACTTCCGGGCGCAGGGTTTCGATGAGGGAGCACATCGCGCTGTCGAATGGCGCGCGTCCGCCTGCTTTGGGCAGGTCGGCAACGTTCACGCCGAACTCGGCGAAGTAGGGTGCAAGACGATCGAGCCAGCGTTGCGTGGCTTCGCCCGTGGGTGTGATCGGCGCGTGCGCGAAAAAATTCAGGTTGACCCGCGCACCCGATGTCGCCGTACGAAAGGTTTTTACCTCTGCCTCGATCGTCTGCAATGAAATCGACGCGCAGGGGATGGCACCCAGGCCGCCGGCGTGTGCTACCGCCGTGGCGAGTGCCGAACCACCCGATCCTGCCATCGGCGCGAGCAACAGGGGATGCTCGATGGCAAACAGGTCGAGGGCACGGCGATCTATCCAGGCAGTCATGGCGATTCCTGACGAACGGGCATCGGCGCACGCGGGATGGCACGCCGGGCATTGAGGTGAGAATACTCCAGCGTGGCATAGTCGGATGCCGGCCGGCCGCGTCGAGTCGCGTCACCGGTCGCTTCTCTTTCGCCGCTCTCACCCCGTACGATGTATGCGTCGGGCGAATCGTCACAGGAGCAATGCATGGTGAAGCCCGTGGGAGCACGTAGCCTCCACAACCAGGTCGTTCACGAGCTGGGCCAGCTGATCGTCAGCGGGAAACTGGCCCCAGGGGAAGGTCTGCCAAGGGAAGATCTGCTGGCCGAGCAGTTGCAGGTCAGCCGCACCGCGTTGCGCGAGGCGATGAAGGTGCTCGTGGCAAAGGGCCTGATCGAGTCCCGCCAGAGAACCGGTGCCCGCGTGCGCGAAGCGATCCACTGGAAGCAGCTCGATGCCGAGGTGCTGGCATGGCGCTGTGCCTCCATGCCGACGGACAGCTTCATCGAACAGCTGGTGGAAATGCGCGAGCTGATCGAGCCCGGAGCCGCGGCCGCGGCTGCAAAACGGCGAACCGACGCACAGATCATCGAACTCAAGGCCGCCTACGATGCGATGGCCGCATCCAGGGATCTCGACGCCTGGGCCGAAGCCGACCTGGCGTTTCACGAGATCCTGCTGCAGGCCACCAACAATTCGCTGATGGTTTCGCTGTTCTCGGTGATCGAGACGGCGCTGGGAACGTTCTTCCTGCTCTCCGCGCGCAACTCGGGCAACTTCAAGGCGGCCCTGCCGCAGCACGCGAAGGTGTATGAAGCCATTCGCCGCGGGCAGCCCGAGGTGGCCAGGAAGGCCATGCTGGTCATGGTGGCGGACTCCCGAGCCAACATTCTCGGCCAGTCCCGCAAGGCGACCTGATCACAGCGGCCGCTACGAACCGCGCCCCAGAGCCGTTCGCGCAAATGCTGCGCCGCAGCTTGCGGACATATAATAATAAAATACTACAATTGACCCACGGGACTATCTTGATCGGCGAGTGATAACGGAACAGGAGGCAAGGCGACTTGCTTCCCGGGGAACCGTGCGCCGGGAATTCATCCAAATGTGGGGAGTAAGGAATGCAGCGGAAGGTACTCGCGCTGTCGGTGCGCAATGCACTGGCGGGCATGCTCGGCATCTGTTTCATCGGTGGTTTCGTGCCGGTCCATGCGCAGGATGCGCCCGCCAACACGACCCAGGATGCCCAGCGAACGCCAGATGGAAAGGCCGTCACCGACCTCAATGGCGTCTCTGTAACCGGCCAGCTGCAGTCGTTGTTCCTTTCGCAGTCGACCAAGCGCGACGCGGTGAACACGGTGGATTCGGTATCGGCCGAAGAGGCCGGCAAGTTCCCCGACCAGAACGTGGCCGACGCGCTCCAGCGCGTGCCCGGCGTGTCGGTGAATCGCAGCGGCGGTGAATCGAACCAGATCACCGTGCGCGGTTTCGGTCCGAACTTCGTCAACGTGCTGCTCAATGGCCGCACCATGCCAACCGCCGCCAGCGATCGCGCTTTCGACTTCGACGTACTGCCGTCGGAAGTCATCCAGCAGGCCGTCGTGCAGAAGACCAGCACGCCGGACCTTGAAGAAGGCGGCATCGGCGGTACGGTCAACATCATCACGGCGCGGCCGTTCGACTTCAACGGCTGGCATGCCTCTGGCAGTGCGGCCGGCGTCAACGACAGCATCAATGGCGGCTTCGCCAACAAGACGACGCCCAAGGTGTCCGGGGTTATTGGCAACACCAACGCCGATCACACCTTCGGCTGGCTGGCGTCGTTCGTCTACTACAAGCGCGACCATATCGAACAGTCCATCGACACCCTGGGCTGGCTGCAGAACCAGGATTTCTCGCGGATCAATCCGTCCTACACCAACGTTTCGCTGCCGCAGACGCTGCAGGGCCAGGTGATCAACGAGACCCGCACGCGTACGTCCTTCAATGGCGCCATCGACTGGAAGCCGCTGGACGACGTGACCGTGAAGCTCGACGGTCTGTTCTCCGAATACAAGGTGGACTCGACGTATAACGCGTTCGGCTCCTACACCAATACCGGCATCATCCAGAACATCACCCCGGGCGCGAACGGCACCGCGCAGAACTTCGTGATGGACCAGTCGGGCGGCATGTCGAACGACTACGCGGAACAAGCCAACCCGCGTGATGCCTTCAACACGCAGTTCGGCAGCCACATCACCTGGCAGATCGATCCGTCGATGGAGCTGGACCTGGACTCCGCCGCCTCCGGGGCGTGGAACAAGCAGTCGCAGGACGGCTACTTCGTGGTGCTCGGTACGCGCAATGTCGGCGTGAATCCGACCTGGACGAACAACGGCGACAACCATCTGGGCAGCTACACCGGCCTGCTTCCGTCCACCGACGTGAACGACCTGCATGCCCACGTGACCAACCAGGGCACGCAGAGCCCGAACGTCAGCGACAAGATCTTCGAAAACCAGCTGCACCTCGGCAAGAGCTTCCTCGACGGCACGCTGTCGCGCATCGATTTCGGCCTGTCGAACTCGAACCGCAAGAAGACGGAAGTGACGTACAACACGCCGAACAGTTTCGGTTGCGCCGAGTACTGCGGCTACGTGGTGGATGTGCCGCCCGATGCGGTCGACGCGCACATCTTCCACGCGGGCAACCTTGTCAACGGCGCTTCGCCGGGCTTTCCGCGCGACTGGGTGACCTACGACGTAAAGAAGCTGTTCGCCTACCTGGCGACGCCTGCGGCTTATAACCAGCTGCCCAACGCGGATGCCTTCAAGGCCCAGCTCGACGCCAATGGCGGCGGCTTCACGTCGCAGCCGGATCCGAACACGTACAGCCAGATCAAGGAGCGGATCAGTTCCGCGTACGGCATGGCCACCCTCGAGGGCGACGGCGGCATGCCGTGGACCCTCAACGTCGGCATGCGCTATACGAAGACGAACACGACCTCGTACGCGTACTCGGTGCCGATCATCGGCATTGCCGTGAACCCGAACGATCCGACCAATGCCATCCCGACGTATGGCACGTTGAGCCCGATCGCGGAGAACGGTAACTACCATGAGTGGCTGCCCTCGGCGAACTTCAAGCTCAACCTGCTCGACAACGTGGTATTCCGTGCAGCGGCATCCAAGACGCTGACCCGGCCCGACCTGAGCAATCTCGCAGCCTCCGCGTCGTACAGCTTCCGCCCGCAGGACCAGACGGTCACGCGCGGCAATACACAGCTCAAGCCGTACCTCTCCAAGAACTACGATGCCGGTATCGAGTGGTACTTCAACGAGACCAGCTATACGGCGCTTAACCTGTTCCGCAAGCAGGTCAGCAACTTCAGCACCCTGATCACGACCGAAACGACGTTGCTGGGCTTCCCGTTCAAGCTGACCGAGCCGGTGAACCTCAACGAGGCCACGATCAAGGGCGCGGAGTTCACCTTCAACTACCAGTTCACCAAGCTGCCTGCGCCGTTCGACGGCCTGGGTGTGGCGACCAACTACACCTATGTCACCAGCGACGCGACCATCAGCCCGGACAAGCTGGCGAATGCGGGCAAGTTCGCGGTACCGGGTATCGGCAACTCGTACAACGCGAGCCTGTACTACCAGAAGGGGCCGGTGGAGGCACGAGTGGCATACAACTGGCGCGCCAAGTACCTCGCCTCGATCGCCGGCAACCAGAGCCAGCCGACCTCGGTGAAGGATTACGGCCAGCTGGATCTCAGCGCCAGCTACAAGCTCAATGAGCACGTATCGCTGTTCATGGACGCCTCCAACCTGACCAACGAGAACATCTACCAGTACCAGGTATATGACGATCGCCAGAGCTACGCCGAGGCCAATGGCCGCACCTTCTTCCTCGGTGTGCGCGCTTCGCTGTGATCCAGCTGTGCAATGACCGCTTGAGCGTGTGCGTGCTGCCGTCGGTAGGCGGTGGCATCGCACGCTTCGACTGGCTCGGTGGTAACGAGGAGGTGCCGCTCATGCGGCCCTGCCTCGGGGCGCTCGAGCGATCGCCCGGTCAGTACGAACCTAATCGACTTGCCAGTTACCCCCTCCTGCCGTGGAGCAATCGCATTGCCCACGGCGGCTTTTTTGTCGGGGAACGGCGCGTGGCCTTGCCACTCAATCGCGACGATGACGCGTGGCCGATCCACGGCAGCGGATGGCAGCGTCGCTGGACGGTGCGTCGGCACGATGCGGATGCAGCGCATCTGGAGCTGATCGAAGTCGCTCCCGATGCCTACACCTATCAGGCCAGCCTGCACTATGAGCTGGAGGGCGACGCGCTTCGCGTGCGCCTTCGCGTTACCAATACGGGCGATGCGCCCATGCCTTTCGGGCTTGGCCTGCACCCGTTCTTTCCGCTTCATGGCGGTGCGAAGCTGCTGGCACCGGCAACCGGCGTCTGGCTCAACGATGGCCACAGTCCACTTCCCACTAGTCACGATGCCGTGCCCGGGTCCTGGGATTTCTCGGCGAGCCGCGACCCGCTCACTGGGATCAATCACGCCTTCACGGGCTGGACCGGCAAGGCGGCCATCGAGTGGCCCCGGCACGCGCTGCGCCTGCATATCGAGGCGGAAGTCGACACCTATGTGCTGTACACCCCGACCGGCGAAGACTTTTTCTGCTTCGAACCAGTGGACCATCCGATCAATGCCGTGCATCTTCCGGGGGGTGCCATTGCCAACGGGATGACCCTGCTGGCGGGCGGCGAGAGCGTCGAACGTGTCTTCGTGTTCCGCGCTGAGGCTATCTAACAGTGGTGATTGTTCCCCATGAACAAGAAGGTTGAATACTTGATGCGTCACGTCACGATCGTCCGGTTCGCCATGCTCTTCACGGGCAGCCTCCTGCTCATGCCCGCCGTCGCCGCCACAAAGACGGCGCCGGCGGGGAGTACATCACCCACGTACGACGTCGCGCACAAGGTATTCCGCCTGGACGCCGGCGGTGTCACCTACGCCATGGGCGTGGACCCCCAGGGCAAGCTGCAAACCCTGTACTGGGGTGCGCGGCTGGCCGCGACCGACCCGCTCGGCCCCGCCGTTCCGGCGCCGGAGCGGTCGTCGTTCGATCCGGCTGGCGGCCTTTCGCCACAGGAGTACGCAGGCTGGGGCGGCGCCATGACGGCGACACCGGCGTTGAAGATTCGCCTTGCCGACGGCAACCGCGACCTCGTGCTGCGCTACGACAGCTACAAGATCGAGAGCGGCGGCCTGTCGATCGTCCTGCGCGATACCCAGGCCGGTGTCGCCGTGACCCTGCATTACACGGCGGATGCAGCGACCGGAATCGTCGGTCGCTCCGCGCACATCGAGAACACCGGACAGCAATCGCTCACCGTCGACAGTGCGGCCTCCGCCGCATGGAACCTGCCTCGCGGCAGCGAGTACTCCCTGCGTTATCTCACCGGTACCTGGGCGGGTGAATGGCACCTGCAGACCCGCGCCATCACGCCCGGCGCGACGGTCCTCGAGAGCCGGCGCGGTAGCACGGGCGACGAGAACAATCCCTGGTTCGCCATCGGTCGCGGCAACGCCTGGAGCGAAACGAACGGCGACGTCTGGTTCGGAGCCCTCGCCTGGAGCGGCTCGTGGAGCATCCGCGTGGACGAGGACATCCTCGGCCAGGTACGCGTGGTGGGTGGATATAACCCCTTCGATTTCGGCTACAAGCTGCAGCCCGGCCAGGCGCTCGATACGCCGGTCTTCTACGCGGGCTATACACGGGACGGCACGGGCGAGGCCTCTCGCCTGCTACATCGCTTCGAGCGCGATCGCATCCTGCCCAACGGTTCCGATACCGCCTTGCGCCCTGTCCTCTACAACTCGTGGGAAGCCACCGAGTTCAAGGTCGACGAAGCAGGCCAGGCGCGTCTGGCCGAAAAGGCCGCCGCCCTGGGTGTGGAACGCTTCGTCATGGACGACGGCTGGTTCGGCGCGCGCAACAGTGACCGCGCCGGGCTGGGCGACTGGGTGGTCAATCGCAACAAGTTCCCCAACGGACTGAAGCCGCTCATCGACAAGGTGCACGGGCTCGGCATGAGCTTCGGCCTGTGGGTGGAGCCGGAAATGGTCAATGCGGACAGCGACCTTTACCGCGCTCATCCGGATTGGGTGTTGAACTTTCCGGGCCGCGAACGCAGCGAAGGCCGCCACCAGATGGTGCTGAATCTCGCACGCGAAGACGTCAAGGCACACGTGCTCGACGTACTGGACGGCTTGCTCAAAGACAACGACATCCAGTTCCTGAAGTGGGATTACAACCGTAACTGGTCCGAGCCGGGCTGGCCGCAGATGTCGCCGGACGAACAGCAGAAGGTCTACGTCGCTTACGTCAACAATCTGTACGACATCATTCGCGAGCTGCGCAAACGCCATCCGAAGGTCGAGATCGAATCCTGTTCGGGCGGCGGCGCCCGCGTGGATCTGGGCATCATGGCGCTCACCGACGAAGTGTGGCCCTCGGACAACACCGATCCCTCGGATCGCCTGTCGATCCAGGACGGTTTCAGCCAGGCTTATGCGCCAGCCACCATGATGGCCTGGGTCACCGGCTCGCCCAACTGGGTGAACAACCGCACGAGTTCGCTGGACTTCCGTTTCCTTTCTTCGATGCAGGGCGGCCTGGGTATCGGCGCGAACCTGCTCGAGTGGACACCGGCGGACGAAGCGACGGCGCGCCATTACATCGCCGAGTACAAGACCATTCGCCACACCGTGCAGAAGGGTGAGCTTTATCGGTTGTTGTCGCCGCAGGACCGCGCGCCCTGGTCCGCCACGGAGTCGGTTGCAGGAGACGGTGCACAGGCCGTGCTGTTCGCCTTCCAACGTCAGGGCGAGGAAGCCCACGCGTTCCCGACCCTGCGCCTGCGCGGTCTCGACCCTGCCGCTCGCTACCGCTACCGCCTTATCCATGGAACCGTCGCGCCTGGCACGCCGGACGTGGCCAGCGGTGCGTACTGGATGGAGCATGGTGTCGACCTCGTCATCAAGGGCGACCTGCAGGCGGCGGGACTCGTCTTCGAGCGCGACGGCAAACGCTGAGCCCGGTTAGCGTCACCGGGAACACCGTGCCCTTGGGCGCGGTGCTTCCGGGGCGGGCACGAGTCAGAGTTCCTGACCGTTTGTATCGGTTTGTATCCGGACCGGTAGTGGATACCTAGTGTTGCAAATACCCCTCGTTCCGGACACGAGGGCGGACGGGTGCGCTCCATAGACTGTGAACACGCCGCGGCACCACACACGCTGCAGGCCACTCAATCTATGGAAGATCACAGGAGAACGATAATGTCATCCGCACACGTCCCCAACGCCCGCCGCGCCTCCTTTGCCAAACGCACGCTTGCGCTCGCACTCGGTGTCGCGATGCTCGCACCCTCGTTCTACGCACAATCGGCCCACGCCTTCGACGCTGCGGCGAACACCACCGGCACGACGAAGGTGGACGAAAGCATCCGTCCCTTCCATGTCCACGTACCGCAGGAACAACTCGACGACCTGCGCCGGCGCATCGCCGAAACGCGCTGGCCAGACAAGGAGGTCGTCAAGGACGAATCGCAGGGTGTGCAGCTCGCCCGCGTGCAGGCGCTGGTCAAGTACTGGGGTACCGATTACGACTGGCGCAAGGCCGAAGCGCAGCTCAATGCGCTGCCTGAGTTCGTCACCAACATCGACGGCGTCGACATCCAGTTCATCCATGTGCGCTCGAAGAACCCACATGCCCTGCCCGTCATCCTGACGCACGGCTGGCCCGGCTCGACCTTCGAGTTCATCAAGACCATCGGCCCACTCACCGATCCGGTTGCCTACGGTGGCCGCGCGGAAGATGCCTTCGATGTGATCATTCCATCGATCCCCGGCTACGGCTTCTCCGGCAAGCCGACGGAACTCGGCTGGAATCCCGAGCGCACCGCCCGTGCATGGGATGTTCTGATGAAGCGCCTCGGTTACAAGCACTACGTGTCCCAGGGTGGCGACCACGGTTCGGTGATCTCCGACGCGCTCGCACGCCAGGCGCCGAAAGGCCTGCTGGCCATCCACCTGAACATGCCGGCCACCATTCCCGGCAACCTCGTCAAAGGCATCAACGCGGGTGACACGGCGCCAGCCGAACTCAAGCCGGATGAAAAGGAGGCTTACCAGTCACTGAGCACCTTCTTCGGTCGCAACGCCGCGTACGGCGCCATGATGGTCACCCGCCCGCAGACCATCGGCTACTCGCTCTCGGATTCACCCTCGGGCCTCGCCGCGTGGATGTACGAGAAGTTCGGCCAGTGGAGTGACAGCAACGGCGTGCCCGAGAACGTGCTCTCCCGCGACGAGATGCTCAACGACATCACGTTGTACTGGCTGACCAACACCGGCGCATCGTCATCGCGGTTCTACTGGGAGAACAACAACAATAACTTCAGCTCGGTCACCCAGCGTACGAACGAGATCAAGGTGCCTGTGGCGATCACCGTCTTCCCGCGCGAGATCTACAAAGCGCCGGAGAGCTGGAGCAAGGCCGCGTATCCGAGCCTCTATTACTACCACCAGGTGAGCAAGGGTGGGCATTTCGCTGCCTGGGAGCAGCCGCAGTTGTTCGCTGAAGAACTACGCGCTGCCTTCAAGTCGGTTCGCTAACAGCCGCACGTACTGTGGCAGCCGATTCAACTGTGGGAGCCGATTCAACTGTGGGAGCCGATTCATCGGCGATAGCCAGGTTATCGCAACCCCCATCGCCGCTGAAGCGGCTCCCACAAAGAGCCGCTGCTTCATTTACTGATAATCAGGCTGCTTCATTTACTGATAGTCAGAAATTCCAGCGGACGCCGAGATTCACCGCATTGCTCGTAGTGTGCGAAGCAACATCGGCGTTGTAGTACACGAACGTGCTTGCCTTCGGCGTGATATCGAAGCTCACGCCGACGCCCGCCTGCCAATGATTCTGCACCGGCCGCGAACCCTGCACGATGAAGCCATCCGACGGTTCACCCGCGAAGGCATTGTTCACCGTCACGGTATTGTCCTTCGTGTTGTGCAGGTAGCGCAGCAGCACGATCGGATGCAGGCGCGTACCTTCCACACCCAGGTCGACATCACCGACGAGTCGTGCACCCACGCCATACTGCATGCTGCTGGCGTCCGCGCGTCCCACCCTCAGGTCGGCATCGCCGGCATTCTTTTCGGTGAAGGCGTCGTACTTCACCTTGCTGTAGTACGCGCCGACGAACGGCTCCAGATGCATGGCCTTGCCGAGCTCGAAGCGGTAACCGCCTTCCAGTGCCGCGTTGGTCGCCTTGCCGTTGTAGTGCCCGGTAGCCTGTGGATCGAAGGGACCGACGACGATGCGGCGATTGCTGTCCGCATTCTGCCAGCCGTACGAAGCCAGGCCTTCCACCCACCACTGTTGCTGGTTGAAGTAGAGGGCATGCAAGCCAATGGATGCCTGGTCCACGTCGGTGTAATCGCCGCGGCTGTTCACCTCCGTGCGCGAGTTGGCGAAGTTGGCATGCACGCCCAGGCGAAGGTCCGGCGTCAGCGGTGCGTCGGTACCGATGATCACGCCATGGATGCGGTAATCGGTGTGTGCCGTATCCGCGCTGCGATCGAAATCGCTGCTCGACGTATACGGCTCGGCCCAGACCGCGGGCCCTTGCTCACCCGTATCGCGCTGCAGCTTAAGCCGATAGAACAGGGAGTCCTGGTACTGGCTCTGACCGCTCAGTTCCGCATTCGCGGCGGAGGCATAGGTTTCGCCCGTGAGTGAATCGAAGGCCTTGATAGCCTGGTCGGCACGCAGGCCGCGCGCGTAGCCCAGCAAGGTCGGCAACGGATTGCCGCCCGAGGTGGCGATATGCTGTAGCGCGGCGGCCACGCTTTCCTGGTTGCCGTTGAGGCCCGGGAACTGATCGAATGGTGTGCCGCCAGTCCCGGTGCCACCACCGGCCTGGCTAAGCGTGAGGATCAGCTCGTTGCCTTGCTGCGCGACGCTTGCATCGAGGAAGGGCAGTGTGTTCTGCGTGACACCCGCATAGACGCCAGTAATGCCACCACTCGCGTTGACGATGGTGTAGCTGGTCGTGGGCCCGTACGTGCCCGCCGAGGGTATGGACACCAGCTGGCCACCGAGCGTCGCGCCACCATTGACGTTGATGCTGTCACTCGTGCCGCCGCTGTCGCTACGAATCACGGTGGTCGAACCCCCACCGAGAGTCAGCCCGCCGACGGTCAGCACCGAGCCCGGTGTACCGGTTCCACCTGCTGCGCCCGTCGCGCCGTTGACGCCGCTCGGTGCCACCGTACCGTCCACCGTGACCGGACCGGTAATCGTCCCGCCACCGACCAGGCCGCCACCGCTGTTGATCGTGGCGGGCCCGCCGAGGTCACCGTTCACCACCAGCGTGCCGCCGACCGTGGTGCCACCGGCGAAGGTCACCGACGTGCCGCTGTCCACCGACAACGTACCTGCGCCGACATTGAGGTTAGTGATGTCGTTGAACGTGCCGCCGGGCAGACTGGCTTCGCCCGTGCCCGTGATGTTGAGCGTGGAACCTGGCGCGGTGCCGTTGACGGTGCCGGTCACACCCGGCAGATCCCCGTAGCCGATGTCGATGCTACTGCCACCGCCGAGATTCACCGTGCCGCCGATCGGGCCGGCCACCGTGACCGCGTTGCCGCTGCCGTCGAGATTGAGCGTGCCGCTCGCACCCACCGTGATGCCGCCCGTGTACGGATTGCTTGCGTTGAGGATGCCGCCGTTGACGGTAAGGTCACTACTGAGGCCGGCGAGTGAGCCGCCAAGATTGAGCGTGCCCGTACCTTCCTTGTCAACGCCGCCCGTGCCGCTGAGGCTTCCGTTCAACGTCAGATCGTCGGAACCTTGCACGGTGACACCGTTGCCGCCAACGGTGACATCGTTGCCGAGCGTGACGGCCGCGCCAGCCTGCAAGGTGGCGCCGTCGATGGCGAGACCGCCGGTACCCAGTGCCGTGTTGCTGCCGACCACCAGCGTGCCGCCGGTGACCGTGGTGCCACCGGTGAAACTGTTGTTGCCGTTCAATGCGAGCGTAACGGCACCGTCCTTCACCAACCCGCCGGCGCCGGAGATACTGCCATCCAGCGTCAGGTCGTTGCTGCCAGGAAGGGTCAGCGCCGCATCGAGCGCGATGTCGTTCGCCAGTGTGGTGGCCGCTGTCGCATCCAGCGAAGCCGCGCCGCCCACCGTGAGCGCGCCCGTGCCAAGCGCCGCGTCGTTGCCGACGCTCAGGCCGCCGGCATTCAGGGTCACGCCACCGCTGAAGCTGCTCGCACCGCCCAGCGCCAGCGTGCCGGCGCCATCCTTCACCAGGTCACCCGTGCCACCGATGCTGCCGTTGAATGCGGTGTCCGTCGCGCCGCCAAGCGTCAGCGTGTTGCCACCGAGCGCGACCGTACTGCCGGCCACACCCGCCAACGTGCCGATGGTCTGGTTGCCGCCGGCCGAGATATCGAACGCACCGGTACCCGTCAGGTTTACCGCGCCCGTCGAAGCGAGGCTTCCTCCGGCGCCGATCGCCAGCGTACCGGCGTTGATGTTGGTCCCACCGGTATACGTATCCGCAGCGGTGAGGGTCAGCGTCGCAGCACCGTCCTTGGTGAGTCCGCCCGCACCAGCGATCGTGCCCGCGAGCGTCAGGTCGTTGCTAGCCAGCACGGTCAGGCCTGCGTTGAGTGCGACCGTATTCGCCAGCGTGACGGCACTGGTAGCGTCGAGCGTCGACGCACCGGCGACGGTGAGCGCACCCGTCCCCAACGCCGCGTTGTCACCGACGGCCAGGCCACCTGCATTGAGCGTAACGCCGCCGCTGAAGGTGTTCGCACCGCCCAATGTCTGCGTACCCGGGCCATCCTTCACCAGTGAGCCGGTACCCGCGATATCGCCGTCGAAGCTCGCGTTGCCGACGCCACCCAGCGCCAGTGCATTCGCGCCCAGCGTCACCGTGCTCCCAGCGACGCCGTTCAATGCACCGATGGCCTGGTTACCGCCGCCGGAGATGTCGAAACCGGTACCCGCCGCGGTGAGGTTTACCGCGCCCGTGGTAACGAGGCTGCCACCCACACCGATCGCCAGTGTGCCGACGTTGATCGTGGTGCCGCCGGTATACGTGTTCGTGCCGGTGAGCGTCTCCGTACCGGTGCCTTCCTTGATCAGGCCACCCGTGCCGGCGATCGAGCCGCTGAACGTGCCATCGGTCGGGCCGCCCACGATCAGGTCGTTGTTGCCGAGATTCACCGTGCCGCTGCCAATCAGCGTGCCGAAAGCCTGCGTCCCGTTACCGGCCGACAGGTCGAACGTCGCGTTTGCCGCGAGGGTCACGACACCGTTGGCGTAAAGGCTCGCGCCCGCACCCAGCGCCAGCGTGCCCGCGTTGATGAGCGTGCCGCCGGTGTACGTGTTCGCGCCGTTCAACGTCAGCGTCGCAGCGCCATCCTTGGTCAGGCTGCCCGTCCCGGTAAGCTTGCCGTTGAGGGTCAGGTCGTTGCTGCCCAGCACAGTCAGGCCGGCGTTGAGCACGACATCGTTCGCGAGCGTCACGGCGCTGGCGGAATCGAACGTCGATGCGCCGCCTACGGTCAGCGCTCCTGTTCCGAGTGCCGCGTTGTTGCCGACGATCAGGCCACCGGCATTCAGCGTGACACCGCCGCTGAAGGTGTTCGCCCCACCGAGCGTCTGCACGCCGGTGCCATTCTTCACCAGTCCTCCGCTGCCACCGACCGTGCCGTTGAAGGTGGCATCGGTCGCGCCACCCAACGTAAGTGTGTTCCCGCCGAGCGCGACCGCGCTACCTGCGACACCGGCCAGCGAACCGACGGCCTGATTGCCGCCCGCCGAGATATCGAGGGTGCCGGTGCCGGTGAAGTTCACCGCGCCGGTCGCGGCAAGGCTACCGCCGGCGCCGATCGCCAGCGTGCCGTTGTTGATCGTCGTGCCGCCTGTATAGGTATTCGCGCCGGTGAGCGTGACGGTCGCCGCACCGTCCTTGCTCAGGCCACCCGCGCCCGAGATCGCGCCGCCGAGGGTCAGCGCGTTGTTGCCAGGCAGATCGAGGTTGGTGCCGCCGGCCAGGCCGATGTCGTTGACGAGGTTGAGTGCCGAGCTCGTGTCCAGCGTGGCGTTGCCGTTGACGGCGAGTGCGCCCGTCCCGAGCGCGCCGTTATTGCCGAGCAAGAGGCCACCGGCATTAAGGACGACACCGCCGGTGAAGAGATTCGCACCACCGAGTTCCTGCACGCCCGCGCCATTTTTCACCAGACCGCCGGTGCCGGCGATGAGGCCATCGTAGGTTCCGTTACCGACGCCGCCGAGTGTCAGCGTATTAGCGCCGAGTGTCACCGTGCTTCCGGTCACTCCGTTCAACACACCGATCGACTGGTCGCTTCCCGCCGAAATATCGAAGCCGGTGCCCGGAGCCGCGAGGTTCAAAGCACCAGAGGCGGCAAGGCTGCCGCCAACACCGATCGCGAGCGTGCCCGCGCTGATCACGGTGCCGCCCGTGAACGTATCGCTGCCGGTGAGCGTTTCGGTGCCGGCGCCTTCCTTGATCAGCCCGCCGGTGCCGGCAATCGAACCACTGAAGGTGCCGTTGGTCGGCCCACCGATCGTGAGCGAGTTAGCACCGAGGTTCACCGTGCCACCACCAGTGAGGGTACCGAAGACCTGCGCGCCGTTACCCGCGGAGAGGTCGAAGGTCGCACCTGTCACCAGGTTGACGATACCGCTGTTGGTGAGGCTTCCCCCCGCGCCAAGCGCCAGCGTACCGGCATTGATCGTCGTGCCGCCCGTATAGCTGTTGATGCCGTTCAAGGTCAGCGTCGCCGCGCCATCCTTGGTCAGGCCGCCGATACCGACGATGCTGCCGTTGAGGGTCAGCGCGTTGTTGCCCAGCACGGTCAGGCCCGCATTGAGGACGATCGCGTTCGTCAGGGTCACCGGGCCGCTGGAGTCGAGTGTCGCCGCACCGCCCACGGTCAGGTCGCCCGTGCCGAACGCGGCATCGTTGCCAGCCACCAGGCCGCCCGCATTGATCGTCAGGCCGCCGCTGAAGGTGCTCGCACCGCCAAACGTCTGCACACCGGCGCCCGCTTTCACCAACGCGCCATTACCGCTGATGGATCCGTCGAACGTCTGATTGGTTGCCCCACCGAAGCTCAGGGCGTTTCCTCCCAGCGCAATCGTGCTTCCCGCGACACCGGAAAGGGAACCGATGGTCTGCGCACCGGCCGCCGAAAGGTCGAGTCCGGCGCCCGCACCGGCCAGGGTCACCGCACCGTTCGCGGCCAGGCTGCCGCCAGCGCCGAGCACCAGCGAGCCGGCGTTGATCGTCGTGCCACCGGTGAACGTGTTGGCGCCGGCGAGCGTCAGCGTCTCGGTGCCGTTCTTGGTCAGGCTGCCTGCGCCAGTGAGGGCGCCAGCCAGGGTCAGCGCGTGACTACCCAGCTCGGTGAGGTTCGCGCCAGCGGCGAGGGAAATGTTGTTCGCCACGCTGAGCACCGCGCCGGCGTCCAGCGAGGCGTTGCCACCGACATTGAGCACACCCGTGCCGAGCGCGCCGTTGTTGCCGAGCAGCAGTCCACCGCTGTTGAGGTTCACGTTGCCGCTGAAGGTGTTGGCACCGTTCAACGAAAGCACCGAGGCACCATTCTTGATAAGGCCGCCCGTTCCCGTGACGACGCCACCCAGGGTGATGTCCTGGGTACCCTGCAGGGTCAGCGTACCGCCACTGAGGTTGATACCGTTGCCGAGGCTGACCGCGGCGCTGCTGTCGAGCCTGACCGCGCCGCCCACGGTCAGTACACCAGTGCCGATGGCGCCGCTGTTGCCGAGCAGCAGCTCGCCGCCGTTAGCGGTCAGACCACCCGTGAAGGTGTTCACGCCACTCAATGTCAGCAACGAGGCGCCATTCTTGATCACGCTGCCGGTTCCCGCGATCGCACCACCCAGGGTGAGGTTCTGCGTGCCTGGCAACGTCAGTGCGCTACTGCCGTTGAGGTTCACGCCGTTGGCGAGGGTGAGGGCCCCCGTTCCATCCAGGGTCACCGCACCGCCGATGTTCAACGCGCCTGTTCCGAGTGCACTCGAACTGCCCAGAACCAATCCACCCGCATTGACCGTAGTTCCGCCGCTGAAAGTATTCGTGCCATTCAAGGTGAGCAGCGACGCGCCGTTCTTGGTCAGGCCTCCGGTACCCGACACCACACCGTTGAGCGTCACGTTCTGACTGCCGAGAAGGTTCAGCGCACCGCCGGCAAGGTTGACGTTGTTACCCAGATTGAGTGCTGCCGTGCTGTCGAGCGTGCCAGCGCCGCTCACCGTGAGCGTGCCCGTCCCGAGCGCGCCTGTATTGCCGAGCAGCAGGCCGCCCTGATTGAGGTTCACGCCACCGCTGAAGGTGTTCGCACCACTGAGCGTCTGCGTACCCGCGCCGGTCTTCGTGATCGAACCCGTGCCCGCAATGATGCCGGCGAAGGTCTGGTTGGTCGCGTCACCGAAGGTCAGTGCGTTACCGCCGAGCGAGATGGTGCTGCCTGCTACGCCGGACAGAGAGCCGATGGTCTGGCTGCCACCGGCAGAGATATCGAAACCGGCGTCCGGTGCGCTCAGGGTCACGTTACCGTTCGCGGCGAGCTTGCCGCCGGCTGCCAAGGCCACCGTACCCGCGGCGATATTGAGCCCGCCGGTAAAGGTGTTTGCACCGGTCAGGGTCAAGGTGGATGCGCCGCTCTTGACCAGGCCGCCAGTGCCCGCGAGGACGCCGCCGAAGGTCACCGGTTGTCCGCCGAGGACGTTCAACGCCGCACCGGCGCCGAGATTCACGTCGTTAGCGAGGGTCAACGCCGCTGTGCCATCGAGCGTCACGGCACCGTTGACGGTCAGCGGGCCACTGCCCAGTGCACTGCTGTTTCCGAGAAGCAGGCCGCCCCCGTTCGCCGTCAATCCGCCGCTGAAGCTGTTCGCGCCGTTCAACGTGAGCAACGAGGCACCGTTCTTCACCAGGTTGCCTTGCCCGGAGATGATCCCGTCGAAGACCAGCGACTGGCCGCCCAGGAGGTTCAGCGAGCCACCGCTACCGAGGCTCACGCTGTTGCCCAAGGTGAGCGGCGCGGTGCCATCGAGCGTCACCGAGCCGCCGACGCTGAGCGTGCCGCTACCGATCGAGTTCGTGTTGCCGAGCAACAGGCCACCAGCATTCAGCGCCACGCCGCCGCTGAAATTGCTGCTGCCGGTGAGCGTCTGCACGCCGGCTCCCACCTTGACTAAGCCGCCCGTGCCGGCGATCGCTCCTGAATAGCTGGTGTTGCCGAGGCCACCCAGCGTAAGCGACTTCGCTCCCAGGTTCGTCGTGCCAGAGCCGGCTAGTGAACCGATGGACTGGTTCGCCGCCGCCGCGGAAATATCGAGGCTGGTGCCGGCACCGAGGGTCATGGCCTGCGTTGCCGACAACACGCCGCCGGAGCCGACGGCGAGGGTGCCGCCCGTGAGGGAGAAACCGCCGGTCATGCTGTTGATGCCGCCGAGCGTAAGCGTGCTCGTGCCTTGCTTCACCAAGGTGCCGGCACCCGAGAGCGCCCCGTTCAACGTCAGTGCCTGGTTGCCGAGAAGATTGAGGCTCCCTCCACCATTGACGACGAGGTTGTTGGCAAGGTTGAAGGTACCGGTGGCATCCAGCGTGACGTTGCCGCCCACAGTCAGCACACCCGCACCCAACGCATTCGCATTACCCAGCAGCAAGCCGCCGGCGTTGAGATTCACGCCTCCGGTAAACAGGTTCGCACCACCCAGCGTGACGACCGCGGTATCGGTGACCGTCAGGCCACCCGCGCCGGAGAGCACGCCGCCGAGTGTGAACGCATTGGTACCGGCAAGCTCGAGTCGGCCTGCGTTGAGATTGATGTCATTCGCCAGCAACAGGCCCGCCGCAGATGCGGCGATGGCACCTCCGTTCACCGTCATCTGCCCAGTGCCGAACACCCCTCCATTATCGAAGTTGACCAGACCGTCGTTGATCGTCGCGTCACCGGTAACCGCCGCTCCCTGCAGGTTCCAGGTACCGCTGTTCACGACAAGATGCTGGAAGTGAAGATAGTTTGCGGCATTAATCGTCGAGACCGCACCATCGGTGCCCGCGCCTGTGCCGGTGGCTGAGTTCTGCAGAAGCAGTCGGTTGTTCGTGCCGAGACCACCATCGACGATGCCCGCACCAGCCAGACTGATGTTGATCGTGGCGATGATCGCGTTGATGCCGATGCCGTCATTGATGACGTTCGAGCCGCTGACCGCGGTGAAACTGTTGCCGGTGGGCGTATCGCCCATATAGAGGCTGCCGTTCAAGGTGCCCGCATTGACGAAGGTATTGCCGGCTCCCGGCGTGCTCGATGCACCGAAGCCGATACGGCCCGTGACGGTGCCCGTGTTGGTGAAGTTCGTCTGGCCACCACCGTAGGTGACGATCGCCGGTGCGTCGGCCGTGCTAAACAAGCCCACGCCAAAAATCGACATACCGAACGTACCGTCGTTCCGGATATTGGTGACGCCACCGGTCGCGTTCTGCACCGTGAGCGCCTGACCACCGATGCTCAGTAGCGAACCAATGTTGACCAGGCCATTAATGGTGCCGCCGGCCAGGTTGTTGAAGTTGATGGTGTTCCCGCCGATCGCATTATTTCCGAGCACTGCACCGGATGCGGCGAGACTCAGGCCACCATTGAGGGCCGGGTCGATCGTACCCTGGTTGTTCACGGTGATGCCGTTGCCCGACAGGGTGAGTGCGGTTCCGCCCAGCAACGGCGGCACGCTGACCACCGCACCCGACTGCACGTTCACGGTGACCCCGTTAATCGCGTTCGCCGCGTTGTTGGTATTCGATCCGGTAGTGCAGGTTATCGTGACGCCGGCCGTAGTACACGCGGCGTGGGCGTTGCCGCTGAGCAAAGGCATCGCCAGCATCGACGCCAGGGCGAGATAGATTCCCCTGCTGAGTGAATTAGGACGAATGCTTTCCACGTGACGCTTGTTCATACCACCCCCGGTTAAGTCCAGCCCATTCCCGGATCCGGGGAATGCCGGCCGCACTTCAACGACGACGCCAGTTACCTGGGTCGCTAGCAGATAGACGTCTGAATGAATGACGCCGGATTGGCCTCAATGCATGAGGTCGACGTGCGCGGCCAGCCTATGCGAGCGCTCTCGGGGGTGAGTGCACAAATCCGGCGAGGGGGATTCTCAGCATTTTCTAAGGCAGGCTGAGCGCCTGCACCTTTTCCTGCATAGTCGACAAATACGGCAGGAGACGACCATTTATTGGCGCGACGTCCAGGCGGTGATTTGCTCGCAAGGCCAGTAAGAATGCGCGCGCCAGCGTTTGCTCATGCCGTGTTGACGTTCGAGGCCCGGATGCGGCGACACCTTGACGCAACACACCCGGCTATCGATTCTTGCCGATTATCTATGTCGATAAGCAAGTTGTCGCGGCGGCGTAGGGCTCAGGGATCGTTAACGAAGTAACGACTCGGCGTGTCGTAGTCCGGCATCTCGATGACGACACCCTCGTTGCGAAAGCCGAGATTCTCCAGTACCCGTATCCATCCGTCGTTGTCCAGCGTGGTGATCGCCACGACGCGACCAATGCCCCTTTCCCGACGCGCCTCGTCCAGTACGGCGGCACCGGCCTCGCTGGCATAGCCACGCCGATGGTGCATCGCAAGAAAGGCGTAGCCGAGGTCGGGGAAGTCCAGTGAGTCGCGACGAATCAATCCGCACATGCCGATGGTCTCGCCGCTTGGTTTGAGCGCCACCTTGTAGAGGCCGAACCCGTGAGTCGTATAGCTCTTGAGAGGGCCATCGAGCAGGTATGACTCGGCGCCGGCAAGGTCACGAACGCCCCTGTCGGCGATGTTCTTTATGAAATCCGGTTCATTCAATAGCTCGAGAATGAAGCCGGCATCGTCGGTGCCGAACTCGCTGATGGATAGCCGGTCCGTTTCGATCGACCAGAACTTTGTAGGCTCGCGGAGAATCGTCGTCATGGACCTGTACGCATCACGGAGGTTGCGTTGAAGAGTAGCGTGGCAGGTTTGGCTTACGCTACTGCAGCAGCCGGTTGATCTCCTCCACATCCTTCAGCTCCGCCGCACCGACGGTGCGCTTGAGCAACAGCTTGTTGAGAATGAAGTTGTGGCGGAGCGCGGTGTACTGCGTGCGGATCTGCGCGAGGATCTCAATGGCAACCACCACGTTGGTGAGGCTCTGCGTGCCGATGTCGTAGCCGGCGCGCAGGGACGCCAGCGACTTCTTCGCGGCGTCAACCGCGTCGCGCGCATCGTTTACCTGCCCTATCCCGGCGACCACGAGATTGAAGTAGTTCGTCGCGTCGCGCGCCGTCTGGCGACGGACCGATTCGAGATCGCTCTGGTCTTCGTCACGCTGGTGAATAGCCTGGCGCACCTGGGACTGGGTCAGGCCGCCGCTGAAGAGCGGCACGGAAAGCACCAGACCGATCGTCGTGCTGCCCGGGCCGTAGGCTGCCGTGCCACGGGCCGAGTTCGACCACGCGCCGACCTTGTCGTAACCGACGGCCGCGTTCAGCGTCGGTAAGTGCCCGCTGCGTGCGGCGTTGATCGAATGCTCATCCGCACTCACCAGATGGTTCGCAGCGATCACCGATGGATTCTGGCGCAGGGCCTGGTCGACCCAAGCGGCGGCGTTGTCGGGTGTCGGCGTCTCCATGGGAAGATCATCGCGGAGTGTCTTCAGCGTGCCCGGCTCCTTTCCGGTGAGCTGCTGGAGCGCGCGCCGTGCATCCTTCAATGCGTTTTCCGCATCCACACGCTCCGACTTGATCAGGAGGTAATACGCTTTCGACTGGGTAAGGTCGGCTTCCGGTGCCAGACCCTGATCGAACTTGATGGTCGCCTGGTCGAACGACTGCTTGTACGCATCCTCGTAAGAGCGGAACACTTCGACCTGATCCGCCGCGACCAGCACGTTGAAGTACGCGCTCGTCGATCGGACATAAAGGTCCTGGAGCTCACCTTCGTACGTCGCTTCCTGCGCTTCTTCGGTCTGCTTGGCCTGCCGTTCGCGGGCGAACTTGGAGAGATCGAGCACGGACTGGTTGAGCGACAGTGTCAGGTCGCGCTCGCGGCTGTGGCCGTCTCCGCCAGTGTTCGGCGTGCCATCGCTGTTCGTGCCGTTGGAGAAACTCGGGTGGAACTGCTGCAGGCTGAGTCCCGCGGAAAGTTGCGGGAGCAGCGCGGCACGAGCCTGCGGCACCCCTTCGGCCACGACGAGGCGGCGCGCATCGGCGCTGGCCAGCACCGGATCGTTGGCGACGGCTTCGCGATAGATGTCCATAAGGTCTTCCGCGCGAGCTACCGCGGGCAGGCCGGTCATCGTGAGCAGGCCGGCGAGGACAGCCGACAAGGTCCGAGTTTGCATGTATGTGTTTCCCTTGAGCACCCATGAGCTTGCCGACGTCGGTGCAAGTACCGTGCCGTCGGCTTGCCGAGCGGGGCACCGCCGCATGGAGTGGCTCGGGGCCTTCCTCTTCTCTTGAATCCGGCGTGCGGAGGCGGGATGCGAAGGGTGTCCGCGGACGCTGGGCGGCGGACACTATCGGTCAGTCCGGCCCCGTCTTGCCGGCTCCCTCCCAGTGCATGCGCACGTGCGCCTGAGCTGTGCATTGCACGCCCATAAGGGTCAGGGCAGCAATCGCTTCCAGACTGAGGGCCACGCGCTGGCAGTCGACGCGGTCGGCTTCGTGGATCAGATCGGCCAGAAGGCCGGTGACGCCTCTCGCGTACTGAAGCCATTGAATGGATTCGTTCATGAGGTCGTGTGCGGAAGCATCGGGATCGGCGTGGTAACCGATGCTGCGTTCCACTGGGTGTTCCTTCTTCGCGGGCATGACGTGGTTCCTTTGAATTGCCACCGCACCCTCATCCAGGTGCGGCACGCCGAGCACAGGCACGGCGTGCCGCGGATCTACGGATTCGCGGGTTCATTGGCTGTCCGTGTCCGGACGCCGGGCGGTGGGATTGACGAAGTGTGTGGCGGCGTCAGTTCGTTTGTTCGGAGCACACGGGAACGAGTTCGATGTCACGCAGCATGTGATCACGATTGCGACTCATGATCCTGCCGCGCTGAGGCAGGCCAGGATTGAGATTGAGGCCCACTGAACTTTTATGCGTTATGCCCGTCTGAGGATCTGAGTTCGACGCGGCGCCTTGTGGGACTGAGGGCCAGCGAGGGAATCGTCACTGCGCCAGAGGGATGGAATGGTGCGATCTATGGGTGTGAATCTCAACGGCATTTCGATCTCCGCTCGCCGCGTAGCCGCCATTGTCGTGACCGTCGGTTGCCATGTCGGCCTACTGATGGTTCTGTTGCGACCGGCGTCCAACATGGTGGACACGACGGCAATCGCGGACGACAAGACACCCTCGCTCGAGCTGAGGTTCATCTCAACGCCTCTGAAAAAGTCGCCTATGCCGACATCACAGACGCCTCAACTGGCCGGCAGTCGAGACGCGCCTGCGAACGAATCGGCGCGTTCGCGAGCCCGCCGTACCAGAGCCGTGATTACACGCTCGGAAGCGAATTCACCCAATGCTCCGATCACGGCCGAGGCACCCACACAACCTGTCGTTCCTACCGCGTCCACTAGTCCCGGTACCTCCGACCCACCTATGACCGCCCCGACTTCCACCGGTGACGGCGGTTTCCGTGAGCGGCTGGGCAACGCCCAGCACTCCCAAGGCGTCAGGGGCGTCCCCGGCTCCGACGCACCTGTCGTTACCGGCATTCAGCTGACCGATCCGATGAACCAGGGAGTCGGCGCCGTGATGCGCAGCACCCAGCGTTTGTTTGGCATCACGGATCGCCACTGCATTGATGTTGAAGTCTGGCAAAGCCTTACTCCGGAAGAGCTCAGCGCGCGACATCTCTCGCCCGGTGATGTGAGAACGGAACAGGAGAAGTACAACTGCAACCGGCCCCTGGGACTGAGCTTCTAGGTCGACACAATCAACGGGTCAAGGAAAGGCAGGAGCAGAAGGTCGGGACGTTCCAGTGAACCGCGAAGCCGTGGATGCTCAAGCCGCCTCGGTCATTGCCTCGCCCAACGGTATCCAGGCGACCGGGCCGTCCCCGATCTGGATCCGCAGGGCCAGCTGATTGTCGACCTGGACAAGCTGGGTCATGGGCGCCTTCGCCGCGAACAGCGACTGGGCTTCCCCGGCACGCTCAAGCGCGGCCATGGACTGCGGCGCTACCGTCCGCACCAGAGTGACTAACGCGGCCGTCTCGCACCGTGCCAGTGCCTGCTGGCACAAGGCAAGCAAGGCGGTCCGGTCCTCGTCCTCCGGCATCCCCATCGAGGTAGACCGATGCAAGCGCCCCATCATCCGATGCAGTCGCTGCCGTGATGCCACTTCGCTGCGCCCGGACAAGGCGCCGAGCTCAGCGTGGCTGAAATCGAAAACCTCATGAAGCAGCAGCGCTGCCACATCGTCGGCTGGCAGGTTATGGACCAGGTTGAGCAAGGCTTCGTCGACGCGCTGGGACTGTGTTGCCAGGCGCTCCGGCTGAGAACCGTCGACTCCGTCCGTCCACTCTTCAGCGAGCTGCCCAAGGATGGTTCGGTAGCGACCCTGTCGACGCAACTGGTCGATGCACAGGTTGCGCAGCACTGTTACGAGCCAGGCTTCCCGGTCGGCTGCCGAGGCGGGCAACGCACCATCGGTGGTACGCAGATAGGCATCGTGCAGCAGATCTTCGGCGGCGCTGGCGTCACCCAGCCAGTGTCTGGCCAGGCCGATCAAGCGCCGGCGGAGCGCGGTGTCTGCGGCGAGCGGATGGTCATGGACTGGGAATGTCACGTTCGTGTCCGCTCATTCGTTGATGGGGGTGAACCTACCACAATGGAGCGATTCCCCATGTTTGCGAATGAGACGGACAACACCCCCCAACCGCTGCAGAACAGCGCCTTCCTGGAAGAGAAAACCTTCCGCACCCGGACTGTCATGGTCTTCGGCACGGTCACCGACACGATGGCCGCGGAGACAGTGCGCCGCCTGCTTGCGCTCGATGCTGAATCGAACGCGCCCATCGACATGATCGTCTCGTCCCCAGGCGGCCATCTCGAGTCCGGTGACGTGATCCACGACGCGGTGCGCTTCATCTCCTCGCCGGTCAACATGGTCGGCACCGGCTGGGTAGGAAGCGCTGCCAACCATCTGTATCTCGGCGCACCGCGCGAACGCCGCTTCTGCCTGCCGCAGACCCGTTTCCTGATCCATCAGCCCAGCGGCGGCGCGGGCGGACCGGCCAGCGATATCGCCATCCAGGCGAAGGAGATCCTGAAGGCGCGCGAGCGCATCGCCATGGTCATTGCGCGAGAGAGCGGCCAGCCCATCGAACGGGTGCGCGAGGATATCGAGCGGGATAAGTGGATGTCCGCCGAGGAAGCCGTTGCATACGGTCTCGTTTCGCGCATCATTGTGCGGCGCGATGAGCTGCGCGAAGGCTAGGTCGTTCCTGGCACGATGGTTGTGGTGGACCTTGGGGAGATTGCCGTGACTTTGACGAGGCAGGTTCTGTTGGCGACGGTCGTCGGCGTGTTGGTCACGCTTATCCTGGCATGGCTCTCGTATCAGGCCGGCGAAGCAGGCTTCGAGGGCCTATCGAATGCGCTGTTCTGGCAGAACTCGCTTCTGCAATCGGCTGTACCGCCACTCGATCTCGGAACGGCCGATCGCCCTGTCTACGACGGGATGCTTCTGATGATCCTCGCGTTCGTCCTTAACTTCGTCATCGGATTTATCGTTTATGGCGTGTCGGCCTTCGTGATCGTAAGCAGGATGGCCGAACGCGCCGGCCATCTTCGGTCCAGGCGGTAGTTTCGAACCGGCGCGTTTTGAGAACCTGCGGGTTCGATCTCAGCGAACCGACGGGCTACATCACACGCCTTCAATCATGAAGACCCGATAGCCGGCGCCCTTGAGCCGGTGTTCTTTCGCTTCGCTGTACAGCGGACTGTTGTACCAGGCGAGGGCTTCTTCCTTGCTGGGGAAGCTGAGGATTACGGAGCCTTCGATGGGGCTGCCTTCCAACGTCTGGATATCCCCGTAGAAGGCAAGCGGCGTCAGCGGATGACCTTCACCCGCATGGTGGGCTTTCTCGGCGTAGATGGCCATTTCCTTCGGATCGGTGGTGCGCTCACGAGTGAACACGACATAGGTCGTCATGGTTGAGATCCTGAGAAGACATTCGACGGGCGGTCGGCCGCGCAGCATGCGCGGCCGACCGAGCAAGCATTACCAGGGAAGCGTCTTGCCGAGATAAGTGAAACTTCCCGTCGGGCCATCCGCACCAATCAGTGCCATGCCGACGCTGCTCTTCGCACCGGTCGGCACGTCGATCTCGCCCTGACCACCGTTCATGTCGGTCTGCACGTAGCCCGGATGGACGGCGTTGACCTTGATCGGCGTGTCGCGCAACTCATAGGCCAGATGCACGGTCCACGAGTTGAGTGCGCTTTTCGACGCATCGTACGCGGGGACCTTGAAGGTGTAGATCGGCGAGTCGGGATCCAGGTGCATGGTGATCGAGCCCAGCAGGCTCGACACGTTGACGATGCGAGCCGCCGGTGCCGCCTTGAGCAGGGGCAGGAAGGCCTGCGTCACTTCGACCACCGCGAACAGGTTGGTGTCGAACGTTTCACGCCAGGCGGCAAGCGTCTGCTCCGACGGCGCCTTGGCCATGTCGTCGACGATGATGCCGGCGTTATTGACCAGGATGTCGAGCTTGCCAAAGCGCGAGGTCACGTCGGCTACCGCTTTCGTGATGCTGTCGCCGCTGGTGACATCGAGCACGACCGACTCGACCGGGAGGCCCTCGGCCTTGAGCTTGTCCGCCGCCGCCTTGGCGCGACCGGCGTCGCGGCCAGCGAGAAGCGTGGTCACACCGGCCTCGGCCAGCTGGCGAACCGTTTCCAGGCCGATGCCGCGCGTGGCGCCCGTAACGAGGGCAACTCTCTGTGTAGTGTTCATGACGTATCCCTATCCAGAAATGACGATGCAGACCGGAAAGCCCGGGCGCTGGTATCGACATAGGGATGCCTTGGGCGGAGATAAAGGGGGCGGCTATCCGTGAGGCGTCATGTCATGAACGTCGGAGTGAGGAGGGTAATCTTCTGCAATTCTGACCGCATACGTCACTGCATAGTGGCCGGTACCATCCATTTTCCAGGGGAACGCCATGAGTGAGATCGAAGTTGACGCGTCACATGACGCCCCACGCCGCAAGTTCGTCACCTCGGCGGGCCTGACCGCCGGCGCCCTCGTCGCTGGCGGCGCATCGGTCGTTCAGGACGCCATGGCAGCGCCTGCTCCAGCCCCCTCGAAGGCCGCCGCCGGAGCGCACCGGGCCGAGTCGTCCACCGTTGTCACCAAGGACGGCGTCGAGATCTTCTTTAAAGACTGGGGCCCGAAGGACGCACAGCCCATCGTGTTCCACCACGGCTGGCCGTTGTCAGCGGATGACTGGGACGCGCAAATGCTCTTTTTCGTCGAGCACGGTTATCGCGTCGTGGCGCACGATCGACGCGGACACGGCCGCTCGCAGCAGGTAAGCGATGGGCACGACATGGATCATTACGCGGCGGATGCGTGGGCCGTCGTTGAGCACCTGAACCTGAAGAACGCCGTGCACATCGGTCACTCCACCGGTGGTGGCGAAGTCGCCCGCTACGTAGCCAACTTCGGGCAGCCGAACGGCCGCGTTGCCAAGGCCGTACTGGTAAGCGCGGTGCCTCCGCTGATGCTGAAAACCGCGGCGAATCCTGGTGGCACGCCTATCGAAGTGTTCGACGGATTCCGCAAGGCCCTGGCCGAAAATCGCGCGCAGTTTTACTTCGACGTTGCCTCCGGCCCCTTCTACGGCTTCAATCGGGCGGGTGCCAAGGCTTCCCAGGGCATTGTCCAGAACTGGTGGCGTCAGGGCATGATTGGTGCCGCCAAGGCGCACTACGATGGCATCAAGGCCTTTTCAGAAACCGACCAGACGGAAGATCTCAAGAAGATCACCGTCCCAACCCTCGTGATGCATGGCGACGATGACCAGGTCGTCCCTTACAAGGATGCTGGTTTGCTCTCTGCAAAGCTCATCAAGGGCGCGAAGCTGAAGATTTATCCGGGATATCCCCACGGCATGCTGACCGTGCACCCGGATGAGCTCAACAACGACATCCTCGAGTTCATCAAGAGCTGACCCAGCCAGCTACAGCCGGGCCGGGGCGCAACGCCCCGGCCACGGCAACCGTTAGGATTCCGATCCGTCTTGCCGCCCTTCAGCCGAGGGAGGGCATCTCGCCGAGCAGCTTATCCAGCGTCACCGGATAGTCCCGTACACGTACGCCCGTCGCGTGGTGCACGGCGTTGGCGATCGCTGCCGCTACGCCGCACAAGCCGAGCTCGCCCACGCCCTTCGCCTTCATCGGCGAGGACATCGCATCGGTTTCGTCGAGGAAGACCACTTCCTGATGAGGGATGTCCGCATGCACGGGCACTTCATAACCAGCCAGATCGTGATTGACGAAGAAGCCGAGGCGTTTGTCCACGACCAGCTCCTCCATCAATGCCGCGCCAGCACCCATGGTCATGGCACCGATCACCTGGCTTCGCGCGGTCTTGGGATTGAGGATCCGGCCGGCGGCGCACACCGCGAGCATGCGCCGAATGCGGATCTCAGCGGTGGCGGCATCCACCCCCACCTCCACGAAGTGCGCACCGAAGGTCGACTGCTGGTAACGCTTGCCGAGATCGCCGTACTCCATGCTGTCCTCGGCAACGATGTCGCCGCCTTTTGCCACGCCGGTGAGAGACTCCGTGCGCTGTCCGGAGCGAACATTCCCATCTTCGAAGACGGCGTCGTCGGGGTTCATTCCCAGCTTCTGCGCGATCGCTTCGCGCAGTTTCACGCAGGCTGCGTAAACGCCAGCCGTAGAGCTGTTACCGCCCCACTGGCCGCCGGAGCCCGACGACACGGGAAAACTGGAGTCGCCCAGGTGCACGTCGATGCGATCGACGGGCAAGCCGAGCATCTCCGCTGCCGTCTGCGCGATGATGGTGTAACTTCCCGTGCCGATGTCGGTCATGTCGGTTTCAACGGTCACGCGACCGCGCGCATCCAGCCGCACGCGTGCCCCCGACTTTTCCGTCAGGTTGTTGCGAAATGCCGCAGCGACGCCGGTACCGACGAGCCAGCGTCCGTCGCGCGTGGAGGCCGGCTTGATGATGCGCTTGTTCCAGTCGAACCGATTCGCGCCGGTGCGCAGGCACTGCACCAGCTGACGCTGTGAGAATGGCCGCTCGGGGTTCTCAGGATCGACCTGGGTGTCGTTACGGATACGAAACTCGACCGGATCCATGCCAAGCTTATCGGCCATTTCGTCCATGGCTATCTCGAGCGCCATCAGCCCCGACGCCTCACCCGGTGCGCGCATGGCGTTGCCTTCGGGCAAGTCGAGTACGGCGAGACGCATCGCCGTCATCCGGTTCGCGCCTGCGTAGAGAAGCCGCGTCTGCGCGACGGCTGTCTCCGGCTTGCCGCCAGGTAGATCACCCGACCAGCTCTCGTGACCGATAGCCGTGATCGTGCCGTCTTTCGTTGCACCGATCCGAATACGCTGGATGGTTGCCGGTCGGTGCGTCGTGTTGTTGAAGATGAGCGGTCGCGGGAGGGTCACCGCCACGGCGCGCCTGGCGGCTCGTGCACCAAGCGCCGCCAACAACGCGTCGCTACGTACGAACAACTTGCCACCGAAGCCACCACCGATGTACGGCGCGATGAGGCGCACATTCTCCTTCGGCACACCGAGCGTGGTCGCGACATCGCCGGCGCCCCACGCGATCATCTGGTTGGATGTCCACAGGGTGAGCTTGTCGCCCGTCCACGAGGCGATGGACGCATGCGGTTCCATCATCGCGTGCGAGTGATCGGGCGTCGTATAGCGGCCCTCGAACGTGACCTCGGCGCCAGCATAAGCGCCTGCGAAGTCACCCACGGCGGTGTCGGCCTTCTCGTCCTTCGGTTTCGTTGCCGAGGCGACCGCAGCGCGCAAGTCGAACGCACCGCTCGTGCGGGCGTAGTCGACCTTCACGAGCGCTGCCGCGGCACGGGCCTGTTCGAATGTCTCCGCCACGACCAGGGCAACGGCCTGGTGGTAGTGCTCGATCGTCGGACCACCCAGAAGCGCCGCGGTGTTGAATTTCCCCTTTCCCAGCTTGCCCGCGCTTTGCGCGGTGACAATCGCCAGCACGCCCGGCGCCCGGCGCGCGCGCGTCAGGTCGATGCCCTTAATGCGTCCCTTGGGAATGGACGAGGCCACGATATAGCCATAGGCGTGATTCGGCGCGGCTTCGTGCTGCTCGTAAGCGTAGTGCGCTGTGCCGGTGGTCTTGTGCGGGCCATCGATGCGATCGAGGGGTTGGCCGACGACCTTGAGCCGGTCGATGGGATTCGTTGTTGCCGGCGTGTCGAACTTCATGACGCGTCTCCCTTGGCTTCGGCAAGCACGGCATGGAGCGTTCGCTCCGCAAGAACCACCTTGAAGGCGTTCTCCCCGGTGGGCGTGGCATTCGCAAGGAGATGCGCCGTAAAGATCTTCGCGCCCTGCGGCAGATACGGCTCCGCCGCTTCGTCGCGCCACGGCTTCGGTGCGACGCCACCCAGGGCCACGCGTCCGGAACCATCCTTTTGGACGATGGCCGCCACCGACACCAGGGCGAAGGCATAGGAAGCCCGGTCCCGGACCTTATGGTAGATGTGCATGCCGCCCACCGGCTTCGGCAGCGTCACACCGGTGATCAATTCCCCACGCTCGAGTACGGTTTCCACATGGGGCCGCGCGCCCGGCAACCGATGAAAGTCCGCGATGGGAATACGGCGAGTCTGCCCGTCGGCGCGAACAGTCTCCACGACAGCGTCCAGCACGCGCATGGCTACCGCCATGTCACTGGGCTGCACGGCGATACACGACGCACTGCCACCAATCACGGCGAGCGAGCGGCTCGAGCCGCCGATTGCCGCGCAGCCACTGCCCGGGAGCCGTTTGTTGCACGGCTGGTTCGTGTCGTAGAAATACGGGCAACGGGTACGTTGCAGGAGATTGCCCGCCGTCGTCGCCTTGTTGCGCAGCTGCCCTGAAGCGCCTGCCAACAGCGCCCGTGAAAGCAGACCGTAATCACGGCGTACACGTTGATCTGCGGCAAGATCCGTATTGCGGACCAGGGCACCGATGCGAAGGCCTCCGTCGGACGTAGCTTCGATGGTGTCCAACGCGAGTCCGTTCAGGTCGATGAGGTGCATGGGCTCCTCGACCCCGATCTTCATCAGGTCGAGCAGATTGGTGCCGCCAGCGATGAACTTCGCACCCTCTGTTCTTGCGGCTGCCGCTGCCGCTGCCGCGGGCGAGGTAGCGCGCTCATACGAGAACGGCTTCATGCGTGGCTCCCGGCAACTTCGGTGATCGCTTCGACGATGTTGGAATAGGCGCCGCAACGACAGATGTTGCCGCTCATGCGCTCCCGCAGTTCCGTCGTCGTGAACTGCGCCTTCACGGTGAGGTCGGCGGAGACGTGGCTGGGAATATCGTTGCGAATCTCATCCAGCACGGCGACGGCCGAGCAGATCTGCCCCGGGGTGCAGTACCCGCATTGGTATCCGTCGTGCTTCACGAATGAAGCCTGCATGGGGTGCAGGTTGGTTGGGGTGCCGAGGCCTTCGATGGTCGTGACCTTCGCGCCCTGGTGCATCACGGCCAGCGTGAGGCACGAATTGATGCGGCGCCCATCCACGATCACCGTGCAGGCGCCGCACTGACCGTGATCGCAACCCTTCTTGGTACCCGTGAGGTGCATGTGCTCGCGCAAGGCGTCGAGCAGCGTGGTGCGGGTATCCAGCGTAACGTTTTGCGGCGTGCCGTTGACGTCCATGGCCACCGATGCATTGACCGGCTTGCGTCCGCCATCGGTGATCTGGGCAGCCGGCAGGCTGCCTGCGGCAAGCGCACCGGCGGATGCGGCACCCAGTTTGAGCACCTCGCGTCGCGTGAACTTCCACTTGCTGAAGTCATTCATGCGCGTTTCTCCTTATGAGCCGGCCGGGCTACGACCGAAAATCATACTTATAGGAGTGAGTGAGCTGTGTGAAATGAAGGGCTTAGCGAACGGCCGTGGTTACCGTGACAGCCATCAACCGAAAAATCAGCAGGCATGCGTCCTGAAGAAGACGACCACCTGGATGATGCGAATCGAGAAGAAGACGTAGGCCACTCCGAGCGCCACCTGGAGCGCCATGTGCCATCGGAGCTTGTTCAGCTTGCGCAGCCCATCAAGAAAATTCAGGGTTATCAGCAATACGCCGATCGCAATGACGATGTAGCTAAGTGTTGACGGATTGGCCAAACCCAGAAGGCTTGCCGCATCGTCTCGCTTCGCCGTGTCGATCCCGGCGGCAACAATGATCGTTGCTACCACCGCGTTGCGGGCGTGATCAAAGATGTGCCTTATGCCACCACGTTCGAATAGCGCTTGTATGGCGGCGTCGACGTAAGCCTTCATGCAGCTGCCCCTTCTCGAATCTTGCATGATCTTATTCGAAGCGACTATTCACCCCAAGTCAGAACCGCGCTCCGCTTGTCCTATAGAGGGTGAATCTCACGCCTGGCGGTGCCTTTCCTGTTGCTCCGAGCCCCACGTTTTCGGACAAACAGGGCAAGGGCGACCCCGGGAAGACGTACGCGAGCGCGTCAGGGGAAGGAGCATCGGCGCGGTCCTCGAACTCGAACGGGTCACTGGCAAGCCAATCCACCACGAGCCATCCAATGCTGCTGCCTCCATCCACGCTTGTCGCAGAGCTGTCTGCACAACATCGCCGCCGCCCTCTTGGCCGACGTCCTGCCGAAGCTTGCGCGTTCCGAGATCGTCACGCTAATCAGATCCTCCATCTCACCAGTGCCTCTTGCCTAAGGTCTCGGGCCCGATTGTCGCCGATCCGTGCCATCGCGTGAACGCGTCGACGAATCCGTCGAGCGCCCTCGTCTCAGAACAACTCTCCCTGCGGTGACGAGATTCTCGGCGGCACGAACTGCGACGTATCCAACACCGTATCCCAAGCCCGATCCAACCCCGCCTTCCGCGTCGCAATCTGCACCCGCTTGCGAATGATGTCCGCAAACACTCCCTGCCCGCGCATCCGCGTCGCAAAGTTCGAGTCGTAATCCTTCCCGCCATTCATCTGCTGGATCAGACTGATGATGTGCGAGGCTCGATCCGGGTAATGCACTTCAAGCCACTCGCGAAACAGCTGCTTCAGCTCATGCGGCAAACGCACGCACGTGTAACCGATCGAACGTGCGCCGGCCGCACCCGCCTGTTCGATGATCGCTTCGACATCTTTCTCGTTGAGCGCCGGAATAATCGGCGCAACCAGCACACCCACCGGTACGCCAACGCGACTCAATGTTTCTACCGCCTTCATCCTTCGATGCGGCGCACTTGCTCGTGGCTCCAGCTTCGACGCCAGCTTGTTGTCCAGCGAGTTGATCGAGATAAACACATGCACGAGGTTGCGCTCGGCCATCGGCACGAGGATGTCGAGGTCGCGCTCGATGAGCGCGTTCTTCGTGACGATGGTGCACGGGTGGTTGCACTCGTTAAGCAGCGCCAGCGCCGCACGCGTCAACCGCCACTTCTTCTCGATCGGCTGATACGGATCCGTGTTGCTGCCGATGTTGATCGGCTTGCAGACATAGCTCCGCTTCGCGAGCTCACCGCGTAGCACTTCCTCGAGGTTGATCTTGGCGAACAGCTTGGTCTCGAAATCCAGCCCGGCCGAGAGATTGAGATAACCATGTGAGGGGCGCGCGTAACAGTAGATGCAGCCGTGCTCGCATCCCCTGAAAGGATTCAGGGCCTGGTCGAATCCGATATCCGGGGAGTCGTTGCGGCTGATGACCGACCGGGCGAGTTCTTCCCTGGTCTCCGTCGGCGGCCGGGTGGTTTCATCTTCCCGGTACCAGCCATCGTCTTCGGCCACGGAGCGGGTCTTCTCGAACCGGCCCTCCGGATTGGAGGCGGCTCCGCGGCCCTTGTGCGGGTGAGTGGTGGGGATCGGAAAGGACACTGTACAAATGTACAACGTGCCGATCTCAGGGGGCGCGATCCGCCGTGCGGGCCTTACTCAGGGTGTGCAGGTATCCGTGCTGGCCAGCTTGGTGAACGCGAGGCCGCCATAGCGACTGACCCCGAGGCGCGACCCCGGGATCCGGGTCGTATTCGCACCGAGGCTGCTTGCGCTTGCATCGAGCGCACACAGGACGAAGGCCATCGGCTGGGCGATGTTCGTGCGTGAGGCGACGGCTTCGAGTTGGCCCTGCTGACCAAAGGTGACGACCGCGCCATCCACCGCGCGAGCGGACACGCCGTTCAAAGCGGGAGTGGTGCGAAGAATCTGCATGCCCGCCGAGGCAGTGGCCGTGTAGACATCGCTGGCCTTGGTCGTCGCGACCGGGTGGACGTAGACCAGCCAGCCCGTTTCGTACGTGGCGGCACCGGAACAGGTCGCGCCGTCGGCGCTGGCACAGAGGGATACGTAGGTCGCGCGCAGTACGCCTTCGGTACGCGCGTACTGGACGGCGGCCTGGAGGCTATCGGCGGAAACGCGAAGCCGGTGCTTCTGCAGCGTTGTGCGGAAGGACGGCAGCGCGATGGCGGCGAGGATCGCTGCCACGAAGATCGTCACCATGAGCTCGACCAGACTGAGGCCTTGCCCGGTACGCTTTCCTGGCCGGACGACCGTCACCAGCAAACACCGTTAGCGGTGGTGCCCGAGGGCCCCTTCAGCCCCGTGTCGGTCACGGTGAGTGGGCCGCATGTATCGCGCGCCTGCGAATTTATCGGTGTCGCGGTGGCGGTGAAGCCCTGAGCTGCCAACGTATTGACTGTCGTGGGCGTGACCGAGGCAGTGTAATAACTGTTCTCCGAAGTCGCCGTGGTGGTGGTCGAGTAACCGATGGTGGCGAGATCCGCGTAAACATTGTGCAGGGCGAAATAACGCTCCTCTGCGTTGGCGATCGCCATGAGTAACTTCTGTCCGTCCGACCGTCGTGCGCGGAAGCCGTAGCGGCTGTACGACGTCATGGCGATGGCCGCGAGGATGGCCATCACGACCAGGACAACCATCAGTTCGAGCAGGGTGAAGCCGCCACGGCGGCGCTGTATCGCAAGCATGTCAGTTCTCGCCATTCAGGATGCGCCACGAGCGACGGCGCGCGGTGGGAATGCTTTCGCCGACCGGTGTGCTACCGCCGCCCAACGCGGGTACCTGGCCCGGCAGGTACGCGGTGCCGCCGCTGAGACTGGCCGAGGTGTAGAGCGAGCCGGAACTGGCAGCCCCGAGTACATGGGCGCCGGCAAGCGAGTAGCCGCTACCGAAGCTGACCGCGGAACCGATGGAGACCCCGAAGGCCGCGCCACCGGTGGTGCCGTCGAGGGCAATGATCGATCCGGAACTCGATGTCTTGCAAGGATCGTTGGCGGTCGGAATCAGGGTGCTGAAAGTGACCGTGTTGCTGCTCGAGTCCAGCGCCGGGGTCACGACGACACGCTCCCCGGCGACCGTATCCAGGCGCAGGTACCAGCCCGAACTCGTCGCCGGCACGACGTTGCTGGTCACGCCGATGGCACCGGTTGCCGCGTCGAGCGCCATGGTCTGCTTGGTCAGGGTGCCACCAGCGAGCGTGATCGGGGAGGCCACGTTCGCGCCCGGGTCACGTACGCCGTAGAGCGTCTGGATCGTGGTGTCCGCCGTATCGGCGGTACTCAGGTAACGACCGGTGCCGAAGATCACCATGAAGTACGTCGATGTCGGATCGGCGAGCAGTCGCGGCGACGTGGTGATCGACTGCGCGTTGGCGGTGGCTGGCTTGAACAACAGGCTGACGCCCTGCGACTGGGCTGTTGCGGCGAGCGCCGTGGTGGAGAGATCGATTCGCCACACGTTGCCGTCCAGATCGCCGGCGAAGGCGACATCGGCCACCTGGTCGCCGTCGTAATCGCCAACGGCGGGCGTCGTGAGGCCATGACTGGCCACCGCACCGGTTCCCGTGGGCGTGCGGATCTCTTTCAACAGGGTGCCGGTCTGCGCATCCAGGACGAACAGCGAACTGTACGTGTTGCTCGCCGCGGCCACGGTGCTGCCATCGGGGAAATAGCCGCCGGGGACGAGAACCACCCAACGCCCAATGGATCCACTCCCGTTGTCATAAGCGACCCGGGTGATCACCGGCGTGCCGAAGGTGTAACCCAGGTTGGCGGGTGTGCCGGCGGCGGAAACGCTGTCGCTGTTGAATTCCCAAAGCACCTTCGAGGCTACGGCCGTGCTCGTATTGAGTGTTTTCTTGTTCGGATCGGTGATGTCGATACCGAAGACACCGCGGCCGCCGAGGCGCAGCGAGCCGACGAGTAGGGTGTGCCAACCCATGGTCGAGTTGTTCAGCGCGCTACTGCCGTTGAAGAAGACATCACCGGTCACCGGACTGCCGTCGACCGTCGGGGTGAACGTGAAGTTCGTCAATCGCGACTGGGCCGGGAGATTTGGGTACACGCTCGCCGGCACGTAAGCCCAGAGTTCGCGGCCAGGCTGCGCACCCGTGACCGATGCCAGGCGCGCGTCGAACGCATGCAGCATGCCGTCGTTAGCGCCCACGTAAACCACCGGCGGACGTGTCGCCCACGTGGACAGGAAGGTCGAGTAGCTCATCGCTGGATTGTCGGAGACTGCTTTCGCTTCCGGCGATCCCGCCGAGAACGAATCGCCGTAGCCGCTGTTGGGCGCGCCGACGTAAGCCGGCTGTGATCCGAAGATCGCGCCAAGCAACGACGATCGGGTACGGAACGTAGTGCCTTCGAGCGTGCGTACGCCGGTCAGCCAGTCCACCCGCTTGGTGCCCAGGCCGTCGGTCGTTGCCGTCGACCCGGTACCGTCGGACGAGTCCAGTGCGGCCTTCTCGGTCGTACTCAGACCCGTATAGGCGAAGGTGATGGCTTTGCCGGCGCCAGGACCGGTGCTCGTGGCGATGAGGCGAGGATCGTTGGTCGCACGGTTGGTGAGGAACGCGCCTGCGTCACCCGGTGTGCTCGTCGTGCCCGACGGGCCCGATGGCGTCGGAACCCACACTGGCGCGCCCACGGCACCGTTCGAGCCAATCACCCTGGCGATCAGCGTCCCGCTCCAGTCGATCGTGTTGTACCCCGCGTAATAGGCAATCGCATTCGTCGTCAGGACGTTCGCGCTGAGGCTGAGCGTGAGTGAGGTCGAACTGCTTGCGATGACCGAGGAGAGGATCGTGGTCAGGCTACTTACCAGCGAGGTCGGATCGGCAGCGCTGAAATACCCACCCCGACTGTTCAGCGCGGCGTGCCAGGTATCGTCGATATTGGTCGCGCCGCCCGACGTGTCGGGCGTAGGCCACACCTTCGTGCCTTTGCGCAGCGCGGTGTAGTCGGTCGGAAAAACAAGCGTACCGGAAATACCCATGGTGACCATGTACTGGGACATGTGCTGCCACGTCGCGGGATCGTTCGCCGGGTTGAAGTAGACCTCGCTGTTGCTGCCGGGCGTGGTCAGGCTGACCGTCGGCGTGGTGCCGGTCACGCCGGTGGTCAGGTCCGGAAAATAGGCCGGCACGTTGTTGGCCAGGTCGGTACGCAGGTCGTTCGCCCAGTACGAGAAAGCGATATCGGCGAGCGAAGGCGTGGTGGTGCCCAACTGGTTCCAGAATATCTTCGAGGGCGTGCCACTCGTCGCGTAAGTCGTGCCATCGGGTAACGTCAGGCCGACCGCGTCGGGGGATGTCCCCTTGGCAGGGGTGTCGCCGTTCCAGTATCCGTCGGTGACCAGCATATTGAAGTTCTTACGGCACGAGAGCTCAGCCGGCGTACTGGTGCTGCCATTCCAGTACGGGTCCTGCGCGTTGGGCGAGGTCTTCAGCGCGCGCTTGTAGAAGTCGCCTGCGACCTGGGTCGCCACGCGCGTCGGCGTGCCGCCGCTCGCAGGTGCCCCGTAGAGCCAGTTCATGAACTGGCTGCGCCAGCAGGTGTCGCTCGTACTCGTGGGCACGCAGGACGTGGCGTTCGCCAGCTCGAGAATCTGGCTCGTCGTGATCAGTGGTCCGTAATACTGGCCGGCGTAGCTTCCAGCGCTGGTGTTATAGCTGCCGCTTGCGGTCTGTGTCTGCAACGTCTGCCAGGCCACGCGCACCGAGCCATCGGCAAGGCTGGCAAAGACGCGACCCACCGCAGCGCGCGCGTTGAGGTTTCGCGTCCGGTAATAGCTGTACCAGATCGCGAAGTTCTGCTGGATCGCCGCCGATTCGTTGGCGACGAGGTGGTAAGTACAGGTCGCGTCGTTAGCCGGCTGCGTGCAGACATAGTAGAAGCCACCGGTGTCGGTGCTCGTCAAGCTGGTAACCATCGTGCAGGTGGTCACCCGCGAGCTCAACTTGCAGGTGCTGACCGTGACGCTGCCGTCGCTATTAGTCGTCGTCTTCGTGCCGACGAGTCCGTTCAGCAGCCCACAGACGGCGCCTGAGCAGGTCGTCGTCGTGCTGGTAGTGGTGGTCCCTCGCACCGACGTGGGGATGTCCTTCTGCGGGCACGAATTGCTGTTCACATACCAAGTCGTCAGCTCGTTGGCATTTCGCGAACACGGAAAGTTTCCCGCGGAGGTGTTGGCAAGAAACCCGGCGTAGAACGCGGTGCTGAGGTCGACCACGATGGGGCTGAGATACTTACTGTTGCCGGGCGACCAACACTTCTTCGTCAAGGTGTTTGCGCAGTAGCCATCACGCCACGCAGCCTTGAACGTTGGCGTGCCCAGGGGAGTACCACTCGCATCCGGTGGAACCACGTAGGTGATCGTCGGGTCGAAGTAGATTGGGTTTCCCTGCGCGGAGTAGTAATACTTCGAGCCGAAGCTATCGTCCATCGAATCGGGAATCGACGTGGAGTTCATCGAGCCGGAATCGTCAAACGTCACCACGATGTTAGGCGCCACCTTCGAGGTAACGCCCGGTGGTGTCTTGCTCACGGTGACGGTCCCGGCCGTGACCGCGGACGCGGCCAGCAACCACGCGATCGCTGCGAAGAAAAGGACAGCCCACGAGAGGGAGGGTTTCTGCATGAGGGGCGTCTTCAGGTCAGCGTACATGCGACAAGGTTCGGCGTGACGAACGTGGATTCCGCAACGCGGATACTGTTCGGACTGCCGCCTGACGCTCGCGCGGTAATCCGGTACAGATAGAACTTGGCCGTTCCCGAACCGCTCGATCCGGCTTCGGTCGCCGCGCTCGTACCGCTTCCCGGCGGCAGATCCTGGCCGAGGAGCTCGACGATGTACCACGGGTTGTGGGCCATCACCGCGGTGGACAGCGCCGCGTCCGCGGTTGCGGTGGTGTAGTCGATGGCGACGCCGGAGCCCTTGTATTCGGTAGCGCCATCGGTGAGCCACACCGACGACCGGCGGAATGCGGTGACCTTTGCGCTGATCGTGGAGGGGTTACTGGAGTTGTAACAGGCAACGCCGCCATTTCCGCTGAAGAGATTCCACTCCACGCCACGCAGGGCATTCTCCGCCGACCACTCCGCCTGCTGCGCGTTGCGCATCGCTCCCGCCATGCGTTCCTGCAAGAGTGACCGTCCAGAGGTGCTGATCGCAAGAATCGTCAACAGCAACAGGAAGATCATCGCCAGGACGAGCACTGCTCCGCGTTGTGCGTTCATGGATTGTAGTTCCGGATGGAGACCACCGCGGTGAACTCGCGCCGAAGCATGTGATTGTCGAAGCCTTGCTGGCTCGGCATCACGGCACGGCTCGTGTTGTCAGGCGCGGAAAGGCCGACAACGCCGGTGTCCGGGTAATACTGATACTGGAGCTCGGGTGCCGCCAGCGTGAACAGGGGTACCTGTCCATCCATGAGTATGTGCACTTCGATGCTCTTAACCGAACGCCACAGGCAGCCAGGATCAGTGCCTGTGACAGACACCGTGGACGAGGGGCAAACCGTGGCGCTGTCTATATCGGCCGCCGTGCGATAACTGGTGTTGCCCGCCGCGTCCATGACGCCATAGAGAAAGTCGAGCCGTTCGATGCCCCGCACCACCTCACCACTCACGCCGTTGACCCGGCGAATCAGCGCACCGGTCTTGTGACCGTTGTTGTCGTCCACGACCTGCAGGTAGTACGACACGGTCTGGAAGTCGCGGTTGAAGTCGAAGAGTTTGGGCGTTACCCCTGAAGGCCTGGCGACAGCGCTGTAGTTGGACGCGGGCGTGAACGTCGAGGCGGATGCGGTCGCCGAGAAAACCTGCGAGGAATTGCAGTCGGCAAGCATCATCAGATCGCCCTTCGTGAAGTTCGTCAGCGCAGGCTCGCCTGCCTGCGGGACGACCGTGAGGCTGGCAACCGTGTTGCCGCTGAGCGTGATGCTGCTGTTGATGCCATCCAGCACCCAGCCACGCGCGCCGTCCAGGTAGCGCAGCGTGAGCACGCTGCTGCCTGCCACGCGGTTGCCCACCGTGGTTCCCTGTTGGGGAATGCCAACGCCCTTGGGGTCTGCGGGATCCACGGGAGTACATGCCGATACAGTGCAGTCGTATCCACGCAGCGACACGAAGGAAGGCATGGTGAAGGCCACCAGCGGTGACGCCGGATAGGTGTTCCCCCCACTCGTTGTACCCCACGCGGTCGTGTTGTCGTTGAGTGCCGTCTGGAAGACGGCGCCGGAGACCAGCACCGTGGGTGCGCGCAGGTAGCGGTCCAGTGACATGACCCCGTTGGACAGGTTGGACGACTGGCCACCCACATTCGAGCAGTACTGGGCATTGGTCATACGCAGATCGGTCGTCAATGCCGTCATGGCGAAGCGACCTTCTTCCTGGAGCTTCGCCAGCTGCGTCTGGACCAGGCTGCTTGTCGACGTCGCAAGGAAAGCGCTGACGATGCCGCCGGCGACGATCACGCCCAGGGCCATGGCGACCATCAGTTCGACGAGCGTGAAACCGCGGTCTCCACGCGTTGCACGGGCGTTGGCGATGGTCATGGCTGGAAGTTCCATACGTAGGATCGCGTCGCGACAGCCTGATGGCTGCTATCGCCGGCGCCTCGCTCGGTCCAGTTGATCTGCATGACGCAGTTACCGGCATAAGGCGGCCGGACTAACAGTTGGGTAGCGTCGGGCGTGGCGCCATTGGTGCAGGCAATGGAAGCCGTCGCATTCGGCAGGAAGGCCTTGAGTTGGCTACTCCATAGGTACTGGTCTCGCAGGGCGAGCTTTGCCGGGCTGCAGGCACTGGCTGTCGTGCACGCCTGGGTGCCGGTCAACGGATATGTCGTGGAGTTGTAACCGCCCGACCAGACGCCGAGCGGATTCGCACGCATGCGATCGGCCATGCCCATGGCGATGAACTCGGCCTGGGTCCGTTGATAACCGACCTGGTTCGAGCGCAGCGACGTGATCAGCAAGCCAGCGAGGCCAATGAGACCGACACTGAACACCAGTACCGCCATCATGACCTCGATCAAAGACACGCCTCTGACATGTCTTGCCAAAGCCATATGAATCCTTAAGTGCATAAACGCAATTCAGGTATAGGCCGCAGCGCCGCGCCCCTATGCGTGGTTTCGGTAGCGTATACGCATTGCTGGCAAATAGCGTCGTAATAAATTGATTATTATCATTATTTTCATGCGCTCTTGCCCTGGATTTCACGAACGTACGCAGCATGTGAAGGCAACGACACGAGCTTGCCCGTTAGCCTGCGCTCGAGTGGCTTGAGCAGGGCGAGAATCACCCAGATGATCGCCGTGGCCATGACGGCACCGGCGTACATGCCGCTGCCCGCAGCAAGCCCCACGGAAGCGACGGCCCATAAACTTGCGGCCGTCGTGAGACCGCCAGTCACGACCTGCGCGGCGATACGTGAGGGATCGAGCACTACGTGCGGATGGTTGAGCACATCCGCGAATCCGAACGCCGAGACGATGATGGCGAGGGCCGCGCCCACCGCGACCAGCATGTGCGTACGCAGGCCGGCGGTGAGAAGACGAAGCAGCAGGTCGAGAGGTCCGATCATCCTGCCGACTTTAGGCAACGGGCAATAAAGATCCCGTGACCGTTGCCCCTGGCTGGCTCAACGAGGAACGCGGAGCCGCGATAGCAACGTAAGTGCGAGCAACACGATGCAAGCGCCGGCGCTTGCATAGCCGAAGGCGAGCAACGCACCGAACGCTGCCCCGCTGGTCGTCATGTCGAATACGAGAAGTGCGAAGAAGGCGACCGAGCCGGCGACCCGGAGCAGGCGAACTCGCGCTCGCGGCGGCTTACCGCCGATGACTTCCGAATGATGTCGATTCATCGCAGCAGCGAGGCACGCAAAACCAACGATGGCGAGAAGCAGACTCATGCGTGCTCCTTCCTGCCCGATGCGGACTTCGCTTCCTTGCGCAACTTTGTCGACACCGGAGTATGCCGCGCGACGCCCCATGCAATCGCCATGCAGACCGCACCGTGCGCCGCTATGACGAGGTCGATCCAGACAAAATCCGTACGTACGATAACGACGTCGCCAATCGCGAGCGCGACGAGCGAAACGCCGGCCAATGCAAACTGAATAATCCAGCCCTTGCGAGGAGATACGAAGCACGCATGCAGTAACGCCACGCCCCACACGATAAACATCGTGTGGATCTCCCATGCGGCGCGCTCACCCATACCGTGAGGCAGGAGACGATTGGCCCAGAGGAAGGCGGACATCCCCAGCGGCATGCCAGCCACGAAGGCGACGTTCAGTCGTTCTACCAGGCGGAAACCGAAGTACGGTCGTGCCGGGTCGGGGAGCTGCGCGCGACGCTTTACCGTCCACAGGATAAGCCCCGTTGCGACCATCGCCGTGCCGGCCATGCCCAGCACGAAGTACAGCCAGCGCATCTCGAGCGGCGCGAAGCGGCCGGCATGGACGCCGATCATGCCCCCGCGCGTAAGTACGCCCGGGCTTTCGGGCCTGGACGCAGCGATGACCGCACCGGTCGTTCCATCCATCTGCACCGTGACCAGGTTCGAGCTGATCCGGTCCGAGCCAGCACGCTCGGCGACGATTCGGGCCGAGGCGTCACCGGGCTGCGTGACCTTCAACGTCGCGACGTGACCGCCGCCCCAGGTCCTGCCCGCCGTGTCGAGCGCTATACGCAGATCGACCAACGGCTTCGAGTGCCCGCTGGCGGCAGGCGTCACGTAGGTCGGAATGATCGCCGCGAACAGCGCGTTGCGACTGCCGTTCGAGCCATCGGCACCCCAAGGCATATACATCGTCATGAGGGTGACGAGGCCGGTGTAGGTAATCATCAGATGGAAGGGGAGTGCGAGCACCGCGAGTGCGTTGTGCCCATCCAGCCAGCTACGCTGTCCTTTGCGCGGGCGGAAGGTGAAAAAGTCGACGAAGATCTTCTTGTGTGTGATGACGCCGCTGACGATGGCGATGAGCATGGCCATGGCGCAGATGCCGGCGAGCCAACGCCCCCAGAAGATCGGCATGTAGTGCATGTCGAAATGCAGGCGATAGAAGAAGTCACCGCCTTCGGTCGCACGCACGTTGATGGGTTCGCCATGGGCGTCGAGGAAGATCGGCGCCATTGTCGCGGTGCGCGGCGTAGCCTTGTCACGGAACGAGACCGAGACGCCTGCTCCGCGTTGATCGGGTAGCGCGATGTCCCACTGCGCCGCATGGGCGGCGTGCGCCTGCAGGTAGCGCTGCGCGTTGGCAACGTCCACGTCGGCTGGCTGATGCGCGCCGATCTCCGGTTGCGTCCAGCGAGTGATCTCCTCGCGCCAGAAGCTCACCGTGCCGGCAAGGAACATGGCATACAGCACCCAGCCGACGACGAGGCCGGACCACGTATGCAGGCTGGCCTGCGTCTGACGGAACCGGCCGCTCATGTCAGGGCGATGCCGAGTGCGGCGACGGCGGCGAGTGCGGCCATCGACACGGCCGCGCGGCCGAGACGCTTCGCGCCGAATACCCAGACGAAACAGCCGGCATAGAGCACGAAGGAGAGCATCGTTGCCGTAAAGCCGGCACCGGGACGATCGCCGGGGATGAGGCGGCCGAGCAGGAAGGTCCACAAGGAAACCGTGACGTAGCCGCCGACGATGGCCAGGGCGATGCGTGCGAGCGTGGTGACGGTGCGGCCTATCTGTAAATGCGAATGAATCGCATCCTAGGGGGAGGTCGTTTGGTCGTCAAGGTTGAGGGCATCGCCGCTGAAGCGGCTCCCACAGGGCCCCCCGAAGGGGGCCAAAGGAGATCCAGAGGGCCTCGGGCCTGGGTTATTTGCGATTTTCCCGGGGGATGAAGCCGGGGAGGCCGGTGTGGACGACGTCGTTGAGGCGGATGTTGGTGGTGATGCCTTCGCGGATTTCCTGGAGTGCTTCGGGCGGTAGCGGGGAGATCTCGAAGTTCTCGCGGATGTGGTCGGGGTTGGTGGACGTGGTCAGGAAGGCGGTACCGCGTTGGACGGCCCAGGCGAGGGCGACGTGGGCGGGTGTTTCGCCGATGCGTTCGGCGATGCTCTTCAATACCGGATCATCGGGGACGCGCGGTTCCATCCCGTGGCCGAGAGGTGCGAAGGCAAGCAGCACGATGCCGTTTGCCTGGCAGAACTCGAGCAGCTCCCACTCGGGAAGATACGGATGCGACTCGACCTGCACGATCGCCGGCTTGATGCGTGCGTTGGCGACGATTTCCTTCACCGCTTCGAGTTTCACGTCGGAGAGGCCGATGGCCCTGGCCAGGCCTTGGTCGACCAGGTTTTCCATCGCCCGCCAGGTATCGAGCAAGGTGATGCCCTTGTCGTAGAGCGGCTTGCCGTCCGTGTCCTTCGGGTACTGGTCGTCGCCAGGCGCAAAAGCGAACGGCGTGTGGATGAGGTAGGCATCCGCATAATCGACCTGCAGGCGACGCAGGCTCGCTTCGAGTGCGGGCTTCACGCGTTCCGGCCGATGGTTGTTGTTCCACAGCTTGGTCGTGACGAAAAGATCCTCGCGACGAACGACGCCGTTAACGATCGCCTCCTGGATCACATCGCCAACGACATCCTCGTTGCGATACGCCTCGGCGGCATCGAGGTGAAGGAAACCCACTTCGAGCGCCGTCTTGATGGCGGCACGTCCTTTCTCGCGATCGGGAATCAGCGTGCCGAAGCCGACGGCGGGGATGGCTCCCGTGCCGTGAGCGAGGGGAATGCGGGTGTGACGAAACGTATCAAGGGCGCTCATGGTTTTCCTCCGTTAATGGGTTCACCTGCCATCGATCGCTCGTCACGGTACGCCGCCCTGCGCTGGAATGCTTCGTCGGAATTGCCGCCAAGTGCGATGGATAGCTGTACGGTGTCCTGGTATTGCGCGGTCGTCGCCTGGATCTGGCCGATCAATGCACGCTGATAGGAACGCTCGGCGTCGATCACCTGCAGCACGCCGGTCTCGCCCGCCTTGTAGCCCTCGCGATTCAACTGGAGGTTGAGCTCGGCGGACTTGAGCGCACGATCTTGCGCGGCGACTTCCTCGCTATCGTGGTTGATCGCCTGCAGCACATCGGCCACCTGCCCCAGCGATGTCACGACGGTCTGCTGGTAGGTGGCGAGTGCCGCCTTGTAACCGTCGACGGCGCCGCGCTGGTTCGCCTTGAGCGTGCCGCCGTTGAAGATCGGCGCCGTGAGTCCAGCCGCCAGGCCCCACAGCGTGCCGATGCCGGGAGCCGGGCCGACGCGTGTGAGCGATCCGGATAGATTCAGGTGCGGATACAGATCCGATGTCGCCACGCCAATGGCGGCGCTGGCGGCGTGCAGCCGCGACTCCGCTTCGAGGATGTCCGGACGATCATGCGCGAGATCTGAGGGCAACGTGACAGGTAGCTGTGAGGGAAGCGCGAAGTCCGCGAGATCGAAGTCCGGCGGCGCCCAGTCGGCCGGTCCTTTACCTGCCAGGACGGAGAGCGCGTGTGCCGCGACGTCGCGCTGCTGAGCCAGCGGCGGCAGCAGGGTTTCGTCCTGCGCGAGCTGCGTCGTCGCCGTGGCGACGTCGACCTGCGTGGCGCTGCCATAGCGATGCGCGGTCTGCACCAGTTCGAGGTTCTTGCGGTCGTTCGCAAGCAGGCTCTGCACGGCGGCAATCTGCGCACGCGCGGAGGCGAGGGAGAACGCTTGCGTTGCCACATCGCCGGTCACGGTCAGGTAGGCCGCATCGAAGCGATGCCGCTGCAGCTCGGCCAGGGCGGCCTGCTCTTCCACGCGGCGCCTGGTACCCCCGAACAGATCGAGATCGAAACTCACCCGCGGCCCGACGGCGTAGAAGTTGGACGTGCCGAACCCGTTTGCGCCAGCGGTGTGCTGACGTCCGCCCTGTGCACCGAAATCGACCTGCGGGCTCAACGCACCGCGGACCGACGTCACGGCCTCATTTGCCTGCGCGATGGTGGCGTCCGCGGCTTCGAGGCCGAGGTTGCCGTCAATCGCCTTGTGCATCACCTGGTCGAGTTTCGACGAACCTAGCGACGACCACCAGTCACCGTCGATCTTCCTGTCGAAGTCGATGTGTTGTGCACTGTTACCGGCGAGCGCTTGCTCGGCCTGTACGTCGTAATGCTTAGACGCAGGTGCCGCGGGCTTCTCGAAATCGGGCCCGACCATGCATCCGGCGAGCACTGCAAAGGTAGAGGCGGCGAGGACTGTTCTGACGATTTTCATGGGCGACTCCGAGAGTCAGTTGACCGGGCGCGGTTTGCGAAGGAAGAGAACGAGTGGGCTCACGACGAGCATCGCGATCATCAGCAGCTTGAACTGGCCGATCACGGCGACCATCGCTGCCTGGCCGGTCACGAGTTCGTTGATCAAGGCGAGGTGCGCGCCGGAGAGATCACCCGTCGCCTGGGCGACGGCACCATACGGCCTCACATGCTTTGCGAGCGCGAGATGCATGGCCTGCGTGTTGTTGTAGAAGTAGATCTGCACGATGGAGATGCCGATCGTGCTTCCGTAGAGACGCGCCAGGTTGAAGAACGCCGTACCTTGCGAGCGAAGCGTGGGGCTGAGCGTGCTGAAGGCGGCGCGGGTCAGCGCAGGCATGAGGACACCAAGGCCGGCACCCTGCAACGCGCCGGCAATCACCACGGGCCAACGATCCATCAACGGCGAGTAGCCGAGCATCCGCCAGTTCCCGTAAACCACCAGCGCCATGCCGGCGACGATGATCAGGCGGTTGTCGAGGTGCTTCGGTGTGCGCCAGGTCAGCAGCAATGCCCCGATCAGCGCGGCACCTCGCGGAATCGCGACGTAACCCGCGGTGTCGGCGGGATAGCCCAGCAACTCTTCCAGCATCGGCGATGTAAGCGCCAGCGTCGGTAGCAGCACGAAGCCAAACACGAAGTACATCGCTGCGGAGACCGTGAAGTTACGGTCCTTGAACATGGCCCGGTTGAGGAAGTGCTCCTCTTTGGTCATCACGTGCACGGTGTAAAGATAGAAACCGATTGCGGCAACGACGGCTTCGACCCGGATCTCTGTCGACGCAAACCACTCGAGGCGTTCGCCGCGATCCAGGAACATCTGCAGCCCCGCTACGCCAAGGGTGAACGTGGCGAACCCGAAGAAGTCGAAAGGCGGGCTGCTCGGCGCCTTCTTCTCGCGAAGGAACAACGCCATGGCCACGAAGATCAGGACGGCCACAGGCAGGCTCACGTAGAAAATGGAGTGCCAGCCGTAGTATTCGCTCAGGTATCCGCCGATCGCCGGGCCGCTCAGGATGCCGAGCAAGGCCGTCACCGCCCACACAATGCCAATGTGCCCATGCCGCAGCGGCGGCAGCTCGTCGAGCAGGATCGCCATCGACAGCGGCGCCAGCGTCGCGCTGGCAGCACCCTGAAGAATGCGCGCGGACACGAACTGCAGAGGCGTCGTCGCGAGGGTCACGAGCACCAGCGCCAGCGTGAACAACGCCATCGAAAGCTGGAAGATCGTCTTCCGGCCGAACCGGCCCGCCAGCCAGTGCGTCATCGGCATGACGATCGCACTCGCCGCGATGTACGAGGAGAAGATCCAGCCGACCTCGTCATCCGACATGGATAGCCCGCCCTGGATATGCAACAGGGCGGCATTCGGGATGGAGATGTTCACCGCCGACATGAAGGTGGCGATGAGTCCGGCACCGATGAGTACGCGGTGTGCACCCGGTGTGCTGTGAGGAGCAACCACCGCGTTCACTGCGAGACGCCTGTCGTGGACAACTCCTTGTTCGTCGCGCTACGCGTGTCCACCAGCGCGGTGACGCTGATGCCGGAGTAGAGCGGCCACTTCGGGTCGATCGCGTCGAGCTCGAGGCGCACCGGCAGGCGCTGGACCACCTTGACCCAGTTACCCGTGGCGTTCTCAGGTGGCAACACGGCGAACTCCGAGCCCGTGCCCGGACTCATGCTGACCACATGCGCCTTGAAGGCATGCCCCGGATACGCGTCCACCTCGACGGTAGCTACCTGCCCGGCGCGCATGTGAGTCAGCCCGGTTTCGCGGAAGTTGGCTTCGATCCAGACATCGCGAGTCGACATCATCGAGAACACCGTCGTACCGCCGCTGACGAAGTCGCCCACCTGAAGGTCGTCGACGCGAGTGACGATGCCATCGTCGGGCGCGACGACGTCCGCATAGGAGAGGTCGAGCCTGGCGCGATCGAGCTGCGCCCTGGCTTCGAGCACGGTCGGGTGCTTGTTGACGTCGATATCGGGGTCGCCATTGAGCCCGGCGACGGAGTTGGAAACCGCCTGTTGGGCCGAGGCGATGTGCTGCCGCGCAACCCTGACATCGGTGTCCGCCCGTTCAAAGGACGCGCGCGAGGCGAAGTCGGAGGCAAGGAGCGCCTTCTTGCGCTCGAATTCCTTGCCGTCGAAGTCGGCGGAGTCTTTCGCCGACTGCAGTTCCGCCAGTTGTTGGCGATACGTCGCCTTGAGCGCCTCGACCTGGAGCCGGGCGGTGCCAAGACGGGCTTCGGCTTGTTCGACGGCGATCCGATAGGGCTGCGGGTCGACGCGGAACAGCAGCTGGCCCTTATGGACGCGCTGGTTGTCGTGGACGGCGATATCCACCACCTGGCCGGAAACCCGGGCGTTGATGGAATCCTTCGCTGAACGAACGAAGGCGTCGTCCGTCTCGACCTCGCCCTGTCCGCTGAGGAACCGCGCGCCGCCCACGCCGATCATCAGGAGGGGGAGAGCGGCCATGAGAGACCAGCGCAGCTTGCTGTTCATACGATGCGACTACCGGTGATGTCAGTGGATTGAATTTTGTACCGGTTCGTATAATATGTTTGGGCAGGCCCGACTTCAAGGGTTTTTATGCATGGTGGTACAAAAATGGATAAGATCGAGAAACGACCCCGCGGGCGGCCTCGCGCCTATGAGCCAGAGGTGGCCCTGCGCCAGGCGGCGGACGCCTTCTGGAAAGCCGGTTATTCCGGGACCTCGCTCGACGACCTCTCCGCCGCGACCGGGATGAACCGCCCCAGCCTGCGCGCCGCCTTCGGCGACAAGCACACGATTTACCTTCGCGCGCTGGCCGATTACTGGGGTCTCAAGTTCGCCGTGATGAAGGTCGCGCTGGCGAGCCCCGGCACGCTCCCCGAGGTGTTGATGCGGGTGTACGACTCGGCGCTGGACATCTACTTCTCCGGCGACGAGCACGTCCGCGGCTGCTTCGTCGTCGGCACGGCGATTACCGAAGCCCTGGGCGATCCGGAGATCCAGGATGTAGTCACAGGTGGCTTTCGCAAGCTCGACGCGGATTTCGAAACACGGCTGCGCGAGGCGCGCGACGCCGGCGAACTGAAGAAGGACGCCGATCCGGAGGCCCTCGCGATGCTCGTCTCCGCGACGATGCACACCATCGCCATCCGCGCCCGCGCGGGTGCATCCCGCGCCGAACTCAGGAAGCTCGCGCAGAAGGCGGTAGGCGTGATTACCGGATGAGCGATGGGCTGCCCGACATCGTCGGCGGGCAGCTGTCCGTGCTGTTCTGCGGGATCAATCCCGGCATGGCGGCGGCGGCCACAGGGCATCACTTCGAAGGTCGTGCGAACCGCTTCTGGCGCGTGATCCACCTTGCCGGGTTCACGCCTGAAGAACTCTCACCGAAAGAGGATCATCGAATCCTCGAGTATGGCTGCGGGCTCACGACCGTGGTCCCCCGGCCGACCGCCGCGGCCGACCAGCTGTCGAAGCAGGACTTCGTGGATGCAGCTTTCGGGTTCGAACGAAAAATCGCGACTTACGCGCCGCAGTTCGTGGCGTTCCTGGGCAAGGCGGCTTATGCCGCCCTCACGGAGACGCGCGAGGTTCCCTGGGGCCGTCAACCGGTGGCGTTGCAGGGTTCCACGGTCTGGGTACTGCCCAATCCCAGCGGAAGGAACCGCGCGTTCGCGCTCGACCGCCTCGTCGAGGCCTACCGCGAACTCCACCTCGCTACAGTCCCTGTAGGAGCCGCTTCAGCGGCGATCCCGCGGCAGCGGGTAAGGCTGCCGCGAGCACCCATTCGCCGATGAATCGGCTCCCACATAGAACAACCCATGCAACCGGCTGATCAATGATCCAGCGGCACATCCTTCGTTTCGCGGACGAAGAACAAACCGATCACCACGGTCATCAGCGCCACGACCACCGGATACCAGAGGCCGTAGTAGATGTCGCCCTTCCACGCGACCAGCATGAAGCCGATGGTCGGTACGAAGCCACCGAACCAGCCGTTGCCGATGTGATACGGCAAGCTCATCGATGTGTAGCGGATGCGCGTCGGGAACATCTCGACCAGCCAGGCGGCGATCGGTCCGTACACCATGGTCACGTAGAGCACGAGGATGGCGAGCAACACGATGAGCATCGGGTAGTTGGACTGGGTCGGGTCGGCTTTCTCCGGATAGCCCGCGGTCTTTACCTGCGCCGTGACCTTGCCGGTGAAGTCCTTGCTCTTCGCCGTGAAGTCCGCTTTTGCCAGCCCGGCGCCTTCGAACGACTCGATCACCTCGTCGCCGATCTTCACTGTCGCCAGCGTGCCGGCAGGTGCCGCCGCGTTGGTATACGGAACGCCCTTCTTCGCCAGCACGCTCTTGGCGACGTCGCACGAGCTAGTGAAGGTTTTCTTGCCGACCGGATCGAACTGGAACGAGCAGGCGTTCGGATCGGCCGTGACCACTACCGGTGCCGTCGCGGCCGCGGCTTCGATGGCCGGGTTACCGAAGTGCGTGAGTCCCTTGAAGATCGGGAACAAGGTCAGTGCGGCGAGAAGACAACCGGCAAGCACGACGGGCTTGCGTCCCACCTTGTCCGACAACCAACCGAAGAACACGAAGAACGGTGTACCGATGAGAAGCGCGGCGGCGATCAGCAGATTCGCCGTCGTGCCGTCGATCTTCAGGCTCTGGGTCAGGAAGTACAGCGAGTAGAACTGTCCGGTGTACCAGACCACCGCCTGACCAGCCGTGGCGCCGAGTAGCGCGAGGATCACCAGGCGCAGGTTCTTCCACTGACCGAAGGCTTCGGTCAGCGGTGCCTTGGACTGTTTACCCTCGGCCTTCATCTGCTTGAACAGCGGCGACTCCTGCAACTGCATGCGGATGTACACCGATACGCCGACCAGGATCGCGGAGAGCAGGAACGGGATACGCCAGCCCCAGGCTTCAAAGCTTTCAGTGCCCAGGCCAAGACGTGTGCCGAGGATGACCAGCAGCGAGAGGAACAGGCCGAAGGTGGCCGTGATCTGGATGAAGCTCGTATACAGCCCGCGCTTTCCGGCAGGTGCGTGCTCAGCGACATACGTAGCCGCACCGCCGTACTCGCCACCGAGCGCGAGGCCTTGCAGCAGGCGAAGCGCGATCAATAACACCGGCGCGAGCACACCCATCGTCGAATACCCGGGTAGCACGCCGACCAGGAAGGTCGAGGTACCCATGATGATGATGGTGATCAGGAACGTGTACTTGCGGCCGATCAAATCGCCCAGGCGTCCGAACACGATGGCACCGAACGGACGCACGGCAAAGCCGGCGGCGAAGGCGAGCAAGGCGAAGATGAACTGGCTGGTCTCGTTCAGGCCGGTGAAGAACTGCTTGCCGATGATCGCGGCAAGCGAGCCGTAAAGGTAGAAGTCGTACCATTCGAAAACCGTGCCAACGCTGGACGCGAGAATCACGCGCCTGTGGCTGGTTCCGATGGTGCCGTCGGCGCGAAGGCCGCTAGCAGTAGTCGCCATGGTGCTCTCCAATCAGAACCGGTACATACCGTTGAGGGTGAGTTCGTTACCCGAGGTCTTCTCGCGGCCGAGGCCGTTGACGGTGGTCGAATCGAGGTTGGAGTGGATCAACTCCAGGCTGAAGTCGAAGGGACCCGTCGTGTATTGCAGGCTGCCCGCCGTCTGCCGGTTCTTAAGCAGGCCGACGGTGTTGGCGGCACGCCAGCGCAGCACGTCGTCCGTATCGGGCTTGCTGACCGACGCGAAGCCATACAGCGTCCAGTGCGTGTCGAACTTGTAACCCGCCTGCAGATAGCCGCCCTTCTCCTTGATGTCGCCGAACTGCGAGAGGTTGCCGAAAATCTCGCCGATAGCGTTTCCGGAATACACCGCGGACTTGAGGATGAACTGACCGGGCGTCCACATGCCGCCGAGCTCGACGGCCGTGCTCGAGAGGTTCTTCTTGATCGGGGTCGGGGTAGTGCCCTCGACGCCGCTCAGGTCGATCTTGCTGTAGTGACCGGCAAGGAACGCGGCCCAGTTGCCACCCTTCGCTGTGAGGCGTGCTTCGAACTGCGGCCTGAAGCCGGCGTTACCCTGGGTGAGGAAGTTGTTCGTATCGGTGCCGCCGGCTCGGCCGTTCCATGTGCCTTGAAGTGCCGCGACATCCAGCCGCCACTTGGTGCCTTCGGCGCCATGGTTGAGGTCCTGCATGAAGATCGCGCCCGGGAAACGCCAGCCGATGACGCCACTGCCGTAGCCAAGCGGGAAGGCGATATGCGAGAGCGATTGCGGGATGTAATCCAGCGGGAACATGAGGTCCCACATCTGGCCCACGCGGATCGTCGTGCCCGAGTTGGGGTTGCTGATGTCGAAATACGCCTGGCGCAGACGCTGCTCAGGCTGCGAGCCTGCGTAGGCACCGGTGCCGTTGAAGCCGCCGAAAAAGTCCATTTCGATGCGGCCGCTGCCGTTCCAGTTCTCGTTGAACTTGGCACCGGCGAAGTCGAGCCAGAAGCGCGTGTTGCGCACGTCGACGCCGGAGACCTTGCCATTGGCATGGCCGGCACCGTCTGACGGGATCGGGTATTCGGCGTTCTGGCCGTTGCCATACGTATAGGCCCTGTTCTGGCTGAACGCGCTGACGTCGATGAAACCGTGCAGCGCGACCGAGACGCCGGGTGCGGTGCCGCTGGCAAAAGCCGGTTTCGCCGGGACGGTCGCGACGACCTTCTCGACCTTGGTCACCTTCTCGTCGGTGGCCTGGGCCTGCGTCTGCGCGGCCTGGGCCGTGGACGTGGCCTGCGTGGTCTCGGCCTTCTGCTCCTGGATCATCGCCTTGAGCTCGGCGAGCTGCTGCTCGAGCGAGTTCACGCGGGCTTCGAGTTCCGCTTCGTGGCTCGTGGTCTTCTTGGATTTCGCTTTCGACTGGGCGTGGGCCATGTCCGGTAATGCGGCCATCGGCAGCATCAAGGCGCAGGCGACACTCAGGGCGATGGCCTTACGGCCACCGGAACGGTTCGTCTTCATCATGGTCTCCCCAACCATTGGCGACCCGAGCATGTGGCACGGCAGCCCGGGCATCCATTCGCCAAAGGTCGAACCTCGACCAAAGTCGTAGCAGGGTCACAGCCTTATGTTGCGCCGCGACGTTACACTTCCGGGCATAGCCCCACGCCTATCTGCAGGAAGAAAGCATGTCCGATATCCACCCGGTCGATCCCGCCTTTGCTGCCAAAGCGCACATCCGCAAGGACGACTACCAGCGCATGTACGCCCGGTCCGTCGAGGATCCCGAGGGCTTCTGGAAGGACATGAGTGGCCGGCTGGACTGGGTAACGCCGCCGACGAAGATCAGGAACGTCTCGTACGACCCCAAGGACCTGTACATCAAGTGGTACGAGGACGGCACCCTCAACGTGGCCGCCAACTGCCTGGACCGGCACCTGGAGAAGCGTGGCGAGAAGATCGCCATCATCTTCGAGGGTGACGACCCGAACGAATCAGGCAGCCTGACCTACCGCGAGCTCCACGCCGAGGTGTGCAAGTTCGCCAACACGCTGAAGAACCTTGGCGTGGCCAAGGGCGACCGCGTCATCATCTACCTGCCGATGATCCCCGAGGCCGCCGTGGCCATGCTGGCCTGCGCGCGCATCGGCGCCATCCATTCGGTCGTGTTCGGCGGCTTCTCGCCGGATTCCCTGGCCGGACGCATCGCGGATTCCGGCGCCAAGCTGGTCATCACCGCGGACGAAGGCTGCCGCGGTGGCAAGAAGGTTCCGCTCAAGGCGAACGTCGACGAATCGCTCACCCGTCCGCACACCAACAGCGTGGAGACGGTGATCGTGGTCCGCCGCACCGGCGGTGCGATCAACATGCAGTCGCCGCGCGACCGCTGGTACCACACCTTGATGGAAGGGCAGTCCACGGACTGCCTGCCGGAGGCGATGAACGCGGAAGATCCGCTGTTCACGCTGTACACCTCCGGTTCCACAGGGCTGCCCAAGGGCGTGCTGCACACCAGCGGTGGCTACCTCGTCTATGCCAGCATGACCCACGAACTGATCTTCGACGTGCGCGAGGACGACGTGTACTGGTGCACCGCGGATGTGGGCTGGATCACCGGCCATAGCTACGTGGTGTACGGTCCGCTCGCCAATGGTGCCACCGTGGTGATGTTCGACGGCGTGCCCAACTATCCGGACTTCAGCCGCTTCTGGCAGGTGGTCGACAAGCACCAGGTCACCTTGTTCTACACGGCGCCGACCGCTATCCGCGCACTCATGCGCGAGGGTGAGGAGCCGGTCAAGAAAACCTCGCGCAAATCCTTGCGCCTGCTCGGCACGGTCGGCGAGCCGATCAATCCGGAAGCCTGGAACTGGTACTACCGCGTGGTCGGCGACGAGCGTTGTCCCATCGTCGACACCTGGTGGCAGACCGAAACCGGCGGGATCCTCATTACGCCGCTGCCCGGCGCGACGGACCTGAAGCCGGGCTCGGCCACGCTCCCGTTCTTCGGCATCAAGCCGGCCATCGTCGATACCGACGGCAAGGCGCAGGAAAGCGCCTGCAGCGGCAACCTGGTCATCACCGACTCCTGGCCCGGCCAGATGCGTACGGTCTACGGCGACCACCAGCGCTTCGTCGATACCTACTTCAAGACCTATCCGGGAAACTACTTCACCGGCGACGGCGCGCGCCGCGATGAAGACGGTTACTACTGGATCACCGGCCGCGTGGACGATGTGATCAACGTTTCGGGCCATCGCATCGGTACCGCGGAAGTGGAGAGTGCGCTGGTGGCCAACCACAAGGTGGCCGAAGCCGCCGTGGTCGGCTGCCACCACGACATCAAGGGCCAGGGCATTTATGCGTATGTCACCCTGGTAGCCGGCGAGAACGGCAGCGACGAACTACGCAAGGAACTGATCGCCGGCGTGCGCAAGGAGATCGGTCCGATCGCCGCGCCGGATTACCTGCAGTGGGCACCCGGCCTGCCGAAGACACGTTCGGGCAAGATCATGCGCCGCATCCTGCGCAAGATTGCCGAGAACCAGCCCGACCAGCTGGGTGATATCTCGACGCTCGCCGATCCTTCGGTAGTGAAGAGTCTGGTGGAAGAACGACTGATCAAGTAGCTCCCATGTCCGATGTCCTGATCGCCGACGACCATCCGCTGTTCCGCGACGCCCTGCAGCGTGCGGTACTGGCGGCCTTGCCCGATGCCACCGTGCACACGGCGGACAGCGTGCCCGCTCTGTTCACGCTGATCGAGTCGCTTCCCGACGCCGACCTGCTGTTGATGGACCTGCACATGCCGGGCGCGCGCGGTTACTCCGCGCTTGCCCACATTCGCGGCCAGTACCCCGGGCTGCCCACGATCGTGGTCTCCGGACATGAGGAAGCACAGGTCGCGCGGCGCGCGCTCGCGCACGGTGCGTCGGCTTACATTCCGAAGTCGGCCGCGGTGGACGATATCGTCGAAGCCGTGCGTGCCGTGCTCGACGGCGACGTGTGGCTTCCGCATAAACTGGTCGGCGGCAGCGTAGAGTTGAAAGCCGACGAAGCGGATGTCGCCGCGCGCGTGGCCTCGCTCACGCCGCAGCAGTTTCGCGTGCTGAACATGATCGCCGAGGGCCTGCTCAACAAGCAGATCGCCTACGAGCTCACGGTGTCCGAAGCCACGGTCAAAGCGCACATGACCGCAATCATGCGCAAGCTCGGCGTGTCCAACCGCACGCAGGTAGCGCTCGCAGCGAGCCACCTCGATGTCGACAAAGAAGCCTTTCCCACCAACTCACCCGAGCCTTGATTTTCTGTGGGAGCCGCTTCAGCGGCGACAGGCTGCTCGCGACGACATCATCGGCCCGCCTTGCCCATCGCCGCTGAAGCGGCTCCCACAGGGCCGGTGCGCTTGGCCAGTGCAACAAGCAGCGCACGCAACGCAGCAGGGCGCACGGGCTTGTGCAGCAGCGGATAGCCCAGCGCACGCGCGCGCTGCTTGAGTTCCGTACTGCCGTCTGCCGTGACCATCGCCGCCGGCGGTATCGTGCCGAGTTTTTCGGCGAGAAAGCGCAGCGCTTCAAGACCATCCATATCGTCGGCAAGGTGGTAATCGGCAAGGATCAGGTCGACATGCGTGGTCGACAACGTATGCAGCGCGTCGCCGACATCGATCGCCACGCGGCAATCCACACCCCAGCGCCCAAGCAGGGCCTTCATGCCCTCGAGAATCGTTTCGTCGTTGTCGATGCACAGCACCGTCAGCGGAAGTTGTTCGCCGCCGCCGGGGCGCGCCATGGCCGGCGCGCGCTTGCGCGACACGGGAGCTGTTCGCGGTACCGAGATGCTGAAGCAACTTCCGTGTCCCACCCGCGATCGCAGACTCAGGCGATGGTGGAGAATGCCGGCGAGGCGATCGCAAATAGACAGGCCGAGACCAAGACCCTTCTCACCCCAGGGGGAAGGACGTTCCAGCCGCTGGAACTCGCCGAAGACTCGCACCTGCTGCTCGTTCGCAATGCCGGGTCCGGTATCCCACACTTCGATGCGTATTTCGTCACCGTGGCGGCGCGCGCCGAGAAGGACACCACCTACGCGGGTATAGCGCAGCGCATTGGAAAGAAAGTTGGCGACGATGCGACGAAGCAGCTGCGCGTCAGAACGGACCGAGAGCGTCGTCGGTACGACGTGAAGCGACAGGCCGCGTTGTTCGGCGACGACAGCGAATTGCTGTCTCAACGAATCGAAAAGATCGGCCAGGGCGAACGGTGCGACTTCCGGGCGGTAGCTGCCTGCATCGAGTCGGGACACATCGAGCAGTGCGTCGAGAAGATCTTCCGCCGCACGGAACGAGGCGTCGATGCGTTCGGCGAGCTGCGCCGCGTCGCTGTCCAGTCCGGGATGTTGGCGCAGGGCTGAAGTAAACAGGCGCGCCGCATTCAGCGGTTGCAGGAGGTCGTGGCTGGCTGCGGCAAGGAAGCGCGTCTTCGACGCGTTCGCCGCCTCCGCTTCGCGCCGCGCGATCGCCGTGGCGGTCAACGCTTCGGAGAGCTCGGCGGTTCGTACGTCCACACGCTGCTCGAGTGTTTCGTTCGCGTCGATCAGCGCCTGTTCGACCGATTTGTACGCCGTGACGTCGGTGAACGTCGTGACGAAGCCGCCACCGGGAAGCGCGCGACCACGCATTTCAATCACGGTGCCATCCGGCCGGATGCGCTGGAAAACATGCGGCGAGCCGGCGCGCATGTAGCGGATGCGTTTGCCCACATGTTCGTCCACTTCGCCGGGCCCGCATTCGCCATGTTCGGCATTCCATCGAATCAGGTCCGCGACGGGAAGTCCGACGTACACCATGCCCTCGGGGTAGTCGAACAATTCCACGTAACGACGATTCCACGCGACCAGGCGCATCTCGCCGTCCACCACGCTGATGCCTTGCGAGACATTCTCCAGCGTGGTCGAGAGCAACTCGCGATTGAACCGGAGTTCCTGCGACGCTTCGTCCATCAGCGCCATGGCTTCGGCGATGTCCAGGCCCGTGCCGGACAGCGCACCCATGAGGATGCGCCGTGCGCTGGCCGCACCGACGGCACTGGCCAGCAGCCGTTCGGTGAACTGGATGAGCGGACGGTCCGCGGAGTCGGTGGCGGTGAGCGTGACGCCGTGGCGCTCCCCATACTCGTTGAATGCGCGCGCCGTCACACGCTCCCCGACAATGCGGCCCGCGATGGTACCGAGATCGCGCACGGTGACGCGGCCGCGCCAATCGCCTGCGCCGGTGACGCTGCGCACGTAGGGATCGACGAACAGGGCGGCATGAAGACGTTCGGCGACGCTGGGCCTGAAGCGCAACGAGATGAAGATCAGGCTGGCGACGTTGAACAGTAGTGACCAGAACGTGCCGTGCGTGACCGGCTCCCATCCGCTCAGATGAAAGAGTTCGTTCGGCTTGAGCCAGCCGATGCCGAAGGGTCCGTTCTCCACCCAGCCACTATGCATCCAGCCAGCGCGCGTCATCGCAGGCAGGAGAAGGGTGTATGCCCAAACCGCGAAACCCGCGAGCAAGCCGATATAGACGCCGACGCGGCTCGCACCTCGCCAGTAGAGCGCGGAGACGATGGCTGGTGCGAACTGCGCCACGGCTGCGAACGAGAGAAGACCGGTCGCAGCGAGGTTCTCGGCGTCAGCGATGATGCGGTAGTAAATGTAAGCAAGCGCGGCGAGCCCGACAATGGCAATGCGACGCACAAGCAATACGATGCCGGAGAGATCGCCCCGTCGCTCGAGGTCGAGGCGACGTATGCGCAACAGCGCGGGCATCACCAGATCGTTGCTGATCATCGTAGCGAGCGCGACCGCGGCCACGATCACCATGCCGGTCGCGGCGGAGAAACCACCGACGAAGGCGAGGAGGGCGATGCCGCTGTCGCCCAGGGCGATCGGAAGATTCAGCACCCACGCATCGACATGGCCGTTGGTAACCTGGGGGAGCGCGAGGCCGGCGCTGACGATGGGCAGGACGGCTGCTGAGATCAGCACCATGTAAAGCGGGAAGAGCACGCGCGCCTTTCGCAGATCGCGTGGGTCCTCGCACTCCACCACGCCGATCTGGAATTGCCGGGGGAGGCAGAACATCGCGCAGAAGGCGAGCAGGGTCTGGGCGACGAAGCCCGGTGGCATGCTGCCTTTCTCAATCTGCAGCACGGGCGCGTGCAGGGTCTGGGCGAGACCCGGACCATGCATGTACGCATAGATGCCGATGGCGACGAAGGCCAGCAGCTTCACCAGTGATTCCACGGCCACCGCCAGCATCAGGCCATGGTGGTGCTCGGTCGCATCGATGTTGCGCGTGCCGAACAGGATAGCGAACACCGCGAGCAGGGCCGCGCACCAGAGCGCTGTGTCACCGAACCACCACGCCGAATTGCCTGCGCCAAGCACGGCGAAGGACATCGCCACGGCTTTGAACTGCAAGGCGATGTACGGAATGATGGCCACGACGGCGATGACCGCGACCAGGGCGGCGAGGCCGTGCGACTTTCCGAAGCGCGCAGCGATGAAGTCGGCGATGGATGTGATGTTGCGCTGACGCGCCACGAGCACCAGGCGCTCGAGCAAGCCGAAGCCGAAGACGAACAGCAACAGCGGCCCCAGGTAGATCGGCAGATACGCCAGGCCGGAGCGTGCCGCCGTGCCGACCGCGCCGTAGAAGGTCCACGACGAGCAGTAGACGGCGAGCGCGAGACTATAGACCAGCGGTCGCAGCCTGGGTTGGCGAGGGTAGAGCGGACGACGGTCGCCCACGTAGGCAATAGCGAACAACATGCCGACGTAAGCAAGCGCAACCAGCAGCAGAAGCCAGCCTGCAATCACATTGAGTGCTCCCCATTCGGCACGGCCCTGATTCTACGGTAATGCTTGCCTGAATCGCGTCACCAAAGCAGCATGGGTGGATGATGTCCGTCCTTCCCCATGTTCCCTTGCTCGCCGACGACGAAATCCATGTCTGGCAAACCCGCTGGACGTCCGGCCAGGGAGAGCTGCCTTTCATGTCGCTGCTTGCGGCTTACGCGGGTCCGGATGCACCAGCGGTGGCGCGCGGTGAACACGGCAAGCCGCATTTCCCGGCGCCGTTCGGCGAGCTCGGCTTCAACTGGTCGCACAGCGGGGACAGGGCACTGTTCGCCGTCGGTCGCGGCAGCGAGGGCTTCGAGTTAGGCGTCGATATCGAGCGCGTTCGCCCACGGCCGCGCGCGCTGGAACTCGCCACACGTTTCTTTGCGCCCGATGAGACGGCGATGCTGGCGAGGTTACCCGCGGGGCGGCTGCTCAACGGCTTTCTTCGCCTGTGGACCGCGAAGGAAGCGGTGCTCAAGGCGAACGGCAGCGGCTTGTCGTACGGCCTTCACCGGGTGTCGTTTGCGCTGGGCGATGCAGCGGTGACGCCGGTCGCTTTCGAGGGTGAGATCGCGCCCGCTTCAGCGTGGTGTGTCGAAGCCCTGGCGATGGACGACGCGTGGGTGGCCGCCGTCGCCTGGCGGGGATGTGAACGAACGATTCGCGTCTTCACATATGCGCTTTGAACCTTTTCGTAGTGAGGCGTGTCTGATTCCCTGTGAGTGCGCGTGTGTGTGTGTGTCGTGCGCCACAGGGAGTTGGCGCGTTATGCTGGGACGACAGTCATTACGCACGTCGCGATGGCGACGTGCGTTTTTTTATGGATAAACGATGACCCTACTCAGCGTAAACCTGAACAAGATCGCCGTGCTGCGCAACTCGCGCGGCGGCAATGAACCGGATATCGCGACAGCCGCGAATACCTGCATCGACGCCGGCTGCGGCGGCCTCACCGTTCACCCGCGGCCGGACATGCGTCATGTGACCCCAGGCGATGTACGCGCGCTGGCCGGTTTGCTGCGCGGGCGGGTCGAGTACAACATCGAAGGCAATCCCTTCGCCGGCGCCCGTGGTGCCTATCCCGGCCTGATCGAACTGGCACGTGAAGTACGCCCGACCCAGGTGACGCTCGTGCCGGATGGCGACGGGCAGATCACCTCGGATCACGGTTTCGATCTGACCAGGGACATCGAAGTCCTCAAGCCGGTGGTCGCCGCGTTTCGCGAACTGGGATGCCGCGTCAGTGTGTTCGTCGACGCCGGCGGGGAGGGCTTCACGGAGGCCGCCGCGATCGGCGTGCAGCGCATCGAGCTCTACACCGGCCCGTACGCCGAGGCGTTCGCCGAAGGTGATGCGCGAAAGGAACTAGCCTCGTTTGCGGATACCGCGCAGAGGGCGCAGAAGGCCGGCCTTGCGGTGAACGCGGGTCACGACCTCAGCCAGGCGAACCTGGGCACCTTCAAGTCGGCCATTCCGGGGCTGGCGGAGGTGTCGATCGGGCACGCACTGATCGGTGAGGCCCTGTACGAAGGCCTGTCCCGAACCGTAAAGAACTACATCAGCATCCTGTCGTAACGCCGGTGCCCGTTTGTGTAGGAGCCGATTCATCGGCGAATGTGGGAGCCGATTCATCGGCGAATGGGTGCTCGCCAAAACCTGGCCCGCTGCCGCGGGATCGCCGATGAATCGGCTCCCACAAAAGAGCATCGCCGCTGAAGCGGCTCCCACAGAAAGCAAAAAAAACCCCGCCGAAGCGGGGTTTTTCAGTTCTTACCGGACGACCGCGATCAGTTCGAGTTAACGAAACCGATCTTGGTCAGGCCCTGGCCCTTTGCGTCGGAAAGCACGCGTGCCACGACCTCGTACTGAGCCGCGTCATCCGCGTCGATCTGCAGTTCCGGCTGGTTCGACTGCTGGGCGATCACCGCGATCTGAGCCTTGAGGCCCAGCTCGTCAACCGGCGTATCGTTCCAATAGAGCGAGCCATCCTGGCGAATCTGCAAACGGACGGGATCCGGCGGATTCTCTGGGTTGACGACGTTCGGATTCGGCTGCGGAAGATCGATCTTGATCTTATGCGACAGCATCGGAGCCGTGATCATGAAGATGATCAGGAGCACCAGCATCACGTCGACGAGCGGCGTGACGTTGATGTCCGCCATGGGACCACCAGAGCTACCTGAGCTAAAAGCCATCTCGTTTACTCCTTACCAGTCGACATGAAGCCGACGTGGACCATGCCGGCATCCTTGGCGTCGCCAAGGACCTTCTTCACCACTTTGTATTCCGTGGTGCGGTCTGCACGGATCTGGAGCTCCGGCTGCGGCGACTTCGCCGCCGCAACCGCGAACTGTGCCTTGAGCTCAGCCTCGCTGACTTCGCCGTCATTGAGGAAGTACGTACCGTCCGGCTTGATCGCGAGATCCATCGGATCGACCGGGGTGTCATCCTTAACGTTCGGATTAGCCTTCGGCAGATCAATCTGGACCTTGTGGGACATCAGGGGAGCCGTGATCATGAAGATGATCAGCAGAACCAGCATCACGTCGACGAGCGGCGTGACGTTGATTTCCGACATCGGACCGCCGCTGTTGCCCCCGCTACTCATAGCCATGGGTCAATTCCTCACTTCTTGACGGAGACGACCGGACCCGAGCCTTCGACGCGGGCACCCGTGGCGAAGAAGTCGTGCAGGTCGTGCGCGAATTCGTCGAACTGGGCGTAGGTCAGGCGGTTCGAGCGCATGAAGAAGTTGTACGCGAGCACGGCCGGGATAGCGGTGAACAGACCGAACGCGGTCATGATCAGAGCTTCACCAACGGGGCCAGCGACCTTATCCATCGACGCGGAACCCGAAGCGGCGATACCGATAAGTGCGTGGTAGATACCCCACACCGTACCGAGAAGACCGATGAACGGTGCCGACGAACCGACCGTAGCGAGCAGGGTCAGGCCGCCTTCCAGACGCAGGCTCTCGCGAGCAACAGCCTGGCGCAGGGCGCGATCGATGAATTCCGAACGCGACAGGGTCTCGGCGAGGCGACCACCGGCAGCTGCCTGGTGATGCGCGACGGCCGAAGCGGCGTCGAGTGCGATCTTCGAGAACGGTTCGCCCTTCGGCTGCTCTTCGAGCACGCGAATGGCTTCCTGCGTCGACGCGGTGTTCCAGAAGCCCTGGATGACCTTGTCGGCTCGCGAACGCACCATGCTGTTACGAATGAAGTTCGCAACGATGAAGTACCACGACAGGATCGACATCGCGGTGAGCACCACGAACACAATCCAACCGAGGAAGTCGAAGTTGTGGATCAGGTGGTCGAAGCCCATCTGCTTGAGGGCGTCGGCATTGGAGTTTTGACCTGGATTAGCAGGCTGAGCGGAGGTGTCTTGCAACATAACGCTACCCTTGGGAAGTCAAGCGTGAACTTAATAGCTGTAAGCGAGGAAACTTACAGCTGGTTTAGGTTGAACGTAACGGGGACACGTGCATAGCCTTCGACGGCAGCACCGCCTCGCTTGCCCGGGTTGAATCGCCAGTTCCTAGCGGCATCCTCCGCAGCTTTGTCCAATTCGCGGAAACCGCTCGACTGGTCGACCTTGATGTCCTTCGGCGAACCGTCGACACCCACGAGGACCAGAAGTACCACAGTACCTTCATGCCGCTGACGAACCGCCTGCGGCGGATACTTCGGCGGGTTACGCTGACGGTACGACAGATTTTCACTCGGCGCGATATCCGCCGGCGGTGCTGGCGGCGCGGGAGGCGCCGGCGGCGGTGCCGGAACGGGGTTCGAACTCGCCTCGTCTACTGCCGGCGGCGGTGGAGCCGGCGGCGGTGGTGTCGGGGGCGGCTTCGATATCTGCACGATTTTCGGCGGCGGCTGCTTGGGGGGCTCCGGCGGCGGCGGCGGGGGGGGCGGGGGAGGCGGCGGCGGTTCAATAAAGTCGACCTGAACTACCTTCTCTTTCTGCTTTTCCTGCGACTTCGGCGGCGCCATGGGCGCTACCAGCAGCAGGAAGGCGAACGAGTGCAGAGCGATGGCGACTGCCAACGCGCTGGTGCGCCCCCAACTAAACGGCGCTTGGCCGGTTGATTCGTTACTTGAGGCCATCAGTCACTATCAAGAGCTAATCAAGCGGAAGTGAACCCGCACTGCTCTTCCGGCGCTCGGCGATTGACATTGCCGAAAACGCTGGTTTCTGCAAGCGGAAAGATAAGCAAATTACACCAGCATATGGCATTTGTATAGCACCTGAAGGGAAGAACGATGGCAGTGCCAATCCATCCCTTCCGGTACTTTACAAAGGCTTACTTAGTGTTCTCTGCCTTGCTCAACCAGGCGTTGGCCTTGGCAGATGTTTCAGGATCCTGAGCCGCGAGCTTCATGTCCGCGACCGCACCCTGCTTGTTCTTCTGACCACGCTTGGCTTCCGCGCGCACCATATAGGCTGTGCCTTTATGCTGAACGCCCTTGCTGATGGCATCTGTCGCCGACTTTTCAGCGGCGGCGTATTGATTCTCTTGGAGCTGCAGGCGCGCCACGCTGAGCGAGACGGAACCGTCCGTCGCAAGCGGTGCAGCCTTCTGGTACGCAGCGAGGGCACCCTTGGTGTCGCCACCGGTGATAGCAGCATCGCCCTGGAGCTTGTAGACCTCGGCGGAGGGCTTGATCGCACCCTTGGCGATACCGTCTGCGAGCACGGCCTCTGCCTTCTTCGCGTTACCGTCCTGGCGCTCGGAGTGTTCCTGGCCGTCGATCAGATAGACCTTGGCGAGATTCACGTAGAGCTTCGCGCCGTTGTCGTCAGTGTGGAACGCACCGGCGGCGCGGCCCTTCTCGAGCAGCGCGATGGCTTCCGGATACTTCTGCGCCTGGATCAGCGAGGACGCCGCGTTCTGCATTGCCGTCGGGTCATTCGGGTTCTTTGCCAGCTCGGCCGACGCGAGGTCCGCGGCCTTGTCGCCCTGGCCGGTCTCGGCATAGCTGGCGGCGAGGATCTGGGTCCACGAAGCCTGCGGCTTCGCGTCCGGCATCGACTGCGCCTTGGTGATCGCGGCGATCGCTTCGGGATACTTCTCGAGGCGGTAGTCGATATTGCCTTCGAGACCGTAGGAGTCGGCGGTTTCCTTCTTGCCCTGGTCGCGCCACTCGTGCAGCGACTGCAGGGCCGGAGCGTACTGCTCGTCGGCCACCAGGAACTGGGTGTACATGTACTTCAGCTGGAAGTAGGTGTCGTTCGGCATGACGCCGATGTCGAGCGCCTGCTTGAGCGTGGTGATCGCGCCCTTGATGTCGCCGTCGTTGTATTTCATGTTGGCGAGGCCCTGGAGGGCGAGCGCCTGCGCGTACTTGCTGCTCGTGCCCGAACCGTCGGCCAGCGGCTGAAGGATCTGCTGTGCCTTGTCCTTCTCGCCGTTGTTGGCGGCGTCGAGACCTTCGTTCAGGGCCTTCTGGTCTTTTTCGCTCTTCAGGTCGAGCTTGGGTTCCGTCCGGGTCGCATTCGGATACAGCGCTTCTTTCTTATCCTTGGGAGCGGCGTCTTTCGCGACGACAGCGCCACTGGCAAGGGAAAGGGCGATCGCGGATGCGAGCACCATCTTGATCAAGGAACCCTGTTTCATTGACTGACCTCTGTTGAAGGAGTCGTCGCACAGTTACGTGCTCCGGGGGACTACAGAGGTTAACCCGATTCTATTCCTAAGAACAAGTCGCAGTGCCACAAAAATGTGGAGTCAAAACAATGACTTGTTATATGAATGTTGGCGCTAACGAAATTAGGTCAACTTTTGGCCCTTGAAAACGCCATTTTCATCCCACCTCATACGAGGTTGGGCGGACGAATTCTTGCGTTCAATTCGCGGGCGTATGGAACAAAAAAAACGCCCGGAGCATGACTGCATCCGGGCGCTTTTTCTTGCGCACGCGTCGGCGACCGGCCCGCCGGAGGTTACACGTCGAGGTTGGACGCCTTCAGCGCGTTCGCTTCGATGAAGTCACGACGCGGCTCCACCGCCTCGCCCATGAGCATCGAGAACATCTGGTCCGCGGCGACGGCGTCTTCGACACCGACCTGGAGCATGCGTCGCGTTTCCGGATTCACCGTGGTCTCCCACAGCTGTTCCGGATTCATTTCGCCCAGGCCCTTGAAGCGCTGGATGGTGCGGCCCTTCTTCGCTTCGTCGAGCAGCCAGGTTCGGATGTCGGCAAAGCTGAGGACGCCGCGCGAACCGTTGCCGCGGCGGACCACGGCGCCCGGCTGCAGCTTGAGTTCCGACAGCTGCTGCGCAATGGACAGGATGGACCGGAACTCGACCCCGCCGAAGAACGACTGCGGCATGATCCAGATGTGGCTGAGGCCGTGTTGCATGCGTTCGACCTCGATCGCCGCGCCCTGCTCGTTCAGTGCCGGGCGGAAACGCAGCGTGTAGGTCGGCTTGCCGAGGCCACTCGCGCTCAGGCGCTTGGCCAGGCCGTCCAGCCAGCCCTGCATCAGGGCGGCGTCGGTCCAGGCCGCGTCGACCATCGGTGCATGCTCGAGCATCGCGGTGAGCGAGGCGACGTCGAAACGGTGGCTCAGGCGAGCGATCTGGTCCAGGGCCGTCTGGTAGTCGTGCAACAGCTTCTCGAGGGCTTCGCCGCCGATGGCCGGTGCGCCCTCTTCCGGGAACAGCGACGCGTTGTCGACGGCGCTGGAGATGAGGTAGTCGTTGAGGACGGCATCGTCCTTGATGTACATCTCCTGCTTGCCCTGCTTCACCTTGTACAGCGGCGGAAGGCCGATGTAGACATGGCCGCGCTGGATCAGCTCGGGCATCTGGCGATAGAAGAACGTGAGCAGCAGCGTGCGGATGTGGGATCCGTCCACGTCCGCATCGGTCATGATGATGATGCGGTGGTAGCGCAGCTTGTCCGGGTTGTACTCGTCCTTGCCGATGCCCGTACCGAGCGCAGTGATCAGCGTGCCGACTTCAGCGGACGAGATCATCTTGTCGAAGCGGGCCTTTTCCACGTTGAGGATTTTGCCCTTCAACGGAAGCACGGCCTGGGTGCGACGGTTACGGCCCTGCTTGGCAGAACCACCTGCGGAGTCACCCTCGACCAGGAACAGTTCCGACAGTGCGGGATCCTTTTCCTGGCAGTCGGCGAGCTTGCCCGGCAGGCCGGCGATATCGAGCGCGCCCTTGCGGCGGGTCATTTCGCGAGCCTTGCGAGCAGCGTCGCGGGCGCGGGCAGCGTCCACGGCCTTGCCGGCGATAGCCTTGCTCTCGCCCGGATGCTCAAGCAGGAACGTGGCCAGCTTGTCGTTGATGACCTGCTCGACTGCGGTCTTCACTTCGCTGGAGACCAGTTTGTCCTTGGTCTGCGAGGAGAACTTCGGATCAGGCACCTTTACCGACAGCACGGCGATCATGCCTTCGCGCATGTCGTCGCCGGAAAGGGCAACCTTGGCGTTCTTGGCCAGGCCTTCCTTCTCGATGTAGTTCTGCAGCGTGCGCGTCAGCGCCGCGCGGAAGCCGGTGAGATGGGTGCCACCGTCGCGCTGCGGGATGTTGTTGGTGAAGCAGAACATCGTTTCCTGGTACGCGTCCGTCCACTGCATGGCCACTTCGACCGTGATGCCTTCGCTCTCGGAGCTGAAGCTGATCACGTTCGGGTGCAGCGGGTTCTTCAGCTGGGACAAATGCTGCACGAAGGACTTGATGCCGCCTTCGTAGGCAAAGATGTCCTTGCGCTCGTTGCGCTCGTCCACCAGCTCGATCGTGACGCCGGAGTTGAGGAACGCCAGTTCGCGCAGCCGCTTCGCCAGGATGTCGTAATGGAACTCGATATTGTTGGTGAACGTCAGCGGGCTGGGCAGGAAGCGAACCATCGTGCCGCGGCGGTTGGTGTCGCCGAATACGGAAATCGGGGCCACCGGATCGCCGTGGGCGTATTCCTGGCGGTTTTCCTTGCCATCGCGCCAGATCGTCAGCCACAGCTTTTCGCTGAGCGCGTTGACCACCGAGACGCCGACACCATGCAGGCCGCCAGAGACTTTGTAGGAGTTCGCATCGAACTTGCCGCCGGCGTGGAGCACGGTCATGACGACTTCGGCCGTCGACCTGCCCTCTTCCGGGTGGGTCTCGACGGGAATGCCGCGGCCGTTGTCGGCCACGCTGACCGAGCCGTCCTGGTGGATGATGACCGTGACGTAGTCGCAGTAACCGGCCAGCGCCTCGTCGATGGCGTTATCGACGACTTCGAAGACCATGTGATGCAGACCGGTGCCGTCATCGGTGTCGCCGATGTACATGCCGGGGCGCTTACGGACGGCATCCAGTCCCTTGAGGACCTTGATGCTGCCGGAGTCGTAGGCGTTCGAATTGGTCGGATCGAGAGGTTCGTTCATGCGATGCCTGGTGATGGCGCAGGTTTCGGTCCCTGGCGGCGCGGACGCGCCGGGGACAGTCGGTCGATTATAGCAAAGCCGAGACGGCACCCTGTTCCACGTGGAACACAGTGACTGGCTGCTCGATGAGGGCGGACGGGATCTCGGTGCCCGTCACGAAGACCTGGACGTCGCGGCCGAGAAGCTGGGCGACTACCCACTCTTGATGGGTACGATCGAGCTCGGATGCAAGGTCGTCAAGGCAGACCACAGGCCATTCTCCGCGGATTTCGGCGTGCAACGACGCCTGACCGAGAAGGCATGCGAGAGCGCAGAGTTTCTCCTGCCCACGGGACAGGTGCTCACGAAGTGGCGCGTGCTCGAAGCTCAAAGTGAAATCGGCCCGATGGGGTCCGACGGTAGTGTGCCCACGTCCGAGGTCGCGTTGCCGGAGTTCCGCGAGCGTGGTGAACAGATCCGCCGCTTCGTCCCAGCCAGGTTTGTATCGAAGGGTGAACTCGCCCAACTCGGGGAGTACGTTCCCCATGAAACCCTGGATGTGAGGCAGGAGCCGTGCGATGTAGTCGCGTCGGAAGCCCGTGATGGCCTCCCCTGCTCCAGCCAGCTCGGATTCCCAGGGCTCAATGAGACTGGATTCGACGATCCCGCCGTTCCGCAGCAGCGCGTTCCGTTGTTTCAGCGCGCGTTGATACCGGCGCCACTGGCTAACGAAGGAATGTTCCACGTGGAACAGGCCCCAATCCAGAAAACGGCGACGCTCATCGGAGGCACCGGCGATCAGGTCGTGCGAGCCGGGCTCGAAACAGACCACCGCGCATTCCTGGACCAGTGCCCCCAACGAAGCGGCCGCGTCACCGTCGACACGGGCAATCCAGCGTCCGCTCTCCCGCCCCAGACCAAGGCGGCGGATCCGGCCGTCATCCGAACGCACTTCAGCAAAGACCGTGAGCGCCGCAGCACCACGTTTCAACAACACGTCGCGGGACCCGGCACGGAACGAATGCCCATGGGAGAGCAAATACGCTGCTTCCAGGACGCTGGTCTTCCCTGCGCCATTAGCGCCGACGAAGACATTGATCCCCGCAGACGGCGACAGCGTTACGCCGTCAAGGCAACGCAGACCGGCGATTCTCAGCGACTCGAACTTCATGCCAAACGCGTCCCCATCCAAAACGAACGACGCCGGGGTGTCGAAGACATCCCCGGCGTCGTGGGCCGAACTTTAACTTGCCCTGGCCTCAGAGACGAAGCGGCATCACCACGTGACGTGCCTCGTCGTTGCCCTCTTCCTGGAGAAGGCAGCTGGACTGGGCATCGCGAAGGTTGATGCGGACCTTGTCGCCACGAAGCGCACTGAGCGCGTCCAGCAGGTAGCCCACGTTGAAACCCACGGCGAGATCGTCGACCACCGTCTCGGCTTCGACTTCTTCCTGGGCTTCTTCCTGCTCAGGATTGTGCGCGACGATCTTGATGCGACCCGGGGTCAACTCAAGCTTCACGCCGCGGTACTTCTCGTTGGAGAGAATCGCTGCGCGCTGCAGGGCGCTCTTGAGCACGTCGCGCTCGATCGTCGCCGATTTGTCAGCACCGAGCGGGATGACCGCTTCGTAATCCGGGAAACGGCCGTCGATGAGCTTGGAGGTAAACATCACCCCACCGCGACGGACGCGCAGATGATTACGCCCGAACTCGAGCTCGACCATTCCCTCGCCCGATTCGAGCAAGCCGATCAGTTCGTTCACGCCCTTGCGGGGAATGATGATCTGGCGGCGAGCGGAAACGGAGCTTTCCAGCTTGGTTTCCTTCAGTGCCAGGCGGTGGCCATCGGTAGCGACACAGCGCAGCGTGTGCTCCTGGAGATCCAGCAACATGCCGTTGAGGTAGTAGCGGACGTCCTGGTTCGCCATGGCGAAGGCCGTGCGGTCCATCAGGTCGCGCAGCACTTCTTCCGGTAGCGAAACGCGCTCGACCAGTTCGATCTCGTCGACGGTCGGAAATTCGCCAGCGGGCAGTGTCGCCAGGGTGAAGCGGCTACGGCCTGCGTTGAGCGCGATGCGCTCACCGTTGAGCTTGATATCGATCTTGGCGCCGTCAGGCAGCGCACGAACGATGTCGAACAGCTTGCGGGCCGGAATCGTGATCTCGCCTTCCTGGACCGCGTCGGCGGCCGTGGTGGCAACCATCTCGACTTCGAGGTCGGTACCGGTGAACGAGACTTCGCTACCGGAGGCGCGAACCAGGAGGTTGGCCAGTACGGGCAGGGTCTGGCGACGTTCTACGACACCTACCACTTGCTGCAGAGGTTTGAGCAGAACCTCCCTCTGGATGCTGAATTGCATGCGCCCCTTCTCCTGCTTTTAAGTTTTTAAGATTTTATAGTGGTTGTAGTAGGGCCGGTGGATATCTGGAGAAGCCTGAATTTATAAACTATTTCAGATACTTAACGTTTGATATCGACTGTGCCCAACAGGCGGTGCCATGTGTGCAGCTTGTGGATAACTTCAAGGGTCAAAACCATCCTCTGTCCATCCACCTATTATCCACAGGTTCTCAGCCCGTCAATATACGGATGAGCTGTTCCCAGTCCTGCCGCATACGAACGTCTTTCTCACAGAAACCACGGATGGTGCGGCAGGCATGGAGCACCGTCGTATGGTCGCGGCCACCAAACGCTTCACCGATCTCCGGGAGGCTGTGGTCGGTCAGTTCCTTGGACAGCGCCATGGCTACCTGCCGGGGACGCGCCAGGGAGCGCACACGGCGTTTGGAGAGCAGGTCGGACAGGCGCACCTGGTAATAGTCGGCGACCATCTTCTGGATGTTCGGGACAGTGACTGCCTGCGCATGCGTGTTGAGCAGGTCGCGCAGGGTCTCTTCCGCGAAGTCCGTCGTAATCGGCTTGCGGTAGAAGTTGGCGCGAGCCGCCAACGTGTTGAGCGCGCCCTCGAGGTCGCGCACGTTGGAGCGGATGCGCTTGGCCAGCAGCATCGCGACATCCTCGGACACTTCCATGCCCTTGTCGGCGGCCTTGGAAAGAAGGATCGCCGCGCGCGTCTCGAAGTCCGGCGGCTCGATCGCCACGGACAAACCCCAGCCCAGGCGCGACTTCAGGCGTGGCTCGAGCTTGTCGAGCTCCTTCGGATAGCGATCGCAGGTAAGGATGATCTGCTGCTTCGCTTCGAACAGCGCGTTGAACGTATGGAAGAACTCTTCCTGCGTGGTGTCCTTGCCGGCGAAGAACTGGATGTCGTCGATCAGCAGCGCATCCACCGTTCGGAAGCGACGCTTGAACTCGTCCATGTTCTTCTGCTGCAACGCTTTCACCATGCCGCTGACGAACTGCTCCGAACGCAGGTAGAGCACCTTGGCATCCGGATTGTTCTGCATAAGCAGGTTGCCGGCCGCATGCATGAGATGCGTCTTACCCAGACCGGTGCCGCCGTACAACAGCAATGGGTTGTAGGCCCGACCCGGGTTCATCGCCACCTGCATGGCCGCGGCCTTGCCGAGCTGGTTCGACTTGCCTTCGACGAAGGTATCGAAGGTGTAGTGCGGATCCAGGTTGTGCACGTGGGGCGCTTCGGGCGCGGCCTCACGGGCAGGGCGCGGGGGCGCCGCGGCCGGAGACGACGCCACGGGCCGCTGGGGCGCGGGCCTGCCAGCGGACGAGCCGACTTCCAGGCTCACGGGCACGGGGTGTCCGAGCAGGTGCTCGGAGATCGTCTGGATCTGTTTCAGGTATTCGTCGCGGACGGTGTCCAGCGAGTACGGATTCGGGGCGAAGAGATGCAGCCCACTGGCGTCTTCCCTGGCCTGCAACGGCATCAGCCAGGTCTGGACGTCCTCGGCGCTCAATTCGCCTTCAAGACGCTCGAGACAGCGCCTCCAAAGATCACTCATCGGGTATTCTTGCCACAGAAGGGGCGCTTGCGCGCGGGGTGGACGACGAAGTCTACCAGCGTTCCGCCCCCACCTCGGGGTTCGCCTGGCCGGGCCTCCGCTGTTGTTGCGCGGCCAAGCGGTTGACACCTCAGCGGAATGTCGGCCATACTTTCCGGCCATATTCATTCTTCACCCGGATTAAGAGTCATGAAGCGGACTTTCCAGCCCAGCAAGCTCAAGCGCGCCCGCACCCACGGCTTCCGCGCCCGCATGGCGACGGCCGATGGTCGCAAGATCATCAATGCCCGCCGCGCGAAGGGTCGCAAGCGCCTGATCCCGTAATCGGTTCGCCTGTCGTGCGTGCCGCAGCCATGCCGCGCGAAGCGCGGCTCCGCCGCGCCGCCGACTTCGCAGCCTTGCGAACAGTCAGCGGACGCCTCGGCGGCCGCTGTTTTCTTTTGCGCTTCGGAAACAACGACGTCGACACGGCAAGGCTTGGCCTGGCCATCTCCAAGCGCTGTTCCAAGCGCGCGGTCGACCGTAACCGGATCAAGCGCCTGGCACGTGAGGCATTTCGCCGCGCGCGCATCGCCCTACCCCATGTCGACATCCTGGTCATGGCACGCGACAGCGCGGTCAAAGAGACCGGCGAAGCCTTATTGGCCGAGCTCGACATGCTCCTGCGCAAGGTCCGGCCGTTGAAGCGCGAAGGCGCCGACGGCACAATCGCGCGTTGACCTTCTTCTCACCGTCGTCCCCGCCTTTCCTGGCCAACATCAGGCCAAGGCGTCATCCGGATCTGGCCCTGCAATGAATCAAACGCGCACGCTCCTCTTCTTCGCGCTCATGTTCGTGGCGTATCTCTTGTGGACCGAGTGGGAGAAGGACTACGTCACTCCGCCGGCTCCTCCTGCGCCTACCGGCCAGACCACGGCTGGACAGCCCGGCGCCGATGCCGCCGTTCCCGGCGCGACCAGCCCGGCTGGCGTCCCGAACGAATCCGGCGCTCCCGCAGACGGCAAGGCCGAGTTGGTCACGCTGTCCAATGACCTGCTCCGCCTGACCATCGACACCCGCGGCGGCAGCATCGTCCGCTCGGAACTGCTCGCCTACCCGACTGAGCCGGAAACCAAGAAGAATCCGACGTCGCCGCCGGTCCGCCTGCTCGACGACGACGGCGCGCATTTCTTCGCTGCCCAGGACGGTCTGGTCAGCAATACGGGCGCCGCGCCGGACCACCGCGCGCTGTTCCACGCGGAGAAGACCGAGAACGTCCTCGCCGACGGCCAGAAATCGGTCAGCGTCGACCTGAGCTGGACGGATCCGTCCGGCGTGAAGGTGATCAAGCGTTACACGCTCAAGCGCACCGACTACGTGGTCGACCTCGACCAGCGCATCGAGAACGGCTCGACGGCCGTGTGGAACGGTAACGCTTACCATCAGCTACAGCGGGTGCCGGCCGAGAAGGTCAACTGGTTCAAGGCCTATACCGACCCGGCGCAGCACAGTTTCTTCGGGGCCGCCTGGTATAGCCCGGAAAGCAAGTTCGAGTCGCTGCCCTTCGTTGAGTTCGGCAAGAAGCCGCTCAACCGCCAGATCACCGGTGGCTGGGTGAGCATGCTGCAGCATTACTTCTTCGTCGCCTGGATTCCGCCGGCGAACGAAGCGGTGACCTATAGCAGCAACATCGTCGATCCGAACTCCGCGACGCCGCGTTACCTCGTGCGCGCTTTCGGCCCGGCGATCCAGGTCGCTCCGGGTCAGTCGGCTGACAGCGTCGCGCGTCTTTATATCGGTCCGAAGCTGCAGGGAACGCTCGACGTCATCGCACCGGGCCTGGAACTGACCGCCAACTACGGCTGGTTCACGATCATCGCCCAGCCGCTGCACTGGTTGCTCTCGCAGCTTCACGCAATCAGCGGTAACTGGGGCGTCGCGATCATCCTGCTCGTGCTGCTGATCAAGGCCGCGCTGTACAAGCTCACCGATGCGCAGTTCCGTTCGGGCGCACGCATGCGCAAGCTGCAGCCGCGCGTCGCCGCGCTCAAGGAGCGTTACGGCGACGATCGCGTGAAGATGCAGCAGGCGATGATGGAGCTGTACAAGAAGGAGAAGGTGAATCCGATGGCGGGCTGCCTGCCCATCCTGATCACCTTCCCGATCTTCATCGGCCTGCTTCGCGTGCTGTCGGAATCCATCGAGCTGCGCCATGCGCCGTTCTTCGGCTGGATCCACGATCTGTCCGCGCCGGATCCCTTCTACGTGTTGCCGGTGTTGTACTTCATCGTCACCCTGCTCACCCAGCGCATGATGCCGACGGCCGGCATGGACCCGACCCAGGCCAAGATGATGAAGGTGATGCCGTTGATCTTCGGTGTCTTCTTCGCCTTCTTCCCCTCGGGCCTCGTGCTCTACTGGACGATCAACGGTGCGACCAGCCTGCTCCAGCAGTGGTACATCAACCGTAGCGTCGACCGGGCCGAGATCAAGGCCAAGACCGCATAACCCCCGAGCGGCGCGTCGAAAGACGCGCCGCTTCGCTATCGAAGGTACGGAAGGCATGACTCACGGCGACGACACCATCGCGGCCATCGCTACCGGCGCCGGCGCGGCTGGCGTCGGCGCCGTTCGTGTTTCCGGGCCTTTGGTTCCTGAAATCGCCAAGGCGTTCCTCGGTCGAGAGCCGGTGCCGCGCCATGCGCACTTCGCTGCGTTTCGCGACGGCCATCGTGAGTTGATCGATCGCGGGATTCTGCTGCACTTTCCTGGTCCGGCCTCTTATACCGGCGAGCATGTTCTCGAGTTGCAGGGGCATGGGAGTGCGGTACTTCTCGACGCCCTGCTTCGCCGTTGCATCCAGCTGGGTGCGCGGCTTGCACGGCCGGGCGAATTTACCGAGCGCGCGTTTCTCAATGGGAAGCTCGATCTCGCGCAGGCGGAAGCCGTAGCCGACGTGGTCGCTGCGACATCGGAAGCGAGTGCGCGCGCAGCATTACGTTCGATGGAAGGCGTGTTCTCGGCGCGCGTCGACGAACTACTCGCGGAGATGATCGCGCTGCGCGTGCATATTGAAGCGGCCATCGACTTTCCCGAAGAAGAGATCGACTTCCTCGCTGATCCCGTCATCGGTGAACAGCTCGCGTCACTGCGAACGGACCTCGATGCCCTGCTCGTGGAAACGCGTCGTGGCGTTCGCCTGAATGACGGCATCACAGTGGCGATCATCGGTCGTCCGAACACTGGAAAGTCGAGTCTGATGAATGCGCTTGCGGGCCAGGAGCGTGCCATCGTTACGGACATCGCCGGCACGACGCGCGACGTTTTGCGTGAGTCGATCAGCATCGATGGCGTGACACTCGAACTGGCTGATACCGCAGGTCTTCGTGATTCTGTTGACGTCGTCGAGCGCGAGGGTATTCGGCGCGCACGCGCGCAGCTAGAGCGCTGCGATGTGGCCCTTCTTGTGACCGATGCCGAGCACGCCAATTCCGACCTCGCGTTCTTCGAGGGGACACCGGTACATGCCGCGCGCATCGTGGTAGTAAACAAAATCGACCTCGCGCACGCGTCGGCACACCGGGAATCGCACGACGGCCACGACATGTTGTGGTTGTCCGCGCTGACCGGCGATGGCCTGGACGCGCTACGCGCCATGTTGAAGGACCTCGCGACCGCCGGGGCGGGCGACGGTGCGTTCAGCGCACGTCGCCGGCATGTTGTGGCGCTCGAGGTCGTTCACGAACACCTGTCACGTACGGCGAATGCGTTGCATGGCTCCCATGCCGGAGAGCTTGCTGCGGAAGAACTGCGTCAGGCGCAGCAAGCGTTGGGTGAGATCACCGGGACGTACTCATCGGATGATCTTCTCGGAGCTATCTTCAGTTCGTTCTGTATCGGGAAATAGCGAACTGAGCCGTTAGTGTCCAGAACGATCACATATCGAAGCCAGGTGGCTCGCGCATGGGATCTCGCGAAGGGAGCTCGATATCGGCAACGGCCTAAAGCGACGTCGCATCGGGTACGAATTTGTCCAGGCGAGAAAGAAATTCCTCGAGGATGGGCGACGTATTGCTCCTGCTATACCCCACAACGAGATCCAGCATCGGCGGATTCTTCAGCGGCCGACTGGTCACCGACCAGGGCATCAGGTCCTGGATGTACGCGGGGATCAACGCCAGCCCGCGCGTTGACGCAACGAGCGACATCACCATGGCAGGATTGTCGACACCTTGCGTCGGTTCGATCGCAACACCCGATCGCTCAAGGTAATGATCGATAACCCCGCGAAGCACCTTCGCCTTGTTCGCCATCGCGACATATGGCTCGCCGATCATGTCCTTCGGCTCGACCATCTTCCGTTTCGTCAGCTTGTGATCGCTCGGCATGAGCATCACCAACTCCTCCTGACCGATAACGCGATACTCGAGATCGTAATCCGGCTCGGCTCGCATGAAGGCGAGATCGAGTCGGCCGCGTGCGACGGCATCTGCAAGATCCGGCGAGTAGTCACTCGATACCGTGACATCGACGGTCGACATGTCCTGGTGTAGCAACTGCATCGCACGAGGCAGCCACTTCATCTCGAGGCCGGTGAGGAAGCCAAGCGCGAACCGCCGCTTTGAAGGTAACGCTGCCCGACGCGCAGCTTCGACGGCCGCATCCACCTGGCTCAATGCCAGTCGCGCGTGATCGATGAATGCCCTTCCTGCCTCGGTGAGGACGACGCCTCGCGCGCTACGCGTGAGCAACGCGACGCCGACCTGATCCTCCAGATCACGTATCTGCCGGCTGAGCGAGGGTTGCGACGTATGCAGGCGCTTCTCGGCGGCCTCCGTGAGGCTGCCTGTTTCAGCGACCGCGATCAGGTAGCGCAGGTGCCGAAGTTCCATGGGCCATGCCTCAGAGGTATGCGTACCAGCTTACAAAGTCTTTTTCAGACGCGCCAGAGCGGCCTAGATTGTCCACCAAGCCTCCGGGAGAGCCAATTGCCATCCCGCCGGCAAGCCCGATCCATTCGCTAGCCATATCTCTGAGGAATACATCATGAGCAACCAAATCTTCAATCTGACCGGCAAGACCGCCCTGGTGACCGGTGCTTCGCGTGGTATCGGCAAGGCCAGCGCGCTGGCTCTCGCCAAGGCAGGTGCACAGGTGCTCGTGCACTTCAGCCGCGGCGAACAGGAGGCCCAGGCTGTCGTGGACGAAATTCGCCAGGCGGGCGGCAAGGCAGAGAAAGTCGGTGCGGACCTCCGTGCCGCGCAAGGGCCGCACGAACTCGCCGCCAAGGTGCGCGAGATCATTGGTGGCCGACTCGACGTCCTGGTCGCTAATGCCGGTATCGCCGTCTCCGCGACGATCGAGGACACCACCGTCGAGAACTTCGACGACCTCTTCGCCGTGAATGTTCGCGCCCCCTACTTCCTCGTGCAGCAGCTCCTTCCGGTGATGTGCAAGGACAGTAGTGTCGTCCTGCTTTCGTCGCTCGCCGCCAAGTCCGCCGTCGGCACGTTGTCGGCTTACTCCGCGACCAAGGGCGCCATCGACACGCTTGTGAAGCACTTTGCGTCGGCACTGGGCGACCGCGGCATTCGCGTCAACGCCGTTGCGCCGGGCGTGGTTCCCACCGATATGTCGAGCTTCGCCAAGAGCGACGAAGGTCGTGACTTCACGCTGAGCATCCAGGCGCTGAAGCGCATGGCCACCGCCCAGGACATCGCGGACGCAATCGCCTTCCTCGCCTCCGACGCATCGCGCTGGGTGACCGGTGAAACGCTGCACGTCGATGGTGGCTCGAAACTTTGATCGTCCCGATCTCCCGTCTAGAAGAAAACCCATGACTACTGAATCACTCAAGCTCTACCAGTCCGGCGGTTCGCCGAACTCGCGCCGCGTGCGCATCTTCATCGCCGAGAAGAACCTGACCATCCCTACTGTCGCGGTCGATCTCGGCAAGGGCGAGCAGCACGCAGAGGCCTACCGGGCGATCAATCCGCGCCGCGTGGTGCCGACCCTGGTACTGGGTGACGGCACCTCGATCGGAGAAGTGCCGGCCATCCAGCGTTACCTCGAAGACGCATTTCCGCAGCATCCCTTGTTCGGTACGAACGCGAAGGAGAAGGCGCTCATCACCATGTGGGAGCGGCGGGTCGAACTCGAAGGCTTTGCATCGGTGATGGAGGCCATTCGCAATGTGCTTCCCGGTCTGCAGGGTCGTGCAATCGCTGGTCCACATGATTACGAGCAGATTCCCGCACTGGTGGATCGAAGCAAGCAGCGCGTGGCGAACTTCTACAGTGATCTTGAAGTGCGGTTGTCGGAAGTGGGCTTTGTCGCCGGCGACCGGTATTCGGTCGCGGACATCACGGCACTGGTGACGGTGGACTTTGCGACGAAGGCGATCGATATGCCGGTGCCGGAAGGTCACGTTGCGACGAAGCGCTGGTATGCGGAAGTGAGTGGTCGGGTGAGTGCGGGGGCTTGAGGGAGAGCTTCGCCGATGAATCGGCTCCTACAAGGAGCAGGTTACGGCAGCAGCCGGTCTTTGTAGGGAGTGGGCCCCCGATTGATGTGGGGCCCACATAAGTCAAAGCGGAAATGAACGGCTACTGCGGCTGGCTGGTCATCGCTAACTTGTGTTCAACGAAACGCGCCGCTGGCCCCGACTAACGGGGCGGCGGCCAACTGACCGAGGACACACCATGAAAATCAGCGGCAATACCATCTTCATCACGGGCGGCGGTTCGGGCATCGGTCGCGGCCTTGCCGAAGCACTTCACGCCAAGGGCAACAAGGTCATCATCGGCGGACGTCGTCGTGGCCATCTCGATACCGTCGTCGCCGCGAACCCGGGCATGAGCGCCGTACAGCTCGACGTCTCTGATGTCGCCGACATCGAGCGGGTCGCAAAGCAGCTTATTGCGGAGTTCCCGACACTCAACGTGCTGATCAACAACGCGGGCATCATGGAACTCGACCGTGCGGTCGGCCGGCTGGACGATGCGCAGATGGTCTCGACGATTACCACCAACCTGATGGGTCCGCTGCGCCTGACTTCGGCCCTCATCGACCATCTTAAGAAACAGCCCGATGCGACGGTGATCTACAACAGCTCGGTGCTTGCTTTCGTGCCACTCGCTTTCACGGCCGTCTATTCCGCTACCAAGGCCGCGCTGCACTCCTACGTTCTTTCGCAGCGCTTCCTGCTCCGCGAAGACGGCGTCAAAGTGCTCGAGATCGCTCCGCCGTGGGTTCGCACGGAACTGATGAATAGTCAGGAAGCTGAGCTTGCCATGCCGCTCGATGAGTTCATTGCCCAGACCATGGCCGTACTGGAGACGGACGCAAACGAGATCCTGGTTGAAGGTGCACGGCCCCTTCGCAACAACGCGGGTCCCGCAGAGCACGGGCTCGTCGACGGCTTCAATACGCAGGTATCGAGCATCTTCGGCGGCGGTTGATAACGGAAGGCCGCCCGTCAGTAGGGCAGGCGGCCAAGACCGGCATCGATGGCCAACTCCGCCATCAGATGATCGACGACGGCGCGCGCTGCGGCGCGCGTCGCCCGTCCGAGCGGAAAGTACGCAAAGACGGGAATTTCCTCGGTGCGCCAGTCGGTGAGCAGCTGAACCAGTGAGCCATCGGCGAGCTCGCGCCGACATGCCCAACCTGTCGTCGACGTTATGCCCATGCCGGAAACAACGGCAGCGACCGCACCTTCGCTCTCGTTGGTGCTGAAGTGCGAACCGAGCTCGATCGTCCTGACGTCATCGTCGCGCTCGAACCGCCAACCCTTGGGCACCATCGACGCGGGTCCGGAAACAATGCGATGGCTGACGAGGTCATCGGGAGAGGTGGGCGTTCCCGCTATCGCGAGGTACGCAGGCGACGCGATGATCACCCTCGGAATCACGGCCAGCTGCTTGATCGTGCCGCTCGCGTCTGGCTTCGACCCGACACGAATCGCGACATCCACGGCGTCGCGAACGAGATCCTGACGGCGGTCCTCGAGCAAGAGCTGGAGTTCCACGTTGGGGTACCTGGTCGAAAACGATGCAAGACGCGGAATGATCTCGCGTATGGCGATGCTCAGTGACATGCTCATGCGTATGAGGCCGCGAAGGTCACCGCCGTCGCGCACACTGTGCTCGGCGTCGTCGAGCGCGAGCAGGATCGGCTCCATACGCGCGAGAAATTCCGAACCGGTCTCCGTCGGGACCACGGCACGCGTCGTCCTTGAAAGCAGGCGTACCCCGAGGTCCGATTCAAGGTCTGCGATGATCCGCGAGGCCTGCGACTGCGATAGCCCGCACTCGCGCGCTGCGGCAGAGAAGCTGCCGAGCCTGGCGACACGCGTGTAGAGCTTGAGCGCGAAGATGTCTCTCATGCCGGAATCCCGAACCCCGCGGATTGAGGTCTCGCCTGCATCGAAGATAGCGGAATCCGATCGCTGGCGGTCAGTCACCAGTCTGTCCCTGTTCGGGCCTGGCTTCGCGGTTACAGCGCCCGGTACATGAGCAGGTCGCGCTGGGCGTCGCTGCCGACATGGAAAATATGCTCACCCACTTCGACGAAACCGAATTTTGCATAGAAGCGAAGGGCTCGCGGGTTGTTCTCCCAGACGCCGAGCCATACGCCATCCGCGCCACGCTTCGTAGCGTCGTCCAGCGCAGCATCCATGAGCAGCGTCGCGACGCCCTTTCCATGCCAGGGCGCATCGACGTAGATACGATGGAGCTCTACCGCCCTTGATCCCGGGACGCAGGCCGGACGTTTGCCGGAACGTACTTGCGCGAAGCCGGCGATCGACTTGCCGTCGGTACAGAGCAAGGTCGTGATGTCCGGATCGACGACTTCCGCGCGCTGGATCGCTTCGCGGTAACTGTTCCGGCAATGCTCGGCCATATGATCTTCGGCGGTGGACTCGCCGAAGGTGGCGCGGAACGTTCGTTCCATCACCTGAGCGAGCGTCGCCGCGTGGTCGGCGGTCGCCACGCGAAGTTGAAAGCTGGTCATCGAATCTCCAACGGCACGCGGTGACGGTCAGCAGGGCTCGGCGGCCGCTTCGGAGATCGTCCGCTTCTCGGCGGCGACCGACGCCGCCCAGATACCCAGACCCGCCAGTGCCAACAAGCTGCCGACCCAGCCGGGCGATGTCCAGCCGTAGCCGCCTGCGATGGCCAGGCCGCCGAGGAACGGGCCCAGCGCGTTCGCCGTGTTGAAGGCGGAATGATTGAGCGACGCGGCAAGGCCCTGCGCATCACCCGCGACATCCATCAGGCGTGTCTGCAGCACGGTACCCAGGGCACCACCGATGCCGATGCAGAACACGTCAAGGCTGAGCAGCCAGATGTTGCCGGTAGTGAATGGGAAGATGGCAAGGAGCACCATGCTCCACACCAGCAGGACGCCGGCCGTGCGCATGAGTGCGCGGTCGGCAAAGACGGGAACGACCATATTGCCGATGGTCATGCCAACGCCGAAGACACCCATCACCCAGGGCACCGAGGACAGCGGCATCTTCGTCACGTTGATCAGGATGTCCGCCAGGTACGTATAGACCGCGAACATGCCGCCGAAACCGATCGCACCGATGGCGAGCGTGTACCAGACCTGCGAACGCTTCAGGGCACTGAGTTCGCGCAGCGGGCTGGCCTTTGCATCGGACGGCGTGTTCGGCGCGAAGAGCGCGACGGCGGTCATCGTCAGCACGCCGAGTACGGCGACCAAGGCGAAGGCCCAGCGCCAACCGACCGCCTGGCCCAGCCAGCTGGCCAGCGGCACGCCGACGACGGTCGCGACGGTGAGCCCGAGGAACATCTGACCTACCGCGCGCGTGCGCCGGTTCGCAGGCACCAGTGAAGACGCGACCAGCGCGGCTACGCCGAAGTACGCCCCATGCGGCAATCCGGCGAGGAAACGGAAGACCAGCATCCAGTGGTAGTTCGGCGACAGCCCGGTCAGGCCGTTGAACACGGTGAACATGGTCATGAGGATCAGCAGCAACCGGCGCCGCGGCACGCGCGCGCCGAGCACGGTCATCACCGGCGCGCCGACCACGACGCCAAGCGCATACGCGCTGATGGTGTGACCGGCGGTTGGCGCATCGATGCCCAGGCCCTGTGCGAACAGGGGAAGCATGCTCATCGAGGCGAACTCGGTCGTCCCGATGGCGAAACCACCGACGGCGAGCGCGAGGATGACCAGGCCAACGTGCGGCGCGCGGACGGGCGGGGTACCCGGATCGAGGGCGGGTGCGGAAGCAGACATGGGGACTCGGGACGTGGGGGCCCGGCGCGTGGTGCGCCGCAGCATATGCCTAGGATACCCCTTGCATGCGCTTGCACCAAGGGCGTCTCAGAAGTGCCTCACCCCACCCCGTCATCGCGGATGAGATCGATAAAGGCGCGCAGGGCGGAGGTCACCCTTCGCTGCCGCGGGTAATACAGCATGAAACCGGGATACGACGGGCACCAGTCCTCGAGTACGCGAACCAGCCGGCCGTCCTCGATGAACTGGGTGACCTGATCCTCGAGCACGAAGGTCAGGCCCACACCGGTCAGCGCCAGGTCCAGGGACAGCCGGAAGTCCGCGAAGGTCAGCCGGCCCGGCACATCGACGTCCAGCTTGCGGCCGGCCTGCTCGAACTCCCACTTATAGATACGGCCACTCGGGAAACGAAATCGGATGCACTCGTGACGCACCAGATCGTTGGGGTGCAACGGGGTGCCATGCGCGGCGAGGTACTCCGGCGTGGCGACGCAGACGCTCCGGCGTGGGCCGCCAAGCGGCACGGCGATCATGTCCTCGGGCACCTGCTCGAGGAAGCGGATCCCGGCATCGAACCCCGACGCCACGATATCGATGAGGCCATCGTTGTCCACCGCCTCGAAGCGCACGTCCGGATACGCCGCCAGGAACCGTGGCAACAGCGGCGGCAGGATCAGCTGCGCCGTGATCCGCGGCATGTTGATCCTGAGCGTGCCGGACGGGGCCGCGCGAAACTCGTTCATCTCCTCCAGCGCGTCACCGACGTCGCGCAAGGCAGGCTCCAGCCGTTCAAGCAACCGTTGGCCGGCTTCGGTCAGAGAGACGCTGCGGGTGGTCCGATGGAAAAGCATCACCCCGAGTCGCTCTTCGAGACCGCGGATGGCATAGCTGATCGCCGAGGTGGACAGCGTGAGCTCGGCGCCGGCCTTGCGGAAGCTGGCGTGGCGCGCCACGGAGGCGAAGGCGGCGAGATGGGAAAGGTTATCGGGTCGCATAATTGTGAAGGATATCTCAACAGCTCATCCCGGAATCTCCGCTGGCGGCGCCATTCCAGCGGACGTATTGTTGTGGACTACCGATCAAACTCTCAACGATAAGGATGACTGCCATGATCGACGTCCGCGGATTTGCCGCCAAAAGCGCAACGACCCCCCTCGTCCCGTTCACCTTCCAGCGCCGTGAGCCGGGTGAGCACGACGTTCGCATCGAGATCCTCTACAGCGGCGTCTGCCATTCCGACCTGCACCAGGCCAAGGGTGACTGGGGCAACTCCACCTTCCCGATGGTCCCGGGCCACGAGATCGTCGGCCGCGTCGTTGCCGTCGGTTCGGCCGTGAAGAAGTTCAAGGTCGGCGACTTCGCCGGGGTGGGCTGCATGGTCGACTCCTGCCGTACCTGTGAATCGTGCAAGCAGGACCTCGAGCAGTACTGCCTGACCCACACCAGCTTCACCTACAACGGCACCGAGCAGGACAAGAAAACGGCGACCCAGGGTGGCTACTCCACCGAGATCGTCACCGAAGAGCGCTTCGTGGTGAAGATCTCCGAGAAGCTCGACCTCAAGGCCACCGCCCCGCTGCTCTGCGCCGGCATCACCACGTACTCGCCATTGCGTCACTGGAAGGTCGGCAAGGGCCAGAAGGTCGGCGTGATCGGCCTCGGCGGTCTCGGCCACATGGGTGTGAAGTTCGCCAAGGCGATGGGTGCGCACGTCACCATGATCACCACCTCGGCCTCGAAGGGTGAAGATGCCAAGCGCCTGGGCGCCGACGCCGTGCTGCTGTCCACCGATGCGGAAGCGATGAAGGCCGCCGGTGCCAGCTTCGACTTCCTGCTCAACACGGTGCCGGTGTCCCACGACATCAATCCTTACACCAACCTGCTTAAGCTGGACGGCACGATGGTGCTGGTCGGTGCGCTCACCCCGCTCGACGGCGTGGTCGGCGGCAGCCTGATGCTCCCGCGTCGCTCGATCGCCGGTTCGGCCATCGGCGGCATGGCCGAGACCCAGGAGATGATGGATTTCTGCGCCGAGCACAACATCGTTTCGGATATCGAAGTCGTCGACATGGCATCGATCAACGAGACCTATGTGCGCCTGGCGAAGAACGATGTGCGCTATCGCTTCGTGATCGACATGGCGACCATGCCGGCGTGAGGTAACCCCATCGCCGGCATAGCCGGCTCCCACAAGGTTGCTGTGACCCACAAGGTTGCTGTGACCCACAAGGTTGCTGTGACCCACAAGGTTGCTGTGACCCACAAGGTTGCTGTGACCCACAAGGTTGCGGTAACCCTGTGGGAGCCGGCTTCGCCGGCGATGCTCTTGATCTGTGGGAGCCGGCTTCGCCGGCGATGCTCTTGAAGGCGGATGCTCTCGAAAGGACACCGTTTGAAGCGATTCCTCCGCTACGCCCTCATCCTGCTCGCGCTAATCGCGGCCTTCCTCGCGTTCGTCGCGATCAGCGCATGGCCGAACATCGGCACGCTCCCCGACGCCGCGCAAACGGCGCGCGACGCGAAGTCGCCCGAGTGGCATAACGGCAAGTTCGAAAACCCGTTGCCCATGTACACCAACGTCAAAGGCGGCGTGTTGCAGATGCTGAAGTCGGCGCCCGGCGAAGAGCCCGACGCACCCGTGCCGACAATGGACTCGTCCGCGCTTTACAAGACACCGCCTTCATCAGGCCTGCGCGTCACCTGGTTCGGCCATTCATCCATGCTGCTCGAGATCGATGGCACGAACATCGTCGTCGACCCGCTGTGGAGCGAGCGGGCTTCGCCGTTCTCCTGGTTGGGCCCGAAGCGCTGGTACGAACCGCCGGTTCCGATCGACCATCTTCCGCATGTCGATGCGGTCATCATTTCGCACGACCACTACGATCACCTCGATCGCGCTTCCATCCAGGCGTTCAACGCGCGAGGCGTGCGCTTCATCGTGCCGCTTGGCGTCGCTTCCCACCTGCTTGGATGGGGCATACCCGCCGAGCGCATCACCGAACTCGACTGGTGGCAGGAAACCACGGTCGGCAACCTGACGATCGCATCGACACCTTCGCGTCACGCCTCGGGCCGCCTTTCGGCACGAAGCGATGTCACGCTATGGACAGGTTACGCGTTGATCGGAAAGGAGCACCGCGTGTTCTATTCCGGCGACACCGGATTCAACGACACCTTCGCCGACGTCGGCACGAAGTACGGACCCTTCGACGTCAGCCTTATCGAAGCAGGCCAGTACGACGCCCAGTGGCCGGACTGGCACCTCGGCCCCGAGCAGGCGATGAAGGTGCACGAGGAAGTTCGCGGCAAGGTGCTCATCCCCGTGCACTGGGGTCTGATCAAGCTCGCGCATCACGCGTGGACCGAACCGCCGGAGCGCATTCTGGCCGCGGCGAAATGCAGCCACGCCGACGTACTCGTGCCGAAACCCGGGCAGGCGGTGGAACCCACGACGCGTCCGGTGGTCCCTCGTTGGTGGCCCGGGCAACGTGTAGCTACGGCGCGGGAGAAGCCGATCATCGCTTCGACCCATGGCGACCCGACGCAGAAATTCGAGCTGCCCACCTGCCCGTGAGTGGCGACGCCCGACGAGTCAGCCCGGCATCACCAGATGCATCGGCGTCTCACCTAGCGGTTTACCGGTGCACTGGTCGACCACCATCGCTTTGATCGGCTCACCCGTCTCATCACTGGCCAGATGACTCATCGCCGGGCCGCCTCCGTTGTAGGTGCGGCCCCACTCGCCGATGGCCGCCATGATCGGAATGAAGTCCCGCCCTGCCTGTGTCAGCACGTACTCATCGCGAGGTGGGCGCTCGCTGTAGCGGCGCTTTTCCAGGACGCCGGCCTCGGTCAGGGCCTTCAATCGACGCGACAGGATGTTCGGCGCAATGCCGAGACTGGTCCGGAACTGGTCGAACTGGCTCATGCCCCGGCTGGCATCCCGAAGGATAAGCACGCTCCAGGTATCGCCCACGAAGGCGAGGCCGCGGGAGATGGCGCAGGTGCCTGAAGAAAGTTTGTCGATGTCCATTGCATTATGATAGCGATGTCACTATCGTATGGCAACCTAGTTACTATCCTTTTGCAACTAACCCATCCGGAGAGACACCATGAGCACTGAAAACAAAGGCACGGCCATCGTGACGGGCGCTTCCTCGGGCATCGGCCAGGTCTACGCGGAGCGCCTCGCCGCCCGCGGCTACGACCTGATCCTGGTTGCCCGCCGTCTCGACCGCCTGGAAGCCCTGGTGAAGTCGATCGGCGAGAAGACCGGCCGTAAGGTCGAAGCCCTCAAGGCCGACCTGACCCAGAAGGCGGATGTCGCCCTGGTCGAAAAGCGCCTCAAGGACGACGCTTCGATCACCCTGCTGGTGAACAACGCCGGTATTTCGCTCGAGGGCAGCATCCTTGATAACGACACGGCCGCGATCGAGCAGCTGATCGCGATCAATATCACCGCGCCGACGGTCCTTTCCGCCGTGGCTGCCAAGGTGTTCAAGGCCCGTGACAAGGGCGGCATCATCAATATCGCTTCCGTTCTGGCGTTTGTGCCGGACCTGTTCGACGGCATCTACAGCGGCTCGAAGGCCCATGTGGTCAACATCACACTCGGCCTCGCTTCGCAGCTGAAGGGCACGAACGTGCGCGCCCAGGCCGTGTTGCCGGGTGCTACCCGCTCCGAAATCTGGGAGAAGTCGGGCAAGGACGTCGACGTCCTGCTGCCGGGCATGGTCATGGAAACGGCCGATCTGGTCGACGCGGGTCTGCTCGGCTATGACCGTGGCGAAGTGGTCACCATTCCGCCGCTTGCGGACGAAGGCCAGTACCTGGCCTACGAGGCTGCACGCATCGCGATGGGCCCGAACCTGTCGCGCAAGGAAGTCGCTCCCCGCTACCGCGTGTAACGGCTAGCGTCGATGGCCGGCCGGAGCTGCTTCAACAGCTCCGGTCGGTCATGCTTGTGAGTGTGAACAGCGGCTTATCCCAACTTCACACATCGACCCGCACGAATGCGCGCTAAACTACGGGGCTCGCTCGATTCTCTTGCGGTTCGGCATGCCCTCTTTCGTTTTTGGCGCCTTCGGGCTGTCCACGCTCTGGCTACTCCCCCTCCTCTGGCGCATCGGCGTCGCGGTGCTTCGTCGGCGTCGTCCGCCCACGGTCGGACCGGGCGCGATTCGCTTCTGGTCGGGGTTTGCCCTGGTCTTGCTTGCGAGCATGACGCTCGAGGGCATCGTGATATCCCACTACACCGACGACCCTTCAATTGGCGGCGTCGTCTGCCGCTGGCTCGGCACCCTGTTCGGTGACTTTCCCGGCGCCGCGTTGACCTCGTTCATCGCCGCCGTGGCCATCGTCGTCGCACTGCCCTGGTATCTCGGTATTTCCTGGTCTTCGACCATCGTGCGCTTAAACAGCCTGCTCGAGCCGATGGGCGCACTGGCGATCGAAGGCACACGCCGGCTCATGACCCGCACGACGTCACGTGCCACCGGGCGCCGTCCTGCTTCCGCCGTGCGTCGCGCGGATCGCCAACCTGCTGCGCGTCGTCGCGCCAACGCGGCACCTGCCAAACCCACGCCCGTGGCCAAGTCGGTCCGCGCCGCTTCCAGTCGAAAGGACGCGCTGCGCAGTGAACCGCAACAGCACGATCCCATACGACCTTCGGTATCGACCCCCGTACCGCCGCGCCACCGCGCGAAGCCGGAGACAGTGATTCGCGAGCCGTGGCTCGCGCCGCGTGGGCTTGCTTCGGTGTCCCCGGAGAACGACGCCGAGGCGCTTGTCGTCGAGCCTCGACGCGAGCCCGTCCGAATCGCCACGTCGTATCGCTCGCAAGAGCGGCCGCCCATCGCACCATCCGGTCCGGCCCGTGCCGAAGAGCACTCGTACACCGCGTTACGTCGTGCCGAGGAAGAGCGCCAGCCTTACGAGTCGTCGGCAACGTTGGCCGAAACAGCGCCCGCACCCGCCGCAGAGCCGACGGTCGAGGAAGTGCCGTCGGTTTCCACCCTGCCGGTCATCGCTCCCGTCTCGCGCTTCGCCGTGGCAGCCAACGACGCCCCGCACGTCGAGCCCGTCCGCAGCATCACGCTCACGCCCGTCAGGCTGTTGCGCAACGGAAGTAGTAGTAGCGCCGTCGGTATCCCTCCGTTGAACCTGCTCGCTCCCGCGTCGCCCAGTTCGAATGCCGCGCTCGCCATTTCCGAACAGGATCTGCGCGACACCGGTGAGCTGATCGAACAACGCCTGCGCGAGTTCAAGGTGCCGGTGCAGGTGGTCGGCGCTTCAGCGGGTCCGGTGATCACCCGCTACGAAGTGGAACCTGCCGTTGGTGTTCGCGGTAACCAGATCGTCGCGCTGATGAAAGACCTCGCGCGCGGTCTCGGACGCACCACCATCCGCGTGGTCGAGACCATTCCGGGCAAGACCTGCATGGGCCTGGAGCTGCCGAACGAGCAGCGCCAGATGATCGCGCTGTCCGAGATCCTCGACTCCGCCGAGTACCGCGAGTCCGATTCGTTACTGACGCTCGCCATGGGCAAGGGCATCACCGGCGAGCCCGTGGTGGCCGACCTGGCCAAGGCGCCGCACATGCTTGTCGCCGGCACCACCGGTTCGGGCAAGTCAGTCGCGGTCAACGCGATGATCCTGTCGATGCTCTACAAGGCCACGCCTGAAGACGTCCGCATGATCATGATCGATCCGAAGATGCTGGAACTCTCGGTCTACGAAGGTATTCCGCATCTGCTGGCGCCCGTGGTCACCGACATGAAGCTCGCCGCCAACGCGCTGAACTGGTGCGTGGCCGAGATGGAAAACCGGTACCGTGTGATGTCGGACCTGCGCGTGCGCAATCTTGCCGGCTTCAACCAGAAGGTGCGCGAAGCGCGTGCGGCGGGCAAGCCGCTGTTCAATCCGTTTCCCGCGCATCCGGAAGTGCCGGAGCATCTGGACACCTTGCCGATGATCGTCGTGATCATCGACGAGCTGGCGGACCTGATGATGGTTGCCGGCAAGAAGATCGAAGAGCTGATCGCACGGCTGGCACAGAAGGCTCGCGCTGCGGGCATCCATTTGATCCTTGCGACGCAGCGTCCATCGGTCGACGTGATCACCGGCCTGATCAAGGCGAACATCCCCACGCGCGTGGCCTTCCAGGTTTCTTCCAAAATCGACTCACGCACCATCCTCGATCAGATGGGTGCGGAGAGCCTGCTCGGCCAGGGCGACATGCTGTTCCTGCCGCCGGGCACGGGCTATCCGCAGCGCATCCACGGTGCGTTCGTGGCCGACGAGGAAGTGCATCGCATCGTCGCGTGGCTGAAGCAGTTCGGTGAGCCGGATTACAAAGATGAAATCCTTGCCGGTCCGCCGAATGACGCGGTCGACGGCGAGCCGGGCGAAGAAGGCGTCGACGCCGAGCTCGACCCGCTCTACGACGAAGCGGCGGCGTTCGTGTTGCGTTCGCGTCGCGCGTCCATCTCGTTCGTGCAGCGTCAGTTCCGCATCGGCTACAACCGTGCGGCGCGGCTGGTCGAAGCGATGGAGGCTGCGGGACTGGTGTCATCGATGGGCATCAACGGCCAACGCGAAGTCATCGCACCCGGTCCTTCCGACTAGCGACACCCCGCATGCCCTGCTCTTGTAGGAGCCGATTCATCGGCGATGGGTGCTTGCGACACGGTTAGGCATCGCCGATGAATCGGCTCCCACAAGAAACAAAAAAAGGCCGGGCATCGTGAGATGGCCCGGCCTTTCTTAGTTACGACATCACATCGCTAAGCGACGCTTATTCCTTCGTGAGGAGCTTCAGCGGCACGGCGATCGACTTCTCGACCGGCTGCTTGTCGATCAGCTTCTTCGCCGTCTCGACGCCGAGCTTGCCGATCTCTTCCGGCTGCTGGGCGACGGTGGCAGCCATGGCGCCGCTCTGCACGGCGGTCTTGCCGTCCGGCGTACCGTCGAAGCCGACGACCAGGATCTTCTTGTTCTTGCCGGCCAGTGCCTGCACCGCACCGAGGGCCATTTCGTCGTTCTGGGCGAAGATCGCCTGGACGTCGGTGTTGCCCTGGAGCAGGTTCTCGCTCACCGAGAGGCCCTGCGCGCGATCGAAGTTCGCCGGCTGCTGCGCAACGACCTTCATGCCGGTCGTAGCGATCTCATCGTCGAAGCCCTTGCCGCGCTCACGTGCGGCCGAAGTACCGGCCACGCCCTGCAGTTCGATGATGTTGCCCTTGCCGTTGAGCTGCTTGGCGAGGAAATCGGCCGCCATCTTGCCGCCGGCAATGTTGTCGGAGGCGATGTGCGAAGCGACTTCGGCACCGTCGACACCGCGGTCCAGCGTGATCACCGGAATATTCGCGCGCTGCGCGGACTGCACGGCGCCGGCCAGGGCCGAGGAGTCGGTCGGGTTGAGCAGGATGACCGAGACACGCTTCTGGATGAGATCTTCAACGCTGGAGATCTGGCGAGCCGGATCGTCCTGCGCGTCGACCACCACCAGCTGCACGCCGGCGTCCTTGGCGGCCTTCGTGGCGCCGTCCTTCAGTTCGACGAAGAACGGGTTGTTCTGCGTCGACAGCGCAAGGCCGATCACCGGCGTACCGGACGCGGCGGCGCCGCCAGCCGTCGACGAAGCCGCCGGCGTGGATTCGCCGGGGCCCTGCTGCGAGCAGGCCGCGAGCAGCGTTGCCGCTGCGGCGGCGAGGAAGGTGAGTTTACGCATGGTGAGATTCCCTCATTTTGTTTTTACTGCCGCCTGTCGAGCAGGACGGCGATCAGGATGACGATGCCCTTCACCACCTGCTGGTAGAAAGAGCTTACGCCGAGCAGGTTGAGACCATTGTTCAGGAAGCCGATCAGCAAGGCGCCGATCAGGGTGCCGAAGAGCCAGCCGCGGCCACCGGCCAGGCTGGTACCACCGAGCACCACCGCGGCGATCGCGTCCAGCTCGTAGCCTGCACCGGCCGTCGCCTGCGCCGAATACAGCCGCGAGGTAAGCACAACGCCTGCGAATGCGGAGAGAAGGCCGGAAAGACCGTAGATGGCGAGCTTCATCGGCGAAATGCGTACACCGGACAGACGCGCCGCCTCTTCGTTACCGCCGATTGCCACCACGTGGCGGCCGAACACCGTGCCACGCAGCAGGAAGCCGCAGAGGATGAAGGCGACGGCCATCCAGATCACGGGCAGGGGGATCAGGTTGGCGATATAGCCTCCGCCGAGCATGGCGAAGCCGGGGTTGGTGACCGGGATCGGGCTGCCCTGCGTGTACGCCAGCGTGAGACCGCGCAGCAGCGTGACGGTGCCGAGTGTCGCGATGAAAGGCGCCACCCTGCCCCATGAAACCAGCGCACCGTTGACCATGCCAAGCACGGCGCCGAGCGCGAGACCTGCGCCCACCGAAAGCACCATGCCGTGGCCGGCAGCCATGAGGCTCGCGGTGATCGCGCCGGTAAAGGCGAGGATCGCGCCGACGGAAAGGTCGATGCCGCCGGAGAGAATCACGAAGGTCATGCCGAACGCGATCAGCGCGTTGATCGAGACCTGACGCAGCACGGTGAGCAGGTTGCCCGTGGTGAGGAAGTCCGGACTCAGCACCGACAGCACGATGAAAAGCAGGAGCAGGCCGATTACCGAGCCAAGGCGCTGGAACAGCGTCTTGGCCTGGCTCCAGTTGAGTTGAAGCGTCATGTCAGTGGCCTCCGGTCGCGGCAGTCATCACGGTTTCCTGGGTGGCACCGTGGGCTTCGAGCAGGGCCGTTGCATGGCCCTCGTGCATGACCAGGATGCGATCGCTCATGGCGAGCACCTCCGGCAGTTCCGAGGAGATCATGAGAATGGCCACGCCCTGCTCCGCGAGTTGATTGATGATGTGATAGATCTCGGCCTTGCCGCCGACGTCGACGCCACGCGTTGGCTCGTCGAGGATGAGCACGCGCGGTTTCAGTGCCAGCCACTTGGCCAGCACGACCTTTTGCTGGTTGCCGCCCGAAAGCGCGCTCACGTTGAGCTCCATGTCGCGCGTGCGAATCTTCAGCGCCTCGATCAGGCCGCGGGTCTGTGTCTTCTCACCACGGCGATCGACCAGGCCGATATGCGCAGGTACGCGCGGCAGGCTGACGTTCTCGCGCAGGCTGAGGTCGAGCACCAGGCCCTGCGCCTTGCGGTCCTCGGTGAGGAAACCGAAGCCGGCATGGATGGCCTGGTTGGGGTTGGTCGCCGTGACCACCTCGCCGTCGAGCAGCACGCGGCCCTCCGACGGTTTGTCCAGGCCGAACAGCAGTCGCGCGAGTTCGGTACGTCCCGCGCCCAGCAGGCCGGAGACGCCGAGTACTTCACCCGAACGCAGGTCGAAGCTCACGTCCTTCACCATGCCGCCGCTGATGTGTTCCACCTGCAGGCGAACCTTGCCCGGCGTGGAGGTGCGGGCCGGGAAGCGCGCTTCGAGCGTGCGACCGACCATCATCTTCACCACTTCGTCGAAGGCCAGCCCCGGCACGGGGCGCGTGCCGACGAACTTGCCGTCGCGCAGGACCGAGATGCGATCGCAGAGCGCGAAGATCTCTTCCATGCGATGCGAGACGTAGACGATGCCGGTGCCCTTCTCGCGAAGCGCGCGGATCAACTTGAACAGCGTCGTCGTCTCGTGTTCGGTCAGCGCCGCGGTGGGCTCGTCCATGATCAGCACGCGCGCGTTCTGGCCGAGAGCGCGAGCAATCTCGACCATCTGCTGTGTGCCGACCGACAGGCGCTCGACGAGGGTATCCGGATCGAGCTTCTCCATGCCGACCTGGGCGAGCCATTCCATCGCCTTCTTCACCATCGCCTTGCGATCGAGCAGGCCGAAGCGCTGGATCTCGCGACCGAGGAACAGGTTGTCCGCGACACTGAGCGCCGGAATCAGGTTGAGTTCCTGATGGATGATCGCGATGCCGTACTTCTCGGCGTCGGCTGGTGTGGTGATCGAGACGGGCTTTCCATCCACCTGGATCGTGCCGGAGTCCGGCGCGTAGATCCCGGTGAGGATCTTCATCAGGGTGGATTTGCCCGCGCCGTTCTCACCCATCAGGGCGTGCACTTCGCCCGCGATCAGCTCGAAGTCCACGCCTTCGAGCACCTTCACCGGGCCGAAGGCCTTGTGGATGTCGTGCATGCTGACCAGCGGCGTGGCCATCAGAAGGTCACGCCCGCGTGCAGGATCACATTGGCATACGGCGAGGTTTCGCCGGTACGCACCACGGCGACGGCGCGTGCACTTAGCTTCTTGAGGTCTTCATGCGAGACCTCGTTCACGGCCAGGCCGTCCTTGCCCAGTCGCGCGGCGAGCTTCACCAGCGCCGGATTGCGCGCATGGATCTCGCTGGCGACCGTCACGCTCTCGACGGCGAGCTCGGCATAGACCGCTTCGAATACCGTGGCGAAATCGGGCATGCCGGGCAGTACCGCCAGATCGATGCAGGGAACCCCGCGTGGAACCGGCAGGCCGACATCGCCGATGACCAGCGTGTCGGTATGGCCCATCGCGGCGATCACGCGGTTGAGTTCCGCATGGAGCAGGCCGCTGCGCTTCATTGATGTGTCTCCAGGAATGCCGTGACCTCGTCGGCACGCGGCATGCCGCCCTGGGCGCCCAGGCGCGAGACGGCGATCGCAGCGGTGGCGCAAGCCTTGCGCACCGCCACGTCGAGGCCTTCGGCGAGGTACACCGCGAGAGCGGCATTGAAAGTGTCACCGGCGCCGGTGCTGTCCACCGCGTCGACCTTGAAACCGCTCTGGTGGCGCGGCTCTTCATCCTTGTCGCGGAACCACGCGCCGTCCTCGCCGCGGGTCAGCACGACCGGGCAGGGAGCGCGACGCATGAGTTCGCGGAAATCGGACTCGCCTTGCGCGCCCAGTACGGTCGCGAGCTCATGCTGGTTCGGCGTGAGGAAGCGCACGCGCGACAACCACTCGACGGGGAGCAACTGCGCGGGGGCGGGATTGAGAATGACGGGAACGCCCTCGTCCTGCGCGATGCGCAGCGTGGCGTCGACCGCATCGAGGGGAATTTCCAACTGGACCAGCACCGCGTCGGCGCCGCGAATGATGCCGCGGGCGGCTTCGACCTGGGCGGGAGTCACGCGGCCGTTGGCGGCCGGCACCACGACGATGCTGTTCTCGCCGCCGGCGACCGTGATGGACGCCGTGCCGCTGCCGACCCCGTCAACCCGGCGCACGTGCGTCACGTCGACGCCTTCGGAAACCAGGCCGTCGTAGAGCTGCTGGCCGAAGGCATCGTCGCCGATGCAGCCGACCATCGACACCGAGGCGCCGAGGCGCGAAGCGGCGACCGCCTGGTTCGCACCCTTGCCACCAGGAACAGTGAGGAAGCGGTCACCGGTCAGTGTTTCACCCGGGCCGGCAAAGCGCGGCGCAAGCGTGACCAGATCCATATTGATGCTTCCGACGACGACGATTCGCGTCATGCCTTGTAGCTCCGCGGTGATGACTTCGGAACGTCCGTTGTTCGCCGGTGTGATGGGGATGGCGCGCAAATATACGCCTTGCACGCGCAGGATGCTTTCATGCGCGTGCTTTCCATTACCGGGAGAGACCCTTGGCCTCGAGTTCCGCGAGATAGGCGGGCCATGCCGTGTCGTAGGCCCGGCCGAGGTCGTACAGCGTGTCCCAGCCGAAGATGCCGCTCGCGTGGCCGTCGTCGAAGCGAATCAGTACGCCGTAGTGGCCGGTGGGCTCGAGTGCGGTGATGCCGACGTTGCGTTTGCCGGCCACCAGCACCTTCTGTCCCGGGCCGTGGCCCTGCACTTCGGCGCTGGGCGAGTTCACCCGGAGGTATTCACAGGGAAGTCGGAACCGTTCGTCGTTGTCGAAACTGACCTCGAGGATGCGCGAGGCCGAATGCAGGACGATATCGAGGGGGCGCGGGCGGGACATGGGCCGGTGGCCTTGGTGGTGCTGCAAGAATATTTCTGGGGAAGGCTCCTTGTAGGAGCCGATTCATCGGCGAAGCTCGTGCCTTTGCTCGGTAGGAGCCGATTCATCGGCGATCCCTGCGGAGACGGGCGCCCGGATTGATAGCGAGCACCCATCGCCGCTGAAGCGGCTCCTACAAAAAGCGGATCAATGCGCGCTGCCGAAACCGCCGCCGGTGTCGCCCTGTTCGAGCGGCGGCGGGTCGCCGGCCACGGCAAGCAGGGAGGTGGCGTAGGCGTCTTCCATGCTGATGGTGGAGATCTCGTCCCAGGAGAAGAACGACGGCTCGTTCAGCCATTCCGCATCGGGGGTGATTTCCTGCATGTTGAAGCCTTCTTCCTCCACGCTGACCAGCCGGCCGATGTAGCAGACCTCGGCTTCGTCCTCGCTGTCGACATGCACGCCGATCACAGGCGCGTGCGCAGCGGCGGCCTTGACCACCTGCTGGATGTCGTCCAGCGGGAAGTCCGCCGGCGGCGTCGGGCGAATGCCCTTCAGCGCGAGCGCCTTCTCGAGGAAGCTGCTGTGCTTGTCGGGGGCTTCGAATTCGGAGATGTCGCGATGCCGCATGATGTACATGCCGTCATAGCTCACGCCGTCGCCGATGACCCACAGAAGGAAAAATTCGCGACCGACTCCGCCCACGTAGCCGCAAAAGCTGCCGTGTTCGAGTTCGTCGCGCCACAGACGTACCAGCTGCTGACTGTCCTGCGCTTCACGCAGGCTCGCACGCTGGCCGTTGGTTTTGAGTTGAATAACCTTGCCCATATACGTCAATAGTTTACCAGAGGGGGGACCCCTCATTGTTCAGAGGATGTAACGGCTCAGATCCTCGTCCTTGACGAGAGAAGACAGCGTTTTGTCGACATATTCGGCGTCGATCGCATGCTTTTCGCCGGATTTGTCGGCTGCTTCGAAGGAAATGCGTTCCAGCAGGCGCTCCATCACCGTATGCAGGCGGCGGGCTCCGATGTTTTCGGTGCGCTCGTTGACCTGAAACGCTACCTCGGCGAGGCGGTCGATCCCGGACTCGGTGAACTCCAGGGTGACGCCCTCGGTATTGAGCAGCGCAACATATTGCTTGGTCAGGGCGTTGTGCGGCTCGCGGAGGATGCGCTTGAAGTCGTCGACCGACAGGGCGGAAAGCTCCACCCGGATCGGCAGTCGACCCTGCAGCTCGGGAATCAGATCCGACGGCTTGGCCAGGGAGAACGCGCCCGAGGCGATGAACAGGATGTGGTCCGTCTTGATCGCGCCGTACTTCGTCGACACGGTGGAGCCTTCCACCAGCGGCAGCAGGTCGCGCTGGACGCCTTCGCGGCTTACGCCTGCGCCGCCCCATTCGGAACGCTGGGCCACCTTGTCGATCTCGTCGATGAAGACGATGCCGTTCTGCTCGGCGAGGTCCACCGCACGGCCGCGCAGCTCGTCGTCGTTGAGCAGCTTGCCGGCCTCTTCCTCGATCAGGAGCGGGCGCGCCTGACGGATCGTCATTTTGCGCTTCTGCGACTTCGAGCCGCCCAGGTTCTGGAACATCTTGCCCAGCTGCTGGCTCATTTCCTCCATGCCGGGCGGGGTCATGATCTCGACGCCGACGTTGGTGGCGAAGTCCAGTTCGATCTCGCGATCGTCCAGCGCGCCTTCGCGCAGCTGCTTGCGCAGCTTCTGCCGGGTGTCGCTATCGATGGCGGGGGTCTGTGCGCCTGTATCGTCCCAGCCAGTGGCCTGTTGGCGGCGCGGAAGCAGCGCATCGAGCAGGCGGTCTTCGGCGGCGTCCTCAGCCTGGCTACGCACCCGGCCCTTGGCCTGGTCGCGCACCAGCTTGTACGAGACGTCGACAAGATCGCGGATGATCGACTCCACGTCCTTGCCGACATAGCCCACTTCGGTGAACTTGGTCGCTTCGACCTTCACGAAGGGTGCGTTGGCCAGGGTGGCCAGGCGACGGGCGATTTCGGTCTTGCCGACGCCGGTCGGGCCGATCATCAGGATGTTCTTCGGCGTCACCTCTTCGCGCATGCCCGGTTCCAGCTGCATGCGGCGCCAGCGGTTACGCAGCGCGATGGCCACGGCGCGTTTGGCGTCCTGCTGGCCGATGATGTAACGGTCGAGTTCGTTGACGATCTCGCGGGGAGTGAGTTCGGACATCGGCTCAGAGCTCCTCGATGGAAGTGTTGTGGTTGGTGTAAATGCAGATATCGCCGGCGATCTTCAGTGATTTCTCTACGATCGTGCGGGCATCGAGCTCGGTGTTTTCCATCAACGCCAACGCGGCGGACTGCGCGTACGGACCCCCGGAGCCGATCGCGATCAGGCCGTGATCGGGTTCGAGCACATCGCCATTGCCCGAGATAAGTAGCGAGGCTTCCTTGTCGGCCACGGCCAGCATGGCTTCGAGCCGGCCCAGGCGGCGGTCGGTGCGCCATTCCTTGGCCATTTCCACCGCGGCGCGGGTGAGATTGCCGCCGTGCTTGACCAGTTTCTCTTCGAAAAGCTCGAACAGGGTGAAGGCATCCGCCGTGGCGCCAGCGAACCCGGCCAGGACGTCGCCCTTGCCGAGGCGGCGCACCTTGCGGGCGTTGGCCTTCATCACGGTATTGCCAAGGGTGACCTGGCCATCGCTGCCGATGACGACCTTGTCGCCCCGGCGGACGCAGACGATGGTCGTAGCGTGCATCGGTTCCATAGCGAGTTCCTTTGGGGAGTCGCTAGACGTGGGGGCCGGGGGTGGTCGTCGCAAGCCTGAACCCGGCCACCCCCTACCGGTCACCCCTACCGGCCACCCCCTGTAGGAGCCGATTCATCGGCGAGCTCTTCCTCCGGTGGGAACTGAGGCAAGCAACCCTGAGGTCGCGGCTGCGCCGCGGGTTTATCTGCCATTCGCCGATGAATCGGCTCCTACATGTCTTATTTGCGCTTCGCGCGGGGATGCGCGGCGTCGTAGACCTTTGCTAAATGCTGGAAATCGAGGTGGGTGTAGATCTGGGTGGTGGCGATGTCGGCGTGGCCGAGTAGTTCCTGCACCGAGCGCAGATCCCCGGACGACTCCAGCATGTGGCTGGCGAAGGTGTGCCGGAGCATGTGCGGGTGCACTCGCTTGGTCTGCCCGCTGGAAAGCTTGGCCAACCGCATCTGGACGGCGCGGGCGCTGATGGGTGCCCCACCCCGGCCCTTGAACACCGGTTGCTCCGGACCGGCACCGCCCAAGGCGGCGAGACCTTTCAGCGCGGTGATGGCAAACCGGCCCACCGGCAGGATGCGTGTCTTGCTGCCCTTGCCGAGCACACGCACCTGGCCGTCTTCGAGATCGAGATCGCCCCAGCGCAGGCCGGTGAGCTCGGACAAGCGCAGGCCACTCGAATAGAACAGCTCCATCATGGCCGAGTCCCGCGGCGCCAGCGTGCCACCGAGATTGGTTTCGACCAGCTCCTTGGCTTCGTCGGCGTCCAACACCTGCGGCAGCTTGCGGCGCACCTTGGGCCCACGGACGGCGGCGGCCGGATCGTGGGCCAACCGGCCCTCCCGCGTGAGGTAACGGAATAGCGTGCGACAGGCGGAAAGCAGACGCTGGATGCTATTGGGCTGCAGGCCTGCACGATGCTCGCGGGCAATCATGCCGCGCAGGCGATCGGGACTGAGCGCGTCGAAGCTCGCCAGTCCCTCGGTTTCCATGAAACGAAGCAGCTTCTCGAGGTCGCGGCGGTAGGCCGCCAGGGTGTGGACCGATGGCGCGCGCTCGGCGGAAAAATGCCGAAGGAAGGCCTCGACGGCCTCGCGCGGGCTCACGCCGCCTTCCGCGCCCGTTCGATCGCCGAGCCGACGGTGGTCGAAATCATGTCCAGGAACAGGGTGCCCATGCCCGGATGGAAGCGGTCGGCGTCGGCGCTACCGATAGCCAGCAAGGCATCCGGACCGACGCGCATCAACGCGGCCGAACGGACGTCCGGGGCCTCGGTGCCGAACAGGCGGTGCAGCTTGTCGGGCGCGAGGCGGCCGGCGACAGGGTCGGCGTGCTCCAGGAATGAAGCGAACTCAGGCAGGCCCGAGCTGCCGCGTGGCTCCCGAAGTAGCCAGGGCTCGTCGGGCAGGCCCGACAGGTCGCCGAAGAACACCAGGCGAATGGACTCGGACTGGAAATCATCGGTGAGGCGACGGACCACGCTGCGCACGGTCTCCTCGATGTCCTTGGCGCTGAGCAGGGCCAGCATCAGCCCGTGGACGCGGCGCATCAGCTTCTCGTTGTCGCCGGCGATCGACGCCAGTTCCTTCAGCCGTGTTTCGAGCTCGGCGTTCTTGTCGCGCAGCCCGCGCAGCTGATGCACGGCAAGCGACGCCGCGGGACCGTTGCTGCTGGGCAGGGTGAGTGCGTTGGCGAGTTCCGGGTAGTCGGCGAGGAAGTCCGGATGTCGGCGCAGGTAGGACGCCACGGTGGCTGGCTTGATGTCGCCGTCGATCGCGGTGTCGGTCATGGGGTTGGGTTCCTATTTACAGGCAGTGTGCCCCGTTCGCGTGCGAACGTCACACTTCGCCTTCAAAAACAAAGGCGGCCGGGCCGGTCATCCACAGCGTGTGGCCAGGGCCGTGCCATTCGATGGTGAGGCTGCCGCCGGGGAGTTCCACGGTGACGACGGGCGCGGCCATGCCCAGTGACTGGGCCACCGCCGCCGCCGCGCAGGCACCGGTCCCGCAGGCGCGGGTCCAGCCACTGCCGCGTTCATGCACGCGCAGGCGGATGCGATCGGGCCCAAGGCGCTGGGCAAAGCCGACGTTCACGCCCTCCGGGAAGGCCGGGTGCGCCGTGAGTGTCGGGCCGAGCAGATCGATCCGTGGATCGGCGAGGTCGTCGTCGAAGACCACCGCGTGCGGGTTGCCCATCGACACGGCGCCAAAGGAAATCCGCTCGCCGGCCACCTCGAGCGTGTAGGTGGCGGCCAGCAGTGGCGCACTGAAAGGAAGCGATGCCGGATCGAAATCCGGTTCGCCCATGTCGACCACCACGTGGCCTTCGTCGAGGACGCGCACCGTGACCGGGCCCGAGGGACTTTCCAGGCGCACGTCGGTGTCGCGCTCGATCACGCCATCGCGGAAGAGCCACGCGGCGACGCAGCGGACGCCATTGCCGCACTGGCCCGAAGGCGAGCCATCCGCATTCCAGATGCCGTAGTAGAACTCGCAGGAGGGATCGCGCGCGGGTTCGATGCTGATCAGCTGGTCGAAGCCGACGCCGGTGTGGCGATCGCCCAGCGCGGCGATGCGGGCCGCGTTGGGCGTTCGCCCCGCGTCCTCGCGCCAGTCCACGATGACGAAGTCGTTGCCGATCCCATGCATCTTGGTGAAGCGGTTCGGCATCGTCGTTACTGGTGGATAACGGAGTTGAACGGGGTGATGGTGCTGCTGGCCTTTGCGGGGCCGTCGACTGTCGAGGCACTGGCCGGATGCGCGCCTTGCGGGTTGGCCGTCGTGCCTGCCGCGGGCGGCGGAGGCAGGAACAGGTCACCCTTCTGGCCGCAACCGGAAAGCGCGGCGGAGACGGCAACGGCGATGGCGAACGGCAGGATCAGTCGGCGCATGGGCGATTCCCCGTAAACGGCGGCCAGTATAGCTCCGCGGTGCTCAGAGCGGCTTCTCGAAGCGCAGGGCGTCGGCGCCATCGGCGTAGTAGCGCACGTACTCACCGATGCTTCGGTAGCCAAGGCGTTCGTACAGGCGGATGGCCACGGCGTTGTCCTTGCGCACTTCGAGCCGGAGCGCGCGGCAGCCGCGCGAACGGGCCGTGTCCTCCGAGGTCTCGATCAGCGCCGATCCCACGCCCTTGCCCTGGGCCTGCGGCGTGGTGGCGAGGGAATACAGACGGGCGACCGTACTGCCCTTGCGGAAGAAGACCACGGCGGTGCCGAGGAAGCGACGATGGTTCGCACTGGCAACGAGCACCAGGGCGCTCTCGCTGTCCAGGTGCTTGCGGTACTGGGCACGGCTGAGCCGATCCTGCGCGAAGCTCGATTCCTCGAGGGCGACCAGATCGTCGAGATCGCTGACCTCGGCGCGACGAACGCGAACCGCAGCGGTTACCGGGGGTGGACGCATGCGCTTTGGGAACTCCGGCGCGAGGGGATGACGGCTGCGGAGCCGGACGGGGAGGATCGGCAAGCGCGGCACTGTAGACCTCGTGCCCGGGCCGATCAATGACTTTTTCATGAATTCGTTTAAACAGGCTTCATCGCTGGCGCTTGTGCGTCGCGGCACGGGAGGACCACACTGCGCCACCGACGAAACGAACGACTCCATGTGGGGTCGCAGTGCAGGTATTCGTCGTCTGTCGAGGTCTCATGAGCCGGCTCGTCATCGTCGTGGAAAAAGCCTCGGACTGGGGCTCGTACTACCCATCCGCCGATGTCGTCAGCGCCATGGACTACCTCCGTGAGCCGGTCGGTGGCGACGACGAGCGCACGCACGTCATCAATCTCTGCCGCAGCTACAAGTACCTGGGCACCGGCTACTACGTGTCCTTGCTGGCGGAAGCGCGTGGGCACAAAGTCATTCCGTCGGTGCGCACGGTGAACGACCTGCGCCGTCGTTCCCTTTACGGCCTGGATATCGACGACCTCAACCAGAAGCTGGCCAACTTCCTCCCGGCCGGTGGTCGCGACACCACCGACTTCGGCGTGCTGGTCTACTTTGGCGAGACCGCCTACGAAGACCTGCAGGATCTTGCGAGGCAGATCTTCGAGATGTTCCCCTGCCCGCTGATGCGCATCGAATTCGAGCGCGAACGCGTGTGGCAGGTCTCGTCGATCAAACCCGTGGGCCTGCACACGCTGGACGACGCCCAGGAAGACGCCTTCGCCCAGGCGCTGGACAAGTTTTCCAGGAAGCTCTGGCGCAAGCCCAAGGCGCGTCGCCGCTTCCGCTACGACATCGCCATGCTGGTCGACCCGAACGAGAGCATGCCCCCTTCGAACAAGAAGGCGCTGAAGCACTTCATCGAAGCCGGCAAGCACCTGGGCATCGAGGTCGATCCGATCGGCAAGAACGACTACCAGCGCCTTGCCGAATACGACGGCCTGTTCATCCGGGAAACCACGGCCAGCGACAACCACACCTACCGCTTCGCCCACCGTGCGGAGAAGGAAGGCATGGTGGTGATGGATGATCCGACATCGATCCTGCGTTGCACGAACAAGATCTTCCTTAACGACCTGATGGTCGCGCGCAAGCTCGCCACGCCGATCACCGAGATCATCTATCGCGACGACGCCAGGCGCGTGCGCGAACTCCCCGACCGTCTCGGCCTGCCCATCGTGCTGAAGATTCCGGACGGGTCGTTCTCGCGGGGTGTGGTCAAGGTGGAAACGCGCGAAGCGCTGGAGAAGGCGGCCGCCGAACTGTTCTCGCACAGCGCGTTGCTCATTGCGCAGGAATACCTCTACACCGAGTTCGACTGGCGTATCGGCGTGCTCAACCACGAGCCGCTCTATGCCTGCCAGTACTACATGTCGCGCGGGCACTGGCAGATCTACAACCATGGTGCCAAGGGCACGGCCAAGTCCGGTGGCTTCCGCACGGTGCCGGTGCGCGAGGCACCCACAGACATCGTCAAGCTGGCGCTGAAGGCGACACAGACCATCGGTGACAGTCTCTACGGCGTCGACCTCAAGCAGGTCGGCGACAAGTCCGTGGTGATCGAGGTCAACGACAATCCGTCGATCGATGCCGGCGTCGAGGACGGCTACCTCGGCGAGGACCTCTACCTGCGCATCATGCAGGAGTTCCTGCGTCGCCTCGAACTCAAGCGCCTCGGCATAAAAACCTGACGTTGGGTTGTTTGCCCCTTGTGGGAGCCGCCTCACTGTGGGAGCAGCTCTCAATGTGAGAGCCGCCTCAATGTGGGAGCCGCTTCAGCGGCGATGGGTGCTTGCCTCGACGTGGCCCGCTGCCGCGGGATCGCCGATTAATCGGCTCCCACATTCGCCGATCAATCGGCTCCCACATTCGCCGATTAATCGGCTCCCACAATGGCCGATTCGCGGAGGCTGGCCCACCACCTCAGCGGCGGAACAGGGTGGCCAGCAGCGACAACGGCAGCCCCGGCTTCATCGCCACCAGCACGCTGGCCGGTGCCAGCATCAACCAGAACGCCGGCGTCCAACCGAGCGCTTCGCTATGCGCCGAAAGCGGCGTCAACAGCAGGAGCAAGGTGCCCACTGCAAGCCAGGCCAGGGCGATCAGGGCGCGAATGCGGCGGGGCGAGAGCGTGTCGTTCATGGCGTAACTCCGGGAGGGGCATCGTTGGAGCTCAGGCTAGGTACCCCCCGTCTCAGGGATCGCGACCCGTTGACCCCTCCTTGATGCCCGGCCCCCCAGGCTGGGCTCATGAATCGACTCCCGCTGGGTTTCCTCCTCGCCGCTGGCATGGCGACCGCCGGCTGCGCTGCCGACGCCCCCCTGAAAACAGTGGGTCAGGTGGACCTGCCCCGGTACATGGGCACCTGGTACGTCATGGGCAACATTCCCAACTTCGCCGAGCGAGGCAAGGTGGCCACGGCGGACGAGTACACGCTGCGCCCCGACGGCCAGATCGACAACGTCTACCACTACCGCAAAGGCTTCGATCAGCCCGCGAAGACCTGGCACGGCAAGGCGTGGCTGCCCGACCCCAACGACGCCAGCCGCTGGAAGGTACAACTGCTGTGGCCGTTCCGCTCCGACTACATGATCCTCGCCCTGTCCGAGGACTACCGCGTCAGCATGGTCGGCCTGCCGTCGCGCAAGCTGCTGTGGATCATGTCGAAGGACCGGAGCGTGGACGATGCCGTTTACCAGCGCCTGCTCGAGGTCGCCCGCCAGCAAGGCTTCCCGGTTGAACAGATGCGCCGGGTGCCGCAGTCTTCCGACGATGTCGGCAAGCCCGGTTACCAGTAGGCAGCGTTAGAATTGACCTACCGGGCAGGTTCGGTCCGGCGTCGATCCAGGAGTACCCATGAGCGCTGAAGCGCACCGTTTTGCCGTGTTCGGTCATCCGATCGCGCATTCGTTGTCCCCGCAGATCCACCAGGCCTTCGCCGAACAACTCGGCATCCGCCTGAGCTACGAGACCATCGATGCCGCGCCGGACCAGTTCGAGCCGGCCATCCATCGCTTCTTCGCCGAAGGCGGTCTGGGCGCCAACGTGACCATGCCGCATAAGCTCGCCGCGCTCGAAGTGGCCCAGGAACGCTCGGAAGCGGCCGTTCGCGCCGGGGCGGCCAACACGCTCACCCCGCTGGTCGGCGGCAAGCTCCAGGCGCACAACACCGATGGCAGCGGCTTCGTCCGTGACATCACCGACCGCCATTCGCTGGACCTGCGTGGTCACGACGCCCTGCTCCTCGGCGCCGGCGGCGCGGCACGCGCCGTGGCCTGGGCGCTGATGGACGCGGGCGTGCAGACGCTCACCATCGTCAACCGCAGCCCCGAACGCGCCGACGAGCTCGCCGACGCCATCGGCGAGCCCGCCCGTTGCCACACGCGCTACTGGGACGACCTGAAGGGAAAGTGCTTCGACCTCGTCGTCAACGCCACCTCAATCGGCATCGTCGGTGGCACGTTTGACTTGCCGATGTCGATCCTGCAGGACCACAGCACCTGTTACGACCTCTGCTACGGCGCCGCCGCGGCGGACTTCAAGGGCTGGGCCACCGCAGCCGGCACGCGCTACTTCCGCGACGGCCTCGGCATGCTGGTCGAACAGGCCGCCGATGCGTTCGAGCGCTGGCACGGCACGCGGCCGGATACCGATCCCGTTTACAACCTGCTGCGCCAGAGGTTCTGACGCGAACCCGGCCATGACCATGTCGTTGTCTTGCCGCATGGGCTGCGGTGCCTGCTGCATCGCGCCCTCCATCAGCTCACCGATCCCCGGCATGCCCCACGGCAAGCCGGCGGGCATGCGCTGTGTGCAGCTGACCGACGACAACCGTTGCGCGATCTTCGGTCGACCGGAGCGGCCGAAGGTTTGCGGCGGGCTGCGGCCCGAGGCGGAGATGTGCGGACCGGATCGGGATTACGCCCTGGCCTGGATCACCGGGCTGGAACGGGCGACAGCGACCCACTGACGGTCGTCGTGACTCAAGGCAGCGTGGCGACACGTTGCGCCGGGCACGCATAGGTCGCCTGGTACTCATAGACAGTCTTCGGCGTGTCCTGCGCATCCGCCGGCACCTGCTTCGCCAGCACCAGTCGGATCGTATCCACGGCGGGCGCGCTACAGCGTTTGCGAGCCATGGCGATGCAAGGCTGGTCGGTGATCGTATCCGTCTGGCAGGACACGGCGATCGGCGCGACGGGCGGCGCGGACGCGACTTCTGCGGGCGCGGCGGCACAGCCTGCCAGCGCCAGTAGCGCGACGGTGGGCCATACGAGACGGAAAGTGACATTCATCGAAAGCTCCTTCTTGTCTCAATCTAGGCTGACGGTATGACCAGACCTTTTCAGCGAACCAGTTGGCGAATCCCTAGCGCGCCACCACGCGACACACACGGAAAGAACGGTGGTGATAGCGGTCCAATCGATAATGACGGGGCGGCCCGACGAGTGACGTTCAACTGTAGCGCGTTTCGGGCTGCGTCAGCGCTAACGGACGTACAGAAGTCCAAAACATATTGGACGAAACCACCGCTTAGGACAAAAACCCGGCAAAGACAACGTCATCACGATTTGAACCACCGTCAACCAGCCGTCATCTACAAGTAAACCGCGATACATGCGCAACCGCGACTCTCCCTGGTTTTACACCTCCAGGGGATCGACCCGATGACGTTCGCACGTGCTTCGCTCCGTCGCACCGCCCTCGCCACCGCGCTTGCACTGTCGCTGCACGCCGGTTTCGTCCACGCCGCCGACGACGACAAGGCCGCGCCTGCGGCGGATATCGCAGCGACGACCAAGGACGCGAAGCAGCTCGACGCCGTCTCGGTGATCGCGCCGGGCGAAACACGGCAGATCCAGAGTATCGGCGTCGAGGAGATCACAAAACAGCAGACGCCGGGTACCAGCGCGTTGAAGGCGCTCGATAAACTGCCAGGCGTGCAGTTCCAGTCCGCCGATCCCTGGGGCGCATACGAGTGGTCGACGCAGATCACCCTGCATGGTTTCGACCAGTCGCGCCTGGGCTTCACGCTCGACGGCATCCCGTTAGGCACGATGGGTTACGGCGTCACCGACGGCCTGCAAGTCACGCGAGCCATCACCACCGAGAACCTCGCTACCGTCGAACTCGCCCAGGGTGCAGGTGCGCTGGGCACCGCATCGAACACCAATCTCGGCGGCACGGTGCAGTTCTACTCGGCCGATCCGGACATGACGCCGGGCGTGCGCCTGAACCAGGTGCTCGGTTCGGATTCGACGCACCGCACCTTCGCACGCGTCGATTCGGGCGACTACCACGGCTTCTCCATGTATGTTTCGTTCGCCAACGCGGACACGGACAAGTGGAAGGGCTTCGGCGACCAGAAGTCGAACCAGGCGAACCTGAAAGCCCTGTACCAGTGGGGTGATGGCAATCGCATCAGCCTCTTTGTCGACAGCAGCAAGCGCAAGGAATACGACTACATGGATCTGTCCCTGACCAGCCAGCGTGCGCTGGGCTGGGATTGGGACTACCTGCAGCCGGACTGGAATTCGGCTGTGCAGATCGCCAACGCGCTAAACGGCAAGGGGCAGTATCCGGCCTCGCTCAATGCACTGCCCGCCGACTATGGCAAGGGCGACGCGACCTACTACGCAGGCGGCGGCATTCGTCGTGACACGCTTACCGGACTGTCGGGCTCGTTCAACCTCGGCGGTGCCACGCTCGATACCACGGGTTACTACCACGCCGACCGCGGTGAGGGTCAGTGGGCCACGCCGTACCAGGCGTCCTCGCCGACCGTGCCTATTTCGATGCGTACGACCGACTACGGGCTGGATCGCTACGGCATCACCTCGGCGCTCAAGTTCAGCCTCGGCAACAACGACATCGAGGTCGGCATCTGGGGCGAAGATTCGAACACCAACCAGGAGCGCAACTACTTCACGCTGAGTGGCCAGTACACGGCGCTGTACACGGTCTACAACGACCAGGATCCGTTCCTGCGAGCCTTCCTCCAGCATTACGAGACGAAGACGCGCATGGGTTACGCCGAGGACACGATCCACCTCCTCGACGACCAGTTGACGATCAACTTCGGCGCGAAGTCGTTGCGCGTGACTACCGATGCGACCTCGCTCGTGCCGACCACCGCATTCGCGCAGGGCCAGATGCGTGCGAAGAAGGGCTTCCTGCCTCAGGCCGGCATCGACTACAAGCTCGACGCCAACCAGGACATCTACGCCTCGTATGCGAAGAACATCTCCGCCTTCGGCATCACGCCGTTCAGCACGTCGCAGGCGGCGTTCGATGCAGCGAAGGACCACCTGAAGCCGGAGGAATCGCAGACCTGGCAGACCGGTTATCGTGCCCACGGCGAAACCTTCGAAGCCTCGCTGGGCCTGTTCTACACGCGCTTCGAGAATCGTCTGCTGGCGACGACGCCGTGCCCGGCAGTGGTGACGTGCGCCGCGTCGCTGAACAACGTGGGCGACGTGAAGAGCCGCGGCGCTGACGTGGCTTTCCTGTGGAAGCCGGTGCAGGGCCTGAGCTGGCTCAACTCGTTCTCGTACAACAACTCCAAATACCAGGACGACTACCAGAACGCTGGCACCGTACACACGGCAGGCAAGTACGTGGTCGGCGTACCGAAGACGATGTTCTCCAGCTCGGTGAGCTACGAGCTCGCTGGCTGGCGCGCGAACATCGAAGGCAAGTACACGGGTCGTCGTTACATCACTTACACCGACGACTCGTCCGTGCCCTCGTACTGGGTGGTCGATGCCGGACTGGCCTATGACATCGGCAATCTGTCGGTGCTGAAGGAGATGAGCATCGGCCTCAACGTGACCAACCTGCTCGACAAGCGCTACTTCGCCTCGACGGGCACGAACGGCTACGTCGCTTCCGATCCGAATGGCTACAACCAGACCTTGATGGCCGGTGCGCCGCGCCAGTACTTCGTGAACGTCAACGCGAAGTTCTGACCGCGGCACAGCAACGACAATCAGGCAAAGAAGACGACCAGCGCGGCGAGGGCGATCGCGACGACGTCCTCGACGATGGCGGCGGCACGGTCGCTGCGGAACGCGGCGGCCATCTTCGTGCGCATCGCCGAGCCACCAAGTGTGCCAAGGACGGCACCGATGGCGCCGGCGACCAGACCGATGACCAGGGCATCATGCGCGGCGCCGATGCAGGCGCCGGAAAGGGCACCCGTGACGACACGCGTTCCGAACTGGACCGGGCTCTTCCGGCTGGGCGTCGAAGGCAATTGGTCGGAGATGAGTTCGCCGAGTGCGGCAATGCCCAGGATCCAGGGCGTCCATGCGTAGCCCATGAAGGCAAGCGGGGTTCCCGCGAGCGCAAGGCTACCGAATCGGGCGGCGAACGCCACGGCAGCCGGTGCCATCATCGCGCGGAGGCCGGCAACGACGCCGATGAGAAGGGCAAGGACGAAGATCATGGGCATTCCTTTCCTGGGCAGTGCGGCCATTCAAGCGTGGCCGGGCGCGCATGGCTTGCCCAAACCTAGCGTGGCCGCAGGGCCGTGCAGGAAAGTGACGGACCGGCCCGATGGCCGGCCCGTCGTCATGCCTTACGGCGCGGAGACCACGCGGCGGCTACCCTGGAAGCGGTTCGCCGGGACGGTGTCCTGTTTGGCCAGTACCAGGGCTGTGCCCCAGGCATCGGCCACCTTGAACGAGGTGAAGCCGGAACCGGTTCCCTGCCACTCGAACACGCGGTTGTTGGCATTGCGCCAAAGCAGGTCGGCCATGCCGTCGCCGTCGAAGTCGCCGATGCTGGCCAGTGTGTAACCCGCCGGGATGGCACGGCTCTTCTTCGCGATGACCCGGAAGCTATCCAGCGTCCACCAACTGACCTGGGCATTGGCCGTATCGGTCCAGATCAGGTCGGTGGTGCCATTGCCGTCGATATCGCCGACGCCGTAAAGCGTCGCGCCTGCCGGCCGATCCGGCAAGGCATGGGCAACGAAGTTGCCCTGCTGGTCGGCGATCCACAGCGCCAGCGAGGTGTTGTCGGCGCGGGTCCAGACCAGGTCCGTGTAGCCGTCGCCGTTGGCATCGGCAAGGGTCGGCGTGGCACCGGCGACGCCATCGATCGGTGCGGATTCCGCGGTGACGATGATGTCGTTCTGCGTGGTCGGGTCCAGATCCAGCGACCACCAGACGATCTGCGAGGTTGCCGTGTCGAACCACACCAGCTTCTGTGTACCACTGGCGTCGTTGACTCCGGCGCCGAGCAGCTTCCACGTGGCGGAGACCGCATGGTTCACCACGAACGTGTAGTAGCCGCCGGTACCCGTCGACACCCAGACATTGACCTGGTTGTCGGCGCCGAGCAGGACGATCTCGCCGGATTTCAGCGAGAGTGCGTCAAGGCCCGGGATGAGATCGCCGAACGCGGCCACGCTGAGGCTGGGATCGATCGCCTGGGTTTCGTCATACAGGCTCACGGCACCTTTCATCGCCACCGAATGGAGCACGCCCTGGGTGGGATCGACATAGGCGAAGTCGCTATACCCGTCGTTGGTGAAAAGGTTGTTGAGTGAGAGGAAGTCCGCCGACGCGACATAACCGCGTTTGGCGGGTGCGCCCCAACCGAGGAACGCATCGACCAGGTTCGCCGCGTTGATCGTACCGAGGCCGGTCGCCATGCTGTAGCCGACATTGCTCTTCCATGCGGGCACCAGCGCGTTGGTGGTGGGATCGCCGCCCTCGACGATGCCGACGATGTTGTTGAGCTTGTGGCCCGTGTCGCAATTGGGCGTACCGGTACCGCAGGGCTGGACGATATCGCCTTCGGTGACGTTGTTGAACACGCAGTCCGTGCCGATCGTCGCGCCGTTGCTGGCGTTGCATGCCGTAAGCGTCTTCGTGTTCGGCGAGCCGACGGTGCCGAACTGGCGCGCGGCGATGCCATAGAACGCGGGGAGCACGTTGCCGCTGCGGTCACCGGCGGCTTGGTTGATCAACGTCTGCACGCCGGCCATCGCGGGTGCGGCGAACGAGGTGCCACCTGCCGAGTTGGCGAACACGTTGTCCGGATTGCTGAAATCGCAAGCCGTGCCACCGTTGTCCGCATCGGACATGCAGAACACCAGCGCATGGCCGAAGATGCCGTTCGCCGAGAACAGCGACACATCCGGCAGGGTTCGCGAGGTGTGATTGGTCGAGCCGTTCAGGCCGATCTGCTCTTCCGGCTGTGCGTATACGCCGCTGGGACCACCGCCACCGCCGCCGACCTGAAGGAAATCCTGCCCGCGTCCGACGCTGTCGTTGCACGCAGTGATGCCGTCCTTGTAGCCGAGCAGCGTGTAGAGATGGCTGCTGGCGCAGCTGTTGTTCCAGGTCATCTCCGGGATATAGCTGATCGCGGACTGGTAGTAGGGCAGGTTGGTCGCGGTCCAGTAAGTGGACTGCTGGCCACGGTCGTTGAAGTCCGTACCACCCACCGCCACCGAAGAGGGCGATGACGCCAGCCCGTTGACTGCGGCACCCGAGGTCGACCAGAACAAGGCACCCTGGTCGCACTGCGTGGAACCACCGTCGCCGGTGGAGACGAACACCGTGACACCTTCCGCCGCGGCGGATGACCAGATCGCATCGGCGACAAAGGCATCGCTGGCGTCGCCAGACTCGCACGCGCCGTAGCTCAGGCTCCAGACCGATGGTGGGAGAGCGCCGTCGGGACCGCCTTCAAGCAACCGCGCGGCTGCCATGAACGGGCCAAAGGTGGCGCCGCTGTCGGCACACGAGGCCAGCACGATATTCGCGTCTGGTGCTGCCGCGCCCGCCCATTCGGCGTCGAGCGCAGCTTCGCCTTCGTCGCCGTTCAATCCCGGATCGGCGCACGCGACGCCGCCGTCCAGCGGGTGCAAAATGCTGAAGCTGCCTTTCGCATCGGCCGGCAGGAATGCGTTGCGGAAGCGCGTCACGTCGTCCGCCTGAACGTTGGTGCGTTCCAGTACGACGACGGTCTCACCTGCGCCGCGTAATGCGTTGCGCCTGTCCCACAGCGACTTCACGTTGTAGACCTGGTTGAAATCGGCCGGGACCATGTCATACGTGATGTTGGGATCGCTCGTACCCGGTGGCACGGTGAACGCGGGCTTCGCCGCGTCGGCCGTGCTCCACTTGCCGTGCTTGCGATCGAACGTGCTGTGCATCGGTGCCGTGTGCTGCGGCTTCGGGAAGAAGTCATTCAGCGCCACACTGCGGATAACCGGCGAAAGTGACGCGGGAATGCGCGTCTGCGTGCTGTTGGCGAAATGCTTCTCGCCGTCCACCGTGTAGCGATGCAGCTGCGTGCCGAAGGCCTTCGCCACGGCGCTGGCAGGACCGGAGAACGTGATGCGCATGTGGTCGCTGGAAATGCCCGACACCGTCATGCCTTGCGAGCGCAGCCACTGCTGCACGGTTTTCACATCCTGCACCGACGGCCCGAAGCGATTGCCGAGCTGGGTGGCGGTCAGCCAATGATGAAAATCAGGCGATGCGGGGTTGTTGAGGCTCGACAGGTACGAGCGGAACGCCTTCTCATGGTCGTCGTCGCGTTTCAGTACCAGGGTGATGCCGCTAACGGTGTCGCCTGCCGACATGGCTCCGGCATCGAACCGGGCCATGGCGCTCCGCGGCGCGGTGCCGGGAAGTGCGAAGGTGGATGTGCTCTCCACCGTGGTGGTGACGCGAGCGGTAGTGCCGGGTTGCAGTGCGCGTGCCGCCTGCTGCAGATCGGTCGCCGCGGACGGTAACGACAGGACATAGCCTGCCGTCAGGCTCGCGAATGCGAGCCAGGGTTTGAACCTGCGTGACATTGTGATTACTCCCTTGCGTGAGTGCTGTATCCCCACCGAGCTCCCTTCACCAGGCTTCCCCCCTCAATGCCACGTCTTCAGGGCGATCAGTCGCGCCACCGTAGTCCTGTGTATCGCGACGAACCATGACCGCAGTCACATTTGGCCGTCTAAATGAGGTGCGTCACGCAAAAAACATGTCCGCTGTCATTCCATCACGCACGCAGGCGCGCCAACGGCAAGTTCTTGCGACCTTCCGATGACCGCAACGTCGCTGCAACATTTCGCCGCCAAGATGACAAGCCCGCTGGGGTCGTCCAACAGGGGGACGACCTGGTTGCGGGTGTGCCACGGAACCACCCCCCATGTCCCAGACACTCACCGCGGCGTTTCCCCGACGCACGGTTCTAGCTATTGCCGTCGGTGTGGCCGCGCTTGCGGTTATCGTCGGTGTCGTTGCGTTGCGCAGCCATCAGACGGCGTCATCCACGGATGCCTCGGGTACGGTGAGCGGCGATGCCAGCCCGTCGTCCGGGTCGGCCCCGGAAATCGATATTCTTCTCGGCCTGGCGCGCGATGCGACGAAGGAAGGCCGCCTGGTGGCGCCGCAGGGCAACAATGCCTACGAGTACTACCTCAGCGTCAGCCAGCTCGATCCTAAGAACGCGACGGCGCAGGACGCCTTGCGCGAAACGCTTCCGTTCGCCTCGCAGGAAATCGAACGACAGATCAATCGTCGCGAGCTGGAAGAGGCGCGCCGGGAGATCGCGCTGCTGCGCGACTACGATCCGACCAATTACACGCTGATCATCCTGGGCGCGAAGCTCGATGCCCAGCAACGGGTGGTTACGGCCGAAGACGAGGCGAAGGCTGACGCCATACGTCGGCGAAACGGCTAGGCGGGTTCAGGAAACGGCGGGTTTCGGGTGGTCATAGTTCAAGTGCGCGTAGGAAAAGCCCACGTGCAGGACCATCCCCAGGCAAGGAGCCTTATATGAAAACCGTTACCCGCATCCTGTCCCTCGCTGCACTCGCCCTCGCGCCACTCGGCGCCGCGCATGCCATGCAGCAATCGGCGTCACTCAGGTGCGGCATCGTCAACCCGACGGGCTTCGTGAACTACGTCGAGGAGCACAAGCCGACACTGGTCGAACTGAAGGCCGATTTCAGCTGCCTCACGATCATCATGCCGGGCCAGGCAACGACGCTGGAATACCGCCATGACAATAGCCGCTTCTACGCGAAGACCGACGAGTACGGTCGTATCGTCGGCGGCGGGTTCAACTAAGCGGTCCGGCGGTAGCGGTCCGCACCGCTACCGCCCTACGCGACCGCGTTCATGATCCGGTGGACCGCGCCGCGTCATAATCGGAGCTCTCCATCAGGCAAGGAGCCTCCCATGCATCGTCTCGCCATTCTCTTCTTCACCGCCGTGCTCGGTGGCGCCGCCCTCGTGGCATGCCAGACTTCGCCCCAGACCGCGCCAGCCGCCCCATCGAAGCCGACGGCGGGTTTCGTCACTGACATGAAGGCTTTCGATGCCTTTATCGCCACGAAGCCGACCCCTGAGCAATTCCACGTGGCCTATCCGGACGTCATGCTGGTCACCCCGGACATGATGACCACCCGGGAAATGCGCCAGAACAACAGCCGCTACTTCCCGAAGATGGACCCCGACGGCCACATCGTGGGCGGCTCGTTCATGTAATGCCCCACGGCGGGCATGGCGCGACAGACTAGAATCGCGCCATGCCTACCTCGATCCGGCCCTTCAAGGGCATCCTTCCCCGCCTTGGCGCGCGGGTCTATGTCGACCCCGCGGCCACCGTCATCGGTGACGTCGAACTCGGCGACGACGCCTCCGTCTGGCCCGGCGCCGTCGCCCGGGGTGACGTTCACCACATCCGCATCGGCGCCCGCAGCAACCTGCAGGATGGCGCGATCATCCACGTAACCCATGATGGGCCGTATACCCCCGGGGGCTTCCCGACGATCATCGGCGAGGATGTGACCATCGGCCACGGCGCAGTGATCCACGCCTGCACGATCGAGGACGGCTGCCTCATCGGTATGCACGCCACCGTGCTGGATGGCGCCGTTATCCGGAAGAACGGTTTCGTCGGCGCGGGAGCAGTGGTCCCGCCCGGCAAGGTCGTTGGCGAGCGAGAGCTGTGGCTGGGCAACCCGGCGAAGATGGTCAGGGTGCTCAGCGACGCGCAGGTGGCGCAGCTTTATTACTCGGCAGCCAACTACGTGCGCCTGAAAGACGACTACCTGGCTTGATTTGACCGGGCCGCGGCACCACGCTGGGCGCCTGACAGGAGATTACCGATGGACAGCAGCACCAATCCCCTTCTCGACCCCAACGGCCTGCCGGCGTTTTCGGCAATCCGCCCGGAACACATCGAGCCGGCCATCGACAGCCTGATCGCCGAGCAGCGCGCCGCCATCGAACGGATTGCCGCCGCCGACGCCGTAAGGGATTTCGACCACGTGATGTTGGCCCAGGAGCGCCTGGACCAGGTGCTGTCCCGTGCCTGGTCACCGGTCAGCCACCTGCATTCGGTGGCCGACTCCGAAGCCCTGCGCAAGGCCCATGGTGCGGCCGAAGAAAAGCTTACCGATCATGGGATTGAAGTCGGCCAGAACCGCGAACTGTACGCCGCCGTCCAGGCCGTGGCGGATCGCGGTGACTTCGCCGGGTTGCCTGTCGAGGCCCGCGCCGCCGTGGACCACGCCCTGCGGGACTTCCGCCTTTCGGGCGTAGCGCTGGAAGAGCCGGCCCGTAGCCGCTTCCGCGAGATCGGTGTGGAGCTTTCGAAGCTGACCACGGAGTTCTCGAACGCCGTGCTCGACGCCAGCGAAGCCTGGCGCAAGCACATCACCGATGAGCGTGATCTCGCCGGCATTCCGGCGTCCGGTCGCGCCGTGTTGCGTGAATACGCCCGCGAGGAATCGCTCGACGGCTTCCTGGTCACCCTGAAGCAGCCCAGCGTGCAAGCGGTGCTGACCTACGCGGAGAATCGCGACCTACGGGAAGCCGTGTACTACGCGTACCAGACCCGCGCCTCCGACCAGGGGCCGGACAAGGGCAAGTTCGACAACTCTGAGCGCATCGAGAAAATCGTCGCCCTACGCCACGAGGCCGCCCAACTGCTCGGTTTCGCCAATGCCGCCGAGGAATCGCTGGCGACCAAGATGGCTACCTCGCCGGACGTCGTGCTCGGCTTCCTTCGCGACCTGGCTGCCCGGGCCAAGCCCGTGGCGAAGAAGGAGCTGGAGGAATTGCGCCGCTTTGCCTCTGAAGAGCTGAAGCTGGACAACCTCGAGCCCTGGGATGTCGGGTTTGCGTCCGAGCGCCTCCGCCAGCAGCGTTATGCGCTGGACGAAGAGCAGATCAAGCCGTACTTCCCCGCGTCCGGCGCCATCGACGGCCTGTTCGCCGTGGTCGAGCGCCTCTATGGCGTCCGGTTCGCGCCTCGCGACGACGTCGATACCTGGCACAAGGATGTCCGCTTTTACGACGTGATGAACGCCGACGGCACGATTTTCGCCGGTGCCTATCTCGACCTCTACGCGCGCTCCGGCAAACGCGGTGGTGCATGGATGGACGTGTGCGAGTCGCGCTTCCGCGACGGCGAGCACCTGCAGTTGCCCATCGCTTTCCTGACCTGCAATTTCCCGCCGCCGACCGATGGCGCACCCGCGCTGCTGACCCACGACGACGTGCTTACCCTATTCCACGAATTCGGCCACGGTCTGCATCACATGCTGACCGAGGTCGATATTCCGTCGGTCGGTGGTATCGATGGCGTGGAATGGGATGCGGTGGAGCTGCCGAGCCAGTTCATGGAGAACTTCGCCTGGGATCGCGAGGCACTGCGCCTGTTCGCGAAGCACTACCAGACCGGCGAACCGCTTCCCGACGACCTCTACCAGCGGATGCTCAACGCGCGACATTTTCACGCCGGGCTGTTCCTCGTCCGTCAGCTGGAGTTCGCCCTCTTCGATTTCCGCCTGCACCTCGAATACGACCCTGCACGAGGCGCCCGTCCGCTCGACGTGCTCGAGCAGGTGCGCCACGAAGTGGCCGTCATGCACCCGCCGGCCTGGCAGCGTTTCCCGCACGCCTTCACCCACATCTTTGCCGGTGGATATTCGGCCGGCTACTACAGCTATCTGTGGGCCGAGGTGCTGTCGGCAGACGCGTTCGAGCCGTTCGAGGAAGCCGGCGTCCTGGACCGGGCGACCGGGCAGCGGTTCCGCGAGGAGATCCTCGCCGTAGGTGCCACGCGCCCGGCGCTGGCCTCGTTCAAGGCCTTCCGTGGTCGCGAGCCGCAGCCTGACGCTCTGCTCAAGAGCTACGGCCTGGTGGCCTGAGGCATCGGCCGCGCGGGCCGTCGCGCGGCCGTTCCTTTACAATGGCGCCATGAAGATCGCGTCGTGGAACGTCAATTCGCTGAAGGTCCGTCTGCCCCATCTCCAGCAATGGCTGGGTGAGGCGCAGCCGGACATCGTCGCGCTGCAGGAAACCAAGCTCACCGACGACAAGTTCCCCGCGGACGAAATCGCCGCCATGGGCTATCGCGTCGTGTTCTCCGGTCAGAAGACCTATAACGGCGTGGCCATCCTCGCGCGCGCCGAGCTGACCGATGTCGTCACCGACATCGAAGGCCTGGACGATCCGCAGCGTCGCATCCTGGCCGCTACCGTCGGCGATATCCGCGTCGTGAACCTTTACGTGGTGAACGGCAAGGCGTTGGGTGACGAGAAATACACCTACAAACTCCACTGGCTGGCGAAGGTCCGCGACTTCCTCGAGCAGCAGGTCGCGAAGTATCCGAAGCTCGTGGTGCTGGGCGATTTCAACATCTGCCGCGACGACCGGGACGTGTACGACCCCGTGGCCTGGGGCGAAGACATCTTCTGCTCGCCGCCCGAACGGGCCGCGCTTCAGGCGCTGTTCGATGTCGGCCTGCATGACAGTTTCCGCCTGTTCAACGAGGAAGCCGGTCTCTTCAGCTGGTGGGATTACCGCCAGGCGGCCTTCCGCCGCAACATGGGCCTGCGGATCGACCTCATCTTGATCAGCGATGCGCTCAAATCGTCGGTAACCTCGTCGATCATCGACAAGGCCCCGCGCAAGTGGGAGCAACCGTCCGACCACGCGCCCGTCGCGCTGGAGTTGATGCTTTGAACACACCCAAGTCCGAATGGCCCAGCTCGCTGGATGACGCCGAGCTCGAAGTCCTCGATACCTACCTGCGCGTGCATGGTGCGGAAGGGGACCTGATGCTCGACGGCCTGCACGGCCTGCTCTCGGCGATCGCCATCGGCCCGCTCGAAGTGAAGCCGGAAGAGTGGCTGCACGAGATCCTGCACGACGCCTTCGAGGACGAGAACGAGGGCAACCAGCTGCTCGCCCTGCTGGCCAAGCTCAACGATTCCATCAGCGCCGAGCTCGACGTGGATGCCTACGAACCCATCCTGGGTGAGATCGACACCGAGGACGGCCCGATGCTCTCCGCCGCCGGCTGGTGCGAAGGCTTCAGCCGCGGCATCGACATGCGCGCCACCTTGTGGGAAACGCGCCTGGCCGAAGACCCGAACCTCATGCAACTGCTCGGACCGATCATGGCGCTGGCCGTCGACGAGGGCGTGCTCCAGGCCGATGCCGAGTTCGAAAAGCTCACCGACGAGGAATACGACGAGTGCCTGGGCCAGCTGCCCGACGTGCTCAATGCGGTCGGCGAGTACTGGCGCCAGAATGCGCCGACCGAAGAGGAACTGGCAGCGATGACCCGCCCGCGTGTCGATGGCGAAGAAGGTCCGCCGCGCCAGCGCTCCGGCCACTGGGTGCATTGAGGCGCCGTTTTTCTGTAGGAGCCGATTCATCGGCGATTGGCGTCACCGCTCCGTTGGCCTTTCGCCGCTTAAGCGGCTCCCACATGTCCCTTTTCGCCGCTGAAGCGGCTCCTACGGGACAGATTGTTCACCGGGCGCGTCTTGGCCCCACCGTGATTTAGCGTCATCTTTGGTCGCATCAGCTACCGGAGACCCGTCATGACCCAACGAAGCATCGTCCGCCGCGTCCGCGGCATGGATACCGCCGACGGCGCCGGCGTGAAGCTCAAGCGCGTGATCGGACAGCCCGCCCTCGACATGCTCGATCCCTTCCTGCTGCTCGACGAATTTCGCTCCGATCAGCCTGGCGACTACATCGAAGGCTTTCCCGAGCACCCGCATCGCGGCTTCGAAACCGTGACCTACATGCTCGCCGGGCGTATGCAGCACGGCGACAACCACGGTAACCGCGGCGATCTCGGTCCTGGCAGCGTGCAATGGATGACCGCCGGGCGCGGCATCCTGCATTCGGAAATGCCGCAGCAGGAAGAAGGCCTGATGTGGGGCTTCCAGCTGTGGGTGAACCTGCCGGCGACGGACAAGATGGTCGAGCCGCGCTACCAGGACATCCCGCCGGGCGATATCCCGGTGGTGCATCCCGTCGATGGCGTGACCGTACGTGTCGTTGCCGGCGAACTGGCAGGTGCCAAGGGTCCGGTCTCGGCGGTGGCGACCGAGCCGGTCTACCTCGACATCGCACTGGACGCCGGTGCGCGTTTTGAACTCGACCTGCCGGAAGGCCATAGCGCCTTCGCTTATGTATTCGACGGCAAATCCGCCGTGGTCGCGGGCGAGTCGCTGGCGCGCAGTGAACTCGCTGTGCTGTCCAGGGGTGACAAAGTGAGCTTTGCCGCTGACGATGCGACGCGCGTGTTGCTCGTCGCCGGCCGGCCGCTGGCCGAGCCGGTTGCGCGCTACGGACCCTTCGTGATGAACACGCCTGCGCAGATCCATGAGGCGATCGCGGACTTTCGCGCGGGCAAGTTCTGACGCTGTCACGAGCACCATCGCCGATGAATCGGCTCCCACATGAGCCCGACCCCGCTCGTGTAGGAGCCGATTCATCGGCGATCCCGCGCCAGCGGGGCCTTCCGTACCTGAACAAGCGCGCGAAGTTCCCGACGGTGTTTAAGTCCCGGACGGGGAAGGGCCTTTACGATCGGGCCCATACGCATTCGCGAGGAAATGCATTTCCCATGCGCTTCATTCTCACCGTCGTGCCCATCACGGCAGCTCTCATCATCGCGGCGTGCTCGCCTTCCGCGCCGCCTGCACCAACGGCTGGCCCCACGCCCGAGGGGTCGGTAGCGAGCACGCCGGCACCGGGCAAGACCGCGCCCGCGAATCCCGCCCTCGGCTCACCCGAGTGGGTCGCGTGGGTCGACAAGACCCTTGCCATCAGTGATGACGGCCACGGCCCCAGGCCGGATACGCCGGCGTGGGACCAGGCTGTCAATACAAAGCTGGGCGAAGAGGCCCCTCAGGCGAAGCCGGGTTCGGCGGAGTGGCAGCAGGCCGTGGATGCGCTGCTACGAACCCGGGTAGCTACGCACTGATATAGACAGGTGGGAGCCGCTTCAGCGGCGAAAAGCCAACGGAGCGGCGACGCTGCACCGCCCGTCGCCGATGAATCGGCTCCCACAAGGAGCCTACAAGGCGGCTTTGAAGGTCCTGGCATCCGTTGGGACTTTCACTTCGCCTGATGGGAGCGACAGCACGAGGCCACCAGGAGGGTGGATGGGCTGGGTGATCGTCAGGGTGACCTGCTTGCCCTTCGCCGTGAGCGTGTAGCCGAGGCGTCCATACGGCGTGCGCAGGTCGCGGATGGCGATGCCCTCGCCCTTCAGCCAGTCCGGCTGCACGCCCGCCGCCAGGACCATGCTGCCGTCCGACTCGCGGTCGTAAGCGAACAGGTCGAGCGCCGAGCGCACATAGTCCGAGGCGATCCACGCGTGGGGCATGTCGCCAACGAAGCGCGGCTTGCGCGCGTCGTGACCGACGACTTCGGCCCACTGGTTCCAGGCCGCCGGCCGGCGGTCGGCGAAGAAGAAGGTGATCAGGTCGTTGACACGATCCCGCCAACCCAGCCGGACGAAGCTGGCTATCGTGCGTACTTCGTAAGGTGTGTAGTCCTCCCACGCGGTACGTCCGTCGCGACGCGCGACGAAACCTTGCCAGTACTTCTCGAAGGTCTGCTCGAGCAACGCTCTCGGCAGGCGCGCCTGTTCGCCGCCCGGGGACAGCGCGATGGTGGTGGAAGTAGCGTCGAAGTCACCGAGCTCGGCGGATCCTGGAATGAAGTCGATACCGTGGGCTTTCACCGCGGCGTCGATCGACGCATACAGGTCGTCGCGAAACTGATCGCGCGATGACGTGTATGCGGAGGCCTCGTCCGCATGGCCGAGCGCCGAAGCGAGTTCGACCGCATCGTCGTAACCCTTGAGCGCCCAGAAGTCGTCCCAGTACGAATGCATCGGTTTGGCCGAATAGCCCTCGTGGCTGATCGACGCCGGCATCAGGCCATAAAGCGCACGATCGGTTCCTTGCAGACGTGATGGCTGACGTTCACTCGCGCGCAGCAAATCCATATACGCAACGGCCTTCTCCACATGGGGCCACAACGCGTCCACCGTCGTGCGGTCGTGCGTGTAGCGCCAGAGCTCGGCCACGCTGAAGATCAACTCGCCCTGGCTGTCGTTCTCCGGCACGGGGTCGGAGCCGCGCGCGTCGACACAACAAGGCACCTTGCCGTTGGAGAACTGATGGGGCGCGTACCAGCGGATGAAGGCCGAGGCGACGTCTTCGTGGCCGGTACGTAGCAGCCCTTCGAGCATCATGGCGCCATCGCGGACCCAGGTGCGCGAATAGGAGCGCGTTCCGGGCTGCAGCGCGGGCCCATCGCGCGAAATGAGGATCTGCGCGATGCCACTCTTCATGGTATCGACGATCGGCTGGGCCGAGGTGGGCACCGTGATATCCACGCGATCGAGTTTGTCGCGCCACGCGGCGGCGACGGTATCGGCGTGCGACGCGAGCCACGCGGCTGGATCTGCCGGTGCGGTGACGACATCGGTCTGGTTCACCGGCACAACCACGCCAACATCGACGTGACCATGCGCGGGCACATGCAGGTCGTACAGCAAGGCACCCTGTGCGAAGCCCGCGTCGTCGTGCAGCTGCTTTGTCACCGGCCGCTCGCCGCCGTCCAGCCGTTCGCTGAGCGTCTTCGGCTGATTGGCACTGGCGACGAACGCCGTGGTCGGCTGCAAGGGCACGACCTTGCGCATCCCGTTCACGGTCAACACATGACCGTCCCAGGCGAGGTCGTGTATCGGGCTGGTGCCGCCGGGTGCATTAAGGAACTGCGTGGGCGGATTGACCTGGAACGGCCGGGCGGCGAGCGCCAGGGTGATGTCGCGCGGCGTATCGCTCTCGTTCGTGACCCGATAGCTCACCACCAACTGTGAGTCACCCGCCGGACCCTGCGCGAATGCCGTGGTATCCAGTGTCAGCCCATCGGTAGCCCACCTCACCGAGGGTATGGGCAAGTAGCGGTCGCGTAGTGATTGCGTCGTCGTGACGTCCGCCCAGGTGACCAGCTTGCCGCCCTCGATCAGGAACGGCTCGATGGAGAAGCCGCCACGTACGATCTCCACGGCGCCGTCTTCGGAGATCAGTGCCGAATCGCGACTGCCGCCATCGACGCCGACAATCGTCCAATACGACTGCTCTCCCGAGAAGCCACGTGGATACAGCCCGCGGCGAACCTGCTTCGCGCGAGCCTCGAACACGGCATTCGGCGTCGGCGGCGCCACGGCCACCGCGCCTGGCTTGCGCGGCGTAAGACGGAGATTGTCGAAGCACACTTCACCGCGATTCGCGGCCTGCGAAGGCTGTGCCTCCGCGTAGACCACGAATTCGATATCGCGCGTGTGACGGAGTGTGCGGTCCTTCACGGGCCCCCAGGCAAACTCGACCTGCCGGCTCGTCGCCTCGACAGTCTTCCACGCCTGGCCCGGCGTGAAGTGGGGCTGCTGGAACCACCAGACATTGTCGCCGCTATCGTCAATCAGTTTCAGCTGCAGGGTGTTCGGCGGCATGTTGCCGCGCACGTCGAAGCTCAAGGCGAAGCCATCGGGATAATCGACGGGAAGCGTCTTGCGGATCGACGCGGCACCGGACACGCCGTTGAAATCGTAGGTGAGGCAAAGTGCCTGGCCCGTCCGTCCCGGTACGACGCGCAGCGCAGCCGATACGTCGTCGGTATGCGTCGCCGACCATCCCGTCGTCGCGTCGAAGCTGTCGAGTGTGCGTGCCTTGTCCACGGCAAACGTAGGCATGGCGATGAGGCAAGCCACGACGGCCAGCGTGAGTGAAACACAACGCGACATACGAGTTATCCCTTGACGCTGCCCATCAACAGGCCTTCGAGGTAGTACCGCTGCAGGGCGAGGAAAAGCACGAGCACCGGCAGGATGGTGACCACCGAGCCGGCCATCATCAGCTCGCTGTCCTGCACGTGTTCGCGCGACAGGGAAGCGAGTGCGATCGGCAGGGTGTAGTGCTCCTGCCCGGTCAGTGCGATCAACGGCCACATGAAGTCGTTCCACGCGGCGAGGAAGGTGAAGATGGCCAGGGTGACCATGATCGGCTTCAGCAGCGGCATGACGATGGTGGCGAAGATACGGAATTCGCCGGCGCCGTCGATGCGCGCCGCCTCCATCAGGTCGTCCGGAATACCGCTGGCGTACTGGCGCACGAGGAAGATGCCGAAGATGGTCGCCAGCGCCGGCACGATCACCGCGCCATAGGTATTCACCAGGCCCATGTACTTCAGCAGCAGGAACAGCGGCAACATGGCGACCTGCGCTGGAATGACCAGCGCACCGAGCAGCACCTGGAAGATCCGCTGGCGCCCTTTGAACTCCAGTTTGGCGAAGGCATAACCGGCCATGAGGTTGAAGGCGAGCGAAACCACCGTGATCGCCGTGGAGATCAACAGGCTGTTGACCAGGTAGCGACCCATGCCGGCATTGAGGAACAGCTCGCGATAGTTGGCGAGGGTCGGATGCGTCGGCAGGACCGGCGGCGGCAACGCACTGGCCTCGCCCTGTGGCATGAACGATACGGACAGCATGTACAGCAGCGGCGCGATGGCGATCGCGGCGGCGCCGATCAGCAGGCCATGGATGAGGGCTTTGGCCAGGCGCGGGCTCATGCCTTTTCTCCTTGCCGCGACAGGCGCAGCATCGTCGCGGTGACCGCGAACATGATGACGAACAGGATAAAGGCCACGGCCGAGGCCGAGCCCAGGTTCCACCACTTGAAGCCCTCTTCGTACATCAGGTACAGCACGGAGGTGGTGCTCTGCAGAGGACCGCCCTCGGTCATCACGTACGGTTCGGCGAACAACTGGAAGTAACCGGACACGGTGAGGATGCTGACCATCAGCATGGTCGGCTTGAGCATGGGCAGCGTGATGTGGCGGAACTGCGCGAAGGCCGAGGCACCATCGATGCGCGCAGCTTCGTAGAGGTCGCCCGGAATAGCCTGCAGGCCGGCCATGAAGATGATCATGTTGTAGCCGAAGTTCTTCCACACGGCGAACAGGATGATCGTCGGCATGGCCCAGTGCGGATCACCCAGCCAGTCCACGGTCGGCATGCCGATCGAATCGAGTGCGTAGTTGACCAGGCCGTACTTGGTGTTGAACAGGTAACGCCAGATCACCGCGACGGCGACCACGGTCGTTACCACCGGTGCGAACAGTGCCGTGCGGAAGAACGGTTTGAAGCGCGCGAGCGGCGAATTGAGCAGCATCGCCGCGCCGAGCGAGGCGAAAAGCGACAGCGGCACACCGACTACTACGAAGTACACCGTGTGCCCGAGCGCCGACCAGAACAGCGGACGCTGCAGCAGCTGCCAGTAGTTCTGCAGGGCGACGAACCGGAGGTTGCGGATATCTGCCAGCGCATAAAGGTCGTAATCGGTCACCGAGAGGATCAGCGCCGCGATCACCGGCAGCAGGAAGAACAGGCCGAGGATGATTAGCGCAGGCGTGATGAACAGCCAGGCGGCGCGGGAAGTGTTCATGGCGATGCCTTATGGCCGTGGTCGAGCATCCAGCGACGCTTTTCAAGCAGACGATCCGCGCGGCGATCGATCTCGGCCGCGGCGTCATCGATGGTGATATCGCCGTGCGCGGCCTGCGCAGCGACGAGCTGCATCTCGGTGACGATGCGCTCCCACTCCGCGACCTGCGGCGTGGGCTTCACGCGCTCGAGCTGCTCGCGGAACGCGGCGGCCTTGTCGTCGCCGCGCAGCGCAGGTGCTTCCCACGAAGAACGACGCGGCGGCATGTCGCCGAGGATCTGGTAGAAGCGCTCCTGGATAGCAGGGCGCGAGAGGAATTCGATAAGCGCCCAGGCATCGTCCTTGTGCTTCGACGCACGGAAGATCACCAGGCTGGAGCCGCCTGCGTTCGAAGCACCGGGGCCATTCGGACCGGGCAATGGCGTGGTCGCCCAATCGCCTTGCTGTTCGGGCGGGAGGCGCTTGCGGAACTCGCCGATATTCCAGGGACCCGACAGATAGAACGTATAGAAGCCCTGGCCGAACGCAGCCCACGGGTTACCGACACCGACATTGGTCATCATCGGCGCCTGCCTGTTCTTGAATAGCGATACGTAGAAGGTCAACGCCTTCTTGAAGCCGGCACTGCGAAAATTGCCATAGCGGCCGTCGTCGCGCAGCAAAGGGTCGTCCTGCTGCAGGGAAAGCGCCAGAAGCTGTTCGAACTCGTTGGTCGGCAGCAACACGCCGAAGGTCTTGCCGGGAGGCTGCGACAGCTTCGCCATCATCGCCTGCCATTCGTTCCAGTCACGTGGCGGGTGGTCGTAGCCAACCCTGGCCAGGAGATCCTTGCGATAGAACAACAGGCGTGTATCGACATACCAGGGCACGCCGTAGAGCTTGCCGTCGATGACGTTGGTCGACCAGATGGCGGGAAAGTAATCGTTCTTGTCGACGACCTTCGATGCGGCGACGCGTGCATCGAGCGGTTCGATGGCGTCCAGCGCCACCAGTTCCGGCACCCAGGTGTTGCCGAGCTGGGTGATGTCCGGTGTGGAATCACCCGCATAGGCGGTGAGCAGCTTCTGGTGGGCCGCCGTGAGCGGCAGCTGCTGCACGGATACGTGCAGGCCCGGATGCTCGCGCTCGAACTCCGGCAGCAGTTTCTCCACCGCCTCGCCTTCGCGTCCGATGGTCCAGAACTGCAGGGTTCGCGTGCCCTCGTCCTGTTTTGCGCAGCCGGTCACCGTGGCGCTGGCAAGCGCCAGCGCCATGGTGGTCCGGAACATACGGGTGGCGCGACTCACCACAGGTTCGCGGCCGTGTCGGCATCCAGCCAGCCGCCGGTGAAGCCGGCACGCTGCAGGCCCCTGCGGATATACGGGTTCTTCTTCATCACCGACCAGACGAAATCGCTGCGGTAATTCTCGATCATCAACACGATCGGGCCCTGGTCGATACCCAGGTGCACGGTGTCGGCCCAGCCGAAGCCCGGGACCAGCTTGCCGGTACGCAGTTCGGTCTTGGTGTCGAAGGTCATGTTGAAGGCGTCGACGAAACCGTACTTCGTATAGATGTTCTGGCCGTACTTCTTCTTCATTTCCTCGAGCGCGGGGATCACGATTTCCGGCGCGAAGGCGATCGAGCCGCCAGCGGCCGTCGGCACGATGGTGCCATCGTCGGAGATGTAATCCAGGCCCGCGCCGCGGGCGGTGTAACCGGCGAAGGTGCGTTCCTTGTCACCCTGCTTGACGATCAGGCCGCCAGGGCCATTGCTCGCAGTGAGGCCCCAGACGTTCTTGCCATAGCCCTTCCAGCCGCCGGGATTGGCCACCGCATAGGCCTGCTGCGAGTAGGTCGCACGGCGGCTGTTCTCGAAGTAATCCATGTTGTGATCGCGGCCCCAGGCGTCGCGGATGCCGCGGAAGTCCACCCAGGTGTGGCTGTACTGGTGACCGAACAACGGGGCGAAGTTGAGGAAGGTCTGGCCGTGGAACTCGCCCCAGGTCTTGTCATAGGTGGCGGTCCAGGCGTGCCACGCGTCCTCGTTCACCGGATGCGTCGGCGAGCCCAGTGCCAGGATGTAGACCAGCATGCCTTCGTTATAGCCGGCCCAGTCGTGCGGAATCATCTTGCCGCCGGGCGTCCAGCCCATGCTGATCAGCGGGCCGTGGTTCTGCGCCCAGGTCCACTCGACGCGACGGTAGATGTCGTCGGCGAGCTGGCGGATCTGCGCTTCCTGCGGGTTGTCGCGGTCGTAGTAGCTCTGCGCGAACAGGATCCCGCCGAGCAGCAGGGTGGTATCCACCGTGGAGACTTCCGTCCAGCGCGCTTCACGCTCGCCGGTCTGCATGTTCAGGAAGTGATAGAAAAACCCCTTGTACCCGGTGGCGCCGTCTTCGGCGTCGTTCTGCGGCGCATCGTGGAAGAAACGCAGGGTGGCCAGCGTGCGCTCCACGGCCTGCTCGCGCGTGATGTAGCCGCGCTCCACACCCACGCCGTACGCCGTCAAACCGAAGCCGACCGAGGCGATCGAAGCAAAGGAGGGGCTCGGGTAATGGTCGGGAATCAGGCCGTTGGTCGGGTTGCCGCTGTCCCAGAACCACTGGAAGGTGCGCTTCTCAAGATCGACCACCATCGGCGGAACGGCGTGGAGGTCTTTCAACGCAGCGGCGGAGGCGGTGCCGGCGGATTCGTGCTTTTGTTTCATTGCGCCTTTCTGCGCCATGGTGAGGGGAGCGGCGCAGGCCAACATGACACCAAGTGCCAGGGAGAAACGTCTAATCGTACTGGAGTTCATGGCGCGCTTTCCTTCGGACTATTCGGGACTGGCGTCAACGACGTGGAGGCATCGCTGGCGCGTAAACGTTTACATCCAGGGGTCAGAGAAAGGCCCCGAAGGGCCTTGGTCGAAGCTGGAACCATACGATCCGGCCCGCGCTCTGGCAATCATCGGGTGCTTCACACCACCACCGCCGCTGCCTTGCACTCCCGGTCGATGAATTGCTGGTGCGTAGGCATGAGGTCGACATTCTTGGAAATGACATCGCGAATGCTGTCGAGGAACTTCGGCAGGTCCGCGTCCGGCATCTGGTCTACCAGGGGGTTGTAACCCGTCGGCATGATGCCCTGCCCGATCATCACCTGGATCCAGCTGACCGCGGCGAACATCTCGTCGGCGTTCCGGAAGAAGCGTCCGCTGTGGCGGAATAGGTCGATATTGGTCTTGAGCGAATCCGGGATCGACATCGTCCGGCAGTAGTCCCAGAACGGCGTGTCATCGCGGGTCGTCGCGTTGTAATGCAGGACAAGGAAGTCGCGGATGCGCTCGGACTCGAACCGGGTACGCTCGTTGAAGCGTTCGATCAGAACCGGGTCCATGACGCCATCGCTGGGGAACAGTTCGAGCAGCTTGGAGATGCCGGCCTGGATCATGTGGATGCTGGTCGACTCCAGCGGCTCCATAAAACCACTGGCCAGGCCGAGTGCCACGACGTTCCTGTTCCAGCTCTTCTTGCGCATGCCCGTGACGAAGCGCAGCGGGCGTGGATCGGCCAGTGCCTTGCCGTCGAGATTGGCCATCAGTTTCGCGGCCGCTTCGTCCTCGCTGATGAACTGGCTCGAATAAACATAGCCGTTGCCGGTGCGATGCTGCAGCGGGATGCGCCACTGCCAGCCGGCCTCGCGCGCCGTGGAGCGCGTGTAGGGTGTCGGCGCTTCCACACGGGCACAGGGCACGGCCAGGGCGCGGTCGCACGGCAGCCAGTGGCTCCAGTCCTCGTAGCCGGACTGCAACGCGCCCTCGATGAGCAGGCCGCGGAAGCCGGAGCAATCGATGAAGAGGTCGCCCTCGATCCGCTCGCCACTTTCCATGACGACGGCGGCGACGTGGCCCGTCTCCGGGTGCAGGTCGACGCTGCGGACCTTGCCTTCGGTACGGCGCACGCCACGCGCTTCGCTGTATTCGCGTAGATAGCGTGCGTAGAGCGACGCGTCGAAGTGGTAGGCATAACCGATGGTCGACAGCGGTGACCCGGCAGGAACATCGGTGGGCGCGGGCATGAACTTGCCCCGCGTTGCCGCCACCGTATTCACCGAATAATCGTGCAGGTCCGCATCCGAGTGCATGCCGGAGAGCCTGGCCTTGAGCCAGTACTGATGGAACGGCGTCAGGCCGATGTCATGGCCGATCACGCCGAACCCGTGAATATAGGTGTCACCCAGCTTTCCCCAGTCGCGAAACTGGATGCCGAGCTTGAAGGTGCCCTGCGTGCGTGCGACGAAGTCGGCTTCGTTCAGTCCGAGCAGGTTGTTGAACAACTTGATATGCGGGACGGTCGCCTCGCCGACGCCGACGATGCCGATCTCCTCGGACTCCACCAGCCGCACGGTGACTTGCTTGTTCAGCACGCGGATCAGCGCGGCGGCAGCCATCCAACCGGCCGTACCGCCACCTACGACGACGATGTTGGTGATGCCGTTGGCCATCGTTATCCACGCATGCCAGGAAAAGAAACGCGCCCGCGGGGAGACACACGGGCGCAAAGTGAAGACGCATCCGGCAAAGCCATCCGGATGCGCCTGTGGAGCGCTTTAAAACTTGAAGCCTGCAGTGAAGCGGGCCGTGCGCGGCACGAACGAGATGTTGCCGGTGTCGTTGTACTCCACCGAGAAGCCGTTCGGACCGACGGTCGGGGTGTAGTCGACGAAGTTCTTCCAGTTGAACACGTTGAGGATGTCGAAGCGGATGTAGAACTTGGTCTGGTCGTTCTCGCTGATCACGAAGTCCTTGGTGGCCTGGATATCGATGTCGCGATAGCCCCAGATCTTGCCGCCAACGAGGAACTTCGAGCCGCGCACTGTGCCAGCGACCGGACGTGAGCCTTCACCGTAGTTGTACGTCTCACCCGGAAAGCCGAGCACGCCGTTGTAAGGCAGCGGGGTTGCGATGGTCAGCTTGGCCGACATCGTGATGCCCCACGGGCCATCGAGCGAGCCGGTACCGACGAAGCGATGCTTGGCGACCGAGTTCGAAGTGATGAACGGGTACTGGTTGATCGTCTCTTCGTCGAACGAGTAGTGCTCGTTGATGTCGCGGTTCTGCTTGGCGTGGCTATAGGTGTAGGAGAAGTTGGCACTCCAGCCCGACTCACGCGTGTACGGCTTGTCGACCGAGAGCAGCAACTGCGTGGTGCGGGTGCGGATGCCGTTGTTGCCGATGATCATGCTGCCGAAGCCCGGGATGCCGTTGCTCCAGGGCTGGCTGCCGCCCTGGAAGAAATCGCCGTTCGGGTAGCGGTTGCCCAACGTGAACGCGAAGCCGTCGTATGAGAGCACGCGGGCTACGGTTACGTCGGTCTGCCAGTCGCCCAGCTTGTTCGACATGCCGATGCTGAACTGGTCGGAGTACGGCGCCTTCAGGTTGTTGTTGAGCATGTCGACTTCCTGGCCCTTGTTGGAGCCAGCGACAAGCGACTGCAGGTTCTGAAGACCGTTAAGGTACGCCGGGTCCCAGTTCACGCAGCTGGTGTTGGTACCGACGGTGCAGGGACGGCCCGGGATGTTGAACTGAATTTCCTGGATCGGCAGGGCCGACTTGGTCTGTTCGAGCTGCAGGTAGTCGTACAGGTTGCGGTCGTACGAACGGCCGTAACCGCCGTGGATCACATGCTCTTCGTCGGCGAAGAGGTCATACGAGAAGCCGACGCGCGGCGCCCACTGGTTCTGCGCCTTGCGGTTGTGGCCGTTGCTGATGTAGTCCTGGTAGTTCACACCACCCTTCGCCAGCGTCTGCGCGTAGGTCTGGCCCGGGAACTGGTCCTGTGCATTCTGGTCGAGCATGCCGAACGCATCGATCACGTTCTGCGGCGTGACCCAGTCAAGGTAGGACTTGGTTTCTTCCTTATCCCAGCGCACGCCGAGGTTCAGGGTCAGGTTATCGTTGACTGCCCAGTCGTCCTGGATGTATGCGCCGTACTGTTTGCTGCTGGTTTCCGACACCGGGTTGAGGCCGGGGACCGGATTGGAGAACTGGGCCTTGTACGGAAGCGGCTCGGTGCCGTCCGGGCCGACGTTGTAGAAGAACTGCGGGTTGGTGTCCTGGGCGTCCTGCGCGTGCAGCGTGACATCCTTCCACTTGTAACCGGCCTTGATCGTGTGATCGCCGTACCACTGGAGGTCGTTGAAGGTGAAGTCGTCCGAGATCATCGGACCTTCCTGACCCTTGATCTGCGTGGCGAGCGGACCGGCCGAACCCACCGCGACGATGTTCGAATCGTTCGACGGGCGATAGGTGTAGGTGTAACCGTTACCGTAGTTCACCGGCAGCGGATCGTTCGACGAATTCTCGTAGCTAGCCTTGAACTCGTTGTAGAACCAGTCGCCGCTGTGCTGCCAGCGGAAGGTGCCGCGGGTGTCATGGTTCTGGATCTGGACGCTGGCGGATTTCGCGACGGCCTTGGTGATGCCGTCGATCTGGTCCTCGCGACGCACCTGGGTGCTGATCTCGATGCGATCGCGGTCGGTCAGTTCCCAGTCGATCTTGCCGAAGTACAGCTTCTCATTGAACGGCAGGTTGGCCGGCCCGAGCTGCGAACCGACACCGGCGGGCAACAGCCCGGCCACGTTCGGCGGGGAGTTATCGCCCGGGCTGACCGTGGTCGGCGTGTCGAACTTCTTCTCTTCATACGCGATGAAGAAGTGCATCTGGTCCTTGATGATCGGACCGCCGAGCGCGAAGCCGTATTCCTTCTCGAACGAGTTCGCCTTCTTCCCGGCATCTTTTTCAGCGGGCGTCGGGCTGCGGTACGTGTCCGAGGTGTAGGTGTCGAACACTTCACCGTGGAACTCGTTCGTGCCGGACTTCGTCTCGGCCGTGATCACCGCCGACGAGACCTGGTCGTACTCGGCCTTGTAGTTGCTGGTGATGACCTTGTACTCGCCGATGGCGAGCTGCGGGAACGGGTTGCCCTGGCTGGCGGTCTGGCCGGAAACACCGCCCGACTTCACGTAGCTCTTCTGGCCCACGCCGTCGATGAAGACATTGACCGCGCTGGTGTTCTGGCCGCCGCTCTTGAGCGATGTATGGCCCTGCGCGTCGACGTTGAAGACCATGCCAGGCACGGTGTCGGCAAACTCGAGGAAGTTGCGCGAGACCTGCGGAATCGTCTGGATCTGGCGCAGCGAAATGGTGCCGCCGACTTCCGGCGTCTTCACTTCGGTCAGCGTCGTGGCGTTCACCGTCATGCCTTCCATCGCCGTGGCGTTGGAGGCCTTCGCGGTAACGTCGCCGGCACCGGCCGCGGCGGCGGCGAGGTTCAGCGTCGCGGTCGAAGCGACCGTCAACGTCACCGTCTGTTCCGTGCCGGGACCTGCGTCGACCTTGTATGAGGCCGGTGGCAGACCGTTGATGACGTACATGCCGTCGGCACCAGCCTTGGCGTGGCGAGTCAGGCCGGTCTGCGGGTTGAACGCGGTGACATTGGCACCCGGCGCGGTCTTACCGCGCAGGGTCGAGCTCGCGGACTGCGCGAACACGGACGGGGTGACCACAGCGGCGGCGACCGTCGCAGTGATGACGCTGGCGAGCAGTTTCTTCTTCAGATGCATCGAGGCTTTCATGGTTCCCCTCTCCCAAAAGGTTCTGTGTGTGCTGTTCCGGCCCGGCTGAGCACGAGACACGGCGGTCGACTTTTTCGTGTCGGCCACTCTTCAAAGAGCGTTCTGCCCTCCGCGTATCGCACCCGTTCCGCGCTTGCGGACCGGAAGATCGATCGAAGTCCTGTGTTTGGCGCCGTCCCTGAGGTTCCAGCCACGGCCCGGCAAGCCGTGTGTTCCGACGGGCGTCAGGCCCGTCGTCTTACCGTGTCGCCCCCGCCACATGAGGCGCGAACGACGATTTCGGTGCTGACGACATGTGGCTCGGGAGCCGCGTCGTCGGGTGCTTCGATCATGGCGGCGAGGCGCTGGAGCGCGGCCTCACCCAGTTCGGCGATGCGGATGCGCACCGTCGTCAGCGGCGGCGACACATAGCGCGCCATGGGAATGTCATCGAACCCGGCCACGGCGATGTCGTCGGGCGTGCGCACTTTCGCTTCAGCCAGGGCGGACAGGCAGCCGATGGCCATCATGTCGTTGGCGGCGAAAATCGCGTCGGGACGCGGCACCATCGCGAGAGCCTGCTTGCCGGCGTGGTAACCGGACTCCTCGGTGAAATCGCCTTGCAGGATCGCCGCACGCTCGCCGAGACCGGCAGCGGCCAGGGCATCGCGGTAACCGCGGATACGCTCCTGCACGTCGTGGTTCACTTCGGGTCCAGCAATGAAAACGATGCGCTTGCGGCCCAGGCCGAGCAGGTGCTCGGTCATGGCGTGGGCGCCGCCGAAGTCATCTACGTCGAGCGAGGCATGGCGTTCCGAGCGCACGTGGCTGTTGATCAGCACGGTCGGCAGGACGACGGGCAGGTTCTCGTCGAGGAAGGCTTCGTCCGCATGCGGTGACATCACCAGCAGGCCGTCCACGCGGCCCTGCATGGCGCGCAGGGCGATCGCGGCTTCCGTGGCGTCGCCATGGGAGCTGGACACCAGCAGGTAGAGGCCACGCGAGCGGGCGGCCAGGTCGATGCCGCGGATGAGTTCGGAGAAGAACGCGCCGTGCAGGTCGGGCAGGAGCGCCCCGATGGTCTGGGTGCGGCGGGTGATCAGGCTGCGCGCAGCATTGTGCGGCACGTAGCGCAGGCGGGTCGCAACTTCACGGATGCGCTTCTGGGTTTCGGCGGTCACGCCGCCATGCCCGTTAAGGGCCCGGGAAACCGAGGCCACGGAAACGTTGGCCATTCTCGCGACATCTTTGATGGTCACACTCACGCGTTTTTCACCCTCTCCCCCGCCCCGGAGGGCTGATGGCGCGGAACGTAAACGTTTTCATAGGAGGTTGTAAAGCGTTCGAAAACAAGGGGTTGTTGCAGTGCAGTAGTAAATCCGGCGTTACGTGATACCACTTGATCGCCCGTGTTAAAAATCCGTGTGATGTCAGCGCCTTGAGTGGTACGTAAACGTTTGCGGCGACGCAGCAGCCGCCGTGACGCAAATTTCACGGAGGTAAATAAATGTCGCGTTTAGTAACGCGCGTTACATGCGATCTCGTGATTTCTTGCGCCTGTCTTGTGGGAGCCGATTCATCGGCGAACGGGTGCTCGCGACAAAGGGGGCCGCTGCCGCGGCATCGCCGATGAATCGGCTCCTACACGCCGATGAATCGGCTCCTACAGGTAGAGTCGCGCTTCAGGCTTCCTGAGCGGTGGTCGAGGTGGTCGCAGTGGCGACCGCACGCTTCGACGACCACACACTGCACGGATCGCCTTCCACGGCACGCTTGCGGGTGGCGATGCCGAGCCAGGCAAAGCCAACGCCCATCGCAATGGCGACGAGGTCCACGCCGAGCACGGCAAAGCGGCCTTCGCCCAGCGTGTGCATAAGGCGATCGCCGTAGATCGTCATGTCGAGCACGCCCACTACGATGCTCACCAGCGCTGTGGCCCAGAGCAGATCCACCGCAGCCTTCGCCGGGCGCCGCCAGAAGGTCCAGATCACCGCGACCGCGAACGCGGTGAAGCACACCGGCTGGACGATCGCTTCCGGCTCGGCGCCTAACAACGGACCGACCAGATTGCCGAGGAAGGTCACCGAGATGGCGAAGCAGGACCCGATGCACACACCCACGGTGGCCGTGGCCATGGCGCGCACCTTCATTGGCTGCTCGGCCTGACGACGCTTACGACGCGTCTCGATGTAGAGCAGGTTGCCGGAATAAAAGAGGAAAGCACCGGCAAGGCCGAGCAGGAAGTAAAGCCAGCGCAGCGAGACGTTGCCGAACGAGCCGAAGTGCAGGCCGAAGATCGCCGAGTAGGTCGCATGGTTCGCGTCGCGCGCGCCACTTACCTGGACCTTCAACACACGGCCGTCGATGGCATCGAGCGAGACCATGCCGTATTCGCCGAGCGTCTTGGTCGAGGTGCCGCGCACTTCGGCAGCAGCTCCTTGCTGGCCGTAATGCACGTAACGCATGTAGTCGGGTTCGAAGTTCGCAGCACCGGAGGCGAGCGCCGCCTGTCGTGCCCGTGCACCGAGTTCGGTCGGGGTCAGCATCACCGCGCTGCCACCCTTCGCCGTGGTTTCGGGAAGCGCGCTGGTCATGCGTTCGAACGCGGGCAACAGCTTGCCGTCGAAGGCCACCGTGCTGAACGCCATCAACATGACCATGGTCAGGCAGAGCAGCGCGCCGGTGATGGCGAAGATGATGTGGAAGGGCAGGCTGAGGATGCCGATGACGTTGTGCGCGTCCTGCCACAGCCGCTTGAGGTTATGACCCGGACGCAGCGCGAACAGCTCGCGCAGCAGGTTGGGTAGGTGGATCAGCAGGCCGGTGAGCAAGGCGAGGCCATAGATCACGCTGACGATACCCATCAGGTAGATGCCGATCGCCGGAATGCCGAGGTCGTAGTGCAGCTCGTAGACGAAGTCGGCGAGCGCGTGCTCATGGTCCTCCGCATCGCGCGCGCCGCTTTCATCCAGCGTCTGGGTTTTCCAGTCGCCGCCCTTGTCCATCCAGTAAGCGGCCACTTCGTGCGACGGGTGATCGGCAGGGAAGGTCACGCCGATCTGGTCGCGTGCCCCGGGATGCGTGGCGACGATGCCTTCGAGCATCTTCCCCGCGCGATCCATCGTATCGGCGCGAGCCATCTCGGCCTTCGGCGATGCCCAGGTGTCGATCTCATCGTGGAACATCGTGAGCGCGCCCGCGTAGAACGCGATGAACAGCGCGAAGCCGGCGAGCAGGCCGGTCCACGTGTGCACGACAGTGAACGTGCGAACGGTCGAGGCTTTCATCGGATCAGAGCCCCGGCATCGTGTGCTTGGCAAGGAAGAGCGCGCCGAACGCGGCGAGATTGGCCATGGCCAGCCACGCCCACGCACGGGCGCCGCTGCGGAACATATAAGTGGCCGCCATGATCCCGGTCCAGGCCGGGAAGAAGGCGACCAGGAACGGCAGCGTCACGGATTCGCTCGAGCCGGGCCAGATCCAGATCACCACGGCGATGAGGGCCACCGCCAGCGGCAGGCCAAGCAGGATGCCGGCGAAGGTCTTGGCGAGCATCAGCGGGGCTTCCGCTCGGAGGCGGGACGGAAGAGCCACGCCACATAGGGGTAGGCGACCGCGCCAAGCATTAGCGCGGTGAGTGCGGAGAAGATCCCGGGAAGCGACGTCTCGCCGGCGATCCATGCGGTGAACGCGACCACGGCGAAGACCCACGCGGCCGTGCGGGTCTTGCGCCCCAACGGATGCGCCAGCAGGCGCTGGTTCCGCGCGGCGAGATAAGCGAGAGCCATGGCGACGAGGGCCGCCAGACAGCCAAGAAGATTCATACACGTGGCCGGGTCTGAGACTGATTGATAATTATTATCATTTGCAGAAGAGGCGTCAATTTCGCGGAACCGCTCACGACCGCCTTTGAACCGCCAAGCCGTGCCTCGGATGCACCGGCCGCTGGTCAACAAATCACCACCTGCTCAAGTTTTGACCAAACCGACCGTTAACTGAATACGGGGGTTAAGTAAAACTAGCGTTAACCCTCGCGTTAAATTAGAATTAACACCACACGAATCACCGCGTTGGCGTGTCTCGCCACGCAGTGCGACAGGAAACCAAGGTAACTCGTTGAAATAGCAGCCATGTTGACCACCATCCTCATTGCCACCACCCTCGTTGCCTTCGCTGTTGCGGCGGCCTCGGTGCGACGCATTCCGGAAGGCCAGGTCTACAGCGTGCGCCGCCTCGGCCGCTCGCCCTCGCTGCTTACCGCCGGCACCCACGTGCTCCTGCCGGTGATCGACCGCGTTTTCCACAAGATCGACCTCGGTGGCCAGGTGCTTCGTTTCGACGGCGGCACGGTCTACTGGCAGGTGCTCGAGCCGGCAGTGGCCGACGAAGTGATCGACGAAGCGCCTGAGATGATTCGTAGCAACGTCGTCGCCGCCCTGCGCGACGCGAGCACGGCCCATTCGGCCGACCGCCGCGCCGTCGGTACCCAGCTCAAGCACACCATGAATGGCTCGCTGCGTTCGCGCGGCATGCTGGTCACCCGCGTCGAGCTCGACGCCGCCTGATCCCCGCGCTGGCGCCTTCGCGCCGGCGCTTTCATACTCTTGCGCCCCATCACCATTCCCCGGTGCCGCATGACTGCGCGCGAAGCCCTGCAAACCCAGCTCGAACGCGGTATCGCCACGCTCGGCACCGCCCTGCCCGACGGCGCCGTGGCGCGCCTGCTGGATTACCGCGAGCTGCTGGAGCGCTGGAATGCGGCCTATAACCTCACAGCAGTCCGTAACGCGGACGAGCAGGTCGCGCGCCACCTTCTGGATTCGCTGGCCATCGTGCCGTTCGTCGAGGGCACGACGCTCGCCGATCTGGGCACCGGTCCGGGCCTTCCCGGCATCCCGCTGGCGATCGCCGAGCCCGCGCGTGAAGTCCTCATGGTTGACTCCAACGGCAAGAAGGTCCGCTTCCTGCGCGAGGCGATTCGTTCGCTGAAGCTAACCAATGGCCGCGCCTTGCAGAGCCGGGTCGAGGATGTTGAGGGCACGTTCGGCTGTATTACCGCCCGCGCGTTCGCCAGCCTCGCCGATATGCTCGGTTGGGGCGGGCACCTGCTGGCGCCGGGTGGGGTGTGGCTGGCGATGAAGGGCAAGCATCCGGCTGAGGAGCTGGATGGGGTGCCTGCGGGGTTTACCGTCGAGGGGATTCATGTGTTGACGGTGCCGGGGGTTGAGGGGGAGCGGCATCTGGTTGTTATTCGGCGGGGTTGATCCGCCGGGACCCATCGCGAGCACCCTTCGCCGCTGAAGCGGCTCCCACAAGGAGCAGCTGGCTGGCAGCCTGTAGGGCTCAGCCTGCTGGCAATGCTACGCTAGCGCCCCTTCCGCGCTCGGTAGATAACGACCCTCCATGGCCCGCATCCTCGCAGTCGCCAACCAGAAAGGCGGCGTCGGCAAGACCACCACCTCCGTCAACCTCGCTGCGGCCCTGGCCGCCGCGCGGCGCAAGGTGCTGCTCGTCGACCTCGATCCACAGGGCAACGCCACCATGGCGTCGGGTGTGGACAAGCACGAGGCCAAGCCGAATGGCTGCGAAGTGCTGCTGGGCGAAGTGGAGATCGGCAGCGTGCTGGTGCGCACCGAGGCGGGTTACGACCTGCTCCCGGGCAACGGCGACCTCACCGCCGCCGAGCTGAAGCTCATGGACGGCATGGCGCGCGAGCATCGCCTGAAGGAGCAGCTCGCCAAGGTTGCGGACAACTACCACACCATCCTGATCGACTGCCCGCCGTCGCTGCATTTGCTGACGCTCAACGCGCTCACCGCGGCCGACGGCGTGCTGATTCCCGTCCAGTGCGAGTACTTCGCGCTGGAAGGCCTGTCGAGCCTGCTCGATACGATCAAGGCCGTGCGCATGCGCCTGAATCCGGAGCTCGAGGTCGAAGGCCTGCTGCGCACCATGTACGACGTGCGCAACAACCTCGGCAACGAGGTCTCGGCCCAGCTCACCCTGCACTTCGGCGACAAGGTGCTGCGCTCGATCATTCCTCGCAATGTGCGTCTTGCCGAGGCGCCCAGCCACGGCCAGCCCATTCATCTTTACGATCGCGGTTCGCGCGGCGCCATCGCCTACATCGGCCTCGCCGGCGAAATCATTCGCCGCGAGCGCGCGATGAATGCACAAGCCGCAGGCGATACCCCAGAGACCGACGACGCGGCGCCCGGCGCCACCGACACGGCTCCGACGGCACCTTAAGGAATTCCTTCAATGGCAGCAGCGAAGAAACGTGGACTTGGCCGTGGCCTGGATGCCCTGCTCGGTGGTGGTGCCGGCCCTGACGCCGGTCCGTCGATCGTGGAGCAGGAAGGCGAGCTGCGGCTGCTGCCCATCCAACAGATCCAGGCCGGCAAGTACCAGCCGCGCCGCCACTGGAACGACGAGGCGCTCGACGAACTCGCCGCCTCGATCAAGGCCCAGGGCCTGATCCAGCCGGTGGTGGTCCGCGCCATCGGCAAGAACAGTTACGAACTCATCGCCGGCGAGCGCCGCTGGCGCGCCGCGCAGCGCGCGTCCATGAGCGAAATCCCGGCGCTGGTGAAAGACGTGCCCGAGCAGTCCGTGCTCGCCATGGCGCTGATCGAGAACATCCAGCGCCAGGAGCTCACGCCGCTCGAGGAAGCGCAGGCCCTGCACCGCCTGATCGACGAATTCGACCTCACGCACCAGCAAGCGGCCGACGCCGTGGGCCGCTCGCGTGCGGCCGTCTCGAACCTGCTGCGCCTGATCGACCTGCCGGAGTCGATCAAACAGCTGCTGGACGAGAGCAAGCTCGAAATGGGCCACGCGCGCGCCCTGCTCACCCTGCCGCACGGCATTGCCGAGCCGCTGGCGCTGGAAGCCGCGCGCCATGGCTGGACGGTGCGCGAACTGGAAGAGGCCGCGCGCAAAGCGCAGCTGGCGCCGAAGGGCAAGGCCAAGGCGAACGCCATCGACCCGAACATCGCCAACCTCGAGCGCGAGCTGGCCGAGCGTTTCGCCACGCGCGTCGAGCTGGCTCACGGCCGTGGCGGCAAGGGCAAGCTGGTCATCCATTACCACAGCCTCGACGAGCTCGACGGCATCCTGACCAAGGTCCGCTAAGCGCGGATCTGAAAGGAAATGCCCATGCCTCCGGTCCATAAGGACGTGAACCCGAAGCAGCGCCAGTACGAAGCGATGGTGCGCGCCCTGTCGGCCGACCTCTACCGGTTTGCCTTCTGGCTGTCGCGCAACGAATCCGTGGCCCAGGACCTGGTCCAGGAGACCTTCCTGCGCGCGTGGAAGAACCTCGACTCATTGCGTGACGCCGAATCGGCCAAGCCCTGGCTGATCACCATCCTGCGCCGCGAACACGCGCGTCTTTACGAACGAAAGCGCTTCGACACCGTGGAACTGGACGACACCGTGCCCGAAGAGGCCGCGTTTGCCAGCCCCGAACGAAGTGGCGACGCCGCCCAGGTGCGCGACGCCATGCTCAAGCTGCCCGACAAATACCGCGAGCCGCTGGCCATGCAGGTGCTCGGTGGGATGAGCTGCGACGAGATCGCCGCCGCCACCGACCAGCAGCCCGGCGCGGTGATGACCCAGTTGTTCCGTGCCCGTCAGCGTCTGAAGGACCTGCTCGGCGGACGCGCCGCGGCTGAAGGAGGCCGGAAATGAACTGCCTCGAATTCCGCCGCCGCATCGGCGCCGAGCCACGCTCGCGCGCCCCTGAACTGCTCGCCCATCGCGATAGCTGCAAGGACGGCTGCGCCGCGTTCTGGCAGCGTGCCCAGCGCTTCGACGACGACCTTGAAGCCGCGCTGGTCATCCCCCTCCCCGAAGGCCTGGTCGATCGCATCCTGCTGGCCCAGGCCACCGGCGAGCGCCGCCGCCAGGTGGGCATGCGCCGCGCCTGGCTGGCCATGGCCGCCTCCGTCGTGATCGCCTTCGCCGGCGTGGGCATGCTCTGGCGTCAGAATGATCTCAACTCACTACCCGCCCTCGCCGTCGCCCACATGCCGGGCGAGATCGAGGCGCTGAGCCTGACCCAGCCCATGACCGATGCCCAGGTCGAAGCCGGCTTCATGGGCCGCGCGACCCGGCTCAAGGGACCGATGCCCAATGGCGTCACCTACGTGCATGACTGCACGGTGGGGCCGTATCCGGCGGTACACCTTGTTACCCGCATGAACGATGAGCCCGTCGTGGCCCTGTATATGCCCGGCAAAATGGACACCAAGCCCGGCACGTTCGAGCGCGATGGCTGGGAAGGCCGGCAGATGCCGCTCCGTGGCGGCACGCTTGTGGTCCTCGCCCAGCGGGGTGCCAGCCGCGGCGCCATGGACGCCGTGGAGCGGGGCTGGCGTGCAGCGATCGAGGGTCCGGCCGCCCAGACCATCGGCCGGATCTGAACGAACGCCACGCGCACGGCCCCTTCCGTGGCCGGCTGGGCGATAATGCCGCCCCGAATCGAGCCACCCCGGAATCGCGATGACCGACCTCGCCGTAGTCGTGCCCGTCTTCAACGAGCGCGACAACATCCCGCCCCTCCTCGCCGAGATCGCCTCGGCCCTGCGCGGCCGGATCGATTTCGAGATCATCTACGTCGATGACGACAGCACCGACGACAGCGTTGCCGTGCTCACCGCGGCCAAGGCCCGGTATCCGGAGCTGCGGATCATCCGCCATCTCACCCGCAGTGGGCAGAGCACCGCCGTGTGGAACGGGGTGCGCAACGCCCGTGCACCGTGGATCGCCACGCTCGACGGCGACGGCCAGAACGACCCGGCCGATATCCCCAAGCTGCTCGACGCCCGCGAGGCCGCGCCGACGCTGAAGCTGTTCGCCGGCTGGCGCGTCACCCGCCGCGATAGCTTCAACAAGCGTATTTCGTCGAAAGTCGCCAACGCGGTCCGTTCGCGCATGCTCCAGGACAGCACGCCGGATACCGGTTGCGGCCTGAAGCTGTTCGAGCGCGAGACGTTCATGCGCCTGCCCTACTTCGACCACATGCACCGCTATCTGCCGGCGCTGGTAAAGCGTGCGGGGTTTGCCAGCCAGAGCGTCCCGGTGGGACACCGGCCGCGTACGGCGGGGACGTCGAAGTACGGGATGCTGGATCGACTGTGGGTCGGGCTGGCGGATCTTCGCGGTGTGGCGTGGTTGATGCGACGGGCGAAGATTACCCGTACGGAAGAGGTGTAAGGGCAAGAGCATCGCCGATGAATCGGCTCCCACAAGAGCCTAGGGAATCGCCGATGAATCGGCTCCCACAGAGCCTAGGGAATCGCCGATGAATCGGCTCCCACAAGAGCCGCTTTAATGTGGGAGCCGATTCATCGGCGATGCTCTTAACGCGTCAGCATCCGCGGCTGCCACGCATCCAACGCCCTAGCCGTCCGCTCCCGTCCCAGTTCGATCAATTCCCGCGCGCGGTAGAACTCATACACCGTCGACACATTGCGCGGAATCTCGATCAGCACATCCGGCTGGTAAGCGGCAAGGCGCAAACGTGAGAGATTGGCCTGCATCAGGTCCATGGCCTGGGTCATCAGGTCGAACGCGCCGGGATCCCTGAGCTTCGGTTTGCCATCCGAACCGGGCAGTACACGACCGATCAAGCGCCCAAGCTTGGCCGTGTAGCCCTCGTCGGTCGTGACCGTTACGTCCTTCTCGGGCGGCTTCTGCATCTCGGCCGCGCCATCCACGCTCACGGCGATCACGTAGTCGGCGTCTTCGCGCATCAGCGGCAGCACCGGCAGCGGATTCAGCAGTGCACCGTCGACCAGGCGGCGACCGTCGTGGACATAAGGCCGGAACAAGGTCGGGATGGCGATGGACGCGCGGATCGCATCGAACAGCGGGCCTTTGGTGAGCCACACCTCACGCTCGCGATCCAGGTCGGTGGCCACCGCGGTATAGGAGATGCTGAGCTCCTCGATGTTCACCTCGCCGATAAGCTCACGCAGGGCGGCCATGATCCGGTCGCCCTTGATGAAGCCACCGCCGGAGAAACTCCAGTCGACCAGCCGCAGCACGTCGAAGCGCGCCAGCGTGGAGACCCAGTCTCGATAGATATCGAGCTTGCCCATGCCGTAGATGCCGCCGATGAGCGCGCCCATCGAGGTGCCGGCAATGGCGACGACTTCGAAGCCGCGTTCCTCCAGCACTTCGAGCGCACCGATATGGGCGAGCCCTTTGGCTGCACCCGCGCCCAGTGCAACAGCGACTCGCGGCTTTCGCGGCATGCCGGTGGCGGCGGGCAAGGCGCCCGGATCCGCGATATCGATCTCACTCATGCAGCGGCGGCGCTCAGTGGTGGTTGTTCGACGTGTTCTGGTAGCCGGTCAGCGCCAGCTGGAGCAGGATTTTCATTTCTTCGCGAAGCGGCAACGGCGAGACGATCTCGGCATCCGGTCCGTACTTGAGTACGTCCATCAGCAGCTCGCGCGAGTTCGAATACGGCACCTTCAGCTCATAGCGACCGTCCGGCAGCGACTCGCCCTTCTGCTGCGAGTGCCAGTGTTCGTCGGCCACCCAGCGTGCGGCGTGCGAGGAGAAGCGGATCGTTGCCCAGGCCTTGGGTTTGCCGGCGAAGATGCCGTAGCTGGAGGCGAGCAGGTCGTTGAGCTCGGCGTCGTCGACGTCTTTCGCTTTCGCCTCCAGCGATTGCGGGTCGGCGATGCGGTCCACCGCAAAACTGCGGAGGGCTTCGCGGTCGTGGTCCCAGACATCCAGGTACCAGTTGTCGCGGTAGTGCGTGAGCCGCTGCGGCGACACCGTGCGTTTGGAATCGGAATTGGTGGTGCGCGCACGGTAGCGGAAAGTCAGCTGCCGGCGCTCGAGCGTGGCGCCGGCCACGATGCGGAACACCTGCTGGTCCATCTTGCGTGCGCCCCAGGAGATCACCCGGATGCGGTCCACCGGCAATGCCTTGCCGCTGCCGTGATCGGAGAGCAATCGTTCGATGCGCGCCTTGAACGGAGCCAGGGCTCCGGCGAGCACGCCGGGGTCGGATCGGCCGATGAGTTCGTTGAGCGCCATCAGTGCGGCGAGCTCGTCGCTGGTCAGCCACAGGCCGGGCAACTCGAAGCTATCGGCCTCGGTCGCGTCATAACGGAACGAGGCCTGTTCGCCGGCGACGCTCTGTACGGGCGCGCCCAGCGCGTCGCGGAGGAAGGCGACATCGCGATAGAGCGTGGCTCGCGAGCATTCGAGCTCGTCCATCAGCCGGGACAGCGGCACGGGATAGTGCGCTGACTTGAGCAGTCGGTGCAGGGTGAGAATGCGCTCGTAGCGGTCCATGGGTATCGCCGGCTGGATGGTGCTTCGGGAAGTGTGTCCGCGCGGGCGTGACGCCCGTATCTACGCGGCTCAAGCATGGCGGTGGTGCTGGCCGTCCGCAAGGGACGTGAGACTCGGCCATTCGTCGGGGTCTGCGGGGTACCGGGTTTGCGCCGGGGGCCATAAGGCGCAAAAATGCTGCTTTGCGATTCGCCGAAGGCCTCCCCCGACCATGGCGGAACCCAAGCACGCAGGTCCGGCCCTGGCGGGTCCTCACGATCCGCCAGCCGACGTTCCTCGCGCCGACATCCTGTTCAGCAGCCCCCTCGTGGTCATCCAGACGGCCACGGCGGCCGGCTACGGGCTGTGGATGGTGCTCGGTACCTCGCTGGCGCTGGGCCTCTACCCCGACGGCCGCGGCGAGGTGCTGGTGCCGCTGTCCATCGGCCTGGTGTTCGCCAGCCTTGGCCTGATCGCCACCTGCCTGCGCCTGAAGTTCGCCCAGGACTGGCATGGCTGGAATCCGTCCAGACGCATGATGCCGACGGTGGAAGGCCTGGTCGCCATGGCCAACTACCTGCCCATGCTGGCCCTGGCCGGGCTGGCGCGAGGCGGTAACGACTTCTGGGCGACCCGCCTGACCGGTGCCATCCTGGCCCTGTGCACCCTCGCTACCCTTGTCTTTACCGCCCGCAGCGCCTCCCGGCAGCTGCCCCCCGGCATTGCCGCGGTGGCCAACACGCAGCCCCTGGGGCGCACGGTGTCGGCCGTGTTCGCCGGTGGCCTGTGGTTCTGGGTCTGCATTGCCATGCAGAATGAGGCGCCGCTCGACCCGCTCACCCCCTGGCGACTCGGCCTTCTCGCCGTGGCGCTGGCGCTGGGCATTGTCGAAGGCATGCGCTGGCGTGCACTGCGTCTTCTGGCCGAGGAGCGCGGCGTGCCGGACCGTTTCACCACAGGCGGTGCGGCGGCTCGCCTGCTGGTCGGGCGGGTCGGGGTTGCCGTGCTCTCGGTCGGCCTGCCCTGCCTCCTGCTGGTCTCGCACCCCGTTGGCCGGCTGCTGGCGCTGGCCGCTGGTTTGGCCGCGTTAAGCTGCGGTATCGGTCAATGTCTCGAGCAGCGGCTCTACGGGCGGGCGTACGCGCAGCTCGTGGTCGCCTGACCACCTTTCCCACCTATTGCTCCACATACGATTCCTCCACATACGGGTAGACGATGAAACCATCCCTGATCGCCACGCTCGTCCTTGCCGCGCTGCCGTTCACCGCGTCGGCGCAGGACGCCAGCGCCACCAAGAACGCCGCTTCTGTTACGCCCGCTACAACGACAACGGCGACGACAACGACCACAACAACAACGCCGACTGCAACGACCACTACCACGACCGCGCCGGTTCCCGCCCCGGCTCCCGCTCCCGCTCCGTTCGACGCCAATGCGCAGGCACCCAACGCTGCCCCCAATGCGGCCCAGAACGGTGGCTGGACCGGTTCCGGCGAATTCGGTTTCGCGTCGTCACGCGGTAACTCGCGCACGGAAAACGCCAACGCCAAGCTCGGCCTGAGCCAGGAAAACGAGCTCTGGAAGAACAACATCTATCTCAATGGCCTGCGTTCGAAGGGCGAAACGTCGGTCCCCGATAACGATGGCAATGACGTCAACAGGTTCAGCACCACGGCCAACCGATACGACACCGGCGCGTCGGTGGGCTATAAGTTCGATCCGCGCAGCTACATCGTTACCGCCGCCCGTTACGAGCACGATGACTTCGGCGCCAACCTGTGGCAGGGCATCGTCTCGGTCGGCTATGGCTATGTAGCCTTGAAGAACGAGCGCGCCGAGCTGTCCTTCGAAGTCGGTCCCGGTTACAAGCGCTACCAGCCTGCCAAGTCCACGCGTCCGGAACTCAACGCCGACGGCACGCCGGTGGTGGATCCGGCGACTGGCGCCGAGGTCTCGGTGCCCTATACCCCGAATACGGAAGGCGAGGTGGTCGCCCGTAGCCTGATCAACGGCAAGTACCGCCTCACCGACAACACGGCGCTGGAAGATACGTTGCTGATGGAAGCGGGCTCGAAGAACCAGTACTACCAGAACGATATCGGCCTGTCGGTCAGCATGACCAAGAAGATGGCGTTGAAGCTGGGTTACCAGATCCGCTACAACAGCGACACCCAGCCGGGTACGGTGAGCACCGACAAATTGATGACGACGAACCTCGTCTACAACTTCTGACGCGAGCACCCATCGCCGATGAATCGGCTCCCACACAGAGCTGCTCTTGTGGGAGCAATTCATCGGCGATTGCTTTTTGTAGGAGCCGATTCATCGGCGATCCCGCGGCAGCGGGCCGGGCTACCTCAACGCTGAGGCGCCAGAAACGCCTCAGCGCCCAAGCCGATCAACATCGCCGCCACCTCATGGCCCAGCTCCACAGGCGTATCGGCCGTCGCATCAGCCTGCGCACGCAGCAGTTCACCCGTATGCGCATTGCCGACCATACCGTGCAAGGTGAGGCCGTACTCGGCAACCACGCACCAGGCGCCGATGGCCACGGCGCAGCTTCCGCCCAGTCGTTCGTTCATGGCGCGCTCCGCGTCCACGGCTATCTGCGTCTCGGCATCGCGCAGGGCAACCATCAGTTCGGTGACACGGGTGTCGCTTGCACGCGACTCGACGGCGATCGCGCCCTGTCCCGGCGCCGGAAGCCAGTCGGGGCTCGCCAGTCGCGTGGTGATGCGTTGGCCGAGGCCGAGCCGTTCCACCCCGGCGCAGGCGAGGATGATGGCGTCGTAGTGGCCTTCGTCGAGCTTGGCCAGCCGGGTGTTCACGTTGCCGCGCAGGTCGAGCAACTGCAGGTCGGGTCGCACCGCGCGCAGCTGCGCCTGGCGACGGAGCGAGGAGGTGCCCACGCGCGCGGCGTGCGGCAGCTCGGCCAGATTCGCGTACCGGTTACTGATGAAGGCATCGGCGGCATCCGCGCGCGGCAGGATGGCCGAGAGCACGAAGCCCGGCTCCAGCTCCGCAGGGACGTCCTTCAGCGAGTGCACGGCAATGTCTGCGCGGTCGTCGAGCATCGCGACTTCGAGTTCCTTGAGGAACAGGCCCTTGCCGCCGATGGTGGCCAGCGAGCGATCGAGGATCTCGTCGCCGCGGGTCGATAGCGGCACCAGTTCCACCTGCAGCCCCGGATGCGCCTGGCGCAGCAAGGCGGCCACGTGCTCGGCCTGCCAGAGGGCCAGGGCGCTCTTGCGGGTGGCGATGCGAAGCGGTGCGGTCATTTCTATCCTGGCGGTCGATCGGTCGAGGCGCGATTGTCCCGCGTTTCGACCCGGCCGTGCACGCTCAGTCGGCGTCGGTACGCAGCAGCTGGCGCACGGCCGGCAGGTTGCGCCGGCTCACCTCGGGCGTGACCTCGGTGCCGGAGAGACGGGCCAGCACGCGGCCATCGCTCAGCGTTCGCAGGCCAAGCAGGCGACCGCGCGGCACCAGGCAGTTGCGATGCAGGCGGACCAGCCGGTCACCGTGCGTGGTCTCGAGCTGGCGCAGGGACTCGTCGATCAGCCACATGCCGCCGCCATGGTGCACGGCCACGTACTTCTCGTCGGCCAGCAGGTAAAGCACATCGTCCAGGCGCACGCGCACTTCGTCGGCGCCACTGCGCGCACGCAACCAGGCCGGCTGTGCGGCTGGGGCTGGGGCTGGCCGCAAGCGGGCAGCCGCACGATCGAGTGCCTCGTCCAGGCGTTCCGCGCGCACCGGCTTGAGCAGGTAATCGGTGACGCCGAGGTCGAAGGCGCTGAGCGCGTGCTGCTCGTAGGCGGTGCAGAAAACCACTTGCGGGCGCGTCGGCGCCTCGGCGAGACGACGTGCCACGGCGGTGCCGCCCAGACCGGGCATCTCGATGTCGAGCAGGATCAGATCAGGCTGCAGCGAAGCGCAGGCCTCGAGCGCGGCTTCGCCATCGGCCACGCTGCCGACCACCTCGACATCGGCGCGACGGGCGAGCAACGAATCCAGCCGTGCCCGTGCGAGCGGTTCGTCATCGGCGATCAGTACGCGCATTCGCGGACTCCGGCAGGAAAACGGTCACGATGAAACGATCGGCCAGGGTGTCCACCCGTACGCTGGCGCGCGCGCCGTAGTGAAAGCGGACGCGTTCGCGGACGTTGCGCAATCCATGACCCGTACCCGGCGTGGGCGCACCGTCGGCGACAGGGTTGTCGACGACGATTTCGACGCCGCCGGGAACCCTGCGTCCCAGGAGGCGGATCGTGCCACCGGCACGGTTGGGCTGCACGCCGTGGCGGATGGCGTTCTCCACGAGCGGTTGCAGGAGCAGTCGCGGCATGGGCAGTTCGACGGGCACGTCGATATCGCGTTCCACGCGGAGCCGATCACCGAGGCGCAGCGACTCGATGTCCAGGTAGCGGTCGACGAGGTTCCATTCTTCGCCCAGCGTACCGATGGATTCCGGGTCGCTGCCCAGTGCGGCACGAAACAGCTCGGCGAGGTTCTCGACGGTGCGCTCGGCGGCGTCCGGATCGACACGGATCAGGGCGGCCACCGCATTCATGCTGTTGAACAGGAAATGCGGACGGATGCGCGCCTGCAGGGCGGCGACCTGCGCCTGCGCCGCCGCGGCCACGCGTACCTGCCACTGCGCGACGACGAAGAAGTAACGCAGCAGGCCCGCACCGAGCAGGCCGGTAGCGACCATGCTGTCGCGCACGAAGCGGCCGGTCGGCGAGGGCGTGATGCCGACGGTGAGGCTCTGGTCCATCCAGCCCAGCACCGCCGCGCTGATCCCGACGGTCGCGACCAGCAGCAGCCAGACAGCGGCATAGGGAAGCAGGCCGTTCAGGCGTTGCATGCCGGTGCGCAGCTTGCACAGCAAGACGGTCAGCAGGACCGAAAGCCAGCTGGTGAAGAGCACGGCGATGCAGTAATCGCGAAGGTTGCCCGATCCGCCGGGCGCCAGCCACATCAGCGTGACGGTCAGCGCGCCCACGACAAGCAGGGCGAACAGCACCGGCAGGCTGCAGAAATCCGGCAGCGGTGCCGATGGCGGCTGCGGAACGTCGGTCGTCTGGGAGGGGGTGACGGGCATGCGGCGAGTATGCCGGATGCCCGTTCACACCGACGAGTACACGATCACGCGTCGGCGAAGCGCTCGGTCAGCCAGGCACGCACGTCGGCGATTTCGGGCAGGCTGACCTGATGGGCCATCGGATAGGTGTGCCAGTCGATCCGGTGGCCGAGCGATTCGAGCGCCTCCCGCGAGTGCTCGCCGAGCACCAGCGGAACGATGGGGTCGGCCGTGCCGTGACCCCAGAAGATCGGCGTGCTGTGGTTCGCGCCGGCACGCTCGGCTTCGATCGTGTCATGCAGGGGCAGGTAAGCCGAAAGGATCAACAGCCCGGCCAGCGTTTCACGGTGGCGCAGCCCCGCTGAAAGGGCCATCGCGCCGCCCTGCGAGAAACCGGCGAGGATGATGCGCGAAGCGGGGACACCGCGGTCTTCTTCGCGCGCGATCAGCGCTTCGACTTCCTCGATGGAGGCGCGGATGCCCTCGGCATCCTGCTTGTCGGCGATGGCGAGACCCTTGATGTCGTACCAGGCGCGCATCGGCGCGCCGTTGTTCACGGTCACCGCGCGCACCGGTGCATGTGGAAAGACGAACCGCACGCCCGGCCATGCCGCGTCGACCAGTTCCGGCACGATCGGCGCGAAGTCGTTGCCATCGGCACCGAGCCCATGCAGCCAGATGACCGACCAGGTCGGCGATGGCCTGGTTTCAGTTTCGACGGTAGGCAACGGCATGGCGGGAATTCCTGGGTGCGATCGAACATGTTACACGGCAGCCTCCATGTAGGAGCCGATTCATCGGCGATGCCCTTGCCCGCAACCTTCGTCCCGCACGACTATCTGAACAAGTGCGGGACGAAACAGCTCGTATTACGGGTAATTCGATCACCGTCTTCGCGAATACCGATACCCGCGGGTACATCGCCAATAACCCAGGAGCCGACCAGTGCATGCTTGCCATCGAAGACAGGTAACGGCGCCAGTGCCTGATAGATCTGGAACGGCGACTCCGACCCGCGCTCATGGGAATCCAGTACAACGATGCCTTCGCCTTCGCGGCCCCAATACGGCTTCGCCACCGCGGCGCCTTCGATGTCCTCGCGGCGCAGGCTTGCAGGAAGCAGGTTCGGGTGTCGCGGAAAGTATTCCCAGAGGATAGGCAGGATCGCCTTGTTGGAGAGCAGCATCTTCCAGGGTGGCTCGATCCACCGTGTGCCGCTTGCGGGAATATGCTGGGCGAATGCTTCGCTCATCAACCATTCCCACGGATAAAGCTTGAACAGCCGGTCGATCGGCCGGTCGGCAAGGTCGATGAAGGCCTTGCCGGACCAGCCGATCGATTCGATGTCGAGGGCATCTACCACGTGGCCCGCCTGCGTGCAGGTGTCCAGCAGGTAGTCGCACGTCGTCGCGTCTTCGGGGTTGTCGTAGCACGCGGCGAAGTGCACGCGCGGTCCACCGCCGACGACGCGCCAGCGCTCGATCAGCTTCTCGTGAATGGAGTTGAACTGATCCGCATCGGGCGCGACATCCTCCAGCCAGTACCACTGCACCACGGACGCTTCGAAAAGCGACGTAGGCGTGTCGGCGTTGTGCTCAAGGAGCTTCGGCGGCGAGTGGCCATCGAAGGAGAGATCCATGCGACCGTAGAGCGCGGGATCGCGGTCGAACCAGCTGCGCTCGATCAGTTGCGCGGCGCGGTCGTCGAGACCGAGGTCGGCGTAGCGGCCGGCACGGACAATGCGATCGACTGCTTCGAGGCAGAGTCCGTGCAGCTCCGCCGTAGCCGCCTCGAGCATGTCCACGGCGACTTCGTCGAACATATAGCACGCATCTTCACGCCAGTAGGCCTGGCCGTCGATCGTGTGGAAGCCGAAACCGAGCGCCTCGACCTTGCCTTGCCAGCCTTCGCGAGGTGCGATGGATTCGCGGCGCATCAGCCGCCCCGCGCGGACACGCGGCCGCTCGAGCCGAAACCACCGCGGCTTCCGAAATCGAATCCGCTGGGACCATGGCCAGTGAAACCACCGCCGGAAGCGTAGCTGCGGCCGGGGCCGGGATCGCCTTTGATGGGACCGCTGCGCCAGTCACTGCGGTACCAGGGGCCGTAGTAGTGGTAGCCACCCGCGTAGCCTCCGCCACCCGCATTCCCGGTGCCTCCGACCGGCTGGTCGCGTGTGCACTGGCCGGTCGCGTAGTCGTGCTCACAGTCTTCCTGCGAGTTGTAGCTGTTGCGTTGCACGTCCTTGCCGCCGAGGGTGGCAAAGCCAACGGCTGCCGCGCCGAGCACGCCAAGGGTAATGGCGACCGTACGCTTTCGCGTCAGCGGCTCTTGCTCGGGGTAGAACGAGGGGTGGCGATACTTGCTGACAGGATTGAGCGCGGGTGCTTTCGGCTTGACGACAGACTTCGACTTCCCTTTGTTTGCCATGCGATCGACCTCAGTAGGACATCGCAGCGGCGTTCAACGCACCGACGCAGACCGCGACGATGGCGACGAACAGGGCGACCGACCTCACGTCCTCTTCGATCTTCCGGCGCAGGTCACGCACCAGCAACCGAAGCACGAAGTGGGTGAGTAACTGCACAACCCAGGCGACCAGGCCCCACAGGGCAAGATCCGCGAGGCTCACACTGTGCGCGATGGCACTGGCCAGGGGCTGGACGAAGCCGAGGGCCGCACCGCCAAGGCTGATCGCCGCGGCGAGGTTGCCGTCGCGGATCAATGCCATTTCGCGTTGGGGCGTGATCCAGATGTAGGTCACCACGAAGGCGACGAAGTAGAAGATGCCCAGGGCGAGATACGCCACGAAGGCCGGCAGGGTGAACAGGTCCGAGACGATCACGAACGCTTCCTTGTATGAGTGTGTGTGTTTCGCAAGCACCCTTCGCCGATGAATCGGCTCCTACACAGAGCGTATTGCATCTTTTGTAGGATCCGATTCATCGGCGATGTTCTTACTCCCCGAGACCCAGTTCGGTAGCAAAGAACGTCATCGACAGCGCCGCATTACCGACGCGCTGGCTGAAGGGCGCACCGATACCGTGCCCGGCATTCATGCGTGTCAGCAGCAACACCGGCTGGCCGGAGGTGGTGGCGTCCTGCAATGAGGCGGCGAACTTGCGCGACTGCCACGGGGCGACGCGCGGATCGTTCGCGCCGGTGGTCAGCAGCACCGCTGGATACGCGGTGCCCTTCTTCACGTTATGCAGCGGCGACCAGGCCAGCGTGGCCTTGGCCTGCGCGTCGTCTTTCACCGTGCCGTACTCGCTCACGTTGTACGGCCCGTTAGCAAACGCGGTCTCGTGGCGCGGTACGTCGTAGATGCCGACGGCGCCGACCACGGCGCGGTACTGCTCGGGATGCTGGGTGAGCGCCGCGCCCATCAACAGGCCGCCATTGCTACCGCCGAGGATGCCGAGATGCTTCGTGTCGGTCCAGTTCGACGAGACCATGGCTTGCGCCGCGGCGTAGAAGTCGTCGAACACGTTCTGCTTGTGCAGTTTCTGACCCTGCTCGTGCCAGGCCTCGCCGAACTCGTTGCCGCCACGGATGTTCGCGTAAGCCAGCACGCCGCCACGCTCGAGCCAGGCGAGATTGGCGCCGACGAAGCCCGGCGTTACCGGAATGCCGAAGCCGCCGTAGCTGTAGAGAATGGTCGGGCGCTTGCCGTTGGGGGTGATGCCATCCATCGAGATCACGGTGACCGGGACCTTGCTACCGTCCTTCGAGACACCGTCCACGCGGGTGACGCGCACCTTCGAATAGTCGGCAGCCGGCTTCACTTCGAAGATCGTTTTCAGCGAGCCGCTGGCACCGTCGTATTCCGCCCAGTGCGTCGGCGTGGTCCAGCCAGCGTAGGCGATCAAAGCCTTGTTCTGGCCGGACTCCGACGCGATGCCGCCGATCGCCACGCCGGTGGCCGGCAACGGCACACGACGCACGAAGCCTGCCTTGGCGTCGTACTGGTCGGCCCACCAGTCGGGGCCGGCGCTGCGCACGACCAGGAAGCCATCGCCCAGCGGGGTCACGCGCTGGATAGCGCCCTCGCCCTGGTCGAGTACGGGGCTGGTCTTGCCGCCGGCCGCCACGGCAACGATCTTGCCGCGCGGCGCACCGGCGAAGCTGACCACGAAGAGGCGGTTGCCCACCCAGGCGGCCGAACGCACGTCCGCGTCATGGCCGAGCACGCGGGCGAAGTTGCCCTTGCCTTCGCGCAGGTAAACCTCGGCCGGCCCGCCGTCGCCTTCGTTGGCGAGGAGCGCAACGGACTTGCCTGCACTGCCTTCGAGCAGGATGTATTCGGCGACGTGCGAGTAACCCTTGCCGAACACCGTGCGGTCCTTCGTGGCGGGCTCGCCGAGGGTGTGATGCGCCAGCACGGCGTCGAACTCGCGCAGGGCCTGGCCGGCCTTCGGCGCTTCGAAGCGCGCGTAGGTCACGCCCTTTTCGTCCGCGTCCCAGGCCAGCGCTTGCGGCGTGGTGCCACCGCCGGCCAGCGGGAGAACGTCACCGAATGGCTTGGCCGTGGCGGTGTCGAGAATGTGGATGGTGGTCAGCTCGCTACCGCCTTCGGCCGTACCGTAGGCGAGGTAGCGGCCGCTCGGCGAGGGCCAGTACTCCGTGATGGCGGTGTTGCCGTCACCCTGGTTGAGGTCGACGAGGGTGCGCGTCGGGCCGTCCGGCCAGGCCTTGGCGACCAGGACCGGCTGCGGCTGTGGCGGCGTGTTCTCGAAATAGAACAGCGTGCCGCCGGCCAGCGTGGGCGACGAGCGTGTGGTCGAGGTGATCGCCAGTTCGCGAATGCGCGCGCTCAGCGTCTTGCCCAGCGGCATCGCGCCGATGGTCGACTCCGTATAGGCGTTCTGCGCGTCGATCCACTTCTTCACGTCCGCCGCGTCGGGGTTCTCCAGCCAGCGGTAGGGATCGTTCACCGGCTGCCCGGCGAGAGTTTCGGCGACCACGTGCTTTGGGGTCGGCGGCGGGCTGGGGGTGGCGGCGTGGGCGCCACAGGCAACGAGCAGGCTCGCGGCGAGCAGGCGGGGAACGAGTACGCGCATGGGGGACGACTCCGGTGGACGGGACCCGAGCGTAGCAAAGGCGCGCTATCCTCGACCGATTTGCCAGACCCGGGAAACGTTCGATGCGCGTACTCGCCGCCGCCCTGCTCACCATCCTCGCCACCGCGCCGGCCTTCGCCGCGCCGCCGCCTCTGGACATGGAAACCATCATGGCCGACCCGGACTGGATCGGCGCACCGGTCGAGGACGCCTACTGGAGCGTCGACGGTAGTCAGCTCTACTACTCGCTCAAGCACGACGGCAGCCCCGTGCGCGATCTCTACCGCGTCGCCGCCACCGGTGGCTCACCCCAGCAGCTCGACCCCAAGGCCGCCGCCGGCGCCGACGGCACGAAGGGGGTGTTCGACCGTGACCATCGCCATGCAGCCTTCATTCGTCATGGCGACATTTTCCTGCGCGACCTTGGTACCGGCACCACGGTGCAGGTGACCCGTTCGGCGGCCAAGGAACGCGACCCGCGCTTCTCCGCGGATGGCCGCCTGCTCTCCTTCCGCAGTGGTAACAACTGGTTTACCTACGCCATTGCTGGCGGCCCGGTAACCCCGGCGGCCCTGCTCGAAGAGAAGGACGATCCGAAGACGAAGAAGTCCGACGACCTCAAGGACGACCAGCAGGCCATCTTCAAGACGCTGCGCGGCCTGCGCGCGGACGACGATGCCGTGACCGCCGACGCCGAGGCGCTCGCCGCCGCCGATCCTGGCCAGGCACCCCAGCCGTTCTGGCTGGGCAAGAACGTGACCGTGACCGATACCTCGCTGTCGCCGGACGGCCGCTGGATGCTGGTCGTCACCCAGGCCAAGGACGCCGAGGAAGGCAAGATCGCCGACCTCACCCACTATGTGACCGACTCCGGCTACGCCGAAACCGAAGCGACGCGCGTCTATGTCGGCCGTAACGCTCCGGCGCCGCAGTCGCTCCGCCTGCTGGACCTGCACTCGCACACCAGCTTCAACCTCGACACCGCGAAGCTCCCGGGCATCGGCGAGGATCCGCTTGCCGAGCTGCGCGCGAAGACCATGGCCGCGCTGCGCAAGGACGGCAAGGGCGACCGCGCCGACGCACTCGCCGCGCCGAAGGTCCGCCCCGTGATCGTCAACGGCGAGTACAGCCCGGGCATCGTCTGGAGCGACGATGGCCACAACGTGGCGGTGCAGCTGCGTGCGATCGACAACAAGGACCGCTGGATCGCCACCGTCGACTTCGACAAGCACACGCTGCTCAACCAGCACCGGCTGACCGACAAGGCCTGGATCAATTGGGACGGCAACGACTTCGGCTGGCTGCGCGACGGCCGCACGCTCTGGTATCTCAGCGAGGAATCCGGCTTCGCGCAGCTCTACACACGGCCGCTGGGGGGCAAGGCCACAGCTCTCACCAGCGGTCGCTTCGAAACCGACCACCCGGTGCTCAGCCCGGATGGCGCGACGTTCTACGTGCGGACCAACCAGGTCGCGCCGTACAGCTACGACATCTACAGCGTGCCTTCGACCGGCGGCGCACTGACCCGCATCACGCACTTCGAAGGCCTGGACGATTTCGCCCTGTCGCCGGACGGCCGTTCGCTCGCCGTCCTGCACTCGTCGTCGTACGTGCCCTCGCAGCTGGCGACGATCGGCGTGGACGGCTCGGCCGCCCATGAGCTCACCGACACGCGCAAGCCTGGCTACAAGGCTCGTGAGTGGATCGCGCCGAAGATCGTGCAGGTGCCCTCCAGTCACGGCGCGGGGACGATCTGGGCGAAATTCTACGGCCCGGCCAATGATGCTGCCGCCGCCTCGCGGCCGGCGGTGATCTTCGTCCACGGTGCGGGCTACCTGCAGAACGTGCACCTGTCGTATCCGTCGTACTTCCGCGAGCAGATGTTCCACAACCTGCTGGTGCAGCGCGGTTACGTCGTGATCGACATGGACTACCGGGCTTCGAAGGGCTATGGCCGCGACTGGCGCACGACGATCTACCGCAACATGGGCCACCCGGAACTGGACGACCTGCTCGACGGCAAGGCCTGGCTGGTGAAGAACCAGCACGTGGACCCGAAGCGCGTGGGCATCTACGGCGGCAGCTATGGCGGCTTCATGACCCTGATGGCGCTGCTGCGTGCACCGGGTGAGTTCGCCGCTGGTGCGGCGCTGCGCCCGGTGACCGACTGGACCAGCTACAACCACGAGTACTCGGCCAACATACTCAACGACCCCCAGCTCGACCCCGAGTCGTATGCCACCAGCTCGCCCATCATGTACGCGGACAAGCTCGCCGATCCGCTGCTGATGGAGCACGGGCTGATCGACGACAACGTGCTGGCCAGCGACACGGTCCGCCTGTACCAGCGGTTCATCGAGCTGCATAAGAAAAACTTCTGGATGTCGCTGTACCCGCTGGAGCGGCACGGCTTCGTGCACCCGGATTCCTGGTACGACGAATACTGCCGCATCGACGAGCTGTTCCAGCAGAACCTGCACCAGTAAGGCCGGCACCCATCGCCGATAAATCGGCTCCCACAGGGTTACGGATGCCATGTGGGAGCCGGTTTATCGGCGATGCTTTCTGTGGGAGCCGATTCATCGGCGAGGGGGCGTTCGGCTAAACCGCTTCGTTGGCTTTTCGCCGATGAATCGGCTCCCACAAACGCCGCTGCGTGGAGACTTTACGCAGATTTTACGCGCCACGCGGGGCGCGATACGCAAGAAATATCGCCAGGGGAGAACAATACGCCGTCTTCTCCGACGGAATGCCCCCGTGGAACTCCTGTACGTTCTTCTCGTTGTCGTCCTTACGGCGGTGACGATCGGTTTCCTCATGATTTGCGACCGTCTCGGTCGCCGTTGAGGAACCTGTCATGACTCCCGTCCTGTTCATCGCCACCGTGGTGGCGGTAGCCCTCGTTGGCTACCTCTGCGTCGCCCTGTTGAAGCCGGAGTGGTTCGAATGACCGCGAACGACTTCTTCCAGGTCGGCCTGTATCTGGCTGTCCTCCTGGTGCTGGTGAAGCCCGTGGGCCACTACATGGCCCAGGTGTTCGCCGATACGCCTAATCGCGTGAACCGCTTCGGCGCACGTGCCGAAAGCCTGCTCTATCGTCTTTCCGGCATCCGCGCCGATGAGGACATGAGCTGGAAGCGCTATGCCATCGCCATGCTGGTATTCAACGTGGCCGGCCTTGCCGTCGTCTACATTCTCCAGCGCACGCAGCAGTGGCTGCCGTTGAACCCGCAGCACTTCGGCGCTATCACGCCCGATTCGGCGATGAACACCGCCGTGAGCTTCGCGTCGAACACGAACTGGCAGGGTTACGCCGGTGAGTCGACGATGAGCTACTTCACCCAGGCGATCGGCCTGGCCGTGCAGAACTTCCTCTCGGCGGCGACCGGTATCGCCGTGCTGATCGCGGTGATCCGTGGCTTCAGCCGTCGCGGTGTCGCAGCCGTGGGCAACTTCTGGGTCGACATGACCCGCGCCACGCTTTATGTGCTTATTCCGTTTTCCCTGGTGATCGCCTTGCTGCTGGTTTCGCAGGGTGTGGTGCAGAACGTGTCGGCCTATGTGGACGTCGCGACCCTGCAGCACGGCCAGCAGACCTTGCCGATGGGGCCGGCGGCCTCGCAGATCGCGATCAAGATGCTCGGCACCAATGGTGGTGGCTTCTTCAACGCCAACTCCGCGCATCCGTTCGAGAACCCGACGCCGTTCTCCAACTTCGTCGAGATGCTGGCGATCTTTCTTGTTCCGGCGTCACTTTGCTACACCTTCGGCAGCATGGTCGGCGATCGCCGCCAGGGCTGGGCGCTGCTCGCCACCATGCTGCTCATTTTCGTGCCGCTGACGCTGGGCCTCGTCGCCGCCGAACAGGCCGGCAACCCGGCGCTGCACGGACTCGCCATCGACGCGCAGGCTTCGGCCACACAGGCCGGCGGCAACATGGAAGGCAAGGAAACCCGCTTCGGCATCGCCGCCTCCGGTCTGTTCGCCGCGATCACCACGGCCGCGTCCTGCGGCGCCGTGAACGCCGCGCATGACTCGCTTACGCCGCTCGGTGGCCTCGTGCCCATGTGGCTGATGCAGTTGGGCGAAGTGATCTTCGGTGGTGTCGGTTCGGGTCTCTACGGCATGCTCGCCTTCGCCGTGGTCGCGGTGTTCATCGCCGGGCTGATGGTTGGCCGCACGCCGGAGTACCTCGGCAAGAAGATCGAAGCGCACGAGATGAAGATGGCGAGCCTTGCCGTCCTGATTCCCTGTGCCCTGGTGGTGATCTGTACAGCGATCGCGGTGATGACCCCGGCCGGTACGGCGGCGGTCGCCAACCCGGGTGCGCACGGCTTCAGCGAGATCCTCTATGCGGTGAGCTCGGCGTCGAACAACAACGGCAGCGCATTCGGTGGCTTGTCGGCGAACACGCCCTTCTGGAACGTGTTGCTCGCCATCTGCATGTTCCTCGCCCGCTTCCCGCTGGCCATCGCCATGCTCGCCATGGCCGGCTCGCTGGCTGCCAAGGGCCATGTGCCGGAAACCGCCGGCACGCTGCCGACGCATACACCGCTGTTCGTCGCACTGCTTGCCTGCGTCGTCATCGTCGTCGGCGCACTGACCTTTCTCCCGGCACTCGCCCTCGGGCCGATCGCCGAACAACTGATGTCCGCCACGGGCCACTGATTCATGACTTCCCAAGCCCATACTCCGCGCGGTTTCGATCGTGCGCTGGTGATCCGCGCCCTCGGCGATTCGTTCCGCAAGCTGTCGCCGCGCCTGCAGTTCCGCAACCCGGTGATGTTCGTGGTCTTCGTGTGCAGCGTGGCGACCACGCTGCTCTGGTGCCAGGCCCTCGCCGGCCACGCCGAAGCGCCGACCGCGTTCATCTTCTGGGTCAGCCTGTGGCTATGGTTCACCCTGCTGTTCGCCAACTTCGCCGAAGCACTGGCCGAAGGTCGCGGTAAGGCCCAGGCCGACGCGCTGCGTGGCTCCCGTCGCGACGTGATTGCGAAGAAGCTCGCTTCCGCCGACCGCAACGCGCCGGTCGTGTTCACCCCGTCCAGTGAGCTTCGCCTTAATCACTACGTGCTCGTCGAAGCCGGCGATATCGTGCCGGGTGACGGCGAGATCGTGATTGGCGCGGCCAGCGTGGACGAGAGCGCGATCACCGGTGAATCCGCGCCGGTGATCCGCGAATCAGGCGGCGACCGCAGTGCAGTGACCGGTGGTACCCGCGTGCTCTCCGACTGGCTCGTGGTGCGTATCAGCAGCAACCCGGGTGAGAGCTTCCTCGACCGCATGATCTCGATGGTCGAAGGCGCGTCGCGTCGGAAGACACCGAACGAGATCGCGCTGACGATCCTGCTGGCGAAATTCACGCTGATCTTCCTGCTGGCCTGCGCCACCCTGCTGCCGTACTCGATCTACAGCGTGCAGGCCGCCGGTGCGGGCGAGCCGATCAGCCTGACCGTCCTCATCGCCCTGCTCGTCTGCCTGATCCCGACCACCATCGGTGCGCTGCTCTCGGCCATCGGCATCGCCGGCATGGATCGCATGATCCGCGCCAACGTCATCGCCACCTCGGGTCGTGCCGTCGAAGCCGCCGGTGACGTCGACGTGCTGCTGCTCGACAAGACCGGCACGATCACCCTGGGCAATCGCCAGGCCGTGGCCTTCTACCCGGCGCCGGGCATCGAAGAGCGCGAACTCGCCGAAGCCGCCGAGCTCGCCTCGCGCGCCGATGAAACGCCCGAAGGCCGCAGTATCGTCACCCTGGCCGCGAGGTACATCAGCGTCAGCGTCAGCGAGCGCCGCCACGACGACCGTCGCGCCGAGTTCGTGCCGTTCACCGCGCAGACGCGCATGAGTGGCGTGGACGTCGGCGCCCGTCACATCCGCAAGGGCGCGATGGATGCCGTCGAGCGCTATCTCGACGCGCAGGACAGCCACCTTCCGCCGCTGGTCCGTCGCATGGCCGAGGACGTTGCCCGTCGTGGCGCGACCCCGCTGATCGTGGTCGACGGCTCGCTGACCCTGGGCGTGGTCGAACTCAAGGATATCGTCAAGGACGGGATCAAGGAGCGCTTCGCCGAGATGCGCAAGATGGGCATCCGCACCATCATGATCACCGGTGACAATCCGCTCACCGCGGCCGCGATCGCCGCCGAAGCCGGCGTGGACGACTTCCTCGCCGAGGCCACGCCGGAAGCCAAGCTCAAGCTCATCCGCGACATGCAGGCCGAGAACCGCCTGGTGGCGATGTGCGGCGACGGCACCAACGATGCACCGGCGCTGGCCCAGGCCGACGTGGCCGTGGCCATGAACAGCGGTACGCAAGCGGCCAAAGAAGCCGGCAACATGGTCGACCTGGACTCCAATCCGACCAAGCTGATCGAGGTCGTGGCCATCGGCAAGCAGATGCTGATCACCCGCGGCGCGCTGACCACGTTCTCCATCGCCAACGATATCGCCAAGTACTTCGCGATCATCCCGGCGGCGTTCGCCACGACGTACCCGGCGCTCAACGCGCTCAATGTGATGCACCTGGCCACGCCGCGCAGCGCGATCCTGTCGGCGGTGATCTTCAACGCCCTGATCATCATCTGTCTCATTCCGCTCGCGCTCAAGGGCGTGGCGTATCGCGCGCTCGGTGCCGGCGCGCTGCTACGTCGCAACCTGCTCGTCTACGGACTCGGCGGCATCGTCGTGCCCTTCATCGGCATCAAGTTGATCGACATGTTGCTGGTCCTGCTCGGACTGGCCTGACCGAGGCTCCCCATGCATTCCGTGAAGCTCACCGTTTTCATTGAAGACCACGCCGACCTGGACATGGAAGTCCGGGTGGTCGCCCCGGAACACGGAGCGGCCGTTGCAGCCGCGCCGGTCGCGACGATCAAGCCGCGCATCGTTCCGGTCACGCCACCCAACGACGACGAATACACGCTCGGCGGCTACGCCGGCATCTGAAACACCCGCTCCTGATAGGCACAACCCACTAACTCCACCGATAAAGGGGTCCCGAGAGGGATCGGTCAAACGCCATGCGTACCACTCGTTATGCTCTCCTCGCCGCTATCTGCGCTCTCGCACCTGTCACCAAGGCCATGGCCTCGGGCAGTGACGATTGCTCCAAGGGTTTTGCTTCGCGCTTCGCCGCTGCCTACCGCGAAGACGCCCAGCCCGCCGACCCCAACGCTGAGGCGCCGGCACGCCGCGGGCTTGCCTCGCCGTTCTCGTCACCGCCGTTCCCCTCGGCGGAATGGCAGCTAGGCGGCGTCGCCTATCCGATTGGCGTGCCCAATCTGAATTCGCAGTATCCGCTCGAGAAGGCACTCGCCTGCACCAGCGTCGGCTCGTGGATGAAGGACAACCGCATCGAGGTCTATGGCTGGCTCAATGCGTCGGCCAACCTGAGCACGTCCTCGCATACGAACTATCCGGTGTCGTATGCGGTGCGTCCCAATCGCGTCGAGTTCAACCAGGCCCTGTTCCGCATCGAGCGTCTGGCCGACACCGTGCAGACCGATCACGTGGACTGGGGCTTCCACCTCGACAACCTCTATGGGTACGACTACCACTTCACCACGGCGAAGGGTGTCCTCAGCAACCAGCTTCTGAACAATCCCAAGCCGAACGAGCCGCTCAACGGCAAGATCTACGGCTACGACCCGATGCTGTTCTATGGGGATATCTACTTGCCGCACGTTGCCGAGGGCATGGACATTCGCATCGGTCGCTGGCTGTCGCTGCCGGATATCGAGGCCCAGTTCTCGCCGAACAACTACCTGGTAACCCACTCGATTCTCTACACGGTTGATCCGTATACGCAGATGGGTGTGATGACCACGACGCGCCTCAACCAGCAATGGACATTGCAGGTCGGCGTGAACGGCGGCAACGACACCGCCGTGTGGAATCATTCGGCACGCCCGACCCTGCAGGCCTGCGTGCGCTACGTGTCGTCCGACAACAACGACATGCTCTACCCCTGTGTGAACAGCTTCAATAATTCGGACTACAACTACAACAACGTGCAGATGTACGTGACGACCTGGGGTCATCGCTTCAGCGACAACGTGCATATCCTCACCGAGGCTTACTACATGTACGGCCGCAACATCCAGGGCTACGGCGCTGGTTTCGACCCCAAGGTCGCCGGCTCTTCGCCGCTGGCGGGCAAGGCCGCCGAGTACGGCATCGTGAACTACTTCAACGTCGAACTCGATCCGAAGAACATGATCTCCTTCCGCAACGAGTTCTATAACGACCAGAAGGGCCAGCGCACCGGCTTCCCGACAAAGTACACCAGCCACACGCTCGGCCTCACCCATTGGGTAAGCCCGGACCTCGAGATCCGTCCCGAGATCCGTTACGACAAGTCGTACGACGTCGACGCATACGACGGTGGCCGCAAGGACTACCAGGCAACTGCGGTTGTCGACGCTATCTGGCACTACTGAGGTAAACCACCATGACCACCCTGCTGCGTAACGCCATCGTCCTGCTCCTGCTCATGACCGCGGTCACCGGCGTGGCCTATCCGGCGGTGGTCGGTGGGCTCTCCGCCCTGTTGTTCCCGCACCAGGCCGGGGGCAGCCTGGTCGAACGTGACGGCAAACCGGTCGGCTCCGAGCTGATCGGCCAGTCGTTCACGGCGCCCGGTTACTTCTGGGGCCGCCCGTCGGCGACGACGCCGGCCCCGAACAATGGCGCGGCGTCCACCCCGTCGAACCTTGGCCCGACCAACCCTGCCCTGACCAAGGCGGCGAACGATCGCATCGCCGCGCTGCGTGAGGTTGATCCGGCCAACAGGGCCGCCGTACCGGTGGACCTGGTGACGGCTTCGGGCAGCGGCCTGGATCCGGAAATCAGCCCGGCTGCAGCCGAGTACCAGCTGGCTCGCGTTGCTCGCGCGCGCCATCTCGACCCGGCGAAGCTGCGGGAGCTTGTTGCGGCGAGTACAGCCGGTCGCCAGCTTGGCGTGCTTGGCGAGCCGCGGGTGAATGTCTTGAAGCTGAATCTGGCGGTTGATGAGGCGGCGCGGTAACGCCCATCGTCTCGGCAACCCCATCGCCGCTGAAGCGGCTCCCACAGTGAGCATCGGCACCGGCTCTTCTGTGGGAGCCGATTCATCGGCGAAACCAGATTGCCCCGGCCCATCGGCTACCCTTCGCTTCATGCTCCCTTCTCTTCCCGGCCACCCTCATGACTGACGACCGCGACGCCCGCGCCAACGCGCTGCTCAGTGCCGCCAGGGAAGAGGATGGCCAGCGGCTCAAGGTCTTCCTTGGCGCCGCGCCGGGCGTCGGCAAGACGTTCGCCATGCTTTCCGCGGCTCGTGACCTCAAGCGCCAGGGTATCGACGTGGTCGTCGGCCTGGTCGAAACCCACGGTCGCGCGGACACGGCCGCCTTGCTCGAAGGCCTCGAAGTACTTCCGACGCGCCCTGTGCGCTATGCCGGCCGCGACTTCCGCGAGTTCGACCTCGAAGCCGCGCTACTCCGTCGTCCGGCCGTGTTGCTGGTGGACGAGCTCGCTCACACCAATCTCCCCGGTGGCCGTCACACGCGCCGTTGGCAGGACATCGCCGAACTTCTCGATGCGGATATCGAGGTGTATACGGCGCTCAACGTCCAGCACCTTGAGAGCCTCAACGACCAGATCCGGCGGATCACCGGCGTGGCCGTGCGCGAAACCGTGCCTGATGCCTTTCTCGATCGCGCCCGCGACATCGTGCTGGTCGACCTGCCACCGCGCGAACTGATCGGTCGGCTCAAGCAGGGCAAGGTGTACGTGCCGGAAACCGCGGCCGTTGCGCTGGATGCCTACTTCTCGCCGACCAACCTCGCCGCCCTGCGCGAGCTCGCGGTCGAAACCGTGGCCTCCCACGTCGACAGCGATCTTCGCGAGCACATGCTTGCCCGCGGCGACGCCATGCCGGTACGCCGCCGCTGCATGGCGGCCATCGACGGCCAGGGCCAGAGCGAGTACCTGGTGCGCATCACGCGGCGTATCGCCGAGCGGCGTGGTGCACCGTGGAGTGTCGTGTTCGTCGACCGCGGCGGCCTCGACGCCGAGCGCCGCGAGCGCGTGGATTCGGCGATGCGCCTTGCCCGCCGTCTCGGTGGCGAGGGTGTGATCCTGCGCGGTCATGCCGTGGCCGACGAGCTGCTCGCCTGGGCCGATCGTGAAGGCGTGGGCCAGATCATCGTCGGACGGACACGCGAGCGGCCGATCGCGCGGCGCCTGGGCTTCTCGCTCACCCAGCAGCTTCTGCGTCGCGGCGCCCACCTCGAGCTGACCATCGTCGCCACGCCCGCCGAGCGTGCCCGTGCGCGTCGACGCCTGCGTTTCAAGGATGGCAACGGATCACGCCGCGAGTACGCTTTCGCCACGGGTGCGACCGCCATCGCGATGGCGTTGTCGTTCGTTGCCGACCGTTTTCTCTCGGTCGCCAACCTCTCGCTGATCTTCCTCACCGCCGTGCTCGTCGTCGCGGTGCGCACGCGCATGGCCGTCGCGGTGTATACCGCGCTGCTGTGCTTCCTTGGCTACAACTTCTTCTTCGCCCCGCCGCGCTACACGCTGGCCATCGCCAATGCCGACGACGTCCTGGCGGTGATCCTGTTCCTTGTCGTCGCACTGGTCTGCAGTCGCCTGGCGACTCGCCTCGCCGGGCAGGTGACCTCGTTGCGAGCGGGACAGGTGCGTGCCCGCGCGCTGGTGGCGCTGGGCCAGCAACTGGCGACCAGCGCCGACGCCGACAGCATCCGCAAGGCCGGCGCGGCGGCGCTCGCGCGCGCGCTGTCCATCGAGATCGCGATGCTCACGCGCGATGTGAGTGGCCACCTCAAGGTGGTCAATTCGGTGCCCGACGCCTTCGCGCTCTCCACGCAGGACCTCGCTGCGGCCGACTGGTGCGAGGGCCACGCCGAGCCCGCGGGCCGCTATACCGATACGCTGCACGCCGCCTCCTGCTGGATGCTGCCGCTCGGCGCCGAGCATCAGCGCGCCGGTGTCGTCGCCCTGCGTTTTCCACTCGGCACGCGCGAGCCCGATGCCGATCGGCGCAGTCTCGCCATGGCGATGGTGCAGGACATCGGCCAGGCACTCGATCGCGCACGCCTCGCGCACGAACTGGAAGGAGCGCGCGTGCAGGGTGAAACCGAACGCCTGCGCAGTGCCCTCCTCTCGTCGGTGTCGCACGATCTCCGCTCGCCGCTGGCTTCGATGATCGGCTCCGCGGGCACCCTGCTCAGTTACGACGCGCAGCTGCCCGCCAATGAACGGCATGAGCTGCTCCAGGCCATCCTCGGTGAAGGCCAGCGTCTGGATCGCTACATCCAGAACCTGCTCGACATGACCCGCCTCGGCCATGGCACGCTGCAGCTCCAGCGTGACTGGGTGGACGCCGGTGAGATTGTCGCCGCCGCCGTGTCGCGCATGCACAAGCTTTTCCCCGAGGTGCGGATCGACGTGCACCTGCCGGCCGAGACCGTGCTGCTGCATGTGCATCCGGCGCTGATCGAGCAGGCACTGTTCAATATCCTCGAGAACGCGGGCCGCTTCACCCCGCCGGAGGAGCCGATTCGCGTCACGGTCCGCTCCGAGGCCGGCCGCCTGCTGGTGGACGTGGCCGATCGCGGTCCGGGCATCCCGGAAGACGAGCGCGCGCGGATCTTCGACATGTTCTATTCGGTAACGCGTGGCGATCGCGGCGGCAAGGGCACCGGACTGGGCCTGGCCATCTGCCGCGGCATGATCGGCGCGCACGGCGGTAGCGTGGAGGCCTTGCCCCACGCGGGCGGAGGCACGACCATCCGGGTTTCGCTGCCCCTGCCGCCGCCGCCCGTCGAGAACGCATGAACCCTACCGCTCCACGAGTGCTGGTGATCGACGACGAGGCGCAGATTCGCCGCTTCCTCGACATCGGGCTGCGTGCCGAAGGCTACCAGGTGCTGCTCGCCGCTACGGGCCAGGAAGGCCTGGGGCTCGCGGCGACGCAATCGCCCGACGTGGTCGTTCTCGACATCGGGCTACCGGACATGGAAGGCCACGACGTGCTTCGTGAGATTCGCACGTGGAGCGAGGTGCCCGTGCTGATGCTCTCCGTGCGCGATTCGGAAACGGAGAAAGTCCGGGCGCTCGACCACGGCGCGAACGATTACGTGACCAAGCCCTTCGGCATCCAGGAACTGATGGCGCGCTTGCGCGTGTTGCTACGACAGGGAGCCAAAGGCGGTCAGGCCGACGCCCCGGTGCGTTACGACGACGGCAACCTCGTGATCGACCTGGCTCGCCGCGAGGTGCTGCTCGACGGCGCTCCTGTCGCCTTGACGCGCAAGGAGTTCGCTGTGCTCTCGCTCCTCGTGCGTCACCCCGGCCGCGTCGTCAGCCAGCAACAGATCCTGCGCGAAGTCTGGGGCGCCACCCACACGCAGGACACGCACTACCTGCGCATCGTCATGGGCAAGCTCCGCCTGAAACTAGGTGACGATCCGTCCACACCGCGCTGGCTGAAAACCGAACCCGGCGTCGGCTACCGCTTCCCCGCAAGCTGACATCTTGAAACCTGCACGCTCCCTGTGGGAGCCGCTTCAGCGGCGAAAGCATGCCCGCAAAATCGGCACGTACAGAAGGTGGGAATCGATTCATCGGCGAACAAGTGCTCGCAAAATCGGCACCCGTAGGAGTCGACGATGTCGGCAATTGCTCCCGCGACCGACCCCAACTGTGACGCAGCCCACAGCCCAACAAACCCGCCGTTTTTTTCAGACTATTCTGATTCCCACCCCACGATGAACCCATGACCTTCCGCCCCTCTCACCAAGGAGCAAGGCATGAAACCGTTCCGTACCCACGCAGTGATCCGACGCATCTCGGCAGCCGCCAGCCTGCTCTCGGGCCTGGTCACTGCGACTCCTGCATTCGCCGGTTCCCCCGCCTGCACCAGCGAACATTTCAGAACCGGCAAGCTCACCCTGCCGAGCTACGACGAAGCGATGGCCGATTGCATCACGCAAGAAACATCGATGACGAATACGGCATCCGGCACGTTCGAGCCGCTGCGGTCTTGCCACGACATCGGACCGCGAGGCAACCATGGCCCATGGATACATGGTCGCATCGGTGTCGACGTCGTCGAGCGAAGCAGTGGCGATCGCTACACGTTCGAAGGATTGTGGATGTGCAAGCCGGTCGCCGAGGCTGTCTTCGACGGCCCCTCGAGCCGCTGACCGCTTCCTGTGGGAGCCGGCTACGCCGGCGATTGTGGGAGCCGCTTCAGCGGCGATGCTTTCGCGAGCACCCATCGCCGATGAATCGGCTCCTACAGCGAGCACCCATCGCCGATGAATCGGCTCCTACAGTTCAAGGCTCAGGCGCCGCTGGCTTGTCGCGCGAGATAACGGCCTGGCGAATCGCCGAAGGCGCGCCGGAACATCGCCACGAAGGCACTCGGCGTGGCGTAGCCAAGGGCGTCGGAGACGACCGAGACGGCCTCGCCGTGGGCCAGCCGTTCGAGCCCACGAGCCAGCCGCGCCTGTTGCCGCCACTGCGCCACGCTGCACTGGGTTTCCTGGCGGAACAGGCGTGTGAGCGTGCGCGCGGACATACCTGCCCAGCTAGCCCATTCTTCGATGCCGCGCGTGTCGTGTGGACTCTCGTACATGGCCATGGCCACGCGGCGAAGGCGGCGATCCACCGGCATCGGCAGGTGCAGCGATTCCACCGGGGCACGACGCAGTTCGTCCAGAAGCACGGCGAACAGGCGTTCGCGCTCGGGGTCGGTCTCGGTGGTAACGACATCGACCGGCCAGGTGGCGGCGCGCTTGACGATGGCGCGGAACAGGTCGTTTACGCCGACCACGCAGGGGCGGTCCGGCAGGCAGGCGGCAGCGCAGGGGGCGATGAAGACGCCCCATGCGTGACTCGGACCCGCGATGCTCACCGTGTGCATCATTCCCGGCGGCATCCAGCCGGCGCGGTGCGGCGGCAGCAGGTAGGAGCCGTGCTCGGTACGACTGATGAAAAGCCCCTGTTCCACATAGAAAAACTGACCACGCACATGGCTGTGCCAGTCGGTTTCGCGCAGCGGCAGCTCGCCTCGGGCCTCGTAAGCGATGAGCGGCGGGCCGTCCGCGCTCTCGAGTAATCGATGTAGAACTTCGTCGTGCATTTGGCCGAATCTCGACATAAGTTGGCCCACTAACGATATCAGGCCGATAGCTTCCATAGCTATCATTTGCAACCCCAAGCAAATGTCCCTGCGCACGGCATCCGTCGACACCTGCGCCCGTGACCCTGAAGCGGAGATCCCTATGATCCGTCTCGTCACTACCGATTTAACCGATTTGAGCGAGGGCCAGGAGGCCGGCGACGCTCTGGTGACCTTCGTCGCCTGCGCCCACGCCATGCTCGATCCGACCACCCCTGAAGAGCAGGTTCGCCGCCTGGAACCCCGCTTGCTGGCTCAGTTGCCGACCCTCAGGGCACTGGGTGTCTTCGACCTGTTCGAGGTGCGTGACCCGGCTCTGGCGGCGTTGCTGGCCGACGAAGGATGAATATCCGAGAAACCTGAACTATCCGCCTAGCGTATATTTGCCTTGACAACTATCTTCAGGGCAATAGAATGCACGTCCATGAACAACCACCTGTGCCTTTCCTACGACGGTCGCGACACCCTCGGTGCCCTCATCGGCATGGTGCGTAGCGAAATCGTCCGCGCCATCGAGGCCGATCTCGCCGCGCTGGGCGCGGACCTCAAGTTCACCCAGTTCCATGTACTAAAGCGTCTGGCCACCCACGGTGCGATGACGGCGACGGAGCTGGCACGGGCGGTGGATCTCGACGGCGGCGCCATGACGCGCCAGCTCGACCAGCTGGAGTCCAAGGGCTACCTGCGGCGCAAACAGCACGAGCAGGATCGCCGTGCATTGCGCATCGAGCTGACCGAAGCCGGTGAGGCGCTCTGGAAGCATCTGTACGAAAGCAACATCGCGACGCTGGATCGGGCCCAGAAGGACCTCTCCAAGACCGAGCGCGATCAGTTGCACGATTACCTGGAACGCGTGCTCAACGCGCTCCGCGACAAAGACTGAACTAAACGTCCGAGGCAAAACGCATGCGTCTGCACACTCTCGTGGCGGCCGTCGGGGCCGCGTTGATTCTTTCCGGCTGTGTCACCAGCCGTGGACTGGATCCGCAGGGTCAGCTCACCGACCCGACCACCCTTCACGCCGACCGTACCTTGTCGAAGGTGGCCGTCTCCCCGGCCGGCTGGCCGTCGGCTGACTGGTGGACCGGTCTGGGCGACAGCCAGCTCGCATCGCTGATCGAGGAGGCGCTGAAGGACAATCCGGATCTGGCTACCGCCGACGCACGCGTGCGCCAGGCACAGGCACAGAGCAGCGGGGCCGATGCCGCGCGCGATCCGACCTTCAGCGTCGGCGCTGGCGCCGCTGGCGCGCACCTGCCGGGTTCGCTGCTGCCGTCGCCGCCGGGTAACCACTTCTCGTGGACGAAGTTCGGCTACGGCAACTTCAGCTGGGACCTCGACCTGTGGGGCGGCAAGCGTGCCGCGTGGGAAGCCGCCCTCGGCAGCCAGCGTGCCACGGAGATCGACGCCCGCGCCGCGCGTATCGAGATCTCGACGAGTGTCGCCCGCGCCTACGTGCAGCTCGGCTACGCGTTCACCCAACTGGACGTGGCCAAGGCCGAGCTCGATCGCAGTAACGCCTCGCAGAAGCTGACCGTGCAGCGCGTGGCCGCCGGCGTCGACAACCAGACGCAGGTAAAACAGGCCGACAGCGAAGTGGCCTCGGCCGAGCGTGAGATCGCCGTGTCGGAACGTGCCATCGATACCGCGCGCATCCAGCTCAGCATGCTGCTGGGCAAGGGTCCCGACCGCGGCATCGACATTACTCGTCCCGCCGCGTTGACCCCATCAGCGGTAGCGATTCCGGCGAACCTTCCGGCCGACCTGCTCGGTCATCGTGCCGATCTGGTCGCCGCTCGCTGGCGTGTCGAGGCGGCATCGAAGGACATCGTCTCGGCAAAGACGGAGTTCCTGCCCAACGTATCGCTCGGCATCCTCGCCGCGCAGGCGGCCAGTGGTTCGGACAACCTGTTCTCGTCGCGCGCGCGCTTCTGGCAGGTGCTGCCGGCGGTGAGCCTGCCGATCTTCGACGGCGGTCGCCTTCGCGCCAACCTGTCGGGCAAGGACGCCGAGTACGACCTCGCCGTCGCGCAGTACAACAAGACGCTGGTGGGTGCGCTCAACGAAGTGGCCGACGACCTCTCGGGTCTCGACTCGCTGGGCACGCAGATCCAGGCACAGCAGCGCGCGCAGGACGCGGCACAGCAGGCATACGACCTCTCGCAGCTGCGTTACAAGGCGGGTGTCGGTAGCTACCTGGAGTCGCTCGCGGTACGTCAGCAGTTGCTGGAAGCCCAGCAGCGCATGGCCTCCCTGAAGGCGCAGCAGGTCGACACGTCCGTCCAACTCATTCAGGCGCTCGGCGGCGGTTTCCGCCCTGAGGCCGACGACCAGCCGGTCGTCGCCGCCACGCCCGCAACCCACTAAAAAATCGCACCGAGGCAGCTTCCGATGTCACAAGAAACCATTGCCCCATCCGGCGCCGTCGTTGCGCCGCCCCCGAAGAGCCGTCGCGGCTTCTTCCTCAAGCTCCTGGTTGCCGTGATCGTGCTCGCCGCGATCGGCTGGACCGTCTGGTACTTCGTGGACGGCCGCTGGGAAGAGGACACCGACGACGCTTACGTCAACGGCAACGTCGTGCAGATCACCCCGCAGATCGCCGGCACCGTCACCTCCATCGGTGCCGATGACGGCGACCTCGTCCATCAGGGCGACGTGCTGGTCAAGCTCGATCCGAGCGACGCCGAAGTCGCCCTGGAGAGTGCGCGCGCCAACCTCGCCAACACGGTACGCAAGGTACGTGGCCTCTACAACAACGTGACCTCGTCGCAGGCCGATGTCGCCGTGCGCCAGACCGCGGTCGATCGCGCTCGCCAGGACTACAACCGTCGCCGCGATCTCGCCAAGTCCGGCGCGATCTCCGCCGAGGAGCTCTCGCATGCTTCCGATACGCTGACCTCCGCCGAGAGCAGCCTCGCTTCCGCGAAGCAGGCATACAGCAGCAACAAGGTGCTGGTCGACGATACCGTCGTCGCCTCGCATCCGGACGTCCGCGCCGCGGCCGCCAAACTGCGTTCCGCTTACCTCGACGACGTTCGCGCCACCCTGGTCGCGCCGGTGGACGGTTACGTCGCCAAGCGCACGGTGCAGGTCGGCCAGCGCGTGCAGCCGGGCGCCGCCCTGATGGCCGTCGTGCCGCTCCACGAGGTGTGGATCGACGCGAACTTCAAGGAGACCCAGCTCAACAAGATGCGCATCGGCCAGCCGGTGGAAGTGACCGCGGACGTATACGGCGGCAAGACCGTCTACAAGGCGAAGATCCGTAGCCTGGGTATCGGCAGCGGTAGTGCGTTCTCGATCCTGCCGGCGCAGAACGCGACCGGTAACTGGATCAAGATCGTCCAGCGCGTACCGGTACGCGTGGTCTTCACCGAACCCCGGCAGCTCGAAGAGAAGCCGTTGCGCCTGGGCCTGTCGACCAAGGTCACCGTGAACCTGCACGACCAGAGCGGCCCGCTGCTCTCGACGCAGGCGCCGACCAAGGCCGAGTTCTCCACGCCGATCTACGACAAGCAGCTTGCCGATGCCGACAAGGACATTGCGCGCGTCATCCACGAGAACGCATCGGCGGGTGAAGGCGAGCAGCAGAAGGCTCCGAAGTAAGGAGGCCGCGCAATGAGCACCGAATTTCGACCGCCAAACCTGGCGCTGTCCACGATCGGCCTGTCGCTTGCGACCTTCATGCAGGTGCTCGACACGACGATCGCGAACGTGTCGCTGCCGACCATCGCGGGCAATCTGGGCGTCAGCTCCAACCAGAGCACGTGGGTGATCACCTCGTTCGCGGTCAGCAACGCGATCGCGCTGCCGCTGACCGGCTTCCTGACGCGGCGTTTCGGTGAAACGAAGCTGTTCGTCATGGCCACGCTGTTGTTCTCGCTGGCATCCTTCCTGTGCGGTATCGCGCAGAGCATGACCATGCTCATCGTGTTCCGCGCTATCCAGGGCGCGGTGGCCGGCCCGATGTATCCGATCACGCAGAGCCTGCTGATCTCGATTTATCCACCGGCCAAACGAGGCATGGCCCTGGCCCTGCTGGCGATGGTCACCGTCGTCGCGCCCATCGCAGGTCCGATCCTCGGTGGCTGGATCACGGACAACTACACCTGGCCGTGGATTTTCTTCATCAATGTGCCGATCGGCATCTTCGCCAGCTTCGTCGTGGCGAACCAGATGAAGGGACGCCCGGAGGTCACCGAGAAGCCCAAGGTGGATTACGTGGGCCTGATCACGCTGATCATCGGCGTGGGTGCACTGCAGGTGGTGCTCGATAAGGGCAACGACGAGGACTGGTTCTCGTCGCCCTTCATCATCGTTACCGCGATCATCGCGGTGATCGGCCTGGCCGTGTTCCTGATCTGGGAGCTCACGGACAAGGACCCGATCGTGAACCTGAAGCTGTTCCGGCATCGAAACTTCGCCATGGGCACGCTATGTCTTGTGCTGGCCTACGCGGCGTTCTTCGCCATCGGCCTGCTCGTGCCGCAGTGGTTGCAACGCAACGTGGGGTACACGTCTACGTGGGCGGGCCTGGCCGCGGCGCCGCTGGGTATCATTCCGGTGATCCTCACCCCCTTCGTCGGTCGCTACGCGCATAAGTTCGACCTGCGCGTGCTGGCCTCGGGCGCGTTCCTGGTGATGGGCGCGACATGCTTCATGCGCTCGGAGTTCTATCTCGACATCGATTTCTACAGTGTCGCGATGGTGCAGCTGATCCAGGGCCTGGGCGTGGCGTTGTTCTTCATGCCGATCCTCAGCATCCTGCTGTCCGACCTGCAACCGCGCGAAATCGCGGCAGGCTCCGGCCTCGCCACCTTCCTGCGTACGTTGGGCGGCAGCTTCGCGGCGTCGCTGACCACGTTCCTGTGGGATCGACGGGCGATCGTGCACCACGAGCGGCTGACCGAAACGATCACGCCGTTCGATCCGACGGCCCAGCAGGCGCTGACCACGATCGGCCACGGCGATTCGCAGTACGCGACCTCGGCGTTGAACGCGATGATTACCAACCAGGGGTATCAGATCTCGTTCAACGAGGTCTTCCACCTGCTGGGGTATGTGTTCATCGCCCTGGTGTTTATCGTCTGGCTGGCGAAGCCACCGTTCGCGGCAAAGGCCGGCCCGGCGGCTGCAGGCCACTAAGACCAGATGTGTGTGGGAGCCGCTTCAGCGGCGATGCCCCTCGACGAGAAAGCCGGCGCATCACAGCGCCGGCTTTTTGTCTTTTGTGGGAGCCGGCAACGCCGGCAACGGCGTTACGGCACCCTGGCCTTTCGCCGCTGAAGCGGCTCCCACATTTCCTTGATCAGAGATTGAAGCCGATACCCACCAAAGCCATCGTCTCGCCGCGGTTCGGCTCGTGGAAGCTGCCGTTCGAGATATGGCGGATCTGGAAGCTGACGTTCTTCATCTGCCAGCCGAGTGTGCTGACGAACTCGTAGTCGCTGGATAAGGCCTGGGTGTGACCACCGGCCGTGCCCGCCACCTGGAAGCTGAAGAACAGCGGCTGGTACCAGTCTGTGTCGTTACCGTAGTGGAAGCGGGCGCCGGCGGCGCCGACCCATACGTTATTGGTGACGCCGGGGTGGTAGTCGGCGTAGCGCCCGATGTGGCGACCGTCGATATAGCCGATGGAGACATCCGGCGACCAGGTGAAGCGGCTCTGGCCCATGGGATGGGCATCGAACACAGACTCGATGAAGAAGACGCTGGTGCCGTGGGTGTCCATGTAGCTACGGCCGCCCTGGAGTTCCAGGTGGGTTTCGGCAGCGGCGGGGATGGCGACAGCGGACAACGTAAGGGTGGCAATGACGCCAAGTGCAAAGCGGGACGAGCGCATGGGGGAACTGGTCCTTGGTGGTGGGGCGTACTGTTTGTGAACTGAATCGTTCGGTAAATAGTGTTCAGCAAACGTGAATGAAAGAGGGTACATAAGAATATTCGTGCCGATATTGCATCTCCCTTTCGCGCGCGCGACTTGCTCGCCGTGGCGATCAAGACGACGGGCCGCCTGCCGTTACAGATGCACAGGGCCCCGCCGCCGACCGGCCGCGGGAATAGGATCGGCGTTGCGGCGCAAGGGGGCGTGACGGTGGAAGGCGCGATGGACAAGGGCGCGGCGAAGCTGCGCACCCGGCGTATCCGTCTGGCCACCTGGGGCGTCTCGCTCGGCCTCAGCGTGGGTCTGGTCACGCTGGTCGCCTTCCTGCAGATCGATGTCTACCGCGGCATGCTCGCGAACGGGCGCCGTCAGCTCGCCGGCTCGGCCAGTGGCACGGTACGCATGGTCGACCAGGACATCGACGCCAGCCTCGGGCCGCTGCTCGCGCTGCGCAATGCAAGCGACACCGCCGAGTCCGGTTCCCTGCACATGCGCCTGGCCGAAGTGCAAGCGCGCCACCCCGAGCTGCCCACGTTTGTCGCCCTGGATGCGGGAGGCGGCGTGCTCGCCTGTACCAGCGCGCCCCTGCTGAACTGGCGCGAGGGCCTGGACGCTCCCCGGCGCGAAGCGCTCGGCGCCAGCGTGCGCGTCCTCGTGGCCGACGGACAGAACGGGGCGCCACCGACCATTCGCATCCTGGTCGACTCGCGTGTGCCTGAGCCGGCGGCCTTCGGCACCGTGATCGACGAGGCGCGCGTGCGCGATGGATTGAGTCGCTCGATCATGGGCGGCACCGCGGACATGACCGTTTTCTCGCTGGATGGGCGTCGCTTCGCCAGCAATCGTGCCGACCGTGTTTCATCCTGGAGCGGTCCCGTGCCGACGCCCGGAACGAGTGGCCAGCATGCCGACGACCTCCGGATCTACGCGTGGGCCGCATCGGCGCATTATCCGTTCGCCGTGCAGGTCGGCCTCGAACGTGCGGGCATCTTCGACGAATGGTTCCGCCAGGCTCGCTCGTCGATGCTGGCGACCTTCGCCCTGGTCCTCCTGCTCAATGCCTTTGCCGCCGCGTTCGACCGTGCCTATCGCCGGCAGAGCCACCTCATCCGGGCCCTGTCGCTCAGCACGCTTCATCAGCGCGACACCGACCGCGACCTCGCTGCAAGCGAGGCCGCCTACCGCCAGTTGATGACGCGTATGCCATTGCCCGTGATCATCGTGCGCAACGACCGCATCGAGTACGCCAACCTGCTCGCCGAGGAGCGCCTCGGTCACGACGGCGCGACCCTGGTCGGCCGTCACGCGGCGGAATTCATGGATGCCGATGCGCTCGAGGCAATGCGCGGTGGAACGCCCGAAGGCACCAGTGTGACCGCGTGGCTGAACCCCGAAGAGGGCATGCCGTTCGAGGCCGAGCTGGCGCTCTCGGACTACCGCGATTCCCGCGGACGCGGCACGCTGGCGATCGTGCGCGACGTGACGCAGCAGCGCCGCTACGAAGAACGACTGAACCACCAGGCGACGCACGACGAGCTCACCGGCCTGCCCAACCGTCGCGCGCTGCGCGAGAAGCTGGAGCATCTGATCCGGCAATCTCAGCGCGACGGCTCGGGCCTCATGGTGCTGTTCATCGACCTGGATCATTTCAAGTTCATCAACGACGCGCTCGGCCACGCGCTGGGTGACCAGGTGCTGCGCGACGTGACACTCAAGCTGGGCGACGTGCTCGACGGCCTCGGTCACATCGGCCGCTTCGGCGGCGACGAGTTCGTCGCGATGCTGCCCTTCAGCTGTTCGCCGGCACGCGCACTCGACGTGCTGCCGCGCATCCAGAGCGCCATTGAAGAGCCCCTGGAAGTGGGCGGTTCGGTGCAACGCCTGAAGTGCAGTATCGGTGTCGCCTTCGCCACACGCGATGGTTCGGATGCGGACACGCTTATTCGTAACGCCGACACGGCGATGTACGACGCGAAGCGGTCGGGGCGACATACATGGAAGCGTTATTCCGCCGACATGCATGCAACCGCCATGGCCCGCCTTACCGTGTTGTCGCGCTTATCCGGCGCCAATCTCGACAATGAGCTCGCGCTGGCATGGCAGACCCAGCACGCCGGCGACGACGGCCGCGTCATCGGTGTGGAGGCCCTGCTGCGCTGGCCGTCTGCGCCGGGAGATCTCGGCACGCCCGACAAGCTGGTGCCCTTGCTGGAAGAAACTGGCGCCATCGTGCAGATCGGTCAGTGGGTCTTGCGCGAGGCATGCCGGCAACAACGTCGCATCGCGGGATTGCTGGGTGCCGACTGCCGGATCGCGGTGAATATCTCGGCGCAGCAACTGGTACACGTCGATCTCGTGGCTGAAGTGCGGCAGGCGCTGGCGGAGACGGGCGCGAGTGCGTCGCTGCTGGAACTGGAGCTGACCGAAAGCGCCTTCATGAATGAGCCTGCGCGGGCCATTCGCACCTTGCATGAGCTGCGCGCGATGGGTGTGAGCATCGCGCTGGACGACTTCGGTACCGGCTACTCGAACCTGACGTATCTGTCGCGGTTGCCGCTGGACAAGATCAAGATCGACAGGCACTTCACCAGCGCGCTCCTGCAGGACGACGTGGACGCCTCCATCTGCCGCTCGATCGTCTTCCTCGCCCGCAGCCTCAACCTCGAGGTGGTCGCCGAGGGCGTGGAGACCGACCGTCAGCGTCGCTGGCTGCTCGACGAGGAGTGCACGTCGATGCAGGGCTTCTTCTTCTCCCGGCCGGTACCGATCGACGAATTGGGTCCGGCGACACACGAACTCCGCTTGACCTGACGCTGGCAGGTCGCGATGACCGGTTGTTCCCCGGGAGAGCCAATGTGTTCTTCCCACGGCGATTTATCCCCCGGGTCACACCCCTTACATTGCTAAGAGGAGGCAGCCGCTTCCGCTTTTCAGGTATTCGCCATGCCCCGCGCGCCCGCTCTCTTCATTTCCCACGGTGCCCCGACGTTTGCGCTGGAGCCGGGTCTGCTCGGCCCGCGCCTGACCGACATCGGAGAGCGCCTGGCCAACGCCATGGCCATCGTGGTGGTCTCGCCGCACTGGCAGACGGGCGGTATCCGGGTGACCGGCGCAGCCACGCCGGGAACGATCCACGACTTCGGCGGCTTCCCGCCGCCGCTCTACGCGCTGACGTATCCCTCGCTGGGCTCGCCGGGGCTGGCGTGCGAGACGGCGTCGCTATTGATCGACGCAGGTTTCGTCGCGATCGTCGATCCCGAGCGCGGGTATGACCACGGCGCGTGGGTGCCACTGCGTTACCTGCGTCCGGATGCGGACATTCCGGTGATCCAGGTGTCGATGCCGCACAACCTCGACACCGCCGGGGCGCTGCGCCTGGGTAAGGCGCTGGCGCCGTTGCGTGAGCAGGGTGTCGTCGTCGTCGGCTCGGGGAGCCTTACGCATAACCTGTACGAAGTGCGGCGCGCCGGCGAGAACGCCGCGTATGCCAGCGACTTCGCGGCCTGGAGTCGCAGGGCCGTGCTCGAGCGCAATACCGACGCACTGCTCGATTACCGCCGGCTCGCGCCCAGCGCCATCCGCGCGCATCCCACCGAGGAGCATTACCTCCCGCTCCTCGTCGCTGCCGGTGCGGCAGGGAACGACACCCCCACCGCCATCGATGGGGGCATCACCTATGGCGTTCTCTCCATGGACTCCTACGCCTGGGGTTTGTAGGTCTTTGTGGGAGCCGGCTATGCCGGCGATGGACCCCGACTAAACCGCCCCGTTGGCTTGGCGATAGACCTCGGCTACACCGCTTCGTTGGCCTTTCGCCGCTGAAGCGGCTCCCACATTGTTCTTTTCAGATCTGGGCCTGGCCGCCATCGACGAACAGTTCGATGCCGGTGATGTAGCTGGCTTCGTCGGAGGCGAGGAACGAGACGGCCTTGGCTATCTCGTCCGGCGTGCCTGTACGGCCCAGCGGCGTGATGCTTTCCACGTAGGCGCTGTAGTCGGCGATCTGCTGTTCGCTCATGCCGAGTTCCGATGTGTAGGCCGGCGTGACGACGGTGCCGGGTGCGACGACATTGACGCGGATGTCGCGACCCTTCAGGTCGCTGGCCCAGGTGCGCGCAAACGAGCGGAGCGCCGCCTTTGTCGCCGCATACACGCCGAAGGCCGGCGCGCCCTTGATCGACACCATGGAACCGTTGAGCACGATGGCCGAGCCCGGGCCCATCAGTTCCAGCGCTTTCTGCACGGTGAACAGCGTGCCCTTCACGTTGATGCCGAAGTACTTGTCGAACTGCGCTTCGTTGATCTGGCCGAGCGGCGCGAACTCACCGCCGCCAGCGTTCGCGAAGAGGATGTCGAGGCGGCCGCTCGTTTCGCGGATGGTGGCGAAGATGCGGTCCAGGTCGGCGGCGCTGGCGATGTCGCCCTGGATAGCGGTGGCACCGATGGACGCGGCGGCGGCATCGAGTTCCGCCTGGCGGCGACCGGTGATATAGACGGTGGCACCTTCGCGGACGAAACGCTCCGCCGTGGCCAGGCCGAGGCCAGAGCTGCCGCCGGTGACGAGAACGATCTTGCCGGCATGGCGAGTGGCGTGGATGTTGCTGGTGGCAAGGGTGTGCATGGTCTTCGGCTCCGATAACCGCGGTGCGGTCGATACGCACAAGATGGTTATTCGGCGTTCGTGGATAAATAATGGAATCGCGATTTCATTATTCATGCCGGGAAACAGCCATGGACCATCTGCTTGCCATCCGTGTCTTTGGTCGGCTCGTCGAGACCGGCGGCTTTGGCCGCGCGGCGGATGCCCTGCGTATGCCCAAGTCCACGGTGACCAAACTCATCCAGGGTCTGGAGGCCGAATTGGGAGTGCGCCTGCTCGAGCGGACTACCCGGCGTGTCACGGTGACCGCGCACGGGGCCGCGTATTACGAGCGCACCCGTCAGTGGCTGGCGGAACTGGACGAGTTCGAGACCACACTGGCACGCGGCCGCAACAGTCCCATAGGCAACCTGCGTATCGACACCGGGGGATCGGTCGCGGCCGGCCTGATTATTCCGGCGCTACCGACATTCCGGGCGCGCTATCCGGGCATTCACATACAACTCGGAGTGACGGACCGCACCGTCGACCTGATCAGCGAAGGTATCGACTGCGCCATTCGCAGCACGGGGGACGACCCCAACCTGGTCACGCGACAGATCGGCGAGCTGTCCTGGACGCTTTGCGCAACGCCAGACTATCTTGCCCGGCGCGGCACACCCGCGGTGCCGGACGATATCGTCCGCGACGGCCACGACGTGGTCGGCTATTTTTCCGCCCGCAGTGGGCGCATGCATCCGTTGCGCTTTCGCGAGGGCGAGCGAACGTTCGAGATCGAGTTCACGGCCTCGATCGAGGTCAATGAAAGCAATGCGCATACCGCCGCGGCGATCGCTGGCCTCGGGCTCGCCCAGGCCCTCGACTTTACCGTCGCCGATCGCGTCGCCAAGGGAGAACTACTGCCTGTGCTGGCGGCATGGCAGCCCGCCCCACTGCCGGTCTATCTCGTCTACCCGCCCGATCGACGGCACAATGCGCGCCTGCATGCCTTCGCTGAGTGGCTCGCCGTCGAGGGTTTTACCCGGAAGTATTGACGAAGTATTTAATCCGGGTAATATCGCGGCATCGCACTGGATTATCGAGACACCCATGACTACCTTTATCGCCTTCGACGGCATGACGCGCCTTGCCGCGGGCTCGCTCGCGGCCGTTGTCGAGCGCTGCAAGCACCTGCTCGACGCCCAACCGGATGCCTCGCCCATCATCTATGACGACAGTAGCGGCCGCCCCGTCGATGTCGACTACCGCGGTACGACTCACGACGTGCTGGCCAGGCTCCCGGGCAACGAGGCGCCGGCCAAGCGTGGACCCGGGCGGCCGAAGCTCGGCGTGGTGGCACGCGAGGTGACGCTCCTGCCTCGGCACTGGGGCTGGCTCGCTGCACAGCCTGGCGGGGCGTCCGTCGCCCTGCGCCGGCTGGTCGAAACCGCAAGTCGCGAACGCGCACCGGCCGATCGCCTGCGCCAGGCCAGCGAAGCGGTGGATCGCGTGATGATGGCGCTGGCCGGCAACCTGCCCGACTACGAAGAAGCCTCGCGCGCCTTCCATCGGAACGACCGCGAGCGATTCGACGTACTCACCGACGCGTGGCCAGCGGATATCCGCGATTACGTGCGCCATCTCGCCGCGCGTGCCGGCGGTGAAGCATGACGTCGCCGGCATCACGTATCGCGCTGACCGAAGGCCCGATCGCCCGCACGTTGTTGCTGTTCTCGCTGCCGATCCTCGGCGCGAACGTGCTGCAGTCGCTGAACGCATCGATCAATGCGGTATGGGTCGGGCACTTCCTTGGGGAGTCCGCCTTCGCCGCTACATCCAACGCCAACCTGATCCTGTTCTTCCTGCTGGGCGTGGTTTTCGGCATCGGCATGGCGACGACGATCATGGTCGGACAGACCGTCGGCGCGCATGACATTCCCGAAGCGCGGCGCGTGGTCGGCACGGGCCTGGGCTTCTTCGTCGCGATCTCGCTGCTGGTCGCTATCGGTGGCTTCATCGCCACCCCGGCGATGCTTCGCGGCATGGGCACACCGCACGATGCGCAGCCCTACGCCATCGAGTACCTGCGGATCATCTTCGTCGCGCTGCCGGCGATGTACCTCTATACGTTTCTCGGTATGACGCTGCGTGGCGCGGGTGATTCGCGCACGCCCTTCGTCTTCATGCTGGTCTCGGTGATCCTCGACATCGCGCTCAATCCGCTCTTCATTTTCGGTCTGGGGCCCATACCGCGCATGGGTATCGCCGGCTCCGCCGTGGCGACGCTGATCGCACAGACCAGCACCTTGCTGGCCCTGCTCGCCTGGCTGTACCGGAAGAAGTATTTCCTCTGCATCCATCGCAACGAGCTGCGCTTGCTGGTGCCCGATGTCACCCTCCTGAAGAGCCTGATCGCAAAGGGACTGCCGATGGGTGCGCAGATGGTCGTGATCTCGTCGTCGGCGATCATCATGATGTCCCTGGTCAACCGGCATGGTTCCCAGACAACCGCCGCTTTCGGTGCCGCCTCGCAACTGTGGACCTATATCCAGATGCCCGCGCTGGCGATCGGTTCCGCCGTGTCGTCGATGGTCGCGCAGAACGTCGGGGCGAAACGCTGGGATCGTGTCGCCGGCATCGGCCGCGCGGGCGTGCTGACCAACTTCGCGCTCACCGGCACGCTGGTGCTCATCATCTACCTGTTCAACCGTGCCGCACTCGCGTTATTCCTTGGCAGTGACAGCTCGGCGATCGGTATCGCGCAGCACCTCAACCACATCGTGGTCTGGTCGTTCCTGCTGTTCGGTGTGACCTTCGTGATGTTCGGCGTGGTGCGCGCCACGGGCGCAGTGATGCTGCCGCTGGTCGTGCTGATCATCTCGATGTGGCTCGTGCGCTTCCCGTTCGCCGCCCTGCTGGAGCCGGTCATGGGTGCGGATGCGATCTGGTGGAGCTTTCCGGTGGGATCGCTCGTGTCGCTTGCGATCACGACGGTGTACTACCGCCGTGGCACCTGGAAGAAGGCGCATATGTTACCGGCCACGCCCCCGGTCATAGCCGAGGTCGAGCCGGTCGTCTAATCCCTGCTCTCTGTAGGAGCCGATTCATCGGCGATCCCGCGGCAGCGGGCAAGGGTGCGGCGAGCACCCAATCGCCGATGAATCGGCTCCCACAAGGAGCCCGGCTCCCACAAGGAGCCCGGCTCATGCCGTGAGCCTGCGCGTGCCTTATTGAGCCTGCGCGTGCCTTATGTGGGAGCCGCTTCAGCGGCGATGCCCGGATGTCCGCCGGCCTTCCTGATCTTCAACCAGACCTTATAGCGACGCTTCAACATACGACGATGCTTGCGCCGTGCCACGCGGATCTTGCGGTCGTGGTTCCACAGGTAGATGGCCGGCGTGCTGAGCAGGGTCAACAGCTGCGATACCAGCAGGCCGCCGACGATGGCGATACCCAGCGGGCGACGCATCTCCGAGCCCACGCCGAAGCCGATGGCCAGCGGCAGCGCGGCGCCCATCGCGACCAGGGTGGTCATGGTGATGGGGCGGAAGCGCACCAGCGCGGCCTGTCGGATCGCCTCCACCGGTGTCATGCCGTACTCGCGTTGGGCGACGAGCGCGAAGTCGACCATCAGGATAGCGTTCTTCTTCACGATGCCGATCAACAGCAGCACGGCGATGATCGTCATCAGCGTGAGTTGCTGCTGCGTGATCAACATGGCGAGGAAGGCGCCCGCGCCCGCGGCCGGCAGCGTCGAGATGATCGTCAACGGATGCCCGAGGCTCTCGTAGAGGATGCCGAGCACGATATAGACGGCGAGGATCGCACCGATAAGTAACACCATGCCGTTGGACTGGGCGTCTTTCAGCCGCTGGTTCGTGCCGGTGAAGTCCATGCGGATCCCCTCGGGCAGGTTGAGCTGGCGCACGGCCTCCTCGACCATGGTGTTGCCCTTGTCCGGGGTGACCTTCGGCGGAAGGTTGTAGGTGATGTCGGCCGACTCGAGCTGGTTCTGGTGAGTGATCGTGGTGGGCGTCGCGACCGGTGCGATTTTTGCAAGCGCGGACAGCGGCACCATGACGCCTGTGGCGCTCTTCACGTAGGTATTCAGCAGGGCGTCGGGGCTCAACGTTTGCGCCGCGGCTGCCGTGAGCACCACCCAGTACTGGTTGATGTCGGAGTAGATGATCGACACCTGACGCTGGCCGAAGGCGTTATAGAGGGCGGAATCGACCATGCCCATGCCAACCGACAGGCGCCCCGCCGAATCGCGGTCCACCTGGAGCATCTGCTGCTTGCCCACCACGTCGAAGTCGCTGCCGACGTCCTTGAATTCGGGAATGGTGCGCATCTTGCGCACCAGCTTCATCACCCAGGGCTGGAGATTCTCGCCGCCGGTACTGATCAACTGGAACGAATACTGCCCTCGGTTGCCGTTGTTGCCACCGCCGCCGAGGAACTGCACGGGACTCATGAACACCTGGACGCCGGAGAGCTTCTCGTAGTCCTTGCCCAGTCGCTCCATGATCTCCTTGATCGACTCCTTGCGATATTCCGGCCCGCTGCCCTTCGGCTTGAGATCGACGAACATCAGGCCGGAATTGCCGACGGCCGCACCGTCGTTGCCGCTGCCAAGAATGGTATTCACGTCGGCGACGGAGGGATCGTTCTGCATCATGTCGCCGACCCGCTTGAGGCGGCGCGACATTTCGTCGGGCGAGATGTTCGCGTCCGCTGTCACCTCGGCCTGCAGCATGCCGGTGTCTTCGTCAGGCATGAAATTACCGCCGGCGGTCTTCACCACGGCGAAGCCAAGCGCAAACGTCGCGAACAGAAGGATCAGCGGCTGCCAGCGCATCACCCGCCGATGCCGCATGGCCCAGTCGAGCGCGCGTTCGTAGGTGCCCAGAAGGCCACGATCGAAGCGCTCGAGCGCGCGCTCCCAGCGGCTTACCTTGCGATCGGCTTCGTCGTGCTTGAGATACCGGGCGCACAGCGCCGGCGTCAGGGTCAACGAGACGACGGCCGAGATCACTACGGCGGCGGCGAGCGTCACCGAGAACTCGCGCAGCAGCTTGGTGATCATGTTGTTGCCGAACAGCAGCGGCGCGAACACGGCGATCAGCGATAGCGTGATCGAGACGACGGTGAAGCCGATCTCGCGTACGCCTTCCAGCGAGGCCGGCATCGGGCCCGTTCCATTCTCCATGTGGCGAACGATGTTCTCGATGACCACGATGGCATCGTCCACGACGAAGCCGATGCACAGCACCAGCGCCATCAAAGACATGGTGTTGAGCGTGTAGCCGAGTGTCCACATCACCACGAATGCACCGGCCAGCGAGAGCGGCACGCTGAGCGTGGCGATCAGGGTGGGGCCGAGGCGGCGCAGGAACACCATCATCACCAGCACCACCATCACGATGCTGATGAGCAGCGCGACCTTCACTTCGTGCAGGGCCGACTGGGTGGTCTGCGTGAGATCGAAGATCGGGGTCACCACGGCATCGGCCGGCAACGACGACTGGAACCGCGGCAACGCAGCCCGGATCGCCTCGGCGGTCGCGATGGAGTTGGCTTCCGGCCGCTTGCTGATCTGCATGGTGACCGAGCGTTCGCCCTGGAACCACGCTGCCTGGTACTGATCCTGCTCGCCGCTGGTCACCTTGGCGATGTCCGACAGGCGCACCGGCACGTTGTTGCGCACGGCGATCAGGATCTTGGCGAAATCTTCCGGTTCACGCAGGCCATCGTTGGCCGTCACCGTCATCTGCGTGGCGCCGTCGGACAGCACGCCCTGCGGGGAATTCACGTTGGCCGCGTTCAGCGCATTGGAGACATCGTTGGCCGTGAGCTGCTTGGAGGAGAGTGCGTTGGTATCGAGCTCGATACGCACGGCATGCGGCGTGCCGCCGAACACCTGTACGCGCGACACGCCGTCGATCTGCTTCACGCTCGGCATGATCAGCGTATTGACCACGTCGAACAGCTTGTCCGGTGGCATCGTCTTCGAGGTGAAGGCCACAAGCAGGACGGGGATCTGGCCGGTGTCGAACTTGAAGTACTGGGGCGGCGTCGGCATGCCGGCCGGGAGGTCGGCCGCGGCCGCATTGATGGCCGCCTGCACGTCGCGCGCGGCGGCGTCGGTGCTGCGGTCCATGGTGAAACGGACACGAACGAAACCAGCCCCTTCGGAGCTGTTCGAGTACATCTGGTCGACGCCTGGAATCTGGCCGAGGTGGCGTTCCAGGGGCGCGACGATGGTCGACGCCATGGTCTGCGCGTTGGCGCCCGGCATCTGCGTCTGGATGAATACCGCCGGCACCTCGATCGAGGGCAGCGCCGCCACGCCCAGCAGCATGTACGCGATAGCACCGGCAAGGGTCAGCCCCGCCGCAAGCAGCGACGTACCGATCGGCCGGCGAATGAATGGTGCAAAAAAGTTCACGACACTTCCTGTGATCGCGGGAAGCATACCCGCGCCCGTGGACTTTATGACGGCAGCGCGACGGTGTCGCGTGTGCCTTTAGTGGGGGCCCTGCCGGAAGGCAGGGGTGCCTTGTTCATTTAGATCGAGGGAATCGCCGATGAATCGGCTCCCACAAAAAGCCCGGTACCTATCAGGCACAGGCAGCTGTTCTGTGGGAGCCGCTTCAGCGGCGATCGGTTCGCCTCAACGCGCCGGCGAATACCGCACGGTCAGGTAATACGTCCGGCCCAGCTGGTTGTAATACGCAGCAGTTTCATAGTGACGGTCGAACGCATTGGCCAGGCGACCCTGAACGCTCCAGTCGCTATCGACGTGCCACGTAGCACGCACATCGGCCGTGGCGTAACCACCAAGGCGCGTCGTATTGGCCGCATCGTCGTAGCTGTAGCCAGCCGCGTAGACCGAGCCGCCGACCGTGAAGGAGCCCAGGTCGCGGTCCACGTCGACACGCGCCGTGCGCTTGGGACGACGGGCGAGCAGGTTGTTGTACTCGTCGCCGCTGTCCCGGTCCTTCGGCTGCTGCAAGGTGGCGTAGCCACGCAGGTGCCAGCCGTCCACGTCCGCGCCCAGCTGCCCTTCCAGGCCGCGAATGCGCGCCTGGCTGACATTGATCGGCAGGAAGTTCGCGTCGAAGCCGATCAGGTCGTCCACCTTGGTCTGGTAGGCGTTGACCGCCCAGTTCCAGATGCCCGGGCGGGCCGACAGGCCGATCTCGGCCGTGCGCGACTTCTCGGGGCTCAGGTTCACCGGGGCGCCGTACGGGTAGTACTCGTCGTTGAAGGTCGGCGCATGGAACGCGGTGCCATAGGAGGCGGTGACCTTCATGCCGTTGTCGAAGCGGAAGCCGTACGCCGCCTGACCGGTGGTGTGGTTGCCGAACTGCGTGTTGTGGTCGTGGCGCGCCGAGAGCTGGATCTCATTGGCGCCGAAGATGCCCTGGTACAACGCGAACACGCCGGTGTTGTTGCGGGTGTCCTTGAGGTAATCCGTGTCGCTCTTCAGCTTCTCCTGCTGGTAGTCGACGCCGACGCTCAGGGTCTGGCCTGTCGCGAGGGTGATGTCGTTCTGCCAGGACGCCTGGTTGCGCCTGGAGTACAGGTAACCCACGCGTGCCTTGTCCACACCGTAGTTCACGAAGTCCAGGGTCTTGTCGGCGCCGTTGAGGTAGTTGTCGGCACGGTCCTGGTTCTGGCCCAGGCTGATCGACATGCGCCAGTTCTCAAGCGCGTTGAAGGCGAGCTTGGTGCCGGCGACCTGCTGCGAGCGGCGGGTCAGGTTCTGGAAGTCGCCGTCGTATTCGATGTCGCCCTTGCTGCGCAGCCAGCTCCCGGTGAGCTCGGTGCCGTCGTCCCAGCGGTAGCCGCCGGAGAGTGCGCCGTTGTAGGTGCGGTAGGCATCGTGGTCGGGCTCGTTGGTGAAGCAGCCCTTGAACACGTCGCCCGCGCCGACGCGGCAGGCATTGATACCCGAGGTGTACTGGCCACCGAGGCTGGCGTTGTACCAGCTGTGCTGGGTGCCACCGGACAGACCGAACTGGCCGTCGGTGTAGCCATGGCTGCCACCGGTGACTGAAAGCGACGGGGTCGGCGCTTCGCCGGCCTGGCCGTGGCGGGTGAAGATCTGGATGACGCCGCCGATGGCGTCGGAGCCGTACAGGCTCGACTGCGGGCCGCGGACGATCTCGATGTGGTCGATCTGGTCCACCGGCAGCTGCTCGTAGGCCGGGATGCCGGCACCGACGGTGCCGACGCGAACGCCATCGAGCAGGACCAGGGTGTGCGAGGAGTTGGTGCCGCGCATGAACAGCGAGGTCTGCTGGCCGATGCCGCCTGCGTTGGCGATGACGATGCCCGGCAGGCCGGTGAGCAGGTCCTGCACACTGACCGGCTGCAGGCGCTCGATGTCCTCGCGGGTGATCAGCGTGACCGGCGCGAGCACTTCATCGAGCGGCGTGGCCGCACGATTGGCGGTAACGACCACCGGGTCGAGCCGGTCGGCAGGAGCGTCGGCCGCGTGGGCGGCGGCGATGGACGACAGCAGGGCCATCGCGAGCAGGGTCTTCTTCATGGAGCCGTTTCCTTATTGCGTCGCTAAAGGCGACACGGAGGACAAACGGCGAACGGCATGCGGGCACGGATCGACCCGGAACGCTGTCCGGATCCGCCCTCCGCGAATCGCCCAACATAAAACGCCCCGCGATAGTCGCGAGGCGAATGCATCGGGCCGGTCTCCGGACTCACTTCAGCCACCTGCCGTGGCGGAACCCGGCGCCTTCCCGCTTTCGCAGTGGCGTATGGCCGGTTTCCGTAAAGACCTTCAGGCCTTCCTGTCGCTTACCGTTGCGGGGGCAGTGCCGGAATAGTCGCGAGGCGACGCACCGGCTTCCCGTTTCATCCCGCTGGCCTCAGGCCAGTCGGGACACCCGAACCGCGCCACTTTAGCGGGCCGTTGGGTTGGTGTCACGCGGATTTAACAACCGTATCGTCGTCAGCCGACCACGCGTACGCCGGCGATCCAGGTCTCCACGACGTCGTGGTTGTCGTCCATCACGACCAGGTCGGCGCGGTAACCGGCGGCGATGTGGCCATGGGTGGCGCCAAGACCGAGGAAGGCCGCGGGGTAGGTCGACGCCATGCGAGCCGCTTCGTCGTAAGGCACGCCGACCATGTTGATCGTGTTGCGCACAGCCGTGGCCATGTCCAGCGCGGAGCCGGCCAGCGTGCCGTCGGCGGTCTGGCAGACGCCGTCTTTCACCGTGATCGTCTCGCCCTTGAGCACGAAGGTCGGATCGTCCGAGCCGACCGGCGGCATGGCGTCGGTCACCAGCATCATCTTCTCGCGCGCCTTCGCCGCGATGGCGACGCGCAGCGAAGCCGGGTGTACGTGATGGCCGTCGACGATCAGGCCGCACCAGCTGGCCGGGTCCTCAAGTGCCGCGCCGACCACGCCGGGTTCGCGACTGGTGAACGGCGTCATCGCGTTGAACAGGTGCGTGAAACCGCGAATACCCGTGGCCAGTGCGTTGCGTGTGGTGTCGTAATCCGCTGCGGTGTGGCCGGCGGCGACGATCACGCCGTTGGCGACCAGTTCCTGCAGCACGGCGGCGCTGGCGCGCTCCGGCGCGAGGGTGAGCAGGGTCACGCCACCATGGCGGCGGGCGACCATCGCTACGTCACTCGCATCGGCGATGCGAAACTTGGCCGCATCGTGCACACCCTTGCGCTCGGGCGCGATGAACGGGCCCTCGAGATGGATGCCGAGCACGCCCGGTACGCCCTGCGCCACGGCGTCGTTCACGGCGTCGATGGCCTTCGCCATCACCTCGACATCGTCGCTGATGAGGGTCGGCAGGAAGCCGGTGGTACCGAACTTCGCGTGTGCCTCGCCGATGGTACGAATCGCATCGACGGTGGGCACGTCGTTGAACAGCACGCCGCCGCCGCCGTTGACCTGGCAGTCGATGAAGCCCGGCAGCAGGGTGCGGCCACCGAGGTCGTGGCGTTCCGCCGCGCGAACGCGCGGGTCGGACGGCAGAGCGAGTCCGGTAATCTTTCCATCGTCGATCAGGACGGCGAAGCCACCCTGGAATCCGTTATCGGTAAGGACGCGGCCGTTGACGAGGGCGAGGGTCATACGAGGAACTCCGTAGATCAGACGGTTTCCGTCACCTTGTTCAGGTGCGGCGGGACGTCGGGATTGAAGCCACGGCGCAGCGCGAGCGCGGCGGTGGCGCGATAGAAGCTCTGTACGGTGACCAGCACCGCGGCGATGGGCGCGGTGGCGACCAGCGGGAGGATGTCGTCGCCTGTGGCGCCCGGCGCGGCTACCCAGACCCTGGCGCCGCGCTTGCGGAACTCGGCGGCGACGTCGAGAACGCCGGGCAGCGTGTCGTCGTTCTGCGCGAAGAACAGCACGGGGAAGTCCGGACCGACCAGAGCCATCGGGCCGTGCTTCACTTCGGCCGCACTGAATGCCTCGGCGTGCAGGCCGCAGGTTTCCTTGAACTTCAGTGCTGCTTCGAGTGCGCCGGCAAAGCCGAAACCACGACCGACGACGAACAGGTTATGCGCATCCACCAGGCCATCGGTGAGCGCCGACCAGTCGGCGTTCCAGCCGTGACGGAGCTGGGCAGGCAGCGCGGTGATCGCGTCGGCGATCTCGGGCTTGCCACTCCAGCGTGCGGCGATATGCAGGATCGCGAACAGTGCACCGAGGTAGCTCTTGGTCGCGGCGACGCTGGTTTCCGGGCCGGCATGCAGCGGCACGACCACATCGGCGACAGCGGCCAGCGGCGAGTCCACGACGTTGACCAGGGCGACCACATAGGCGCCGGCCTTCTTTGCGGCCTCGGCATTGCGGACCAGGTCGGGGCTCTTGCCGGACTGCGATATGGCGACGTAGAGCGCGCCATCGAGGCGCTGCGCCGCGTGGTAGATCGAGGTGACCGACGGCGAGGCCGAGGCGGTGACGACACCGAGCTGGGTCTCGAACACGTACTTGGCGTACATGGCCGCGTGATCCGAGCTGCCGCGTGCGCAGGTGATGACCATGCGCGGCGGTGTGGCGCGCAGGCGTTCGGCCAGGGCACCGATCACGGCTTCGTTGTTGGCGAGTTGCCGCTCGACGACCTCGGCGGTCTCGTGCGCTTCGCGGAACATCAGGGTGTCTTGCGGCTGGATCGTCATGGTCTGGTTGGCTCGTTAGTCGCTTTGCAGCTCGGCGACGAAGTCATAGATGTCCCCGCGGTACCAGGAACAGGTGAATTCGACGATCCGGCCGTCGTCGAGGAAGCTGCGGCGTTCGATGCTGAGGCCCGCACTGCCCGCGCTCAGGCGCAGCAAGCGGGTCTGCGCCGGACCGAGCACTACCGCGCGCAGGCGCTGCAAGGCGCGAAGCGGACGGTTGCCCAGTTTGTCGAGGGCCTCGTAGAGGGAGTCCTCGACCAGGTTCGGATCGGGCAGGAGCGACAGCGGAACGGCGCTGCGCTCGATGGCCAGCGGTTCGTCGCCGGCGTAGCGCAGGCGGTGCAGGCGGACCACCTGGGTGCCCGGCGACAGGTTCATCGCCATGGACTCCTCAGGAGTGACTTCACCGATCGCGCGCTCGAAAAACTCCGAGCGCGGGTTGAGGCCGCGGGCACGAAGGTCTTCGGTGAAACTGGTCATCCGCGAGAGCGGCTTGACGATGCGCTCGGAGACGAAGGTGCCGGCACCGTGCCGCTGCGTGAGCAGGCCGTCCTCGACAAGGCCACCGATGGCCTTGCGCACGGTGACCCGGGACAGGGTGAGGGCCCGGGCCAGGTCGCGTTCGCTAGGCAGCGCATGGCCGACCTGCACCTCGCCGTTCTCGATCACGTTGCGGATCGCCCGGCGCAGGCGAATGTACGCCAGCGGCAGCCGGGCGGCCGGGTCGTGCTGCAGGCGCTGGTATTCGGCGACGAGGGCGATTTCCATTTCCTGAAGATACCAATACCTGACCACTGGGGCAAGCGCGTGCAAGTTCGCCCATACCACCGGGGGATTCAAACATTCGTTTGCACGATCCAAATGGGCTGTGGAAACGTTTCCGTTGGGTATTCATGCCGTCAATGGCGGCGAAACGCCGCGGCGATTGGTACGGGGCTGGTATGACCTGGTATGTCACTGGTACGATCCGGTGGCATCTTCCCTCGACTTTGAACAGGCCACTGTCGTGAGCGCACAACTCCTGCCGATCGAGCCATTCGATCTGGTCATTTTCGGCGGCACCGGCGACCTCGCCGTCCGCAAGCTCCTTCCCGCCATGTACCACCGCTTCGTCGACGGCCAGATCCAGCCGAGCAGCCGGATCATCGGTGTGGCTCGCGAAGGACTGGACGACGCCGGGTACCGCGAGCAGGTTCGCGTCGCCATCGAGAAGGGCGTGGCCCATGTCGCCAAGGCCCAGCTCGACGCCTTCATCGCGATGATCGGCTACCGCTCCCTGGACGCCCGCAAGCCCGACGGCTGGGACGAGTTCTCGGCCCTCATGGCGGCGCAGCCCACGCACATCCGCGTGTTCTACCTGTCGACCTCGCCGGACATCTTCACCGACATCTGCCAGCGTCTGGGCTCGCTTGAACTCAACGGCGAACGCTCGCGCGTCGTGCTGGAGAAGCCGATCGGCCGTGACCTCCAGAGCGCCAATGCGATCAACGACGCCGTAGCCGGTTACTTCACCGAATCGCAGACCTACCGCATCGACCATTACCTCGGTAAGGAAACGGTGCAGAACCTGTTGGCGCTGCGCTTCGGCAACGCCTTGTTCGAGCCGCTGTGGAATGCGCAGCACATCGACCACGTGCAGATCACCGTCGCCGAAACGGTCGGTGTCGGCCATCGCGCCGGCTACTACGACCGTGCGGGCGCGCTGCGCGACATGGTCCAGAACCATATCCTCCAGCTCCTTTGCATGCTCGCCATGGAGCCGCCGTCGTCGCTGGCGCCGGATGCCGTGCGCGACGAAAAACTCAAGGTGCTCCGGTCGCTGCGTCCCATCGACGCCAGTAACGCCGGCCAGCTCACCGTGCGCGGGCAGTACCGCGCCGGTGCGGCTGAAGGCCAGAGCGTCCCGGGCTACCTGGACGAACTGGGCAGCGACCAGTCCAAGACCGAAACCTTCGTCGCCCTCAAGGCGGAGATCGGTAACTGGCGCTGGGCCGGTGTCCCGTTCTACCTGCGCACCGGCAAGCGCCTCCCCAGTCGCGTATCGGAGATCGTGGTGACGTTCCGTGCGTTGCCACATTCCATCTTCGACCCCGCCAATGGCCCGCTGTTACCCAACCGCCTCACGCTGCGCCTGCAGCCCGACGAGGGCGTGAAGCTGTGGCTGACCATCAAGCATCCGGGCCCGGGTGGCCTGCGCCTGCGCCACGTGCCGCTCGACATGAGCTTCGCAGCGGCGTTCGGCATCCAGCAGCCCGATGCCTACGAGCGCCTGATCCTCGATGTGGTTCGTGGTAACCCGACCCTGTTCATGCGTCGCGACGAAGTCGAGGCGGCATGGAACTGGGCCGGCCCCATCCTCCAGGCGTGGGAGGCTGGCGGTGACACGCCGAAGCCGTATACCGCGGGTACCTGGGGTCCGAGCGCCGCCGTGGCGCTCATCGAACGCGATGGCCGTACCTGGGCCGAGGACGCTGCCTGATGAACGCAAAAGTGAATCGTCATGAATTCGCCGATCGCCTGACCCTTGGCGACATGCTGGCCCGCGACATCGCGAGCAAGCTCGACGCCGCCATCAAGGCGCGCGGCAAGGCCAGTCTCGTCGTCAGTGGCGGCAGCACGCCGAAGCTGATGTTCGCCGTGCTGGCAGAACAGGAAATCGACTGGTCGAAGGTCACCATCTCCCTGGTCGACGAGCGCTGGGTGGACGAAGACAACGAGCGTTCCAACGCGCGCCTCGTCAAGAAAACGCTGATCGCACACGAAGCGCATGTCGCGGGCTTCCAGCCACTGTTCGACAAGGCGCATGCGGATGACGTCGACGCCGCGCTCGCCGGCGTCGGCGAAAAGGTCGATGCCCTCGGCAAGCCCTTCGACGTCGTGGTCCTTGGCATGGGTCCGGACGGCCATACCGCTTCGTTCTTCCCGGGCGGCGATCATCTCGCCCAGGCGCTCGATCTCGACGGCAAGCAAAGCGTCCTGTCGATGCGCGCCGAAGGCGCCGGTGAGCCGCGCATCACGCTCAGCCTGCCCCGTGTGCTCGATACGCGTGCGCTCTACCTGCACATCGAAGGCAACGACAAGAAAGAGGTTCTCGGCAAGGCGCTTGCCGGCGAAGATTTCCCGATTGCCTCGGTGTTGAAGCAGGAACGCGTCCCCGTCGACGTGTACTGGTCGCCCTGAGACCGACTGTCCCAACGCTGTTAAAGCCATCGTGCCGCGCGGGATACGCGCGGCCCGGGTCGCCCCGGCGGGGGCCGGCGACCCCACTACGTAGCCACGCGGAACTGCCATGACCATTCACCCCATCCTCGCCGAGGTGACTCAGCGAATCGTCGAGCGTAGCCACGCCTCGCGCGCCGCCTTCCTGGCGAAGATCGAAGGCGCGCGCGGCAAGGGTGCGAAGCGACACCATTTGTCGTGCGGCAACCTTGCCCATGGTTTCGCCGCCTGCGGCGAGAACGACAAGGAGGCGCTGCGCAACGGCCACGCCGCGAACATCGCCATTGTCACCTCGTACAACGACATGCTTTCCGCGCACCAGCCGTACGAAAGCTACCCGGAGCGCATCCGTGCCACCGCGCGCACGTTCGGCGCCACGGCGCAGGTCGCCGGTGGCGTGCCGGCGATGTGCGACGGCGTCACCCAGGGGCGCCCGGGTATGGAGCTGTCGCTGTTTTCGCGCGACCTCATCGCCATGGCCACCGCGGTGTCGCTGTCGCACGACATGTACGAAGGTGCGCTCTACCTGGGCATCTGCGACAAGATCGTGCCCGGCATGCTGATCGGTGCGCTGAGCTTCGGCCATCTCGCCAGCGCCTTCGTGCCGTCGGGCCCGATGCCCTCGGGCATTCCCAACGAAGAGAAGTCCAAGGTCCGCCAGGCCTTCGCCGCCGGCAAGGCCTCTCGCGCCGAACTCCTCGATGCGGAAGCACGTTCGTACCACGGTTCCGGCACCTGCACGTTCTATGGCACCGCGAACTCCAACCAGATGCTGATGGAGATCATGGGCCTGCATATTCCGGGTGCCAGCTTCGAAGCACCGGACACGCCATTGCGCGAAGCGCTCACCGCGGCTGCCGTCGAACGGGTGCTGGCGACGGACTGCCTTGGCGATCACTACATGCCGATCGGTCGCATCGTCGACGAGCGCGCCATCGTCAACGGCGTGGTCGGCCTGCATGCGACCGGTGGTTCGACCAACCACCTGCTGCATCTGGTTGCCATCGCGCGGGCCGCGGGCATCGAGCTGCGCTGGGATGATTTCGACGCACTTTCGGCGGTCGTACCTCTGCTGGCGCGCGTGTATCCGAATGGCTACGCGGACGTGAACCACTTCCACGAAGCCGGCGGCATGGCCTTCCTGATGGACCAGCTCCTGGACGGCGGCCTGCTGCACGGCGACGTGAACACCATCATGGGTCATGGCCTGGAAGCGTATCGCCATGTGCCCCGGCTTGAAGGCGAGAGGCTCGCTTGGCAGCGCGTTTCCAAGGAGAGCGGCAACCGCGGCGTGCTCCGTTCGATCGCCGAACCGTTCCGCCAGGACGGTGGCTTGCGCATGCTCTCGGGCAATGTCGGCCGCGCCGTGATCAAGGTCTCTTCCGTGCCCGACGATCGCATGATCGTCGAAGCACCGGCCATCGTCTTCGACGAACAGGATGACGTGAAGGCGGCCTTCGATCGCGGCGAGCTCAATCGCGACTTCGTCGCCGTCGTGCGTTTCCAGGGGCCGCGCGCGCGCGGCATGCCCGAGCTGCACAAGCTCACGCCGACCCTGAGCCTGCTGCAGGACCGTGGGCACCGCGTCGCCCTGCTTACCGATGGCCGTATGTCCGGTGCGTCGGGCCGTGTGCCAGCGGCCATCCACGTCACCCCGGAAGCCGAAGCCGGTGGTCCCATCGCGCGCATTCGCACCGGTGACCTCGTGCGCCTGGACGCGCTCGCCGGCACGATCGAAGTGCTGGTCGACGCCGAAGACTGGAACAGCCGCATTCCCGACAACATCGACCTCGCCATGCACCACACCGGCATGGGTCGCGAACTTTTCGCCATGTTCCGCCAGTCCGCCGTCACGGCCGACCTCGGTGCGGGCGTCTTTTGATATTCCGGAGCCGTACCTGATGAGCAACGAAGCCAAGCAACAACTCGTCGAATCCACCCTGCGCCTGGCGCCGGTGGTTCCCGTGGTGATCATCGAAGACGCCTCCAGAGCCGTAGGCATGGCACGTGCGCTGGTGGCCGGTGGCATTCGCGCCATCGAGGTGACCCTGCGTACGCCGGCCGCGCTCGACGCTGTGCGTGCGATCGCCGCGGAAGTCGAAGGCGCCTTCGTCGGCGTCGGCACGGTGCTGACCGCGCGCGACCTCGAGGCGGCATACAAGGCCGGCGCGAAGTTCGCCGTGTCGCCGGGCAGCTCGCCGCGCCTGCTCGACGCCGCCGCCGACCACGACCTGCCATTGCTGCCGGGTGCCGCCACCTCCAGCGAGGCGATGAACCTGCTCGAGCGCGGTTACCGCTTCCAGAAGTTCTTCCCGGCGGTGCCGGCCGGCGGCAGCAAGCTGATCGGCGCCTGGGCCAGCCCGTTGCCGCAGATCACCTTCTGCCCCACCGGGGGCATCAGCCTGGCCAACGCCGCCGAGTTCCTCGCGCTGCCGAACGTGGTTTGCGTGGGCGGCTCGTGGCTGACGCCAGCGAACCTGCTGGCTGCTGGCGATTACGCCGCGATTGAAGCGCTGGCGCGCGAGGCTTCGCAGCTCGGTCGCTAGTACCCATCGCCGCTGAAGCGGCTCCCACAGGGAGAGCTGCTCCTTGTGGGAGCCGCTTCAGCGGCGATGCTCTGTGCTCTCTGTGGGAGCCGCTTCAGCGGCGATGCTCTATGCTCTCTGTGGGAGCCGCTTCAGCGGCGATGCTCTATGCTCTCTGTGGGAGCCGCTTCAGCGGCGATGCTTCGTGCGAAACTTGCCAGCTTCGCCCCACCGCGACATCCCCGCCCATGATCTACATCCTCCTCGCCGTCGCCTTCAGCGTCACCGTCTCGGTCCTGCTGAAGCTCGCGCGCCGCGCGAACGTCGACATCGTCCAGGCGGTTGCCACCAACTACATCGTGGCCGCGGGACTCGCCGTATGGTTGCTCGGCGCGACGCCACAGGCGGCCCTCCAGTCCGATGCACGCACCCCGCTGATCCTGCTCGGCATCCTGCTGCCGGCGATCTTCGTCATGCTCGCCCGCTCGGTCAGCAGCGCCGGCATCGTCCGCACCGACGTAGCCCAGCGCCTGTCCTTGTTCCTGTCGCTGGCGGCCGCCTTCCTCCTGTTCGGCGAGGTACTGGTTCCGCTGAAGATCCTCGGCATCGTCCTCGCACTCGTCGCCGTGGCCTGCATCCTCTGGCGCAAGGAGCGCACCGAACGCGCAGGCTGGCTCGCACCGCTGGCCGTGTTCGCCGGCTTCGGCGCCATCGACATCTGTTTCAAGCTGATCGCGCAGGCGCATGCGCCCTTTCCCAGCGCCCTGCTCGCTTCGTTCCTCATTGCATTGGTGCTCTGCTGGATCGCCGTCTTCGCCCGTGCTCTGACCCGCCAGGCGGCGCTGTCCTTGCGCAGCATCGGTTTCGGTGCGGTGCTCGGCGCGGCGAACTTCGCCAACATCCTCTTCTACGTCCGCGGCCATCAAGCGCTGCCGAACGATCCTTCGTTGGTGTTCGCGTCGATGAATCTCGGTGTCGTGCTGCTTGGCGCGCTTGTCGGCGCGCTGGCGTTCCGCGAGAAGCTCTCGTGGCTTAACTGGCTTGGCCTTGCGATCGCCGTTGCGGCCATCGGGGTGATGACGGTAGCCTGACCTCGCATCGATCAGGCCTGGGCGGGACTCGTTGCCGCCAGTCGTGCGAACCACTCAGCCACACCGCTCGGCAGGACGACGTCAGCGTGGTGACGCATAGGCTCCTTGACGCCATGTCCAAGCGTGACAAGGACAAGTTGCGTGCCTTCGCGGCGCGCGAACTTCATGGCAGGAACAAAATCACTGTCGCCCGTCACGAGCACGATCAGCGACGAAAGCTTCTTTAGCGTGAGATTCGCCATGTCGAGTCCGATGCGCATGTCAACGCCCTTCTGACCGACTATCGGTTTGATGTCGTCGGAGCGAAGCGTGAGACTTTCCTCGGTCACCTTGCGGAGATCCTTCTTCGGCGTCCAGCCCTCGACAGACAGCTCACCGAGTCGGTTTGCAAAGAAGTCCTCGCATGCCAGTTGGTTGTGCATGACCTCACTGGCTCGATAAGCCCTGGTCGTACCGAAATCGAGTCGTTCCCCGGAAAAGGGATTCTCGATGATCTCGGAAGACGGTGCCGCATCGTAGAAATAGATGCGGTGCAAGCGGTGAGAAAGGAGGAGCGGGTGGCTTCGTATGGCCGCCGACAGTCGGACAATGTCGTCAGACGTGGCAGGTTTCGTTGCGCTGCCGGTCTTCCGCCTGACAAAGCCACCATCGAGCATGATGGAATAGGTGAGCATCCATTCTCCAAGTTAGCCGCCAAGCAGGTGGAGGACGAACCTCGCTTATATGTCACCCGCAGGGCAGCCGTTTCTTGTGTCAAAGGTTCGGTGTCTTGAACCGTCGTCACGACACAGGTGGAGGACGAACCTCGCTTATATGTCACCTGCCGCGCAGCACTTCTTGTGCCGCAAGTTCTACGTGAACCGCCGCCATTATCGCCGCCTTAAGCTCTCCGTCAATGTCGCCCCGACCGATAAGTTCTGTAGGCGCTCACAACCGCCGAGGCGCTGTCGAACCGCGAACGACGAGGTCCGGGCTGAAGCCCTCGTTCTCGATGATGTGCTCGTCACCGTCCCGCTCGAGTTCAGCGATGAGCCGCTGCGCCGCATGACGACCGATTTCTTCCGTGTTCTGCCGCGCGGTGGTAAGCGCCGGCCACGACTGCTTCGAGAACGGACTGTCCTCGAAGCCGGCGATGGAAAGCTCCCATGGCACGTCGACACCACCCGACCGGGCGGCCGCGAGGACACCAGCAGCGATCTCGTCGTTCGAGCCGAAGATGGCGGTTGGCGGTTCCTTCAGTGCGAGCAGCTTGCGCGCACCGCGGAAGCCATCGTCGAAGGAGTAATCGCCTTCGACCACCAGTTTCTTGTCGACCGGTAGACCGTACTCGCGCAGCGCATCCTCGTAACCCTGGTAGCGCTCAGGGCTGGAACGATGCTCCTTGCCACCCCAGAGGAAACCAATGCGATGGTGTCCGAGCTGGATCAGGTGCTCGGTGATCGCATAGGCGGCGTCGCGATCGTCGACGAAGACGCAGGGCCAACCGTCCTTCGGATCCTGCCGTGCGGAGATGATCCGCACGAAGGGGATCTTGTGCTCGGTCAGCGTGGCCAGCAGCCGTGGCTGCTCGGACATGGGCGGGGCGAGCACGAGGCCGGCAAGGCGGTTACGCCGCACCAGGTCGCTCAGCTGCTCGGCCAGCTTGGGGGCCGACGAGTCACAGGGGTGGATCTGCAGGCCGAAGCCACGCTCCCGACACACCGACAGCACGCCGTTCTGCATGGCGATGACGTAGTGGGCGTTCGGGTTGTCGTACACGAGGCCCAGCGCGTAGGTCCTGGCGCTGCGCAAGCTGCGCGCCGCCTGGTCCGGCTGGTAGTCGAGGGCGTCGATGGCACGCTGCACCTTGTCGCGGGTGCGCGCATGAACGGATGGCTCGTGGTTGATGACGCGGGAGACGGTCTTGAGTGACACGCCGGCCCGCTCGGCCACGTCCTTGATGGTAGGGCTACGCAATCTCGGACCCTCAATAGCAAGACGGCCATCCTAGCGGATGGCCGTTACGTAGCGAAGGCGGACGTTAGTCCTTGATGTGCTGACCGACCCGATGGCCGGCCGCGCCGTAGTACAGGATGTACAGGTAGCAGGGGACCATCAGGCAGAGGAACACGGCCTGGAAGTCGTGGCTCTGCTTCAGGTGGGCGAAGAGCACCGGGATGATCGCGCCACCGGCGATGCCCATGATCAGGAAGGCCGAGCCGAACTCGGTCAGCGCGCCCAGGCCCTTGATCGCCAGCGGGAAGATCGCCGGCCACATCATGGCGTTGGCGAAGCCCAGCGCGGCGACGAAGCCCACGGCGGCATATCCGCTGGTCATATAGGTGCCGATCGAGAAGATCACGCCGAGCACGGCCGAGAACGCCAGGTACTTCTGCTGCGAGACGAACTTCGGAATCAGCAGGAGGCCGGCGATGTAGCCGAGCAACATGGCGAACAGGGTGTATGAGGTGAAGTGCTTGGTGTCTTCCGGCGTCATGCCGAAGCCCTGGCCGTAGGTGCCGATGGCGTCGCCGGCCATTACTTCCACGCCCACGTAGACAAAGAGGCAGAGCACGCCCAGCCACAGGTGCGGGAAGCTGAAGATGCTGCCCTTGGCGTGGCCGATGGCGCGCTCGGAATTCGCACCGGAAGGCTTGATTTCAGGCAGCGAGGAGCGAACCACCCAGACGGCGAGTACAACCAGCAGGCCGGCCATGACCATGTACGGCAGGTGCACCTTGGCGGCGAATGCGGCGAGCAGGGCATCCTTCTCGCCGGGTGAACCGGCGGCGGCGATCTGCTTGTCGAACGTGCCGATATTGCTCATCACCACGGCACCGAAGACGAACGGAGCGAGCGCGCCGGCCACCTTGTTGCAGATGCCCATGAAGGCGATGCGCTGCGCGGCGCTGTCGATCGGGCCGAGGATGGAGATGTACGGATTGGACGCCGTCTGCAGCAGCGAAAGGCCGGCACCGATGACGAACAGGCCGGTCAGCGCGCCCGGGTAGATACGCATGGTGACGAACTGGCCGAACAGCACGGCGCCGATCGCCATGACGAACAGACCCAGGCCCATGCCCTTCTTCATGCCGGTCTTCTTCAGGATGAAGGACGAGGGCAGGGCGAGGAAGAAATACGACAGGTAGAACGCCATCGGGACCAGGAAGGCATTCACGTCGTCCAGGTTGAAAGCGAGCTTCACGAACGTGATCAACGGGCCATTGAGCCACGTGACGAAGCCGAAGATAAAGAACAGGACGCCGATGATGATCATCGGAACCAGACTGGAATGTCGTGTCTCGTCGACGCCGACCGCGGTGGATGACATGGGTGCTTCCCCTCGTGTTGTTTTCGGTATCCAGGCGGGGGCACCGCCGGATACGCCCCGATTTGTCGCCTTTATTGACTCGTGTGCGTAACGTTGTCAATTGGCTTTTTACGCGGCCCCGCCCCATCCGGCCCCGTTTTCGACTTTCGATGTCGCGCCGCGTCAAATGCCCGATCGACCATGCATTCGCCGTGCCGCACGCCGCGCCATGCCGCGAACTGGACGAGAACGAGGGCGTCCGCAAACGTTTCCTGCTGCGGCGCAGGATGGAATGGTGGATGTCCTAGCCATTTGTCCTGTTGACAACGTTGTCATTCGACTCACAGACTCCGCCTCAATCAGGGGCGTCACAGAAAGTTCATGTGACGACGAACGCATTAGTCATAAGGGGCGGGGCGTGGGCGAATCGGCCAAACAACGGGAAATCGTGCGTGCTTCGCGTTCCGGGGCGTTCATCGCCGCCGACGTGGGCGGGACGCATGCCCGTATCGGCCTGGTGCGTCGTGCCGCCGGCTCGACCGCCATCGACGTGCTCCGCTACGAGCGTTACGCCTGCGCCGACTGGCCGAGCCTGACCGCCGTGCTGCAGGACTTCGTCAGCCGCCTGGATGGCCAGCACCACATCGAACATTGCGCCGTGGCGAGCGCGGGCTACGTGCTAGGCGACGCTATCGTCAACGAAAACCTGCCCTGGCCGGTCTCGATCGGCGATATCCGCGAGACCCTCGGGCTGCTCGGTCTGGCCGTGGTCAACGACTTTGAAGCCGTGGCTTACGCCTGCCAGTTCCTCGAGAACCACCAGACCACGCCGATCATCGAGACCGCCGCCGCACCGGCCGTGGGTCCGATCCTCGTCATGGGACCCGGTACGGGCCTGGGTTCGGCTGTACTCCTGCCGGGTTCGCCGCATGCCACCGTGCTGCCGACCGAAGCCGGCCAGATTTCCCTCGCGCCGGGCAACCCGCGCGAGGTCGCGATCCTCGGCGAGCTCGCCCGCGGCCGCGACTACGTTTCCTACGAGACCGCCCTGTCGGGACCGGGTCTTGTCCACCTCTATGAAGCCATTTCGACGCTGCGCGGCACGCCCGCGACGCTGACCGAGCCCGCCGAAGTCACGCGCGCCGCCCTGGACGGGAACGATCCCGCCGCGGTGGAAGCGCTGGACGTTTTCTGCGGCCTGCTCGGCAGCTTCGTCGGCGATCTCGCCCTTCTCTACGGCGCCCGCGGCGGCGTGTTCCTTGCGGGCGGCATCCTGCCCCAGGTTCGCGACCGCCTGCTCGCCAGCAGCTTCGCCTCCAGGTTCTTCAACAAGGGCGTTATGCGCGCCTTTCTCCAGCAAGTACCGGTACGTCTGATGGACCACGGGCAGTTGGGTGTGATCGGTGCCGCCGGTCTCTACCTGCACGGTTCGAACGCTCACTGAAGAGCGGGAAAGGAACGCAGGCTCAGTACAACAACCGGGTCGAAAGACCCTTCGATAGCAACGAAGCATGACGCGGCCGCGAAACCCGTCACTGCTACATCCTCTGAGGGGAGGACACCATGTCGCATCGTAGAAACCTGCTGACGGCGAGCATCATCGCCGGACTCTGTTGTGTTACCAGCATCGCCGCCGCGCAAGACGCGACGCCGCCGCCGGCAAAGCCGCAGACCGCCCAGCAAAAAGCTGAAGCCGCCAAGGCCCAGCAGCTCGAGGGCATCACCGTTACCGGCATCCGCGCCAGTCTCGAGAAGTCTCTCGATACCAAGCGCAATGCCGATGCCATCGTCGAAGCGGTTACCGCCGAAGACATCGGCAAGTTCCCGAACACCAACGTCGCCGAAGCGATGACGCAGATCCCGGGCGTCACGATCGACCGTCAGTTCGGCCAGGGCGACCGCGTCTCCATCGACGGCACCGATCCCAGCCTCAACCTTACCTTCCTCAACGGCCAGGCGATCTCGCAGACGCCGTGGCAGTATGGTGCGCAGCCGAACCGCGGCTTCGATTTCACCATGCTCGCGCCGGAAATCATCGGTCGCCTGGAAGTCTACAAGTCGCCCGAAGCGCGCCTGACCGAAGGCAGCCTCGGCGGTACGATCCTGCTGCATACGCTGGAACCGCTCGACCTGCCGGCCAACACGGTGCGCGGTTCGTTCGGCCTGAACTACAACGACCAGGGCAGTGGCGGCTCGCGTCCCACGGCGTCGGCGTTGTACAGCTGGAAGAACACGTCCAACACCTTCGGTGTGATCGCTTCGGCGCAGCACTACGAAGAGAAGATCGACCGCCAGGGTCTGGAAATCTTCAGCTACAGCCCTGTCTCGAAGTGGGCATCGAGCCCCGCCGTCGCCGCAGGCATAGCCAACGGTTCGCTCAATCCGAACGCGAAGGTGCCCGACGAGGTCAACTCCGCCTGGTTCCAGCAGAACCGCAAGCGCGACACCGCGACCCTCGGTTTCCAGCTGCGTCCGACGGATAACTGGGATATCAATCTCAACAGCCTGTTCATCCGCGAAAACTTCGACAACTGGAACCAGTCGATGTACCCGTTCACGGGTAATGCGCCTGGCAACGTGACCAGCTTCACCCAGGGGCCGAATGGCGTCGTCACCGGCGGCCATGTCTGCGGTAACGACAATCCGGGTTGCCCGGCCATCGGCCCGACCCTGATGGACAGCAACGTCCGCAAGTCCGTGGTCCGCACGGCGGCGTTCGACCTGAAGTCGACGTATCACGGCGACGGTTGGAGCCTGGGCGGCGCGGCTGGCTACAGCAAGGCCCGCAATGACAATATCTCGCAGGCGGTGATCGAACCGCAGTACGCGGGCGGCTATACGTGGGACATCAACCACGGCTTCAACTTCGACAGCCCCGCGGCGGCAAAGAATCCGGCCAACTGGCACATGGGTGACGCGGACGGCCTTGGTGGCTGGCCGGGCAACTACGGCTCCTACAGCGCGGATTCGCGCGACACGTATGCCCAGCTCGATTTCAGCAAGGACTTCGACAACTTCTTCAACGAGTTGCAGGTTGGCTATCGCTGGAACCGCCACGAAGAAGGCATGAACGCGCACGTCTACGGCGGTAATGGTCCGATCTCGCTCGCGGATCTTGGCACCGACGGTCTCACCAATGTCCTCGGCAGCGTGGGTGGTTGGGATGGCTCCTCGCAGCACGTCAGCGCCGATCCCAACGCGCAGTACGCCTGGGTTCGCGGCACCAATGGCGGTAACGAAGATCCGGGTACGTTCCTCAACGGCACATACAAGCTCATCGAGAAGACCAACGCGGCCTACGCACAGCTGAACTTCGCCGGTGGCGATTTCCACGGCAACCTGGGCATGCGTTACGTCGATACCAAGACCGACGGCTTCGGCTACAACTACTCGGGCGCCCCGGTGCTTCCCGCTCCCGTTGGCAGCTACCAGCAGGCGTCGCAGACCAGCAAGAACTGGCTGCCGTCGCTCAACGTAGCCTATGACGTGGCCGAGGACGTGATCCTGCGCTTCGCCGCCGCCAAGGTCATCGCTCGCGCGCCTTACAACATGCAGGTCAACAACCTGTTCCTCAACGACACCGTGCTGACTGGCTCCGGCGGCACGCCGGACCTCAAGCCGTTCAAGTCGAAGAACTTCTCGCTTTCCGGCGAATGGTACTTCGCACCGCAGTCGTACTTCGCGATCACCGGCTTCTACAAGAAGATCGACGATTACGTCTTCCAGGACGTGGTCCAGGAACAGCACTTCAACTCGGCGACCTCCACCGATCCCGTCCAGTTCGCCAAGGAACTCGCGGCGGGCCTGTGCACGGCTGACGGCTTCTGTACCTACGACATCTCCCGCCCGGCCAACGTCGGCTCCGGCAAGGTCAGGGGCGGCAACGCCAGCTTCCAGCAGGCCTTCTGGGATACCGGTTTCGGCGTCACGGCGAACTACACGTACGCCAAGGGCACGCTCGATTCGGGTGGCCAGCTGCCGTACAACTCGAAGAATGCGTACTCCATCAGCCCGTACTACGAGTTCGGCCCGTTCAGTGCCCGCATCAACTACAACTGGCGTAGCGCGTACCTCGCCGGTGGCTACGTGGCCGGTGCGCCGCCCGCAACCACCGAGGCTTACGCCGATCTCGGCGCAACGCTGGGCTGGAAGCTCAACAAGCAGGTGTCGTTCACGCTCTCGGGCATGAACCTCGCCAACGAACAGTACAAGCAGTACATCGGCACGAAGGACTTGCCGGTTGCGAAGTACACCACGGGTCGCCGCTACATGGCCTCGGTGCATTTCGACCTCTGATAAAGCGTCATGGATCAGCGGCCAGGGAAGGCCGCAAACCCCTCGAAGCTTCATTCCCCACGGGCCCGACTAATCATTATCGGGCCCGCTTTTTTTGGTTCTTCGCGGATTACCGGGGACCGCGCGCGCTCGGCTTCACCGTCGCTCTCTACACTTGGGCGTCTCGCGGGGGAGACCTTGGTGCCCACCCTCGCTGCTCAGACAGTCCTCCGCGTTCGACAAGGAAAGGCCGCTCACGCGTCCCATGTATCTATCTGGCCTACGGCCGCTCCACTTGTGCGGAACTCGCCTCGAGGGTGGACACCAAGGCCTCTCACCACGATACGGTGGAGTGGAAGGAGAGCCGTTGCGTGGTGCCGTCGTCGGCCCCGTCGGCTCTTGGGACACCAGGGCGAAGCGGACGCGGTTGCCATTACCCGGTTGCCGAACACCTTCCTCGCGCCTGTGCCAGCGTGCCGATGTGCTGGCTGACGATGCTGCCGCGCGCTTTGTCTCGACCCACGCGAACCTCAGGGTTCGGAAGAGCCTTCGGTGCCCACCCTCGAGGCGAGTTCCGCACAAGTGGAGCGGCCGTAGGCCAATAAGAACACGGGCCGCGCAGCGGCCCTTCCGGTACGAAACGCGGAGGACTGTCTGAGCAGCGAGGGTGGGCACCGAAGGCTCTGCACCGCTACGTCCATACCCGCCGCGGCGTGAGTTGGTAGCAGCGAGAGAGGCGACGCCTTCGGCGTGCGCGGACGTCCGCGAAGAACCTTTTTTTTGTACGTTTCCGGCACAATCGGGCGGTTGCCCAAATTCACAGGAGCTATCGATGCGCCGAACCCTCATCCTCGCCATGGCCCTTGGCCTTACCGCTTGCGCCAGCCAGCCGAGGCACGAAGCCGGCCCCGTCGATAGCACACCGCTCTCACTGATCCCGCAGCCGGCATCACTGCAGCGCCTGCCAGGGCATTACCGTCTCAACGCCTCGACCACCATCGTCGTGGCACCGGACAACGCCGCGGCGAAGAAAGTCGCGAGCCAGCTGCAAGGCTGGATCCGCCAGGCACGCGGTGTGGATATCGCCATCGTCGAGGGCAAGCCGCGAGACGGCGCGATCGTCCTGCTTACCGACACGACGACCAAGGGTCGCGAGGCCTATACGCTCGACGTGAACGGCAACGGGGTACGCATTGCCGCCAACGATGAAACCGGCCTGTTCTACGGTGCGGTGACCTACTGGCAGTTGCTCACCGATCCGGCCACGCAGAATGGCGTGCCCGCCGTGCACATCGTCGATGCGCCGCGTTTCGCCTGGCGCGGCCTGATGCTCGACTCCGCCCGTCACTTCCAGTCGGTCACCGAAATCGAACACCTGCTCGACCAGATGGCGCTGCACAAGCTCAACACCTTCCATTGGCATCTCACCGACGACCAGGGCTGGCGCCTGCAGATCCTCAAGTATCCGAAGCTGACGGAGGTTGGGGCCTGCCGCAAGCCGATCGGTCCGGACGTGGCACTCACCGGTGACCCGGACCGCCCGTATTGCGGCTTCTACACGCAGGACGAGGCGAAGCAGATCGTCGCCTATGCGGCAGAGCGGCACATCACCGTGGTGCCCGAGATCGAAATGCCGGGTCACGCGCAGGCGGCCGTCGCGGCGTACCCGCAGTTCGGTGCCGGCAGCAAGAAGCTCGGTGTCTCGACGGACTGGGGCGTCAACACGGCGTTGTTCAACGTGGACGATGGCACCTTCACCTTCCTGGAAAATGTGCTCGACGAGGTGATGGCGATCTTCCCGTCGACGTATATCCACGTCGGTGGCGACGAAGCGGCCAAGGACGAGTGGGAGCATTCGAAAACGATCCAGGCGAAGATGAAATCGCTCGGTATCGACAACGAGGAGAAGCTGCAGGGCTGGTTCGTCGAACGTATCGGCAACTATCTCGACCAGCACGGTCGCCGGATCATCGGCTGGGACGAGATCCTCGACGGCAAGGTGCCGGCGAGTGCAACCGTAATGTCCTGGCGTGGCACCAAGGGCGCGATCAAGGCTGCCAATGCAGGGCACGACGTGGTGATGGCGCCCTCGCCGACGCTCTACCTGGACCGCCTCCAGTCCACCCTGCCCGACGAGCAGCCGGGTAGCCCCCAGGTCCAGACATTGAAGAACGTCTACGACTTCGACCCGGTGCCGGCGGACATCGCCGCGGACAAGGCGACCCACGTGCTCGGCGCGCAGGTCACGGTGTTTACCGAGTACCTGCCGAACTGGTATCGCACGCAACACGCTGTCTTCCCGCGTATTGCCGCTCTCGCCGAGCGCACCTGGTCGCCGACGGCGGACTGGAATGGCTTCGTCGCGCGCCTGCCGGCGGAGATGTCCCGCTATCGCGCCGCCGGCATCGTGCCTGCCGACGGTGCCTACGCGGTCGCCATCGCCGCCGCCGCTGCGGATGGCGACAAGGCAAAGGTCACCCTGTCCACCCAGACCGGCTACGGCGCCATCCGTTACACCACGGATGGCTCATCGCCAACGGCGCAGTCCACCGCGTATACCGCGCCGTTCGACGTGTCCTTGCCGACGACGGTCCGTGCCAATGCGTTCGACAACAGTTTCGCCCTCGCCGGCCCGCGTGACGAAGCCATCGACGCGAAGTCGCTCCTGCGCCGGTCCAGCGACCAGCTCGATACATGCGCCGACAAGCTAGTGCTCCGCATCGAAGCGCCAGACGCGGTAAACGGCGTGCGGCCGGTGTACAAGGTCGACATCATGAACACCTGCTGGGTGTGGAAAGGCGTGAAGCTCGACGGCCGCTACGGCGTGGACGTGTCCGTGAACCGCCTGCCGTACAACTACGCACTGTGGAAGGACACCGTGGGCATCGTTTCGCGCAAGGCGCGCTCACGTGCCGGCGAGATCGAGGTGCACCAGGATTCCTGCGACGGCCCGAAGATCTCGACCATTGCGCTGGACAAGGCGAAAGACGGCCGCGCTACGTTGCAGGGCATCCTGCCCAAGCGCGAAGGTGTGCATGACCTGTGCTTCGTGATTACCGGCAAGCCGGGGCCGAAGATCTGGGTGATTGGGGATGTGCAGCTGCGTTGAGAAGCATCGCCGCTGAAGCGGCTCCCACACATCGCCGCTGAAGCGGCTCCCACACATCGCGGCTCCCACAGAAAGCAGCTGTTGCCTTGTGTGGGAGCCGCTTTCTGTGGGAGCCGATTCATCGGCGATGCTCTTGCCTCAAAACGACATCGCCGTCGAAAACGTCGCATGCCTCTGTAACGCCGAGCGCGCTTCCCGCTCGTCATCGCCTTCCAAACGCATCAGTGTGACGAACTTGCCGGCGATCATCGCCGCCAAGGGCATGCCGTCACGTATGGCAATACGCGTGCCGAGCACCGCGGGAACCTTCGCCGCTCCCGCGATGATCGTGCCGATGAGATTCAGCGGATCGGTGCCCGCGATACAGACCATTTCACCATCATGCTCGCGGTGGCGAATCTGCCGTAGCGCCGCGAGTGCCTCCGGCAGCGCGAACTGCTCGCCCACCAGGCCATCGACGAAACGGCCGCCGCGGATCTCGCCGCGTGCCTCCAGGCGATGGAACACCCGCCGCAGATCCCGCCACGTTGGCAACCACGCAGCCTCGCGTTCGAGGATGCGCCAGCTGACCACGCCATAGCGGCGCAGCAACGTGCGTGCCATGTGGTCGAGCCCATCGGCATCATTGCGCTGTTCGTTCGGCCGACGCGCCAGCGACCAGCGACCCGCATCCTCGATACCACTCATCATGTGCCGGCGCGTGCGGCGATGACGGCTGCCGTTGCGCCTGGACGCCGGGAGCAACAAGGCGCGCAGCCCGGCGAAGCTGTCCGCGGTGACGCGGCCGGCGGCCACCAGTTCGCCAAGTGCATCTTCGAGTTCGGTACGTAGCAGGCGCGTCGACGACGCGAGCTCATCGAAGAACAGCGCGCCTTCATCGCGCAGTGCATCGGCCACGGCCTGCGCCCGCGAGGACAGCGGCAATTCTTCGGCGATCGCCGGTGCCGCCGCCGACCAGATCGGCAACTGCCGCCGCGGCAGCAACACGATGGGCGTGGAGCGGACGGGGCCGCCGCTGCCCGTACCCAGGCGCAGGCGACTCCACACCACGCGTCCGGCCCGGCAAAGGTCATCGAGCCAGCCGATGCTGTAGTCGCTGACACGCGCAGGCAGCAGCTCGGCCTCCCACGCACCCGCGGCGGCCTCGAAACCTTCGAGCTGTGCGATCACGCCAGCCAGCGCATCGGGACCGGCGACCTGTGTATTGCGGGTCACGTGTTGCCAGTCGAGAAGGAAGCGCATGAAGTCGCGCGGCGCGACCGGTTCGATCTCGCGACGCAAGCGGCCGATGGTGTAGCGATGGATACGCGCGAGCAGATGCCGCTCACACCATTCCACCTCCGTGGTGCCCGGGGAGAACGGCCCGCGCATGACGTAGCCTTCGGTTTCGAGCGATGTCAGCGCGAGATCGATGGCGCTGTTCTCCACGCCGAGGGACGAAGCGAGCACGCGCGCAGGCACCGGGCCGAGACCGCCGAGGCGGCCGCGAACGATGTCGACCAGGGCCGATTCCATCGTCCACGCCTGCGCTTCAAACTCCGGCGGCGCGGCGATGGCAGGCGACGCCGCTGCACCAGGCTGGATAGCGCGCCATGTCGGCAGGCGCTCGGCGGCAACCCACAGCGATACCTCGCCGTGGGTAAGCACCGTCGCACGCGCATCCTTCGCCAGCGCGTGCAGCAGTCCGGCCCATGCGGGGTGCTCGTGTATGTCGTTTTCGGTCACGGCACCTAGCAGCATGAGCGCCTCATGCATCTCGTCGGCGTTGCGTGCCTCGGGCCACGCTTCTTCGCGTACGGACGCAATCGCCTCGGCGTCGAGCCGGCCGAGATCGTCGGCCGTCTCCGCCTCGTTCCAGCGGCGCGACTGCACGGCGTGGGTACGACGTTCTTCCAGCGGCGCGTCGTCGAGAAAGGCGTACGGCGCCGCGTTGAGGATCTCGGCGGCCAGCGGCGAGGGTGTGGCGAGGTCGCGCGACACCATCCGGATGGCACCCGACTCCAGACCGCGAAGAATGGCGAGCAGGCCTTCACTGTCCATCGCCTCGTGCAGGCAGTCTTCAATCGTCTGGTTAACCAGCGGATGGTCGGGCACCTCGCGCTCGCCGACGAGGTTCTCCGCGCAGGCGACCTGGTCAGGGAAGACCGTGGCTAGCAGGTCTTCGCTCTTCATCCGTTGCAGCTGCGGCGGCACCTTCTTGCCGCCGCTGAAGCGTGGCAATGCCAGCGCCGTGGTTGCATTCCAGCGCCAGCGCACGCCGAAGAGCGGTGCGTCGAGCAGGGCCTGGATCAACACGTGCTCGGCCGAGTTCGAGTGCAGGTAGCGCGCGACTTCATCCAGCGGGAAGCTATGGCTGGTGGACAGTGAAAGCACGATGGCGTCTTCGGTCGCCGCAGCCTGCAGCTCGAAGTTGAACTTGCGGCAGAAGCGCTTACGCAGGGCCAGGCCCCAGGCGCGATTGATCCGGCTGCCGAACGGCGTGTGGATGATCAACTGCGTGCCGCCGGATTCGTCGAAGAAGCGTTCCATCACCAGGGTGTCATGCGTCGGCAAGGCACCGAGTGCCGCGCGTGCGCGGAACAGATAGTCGACCACCTGCTCGGCGGCGGCTTTGCTGAGGCTCAGCTCGGCAGTCAGCCAGTCGAGCGCCGCGTCGCGGCCACCTTCATCGAACTTCTCCGAGATCTCACTGCGCAGGCGCGACACACCGATCGACAGTTCGTCGGTGCGCCCGGGCGCTTCGCCGAGCCAGAAAGGAATATTCGGTGGCTGTCCCTGCGCATCTTCGACACGCAGCCGACCCATCTCCACCCGAATGATGCGATACGAACGGTTGCCCAACTGGAATACATCGCCGGCCATGCTCTCGATGGCGAAGTCTTCGTTCACGGTGCCGACCACGATCGCCTGCGGTTCGAGAAGGACGTTGTAGTCGCCCGTGTCCGGGATGGTCCCGCCGGAGGTGACGGCGGTGAGCTTCGCACCACGACGTTCGCGCAGCCGCTTGTTCACCGCATCGCGGTGGATGTATGCACCGCGCGGGCCAACGCGCGTGGTGAAGCCCTCGGCGAGCATGCGCACGGTATCGTCGAAGATCTCGCGCTTGAGTGCGTTGAATGGATATGCGCGGCGGACGAGATCGAACAGGGCGTCCTCGTCCCATTCCTGGCAGGCCACCTCGGCCACGATCTGCTGGGCGAGTACGTCGAGCGGCTGGTGGGGCATTACCAGGGTATCGAGTTCACCGCGGCGCACGCAGTCGAGCAAGGCGGCGCATTCGACCAGATCGTCACGCGAGGTCGGAAACAGACGCGCCTTCGGTGTACCGCCGACGTCATGACCCGCGCGGCCTGCGCGTTGCAGAAAGGCGGCGATGGATCGCGGCGAGGCGATCTGGCAGACCAGGTCGATGTCGCCAATGTCGATACCGAGTTCGAGCGAGGCCGTGGCGACCAATGCGCGCAGCTCACCCTTCTTCAGGCGCTGCTCCGCGTCCAGGCGTTGTTCGCGCGACAGGCTTCCATGGTGCGCCGTGACCGCTTCCCGCCCGAGACGTTCCGAAAGGTGACGTGCCAGGCGCTCGGCCATGCGCCGCGTATTGACGAAGATCAGTGTGGTGCGATGCTGCTCGATCAGGTTGGACAGCCGGTTGTAGACCAGCTCCCACATGTCGTTGGACATCACCGCTTCGAGCGGCACCGGCGGTACTTCCAACGCGAGGTCGCGCTTGCGCGTATGGCCGATGTCGATGATGGCGCAGTCTTCTTTCGCATTGCCGGTGAGGAAGGCGGCCACCTTTTCGATCGGTTTCTGCGTGGCGGACAGGCCGATGCGGGTGATGCGCCGCTGCGCCAGCGATTCCAGGCGTTCGAGCGACAACGCCAGGTGGCTGCCGCGCTTGCTCGCCGCGACGGCATGGATCTCGTCGACGATCACTTCGCGCACGTTCGCCAGCATGGAACGGCCGGAGGCGGAGCCAAGCAGCACGTAAAGCGACTCGGGCGTCGTGACCAGGATGTGCGGCGGTCGCTTCTTCATGCGCTCGCGATCGGACGCCGGTGTATCGCCCGTGCGCACCGCGGTGCGAATCTCGAGATCCGGCAGGCCCTGCTTGCGCAGTTCTTCCCGGATGCCGGCCAGCGGCGCGTCCAGGTTGATACGGATGTCGTTGGACAGCGCTTTCAGCGGCGATACGTAGAGGATGGTCGTGCGGTCCGGCAGGCCGCCGTCGCGGATGCCTTCGCGCACCAGCATGTCGATGGCCGACAGGAAGGCGGTGAGGGTCTTGCCCGAACCCGTCGGCGCGGCGACGAGGGTATGGCGCCCGGACCGGATCGCCGGCCACGCGGCTGCCTGCGCGGCCGTAGGCTCCGGAAATGTATTCCCGAACCAGGCGGCGACGGCGGGATGAAAAGCGTCTAGCGGCATCGACTTTTGTGAATTCATTGAATCACTTAAGTGGGGGCTGGCGGTTCATGGGTCAAGTTCGAGACTACCGCGAAGCCGTCTCGCGGGTTGCGATAAAAACGTTACTGAACGAACGTAGACGTTTCCCCGGACCGACTTCGTGACCATGCCCGATACCGCGCGCCGCACCGCCCTCGCCTTCGCCATCACCGCCGGCCTCGCCGCCACCGCCAGTGCGGCCACGCCACCGGGCCGCCCGTGGATGGACCGCTCGCTGTCGGTGGATCGCCGGGCCGAGCTCGTCGTCGCAGCCATGACGGACGATGAGAAATTTCGCCTGATCCGCTCCGACTTCGGCCTGGCCAGCGACAAGCACGGCGTGCCCGAGGGTGCCGTGAGTGGCGCAGGCTACGTTCCCGCGCTGCCGCGCCTTGGCCTGCCCGCGATCAACGAGACGGACGCGGGCCTGGGCGTGAACAAGCCGGGTATCGACGGCAAGGGTGCGATCTCGCTGCCGGCCGGACTGGCCACGGCGGCCAGCTTCGATACCGCCGTTGCCCATGCCGGCGGTCGCATGATCGGTGGCGAGGCGCGCGGCAAGGGCTACGGGGTGCTGCTTTCGGGCGGCGTGAACCTGGTGCGCGACCCGCGCAACGGCCGCAACTTCGAGTACGCCGGTGAGGATCCGATCCTGGCGGGCACCATCGTTGGCGCCACGATCAAGGGTATCCAGGAACAGAAGATCGTCGCGACCACCAAGCATTACGCGATCAACGACCTCGAGTCCGGCCGCAACACGCTCAGCGCCGACATCGATCCTGTCGCCCTGCGCGAATCCGACCTGCTCGCTTTCCAGATCGCCATCGCCCATGGCGATCCCGGCTCGGTCATGTCCTCGTACAACCGGGTCAACGGCACGTTCGCGGGTGAGCACGACTGGCTGCTCAACCAGGTGTTGAAGCAGGAATGGGGCTTCAAGGGTTTCGTCATGTCCGACTGGGGTGGCGTCCATAGCGGTGCCAAGGCCGCACTGGCCGGCCTGGACCAGGAGTCGGCGGGCGAGGTGTTCGACGCCGAGGTGTTCTTCGACAAACCGCTGCGTGCCGCCGTTGCTTCGGGCGAAGTCCCGAAGGCGCGCCTGGACGACATGGCCCGGCGCATCATGCGCAGCCTCATTGCCCACGGCGTGATCGACGACCCGATCCCGACGAAGCCGACCACCCCCGTGCCCTACGATGCCGATCGCAAGGTCGCCCGTGACACGCTCGAGGCCGGCGCTGTCCTTCTGCGCAATGAGGCGGGTCTGTTACCGCTGTCGCGCAAGGGTCAGTCGGTCGTGGTGATCGGCGCACACGCCGACAAGGGCGTGCTTGCGGGTGGCGGCTCGTCCACGGTCACCGACGAAGGCGGCGACCCGGTCCCGGGCCTGCAGCCGACGGGATGGCCGGGTCCGGTGCGGTACCACGCCTCCGCGCCGCTTACCTTTATGCAGAAGCTAGGAGCGAAGGTGAGCTTCGACCCGGGTACCGATCCCGCCGCCGCGGCCAGGGCGGCCGCAGGCGCCGATGTGGCCGTGGTCTTCGTCACGCAGTGGGCTGCCGAATCCTTCGACCTGCCCGATATGGCCTTGCCCGATGGCCAGGACGCGCTCGTCGCCGCAGTGGCGAAGGCCAACCCGAGAACCGTCGTCGTGCTGGAAACCAATGGCGCGGTGAAGATGCCCTGGCTCGACAGTGTCGGTGCGGTCCTGCAGGCCTGGTATCCGGGCTCGGGTGGCGGCGAAGGCATCGCACGATTGCTCTATGGCGAAGCCTCGCCGTCGGGCCGGCTGCCCGTGAGCTGGCCTAAGGACGAAGCCCAGCTTCCCCGCCCGACCATCCAGGCGGCGGGCCTGTATTCCAAAGAGAAGCCGGCGGACAACGTCGACTACAACATCGAAGGCGCCGATGTCGGCTACCGCTGGTTCGAGAAGACCAGGCGCGAGCCGCTGTTCGCCTTCGGCTATGGCCTGACGTACACGAACTTCGCCTATAGCGACTTCGCCGTGGACAAGGACGCCAAGGGCCACCCCGTCGCCCACGTTACGGTAAAAAATACCGGCAAGACCGCCGGTGCCGACGTGCCGCAGATCTACGTAACCGCGCCTGGCGCCGCCACGCGACGTCTCGCCGGTTGGAGCAAGGTCGCGCTGAAGCCAGGTGCGAGCCGCCGCGTGAACATCCCGCTCGAGTCGCTGGCACTGGCGCGTTACGACGATGCGGGCAAGCGCTGGCGCGTGGCGCCGGGGACGTACGCGGTGAAGCTCGGCCGCTCGGCCAGCGATATCGCCGCCGAGGCCACGGTCACGGTCGGTGAGAGCTTCCCGGTGGTGCAGGCGCCTTAGGCGCCTGCACGACACCGCGACACCGGATAGCCACAATGCGCGCATGAACCTGCGCCCCGCCCCGATCGTCGCCACCCTTCTTTGCCTTGCGTCGGCACCCGCCTTCGCCGATCCGCCGGACTTCGATCGGCCCGGCGCGGGCTTCGCCACCAGCGTGCTCCCCGTGGGCACGCTGGCGCTCGAACAGGGCTTGCCGACCTATGAACGCCAGCGTCAGGACGGTCTGCTCGACAAGACCTACACCGCCGACAGCCTCATCCGCATCGGGCTCGGTGGTCCGGCCGAGCTGCAGGTCGGCGGGTCGGCATGGAACCGGCTGGAAGAAAGTGGAGGCGGCAGCAGGCGTCACGCCACGGGCCACGGCGACACCAGCGTCGGCCTGAAGATCGCCCCCGGTGGTTCAGGCGCCACCGGGACCTTCAGCTGGGCTGCGCTTGGCCAGGTCTCGTTCGCCAACGGCGATCGGGATTTCAGCAACGGCGCGAAGCAATACACCCTCGGCGCCACCGGCCAGTGGAAGCCGGACGACACCTGGCAGGGCACGCTGTTCGCCAACGTCGATCGCCTCCAGGGCAACAACACGTGGACCCTGGCACCGACCTTCGGCCGCAAGCTCGGCGAGAACTGGACGGCCTACGTGGAAACCGACGCGATCCACGATGCCGGGGACGGGAACGAGTTGCAGGCAGGCGGAGGCGTTGCGTACAGCATCGGTGACCACGCGCAGCTCGACGCCTACGCCCTGCACCGTATCGGCACGCACGGGCCTTCGGTCGTCGCCGGCATCGGCTTCTCTGTGTTCTTCGGCAAGAAGGGCTAGCGCAAGACGCCCGAGCTTTGTGTGGGAGCCAGGCTGTGTGTGAGAGCCAGGCTTCGTGTGAGAGCCTGGCTTTGTGTGGGAGCCGGCTATGCCGGCGATGGGATTAGGGGCGGATATCGCCGCTGAAGCGGCTCCCACAAGGAGCTTGCGGGCGACACTTAACGGTTGCCTTTGCGCATGGCGCGCACGAGCAGCACGGTAAGTACCAGGCCGATGACCAGCCCGATTCCACCACCCCAGACGGAGCCGGTGCGGGAGTCGATGGCGTAGCCGATGCCGAAGCCGATCAGCATGAACAGTGGTAAAGGCAGGCATCCCATGGGTCGATGCTACCGAGAAACGTACCCCAGATAAAAACATGGCCCTCGCGCTCACGCGGAGGGCCATGACGGACGTCCCTGGGTCCGGTGGCATCAGCCACACCAGAACGCGGCCCGGCAAAGCCGGCGCGGCGTTATCGCCGATGAAGGGGGGATCGATCCTGGTACTAGGGACAGACGGCATCCTGCCGTCGGATCGGTCATCGGCGATTCGGTCGTCCCGACCGACTTCAGGCCGGGCGGGACACGGGATCTATCTTGCGTAGGCGTGCCGACGACGGATATAGGAGGAATCTTAAAAACGCCTGTTTATTTCCGACGTCGGTGCGGCCTGCGCGAAAGTCTCAAGCGCAGGCAGGTTGCGCCGGTCGTGGTCGCACCCGGTGCCCGCGCGAATCGCGCGGCGCTATTGGCGGCGCCGGCTTCGGCACGGCCTGGGTTACCGGTACGCCACGGCTCGCGAGGCTGCGCAGCCGCGCACAATCGGAGGATCCGTAGTCACGTTTTCCCGGTTCTCGTTGCATCGACCGTCTCCTGCCTTCGTCCCGCCCGAACGTGCAGCGTGATCCGGAAAAGAGAAAATTCCGGTGGCGCGCCGGTGAACGTTTCGTGACAGGTCTTCACGCGCCCGAAGGGCGGAAAACCCGTTAAGGCGACGTGGAGACGGGTGCCGTGCCGGACGGCATGCGCTCGATCAGTTCCGTGGCGAGCTGCTCGTAGTTCTCATCGAAATGATGCGAGCCGGCTTTCTTGTAGACGGTGACGAACGAGGGCAGCTTCGGATCGGTGCAGCCGCTGTCCCCGGCATCCTCCATGCCGTAGTAGCACGCCATCGGCGGTTTACCGCCCAGGGCCAGGATCGGCGGGATAGCGTCGGTGTGGACGACCGGGTTCAGCCACTGCAGCAGGTTGTGCGTGTGCGTGGTCCACCAACCCTGCTGCATATAGCCCTCGAGTTCGATCTCGAAGTTGACGTCCCGGCTGGACGACAGGAGGACGAGTTGGCTGAGTTTCGCGCGGTTGTCGGGACGCAGCTTGCCGACGATGGTCGGCAGGACGTCGGCACCGAAGGAATAGCCGATCAGCAGCACGCGCCTCTTTTTCCACTGCGTGGTGTAGCGATCCAGCAGGCGGTCGAGGTCGTGGGCCGATTCATCGGGCGAACGGTAACGCCAGAAGTACTTGAAGGTGCTTACGCCGGCGACGGGGATGCCGCGCTGGGTGAACACCGCGCCCAGGCGCTGGTCGAGGTCCCACCAGCCGCCATCACCGGAGTAGATGACCACGAGCAGGTCTTCCTCGCCGGCTGGCGCGGCTTTCAGCGCGGGCAGCTCCACCGTGGAAACTTCCATCGACGCGTGTGTCCACGGGTGCCAGGCAAGCAGTCCAAGCGCAGCCATCGCGCCGACAGCGATCAGGGCGTAACGCAGGAATCGTTTCATCGACGCACCACGCCGCCCAGGCCGCCCGAGATCAGGCTGGCAACATTGGCGAGCGCCAGCGGCACGGCGATGCCGCCGGCCACGGCGATGTAGCGCGGTTCCCACTCGGGGTCGAACTTGTCCTTGTAGCGATGCAGGCCGCGGAAGTTGTAGAAACGCTCGCCGCGACCGAACACCATCGCGCCGAAACGACTCCACAGCGGCGCCGTGCGGCGGTTCTGCAGGCCCGACAGCGGGGCCATGCCCAGGTTGAACCAGCGATAGCCTTCGGCTTTCGCCCAGACCATCAGTTCGATGAACAGGAAATCCATGATGCCGGAGGGTCCGTCGGGCAGGTGGCGCATCAGGTCGACGGAAGCTTCTTCCTTCGTCGAGGTCACGAAAACATTGGCGAAGGCGACGGGCTCATCACCCTGCCAGACCACCGCCATGGGTGTGCGCGCGAGATAGCGTTCGTCGAACAGGCCGAGCGAGAAGCGCTTCTCACGGACTTTCTTGTCGCGCAACCAGGCGTCGGAAATCACCTTCAACCGTGGCATGAGAGCCGGCACGCCTTCGACCGGCACGATCTCCATGCGCAGGCCGTCGCGGGCGAGCTTGTTCACCGTGCCACGCAGGGTCTTCTTCGACTTGCCGTCGAGATTGAAGGTCTCCAGTCGCACGCGTGCCTCTTCGCCGATTTTCAGCAGGCTCATGCCGACCTCGAGGTAAAGGTCGAGGTCTTCCGGGCGTACCTGGTAGAACAAAGGCCAGCCGCCGGCGTGTTCGCATTCCTCACGGAAGCGCCAGACCAGTTCGCGGCGTGCATCCTCGCTCTCGCCGACCGGGTCGCCCATCGCCACCCAGCTACGGCCTTCGATGTCGTACATGATGAAGGCGCGGTCGTCCGGCGCGAACATCAGCATCTTGTCGCCCACCAGGGCGAGGTGGGCCTGGGCCGAGGAGAAGCCTTTCAGCAGCGGCATGGCGCGGGCCAGGTCGGCATCGCCCGGCAAGGCGCGACGCGTGCGTGCAGGCCGGATAAGGTTGGCCAGCGCGAACAACATCACCACCGCGGTGGCGCCGACCAGTGCGCGCAGCGCGCGAGGCGCGCCGCCGTGGTGGAAGCTGAACTCCCACCAGAGGTTGTTGCTGTATTCGACGTGCTTGAAGCTGAAAAACACCAGCCACGTGGCACAGCCGAGGACGGCGGCGATCGCCGCCATCCAGCCCACCGAGAAGCTGGCGCGGAACAGCGAGGCACGGCGATAGAAGTGACGGTGCGCCGGAGCCAGTGCCAGGGCCAGCAACGAGAGCAGGGTCGCTTCCTCGTAGTCGATGCCCTTGAGCAGCGACAGGATGGCGCCGACGATCAGCAGCACGAGGGTCAGCACATAGGCCGCGTCCAGACGGCGCTGCAGGCCGCGGGCGAGGATCAGCAGGAGCATGCCGACGACGCTGGAGAGGAAATGGGAGACCTCGACCAGGGGCAGGGGCACGAAGCCACGCAGGATTTCCATGCGGCCCGGAATCGCCAGGGTGGCACCGGAGAAAAGCAGCACGGCGCCGGCAAGCAGCGTCAGGCCGGCGAAGAACGGCGGCAGCAGGCTACTGAACCACGGCGTGATCAACGCCGTGTGGCGCAGGCCGCGGATCTCGCGCCAGATCACCATCACCGTGGCTACGCCCAGCGGCAGGAGGTAATAAACGAGGCGGAAAGCGGTGAGCGAACCGAGGATCGGGGCTTCCAGGCCGTGATTGCCGGTGGCGCCGAAGCCGGCCAGCATCACCGCCTCGAACACGCCCAGGCCGCCCGGTACGTGGCTGATCAGTCCGGCCATCTGGGCCAGCACGAAGATCGCCAGGAAGTGGCCGAAGCCTCCGACGATCTCCTGCGGCATGAGAACGTAGAGCACGCCCGAGGCCAGGCCCCAGTCCAGCGCGCCGATCAGGATCTGGCGGGCGGCGACTTGCGGCGTGGGTGTGTTGAACGCCCAGCGGCCGAGGCGGACGGGCCGGCGCACCAGTGCGGCGGCGGCAAACCAGGCCAGCGGAACCAGGGTAAGCAGGATCGCCAGCGGGATACGCAGGCCCGAAAGCGGCACCTCCGGCGGAATCGGCACGATCAACAGCGTCACGCCGGTCAGGGCGGCAAGGCCCAGCCAGAAACTCAGGGTGGTGTAGAGGACCACGCGCGCGACTTCGCCCGTGCTCAGGCCGGCCTGGACGTAAAAACGGTAGCGGATCGAGCCGGACACCAGCAGCGACATGCCCAGCGCGTTGGAAAAGGCATAGCTGATGAAGGAGATAAAGCCGACGCGTTTCGGCGGAAGGCGCCGCCCGATGCTGGCAAGGCCGAACCAGTCGTACAGGGTCATCACCGAGAAGCCCGCACCGGTGAGCACGATGGCCAGCGCGATATCGGTATTGGGCAGGCCGTGGACATAGGCGCCGATCTGGCGGTATGTGACCTCGGTGGCCATGGCGTGCAAGGCCCACAGTGCCAGGCACAGCAGCAGCAGGGACAGCAGGGGGCCGCCTGCACGACGTAGCAGAGTCGCGTATAGCGCGGGCTTCGTCAGGGGCGCATCGTTCACTGGCAGCTCCGCCCTCGTATCGTGCTCCACTGCGTCCGCGGCTCCGTTGGTTCTCGTAAGGTCGTGTAGGGTGCCACATAGCGCGTTCAGGCGGCAGGTCGCGGTGCGTCCGGCGTTCATCCTTACGTGGTCAGCCGGCAAAAGCTTACGATAAGGTTTGGGAAAGCCTTATGTAAGCCGTCCTATCTAACCTCGCGGCACATCCTGCCCGCCTTGCGGCTGGCGCTCTTCGGTGAGGCACCATGCGTTCTGATTCCCTGGCACCCGGCGTCCTGCGCCAGCGATTCCGTCCGCTCCTGTGGTTCGGCATCCTCTTCGTCGGCGTGGCCTTCCTGGTTCGCCTGATCCTGCTGATCAAGACCGGACACGACATTCCTCGCGAACCGGGCAAGTGGCTGTACCTGTTCGCCGTGGGCCTGGGCTACGACCTGGTCACCTTCCTTTATTTCGCCTGGCCGATGCTGCTGGTGCTCTGGCTGCTGCCGCGGCGGGCCTACGTGTCGACCTGGGGGCGCCGGATCTTCCTCGGCTTCTGTTTCGTGCTGGCCTTCGCCGTGCTGTACCTGGGCGCCGCCGAGCTGGTGTTCTGGGGCGAGTTCAGCGCCCGCTTCAACTTCATCGCGGTGGACTACCTGGTCTATACGCATGAGGTCGTCGGCAACATCCAGGAGTCATACCCGATCGTCACCTGGTCACTGTTGCTGTTGCTGGCAACGGTGCTGGTGATTTTCTTCAGCCGACGCACGCTTAGAACCCGCGACGAGGGCTCGCGCTTCCTGGGCCGGACCGCCGTGGTGGGCGTCTGGCTGGTCCTGACCGTGGCGGTCAGCTTTGCTGTCGACGGCTCGATGAAAGACCGCTCGGCCAACAACTACGTGAACGAACTGGCCGGCAACGGCATCTATCAGTTCTTCGCCGCGTTCCGGAACAACGAGCTGGATTACGCGAAGTACTACCCGACGATTCCCGACGACCAGGCCTTCAGCAACCTGCGCAAACTGGTAAAGACGCCGAACGCCACGTTCACCAGCAACGACCCGAACGACATCACCCGCACGATCGCCGCGGACGGCCCGGAGAAGAAGCTCAACGTGGTGTTGATCAGCGTGGAGAGCCTGTCCGGCGACTACGTCGAAGGGCTCAATGTCAGCAAGCACATGGGACTGACGCCGAACCTCGACGCGCTGGCTGCGAAGAGCCTGTTCTTCACCCAACTCTATGCCAATGGCACGCGAACCGTTCGCGGCCTCGAAGCGCTTTCGCTTTCCGTGCCGCCTACGCCGGGCGAGTCCATCGTCAAGCGGCCGGGCAACGAGAACCTGAATTCGCTCGCCGACGTGTTCAATGCGAAGGGCTACACCTCCGAGTTCGTCTACGGCGGGTACGGCTACTTCGACAACATGAACCACTTCTTCGCCAGCAATGGTTACACGGCGGTGGACCGCAATGTCATCGACAACAAGGACATCCACACCGAGAACGTCTGGGGCGTGGCCGACGAAGACCTGTTCACCCTCGTGATGAAGCGGATGGACGAGTCGTACGCGAAGGGCAAGCCGTATTTCGGGCATGTCATGACGACGTCCAACCATCGTCCGTATACCTTCCCCGAAGGTCGCGTGAACGCGAAGCAGGGCGCGCGCAATTCTGCCGTGCGCTACACCGACTGGGCGCTCGCTGACTTCCTCAAGCGCGCGTCGACCAAGCCGTGGTTCGACGACACCATTTTCGTCATCACGGCTGACCACTGCGCGGCCAGTGCCGGCAAGACCAGCCTGCCGGTGGACAAGTACCACATCCCGCTTTTCATCTATTCGCCCAAGCACATCGCGCCGGGTCGCGTGGATCGGTTGATGAGCCAGATCGATATTCCGCCGACCGTGCTGGGCCTGTTGAACTTCAGCTACACCTCGCACTTCTATGGCTACGACCTGTTCAAGCTCGAACCCGGCCGCGAACGTACCTTCATGAGCACCTACCAGGAGCTCGGTTACATGCGCGGCGGCCTCCTAACGTCGCTGATTCCGCGTGAGCCGGTGAAGGAGATGACGCCCGATCTGGTCTCCGGCGATGCCACCGTCGCAAAGGCCGATCCGGTGGATGCTAAAGATGCGATCACGTATTACCAGACGGCCGCATATTTGTTCACGCACGGGTTGATGACGAAGAAGGGCGCCGCCGCGACTGCTGCGCCGACGCCTCCCGCAGCCCCATAAACCGATCTTTGTGGGAGCCGCTTCAGCGGCGATAGGGTGCTTGCCGTATCCTTCCCCGCTGCCGCGGGATCGCCGATGAATCGGCTCCCACAAGAGCGTCGGCTTTGCCTAGCGCCCGCCAGCGGCGCGTTCGCGCACCTCGGCGAAGGTCCAGTCGCGCAGCAGCTCACCGTTTTCCCACACGGTGACCATCGCTTCCTCCCAGCCGGGCTCCAGATCGTCCGGCGCGAGCGACACCGCGTCGCCCGGTAACGCCACGGTGCGATAGCTGCCGTATTCGCGATGGCGCACGAGGGTCATGCGACCGCGCTTGGATGTCTTGCCCTGGTCGGTGACGGGATCCTTCCACACATCGCGCCACCCGCCTTCGATGCGCACCGCCGAGCATTTGAGCGCGAACTTCTGCGTGTCGCGAGTGAGCTTCTGCAGTAATGCGCCGCCCATGCCGAAGGCGAGGTTGTCGGCCGAATAGCCGGCACCGGTGATGCGTTCGAGGATGGCGCGGATGCTTTCGGGGTTGACGCCGTCGCCCTGGATCACGCGCACGTGGTTCAGTACGCGAAAGCCCTTGCCGTTCACCGTGCTGCCGAAGGCATCGTTCAACAGGCTCACGCAGCGATGCACGACTTCCACCGGATCGCCGGAGTCCGGACGCACGATAACGGTGGCGCCCGAAGCGATGACTTCGTCGCGAAGCGTCTTGCCCCAGTGTTCGGCAATGGCGTGGAAGATGTCGTAGCTGTCGGAAACCACGGCGACGAGACTGCCGGCTCTGGCGAAGTGCTTCAGCATGTTCCGGTACGCATCCACTTCATGCTCGCGGCCCCAGCTGGTAATCGTGCTGTGCTCGGCCGCGGGGATCGAATAGCCCGCCATGGCCTCGCCGTAGAACGCCCGCGCGGCGAGCACGCCGGACACGGTATCCGTACCCATGAAGTTGACCAGGTGCGCCATGCCACCGAGTCCGGCGGATTCCGCACTGGACACGCCGCGCGCACCGAAGTCATGCAACTTGAAGGGAATCTGTCCGGCCGGGTCGTCCGAGGTCTTCTCCAGGTATTGCAGGATGGTCCGCCGTGCCTGCCAGCTGATCGTCGCCACGGTCACCGGATACCACAGGCGCAGCAGCAGGGTTTCCAGGTACGACGGCAGCCAGAAGGATTCAGGATCGGTCGACTCGATGGTGACCAGGGCCTGATGCGTGGGTACGACAGAACCTTCGGCCACGGCGCGAACGCGCACGGGCAACCTGCCGCCGTGGACATCCACGATGCGTCGCCAGCCAGCTTCATTGAAGGGTTCGCCATGGGCGGCGAAGAAGTCGCGGGCCGCATCCACATGCGCATGCGTGACCGGCCGGCCGAGGCGCGATTTGAGGACGGCCTGGAGGCCGAAAAACACCGTGCTCTCGTAGGTTCCGCCGCGCGATTCCACGTAGAAGAACGTGGCGTCGGTGCCTGGCGGATACTGCAGCCAGTGGCTGGCCTTATAGCTGTCGGTATCGAGGATGGGATTGTCGAGATAGGACATGCCGTGGGTCGTCATGACCCACAGCATACCCCTGGTGTCACTTATGCCGCGCTGTCGACCAGCACCAGTTCGGCATCGGCCGAGGCGGTGATACGCAGCGTGGTCTCGTCGCGGATCGCGGCACCGTCGCCCTTGTTGAGCGTCTTGCCGTTGATCTCGACCGAACCCTCGGCCGGCACCATGTACGCGAAGCGACCCTCGCCCAGCGTGTACTCCACGGTCTGGCCGGCCTTCACACTGGCGCCGAGCACGCGCGCGTCGGTGCGGATCGGCAGCGCGTCGCCATCACCGGCCATGCCGCTGGCCAGGGTGACGAACTGGCCGGAGCGCTCACCCTTCGGGAAGGGGCGGGTGCCCCATGACGGCGCCTTGCGCTCGCCGTCCGGGATGATCCAGATCTGGAAGATCCGGGTCGCGTCCGGCTCGGCGTTGTACTCGGCGTGGCGGATGCCGGTGCCCGCGCTCATCACCTGCACGTCGCCCGCTTCGGTACGGCCCTTGTTGCCCAGGCTGTCCTCATGGGTGATCGCGCCTTCACGCACATAGGTGATGATTTCCATGTCCGCATGCGGGTGCGCCGGAAAGCCGGTGCCGGCGGCGATCGTGTCGTCGTTCCAGACCCGCAGCGCGCCCCAGCCCATGCGCTTCGGATCGCTATAAGAGGCGAATGAAAAATGATGCTTCGCGTCGAGCCAACCGTGGTTGGCACCGCCAAGACTGTTGAAGCTGCGGACGTCGATCATGTCGTGCTCCCCGGAATTACCGGACTGGGTGAGTGAATGGGTGTATTTTCCTCTCCCCTTACGGGCTGCGGAGCATCGTTCCGCCGAACGGATTGTTTCCCCGGGATAGCTTGTGAGGGTTGCAAACCGGCCCCTCGCCGCCCATCTGGAACGAATTGGCGGTTCGCCCGCCTCCCCCTTTAATGAGGTGTCTGCGGATGATTCCGTTCTCGGTACTCGACCTGTCCCCGGTGGCGCGCGGCTCCAACCCTGGTCAATCGCTGCGCAACTCACGCGATCTCGCCCAGCATGCCGAAGCGCTCGGTTTCCATCGCTACTGGCTGGCCGAGCACCACAACATGACCGGCATCGCCAGTGCAGCCACCTCGGTGGTGATCGGCTTTATCGCCGAGGGCACGAAGACGATCCGGGTGGGCTCAGGCGGCATCATGCTGCCAAATCACGCACCGCTGGTGATCGCCGAACAGTTCGGCACGCTCGCCTCGCTGTATCCGGGCCGCATCGACCTCGGCCTTGGGCGCGCGCCGGGGACCGACCAGGGCACGGCGCGCGCCTTGCGCCGCTCCATGGGCCCCAGTGACGACCGCTTCCCGGATGATGTGCAGGAACTCCAGCTCTTCCTCGGTCCGCAGCAGCCCGGCCAGACGGTGCGCGCCGTGCCGGGCATGGACACCAACGTGCCGCTATGGCTGCTCGGCTCGAGCCTGTTCAGCGCGCAGCTCGCCGCGCACCTCGGCCTGCCGTTCGCCTTTGCCTCGCACTTCGCGCCGGACATGATGATGAAGGCGCTCGAGGTGTACCGGCACATGTTCCGTCCGTCCGAGGTGCTCGATAAACCCTACGCCATGCTCGGTATCAACGTGGTCGCGGCAGCGACGGATGAAGACGCGCGTCGCCTGTTCACCTCGCAGCAGCAGGCGTTCTGGAACCTGCGTCGTGGTGCGCCGGGCACGCTCCCGCCGCCGGTGAACTCGATGGATGGTGTGTGGACGTCGATGGAGAAGGCGCAGGTGGATCATGCGTTGTCGTGCGCGGTGGTCGGTTCACCGGACACCGTGCGCGACGGTCTCGCCGAGTTCATCGAGCGCACGGGCGCGGACGAGCTCATCATCACCGCGCAGATCTTCGACCACGCGGCGCGCAAGGAGTCGTACTCGATCGTCGCTGCCCAGCACGCCAGGCTTGCCGAGCGTTCGGCGGCCTGATCGCATGCGAGTCGTCCTGGATACGAATGTCTGCCTGGACGCGTTCGTGTTCGACGATCCACGCGCTGCACGACTCGTCGCGGCGCTCACCTCCGGTGACATCGAGGCGGTAACGCGGACGGATTGTCGCGATGAGTGGTTGGGTGTGCTGGCTTATCCCACGCTCAAGCTGGATGAAGTGCGTCGCACCGAAGCGGCGGCGCGTTTCGATGGCCTTGTCACGTTGCTGGAGGGCGACACTGCGTCCTGTGTGTCGCTGCCTCGCTGTCGTGACCCCGATGACCAGAAGTTCCTAGAGCTCGCGGCGACGTCGGGGGCTTCCGTTCTGTTCTCGCGCGATGCGGAAGTGCTTCGGTTGGGACGGAGAACGGTGCGTGATGGCTTGTTCGAAATTCTGAAGCCCGAGGATTGGGTGGCGGCTCGGTAACAGGGCCCGCTGCCGCGGGATCGCCGATGAGTCGGCTCCTACAAGATCAAGGCGAGGCTCTCAATCGCCCCAGCGCCATTCTTCCTTCAAGCGCTCCGCGCAGAAATCGACGAATCGCCGCACCTTTGGCGCCAGGTGTTGCGCATTCGCATACACCGCCTGCAACGGCGCCGCCGGAATCGCGTACTCAGGCAACACGCGAACCAGGCGCCCGTTGCCTAGATCGTCTCCCACATCCCAGATCGACTTCTGCACGATGCCGCCGCCGGCAAGCGCCAGCGTGTGGGCGGCTTCGCCGTCGTTGGTGATGAAAGAAGGGTTGACGCGCACCGATACAGGCCCATCGGCGTGCTGGAAGTGCCATTCGCGGGTCGGTTGTTCGCCGAAGACGATGCAGTCATGGCCGACCAGAGCCAACGGTTCCACCGGCAGGCCGCGCCGCGCGAGATACGACGGCGCGGCGCAGAGCACGCGATAGTTCGGTGCCAGCGAGCGGGCAATCAGCGAAGAGTCGGCCAGGCTGCCAAAGCGGATTGCCAGGTCCACGCCCTCGTCGACGATATCCATCAGGGCATCGGTCAGGGTGAGATGGACATTGAGCCCGGGATGTTCCAGGCGGAAGGCCACCGTGAGTGGGGCGATGCGGCGGCGCCCGAACGCCCTGGGTGCGGTCACCCGCAATACACCGGTCACGGCATCGCGGCTGCGCGACACGGCCGCCTCCGCTTCCTGCACTTCGGCCAGGATACGGACACAGCGCGCGTGGAAGGCTTCGCCCTCCTCGGTGAGTGACTGGCGGCGCGTCGTGCGCTGCAACAGTCGGACGCCGAGGCGTGCTTCCAGCGCGCTGAGGCGTTTGCTGACCACGGCCAGCGAGAGGTCGAGTTCACGGGCGGCCGCGGACAGGCTGCCCGCGGAAACGATGCGGGCAAACACGGTGAGCTCGAGGAGGTTGTCGATCATTCTTCGGTCCCGGGCAAGAGTCTTTCAGCCTCACGAGCCTTTGTCGGCTTCTGGGCAAGGATCATAGTGATCCCACCTTCTTCCCGCTTGTAGAGGCTCACCATGTTCTCCTTCACGAATCAGGATGTGCTTGTGGTCGGCGGCAGTTCCGGCATCGGACTGGCGACCGCCAAGGCGTTCACCGCCGCCGGTGCGCGCGTGACTATCGCTTCCCGCTCCGCCGACAAGCTCGAAGCGGCGCTGAAAGAGCTGGGTGGCGAAGCGCGGTCGCAGGTGTTGGACACGGGCGATGCGAAGGCCGTCGAGCAGTTCCTTTCGGGGCGCACCTGGAACCACGTGGTGGTATCGGCCGCGAAGACGCCGAGCGGTCCGGTCCGCCAGCTTTCGTTGGAGGATGCGCACAAGGCCATGGAGAGCAAGTTCTGGGGCGCCTACCGCGTCGCGCGCGCCGCGCGCATCCACGATGGTGGCTCGATGACTATCGTCTCCGGTTTCCTCTCCGTGCGACCGAGCGCCACCTCGGTACTGCAGGGCGCGATCAACGCCGCGCTGGAAAGCCTGGTACGCGGCATGGCGCTGGAGTTCTCGCCGGTGCGCGTCAACGCGGTGTCCCCCGGCATGATCCGCACGCCATTGTGGAGCGGCATGGATGCCGACAAGCGCGAAGCGATGTTCGCCGCCGTGGCGGAGAAGCTCCCGGCGAAGCGCGCCGGCGAGCCCGAAGACATCGCGAACGCGATCCTCTATGCCGCCGCCACGCCGTTCACAACGGGCTCGACCATCACCGTGGACGGCGGCGGCTCGATCGCCTGAAGCGCGGCGGCTTCAGTCCACCGGCACCAGCGCGATGAAGTTCCGCAGGCTGTAGTAGCGCTCGTGCTGCGGCCACTCCACCGACGCGATGGCCTTGTGCCCAGCCGCCCAGGGCTCGTTGTCGAGCAACACTTCGACCTGGCTCTTGCCGTCGCCCACGTTCCCGTAGAACACGCGGATCCAGTGAACGTCGTTGGTCAGCGGCGCCGTGGAAATCGCCGCCTCGAGGGCGGAAAGGCCGTCCTCGGGAATTTCCATCGGCGCGTCCTTCTCGCCGCGCAGCGTGAAGTCGCCGATATACGCGTTGAAGCGATGCACGCCAGCCGTCAGTTCGCGCACGGCGAGCTTGCTCTTGTTCACCGTGTGCCAGCATGCCGCCAGCACCACGTAGAAGTCGTTCCGCGCAAAGCTGTCCAAGGCATCGCGACAACCGATCTTGCCGCTGCCGATGCCGCCAAAGCTTTCCTCGATGGTACGTTCCTCGTCGAGCACGATGTCCAGGTCCAGTCGGCCCATGCCGCCGTCCTTGCCTTCGTGCCAGATGCCACGCAGGGCCGGGTAGTCGTCACCTTCGGTGAGCAGCCAGTCTTCGTCGGGCTCGAGTTCCACGCCGTGCTCGGCGAAAAGGTCGGTGAGGGTGTTCTGGATGAGACGGTCCATGGGTCGTCCGTTCGGGAAAGGGAGAGATTATGCGTTGTCGGCGAGCTTGCCGAGCGCCACGGCGGCCGAGGGGTTGCGCTCCTTGGCGGCGGAAATGAAATAGACGAAGACATCCCGGGGGGCCTGCTTCGACAGCGCATCACCGACATGGGGCAGGTCGACGGGATCGCCGCCTGACGCCCAGGTGGCGGCGTGCTTCGCCCAGGATTTGAGTTCTTTCGCAGGATACCCGTTCTTTTCAGCCGCCCGGCTGCGCATCAGACGGGCGTAGACGAAGGATCCGGTCAGGTCCGCGAAGGACGGATGTTCGGGCGAGTCGGTGAACACGGTGGCTACGCCGCGGTCCCTCGCGAGTTCGAGCCAGCGCCCGTCCATGTAACTCTCGTTACGTACTTCCACCGCATGACGTAGGGTCACGCCGCCGGCTTTCTCGGGCAGCAGGTCGAGGAAGGCCGCCATGTCGTCCGGATCGAAAGCGCGGGTGGCGAGGAACTGCCAAAGGATCGGTCCGAGGCGGTCGCCCAGCGCGCTGGCGCCCTCAACGAAGCGTTCGATGCGCTCGCCCGCCGTGGCCAGCAGCTTTGTCTGCACGATGTGGCGTGGTGCCTTGACCGAGAAAACGAAGCCTTCGGGCGTTTCCGCCGCCCATTTCCGATAGATCGCCGCGTCGGGTGCTCGGTAATACGTGCCGTTGATCTCGATCGCCGTGACCTGTCGGCTGGCATATTCCAGCTCGCGTTTCTGCACGAGATCGTCGGGATAGAACACCCCTCGCCACGGTGCGAACACCCAGCCGCCCATGCCTGTTCGGATGTGCCCGGGGGCAGTGGGCTTGTTGCTGGCGCGCCTGGTTGCCATCATGGGGCGATGCTCGCAAGTTCATGGTGGATGCGGTGTCGTTATACTCCGCCCATGCCGTCTATCCGCATCATGACCGTCGACGACCACCCCCTGCTACGCGAGGGCATCGCCGCGGTCATCGAAGGCCAGGACGAGCTCCAGCTGGTGGCGGAGGCGAGTACCGGCGAAGAAGCGATCGAGCGTTACCGCGAACATCGCCCGGACCTCACCCTGATGGACCTGCAGATGCCGGGCATCGGCGGTCTCGCCGCGATCGAAGCGATCCGTGGCGAGTTTCCCGACGCGCGCATCCTGGTCCTGACCACCTACCGCGGTGACGTGCAGGCACTGCGGGCGTTCCGGGCAGGAGCCCAGGGTTACCTGCTCAAGAGCGAACTCCGTAAGGAAATGCTCAGCACCATTCGACAAATCATGGACGGCAAGCGCCGTGTACCCCAGGAGATAGCGCACGAAATGGCAGGCCACGCGAACGACGACGAGCTGACCCCCCGAGAGACCCAGGTTCTCACCCGTGTCGCCATGGGGGAGGCCAACCGCGATGTCGCGGTGTCCCTCGGCATCGCCGAGGAGACGGTTAAGGCGCATATGAAGAGCATCCTGGCGAAGCTGATCGCCAACGACCGCACGCATGCCGTGGCCATCGCTCTGCGCCGGGGCATCATCGACATCTGAAAGCCTCCGCGGTCAAGCGCGCGCGTGCGCGTGCCGCTTGCGGTACTCGGCGGGCGTCACGCCGACGCGGCGCATGAAGGCACGCCGTAAGCCGTTGGCATCGGCGTAGCCACAACGAGCGGCGACGCGCTTGGGCGTCTCATGGCCTTCCTCGAGCAGGCGCCGGGCTGCTTCCACGCGCATGGTCTCGACGAACTCCGCCGGCGTCATGCCGACCTCGTGGCGGAAAATGCGCGCGAAGTGCCGTGGGCTCATGCCGACACGTTCGGCCATGGCCGTGACGGAATGCTCTTCCGCCGGGTGGGCGGCCACGTAACGCTGGAGCTCTTGCAGGGCCCCGCGGCCGGCCGGCGCGGCCTCGCCGTGACGACTGAACTGCAGTTGCCCGCCCGGACGCCGGTAGAACACCACCAACTCGGCGGCCACCGCCATGGCGATGTCGCGACCGAGGTCTTCTTCGACCAGGGCGATGGCCAGGTCCATGCCTGCGGTTACCCCCGCCGCGGTGCAAACCGGGCCATCGCGGACGACGAAGGCGTCGGCCTCGACCTGCAACGAGGGGTGCCGCTCGGCGAGCAGGCCGGCCACCTTCCAGTGCGTGGTGACGCGGCGGCCCTCGAACAGTCCGGTCTGGGCGAAGAGCAAGGCGCCGCTGCAGATCGACCCATAGCGACGCGACACCGCCGCGTGGCGGCGCAGCCAGTCGAGCAGGCTGTAATCGATGGCCGCGGAGGACAGGTCGGGCGAGCCGGCAACCAGCAGGGTGTCGATCCGCTCGAGGTTCTCCAGGGTGCTGCGGTCCGGCAGGAAACGCATGCCGGACGAAGCGGTGACCGCCAGCGGGGCGGTGCCCACGGTAAGCACCCGGTACACCTCGCGCCGCGTCTGCCGGTTGGCCTCGGCGAACACGTCGGCAGGCCCGGAAACGTCAAGCATCTGCACGCCCGGCGGGGCCACGATGGCGACGGTGAGGGGAGGCGGCGACTGCATGGCGCACAACATGGCAGAAATTGCTATGTCGAGTCAAATCAAGACGGCCGCCGGAGAGCGTCCAATGGTTGCACCCACCGCATGAGGCCCACCGCCATGTCCACGACCATTGCCGGCATCGCCATTCCCGACAGCGCCCTCGCCCGCGAGATCACTGATCTGGTGCGCGACACCGAAACCGACCTTCTTTACCACCACTCCCGCCGCGTCTTCCTGTTCGGCGCCCTGACCGGCAAGGCCAAGGGCCTGGCGTTCGACCCCGAGCTGCTCTACGCAGGTGCCATGTTCCACGACATGGGCCTGGTCCCGGCCTATTCGAGCAAGACCGAGCGCTTCGAGGTGGACGGTGCCAACACCGCTCGCGACTTCCTACGCTCGAAGGGCATCGACGAAGCCCAGATCGACATCGTCTGGGCCTCGATCGCGCTACACACCACGCCTGGCGTGCCACAGCACATGAAGCCGGAAATCGCCCTGGTCACCGCCGGCGTCGAAATGGACGTGCTCGGCCTCGGCTTCGAGAACGTGGCGACCAGCGACCGCGAGACCGTGGCGCAGGTGCACCCGCGTGGCGGCGCCTTCAAGGAAGGCATCATCGACGCCTTCTACAACGGTGTCCGCAACAAGCCGGAAACGACCTTCGGAAACGTGAAATCCGACGTCATGGCCTACAAGCAGCCGGGCTTCAAGCGCACCGATTTCACCCAGTGCATCCTGCATAACCACTGGCCATCGTAAGAAACTGTCAATTGATCTGAGAATCATTCGCACCTACGATGACGGCCTTTCGCTTCCCGCAAGGCCGTCTTCATGCCGCACCCGCGCCGTTTCCGTTCGACGCTGAAAACGATGCACCTGTGGCTTGGCCTCAGCCTTGGCCTCGTGCTGGCACTGGTGACCCTCACCGGCAGCGTCTTGCTGTGGGAGGACCCGCTGTTCGCGGCCGGCCACCCCGGACTGACATCGCGCCCCCTGCCGGACCTGGCGACCCAAGGGCATTCGCTGGCGACCCTGCTCGCGTCCCCGGACGGCAAGGGTTTGCGGGGCCTCTCGCTGCCGGACGAGGAACTACCGGTATGGGAAGCCCAGTCGCGCGGCGGCGGCCGCAGCTACTTCGACGCGACCACCGGAGAGCTGCTCCTGCGCCGCGAAAAGACCGGCGACGTCATGCTCTTGCTGATGGATTGGCACACCCATCTCCTGAGCGGTGAAGTAGGTGAAACCATCCTCGGCGTCGTCGCATGCACCGGCTTGTTCATGCTGTTCTCGGGCGTGTGGCTTTATTGGCCCGGGCGTCGTCGCGCGCTGAAACACCTCAAGCCGCACACCAACCCGCCCGTGCTCCGTTGGGCAAGCTTCCACCGCTTCGTCGGCGTCGCTGCCCTGCCCTTGCTTATCGTCATGATCGGCACCGGCACCACCATGGCGTATCGCGGCGCGGTACGTAATGGTCTCGCCTCGGCCTTCCATGAAGCCCCGCCCGCCAAGCCACCGAAGCTGCCGCCCGCGCACGGGGATATCGACTGGCCGGCCGTCCTCGCCGCCGCCCAGGCCGCCGCTCCCGAAGCTGAACTCACCCGCCTGATGCTGCCGCAGAAGGACAACGGCACGCTCGTCCTGCGCGTCCGCCGTCCCGGCGAATGGAACAAGGACGGTCGCAGTTCGTTGTGGATGGACCCGGTGGCCGCGCGCGTGATCGGTGGCGACGATGCGACGAAACTCGGACCGGGCCTGCGCCTGGCCAATGCCCTGTTTCCGATCCACTCGGCGGCCGTCGGCGGTCTGCTCTGGCGCATCGTGGCTTGCCTCACCGGCATGCTGCCGATGTTCCTCCTGGTCACCGGCTTCCTCTTCTGGCGCGCCCGCCAACACCGTCCCACCTTCCCACAGGCTAGCGGCGCTACCGGCTGAATCATCGCCGCTGAAGCGGCTCCCACAAGAGGCTTGGCTACCTGCTCCCTGTGGGAGCCGATTCATCGGCGAACGCTCGCTTGCCACAACTTCGCCCGTTCCCTGGCACCCATCCGCCCTACCCCCTCGCCTATCCTGCGTTCCGCCTTCCGAAGGGAACCACCGATATGCGCCGCACCCTGCTCGCCCTCGCCTGCTGCACCGCCCTGCCCGCTTTCGCCCATGACGCCGCACCGGTCGTCACGGGAGCCAATCCGGCATGGACGCAACCGGTCGCGCCGCACGTCATCTATGGCAACACGTACTTCGTCGGCACGAAGGGCCTTTCGGCGGTTCTCATCACCTCGCCTCAGGGCCACGTGTTGATCGACGCGCCCTATGTGTCCAACGCGAAGCTGATCGAGGCGAACATCCGCAAGCTCGGCTTTCGCGTCGAAGACATCAAGCTGATCCTCAACACGCATCCGCACCACGATCACGCCGGTGCCATCGCGCAACTGGCGAAGGACAGCGGCGCACCGGTGCGAGCGACGGCAAAGGCTGCCGAAGCGATGCGTCTGGGTGGAAAGTATCCTGACGATCCGCAATACGATCCGACCGAAAAGGCCTATCCCAAGGTCGACGCGAAGGGCGATATCGTCGACGGCACGGTGGTGCACGTGGGGCCATTGTCACTGACCGCGCACATCACACCCGGCCATACGCCGGGCGGCACGGCATGGACATGGCAGTCGTGCGAGGGCACGTCGTGCAAGAGCATCGCCTTTGCCGACAGCCTCTATGCGTTCGCGGCAGGCACCTATCGCTTCAGCGATCATCCGGCGTATGTCGCCGAGTACCGCAAGACCTTCGACCGCGTTGCCGCACTGCCCTGCGATGTCCTGATCACGCCTCACCCGGAACAGGGCGAAGGCAAGACCTGCAAGACCTATGCGGACGCGGGCCGCGAGAGGCTCGACGAAGTCCTCGCCAGGGAAGCGGCCAGGTAATCCCGGGCCTCGCTTCCTGTAGGAGCCGATTCATCGGCGAGCACCCATTCGCCGATGAATCGGCTCCTACAACAGCAGGTCTGGCCGGCTCAGTGGCTTAGCATCGCTGTAATGCGCGCATCTTTCTCTGCCCAGAGCTGGTTCACCCAGTTCTGGAAGCGCTCGCGATACACCGCATCGTTCTCGTAGTCGCCGCGCATCGAAGGATCGATGGACAGGCGGCGCACGTGGATGCGAATTTCGCGAATGCGACCGGCGATCAGGTCCATCATCGTGCCCGGTCCCGCCGGGTAGACAATCGTGACGTCGAGCATCTGGCGAATCGCGTCGCCCATGGCGTCGATCACGAACGCGACGCCGCCGGCCTTCGGTCGCAGGAGGTGCGTATACGGCGACTTCTGCGCGTCGTGCTTGGCCTTGGTAAATCGCGTGCCCTCAGTGAAGTTCATCACCGAGACCGGTACATGGCTGAACTTCTCGCAGGCGCGGCGGGTGGCTTCGCGATCCTTGCCGCGCAGTTCCGGCTTCGCTTCCAGTTCCTGCTTCGAATGACGCTTCATGAAGGGGAAGTCCAGCGCCCACCAGGCCGGCCCGAGCAGGGGCACCCAGATCAGCTGGCTCTTCAGGAAGAAGCGCATGAAAGGAATGCGCCGGTTGAAGATCTTCTGCAGCGCCGGAATATCCACCCAGCTTTGGTGGTTGCACACCACCAGATAATTCTCACGTGCACTCAGGCCCTCCAGCCCCTCCACCTGCCACTGCGTGCGGGTAAAGGCAGCGAACAGCCAGGCGTTGACGCTGAGCCAGCTCTCCGCGATATGCACCAGGACGGGTGCAAAGCCGTTGCGCATGGCGCGCACCGGAATGATCAGGCGAACCACCGTCAGCAGCAGGAGCGGCCCCACGTGCAGCACCGTACTGACGAAGAGCGGGACGCAGGCGAGGGGAATGCGCAGGAATCGGGGGAGCGAAACGAACATAAGGTCGTCACGAAAGGATGAGGCCGCAGTTTACTTGGATCGCCCCATCAGCGCGCCGAGAGGACCTCATTGACCGCTTCGAGGTCCTGTTGCACCTGGTCGATACCTTCCCAGGGGTCTTTCTTCAGCCGAGCGAGCCGCTTCGGCACAGCGGCCAGGTCGAACGCGTTGCCGGATTTGAGCTTGCCCAGTTCTTCCCAGCGCAGCGGCACGGCCACGGGGGCGCCTGGCCGTGACCGCAGCGAATAGGAAGCGACCGCCGTCGCGCCACGGCCGTTGCGCAAGTAGTCGACGTAGATCTTCCCGCGGCGGAAGCGCTTGCTGGCCGTGGCGACGAACTCCAGGGGATGCAGTTGTGCCAACGTTTCCGCGAAGCCGCGGGCGAAGTCCTTCACCGTGCTCCAGTCGGCGCCCGGGTTCAACGGCACGACCACATGCAGGCCCTTGCCGCCCGTGCTGCGTACGAAGGAAACCAGCCCCAGTTCCTCGAGAAAGCCGCGAACCATGCGTGCGGCGGCGATCACACGGCGCCATTCGACATCCTCCCCGGGATCGAGGTCGAACACCACGCGGTCTGCGATATCCGGCGACTTGACGTGTGATCCCCAGGGATGGAATTCGACCGCGCCGAACTGGACCAGTTCGATCACGCCGGCCTCGTCCTTCGGGTACAGATACACCGCCTGGGCACCTGTCTCCTCTTTCAGCTTCGCCGTGCCGACGTGCGCGAGACCGGCCATCACATGCTTCTGGAAGAAGCAGGGCGAGCCGATGCCACCCGGACAGCGAATCGTCGACGTGGGCCGATCGGCGATCGCCGGAAGCAGCCATGGCATGACGGCGCGGTAGTAGTCCACCACCTGTTGTTTGGTGATGCCGTCGTCGGGAAACACGATTCGGTCGGGGTGGGTGATGACGATACTTTTACCGACAGTTCTGGTTTCACCTGCGGCCACGGGCTTGCCGGCCCGTCTTGTCGCCGGGCGACGGTCGGAATCGCGCAGATCCTCGGGCGCCTTATCCACGCGCAACGCCTTGAGGCTCGGTTGTCGCAGGAGGTTCTTGTTACCGATGCCGCGGTAATACACCTCGGCGACCGCCTTAGGGGGAACCCATAGCGCACCGCGCAAGGTCGGGTCGACGGCGTCGATGCGCACGGTGGGCTTCTTCGCGCCGCGTTTTGTCAGGGTCTTGCCCAGCTCGCGCAGCATCTCGTCGGTAAACCCGGTGCCGACCCGACCCACGTACGTCCAGCCGCCGTCTGCGTCGGGTCTGGCGAGAAGCAGGGAGCCGAAGGTCAACCGGGAACCTTTAGCCGGGGTGTAGCCGACCACGGCGAACTCGTCACTCTCCAGTCGTTTGATCTTCAGCCAGTCGTCGTTACGACCACTGCGATAACCGCCATCGGCGCGTTTGGAGATGATCCCTTCGAGTTTCTGCTCCATCGCCATGGCGAACACCTGGTCGCCGTCGCCGAGGTTGTGACCGCTGTAGGAGAGCAGGCGAGGTGCATGCGAAAGCAACCGTTCGAGCAAGGCCTTTCTGTCCCTGAGCGCGACCTTGCTGAGGTCGTAGCCTTGCAGATAAGGCATGTCGAAAAGCATGTAGGCGAGCGGTGCCTGCAGTTCACCGGACAGCGTGCGCTGCAGCGCATTGAAGTCGCTGCGCCCCTGCGTATCGAGCGCGATGAGTTCGCCGTCGAGCCGTGCGCTTTCCAGACCGAGGCTTTCGATGGCGGCGACGATTTCCGGCAGGCGATCATTCCAGGGCAAGGCATTGCGCGACCACAGCATGACCTTTCCCTTGGCCACGCCGGCCAGGATGCGATAGCCGTCCCATTTCACCTCGTGCAGCCAACCGTCGCCTTGCGGCGGTGTCTCCCGAAGACGCGCAAGCTGAGGCGCGAAGAACTCGGCGGAGGCTTTTGCCTTGCGCGCCCCCTCGAGGGAGCCTGCCGCCCTGGTCAACGTGGTTACCGGGAGGCGTCGTGCCTTCGGCGCCTTGGGCGCTGCCTTCGTGGGCGCCGCCGTTTTCTTTGCGCCAACCCTTGCTACCGGGTTCTTCGTCGCGCGGCGTGTGCTCTCGCGCATCTTCGCGTCGAGCAAGTCGTCGGCTTCCATATCGCTCGCGTAGGCGTCGCTCGCCTTGATCAGGAACCACGAGGGCTGGCGCTCCTTCTTCCCGCTACGCACCAGATGCCAGCTCCCTTTGAGACGTTCGCCGAACAGTTCGAAAGTGAGGTGACCTTTGAGCAGCTGCGCCTCGGCGTCGCCCGGGGTGGACCAGACGCCACGGTCGAACGTGTCGACATGGCCCTTGCCGTAACCTTCGTCGATGTCGCCTTCGAAACCGGCATAGGACACCGGGTGGTCCTCGACTTCCACCGCAAGTCGCTTCACCTTCGGGTCGAAGCTGGGTCCCTTGGGGACGGCCCAGCTACGTAACACGTCACCTACCTGCAGGCGGAAGTCGAAGTGCCGGCGCGATGCATGATGGAGCTGGACGACGAAGATGGCACGGCCGCGCCCGCGCGCGGAGCCGTCGGGGGCGGGCTCCCGCGTCCTGGTGAAGTTCCGCTTGCGGCGATAATCCGTCAGGCTCATGGGCGGATCATTGGCGCGATGCGGTGAATGGACCGTGCATCCCGGGTGGTGCGCTGTCGGCGCTATTTCAGAATCCTCCGATGGGCATCACGTGGTGGCGTGAGCAGACTCGATACAGTCTCTCCTTCGTGAAGCCATCGTCATGTCGCTTGCCCGTATCGTTCGTCTCGCCTGCCTGCCTGTTGCCTTGTTCGCCCTGCCTGCGCATGCGGGTTGTCTGGGTTATCCCTCACAGGGTGGCCCGCAGGTCCTCTCGTTCGGTACGGTCTCCGTGCCGGTGGATGCCCCCGTTGGCACGCCTCTGGCGGAGAAAGTCACCACGGGCTGGACATCCTCCAGGTTCAAATGCCTCTACCCGACCCGCACGTCCAGCCTGGGTAGCTTCGTCTCGCCCAGCGCCAGCGGTGGCGGCATCTACGACACCAACGTGCGCGGCGTCGGCATCCGTATTTACTTCGACAATGGCAACAACGGCGAGCTGCTCGTGCCGTACCGTACGTCGATTCCCTTTATCTTCGATGCCACCCTCGTCTCGCACTACCGCGTGCAGCTCATCAAGACCGGCGCCGTCGACGAGGGTGGGGCGCTTACCTCGGGAACACTCGCCCGCGGCGGCTACGACGACCGTGCGCAGGTCTGGGTGGACCTGCTGGACACGCGTATCGAGCCGGAGCGACCCACCTGCGCCTTTGCCTCACGCGGCCTCACCTTTGCGCTGGACAAGGTCGATGGCCGCGACCTGCTCGTCGCCGGCAGCAGCCCGTGGGTCTCGCAGGCACTGGTCTCCACCGGTTGCAGGAATGCCACCCAGATACTCATGAGCTTCACGGCGGCGCCGGACGACCACGACGCCTCATTGTTCAAGATCGGAGGCGCCGCTCCGGCCACCGGCGTCGCCGTGGAACTGCGCAGTGACGATCCCGATACCCAGGTCATACCCAACGGGCCGTCGCCCTTGATCCTGCCGGCGGTGCGTGAAGGGCGCAGCTACGGATTTCGCGCCCGCTATCGCCGCGTCGGCCAGACGGTGACGCCCGGTGCGGCCAATGCTTCGATCGTCGTCAACGTGAGCTACCGTTAGGCCGCACGGAGCCTGCTCCAGAGTTGTCGCGCCTCGACCATCGTCGTTACGCTCGGTGTTCTTTCGATGTTCCGGGCTCGGGAAACGACATGCGCGATCACGGCGAACCAACGATCCACCTGCCACGCCGCCGTTTCGTCCAGGGCGTGGCGGTGGCAGGCATCGGGCTGGGCTTCGGCGTCGTCCGACCCGCCACCGCGACCGAGCCGATGCGGAGTGCGGGCGAACTGGCCGGCCCTGACATGACCCTGGACATCCGTCAGGCTGCCGTCGACTTCACCGGTCGCGCACGGACCGCCGTGACGGTGAATGGTGGTGTGCCGGGCCCGATCCTGCGTTGGCGCGAGGGCGAGTCCGTCATCCTGCGCGTGCGCAACCAGCTCGACACCGTGTCGTCGATTCACTGGCACGGCCTCGTGGTGCCCTTCAACCAGGACGGCGTGCCGGGCCTGAGCTTCGACGGCATACCGGCACGCAGCGAGTTCACTTATCGCTTCGCCGTGAAGCAATCGGGCACCTATTGGTATCACGCACACAGTCGTTTCCAGGAACAGAGCGGCCTGTACGGTGCCATCGTCATCGCCCCGAAGGAGGGTGAACGCCACGCGGTGGACCGTGAGCACGTGATCCTTATCAGCGACTGGACCGATGAGGATCCCGAGCGCCTCTATGCCAAGCTGCGCTCGCGCAGTGATATCTACAACTACGCGCAGCCGACCGTTGCCGACTTCTTGCGCGACGCGCGTGCGAAGGGCTTTGGCGATGCCATGGCCATGCGTCGCATGTGGAACCGCATGCGGATGAACCCTGGCGACCTCGCCGATGTATCGGGCGCGACGTACACCTACCTCGTCAACGGCAGCGCGCCGGCAGGCAACTGGACCGGCTTGTTCCGGCCCGGCGAGCGGGTCCGGCTGCGCCTGATCAACGGTTCGTCCAACTCGATCTTCGACCTGCGCATTCCTGGCCTGCGCCTGAGCGTGGTCGCCGCGGACGGCCAGGACGTGGAGCCTGTCATGGTCGATGAGCTCCGCCTTTCCGCGGCGGAAACCTATGACGTGATCATCGAGCCGCGCGAGGACCCCGCCTATACGATCTTCGCCCAGTCGATCGACCGCTCGGGTTTCGCCCGCGCCACGCTAGCGCCACGCGAGGGCATGCGCGCCGAGGTGCCGGCACTCGATTCCCGACCGCGCCTGGCGATGCGCGACATGATGGGCTCGATGGCCGAAGACAGCGGCGATGGCGGCGGGATGGTGATGGCCCACCACGCCAGCACCGAGTACGGCCCCGGTGTCGACATGCGTGTGGACATGCCACGGACCAACCTTGACGATCCCGGCGTCGGGCTGCGCGAGCGCAGCCATCGCGTCCTTACCTACGCCGATCTGCGTACGATCGGCGGTGCGCTGGACACGCGCGAGCCGGGGAGAACGATCGAACTGCACCTTACCGGCAACATGGAGCGCTTCGCGTGGTCGTTCGACGGCGTGAAGTATTCCGCTGCGACACCGGTGCATTTCCGCCGCGGCGAGCGCTTGCGCGTGCGCCTGGTCAACGACACCATGATGAATCACCCGATTCACCTGCACGGCATGTGGAGCGAGGTGGAATCGCCGGATGGCGAGTTCCTGGTGCGCAAGCACACGGTGAACGTGCAGCCCGCCCAGCAGGTGACTTATGCGGTGAATGCCGATAACCCCGGGCGGTGGGCCTTCCACTGCCACATGCTCTATCACATGGAAGCGGGCATGTTCCGCGAAGTGGTGGTCTCGTGAGGCGCTTCGTATTTGCCCTGCTGGCGCTCGGTACCATCGCGTCGGCAGGCGCACAGGACATGAAGATGGGCGCCATGCAGGGCGGCAACGCGCCAGCCGACGCGCGCAGCCCCGACTGGTCCGATGGCGTGCCGTCCAGCAGCATGCACGGCATGGCCATGCATGACATGGACGACACCGCTCCTGTCGGCATGCTGTTGGTGGACCGCCTGGAGTCGTTCGCGGGGCAGGGTGGCCACGGCCAGTCCTGGGAGGCCGAGGGCTGGTACGGCAATGACAGCGACAAGCTCTGGATGCGCAGCGAAGGCGAGCGTGAAGGCAACCGGCCGCGCGATGGCGACGTCGAGTTGTTCTGGAGCCACGCCGTGGCGACCTATTGGGATACTCAACTGGGCGTGCGGCGCGACATCGGTGAAGGTCCGAAGCACAACTGGGCAGCGTTCGGCGTGCAGGGTCTCGCGCCGTACTGGTTCGAGCTGGAGGCGACGGCGTATGCGGGTGAGGGCGGACGTACCGCCGCACGCGTGCGTGCGGAGTACGAACTCCTGTTTACCCAGCGACTGATCCTCCAGCCGGAAATCGAGATCAACGCGTACGGCAAGGATGACGTGCAGCGTGAGTTGCGCGCGGGTATCTCAAGTGTCGAAGGTGGCCTTCGGCTTCGCTACGAGATCCGCCGCACCATCGCGCCGTATGTCGGTGTGTCCTGGGAACATCTCACCGGCGCCACGGCCGGTCTCGCACGCAACGACGGCCGGCGCATCACCGATCGCCGCTGGGTGGCCGGCATCCGTATCTGGCTCTGAGCGGTCACCAGGGCAGGGTCTGGCCCTGGTAATTGACGTAATGCGCGCCCGCCTTGCCGCGGTGCGCCTCGATGACGTCGACCACGCGCGGGATACTCTCTTCGACCGAAAGCGCGGCATCGGCACCGCCCATGTCCGTGCGCACCCAACCGGGAGCGATCGCAAGCACCGCGCGAGGATCGCCACGGCGGGTATTGGCGAAGCTGCGCAGCATCTGGTTAAGCGCCGCCTTGCTGGCGCGATATACGGTCCAGGCGCCGTCCTGGTTGTTCTCGATGCTACCGAGCCCGGACGACATAACACCCAGCGTGCCGGAGCGTGGTACCAACGATTCGAACGCTTCCAGCACGCGCATCGGGCCAAGCACGTTGGTCGCCATGACGTGGGCGAACTCTTCGTCGGAAATCGTGGCGCCGTTCGCATCGCGTGCCTGGGTCATCACCCCGGCGTTGACGAATACCAGGTCGAAGGCGGTGCCATCGAGCGTGCGGCGCAGCGCGTCGATGTCGCTGCCCCGCGCAATGTCGGCATGCTCGATGCGAAGGCGTCCTTGCGAAGCGGTGGCCAGCGCTGCGAGCGCGGCCGGTGTCTCACTGCGCACGGTGGCGACGACGTGCCAGTCGCGGTGCAGGTATTCCTCGACGAGGGCGAGGCCCAGGCCGCGGCTCGCGCCCAGGATGAGGGCGATAGGTGCGCGGGAAGCGTTCATGGAAGGCTCGGTGGGAAAGGGATGGTGCACAGACTAAGCGCCTCGCTCTATTGACGGAATATCCGCCGAGGCAGATCTTTCGTGACTCACGATCACGAGTCGCCCCTCATGTCCTCCGATGGCCGCCTGCTTGGCAACCTAAATGTTCTGGTTTCCGTCGTCGAGACCGGCAACTTCGCGCGCGCAGCCGACGCCCTGGGGCTTTCGCCATCGGGCGTGAGTCGCGCGGTGAGCCGGTTGGAAGAACGACTCGGCGTGCGTTTGCTTCATCGGACCACCCGCTCGGTCACCCTGACCGATGAAGGCGAGCGCCTCTATGCGCAGGTGGGTCCGCTGTTGTCGGGGATCGAAGATGCCGCCCTGGCCGCCGCCGGCGATTCGCAAGCGGTACGTGGCCGACTGCGAGTGAGCCTGGACCCCATGTTTGCCCGCCAGGTTATCGCGCCGCAACTCGCCGCCTTCCTGGCTCGTTATCCGGCCCTGGAACTGGAGATCGTCACCCGTGATGAACTCGGCGACCTCGTCGCCGATGGCATCGATGTAGCCGTCCGCTTCGGTGTGCCTCCGTCATCGTCACTGATCGGCCGCAAGCTGCTTGAAACCCGGGTGCTCACCGTCGCGGCGCCGGCCTATCTCGCCGCCCATGGCCGTCCGGCGACACCGAAGGACCTCGTCAATCATCGGTGCATCCAGTTCCGCGACCCGGTTACCCGTCGTCCATTCGAATGGGAGTTTCACCGTAAGGGCAAGGTCGTACCGGTCGAAACCACCGGGCCGCTCCTGGTCACGGACTCGGGAATCATGTTCGCCGTGTGCATCGCCGGGGCAGGGATTGCGCAGGTGCTGGCGGTGAGCGTGCAGGATGCCCTGGCCGACGGACGGTTGGTCGAACTGTTCCCCGACTGGGCCGAGGAGCGCTTTCCCCTGTACGCCTTCTACCCGTCGCGCAAGAACTCCCCGCCCAAGGTTCGCGCGTTCGTGGACTTCTGCGTGGAACTGGCATCGCCTCCGTGAGCCTGCTGGCCAGGACCTGACCAATTTTATCCGGGTCAAACGAGCAAAGCGCGACCGTCTTCACAACTTAAATGTGATGCACTTCACACTTATCGACTAACATGCCGCAAACGCGCAGGCGCCGAAACGGCCCAGCGCGGCCCGCAGGGGGGCCCAAGCAACTACCACGTCTCGGCTAACGCTGGGGACGCCTCTGCCTATGCATGCGCCCACGACCGAAGGTTGCTCGAATGAATCGTATCTATCGCCTGTGCTGGAATGCCGTCACGTCGCAGTGGGTCGCTGCCAGCGAACTTGCTCGCAATAGCCGTCCGGCGGCACGTTCCGCATCGACATCGAAGAACCCTCATGCCGCTTCGATCGCGTTGGCCATCGCGCTGGCGCTCAGCGCCGCGGGTGCCGCGCATGCCGGACAGACCGGCGGTCAGATCGTTTCCGGTAGCGGTGCGATTCACCAGAACGGCGCGACCACCACGATCAACCAGGGCAGCCAGCATCTCTCGCTGAACTGGCAGACCTTCGACATCGCGCCGAACGAAACGGTGAACTTCGTGCAGCCGGGCAGGGATGCGATCGCGGTCAACCGCATTCTGGGCAACAGCGCGTCGGGGATCTACGGCCACCTCAACGCCAACGGCCAGGTCTGGCTGATCAATCCGAACGGCGTGCTGTTCGGACAAGGTGCACAGGTGAACGTGGGCGGGCTGGTCGCCTCCACGCTGGACACGTCGGATAGCTCGCTCTCGTCGGATACGCGCAGCTTCAGTGGTAACGGCAAGGGAAGCGTGGTCAACAAGGGTTCCATCCGTGCGGCCAACGGCGGCTACGTGGCCCTGCTCGGCAACACAGTGTCGAACCAGGGCACGATCAGTGCGCAGCTCGGTACGGTCGCCATGGGCGGAGGCAGCGCTGTCACGCTGACTTTCGACGGCAGCCAGCTCCTTCACCTGCAGGTGGACCGCAGCACCCTGGACAACCTCGTCGAGAACCGCCAGTTGGTGCAGGCCGATGGCGGCCGCGTGCTAATGACAGCAGGCGCAGCGGATTCGCTGCTGGCCAGCACGGTCAACAACACCGGCGTCGTCCGTGCGCAGACGGTGGAAAACCACAACGGCCAGATCGTGCTGCTCGGCGGCATGCAGGCGGGCCACGTGAACGTGGAAGGCACACTGGACGCCAGCGCGCCGAACGGCGGCAACGGTGGCAGCATCGAAACCTCGGCAGCGTTCGCGCATATCGGCGCGGCGTCGATCAATGCCAGCGCGCCGAAGGGTAAGGCCGGTACGTGGTTGGTGGATCCGTATGACCTGACGATCGACGCGACCGCTGCAGCGACCATCTCGACCACGCTCAACGGCGGCACCAGTGTCACCGAAATCACCACCGCAACGGATGCCACCGGGCAGGGCGTGCAGAACGCCTCCGGCGTGGGCGACATCAACGTTAATTCGGCCATCACGTGGAACAGCGCGGCGGCGACACTCACGCTCGACGCGTATCGCGGCATCAACGTCAATGCGCCGATCTCGGGCGCAGGCGGCGTCGTACTCACGGCCAACCGCGGCAATATCACTCTCGCAGCCGGCGGCACGATCGCCGGTGGTGCCGGCGTGACGCTCACCGCGGCAAACAACTTCATAAACCATGCCGGGTCGGCTGCGCTGAATTCGGCGTTGGGCAAATGGCTGGTCTACTCGTCGGATCCGACGCTGGATACGCGCGGTGGTCTTGCCCCGCAGTTCATGCAGTACGCGGCCAATGCCGGGGCCACGCCGCTGGGTGCAGGCAACGGCTTCCTCTACAAGCTCGCTCCGACGTTGACCGTTACGGGCCTGACTGGTTCAGTCAGCAAGGTCTACGACAGCACGAACTCAGCCAACTTCACGGGTGCGAACCTCACCACGACTGGCCTGACCGACGGCGACACGATCATCGGTGCCACCGGTGGCACGTACGCTACCGTGAACGCGGCCTCGAACATACGTGTCACCTCGCCGGGAACGATCGACAACTTCAGCATCAGGGATGCCGCCGGGACGATTCCGGTGTTCGGCTATGCCCTGGGCGGCTCCCCGGTGAGCGCCAGGGTTGGCCAGATCACACCCGCACCGCTGACCGCACAGATCATCGGCAATCCGACCAAGACCTACGACGGCACCGCCACGGCAACGCTGGGCTCGGGCAACTACCAGATCGATGGCTTCGTCGGCGGCCAGAGCGCCACGGTGAAACAGCCGAGCTCCATCGCCTACGCCGGGTCCGACGCCGGCAGCGTGGCACTCAATGCTACGTTCTCGGTGACCAACTTCACGGCAGGCGCCGGCACCAGCCTGGCCAACTACCTCCTGCCGACCGCAGCGACCGGCATGGGCACGATCAACCAGGCGCCGCTGTTGATCAGCGGTCTGTTGGCCAGCAACAAGATCTACGACGGCAACGCGAACGACGCCATTCTCACCGGCGGCGCCAAACTGTTCGGCGTGATCCAGCCCGACTCGGGGCAGGTGGCGCTCGTCACCACCGGCATCGTCGGCACGTTCGCCGATGCCAACGTGGCCAACGGCATCGGCGTGGCGATCAGTGGTTATGCGTTGACCGGTGGCAAGGCGAGCAATTACGTGCTGCAAGCCCCGACCGGCTTGAGCGCCAACATCACGCCAAAGACACTGACCATCAACCCGGCCACGGTCACCGCCAACAACAAGATCTACGACAACACGAAGAATGGCACGCTCACCATCGGCGACACCGGCAATGCGCTGACCGGCAAGGTGGGCAGCGACGATGTCACGCTCACAGCGTCAGGCGTGACAGCCCTGTTCGGCCAGACCGACGTGGGCAGCGGACTCGCCGTGACCGCCAGCGGCTTCGGTCTCACCGGTTCGGCTGCCGGAAACTATATGCTCGCCGCGCCAGTGCTTACGGCGGACATCACGCCGCGCCTGCTGACCATCGGCATGATCGGCAATCCAACCAAGACCTATGACGGCACCAATGCCGTCACCCTGAACGGCGGCAACTTCACGCTCGGTGGCTTTGTCGCCGGCCAAAGCGCGACGGTGGGCCAGAGTTCGGCAACCTACGCGACTGCCAACGCAGGCAGTGGCATCGATGTCACGGCGGCTCTCCAGCCCTCCGACTTCGTGCCGGCCGGCGGCACCTCGATGTCCAACTACACGTTTGCGCCGACGGTGACCGGCTTTGGCCTGGGCGTGATCAATCCGCTACAGCTGACGGGCCAGATCGTCGGTAACCCGACCAAGGTGTTCGACGGCACCACGGATGCCGCACTGAGTGCATCGAACCTGCAACTGCTCGGCCTGCTGTCAGGCCAGAGCATCGGTGCCAGTTTCAGCGGCACCGTGCCCGGTCAGTATGACAACCCGAACGCTGGCGCACGCGGCGCCAGTGCGGGCGCGCTGCCCGGCACCGACTTCACGGCCGGTAGTGGCACGCTGTTGAGCAATTACCTTCTGCCGACCAGCTATCTCGGCTCGGGCTCGATCACGCCGGCACCGTTGACCGGCGGCTTGATCACGCTCGGCGTCGGCATCGTCAATGCCAGCAAGATCTACGACGGCAGCTTGAACATCAGTTTGATGCCGAACAACTTCACGCTGAGCGGGTGGGTCGGTACCGACAGCGGCGTGGTCTCGCACTCGATCATCGGCACGTTTGGCCAGAAGAACGTCGGAACGGATCTCGCGTTGTCGGCCGGGCTTTCCACGGCCGACCTGACCCCCGGTGGCAGCACCATCCTGTCGAACTACGCGATCAATACGCCGGTGCTGGGCATTGGCAATATCACGCCGGCTCAGCTGACGGTGTCGATCGTCGGCAATCCGACCAAGACGTATAACGGCAGCACCAATGCGGCGCTGGGATCAGGCAATTTCAATGTCAGCGGCTGGGTGTCGGGCGAGAGTGGCACGATCAATCCCAGCGCTACCGCCAGCTACGACAGTGCGAACGCGAGCACGGCCAACGGACGCGCCATCACCGCGACACTGACGCCAGGCAACTACGTACTCGGCGGCAGCACACTGCTTTCCAACTACAACGTCGATCTCACCGCCACGGGCTCCGGCACGATCAACCAGGCACCGCTCTTCGTCACGGGCGTGTTCGCCACGAACAGGAGCTACAACGCCACCACGGCCGATACGCTCAACCTGTCCAGGGCCGGCCTCGCCGGGCTGGTAGACACAGATGCGGGCAGTGCCAGCAAGGTGGCTCTGAACCTGGCTGGCGTGAGCGCCAACTTCAGCCAGGCCAATGTCGGCAACGGCTTGACCGTGACGGCGGCCGGCTTCGGAATCACCGGCAGTGCGGCGGCCAACTACATCCTGCAGCCGGTCGCCGGCCTGATCGCCAATATCACCCAGGCTACGCTGACGTTGAGTGGCGTGACCGCGAACGACAAGACGTACGACGGCAATACCACCGCAACGCTCACCATTGCGGGTAATGCAGCGCTCAATGGCGTCTTCGCCGGTGATACGGTGGGATTCGACGGAGGTGGTGCATCGGGCCGGTTCGGTACGGCCAATGCTGGCGACAACCTCGGCGTCGCCATCAGCGGCTTTGGCCTGAATGGCGGCAGCTCGGGGAACTACGAGCTCCAGCAGCCGGCCGGCCTGACCGCGACGATCAATCCCAAGCAGCTCACAGCGGTAATCACCGGCAGCCCGACCAAGGTCTACGATGGTACCGATTCGGCCACGCTGATTGCGTCCGACTACGACCTGCAGGGTTTCGTCGGTATCCAGGGCGCCTCCATTCCGCAATCGGCGACCGCCAACTACCTCACCAAGAACGTCGGCACCGGCCTGGGCGTCGCGTCCACCCTGGTGACCTCGGACTTCGTCGCGAACGCAGGGACCGATCTTTCCAACTACATCCTGCCGACCACGGGCGCCGGCAGTAACGGCGTGATCCAGTCGAAGGTGATCGACCTTACCGGTACGCGCGTCTACGACGGCACCGCAACGGCCAACAGCTCGCTGTTCGGCGTCCTGCAGGGTGTGAACGGCGAGACGCTCGGCGTTACGGGCAGCGGCACGCTGGTCGACAAGAACGTGGGCGAGGAGAAGGATTTCTTCGCCATGGGCAGCCTCGCGCTCGCCAACGGCGGTAGCGGCGGTCTGGCCAGCAACTACACACTGGTCGGCGGCGTCGACTGGGTGACGATCACCCCCGCCACGCTGACGGTGAGCGGAACCGTTGCCGACGACAAGATCTACGATCACACAACGGCGGCGCACCTCTCGGGATCGACGCTCAACGGCGTCTTCGCCGGCGACGCCGTGACGCTGGCTAATGATGCACTCGGTCAGTTCAGCGACAAGAACGTCAATGCCGTCGGCAGTCCGAAGACGGTCACTACCTCGATGACCATCGACGGTGGCGACATCGGCAACTATGTGCTCGTACAGCCGACCGGTGTGACGGCCAACATTACGCCGAAGACGATCGCCCCCTCTGCCACCGCTCAGAACAGGCAGTACGACGGGACGACGAATGCCGGCACGACGCTGGCGTCTTCCGGCGTATATGGCGGCGACACGGTCACCTTCGCCAGCACCTCCAGCCAGTTCGACGGCAAGGACGTTGCTAACGGGCGCACGGTCACTGTGGGTGGGATCACCGTGTCCGGCGGAGCCGATGCAGGCAACTATGTCCTATCCACCGATACGGCGACGACCACGGCGAACATCACGCCGCGGATCGTCAACCTGAGCGGCACGCGCGTCTACGACACGACGAAGGCTGCCGACGCCGGCTCGTTGGTCCTCGGTAACGTGGTGGCGGGTGAATCGCTTTCACTGGGCGGGTCCGGCTTGCTGTCGAGCAAGAACGTCGGTACCTACAAGAACAGCGCGGGCTTCGGCCTGGATACGCTCGCCCTTTCCGATGCGCCGGGCGGCCTGGCCAGCAATTACACCCTGGTGGGCGGTACTGACAACTACATTGTCACCAAGGCGACCCTGAACGTCACCGGGACAGTGGCCGAGGACAAGCCCTACGACGGAAACACGGTTGCAGGCCTCCATGGGTCGACGCTTGGCGGCGTGTTGACCGGCGACACGGTGGACCTCACCAACGACGCGACCGGCACCTTCGACACGAAGAATGTCGGCACGAAGAAGACCGTCACGACGGCGATGGGCATCGACGGTACGGACGCCGGCAACTACAACCTCGTCCAGCCTTCGAATCTCCAGGCCGACATCGCGGCCAAGTCCATCACGGTGGTGGCTACCGGCGTCAACAAGGTATACGACGGCTCGATGACTTCGGCCGCCACGCTCTCCGGCGACATTGTTGTCGGTGACCAGGTGACGTTCAACTTCACGACGAATACCTTCGACACCAAGGACGTCGGTACCGGTAAGGACGTGACGGTCGACGGTATCACCTCCAGTGGTACGGATGCCTCCAACTACATCCTGATTAACGGCACTGCGCATACCACGGCAGCCATCACACCGTTCATCATCAATCTCTCGGGTACGCGCACTTACGACGCCACGGCCGGTGCAGCCGCTGCGCTCTTCGGGACCAGCGGCGTCGTCAATGGCGCGAACGGCGAGACGCTGACGCTGAGCGGATCGGGCACGACGGCTTCGAAGAACGTGGCGACGTACCACCGCGCAGCCGACGGCACCGGTAACTTCGACCTGAACACCCTGGCTCTTACGGGCAACGCGGGTGCCAGCGCCGGCAACTACTCCCTGGTCGGCGGCGTCGACAGCTTCACGATTACGCCGTTCGCCCTGACCGTTGACGCAGACGGCATCGACAAGGTCTATAACGCGAACACGGCCGCCGCGGTCGCTCTCTCGTCCCTGGGTATCTTCCATGGCGATACGATTGACTTCGCTGCCGGCACGGCCACGTTCGACAACAAGAATGTGGGCCAAAACAAGCCCATCTCGATCGCGGGGATCACGGCAAGCGGTGCCGATGCCGGCAACTACACCTGGAACGCGACAGCAAGCGCCGTAGCTAATGTCACGGCACTCGCCATCAGCGGAAGCATTCTCGCGGATGACCGTGTCTACGACCAGACCACGGGGGTGGTGACTCACGGTAGCCTCATCGGCGTCCTGGCAGGCGACAACCTGGTCTACACGTCCACCACGGGCAGCTTCGGCGACAAGAACGTCGACAGCAACAAGACGGTGACGGTGTCCGGTGTCGTGGGCGGCACCGACCTGAACAACTACATCGTGACGAGCAACACGGCGACCACGGCATCCATCACGCCGGCAACCATCGTGGTGACGACGACGGCCCCCAACAAGGTTTACGACGGCAACACCTCCGCCTCCGCGACACTCTCGGCGGCGGGAATCATCACCGGCGACGACGTGACGTTCACGGGTGGACCCTCGGACTTCTCCGATGCCAATGCCGCTACCGGCAAGACGGTCACGACCGTCGGCATCGCCGGCGCGGGCCTGGATGCCCGTAACTATGTGTGGAACACGACGGCGACGACCTTCGCCAACATCACACCCTACGTCATCAGCCTCCATGGAAGCCGCGAGTACGACGGCTCCGCGACCATCGCTGCGTCCGTCTTCGCCAGTGACTCCCAGGTGGCCGGTCTCAATGGCGACACGCTCACGCTGAGCGGCGCGGGTTCGGTCAGCGACAGGAATGTCGGTACGGCGAAGACGCTCACGTCACTTGGTACGCTCGGTCTCCAGGGCAACGGCACTACGCTGAGCAGTAACTACACGCTGGTCGGTGGCACCGACGACGCGACAATCACGCCGAAGCAGATCGTCGTGGACGCCACCGGTTCGAACAAGGTCTACGACGGCACCACGGTCGCTGCGGCAGGGCTGGGTTCGACCGGTGTGGTGGGGCTCGACCAGATCGTGTTCACTGGTGCCGATGCCAATTACAGCGACAAGAACGTCGCGAATGGCAAGACGATCACGGTCGATGGCATCACCGCCTCGGGTGCGGATGCCGGCAACTATCAGTTCAACCAGACGGCCTTCACAACGGGCAACATCACGCCGCTCGGCATCGCCGGCAACATCATCGCCGGCAGCAAGACCTATGACGGCACTACCACGGCGCAGACCAGCGGCACCCTCGCCGGCGTGCTTGCCGGCGACCAGCTCGGCGTGAGCACCAGCGGCAACTTCGCCGACAAGAACGCGGGCAACGGCAAGACGGTCAACGTCGCTGGCGTGCTCACCGGGGCGGACGCAGGTAACTACACCCTGACGACCAACGCGACCACGGCGGCCGACGTCTACAAGGTCGTGCTGAATCTTGACGGCACCCGTGTCTATGACGCCAGTACGGTCGCGTCTGCTGGTATGTTCGGCAGCGCGGGCGTCATCGCGGGCGTGGCGGGCGAGAGTCTGATCCTCAGCGGCCAGGGCGTGCTTGCCAGCAAGATCGTCGCGACCGATCGTCCGCTGGCGGGTCTCGGCTCGCTGGCACTGAATGACGATGGCGCCGGCCTTGCGGCGAACTACACCCTCGTCGGCGGCAATCACATCGCCACGGTGACGCCGTTGGGCATCAACGCCGGTATTTCGGCTGACGATAAGGTCTACGACGGCAACACCGGAGCGATCACGCACGGCGTTCTGACGGGCGTACTCGGTGGCGACCAGGTCACTCTCGCGACCAACGGCACATTCGTCGACAAGAACGCGGCCAACGGCAAGACGGTCAACGTCGACGGTACGATTGCCGGCGGCGATGCAGGCAACTATACGCTCACGTTCAATCCGACCACGACAGCGAGCATCACGAAGCGCCCGGTCGTCGTTGATGCGCAGGGTATCGACAAGTTCTTCGACGGCAATGCATCGGATCGCGCGACGCTTTCCAGCAGCGGCATCCTTCCGGGCGACGTGATCGCCTTTGGCGCCGCGAGTGCGCTGTTCGGCGACCCGGCGGTCGGTCGCGCCAAGCCGGTCTCGGTCACTGGCATCTACGCGATGGGCGCCGACGCGGGTAACTACGCGTTCAACGCATCGGCGGAGACGACCGCCAGCATCAACCAGAGCGCGTCGCAGGGCGCCTCAGCCATCGTACTCGCGCAGATCGACGGCGTCCTCGGCCCGGACCTCATCGCAACGCCTTACGGCGCGGCCTCGAATGTCACCGTCGGCCCGTTCTCCGGTAATCACAAGAAGACCCGTCAGCCGATCGAAAAGAACGTGCAGCGCGCGGACTTCGTCCCGGGCCTGTCGTTGCAGGTCGTCGACGGTGGCGTGCGGCTCCCGGCGGACGCGATGCAGTAAAGGCATCGCACCGCCCCGCATGACTTCATTCACTCTCTTTGTATCGGTTTCCTGATGACCATGGCTAATCTTCCCAAGCGCGCCGCGAACCTCCTTGGCGCATGCATTCTCCTGGCGCTCGCTTCCACGGCCGTGGCGCAGGTGCGTCCACCGCAGAGCGGCGACCTTCTCCGCCAGGTGCCTGTCGCTCCCCAGCCGCAGAAGTCCAACGACACCGGCCTCAAGGTCGTGCCGAAGGCGGCGGCCGACCAGGGTGACAGTGCGCCGTTCCACGTCACGACGATCGAGATCACCGGGGCGACGCTGATTCCTGTCGCGCGGTTACATGCGCTTGTTGCATCGGGCGAAGGCAAGGACATCACCCTGCGCCAGCTCAACGAACTGGCCAACCGCATCACCGCGGAATACCGCGCAAACGGTTATCCGCTCACGCTGGCCTATGTGCCGGCGCAGACGCTCAGTGGTGGCACGGTCCGTATCGCGGTGCAGGAAGCTCGCCTGGGCAAGGTCGTGCTGGAAAACCACAGCGCCACGCACGATGGTCCCCTGAAGGCGACGCTGGACCCGCTCACCAGCGGCGCTCCGATCAGCGCCCACGGCTTCGATCGCAGCCTGCTTCTGCTCGGCGACATTCCGGGTGTGATGGAAACCTCGGCGCTTCGCCCGGGTGACGAACCGGGTACGTCCGACCTCGCCGTGCGCACCGACGACCGTCCGCGCTATACCGGTATGGTCGCACTCGATGACTACGGCAACCAGTACACCGGACGCGCGCGCCTGACCGGCACTTTCAACGTCAACGGTTTGTTACACCAGGGCGACCTGCTCGACGCGACCGCGCTCTCGGCGGGCTCGAACATGAACTACGGCCGCCTCGGCTATCGTTACCTGGTGAACGGCGAAGGCACCGTGGTCGGCGCCTCCGTTTCGTCACTCGACTACAGGCTCAAGGGCGACCTGCGCGTGCTCGATGCACACGGCACGGCGCAGGTCGCCAGCCTGTTCGTCAGCCATCCGTTCATTCGTTCCACCGATGGCAACCTGTACGGCCAGCTCGGCTACGACCGTCGTCATCTGAACGATTCGATCGATATCGTCGGCATCCGTACGCTGCGTCACACGTATGGCTGGACCGCCACATTAGCCGGTGACCAGCGCGACGCACACGGCGTGACCAACTTCAACATCGCCGCCACGTACGGCCTTCTCGGCTTCAACGATGCGTTCGCCGAGTTCGTCGACGCGATCAGCACGCAGACCAAGGGTCATTACCTGAAGTACACCTTCTCGGTGGCCCGCCTGCAGCAGCTCTCCGAGAACAATGCCGTTTACCTGGGTTTCCAGGGCCAGTGGGCGAACAAGAACCTCGACACCGCCGAACAGTTCTACCTGGGCGGCGCCAACAACGTGCGCGGGTACGACACTGGCGTGCTGGCGGGCACGCAGGGCCAGATGGTCAACCTCGAGTTCCGTCGCACGCTGCATATGGGCTTGCCGGGCAGCTGGACGGCGCTGGCATTCGCCGACGCCGGCCACGTGACCATTTACAAGGACCGCTTCGCACCGGGCACGAACAGCGCGCATATGCAGGACATCGGCCTGGGCATGCGCTGGCAGGGCGACGACCAGTGGTCGCTCAGCGCGGACGTGTCGCACCCGGTGGGTGCGCGTCCATCCCTCGCTGGCGAAACACATGATATGCGCGCGTGGGTGCAGGTCCAGAAAGGCTTCTGATCGGTCTGTGACCCTTCTGTGGGAGCCGATTCATCGGCGATCCCGCGGCAGCGGGCCAGGTTGCCGTTAGCACCCAATCGCCGATGAATCGGCTCCCACAGTACGGCACCTGACCTTGGTTCCAGATGTTTGTGGGAGCCGCTTCAGCGGCGATCGGCCTTCACCGAAGGCCGGATCATCAGGCCGGCTGCGATGGCGGAAAGAACAGCCAACCCGGCCGAAAGCCACATCACCTGCCGAAACCCCGCGACGAACGCCGCATCGATCGCATGACGCGCGGCTTCGTTCGTCACCTGGATGCCTGCGAGCTTCGCCCTCTGCGCCATCACGCTTTGCACGACGTCCGCCGGAACGCCCGAAGCCAGCCCCGCCTGCAGCGCCGTATCGAAACCCTGCGTCAGCACGATGCCGAACACGGCGACCGCGAGCAGGCCAGCCACGCGCGACACCGCGTTGTTGACACCCGATGCCGTCCCAGCCAGCGCCGGATTGAGCGCGTTCATCACCGTCGTCGTCAGCGGTGCGATGGTGATGCTCATGCCGAGGCCGAGCACGCATGCGGCCGGGAAGAAGGTGGTCCAGTACGAGCCGCCGGCGCCGGGTAACGCATACAGTGCGAAGCCGGCGCCGGCGATGGTCGGCCCGACGACCAGCGGCAGGCGCGCGCCGACGACGTCGACGAGCCGCCCTGTCCATCGAGACAGCAGGAACATGATGACGATGAAAGGCAGGAACGAAGCACCCGCGGCCGTCGCGCCGTAACCGTGCACCTGGATCAGGTTCAGCGGGATAAAGAACATGCTGCCGCCCAGTGATGCATAAAGCAGCAGGGTGAGCAGGTTAGCCCCGGCGAAATCGCGGTCGCGGAAGAGGCCTAGCGGCAGCATGGGTGCGCGGATGCGCATCTCTACGACGACGAAGACCGCCAGCGCGACAATGCCGATGATCGTCGAAGCGATCACGCCAGGCGAGAACCAGCCTTGCAACGGCGCCTCGATGAACGCATAGACGACGCCTGCCAGCCCGATCGTCGCAACTACCGCGCCGACGATGTCGATCTTCCCGGCTTCCATGCCCTTGCTTTCCGGCACGCGCCAGAAGCAGATGGCGACCAGCCCGACGCCCAGCGGCAGATTCACCAGGAATGCCCAGTGCCATGATATGTGCTCGACGAGAAAACCGCCGAGCACAGGGCCTATCGCCGCCGTGATGCCGCTGAAAGCGGACCATGTGCCGATGGCGGCACCGCGCCGTTCCTTCGGATAGGCCGAACTGATCAACGACAGGCTGCCCGGAACGAGTAGCGCAGCACCGAGACCCTGCAGTCCGCGCATGCCGATCAACCATGAAACGGTGGGCGATGCGGCGCAGCCCAGCGAGGCAAGCGTGAAGACCACGGCGCCGATGACGAAAACGCGGCGCCGGCCGTAGTGGTCGCCGAGCACCCCGCCCACCAGCAGCAACGCGGAGAGCAGCAAGGCATAGCTCTCCATGACCCACTGCGCGTCAGCCGTCGTTGCGTTCATGGCCCGCTGGATGGCCGGAAGGGCGACGTTGACGATGGTGCCGTCGACGAAGGCCATGCCCGAGCCCACCACGGCGGCAACCAGGGTCCAGCGCCGCGCGGCTTCGCTGCAGGCGACCGCTTCATCGCCGGTGAGGTGGTCGCAGGGAGAGGTGCCGGGCTGGGTCATCGCCACAGCCTAGCGCGACGGCGACCGGACTGCCTTGGACGTGACGTTGACGTCAAAGGTGGTTTGCTCGGCGTTCGCGACGCGGAGCCCCTCATGAAAGAGCCCGACACGTACGACGAACCCACGACCGGGTCCGGCGATCCCAGCCATGGCGACGGCCCCAAGCCGGTCGAACCGGTCAACACGGGCTCCGGCGACCCTCAGCACAAGCTTGTCGATCCGGCCGTTCCACGTTCGACGTAGACATGAAATCCCAACGAAGGAGGTCACCATGTCAGGCCGTTTCCAGCGAATCACGCCCTTCCTCTGGTTCGATACCCAGGCCGAAGAGGCCGCGAACTACTACGTCTCGATCTTTCCGAACTCGCGGATCACAAGCATCACCCGTTACACCAAAGAGTCGGCAGAGGCTTCCGGTCGCCCACTGGACTCGGTGATGACCGCCGCCTTCGAGCTCGACGGACAGCAGGTCACCGCCCTCAATGGCGGCCCGATCTTCAAGTTCAACGAAGCGCTGTCGCTGGTCGTCCGCTGCCATGACCAGGCCGAGATCGACCGTTATTGGGAGAAGCTTTCCGCCGGTGGCGATCCGAACGCCCAGGCCTGCGGCTGGCTCAAGGACAAGTACGGCCTGTCCTGGCAGATCGTGCCGGCCGACATCGAGGAGCTGGTGCAAAACCCCGGCTCGGTCGCCGCCCTCATGCAGATGAAGAAGATCGACATCGCGGCAATGAAGGCAGCAGCCTGAGTCGTTCGCGTTATGCCTGCTTCCAGGCGGTCGCGGTCTCGCGTGCGAAGTCGCGGTAGTTGCGCGGTGCGCGGCCGAGCAGCGAGGTCATGATGTCCGTCGCGGACGACTTGGCCAGCATGCCTTCGGACTGGAAGCGGGCGAGCATCAGGCGCAGGTCGTAAGCCACCCAGGACGGTGCGTTCCGCGCGATCGCCGCCTCGGCGGCGTCGAGGTCGTCGCCGCCATAGGCGACAGGTCTGCCAAGCGTCTCGCTCCAGATGCGCGCGGCCGATTCTCCGGTGATCGCGTCCGGCCCCGCCAGTTCGATCACCTCACGCGGCAGCGCACCGGAAGCGCGCTCGCGGCGCAGTAGCGCCGCCGCTGCGATCTCCGCGATATCGCGAGTGTCCACCATCGACACACCGACGTTGCCGAGCGCCATCGGGTAGACCCCCGCCTGGGTGAGCGGCATCTGCAGGCTCGCGTCGTTCTGCATGAAATACGACGGACGCAGCACGGTCACCGGCAGGTCGAACTGCTCGATGGCGCGTTCGATCGTGTACTTCGCGGAGAAATGCGGCACGTCCGCGAAACGGTCACCGTTGAGCACCGACAGATACACGATGCGACGGATGCCGGCATCACGAGCCAGGCCGAGCGTGGCCAGTCCCTGAGTCAGCTCATCCGGGGTGACGGCATTGAGCAGGAAGAGGGTGTCGACACCCTCGAGGGCGGCGCGCACCGAGGGAACGTCGGTAAGATCGCCGGCAACGGCGCGGACGCCCTTGGGTGCCTTCAGCTTGTCGGGACTACGTGCGAGCGCGCGCACATCGGCGCCGGCTTCGGCCAGTCGCGCGATCACGGCGGAACCGATGTTGCCCGTGGCGCCAGTAACGAGAATGCTCATGACGAACTCCTTGCGTGGGTAGATGAGAGACAAGATGGTCGTTCCACACCAGGGACGAAAGACGCATACTTGGGACATCTCGTCTCATAGGCGGAACACCTATGGATCTGCTCGCCCTCGCCGACTTCGATGTCGTGGCCCTTCACGGTGGATTCGGGGCGGCGAACCGCGCCACGGGGCGGCCGAAGGCCACCCTGTCGCGCCGCGTGCGTGAGCTCGAGGACGACCTGGGCGTCCGCCTTATCGAGCGTGGCGCCAGACCGTTCCGCCTGACGGAGGAGGGGGCCACGCTGCACGCCGAGGCGCACGTCATGCTTGGCCGTATCGAGGACGTCGCCGAGGGCCTGGTCGCCCGTGCAGGGGCACCACGCGGTGCGTTGCGCGTCAGCGCGCCAGTACTCTTCGCCCATCGCGGTCTCGGACGCCTTGCAGCCCGGTTTGCGATGAACTACCCGGCAGTGCGGCTGGAAGTGGTCGTGGACGATCGCTTTGTCGATCCGCTGAAGGAGGGTTTCGATGTTGTCATCCGTGCGAACCCCGCGGCCTCGACCGAACTGGCCGGGCGTTGCTTCCTCCGCGATCGCCTCGTCGTCGCGGCCGCGCCCTCGTTGGCGGAGCCCGGGGAAGGTGAATCCGTTCCCGCCATCGTGCTCGGAGACGCCCAGCTCGCGGCGTGGCGACTGACCGCCCAAGGGCAGACGACGACGATGCTTCCCCGCGAGGTGGTTCGCCTTTCGTCCATGGCGCTGATCTACGACGCGGTCCGCGAAGGCATCGGCGCCGCCATGATGCCGGCCTCGCTCATTCGCGACGACATTGCCAGCGGAGCACTGAAGTTATGGGGTGAGGTGGATGGTCGCTCCATCGAAGTATGGGCGTTGTATCCGCCGCAACGGCACGTGGCGGGCAAGGTCTCCGCGTTTGTCGGCATGCTCGTCGACCACTTCCAGGACGCGTCGCCCGCATTCTTCGACTCTGTATGATGGCCGCGCGGTGATCCACCACGTGGTAGCAGGGGCGAGACATTGGACGATCTACAGATATGGCTTGGCCTGAACGGCCAGCGCTTCGGACCATATACGCTGGCGACCGTGCAGCGCTGGCATCAGCAGGGCGTGCTCGATAGCGGAAGCCTCTGCTGGCGCGAAGGCATGGCCGAATGGGTGCCGCTGGATACGTTCCTGCGTGAGAACGGTGCCGCCGTTACCTTCAACGAGCCGCCTTCCTTCGAGGTTCCGCCGCCGGGACTCACGCCGCGTGCCTCGGTCGCCGTCACCCCGCGTGATGACGTGCCTGTCGCGCCGTCGCTCCACTGGGGCTGGGTCGCCGTGCTCAGCGTGCTTACGCTGGGTATCTTCGCCATCGTCTGGATGTTCGTGCAGTCGGTGTGGGTGAAGAAGATCGATCCACGCAGCGGCGCGACGACTTACTTCATCATCGGCCTGGCCTGCGGCATCGTCGGCGGTTTCTTCGGCGCTACCTCGGTCATGAACTACGGCTTGCAGGTGGTCGACATCGTGCTGGTCTACATGGGCTACTTCTCGATGTCGTCGTCGCTGAAGCGCTTCGGCATCGAACGTGGGCTGCCCATGGAAATCGGTGGGGTGACGCTGTTCTTCTTCACCACCTGGTACCTCCAAGGCCAGTTGACGCGCATCGCCACATGGCAGCGCACCGGTGTGATTGAAGACGCGCCGAAAGGCATCTTCTGGGTGATCTATGCGGTGTTGATGGTGTTGCTGCTGCTCCTTGTCGTCGTCGCGGTGCAGCTGTTCAACTGACGCTATGGTTTGACAGCCGCGACGATGCCAGCGAAAGTCGGTCGTCATCCCATGTGGAGTGCGGCCGTTGAACCGACGTGAATTCGCCAGGACGCTGGCCATCGCCAGTGTGATCGGAAGTGGAACGTGGTCCGCGGGGCGGGCCAGGGCAGCCGTGCCGACGACGATGACACCCGCGGCGACGGGCAAGCATGTCGCCGTGGATCCGCCACGGCTGCAGGCGCTGCAGCAAGCCTTCCTCGACCTTCGCTTCGGCATGTTCATTCACTTGAATATGGCCACCTTCGAAGAACGCGAATGGGGCGATCCCATGCTTTCTCCGAAGCTGTTCGACCCGAAGCATCTGGACACGGACCAGTGGGCCCGGGCGGCGAAGTCCGCCAACATGGGTTACGCGTGCTTAACCACCAAGCATCATGACGGCTTCTGTCTGTGGCCTACGAAGACGGGCAGCGCGAACATCATGCAGTCGTCGTATCCGCACGACGTGGTGCGACGTTACGTGGATTCGTTCCGCAAGGCGGGCCTCAAGGTTTGCCTGTATTTCTCTGTCCTCGATCTTCGCGCCGATATCCGCGCGCGCACGGTCACGCCGGAGAAGATTGCGCTGATCAAGGCGCAGCTCACCGAGATTCTTACCCAGTACGGTCCGCTTACCGCGTTGATCCTCGATGGCTGGAACGCCTCGTGGTCGCGCATTTCCTACGCCGAGCTGCCCTACCGCGAAATCTACGATCTGGTGAAGACGCTACAGCCCGACTGCCTGGTGACCGACCACAACGCCGGTAGCTACCCGGGCACGGCGCTCTACTACACCGACATCAAACAGTACGAGCAGCACGCCGGGCAGAAGATTCCGCCAAACAGCCCCGTGCCCTCGCAGTCCGGCACCACGCTGCAGAGCGACTGGTTCTGGAAGAAGGCCTATCCGACCTCGGAACTGGCTTCAGCCAAAACCATCGTCGATGAGTGGCTGGTGCCGTTCAACCAGAACCACTGCAACCTGATCCTCAACGTGGCGCCCAACCGCGACGGTCGCTTCGACGACAACGCCGTCGCCCGCCTCGCCGAGATCGGTAAGCTGTGGAAGAACACTGGCCCTGCGCCGGAGATCGGTCGCTCGGTCACCATCACCACGCCCGACCTCGCCGCTGGCAAGCCCGCCTGGGCCAGCGCAAGCGATGAAGCCGTCGGCCCCGACCAGGCATTCGACGACAACTTCCGCAGCTACTGGCTGGCCGATCGCGGCAAGACCGAGGCCTGGATCGAGGTGCGCTTCGAGCAGCCGGTGTCGTTCAACACGCTGTCGATCGTCGAGGCGCTGGGCGCGGAAGAGTATGGCAACACCAGTCGCATCGCGAGCTACAGCGTCGAGGTGGAGCGCGATGGCGCGTGGGTAGCGCTGGTAAGTGGCGACCAGCCCGCCCACTACCAGTTCCACGAGGTGCCACGAACGACAGCGAGCCGTGTGCGGTTGAACGTGACCGGGAAACAGCCGGGCATCACGGAGTTCGGTATCTACGACGAACCCCGCGCCGGCTGAGGCCGGCATCGCCGCTGAAGCGGCTCCCACAAGAGCCAGCAGACCGACGCAGCTCCCGTGTGGGAGCCGATTCATCGGCGATGCTCTCGCTCCCTGTGGGAGCCGATTCATCGGCGATGCTCTTGCTCCCTGTGGGAGCCGATTCATCGGCGATGCTCTTGCTCCGTGTGGGAGCCGATTCATCGGCGATGGCTGTTGGCGACAAACTTCAAAAATCCGTCGACAACGCCAACTCACGCCACTGCGCCAGCTCCTCAGTCACAAAACGATTCTTCGCCTCGATGCGCGCCACGGTATCGCTGCCCAGCGGCAGTCGCACCGGCGGATGTTCGGCATCGGCCAGCACCATCAGTGCCCTGGCCAACATGGCGGGATTACCCGGCTGCGCGTGGTTTACATCGGTGGCCAGACGGCGCATGGCGCCCACGGTCTCATCGTAATCCTCGATCACATTCGCCGAACGATGCAGCGAGCGTTCGTCGAGGAAGTCGGTACGGAAGAAGCCCGGCTCGACGACGGTCGCGTGAATTCCCAGCGGCTTCAGTTCCATGGCCATGGCTTCCGTAATCCCCTCGATGGCGAACTTGGTCGAGCCGTAAACGCCCCAGCCCTGGTACGCGCTGTAGCCGCCGATCGACGAGATGTTCATCACATGGCCCGAGCGCTGGCGGCGCATGTGTGGCAGCACGGCGCGGGTCACGGCGAGCACGCCGAAGACGTTGGTCCGGTACTGGTTGACGATCTCGTCGGCGCTGGCTTCCTCGACGGCCGAAAGCAGGCCATAGCCGGCGTTGTTGACCAGCACGTCGATGCGGCCGAAGCGGCGGACGGCCTCGGCGGCGGCAGCGTGTGCCTGCTGCTCGTCGGTGACATCCAGCGGCAGGGCGAGCAGGCGGGGCTGGTCGGCATAACGCGCGATCAGCTCGGACGGATCACGCGTGGTGGCGACCACGTTATCGCCGCGGGAAAGGGCTTCTTCGACGATGAGGGCGCCAAAACCACGGCCGGCGCCGGTAATGAACCAGGTACGCATGATGAATTCTCCTGACGGGTTGGGTAACTGCGTGGGAGAAGTCTGGACCGCGACCTTTCATGTGATAATCCTAAAAGAATCACATGGGTTTGTGAGGAGCATTCAGCAATGCGGGGCATCAAGCCGGCGGACCTCATGAGCTTCCTCGCCGTGGCGCGGCAGCTGAGCTTCAGCCGCGCCGCCACGGATCTCGGCGTAACGCCCTCCGCCCTGAGCCACACCATTCGCGGCGTTGAAGAGCGCCTTGGCGTGAGGTTGCTCAACCGCACGACACGCAGCGTGGCCCTTACCGAAGCGGGTGAGCGTCTCGTGGGCAGGATTAGCCCCGCGTTCCGTGACATCGACGACGCGCTGGACGACCTCAACGCCTCGCAGGGTCGTGTCGCCGGCAAGCTGCGCATAAGCGTCGGTCTCATTGCCGCGCGACTCGCGGTCATGCCGCTTGTCACACGTTTCATCGCGGCGCACCCGGATGTCGAAGTGGAGATCGTCAGTGACGATGCGCTGATCGACGTGGTGGCCGAAGGCTTCGACGTGGGCGTGCGTTTTGGCGAACGCATCGAGGGCGACATGATCGCCGTGCCGCTTGTGCCGCGTATGCGCTCGGCCGTGGTCGCCACGCCCGAGGTGTTCGTGAAGTTCGGCAAACCGATCGTGCCCCAGGACCTGCGTGGCCTGCCATGCATTCGCCAGCGCTTTCCCAGTGGCGCGATGTACCACTGGGATTTCGAGCGCGGCGGCATCGAGCTGGAAATCCACGTCGACGGCCCGTTGATCCTGCGTGAGATGAGCCTGTGCGTGCAGGCAGCACTGGATGGTGCCGGTCTCGCGTTCGTGTTCGAGAAATCCGTGGAAGGCGACGTCGCGACGGGACGGCTGGTCCGAGTCCTCGAGGATTGGTGCCAGTACCACCCGGGTCTGTTTCTCTACTACCCGGGCAGGCGCCAGCCGCCTGTCGTGTTGAAAGCCTTCGTCGATTTCGTGCGTGCCCATCCGCCCTTTGAAACCAAAGACTTGCCACCATATAGGTAGCTTGAGGCAAGCCGCCGGGAGGTGACCCATGGCAACCGGATGGGCGGGCGATACCGCCGTGCAGGACCAGATAGACGCGACCATCGAGGACGCGGTGAAACGCGCGCGCAGCCATATGCCGAAGGGGCCCAGCCTTGAGCGCTGCGAGGAATGTGACAAACCCATTCCCGAGGCGCGCCGCAAGGCCGTCCCCGGTGTGCGGCTGTGCGTGGCCTGCCAGGAGCAGGCCGATCATGACGAAGCCAGCTTCAGCGGTTACAACCGTCGCGGCAGCAAGGACAGCCAGTTGCGATGAAAGCTTTAAACTAGCCGACTCCCCACCCCTGCACGGACGATCCACGCGATGCTCGAACACCTGATCCTCGCCCGTCACGGCGAGACGGAATGGAACATCGCGGGTCGCGCGCAGGGGCGTGCCGATAGTCCGCTCACCGCCGCTGGTATCGAGCAGGCGCGCGCACTGGGCCGCATGCTCGCCGCGCGGGGCGTCGAACACATCGTGTCGTCGACGCTCGGCCGTGCCCTGCACACCGCTGAGGTAGTGGCGGAAATCATCGGCTGCGAAGTCAGTGTCGACGAACGTTTCGTCGAGCGCGCCTTCGGCGAACTCGAAGGGCGGATCGTCGCCGAAGCCCTTACTGAGAATCCCGAATGGGCGGCCGTCGTCCGCGGCCACGATCCACTCGCCGCCGCGGCGGGCAGCGAATCGCTGCACGGCGTCGCACAACGCGCGCTGCCGGCCCTCGATGCCGTCCGCGCCCTGCCGTATCGCAGCGTCGCCGTGATCACCCATGGCCATTGCCTGACAGCCCTGCTTGGCGCCCTTCGCGACGGCGGCGACTACGCCAGTTATCGCCACGGCAACTGCGCGTATACGCCGCTCACCATCGCAGGCGGCGCCTATGTGGTCGACCGCTGGAACCTCGACAGCCAGGTGCTCGTCGAAGCCTGATCCCACTTGCTGCGTCGGCCAAACGCGTGGCCAAGAACACGGGCACCGGCCTGCATAGGGTGACGTATGAAGCGCAGCCTTCGGTTGTCGTGTAACCGCATATTCAAGCGACTGAAATAAAAGCATAATCTGCTGAAAATAAAGCTAAAGTTGCCGATTCGGCGGCCGACAGGAAGGCATCCCCGCCCCCGAGTACGTCATGCCATTCCCCCGAATCCCGTTGCCCGTGTTGACCCTTCGCGCCCGTCTGTTGCTGCGCATGGGCGGCACCATCTTTCTTCTTCTTGCGCTATGGATTGTCGGCGGCACCCAGCTGCGTACCGCTGACCAGCGACTGCAAAACGTGGTCGACGAGACACTCGCGCCCGTTGCCGATGTCGGCCGTATCCAGAACGACTACAACGACCTGCTCGACGCGCTTGTGCACGCGACACTGACCCGTCTTCCGTCCTCGGTCGACGACGCGGTCACCGCCATCGGCAGCGACCGCCACGACATCGACAAACAGTGGAAATCACTCACCGCCAGCGGCCTGGGTAAGGCGCAGAGCAAGCTGGTCGCCCTGGCCGCCGAGCACCGCAAGGCGGCGGACAAAGCCGTCGACGACGTGATCGAGTTGCTCAAGGCCGAGCAGTACGACATCGCTCAGTTGCAGCTTTCGAACGATGTGCAATCGGCCGTGGTGCCGTTGAAGAGCGATTTCTCCAACCTCTTCGCACTGGCACTGGATGCCGGCAAGGCCGAGGCCGAAGCGCAGCACGCGGACATCCGCCACGGCGGGATCACCTCGGCCATCCTGCTCGGACTCGCCTTGCTCGTCGCCAGCGTGGTGGACCTCGCGATCATCCGCTCGCTGGGCCGCCGCCTGCACCGGGCCTCCGAAGTTGCCGCCGCCATTGCGCGCGGCACGCTGGGCTCCCGCATCGACGTGGGCCGTAACGATGAAATCGGTGCACTGCTTTCGTCACTGGCAGCCATGGATGCCCAGCTCGGCAACGTCGTCGTGCAGGTGCGCGATCGCGCCGACCATGTGGCGAAAGCCGCCAGCGGCATCGAGCACGGCAACGACGCGTTGAACGAGCGCACGCGCACCCAGTCCGGGCACCTGCGCTCCACTTCTGCATCGATGGACGACATGGCCAGCGCCGTCGCCGGTGGACTCAGTCACGCGAGTGCCGCGCATAGCGCCGTAGCGCAGACGCGCTCCATGACCGACGAAGGCCACCGCGTGGCGATGGACGCCATCGGCAATATGCGCGAGATCCGTCGCAGTACCGAACGCATGACCGAGGTGCTCGACGTGGTCGACCAGTTCGCCTTCCAGACCAACCTCCTTGCACTCAACGCAGCCGTCGAAGCCGCGCGCGCCGGGGAGCATGGTCGCGGCTTCGCGGTGGTCGCCTCGGAGGTTCGTGACCTTGCCAAGCGCTGCGCCACTGCGGCGCGTGACATCCGTAGCTTGATCGCCGACAGCGACGAAGCCGTGCAGGCTGGCGTGGATTCCGTCGACCGCGCGGGTGCCGTGCTTGCCGGCATCGGCGAACGTGTGAACGAGTTGTCCGGCCTGGTCGGCTCGGTGATGGATGCGACTCGGAGCCAGAATGACGGCATCGCCCGCGTTAATGGTGCCATCCACGGCATCGACGAAACCACGCGAGAGAACGCGGTACTCGTGGAGCAGGCCGCCGCAGCCAGCCGCGCGATGCGCGAGAGCGCGGAGATCCTGCGACAGGAAGTGGCTTACTTCGTTCTGGAGGAGGAGGCCGCGTGAGCCTTCGCTAAGTCGCCTCGCGCACTGCCTTGAGTGTCTTGTACAAGGTGGCTCGCGACAGGCCGAGTAATTGTGCGATGTACGTCGCCGCGTGGCGTACATCGAACAGGCCACGTTCCTCAAGCAGGGTGATGAGAGCTTCGCGATCGACGATGCCCATGGCCGCAAGTGTGGTCCCGCGGTTCCCCAGGAACTGACCGGCGATATCGTTGACCTCCTCTCGCCAGTCGTTGCGGAAAAGCGCGGCTGGCCTTGGTGCGGATTCGGCGAAACGCAGGAAGTCCTTCGACAGGGAATGCATGGCTTCGAACATGCTCACGTCCACATTGATACAGAGCAGGCCGATGGGCTTGCGACGGCCATCGCGCAACACGGCCGTAATCGACTTCAGAGAACGGCCGTCCGCGTTCGTCTTGGGGTAGGGGCCGATGACCGCATCGTCGAGCGAGACGAGATCGTCCAGCTCGGCCAGCGAATTATCGCCCGCCTTTCGTGGCGACATACGATTGGCGATATGACGGATCGTGCCGCTGCCGAGGTCGTGGATCACCACCTCGGCATGGGGCTTGAACACCGTGGCTATCGCGTCGGCGACGGGGATGTAGGGAGCTAGGGAGTCGACCATTCGGCGATGATCGCGGGCGAGATACGGATTGTCCAGAATGGACTTCCTGTTTTTCAGCCCGGGTAGTCGAGGCTCGGATACCATTTTGGCCTCCGGCCTTCAGGCGTAGCATCCAGCACGGTCCACAGCGGCATAGGATCGGGCGCGCCACGGGGATCCTGCCCGGCATCAGCGGACTCGCCGCCCATCTCACCCGCCCAGAACAGACGGATCGTGCCGTCACGCCGCGTGAAAACGTTGAACGCCGGGATGTCGCTGCCGTCATCGGCGATGGCGTGGTAATCACGGCTGAAGTTGCCGTTGAGGTCTGAATAGAGCTTGAGGTGTTGCCAGCCACGCTCTTTCTTGAACGCCAGCAGCTTCGCAAGGGGTGAGCGCGCCACCACGGCCAGCGCAAAATTCTGTTCCATATCGCGTGCTTCGCCGTCCCACGAACTCAGCAGCGAGGTACACATCGGGCACGGACGCTCGCGCTCGGGCCCGAACATATAGCTGTAGACGACGAGCGTCTGCTTGTCGCCGAACAGGCCGGCGAGATCGACGGGACCGTTCACACCTTCGAACCGGTAATCGCCACGCACTTCACCACCGGGTGGCAGCGCACGGCGCTGGGCAGCGACACGTTCGATGTGTCGCCGCAGTTCGATCTCTTCGGCCAGGAGCGCGTTGCGAGCACTGCGGTACTCGGCACTCTCGTTCGGCATGCGGACAGTGTTGCGGCTCGCCAGTTCGCTGGCGGCAGTGAGCAGTTGGCTGTTCATACGGATTCTCCGGGATCAGTCGCGGTCGGGCGCGCCGAGAGGAAACAACGGGCGGTACGGACGGGCCTCGTCGACAGCGCGGGCGAATGAGGGGCGCCCGAGAAGGCGCCGACGGTAGGCGTGCACATGCGTGAATGCTTCGGGGATCGGGTGCGTCCAGTCGGCGTAGAACAGGAACGGGGCCGCGCCGCAGTCCGCCAGGCTGAAGCGCTCGCCGGCCGCCCATTCGCGGTTGACCATCACCTTGTCCAGCCACGCATAGGCCGTGTCGAGCATTTGCCGGCAATCGGTCACGCCGCAGGGATCGCGCTGGCCGCCGGGGCGCAGGATGTCGAAGACGATCCGTTGCTGCGGCGTCGAGATGTAGTTGTCGAAGAAGCGGTCCATGGTACGGACCTCGAGTGCGGCCTTGCGGTCTTCGGGCAGCATCGGCGCCGGACCGGGGTGGTAGAGGTCCAGGTATTCGATGATGGTGCTCGCCTCGGTGATGGTCCGCTTGCCGTCAACCAGGATGGGAAAGCGCCGCAGTGGCCAAAGATCGGCGAACTCCGCGTAAATTTCTGGTTGCTCCGGCGAAAGCATCTTCCATTCGAACGGCGTGCCATTCTCGTAAATGGCGACGAGGGCTTTCTGGCAGTACGACGAGAACGGGTGGGCGTAGAGTTTCAACGGCATCGCATGCACCTCGATCGGGGACGTGAAGACGGGGTTCTTCTTCACGTCGAACGGGAAGCGGGCATTTCGACACGCGGCAGGCGTCGCCGCTGGATCGGTCTTGCTATCCTCCTGCGAAACGGAGGATCACGGATGAAGGTCGCCATCGTAGGCTACGGAACGGCAGGGCAGGCAAGTGCCATCCTGCTTGCCGCGCAGGGACACGAAGTCACGGTTTTCGAGAAAAGCCCGTCGCTGGGGCCGGTCGGCGCAGGTTTCCTGCTGCAACCCACCGGGATCGCCGTGCTCGACCGGATGGGTCTTGCCGAGAGCGCCATGGCCCTGGGCCAGCGGATCGACGAGCTTCATGGCGCCACGCCGCGTGGTCGCCCGGTCATGGCCATGCGCTACCGCGACCGGCGCGCCGATTGTTTTGGCCTGGGCATGACCCGTGGCGCGCTATTCGAGTTGTTGCGCGGGGCGCATCACGAGGCTGCCCAGGTGCGCACCGGCGTGTACATCGCCGGTTATGACGCCGCCACGCGTTCGGTGGTCGATCATGAGGGCACACCACATGGTCCGTTCGACCTGACCATTGCCGCCGATGGCGCGCACTCGGTACTGCGCTCGCGCTGCGAGAACCAGGTCAGCCGGGAGAAGCTTTACCCGTGGGGCGCGGTGTGGTGCCTGTTGCGTATCGACGACTGGGCGACGCCGACGCATCTTCTGCAACGGTATGCGGGCACCCGCGCCATGGTCGGCATGCTGCCGGTCGGCACGCGTCCGGGCCACGAGGGCCGCTGGCTGACGTTCTATTTCAGTCTGCCGGGCGACGAGGTCGATGTCTTCGACGACCTTGCCGTCGCCGCAATGAAGACCACCGTGGCCGGTATCTGGCCCGAGCTCGCTCCGCATATCGCGCATCTCGAACACTCCGAACAGCTCAACCGTGCCCGCTATCGCGACGTGGTGCTGCGCCGGCCGCACCACGACCGTCTCGTCGTCATCGGCGACGCCGCGCACGCCATGAGCCCGCAGCTGGGGCAGGGCGTGAACATGGCGTTGCTCGACGCCGCGGCACTGGCCGACGCGTTGCGCGAACATGACGATCTCGACCACGCACTCGATGCCTATCGACGCCAGCGCCATGGCCACGTGCGCATCTACCAGCGCATGAGCCGCTGGCTGACACCCCTGTTCCAGTCGGACCGTACCGTGCTCGGCTGGTTTCGTGACGTGTTCTTCGGCCCGCTGGGCAAGACGCCCGGCGCGCGTGGGCCGATGTTGAGCATTCTTACCGGGGAGGCGGGCCATCGGCGCACGCCGCGCGGCGAGGATGTGCAAGCGGAGGAGCTCCCCGCTCCGTAGGATGCGCAAAAACCATACTCGCGCGTGCGGCCGTACTCGGTTTACGCTCAGTGCGAAGGGGAACATCGGAGATCCGGATGAAACGCGTTGTCGCTGCCGTCGTACTGTTCGTATCGCTTTCCACGGCGTCGTTCGCCGCCAATCCCGTTCCGGTGTGGGGGGCGAAGCAATCCAGTCCCTCCGACACCCGGCCGGGCGATCTCAAGCCGGGCCAGTGGATCTGGGGCGGCCGCGGCGCCTCGCCCGGCCCGATGGCAGTGATCGTAAGCATCACCGAGCAGCGCGCCTACGCGTACCGCAACGGCATCCTCATCGGGGTGACCACGGTGAGCACGGGCAAGAAGGGCCATGAAACGCCCACCGGTGTGTTCACCATCCTGCAGAAGGACAAGGACCACCACTCCAAGAAGTACGACGACGCCCCCATGCCCTACCAGGAGCGCCTGACCTGGGACGGCGTAGCGCTTCACGCGGGTGGTCTGCCCGGGTATCCGGAATCGCACGGCTGCGTGCACATGCCCACCGAGTTCGCACGCCTGCTGTTCGACGCGACCAACATGGGCATGACCGTGGTCGTCGCCGAGCAGGGCACGGCGCCGGTGACGGTCGTGCATCCCAGCGCGGTCATCCCGATCGATCCGCACAACGGTAGCGACCTGCCGCTGGCGCCGCTGGCCGACGGCGTGCCGTATCGCTGGAACCCGGACGCCTCGCCCACCGGTCCCATCTCGATGGTACTCAGCGTTGCCGATAGTCGAGTCATCGTCTTCCGCAACGGCATCGAAATCGGCCGCAGCCGCGTCGAGGTGAAAGATCCGCTGGTTGGCACGCACGCCTTCATCGTCGCCTCCGGCTACATGCCCGACGCGCCGCAGCGCGCCGGCCTGCAGATGCCCAACTGGATCACCATCGGTATTCCCGGCCATGGCGACGAAGCCGGCAAGGTCGTGGACGAAGCGCTGGTTGATCGCGTCTCCGTGCCGCGCGAGTTCATGGAGAAGATCGTTCCCCTGCTGGCGCCGGGTTCCGTGCTGCTGGCCACCGACGAAAGCGTGCAGCCGGAGACCACGGGCGGCAAGGTACAGGTGATCGATTCGAATCCGCCGGGTGTCTGAGTCGGCGGACCGCTGCGCGGTCAGTGATCGAAGCCGCTCTCGCCAATGGATTCGACCAGATACGTCACGAGTGAAGCGATGCGTGCGGAGATCGCTGTATTGCGGTAGTAAACGGCATTGATCGGCTGGCGGAACTCGACGGTGTGTTTCGCCAACACCTGCACCAGCCGGCCCGTATCGCGATCATCGCGTGTCATGAAATCGGAGAGACAGACGACGCCGTTGCCCTCGATCGCCAGTTGCCGGAGGGTCTCTCCGCTTGAGGCACTGATCGTCGGCTTGATGTGCACGGGCTGTTTCTTCTCGTCGAGCAGGGGCCAGTCGTTGAGCGTGTCGGGCTCGGTGAAGCCGAGCAGCGAGTGCTTCGACAATTCCGACACCTTGCGCGGCATGCCGCGCGCCTCCAGGTACGCGGGACTGGCCAGGCAACGAATGCGACTGCTGCCGATCGGTCGCGCATGCAGGGTGGAGTCCTTGAGCCTGCCGATGCGTAACGCCACATCCGTTCGCCGTTCAAGCAGGTCGATGTAACCCTCGCTGCTGTGCAGCTCCAGGTCCACGTCGGGAAAGCGCTCGCGGTAGCCGGCGATGAGAGGCACCACCACGTGCAGCATGAAAGGCGACGCGGCGTCGACCCGTAGACGGCCTGCCGGGCTGCTGCGTCGCGTGGCCATCTGCTCTTCGGCATTTTCCACCGCGGCGACGATATCGCGCGCGCGTTCGAGGAATGCTTCACCTTCGTCCGTCAGCTCGATACGTCGCGTGATACGACGGAGCAGGGTGGTTTTCAGTTTCTCTTCCAGGCGGCCGAGCGTGCGACTCGCCGCCGACACCGTCTGGTCCAGCTGCTGCGCCGCCTTGGTGATCGAACCGGTATCGACGACGGCGATGAAGTTCTGGATCTCGTCGAGGGTGATGTTCATCGTTGACTTCAGCGCGAATGTATTCCGCTTATACGCGGCTTTCTGCGCAAAGGTAAAGCATCGCCGCTGAAGCGGCTCCCACAGCGACGGGTGCTGGCAAGTGTCAATCCTTTCACGGCAACGCAAGTTCCGTGGCTGCCTGCAGCAAGGGTTCGCCGGATACGCGCAACACGCCGGTATACGGCGCCTCCAGCTCCATGATCAGGAAGATCGAGCCGGAGAAAGCCAGGGCGGCGCAGAACAACACGAGACGAACCGACGCGTTGTGCATGGCGAACGTCCCCATGCCGATGAAGATCAGCACGATCCATGCGGTCACGACGATAAGCAGGAAGGTGGGCTCCGACGATCGCTCGTGCTCCGAGGTCAGGATGCGCTCCTTGCCGAGATCGGACGTGATCTCGAGCGCGCGCCACTGGAACCAGCGCTTGCCTTCGGTATCCGGGTGCAGCGCGAGGATCGATGCCTGCAGCTCGGTGATCAGGCTGAGGCTGGTATGCGGAAGGCGGAACACCACCTTTTGCATCTCTCCATTGGGAGCGACGCGCTCGGTGGCGTGAGCCAGGAAGGCACGAACGTCCGTGCGAATCCGGGCGGTCTCAGGGCCGTAGCCGGAGAGTGCGCGGTCGAGCAGGAGGATCGATGTGGAAACGCCGACGATGTCGTCATTGGCGCGGTCGAAGGTAGCGCGTGCCGAGGTGACCATGAAGCCGAGCACCAGCGCGGCCAGCGTAGCCATCATGCTGATGCCGAACTGCGCGGATTTCTGCGCCTCGTAGACGAGGTGTTCCTCCGGCATGCGCCGGGAGATCCAACCGCCCACGAACAGGCTGCCGCAGGCCAGCACGAGCACGCCAAGCGAAACGACGATCGCATACATCGGTGGCATTCCCCTTGAGGCATCGACGGTATGCCGCGCGCCCTATGGTGGCCGACGTCCGCCCGCATGCCTTCTCGAATACCACGGTTTTTTCGGAAACGAAAGCCGGCTCGTCAGGCGCCGGTGGCCGCCGCGTGTCCGGCGGCATGTTCCGGTGCGGAGCGCACGCTCAGCGTGTACCAGTGCTCCTTGCCCTTGGCGTCGTGATACTTGCGTAGCACCGGCTCGAGGTCGTTCTCCTCGCACCAGGTGACGAAAGGTTTCCACGCGGCGTTATATGGGTGCGTCGGATTGCGGATGTCGTAATCCGGCGCCCAGCGGAATGTCTGCAGGATCAACGCGACCGTGGTGTTCTGGCCCGCGCCAAGCTGGATCGGTTTCACCTCCGTACCGGCGAGGATCCGGGTGGTGAACTGGGTCTTCGCCGTATCGAGAAACTCCTGTACCAGGCGAAGATCCTTCTCGGCGGATGGCCCCTGCTGATTCGCCTGTTGTTCGAGGTCGCGCAGGCAATCGGCCTTCGCACACTTCTCGGTGATTCGAAGCATCGCACCCAACGTCGTTGCAGCCATGGTCGCGGTCTCCCTTAAGCGGATGCGTTCATTATAAGACGGACGTCATTGGAGTAGCCGGAATGCCGCGTCGCATCAATCCGTCGCGGGCGATGCGGTTGCCGCCGGCGCATCGCCCCAGCCACCGCCAAGCGCACGAATCAGGTTCACCGTGGAGGTGGCCTGGATGCCGCGCAATCGCACGGCGGTGAGCCGCGCGTCGAGCACCACGCGCTCCGTATCGATAACATTGAGATAGGCCACCGAACCGTCCTCGTATTGCGTCTTCGACAACTCGGCTGCGCGCGTCGAGGCGGCCACTTCGTCACCCTGCACACGTGTCTGGTTCTCGAGAATACGCAGGTTGGCGAGGTTGTCTTCCACCTCCTGGAAGGCCACCAGGACCTGTTGACGGTATTTGGCGACATTCTCCTCGTATCGCGCCCTGGCGTTGGCCAGATTGCCCTTGCGCACGCCACCGTCGAAAATCGGCAGGTTGGCGGCCGTGCCGACCAGCGGACCAAGAAGGAAGCTGCGGCTCGACCACTTGAACAGGTCGCTGAAGGCGGACGACTCGTAACCACCCGTACCGGTGAGCACGATGGAAGGAAAGTACGCCGCTCGGGCGACACCGATGCGCGCGTTCTCCGCGGCCATGGCCCGCTCGGCGGCGGCGATGTCGGGCCGGCGCTCCAGCAGCGAAGACGGCATGCCCGGTGGAATATGGATCACCACCGGTTCGAGCGGCCGCGGCGCCACCGATAACTCGGACGGCGCCTTGCCGAGCAGAACCGCCAGCGCATGCTCGGACGCCGCGCGCTGCCGTTCCACGGTCATCGCGTCGGACTTAGCCGAGGCCAGCTCGGCCTTCGCCTGGGCAAGTTCCAGATCGCTTACTTCGCCAGCCTCCGCGCGGTGTTGCACGAAGGTCAGTGCCTCGGTGCGCAACTCGACGGCGCGATGATAAACCGCCAGCTCGGCGTCGAGCTCACGAAGGTTGAAATAGTTCTGCGCGACATCAGCTTGCAGAGCCAGTTGTACGGAACGGAACAGGGCCTCGCTCTGCTGCGTATCCGCATGCGCCGCGTGCACCGAGGAAGCGACGCGACCGAACAGGTCCACCTCGTAGGAGATATTGGCCTGGGCCCGCCACACCGTCTGTGCGTCCGGGCGGGGGCTATCGGCGGGCACGCCGAGCGAGTCAGGCGCGTTCTGCTGGCGCGATGGGCCAAACCCGGCAGAGAGGCTGGGGAAGCGCGCCGCACCGGTCACGCCCTCGATGGCGCGCGCCTCCTGCACGCGCGCGGCGGCGGCGGCGAGGTTCTGGTTGGCGGCCAGCGCCTGGCCTTCGAGGTCATCCAGCTGACTGTCGTTGAACACCTTCCACCACTCGCCGCGTGCGGCGTTCTCGGCGGGCACGGCGGTCTGCCATGTGCCCGCCTCGGCGGCGCTGAGCGTCTCCTTGAACGCAGGCGATGGCGCCGCCGGCGGTACGCTGTACTTCGGCGCGAGGGAGCAGCTGCTCAGGCCGACCAGCAACAGGCCCCAGCTGGCGATTGCAGGCACGGATTTCATGTCGGACTCCCCGGGCCGGCGTCTTCGATGCCGATGACGCGCCCGTTCTTGCCGTGTTTGTCTTCCAGAAGATGGCCGCCCGAGAGACGGCGGAGGATCACGTAGAAGACCGGTGTCAGCATCAGGCCGAACAGCGTGACACCGAGCATGCCGAAGAACACGGCGATGCCCATGGCGTGGCGCATCTCCGAACCCGCGCCGGAGGAAAGCACCAGCGGCAACACGCCCATGATGAAGGCGATCGAGGTCATCAGGATCGGGCGCAGACGCAGGCGGCTCGCTTCAATCGCGGCATCGACGATGGAGCGCCCCTGTATCTCCAGCTCGCGGGCGAACTCGACGATCAGGATCGCGTTCTTCGACGCCAGGCCCACCAGCACCATCAGGCCGACCTGGGTGAAGATGTTGTTATCGCCCCTGTCCAGCCACACCCCGATAAGTGCGCACAGAAGACTCATCGGTACGATCAGGATCACGGCCAACGGCAACGTCAGGCTCTCGTACAGTGCGGCCAGCGTCAGGTAGACGAGCAACAGGCTCACCGGGAAGACCAGCAGCGAGGCGTTGCCCGCGATGATCTGCTGGTAGGTGAGGTCGGTCCACTCGAGCTTGAACCCACGCGGCAGCGTTTCGGCAGCCACGCGTTCCACGGCAGCCTGTGCCTGGCCGGAGGAATAACCCGGCGCGGGGCCGCCATTGATATCGGCGGCCGTGTAGCCGTTGTAGCGCACGACGGATTCCGGACCGAAGGTGGTCGAGACCTTGACCAGCGACGCCAGGGGAATCATCTGTCCGTCGACGTTGCGCGTCTTCAGCAGGCCTATATCGTCGGGATGCGCGCGGAACGGCGCGTCCGCTTGCACGCGCACCTGGAACACGCGGCCGAAACGGTTGAAGTCATTGACGTACTGCGAGCCGAGGAACACCTGCATCGTATTGAAGACATCGGTGACCGCCACGCCGAGCTGCTTGGCGTTGTCACGGTCCAGGTCCACCTGCAGCTGGGGCACGTCGATCTGGTAGTTGGAGAAGGTAGGGCCGAGCTCAGGTGCCTTCGCCGCCTTCGTAAGGAAAGCCTTCACCGCGTCGTTAAGCGCCGTGTAGCCCTGCGCCCCGCGATCCTCGATCTGGAACTTGAAGCCGCCCAGCGTGCCAAGACCGAGCACGGGCGGCGGTGGGAACACGGCGATATACGCACCCTTGATAGCGGCGTACTTCTGGTTCAACGCCATCGCAATGGCACCCGCCGACTCGCCGGCCCCGTGGCGATCGGCGAACGGTTTCAGCGCCAGGAACATCACGACCGAACTGGACGAGTTCACGAAGCCATTGATCGACAGCCCCGGATGCTGCACCGCATGGGCCACGCCCGGTTGCTTCATGCCGATCTCGCCCATCTCGCGGGTAATCGCCTCGGAACGGTCCAGTGAGGCGCCATTGGGCAACTGGGCGATGGCAATGATGTATTCCTTGTCCTGCGCGGGCACGAAGCCGCCCGGCACGATCCGGCCCATCATCACGGCGCCGGCAAGCAGCACGACATAGAGAATGAGCATGCCGCCCTTGTGTGCAATGACCCGCGTGACGCCGTGACCGTAACCTTCCGAGGCGCGGTGGAAGACCTTGTTGAACACGCGAAAAAAGCCGCCCAGCCCGCGGTCCATCACCCGGGCCAGCCAGTCTTTCGGCTCGTCATGTCCCTTAAGCAGAAGCGCGGCCAAGGCCGGCGATAGGGTGAGCGAGTTGAAAGCGGAGATCACCGTGGAGATGGCGATGGTCATGGCGAACTGCTTGTAGAACTGCCCGGTAAGGCCGGACATGAAAGCCAGCGGCACGAACACGGCGACGAGCGTCAGCGCGATGGCAATGATGGGTCCGCTCACCTCGCTCATGGCCTGGTAAGTGGCCTCACGCGCGGACAGTCCGGATTCGATGTTTCGTTCCACGTTCTCCACGACCACGATGGCATCATCCACGACGATGCCGATGGCGAGCACCATGCCGAACAGGGAGAGCGCGTTGATGGAATAGCCGAGTAACAACAGTATCGAGAACGTGCCGATGATCGACACGGGCACCGCGAGCAACGGGATGAGCGACGCGCGCCAGGTCTGCAGGAACAGGATCACCACCAGCACCACCAGGCAGATCGCCTCGATCAGCGTGTGGATCACGGCCTCGATGCTGGAGCGGACAAAGGTGGTCGGATCGTAGACGATGCTGTACTCGACGCCCGGCGGCATGTCCTTCTGCAAGTCCTTCATCGCCGCGCGCACATCCTCCGACAGTTGCAGCGAGTTCGCGCCCGGCAGCTGGAAGATCCACATCGCCACGGCCTGCTTGTTGTCGAGCAGGGCGCGGGAGCCGAACTCTGCCGCGCCCAGTTCCACGCGAGCCACATCGCGGACGTGGGTCAACGCACCGTTGGTGCTTTTGAGCACAATGTCGCCAAACTCCCGTTCGGTCTGCAGACGACCCTTGGCGTTGATACTCAGCTGCAGGGGTACCGCTCCGCTCATGGGCGAACCACCGATGACGCCGGCGGCCACCTGCACGTTCTGCTCCCGGATGGCGGCGACGACATCGGATGCCGTGAGATTGCGTTCCGCCAGCTTCTTCGGGTCCAGCCATATGCGCATGGCATAGTCGCCCGATCCCTTGAGCACCACCTGGCCGATCCCGTTGAGACGCTCGAGGCGCTCCTTCACATTGATCAGGGCGTAGTTGCGCAGGTAGGTCTGGTCGTAGCGGGCGTCGGGCGAAATCAGGTGCACCACCAGGGTCAATGTCGGCGACGACTTGATGGTGGTGACGCCGAGCAGTTGCACATCGGGCGGCAGCCGCGGGAGTGCCTGCGACACGCGGTTCTGCACCAGCTGCTGGGCCTTGTCCGGATCGATGCCCAGGCGAAAGGTGACCGTGAGCGCCATGTTGCCGTCGCTGCTGGCCTGGGACTGCATGTACAGCATGCCTTCCACGCCATTGATCTGCTCTTCCAGCGGTGCGGCCACGGTGTCCGCGATGACCTTCGGATTGGCGCCCGGATACGACGCGTAGACCACCACCGACGGCGGCACCACTTCCGGATACTCGGAGATCGGCAGCTGGAACATGGCGATCACACCGGCCAGCAGGATCAGCGTCGAGAGCACCCCGGCAAAGATGGGCCGGTCGATGAAGAAGCGGGAAATATTCATCAGGGGCTACTCGCCACGGCTTCCTCGCCCGCCATGGGGACGACCTTCGCGTGTACCGGGTCGCCCGGATGCACACGCTGCAGGCCGTTGACCACGATCTTCTCACCGGGCTTGAGGCCCGAATCCACCACGCGCAGGCCGTCCACCATCAATCCGGGCACGATCTCGCGGTATTGAGCGTGATCCTTGTCGTCAACCACCAGAACGAACTTCTTCGCCTGGTCCGTGGATATCGCGCGGTCGTCGATCAGGATGGCCGGATGCGCCGTGCCTCCGCCCACCGCCACGCGGGCGAACATGCCCGGCAGCAGCACGCCGTCGGCGTTGTCGAAGGCGGCACGGACGCGGATCGTCCCGGTGGCGCTGTTGAGCTGGTTGTCCACCGAGGCGATCTTGCCCGTGCGCGAGAACGACGTCTCGTTGGCCAGGCCGAGCCGCACCGCCACATCGTGGTTGGCCGCCTGGCTCAGGTACTTCAGGTAGGTCTGCTCGTCCGCGTCGAAGCCGGCATAGATGGGATTGACGGAAACCAGGGTGGTCAGGGGCGGTGAACTGAAGCCGGCCGCGACGATGTTGCCGACCGTCTGCTCCGCGCGCGACATGCGCCCGTCGACCGGCGCGACGATCTTTGTGTAGCCCAGGTTGACCCGTGAATCCTCGAGCGCGGCGTCGGCCGCCTTGACCTCCGCCGTGGCCACGAGAGCGGCGTTGGAGCGGTCGTCGAAATCACGCCGGGAGATCGCATTGCCCTGCAGGAGCTTCTGCGCGCGTTGGGAATCGGCGGAAGTGAACTTCTCATGGGCGCGGGCGGCCGCAAGCTGCGCGGAGGCGCGGTCGACTGCCGCTATATAGGTGCGAGGGTCGATCAGGAAGAGCGGATCGCCCTTCTTCACCATCTGCCCGTCCTTGAAATAGACGGCCATGATGGTGCCCGGCACCTGGGCGCGGATGTCCACATGGTCGATGGCTTGCAGCCTTCCGGAGTAGCTCTGCCAGTCCGTGACCGACTTGTTGACCACCACGGCTACGTCGACCTCGGCCGGTCCGGCGGCGGGTGCAGCGCCGTGGTTGCCGCAGGCGACCAGGACCAGGGCGCAGGCCACCGGAAATATGTAGCTTCTGCCAGGCATATGGATTTTCCCCAACTCCGCGCCGTTGCGAAGGTGCAACGACAACCTGAGTGTCATCTGCCCGTTGGAGGGCTTCTAGCAGCCCTCGGTCGGTTTTTGCAGGAGGGTGCTGCGTGAAGACGCTGTGGAAGCAGCGATAACGCCTGGGTGTGCAAATGACGTGAAAATGTGCGCTGCGTCACATTTCGGTGCTAGCGTGTCGCTTCGGGCCGCCCGGGGAGGCTACCCACGACCTGCGGGGTGCACGCGTGTCGAGCGAAGGTTCCATCGGGCCGGGTTATCGGTACCGCGCCTTCATCAGCTACAGCCACCAGGACAAAGCCTGGGCGGCGTGGTTGCATCGCGCCCTGGAAACCTACGTCATCCCGAAGCGCCTCGTGGGCAAGTCCACAGCCATGGGCGTCATTCCCGCCAGGCTGGCGCCGGTCTTTCGTGATCGCGACGAACTTGCCAGCGCCGACGACCTCGGTCGCACCGTCAACGCGGCCCTTGCGCAATCCGAATGCCTGCTGGTGATCTGTTCGCCGCAAGCTGCGGTGTCGCGGTGGGTCAATGAGGAAGTGCTCTCGTTCAAGCGGCTCGGTCGGGATGAACGGATCTTCTGTCTTATCGTCGCCGGCGAGCCGAACGTCAGTCGGGTCGATGGGCGCGAAGCGGAGGAGTGTTTCGTTCCGGCACTGCGCTATCGCCTGGGCGGCGAGGCCATCGAGCCCATCGCCGCCGACGTGAGGCTCGGCAGTGACGGCAAGCTCATTGCGAAGATCAAACTGCTCGCCGGTATTCTCGACGTCGCATTCGATGACCTGAAGCAACGCGATCTGCACCGGCGCATGCGGCGCGCGATGGCGCTCGCCGTCGTCGCCCTGTGCATCATGACGGTGACGACCGGCCTGGCGATCAGCGCTTTCATCTCTCGCCACGCCGCCGAGCGGCGGCAGAAGGAGGCCGAGGACCTGGTCAGCTTCATGCTCGGCGACCTCAACGACAAGCTGGCCCAGGTGTCGCGGCTGGACATCATGGAAGCGGTGGACGACCAGGCCATGAAGTACTTCCAGGCCCAGCCGATGGACGAAGTCACCGACCGGGCGCTGGCGCAGCGTGCCTCGGCGCTGGAGAAGATCGGCAGCGTGCGCCTGGACCAGGGTCAGCTAGCCGCCGCCATGACCTCGTATCAAGCGGCCAATGCCGTGGCAAAACGGCTGGCCGACGCGGCACCGGCCAATATCGAGCGGCAACTGGCGTTCGCGGAAGTCGGTGCCTTCATCGGCATGACCCAGTGGCGACAGGGCAAACTCGACGACGCGCAGCGGAGCTTCGCCGGCGCACAGACCACGCTGCAACGGGCCGCCGTGCTTGCGCCGGGCAACACGCAGCTTGCCTTCCAGCGTGCCACGCTGGACAACAACATCGGCCATGTCATGGAGGCCCGCGGCGAGCTGGATCAGGCGGCTGCGCAGTACCGGCACATGCTCGCCCAGATGCAGGACCTGGTCATCGGCCAACCGCACAACGCGGACTGGGTCGAGTACCTCGGTTCGGCATACAACAACCTCGGCAAGCTGGCCTTGATGCGCGGCGACCTCGCGGAGGCCGTTGCCCGGTACGGTGCGGATGAGCGGATCCAGTCCGGCCTGTCGGCGGCCGAGCCGAAGAACATGAGCCGGCGCGACAACCTGCTCACCGTACACGCCATCCTTGGACGGACGCAGGCGCTCACAGGTGACACGACGGCCGGCATGGATCGACTCCAGCGTGCCGTCGACATGGCGACGCAACTCGGCGTGCTGGATCCGAGCAACACCGATTTCCAGGAACACGCGGCCCTGTATGCGACACAGCTGAGCCGCTTGCGTCGCCTGAGTGGCGACCTCCCGTCCGCCACGGCGCTTACGGACAAAGCGCTCTCGATCTTCACCGGACTGGCGCGGCACGATCCCGACAACGCGGCCTGGCAGCGTGAGTACGCCGAAGCCCTGGTGGAGCAGGCGGCGCAGCTACGCGAAGCCGGACGGCAGGACGAAGCGCGTGAGCGCGTCACGGCTGCGCTGCACGCGCTCGCGCCGCTGATGGTCCAGCTACCTGACGATCGCTCCACCCTGCTCGCGGGCACGGCGGCACGACTGTCACTGGCCACCGTCACGACCGACGAGCAGGCAGCCCGACAACTCCGCAGCGAAGCGCTGGACAGCGTGCAGACGGCCAGGAGCGGGCAGGGCGATCCCCGCCTGCAGGCGCTGCGTGTCGAGGCGCTGCTGGCATTGCAACGCAAGCCGGATGCGACGGCGGTCATCCAGCGCCTCTGGGCAAGCGGCTATCGCGACCCGGGGTTGTTGCGCGTGTTGCGGAGGGAGCATATCGACTACCCGGTAAACCAGGCATTCCAGCATGAACTGCTCGTGGCCACGGGCGGCGGGCCACCGCAAGAGCGGGAGTAACCAAGCCGTCCCTCATCACCATCCACCCAGTGGGAGAACATCATGTCCAAGCTCGGCAATCAACAAGACCGCGATGAACCGGACGATCCCCTCGACGAAGAAACCGAGAACTCGCGTGAACGCGAGGCTGACGAAGAGCGCGGTGGTGGCCCGTCGAGGGTGACCACGAACCCGGGCATCAAGAACACCTGAGCCTATGAGGCAGCGCACCGATCCAGGCGGCAGGGACCCGATCGGTTCCATCGGTGGTGGCCGGCAACGGCCGCTGCCTGGGATTCCCATGGCCGGGCAAGCTGCCATGACCCCACTGGTCGTCGGCGTTACCAGCCATCGGGATATTCCCGTTGACGAAGTAGAGCCCCTCCGCGAGAGCGTGCGCGCATTCTTTGCCCAGCTTCGCGAGGCATTTCCCGAGCTGCCGCTGGTGGTGCTTTCGGCCCTCGCCGAAGGCGGCGACCAGTTGATCGCGGAAGAAGCACTGGCCGCCGGCGCACGCCTGATAGCGCCCCTGCCGTTGCCGCGAGCGCTGTACGTCGACGACTTCGCGACACCTGCCGTGCGCGCGAACTTCGAAGCATTATGCAGTCGTGCCGAAGTGGTTCTGCTTCCGCGGCTGATGGAACAGCCCCACCATGTGATCGGTGCGCATGGTGCGGCGCGCGACCGCCAGTACGCGAAGGCTGGCGTCTACATCGCCAGTCATTGCCACGTGTTGCTGAGCATATGGGACGGCAATGGAGCGGCCGGACTCGGCGGAACAGCACAGATCGTGCACTACCATCTCACCGGCGCGCCACCGGGCCTGGTCCTGCGACACCCTCATTCGCGACACATACTCACCGGCAGCGATGAGAGCCTGCTGTATCACATCGTCTGTTCGCGCGAGGGCGACGGCCCGGCACCGGGCCTCCAGGCGATGCAATCAGGCTGGCGAAGCGCAGAAGACATGGCGTTCCACGCGACGTTGCCAGACGACTTCCGCCTGATGTTCTCGCGCATGGCCGAGTTCAACAACGAATGCGCGCGTCACGCGGAAGCCATCGATGAAGCTCCGCGCGAGATGGCCGGGCCACCGTCGGGTGCAACCGCGGAGATCGACCGGCTGTTTCATGCCGCCGACTGGCTGGCCGTGCATTTCCGCCGCCGCGTGATCATGGCGATGCGCCTGACGTACACGCTGGCCGGCCTGATGGGTATCGCGTTCACCTTCTATGCGCATCTGCCGGGCAGCAACTTCCTGATCTACCTGTTCCTGGTGATGTTCGCCACGGGCGGAATCGTCGCCACACTCGCGCATCGTCGTGGCTGGCATCGCAAATACCTCGATTACCGCGCCCTCGCCGAAGGCTTGCGTATCCAGTCCTGCTGGCGCCGTGCCGGTATCGTCGCCAGCGCGGACCACGAGTTCGCACACGATAACTTCCTGCAGAAGCAGAACATCGAACTGGGCTGGATACGCAACGTCATGCGCGCGGCCAGCCTCTATCCGTCGACGCATCCCGAAGCGCCGACCACGGCCGCGCTCGCGGAGGTCATCGCCGAGTGGGTGGGTGAATCGGGCAAGTCGGGCCAGCTCAATTACTACGAGCGCAAGAGCGCCGAACGTAGCGGCGTGCACCACATCACCGAAACCATCGGGCGTGTGAGCCTGTGGGGTGGCGTCACCATCAGCGTCTTCCTGGCCGCCTTCGCCCTGAAGCTCGATGAGGAAGCCAAGGTGACCCTGGTCACCCTCATGGCCGTGCTATCGATCATCGCGGCGGTGCGCGAGGCGTACTCCTACCGCAAGGCGGACCGGGAATTGATCCGGCAGTACCGCTTCATGCAACGCATCTTCGCCAGCGCGCGAACGGCCCTGGATGGCACGCAGGATCCCGCCCAACAGCGGGCCATTCTTCTGTCACTGGGCGATGCCGCCCTGACGGAGCACGCGGAATGGACATTGATGCAACGCGAGCGGCAGGTGGAGCACAGCAAGCTCTAGCACGACTCAAGCCGCGGTGAGCGTGTCGTTCTCGGCATCGGTGACAACACGATTGCGGCCGGCGCGCTTGGCCCGGTACAGCGCCGTGTCTGCCTCGCGGCACAGACGCGCCAGAACGTATCCGCACCTGTCGGTGGAGGCGACGCCGACGCTGACCGAGAGCGGGACGATACGGCCGTCGTCCGTGACCGGACTCGCTTCGATCGCGACGCGCAGGCGTTGGGCTGTCGCTACCGCCTGGCTGCTCGAGCAACCGGCGAGGAGGATGCCGAACTCTTCGCCGCCCAGGCGGCCGAACAGGTCGCTCGGGCGCAGGTGCTCCTGGAGAACGGCCACGGTGTACTGGAGCACGATGTCACCCATGGCATGGCCATGCGTGTCGTTGACCTGCTTGAAGTGGTCGAGGTCGATGGAGATGAGGCAGGCGCTGCCAACCTTCTTCTCCTGAACACGCAGCATCCGCTCGGCCCCGCTCATGAAATGCTGGTGATTCAGGATGCCGGTCAGGCCGTCCAGCGAGGACATCCTCTTGAAGCGAAGTTGCGAACGCTTCACCCGGAACAACAGCAGTCCGATGGATGCCAGGACCACCAGGAGCAGTGCGATGTAGAGCCGGCCCGTAGCCACCGTGTTCGCGTCGAGCGCCTGTTGCAAACGGAGGATGCGGTTCTGTCTGCTCAGGCCCTCCGTTGCGAGAGTCTGCACCATCTGATGTTGCTGACTTACCTGATAGGCCAGGCTTCTGACGCCGACATCATTGAGATAGCCCTTGTCCTGAGCCACAAAGTGTTCGTAGTACGACAGAGCGGTGACGGCATTTCCCTTGCGCTTCTCTACCCGGTAGAGAATTTCATAGGCCTCCCTGAGCCAATCGCTGATGTCGTTGGGACCGTTCATGGCCACAAGAGCCAGGGCCGCCTTCTTCGCCTCGCTGTCATTTCCCAGCTTTTCATAGGCCTGGGCACGCTGTAGCTGCGCGGACAACTCGTTGGGAAAATAGTGGTTGATGCGAATGCTCGGCTCGATGCGATCCAGCAGAGCCATGGCCTTCTGGGGTTGTCCTTCTTCGAGTAAGAGGGTTCCCATGAGGAGCAGGGCACTGTCGGTGGTCACCTTCTCCCGCCCAGCGGCGCAGGTATCGACAGCCAACCGCAACTCAGGGCTCGACGATTTCAGGCGCTTTCCGCTGAAGAGCGCGGCCGCCTTGTACCAGACGGCCCGGCATGCGGTTTCGCCCGGGGGGACCGCGTTCTCGGCCATGTCGGCGTATTTGAAGGCGAGGTCGGGTTGGCCCGCAAAATTCATCATCTGGGACAGATTGGTAAGCAGCGTGGCTCGCGCTAACGGATCGGTCACCGTGGGAAGCGTCGTCGCCAGGCGATTAGCCAGCGCGAACGCCTCCTCATAGCGGCGATTGAACGCCAGGTTGCTGAGAAGGAGCGCCGATGCCTTTGTAACAAGGGTGGTGTCGCCGGAATGCTTGATGATGTCGTCGAACTGGACCTCCGACTTCGAGTACTCGCCCTCGAACATCGCTTCCCATGCGTCGAGGTAACGCAGGCGCCATTGATCGGCAGTGGTCAGGCTGCTCGATTCAGAATGGATCTGATGCAGGCGCTGGACAAACTGTGGATGGTCCTTTGTACGCAGGCTTTCGGTGTCGTCCAGGAATCGGGTGTGGTCGATGTCTGCGTTCGCGAGAGAGGGCTGCACAAGCCAGCAAAGGGCCAGGACCGCGATAGCGGTCCTGGCCCGGATGCGGCTTGGCAGCCCCGCCATCACTATTTGGTCGATGATTCGGTGGACGACTTCCCGTCATCCGTCGCCGGAGGCGCGTCCGACTTGTCGGTCTCGCGATTGGGCTCATTTTCCTCATAGCCCGGGCTCTGAGTGGCCTGGGGCACGTCATTGATCTTATTGCCCAGCTCCACGGCAAGCAGCGAACGGTCGCCGGAGGCTACCGCCGCCGTGAGGGCCTCGGAGGCCTTTGCCTGCTGGAGAACGCGTGCAAGCTCTTCGGACGAAGCGTGGCGTAGCGACGCGTCGCGGCCAATGGCCTCGAGTAGTTCAATCGTGTGTGACATGTAGTCCCCTGTTTGTTGTGGCTATGAAAACGCGATTACGAAGATCTCAGGATGTGGTCCCGAAGAAATACTGTGAGACCTGCGGTACGTGCATGACGGTGTACCCCAGCTCTGCAAAGAGCTCTGAGCTGTCGCCGGAAGCGGCAGCGGAAGTGAGTGCCGGCGAAGCGTGCTCTCGTTCGAGGAATGCGCTTAGTTCGTTCGGCGTCGCATGGCGCAGCGAGGCGTCGCTACCGATCGCTTCCAGCATATCGATGGTATCCAGCATGTGCTTACCCTTCCTGTGGTTGTGGGCGCGATAGAGGGATGATCTGGCTTACGCCAGCGATGCTTCCTTTTCCAGCTTGTCGAGCGCGGCCAGCCGCTCGCGAATCGCCATGTTTGCCTTCAGCGGTGCGGCTGGCGGCAAGACCACCGTCTCTTCGGTGGGCACGTCGACATGGGGCAGGTCGCGCAGGGCGATACGGCGGATGCGCGGCTGCTGGATGGGTAATGTGGCCGCGCGGTAGAGGATGATCTCGTGATCCAGCGGGTAGTCCTGGCTCAGCACGTCGACCAGGACCTGGCGATATGCGCCGCCAGTCGTGAAACGGGCCAGCGAACGATCGCCGACGAGGCCGACCTGCCACAGCACCAGATAGGCGCTGGGATCGACGCGACGTTCGTAAAACAGCAACTGACCGGCTTCGTAGTGCTGGCAGCCGACGGTTCCCGGGTCGATACCCAGATCGGCATACAAGCAGTCCTCGGCCGAAACACCCGGTTCCATATGTGCCTGGAAGCCCTCGGCGCGCGCGACCTCGATGACCTTGTGCGGCGACCAGGCAAAGATTCCAGGGTGACCGTAGAACACGCCACACACGCGCTTGCCCGCCCGGACCTCGGTCATCATCAGGTCGACCCATTCCTCGTAGGTCTTCCGGCGCGACTTACCTTCCTGGTAGTACGGTTGCAGGCTGCGCACGTCCGGATGCATGCGTTCCAGCCACTGCTCGACGATGTTGTCCGAGAGGCCGGCAAAGATGACATCGGCCTGTTCTATGTGGCTGCGGGCCAGCGGGGTGAGGTGGGAACCCAGGGTCATGCCCATGCCGACGACGGCAAGGCTGCCTTGGTTCGTATCTTTCCTGGGAGCCACGAGCGGTGTATTCATCGTGTGATAGTAGGCGATGTCCCGCGACAGAAGCACGCTCGTCCGCAGCTACCTCTTCTTCCTAGGAAAGAGCGGTCTGGCGGTGCAGGAAGGCGGTTGCCGAAATTGCGTCTCCTGCCCCGACGGGCCCTATACCGAACTGGCATAGCTGGCACGTCCCCGCTAGCATCCATGCTGGCTGCGCATGAATGCCGGGGGCACCTTGAAGGACATCCTCACGTTCCGGCTCTACACCCGCGTCGCCCGGCTCGGCAGCTTTTCCGCGGCCGCCCGTGAGAGCGGACTGGCCCAGTCGCAGGTGTCGCGCATGGTGGCCGAGCTGGAGGCCAGCCTCGGCGCGCGCCTGCTGTCGCGCACCACCCGCGCCGTGGTCCCCACCGAGGCCGGCCTGGAGTTTCTTGCGCGCATGGAGCCGATCCTTGCGGCCATCGAGGATGCCGAGAACAGTGTGCGCGAGACGGGTGAGTTGCGTGGCGTGCTCCGCGTGGGCATGCCGTCCACGCTGGCCATCCGGGTGGTCATACCGCGGCTGTCCATCTTCACGGAGCGCCATCCGATGCTCCAGGTGGAGCTGCTTCTCGACGACAAGCGTCAGGACATGGTCCGCGAGGCGGTAGATGTCGGCATTCGCGTGGGGCCCCTCCCCGACTCCGGTGGCACCGCCCGACTGATCGGGACAATGCATCGCGTCATCGTCGCCTCACCGACCTACCTGGCGCGCTGCGGAACGCCGGGCCGTCCCGAGGATATTCCGGGCCATCGCATCGTTCGCGGGCCGGCCGGCATGCACGTCAGCTCGTGGCACTTCGAGCGCGATAGCGAGTCGATCTCGGTCGACGTGGAACCGAATCTATCGACCAACGATACCGAAGGTGCGCTCGCTGCGGCCGTGGGCGGCCTTGGCATTACCTCGACGACCTCATGGGCGTGTCGCCGGGACTTCGATAGCGGAGCACTCACCCAGCTTCTTCCCGAATGGAGGATGGCGGACCTGCCTGTCCATGCGTATTTTCCCTTGGGGCGCGCCACCCGCATGGCGGCGCGCACCTTCGTTGACTTCATCGCTGCCGAGCTGGAGGGCGATGCGTAGCGTCGACTCGTGACCTTCGAGGTTACCGCGCGCGCCTCACTGCCCTGACCTTGCCACTGTCACCACCACCACAGAAGAACCGATCCTTCCCGTCGGATTCGAGTCCGGATACGCCGGCACCCGTCGGCATGGCCAGGCTCTCGATCACCTCGCCGGATTGAGGATCGATATGGCGCAGTTCGCTGGCGTCATCTTCCCAGGTGGCGTGCCATAGCTCGCCATCGACCCAGGTGACGCCCGTGACGAAGCGGTTGGAGTCGATGCTGCGAAGGATCCGGCCCGTCTCGGGGTCGATCTGATGGATCTTCCGGTTCCGGTATTCGCCCACCCACAACGTTCCTTCGGCCCATGCCATGCCGGAGTCGCCACCGTTGCCGGGCGCCGGGATGATGGCCAGCACCTGCCCCGTCTTCGGATCGACCTTCTGGATGCGATCCTCGGCAAGCTGGAACAGGTGTGTGCCGTCGAAGGCTGTGCCCGCGTGGGCGGCCACGTCGATCGACCGCACGATCTCACCGCTTTCCGGGTCGAGGGCTCGCAACTGGCCTCCGGAAGCGAGCCATACGTGCTCGCCATCGAACGTCACGCCAGCCACCTTGTCGACACCCGGGAAGGGACCGTACTCGCGTAAAACCTGAGCTGCTTTTGTTTTCATGGCCTCATCCTAATCACCGGGCAGCGGGGTGGTGAGTAACAACGTCGTCGCGAATCCGGGGAGAGCCGGCGCTATCCATCGGCGCGCCCGCCCGCCGCCGAACGACTGCACTTTTCCCGCTGCGGAAAGTGACTCCAGACCGCGTTGCACGCTGCGTTGGCTGGCGCCGAGAGCCAGCGCGAGAGCGGAGCTCGACCAGGCCTCACCATCGGCCAGAAAGGCGAGCAGGGTGGCGTGGACCTCGTCGATGGGACGGGCGAGCACCACCACCTCGTCCGTGTCGCGCGGGATCAGCACGAAGCCGCATTTGGTCGCCTGTACATCGGCCAGTGGTCGCAACAGGTCGCGCAGTCGCCCCATTTCGACGCGTAGCCGTGCGCGATGCGACTCGTCGGGATGCTTCGTGCGAAACACACCGGCAATCAGTGTTTCCCTGGACACATCGGCCGGCCACGCTTGCGCCATGGCCCGTACGAGGGCGAACAAGACAGGGCGAGTCGCGAACGATGCGACGGTGCCTGCATGTCGCGCGACGTTGCGGCACGCGTCCACGATGAGGGCACGAGACACCAGTAGCGCTTCGACGTCATCGAGACGAAGCGACAGCTCCTTGTCTCGCGCAAGCAGACGTGCCACCGGCGAATCGAGGGTGATCGACGCACTCTCGACTTCAGCGATGAGAGCAGGAATACCGGCCGCTCGCGCAGCGTCGCGTGCGTGCGAAAGCGCGGCGCGCGCATCACTCGCCCGCACGCGATGCATGGCAATGCCCGCTGCGACCAGTTGGCAAGCCGCCATCAAGGCGGGTGGCAGGGACGCAACATCGAGCGTGGCGAGAGCGCCATCCGCTTCGTCGACGCGTCCGATCAGCAGCGCTCGCCGGCTCTCCAGGTAGCGCGCATGCGCGGCATTGACGCGGTCGCCGCGCGCTTCGAGCGTGACTCGTGCAACATCGAGTGCCTTTGTCGGCCAGCCGAGGTTGCGGGAGGCAAGGGCGATCTCCGCTTCGGCCACGATGCATCGGGCGCGGGCGACAGGCTCTTTCGCTCCGAAGGCGCGCGCAGCTCGCCGTACAAGCGCGGATGCCCGGGCAAAGTCGCCGAGCTGCGCCATGGCGATACCGCGCAAGGCCAGGGCAGGCGCATCGTCGCGCAAGGCGACCCGGTTCAAGGCGCCAAGGGGATCGCCCCCGGCGAGCGCACGCGCCGCGGCCGTGATCAGCGAGTCCATCGGAATCCCGCCACGCTTGTCACTCCCCATCCCGAACGAGTCGGACCTACTCTAGCGCACGACCCCGAGGAGACCGCAGCGATGACCAGCCATACCGTTGGAACCCATGAAACGTGGCTAAAGGCGCGGCTGGCATTGCTGGAAGAGGAGAAGGCGCTGACCCGGCGCAGTGATGCCGTCGCAAGGCAGCGGCAGGCGCTACCGTGGGTACCGGTGGAGAAGGCCTATCGCTTCGACACCGACGAGGGCACGCGCTCCCTGACTGACCTGTTTGCCGGCCGCTCCCAGCTTCTCGTCTATCACTTCATGTTCGGGCCCGACTATGCCGCCGGTTGCCCCTCATGCTCGGCGATAGCGGATGGCTTCAACGGCATCGCCGTCCATCTGGCCAACCACGATGTGTCTCTGGTTGCCGTGTCGCGGGCACCGTTGGCAAAGCTCCAGGCGTACAGGAAGCGCATGGGCTGGACCTTCCCGTGGGCCTCGTCCGGCGGTGACGATTTCAACTTCGACTTCAACGTGGCGGTGACCGAAGCGCAGCAGCGTAACGGCGATATCGAATACAACTACCAGCGTGGCACGCATCCGATGGACGCCACGACGGTTCCGGAGCCGGTCGCCCAATTCGCGGCCACCTGCGGAACCGACGCTGCCACGTATACGTGCGACCGACCTGGCCTGAGCACGTTTGTGTTCGAAGATGGCGTGGTTTACCACGCGTACTCGACGTACGCGCGCGGATTGGATGGGGTGTGGGGCATGTATCAGTGGCTAGACCGCGCACCCAACGGTCGCAATGAGACCGGGGCGTGGTGGCAGCGCCACGACGAATACCGTGAGCCGCGTTCCCGCTCGTGCTGCGGTTAGGACGGCTACCAGCCGACGCGCGCATACTCCGACTGGTCGAGCCATTCCTGGAAGCAGCGCGCGCCCAGGCGTGCGTCCGCTCGCGGCAGCAGGACGCGTTCACTCAGCACCGCGCCGAAGTACGGCGCATCCGCATCGAGGATCACCTCACAAGGTGCCTCGATATCGAGAAGGAACCGTTGCACGATCTCGAACAGACGCTCGCGGTTGGGACCGGCCACCTGGATCGATCCGTTGACAGCTGGCGACACCGCCGCATGGGCGATGACCGCTGCGACATCGTCTGACGCGACAGGCTGGATGAAGGCCGAAGACAGTCGTACGGTCTGGTCGCGAATGGCCGAGCTGACGATGTCGACCAGGAACTCATAGAACTGGGTCGCCTGGACGACGGTAAATGGAATGCCCGAGCGCTGGATGAGTTCTTCCTGCAGTGCCTTGCCGCGCAGGTAGTGACTGTCGTCGATCAGGCCGGTCCCGACCACCGAGAGCGAAACGTGGTGGCCCACACCCGCCTCGGCCTCCGCCATCAGGAGGTTCTCGATGGCGACCTTGAAGAACTCGAACGCGGAAATGTCATTGAACGAAGACGCGTTGCTGACATCGACGACGACGTCTACGCCGCTCAATGCCTGCGCCAGCCCCTTGCCGGTCGTCAGGTCGACACCTGTCGAGCGCGAGACGGCAGTGGTCACGTGTCCCGCTGAGCGCAGCCGCGCGACAACGTTCCTGCCGACCAGGCCGTAACCACCGACAACCAGGATGTTCATATCTACCTCGCTCAGCGTGCCAGTCGATGCTACGTGCGCCGTCGCGCGGCCAGTAGGTCCTGCGGCTGCACCGGACTGGTTCCATAGAGGCACCAATCGATTCTCTTATGGCTGGCAAGTTCTTACGAATCGGCACGTCGCTTGCGAATTGACCCAGGCGTCGGCAAGCTCCGCCCATGGACGCGTCTGGGCAGCACGGCGCAACGGGGGAGGGAGAGATGTCGGCATTGAACGTGATCATGAAAGCGCAGCAGGATCTGCGGGGATCGGCCTCAGGGGAAAGGGCGTGACGGCAAGACAGATCGTTGCAGTCGGTTTGAGGTTGTTCGCCCTCTGGCTGTGCCTGGCGGCATTCCAGCTTTTCTGGACGGCGCAGGCATTGAAGAGGATGACCGCTGAGTGGGGGAATCCGTCCTTGCTGGGCCTGTCTCTTGTCGCGCTGTTCGTGGCGATGGCCGCGGTCGTCTGGGTCATGAGTGGCCCGCTTTCACGGTGGCTTGTCTCCGGCCTCGGAAAGATGGAGAACGTGACGCCTTCGACTGCCGACCTGCTGGCCGTTGGCTGCATGCTCATGGGCTTGTGGTGGCTAAAGGAAGCACTCCTTCCCCTGATCAGGCTCTGGATCAACGCCGTGGCGTTTGCCTCGGAGAGCGGCGAGTCCGCCTTCAGATGGCTCGGAAGTGGTGGAAAGCTAAGCGTCGCGATCAATATCCTGCAGATCGTTCTCGCTGGATTCTTTGTGCGCTGCGCCTACCCGATCGCTCGCTGGCTGCTTCGCCAGGAGCGCACGTCCCGGAACTCCGAACAGGCGGTCGAACGGTGAAAGATTTCGCGCAATACGCTTTCCTGGCAGTTCTTTTCCTCATTGCGGGCGCCTCATACGCCACCGACGCGCCGACGACATCGGACCAACCGGCCAAACCCAAGCTCTCCTGCACCAGCGGTCCATTGAAGAAGACCTATGGCGGGAGCGAATGGCTCCTCTACGCATGCGACGATTCCCGATCACTCGTCGTTGTCACGCAGGAGGGTAATCCGGCGGCGCCGTTCTACTTCATTTTTTTAGTGACGCCGGACGGCGGCATGAAGTTGAATGGCGAGGGAAACGGTGATCGACACGCGTCGGATCTGGCATTCGCGGAGTTGAAGGTACTAACGACTAGTGACGTGTCGGTTCTGGTGACCCAGGCTCAGGACGCCGGTCGAAGCGAACACTGAGCCGGCTTCAGCAACCGTCTTATCAGGTCACCCGCGCTCGCTGTCGATGAGCGAGTTGCTTGGCCCGATTGCCGCACGCCGACATGCTGCACCAGCGGCGCACGTGGCCCCGCGTGTGATCGGCAAACAACAGGGTGCATGTGGGGCCTTCGCAGGCTTTTACGTACGAGAAGTCTTCTTCGGACACCAGCTTCGCCATCGCCTCGCCGACGGGAAGCAGTAGCGATTCCGGCGACGTCCAGCGGCGCACCCTTTCAAAGCCTATAACGCCCGACTCCCGGGCGACGACGCGTCCGAAGCCTTCATCCCGGGCGAGCAGCGCATTGAGTCGATCCAGCTGATGAAGGCTTGCGGCGGTCAGTGCCTGGCCCTTGTTCGCGAGGACAAAGCCCCGGAACCACTCGCGCAGATCACGAGCCTGTCCTGCCAGAGCATCGAGTTCGCCTGGCATCGCGCCGCCTCGCATGGCTGCCAGTACGTCGGACGGCACCAGACCAGCCTGTTCAAGCCAGTCAAGCAATCCTTCACCGTTGTCGATCCAGTCGACAGTGGCGTTCACGGGCGTGGCTATGGAGTTGAGGAAATCCAGGCCGGTGGCATCGGCAATAAACATCGCGGGGGTCGGTGCTGACATGGGATCTCTCGATTGGCGAGGTCAAGGTAACCGTCTTAATTGGCGTTGACAAGTTACATAGACAAGAATAACCTTTCTACGTCACTCAATATGGTTACATCATCATCGTCTCGCAAGGCACCGGAGGAACTCCCATGTCCAGGCAAAACACCCAGGTCGTTCTCGTTCCCGGCGCGTGGGCCGATGGCTCAAGCTGGGCCAAGGTCATCGCCCTTTTGAGCAACGCAAGCATCGAGGCGGTTTCAGCGCCTGTTCCGCTGACGAGCCTCTCGGACGACGTGAGCGCAGTTGAGCGCAGTCTCGAGCGCGTCGACGGCCCTGTTGTCCTCGTGGGGCACGCGTATGCCGGCGCCGTGATCGGTTCCGTAAGCAGTCCCAAGGTAAAGGCCCTTGTCTACGTCGCCGCTCTCGCGCCCGATGAAGGTGAAACCGTAGCGGACGTGTTCTATCGCAACGAACCGCACCCGCTGGCGCCGAAGCTCGCGCCGGATAGCCACGGCTTGATCTGGTTGCCGGACGAGGCATTCGCGTCGGCATTCGCGCAGAACGCATCGCAGGAAGACCAGGCACTGTCATCGGCGACCCAGCGCCCGATCTCGCCCGCCTGCATCACGGCACCTGTCGGTCGCCCCCTGTGGAAGGACATCCCGACCTGGTATCTGCTCGCCGAGCAGGACCGCATGATCATCGAGCCCATCCAGCGCTTCATGGCCGAACGCATGGGCGCCCACGTGCGGGCATTGCCCGTCGATCACACGCCCAGCCTCACGGCGCCGGAGGCAGTCGTGGCGCTGATCCTCGAGGCGCTGCGTGAAGTGATACCCGGAGAGATCCCATGTCAAAGTCCGTAGCGATCGTCACGGGAGCCAGCCAGGGTATCGGTCGCTCTACGGCGCTTCGTCTCGCGCGAGATTTTTCTGCCGTCGTGCTCGTCGCCCGCAATAGGGAAAAGCTCGAGGCAACGGCAGAAACCATTCGCCAATCGGGCGCAGCGGCCCTCGTCGTCGACATCGATCTGGGCGAGAAGGCATCGGCAAGAACGGTCGTCGAGCGGACGCTGGCAACCTTTGGCCGCATCGACGCACTCCTGAATATCGCCGGCGCTGTTCCGCAGATCGATCTGTTCGAGATGACCGATGAGCAATGGGATGCCGGTATGGCGCTCAAGCTTCACGGGGCCCGTCGCCTCACGATCGAAGCGTGGCCGGCGCTGAAGGAGAGCGGAGGCTCTGTCGTACTGATATCCGGCAACTCGGCAGTAACGCCGAAGGCCCCGTACGCGGCAGTCGCCACCATAAATGCCGCTATTGTCGCCCTCGCCAAGGCATTCTCGGATCGCGGCATTGCTGACGGTGTCCAGGTCAACAGCGTGTTGCCGGGTGCCGTGATGACCGGTCGGCGTCGCTCCTATCTGGAGCACTGGGCGCCGCTGCACGGGATGACGGTGGAAGAGGCGACGGAGCAGTTTCCGCGCGAAGCCGGGATCGGTCGCTATGGCGAGCCGGAAGAGATCGCCGAGCTGATGGCCTTCCTGGTCTCACCCGTGGCGAAGTGGATGACGGGGTCGACTATCCGTATGGATGGCGGTGAAGTTAAGGCGACATGACCACTTCGGCCGCTTTCATCTCCTGACACCGGGATGACGGTAGAGTGGGCGCTAGCGCTCCGGCAAGCCAGGCGAAGGTGTCCGATGGACTTCATGCGCATTCTGCAATCGCTCGAAGAGTTTCTCTACGAGATCATGGGTTGGCTGATCTTCTATCCACGCGCCCTGTGGAGAACACTTCGACATCCCGTGGCCGTTGCGGTCTACACAGGCGAACAGCTGAAACAGGAGCGCGACAAGCAGTTCACCGAGATGGTAAGCCCGCCGTTGATGCTGATCCTGACCATCGTGCTGGCGCATATCATCGAGCTGGGGACGCGCCACCGTACGATGACGATCGATACGGTCCTCGGTAAGGAACTCTTCTCCTCCGAGCAGGCGACAATCGCGACACGCAGCGTTGTTTTCTGTCTCTTCGGGCTGTTCGGTGCGATGAGCATGCTGAGGCATCAGCGTCAGCCGACAAACCGCGATTCGCTACGCAAGCCTTTCTACATCCACTGCTATCTGCTGGCGCCATTCGCACTTGGCCTGGCGTTCGCGTCGACCATCATGAGCTTCGCCCACGGAGACTGGATCCTGGCAGGCGCTGCCCCGCTGCTGCTCAGCTGCCTTTGGTATGCGTGGGCGCAGACGGCAATCTACACACGGATCCTGAAGATGTCATGGTGGCGCGCTGCTGTCAGAGCGTCAGTAGCCAATCTGCTGGCGACGGGGGTGATCATCGGGCTGTACCTGGTGGTGGCTGGCGTCAAATGAACGCTGCTCGCTGTTGCACTACGCAAATCTACCTAGGCGGCGCACGTAGTTCATCGCTTGTCCCTGGGTCGACGTGTCTCGAAGCTGAGACGAACTGTCGCCCAGGAGAATCTCGTGTCGAACGCCACATTTGGAAGCGTCGCGGTCCTGGTCGCGACGATGGCGCTGGGGGCATCGGACGCGCGCGCCGGGGTTTCCGAAGCCGAGGCGCGTGTCATCGCACGCGATGCCTATGTCTACGGCCTGCCGATGGTCGACACTTACCGCGTGATGTACGCCTATAGCGTCGACAAGGGCAATCCGCAGTACAAGGGGCCGTTCAATTCGGTGCTCAACATCGCACGCGTCTTCACGCCGGACGACACGGCCTTCGTAACGCCGAACTCGGACACGCCCTATACGTTTGCCGGTCTCGATCTGCGCAGCGAACCGGTGGTTATCACCGTGCCGAAGATGGAGGCCAATCGCTACTTCGTGTTCCAGTTGATGGATCTGTACACGTTCAACTTTGCGTATATCGGCTCGCGTACCACCGGCAACGACGGCGGCAATTACCTCATCACCGGACCCGGCTGGAAGGGCGAAGCACCCAAGGGCATCAGCAAGGTCATCCCTTCGGAGACCAGCTTGTTGAGCGTTGTCGGACGCACCCAGTTGTTCAACCCCGCCGATCTCGACAACGTTAAGAAGATCCAGGCGGGCTACAAGGTGCAGCCGCTGTCGACCTTCGAAGGCACGCCTGCGCCACCGGCCGCGCCCGCGGTCGATTGGGTCAAGCCCATCCCGCCAACCGAAGAGCGGACCTCGTTGGCGTTTTTCAACGAACTCGCGTTCCTGCTCCAGTTCGCCCAGCCCCCACACGCTAGCGAAGCGGTCTTGCGCGAGCGCTTCGCCGAGATCGGCATCGAGCCGGGCAAGCCCTTCAATGCATCCACCCTCTCTCCTGAGCTTAAGGAGGCGCTCGAGCAAGGCATGCTCGACGGCCAGAAACAGATCGACGAGAAGCGCGCTTCGCTGCACGGAAGAACGGACGAGCTTTTTGGTGACCGCGCCTTCCTGAAGAACGACTATGTCACGCGCGCTACGGGTACGCAGGTAGGTATCGGCGCGAACTCCCGCGACGAAGCGCTCTATCCCATTCTCGATCACGATGCCCAGGGCGAGCCCCTGGACGGCAGCAAACACAAGTACACCCTTCACTTTGCGAAGGGCGAGCAACCACCGGTCAACGCATTCTGGTCGATCACCATGTACGACCTGCCGAAACAGTTGCTGGTGAAGAACCCGATCGACCGTTACCTGATCAATTCACCGATGCTGCCGCAGATGAAGACAGATACCGACGGCGGCGTGACCATCTATATCCAGTCGGACTCCCCCGGGAAGGACAAGGAAGCGAACTGGCTTCCAGCGCCCAAGGGGCCCTTCGTGACGTTCATGCGCTACTACTGGCCGAAACCGGCGCTGCTCGCTGGCCAATGGAAGACACCAGCGATACAGCGCACGGACTAGTACATCGACTACGGCTTAAGCGCCGAGTAAGTGGCCCGATAACTGCGCGGGACGATGAACGGCATGATCAGGCGACGAAGGCCGTAGGGAAGGCGCGCCGCCTTCGATAGACGATCGGTTGCGGCTTGCACATGTGCGACCCGCACCTGGCGGGCCTGTTCGAAACGGCGGCCGATGGTCGTGACCTCATCGGTTCCGGCGACGATGCTGGCGAGCACGAGGGCATCCTCCATGGCCAATGCAGCGCCCTCGGCCCACACCGGTGCGGTGGCATGCGCCGCATCGCCGACAAGAACGACTCGACCCTCACTCCATTGGGCCAGTCGCACTTCCTCGATCGGCGAGTGGTAGAGCGATTCGGGGTGAGCGAGCGCCCAGGAGAGCGCTTTACGGGCGCGCTCAGGGAAATCACGGAACACCTGGTCCAGATGCTTCAGGTCGTCGAAGGCGACATCGGGCGAGTCCAGGGCAACCCAGCCGTAGACCGTCGCATCGTCGACGGGAAGCAGCAGGATCATGCCGCGCTTGCCGGTCCACAAGGTCCAGCCATCGACACCGGGATTGGGCGCCATGAAACGCCAGCTGGCGGAAGCGAGGCGGGCGGCGGAGGTCTGCGACGTGGCCATGACCGCCTGTCGCACGGTGGAACGGACGCCGTCCGCGCCCACCAGCAGGGTTGCGGACAACGCTTCGCCGTTGTCCAGGCGAATATGGGCGGCGGCAGCATCCTGATGAACAGCCGCGATGGAGCGATCTGCCCTGTGAGCGGATGCATCCAGGCCGGCGCCGAGCATCGCCATGAGATCGGAACGGCGGACCGCGCGTGGACGCATGGCCTCACCCCAGAACGCATCCTCGTCGATGGTTGCGAGGAGTCGGTCGTCCTGCGCGCGGTACTCGCGCTTGCGCACCGGGTGGCCCAGGCGTTCGATCTCGCCGGCCAGGCCGAGCTGTGCGAGCGCGGCGATGGCGTTCCCGGGAAGATTGATGGCGAGACCGCCATCGGCCGCCACCGGCCTGCGCTCGACGACCAGAGAGTCGATGCCTTGTTGTTTCAGGGCGCGCCAGGTTGCCAGGCCCGCGATGCCGCCGCCGGCGATAACGATGCGCTGCGAATCTTCAGATGCCATGGAACCCGATCCTCGATAGACAATCCCCGATTATGCGCCCGCCGTGACTCGTCGACGGCAGGACAGCGCTAGTGGCGTATAACGAGCGTTCCGCCAACACGCGCACCCCGATAGACCAGGAGCTCCGGATGGACCGGATCGAAGCGATGCAGTTGTACGTACTGGTCGTCACCACGAAAAGCTTTTCCAAGGCGGCACGCTCCGCTGGTGTGAGCCAGTCGACGGTCAGCAAGCAGATGTCACAACTCGAGAAGAGGCTAGGGGTGCAGCTTCTTCGTCGGACGCCCCGTGGCTTCAACCTCTCGGACGCGGGGCGGGCCTTCTATGATGCTTCGGTCCGCCTTATTGCCGACCTCGAGGAGGCCGAGCAGAGCGTCGCGGCGGGCCAGGAAACACCGGTGGGTCGCATTCGTGTTGCGATATCGCCGGCTTTCGGGCGCATCTACATTCTTCCCCATCTCGCCGAGTTCTTTGCCCGATATCCAGGAGTATGCGTTGAGTTCGATATCTCCGAGCGTTTCGCCAACCTGATCGAGAACGTGGTGGACGTGGCCATTCGTATCGGCAACCTGGTTGACTCGACACTCATTGCGAAACGCATCGGGGCGATCGAATTCGCCACCGTCGCCACCCCGGCGTTCTTTCAGGCGCATGGAACGCCTGAACACCCGACCGATCTTGCCGGCATGCCCGCAGTTGTATTCACCTTTCAAGGCGCGCCCCGTCCCTGGACATTCCGTGATGAGGGCAAGGAGCTTGCGATCGTTCCCGCCCCACGGGTCCTGAGCAACGACGCGGAATACATACGCGCGGCCGTGATGGAGGGGCTTGGCGTCGCCCACAACGCCAGCTGGCTATTCCATGACCAGATAAGCGCCGGCACGCTGACGCAGGTCCTGCATCAGTTCGAGCCCGGAACCTTGCCCATCAATGCCCTGCACGCCAGTAGCAAACGCCTGCCTTCGAGGGTCCAGGTCTTCGTGGACTTCGTGGCGGAAAAGCTGGCGGAGCATCCACACCTGCGCGTGCGGTGAGGGAAGGACCAGTGACCGGGTGTGACGCCGGCGAATAGTTACTAGTCGATAACTTCCACTGTTCAACCCCATGGGACGTCCACACCTTTGTGGGGCGCATCTACGTGCGACCACGCTGGCAACCAGCGCGGACCTCAACGTCCTGTGGAGAATTGACATGTCTTACCTTAAAAATAAGGTCGCCGTGATTACCGGTGGCAGCAGCGGCATTGGCCTGGCCATCGCGCAGCGCTATGTTGCCGAAGGCGCCTTCGTTTACATCACCGGTCGTCGCCAGGCGGAGCTGGACAAGGCGGTGGCGCTGATCGGCAGCAACGCCAACGCCGTCCAGGGCGACGTCTCGAAACTCGAAGATCTGGATCGGCTGTACGCCCAGGTGAAGAAAGAGAAGGGTCGCGTCGACGTCCTCGTTGCCAACTCCGGCATCGTCGACCCGAAAACCATCGATGATTCGGACGAGGCACACTACGACAAGACCTTCGATATCAACACCAAGGGTCTGTACTTCACCGTGCAGAAGGCGCTTCCGTTGATGGGTCGGGGTGGTTCCATCGTCCTCGTCGCCTCGGTCGCTTCGACCAAGGCGATCCCAGGATACGGTACCTACAGCGCGACCAAGGCGGCCATCCGCTCCTTCTCCCGCACCTGGACACTGGAGCTCAAGGAGCGCGGTATCCGTGTCAATACCTTGAGTCCGGGTCCGATCGACACGCCGATCATGGATAGCCAGGCCACTACCAAGGAGGGTGCCGACCAGATCCGCGCATCGTTCGCGGCGGTTATCCCGCTTGGCCGCATGGGGCGTTCGGAGGAAGTGGCTGCCGCCGCCCTGTTCCTGGGCTCCGAAGAAAGCAGCTTCATCGCAGGCATCGACCTCGCCGTCGATGGTGGCATGGCTCAGGTCTGATTATTCGATCGCCTCGACGCCCATCTGCCTGAGCTCCTCAACGCGATCCTGCATTGCCTTGAGCGTCTCGGGCGGATGGGCCGTCCAGTTAAGAACTTCGCCGGTCACTCGAAACGGATCGCGAGAGCGATAGGACTTCGTGATATTGCCGGGGTACTTCTTGTCCGTCAGATTCGGATCGTCTTCGATGGGACCGGTCGGTTCGACGACATAGATCCTGCCACCCCCCGTGCCGATGGCCAGCTCAGCTCCCCAGATGGCTGCATCCATGGTGGCGGTCAGGTAAACGAACGCCGCCTCTTTCCTTCTTCCGAAGTTGGACGCATAGCCCGGCACGATCAGATCACCTGCTTCCAGGTCGGCTTTCGTGCCGTGGTAGTACGTCTGTGATTCAGTCATCTCGTTACTCCCGCTTCATGAGGCGTCGAAGGAGTGGCGATGCTGAACTACGCACCAGGGCTTTCCGCAAGCCCCCCTGCGTTGTATAAATTAATAACGGGAAGGCGCGCTGCGCCTGATACAGCGACATGGGAACGGGCGCGCGCCCCAGGTGGGGGGCATGATCTCAGTTTCGAAGCCGTTCCTTCTCGCGTCGCGAAACCCAATAGCTGTCCAGCGCCAACGGGCCGGCCCCACCAAAACACAGGGCCAGCAGGCCTGCCGCATACAGCAAGTCAGTCTCATAGCCAGGCTGGCCGAAATGCGCGCCCGCCGCGTCGTAAGAAAGCAGCTTGATTGAGCTGAATCCGTTCGGCAGATGCACCGTCAGTGTCGCGACAAGCAGCACGGCGAGCATGGGTAGCGCCGCCAGGGGAACGAAGGCGCCCAACACGATCAACAGGCCACCCACGACCTCGATCGCTATCGTGGCCCACCCCAGAAGGTCCGCGAAGGGCAGTCCCATCGCATGCAGAATCGCTATGAAGGCGTCTGGCCCGCGAGCGAGCTTCGCATACCCGTGCTGCATGAAGCCAAGGCCGACCATTAACCGCAGAGGCACGGCGTACCAGCCGGACGGTACGGGCAGCGGCGCGACCGCGAATCGGGAGAGAAATGATGTCTTCATAAGGGCTAGTTCGCCGCGGCGATTCGGTTGGTTACAGGCCTACGAATTTCTACGCAAGTCGCCCTGCATAACTACGGTGGCGCAGCAAACGCACTCGTCTCACCTTTGACTGACACACGTTCCCCAACCGTGCGATCCCGTGGCAAGGGATGGCCGAGGACCCAGGCATGGTCACGACGAAGAAGACAACCGCTGAATCTCCCTCTCCCGCCGGCACACCTGACGTGCTACCACGGCCGGACTTCCGCTTTCCGGGCGAGGTAGGGCGCACCTACCTGGACTCGGATCCGGCGCAGTTCCCCAAGCCGGTGTCAGCACCGGCGGGGGCACCGAACGTCCTTCTGGTGCTGATTGACGATGCCGGCTTCGGCCAGTTCAGCACCTTTGGTGGCGGGGTTCCCTCGCCGACCATGGACAAGCTGGCCGCCGAGGGTTTGCGCTTCAACCGCTTTCACACCACCGCACTATGCAGCCCCACCCGGGCGGCGCTGATCACGGGCCGCAATCACCATTCCACGTCATTCGCGGGCATCACCGAACTGGCGACGGGATACGACGGGTATACCTGCATCCTCCCGCGCAGCTGCGGCACGATCGGCGAAGTGCTCCGGCAGAACGGTTATATGACGGCGTGGATCGGCAAGAACCACAATACGCCCACGTGGGAGACCAGCGCCGTAGGACCCTTCGACCGCTGGGCGAATGGGCTCGGGTTCGATTACTTCTACGGGTTCAATGGTGGCGACATGAACCACTGGAACCCCATCCTCTACCAGAATCGCGACCTCGTTCCCGCATCCACCGATCCGGACTACCACCTGACCGTGGACCTGGCGGACAAGGCGATCGCCTGGGTACGGCAGGCGAGCAGCATCGCGCCGGATCGCCCCTATTTCCTCTACGTCGCGACCGGCGCGACGCACGCGCCGCATCACACGCCGAAGGAATGGCTCGAGAAGTTCAAGGGCCAGTTCGACAACGGCTGGGACAGCTACCGCGAGCAGACGCTAGAGCGGCAGAAGAAGCTCGGTGTCGTGCCGAAGGACACGAAGCTGACCGTGCGCTCGAAGGGCCTTCCCGCATGGGATTCGCTCAACGCCGATCAGAAGCGTCTCTATGCCCGGATGATGGAAGTGTTCGCCGCCTACGGCGCGCATTGCGACCACGAACTGGGACGTGTGGTGGATGCCTGCAAGGCGCTTCCCAACGCCGACAACACCATCATCGTCTATATCGCGGGCGACAACGGTTCCAGTGCCGAGGGTGGCATCGAGGGCTCACTGTGCGAAAACCTGTTCTTCAATGGTTTCTCGGAAAAGTGGGAAGACAACATCAAGGTCATCGACGAGCTCGGCGGGCCCAAGCACTTCAACCACTTCCCGTCCGCCTGGGCGCATGCGATGAACGCGCCTTTCCAGTGGACCAAGCAGGTCGCCAGCCATTTCGGTGGCACGCGCAATCCCATGATCATCTCCTGGCCGGCAAAGATCCGCGACAAGGGCGGACTGCGCGACCAGTTCCTGCACACGATCGACATCGTGCCGACGCTCTACGAGCTGTGTGGCATCACCGCACCCAGTGAACTCAACGGCATCCAGCAGAAGCCGATCGAAGGCCGCAGCTTCGCCACGGTGTTCGACGACGCCGGTGCGACGGCGACGCGAACGACCCAGTATTTCGAGTTGGGTGGCAACCGCGGTCTCTACCACGACGGCTGGATGGCTTCGTCGCCGTCTTTCATTCCGTGGGATCCGAACCGGCAGGAATGGGATCCCGACAAAGCCGTGTGGGAGCTCTACAACGTCGACGAAGACTTCTCGCAGGCGAACAACCTTGCCGATCGATATCCCGACAGACTCAGGGCACTGCAGGACCTGTGGTGGGTCGAGGCATCTAAATACAGCGTCCTGCCGCTCGACTGGCGCGGCAGCATCCGCATGAACGCCGAGCTCATGGGGCGCCCGAGCCCGATGGGCCATCGCAACGAAATTACCTACTACCCGGGCACCATCGGACTTCCCGACGGTTCATCGCCACGCATGTGCAATCGTTCCTGGACGATTACCGCGGAGATCGACGTGCCCGCGAACGACGCCAACGGCATGATCGTCACCCACGGTGGTCTCGAGGGTGGCTACGGCCTGTACCTGCGCGACGGCAAGCCCACCTTCGTCTACAACTTCCTCAGCATCGAACGCACGACGTTCGCAGCCGAGACGCCGCTGCCCGCAGGCAAGGCCACGTTGGTGGTCGACTTCCGCTACGACGGCGGTGGCATGGGCAAGGGCGGCGAGTTCACGGTGAAGGCGAATGGCACGAAGATCGCCGGCGGCCGCGTCGAGCGCACCATCCCCATCCAGTTTTCGTTAGGCGAGGGACTGGATGTCGGCACCGATGTCGGCTCGCCTATCGACTTCACCTATACGCTTCCCTTCAGTTACACCGGGACGATCGACAAGGTGACCATCGTCCTGGGTGATATGGAGATAGGCAAGGCGCCGGCGTAATGCAGGCTCAAGGCTCGCCGAACCATCGCGCCAGACGCGGAACGAGATCGGCGGGGTCTGGGTCACCCTCAACGGCCCAGGCCACGATTCCATCGGGCCGCACGAGGAGGGCGCTCAGGCCCAGTCGGTCCTTCGCGTCGCCAGCAACGTAGGCGACGCGCTTCGCCCAGCGACTTGCCGTGGCTTCGAGCGGTGCGCGCGCGTCGAAGTCCAGCAGCACGGCTTTGCCTGTTCTCAGGTGCTCACCGAGCCGCGTTCCATCGGCGAGCTCGACATCGGGAGCACTGCGACCCGCGAGCGGATGTGCCTCGCCAAGGTCATGACGAAGAGACACGCCCCACACGCGCTCGGCGAAATACGTCGCGCCGTCACGCGTGTCGATCAGGTCACGGATGATGGCCTCGAGCGCACGTGAACTTCGGCTTGGCCGCATCAGCGCCACCTGTGCACGCGACCAGTCCAGCACCTTCGCTCCCACCGGATGCCGCTCGCTCGTGTAGGTATCCAGCAAGCCGTCCGGCGCATCGCCGCGGATCGTCCCGGCCAGCTTCCATCCAAGATTCATCGCGTCGCCGAGGCCGAGATTCAGGCCCTGGCCACCCAGCGGGGAATGGATGTGCGCGGCATCGCCGGCGAGCAGTACCCGGCCGTTGCGGTAGGCAGTCGCCTGATGGGCGCGATCGGTCCATGTCGTGGCAACGCGGAGTGCCGTCAGCGTGACATCCGTGCACGAGATGCGACGAAGCACCGCCTGCACGTGCTCGCGCGTGATTGGTTGGGTACGGTGAAAGGCGCCGCCGTCGAACTCGACCATGGCGACGGTTCCGGGTTTTCCATAGGTGTACATGCCTGTGGGTGTGTAGTGACGGCCGGGCTGAAGCGCATTCGGTTCGGCGATATCGACGTCGACGGAATAGCCGGTGAATTCGGGGTCGGTGCCGATGAAGGCAAAACCGCCGGCTTTGCGCACGGTGCTGCGGCCGCCATCGCAACCGACGAGCCAGCGTCCGCGAAACACTTCGCCGCCTGCACGGACGAGCACGGTCTCATCCGACTGCTCAAGACCTTCGACACCAAAGCCGCGTCTGATGTCGGCTCCCATCGCGTTAGCGCGCGCCTCCAGCGTCAGCTCCAGCGACTCCATATCGACCATCATGCTTGTGCCGGCGGGACCAGGCACACGCCACGGCCAGTTCGAACGATCGATCCTGTCCTCGTAGAACTGGATGCCGGCAAAGTGGCCGCCCGGCCGTCGGGGCTGGTCCATCCAATGGGCCGCACCTGCGGCGCCAGGACCGGAGCCATCTTTCGAGGGCTGCAGCGCCGCGATGTCGTCCAGCATGCCTCGCCGGTAGAACGCCTCGATCGAGGGCGCGGAGAGCCCACGCATCCCGAAGGGCAGGCGCTTCAGCGGTGAGCGCGGGTCCTCCTGCGGCTCAAGCACCAGCACCGACAGGCCGGCGAGTCGCAATTCACAGGCCAGAAACAGACCGACCGGGCCCGCACCGGCCACCACGACGTCGTAGATCAAGGGATATCCTCAGGCAGGCGTCAGGTGCCACCGACGCAGTAAAAAGGTACACTGAGTGTAAGTTTCTACAGGGTGAGCAGCCTGATGTCAAAACCGGTGGGGCTTCGGGACCAGAAAAAGGCGGAGACGCGCCAGACCATTTCGCATGTCGCCACACGTCTGTTCATCGAGCGCGGGTTCGAGAACGTCTCGGTGGACGAGGTCGCGCGTGAGGCGGGGGTCGCCAGGAAAACGGTGTTCAACTACTTCCTCAGGAAGGAAGACTTGTTCTTCGATCGCGAGGAGGAGCTGCGCTCTTTGGTGCGCGCCGCCATCGCGGATCGCGGGGAGCAGTCACCCGTCCGTGCGTTCCAGGCCTTGATGAGAACATTGCTGAAAACGGGGCACCCGATCTTCCGAATGTCCGACCGGCCGATCCAGTTCTGGCGCACCGTGGTGGAGAGTCCCGCGCTCACGACGTACGCGCGAGAGCTTCAGGTGACACTCGCCAACGACCTTGGCGAGATGCTGGCCGATGCCGTGGACAGGCCTCGCGCCGATCCTGATGCGCGCCTCGCTGCATCGATGCTCATGTCAGCGTTGGTGGTGGCGTATGGCGACGCACTCCGTGCGTTTCGCGTGCACCAAGACCCCGTTGAGGCGTTCGTGCGCGTGATGGAACACGGTTTTGCAGGCGCCGATGCCGCGGTCGCCGGAACGCCTTATGTTTGAGATCACCTAAGCGCCCGGAAAATACTTTTGGCGGACCTGTCGATTTCCCGCCCGCCCGTTCGACGGTGTAGTAAGGCAACAGAAACCCGTCGACCCGAAGACCGCCACAGGAGACGTCATGACGCAGTATCTGGTCGCTATCCACCACCGCGATGGTGCCGTGTTCGTTACCGACGGGCCCTACCTCGAAGCCCGGGAGCACGTGGGTGGTTTCTGGATACTCGAGGTCGCCGACCTGGATGAGGCATTGGCGTGGGGCCGCAAAGCCGTCGTCGCCTGTCGGGCGCCGGTTGAAGTCCGTCCGTTTCATCATTGGGAAGCTTAGCGATGACCATCACCATCACAGCCTTTGAGAAGTCGCCCGATGGCGGCAAGGGACTCGCACGCGACACGCGTGTTCGTTGGGCGCTGGAAGAAGTGGGCCAGCCCTACGAGGTTCTCCCTCTTCCTTTCCCCGCGCTGAAGGAATCCACGCATCTGTGTCGCAATCCCTTCGGCCAGATTCCAACCTATGAAGAGGGGGACCTCTGCCTCTTCGAAAGCGGTGCGATTGTTTTCCATCTCGCCGAGCGCCATCCGGGTCTGTTGCCGGAAGATGCGAATGCCCGGTCGAGAGCGATCATGTGGATGTTTGCCGCGCTCAACTCCGTGGAACCGGCGATCCTCGAAATTGTTACCGTCAAGTTTGTAGAGGGTGACAAGCCTTGGACCAAGGAGCGCATGCCGTTGGTCTTCGATCGTATCCGCCATAGGTTTCGCCAGCTTTCTCCCCGCCTTGACGCTGCCGAATGGCTCGACGGTGAGTTCAGCGCCGGCGACCTGTTAATGGTGTCGGTTCTGTTGAGGTCGAGGCCCTCGGGCATCCTGGACGAGTTTCCAAATCTCGCCGCCTATGTCGCTCGTGGCGAAGCGCGGCCTGCGTATCAACGGGCCTTCGCTGCACAGCTGGCGCAGGCCATGGGGAAGCATGCCGCTGTCTGAAGCGTCCGCAGGCGCCGTGGATGAAGGTCAGGGAGCGTCGCTTGCTGTCACTTGCTCCCAACACATCCGCACGTGGGCCTGCGCCGTGCACTGCACACCCATCAGGACCAGTGCCCCGATCGCCTCAAGGCCGAGCGCCATACGTTGGCAGTCGACGTTGTCTGCTTCGTGGATGAGATCGGCCAAGAGTCCCGTAAGGCCACGCGCGTACTGAAGCCACTCGGTAGCGGCACTCATCAACCCGTGTGCCGACGCTCCGGGATCGGCGTGGTAGGTGACTTGCTCATCGGGCTTGCGATGGGTCGATGCAGTCATTGCGTGCTCTCCTTGTTTCTCGCCGCCACTGACCCAGGTGCGGCACGCCATGCACAGCACGACATGCCGCGGATCAAACGGACTCGCGGGTTCACCGGCGGCCCGTGACTGGGCCCCGGATGGTTTGTGTTGATGAAGTGTGTTGCGGAAGGCAGCCCTGATCTCGGGTCGCACGGCTACGTGCCGCGTTGCTCGGCCGAGAAAAAACTCAGGTAGCGGCTACTGCCGCCGCTCTTCAACCGTGTCTGCGACGTGGGCAGACGGCTCGGTAACCGGTGGGTGTGCCGCCTTGGGGATTCGGCGGGCGAGCGGGTGCCGTATGATCGGTGTCAGCCATATCAACTCTCTTTTAGTTGGTTGTGGTTAGCGGGTCAGGGGTGTTTGCTGCACCTCTGGCTCGCGCTTCTTCACCGCATGAAGCGATGGTTGCCTGCGGGGCGTTTGTGTCGACGACGCGGGCAACGGTTAGAAACGTAGCAAAACAACTTCGTGTTGTCTGTAGGTGTGGTGCGCAATCGTTGCTTTGCGTGTTCCTTCGACGAAGTGTTCGCCGATCCACCTACGAAGTTTCGGGTTACAGCTCCGAACTTCATCGCAAGTACGCCCGGATCCGGATCACCGAGGCGCGGAATAAGCGATAGTCATGGAAAACAGGACTGGGACGTCCCTCACAAGCGTTTTCATCAACTGCCCTTTCACTGATGACTATGGCGATCTCTTCAAAGTCCGCGCTTCAACATGCCATTTGAACTGGGCCTCGCCATGGGAATCAGGGCTGCGGGGCGGAAGCATTCAAAGCACAGGGTGCTCATCCTTGAGAGGCAAAAATACAGCTACCAAAAGTTTCTTTCGGACATCGCCGGCCAAGACCTTCAGGCCCACGGAGGCGATGTAGAGGGGATGATTCTGAGAGTACGTAACTGGCTGCGTACTGAGGCCGACCGCGATCTGCAAAGATTTCGGGCGACACTCCCGCTCAGCTGCGAGAGTGCTGGCATCGCCCCTGGAGATCTACCCTTCCCAGAACTTCTCGCAATGCAGATGCAGTTCTTGAGAACTGAATGCGATGGACTGTGATGCCGTCAGCCCCGTGCGAGGCCATTTCTTGATGGTGGATCGGTACCGCACCCTGCGCGCGGCACCGATCCCGCACGTTACTTCCCTTCGGGAACGAGATTGGCCAGCTTGCCCTTCTTGTCGAACTGGCAGCTGAAGTTCTTCTTGCCGTCCATGCCCGCGTCGGCAATACCAGCGATCGAGTAACCCGAGCCGGAATCTGCAGCCTGGATGGGTTGTAGCTGGATGTAGTCGTTCTTTACGTCGTACTTCTTCGCTGCAGCGTCCAGGCAGCGTGTGGTGAGCTTGCCCGGGTCGGGTCGGTCGGAAGCGAAGGCGTTCGAGGCCAGGATCAGGCCGAGGGAACCGGCCAGCAGCAGGGCGGAATGGCGCATGGGTCTTTCTCCGTACGAGGCACGAGGCCGGGGTCATTACCCGTCCGAGTGTGCCTTTCGATTCCTTGCGGCAGGATGAATCGAGCGCTGAAGTCCCGTCGCACGACCAAAGAGACTCGGGCTCAGTGCGACGAAACGAACGCAGACGGTGTGAGTGCTGCAGGCATGGCGAAGTTCCGCCTCATTCGCTCGACTTCTTCAATCGGTGGTCTTCCGAACAGTCGCCTGAACTCTCGGCTGAATTGCGACGCACTTTCATAACCTACGGCAGTGGCTGCTGCTGCGGCCGTCGTGTGCTGACGAAGCATGAGCAGGCGCGCCTGGTGCAAGCGTGTGGACTGCACATAGCGCATCGGTGACGTACCCGTCATCGCGCGGAAATGTGCGTGGAAGGTGGGCGGGCTCATCGCTGCTTCGCTTGCCAGTTCGTCGACGGTTAGCATCTCGCTGTAGCGGCTATGGATCATGCGGATCGCACGCGCCACCATGCCGAACTTGCCCTGCTGCGCCAGCGCCGCGCGCAACGATCCGCCCTGGGCGCCGGAAAGGATCCGGTAGTAGATTTCGCGCACGAGGGCGGGGCCGAGTACCTCACCTTCGGGTGGCTTCGTCAACGCTTCGAGCAGACGCAGGACGGACGCGGCAAGCGCGTCTTCCATGGGCGACGAATACAGGCCCCGCGGGGGCGCTGCCGATGGTCCGTGTCGCTCATCGATCTGAATACAGAGTTCCGCCGCCATCGCATGGTCCAGCCGGAAGTAGATCGCCAGCAACGGCTCGTCCGCCGAGGCGTCCGTCTCCATCGTGAAAGGTACGGGTACGGACACGACGAGGTAGTGCTGCTCGTCATAGATGAATACGTCGTCGCCCAGAAAGCCTCGCTTGCGTCCCTGGACGACGATGACGATGCCGGGCTCATAGAGCACGGGAGTGAGGCTCAATGGTCGATCGGCGCGGAGAAGGCGCACATCGGGCAACGGCGTCAACGTGTATCCCTCCTCCGGCGCGAGGTCGCGGAGCAGGCCGATCATGCGGAGACGGAGGGGCGTGTCCATGCGTCCACTCTCCGACTTCCGCGGGCTTCTCGCAACCACCGCTCATAGGATCAGGCAATCACGTCACATGCCTGGCCATGGGGCACAGGGTGTTCGGGACCTACGATGGGCGCTATTCCTGACCAGGAGACTATCGATGACCAGCAAGACCCTTTTCATCACCGGCGTCAGCAGTGGCTTCGGCCTGGCACTTGCCCGCGAAGCGCTGTCTGTCGGCCACCGTGTGATTGGCAGCGTTCGCAACGATGAGGCGCGCCGCGCCTTCGAAGCCCTGCACGATGAACGTGCTCACGCGATGCTTCTGGATGTCACGGACATCGAGGCCATCCCGGGTGCCGTCGCCGATGCGGAATCGCGTTTCGGTCCTGTCGACATCCTCGTGAACAATGCCGGCTACGGCCACGAGGGCATCTTCGAGGAGTCGCCGCTCGAGGAAATGCGTCGCCAGTTCGAAGTAAACGTGTTCGGCGCCGTGGCGGTTACCCAGGCATTCGTGCCGCGGTTTCGCGAACGTCGCCGCGGGCATATCGTCAACATCACCTCGATGGGAGGTTTCATCACCATGCCCGGCATCGCGTACTACTGCGGTAGCAAGTTCGCGCTCGAAGGGATCAGTGAGGTGCTCGGCAAAGAGCTGAAGCCATTCGGCGTGCATGTCACCGCCGTCGCTCCGGGTAGCTTTCGTACGGACTGGGCGGGCCGATCCATGCAGCGCTCACCGAGAAGCATCGCCGACTACGACGCGATGTTCGATCCGATCCGTCGGGCTCGGGAAGAGAAGAGCGGCAAGCAGCTTGGGGATCCTGCGAAGGCGGCCAAGGCTATCCTGAAACTTGTCGATCTGCCCGAACCGCCCGCGCACCTTCTTCTGGGCAGCGATGCCCTCGCACTCGTACGCGACAAGCTCACCACCATGGCGGCGGATATCGATACGTGGGAGAGCCTGACGCGATCGACTGACGGTTAACGAGAACCACGGCTGGCCGTTACAAGGGCAGATCCTTGCCCGCCTGCTCAGCTACGAGGTACTCGGCATACCAGTCCGGCCAGTTCTCATCGTGCTTGCCACCGGTCCGCTTCTCGTGTGCGCCGTGCGCGGCGCCGGCCCGCCGCAGTGCAGCGGCGAGGTCCGCCGCCGAGGCAAATGTCGTGGTGTTCGTGTCCAGGCGCCCGGCAAGTCGCTGGGTGAGCTCCTGTAACAGCCAGCCATTGCCGTCCGGATCGCTGAACGAAGCAAATGAGCGGTAGCTAGTGCGTTCGGGATGCGGGCCGCTAAGCCGGACCCGGCCAAACAGATAGGGCTCGTCCTGACCGAGGTAAACTCCGGCACCATCGTGAAAGACTTCGCTGACCTCGACACCGCGACCGACCAGTTCTTTCCGGGCCGCCTCGATGTCGGCGACGATCAGGTACAGCCCCCGGGCGGACCCGGGCGCGGCCGCGGTGACATTCTTGCCGAAGATGACAGAGCACCCGGAGCCAGGCGGTGTGAACTGAATGACACGGAAGTTGCCGTCATCCGAGGCGAAGTCCGCGTCCAGCCTCCATCCGAGGTCGGCATAGAAGCGCTTTGCACGATCGACGTCGGAAACAGGGACGACGACGATCTCGAGCTTCATGTCCACGCCCCGCAGATGCGGGCTCCCGACTGCGTCGCTGCTCATGTGAACCTCCGATAGCCTGGGCCGAACCGTCACCGAACCATCGGCGCTCCCAGCCGCTCGCGTCTTGCTAACGCATGCCTGGTGTTGGCGATCCTTGCGCGCCTGAATGATTCAGCATGCGCCTCCATACCTTCATTGCGTCGCCAGTGCCCATCTCGCATGGAGCTCGTGTTGCCCGGCAAGCTCCTCGAATGTTGTTTCGCTGACGTCGACCATCACCTTGACGATTTCGCCGGTGAACTTGAAAGGCGACTGGTACAGGTCCGATACCGGTGAAACCGTGTCGCAGCCGACGTCGAAGGTTTCGTTCACGGTGAAGTAGCCGGCAACCTGCTGTTCAAACCTACCGGTACCGACCGTGGCTTTATCTACCCTCAGGGTCACGGTGCCGCCGGTCCCGAATTTTCCTTCCTCGTCGACTTTGATTTCCGCTGAGAGCACGTGGTGCCCGGTCGGGATCACGCCCTCGGATTCCACCCGGTAGCGGACATCGTTGTAGTAGTTGTGTTCCCAATACAGCTTGCCGTCCTTGATGAAGAGCGAGTAGCCACCGGGGATGCCGCCGCAGCAGACGAGTACGCCGTCGCTCCCGCCCTTGGGGATTGTTACCTCGACCGCCAAGGTGTGATGCACGTTCTTCGTGTTCGGGGAAGATCGCTCACCGATCCGGATGACCCCTGGCGTATAGACGAAGTGCTTCTTCCCGCGCATATGGCTGGGCTTCAACGCGGGGTCAGCACGCTGTGCGAAGCGATCATCGAGGGGAAGTACGTCGTACCTCGCCGCTTCGGCCATGAAGCGGTCCTGGAGGTCCCTTAGCCTGGTAAGTTCCTTCCTGGCCAGGTCATTACTCTGGGAGAAATCGTCTTCGATGTTGTAGAGCTCCCACGTGTCATCGTCGAAGTTGGCCCCGCCGGACGTGAGCCATGGCAACCTACCGTGCAGACACCCGGCAACCCATCCGTCGTGATAGATGGCGCGGTTGCCCAGCATCTCGAAGTACTGGGTCACTCGACGACTCGGTGCATCGGCGCGATCGAAGGTGTACGCCATGCTGATGCCCTCGATCGGCTTCTGCGGAACACCATTGACGGATCGCGGCTCGGGAATGCCTGCGGCGTCGAGAAGCGTAGGCACTATATCTATGGCGTGATGAAATTGAGTGCGCAAGGCCCCATGATCGGTAATGACGTTCGGCCACGAGATCACAAGGCCATTACGCGTACCGCCGAAGTGCGATGCCACCTGCTTCATCCACTGGAAAGGCGATGAACCGGCCCAGGCCCACCCCACGGGATAATGGTTCTCATGCAGTGGACCGCCGATCTCGTCGATATGGCTGAGGATCGTTGACACGTCATCGAGCAGCCCGAGCTGTGTCTTCATGTTGTTCAGGGTGCCGGTTAGCGAACCCTCGGCGCTGGGCCCGTTATCGCCAACGATGTAAATGATGAGTGTGTTGTCGCGCAGACCCATGTGTTCAATGGCGTCTACTACCCGACCCACTTGTGCATCGACATGCTCGAGAAATCCCGCGAACACCTCCTGCATACGGGCATAGAGTGTCTTTTCGTCCGCAGAGCACGTTTCCCACGCGGGGATGGAGTCGGGGCGGGGTGTGAGTTTCGTGCCCGCTGGTAAGAGGCCGAGCGCTTTCTGCCGGTCCAGGGTGATCTGCCTCTGGCGATCCCAACCGTGATCGAATTTCCCCTTGTACTTATCCGACCATTCCCTGGCCACGTGGTGAGGTGAGTGGCAGGCGCCAGGAGCGAAGTAAGCGAAGAACGGCATGTCCGGCGCGGCGGCCTGTTGCTGGCCGATCCACGAGATGGCGCGATCGGCGATGGCTTCGCTGAAATGCCATCCCGGATCGTCGTGGGGCGGTTCGATGGGAGCGGTGTTCTCGAACAGTGGAGTGTGCCATTGGCTTGCTTCGCCGCCCTGGAATCCATACCAGTAACCAAATCCCTTTCCTGTGGGCCAACGGTCAAACGGGCCGGCCGCGCTCAGTTCGTGGTCCGGCGTGTTGTGCCACTTTCCGAAAGCGGCAGTGGCGTATCGATTGCCCTGGAGAATCTCGGCGATGCTGGCCGCTTCCCGAGGCCAACAGCCGTCGTAGCCAGGAAATCCTGTCGCCATCTCCGTGATGACCCCGGAATGCACGGAATGGTGATTACGGCCGGACAGGAGGGCGGCTCGCGTTGGGGAACAGAGCGCCGTTGTATGGAACCGGTTGTAGCGAAGGCCTTGTGTAGCGAGCTTCTCCAGTGTTGGTGTGTTCGCTGGGCCGCCGAATGTGCTGGCTTGTCCAAAGCCGACGTCATCAAGTAGCACGAGGAGTATGTTCGGCGCACCTTCCGGCGGCGTCCGCAATGTAAGGACGTCGGCCTCGGAGTCGACGTAGGTGTTTCCGATGCGGCCCTTGAACCGGGGCTCCGGTACGGGGAGGGTGTCGGACACGCACGCGGCCTCCGATCGTTTCGTGCTTTCCGGGAGAATGTCGGTCGTCTTCACGTGCGCGCTCCTCGTCGCCGGCACCGCGCCAATGGCAACGCCACCTGTGGAGTATCTAACCGGATCCGCGAGTCGTCATCCGCAGTTCCACTCCGGAGAGGATGGTAGTTCTACGCACTCCGACTTCGGGAAATTACGCTTCCGCGAAATCCGAAGAGCTTTCATCCTCGCTACTCTCGGGCCTTGCGAGACGGGGCGTCATGATAAGGGTCGCGTTAGTTTCGGCGCTTCTGGCCCTGACGGCGGTCACGGCTGCCTCTGCTTCCGAAGGTGGCATGGGGCGCCCCATCACAGGCCTCCAGGCCTCTTCATATGCGGGGCTGATACCGCCCACCCCAGGATGGCTTTGGGCCGCTGCCTACGCTTACTACGATGGGAAGATCGGTGCCTCGCGCCAGGTGCCGCTCACCGGCGGTGGCACATCGCTCGGCCTTGAAGGACAGTTCCAGCTGCTCTCGTTCACCGGGCTGTACATCTGGAAGACCGAACCTTCGTCGTGGAACTACGCGTCCATGGTGACCTTGCCGTTCGCCAACGGACATCTGAGTGTCGATGCGCGCATCGGCCGCTTCAGCGGAAGCGTCCATGACAGCAATACCGGCCTGTTCGACATGGCCTTTGCGCCGGTGATCGCGAGCCACCATTTCAGCGAGACGCAGCATGTTTCGGTATCCCTCTACGTTTACGCCCCGACGGGCGAGTACAAAGAAGGGAAGTTGGCGAACCTCACGCTTCACAACTGGACCTACTCGCCCACCGTTGGGTACACGCAGCTGTTCCAGAATGAGTCGTTGGAATGGAGCTCCACGGCTGCCGTCGACGTCTATACGAAGGATTACGCGACGGATTATCAGAACGGCGCGGTGTTTCGTATCGACTCACTGCTCATCAAGCGCTTTCCCTCGGGTTGGGGTATTGGCGCCGTGGGCGGGTGGATTGAACAGATCGAGGACGACACGGGTCCAACGGCCGACGCATTGAACGGTTTCAAGGGTCGTTCGTTCGCATTGGGGCCGACGGGGACGTTCAAGAAAACATGGGAGGGCGGCCAGGTGGAATTTTCCTTCCGCTGGCTGCATGAGTTCGATGTCAAGAATCGCCTGAAGGGCAACCCCGCGATGCTTACGGCGTCGCTCTCGTTGTAGCAACGAGAAGCGTCGGCAAACGCTATCGCTGCGTGGCGTGCATCAGCATGGGCAGGACGATCGCTTCGATCTTGTCCGCCATTTCCTCGGCCGAGATGCGCTCGCGCATGTCGAGCCAAAGGCGGGCCGCGCCGAAGATCGCCCATGCCGCCGTGGTAAACACCAGCTCCGGATCGATGCCGGGCGCGGCAGGACGTTCGGCGGACCCCTCCCGGAAGATGTCTTCCACCACGGCAATGATGGAGTCCTCCAGTGGCATCTTGGCGAGCGCGCCGGGACAGCCGGGCGAGGCTGCCAGGTAATCGCAGACGCCGAGGGCGATGGCCCGCAGGCCGCCCTCGCAGGAGTTGAATGACAGGCCGCGCCGATCGACCAGATCGCGGAAGCGCGCACCCGCCATGGCCTTCAGCAGGCTGCCTTTGTCCGGATAGTGCAGATAGAACGTGGCACGGTTCAACGTCGCTTCGTCGGCGATTTCCTGGATGGAGATCTCTTCGAACGGCTTTTGCGCCAACAACCGGACAAGCGCATCCATGAGCATGCGACGACTACGCAGGATGCGCGGGTCGATCTTCGGCAGCGCCGAATCAGTGGAGGGAGCGGTCTCGGTCATCGGAGTCAAGGATACCGGCATCATCACTCGCCGTCTAAGCGACACTTGTCTATTAGATGAAACGAACATATGCTGTGTACACGACATATGTCGTTTAGGAGTCTGCCCATGGCTACGCTGCTGCACATCGATTCCAGCCCGATGCTCGAGAATTCCGTCACCCGCCAGCTTTCGGCGGCCTTCGTCGAGCAGTGGACTACCGCCAATCCGAGGGCGCGCGTGTTGACGCGAGACCTCTATGCGACACAGCTCCCGCCCATCGACGCGGCGTGGGTGAATGCCGTGCGCACCCCGGCAGACCAGCGAACCGCCGAGCAGATCCAGACGCTGGCGCTCTCGGATTCGCTGATCGCCGAACTGGAAGAGGCCAATGAGTACGTGTTCGCCGTGCCCATGCATAACTTCGGCGTCCCGGCCATCTTCAAGCTCTGGATCGACCAGGTGGTACGTGCGCAGCGCACGTTCTCCTATGGCGACGGCACCACGCCGGCGGGCCTGCTCACGGGCAAGAAGGCGACCTTCATCGTCGGAACCGGCGGTCCGCAGACGGATGCATACAACTTCGTCGGACCCTATCTGCAGACCATGTTCGGCTTCCTTGGTGTGACCGATGCCACGCTGCTTACCGTGAACGGAACCATGGCGCTCAACTTCGGCGCGGACCGTGAGCAGTTCATGGCGCCGCATCTCGAGGCCGCGGCTGTGCTCGCACGGGCCTGATGGGCCTGGGCTCCTAGGACTTTCCTGCGCGGTCCCCGTACTCCCAGTCATACGGCACAGCCGTATCACCGAGGATGAACTTAACAAGATCGGGAAAGCCCGCCTCCGCCCGTACATCGTTCGAAAGAATGACGACGCATCGTTGGGTCTTCTCGAGGCAGACGACCGTATTGGCCGTTTGCTCGTCGTGTCCACCTTTGAAGAAGCCGTGGCCCTGCGGTCCATCGAAAACGACGACACCCAGTCCGGCGTACAGATCCTTTCGCTGCTCGCTTTCCGGAAGCGAGGGTGCGAAGTTGGGAAACTGGTGTGCCGTCGTGATCTTCAGTTGCGGCTTCGTCATCTCCGTGCGAGAAGCCTTGCTTAGTCCATCGCCGCGCACGAGCGCCGCAACGAACTTCGAGAGGTCGGAGATGGTCGTGTCCATCGATCCTGCTACACGCACCTTGCTGCGGGAATCGTGCTCTACCGGCTTGCCTTGATCGTTCCAGCCATCGGCCAGGTTCGTCGCAAAGTCCGGTCGCCACATGAGGCGTGTGCGCGTCATGCCAAGGCGGGTGAAGGTCGACGTCGTCAGGATGTCCATATCGACACCCAGGCCTTGCGAGGTCTTTCCCTTCTCAATAGCGAACTGAAGCAGGCTCAGGCCTTCGCCGGAGTAGCTGAAGCGTGTGCCGGGATCGAAATGAATGCGCAATCTCTGGTCGGGCTCTATAAACCAGAAGTTCGCGAAACCCGTGGAGTGCGTTAGCGACATGCGCGGCGTGATCTGCCGCCAGCGCGGATCGTTTGCGAGGTCGGTGTAAGGGCCATACTTGCCAAGAAACGCCTCGTCCGTGTGGGGCCCGTACTCGATCAACGGCTTTTCGAGGTCGTCCGTGATCGGCGTGTCGAGCTTGAGCTTGCCCAGGTCGATCAGTTGCATCACGTGATAGCTGAAGACCATCTTCGTGAGTGACGCCCCGTACATGACCGTGTCCACGGTGAGCGGCTCTTGCTTGGCATTGCGAATGCCATAGGCCTGCACGTAACCCACCGCGCCGTGATCGATCACGGCGATGGCCAGGCCATTGGCGTGTGTGCGGGCCATCACTTGCTTTACCTGGGCGTCGATAGCGCTTGCGGTCGGAAGCGTGTGGATCGGATCCCTGGCGAACACGCTTTCCGAGATAAACAACAAGGCGGCGATGAACAGTGCTTCATTGATATTCTTGAACGTCATGAGCTACCTCCGATCCGGATCAATGGGCCAACCGCCCGGCTATCTTGTGGCTTCAGCCGTGGGTTGATTCGCCTGCTCGGCAGCAATCGCCAACGCCTGACGGATCGCGTCAATGACGATCTCGGGGCGGTCGTACTGGATGAGATGACCCGCGCGCGGCACGATCTCGTTGACGCCACGGCTCGACATGGCAGCGACTTCATTGTGCATCTGCTCCCAGGCGACGGTGCGTTGGTCCTGCTCCTGCTGCGTCGTATCCTTGCCGGGCGGATAGGGGGCATGTGTGAGAACGATGATCGGCATATCGCCGAAATCCCGGCGCGTCGCACGAGTCTGGTCGCCGCTGACACTATAAAAACTCTGGCGCTCCGAGGCGACGGCAGCCTGGTACTTCAACTTGGCCGAATAGGCCAGCACCGTATCGTTGATCGCCGGGCTATAGAGTTCGTAGGGCTCGCCAACGCACCTCTTGTAGACCGGTGAGTTCCTGGCAATCTCGCCGCCCTTTGCGGCGTCCACGCAGGTCGTGTCCTTCGAGCCATCGTCCCAGTGCGCCTGGGCCTCGGGGTTTGCAATTGCCTTCATGCGGCTCGATTGGTCCTCATGCGAGCCTTCGACAATGACCATGCCGACCACTTCGTCGCGGTAGCGGTCCGCGAAGACCCGCACCGCCATACCCGCCGCCGAATGGCCAACCAGGATATACGGAGGCTTTATGTCGGCGATCTTCAGTGCCTTGTGGATGTCGTCGACATCATTGCTGGCGGTGCTCGGGCGGGTGGCGGCATCACTGAAGCCAAGGCCGGCGCGGTCATACGAGCAGGTGGCGTTCTTCCTGCTGATCGTCGGCTGCACCAGTGCCCACGCAGCCGTCCAGTCGCTGAGGCCGGAGTCGAAGATGACGGCAGGTGAGCCCTCGCCACGGCAATAGAGATTGATGCGCCGACCGTTGCCGACGTCGACGAGACGGACGGGCCTGGTGTAGATCGGGTCGGTGATGATCGGCGATTTCGGCGAATCCTCTGCGCCCGGCGATGTGGACATCGACAGGCAGCCGAGCGCCAGCGTAGCGACGAGAATTGCCCTGATCATCCCTATTCCCCCGGATTCCTGACGCATCTGGCGGAGCATGCCAGTAAGACTTCATCCCCGCCAGCCCGAGCTGGCGCCTTCGGGGAGCGTTTGCTCTGTAGCTCACCTTGCCCACGCAACTTTGGTTCACTCAATCGGAACTCATGGGCGTTCATGATGACTTTCCGCCACGTACTCCGAGAGCCCAATGAAAGAACCAAGAGTCCTCCGTATCATCCTGACCGGTTGCGTACTTGCCGTCATCGGTAGTGCAGGCATCGCCGGCGCCCAGGATGCCCCAGCGAAGCCGCCGGCCATCGAGGCGTTTGGCAAGGGTGTGCAGATTTACGTGTGTAAGCCAGCCGCCGCCGCTTACGCCTGGACGCTGAAAGCACCCGAAGCGACCTTGAGCGATGCGAAAGGCAACGTCATCGGCAAGCACTTCGCCGGGCCAAGCTGGCAGGCGAACGATGGGAGTACGGTCGTCGGTGAAGCGCTGAATGCGTCGCCGTCACCGGATGCGGGCGCCATCCCCTGGCTGGTTCTTCACGCGAAGTCGCATGCGGGCAATGGAACGATGGCGAACGTCGCGTACGTGGTGCGTACCCGGACGGAAGGCGGCGTGGCGCCCGCTAGCAGTTGCGACGCCAGTCACGTCAATGCGGAGATTCGCGTGCCGTATAGCGCCGTGTATCTTTTCTTCCCGGGTTAGGGTCGGAACTGTCGAATTCCGGTCCCGCCATTCGTCATATAGACAAGGCGGGCGACCGGCCCGGCTGAAAACCAATCCAGGAGAAGACCATGCCGCAGTTTCTGGTTGCCGGATACCTTCCCGACGACTTCGACCCGTCCCAGGTGGACGAAGCAGTCGGCCGCGAGATCCACGCGCTCAACAAAGAATTGATTGCCGCCGGGGTCAGGAAATTCGCTTGCGGCCTCGGGGCTGCGAAGTCGCTTCGGACGCAAGCCGATGGCGCCGTGCTCGTCACCGATGGCCCGTACCTAGAGGCGAAGGAGCACATCGGCGGCTTCTGGATACTGGAATGCGCCGACATGGACGAGGCGCTGGCGTGGGCGCGTAAAGGAGCCGCGGCCACCCGGGGGCAGGTCGAGGTGCGGGAGATCTTCTTCATGCCGGCTCCCGAGTAACTATGGGAGCAGGACGCCTCGGATGTTCTTGAGGAAGAAGGATTACGCCGCCGACGGCCGGACGATCAAGGTCCATCTGGACGGCTTCAACCTGATCCGAACAGCGTCCCAATGGACGGATTCCCAAAGTCGATCCGTGCCCGATCGTATGAAGTCGTCATACAATCGCGGGACACCAAGGGATGGCGTCAGGGGGGCTCATGTGGGGGTACTACGTCGGACTGGCGTTACGTAGCAGCGCGCGAAGCAAGGCCCTGACCGCACTGGTCATCGCGTTGCTGGCGTTCGGCGTGTCCGCTTGCATGGTCTCCTATGCCGTATTCCGCGCGACAACCAGCGATCCCATCCCTTCAAAGTCGTCCCGGCTGTACATGCCGCAGATCGACAATTTCGGGCCGTCCTCCTCGGGGGGCGAACCGCCCAACAACCTGGCCTATACCGACGCGAACGCGCTGTGGCAGGCGGGCAAGGCGAACCGACAGGCCCTGGTCTTCCCGACGACATGGGAACTGACACCGGGCGATCGCACGGCGTCATCCGTTTCACTCGGCGGCGACGCCGTGACGGCCGATTTCTTCGCGATGTTCGACGTACCTTTCCGCTTCGGGGACGGTTGGACTTCCACTGACGATGCGCAGCACGGCAGTGTGGCCGTCATCAGTCATCGCCTGAACGACCGGCTGTTCGGCGGGGGTAACAGCGTCGGACGCGAGATCCAGCTGGACGGCAAGATTTTTCGAGTCAGCGGCGTGCTGGAGCCGTGGAGTCCGAAGCCTCGCTTCTTCGATGTCGCGACGCTGGGTCCATTGAGCGCGTTCGACGACGTCGGCGATGTCTATGTTCCCTTCACCCGGGCCATCGACCTGAAGAAGGCCACGCCGTACGACTATTGCCCTTCGTACGCGACCGACCTGGGCGTCACCGACTGGGACAAATACCTGCACAGCGAATGCGTGTGGATCAATGCCTGGGTCGAGCTTGGAACGTCTGCCGATGTGCAGACCTACCGAGACTTCCTGCGCAATTACGCGGACGAGCAGAAGCGAGCCGGTCGTTTCACATGGGCACCGAACGGTCGCCTGCGCAACCTGACGGAGGCGATGACGGTCCTCCACGTCACGCCCAAGGCATCGAGCCTGTCCATGCTCGTCTCGGCCAGCTTCCTGCTTATCGTGCTGGTGAATGTCGTCGGCCTCATGCTTGCCCGCTTCATGCGGCGAGCTCCGGAGATCGGCATTCGCCGGGCGCTGGGTGCATCCCGCGGCGCGATCTACCGGCAGTTCCTGATCGAGGGGGCGACCATGGGCTGTGTCGGCGGCATCTTCGGCGTGGCACTGACGCTGCTCGGTCTGTGGGGCGCGAATGGTCTGTTCGAGCCGAAGATCGCACGCCTCGTCCACGTCGATGCCTCGTTGGTCGCATCGACCGTGCTGCTTGCGATCGCAGCCACCGTCGTTTCCGCTCTCTATCCGACGTGGCGCGCGGCGCAGACCCAGCCCGCCTGGCAAATCAAGGTCAACGGCTGAGGATCTCGCATGGCGCTCAACAGAATCCTCACGCAGCTTCGTCCCATCGTCGCCGCCCTGACGCGGCACAAGGTGGCCACCCTGCTCATCGTGCTGCAGGTGGCGCTGACACTTGCGGCGGCATCCAATGCGCTCTTCATCGTGGCGACGCGCGTTGTCCATCTTTCCCGGCCCACCGGTACGGACGAAGCGCATCTCTTCGTCATCCGGAACCATTGGAAGAATGGACAGAATGCGACACAGATCGACGCGAACCTTCGTGCGGATATCGCCGCGCTGCGTCGGGTGCCCGGAGTGCGCAATGTGTTTTCCAGTGAGGCGTTTCCCCTAGAGGGTGGCGGCGCGATGGTCCTGGGTCTGAAGCTGAAGCCCGAACAGACTACACGACCGAAGATATCGCTCGTCTATTTTGCCGACGAGCACGCCATCGACACATTGGGAGTGTCGCTGGTCGAGGGGCGGAATTTTCGCGGCGAGGAAATTGCCACGCTCGACCGTTATGACAAGGTCACTCCCCCGGGCATCATCGTCACGCGTAGCCTTGCGCATAAGCTCTACCCGGAGGGGTCGGCCCTGGGCGGCACGGTGTACCTCCCGAGTGGGCCTACGAAGATTATCGGGGTGCTGGCCAGCTTGCAGGGCGCATACGCAGGAAGCACCACGCGATCGATCGACGAGGACAGCGTGCTGATCCCGGCTCGCTCCCTCGATCCCGACGGCGTCGTCTACCTGGTGCGTACCGACGGCACATCGATGACATCGGTGATCGACACGGCACTGAAAGCACTACAGGAACGGGGCGGCGTACGCCGCATCGATCCGGCGCAGGGTGTGATCACGCTGGCGCAGGCCCGCGATGATGGCTATGCCACCGATCGCAGCGTGGTGCTCCTGATGAGCGTGGTGTGCGGATTGCTGCTGTTCGCCACGGCAGGCGGCATTGTCGGATTGAGCAGCTTCTGGGTCAGCCAGCGACGCAGGCAGATCGGCATTCGCCGATCACTCGGCGCGACGCGAGGTGACATCCTGCGTTATTTCCACATCGAGAACTTCGTGATCGTCAGTGGTGGTGTTGCGCTCGGCGGGGTGCTCGCCTTCCTTGCGAACCTGTGTCTCATGCATGTTTATGAGTTGCCTGGCATGCCGCTGTATGTACCGCTATGGGGAGCGTTGGCGCTTTGGCTCTTGGGACAATTGGCCGTGTGGGGGCCCGCACGTTATGCCGCGAAAGTACCGCCGGTGGTGGCTATTCGCAATGCATGACGTCCTGCCTGCGGATGCAGGAAGGCTGCTCACCTTTCCTTGAATGGCTGCTTGCCTGGCTTCCCGGCTTCTTCCCGAGGCGAATGGCCGTAGAAGGCTTTGTAAGCCCGACTGAATGCTGCTTCGGAACCGTAACCCACGCTCAGGCCAACTTGCCCGACCCGCGCATCGCTTTTCCCCAATAGCTCTCGGGCAAGCGCCAGACGCCATTCATTCGAGTAGCGCTGCGGCGACTGACCGACGAGCGTCGTGAAGCGATCGTGGAAGCTCGATCGTGACATGCCTGCGATACCAGCCAGGGTGTCGACGCTCCAGCGTTTACGAGGATTTTCATGGATCGCCTTGATGGCACGGGCGATCCGCGCGTCGACAAGGCCGCCGAGCCAGCCGGACGTGTGTCCTTGATGGACCCAACTGCGGAGTGTTCGTATCACCACCAGATCGATCAGTCGGGACACCATCAAGGCAGCGCCTGCTTGATGCTCCGCTGCTTCCGCCATCATGAAACCAACGATGGGCTTAAGCCACGCGGCGCAATCCTCCTCGCGGACGTGGATTCGGGCTGGCAAGGCCAGGGCCGTTCCACGACGGCTGTCGGGGTCGAACCAAAAGCTGCAGTCGATGATTGTCGCGGGTGTGCCGGTCGTCACAAGACGCACTTCCCCTGGGCCGTGAGGCAACAGGAGAAGCTCGTTCGTTCGCACCTGCATCGTCTCACCGCCGTCTGCGTGGACTGTGAGCTCTCCTTCCTGGATCACGACAACGTGCGCCATCTCCGGGTTCAGCTGGACCGTGTGACCCGTCGGGAGCGACGTGGCTTGTACTTTGTCCCCGGTGAGACGAAGTTGGGCGAGTACATGAGAAAGCAAATCAGCCGAAGGCGAGGTGCTTTCCTCGTCGTCCGGATGAATCGTCAAGTTTCTCGGATGCCCTGTCATGGTTCGCTTTCTCGTCGGGAGGTATATCTATGCGGCGCGGACGCGCATAGCCAGTCGCAATGAATGTCCTCCCGCAAAAACCTATCACAGCTGGTTCGTAAATCGATCCGTAGTTATTTGCTGATCGTCCGGTCCGGCATCGCGTGCCATACAGGATCTCTTGATGAAACTTTACTATCCGGCGGCGGCGTTGGCCGTCGCCTTCGCCTTGGCTCTGGCTGCGCCCATGACGGCGAATGCGGCCATGACAAAGAACGTGGTGCTGGTCCACGGCGCTTTTACAGGGCCTTCGAGCTGGGACAAGGTCGCCGCGATCCTCCGTAAGAAGGGTTTTGCGGTTAGCGAGGTCGCCATACCGATGACGTCGTTGGAAGCCGATATAGCCGCGACCCGGAAGGTCCTGGATTCGCAAAAGGGTCCGACCATCCTGGTGGGGCACTCCTGGGGCGGTGTCGTGATCGGCGAAGCCGGCGACAGTCCGAAGGTGAAAGCACTGGTCTATGTTGCGGCGTTCGCTCCCGACAAGGGCGAGAGCGTGCAGGCACTCTCCAGTAATGGGCCGCCCACCGAGGGGTTGAAAGAGGTGCACCCGGATGCGAAGGGCTACCTGAGCGTCGATCCCGCGGCGTTCCCGCGTGTCTTCGTGGGCGATGTGCCCGTTTCCGAAGGTGCCGCCCTCGCCAGGGAGCAGATGGCGATCAACTCGACCGCCTTTGGCACGCCGGCCTCCGTCGCTGCTTGGCACAGTAAACCCACCTACTATGCGATCTCTGGCAACGACATGATGATCCCGCCGCAGGCGGAAGCCTTCTTCGCAAAGCGCATGAACGCGAAGACCGTGACGATCCCGTCGAGTCACGCGTCGCCGGTATCGCATCCGGACGAGGTGGCCGAGCTCATCGAACAGGCTGCCAGGTTGTGACCGGTTCCAGCGCCGCGGCAGATGAGGCCGCGGCGCTGGAGGACCCTCTGCCTACGATGGATACCTGCCTATGCGCCACACCGATCGACTTAAACAGCTGGGGTTCGAGCTGCCGCCACCCTTTCCGGCCCTGGGTTCGTACAACCTCGTGACAACGGCTGGCGACCAGGTGTTCGTTTCGGGCTTAGGCCCCATAAAAAACGGCGAGCCTGTGATTGGCATGGTCGGCGACGACATGACCTTGGTCGAGGCGCAGGATGCAGCAAGGATGACGATGCTCCTCATTCTCGCAAGCCTTGAGCAGAGCTGCGGTCTGGACAGCATCAAACGTTGCCTTCGGCTGACGGTCTATGTCCGGTCCGAAGCATCGTTCAAGGCCCATCCGAAGGTCGCTGATGGCGCAAGTGATCTTCTGCGCGATCTCTTCGGGGCGGACGTCCTTCCCGCGCGAAGCGCCATTGGCGTGTCTTCACTTCCCATGGGTATCCCCGTGGAGATCGACAGCATTTTTGAAAGATCTGCCTAGGCCGATTGGCGCTCTGGGCAGGAAAATGTGAAAATTAAGGGTTAATGGCCGTCCCCGCCATGCCACTGACCCGCGAAAACCCTTGAAGACCCCCCAAGCCCTGCAGCCGTTGATCGACGACGGCATCATTGATGACGTGCTCCGGCCCCTCAAGAGCGGCAAGGAGGCGGCGGTGTACGTTGTCCGTAGCGGCAACGACGTACGCTGCGCCAAGGTCTACAAGGACATGGCCCAGCGTAGCTTCCAGCAACGCGTGCAGTACCAGGAAGGCCGCAAGGTAAGCAGCAGCCGCGAGGCACGCGCCATCGGCAAGGGCAGCAAGTACGGGCGCAAGCAGCAGGAAGCCGCCTGGAAGAATGCCGAGGTCGATGCGCTCTACCAGCTGCGCGAGGCTGGCGTTCGCGTGCCCGAGCCGTTCGGCTATTTCCATGGCGTGCTGGTGATGGAACTGGTTACCGACACCGACGGCCTCTCCGCACCCCGCCTGGGCGAGGTCGATCTCAGCGCCGATGATGCCCGGGAATACCACCGGATCCTCGTGCGGCAGGTCGTGCTGATGCTGTGTGCCGGACTGATCCACGGCGATCTTTCCGCCTACAACGTCCTTATCGGCCCGGACGGCCCTGTCGTGATCGATTTTCCGCAGGTCGTGAGTGCGGCGGGAAACAATGCGGCGCGCACCATGCTGTTGCGTGACGTCAACAATCTCACCGCTTACCTTGGACGCTCGGCGCCGGAGCTACTGGACACCTGGTACGGCGAGGAAATGTGGGCCTTGTTCCAGGCCGGCGAGCTCCGCACCGATACGGAGCTGACGGGTCATTTCGAGCCGGATGAATCCGAGGTCGATCTCGACAGCATCCGGCAGTCCATCAATGACGCGCGAGAAGAATGGCTCATTCGGCAGCAGGGGCGTGAGGCGGCGGAAGAGGACTAGGGGCTCAGGACACCCACTGCGTCGTTGTCGACACGATGTGCCAACCATGGGCATCGTGAGACATCACCGCGACGATGCTGGCGGCACACAGCGCACCGCAGTAGTACCCGTAGGTGACGTCGTAATTGCCATCGGGTCGGCGTAGTGGGGTGTCAATGGAATACTGCATGGTCGATGACGTCTCCGCGGCGTTTGGATCTCTTGCCTTCGGGGCCGCACTGCCTCCCAGCACCTGGATACGCCCGATGTGGATGGCGTTTAATACTGCGGGAGACGGATCGCCACTCGTGCCATCCGGGCGCTTGACGGTGACATACCACTGCGAGGGCGGCTCGAACCCGGTAGCCGACGCGGGAGCCAGCGATCGCAGGAGAACAATCTGCAAGCCATCCAGGTCCGGTGGCGGCGTACGCGCCGCCTCGTCACGCGCCGCAGCCCGCGCCTTCGCCCGATCGACCTCCGCCTTGGCACTCCCCGTCGCCGCACACCCATCTTTGTGTTGGTAACGGGCGCAAACCTCACCTGTCTCCTCATTGATCGTTACGAGGAAGGCTTCGCCTTCCGGCTTGATCAGCGTTACCCATAGGTGGAGATTGGTGTCATACGGGTACGGGGTGATATTCACGTCCTTCACTCCGGGCAACTTGCTCCCGACGGCCACGCTGATGTTCATGGCTTCCATCTGGCTAAGCCAGGGCGGTGGCTCAGCGGCGGATGCGGTCGCGGTGAACGCGGCGGCCAGGCACAGGAGTCCGGTCGTGCGGCGCATCGGCTATCCCCTTTCCGTATGGTGCGTAGAGGATGCCATGGCCGGGGCCCTTACGCACCTGAGCGACTGATCTCAGAAACCCTAATGTCGGCGACCATGTATGACTGTCTATTTCAAGTACTCGTGGGCCGCCTTCCAAGAAATCACGCCGGTGTCAACTGCGAACGTGAACTCAGCCTCTCCGGTTCGAGGAGCTATCGTAGGCATGTCTGGGCATCCGCCGCCGTAGACCTTTTCGTCAAAGAAAACTTCAACCAACACGTGGTACTTGTCATCGGCACCCACGCAGTCGGTGACTCTCACTTGAACGTCTCCGTTTTCATCCGGGCTCCCCCCCATCTCGCAGAGGTGCGACAGGAAATCAACATAGTCCATCGATTCGATATGCTCGTCCAAGAACTCCTGAACTACGTCACCGACATCACCACCGGCATCGTCTGTCGCCTTAATTCGCTCCAGGAAGTTCGTCTCAATCTTGTCCATGATCTTAGTTCTCGTTTTACTTCTTACGGTTAAAGACGTGTATTCCGCATTGCACGCATCACCAGCACATCTCTACATCGAACCCTGAAGCTGACGCAGGCGCTGCAGTGCTTGCAGAAACGTGGCAACACGTGCTCGCGACGGCAAATGCCAGTCGCCATCGGGATCGGTCGGAGGCCGAAAATCGGCGAACCTAGATTCGCTGACCAGTTCTCGTATCGCGGACCTTGTGTCGCTATCGAGTTTGAAGGGCGGGATTGGGCGCGGCAACTTGCCCTGCACTGCAAGGGACGTGTCGTCTGGCCACGCCTCATCGAAAACGGCATCCTTGATCAAGTGATGCGTGTAGACCCACGAAATGGCCCCGTTGGCGGGGGGAAACCCGTCCGCTTTGTAACGAATCGCCAAGTGCCAATCACCTTGCTTGACGTCGTCGGTGTCTTTGAAATACATGAAATCATCGATGCCGGCTTCGCCGCCAATATCTGGCGCCGCGTCGCGGATCCGGCTGTTGTTGAACCCTGGATTCGCTCCTCCGTGGTACCAGGAGATGCGTACAGTTGGCATATCTAGGATGTGGTCACGAGCATCGGGCGCGGGGACCTGCATATGCGGCGGCACAATGCCAGCGACAATACCGCGCACCCATGACTCCTTCAGGGCGTGGATCTTCGTCAACTTGCTGGCGCGGTTCGGATAGAGATTGCGCGCGGCGGCTCTGTAGACAGCGAACGCATCAGCCAGCGCTTTCATGTCTGCGACGTCGCTTATAGCGGCGGCCACCTCGAACAGCCCGCGGTCCGCGAGCCCATTTCGGGTCAGGTTGCAGCTACCGACGACCGCTGCCTCCGCGCCGAGGAAGATCTTGGCGTGAAGTCTGTCAAGGAAATGGACGTTTCGTTCCCCCAAGGCATCGATGATTTCCTCGATGGCATATGGATTGGAACCGAACGTCGGTGACAGGACAATCTCCTTCGGAAGACCCTCCGGGAAAAAAGTTGCCCAGTCGCTACCTACGTAGGCGACTGCAACCCTCGTAGGGCGTACTGCAAGGATGGCCTTTCGGATTGCTGCGGCGTTCGTCAGTACAGTCATGATCCTCCTTTGATCGGCTGTTGGCAGCAGTGGCTTTCAGTCGCGGCTCGCAACAGTCCGCCACTTGCAGTGTTATCGGCGGGCGCGTTGCATCCTGGAGCCCTCATATCCCGCACTCCGGCGGGGGGCCATCGCAGCCCGGACGGTGTGATCCGTGACCCACTGGGCGGATTCCCATAATCGGAACGTCGAAATTCTTCTAGCTTGTTAGCGTCCTGTCGGGAACCAAGCGGCCGCAACGTTACGGATGCCTCTGGTTGAGAGCCAGGTGCCCAGCGAGGTCAAGGAGGCGCTTTGGACACGACTCAGTCCGTTGAGCCACCGAGTAGACGACTCGAATCAGGTGACGTCGTGCTTGTAGTACCGATCAATGGTGTCGGGTAGCTCGTTGGCGCGCGCCCGGAGCGCGTCCATTAACGGTGTCATGCTGGCGATCCTGGTCGAGAACTTCTTATCAGTCAGCACTCCGTCGGCGTGCATGCGTCGCCAAGCATCCGCCTGCTGTTTGAAGTTCGCCATCAATATCAGGTACTGCGCGATCTGCTCGGCAACTGGCGTGGGAAAGCGTCCCACAGTTTTCGCCGCTTCGCGGGTGATCGGTGCGTAATCGGGCGGCAGTTCCATGTACCGCATGAACTCGAGTCGATCCTCTGAGGTGATCGCCTCATTCATCTTGATCGAGAGATCCAGTGCATGCAGGCCCGCGCGCACCTCGGCGCCGACGGAAAGCGCCAGTCGGCGTGTTTCCTCTAAATCCTTACGGCGATCGTTACGCGTGTTCACCAAGTACGTGACGACGCCGCCGACGAGTACGCCGCCGAGCGATTGAATCATGGACATCCATGCGGCGATCGCCGGAGCCGCACCGGTGACGATCGACACAGTGTCAGCAAGCAACATCACTGCCCCCGCCCTTAGAAAAAACGGACCAAAAACGGACCGAACGTAGGCCAATCCACACCTACCAACGAAAAGCCCCCCAAGCAAATCAATCACTTAGTGGGCCGTATTGGTAGAGGTGGCGAGAGTCGAACCCGCGTCCCGATCCAGCGGCTCCGCTTTCGTGCGGGCGCGTTCACCATAGTGCTCGCTGAATCGAGAACTATGCAATGCGCCCATCTTTGCGAATCTGTCTGATTGCACCATTCCCGCGACCTCCCTACATTGGTGCAATGCACGCACCAGATCAGGCAGACCTCCTAACCTTGCTAGGCACCGGCCTCGCCGTCATCGGCGCGGACCTTTGCGTGAACTGGCTTAACCCGGCGCTCGGCGAGGTGCTCGACGTCGGTCCCAGGACCGCCGTGGGGCAACCACTGCCTGCCCTGATGCGTGAGGCCTCCCTGGCCTCGCAGCTGGAGCGAACCTTGCTGGAGCGCCGCCCTTTCAATCTGCGCGGGGCCACCTTCGGCGTGGCCCGGGGCCGCGAGATCACCGCCGACCTGACCATGCAGCCGCTGGACGACGGGCGTTTGCTGGTCGAGGTGCACCCGCTGGCACCGGAACTCAACGCGGTGGCAGGCACGCCGCTCTCAGCCACGCTCCGCGGATTCGCCCACGAAGTGAAGAATCCTCTGGCGGGCCTGCGCGGCGCAGCCCAGTTGCTCGAACGCCGCGTGGCCGACAACGATCTCCGCCAGCTGGCGAGCATGGTCATCGCCGAAGCCGACCGTCTCGCCGCCCTCGCCGACGGCCTGCTCCGCCATCGTGGCGCCGCGCGGCTGGGCCCGGTCAACGTCCACGAACTGCTTGAGCGCCTCGAAGGCCTGGTCGGCGCCGAAGCCGATGCCCTACGTGTCCGTCACGATTACGACCCCAGCCTCCCGGATAGCGTCGGCGACACCGATCGTTTGCTCCAGGTGCTGCTCAACCTGACCCGCAATGCCAGCGAAGCCGGCGCCACCGCGATCACGTTGCGCACGCGTGTCGAGCACGGCGCACGTCTTGGCGAGCGCACGGTGCGTGCGGCCCTGCGCGTCGACGTGATCGACGATGGCCCCGGCGTTGCCGACGAACTGCGCGATTCCCTATTCCAGCCGCTGGTGTCGGGCCGCGCCGATGGCACCGGCCTTGGCCTCGCCTTGTCGCGCGAGATCGCACTCGAACACGGCGGCGACCTGCGTTTCACCAGTCGCCCCGGTGAAACGGTGTTCTCCCTGTACCTTCCGATGGAGCGGCACCATGACTGAAATCTGGATTGCCGACGACGATCGTGGTGTGCGCTTCGTGCTCGCCGAGGCGCTGCGCGATGCGGGGCACACGGTGCGCGAATTCAGCGCGGGTGACGCCGTGCGTGCGGCGCTGGCCGAAGGTCGGCCGGGGCTGCTGGTGACCGATGTGCGCATGCCCGGCGAAGACGGCCTGCGTCTGCTCGAAGACCTTACCCGGCGCAACATCGGTCCGGTAATCGTCATGAGCGCTTATACCGATGTGGCTACAACGGCGGCAGCCTATCGCGCTGGCGCAGCGGACTACCTCGCCAAGCCGTTCGATCTCGATATGGCCGTTGAAGCGGTGGAGCGCACGCTCGCCGCCGCGCATGAAGAAGTCATCATCCCGGTCGGGCGCGTCGACGCGCACTCGCTGCTTGGCGAGAGCCCCGCCATGCGCGAGGTGTTTCGCTTGATCGGCCGCGTGGCCGCGAGCGACCTCAACGTACTGATCACCGGTGAAACGGGAACTGGCAAGGAGCTCGTCGCACGTGCATTGCATGAAGAAAGTGCGCGCAGCGGCAAGCCTTATGTCGCGCTGAACACCGCGGCCATTCCCGCCGAACTCCTCGAGAGCGAACTGTTCGGACACGAGGCCGGTGCGTTCACAGGCGCTCAGCGACGCCACGCCGGACGTTTCGAGCAGGCCGAAGGCGGCACGCTGTTCCTCGACGAAATCGGCGACATGCCGATTGCCTTGCAGACACGTCTGTTGCGCGTACTGGCGGGCGGTGAGTTCTACCGCGTGGGCGGCCGCGAGCTGATGCGCGGTAACGTGCGCATCATCGCCGCGACGCATCAGGACCTGGATGCACGCGTGGCGGCCGGTCTCTTCCGCGCGGACCTGAAACATCGACTCGACGTGGTGCGTATCGCGCTGCCGTCCTTACGTCAGCGCCGCGGCGATATCCCCGTGCTGGCGCGACACTTTCTCGCCCAGGCGGCGGCCGAACTGAAACTGCCGCCGAAACGTTTCTCGCGCGGCGCGATGAAGCTGGTCGAGCAGCGCGATTATCCCGGCAACGTACGCGAACTTGAGAACCTCTGTCGCCGCCTCGCCGTGATCGCGCCCGGCGCGGAAATTCTTGCCGGCGATCTCGGTGCGTTGCCCGCAAGGGAAACCCGTAGCAGCGAATGGACCGATGCCTTGCGCATCTGGGCCCAGGACGCGCTGGCGCAGGGCGAAGTGGACGTGCATGCGCGTGCTCGCGACGCGCTCGACAAAACCTTGTTGCAAGCGGCCCTTATCGCCAATGACGGGCACCGGCAGCATGCCGCGGCCGCCCTCGGTGTCGGTCGCAACACTCTCACGCGTAAACTTGGCGCTTCGCGCAAGCGGCGCCCTTCGAACGGATAACGGCATGACCCTTTACATTCGCCGCGCAGGCATCGACGACGCAGATGCCATTGCTGGCTGGAACATCGCCATGGCGTGGGAGACGGAGAGCAAGGCGCTCGATCCGGCAATCATCGGTCGCGGCGTGCGTGCCGTGTTTGACGAGCCTCGGCGTGGGTTCTATCTGATCGCCGAGCTTGATGGCGCAGCGGTCGGCTGTCTGCTCGTTACTTACGAGTGGAGCGACTGGCGTTGCGGGGACTTCTGGTGGGTGCAGAGTGTTTACGTGGCGCCCGAAGCCCGACGTGCCGGGGTGTTCCGTGGTTTATATGCGCACGTGAAGGCGATGGCCGGTGGTGCCGGTGCCGTAGGCGTACGGTTGTATGTCGAGACGGAGAATGAGCGCGCGCAGGCGACGTACGCTGGGCTCGGCATGGAACGGTGCCATTACTACATGTACGAGGCGATGCTCGAATCCTGACTCGCCGCGCTCTCTGTGGGAGCCGATTCATCGGCGATGGGCGGAACGCGAGATTGACCGTTGTGACAAGCACCCAATCGCCGATGAATCGGCTCCCACACAGAGCACAGCACCCCGAGCCCAGTGGTCAGGACTGGGGGACTCGGGGGTCGCCCATGTCGACGGCGGAGATGCGTTCTTCGAATTCGCGTGCGGGCACGGCCTTGCCGAACAGGAAGCCCTGCATCTGCGGGCAGCCGGCGGAGCTGAGGAAGCTTGCTTGTTCCATGCTTTCCACGCCCTCGGCAAGCACCTGCTTGTTCATGCCGCTGCCCATCGCGATGATGGCGCTGACGATGGCGGCGCTGTCGTTGTCCCAGGCCACGTCGCGGATGAAGGTGCGATCGATCTTCAACGTGTCGATGGGGAAGTGCTTCAGGTACGACAGGCTGCAGTAGCCCGTGCCGAAGTCGTCCAGGCTCAGTGACACGCCGAGCGACTTGATCCGGTGCAACAGGTCGGCGATGTGGTCACCGCCTTCCATCACCGTGCGCTCGGTGAGCTCAAGTTCGAGCAGGGTGGGATGCAGGCCGGTTTCAGCGAGCACGGTGCGCAGCGATTCGAAGAAGCGCGTGTGCTGGAACTGCAGGGCGGAGACATTCACCGAAACCGAAAGCGGCCGGTACAGACGCGCCCAGATCTCCGCCTGGCGACAGGCTTCGCGTAGGGCCCATTCCCCGATGGGCACGATGAGCCCGCAATCTTCCGCCACCGGAATGAACTGCTCCGGCGTATAGACGTCTTCGCCGTCCACCTGCCAGCGCAGCAAGGCCTCGGCACCGACTACCGTGCCCAGGTTCACGTCCACCTTGGGCTGGTAGTGCAGGGTGAGTTCGTTGCGCGCGAGCGCCTTGCGCAGTTCCACTTCGATGCGAACGCGCGCGGTGTTGCGCTCGTTCATGCTCGCGTTGAAGAAGCGATAGCCGTTGCGACCCTGCATCTTTGCTTCGTACATGGCCGTATCGGCATTGCGCAGCAGTGATTCCGCGTCGACCGCGTCGTCCGGATACACGCTGATGCCGATGCTGAAACTGATCGCCAGCGCCGACGCGTCCACACCCACGGCTTCGCTACAGGCTTCGAGCACGCGCTCGGCCACGGTGGCCGCATCGGAGGCGCCGTCGACATGAGGCAGCAAGGCGACAAACTCGTCGCCACCGAGACGACTCACGGTGTCGTCGGGGCGCACGGCGGCACGGATGCGTCGCGCCACTTCCTGCAGCAAGGCATCGCCCGCGGCATGGCCCATGGAATCGTTGATCTGCTTGAAATGGTCGATGTCGACGAAGAGCAGGGCGGCGCGCTGGTTGCGCCGCGCGGCTACCGTGACGGCGAATTCCATGCGCGATTGCAGCAGCGCGCGGTTGGGCAGGCCGGTGAGCGTGTCGTGGTGGGCCAGATGCGCCATCTTCAATGCGAGCGCACGCGTCTCGCTGACATCATGGAAGACCACGACGCCACCGACGACGTTGCCGGCGTGGTCGTGGATCGGCGCCGCTGAATCCTCAATGGGGCTGTCGAAGCCGTTGCGATGCACGAGGATGGCGTCGGTGGTCAGGCCGATGATGGTGTTCTTGGTCACCGCGGTAATCAGCGGATTGGGAATCGGACGGCGCGTGAGCGGGTCGCGCAGCTGGAAGATGTCGTCCATGGGGCGACCCACGGCTTCGTGGCTGGACCAGCCGGTCATCGCTTCGGCGATCGGATTGAGCGAGGTGACGATGAGGTTCGGATCCGTGGTGATCACGGCGTCACCAATGGACTTCAGCGTGACTTCGGCCAGTTCGCGCTCGCGGAACAGCGCGTCCTCGAAGGCCTTGCGATCGCTGATGTCCACGACCTGGGAGATGAAGTACAGCGGCTCGCCGTGCTCGTCGCGCACCAGCGACACGGTGAGCAGCGCATGCACCACCTGGCCGTCGCGCCGGAGGTAGCGCTTCTCCAGGTGGTACGAGGCGCGCTCCCCGGCCAGCACTTTCTTCACCAGGGAAAGGTCGGTCGCGAGGTCGTCGGGGTGGGTGATGTCCTGGTAGGCGGAGGTGAGCAGTTCCTGCTCGCTATAGCCGAGCATGACGGAGAGGGCTTCGTTCACCTGCATCCAGCGGCCGTCGGGCTGGACGAGGGCCATGCCGATCGCCGCATGCCGGAACGCCAGCGAGAAGCGCCGTTCGCTTTCCTTAAGGCGCGCTTCGAGCACATGGCGACCGGAGATGTCGGCCAGGATGATCGAGACCCCGCGAATGACGCCGTGCTCGCCGACATCCGGGGTGAAGGTGGCCTGGGCGTGGCGCTTGCCATCGTCGCGACGTATCTCGCGATCGGCGACCATGGGTTCGCCGGCAAGGGCGGCACTCACACCGGGCTCGATGCGGGCATAGACCGAAGGCGCGATGGCTTCCTCGAGACGGCGACCGATCAGGCCGTCACCTTGGATGCCCATCCAGGCCGCATAGGCCGGGCTGGCGAAGCGATAGCGCAGCGACGTGTCGACGTAAGCCATCATCGCTGGCGCGCGGTCCAGCAGATAGGCCGCCCAGTCGGTCGGGGAATCGTTCGCGGGTGGAGCGGGAAGGCGCATGCGGTCGCCGAAGGGACGATGACCCAACTCTAATGCGTCCCTGCGGCGGCGTACATCGAAGGATTCGTGAAGTTGTCAGTGCAGCGAGGGCGCCGGTGCCGACAGTGCGCCGTTGGCATCGAGGAGCAACTTGCCCAGGGCGTGCACTTCGGTTGCCGTCGCATAGCGTTCGGCCAGCGTGTCCAGCAACGGGCCCAGCGCGTCAGGGGCAAGCGGATAGCCATGGGCGAGAATCCGCGCCTTGCCCGGCGAGGGCTGGGCGACGGTCACGGCAGCCATACCCAGGCCTGCCGCTTCATGGGCGTAGAGCTGGGGCTGGGGCAGGTCGGGATCGGGCTCAGCCATGGCCTCGACGAGGTAGCCGGCGGTCTGGGCCGGCTCACCCTCCAGGTGCAGCGGCACATGGTGGGCGGCGAGCAGGGCGGCGTACTGGCGCAGCTCGAAAATGGTGCCGGCGAACTCGTGGGCGGGGTTGTCCCGCTGGGTGCCCGCGCGGGCGAACCAGCCGGCGAGACCCGGAATGCCGACGCGACCCTCGGCGTAGTGCAGGGGCAGGCCGCGCGAACCCAGCGCCGTCTCTTCCTTGTAAGGTGTGAGCAGCGCGGTTTCGAGCATGGTCCATAGCGGCGCCAGATTGACATGCTCGTACTGCACGCAGGTGAGCGCGAGGAGGTCGTCGCGGCTGAGATAACGTGCATGCTCCAGGCGGACGCCCAGGGTTCGCATGAGAAAATCCGCCGTGGCGGTGCCCGCTTCGCCGCGGCCGACCAGCTCCACTTCCATTTTCGCGGTGAGTTCTTCGGCGAGGTCGGCCGGGGCCAGCAGCATCCACGGGACCAGGCGCATGGGGCCGCCCGCGTAGTGCGGATCCGGCACGAGGGGCTGCGCAGGCATGTGGCCGTCGTGGGTACCGAAGGCGACCACGCCGCCGGCGGTGGTCACGCGAGGCACGCGCCGGGCCAGCTCTTCGAGCGTGGCGAACACGGGAAAGCCGGGGCGCAGCAGTTCCACACCGTCGAACAGGGCGCCGACCAGGGCGAAGCGCGAGGCCTCGACGCCGGGCAGGAGCGCACGAAGGTCGTCGGCCATCAGGGCGCCCAGCGTCTGCGCTTCATCGCGCGTCAGCTCGAGCCGATCGGGCATCTCGCCCTCGGCCAGTTCCAGCGCCAGGAGGGCGGGGCACGCGATCAGCGACTCGTTCACGGCAGGTTTTTCCGAACGGTAAAGGAATGCGATTCTATCATCCGTGCATCTCGGGCTTTCGCCCGGAGGGGATGCGGGTTAGCCTTGCCGATACGCGTTCGTCGGCGATCGTCGGCGTCCGCGATCCCTTCGCCTGCAAACGGCTACTGCCCCGGCACCCTCTTTCGATCTGGATTGTCCTTCTAAGAGCATGGAAAAGTCGCAAAAGCGCGTGGGTGTGGTCGGCGGCGTCCGCATTCCCTTCTGCCGCAACAACACCGCCTATGCCGATGTCGGCAATTTCGGTATGTCGGTCAAGGTGCTCGGCTCGCTCGTCGAGAAATTCGGCCTGCACGGCACGGAGTTGGGCGAGGTCGCCATGGGCGCCGTTATCCGCCACTCGTCAGACTGGAACCTGGCCCGCGAAGCCCTGCTCTCCTCGGGCCTGAAGGCGACAACCCCCGGCATCACCACGGCGCGCGCCTGCGGCACCTCGCTGGACAACGCGATCATCATCGCCAACAAGATCGCCGCCGGTCAGATCGAGGCCGGCATCGCCGGCGGTTCGGACACCACCAGCGACGTTCCTATCGTCTATGGGCAGAAGCTGCGCAAGCGCCTGCTGGCGCTGAACCGCGCGAAGACGCTCAAGGAAAAGTTCACCGTGGCCACGCGTGGCTTTTCCTTCAAGGAGCTGAAGCCATCGTTCCCCGGCGTGGCCGAGCCGCGCACCGGCAAGTCCATGGGCGACCACTGCGAACTGATGGCCAAGGAGTGGAAGGTCGGCCGCCTGGAGCAGGACGAACTCGCCCTGTCCAGCCATAAGAAGCTGGCCGCCGCCTACGAGACCGGCTTTTTTGACGATCTGGTCGTGCCATTCCGTGGCCTCAAGCGCGACGGTTTCCTGCGTGGCGATTCCACGCTGGAGAAGCTCTCGTCGCTGAAGCCGGCGTTCGACAAGACCACGGGCCAGGGAACGCTCACCGCAGGCAACTCCACCGGTCTCTCCGACGGCGCGGCCGCCGTGCTGCTGGCCAGCGACGAGTGGGCCGCCAACCGCGGTCTGTCGATCCAGGCCTATCTCACGCACGCGCAAATCTCCGCCGTCGACTTTGTCCACGGCGAAGGCCTGCTCATGGCGCCGACGGTAGCCGTGCCGCGCATGCTCAAGCAGGCGGGCCTCACCCTGCAGGATTTCGACTTCTACGAGATCCACGAAGCCTTTGCCGCGCAGGTGCTCTGCACATTGCGTGCATGGGAGTCCGACGAGTATTGCCGCAACCGGCTTGGCCTCGATGGCCCGCTGGGATCGATCGATCCGTCGAAGCTCAACGTCTACGGCTCCAGTCTCGCGGCGGGTCATCCCTTCGCGGCGACGGGCGCGCGCATCGTCGCCACGCTGGCGAAGATGCTCGAGCAGAAAGGTTCGGGCCGCGGCCTGATCTCCATCTGCACCGCCGGCGGCATGGGCGTCACGGCGATCCTCGAACGTCCCTGATTCCTTTCGCAAGATTTACATGCTCGCACTTCGTACAAGCACCTCGCTCAGCGCCCTCGGGCTCGTCGTCGGCATTGCCGCGACGAGCTGGCTGACCGCGCTCACCTACGAGCGTGCGCCCGCCACGCGCCGCCTGGCCGAAGTGGTCATGCCGAAGCTGTCGTCCAAGCCTGCGTGGACGAAGCCATCTGCGTCGGAGCCCGCACCGCGTGCTCGCCCGCGGGTGCCGGCGGAGCGCCCTATCGCTTCGCGCAGCGGCAGCGCAGGCGCATCTGCTGCTAGCGCACCTGTGGTGGCCAGGCGGCCAGATGCCCTCGTGCCCGTCTACATGCCTTCCCCGCGCTACCCCATGGCGGCGCTACGCGCGCAGCACGAAGGGCAGGTCATTCTCAATGTCACCGTCACCCAGGACGGCGACGTCACCGACGTGAGCGTCGGTCACAGCAGCGGCGACCTCGACCTGGACCGCGCCGCTGAGGCGGCTGTCCGCGGCTGGCGCTTCGCGGCCGCCGACGACCGCCCCTTCCGCTACACCGCCGATCTCCCGATCCGCTTCGAACTCACCCACCTTTAAGCCAGGCAGCTTTAAGCCGGGCACGTCTATAGGATGCCGGCGGCCGAGGAGCCGAAGGCGGTGATCATGCGGGTGTAGATGAGCTTCAGCGAGACGTCCACTTCGGGGAAGTCGCCCACGGGCTCGTAGCACTGGAAGAAACGGGGGTCGGTCCAGCGCATGGGAATGCAGCCCGGCTTGAGCTCGTAGCTGGTCGCGTAGCGGAACGGCCAGAGGTCGAAGAATGGCAGGCGCTCGGATACGTCGCCGATGAACTCATTCACTGACGACAGCACGGGAATCTTCTTCTCGCGTGGGCCGATCACCCAGGCGTTGCCGGGCTCGGTGTCCTGCATGATCGAATCGCGCAGGCGGTCGGAAAAACGCTTGTCGTAAATGATCACCCCCGATTCGGTGTTGTAGTGGTCGGAGCGCGGATCGAAATTGTGCGTGCCGACCATGGCGAAAGTATCGTCGACGACGATCGACTTCGCGTGGAGTCCGAAACGGATACCCTCGGTGCTCAGTGGTGCGGGGCGATGACGCGCACCGCGTCGCGAATGACTCCCCGCGCTGAGGAAACCCGACGATTCCGAGGGCTGCGCCCCATTATCCGAAGCCGTTCCCCATGACGCACGTCGGCTGTGGCCGCTGCCCGAGCCGGTCGCGGCAAACGGCGGTTTGGCCAGGGCCGTCGATGGATTCTCCAGCGCATCGATGTCGGCGTTCTCTGGGTGCGGCTTCAGCTCGTAGATCTCGAAGCCATAATCGGTGAGGTAACGCTTGCGGTGCTTGTACGACAACGCGTAAACCGCGAACGCATCGGTCGAGGCCAGCGAGTTCGTCGAGACGACGATGCGCGGCGGCGATGGCTGGTCGTGCAGGCGATTGAAGATCTTCCGCGCCGGCTTGCTCATGACGAGGTAGGGCGTCTGCAGGATGATCTCGCTCTTCGCGTTACGCACCAGGCCCATGATGTGCCGGGTAAGTTCACGCGCCTCGCGCCGCTTGGGTTCATCGGTCTTGCCGGGCAGGTCGGAGAGGTACTCGATGCGGTTCATCCGCAGCGTCGCCCGCATGATCCGGTCGTCCAGCCAGCCGGGATCTTCGGCATCGCTGATCATCTGGGCGACGCGGTCGGGGTGCTGGTAGCTGGGTGGCAGCCAGTGCCGCGTGTCGTCGGTGTCCGCGATGAGCTGCCGGTTCACATCGTGCAGATGGGTCAGGCCAACGGAACGCTTGTGCACCCAGAACTGCTCGAAGCTGGCGCCCATCGCTTTCGCGGCAGGGCCGCCGACCATCACATCGCGATCGATGTAGTCGAAGCTGCCATCCCAGTCGAAATAGCGGTCTTCGTAGTTGCGGCCGCCGGTAATGCCGACGAGATCGTCGACGACGATCAGCTTGTTGTGCATCCGCTGGTTGAACTTGTAGAAGCAGCAGAGGATGCCGGCGGCGAACTCCAGCGGCGGCGTGCGCGCGCTGTGGAAGGTGGGGTTGTAGAGGCGAACCTCGAGGTGGTCGCTGGCGCGGGCGAGGGTGGCGAGCAGGCCCGGATCGCCGAAGGAGAACAGCTGATCGGCAAGAATGCGTACGCGTACGCCGCGTCGCGCCGCCTGGATCAGCTCGTCGAGGACCAGCTTGCCCGCATCGTCCTGCTCCCAGATGTAGGTCTGTACGTCGATGCTCTGCGTCGCGGCACGGATAAGGTTGATGCGCGCGGCCATGGCCTGCTCACCGTCTTCGAGCAGGGTGGCGACGTGGACCGGCTTGTCCGGCGTCGAGGCCGAGTTGGCCTCCTTCGCCGCGTCGATCAGCGGCGAGGGAGTTGCGCAATGGTCAGCCCGGTCACAGGTGACCTGGCGGTCCACCGTCATGGTGATAACCGCATCGGCCTGCCGGATGCGCGCGCGCGATAGCGAACAACCGCCGGTGGCGAGCATGGCGGTGAGGAACAGGATCGTGAGGAGGTGGCGCATGCGGCGATGATAGGGGACGCATGACAACGGCACGTGAGCCTTACGCGCGGTCGAGCTTGCTCAGGGCGCGTCGAGGACGATAGCCATGCCCAGGTTCACACGATCGGAGAGAGCGCCGCGTCGGCCGCGCATCTCGAAGTCGGTCCGGTCGATCGTCCCCTGCAGCTGAAGGACGCAGCCGACCAGGGATTCCGGCGAGCAACGGGCGTCCTGCAGGTGGAAGGTCACCGGCCGGGTGATTCCGCGGAGGGTGAGTTTGCCCTCCACGTCGCCGCCCTGGGCAAGCAGCAGCAGGGGCGTCGGCAAGGATTCAAAATGAATGGTGGGATAGTGCACGGCGTCGAAGAACTCGGGCGCGAGCACCCAGCGGCGCAGCCTGGCCGACTCCATGCGAATGCTTTCGGTATCGATATCGGCGCGGACCACGGCGGTCTGTGCGCCGTGGTCGATCGAAACGTCACCGCGAATGCCGTCGAAGGCGCCCGAGACGTTGCTAACCCAGAGCAGGCGAACACTGAACTCGGCGCGGGAATGCACCGGATCGATTCGCAGGTCGGCGGCGGCGAGGGGCGCCGCCGACAGGAGAAGTGCGATCGCGGCAAACAGGTGACGCATAGAGCTACTCAGTTCGGAGGAGACCAGAACGTCTCAAGCTTGGCTTTGCCGGGTTCCAGAGGACCATCGAAAACGAGCCGGGCCATGCCGCCGGGCGGCATCCCGCGGTAATCCTCGGAGCGCCCTTCGACAAGGAAGGCTACCAGTTGTTCGATGCCGGGATTGTGACCGACCAGGACGACGCGCTCGACGTCCGACTGCCTGTCGAGGAGGTCGTAAAGATCGCCGGGCGTGGCGTCGTAGATGCCTGCTTCATAGGAAGGCTCGACCTGGCCGAGGGCCAGGGCCGCCGTTTCCCTGGTGCGTTCGGCGGGGGAGCAAAGGATGCGGTCGTACTTGATGCCATGGCTGGCCAGCCACTCGCCCGCGGCGCGGGCTTCATTCTTGCCGTGTTCGGTGAGCTTTCGCTCGCGGTCGTCCTTGCCGTCCCTACTGGCCTCGGCTTCGGCGTGACGCAACAGGATGAGTTCGTGCATGGGTACCGTCCTCCGCAATGCCACTTTCGTGGCGTGGTGCAACCAACGCGTTCCCCATCCGGCTCAGGTGCTGCGCTTTATCCAGCGAAGCAGTTTTGCCCAGTCGTCCTGGTGTCCGCGTACGTTTTCCGAGTGGTAATCGAAGATGCCCTTACCGAGCGCCGTGAGCAAGACGTACGCTTGCGAGTCGCGAAGTTCCGCAACCACGGGAAAGGGGGCGCGTTCGCCGAGTTCGGCGATCGCGGCCTGGCTGGCATTGGTCCAGGGTTTTAGGCGGTTGCCGACGAGGGCGACCGGCAGCTTGCCGCGCTTGACCCGCGGAATGCCCTGGAGAACGGTGAGGAAGTCGAGCGTGGCGTCGAGATCGAAGTGCGAAGGCAGCACCGGTACGAGAATGATGTCGGCTTTCTCGAGGTAGGGCTCCAGCTCCTTCTCGCCGCTGCCCGCTGGGGTGTCGACGATGGTTCGCTGGACATCGGCAGGCAAACGGTCGAAGGCCCTGCGGCTACCCTCGACCGCGGTGACGCCGGGTACGGTCTCGGGGCGCCGGCTAACCCAGCGCAGGCTGGAGTGCTGTCGGTCGGCGTCGATGATGGCCGTCTGCTTCCCGGCCTGTGCCCAGTGGGTGGCAAGCTGGGTTACCAGCGTTGTCTTGCCACAACCACCCTTGCTGCTTGCTACGAGCGTCGTAAGCATTCGCGCGCACCTGCCTTGGGAGGCCTCCTAGCCTACACACCCGGACGACCCACGCAAACGGGTCAGAACATCTTTGCGCGGACTTTCGGCAGCACGATGAGGATGAGCGTAGCCAGGGGGCCAAGGAAGAGCGATAACGCCCACCAGGCCAGCCCGCTGCGGTTCTTGCCTTGCGCGAGGCCGGCATTGATCAGCGAGAGCGTACCCCAGCCGACGAAGAAGCCAGCGCGTTCACTGGCGAAAAGGGCGAATTGATCCACTGTAAACTCCTGTTCTGTCGCAGGATTGATTTGGTGCGGTCATGCGGACAGCTGTCCCGATCCCCCCGCGGTCACACCGATAGTAGCAATGTCTTCGCTCGGTGAAGGCCCGGGGCCCCAGCTTCCGTTCATGGTCGAACCGTATTCTTGTCGTTTTATTTCACGGAGATGGCCCATGCGGCGACGCCGCGTTGTGACCCTGGCCCTTGCTGGCCTGCTTTCGCTGCCGACCTTCGCGGCAACGCCGTGGCCCGGTGCGGCGACGGGACCGGCCAAGGGCCCGATGGCGCGGAAGGACCAGACCCGGGCCCTGTTGCAGTTCCAGAAGGACCTCGCCAGCGTGCTCGCGCTGCGGACCGAGTCCGAGCCCTTGTTGGGCGCTGCCCTGCTGGCGCGCCCGCTGGTCAGCCCCCCTGAGGTGCTCACCTATCACGCCCTGCTCGAACGGGCGGCCCGCAATGAAGATGCCGGTCCCCAGGTCGCCTGGGCCCGCCTGGCCGATTGTGAAGCCAAGGCGGATGCCTGCCCGAACGCCGAAGCACTGGCCACGTTGCAGAAACAGGCGCCGGACAACGCTGCCGTCTGGTTGCTCACGTTGGGCGTAGACGCACACAACGCCTCCAAAGACGTGCGCGCCGACCTTTCCCGCGCGGCCAACGCGAAGCTCTATGACGATTATCTGGGTGCGAGCCTGAAGGCGCTGGCCAACTCGGTGACCCAGCTGCCGCCGCCGGCGGACACCTTCAATCCGCTGCAGGGCGCGGGTGCCGCGGGCGTGCAGATGGTCCTGGTGTTCGGCCTGGCCAGCGCGCAGCCGATGCCCGGCTTCCAGGCCACGGCGAAGTACTGCGAAGACAACAAGGAAGATGCTTCCGTGGTCGGCGACTGCCTGAAGCTGGCCAAGGTGCTCGAGTGGGGCAGCAGCCCGCTCGGTCGCTCGCTTGGCCTGCACCTGCGCGAGACCCTGTCCACGGACTCTTCCGACCAGGTCTCGGCCAAGACCGCGCGGCTCAACCTGATCTGGCAGATGCAGCGCTTCGCTCAGCTCAACCTGCAGGCGCAGGGCGACAAGGCCACGGCGCAGAAGCTGCTTATGCTGGCGCGCAGTGGGGGCACCGAGATGAGCGTGGTGCTCGCTTCGCTCCGTGCCTACGGCATGCCTGCCGAGGCGCCGGCCGGATGGGAACCGGCCAAGCCGGAGAAATAAAAAAAGGCGCCTACGAGGCGCCCTTTTTTAATCGATCGGAGTCGCTTTGTGTGGGAGCCGGCTTTGCCGGCGATGGCCTTCAGCTACACCGCTCCGTTGGCTTTTCGCCGCTGAAGCGGCTCCCACACCTACACCATAGGGTCGATCAGTCGCCCAGCGCCTCGCGCATGAACTCCGGCTGCGCCAGCGCACCCTTGTGGATGTCGGCGTTGTAGTACTTCGTGGGGAAGTTCTTGCTGATCGCGCCACGCTCGCGGAAGCCCGAGAGGTCGCCGTCCTTGCGGGCCATGGTGCAGCTCCACCAGCCGGTGGGATAGCACGGCTGCGGGAAGGGCAGGGTACGCACGGCCTTGAAACCCGAGGTGCGCATGGCCGAACGCATCGCCTTGATCAGCTCGATGTGCGCCATGGGCGACTCCGACTGCTGCACCAGGATGCCGCCATGGCGCAGGGCCTTGTAGCAGCTGCCGTAGAAGGCGGCGTTGAACAGGCCTTCAGCCGGGCCGACGGGGTCGGTCGAGTCGACGATGATCAGGTCGATCGATTCAGGATCCGCCTCGGCCATGTACTTGATGCCGTCGATGAAGAGCAGCTCCGCGCGCGGATCGCCGTTGGCCTCGCACAGCTCCGGGAAGTACTGCTCGGCGAGGCGCGTGACGCGCTCGTCGATCTCCACCTGGGTGGCCTTCTCGACTTCCTCGTGCTTGAGCACCTCGCGCAGCGTGCCGCAATCGCCGCCGCCGATGATCACGACGCGCTTGGCGCGGGCGTGAGTGAACAGCGCCGGGTGGGTCATCATCTCGTGGTACAGGAAGTTGTCGCGGCCGGTGAGCATCACGCAACCGTCGATCACCATGAGGTTGCCCCAATCGGTGGTCTGGTAGATCTCGATGGTCTGGAACTCGGTCTTCTCGGCGTGCAACAGGCGCTCGACGCGGAAACCGATGGAGGAGCCCGAAGCCTGATGGGCTTCGGTAAACCAGCTGAGCTGCTGCTGCGACATGACGCTGTTCCTGGAAGCGGGAAGGGGATCGAAAACGGAGATTGTACCGGCTCCGGGCGGTGAAACGGCCACCGGCCTCGCCCTACAGGGCTTGTAGGCCGTACCTCACAGCCAGTTTCGCGATACACGGATGTCATGGCGGCCCGGTACAATAGACGGTCTGCCGACGGTCGCCCCGCCGCGCAGGCCCAGTCTGGTTGGCCCCGCGGCGTGCGAGGCTCCCGGCCGCCAGGCCCGCTTCAGGTCAAAGTTCGCCGCTGCGACTGTTCCGCGCACCCCCGATGGGGGACACGACACAATCACCTGGAGATCTTCCGCCCATGGCGAACTGGACCACCGACCGCGCAAAGTCGACCTACGCGATCCCGCACTGGAGCAACGGCTACGTCGACGTTGCCGATGACGGCCACCTGCTCATGTGCCCCCGCGGCGACGAGGGCCCGGCCCTCGACCTGCCGGCCATCGTCGACCAGGCGACGAGTGAGGGCCTGCGCCTGCCGCTGCTCATTCGTTTTCCCGACATCCTCGCCGATCGTCTCGCCCGCCTGCAGCAGGCATTCGCCAAGGCGATCGACGATGTCGACTACGCCGGCTCCTACACGGCGATCTACCCGATCAAGGTGAACCAGCAGCGCGGCGTGGTCAGCGAGCTGGTTGCCGCCGGCGAGCACGGCTTCGGTCTCGAAGCCGGCTCCAAGCCCGAGCTGATGGCCGTGCTGGCACAGGCGCGCCCCGGCAGCATGGTCGTCTGCAATGGCTACAAGGACCGCGAGTACGTTCGCCTCGCCCTCATCGGTCTCAAGCTCGGCCTGCGCGTGCACATCGTCATCGAGAAGCTCTCCGAGCTCGACCACGTCTTCGCCGAAGCCAAGGCGCTCGACGTCGAGCCGCTGCTCGGTGTCCGCGTGCGGCTGGCATCGATCGGTGCCGGCAAGTGGCAGAACACCGGTGGCGACAAGGGCAAGTTCGGCCTCAGCCCGGGCCAGATCCTCGAACTGATCGAGCGCCTGGATGCCGCCGGCCTCAAGCACACGTTGAAGCTGCAGCATTTCCACATGGGCTCGCAGATCTCCAACGTGCGCGACATCGCCGCCGGCATGCGCGAGGCTGTTCGCTATTTCGTCGAGCTGCACCGCCTGGGCGTGCCCATCGACGTCGTGGATGTGGGTGGCGGCCTGGGCGTCGATTACGAAGGCACCCGCTCGCGCAGCTACAACTCGATCAACTACAGCCTGGGCCAGTACGCGGCCAGCATCGTTCAGCCGCTGGCCGAGGCCGTGGCCGAGCACGGCATGAAAGCACCAATCATCTTCACCGAATCCGGCCGCGCCATGACCGCTCACCATGCGGTGATGATCGTCAACGTGAGCGAAGTGGAGCCGGTGCCACAGGGTGCGGTCCCCGCTGGCCGCGCGGGCGAGCCCAGCGTGCTTCGCCACCTGCGCGAAACGCATGCCGAGCTCGACACCCGCCCGCCGCTCGAACTGTTTCACGAAGCCCAGCACCACCTGGCCGAGGGCCTCTCGCTGTACGCGCTCGGGCAGCTCGACCTGCGCGACCGCGCCACTCTCGATGAGCTGTTCTATGCCATCGCCAATGCCGTGCGTCCGCGTCTGCTGCCGGCGGAGCGTGCGCATCGCCAGGCGCTGGACGACCTCGACGAAAAACTGGTGGACAAGTACTTCGTCAACTTCTCGGTGTTCGAGTCCGTGCCGGACATCTGGGCGATCGACCAGATCTTCCCGATCGTTCCCATCTCGCGTCTCGACGAGGAGCCGACGCGACGCGGCGTCATCGCCGACCTCACCTGCGATTCGGACGGACGCATCGACCACTACGTGGATGCCGAAGGCGTGGACGTAAGCCTGCCGCTGCACGCACTGAACGACCGCGAGTCCTATCGCCTGGGCATCTTCATGGTCGGTGCGTACCAGGAAACCCTGGGCGACATCCACAACCTGTTCGGCGACACCGACGCGGTGAATGTGCGCGCCACGGCCAGCGGCTACGAGTTCGCCCACATCCGCCGCGGCGACACGACGGACCTGATGCTCGACTACGTGGGCTATGACCTCAAAGCGCTTCGCCAGTCCTACGTCGATCGTCTTGCGGCTGCGGGTATCGTGGGTGCCCAGGCCGAGGAACTGTACGCCTCGCTCGACAAGGGGCTGACGGGCTATACCTATCTCGCGGAGACGACAGCATGAGCATCAAGGCCGCTTTTATCGGACTCGGCGCGATGGGCGCGCCCATGGCCGGCCACCTGCATGCCAAGGGGCTGCTTGTCGCGGTCGGTAACCGCACCCAGGCCCGCGCCGACACATTGGCCAAGGAACTGGGCGTGGTCGCGCCGGATCTCGCCGGCATCGCCGCATCGACCGACGTCATCGCCCTCTGCGTCAGCGCGGATGCGGATGTCATCAGCGTCGTCCAGGCATTGGCGCCTGCCCTGAAGAAGGGCAGCATTGTCATCGATCATTCCACCGTCGCACCCGCCACGGCCAAACGCGCCGCACGCATCCTCGCCGACGTGGGCGCGGACTTCCTCGATGCTCCCGTATCTGGCGGCGTGGAAGGCGCGAAGAACGGCAAGCTCTCCGTGATGGTCGGTGGCGACGCGGCCGTGCTCGAACGCGCTCGCCCGGTGCTCGAAGCCTACGGTGCTCGCATCACGCACATGGGTGCTGTCGGCAGTGGCCAGGCGACCAAGGCGGTCAACCAGGTGCTGGTCGCGGGCATAGCGCATGCCGTGACGGAAGGCCTCGCACTGGGTGAAGCGCTAGGCCTGGAGGCCGACCGCCTGATCCCGACACTTGCCGCGGGCGCCGCCGGCAACTGGTTCCTCGACAAGCGTGGCGCCACGATGCTGCGCAACGAGTTCTCGGTAGGGTTCAAGCTGGCGCTGCTGCATAAGGACCTCGGCATCGTCCGTGGCATCGCCACCGAAGCCGGCACGGATCGCACGATCATCGAACAGTCGCTGGCCGACTTTGGTGAGTTGATGGCGCAGGGCTACGGCGACGACGACATCTCGGCGTTGATTCGTCTCAAGCGCGGGAAGTGAGATCCGGTAACCGTTGAAAAGAAAAACCCGCCGGCAACGGCGGGTTTTTTCTTTGTGTCACGGCAGTGAGGGAGGACCTCAGCTGCCTTCCTTCAACGCAATGGCGCTGATGCCCGCCGCCTGCAGATGCTGTTTGGTGCTTTCCAGATCCGTGGCCGACTTGAACGGGCCGAGGCGAACGCGGTTGTAGGTCTGCGCCCCGACCTTCACGGCCTGCACGTTGGCCACGAAACCCTGCAGCGCCAGCTTGGCCTTGAGGGCTTCCGCATCGGCGGCGCTCGGGAACGCGCCGACCTGCAGCAAGTAGCCCGAGCCACCGGCGGCCGTAGCGGCGGGTGCCTGTTGCGCAGGCGCAGCCGTGACCGTCTGCGTCGTCGCCTTCGGCAGGTTCGCGGCCGCGGCGGTGGTGGCCTGTTGCTGCTGCGCGACCTCGGCCTTCTGGGCCGCCGCCTGTTGCTGGGCGGCCTGCTGTTGCTGCTGCTTCTGCTGCGCTTCGGCGCTGGCCTGCGCGCGGATCTCGGCATCCGGAATGCGCACTTCCTTCTCGGAAAGCACCGAGTAGAAATCGTAAGACGGCTTCTTCGGCTTTTCCGGTTCGGTCTGGTCGACCACGCCGGGGTCGCTGCCCTTCTGCGCCGTGGCCTGGGGATTCGGTTCGGGGCCGTCGTGCTGGCGCATCATGGGCATCCACGAGCCGCGCATGGCGAATGCCATCAACAGGGCGCCGGCGAGGATGCCGATCAGCGCCCAGCTCCAGCCCGGTATGCCATTCGAGCTGTTACGGACGGCCTGGCGGCCCTTTGCCTTCTTGCGCGTTGCCATTTACATGCTCTCCGGGGCGGAAATGCCCAGCAGATCCAGACCGTTCTTCAATACTTGTTGCGTCCCCGCGACCAGTGCAAGGCGGGCGTCACGCAGGTCGCCGTCGTCGACGATCCATTTGTGCTCGTGATAGTAGCTGTGCAGCGAGCCCGCGAGTTCACGCAGGTATTGCGCGATCAGGTGCGGTTCCAGGTTGGCGGCAGCCGACTCGACCATCTCCGGGTAGCGCGACAGCTCCACCATCAGCGCCTGTTCGTGCTCGGTGTCCAGCAAAGGCAGCTTCGCCAGCCCGTTGCCGCGATCGGTCGAAAGCCCGCGATCGGCCAGTTCACGGAACACGCGGCAGGCGCGGGCGTGGGCGTACTGGATGTAATACACCGGGTTGTCGTTGCTCTGCGAACGCGCCAGGTCGATGTCGAAGACCAGCTGCGAATCGGCCTTGCGGGCGATCAGGAAGTAACGCGTCGCGTCGCGGCCAGCTTCGTCGATGAGGTCGCGCAGCGTGACATAGGAGCCGGCGCGCTTGGAAATCTTCACCTCTTCGCCGCCGCGCATCACCGTGACCATCTGGTGCAGCACGTACTCCGGCCAGTTCCCGGGAATGCCCGTGTCCAGCGCCTGCAGGCCTGCCTTCACGCGAGCCAGCGAACCGTGGTGGTCGGAACCCAGCTCGGTGATGGCGCGTTCATAGCCGCGCTGCCACTTGGTGCGGTGGTAGGCCACGTCCGGAAGGAAATAGGTGTAGTTGCCGTCGGACTTGCGCATGACGCGGTCCTTGTCGTCACCGAAGTCCGTGGAGCGCAGCCAGAGGGCGCCGCCTTCTTCATAGGTGTGACCATGGGCGACCAGTTCGCGCACCGTCTCTTCCACCTTGCCCTCGGTGTATAGCGAGGACTCGAGGTAATAGACGTCGAAGCCGACGCCGAAGGCTTTCAGGTCCAGGTCCTGCTCGTGGCGCAGCGAGGCGACCGCGAAGCGGCGAACATCGTCCAGATTGTCGGCGTCACCCGAGGCGGTCACCGTCTCACCATCGGCCTCGACCGACTCGCGAGCGAGGAAGGCGCGGGCCACCTCGGCGATGTAGTCGCCGCGATAGCCGGATTCCGGCCAGCCGGCTTCATCCGGCGCGATGCCCCTGGCGCGCGCCTGGGTGGACAGCGCCAGGTTGGCGATCTGCACGCCGGCGTCGTTGTAGTAGAACTCGCGCGTCACGTTCCAGCCGCTGGCGCGAAGCAGTCGGCTGATACTGTCGCCGATGGCCGCGGCGCGACCGTGGCCCACGTGGAGCGGGCCGGTCGGGTTGGCCGAGACGAACTCCACGCCCGCCTGGCGGCCGCCGCCGTCCCGGTTGTAGCCATACCGGTCGGCCTCGGCGAGGGCCCGGGTGATCTCCGCATGGAACGCAGCCGGGGCGAGGAAGAAGTTGATGAAGCCCGGACCGGCGATATCCACCTTGCCGACCAGCGCCGACGCGGGCAGGGCCCCGACCAGGTCGACGGCGATGTCGCGCGGCTTACGGCCGGCCGCCTTGGCCATCATCATCGCGACATTGGTCGCGAAATCGCCGTGTTCGCGGCTGCGCGTGCGCTCGATCACGAACGTCGGCGCAACGAAATCGGACGGCAGTTTGCCGGACTCCCGCAGAGCCCCGATGGCCTGCAGGACGAGTTGTTTGAGCTCTTGTTTCACGGGAGTCGGGACACGGATATGGAACCGGCAATCCTATCAGAAGGGGCACCCGGGCCGGTCGCGCCGGGGCATCCGGTTCATCCCCGAGCCTGTGGATAAGTCTGTGGGCAAGAACGGCCCGAACCGACCCGGCACGGGGCCTACAAGAAATGACTTCAATGCGTAACAACTCAAAGCAAGTAAAATCATGAGCTTGCAGCGGTGACCTGTGCGAGGACAGCAGATGTGACGCCCAAGTGGAAAACCTGGTCAATGTGCATAAGTCAATTCCTCTGGCGCGTCCGGACGCTTTTTTCAGGCTCTTCGCGGATTACCGGGGACCGCGCGGGCTCGGCTTCGCGGTCGCTCTCTACACTTGGGCGTGTCGCGGGGGAGACCTTGGTGCCCACCCTCGCTGCTCAGACAATCCTCCGCGTTCGAGAAGGAAAGACCGCTGACGCGGCCCATGTATCTATCTGGCCTACGGCCGCTCCACTTGTGCGGAACTCGCCTCGAGGGTGGACACCAAGGCCTCTCACGACGATACGGTGGAGTGGGAGGAGAGCCGTTGGGTGGTGCCGTCGTCGGCCCCCGGCCATTGTCGGAGCCCCGGGTCGATGTGGAGGCGGTGGCTGGCACCCGGCTGTCGAACACCTTCCTCGCGCCCGTGCTGGCATGCCGGCCGACGATGCTGCCGTGCGCTTTGGCTCGACCCACGCGAACCTCAGGGCTCGGGAGAGCCTTCGGTGCCCACCCTCGAGGCGAGTTCCGCACAAGTGGAGCGGCCGTAGGCCAATAAGAACACGGCCGCACAGCGGCCTTTCCGGTACGAAACGCGGAGGACTGTCTGAGCAGCGAGGGTGGGCACCGAAGGCTCTGCGCTGCTACGTCACCGAAGGCTCTGCGCCGCGACGTCCGCGCCCGCCGCGGCGCAGAGCCTTCGGCGTCCCCGGAATTCCACGATGAACCATTTTCAGCCTGTCACCCTGCATTTTTGGCCGCGTCACGGCGTTGTAACTGGCCATCGTCACAATTCGTCTTGTGCCCGGTGGCTCCCCGGCCGACGGCACACGGGTTATCGACACCCCTCCCTCGAAAGATGGCCCCCAGACGGCGCGAGCGGCACTCGCGCCGTCTTTTTTTGGTTCTTCGCGGATTACCGGGGCCGGGCGCTCAGCTTTCAGGCCGGGCATTCTTTCGCACCTCGCACCTCGCCCATGGTTCGCCTTCGCTCTCTACACTTGGGCGTCTCGCGGGGGAGACATTGGTGCCCACCCTCGCTGCTCAGACAGTCCTCCGCGTTCGAAAAGGAAGGCCGCTCACGCGGCCCATGTATCTATCTGGCCTACGGCCGCTCCACTTGTGCGGAACTCGCCTCGAGGGTGGACACCGAAGGCTCTGCGCCGCTACGTCCCCGGAATTCCGTGAAGAACCTTTTTTTGGGGCTGTCAGAGCAAACCCAGGTTGGCCATCGACGTGGGCTCGCCATGGCCGATCACGAGGTGGTCGAGCACGCGGATGTCCATCAGGCGCAGCGCGTCCACCAGTACCCGCGTGATTTCACGATCGGCCCGGCTGGGCTCGGCCACCCCCGACGGGTGATTGTGAGCAAGGATGACCGCACTTGCCCGGTGACGAAGGCAGGCCCTGACCACCTCCCGCGGATACACGCTGGCACCGTCGATCGTGCCGCGGAAGAGTTCTTCATAGGCCAGCACGCGGTGGCGGGTATCCAGGAACAGGCAGGCAAACACCTCGTGAGGCAGATGACGCAGTCGTGCCCGGAAGTACTCCGCGCTGTCGGTAGGGCTCTCGATATGCGGAAGCTCGGCGAGGCTTTCGCCCAGCGAGCGCCGTGCAAGTTCCAGCGCGGCGACGATGCGCGCCCGCTTGGCGGGGCCGACTCCACTGACAGGAGGCAGGTGGTCAGGATCGGCGAGCAGTCGCCCAAGGCTGCCGGCCTGCCCGAGCAGGGCCCGGCCGGTGGCGACGGCGTCGCAGCCCGCCGTGCCGTGACCAAGCAGCACGGCAATGAGTTCGGCGTCGGACAAGGCGGCCACACCGTGGGCCAGCAGGCGCTCGCGCGGCCGCTCGCTTTCCGGCCACTGATGGATCGGCCGTGGCCGGTACGTCCCCCGCTTCATAAGATCGTGCTTCCTGTCCTGCCCCATGTGTGGAGCCCGACGACCAACTTAGGGTTGTGGGTGTTGCCTTGGCGATAGAACGATTCTGAAAAAAAGGGCTGCCTGAAATCCGTTAAGCTAACTGGCCCCCCGAAGCAGTGTCGTTCCGCCATGAGTCTTCGCCAGCGTCGCATCCTGATTGGCGTAACCGGTGGTATCGCCGCTTACAAGATCTGCGAGCTCGTTCGTCGCCTTCGCGATCTCGACGCCGACGTGCGCGTCGTCATGACGGAAGGGGCGACCCATTTCGTCACCCCTACGACCTTCCAGGCGCTCTCGGGACAACCGGTGCGTGTCAGCCTGTGGGACGAGGCCGGCGAAGCCGCGATGGGTCATATCGAACTGGCGAAGTGGGCGGAGCGCGTGCTCATCGCACCGGCCAGTGCCGACACCATCGCGCGGCTCGCGCACGGCTTCGCCGACGACCTGCTGTCGACGGTCGTGCTCGCCACCGCGGCACCGGTCTACATCGCCCCTGCCATGAATCAGCAGATGTGGGCGAACCTGGCGGTGCAGGCGAACGTCGGCACGTTGCGTGTCCGCGGCGTGGGGATCCTTGGGCCGGCTGATGGTGACCAGGCCTGCGGGGATATCGGCTCCGGGCGAATGCTGGAACCTCACGAGTTGCGCGACATCCTGGTCGCTTCGTTCGGTGAGCAGCCGCTCCGCGGCCGCCGGGTGCTGGTCAGCGCTGGCCCCACATACGAGGACATCGACCCCGTACGCTTTATCGGCAACCGCAGTTCCGGACGCATGGGGTTTGCCGTCGCCACGGCCGCCCGTGATGCGGGTGCCGAGGTTACCCTGGTGGCTGGCCCGGTTTCGCTTCCGACGCCCGCAGGCGTGAACCGTATCGACGTGCGTAGCGCCCGCCAGATGCAGGAGATCCTGCTCAAGGCCGCCGCCGGCACCGATATCTACATTGGCGCGGCGGCCGTCGGCGATTACCGCCCGGTGGACACCGCCGACCACAAGCTGAAGAAGACCGACGGTAGCCCGCTTCGCCTCGACCTGGCGGAGAACCCCGACATCATCGCGTCGCTGGCGGCGCTCCCCGATCGCCCGTACCTGGTCGGCTTCGCGGCAGAGACGAACGAGCTCGCGGCATATGCGCAGGAAAAACTGCGTCGCAAGGGCATCGACATGATCGCGGCCAACGAGGTTGGCCCGGGGCGCGGTTTCGAAGTGGCGGAGAACGCGTTGCAGTTGTACTGGCGCGACGGCGGCGCCGCACTGCCCCATATGCCCAAGACCGAGCTGGCGCGCCAGCTGGTCGCGCACATCGCGCAACATTTTCTCGCAGGCATCGGAACCTGAGCCTTGATCGACATTGAACTGAAGATTCTCGACACCCGCCTGGGCGACACCATTCCCCTGCCTGAGCCAGCCACCGACGGTAGCGCGGGCATGGACCTGCGGGCGGCGGTCGACGTGCCGGTGACGCTGGCGCCGGGCGACAGCCTGCTGGTGCCGACGGGTCTTGCCATCCATATTGGTGACCCGGCCTGGTGTGCGCTGATCGTGCCGCGGTCTGGCCTGGGCCATAAACAGGGCCTGGTCATGGGTAACCTGGTCGGCGTTATCGACGCCGATTACCAGGGACCCTTGATGATTTCGTGCTGGAATCGCGGAAACGCGGTATTGACCATCACACCGGGTGACCGGATTGCGCAATTATTGCTGGTGCCGGTGGGACGGGCACGTTTGCGCGTCGTCGACGGGTTCACCCCTTCGCTGCGGGGCGAGGGTGGATTCGGTTCGACGGGCATTGGCTGACAGGCGACGGGAGCAAGGGGCAGCATGGGGCGTAACGAGGGAGGGGCGAAGCGGGGGCTTCGCATCGATATGCGACGTCTGCTGCCGTTGATCGGCGCCACGTTGCTGATCGTCGGCGGCGCGTTCTGTGCCTGGCAGGCATGGCTGATCGCCGACGAAACCGACGCGGCGGAGCGCACGCGCGCGGCGCAGCGCCAGGCCGTGCACGACCTCGGCGAGGCGTATGCCGCCCGGCACAACCAGCTCATGCGGGCCCTGGCCGATCCGGACGTCGCGACGGGCATCGACGACCATGTCGCCGCTGCCGCGCGCCTGCGTACGCTGCTTCCGGCCACGTCCGCTATCGAAATCTTCAGTGGTGGCCTGGACGAGGTGGTACGGGCTAACTACCGCGAGTTTGGCTACGCCAAGGCCGCCCAGCTGATGGCGGCGCTCGGCGAGACCGGCGCGCCGTTGGCGTCGAGTTCCATGCACGGTGGTGAGCGTCGGCTTACCGTGGCCGAGCCGGTAAACGTCAGCGGCTCGGTTCGCGCATGGGTCTGGCTCGAATACCCCTTCGACGACATCCACCAGAAGTTCGTGGCATCGTCACCTCCCAGTGGTCGCCTCGAACTACGCCAGGGCAGCGGCCGGGACAGCCTCATGCTGGATGCGGTCGGTTCCCTGGCGGGCGAGATCACGCCGGAAGGCCAGCAGGTTCCCGGAACCTCGCTCTATGTCTTCGCCGCCATGCCGAAGGCGTTCATCGTCATTCCGCACTCCGAGATACTCGCGGTCGTCCTTACCCTGATCGGCATCGGCGGCGGCGTCCTGTTGCTCTGGGCGCGGCGGCGACCCCAGCCCGTGGTTGAGACGGAGCCCGACGAAGTCCTCCTGGTCGACGTGGAACGTAAGCCGCGCTTGCCGCCGGCATCCGGTCCGACCGCGACGAAAGTACCCGCGTCGAAGCCGGTGGCACGCGCGGCGGCCGTGACGCTCGATCCGGCCATCTTCCGTGCTTACGACATCCGCGGCATCGTGGGCACCCAGCTGACCGCCGATATCGCGCGTCGTATCGGCCAGGCCATCGGCGGCCTGATGAACGAACGTGGCCTGCGCGAAATGGTGGTCGGCCGTGACGGTCGCCTGTCGGGCCCCGAGCTTGCGGGGGCCCTGTCGGACGGCCTGCGCGCGGCCGGTATCGACGTGATCGATCTTGGCGCGGTGCCGACGCCCGTGGCTTACTTCGCCGCATTCCACCTCGGTACGGGATGCGCTGTATCGGTCACGGGAAGCCACAACCCTCCGGATCACAACGGCTTCAAGATCGTGGTCGGCGGGGAGACGCTGGCTGAGGGCGCTATTGCCGACCTCCACCGTCGCATCGTCGAGGGCCGTCTCGAGGAAGACGGCCTGGGCACCTGGCGCGAACAGCCGGTCGTCGACGCCTACGTGGCGAAGATTGCCGGCGACGTCTCCGCCGAACGTCGCCTCAAGGTGGTCGTCGATGCCGGCAATGGCGTGGCCGGCGCCGTCGCGCCTCGCGTTCTCGAGGAGATCGGCTGCGAAGTGGTGCCGTTGTACTGCGACGTGGACGGCACGTTCCCGAACCACCACCCCGATCCGTCCGATCCTCGCAACCTCGGCGACCTGATCGCCGCCGTCCATACCATCGGTGCCGATATCGGCATCGCGTTCGACGGAGACGGCGATCGCCTGGGTGTGGTGACAGCCAGTGGCGAGATCATCTACGCCGATCGCTTGCTGATGCTGTTCGCCCAGGACGTGCTTGCACGCAATCCGGGCGCCACGGTGATCTTCGACGTCAAATGTACCGGGCACCTGCGCCGGATCATCCAGGAATCCGCGGGTGTGCCCCTGATGTGGCGCACCGGGCACTCCCTGATCAAGGCGAAGATGCGCGATACCGGTGCCGCGTTGGCCGGTGAGATGAGCGGTCACTTCTTCTTTGCTGACAACAATCGCTGGTATGGCTTCGACGACGGTATCTATGCGGCGGCTCGCCTGCTTGAAATCGTCGCTGGCGATCTCGAGGAGCGCAGCGTCGCGGCCCTTTTCGAGACGCTGCCCACCAGTGTTTCCACGCCCGAACTGCGGCTGCCGATGGAGGAGGGCGCCGCCTTCCGTTTCATCGAAGCGTTCCGTGCGTCCGCCACGTTCGAAGACGCGCGACTCACCACGATCGATGGCATCCGGGTGGATTGGCCCGACGGATGGGGCCTGGTGCGCGCCTCCAACACCTCACCGGCGCTCATGTTCCGCTTCGACGCGGACACGGCCAAGGCGCTGGAGCGCGTAAAGCAGGCTTTCCGCCAGCGCCTGCTGGCGGTCGACCCGAACCTGGTGTTGCCTTTCTGACCGACGGATCAGCCGCCGTTGGCGGCTTTCAGCTGGCGATAGTGCTGCAGCTGGGCATCGATCTTGACCTTGGCGGCGTCCTTGGCCACCTGCTGGCGCTGTAGGGTCGCGCGCAGGGATGCAACGGTGTTGCGCTGTTCGCTGATGCGCTGGGTCAGGTATCCCGGCACCGGCTGCTTGGCCCGCTCCAGGTCGCCGGCTCGCGTGAGCAGGTCGGCCAGTGCCTTCTCCTGTCCCTGCAGGTTGAGGCGAGTGGTGCGCGTGGCCTGTTCGAAGTTCTCCAGCTCGGCATTCTTCGCTGTCATGAACGAAGCCTCGTTGGGATAGGCGTTGAGCATCTGGGCATCGTCGCGCTGGCGCTGTTGCTCGACCTGCATGGCTGCGGCCTTCTGGTCCGCGATCTTCTTCGCCGCAGCTCGCTCATCGGCCGTCATCTGACGGTCCACGTGCCTTACGGTAACGCCCTGCGAGTTGACGACGTCGTAGCCGGCCATCATGGCCTCCGGCGTGAGGCTGTCGCTGAAGTACGAATGCCCTGACGTGTCCTTCCACTTGTAGCGGAAGCCGTTGTTGTTGCTCGTATTGGTGGCGGCAAAGCCGGCTGTGCCTAGGCACAGCATCGCTCCTGCCAGGATGTAACGCACTGCACGCATGGTGTCCCCTCCTGTGGTGGGAGTATAGCCAGCGGGCGGCATGAGGCTATGCAGGAACGACGCGTGGTCCGGCCCCACGTGACGCAGTCGCCGTTTTGCTCAGGCTTTGACGCCGTACTGCTCGCGGTACGCCAGCAGGCGGCCATAGTCGGCGGCCAGCTCGGGCTTCTCGCCCGCATAGGTCAGGACATCGGCCAGGGTGGCGATCGCAACTACAGGAATGCTGAACTGCGCCGCCACTTCCTGCGCCGCCGACAGGTCGCCCTGTCCACGCTCCTGGCGGTCCAGCGCAATGAGCACGCCCGCCGGCTCCGCGCCCTGCGCCCGGATCAGCTCCAGCGACTCGCGCACTGCCGTGCCCGCCGTCATGACGTCGTCCACGATCAACACGCGGCCCTTCAGTGGCGCGCCGACCAGCATGCCGCCTTCACCATGGGCCTTGGCTTCCTTGCGGTTATAGGCCCAGGGCAGGTCACGGTCCTGGGAATCGGCCAGTGCGATGGCGGTCGCGGCGGCCAGTGCGATGCCCTTGTAAGCCGGGCCGAAGAGCATGTCGAACGGCACGGCGGAGCGCGTTGCAGCCTCCGCATAGGAGCGTCCGAGCCGGGCTAGTGCGGCGCCGGAGTCGATCCGGCCCATGTTGAAGAAATACGGGCTGATGCGGCCCGACTTGAGCGTGAATTCGCCGAAGCGAAGAACGTCGCGGGCCAGGGTGAGCTCGATGAATTCGCGCTGGTAATCGTGCACGTCGGTGTCTCTCTCAGGGGTTCCAGGGATGTAACGGGCGCCACAGTACGAATTGCGGTCCCGCCAGTCCGCCATGGTACAGCTCGCCGCTGTCGCGATAGCCCGCTCGGCGATACACGTGCACGGCCGCCTCGTTGCGCACGTTTACCGTGAGCAGGATCCGTTCGCGATCGGGGTGACGTCCGGCGACGTAGGCATGGATGGCGTCGAGTGCGCGTCCGCCGAGGCCTTCGCCCTGTCGACCGGCATCGATCATGAAGCTGCGCAGGGCGACGGCGCCTTCGGCCAGCGGATGTTCGCCCATGGCGGCCGCACGTCTGTCGATGCGCACGTAGCCCACCACGACGCTGTCGACGACCAGAGCCAGCGCCTCACTGCCGGGACACACGGCGACGTCGGCCAGTGAATCCCCGATGCGGCCGACGAAGGGCAACTGCGCGTCCTGCACACGCAGGGCGAGCACGCCGGGCCTGACGTCGGTATCCAGGGGCAACACGCGAATGGCACTATTCATGCCGCCATTATGAGCCCGGTATGATGGGGGATTCGCCAAACGCACCCCAAGGTCCCATGCGCATCATCTCGCTGAACGCCAACGGTATCCGCTCCGCCGCCACCAAGGGCGTCTTCGAATGGCTGCGTGCCCAGGACGCCGACGTCGTCTGCCTGCAGGAAACCAAGGCGCAGGAAGCCCAGCTGATCGACCCGATGTTCCGTCCGGACGGTCACCACTGCTTCTACCACGATGCCCGCAGCAAGAAGGGCTACAGCGGCGTCGCCATCTATTCGAAGCGTGAGCCGGACGAGGTGCGCGTTTCCCTGGGGCGCGAGGATTTCGACTGCGAGGGGCGCTATATCGAAGCGCGCTTCGGCAACCTCAGCGTCGTTTCCTTCTACATTCCATCAGGGTCGTCGGGCGACGAGCGGCAGCAGTACAAGTTCCGCGTCATGGAATGGCTCACACCCATCCTTCGCGAGTGGGCGGCCAGTGGCCGTGAATACGTGCTGTGCGGCGACTGGAACATCGTCCACACCAGGAACGACATCAAGAACTGGACCTCCAACCAGAAGAATTCCGGCTGCCTCCCCGAAGAGCGCGCGTGGCTCGACCTGCTGTTCAAGGAGATCGGCTGGGTGGACAGCTTCCGCGCGATCAAGCCCGACGCGGTGGAATACACCTGGTGGTCCAACCGTGGCGCGGCGCGTGCGAACAACGTGGGTTGGCGCATCGACTACCAGATCGTGACGCCGGGCATGGGTGCCCGCGCGCGTGACTGCTCGATCTATCGCGACGAACGCTTCTCCGACCATGCGCCGTTTACCGTGGACTACGCCGAGTGACCCAAGCCGCCGGGGTAGCCCGCTACAAAGGGCTGCGGGGCGTGGCCGCGGCGTTCGCCCAGCCGGGTGCGGTCACCATGCTTTTCTTCGGCCTTGCTTCGGGCCTGCCGTTCCTGCTCGTCGGCAATACGCTCTCTGCCTGGCTGAAGGAATCGGGCGTGGACTACGGCGCCATTGGTCTGGCGAGCTATGTCACCTTCAGCTACAACTTCAAGTTCCTCTGGGCGCCCCTGGTAGACCGCTTCCGCCTGCCCTTGTTCTGCCGGCTCGGCCAGCGCCGCGGTTGGCTGATGTTCGCGCTGCTGCTGCTGGCGGCGGGCTTGCTGTCGATGGCCTTCATGCCGCCCACCGCATCGCTGCCGAACTTCGTCGGCGCCACCCTTCTGGCCGCCTTTGCCGGCGCGACGATCGATATCGTCGTGGATGCATATCGTGTCGAGATCGCCCCGCCGGAAGCGCAGGGGGCCCTGGCCGCCACCTATACGCTCGGCTATCGGTTCGGCCTCATTGCCAGCGGCGCGGGCATCCTGCTGATCGCCGACCAGGTGGGTTGGCAGCGCGGATACATGGCGATCTGCCTGTTGTTGATCGTACCCATCGTCACCGTGCTGATCGCTCGCGAGCCCGAGCACCGCGTGCGCGAACGCGTGCCGCTGCGCGTTGCCGTGCAGGAAGGCTTCGTCGGTCCGTTCCGCGACTTCTTCTCGCGTTATGGCATGGGGCTGGCGCTGGGTCTGCTCCTGTTCGTCGCCCTGTTCCGCTTGCCCGACCAGATGCTCGGCGTCATGGCCTATCCGTTCTATCTCGATGCGGGCTTTACCAAGACCCAGATCGCGGAAGTGTCGAAGGTGTATGGCGTCATCGTCGGCATCGCCGGTGCCCTGCTCGGTGGTTGGGCGGTCACCCGCTTCGAGATGCGCCGCCTGCTCGTTATCGCTGCCCTGGGCGTGGCGCTCTCGAACATGCTGTACCTGCTGATGGCGCAGAACCCGGGCCAGACCTGGGCATTCGTAGCGACACTCTCGGGCGACAACTTCGCGCAAGGTTTTGCGGGTCCGGTTCTGGTTGCTTTCATGTCCGGCCTGGTCAATCGCAGCTTCACCGCCACGCAATACGCGTTGCTCAGCTCGCTGGCCAACCTGCCCGGCAAGCTGATCGGCGGGATGTCGGGGTTCCTCGTCAAAGACTCCGGCTATTCGGCGCTATTCGTCATCAGCACGGTCTCGATCGTGCCCACCCTGATCGTCCTGGCCCTGCTCTGGCGGCGCCTGCCGACCCCAACGGACAGGCCGTAAGGCCAGCACAACGCGCGGCCGAAACTGTGTAAGATCTGCCGCACAGGGGGCATGCGCGAGGAGGTAACGCACGTGCCAGATATCGTGGTGCGACACATCGACGAGCAGATGGCCGAGCGAATCAAGACGCTCGCGCGCGAACGCCGCTGGTCGATCAATGAGGTGATCCTGCATGCGCTGCGCTATGGCCTTGGCCTCAGTGCAGGCGACGTGTTCAGCGAGCTGTTGCTGCAGCCCGGCGATATCGCGCACCTGACCGGGGCGTGGGACGCCGAAGAGCAGGCCGCTTTCCAGGAAGCGCTGGCGGCACTCGCCCAGGCGTCACCCTCTACCCTTGCGGATGCGGCCCAGCGCCAGGCGAGCGTCCCCGATGAATCGTTCTGAGGCTCAGGGCGCCGCGTAGAGCGCGCCCAGCAGGCGCGGGCCACGTGCGCCCGTGACGCTTGCCAGGTTGCCTGGCTCGCCGCGAAGGCGGCGATAGGCCAGCCAGGCGAAGGCCATGGCTTCCATGAAGTCCGGATCGATGCCGAACACCGAACTCGTGACCAACTCGCGTCCAGGCAAGCGCTCGGCGAGTGCACGCATCAGGGCCGCGTTGTGCACGCCACCACCGCACGCGATGACATCACTGGCGTCGCCGGCATGGCGCTCGATGGCATCGACGATCGATACCGCGCTCAGTGCCAGCAGGGTGGCCTGGACATCTTCCGGCGTGTTGTCGGCCACGCGGGGATGCGTGTCCAGCCAGGTCAGGTGAAAGTGTTCGCGGCCCGTGCTCTTCGGCGGCGGCAGGACGAAGTACGCGTCGTCCAGCAGCTCGGCGAGCAGCGTCGCATCGACGCTTCCCGACGCCGCGAAGCGACCGTCGCGGTCGAAGGCTTCGCCACGGTGACGCAGGCACCACGCGTCCATGAGCCCGTTCGCCGGACCCGTATCGAAACCGGTGACGTCGCCGGCAGCGGACAACCGCGTGACATTGGCGATGCCGCCAAGGTTGAGCACCACGCGCGCGCCATTCTCCGGCCGCAGCACCGTGGCATGGAATGCCGGGACCAGGGGTGCACCCTGGCCACCCGCCGCGACGTCGGCGCGTCGGAAGTCGGCAATCGTGTCGATGCCGCAGCGCTCGGCGATGACCGAAGGGTCGCCGATCTGAAGAGTGAAGGGCAGGGGGCCGTCGGGCCGATGCCGGATGGTCTGGCCGTGCGAACCGATGGCCGCTACGGCCGTGTGCGAGACCTTCGCCTTTGCGAGCACCGCCTGCGCCGCGTCGGTGAAGGCGTGGGCGACGGCGACGTCGAGTCGGCCGTAGTCGTCCAGGGCAAGTCGGTCTTCATCCTGGGCGACGGCAAGGATGCGTCGGCGCAGGGTGTCGTCCCAGGGATGCGTGAGCCCGGCCACGAGGGATGGGCGCCCTTCGTCGAAGCGGACCAGCGCGGCGTCGATGCCGTCCGCACTGGTTCCGGAAATAAGGCCCAAGTAGAGGCCGTCGGTGGTCGGCACGAATCAGTCGTCGCCGCGCGAAGCGGTATCGGCGCGCGCGAGCTTCGTGTTGTTGTCGACCTGGTTGAGGCGGGCCAGCTGCGGGCCGACAACCTCTTTCTTGAACTTCGCCAGCTGGGCGGCCGGCAAGGGCTCCGGCTTCGGCAGGGTCACCGTCTGCGGATCGCGCTGCACATTGTTGACGCGGAATTCGTAGTGCAGGTGCGGGCCGGTGGCCAGGCCGGTCATGCCGACGAAACCGATGGTGCTGCCCTGGCTCACGCGCTGGCCAACGCGCAGGTTGGCGAAGCGGGACATGTGGCCGTAGGCGGTGCTGATCGTTGCGTTGTGCTGGATGACCACGAAGTTTCCGTAACCATTCATCCAGCCACGGAACTTGACTACGCCATCGCCCGCGGCATGGATCGGGGTGCCGGTCGGCGCGGCATAGTCGACGCCCTTGTGTGCGCGCATCGTGCCGAGGATCGGGTGCATGCGACCGGCGCTGAACTGCGAGGAGATACGCGTGAAGTCGACCGGAATGCGCAGGAAGGAGCCGGTGAGCGGGCGACCTTCCTCGCTGAAGTAGCTCCACTTGCCGTCGCTGTTCTTAAAGCGGTAAGCCGTATAGCGCTTGCCCTGGTTGACGAACTCGGCGGCGACGATGTCGCCTTCGCGAAGGTACGACCCGTCGCTGTAGACATCGTCATAGATAACGGTGAAGTTGTCGCCGACACGCAGGTCCTGCACGAAGTCGATGTCGAACTTGAACACCTCGGCCAGCTTAAGGACCATCGCATTGCTCATGCCGGCCTTGGAGGCCGCGCCGAACAGCGAGCTGTCGATGTCGCCATGAGCGATGTGCTCGCGACGCTGCACATCGCGGGTCTTCGTGGTGAGCTGGGCAGTTGCGCCGTCGAGACGCAGGGTGGCGATGTTCGCCTCGTCCTGGTCGAAGCGCACACCCTTGAGCGTGTGGTCGCCGCCGACCAGAAACTGGAACTCCTGGCCCGGCTTGATCTGATGAAAGACCCTGGTGCCGCCCGAGCCGTCGATCACGTGCTGCAGGTCGGTCATCGACAGGCCCTGGGCCAGGAAGATGTCGGCGAGGGTCTCGCCCGGGTGCACTTGCACGGTCTGCCATTCCTCGACGGCAGCGATCGGCTTGATCGCTGCCGGGTCCATCTTCGGCAAGGCCAGCGGGACGATGGCGTGGTCGAAGGGATCCGCGGAGACCAGGGGCGCCGCGATGGCAGAGGACTTTGCGGCGGCGCCTGGCGCCGAGGTGACCGACGACGACTTCATGGCGCCGGCCCAGGCCGGAATCACGAGGGCGGAAAGGATGACAAGAAGAAAGGCCGTACCCGCGAGAATCCAGCGCTCACGCGACCAGCTCAGCGGCTCCGACGACGCATTTCGACTGAACGACCAATGCGCCCGGCTATCGTAGAAGTGCGAATGACGACGCTGCGCCTTGCGACGGATAGCTTGCTTGCGGGCACTGTGCGCGCCTCTGTTCTCATCAGCCATTGTCTTTCTAGTATCCGCTCGCCCCGAGTTGTCGCGTACCATAACGGCCTCGCGCAAACGGCGTCAACGCCTTTCCCATCAAGGCTTTGCATCGCATCTTTGGGTTAACGCACAATTAACCTCCACGGCGTCTTCACACACAAATGTGAAGGTCGTCGGCCAACGACTACCAGAGAGAAAGCATGAACGAGCTGGACCAGGCCCTGGCGCTGATCGCGCGCGGCGCAGACGAGATCATCAAGAAGGACGACCTCGAAGCCAGGCTCAAGACGGGCCGTCCCCTGCGCATCAAGGCCGGGTTCGACCCGACGGCCCCGGACCTGCACCTGGGCCATACCGTCCTGCTCAACAAGATGCGCCAGTTCCAGGATCTCGGCCATCAGGTCATCTTCCTGATCGGCGACTTCACCGGCATGATCGGCGATCCCACCGGCAAGAACGTCACCCGCAAGCCACTCACCCGTGAAGACGTGCTGGCCAATGCCGAGACCTACGCCGAGCAGGTGTTCAAGGTGCTCGACCGGGAAAAGACCGAGCTGCGCTTCAATTCCGAGTGGTTCGGCAAGATGGGCGCGGCGGACATGATTCGCCTGGCCGCCCAGCACACCGTGGCCCGCATGCTCGAGCGCGACGACTTCGCCAAGCGCTACAAGTCGGAGCAGCCCATCGCCATCCATGAATTCCTCTATCCCCTGGTCCAGGGTTACGACTCCGTGGCGCTGGAATGCGACGTGGAGCTCGGCGGTACCGACCAGAAGTTCAACCTGCTCATGGGCCGGGCCCTGCAGGAGCACCACGGCCAGCCGCCGCAGATCGTCCTGACCATGCCGCTGCTGGAAGGCCTGGACGGGGTCAACAAGATGTCCAAGTCGCTGGGCAACTACATAGGTATCAACGAGCCGGCCATCGATATGGTCACCAAGACCATGAAGATCGGCGACGACCTCATGTGGCGGTGGTTCGAGCTGCTCAGCTTCGATGTCTCCATGGATGACATCGCCCGGATGAAGGAAGAGATCGCCTCGGGCGCGTTGAACCCCCGCGACGCCAAGCTGCGCCTGGCTCGCGAACTGACCACGCGCTTCCACGACGCAGCGGCCGCTGAGCAGGCGATCGCGGGCTGGCATGCCGTCGTGCGGGGGGAGGGCGATACCAGCCTGCTTCCTCTGACGGATATCGAAACGCCTGCCGAAGGTTTCCGCCTGGCGGGGCTCCTCACCGCCGCGGGCGTCACGCCGAGCAATTCAGAGGCAAGCCGGAAGCTCAAGGAGCGTGCGGTACGTATCGATGGCGAGGTGGTCGACGACGCTTCGCGGGTCTTCACGGCCGGATTTGAGGGCGTGCTGCAGGTCGGCAAAAGAAATTTCGCCCGTATCCGCCTGATTTAACGTCGCTTTCAAAAAAGACTCACAAAAAGGCTTGCAGGGGTCTCAGGAATCGGTATTATTCGCCTCCCGCAGCGGCCCACGTCGAAAGACGAACGCTTCGGCAGCTATATCGCTTCGGCGACAACCTCGAAAAAAAGATTCACGAGGGTGTTGACGGAAACGAAAAACGATATAGAATGGGCGGCTCACTAGGACGAAATGTCCTGACGCAGAAA
>NZ_QAOX01000004.1 GCF_003050935.1 Luteibacter sp. OK325 | reverse complement strand
ATGCGGCCAACGGACAGGTCCCGCCAGCCATCCACGAGATGCTGACGGTCCGAAAAAACGCCCTATCGAGTGTCTAGAAATACTTGACCACCTCAGGGCACCGAAGGCTCTGCTCCGCGACGTCAGGCTCTGCGCCGCGACGTCACCGAACCGAAGGCTCTGCGCCGCGACGTCTTGACCCCCGCGCCCGCCACGCGTGATCCTAGGCGGTCCGCTCCCGATCCGGAGCGGGGTTCGCCGCTAATTCGCGGTCAGAAGGACGAGTCACACCATGAATGCCATTCAGTTCGGGGAGCCGGTATCCGGCAAGACGGTCAGCGCCCGCGTTTCGCCGGCCGGCGGCCTCGATATCCTTTCCCGCAATGAGGTCGCGCGCCTGCGCGATGCCAGCGGGTCCGGGTTGCACCAGCTGCTGCGCGGCTGCGCGCTGGCGGTACTGACGTCGGGCAACCTTTCGGACGATCCGGACACCATGTTCGGAAACTATCCTGACTTCGACATCCAGGTGCTGCAGGAAGATCGCGGCATCAAGATCGAGCTGAAGAATGCACCGGAGCAGGCGTTCGTCGACGGCCGCATCATCCGCGGCATCAACGAACTGCTGGTCGCCGTCGTCCGCGACATCGTCTATGTGTCGACGCAGCTGGCCGCCGGCGCGTTCGATCTGGACGACAGCGTGGGCATCACGCATGCCGTATTCGAAATCCTGCGCAATTCGCGCATCCTGCGTCCGCAGATCGATCCGAACCTGGTCGTGTGCTGGGGCGGTCATTCGATTTCGCGCGACGAGTACGAATACACCAAACGGGTTGGCTACCAGCTCGGCCTGCGCGCCATGGACATCTGCACGGGCTGCGGCCCGGGCGCGATGAAGGGTCCGATGAAGGGCGCGACCATCGCGCACGCCAAGCAGCGTCGCAAGGGTAACCGCTACATCGGCGTGACCGAGCCGGGCATCATCGCCGCCGAGTCGCCCAACCCGATCGTCAACAACCTGGTGATCATGCCGGACATCGAGAAGCGCCTCGAAGCGTTTGTCCGTCTCGGTCACGGCATCATCGTGTTCCCGGGTGGCGTCGGCACGGCGGAGGAAATCCTCTACATGCTCGGCATCCTGCTGTTGCCGAAGAACAAGGGCATTCCGTTCCCGCTGATCTTTACCGGACCGAAGAACTCGGCCTCGTACTTCGAGCAGATCGATCGCTTCCTGCGCCTGGCCCTCGGCGACGAGATCGCCACGCACTACAAGATCATCATCGACGACCCGGCGGCCGTGGCCCATGCGATGGTCACGGGCATCGACAAGGTGCGTAACCATCGCCTGGACAACAAGGACGCGTTCTTCTTCAACTGGGCGCTGGATATCCCACTGCCGTTCCAGCAGCCGTTCCGCCCCACCCATGAGGCGATGGCGGGCCTGGCCCTGCATCGCGACCGTCCACGCCACGAGCTCGCGGCCGACCTGCGTCGTGCGTTCTCCGGCATCGTCGCCGGCAACGTCAAGGAAGAGGGCGTGCGCGCCATCGAGCAGTTCGGCCCGTTCGTCATCGACGGCGAGCCGGAGATCATGCGTGCACTGGACGACCTGCTCAAAGCATTCGTCGAGCAGCACCGCATGAAGCTGCCCGGCGGCACGGCGTATGAGCCCTGCTACGTGGTACGTACGTAAAACTACTTAGCGGCGCCGCGCACTTCGCGGCGCCGCTTTCCCAATTCCTGAACGGGACATCGGGCGCCGCCGTGCGCGTCACACGTCCTAGACGACCCTCTGCGCAACGATGCACTCCGAGTCCACTGCCGGAGATATCCCATGCTCGTTACCATCCTTCTCGTCATCCTCATTCTTGCCCTCGTCGGCGGCTTGCCGACCTGGGGTTATTCGCGCTCCTGGGGTTATGGTCCGAGCGGCGGCATCGGCGTTATCCTCGCGATCATCCTGGTTTGCTGGCTGCTCGGCGTCTTCTGATCCCCCGGCGTCGGGGCGGTCGACGCCCCGACGCCGTTGGAGGAAGCCATGTCCCGACCGCTCCGTCCCGTCCCTGATACCGACAAGACTCTTCCTGGTACCTCTCCGCCGCCCTACGACCATGAACCGGTCGAGCGGCCCGGCCCCGATCCGGACACCGATGGCGAGCCCCTGGAGACCTGATGGCGACGCGTCGACCGCGCTGGCCGGGCGAGATCCTGCCGCGCTCGTTCTTTCATCGCGACGCCCGTGAGGTCGCCCCGGCTCTCCTCAACAAGGTTCTGGCCTGCGCCGACGGGCGGGCAGGGCGGATCGTCGAGGTCGAAGCCTATGTGGGCGCCATCGATCCGGCCGCGCACACCTTTCGCGGCAAGACCCCACGTAATGCAGTCATGTTCGGGCCGCCCGGGCACATGTATGTCTACTTCACTTACGGAATGCACTGGTGTGCCAACACCGTCTGCGGCGATGTGGGCGAAGGGTCCGGCGTACTTATCCGGGCATTGGAGCCCCTCGCCGGCATCGAACGGATGCGTGAAGCGCGCCCGCGCGTGAAGCGTGATCGTGAGCTGTGCAGCGGGCCTGCACGGCTGGCGCAGGCCATGAGCATTACCGGTGAGCAGAACGGTATCGACCTCGTGCGCGCCCGCGACGGCTACACCGTGCTGGACGACGGCACGCCAGTTCCGGAGAACGTGCCTGGCTCGGCGCGAATCGGCATTCGCGAGGGAACAGACCTGCTATGGCGCTGGCTGGTCGCGGGGAATCCCCACGTATCCAGGCCCTGAATGCCGGCGACAACATACCGTTCGGCCCTTGGCTTTGCCGTCGGGCAGGGATAGCCTGCGTGAAGACATCGACAGGGAGTTCTGTATGAAGCGTATCGTCGCCGCCATTTTCGCCGCCGCCCTATCCTGCGGCGTGGCTGCTGCCGACACTTTCCGTGTGGGCTCGCAGGTCGTCACCACGGGAGACAGCGAAGGCCGCCTTCGCGAGATCGCAGGCAAACCTGATCGCGAGACGCCGATAGAGTCCCGGGGTGGTGGCCTGGAGGGTTACCGCCTGGAGTACTTCCAGAAAGGGAAGTCGGTACAGGTCGAGGTGGTCAACGGGCGCGTGCGCTCGATCACGCAAATCGACAGCTGACCTCACGGTCGGCGGAGAGGTGATCCCGACCTGGCGGGACCACCTTTCACCACGGAATCAGCTTGCGGTTTTCTTCGGCCCCTTAAGGGGCGTGCTGCGCGGCGTCTCCGGGAGAGGCGCGCGGCGGTTGTGCGAATACACGTAGGAAATGAATGCGGCGGACGAACGATCCGGCGGTGGCGTGTCCACGGACTGGGTGACTGGTTTCTTGGGCGGCATGACCATCGTCTGAGTTGGGCGGGACGAGCCCCGGCCATAGCAGCCGGGGAGGGATCCGGCCAAACGAAGCCCGGGTCATCCAACATGCGCTTTCAGTTGTTAGATGGGTGTAACGTGGTGGGCCCGGCAGCACGATTGCCGTAACACCGACGTAACCCCCCACGTGGCAAACGTGGACTGACAGCGAGGGCACGTCATGGATACACAAAAGCAGGTTGTCGGCCCGGCCGACGCCACCAAGGTCGACCTTGAGCTGCGAACCGATATGAACTACTGGACGCGCGTGCTCGGAGTGTCCGAGACATCGCTGCGCGATGCCGTGAGCCGCGTGGGTGGCCAGGCCTCCGACGTGCGCGCCGAACTGCGACGTCGTCGCTGATGGACGGTGTCGTTCGCCCCTTGCGCGTTTTCGTTTTCTATCCGTCGATGAATCTTCATACGTGGACGGTCTTGCTGCCTGGTGCGACCAAGCATGTTTTCCAGACCGAGGGCACGGCAGTCGAATTTGCACTGACGCGCGCGTCGGCCATGAAGGGCAAGGGCCGCGCCGTCGAAGTGTTGCGCGAGCGCGTATCCGGCGGCTGGGTGCTAGTGCCGTTTTGATTCACGCCGGAATTCGCGCAAAGAAAAAGGCCGCGCATCACTGCACGGCCTTTCAAAACCTGGCGCCCGAAGTTGGACTCGAACCAACGACCCCCTGATTAACAGTCAAGTGCTCTAACCGGCTGAGCTATTCGGGCGGGGAGCTGCGTATTGTCTTGATGTGGGGTGGGGCTGTCAAGCGGGTCTTAACGATTTCGTGAATGGCGTGCGCCGCAGGCGCGCGCGACCTCGGCCGATGGCGGCTCGATGTGGCTATGGCCGCTTTTGGCTACGACCAGGGTCATCGTGGTCGCGGGCTTGCCGTGCAGACATAGCGCGAGCGTCTGGTTGGTGGGTGAAGCGTCCCCGTTTTCGTCGGGATGCAGGAAGTCGATTCTGGTCCGGATGCCCGTTGAAACGGCAGTCAGGCGCGAGTCCAGGGCGTCTTCGACCGACAGGACGTCTTTCGTGTCCCCGTCGCGGCTGATCCAGCCGACGCCCCAGTCGGTTCGCCCCGAGCATGTGTGCCCGTTCTCGCTGGGACAGACGAACGTTCCTCCGGTTCGATGCAGCGCCGCCTCACGCGCGTGCTGGAGGGTGTCCGTCAGGGCCGTCACGGCCGCCTGGAGCCGGTGGCGAGCGATGGCGTCTGACAGGGTCGGGACCGCGATGGCGGCCAGGACGGCGGTAATGGCCAGGACCATGAGGATTTCGAGCCAGGTGAAACCCGGCGAGCTGAGGCGGGGCAAGGCGGCGACCCGAGAGGGAGGCTGTGATCGTGCCCTCGGTCGCGCAGGGTCGTCTGTGGGTGCGCTGCCTCACACCGCGTAGGCACCAGCGCTTTAAACTCGGGGTCCGAACCAGCATATCGTCGGCCATGACAGATCGCTTTCAGCTCGTCTCCCCGTTCGCACCCTCCGGCGACCAGCCCGAGGCCATCCGTCGTCTTACCGAGGGCTTCGACGCCGGTCTGGCGGCGCAGACCCTCCTCGGTGTGACCGGTTCCGGCAAGACCTTCACCATTGCCAATGTGATCGAGCGGATCCAGAAGCCGACCATCGTGCTGGCACCGAACAAGACGCTGGCGGCGCAGCTGTATGGCGAGTTCAAGGAGTTCTTCCCGCATAACGCGGTTGAGTACTTCGTCAGCTACTACGACTACTACCAGCCGGAAGCGTATGTCGTCGCGTCGGATACCTTCATCGAGAAGGATTCGAGCATCAACGACCATATCGAGCAGATGCGCCTGGCGGCGACCAAGGCGTTGCTGTCGCGGCGCGATTCGCTGATCGTGGCGACGGTGTCGGCGATTTACGGACTGGGCGATCCGGAGGACTACATGAGCCTCCGCCTGATCCTCTCGCGCGGCGAGCATATCGAGCAGCGCGCCCTGATCAAGCAGCTCACCGAGCTGCAATACGTGCGCAACGAAATGGAGCTTCGCCGCGGTACCTACCGCGTGCGCGGTGAGATCGTGGATGTGTTCCCGGCGGAGTCGGAAGCCGAGGCGCTGCGCATCGAACTCTTCGACGGCGACGTGGAAAATCTCTCCATCTTCGATCCACTCACCGGCGAGGTGCTACGCAAGGTGCCGCGGTATACCGTGTACCCGAAGACGCACTACGCCAGCACACGCCAGAGCGTGCTCAATGCGATGGAGACGATCAAGGTCGAGCTCTCCGAGCGACTCGAGCAGCTGTATCGGGACAACAAGCTGGTGGAAGCGCAGCGCCTCGAGCAGCGCACGCGTTTCGATCTGGAAATGATGGCCGAGGTGGGCTTCTGCCAGGGCATCGAGAACTACTCGCGGCACATGACGCGACGTGGCCCTGGCGAGCCGCCGCCGACACTGTTCGATTATCTGCCGCCCGATGCCTTGATGGTGGTGGACGAATCGCACGTGACGGTGCCGCAGCTCGGTGCCATGTACAAAGGCGATCGCTCACGCAAGGAGACGCTCGTGGAGTTCGGCTTCCGTCTGCCGTCGGCGATGGACAACCGGCCGCTGCGCTTCGAGGAGTGGGAGCGGCGCGCACCGCGTGCCATCTACGTGTCGGCGACGCCGGCAAAATATGAGCTCGAACGCGCCGACGACAACGTCGTGGAACTAGTGGTTCGTCCCACCGGCCTGATCGACCCGGAAGTCGAAGTGCGTCCGGTTCGCACCCAGGTGGATGATCTTCTTGGCGAGATTCGCCTGCGCGTGGCGATGGGTGATCGCGTGCTCGTGACGACGCTGACCAAGCGGATGTCCGAGAACCTGACGGACTATCTGTCCGAGCACGATGTGAAGGTGCGCTATCTGCACTCGGATATCGAGACCGTCGAACGCACGGAGATCATTCGCGACCTGCGCCTGGGTGAGTTCGACGTGCTGGTGGGTATCAACCTGCTGCGCGAAGGCCTGGACATGCCCGAGGTTTCGCTCGTGGCGATCCTGGATGCGGACAAGGAAGGTTTCCTGCGCTCGAACCGCTCGCTGATCCAGACGATCGGTCGCGCGGCGCGTAACGTCCGCGGCAAGGCCATTCTCTATGCCGACGAGATCACGGGCTCGATGAAGATCGCGATGGAAGAGACGGCGCGCCGCCGCGAGAAGCAGATCCTGTACAACGCGGCCAACGGGATCACGCCGACGACGATCGTGCGGCGTATCGCCGACATCATGGAGGGCGCCCGCTCCGACTTCGGCTCGCGCGGCAAGGGCAAGCGTGGCAAGGAGGCGAAGAAGGTGGCGGAAGAGGCGTCGGACTACAGCGCACTCACGCCAGAGCAGGCCGGCTCGGCCATCAAGAAGCTCGAAACGCGGATGTACAAGCATGCCCAGAATCTCGAGTTCGAGGAGGCGGGCAAGATCCGCGACGAGATCCACCGGTTGAGGGAAAGCGCCCTGCGCTAGACCCACGGCGGGCCGTGGCGGAAAAAAATCTGCCTGGGCCTCTTGCAGAGCCCGTCGGGCGCCGGTAAACTGCGCAGCTCTTCGGGCGGTTAGCTCAGCGGTAGAGCACTACCTTGACATGGTAGGGGTCACAAGTTCGATCCTTGTACCGCCCACCACTTTCGCAAATGGCGCAAAGTGGCTTGAAGATAAAGACTAAGGAGCCCACCGAGGCTCCTTTTTTATTGTCCGCGAAATGAACGCCGGCTCGCGGCCTCGCCCTTGCGAGGCTTTGAACAGCGCCCACGAAGCTCATCGCCCTGCGCGGATAACGTCGTTGATGCGAACGCGTCACGCTGCTGACGAACGCCAACGACATCGGTCTGAATTCTCATGATTCGACATACGGCCGTGGCGCAGGCTAGCCAGATACCTGGCTAAGACATTCTCGTCCAGCAGGAATCGAATCCATGGAGCAGCCAGTGCGTAAACGCGGTCCTCGTCAACGTTACCAAGCCTATCAGCCCATCTATGCGGTCTCTGCGCGCCAGGATGAGGCTCTATCTGGGGCTTCTCTGCTTGTTGTCCTGCAGGGCATCCAAGGCACGATGCATGACATGCAAGGCACGATGCATGACATGCAAGGCACGATGCGGGATATGCAAGGGCAGCTCGCGCGGCTCGACGAGCGGACCATCGCGATCGTGGATCGGGTCGATGGACTCGATCGTCGCCTCGACAGATTCGAGGTGAGCGTGGACGCTCGCTTTCAAAAAGTCGATGCCCGTTTCGAGCAGATCGACGCCCGTTTCGAGCAGATCGATGCCCGTTTCGAGCAAGTCGATGCCCGTTTCGAGCAAGTCGACGCCCGCTTCAAGCAAGTCGATGCCCGCTTCGAAAAGGTGGATGCCCGCTTCGAGAAGCTTGAATCGAGAGTGGAAAACCTGACCGACTGGAAACACCGGGTTGCCGGGGTTGTGATTGCGAGTAGCGGCCTTTTGGCTCTGGTAAGCCTCCTCGCCCAGGCCCTTCCGAAGTGGATGGGAGTGATTTCACCCTGATCCGAGGTTCCCTGTCGCGGGTTGGCGGTGCCCCGAGCGGCTACACTCACGCCTTTCCCGACGGAGCGGCGTGCGTGGCCTATCTACTGATCAAATCCCTGCACATCGTCTTCGTCATTGCCTGGATGGCGACGGTGTTCTACCTGCCGCGAATCCTGGTGAATATCGCCGAAGCGGGCAACGAACCGGCGGTGAAGGCGCGGCTCGAGCTCATGGGGCGCCGGCTCTACAAGTTCGGCCACAACATGTTCGGCCTGGCGCTCATCTTCGGGCTCATCCTCTGGTTTTACTTCCACATCAGCGGCGGCTGGCTGCACGCCAAGCTGGCCCTGGTGGCAGTGATGCTCGCTTACTACATCTGGTCGGGGCGGCTGCTCAAGCGCAGCATGGCCGGCGGGGCGCTGCCTTCGGCGAAGACACTACGTATCTGCAACGAACTGCCCGTGCTGGTGCTGCTGGCCATTGTCTTTCTCGTTGTCGCCAAACCGTTCTGAGGTCTCGCCTCGTGCGACCCGGTTCGTCCATGATCGACGCTGACCTCACGAACGCAGGAATTGCCGGTTGAGCGACGGGAGCGACATCGCGCCAGGCCTCATGGTGCTGCACGGCAACCGGCTTGAAGAGCTGCGGGACGTTCTTGTCGCGTGGTTGCGTCGGGCGCCGCTGAAGCCCCTTGAAGACGAATGGGTGCTGGTCCAGTCCAACGGCATCGCGCAATGGTTCCGTCTGGCGCTTGCGCGCGCCGTCGAGGACGGTGGGCTGGGCATCGCGGCGGCGGTCAAGGTCGAGTTACCGGGTCGTTTCCTGTGGGTGGCTTACCGCGCAGTACTCGGGCGCGACGCCGTGCCCCCTGAGTCGCCTTTCGACAAATCCCGTCTGGTCTGGCGCCTGATGCGTCTATTGCCTTCGGTGGCGCACGAGCCCGTGTTCGAGCCGCTGGCCGCCTTTCTTGGCACGGATGGCGATGCGCGAAAATGTCACCAGCTGGCCGAGCGCCTGGCCGACCTCTACGACCAGTACCAGGTGTACCGCGCGGACTGGCTCGATGACTGGGCCGAAGGTCGCGACGTTCTTCGCGATGCCCGAGGGGGCGCGCCGGCCATGGTCACGACAGATCGCTGGCAGGCGGCGCTCTGGCGCCGTCTTCTGGACGATGTCGGCGCCGACGAAGCCGATGGGCATCGAGCGGCTGTTCACGCACGCTTCCTGCGCGCCGTCAACGAGGCTACGGAGCGCCCGATGGCGCTGCCTCGCCGGATCGTCGTCTTCGGCATGTCGTCGCTGCCCCGGCAGACCCTGGAGGCCTTGTCCGCGCTGGCGCGCTGGTCGCAGGTGGTGCTGGTGGTGATGAATCCCTGCAGGCACTACTGGGCGGATATCGTCGACGACCGCGAGCTGCTGCGCGCCGAACGTCGCCGGCAGGCGGCAAAGCCGGGGATGCCGGCCGAGCTGTCTGACGACGACATGCATCTGCACGCGAATCCGCTCCTCGCGGCCTGGGGTAAGCAGGGCCGCGACTACATCCGTCTGCTTGACGAGTTCGACCATCCCGAGAGCTATCGCGAACGTTTCAACGCGTGGGACCAGCGCATCGATCTGTTTGCGGAGCCCACGTCGACCCAACTGCTCGGGCACGTCCAGTCGGCCATCCTCGATCTCGAGCCGCTGCCGACCGCGCCCCGACCGATCGAAAACGGCGATACATCGATCGCGTTCCACGTTGCCCACGGACCGCAGCGCGAAGTCGAGATACTGCACGACCAGTTGCTGGCCCGATTCGAGGCATCAGCGCAGGGGGGCGATCCCATCCTGCCGCGCGATGTCATCGTCATGGTGCCGGACATCGAAACCTACGGCCCGCATATCGACGCTGTCTTCGGCCGCGTGCCGCGCGACGATCCCCGCTTCATTCCTTACAGCGTGGCCGACCGCGCGGCCCGTGGCACGGTGCCGGTCGTCATGGCGCTCGATGTCCTGCTCGGCATGACGGAGTCGCGTTTCGGCGCCGGCGAGATGGCCGACCTGCTCGATGTGCCGGCCGTGCGCGCGCGCTTTGGCCTGGCCGAAGACGATCTGCCCCTGCTGCATCGCTGGGTGGAAGGGGCAGGTATTCGCTGGGGGCTCGACGCGGCCCAGCGCGCTTCGCTCGACCTGCCGGCGCTGGAGCAGAACACCTGGGCCTTCGGGCTGCGCCGCATGCTGCTCGGCTACGCCGTCGGAGCGGGCGAGGCCTGGGGCGATATCGAGCCTTACCCGGAGGTCGGCGGACTCGACGCCAGCCTGGTCGGGCCGCTGGCCGAACTGCTCGAACGCCTCGGTGAGCACTGGCACGCCATGCGCGAGCCGGCCTCGGCGACGGAGTGGGGCGGGCGGCTGCGGCGCCTGCTACGCGACTTCTTCGAAGCGACGGAAGCCGATGACGGCATGCGCATCGAACGCCTGCTCGATGCGCTCGATGCCTGGGAGCGCGCCTGCGTGGAGGCGGCGTTCGACGATGCCATGCCGATTGACGTCGTGCGCGAAGCGTGGCTCGGCCAGTTCGACCAGGGTGGCCTTTCCAAGCGGTTTCTGGCCGGTGCGGTGAGCTTCGGCACGTTGATGCCCATGCGCGCCATTCCGTTCCGGGTGGTCTGCCTGCTTGGCATGAACGACGGCGATTACCCGCGGGCGCGTCCGCCCATGGACTTCGACCTGATGTCGAGGCAGGGCGCGTGGCGTCCTGGCGATCGCTCGCGTCGCGAAGACGATCGCTACCTGTTTCTCGAAGCATTGCTTTCTGCACGCGACGCGCTGCATATCGGCTGGGTAGGGCGAAGTGCCCGCGATAACGGCGAGCGCGCCCCGTCGGTACTCGTGGGGCAATTGCGCGATTACCTCGCTGCCGCCTGGCAAGGGCAAGGCGGTGCCGACCTCCTGCGTACGCTGACAGTCGAACATCCGCTGCAGCCGTTCAGTCGCGCATATTTCCACGCCGACGATGCGCGCCTGTTCACCTATGCGAGCGAATGGCGGCAGGCTCACGACGGGGTCGAGCGCATCGCCGATGTCGACCTGGCGCCGATCGTCGTGGATCGCCCCATCGGTCTCGGCGTCCTGCGCCGCTTTCTGCGCCACCCGGTACGCGAGTTCTTCCAGGCGCGATTGGGTGTGCGCTTCGACCTGGCGGATGTGGGCGGTGAAGAGCGCGAACCATTTGCAGTGGACAGCCTGGGCCGCTTCGCCATGGCCGATACACTTTTGCGCGCCGCGCTACGCAGCGAGGGCGGCGCGACCCAGGCGATCGACGACGCGGCGGCGAAGCTGCAGCGCAGCGGTGCCTTGCCGATGGGTGGATTCGCGGCGCCGGTGCGCGTCGATATCGAAGCCGTGGCGAGTGCGGTTTACGGGCGCTTCGTCACCGAGCGGCGCGCGTGGCCACACGAGGCGGGCAAGCGTGAGGTTCGCATCGAACTCGATGGCATCACCATCGAAGACTGGCTCGCCGACCTGCGCGCCGACGATGAGGGGCGCCTGGCCGCCTTCCTGCTGTCTCCGTCCAATGTGCTCGACGCCGAAGGCATACCCCGCGCGCACCGCCTGGTCATGCCGTGGGTCGATCACCTCGTGGCGCAGGCAGCTGGCCTGGCCCTGGTCACGCGTTACATCGGCCCGGACGCCACCATCGTTCTCGAGCCGCTTGCGGCGGACGACGCCATGGGCATGTTGGCCACCCTGGTGCGCGCATGGTGCGAAGGCATGGAGAAACCGAGGCCGGTGGCGGTGAAAACGGCGCTCGCCTGGCTCCGCGCGCGCTCCCCCGAAGAAGCGCCACAGGCGGCACGCGCCGCGTATGAGCCCGCGCACGAACGTTCCCACGGCGAGCTCGATGGCGACCCCTACCTGCTTCGCGCCTTCCCCGGCTTCGCCGCGCTGATCGAGGCCGGTTTCGCCGACTGTCTCACGCCCTACCGTGACTTCCTCGGCGCCTTGCACGTGGAGGTGGCATGAGCCTGGCGATCGAGCCGCTGCGACCGCTGGCGATGCCGCTCGCCGGCATTCGGCTGATCGAGGCCAGCGCGGGCACCGGCAAGACCTGGACCATCGCAGCACTCTACGTGCGTGCCGTGCTCGGTCACGGCGTGGCCCAGCCACTGCTGCCACCGAACATCCTCGTCGTGACGTTCACCGAGGCCGCGACGCAGGAACTGCGTGAGCGGATCCGCGCGCGTCTGGTCGATGCGGCGCGCGCCTTCCGCTCGGGTGAATCAGGCGACAGCTTTCTGGCCGAGTTGCTCGGTGCGTACCCGGCTTCTGCGCATGCGGCATGCGCGCGGCGCGTCGAGCTGGCGGCGCAATGGATGGACGAGGCCGCCATCTTCACGATCCATGGCTGGAGCCAGCGCATGCTGACCCAGCACGCATTCGGCAGTGGTCATGCCTTCGTCCAGACGCTCGAGCCGGACGAAAGTGAGCTGCTTGCCGATTGCGTACGCGACTACTGGCGCCAGGCGTTCTACCCGCTCGACACGCGCCAGGTGGCCGCGGTGCTGGCGGAGTGGAAGACACCCGATGCCCTGATCCAGACCCTGCGTCCGCTGCTCTTCGGCGGCGAGACCACCTTGCGGGTCAACGGCCAGGCGCTGGCCACCACTGACGTGGGTGTCTTGTTCGCTGGTCTGCGTGACTGGGAGGACGAGGACGCTCGCCGGCTGGCTATGGTGCGCGAGGCGTGGATGGGCGACGTCGAACGCGTCGAAACGCTTCTACGCGATGCCGTGGGCAGCAAGGCCCTGAAGAACAACATCCATCAACCGGCGTCGCTCGAACGGCATCTCGCCGGTGTGCGCCATTGGCTCGAGACCGGAGAGAGTGGCACCGTCGATGTCGCTCGTTATGGCTCATCGCGGCTGGACGGGGCGGTCAGCAAAGGCAACACCCGGCCCGAGCATCCCGCCTTTGGCGCTGTCGAACACTGGAGCGAGTGGCAGGCGGGCAAGCCAGCAATCCGGTTTGCGATCCTGGCTGACGCCGTGGAGCGCGTACGCGAACGCTTCGCCGCGCAGAAACGCCGGCGTGCGCAGATCGGCTTCGATGACCTGCTGGTGCGGCTCGACCGGGCGCTTGCGTCGGCATCGGGCGGCGAGCTTGCGGAGACCATCCGTCAGCAGTATCCGCTTGCCCTGATCGACGAATTCCAGGACACCGACCCACTGCAATACCGCATCTTCCGTGCGGTGTACGCGAACAGCCCGGATGTGGGCCTGCTGCTCATCGGCGATCCGAAACAGGCGATCTACGCGTTTCGTGGCGCGGATATCCATACGTATCTTTCCGCGCGGGGCGAAGCCGAGGCGCCGCACTACAGCCTCGATACCAATCACCGGTCGAGCGAGGGCATGGTCGCCGCGGTCAATGCGATGTTCGCGCATGCGGAAGCGCATCCGACCGGCGCGTTCCACTTCGCCGACCAGGGCTTGCCGTTTAACCGCGTCCAGGCGCGCGGGCGTGCCGAACGTTTCGTCGTCGACGGTGCTGATCAGCCCGCCCTGCACATCTGGCTTCTCGACGACGAGGTTCCCGTCGGCGTGCGCGTTTACCGCGAGCAGATGGCGCAGGCTTGTGCGACGGAGATCGTTCGCCTCCTCGAGGCGGCAAAAAAAGGTAGCACGGGATTCTCGCGGGACGGCATGGTCACGCCACTGAAGCCTGCTGACATCGCCGTGCTGGTGCGTAGCCATAACGAGGCATCGGAGATTCGCTCGGCGCTATCGGCGCGTCGCGTGCGCAGCGTGTTTCTCTCCGACCGGGATTCGGTGCTCGAGAGCATGGAAGCGCACGATGTGCTGCTCTGGCTGCGTGCCGTCGCCGAACCGTCGTCGGATACCGCCATGCGCGCGGCGCTCGCGACGCGTACGCTTTTCCTGGGCTATGGCGAACTGGAGCGTCTGAATGTCGATGAGCAGCATTGGGAGCGCCGGGGCCAGCAGCTTTTCGACCTGCGTGAAACCTGGCGTCGCGCCGGCGTGCTGGCCATGCTTCATCGCTTCCTGCACGTGTTCGACCTGCCGGCGCGCCTGCTTGCGCAAGCCGGTGGCGAGCGGGCCCTGACCAACCTTCTTCACCTTGCCGAACTGATGCAGCAGGCTGCCTCGACCATCGAAGGCGAACAAGCGCTGATCCGCCACCTCGCCGAGCGTATCGCCGATACGGCGAGCCACACCGGTGAAGACCAGATCGTCCGTCTGGAAAGCGATGACGACCTGGTCAAGGTCGTGACCATTCACAAGTCGAAAGGCCTGGAGTATCCGCTGGTATTTCTGCCTTTCGTCTGTGCGAGCGGTGGTACGCGGCCAGGGCAGGGCTATCGTTACCACGACGGCACCGGCGCCCAACTCGAACTGCTCTCGTCGGGCCACGAGGCGGCCGGCGAATCGGTGCGGGAGGCAAAGGACGCCGCGGAGCGAGCGTCGCTGCAGGAGGACCTCCGTCTGCTCTACGTGGCCATGACGCGCGCTCGGCACGCCAGCTGGCTGGGCGTGGCACCCGTCTGCTACAACGCGGCGAAAAAGCCGCAAGTACATCGCTCCGCGTTCGGACATCTGTTGAGCGGTGGCCAGGAGATCGACAACGGCGCCATCGAAGGCCTCTTGCGCGTCCTGGCGCAGGCGGAGCCGGCGATCAGTGTCGATTACATGCCGGCACCGGACGACCTGAGTTACGTGGCACCGTTGCGCGACGAGCGGCCGCTGCCTGCGCGCGTGGCGCATCTGGCGAAGGCCGAGCCCTGGTGGATCGCGAGCTACAGTGCCTTGCGCTACGCGGATAGCGAGGCGGCCGCACCGGAGACAGCGACGGACGATGTCATCATCGAGTATGCGAGCGAAGGGGTCGCCGTGCCCGTCGACGCCGCGACGATCCACGCCTTCGAGCGAGGTGCCGAGGCAGGCACCTTTCTCCACGACCTGCTGGAATGGATCGCCGAAGAGGGCTTCGCGTCGGTCGCCGCGGACCCCGTCCGCCTGCGTGACACGGTGGCACGGCGCTGCGAACGTCGCGGATGGGAAGCCTCCATCGACCTGCTCACGGACTGGCTACAGGTGCTGCTGCGCACATCATTGCCCCTTCCCGATGGGGGCTCGTTCGCACTGGGCTCGCTGGCGGACCCTTCGCACTATCGTGCCGAACTGGAGTTCCTTTTTGAGGCGCGTCGCGTGGACACGCTGGCGCTGGACCGCATCGTTCGCGAGCACACGCTGGACGGCGCGCCGCGTCCGGCCCTCACGGCGGATCGTGTCAACGGCATGCTCAAGGGCTTCATCGATCTTATCGTCGAACACGAGGGTCGCTGGTATGTGGCCGACTACAAATCGAACTGGCTCGGCACGGACGAGCTGGCCTATACGCCGGCAGCGATGCGCCGTTCGATTCTCGATTCCCGCTATGAGCTCCAGTACGCCCTTTACCTGCTTGCCCTGCATCGCCAGCTGCGCGCGCGACTGGGCGATGCCTACGACTACGACACCCACGTGGGAGGCGCGATCTATATCTACCTGCGTGGCGTCGACGGCCATGGCCACGGCGTGCATGTCGAGCGGCCCACGCGCGCCATGATCGATGCGCTCGACGCGCTTTTCGAAGGAATAGCGGCATGAACCCGCAGGTGGTGGCCTGGCTTGATCGCGGCGTCCTCGAGGCGAGACTACGTCCGGTCGATCGCGCGTTCGCGCGTTTCCTCGCGAGTCTTGACGAGGGTGGGGACGCGCGCGTGCTGATGGCGGCAGCGCTGGTCAGTCGTGAGCTGGGCGAGGGTCATATCTGTGTCGACACCGAGCTGCTCGCTGCCGCCGAGCCGATGCTGGCTGAGGCGGAATCCTGGTTGCCGACATCGTCATTGGTGGGCTCGGCCAATGGCGATCCCCGGACGCCGCTCGTACTGGACGGTGGTTTGCTCTACCTGCGTCGCTTCTGGCGCGATGAAGCGCGTGTAGCCGATGCCATCGTGTCGCGACTGGGTTCGGCCCAGATGCCCGCCGACCTTGCGCTGGAGCTGGATCGTCTCTTTCCCGCCGAGGCCGACGACCTCAACTGGCAGAAGGTGGCCTGTGCCGTGGCGGCACGCGGTTCGTTCGCCGTCATCACCGGCGGCCCGGGCACGGGCAAGACGACCACGGTGGTGCGCTTGCTCGGCCTGTTGCAGACCCTGGCGCACAAGCGCAACGAGCCTCGCCTGCGCATCCGTCTCGCTGCGCCGACCGGCAAGGCCGCAGCGCGCCTGAACGCGTCGATTGCCGGGCAGATCGAGCGACTCGATGTGGACGTCGCTGTGAAGCAGGCGATTCCCGCTGAAGTCACGACACTGCATCGGTTGCTCGGCAGCCGTCCGGATACACGGGCTTTCAGGCACGACCGGGACAATCCCCTGCATCTGGACGTCCTCGTCATCGACGAGGCATCGATGATCGACCTCGAGATGATGGCGGCGACGCTCGATGCGCTGCCGCGCGACGCGCGACTGATTCTTCTCGGCGACAAGGACCAGCTGTCATCGGTCGAAGCCGGCGCGGTGCTGGGCGACCTTTGCGCGCGAGCGGACGCCGGTCACTACGACCTTGCCACGCGTGACTGGCTCACCGCCGTCTGCGGTGTTGACGTGGGCGCGTGGACCAATCCGCTCGATGCACGCCCGCTGGACCAGCGTGTCGTCATGCTGCGTCGAAGCCGACGCTTCGGTGAAGGAAGCGGCATCGGTGCCCTGGCGCAGGCGATCAACGCCGGCGAGGCGGCTGCCGTGACGCGAGCCTTCGCACACACCCAGGGTGACATCGCCGTCGTAACGCCGACGCCAGCGTCCATCGCTGCGCTCGCCATCGACGGCCGTGAGGGTGCGCCGGGTCATCGCGATTATCTGGACTGGATCGAGCGCGAGCGTCCCGCTATCGATGCCTCGTTCGATAAATTCGAACGCTGGGGTGCGAGCGCTCTTGTGGCGTACGCTCGGTTTCAGCTGCTCTGTGCCACGCGCCATGGCGAAGCCGGCGTGGACAAGCAGAACGAACGCATCGCCCAGGGCTTGCTCGAGCGGGGGCTGATCGATGCCGTGTCGGGATGGTATGAGGGGCGTCCCGTCATGGTTACGCGCAACGATTACGCGCTGGGCCTGATGAACGGCGATGTTGGCGTAACGCTATGGGTACCCGACGGGCAGGGCGGGATGGCCCTGCGTGTCGCCTTCGCGGTGATGGACGAGCGGGGCGGCGAGCGCGTGCGCTTCGTCGTGCCCAGTCGACTGTCCGCGGTGGATACCGTGTATGCGATGACGGTGCATAAGTCGCAGGGCTCGGAGTTCGAGCACACGGCGCTCGCGCTGCCGCCGGAGCCGTCGCCGGTGCTGACTCGGGAGCTGGTTTATACCGGCGTTACCCGTGCGAGGAGCCACTTCACGCTGTTGGCTGCGCCGGACATTCTGGGTTATGCGGTGTCGCGGAAGACGCGTCGGGCGTCTGGGTTGCTGCGGCGGTTGGTTTGAGGCAAGCACCCATCGCCGATAAATCGGCTCCCACAGGGGCAAGAGCTTCGCCGATGAATCGGCTCCCACAGGGGTGCAGGAGGGGTGCGGGCTCCTTGTGGGAGCCGCTTCAGCGGCGATGCTCTCCCCCTCAACCCACCCCGTAATATTCCTTAAACCAGGCCGCAAACTTCCCCAGCCCCTCATCGATCGACGTCGATGGCGCATACCCCACATCACGCCGCAGCGCTGACACATCCGCCCAGGTATCCGGCACGTCGCCTGGCTGCATCGGCAGCAGGCGCTTCTCCACCGTGCGGCCGAGATGCTTCTCCAGCAGGCCGATGAAATCCAGCAACTGCACCGGCTCATCGTTGCCGAGGTTGTACACGCGGTAGGGCGCGGAAGAGCTGCCGGCATTCGGCGCGACCGGGTCGTATGACGGATCCGGCCGGGCGGGGTGGTCGAGTGTGCGGATCACGCCTTCGACCACATCGTCCACATAGGTGAAGTCACGGCTGTGGTTGCCGTGGTTGTACACGTCGATGGCCTCACCCTTCATGATCCGCCTGGCGAACAGGATCGGCGACATGTCCGGCCGGCCCCAGGGGCCATACACGGTGAAGAAGCGTAGCCCCGTGGTCGGCAGCTCGAACAGGTGGCTGTACGTGTGGGCCATCAGCTCGTTGGACTTTTTCGTCGCCGCGTAAAGGCTCACCGGGTGGTCCACGGCGTCTTCCACGGCGAACGGCATCTTGCGGTTCGCTCCGTAGACCGAGCTCGACGACGCGTAAACGAGGTGCCCTACGGCATGCCGGCGACAGGCCTCCAGAATGTTCACGAAGCCCACCAGATTGCTTTGTACGTAGGCGTGGGGGTGACTGAGCGAATAGCGCACGCCGGCCTGGGCGGCGAGATGCGCGACGCGCTCGGGCTGGAAGGCGTCGAACGCGGCGTCGAGGGCGGCCTGCTCCGCAAGGTCGCCCCGCACGTGCGAGTAGTTCGGGTGGTCCGAGAAACGCGCCACGCGGGCCTCTTTAAGGGCCGGGTCGTAGTAGTCGTTGTGGTTGTCGAAGCCCAGCACGGTGTCGCCCCGTGCGAGCAGGCGCTCGGTGAGATGGGAGCCGACGAAGCCGGCGCTGCCGGTAACCAGGATGCGCATGGAAGGTTCTGCCGTGGATCGATTCGGCTAGTCTAACGGACGACCGATTTGACACGGCAGCACGGCTGATCTAGCTTTTGCCCGATATCCACGCGACGAAGGTGGCCTGCGGTAACGCTGGCCGAGAGTGCGACATGCGGACTACGCGCCTCCCAACCTGATCCCACGCCACGTCTTCGTCGTCACCGAAGGGCGTATGGCGCCCTTTTTGTTTGTCCGGAATTTGTAACCATGATCCAGATCACGCTACCCGACGGCAGCCAGCGCCCGTTCGAACACCCCGTTTCCGTGCAGGACGTCGCCGCCTCGATCGGTGCCGGCCTCGCCAAGGCCACCCTGGCCGGCAAGGTCGATGGCAAGCTGGTCGACGCCGGCTACACGATCGACCACGACGCCGCGCTCGAAATCGTCACCGAGAAGAGCCCCGAGGCGCTGGATATCCTTCGCCACTCCACGGCCCACCTGCTCGGCCAGGCCGTGCAGCGCCTGTTTCCGGGCGCCCAGGTGACCATCGGCCCGGTGATCGACAACGGCTTCTTCTACGATTTCGCCTACGAACGGCCGTTCACGCCGGACGACCTCGTCGCCATCGAGGCCGAGATGGAGAAGATCGTCAAGGAACAGATCCCGGTCACGCGCTCGGTGAAGAGCCGCGACGACGCGATCACCTTCTTCCGTGGGCTCGGCGAGGAGTACAAGGCCCAGATCATCGAAGGCATCCCCGCGAACGAGGAGCTTTCGCTCTACACCCAGGGCGAGTTCACCGATCTGTGTCGTGGCCCGCACGTGTCCAACACGGGCAAGCTGCGCGCGTTCAAGCTGATGAAGGTGGCTGGCGCCTACTGGCGCGGCGATTCCAACAACGAGATGCTGACCCGCATCTACGGCACGTCCTGGCTGAACGACAAGGACCTCAAGGCCTACCTCCTGCAGCTCGAGGAGGCAGAAAAGCGCGATCACCGCCGTATCGGCAAGCAGCTCGACCTGTTCCATATGCAGGAAGAAGCGCCGGGCATGGTGTTCTGGCACCCAAAGGGCTGGGCCATCTGGCAGGCCGTTGAGCAGTACGTGCGCGGCGTCTATCGCAGCAGCGGCTATAAGGAAGTCCGTGGTCCGCAGATCATGGATGTCAGCCTGTGGAAGAAGTCCGGTCACTGGGATAACTACCAGGAGAACATGTTCTTCACGGAGTCGGAGAAGCGCACCTACGCGCTCAAGCCGATGAACTGCCCCGGCCACATCCAGATCTTCAACACCCACCTGCACAGCTATCGCGACCTGCCGGTGCGCTACGGCGAGTTCGGCGGTTGCCACCGCAACGAGCCTTCGGGCGCGCTGCACGGCATCATGCGAGTGCGCGCGTTCACCCAGGACGACGGCCATATCTTCTGCACGCCGGCGCAGATCGAAGGCGAGGTCGCGGCGTTCCATGCCCAGGCCATGAAGGTCTATACCGACTTCGGTTTTGACGACATCGCCCTGAAGATCGCCCTGCGCCCCGAAAAGCGCATCGGCGCGGATGATGTCTGGGACAAGGCCGAGCACGCCCTGCGCGCCGCCCTGTCGGCGGCCGGCGTGGCATGGGAGGAGCTGCCGGGCGAGGGCGCCTTCTATGGTCCGAAGATCGAATACCATATGAAGGACTCGATCGGCCGTGCCTGGCAGGTCGGTACCATGCAGGTCGACTTCATGATGCCCGAGCGCCTTGGTGCCGAGTACGTGGACGAGAACTCACAGCGCCAGCATCCTGTCATGCTGCACCGGGCCATCGTCGGCTCGATGGAGCGTTTCATCGGGATCCTGATCGAACACCACGCGGGCTTGCTTCCGCCCTGGCTTGCCCCCATTCAGGCAGTGGTGTTCAGCATCACCGACGCACAGGCCGATTACGTGCGTGAGGTCACCGAAACCCTTGTCGGACAAGGCTTCAGGGTAGAGGCCGATTTGCGCAACGAGAAAGTCGGTTATAAAATCAGGGAGCATACGTTGCAGAAGGTGCCCTATCTCATCGTGGTCGGCGACCGCGAGAAGGAAACGGGAGCCATTTCCGTACGTACCCGTGGCGGAGAGGACCTCGGCAGCATGCCGGTGGCCCAGTTCGTCGAAAAGCTGAAGGCCGAGACGCAGCGCTGATCGCTCGCGTCCGGCACATGGTTCAATCTTCTGGAGGATAGCGGTATCGCTACGACCGATAACAAGGGCAATCGCAAGAACCTCGAGATCCGCGTTCCGCGGGTTCGCGTGCTGGGCGCCGAAGGCGAGCAGATGGGCATCATGGAAACCCGTGACGCCATTAAGGCCGCTGAAGACCTCGGCATGGACCTGGTCGAAATCCAGCCGAACGGCGATCCGCCGGTCTGCAAGATCATGGATTACGGCAAGTTCAAGTTCGAAGCCCAGAAGAAGGCCTCGGCTGCCAAGAAGAAGCAGAAGCAGGTCGAAATCAAGGAAGTGAAGTTCCGCCCCGTCACCGACGAAGGCGACTACCAGATCAAACTCCGCAAGATGCGCGAGTTCCTTGAGGAAGGCGACAAGGTCAAGGTCACGATCCGCTTCCGCGGCCGCGAAATGTCCCACCAGGACCTCGGCCAGAACCTGGCCCGCCGGGTTCAGGGCGATATCGGTGAAGACGGCGTGGTGGAGTCCTTCCCCCGTCTCGAAGGCCGCCAGATGGTCATGATGATCGGCCCGAAGAAGAAAATCTGATCCCCCGGAAGCGGCGCCCCTTGTGGGAGCCGCTTCCGCGGCGATACCCCTGGTCCCTTGTGGGAGCCGCTTCCGCGGCGATACCCCTGGTCCCTTGTGGGAGCCGCTTCCGCGGCGATGCCCCTGGTCCCTTGTGGGAGCCGCTTCAGCGGCGATTCCTCCCCGAGGCCAGCCCCTTCGCCGCTGAAGCGGCTCCCACAGGAGCGGCTCCCACAGGGTGGTGGCGCGGGCCTTCACGATTCGGTATCATCGCCGGCTCGGCCCGTATGGATGGGCCGAACCACCGTACCCGGCAGGAAGGAAAGTGCGTTGCCCCTGGGCTCGCCGCCGGAACAGTCAGCAACCCGAATACGGAGCATTCCGATGCCCAAGATCAAGACCAACCGGGCGGCAGCGAAGCGTTTTCGCAAGACCGCGTCGGGCAAGTTCAAGGCTGGTCACGCCTTCAAGTCGCACATCCTGACGAAGAAGTCGACCAAGCGTAAGCGCGGCCTGCGCGCTCCCAATCACGTGAAAGCCTGCGACACCAAGAGTGTGGCTCGCATGCTGCCGTATCTTTAAGGGAGGGTTGAACCATGGCTCGTGTTAAGCGTGGCGTTACCGCCCGTCGTCGTCATAAGAAAGTCATCGGCCGTGCAAAGGGTTATTACAACGCCCGTCGCAAGGTCTTCCGCGTAGCCAACCAGGCCGTCATCAAGGCTGGTCAGTACGCCTATATCGGTCGTAAGCAGCGCAAGCGCCAGTTCCGCGCCCTGTGGATCGTCCGTATCAATGCTGCCGCTCGTCAGTTCGGTCTGTCGTACAGCCGCCTGATCAATGGCCTGGCCAAGGCTGAGATCGCGATCGACCGCAAGGTCCTCGCCGACCTCGCCGTGCGCGACATCAAGGCATTTGGCGTGATCGCAGAGAAGGCCAAGGCCCATCTGGCTGCGTAATCCGCTTTACCACGCGTGGTAGGAATACCGCGCGATGATGGATAACGTGGGGAGAAGGCCTGGCCTTCTCCCCATTTTTTTTCCGAGCCAGGAAAGTCAGGAAAACCGATGGAATCGATCGAGCATATCGACGCGTCCCTGCGCGACATCGAAGCCGCCACCTCGCTCGAGGCACTCGACGCCGTTCGCGTCAGTCTGCTCGGCAAGAACGGTGCGGTGACTGCAGCGCTCAAGGCGCTGGGCCAGCTGTCGGGTGACGAGCGCAAGGCGCGCGGCGCGGAGGTCAACCGCGTCAAGGAACGCCTGACCGACGCCATCGCGGCGCGCAAGCAGTCCCTCGAACAAGCCGAGCTGGATCGCCGTCTCGCTTCGGAGCGCATCGACGTGACCCTGCCGGGCCGCGACGGTGAATACGGTGGCATCCACCCGATTACCCGCGCCCTCGAGCGCATCGCCGATATCTTCGGCCGTCTCGGTTACCAGCGTGCCGACGGTCCCGAAATCGAGGACGACTGGCACAACTTCGAGGCGCTCAACTTCCCGCCGCACCATCCGGCGCGTGCCATGCACGACACCTTTTATTTCGGTGACGGACGCCTGCTGCGTACCCACACTTCGCCGGTGCAGATCCGTTCGATGCAGGGCCGGCAGCCGCCGATCCGCATCATCGCGCCGGGCAAGGTCTATCGCAGCGATTCGGACCAGACGCATTCGCCGATGTTCCACCAGATCGAAGGCCTGCTGGTCGACGAGACCTCGAGCTTCGCCGACCTGAAGGGCACGCTGGCGGAATTCATCCGCGCGTTCTTCGAGCGCGACTTCGAGATGCGTTTCCGGCCGAGCTATTTCCCGTTCACCGAGCCCTCGGCCGAAGTCGACATCCGCTGGGATGCCGAAGACGGTACCGAACGCTGGCTCGAAGTGCTCGGCTGCGGCATGGTCCACCCGACCGTGCTGAAGAACTGCGGCATCGATCCGGAGCGTTATACGGGCTTCGCTTTCGGCCTCGGCGTGGAGCGTTTCGCCATGTTGCGTTACGGCGTGGGCGACCTGCGCGCCTTCTTCGAGAACGACCTGCGCTTCCTGCGCCAGTTCGCCTGATTGCCGTCGATCCCACGTTAACGAGTCGCTCCCATGAAATTCTCCGAAAACTGGCTGCGTGAACTGGTTGCCATCGACGCGGATCGCGCGACGCTGGTTCACGCGCTGACCATGGCCGGTCTGGAAGTCGAAGAGGTCACCCCGTTGGGTGGGCACCTCGACGGCGTCGTCGTCGGCGAGATCGTCGAGACGGTGAAGCACCCCGAAGCCGACCGCTTGCAGGTATGCAAGGTGGACGCGGGGCAGGGCGAGTTCCTGCAGATCGTCTGCGGTGCGCCGAATGCGCGCGTAGGCATTCGTGTGCCACTGGCCAAGGTCGGCGCGAAGCTTCCCAATCATATCGACATCAAGGCTGCGAAGCTGCGTGGCGTCGAGTCGTTCGGCATGCTCTGCTCGGCAAAGGAGCTCGACATCGATGCCGATGCGTCTGGCCTGCTTGAGCTGCCGTTGGATGCGCCGGTCGGTACACCGCTCGCCGATTACCTCGGCCTGCCCGATGCCAGCATCGAACTGAAGATCACGCCGAATCGCCCGGACGTGCTCGGCCTCAACGGCCTCGCGCACGACGTGGCCGCGCTGTTCGGTAGCCGCGTGAAGGCCATCGGCGCCGCCAGTGCGCCCGTCACCGCCAGCGCGGCCCGCGAAGTCCGTCTGGAAGCGGGCGCCGACGCGCCGCGCTACATCGGTCGCATCATCGAGGGCGTCAACGCCAGCCTGCCGTCACCGCTGTGGATGGCCGAGCGCCTGCGTCGCGCCGGCATCCGACCGATCAGCGCGATCGTGGATATCACGCAGTACGTGATGCTCGAACTCGGCCACCCGCTGCACGCGTTCGACAACGACACGCTCTCCGGTGCCGTCATCGTGCGTCACGCGGGGCAGGGTGAAGTCCTCAAGCTGCTCGATGGCCGCGACGTCAATCTCGATCCCTCATTCGTCGTTATCGCTGACGAGGCGAAGGCGCTTGCCCTGGGCGGCATCATGGGTGGCTTCGACTCGCGCGTGACCGACACCACGCGCACCGTCTTCCTTGAAGCCGCACACTTCGCGCCGGCCGCGATCATGGGTCGCGCCCGCAAGCTCGGCATGCATACGGATGCCTCGCATCGCTACGAGCGCGGCGTCGATCCGGCACTTCCGCAGCGTGCCATCGAGCGCGCGACCGAACTGCTGCTGCAGATCGCCGGCGGCAGTGCCGGCCCGCTCACGGTGGCCGAGCGCCGGGAAGACCTGCCCGAGCATCCGCCGGTGATGCTGCGCCACGCCCGCCTGCGCCGCCTGCTTGGTATCGAGGTGGCCGGCAGCGAGGTCAGCCGCATCTTCATCGCCCTGGGCATGCACGTGAACGAGGTAGCGGACGGCTGGGAAGTTACCCCGCCGAGCAGCCGCTTCGACATCGAGCGCGAAGAGGACCTGATCGAGGAGGTCGCGCGCATCCATGGTTACGACCGCATCCCTACCCACATTCCGGCCGGGCAGATTGCCCTGCAGGCTGAGCCGGAAGCGCGCCTGGGCGAGATGGCCCTGCGCGACCAGATCGCTGCACGCGGCTATTTTGAAGCGGTGACGCTTTCCTTCGTCAACGCCGACCTGCTCACTACCTGGGGCGTGGACAAGGGCTGGGTGCCGCTGGCCAACCCGCTCTCGGCGGATCTGGCCGTCATGCGCACCTCGCTGCTGCCGGGCCTGATCGAAGCGCTGCGTCATAACCGCGCACGCCAGCAAGAGCGCGTCCGCCTGTTCGAGCTGGCCCGCAGCTTCCATGCGACCGGTGGCGCGCCCGACGAGGTGGGTCGCGTGGCGCTCGTTGCCAGTGGCGCCGCCCGCGCCGAGCAGTGGGGCGAGCCGACCCGTCCGGTCGACTTCTTCGACCTGAAGGGCGACCTCGATGCGCTGGTCGCCCACACGGGTGAGCCGCAGCGCTGGTCGGTCGATTCCCATGAGTTGCCGTCCTGGCTGCACCCGGGCCGCGCTGCGCGCGTGCTCCGCGATGGCCAGCCGGCCGGCTTCCTCGGGGCGCTGCACCCTGCGCTGGCCAAGGCGCTGGACCTCGGGTCCGACGTCCATGTGATGGAGCTGGCGCTCGAGCCGATCCTCGCCCGCCGTCTTCCCAGCGCCGGCCGTGTGGCGCGGTTCCCTGCGGTTCGTCGCGATATCGCCGTGGAATTGCCGGAAGAGGTGTCCTGGGCCGCCGTCGAGGCCGCCGTCCGCGGAGCACTCGGCGAGGTCCTCAGGGAGATCCGGCTGTTCGATCGGTACGCCGGGAAGGGGATCGACGAAGGACGAAAGAGTCTCGCTATGGGCTTGATTTTGCAGGACGCTTCACGCACCCTTACCGACGAAGATGCCGACGCTCGCGTGGCAGAAGCGGTGGGGGCATTGGAGAAGACATGCAAGGCAAGACTGCGAGGATAAGATGGCGCTGACCAAGGCGGAGATGGCCGAGCGGCTTTTCCTCGACGTGGGCCTCAACAAGCGTGAGGCCAAGGAATTCGTGGACGCGTATTTCGAGGTCGTGCGCGAGGCACTGGAGCGAGGCGAGCAGGTCAAATTGTCCGGCTTCGGTAATTTCGACCTGCGGCAGAAGAATCAGCGGCCCGGTCGTAATCCCAAGACCGGTGAGGAAATTCCCATCTCGGCCCGGCGGGTTGTCACCTTCCGTCCTGGTCAGAAACTCAAGGTAAGAGTGGAGGGCTATGCTGGATCCAGGGAATAACACCGAACTTCCGGCAATCCCGGCGAAGCGCTACTTCACCATTGGTGAAGTCAGTGAGCTTTGCGGCGTCAAGCCACACGTCCTTCGCTATTGGGAGCAGGAGTTTCCGGCCCTCAAGCCCGTCAAGCGTCGCGGCAACCGTCGCTACTACCAGCGCCACGACGTGCTCATGATCCGCCAGATCCGCTCTTTGCTTTACGACGAGGGTTTCACCATCACGGGTGCTCGCGCCCGTCTGGAAGGCCCGCAGGCTCGTATGGAAGCGAGCATGTCGCACCAGATCGTTCGTCAGGTGCGCCTCGAACTGGAAGAAGTACTGACCCTCCTTCGTCGCTGACCGGCTTCCGCAGGTCGCGGCGTTGCTGCTACAATCGTTTGCTTGTCGGGGTGTAGCGCAGCCTGGTAGCGCACTACGCTGGGGGTGTAGTGGTCGCGAGTTCGAATCTCGCCACCCCGACCATTATTCGAAAAGGCGTCCCGTTTGGGGCGCCTTTTTTCGTTGTCATCGCTATTTGGTAGCAGATGCCCCAAGCTCAACTAGTTGATTGAAGAGAAAGTCATCGTCAAAACGGCCATCCATGCGGATGGCCGTTCGCGTTGGGGTGCTGCCGTCCGCGCGCGGCCTTAAGGGCTGAGGAGTCGAGGTTCTCGCACTCGGATACCGGACCAGAGCCCGACTTCGAGGGCTTCGTCTTCACTCTCGTGCGCCTTGACGGACCCCTGGCTATTGCTTGAGAGCGTTGATCGTACCTCCCGACCAGCGCGCTTCCTTTCTCAGGAGCTGCTCGGCCATGAGCGGCTGGACACCACACAGATACTGGCACCGATCCGAGCATTACCGTCGGACGCGAGTTCGTCCACAGCCTCACCCCGCGCATGCAATCGGTCTTGAATTACTTCGATTTCTCTTGAGGTTCGCTCTCGCGAATGGCCTGCCATGACGTATCCAGGTAGCGTTTGGCCGACGCGTCCAGGCGCTCCCGCGTCCATGGCGTCCGTTCGAAAAGCTTGTAGTAGGCATCGGCTGTCTTGCTGTCGCCGATGTTGCTAAATAAGTACGCCGTCAGGTAGGCGTTGTAGTTGGCATCGAGCCGGGTCTTGTCCCGGCCGTCCAGCGTCCATCGTGCGACCTGGAAAGGCCAGTCGACATCCCAAGGCTGCCTGCTGATAAGCGCGATGGCATTTGACGCCTGCGCAAACGCGGCGGCTTGCTCAAGCTTTCCCTCGCCATATGCATGAACGGCGTTGTCGGTCATGACCTGAGCGGATTGCATTGCCATGGCCTCGGCGTAAACCCGAGACGCGTAGCGGTCGAGCGCTCCCATGGCGGTAGTTCCGAGTAGAAACCCGGCGAATAGCAGAAGGAAGGTCTTCATTTCTGGTACTCCTTCTTGAGGCACTGGAGATGGTCAACCACGCACTTGATATCCGCAGGCCGGTCGATCGGATAACCGGGAGGCTCGTTTGCGCACTTTTCGAAGTCGGCATTGCAAGCGAAGATCGTACCTACATTGCCGGGTGCCCGTTTGATACCAGTGGCGAAGACCTTCTTGCACTCGGCAATGTAGGCGGCTCTCGCTTCACCGTCGAGATTGAGCGAGTCGGCTCCCTTCTCACATGCGACATAGCGTCCTTCGATATCTTCGTAGGCCAACATGCGGGGGCTGCGGCCCGTGGAGCGGGACAACCACCGTGAATGTGACACTACTCCCCATAACGCCAGGGCGCCCGACGCTGTCGCAAACGGGGTCCTCGGCCAAACCGGTGGTACATGCCTCTTGGGCGGCGGCAGCCTACGCCACAACATACGATGTGCAGACGACCAATCAGTACGGTTACTCCGAAAACATCTGGGGCGGTAGCGGTACGACGATGAGCTCCCTTATGTACTGGACCGGAACGTTGCGTTACTCCGTTCGCGCCTGCAACGCGGTTGGTTGCTCCCCATACGGCCCCACCACGTCCGTGACGCTTGTCTCCGGGAACTAAGGTCATGACCAACTCTAGAAGATTCGCAGTAATAGCTCGGTGCACGAACTGGTTGTTTGGAGGAGATCTGTGGCAGCCAGGCGATGACGTGTTTCGGCAACTCGGAGATGAGCAGCCGGACGATGGCACTGGCGTCCTATCAGGTGAGCCAGTTGAGGCCGTTCCTCACCAGATTTATTACACGCGTCTAGGTTTTCTTCGTCATGCCGCCGCACTTCTTAGCGGGAGCTACCGCCCATGCTTCTGGCGGAAGGTCCCATGCACGCCCGACTCACCCGACGGGCGCAGTTACTTCTTTTTCGGAGGCGTGCGGTTGTTCTCCGCTTCCGTTCCCTTCGGATTGCTCTTCGCGGTACCGGGTGCAACAAACTTCCCGGTGCCAGAAGCACGATAGTCCGTCAGTCCCTTCGAGCCATTGCCACTCTTAATTCGTTGTCATGACATTTCTCCCATGTGCCCGCGAGGCCGGGCACTCCATAGATGTGGCGCCCGACGGGTCTGCAGTTAGGAATTTTTTCAAGCTCAAGCACGCTACGTACAAATACCTGCCCCGACCCAGGTTGGTGGTGCACCCAGCGAAGTGCACGCCCGGCGATCTGGAACAGCACAGAAGAGCTAAATGATCTGACCCTCATCGACGAGCTTCCGCAGTCCATGCGTGTAATAAGAGACGTCGCCGGCCGGGTCGTACAGGCCTGATAGCCACATACTTGGCGGTGCGTCAGTTCGAAGACGGAAGTGTGCAGCCGCATGCTGGACCGCTGGGCCGTAAAAGCATCGCTCCAGTTCTGTCTGTGGACGCTTTACCCCGTCAAGCGTCCCGCTCTTGGCAGCATTTTTGAGTTCGCCCTTCACGTTCACTAGCCGGCGCCGGTACTCATCAACTTCTGGGGAGCGCGACTGCTTGAGTCTGTCTCCTGCGTCCGAGATCGCTCCCAGCTCTTCTTGGAACCGATGCAGGATGTCGAGAATGAGGTTCGCTTCGTCAAGATCTATTGCTGCCACGTCAGTTTCTTCAGTGTGGTGGATGCTTGAAGATAGCCTGATGGTATTCAGGAAGGGAGCTCGCACCGAAATCGTGCTGACGACCCCCAGTGGCTGCCATGTCGTCACGGCGGACCTAAGCTTTCCCCAGCTCACCGATGCACCGATGAAGGTCAGCGGGGTGGCGTGCATGGGGTGGTTCACCGTCCCGTTGCCGCCGCCGTAAATTCCCTTACCACGGAAACCTTCCTGGACTTCCTCTTGAACTCGGTCGTGACCACCAGGCGCGAATGATCGGCCGCGACGTCGTAGTGCTGCACGATGTCCCCGCGCTTGTCGTCGATGTGGATCACCACCACCAGGCTGTCGCCATCCCAGCCGGCCCGTGTGACGTCGCCGCCGGTGTCCTTGCCGGTGACCATTGGGACGCTCCGCGGATGGCCGTCCGGCGTGATCAAGAGATTGCCCGGCTGCATGGCGATGTCCAGCGTGTTGGGAAGCAGGAGGGCGCGGCGCATCATGTCGCCGTTTTCGCTGTCACTGGCATCGCTGCGAGTGCTAGCGGCGCCGCTGCTCGCGTCAGCACCGCCATGTCGGCCGCCGCCACCCATGCCACCCATGCCACCTCCCCCCATGCCGCCACCACCGCCGTGACCGTGGCCGCCACCCATGCCGCCGCTGCGACCGGATCCGCCGGCCGCCGGCGCGGCATCGGGATCCTCGCTGTGGGAAACGTCGACGACCCAGTGGCCGTCGAACGAGCGCGGATGGTCGGGGGCGGCGGCCAGCCTGATACCGGCACTGGCGCAGGCGGCGAGCGCGCCGATGCAGGCTATCGTCAAGCCACGCAGGGCCACGGTGGAATAGCAACGGGGCATCGAGTTCGTCCTGGCCTTGGGTATGGAATGTCCAACGTGGGGCAGGAAATTAGGTTGACCCCCCAAAAAGTTTCACCGCGGACAAAAAAATGCCGCCTGTGGGAGCAGGCGGCGATCTGGGGATCAGCTTGTTGGTTCCCATCCCTGGGATGTTGTTCTTAAGAGGCCCGGGTTGAAGATGACGCAGCCCGGGATCGTCACCGAGTCCGGATCGATGCCTTCGGAAGTGAGCTTGTCGCCGATCTTGCCGGTGTCGCAGACGTCGTCGATTGCCGTAAGCAGCCTGCGCACCGTGATTTTCGCGGAAGTACGGCCGAGCCTCAGGGCGAGCCCAGGGCCGGAACCCTCAAGATCGCCAGTTATCCGCCGAAAGCCATTGTGTCCGCCGCCCGCGGCCATCAAAGGGGAAGACGATGACGCTGGAAGCTCGCGAGCGCGCACGCGCCGCATTGAACGACGCCAAGGTAAAGGCTAGCCGCCTTGCCGGCATCGAGCCTTTCATGATCGATCTGTCCCTGCGCGAGAACCCCGTGGGCTCGCGCGTCGGCCAGACCCTTGACGAAAAGCTCGCGATCCTGCCAAGGCTGCGCGAGTTCGGCTTCCGCAACATCTCGCTGGGCACGCTGGACTATGCGATGCCCGACGAACTGGAAGTGGACGACGACTTCATGATCCACCTGCGCGATACCGGCGCGGACATGACCGGCTGCTTCGCCTTCACTGCGATGGGCATCGCCTCGCCCGACGGCATGTTCACGCCTGATCCCTCGCAGCTGAAGCTGCGCGACTATCGCGTGCCGAATACGGTGAGCGAGATCTACCTCAGTTCGTTCGGCATGCAGGGGATGTACGACATCCCGACGCTCAAGCGCAGCCTGCCTGCGAGCGTGCAGTGGCTGAGCGAGAACATCAAGGGCGAGGACGGTGGCGCGCCGCGAATCTTCATCAACATCGTCGACGGCTGCGATGCCTTCGCCGAGGCCAGCGACGCTACCTTCGAAATCATGGAGCTGCTCGCCGGCCTGCCGCTCGAGGGCGTCACCATGGAGGACGACCGCGGCACCTATATGCCTTTCCAGGTGGGGGCCTACGTTGCTGCCGCGCGAGCGATCCTGCCGCCGTCCATGAAACTGCTGATGCATATCCACTCTGGCGCGGGCTTCGAGAACGCCTCCATGATCGAAGCGCTGCTCAACGGTGCCGACGGTGCCTGGGGTGGGTTGCCGAAGCGTGCCGCCGTCATCGGCCATGCCTCCCTCGGCGAGTTGCTGGCCAATCTGGTGAGGACCGGTAACGCCGGGGTCGCAAATACTTACCGCATGGACGAACTCCTGCCGCTGGCCACGCAGCTGCAGGTACTGGACGAGGCGGGCCCCGTGCCCGACGACCTCCCCATCTTCGGTCACAACGCCTACCGTCTGTCGCTGGGTGCGTTCCGTCAACGCCCCGACCGTTTCATGGATCTGCCGCCGGACCGCATCGGCGGCGTCTATCGCTATCGCATCTGTCCTGTCGTGAGCGATGTCGAAGCCGTGCGTGGCCGGCTTGCCGAGGTGAGCGGCAAGCTGCCGGAGGCATATGCCGACGATGTGATCACCATGATGATTCGCCTGATGCGCCGGGAACTCCGTCGCGGCCTGCGTATCGATTACGACGAGCCGGAGCAGGTCATGGCTCTGTACGGCCGAGCTTTGGCGGAGCTGGTAAAGACCGCGGATGTCTCTTCTGGAGAGCCGGCGTAGTCTCCGGGGTGATGCGACTCAAGCTTTTTTCCGTTCCGCCGCTACACTGTCGAAGCCGTCAGTGGGGGGATAGGGCAGGCCATGAGTATCGAAGACGTCATTGGTGAGGAAGACATCGGGGTCTACAAGACCCTTCTCGAATCCACACGAGCGATTCCCTGGAAAATTGAATGGGCGACGCTGAATTTCGCCTACATCGGCCCCCAGATTGAAGAACTACTGGGTTGGGCGCCGCAATCCTGGGCGACCGTACAGGACTGGGCCGATCGCATGCATCCCGAAGATCGCGCGTGGGTCTTCGACTTCTGCGTCTCGCAGTCCATGGCCGGCGTCGACCACGAAGCCGACTATCGCGCGCTGACCAAGACCGGCGAATACGTCTGGATTCGCGATGTGGTCCATGTCGTGCGCAATCCGGACGGCTCGCCGAATGCGCTCATTGGCTTCATGTTCGACATCAGCGAACGCAAGCGAACCGAAGAGAAGCTGCTGGACATGCAGCGTGAGCTGGAGGAGCTGTCCTTCAAGGACGGCCTCACCGGCGTCGCCAACCGTCGTCGCTTCGACATGGTCATGGAAATGGCGTGGCGAGAAGCGCGGGAGAGCCGCCAGACCCTGTCGCTGGTTGTCCTGGATATCGATTTCTTCAAGCAGTACAACGACCACTACGGTCACCTGGAAGGAGACGAATGCCTTAAGCGCGTCGCCTCGGCGCTCTCGAACATCGTGCGAAACCCGGACGACCTGCTGTGCCGCTTCGGTGGCGAGGAGTTCGTGCTGTTGTTGCAGGATACCGACGAGGCCACTGCCCTGGCCCTGGCCTGGCGTTGCCTCGACCTGGTCGAGAAGGCGACGATTCCGCACGGCGGGCTCGGCCCCGGCAAGCGCGTGACCCTGAGTGCGGGTGTACATACACTAGTGCCCAGGGAAGGCGACGACATCCTGCCGGCGATTGCCGTAGCAGACCGTCGCCTCTACCTGGCCAAGCAACGCGGCCGCGCGCGCGTCGTCGCCGAGGGCGGCGACTGACCGGCTCCGGCTTGGTAGGAGCCGATTCATCGGCGAATAGATACATGTGGGAGCCGATTCATCGGCGATGGGTGCTCGCGACACAGTTAGCAATCGCCGCTGAAGCGGCTCCCACATCGAGGGTGAGAAGGTGGACCCGGAGCTGCTGCGCCGCCTGCTACGCGCCAAAGACCGAATGGATGCAGCCTCCAACGAGGCCTGGCCGGTCGAGCAACTGGCGCGCGTAAGCCACGTCTCAGAGGCGCATTTCGCGCGATCCTTCAAACAAGCCTTCGGCCTGCCTCCGCACCGCTATCTGCTTACCCGTCGACTGGAGCGCGCCAAGGCCTTGCTTCGCGACACCGAGCTGCCGATTCTCGAGATCGCCCTGCAAACCGGCTGGAACAGCCTGGGCACCTTCGGTCGGGTGTTCCGCGACGTAACCGGCAAGAGCCCCAGCGATTGGCGCGCCTTCGAGCAGGCCGCCAGGCACGAACTGGCCACGGTGCCGCACTGTTTCGTCAGTGCCGCCTACCGGCCGGGCATGACAACCGCAGTTTCGGAGAAGCGACGCCGGGAACAGGCTGGTAAAAAAGAGGCTCCCAACAAACCGGAGTTCTTATGAGTCAGGGTATCGGAGTAGTCGGGCTGTACGTTCGCGATCAGGACGAAGCGCTCGATTTCTATGTCGGAAAGCTGGGCTTTCGCGTCCATACCGACGCGCAGAACGGCGACTTCCGTTGGCTCACCGTGCAGCATCCGGACCAGCCTTCGCTGCAGCTGGGTCTGTTCAAGCCGCAGGCGCCGGTGCTCGACGAGGCCACGGCGCAGACCATGAGCGAAGTGGTGGCGAAGGGCGCCATGCCACCGCTGGTGCTCAACGTGGACGATTGCCGCGACGCCTACGAGCGCATGCGCGCCCGCGGCGTCGAGTTCACACAGGCGCCGGAAGAACGCTACGGTGCCGTGGACGCCAACTTCCGCGACCCCTCGGGCAACGGCTGGAAGATGATCGAGTCCCGGCGCCCTCAGTAAAGCGCGCGTGCCTTCAGCGTGCCATCGATCGCCGCCAGCTCGTTGCGTAGCGAGGCGGCGTGTTCTTCGGTCGTGGTGACGTCGATCACCACGTAGCCCACCTGGCCGGACGTCTGCAGATACTGGCCGTCGATGTTCACGGCAGCGCGCGAGAACACCTCATTCACGCGTGACAGCACGCCCGGAATATTCCGGTGAATGTGCAGCAGGCGACGGCTGGTCGGGTGGCCGGGCAAGGACACTTCCGGGAAGTTCACCGCGGAAAGCGTGCTGCCGTTGTCGCTGTAACGCACCAGCTTCGACGCGACCTCGATGCCGATATTCTCCTGCGCCTCGGCAGTGCTGCCGCCGACGTGCGGGGTGAGGATGACGTTGTCCATGCCGACCAGTGGTGAGATGAAGGGATCGGTATTGCCCTTGGGTTCCACGGGGAAGACGTCGATGGCCGCTCCGGCGAGGTGCTTCGAACGCAGGGCGGCGGCGAGCGCATCGATGTCGACGACGGTGCCGCGCGAGGCGTTGACCAGCATCGAGCCAGGGCGCATGCGGGCGATTTCGGCCGCGCCGATCATGTTCTTCGTCTGTGCGGTTTCAGGCACGTGCAGGGTGACCACGTCGGCGCGCTCGAGGAGGTCTTCGAGGCTGGAAGCCGGGCGGGCGTTGCCGAGCGATAGCTTGGCTTCCACGTCGTGGAAGATCACGCGCATGCCGAGCGATTCGGCAAGAACGCCGACCTGGGTGCCGATGTGGCCGTAACCGACGATGCCGAGCACCTTGTCGCGAACCTCGAAGCTGCCGGCTGCCGATTTCGACCAGCCACCGCGGTGGCACTCGGCGTTCTTCTCCGGAATGCGGCGCACCAGCATGATCGTCTCGGCGATGACCAGCTCGGCCACGCTGCGCGTATTGGAGTAGGGCGCATTGAACACCGGTACTCCCAGGCGCTCGGCTTCCGCGGTGTCGACCTGGTTGGTGCCGATGCAGAAGCAGCCGACGGCAATCAGGCGGCGTGCTTCGGCCAGTACGTCGGCTGTGAGGTGGGTGCGCGAGCGAATGCCCACGATGTGCGCGTCGGCGATGCGTTCCTTGAGATCGTCCTCGGAGAGCGACTTCTCATGGAACTCGATCTGCGAGTATCCGGCCTGGCGGAAGGTGTCCAGTGCGCTGCGGCTCACGCCTTCGAGCAGCAGGACCTTGATGTCTTCTTTCGGGTACGACGTGCGCTTCATGGCCGGGCTTCAGATCCGTAGGCGAGACGCTCACTATGCCAGAGTAAGGCGTTCATGTTGCAGCGCAGTGGACGCATGGTCGCCGCGCTGGCACCCTGCCAGGACACCCGAGCGAGAGCCCCATGACCGACCTGCGCCTGTCCGACCTTGCCCGCCTGCTGCCCGGGCTGAAGCTCTCCACCGATGCCGGCGACCTCGAGCATCACGGTCGCGACTGGACCCGGCGCTGGACGCCCGCGCCCCTGGCGATCGCCTTTCCGGCCTCGGTCGAAGAGGTGCAGGGCATTGTCCGCTGGGCAAACCGCGAAGGCGTGGCCGTCGTTCCGTCAGGCGGCCGGACCGGGCTATCGGGCGGCGCGGTCGCGGCACATGGTGAGATTGTGGTCAGCCTGGACCGGATGAACCGCGTGCTCGACTTCGATCCGATCGACCGCACGTTGACCGTGCAACCGGGCATCGCCCTAGAGGCCGTGCACAACGCGGCCCGCGAGCGCGGCCTGCTCTATCCCGTGGACTTCGCCGCCCGGGGCTCCTGCCAGATCGGCGGCAACATCGCGACGAATGCCGGTGGCATCCGCGTCATCCGCTACGGCAACACGCGCCAGTGGATCGCCGGGCTCAAGGTCGTCACGGGCACCGGTGACTTGCTCGATCTCAACCGGGGTCTGGTCAAGAACGCCTCCGGCTACGATCTGCGCCATCTCGTCATCGGCTCCGAGGGCACCCTCGGTATCGTCGTCGAAGCCACGCTCAGCCTCACCTCGCCACCGCCGCCCTCCCAGGTCATGTTGCTGGCCGTGCCGGCGATGGATGCATTGATGAAGGTGTTTGCCGAGGCGCGGCGCCGCCTGACGCTCGGCGCCTTCGAGTTCTTCACCGATCGTGCCTTGCATCATGTGCTGGCCCACGGGGCACAACGACCGTTCGGTGAGACGCATCCGTTCTATGTCGTCACCGAATTTGACGCGGCCGACGAGAATGCCGAGGCCGCCGCGCTTTCCTTCTTCGAACATTGCCTCAACGAAGGTTGGGTGGTGGACGGGGCGATCAGTTCAAGTGAGGCCCAGGCTGCCGCGCTCTGGCGCCTGCGCGAAGGCATCACCGAAAGCCTCGCGCCGCATAAGCCCTATAAAAATGATGTTTCCGTGCGGATTTCGGCCGTGCCGGCCTTCATGGCCGAGATGCAGGCCCTGCTGTCGGCGGAGTACCCGCATGTCGACGTGGTCTGGTTCGGCCACATCGGCGACGGCAACCTGCACATCAATGTGTTGAAGCCGGCCGATCTCGACAACGCCGTATTCGTCGAGCAGTGCGAACACGTCACCTCGCTGCTCGTCGACACCCTGCAACGCCACGGCGGCAGCATCTCCGCCGAGCACGGCATCGGGCTGGTGAAGAAGCCGTGGTTGGGCAGCGTGCGCAGCGAGGCGGAAATTGCGCTGATGCGTGGCATCAAGGCCGTCTGGGATCCGAACGGCATCATGAATCCCGGCAAGCTCCTGTAACCGCCCCGCTGCAGCTTTCTGTGGGAGCCGATTCCTGTGGGAGCAGCAGCTTCCTGTGGGAGCCGATTCCTGTGGGAGCCGATTCATCGGCGATGGGAGCTTGCCTCAACCTGGCCCGCTGCCGCGGGATCGCCGCTGAAGCGGCTCCCACATCGCCGCTGAAGCGGCTCCCACATCGCCGCTGAAGCGGCTCCCACATCGCCGCTGAAGCGGCTCCCACATGGGTGTGGCGTCTGGCAGGACTCCCCATTAGCCTTGTCATCTCCCCGACATCAAAGACCACCCCCATGGCCCTGGACTCCCCCGATCTCTACCCGCCGATCGAGCCTTACAACAGCGGCACGCTCAAGGTCTCGCCACTGCACACGCTCTATTTTGAAGAGAGTGGCAATCCCAAGGGCAAGCCGGTGGTCTTTCTCCATGGCGGCCCCGGTGGCGGCACCAACCCGCGCTGCCGTCGATTCTTCGACCCGAAGGAGTACCGCATCGTGTTGTTCGATCAGCGCGGCTGCGGCAAGTCCACACCGCATGCCGAACTGACCGACAACACCACCTGGGATCTGGTCGCCGACATCGAGCGCCTGCGTGAGCACCTCGGCATCAACAAGTGGCAGGTGTTCGGCGGCTCGTGGGGCTCGACGCTCGCGCTCGCCTATGCGGAAACGCATCCGACGCGCGTCAGCGAACTCGTGCTGCGTGGCATCTTCATGCTGCGTCGTTCGGAGCTCGAATGGTTCTACCAGGGCGGCTGCGACATGCTCTATCCGGACGCGTGGGAGACCTATCTCTCCGCTATTCCGCAGGCCGAACACGGCGACCTGATCAGCGCTTACCATCGCCGTCTGACCAGCAACGATCCTAAGGTTCGCGTCGCGGCTGCACGCGCCTGGTCGGTGTGGGAAGGTGCCACCAGCTACCTCTACCAGGACGAAGGCCATATCGCGTCCAGTGGCGAGGACGAGTTCGCGCTGGCGTTCGCGCGTATCGAGTGCCACTACTTCGTCAACGCGGGCTTCTTCGAAGTCGACGGCCAGCTACTGCGTGATGTGGACAAGATTCGCCACATTCCGACGGTGATCGTGCAGGGGCGTTACGACGTGGTCTGTCCTGTGCGCAGCGCGTGGGATCTGCATCGCGCGTTCCCGGAAGCCGATCTTCGGATCGTGCAGGACGCGGGGCATTCGGCGTTCGAGCCGGGGATCGTGCGGGAGCTGGTGCGGGCTACGGACCATTTCACCGGGTAAGAAGAAGCATCGCCGATGAATCGGCTCCCACAAACAGCCGGCCCGCATCGAAGAAGCGGCTGTTTGTGGGAGCCGATTCATCGGCGATAGGCGCCCGGCCGAAGCCGGACACCTGACATCAACAAACGCCCGCCTACCTCAAAACAACCCCAGCGGCAGCGTCAGCATATCCACCACGAAACCATCGTGGTCGGACGAACCGATCGCCTTCTTCGCGTCGGTGGCCGTGGCCGAATCGTCCAGCGTCTGCACCGGTGCGTCGAGGTTGCCGCGACCGTACTGCATCTTCAGGAACAGCCCACGCGCCACGGTATTGAGCAGGGCGTTGTCGAGCACCTGATGGGTCGGCACCTGGCGCGGGGCCTGGCCCTGGATGTTGCCGAAGTTCTCGGTGAACAGGAACGAGTAGCGGTCCTGCTCGGGCACCGAATCCACGGCATTCCACAGCGTCGGCTTGACCAGGTTATTGCCCAGCTTCAGCAGGTTCTGGCTGTCGTCGTAACGGCCGGCGATCAGGCCGACCACGTCGGTGAAGCCATCACTGAACTGGTAGGAGTTGAAGTCACCCACCACGAGCAGCGGCGCGAGCAGGTTCTTCCGGTCCGTCTGGATCGCCTGCACCTGGGTAGCCAGCGACTTGGCCTGGAGGAAGCGCTTCTCGCGGTCGCGATCGGCGGCGTCGCCGGTCTTGTCCACGTTCTGGCGGGCCTTCGGGTGCACGGCGATCACGTTGACGCGCATGCGGCCGATGATCGACGGGACCTCGGCCGTGAGCAGGAGCGGCGGATGGTCGTGCAGGAACGAGACGGAGCCCTCGTCGTCCCAGGTTTCGTCCGCACCCAGCTGACGTACGTCGAGTACCCGCACACGGTCCGTACGAACCAGGAAGCCGACGTTGATACCGCTCGGATCATGGCCCGGCTGGAGAATGGCCTCGTACTGCGCCGGGTAGTCGTCACCCAGCTGCTTGGCCAGACCCTGCAACACTGCCAGGCTCTTCACTTCCTCGACCGAGAGAATGTCCGGCAGCTTGAGCACGCTACCGATGTACGCCGACAGACGCTGCGTTTTCAGCTTGACCTGATCCGGCGTCGGCTCGGTGTCGCCCCCGCTGCAGGTGAAGACCGTATTGAAGTCCGAATCGCAGAAACGCTCCATATTGAACGCGCCCACGCGCGTTGCATAGAACGGACGCGAGTCCACGGCGCGCGGCAACGTGGCGGTCTTCTTGATCGTGATCTTCGTTGGAATGAAGGTGTACATGCCGAACGCGTAGGACATCACGCCTTCGGCCTTGAAGGTCGTGCCGGCGTTGAACGGGGTGTTCGCCGCGACTGCGCCGAAGTCGGCCGTATTCATCTTGAATACTTCGGGGTTGCCCGACCAGTTCGGCAGGTTCACGCCGTCGGGCACGGGCACGGTGTAACGCACGCCCGGCTTGCGTAGCGAACGCGTGCCGTTCGCGGTGATGTAAACCTCGGCGAAAGGCTCGTTGCTGAAGCGCAGGTTGCCCGTGGTGATCATGCCGTTGTCGATCGTGACGCGCATGCCCACATAGCATTGGTAGTTCGTCGTACCGCAGGAGAGCGCGTTCGGATCGGTCGACGGAGTGCTGTTGCCGAACGCCACGGCCTTCGGCAGGTGCGCACCGTGCATGCTCGTGGTGATCGTGGCGTTCTTCAGTTCCGGCAGGCTGAAGTAATTGTCCACCGTTGCTTCGACGTCGACCACGTCGCCCGACTTCACCGTCGGCGCAGTGCTGGTGAACACATAGATGCCGTTCGAGGTGAGCGGATCGGCGTCGGCGCGGTTATCCGGCGTCTGGATGGTGAACCCGGCCGGACCGACGGCCGTGACGACGTTCGCGTGCGTCGCGACACGTTTGCCGACCAACGGTGAGACCTGGCCGGTGCCGGTGACCTGCCAGATCTCGGCGGCGACCGGGATCTCGTTGAGGATCGCACCCACCGCCGCGCCCTTGGCGATAGTGACATTGCCCGTGGCGTCGCTCAGGTTGACGCGGAACGCCTTGTCGGGACCAGCTGCTTTCGCGCCGTGCACGGTCACGTTGAGCGTGCTGCTGTTGCCACCCGCCGGAATCGTCAGCGTGGTGTCGACGGCGTCGTAGTCGCCGGCGGAAACCGTGGCGGTGTCGTCTGCCGTGGCGGCGTGCACGGTCACCTCGGTGGTGACCGGCTGGCTGAGCGTGACGGTGAAAGGCATCGTTACGTCGTCGCCGTTACGCAGGCTCACTGTGGCGTCGGCGATGGAAAGGCTCGGCCCCTGCGCGACACACGCTGAGGTGCTGGCGCGCGGAGCAGTCGGTGCCACCTTGACCCAGTCCGCCGAATTGTCGCCGCTGGACTGCGGGAAACCGGCCGTGTTCGTCTTGCGGCCATAGCCCTGATCGGCGTTGGTGCTGCCGAGGCTGGTAAGTGGCGTGCCCAGCTTGTAGGCCGAGCCGGCGCTCAGGCCGACCTGGTCGATCAGCGCGCCGGAGGCATTGAGCAGGGCGAGGCCACCATCATCCGTAATGCCGGTCGAATACTTCAGGTCGGGTGTCACGCTGCCGGAGTAACCGGAGGCAGCCGTATTTGCCAGGAGCAGGAAGCAGCCCGGCGCCACGGAGGTGCCGGCCGGGAAGGTGAAGCGTGTCCCGGTGGTACCCGCCGTGTTGGACGCGTTGAGTTTGTAGCCGGAAACGTCCAGTGCAGCCGTGCCGGTGTTCTGCACTTCGACGAATTCGTCGTTGCCGCCAGCGGGTCCGCGGACGCGGAACTGGGTCAGGGTGAGGTCCGCTGCCTGCAGCGGGAGAACGGCCATCAGGCCTGCCAGCGCCGCCCATAGGGCGCGCCGTGATGTAGTCAAACGCATTCGAATATCCCCTCGAGTCGTTGAGTTGTATGCGACCCGAAGCACCGCGCAATCCCCTGCGTGGCGTTCCCCCTGTCGAGTCCGCCGGCAGAGTGTGCCGCGATTTTATGACAGGGGGATGTGACACACCCGACGACTCAGGAAGGTTTCTGCTTGGTCCCGAAGATCTTGTCGCCGGCATCGCCCAGGCCGGGGAGGATGTAGCCGAGCTCGTTGAGATGGTCGTCGATGCAGGCGACGTAGATTTCGATATCCGGGTGCGCGGCTTCGATGCGTTTGAGGCCTTCGGGCGCCGCCACCAGGAACAGGCCCTTGATCTTCTTTGCACCGGCCGCCTTGAGCATGTCCACCGTGGCGACCAGGGTGCCGGCCGTGGCGAGCATGGGGTCGACGATGATCGCCGTGCGCTCGTCCATGCCGCCGCTGAGCTTTTCGTAATAGGCGACCGGCTCGAGCGTTTCTTCGTCACGCTGCAGCCCGACGACGCTCACCTTGGCCGCGGGAATCATTTCCAGCACACCCGTGAGCATGCCCAGGCCAGCACGCAGAATCGGCACGATGGTGACCTTCTTGCCCTTGATGTGCGTGACTTCGACCGGACCGGCCCAGCCCTCGATCATCTTGCACTCGGTTTCCATGTCGGCCGTGGCTTCATAGGTGAGCAGGGCGGCGACTTCGGAAGCGAGTTCGCGGAACTCCTTCGTGCTGATGCCGGCCCGACGCATGAGGCCGAGTTTGTGCTGGATGAGGGGGTGGCGGACTTCGACGATTTTCATGGGCATGCAGTCGATGGCAGGATCCGCCGATTGTCGCATGCGAGATGTGTGTGGGAGCCGCTTCAGCGGCGATGGGTGCTAGCCAAGGCATCGCCGCTGAAGCGGCTCCCACATAAAGCCCCTATTAAAGCCCCTATTAAAGCTCCCACAGATCGCTCAGCCTTTGAGGCAAGTGCTCATGAAGGTCTTGCGCTCGTCACCCTTCAGGGTCTTGGCCGAGGCGTCCTTGTTGCAGGAGGTCATCTTCTGCTGCTGGGTCTGTTTGGCCGGTGCCGGCGCTGCGGTATCGCCCTTCAGGCAACTGCTCATGAAGGTCTTGCGCTCGTCGCCTTTCTTGCCTGTCGCCTGTGTATTGCATGTCGACATGCGCTGTTGCTGCGGCGTCAGTTCTTTCTTGGCGGCCTGTGGTGCGGCCATCGCACTAGCGGAAAAGGCGAGCAGGGAAGCAACGGCAAGGACACGAAGCTGCATACACATGGCAAACCCCTACGTGACGCCGGGCGAATCCGGCGCGTCTGAGCTTACCCCGCTGTGTGTGGGCAGGCTATGCCTGCCTTGTGTGGGAGCCGGCTATGCCGGCCTTGTGTGGGAGCCGGCTATGCCGGCGATGCTTTGGCGAGCACCCTTCGCGCTGAAGCGGCTCCCACAAAGGACAGCCCACAAAGGACAGCCCACAAAGGACAGCCCACAGAGAGCGGTCCTCAGCCTTCAGGCCTTCACGCCGCCTTGGTCGACGAGGCCGAACGCCGCGGGCCTTCCTTCAATGCATGGCGGATTTCCTCGACGATGAGGTCCACCTCGGCGCTCGTCACGCGGAAGTGCGGCGTGAAGCGCAGCGAGTTGGCACCGCCGTGGATGACGCCCACGCCGCGCTCGCGCATGTATTCCTCGGTCGAGCCTTCGCCGTAGCACTTGTAGTCGGTCGCCAGCTCGCAGGAGAACAGCAGGCCGGTGCCCTGGACCTTGGTGATCATGCCGCCGAGTTCGCTCTTGAGGCCTTCCAGCTTCTGCAGGAATTCCTGGCCCTTGTCACGAATGTTCGCGCGGACTTCATCGGTCAGCTCCGCCAGCGTGGCAACGGCCACGTCGAGGGCACGCGGGTTCGCGGTCATCGTGTTGCCGTAGATGCCCTTGCGATACAGGCCGGCGACGCGGTCGGTCACGGCAAGCACGGACAGTGGATACTGGCCGGCGTTGAGCGCCTTGGAGAAAGTCTCCATGTCCGGCGCTTCGAGGTTTTCGAAGCCCGGGTAGTCGATGATGGACAGCACGCCATGCGCACGCAGGCCGGCCTGGATCGAGTCGACCAGGAGCAGGGTGCCGTGCTCGCGCGTGAGTTCACGTGCGGCGGCGTAGAACTCCGGCGTGAGCGCGCGGCCCGGATCGCCTTCGCCCATCACCGGCTCGAGGAACATCGCTTCGATGAACCAGCCCTGGCGATCCGCTTCGGCGAAAGCGGCCTTCAGCGCGGCCACGTTGTACGGCTCGACGGTGACCAGGGTGTCTTCGTTGCGGAAGCTGGCCAGGTGCTGCTGGTAGTTGCGGCGCGACGAGTCGGAGTAAATCGCCGGACGCTCGGTGCGGCCGTGGAAGGCGCCCTTCACGGCGAGACGCTTGATGGTGCGACCGGCGTGGCGTGCACCCGGGTCGGTCATCACGCGCGCATTGACGTCGGCGATGCGGCCGGCGAGGGTCACCGACTCCGAGCCTGAGTTCAGGCAAAGAAAGTGCGAATACGGGCTACCGCCGCGGTTGCGACCGAGCTCCTTGTTCAGCGCGTCGCACAGGCGCACCTGCGAGACGTTCGCCGTCATTACGTTGGCCATGACCTGCGGGCGCGCCATGGCATCGAGGATGTGCTGCGGGTTGTGCCCGAAGCCGAGCATGCCGTAGCCGCCGTTGTCGTGAATCACGGCGCCCTTGAGCGTGACCACCCACGGACCGCGCGCGGCGGCGGGCACGTACGGGTTCACGCCGTCGTCGGGGTAGAAGTTCACCAGGCCGCACTGGAGGTGGTCGATCTGCGCGGCTTCGTCCATGCGCAGGAAATCGCCCATCTCGGCGCGCAGCGCCTTGTGATAGCCGACAGCCTCTTCGATGGCCTGGACCAGGGAGGGGTCGATGCCGGCAAATCGCTCGACCGTGGCGTCGGCCAGGCCGTGCGTACGCGGCGTACCGCCAAAGTCGCGCATCTCGCGCAGAAGACCGATGACGTCCATAACCCACTCCTCACTTCGAATGACGCGGCACTGTTCGAACCGATCCCTTAAGACGCCGCTAAGTATCTATATGTAAAGGGATTATTTCCCCAGCATATCACGCGGTTTTTGGCCGCGTAACCCCCGGGTGACGCTTGTCACATCCGCACAATGACGCAAGCGACTGCCGCCAAGGGGTTGCGACCGAATATGGTGCGACGCAAGGGAGGACACCATGAACAACGACACCTGCATTGCGCGTCTGGACCAGGTCGGCAAGCGCTACGGCGCCATCGTCGCGCTGGACGGCATCAACCTGCAAATCCACCGCGGCGAGCTGCTCGCGCTGTTGGGCCCCAACGGCGCTGGCAAGAGCACCAGCATCGGCCTGCTGCTCGGCCTGCACCGGGCGGACAGCGGTAGCGTCAGCCTGTTTGGTCGCGATCCACAGGACATCGAGGCACGCCGACGCATCGGGGTGATGCTGCAGTCGGCCGCCTTGCCGCCGACCCTCAAGGTGGGTGAGCTGATCAGTCTCACGGCCAGTTATTACCCGGCGCCGAGGACGGTGGCCGAGTGCGCGGCGTTTGCGGACATCGGCGATCTCCTGGACCGGCGCTATTCGACGCTTTCCGGCGGCCAGCAGCGTCGCGTGCAGTTCGCCATGGCGCTGGCGGGGCGACCGGAAATCCTCTTCCTCGACGAACCGACGGTCGGCATGGACATCGTCGCGCGCCAGGCACTGTGGGCCGCGATGCGCAAAGCCGTCGCCGCAGGCTGCGCCGTGGTCCTGACCACCCACTACCTCGAAGAAGCCGAGGCACTGGCTGATCGTGTGTGCGTGATCGCCAAGGGACGCGTGGTTTCCGAAGGCACCGTGGATGCCCTGCGTGCGCATGTTGCGGTACGTCGCATCCGTTGCATCACGTCGACCGCCGCGGCAACCGTCGCCGCGTGGCCGCACGTGCTTTCGGCGGAGTGCGTGCAAGGCCGTCTGGCCATCGCCACCGCCGAAGCCGAGAGCGTGGTGCGTCGCCTGCTCGACACCGACGCGAGCCTGAGCGAGCTCGAAGTGCAGCGTGCCGGCCTGGCCGAGGCCTTCACCGAGATCACCCGCGAAACCGAGTCGACCGATCTTTCCCAGGAGGCCGCATGAACACCATCGACAGCATCGCCACGCCGGTGATGACCACAGGCCGGCTGGTCAACGCTTATGTGCAGGAAGCGAAGTCGGAATGCCTGCGCTACATGCGTAATCCGGGTTTTCTCCTGCCGACGCTCCTGTTTCCCTCCGTGTTCTACCTCATGTTCGGCATCTTCCTCGCCCACTCGAACAGTGCGGACGCGCCGCGTTACCTGCTCGCCTCGTACGGTACGTTCGGTGTGATGGCGCCGGGGCTGTTCGGTTTCGGCGTGTCGCTCGCGCTCGAGCGGGACACAGGTCTGCTCACGCTCAAGCGTGCCATGCCGATGCCGCCGGGCGCCTACCTGCTGGGCAAGATGTGCATGGCGATGCTGGTGGCCGCAACGGTTTCGATCATCCTGATGTGCATGGCGGTGTTCCTTGCGGGTGTCTCGTTGCCGGCATCGCGACTTGCCGCGTTCTTCGTGCTCGAAGTACTCGGCGTCCTGCCGTTCTGCGCGCTGGGCCTGCTGGTCGGCACGCTGGTGAAGGGGCAGGGCGCCCCTGGGGTGGTCAACCTGATCTACCTGCCGATGGCCTTCCTGTCCGGGCTGTGGTTTCCGCTGTCGATCATGCCGTCCTTCATACAGTCGATCGCCCCGATCTGGCCGGCCTACCACCTCGACCAGCTGGCGCTGTCGGTCGTGGGGCTCGGGCAGGGCGGCATCCTGATCCACGTGCTCGTGCTGCTCGGCTTCACCACGGCCTTCCTCCTGCTCGCCGCGCGCCGCCTGCGTCGCTACGGTTGAAGTAGCATGAACGCACGCCTTTCCTCGGATACCCGCATGGCCCGCTCGTGGTTTCAGCCGACACCGGATTCGCTGTGGAACCGCTTCCGCGAGAAGCCTCGGTTGCGCGTGGCCAGCCTGTTCAACCTGGTGTGGACAGTCTATGTCTTCGGCGACCTGGTCTTCGCGCAGAAACTCAACCCGCACTGGTGGCTGGCGACCTTGATGGCTTTTCCCGCCTTCCTGGCCATCTATGCGATCAGCTATATCCGGCCGATTCGCCAGGCACCCTGGTTTGCCGCGGCCGTCGCCCTGCTCGCTTACTCGATCATGGGCATCAACGCGAGCGGCGGCGCGTGCTTCATGATCTATGCGTGCGCGATCATGGGTTTCGAGGGTTCGCCCAAGCGCTGCTATACCGGCATGGGGTTCGTGATCGGCGGCTTCGCCCTGGCGGGCACATTCATTTACACCTGGCCGCCATCCATCCTGGCGACGATCAGCTTCATCGCGCTCTCGGTGGGTTCGATCAACGTCATTTACCGCTTCAATGCACAGCGTGACGCCGAGCTCAAACTTTCGCATGACGAAGTGCGTCGACTCGCGGCAATGGCCGAGCGCGAACGCATCGGGCGCGATCTGCACGACCTTCTCGGCCATACGCTTTCGTTGATCACGCTCAAGCTGGAGCTGTCGCGCCGCCTGATCGATCGCGATACGGATGCGGCGCGCCGTGAAATGGAGGAGGCCGAATCCGTGGCCCGGCATGCGCTTGCCGAAGTGCGCTCGGCGGTGACGGGCATCCGCGCCACGGGTCTTGCTGGTGAGCTCGCTTCCGCCCGTTTGTTGCTCAATGCTTCCATGGTGCAGTTCGATTACGTGAGCAACCTGCCCGAGCTTCCCGAGCGCCTGGAAGCCGGTCTTGCGCTCATCCTGCGCGAGGCGGTGACGAACATTCATCGCCATGCGCGTGCCTCGTCCGCCGAAGCTCGTGTCGAGGTGAAGGGGGGTGAGCTCACGCTGTGCATCGCCGACAACGGCAGTGGCGGCGTCAGTGCCGAAGGCAACGGGATTTGCGGCATGCGTGAACGAGTCCGTGCGCTGGGCGGCACACTGGCCTTCGAATCCGAGCGCGGCAAGGGCACGCGCGTGCGCATCGTCGTGCCGCTGACCGCGGCGGATCGTCGCCTCGCGCCCACCACGGAGCCCGGCACCCTCGGGCTCGAGACACGGCCGACGTCATGATGCGACTGCCGTCCGCCAGCGCGGACTCCCTGCTCGGCAGCCTGCGCTCGCCGACTTATCTGCGCTGGCAGGCCGGCTTGCAGGTGTTCTGGCTGATCGCGCTGATCCAGGGGCCACTCGCGCTGAAGGCATTCGACTGGGCCTGGTTTGGCCCGACGCTGCTGTCGATCCTCGTTTATCTGGTCTGCTATCTCGGCGTGTATATCGCGCCGCTGCGGCGTTTGCCGTTTCATGCCGTGAGCATCGTCGTGGTGGGCTTCGTTCTCTGGCCGGTCAATCCGCTGTCGCTCGGTTACGTGATCATCGGCGTGACGTTGCTGGCTTATGCACCGAAGGCGCGGTACTGGCTTATCGGCGTGGGCGTTTCCGCACTCCTCACACTGGCCTGGGTTTATGCCTTCGGCGTGCCATTGATCCATGTGGCCATCGTTTTCGGCGCAGGCCTCGCCGCCGGTTTCAGCAACTTCCTCTACGTGCGTGGTGCGCGTCGCGATGCGGAATTGCGCCTGTCTCAGGGTGAAGTGCGGCGCTTGGCGACGCTGGCCGAACGCGAGCGCATCGGTCGCGATCTGCACGACCTGCTCGGCCACACGCTGTCGCTGATCACGCTGAAGTCCGAGCTCGCCAAGCGGCTGGCGCTAGCCGATCCCGCGCGTGCCCAGCAGGAGATGGAAGAGGTCGAGCGCGTCGCCCGTCATACCCTGGCCGAAGTGCGTAGCGCGGTCACCGGTATGCGCGCGGGCGATCTCGGCAGCGAACTGGTCTCCGCCCGCCTCATGCTCGAAGCCTCCGGCATCGCGCTGGATGTGGTCATGCCCGAACGTCTGGCGTTGCCCGAGCCGACGGAAGCGGCGCTCTCGCTGGTGCTTCGCGAAGCAATCACCAATATCCACCGACACTCGCGCGCTACCGAAGCGCGCGTGGTCATTACCCGTAACGGACAGGATTTTTCGATGCGCATCACGGACAACGGTTGTGGCGGACTCGCCGCGCACGGCAATGGGGTTTCCGGCATGCGCGAGCGTGTGCGGCAGGTCGGCGGCCGGCTGGCCATCGACTCGCCGGCGAAGCAGGGCACGGCGCTCGAGATCGGCCTGGCCTTGCCGCAGGCGCTGCAAGGGAGCGTGGCATGATCCGCGTCCTGATTGCCGAAGACCAGGCCATGGTGCGGGGAGCCCTGTCGGCCCTGCTCAACCTGGAATCCGACATCGAAGTGCTCGGCTCGGCGGCCGACGGCGAGAGCGCCTGGCGCGAACTCCAGCGCCTCAAGCCCGACGTGCTGGTGACCGACATCGAGATGCCCGGCCTTACCGGCCTGGAAATCGCCCAGCGCATTCATCGCCACGAGTTGCCGATGAAGGTGATCATCGTGACGACCTTCGCCCGGCCGGGCTTTCTCCGCCGCGCGCTGGATGCCGGGGTGAGTGGTTACCTGCTCAAGGATGCGCCGGCGGAGAATCTGGCCGAGGCCCTGCGCATGGTCCACCGTGGTGGCCGCGCCATCGATCCGCAGCTGGCGCTTGAAGCATGGTCCGAAGCCGATCCCCTGAACGACCGCGAGCGGCAGGTGTTGCGCCTGGCCGGGGAGGGGCTCTCGGCCAGCGATATCGGCACGCAGCTGAATCTTTCGCATGGCACGGTGCGCAATTACCTCTCCGAAGCCATCGGCAAGCTGGGCGCCGGGAACCGCATCGAAGCCTTCCGGCTGGCGCGTCAGAAAGGCTGGCTCTGACAGCTACAATGGGCAGGTAGCCCGCCGCTTCCGGCGAGTTTGGGGAGCCATCGGAGTGGCCCATGTCCTGCGGAACCTGGCGATCACTGCGTTCGTGGCGCTGCTCGTCGCTGCCTGCGGTCGCGCGCCCGCACCGCTGACCCACGACGCTTATGTGTGGCAGCGGCAATGGACGCCGGCCTTGCGCGAGGCCATGTCGAGCTCCACCGATCTCGTTCGCGACTGGCGGGTGCTTGTCGCCCAGGCCGATCGCAACGGCGCGTTCCACACGTTTGCGCCGGACAGGGAAGCGCTGGTTCGTAGCGGGCGGCCTGTCGTGCTGGTCGTGCGTATCGACGGGAGGCTGGCGCGTTTCGATGCCGGTGTGCTCGCCGAGCGCATCGCGGGGCTCACGGCTGGCTGGCCTTCCACTCAGCTTGCCGGCATCGAGATCGATTACGACTGCCCGACCTCACGCCTGCCGGCGTATACGGACTTCCTGGCAGCATTGCGCCCGCGACTCGCTGCGCTTCCGCTCTCGATCACCGCGTTGCCGACGTGGATCGGCTCACGCGACCTCGATGCGTTGCTGGCTGTGCCGGATGAGTCCGTGTTGCAGGTGCATGCCGTGCAGGCGCCGCAAGCGGGTCTGTTCGATCCGGTGATTGCCGACCGTTGGGTGGACGAGTTCGCCACGCATACCCGCAAACCGTTTCGCGTTGCGCTGCCTACGTATGGTTCGCGCGTGAGCTGGAACGAAGATGGCAGCCTGCTTGCCGTCGAAAGCGAGCGAGCCGCGCTGGCCGCCGGCGCGATGTCAGCGGAACTGTATGCGGCGCCCGATACGCTCATGGCGTTCGTGGCGCATCTGACCAAGGACCGTCCGCGCGGTTTCGTCGGCGTGGTGTGGTTTCGTTTGCCGACCGTGGACGATACGCGCGCATGGAGTCTCGCCACCTGGCGGGGTGTCGTCCGTGGTCAGCTGGATACGCGCCCCTTGCTCATCACGCTGCAGCCGGGCGTGACCGCGGACGCACCGTTCGAGGTGATGCTGGATAACGCTGCGGTGACCGATGCGGTACCGCCACAGCGCATCGCGTTGCCTTCATCCTGTGACGTGGCCGACGGCATCGATGGCTACCGGCTGCGTCGCACCGACAACGCACTCGAACTGATTGCCGACGGCGCTCGTCCGCTGAAGGCGCAAACACGGCGCTCGATCGGTTGGGCCCGTTGCAAGGCCGGTACGCCCCTCACGCTTTCACCCACACCCTCAGAAGGAACGCCCGTTTCATGATGAAGCACAAGTCGCTCGCGATCGGACTGGCGATGGCCGCTGTCGGCGCCGTGGCCTGGGCCTGTGGTCCGGATTTCCCGACGCAGATGCTAGATGATCGCGCGGCCACATTGAATGTCGTGCCGCAGAATACGTTCGCCTTCGAAGCGTCGCATCTCCTGCCGGCGACCGACGGGCTGCAAGCGGTCGAGAGCGATCCGTACGACGATGCCGCCAAGGTCAGGCCCGACCTTACGCCGGAGCAGGCTGAGCGTGTGAAGACGCTCGCCGCTTCGGAGTCCGGAGCGAAAGCGTTCGACGCTGGTTCGGATCTTCCGCCCGACGTACGTGCTTATGCCGCCGGTGCGGTCGACTGGAAGCTGGCGATCGCGGCGTGTCCCGGCGCGCCGGAAAGTCAGTACGGCGAAAGTCTAAGCAAACCACCTTGCGCCGTGTTCGATGCGGCCGCGCTCGATGCGGCGCAGGCGCGCTTCGAACAGGTGCTTGCGCTGTCACCCGATCAGGCTCCGCGCCGCGGCGCCTGGGCCGCTTACATGCTTGGGGAAGTGCATGCCTTGCGTGCCGCGAAAGCCGCCGGCACACCCGCCTTCGCGTCGCATCGCGATGCGGCGGCCAAGGCATTCCAGCAGGCCCGGACACGGGTACTCGCGGGAGCGTCCGACGCCCAGGGACTGGCTGTGGCGAGCTTCGGCGAGGAAGCTCGGTTGAGTCTCTACGCCGACGGGAAGCCGTGTGTCTGGGTGGACCTCTACAACACGGCCTCCTGCACGCAGGCACTGTCACCCGCCGACCTTAAACACGCGATCGCGCTTTACTCCGCGCAGGCGGGCCACGGTTCGGCGAATGCGGTGCAATCGTTGGCATCCATTGCCAGCGCTGTGCTTGCCAACGATGACCAGGTCGCGGCTCTGATCGACGGCCCGGTGTCGCAGCGGCTGTTGGTGGTCTATGCCATCGCGTCATTCAGCGCGGGTGATCCCGACGGCAACCAGGTCGCGGTGACCGGGGTGGTCGATGCGATCCGGGCGGCAGGTCCTGGCAAGGTCGCCGCCGGTGATCGGCTCGCCTCACTGCTGTACTCGATGGGACGGTACGACGAAGCCGAGGCCGTGCTGACCAAGGCTGACGGGCCGCTGGCAAGCTGGGTGCGCGCAAAGCTCGCCTTGCGCAAGGGTGACCGCGAAGGCGCGGCTCGTTTCTACGCCGAAGCGGCGAAGGCCTTCCCGAAGGCGGATGACCCGACGGCCGCGCTAGGGCGCGACAGTGCGCATCGGCTCGTCGGCGAAAGCGGCGTGCTGGCACTGGCGCGCGGCGAATACGTCGAGGCGATGGCGCGGATGTACCAGGTCGCGTCGTCGGTCGGTGGCGACGGCAACGGCTATGAGCGCGACCTGGGCGACCAGGACGCGGGGTACGGCAATAACGGGAGCAGCGACTCGGGGACCGGCTTCGGCAACGACATGAACTACATCGCCGAGCGCGTGCTGACCGTCGACGAGCTGAAGACCTTCGTCGATGCCAACGTGCCGGCATCGCTGCCCGCGGCTACGCCGCAAAAGGCTGCGTCCACCGATCCGTTGGAGCTCAACGATCGGCTGCGCTGGCTGCTTGCACGTCGACTCATGCGGGTCGGTCGTTTCGACGACGCCTATGCGTATTTTCCGTCCGGTGCGACCCGTCAGTCGTTCCCGCCGGAGCCCGAATTGTATTCGGATCCGGATTCGGGTGCCCCGTCGCACCCCGCGGATATCGACCTTCGCGCCACGGCGAAGGCCTATGCGAACGCCGTGCACGACGGCGACACCGCCTGGACCGGCATCGGCAAGGCCGAAGCGCGTTACGCGGCGGCGAAAATCGCCCGCGAACAGGGCATGGAGCTGCTGGGCTACGAGCAGGGCCCCGATTACGGTGACAACGGCGGCATGTACCAGGGTGGTAGCGGACAAAGCGCCGAGACGCTGAAGGGCGACCTGGTCACGGCCGGCGAGCGCCAGCGCTTCAACGACAGCGCAGCCCAGCCGGATCGGCGCTATCACTACCGCTATCTCGCCGCTGACCGGGCCGTCTCCGCCGCCGAGTTACTGCCGCCGCGCTCGCAGGCTTTCGCCGCCACGTTGTGCAAGGCGACGAACTGGATGCTCGAAGGTCCGCCGGATTACAACGAAGCCAGCGACGGAGACACGACCAAACCCCTGAACGAGCGCCAGCGCCGCGTCCGGGCCTATTACGCCCGCTACGTGAAAAAGGGTCCCTACGTGGCATGGGCCGCCGACTTTGGCCGCAGCTGCGAAGAGCCCGATTTCGCCGGCGCCCGCAAGCTGAAGCGCGCGGAGCAGGTAAGGGCGGTGAAGCACTTCGTCCGCAAGTACCTGGCCGTTGAGATCGCGGTGTTGGTGCTGGTGGTGGCTGGCCTGGTCGTGATCTTCCGCCGCCGCAGGCGACGACAAACTGCTCGGTAGGAGCCGATTCATCGGCGATCCCGCGCCAGCGGGCCAGGCTACCGCCAGCACCCCGTCGCCGCTGACGCGGCTCCCACAGAAAACGCCTGACCTGCCGGGATGGGCGATAATGCCTAACCCGCCTCCTGAAAACCCCCACTCGTGAAGAAATCCGACTTCAACTTCGACCTGCCCCCCGACCTGATCGCCCAGACCCCGCTGGTCCGGCGCTCCGGGAGCCGGCTGCTCGTGGTCGATATCGGCGCTCACACCAAGAAGGACCGGAAGTTCTACGAGCTGCCGGAGATGCTCCAGCCGGGCGACCTGCTGATCTTCAACGACACCAGGGTCCTCCCCGCGCGCCTTTACGGTCGCAAGGAATCCGGCGGTGCGGTGGAGATCCTGATCGAACGGGTCACCGGCCCGCACGAGGCCCGGGCCCAGCTGGGCGTGAGCAAGAAGCCCAAGGAAGGCGGCCGGATCGAGCTGGCCGACGGCAGCATGGTCACCGTGCTTGGTCGCGAGGGTGAGTTCTTCCTGCTGCGCTTCGAGAGCCAGGAGCCGCTCGAGCGCCTGCTTTCGCGCCTGGGCGAAATGCCGCTGCCGCCGTACATCGAGCGCGGCGCCGAGCCCGCCGACAATGAGCGCTACCAGACCGTTTTCGCGCGTGAGCCGGGTGCGGTCGCCGCGCCGACCGCGGGCCTTCACTTCGACGAGGAACTGCTCGGCAAGCTCCGCGCTCGCGGTGTCGAGATGGGCTACGTCACCTTGCATGTGGGTGCGGGTACCTTCCAGCCGATGCGCGCCGAGGATGTTCGCGACCACGTGATGCATCGCGAGTGGCTCAATGTCGGTGCCGGCCTGGTGGAGAAGATTCGCGAAACACGTGCAGCCGGCGGTCGTGTCGTCGCCGTCGGAACTACGGTGGTGCGGGCACTCGAAAGCGCGACCGTCGAAGGCGTATTGCGCCCCTTCGCGGGCGAGACCCAGATCTTCATCTTTCCGGGCTACAAGATCACCAGCGTCGATGCGCTGATCACCAACTTCCACCTGCCGCAGTCGACCTTGCTGATGCTGGTCTCGGCGCTGGCGGGCAAGGAGGCGATCCTCGAGTCGTATCGCTACGCGGTGCTTCAACGTTACCGCTTTTTCTCATACGGCGACGCGATGCTGATCATTCCGGCGAAGGCTGTCTGAGGGCCGCAACCCGTGTCGCGGCTGCATCGCGTCCGCCACATATTGCGAAATAAACCCTAAAGTTCTTACCTTCCCTGCCGAAACGGCTCATTGAAGAGCCGTGCGCGGCCACCCGAAGGGGTGCCCGCGTGCGATGAACCAGGACGGTTTGGAGTAGTAGCAAGATGCGGGTTGCAGGGGATGACCGTTGGCGCACAACGGTGTACGGGCTGATTTACCTGCTTGCAAGCGGCGCCAGCGGTACGGTGGCGGCGCAGCAAAGCACGCTGGACAAGCAAGAGCAGCTGCGTCGCGCGCAGCAACTCGAACAGAAGGAAACGGAGCGCCAGGAGTCGCCGTTCCAGACCACACCGCCGCCGACCCAGGTCGAGCGGCTGGACGCGCCGTTGCCGAAGGAAACGCCTTGTTTCCCGCTGCAGAGCCTGCGGCTGGAAGGCGAGCGGCTTGCCGACTTCCCGTGGGCGCAGCGCTACCTCGACCGTTTCGTCGGCCAGTGCGTCGGCCGTAACGGCCTGGAAGCCCTTCAACGTCGCCTTTCCAACCTGCTGATCGCACGTGGTTACGTGACGACACGCGTGGGCGTGCCTGCACAGGACATTTCCCAGGGTCACCTGCGCATGCTTCTGGTGCCTGGCACGCTGCGGCATGTGCGTTTCGCCGAAGGCTCCCCCGAGCTCGACTGGCGCACGGCGTTCCCGATTCACGAGGGCGACCTGCTCAACCTGCACGCTATCGAGCAGGGTCTCGAGCAGCTCAAGCGGGTGCCGTCGCAGGACGTGACCATGGACATTGCTCCGGGCGAACAGGTCGGCGAATCCGACGTTGTCCTCACGGTGCACACCACACGCCGCTGGCACGTCGTGGTCGACACAGGTGACGCCGGGCTCAAGGGCACAGGCCGCTATCAGGGCAACCTCAACTTCTCGCTCGACAACCCGCTCGGCTGGAACGACCTGTTCTCGATCGGCGCGGGCCATGCGCTGTTCACCCATCCGTATGGCGGCAGCACCTTCAGCGAGAACGCCACCTACAGCGTTCCGTTGGGTTGGTGGACGTTCAGCGGTTCGGTGTCGACGTATCGCTACCAGCAGTGGATCGAAGGCTTCGACAGCCGTTTCCGTTCGACCGGCAGTTCCACCTCCAGCGACATCACCGTGCAGCGTCTGCTCACGCGAGGCACCTCAAGCAAGACCTCGCTCGAAATGCATCTGGCCGCGCGCAGTGCACACAGCTATATCCAGGGTGTCGAAGTCGGCATTCAGAGACAGCGCGTGGCTAGCGCCGAACTCGCGCTAGTGCACCGCCATTACATCGGCCAGGCGCAGATCGATGCGCGCCTCGGCTATCAGCGCGGAACCCCGTGGTTCGGCAGCCAGTGGATCGGTTACGACCCTCAGGTGGGTTATCCGAGCAATCGCTATGGCCTGACCACGCTCGACCTGTCGCTGAGTAAGCCGCTGACCCTGGGCGGACGGCAGGCGATCTGGGACAGCAGCCTGCGCATGCAGCGGTCCACCGACCATCTTCCCGCGGCGGAGCTCCTCACTATCGGGGGGCGCTATTCCGTGCGCGGTTTCGATGGCGAACAGACGCTGGCCGGTGAACGTGGCGCCTATCTGCGCAACACGCTCACCTTGCCGCTCGGCATGGTCGCGCCCTACGTGGGCGCGGACATCGGCCGTGTCGCTGGCCCTTCGACGCAGGCAGGTCACCGCCAGCTCGCTGGCGCGGTCCTCGGACTGCGCGGCAGCTATGGCGGCCTGAGCTGGGATCTCTTCGCGGGCAGACGCATTCATGCGCCCCGCGGCTTCGACAGCGCGCAACCGACGACGGGCTTCCAGCTCATCTACCAGTACTGAAACACGGGCAGGGGCGCCCAGGCGGGCGTCCGATACGAGGATAGTCATGACGACGATCAAGGAAACGATGCTGCGCCCCCGGGGCGCGCTGACGATGGTGGCATTGCGCAGCCTGGTGCTCGCGATCGCCCTGGCCACGGTCGGCATTCCGGTGGTGTCTTGGGCGCAACAAGTGCCCGATGCCGCGGCTGGCTTGCACCGACCGAAGATGGATTCGGCGGCGAACGGCGTGCCGGTGGTGGATATCGTCGCGCCCAACGCGCAAGGCGTGTCGCACAACAAGTATCAACGCTTCGATGTCGACCAGCGGGGCGTCATCCTCAACAACAGTGCCGGTATCGTCCGCACGCAGCTCGGTGGCTACATCGCCGGCAACGACAACCTCAAGGGCGGCCCAGCTTCGCTGATCCTCAACGAGGTGACGTCGGCGCTTCCCAGCAGCCTTCGTGGCTACATCGAAGTGGGCGGCCAGGCCGCACCGGTAGTGATCGCCAACCCGTACGGCATCACCTGCGACGGCTGCGGCGTGATCAACAGCCAGCGCTTCACGCTCACCACTGGCACGCCCGTTTTCGGTGGCAGCGGCAGCCTCGACGCGTTCCATGTCACCGGCGGCAGCATCACCATCGGCAGTGGTGGCCTCGACGGCTCCGTCGTCGATCGCACCGACCTCATCGCTCGTGCGGTGCAAGTGAATGGCGAGCTCTGGGCGAAGGATCTCAACGTCGTCACCGGTAGCAATGACGCCAACTATGCCGATGCCGGCGTGCGCGCGAATGCGGCCGATGCATCCCGCCCGGCCGTGGCGATCGACGTGGCGGCACTCGGCGGCATGTATGCGGAGAAGATCCGCCTTGTCGGTACGGAAGCGGGTGTGGGCGTGGTCAGCAGTGGCGCCATCGCTGCGCAGGCCGGCGACCTGGAGCTGACCAGTGCGGGTGAAGTGCGCCTTGGTGGCACCACGGTCGCTTCGAACAACGTTTCCATCTCCACGCCGGGCGCGTTGAGCAATACCGGCCAGTTGTATGCCGGCCAGTCGTTCGATCTGCGTACGGGAACATTGCGTAACGAGGGGACGATCTATGGTCTCGGCGGAAGCGGCAACGTCTCGACGCAGGGCCTGCTGGAAACGACGGCGGCAAGCACGCTGCATGCGGGTAACGGCCTGACGCTCAATGCGGCGACGGTGAACAGCAGCGGCGTCGTTGATGCCGGTGGCGCGCTGGGCATCTCCAGCCTGGGCGACCTGAACCTAGCGGGCGCCGTGCAGGGCGGGGGTGATGTCGCCGTGCGCGCGGCCAATCAGTTGAGCAATGCAGCGACCATGCTCTCGGGCGGCCGTCTCGATATCCAGGCAGCGCGACTTGCCAATCAGGCGGGCGCTGTTGCATTCGCCGGTAGCGACCTTGCGGTGTCTACCACCGGAGATGTCGTGAACGATGGCAGCCTGGTCGCCAATCGCAACCTGACGGTCAATGCATCGGGCATGGTCAGTCATGGCGAGCTGGGCACCCAGCAGGGTGATGCTACGGTTGCCAGCACGGCCGACATGGTGCTTGCCGGAAACACCGTGGTGGCGGGTACGCTGAACCTGCGCGCGCAAGGCGCGTTGCGGCAGCAAGGTCAACTGACCGTCAATGGCCTGAATGCCGATACGCAATCGCTCGACAACAGCGGCGAGCTCTACGCGCGCGGCGACGCACAGCTGCATACCCGCGGCGACCTATCCAACACGGGCTCGCTGCATAGTGACGGCGGGCTCGCGCTGAGCGCTGATGGCACTCTCGTCAATAGCGGCAGCATTCATGCTGAAAGGGCCCTCGCGCTCAACGCTTCAGGCATCAACCAGGCAGCAAGCGGTCAGATCAACGCCTCCGGGACGCTCGGGCTCACAAGCGCTGGCCTGCTGGATAACCAGGGCAGCGTTGTCGGTAGTCAGGGTCTCGACGTGCGTGCCGGCAGCTTGCGCAGCAGCGGCCAGCTAGGCACCACGGCGGGCGATGTCTCTCTCGTCACGACGGCGGGCGATCTCGCCCTCGACGGAACCACCGTATCGGCCGGTCGTCTGGATGCTTATTCCGCTGGTGTGCTCGCGCAATCCGGCTCGATGAACGCCGCCGCGGCGAAGCTTACTTCCGCGGGCGATCTTTCCCTCACCGGTGATACCTCGGTCGCAGGCGCTCTGGCGCTCGATGCGGGCCATGACCTGCACAACACCGGCAGCTTGCGCGCCGGGAGCACCCTCGACCTCCATACGACGGGAGATCTGGACAACCGCGGCAGTATTGCCACGGAGGAGGGTGGCGACGTCCGTGTGGACGGCGCGCTGGTCCAGACCGGCGACGGCAAGCTACAGAGCAACGGCGACCTCTCGGTCACGGCCGGCCGGATCGACAGCGCAGGCACGCTCGCCAGCACGACGAACCTCGCGCTCAAGGCGCAGGGCGACCTGGCGCTCTCCGGCGCGACGCAGGCCGGCGGCGCGCTGACGATCGACACATCGGGTGACGTTCGCAACTCGGGCTCGCTCCTGGCCTCGTCGGCCCTGTCGATCACGGCCAACCGCATCGGCAACACCGGCGCGATCGCCACCGACGGTGCGTTCGACCTGCACGCACGCACCACCCTGGACAACCAGGGCAGCCTCTACACCGGACAGGCATTCAATATCGCCGCCGATACCTTCACGCTGGGGGCGGCGGCATCCCTCTCCAGTGCGAACGACATCACGATCGACGTGACCGGGGCGCTGGACAACGCAGGCAAGATAGTCGCCCGAAGCGTCGATCTTCGCGGCGGCAGCGTCTCTTCGACCGGTACGCTCGGCACACAACAAGGCGACCTTCATCTCGAAGCCCGGCAGGGCGACCTTACGCTCGGCGGCATCGTCTCGTCGGCCGCGGCTGTCGATGCGACGGCATCCGGTGCGATTCGCCAGAGCGGCCAGTTGGCGGGAACGCATCTCGATCTCAACGCCGTGGGTGACATCTCTACGCAAGGCGATATCACCGCCCAGACGGCGACGCTGACCAGTGGCGCGACGCTCAACCAGGCCGGCACGTTGGCGGCCGACACGATTGCGCTGAACGGCAGCGCGGTGAAGAACGACGGTCGCACGTTGTCGTCGGGTGACCTGACCGTGCATGGCGGTACCGTCGATGTCGCCGGCGTCCTGGCGGCTGGCGTCAAGGCGGACGGAACGCTGGACACCACAGGCGATCTGCACGTGCTCGCCGATAACGCGCTCACCGCGCACGGCAGCCTTCTCGCCGGACGCACGCTCGACGCGCAGGCAAACGCGCTCGATCTTTCCGCGGGCACGCAGCGTGCCGGCGGCGACGCTACCCTGATCGCATGGGCCGGCAACATCGACCACACCGCAGGCGATCTCGCTGCAGGTGGCACGTTGACTGCGCAGGTTAGCGGTGCCTTGATCAACCGTGGCACGGATGGTCACGACGCGCGCATGCAGGCCAATGCCTTGCTGCTCCAGGCAGGGTCGATCGATAACGGTCGCGGCAAGCTGTTGCAGACGGGCACCTCCGCGCTGACGGTCCGCACGGCGGGCACGCTCGACAACAGTGGCGGCACCCTCGCCACGAACGGCAACGATCTGACCCTGTATGGCGGTCGTGTGATCAACACGTCCGGCACGGTGCAGCTGGCTGGCACGGGTCAGCTCGACGTCAGCGCCGATCAGGACATCGACAACCGTCAGGGCACTCTCGCCGGTAACGGTGCTACCCGCGTCACGGCGGGAACGGCGCTCGTCAACGATGGCGGCCTGATCAATGCCCATGGCGCCACGGTCGTTGCGGCCACGTCGCTGAGCAACCTGTCGAACGGCGCGATCTCGGGCAGCACACTCGGTGTCGTGGTGACAGGTGGCGTCAACAACACTGGCGGCCTGATGCAGGCCACGGGTGGCGATCTGTCACTGACGGCAGGCAGCCTCTCCAACAGCGGGGGCACGATTCAGTCGGCACCGGGCGCGGTCACGCTCGGCATCGGCGGCACGCTGGACAACGGCACCGGCACCATCGCAGCAGGTGGGCTCGCCAAGCTCACTACGGTACGACTGATCAATGCCGGCAACATCTCTGCCGGCCAGCTCAACGTGCAGGCTACCGACACGCTTGCGAACACCGGCGGCCTCCTGCAAAGCCGAGGCGCCATCGACCTGCGCGCCACCAATGGTTTCAACAACAATGCGGGCTCCATCGAGGCCAACGGTGCCACTACGCTGAACTCGGCGTCGATCTCGAACGTTGGTGGGCGCATAGCTAACGCGAGTGCCGCGCTAACCCAGGTCACCTCGACCGGTGGCATCGACAATCGTGGTGGCACGCTGGGTGGGCAGGGTGACGTCAGTCTGTCCGGCACATCCATCTCCAACGCGCAGGGCGGCACGCTCGTAGCGGCCGGCAATATGACACTCGGCGCGGGTCAGCTCGACAACACCAGCGGCAACGTCTACGCCGGGAATACCTTCAGCTTCGTCAACGCCGGTGCTTCGGCGTTCAACGCCAACGGCAAGATCACCGCCGGCCGCCAGCTCAACTTCACGCTGGCAAGCCTCGACAACAGCGGCGGCACGGTGCAGGCGGGTATCGATGGCGTGGGTGGCGTCGGCAACGTGATGCTCGACATCCGCAGCCTCGTCGGTCAGGGCAGCATCGTCGCCAACAACACGCTGGGCATGCACCTGGCGGGCGATTACCTCCAGACCGCCGGCTCGAGCATCAAGGCCAACGGCGGATTCAACCTCGCCGTGGACGGCCAGTTCGTCAACAACGGCAGCATCCAGGCGGTCAACGGGCTGACCATCAGCGCTGCCAATATCACCAATAATGCCGGCGCGCTGCTCGACTCGGCCAATACGCAGCTCAACACCGGCGGCACGATCACCAACGCGGGCAGTATCCAGGGCAATACCGTCGGCCTGCATGCGGGCGTGGTGAACAACACCGGCAGCATCATGGGCGGCGATGTGACGATCCAGGCCGGTACCGTGATCAACGGCGCCGATCTCGGTCGTGCCACGGATAACGCGACGTACCAGAGCGGCACGATCGCCGCGACCAACAGCATCGATATCTACACGAACTACCTGCTCAACCGCGACGCGCAGATCTTCAGCCTCGGCAACATCAATGTGGCGGGAGCGGCGCGTAACGGTCAGGGTCTGTTCGACACGCGCGCGGGCCAGATCGACAACCTTTCCGGCTCGATCCAGGCGCAGGGCAGCATCCTGCTGGCGGCGAACCAGATCAACAACGTGCGACGCGTGCTGGACTCCACCAGCCACACGTTGACGCAGGCAGAGTACGACGCTTCCCAGCCGTTGCCGCGGTCGGACTATAAGTACGCGATCAACAAGGTGCAGGAGTACGAGACCTACACCGAGTACCACACTATCGACGAGACCGTGGTCTCCGCGGCGAGCGCGCAGTCGCAGATCGTCGCGGGTGGAAATATCTCGCTGTACGGATCGGTCAACAACACGACTTCGACCATTGCCGCCGGTGGCTTCCTCGCCGTGAACCAGTCAGGTGCCGGTGGCGGCACGGGCATGGTCTTCGGCAACGAGACCGTGGCGAACAACTCGCTTGCCGCGGGACGCACGATCCAGAAGGTAGCGGTGACGCATCACATCGGCTGCGGCACGGACCAGAGCCTGTGCAATAACAATCCTGAGAACGACAAGGAATCCTATACCCGCACGCCGGATACCAATCCAGCGGACTACATCCACGACAACTACACGGCGCTTGGTGCCGTGATGTCCGGCGCGCAAGGTGTTTCGATCGGTGGCGTCAACGTGTCGAACGGCGGCGTCACGCCCGACGGTCGTCAGGTGGGTAATACGCGCCTGGATCCGAATGCACAGGCGATCGGCCTGTCTTCGTTGAACAAGGGTAATGCGCAGGGTGCGACGGGTGTGCCGATCGGTGCACAAGTCGATCCGGCCACGGGGCATGCGCCCCAGGTGCTTGGTGGCGCCGGCGAGCCGCTGGCGGGTGTGACCTTGCCGACGGGCGGCATCTACTCCGTACGCGGCGAAACGGCCAATGTCGATGCCAGCGCGCTGTCGACCGTGGCGGGCGCGCGTGCCGTCGGGCTTCGCGGCAACGCGTACCTCGCCGCCTTGCTTGGCCACGCGCCGAGCGGCAACTACCTGATCGAGACCAACTCTCGCTTCGTCGACTACAGCCAGTTCATCAGCAGCGAGTACTTGCTCGACCAGTTGGGACTGGATCCGGCGCGGACGATGATGCGCCTGGGCGACGGCTTCTACGAGCAGCAGCTGGTGGTCAATCAGGTGACCCAGCTCACCGGTCGCGCCTACCTGTCCGACTACAGCAGCGGCCTGCAGGAATACCAGTCGCTGATGAACAATGCTACGCACGTGGCTCAGGCGATGAACCTGAGTATCGGCGTCGCACTTACCGCGGATCAGGTCAGCGCGCTGACGCAGGACATGGTCTGGATGGTGCAGCAGAACGTGGATGGCCACGAGGTGCTGGTGCCAGTGGTTTACCTCGCGAACGGAAACCTCGGCCTCACGGCTCAGGGCTCGGTCATCGCGGGCAAGGATGTGAGCATCGATGCGTCGGGCTCGTTGTCCAATGGTGGGCTCATCCAAGGTCAGAGCAGCACGTTGCTTACTGCGCAGGATCTGCTCAATAGCGGTCGTATTTCCAGCGATGGTCTGACCGCAATCAGTGCTACGAACAACATCACCAACGTCAACGGCCGTATCGACGGCGCGGGCGTGAGCCTGATCGCGGGCGGTGATATTCGTTCGGAAAACGTGGGTGGCCTTGTCGGTCGCGGTATGGATGCGTCCAGCATCACGGCGACGCAGGGGATGCAGATCAGCGCGGGTAATAACCTGTCGCTCGATCACACGACGGTCAAGGCGGGTGGCGATGCGCTGCTTTCGGCTGGCCAGGATCTGACGTTGGCCGGGCAGGGTGTCACGGCGGGCGGGAGTTTGGCGCTGGCAGCGGGTAACAACCTGTCGGTGGAGTCCAGCCTTACGACGACGCATCCGTATCAGTGGAGCAGCTCGATCACGGGGACGCAGGCTGAGGGCCTCACGCTCAGCGCGGGCAAGGATCTTTCGCTGGTTGCAGGCAATAACCTGAATCTTTCTGCGACCACCCTGAAGGCGGGTGGCAACGCTGCCCTGCAGGCCGGTAACGACCTGACGCTGGGCGCCGTGCAGAGCGGTACCCACTGGAGCACGCAGACGCAAGGCAGCAGCGTCGATGCCGGCGGCTCGCTGATGCTCCAGGCGGGCCACGATCTCGGCGTGCAGGCGGGTTCGCTCAGTGCGGGCGGCGACATGGCCCTGCTGGCCGGTCACGACGTGTCGCTAACGGCGACGACGAACGGCACGTCCACCAAGACCACGCACGACGTCACGAGCCTCGACGCCGGCGGCAACCTAGCGGTGGCAGCGGGTCACGACGCCACGCTTGAAGGGACCCAGCTCAAGGCAGGCGGCACCGCAGCACTGCAGGCCGGCAACGACCTGACCATGACGGCGGTCACGGACAGCCAGACGACCACGGCGAGCTGGAAGGAAGGGAAGAAGCACATCACCCAGACGACTACCGATGAAACGGTGCGTGGGGTGACGGTGGATGCCGGGACGGGCGTGCAGATCGCTGCCGGTCATGACGCTACGCTGGATGCAGCGACGATTGGTACGAAGACTGGCGATCTGACTTTGGCGGCGGGGCATGACCTGACGCTTACTGCCGAGGACGAGGCGCACACGGTCGTTACTGATACCAAGAAAAAGAAGAGCGGCCTGCTCGGTAGCAAGACCACCACGACGCACGACACCAGCGAGCAGACGCTCGCGTACGGCACCTCGCTTAGTGCCGACAACATCCATATGGTGGCAGGGAACGACCTGACCGCCGAGGGTGCGTCCGTCAAGGCTACGGGTGATATCGCTCTGGCCGCAGGCCACGACGTGAACCTGTTGGCCACGACGGACACGTATAACGCGACTCACGACGAGACTGTAAAGAAGTCCGGTTTCGTGATGAACCGTGGTGGCGGTCTCGTCCAGCAAGGCAAAAAGACCGTCACTAGCGACGACTCGGCACAGCACGTCGCTAACGGCACGCTACTCAGTGGCGACTCTATCTCTGTCGCCGCTGGGCACGATGTGCTCGGTGAAGGAGCGAAGATCGCCGGTACTCACGATGTGATCGTCGCGGCGGGTAAGGACCTGCACCTGACCACAGCTGTAGATACTTACGACGATAGCCACAGCAAGAGCGTCACCACGACTGGCTATTCCCGGAGCGGAATGAACGAGCTCTACGGACAGGCTAAGGACAGTCGTAGTGATAGTTCCCAGCAGGTGACCCATACAGGCAGCGTTGTCGGTTCGACCGATGGCAGCGTGACGCTCACCGCTGGCGGCGACCTACACCTGACCGGTACGGACGTTATCAGTAAGACCGGCACGACCATCGTCGGTAAAAACGTCACCATTGATGCTGATCTTGACTCGCTGGATACGCAGCAGTCGCAGAAGCACAGCGAGGGCGGCGTCACCGGTGGTCTCGGCGGCGGTCTGTATGACCTGGCGATGAGCGCGCGAAGCGACACCATGCACGCCAGTAACACGGACGACGACCGGCTGAAGGCGCTCTACGCAGCCAAGGCGGCGTATGAAGTCAAGGATGGCATTCAGGCGGTTCAGGGTATCAGCGGCATCTCTGATGCCGGCAGTGCTGCAGCGGCGACCGGCATCAACGTCCAGGTCGGCATCGGTGGGAGCAGTGTCAGCAGCAAGACCAGCACGCACGATGGGACTTCGTACGGCGGCCACGTTACCAGCGGAGGAAATATCACGATCGCTGCGACGGGAGGTGACCTGACGCTGATCGGCGCGGAGGTGTCCGGTAAGAATGTGGCGTTGGCAGCTACCAACGACATCAATCTCCTGAGCCAGTCGGAGGATCACAGTCTCAAGAACGATTCGAAGAACTCGTCGGGCGGCGTCGGCGTGAGTTTTGGCTCGGACGGGTTCGGCATTTACGCTTCGGCCAGCGTAGGGTCCGGCAAGGCGCACGGTAATGGGACGACGCACGCAGAAACCACGATCGACGCCGACGACAAGCTCACCATCGTCAGTGGCCACGATACGACGATCGAAGGCGCTCAGCTGAAGGGCAACCAGGTTGTCGCTGACATCGGCAACAACCTGGCCATTCGCAGCGAGCAGGATACGGACGACTACGCCAGCAAGACTATGCAGGCTGGCGGCAAGATCATGGTGGGAATCACCCAGAGTGGCTTCGTCAGTGGTAGTGCCTATTACGCCGCCAGCAAAGTCGACAGTCAGTACACGGGCGTCAATGAGGTTAGCGGCATTAAGGCCGGTGATGGTGGGTTCCAGATCGATGTCGGCGGAACGACACACCTCGTGGGCGGGCAGATCGCGAGCGCAGCGGATTCTTCCAAGAATGTGCTTAGTACCGGGGATCTGATCTGGGAGGACTTGCATAATGAATCGAAGTACAACGTCAGTCAGGTGAGCCTGAGTGGAGGTAGTACGTTAGCGAGCAACATCGCCGGCGCGGTAGGGGCTGCCGTTTCGGCTGCGAATTCGCCTCACGGCAACAGCAGCAGCGATACGAAGTCAGGTATTGCGGAAGGCACTATCATCGTTCGTGACGATCCGGGCAAGGATCTGAGCAGCCTTGATCGGAACCCGACGCTCGACGACCAGGCGTTGAAGAACAGCTATGACGCCAAGAAGGTCGCGGATCAGCAAGAGCTAGCGCGGCTGGCAGGAGAGGTGGGCTTTAGATCTGCTGGCACGGTCGCCGACAAGCTCGGCTGGCCAGAGGGAAGTGACGAGCGAACGTTGTTACATGGCGCGGTCGGCGCGGCTGCATCGGCTCTTGGCGGAGGGAGCGCGATAGACGGCTTCGTGGGGGCGGCCTCTTCACAGGCGGCGAGCGCGGCCGTTCAATATTACCTGGTCTCCCATGGTGTGGATCCAGAAAATCCTGAGTTCAATGCGCTGATGGAGGCCGCAAGCGCAGCAATAGGCATGGCGGGGGGTGGCGCTTCCGGCGCGAGCGCGGCATTGAATGGAGATAAATTCAACCGACAGCTTCATGTCCCGGTTATCAAGGCAATCAGCGACGACCTAGCGGTGCGGTATGCCGGGGCTACCGGAATTTCTGTGGAGGACGCAAAAGGTCTCTTGTTGCGCGCAGCCATGACCGACAGCGACGGCTTCGCGGCCCGATATGTCAGCGGGATGGATGCACCTGAGGACCGCGCATCCGCAGTTCAGTTTCTTGCGCAGAACAATGCGGTTACGCCATCCGGTCCGAAGCTTGACCTTGGGGCTTCCCCTTCTCAATATCTAAACAGCGGCCTCGGTGCTGCTGACTTGGTAAACGACCCAGGAGCGTATGCGGACGTGCTTCAGGCTATGAATCCGGGAGGCGATCCTGCGCAGGACAAAGCGCTGCGAGACTATTTTCAGGCAGCGAGTTTTGACGAGGAGTTCCATGGATGGGCTAATGATGATGCGGCGTCTTTTCTCGCCTTTAACGGAAAGCTTGCCCTTGCTGGCGGTGCGGGGGCTGGCTTGGCAGCGACCGGCGAGTTGGGTGCTATAGCGGCTCAGGGTGCGGCAAGGTCGGCAGCTACCTACACAGGTTCATCTGCTGCAATGGCATTGAAGGACATGTACTTGAGTGATGGTTCCCTAACATTTGGCTCCGCGCTTTCCACTCACTTCAGTGAGAAAGGTCTCATAGGCTCCGCAGTGGTGGGTGGCACCGGGAGCGCTTACTTGGGCCAAATGTTTCGATGGGCGGGTCTTCCAGCATCGGGAGCGGGATGGCTCACGCCTGCCGGGGCAGTGCTACGAGTCAATAGTATGGTTACCGGCAATGTCGCTGGCAAAGCCACACAGGCTTACTTGGGCTCCACCAAAGATTGAGCGAGGGCAGTATGTTCGACTTTTTGACAACAGTATTCGGAGCCCTCGGGCTAGCGGGCGGTGCAAGGCATCCGACTCCGCTTGCTTATATTCTCAGCTTCGTTCTAGGAGCCGTAACGGCAGATCTGATCGTGTTCTTCATGATCGGTTCGTCGGTGGGATTCGGTAAGGCACTCTCGCTCATGGTTGTGAAGTTCGTCTCACCGATGGGGCTAGGAGTGCCGCTCTTGGGAGGAGTGATGGGAACTTCGATCTTTTGGTTTCCCGGAAACAGGTACTAGCGAGAGATGCTCGGGTTCAACGGCTTATCTTTCAATCTAGAATCCAGTGGTCATTGGTGTTGAACCGCCCCGGCTTTGTCGGAGGCTCCCACTCTTGAGAGGATGGAGCCATGGCAAAGACGAAATATTCCCCGGAAGTGAGAGAGCGAGCGGTCAGGGTGGTGCGAGCACCTGACGTGCTTGCTGAGAGAACAGTATGACGACCCGGTCTATGGTTCGATAAGCTTGGACGAGTTCATTTCGGCGTGGGCGGACGATGAGCTAGGAGCGCCCCTTCCGAAGTTCGTCCTTTCGTCGCCCCAGGAATACCTTAGTCAAGCTGGCTACGTTCGCCGATTGGGGCAGCTACGTGAGTGGTCGCTCGTGGAGGCGGAACAGCTGGCGGCCGTGGTCAAGGCCGCTTCCTTGTCTCCGATGGTTTAAGAACGGTCTTCTTCCTCATGAACGTGCGATACAAAAATCCTGCTGAGATGTACTCCGTCGAGACAGGCGACGACGGCGAGCTGTACTTACATGTGTTAACCGGTGGGATGGCGATGTGGGTGCGCAAAATTAAGATGGACGCAGATATGGTCGCCCAGTTCGCAGCCGATCCCGTAGGGCTTATGCCTTGGGTAAGAGCTGTGCGCCGATGAGCCCCGAAGAGTCCCTCGAGCATTTGCTCCAATCGCTGGGAGCCGCGAGCACTCGCTTTCGTCCTAAGAGCTCGAAACTGATCGACACCGGTCTTCGCCTAGTGGAGCTCTACCTTGGAGCGCCTGAGTACGATCGTCGAGCTATTTCTGGCGAAACATCATCAAAGATTGGAAAGAAGTTGCTCGCTCACTTGGCTCGTTCATGGCCGAAGAGGCGATGAACACGAACGATCCTAAATGGATACGGGCTTCGGTCTTGCTTCACCTCATTGAGGATTTTAGCGATGACTACCGCGAGAATTTTCGTCACTTAATCCTTGTCAGCTATGCGGCTGCGAAGATTGGCGCAAACATGCGGGACGTCATCGACGGCGTCATGCCTTATTCGTCGGAGCGAACCGCCAAATTTATGAAGGTTTTTCGCGATAGAGACGGCAGTCTCAATGGGCTTGCATCTTTTGGCGTAAGAGAGGATTTCAGCGATGGACGGTTCAAATTTGTACCGGCGTAGTTCGATTTCAAGGTTTCTTGCGAGCGAACATTTCGCGTGGAGCTCGACCTTGGTGGCTGGGCCTGTCTCACCATGAATCTCTCTCTCGGAGTCTGACATTGTCTAGAGTGCGGGCTCGATACCGCGCTCCCGCTTCTTCATCCGTGGGGCACTTGTCAGTAAAACCTATCTGACGCCTGATTTGTCGAGAGGCTATCCTGCTGGCTCGACCCTCTTTTATGGGTGCGGAGTGTGTGGAGACACGCTCTCCTCCATGCCGAAGCATGCAATCGCATGTGGCTGCCGAAACATCGTCGTAGACGCGGAGGTCGGCAGAGTTTCTCTATGAGGCTTCAACATCTTTAGGGTGTACGTCGAATCGTCGTAGTTTGTGCGCGCAGTGCCGTTGTTCGTTGTGCGGCTCGCGATGCGACTGTCGAGATTAGCGAGGGGGCATAAGCCCGTCACCGGAACGTCGACAGAATTGGTCACCCATGTCCGCTCTTAAATTTGCCGAAAGCTTGATTGGGATCCGTTTCACCAGCTCATGCGCGCGACGATGCGCGAGGACTGATATATGAGCGGTTATAATCAGTACGAAGAGGTCAGGTGGATTGCTGAACGCCTCGATCCTGGAGTAAGGCCTGCTGATGCATGGATTCCAGAAAGCGTGCGGCGGTGCCGTGGTAAAGCACGGCCGGCGGTGCTGCCTCGATGTGCGTCAGAGCTACCGTAGCGGTCGAGTGGTCTTGGACGGCCCGGATGCGTGTTCTGTCTTCGGACAGCGAGAAGCGCTTATTATCGCTCTCGCGGACCACTTCCCCAATAGGACCGAGGTCAAGATTCCGTCCTATGGCTGCAGCGCCGTCGATCAAAGCCTGGAGGCTGAGCCAGCCCTCACAGTCGAATTTGACGCCGATTGCTCCGGGCTCGTGGCGGGGGAGATAGCTGAGAAACTTGCTTGTATCAGTGAGTTGTCGTTAGCCATCCTGGATCCTTTCTAACCTAATTACCTCGTCATGTTCCGTTGCGGGCAGAGGATAAGCTACGTCGTCCTCGATCTGTCGCTTCGCTCTTGGGCAAGCTCTAAGTCTGTTGAAGAGATGCGCTCATCGGAGGTGCCTTGTGAACTGGAAGATGTCGGACGACAGCCAACTTGTTCAGTATTTCGAAGGGGAGAATGTGTGGAGCAAAGACTGGGAGAGAGTAGTCGACGAGAAGGTCGAGCTCGTTGATCATCGTGGGGCCGCGATGGCGCTTGCCGTGTGGGAAGCCTCGTTCGGCGGTACACGTAAGAAGTTCGCGGCCATCGAGGCGTCGAACAACGTGTGGATTTTTGCACTGCCTCAGCCCTAGCGATATTTTCCACGTGAACTTAGGGCACGAGGCGTTGCCCGGGCCACGGCCGAGGATGCCGGCACGTCCGCGCGCTCCGAAAGTTTCGTCCTTTCATTCCGGTACTCTGATATCTATGCGGTCGGCGACGGCGACGGCGGCGGTCCGCGTCTGAGGCCGGGGGCCTCGACTTCCTAGCTTCGCACCGCCTCGACGCCTGCAGCACCACCCCCTAAAGCTTTTCCCCCCAAGGCCGATAAGACCATCGAACGAACCCCCGGGCGACACGCGCCCAGGGCCGAACCGGTATCGGACGATGGCGAAGAAATCCTCCAAAGACGCAACGCGGGCGCCCCTGGCGCTCGACGCGGACCTGCGTATTGCCGCGGCTCCGGCCTTGCGCGATACCCTGCTCAAGGCGCTGGCCGCCGGCGATGCCGTCGAACTCGACGGTGCCGCGGTGGCCCAGGTGGATACGGCGGCCCTGCAGCTGCTCGCGGCGTTCTCGCGCGACGCGCGTGCGGCCGGGCTTCCCGTGACCTGGACTGGCGTCAGCGACAGCCTGCAGCGCGGCGTGGCCGTGCTCGGCCTTAACTCATTGATTGAACTGCCGGCTCGCGCCGGCGTGAACTGAAGGTGCTTCGATGGCTAAGATTCTTGCGGTAGACGATTCGGCTTCCATGCGCAGCATGGTGGCCTTCACCCTTCGCGGCGCGGGCCACGATGTCGAAGAGGCCGACAACGGCCAGGCGGCACTCGATTCGGCAGCCGTGCACAAGTTCGACCTGATCCTGGCCGACGTGAACATGCCGGTGATGGATGGCATCACGATGGTTCGCGAGATCCGCACTCGTGCGGACTACCGCGGTATCCCCATCCTCATGCTCACCACCGAGTCGAACCCGGAAAAGAAGATGGAAGGCAAGGCGGCCGGCGCGACCGGCTGGCTGGTCAAGCCGTTCGATCCGGACCAGCTGCTGGCTACGGTCAACCGCGTCCTCGGCTGATCCCAGCCGCGTCTGTTTCCACCTTAGTGTTCCGGTAATTCCAGGGTCTCCCATGTCCAAAGTCGATCTGGCGCAATTCCACAAGGCGTTTTACGAGGAGAGCCTCGATGGCCTCGACGCCATGGAGCAGGCCCTGCTCGCCCTGGACGAGGGCGCCGAGGATCCGGAGCTGATCAATGTGGTGTTCCGCGCCGCCCATTCGATCAAGGGCGGTGCGGCCACGTTCGGTTTCACCGACGTCGCCGCATTCACCCATGTGGCCGAGAACCTGATGGACGAGGTCCGCAGCGGCCGCCGTCCGATGGAAAAGGCCGTGGTGGAACTGCTGCTGCGCTCGGGTGACACCGTGCGCGACATGCTTTCCCTATCGATGACCGGCCAGCCGGCCGCTACCGCGGAAAGCCAGGCCCTGCTGGCCGAGCTGTCGGCGATGGTCTCCGGCGTCGCGGTGGCACCCGTGGCGGCTGCCAAGGCTGCCGCGCCGGCCGAGGCGATCGAAGGCTGGGACATCGCCTTCCGTCCCTTCGACTACCTGCTGAAGTCCGGTAACGATCCGGCGCGCATGTTCCGCGAGCTCGAGGCCCTGGGCCCGCTCGCGGTCACCTGCGACGCCAGCAAGCTTCCCGCGCTGGCCGACATGGACGCCGAGTCGTCCTACCTCGGCTGGACGCTCAGCCTCGACGCCGGTGCGAAGCGCGCCGCTGTCGAAGGCGTGTTCGACTGGGTCGATGGCGACTGCGACCTCACCGTGACACCTCGCATCGCCGCGCCCGCACCGGTTGCAGCAGCAGTTGCCGCCGCGCCGGTGGCCGCCGCCGCCCCGCGCACCGTGCGTGATCCTGCCGCGAACAGCGAGTCCAGTTCGGTCCGCGTCGGTATCGAAAAGATCGACACCCTGATCAACCTCGTCGGCGAGCTGGTCATCACCCAGTCGATGCTCAGCCAGTTCAACGACGGCGTGGATGCCTCGCAGCTGGAAATGTTGCGCCATGGCCTGGCCCAGCTGGGGCGCCACACGCGCGAGCTGCAGGAAAGCGTCATGAGCATCCGCATGCTGCCGATCAGCACGGTGTTCAACCGCTTCCCGCGCCTGGTCCGCGACCTGGCGCAGAAGCTCGACAAGAAGGTCGTGCTCGACATGCGCGGCGAAACCACCGAGCTCGACAAGACCGTGCTCGAGAAGATCGGCGATCCGCTGGTCCACCTGGTCCGCAACGCGATCGATCATGGCCTGGAAATGCCGGACAAGCGCCTTGCCGCAGGCAAGGGCGACACCGGCACCCTGCGTCTCGAAGCTTTCCATCGCGGCGGTAGCATCGTCGTCGAAGTGGCCGACAACGGCGCCGGCCTCAATCGCGAAGCCATCGTCGCCAAGGCCATCCAGCGCGGCATCATCGCCACGGGCGAGGGCATGTCCGACGAGGCCGTATCCGATCTGATCTTCGAAGCGGGCTTCTCCACCGCCGCCGCGACCACTGACCTTTCCGGCCGTGGCGTGGGCATGGACGTGGTCCGTCGCAACGTCATGGATCTTGGCGGCACGGTCGCCATTCGCAGCGTGCAGGGCAGTGGCACCACCTTCACCATCACCTTGCCGCTGACGCTGGCCATCATCGACGGCCTCACCGCCGCGGTGGGTGAGGAAATCTACATCGTGCCGCTCGTGTCCATCATCGAGTCGGTCCAGGTCAAGCCGGACACCGTCCGCAGCGTGGCCGGCGGCGGCGAGCTGTTCCGCTTCCGGGATAACTGGATGCCGATCGTGCGCCTGTTCGATGTGTTCGGCTGTGCCGGGCAGCGTCGCGCGGTGGATGAGGGGATCGTCATCGTGGTGGAAGGCGAGGGGACCCGCATCGGGCTGTTCGTCGACGAACTGATCGGCCAGCAGCAGGCGGTCGTGAAGTCGCTCGAGGCGAATTACCGGCGCGTTACCGGTATTTCCGGTGCGACGATCCTCGCCGATGGCTCGGTGGCGCTGATCGCCGATGTCACTGGTCTGGTCCGCATGCAGGCGCGCCGCAAAGCCGCCTGATAGGGCCTGGCTCTTGTAGGAGCCGATTCATCGGCGATGGGGTGCTGGCCGTGACCCGGCCCGCTGCCGCGGGACCGCCGATGAATCGGCTCCTACAACGGCCTGCCGAATTTGCCCTGCAGGGTGCAGATTCACCCTCAAGAACCCACCGCGACGGCCGATACCCCAAGGGAAGGGGTCCCGAACCGCCGAACCGATCCGCCGTGGGAACGACATGAACCAGCAAGCCAACTCCGCCACCGCCCAGCCTGAAGAGGCCGCGCAGTACCTCACCGTGAACCTCGGTAACGAGGAATACGGCGTCGATATCCTCGCCGTCCGCGAGATCCGCGGCTGGACACCGGTGACCCGCATTCCGCAGGCGCCCGGCTATGTGCTCGGCGTGCTCAACCTGCGCGGCGCCATCGTGCCGGTGCTGGACCTGCGCCTGCGCTTCGGCCTGGCCCGCGAGGAATACACGGCTACCACCGTCACGGTCATCGTGATGGTCAACGGCCGCCAGTTCGGCGTCGTGGTCGACGCTGTCTCCGACGTGGTCGAGGTCGCCCCTGGCGACGTTCGCCCGGTGCCCGACATGGGTACCACCGTCGATACCGAATACCTGAAAGGACTCACGACCGTCGCCGAGCGCATGGTCCTCCTGCTCGACGTGGATCGCCTGCTTCAGCCGCAGGACGCACAGATGCTGGAGGCCGCGCTGGCCTCCACGGATGTCAAAGCCGTCGCCTGAGCGTAATGCCTGGTTAGTTCTTGCCGCACTTTGCCGATTGGAACCGTGATGAAGAAGTTCAAGTTCAAAGTACCCGCCCTGACCGTTCGCGGCCGCCTCTACGGCGTGCTCGGCCTGCTCACCCTCATGCTTCTGGGTGGCGCGGCCGTCGGCCTGGGTGCGATGCACTTCCAGAACGAAGGCATGCGTCAGATTTACGAGGAAGAGCTCGCTCCCTCGGAGACCCTGAGCCGCCTCAACACCGATTCGCTGCTGTCCTTCGTCGTGCTGGGCGAAGCCGCCGCCAAGGTCAGCAACAAGGACCAGGTGAAGCAGAAGGTCGCGGAGTTCCAGAAGTACGACGGTGAAATGACCAAGCTGAAGGCCGACTTCATCAAGGTCCCGATGTCCGCCGACGTCAAGAAGCTCTACGACAAGTGGCAGTCGACGACCGCCGATTACGACCAGGCCAAGTCGGACATGGTCGACGCCCTGAACCAGGGTGACGAAGGCTCCAGCGACGTGCTCGAACTGCAGGTTCGCCCGCTGCTGATGGATCGCCAGACCCAGCTCGGCAAGCTCATCGAAGCCAAGCGTGACGAAGCCGCGGCGATCTACGAGAAGGAGACCTCGCAGTACAAGATGGTCCGCGCGCTCAGCATCGGTTCACTGGCCATCGGCCTGTTCATCTGTCTGCTTATCGGCGTCCTCGTCGTCCGCTCGATCATCCGCACGCTGTCGCACACCGTGTCCGTGGCGCACCAGATTGCCGAGGGCAAGCTTGGCCACGATATCCAGGTCACGCGGACCGACGAACTCGGTCAGCTGCAGGAGGCCTTCCGCGTCATGGACGAGCGCCTCGGCGCGATCGTCAGCGAAGTGCGCCACGGTTCGGGCTCGGTCAGCACCGCCGCGCAGCAGATCTCGCGCGGCAACGACGATCTCTCGCAGCGCACGCAGGAACAGGCCTCCAGCCTGGAAGAAACCGCTTCGTCCATGGAGGAAATGACCTCCACCGTGAAGCAGAACGCCGAGAACGCGAGCCACGCCAACCAGCTGGCCCGCGGTGCCCGCGAGCAGGCCGAGCGCGGTGGCGAAGTCGTCGCACAGACGGTCGTCGCCATGCGCGAGATCAACAGCTCCAGCAAGAAGATTTCCGACATCGTCAGCCTCATCGACGAAATCGCCTTCCAGACCAACCTGCTCGCGCTCAATGCAGCGGTGGAAGCGGCGCGTGCGGGTGAGCAGGGCCGCGGCTTCGCCGTGGTCGCTACCGAAGTGCGCAACCTGGCCCAGCGTTCGGCCGGTGCCGCGAAGGAGATCAAGGGCCTCATCAACGACAGCGCGAGCAAGGTCAAGGCCGGCTCCGAGCTGGTCGACCAGTCGGGCAAGGCCCTCGCTGAGATTGTCGAAAGCGTGAAGAAGGTGACGGACATCGTCGCCGAGATCGCCGCCGCCAGCTCCGAGCAGTCGGCCGGTATCGACCAGGTCAACCACGCTGTGCTGCAGATGGACGAGATGACCCAGCAGAACGCCGCGCTGGTCGAGGAATCGGCAGCCGCCGCCCGTGCCATGCACGAGCAGGCCACCGAGCTCAGCCGCCAGGTGTCGTTCTTCCAGATCGCTGGCCAGGCGTCCAACGCACCGGCCGCCAAGGCGACGCGCAAGGATGCCGCCCGCGAAGAGATGGAAACCGTGTTTGCCGCCGTGCGCAGCACGCCGGCACCGCGTGCGCAGCGCCCGGCCGAGTCTTCGGCCGACGCCGGTGTGTGGAAGGAGTTCTGATCGATGAATGCGCTCGTCAACAACGGCGATGCCGTCGGGCTGGCGGGCGCGACGGGACCGAATCTCGGCGAAAAGGAATTCGGTTTCCTGCGTGAGTTCGTGCTGCAGCACTGCGGCATCTCGCTGGGCGATCACAAGCGGCAGCTGGTCCAGGGGCGTCTGCTCCGCCGGCTGCGCGCACTGAATCTCTCAGGCTTCGAGGCCTACTGCGACCTGCTACGCCGCGATCCGGAAGCGGAGCTCGGCGAACTGGCCAGCTGCATCAGCACCAATGTCACCTCGTTCTTCCGCGAGATGCACCACTACGACATGCTCGTCGACGAACTCCTGCCGCGTTGGCTGGCGGAGAAGCGTGGCAGCGGTCGGCTGCGCATCTGGTCGGCAGGTTGTTCCACCGGCGAAGAGCCGTACGCCATCGCGATGGTGCTGGCCGAGGCTATCGAGCGCACGGGTTTCCAGATCGACGCGAAGATCCTCGCCACCGATCTGTCTCCGCAGGCGCTCGAAGCCGCGCGTAAGGGCGTGTACCCGGTGGATCGTCTGGGTGGCGTGAGCGACGCACGACGCAAGCGCTGGTTCCTGCGCGGCGAAGGCTCGTTCGACGGCTATGTCCAGGTGCACCCGCGTCTGCGCGAGCTGGTTGCCATCCAGCCGCTCAACCTGCTGCACGAGTGGCCAATGCACGGCAAGTTCGACGCGATCTTCTGCCGCAACGTCGTCATCTATTTCGACAAGCCGACCAAGCAGCGGCTGTTCTCCCGTTATGCCGGCATGCTGGAAAGCCGCGGCTACCTTTTCCTGGGGCACTCGGAGTCCATGTACGGACTGTCCGAGGACTTCGATCTGATCGGCCGAACGGTCTACCGGAAACGCACATGAGCGACACGTTCGTCGCGCAGCCGAGAACATTCATCGGCTTCGATCCGAAAAGCGTGCTGCCTGGGTTCGAGCACGTCCGCCGCTTCTGGGATCCTGCCCAGGAAGTGGTCACGGTAAAGATTCTCCCGGGCGAGTTCTACGTGAGCACTCAGGAAGAGATGATCTCGACCGTATTGGGTTCCTGCGTCTCCGCCTGCGTGCGCGATGCACGCCGGCGTATCGGTGGCATGAATCACTTCATGTTGCCCGAGCCCGCCGGCGACCGCGACAGCTGGACCTCTACGGTCGGCCGCGCGGCGCGTTATGGCAACGATGCGATGGAGCAGCTGATCAACGCGATTCTCAAGGCCGGTGGCCGTCGCGACGATCTGGAAGTGAAGATTTTCGGCGGTGGCCGTGTGCTGGCGACGATGACCGATATCGGCCAGCGCAACATCACCTTCGTCCAGCGGTACATCGCCACCGAGAATCTGAAGCTCTGCGCGGCCGACGTGGGCGATATCTACCCCCGCCAGGTGCAGTTCTTCCCGGTCAGCGGCAAGGTGCGCGTGCGCCAGTTGCGCGCCACGCACGACAACAATCTGGCCGATCGCGAGAAACGATACCTCAAGCGATTGGCTGACGATCCGATAAAGGGAGAGGTGGAACTGTTCTGACGCCCGTCGTCCGTGGTTCCTCCCTATTCATTCCGCCACCCGAGTCGCTAGAGCCCATGCAGAAAGTACGCGTCCTCATCGTCGACGATTCGGCCCTGGTCCGAAAGGTGCTGACGACCATGCTCGAGTCCGATCCGGGCATCGAGGTGGTCGGCACGGCCGCGGATCCGCTGATCGCCCGCGATAAGATCAAGCTGCTCAATCCCGACGTGCTCACGCTGGACGTCGAGATGCCGCGCATGGACGGCCTGACTTTCCTCGACAACCTGATGCGCCTGCGCCCGATGCCGGTGGTGATGGTTTCGACGCTGACCGAACGTGGCGCGGACGTCACCCTGCGTGCGCTCGAGCTGGGTGCGGTGGATTTCTTCACCAAGCCGCCCGCCGACCTCGCCAACACCTTCATGGACCACGCGCCGGAGATCTGCGCGAAGGTGCGTCTAGCCGCCGGTGCCAAGCCGCGTGAGCGAGCTTCAGTGAGCAAGCTGGACGTCGCCCCGCGTCTCTCTGCCGACGCCGTGCTGCCGCTCGCGCAGACCCCCGGCACGCGCGGTGGCACCCGCATCATCGCGATTGGCGCCTCCACGGGCGGCACCGAGGCGATTCGCGTGGTGCTCGAGGCGATGCCACCCACGGCGCCACCGATCGTCATCACCCAGCACATTCCCGCGGCCTTCAGCGGTCCGTTCGCCGCGCGCATGGATTCCTGCTCGGCCATGCGTGTGATGGAAGCCCGCGACGGCCAGCCCATCCAGGCCGGTCACGCATATATCGCCCCGGGCAGCCAGCACCTGCTGGTCATGTGGGACGGCGCGAAACACGTCTGCCGCCTGCACGACGGCCCGCCGGTCAACCGCCACAAGCCTGCCGTCGACGTGCTGTTCCGCTCCATGGTCGCCAGCGTCGGCGCTGCCGCGATCGGTGTGCTGCTCACCGGCATGGGCGACGATGGCGCGCGCGGGCTGGGTGAGCTCAAGGAGATCGGCGCGCCGACCCTGGTCCAGGACGAAGCCAGCTCCGTCGTCTGGGGCATGCCCGGCGCCGCCTGGAAAGCCGGTGCCGCCAACGAAATGCTTCCGCTCGACGCGATCGCAGCGCGTTTGCTCGCGCTCGCCCATACACCTGTTTCCGTCGCCGCCTCGCGCGTCGGCACCTGATAGCGAGACGTCATCATGCTCATCCCTAAGAACGCACGAAGCATCGGCTTTGCCGCGAGTGCCATCGCCCTGATCCTGGTGCTGGTGTTCCACTCGCCCTGGCTCGCCCCGATCGTGGTGGCCCTGCTGACCTCGACCTGGATCGCGATCAGCCTGCGCCCGGCCGCACTTCCGGATGTAGAAGTGGTGCTGCATTCCCCGTCGTCGGACGAGGCCTCGGTGCGCGAGGCGATGGAAGACGTGCGCAGCGCCATCGTCGACGAACTCGGCCACGCCAGCCGCGAACTGCACCAGGCGCTCGATCTGCTGCGTGATGCCGTGGCCGAACTCGGCGGCGGCTTCAACGGTCTGTCGCACAAGACCGGCAAGCAGCAGAAGCTGCTCAGCGAGATCATCGAGAGCGGCGGTAACGGCATCTCGGTGCAGGATTTCGCCTCGCGCACCGCGGGTTTGCTCGAACACTTCGTCGGCCTCATCGTCCAGCTGTCGCGTGAAAGCCTGCGCATCGTCTACCGCATCGATGGCATGGCCAAGGAAATGGACGCCGTCTTCGCGCTGCTGAAGAACGTCAACACCATCGCTGAAGAAACCAACCTGCTCGCGCTGAACGCGGCGATCGAAGCGGCCCGTGCCGGTGAATCCGGTCGTGGCTTTGCCGTGGTCGCCGGTGAAATCCGCAACCTCGCGCAGCACAGCAACCAGTTCAACGAGAAGATCGGTACCCACGTGGAGCGTTCGCGCACCGCGATGGAACAGCTTCGCGAGCTGGTCGGCCACATGGCCTCGCAGGACATGAACGTGGCGCTTTCGGCCAAGGGCGACATCGACCGCATGATGTCGACCATCACCGAATCCAACGCCCGCACCAGCGCCGCCGCCGACGAAGCCGCCTCGATCAACCGCGGCCTCGGCAACGACGTCTCCACCACCATCCGCTCGCTGCAGTTCGAAGACATCCTCAGCCAGTTGCTGCACCAGACGCGTTCGCGCCTGGTCGAGCTGCAGGAGATCACCGCCGACTGCACGCGCGATATCGAAGAGCTGGCCTGCGCTCCGGCCAATCCGGCCGAGCTTGGCGCCCGTGCCCAGCGCGTCCGCTCGCGTCTGGCCGAGCAGCGTGAGCGTGCCCGCCTGCGTTCGCGTGGCCCCGCCCTCCAGCAGTCCATGGCTGCTGGCGACATCGACCTGTTTTAAGGGAAGCCACCATGGCCATCAACGTTCACCACGACACCGAGCACGGTTGCCTGACCCTTCACCTGGGCGAGCGCTTCGATTTCTCCATCCACCGCGCTTTCCACGATGCCTGCCTGGGCGACATGGCCGTCGCACGAAGCTACGTGCTCGACCTGGAACAGGTCATCGGCATGGACAGCTCCGCGCTGGGCATGCTGATGCTCCTGCGCGAGCACGCCGGCGGCGACCGCGCCGAGATCCGCATCGTCAATGCCAGTGCGGACCTGCGTAACACCCTGCGCATCGCCGGCTTCGACAAGCTCTTCACCGTGCACTGATTCACCGAGGCGATGGCTTCGCGAAAAGACCCCGGCATGCCGGGGTTTTTTTCTTTGTGTGGGAGCCGGCCATTTTGTGGGAGTCGGCCATTTGTGGGAGCCGGCTATTTTGTGGGAGCCGGCTACGCCGGCGATGGCGTTGAGGCAGCCTGGCTATCGCCGCTGAAGCGGCTCCCACAATAAAACGGCTGCTGTCTGAAAAAGACAGTTGCTCCCACAGGGGATTCACGCACTTTTCGCAATTCGTTCGATCCATATCCACGGCCCGCCAACGGGCCTGAACAGATGGCCGAATTCGCTCTACGTATTCCTACTGACCTGCCACTTTTGCGTACCGGTACATGGGTTGCGAGGCGTCTGATTGATCCACGGTTGTGACGTGGGTCACATTCGATGTATCGCTCCCACAGGCAGGGGGCACTACCCAGAACGCTATGCGTTCGAGGAGTGAGTCGTGAGCGAACTCAAGTTCGGCAAGGTCTTTACGCGCACCCTTCTGGCCACTTGCATCCTGGCCGCATCGGTTTCGATCACTGCATGCAGTGGTCACGGCTCGACGCGATCAGGCGGAGGATCCGGCGGCACGGTCAATCCCGGCGGCGCAGGCGGCGGCGGTGACTCGGGCGGCGGCACCGGAGGCGGCGATGGCGGTGGTACTGGTGGAACCGGCGGCGGTACGGGCGGCGCAGGTGGCGGCGATGGTGGCGGGACCGGTGGTACAGGCGGCGGTACCGGAGGCACAGGTGGTGGCGGTGATGGCGGTGGCACCGGCGGTGGCGGTACAGGTGGCGGTGGCACGGGCGGTGGCGGTACGGGTGGCGGCGGCACGGGTGGTGGCGGTACCGGCGGCGGCACCGGCGGTACGGGCACTCCGGCACCCAGCAACGCGGTCGGTGCGATATCCACCGGCGCCGGCAACATCGTTTCTTCCTTGGGCGGCACGGTGTCCGGCATTGGCGCGCAGCTGCCAGCCGTCACCTTGCTTGGCAGCGGTAGTGGCCTCTCCACGTCGCTCGGCAATACGGTGGGTGACCTGGGTAAAGCCGTTACGGCGTTGGGTGATGGCACCTCCAGCGGCCTCGGACAGATCGGCAATATCGCCAACCCGGTCGGCGTCACCACTGGCAGCCTCGACGATGTCGTCCAGAACGCCGGTGGCGCGGTAAATAACCTCGGTGTCGGCGTCGGTGACATCGCGGCAAACACGCCGATCGCGCCGATCACCTCAGGCCTGGGTGATGTGGTGTCGAAGGCTGGTACGGGTGTGGAGCAGATCGGCACAAACCTCGGCGGTGTGCTCGGCTCGTCGCAGGTGAACACGCTGACACAGACGGTGAGCGACCTCGTGACTCCGGTGGCGGCGTCCCTGGGCAGTAGCGCGTCCCCGACGGCATCCACCAATCTCGTGGCTGCGACCGGCTTGGCCGCGAGCGGCATCTCGGGTGGGCTGAGCACGGGTGTGAACTCCCTCGCGGGCAATGTCGGCAGCATTCAGGCACCGGGTGCCCTGGGTGGGCTGGCACAGCCGGTGAGTGGTGCCCTGGCCGGTACGGCAGGCACCCTGCAGGCGACGAGCACCACGTTCGGCCAAGGTCTAGGCACGGCGGGTTCGCCAGGCGCAACGCCTGTTTCGACGACGCTCAGCGGTACCGCTTCGCTCGTTACCAGCGTGGCGGCGCCTGTCGGTGCCCTGGGTACCGGCGGCCTGAGCGGCCTAGCCCCCGTGACGAACGCCGTGGCTTCCACCGTGACCAATGTCGGTGCTGGCGTGGGTAGCGTTGTCAGTAGCCCGGCCATCGCGCCGGTGACGACCACGCTCAACACCGTGGTCAACAACGTGGCCTCCGCCACGGGCCTGTCGTCGACCACGGGTACGGGTGCAAGCAACAGCGGTGCAGGTGCGGATCCGGTGAGCAGCCTCCTTGGCAGGCTCAAGGATCTGGGCAAGGGTAATCACGGGCTGTAATGCGATTGACGCGGGCGGTGGTTAACGCCGCCCGCGTTGCGTTGCTCGTCGTGTAAGTCATCGTTCGTAGGGGGCTTTGCATGAATCGATGGCTCGGCTGCCTTTTAGGCATGACCGTTGTGTGTTCCACCCAGGCGCAGGTCCGCGCGCCGGCCAATCCACTCCAGACCCTGCCGCGAACGGAGACGCCGAAAGAGGCGCCTTCGGTCACGGTGAACGTGCAGGCGCCCAATCAGGCACTGGAAGCGCTGCTTGCCAGTCACCTCACGCCAACGCGCTTCGATGTCACCGGCGTGCGCTCCGTTCCCTTTGCCGATGTCGCCGCTGTCTTCGCACCCATGCGAGGCAAGGACACGAGCGTGCGCCAACTCGTCGCCGCTGCGGACAAGGTGACGGCGATGTACAAGGCGCATGGCTATGCGTTGTCGTTCGCCTTCGTGCCGGGCCAGACCTTCGCTGGCGGCGTGGTCCAGGTGACGATTGTCGAAGGCTATGTGTCTGGCCTGACCATTCGTGGCGATGCGGGCAATCTCGAAAGTCGCATTCGTGCCATGGCCGCGCACATCGTCGACGAGCGTCCGCTACGCCAGGAAACCTTCGAACGCTACACACAGTTGCTCGGCGAGTTGCCGGGCGCGAAAGTCGCGGCGAACGTGCCCCCACCGACGACGACGGACGGTGCGACCACGCTCGATCTGAACATCACGCGGCAGCGCTACGACGCCAGCTACGGCATGGACCTCAACCATCCCGGCGCGCAGGGCGTCTTCACCGCGTTGGAAAACGGTGCCACACCCTTGGGTGAACAGCTAAGCGTCTCCACGCTTTTTCCCAATGGCGGCGGTCAGCGACTGTACTCCGTGGCCTGGGTCGAGCCGATCGGTTCGCGGGGCTGGCAAGGCCGAGTCGATGGCAGCCACTATTGGGGTAGTCCGGACTCCGACGACGAATTGCCTTCGTATCTGGATCATCGCCTCTCGCAGGAACGCGTTGCGCTTACGGCTATCTATCCACTCGTGCTGACCAACAGCAAGCGCCTGAACTTCACCATGAGCGCCTACGCGTCCACCCAGGACGATCGGTACCGCAATGTCGACTCCGGCGCGATGATCTCCCTGCGTTCGAGCGTGCGTGTGCTCGACGCGGAACTGTCGTGGTTGAAGGCTGCCGCGAAACATTCGGAAAAGTTCAGCTTCGCGGTCGCGCATGGCTTTGACGGTTTCGGTGCCAGTTCGCGAGCATCGACCAACGTGGCCGGTCCGCTTTCCGTTGCCATGCCCGACATCGACTTCACGCGTTACACGATGAGCCTGGCCTGGTCGCAGGAGTGGACGCACAAGATCGGCACCGTCGTCCGTGCCACCGGCCAGTACAGCAACGACGCCCTGCCATCGACCGAGCAGATCAACTTCGGCGGCCCGAGTTTCGCCTATGCCTATGATCCGGGTGATGCTGCGGGGGACAGCGGTTGGGCGGCGTCGCTTGAAGTGAATCGGGCATTTGTCTCCGGGACGACGTGGGTCAAGTCGATCGTGCCTTACGTGGCCTATCAAACGGCCCGCGTTTACCTCAACGGCGCCCGGCCCCTGATCGACAAGCTCGATTCGGCGGCGATCGGTGTACGGGTCTCGGACAGCAAGCACTACACCGTGGACTTCGCGTTGGCGGAGCCGACCGGCGACAAGCCGCCGGAGAGTCGCGACCGCGATGTGCGGTGGAACCTGACGTTCAGTTACAAGCTGATGTAACACTGGCGATACAGGGGGGAGGGACGCCCCCTTCACGACAGCGGCCGCACGATAAAGCGTCACCCGACCGCTCGAGATCGCCATGCCTCTCTCCCTCTCTCCTCCGCCGATTCGCTTCGACGAATCCCTCGAGCATGTCGAGCCCGATGAGGGGGAGACGACCGAGCAGCTGATCGAAACCCTGACGGGAATTAACCAGACCACCCTGGAGCACGAAAAGCACGCGTATCGGCCAGTCCATGCCAAGAGCCACGCGCTTCTCATCGGTGAGCTGATCATCCCCGACGACCTGCCCCGGGAACTGGCGCAGGGGATTTTCGCCAGGGCAGGGCGGTACGGCATCGCCATGCGTCTATCTACCGTGCCGGGCGACATCCTCGACGACAGTGTTTCCACCCCTCGCGGCATGGCCGTGAAAATCTTCGGCGTGGAGGGCGACCGCCTGCCGGGCAGCGAAGGCGATGCAACGCAGGATTTCGTGTTGGTGAACGGCCCCGCCTTCGGGGCGCCGACGGCGAAGAAATTCGCGGGTACGCTGAAGCTCGTGGCAGCGACCACCGATCGCGCGGAAGGTGCGAAAAAAGCCCTTTCCGCTGTGCTTCGTGGCACTGAGCGTCTTGTCGAAGCGTTCGGTGGCAAGAGCGCCACCTTGCTCGCACTCGGCGGTCAGCCGGAGACGAATCCGCTGGGCGACAGCTATTACAGCCAGGCGCCGCTGCGTTTCGGCGAGTATGTCGTGAAGGTATCGGTCGCGCCGCGCTCGCCTAACCTCACCGCACTGACGGATGCGGATCTCAACGTCAACGGCAAGCCGAACGGCCTGCGCGACGCAATGATCGAGCACTTCTCAGCCGAAGGTGGCGAGTGGGATGTGCGGGTGCAGTTCTGCACGGACCTGGAAACCATGCCGATCGAGGATGCCTCGGTGCCGTGGCCGGAAGAGAAGAGCCCGTATATCGACGTGGCGCGCATCGTCATCCTGCCGCAGCCGGCCTGGAACGAGGCGCGACGCGCAGCCATCGACGATGGCCTGGCTTTCAGTCCATGGCATGGTGTTGTTGCGCACCGCCCCCTGGGCTCGGTGATGCGCGCGCGCCGCCTGGCGTACAAGGTGATGGCGAAGTTCCGCGCACATCACAACAAGGTAAACATCCACGAGCCGAAGTCGGTCGACGAGCTCCGGCTCTGAGGCCGACTCACCAACCCATGTAGTGGCCACCGTTGATGGCAAGGTTCGAGCCGGTGATCCAGCTCGAATCCTCGCTGGTCAGGAAGGCCACCGCGTGGGCGATCTCTTCCGGACGCCCAAGCCGGCCCACCGGAATCTGCGCGATGATCTTCTGGCGGATGTCATCGGGCACCGCCATTACCAGGTCGGTGCCGACATAGCCCGGTGATACCGTGTTGACGGTGATGCCGAAGCGCGCGTTTTCCTGGGCCAGCGAGATGGTGAAACCATGCATGCCGGCCTTGGCCGCCGCGTAGTTCGCCTGACCGTACTGGCCCTTCTGGCCGTTAATCGAACTGATCTGCACGATGCGACCCCACTGGCGCAGGCGCATGCCTTCGATCACCGGGCGGGTAACGTTGAAGACGGCGTTCAGGTTGGTGTTCACCACGTCCGTCCACTGCTGGAAGTCCATCTTGTGGAAGGTGGTGTCGCGGGTGATGCCGGCATTGTTGATCAGGATTTCGATCGGGCCGGCACGTTCCTCGATGCCGTGCACCATCGCGGCGGCGGAGGCCGGATCGGCCACGTCGCCCGGGACCATGACCACGTCGATACCGTCGCGGATCATGTCTTCGCGCCAGGCGGCCGCCTTGGCCTCGTCGCGGTAGTTGGTCGCCACCCGATGGCCCTGGCGCGCAAGGTAGCGCACGATTGCAGTACCGATGCCGCCCGTGCCGCCGGTCACCAGTGCCGTGCGTTGCGTAATGCCCTGACTCATCCTCGCCCGTTTCCCGTAGAGGCCCGCTGCGCGGGCAAACGATTGTTATAGCTCCCCCATGCCGCCAAGACTACTGCGGCGGAGCGACGCAGGCTTGAACTCGTTCAGCGCGGCGTGAAGCAGATCACGCGGCGTGCCGGGGCCGATGGGGGCTGTCACACCCAGGCGTTCGAGGGCCAGGCGAAGGGCGGGCAGGGGATCGGTCGTGTCCACGGGCGGGGCGGCGTCAGACTTGGAGAGCTTTCGGCCTTCGGCATCCAGGACCAGGGGAAGGTGCAGGTAGCCGGGCGTGTTCAGGCCGAGCAGCCGTTGCAGGTATATCTGGCGGCCCGTCGAATCGAGCAGGTCGGCACCGCGGACCACGTGCGTGATGCCCTGTTCGCCGTCGTCGACCACGCAGGCCAGTTGGTAGGCCCAGAAGCCTTCGACCCGGCGGATCACGAAATCCCCGGCCACTTCCATCAGGTTTTCCGACTGGGGGCCTTGAAGGTCGTCGTGCCAGCGGAGGGTTTCGTCGGGTGTACGCAGACGCCAGGCCGGCGAGCGGTCGGGCTCCGGTGCGGCGACACACTGGCCGTGGCGGTGCATGCCGCCATGGACGGCCAGGTCGGCCCGGCTGCACCAGCAAGGGAAGACATGGCCTTCCGTCCGGAGCCGTTCGAAGGCCGTCTGGTAGGCGTCGCCGCGCGTGGACTGGTACATCACCGGGCCGTCCGGCGACAGGCCGAAGGCATCGAGTGTGGCCAGGATGCTGGCCGCGGAGCCGGGAACCTCGCGGGGCGGATCGATGTCTTCGATGCGTACCACCCATTCGCCGCCCGCATGGCGTGCTACCAGCCAGCTGCCGACCGCGGCGACCAGTGAGCCGAAGTGCAGGGCGCCGGTGGGCGACGGGGCGAACCGGCCGCGATAGCTCATGGGCTGTAACCAAACACGGATTGAGGCGTTTCTCACGGCGTACATGACGCGAAGAGGACAGTGTAGGTGATGCCTCGGGGCGAGAAAGCGCGCTGGGCCGCCATCCCATGAACGGTGCGGGCTGCAGGGATTGAATCATTCAGCGTTCGCCCCGAAAACTCCGCATAAGGCGGCGCCGCACGCCATCCGCCAAGAGAGAAAACCATGTTCAAGCGCATCGGCCTTTTCATCGCGACCAATCTCGCGGTCATCCTCCTTCTCACCATCGTCTGTCGCGTCCTTGGCATCGACCAATGGGCCGCCCAGCGGGGCATGGGCCTGTCGGGGCTGATCGTCTTCGCCTCGGTCTTCGGTATGGGCGGTGCGTTTATCTCACTGGCCATTTCCAAGTGGATGGCCAAGTGGACCACCGGTGCCAAGGTGATCACCTCGCCGGCCAACGAGACCGAGCGCTGGCTGGTCGAGACCGTGCGCCGCCACGCCGAGAAGGCCGGCATCGGCATGCCCGAGGTGGCGGTATACGACGCCCCGGAAATGAACGCCTTCGCTACCGGCATGTCGCGCAACAACGCGCTCGTGGCGGTCAGCAGCGGCCTGCTCCAGCAGATGGACCGGGAACAGGTGTCGGCTGTCCTCGGCCATGAGATCGGCCACGTCGCCAACGGCGACATGGTCACGCTGACCCTGATCCAGGGCGTGCTCAATACGCTGGTGATCGTGCTGGCCCGTGTGGTCGGCCGCGTCGTCGACAGCTGGATGAGCGGCGGCCGCGAGCGTGACGGTGAAGGCGGCATCGGCTACTTCGTCGTGGTCATGGTGCTGCAGATCGTCTTCGGCCTGTTCGCCTCGATCATCGTGTCGTGGTTCTCCCGCTGGCGCGAGTTCCGTGCCGATGCGGCCGGCGCCAACCTGGCCGGCCGGGCCTCCATGATCTCGGCCCTCCAGCGCCTGTCCGCCAACCACGGCGACACCAGCCTGCCGCAGACCATCCAGGCCTTCGGCATCTCCGGCCACCTGGCCAGCGGCTTCAAGCGCCTGTTCATGAGCCATCCCCCGATCGAACAGCGCATCGCGGCCCTCCAGGCCGCCCAGTAACTTGATTGTTCCTGGAGAATGCCCCTTGTGGGAGCCGCTTCAGCGGGGCGATGTGGGAGCCGCTTCAGCGGCGATGTGGGAGCCGCTTCAGCGGCGATGCCGCGGCAGCGGGCAGGGTGTCGCGAGCACCCATTCGCCGATGAATCGGCTCCCACAGAGAGCATCGCCGATGAATCGGCTCCTACGGAGGCCAGCCAGGGCCGGCCAACCTTCCTTCGCGGTTCCCTCGCCCCCATAATCCGGTGTTGTCCTATCTTGAAGGAACGGCACCGTGAGCCAGGAAACACGTAAGTTCGAAGCCGAGGTCGCCCAGGTCCTGCACCTGGTCACCCATTCCCTCTACTCGCACAAGGAAATCTTCCTTCGCGAGCTCATTTCCAACGCCTCCGATGCCTGCGACAAGCTGCGCTTCGAGGCCGTCGGCAAGCCCGACCTGACCTCCGACGACCCGGAACTCCGCATCCAGATCACCTGGGATCCGGAAGCGCGCACCGTGAGCGTGCGCGACAACGGCATCGGCATGAGCAAGGACGAAGTCGTCGCCAACATCGGCACGATCGCCAGCTCGGGCACCCGCCGTTACCTCGAAGCCTTGTCCGGCGAACAGAAGGCCGACGCGCGCCTGATCGGTCAGTTCGGCGTGGGCTTCTATTCGGCCTTCGTCGTCGCCGACAAGGTCACCGTCATCACGCGTCGTGCCGGCGAGCCGACCGAGGCTGGCGTGCGTTGGGAAAGCGATGGCAAGGGTGAGTACACCCTCGAGGACATGAATGTCACCGAGCGTGGCACCACCGTCGTGCTGCACATGAAGGCGGACGAGGACGAGTTCCTGAAGTTCTGGACGCTGCGCGCGGCCGTGACCAAGTACTCCGACCACGTCGCCTTCCCGATCCGCATGCCGGTCGAGAAGGACGGTAAGCCCGATCCGACCGACTGGCAGACGATCAACTCGGCCTCGGCCCTGTGGAGCCGCCCGAAGAGCGAGATCACGGACGAGGAATACCAGAACTTCTACAAGGCACTTGGCCACGACTTCAACGACGCCCTGGCCTGGACGCACAACCGTGTCGAAGGCAGCCAGAGCTTCACCACGCTGCTCTATGTGCCGGAACAGCCGCCGTTCGACCTGATGATGGGCGGTCGGGAAGAGCGCAAGGGCCTCAAGCTCTACATCAAGCGTGTCTTCATCATGGACGCCGCGGAAGAGCTGCTGCCGAACTACCTGCGCTTCGCGCGTGGCGTGGTCGACGCCGACGACCTGCCGCTGAATGTCAGCCGCGAAATCCTCCAGCAGAACCGCCAGCTCGAGCGTATCAAGGCTGCGTGCACCAAGCGCGTGCTTGACCTGCTCGAGAAGGTCTCACGCGACGAGCCGGAGAAGTTCGCCACGTTCCTGGCCGGCTTCGGCAATACGCTGAAGGAAGGCATTGTCGAAGACACCGCCAACCGCGATCGCATCGCCAAGTTGCTGCGTTTCGCGTCGACCAAGGGCGAGGGTGCGGCCAAGACGGTTTCGTTCGACGACTACATCGGCCGCATGGGCGAAGGCAAGGACACCATCTGGTACGTCACGGCAGACAGCTACGCCGCTGCCGCCGGCAGCCCGCAGCTGGAAGCGTTGAAGGCCAAGGGCATCGAAGTGCTTCTGATGTCCGACCGCGTCGACGAATGGATGCTTGGCTACCTCACTGAATACGACGGCAAGCGCCTTCGTAACGTAGCGAAGGGCGAGTTCCCGCTTGACGAAGCCGACAAGGCGAAGCAGGAAGCGGCCAGCGCCGAAGCCGCTCCGCTGATCGAGCGCACGAAGAGCCTGCTCGGCGATCGCGTCGGCGACGTTCGCGTCTCCGCGCGCCTGACCGACTCGCCCTCGTGCCTCGCATTGGCCGACTTCGACCTAGCTCCGCATCTTGCCCGGTTGTTGCGTGAAGCGGGCCAGGACGTGCCGGAATCGAAGGCGGTGCTCGAGCTCAACCCGGAGCATCCTCTGGTCAAGCGCCTCGCCGCCGAAACCGACGATGCGAAAGCCGGCGACATCGCTGGTCTGCTCCTCGAGCAAGCCGAGATCACCGCCGGCGCACAGCTGGCCGATCCCGCCGCCTTCGTCCAGCGCATGAACCGGGTCCTCCTCGGCTAAGAGGCGCGCTCCCTGTGGGAGCCGCTTCAGCGGCGATGCTGTCTGTAGGAGCCGATTCATCGGCGATGGGCCTGAGGCAATCTGGCTATCGCCGCTGAAGCGGCTCCCACACGGAGCCTGCTATCGTCGTCCCCCATGTCCGCCCTTTTAATCCTCTTCGCCTGCCTTGCCCTTGGCATCTTCTGCAAGCGCTTCGCCACGCTCCCTGAGGGCATCGTCCCCGGCATCAACTGGTGGGTGCTCAACATCGCCTTGCCGGCGCTCGTGCTGGCGCTGGTGCCACACGTGACGATCGACGTGCGCCTGTGGTTCCCCGTGGTCGGCATGTACGTAACCTTCTTCGGGGCGTGGGCGCTCTTCGCCACGCTGGGCCGTATCTTCGCCTGGTCGCCGGCGCGCGTCGGTTGCCTCACCCTCGTCTGTGGCCTGGGCAATACGTCCTTCATGGGCTATCCGATGATGGAAGCCCTGCATGGCAAGGCGGGGCTCTCGGTCGCCGTCATCGCGGACCAGCTCGGTTGCTTCCCCATGCTTGCGGCTGGCGGCATCGTCGTCGCGTCGATGTACTCGGGCAGGGGAGCGAGCGTGGCGGCCATCGTGCGCCGTGTGCTGACCTTTCCGGCTTTCATCTGCCTGGTGATCGGCGTGGTCGTCGGTCTGCTCGGTGGCTGGCCAGAGGCCGTCGAAAAGGTGATGTTGCAGATTGGCGCGACCCTGACACCACTGGCGTTGTTCTCGGTGGGTCTGCAGTTCCGCCTGCATTTGCAGCGCGATCAGCTGGGCGCGCTCATCACCGGGCTTGGATGGAAGTTGCTGTTCGCACCGTTGGTGGTGTTCGGCATAGGCATCGCAGCCGGCATCGGCGGCCTGACCCTCACCGTCGGCGTCCTCCAGGCTGCCATGGCGCCGATGATCTCGGCGGCGATCCTGGCCGACCAGTACGACCTCGAACCGCGTCTGGCGAATACGGTGCTTGGTGCGGGCATCCTGCTTTGCCTGGTCACGGTGCCGTTGGGCAACTTGCTGCTCCCTGCGGGCTGAGGCTTGGCTTTGCGACCCTGCGACCTCACACTTTTGACATGACCGACATCCCGACGACTCCAGGCGTACGCGCCGATATATGGCTCTGGGCTGCACGCTTCTTCAAGACCCGCGCGTTGGCTAAGGAAGCGATCGTCGGCGGCAAGGTCGAGCTCAACGATGCCACCTGCAAGCCGGCGAAGACGGTGCAGATTGGCGATCGCCTGAAGGTCACACGTGGCGAGGAACGCTTCGTTGCGGTCGTTGCCGCGTTGTCCGAGAAGCGTGGGCCTGCACCGGAAGCGCGCAAGCTCTATACCGAAACCGACGAGAGTGTGGCCGAGCGCGAACGCCAGCGCGAAGACCGTCGCCTCACAGGCGGCGCGTTGCTGCGACCGCAGGGCAAACCGGACAAGCATGCGCGCCGCTTGATCCAGGATCTGAAGAAGACGCTCTGAGCATGCAGGTTCCCAACGATATCGTGCCGGGTCGACTGCTCAGTCGACACGGGCGCACGCGTGCGCATCGCTTCGTGCTTGCCGTTGCCCTGATGTTCCTCGTAGTCGGCGCCGGTTTGCCTTTGTTGTTGACCACAGGCGCCAGGTTCGCACCCGAGGGGCGACCATTGATTCTCGGAACGGCCGGTTTACTGCTCGCTATCGGCCTCGTGCTGACCGTCGCGTGGCGGGCGATCCGGCCGAAGACGACGCTTGACCTGCATCTCCACGGCATTGTCGTCCGCCACACCTCGCCACGAAAAGAAACGTTCGCGCCGTTCATGGCGATGTCCGATCTCTACCTATACCGCACCGGTCGCAGCCTGTTCGGCCCGGCCAACGCGCTCGCATTTCGCCGAAGTCCGGCGGACGCATGGGTCGACGTGCTCGACGACCGAGGTGATGCCTTCCGCTTGCGTGGTGAAATCATCGAAGGTCAGTTGCGTGAGCGGGGGCCACTGGCATTGCGCTCGCTGGAGGCAGGTCACGCGTTGACGTTCCACAGCATCACCGACGCGGATCGCCTGGCAAAGCGCGTGATGGGCGGCATGTTGTCGGCCGAGGCGAGACCGCTTCAATTGAGTAGCGCGGGGCTCGACGTCGGTGGACAGCGCATTCCCATCGCGGATATCGCAAAGCTTGACGAAGGTGGCCCGAACGGTTCGCTGCGATTGTTCGATGCCTACGGACACACGCTATGGAGCGTCCATACCCTGTCGCTGTTCAGCGCTGATCTGTTCATCGTGCTGATGCGCACGATGATCGAAGCGCACCAGTACGGCATCACGCAAAAAAACCGTCCCCCGGAGATCCACACCCAGGCTGCTGACGTGGGTGGGGCGGGGGACGCGACGGGGCGGGAAGATGGAGAGTCGTAAGCCCCGTTGCGGGTGAGCCGAAGGCCCAGACCGCAGGTTCACTATAAGAAGCAGACACCCAGAGGGGAATTCGATTGTTCAGATCGCCCTGATAGGGTGTCTCAATGGTTCACTGCAGCATTTTCTTGAGCTTGTAGAGGCGGTCCAGCGCGTCACGCGGCGAGAGAGCGTCCGGATCCATAGCGCGGAGCGCCTCCTCGACCGGCGAGGGCAGGGAAGGCGCGAACAGCCCCATTTGCGGCGTCGCGGCAGGCGGTGTGGCGACCGCCACGGTTACCTCATGTCCCTGTTCGAGAGCCGCGAGATAACGGCGCGCATCAGCGATCACCGCCTTGGGCAAACCAGCCAGGGCCGCCACCTGCAGGCCGAAGCTGCGGTTGGCCGGGCCATCCTTCACCGTATGCATGAAGACCAGCTGCTCGCCGTACTCGACGGCATCCAGGTGCACGTTGGCGATGGTCGGAAAGTCCTGCGCCAGTTCGGTCAACTCGAAGTAGTGTGTGGCGAACAACGTGTACGCGCAGCTGGTAGCAGCAAGATGCACCGCTGCCGCACGCGCGAGCGACAGACCGTCGTAGGTACTGGTGCCACGGCCAACCTCGTCCATCAGCACGAGGCTGCATTCGGTGGCGTTGTGCAGGATATTCGCCGTCTCGCTCATCTCGACCATGAAGGTCGACTGGCCGCGCGAGAGGTCATCGCCCGCACCGATGCGCGTGAAGATGCGATCGATCGGTCCGATCGTCGCGGCGGACGCCGGCACGTAGCTGCCGACGTGAGCCAGCAGCACGATCAGCGCGTTCTGGCGCATATAGGTGGACTTACCACCCATGTTCGGGCCGGTGATGACCAGCATGCGGCGGCTCTGGTCCAGCACGAGGTCGTTCGGCTCGAACGGTTCGTCGCGCACTTTCTCGACCACCGGGTGGCGGCCTCGTTCGATGTGGATGCCTTGTTCGTCGGTGAGTGCCGGGGCCGCCCAGTCCAGCGTTTCGGCGCGCTCGGCGAGGTTCGCGAGCACATCGAGCTCGGCCATCGCGGTGGCCGCGATCTTCAGTTCGGCAAGGCGATCGGTAAGTTTGTCGAGCAGCAACTCGTACAGCGCGCGCTCGCGCATCAGTGAGCGTTCTTTCGCCGAGAGCACCTTGTCCTCGAACTGCTTGAGCTCTTCGGTGATGTAGCGCTCGGCGTTCTTCGTGGTCTGGCGACGCGTGTAGTGTTGTGGCGCTTTCTCAGAATGCGCCTTGGTGATTTCGATGTAGTAGCCATGCACGCGGTTGTAGCCGACCTTCAGCGTTGAGATGCCGCTGGCCGCCTTTTCGCGCTCTTCCATGTCGACCAGGAACTGATCGGCGTTGGTGGAGAGCTGGCGTAGCTCGTCGAGTTCTTCGTCGTAGCCTTCGGCCAGGACACCACCGTCGCGCAGCAGCGCGGGCGGCTGCACGATCACGGCGCGGGCGAGCAGGGCGGCAGTGTCCGCGTGATCGCCGATGCGCTCGACGAGGCTGTGCAACAAGGGGCTATCAAGACCGGCGATGTCTTCGCGCAGGGCTGGGGCTGCCGCAAGACCATCGCGCAAGGTGGAAAGGTCACGCGGGCGCGCCGAGCGAAGCGCGACACGCGCAAGTATGCGTTCAAGGTCGCCAATACCGCGCAGGCGTTCGCGCAGCGTAGCGTGGCGGCGTGCGTCGATCAGGCTGCCGATGGCCTGGTGGCGGCCACGCAGCACCTGACGGTCGCGTAACGGTCGGTTGAGCCAGCGGCGCAGCAGGCGCGCACCCATCGGCGTCACCGTCTCGTCGAGCACGCCCAGGAGCGTGTTCTCCACGCGGCCACTCTGGTGCGTGTCGATCTCGAGGTTGCGCCGGGTGGCGGCATCCATCGCGATCGTCTCGCCCGCGTTCTCCACGGCCATGCCGGTGAGATGGGGTAGGGCGGCTTTCTGGGTCTCCTCGACGTAGCCGAGCAGACAGCCGGCAGCGGCTACCGCCAGCGGCATGCCGTCGACACCGAAGCCAAGCAGATCGCGGGTTTTGAAGAAGCGGCAAAGCTCGCGCCGCGCCGCGTCGCCGTCGAAGTGCCAGGGCTGGCGCTTGCGCAGGCCGGGCAGCGTCGAGACGAGCTTGGGCCACGCGACGTCTTCGCCGACGAGGGTTTCCGCCGGCTGCAGGCGTGCGAGTTCGGCCGCGAGCCCTTCGGCGCTACCTACTTCGGTCAGCAGGAAGCGGCCGGTGGAGAGGTCTACCCAGGCCAGGCCGTAACCCGTCTGGCCCGCGGCAATGGAAAGCAGCAGGTTGTCGCGGCGCTCTTCCATCAATGCGGCATCGGTCACGGTGCCGGGGGTGACGATGCGTACGACTTCGCGCTTCACCGGGCCCTTGGACAGAGCGGGATCGCCGATCTGCTCGCACAGCGCCACGGACTCGCCCAGCTTCACCAGACGGGCCAGGTAATTCTCGACGGCGTGGTACGGCACGCCGGCCATGGGAATCGGCGCGCCGGCCGACTGGCCGCGTTGGGTCAGCGTGATATCGAGCAGGCGGGCCGCTTTACGGGCGTCGTCGTAGAAGAGCTCGTAGAAGTCGCCCATCCGGAAAAACAGCAGGATGTCCGGGTGCTCGGCCTTCGCCGCCAGGTACTGGCGCATGAAGGGCGTATGCCCGGCGCCAATCGAGGTGTCTTCTGCTAAAGCCATGATTTTCCGAGGTTCAATGCCGAGGGCGCGCCAACCCGACGCACCGATCGCCCATGATACCGCCCTTGGACTGGCCTGGTCGGGGCACTTCTGTAGGAGCCGATTCATCGGCGATCCGGCGCTACCTCTGCGCAGCAACCCCAACCAACCCCGCACGCCCCTCAGCCAAACACCAAAGCCCCCGCTGCGTCATCGCCCCGATCGCATCCAGCGCCAACGACATCTGCGCGCAATCCAGCTCCTCGGATTCATGCACCAACTCAGCCAACAACTGGGTCACCCCACGCGAGTACTGCAACCACTCGGTGGCCTCGTTCAAAAGCTCATGCGCATTGGCATCGGTTTCCATAAGCACTGCCTGCTCCTTGTCTATTCGCCGCGCGTTCCAAACGCGGCACGCCGTGCAAGAGCGCGGCGTGCCGCGGCCCATCGGACCCGCGGTTTCGCCGGCTGTCCGTGACCGGACGCCGGGCGGCTGATTGATGAAGTGGGTGGCGGCGTCAGCGCGTTTTCCTGGCCCAGCCGGCTACGCGCCGGGTGCTACGGCCAAGAAAAATCTGATGTAGACGGCGAACGCCGCGGTTCTTCAATCGTGTCTACGTGAGGCGCAGACGGCCCGGTTTCCGCTGGGGGTGTCGCCGTGGGGGTTTGGCGGGCGAGCGAGTGCCGTAGAATGGTGGGCAGCCATTATCAACTCCTAGAGTAGTTGGTTTGGTTAGCGGGTCAGGGGTGTTCCTAACGCACCCTTGGCCCGCGCTTCTCACCGCATCGAGCGATGGTTGCCCGCGACGTGTTCTTGTCGATGACGCGGGCAACGATGTGACCCTAGCAAAACAATTTAGGGTTGTCTGTAGGATCGCGACAACGACATGGTTGCGCTGTTAGTTCTCGCTGCGCTCTAGCCGCTCTTTCAGTTGGCGCGCGCGGTCGTTCGACCACGCTGCCCATGCCTGCGTGACCAGTGGGTGTCGCGCTGTTTCCTCCCAGATCTCGCGAGCGACGACTAGCGCTTCGCGATCATCCGTATTAGGAATTGCCTCAGATTCCAGAGCTGGGGCCCGTCCACTCGTTGCACCCGGCACCCAGCGCATGGGCGCCATGTCATAGGCGGGCGCAATCGAGAGCAGTGGCTCTGCGTCGTCGGACAGCAGGAAGGAGAGGTTGCCCATGTGCATATCGGTGTTCGCCAGTAGATGGCCAATGGCGGCGAGGTGGCGAGCATGTTCAACCTGTTCATCGCCGACTGCACCACGTCGCTGCAGATGTTCCACCGCAGTCACCCATCCATTCTGTGGCCCGGTGTATCCGAAGGTTTGCGCCAGCGCGCGCAGGGACGCCATGCCTCGGCGTCCACACGTGCCGATCCTGTCGAAGCGAGTCGTTTCCAACCAGATGCGGTCGTCGTAACGCCACACCATCGTCGAGGCGGCGCTCATGCCGTTGAGGGTCATTACCTGGGCAGCCACGGCTTCAGTAACCATGATGTCGCCCCAGCGCTGTGCGGCCGGATCGTCTGTGAGGTAGGGCGAGAACTTGACCAACACCGGTCGCAGCGGTCGCTCCTGGCCATCGTCGACGACGGCCGTAAACTTGGGTTGCTCGCCGTCCGCCGAGGCGCCCACCATTTCGCCATTGAGTACCTTGCCGGCTCGCTCGGCATAGAGGTGCTGACGTTGAGCTGCAGGCACGGCTGCATCGGCGGCCACCGCGATACGCGCAAGGCCCAGGTTGCCGCGCGTATCCCACGGTTGCTCCAACGCGGCCTGGATGACCTGATCTTCGCTCCATGCGTTGACGTCCACCGTCCAGCCGTGTGCGGCGGCGTGTTCACGCACCCACGCGCGGCCGACGAATCCGGCTGGGCGGAACGGCTCCAGGTACCAGGGCAGGCCTTGGAAGATCCCCGGCGTTTCCTCGCGCTGCCCTAGCGTTATCCACGTCGGCGCAGCTGGCTCGGGAGCCACTCGCCATTGTCCGGCGGCTAATCCGGTAAGGGTCGCGACGGCGCGGTCGCTCCCATCTTCGCGGCGGAGCATGATGGATACAGGGGCAATCTCCGGACGGCGGAGGGCGTAAGTGCGCCTCGTCGTTTTCCCCATCGCAAGCACATCTGGCTCGGCCTTCAGGGCGCGCTGGATGCTCCGTTCGGTGCCGAATTCGTCCGCCAGGCGGGCGAAGAGATCTGCTGAAGGCAGGGCCCCCCATCTCGCCAATACCCGGGTGATTGCTGACATTGAGACTGCCACCTTTGTCGGAAGACAGGTGCGGAAAAAGCTTTGTGAGTCAGCAGTCTACGGGTTATTTGTCGGAAGACGATTTTTACTATGCTGTTTTATTCAGCTTATGTTTATATTTTTGGGCTCGCGAAATACACCGTTCCCGATGTTCGCGCGGGCGAACCGGCAAGCATCCCCGCCTGCAGCGCCTTGCTGTTGCGAAGCTTGGGCGTATGGGTCTGTTAGCTCAGGAGGGAACCGCAGCTTTGCTTGCCACCCAGGCGGAGTCCGCCGCGTCCGCTTCGCCGTCGCTGTAGCTGTATGCCCAGCAGCTGTGCCTCGCGCCGTAGGTCTGGCCGTACGGGTCGTCCATGACGGCCTTGATCGTGGCAGCGATGTCAGGCGTGGGTGCAGCGGCTGTCTGTGCCTTCGTGATCGCCGGCACGGTCGCGGCCAGCGCGAGGCCAATGATAGCGACGAGTTGGGGACCGATAGAGACTGCCATGTCAATTCCTGGCGAGCTGATGCTTGGGGTTGAACAGCGTGCGACGTTGTCGGCAGCACGCTGAGAGTTGTCGCTCTGTCATCAGACCGAGAGCGCGGGGACGTCGACCTTCTTCAGCAACCGGGCGGTGAAGTACTTGTCTTCGTAATACCGGATCTTCTCGCACATCACCGGATGCGGAATGCCCTCGTAGAGGAACACTTCCTTGTCCGTACCCATCGCCTTAAGTTCCTGCGGGAGCATCAGCGCACGCTTCTCTTCCGAGTGGCTCTTCGAAACATCACCCTTCTTGCTCTTGGTGATGTTCTCGCGGCGTACCGTGGTGTAGCCGAGCATGTCGGAGTAGTCGTTCGCATCCTGCTGCTCGCGCGGTGCGAAGACGATCTGCAGTGCATGGTTGGTAATCACCGTACGCGACACGTCCTTGCCGTACGTCGCATCCAGCTGCGCCATGCTCTGGATGATCGGGAGCAGGCGGATGTTGTAGCCGGCCATGTACGACACCGCCGAAGCGATGATCTCCACCTTGCCGATGGACGTGAACTCATCCATGAGCAACAGGCACTGGTGCTTGAGCTCCGGATTGTTCTGCGGCAGTTCCTTGGTGTTGAGGTTGATCAACTGGCTGAAGAACAGGTTCACGATCAGGCGGCTTTCGGCCAGCTTGTTCGGCTGGATACCGATGTAGATCGTCATGCGTTTCTTGCGGACATCGGTCAGAAGGAAGTCGTCCTCGCTGGTCGCGGCATCCAGCACTGGGTTGATCCAGGCGTTCAGCGGTTCCTTGAATGTGCCAAGGATCGAAGCAAAGGTTTCGTTGGCCTGGGACAGCATGTTGGCGAAGGCGGACTGCGCGTTCGCGCTCAGGAAGGATTCCTTCGACAAGGCGGTGTACAGCTCACGCAGGTCAGTGCCATCGCCGGACGAGAGGCGATAAATCATGCCAAGTGTCGGCTTGCTTCGGACGGCAAGCGGGCGCTCCCTCATATTGTCGTATTCCCACTTCTCGCAGAGATACAGCGAGAAAGCCATGAAGGCGTTGCGGGCCTGGCTGACCCAGAACTTCTGGTCGTCCGAGCCGTTGGGGTAGAGCATCGAGGCAATGCTCATGAGATCGGAGACACGGAAGGCAGGATCCTTCGAGACATAGCTCAGTGGGTTCCAGCGGTGCGTGCGGCGGTCTTCGGCGAACGGATTGAACAGGTAGATCTCCTGTCCTTGCGACTTGCGCCAGCCGCTGGTCAGGTCGAAGTTCTCCTGTTTGATGTCGAGTACGACGATCGATTCCTGGTAGTCGAGCAGGTTCGGGATTACCACCCCCACGCCTTTGCCCGAGCGGGTCGGGGCGGCGAGGATGACGAACTGCTGGCCGGGGAGGCGGACCAGGTCGCCTTTGTACTTGCCGACCAGGATGCCGTTGGGAGCGGGTGAGAGCATCTTCTGCTTGCGCAGGTCGCCGCCGTTGGCGAAGCGGGCATCGCCGTGGATGGCCTGCTTCGGCTTCTTCGCGAGGAAGTGCAGCACCACGAACCAGAGGATCAGTGGGATCGCGAAACCAAGCGCGCCGGCCGTCTCGATTTTCCACGCGAAGGGCCGGACCTGGGGCAGGTTGAGTGCCCGTACGTATTCGTAATACGTCGCCAGCCGCAACGGAATCTGTCCGAGGCGGAGGAACAGCAGGGTGAGATAACCCGAAAGCAACTCACCCGCGACGAGAGCGACCACGAAAAGGCCGATCGCCCAATATCCCCTTGTCTTACTCATGCGCTATCTACCTTTCCTTTGCTTCTGGGAATCACAAGCCGTGCGAGGGCTGTGTCCTTTCCTGGTGGGTTGGCATTTGCTGGCTGGCCACCTGGGCCTGCTGCTGCGCCTGTTGGGCGGCTTGCTGCCACTGCATGCTGCTTTCGGCGACCGACGTACTGGCAGCCTGTTCGGTCGGCATCTCGGCCATGCGCTTCAACGGCGAATCAGGGACTCCCTGCACGGCATAGATACGTGAGGCATCGTCGCTGAGCACGGCTTTGTCGATCCGTTCGAGACCATCCTGTCTTGCCTTGACCACGAGGCTGCCGGCGACGTTCTCGCTCGCGACGTCAGGGTGGCGGCCGTGGGCTCGGTCCAGCTCGTGAACCGCCTCTCGCGCCTGCTTGAAGAGCGGGTGGTCGGGGTGTGCAGTGTGATCGAGCGATACGCCAGGCTTGTCGTGTTCGAACCAGGTGCCAGGGTGGGTCAGGGTATTCCAGGCGCCCTGGGCCTTGTGCTCGACCGCGTGAATGCCCTCGCCGATCTCGTGACCAACGTGCTGGACACCTTGCTTGAGGTGGTCGAAGCCCTCTTTCGCTTCATGGGCCACTTTCTGCACGCCGTGCTCGACGGCGAGAACGCCCGCACCGATGGCTTCCGCTGCGCGATGCTCGACGGCGTCTTTCAGCTCTCCGATTGCTTTGGGAATCTCCCACGCGGCAGACAGGCCCATGCGGATGCCCGCAACATCATTGCGATAGCGGTCGACCATGCCTTCGTGCGCCTTGTACCGCGCCTGGTTCTCCGGATTTATGATGGACTCGCCAAGCAGTTTGCTGTTTGGCACGAAGTTATCGATGGCGTGGGAGTCGAAGTCGATCGCCTTGATTGGATTGCGCGCGCTTAGGATGCCGCCGTCGTCGCGATAACCGGCATGCGAGAGCGTATCAATGTCTTTCTGAGCCGCGTAGATGCGAACCTCGCCAAAATGCGGACTCGCTGCACTGACGACATCGCCTGCGCGGACATGGTCGATTACCTGAGATCCGCCCTCGGGTACTCCCTCGCGCAGGCCAGCGGCGCCATAGGCATTGAACGTCTCGCCTTTAAGCCCGTATTTCGATGCGTTGATCTCTGCGAGCGTCCCCCCAAGCGAATGGCCGGTCACCGTCACCTGCAATGGGCGATGGTGGAGATCGGCGTCCACACGGGCTTTCTCCAGGACTCGCTCGGTGAATGCCTCGGAGTTCGCCGTCTGAAGGTTCACCCCAGCCAGGACCATACCTGCGTCAACGCCCCCGTCCTGGACAGGTTCGCGGTCGAACTCGGTGCCGCGGTAGGCAATGACGATTTCACCCGTGTCCATGCGCTTGTAAGCGGTGGCCTGAAACCCCGTCCGCGGATTGTTCTCCACGTCGATGGCCTCATAAGTGATGCCGCCCAGTTGCTTGGGCTTATTCAGGACCGGATCGTGATAAGAGTCCTGGGCCAGTAAGGCGTAATCGGTAGAGGAGAGTGTCATGGATGCTTCTCCTCGGCTTGGACGGTGATGGAGAAGGTCGCGTCTGCCTCGTCCTGGTACTGCGTGCGGTCGGTCTCGCCGGTATCCACGCGCTCCATCTGTGTCGTCGCGTAGGAGCGGTTGGAGTAGTAACGGGTGACCGGCTTGCCCTTCAGCAAGTCGTCATGGAACAGAGGTGCGCTGAAGTCCACTTGCTTGACGTACAGATTTGCGCTGGCAGCGACAACCGACCAATGACAGACGCCCTTGCCGTAGTAGTCCTCGTCCTGAAGAAGGTCCGCGTAGATCTCACCCTTGTAGACGTTTCCGCCCGAGTGGGTGAGCACGATAGGTACCCGCTTCTCGGGCGCAACGGTGGCACCGGTGACAGGCGTGAGCGGCACACAGTTCTCGTTGCTGACGCGGTAGTCGATCACACCTTCCACGCGGTCAAAGGGGCCGGGCGCATTGTCCACCTTGATGGTGATTTCATAGCGCATCCGCGGCTGGGGGTTGAGCTTGACATCAGGCTTGTTCATGGCGGCACCGTAAGCGGAGTAGGCAGAGAGGGAGAGTGCCGCGAGGGCGGCCGTGGTGCGAAGGGAGATCATGGGTCGCATGTGCTCCTAGCGGCTCAGGGCGTGTGGGGAATGGGCGGGTGGCGCCTCGGTCTGAGACGGCGGTGCTATCGTCTGACTGATGTCAGCCTGCTGGGACGTGTTCTGCGTGACGGCTTGATGCCAATCCGCACTGCTGCGTTCGATGGATGTGGCGATGCCTACCTCAGTGGGGACCTCGGCGAACTTCTTGAACGGGGAGTTGGCCTCACCCTGCACGGCATACGAACGGCTGAAATCGTCATTCATGACGACCTGGTCGATGCGATTCATACCAGTGCGTCGGGCTTCGACCGTTAGTGCGCTTGCCAGGTTTTCGCTCATCTGATCGGGCTTGCGTCCTGTGGACGCGTCGACCGTGTGAACGCCCTTGAGCGCCTGCTGAAACATGGCGTGATCGGGATGACTTGCCTCTGTGAGCCTGGGAGGATGAAGCAGGCAATCGAGTTGGGACGAACCCGTGCGGGATCCCCACACCGCGTCGGCGCCGTATTCCGGGACCATAGCCAGGGCACGGGCTCCGGTGACGGCATCTCGTCCAAGGCGGCTCGCGCCGGCGACAACAGCGTGGGACGCCTCAAGTGCGCCACGCCCGGCCGCCTGTGCGGCGGGCGCAGAACGCTCCGCGAGCTCGTGGAGATCGTGCCTTGCCTGCTCCGCGTAGAGCTGGCTGCCGCGGACGGCAAGGGTAGGCACAATCATGGCGGGGGACTGAACGGAGTGCGTGACAACCTCGCGCGAGGAGAGGACATCTGATCGGTACTGGTCGATGATGTCGCGGTTGGACCGGTAACGAGCTTCGCCTTCAGGACCGATCAGCGGCGTCTCGCCATTCCTCGGGATGAAGTTGCTCATGGAATGGGAGCTCAGCGCTATCGATTTGACGGTCGTACCAAAGACAGTCGGTTCGACTCCACCGTAGCCGGCATGCTTCAGCGCGGTAACGTCATCGGGTGTTGCATAGATTTTCACTTCGCCGAAATGCCGATTGGCCGCGCTTACCGGATCACCTGCCCGAACATGGTTGATGACTTGGTTGCCGCCTTCTGGCGCGCCCCTGATCAGGCCGGTGGCGCCGTATGCGTTGAACGTTTCTCCACGTAATCCGAACCGTGCAGCATTTGCCTCCGCAAGGCCTCCGCCCAGGGAGTGCCCGGTGACGGTCACGTCCACGGGATTGCCTGACGCTTCGGAAAACGCCTTGGCACGGTCCAGGACGTCACGCGTGAACATTTCCGATTCATACTGCTGTAGGTCGAATCGAGATGCGGCCATGCCCAGATCGATGGCGCCGTCCAACAGATCATCGGTGCCACGATAGGCAATGATTATCCTGCTGTTCTGCATATCGCGATAAGCCGTGGCGTAGAAGCCCGTAAATGGATCGCCGGCAGTATCCACGACTTCGTACGGGTGACCACCTCGTATCAGCTCTTTTCCGATCGGGCTGGGGGTGTAGCTGTCGATGGCGAGGAGTGCGTACTCACTGGTCCTTCCGCTCATTGCCTGATCTCCCTGGCAATGACGTTGACGGAGAAGGTCTTGGGCGGATCGGGATACGCGTTGCGGTCCAGGTTGCCCGTATTGAGCATTCGCGTCCGCGTATCGTTATACGACGAGAACGAGAAGTAACGCGTTGCCCCCGCTGCGTTGAAGAACTCAGGATTGAATAGCGGAGTGACGAAGTCCATCGTGCCGCGGCTGGCCTTGGCGCTGACAGCCACCAGCGACCAGTGGCATATACCCTTCGAGAAGTAGTCCTCCTCTTTGATCCGGTCGACGTAGACATCGGCTTCATACGTCGCATCGGTGATACGTTGCAGTTTTAGTTCGATACGCTTACTGGGTAGGATCGTCGCGCCAGACACAGGTTGCTCAGGAACGCAGTCGCGGTTGGTGACTTCGTACTGTGCCGCAACGCGAATGCTGTCGAACGGACCAGGAGCGTTCGCAAAAGTCACGGTAATCGCGTAATGCATCTTCGGATGCGGATTGAGTTCGATCTTTGGGTCTTCCATGTTTCCACCACATGCAGTCAGTAAGAGACACAGGCCGGGGACGGCGACCTGCACGATCTTTCGGAGGCCAGTCGAACGGGCTTTCCAAGAAGAGGCGCTAGGGACGAATCGCGCGATAGGTTTGAAGCGGTTGGTGTTCATAGGGGCGAAGCCGGGTCAGGCACCCGTGTCCTCGGGATTCAGGCCCATCGAGTACTCCTCGATATCCTTACCGTCGACCCAGCCGGTCGCGCAGTCGCCGGTGTAGTGGTCGTCGGGCTTGAGCGTGCAGGCGGTGCCGGTGGCGGGGCGTTTCCACTCGACGGGTGTGTCGGCTCCCTTGCAGATTTCGTTCGCCTTGCAGTTCTTCACGGTTTTGGTGGGAACCGCCTTGACCAACGCGCGAACGAGTACACCTTCCCGACGCTGAGTCGCCTGGATGCAAAGCAACTGGTGCTCGCCGACACGGGCGACGGGCCTGGCCGAGGCTGCCTGGAAGTTGTCCTCGAGCGTTGCACCCTTCGCACCGGTGACACCGCCGAAGGCCATGTTCGATGTGCAGTCGTCGTTGACGTCCACGGCAGTGTTGTCGATGGTGCAGGCGACATTGCCGTACTTGTCCTTTCCACACGCCACCTTTGAGCCCGGTGACGAGGTCTGTAGCAGGGACTGGTAGACGTGGGCATCCGGCGTCGCCGCGAAGGCGGGGGCTGAGGCGATAAGCAAGACCGCGATCAGGCCTTGTACGGTGGCCGCCCAGCAGAAGGAGTGGTTCTTTGTGATGGTCATCGGGTGATCCACTTTCAGATTCGGGGAGCGCATCAGACGGTCGGACTCGCGGCCTGCGCCGGCGGTACCTGCGTCGGCGCGGTCGCTGCAGGCTGCGGAGCCTGTTGCGCCGCGATCTGGAGGGACTGCCGACCGCTTTCTTCCAGCGACGTGTTTGCAGCCTCCTGCGTGGACGCTTCCGCGACCTTCTTGAAGGGCGAGTTGAGCTCGCCTTGTACCGCGTAGACCTTGCTGGCGTCATCGTTGAGCACGGCGTGATCGACGCGAGTCATACCCTCGCCAACCGCTTTAGTGGTCAGGACGCCGGCGATCTGGTCGCTGCGCTGGTCGGATGTCCGTTGATGCTGTGCATCCAGGCGATGCACGGCGTCGCGGCTTTGCTGGTATAGCGCGTTGTGCGGATGGCCTGTGCCGTCGAGTCGAGGCGTGGCCGCGTGCAAGGCTTCCTTGGTCGCAGGGCCTACGACGCCGTCGGGCTGCAAGCCATGCGCACGCTGGAAGCGCTCGACTGCCGCCCTGGTGTGCGCGCCGAAGTCACCGTCTGGCTGGATCTTATGGCCTTTTTCGTCCTGGTAGCCGAGGTGCTGCAGCGACGTCTGCAGGTTGCGGACAGCATCACCCTTGTCGCCTTGGCGGAGTGCGGCTTCATGAGCGGGCGTGGCATGCGTCGGTGTGGCATGCGTCGGCGTCGAGTGGTCGGGCGTTTGTGTCGAGGGTGTCGCGTGCGTCGCACTGGAATGCGCCACGGCAGGGGCCGACGCGGTCGGGGCATCTGAAGCCTGACCATGCAGTGGCTCACGCACGCGAAACGCCGGCTTCGCACGCAGCGCGCCGACGATCTCCATGTTCTTGCCATCCCAGTAACCGCCGGGGGTGACGTTCACCTCGGCGGGTCCTGAGCCGACCTGTGAGCCGATGAAATGGATATGACCCTCGGCGTCATAGCCCTTGAAAATGGCGACATGCTGGCCCGAGCCGTGCTTGTCGCGGAACATCAGCACATCACCGGGTTGCAGCGATCCGCTCTTCTGGTGGGCGTCGGCACCAGGAATGACGTCGAAGTGTTTGTGCGCGTAATCCGTCGGCGTGTTGCCCTGAAACAGGTCGTGGGTGCCGAACGGCGCGGCGGGAACGCCATAGCCTGCGTCATGCATGCCGCGCCAGACGAAGGACGAGCAGTCGACCCCGAGACGGCCGTCATGGTCGTTGTCCTGCTCGGTACGGCTGCTATCCGTATGGCCATCGCCGCCATGGTTGCGCAGCGACATGTCTGGGCGGCCGTACTCGTACTGGCGGCCGGACTTGAGGAAATGTTCGTTGGCTTCGGTGTAGATGTCGCGGCTCATACGGTGTCTCCGTCGAGGAGCGCCAGGTGGCGCTGCGTATAGCGAGAAGTCACGGCGTCCATGCGCTTAGCGACCCTGCGCCGGTGTGTCGGGCGCGTGCGGTGGCGGAGCGGCATCCTGGGTCTGTCGTTGGCTTGCTTCGGCAGGGGCGGGGGAGGGGGCTGCCACTTTCGCGATCTCGGCTCCGCTCTGTTCGATCGGCGTACTGACGGCCTTCGCCGTATCCACCTCGGCCGTGCGTTTGAGGGGGGAGTTGAGGTCGCCTTGCACGGCGTAAGCGCGACTCCCGTCGTCACTCAGCACGACGTGATCAATCTTCGTCAGACCCTGGCGTTTCGCTTCGGCGGTGACGGCGCCGGCGAGCTGGTCGCTCTGCTTGTCGGGTGTGCGGCCGACCTGCGCATCCAGCGCGTGCACAGCGGTACGCGCCTGTTCGTACATCGCGTGGTCCGGGTGCATGGGACTGTCCAACCGTCCCGACTGCGCAGCACGCTGGATGGCGTCCTGGTGCTTGGCCTGAGCGATGGCCTCCATCGTGCGTGGGCCTGCCACGCCGTCGGCTGGCAGGTGATGATCGCGCTGGAACGCTTCGACCGCGGCACGCGTGCCTGGACCGAACGTGCCGTCGGTGTGGAGTTCGCCGTGATGTCCATCGGTGTAGCCAAGTCGGGCGAGGCTACCCTGGAGCAGGCGGACGTCTTCGCCGCTAGCGCCCTCCTTGAGCAGGGCGGCCTTGTCCGCGTCGTGTGTCGGATGCACGGGCTGCGGCTGGCCGACATGGCCCTCGGCGAGGCGATGCATCACCTCGGGTGTGAGGCGTTGCTTCCAGTCCTCGAAACGGTGCTCGCGATCTTCCAGGCCGTTGTACTTGCCGTTGACGGCTTTGGTCGCCGCACGGACGTCGTCCCTGGCGCTTTCCGGTACACGGTTCTCCCAGTACCAGACGGCGATCTTCGATGCGTGCTGCGGGTCGGCCGCCAGCTCCGGATGCTTGACCAGATCCAGGTCGAGCGCTTCGCCGGCGGCGCGATAGTTATCCTTGCCGGTGAGTTGAATGTAGCCACGGCCGTGGTACTTCCAGCCGTCACCCGGTTCGTTGTTGCCGTTGCGGCCGCCATACATCAGTTCCGCGAGCTGTTCGGGCTTGCCCATCAGGGCCTGCTTGCGCGCTGCGTCCAGCGTGTCGGGGCCTTCGCGCCACGCCGACTGGACGGGAATCTGCGAGATATTTCGCGTATAGCGAAAGCTCTCCTCGAGCCGGTTGAGCCCGTTGGATTCATGAGTGACCTGGGCCATGAAGTTGGCCAGCTCCCTCGGGTTGGTCATGCCCGCCGCCGTAGCGTCGGTCAATACCTGGGTTTCACGATCAATCGCCATGTGTAGCTCCTGGTTGACTCACTTGCTTTGATGCGTCCCCTGGCTTGGCAAATCCGCCGTCCGTGGCGGAAGCCGTTAAAGATGGATCAGTGGCTTGGTCCTGCGACGTGCGGCGCGTGGGGCTGTGGCTGCTGTTGTGCGGGCTGCGCCACCTGCTGCGACTGTTCCTGCACAGCGGTGCGGGAAAGCTGCTCATCGGCGACCTGTGTGCTCTGCGCCAACGGGGTATTCAATCCGCGTAGCACATCGACTTCGGCGAACGACTTGAACGGGGAGTTCAGATCCCCCTGCACCGCATAGAGTTTGCTGGCATCGTCGTTGAGCACCACGTGATCGATGCGGCTCATCTGTGCGGTCACCGCGGATGCCGTCAACGAACCTGCCAGCTGGCCGCTCTGTAGCGTCGGCTCCCGGCCATGCTCGCGATCTATGCGGTGCACGCCAGCCTCCGCCTGCGAATACATGCCGTGTGCCTGGTGTTTTGGATCGGCAAGGGTGGTAGTCGTTGGCCTCTGTTGGGCTTCCTTCAGGGCGTCCAGCGTCTTGGGGCCGGCGACGCCATCGTCCTTGAGTTGGTGGTCGCGCTGGAAGGCTCTCAGCGCTAGTTCGGTGTTCCCGCCGAACTTGCCGTCGGTGCCCAAGGGCGTACCGTCGGGACTGGTGTAGCCTAGCTTCTGCAGTGACGTCTGGAGTTCAGTCACGTGGGTGCCTTCGCCACCCTTGCGGAGATGGTCGCCCTGCAGCTGTGTCTGTCCATGAGTCGGCCCATGCGCCTTGCCTCGACCCTGGACGTGTTCGGGCTCCGCGCGACCTTCTGCCAGGGCGATGCCCTTGCGCATGGTCGGCCCGTTAGCAATGTCGATTAGATTCTTGGCGTAGTCCGGGTCGGTGGCGTAGCCGGCGGCCTGCAGAGCCTGAGCTTCCTTGACAAGGTCGCCTTTCACGCCGGGATCGAGAAGCCCGTGCTTGGCGTACGTGGGATTCTCCTGGACGAACTTGATCCGATCCTTGATCGAGTCCTCGTACGAGTCGTAGACGCGGAATTTCGCGTCCTCCATGACCTTGTGCCGGTTCCTGAATTCCGGCACTTCGAATGTCTTCGACTCGCCGTGCCAGCCGGAGTCAGCCTTGATGTTGTAGAGGTTGTTCGTGCCGTGCAGAACCTTCTGGCCCCAACCCGTCTCCGCCGCGGCTTGTGCGAGAAGGAGTTCCGCCGAGACGCCGGTTTCGTCGGCAACCTTACGTACGGCAGGATAGATGTCGGCAATGAATTGTTGTTGTGGTGTCGTCATGGCTACGGTCCTTGTGGTTACTTCGACGCATGAGCGGGGAGGGTCACCGTGAACGGAATCCGCTTATTGGGATCGCTCATGAGGAAGTACTGGCCGGAGATCTTGATCTGACCTTTTTCCTCATGAAAACCCTCGTTACCCTTGTCGACCCACGACGAGTAACCAGCGTCCACGCCGGGAACGTCCGCATCCTGGTTCGCGACGATCTTCCCGGTCGTGGGGGAAAGCTCCACCACGTTGAGCAGCGTCTGCGAGATCGATGTTCGCTGGCTGGTATCGCTCTGCACAAGAACGAATAGCGAGCCACCCATCGCGAAACAGTGCGTGGCGCGATTCTGGTACCAGTCCGAGGGCAGCGGAATGGCCGTGATCCAGCGCGGCTGCTGTGTCTTGGCATCCTTGAAGTAGACGAAGGCGCGACCGTCAAGGCCTTCCCTGGTGGCGTCTCCGGCGACACATTCGCCGCCCTCGATCGGCGTCGAGCCGTATGCGGTGAAACCCTTCGGTAGCTTCGCCGCGGCCGGCAGCTTGGTCGCAACAGGGACGGCCTCGGACGCGTGCCCGAGGAGGGGTAGGACAGCCAACTGAGTAGCCAGGACACCCGCGAGCAGGAGCTTGCTCATTCGGCGAGATGCGCGCAGGGGCGCGTCGCTGGCATGCACCGGCTTGGAACGGTCAATCGTCATGTGTAACTCCTGTTTGATTTTCGGGGTGGCTTTGCCTCCTGCTGGCCGATCCCGCCATCCGGGCGGGGTGTTGCTAGCTGTGCCTCAGGGTAGTGTCACTTCCGGGACCTTGCCCGGATCGAAATCCGCGAACGACACCGTGCCGAGCTCCTTCGCGGTCAGGTGGACGTATTTTTCCTTGTCGGTGTCCGTATCCATGACCTTGCGCACCACAGACGAGACGAACCAGTCATTTTTAGCACCTACGTATGTGAAGGTGTACTCATCCGTCCAGCGTTCGCGGCTGCCGCCGCCGATGACGATCGTGAACTGCCCCTTGCCGATGCGTGAGTACGCATAGGGGTCACCAGCCAGGCCGCCGCAGCGCGAGCAGGGGACAATGCGGTCGTTCTCGGACGCCCTGTGGAGCTGACCTGCCGCGTCCCGCACGAGGAGAACGACGCGGCGAGATGGGCCCTCGCCCAGTTTCTCCGTGGCCGTCGCCGGAGGATCCAGCACGAGCAACACGTCGGAGCGTCCCTCCGCGGTCAGATCGCCCCTGATCGACTCGAGGACCTTTGCGCCATCGGTCGCAAAAGCTGTCAGGTCGTCCATGGCGTCTGCTTTGACATCAGCGATGGCAGCTGGGTGGCTATGGGGTATCGCATAGGGGTTGGAGCTCTGCGCACGCGCAGTCGCAGTGCAGCCAAGACAGGCGAGGACGAGCAAGCGGAGTGCGTTACGCATCGCGACGGACCTGCCATGCCTGCAATCAAAGACTCCCGTGCGTTTATCTTTACAGACATGCATTCCCCGGGTCGCTCGCAAGCGAGCGCGCCGTGGTGCGACGAGACTTTCAAGCATTCCAAAGCGCACGAACAGCTGTACTCCACGCTGCTTATTACACGGCACAGTTTGTGCCCTTGTTGTTACAGAGATCCATAGCTTTCTTGTCTCCTCCTGCGTCTTTCCGGCCCTGAAATTCATAATCTCGGCTAGGCGCCGTTGCCAATGTCGGCCGCATTTTGATGGCGAGTGCCGGACACGTCGGGCAGCGACCCTCCACTCCAAGATCCCGGAGGTTGCCCCTGCGGTCCCAGACGACATCGGGCATATGGCAAGGTGAACCATCAAGTTACTGAATGCGAATCGGATAGTCGCAGTGGGAGTAGTACACACGGCACGTACTGTTTTTCGCCTTGCATTTCGCCGTTGCCTCGCTGACTGCTTGTGGCTCGGTCGCACCTCCCGTGACGTTGAACAACTTGTCTCCCACGACCATCGCGATACATCCGTTAACCATCGAAACCTAGACTTTACAGTCGACTCCTCCCTTGTCTTTGCAGTCTTCGAGGGCACCTCGCTCGGTATCCTTTGCAGAGCGCCGTCCGGTCGCTGTACCTAGCGTTCCGGTACCGTTGTCGACGGCAGTCGACTGCCAAACGTTCTTCCAATGGGGCCTGTCTGTTGCGGCGTCGGGGCCTGCTCTTGTTCATCACCAGGGACGGGGGCGCAATAATTCCAGCCTTGGCCGACGACCGGATACTGTCCAGGAGGGCAGCCCTGGGCGAACAGCGAAAGCGGCATCGCGCAAGAAATGAGTAGGGACAGAGCTAGCAATACATTCTTCATGGCTGTAGTCAATTCCTCCTAGCTAGCGTTTCGTTACATCGGGCTGCGGGACGTGCGGACTAGACGATGTCCGGCCGTTAAATCCCCCGCCACCGCCCTCGGTAATCCGCTGACCGTTGGGGGCGGCAACAATCGGCGAGGCACCACCACCCCAAGACCCAGGCGGCTGCCCTTGCGGCCCAGGCCGCTGAGCGCCACCAGAGAACACCGAGTACGACGAGAAGCCGCCCAGCGTGCCCTCGAAGAACATCGCAGCCATCGGCACCGAGATGATCAACGTTGTCTGCGAGATTTTTCATTTGACTTGGGTCGGCAGCTCACACGCAGAATAGTAAACAGTGCACTGACTGTCCTTGGCTTCACATGCAGCCATCGACTTTTGAACCGCTTCGTTCTTAGTCGCGCCTCCTCTTGTATTCAAGAAATCCTTACCGGTGACCATCGCCACACACCCATTTATCTGCGTGATGTCGACGGTACACGCGGTGCCGCCTTGACGAGCGCACTCCTTCGTCGCGGCCCTTTCAGATTCGCTTTGGGAAACGGTGCTAACCGCGGCGCCAAGAATTCCCTTCGCGGGATCGATTGCTAGCGAGAGCCACTTGTTCTGCGCGCGGGGTGCTGCTGATTGGCCATTCGCCGAGTCGTATCCTGGTACGGGTGCGCAATAGCTCCACCCTGGGCCGGAGATTGGGTATTGGCCAGGCGGGCAGCCAGCTTGAGCGCGCGCTGCGATCGAGGCGACGAGTAACAGCAATAGCGAAATGGACCGAATTACTTGAATCATGTTGCTTCCTTTACTACGGAGCGGGCGCTGGCTTGATTTCATCCCGCGTTGAGGCTTGGCTTGCCGTCGGCCCTCTCGCAGCGAAGTTTTGCACTCGAGTCATGCCCGTGTCGCCGGTTGGGGTTGTCGCAGGAAGCGTGTGTGTTCCCCACGATCCCGGTGGCTGCCCCTGCGGTCCGGGTCGTTGGGCTCCCCCAGAAAACACCGAGTACGGCGAGAAGCCGCCCAACGTGCCCTGGAAGAACATGGCAGCCATAGGCGGCACGGAAATAATAAGGGTAGTAAGTAGGAGGCCAATGCCACCCTGCTGCAGTGCGAGCGTACTGAGGCCCTCAGCGTCGGTCCCCAAGAGCTTATTCGCAATCTTCGCGCCCCAGATAGCTTCGTTCACCGCAATCATCAGATCGAGGACCATGCTGGCCACAACACTGAGTAACGCCATGGAGAAGATCGTACCTATGCCATACATGAGCCAGCGACTGAACAGGCTCTTAGTCTGTTCGAATATCAAGCACAGGATGAATAGTGGCCCAAGGCCGATAAAGAGGGCGATCGCGAACTGATAGAGCAGCAGCATTGCGCCCGCAGCCATCGGCGGGCTGGCGGTGCCAAAGGCGGCAAGAAGCTCGGCACGGGACTTGGCGTCCTGTGATTCCTGGTCGCCCGGTACGACCTGAACGGCACTGATGGCGCCGAGCGCAAGCTGCGTCCAGGCTAGGTTCTTGTCGATAGCATCGGAGGTCGTTTCATTCTCAGTACCCGTGAATAGCTGATGCACCTGCTTGTCGAGGGTATTGGTTAGGAACGTGTGCAGGTCGGTTCCGGCAAATCCCATGGTCGTCGCAGCACCGACGATCACGACGATTCGTCCCATGCTAATCACGAGGCCCATAAGCGGCTCGCGCATCTGACCTGTGAGTACGCGATACCCCTGAACAAGGATCCAAATCGTGACAAGGATCAGCGCTACAGCGCTAACCCATCCGGCAACTCGACCCATCATCGCCAAACCGAACGTCTCAATCTTATTGCTAAGAAAGTTGTATATGAGTCGATAGTAAAGATACGCGGTAACGTCCTGCATGTTCCCTTATCCCGTTGACGCACTGGTAGCGCGTCGTGGTAATGCGCGATGTCACACGCGCTATGGTTCCGTTCGTTATTTGTTGATGCTCAGCGCGCCCTGGAGCGCGGCAGTGTTGACCAAGGTGCCCCAGATGCTCGGCTTGCCGCTCATCGCGCGCTTGCTAAGTACCGTCTGTTGCTGCGCGAGCAGGCCCAGCTGTATGTCGTACTGCGCCATGGCGGTCTGCCATTTGTCTTTTGCCAGCTGCATGTTGCTGGAGTAGCGTTGGGTCTCGAGGGTGAGGCCCTGGGTGTTCCCGGGGGAGTTTCCGAGCTCCGCGAGTCGCTTGGCGGTGATCTGCAGGAAATTATCCGTGTCCATCCGAAGCGACCCGAGATAGGCAACCGTGTCGTTGTACTTTCTGTTCTTCGTTCGGACCATTTTTACGCAGATCTTCTGCTGTTCGCCCACCACGTCGCCATCCGGGTTGATGGCCGACGCAAGGGCAGAGGTGACACTGTCGACGATGCTCGTCGGCGAAGCGCCAGGACACATCTCTTCCACGCCGTAGTCGGCGTCGACGACTTTGAAATCTTGTTCGATGGTGAATAGATCGAGGTCGAGCGCCCTTAGCTTGTTAAGCTGCTGCTGCCAGAAGGCGGCCTGAGCGGCGTAATGATCCATGACATCCGTGTAATGCTTCACGGTCTCGCCCCAACGAGCGATTTGCTCGCCATAGTTCTGCAGGGCGTTGGTGATTGCCGCGATGTCGATGACGGGAAACCCGGTGGCCCGCGCGGGCTCGACATGAGTCGCCGATGCGACCGTGAGAGCCGCAGCGATGATCGCCCTTAAGGCGTGATGGCGGAGCTTCGCGGTGTTTGACTCTATCTTCATGAGGTTTCTTCCAGATGCGGTCGGCTGGGGGTCACGCAACACGCTTGGATGACGTGGGTGTGGGTCGGGGCGACGGATTTCCTTTGCCGCTCCCCTTTCGGTTTTCGTAGAATGCTTCGAGCCACTGCTCAGGGCGAAGGTCATCGGTAGAGACACCTTCGGTCTCGGCGGTCGCCTGGAGAATCTCGTGCATGATCTCGATGTTGTCGGTGGACGCAGAGATCACGGCCAGAGCGTTATCAAGGCCGCGGAGATTGAGTTGGCAGACCGCAGACGCGTGGCCTTGCTTCACAAGAAAGCAGCGTGAGCGCTCGTCCAGGCTGACGACGACCTGGTATTCCGCTTCCGTCAGCTTGAGGCCGTCAACGTAGTCTTCGCGGCTGGCATTCGGGTTCGGCAAGAGAATCATCGTGGCCGTCTGCTCGATGAGAGCGGCCGAGATGTCGCTCGCCAGGGCATCCTCGGGACTTTGTGTCGCGAAAATGCCCATGCCGTTCTGCTTACGAATGGTCTTCTGTTTGTTCTTGGCGAATTCCTTGAGACCACCCTTGCCATCGAGGATCTTCCAGAACTCGTCCATGACGTAGATCAGGCGACGGCCGTCGATCAGATACTCCAGACGATGCAGGAGATAGTTGATGACCGGCGCACGCACCTCTGGGTTGTCGATGATGTCTGTGTAGTCGAAGCCGATGATATTGGCCTTCGTGAGGTCCACGGTGTCGCGCGGGTTATCGAAGACCCAGCCGAGCGAATTTCCGGACGTCCACTTGCGCATGCGTATGAAAAGGCCGTCGTCCCCCAGGTTGGGTAGGCCCTTCTGAAAGTTGGTCATGCTTCGAAGGTGCATCGGAGTATCCAACATGTTCTCAACGGCGCGGAAGATGTCTTCCTCCTCGCGCGAGCTGTAGACACTCTTTCCCGCAAGCACCTTGATCAGGTTTCCGAGGAACTGGACGTTCTCTTCGTTTCGTTCGCACTGGAAGGGGTTGAAGCCCGTGGGCTTGCCGTTCTCCAAGGCCAGGTAATTCCCGCCGCAAGCACGTACGAAGATCTCCGCGCCGCGATCTTTATCGAAGAAGAAGATGGTCGGCGACGGATCGAGCTTCTGTACCTGGCTGAGCAGAAAGTTGATGAGCGCCGTCTTGCCCGTACCCGACTTACCGATCACCATCGTGTTTGCGATGGCTTTCTCACCGAGTGAGTTCTCCGCTGGATGCGTGGCATGGAAGTTGAAGTAGTACGGCTGGCCATTGGTCGTCTGGAGCGTGGTGACGCAGTTTCCCCACGGGTTATTCTCCTTCTTGCCTGTCGCGAAGTTGTGCAGCGGGCTCAGGCCAAGGAAGTTCAGGGAGCTGACATTGGCCAGTCGGGTGCGGTACTTCCAGTTGCAGGGGAACTGTGCGTAGAACGCGGCGGTAACAGCGAGGTCTTCCTTTACCGTGACAAAGCCGGCATTGGACAGCTCCGCACGGGTGGAGGCAATTTGCTGGGAGAGGGCTTCCTGGCTTTGTGCGTAGATCGCGATGGTGAAGTGATACTCGCCCAGAACGAAGTTGCCCGAGGCAAGTTGGTCCATGGCGTGGTCGAGTTCGATAATCTGGCTGACCGCTTTGTCGCCTGACGAAACCATCATGCCCTTGGTCCGGTCCAGCGCGGTCAACGCGACCTGCCTTCCCATGGGCGTAAATGAGTGAGTGATGACGTACTCGAAATCGAGGTACTTCAGACCGTTCAGGATGCCGGGGTACGTGCTTTCGACATACTCCTTCAGATTCAAGATGGCGCCAAAGTGATTTTTCCCGTCGGGCGTCGTTAGGACAAAGTCCCCGGTCTTGGCCGAGAAGCGCTGCCGGCTGACAGGGAGATAGTCGTAGATGGGCGCTTTCAAAGCCGGCACGGGCTCATCGAGGCGATTCAGGATGTAGCCGAAGACTTCGAGGATTTCAGAGAAGACAACGCCATTCGACGCCTCGTACAGACCAAGTCGATAAGGGGCGTAGTCCTTTAGGACGGCTTCGACGTTACCTGCGAGTTCGAGGATCTTCGTAATCGCCTGAGCCTGTTCCTGCTCAAGGCGTTCGATATCGGCGCTTTTTTCTACCCAGCGCTTACCTTCGACCACGGGACGATAGATCATCGTCAGATAGAGCTCGTTCTGCATCAGCTTCTGGCCCGACAACGACGTGTAATAGTCATTTGAGAGGCTCTGGTTGAAAGCCTGGTCGAACTTCGAGCTGTCGCGGATCGGGCGACGGCGACGAATATCGTGGACCCAGAACGCCACGTTGGTGTAGTCGGGCGCTCGTAGCGTCTGCAGCATTCGGTTGAAGCTGTTGTGGCGGTGTTCGATCTCCCATTCTTCACGCCCGACGAAGGGCAGACCATCCAGCCGCCATACGAGCAGGTAATCACCGCCGGTCGTCTTGACGACGGTCGGCGAGACGTGGCTCGAAAGCGTGATGTGGGCGGAGATGGGTGCGTCGGGCGTGAACATGTTGGCGATACCGTTGGAAGCTCAAAAGGCCCTGGCATGGATGCCAGGGCGGGATACCTATTTCTTGCGTTTGCCCCGTGAAGGGTCTCGATAGTTATTGGGCGTGAAGACCCACATGCCGTCGTGGTCCGGGACGTTCCTGACCCGCGTCTTGAACTGAAAACGAAGCCCGAGAAGACGGAAGATCATCTCGTCGCGCTTCGCCATTATGCGCATGATGAAAATGACAACGGGGATCAGGAGAAGGAAAAAATAGTTGAAATACATGGCCAGAAGGAGGCACGAGCCCGCACCCATGAAGAACGGGACGTAGGGCACGCCCATGAACATGGGCGGGCGCGTGCAACCGCGGAACAATGCATTCCTATGCATGGAAGTGCAGAAAGTGCATGGCGGCATTCATGGCGTCGATGGCCATGCTGACGCCGGTGCTGCCTGTGTCCTGGCAGGATCCGCTCGTCTGGGTGGTGTCGTTGCCGACAACCGTCTTGGCGATCTGGGCAGCTGCTCCGATGAGTACGCCACCGATCAGGGCCGGCGTTACGTCGGAGATCCGCTTGTGCGCGAAGGCGATCTGGTATCCGGAGAAGATCACCGCGACAGTGACGACGACGATGGATGCGGCATTGAGGATGCCCTTGATGCTCGAGAAGAACCCGCAGACCTTGTCTTGCGTGTTCTGGGCGAACGCTAGCTCGGGCATGAGGCAGAGGGTGAGCACCGCAAAGAGGGCGACCGTATTCAGGAGCGGGTGCCTGGACTTCGCGATGGTGGTGCTGAGGGTAGACAGGGACATCTTTCGGTTCCTTCGTTACGGTTGAATCGAAAACAGACGGCCATCACGTGCCGTCCATGTTTGGAAAGCTGCGGTCCGCGCAGCCAACGGTGCTGTGGCGCCGCCCGGTATCCTTCCGGCACGAGCCTGCAAGTCAGAATACGAAGGCACCGTCGGTACCTCCGTTGCGTAGGTCGGCGTTGTCCGTTACTGGTCGCTGCGGCGCCGGGGTTGCCTGCGGGGCGACGCCTTGTACCGGATCGTTTGGGCCACGAACCTGGGGAACGAAGACGTCGTTGGTCCCCGTGGGCTGGGGTAGTGGTTCGTTGCCGCCTGGAGACGACGCTGACACACCTATCTGTGACATCACGGCCGCCGTACCGGGATCGGTCCGGATCCGCCCCGACGGTTGTGGGACGTTCTGCGGGAGTTGCGCACCGATCTGTCGCATCAAGGCAGCGGTGGCCGGGTCAGTCGGGATCGGACCGGGAAGCGGTTGCGGCGTGTTGACCAAGGCGGGATTTGTGCCGGGCACGGCGCCGGGCAGGGCGCCCTGCGCGTAGGGATTCGGGGGCTGCGAATCCTGCGTCGCAAAGGCCGTCTGGCTGTACGCACCACCGCCGCCCGTCGCTGCAGCGACGATGGGGGTAACCGCTGCACCAACGGTGGCGTCCAGGATGCTGCGCATCGCTACCCGGTAGGCGGGGCTATCCGCGGTGACACTGGTGACGCCCTTACCAACGCTTATGATCCGGACGGGCGCGCGCGCCATCAGGGGAATGGCACGCACTGCAGCGGTCGATCCGCTTCGTGTCATCGAGTCGAACACGCGCTGCACATACCCGTGCTGGTAGCCAGTGGTGAAGTTGCCGGAGTAATAGCAACTGAATGCCTTTCCCCAGTCCTTGCCAGCACTTGCATAGCACTGAGCGAGGATTCGCGATCCCGCGACCATATTTGGGCAGTACTCGAACGCCTTCTCAAAGGTGTCCAGGCCATAACGGCCGAAGTTCGTCCGGTTGATCTGGGCGATGCCGAGTGAGTAGTTGTAGCCCTTGTCTTCGAGCATGTGCACCGTGGCCACCGCCTCGGGGAGGTTCTGCGGTTGGCGCACCAGCTGGCCACCTACGACGCCGATGGCATAGGGGTTGCGGCTCGATTCGACATTGACGACGTGTTGCATCACCTCCGCCGGGACGGCAAGGTTCGGGCAACTCATCATTTCCAATCCTGGTACCACCTTACAACTCCTGTCTGATGACCGATGCGCTCGAGAGTTACCCTCCGCTCGCGCCTAGGACGCGAGCGGGATCGAAATCGATGCCGGTGATGTACCGCCGGCCTGCGTGCGCCTTGATGTGGACAACGATGTCGATCGTCAGCATCAAGAGCCGTTTGATCGTGGCGAACTCCAGTCCGGCGCCTTCCGTGGATGCCTTGACCATGAGCGCGAGCTGGTCCCAGGTCTGTTCAACACTGCCCGCATGGCAGCTTGTGATCGAACCCGGGTGCCCTGATGCGCAATTACGGATGAAGTAGAACGACTCGTCGCCGCGTAGCTCAGCCAGGATGATCCGGTCGGGCTTCATGCGGAGGCAGGCCTCCATGCAGCTCTTGGCCGTGACGTTGCTCATGCTTTGCCCACCCTTGGAATAGAGCAGATGGACAACATTCGGCTGATCGATGAACAGTTCCCGCGCGTCTTCGATCGTGACCAGGCGCTCGTCCTCTGGGATGTGGTGAACGAGTGATTTCATAAACGTGGTCTTGCCGCTGCCGGTCGCGCCTGCGACAACGATGTTCTTCTTGTTGAGCACGGCATGGCGGAAGAAATCCGCATAGCGGCGCTCCGCGCGTAGCTCGAGAAGTTCCTTGTCGGCCTGTGAGATAGTGTTCGCGCCTTCGAGGATCTCGTCGAAGAAGCCGTCTGCACCGTATTGCGCCAGAGTGCGCGTCTGCTTCGACGGCAGGCGAATCGTGATGGAGACGCGACCAGCCTCACATGCCGGAGGAATGACGAACTGTGCACGCTGACCCGTTGGGAACGTCAGCGATACAACAGGATCCGTATCCGTGATGCGCTGGCCAGTGTTGCTCTCGTTGACCACGGCCGTACAAAACTGGCGAGCGCGTTCATAGGTGAGCGATGGAACATCCACGCGCTGCCAACCGCCGCGGCGCTCGAGATAGAGCTCGCCGGGGCGGTTGATGCAGATCTCGGTGACGTCCGGTGCCGCAAGGAAATCCTTCACGCCCAGTACTTCGTACTGGTAGTCCAGGAAGTCATTGCCGACGGCGGCCAGTGCGCTCTCGCTCATGCTGTTCTCAATACCTCGCCACGACGCCGGCGAAGTCCACGTCTTTCGCCACGTAGATGGCAAGCACTGTGCCCTGATTGATCGTCACGGTGGCGGGGCGATTTGCCGCTCGCTGCACAGCCTGGTTGGCCAGCTGCTGGATGGTAGCTGCTGTGTTGCTCTCAAACGGGGTCTGGGTGACGACGCCGTTGGATATCGTCGTCGACTTCGGCCCGTGCTCGGCGGCTTCGTACTTGAAGGCATCGCTGAGGAGGCTGATGAGCAAAGCCGAGCCAATGCGGCTACCCCAGTGAGCGTTGTAGTAACCCGGATGACCGGCGCCGCCGAGAGTGTCGATACCAGGGCTGGCCATGTTCACGTCGATACCGGTCGGCGTGACGATGCGATCCCAGATCACCGCCACGCGCGGGCCATCCGGTTCCATGTCGTACTTGCCCATGACCTTCGAGCCCTTGGGCAGGAGTAGGCGCTTACCAGTAAATGAATAGACCGGCTCCGTCACGACGCAGGACGTAAAACCTGGTATGTCGGTGATGATGCGGGTCTCCAGCACGCAGCGAATGAAGGTGCCACGTAGCATGAGCGTATCCGGGTGCGTCAGCGGCGAAGCGCTGGACACGTCCGGAAGGGCGCCCGCCGTGTAGGCGAGATTGTTGTTGCTGCTCATCCGGGGCTGGAGCGCCGGTGCATTGCCGTTGGGGTCCGGCAAAATGTAGCCGCTCATTGGATTCGCGGGATTCCCTGGGCCACCGTATCCGCCACTCGCAACACCAGTGGCTCCCTGGCCCGATGCGGCGATCCGGCGTTCGAGGAGGGTGGGGCCCTGTGGGCGCGCGGGTTCAGTCGTCTCTCGGTCGGGTTCACGTGGAACCGGTGGCGCCGCCAGTGCGATCGGTGCTGCCACTCGTGGTTGCGCAGTTGGGACAGAAGGTGCCGGCGGTCCCTGCGTCATCGGCGCATCGGGAACGGTCACCGTTTCTTCCCGTACTTTGGGCTTCTGCTTTTCGCCGCCCAGTCCACTGAAGGCCCAGACGCCAATGACGACCAGCAGTAGCGCGATGCTCGCAAGCAGGCCGAGTGCTCGACGATTCATGCGTCGCATGTCGCTCGAAGTCAGTTGCGGAGCATCTCTGTCGAGATCAGGCTGCGGCTGGCGAGCCTGCGAAGCATAAGGATTGCCCGCCAATGGATCGCGCTGGTCGGCACGATAATCCTGCGGCGGAGTGTGGTCGCCAGCGGACTCGTCGTCCGGATGATGAGGAGTGTTCGGGCTCACTTCTTGGTGTTCCTTCGCAGGCCCACGACATTGTTGTCGTGACGAATTACAAGATAGGCGTACGTGCCGTGGACGATGATCGTGTTGCCCTCGACCGTCGTATTTACGACCGAATCCTCTCCGTGTTCCTTTTCTCGCATGTAGACCGTTGGGAAGTTGCCTGTCGGAAACTGCTTCAGGTCAGGCATCTTGATGTAGGTGAAGCGGCCATCGTCGTAGACGTTGACAGGAACCAGCCAGGGGGCCGTCTTTCTCTGCTTCGCGTAGTCGTAGTCGAAGTTGTAGTCGCGTCCCTTTACCAGTGCGGTGTCCAGTGCCGGCGTTTCCTCGACCTTCTTCGTCTCGGCCATGAAGCTGGTGTCGGATGGATAGGTGAAGGTGACCTTGTACTGGACACCTGCTCGACGGGCCTGGTCCAGCGTTTTCCAGTCGGTGGCGACCACTTTCAATTCGAAGATGTATGAGTGCGTTGCGGTACGAATCATCATGTTCGTATCAACGTCGACGTTCTTCGGTTTGACGTAGAAAACGTTGTCTCTGCGCGTTAAATCCCAGCCTGTGCTGAAACCGGTGCTGTAGTCGAGAATTTTCTCATTGGGACTCAATTCGATCTGCGTCGTGATGCCCAGGCCGGTACGCACTTGGTAGATGTGGTCAGGCTGATATTCGTAGGGCTGTACCGTCGCCTGCCCAGATGGGATGCCCTGCGAGGGCATTGCCGCGGTTGGTGCACTCTCGGCCATCGCAAACGGCATTGCGCAGAAAACGGTCGCGCTGATCGCGGTTAGGAGCCTCAGCTTGCTTGATCGGTTCATCAACGGCGCCCTCCATTGGCGGCGCTACGGGCGGAACGGGCCGCAGGTGCGGCGTTGGTTGACGCGGGGCCGGTGGCGCCCGCGGGCTGGGGTGCCGGATACGAGGATTCCAGCGGTATGGGTGATGCGGGGATGGCCGAGCTTTGGATGACCGCCGAAGGCTGCACGGGAGGAACTGCCTGGCCGTTGACGGGAGCGGGCATGTCGTCCGGATCCAGCGTTGCCGTCGGCGCAGCGGCCGCTGGTGGCGCGGCAGGATCCACATTGGTGGGTACTTCCACCGGAGGCGCTGATCCGAAGTCGTTGTCGACGCGGTAGCTAGTGACCTGGAAGCCCAGCGGATTCTCTACACGACTCTGGTCGTCCATGCGGAGGTTCGCCTTGTAGACAAATTCCATCGTGGCGATCTTGCTATCCAGCGGGGTCGCCGCACCGGTGGTCTTGTCGTAAACCGTGCGTTGGAAACGCACCGTCGCACCCTTCGGCGTTCCCCCCTGGCCACCGCCGATCAGTACGATGCTGAGAATCTTTACGCGGATTGCCTTAACTTTGCCGTACGTCTTGAACGGACTGTTTTCGTTGCCTGCGGAGTGAAGCCGCATATAGGGGCCGGCGACATCGGGTGCTGCCATCGTCATCACCGTCGGCCAGTCCCGCATGTTCGTGATAGCAAGGTCGTATGCTTCGCGGGCAAGAACGAAGTGTGCGATATTGCTGCGATTCACCGATTCGCTCGAAGTGATGCGCTGATCAAGCACGTCATCGCGCAGTCGTGAAATGGAACTCGTGCCGGAGTAGGGATCGACAAGGACGACGAACGGAATCTTTTCCTTGAGCGGCATCATGTAGAAAATAATGCCGCCCATCATGATTGTCAGGGCCACCGAGCAATAGGTGACGATCCATGCCCGGCGAGCGCTTAGTCGCGCCTGATCCATGACTGTTACCTCGAAGCTCACCGACTGCGAAACGGTAGCGTCGATCTTTGGCGACTGTTTTTTCTTGAGCATGTGCGAAAGGCTGCCTTGATTGTCGCGGCACGAAAGTGCGGTTGTTACTTCGTATCCGCACTCGCGGCGGTGTTCTCGGCCGAAGCAGGTGCTGGCGTGGTGGGGGCCGGTCCCGGTCCCCCGTTCGCCACCGGCGGCGCAGTTGTGACGGCACTCACTTCTTCGATCACGAGCGTAGGTCCATCGACGATGACCGCCACGCCTTGCTGTGCGTACGTCTTGCTCAGCTGCGCAGCTGCGTCGCGAAGCTCGGAGGTGTGAATCTGTGACGTACCCTTCGAAAGGGTGAAATCCGACCTTAGGCGATACGACAGCTTCATGCCGGTGTCACTGGTCCACCGCGTCAGCATTGTTTTCAACGTGGCATCCATCGGCGCCGCGTAATAGGTGTAAGGCACGGCGAGGGGAATCTCGACGGTCTTGTCGTCGTAGCGATTGACCGGCTTCCAGCTGCCGCCGAAGTCCTTCGCCGCGGGCGTGCTGCAAGCGGAAAGGAGCATGGCGAGTGCGGAAACAAGGCCGAGGGCGAGGGGATTCAGGGTTCTATTCACGCTTGGCTCGTAAGTCATCGAAAGGCAAAGTGAAAACGTAGGCAGCAGGCATCACGGCTTATCGCCGAAGGCGAAGCTGGAACGCGTTTACGGCGCTACGAAATGGGCAGGGACGCTGAGCCGGGGGAGCGGATCGGCTGCGGCCTGTCGACGTGCCACCACGCGAGACGCGCGGCTTGAGCGATACCCCTGGAACTGACTGGAACGGCGGGCCAACCGGCCCCGAGCGACATGCAAATCATCCATACAACATCCTGTACGAGCGCAGATGCGCCCTTGCATAACGTGCCAGCGAAGAATGGTCGTGTGCCTCAGGAGCGATAAGCACATCGCCCACTTATAGTTGCGTCTTACCGACTATGTATCCCCACCCCTTTTGGCGGAACTCGGTCCGCGACGTAAACATAACGCAACAAGAATTTTCTGACTAGTGGTCCATGTGCGTGTTTTTGTGGCCTTTGTCACACATTTCTGGCATGTAACATGCGTGAAACGCGTTTCGGCGCGACGTACGTCACTGCACAAGTGTGCATTGGCGCACTCAATTGCCGTAATTGTGTAAGGCTCGTGAATGTTGCCGTTGAAACCATTTTCGGCAACGGCTCCACGGTCCGTAAGTTGTCATCCCTCCGTGTCAGGCGTGCGTCACCTCGATGTTTTCAGTGTGTTGCGAGCGACGATCGAACATCGGTCGGCGCGCCAGTGACTCGAGCGGAGAGATGGTGACTGAACGAACCACAACGGATGAGTCGCCCTCGCTCATGGCGAGCTGTAGGGGCCTATCGCCACCTGACCGCGGCTTCGCCCGCGTGCTTTTCCCGCGAAGTGAAAGCGAGCTGTGGGATGAGGCGGTGACAGTTATGTATGGCAATCTATAAGTGGCATTAAATTGGCACCAGTAGGTTGTCATGATAGCCGTGAAGCGCCGCTGCAACAACGCAGGCACGCATAGAAGTTTTCTCAAAAATTCTCAGCCACGACCGCTATCGCATCGACATCGCAAATCGTCGGGAGTAGAACCTCTCCCTTTCCCCACAGGCCCCCCCCATGGATTCCGCAACCATTCCCTCCGACGCCGACCTCATGGCGCTGGCCCAGGACGTCGCCACCGCCGCCCAGGAGCGCCGGGTCATGGTGGCGACGGCTGAGTCGTGCACCGGTGGCTGGATCGCCAAGACCCTCACCGATCTGGCCGGCAGCTCGGCGTGGTTCGAGGCGGGAGTCGTTACTTATAGCTACAGCGCGAAGGAGTCCCTGCTCGGAGTCAATCCGCGCACCCTCGAGAGGACCGGCGCGGTCAGCGAGGAGACCGTCCTTGAGATGGTCTCGGGTGCCCTGGCCAGGTACGGCGCCGGCGTCGCCGTGGCGGTCACCGGTATCGCGGGCCCGTCCGGCGGGACGCCGGATAAACCGGTCGGGACGGTCTGGATTGGTTGGAAGCGCCGGGGCGGGTACGCCCGTGCCGAACTCTTCCACTTTTCGGGTGATCGCGAGGCAGTTCGCCGACAGACGGTGGCCCGCGCACTTGCTGGAATGGCCTCCGAGCTCAGGGGCTGAGCTGCGTCCCCTGTGGCACACTTGGTGATTGCGGATCGCAGTCCCTGAGACCACGGTCGGGCAAGATACTTACCTACACACGAGACCCGGATATGACGATGGACGACAATAAGCGCAAGGCGCTGGCGAGTGCCCTCGGCCAGATTGAAAAGCAGTTCGGCAAGGGTGCCGTCATGCGTCTTGGCGATCGCGCCGACGATACGATCGATACCGTCTCGACCGGTTCGCTCGGCCTGGATATCGCTCTCGGTATCGGCGGCCTGCCGCGTGGTCGCGTTGTCGAAATCTACGGTCCGGAATCCTCGGGTAAGACCACGCTGACCCTGCAGGCCATCGCGTCCTGCCAGCGCGCGGGCGGCACGGCCGCCTTCGTCGACGCCGAGCACGCACTGGACCCGAGCTACGCCGAAAAGCTCGGCGTGAACGTGGCCGACCTGCTGGTCAGCCAGCCGGATACCGGTGAGCAGGCCCTCGAGATCGCCGACATGCTGGTGCGCTCCGGCGCCGTGGACATGGTCGTGATCGACTCGGTCGCCGCGCTCACCCCCAAGGCGGAAATCGAAGGCGAAATGGGCGACTCCCACGTCGGCCTGCATGCCCGTCTGATGAGCCAGGCACTGCGCAAGCTCACCGCCAACATCAAGAAGACGAACTGCCTGGTCATCTTCATCAACCAGATCCGCATGAAAATCGGCGTGATGTTCGGCAGCCCGGAAACCACCACCGGTGGTAACGCGCTGAAGTTCTACGCCTCGGTCCGTCTCGACATCCGCCGTATCGGCGCGGTCAAGAAGGGCGACGAAGTCATCGGTTCGGAGACCCGCGTCAAGGTCGTGAAGAACAAGGTGGCGCCGCCGTTCCGCCAGGCCGAATTCGAGATCCTCTACGGCGAAGGTACTTCGCGCGAAGGCGAGATCATCGAGCTGGGCGTGCGCGAGAACCTGATCGACAAGTCCGGCGCCTGGTACAGCTACAAGGGCGACCGCATCGGCCAGGGCAAGGAAAACGTCCGCCAGTTCCTGCGTGACAACCCGGCCATCGCCAACGAAGTGGACGCCGAGCTGCGTTTGCGCCTGCTGGTCAAGGCGGGTCCGAAGGCCGAAGCCTCGACCGAGGCAGACGAGCTTGAGGAAGTCTGATAAAGGCACGGGGCAGGGCGACGGCAAGGCCGATCGCCCCACCCGTACCGCGTACGACAAGGCGCTTGGGCTCCTGGCCCGGCGCGAGCACTCCCGCCGCGAACTCAAGCAGAAGCTTGATCGTGGCGGTTTTGCTCGTGAGGAGACCACGGATGCCGTCGCGCAGCTCGGTGACCAGGGCTATCAGGATGACGACCGCTTCGCCGCATCCCTCATGCGTAGCCGGATAGGGCAGGGTTACGGGCCAGTCCGCATCCGCGCCGAACTCCGCAGCCAGGGCATTGCCGACGCCGTGATACGCCGGCTGATCGAGTCCGCCGACGTGGATTGGCATGATCTGGCCTCAAGTCAGCTGCGTCGACGTTACGGCGGGCCCTCCGCCGACCCCGCGGAGCGGGTGCGACGGGCGCAATTCCTCTTGCGTCGAGGCTTCGCCGCCGCCACAGTACGTGTTCTAACCCACGCCGATGCGGAAGACACCGACGACGATTGAAGGCAGCGAGCCTTGATTCTGGACGGAGCGTCTCCGCGACATGTCTCGCAGCTCCCAAGCCACGATAGCTCATGAAAACCGCCGAAATCCGTTCGACCTTCCTCGACTTCTTCCGTTCCAAGGACCACACCATCGTGCCGTCGGCATCGCTGGTGCCGTCGAACGATCCCACCCTGTTGTTCACCAACTCGGGCATGGTTCCCTTCAAGAACGTCTTCCTCGGCAGCGAAAAGCCGGGTTACGTTCGTGCGGCCGACGTCCAGCGCTGCCTGCGTGCGGGCGGCAAGCACAACGACCTGGATGCCGTGGGCTATACCGCCCGCCATCACACCTTCTTCGAGATGCTGGGCAACTGGTCGTTCGGTGACTACTTCAAGCGCGATGCCATCCGCTACGCGTGGGAACTGCTCACCGGGGTTTACAAACTGCCGGCCGAGCGCCTGTGGGTCACCGTGTATCACACGGACGACGAGGCCTACGACATCTGGAACAAGGAAGTCGGCGTGCCGGCGGACCGTATCGTCCGCATCGGTGACAACAAGGGCGCGCCGTTTGCTTCCGACAACTTCTGGCAGATGGCCGATACCGGCCCGTGTGGCCCGTGTACGGAAATCTTCTTCGATCACGGTCCGGACGTCGCCGGTGGCCCGCCGGGCTCGCCCGACGAAGACGGCGACCGCTACATCGAGATCTGGAACCTGGTGTTCATGCAGTTCGACCGCGCGCCGGACGGCACGCTGTCGCCGCTTCCCGCGCCCTGTGTCGACACGGGCATGGGCCTGGAGCGTCTCGCTGCCGTGCTCCAGCACGTGCATTCCAACTACGAGATCGACCTGTTCGCCCACCTGATCGCCGAGGCCTCGCGTCTCACCAGCACGGCGGATATCTCGAACAAGTCGCTGCGCGTCATCGCCGATCACATCCGTGCCTGTTCGTTCCTCATCGTCGACGGCGTGCTGCCGTCGAACGAGGGCCGTGGCTACGTGCTCCGTCGCATTATCCGTCGCGCACTTCGTCACGGCTGGATGCTGGGCGTGCGCGGTGATTTCTTCTGGAAGATGGTCGCGCCGCTGGTTTCCGAGATGGGCGACGCCTATCCGGATATCGCGAAGAAGCAGTCCTTCGTGGAGCAGGCGCTGAAGACCGAGGAAGACCGCTTCGGCGAGACCCTCGAGCACGGCATGCGTCTGTTCGACGACATCGCTGCGAAGTCGGGCCATGTCATTCCCGGTGCCGATGCCTTCCGCCTGTACGACACCTACGGATTCCCGGTCGACCTCACGGCCGACATCGCCCGTGAGCGTGGCATGAGCGTGGACATGGACGGCTTCGAGCAGTCCATGGGCGAGCAGCGCGCGCGTGCCCGTGCGGCCAGTAATTTCGGCAGCAAGGCCCAGCTTCCGGCGGACGTGGCCAGCGCCGTGTCCCCGACCGTCTTCACGGGTTACGACTCGCTCGAGTTGGCCGACGCGAAAGTCGTCGCCATCGTGCGCGATGGTAAGGCCGTCGACCATCTCGCCGATGGCGAGGAAGCTTTCCTCCTGCTCGATCGCACGCCGTTCTACGCGGAATCCGGCGGTCAGGTGGGTGACACTGGCATGATCCGCAATACATCGGGTGCCCTCGCGGTGCAGGACACGCAGAAGGTCGGTGGCGCGTTCTTCGCACACTTCGGCAGCTGGCAAGGTTCGGCGCCGCTGAACAAGGGTGATGTGGTGGGTGCTTTGGTGGATGCCTCGCAGCGTCAGGCGACCGTACTCAACCACTCCGCGACGCATCTGCTGCATGCCGCGCTGCGCACCGTGCTGGGTGACCACGTTTCGCAGAAGGGCTCGCTGGTGGCACCTGAGCGCTTGCGTTTCGACTTCTCGCATTTCAAGCCGGTCACTGCGGAAGAACTCGCGCTGATCGAGCGCATGGTCAACGACGAAGTGCGTCATAACGACCAGGCCGAAATCCACAACATGGGCTACGACGAAGCGATCGAGTTCGGCGCGATGGCGCTGTTCGGCGAGAAGTACGGTGCCGAAGTGCGTGTCCTGAAAATGGGCGACTTCTCCACCGAGCTCTGCGGCGGCACGCACGTGTCGCGCACGGGCGATATCGGCCTGTTCAAGATCGTCTCGGAGTCCGGCGTTGCCGCCGGCGTGCGCCGTATCGAAGCCGTGACGGGTGCGGGTGCGCTGGCTCGGGTCGCCGATGAAGAGCGCGTTCTGGGTGAGGTATCCGGTTTGCTCGCAGCCAGTGGCGACGACGTGGTCGAGAAACTTCGTCAGCTGTTCGACAAGCAGAAGAAGCTCGAACGCGAGATCGAATCGTTCAAGGCGAAGGCGGCCAGTTCCGCCTCGGCGGATCTTGCTACTTCGGCCGTCGACGTTGCCGGTATCAAAGTTGTGGCCGCGCGTCTTGAAGGTCTCGACGCCAAGTCGCTGCGCGATAGCGTAGACGTCCTCAAGCAACAGCTGGGCGATTGCGCCATCATCCTCGCAGGCGCGCTGGACGGCCGCGTTTCGCTGGTGGCGGGCGTCGGCGGTGCGGCGCTGGGGCGCGTCAAGGCGGGCGATCTGGTCGCCGAAGTCGCGTCGCAGATCGACGGCAAGGGCGGCGGTCGCCCGGACATGGCACAGGGTGGCGGCGTGGACTCGCCGGCGCTCCCGCAGATCCTTGCGGGCATTCCGGGCTGGATCGAAGCCCGGCTGCACTGAACGAAACCAGCCAGCGTGAACGGCGGCATGCTGTAAAGGCGCTCCGCCACGCGTTTTTTTGGTGCCGTGCGTTGCGCCCGCTGGTTTGGCTCGGCTAGTATGATCCGAATGCCGAATGCATTCTTCGGCATCGATCCTCGTGATCGTAGAGGCAGGACAGCTGGTCAGCGACACACACAACTAGAGCCGGGGAAGGCAGTTCGGCCTTCGATGGTCGAAACGTCGATCCATTGACGGCAAGCACTCGGGGTGAGTTGTCGTTGGTGGGGAAGCCAATACCTGATTTTATGGAGTATCAATCATGCTGATTCTGACCCGCCGGGTCGGTGAAACCCTAATGATCGGCGACGAGGTGACCGTCACTGTTCTGGGTGTGAAGGGTAACCAGGTGCGCATCGGTATCAATGCACCTAAAAACGTCGCGGTTCACCGCGAAGAGATTTACCAGCGCATCAAGAATGAGGGCGATTCCAGCGGCGATGCCGGTCATGCCGGCCACACCGGGGACGACCACGACCAGTAAGGCTCTTTACGGCTGAAGCAAGGACCAGTATCCTTGCTCGCTCGTTAAGGCACGTTCCTCAACGAACGTTCACGGAGAGTTGCCCGAGTGGCCGAAGGGGCTCCCCTGCTAAGGGAGTATAGGGTCAAAAGCCTTATCGAGGGTTCGAATCCCTCACTCTCCGCCAGTTACGCAAGACGCCCCTTTTTGGGGCGTTTTGCGTTTTGGCCGCATCGATTTTCTACAGCCGTGGTATCAATTTTCCCCAGCCATGTAGGAGCCGATTCATCGGCGATCCCGCGCTAGCGGGCCAGGTTGCCGCGAGCACCCATCGCCGCTGAAGCGGCTCCCACAAAAAAACCTCACAAAACGCACACACAAGAACGCCGGCGCTAGGCCGGCGTTTTTGTAACGAACAGAATTCGTTGGGCGGGGAGACAGGATTCAAACCTGCGACTTCTACGTCCTAAACGTCAAAGATAATGTAGCTGCCATGCGGGTTTGCGGATATTATGTACGCCATTCCGTCCAAATTCCGTCCAACTGGGGTTGCAATGGCGTCGATCTCAAAGACCGATGAAGGCACCTATCGCGTACGGGTCCGCCGTACTGGGGGCCGCCAGAGCTCTGCAACCTTCCGTACCAAAGCAGAGGCCACGGCATGGGCGGCGCAAACTGAGAACAATATTCACCGCCGCGTGCATCGCGACTTCCGAGTAGCCGAACGCACAACGGTCAAAGAGCTGTTGACGCGCTACGAAGGTGAGGTCGCCGCCAAGATGAAGTCGGCGGCGGTCCTGCACTACCACCTGGCGCGCTTCATCACCGACTTCGGTCACCTTCGGCTGTCAGGGCTCACCGCTGAGGAACTGATTCGCTGGCGTGATGGGCGTCTGAAGTCCGTCCAGTCGGGGACGGTACGGCGCGAGTTGCAAACCCTAAGCTCGTTCATTACGTGGGTCCGCAAGAACCTACTGATCGCGCTACCAGAGAACCCGGTGAGCGCCATTCGATTGCCGGCCGCTAGCAAGGCACGGGACAGGCGACTGGAAGAGGGCGAGGAAGAGCGCTTGCTGGAGGCACTGGTCGACCACGCAGCTCCGACCAAGGGCGACAAGCGTGCAGGAAACTACCGTGTGGGTACGCGAAATCCGTGGGTGAAACCGGCTGTTCAGTTCGCCATCGAAACGGCGATGCGCCTAGGGGAGTTTTCCCGATTACTATGGCAAAACGTTGACCTGAAGCAGCAGACCGCTTTCTTGCCCGAAACGAAAAATGGCGAGTCTCGCGCTGTACCGTTGTCGTCCCGGGCCGTTGCGATTTTGAAATCGTTGCCACGGCAAGAAGATGAGCCCAGGGTATTTCCGATCACCAAGAGCGCACTTCAGCAGGCGTGGCGTCGCGCTAGAACGCGCGCGAATCTCGGCGACCTGCGCCTCCACGACCAGCGGCATGAAGCGACTTCACGGCTCGCGGAAAAGCTGCCCAACCTCATAGAACTGGCAAGCGTCACCGGTCACAAGGATCTGCGGCAGCTCAAACGCTACTACCACCCGCGCGCTGAGGACTTGGCGAAGAAACTAGGTTGAACTAGCCCGTCTCAACATGGGCAAGGCCACACTTGATGTCCGGTAGGAAGGCGGTGAGGGCAGGGATACAGTTAATCGACTCAGGTGGTGATATGGACCGGCCGACGACGAAACAGGAGGCGCTCTACGCCCTTGCGGTGATGTCGGGGGGTGCTCAGGTACCCGGGAGCCACCGGGAAACTCGGCGGCGCGCTGCCATGCGGTCCAGAAGGTGTCATTGATGACGCCCTCTATGAGGTCGTGGTCCAACGTCAGGGCGAAATGAAACGACAAAACGAAGCGTGATGGCGACGGAAAAACGTCCCTAATGCAGCGCGGTCGCCGGCCACCATGCGACCCACCAAGCCCCTTTCGATGAACTCGGCAGCGCTTTGACCGCGTCGACCTGGCAGCGCAGGTGCTAGCGTAGTTCTCCGTACTTAACGAGGTCCCGATCCGAACACGAGCGGGGGTACAGGCGTGAAGCAATGCGATGGTTTGGGGCGGGAACCTTCCCACCGAGCTGAACCCGATCGGCAGACCCTCAACTTGTCTGCCAATTCGACCCGGACGATTAGCCAGTTACTCAAGCTTTACGAGGAAAAGGGCCGGGGAACCTCCGCCCCTTTTACCGGCCCCCTTTTACCTGCTTTGGTGCGGTTCGCCTCGCTGCTTACCAGTTGACGCGGACGCCAGCGGAACCGGTGAGGTTGCTCTTGACCTGCTCGCCGATGATCTTGTCCATCGAGAAAATATGGCCCAGTTCGCCGTAGACACTCAAGCGCGGGTTGATCGTCCAGGTGGCACCCACAGCGACCTCTCCGGAGGTATAGCCATGCTCCGCCACCACGTCAGTGCTGCCCGCAGGGCCTGCGAACATCACCTCGTCGCTGCCCGCCGATCCATGCCAGATGTTGACGCGGGCATATTGCTGCAACTCCCCGTGTTCGGTGGCGTACGCCCCCTTGAGGCGGATACCCAGGCGCGACGTGACGGTACTGCCGGACGGCATGCCCACGGAGGAGCCCGAAATCGTCTGACTATCCAGATTCATGTGGTCGACATTGATCTGTGCTTGCGGCTCCACGCTCCAGTGCGTGCTCAGCGGATAGTCCTTGCCCAGCTCCAGCGAGCCCTGCACACCGGTGCCCGAGGCATCGTCGCGCTGACCCGCACCGACATCAATGCGTCCGTTGTACCAGCCGTATTGGAGCACGGCATCGGCGTACCAGCCGCCAGGACTCATATACGTGCCGTATGCGCCACTGTAGGTATTGCGCACATCGAGATCACCGGCCCGGCTTTGCTCGACGCCACCGACGAAACCTTCGGTTCGGGAGGATCCTTGCAGATGGCCGACATACACACCGGCCCTGAACCCGCTGTTCTGCAGCAGATCCACGCCGGCCTGAACGCCTTGCAGCGAGCCATCGGTGGACGGTGCGACGGTACCGTTTTGCCGGGTCTGCAGATTCTCGCTGACCAGCCGGGCCCAGGCGCGCTGTCCATCGGCATTGTCCGGCTGGCTCTCGTCACCCTGGCGTCGGTGCAGGTTGCCCAGCATGCTCAGATCCGCTTGCCGCAACACATCGGGAAGTGCGGAATACAACGCCACCTCCGGCCGGTAGGTCACCACGCCACCGCCACTCGTCGGTGGGGTACCACCCGCATTCGATGGCAGTGTACCGCCACCATCCGGCGGCGGATTGACCGGCGGCGCATCGACGGTCGAGCGCAGATACCAGTTCTCGCCGGCACCGCTGGCATCGCCCGCATACAGGCGGTATTCGAACGCGCCGGCATCGACGTGCCCGCCGGCCAGGGCGAACGCATCGGCCGTGGTATGCACGGTGGTGGTAGCACCGTTGATCGCGCCAACCAGTTCAATCCCGTCGCCCTTGGTCAATGCACCCAGCCCGCCCAGATTGGCAAGCTGGATCGCGGTATGCCCACTGGCCGTGCCACCATCGATGATCAGGCGATCGCTCACGCTGGCGTCGGCGCCCAATGCCGTGCCCATCCGCAGCACGCCATTATGGCCGGTGTAGTCGCCGTGCACGGTCAGCGTGGTTCCCGCGACCGTGCCCGACAAAGCCACGGTGCCGCTGTTGTCCAGCGAACCGGTTTCCTGGTCATGACCGGCCAGATCCAGCGTGGCGCCGGCCGCGACGGTAGTGTTCGAGGCTGCACTTAACACATGATCGGCACCTGCCACCAGCGTGCCGGCATCGACGTTGGTCGCACCGGTGTAGGTATTGGGTCCGGTCAGGGTGGTGGTGCCGCTGCCGATCTGGTTTAACCCGCCCGTGCCGGAAATGGCGCCAAGCGATGCGGCATTGATACGATCGATGGCCAGCGTGCCGTTGTCGATGATCGGGCTGGTCACGCTGCCGGTCATGCCGCCATCACCCAGCTGCAACGTGCCGGCGCCGATGGTCGTCATGCCCGTATAGGTGTTGCTGCCGGTCAGGATTTCGGTGCCAGCGGACACCGTTAGCCCGCCCGGCCCCTCAATGGTGCCGGTAAAGGTGTCCTGCGCGGCGCTCAGGTTCAGAGTGGCGCTGCCCAACTGCACCAGGCCGTTGCCCGACAAGGTGGTGATGGAGGTGCTGGGTGTGGTGATCGCGGAAATGTCGAACGTGGCGTTGTCCACCACGCCGCTGGATGCGGCGATCGAGCCGTTGCCAGCCAGTGCTAGCGTACCGGCGCTGATGGTGGTGATGCCGGTGTAGCTGCTGGCACCGGTCAGGGTGCTCGTGCCGCTGCCGATCTGGTCGACCACGCCGGTGCCGGAAATCACGCCGGCCAGCGTCAGCGCCGTATCGTTGCGATCGAAGGCCAGCGTGCCGTCGTCGGCAATGTCACCGGTGATACTGCCCGTGCCGCCGCCATTGCCAAGCTGTAGCGTGCCTTCGGCGATGGTGGTGTCGCCGGTATACGTACTGTTCGCCGTCAACATCGTCGTGCCAGGACCGGTCTGGTTGACCGTGCCGTTGCCCGCGATCAGGGCGTCGAACTGGTAGGCGCTATCTGTCTCGTTGAAATTGACCGCGCCCGTGCCGGGACCGAACTGGACCAGTGCCGCATCGAGGATGCCTGCGCCGGTGGCGGCGTCACCGACCGCGCCACCGATGTTGAGCACGGCATTGCTGGTCGCCGAGTTCGCGATGTTGAGTGTGCCCGCACCGCCGTTTAGCATCACCTCGCCCCCATCGGCGATGGTGAGGATGGCGTTCTTCGCACCGCTTCCACCACCAAGCTGAAACGCCGTGGCGGCGGTACTGGTGGTGATGAGCTGCGAGCCTGCTCCAGAAACCAGAACGCTGGCGGTTGGCACCGGTGTGGTCGTGTTGATCAACGCGACACCCATGGTGGATGTCTGGACAACGCCGCCCGCAAGAATCGATAGCGAACCGTTGCTCAAAAAGAACGCGCCGCTGTTGTCCCACCGCGATCCGAGGTCCGACACCAGCAGGTTTCCGATGCCACCACCGTTAATTGTGGGTGCCACTCCGCCGATCTGAACCGTTGTACTCGATATCTGGCCACCATCGAGCACATTGACATTGCCCACGCCGCGCAGCACTTCGATCGACCCCTGGAACAACGAGCCACTGCCAGTGACGTTCACCGTACCCCGACTGCCGGCTGAAGCACTCAATCCGAATAAACTGGTGCTGGCTTTGTAGGTACCGCCATCTTCGATATTCAGCGTGCCGCCGGTTGCGGTTCCCAAAAAACCAGCTGACAGGTCTGTGAGTACGGTGCCTGTACCCGTCACGGTGACGCTGCTCGCGCCTGAGCTCAGGGAGGAGGGCGGGCCTACCGTGCTGTTGGTCGTGACCTGAGCACCATCCTTGAAGACGAGCGCACCGTCGTTGCTCTGGATGTACCACACGTAGGAACTGGGGCCGCCGGTCACGTTGAGCGTTCCGTCGCCGTTCTTGATTAGGCGACCACCGCTGAAACCGGGGTTGCCGTTGATCTTTACCGCGCCGTTCACCGTCAGCTCCGCGCCGGTGTTCACGCCGAAGGTGAGGTCGCTTGACGACGTGAGCGTAAAGCCGCCCGTGTCGATGGTCAGCGTCTTGGCAACCGATGGCAGTCCGCCGCCCGTGATCGTGAAGTTGCCGTTCAGGGTGATGGTCGAACTTGCATCACCGCTCGCGTTGGCGGAGTTGATCGCGTCGATAAGTTGCTGTTCGGTCGCGACCGCGAAATCAGCCGCGTGCGCCTGCGGTGACAACACAACGGCAAGCCATAGCAGTGCTCCGCCCGTCAGTAGCCGAGCGTGTCGGCTCTTCGATCCGAAGGATCGAGCTTGATCGCGCACGCGTCGACCCGACTTGGTTCTGCCCCTGGCGATCTCCGAGGCGACGACCCAGCAATGCCGGGCAGCATTCCATACGATGCGAAAAACCGTATTCACAAGTTATCCCCTGTTTCAGGCGAGTCTCGATAGAGATTCGTAAATTCTTCCGGCTGCAGTGAAATTGCCTTGCGGGTGCAACCTCACCGTGAGGATTACGCGCAACGCGCAGTATCCGGTTGGCGCGCAAGGAGCGGCTTTGCGCGAGGGCCGAATTCTTTTGCCCTGACGGCAGGGGGGCGTCCGGGTCTGATAAAGTGAAACGGCTGGCCGGGCGTCTGGAGCCGTCGTCATTCATCGCAGGGGGAACTGCATGCTCGCCAAGGAATCACCACATATCCTGGTGATTGACGATGCGCCGGAGATGATCCGCTCGCTGTTGCTCGCATTGCGCGCGAAGTCATGGAAGGTGACGCTGGCCAGTGATGGTCGCCAGGGCTACCAACGTGCGCAGTTGTTGAGTCCGGACCTGATCCTGCTGGATGTGCGCATGCCGGGTATGGATGGCTTCGCGGTATGCCGCTTGCTGCAGGAGTCACCCCACACACGGGACATCCCCGTGTTGTTTCTCACCTCTGCCGGCGAAGCTGACGAGCGGCTGGAGGGGCTCACCCACGGCGCGGTCGATTTCATCATGAAGTCGTGCGAGCCAGCCGAGTTGCTGGCACGTGTGCAGATTCATCTGCGGCTGATGCGCCGCGCTGAGCCGGCGACAGCGGAAGACCAGGACACACGGCTGTCACAGGACGAGGTCATCCTGCGTGCGGCGGTGCGGCTGATCAGCCATCAGCTTGGCGGACTGCCGTCGCTGGAGGTGATCGCCAACAAGGTCGGCACCCATGATAAAAAGCTCTCCGCGATCTTCCGCCAGCACCTGGGCACAACCGTGTTCGCCTGGATCCGCGAAGAGCGGCTTCAGCGCGGCCGCCAGCTGCTCGCCGGCACCGACCTGAGCATGCAGGACATCGCCGAGCACATCGGCTTTCGCAGTGCCTGCAACTTCACGACCGCATTCCGCGAGCGCATGGGTGTCACACCGAGCGCTTTTCGGCGTGGCCTGCGGGAAGGCGCGGCACATGCCGTGGATTAGCCGGATGCTGATGCCCTCGTCCATGTCGCGTGCGCGTGAGTATCGTGCGCGCACGCAGGGATGGTGCATGCGCCTCGCGCTGTGCATCGCAGCCATCTGGCTATTTTCGTTGTCTGCAGTGCGCGCGGCAGAGGTCGTGCTGCCTGCCTGCCCGACCGGCATGCTGAACCTGGCATCCTCGGCGCAGATCGTGGAAGACTCGGGTGGCACGCTCGATCCGGACCAGTTGATGCGCCTTTCGCCACAACGTTTCATGCCGGCAAACCGGCGCACGCTGGAGCCCGGCTATAGCGACTCGGCCTGGTGGTTGCGTTTGACCTTGCGCAACGCGAGCGCTACGTCCTGCGAGACTTGGCTACAAGCGGGCCCGGCGCGATTGCGCGATGTGCAGCTGTACATCGGAAGTCCCGGTCAATGGCAGGCGATGCACGCAGGCGTCAACTACCCGCTGCGCGAATGGGCGCTGCCGCCCCGTCAGCCGATGTTTCCGTTGACATTGGCGCCAGGCACTTCGACCACGCTACTGCTGCGCGTGAGCACCCCGAGGACCCTGGTAATTCTTGCGCCACAGCTGTGGTCACCGCTGGCTTTCCAGCACATGTATGTCCGCACGAGCGTGCTCGACGGCGCGATGTTCGGCGGCGTGGTGCTGCTGGCGATCTTCGGTATGGTGCTGGGACGCATCTTTCACCGCCGTGTCCTCACGTACATGGCGCTGGGCATGCTATGCCACAGTATCTACGCGGGCATCGTGGACAACTACGCCTTCGTTTATCTTTGGCCGGAAGGTTCGGCGCTGAACACCTGGGCCATGTGCCTGATGACATGCATGACGCTGTTCATGACAAACATCTACTGTTGCGCCGCGATCGGGGTGGATCGGCTCGGAGCGTGGTGGCGCTGGGTGTTTCGGGTGATCGGCGCGGGTTATGTGCTGGTCGGCTTATTCAACCCGCTCTTGGGCGACCTGCACTACATAAGGATAGCCCTATCGTTGTGCCTGGTCGGTGAAGCGCTTCTTGCCATTGCCGCGATACACAGCCTGCTTCGTGGGATCGTGCGTTCGTGGTTTCCACTGCTGCTGGTTGCCTTTGCATGGTCGGATCTCCTGTTGCATTTCGCGAGCTACCTGTTTGGCTATTCGGTCAACAACCGGTTGTTTTCGACCACCGTGCTGCCCGACCTTCTGATGCTGTCCGTGACTCTCGTCGTGGAAGTCGGAAAGGGCCGCCGGCAGGAGATGCAGGCGCGCACCGAACTCGATCAGCAGCGAGCCTCCGAGCATGAACGTCTGGAAAAGGTCGTTGCGCAGCGCACGGAGCAGTTGAATCGCGCGCTACAGGGCCGCCGTACGCTGCTGGCGCGCATCAGTCACGACCTGCGCTCGCCACTGACGGGCATTGTCGACGCCGCGCGACAGTGGCAGGCGGGTGAAAGCCGCCACGACTATGCGCACCTGATCGAGCGCAACGTACATCAGCAGATAGAACTGATCGACGAGTTGCTGGAGTTTTCGCGCGAAGAACTGGCCGACCTTGAACTCAGCTCGGCACCCGGCTACCTGCATGCCTTCCTGATGGATATCGTGGAGCATGCCGCACTGCTGGCTGAGCGGAACGGCAACCAGCTTTCCTGCCACCTTGCTGCGGACCTTCCGGCGATCGTCAGTGCGGATTTCCGCCACCTGCGTCAGGTGCTGATGAACCTGTTCGGCAATGCGGCCAAGTTCACTCATGACGGCCATATCGTATTCACGGTGTCCGCGCTGGCATCGCCGCCGCCGGGCCACGTCTGCCTGCACGTCGTGGTGGACGACAGCGGTATCGGCATCGTGCCGGCCGAGCGCGAGCAACTCTTGATGCCCTATACCCGCGGCACCAATGCGATGCGCCACGACGGCAGTGGACTGGGTCTGTCCATTGTTACCCAGCTTCTACAATTGATGGACAGCCAGTTGCAGATCGACGATACCAAACTCGGAGGTTGCCGCGTCAGCTTCACGCTGCCGTTGCCGCTGGCCACCGAAGAGGACCTGGAGCCCGAGATCGGCGCTCTCGCCAGTGTCGCGGTGGATGGCGCCGGCCGCGTCATCCTGGTGGTGGACGACCAGTTGCAGAGTCGCGAATTGCTATGCGACCTGCTCGATGGCAGCGGCTTCCACAGCATTGCCGCCGCGGACGGCCATGAGGCACTGACACTGCTGCAGCGAAGGTCTGTAGAGCTGGTAATGACCGACCAGAGCATGCCCGGCATGGATGGCTGGGGTCTGCTGCAGGCAATACGTGTGCAGCACCCAGAACTGCCCGTGCTGCTCTATTCGGCACTGCCGCCACGTCGTCCGACAGCATTGGATCCGACGCTGGCATTCACCACCACTCTGTTGAAGCCGGCCGGCAGCGGGGAGCTGCTCGCCATGGTCGAGCGGCTACTCAAGATGTGCGTCATGGCCGGCAGGCTTCCGGCGGGAGATCATCCTGTCGATCGCCAATACCGCGATGCACGAGAGCGGGGGGAAACTCACGCTTGAGCTTTTTTCACAAGGCATCCACCTCGTACGGCGACATGAGAGTGGATGGCATCATGGCGCGTTGGAAACATGTGCTGTTCACCCGAGGGGAGCGCAATGCGCCACGCCTCGTCGTCGGGGACACGAAAGGGGATGTCGAAGACGAGCAGCGTTGGTCTCGGAAGCTGGGTGACGTGTCTACTATGCCCAACGGCCAGAAAGTAAGCGCTGAGTAAGCTATCGCGGAGCGTCTCGCGCCTACTATGTACATACGACGCTCGCCTCTCCGCTTATAGCGTTTTCTAGTTGCCGAACTCGGTCATCGGGCATCCTCTGCATCTGTAAGACTTCGCAGGACACCGGCAATGCCCCTCATCGACGGTAACGACCTCGCCGGTCAAATGCTGGCTCATGGCATCGGCGCTATTTGTATTGACACGAGCACGTACGAGAAGAACGCCTTTGCGTTCGACAAGAGCTTATTGGCTCAGTGCCCAGGCATACGGGAGTCGGGACTTCGACTCCTCATGGTTGACGTCGTCGAGCGGGAGGTGCGAGCTCATCTCCCGAGCAAAACGGAAGACGACTACTTTTCCTCTCTGCCGCCCTTTGCAGCCATTAGCAAGAAGAAATCCGAGTTCCCTGATGCCTTGACGCTCTTAGCGCTGGAGGCGTTCGGTGATGAGATGCAGCGTTGCATCCTTGTGGTATCCGAAGATAAGGACATATCTCCCCGAGCCAGCAGCCGATGGGTCCGACTTCAGGGCCATTCGAATCACTGACGGGAGCTTGGTCGTAAGCTGGACGGCTCAGGCTAAGATCCATTACGACGCGAATCTCAGCGTGAGTATTCGAGATCCAATCGATCGTGACTATGTGGATCTCCCGGGTATGTCGGTTGAGGGCGAGGAGGAAGTCGAGCTTGAAATCCCGATCACATTCGATAGGAGGGGGGACGTGGCGCACCCTGGCTTCATCTTTGATACGGCTGACATTGTGGAAAAGGATTTGTGGCTGGATTTGGGCTATGTCGAGTACAGCCTGGCCCGGGGAGGATTGATCTTTAGAGGGTCCTGCTAACGACCGAGAGGGCATCGGCCTCACGCGCAACGCGACGGTCTTCCCGCCTTAACATTGCCCTGCCGGTCCTCGGCGCAGTATCCGATCGTTCCGCACCCGCCATCGGAGATAGCCATGACCACCAAGAGCCTTTACGTCGAACTGCACGCGAAGCCCGGCCGCGAAGAAGACGTCGCAGCGTTCCTCGAAAGCGCCAGGGGTCTTGTCGATGCCGAACCCTGCACCACCGCTTGGTTCGCCGTGCGTTTCGACAAGAGCACGTTTGCGATTTTCGATGCATTCGGCGACGACGTAGGCCGCGACGCCCATCTGAACGGCAAGGTCGCCGCGGCGTTGATGGCCAATGCGAGCGAGCTGCTCGCCAGTGTGCCCCAGATCCGCAAGGCCGACGTACTGGCCGACAAGCTGCCGGGCTGACTACTCCACGGTGTGGAACACGCGCGCCGGCCGACCTGGAGTCAAAGGCGAGCCCGTCCAAATTTCGTCCGAACGCGTAGACATGCCGGAGATATCGCCGAGATGTTCCCCGGCCATTTTCCGGCCATATAGAACGAAAAAAGGTCCGCTTTGAGGGCGGACCTTTCATCGTCAAGCGAGGTAACTACTTGAATATTGGTCGGGGAGACAGGATTCGAACCTGCGACTTCTACGTCCCGAACGTAGCGCTCTACCAGGCTGAGCTACACCCCGACGGGAGCCGCGTATATTAGCCATGACCCTGCCGATTCGCAACAGGTCGTCGCATCTTTTTTACAAATGCCTGACAGGGCGCCATGAGCGAGGGGCGGCCGGCGGCCATCTGCTAATCTATGCGGCTGCCGCGTGGCGGCGCCCGACTAGCCTGTCCGAAGAGGAATTGCATGGCACTCACCCCGGCCCGCACCATGCCCGGTGTCCTCGAGCTTCTTCCGCTCGACCAGATCGCCTTCCAGCGCATGCTGGACACGATTCGCCGCAACTATGAGCGATTCGGCTTCCTGCCGATCGAAACGCCGGTGATCGAGTATAGCGATGTGCTTCTGACCAAGAGCGGCGGTGAGACCGAGCGCCAGGTGTACTTCGTCCAGTCGACCGGCGCCCTCGGCGCGGCGGCGGAGAAGGGCGGCGTGCCCGAGCTGGCCCTGCGTTTCGACCTTACCGTGCCGCTGGCGCGTTACGTGGCCGAGCACGAGCACGATCTCAGCTTCCCGTTCCGCCGTTACCAGATGCAGCGCGTCTATCGCGGTGAGCGCGCGCAGCGCGGTCGCTTCCGTGAGTTTTACCAGTGCGACATCGACGTGATCGGAAAGGATTCGCTGTCGGTGCGTTACGACGCCGAGATCCCGGCCGTCATCTACAGCGTGTTCCGCGAACTGAACATCGGCGCGTTCACCATCCAGCTCAATAACCGCAAGCTGATGCGCGGCTACTTCGAGAACCTCGGCGTGAGCGATGCCGAGCAGCAGATGCTGGTGCTGCGCGAAGTGGACAAGCTCGACAAGCGCGGCGCCGATTACGTGCGCGAGACGCTCACGGGCGAGGCCTTTGGCCTGTCGGCAGATGTGGCCGAGAAGATCCTCGCGTTCGTCCAGGTGCGTTCGGCCACGGTGGACGACGCATTCGCCAAGCTTGACGCCCTGGGCAGCGGTTCGGAGACCTTCGAACAGGGTCGTGCCGAGCTCAAGGAAGTGCTGGCGATGATTCGCGACTTCGACGTACCGGAGACGCATTTCGCCCTGAACCTTTCCATCGCCCGCGGCCTCGATTACTACACCGGCACGGTCTACGAGACGACGCTGAACGATCACCCGGGCATCGGCTCGATCTGCTCGGGCGGCCGCTACGAGAACCTGGCCGGCCAGTACACCAAGTCGCACCTGCCGGGCGTGGGCATTTCGATCGGCCTGACGCGGCTGTATTGGCAGTTGCGCGACGCCGGCCTGATCTCCACCGCACAGAGCACCGTGGACGTGCTGGTCACCCAGATGGATGCCGCCCAGCTGCCGGCCTACCTGACACTCGCCACCGAACTGCGTAATGCCGGCATCGCCACCGAGGTCGTTCTCGAAGGCAGCAAGCTGGGCAAGCAGTTCAAGTACGCCGATCGCGCGGGTATCCGCTTCGTCATCGTCCTGGGCGAAGACGAGATCGCCAAGGGCGTCGTCACGGTAAAAGATCTTCGCCGCGAAGACCAGTTTGAAGTCGCCCGCACGGAGCTGGTCAAGACCCTGCGCGTCGAACTGGCCCAGGCCGACATCGGTCGCTGAGCCGTTCCATCCCCCACCTTCCTTTTGCACGGCCTAAGTCCCCATGACCAGCAGCATTCTCCTCGACGGGCGTAGCCTCACACGCGGCCAGGTCGCCGCTATCGCTCGCAAGGGCTTCACCATCCGTCTGGACGAGGCGCAGCTCGTCAAGGTGAAGCGCGCCGCGGACTTCCTCGCCGAGAAGGTCGGCAGTGGTGAGCCGATCTACGGTGTAACTACCGGCTTCGGCAGCAACGCCGACAAGCTGCTCGGCGCGCATCGCGTGCGCGACGAGCTGCCGGGTGGCAACCCGGAGCCGCGCGAAGGCACGCTGCTGGAAGAGCTGCAGCACAACCTGATCATCACCCATGCCGTGTGCGTGGGTAAGCCGTTCGGCGAGGACGTCGTGCGCGCGATGCTCGCCATTCGCGTGAACACGCTGATGAAGGGGCATTCGGGTATCCGCGTGGAGACCCTGCGCGCCCTGGCCGAGCTGCTCAACCGCAACGTCATCCCGGTCATTCCGGAGAAGGGTTCGGTCGGCGCCAGTGGCGATCTCGCGCCGCTCTCGCACCTGGCCATCGTCCTGCTCGGTGGCGGCGAAGCGTTCTACGAGGGCGTGCGCATGCCCGGCGCCCAGGCGCTGGCCAAGGCCGGCCTCGAGCCGGTGCGCCTGTCCTTCAAGGAAGGCCTCGCCCTGAACAACGGCACCACGCAGATGCTCGCCACGGGCGTGCTCGCGCTGGACACGATGGACATGCTGATCCGCACGGCCGACCTCGCCGCCGCGATGACGCTGGACGCCTTCGCCGGCCGTACCGGTGCCTACGCCGAGCAGGTTCATGCCTTGCGTCCGCATCCGGGGCAGGTCGAGACGGCGAAGCAGATCAGTAGCCTCCTCGAAGGCTCGACGCTGGCGGATATCGCCTACCACATGGTCCCGCGTTTCAAGCCGTGGCTGGCGGATTCCTGGTCCGAGCCCTCCGACCAGGCGTACCGCTTCGACATCAGCTGGGACTGGGTGCCGGCGACGCAGCGCCATGGCAAGGAAGCGTTCTATTCGCGCTTCCTGCCGTTCAAGGGCGGCAAGAAGCATCAGCCGCAGGACGCCTATTGCCTGCGTTGCGCGCCGCAGGTGCACGGCGCCGTGCGCGATGCCTGGGAACAGGCCTGCCGCGTGTTCGACATCGAACTGAATGCGGTTACCGACAATCCGCTGGTCTTCCCGGACGCCGAGAACGCCCAGGTGATCGAAGACCAGGTGATCTCGGCCGGCCACTTCCACGGCATGCCGCTGGCGCTGGCGATGAGCTACGTGAAGGCGGCGATTCCTGTGCTCGCCTCGATTTCCGAGCGTCGCACGGCGAAGCTGGTCGACCCGGCCAATAACGACGGCCTGCCGGCCTTCCTTATCGGCAACGAGGACGCGACCGATTCCGGTTTCATGATCGTGCAGTACACCGCTGCGGCCCTGGTCAACGACCTCGCCACGCGCGCGCACCCGGCTTCGGTTTACTCCGTGCCGACCAGCGCCAACGCCGAGGACCACGTGTCCATGGGCGCCAACGAGGCACGCCACGTGCTCGAGATGACCGAGGACCTCGGCCACGTGCTGGCGATGGAGCTTTACACGGCCGCTCAGGCCCTGGAATACCGCCAGGACATGCTCAATGCCGCGCGCGCGCTGGCTCACCGTGGCGACTGGGAAGCTTTGGCGGCCAAGATCAATGGCGCGCCGCGCAGCGATTCTCCGCATTACGCCCGCTTCGAGACCGAAGTGCGTGCGCTCATGGATGCGCTGGCGCGCGCCGAGGATTTCCACGGTGGTGTCGCTGTCCGTGCCGCCCTGGCCACGTTGCGCGAGCACATCGCCTTCATGCAGCGTGACCGCGCTATGGATGGCGAGGTGCGCCTGATATGCGAACTGGTGGCCTCCGGCCGCCTGGTCGCCTGAGCAGGCGCTAGAGCGCGAAGAAGCGCAGACTGGCCGCCGCCTCGATGGCAGGCGACCAGTCGTCGAGCGTGCCGGCCCGTATGCCGGCCAGATACTGGTAAAGCTGGGCGTCGTTGACGAGGCCCAGCTTGACCATGGCCGAGCGCTTCTGCCGGCTGATTGTCTTCAGGCTGCGCCCCATCGAGGCGGCGATGTCCACCAGTCCATAGCCCTGGGCGTAGGCGCGCAGGACCTCCACTTCGCGCGGTGAGAGCCGTGTGGCGAGTTCGTCGGCGCTGTGAGCGCAATCCGTCTGGTGGAACAGCCGGCGAATGGCCGGGCTGAGATACGTGCGGCCGACATCCGCCGCGTGCACGGCTACCGGGATATCGCGCAGGCTGGTCCGTTTGTCGAAGATGGCCGCTACGCCCATGTCGAGCAGGGTGCGCAGGATGGCCGGGTTGGACAGCATGGTGAGCACGACGATGCCGGTGTCCGGCCGGAGCGCGCGGATGCGGCGAATCATCGGCATGCCGTCCGGCTGGCTTCCCTCGGGCATGGAGAAATCGGTGACGACGACGTCGCAGGGGTGATCCGCGAGGGCGTCGAAGAGGGCGTCGGTATCGTGGGCGCGCGCGACCACCTGGTAGCGGTGCGACTTCAGGATGGTCTCGACGCCCGCGACAACGACCGGATGATCGTCGGCAATGATCACGGTGCTCGACATGGCAGGGGCTCGCGACGGTGGAAATGCCGCCATCTTGTCGACCGGCCCGGGCGGGGTATATGGAAGAAAAGCGCAATTGCGTGTCGGTGCTTGCCACGCCGAAGTTGCCGCGTTACGATGAACTATCGTATTAACGCGTTAGTACACTATGAAGCGTCGCACGCTCGATCCCGAAATGCCGGCCGACTCGGCCGAAACCAGTCTCTGTGAGGCCCTCCTGGGGCTCTCAGGCGTCGATGAGATGCGGGCCTTCCTGCATGATCTCTGCACGCCGGCGGAGATCGAGGTGATGGTCGACCGCTGGCGGGTGGTGCCTTACCTGCTGGAAGGGAAGTCCTACCGTGAGATTCACGAGCGCACCTCGGTAAGCATCACCACCATCGGCCGCGTGGCGCGCTATCTCAACCAGGGCAGTGGCGGTTACATGGCTGCCGCGGCCCGCCGCGCCCCCGCAGGTGCCGTATGAAGCCGCGCGATCGCCTGCGCATCGCCATGCAGAAGTCCGGTCGGCTGACGGAGCCGGCTCAGGAATTGCTCGCGCGCTGCGGCCTGAAATTTCGCCAGAGCCGCGACAAGCTGTTTTGCTTCGGCGAGGGCGAGCCGGTGGACCTCCTGCTGGTTCGCGACGACGATATCCCGGGATTGATCGCCGAAGGCGTCTGTGACCTCGGCATCGTTGGCCGCAACGTGCTGCGCGAGTTCCAGCTCTCCAATCCGGAGACGGGCGACGGCATGGACGAGCTGCGTCCGCTCGGCTTCGGTCACTGCCGCCTGTCCATCGCGGTGCCCCAGGAAGACGCCTACGACGGTCCGGCGCAGCTTCACGGTCAGCGCATCGCCACGTCGTACCCCGGTCTCCTCGGCGAATGGCTGAGGAGTAACGGCGTCGACGCGAAGGTGGTCATGCTCGCCGGTTCGGTCGAAATCGCGCCTCGTCTTGGCACGGCCGACGCGATCTGCGACCTGGTCTCCAGCGGCGCGACCCTCGTCGCCAACCAGTTGCGCGAAGCGGTTGTCGTGGTCGAGAGCGAAGCGGTGCTGGCCGGTCGCCGCGAACTCCCGCTGGACGAGCGTGGCGAGATCGCCGAACTGCTCCTGCGTCGCCTCGACGGCGTCATCCAGGTGCGTGACTCACGGCTGATCCTCATGCAGGCGCCGCGCGACGCACTCGCGGCGATCACGCGTCTGCTGCCGGGGCTGCCTGTGCCTACGCTTACCCCGGTGGATGGTTCCCCTGACCAGGTCGTGCTGCAGGCCCTGTGTGCCGGCTCGGTGAGCTGGCGCCAGCTCGAAGACATGAAACGCGCCGGTGCCCGCGACATGCTGGTGTTGCCGGTGGAGAAGATGCTGGCATGAAACGAATCGACTGGAAAAGCCTCGACGAGGCCGGTCGCGACGCGGCGCTCGCACGACCGACCCAATCGCGGGCAAGCAGCTTGCGCGAAGGCGTCGCATCGATCGTCGCGGACGTGCGCAGCCGCGGCGATGTCGCCCTCATCGAACTTACAACTCGCTACGACGGCAGTGCACTCGACGCCCTGGCGGTGACGGAAGCGGAATTCACGGCCGCCGAAGCACGCCTGCCGCTCGAACTCAAAGCCGCCGTCCTCGAAGCGGCGGCCCGTATCGAACGCTTTCATCGCGCCGCCGCGCCGACACCGGTGAGTGTCGAGACAGCGCCCGGTGTCACCGTCGAGCGCGTGCTGCGGCCGATCGGCCGCGTCGGTCTCTATGTACCTGCCGGCGGCGCGCCGTTGCCCTCGACCGCGATCATGCTCGGCGTCCCCGCGGCCATCGCCGGCTGCCGCGAGGTGGTGCTTTGCACCCCGGTACAGGCCAACGGCCGTTGCGACGACGCCGTCCTGTTCGCGGCGAAGGCCACCGGCGTGCACCGTGTCTTCAAGCTCGGCGGTGCTCAGGCGATTGCCGCGATGGCCTATGGCACCGCTTCCGTCCCACGCTGCGACAAGATCTTTGGCCCAGGCAATGCCTGGGTCACCGAAGCCAAGCTGCAGGTCGCTGGCGATCCGGCGGGTGCCGCGATCGACATGCCGGCTGGCCCTTCCGAGGTGCTCGTTATCGCCGATGCCGAGGCGAATCCACGGTTCATCGCAGCCGATCTGCTGTCGCAGGCCGAGCACGGTCCGGATTCGCAGGTGCTCCTGGTCAGCCCTTCGGCGCAGCAGCTCGATAGCGTGGCAACCGAGGTCGAGCAACAGCGCCGCGCACTTCCGCGCGCCGAGGTGGCAGCCAAAGCGTTGAGCGAAAGCCGCCTGATCCTCGTCGCCGATCTCGACGAAGCGGTCGACGTCAGCAACCGTTATGCCCCCGAACACCTCATCATCCAGACAGCCAATCCACGAGGCTTGCTCGACGCCGTGGCATCCGCCGGTTCGGTCTTCCTCGGTGAATGGACGCCGGAGTCGGTCGGCGACTACTGCAGCGGCAGCAACCACGTGCTGCCTACCTATGGCTATGCGCGCAGCTACAGCGGCGTCTCGGTCGCCAGTTTCCAGAAGCAGGTCACGGTGCAGGAGCTTTCGGCGCAGGGCCTGCGCAACATCGGTCCCTGCGCGGCCATTCTTGCCGAAGCCGAGCAGCTCGAAGCCCACCGCCGCGCCGTCACCTTGCGACTGGCCGCCATGGACGCCGCCGCATGAGCATCCTCGATCTTGCACGCCCCGATATCCGCGCGCTCGCGCCGTACTCCAGTGCCCGCATGGAGGCCCAGGGCGGCACCGTGCTGCTCAACGCGAACGAGGCGTCGCGGCCGCCGAATATTCCGGGCGGGGAGGGACTCAACCGCTATCCCGATCCGCAGCCGCCCGCCCTGGTGGAAACGCTGGCCGAGCTTTACGGCAGCACGCCCGATCGCGTCCTTGTAACGCGGGGAAGCGACGAGTCGATCGATCTTCTCGTGCGCGCCTTCTGCCGCGCCGGCCAGGATGCCGTTCTCATATCGCCGCCGACGTTTGGCATGTATGCGGTCTGCGCGCGCATCCAGGGCGCGGCGGTGATCGAGTCGCCGCTCAGCCGCCAGGGGGTGCTCGATATCGACGCCTTGCTCGGCGCGGTGACACCCGCCACGCGGATCGTCTTCGTCTGTACGCCGAACAACCCCACGGGCAACCTGGTCGATCGCAGCGACCTCGAGCGCATCGCGAAGGCACTCGAAGGGCGTGCGCTGCTGGTCATCGACGAGGCTTACGCGGAATTCAGCGGCCTTCACAGCGCCGCTTCACTGATCGACACCTACGACAATGTCGCGGTACTGCGCACGCTGTCCAAGGCCTGGTCGCTAGCTGGCGCGCGCGTCGGTGCCTGCATCGCGCGTGCCGAGGTCATCGGCCTGCTTCGCCGGATCATTCCGCCGTATCCGTTGCCGTCGCCGTGCGTGGATGCCGCCATGGGCGCGCTTTCGTATGAAGGCCGCCGCCTGCAGCGTCACCACCTGCACGAGATCCTCAACGAGCGCGCTCGCATGGTCGTCGCCCTGCGGGAGCTGCCCGGGGTGAGGGAAGTGATGCCTTCGTATGCCAACTTCCTTGCGGTGCGTTTCGACGATGCCGCAGGCACCTACCGTCGCCTGCTTGCCGCCGGCGTGGTGGTTCGCGACGTATCGAAGTATCCGGGACTGGAAGACGCGCTGCGCATTACCATCGGCACCGGCAACGAGAACGATCGCGTGCTGTCCGTGCTGCGCGCGGGAGCGCCCGCATGAGTCGGAAGATCCTCTTCGTCGATCGCGACGGTTGTCTCATCGAAGAACCGGCCGACCAGCAGATCGACAGCTACGAGAAGCTGGCCCTGATGCCGGGGGTGATCGCCGCGTTGCAGCGCTGCGTGGCCGCAGGCTATGAACTGGTCATGGTCTCCAACCAGGACGGCCTCGGCACGCCTTCGTTTCCGCAGGCATCGTTCGACGGTCCGCACGCCTTGTTGTTGAACATCCTCGCCTCGCAGGGCATCACCTTCCGCGAACAGCTGATCGATCGCAGTTTCGCGCATGAGAGCCGGGACACGCGCAAGCCGGCGACAGGTCTCGCAAGGCACTGGCTGGCCGACGATGGCTGGAGCCGCGCGCAGTCCGCCATGATCGGCGATCGCGAGACCGACCTCGCTTTCGCCGCAAACCTCGGCGTACGCGGATTCCGCGTGGGTGCCGAAGGCGCGAGCTGGACCGAGGTCGCGCACGCGTTGCTCGATGCGCCGCGCACCGCCGAGGTACTGCGCAAGACGAAGGAAACGTCGATTCGCGTGTCCGTGGATCTCGACCGCGTAGCCGAGCCGAACGTGCATACGGGTTTGGGATTCTTCGATCACATGCTGGAGCAGATCGGCAAGCACGGCGGCTTTGCGCTGAGCCTCACCTGCGACGGCGACACTCACATCGACGAGCACCACACCATTGAGGACTCCGCGCTCGCCCTCGGCCAGGCGCTGCGCCAGGCGCTGGGCGACAAGCGTGGCATCGGCCGCTACGGCTTTGCCCTGCCGATGGACGAAAGTGCGGCACGTGCCGAGCTGGACCTCTCGGGACGGCCGTATTTCGTCTTCGATGGCCATTTCCCCCGCGACCGTGTGGGTGACGTACCGACCGAACTCGTGCCGCACTTCTTCCGCTCGCTTTGCGAAACCCTGGGCGCCAACCTGCACCTCACGGTGCACGGTGAGAATGCCCATCACATGGTCGAGGGTTGCTTCAAGGTCGTCGCCCGTACGCTGCGCCAGGCCATTCGCCGCGAGGGCGCCGAATTGCCGAGCACCAAGGGAAGCCTCTGATGAAGGTGGTTCTCGTCGATGCGGGCGGCACCAATATCGGTTCGGTACGCTACGCGCTGCAGCGCCTGGGCACCGATGCCGAACTCACGTCGGACGCGGCGCGCATTCGCGCGGCCAGCCACGTGATCCTTCCCGGCGTCGGTGCTGCCGCACCCGGCATGCGGATGCTGCGCGAGGCCGGGTTGGTCGACGTGCTGCGTGAGCTGAAGCAACCCGTGCTTGGGGTGTGCCTGGGCATGCAACTGCTGTGCGACCGCTCGGAAGAAAGCGACACCGAGTGCCTGGGCGTCATTCCGGCCATGGTACGACGTTTCGTCGACATGCCCGGCCTGCGCGTGCCGCACATGGGCTGGAACACGCTTGAGGTGACCACCGCGCATCGCCTCACCGCGGGGCTGCGTCAGGGCGACGCGGCGTACTTCGTCCACAGCTTCGCCGTCCCTACAGGCGACTACACGTTGGCCGCGAGCGAGCACGGTGAAGCGTTCTCGGCCGTGGTCGCCTCCGGTAACTTCATGGGCATGCAGTTCCACCCCGAGCGCTCGGCCGGCGTGGGTGCGCAGCTCCTGCGGAATTTCCTTTCCTTATGACCCTACCGATCCCAGCCATCGACCTGCGCGAAGGAAAGGTCGTCCGCCTGTTCAAGGGCGATTACGCGCAACAGACCACCTTCGCTTTCGAGCCCGAGGTGCTGGCCGCGCGCTACGCCGACGAAGGTGCGACATGGCTGCATGTCGTCGATCTCGATGGCGCGCGTTCGGGCCATTTTGAGAACCTGTCCACCATCGCCGGCATCGCATCGAGCGGTCGCCTTCGCGTGCAGGCAGGTGGCGGTATTCGCGACGAAGAAGGGGTGCGCCGACTTCTCGATGCAGGTGTGGAGCGCGTCGTCGTCGGCAGCGTGGCTATCCGCGACCCGGAAGCGGTTGCCGCGTGGATCGGCCGCTACGGCTGCGACCGCGTCGTGCTCGCCCTGGATACCCGTTTTCGCGACGGCTTGTGGAAGCTACCCAGCGCGGGTTGGACGGCTGATGAACTTCATACGCTCGACGATCTCGTGCCCTGGTACGAAGCGGCCGGTGCGCGCCACCTGCTGTGCACCGACATCGACCGCGACGGCACCATGAGCGGTCCCAACCTTGCGCTTTATCGCCACCTGGCAACGTTGGCACCCGGCCTGGATGTCCAGGCCTCGGGCGGGGTGAAGTCCCTCAGCGACGTGACCGATCTCTCCCTGCAAGGCGTGGCCGGCATCATTCTCGGGCGTTCGCTGCTCGAAGGTGCGTTTGCCTTGCCCGAAGCCATCGCCACTGCCGAGAAGGCCAACGCGACATGCTGAGCCGTCGTATCGTTCCCTGCCTGGATGTCCGCGATGGGCAGGTCGTCAAGGGCGTTCGCTTTCGCGACCACGTCGTCGTCGGCGAGATTGTCGAACTGGCCCTTCGCTATCGCGACGAGGGCGCCGACGAGCTGGTGTTCTACGACATCACGGCAAGTCCGGAAGGGCGGCGCGTGGACCGTGACTGGGTGGAGCGCGTGGCACGCGAGATCGACATCCCCTTCTGCGTGGCCGGCGGCATCCGCAGCGTGGACGATGCACGCGAGGTGCTGCATGCAGGCGCCGACAAAATCTCGATCAACTCGCCTGCCCTCGAGCGCCCGGCGCTCGTCAGTGAAATTGCCGATGCCTTCGGCGTGCAGTGTGTCGTCGTCGGCGTCGACAGCCTGCGCGACGACGACGGTGAGTGGCGCGTGCGCCAGTACACCGGCGATCCTTCCCGCACGAAAGCCCTGCGCAAAGGCACGCTCGAATGGATCGAAGAAGTGCAGGCGCTGGGTGCAGGTGAAATCGTACTGAACTGCATGGGCACCGATGGCGTGCGTCGCGGCTACGACATCGAGCAACTAAAGGCGGCGCGCGCGATCAGCCACGTGCCGCTGGTGGCTTCCGGCGGCGCCGGCACACCGATGCATTTCGCCGAAGTGTTTCGCGAAGCCGACGTGGACGCGGCGCTCGCCGCGAGTGTCTTCCACACCGGTGACATCGGCATTCCCGCGCTGAAGCGCGAACTGCGCACGCAGGGTATCGAGGTAAGGCTATGAACGACGCGATTCCGGATTTCGCCAAGGGCGATGGCCTGTTGCCGGCGATCGTGCAGCATGCCCGCTCGGGCGAAGTGCTGATGCTCGGCTACATGGACGAAGCCGCGCTGGCGAAGACGCGCGCGAGCGGCCTGGTGACATTCTTCAGCCGCAGCAAGCAGCGCTTGTGGACGAAGGGCGAGACCTCCGGCGATTCGCTCGCCCTGGTCGACATTCGCCTGGACTGCGACGCCGATACCTTCCTCGTGCGTGCGGTTCCGGCGGGACCGACCTGCCATACCGGTACGTCGAGCTGCTTCGGTGATGACGTCAAGCCGTCGATGGGTTTTCTCGCCGAACTCGATGCGCTGGTCGCCTCCCGCTATGCCGAACGCCCGGACGGCAGCTACACGACGAAGCTGTTCGAAGGCGGCATTCGCCGCATGGCACAGAAAGTGGGAGAGGAGGGTGTCGAGGCGGCACTTGCCGCGGTCGCCGAAGACGACGATGCCCTGATCGGCGAGGCCGCCGATCTGGTCTTTCATCTGATGGTGGTGCTGCGCGCGCGCGGCATCGGATTCGATGCCGTTGCCGGGAAGCTAGCCGCCCGGCACACAAGCGGCTAAGAGTAGGAGCCGATTCATCGGCGATCCCGCGGCAGCGGGGCAGCGGACCAGCGGGGCAGCGGACCAGCGGGGCAGGGTGCAAGCGCGCGGCCAGCACCCATTCGCCGATGAATCGACTCCTACATTTTTTGTTATCGGTTGCCGCCGCGGTTTCCGCCACCGCCACCGCCACCGCTGCGATTACCGCCACCGCCACCGCCGCCGGGACGGCCACCGGGACGACCGCCCGGACGCGCACCGCCGCCGCCGCCGCCGCCCGGCGCGCGATTGCCACCGCCGCCGCTACGGTTGCCGTTGGCGCCACCACCGCTGGCGCGGTTGCCACCGCCACCACCGGCTGCGCGGTTGCCACCGCCACCACCGGCTGCGCGGTTGCCGCCGAAGCCGCCACCGCCACCCGGGGCGCGGTTGCCGCCACCACCGGGCGCGCCGCCCGTGCGAGGACCGCGATTTCCTTCGGCCCGGCCCGGACCACCCTGGCCCGACGCGCGATTGCCGCCGCCGGCACCCGGGCCGCCGCTGCGGCCGGCTGGACGCGGACCACGGTTGCCCGGTGCGCCGCCCGCTGCGTTCCCGCCTCCGGTGCGGCTGTCGCCGGCAAACCAGGTGCGTGGCGACGGCAGTTCCTGGCCCGGCGCGACACGACGCGAGCGCTGGCCACCGGCCGCGCCGCCACCGCCCCGCTCGGGACGGGCGACGTTGCCGTTCACTTCGCGACGCGGAGCGCCCTGGCCACCACCACCACCACCGGCGCGACCACGACCACCGCCGGCGCCACCACGGCCGCCACGCGGGTTGTCGTCACGCAGGCGATCGAAGGCAGTGAGCTCACGTGCTTCGTCGTGGCGACCCGAACTCCAGGCTCCCGCCGGACGGCCGTCCGGCTTGTATTCGGTCACATGACGCGGGGCGCGACGCTGGTGCACGACGGCACTCAGGGTGAGTACCGCGCCCGGGGCGCCGAGACCTGCGCGCGTGCGCAGCTCCTTGATCGCGGCTTCGTCGAGGTTGTCGCTGTCGCCGCGGCGCAGGGCGCGCGGCAGTTCCACGGTGCCATAGCGAATGCGCTTGAGGCGGCTGACCAGGAAGCCCTGCGAGTCCCACAGGCGACGGACTTCGCGATTGCGGCCCTCGCGAATGGTGACGCGGAACCAGCTGTGGCTGCCGCCGCGGCTGATGGTGGCGATCTCGTCGAAGCGGGCGGGGCCGTCTTCGAGTTCGACACCGGCCTTGAGGCGTTCGATGGTTTCGTCGGGCACTTCGCCGTGGACGCGGCAGAGGTATTCGCGTTCGAGGCCGCTCTTCGGATGCATCAGCGCGTTGGCGAGTTCGCCATCGGTGGTGAGCAGGAGCAGGCCGGTGGTGTTGATATCCAGGCGACCCACGGCGACCCAGCGCGCACCCTTCAGGCGCGGCAGCTGTTCGAACACGGTGGGACGGCCTTCGGTGTCTTCGCGGGTGGTCACCACGCCTTCCGGCTTGTGGTAGACGATCACCTCGGCGTCGTTGCGGTTGTCGGTGGCGACGACGAACTGCTTGCCGTCGAGCACCACGCGATCACCGGCATGCACGCTGGCGCCGATGGTGGCGACGGTGCCGTTGACTTCGACCTCGCCTGCCTGGATGCGCTGCTCGAGCATGCGGCGCGAGCCGAGGCCGGCGTTGGCCAGGACCTTGTGCAGGCGCTCTTCGAGCACGGCACCATCGTCGGGACGGCCTTCGCCGCGCTTAAGGGATAGAACGGAACGTTGCGGCGCACTCATGCGCGTGACTCCTCGGTATCTTCTTCGGCGTCGTCTTTATTGACGTCGCTTTCGGGGTTCTCTGCCTCTTCGGCAGTGGCGGAAGCCGCGGCGACGTCGTCGCCGGCAGGCAGCTGGTTCGCGACCTCGACCGTGTCGTCCTCTGCGGACGGGGTCTCGGTGGCGGGTGTCTCTTCGATCGTCATGGCCTCGGCCACGACATCATCGGTGTCTTCGGTATTCGCGGGGCTTTCGTTGTCCGGATCGGTCGACAGGGTCAGGCCGACGCGGGCGTGCGCGGGGATGCCGTCACCATCGAACCGCATCTGCGGGTTGATGTCCTCGAGGTCGCGGATCTCGGAAAGTGGGGGCAGGGCGTCCAGCGACTTCAGGCTGAAGTAGTCGAGGAACCCCCTCGTGGTGCCGAACAGGGCCGGTTTGCCCGGTACATCGCGATGGCCGACGACGCGGATCCATTCGCGTTCCTCGAGCGTCTTGATGATGTTCGAGGAAACCACGACGCCGCGGATCTGTTCGATCTCCGGGCGGGTAATGGGCTGGCGGTACGCGATGAGTGCCAGCGTTTCGAGCAGGGCGCGGGAATAGCGGCTGGGCTTTTCTGCCCACATTCGCGACACCCAGCCATGCACGCCCCGACGGACCTGGTAACGCCAGCCCGAAGCGACTTCAATCAATTCGACGCCGCGACCGTCGCAGTCATGCGTCAGGGAGGCAAGCGCGACCACGATGTCGTCCGTGGTGACCTCGTCCTCGTCGCCGAAGATCGCCATCAACTGCGCGATCGTCATCGGCTGGGTCGACGCCAACAGCGCCGCTTCCACGATGGGTTTCAGTTGTTCGGGTTGCATAGGCCTTCGGTGGTTCGATGTTCGCGGCCCTCAAGGGCCTTCAGGCGAGCGCCTCTTCGGGCTCGGCATCACTACTGAGTACCTTCGTCTTCAGATAAATCGGCCCGAGGGCTTCTTCCTGGACGATCTCGACGAGCATTTCCTTGGCCAGTTCGAGCATGGCAAGGAAGGTGACAACGACCCCGAGTCGACCTTCCGTCACGTCGAACAGTGTTTCAAAACGGTGGAACCCGCCGCGACCCAGGGATTCGAGCAGGTCGCCCATGCGCTGGCGCACACTGAGCGGTTCGCGCTGGATCGCATGGTGCGTGAACAGGTCGGCACGACCGAGCACGTCCTTGAGCGCGAGCAGCATCTCCTTGAGATCCAGCGGCGGCGGCACGCGCACCACGTTGTGTTCGCCGACGAAGGCATGCACCACGGTGGTATCGCGTTCCAGGCGCGGCATCTCTTCGATATCGGCCGCGGCCCGCTTGAACCGTTCGTACTCCTGCAGGCGGCGAACCAGCTCCGCGCGCGGGTCGTCCTCTAATCCTTCCTCGGTCGGCGGCCGGGGCAGCAGCAACCTGGACTTGATCTCCGCGAGGATTGCGGCCATCAGCAGGTATTCCGCCGCGAGCTCCAGTCGCATGACCTCGCGCATCATGTCGATGTAGTCCATGTACTGCCGGGTGATTTCGGCGACAGGGATGTCGAGGATGTCCAGGTTTTGCCGACGAATCAGGTAGAGCAGCAGGTCGAGCGGCCCTTCGAACGATTCGAGGATGACCTCGAGTGCGTCCGGCGGGATGTACAGATCCTGCGGCATTTGCAGCACAGGCTGCCCGCGCACGAGCGCGAGGGGCATTTCCTGCTGCTGCGGGACACCTGCGAAGGCACCCTGGGCTTTTTCGACTACCTGAACTTCGGTTGTCTCGTTAGTCATCGGCACACGTCAGAAGGGTCGCGAGTGCGACCAGGAACGTAACAATCGATGCCGTCCGGCGGCTATACCGCCACCTCGCCCGGCATGCCACGCATCGTCGCCGACGAGCGAAGGGCATTGCCGCTGGACACCCCAGGAGGGTCACCGCCTGTGAAAGATCGTCGGGAGCGGTCCGCTGCCGGTCCCAAACCACGGACCGGTGAGGGCGCGACGCCCGAATAAGTTCACCCGATTGAGCACAGGGTATCGCCTGCGCCCGCCCAAGTCCAGCGGCCCGCCTGCCGGGCGCCCTGCGGTTCCGGCACAATATCGCTCATGCAGCAGGCCCCCCGCGCGATCATCCATGTCGACATGGACGCTTTTTATGCGTCCGTGGAGGAACTGGACGATCCCAGCCTGGTCGGTAAGCCGGTGATCGTGGCCGGACTGGGGCGTCGGGGGGTGGTTTCCACGTGCAACTACGTGGCCCGCACGTACGGGGTCCGTTCGGCCATGCCCACCTCGGAAGCGCGCCGCCGCTGTCCGGACGGCATCTATATCTTCCCCCGGCACGCGCGCTACGCAGAAATTTCGGAGATCGTCTTTACGGTGTTCGGCGAGGTCACGCCGATGATCGAGGGCCTCTCGCTGGACGAAGCCTTTCTCGATGTCACCGCCAGCCTCCGCCTGTTCGATTCGATCGAGGCCATTGGCCGCAGGGTCAAGGAGGCCATCCGTGAGCGCACCGGCCTGAATGCCTCGGTCGGCATGGCGCATAACAAGCTGCTGGCCAAGCTAGCCAGTGAGCTGTCCAAGCCGGACGGCTTCCTGCACATCCATCCCGAGGAAGTGCAGGGCTACCTGGATCCCCTGCCGATCGGGCGCATGTGGACCGTGGGCAAGGTGGCCGAGGAGGCCTTGCACAAGGTTGGCGTCCGGACCATCGGCGACCTGATCCGCGCGGATGCCTGGCGGCTGAACAAGTCCGTGGGTGAACGTCATGCCGCCCAGCTGCGGCAGTTGTGTCTCGGTGAGGACCGGCGTGCCGTGGTGACGGACGCGCCGGAGGTATCGATCGGTTCGGAATGGACTTTCGACATCGACGTGGAAGAGCTGCCGATCGCCGAGGCGTGGCTCCTGCGCCAGTGCGAGCGGGTCGGCGCGAGGGCCAGGTCGCGTGGCGTCGACGCGCGCACGGTGTCCGTAAAACTGCGCGAGCCTCCTTTCGTCACCCACAGCCGCCAGGCGCAATTGCCCGTTCCCGGCAACGCTACGCCCGATATTTATGCGGTGGCACGTCGCTTGCTTCACGTCTGGTGGAATCAGCATCCACGGCCGAGGCTTCGACTGCTCGGCGTGACGCTTTCGGGGTTCGATGCCCGGCACGGTGATGAACAACAGGACATGTTCGCCGCTCCGGTCTCGGAAAAACGCTCCGATGGCGTGCAGGACCGGATCAACGAGCGCTTCGGCGCCGGAGCCCTGGTCCGCGCGGGTGTACTGAAGACGCGCGGCAGCGAGTGACTGCGCTAATGTGTCCGTTTGTGACACGTAGGGTAAGTCGTGCGGGGTGCGGTCGTGCCGAACTCGACGTATAAGGTCCAGCAGGAATCGGAATGGATGGGAATGCAGATGTCTGACAAGGAGAGTCCAAACATGCGCTATCGCCACGCGCGAATGAAAGTACAGACCGCGGTGCTGATGAGCCGTGGCGGCGAGGCACACCCCACCGACCTGGTCGACATCTCGGCGACCGGTGCCATGTTGCGCCGCCCGCTCGGCTGGCGCGGCGAACCCGGCCAGACCTGGATTCTGGACATGGTGTTTGGCCATGACCTGCATATTCATATGGAAGCGATGGTGGCGCGCGTTTCCGCGCGTCAGATCGGGATGGCCTATACGCTGATTCCCGAGGACAAGCAGGCGCCGTTATGGGAGCTGCTTGGTGGGTACGCGGATACGCTTGAGGCGTGGACGGACGAGTGATCGCCAGCACCCATCGCCGCTGAAGCGGCTCCCACACAAGGCCTGCGCAGGCGCTTTTTGTGGGAGCCGATTCATCGGCGATGTGGGAGCCGATTCATCGGCGATGGGTGTCCAAGAAAAACCCCGCTCAAGGCGGGGTTTTTCCTTTGATCAGGCCATCGCAGCCCTGATCAAACCTGTGCAGCCTTCCGCTTCGCCCGGTCCTCATCACGCAACTCGCGTCGAAGAATCTTGCCCACATTGGTCTTCGGCAGCGTGTCGCGGAACTCGATCTGCTTCGGCCGCTTGTAGCCGGTGAGGTTTTCGCGGCAGTACTCGCGGAGGATCTCTTCGGTAAGCGCCGGATCCTTGCGGACGACGAAGATCTTCACCACTTCGCCCGAGTGCTCGTCATCGACGCCGACCGCGGCGACTTCGGCCACACCGGGGTGGGCCATGACAATGTCTTCGATCTCGTTCGGGTACACGTTGAAACCCGACACCAGGATCATGTCCTTCTTGCGGTCGACGATGTAGACGTAACCGTTTTCGTCCATGCGGGCGATGTCACCCGTACGCAGCCAGCCGTTGGCGTCGAGTACCTGTGCGGTTTCTTCGGGACGGTTCCAGTAACCCTTCATCACCTGCGGGCCCTTGATGCACAGCTCGCCCACCTCGCCGATGGGTAGCACCTGGCCGTCGTCCGTCCAGATCTGTACATACGTCGAGGGAATCGGCAGGCCGATCGAGCCGTTGTATTCCTTCAGGTCCAGCGGGTTGATGCAGGCTGCCGGCGAGGTCTCGGTGAGGCCATAAGCCTCGGCAAGCGTGATACCCGTGGTCTTCTTCCAGCGCTCCGCCACGCTGCGCTGCACGGCCATGCCGCCACCGAGCGAGAGGTGCAGGGCGGAGAAGTCGAGATCCGCGAAGCCCGGTGTATTGAGCAAGCCGTTGAAAAGCGTGTTCACGCCGGTGATGGCCGTAAAGCGCTCCTTCGAGAGCTCCTTGACGAAGCCCTTCATGTCGCGCGGGTTGGTGATCAGCAGGTTCAGCGCGCCCATGCGCGTGAAGACCAGGCCGTTCGCCGTCAATGAGAAGATGTGATACAGCGGCAGCGCGGTGACGATGATTTCCTCACCGGGCTTGGCCGAGCCGCTGATCCATGCGTCGGCCTGGAGCATGTTGGCGACCATGTTGCGATGGGTGAGCATCGCGCCCTTGGCGACGCCGGTGGTGCCACCGGTGTACTGCAGGAAGGCGATATCGTCGTGGCCGACGTCGGTCTTCGGCATCGGGTGCGACTTGCCGCGGGCGAGGGCGTCCTTGAAGCGGACGGCCATCGGAAGCTTGTAGGCCGGCACTTCCTTGCGAACAGACTTCACCACGAAGTTGATGATGTTCCCCTTGGGGAACCCGATCATGTCGCCCACCGCGGTGGTGATGACGTTCTTCACCTGGGTGCCGTCCAGCGCCTTCTCGGCGGTGGCGGCGAAGTTGTCGAGGACGACGAGCGCCTTCGCACCGGAATCTTCCAGTTGGTGATGCAGTTCGCGCGTGGTGTACAGCGGATTGGTGTTCACTACGGTCAGGCCGAGGCGCAGGGCGCCGAACAGCACGATCGGATACTGCAGCAGGTTCGGCAGCATGATGGCGAGGCGGTCGCCCTTCTTCAGGCCGAGTTCGCCGGACAGGTAACCTGCGAAAGCCGTCGACAGTTCGTCGATCTGCCCATAGGTAAGGACCTTGCCGAAGTTCTTGTAGGCAGGGCGGTCACGAAATTTCTGAAAGGACTCTTCGAAGACGGCCGCCACGGAGCGGTACGCGTTGACGTCGATGTCGGCGGGAATGCCGGCCGGATAGTGGTCAAGCCACGGACGCTCAATGCTCATGGATCGGACGAACTCCTTCAAAGGGCCGTCGTACGGCGGCCTGTCGTACGATCGCGGCATTGGAGCATACGCGCGCGTATAGCGGCAAGCCGCAACGCAACGAGACAGCACAAGGGATAACACGATGTCGAAAGCCTGGATAGCGCTGGCATTTCTGCTGACGGCGGCGGTCGCCGGCTGCCGGCACACGCCGGATGAGGAGCAGGTGCGCAAAGCCATCGCGACGACGGTCGCGGGGGCGGAAGCGGGCAAGGCGAGCGACACCGTCGAAGCGCTCACGGACGACTTCGATGGCGACGCGGGTCAGCTCGACAAACGGTCGCTGGGCAACCTCGTGCGCGCTTATGCGCTACGGGGGCAATCGATCCGCGTCCTGATGGGGCCCACGACCCTCGAGCCGCGTGGCGATCGGATGGTCGCGACATTCACCGTGACGCTGGCGGCGGGTGCGGGGGTGCTGCCGGATGACGCCGGGGCGTACCAGGTGGAGACGGGCTGGCGGAAGGAGAGCGGCGAGTGGCGCTGCTTTACCGCTTCCTGGAAAAAAGCACTTTAAGAGCATCGCCGCTGAAGCGGCTCCCACAGAGGGGTTAGCGGCTCCACAGGGGGAAGCAGGTCCCACAGGGGGTAAGCAGGTCCCACAGGGGGGAAGCGGGTCCCACAGGGGTAAGCAGGTCCTGTGTGGGAGCCGCTTCAGCGGCGATGGCCAGGTTGTCGCAAGATCCATCGCCGCTGAAGCGGCTCCCACAAAAAGCGGGCCCACCTGGCCCACACAGACAGGCACAAAAAAACGCCCCGGTTTCCCGGGGCGTTTTTCAGGGCTGCTTAAGCAGCCTTCGCCAGCTGGCGAAGCACATACTGCAGGATGCCGCCGTGGCGGAAGAACTCGCGCTCCTTCGGGGTCAGCAGGAGCACCTTCACGGTGAACTCCTTGACCGAACCGTCCAGACGCGTGGCCTTGACCGTCGCCGTCTTCGACTCGCCGCCGTTGAGGCCGGTGATGTCGAACACTTCGTCGCCCTTCAGGCCGAGCGTCTGCGCGTTCTCGCCTTCCTGGAACTGGCAGGGCAGCACGCCCATGCCGACCAGGTTGGAGCGGTGGATGCGCTCGAAGCTCTCGGTGATCACGGCCTTGACGCCGAGCAGCAGGGTGCCCTTGGCAGCCCAGTCACGCGACGAGCCGGTGCCGTATTCCTTGCCGGCCAGGACCACCAGCGGCGTGCCGTCGGCCTTGTACTTCATGGCGGCGTCGTAGATCGCCATTTCTTCGCCGGTCGGGATGTACTTCGTGAAGCCACCCTCGACGCCGTCGAGCATCAGGTTCTTGATGCGGATGTTGGCGAACGTGCCGCGGACCATGACGTCGTCGTTGCCGCGACGCGAACCGTAGGAGTTGAAGTCCTTCGGCTCGACGCCCTTGGAGATCAGGAAGCGACCCGCCGGGGAGTCCTTCTTGATCGAGCCGGCCGGCGAAATGTGGTCGGTGGTGATCGAGTCACCGAAGATGCCCATGGCGCGCGCACCGTGGATGTCCTCGATGGTGCCGGCTTCGGCGGTCATGTTGTCGAAGTAGGGCGGGTTCTTGATGTACGTGGAGTCGTCCCAGGCGTAGGTCTGGCCATCCGGCGAAGCGATGGCGTTCCAGCGGCTGTCGCCCTTGAACACGTCGGCGTAGCTGTCCTTGAACATCTGCGGATTGATCGCACCGGCGATCGCATCGGAGACTTCCTTGTTGGTCGGCCAGATGTCCTTGAGGTACACCGGCTGGCCATCGCTACCGTTGGCGATGGGATCCTTCGTGAGATCGATGTCGAGCGTACCGGCCAGCGCGTAAGCGACGACCAGCGGCGGCGACGCCAGGTAGTTCATCTTCACTTCGGGGTGCACGCGGCCTTCGAAGTTACGGTTGCCCGAAAGCACCGACGCCACGGCGAGGTCGCCCTCGGCGATGCCCTTGCTGATTTCAGCGGGCAGCGGGCCGGAGTTGCCGATGCAGGTGGTGCAGCCGTAGCCGACGACGAAGAAGTTCACCTTCTCCAGTTCCTCGAGCAGGCCCGTCTTCTTCAGGTATTCGGTGACGACCAGCGAGCCTGGTCCGAGCGAGGGCTTGACCCACGGCTTGGAGGTGAGGCCACGCGCGGCCGCCTTCTTCGCGACGAGGCCGGCGGCGAGCATGACGGCCGGGTTGGAGGTGTTGGTGCACGAGGTGATCGCGGCGATCACGACCGAGCCGTCGTTGATATGGAACTGCTTGCCGTCCTTCTCGACCAGCACGCCTTCGCTCTTGCTGACGGTGTTGGCCGGGTTGCCGACGGCGGTGGCGCCACCTTCATTGCTGAAGCTGTCGACGTCGTCGCCGTTCTTGCGCTTGCGGTTCGCCGTGAGCGGACCGACGGCGTCGAGGAAGCTTTCCTGCACGCCTTCGAGCAGCACGCGGTCCTGCGGACGCTTCGGGCCGGCCATGGACGGACGCACGTCGGCGAGGTTGAGCTCGAGCGTGGTGGTGAACTCGGCTTCCGGGGTATTCGCGTCGTACCAGAGGCCCTGTGCCTTGGCGTAGGTTTCGACCAGGGAAATCAGGGCCTCGTCGCGACCGGACAGGCGCATGTAGTTCAGCGACTCCTGGTCGATCGGGAAGATGCCGCAGGTGGCGCCGTATTCCGGAGCCATGTTGGCGATGGTCGCGCGGTCGGCGAGCGGCAGGTTCGGCAGGCCTTCGCCGAAGAACTCGACGAACTTGCCGACGACGCCGAGCTTGCGCAGCATCTGGGTGACCGTGAGGACGAGGTCGGTCGCGGTCACGCCTTCGCTCAGCTTGCCGGTGAGGCGGAAGCCGACGACCTGCGGGATCAGCATGGACGACGGCTGGCCGAGCATGGCCGCTTCGGCCTCGATACCACCCACGCCCCAGCCCAGTACGCCCAGGCCGTTGATCATGGTGGTGTGCGAATCGGTACCGAAGACGGTATCCGGATAGGCGAAGGATTCACCGTCGACGTCGGCCGTGAAGACGACGCGCGCGAGGTTCTCCAGGTTCACCTGGTGGACGATACCCGTGCGCGGCGGCACGACCTTGAAGTTGTTGAACGCCTTCTGGCCCCAGCGCAGGAACGAGTAACGCTCCTGGTTACGCTCGAACTCGATCTCGACGTTCTGTTCCAGCGCGCCTTCCGAACCGAACGCGTCGACCTGCACCGAGTGGTCGATGACCAGTTCGGCCGGCGCCAGCGGGTTGATCTTGTTCGGGTCACCGCCGAGCTTGGCGACGGCATCGCGCATGGCGGCCAGGTCGACCACGCAGGGCACACCGGTGAAATCCTGCAGGACCACGCGGGCAGGCATGAAGGAGATTTCGATCTCCGGCTCGGCCTTGGCGTCCCACCTGGCCACCGCCTCGATTTCCTTCGAGGTGACGTTCAGGCCGTCTTCCTGGCGGAGGAGGTTCTCCAGCAGGATCTTCATCGAGTAGGGCAGGCGCTTGATGTCGAACTTTTCGCCGAACTTGGCCAGGCTGGCGATGGTGTGGCGCTTGCCGTTGACTTCGATGCTGTCTCGGACTGAGAACGAGTCTTTCATGCTGTACTCCTGGCGTGTTCTTAAGCTGGGGAGGCCTGACGCCCCCTGGGGGACGCCAAAGCGTCGATTATCGCGCAGTCTGGCCTCCACTTGCGACCGCCATGAGACCGGTGTCCGGCTAGAATGGCGGGTTCGTGGCGCAGCATGCCGCGCGAATTCGGCGGCGAAAGGATGGAGCGGGCGGACGATGGGCGCAAACGTATTTGATGGCACGCAGCGTTCGATGATTTCGATGGCCCTGTCATCGGTGTCGTTGCGCGACCTCGCGCTGGTCCAGGCCGTGGCCCGCGAAGGCAGCTTCAACAGCGCGGCCCGCGCCATGTACATCAGTCCGTCCGGCCTCTCGCACCAGGTGCAGAAGGTGGAGCAGGCCCTGGGCATGCCGCTGTTCGAGCGCGGCGGCCGACGCGTCGTGCCGACCACCAGCGGCCAGCGGCTGCTCGGCTACATCGAGGCCGTGCTGGGCGCGGCCGAACATCTGGAGCACGCGGCCCGGGCCGGAGACATCGCTTTCGGCAGCGAGTTGCGGCTCGGCGTGCCCTCCACGCTGGGGCCATACCTGCTTCCGCATTTCATCGAGCCGTTTCCTTTGCGCTTCCCTGGGGCCCGGCTGACCATTTCCGAGGGCAAGCCCCGGGGGCTGCTTCGGCGCCTTCAGGAAGGTGAGCTCGATGCGGTGCTGGCGCCGCCGAGCGCCACGATCACCGGGCTTGAATCGACGGCGCTCTTCTTCGAACCCTATGAATTGCTCTTGCAGGCGGGCCACGCGCTGGCCGGCCGTAGCGCCATCGCCCTCACCGAGCTGGATGCCGCCGACGCCACGCTGATGGCGGAAAGCCACGGCAATGGCGTGTCGGACCTGGGCATGCCGGGAGCGGCACGTCCGGAGCGTATCCAGGACCTTAGTATCGAAAGCCTGGCGACGCTGGTCGCCTTGCGTGGGGGCTATACGCTGGTTCCTATCCTCGCCCACGATCGGCTGGGGTCGATTCCCAACGTCGTGCTGGCGGCAGTGCTGGGCGCGCGGCCGGGGCGGCATATCGCGTTGTACTGGCGCAGCGCTACGCCGTGGCGGGACGATCTCGCGCGGTTTGGTGCTTTGTTGCGGGAGCTCGCCGGGACGATTCCGGGGCTGGATGCCGCCGCTTCATAAGGTATCGCCGCTGAAGCGGCTCCCACAAAGAGCCGTCATGCCCTGTGGGAGCCGCTTCAGCGGCGATGGGAGCTGCGGCAAACTGGCTATCGCCGCTGAAGCGGCTCCCACACGAAGCGGCTTCCACACGAAGCGGCTTCCACACGAAGCGGCTCCAACGGAGGGCCGGCGATGTCTCAGCCGCCACCTTCCAGCGTCGACCCCGTCAGCAATCCACGCGCCAGCATCGCGCACTGCTTGCGATAGATCAGCAGGTGCCACTGTCGCCCACCCAGCTGATGCCAGAGCACGGCCGAGCGCGCGGCGGCGAGCAGGGCAGAGCGCACCCGATCCACATTCGCCTTCTGCTGCAGATGGGCCGGGGTACCGGTAACCATCACGCGCGGCTTCAATGTCGACAGTGTCGCGGCATACACCTCGGCCAGTCGCGCGGTGACATTCGCGTGGTTCATGCCGAAGTGCTCGACCTGGCGCTGCGTCGCGATGACGCCTTCACGCAGGCGGTCGAGCACGGGACGGTTGCGCGACAGTGAGCGCTCGAGGCGCAACACGGTGATCGCCATGCGCATCACGGCGACGTCGCGGGTTTCGTCTTCGAATTGCGCGACCAGGGTACGCAGGCCGCGGCGCACGCCGCCCACGCCGCCGTAGACCGAGACCACCGAGTCGGCGTCGATGCGGAAGACGCTGGCGAGACTGGCCTCGAACGCCACCTCGTCGCAGCGGCCATCAGTGGCCAGCTGCTGGGCCAGGGCGGCGCCCTGGAAAACCCCGGCGAGAGCAAGGACGCGTTCTTCGTTCATGAATAAAGCTCAAAAGGGAAAGAGGGTTCATGCTGTTGTAGGAGCCGATTCATCGGCGAATGAGGAAATGCGGGAGCCGCTTCTGCGGCGAAAAGCCAACGAAGCGAAGACGCTGCAACGCCCATCGCCGATGAATCGGCTCCCACAGGGGCGCGGCATCGGCTCATGTGACGAGGCCGCCGTAAGGGGCGTCGGTGGCGTCGATGACCGCGCCGCCGAGACAGACCTCGCCGTCGTAGAGCACGACGGACTGGCCCGGTGTCACCGCGCGCTGTGGTTCGTCGAAGGACACGTGCAGCGTACCGTCGCGCAGTTCCACGGTGCAGGCCTGGTCGGCCTGGCGGTAACGGGTCTTGGCGGTGCAGCGGAAACCGGTGCCCGAGGGCTCGACGCAGGTGGCAGGCGCTTCGCCGGCTACCCAGGTCACATCGGTAGCCGTGAGTCTCGATGACTGCAGCCACCGATTCTCGCCGCCCTGGGCAACGATCAGCGTATTCGTGGCGACCTCCTTGCCGACGACATACCAGGGTTCGTTCGGCGCGTCGGCCCGGCCACCGATGCCCAGGCCGTTGCGCTGACCGAGCGTGTAATACATCACGCCCTGGTGCTCGCCGATGACACGGCCGTCCGGATCGACCATCGGACCGGGCTTCGCCGGGAGGTACTGGGCAAGGAAGGCGCGAAAGTCGCGCTCGCCGATGAAGCAGATGCCGGTCGAATCCTTCTTCGCATGCGTCGGCAGCCGGGCCTCGCGGGCCAGTTCGCGGACCAGCGGCTTCTCGATCTCGCCGACCGGAAAGAGCGTGGCGGCGAGCTGTTTCTGGCCCAGCGCGTGGAGGAAGTAGCTCTGGTCCTTGGCGGCATCCACCGCGCGCAGCAGTCGGTAACGCTCATCCAGGAAATCCACGCGCGCGTAATGCCCCGTCGCGATCTTCTCCGCGCCCAGGGCCTGTGCGTGCTCAAGGAAGGTCTTGAACTTGATTTCGCGATTGCAGAGCACGTCCGGGTTGGGCGTGCGGCCGGCCGCGTATTCGGCCAGAAAGTAGGCAAACACGCCGTCCCAGTACTCGCCGGCGAAATTGCGGGCGTGAAACGGGATGCCCAGGCGGCCGCAGACCGCCACGGCGTCCTTGCGGTCGTCGTCGGTCGTGCAGGGGCCGGATCGGTCGTCTTCCTCCCAGTTCTGCATGAACATGCCTTCGACCTCGTGCCCGGCCTGCTGAAGCAGGAGGGCCGCGACCGAGGAGTCCACACCGCCGGAGACGCCGAGGATCACTTTCACGGTGCCGCGCCGGGAAGCAGGCTTTCCACCGTATCCAGCGGCAGGCGCCGGCCGTCGAGCCAGGCATCGATGGTCGGGAGGATCAGTGGGCTGCGCAGGCGCGCTCCCAGGGCCTCGATCTCGTCCCGGCGCAGCCACAGGGCGCGCTGGATGCCTTCATCCAGTGTTCGCTCGGGGTCGTAGGAGAGGACATGCCCGGCAAAACTGAAGCGCAGCACCTGCTCGCCGTGCTCATGGCTGGTCCATTGCCAAACGCCGAGGAAGGCGTCCAGGGCGATGTTATGGCCGGTCTCTTCCAGGGTTTCACGCACGGCGGCGGCCTGGAGCGTTTCGTTCGGATCGAGGTGGCCGGCGGGCTGGTTGTAGGCCAGTTTGCCAAAAATCTCTTCCTCGACGATCAGGAAGCGATCGGCGCGCGCGACCACGCATGCCACCGTGACACGGGGGCACCAGACGTTTTCGGCCTGAGAGAGTGAGGAAGGCATCGGCTTTATGGGGGAGGGGCTCTGGTAAAAGGCATATTGTGCCATTACCTGTGGATGTCGACCCCAAAGCGGTCGGGAAACCGGTGTATATAATCGAATCGCGTACCGAAGGTTCTTAATTAATGTCCCAGGAACACGAACACGATCAGGAAAGCGACCGCGGCCACGGCCTCGCCATTGAAACAACGCGTCCGGAGACGGCGCGACCGCCGCTTTTCCAGGTTGTGCTGCTCAACGACGATTTCACCCCGATGGATTTCGTGATCGAGGTATTGCGCAGCTTTTTTGGCATGGACCAGGAACGCGCGGTCCAGGTGATGCTCCACGTACACACCCGAGGCAAGGGCGTGTGCGGCGTCTTCACCCGCGAGGTGGCAGAAACGAAGGTGACACAGGTCAACGAATACTCACGGTCTCACCAGCACCCGCTGTTGTGCACTATGGAAAAGATGTAGGCGATGCCCCATTTGGTGTTCATGCGGCATTGACAGGGGCTGGTCCCCGCCGCCCACAGCTAATCGGAGACGGTCCGTATGTTCAGCAAGGATCTCGAAGTCACCATCGGGCACTGCTACAAGCAGGCCCGGGAACAGCGTCACGAATTCATGACGGTCGAGCACCTGTTGCTCGCCTTGACTGAAAATACCTCCGCCCTGGCTGCCCTGCGCGCCTGTGGCGTCGATCTGCCGCGCCTGGCGGCCGATCTCCAGCGGATCATCGCCGAGACCGTACCGGTGCTTCCGGCCGGGGACGAGCGCGATACGCAGCCCACGCTGGGCTTCCAGCGGGTGCTGCAGCGCGCCGTCTACCATGTGCAGTCCTCGGGTCGTAAGGAAGTCACCGGCGCCAACGTGCTGGTCGCGATCTTCGGCGAAAAGGACTCCCACGCGGTCTATTTCCTGCATCAGCAGGAAATTACGCGCCTGGACGTGGTCAATTACATCTCGCACGGCATCGCCAAGATCGGCGACGAGTCGGCAGCCCAGTCGTCCAGCCCCGAGCGGGATGGCGAGGAAGGCGGTGAGGGTAAGGGTAATCCGCTCAGCGAATACGCCAGCAACCTGAACGAACTTGCCATCCAGGGCAAGATCGACCCGCTCATCGGCCGTGAGGACGAAGTCGAGCGGACCATTCAGGTGCTCTGCCGCCGGCGCAAGAACAACCCGCTCTATGTCGGTGAAGCCGGCGTGGGCAAGACCGCCCTGGCGGAAGGTCTTGCCAAGCGCATCGTGGAAGGCCAGGTGCCGGAAGTGCTGGAAGACTGCACGATCTGGTCGCTGGACCTCGGCGCGCTGGTTGCCGGGACCAAGTACCGCGGCGATTTCGAAAAGCGCCTCAAGGCAGTCATCGCCCAGCTCAAGAAGCAGCCGAACACGATCCTCTTCATCGATGAGATCCATACCATCATCGGTGCGGGTTCCGCGTCGGGCGGCACCATGGACGCCTCCAACCTGATCAAGCCGATGCTGGCGTCGGGTGAGCTGCGTTGCATCGGCTCGACCACGTTCCAGGAATTCCGCGGCGTGTTCGAGAAGGATCGCGCGCTGGCTCGTCGCTTCCAGAAGATCGACGTGGTCGAGCCCACCGTGGCCGATTCCATCGAGATCCTGAAGGGCCTGAAGAGCCGCTTCGAAGAGCACCACTCCGTCGAGTACACGGGTGAGGCCCTTCGCGCCGCGGTGGACCTCTCGGTCAAGCACATTCCCGACCGCCTGCTGCCGGACAAGGCCATCGACGTGATCGATGAAGCCGGTGCCCGCCAGCGCCTCCTGCCGGAGGACCAGCGCACCGGTAAGGTCGATGTGGCCGAGATCGAGTACATCGTGGCCAAGATGGCGCGCATTCCGACCAAGCAGGTCTCGGCGTCGGATCGCGACGTGCTGCGTAACCTCGAGCGCAACCTGAAAATGGTCGTGTTCGGTCAGGATGCGGCGATCGAAGCCCTGGCTTCGTCGATCAAGATGGCGCGTTCAGGCCTGGGCGATCCGTCCAAGCCGATCGGCAGCTTCCTGCTCGCCGGCCCCACGGGTGTCGGCAAGACGGAAGTAACCAAGCAGCTCGCCATGCAGCTGGGTATCGAGATGGTTCGCTTCGACATGTCCGAGTACATGGAAGCGCATTCGGTCTCGCGCCTGGTTGGTGCACCCCCGGGTTATGTCGGCTTCGACCAGGGCGGCCTGCTTACCGAGCAGATCACCAAGCACCCGCACTGCGTGCTGTTGCTGGACGAAATCGAGAAGGCCCATCCGGACGTCTACAACATCCTGCTCCAGGTCATGGATCGCGGTGTGCTGACGGATACGAACGGTCGCGAGGCCAACTTCAAGAATGTCGTGATCGTCATGACCACGAACGCCGGCGCCCAGCTGGCTTCGCGTCGCGGCATCGGCTTCATGAAGCAGAACCACGCACCAGATGCCATGGAGACCCTGCGCCGCATGTTCACGCCGGAGTTCCGTAATCGTCTCGACGCGATCATCCAGTTCAACGCCCTGGACTTCGACCACATCCTGCGTGTGGTGGACAAGTTCCTGATCGAGCTGGAAGCCCAGTTGACCGAGAAGAAGGTCAGCGTGGACGTGACGCCGGAAGCCCGCCGCTGGTTGGCCGAACACGGCTTCGACCCGCAAATGGGTGCCCGTCCGATGGCTCGCGTGATCCAGGACAAGGTCAAGCGCGCACTGGCGGACGAACTGCTCTTCGGCAAGCTGTCCGAGGGTGGCAAGGTCACGTTGTCGGTCGAAGGCGACGAGCTGCATGTGGAGACGGAGTCGGCGGAGCCGGCGCATGTGACTGCCTGAGGGTTGTCAGGGCCTTGAGTGGCGGTGCCCCCAAAGGTCATCGCCGCTGAAGCGGCTCCCACATGACCTTATAAAACGCACGAAAAAAGGCCGCGCTCTGCGCGGCCTTTCTCGTTCATCGCACCAGACTCGCTTATTTCATGCGGTAGGTGATGCGACCCTTGGTCAGGTCGTAGGGGGTCATTTCGACCTTCACCTTGTCGCCCGTCAGGATGCGGATGTAATGCTTGCGCATACGGCCGGAGATGTGGGCAGTGATGACATGCCCGTTCTCGAGCTGCACGCGGAACATGGTGTTGGGCAGGGTCTCCTGGACCGTGCCTTCCATTTCGATGACGTCGTCTTTTGCCATGTGTTCCGGGTCGGATGAACGGCCGGAATGGCCGCATAAGTCCATTAGTATGCCACAGCCGGCCCTTGCGAGCCAGCCGGGGGGTCAGGCGAACTGCTCGTCGAGCTTCTTCCGGATCTCTTCTTCGATCGCGCCCTTCAGCGGCGAGAGCAGCATGCCCAGCTCGGCCGTGACGTGCACGTCGCTCGGGGATACGGCGATGGCGCCTTTCACGCCCGAGCGCTGGAAGGTGAGGGTGTCGCCTTCCCAGCCACCCTCGGTGCCGAACTTCTCGCGCATGCGCTCAGCCACGCGTTCGACCACGGCGCGCGCTTCGGCGACGGTCTTGCCGTGCGGGCGGCGGATATCGATCTTCGCCATGATTCATCCTCGTCGAATGGAAAGCGCCGGAGTCTATCAGGCCCGTGCATCACGTGACGTCGACACCTTTGCGTTCAAACAGATACCGCACTCTGCTAAAGTCGCTTCGTCAACGTCCCGGTTCCTCCATGCGCATCGAATTCGTCAGCTCGGCTCGCGGTGATTTCCACTGGTCACGGCCCGTCCTCACGATCGGTCGCGCCGACGATAACGACCTCGTCGTATCCGAGAGCCAGGTAGCCGCCAACCACGTCCGTATCCACCGCGACCGTCGCGGCCTGGTGCTGGAGGTGGTGCCCGATGCCGGCCGTGTCTATGTCAATGCACGCCCCGTGCGCGAACGCGCTCTCCTGCGTGCCGGCGACAGCCTATCGCTGGGCGACTGCCGCATGCTTATCCGCGACGATGCCGACCTCGAAGCGCGCGACGTGGCCGAGCCTACCGACGCCCGCTGCACCGTGGCCCTGCGCCCGGTGGCCGGCCCCTTGTCCGGCCGTACGATCCCGGTGGGCGATCGCCTCGAACTGGGCGCCACCCATGGCGCGTTGCCGCTGGAGTTACCCGGCAACGACGCCGCCCTGCTCGTGCTGGCCTGGGACGAGGATGAGCTGATCCTCGATGGCGCGCGCGTTCCCGCCCGCCATGCCGTGCGCGTCAACGGGGTGAAGGTCGTTCGTGCCTCGCTGCAGCCGGGCGATCAGATCGGCCTGGCCGCGCATCGCTTCGTTCTCGACGGGCCGGGCTGGTCCGCCGAACCACCGGTGATCATGGTCGAGCCCGAGCCGGACGAGCCGCTTCCCGAAGATGCGGCCGGCCCACGCGGCGAAGTCTGGTGGTTGATCCTTACCGCGGCCATCCTCGCTTTGGGCATCGCCATGGTGCTGTTCGTCCACTTCTGAGCGGCATAATGCGGGGACCTTCCCCGTGGACGAGACCAAGTGAGCAGAGCCTGGAATTTCAGCGCCGGACCGGCGGCGCTACCCGAAGCGGTGTTGAAGCGCGCACAGGCCGAGATGCTCGACTGGAACGGCACGGGTGCCTCGGTCATGGAGCTGTCTCATCGTGGCAAGCATTTCATGCAGCTGGCCGCCAAGGCGGAAGAGCGCCTGCGCGGCCTGCTTGGCGTGCCGGCCGGCTACAAGGTGTTGTTCCTGCAGGGCGGGGCCACGCAGCATTTCGCCCAGATTCCGATGAATCTCGCCGCCGAAGGCGATAGCGCCGATTACATCGTCACCGGGCACTGGGGCGAGAAGGCTGTGCGCGAAGCGGCGCCTTACATCAACGCGCGCGTGGCCGGCACGTCGGAGGCGGCGCATTATCTTGACCTGCCGCCGCGCGAAAGCTGGACCCTCGATCCCCGCGCTTCGTACATTCACTACACGCCGAACGAAACGATCCACGGCGTGGAGTTCCACACCGTGCCGGACGTGGGTGATGTTCCGCTTATCGCCGATATGTCGTCGAACATCCTCAGCGAACCGGTGGACGTCGCGAAGTTCGGCCTGATCTACGCCGGCGCGCAGAAGAACATCGGTCCGTCCGGCCTGGTCGTCATGATCATTCGCGACGACCTGCTGGCGCGCAAAGGCCGGCCGATGGCGAAGATCTTCCGCTACGCCGAGCATGCGACGAACGATTCCATGCTCAATACGCCGAATACGTGGGGCTGGTATCTCGCTGGCCTTACGTTCGAATGGCTTGAAGCGCAGGGCGGCCTGGTCACCATGGGCGAACGCAACGCGCGCAAGGCGAAAACGCTCTACGACACGATCGACGGCTCTGGCGGTTTCTATCGCAGCCCGGTCGCGGTTCACGCGCGTTCGCGGATGAATGTGCCGTTCACCTTGCATGACAGCGCGCTGGATGCGGTTTTTCTCGCCGAGGCCGAGGCCGCCAGACTGCTTGCGCTAAAGGGACACAAGGCCGTCGGTGGTATGCGCGCGTCGCTGTATAACGCGGTTCCGCAAGAGGCCGTGGATGTGCTGGTGAACTTCATGCGGGACTTTGCAGCAAAGCACGGTTAAAGTCGGGGGTCACCGCAGTGCAGCATAGCTGTTGCGGTGGTAACCGTTTCATTTGTAACCACTTAGCCGCCTGGACGTCCATGAGTAAGACCCCTGCCGACAAACAAGCCACGCTCGTCGAAGCACGTACGCGCATCGACAGCATCGACCAGCAACTGCAGTCGCTCATCAGTGAGCGTGCCCGTTGGGCCCAGCAGGTCGGCCGGGCCAAGGGCCCGTTGAAGGCGGCGGTGGAGTATTACCGACCCGAACGGGAAGCCCAGGTATTGCGCGGCGTGATCGACCGCAACGACGGCCCGCTGCCGAATGCCGAGCTGGTGCGCCTGTTCCGCGAGATCATGTCGTCGTGCCTTTCGCAGCAGCAGCCGCTGAAGATCGGCTTCCTCGGTCCCGAGGGCACGTTCAGCGAACAGGCGGTGCGCAAGCATTTCGGCCACGCCGCGTATGGCCTGCCGCTGGGCAGCATCGAGGAAGTGTTCCAGGAAGTAGCCGCCGGCAACGCCGATTTCGGCGTGGTGCCCGTGGAGAATTCGGGGCAGGGCATGATCCAGATGACCCTGGACATGTTCCTCGTCTCCAAGGCGACCATCTGCGGCGAAGTGGAGCTGCGCGTCCACCAGAACCTGCTCTCACTGAGCGGTGAGCTGAAAGACGTCAAGCGCATCTATTCGCATCCGCAGTCGTTGCAGCAGTGCCAGGCGTGGTTGCGCGTGAACCTGCCGGACGCCGAGCGCGTGCCGGTGTCGAGCAATGCCGAAGCCGCACGCATGGCGCGTCTCGCTCCGGAAGCCGCCGCCATCGCCGGCGAGACCGCCGGCCGCGTCTACGGGTTGAAGACCATTGCCGGTCCGATCGAAGACCGTTCGGACAACACCACGCGCTTCCTCGTCATCGGACGTTCCATCTTTCCGCCCTCGGGTAACGACCGCACGTCGCTGCTCGTTTCGGTGAAGGACAAGCCCGGTGCGTTGTATGACGTACTGAGCCCGCTCGCGCGTCACGACATCAGCATGAACCGCATCGAATCGCGTCCGGCGCATACGGGCAAGTGGCAGTACGCGTTCTTCATCGATGTCTCCGGTCATGTCGAGGATGAAGCGTTGCAAGCCGCACTCGAAGAAATGAAGCCTGCCGCCGCGGATGTGCGCGTGCTCGGCTCCTACCCTGTCGCTTTGCCATGACCGCCGCGTTCGATGCAGCCGCGCTCGCCAACCGGGCGACGTCGGCGTTACGTGCGTACGATCCCGGTCATGATCTGCCGGCGCTGCGCCGGCAGTTCGGCAGCGTGTTGTCCGAGCTCGGTTCCAACGAGAACCCGCTCGGACCGAGCCCGCTTGCCATGCGTGCCGCTACGCGTGTGCTCGAAGAGATCTGGCGTTATCCCGATCCCCTCGGCGCCTCGCTGAAGCTCCGGCTATCGAGCGAACTTGGTGTGCCCGTCTCCGGCATCACGCTGGGTAACGGCTCGCACGAGCTGCTGATGTTACTGGCGCAGTGTTTCGCCGACGCCGAGCACCCGGTGGTGCATTCGCAGTACGGCTTTGCCGTGTTTCCGATTGCCGCCGCCGCGGCAGGCGCGCCATCGGTCGCCGTGCCGGCGTTGCCTGCCGATCACCCGGAAGCGCCGTATGGGCACGACCTCGATGCGATCGCGGCGGCAGTGACGCTGTCGACGCGACTGGTTTACCTCGCCAACCCGAACAATCCGACCGGTACGTGGTTCACCGATGCCGCGCTCGAGGATTTCCTCGGCAAGGTGCCGTCGCAGACGCTGGTGGTGGTGGACGAGGCGTATCACGAATACGTGGACGCGCCGGGCCTCAGCACGGCGATGCACCTGCTCGGCCGCTTTCCCAACCTCATCGTCACGCGCACGTTCTCCAAGGCGTATGCCCTGGCCGGCCTGCGCATCGGCTACATGCTCAGTCATGCGTCGGTCGCCGCCGTATGCGAACGCCTGCGTGAATCGTTCAACGTCAACGGCGTCGCCCTGGCCGCGGCGGAAGCGTCGCTTGGCGATCACGAACATCGGGCGCGTGTCCGCGAGACCAACGCCCGCGACCGCGCGTGGCTGGCCGACGAGTTCACCGCTCGTGGGTTGCGCGTGTTGCCCTCGCAAACCAATTTCCTGCTCGTCGACCTCGGTCGCGACGCGGCTGCCTTCGAAGCGCACCTGTTCGAACGCGGTGTGATCGTGCGTCCGATGGGGGGTTATCGCCTGCCGCATACGGTGCGGATCAGTATCGGTAGCCGTGCCGAGCTACAACGTCTTCTGGAGAACCTGCCATGACCCGCCTGGATTGGCTCAGTCGCGCCGCCGCTGGCCCCCTGCGTGGCGACGTGGTCGTGCCTGGCGATAAATCCGTGTCCCATCGTGCGCTGATGTTCGGCGCATTGGCCGAAGGCACGTCGCACATCCGCGGCTTTCTCGAGGGCGAGGACACGCGCGCCACGGCGGCGATTCTCGGCAAGCTCGGTGTGCGTTTCGAAACGCCCGCCGCGGGCGAGCGCCTCGTTCATGGCGTGGGCCTGCATGGTCTACGCGGAACCGCCGAGCCGCTCGATTGCGGTAACGCGGGAACGGGCATGCGTTTGCTCGCGGGTCTGCTCGCCGGACAGGCGTTCGACTCGACGCTGGTGGGCGACGAGTCGCTGTCGCGCCGGCCGATGCGTCGCGTCACCGATCCGCTCGCGACCATGGGCGCTTCGATCGATACGGACGACGGTAAGCCGCCGCTAAGTATTCACGGTGGCGCGCGGCTCAAAGGCATCACTTATCACCCGCCGGTGGCCAGTGCGCAGATCAAGTCGGCGCTGCTGCTGGCCGGTCTATATGCCGAGGGCAAGACCGAAGTCATCGAGCCCCATCCTACCCGTGATTACACCGAAAGCATGCTCAAGGCTTTTGGCTGGCCGATCGAGTATTCACCCGGCAAAGCCACGGTCGAGGGCGGTCACACATTGCGCGCTGTCGACGTGGACGTGCCGGCGGATATTTCCTCGGCGGCGTTCTTCATCGTCGCCGCGTGCATCGTGCCCGGTTCCGAGCTGCGCCTGAAAGGTGTGGGCCTGAATCCGCGGCGCACCGGCCTGCTAGCCGCGCTGGAGCTGATGGGTGCCGATATCGCCGTGGAAAATGAGCGGAGCAGCGGCGGCGAAGATATCGGTGATCTCGTCGTTCGCTACCGGCGTCTGCACGGCGTGGCGCTGCCACTGGACATCGTGCCGGACATGATCGACGAGTTTCCCGCGCTGTTCGTTGCCGCCGCGGTGGCGGACGGACTGACCACGATTCGTGGTGCCGCCGAACTTCGGGTGAAGGAATCGGATCGTATCGCCAGCATGGCGGCGGGCCTGCAAGCCTGCGGCGTGAAGATCGACGAATTGCCGGACGGTGCGATGATCCAGGGTGGTGCGATCGGCGGTGGTGCGATTGACAGCCACGGCGACCACCGTATCGCCATGAGCTTCGCCATCGCCGGTCTCGTGGCGTCGGCACCGATCACCATCGGTGACTGCGCGAACGTCGCCACCTCGTTCCCCGGCTTCGTGGAACTGGCCAATGGCGTCGGTTTCCAGCTGGAAAGCGCAGGCTGATACATGGCTCCGGCATCGGGAAGGCGCTACGCTTGCCTTCCTGTTACGGATGTCGTCATGGCCGAGAAGATCCCACCGTTCGTCGTCGTGGTGCCCGCGCGCTTCGGCTCCACCCGCCTGCCGGGCAAGCCGCTGCTGAAGATCGACGGTATATCGATGATTCGCCGCGTGGCGACCCGGGCAGGGCAGGCCGGTGCCGTGCAGGTCGTGGTGGCCACCGACGACGACCGGGTCGCCCGCGAGTTGCGCGGCTGCGGAGAGGACATCCTGGTCTGCATGACCCGCGAAGACCACGCCTCGGGTAGCGACCGCATCGCCGAGACGGTCAGTAATTTCGGCTGGCCTGAAGACACCATCGTGGTCAACCTGCAGGGCGACGAGCCCTTCGCGCCGGCGGCCGGCATCCGCGCCGTGGTCGCCACGCTGGCGGGCGACGACGCCCCCATGGCCACGTTGGCCACGCCGATCACGCACGCGGACGAGTTCTTCGATCCGAACATCGTCAAGGTGGTTCGCGCCAGCAACGGCCGTGCGCTGTATTTCACCCGGTCGCCGGCGCCCTGGGCGCGTGATCCCTTCGCCGTAAGCCGGGACAGCCTCCCTGCGGACGTGCCCTTCCTGCGTCATATCGGCATCTACGCCTACCGGGCGGGCTTCATCCGCCGGCTGGCAGCCCTGCCCAGGACGCCCCTGGAGCGGGCGGAATCGCTCGAGCAGCTGCGCGCTTTGGAGCATGGCTACGCCATCTCGGTGCGGCTGACACCCGAACCCTTCCCGCCGGGCATCGATACGGCCGACGACCTGGTCCGGGCGGAGCGTTGGTTGGCCTCGGGCCGCCACTGAGCAGGGTCAGGGTTTCCCTACAACGTGGCGAGGGCGAGCCCTACTCACAGACCCGGCCTGCGCCGGGGGCGCCCGCGAGGGCCAGCCCTTAATCTATCCCTGTCGCCACTGTCATCCCCCAAGGACGGCGACAGCCCACGGAAGGCAGAGCGCCGGCATGGTCCACCCCATGCCGGCGTTTTTTCGCGCCCGGTCGGCGCCGACACGCTAAAATGTCGGTCATGGAGCACACCGAGTCGCATCCGTTCGACGGCAAGGCCTTCGTTCGCCACCTCACCACTTCGCCAGGCGTCTACCGCTATTTCGATGCGGAGGATGAGTTGCTGTACGTGGGCAAGGCGGCGAACCTCAAGAAGCGTGTCAGCAACTACTTCCTCAAGCCACCGATGGATCCGCGCATCGCCTCCATGGTGTCGCAGATCGCGCGGGCCGAAGTCACCCTGACGCGTACCGCGGGCGAAGCGCTGCTGCTCGAATCGCAGCTGATCAAGTCGCTCAAGCCGCGCTACAACATCGTGCTGCGCGACGATAAGAGCTATCCCTACATTTATCTCTCCGCGGGCGAGGAGTATCCGCGCCTCGGCTTCCATCGTGGCGCGAAGACCGGGCCGGGTCGCTACTTCGGTCCGTATCCCAGCACCTTTGCCGTGCGCGAGAGCCTTGGCCTGATGCAGAAGCTGTTCAAGGTGCGTCAGTGCGAGGACAGCTATTTCCGCAACCGCTCGCGCCCCTGCCTGCAACACCAGATCGGACGATGCAGCGCGCCCTGCGTGCGCCTGATTGACGTGCCCGACTACCAGAACGATGTGCGTCACGCCGAGATGTTCCTCGAGGGTCGCAGTAGTGCGGTGATCGACGAACTGGCCGTGGCGATGGACAAGGCCAGCATGACGCTGAACTTCGAGCGCGCAGCCACGCTTCGCGACCAGGTTTCTGCCCTGCGTAAACTGCAGGCCCAGCACTTCGTGCAGGGCGCCAGCGCGGACATGGACGTGATCGCCTGCTGTCTGGAAGGCGGCATGGCCTGCGTGAGCGTGCTGTTCTTCCGCAACGGCGTGAGCCTGGGTTCGCGCGACTTCTTCCCGCGCCTGCCGACCGATGCGTCGGTGAGCGATGTACTTGCGCAGTTCATTGCGCAGTACTACCTGGAGCGCCAGGTGCCGCGTGAGCTGGTGCTGAGCGATCCGGTGGAAGACATTGACGTGCTCGCGCAGGTGCTTTCCGATCACGCCGGTTATGTCGTCTCGCTCAAGCCCAGCGTGCGCGGCGAGCGCGCGCGATTCCTCGAGATGGCCCAGCGAAACGCCAGCGCTGCGCTCACCTCGCGCCTGGCCAGCCGGCATACGTTGCTGGCGCGGTTCGACGACCTGCAGAAGGTGCTCGAGCTCGAGGCGCCGCCGCGACGGATCGAGTGCTTCGATATCAGTCACACGCGAGGCGAGGCCACCGTGGCCTCGTGCGTTGTATTCGGTCCCGAGGGCCCTGAGAAGTCGCACTACCGCCGCTTCAATATCGCGGGCATCACGCCGGGCGACGATTACGCCGCCATGCACCAGGCCCTGACGCGTCGCTTCAAGAAAGTCGTCGAGGGTGGCGCGAAGCCGGACATCCTGCTGATCGACGGTGGTTCCGGTCAGGTGGGGCAGGCCGTGGACGTATTGCGCGAGCTGGGCGTCGAAGGCATTCGTGTGGTCGGTGTGGCGAAAGGTCCCGGCCGTCGCGCCGGTGAAGAGACGCTGGTTCTTGCCGAGAGCGGTAAGACGCTGCATCCGGGTACCTCGTCGCCTGCGTTGCACCTGGTCGCCGCGGTTCGTGACGAAGCGCACCGTTTTGCGATCAGCGGGCACCGCAAACGTCGCGAAGCCGCACGTGAACGGAGCACACTGGAAGACGTGGCGGGCGTGGGTGCACGTCGCCGCGCTGCGCTGCTCAAGGCTTTTGGTGGCCTGGCGGGGGTCGAGGCGGCCGGCGTTGAAGAATTGATGAGCGTGAAGGGGATTGATCGCGGTCTCGCCGAACGCATCTATGCCATGCTTCACCCCTAAGTTGCATGCGACCGACTATGCGAATCAACCTGCCTACCTGGCTGACCCTCTTCCGCGTGCTCCTGCTCCCGGTCATGGTCGTCGTCTTCTATCTGCCGTTTCGCTGGTCGAATCTCGGGGCCGCCGCGGTGTTCGTGATCGCGGGGTTCACCGACTGGCTCGATGGCTATCTGGCCCGCCGCATGAACCTGACTTCAGCTTTCGGCGCGTTCCTCGACCCCGTGGCCGACAAGCTCATGGTAGCCGTCACGCTGTTCCTGCTGGTGCAGTCCCATCCGGGTGGCTGGCAGGGCGTACTCCTGGCCGTCACGGCCTCGGTGATCGTCGGCCGTGAGATCAGCGTCAGCGCGCTGCGCGAGTGGATGGCCCAGATTGGCGCCCGCTCCAAGGTGAAGGTGGCCTTCCTCGGCAAGCTGAAGACGCTGGCGCAGATGGTCGCCCTGGTGGTGCTGCTGGTTCAGCACGACACCGAGTCCCTGGCCTCGTACAACATCGGCGAAGCGCTGCTGGTCCTCGCCGGCATCCTCACCATATGGTCCGGACTGGACTATTTGAGGGCTGCGTGGCCCAGTTTGCGCGGAGATTCAGAGGACGTGAAAAAAAGTGAAAAAAATTCGGTGCAAAGTGGTTGACACAATTCCGATCTGATCTAAAATGGCCGGACAACGACGCGGGAATAGCTCAGTTGGTAGAGCACGACCTTGCCAAGGTCGGGGTCGCGAGTTCGAGTCTCGTTTCCCGCTCCAAGTAATTCTACAAAACCTCGGACCTCCGAGGTTTTGTTTTTTAAGCGCTTCGCGGTTACTCTCGCGCTGCGCAAGCGATGGCCGGGTGGCAGAGTGGTCATGCAGCGGACTGCAAATCCGCGTACGCCGGTTCGATTCCGACCTCGGCCTCCATCGCATTTCGAAGGCGCAACCGTTACCGCGGCTGCGCCTTTTTTCTTTCCGCCCGGATGGCGAAATCGGTAGACGCAAGGGACTTAAAATCCCTCATCCGCAAGGGTATGTGGGTTCGAGTCCCACTCCGGGCACCATTAGCCGATCTCGGTCAATCTCATTGAGGCTCGCATGAGCCATCCAGCCCGCATAACAGCGGGCTTTTTTGTGGTTGCGTGGTCGCAGGGTGTCTCACGGAAGGTCAGGGAAGCTGGCGGTATGTGGCGGCATTTTTGACGGTATATATGTAAGATGCGCGCTCGCCGATCCTGAGATACCGCCATGCTGACCGACGCAGCCATCCGCAAAGCCAAACCCTCCGCCTCCGCCCAGAAGCTCACGGACGGTGGCGGGATGTACCTACTTCTGAAGCCCGACGGTGGCAGGTATTGGCGGTTGGACTATCGGTTCGCGAACAAGCGCAAGACCCTAGCGCTGGGTGTTTATCCGACCGTGACGTTGGCCGATGCTCGTCTGCGCCGCGACGAGGCGCGACGGAAGATTGCCAACAACATCGACCCCGGCGCAGAACGGAAAGAGGCAAAGGCCGTTCGAGCCGTGGCCCGCGTTGCTGCGGACAACACGTTCGCTTCCGTGGCCCGCGCATGGATGGAGCGCCAAGATATTGCCGAGGTTACCGCCAACAAGAACAAATGGATTCTTGAAGGGTTTCTGTTTCCTGAGCTGGGCGAGCAGGCAATCGCTGGCATTACCTCTCGAATGCTGTTGGATGCCCTTAGGAAGATCGAAGCGTCCGGTAAGTTAGAAACGGCGCGGCGGGCAAAGGTCAAGGTAGGCCAGGTCTTCCGGTACGCGGTCATTGAGGGGCTGGTCGACACCGACCCCACTGCCGCGCTGAAGGGGGCGTTGAAAGCGCCAAAGCAGAAGCACCACGCCGCGATTACCGACCCGGCGCGCATCGGCGCGTTGCTGCGATCGATCGATGGCTACTCCGGACAGTTCGCGACGCTGAAGGCGCTTCAACTGGCACCCTTGGTATTTGTGAGGCCAGGGGAGTTGCGCGCGGCAGAGTGGGCTGAGTTCGACCTGGATGAAGGCATGTGGCGGATTCCACCTGCCCGCATGAAAATGAAGGCGCCTCATCTGGTTCCACTTTCGAGCCAGGCGGTAAGTGTCCTGCGGGACGTGCGAGCGCTCTCCGGAGAAGGTCGCTTTGTCTTTCCTGGTCTGCGGTCGGCACTTCGACCGATGAGCGAAAACACGATTAACGCAGCCCTTCGTGGCCTCGGTTATTCCGGAGACGAGATGACCGGCCACGGATTTCGCAGCATGGCAGCCACTCGCCTAAATGAGATGGGCTGGAACGCCGATGCCATCGAGCGGCAGCTTGCCCATGCGGAAACTAACAAGGTACGCGAGGCGTACACCCACGCTGCGCAGTACCTCGATGTGCGCAAGCGGATGATGCAGGCTTGGGCGGACTATCTGGATGGTCTGCGCGTGGGCGGACAAATTGTCCCTATCAGGCGCATTGCGAGCTAATGCGGCGGAAGGCGCTCGTTTCTGTCCTCATCTGTAGTTTTCCCCTTTATCAGAGTTCAACATTTGGCTACCCACTCGGCGATCTCACGCGATTGGTCGCATTTCAAATGGTGCTGGGCTCAACGTCGAGCTAAAAATCACGAACGGAGGCATTGGTGTCTAATTACTTTGAAGCAACCGTCAATGACGATATCGAGGACAGTCCGCGACTTTTCGTTACGCTAAGGTCAGGGGCATTTGCTGGCGAGTCCCTCGCATATTTCAATCCGAGAATCCTTGAAGGGGAAAGCAAGGTTTTCTCGAAGATGCCGATCGATATTGACGAGACGCTCGTTATCTCGCTTGGCTATTTAGATCGCATCGATCATACAAGGGTAGCTGACGAACATATTGGGATTCGTGCGAAAAGCGCCGGTATAGGTGACAAAGTTATAGTCGAAGTCAGCCTCGTGCAAGAAGAAATCGGTGCCGGCTTCCAAGGTGCCAGGGCGATGGTGCGTGGACGGTTCTTGTCGACGTATGGGCAGCTCGGCGATCTCTCGTCGGGCTTGGGAGCGCTTGCGAGAGGGGAAATCGACTCCGTTCGATTTGAAGAATGGATCGGATAGTTTGACGTCCTGCCCTCGTTATCTCGAATTTACGGCTGCCCGTGTTCTGAAGACATAGCCGTCTCAGTCGGCATAGGTTGTCCGGCATCAACGACGCTACCCACGAGGTTGCCTTCGTCGAGGTCGAGCAAGCCATAACAGGTGTCGGTGTGACGCGCGTCATGGGCTGGCTGGCGAGCACCCACGGACTCCCGAGGGTGATCCAGGGCGACAACGGCAAGGAGTTCTGTGGCAAGGCCATGGCTGCCTGGGCGCATACGCGTGGTGTGCAGCTGCGCCTAGTCGAGCCGGGCAAACCAAATCAAAATAGCTACTTGAATCGTTCAACAGGCGTCTGCGCGATGAATGCCTTAACGTGCACTGGTTTCCGAACTTGCTGCATTCTCGGACCGAGATAGAAGACTGGCTGCGCGACTACAACCAGGGCCGGAGCATACGACCACCGATTCTCGGCCTGAGCGACGCTACTCGATTGCGAGTCGTCAAGCGTTGACAACTTGCACATCACCGCGCGCTGAACGGGCTTCGCAGGCAGTCAATTAAGCACTGGTAACAGCACTAGAGCGAGGAAATAATGCGGCTGCCGAACCTGGGAGGCCAGTCATGCCGCTCAAACTTAAAGGCTCGCAACTCCCGTCGGGAAGAGATCGACGGTACTACATGATTCGCGTCCAAGTGGACGGTCGCCGCGTTGCTGTCTCTACAGGCAGCAACGATGAGGTCGATGCGCTCGCCAAGGAGCGTCTCATCGTCGCAGCGCTTCACAAGAACCCTCGGCTGGCCCAAGCCGACCTCGTCGCGTTAATCAGGGGAAGCGGCTCAAACCGGTGTGCGGCAGAACTACATGCCGACGGCGGGCTCACGCTGAAAGAAGCCTTCGACCGCTGTCTAAGGTCGCCCACGACCTGGCGGTATCTGAAGGCTCATTCGGAGTACGCGAGGAATTGCCGCGTGATAGAAGAAATACTTGGCGCGGATACCAAACTTTCCGCAATCGACTACCACTCGGTTCAAAAGCTCACCAGTCGACTCGTATCGAAGCCGCTGCCAGGCATCAACCGACCTGGGCAGACGCTCTCGGGAGCCACGGTGAATAATCACTTGGCCTGCCTGCGCCGCATGTTCAACGTAGCCCTCGATGATCACTGGCCCGACGCGCCTAAGGTGTTCCCGAAGGTGAAGGGAGTCAGAAAGCGGACGGGAAGGGCCTACTTTATGGATTTCTCGGACGAGCAGGCCATCTTCGAGGCCGTGCTCAATCTGGACAATATCCGTCTAGAGCCTAAATGGGGTCACCCACGAAAGCCGGACGCGTATCGGTACCATTTATTGTTCGTAGTGCTGGTCGAGTCCGGCATGCGCTTGAGCGAAGCCCTAGGGCTCCTATGGACCGAGCTGGACTTCTCGCGCGGCGAGAGAGCCGGAATGATCGAGCTGTTCCGCCACGAGGACCTGAAGACTGGTCGCCAGCGCAGCGTGCCAATGACCGATACCTGTGCCACCGCTCTTGATGCGTGCAGAGGCATTGCCGTCGGCCCTTTCAAGGATCTCGACGCTCGCCGAGCGCAAGATATCTGGAGGCGTGCGCGGGCTGCGGCGGGCATCGGCCATCGTGACTGCGTGATCCATTCGCTGCGCCACACATGCGCGAGCCGCCTATTGGAGAGCGGGGCGGATCTGAAGATAGTGAAGGAGTGGCTTGGACACACATCTATCGCTACTACCGACATCTACACCCACCTACAGACAAAGCAGCTAGTAAGCGCGGCGCAGAGTGTCACCCGCCTTCGCCAAGATGCGATCCTGCTTCCATAGTTGAGTCGGGCCAACTCGGATATAGCCGCCGCCTAGACCGCACCGAAGTACCGCTGGCCGCCTGACGTGCGGACACGCAGCAATATCCAGAGGCGTCGATGGCTCAATGGCGACCTCTCTGAGAAGTGTATTCGGCCCGTCGCAGTCCCTACGGATGGGGCTCAGGGTGCCCTTTGACGCTATTAGGGTTTGACGCTTCGGCGTCACTACGGGGAGGAGTTCCGATTGCCGCAATCATGGACGGAGCCACTAGCCGGAAAACGCGGGCGCGTACGTCATTGCTCGGCGAAATCAGAAGCAACTGATCCCCGGCGGGACCGATCATCATCCACTGGTGTCCATCCGGCGTCACAAGCGTGACGGCCGGTAAGTGCGACGGCACGCTGCCATCCACCTTTGCGACACCACCAGCGAACGCCTGGGGACCTTGAAAGAGCGCCGCGACTAGTAATGGTCCGACCCAATGCGGGAGATAAGTGACCAACGATCTCCCGTCAGCTGCCAGCGCTACCAATTCACCCAACGAAAGACCAATCGAGATCGCGAACAGTATCCCGCCAAACGATTCAAAGAGGGCGCCGTGCTGCCAGTTAACAAAACCGAATGTGTCATTAAACATCGAGTAAAGCACGGAGCCGATGACAAACAGGATGGTCGACCACCTCACCAATCCGCGCGCGGTGGCCTGTCCAGAGATGACACCAACGGTGGCAAACACGGTAGCGCAAACGATTACGAAGACAAACCAGCTTGCAGAGGCCGACATCTGCTGGACCGTAAGCAGGTGCGCGACCCAGGGCGCGCCCAACCCCGTGTAGTAGACACTGGAGAGTCGCCACCCGATGACGTACGCGACCGCAGTAATGCCGATGACCGAGCTTGCGAGTCTGGGAAGTGTTTCGAGCAACCCACTGGCTGCTCGCAAGGGTTCACGGGTTGCAGTCGTTTCGTCGGTCATCAAGCTCACTCGCGAGTCGGTGACGGTCTCGGGCAATCAGTAAAGTGACCGGGCGCGTTTCGTTTGTAGACGAGCTCGTCCATGGCGTTTGCGGTCGCAGGAAAGGTGGACGTCTCTTTCGCCTAGTAAGGCGGGACGATCTACGCCTTTTGGTCCTGAGCGCCCTCCGGCTTCTTACGAGCCTGTCGGACAGGTACCTTTTGCGCGACGTTGTTGACGGCCTCATCGTGGAGGTACATCGACACTATGGCGTGCTCTGCAATGTCCAGCAAGACCATTGCGTCTGCGTGCTCTGGGAGATACGCCCGATGAATCGCTGCGCTTCCAACATCGAGCGTCTTTTCAAGGCGCTCCCTCTCCCGGGCGGTAACGTGACCTTCTTCGTGAAACGCCTTCAAGTTCTTCTGAAATGAACCCTGATCACCGACTTTGGAGACCATCAGATACTCAAGTAGGGCGCGTACGCCCATAGCCGCGACAGCGAACGCATCGACGGCGAGCGCCTCGTATATCTGGACGAGGAGCGTATTTACGTATTTACCGTCTTTTCCATGGCCGTCCCTCACCCGCCACAGCCACGCTGGGGGCTTTCTGTAGACGTGCGGCGGGTAGTACCGAGTTTCCCCGTCGAACTCTTCTTGATACCTGACGCTGTGCTTTAGGCTCACAGATTCACAGCCACGGCAGGCAAGCATCTTGTAATTGTGCGCCTCCCGCAGTCGAGTCTCGGGGTCTTCGAACTCACTCGCATACTTATGAAGTACCGAGTGTCTCGTTTCCCCACCGCACTTGTTGCAGTGAACCAGCATGGTTGGCAAACCGTTCATGGGTGGCGCGCTCCTGGTCTTCTGTCGCCTATGTAAGACTCTATCATCAGGGTCGACCACGAGGCAGTTGTTTCATACCAAACGACCAACCAGGAACCCGCGTGGCCCGGAAGAATGTCTCGACGTGGAACCGGTTCCTTCCCGACGTCGCCGCCATCGAGTCCGAACCGCATAAACGGGTAGGTAGGCGCCGCCCTACCGCGTCAAGATTCAGCATTCCTTCCACGGCTCGCGGGGCTAGAGTCGCCTGAGTGTCAAGCCGTGCCCCTTGAGAACCCGGGGGGCACCGCTGGGAACTCATCCGCACACCCTGATAGGCTAGGAGCGTCCACTTGGCCGAAGCCACACCCATGAACACCGCCGACCTCGAATTGATCCACGCGAATATCACCAAGACCATGGCCGAGACCATGAAGCTTGGCGCGGAGACCTCGAAGATCAATGCGGAGCTGCGCTATTACCCGCTGGTCGCCATCGGCATTATCGCGGTCGGTGCGCTTGGCACAATTGCTGCGGTTCTCGTCAAGGTCCTGTAGCGCCCAGTGGCGCCAGCTCCGCACGGTCCGGTCAGTGTTTGGCGACCACTTGGACTCGATGGCCTGCTGGAGGCGGCCAGGGGCTTCGAGGAGCACGGTGACGCTTCCCGCCAGCGGGCGGGGCGCGGACGTCGAAATGTTGGTTAAAACTCTCGGAGGCAGATGTACTGCCGGAAGACCGGGTTCACAAACTCATACACGCCCTGCTTCTCAGCGACCCGCTCCAGAACCGGCCCATACTTTTGTTCAATGAGCCTGGGCATAAGCTGGTCGATGTACTGCACATCCAAGTCTTCCGCATCCTTTCGGGCCGTGCGAAGAACGATCCGTCCCACTTCATCTGCGGAGACGTGGCTGGTGTCTTGGTCGGCTAGGAGGTGAAGCAAGAGCTGCCGGTCTTTAGACTCTCCTATCGCTCGCTGATATGCGGCCTCTAACGTCGGAAACGCCTTCCCTGTCTTCAGCTCGTTTAGGACGCGACTGTAGACCTCCTCGTCAACGATGTTGCTGCCCATCTCGTTAAGCACATTGATGCATTGCTTGCCGATCAATTGAACGAAGTACGGATAGCCCTGACAGAGATCGGCAATTTTTCCAGCAATGCCCGGCTCGAACGTGACCGCACCTCGGAACAGTTCAACGGCTTTGCCGATGATCGCTTCGGACTCGGGCTTCGGCATCGGCTTCACCGGGAGGACGCCCTGCTCGATGAGGCGCTCAACCGAATGATGGTCGTTGACCAGATCGCTCAGATCACGCCCGACACCGCAAATCGCGAACTTCAAGTCCGCGGATGTGAGCGACTTGAACAACGAACCCATTCCTTCCTTGTTCTGGATGACATCGAACTCGTCGAGAATAATGAGCAGCGCATCGCGTTTCATGCGCTTACGCACTTGGTGAGAGATCACGGCCTCCACGAAGTTCCGAAAAGTCTGCACAGTGTCGTTTGGAACGACGCGGGCATACTTAGTTGCTTCTATGCCCTTTGCTCCCCAATTAACCACTTTGAGATCCGCGCCTGCCGAAACCTCTTTAGAGCGGGTGAACTCGACGATTTCCTTCCCGTCGTCTGGCACAAGGCGAAGCAGGCCGTCTTCATCGTTTTGATCATTACAGAGGCGGGCAAGGAGCCCATTGCTGTCGGTAATCAGTGAGTCGCAAGAATAGAAGACGGTTAAGTACGTCCGAGGCTTCTCAGGAATTAGGTGCGCGAGCTGCGCCTTTTTGACAAGCGAGTAATCGCCCAGCGCCATTTGTTGCAGCTGCCTAAGAAGTGACGACTTACCGACACCGCGCTTGCCGTACACGGCGATGAGGCCTGACGGCGCGTTGAGGGCGTTAATGCAGTCTTTTAGCAGCCCGGTTCGGCCTACGAAACGCTCCGGATCACGAATCTCGGCGGCGGTGAACCCTAGTTCCGGGTTAATAGGCACGGCGTCACTCCATGATAGATGTGGGTTAGCAGACCACAGATCGATTTCCGACCACAAGCAGTCGTTAGTTCCTGCCCCCTGTCGTGAGGAGGCAGCAGCAAGCTTCATCCCTTTGCGATGAAGTCTAGAACGTTTTGTCTCGGCTTGATCTCGAACTCTTGTCCGACCGATGTGCTTACAACCGCACGCAAGGTGGAAAGTTTCGCATCCCGGATGAACTCGGTGCGGAAATACGCAGGCCAATCGGTAGCCTCCTGCATTGAGATGCGGTAACCCGCTTGCTTCCCATGCGGAAGCTCTATGGGAAGGCTGTCACTCATGTGTGCCGAGAAGTTCTGCACAGCGTTACGCGCGCCGGCACCTTTGCCGACTCGCCAGCCGACTCCGGTAATTGTCACCGTCCGTTCGCCCAAGTTCGTGACGCTGATCTCCACCAAGTCCTCCAGCGGACGCCCTTGGCTCACGAGGGCGCCCAGCGTTACATGCGTCCTGAGACTCACGCGGCTCACGCGCGTCGCGAGATACAGCGATGTGATGATTGCCCCGGCACCCGCTACCCCGGCGAACCAAGTGCCTATGGTGTTCCAAAGCTGCACTTTCTGATCGAACGTAAGGCCCACAGCTGTCCCCTGGCGCTCCTATGCGCCGCGAATCTACCACGGCCACGCGCGAGGCGGCTTGCTCATGCCCAACGACCGGCAGGGAACCCGCATGGCTCGCAACTGTGTATGCAGAAACCCGCTCCGCTCCGACATCGCCGTCTTCGAGTTCAAGTGGCAAAAGTTGGCCTAGAGCCGTAGCGCCCAGCCGACTAAGGACTAGCCGGTAATAGGAAGGACAGCGGTACCCAGTACTTTTCGGTTGCCATGTCGGGCACCGACTTGTGGGCCGCGTCATATTGGGCAAGCGACGCGAATCCTACCTGCGCGAAATCTCCCCGAATCTGAAGGACCGTCCATTTTAATTCTGAGGGCGCGTGATTAAAGCAGAGAGGGCCGCCGGACTCGGATGCCCACGCCGAATACTCGCCAAGCTCGTAATGCCTCTTTGCCGACTCTACGGTTGCCGAAAACGCGCAACCATACGCCCCGTTTCCAAGCTGCACCTCGGAGTCTGCAAGAATACTGGCGCTGGGCGACGTTCGCGCCGCCGCCGTGGATGCTTGGCGGGAGCCGACTGCGGCGAGGATGACGAATGCAAGAACCGCTAGGCCAATGAGGGAAAGCAGGACGGGCAGAACGCTGCGGCTTTTCTTCTGAGGAGCCCCGCACGCCGGGCAGGCTAGAGCCTTATCGCTGATCTCTGCGTCGCACTCAGCGCAATTTACCAAAGCCATTCCATTCCCCTTGACGAATCGTCCACGCTGACAGTGGCGTGGCGGACGGATCAAACCATGCCCTCAACGGCGTGGCAACCGCTGTCCGCCGCCCACGTCGCTGGTCCCGTCGAGGTTCGACCCTCGTTTCTCGCCCTTTAGCAAGCACCCGCCTGTTTTGCACCGTAGGCAGCTTGGCTCGGGGTGTAACTGTCACCGGCACTGGCCGAAAGTTGGTTAGTTAGTCCCTTGCACGAGAAACCCGAGATGCTGAGGTACTGCTTCGCAGACTTCACCGCCTCCATGTTCCAGTCAATATTCAGGCTGTCCACCGCCACGGTTGCGTCGGCGACGTCATAGCCATCGCCAGCGGCCGATGAAAGTTGCTTGATAAGTCCGACCCGTGAGAACCCCGATATGCTTAGGTACTGTTCCGCCGATCTAGCGGCATTGCCCTGAGGACCTGTCAGTCCATCGGCCCATGCAGGCATGGCTCCGGCAATAGCCACTCCGATGAACGGAATGGCAATCAGCGTCATCACTTTCTTCATATTTTGCTCCTTTGGGCTCTACAAATCTCGGCGGAATCGCGTCGACTACTCATCATCCATGAACACGCTGGATTGCGCACCGGGTTGCAGAAACCAAGTTGTGACGCCGAACGCCTCGCGCGGCTCGCGGACCTCGTTACTCCAAATCATCGGATAGAGTCCGAACCCACTATCTGTCGTGAACAACGAGCTGAACCGAATATCCGGGCGGCCAGCAAACACCTTCGTAATTGTGGTCTTGACGGGGTCGGGACAGCGCAGTCCAAAGTAGATGCCTGAAAGCGCAAACGGCGCCACTCCGGCACCAATGAGTGGATGTACGACACGCCACTCGCGCTCGTAGTCCCAGTCCGGCGCCTTGGCGGCGAAAAAATGACGGTCCACTAATTTTCCGGCGCTGCGAAGTCCCTGCACTTTCCACTCATAGAGCGTGCTCGCATCGATGACGCGGGTCAACGCATAGTCGACCTGCTTCAAGTCAATGAGGCCGTGTTGCGACGTGTCGTATTCGAGGCAGATTCCCTTATGGTTGTCGCCGTAGTGACTCCACATCAGTGGGCAGTCGTAGCGCTCCGCGAGAGCAAACACGCCGCGAGTCTCGTTTCGCGCAACCGCCAGTTTCAGAATCTTTGTGGCCAGACGTTGTAGGTATAGGTACTCAGCATCTTGGCCGCTGAACGTCTCGATCAACGACCTCGGTGCGTTGTAGAGCTTCGCCATATCGTCGGGCGACGTCACAACACCGACTTCCGCACACAGCACGTGGAATAGCCGCTCGGCGCGTTCGCGGTCTAAGTCCATTCTTATAGCGGGTTGGCAATCGAGCGGATCGTTGAAGTCAGCAGGGGCGGGGTAATAGACCTCGCCGCTAACCAGGACGCTGAGTGTGTTAACACCGAAGGCTCGGTATTTGTAAAGGTGCTTCGGCACGTCACTCATCGGTTCACTGCTCCCTCAGCTATATCTGATCTTACCGCAGCCGCCCACGAGGCGGGCTTCTCATGCCCGGCGACCAGCAAGGACTGGTCTGGCACTGCTCCCCCTAGCAGGAGCGAGTAAAACCCGCAGCCTAGAGGGAAAGCCTGACGCACCACGCTCGTACGGAGCTGGGGTGGGATAAAAGTTGCAGCTTAGAGATGACCTGCGCAGCCGAGGCGTTGCGAGCTTGATAAAGCTAACAGCATAGAAGGAGCCAATGCCGCTGACCGGTAAAACCGCGAGCTTAGGAGAAATGGGTGCAGCCAGTGGCGAACCCACGTGGCCCAAGAGGGAATACCCGATGGTGCTGCGCCGTACCTGCGCAAGTCGGCCTATAGGCAACCTTTCTGATGGTTCGAGTCGAGTAAAACCGCGAACTTAGAAAGGAGAGAGCTGTCTCGTGCTCCGCAGCGCCAGTCGCGTGACAAGACGCTTGCCGTTGACTCAAGTCCCGACCAGGAAAGGGAAAACCGGGCGCCGATAGTGAAACCGCAAGCATAGAAGGAAAGATGTCATCGCCTTCGTTTCGGCCGCGAACGAACTGCGGGACGGTAAAAGTCGGAACTTAGGAGGAAACCACGGAAGGCATGGTGGGATAAACCTTGCAGCTTAGGACTAACCCGCGTGCCCGCACCCGACACTGAGTAAACACGGAGCATAGGGCGAACCATGCTCCAAGCGCCTCGTTAGCTAGACCACCCCGGACAAGTTAGAACCCATTCCAACCACAGAACCGAGGCAGCGCAGCAGCCACCCCGGTGATCTCACGTGTCCGCAATCCGCAGACGCCCAAACACTGAGACCCAGACGCATGAATGAGACCGACCTCGTCACCCTCCCACGTGCAATCATCCTGAGCGAGCCATTGAACATCCGCACGATCGCCTTCGACGTGCCCACCTTTGACCGCCTGAAATCATTTCAGCGGGCGCTAGAAAGCCGCATGAAGCGCGATACAGGGAACGCCGAGGTGCTCAAGTACCTCGTACACACTCACCCCGAGGTGAGGGCGCTCTGCGATGGAGACTGAAGGGCTCCTTGCGCGCCTTAGGGCGGCGGAGCCGCAGGCCCTCCCGGTCTCAACCTTGCTGACCCACGAATCCCTCCAGCCCCGGGAGATGCGCATGGTGCCTTTTCGGGACCAAGGGCGCGTCGAGGCAAGAAGCGACGAGCACGTAGGCCATATGCGCCTAGTTCTGGAAGCAGGGCAGGGCGTGGAGCTGGAGGCTCTTCTGGTGGCTGACGTTGACGGCGTCCATCTCGTCGTCGACGGGCACCACAGGCTTAGCGCGTACCGGAGAGCACACCGCTCGACCATCCCATGCCGTGTGCAGACCATGACGATGTCGCGGGCAGTAATCCTGTCCAAACTGGTCAATTGCGGCGACCGAGCGCTGGAGATGCACGCCGAGCAGCGCCGAGACGCCGCTTGGCAATACCTCGCCGCGATCACTAACCGAGGCGCCATGGAGCTGCCGTCCGGCAAGTCACTTCGGACCATGGCCGGGCTCTTTGGGATCGGAAAGGACACTGTGCGCTCAATGCTGCGGCAGCTTCCCAAGGTTGATCCGAAGGGGTGGAGCGAGACCGCCTACGACCCCGGCACCGGATTCCCGCGATGGCGTTATGTCAGGGAGGGTAAGGGCGGGTGGCATGACATGAGGGCCGAGATTGATATGGAACAGATGACGCAGCATCAAGCCGAGAAGTTAGCAAAGAAGCTCGCGACTCTGATGGACAAGGCGACCCCGGAAGTCGTTCGCCGTGCCTTGCAGATGTTAGAGATTGAGGCCGTTATGGAGGCAGGAAGCCCAGACCGCCAGGCATTCGAGTTCGAGACGTCAGAAGCCACTGACTTCTGACGATGGCGCCCAAGCGACCACTGTCTGGAATCAGCCTCCCTATGTAGACACAAGTTGTCTGTAGCAGACAGCTTCAGTCCCGAACGGCGCTCACCTGCGCCAGCACTTCGATCCCCAGATGCTCAGTTCACGGCCACCCCCAGGGCACGTGGCGGGCACCTATTGTCCTGAGAGACCTAAACGTATGAATGCAAAGACACAACACCCCTCGCGATTTTCTAATGACCCTGAAGAACAGCGACTCGCCCATATCTCCTTGTCCAACGTCGACCTGAGCGTAGTTCTTTATGCAGAGGACCTCGACCGCCTCACCAAAGCGGGCTTCTCCTTATCTTGGAAGTACAACGCGGATGGCCGAGGGAACGGTTACCCGACAGTGAGCGCCTTCACCCCTGACGGATTCAACCGGGAAGTCGCGGTGGCTCGCTTGGTCGCCGAAGCCCCACGCGGGAAGCGTGTGCGCCCACGCGACGGCGATAGCCTGAACCTGCGGCGAGACAATCTTGGGTTCGAGCGAGGCGCCGCGTGGTACGGAGTGGAACACTGGTCGCCCAGCGCGGCCGCCCTGCGTGCGTCAGGCGCGGAGCCCGCGTCAAAGGAAGCCCGGTTAGACCGGCGGACGCGTCGGATCGAGCATTCGGCGCAAATGCCATCCTCTTCCCGTCGATCAGCGGTAGAGGCCATTTCCAGTGAAGCGCCTCGGTAATGTGTGCGGTCGCGGTGCCAATCATCATGGCGGTTATGTCCGCCGCAGCCACGGTATACGGCGCCAATCAGCAGAAGCACGCGACTGAGGAAGCCCTGAAGCTCCAGCAGAAGCAGACCGACGAAGCCGCAAGCGCGCAGACGGAAGATCGTGTGAGGGTCGCCCGTGAACAGCGCGCCGCCGCACGGGCCGCGTCTGCTGAGTCCGGGCTGTCCGGCAACAGCACGAATGCCATTCTCTCCGACATCGCCATGCATTCCGGGCGTGACGTGTCTCGCATTGAGAAGAACCGCGAGAACGGCCAGATCGAGAATCGTCAGCAGGCGCGCAGCCGATCCGCTGAGATTAACAGCCAGTTGATTAGCGGCGTCGTGGGCGCGGCAGCATCGGGCACATCGGCGGCCATGCACGCGTACAGGGACTACATCCCAGAGATCCCCGACGCCGGCCAATACGCTAAGCCGACGTTCTCGCTGGATCGGCCGACCTTCACAGTTTCCAAGTACGTCATTGAGGGCTGAGGCGAGCTAGAAATTTTTGGCGGAAATTTCCGTTACCCCTACAAACATTCGAGGGTCGCGCGCATCCCCCGTGGGGGTGTCTTTGACCACACGCCTGCGGCCGCGCCACGCGTCGATGACCGACGGGCGCACCCCAACCATCAGGACCAGACCATGAACCCCGTGACATTCCCGACCTCGTCCGTAACCTTGCTACGTCTTCCGGCAGTGCTGGCCCTCGTCGGCGTAAGCAAGGCGACCCTGTATCGCTGGTGCGGCACCGGGCAGTTCCCTCAACCTTACCCACTCACTCAGAGCCGGAGCACTGTCGCTTGGTCGTCCGTCGAGGTGCATGCCTGGATTGCCGCCAAGCTCGGGCAAACTGACGGTACATTTGACGGTACTTCTCTCGGCGTGGCCCGAAAGGCCGCATAGTTGCTAGAATTTCGATGCCCACTCCGGCACCAAGGACACCTCCAAGGTGATCCATACAAGTCCACTGGACTCGCGTAAGCCGGCGCAAATGCTCGGTTTCCCCCGCATTTCCGTCCGCCCATGTCCGCCTGCATCCAGTCGAGCATGCGAGTAAGCGTGTGAGTGAAGTCCGCGAATCGCGAGATCGCTTCGGACGTTACTCACATGGCGGCACCGACTGACACGAAACTTCGCTCGCTCAAGCCGCGTCCTACGGTCTTTCGCGTAGCGGACATGCTCGGCCTATGCATCGAGGTCCGGCCGACCGGGTCTAGGACCTGGCGCTTGCGATATCGGTTCGGCGGGCCTTGTCTCCAGTGGGAGCGATCCCGCAGACGTCAGGCGACCGGACAAGGCGTTCGCTCGAGTGTCTGCTGACGACAGCTTTGAGGCTGTCGCGCAGAGTGGATGCGGACAATGGCAAAGCGAAGAGCCGCTACGCGAGGAAAGGCTCTATGGCTGTTCGAGACGTATGCGTTCCCATGGATCGGTAAGCGTCCAATCAGATCACTCACCCCGCCGGAAATGCTTATCCTACTAGGGATTAATTTGACCCAGAAGCGAGAGACCCAACCTAAGTCAAGCCCCTCGTGTCCATCTGATGGTATCCCGGTCTACCTGTGCGAACGAGATATCACCACGGGTAGTTGATCACTGGATATGTGCCGCCGCTTTCTGCACAGGCGTGCGGATCGCCAATGCAGTGCGGGCCTGACGGCGGGGGCGGCGCAGCTGGCGGGTCATATGTAGATGCACCCCACTTGCGTGCAGCGACCCATGCTGTTGCGTTGCCGTCAGCCTGAATGGCGAATAGACCACCATCGCCACCAAGATGCAGCGACGCGTTAGGGCCATCCCAAATGAAGCCTGGCGGATAGTTCCGGTTGCTCGCGCCATTCCAGACCACGCCTGAGTCATTCCACGTCGTCAGGATGCCTTCCCACACGGAGTAGATAGCCTTTCCGCTCTTGTTGTTGGTCACGTTGCTTGCCCAGACAGGAGCGCCGTTGTGATAAAGCACAAGATTACCGTCTGTCTGGAATGTCCATTGGTTACCGTTCGGACCGTTGTAGACGACTCCCGGCGGCCACTTGTAACCAAACTGGAATACGAGCGAATCGCCGGGGGGAGCCCCAGGTGTCACGGTGTTCGTGACCCATACGGGAATGTATGAGACGACGACTGCCAGGCCGTAATCGTCGATCGTGAACTCGTTAGGAAGAGAACCCGCTTGCCAGCTTGTTCCTGTCGACCACACAGCTCTTCCGTCTGCGGTGTAGATCACAAAGTTTCCATCGCCCTGCATCACTGCGAACGTAGCGCCCGTGCCGCCGGTCCCGCTGTTCCATATAGCTACGCCGTCAGCGTTCCGATACACGACGAAGTTGCCGTCGCCCTGCATGATCGCCACGTAGCGGCCATCGTGGCTCTCAAGATGTTGGCCAACACTGAGTGACTGGCCGGAGCGCAAGAACTCTGCCGAGGCTGACATAGAGGCAAAGCCGCACAACGCCGCCGTGGCGATTGCCATCGCCTTCAACTTTCCGAGCATGTTGATTCCCTGTAGGTACCCCGTGCTGGGGCGCGATGATGCTGACTAGCTCGGCAACGCGCGGTCTGTAGGAGATTGCTCGGTCTGATGTAGGAAAAAGCCTACATGCGCGGATTCGGGATGGGCATCACATTTGCTCGCGACAAGGTTGGATCTGGCCTCGGCAACATGTTCGCCGTGCGAGGCAGGGATTTCTAAAGCGAAGATATGGAGTTTAGCCCGCCACGCTAACGAATAGATTCCGAGCATGGAAAGGCATGTGCCCCAACCGCTTACAGTCGACGAATGAATAGATCGGCGAGCGTGGGAGGCACCGAAACAACAGGGAAATACTGTGGAGGACAACCGATATCAGCGGCCCTCCCGCCGAGCCTTGAGTATCTGTTGCGCTAGCAGCAGAGGGTTAGGTTCGACACTGCTCCGCTTCGGACCCCGCTGCGTAGGCCGGGGTCTCGGTTCGGCAGCTCGAGCCACCAGCATTTCCCGAGCCGCCAAGTAGTCGATGATCTGCTGCTCTGTGTACCTGGGTGATTTCCCGGCCATGTCGCCAGCGCTGAAGCATCCGGGAAGATCAGGCACGATCACGTCATAGGCAGTGCTGTCGTCGCCAATTTCGATCGCGATGGGATAGCGCATGGTATGCCGCTCCGTGGCTGGTCCAGATAAAAAACGACGCCGATATCACCGGCAGCCGCGGATTTCATCACATGTTGGAGCAAACAATCGACTCTCACACGGGAGAGAAACGATGAGCGAGCAAGATCGCACCACCCAACATTCGGCCAATGGCGTCGGCGGTTCAAACAACCCCGCCGCAAACCCCGGGCAGGACAAGGCTGGTAAACCCCAAACCGACCAGAAGGGGCAGAAGCGCGCGGAAGACGTGACCAGCGGCGAATCCGATCAGAAGGGCCAGCGCAGCCCCGACAAGGGCAGCCCGGCGTAACGCTTCAATCGACATGCCTTCCGGCAGGTGTCGTCCCCATCGTGCCCTCGGTACGATGGCCCGACAAGGGAGGGTAACCATGACGACGGAAGAATGGCTCAGTCGCGGCATCGACATGGCCTGGCGGGTGCTGCTGCTGTGGTGGCTGGTCAGCGCGTGGGGGAACAAGTCCGCCGCACGTGGCGAGCCGTGGCTCACCCGGCTGCTGCTTTACTGGCTACCGCTCGCCGTGGCATTCGGACTGCTCGGCCCTGGCGAATGGTTTGGCCACCACTGGCTCCGCGAGGGCATCGTGCCGCACACGGTACCGGTCTTCGCGGTCGCGCTGGTGTTCGTGGTGACCGGTGTCGCCCTGGCCTGCTGGTCCCGATATCTGCTCGGCCGAAACTGGAGCAGCGTCGTCCAGATCAAGCAGGATCATGAGCTGATCGAGGCAGGTCCCTACCGATACATTCGCCATCCCATCTACACGGGCATCCTGCTCGCCTTCATCGGCACGGCGCTGAAAGTCGGCGATGTGCGCGGCATCTTTGCGGTACTCATCGTCTTCATTTCGTTCTGGCGCAAGCTGAAGATGGAAGAGCGGATGTTGGGTGAGGCGTTTGGTGATGCTTACGCCGCATACCGGCTACGAACGAAAGCCTTGATCCCGGGTGTGCTCTAGGCATAGCTGCAGGACAATGCGCTCATCCTTGAGCGCAGGGACATCAATTCAGAACCAGATTGAACGCGGCACGGATATCTGCGGCCTTAAGAGGCTGAAATCTTGTTAGCCGTGCATATGCCCGACGCATTGACGTCGTAGCTTATGGTGACTACGGCTCCACGAGACTGAGCAGCCACCAGCACTGCCATCATGGCGCGTGCGTTGTACTGGCTGAGATCGGGGAGATAGACCGTGCCGAACTGGCAGGGCTGAGAAAATCCCTGAGTGACCTGCACGTACCCCGTTCCTTGTACACCCAGGCCAGAGATTGTGCGGCCAGCGTCCTCTGCAGCAAACGCCTGCGCGGATGCGAGCGCGAGAAGACCAGCAATGGCGAAATTGGCGAACTTCATGGTTTTCACCCTGTAGGGATTGACGAAATCAGTCGTTAAGAAGAAGGTCCATCGCTGCGTCGATACCCGGGTAAACCGCGGTCAGTACCGTGTTCTGCGAGGTGGACGCGTGGGAATCGTCATCGCCGGTGTACTTTGCCGAAATGGTGTATTGCGAAGCGCCCTTTGGCAGAGTGATGAGCGCCGAAAAGGTCGTGTTGTCGGATATGTACTTCGCGATGTCACAGGTGCCAGGGTAGGAGCCCGGTTTGACGCAGCCAGAGTCGATGACATTCGAGTTGATCCCACCGGTGGCCTGGACCGCAAGCACGATCGTTCCGTTTACCGAGATCTGAACCGCGCCGCCCGGTACTGAAACCGGGGAGTGTGGCGGCCCATAAACAAGATGCTTGCCGGTGACGACGACGTTGGCCGTGACTTGCTTCCCCGGGGTGGGGGTTCCGGTGACGGTAAGTGCCGTGCCAGTGGTGCTATCGGCTACTGCGACGGCTGGGAGGAGGCAGGCAGTGAATAAGAGCAACGACCACGCGGCCATCCGGCTGCAACGCAACGGGGGAGCTTTGATTCTGATCATTGCGTCACCCCTCAATTCGGCATGACGGAGAAGGAGCGGATAACGCATACGTCTCCGTTGTAGTCGTACTCAAAGCTCATCTTGCCGCCCGTAGCCTTCGCTGAGAGTACCGAGGCCCAGAGCAGCTTCTGTACGTCCAAGGGCGAGCTGTCGTCGAGATTCAGGTGCTGAGTGCTGCAAACCGAGCCGGTGTAGAACAAGACCGGACTTACAGAGCCATAGGTCTGGATCTGAATTGCGTTTGCTGCAACTTCAAGGTGAGCCGTGGCCAAGGCGCCAGTGCTAACACCAGCCGCGACTACGCAGAACGCGGCACAGATAGCCTTGCGTGCGGACTTCTTGTTCATTCGATTCCCCTTGATGGCCATGCCCCTCATCCTTTCGGTGGGGCGCGGGCATCATGGAGAGGTGGGCGCATGAATTTCTGTAGGCGCCCGCCGAACTTGACGTAAGCCAAGCCCTACAAAGATCGCCACGTGACCCAGGCGGCCGGGGCCGGAAAATGGCGGAAAATTGCGGGATAGGCGGGCGGGCCGGCTCCATGCAACAATTTTGCTATGAAGAGCCCTAACCAGACTTTTGAACCCGCTTTCGATCACCTGCGCGGCTTCGCCGCGGTGCTGATCCTGCTCTATCACTCTTTTCAGCACATGAGCGGGTTCATGGCTCATGGGAGCGGATTCGCCGAGTCGGATCGCGTATCCACGCACAACCCTCTGTTTGCCCTTCTACTCGAAGGCCACACCGCCGTGGCGCTGTTCATCGTGATGAGCGGGTTCCTTTTCACCCGTAGCGCCCTGGGCAAAGACGTTGAATACTGGCCTTTCATACGCAACCGGCTCCTGCGCATCTACCCGCTGTTGATACTCCTGGTGGTTGTCGAGCTGGCGATCAATTCCCAGCTCACGCTGCAGAACCTCATTTTTATCGTTCTGCCGACCGGCTACTTTCCGGCAGTCGCTTCCATGGGCGTCGTCGGGTCCATGTTCTGGGCGGTTGCCGTCGAATTTCAGTTCTACCTGGTGTTTCCTTTCCTGATCCGTGTGTTGAACGAGCGCGGTATCCGCCCTTTGCTAGCCATCATCGCCTTGGCGATCCTCATTCGTTACGGCACGACGTTTTACGGTTCAAACATCAGGGACGTGTCGTACTGGACCAGTCTGGGCCGGATCGATCAGTTTCTCATCGGGATGATTGCGGCCAAGTTGTACGCCGATCACCATTCGCCTGAGAAGGCAAATACTTGGAGCTTTGTCGGGGCCGCCGCGTTGATCGTCGCGGTCGTCTACGGATTCCACAGGCTCGGCGGATGGCCCGTCGTCGCGAACTGGAAAGGGGTGTGGCCGACGATTGAAGGGGTTGCCTGGGCATTGGTGATCTTCACTTACCTTCCTGTTGCGAAAAAGGTCCCCAGGTTTCTTTCAGCCGTCGCATCGGGCATCGGGGAGATCAGCTACAGCACTTATCTCCTGCACGTCTCAATCCTGATCATCATCGGGATGAGCGGATGGTTGCTGCGGTGGACGGGAGTCCCTAAGTACGACGTCGCCCTCACGATCGTCCTGATCGTCTTCCCGGCGGTGCTTGCCATCTCCGCGCTCTCCTACTATGCGATTGAAAAACCATTCCTTGGCCTGCGTGCGAAGTACACGAGGCCGTCCACGTCGGCGGTCCAGGACGGATTCGCAAAAAATTCACATTCGTGATCGCGTGCCTATGATACTTCTACGGGTTCCAGGGGCTGTCCGAGTCATTGATGAACACCCGCGAGCTCATCCGCAAGGATCTACCGTTCGACCGTATATCGATCATGGAAATTGGGGCGCTCAATAAGCCCTTCATTCGCAAAAGCGAAACGAATGTCATCTATGTTGATCACGCAGACACGGAGACATTGAGGCGGAAGTACGCCGTCGGACACGGGTTTGACCCATCGGAAATCGTCGATGTCGACGCGGTCTGGGGACAGAACTCGCTGGCCGATTGCCTCGCAGGCCGCAAGGTGGATTACGTTATCGCCTCACATGTGATTGAACATGTCCCGGACCTCATCACCTGGCTCAAGGAACTCTCGTCGATCCTTAACGAGAACGGTGAGATTCGCCTCGTTGTGCCAGACAAACGATTCACCTTTGACTACACCCGCCGCCCTACGGAAATGCCTGAGGTCATTGAGGCACATGTGAGGCGGGCAAGGCGTCCTCAGCTGTGGAACATTCTCGACCACGTCCTGAACGTGCGGGCGGTCGACGGCAACGCCGCATGGCAAGGGCCACTGCCCCTTGAGCGCATCCCGAATCTACACACGTTTGAACAAGCTTTTTCCCTTGCCGAGAGCACCATCCACACCGAGGACTATCACGATGTCCACTGCTGGGTGTTCACGCCGGAGAGCTTCGCCAACCTGATGGCCACGATGGTTCAGCACGACCTGATCGATCTCGAATGCCACGAGTTCCAGGACACCCAGGAAGGAACCATCGAATTCGCCGTGTTCCTTCGTCGAAGCGCTGACCGACCAGCTGCTGTCGCCAGTTGGGAGCGAGTAGCTGCCGCGGCGTCCCGACTGGGAACACCAGGAAGTCGGGATGTGGGTGAGCTGCATAAGGCACTGGAAAATGCCACGTCGGAGCTAAACGCTATTAAGGCATCGCGATCCTGGCGAATCACTGAACCCCTCAGGCGCATGGCGAAGTTGGCGCGTTCGGTAAGGCACTGAGACCGGTGTGACCGTCCCGCCGTGCCGGCGGTAAGGCAACAGGCTTTCCCAAAGAAAAAGGCCGTGCAGCGATGCACGGCCTTTCAACAACACGATTCGCTCATCCCGGCACGATGGTAAACGCCCGAATAATGCACGTGTCGCCGTTGAAGTCGTAATCGAAACCCAACGACTGACCCGCTGCCTTGGCGGACATGACCGTCGCCCACAGTGTCTTCACTCGGTCCGGGGTGTCGCTACTGTCCATGCTGAGATGACCTGAACTACATACAGAGCCGGTGTAGTAAAGCGTGACGACGCCACCGACGTCGTTCTTGGGCAGGATCGACGATGCCAGGACATCGATATGCGCGGTCGCCATGGCGGCGGTGCTCATGGCTCCCAGGGCGACGATGGTTGCGCACGCGAAAGCCTTGTTGATGACTTTGTTCATGTGTGGCCCTAATTGGAAACGCGTGGATGAACGCTTCAGTTGAGAAGCAGCTCTACGGCTGCACTGACGTTTGACGAACCGCGGCAGAACGCCTTGTCCGCCGGAGAGCTGCTGCACTGCGCATTGCGGATGTTCATGCCCTCCTGCGTGTAGGTCGCCCGACGGTCCGGAAGGTCTCGAACTCCCTTACACGGAGGATCACCGGAGATCCACATGAACGGCGCCAGCCAAACTACCGAAGGATCATTGTTCATCGCATCCAGGAAGGCGGCGGGGTCGTTGTTTCTAACGTCGGTGCCGCAGTTTTCTCTGGCGCCTGGAACGACAATGTATTTCTTGCCGGGAACCGAAGCCTTGAACGACGCAAAGTCATTCTTCCACTGCGCACCATCGTCTGGGTAGTAGTCGAAACCCACCCAATCAAGCAACTTCGCGCCCTGCTCAAAGTTGTCCGCGTCTCGACTCAGAATCGACGCAATGGGAAGTGATGCCGTCCGTGGATCCTGCCGGACTGCATTTATGGCGTTGACAAAGCTTGGGTTCGCTTGTCCGTGGGTATCGGACAGGCAGACGTCCCCGTTCGGTTCGTCCACTATGTAGACAGCAACGACCGTGCTGCGCACAGGGTCCCCGGGAATGAGATACCCCTGATCCACCATCGCTTGGGAAAGTGATGCCCACGAGGCGGCAGCCGTCGGGTCATTGTTCCAGCATGTTGTCTGTCCTGAGCCGCTGTCTCTTACTGCTTGGAATACGAACGGGTGAGCTGGAACCATGGCATGTACATGCGCAGCTTTTGCTTGCGCCAGACGCGCGAGAACCCTGGCCTGATTGTCGATTCTAGCGTCCGATGTGGTAAGGCCGGACCAGTTCTGGAGTGAATAGAGGTTGATGTGATCCTTCATCTCGGCGAGTCCGGAGCCCACTGATGCACCGGGTGTGACAGGGTAGTCTCCACCGAAGTATCCGAAGTACTTCTCGGGGGCGGATTGGGCACTGACCGCCGAGGTAAGAAACAGGAAAGTCATTAACGATAGGCGATTGATCGGCACAACGGATCTCCTATCTTAGGTGGGTGATGTTGGAAATCGGGGCCGTTGGGGCGCGCACTTGGCCACCGCCTTACAGCGGAAAAGCATCTTCTTCATGGTGTTCCCCTTCCGAGTTAACGGATGTGCTGGCGTTAGTTGTTGAGCAGCAAGTCGATAGCCGGCGAAATGTTCGTCGACTGGCAGAACCCCTTGGCTGCAGGCGACGAGTTGCACTGCTGCGCCTTGATGGATAGACCGAACTGCGCATAGGTGGCCCGCAGATTGGGGAGGTCGCGCACGCCAAGGCATGTCGATGACGTGGATATCCACATGAAAGGCGCGAGCCACACGACATCAGGATCGTTGGTCAGGGCATCGGTAAATCGACCGGTATCATCAACGTCGACATCCTTGCAACCTTGCATCGCTCCGGGCACCACGATGAACTTCTTCCCTGGCGCGTAGTTCTTCAAACTGCTCATGTGGCCAGCCCAGTTCTTGTCGCTGTCGCCATACTGGTCAAAGCCAAGCCAGTCGATGAGCTCAATGCCTTTCTTGAAGCTCTTGAAGTCCGTCGTCAGGATGGACGCCATGGGAAGGGTGACGGTACCCGGAAAGGTCCTGATGGCATTGATCGCATTTTGCAGAATGGGATTCACAGCGCCGTCGACATCATCCAGACAGCCATCGCCGTTCGGCTCGTCGACGAGATAGACGGCGACGACCGTGCTTCGTACGGGATCGTTCGGGATGAGATAGCCCTGGTCGATCATCTTCTGGGCAAAGCTGGCCCAAGCACGGTTCGCGTCCGGGTCCATGAACCTGCAACCCGTTCCGGCGCCCTGGAAAACGAACGGGGTGGCCGGAGCGACGGCATGCAGGTGCGCGGCCTTGGCGGCGGCCAGCTCTCCGAGGACGTAGTTCTCGGAGGCAATCTTGCCCGCGGGACTGGTGTCGTATGACCATGCGCCGATCGAGTAGATGTTCGTGTGGTCCTTCATTTCGCTAAGGGTCGTTCCCATCCCCGGGTTGGACGGATTCTCGCTGACGTAGTCGCCGCCGAAATAGCCGAAATACTTCTCGGGGACGGATTGAGCACTTGCCGCGGAGGTCACAAGCATGAACGCGAGTAGCGATGTACGCTTCATCAGCACGATAGATCTCCCACGTGAGGGCAGGTGGTGGGGAGATCAGGGGCCGGTCACGCCGAAGTCGTTGATGAGGCACGACCCGTTAACGACGTTGTAGGTCACGTGCATCCTGGCGCCCATCGCTTTCGCCGAGAGGATCATCGCGAGGAGCCTGTTATGCCGCTCCACCGGTTCGCCCACATTGAAAAGAAGCTGTCCGTTCGTGCAGGTTGAACCTGTGTACCAGAGGACAATGCCCTGGCCTGAGGGGTAGTCCTGGACGAGCCAGCTGTTGACCGTGGCATCGATCGTTGTCGAGGCACTGGCTGTCCCAGCTACCAGGATCGAAACAGCCAACGCTAACGAGACGACGGCGGTGCGAAAGGAAAGTTTCTTCATGCGGTTCCCCTTGATGGTTATGTCCCCTCGTCCTTTCGGCGGGGCGCGGGCATCATTGGAACGCGGGTGAGGAAATTGCTGTAGGTCGAGGCTGAAAATGTTGTAGGCAAAGTCCTACATTTGCTGTTGCGCGAACTCGGTCACACGGAGCCTACGGCTCCATCGACGAACCCGTAAAACCACGACGAATCGGCACATTTGCCACGACGCCGGCCGGTGGCACTTGTAATCGCCACGAAGTGCGATGCAGCCTTGCCCACGGCATTGCGCGCACTTCATTCGGGGAGGGATGGAACCATGAAAGCACCGGGGCAGCGTTTTCTGATGATCTACTCAGGCGTTCTGACGGCGGTCTTCGTCGTCACGGTCGCCAGCGGGTTTGTCGTTTCGCCAAGAACCATGACGCTCGATCAGCTCGACGTGCAGCGCATCAACCTGCGCGAACCGGACGGAACGCTACGGATGGTGATGACCAGCGCGGGCAAGGCACCGGGCATCTACATCAAGGGAAAAGATTTTCCTCATCCCATGGGACGCAAGCAGGCCGGTTTCCTTTTCATGAACGCGGAAGGCACGGAGAACGGCGGCCTGAGTTTCGGCGGTGAGATGGGGCCCGATGGCGTCAAGAATTCGAACGGGCATCTTTCATTCGATGCCTACGAGCAGGACCAGACCATGTCGCTCGGCTCAGGGCAGCATGGGAAACAGCGTACGGCGTCGCTGCAGTTCGTCGACTATCCCGACTATTCGCTCATGGAACTGATGAAGGTGTTCGATGCCGCCAAGGGCATGTCTGACGAACAGCGCAACGCGAAGCTGGAGGCATTCTTCAACGAACGCGGTCGACCCACGCCTCGCATGACCCTCAATCGCGGTGGCAAGGACGGCAAGGACGACGGCGTGACGTTGACCATGGCGGACACCGCGGGGCACCCGCGCATCGTGATGAAAGTGGCGGCGGATGGTAGTCCGTCGTTGGAGATGCTCGACTCGAACGGCAAAGTCGTTGGGAAGATGGTGCCGACCAGCTGACCGCTATTCCGCCAGCCGCCCGGACAGTTCATCGACCATGTTGCTGAGCGCATCGATGCCGAAGGGTTTCGTCAGGATCGGAAATCGCCGGCAGGACGCAGGCAGTTCGTTCGGGCGGTACCCGGTGAGAAGTGCGACCGGTATGCCGGCCAGCGCCAGCGTATCGAGAAGTTGGTCGCAGGGGCCATCGAGCAGGTTGTAGTCGACGAGAGCGACGGTCGGGCCGAGCGCGAGCATGCTGGCAGCGCTCCTGCTGTCGCGAGCGCATCCGACGACGCGCTTGCCTGTCAGGCTCAGTGCCTGGATGAGCGTGGCGCCGAGCGCCGGATCGTCTTCGACGATGAGGACGCGCGGAGGGCGATACGTCGTGCCGTTCACTCACTGTCCTCCCTTGCGCTGGATGCGGGGCGGGATGTTTGCGCACGATACGTGCCGAATTCGTGAAGAAAACGCGACGCGTGAGGGGCCGGTGAAACAAAAATCAGGACGTCGAACCTAATGGCGGCCAGAGGGCGTAAACGCGGCGCTCAGTCGTCGAGCGGTTCGTCGCGATGGTCTTCGTCCATCCAGCCGGATCGTTTCTGCATGGCCCATTCGATGTCGCGCGCGGCGGCTGTCGTGATGTCGGTACCGCGCAGGAGGTCGGTCAGGATCTGTCGCTTTCCCAGGCCAAGGAAGGCTGCCTGGTTCTCGTATGAGCAGACACCCAGCCAGTCCAGCTCGATCAGCACGCCGCGGAGATTCGCGCGACGGTTGAGTTGCGCCCCATCATTCGGAGCGGTGACACGAGATTCGCGCCTGGGCGTGTAGTTAGCGCGATGGCGATGTGGCGCCAACCGGGTGGATGTGGGATGGACGTTGCCCATGGGTGGAATCTCCCGAAAGGACATCTGGCTGTGACGTCCGCGCCGATGAGTACGCGTGAAACGGCGGTCCCTCGCCACCGTAGTTCTACCTAATGCCGGAATCTCGCTCTCGCCGCTCGAGGAGTTCCCCCCGCCAGGTCATCAGCGGGGTGGTGCTCACGCCATGGACGAAGATGCTCAGGGCCACGACGGTCACCACGATAGTGGCGAGATCGTCACCCTCCCGTCCTGCCAGCCCATGGGTGAGAGCGTAGGCCAGGTAGTTGAGGCTGCCGAGCCCGCGGATGCCGAACCAGCCGAGCAGCAGGCGACGCTGCCATGGCAACCGGTCCCGGACGGTCGATAACCATACCGATACCGGACGGATACCCATGAAAAGAACAAGTGCCACCAGAGCGCCGTCCCAGCTGACAGCAGGCAGTACCGCCAGGCCGACGACGAAGACCAGCAAGGCGCCGATCAGCCGCTCGATGGTGTCGCCGAACGAGAGGGCATCGGAGACCACCCAGCCTACGGTTTGCACCGGGTGATCGTTGCCGGCGGTGCTGCGCTCGTTCGGTCGCACGAGCAATTCCGCCGGCGCCGTCGAGCCATCGGTCGGGGTGTCGTCGTCGTTCTCCACCGAGTGCTGCGCAGCGACGCGCAGTTCGACCCGACGCAGACCCACGCCGGCGCCGAAGGCGGCAAGGAAGCCGGAAGCGTGCAGCAGTTCGGCGCCGCCATAGGCCAGCGCCATGATGCCCAGGGCGAGGAAGTCGCTGGGTGCGACATCCTGTGTCACGTGGCGCATGTGCGTCCCCGCATAGCCAACCAGCCAGCCGATAGCGAAGCCCAGGCCGATGCCGGCCAGCCAGTTCCAGGCAAGGTCCACGCCTAGCCAACGCAACCAGAGGTCGGCGCCCACCTCGCTCGCCGTCAGCAGGCCCAGGGCCAGGAGGAGAAAGGGTAGGGCCGTGCCGTCGTTGAGACCGGCCTCTCCGGACAGCGCCACGCGGAGCGCGTCGTCGTCACGGGCATCGTCCACGGAAACCAGGCTGGCCAGCACGGGATCGGTGGGCGAGAGGATCGCGGCGAGCGCCAACGCCAGGGGCCACGCCCAACCGAGCGCCAGATGGACGAACACGGTGATACCCGCGATGGTAAGCAGCATGCCTGGCACGGCAAGACGTGCGGCGGTCAGCCAGCCGCCGTGCCGGAAGGGCACACGCAGCTTCAGTCCGGTGATGAAGAGCGAGACCACCAGACCGGTCTCGGTCACCGCGCGTAGCCAGCCGGCGTTGTCGTGATCGAAGGACACCCGGGCAAGTCCCAGCAGCGCGGGACCTACGGCCACGCCCGCCGCGAGATAGACGGCGAAGGATGTGATCGGGCCACGCCGAATGACGCCCGCGGCCATCGAGGTGACGACCAGCAGCGCGCCGATGAAAATAATCCAGGCGAAGTAACCCATGGGCCGATGCAAGCTCCTCGAGATGGCCCTCGACGCGCCGGCCTGACGGCTGACGCGCCGAGGCCCGCCCGGGTCGCTTACTTCTTCGTCTGGTGATTATCTTCGCCGGTGTCGTCCAGCGGATCGCCGGAGGCGTCGGTCTCCGGCTGGCGGGTCGGGTTACGCGGGTCGCTCGGCGGATCGTTCTGGCCCGGATGCTGTGGTGGGCGATTTTTCTCATTGGCCACGAGGTGCGCTCCTTCGGATAGGGGAGGGTCCACCATGATTCGATGCCGTTGACGATGTCGTGCCCGAGACGTGACGGCAGTGTGGTCGGCGCCTAGTGCGCCTTGCGTTTCCGGCTGCCGCCCAGCGCATCGCCGGGTGTGGTGAAACTGGCGAATACGGACGAAGTTGCGCGACACGCCTGGTCGGTCAACAGGGGTGTCACGATCGCCATCCATCCTTCTGCGAATGAGCTCTCATCTTGCGGGCGGCATGCCGGTGTATACCGACACATGGCTTCGGCCAGGGCGGCGATCAGCGCTGCCGGATCGGGATGCGTGGCGATTGCCGCCTCCAGCGCCGATTCAAGCGCGGCAAGTTTACCGAGGAGGTAGGTTTGGTCTTCCATGAGAAAAAGCATGTCCTTAGGTGTACGCCTACAAACAGGCGTGGGCGAAGATGACACGAACATCAGGTCATGTCACCTCACGCGGCACGGCGTCTACCGCTACAGGCCGTCGTGGCCGAGGTCGATGATATGCACACGCTGGTTGTCTCGCCTGCACATCTGGCATTGTATGCATCCGCAGGCCGCGCGCGATTGATCGGCGCGCAATGAAGCACAGTCGGCCCAGGGAGGGCACTTAATGATTAACGTTGTATTGGTCGACGACCACGAGCTGGTCAGGACCGGTTTCCGGATGATCCTGCAGCAGCAAGCAGATTTCCGGGTCAGGGGTGAAGCGGGTACGGCGGAAGAGGGCCTGCGGCTCATCCGTACACTCGCACCGGACATCGCACTCGTGGATGTACACATGCCGGGCATGAGTGGTGTGGAGCTTACCGAGCGCGTGGTGCGCGCCAAGCTGCGCACCAACATCGTCATTCTCACCATCGTCGACGACGCACGCTTCCCCAAGCGACTGCTCGACGCTGGCGCGCTCGGATATCTCACCAAGGGCTGCTCGTCGGACGAACTGCTCAGCGCCGTACGTCAGGTAGCTTCAGGTCGGCGTTATCTCGCGCCGTCCGTGGCGCAGCAACTTGCCCTCGCCACACTGGACGGCTCGGAGTCGCCGTTCGACACGCTATCCACCCGCGAGATGGAAGTCTCGATGATGTTGGTTCGCGGCATGCCGCTCACGTCGATCGGTGAGCGTCTCAACCTGAGCCCCAAGACGGTGTCCACGTACAAGCAGCGCCTGATGGAAAAGCTGCACGTCGATCATGTGGTGGGTCTCGCCCACCTGATGACGGTGCATGGCCTGCTCGACACGCACAATCATCAGGTCGGCAGTTGAGATAGTTCGCAGTCGTTGACACGAAAACGCCGGGCACTGCCCGGCGTTTTTTTGGTACCTGAAACGAAGCAGGGAGGCCGAAGCCTCCCTGCGTTTTTGCTTAGTGCTCGTCGCGCGGTGTTTCACCGTGCGGCGGTTCCTGGCGCGGACGCGTCAGGAGATCGCCTTGTGCCGGCGGCGTCCAGGACGAATCGTTCGACGGTGCATGGGACACCGGCGATACGTCCGGTGCGTCCGGAGCGTGCGGCGTCACCGGTGCTGCGGCAGCCGGCGTCGACTCGACCGGGGTCGAGGCGATGGTCGGAGCCGGCGTCGGTGCTGCAACGGGCGCCGGTGCCGCGACCGGAGCCGGCGTGGGCGCCGGTGCCGGTGCCGGTGCCGGAGAGGCAACAGGCGCCTGCTCGTTGTGTACTTCCGGAGCCTTGGTTTCCGTCGCGACAGGCGTCGGTGTGGCGACGACCGGCGCGGGAGCCGGGGCCGGCGTTTCAACGACGGACTTCGGCGCTTCGACCGGGGTCGGAGCGACTGCCTCGACCGGCGCTTCGACGACCGGTGCTTCGACGATCGGAGCCGGAGCTTCGTTCGCCGTTTCCGGCAGCATGCCGCGAGCGGGCGTGTCCAGCACGGACGACTGCCTGGCCGAGGTCGAGAGCTCGATGGAGGCCTCTTCCGCTGCCGGGGTCGTCGGAGCAACCGGAGCCGGGGTCGGGGCAGGAGCCGAAGCTTCGGCCGAGACTGCAGTGGTCGTCAGCGGGGCGCCCGATTCGGTCTGGCGACGCTCGGTGGTACGTGCCTGCGCCGAGTCGGCCGGCGTTGCCGGGTCGACAGGATGCGCGTGCGGCGTAGCCGGGGTGGACGTGCCCGGGATCGGCGGGAGCTTGGGCAGCGACGTCAGGGTGAGCGCCGAAGGCACCGACTCTTCATCCGTCGCCGAAACCGTCGCCGTGACCGTACCGGGACCCGGACGGGTGGCTTCATTGCGCGGTGCTTCCACCGCAAACGCGTTCTCGGCGGCGGCGGCCGTATCCAGCATTGGCGGCACGCTGGCGCTGTCGCGCGTGGTGCGAGCCGGTGCGGCGTCGACGGCGTCGTCGTTCTCGCCATCTTCGTCATCGAGGTCGTCGACGTTGTCGCCCTCGATCGAACCGGCCTGCGTACCGTCTTCCTGGCGACGACGACGGCGACCGCCGCGACGGCCACGACGACGGCGCTGGCCACCTTCGGTGTCCTTGGACTCGGTGGAGGGCGCGCTGCCGTCGGCGGCGAGCGATCCTTCGACCTGGGTCAGGGCCTCGTCGGTGACGACCGGCGAAATGCCTTCGTCGTCGTTCAGCGGCGCATTGGGCTTCTCGGCCGGCACGCGCACGGCACCCGGCGCGACAGCCTGGGCAGCCCCGGCGACCAGCGTCGTGGCCTTTTCAATCTTCTCTACCTTCTCACCCTGCGGCTGACGCTCGCCGCGCGGCTGGCGACGGCCTTCGCCCTGAACCTGCTGCTCCTGGCGACCGCCCTGGCGGCCACCCTGCTGCTGTTCCTTCGGCTGACGCGGCGGCTTCTCTTCGCCCTGGCGCGGCTCATTACGAGCCTGCTTGTTGCCGCCCTTGGCCTGCTGCTGGCCCTTCGGCTGTTGCAGCGCGTTGTCCTTGCGCTCGCCGCGTTCGCTGCGCTCGCCACGCTGGCGCTGTTCGTTGTTCTTGTTGCGGCCTTCGTTGCCACGACGGTCGTCACGGCGCGGATTGCGCTCGTTACGACCACTGCTGCCCTGGCGCGATTCGTCGCGACGGGCCGGTGCCGGTTCGGCGGCCGGTGCTGCCGGTTCGGAGGAGCCGAACAGGCCACCGAACAGACGCGAGAAGAAGCCACCCTTGGCGGCCGGGGCAGCCGCCACCGGGCGTGCCTTGGCGGCAGCGACGGGCGCAGCAGAGGTTTCGTCTTCGTCGTCACGGATGGGGGCCGGGGTGGACGGCACTACGCCGGTCACCAACGGCTGCTCACCGCTGCCCAGGGCCTGGCCCATCTTCGGCAGGGCGACGGCGACCACCGGGGTGGTGCGCTCGTAGCTCGGCTTGCTGTGCTCGCCCATGTCCGCTTCGCGGATGCGGGTGATCTCAAGGTGCGGGGTCTCGAGCTTGTCGTCGGCGACGACGACCACGTGCACGTTATGGCGCAGTTCGATCTCGACGACGCTGGCGCGCTTCTCGTTGAGCATGAAGTTGGCGACCGCGGGCGGCGCCTGGACCAGGACCTGCCCGGTGTTTTCCTTCATCGCGTGCTCTTCGATGAGACGCAGGGTGGACAGGGCCAGCGATTCGACGCTGCGGATGTGGCCATGACCTTCGCAACGCGGGCAGACGATCTGGGTGGCTTCACCCAGGCTCGGACGTAGGCGCTGACGCGACATTTCGAGCAGGCCGAAACGCGAGATACGACCGATCTGGACGCGGGCGCGGTCCGCCTTGAGGGCATCCTTGAGGCGCTCTTCCACCTCGCGCTGGTGGCGCGGGCTGTCCATGTCGATAAAGTCGATGACGATCAGGCCACCGGCATCGCGGATGCGCAGCTGGCGGGCAATTTCGCTGGCGGCTTCGAGATTGGTGTTGAACGCCGTCTCTTCGATGTCGCTGCCCTTGGTCGCCTTCGACGAGTTGATGTCGATGGCGGTGAGGGCTTCGGTCTGGTCGATCACGATCGAACCGCCGGAGGGAAGGCGGACGTTGCGCTCGAAGATGCTCTCGATCTGGGTTTCGATCTGGTACCGCGAGAAGAGCGGGGTGGGATCCTGGTAGAGCTTGAGCTTGCGCAGGTTGTTCGGCATCACCTGCTGGACGAAGTCGCGGGCGTCGCTGAACAGCTGCTCCTCGTCGATCAGGATCTCGCCGATGTCGTTACGCAGGTAATCGCGCAGGGCGCGGATGAAGAGCTTGGATTCCTGATAGATCAGGAACGGGGCTTTCTGCGAGTTCGCCGCGCCGGAGACCGACTTCCACAGCTGCAGGAGGTAGTCGAGGTCCCACTGGAGCTCTTCGGCGTCGCGGCCCATACCGGCGGTGCGCACGATCAGGCCCATGTCGTCGGGCACCGAGAGGTGCTCCATCGCTTCCTTCAGGGCCTGGCGGTCTTCACCCTCGATGCGACGGGACACGCCGCCGGCACGGGGGTTGTTCGGCATCAGCACCATGTAACGGCCGGCGAGGCTGATGAAGGTGGTGAGAGCGGCACCCTTGTTGCCGCGCTCTTCCTTCTCGACCTGGACGATGATTTCCTGGCCTTCCTTCAACAGCTCGCGGATGTTGGACTTGCCTTCCGCGTTGGGGTTGAAGTACTCGCGGGCTACTTCCTTCAGCGGAAGGAAGCCGTGGCGCTCGGCGCCGTAGTCGACGAAGCAGGCTTCGAGGGACGGCTCGACGCGGGTGATGCGTCCCTTGTAGATGTTGGCTTTTTTCTGTTCCCGGGACGGGATTTCGATATCGAGATCGTAAAGATTCTGGCCATCGACGATGGCCACGCGCAACTCTTCGCGCTGAGTCGCGTTGATCAACATACGCTTCATTGTAAGTTCCTCGACCTTGCCGCGCGGCCGCGGGCCGCGGTGGCGCCCTTTGGGGCGGCCTGCCGGGGATCGCGCCGCAGCGGTGAGGCTTCAAGCGGCATGGGATCCGGGACCGATACCTGGACCCGGCGTGATTCGTGATAAGCGCCTTGCAACCGGTCCGCGTCCTTACGGATTAGCCGGACAACCGCAACCCGAACCGCTACGATGTGGGGTGTGCTCACCTTCCGACCCCTCGGACGGAATGGCATGACACTCGCCTTACGTGACGGTACAGGCACCCCGCGAGAGATAAGTCTTCAGCGGAGCCTGGCGCTCGCCGAGTATCCTATCAAATTCGAGTTTTATCAATGCAGACGGTAACTTCCCTCGACGGCGGCCAAGGTGTGCGCATCGTCGAAATCGGCCCCGAGCGGGATGGCCAGCGCGTGGACAACGCCCTGATGACCATGCTCAAGGGCGTACCGCGCAGCCTGGTCTACCGCATCCTGAGAACGGGTCAGGTCCGGATCAACGGCAAGCGGGCCAAGCCGGATACGCGCCTCGCCTTGGGCGATATGTTGCGGATTCCGCCGGTCCGCGTGGCCGAGCGCGAAGAAAACGAGGCCCCCTCCGGCATGGTCCGGTCGGTGGCCGATGCCGTTATCTTCGAAGACAAGCACTTCCTGGTGATCGACAAGCCGGTCGGCATTGCCGCGCATGGCGGCAGCGGTGTCAGCCATGGCGCCATCGAGCTGCTGCGTGCCGCGCGGCCCAACGACCACCTGGAACTGGTCCATCGCCTCGACCGCGATACCAGTGGCGTGCTCGTGCTGGCGAAGTCCCGGTCGGGGCTGACCGGCCTGCAGGCGCTGATCCGGGAAAACACGGTAACCAAGCAGTACCTCTGCCTGATGACCGGGACGCCGCGTAAAGCCAAATTCGACGTCAATGCGCCGCTGCTCAAGTCGGTCATGCATGGTGGCGAGCGGCTGGTCCGCGTCGACGACGCCGGCAAGCCTTCGCTCACCTACTTCAAGGAACTGGAGCAGTACCCGAACGCCCGGCTGATGCAGGCCACCCTGGGTACCGGCCGTACCCACCAGATCCGTGTGCACGCCCAGTACGCCGGACACCCGCTGGCCGGCGACCCGAAATATGGCGACGAGGCGGCGAACAAGCGTTTCCGGGCCATGGGCCTGAAGCGGATGTTCCTGCATGCGGCGCGGATGAGTTTCGATCTTGATGGCAAGAACTACGACTTTTCCTCGCCGTTGCCCGACGAATTGAAGGCGTTCCTCGACAAACTGGCTGGCTGAGCCGCTTCGGCCGGTTCAGCCGAGGAACCGGGCGCTCACTTCCAGTGAGCGCAGGATTCCACCGGTCAGGCAGGCCTGCAGGAGCAGGGCGCTGAGCGCATGGGCCAGCGCCACCGGGAAGAGGGCGCGGCGATGCAGGTACCACCAGGCCCAGCCCAGCTCGGCGACGAAACACAGCTGCATCAACAGGCCGTTCGGCGTGTGCAGCAGGGCGAAAGCCACGGCGGCGATCAGCACGGCCATGGGCCGCGGGAGGACCCGCGCGACCAGCGCGGCGACCACGGCCAGGATCAGCCACTGCTGGACGAAGGCCCAGCCTATATAGAGAAGGGCCCGCCCAGCCGTTGGCCACACGGGCGCGTGGCCGGCTACCGCGACAATGGCGATGGTCACCGGCAGCGCAAGCAGCGGCCAGCCCGCGTTGCGCCAGGCGCCTAGCCAGTGCCAGCGCGGAAGCCGTCGCCGGATCGCCAGTACGAGCGCGTAGGCCAACCCGAGCAGGAACATGGCGATGCCCGGGGCGCCCGGCCGTGGTGACAGCCCAAGACCCGCAATGAACCAGAGCGGCCCGACGATGACGAGTAGGGCGTCGACCGCACCCGCCCGCGCGGACGGCGCCGCGGTCTCCGTAGTGGGCTTCATGGCCGCGCGTGTCGCCGGCACGATCAGCAGTAGCAGGAGATAAAGAAGTGGTGTCGCCCATGGCTGCCACGCGGGAGGTGGCGGCTGCGCCTGGGCATGGCCGAAGGTCTCAGTCGGCGAGGTGATCAGTCGGGCGTCGCGCCAGTCGAGGAGGCCCTCGGCGGTCAGTCCGCCCGGTAACACGAGGGGGGTTGGCGGTAGCCATGCCGGAGGCGGCACCAGCGAGGCCTCTCGCAGGGTCAACGTCTGGCCAGCGGGAAGCGTGGCGGTGAGTCGCAGCATGGCTGCCCGGACGGGCGCGTTGACCACGTGGCCCGCGGCGTCGAGCCACTTCATGCGATCCAGTCGCACGGCCCGCGACAGGCTATCCGGCGCCAGATCGCCCAGGTCCGCATGCACCACGGGCGCTTGCAGCGTCTGGCGCACGTCGAGTCCGTAGTGGCCGCGAGCCGAGGCGCCAGCGTCAAGGCGCAAGGTGGTCAGCGCGCGCAGGTCAGCCTGACGGCGCAACGGCAGGCCGATCTCGAAGGGCGTGCCGTCCGTCGCCCGCACCTGAAGGCCGTTCGATAGCGCGTCCAGTTGGCCTCCGCCGAAGGCGCGTCCGGCCACGACATCACCGCTGTCGCGGAGATGCCAGTGCCATGGTGACGATCCTGCGGCATAGGCGGCGCGGTCCTTCGCGCTGTCACGCTCGATCGCCCCACGAACGATGTTCGCGGCGAGCCAGGGCAGGGCGAGCAGCGAGGCGAGCGCGAGCAACACCGCCATGACGGCGGTCCGGCGGGGCGACACCGTGCGACCCTCAGCGATCGAGGAGGGCCTCGACGCGAGCGGCGCAGATCATGTCGTTCAGCGACAGGCCGCCGACGTCGTGGGTCGACCAGAGCACCTGGCAATGGCCGTAGCCGGCCTCGAGGTCCGGATGGTGGTCCTCCTGGTTGGCCATGAAGCCCACGGCATTGATGAAGCCGAGCGTGTGGTGGAAGTCCGGGAAACGGAAATCCTTGACGATGGCCTTGCCGTCGGTCGTGACCTTCCAGCCGGGGAGGGTTGCCAGGTGGCCGTCGACGGCGGCACGGTCGAGCGCATGTTCGGCGCCCTTGCGCGGCGTGCAGTGCTGGCTGGCGAGGGGGGAAAGGGTCATGCGGGGCGTCCGTCCGGAGAATGCGCGAAGCGTCGGCGGTCGCGGTTGAATTGTCAAAAGGCGGCGCTCATTTGGAAACAGTACTAGAATGGTGCTATATCCGGTGCTCCCCACGCCGGACCTCAGTTCGGAGCCTTCCATGATCGACATTTCGGAGCGCGCCCAGGCGCATTTCCAACGCCTGCTCTCGCAGCAGGGCGACGACGACCTCGGCATTCGCGTGCGCGTGGTCCATGCCGGCACACCGTCGGCTCAATGCGAGCTGGAATTCTGCTCCACCGCGGAGCTCGCCGGCGACGAATGGACCGTGGAATGCACGGGCTTCAACCTCTATGTCGACGGCGAGAGCGCGCGCTGGCTGGATCCCGCCAGCATCGATTACGAGACCACCGAGACCGGCAGCCAGCTCAATATCCGCGCTCCGCGGATCAAGGGCGAGGCGCCCGGTGAAGGCGCCGGGCTCATCGAACGTGTGCAGTTCGTGCTCGAGTCGGAGATCGCGCCGCAGATCGCTTCGCACGGCGGGCGCATTTCGCTGGTGGAAGTCGCCGCCGGCAATATCGTGGTGCTGCGTTTCGGCGGTGGCTGCCATGGCTGCGGCATGGTGGATGTGACGCTGAAGAACGGCGTGGAGAAAACCCTGCGCGAGCGCATCCCGGAAATCACCGAAGTGCGCGACGTCACCGATCACGAAACCGGCGAGCAGCCGTATTTCGCCAAGTCCGCCGGCTAAACATTTAGGAATGTGGGAGCCGCTTCAGCGGCGATGGCAGATCGCGGCAGGCCCCCGATTGCCGATAACCCGGTTCCCGCACATAGCATCCGCCCCACAAGAAAACGGTTCGTCGCACCTCGCACCTCGCACCTCGCACCTCGCGCATGGCTCGGCTTCGCCATCGCTCTCTACACTTGGGCGTCTCGCGGGGGAGACCTTGGCGCCCACCCTCGCTGCTCAGACAGTCCTCCGCGTTCGGTGCGGAAGGCCGCTTCGCGGCCCATGTATCTATCTGGCCTACGGCCGCTCCACTTGTGCGGAACTCGCCTCGAGGGTGGACACCAAGGCCTCTCACGACGATACGGTTGATTGGAAGGAGATCCGTAGCGTGGTGCCGTCGTCGGTCCCGGCCGCTCCCGGAGCCCCGGGGCGATGCGGACGCGGTTGCTAGCACCCGGTTGCCCAACACCCTCCTCGCGCCCGTGCTGGCATGCCGGCCGACGATGCTGCCGCGCGCTTTGGCTCGACCCACATGAACCTCAGGGCTCGGGAGAGCCTTCGGTGTCCACCCTCGAGGCGAGTTCCGCACAAGTGGAGCGGCCGTAGGCCAATAAGAACACGGGCCGCGCAGCGGCCTTTCCGCTACGAAACGCGGAGGACTGTCTGAGCAGCGAGGGTGGGCACCGAAGGCTCTGCGCCGCGACGTCCGCCGCCTTCGGCGTCCCCGGAATTCCGCGATGAACCAAAAAAAGCCCGCGCAAGCGGGCTTCTTTAATGTGGGGCTTCGGCTAAACCGCTCCGTTGGGTTTCGCCGCTGAAGCGGCTCCCACCTTTGGTTAATCGCTGCCCTGCACGTGATGCTCCAGTCCATCGAGCTTGGTCGGCATCGTGGCGAAATAGGCCGAGACATCGTCGATGTCCTGGTCGGAGAGCGTGGCAGCGAAGCCCTTCATCACGAGATTGCCGCGGCGGCCATCCTTGTACTCATGCAGGGCCATGCCGAGGTAGTCGGCGTACTGGCCAGCCAGGCGCGGGTACTGCGGGTCCACCGCATTGCCGTCCTGGCCGTGGCAGGCCACGCAGGTGGCGATCTTGGTCTTGCCGCGCACGGGATCACCGGCGGCGAAGGTCTGGGTGGCGGTCAGCGCGAGCAGCGCGCCCAGGGCTAGCAGGGAAAACCCACGGATCATCATTCGTCCTCGGCGGCTTACTTGGCGAGACTGGAGAGGTAGGCGGCAATGTCCGCGATTTCCTCATCGGACATGCTCTGCGCCTGGATACCCATCGTCGGGTGGGTGCGCTCGCCGCTCTTGTAAGCCTTGAGGGCGTTGACGATGTACTGCTCGTTCTGGCCGGCGATGTGCGGCACGTGATATTCGGGATAAGCGTTGGCATAGCCCGGCACGCCGTGGCAGCCGTTGCAGGTATAGACCAGCGTCCGTCCCTTGGCCTTGTCCCCTTCGGCGTGCGCAGCGGATGCGGCGCACAGTGCTACAGCGATCAGACCAACCAGTTGCAGACGCTTCATTAAAAGTTCCCTGGGTGCCGGGCGGGGCCGGGGTTGAAAAGCCGTCGAAGTATAGAGGGCTGTCGCGACAGCGGACAACTCAGGGGGAGGCTGGCGCCTCAGAGCAGGCTTCGAATGATGTGGAAGCCAGCGATGTATTCACCGGCGATGGTGCCCATGCTGACCAGGAAAAAATTGAGCAGGGTCCGCGCCACGCGGTTCTTCCACCAGCCCGTCCAGTGGGTGATGTCGTCGCGCAGTCGCTCGAAGTCGAGCACACGCGGCTTGCGGATCCAGGCCTCGGCCATGGCGCTGATGGCGCCGGAGGGGATGCCGGGTCGGAACGGCTTGAGCGGGCCTGCGATGAAGGCCGCAATGATCGACAGCGGATGGCCGCCGGCGATGAGGGCACCGAGCGCCGACAGGCCGCCGGTGAGCAGGATCCAGTTCTTCACCGCATCGGCGCCCAGGCTGGGGCTGCGGTAGAAGGCGAAGCCGATGGCGACGAAAATCGCCAGGACCAGGCCCACGGCGATGATCTTCGGCCACTTCGAGGCGGGTGGCGTGATCGCGAGGTCATCCGCGAGGGCCTGCGCGTCGCCGTGCTGGTGCGCCAGCTGCTCGCTCATGCCCTTCAGGTGACCTGCACCAATAACGACGAGCACCTTGCGCGTCGGCGCCTCGGTGTCCATGCGCATGCCGTTCTCACGCAGGCGGGCGGCCATGAACGTATCGCGCTCGGCGATCAGGGCGTTGTAGAGAGGCGCCGAACTGGTGGCGAACTCACTGAAGGCGCTTTCGAGAAGGTCGGATTCCTTCAGTTTCTCGATATCGGCTTCGGCGATCTCTTCGCGCTCGAACACGCTGCCAAGCATGCCGGCCATCAGGCCGAAGCGCTGGAAGAAGCCGACGCTGCGCCAGGCGCGCTTGAGCGTCGTGCCTACTTCGCGATCGACCAGCCACACCGGGATGTTGCGCGCATCGGCACCATCCATCGCGGCCTTCATCTCAGCGCCGGGCTCGGTACCGTACTGCGCAGCAAGACGTTTCTGGAACGAGCCGAGTACGAGGCTCGCCGCGACCATGCCGGCCTTGCCCTGGCGGATGACCTGGAACAGGTCGAGCTGTTTGAAGGCTTCCGGGTCGCGGATGCCCTGCGCACGGCTGGCGCAGAGCTCGACGGCCACCGCATCGAAGTGCTCGGTCTCGAGCAGGGCTTCGACCGCGTGCACGCTCGCGCGGGAAACGTGAGCCGTGCCGAGGATGACGTAGTCAACGCCGTCGCGCCTCATGCGCTCGATGGGCTGGCCTTCCAGGGCCGCGGGAAGCGGTGCGTCGTGCTCGGCAGGGATCATGCGCTCGGAGTCCTTGAGAGGGGGTCAGTCGCGGTAGCGCTTGGTCAGGTCGCCGTAGGCGTCGATGCGGCGGTCGCGCAGGAACGGCCAGATTCGGCGAACGTGCTCGCTGCGTTCCATGTCGACGTCGCAGATGAGCAACTCGCGGCCATCGGTGCCGGCTTGTGCGATGAACTCGCCCTGCGGCCCGGCCACGAAGCTCGAACCCCAGAACTGGATGCCACTGCCGACATTGGACGGATCCGCCTCGTAACCCGTGCGGTTGCACGAGAGCAGGGGCAGGCCGTTGGCGACGGCGTGGCCGCGTTGAACGGTGATCCAGGCGTCGCGCTGACGGGCTTTCTCGGCGTCGTCGTCGTTCGGGTCCCAGCCAATGGCGGTGGGATAGAACAGGATATCGGCGCCGGCAAGCGCCATCAGGCGCGCGGCTTCCGGATACCACTGGTCCCAGCACACCAGCACGCCGAGCTTGCCAACCGAGGTCTGGATCGGGTCGAAACCGAGGTCGCCCGGCGTGAAGTAGAACTTCTCGTAGAAGGCCGGGTCGTCGGGGATATGCATCTTGCGGTACTTGCCGGCGATCGCGCGCGAGCGATCGAAGACCACGGCGGTGTTGTGATAAAGCCCAGTGGCGCGCTTCTCGAAAATCGAGGCGATGACGACCAGCTTGAGCTCTTCGGCCAGCTTGCCGATGCGCTCGGTGCCCGGGCCGGGAATGGTCTCGGCGAGGTCGAAGACGTCCACGCTCTCGCGCTGGCAGAAGTACGGGCCGTTGTGCAGTTCCTGCAGCAGCACCAGTTCGACGCCAGCCTTCGCGGCTTCGCGCAGGCCAGCTTCGATGGCATCCAGGTTGGCGTCGCGGCTGCCGCGGTCGGTTTCCTGGAGCAGGGCGACCTTGAGGGTCTTGCGGGTCATCGGTTGTCTTCCTCAGGGTTACTGGGCAATCGCGGCGGGCAGCTGCATGGTGATGCAATGCAGGCTGCCGTTCTGCCAGATCAACGGGCGGCACGGCACCTGGACGACTTCGCGACCCGGGTGGGCCAGGCCGATGATCCGCGCTGCTTCCGCGTCCTTGCTGTCGCCATACGCGGGCACGAGTACCGCGCCATTGACGATCAGGTAGTTCGCGTAGGACGCCGCCAGGCGACGACCTTCGTCGAGGATCGGCTGCGCCCAGGGCAGCGGATGCAGCGGGTAGGGCTTGCCTTCCGGCGAACGCAGCGCGGCGAGTTCCGAGCCCATCTGGCCCAGTTCGGCGAAGTGCGGATCGCTTTGGTCGTCGCAAGCCTGGTACACGATGCCGCCGTCCTCGGAGAAGCGCGCCAGCGTGTCGATATGGGCGTCGGTGTCGTCGCCTTCAAGGTAACCGTGGTCCAGCCACAGCACGCGTTCGGCGTGCAGGGTGGTGGCGAGCGTCTCGGTCATCGTCTCGCGGGACAGCTCCGGATGGCGCTGGTTGAGGCACTTCCAGGTGGTCAGGATGGTGCCGCGGCCGTCGCTCTCGATGCCGCCGCCTTCCAGTGCCCAGTCGATGCGCTTGTGCGGCAGGCCCGAGAGCACGCCGCGTTCGAGCAGACCGGAGATCAGCGCGTCGTCCTGCTCGGCGCCGAACTTGCCGCCCCAGCCGGTGAAACGGTAATCGTTGAGCAGCACGCCGTCCGGGCCAGTGAGCGTGATCGGGCCCGAGTCACGCAGCCAGGTGTCGTCGTAGGGCAGTTCGATGAAGTGCACCCGCGAGAGGTCCGCACCGGCTGCGGTAATTGCCAGGCGGGCGCGCTCGCGCAGCGCGGCGTCGGCCACGATGATGTGCAGCGGTTCGAATCGGGTCACCGCGGTCGCCAGCGCCACATAGGTCGTCTCGACCTCGGCCAGGCGATCGGCCCAGTCGGTGTCCGCATGTGGCCAGGCGATCAGCACGCCGGCCTGCGGCTCCCATTCGGCGGGAAGTCGGTAAGAAGTGCGGTCGGTCATGGCGGGCGGGGGAGGCAGATGGGGAAGCCGGCTATTGTAGGGCTTCCGGGTTACACCTGCTTTAGTGGCGCTGGCTCGCCTTTGGCATTGCGTTGGGCTCGCTCTGCGTCGCGAGAGCCGGCGGGTGCCACCCTCGGGGCCACGACTGCGGCGTCCCGCTGGGGAGGGCCGCAAGAGCGGCCATTTGCTTATTGCCCTTCGGGCCGGGCCGGGCTTCGGCTGGGGGTTTTCGACGCGACTCCTGTCGCGTCGAAAACCTCCGGTGGGTCGCCGGCCCGGCCCGAAGGGCAATAGATAAACGGCCGCTCTTGCGGCCCTCCCCAGCGGGACGCCGCAGCGTGGCCCCGAGGGTGATACCCGCCGGCTCTTGCGACGCAAAGCGAGCGCAAACGCGACGCCGAAGGCGAGCCCGCCTCCGTACGTCGCAAAGAACCTTATTTCGGCGCTTGCGGGTTCGTATTGTTCCCTGCCGGCGTGTTCAGCACGGTGTGAACCACGTGGCTCTTCTCGAAATAGACGATGTAGCCCGGATACATCCAGCGGTTGATGACCGGCTGCTTGGCGCTGCCGCCGCCGCGGGCGTCGAGCTTGGAGGTGGGCGCGCCGAACTGGCGTTCCACCTCGGCCATGCTCATGCCCTTCTTGGGCAGGCTCATGCCCTTTTCCTGCTGGACACGCTGCATCAGCAGGCTGTCGGCATGAACCGAAGGCGCCACGGAGGCGGACACGATCGCCAGGGCGATCGCAGTGAAAACAGGCTTGAAGGTATTCATGATGGCTCCGTCGCGCTCCCCATGCGGCGCAAGACGCCGTTTTAACATGCCGCCCCATCGGGCGCCATGGGCGGCGTGTGCCGGGCGTCGCGGCTGTGTGCTGCGTCGCGTTTCGGCCCCGTCGGAGGGCGGGCCAGCTATCATGGGCAGTCGCTCATTGCAGTAACCCTATAAATGATCTCTTTTCGCAACCTCGCCCTGCGCCGGGGCAGCCGCACGCTGCTCTCGCAGATGGACCTCACCATCCAGAGCGGGTGGGCCCTTGGCGTCATCGGCCGTAACGGCTGTGGCAAGTCGACCCTGTTCGCCGCCCTGAAGGGCGAGCTCGAGCCGGAGGTCGGCGACCTGGACATGCCCTCGAAGATCCGCCTGGCTTCCGTGGCCCAGGAAACGCCGGCCTTGCCCGACCCGGCGATCGAGTACGTGCTCGGCGGCGACGTGGAAGTGGCTGCCGCGCTGAAGATGGAAGCCGATGCCTACGACGCGGAAGACTACGAAGCCGTGGCCCGGGCGAACATGCGCATCGAAGAGGTCAACGGCTACGACGCCCGTGCGCGTGCCGGACGCCTCATGCACGGCCTCGGGTTCAGCCCGGAGACCCACGAGCAGCCCGTCGCCTCGTTCTCGGGTGGCTGGCGTGTACGCCTGAACCTGGCGCGTGCGCTGATGGCGCCCTCGGACCTGCTTCTGCTCGATGAGCCGACTAACCATCTGGATCTCGATGCCGTGCTCTGGCTCGAAGAGTGGCTGCGCCGTTATCCGGGCACGCTGCTGATCATCTCGCACGATCGCGAATTCCTCGACGGCGTGATCTCGCACACGCTGCACCTGCACGAAGGCAAGGCCAAGCTCTACACCGGCGACTACACCGCCTTCGAACGCCAGCGTGCCGAACACCTGCGCCAGCAGCAGATCGCGCACGTGCGCGAACAGGCCGAGCGCGCGCATCTGCAGTCCTTTATCGACCGCTTCAAGGCCAAGGCTTCGAAAGCCAAGCAGGCGCAGTCGCGCATGAAGCGTCTGGAAAAGATGGCCGGTACCGAAGCCGTGCGCGCGGAGCGTTCCTTCAGCTTCACGTTCCCCACGCCCGACCGGTTGCCGACCTCCATGCTGCAGCTCGATCACATCGATGCAGGCTACGGCGATCACGTCGTGCTTCACGATATCGCCTTCGGCCTGGAGGCGGGCGACCGCATCGGCCTGCTCGGTCCGAACGGCGCCGGTAAGTCGACGATGGTGAAGTCCCTGGTCGGCGAGCTCGAGCCGATGGTCGGTGAGCGCACCTTCCACAAGGACATGAAGATCGGCTACTTCGCCCAGCACACGGTCGAAAGCCTGCACGAAGGCTGGAGCGCGTTCGACCATCTGCAGGAGAAAGCGCCGAACGCCGGCGCGCAGGTGCTGCGCGACTACCTGGGTACGTGGAATTTCCCGGCCGATCGCGTGTTCGAACCGGTCGACAAGTTTTCCGGTGGCGAACGCGCGCGTCTTGCACTGGCGCTGATCGCCTGGGATAAACCGAACCTGTTGCTGCTCGACGAACCGACCAACCATCTCGACCTCGACATGCGTGAAGCGCTGGCCGATGCGCTGGCTGAATTCGATGGCGCACTGGTACTGGTCTCGCATGATCGTCACCTTCTGGGCATGGTTTGCGACGAGTTCTGGCGCGTGGCCGACGGCAAGGCGGAAGCCTTCGACGGCGACCTCGACGACTACGCCAAGTGGCTGCGCACGCGTGGCACCACGCGCAAGACCGCTGCCGTCGCGTCGGCACCGCAGAACGCGCCGGTGCAGGAAGCCGCCAAGGAAAAGCGCAAGCTCAGCGCCGACGAGCGCGAGAAAGAGAAGCCGCTGCGTGCCCGCGTGAAAAAAATCGAGACGCTGATCGCGACGATGGACCAGGAACTCACCGACATTGAAGGCAAGCTCGCCGATCCGACGGTCTACGGTGGCAGCACGTCGGACCTGATGAAGCTCGGCCAGCGTCAGGCCGAGTTGCGTGGCGAGAAAGAAGCACTCGAGCTGGAATGGCTCGGGATCCTGGAACAGATCGAGGTCTGAGCATGAGCGCCGCCGTCAACGTCCTGCTGCCGAGTCGCGACAAGCTTCGCTACGTACCCGCCTTCGCGGCGTGGCTCGCGCGCGCCACCACGTTGCCTGCGGCGCTGCCCGGTTACCTCGTTGCCACGGCAGAACAGTTCCACTGGCCGAGTGGCCCGCTCCCGGCCGCCGCGCTCATCCGTCAGTCGGTGGCCGGTGATGCCGGCGACGCGTTGTGGCTCTCTGCGGATCCCGCCTGGGTGCAGCCGGAACTCAATGGCGCGCGCCTGCTCGCCTGCGGCAATCTTGGCCTGCGTCCCGAAGAGTCGATGGCGCTGGTCACTGCGCTCGCCGAGACCTTTGAAGCCGAAGGCATGAAGCTGCTCGTCGGCGATTCACAGCACTGGCAGTTGCGCCTGCCCAAGTATGTCGACGTTCCCTCGTTCCCCGAGCCGGAGGAGGCCCTGGGCGCCGACCTGTTCGAGCAGCTTCCCAAGGGCGAGGAAGGCCGGCGCTGGCGCGCGCTGATCAACGAGGCGCAGGTGGTGCTGCATAACCATCCGGTCAATGCCGCGCGTGTAGCGCGTGGCCTGCCGCCGGTCAATAGCGTGTGGCTGTGGGGTGCCGGTGCCTTGCCCGACTGGGTCGAGTGCGGCCTCGGCCGTATCTACAGTGACGATTTGCTCGCCTGGGCGCTAGGCCATCGCGCGAACGTCGATGTCCAACCTCGCTCCGCTTTTGTGGACTCTTCTGCTGGGACTGCTTCTGTGGGAGCCGCTTCAGCGGCGAATGGGGTTCGTGGCAAGGTTGCTATCGCCGCTAAAGCGGCTCCCACAGAGGTGGCTTACAGCCTGCTCGACCTCCAGGACATCCAACCCGCCGAGTTCGAACAGGTCTGGTGGCCCGCCATCGAAACCCGCCTCGAAGCCGGCACCGACATTCGCCTCGCCTTCGCCGACGGCCAGCGCATGGTCGTACGCAAGAGCCACCGCCTGCGCTTCTGGCGCAAGGCATGACCGGGCGCGTCTGGCGTCAGCGTCTGGCCGCCGCCGCACCGAGCGGCTGGCCGCCGCATGTACATCCGGTTATCCAGCGCATCTACGCCGCGCGTGGCGTATCCACGCCTGACGGAGCCGAGCATCGCCTCGCGAGGATGCTCTCGCCGACATTACTGGGTGGCATGGACGCGGCCGTTGCCTTGCTGATGGAAACCATCGCGAGTGACAAGCACATCGTCATCGCAGGCGATTACGACTGCGACGGCGCCACCGGCACGGCGGTGGCCGAGCGTGGCCTGCGCCTGCTGGGCGCGCGGCATGTTCGCCACGTGGTGCCCAATCGTTTCGTCCACGGCTATGGCCTGAGCGAAGCACTGGTTGCTTCGCTTGACCCGTCGCCCGATCTCATCGTCACCGTCGATAACGGCGTGGCGAGCGTCGCTGGTGTCGCCGCGGCACGCGCACGCGATATCGCCGTACTGATTACCGATCATCATCTGCCGGGCGATACCTTACCCGACGCTCATGCGATGGTTAACCCGAACCTTGCCGGTGACGGCTTCCCGAGCAAGGCACTCGCCGGCGTCGGCGTGATGTTCTATCTGTTGCTGGCGCTGCGCGCCGCGATGCGCGAGGCCGGTCACTTCGCCGGTGGCGAGCCGGACCTGAGCGCGTTGCTCGATCTGGTCGCGCTCGGTACCGTTGCCGATCTGGTACCGCTCGATTTCAACAACCGGGTGCTGGTCGAAGCAGGACTGAAGCGCATGCGCGCCGGCAAAGCCTGTGCCGGCATTACCGCCCTGATCGAAGCGAGCGGCCGCTCGTTGGCGACCGTTGGCGCGACCGATCTCGCCTTCGCTATCGGTCCTCGACTCAACGCGGCCGGCCGTCTCGAAGACATGTCGCTAGGCGTCGCCTGCCTGCTCACCGATGACGTGGGCATGGCCCGTCGTTACGCCGAGCAGCTGTCGACGATCAACCAGGAACGCCGCGAGATGCAGGCGGGCATGGTCGAAGAAGCCGAAGTCATGGTGGCGCGTGCAGCGCACATCGACTCGGTGGGGGTCGCACTATTCGACGAAGGCTGGCATCCCGGCATCGTTGGCCTTATTGCCTCCAAGCTCAAGGAAAAGCTGCATCGCCCGGTGATGGCATTCGCACCGGCCGGTGACGATAGCGACGAGCTGCGTGGATCGGCGCGTTCGATTCCCGGCTTCCACATTCGCGACGCGCTGGCGGAAATCGACGCGAAGCATCCCGGACTGATCCTGCGCTTCGGTGGCCACGCCATGGCTGCCGGTCTGAGTATGCATGCCAGCAACTTCGATCGCTTTGCAGCTGCATTTGACGCGACCGCGCGCACGCATCTCGACGATGAGCGCCTCCAGGCGCTCGTCCACACCGATGGCGAACTCGACTACCGCGACCACACCCTCGATCTGGCCAGGCAGATCCGCTATACCGGTCCGTGGGGCCAGGGCTTCCCGCCACCGATCTTCGAAGCGCGCTTCGAATGCGCCTCGTGGAAACCGATGGGCAGCCGCCATCTGCGCTTGCAGCTGCGCCACACGCAGGGTGGTGCGCCGCTCGACGCCGTGATGTTCAATTGCTACGACGGCACGCCGCCGCCGGATCGCATGCGCGTGGCATATGAGTTATCGGTCAATGACTGGCAGGGCAGGGAGAGTTTGCGGTTGTTGCTGACGCATATGGAACCGGCGGGCTGAGTCCAACGGTTCGACGCGCGGAGTAACCGCTTTGCCGCAGCCGCGTAGAACGCGCTGAACAATGCTCCTAGGCTGGGCTCACCTTCAGTCTCAGGGATACAACGGAATGCTTTCTCGCACCCTTGTCACGTTTGCCACCGCACTGCTCATTGCGCCTCTCGCCCAGGCCGCCGTGCCATCGCCTGCCGCGGCGAAGACGGACATAAACCAGCTCGTCGAGACCTTCAAGGCTGCCATCCTCGCGAAGGATGGCAAGAAGCTCGACACGCTTTTCGTCGCCGAAAGCAGTAGCTGGTTCTCCGCACTGGACCAGACCTCGCTCGAGCAGATGCGCGCGAAGAAGCCCGACGCCAAGCGCTTCAGGGCGGAGCCGGATGCCTATAAGGGCTTTACGAAGTTCGTCGGCAGCACGACCCATGCCATCGAAGAGAAGTTCGACAACGTGCGCATCGACACGGATGGCACGGTGGGCTCGGTGTATTTCGACTATGTGTTCCTTCTCGACGGCAAGCCGACCAACCATGGGAATGAGACCTGGCAGGTAGTGCGCACCGACGACGGCTGGAAGATCAACGCGATGCTTTATTCGATCATTCTGGATCCTGCGAAATGATCGCTCGGCGCGTGTTTCTGGTCGGCTTTCTCGACCTGGTGGCGAGCGGAGCGCATGCCGCCTGCCTGGAACGCGGTGTCGAGCCCGGTCCAACGGCCGTGGTCGACGCGCAGTTCGCCTACTACAACGCGCATAACGTCGAAGCCTTCGCCGGTTGCTATGCCGAGAACGTGGAGATGGTCTACCTTGATAGTTCGCAGCCGGCGATCCGGGGACGGGCGGAACTTCTCGAGAAGTTCGCCTTCCTCAGGACGATGCCCAAGGAGATGGGTGTGCAGATCGTCCAGCGCACGCTTGCCGGCCCTACGGTGATCGACAAAGAACATGTCGTCGGATTGCCCTCGGGCAAGGTCGTGCCCGATATGGCGGCGATCTACGAGGTACGCGATGGCCAGATCGTGAAGGTCTGGTTTCCGCCGAGCCATTGATTGCCCATATGTCGGTCAGGCCCAAGAGGTTGCCCGATAAACCTCGGGTAAACCTGCCGCCCCGTCCACATCCGTGAGACGGCGCCCGCCTAATCTCGCCTCATGGCGATGGTTCACTGGGTCCAGATGGGGGAACGGCAGTACGCGATCCTGGAAGGGACGTCGCGGGCCTTTGCCCGGGTGAGCCCGCAGGACGGTGACTGGGTCGTACGCTGGCGCTACGGGCCGCGGCGCGGGCAAGGCACCACCATGCGGGGCGTTTCCCTCATGCAGCGCATGGTGATGCGCTGGGCGGAACACAACGAAGCCCGCCTCAGGAAGCTGATTCCCGCGCCGGGTCGGACCTACGAACCGCCTTCAGACCTTGAACGCTACTTCTACGACGCCATCTGGCCGGGCTATGTGCCGGCATCGCGCTGCCCGCCACGTGCCCCATTGACCCGGACGCCTCCCTCCCACACATAGGGTGCATCACTTAACCCGTCCCCTTAGCAGGTGGCACCCATGTCCCCCGATCGTTTTGTCCTGGCCATTCAGAACGCCGTGGTCCGCGACAACCTCGCGGTCTACGACGAGATGTTTCGCACCACGCCGGTGGAATGTGCCGTGGATCCCCTGTGGATCCGCGCCCTGACGATGTTCAATTCGCTCGACGACGAGGGCAAGGAGACGCTCATCGAAGTGATCCGCAACATCATGATCGACACGACGGCAAACCTGCTCGGCATCGTCGACGGTTGCTGCCCCGTATCGGGCATCGAGGCCGACGTGACGCTGTCGGTCGGTGGGCATCCCATCGGCGGCGAACTCCAGGAACTCTTCCTGGAATTGAACGAAACCGGCTGACGCACCGGCACGACACTGGCACACTCGGCCTTCGCTTCATGCAAGGTCTTCCATGCGTTCCCAAGCCCTCAAGGCGGTGGCGATCGCGCTGCTCTCGGCGCTGTTCTTCACGCTCACTTATGTCCTCAACCGTGCCGTCGTCAGTGGCGGCGGCCATTGGCAATGGGCGGTGATCCTCCGTTACCTGATCACACTGCCGTTGCTGGCGGTGGTGCTGCCGTTCCAGGGCGGGTTCGGTGCCTTACCGCACGAGTTGCGTACGCATGCGCGCCAGTGGCTGACGTGGAGCAGCGTGGGCTTCGTGTTGTTCGGGGTGCCCCTGACGTGGGCGGCAAGTAGCGGGCCGTCATGGCTTGTTGCAGGTAGTTTCCAGACCACGGTGCTTGCGGGCCCCTTGCTCGCGCCCTTCATCTATCGTGATGAACGGGCGCGCTGGCATGTCGCCGCGTTGTCCATCGGCGTGTTGATCGTTCTCGGCGTGATGTTGCTGCAGTTTGGCCATTCGCATGGGGCGCTGGACGCCTCGGCCTGGCTCGCCGTGGGTGCGGTCGTGTTTGCCGCGTTTGCCTATCCGCTGGGCAACCGGATGATCCTGCTGCACCTGGAACGCACGGGGACGAAGCTGGGCGCGGTGCAGCGGGTATTCGGCATGACGCTGGCGAGTTGGCCGTTATGGTTACTGATCGCCGTCGTCACATGGATCACCATCGGGCCACCGACGCTCCGCGAGGCGCTGCTGGCCGGCGGCGTGGCGTTGTCGTCGGGCGTCATCGCCACGGTGCTGTTTTTCCATGCCACCGAGATGGTAGGGCGGCAGCCGACGGCGCTGGCCGGCGTCGAGGCCATGCAGGCGGCGGAGTTGCTCTTTGCGACGTTGATCGGTGTGATCTTCCTGCACGAAGCGGTCCCCGGGCCGACGGCCGCCCTGGGTGCCGTGGCCATCATCGTCGGTATCGCCTTGTTCGCCTGGGTCAGTGGCAGGGAAAGCGCCCCTGACGCCGAGGCAGCGGTGGCCGACCGTGGTGCTTGACGCCACCGCCACGCGTGAAGCGTAGGCTGCAAGCGAATCCAGGAGACATCGCCATGAAATCGCTCACGCTCGCGTTGCTGCTCGGCCTCCCGCTGATGGCTTCGGCGCAGACCCCGGGCACACACGGTCATGCCGCACCGCTGCCTGAACCGATGAAGCGATTCGCATGGCGGGACGAGGCGGCCGGTTACACGTTCGTCGCACCGCCGCGCTGGGCAGGAAAGGTGAAGGCCGTGCCGCTGGATTCGAAGGCGCTGGCGAAGTCGGGCGCCACCAGCGGGGTGCGGTTCGTTGCCGGGTCGAAAACCTTGCTGGTCTTGCTGGCGACGGATGAGGTTCGGTCGAACGCCTTGGTGGCGACGGGTAACCGCGAGTTGTCCCGGTATGACGGGCACGTGGTGGCGGTAAAGGCCGAGGCGGATGCGGGGGACCTGGCGTTGACCGACGCGGAGCTGGCGTCGGCGGTTGAGTGGGATGGGGGGCAGTCGGGGACGGTTGCGCGGTGAGGCGGGCACCTTATCGCCGATGAATCGGCTCCCACATAAGACCTGCCAATCATCCGATGAGGCCCATCATCCGATGAGGCCCAGCTCTCTGTGGGAGCCGATTCATCGGCGATCCCTGCGCAGCGCGACCGAAACGATTGATACGTTGCACCTATGGAATCGGTGCCTGCGCTATCTCGATCCGACTCAATTCAGGGATTAGCCTTGTCATATGGCTCATTCCCTGGAGGTTCCCGTGGACGGCTCATCGTCCGCTGCGCCGGCGGTTGTCGTGGATCGGCGCATTCGTCATGGCACGCCGGCGTTCCGGCGTACCAACCTGGCGTTGTTCTCGTCGGGTTTCGCCACGTTCGGTCTGCTGTATTGCGTGCAGCCCTTACTGCCGGCGTTCTCGCGCGCCTTTTCGCTGGACGCGGCGTCAAGCAGCCTGTCGCTATCACTGACGACGGGCGTGCTCGCCGTATCGATGTTGTTCGCCGGTGCGATCTCGGATGTGTTCGGTCGCAAACCGATCATGCTGGCGTCGTTACTTGGCTCATCGCTGTTGGTGCTGTTGAGCGCCATGGCGCCGAACTGGGGCTCGTTCCTCGTCCTGAGGGCGCTGCTCGGCATCACCCTGGCGGGCTTGCCCGCCGTGGCAATGACTTACGTAAGCGAAGAGATCCACGGTGACTCGCTGGGCTTCGCCATGGGCCTCTACATCGGCGGCAATGCCATCGGCGGCATGGGTGGTCGATTGATCTCCGGCTTCGCGGCGGATCACGCCTCGTGGCGCGTGGCGGTGGCGATCATCGGCGCACTGGGCCTGATCGCGTCGGTGCTCGTCGCCCGCGGCTTGCCTGCATCGGTGCACTTCGAGAAACGTCGTGCTCATCCACGCGAGCTGCTCGCTTCGTTCGGTTCCCTCTGGCGCGACAAGGGATTGCCCTGGCTGTTTGCCGAGGGCTTCCTGCTGATGGGTGCCTTTGTCACCATCTATAACTACGTTGCCTATCGTCTTCTCGCAGCGCCGTTCTCGCTGTCGCAATCGCATGTCGGCGCCGTGTTCATGGTCTACGTCGTGGGCGTGGCGAGCTCGGCGTGGATGGGTAAGGTGGCCGACCGGCTCGGACGTCCGCGCGTACTCTGGACTACCTTCGTGATCATGCTGGCAGGCGTCGTACTGACGGCGAGTTCATCGCTGTGGGCGATCGTGGCCGGCATTGCGATGATGACCTTCGGTTTCTTCGGCGGCCACTCAATTGCCAGCGGCTGGGTGGGCAAGCGCGCAACGTTCGCACGCGCGCATGCCTCTTCGTTCTACCTGTTCTCGTACTACATGGGCTCGAGTATCGCCGGCTCGCTTGGTGGCATCGCGTGGACTCACGCGGGGTGGAATGGTGTCGTTGCGTATGTTGCCGTGTTGGTCGTCGCCGGCCTCGCCATTGCGCTGAAGCTACGCCGCCTCAGGCCTTCAGCATCAGCTGCATGAAGGCTTTCACCAGCGGCGACGTGTCGCTTCGGCGGTGCACCAGATAGAGCGCGCTTGCCGCATCGGGCGATTCGATGGGTACGTAGGCCACGCCTTCGACATGCACCTGACTCATGGACTGAGGAAGCACGGCAACGCCGAGCCCGGCGGCGACCAGGCCAACCATGGTGGAGGACTCGCCGGCCTCCTGGGCAACGCGTGGCGCGAAGCCTGCCCGGCGACACATGGCCTGGACCTGCGCGGCGACACCCGTGCCAGCGTTTCGGCTGAACACGACGAACGGCTCCTCGGCGAGTTGCTCGACACGCACGCGCGGTCGGCGGCCTTTTGCCAGCGGATGATCAGCGCGCAGCACCGCAACCAGTGGATCCTCCACCAGCTTGCGCGCGATCAGTGCCGGCGGCAGATCGGTGCCGCGAATCAGCCCCACTTGCTGGCTTCCGTCGAGCAACCGTTCGATCTGCTGCAGGGTATTGTGTTCCTTCAGCACCAGGCGCACGGCCGGAAAGGCCTCTCGAAACGCACGAACAGCACGAGGAAAGCGCGCTATCAACGGCGTGCTCTGCGTAAACCCGACATGCAGTTCACCGATCTCGCCACGTTCGGCGCGGCGAGCAAGATCGCCGGCTTCGTCGACGCGTGAAAGGATGTCCCGGGCGGCATCGAGGTAAACGCGCCCCGCATCGGTCAGCTCCACGCGCCGGTTGGTCCGCCGCAGCAACCTCAAGCCAAGCATGCCTTCGAGATCGCGTATCTGCTGACTGAGCGGCGGCTGGGAAATACCCAGCCGCTCGGCGGCGCGACTGAAATGCAGCTCATCGGCTACGGCGATGAAGTAACGCAGGTGCCGTAGCTCGATGCTCATGGGATCAGTCGGGGCGAACGCGGATCAGGCCTTCCTGCGCCGTGGAGGCGACGAGCCGGCCGTCACGCGTGTAGATCATGCCGCGTGCGAGACCGCGCGCACCCTGCGAGGTCGGGCTGTCGAATGAGTACAACAGCCACTCGTCGATGCGGAACGGACGATGGAACCACAGTGCGTGGTCCAGGCTCGCCATCTGCATGTTGCGGGTGAGGTAGGAGATGCCGTGCGGCAGCGTCGCCGTGCCGATCAGATGGAAGTCGGAAGCGTAGGCGAGTAGCGCCTGGTGCAGTGCCTGCGTGTCTTCGATCGGCGCGGTCAGCCGGAACCAGATGTGCTGGTAGGGCGGACGCTTGGCCGGACGCATTTCGTCGCGTGGCCACACGTGGCGAAATTCGAATGGACCGTTGATGCCGAGCCAGCGCTGGGTCTTCTCTGGCAGCTTGGCCACCTGCTCGGCGTTCATCGCGTGCATCGGTTCGATGTCTTCCGGCGCAGGCACTTCCGGCATCGTCATCTGGTGCTCATAGCCGGTTTCCGGCTCCTGGAACGAGATGGACCCGTTGAGGATGGGCTGGCCGTGCTGGATGGCGACCACGCGACGCGACGAAAACGAACCGCCGTCGCGCGTGCGTTCCACGCTGTAGACGATCGGTGCGTTGATGTCGCCGGCACGCAGGAAATAGGCATGCAGCGAGTGCGCTTCACGCTTGGCGTCCACGGTGCGCTGCGCGGCCGAGAGTGCCTGGCCGAGCACCTGGCCACCGAAGACGAAGCGTGTGCCGATGTCCCGACTCTGGCCACGGAAGAGGTTGTCTTCCAGGCGTTCGAGTTCGAGGAGGTCGACGAGTTCGCCGACGTGAGTTTCCGACATGAGAGTGCCTTCTGAACGGGGCGCGATGGAGCGCGAAGTATAGCGGGGGTCAGCCTTCGATCCGGCCCAGGCGCCCGGCGTCATAGGCGCGGACCCAGGGGAACTGCGGACCGGGATCGCGCTTGCGCGGCACTTCGTTCTCGGGGTCGTCGCTGGACGGGACCATGGCGGTGTCCAGGTCTTCGTGGCCGGCGATGTGCCTGAGCGAGGGGAAACGTCCGACCAGATGATCGAGCAGGGCGCGCAGGGCGGCAATCTGCACCTCCGGGTACGGCTCGGTCATGGTCTGCTTCGCCGAATGGAACCAGTCCGGGTAACGCCCCGTATTGACCAGCTCGATGCCGATGGAGCGCGGGTTATAGCCGCGGGTGTGATGGGCGACGCGTAGCGGATCCACGTAGCAGAGCACGGCGCCGTCCCGGTCGACGTAGTAATGGCCACTGTTGCCGGCCCCGGTGTCGTACAGCACCTTCTCGCCGTACTCCCGGGCCATGGCCAGGTCGGGCAGCTCGGTGCAGTGGATGACCACGAGGTCGATGGTTTCCGCAGCCCGTTCAGGCAGGCGGGCGACATAGGGCAAGGGGGTGTCGAGAATGTCGATCATGGCGCTTTGATAACATAGCCGGTCATTCCGCGTCCGGAGACCGCCATGCGCGGCCACATCATTCTTTCCCACGGTTCCGATTCGGGCCCCGACGCCACCAAGGTGAGCGCCCTGGCGGCCCTGGCCGAATCGCAGGGCTGGACCACGGTCCGCCCCGATTACCGTGAGGACGACATCCGCGGCTATGCCGGCAGCATCGACCCGCGCCTGGCCCAGCTGGCGAAGGCCATCGCGGCCTCGCCGGTGCCCCCGGTCCTGGTGGGCTCGAGCATGGGCGCCTTCGTCTCGGGGCTGGCCTCGCTGGACGCGCCGGTAGCCGGCCTGTTCCTGCTGGCCCTGCCGACATCCATCCCGGGCTACCCTCGCGAGTTCTCGATCCGGGCCGATGTGCCCTCGTTCCTTGTCCATGGCTATGCCGACGACGTCTGCCCCCTGGACGAGGCGCTGGCCTTTGCCCGTGACCACGCCATTCCCGCCCTGCTCGTGCAGGACGACCACCGCCTAGGCGCCACCTTGCCCGACATCGAAGCCGAGTTCCTTCGCTTCCTGGGGAACCTCGCATGACCAAGTTCTTTGCCACCTGCCCGAAAGGCCTCGAATACCTGCTGAAGGACGAGCTGATCGCCATCGGCGCCGGCGACGTGCGTGAAGCGCTGGCCGGTGTCGCCTTCACCGGCTCGATCGAAACCGCCTACCGCGCCTGCCTGTGGTCGCGCATGGCCAGCCGCATCCTGTTGCCGCTGGCCGAGTTCGACGCGGCCGACCCGGACCAGCTCTATGCCGGTATCCAGGACATCGACTGGTCCGAGCACCTGGCCCCGCACGGCACCCTGGCGGTGGACGCCAATACGGCGATGAGCAAGCTCACCCACAGCCAGTTCATCGCGCTGAAGACCAAGGACGCGATCGTCGACCAGTACCGGGCCGCGACCGGTTCGCGCCCGGACGTCGACCCGGAAGAGCCGGACCTTCGCATCAACGTCCGTGTGCGCCGCGATCGCGCCACGCTGTCGATCGACCTTTCCGGCCTGCCGCTGCACCGCCGTAACTGGCGTGAGGAGCAGGGCGAGGCCCCGCTCAAGGAGAATCTGGCCGCGGCGATGCTGGTTCGCGCGCAGTGGCCGCGGATTTACGCCGAAGGCGGCGCGCTGGTCGATCCCATGTGCGGGTCCGGCACGCTGCTGATCGAGGGCGCGCTCATGGCCGCGGACGTCGCCCCCGGCCTGCGCCGCGACTATTACGGCTTCCTCGGCTGGGCCAGGCACGATTATTCGCTGTGGCGCTCGATCTACGACGAGGCCAAGGCCCGCGCCGACGAAGGCCTTCGGAACCTGCGCCCGGTGTTCTTCGGCAGCGACTCCGACCCACACATGGTTCAGACCACCAAGCGCAACGCCCAGAATGCGGGCGTGGCCGGTTTCTTCCACCTGGATCGCCGCGATGCCATCCACGTCGAGCCGCCGCCGGAAACGCCGCTCGGCCTGGTCATCACCAACCCGCCCTACGGCGAGCGCCTGGGTGACCGCGCCGAACTGCCGGCGCTCTACCGCGACCTCGGTCAGGCCCTGAAGGACCGCTTCGCCGGCTGGCGCGCCGCCGTGCTGGCCGGCGACGACGAGCTCGGCCGCGCCCTACGCCTAAGCCCGGACAAGCGCTACGTGCTGTTCAACGGCGCGCTGGAAACGCCGCTACTGACCTTCGCCCTGCGTGCCCGCGACGAAGCGCCGCGCGAGGCCAAGCCCCTGTCCGACGGCGCGCAGATGCTGAAGAACCGGCTGGACAAGAATGTCCGCCATCTGCGCAAGCGCCTGGGCCGCGAGGGCATCACCTGCTGGCGCGCGTACGACCAGGACCTGCCCGAATACGCGGCGGCCATCGACGTCTACGAAGACTGGCTGCACATCCAGGAGTACAAGGCGCCGCTGGATGTACCGGTGGACGTCGCGCGCATCCGCATGCGCGAGATCGTTCGCGTGGCGGGCGAGGTGCTCGAGATTCCGCGTGACCGCATCGCGGTCAAGACGCGCGAGCGCGGCAAGGGTGGCTCCAAGTACGGCCAGTTCGACCAGAAGGGCGAATTCATCGAGGTGCACGAAGGCGGACTGAAGTTCCTGATCAATCCCACCGACTACCTCGACACCGGCCTGTTCCTCGACCACCGCCTGGTGCGCGCCAAGATCCGGGAACTTGCCGCCGGCAAGCATTTCCTCAACCTGTTTGCCTACACCGGCACGGCGAGCGTTTACGCTGCCGCGGGCGACGCCCGGGATACCACCACGGTCGATCTTTCCGGGACGTACCTGGACTGGGCGTCGCGCAATCTCGACCTGAACGGCTACAACGGCGCTCGTCACCGCCTGGTCCAGGAAGACGCGCTGACCTTCCTCGAGAAGCGCTCCATGCAGTACGGCCTGATCTACGTGGACCCGCCGACCTTCTCCAACTCCAAGAAGGCCGACGACTTCGACGTGCAGCGCGACCACGTCAAGCTGTTGCTGGCCTGCAACGAACGTCTGTTGCCGGACGGGGTGATCGTTTTCTCCAATAACTTCCGTCGGTTCCAGCTTGATCGAGCCGCCCTGGAACCCCATTTCCAGATTGAAGACTGGAGTGCACCGAGCATCCCGTTCGACTTCTCCCGCCGCCATAACATCCATGGCTGCTGGCTGCTTCGGAAGCCGTACGTGAACCCGTGGAAAACGTGAACGGGCGGTGGAGAAAACTTCAGTCCGGATTCAGTGGCCGAGCGCGAATCTGCGCTCAACACCCGGAGGTAATTGTCATGAAAGCTAAGTTTGCTAAATCCGCCCTCCTGCTCGCTGCCGCGGGCCTGATGGCGTTCGCACCTGGTGCGTTCGCACGCGGGTATGGCTACGGTGGTGGCTACCATGGCGGTTACGGCGGCTACCACGGCGGCTACGGCTACCGTGGCGGCTATCACGGCGGTTACTACGGCCGGGGTCACTACGACAACGCCGGTCGCTGGATCGCCGGAGCCATTGTGGCCGGTGCGGTCGTCGGCCTCGTCGCCAATGCCACGCAGCCGCGCACGGTCGTCTATGACGACGGCCCGGGCTATTACAGCCGCCCGGCAACGGTCGTCTACCAGGACGCCCCGGTCGTAACCCGTCGCGTAACCACCACCACGTATGTGGACGATGGCTACGGCACCACGCGCTACGTGCGTGATGATGGCTATTGATCTTCGCTGAGCAGGTGAGTGGTTGAAAAAGAAGCCCGGCTTATAGCCGGGCTTCTTTTTTGGCTTTCTTGTAGGAGCCGGCTTTCTTGTAGGAGCCGGCTTTGTGTGGGAGCCGGCTATGCCGGCGATGGGGTTGAGGCGGCGTGGCTATCGCCGCTGAAGCGGCTCCCACAGACAGCAGGGCACAGAAAGCCGACCGCCTTCTTTGCCTTTACGGTTTCGAACCGCTGGTGCCGGCGCCGGAGCCGCTGAGCTTCGCCTTCTTCGACATGGCCTGGTAGGTGGCCTTGTCGATCTGGCTAACCGACTGGATGCTGCACGGCGGGTCGTTGTTGATGCGGTCCACCTTCTCGGTCGGCGTGCCGCAGATGCGGAAGCCTCCGATCGCCTTGTTGCTCTCGGCGGTCTTGAAGCGGACACCCCCACCCAGGCCCATGCGCGGACACGCTACGTCGGTCTTGACCAGGAAGTGGTCGGGGCCTGTCGCGACGACGAGGGTCCGGTCGTCGATCACCTTCCAGTCGGTGATCCTGTCCGTCCGCATGCAGTCGTTGAACTCGAGGGGCTTGGTAGCCGGTGCAGGGCCGGCGGTGGGCGCCTGGTCGGCGGCGTGGGCGGCCACGGTGAGGAGCAGGGATGCGACAAACAGATGACGGACTTTCATGGCCGGGCTCTCCTTCGTATGAATCAGCACGTTAAGCCTGTTTGTGCCTCGAAACGAGCGAAAAGGCGGTCTCGGTGCACCTGCCGTTAAGGCGGCGGTCGGGTCCGATCACGTTCGTTGAACGTTTCCGCTGGCAAGGTTTCGGTAATGACTGACGAGTCCGTCGGCAGTGCAGGAAGACCCACCTTATGACCGTCCGACCGCTTGGCATCGCCCCCCACCCGCCGGCCAGCGCGGACCTCGCCCAACGCTTTCTCAACATCCGCCACCGTACGGCGGAGCTGGCGTCGCGACTGAAGCCCGAGGACACCGTGGTCCAGTCCATGCCGGATGCCAGCCCGACCAAGTGGCACCTTGCGCATACCACGTGGTTCTTCGAGCAGTTCATCCTGTCGCGCCACGCGGCCTATGTTTCGCCGAACCCGGAATGGCATTACCTGTTCAACTCGTACTACCAGTCGGTTGGCCCGATGCATGCCCGGCCGAAGCGCGGCCTGCTTACCCGGCCGTCGCTGGACGAGGTCCGGGACTATCGATGTCGCGTGGACGAGGCGATCGCCCGCCTGATCGCGCGCGGCGACGACGCAACATTGCCGGCCCTCATCGAACTGGGCGTACAGCACGAGCAGCAGCACCAGGAGCTCCTGCTCACCGACATCAAGCACGCCTTCGCGCAGAATCCGCTCGAGCCGGCGTTTGCGCCGGACGCGCCGCGCTCGTTGTCCATTGCCGCACCCGCCCTGGCGTTCGTGCCGTTCGACGAAGGTATCGTCGAGGTCGGATACGACGGTGACGGCTTCTCGTTCGACAACGAGGGCCCGCGTCATCGTACCTATCGGCAGGCGGGTTCTCTCGCCAATCGTCCGGTGACCAACGCGGAGTTCAAGGCCTTCGTCAGCGATGGAGGCTACCGCCAGCCCACGTTGTGGCTGGCCGATGGCTGGGCCACCGTGCAGGCCGAGCAGTGGCAGCGCCCCTTGTACTGGGACCAGGCGCTGGAGAGCGAATTCACCCTGCAGGGGCGCCGTGCGATCGACCCGCATGCGCCCGTGTGCCACATCAGCTATTTCGAAGCCGACGCGTTCGCGCGCTGGGCCGGTGCGCGGCTTCCCACCGAGGTGGAATGGGAAACCATGGCGGCAGCATTGCCCGTGCGCGGGAACCTTCAGGACACCGGGGCGTTCCAACCCCGTGCCGCCTCGTTCGAGACCCTGCTCGGGCAGATGTACGGCGACGTTTGGGAATGGACAATGAGCCCATATGTCAGTTACCCGGGATTCCGCACTTTGGCCGGAGCCCTTGGCGAATACAATGGCAAGTTCATGAATGGGCAGTGGATCCTCCGCGGAGGCTCTTGTGCCACGCCCGCCGACCACGTTCGTGCGACTTACCGGAACTTCTTTCCTCCCCATGCCCGTTGGCAGTTTTCGGGGATACGACTGGGAAATGATCGATGAGCGCTCAACCGAAAGACATCCGCGTAGACGACCGTCATCCGGATGTCGAGGACACGCTGCATACCGTTCGTCGTGGCCTCACCGCCAAGACGAAAAAGCTTCCTTCGCGGCTGTTCTACGATGAACGCGGGTCAGCGCTTTTCGAGGCGATCTGCGAGCAGCCCGAGTACTACCTCACCCGCACCGAGATCGCGATCATGCGCGAGCACGCGGGCGATATCGCCGACACGCTTGGCCCCGACGTGCGTCTGGTCGAATACGGCAGCGGTAGCGGCATCAAGACGCGCATGTTGCTTGAGCACCTGGTGACGCCTGTGGCATACGTGCCGGTGGAGATCTCGCGTTCGGCGTTGATGGAAAGCGTTGCCGAACTGGCCACGCGTTTTCCGGATGTCCCGATGCAGCCGGTTTGCGCCGACTTTACCCAACCGCTGCGTCTTCCCGTGGCTGCGCGTTCGCCGCGTCGCACGGCGATCTACTTTCCCGGTTCGACCATCGGCAACTTTGAGTCGAAAGAGGCGATCCGCATCCTTCGCCTGATGCGTACGGAGATGAGCGACGGCGGTGGCATCATCGTCGGCGTGGACCTCAAGAAGGATCCTGCCGAGATCGAGGCCGCTTACAACGATGCGGCAGGCGTGACGAACGACTTTACGCTCAATATGCTGGTTCGCCTGAATCGCGAGATCGGTACCGACTTCGACGTGAGTGCGTTCCGCCACCGTGCGCGTTACAACGCACTTGCCGGCCGTATCGAAACCGCCCTGGTGAGCACGAAGCGGCAGGACGTACACGTCGGTCATGACACCTTTGCCTTCCGCGAAGAGGAAGCCATGCACGTCGAGTACAGCTGCAAGTACTCGCTCGAGGACTTCGCGCAGATGGCGGCCAAGGCCGGGCTCAGCGTGGCGAAGGTCTGGATGGACGACGACCACCGCTTCAGCGTGCAGTACCTCGTGCGTTCAACGCCGGCGGCCTGAGCGCGGTTACCGATTCCTGCTTCGTGTGGGAGCCGCTTCAGCGGCGATGCTTTGGCTTCTCCCCAAGAGCATCGCCGCTGAAGCGGCTCCCACACAAAGCCTCAGGACGGGCGGCGGGCGCCTAGCGATACCAGCGTTTCCTGCGCCGTGCGAATACGCTCGGCGGAGCCAGGTAGCTCCATGATCACGCGTAGCTTGTCCTGACCGTCCATCTTGAAAATGCGCGGCTGGGTCTGGATCAGCCTGATCAGGGCGACCGGGTCGATGTCCGGTTTGTCGCGGAAGGTGATGCGACCGCCGCTGGCACCGAAGTCGACCTTGCGGATACCTAGCGGCGTGGCCATGAGCTTCAGCTGGGCGACGGCGAACAGGCACTTGGTCTGGTCGGGAAGCAGGCCGAAACGGTCGATCATCTCCACCTGTAGCTCGCGCAGGCCTTCGTCGTTGCGCGCGCTGGCGATGCGCTTGTACAGCGTCAGGCGCGCATGTACGTCGGGCAGGTAGTCGTTCGGGATCAGGGCGGGCAAATGCAGCTCTACCTCGGTCTCGTGCTCGGAGGTGAGATCGAAGTCGGGCACCTTGCCAGACTTCAGCGCGCGCACCGCGCGATCGAGCAACTCGGTGTAGAGGCCGAAGCCGATTTCCTGGATCTGGCCGGACTGTTCGTCGCCGAGCATTTCGCCGGCGCCACGGATTTCGAGGTCGTGGGTGGCGAGGGTGAAGCCCGCGCCGAGTTCCTCCAGTGAGGCCAGCGCTTCGAGGCGTTTCTCGGCGTCAGCCGTCATTGCCTTGCGATCGGGCACGATAAGGTAGGCGTAAGCGCGATGATGCGAACGACCCACGCGCCCACGAAGCTGGTGCAACTGTGCGAGACCGAAGCGATCGGCACGGTTGACCACGATGGTGTTCGCGGTAGGAATGTCGATACCCGATTCGATGATGGTCGTCGACACGAGCACGTTAAAACGCTGGCGATGGAAATCCGCCATGACCTGTTCCAGTTCGCGCTCCGGCATCTGGCCGTGGGCGACGCGAATGCGTGCCTCGGGTACCAATTCGCCTAGTTCACGCGCGACGCGCTCGATCGATTCCACTTCGTTGTGCAGAAAGTACACCTGGCCGCCGCGCGCCAGCTCGCGCTGGATCGCTTCACGAATCAGGGCGGGCTGGTAGGTGGAGATCAGCGTGCGCACGGCGGTGCGGTGCGCGGGCGGCGTGGCGATGATGGAAAGATCGCGCAGGCCGCTCATCGCCATGTTCAGTGTGCGCGGGATCGGTGTCGCAGTGAGCGTAAGCAGGTCGACTTCGGCACGCAGCTTCTTCAGCTGCTCCTTCTGACGCACGCCGAAGCGCTGTTCCTCGTCGACGATGACCAGGCCGAGGTTCTTGAAACGGATGTCGGACTGCAGCAGCTTGTGCGTGCCGACCATGACGTCGATCTGCCCGTCGGCGAGCCGCTCCAGTGCGGCATCGGTTTCTTTCTTCGACTTGAAGCGCGAGACCACGTCTACGCGCACTGGCCAGTCGGCGAAGCGGTCGGCGAAGTTACGGTAGTGCTGCTGGGCGAGCAGGGTGGTCGGTACCAGCACAGCGACCTGTTTGCCGGCGGTAGCTGCAGCGAAGGCGGCACGCAGGGCGACTTCCGTCTTGCCGAAGCCGACGTCGCCGCAGACCACGCGATCCATCGCGCGCGGCGCGGCGAGGTCGACGATGACGGCGTCGATAGCCGCCTGCTGGTCGGCGGTTTCTTCGAACGGGAAGGTCGCGGCGAATTCTTCGAGCATCTGCCGGTCGATCGACAGCGATTCGCCCTGGCGTGCCTCGCGCTGCGCGTAGATCGCGAGCAGCTCGGCGGCGACATCGCGGACTTTCTCCGCAGCCTTCTTGCGCGCACGTTCCCAGGCGTCGCCGCCCAGCGAATGCAGCGGCGCGAGTTCGGGTGCGGTGCCGGTATAACGGCTGACCAGGCCAAGCTGTGCGACGGGTACGTAGAGCTTGTCGCCCTTCGCGTATTCAATGGTGAGGAACTCACCCGGCATGTCGCCGACATCGAGCGACACCAGGCCCTGGTAACGACCCACGCCGTGGTCGATATGGACGATGGGCGAGCCGATGGATAGCTCGGTGAGGTCCTTGATGATGCTTTCAGGGTCGCGTGCGGCACCGACGCGCTTCTTGCGGTCGGTGCGCACGCGCTCGCCGAAGAGTTCGCGCTCGGTGAGCACCGTAAGCGCCGGCTTCGTCAGGGCAAAACCCTGCTCGAGCGAGGCGACGGTGATGGCGAAGCGTTCGTCCCTGGCGAGGAAGTCTTTCCAGTCGTCGACGTAGACGGGCTTCATGCCACCGGCGCCGGCGAGCTGCTCGATAAGGGCTTCGCGACGGCCGGCCGAGTCGGCGGCGATCAGAACGCTGCCCTTGTAGCTGGCAAGGAAGTGACGCAGCGAGGTGCCGGGTTCTTCGCCCTTGCGATTCAGTGGCACCTCGGGCGCGGGCATCGTGCCGAGGTCGACGGCATGCTCCTGGCCCTTCGGCACGACGTCGATGCGGACCTGCTTGTTGAGGCGCTCACGCAATTGTTCCGGCGGCAGATAGATTTCGGCGGGCGGCAGCACTGGGCGCTCGATATCATGCGCACGCTGGTCGTAGCGCTCGGACGTCTGCGTCCAGAACTGCTCGGCTGCATCGAGTACGCCGTCACCGAGGACGAAGAGGGCGTCACCGGCGATGTAGTCGAACAGGGTTTCCGTCACCGGGAAGAACAGCGGCAGGTAGTACTCGATGCCGCCGGGCGTCACGCCTTCCTTCATGTCCTGGTAGAGCGGGCAGCGCCGTGTATCGATGGGGAAGCGCTCACGCAGGTTGGCGCGGAAGTTCTTCGCGGCCTCGTCGGTCACCGGGAATTCGCGCGCGGGCAGCAGGTCGACGCTTTCGACCTGGTGTTGTGAGCGCTGTGTTTCGGTGTCGAAAGTGCGGATCGATTCCACTTCGTCGTCGAACAGCTCGACGCGATACGGTTCGTTCGCGCCCATCGCAAAGATGTCGATCAGCGCGCCGCGCACGGCAAAGTCGCCCGGTTCGCCCACCTGCGGCACGTTGCGGTAACCAGCGGCTTCCAGGCGGCGCTGTTCGGCACTGATATCGAGTTTCTGGCCCTTGCGCAGGACCAGGCCCGATCCGGTGATGTGGGTACGCGGCGCGATGCGCTGCATCAGCGTGGCGACTGGCACCACCAGCACGCCGCGCTTGATGCTCGGCAGGCGGTAGAGCGTGGCGATGCGCTGGGAGACGACTTCCGGATGCGGACTGAAGACGTCGTAGGGCAGGGTTTCCCAGTCAGGGAAGTGCAATACCGGTAGTTCGCCGGCGAACACGGCAAGCTCGCCTTCGAGGTTGTCGGCGCTGCGTGTATCGCGTGCCACGACCACCAGCAGGCCCTCGTGCGCCCGGGCCGCCTCGGCCACCTCCAGCGCCCACGATGAGCCATGGGGCACGGCCCAGTAGCGGCGGGTCTTGGCGTTGGCGGGGAGCGGCGGACGGGGGAGCGCTACAGGCATGAAGTCGGCTTGGCATCTGCGGGCAAGCCGCTGATTGTACTACCCGGGGGCGAAGGGGTTGTGTGGGCTTAGTCGGCGATATCCGGCTCGAAGAAGCTCCAGCGCACGTCCTTGAATTCCGCCTTGAAGTCGGCCTCGACGATGTTGATCGCCTCGATCATGGCCCTGGCGGTGGGCGCCGGCGCCATTTTGGCCTTGATCGCGACCATCACGTCCGTGCCCATCTGCACGGTCAGCAGGTTGTAGACGGAGTCGATCTCTTCGCGGGCACTGAGGAAGGCGACCATCTCCGCCCGGCGTTTGGGTTCGACGCCCTGGCCGATGAGCAGTGCTTTCACCTCGCGGGCCACGGCCACGGCTACGACGATGAGCAGCACGCCGATGGCGATGGTGCCGATCGCGTCGTAAACCAGGTTGCCCGTGAGAATGGTCGCAACCACGGCCAGCATGGCCAGGCAGAGGCCGATCAGGGCGGCGAGGTCTTCGCCGAAGATCACCAGCAGCTCGCTGGCACGCGTTTCGCGGAACCATTGCCAAAGGGGCTGGCCTTCGCGCGCCTTGTTCACTTCCTGCATGCAGCCGTGCATGGAAATGCCTTCGGTGACGATGGAGAAGGCGAGCACGCCGACCGCAAGCCAGGGCCATTTGAGTGGCTCGGGATTCGTCAGCTTATGCACGCCCTCGTAAAGCGAGAACATGCCGCCGACGCTGAATAGCAGGATGGCGACCAGGAACGACCAGAAGTAGAGCGCACGTCCCCAGCCCAGCGGGTAGTCCGGCGAGGGCGGGCGTTTGGCCTGCTTCATGCCGAGCAGGAGCAGCCCCTGGTTGCCGCAGTCGGCCGCCGAATGGACGGCTTCGGCGAGCATGGCGCCCGACCCGGTGAACAGGGCGGCGACCAGCTTGGCGATGAAGATGGCGAAGTTGGCTCCGAGCGCGAGGAAAATGGCGCGCTTCGAATCGGCATGTCCCGACATGTGGTTCCCTGTCCCGGTGATCGATCGAAAGATCTTACCGTATGACGCCGACACCCACGCCGAAGCTCACGTTCGGATGGCCGCCGGACATTTCCTTGGCCGTCCATACGTGGGACTGGTTCACTGCGATCAGGGGGAAGGTGTACGAAGCCTCACCGACATTGCTGGCGCGCGTGCCGTTGATGCGGCCGGCCACGGTCACCAGGCCACCCGCGGGATAGTCGAGGCTCTCGACGTAGCCCGGCATGGCCGCGATGAAACGACCGTTGCCGGTGTCGTTCGATTGCGGGCGCTGCGAGCCGTCGAGCGGGTAGGCGAGGATCTCAATTTCGCTGTGGTCGGCGAAATTGCGCACCTGCACGATGCGACCACCCCAGATGACGTCGGATGTGCCGTAGCGTTCCGGCTCGCGTGCCACCTGCGAGGGCGGTACCGCGACGTTGTTCGCCGTGGGCTTGTAGATCGGCGCGGGTGCACAGCCGGCGAGAGCCAGCGTGAGCAGGGCGGCAGGGACGGCTAGACGGACGACGTTCGGGCGCATGAGTCAGCTCCTGGCAGGTACCTGAACTTTAGCGCCGATGGAGTGAACGGGGGGAGTGCGGTCCGCGGGGCGGTTCTTCGTCCTTGTTGTCCTCGACCAGCCAGGTCAGCCGGTACTCGGACTCACCGGGCTTGCCGAGCAGTTTTGGCAGCATGCGCAGTGAGTCGCGGATCGTTTCATCCAGCTTCCACGGCGCATTGACGATGGCGATACCGGTGCCGTTGAGGGTCAGTGGCGAATTGTCCGGGCGCAGAAGCACTTCGGCGACGAGCACGCGCTTCGCCCCGCACTTGGTCAGCCAGCGGTGGAACGGCTGGACATGGCTGCGCACCTTGATGGGGTACCACACGGCGTACATGCCGGTCGGCCATTTCTCGAGGGCGGCCTTGAGCGTCTTCTCGATGATGCGGAACTCGGCTTCCTGGGCTTCGAACGGCGGATCGATCAGCACGAGGCCGCGCTTTTCCTTCGGCGGAACGAAGGCCTTGAGGGCTTCGTAGCCGTCACGTTCATGCACATGGATGCGCTTGTCGTGATGGAACAGCTGGCGCAGGGCGCCCGATTCGTCGTTTCGCGTATCCACCATCTGGGCGGTGTCGGTGGCGCGCATGAGGTGCGCGGCGAACCAGGGCGAACCCGGGTAGTAGCGGAGGGAGTCGTCACCTGGATTGCAGGCGCGCACGATCTCCAGCCATTTCCACAGCAGCGGCGGCAGGCCCGTGGCGGTCTTGAGAACGTTGACGCCGTCGTCGGCTTCGCCGGTCTTGCGGGCTTCGGTGCCGCGAAGGTCGTAACGGCCGCTGCCGGCATGGGTGTCGATGTAGCAGAAGGGCGAGGCTTTCTGCTTCAGCGAGTCGATCAGGGCCACGAGCACCATGTGCTTGAGGACATCGGCAAAGTTGCCGGCATGGTACGCGTGGCGGTAATTCATCGGGGCAGTATAGCGGGGCCGTGGACTGGCTCGCTTCTTGTGGGAGCCGCTTCAGCGGCGATGGGTGCTCGCGGGAGCATCGCCGATGAATCGGCTCCCGCATAGAGCCAGCCTCAGTAGGCGAGGGTGACCCGGTTTTTCACGGCATCGCCCTTCTCGACCCGGTCCAGCACGCCAATGGCGAAATCCGCGATCGAAATCCTGCTGTGGCCCTGCGCATCCGTCAGCAACTGCTCGCCACCGACACGGAAACTGCCCTTGCGCTCGCCCGGCGCGATCTCGGCGGCGGGGCTGATATAGGTCCAGTCGATCGGGGCTTTGCTGGCGCGGAAGACCTCGAGCGCATCGATCTGCGCATTGGCGGGAGTCTTCCAGGCCTCGGGGAAGCCCGGATCGTCGATGACGCGCACACCCGGCGCGGTTTCCAGGCTGCCGGCCCCTCCCACCCAGACGAAGCGGCGCACGCCACCAGCGGAAAGCGCGTCGAGCAGCAGCGTGGCCTGGCGAGGCACATTCGCCGGGTCGGCATGGTCGTTCAGGCTGGCAATGGCTGCCTCAGCGCCAGGCAAGGCGCCGGCGTACGACGTGGGCTGGGCGACGTCGCCCTGGACCACGGTCAGGGCGGCGTGCTTCGTGGCGAGTCTGGCCGGGTCTCGAACCACGGCAACCACCTGGTGGCCGCGGTTGAGGGCCTCGTCGAGGATCACGTTGCCGATATTGCCGGTGGCGCCGAACAGGACGATCTTCATAAGCGGTGGGGCCTGTAGAGAGAAAGGATGGGAGTAAGGATGCGCCCCGCATCGTTCCGGAAATACGCCCGCTGGAGGAATTCATCGTAAAGTATGGCTTTACGATGGATACGGGTGATGGCCGCCGAAATCAACCTCAACCGCCTCGGTGTCTTCGTCGCCCTGATCCGTGCGGGATCGTTCACTGAGGCGGCCCGGCAGCTGGGCACCACCAAGGCGATGGTCAGCCAGCACCTGGCCAGGCTGGAGGAAGAGCTCGGCGTGACCCTTCTCGTGCGCAGTACGCGGAAAATGTCGCTCACCGACGCGGGCGAGCGCTTCCATGAGGACTGCGCGCGCGTCCTTGCCGATGCCGAATCCGCCATCGCCCGCCTCGGTGAGTGCCGGGATACGCCCATGGGCGTGCTGCGCGTAGCTGCGGCAGGCGACCACGGGCCGGCGATCGTCGCGCCCGCACTGGCCGCCTTCGCCGAGCGCTATCCGCAGGTGAGCGTGGAACTGGTGGTCAGCGACAGCCTGGTCGACCTCATTGCCGAACGCTTCGACCTGTCGATCCGCCTGGGCTGGTTGCGCGATTCGAGCCTGCGTGCCGCGAAGCTGGCGAGCTTTCGCCAATGCCTCGTCGCCTCGCCGGCCTATCTCGCGGCACACGGCACGCCAGGCACACCCGACGCACTGGCGAGCCACCGATGGGTCGCGCTGACCGTGCTGGCCTCGCCCACCCGCTGGACCTTTGTCGACGCAAGCGGGGCCGAACATGCGGTGCAGATGCGCAGCGTAGCCAGCGCCAACAGTACGTTGGCTGCGCATGCGTTCGTCGTCGCCGGCATGGGCGCGTCGGTGCTGCCGGATTACGTGGTGGACGACGACCTGGCAGCAGGCCGGCTGGTGTCGTTGCTGCCCGACTTTCGCTTGCCCGAAGGCGGTGTGCATGCGGTCTATCCAGGACGCCAGCCCTCGGTAAAAGTGCGGGCATTCATCGACCTTCTACGTGAACGTCTGGGGTCGTGAGATACGCAGGGCTGGAATTCGCGAATTCCCGGTACGGCTGTCCAAGCCGATGGTGTGTCCTCGTGAAACGCTGCGGCCACGAACGACAGAGGTAATCGGTATGGAAAAGGGAGCCGCACCATGAAGGCTGCATGGATTTCCGACGCGGCAGGTGGTGACCTGTCCATTCGCGTGGGCGATACGGAGGCGCCCGCACATGCCGATGACCGCTTGCTGGTGAACGTGGAGGCCACGGGTCTGACCTTCGGTGAGCCGCATTGGGTTACCAATGGAACCATGGCCTTGCCGGACGGTTCGAAACGACCGCTCCCGGTCATCATCGGGCACGAGTTCGCAGGGCGCATCGCCCATGTCGGTGCCGCGACGAATGGCTTTTCAGTCGGCGATCGCGTGGTCGGGCTGATCGATTTCTGGCGCAACGGCGCCGCGGCGCAGCAGGCCAGCGTCCTGCCGTCGGAGATTACAGCGCTTCCTGATGCGGTCTCCGCGGTGGAAGCATCGACCCTCCCCATCGGTGCACTGACGGCCTGGCAGGCACTCTTTGATTTCGCCAGGTTGAAGGCCGGCGAGACGCTGCTGGTTCACGGCGGCGCGGGTGCGGTCGGCACGTTCGCCATCCAGATCGCCAAGGGCGTCGGTGCGCGCGTCATCGCCACCGCGCGCGGGGTCGAAGCCCTGGCGCTGTGCCGTGAACTGGGTGCGGACGAGGCGATCGACACAACAACCACTCGTTTCGAGGACGTGGCCGGGCCCGTGGATGTCGTGTTCGACACGGTGGGCCGCGACCTGCTCGAACGCAGCTGGCAGTTCGTCGAACCCGGCGCGCGCCTGGTCACCATTTCGGGTGAGGCCGAGGATGCACCTTCGCCGGAACGCGCGAAAAAGCTCGGCATCGAAGCGTTCTGGTTCATCGTCAAACCCGATCCCGCGCAGCTGGCGGAAATCATTCGCTGGGTAGCGGACGGGCGCATCACCGCGCAGGTCGATCGCACCTACCGTCTCGGCGAAGCACGGCAGGCGTTTCTCGACGCGGAGTCAAGGGCCAAGCGCGGTAAGACGGTGCTCACCGTCTAGCCGCGATCGCCCAGACGGTCAGCTCATCTGGTCGCCGCGGCGCAGGTTGATGTGCAGCGCCGTGGCGACGACCAGCATCGACTCATCGTCACTCGAGGAAGTGATCCAGCCGGCGGAGACGTCGTCGTCCGCCTCGCGCGACCACAGGGTATAGCCGTGCGGCTTGAGCTGGTCGTAGGCGCGGTTGAAGATCTCGGCGGCGTCGATGTCCTCATGGTACTCGTCGTCGTCCGGATCGCCGTCCCAATCCATGCTGACATCTTGGAAGCGCGATATCAGTTCCTGAAGCGCCTCGACCAGTGCACGCGTGTCGTCGGCATCCACTTCGAAGCTGGAGCGCCAGTCCGTTACCTGGCCGACCAGGCGAATGGGATCATCGTCACCCTGGTCTTCCACTTCGTTGCGATAGTCGCTGAACTGCTTCTTGGCGGCTTCCTCGTCGCCGGGGTTGATCATCAGGAGCAGCTGCCAGACGTGCTTTTCGACGGTGTCCTCGCTGTCGTCATCGTCGTAGTCGCGTTCTTCGTAGGATTCGTCGTCGTAAGAGCTCATGGGGATTGGCCTGTGGGACAGACCGTGATGATCGCACACCGGGGCAAAAACGCCCCGAAGACAGTTGGACGGCCATTCGCTGTGGTTGACAAAGCTGCGACGCAGTGCAACAAATAGCCCTCCAGGCCCTCTGCCAGGCAACCTACTCACCAGTGAACGCACTCAACCACAGCGCAAAGACCTCCCCGATGACGTTCACGGCCATGCCGTGTTGTTCGGTGGACTGCGCGTGTTGTTGTTGTCGACTGGCCTGAGTCGTCTTCACGTCCGGCGCCTGACGCCCTGACGTAGACATCGCGGCGCCGCCCGCGGTCCCTCTCCCTCCTCGTTCATCCGGTCGCCTGGCCGGCGTCGCGTTGTTGCGTCGCCGGGGGCGTTGCCGTCTTCCACACCCGGCGCCCGGAGGCGTCGGCGTCTCGACTCGTTCCCAGGGGAATCCACGTCCATGTTCGCTCTCGTTCCGCGTCGCCGCACACCCTTGTTTATCGCCGTTTCGCTGGCCCTGGCGGTCTCGGCGGGACCCGTCCTCGCGCAGGATGCCCCGACCGCGGACAAGCCCGAGTCCGCAAAGGCCAGCCAGCTCGATACCGTCATCGTCACTGGCACCCGCAGCACGGAACGCACGGTATCGAGCTCGCTGCAGCCGATCGACGTCATCACGCCGCAGCAGTTGCAGCAGAGCGGCGCGACCCAGCTCACCGCGGCGCTGGCGCGCCTGGTGCCCTCGCTGAGCTTTCCGCAGCCGACCACGATCAGCGGTGCGGAAGTGGCCCGGCCGGTGACCTTGCGCGGTCTCAGCCCCGACCAGGTCCTGGTGCTGATCGACGGCAAACGCCAGCACAGCGGCGCCTTCCTCAACCTGGGCGGCGCGATCGGCCGCGGTTCGAACCCGGTGGACCTCAACGCCATTCCGATCTCGGCGATCGAGCGGATCGAGGTGCTCCGTGACGGCCAGTCGGCGCGCTATGGCTCGGATGCCATCGGTGGCGTGATCAACGTGATCCTGAAGAAAGGCGGAGAGGGCGGCCAGGTGACGGCGAAGTTCGGCGGTTACGACGCAGGTGATGGCCTGCAGCGGCAGCTCAGTGCGGATACGGGATTCAAGCTCGGCGAGAAGGGCTCGATCCATGTCGCGATCGATACGCAGAACAACGACTACACCAATCGTGCCGGTCCCGACCAGACGCCGGCGGCGAAGGGCACGACATACAACCAGAAGGTTTACCGGCTCGGCGATCCCGGCGTGCAGTCGAACAAGGTGTCTTTGGTCGGGCAGTACGAGTTCAGCAAGGCGGCGGAAGTGTATTTCGAGGCGTTGTATCGCCGCGACCGCGATGAAACTGCCAGCCTCTACCGGCACCGCGGCGACTCCACCAACGTCGTTGCCATTTACCCCGAAGGCTACCTGCCGGTAAGCATTCCCATCGTCAGCGACACGACGCTCACGGCCGGTCTTCGCGGCGAGCTCGGCGATGGCTGGCATTACGACGTATCGGCCAGCCACGGCTCCAACGAATACGACCAGCGCAGCCAGTCGATCAACGCCGACTGGTACAAGACCTACGGCTATACGCCGTTCTTCATCCAGGGTGCCGATTACAAGACCAACCAGCAGGTCGGCAACGTGGATATCAGCAAGGAGTTCTCGCCGTCCTGGCTGGCCAACCCGGTGAGTGTTTCGTTCGGTGTGGAGTATCTGCGCCAGGCTTATAAGGTGACCCCGGGTGACGCCGTGTCGCAGTATGGGCCGAATGGCGGTATCACCGGGGACCTGCAAGGCAACTGGCAGCGTCACGATGTATCCGAATACATCGATCTCGAAAGCAACATCACCGACCGTTTCGCGCTGTCACTCGCCGGTCGCCACGAACAATACAGCGACTTCGGCGGGACGACGTCCGGCTCGCTTTCCGGTCGCTTCGATTTCACGCCGCGCGTGGCTTTACGCGGCAGCGTGGGCACCGGTTTCCGCGCGCCGACGCTTGTGCAGCAGCACTACGCCGATATTTCCCAGCAGCTGCAGGACCTCGGGCAGGGACAGGTGCTGGTCCAGTCGGGCACCTTCCCGGTGGATGCCCAGGCGGCGAGTCTTCTCGGCGCCGAGAAGCTCAAGCCGGAGAAATCGCGCAGCGCGACGCTGGGCCTCGTGCTCGAACCGCTCACCGGTTGGAACGTGAGCGTCGACGCTTACTGGATCAAGATTACCAACCGCATCAACCTGTCGTCGAACATCCCGGTCAACACCCCGGCGGTCAGCACCTATCTCCTGGCCAACGGCGTCGACGCCAATTACCAGTCGATCCGCTACTTCACCAACGCGGTGGACACGCGCACGCGCGGGCTGGACTTCGTCAGCCAGTACGCCTTCGACTTCGCCAACGGCGATCGCCTGAATACCACGGTGGGCTGGGCGTACAACGAAAATGAAGTGACCAGGGTGAAGCCGAACCCGGCGATCCTCGACGAACTGGGCGTGGCGGTGCAACGTGTGGAGCGTCGCGAGCGGCTCGGCCTGCTTGGTGACACCAATCCACGCACCAAGCTGGACCTCGGCTTCGATTACCTGCACGGTCGGTGGGCGGGCCATGCGAACGTACAGCGTTACGGCAACTACACCGTGTACAGCAACAGCGGTGTCGCGCTCGACCAGAACTTCGCGCATCGCTGGACACTGGACCTTTCGGCTGACTACAACCTCGACAACTGGACCTTCAGCGCCGGAGCGGACAACGCATTCAACGCGCGACCGGAACAGGTCAAGTATGCGAACTCCACCAACGGCAACTTCAAGTACAGCCTGTTTTCGCCCCTCAGCTGGAACGGGCGCTACTACTACGCCAGCGTGACCTACCGGTGGAAGTGATCACCGCCTCCGCTATAGTCGCGCCACCTGAACCAGCGGAGCGATGGCATGAGCGAAGAAACCCAGGAGCCGGCGGCAGCCCATCGCCGCAAGAAGGGCTGGGGTCCGGTCCGCTACGCGCGCTCCCGGCCGCGCCTGCTGATCGCCGCCGTGATCGCCGTCGTGGCTGCCGCAGGCCTGGAGTTCACGGGCCTGCAGCGCAGCGTGGCGCTTCTGCTCGGCTTCGACATCGGCGCGCTGGCGTACCTGTTGATGATCCTGCGGATCTTCTTCGGGGCGACCCAGGCCACCATGCGCAGGCAGGCTCGCATGCAGGACTCCGGGCGCTGGACCACTCTGCTCAGCGGCGTCGCGCTCTCGGCCATCGTGCTGATCGCTGTCACTACCGAGCTCAATTCGGGCAGCAAGGGCGGCGCCTTCGCGATCGCGGTGGCGGCGGCGACAATCATCCTGTCGTGGATGTTCATGAACACCTTGTTCGCCCTGCACTATGCACATGGTTACTACGGTGAGTTCGGTGCGAAGCACAAAGGCCTCGATTTCCCGGGTGATGAAGAGCCGGATTATTGGGACTTTGCGTATTTCTCGTTCACCATCGGCATGACCTTCCAGGTCTCCGACGTGCAGATCACCACGCGCTACCTTCGCCGTATCGGCCTGATGCACAGCGCGATCGCGTTCTTCTTCAATGTGTTCATCATCGCTATCAGCGTGAACATCGCCGCGGGCAAGGCCTGACAACCTCAGGCCGTGTGTGGTCGGTGGACACGGACACAAAGCAGCACGCTGGTGACCAGGGCGACCACGGCCAGCAATTCGACCGCGGTCGGCAGCCGCCGTTCCCACAGGAAACCGTAGAGCAGGGCGAACAGCGTCTCGAACAGGATCATCTGCCCGACCAGGGTGAGCGGCAGCAGGCGACTCATCCGGTTCCACAGCCCGTTGCCCAGGATGGACGCGAAGACGGCGATGCCCGTGCTGATGGCCGCGAATCGAATCCACGCCGCGCCGCCGTGCGTGGCCGCGTCGGTAAGCACAGCCACCGGGATCAGGAGCAGGGCAAGTGCCCCGGTGACTACGCCGGTCAGCAGATTCCAGTCATGTGCGGAGACGTGTTCCAGGCGGGCAAGCCAGCGTGCGTTGATCACGGCATAGGCGGTCCATGCGGCGAGGGCACCCATGGCGCAGAGCAATCCGGCGAGCCTATGAGGTTGGGTCTGGACGTGAGCGCCGGCCATCGCCTGCCACGCGATGCAGCCGATCGCCACGGCGCTCAGCCACAACGATGGGGCGAGTCGGTGTAAAGGGACAGCACCTGTCGCGCGGCTGCCAACCAGGGTGACCGCGACGGGCAGGAAGCCGATCACCAGCGAGGTCATGCCCACGCCTCCCCACTGCACGGCGCTGGCCAGGAGCACGTAGTAGAGAATGTTTCCCAGCAGGCTAAGGCCCACCAGCCCGCGCCAGTGGCGCCCTTCCAGCCAGACTTTCAGGGGCCGCCAGCGCGGCACCAGGAGGCAGGCCGAAATGAGCCCGTAGACGAGATAGCGGCCGGCGGCCAGTTGCACGGCCGTGAAATCCCGGGCCAGTTCGGGTGCCAGGAAGACCAGTCCCCACAAGGCGCCAGCGGCCACGCCGAAGCCGATCCCCAGTCCCAGTCGTGCACGTTCGTCCAAGGGTGGCTCCAGCGAAATCGGCAAGGATGGCGAGTTTACTGCCCAATTTTCTTATTGACGCGACGCCGCAAACGCGGTGTCCTGCGTTTAGCCATCCAATCGGCACGGCCCGTCCTGGGGCCGGGTAACAAGGGGGGAAGACCTATGTATACGAAATCGATCTGTCGGGCGACGACGTTCGCCCTGGTTATGGCCCTCGCCGCGGGTCCGGCCGCAGCCCGTTCGGCGGATGACACCCCGCCGGATACGCTCTGCACCGTGATCGGGACCGCCTCGCGCTATCTCGGCACCACGGTAACCGTACGCGGCGTGGCGTCGTCGGCCGGCAAGGTGACGACGCTCTCCGACGACCAGTGCAAGGGCAGCGTGAGCCTCACCCTCGACGACAGCGGCAGTCGCAAGCGCGACATTACGTCGTTCAAGCGGGCCGTGGCATCCAATGGTGCCCACGCGAATGCGACCGTGTCGGGCCGCTTCCGCTCGACGGGTGACGCGCAGTCGCCTTACGCGATCGACGTGTACAGCGTTCGCGACGTCGTCGACCTTCATGATGGCGGCGGCTAACAGGGCGTTCGTTTCCATCCTTGCGCAGTCGCTCCAGATGGCCCGCCACCCGCTGTAGGAGCCGATTCATCGGCGATCCCGCGGCAGCGGGCCGGGTTTCCGCGAGCAGCCATCGCCGCTGAAGCGGCTCCCACAGGGGGATATGGCATTCAGTCCGGAACATAGGAAAAGTATCGATTGAACGTCGGGCCCCGGCTCGATTGCTTTGGTGCGATGGGCCAGAATCCCCGACTATCGGTGCGCCATGGGTGGCGGGGGAAGGTATGCGCAGCAAGTTGTTCGTGCCCGGCGGGCGTCCGGAACTGTTCGCCAAGGCGCTGGCCGGGCCGGCGGATGCCTTGTCGTTCGATCTCGAGGATTCGGTGCCTGCCGCGGTGAAGGCCGGTGCCCGGGCCGATGTGGCCGCCTTCGTCGCCTCGAACGCCGTTCGCAGCGCCGCCAAGGCGATCATCGTGCGGGTGAATGCCCCGGACACCGAATGGTTCGAAGACGATCTTGCGGCGGTACTGACGCCGGGGCTGACCTTGCTCAATGTGCCCAAGGTGGAATCGCCGGAGGCCTTGCTTGCCGTCATCGCGATGATGGAGCACGTCGAGGCAGAGCGCGGCCTGGATGGCTCGGTCGGCCTGCTGGTCAACATCGAAACGCCCAGGGCACTCGACCAGGCCGCCGCGATCGCCGCCGCGCATCCTCGTGTCGCCGGCCTCCAGCTGGGGCTGGCGGATCTTTTCGAGCCGCACGGCATCGACCGTGGCGACGTGGCGGCGGTACACGCTGCGATGTTCGCGGTGAAGATCGCTTCGGCGGCAGCTGGCGTGTTCGCGATCGACGCCGCCTTTGCCGCGATCGACGACGTGGCGGGCTATGAGGCCGAAGCGCGCATGGCGCGTCGACTCGGCTTCGTCGGCAAGAGCTGCGTCCATCCGCGGCAGGTAGCCCTTGCCAATGAGGTGTTCGCACCGTCGTCCGGGGAGATCGCGCTGGCACGTCGCATTGTCGCGGCCTCGGTCGAAGCGGGGCGCGCGGGCCACGGTGCCTTCGTGGTCGACGGCCGGATGATCGACCTGCCATTCCTCAAACGCGCGCAGGCGCTGCTGGCATCGGCAGGATGATGCGTCTGCTCCTGCTCCTTTGCTTGCTTACCTCAGGCATGGCACACGCCGAGGCGCTCACGCCCTTGCGTGGTAGCGCGCTGCCTTCGCTGCCCATGGTGGGAACCGTGCATGGCTTCGCCACCGTGGATGGCCGGCTCGTCGCGGTGGTCGACGACCGCGCCTGGATCCTCGACGAAGGCCAGGGCAGCTGGCGCTCGCTGGCCTGGTCCGCGGGTGTCGCACCGAAAGCGCTATCGGCATTGTTCGGCGATGCCTCGCGCGGCTACGTGTTGTTGGGCGATGACGCCTCGGTCGCTACTTCCGTCGCGCGTCTGTCGCTGGACGCGACGGGTCTGGTCCTGAAACCTTTGCCACCCTTTCCACATCCCATCGTCGGCGCGCGTGTCGCGTCGAACGACAGCGCCGTCTATGTCGCCGGTATCGAGAATGGCGCATCGGCGCTGCTACGCATCGATCCCGGTGCGGTCCAGCCCGCTTGGGTAAAGCTGGCGAGCCTCCCGTCCGGTGCGCCACCGTCCACGCTCGTGGTCCAGGGCGCGGGCGTCTTTGCCACCGTCGGCAATACAGTGTGGCGCTGGGTGCCCGACGGCGGCTGGAGCGAACGCGGCACCGCGCCGGCCCCGATTCTCCCGGGCATGGCGCGACCGATGGGCCAGGCCAACGTGGCCTACCTCGTTGGCGATGCCACAACGGCCCGCGCCATGACATTCCAGGTAGTGACTCGCGCCTGGGCTGGGCTTCCGGGCGTTCAGTTCGCTGGGGTAACGTCGGCGGCGACCTGGAACGACGGCTTCATCTGGTCGTCGACGGATGGCGTGAAGACGATGGTCGCGTCCGCCCAGGTACAGTCGAGCAAACTGCTTCTACGCTGGCTCGACTGGCTGGTGATCATCGTCTATCTCGGTGGCATGATCGGCATCGGCCTGTATTTCTACCTGCGTGAGAAGCGCAACTCGACCGCGAATTTCTTCGTCGGCGGCCGCAGTATTCCGTTCTGGGCCGCGGGCGTGAGCCTGTATGCCGCGAACACCAGCTCGATCAGCTTCATCGCCATTCCGGCGAAGGCCTTCGAGAGCAACTGGCAGTACATGACGAACAACCTCATCGCCGTGTTCGGCCTGATGTTCGTCGCCGTGTGGATCGTTCCGCTGCTGCGCCGGCTGGACCTGATGTCGGTGTTCTCGTATCTGGAAACCCGCTTCCATCCCGCTATCCGCATGATCGCCAGCGCGCTGGCCATCCTCACCCAGCTCGGCAGCCGGATGAGCGTGATCCTGTTCCTGCCTGCGCTGGCCATCGCCACGATCACCGGCATCAGCACGACGCTGAGCGTGATCCTGATGGGCGGCTTCACCATCATCTACACCGCCATGGGCGGGATGAAGGCGGTGATCTGGACGGACGTGGTGCAGGTGATCGTCAAGATGGGCGGCGCGATTTTCGCCATTGGCTTCATCATCTGGCACTTGCACGGCGGTTTCGGCGAGTTCCTCAGTACGGCGATGGCCGATCGCAAGATGCACCTGCTGGATTTCAGTTTCGACCTGACCAAGGCGACGGTCTGGGGCTTTCTTTTCCTCGTGCTATTCGACGTCGTGCTGACCTTCCCGAAGGACCAGGTACTCATGCAGCGCACCTTGTCCACCCCGTCCGCCAGGGAAGCCGGTCGCTCGATCTGGGCGTTCGCGGCGATCATGATCCCGGGCGGATTGGTCTTCTACATGATCGGCACGGCGTTGTTCGTGTTCTACAAAGCGCATCCTGAGCGGATGAACCCGATGCTGCCGATCGACGCCACATTCCCGCTGTTCATCGCGGCCGAACTGCCGATGGGGGTGACCGGGCTCATCGTGGCGGGCATCTTCGCGGCGGCCATGGCGACTCTCTCGGGCATCATGAACAGTGTGGCCACCCTGGTTTCCGTGGACTTCTACGATCGGCTGGTGAAGAACCGCACGCCGAAGCAGAACGTGATCTTCGCCGAGGTAACGACGGTCGTTGTCGGACTGGTCGGTATCGGTCTGGCGCTGCTGCTGTCGCGGTTCGACGTGCATTCGTTGTTCGATGTATCGATCGAGCTGGCTGGTTTGCTCGGCGGCGGCTTCGCCGGTGCCTATACGCTGGGCATGTTCACGCGCAGGGCGAACTCACCGGGCGTGGCGATCGGTATCGCATCGAGCACGGCACTGACCTTCATCGCCTGGATCTTCAAGCTGGTCCACCCGTACTTCTACCTGGCGATCTCGATCTGCCTTTGCATCGTGATCGGCTATATCGCCAGCCTGTTCTTCCCGGCACCGACACGATCGCTTCGCGGCCTGACGATTCATCGCGATCGCGAAGGCGAATGACCTACCATGGCGCTCACCCGCCGACCGCCAGTGAGATGACGTGGAAACCCAGTTCCTCAATACCTTCATCACCGTCGCCGACCATGGGTCGATGGCGGCGGCGGCGCGATTGCTCAATATCACGCCGGCTGCTGTGGCGCAGCAGATACGCACGCTGGAACGAGAGATAGGCACGACCCTTATCGCTCGCGTCGGGCGCACGGTAAGCGTCACCGAAGAAGGTTCGCGCATCTTGCAGCGTTCGCGAGACGTACTGCGTAACGTGGCCGACCTGCGCAGCGTCGCCAATGAGAGCGGGGTATCGGGCGAGTTGCGGCTCGGCGCTTGTCCCACGGCCCTGGCAGGCATGCTTCCCGACGTGCTCGCGCGAATGGTCGAGACCTTCCCGCGCATCAACGTCTTCATCAAGCCGGGTTACTCGGTGGATCTGTACAACGATGTGGAGAAGGGCGACCTGGACGCCGCCGTGGTGCTGCAGGCGCCTTTTCCATTGCCGAAGACCTGCGAGTGGCAGCTGCTGCGCGAGGAGCCGCTGATCGTGCTGGCACCACGTGCACTGGCGGGACGGGACCCGCATGAACTGCTCGCCACCGAGCCGCTCATCCGCTACGACCGCAATCAATGGGGCGGCCGCCAGGCCGATGACTACCTGCGTGCGAACGGCATCGTGCCGCGCGAGCGCTTCGAACTCAATGCACTGAACGCGATCGCCGTGATGGTCGACCGCGGCCTCGGCGTCTCGCTGGTTCCTGACTGGGCCAAGCCCTGGCCGGAAGGCCTGGATCTGGTTCGCATGCCGTTGCCGAACCCATCCGAACCGCGCCGCATCGGCATCGTCTGGTCACGCTCGAGCGTGCGCGTGCGGTTGGTCACCGTGCTGCTCCAGGAAAGCCGCAAGGCGATGGCGGCGATGCCATCGCGGTGATCGCGAATGTGTCGCGCATGTTGCGTCGCCGCATAGTTTTCCTTCCTTCGTAAGCAACAAAAACTAGTCTCTGAACATACCCGTCCGCGGTTTCTTGCCATGCGCTAAGCGCATAGGCTCACCATCACCGAGACGAAGGTCAGTGGTGCGCCGGGGAGGGCGTAGCCAACGCAGCAGACAGTTTCTTGCCCGGGCGCGCCGTCACAGGGGGCACGCCGCACCCGCCCGCTTGGGCGATCGATCCAACGGCAACACGGACCCGATATGATCAAACCACTTTCCGCCGCGATCGGCAGCATCCTGCTGGTCTCTTTCTTCGCCACCAGCGCGCATGCGCAGGACGCGACCTCGCAGGCCGATGCGCCGAGCGCACCCAAGGCAACGAAGAAGAAAGACGACAAGAACAACGACCAGCCGGTGAACCTCGACCAGGTCATCGTCACCGGTGTGCGCACGCCCAAGGCGATCGACGAGATTCCAGGCGCCATCACCGTGGTCAACAAGGAAGAGATCGCCCATACACTGCTAGTGACCGAAGATGCGACGGCCGTGCTGGCGCGCTCGGTGCCCGGCTATGCGGAATCGTCCCAGGCCATGAGCAACACGGGTGAAACCCTGCGCGGCCGTATTCCGTTGCGCTTGTTCGACGGTGTGCCGCAGGGCTCGCCGCTGCGCGAAGGTACCCGCAACGGCACCTTCACCGACATGGGTATCGTCGGCCGCATCGAAGTCATCAATGGTCCGTCGGCATCGGAAGGCATCGGCGCGGCGGGCGGCATCATCAATTACCTCTCGAAGACACCGACCAAGGAAGGCAACGAGACCACCATCACCACGCGCTACCAGACGCAAGGCAAGTCGGACAGCGGCAGCTGGAAGACCGGGGTGACGTTCGCCCGCAAGGAAGCCAGCTACGACGTACTGCTTTCCGGCTCGTATATCGACCGCGGCATGACCTACGACGGTAATGGGCATCGGATTGGCCTGAACACCTCCGGCTCGCTGGCCGATTCGACCTCGAGCAATCTGTTCGCCAAGCTTGGCTACAACTTCGGCGAGGGCGACGACCAGCGCCTCCAGGCAACTTTCAGCAAATTCAAGATCACCGGCAAGGGCGACTACATCCAGGTGCTCGGTTGCCGTGGCCCGACGGACGATCCACCGTGCGCGACGCCGCGTACGAATACGTCCGAGCGCGGTCATATCGACGGCTCGAGGGACGCTTTCAACGACTTCAAGCAGTACAGCGCCGAGTACACCAACAAGAACCTGTTCGGCGGCGCGCTCGATATCAACGTGTACAAGGCCGACCAGGCCATGCGTTACCTGCCGGAGAACACCGAGGACAAACAGGACCCCCTGATCGCTCCGCTGAACACCTTGTTCGACCAGTCCGAGATCACCGCCAAGAAGCGCGGCATCCGCACCTCGTGGACGCGACCGGACTTCCTGGTGACCGGCCTGGAGCTCCACACGGGCGTGGACGTGGGTCGCGACGAGGCACAGCAGCGCCTTGCCCTGACCGATCGCCTCTGGGTGCCGCCGATGATCTACAACAGCGTGGCGCCGTACGCGCAGCTGTCGTATGACATCGGGCCGTTCACCATCAGCGGCGGTTATCGTCGTGAGAGCGATCGTCTCACCGTGGACAGCTACACCACCACGTACTACCGCAATCGCGTGTTCGTGCAGGGCGGCAAGCTGTCGTACAAGGAGAACCTGCGTAACATCGGTGGCATCTGGCGCGTCAATGACGAGTGGTCGGTCTTTGCCTCGTACAGCGAAGGGTTCACGCTGCCGAACATCGGTATCCCGCTGCGCAACATCAGCGTGCCGGGCCAGTCGGTGAGCAGGATCAGCGATCTCAACGCGATCATCTACAAGAACAACGAATTCGGCTTCAACTGGCGCGGTGATCATGGTGCCTTCGGAGCCACCCACTACATCTCGAAGTCCCCCTTCGGCTCGTCGCTGGCGATCGATCCGAACACCAGTGACTTCATTCTTTCTCGTGCACCTGTGCGTATCGAGGGTACCGAGCTTACCGGCGAGTGGCGCTTCAACCCGGACTGGAAGGCGACCGCGATCTATTCGCATATCACCGGCAAGACGGCGTTCTGGTCGGCGGATCCGGCCGGCAACTACGGCGCGGGCGCGCTGGACAAGCCCCTGGGCGTGCTCGACATCAATCCGGACAAGCTGGCCTACGCCGTCACCTGGAACTATTCGGCGCACGGCGACGCCACGCTCGGTGCCACTTCGCTGTTCGGGCGGCACGTGTCGGGCAACGATACGCGCGCCTATGACGGGGCGACCTTCAGCTACAGCGAGCAAACGCACGGATACACCCTGTTCGACCTGGGCGTGAATTACGACCTGGAACGCTACGGCAAGCTGTCGCTCGGCGTGGAGAACCTGCTCGACAAGCAGTACATCCTCAGCTGGTCGCAGCTGGCGGGCTACCAGAACTACTGGTCGGGCCGTGGCCGCGTCACGTCGCTGACCTATACGATCACGCTGTGACCGAGCGATCGATCTGGCGAAGCCGCGCCTCGCGCGCGGCTTCGCTGTGCCTGGGACTGCTGCTCTGCGCTTCGGCGGCCATCGCGGCGGATGCGTGGCCCAGAGACAGGCTGGACCCACTGCACACGTTCATGCGCGATGCCACGGGGACGGAAGGATACCTCGGCGGTGTCACGCTGATCGTCCACGATGGACGCGTAGTCGATGTGGGCACGTACGGTTACGAAGATCTCGCGCGCAAGCGGCCGATGCGGCGCGATGCCATCTTCCGCATCTACTCGATGACCAAGACCGTCACGTCGGTAGCGGTCATGATGCTGGTGGAGGAGGGCAAGGTGTCGCTGGACACGCCACTGGCTGAGCTGCTGCCTGGCTTCGAGCATCCGCAGGTGATGACGGGTGGGACGGCCACGGCACCGACGCTGCGCGCCGCATCGCGCAAGCTCACTCTGCACGATCTCCTCACGCACACCTCGGGTTACCCGGCAGGCCTGGCGGGTGAGCACGAGGCCGTCACGCTGATGGAGCGCATCGATCCCCACGGCGCGAACGATCTGGCCGGCTTTGCCGAACGGATGAGCCGCGTGCCCCTGGCGGCCGACCCCGGCACCCGCTTCGGTTACGACGGCGCTTCGCTCGAACTGGTGGCGCGCGTCGTCGAAGTCGTTTCGAAGCAGCCGTTCGCCGACTTCCTGCAGGAGCGGATCTTCACGCCGCTAGGTATGCGTGATACGGGCTTCAGCATTCCAACCGACCGTCGCGGCCGTGTGGTCGACATCACCCGCATGGCGGACGACGGCCATCTCGTGATCGCCGACGGTCCGAGCGCCGCGCACCCCGGCGAGCCGCTGAACCGCTACATGAGTGGTGCAGGCGGTCTGTATTCCACCGCGGACGACTACGCGCATTTCGCCCAGATGCTGCTCGATGGCGGCCGCTACGCTGGACACAGGCTCCTCGCGCGCAAGACCGTCGAGGGGATGATGCGCAACCACCTGGGCATGCTCGACCCGCCGGTGACCCAGTTCAACGCGGGAGAGGGCTTCGGCATCGGGGGCTACGTGGTGATCGATCCCGCCCGTCGCGGCCAGCTCGGCTCGATAGGCCAATACGGCTGGGCCGGCGCGGCATCGACCACGTATACGATCGATCCGCATGAGCACCTGGTCGCCATCCTCATGCTCCAGCACCTGCCTCGCGACGACGGTCGCAAGGACCTGCCGCGCCTCGCGCGGCCGTTCTACGACCTCGTCTACCATGCTCTTCCATGACCCCCAGGTTTCCCGCCATGACCCAGTCCCCTGACGACCACGACGACACCCCTCGGGTCACCCACGAGTTCAAGTTCTCCCACGTGACCACCGGCCGTTATCTGCCGACGCCAGGCAAGGCCCCTGGCTGGCCCTTCGCCGAGATTGGCCACTGGAAGATGGACGTGGACGGCAGTGCCGACGACTGGGTACGCGAACTGCGCGACTGGCGCCGTGAACATCTCACGCGCATTGGTTATGACGACGCCAACTATCGCCGGCCCGAATTGCAGTGGGCGCAGCGCAACTTCGTCCACGCGCAGATGATGGTGGAGGATCGTTACTTCTACGACCCGGTGGCGGGGCGCTACACCGTCGATCGCTACCTGGACGATCTCGAAGCCCGCTTTGGCGGGATCGACAGCGTGCTGATCTGGTTCGTCTATCCCAACATCGGCATCGACGATCGCAACAAGACCGACCTCGCGTTCGACCTGCCCGGTGGCCTGGACGGGCTGCGCGTCGCCGTCGACGATTTCCATCGGCGTGGCGTCCGCGTCTTCCTGCCCACCATGCCCTGGGACAACGGGACGCGCCCGGCGGAAGAGAGTGACTGGGACGCGATGGCGAAGCTGGTTGCGGCGCTGGGTGCGGATGGCGTCAATGGCGACACGTACAACGGCGTGCCGCGCGCATTTTTCGACGCCTGCGATGCTGCGGGGCATCCCGTGGTGCTGCAGCCGGAGTCCACGATCAGTGCCGAAGAGCAGCTGATCTGGAACGTGCAGAGCTGGGGCAAGAAGGCGCCGAACGAGGTCATTCCACCCGTGGCGAAGTTCAAGTGGCTCGAACCACGCCACATGATCAACTACGAGAACCGTTGGGGACGCGATCGCAATCACGACCTCCAGTACATCTTTTTCAACGGCGTGGGTTACAACGCCTGGGAGAACGTGTGGGGCATCTGGAACGGCCTGACGCCACGTGATGCGGAGTCGCTGCGTCGCATCGCCACCATCGAGCGGCAGTTCGCTCCGGCCATGGTCAGCATGGACTGGCGTCCCTACGAACGCACCCAGCAGGCTGGCGTGTTTGCCAGTCGCTTTCCGACGGAGACGTACACGCTGTGGACCGTGGTGAATCGCCAGGAGTACGTGGTCGCCGGCGAACAGCTCGCCGTGCCCCATGTCGAAGGCACCCGCTACATGGACGCCTGGAACGGTGTGGAACTTTCACCGCGAATCCATGACGGCAAGGCGGTGCTGGCGTTCCTAATGGAAGGTCGTGGCTTCGGCGCGGTGGTCGCGCTGGCAGCTGGCGCCTCGGTCGATGGTCTGGCCGGTTTCCTGGCGACGATGCGCGAAGCATCCGCCACGCCTCTGGCTTCCTTGTCCTCGACGTGGCGCAGCCTGCCGCAGACCATGCGCCCAGTGACGGCGACCTTACGTGTTGCCGCTGCGCCGGCAGGCATGCTGACCATTCCTGCCGGCCCGTTCGACTTCGTCGTGGGCGGCGTCGAGATCGAAGGGCAGACGTGGGAAGGTAACGACGTGCAGTACCCGTGGGAGAGCAGTGCGCGTCGTGGGCACCGTCGGCACATGCAGATCGACGCCTTCCACATCGATCGTACGCCCGTCACCAATGCACAGTACGCCGTCTTCCTCGACAGCACGGATTGGCGTCCGCTCGACACCCACAACTTCCTGCTTCATTGGGTGGATGGCAAGCCGCCGGCCGGATGGGAGAACAAGCCGGTGACATGGGTTGGGATCGAGGATGCGCGTGCGTATGCCGCCTGGGCCGGTAAGCGTCTGCCGCACGAATGGGAATGGCAATATGCCGCACAGGGCAGCGACGGGCGTCGTTACCCGTGGGGTGACGACTGGCGCGATGACCTCGTTCCCGCCGTGAATCGCGGCCGGCGACTGCGCGCGCCGACGGATGTCGATGCCTTTCCCGAGGCGGCCAGCCCCTTCGGCGTGCTCGACCTGGTCGGCAACGTGTGGCAGTGGACCGACGAGTTCCTCGACGAACACACCCGCGCTGCTGTATTGCGTGGTGGAAGCAGCTACCAGCCGCAGACCTCGCATTGGTATTTTCCGCAGGCCTACCGTCTCGATCAGCACGGAAAATACCTGCTCATGTCACCAGGCAAGGATCGCTCCGGCTGTGTCGGATTCCGTTGCGTGGTCGATGCCGCATGAAGGCGGCCACGCAATTCGAAGGCCTGCTTGGCGACGCACTCGCGGCGAACCTGCGGGGACGCCTGTCGCATTTCATCGTCGACGAGCACAGCCCGGCCATAGCCCTTTTCGCACCCGAGCGCCGGGCACTGAACGAGGAGGGCGATTGGTACGGTGAGCACGCCGGTAAGTGGCTGGTGGCTGCATCGCGGGCTGCCGCCCGAAGCGACGACGAGTCGCTCCGTCGTCGTGTGCTGCGCGTGGCCGACTACCTGGTTTCCGTGCAGGAAGCCGATGGCTACCTGGGCACGTATGCCCCGGAGCGCCGTTTCATGGTCCAGCGCCCGCCGAAGCCGGTCAGCTGGAACGGCGAGCCCAGCGCGCGCACCTGGGACATCTGGACACACGCCTACCTGATGCTTGGCCTGCTGGAAGTGCATCGTCACTTCGGCGGCGAGAGCTATCTCGACGCCGTACGCCGCATTGGCGATCTCTGCCTGCACACGCTTACCGCAGGCGGCATCGACATCACCGACCTGGGCAATCACTTCGGCATGTCGGCAACAGTGTTGCTCGACCCTGCGGTGGACCTGCATCTGGCCACAGGCGATCCGCGCTATCTCGACCTCGCCCGGCTTGTCCTCCGCCAGGCCAATGCGCACCCGCCACTGGCCCTGCTCGACCAGTGCCTGGCCGGAACCGATGTTGCCTTCATCGCGACGGGCAAGGCGTACCAGCTGGCGTGGAACCTGGTCGGCATGGCCAAGTTGCACCGTGTCACCGGTGAGCTGGATCTTCTACGTGCGGTCGAACATGCATGGCGCAGCATTCGCGACCACCATCTGACGCTGGGTGGAGGCCCCTGGGGCGGTGTCGCGCATCGTTCGCGCGAGGTGTTCAATGCGCCGGGTGCGTTCAGTCCGGAAGGTTACGTGGAAACCTGCTCCACGCTGGCGTGGATCCAGCTCAATCGCGAGTTGCTCCTGATCACCGGCGAAGCGTGTTACGCCGAAGAAATCGAGCGTTCCGCATACAACGACCTGCTCGCTGCGCAAGCGCCGGATGGCGAAGACTGGTGCTACTACGTCTTTCCCAACGGCCGCCGCGTGCACACGACGTACTGGCGCTGTTGCAAGTCGAGCGGTGCGATGGCGGTCGAGGAGCTGCCGGATATTGCGGCAATCGCCCGTGACGCGCGAACGCTGGAGATCAACATCTATGGCCCTGGCAGTTCGTCGGCCTCGCTCGAAGGGCCAGGACGCGTGCTGTTGCGCCAGGCCACTGCATGGCCTTATCCGGATGACATACGTATCACCGTTTCCGTCGAACGGTCGGCGCGCTTCGCTCTGCGGGTGCGCGTGCCGAGCTGGGCCGAGGGTGCGACCCTTATGGTCAATGGCGAGGATACGGGCGTGACGGCGCTACCCGGGCAGTATGCGGCGGTCAAGCGTGAATGGCATGAGGGCGATGTGCTCGTCGCCCGCTTCCCGGCCCAACCGATCCTGCATCGGGCCAGCAACCGCAACATCCAGGAATCGCGCGCGCCGGACGGTAGTGCGATCCACCAGGAAGTACTGCACCTCGACTACATCGGCCTTACCTGTGGGCCACTCGTATTCGCCACCGAACTCATCGACGGCTTCAAGACGAGTGAGACCGTAAAACTACCGGAGGAGCCGCAGGCGAGCTGGCTTACGCTTCTTCCGCGTGAGGAAGGGGAGCCACCGGTAATGCGTCTGGATCCGGGTTGCCGGGCGCCGCTGCGCTTTACGCCATATTTTTCGACGGGCGGGCGGCGCGACGGCGCCTGGCGCCTTACCTGGCTGCCCTTGGCGCCGGAACAGTCCTTGTAGATTCAAACAAGTTTTTCTGCTGCCAGAACATATCGCGCCGGGGTGTTTCCCGCACCTCGTGTCCGGCAAAGTGAATGGACGCAAACGGGACCTGGCAGCTGTGGATAACGAGGCACGCATGGAAACACCGACACCGCCCCCCCGCGCCCCCTCGGGCCCCCTCGCCGGCGTGCGGGTGCTGGACCTCAGCGCGTACATCGCCGGACCTTACGGTTGCACCTTGCTGGCCGACCAGGGTGCGGACGTCATCAAGATCGAGCCGCCTGGCGGCGACAACCTGCGCCAATACCCGTCAACGCTGGTCACGGAGAGTCGCGCCTTCCTCGGCGTGAACCGCAGCAAGCGCGGCATCGTGCTGGACCTGAAAAATCCGTCGGATCATGCGGCGCTGTTGCGTCTGGTGCGCGAGGCCGACGTGTTGGTGCACAACTTTCGTCCCAGCGTGCCGGCTCGGCTCGGCATCGACCACGACCGCCTCGCCCTGATCAATCCGCGCCTGATCTACTGCGCCGTCACCGGCTATGGCGACCAGGGCCCGATGAAGGACAAGGCCGGTTACGACCAGGTACTTCAGACCATGACCGGCATGTCGACCCTGCAGGGTAAGCGCGGTGGCCCTCCGGAAGTGATCTTCGGTTCGGTGGTCGATTACTACGCCGCCGCGTTGCTTGCCGCCGGTGTCTCCTCGGCGCTGTACGAGCGCGAACGCAGCGGCATGGGCCAGTACGTAGGCGTGTCCCTGTTGCGCAGTGCGTTGACGATGCAGTCGGCGCGGATGATCTGGGCTGAAGGTGAGTCGCTGGATATCGGCCGCGACATGCGTTCGGGTGGCGTCACCGGTATTCATCCGACGCGCGATGGCTACATCTACATCTCGGCCAATACGCCCCATTTCTGGAAGGCCCTGTGCGAGCGCACGGATCTCCACGCGCTCTACAACGATCCGCGCTTCGACACCGTGCGCAAGCGCGCCGAGCACCATGAGGAAATCGTGCCTAAGCTGCATGCCGCACTCGCCTCGCGCACGGCTCTAGAGTGGGAAGCTCACTTTGGCGACGCCGTGCCCAGCGCCGCCGCCCGCCGCATCGAAGACATGTTCGACCACCCACAGGTCGTCGCCGAAGGCCTCGTCGCCACGTTCGATCACCCGGTGGTCGGTCAGTACCGCGGGGTGAATCATCCGATTCACTTTGGCCGTACACCCGCGCCGGAACCCTTCGCCGCGCCGACGCTGAACCAGCACGAAGCTTTGCTTATGACGGCGCCTGGGACCAAGGCCACGTAAAAGCAGTCTGGCTTCGGACTGGAGACCGGCTGCACTCGCTTATGCCGGGTACGATTATTTGTGGATCGGCAAGTTTTTGCGATCCGCGGCGCAACACCTGGACATTCCTGTCTTTTAGCCCGCGCGTTGGGGTCGTGAACCGCAAGAACTTACCTCGGAAAAATTCCCGTTGACCAGCTGGAAGAGTCCGACGTACGTTCAGCCGCCCTCAGGGAGAGGGGACAGGGGAATGAAGCATGCGCAAGTCTGCTCGGGTCTGGGCGTCGGCGTTCTTTGCCTGCGCGATGGCATTTTCAGGGTTGAAGGTCTCCGCTCAATCGGCGGTCACGCCAGAGCAGGAATACAAGAAGCGCATCCATGTCACTGATGACATATCGCCCCTGGGGGAAAATCCCTTTGGCGAACGGATAGGTCTTTACGACGGGTCGCTGTCCTTCAACGAGACGGACGTCAGCGCAAACGGCATCGGGCCGGCGATTACGCTTTCGCGAACCTTCTCGATTCCCGGAATCAATCCCTCGGTCGCCTTCCATCCATTCCACGCGAACGCGTTTGTCGACTGGTCGCTCGATCTTCCCCATATCGAAACACTCTCCGCGCCCGAGCAGAACACGGTCGCGGGCGTGCTTACCTGGCAGTGGTTTCTTCTCGACGATTATCAGGGCACGACGCGCTGCTCCAGTTTCGATGCCGCGCCATCGATGTTCGTCTCATCGCCGGGTACAGTCGCCACCTATGGCGCGGATTCGTGGTGGCATGGCTACCAACTCATCATGCCAGGCGCGGGCGCACAGACGTTACTGAGCCGCGGCGGATTCACTACCTCTCCCCAGATGACGGACGCCAATGGCGCCGCGATCAATTTCCCCATCATCACGAAAGAGAAGTGGGCGGTGGGCTGTCTTGCGCAGACGGCAAACGGCGTTCCCGGCGAGGGCTATCTCGCGGTATCCCCCGACGGTACGAAGTACTGGCTGGACTGGGTGACCTATCGCAGTGCCGATGCGGTCGTGAATCCGGGCAGCGCGGCGCTGAAGCGTCGCACGCTGATGTTCATGGTCTCCAAGGTGGTCGATCGCTTCGGCAATACCGTCAACTACGGCTACGACGGCAACGGCAACCTCACGTCGATCCAGGCCTCCGATGGCCGCCAGGTGACAATCAACTGGGCCCAGTGGCAGGTACCCACGGCAGACCCTGGTCCGGTGAAATCGCCGTCCACCAGCTATACCTCGTTCCGCATCACGTCCATCGTGCTCCAGCCGGGCAGCGCGGCGCCCCGAACCTGGAACTACAACTACTCCAGCGATCCGACGATTCCAAGGCTGACCTCGGTGCAGCTTCCCGATGGGTCGTCGTGGAGCTTCAACCTCGGCGGCCTGCCGGCAACCAATTCCGATTCGCTCCTCGAGTTCGGTGATAAGGGAACCTGCTTCTTCACCGCATTCCCCGACTACGCCCAGTCAGGCTCCGGGACGATCACGCACCCGTCCGGGCTGCTCGGTACGTTCGGCGCACAGACCATGATCCGGTCTCGATCGAACGTCGACGAGCCATGCAACAACCCCGTCCTGGTGGGTCGCCTTCCTACCGTGTACGCGACGACCTCGATTACTTCGAAATCGTTCTCGGGTACCAAGGTGACCCCGGCGACGTGGAGCTATACCTACTCCCCCAGTAGTCCGTCATGGAAGTACCAGTGCGGCGGCGGATGCGTCACCACGACTTACACGGACGTGCTGGACCCCGCGGGCAATACGACCCGGTACACCTTCAGCAATCAGTTCGACGCCACGGAGACCCTGCTGCAGAGGACAGACGCGTACGCCGGGGCGGTGGGCGGCACGCCGCTACGATCGGAAATCCTGACCTATGCATCGGCAACCGGTGGTCCATGGCCGGCATCCCTGGGCCTGTCGCGGGAACTCCCGGTCAACTCCGCGCAGCTGGACGAATGGATCCCCGTGGTCCGCAAGGACATCGTCGAGGAAGGAGACACGTATCGCTGGAACGTGGATCTGTTCGACGCCTATGCCATGCCGCTGGTTGTCACCCGCTACAACTCCTTCCAGGCTGCCAGCACCCTCCAGGAGCGGACGGATTATCTCAACGATCTTCCGCACTGGACGCTTGGCCTTCCCACGACCGTCGTAAACACGGCCACGGGCGTGGCGGAAAGCGAAAACGTCTATAACCCGGCCAACGTGACGTTGCAGACCCGCAAGGTCTTTGGCGAGACGTTGATGACCTACGCGTTCGATGGTCAGGGCCAGCTGGCCAGCTTCGCGGACAACAAAGGCAACACAACGACCCTCGGTAACTACAAGCGCGGCATCCCGCAGGCTATTGGATACCCGGACGGAACATCGGAGTCGATATCCGTCGACGATCTTGGCCAGGTCGCGTCGCTGACGGACCAGGCGCAGCACACCACGAGCTACACCTACGACGCCGTGGGTCGGCTGGCGTCGATTGCCTATCCGGCAGGACACGCGTTGACGTGCACGGGCGACCAGGGCGCCTGGAACGCGCAGACGATCGCCTATGAGTACGTCGGCGACGAGCGGGGCATCGGTGGCGCGCACTGGCGGCGGACGGTGACCCTGGGTAGCAAGGTGTCGGTCACCTACTTTGACGCCATGCTCAGGCCGATCCTCGCAAGTAACTACCGCGCGGGCGACCTTGGCCTTGAAACCTCGGCGCGGACCGACTTCGACTGGCGTAGTGCGAAGACCTTCGTTTCCTATCCGCTCGGCGCGAATCCGGACTTCGTAAACGGAAACGGCACGGGCTGGACGGGTGTGACGACTTACTACGACGCGCTCGGGCGGGTGTACCAGGCCGTACAGGCCTCCGAAAACGGCAACCTGACCACGTCGACCGCCTACCTCGCAAACGCGACCAGGCAGGTCACGGATGCCAAGGGTATTGCCACCATGACGGCTTACCAGGCGTTCGACACGCCGTCGTACGACAAGCCGGTTTTGGTCACGGCGCCGGAAGGCATCACGCAGCAGATCGCGCGTGACGTCTATGGAAGCCCGACCTCGATCGTGCAGTCCGGTGGCGGCAACGCCGTCAGCAAAAGCATGGTGTACGACGGCTACCATCGGCTCTGCCGGACCACTGAGCCGGAGAGCGGCAGCGAAGTGTTCGCTTACGACGATGCGAACAATATCGTGTGGCAAGTGGCCGGCGCTTCCCCGGACCTGACGGGCTGCGGGCAGGATCAGGTCGTTGCCGCCGCTGGAACGACGCGCACTTACGACACGATGAACCGTGTTCTGTCGATTCAATACCCGGTGGGCTCGAACACCGACACGGTCACCTACACGTATGACCCATTGGGTAACCCCGCTGCGGCAACGTCGGGGATCACGTCGTGGACCTATGGCCGCAACGAGCTGGGGCTCCTGACGCAGGAACAGCTCCAGGTCGAGGGCTACGTGTGGTCGATCGGGTATGGCTACGACACCAACCAGGCTCCGGCGAGCATGACGTATCCGGACAACCAGTGCGCCGCTTACGCGCCGGATGCCCTCGGTCGTCCCACGCAGGTGGGAGCCTTCGCCTCCGCGGCCAGCTACGCCCCGGACGGCAGCCTGGCATCGTTCAACCTGGGCAACGGTACGCCGTATGTCGCGCAGCAGAATGCCCGTAATCTGCTCGGGCAATTCAGGTACGGCACGTTGTCTGCGCCGTCTCTGAGCGAGGCACTCTCGTACGATCCGAATGCGAACGTCACCGGAATTACCGACCAGGTCGCCGGCGGCCAACGGTCGCGCAGCATGACGTACGACAACATCAATCGCCTGACGCAGGCGACGGCCGGGAATCTGTGGGGGACCGAGTCCTACACTTACGATGCGCTCAACAATATCCGCAGTATCACCAACAGCGGCGGCACGAATACTTACAACTACAACGCCCTCAATCAACTCGACTCGATAACCAACGCGGGGACGACGTTACACCAGTTCATCTACGACCTGCGCGGCAACACAACGTCGAAGGACGGCGCGGCGTTGACATTCGATCTGGCCAACCGGCTCACGGCGATTGCGGGCACGGATACCTATGCGTACGACGCCGCCGGCCGTCGTGTAAAGAAGGCGCCGACCGGATCGGGGGCAACGCCCACCTACTACGCGTATAGCGGGGCAGGGCAGCTGCTCTGGGAATTCGATCCATCCACCAGTAACGGCAAGGACTATTTCTACCTCGGTAGCAAGCTCGTCGCGTCGACGGATACGATCACCTCGAAGGTGATCGGCAACGTCGACGGCGTATCGAATGCCACCTCCGAGACGGCCACGCTAGCCGGGTGGACCTGTTCGGATGGGTTCGCCGACTCGCTCTCGGTTCGCGTGTACCTGGGTGGCCCGGCCGGTACGGGGACCCTCATCGGAACCTTCCCGGCTAACGTGGCCAGTGAACCGTCGGTCGCAACGGCGTGCCACAGTAGCGGTGCCGCCTACCGCTTCACGGTTGCCCTGACCGATGCGACGCGAGTCACCTATGGGAACCAGCCGATCTACGTGGTTGGCGTCGGCCTTGCGCGCATTGGCAGTGACGACCAGACCCTGCCTGGCTCCGGCAATGCGATCGTGCCGGCATCGATCACGGCTCCCTTGCCGTCGGCCTCGGTGACAGCCACCGCGTCTGGCAACCTGGCCACGATATCGGTCAGCTGGACCGCAAGCGCCCGCGCGACGGTCTATAGCGTGAAACAGACGTACAACGGCATCGGTGGAAGTCCGGTCAACATTGCCGGCACGACCATGTCCGTCAACAATCCGGCCGATGGCGCCTACTCCTACAGTGTGAGTGCGTGCAGTGGGAATGGGTGCAGCGCGGCCACCACGTCGGCCAACGTCGTCATCGCCCACATTCCGCCGGCTCCTTCGTCCATCAGCGTTCCATCGACGAGCACCGGAATTGTTCCTGTCAGCTGGCCTGCAACGGCCTATGCCACGGTGTACGAACTGGAGCAGAGCCTCAACGGGGGTCCCTGGAACACCGTCTATCATGCCGGCGCGACATCGGTGAGCGTGAACGTGGGGGTCACGGCAAGCGCGGTGTACCGGCTGCAGGCCTGCAACGCGAACGGGTGCAGTGCATTCATTGGCAGTGGTGCAGTGGCTGTCACCGTACCGCCGGCATCCGCGCCGTCGATCGCTGGTGGTGGGGGGAACAGCAGCGGTGCGTGGACAATCAGCTGGACGGGAGTCGCGGGCGCTACCGCTTACAACCTGGCTGAAAGCGTCAACGGCGGGGGATGGACCGGGGTTCAATACGCCAATGCGGGTAGTTGGTCGACGAGCGGCCGTGTCAATGGCACCTATGCATACATGGTCCAGGCTTGCAACGCCGGGGGCTGCGGTCCCTGGAGCGGAACGACAACGGTCAGCGTCGCGCTGATCCCGGCTACGCCCACCGGCTTCACGCTGACGCAGACCGGCTCGGCGAGGCCGAACATCCACCTGACGTGGAATGCCTCGGCGTACGCGACCTACTACAACATCGAGTACACGAATCCACCTTATCTCCCCGTCGTTACGAACTGGGGGAATGTCACTTCGCATAGCCAGGTGACGTTGGCCAGTGGCCTGGTCGAGTATCGGGTGCAGGCGTGTAACGCGACGGGGTGTTCCGCCTGGAGCGCCTATGAAACCGATTGGCTGGCTGGGGGCTGAAGATGAAGACGATGCGGCCCATCATGCGCACATCGAGGCGTCGGCTGAGCGGAGTCGACTCGCTTATCCTCGCCGTCGTAGCGTCCTCGCTTTCTGTCGCAACGGTTAACGCCACGACGACAGTGACCTATTATTATTCCGACATGCAGGGGACCCCCCTGATATTGGCCGACGCGTCGGGCAATATCATCGCCACAGCCGACTTCAAGCCTTACGGCACGCAGGCGGCGGGTTCACCCACCGCAGGACCTGGCTATACGGGACACCTATTCGACGCTGACAGCCTGCTCATCTACATGCAGGCTCGGTATTACGACCCCGACGCGGACGCTTTCTAAGCGTCGATCCGATAACCCCTGCGAATGGGGGCGTATTCCGAACTAACAGATTCGTCTACGCGAACGGAAATCCGGTTACTAATGTCGATCCGGATGGGCGAAACACGAATAGTGACGGAAGGGAGACCGACCCGTGCGCCAGCGCGGCCAACGTGTGCGCGTTTGATTCCCACGATAGCCACGATGGCGCGATCGCTTCAATAGGTCAAAACAACGGTCCGACTAGTGGCAAGTATGAGATTTCCCACGGCGTCCCGGACGGCGCATACTTTTTTGCCAGTATGGACGGTGCGGGATTTTATGCCCCAGGGAACTACGATTTCAGTGCGGTATATGTGGCTGGTGTGAAGGATAAAGATAATATTTTCGATCATGCTTCGTACGCCTCCATCAAGCAGGCTATCGGGCAAGGAGGAACTTATGATGTCCAGCGCAGTCAGGGTGTGTTCTACGGTGCCTACACAAATGCTTCCAACTTCAATGTTGGCATTTATATGAATGGGGCTGGCTATACGTTGCACCAAACAGAAACCATCGGCGCGGTGTACTCGCGTAGAAACTCAAGTAATGCCAACTCGCCAGGCCAGACGCAATGGTGGGTCAGGGGGTGGCAAAGTGCGCAGGCGAAGAACTTCCCACACGGGCGTCCGTCCGCTCCATCTGATCTCATCTTTTCGCAACAGGGCACGCACTAGCTTGAACATCATCTCCGGAAAGTTCCCGTTGCGATGGATCGCAGCGCTTTGTTGGCTAATGATCGTCGGCTGCTCCAACGATGAGCCACCGGTCCAGGACTGTGTTCACGACGATCGGGAAGTGCCCGCTTCGGGCGCCAGCGACTACGTTCTTCATACCGAAGAAACCATCTGTGATAACTTTGCGCACTCGGACACGGTGTTGCTTTACCTGGTGAAGCGCGGGGAGGCAAGGCGTATCGAGGTGTTCGAGTACGTTCCCGCGATGACGCGTGATGAGCCTCGGGTCACGTGGGTTTCTCCTGGTAGATTGAGAATCGACTTCAGGGCCGTCGAATCCGTTGTAAAGACGTATCAAGTAAACGAATTGCAAGTGAATATCTACGTGGCGACGCCGCCGCCCCGGCCCTGAGTTTTCCATCGCGCGACAAGTCGGCTCCTACAGAAGGGTTGCAAGATAAGGCGCGGTACGACTCTCTTTCGACCGCGCGACGCCCTCAGGCGTACCGGCGGCGACGATCTTTCCGCCCTGGTCGCCAGCGCCCGGGCCCACGTCGATCACCCAGTCGCTGCCCGCCACGACGCGCATCTCATGCTCGACGACGATGACGGTATTACCTGCGTCGACGAGCCCCTGGAGTTGCGCGACCAGCTTGTCGACATCCGACGGATGAAGGCCCGTCGTGGGTTCATCCAGGACATAGACACTGCTGCCGCGCTGGGCGCGTTGCAGCTCGGTGGCGAGCTTGATGCGCTGGGCTTCACCGCCGGAGAGCTCCGTGGCCGGCTGGCCAAGGCGCAGGTAGCCGAGGCCGATATCGCGAAGAAGCAGTAGCGACTTCAGCACGTTGGCTTCGCTGGCGAAGAACTCGCAGGCCTCCTCCACAGTCATGTGCAGCACGTCGGCAATGTTCCGGTCGTTCCAGCGAATCGCCAGCGTCTGCTCGTTGTAGCGCGCTCCGTGGCAGGTGGGGCAGGGCGCATACACGCTGGGCATGAACAACAGCTCGACGCTGACGAAGCCTTCACCCTCACACGTCTCGCAGCGGCCTTTGGCTACGTTGAACGAGAAGCGACCTGCATCGTAACGTTTCGCCTTCGCGGCCTTCGTAGCGGCAAACAGCTTGCGCACGTGGTCGAACAGACCGGTATAGGTCGCGAGGTTCGAGCGCGGCGTTCGTCCGATAGGCTTCTGGTCGACCTGGACGAGACGTGTGACAGCATCGGCGCCGGAGTGGATGTGGCCAGTGGTCGTCGCGATCACGCTCGGCTCCGTGTCGTCGCCTTCGTCCTCGACAACGCGTGGCTCGTGTCCGAGGTGCTCACCCAGCAGTTCCACGAGGGCCTGGCTGACCAGGCTTGATTTGCCTGATCCTGAAATGCCCGTCACGGAGGTGAATGTACCGAGCGGGAAGCGTGCAGCCAGCCGGCTGAGGTTGTTCCGCGTGACATTACGCAGTTCGAGCCAGCCGCTTGGCTGACGCGGGGCGCGTCGGGTGACCCGCGTGTCGCCAAACAGATAGCGCGCGGTATGCGAAGCGGTCACCCTGGCCAATCCGGCAGGTGGGCCGCTATAGAGAATCTCGCCACCCCGTTCACCCGCATCCGGACCCACGTCGACCAGCCAGTCGGCACGACGCATCATGTCGAGGTCGTGTTCGACGACGAAGATCGAGTTTCCCGATGCCTTCAATTGTCCCAGTGCAGTGAACAGCGCTTCGCCGTCTGCCGGGTGCAGTCCCGCGGAGGGCTCGTCGAGCACGTATACGACGCCGAACAGATTGCTGCGTATCTGCGTGGCAAGACGCAAGCGCTGAAGTTCTCCAGGCGAAAGGGTAGGGCTACTGCGGTCCATCGACAGATAGCCCAGTCCGAGCGACTGCAGCGTGCCGATGCGTGCGACGAGGTCCTGGGCGATGCGTTGTGCGGCAATGCGCTTCTCTTCCGAGAGATTCGGCGTGCGACGCACGTCCGAGGAACCTTCGTGTCCCAGCCCACCGGCAGCGACACGCCTGGCGATATCGCGCTTGCCGGCAGCGCGGCTCTGCGTGGCCTTGCCCGCCGCAGCGAGCTCATCGAAGCGCCCTTCGGCCGCAGGACGCAGCGTCTCGACCAGCTGGTCGAACGACATGGCGGACAACGTGCCAATGTCGACACCAGCGAACGTGACCGACAGCGCCTCGCGCTTGAGGCGCTTGCCGTCGCAAACCGGACAGAGGCTGCCGATCATGAATCGCGACACGCGCTTCTTCATCAACGGGCTCTGCGTTGTCGCGAAGGTGTGCAGCACGTAACGACGGGCTCCCATGTAGGTGCCCATGTAACTCGGTTCGGTCTTGCGCTTCAGTGCCGCGCGCGTCTCGGCGGGCGTGAATCCCGCGTACACCGGTGCTACGGGTTGCTCCTCGGTGAACAGGATCCAGTCGCGCTGCTTCTTCGGCAGATCACGCCAGGGGATGTCCACGTCGTAGCCCAGCGTCACCAGGATGTCGCGCAGGTTCTGTCCGTGCCACGCGGGCGGCCAGGAAGCGATAGCACGTTCGCGGATGGTCAGCGACGGATCGGGAACCATCGTCTGTTCGGTCACCTCGTACACGCGGCCGAGACCGTGGCAGTTCGGGCAGGCACCCTGGGGCGTGTTCGGCGAAAAGTCCTCGGCGAAAAGCATCGGCTGCTTCGCCGGATAGCTGCCTGCGCGCGAATAGAGCATGCGTACCAGGCTGGAGAGCGTGGTGACGCTGCCGACCGAAGACCGTGTGCCGGGAGTGCCGCGCTGTTGCTGCAGCGCCACGGCCGGTGGCAGGCCTTCAATGTCGTCAACGTCGGGCACACCCACCTGGTCGATCAGGCGCCGCGCGTACGGTGCGACGGATTCGAAGTAACGGCGTTGCGCTTCCGCGTACATCGTGCCGAAGGCCAGCGAGGACTTGCCGGATCCCGAGACGCCCGAGAACACCACCAGCGCATCGCGCGGCACGGCTACGTCGATGTTCTTCAGATTGTGCTCGCGGGCGCCGCGGACGCGGACGAAGCCGTTGTCGTGCACGGAGGCCATGGGGGCAGGACGCTTTTTCATGGCGACGATTATCGTCCGAACCGGTGGAGATGCCGTGCATCGGGGTATAAGTGGCTGAACCGTCGTCCCGCGAAGATGCCGACCTCGTGCCGGCCAATCGGTCGCTAGCTGGCGTGAGCCGCCGCAAGGGCATCGAGACCGGCAAGCACGAAGGTCGTCATGTCCTCGACCAGTCCCTCCGAGGTGGGATTCAATGCAGGTAGCACCGTGGTGCGCAGGCCTTCGGGTCCGAGCAACATGGTGATGCACGGCACGATGGTCATCATCATTCCGCGCTGTACGGCGGGATGGCTGATCGGCAGATTCAGATAGCCCGCCATCAGGCCGGCGACGATGCCTGCCTTCGGCGCGATGGCCTCGTTGATCAGCGTGGAAGCCATGGGCGAGGGCGACATCATCTCGCGTAGCACGACACGGAAGCCCCACGATTTTTCGCCTTGTCCGGCCTGCGCGACGAAATGGCTGATAAGTCCGCGAAGCTTGTCCCGCGCGCCCAGGTCCGACTGCACGAAGGCAAGCAGCGATTCCTGGCTGACCACCTGTCGATGGGCTTCGACCAGCACAGCGCCATACAGGCCATCGCGGCTGCCGAAGTGGTAGTTCACCGCGGCGATGTTCACCCCCGCGCGCAGGCAGATGTCCTTGCTGGAGGTGCCCAGGTAGCCGTGCTCGGCGAAGAGCCGGCCGGCCACGTCCAGGAGGTGGAAGCGGGTGTTCTCGCCGTCCTGCCGGGGGGCCCGTTTCGCGGCGTGCGATTTTGGAAGATGCTGGTCGGCCATGGGTCCATTGTAGAGGAATCGGCAAAGATATAATTCAAATTTGCATTTGATTTATTGAAAAAGTCGGCCTAGACTGCCGGCATTCCCCAGGTCGAGCGCCCATCCCATGCCCAAACCCAAGCCAGGCATCGTTGTCGCCGCTGTCGTCCTCGTTGTCGCCGTAGGCGCTGCGATCTGGTGGCTCATGCGTCCCAAGGCACCCGAGGCCATCGTTCTGCATGGCAACGTGGACATCCGTCAGGTCTCGCTGGCCTTCAACGCCAACGAGCGGATCCTGCAGATGCGGGTGAACGAAGGGGACCGGGTCACCGCCGGGCAGGTGCTCGCCACCCTGGACACGACCACGCTGACATTGCGACTGGCCAGATCGCAGGCCCAGCTTGCTGTGCAGGACGAAGTGCTTCGCCGGATGGAGGCGGGCAATCGGCCGCAGGAGATCGCCCAGGCCGACGCCAATGTACGTGCCGCTGTCGCCGACGCACGCAAGGCGCACCAGACGCTCGACCGCCTTCGGGCGATCAGCCAGGGCACGGCCGGTCGCGCCGTGAGTCGTGAAGAGCTCGACGATGCCGTCGCAGCCGCCGGCTCGGCCGATGCGAAGCTGGATGCCCAGCGCAAGGCCCAGGATCTCTCCGTGGCCGGCCCGCGCAAGGAAGACATCGACGAAGCGCGCGCCCAGCGCGATGCCGCCATGGCCGACAGCGCGGTAACGAAGCAGCAGCTCGACGACGCGGTGCTCAAGGCGCCTTCCGACGCCGTGGTGCGCAGCCGCTTGCTCGAGCCGGGCGACATGGCATCGCCGCAGCGGCCGGCCTATGCCCTGGCCCTGGTCCATCCGAAGTGGGTGCGTGCCTATGTGTCCGAAACCAACCTCAGTTTGATCAAGCCGGGGCAGTCAGCTCGCGTGACGACCGATAGCGCACCCGGGCATCCGGTCGACGGTCGCATCGGCTACATCTCGTCGGTGGCCGAGTTCACGCCGAAGAACGTGGAGACCAACGAGCTGCGGACCAGCCTGGTCTACGAAGTGCGCATCAATGTCGAGGATCCGGATGACCGCCTGCGCATGGGCATGCCGGCCACCGTGGAGCTGCCGGGTACGGTCGCGGCGCAGCCATGAACACGCCGGTGGCACTCGTTGCGCAGGGGGTCGGCAAACGCTTCGTCATCAAGAAGGCGGGCCGCACCGTCGTCGCCCTTGACGATGTTTCCATCGAAGTGAAGAGCGCGGCGCTCACCGCGCTGGTCGGCCCCGATGGTGCAGGCAAGACCACCTTGTTGCGACTGGCCGCCGGCTTGATGGTTGCCGACACGGGAACGATGACCGTGCTTGGCATCGACGCGGCTACCGACCCGCAGGCGATCCAGAACCGGATCAGCTACATGCCGCAACGCTTCGGGCTGTATGACGACCTGAGCGTGCAGGAGAATCTGGACCTCTATGCCGACCTCCACGGGGTACCGCAGGACGTACGCGGCAAGCGCTACCAGCGCCTGATGGAGATGACCGACCTGGGGCGTTTTACGAGCCGCCCCGCGGGAAAGCTCTCCGGCGGCATGAAACAGAAGCTCGGCCTGGCCTGCACCCTGGTGCGGTCGCCTGAACTTCTGCTCCTCGACGAACCTACGGTGGGCGTCGATCCGCTGTCGCGCCGTGAGCTGTGGGAGATCCTCGAACAGCTGGTGGGAGAAGAAAACCTCAGCGTGCTCGTCAGTACGTCGTACATGGATGAGGCGGCGCGCTGCGCGCACGTGGCCATCTTGCATGACGGCAAGGTGCTGGCGCAGGGAACCCCTGAGTCGATACGGGATACCGCCGAAGACCTCTGTTTTGCGGTGACGCCACCCGCCGACGAAGCACCGCGCCACCTGCAGGCACGCCTGCTCGACGACGACGATACCGTCGATGCGGTGCCGCGTGGCGGCAAGGTGCACTTCGTCCGGACCCGGGCGACGGTGGAGCAGGGCGATCCCGACCTGGCGCGCGTTCTGGGGGCATCGCGGGCTGAGCCGATGCCGCCGACGCTCGAAGACGGATTCATGCTGGCGTTGCGGTCCAAAGTACAGCGCGACCTTTCATCAGCGGCGGCCGTTGCAACGTCGACATCGACATCGAAGCCTGCCTCGGCGAAGACCGATCAGTCCGTCATCGAGGTAAAGGATCTGGTCCGCACCTTCGGCGATTTCACCGCGGTGGATCGCACGAGTTTCTCCGTCAGCCGCGGCGAGATCTTTGGCCTGCTCGGCCCGAACGGTGCGGGAAAGACCACCACGTTTCGCATGCTGTGCGGCCTGCTTCCCGCCAGCAGCGGCACGTTGCGCGTCGCCGGCCACGACCTGCGCAAGGCACGCGCCCATGCCCGCCAGCAGATCGGTTATGTCTCACAGAAGTTCGCGCTCTACGGCAACCTCACGGTCGACGAGAACCTGACGTTCTTCGGCGGAGCCTATGGCCTGTCCGGCACGCGCCTGCGTGAACGCATGGCCGCGGTGAAGTCGCAGTTCGAACTGGACGATGCAGGGCATGCCCAGGCGGGTTTGCTGCCCGGCGGGTTCAAGCAACGCCTGGCCATGGCCACGGGCCTGCTGCATGCGCCGGACATCCTCTTTCTCGATGAACCCACCAGCGGCGCGGATCCGCTGGCGCGACGCGAGTTCTGGCGACGCATCACCGCCCTGGCCGAGGCCGGGACGACGGTCGTCATCACCACGCATTTCATGGAAGAAGCCGAATATTGCGATCGCGTGGTGATCCAGGATGCCGGCAAAGTGCTCGCTCTCGGCACGCCGGCGGAGATCCGTCGTCAGGCCGGTGAAACCGACGCGCGCACCTTCGACATGGAGCAGGCCTTTATCGGCATCGTCGAACAGAACCGCAAGGCGTCACGCGGCGGTGCGCGGGAGGCGGCATGAACGGCGGCTTCTGGCAGCGTCTCCTGGCGCTGACCCGTAAGGAAGTGAAACAGCTGCTGCGCGATCGCAGCAACCTCATGATGGGCATTGCGCTTCCGGCCGTCCTGATCCTGATCTTCGGCTATGGACTCTCCTTCGACGTGAAGAACGCACCGGTCGCCGTTGTCATGGAAGACCATTCCGTGACCGCCAACGACATGATCGCCGGCCTGCGGCTGTCGCCCTATCTGGCGCCGAGGGTGGTCAACAGCATGCATGACGCCGAGGCTCTCATGCTGGACCGGAAGGTCGACGCCATCCTGCGCTTACCGTCCGACTTTTCCCGACGCCTGGGTCTGGGCGATGCCCACGCGCAGCTGATCCTGCACGGCGCCGACGCCAATACGGCACGCACGATTGAAGGCTATGTGCAGAGTGCGTTGGCGCAATCAACCGTGCTTCAGGGTGACCGCTCCGGCGCCTCGCCGGGAGCGTCGGTGGGGAGCGTGTACCTCGAGCAGCGCCTGTGGTTCAACGAAGCCAACACGAGTACCTGGTTCCTCGTGCCGGGCCTCATCGTGCTCATCACCACCCTGGTCGGCGCCTTCCTCACCGCGCTGGTGATGGCACGCGAATGGGAACGCGGCACGCTGGAGGCTCTGTTCGTGACGCCGGTGAGGCCGCTCGAGATCCTGCTTGCCAAGATCATCCCGTATTTCGGTGTCGGCATGATCGGGTTGCTGATGTGCCTGTTGGCGGCGCGTTTCCTTTTCGACGTGCCGATCTACGGTTCGCTGTGGCTGATCCTGCTGGTGTCGGTCTTCTACCTGTTCGTGGCGCTCGGCATCGGCCTGTTGATCTCGGCGGTGACGAAGAATCAGTTCACCGCGAGTCAGCTTGCCCTGGTCACCAGCTTCATGCCGGCCCTCATGCTCTCGGGCTTCATCTACGACCTGCGTAACATGCCGCTGGCCGTGGAGGCGGTGGGTCGGATTCTTCCCGCCACCCACTACATGGAAGTGCTGAAGAGCCTGTTCCTCGCCGGCAACCTGTGGCCGGTGATCCTGAAGAATTGCGTCATCCTCATCGGTTACGCCGTGGTGGTGCTCGCGGCCGCACGCATGAAGACACGGAAGCTGATCGGATGAATGCCATGCTCGCTTTCCTCCGCCGCGTGGCCAATCTCTGCCGCAAGGAGCTGCTGGTCATCCTGAAGGATCCGGCCAGCCGCGTGCTGTTGTTCGTGCCGGCCTTGCTGCAGTCGCTCATGTTCGGTTACGCGGCCACGCTGGATCTGCGCGAGGCGCCTTACGCGCTGCTCGACCAGGACCACGGCCCGGCGGCCGTGCAACTGATCGCGAATGTCGAAGGATCCGGCGTCTTCCGTCGCGTCGCGACGCTGCACAACGAGAATGACATCGCCCCCATCGTCGACGCCGGCAAAGTCCTTTTCGTGCTTCACATCGCGCCTCGTTTCGAGCAAAGGCTCAGCGCGGGTGAAACCACACCCGTGCAGCTTATCCTCGACGCCCGAAACTCGACGACAGCGGGCACGGCTTCCGGCTATCTGGGCGCTATCGTGTCTCGCTTCAATGCGGACTGGCGGCAGAGCCACGGCGGCGGCACCTCACCGCTCACGGTGGACGTGCGCGCCTGGTACAACCCGAACCTCGAGACACGCTGGTTCATGATGTCGTCCATGATCGCGGTACTGAGCATGTTGCAGACGCTCATGCTCACCGCGCTCTCCGTGGCGCGCGAGCGGGAGCAGGGCACCTTCGACCAGTTGCTCGTGACCCCATGCACGCCAGCGGAAATCATGATCGGCAAATCCGTGCCGTCGATTTTCGTCGGCCTGGTCCAGTCCACGCTGGTCCTTCTGATCGCGACGCTGTGGTTCCACATTCCCCTGGCCGGTTCGCTGGTTACGCTGTACATCGGGCTGCTGGTTTTTACCGTGGCGTGCGTCGGTATCGGTCTGGCGATTTCCGCACTGGCCGTGAACATGCAGCAGGCCATGCTCTACACCTTCGTGCTGATGATGCCGCTGGTGCTGCTGTCGGGCATGACGACGCCGGTCGCGAACATGCCCATCGCCATGCAGTGGCTCACCACCATCAACCCGGCACGCTACGCCATCCACCTCGTCCAGCGGGTGTACCTGGAAGGCGTCGGCCTGGGAACCGTCATCGGCGACATCGTGCCGCTGCTCATCATCGCCGCCGTGACCCTGCCGTTCTCGGCGTGGCTCTTCCGTCATCGTCTCGTCTGACTTCGGTACTCCCCATGCGCACCCTGTCTTCTCTTTCCCTGTCCTTGCTGACGATGGCGACCATCACCGTGTTGAGCGGTTGCGCCGTCGGGCCGGACTTCAAGAAGCCCCAGGCGCAGGTGCCGGCCGACTGGTCGTCGCTGCGTGCCGGCGATGCCTCGCTGCACGATGCCGTCCCGCCGACGGGCGCCGCGATCGCTTCGGCCGAGTGGTGGAAGCCTTTCGGTGATCCCGTGCTCGACGGACTGGAAGCGGATGCCGCCACGGCTAACCCCGACCTACAGACAGCCGCGTTGCGCTTCGCCGAGAGTCGCGCGCAACGCCAGACGGCGGCGGCGCAGCGCGGTCCGCAGGTCGACATGGCGGCTAGCGCCCAACGTCAGCGCCCCAGTGAGAATGGTGCGACCAGCCGCACGATCGATGTACTCGCACCTGCCGATCAACGCGACACCCTGGTGAAGTTGCTGAGCCAGCCGTACACCGTCTATCAGGGTGGCTTCGACGCCTCGTGGGAACCGGACTTCTGGGGTCGCGTGCGACGGTCAGTGGAAGCGGCCGATGCCCAGGTATCGTCATCGGGTGCACTGTTCGATGGCGCGCGGCTGGATGTTGCCGCCGACGTGGCGCGTGTGTACTTCGCATTGCGTGGCACGCAGCGGCAGATCGCGTTGACGCGTGCCGACCTCGACGCGGCCCAGGACCATTTCACGCTCATGAAGGCGAGGGCGGACGGGGGCATGGCCAGCGACCTCGACACCACGCAGCAGCAGGCGCTGCTCGCCGACCTTCGGGCGCGACTGCCTGCGCTGCTCGCGGAGGAGGCGAATGCACTTGATCAACTTTCGGTACTGATCGGCCAGACGCCGGGCAGCCTGCAGGCAAGGCTGGCGCCGCTCGCGGATGCCGATACAAAGCCGGTTCTCCCGAGCCTGGCGCTGGGCATCCCGTCGGATGTCGTGCGCCGCCGACCGGACATCCGCCAGGCCGAAGCGCAGCTGCACGAAGCCACAGCGAATACCGGTGTGGCGGTAGCCGACCTCTACCCGCGCATCACGCTGGGCGGCAGCTTTGCCTTTGAATCGTTGCAGTCGGGGGACTTCGGTGACTGGGGTAGCCGACACTGGTCGATCGGACCAAGCCTGGACCTGCCCATCTTCGACATGGGCCGCCGCCGCAGTGTGGTGACACTGCGCAAGTTGCAGCAGCAGGAGGCAGCCGTGACCTGGCAGAAGAGCGTGTTGCAGGCCTGGTCGGATATCGACACGGCACTGAACGCTTACTCGGCGGAACGCCAGCGCAATGCGCAGCTCGCCGAGCGCGAGCGTCTGTCTCGCGACGCTTATTCGCTCGCCGACGTTCGCTACCGGAACGGACGAACCACCTTCATAGAGGCGCTCGATGCCGAGCGGACACTGCTCGCCGCCCAGCGTGACCGCGCCGATAGCGATGCGCAGCTCGCCATCAGGCTGGTAGCGATCTACAAGGCCATCGGCGGCGGGGACGTGCCGGCCGCCGCAGTCATACGGTAAAAAAGGAGTGTTATTTTATAACATTCAACCGAACCGGACGCCCATGTCACCCCTCCCGCACCCCGTCGTTACTCCCGCTCTACGGCGCTGGGTCGCCATCGCTTCGCTGCTTGTCATGGGACTGTCTGCCAGCGCGCTGGCAGCCCGGGAAAAGATGCCTCCGCCGCCGGATTTCGAGTTGGTCGAAAGCGTGCCCGACGCGTCCATCTACGGTGAGCCGGGTGTTCGACGCACGCAGACCGTCTGGCTGGAGATGATTCGCAGCGCGAAGACCAGCATCGATATCGCCGCTTTCTACATTGCCGACAAACCCGGTGGCCCATTGGCGCCGGTCCTCGATGCGCTGGTCGAACGTGCTCGCTCAGGCATCAAGCTGCGCATCCTGGTCGACCAGACGTTCCTTGCGGACAACCATGAAAGCATCGACCGCTTCCGTGCCTTGCCTGGCTTCGAGATTCGCGTGCTGCCGGTCAAGACGCTGACCGGCGGTGTGTTACACGCCAAGTACATGGTGGTCGACCACGCGGATGTCTTTGTCGGCAGCCAGAACTGGGACTGGCGCGCCTTGAACGAGATCCATGAAATAGGGGCTCGCATACGCAATCGGCGCTTTGCGCAGACGTTCGGCGCGACGTTCGACTTCGACTGGCAACTGGCCGGAAGTCCAGCGTCGCCGACACCGGGAAAACATGCCGCGGCGGCGCTCACGTTCGCCCCGGTCACGGTGACCGACCCTGAGATCCTGGGCGTGCCGGGCGAAGGCAACGTGGTTTCCTATCCGGCGTTCAGTCCCGCCCCGCTCATGCCCGACTGGGTAACGGCCGAGGAGCCTGCCCTGGTCGATCTCATCAATAGTTCGCAGCACATCGTTCGCGTGCAGGTGATGACGCTCTCGGCGCTGCGTGGCTATGGTGAGAAGGGCTGGTGGACTCCGGTCGATGCGGCGCTGCGCGATGCCGCGGCGCGCGGGGTCGATGTCCGGATCATCGTGGCTGATTGGGCACTTCATGAACCCATGCAGGGCTATCTGAAGAGCCTCAGCCTGATGCCGAACATCACGGTCAAGTTCAGTCGCGTTCCGCCGTCACCGACGGGCTTCATTCCCTATGCGCGTGTCGAACACGCGAAGTACGCGGTGGTCGACGATCGCGGTGTCTACATCGGTACGGGAAACTGGGAGTCCAGCTATTTCCATACGTCGGTAGATGCATCGGTCTTCGTTCGTGGGGCGGGTCCCGCGGCGACACTCACGCGCATCTTCGAGCGTGACTGGTCGGGCCCGTACGTTACGACGGTGGAGGCGGGCAAAACCTACGTCGAGGCGACAACGCACTGACGATGAAAAGACTAGCGCGCCGCCGAGGTTCTCGTGTACGTTATGTTATAACATACACAGGCCGGTGCGCACATGAACTTACGAACAGTCCCGTTTCTGCTGGTCCTGGCCCTGGCGGCAGGGCGCTTACCCGCCGAAGAGCGTCACCTGGGTCCTCATGTCCACGGACAGGCAACGCTCCAGGTGTCGTCGGAAGGCCCGACGCTGGTGGTCGCCTTGAGCATTCCTGGCCACGACGCCGTGGGGTTCGAGCATCCACCGGCCACCACTGAACAGGCGCAAGCACTCGCCAAGGCCAGGGAGACGCTTCGGGTAGGTAAATGGCTCGTACCTGCCGGCGGGGCCAACTGCACGGCGCCTCCCGCGAAGGTCGTCGCCGACGGGTTCGACGCCAACGCAAAGCCGGGCGGCCACGGTGATTTCGACGTGACCTATCAGTTCACGTGTGCGGCTCCCGCACAGCTCGATGCCATTGAAGTCGGCCTGTTCGCGGCGTTCCCTGCGTTGCAGCGCGTGGTCGTCGACATCGTGACCGCCAACGGCGCGACGCAGCAGGTGCTGGACCGCCCCATGACGCATGTGACGTTGTCCCCATGATTCCCTATGGCGACGCTCCGCTGGTGTCGTGCCGCGGGCTGCGGTTCACGTGGCCCGGGTCGGACGCGATATTGACGATGGATGACTTCGCGGTTGCGCCGGGCGAGCGCATGTTTCTGTGCGGACCCAGTGGCAGCGGCAAGAGCACGCTGCTGGGATTGCTCTCGGGAGTGCTGCGGGCGTCCAACGGGGAAGTCACCGTGCTTGGCGTTCCGTATTCCACGTTATCCGCGTCGCAGCGGGACCATTTTCGCGCCGAGCACCTCGGATACGTCTTTCAACAGTTCAACCTGTTGCCCTTCCTCAGCCCGGTCGAGAATGTGTTGCTCGGTTGCGCGTGGTCCCGTGCTCGCGCGACACGCGCGGGTGCCACGCATCACGCGCAACGCACCGAAGCGGTCCGACTTCTCGAGTCGCTGGGGCTGGTGGCGCAGCTCGTCGAGCGCGCACGCACGGGCAACCTCAGTGTCGGTCAACAACAACGCGTGGCGGTCGCCCGTGCCCTTATCGGCGGTCCGCAGCTTCTCATCGCCGACGAGCCCACGTCGGCGCTCGATGCGGACAACCGCGACGCCTTCCTTCGCCTCCTGCTCGCCGAATGCACACGGCACGGCACCGGCGTTGTTTTCGTGAGCCACGACATGAATCTCGCCCGTCACTTCGATCGCGCCGTGAGTCTCGGCGACCGTCCGCGTTCGCAGATGGTGGCCTGACCGTGAACCTCATCTCGCTTGCACTGAAGAGTCTTCGCCAACGTCGTACGGGCGTGCTCCTGACGGTCGTCACCATCGCACTCAGCGTCTTTCTTCTCCTTGGCGTGGAACGCGTCCGTGTCGACGCACGACGCGGCTTTTCCAGCACCGTGTCGGGCACCGACCTTGTCGTCGGTGCCCGCTCGGGGCCGGTGAACCTGCTGCTGTACGCGATCTTCCACGTGGGAGAGGCGACCAACAACATCACCTGGAAAACCTACGAAGACATCCGGGCCATGCCGGAGGTCTCCTGGACCGTACCGCTGTCCCTGGGTGATTCGCATCGCGGCTTTCGCGTCGTCGGCACCACGACGGATTTCTTTGTCCATTACCACTACGGAGCGAAGCAGGCCTTGTCTTTCACCAGTGGCGCCCCCTTCGCGGACCTCTACGACGCCGTCATCGGCGCGGAGGTCGCTCGCCAGCTCCATTACAACGTAGGCGACACCATCGTGCTCGCGCATGGACTCGGTGGGCCGGCCACGTCGCTGCACGCGGATAAGCCTTTCCGCATCAAGGGTATCCTCGCGCCAACCGGCACGCCGGTGGACGCGACGATCGCGGTGAGCCTCGAGGCCATCGAGGCCATCCATGTCGACTGGCGCGGCGGCATGCGCCTGCCGGGGTTGGAAGTAAGCGCGGAGAGCACGCGCCATATGGATCTGACGCCGAAGGCTATTACCGCTTGCCTGGTCGGCCTGAAGTCACGCCTGTCGTCGTTTGCCGTGCAACGGGCGATCAACGAGTACCCGGAAGAAGCCTTGCTCGCGGTACTCCCCGGCGTCGCTCTCGGCGAACTCTGGCACCTCATTGGCACCGCCGAGAATGCGCTTCGGGCCGTGAGCGCGATGGTCGTTCTGGTTGGCATGTCAGGCATGTTGACCGCGCTCCTGGCCATGTTGAACGAGCGTCGCCGTGAGATGGCCATTCTCAGGGCAGTCGGCGCATCCGCCCGAACTGTCTTTGCGCTTCTGGTCATCGAAAGCACGTTGCTGACGATGTTCGGTGCACTGCTCGGGTGCCTGTTTCTTTTCGCTGTCGTCGCCATCGGACACGATTATCTGCTGGCCAACGCCGGCCTGGTGCTGGAGCTCGCACCGTCCGCCACCGAGTGGTGGCTGCTGGCCGCCGTCATCGTTCTGGGGGCCTTCGCGGGTGCCATTCCCGGCGCGATTGCCTACCGACGTTCGTTGATCGATGGCCTGCAGGTGCGCCAGTGAAGCGCGTTACGTTGCTTGCTCGGGTAGGTGCGGCCGCCGCGCTGGCTGCTCTTTTCGCGGGGTGTTCCGGGCCCTCCGGAGACAGCGTTGCAGACGGCCCGGCTTCCCCTGCCACGAGCGCGCTTGCCCAGGCGCAGGCGGAAGCCGATACCGGGCGCGCGCGGCGTGCTGCGCCGGGCGCCGCCGGAATTGCCGCCGCCAATGCCTACGCCGCGGCGCACGGCGTGGCGAAGGCAGCGCCCAAGCCAGGTTCGGATGTGCTCGGGCCTCCGGACGAGAACGGCTTCGCGGATCTGGACTGGACGAAGATGGTGCCCCCGGAGGACTTCAAGGCCCTCGAGAATGCACCGCCGGTGCTGCACGTCGGCAACCAGCGCATGAAGCAGATAGGCACGCTGCACACCGTCGAGGCGCTCAATGGCGCCAAGGTGCGGCTATCGGGTTACGTCGTGCCGCTGGAGTCCGATGGTGACGGCAACATGGTCGAGTTCTTCTTCGTGCCGTTCTATGGCGCGTGCATCCACGTGCCCCCGCCGCCACCGAACATGCTGGTGCACGTGCGGCTATCCCACGGCATACCCACGCCGAGCCTCTATGACCCCCTGACACTCAAGGGCGTGCTTCACACGCAGGTGACCGAGAACGCGCTCGCCGCCTCGGCCTACGCCGTGGATAACGGCACGCTCGAGACCTACAGCAGCAGCGACGACGACAGACTTCGTCGTGCATTCGAGTAACACCGAAGACTCGCAGGATATCCCATGAAAAACCTCGTATCCGCCAGCGCTCCCACGTTGCCGGTCACCGTTCTTTCCGGCTTCCTTGGCGCCGGAAAGACCACGCTGCTCAACCACGTTCTTCGTAACCGCCAGGGCTTGCGTGTCGCCGTCATCGTTAACGACATGAGCGAGGTCAATATCGACGCCGGCCTGGTACGGAACGGTGGGGCTGAGCTCAGTCGCACGGACGAGAAGCTGGTCGAATTCTCCAACGGCTGCATTTGCTGCACGCTTCGCGACGATCTCATGCAAGAGGTAAAGCGTCTCGCCGCCGAGGGCCGGTTCGACTACCTGCTTATCGAATCGACCGGCATATCCGAACCGTTGCCCGTGGCTGCGACGTTCCACGTACGCGACGAAGCCGGCTTTTCCCTGTCCGATGTCGCCCGGCTGGACACCATGGTTACCGTGGTCGATGGCAGGAGTTTCGTAAGAGACTTCTGTTCGAGCGATAGCCTCGAGCAACGCGGCGAGGCCGCTGGCGAAGATGACGAGCGTTCGCTGGTGACCTTGCTGACCGAGCAGGTCGAGTTCGCGGATGTCATCGTCGTCAACAAGTGTGACCAGCTCGACGAGAGCGCAAGGCAGGAGGTGCGGCGTGTGCTCCGCGCGCTCAACCGCGACGCACGGCTGGTCGACGCGGCCCACGGCGAGGTCGACCTTCTGGACATTCTCAATACGGGAAGCTTCGATTACGAACGTGCCCAGAAGGCGCCGGGCTGGGTGAAAGAACTGATGGGCGAGCACACGCCCGAGACCGAGGCGTACGGCATCACGAGCTTCGTCTATCGGAACGCCCGGCCGTTCCATCCCGCGCGGTTCATGGACATGCTCAACGCGGGGATCCCCGGTGTTTTGCGTGCCAAGGGCTATTTCTGGCTAGCCAGTCGCATGGACTGGGTGGGAAGCCTTGCCGTCGCCGGGGGGTCGACGGAGTCGTTGGCGGGTGGGCATTGGTGGGCTAGCCGCATGCGTGTGGATGCGGGACTAAGGGAACCGTTTGGCCTGAAAGACCTCGGTGTGTCCGCGCCGGACGAGAACGAGCTGCCGCACGAGGCCGAACGTCGCGCGCTGATCGATATCTGGCATCCGAGGTTCGGTGACCGACGTCAGGAGTTGGTGCTCATCGGCGTAGACATGCCGGAGGCCGATATCCGGCAGGCGCTCGACGCTTGCCTGTTGCAGGACGATGAGTTCGCGCGTGGACCGGAAGCGTGGCTTCGGATGTTCGATCCGTTTCCCTCGTGGACGCTGACGGAGCATTGAGCGCCAGTGCGAGCTCTACTGACCCGTCCGCGCTTCCTCCTTATCGTCGCGGGCGTATTTACTGCGTATCTTTCCGTGCTTGTCGCAAAGCGGGGCGCGAACCACGGCGACCACGCAGGCGGCGTGGCCGGAGCGCCGACTTCGGCGCCACCGCAAGGGCACGCCCGCGCGGCATTGAAGGAGGTCGAAGCCGGCCAGGCGTTGTCCCTTATTGGACCGTCGCTCGTCTCGACGCCTGAGGCGGCCAATGACGTTGTTTTCCTCACGGTGGCGGCAGCCTACGGCCGCTGTGCGCCGGCTCATGCCCATGAACTCGGCGTCATGGCGGCGCGTGCCCGATTACCGGTGCTCGCCGGACTGACAAGCGTACTGGGACCACATACGGGCAGCCGTTCGGCATGGCTTGCGGGCATCCGCGAGCTGGCCGCCCGCTTGCCCTGCGACGGACCGGTCGATCTGTCGATCGGGTCCTTTCGGCAGCGCGTGACACTTTCGGGTTACGTGGCGGCATTTCCAGATAGCTACTTCGATCCCTCACTGACATCGGCGTCGGCCGAATTCGCAGGTCGCTCGCTGGCCGAGCGCGCCACCGATACGTGTAACGGCGTGGCCTATGCCGTCCTGCCGCTCGACGCACCGCGAGCGTGGCAGTGCACGGCTTTGCGTGCGCAAGCGCGCAGGCGCGTGACCGGGTTATGCAGCGGTACGGCCGACGCCGCCGCCCAGCAGATTCGCGATGTCGTGATGCGCCTTCCTTCGACGTGCCAATGAGCCCGTCAGCACACTCCGTTAAACACCAGGACACCTCTCCTTGAACCTGATCATGACGTTCTCCCGCTCCTTGCTTGCCGCCGCGCTCGCGGTAGCCCTGTCGCCCGTGGCAAGCGCGGAACCCCCCGCGAAGGGCGTGTACGCGTCGTATCCGAGCGAGACGCCCGAGCATTTCAAACCGGTGCACGACGCCTTCGACTACGAAACGCGCGACGTCATGATTCCCATGCGGGACGGCGCGAAGCTCCACACCGTCATTCTTGTGCCAAAGCATGCGAAGAACGCCGGCATCCTGCTGACACGCACGCCCTACAACGCAACGGAAATGACCAGCGCCGTCGAGAGCGGTCACCTCGGCGTGGCGGTAAGTCATGACGACGACGCAAGCGATGTCCTCATCCAGGACGGTTACATCCGTGTGGTTCAGGACGTCCGCGGCAAGTACGGTTCCCAGGGCGACTACGTCATGAATCGGCCGCTCCATGGCCCGCTCAACCCGACACCCGTCGACGATTCCACCGACGCTTACGACACCATCGACTGGTTGGTGAAACACGTGCCGGAGAGTAACGGCCGCGTGGCCATTCTCGGCATTTCCTACGACGGCTTCGAGCCGTTGATGGCGATCATTCATCCGCACCCGGCATTGAAGGCTGCGGTGCCGATGAATCCGATGGTCGACGGATGGATGGGCGACGACTGGTTCCACCACGGCGCCTTCCGTCAGCAAGGCCTCGAATACATCTACGAGCAGACCGCTTCGAGGAAGAACACGCTCAAGTGGTGGTCGAACTATGCCGACGACTACCAGTTCTTCCTCGAAGGCGTATCTGCGGGCGCGGTGGCCAGGGCCTACGGCATGGAACAGCTCGGTTTCTGGAACAAGCTGACGCAGCATCCCGCCTACGATGCGTTCTGGCGCGACCAGGCCGTCGACAAGGTGCTCGGCAACGAGCCCGTCTCGGTACCGACCATGCTGGTCGCCAGCCTCTGGGACCAGGAAGACATCTACGGCGCGATGGCGGTCTATCACGCGATGAAGCCCCATGACAGCGACCAGCGCTTGTTTCTCGCCGTCGGTCCGTGGTTCCACGGCCAGGAAGTCGGCGACGGCAGCAGCCTGGGTGCCGTGCGCTTTGGCAGTGATACCAGTCTCTACTTCCGCCAGCACATCCTCAGGCCCTTCCTCGCGCACTATCTCAAGGATGCGCCGGACGTACCCGCACCGGTCAACGCCTTTATGACCGGCCAGAATGTCTGGACGACGTCGAAGGCGTGGCCCGAGACGAACGGCGTTCCCTCGACGCTCGCCATTCGCCCGGATGCAGATGGCAAGCTGCAGCTGGGCGCCCTCGCGGAGAGCGGGTCCGATAGCTTCGTCTCCGACCCGAACCATCCGGTGCCGTACCGTCCGCGGCCCGTCGGACCGATGGCCGGCAAGGGATGGCAGCATTGGCTGACCGACGACCAGCGTGCCGCCGCCACGCGCCCGGACGTACTGACCTATACCAGCGCCGTGCTCACCGAGCCGCTGCGTATCAGTGGTCCGCCACAGGTTCACCTGGTGGCCAGCACATCGGGCACCGATAGCGACTGGGTAGTCAAGCTGATCGACGTGTATCCGGACCAGGTTCCTGAGCAGCCGGAGATGGGTGGCTACGAACTGGGTATCGCCATGGACATCTTCCGTGGCCGTTACCGTACGGGATTCGACAAGCCCACGGCGCTGACCGCGGGTGCCGCGCTGCCGTACGACTTCAGCCTGCCGAATGCCAACCACGTATTCCTGCCCGGGCATCGGGTCATGGTGCAGATCCAGTCGAGCTGGTTCCCCCTCTACGATCGCAATCCGCAGAAGTTCGTACCGAACATCTTCTTTGCGACGCCCGCCGACTTCCAGCCGGCGACGCAGCAGGTGTTTCGTGGCGGTGATGCGACGTTCATCGCGTTGCCGGTCGTGAAGGGATGATTCCTGTCCATGAAGTATTGCTGGCTGCCTGTTTTCTGGGCGCCACGTCACTGGTTTCGCGCCTCGTCGCCTGGCTGCCGGGCGGCGCCTTGTCGCCCTGGCTGGTGTGGTTGCAGTCCCTTGCCGTCGGTCTTCTCGTCGGCGACGCCTTGCTCCATGTCCTGCCAGAGGCATTGGAGACAGGGCAGCCCTTCGACCATGTCATGCTGGCGCTCGCCGCGGGTGCGCTGGCCCTTGTCGTGGTCGAGAGCTGGGTTCGGCGCGCGCCGCTCGTGCCGATGTTGGATGGCACGCAACGTACGCCGTTTGCACGCATGAACCTTGCCGGGGACTTCGTGCATCACCTGGTGGACGGCATCATCGTGGCCGCGGCCTTCCTCGCCGGAGAGTCCGCGGGTATCGCGGTCATGCTGGCGATAGCCCTTCACGAGGTGCCGCGCGAACTCAGCAGTGCGAGCGTGCTGGTGGCGGGCGGGTATCCGCCACGTCGTGCGTTCGCGCTCTCGGTCTTGATGGCACTGGGCGTGCCAGCCGGGGCTCTGCTCATGCACCTTGTTCCGTTGTCACCGGGTCGCCTGGCGCTGGCGCTGGCGGCGGCATCAGGCACGGTCCTCTATGTCGCGCTGGCGGACATTCTTCCCGGTATATGGGCAAGGCTGGCACCTAATCAGCGCGCGGCTCCGGTCATAGGGGCATCGGCGGGGTTATTGGTCATGTGGCTGGCAGCGCGCATGGAGCAGGGATGACCATCGAACGCTCGCTGCCGGCATCGGCGCTCCACGCGCTGGCCGCGGTCCTTTTTGTTGGCGCCATCGCCTGTCTTGCATCGGCAAGCGTGCCGGTACGCGTCATGGGGCTTACCTTACTGTTCGCTGCCACCGGCTTCTTCAGCGAAGGCGTTACGGTGCAAGTACGAGGCCGGCCAGAGGCATGGGTCGGACCTTTCCGCGCCATGGTTTACCGGCGACTTCCCGCCAACACCGTGCTTCGGCGAGGTGTGCTGTCCGTTCGTGAGGCTCGCCGCCGTTTCGACGGCATCGACTGGGTAGGCGACTGGCTTCCGGGTTCCATCGCCTTCGGCGGCGGTGGCGTGTGTCTGATCGTCGCTGCGGGCCTGTTCAAGGCCGTTGGCCAGGCCGTGGGCGCACCGGCCACGTATCCGGCGGCGATCCTCCTCGTTGCCGGCATGCCGCTACTCGTCCTGCAGCGCTTTCTCGCGCTGCGTTCGACCGACTCGGGACCGCCGGTTGAGACGGTGGTGCGCATTCCGCTCGTATCCACCCTGATCCTTGGTGCGGCGACGCTCTTTGCTTCGCTCGGTTACCTCTGGGCGGAGTGGTTGGCCTTCGTGCCGCTCGGGCTGGTTTCGCTCGCGGCCACTGAGGCGATGATTCGCGCGACCGCACTCCTGTTCGCCCCGGCACGCCCCTTCACCGAACGGACCTCGGCGGCACTGACATGGACGGCCAGCCTGCTACGTTTGCGATGGCCGAGCCTGTCACGTGGAGGTGACTGGCTGCGGCAGGCCTATGGCATCGATCTGTCGCAGAGTTGGGTGCTCGCGTATGCGTTGCGCGCATCGCTGCCCGTCGCCGCGGCGCTCGCGGCGTTCGCCTGGCTCGCCACCGGCGTGACGGTGCTGGGTGTCGACCAGCGTGCGGTGGTCGAACGCATGGGCCGTCCGGTCGCGCTCATCGGTCCGGGGTTGCATATCCACCCGCCGTGGCCCCTGTCACGCACGCGAACCATCGAGCTGGGTGTCGTTCACCAGATGCCGATCGTCTTCTCGGCGCGGCCCGGGGGCCGGTTGCTTGCCGAGCTCGCCAGTGCAGGCCGTGCGGATGTCGATGCCGGCATGGACGCCGAAGCCATTCCCGAGCCGCCTGCAGACCGACTGTGGGATGCGAGTCATCCTGGCGAGGCGAGTTATCTCATCGCAAGCAGCGCGGGAGGACGGGAAGGCTTCCAGATCGTCAACGTCGACCTTCGCGTGATCTTCCGCGTTCCCGACACCCACGACGAGGTGCTCGACTCCGTTTATGGGACATCCGACGCGACAGGATTGATACGTGTATCGGCGGGCCGCCTTCTCGTCTCGCACTTTGCGACGTCCACCCTCGATCAGCTTCTGGGCGAGAACCGTAGTGTCTTCGTCGAACGGTTCAGGCGTGACCTGCAGGCCGAGGTCGGCGCCTTCCACGCAGGTATTGCGATCGTCGGCGTGGTGGTGGAAGCCATTCATCCGCCTCCCGCGGCGGCGGTCGCGTACCACAACGTCCAGGCATCGGCGATCCGTGCCGATGCCATGCGTTTCGACAGCCGTGCGCGCGCCTTCGCGCTGCGCGGTTCGGCCAGTCAGGACGCCTTGCGCACGGTGGACCTCGCGAAAGCCGGGGCGGCGGAGCAGCTGGCGTCGGCGACCGCGACCAGGACGACGTTCGAAGCCGATACGCGAAGCCACGCTGCCGGACGCGATGTCTTTGTTTTCGAGAGCTGGCTGACCCACCTTCGCAATGACCTGAGCAAGGCCCACCTCACCGTCGTCGACCATCGCATCGACGGTACTCAAACCACGCTGGACCTGCGGCCGTTCGCCGGATCCACAGGGGGAACACTTTGAACGCTTCCAACATGCGGCAAAGCGCACGGTGGATCGTCGCCACAGCCATTGTCGGCCTTGCCGTGGCGGCAGCCTCCTTCGTCGTGGTGAGCCCGGGGCAGGGCGTCGTCATCACGCGCCTTGGCAAGCCGGTGCGCGTGCTCGTTACCGCTGGCGGTGCGCTGAAATGGCCAGCGCCGATCGAGGCGACCACGGATATCGACCTGCGTCTTCGAACCACCTCCAGCGGTCTGCAGGACGTGGGAACCCGTGACGGCCTCCGCGTGCTCGTCCAGGCGTACGTGGTCTGGCGCGTTCCCCAGGATGCGGATGCGATCGAGCGCTATCTGCGCGCAGTGCAGAACCAGCCGGATATCGCCGCTTCGCAGCTCAGGAGCCTCATGGCGTCGTCACTTGAAATCACGGCCAGCAGTTTCGATCTCGCCCAACTGGTGAACACCGACCCTGACAAAGTCCGGCTGGCGGCCTTCGAGGAACGCCTGAAAACCCTGGTGGGCCAACAGGCGCGAGCGGTTTATGGGGTGGACGTCGAGCAGGCGGGGATCGAGCGTCTCACACTGTCGACCGAAGCGCTGCAGGCAACCATCGAGCGGATGAAGGCGGAGCGTGACACGGCATCCGCGCAGCGCTCGGCAGAAGGCCAGCGCGAGGCAGCCCAGGTCGTCTCCGAAGCGGAGCGTGACGCGCGCATCGCAATCGCCGGCGCCAAGGCCGAGGCCTCGTCCATCGAGGCGGATGCGCAGGTGAAGTCCGCCACGGTTTACCAGCAGGCGTATACATCCGATCCGGCGCTGTACACCTTGTTGCGATCGTTCGATACGCTCGATGCCACGATCACGCCCAGCACGCGCCTGGTCCTGCGCACGGATGCGGCACCCTTTCGCCTGCTGGTCGACGGACCGGTGCCGCGCGCCGCAGCGCCCGCGAAAGCCCGGCCATGAGCGCGATCCCAGCAACGTCCCTTCTTGGCGATGCGCTCAAGTGGTCCTTTCGCCTGCTCTTCGGTCTCGTCGGGCTGCTCGCCATGGCATGGGCGGTGACGGGGATTTCCCGCATCACTCCGGACAACCAGGCGGTCGTCACCCGCTTCGGGCAGGTCATTCGTGAAAGTGGGCCTGGACTCCTGGTGACATGGCCGGCTCCCATCGATCGCATCACCGTGCTGCCTTCGCCGGGCCGGCAGGTACAGTTTTCTCCCGAGACACTGGAGATCGGCGGTTCATTGCCGCCGCCGGGAGATGAGTTGTCGACCGGCTACATCGTCAACGACGAGGCACGTGAAAACACCTGGTTCTTCCTGACTGGCGACGGCGGCATCGTGCACCTGAGAGTGACGGTGTTCTATCAGATCACGGACCCGACGGCGTACGTGATCTCTGCCGAGCATGTCGAGCCGGCGCTCCGTCGTGCCGTGATCGCTGCCGCGGTGCGGGTCTGTGCGAGTCGGGACCTGGATTCCATTCTCGTCGCTCGCCCGGAGCGCGCTGACGACCCCTCCTATGCCGCGCGCCGGGAGCGTTTTCGCACCGACCTCGTTGCGCTTATCAACCAGCGTCTGGATGCCATGGGGCGCGCCCGGAACGGCCTCGGAATCCACGTTGCGCGCACCGATGTCGTCGCCAGTATCCCCGCCGGCGCCAAGGCGTCGTTCGACAACGTTCTCCAGGTGTCGCAACAGGTCGAGCGTGCCCTTGCGCAGGCGCGTACCACGGCGGAAATCCGGCGGCAGACAGCGGAGCAGACCCGTGCGCAAACCCTCGACGAAGCGCGCGCGAAGGCGCAGGAAACCGTGAGTGCGGCCGAGGCGAACTCCGCCCTGGTGCTCGCACTTGGCAAGAACACAACCATGAGTCATTCGACGGTGCTCGACCAGGTATATCGGGAGCGGATCAAATCACTTTTCGACGTGGCCGAGCGCGTCGATACCGTCCCGGCCGGCGATAGCGGTCACGTCATCGTACCGGGGGTGGGTCAGTGAACGGGAATGCACTGCTCACGAGTCGCGAGCGCCGCGGCTGGCGCCTGCGTATCGTTCTTGTCCTGTGGTCGCTGGGCTTGCTCGGGCTGGCGTGGCTGGTCGGGGTGGCGTCCGACACCATGACCGTCGAGCGACAACTTCTCACCGCGATCGCGGCGGTCCTGATGGGTGGTCCGGTCATGGTGGCCGCCTTTCGCAGCCTCCGGCATCCGGACCTCCACGGTGTGGTCGACCAGCTGGTCGCCCTTGCGGTGATTGCGTGCTGGGTCTCGGCGGATTTCGTGACGGCCACCCTGCTGCCGGTGGTGATGATGGTCGGACGCGTGCTGGAGGATCGTTCCCTGCTCGGCTCACGCGAGGCGGTGGAAGCCCTGTCGAACCTCACCACGGCCGTGGCTCGCCGCGTCGGCGCCGATGGCCTGGTCGAATCAATCGATGTTGCGAGGCTTCGGCCGGATGACATCGTGGAAGTGCGAGCTGGTGACAAAGTGCCGGCCGATGGCGTGGTCGTCGATGGCATGGCGAGTCTGGACACCGCCTCGCTGACGGGCGAGTCCTTGCCGGTGGAAGCGATGGTCGGGCAAACCGTGCTGGGTGGTTCAGTGAGCCTGAATGGCGTGCTCCTCGTGCGCGTCACACGCATCGGCGAGGATAGCGCGCTGGGCAGGGTGGTGGCCCTTATGCAGGAAGCCGAACGAAGCAAGCCAGCCGTCACGCGCTTGCTGGAACGTTATGCGGGCAAATACCTGTTGCTGGTCATCCTGCTCGCCGCCATGGTCTGGTTCACGACGCTCAACTCGGCCGCGGTCCTCGCACTCCTCGTCGCCGCATGCCCCTCCGCCATGGTGCTTGCCGCGCCGTCGATGGCGCTTGCCGCGGTCAGTGTCGCCGCGCGCCACGGCATCCTCCTCAAGAGCAGCATCTTCCTCGAGCGTCTCGCCGATGCGGATGCGCTCGTGGTCGACAAGACGGGCACGGTGACGACGGGTCACCTTCGCGTCGTTGCGGTTCGGTGTGAAGCAGGTGTCGAATCCGCGCATCTTGGCGCGGTCGCCCGCGCACTCGGGCGCGTCAGCAGTCATCCGGTCGGTCGTGCGCTGGCGCATCTTGCCGGTGACGACGACGTGGCCCTTACGGACGTGCATGAACAGGCTGGATTCGGCATGGCTGCCGTGACGACGCAGGGACAGGTGCTACTCGGCCGCGAAGAGTTGTTCGCCACCCATGGCGTGGCGTTCAACCCGGCCCCGGCGCATGCGGGGCCCGTCGCAGGCGTCTCCGAAGGGGCACGATTTCTTGGCTGGGTCCTGCTGGCGGATGAAGTTCGTCACGGCGTGGCGGCGACGCTGGAGGCGATGCGCGAGCTCGGCATCGACCGGCAGGCACTGCTCACGGGCGACCGCGACGTCGAAGCCCACCGCGTCGCGGCTCTCGTCGGCCTCGACGAGGTGATATCGGGCGCACTGCCGCACGACAAGATGGCCTTCGTCAGGGGCATGGTCGATGCGGGACAACGACCGATCGTGGTTGGCGACGGCATCAACGACGCACTGGCACTCAGGGCCGGCGCGGTGGGCATAGCCATGGGCGGCCAGGGCAGCGACATCGCCATCGCATCGGCGGATGTCGTACTCACCGGACACGAGTTTTCCCGCGTCGCCACCTGTGTTCGTCTCGGTCGCCGCGCGCGCCGCACGCTTCAGCTCAATCTTGCGTTGAGCGCCGTCTGGACCGTCGTGCTCATCGCACTCGCGTTGGCCAGCGGCGGTCGCAGTGGCGGGGCGTTGACGGCGGCCGTTCTGCAGAACTGCGCCGCCTTCGTCGTGTTAGCCAGTGCCGGGCGTCTGTTGAAGTTCGATGAGAGGTGAGGGTAGGGGCGATGGTGCTGAATGCTGAGGACGAGCCTCAGGCTTCCGGCGGAACGATCGTCTCGATGAGGCCGGTAGTCACGTCGTACACGAGACCCGAGATGGTGAAGTTCTTGCCCAGTACCGGGTGGGCCCTCAGCGCGGCGACATCGATGGCAACCGCCTTGTACGGATCGGTGATCGCCAGCGTATCGAGCTGTTCCAGTGGCACGCCCATGTACGGTGCGAGCAGTTCCGGCGCGTTGTGATAGCAACCGTTGATGCCGCACTGGGTGTGCTGGAGAACGACCAGGTTCCAGTCCTTGCCCACTTCCACGCCGCCTGCTTTGGATACCGTGCTCAGGATCTTCATGGTCTCGAACAGCGACGGGTTCACGCGGCCGCCGACGTTGCGGATGATCGCCGCTTCGCCCGGTTCGAGCTTCAGTATGTCCATGGGATCGACGCGTGGGTCGACGCAACCGAGGATCAGCGTCTTCAGCGTCGGGATGATCTTCAGCTCTTCGTGGAAACCGTGCTGGGCGAATTCGGCGTTGCGTTGAACGAACTGGGTGATGACGTCCATAACTACCTCGAAGCGATGATGGGGGTGGAGATCAGTTGCCGTTGATCTGGTCGGCATGCAAGCGAGCGAACTCGCCTACGGTCATTGAACGGCGGCCGGTGATCTGCTCGACGTTGTTGTCGGCACCGGCCATGTGACCGTGCTGGTAGTCGACCATGGCGCCGCTGAGATGCTGGACGATGTATGCCGGTACACCCATCGCGGTCAGCGATTCGGCGTACTCCCCGACCGGAAGATCCTGGAAGACGATCTTGCGTCCGAGTGCTTCGGTCAGTTCCGAAGCCATTTGCTCATGGTCCATCTCAGTCGGGCCAGAGAGCGGAACGATCTTGCCGATATAGCCATCCGCGTTCTTCAGCAGGGCGGCAATGGCGCGTCCCTGGTCGTCTGCGGCGATCGGCGAGTGGCGACCCTTGCCGACCGGCATGCGCAGGATGCCTTTCTGCAGGTACGGCAGCTGCCAGGGATAGAGCAGCCATTCGAGGAAGTAAGTCGGACGCAGGTGCACTACCGGCACGCCGGACCAGTTAAAGACCTCTTCCGAGATGTAGGTGTCGCGGCAAGAGTTGCTGCTGGACTCACGGTCGGCCGAGCGCTGAGACAGGTTGATGATCGTCTTCACGCCGGTCTCCTTCGCCGCTTGAGCGAAATTGACCGTGGCGGCAAGAAGGCCCGGTGCCACCGGATAGACGAAGTAGGCCGACTCGATACCCCGCATGGCATCGCGCAGGGTGTTTACCTCCTGCAGGTCGCCGAGGACGACTTCCGCGCCCAGGGCAGCAAGCGCAGCGGAGCGGTCATCGTGGCGGCGGACCATGGCGCGGACTTCCAGGCCGAGGGCCAGGGCTTCGCGGACCGCGGCACGGCCGGTGTCACCGGTGGCACCCGTGATCAGTACTTTCTTGGACATGACGGTATTCCTGAGGCAGACGAGAGAGGAGGACACGAATTCAGAGCTCCGTTCCGATGGAGTGACTATCCTCCCGGCCCCACAGGCCCGGTAGCCGTCGGTTCTGGCTAAGACCTATCCAGTTCCAGCATGGCTGGCCGCGAAGCCCATGGCCTGGCATCGTTCACGGGGATTCGCATTGACGCGATACCGCAGCTGCAACACCATGTCGTGCATGAAGAGCACCCCATGGAGCGTCTGGTCTTGAACGATTCGAATCAGGCGCTCGCTGGTCGCCTTGCGACCTATGTGGCCGCGTACAAGCATTACGTAGAGATCTACTCGCAGGCTGGACTGCTGGACGTTGCCATCTTCGACGAGGCACTGGCCAGGGATATCACGGCGATCGTTTTCGGCTATACGGACCTCGTCAATCTGAACCTGGAGACGAGCTTCCCTGCCGTCGGCCTTGGCTCATCGGCGGAGGCTTGTGCGATTCAGGTCACCATCTCGGGGACTACTGACAAGATCGTCGAGACGCAGGAGAAGCTCTTCGCGCATGGCCTCGACGGTATCTACTCTCGGCTGATCGTTATCATCCTTGGCGAAAAGCAGGCGACCTACGATAGCCAGCGAATCGTCCGCTCGCGTGGCGCTTTCACCTTTGACCCCGATCGTGACATTTACGATCTGGATGACTTGTTCGGCATTTTGGTATTCAAGGCCGATCCGGCAAAGTTAGAGGCATTCGCAAACAGGCTCCAGCACGAGCTGGGGTCGTCCACGCGACCGTACGCCTCCTGACCACGGGTCGGTGCCCCCTCTTTGCGGCCGGCCTGTGCCGTGCCTATACTCGCCTCGGCGCCGGGGGGCGCTCAGGGGGTTAAAGGGAATGACCGACAATTTCTACGCCGCTCCGCAGGCGGAGCTGGAGCTGCCGCCGCGCCTGCCGGCGGATCTGCGATCGAACAAGGCCACGCGTGGGTCGCGCCTTGGCGCCGTGCTTATCGATAGCGTCATCCTGTTCGCGCTCGTGCTGGTCACCGCACTGGCTGCGGGTCTGGGCCGTGGTGTCGGAAAGGGGTTGGTCCCCGCGCTTCCGGGCGTCATCGTCTTCGGCATCTTCGGCCTGGCATTGCTCATCGGCAATATCGTTCTGCTTTCCCGTTTCGGTCAGACCCTGGGCAAGCGCGCGATGGGTATCGCGATCGTCCGCACGGACGGTAGCCGATGCGACCTGTGGCGCATCCTGGTACTGCGGATCTTCCTGGTGCGCGTCATCGCCTTCGTCCCCTTTGTCGGGGTAATTTTTTCCCTTGTGGACATGCTGGTGATCTTCGGCGAAGAGCGGCGCTGCATACACGATTACATGGCCGACACGATCGTCGTCCACACCTGATTCCCCACCCGGCAGGACACATGCACATGGACAGCAATCCGTACGCCGCACCCCAGGCAGAGCTCGAAACCTTCGTTGTCAGCCCAGCCAGTCTCGAACGTGCCAAGGCCACGCGCGGCCAGCGCTTCGGCGCGGCCTTCCTCGACGGCATTTTCAGCACCATCTGCCTCGCTCCCTGGACCTATTCCATGAAGAGCGGAGGCATGACGCCCATTGCGGCCGTGCTTGGCTTTGGCTTCATGCTCGTGCTCGGCATCATCAACCTGGTGCTGCTAAGCAAAAACGGCCAGACACTGGGCAAGAAAATCGTCGGCACCAAGGTCGTCATGGCCGATGGTTCGCCAGCTCCGCTGTGGCGCATCGTGCTCCTGCGTTGGTTGCCGCTTACCGCGGTGACGGTGATTCCCAAGGTGGGCGCGGTCGTGGCGTTGATCGATGCCTGCGTCATCTTCGCCAGCGAGCGCCGCTGCGGCCACGACTACGTCGCCGGCACCATTGTCGTCGACGCCTGATGCTCGATACGGTTCGCCAGATCGAGACGCCTGAAGGTGTCTCGCTCCGCTTGCACGCAGCCGGGGCGACGGTGCGTGCGCATGCATGGCTTATCGACTTCGGGCTGCGTGCGGTGGCGGCGTGCCTCCTGCTGGCCGTGCTCGGCATGCTGGGTGCGGCTGGCGCCGGTATCGGCATGCTCGTGCTGTTCGCGGCGTACTGGATCTACGGCGTCGTTTGCGAGGTCTGGATGGATGGGCAGACGGTGGGCAAGCGCGTGATGAACCTGCGCGTGGTCAATGCCGACGGCACGCCCGTGACCTTGCTGCCCTCGGTCATTCGCAACCTGCTGCGTACGGTCGATGGCCTGCCGGGCATTTACGGCATCGGCCTGGTCTGTTGCCTGATCGATCCTCACAGTCGCCGCATCGGGGATATCGTCGCCGGTACGATGGTGGTCCACGTGCTGCAGCGTGGTGCCCTGGCCCAGGTGCCGAACGAGGCACCCGAGCCGCCGTCCACGCCGCTGCGCCTGGAAGAACAGGAGGCGCTCGTGGCCTTCGCCGAGCGCGGCCGCAACCTGCACGAAGCACGGCAGCGCGAACTGGGCGATCTGCTGGAACCGCTCACCGGCCGAATGGGCAATGCGGGACTGCGCAAGTTGCTGGCGCACGCCAACTGGTTGCTGGGGCGCACATGAAGCAGGAGCGGTTCGTGGCCCTGCACGATGCGGGGTGGTCGGAAGTAGAGGGCTGGATGCGCGGTAGCGGTCGCAAGGCGTGGTCGTCGGCCCTGGCCGAGCGAGGGCTGGATTTTCCCAGTCAGTACCGGCGCATCTGCCAGCACCTGGCCATGGCTCGCGCACGCGGCTACAGCCACGAAGTGACCGACCGTTTGCAGCGTATCGTCGACCAGGGCCATCGCCTGCTTTACCGCCCGCCTGCGCCGCGCTGGCACCGCGTCGGCGAGTTCATCGTGGCGGGATTTCCACGCCTTGTCCGCCGCGAGTGGAAGGCCATGGCCATTGCCGCGGCGCTGCTGTACGTGCCGACCATAGCGTGCCTGGTGATGATCCACTTCCGGCCCGATGTGGCCAGCATGATTTTCAGCGGACAGGCACTGGATCGCTTCGAGCAGATGTACAACCCCGCGCGGGACAAGATCGGCCGTACCAGCGGCACGGACGTGGCGATGTTCGGCTTCTACGTGCTCAACAACGTCGGTATCGCCTTCCGCACATTCGCGGCAGGCCTGTTCTTTGGCATTGGCGCGATCTACGTGTTGGTGACCAACGGGATCATGTTCGGCGGTATCGCCGGCCACCTGGACGCCATCGGATATGGCGGTCCGTTCTGGCGCTTCGTCGCCGCGCATTCGTCGTTTGAACTGACGGCCATCGTCATCGCCGGAGGCGCAGGCCTGCGCCTGGGTTATACGCTGCTGGCGCCCGGTCGAATGCGCCGCGGCGATGCCCTGCGCGAGGCGGGCGGTGTCGGTGCACAGCTGGTGCTTGGCGCCTTCCTGATGCTGGTGATCGCCGCGTTCATCGAGGCCTTCTGGTCGTCCGTGGCTGCCTTCCCGGACGTGGTGAAGTTCGGCAGCGCCGCGCTGCTTTGGTTGCTGGTGATTGTCTGGCTGATGTTCGGCGGCCGCGGGAGGCGCAGTGGAGATTGAGCGTATCTCCGTGGTGCTACGCGTGCGCAGCGCACGCGAGTCCGTAGACCTCGGCGCGGCGATGCTCCGTCGCCACGCGCGGCCGATCTTTACGGCGTGGTTCATCGCTTCGTTGCCCTTCCTGGCGATGGCCATCGCCCTGGAACAGTGGCTGGGCAAGCCGTGGCTGCCATTGCTGTTTCTGTGGTGGCTGAAGCCGGTGTTCGCGCGTATCCCGCTCTATGTGGTGTCGCGTGCGGTGTTCGCGGAGGCGCCCGATTGGCGCGGCGCGTTGCGCGGTACGCTTGCGTGGGGGCTGAAGGGACTGCCGGCGTGGTTGACGATTCGTCGGTTCGATCCGCGCCGCTGCGTGTTGCAACCCATCGTTTACCTCGAAGGACTGGATCGCGGCGAGCGTTCCCGGCGCTGGCGTGTGTTCGGACGAGGCGTGGAGGGCCCCGGGACGGGACTGACACTGACCTGCACGATGTTCGAGTTAGTGCTGGCGCTGAGCCTGTTGCTGTTCCTGCCGATGTTCGTGCCCGCCGAGTTGTGGGAGTCGTACTGGTTCAATGCAGGATTTCTGCGCGCCATGCCGCACTGGCTTTCGGTGCCGCTCATCGTGGCTTACTACCTTGGCATGTCGGTCGCGGAGCCGTTGTGCACGACGGGTGGCTTCGCGCTCTATCTCGGCCGCCGCACCGAACTCGAAGCGTGGGATGTAGACCTCGCGTTCCGGCGCCTGCGTAACCGTCTGCTGACCACCGCGACCACCGCGATTCTGTTGATCGCCACGTGTTTCGCCACGTCGACGGCGCACGCCGCCGACGCGCCGCGTGGCGGCAAGCCCGATGCCGTCAAGGTGTCCGTGGAATCGGCATTCCCCGTGCCAAAGCCGGGCGCCGACCAGCGAATGAATGATGTCTCGGCCAAGGTGCTGGCCGATCCCTTGCTCGGTGGCAAGACACGCGCCTGGCACTGGGTGCCGAAACACCCGAGGGCCCCCAAGCCCGAGGAAATCACCCCCGAGAAGTCGATCGAACAAGGCGACTTCGCCGGCGTCGGCCTGGCATTGAAAGGCCTTCTCCTGGCGCTGTTGGTGGCGGCGGTCGCCTGGCTCGCATGGTTCGCCCTGCGACGCTGGCCCTCGCGCCGGGGCGATCCCGCGGTGGCTCGCACAACCGTGCCCAGCGCCGTGCAGGAAACGGCCGTGGAGGTCGCCGTGCCGAAGGGCTTCGGCGAGCAGGTACACGTCCTGTGGCGGTCGGGCTCGCGACGCGAAGCGCTGGCCCTGCTTTATCGCGGCACCGTGGAGCGCATGGCCGTGCGGCTGGACGAACCGGTGCATCCGGACGCCACGGAGGCCGACGCCATCGCCGGCGCGCGCCGCCTCGATGACGACGACGCCGGTCGTCGCGCCATTCGCATCGTGCGCACGTGGCAGTACGCGGCCTACGCGGATCGATATCCCTCCGACGAGGAGTTGGCCGTCTTGCTCGGCGGCTGGCCGGTGGAGCGCGCATGAGCAGGGGCAATGCATGGGCACTGGCCATCGGGGCACTCGTGCTGCTGTGCGTCGGCGCGTTCTTCAGCACGTTCGAACGCAAGGAAGTCGATGTCGACGTGCCGCCCTCCGGCAAGGCGGCCACGGATCGCTTCTACGCGCTGGAGCGCGCGATGCGTGGCATGGGTATTCCGGCCCATTCTGTCAGTGGTATTCCCGTGGGGGATGAGTCGCTGGTGGTGTTCGGCGTGAATCCCGCCAACCTGGATCGCGATGACGCGGTCGACCTGCTTGCGCTCGCGGATGACGGGGGCAGGGTAGTGCTGCGCACGGGTTCGGAAGCGGAGATGACCCGCGCTTTTTTCTGGAAGAACCTGGGCAAGGCGGTTGGCCTCGCGTCGGCAGGCCCCGGCTGCGTGGAGCTGCAGGGGCAGGCAGCTGAGAAATCCTACGAGTGGTGCGGTACGCGCGTGAAGCTGCGCGCCGCCGCCCGCATCGATGGGATCAGCGACACCAAGGGCGACCTGATGGTGACGTTCCACTACGGCGAAGGCACGATCACCCTTGTACCCTCCCTGGAACCCTTCAGCGGTCGCGGCATCGAAGACCCCGTGGCACGCCGCCTCGTCGTGCGGGTGCTGCATCTGGACGACCACGAACAATCTGCCGCGCTGGTTTACCGTGTGGAAGGCGATCGCATCTGGAGCCTGCTGTTCACGCGTGGCTGGCCGGCCATGCTTGCGTTTACGCTGTTGCTGGCGGCGTGGGCCGTGTCGCGCGCCGTACGTCTGGGTCCGCTTCTGGACACCCGGCGCGCGGATCGCCGCGCGCTGGTGGAGCACGTGCAGGCCGCGGGCGAGTTCCTTTATCGGCGCGACCGTGGCCGCGGTTTACATGCACGTGTCTGCGCTGGCGTACTTGCCCGCGCGCGGCGCCTGGACCCTGGTGCTGACGACCTCGAAGGCGAGTCGCTCCACGCTCGCCTGGCCGAACGTTTCGACGAGGCCCCCGCCGACGTCGCGCTCGCTTTCCGGCCTCCCGTCGACGCCAACGCGTTTCGCGACAGCGTCGCCATTCTTTCCCGATTGCGGAGACACCCATGAACACGTCCGTCGACACCCCGCGCGAAGTCGCGGCCCCGATCACCTTTACCCCGGCGGAAGTCGCCGCACGCATCGCTGCGCTGCGCAGCCAGGTCGGTCGCGCGTTCATCGGCCAGCAACCGGTCTTCGAGCAGGTGCTGATGGCCTTGCTCGCTGCCGGCCACGTGCTGATCGAGGGCGTACCGGGCCTGGGCAAGACCTTGCTGGTGCGCGCGCTTGCCAGCGCCGTGGGTTGCACCTTCGGCCGCGTGCAGTTCACCCCCGACCTGATGCCCACCGACGTCACCGGGCATGCGGTGTACGACATGAAGGCGGAGCGTTTCCAGATCCGTCGTGGGCCGGTGTTCGCCAACCTGCTGCTGGCCGATGAAATCAATCGTGCACCGGCCAAGACGCAGGCGGCGTTGCTGGAAGCCATGCAGGAAAACCAGGTCACGATCGAAGGCCGGCGTTTCCCGTTGCCGCAGCCGTTCATGGTGGTCGCTACGCAGAACCCCATTGAACAAGAAGGCACCTATGCGCTGCCCGAGGCGCAGCTGGATCGCTTCCTGGTGAAAGTGCAGATCGAATACCCGACGCTCGCCGACGAGACACGTATGGTGACCGAGGTCCTGGACGGGCAGGTGGCTGCGGACCTCGACGTGTCCCGCGTATCGCCCGTAATGAACGAGGCGGAGCTGATGGCCATCCAGCGCATGGTGGCGACCTTGCGCGTGGATCATGAGGTGGTCGATTACGCCGTGCGAATCGCGCGCGCCACCCGCGAGTGGGCAGGCGTGCTCGCCGGCGCAGGTCCCCGTGGTGGTCTGGCGCTGGTGCGCCTCGCGCGAGCCGCTGCTCTGGTGGACGGCCGCGACTTCGTCACGCCCGACGACGTGCGCAGCGTGGCGATTCCCGCGCTTCGCCATCGTTTGCTACTGGCGCCCGAGGCGCTGATCGACGGCCAGCACGCCGAAGACATCCTCAAGGGCCTGCTGCACAAAGTGGCCGCGCCGCGCCGATGATCCGTCCCGCCGCCGCCATGCTGTCACTCATCGGCGCCTGGTTCGCCGTGGGCGTACTCGTGTCGTTCGAGCTGCTTCCGCTGTCATGGTGGTGCCTGCTTGGTGCGTTGTGCGCCGTCGCCCTCGTGTGCGACGTATTTCGCCTGGGCCGGCAGGCCTCGCCCGAACTGACGCGCGAACTCGACGCCGTGCTGCCATTGGGCGAGCGCCTCGATGTGACGTTGCGCCTGCGCCACGCGGGCACGCATAAACGTCGCGTACGCATCCACGATATGCATCCTGGCGGCTGGCGCGTCGAGGGCCTGCCGCGCACGGTCGACCTCGCACCTTCGCGCGAGCTCGGGTTCTCGTATGCGCTGTGGCCGGCCTCGCGAGGCAAGTTCGCCTTTGCGGGTTGCCAGGTGGAACTGACCTCGCCCTGGCGTTTCTGGCACCAACGCCGCACGCTGGACGTCGCGGCGGATGTACGCGTGTTTCCCAACTTTGCACCGCTCGCGCGCATGGCCGGGCTGAGCGTCGAACTGGCCTCGCGCTCCGTAGGCGCGCGGCTGCAACGCCGGCGCGGCGAAGGTACGGAATTCCAGGAACTGCGTGATTACCGCGTCGGCGACAGCCTGCGCAAGGTCGACTGGAAAGCCACGGCGCGCGCCGGCCGGCTGATGTCCCGCCAGTACCGCGATGAGAGCCATCAGCAGGTCGTGCTGATGCTTGACTGCGGCCGCCGCATGCTGGCCGAAGACGAGGGCGTGGGCCACTTCGACCATGTACTGAACGCTTCGCTCGCGCTGGCCTACATCGCGCTGCGCCAGGGCGATAGCGTCGGATTGCTCGCATGCGCCGGCCAGAACACGCGCTGGTTGGCGCCCCAACAGGGTGCCGGTGGCATGGACATGCTGCTGGGTGCTGGCTATGACCTGCGCGCCGAATCCACGCCCACCGATTACCTCCACGCGGCCAGCGAGCTGCAGACGCGCCAGCGACGGCGCGCGCTGGTGGTGCTGGTGACCAATGTGCGCGACGAAGACGACGAGGAGCTGCGCGCAGCGGTAAAGATGATGTCGCGCCGGCATCTCGTGCTGGTGGTAAGCCTGCGCGAACTGGCGCTGGATCGTGCCGCGACGAGCGGTACGGAGAGTCTGGAAGCCGCTATCCGCACCGCCGGCGCCCTGCGCTACCTGGACCAGCGGGACGCGGTGCACGCGCGCTTGCGGCGGGAAGGTATTGCCACGCTGGATGTGCTTGCCAGCGAGCTGTCCGGGCGATTGGTGGAGCGCTACCTGGCGATCAAGCGGGCAGGGCGACTCTGAGGCGTCGGCCGCCTAGCCGTCCAGCAAGCCTGCGCGAACAGCGTCCGCCACGTCCTCCGGGGTATCCAGTTTCCGGCCCAGCGCATCGCGACGCACCGCCGCCGGGTGACCGCCCGCCCACAGACGCCGGAAGGCGGCGTCGCCCTGAAGCGTGCCGGCAAGAGCCATAGTTTCGGGACGGAGAAGGGCCGGCGGCCCCAACGCATCACCGTAGGCAGAGACAACGTCGCAGCTGCCGTCGAAGGCGGCGAAGAGTTTCTGAAGGTGATCCGGATCCAGGCACGGCTGGTCCACCACAGTGACCAGCACCGGGTACGTCCGGCCGGCGAGCGCGGTGGCGGCCCGGGTCAATGAGGAAGCGATGCCGGTTTCCCAGGTGGGGTTGAAGACGATGGTCGTGCCGGTGACCAAGGGCGCCAGCTGTTCGGCGTGGGCGCCCAGTACCACCAGAAGGCGGGTCGGACAGGTCGCCTTCGCCAGGCGCACCGCGCGCTGCAGCAGGGTTTCCCCCGAAATGGTCAACAGTTGCTTGGGCTTCCCCAGGCTGGCGCTACCACCCGCCGCGAGTACCACGGCGTCATGTCCTCCACGTCCCCACATATCGACTCCAAGAACTTGCTACACGATGGTCCCTGCCGAAACCGTGAGTTTTGTCGCATTATTGGCGGATGGCTATGCCAGCATTATCGTCGACCGAAGCCTGCCGGACACTCGCCGCACGCAACTATATCCAGACGGCGGATGCTTCGGATGTCCAGCCAGCTATTCCGGACCAAGCGACTAAAGAAATCGGGCAACCTGCCGATACAGCCTCGTAGCGGTCCGTCATTGCAACCAACCTCAGGGGAAGATCATGCGCGACACCGTCGAACTACTGGAAGCCATTGGCCGCGATGCAGCTTTGCGGCGCGCCTCGCCCGAAGCATTGGCACAAGTGCTGGAAGCGAGCGAAGCCTCGGAAGGCCTGCGCGAGCTGGTTGCCAATGGCGACAGTGCGGGCCTGACGAAAGAACTGGGTCTGAAGCAGATGCACGTCGAACACATGACCCAGACGGGCGGGCATGAGGGCGACGGTCACGACGACCATCATCACCATCATCATGATGACGACCATGGCGACGGCAAGGACGACGAGCCGAAGCAGCGTCCGGACGATGCTGACGGCGACACACCCTCGACCTGAGGGAATATCGGCATGGCCCTCCGCTGTCGTCGCTACATGCGACCCTGGCCGGTCCTGGTGGGGCTGGCAGTGTGGATGCAAGTCCAGGGGGCTCATGCCGATTCCGCGCGGTCGGCAGCGCCGAGCGCGGATCGGCTCGCGCAGGTCGATGCTATACGCACGACGGATCACGCCGGCTTCGTTGAGAAGCTGGCCGAACTCCATGGCGACGTGGGCTCACTGACGAAGTCCGAAAAGCGGTATCTGCGCTACCTCGATGGCTGGGAGGCCAATTACGAGGGACGCTATCCTGAAGCGGCCACGGCTTTCCAGGAAGTCATGGGGGAGTCGGACGATGATCCGGTAGGCGTTCGCGCGAGCGCCATGCTGATGAACAACCTGACCGGCCGGGGGAAGTACGCGGAGGCTTACGCCATGACGACCCGCGCGGCGGACACCCTGGATGTGGTGACTGATCCGCAGGCCCGATTCATATTGTTGGCAAACCTGTCGCAGATGCTTGCGTATGCGGGCCAGCCGGAGCAGGCACTGAAGTATGCCGATATGATGTTGAGCGCGACGCCGGCCGGCCAATCTCCCTGCCCGGGCATGGCGCAGAAAGTCGTCGCGCTCGAGGGGTCCCGCCAGCTGACAGCTAGCAGCCCGGAGTTGATGGCGACAATAGACGCCTGCACTGCGGACCGCCAGCCGATTTTCGCCAATGCCGCCTCACTCATCCTGGTGGATCGGTTGCTGAGCGAACACAAGCTGATCGAGGCGCTGGCGACCGTCCGTCGGCTCACGCCTGCCATCCAGGCAAGCAAGTACTTTCCACATCTCATCGATCTGGCCAGTGCACGCGCCCGAATCTACGAGCAAATGGGCAACGCCAGCGAAGCACGCAGAGCCGCGCTTGAGGTCGTTGCCATGAACCACGTTGGTGACGTCAACGAGGCGCTGCGCTTCGCTTACCGGGTGCTGTACTCGATTGAGAAGGCACAGGGGCACGATGCCAGCGCGCTGGATTACTACGAACACTACGTCGTCCAGGACCAAGGCTACCTGCGCGATGCGAACGTCAGGAATGCGGCCTATGAGGCGGCCAATCAGCACTTTCGCGCCGAGAAGCTCGAAACCGAGGGCCTGAGCAAGGAAAATCGCATTCTGCGGCTCCAGCAGGCGTTGGATGCCAAGGCCGTGGAGACGAGTCGTCTCTATATCGTGGTGATGTTCCTCGTTCTTCTTTCGATCGTCTTCTGGATGGTACGCATCAAGCGTTCACAGCTTCGTTTCAAGTGGTTGTCGTCGTGCGATGGACTCACTGGAATTTTCAATCATCAGCATTTCATGAGCGAATCCGTTCGCGCACTCCAGGTCCTTGAAAAGCGATCCGGCGACGGCTGCCTTGTCTTTCTTGACCTGGATCATTTCAAGCAGGTTAACGATACGCACGGGCACGCCCTGGGCGATGCTGTGCTGAAGCACGCTGTCGCGATCTGCAAAGGACAGTTGCGCCGTGCCGATCTGCTCGGGCGCCTCGGTGGCGAGGAGTTCGGCATGTTGCTGGTGGATACGCCGCGATTGCAGGGTAGCGTGGTCGCCGAGAGAATCCGGTTGGCGCTCACGGCATCACCGCTGGTTATGGACGGCCTGGTGATTTCCGTCTCGGCCAGCATCGGTCTGGCCAGTACCGACAGCGCAGGCTACGACTTACAGCGACTGTGCCGTGCCTCGGATGCCGCGCTATATCAGGCGAAACACATGGGGCGTAACCGCGTCGTCATCGATGGCGACGGGGACGACGGTGCGCGTTCGTCACAATTACCTTTGCATACTATGAGTCTATGAATACATCTGATCCGGTATCGACTGAAGCCCGCCGCGGCAGCATCACTTCCGTTGGCATGGGCATTACCTTGGGTTCCCACCTGACGCCGATTGCGCGCAGCTATATCGAGACCGCGGACGTCGTCTTCGCTGCACTCTCGGACCACGTCGTGGAGCTCTGGCTACAACGCCTGAATCCGGAGGTCCGCAGTCTCCAGCCGTACTACCGTCCGGGCAAGTCACGCATGAAGACCTATCGTGAATGGGTCGAGGTGATGATGGCTGAAGTGCGTGCCGGGAAGCGGGTCTGCGCCGTGTTCTACGGTCACCCGGGCATTTTCGCCTGGTCGCCGCATAAGGTGATCGAGGTCGCCCGCGCTGAAGGCTACGAGGCTTATATGGAGCCTGGCATATCCGCCGAAGACTGCCTGTATGCCGATCTCGGCATCGATCCGGCCCGCTTCGGCTGCCAGCATCTCGAGGCCAGCCAGCTACTGTTCTTCGAGCGCAACCTGGATACGACGAGCCACGTGATCCTCTGGCAGCTCGGTGTCGTCGGTGATCGCTCCCTTGGCCGATTCAAAACGCCGGACGCGTATCGGGAACTGTTGGTTGAAAGGTTATGCCAGGACTATTCGCCCGACCACGAGGTCATCGTCTATCGCGCGCCGACACTGCCGGTTGAAGGGCCGCACATCCAGCGCGTGGCACTGCGTGATTTCACCTCCGCTGAGTACACCGGACAGGAAACGCTTGTGATTCCGCCCGCGCAGGCCCTTAAACCGAATGCCGTCTGGCGCGCGCGCCTCGACGAACTCGATGCGATCTATGGCTCGGGTGTTGAACCCACAGTTACAGCGTAACCGTTCCCCCTAACGACTTCCTGCGCGCAGGTCTCAGGGTTCGCTCCGCGTGCGCGTGCGCGTGATCGCTCGCTCGATCACGCGCACGCGTCGTCTCTGGTAATGGACGACGTCGTGATTTCCCTTCCCGGTCAACATCGGTCGCCGCAACGGCGGCCCAGCCTGTCGTTGCGAATATAACCAGCCGGCTTAAGATTTTTGCACCGCAGCGTGACACCTTCCCGCTTTAGCGTCTTAATCTGTCCCCAGGGGATTTAGATCGATCCAAGCCGCGAAAGATGCCAACGGTTTGGACTGGGGTGGGGAGGGCAGAGGGATGTGCGCGTCATGCGCCGCCCGGGACATTGCTGCTTCCTGCCGGGCCTGTCTAGGGGAAGGGGAAGCCGCCACATGAAACCAAGCACCACCTGTACGTCCATGAGCACAAGCCCGCGCGAAGCGCGCGAGACCTTGCCCATGGAGACTGTTTTCCGCGGCCCGGAGAGTTGCCGCCGAATTCCCCCTAGTAGTCAGTAGGCGGGGAACACCGCTTTCCATCACTACGTTGCCTCTCGTCAATCGACGCAGGCAGCAACGGCTAGCGCTGCCTTGAGTTTCGTGTAGCGAGCCTCCCCGCGGCGCATCCGGGGAAGTGAAACATCCATCGTCAATGAGCTACGCGCCCGTTGACCGGTCAAAGTTTAGATCGATTGAAATGCAGGTATAGGGAGGACGCATGCAGCAATAGCGCACATCTGCAGCAGTGATGTAACGGGGGACCATCGCGCCGGATCCATAAGGGCGCACACCACTGAGGGAAATAAAAAGAAATGACTTATCTGCCACATATGCTTAAGCGCAAGCCGCTTTGTGCCGCGCTCGCCACAGCCACCTTGTCGTTCGTCGGGTATCTGGGGGTACCAACGGCAGCCTTCGCGCAAACATCCACGCCCGTCACCACGACAGCGTCTGCGCCGGCACAAACGACCACTAGCTCAACGGTAAAGAAAGACGACAAGGACAAGAAGGCAGATAAGCAGGCCAACGATACGGCGGCTGGTACGACCAACATGGACGCCGTCGTCGTCACGACGTACCGCCAGTCCATCGACCAGAACGTGCTGGACAAGCGTGACGCCAATTCCATCGTCGAAGTCATCAACGCGCAGAACATCGCGCAGTTCCCCGCCAAGAACATCGCCGATGCGCTGGCGCACGTGCCTGGCGTGGTCATCAGCCGCGAATCGGGCGAAGGCAAGACGGTCAGCATTCGTGGCCTGGCGCCCGAGCTGACGCTGACCGAATTGAACGGCAACTACGTAGCCTCGGCCGATACCTCGGCCGGCCTGACGCGCTCGTTCAACTACACGCTGATGCCGGCGAACATGTTCTCCGAGATCAAGCTCTACAAGAGCCTCGAGGCACGCCTGGACGAAGGCGGCATCGGCGGTAATGTGGACCTGCACACGCGCCGTCCGCTGGAAATGAAGGCGAACGACGGCTTCGTGTCCCTCAATGGAGCGGGCTCGGACAACAGCAGCAAGAAGACGCCGCAGACCTCGGCCCTGTGGTCGTGGAAGAACAAGGACGAGACGTTTGGCTTCCTCGTCGCCGGTTCGTACCAGAAGCGTCGCGATATCGATTACACCGCCAAGGCCGACAGCTGGCACTGGTGGAGCAATGACTGTACCAGCCAGGCCACGTGTACCGCGCCGCCGACGGACGTGCATGGCCGGCCGTACGGTCCCGACGTGGCGCCCAATCTCGACCTGTGGTCGGGCGGCGGTGTCGTCGATCAGGCTGGCAACGTCGATTCGGGCTACTGGATGCCGCAGCAGTTTTCCACGAGTCGCAACGAGCTGGACCTGAAGACCAAGGGCGCCCAGGCGACCATGCAGTTCAAGCCCAGCGACCATTTGCTGTTGACGGGTAACTACTTCCGCTTCCAGCGCCAGCAGACCCAGATCACCAACACGCTGGAAGTGCCCGAGTGGGGCCTGCCGAGCAACAGCAATTACGCGGATCAGCAGGGCAGGTTGCTCGCACCCAACGGCCTGACGTTCGATCCGTCGCACACCATTGTCACCGGCGCGAATTATGTGCTGCCGCCCGCCGGCGTGGGCTGTAACTCGCTGACCAACCCGGTCACCGGTGCGGCGCGACAGGCCGTCGATACCTGCTCCACGGAGATTCCGTGGCTGAATGGCAGCTACAACGTCGAGAAGGCCACCTCGCAGACCCTCAACCTCGAAGGTGAGTGGGACAACGGCGGCAGTCTCAGCGGCTCGTTCAACGTCGGCCGTACCTGGGCCACGGGCGGCCCGTCGGTGCAGTTGTCCATGGCGGCGAAGCCGCGCAACTTCGTCAACGGCCAGTGGGTGGATGGTAGCGATGGTGCCGCATGGACGCTGGGTGGCAAGCCGACACTCACGGCCTCGCCCGATGTACTGCAGAACATGCTGGCTGGCGCGGGGCAGGTGGATCTGGGCTCGACCGGTTCGAACATGGTCAATACCAGCAACTCGCAGAACTTCGCCCAGGCCGATCTCACCTGGGCCTTCGATTCCACCTGGTTCCAGTCGCTGCAGTTCGGGTTCAAGTACCGCGACAATCACGCTGAGCAGACGAACAACGAGCAGCGCTGGTACTGCAAGGGCACGACGCTGCAGTTTCAGACCTGCGATCCCAATGCCGGCCAGTTGCCGGCGGGCTTCCTCCAGGCGAACTCGCTCGACGGGACCAACGAGGCCTACAGCGACAGCACCTTCCCGGCGATCAATTACCCGGCGTACTACAACTATCTCAACCAGACCTACGACCGGGTGCTCTACAACCACCCCGATGACAAGTCGTCGATCCAGGAAAAGATCGCCGCGGCTTATGTGCAGGCTAACTTCGACACCGGTACGATCCGCGGCAACGTGGGCCTGCGCTTTGTCAGCACGGGGCAGGACCTGACCGTCGCCAACGAGATCACCACCAACAACGCGGTGTACTACCACGACGGCGGTGGCAACATCCTGATCTGCCCGACCACCGGCCAGAATATTGCCGGCGGTGCCTGCGCACCGGGCGACTTCCAGTACCAGCCGCGCGAGCAGGCGGTCGTGCAGACGTTCGAGAACAGCTCCACGCGCAAGCGCTACAACAAGGCGTTGCCGAGCTTCAATATCGCGTGGAACGTCCTGGATGACGTCGTGGTCCGCGCCGCGGGCTCGCAGGCGCTGGCTCGCGCCAACTACACCGACCTGGCCCAGTTGGGCAGCCTCACCAACAACACCCAGGAGTACTACAACGATCGCAAGCAGTTCGGTGCCCCCTTGCCGGGTTGGTACGGCAGCGGCGCCAATGCAGACCTGAAGCCGTTCACAGCGACCCAGTTCGACCTGGCGACCGAGTGGTACTACGCACCGCATTCGGTGGTTGGTATCGATCTGTTCCAGAAGAAGGTGAAGAACTTCGTCGTACCGGTCACCGTCAACAACATCAGTGTCGACGTTAACGGTACGCCGACGAACTTCATGCAGTACAGCACCAATGCCAATGGCCGCTCGGGCACGTCCAAGGGCATTGAGTTCTACACCCAGCACACCTGGGACAATGGCTTCGGTTACATCGCCAACTACACGCTCAATCACACCACGGAAACCCCGGTTTCCCTGGGCGACACGCAGGTCGGCAAGTCCGAGCTGATCGGTAGCGCGAAGTACGCAGCCAATGTGTCGGTGTTCTATGAAAAGAACGGCCTGCTGCTTCGCGCCAGTGACAACTTCACCGGACGGACCATGCAGGGTCTGGCGGCCGGCCTGCCGATTTATTCGGCGCCGTATCACCAGATCGACCTGAACGGTGACTACGAGTTCAACAAGCACTTCGTGGTGACCGCATCGGTGATCAACCTGTCGAAGTCGACGCCGCACCAGTACCTGGGCAGCGACACGACGGCACGACTGGTCAGCCTCGAATATGCAGGACGCCAGTACTACGTAGGGATCACGTACAAGTTCGGTGATGGTGGTTAAAGAAAGTCCAGCGGGGTCGGGCGACAAGCCCGACCCCGCTTTCGTTTCCGTCCCCAGGAAAACATGATGAATCCCCCTCAGCTACGTATCTACCGCCACCGCGCGCTCGCGGTGGCCCTTTCTGTCGTTGCGCTCGGCGCCGTCGGCGCCGTCGGCGCCGTCGGCGCCGTCCATGCCGCAAAGGACAAACAAGCCGTCGCCGCCACCGCGGCTGTCGACGAAGCCAACCCGCTGGTCGGCACCGCACCACTGGATAAGCAAGAGTTCATCGGCAACGCACCGCCGCCGGGCGAGCCGCTGTACTCGGGCATGACCTCGCCAGGTGCGAGCCTGCCGCAGAGCTCGACCGATGCGGCGCCGGTCAACATCAATGCCGACCTGAGCTTCGCCACGGGTGTTCCCGTGGCCTACGCCTATGGGCGCCCGGCGATGATCGGTTTCACCGGTGGTGGCTCGACGTATGGTGCACGCGCCGCGCCGATGATCATGCCGGTGGTGGGCGACTGGACCGTGCCGCCGGATTACGCCGCGTCGTACTACGACAAATCGACCGAGAAGGCATCGCCGGGTTACTACGCTGTCGATCTCGCCACGTTCCACACCCGCGCCGAACTGACGGTAACGCAGTGGACCAGCCTGATGCGCTTCACCTTCCCGGCCAGCCACCGCTCGAACGTGGTGGTCAACCTTCGTCGCGCGGGTGGTGACGTGGAAGTCGTCGGCGATCGCACGATCCGCGGTGTCGATACGGGAAGCCACGGCAACCACGACGCGGACGGCCCGTACTTCGTCGCGGAGTTCTCGCGTCCTTTCGCCGCCTTTGGCACGTTCCACGCCAATGTCAGCGACAAGGGAGAGGGTCTCGGTCACGAGGACATCCAGACCGGTCAGCGCAAGGTATCGGGCAACTATGCGGGTGCCTATGTCACCTTCGATACCAAGGACGGCGACCAGGTACTGGTGAGGATCGCCCACGGCCACAGTGCCGACGAAGCCGATCAGCGGCTGCATGCGGCGGACGGGGACTTCGATAGCGTGCACGCCAAGGCGCGCGCCGCGTGGGCCCAGCTGTTCGATCGTGTCGAGGTCACCGGTGGCACGCCGAAGCAGCGCACGTTGTTCTACTCGACGCTTTATCACTCCTTTGCCAGCCCGCGCGTTGTCGCGCGCAAGGGCGAGCAGTACACGGATGCCAAGGGCCAGCTCAAAGTTGCCGCGTACGATCTCTACAGCCCCGTGCCGTACTGGGACACCGGCCGCAACCAGATCGCGTTGCTGATGCTGCTCCAGCCGAAGGTCGTGCAGGACATCATGCGTTCCGAGCTGGAGCGGGCGCGCGAACACGGGTACATGAACACCTCGTTCCATGGCGACCACGCCGTGTTCCTCTACGACGGCGCCATGCAGCGCGGTATACCGTTCGACTACGCCGGCGCGTACGAGGTGTTGCGCAAGAACGCGACGGATCCGAAGGGACCGCGCGGTTACCTCGCCGAATACGACAAGAACGGCTGGATCTCCGACATCGTTCCCCCGGGCAATCCGAGCCCGCCCTATGCCGGCGGCAAGGCCGGCGTCGCCACGACGCTGGAGTATTCCTGGGACGATCACGCGCTCGCCGATCTCGCCCGGCGCGTCGGCAAGAAAGACGATGCCGAGATGTTCCAGCGCCGCGCCGCGAACTACCGCAACGTGTTCGATCCCTCGGTAGGCTTCTTCCGTGGCCGCACCGAGGACGGCAAGTGGATCTCGCCGTTTGACCCCGCTGAGCCGTACTACAACTTCATGATGAAGGAAGGCTCGGGCTGGTCCACGCTCTGGCTGGTGCCGCACGACGTGCAGGGCCTGATGAACCTGCTCGGCGGACGCGACGCCTTCAATGCCAAGCTCGACACGTTCTTCAGTACCCCCTACGCGCCCAAGGGCATCTGCCGCGATTGCACGGGCGTGATCGGTCAGTACGTGCAGGGCAACCAGCCGGACCAGCAGGCCGCGTATCTATACGCGTGGAGCGGCCAGCCCTGGAAGACGCAGGCACTGACACGCCGCATCCTCGCCGATCTGTACGGTAGCGACGCCACCGGCTACGGTTACCCCGGCATGGACGACCAGGGCTCGACATCATCGTGGTATGTGCTCAGCGCCATGGGCTTCTACCCGGTCGATCCCGCCACGCCCGATTACATCATCGGCAGCCCCATCTTCGACCGCGTCCGCCTGCGGTTGGGCAACGGCAAGGTCTTCGAGATCGTCGCGCGCAACAACTCCGAGCGGAACATGTACATCCAGTCCGCCACGCTCAACGGCAAGCCCTGGACCAAACCCTGGTTCAGCCATGCCGACATCGCCAACGGCGCTACCCTTGAATTGACCATGGGCCCCGAGCCCAGCAAGACCTGGGGCACCGACCCGCACGACGCGCCGGCCTCCATGTCGAGCGCAACGCATTAAGGACCACGAATGAAGAACACCGCAAAAACAGCGTCGGAGCAGCGTAATCTGTGGGAGCCGCTTCAGCGGCGATGGCCCAAAGTAGCCAACCCACAAACCTGGCTCGCCATCGCCATCGCCCTGGGCACCGCTCCCACAGCCATGGCAGCGTCAGACAATTCAGCAGTCTGGAACGGCAAGTCGGCCCCCTTGGCAACACCATGGACCTCAGCGGTTTCGCCGACCAACGCCTTGCCCGAATACCCCCGCCCCCAACTGGCCCGCCCATCCCTCGACCACCCCCAATGGATGAGCCTCAACGGCCTGTGGCAGTACGCCGCCACAGACGGGCAGGGCACACCGTCGTTCGGCAAATCGTTGAACGATCAGGTGCTCGTGCCGTACCCGATCGAGTCCGTGCTTTCCGGCGTGCAGAAGCACGCCGACTTCATGGTCTACCGCCGTCTGGTGGACATCCCGGCGTCGTATACCGCGCAAGGCAAACACGTGCGCCTGAACTTCGGCGCGGTAGCGCAGGACGCGACGGTCTACGTCAACGGCAAGGAAGTAGCGCGGCATACAGGCGGCTACACGTCCTTCGGTGCGGACATCACACAGGCACTTCGTCCCAGTGGCTCGCAGGAAATCGTCGTCGCTGTCCACGCACCCGTGGATAGCGCCAACGTGATGGTCGGCAAGCAGCGGCTGAAGCCGGAGGGCATCTTCTACACCGCAGCTTCCGGCATCTGGCAGTCGGTGTGGCTCGAGCCCGTGGCGGCGACCAGCCTGGCGCAACTGGACTTCACGCCAGTGGCGAGCCTGGATGGCTTCACGGTGACATCGAAGCTACAGGGCAGCGACGCTGGCGCCACTCTCCGAGTGACCGCCTATGCGGACGGCAAGCCGGTGGGCGAAGCGAAAGGCCCGGTCGGCACGCCGCTGCGGCTGACGATTGCGCATCCGCGGCTCTGGAGCCCGCAGGATCCTTTCCTCTACACCTTCAAGGCCACGCTCGAGCAGGACAAGCAACGCGACGAGGTGACCAGCTACGCCGGCCTGCGCACCATCGGTATCGCGAAGGTGGGCGGCCTCAACCGGATCGTGTTGAACGGCAAGCCGACCTTCCTGCTGGCCACCCTGGACCAGGGCTACTGGCCGGACGGCATCCATACCGCACCCACCGACGAGGCACTGAAGTTCGACATCCAGAAAACCAAGGACCTGGGTTTCAACACCATTCGCAAGCACATCAAGGTGGAACCGGCACGCTGGTACTACTGGGCCGATCGCATTGGCCTGATGGTATGGCAGGACATGCCGGCGCTGCCGAACGGGCATAACGAGAAGCTCAGCGACGCCGACAAGGCGGGCTTCCGCAAGGACGTCTCTGCCATTGTCGAGCAACTCAAGGGCGAGACGTCGATCATCGGCTGGATTCCGTTCAACGAGGGGTGGGGGCAGTGGAGCATTCCCGCCGCCGCCGAACTCGCCGCGCAGATCAAGAAGCTCGACCCCTCACGCCTGGTCAATGCGCGTAGCGGTGCCAATTGCTGCGACACCAAGGGCGATCCACACGCGGGCGATCTCATCGACATCCATGACTACCAGGGCCCGGGTCTGCCCGCTCCTGATGCGACGCGAGCCTCGATGGATGGCGAGCACGGTGGCCTGACACTCGGCGTTCCCGGCCACATCTGGCCAAACACCGCGATCAATCCGTATGGCGACGTGAAAGACAACGCCGCATTAAACGATGGCTACGTCGCCAACACCGCCGTGTTGCGTGACAAGGGCCCGGGCATCGGTGTGTCGGGCAGCGTCTATACGCAGATCACCGATGTCGAAGGTGAGCACAATGGTCTCTACACCTACGATCGCAAGGTCGAGAAGGTGGATGAGGGCAGGGTGCGGGCGATCAACGAAGCGACGATTCGAGCAAACGGTCAGCCCTGAATCGGTAGCGACGCCTACAGACAACTTCAAGTTGTTTTGATACGGTGATTCCGTTGCCTGCGTCGTCGCTGTGAATGCTGCGCAGGCAACCATCGCTCTATGCGGTGAGAAGCGCGGCCCAGAGGTGTTAGCGCACCCCTGGACCGCTAACCAAAACCAACTGGATATAAGTTGATATGGCTAACACCGATCATACGGTACCCGCTCGCCCGCCGGATCCCCCCGGCGACACCCCCATCGGTCACCGGGCGCTCTGCATTCCCCGCAGACACGGTTGAAGAACCGCGGCGGCAGCCGCAACCCTGAGTTTTTTCTCGGCCGAGCAACACGGCGCGCCGCCGTGTGGACCCGAGAACAGGCGCTGCTTTCCGTCGCAACACACTTCGTCAATCAAGCCGCACGGCGTCCGGACACGGGCAGCCGATGAACCCGCGAATCCGTTAGATCCGCGGCACGCTGCGCGATGCGTGGCGTGTCGCACCTGGATACGGGGGCGGCAGGCAAGGAGAACGTCATGGCCACAACAAAACGTCACAGCACCCACCCCGGATTCCACTACCACATTGACCCCGAAGCCACGTCACACGACCTGATGAACGAAGCCACCGAATGGCTTCAATACGCCCGCAGCCTCACGCGGCTACTTGCCGACTTCATCCATGAAGCTGATACGTTGGACTGCCAACGTGTGGCGCATGGCATGGAGGCGATCGGCGCGCTGATGCATATGGGCGTGCAGTGCACGGCGCAGGCGCATGCTCGGATGTGTTGGGAGAAGGGGATGGACAGATGACTTTGGCGGCGAAGAATGGTGCGGCTGCGTGCTAGCTGATATGGCCACGGCCCGAAGAACTTCCGTCGCCGGTAAGGTTGGCATCACACAAAATACGCTGGAGTACACCGATTCCTGTGCGTCCCGGTTGGTACCAGAATCGTGCGTCGCACTGCGTAGCAGCCGGCGAGTCTATCTATGCCCTCGTCCAGTCCGATTGAAGACGGAAAAATCGTTGTAACCGGAGAATGGGCAACGAGGGGTGACGCAGCCGACACACGCACGCCATTCAAGACCAGCGTTCCGGTAGCGATTTCACACTAGTCGTACGCGGACTCGGTGGCGGATCGAGGAAACTTCCTGGCCGATAATCCTCGGTACGCGAAAGCGGGTCTCTTCGACCCGGGTGTGAAGGGGGATCTGGAAAAGGAGGCCGCGGCTATGGCGAAAGCGGGATATGCCACCGACAGGTCGTATGCCGATAAGCTCATCCAGACGGGTCACGGTCCTACACTGCGAGCCGGGATCGCACTGGCCGAAGGCAAGTCTCCGTAGGCTCATGACAAGGAGCACAACGGGGTTGTTCGCTTGGGGGATAGAGGTGATGCCGTTGGCGTTTGGTCCCGGTACCGATTTCGCTGTGAAGACCTTTCAGCACGATCACGGGCTGCGTCCCGACGGCGTGGTGGGGAAGGCGACGCTCGCATCGATGGCTGAGGCAGGGGGAGCCTGGTCTCAGCCGCTACGGCCGCTGGATTCGACCGCATCGATCACGTCGTGCGTCAAGTAGCGAAACAACCCTCCGTCTTACGACGAATGGGCTCCTTGGGGGAGGCGTAGTAATTGCCGCTGATTCGGTGACGATGAATCTCGACTAAGGCGGCGAGCGGCCAACAGCGCGCGTTGGGCGCCCTGTGGATCTTGGGCGCGCCATGCTTTCCGGCTACTTTGCCGGTTGCACCACGACTTCCCGCGATGTTCGCGTCTGGATCAACGCATCGTAAGTCGCGTACTTGTAAAGGTCTCCAAGCGTCGGATAGTTGAAGCAGGCGCGGTTGAAGAGGTCGGCGCCGGCGTCGAGAAGCATGGCGATCATGCCGATGTGCACGGTCTCGGTGGCGTGTTCACCGATCACGTGCGCTCCGAGGAGCTTCATGTCGTCACGCCGGAACAGTAGTTTGATCATGCCGTGGTCGTCGCCGAGGATGCATCCCCTCGGTGTGTCGGCGGCCCGCCAGCGGCCCACGATGTAGTCGACGCCTGCCGCGCGAAGCGATTCTTCCGTCGCGCCGATGGAGCCGATCTCGGGAATCGTATAAATGCCCGTGGGCAGTAGCGAGGCGACGTCGCGTTTGAGGTCCGATCCGAGGGCGCGGTTCATGGCGGCACGGGCCTGCTCCATACCCGTCGCGGCGAGAGCCGGTGCGCCGATCACATCGCCTGCGGCGTAGATATGGGGCACCGTGGTGCGGAAATTCTCGTCGACATCGATCAGGCCACGGTGCCCAGGGGCGATGCCTGCGGCGCCAAGGTTCAATCGTTCGGTGTTGCTGGTCCGCCCGGAACAGACCAGTACATCGTCGCAGGCCAGTGACTCACCCGATGCCAGTATCACCTCGACCTTGCCATCGTCATGGGTGACGCATTGCGCGACACGTTCGCCCAGATGCAGGTGTACACCCAGCGCGGTCAGGGCCGTCGTGAGGGCGCTGGAGATCTCGGCGTCAATGAAGGGTAGCAGTGACGACCTTCCGTCGACGAGATGCACGGTGGTGCCGAGGGCGCAGAATGTCGAGGCATATTCACATCCGATGACGCCGGCGCCGACGATCACCAGCACGCGTGGCACCGACTCGATGTTGAGGATCTCGTCGGAGTCGTGCACGTGGGGATGTTCGAAAGGAAATTCGGCAGGCCGAAACGGTGACGAGCCCGTGGCGATGAGGATAATGTCGCCGCGCACCCGTTCGGTTTCATTCCCCGGGCCTGTTATGCAAACCTTGTTCGCATCGACGAAGGCGCCCGATCCGACGCGTCGCTGGACGGCCAGGCCGTCCAGGCGGTGACCCACGCGCCTGTGCTCGCCGAGCATCACGTTATCGCGATGGTGCGTGAAATCCGCGATCGTGGCTTCGCGCCGGAGCGACAGATCGACGCCATAGAGGCGGCGGGAACGGATGCCCGATAACGCCAGGGCGGTTTCGCGCAAGGTCTTGCTCGGGATCGTGCCGGTGTTGATGCCCGCACCGCCGATCTGTGCCTCCCGCTCGATCAGGAGGGTACGCGCGCCCATGAATCCGGCGGCCACCGCACCGCTGATACCGGCGGGACCGGCTCCAATCACCACTACATCGAAGGTTTCCACGAGCGTCTTCACCGGTGCGTAGACGGAGTTCCTTCGATGATACTCGCGCGGGTGGTTCGGTCCACAGAGTAAAGGTACCGATGGCAGCTTACGGTTCACGCTATATTTCCTGCCAGATGGCGTATCCGCCATGACAGGGGGAATGTACTGTGACGAGATTCATCGCGCTGGCTCTTGGGCTGGCAGCTATTCTGTGGGCACCGCTCTCGATTTCCACGGATGCGCCTGCAGGACCAGGAAGTCGTGGACGCTGAGTACAAGGTGCTCCGCGAGAAGGTTCTGCCACTGGCGAGACATAAAAAGTAACGAGTCGAAACGTCTAGGCGCTCGTCACGCCGCCCCACGGCAAAGTCGGCATGATGGGCCCAGACTCGTGAGACGTTGGAGGGTGCGATGGGTGAGCGGGACTCGTGCGGTGCGTGTCGAAATGGCGAAGCCTTCGCCGGTGCCATCACGATGGCGTTCCAGCCCATCGTGGACGCCGTCGGGCAAACGGTTTTCGCGCATGAGGCACTGGTTCGTGGGGCGGACGGCGCGTCCGCTGCGGATGTCCTCGCCTCGGTCGATGCGAACAACCAATATGCCTTCGACCAAAAGTGCAGGGTGAGGGCCCTGGAGTGTGCCGTTGAGGCTCAGCTACCCGCCATGGTCTCGATCAACTTTCTTCCCAATGCCGTCTACAACCCCGAGCATTGCCTGCGCACGACCTTGGCCGCGGCGCAACGGCTGAACCTGCTGGCGGATTTCCAGCCTGACCTGCTGAAGTTGGATATAGGCCTTATTCGTTCGATCGATACGGACAAGGTGCGTCAACGCATCGTGCGGCACGTAAGCCAGCTATGCGATGACCTTGACGTGCGCGTGATTGGCGAGGGAGTCGAGACTGCCGATGAGTCATCGGCGTTGGTGGACCTGGGGATCGTGCTGCAGCAGGGTTTTCTGTTCGCCAGGCCCGCTACCGGTAAAGCCACCGTTCCCGGCTTTCCTGCCCGATGAAGCGTTTCGGTCGCATTGCCGTGGTCGCGGTCGCACTGGCGCTCACCGCGTGCTATCCCGTGCGCGACACGTCGCGTCCTCCGGCGGTACGTCTCGTGACGGCCCCACAGGCATCGCAACGCATGGTGCTGGTGCTTCCCGGTATAGCCGACAACCTTCAGTCGCTGGAGGCTGGAGGAATCGGGCGGGCCATTCGTGAGGAATGGCCGGACGCGGACGTGGCTCTGATCGAGATGACGATCGGTTACTACAAAGATGGTCGAGCGATGCCCGAGCTGCACGAGATTGTCCGGGCCGCGCGTGAGAAGGGCTACCGGCAGGTGTGGATTGTCGGCGCGTCGCTTGGCGGCATGGGAGCCCTTCTTTACGACGCGACCTTTCCGTGCGAAGTCGACGGGATCGTGCTGCTCGCTCCCTTCCTTGGAGATCGCCGCGTGCTTGACGAGGTGCGCAAGGCAGGCGGATTGAGCCATTGGCAAGCACCGCCGGCCGCCACGCCGGGGCCTGACAATTGGCAGTCTCAGATGTGGCGCCGGGCAAAAGCCTGGTCGAGCCACCCTGGCGGAGACCAGCGTGTATGGCTGGCGTACGGTGACAGGGACAAATTTGCGCCGAACATGGCGCTGTTGACACCCGCCGTTCCGCCGAAACATGTCATCACCGGACCCGGTATCCACGAATGGACGTCCTGGACGCCGCTCGCTTCCCAGGTCTTTGCTGACATCGACCGGGAGACAATGAGCCGTGACGTGGGTGCCTGTTCGGCGCCTTGAGGTTGCATCGAATACCTGTATTTCTCGGATGGTTAGATGCCGAAACCAGTTCATTGACCAAGGCTTCCCTGCGCGCTTAGATTGGGTGAAACCCCGCGTCCCTTGCGACGGGTTTCACCCATCGACAGGCATCGCCAGGCATGAGTTTTCGCAATATCCAGGGCATGCGCGCTCTCGCTGCGCTGATGGTCGTTTCGTGCCATATCTTCCAGAATCTCGAGCCGACGCGCACGCCATGGACAAAGCCGTTCTCCTTTGTCGGAGGAGTGGGCGTCGATATCTTCTTCGTGATCTCCGGGTTCATCATCTACCACGTGATGCAACGGTCGATCTCCAGCATGGACATCGTCGGGAGGGGACCAGCAATCTATGCGTTCGCGATGAAGCGGTTCATCCGCATCTACCCGCTCTATTGGATTGTCTTCGGCGCGTCGTGCCTGATCATGGCCTGGGCGTTGCCCATGGCGCCGCGGCCCGAGCCGCTGTTCCCGTTACTCACGCTCATGGACAACCTGCCTAACGCTCGCGTCTCCGTCGCCTGGACACTGACCTTTGAAGTCTACTTCTACGCCATGGTCGCGCTTAGCCTGACGCTGTTCGCGAGGCGGGCCATGGTCGGTATGGCGATCTGGTTCGCCCTGGTTGGCTGTGCGAGTGTGTTGGGCTGGTGGGTGCCATGGGCGAAACCGCTGGACTTCCTGTTTTCCCCGTTGTTGCTGGAGTTTCTGCTGGGTATCGCCGTCGCCAAGCTCGTCGACCGCGGTTTCCGCCGATTTCACGGTGCGTTGTTGGTAAGCGCTGTCATCTGGATGGCTATCGGCACATGGTTTCAGCGGCCCAGCCTGTTCGCCATGAATGAGGCTCAGCTCGGCAGACTGGTGGCCGTGTCGCGTTCCTTCACTGGCCACGTGATCTGTCTGGGAATCCCGGCGGCGATCCTCATCTACGGGCTGGTCGTGCTTGAGCTTCGCCAACGATGGATCATGCCGCGCGTGCTGCAGTACCTCGGGAACGCATCGTTCTCCATCTACCTGTGGCATGTCGTCGTGTTCCGTGCCGTAGCGGAAACGTTCGCGCGCTTCGGTTGGGTGGGCGTCGTGAATTCGGCCGCGCTCACCGTCCTCATGGTCGCGATAGGCCTGGGTTGTGGGTTGCTCAGCTTCCACGCGCTGGAGAGGCCGTTGCTGAGGGTTCTTGGGCAGCGTTTCTTGGGTGGAGGCGTTTCGTCGCATTCGCTGGATGGCGATAGTTACGCACGGCCCCGTGTCGCTCCTGTGCCGTAGAAAACAGCCAAACGAATCGGTGTCGCAGAGCGGGACGGCAGTGTGCGAGTCTAGGCACACATCACCGGACTATTCGCAGGCATTCACCATGTTTTCTCCCACCGCACTTGCCGCCTCCTTCGATCGTATCCACGACTACTGGTCGCCCAAGGTGATTGGTCAGGTGAACGACCAGTTACTCAAGGCGGCAAAGATCAAGGGCGAACTCGTCTGGCACGCACACAACGGTCAGGACGAGCTCTTCTACATCGTGAAGGGATCGCTGCGCATGGAGTTCGAGGATGGCGCTGTCGATCTGAAGGAAGGCGACTTCCTGACCGTGCCCAGCGGTGTTCGCCACAACCCGGTCGCGGAGGAAGAGTGCTGGGTGTTGCTGATCGAGCCTGCGAGTACGTTGCACACGGGGGATGAAGTGACCTCTCGCACGCGTAGCCTGGCTGAGCAAATGAGTTGAGGGTGGTCCGACTCACCCGTTTTTCAGTAGCCTGCTAGGGCAAAGCGTCGCGCTTGGCGAAGATGCCTGCCATTTCTGCCGCGTTCTCGGTTCCCCAGGCACACAGTGGCATGATCGCGTCGGCAAGGCTGCGACCGAGCGGCGTCAGTGCGTAATCCACGCGCGGCGGCACCTCGTTGTAGCTGGTCCGCGCCAGCACCTGATCGGCTTCCAGATCCTTCAGTTGCTGGATCAGCACCTTGTCGCTCACACCCGGAATTAAGCGCTTGAGTTCGCCGTAACGCTTTGGTCCGTCACGCAGGAAAAACAGGACCAGCGGTTTCCATTTGCCTGAGATGATGCGGAGCGTGGCATTGAGCCCGCAGCCGGAATCGCAGATTTCAGTAGGCGTTGTCATTTTGGTACTTACCTAAAAGTGCATACTTGTCGTTAGGTTATCAGGCCCGCATTCTTTTCGTCAGGCAAGCAATTCCCTGCTTGCATACGACTTCAATGAAGGATGCACATCATGACCAGACTCAACGGAAAGACCGCTGTGATTACCGGCGGCGCTACCGGCATCGGCCGCGCCGCGGCAAAGCGCTTCATCGAGGAAGGTGCCTTCGTCTTCATCTTCGGTCGGCGTCAGGAAGCGCTCGATGCCGCTGTGGCCGACCTTGGCCCGAATGCCCGCGCGGTGAAAGGCTCGGTCTCGGATGAAGCCGACCTCGATCGCCTCTACGCGGCGGTAAAAGCCGAGCGCGGAACCCTCGACATCGTCTTCGCCAACGCCGGCGCGGGAAGCCAGCTTGCGCTCGGCAAGATCACTGCTGAACACATTGATGAGGCCTTCGACACCAATGTGAAGGGCACGATCTTCACGGTGCAGAAGGCGCTGTCGCTGATGGGTAAGGGCGGCTCGATCATCCTCACCGGATCGAGCGCAGGTACGACGGGGGCCCCGGGCATGAGCGCATACAGCGCTAGCAAGGCGGCGGTGCGCAACCTCGCGCGCACGTGGGCGGAGGATCTTAAGGGCACTGGCATCCGGGTAAACGTGCTTTCGCCCGGGGCGACGGCGACTGATCTCGCGAAGGAGGCGCTAGGCGAGGAGGGCCAGAAGGTCTACGCCTCGATGACTCCGCTCCTACGCATGGCCGACCCGTCGGAGATCGCTGCAGCCGCTGCCTTCCTCGCGTCGTCGGACAGCAGCTTCATGACCGCCAGCGAAGTCGCCGTCGACGGCGGCCTTGCGCAGCTCTGACGCGCTAACGGAGAGAGTCGATGAGCATCGAAGAAAATGTTCAGGTCGTGAAGGATTTTTTTGCAGCGATCGGTAGCGGCGACAAGAAGGGCTTGCTGGCGCTGGCCGCCGAAGACGTCGAGTGGATCCTCCCGGGCAAAGACTGGCCGCTTGCCGGAACGTACCGCGGACACGCGGGGCTGGCGGACCTGGTAAAGAAGGAATCAGAGACGATCGAGATGAAGATCTCTGAGCCGCGAGAATTCGTAGCGCAGGGAGACCGGGTCCTCGTCGTCGGCGTTGCCAGGGGAAAGATCAAAGCCACGAACAAGTCGTTCGAGGACAACTGGATCTTCGCCATTACGGTCCGGGACGGCAAACTGACGAGCATCCGGGAGTACATTGATACGCAGGCCATGGCGCGGGCCGCGTGGACGGACACTTCCGGGCCGACAACGGAGATCCCGATGTACGACAAATCCAGGCTATCTGACTTGATCCGGTTCGCACGCGTAGATGCGGGCTCCACTGTCATCGACGTTTACCCAGGCGACGGCGACTGGACGCGTATCTTCTCCGAAGTCGTGGGACCCGAAGGACGGGTCTACAGCTTCGTGCCGACTGAAATCGTCGACATAAAAGCGGATCAGGTCGACCGCATGCGGACGCTGGCGGAGGAGCCGGGCCGGGCGAATGTCCAGGCCGTCTCGGCGGATCTCGTCGCGATGCCGGACGCAACGCAACCAGCGGATGTCCTGTGGCTGCACCTGTTCTACCACGATCTCCACACGCCGCTGATGCAGAAGAGGGGCGCGACGGCGGCTGAGTTCAACCGGGCGGTCTACGAGCAGCTTAAGCCCGGTGGGTTCTACGTCATTGTCGACCACGCCGCCACCTCAGGGGCTGGCACGAGTGATACCCAGTCGATGCATCGGATCGACCCCGCGTCCGTCCGCGAGGAGGTCGAAGCGGCTGGCTTCGTGTTCGACGCGGAGAGCACCATGCTCGCGAACGAAGACGATGCGCACTCGATCAAGGTTTTCGACCCCTCGATCAAGGGCGAGACCGATCGCTTCGTTTATCGGTTCGTGAGGCCCTGACGGCTGTCGGGCAACGTTAACTCTGGCACTGAGATAGCTACTTGATTCTTTGGGGCTATTTCCCGCTAATCGCGGAACACATCACCGCAGTGACATTGCTACGCGTCGTAAAGCAACGCAGTGACGTCGTATCCGGCAGTAAGGCTTAACGGCAGTGATGCGTGGTTTATTCGACGGACATAGCCGAGACTGCACACGAAGTATGTCGCGCCTGCGCCGTAGCCACTGGGGAGAGAGTCCGGTTCAGACGACATCTTCGTCATCGAAGATGTCCTGCTTCGGGGATCCTGAGGCAAGACGTCGAAGGTGTCTTGCCTCATGGGTTCCGGCGACTGCTCCTGACGCTTCGTCGGCAACCTGGATTACGTCAAAGGGCACTACGCCTCCCACGAGGAGATCCCAATGAGCCGAAGTATCCGGTCGCCGCCGTCCTCCCCATATCGTCGACGGCATGACGAGTGGGGGAGGTGCAGGCTGTTGGGGTGAACACTTCTGGTTGATAGGGCGAATAACGACGCCTAGCAACACGTCTGTGCCAAGGCGATCGTTGGTCGTGTGATCCCTGAGTTGTAAGTTATTGCTAATGCGAAAACTCTCTTAGGAAGAGCCCGCGCGGGCGCGGCTTAAGCGCGATCCGTGCGGGACACTAGACCAAGCGTCGAGCCACATTGGTCTCGGAACTAGACTCATTGACTTTTGTGAAAAGGTGTCGCAAGTTATTGCGAGTACCGGCCAGCACCGGCGCACAGGGGATCACGGAATGAGTTTGGACGTGCATGGCGCGGAGATTTATGGCGCCCGTAATTTGAGCTGCAACGTGCCGTCCGGGCATGAAACGAATCAGGGAATCACGGGAAGTGTTCGGTGCACGGAGGGGGGGCGCCGCCGGTTCGGCGTTCGTCTGGCCTCCTTGTTCCTGCTCGGAGCCCTGGTTGCCCCATTACTACCCTCCGTCGCTCTGGCGCAGACCATGGCAACCCCCGAGGAGGATTACAAGAAACTCATCAAGGTCAACGAGGACATCCAGCCGCTAGGTGATACACCCTTCGGCGAGCGGATTGGACTCCACGATGGTTCCCTCTCATTCGAGCAGGTCGACGTCTCCGTCAGCGGGCGTGGGCCGACAATCACGGTCGGCCGCGAGCTCTTCATGCACGGCGCGGAGGATCGTCCCGACCTTCAGAATCGCGCCTTCGCGGACTGGGACATGAGTCTCCCCGAGATAGCGACCGTTACGGCCAATCAAACCAACGTACGCGGCTGGCAGGTGGCGGCCGACAACCAGAACGCCATCTGCACGAACTTTCGTGAGCCGCCCGTCGTCAGCTCTACGAAGGGCTATCAGTCTTGGGATGCGGTTACCTGGTGGCAGGGTTATCAACTGCGTATTCCAGGCCAGGGTAACCAGGACCTACTTCGACGCTATACGACCGGCGCGCTAACGCCGACCGTGAACGGTCTCGTCTACAACATCTTTACCAAGGGCAACTGGACGATCGGATGCCTGGCCCATGCAAGCAACGACTCGAAGCTCGAGGGCTTCCTGGCCGTCTCGCCTGACGGCACCAAGTACTGGCTGGATCATGTGTCCTATCGCTACATGCCGGCGAGCACGCGGGCGGGCGGATCGGCTGGACCCGAGGACATCGTCAGCCGGCGCGAGGGCAGGATGCTCGTCACGCGCATCGAGGACCGGTTCGGCAACGCAATCACGTACACGTACAACGCTGGCGGCGATCTCGTCACTAATATCGACTCGGAGGATCGCCACGTTGCCATCGGCTATGAGTCGGGAACGTCGCGGATCAGTACAGTTACCGTGCAAGGCGGCGCCTCGGGTTCGCGCACGTGGACCTACGGCTATGCGAGGTCGGCCGGCCTGGGTTACACGCTGACCTCCGTTCGCCAGCCGGATGGCAGCAGCTGGAACTACAGCCTCGATCCGATCAGCCGCGCCGTGGTCGACACGAGTACCACGGTTGGAAGCTGCACCGACATCGGCATACCCACGAATATGGGTGCCAGCTACTCGGGTTCGATAACGCACCCTTCCGGTTTGTCGGCGCGTTACACCGTCACGCCGCTCAAGCGCGGGCGTTCCTACGTGCCGAAGGCCTGCAATGCCGGCCCGGGTCAACCATCGGGTCCCACCACGGCAGGCACCTGGGCCGATATTCCGAATGCGTCTTTCAATTTGGCTATTACCCAACGAGTGCTTTCGGGTACGGGGCTACCGTCGTCGGGACTGGTTTGGAACTATGCCTACTCCGCGCCCAATGCCAGCTGGAGCAATGACTGCGCCGCCGGGTGTGTGAGCACGGTTTACACCGACGTAACCTATCCGGACGGCCATGCCGAGCGGAGTACCTTCAGCAACCGCTACGACTGGACCGAAACCCAGCTTCTGAGTGAAGAAGTCTTCGACGGCCAGCCCGGAACAGCGGTAAGGCGACGCACGAGCTACGGTTATGTGAATCCCGACGTCAATTCCGACGGACGGGCGAGTGCCTATCTGCATTCATGGGGAGACGGCTTTCAGTATCGCGCCAACACAACGCTGGTCAACGAGCAGATACCGATGGCGCGCCGCGTAACCGTTCTGGATCCGGCGAATCCATCCCCGGACACGTTTACGTGGAACGCATCGGCTTTCGACGCCTTTGCCCGCCCCACCGATGTCCAGCGCTCGAGCAGCATGGGTTACGCCATATCGGAACGCACGTCGTTCGTGGACGACGCAGCCCACTGGGTGCTTGGCCTTCCCGACACGTCCTACAACCTGACCAGCGGCGAGACCGTCAGCCGGAACGTCTACAACATGGCGAACATGACCTTGTCAGAGCGCTATCGCTTCGGCCGCAGAGTCATGGCCTACACGTTCAATGAGCGGGGCGAGCTCGCCAGCTTTACCGACGGAAACAACAACGTAACCCAGCTCGGCGCCTACAAGCGCGGCATCCCTGGCTCCATCGTCTTTCCGGACCATACGGGCGAGACGATCGCGGTCGATGACTTCGGCCAGATTGCATCCATCACCAACCAGGTAGGCGCCACCACCTCGTATTCTTATGACGGAATCGGGCGAGTTGCCCGGATCGACTATCCCACTGGGGACACGGTGGCCTGGACACCCAGGATCTTCAGCTACAGCTATAGCGGCGACGCTCGCGGCATGGGCGGAAACCACTGGGTTCGACTCATCACCCAGGGAACCTATTCCCAGCGGACGGATTTTGACGCTCTGCTTCGTCCGGTCATGTCAGGCAAAGCGGAAGCCAATAGCGGCGCACTCTATGTGAGCGCCCGCACGGAGTACGACTGGAAGGGACGCAAGACCTTCGAGTCGTATCCGGTCGATGGTGCGCAGGACCGCGGGTCGATCGGACTCGGTGTAGCCACCGCGTACGACGCCCTGGGTCGTGCCGTATCGACGACTCAGGCATCGGAGCTGGGGAACCTTGTTACCACGACGCAATACCTGCCCGGCGGAACGCTCAACGCGACGGACGCCAAGGGCAACACGACATCGAGCCGCTTCCAGATGTTCGATGAGCCGTCTTACGACAGCGTGGTACGTGTGGATGCTCCAGAAGGCGCAACACAGATCATCGTGCGGGACACTTACGGCAATCCTCTTTCCCTGTCTCAGGGCGGCATTACCAAGACCATGGCTTACGACAGTGAGCATCGTCTATGCCGAAGCTGGGAGCCGGAGACGGGTAGCGAGGTGATGGGATATGACGGTGCAGGCAACCTCGCATGGAGCGTATCCGGGCAGCCGTTCAATGGCGCCGGATGCGGTTACGACGACGCGAACATAGCCGCTGCGCCAAGAACTACCCGGAGCTACGATGCGATGAATCGCGTCACGGCCGTGTCATACCCGAACGGCGCGCTGGCGACGACGTTCGCGTACGACGGCACGGGCAATCCACAGTCCGCCGTGTCGTTGACGTCTACCGGCAGCGCCGGGAACTCCGGGGTGGTTACCTGGACCTACGGTCGCAACAAGCGAGGCCTTCTGACCGCCGAGGTGCTGGCTATCGATGGCTGGTCCTGGCCGCTGACGTACGATTACGACACCAACGGCAACCTGCGATCCACGCAGTATCCGGACGGCCAGATTGTGCCCTACGGTCCCAATGCGCTGGGACAGGCCACCGTCGCAAGTCCCTATGCCAGTGCCGCCCAGTACTTTCCGGACGGTGCGCTCAAGTCGCATGCCCTGGGTAATGGCTTGCTGTATTCGGCGGACAAGAACACCCGCGGTGCTCTTTCAAACTTTACCTACGGCACCGCGTCCAACCTGGTGGTGAGCCAGGATTACAGTTACGACAAGGTCGGCAACGTCACCAGCATCTCCGATCGGGTGGGCAGCGGACAGCGCAGTCGATCCATGTCCTATGACGGTCTTAATCGATTGACCTCGGCATCGGCCTCACAGCTCTGGGGCACCGAGAACTACACCTATGACACGCTCAACAACATTCGTGCGCTGAGCAACAACGGTGTCGCCCGTACCTATAACTACAACGGCAACAACCTGCTGGCATCGATTACCGGCACGGGCACCAATATCGCGTTCGCCTATGACGAACGCGGCAACACCGTTGCCAGGGGCAGCCAGATACTCAACTTCGACAAGGCCAACCGCCTCCTGTCCATCACGGGAAGTGGCGAATACATGTACGACGCCGCAGGTCGGCGTGCCAAGAAGGTGACGCCGTCCGGTACCACGTACTACGCGTACAACAGCGCGGGTCAGCTCATGTGGGATGTCGACACGGGCAGTCGCATCGGAACCGACTATGTTTACCTGGGCAAGAAACTTGTAGCTAAATCGAGCGATAGCATCGACAAGCTGCAGTCACGCGAGGTCAGTGCCACGCTGGCCATCGTCGGGGTCCCTCACCTTTCGGTGGATGGCACGACGATCGATGTCACGATCGACATCGGAAACAGCGGCTCGCGCACACTGACCTCATCCACGCAGTACCCCGTGCATCTGGGCAACCATGTCTACGATGGATCGGGCAACATGATCAAAGGCGACGTGGAACGCTTCAACATCCCCGACATCGCTCCGGGTGCCCATGGCACGACGACCATTCACATGGCCTCGGCCGCTGTCCTGGGCAATGGCCGCCGCTTCCGCATCGACCTGGTGCAGGAAGGTGTCAGTTGGTTCGAGGGCTGGGGAACGAGGCCGCTCGAGATCGGTCCCTATTCGACCTGCCCAACCGCTGGCACCGGCAACCTCTGCAACAACGAAACCGGATTGATCCCGTCGCAGTTGGGGATCGCAATGGCGTTCGTTTCTGCACCTCAGCTCACCGCAGACGGTCAGAACGTCACCGCGACCATCGATGTAGCCAACAACGGGACCGTCACCCTGGCCCCGGGCGGTTCCCATCCGATCAACCTCGGCTACCACCTCATGGAAGCCAGCGGGAGCGAGTCGACCGTGGGAACGGTTCGCGCGACCCTTCCCGAGATCGCGCCGGGCACCCATGCCGCGGTAACGATCCTGGTTCCCTCATCGCAGGTCGTGGGCACCGGGCGCACCCTTCGCTTCGTTCCGGTACAGGAGATGATCGCCTGGCTTGACGGCATGGGCGTGGCCACGCTCAATGCCGGACCGTACGCGAAGCTGGCCGGTTCCAACGCGAGTGCCAATGGCGCGGTCGCTCTGTCGTGGGGCGCCATGCCCGGTGCCACCACTTACAACCTGCGCGAAAGCCTCAATGGCGGTGTCTGGACGACCGTTTCCGCGTCGTCTGCCACGTCATGGTCAGGAGGTGGGCGTGTTACGGGCTCGTACAGCTACCAGGTGCAGGCATGTGCTACCGGGTGTTCCACATGGAGCCCGTCGTTCGTCGTCAACGTGCTTCTTCCGCCTCCGGCACCGGCATCGGTGACGGCGACAGCACCCATTCCCGGGCCAATCACCTTGACCTGGTCCGGGAGTTCGACGGCGACGTACTACGTGCTCCAGTCGCAGTTCAACGGTGGCGGTTGGGTAACACTCGGTAACGTGGGCGGGACGAGCTGGTCCACCGGCGTGTCGAGCAGTGGCACTTATGCGTACCGCCTGCAAGCATGCAATGCGTCCGGCTGCAGTGGCTTCACCGGATCGAACGCGGTGGGGATCACCTTGCCTCCTGCTTCGGCGCCGGGCATCGCCGGCGGCGGCACGAGCACCAGCGGTGCCTACACGATCAGCTGGACAGGCGTTGCCGGTGCGACCGGTTACAACCTGGGTGTGTCCGTCAACGGCGGTGGTCTGCAGGGTGTGCAGTACAACGGCGCGACGAGCTGGTCGACGTCAGGGATGGGGAATGCGTCCTACGCCTATCAAGTACAGGCATGCAACGCCGGTGGCTGCGGTCCGTGGAGCGGTGTCACCACGGTTAACGTGACACTTCTGCCCTTGGTCCCAGCGCAGCCGAGGATTTCGCAGACAGGCTCATCCGCCAAACCCGTCGTCATCGTGACCTGGTCGGCAACGGCGTATGCAGCGCGCTATGAGGTGCTGAAGACGAATCAATACGGATACGCGGAAACTATTTATAACGGACCGGACCTGACCATGCGTGGGCTTACGCTGTACACCGGGTCGTTGTACTACAGCGTCCGTGCATGCAATGCGGTGGGCTGTTCGGCTTATGGGCCGTCTGCTTCGGTGAATCTGGTATCCGGGACGGGTGGGGACTGATGCCATGCGAAGGTCTATCAAGTGGCTGTGCGTCCTGGACTTGCTCTATTGCAGCGTCGCGCAGGCCAGAATCGTAACGTATGTATACACGGATCCTTCTTCGGGGACGCCTCTTGCCGAGGCGGATCCGCAAGGCAATACGACGGTGAGGTTCGATTATGCCCCTTATGGCGTTTCTGCGATGGGCTCTGCGCCTAACGGTCCGGGCTATACGGGGCATGTGAACGATCCAGACACGGGCCTCGTCTATATGCAGGCGCGCTACTACGAACCCTCGGCCGGCCGTTTCCTCAGCGTGGACGCCAAGGGCCCCACAGGTGGGGATGTCTTCAAGTTCAGCCGGTACGCGTACGCGAACAACAATCCTGCGGGAAACATCGATCCGGATGGAAGGGACATTCTTGTCATCGCTGGCGGGCGGAGGGAGGGAAGCATCAATTTCTTCGGCCACATTGCTACTTCGGTTGAGGGTTACGGCATAGCGAGTTATGGCACGGATACAGCCCTTGGCAGCTCCACCACCCAGTACATCGAAAGCCAAAGCGCCGTGCGAGCCCAAGTCGTCACGGTTATTACAACCACGGCTTCTCAGGACGCGAAAGCCATTAACTTCATTACGACGAGCGAAAGCAAGAACACAGTAGAGCTCATTGACAATTGTGCCGTTAAGACGAACTTGATCGTCAACGCGGCGGGGGTAAATACAAGTGGCATCCCTTTCCCCGGAGGCACATCGAGGGATATCGCGTCGCAGCCCGGAACAAAGTCCTATCTTATTCCGCAGAACAGTCAGATTCCCCAGGAGCTACGGGCTATCTTGCCCAACTTTGATCCCAAATCTCAGCCGCCACCCCCGCCACCCCCGCCGCCCGATCCGAACTCCCAGCTCGGGGATGCATCAAATGGATGACATAGGCCTGCACAGGGAAGCCAACGAATGAAAAAAACAAGGAAAGCACGAAGGCCGATCTGGTTCATCGCAGTGATCGTCTTGATATCACCGTTTGCATCATGCAGTTACATCTCGCATGAGCGTAACGCGGCTTTTAACTCAGTCCAGATAGGCGATACCAAAGACAAGGTCATCGACGCATTTGACGCGAAGTTCGTTAGTAAGCCATCGGGAGTTGCCTACACGAAGTACGACACCGGCGGATGCCAGAGCCCCTGCGTGGAACGACTGTGGTTCGAAAACATACTGTCAATGGACATCGAGGCGTGGTCGTTTGATCTTGACAAGGGGGGCCGCGTCATCGGCAAGGGAAAATGGAACTCTCCCTGATGCAGTAGTTGTGCTTGGATCTGGTTCACTGAATTGCAAAGTGCTCGCGCGTAACGCCGTCGGAAGCTCGGCGTGGGCTCCTGGTACGTCGATCACGTTGGTCTTGCTTGGGAGGATGAGAATGAGGATGTGGGGAAGATTGATGGTGTGCTTGATAGTGGGCGTGACCACGCTCGGGGCCTCGGCCACAAGGCAAGTTACCTACTATCTGGTGGATCCTCAGGGAACTCCTCTGGCCACCATGGACGCCGCGGGGCAGGTCCTTGCGTCGAACGACTATAGTCCGTACGGCCGGGAAGTCATGGGAAGCAGCGAGCCGATTGGGTATACCGGTCACGTTGCCGATTCCGAGATAGCGTTGGTGTATATGCAGCAGCGGTATTACGACCCCGACACCGCAATATTTCTATCCCGGGACCCCGTGGGGCCGGATGCAAACAGCGGAGCGCACTTCAATCGCTATAATTACGCGTACTCCAATCCTTATCGATACACCGATCCGGACGGTCGCTGTCCGATGTGTATTGGCTTCTTGATTGGCGCTGGAATCGAGATAGGTATGCAGTGGGCGACGACCGGCAAGGTAGACAACTGGACGGCGGTCGCGGTGTCGGGCGGGGTAGGCGCGATTACAGGTGGTGTGGGCGCTATCGCGGGACGCGCTGCGATAAGCGGGAGTATCACTGTCGCGCGTGCGGCAACCACTACTGCGCTTGCGGGGGGTGCTGCAAACGCTGTTGGTAAGGTCGTTGAAGGCGAGGTCAACAATAAGCCAGCTTCTTCCAAGGAGGTCGCCATTTCCGCGGCAGCTGGCATGGTAGGTTCGGGCGCAGGATCTAAGATCGCCCTCGCGACAACTGCGAAGCTAGAGAGCATGGCAGCACAGTCAACACTTACAGGGTCAATTGGTCGCACCACCCAAGATGCGGTGCAGCAGGGTGGGAAAATTACAGAGAATGCACCATCTTTGGTCGGCAAGGCGGCGGAGCTGGTTCCAGACGCAACTTCAAACTACGCCGAGAAAAAGGCTAATCCTTAGCATCTTGATACTCAACGCTCCGAACGGAGAATGCGATTGCACGCCTACAAATACCTCGCGTGGAGGTTTGCCCTGATTTCCCTTGTTCCGGCGGCAGCATACGTATATGCCGCAGGCTGGTGGACGGGGTTAAAGGTCTACCTGGTCTTCATCGTCGTTGGGCAATCTGCTCTTGCCTGGACGTATCGGAAGGATATCGCGCAGGCTCGGCGTAATCGATTGCGCTGAGAGCTGCGCGCTCGGCAGCGATGGCAAAAGTGTGCCGAACGAATGGAACGGTTTTGACGGCAAGAGAATTTGGCAGTGCTTGCGAAGGTGTGTGCGGTTGAACTAGTCGCCAATCACGTCCCACGGCCTGTTGTTGCCGCCGTCGATACCAGAGAACACAGTGGCGACCCCGAACCATTTGACCGCTCGGACGTAGTCGAGAAGCCGAGCCGGATGCCTTCATCAGGCGAGTTATTCAGAAGCAGTGTCAGGGTTAAGGGTCAATGACACGGTTACAGACCTGAGTGACGCGGTAAAGGGAACTCGACAACCTTACTTGTGGCCGGCACTTGACTCTAGACCTAGATCAAGGGTCTAGACTTGTCCCATGACTACTCAAGCCTCCCTCACCATCGGCCGCATCGCCCAGTCCGCGGGCGTCGCCATCGATACGATCCGGTTCTACGAGCGGGAAGGGCTGCTGCCCGCCCCGCGGCGCCGGCCCTCGGGTTACCGCGAATACGACCAGGCCACGGTGTCGCGCTTGCGCTTCATCCGTCGGGCCAAGGATCTCGGTTTCACGCTCGATGAGATTCGCGAGCTGTTGGCCCTCTCTGCCGACCGTCACGTCGGAGTGGAGGGCGTGCGAGAGCGCGCCGCGGCACGCTTGCTGGCCATCGACGAGCGGATCGCCGAGCTGCAGCGCGTCCGCGACGGCTTGTCGGAGTTGGTCGATGCATGCCCGGGTCACGGGGCGCCTGAAGACTGCCCGATCCTTAAGGCCCTGGCGGAGCCGAACACATGACTCACGCCTGCTGCTCGCACGGCGTAGCCGCCGAGGCCGCGATCGATCTTGCACCGATGCCGGCGGGTACGATCTATACCTGCCCGATGCATCCGGAAGTGCGCCAGGAAGGTCCCGGCTCATGCCCGAAGTGCGGCATGGCCCTCGAGCCCGCCATGCCTTCTCTCGATGACGATGATGGCGAGGTCCGTTCGCTCGGCCGCCGCCTCGGAAGTCTCGTTGCCCTGACGGTGCCTGTTTTCCTGATCGCTATGGTGCCGCACGTCACCGGGCGTATGTGGCATGAGCCTTGGGCCGCGGGTATTGCCTGGGTGGAAGCGGTGTTGGCGACGGTCGTCGTGTTGTGGGGCGGCGCGCCGTTCTTCGCGCGCGGCTGGCGTTCGCTGCTGCCGTGGTCGCCGAACATGTACACGCTGATCGCGTTGGGCACCGGCGTGGCGTGGTTGTACAGCGTCGTCGCCTTTGCGTTGCCGTCCCTGTTTCCGCCGGCAATGCGGGACATGCATGGTCAGGTAGCCGTCTATTTCGAATCGGCCGCGGTGATCGTCACACTGGTGACGCTTGGCGACTTCCTCGAGCTGCGCGCACGCCGCCAGACCGGCGAGGCCTTGCGCGGCTTGCTGGGCCTGGTGCCGAAAACGGCGCGACGGATAGGCAAGGACGGTACCGAGGAAGATGTGTCGCTGGAGTCGCTCCGCGTCGGTGACCACGTGCGCGTGCGTCCGGGTGAGAAAGTCCCGGCCGACGGCAGCGTGATCGAGGGCCAAAGCTATATCGATGAATCGATGCTCACCGGCGAACCCGTGCCGGTGGCGAAGACGGTGCACGACAAGGTAACCGGCGGTACGCAGAACCAGCACGGCGCATTGGTGGTACGCGTTGACCATGTCGGTCAGGACACAGTGCTCTCGCGCATCGTCACCCTGGTGGCCGAGGCACAGCGCTCTCGTGCACCGCTACAGCGCGTTGCCGATCGTGTCGCCGCATGGTTTGTCCCGGCCGTGGTAGTCGTGGCGCTGCTCGCCTTCGTAGTGTGGTGGATGGTAGGTCCGACACCTGCGTTTGCGCATGCGCTGGTCGCCGCCGTTTCGGTGCTGATCATCGCTTGCCCTTGCGCGCTGGGTCTGGCCACGCCGATGTCGATCATGGTGGCCAGCGGTCGCGGTGCGCAGGCGGGCGTGCTGTTCCGCGATGCCGCCGCTATCGAGACGCTTCGCGAGGTCGATACGCTGGTCTTCGACAAGACCGGCACACTTACCGAAGGCAAACCGACCCTTGTGGAGCTTCGCGTCTTCGGTCGGGAACGCGCCGAGGTATTGGCACTGGCTGCATCGGTCGAGCAGCCGAGCGAACATCCGCTCGCCGCCGCCATCGTGTCCGCGGCGGAAGGCGAAGGGCTCACGATCCCGAAGATCACGGGCTTCCAGGCGGTCGTCGGTCGAGGTGTCAGCGGTCGCGTCGATGGTCACGATATTGCGTTGGGTAATGCGGACCTCATGGAGGACGAGCGCGTCGACATCGCTGCGGGCCGCGACGTCGCCGACAAGGCACGCTCGAAGGGTGCAACGGCGATGTTCATGGCGATCGACGGCCGGCTCGCCGCCGTGCTCGCCCTGGCGGACGCGGTGAAGCCCTCGACGAAGCCTGCGCTGGATGCCCTGCACGCCGCCGGCGTGAAGCTGGTCATGCTCACGGGCGATAACGAGGCGACGGCCAAGGCCGTGGCGTCGTCGCTGCCTATCGACGAGGTGCACGCAGGTGCGTCACCCGAGGACAAGGCGAACATCGTCAACGCATTGAAGGCGGGTGGTGCGAAGGTGGCCATGGCGGGCGATGGCGTGAACGATGCGCCGGCGCTGGCCGTGGCGGACATCGGGATCGGCATGGGTAACGGCAGCGATATCGCCATACAGAACGCGTCGGTCACCCTGTTGAAGGGCGACCTCGCAGGAATCGCGCGGGCTCGTGCGCTTTCCGAGGCGACGGTGAAGAACATCCGGCAGAACCTGTTCTTCGCGTTCGTTTACAACGCCGTGGGCGTGCCGTTGGCGGCGGGAGTGTTGTACCCGGTGTTCGGCATCACGCTGTCGCCGATGATCGCGGCAGTGGCGATGAGTCTGAGTTCGGTGTCGGTGGTGGGGAATGCATTGCGCCTGCGGCGCGCCGCGATCTGATCTGGGTGATGCTCTTTTGTGGGAGCCGCTTCAGCGGCGATTGGGTCTCGCCGCAAGCACCCAATCGCCGCTGAAGCGGCTCCCACAACGAGCTTACTTCTTGTCGAACGATGGCGGAGCGTCTGCGGCCTTGGTTGCCCAGGCCTTGTTCGGCTTGTCCGACAGATCGAACTCCAGCTTGCCGCCCTTGAGGGCGAAGGACTCTGGCAGCCAGGACTTGGTAGTGGCCTTGCCGTCGACTTTCAGCGCTGTGACATACGGCTTGCCCATACCGGCATGTGGCGCCTCGATCACGACATCACCGTCCGGACGGTGCACCGTAGCCTTCGTAAACAACGGGCTACCTACGACCATTTCCGCACGACCCGGAATGGACGGATACACGCCCAGCGCCGCGAACACGTACCACGACGACATCTCGCCAAGATCGTCGTTACCCGGGATGCCGTTCGGCGCGTTCGCCCAGATCGTGTCGAGTACACGGCGCACCAGCTCCTGTGTCTTCCACGGCTGGCCAGCGAAGTTGTAGAGCCACGGCGTGCCGATGGACGGCTCATTGTCGAGCTCCGCATGAAGCGGGCCGGACTTGGTGACGGCGAACGTGCCATCGGGCTGATAGAAGAACGTATCGAGTCGCTTGCGTGCTTTTTCGCGTCCACCCATGGCATCGAAGAGGCCGCCGACATTGAACGGCACCATCCACACGTACTGCGCCGCGCTGCCTTCGACGAAGCCGTCTTCAGTCGACGGCGTGAAGGCATGCGGTACCTCCTTGTCGTCGTCCTTGATCAGCGCCCAGCTGCCGTCCGCGTTGCGATTGCGGATATAGCCGCCTTCGGGGGTGGCCTTGGGGTCGAACAGGTTGCGCCAGTACTGGGCGCGGCCGAGGAAACGCTGCGACGTGGCGGTGTCACCGAGGCGAGCCGCTAGCGCGCTGATACCGAATTCGGCTGCGACGGTTTCCAGCGTGTCGGCGGCAGGTCCCCATGCGGGTGCGCCGACGGGAATGTAGTGCAGCTTGAGCCAGGCATCGAGGCCAGGGCGCTGGCCGACGCATTCGACTTCGCAGCCATCGTGCGAGAGATCAAGCGCGGTCGGGTTATCCGCGGCATGGACGAGCGAGGCGAGAGCACCCCTGGCGTCGAAGTCGCGGCCACCGAAGGCGTAGATGCCGGCAATCGCCGCGGCGGCGGGGTCGCCGTTCATCACGTGGGTGCCGCCGTTGTTGTGCGTCCAGCGGTCCCACACGCCGTTGTTCTGCTGGGCCTGGTTGTAAAGGCTTTGGGCAATGTCGCTTGCCGTCTTCGGCTCGAGCCACGCGACCATCGGCAGCTGGGAGCGATACACGTCCCAACCGGAGAAATTCGCGTACTGCGCTTTCTGGCTACCGGTGACCTTATGCACCTTGTTGTCGAATCCGGTGTACTCGCCATTGACGTCGCTGAACACGTTCGGCGTCATCAGTGAGTGGTAGAGCGCGGTGTAGAACACGGTGCGCTGGTCGGGCGTGCCGCCTTCGATGTCGATGTGTGAAAGGCGCGTGTTCCAGGCGTCGACCGCTTTGTCTCGAAGCACTTCGAACGTTGTTCCCTTCGGGTTCTCCGCGTCGAGGTTGGCCTGCGCGTTCGCGGTGCTCACATACGAAATGCCCACGCGCACGTTGACCGCGCTCGTCCCCTTCGCAAAGCCGACCCACGCGCCCGAGCCCTTGCCCGTGTCCGGGAAGCCCTTTTCACCGTATCCCGTGCCGCCCTGGGCCTGCTTGCCGCCCTTGGTGACCGTGGTGTCCTGCCAGGTGCCCGTAGTGGCGAAGGGCTGGTCGAACTCGATCACGTAGTGAACCGTGTAATAGCTGCGACGATCCGCTTCGTTGATATACCCGCAGAAATTGCCGCTGGTGACCTCACCGCTGATGCGCTGGTGCGCCGCGTCGATAGCGACCGTCGCCTTCTCGGAGCCCGACTCGGAATCCGAAGCACGCACGAGCACGTTGACCGGCTTGCCCGCAGGGAAGGAGAAGCGAGCGGCGCCCGAATGCAGCGCAGCGGTCAGGTCGGTGGTGACGCCGTTGTCGAGGGTCACATGGTAGTGACCGGCCTTGGTTACTTCGTTCGCATGCGAGAACTTCGACGCGTACGCGTGACGGAAGTCCGTCGACGGAGAGGTCGTGACGTCTTCGCTGATCGGCATGATTGGGACGTCGCCCGAACCGCCGGCACAACCCCAGCCTTCGACATTGGTCAGGCTGAAACCGCGAATCGTATCGGCGCGGTATTCGTAGCCGCCCGGTGCGGCGATCGGCGACTTCTTGCCGGGGAGCGGTGAGGCTTCCGGGGAGAACTGCAGCATGCCGAAGGGCACCACGGCACCGGGGAACACATTGCCCCCGTTGGCGGTGCCGATCAGCGGATTGACGAGGGCGGCGGGACCGGAGGCGGCGGCGACAGCCGCAGGCAACAGGGCGGCGGCGAGGACGAACGGGTGAATCGCGCGCAAGGGCAGATCTCCGTGGGACCGGTATTTATATCGATTGAAATCCGATTTGGCGCCCGGGTCGTGTGCCAACGGTCATGGATGCGCTGCACCATGCCGTCGGCCGGGAGTGGGTGCTACCAGAGGATCCCGTCAATCGGCTTGGCCGGCTCCAGGCCATGCGTTTCGCCGAGCGCGTCGCGCAGGTCGATCTCGATGCCGCGGGTGAGCGTCGTGAGCGGCACGTCGTCTTCGAGGTTCTCGAAGGGGTTCTGCATGTCGTTGCCGATCTGCAGCAGCGCGAGGAAGAGGAAGCCGGCGACCGTGGAACCCAGTGGCGTATACAGGCCCAGCGTCTCGACGAGGCCGAGCGGAAGCAGGATGCAGAAGCCATGGGTGAAGATGGCCGGATAGGTGGCGTACTGCTGGGGCAGCGGCGTGTTCTTGATCCGCTCCATGCCGCCCTGGGCGTTGGAGATGTCGGAGAGCGTGCGCGCGAGGGCGTTCAGCAGGATCGGATCGGGTTTGGCATCGGCCACCAGCGTGCCGGTGCGGGCGTGGATCGCGTTAGGCACGTTGGTGACGCCACGCAGCCTTTCCACTTCGTCGGCGGGCAGCCGCGCGGTCAGTTCGTCCCAGGGAGCCTGCCGACGCAGGTGCAGCCGTAAGGCGTGCACATAGGCGATCTGCCGGTGCGCCACGTCGATGCCGCTGGCGCGTTCGGGCAGCATCGTCAGCGCTTCACGCGCAAGGGTGCGCGAGGCGTTGACCATGGCGCCCCACAGCGTGCGGGCCTCCCACCAACGCGCATAGGCGGTGGTGTTGCGGAAGCTGAGGTACACGGCCACGGCCGAGCCGAGCAGCGTGAGGGGCAGGGCGGGGAACTCGGCCGTCCATCTCGGATGCATCACGTACCAGAAGGCGGTAACCGCGACATCCCACGCGAGCAGCCAGATCAGCGGCTTGCCCACGTAACGCAGAATGTGGCCCAGATGCGCGCGGCCGGGAAGGATCACGCCTTATGCTCGCGCTTGATCGCTTCGGCCAGGGGGATGAACGTGTTGTCCGTTTCGTCGAGCACGGTGATCTTGCCGTCGCCGATGTCGTAGACCCAGCCGAGCAGGTTGATCGCGTCGTTGGCCAGCGCAGCGGCGACCGCCGGATGCGATCGGAGGTGGGTGAGCTGGAGACGTATGTTCTCCTCGATCACCGCCTGCATGGCATCGGCACCTTCGAGCTTGCGCGCGAACACAGCGCTCTTGGCCGCCTGCGCATTGCGCAGCCAGGCTTCGACCGTGGGGAGGTCTTTGGTGGAATCCGGATTTAGCAGGCCCTTCATGGCGCCGCAGTCGGTATGGCCGCAGACCACGACGTGCTGCACGCCAAGCACCATCACGGCGTACTCGACCACGGCGGACACGCCGCCGAGCATCTCGCCGTAACCCGGCACGATGTTGCCGATATTGCGGCAGACGAAGAGCTCGCCAGGCTGGGTCTGGGTGATCATCTCCGGCACCACGCGGGAGTCCGCGCAGGTGATGAAGAGGGTATGCGGGGTCTGGCCTTCGGCCAGCTCGCTGAACAGCTTGCGGTTCTCCGGCTCGCGGAAAACCTTGTGGCTGAAATCCTGGACGCCCTTGAGCAGGCCGAGGAGGCTATCGTCGCGCGGGGTTTCCTGAGTCATCAGCGTTGCCTTGGGAAAGCTTAGGCGAACAGTTTATGACAAACCTGTGGGAGCCGCTTCAGCGGCGATGGAAACCTGTGGGAGCCGCTTCAGCGGCGATGGAAACTTGTGGGAGCCGCTTCAGCGGCGATGGGGTGGCCCGCTGCCGCGGGATCGCCGATGAATCGGCTCCCACACAAAGCATCGCCGATGAATCGGCTCCCACATTTCTTATTTGCCGCCGAGGCTTAGGCCTCGGCGTCTTCCTTGTACGCATCGATCGGGATGCAGGCGCACATCACGTTCTTGTCGCCGTAGACGTTGTCCACGCGGGATACCGGCGGCCAGTACTTCGAGAGCCGGAGCGAGGGCAGCGGGAAGGCCGCAAGTTCACGCGGGTAGGCGTGGGTCCACTCGGTGCCCGTGACCATGGTGGCCGTGTGCGGGGCGTTGCGCAGCGGGTTGTCCTCGCGGTCAAGGCGGCCGTCCTCTACCGCACGGATCTCATCGCGGATCTGGATCATGGCGTCGATGAAGCGGTCCAGTTCGTGCTGCGACTCGCTTTCGGTCGGTTCGACCATCAGCGTGCCGGCGACCGGGAAGCTCAGGGTCGGGGCGTGAAAGCCGAAGTCGATCAGGCGCTTGGCGACATCTTCCGCACCGACGCCGGTAGCGTCCTTGAGCGGGCGAAGGTCGAGGATGCACTCGTGGGCGACCAGGCCGTTACGGCCGGTGTAGAGCGTGTCGTAATGCGGCGCCAGGCGCTTGGCAATGTAATTGGCATTGAGCAGCGCGACCTGGGTCGCCTTGCGCAGCCCTTCGGTGCCCATCAGCGTGATGTACATCCAGGAGATCGGCAGGATCGAGGCCGAACCGAAGCTGGCGGCGCTGACCATGCCCACATCGCCTTCACCACCGAAGGTGCGCGGCAGGAACGGGGCGAGGTGCGACTTGACCGCGCACGGGCCGACGCCCGGGCCGCCACCGCCATGCGGAATGCAGAAGGTCTTGTGCAGATTGAGGTGCGAGACGTCCGAACCCCACTTGCCCGGCTTGGCCACGCCGACCAGCGCGTTCATGTTGGCGCCGTCGGTGTACACCTGGCCGCCGTGCTTGTGCACGATGTCGCAGATGGCGACCACGTCTTCCTCGAACACGCCGTGGGTGGACGGGTACGTGATCATGATCGCGGCGAGGCGGTCGGAATACTTCTCGGCCTTCTCGCGGATGTCGTCGACGTCCACGTTGCCGTTGGCATCGCAGCGCGTGACCACGACGGTCATGCCGCACATCTGCGCCGACGCCGGGTTGGTGCCATGCGCGGATTCCGGGATCAGGCAGATGTCGCGATGGCCTTCGTTGCGCGAGCGATGGTAGGCGCGGATGGCGAGCAGGCCGGCGTATTCACCCTGGGCACCCGAATTGGGCTGCAGGCTTACTGAGTCGTAGCCGGTGCATTCGACCAGCATCGCTTCGAGTTCATCGATCAGCTGCTTGTAGCCCTGGGCCTGGCTGGCCGGAGCGAGCGGATGGATGTTGGCGAATTCCGGCCACGTCACCGGGATCATTTCGGCGGTCGCGTTGAGCTTCATGGTGCACGAGCCGAGCGGAATCATCGTGCGGTCGAGCGCGAGGTCCTTGTCGGCAAGGCCACGCAGGTAGCGAAGCAGTTCGTGCTCGCTGTGGTGCGTGTTGAATACCGGGTGCTGCAGGAAGTCGGTGTTGCGCAGGAGGCCCGACGGCAGCGCATCGGCCGTGGCGGCATCCAGCGCGTCGATGTCGTTCGCGTTCGCACCGAAGACGCCGGCCAGCGTGGCGATATCCGCACGCGTGGTGGTTTCATCGAGGCTGATGCCGACGCTGGAGGCGTCGATCGCGCGCACGTTGACGTTGGCGGCGGCGGCCTTGGCGTGCATGGCTTTCGCGTCGATACCGGTGACATGCAGGGTATCGAAGTAGTCACCACCGACCGAGACGCCGGCCTTGCCCAGCGCGCCGGCAAGGATCGCGGTGAGGCGATGCGTGCGGCGCGCGATGCGGGTAAGGCCTTCCGGGCCGTGATACACGGCGTACATGCTGGCCATGACGGCAAGCAGCACCTGCGCGGTACAGATGTTGGACGTGGCCTTCTCGCGGCGGATGTGCTGCTCGCGGGTCTGCAGGGTGAGGCGGTAAGCCGGCTTGCCTTCGGTGTCGACGGAGACGCCGATCAGGCGGCCCGGCATCGAGCGCTTGTACGCATCGCGGCAGGCGAGATAGGCGGCATGCGGGCCACCAAAGCCGTACGGCACGCCGAAACGCTGCGTGTTGCCGACGACGATGTCCGCACCCCAGCTACCCGGCGAAGCGATCAGGGTCAGCGCGAGCAGGTCGGTGGCGACGCAGACGATGCCGCCGCGCGCATGGGTCGCGTCGGCCAGCGCCTTGTAGTTGTTTACGCGACCGAAGGTGTTCGGGTACTGCAGCAGCACGCCGAAGCTGTCGACCGTGGCGCCTTCGGCGTCGTCACCGATGTGCAGCTCGATACCGATGCCGTCAGCGCGCGTACGCAGCACTTCCAGCGTCTGCGGGTGTACGTCCTTCGAGACGAAGAACACGTTGGACTTCGATTTGGCCGAACGCTTCGCCAGCGTCATCGCCTCGGCGGCGGCGGTGGCTTCGTCGAGCAGCGAGGCATTGGAGATATCCATGCCCGTGAGGTCGGTGACCATGGTCTGGAAGTTGATCAGCGCTTCCATGCGGCCCTGCGAGATCTCCGCCTGGTACGGCGTATATGCCGTGTACCACGCCGGGTTCTCGAGCACGTTGCGCAGGATGACGTTTGGCGTGAGCGTGCCGTAGTAGCCCTGGCCGATGAAGCTGCGGAAGACGGTGTTGCGGTCGGCGATGGCGCGGATCTTGGCCAGCGCTTCTTCCTCGGTCACTGCGGCGGGCAGAGCGAGCGGCGCGGGCGACTTGATCGAGCCGGGGACAATGGCGTCGGTCAGCGCATCCAGCGTGTTGTGGCCGACGATGTGCAGCATCGCGGCGATCTCGGCATCGTTCGGACCGATATGGCGTTCGATGAACGCGCCGTGGTTCTCGAGCTCACGCAGCGAAGGAGAGTTTTTCTGGCTCATGACTTGGAGGCATCCGAAAGAACGTGCCGTGCCGGCACGTGGGGCGCCCCTCTGTCCTTTTGCCTGAGAGTTTGGAGGCGGGTAAGCCTCTTGCACCTTCGGCGCCGGATTTAACCGGTCTCTCCAGAGTGATGAAGCACGCCGGTGGTCATGGGGCCTGAGCGATTACGGGCGTTGCGCCTTCGGCAGCGGGTCCATCCGCTTCTCCCACCGGGTGTTGCTGACCGGGATTATACAGTGGGTGGGGCGGCGTGGGTCGTGTAGGGGAAGGGTGGCTCATCCGGCGGCGCAGACCCTCTCGCGCCTAGGCGGAGGCCGTTCCGGGCCCCGTGCCGGTGAATCCGCACGATGCGGTTCTTTCCCCATGGTCGGGCTAGCCGAGGGCCTTACCGCAGGGCAGCGGGCTCGGTACCGTTGCAGTGGGCGTCCAACTTCCGTGCCATCAGTCTGCGGACAGGTCAACCTGTCCGTTTCACTATGCGCGTTCGGCAAATGGTGTAGCCGAATGCCGCTTAGGGGCTACGGCTTTGGATGACATTCGTGTCAGTCCAAGCGGTGTCCGGCTCGTGGCGCGCTCCATGTGGCGCCGCAAGGGGGTTGCCATTTTCGCCGATCGTGTTGCCAGGCAGCTGCGAAAAATCGGTGGAAGGGCGCCGAAGCGACAGGATGAAACGCGGGTGGCACATCGTTGCGTCGGTCCCATCGGCGCTAACGTCGGTACCGGACTACGAACAAGGAGGTCCGATCCCATGAAACAGCCCGCATTCTCTTCTAATCGTCTCGCCCTCGCCGTGGCTGCCGTTCTTGCCGCGTCCTTTCCGGTATCAAGTATCGCGACCGACACCATGACGGCGGTTGTAGCATTTGGCGCCCATTCGGGGCCAGGCTCAGACCATGCCGAGCCCTCGCCAGCGGGGCGCATTCCTGTTGTTCGTCCGGCTGATGTAGACCGCCTCGGTCCCGAGGCGTCGAGGCACCTGCTCAGCATGGTCGATGCCAGCTCACTTCCGCTGGCAGCGGGCGAGGCCGCGACGCTCAGCCGCCTGTTCGACCAAGGGTCACCTGTACTCGTCCACATGGATGCCCGCACGCCGGACGACCTCGCCCGGGTAAGTGAACTGTTCGGCATCGCGCCGACGAAGGGTGACGCGATCGTTCGAAATGACGGGGATACGGTCGAGGTGTTCGCCCCGTCGCCCGAGGGCGGCGCGGATACGTCGGCCCTCCTTCATGCTCTGGTCGCGTCAGCTGAGCCGGAAGCGCCAGCGGAAGCGTCGTTCGCCCGTTTGCAGAGTGCCCCCGCCGCCGAAGCGGACGACCCAGCTCCCGCGGCAGGTCGCCTCGGGCGGCATTTTGACGTCAAGATCGTCGACGCGCTTGGAGAGATATCCGGTGTGACTGGGATCGACATCGTCCGCAGCCGCACCGTTGCGTCCGACTTCAAGATGCTGACAGTCACATCGAAGGCGACGATAAAAACGGCGAACAACGGGGTGAGCGACGGCTCGAAGACCGGCACGAACGCGTGGACCGCGGATCTTCCCCTGGAGTACCGCGTGAGGCACGCTGTGACGGCGGGCGACGCAGAAGTGACCTATCTCGACCATTTTCCCGTGACCGATGGAAAAACCGACTTCACACAGACGGATACGGAGACCCGTGGGTTCACGATCGGAGGTTCCACGGGTTCCGAGTACAGCCACGACGGCAACGACAACTCGCCCCTCGCGGCAAAATATCCGTTCGACCTGTCGGCCAGCTACGAATACAAGTGGCAATCGAGTCTGACTACCACGTTTCAGGACTATTCCATCCAGGCGACGCCCGAAGCTTCTGGCAGCGTTTCATGGAAGGCGCTCATTGCGCCCAAACTCAAGAACGTGCTCGTCAAGCGTTGGGGAGCGGACATGCCGGTCCTTAGCGAAGACCGGATGACGCCAATGATGCGTAGCATGACGTTCGAGACCCTGTCGCACTGGAAGGTGCCGTCAGCGTATGCCGGCCTGGCTAATGTGACGGTAACGGCCGGATACGACCTGGATAGAAAAAAGTGGTGGTGGAATCGCACGAGGGTCGAGCACAGCAATGTGCGTGTGCCGCGCGAAGTCATGCTGGACTACGTCATCGATCTGACCGATCCGTATCTGTCCGCGGAGATCACGGTGTTGCTCCGGTCGGCGACAGGCTCTGGCGCCTGCCTCCAGGACAAGGGGGGCACCGTCGATCTGATGCCTTGCATCTCCACCGAACGCAGCCAGATGTGGGGCCTGGATACGGCCAGTCGCTACGTAAACCGGGGATCCGGTCGGTGCCTTGCCGTGCAGCCGCTGACCGCTTCGGTCGTCACCGATTCCTGCAAGAACATCACCTATGAGAAACAATGGCAGTGGCGCGCCGACCGCTTGCATTCCCTCGTCGATCACGGCCAATACCGCTTGTACGTCGAAGGTGGCCAGGTGCGTTATCTGGCTCCCAAGGGCCGCTTTCCGGATTTTCCGGTGAATCCGTACGGGGCGCCTCTGGAACCCTGGAGCAACTATCCTGCCGCCCCGCGCCTCGGCCTCGACCACATCACCGGACCCGCCGGTTCCAGAACACTGGACCTGAAGCCGGAACATGCAGGATTGCCGGCGGTGACCGCCGACCAGCGCTGGCGCGTTGAGGTGCTACGCCAGGGGCTATAGCGATTGACGCGTGAGGAGGCCCCCCGGCCGTGGCGGGGGGCTGTTCGCTAGTTCCGAAACCGCTCGCGCATGAGGCCCATATAGGCCTCTTCCGAGGATTCCCGCCGCGCCCGCACCAACGGTTGGATATCTTCCGTGGCGACATAACGCAACCGGTCGGTTCCATCGGTCGTCGCCTCGAAGATCACCTTTGCGACGTCTTCGGAGCTGGCATGGCGGCTTGCGCGCAATCCTTCGAACACTTTGCCCGTGGCAACCACGAAGTCTTCGTAGCCCGCCGGTACGGAAGCATTACCGAACTCGTCCGAAGACCGCGCGCCGAACTTCGTGTCGAGCACACCGCCGGGCTCGACGATCTTCACTGTGATGCCTTGCGAGGCGAGCTCGTATGACAGTGACTCGGAAAATCCTTCCAGGGCGAACTTGCTCGCGTTATAGAGCGAGATCATCGGCAGGCCGAAAACGCCGGCACCTGAGCTCACGTTGACGATGGTGCCGCTACGACGGGCGCGGAAATGCGCGAGGATGGCGCGGGTCACGTCCATCACGCCGAAGACGTTCACGTCGAACTGTTCCTGGATCTTCTCGCGGCTGGCGCCTTCAAAGATGCCGAAGAGGCCGAAGCCGGCGTTGTTGACCACGGCGTCGATGCCGCCGAAGCGGTCGATGCCGTCGCCATAGGCATGTCGCCCTCGGCGCTGAGCCATGCCGTCGCTGCCCTCGAGCAACGCATGGGCGTACGTCTGTTCAATCGCACGACGCGCAGCGTGTCCCTGTCCGAGGCTGGCGAGCAGTTCGTCGCGCGCATCCGCCCCGCGCTCGGTGAGATATCCGCGGCGATGGAAGCTGCCAATGCCTTCCGCGACAGCCCGACCGGCACCCTGCGCATCAACACGTCCGAGGGCGCGGCTTCGATGATTCTCGAGCCGATGTTAATCGAGTACGTGCGCCGCTTTCCCGAAATGCGCCTGGACATAGTTACCGAAGGCCGCTTCGTCGACATCGTCGCCGAGGGCTTCGATGCGGGCGTGCGAAGCGCAGGAGACGTGCCGCAGGACATGGTCGGTGTGCGTTGCACCGGTCGCTTGCGTTTCGTTGTCGTTGGCTCGCCGGCGTACTTCGCGAACCGCCGCAAGCCCAAGATGCCTGAGGACCTTCTTGCCCACACCTGCATTCGTAGCCGCCTTCCCAGCGGCACCTGGTATCGCTGGGAGTTTGAGAAGCGCGGGCAGGAACGCCGCATTGACGTCGACGGGCCGCTCGGTCTCGATAATCATCACCTGATGGTCGCTGCTGCACTGGATGGCATGGGGTTGATATGGACCAGTGAATGGAACGTCGCGTCTTACCTCGCTGACGGCCGCCTGGTGCCTGTGCTCGAAGACTGGTGTCCGTACTTCGATGGCCTGAGTGTTTACTACCCGGCGCACCGGCACATGTCGGCGGGACTGCGCGCCTTCATCGATCTGGTGCGCGAGAAGACGGAAGCAGCCGCGACTTAGAAGAATGCGGCAGGGCTCAACGCGAAGCGCTTCGACAAAGCGCGGATGTGATTCGTCGTGAGTTCGCGCTTACCGGCAAGGATTTCGGAGACGACGCTTTGCGTGCCGATCTCGGGCAGTTGGCTCTGTCGCAGCCCATGTTGCTCCATGAGGAAGCGTAGGAGATCCGTGCCGTGGATTTTGGCTTGTGGGTAGTGTTGCTGGTCGTAGGCGTAGATCAGATCCGCCAGGACCATGTACAAGGAATGCTGAGGGTGCCGCGGTTCCATGGCACCGGTATCGACGAGTGCGTCGGTGAGGCCGACGACTTTGTCATAGTCCCGATCATTTTCGACGTGGCAGACCCCAGAAATTTTCTGGAACTCGCCCCACTGAGCGAAGATCGCTTCAAGAGATCGTTTTATCCTCATTTCCAGTCTCCTCTTTCGTACTGGGCGTGCGTCAGGACGGCCGCGATATAGCAGTGCTGGGCGCGGTAATCTCGGCGGTTGCTGATGACCCGCATGTCACTTTTCCATGAGTGGCGAAGGGGATACTATCGCAAATTGCGATAACATCAACTGTCGTCCTGATCCGCCTTGCGGCGTGGTCGCTTGCGTCGCCCAAACAGAGCTTCCTTTATAGTGCGTACCTTCGGACGGACATTTCTAGCGCGATAGTCCACACCGCCATGCATCCGCAAGGGACGCCATGTTCGTAAGGCAGCTGCATTACCTCGTCGCCCTGGCCGAACACAAACACTTCGCCCATGCGGCGGAGGCCTGCTGGGTATCGCAGCCGGCCTTGTCTGCAGGCATCCGGCAGCTTGAGCGCGAACTCGGCATCATGATCATTCTCCGAGACCGGCGCTTCCAGGGCTTCACGCCGGAGGGCGAACGTGTGCTGGTCTGGGCGCGGCAGACGCTGGCTTCGCTTGAAGGCCTGCGACAGGAGGCTGCTCTTGCCCAGGCGGTGGCTGGCGGCCATCTGGCTATCGGTACCGTGCCTTCAGCATTGCGTGCGGTGTCGATGCTCGCCAGCGAATACCGCCGGGCCATACCGAAGCTCACGCTCGAAGTCTTCTCGCTGAGTACGCGTGACATCCTGCATCGGCTGAAAAATAAGGAAGTGCACCTCGGACTGGCCTACGCCGATGGCTGCGATCCGACGGTGTTCGAGAGCGTCGTGCTTTATTCCGAGCGTTTCGTTCTTCTGTCCAGCGACAAGGCCGGCCTGCCGACCAAGGCGTCGTACAGCTGGGCCGAAGCCGCGCGCTTTCCGCTGTGCCTGTTCAACCACGAAATGCAGAACCGGAAAATCGTCGACGCGGCGTTCCGTCAGGCCGGCGTGGCGCCGAACGTGGTCGTCGAAACGAACACATTGACCGTGTTGTACGAAGAGGTGCGAACGGGCGAGGTCTGCAGTATCGCGCCGGTCAGCGCGTTACCGGATTACCTCCTGGCCAGCGGCATAAGCATCCGACCGATCGAGCCCCAGCAGCTGTCGCCGATGAGCTTGCTGCGGTTGCGTCAGGAATCTTCGCCGGCCGTGGTCAGCGCGGCGTGGGACATGGCGCCCATGATGGATCTTCAGGGACGACTCGACGGCGTGTTGGAGGCGGCGACGCCGCACGTTCGCTGATAACCGCGACTGGTGCAGCGCAACAACGTTTGATAAGCGCTCTTTATCACCGCATACCTACAAACGATTGGCGGCCCTCTCCAACGCGGTTGCAGACTCCGGCGGAAAACGTGTCCAGCACGTCCATCCCGCACAGGAGAGCTCCATGGCCAAGGTCGTCTGCGTCCTTTATCCCGATCCCGTCACCGGCTACCCGCCCGAATACGCCCGCGACGATATTCCGGTCATCAAGGGATATCCGAACGGCCAGACGGTGCCATCTCCTGCCGGCGAACTCGGTTTCAAACCGGGCGACCTGATCGGCTGCGTGTCCGGCGAACTGGGCCTGCGTAAATACCTGGAAGCCAACGGTCACGAACTCATCGTCACCAGTGACAAGGAGGGCGCGGACTCCGTGCTCGACAAGCACCTGCCGACCGCAGATGTCGTTATCTCACAGCCATTCTGGCCGGCGTACCTCACGGCCGAGCGCATTGCCAAGGCAAAGAACCTGAAGCTTGCGATCACCGCCGGTATCGGTTCGGACCACGTGGATCTGAAGGCCGCCAGCGAGCACGGCCTTACCGTCGCCGAAGTGACCTTCTCCAACAGCATCAGCGTGTCCGAGCACGTCGTCATGATGGCGTTGACGCTGGTACGCAATTACCTCCCGTCCCATCAGATCGCCAACAACGGCGGCTGGAACATCGCCGACTGTGTCAGTCGCAGCTACGACGTCGAAGGCATGCATTTCGGTACGCTCGCCGCGGGCCGCATTGGCCTGGCCGTGCTCCGACGCATGAAGGCGTTCGACGTGCACCTGCATTACTACGACCCGCACCGCCTTTCGCCGGAGATCGAGAAGGAGCTCAATGCCACCTTCCACGAGACGCCGGAGTCGCTGTTGAAGGTGTGCGATATCGTCAACCTGCAGATGCCGCTGTACCCGTCCACCCAAGGCATGTTCGATGGAAAGAAGTTCGCGCTGATGAAGCGGGGCTCGTACCTGATCAACACCGCACGCGGCGCACTGTGTGATCGCGATGCCGTGGTACGTGCCCTGGAATCCGGTCAGCTCGCCGGTTACGCCGGCGACGTTTGGTACCCGCAGCCGGCGCCGATCGACCATCCGTGGCGCCGCATGCCGCACCAGGGCATGACGCCACATATCTCGGGTACGTCGTTGTCCGCACAGACACGCTATGCCGCGGGCACGCTGGAGATCCTGCAGAACTTCTTCGAGAATAAGCCCATCCGTCCCGAATACCTCATCGTGGACGGCGGCAACCTTGCCGGTACCGGCGCCGCTTCGTACAAGCTGACCTGACGGGGCGGGGCGTGACAGGGAGCGGATCCACCTCCGGGGCGACAGCCCCGGAGCCATCGCCGTCCGGGCCGCGACTGGGCAAGGCGAACTTCGCCCTTCGCGGGCTCATCGGCGGCACGATCACCATTGCAATGCTGGCGTTGGTTGGACAGGGCATTCAGCAGACGCTGCTGATCGCGCCTTTCGGTGCATCTTGCGTCCTGCTGTTTGCCGCGCCTGAAAGTCCTTTTGCCCAGCCGCGCAATCTCGTCGGCGGTCATCTGCTGACCGCCAGCGTCGGCATGGCCATGCTCTGGATCGCCGGTAACGGCATCCTCAGCACCGGACTTGCCGTCGGCCTTGTGATCGCGCTGATGGAACAGACCGGTACGGTCCATCCGCCGGCGGGCGCCAATCCCATCGTGATCATGCTGGCAGGCAAGACAAGCCTGGCTTTCCTGCTGGCCCCGATCCTGCTGGGCGTGGCGATCCTTCTGCTTCTCGCCCTTGCGATCAACAACGTCGGGCCACGGCGGTGGCCCCTGCGCTGGCGGTGAGTGATCTTCAGGGTTGCCGTGTCGCGCGGTAGGACACTTGTAAAATGACCAGTGGTCATTTACGTTATGACCACTGGTCATTTCCGAGGGTATCCCATGGCATCGCAAGGTTGGGCGCTGGTCACCGGCGCATCGAGTGGGTTGGGGCGGGACTTCGCCCATGCGTTGGCCGAGAAGGGCAGCGACGTCGTATTGGCGGCACGTCGCGAAGAGCCGATGGAGAGACTGGCCGAGGAGCTGCGCTCGCGTTATGGCGTGAAGGCACGTGTCATCGCGTTGGACCTGTCGGCCGAAGGCGCTGCCGCGTCATTGAAAGCACGTCTGGATGCGGACGGCATCGTGGTCGGCACCCTGATCAACAACGCCGGCCACGGCATCACCGCTGAGTTTCTGGATGCTCCGGTCGAGCGCATCAACGCCATGCTTCGACTGAACGTGCTCGGCCTGACCGATCTGACCCACGTGTTCGCCGGCGACATGGCGAAGCGCGGCGGCGGCAGCATCATGCTTGTGGCAAGCGTCGCGGCATTCCAACCCTGTCCCCATTTCGCGGCGTACGCGGCCAGCAAGGCCTACGTGTTGTCGCTGGGCGAAGCACTGCACACCGAGCTGAAAGCGAAGAGCGTGGTGGTCACCGTGCTCTCGCCTGGCGTTACTGAGACCTCGTTCTTCGATGCCGCCGGCGAGGCGCCGAACGCGGCGATGAAAAGAATGATGATGAAGTCGCGCCCCGTTGTCGACATCGGCCTTGCTGCCATGGCGGCCGGCAAGTCGGCGGTCGTGGCAGGCCGCATCAATCGCGTGATGGCCTTCCTGTCCCGCCTTTTCTCGCGACAGCAGCTCTCGCGTATCACCTATAGAATGGCCACTACCTGATGATGGACTGAGCGTGCATGGTTCGATACGCCCTGGCGGCCGAGGATAAGGAAGCGCGTCGCGATGCGATCCTGGCCGCCGCACGCACGCTGTTCCTCCGCGATCCGGAGAAGCTCCCATCCGCCGCCGCCATCGCCACCGAGGCGGGGCTGGCCAAAGGCACCGTGTACCTGTACTTCGCGACCAAGGAGGAGATCTTCATGGATCTCCTCCACGTCGAGCGTGTGGCGTTGATGAGCCGCATCCGCGAGGCGTTCGCGCCGGACAGTCGGTCGGTAGACGAGAAGGTCGCGACTTTTCTCTCCGCTTACGTCGCGCATGTCACCGCGCAACCGGACATCCTGAAACTCGAATCACTGGGTTACAGCGTGCTCGAGCGGAACATCGAGCAGGAAAGACTGCGCGCCTATAAGCAGGAGCTCGGCACAGCCCTGGTCGACGCAGGCACCGTGGTCGAGGCGGCGCTTGGATTGGCCGAAGGCGAGGGCGCGCGCGTGCTGGTGCACAACTATGCGCTGACGCAAGGGTTGTGGCAGGCACTGGATATTCCGCCCGATTGCCTTGAGATGATGGGCGATGCGGCTGTGGCGTTTACCAGTCTCGATTTCGCTAGCGAACTGAAGGTGTCGCTGGATCGTTATTGGCGGGGGCTGCGAAGCCAGGGGTAGCCATCGTCAGTCCCAGCGGTTCGCATTCTTGGGAAATCCGGGCCGCTGGACGCGTACGACACAAAAGCGCTGCCCGGTCGGCGCCTGCATCACCACCCACCGCTCGGGCCGACCGACCACGGCCGCGCCTAACCCTTCCAGTCGAGCCACTTCAGCCGGAATGTCGTCAGTCTCGATGTCGAGGTGGACCCGGCTTCCGTGAGTCACTTGCTGGATCTGCACGATGGGTTCGTCGGGCGGCGTAGCCAGCATGCGGTAGTTGTCGCGCGAGCCTGGATGGTCGAGGTCGACCGGCCGGCCCAGTGCATCGGCCCAGAACCGGGCGGCCTTGTCCACGTCGTCGGTATGGCAGTCGATCAATACCGCGCACAGTCTTGAGTGATGCATGGAGATCTCCGGTCAAACGGCAGGACCTGAATATAGGCGTTTCAGCCCCGGCGCGCGCGTGACTCAATCGGCAGGAAGCATGTCGAGGGATTGCATCCATTTCTCGGCCAGTCGAGGCCAGGCACCGATCGGCTGGTCCTTTTTGCGCAGGCCGAAAGCATGGCCGCCGTTCGCGTAAAGATGCATCTCCACGGGCGCGCCAGCCTGCTTCAGGGCAAGGAAGTAGGTGATCGAGTTGCGGACATCGTCAACCGGATCGTCTTCGGCCTGGACGATAAACGTCGGCGGGGTTTTCGCTGTCACGTGGATCGTCGGATTGAAAACCACACCCTTTCCTTCCCATAGGCGTCCCGGGTAAAGCGCCATGGCGAAGTTCGGGCGGGCACTCAGCTTGTCAGCATCATCGACCGGCTTGTAGCTGTGCTCGGGCGCGTTGCTCACATTGGCGACCATATTGCCGCCTGCAGAAAAGCCGATCACGCCGATCTTGTCCGGGTCGATATGAAGGCTGGTCGCTTGCTGGCGCACAAGGCGAATGGTGCGCTGGGCATCCTGCAGCGCCATGTTCACCTTCGGCTCCCTGCGGCAGTCGCACGATCCGTCCCATTGAGGGCCGCTCGTCGGTACGCGGTACTTCAGCAACACGCACGTGATGCCGTTGCCAGTGAGCCAGTCGCAGATCTCCGTGCCTTCCCCTTCCATGGCAACGACACGGTAGCCTCCGCCCGGAAACACCACGACCGTCGTGCCCGTATTGCTTCCCTTGGGTGGGAAGACCGTCATGGTAGGCCGGGTGACGTTCTCGACGATCGCACCGTCCTTGACGGACTCCGGGCCGGTCACCGGTGGGCGTGCTATGGCGTGTCCCTCGGGCCACAGCGCGACCTGGGTGAGGGGTGCGGGTGGTTCCCACGTGACCGGAGCCGTAGGTGACGAAGACGCGTTTGCACTTGCGCCCCACAGACCGGCGAGCATCGCGGCATGGCGCCATTTCTGATTCATCGACATCTTCCCCTCCTATGAGAGGACGAGGCTAGCCCGCGCAACGGGCTTTTTTATGGCGATGCGCTGGCACAGCGGCTAACGGTGAAACTCGGAGTCGATCACGCTCGTGGCGCGACCTGCGTCGTAGTCGGCCGCATGCGGTCGGCTACGAAGGCGCCGGGGATTGCCCCGAGACAACTGAGAGGTGCGGCAAGCGCACCGAGACCCCACGCTTTAGCGATGTGGAAGCCGGCCTCCTGCAAACCGGCCGGTACAAGGACCACGGCGGCGAACGTGGCCAGAATCCCAAAGAAAGCGCCTGCGCGCCAAAGGGCAAGTCGGGTGGAAAGGCGGGCGGTCATCCTAAGTACCTCGCGTTGGCTGTGGCGATGGTACTACCAGAGTCGCACGCAGTCCGCGTATCCATCATCAACCAACATCTGTCCCAGGGCGGCGTTTGCCTTTGGGCGACGCAAGAGAATCTCGAAAAGACTCGCAGACTGCTGCGAAATCCGCTTCCTCGGCAGTATTCCAGTAGATCGTGTCGCGCAGTGCTACTGCGATCGCAAGCGCTAGTTCCTGTAACAGTCGGAGGAGGGACAACGAGCGCTCATGCTGCTTTCGTAGGCCCGCCATCACTTCCGCGTGCTTCTCAGCGGCCAAAAGGGCACCGTAGTTTTCACCGAAGTGATGCACGATCTTATTCCTCTCGGTGACTAGTTCCTGGATGTATTGTTTGAACAGCTCCGTCTCGCCCGACATCGCCTCGACGAATTGCCCAGCCACGACTCCCAGTGTTTTCTTCGCCAGCGCTTGATGTTCCTTCAAGATCGTCCCGAGCGCCCCGTCATGCTCTCGCATGAAAGGCGCGACGAACTTAAAGAGACGTTCAATCTCTTGACTACACAGCACGATGGCGCCGACAGCGTAGACAACTCGCTGATTTGGATCCAGGATGGATTGCTCAGGCATTGCGGGTACCCCGAGCAAGCAAGGGAATCCAGGCACGAATCTCCTCGTTCGTCATCCCCCTCCCCAGCTTCCCGTCCATGTACCTCCAAGTCACTTCGTGGTGCTCCCGATCCAGCGAGTCGATGCAATCCTTCGCGAGGATGACCTCATAGTCCCTCTGATAGGCATCCACGACGGTAGTGCGCACGCACGCGTGGGTGTTCACGCCAGCAACGATCAGCTGATCGCAATCCAACTGCCTGAGAAGATCGTCGAGATTTGTGCCGAAGAATGCGCTATAGCGTTTCTTCAGAACGAAATGGTCGGACACGTGAACATCCAGTTCGGGCAAGAGGTCTGCTCCTGGGGTACCTGCGATGACGACCATGCGCTGCGTCCGCCGGACCTCCAAGGACGCATCGCTCAGGTCGGGCGCGAATTCTTGCCGCACCCAGACGATGGGAATGGCCGCACTGCGTGCCATGGCGGTGAGGGTATTGGTGTGGGCCGCAAGGGCAGGACGGAGCAGGGTGAGCCGCTGATGGCCGAAGAAGTCAGCCTGCATATCGATGAGAAGGGCAACGGTCGTCACGATCGCACCTCAGGAGGAAAGGGCCATGCTCGCGAATGTACTCCGGGGCGCTAGCGGTGGGCATCGGGCGGATGTCCGAACGTCCGCCAAGAAACGTCCGCGGACACCATGCAGCCATGTCATGTGGCGTATCTGAGCCGCTGGTCTGGTAATTGCTTACCCATCGGTTGGTATCAGGGAGATGCAAGATGGCCAACCATTCGGACACGGCGAGGACGAGCCCAGCCTGGAAACGCGTGCCCTGGGGAATGCAAAACTACATTTTCTTTTACCTGCGCTCCCATCATTTTCCCGTCACGCCCCTCAACACTGAGGCTATGGCGAAGGCCATTGCGGATCGCCTTGAGGCCGGGCCTGTGAAGCACTTCGAGCTGGAGGTAGTGATCGAGCGGAGTGCGGTTGAGTATCGGCTGGAGGAAAGAGAGAGCGAGCCGTAAACGATGGCCATTCCCGCGTACGATGAAGGCCCAACCCGTAAAAGCGAGGCGTGACATGACATTTCGTGTCTTGATCATTGGCGGCACCGGGCAAGTGGGTGCTGCCGTGGTGCGCAACCTGGCTGCCGAGCCGTCCTGTGTCGAAATCGTCATGCTCAATCGCAGGGAGGTTTCCCCGCCCGCTGATCCTCGCGTGAGGCAGGTGATCCTGGATACATCGGCGGCCCAGTTTCCGGCTGAAGTGACCGAACTCGTCCGTGGCCTGGTGGCCCAGGGCGATCCTGTCTACGCGGCATCCTGCGTTGGCGTCGGTGCGGGGAGCATGAAGTGGAGCGAGGAGGAGTTGAAGGCCCTCGAGGTTGGCGTGGTCGGCGGGTTTGCCCGAGGTTGCCATGCAGCGGGAATCACTCATTTCTCGCTTCTCTCCGCGGTAGGCAGCACGCCGAAAAGCAGGTTTCGTTATGTGCGGGTCATGGGGTTGAAGGAAGCAGCCATTGAAGCGATTGGATTCCAGCGTCTCGCGATTTTTCGTCCTGGGATCATCGCAGGCAATGCCCATACGCCGGGCTATGTAGCCTGGTTGGGGCGTTTGATTCCGGGTCGGTTTGGCGCGATTGAACAGGAGGATATCGGGCGGGCGCTTGTCGCGGAATTCGTCAACCACTTGACCGCAAACGGGGTGGTGTACCTCGAAAACAAAGCGATGAGGCAGAGATCCCGTGCACTAAAATAGGCAATGGGCGCCTTAGCGTGATTGCTGTAAGGCCTTGCGGTGAGGAACTCCTTCAGCGCACCTGCGTTTCCCGGCTCCCGCTCCGCGGCACGAGCACGGCTTTTGCGCGGATCAGGAAGTAGGCGGAAAACAGCATCACCGCCACGAGGGTTGCACCCACGCCGATAGACGCGGCCGTCGATCCACGGTGCAGGATCGAGAACAGCAACGCCCCGTTTCCGAGGATGCAAATGAATGCCCAGATCTGCACAATAATGTGCGCCCAAGGCATGCGGCTAACCACGGCTAAGACGACTGCGGCGAGGAGCGCGATAGACCAGTACGCCATCCACAGACCGTTGGCGGCATTCCTGGCGTTGGCGACGATCAGGACAGCGAACGTCACGTACAGTATCGGGACGTAGAAACGGTCGCTCTTCGAGAGTCTTTCTATTCCTTTGCTGCGTCCGGCTTGCATTTCGTCTTCGTTGGCGTGGTCCATGCGTTCTCCCCTGAACAATTTGGCCCGGCGACGATAACAACGCGCTGCCGCCCTTACAAGATGAGCGATACCGGATAATGGCCAGAGGCGCGCTGGCGCTGCTACCCTTCGGCATCCAGCGGCTTTTGTGGAGACGGTCCGTTGAAAACGATTGGGATGCTTGGCGGCATGTCCGCCGCCTCCACGCAAATCTACTATCGCGAATTGTGCCGGCTCACGAGTGAGCGGCTCGGCGGTCTTCATTCGCCGGAACTGCTTATCCGCTCGCTCGACTTTGCGGGCATCGAAGCGCTTCAGGCAGTGGGCAACTGGGATAAGGCCGGAGACATCCTCAACGCGGAGGCGCTCGCCCTTGAACGCGGAGGCGCGGAGTTCCTGATCCTGGCCACGAACACGATGCATAAACTGGTGGGCCGGATGATGCAGGGCGTGTCGATTCCCTTGCTGCACATTGCCGACGCCACGGCGGCAGCTGTACGGAGCAGGGAGCTACGTCGGCCCGGGCTGATCGCCACCGCGTTCACGATGGAGCAGCCGTTCTACCTGGACCGCCTGATAGCTGCAGGTCTCGATCCCATCGTCCCCGAAGCAACGGATCGTACCGATGCACACCGGATCATCTACGAGGAGCTTTGCCGCGGCGTCAAGACGCCCGAGAGCAAAGCTCGATTCGTTGCTATTGCTGCCCGGCTGGTGGAGCGGGGCGCGGATGGTGTGATTTTGGGATGCACTGAGGTAGGTATGCTGCTCAACCAGGGGAATGTATCGGTGCCCGTGTTCGACACGACACTGATTCATTGCGAGGCTGCTTTGGATTTCGCTGGAGTAACCAATGACTAAAGTAAAAGTTGCCGGGTTCGGCGTCTCGCTGGATGGTTTCGCTGCGGGAGCCGCACAGAGTTTAGAGAACCCGCTTGGATTGCGGGGCCCGGAGCTCTTCCAGTGGTTCTTCCCAACGCGGACGTTTCGTCAGATGCAGGGAAAAGAAGACGGAGAAACCGGACTCGACGACGAATTCGCAAGACGCGCGATGGAAGGTTTCGGCGCCTTCATCCTCGGCCGAAACATGTTCGGACCGATTCGTGGCGAATGGCCGGACGACGAATGGAAAGGCTGGTGGGGCGACAACCCGCCTTATCACGCACCGACGTTCGTACTGACGCATTACCCGCGGCCATCCATCGAGATGCTGGGTGGGACGACGTTTCACTTTGTCACTGAAGGCATTGAGGTCGCGTTGCAAAGGGCTCGCGAAGCGGCAGGCGCAAAGGACATCAAAATCGGTGGTGGCACGGAGACGGTGAGGCAATATATCCAGGCCGGCCACGTGGATGAAATCCACCTCGCTTTGGCTCCCGTGGTGCTTGGCCAGGGCGAGCCGCTCTTCAATGGTCTGGATCTTCACGCCCTCGGGTACAGGACGGTCGAGCATGTTCCGACGGACAGGGCGACGCACATCGTCCTCGCGAAGTAAGTGGCGAGCGCCTCTTCAAGGGAGTGCTGGTGACGGGCCGCCGTGTCGGGTGTCTGTATTCCTAATCCCGCGCCGAGCGTTTCAACCACGACCAGGCGCTGCTGAGCTATTGGCCAGCCCGACCGGGTCTTAAGTTGGTATTTCTCTGTAACGGCGGAGTGTGCATGGAAGACCTGAACATCGCGGAGATCCTGTCCGAGGACGGCCGCGTGCGCTTTCGGTATGCGCGCTACCTATCTGAGGACGGGACTCGATGGATACGCCACGGCCGCTTCGAGGCGTATCACGTCAATGGCACTATCGCGTCGGAAGGGACGTTCGTCCACGGGGTGGAGCAGGGCGAGTGGCGCGACTATCACCCGAACGGGCAGCTCGCAGCGACCGGCGCATACGAGAATGGGGAAGAGGTCGGCGATTGGCAGTTCTTCGATGAGAGCGGGGCCGTCTCGGAAGATCCCGGGGAGCAGTGATAGCGCCAAACGTGGACCAGGCACCGCTTTCTTATGCCCAGAAACAACAAAGCCCCGCATCGCTGCGAGGCTTCGTCTATAATTGGTGCCCAAGAGAGGACTCGAACCTCCACGGTTTTACCCGCTAGTACCTGAAACTAGTGCGTCTACCAATTCCGCCACCTGGGCAGGTGCCCCGAAGCATCGCTGCCCCGTGAGCCGCGTAGATTAGGTAGGTCCGGGAAACTTGTCAACGATTTTGCACACAGGATGTGAAACTATTTCGCATCCACCTTCAAAGGTCCTTACGTGACGAAGAAAAACTCAGGTTCGGGAGCCAGTCGCGGCCCCCGTAAACCCAAGGCCAGCCGCCCCATCGTCGATCCCCATGCCGACCGGGAAGCCGCGCTGTACGACCAGCCGATCCCCAGCCGCGAGGCCATCCTCGCGCTGCTCGACGACCGCGGCGAGTTGCTCTCGGAAGAGAGCATCGCCCATGCGCTGCGCCTGTTCACCGATTACGAGATCAATGCCCTGGGCAAGCGCCTGGGTGCGATGGTCCGCGACGGCCAGCTGCTGCGGAACCGCAAGGGCGACTACGCCCCGGCCCAGAAGCTCAGCCTGATCCCGGGTCGTGTCATCGCCAATGCCGAAGGCTACGGCTTCCTCCGTCCCGACGAGGGTGGGGAAGACCTGTACCTGTCGCCGGCGCAGATGCGCAGCGTGCTGCACGGCGACCGCGTGCTCGCCAGCGTGGTCGGTATCGACCGCCGCGGCCGCCAGCAGGGTGCGATCGTCGAAGTGCTCGAGCGCCGCTCGCCGCGCCTGGTCGGCCGGGTGGTTATCGAGAACGGCGTGACCCTGGTCGAGCCGGACGATCGTCGCCTGCACCAGAACATCATGATTCCCGCGGGCCGTGAGGCCGGCGCCAACTCCGGCGAGATCGTCGTCGTTGAGATCACCGACCCGCCGACCCCGCACCGGGGCCCAATGGGTACGATCCGCGCCGTCCTCGGTCAGCGCCTGCAACCGTCGCTGGTCGTCGAAATGGCGATCGCCAGCCATGACCTGCCGCACGAATTCCCCGTCCAGGTGGTCCGCCAGGCCGAGGAAGTCGAGCCGAAGGTCACCTCCGAGGAGCGCAAGGGCCGTACGGACCTCCGCAAGTTGCCGCTGGTCACCATCGATGGTGACGACGCGCGCGACTTCGACGACGCCGTCTATGCCGAGCCGCTGAAGGATGGCGGTTTCCGTCTCGTCGTGGCCATCGCCGACGTCTCGCACTACGTGCCCGTGGGCACGCCGCTGGACGTGGAAGGTTACAACCGCAGCACGTCTACGTACTTCCCCGGTTTCGTCGTCCCCATGCTGCCGGAGACGCTGTCGAACGGCATCTGCTCGCTCATGCCCAAGGTGGAACGCCTGTGCATGGTCTGCGACATGGAGATCGACGAGGACGGTGATGTCACGCGCTCCAAGTTCTACGACGCGGTGATGTACTCGCACGCACGCCTTACCTATAACAAGGTGTGGCAGGCCGTTGGCGAGCGCAACGCCGATGTCCGCCAAGAAATCTCCGACGTGCTCCCGCACATCGAATCCCTGCATCGCCTGTACAAGGTGATGGCCAAGGCGCGTAAGCGTCGTGGCGCGATCGATTTCGAAACGCCGGAAGTGAAGTTCCGCATCGGTCCGTCGGGCGACGTCGAATCGATGGGTGCGTCCGATCGCAACGACGCGCACAAGATGATCGAGGAATGCATGATCGCCGCGAACGTGCAGGCGGCCCGCTACCTCACCAAGCGCAAGATTCCCGCGCTGTATCGCGTGCATGCGCCGCCCCCGGCCGAAAAGTACGAAGACCTCCTGCGTTTCCTCAAGGAGTTCAAGCTGAAGATGCCGCCGGCGGACGAAGTCACGCCTGCGGATTTCTCGGCACTGCTCAAGCGCGTGCACGATCGTCCCGAGGCCGAGCTCATCCAGTCGGTGCTGCTGCGTTCGCAGAGCATGGCGATTTACCACGCGGAGAACCAGGGCCACTTCGGCCTGGCGCTGGACGCGTACGCCCACTTCACCTCGCCGATCCGTCGCTATCCCGATCTGCTCGTGCATCGCGCCATCCGCTATGCGCTGACCAAGGGGAAACCGGCCGATTACGTCTACAGCGAAACGCAGATGGCGGCCATGGCCGTGCATTGTTCGCAGCGCGAGCGTCGTGCCGAAGAGGCCGAGCGCGATGTGGACGAGCGCTTCAAGTGCGCCTGGATGGAGAAGCATGTCGGCTCGGAATTCGCCGGCACGATCACCGGTGTCACCTCGTTCGGTCTGTTCGTCGAACTGGCGGCGTCGCGCGTCTCCGGTCTGGTGCACGTCTCGCAGCTGCCGAACGACTACTACAAGTTCGATCCGATCCGTCACCTGCTCAGTGGCGAGCGTACGGGTTCCACGTATCGCCTTGGCGACTACGTGAGCGTGCAGGTGCTTCGCGCCAGCATGGAAGATCGCAAGATCGACTTCCGTCTGGTCGCACGCCTGGCCCAGTTGCCGAAGCCGGCGCCGAAGGTCGAGGTGGCCGCACCGGTCGCACCGAGTTCGGGCATGGCCAAGGCTGGCAAGGCCATTGGCCGCGCGGCGAAGAAGGCCATGGACAGCCTCTTCGGCAAGAAGACCAAGGCTCCGGCTGCGGCCGCAGCGCCTGCAGCGCGTCATCCGGCTCCGACTCCGGCCCCCGCGCCGACCTCGCGCCGCCGTGCGGCGGAGCCGGCGGCGAATGAGCAGCCGTCGTCGCGGCCGCCGCGTCGTCGTTCCGAGGCACCGGCTTCCGGGCCGTCGGCACGTGGCGAGCGGCCCGTTCGCGGCGAGCGGTCGGGACGTAACGAGCAACAGGCACGCAACGAGCCGTCGCCGAGAAAGGCCACCACCAAGAAGACCGCAGCGAAGAAGACCGCCGTGACGAAGCAGCCGACCCGTCAAGCGCCGGTCGCGACTTCGGAAACACCGGCACCGGCCAAGAAATCGGCCAGGCGTCGGTCGCGTAAACCCAGGAGCAAGCCAGAAGCATGAGTGAGTCGTGGATCGTAGGAATCAATCCGGTCGAAGGCGCCCTCGCTAACGACCCGGATCGTGTCCGTGAAGTTCTGGTTGAACAGAACTCCAAGAATGCGCGTGTGGTCGAGATCGCCGCGCTGGCGCGCAAGCTTGGTCTCATTCTGAAAACGGTGAGCAAGGAGCAGTTGGAGAAGCTCGGTGGCGAAGCGCGCCACCAGGGCGTCATCGCTCTCTATCAAACGCCGCCGTTACGTGACGAGACCCACCTCCCGGCGCTGCTCGAAGCGGCGGGTGGGAATGCTTTCGTGCTGGTGCTCGATGGCGTGACCGATCCGCACAACCTCGGTGCCTGCCTGCGTAGCGCCGCGGCGGCGAACGTCACCGCTGTCGTGGTGCCGAAAGATCGCGCAGTCGGCATCACGCCGACCGTTCGGCGCGCTTCCGCCGGCGGTGCGGACCTGATCCCGCTGATCGCCGTGACCAACCTGGCGCGTGCCCTGCGCATGCTCAAGGATGCCGGCGTGTGGATCACCGGTCTGGATGGCGACACCGACAAGTCGATTTACGACATCGACCTGAAGGGGCCGGTCGCACTGGTCATGGGTAGCGAAGGCGACGGCATGCGCCGTCTTACGCGCGATACCTGCGACTTCGTGGCGAAAATCCCGATGCCCGGCGGTATGGAGAGCCTGAATGTCTCCGTCGCCACCGGCGTGGTTCTGTTCGAGGCGCTGAGGCAACGAGGAACGAAGCGATGAGCAGCATGTTGTGGCATGACTGGACCGGCCTGGTCGGCGTGGCGCTGGTGTTGATCGCGTTCTTCCTGCTCCAGGCCCACAAGCTCTCGGGGCAGGGCTATACGTATCAGGTGATGAACCTGGTCGGTGCCTTCGGCATCCTGCTGTCGCTCATCTTCGGCATGTTCAACCTGCCGGCCTTCCTGCAGGAAATGGCCTGGTTCCTGATCAGCGTCTACGGCATTGTCCGTGGCGTGCGGGCGAGGAAGGCCGCGGTGATCACCCCGGACAGCCTGCCCTGACGAGCAGCGGGTCAGCGAGGGGTTACACAGCCTCGGTATAATGAGGGCAGATCGGCGCAAGGCCGGTCTGCCCGTGGGGACGACCCCATGGTGCGCAGTATCTCCGCGGGGACGACCCCGCTTCTGCGGAGCCACACCATGTACTGGTTCGTGCTTGTTCTGGCGGGTCTGTTCGAGATCGCCTGGGCCGTTGGCCTGAAATACACCGAGGGCTTTACGAAGCTCATTCCCAGCGTACTGACGGGCACCGCCATGCTTATCAGCATCGTGTTGCTGGCGTATGCGACTAAGAAACTACCTCTGGGTACCGCTTACGCGGTATGGACCGGCATTGGCGCGGTCGGTGCCGTTACGCTCGGGATCATCCTGTTCGGTGAGTCCGCGCAGCCGTTGCGACTGCTTTGCGTTGGGTTGATCGTGGTGGGGATTCTGGGGTTGAAGCTGACTGCTTGAGCCTGGCAAGAGCATCGCCGCTGAAGCGGCTCCTACTCGGAGCATCGCCGATGAATCGGCTCCTACATGGAGCATCGCCGATGAATCGGCTCCTACACGGAGCATCGCCGGCATAGCCGGCTCCCACATTTCGGCTGTATGTGGGAGCCGATTCATCGGCGAAAGGTGCTCGCGTAAACCCACGGGTGATCAAGGCACCCGCCAGCCAATCAAAACTCCGGATTGGCCGTCGTATCCTTCTTGACCCGCGGCGCCACCAACGGCTCGCCATTCACCACGAACCACACGTTCTCGGCGATGTTCGTCGCATGGTCACCAATGCGTTCGATGTTCTTCGCCATGAACAACAGGTGGGTGCACGGCGTGATGTTGCGCGGATCTTCCATCATGTAGGTAAGCAGGGCGCGGAAGACCAGGGTGTATTCCTCATCCAGGCGCGCGTCGGCTTTCCACACCTCGTAAGCGGCCTCGGCGTCCTGCTCGTGGTACGCCTTGAGCACATCGCGCAGCTCTTCTATAGCGAGCTCGGCGAGATTCGCCAAGCCACCGACAACGGCGATCGGCGCCACGCGGCTGAGCGGAATGGAACGCTTCGCCACGTTGGCGGCATAGTCGCCAATGCGCTCGATATCCGCGGCAATACGCAGCGCGGCGAACACGTTGCGAAGATCGCCGGCGATCGGTGCGCGCAGGGCGAGCAGGCGGACGACGTCCTGGCTGATTTCCTGCTCGAGCGCGTCGATGGCTTCGTCGTTGTCGACGACGCGCTGGGCGGCGCGCTCGTCACGACGCTGGACCACGTCGATGGCGGCTTCGAGCTGGGCAACGGCGAGCTCGCCCATCTTGACGATTTCGCCGGTGAGGCGCTTCAGTTCGTCGTCATAGCTCTTGATGATGTGCTGGTGCGGAGTGTTCATCGCATGCCTCGAATGGGGGGCTTAGCCGAAACGGCCGGTAATGTAATCTTCGGTCTGCTTTTTGTTCGGCTTGGTGAAGATCTTCTCGGTCCGGTCGAACTCGATCAGCTCACCCATGTACATGAAGGCGGTCATATCCGAGCAGCGTGCGGCCTGCTGCATGTTGTGGGTGACGATGACGATGGTGAACTGGCTCTTGAGCTCTTCCACCAGCTGCTCGATACGGCTCGTGGCGATCGGGTCGAGCGCCGAGGTCGGCTCATCGAGCAGGAGCACTTCCGGCTTCAGCGCGATACCGCGCGCGATGCACAGACGCTGCTGCTGACCGCCGGAGAGACCTAGCGCGCTCTGCTTGAGCTTGTCCTTGACTTCATCCCAAAGCGCGGCGCCACGCAGGGCCTGTTCCACGCGGCCTTCCATGTCCGTGCGGTTGAGCTTCTCGTGGTGGCGAATGCCGTAAGCCACGTTCTCGAAAATGGTCATCGGGAACGGCACCGGCTTCTGGAACACCATGCCGACCTTGCTGCGCAGGCGATTGAGCGAGTACTTCGGGTCGAGGATGTTCTCGCCGTCGAGTACGATCTCGCCGCTGGCGCGCAGGCTCGGATAGATCGCATAGATACGGTTGAAGATGCGCAGCAGGGTGGACTTGCCGCAGCCGGACGGACCAATGATGGCGGTGACCTTCTTCTCCGGCACATCCATCGCGATGCTTTTCAGCGCGTGGAATTCGCCGTAATGGAAGTTGAGGTCGCGCACGGTCATCTTCGCCGGCACCTGGCCGAGATCGACGCCCGACTCATGCGGCGAGGTTCCGAAACCCGGCTTGGAGGCGACTTCGTTCATGTTAGTCATGGGACACCTTGGAGCGCGAGAATACAAAGCGGGCGACGAGGCTGAGCGCCAGCACGAACATGGTCAGGACGAACGCGCCGGCCCAGGCGAGGGTATTGATGTCCGGGCTCGGGTCCTTCGTGTAGTCGTAAATGACCTGGGGCAGGCTCGGCATCTTGTCGAGCGGATTGAATGTCATGAAGTTGTTGCCGAAGGCCGTGAGCAGCAGCGGCGCGGTCTCACCGCTGATGCGTGCAAGGGCCAGCAGCACACCGGTGACGATGCCCGAACGCGCGGCGCGGATCAGGATCTGCACCGTGAGCTTCCACTGCGGCACACCGAGCGACAGTGCGGCTTCGCGCAGCGTACCGGGCACCAGCCGCAGCATCTCGTCGGTGGTGCGGACGATGACGGGCAGGGCGATCAGGGCCAGCGCGATACCGCCGGCGATGCCGGAGAACGTCACGTCGCCATTCGTCAGCCACTGCGAGGGCAGCACGATGATCGTATAGACGAACAGGCCCAACACGATCGACGGCGCCGACAGCAGGATGTCGTTGAGAAAGCGGATGGTGGGCCCGAGCCGCGAGCGGCGTGAATACTCAGCCAGCCATGTACCCGCCATCACGCCGATCGGCGTGGCGATGAGAATACCGATCACGTTGAGGATCAGGCTGCCGACCATCGCATTGGCCAGGCCGCCTTCCTCGCGGTACGCGGTGATCTTGGTGAACAGGGCAGGCTTGAGGCCGGCAATGCCCTGGCTGAGCGTCTCCCACAGGATCCAGGCCAGGAAGAGCAGGCCGATGCCGGTGGCGGCCACGCTGAGGATCATGGCCAGGACGTTCTTGATGCGGCGCGTTGTATACAGCGAGGCGGACATCAGGAGCCCTCCTTCGTCGCCAGGCGGCGGAGCATGAGGCGAGCGATCAGCAGCACGATGAAGGTCACCACGAAGAGCAGGAACGCGATCGCCATGAGCGCCGACTTCTGCAGGCCCTCGGCTTCACCGAACTGGTTGGCGATGGTCGATGCGATGGTGCTGCCGGTTTCGAGAATCGACGGCGTGAACTTGAAGGTATTACCTATGACGAAGGCGACCGCCATCGTCTCGCCGAGCGCGCGGCCCAGGCCGAGGAAAATCCCGCCGATCACGGCCGTGCGGGTGTAGGGCACGACGATGTCCCAGACCACTTCCCACGTGCTGGAGCCCAGCGCGTACGCGGATTCCTTCAGACGGGTCGGTACGGTCTGGAACACTTCGCGCATCACCGAAGAAATGAACGGGATGATCATCACCGCGAGCACCAGGCCTGCGGTGAAAATGCCGGCGCCGAAGAACGGGTATTCGCTGGAGAAGAACTTCGCGATGAACGGCACGTGCTGCACCAGCCACGAAACCTGGCCATCCGGCGGGTCCGCGCTGAAGTGGTTCATCAGCCACGGCTTGATCGTGGTGGCCACGAACGGAGCGAAGATGAAGAGGCCCCACATGCCGTAGATGATCGACGGGATGCCGGCGAGCAGTTCGATAGCGGAGCTGACCGGACCGCGCAACCAGTTGGGTGCGATCTCGGTAAGGAAGAGGGCGATGCCGAAGCTGACCGGCACGGCGAAAACCAGCGCGATGAGCGCGGTGAGCACGGTGCCCATGACCGGCACGAGCGCGCCGTACTGGTTGTTGGTCGGATCCCACGCGGAACTGGTAAGGAAACCCCAGCCGAAGGTGGCGAACGCATCACGACCCAGCCACAGGGTGGACGTCGCGGCGCCGATCAGGGCAATCAGGACGAGCAGTGCGCAGGCCTTGAGCAGCCCGGCGAACAGGCGGTCATTGCGCGTGTCCCTCGCGTTGCGTGCCGCTTCCTCCGCACGTGCGGTGGTGGGAACGTTGCTGCTGACGGTCGCATGCATGATGAGTGCGTTTCCCCGGGCCTATGCAAAGTTGTGGGTCACCGCTCCCGAGGGAGCGGCAACCCGGTTTCCTACTCTGGCCCGCTTATATGTCAGCCGGCCTGTCGAGAAGGATCAGTTCTTGTACTCGGCAGCCCAGTAGGCTTCGATCTGCTGGACCAGCGGCGCCGGCAGGGGGACGTAGTCGAGCGAGGCAGCCTGCGGCTGGCCGTTCTCAAGCGACCACTTGAAGAAGTCGAAAGCCACCTTGGTGTGCGAGGCATTCTTGGACTTCTTGTACATGATGATCCAGGTCGTCGCCGTGATCGGCCATGCCTGGTCGCCCGGGGCATTGGTCATGATCAGGTTGAAGTCCTTGGCCGACTTCCAGTCGGCCGTGGCCGCGGCGGCGGCAAAGGTCTCGGCGCTCGGCTCGACCCACTTGCCGGCAGCGTTCTGCATCTGCGCGTAGGAGATGGCGTTCTTCTTCGCGTAGGCGTATTCGACGTAACCGATCGAGCCCGGGATCTGGCGAACGTACTGCGAGACGCCTTCGTTACCCTTGCCGCCCACGCCGGCCGGCCATTCGACGGCCGTGCCGAACTTCACCTTCGACGCCCACTCCGGGCTGACCTTCGAAAGGTAGTTGGTGAAGTTGAACGAGGTGCCCGAACCATCCGAGCGATGCACGACGGTGATCTTCACATCGGGAATCTTCACGCCCGGGTTCAGGGCGGCGATGGCCGGATCGCTCCAGCGGGCGACCTTGCCCAGGTAGATGTCGGCGAGGATCTTGCCGTCCAGCTTGAGCTGGCCGGCAGCGATACCCTGCAGGTTGACGACCGGCACGATGCCACCGACGACCGAGGGGAACTGGCCCAGGCCGAACTTGGTGAGGTCTTCGGCGCTCATCGGAGCGTCGGAGGCGCCGAAGTCGATGGTGCCTTCCTTGATCTGGGCGATACCGGCGCCCGAGCCGACGGACTGGTAGTTCAGCTTGTTGCCGGTCTTCTCGGCGTACGTGGCGGACCACTTCGACAGAACGGGGTAAACGAAGCTCGAGCCGGCGCCCGTGATGTCGGTGGCCTGCGCGGACATGCCGAACAGCGAAGCAGCAACCAACGCGGCGATGCAGAGTTTACGAGTGAACACGGTGTAGTCCTCGGAAGAATGAGTGTCAGGCGAAGCCCGCCCGGGGCTGTATTCCAGCCCTGCCGTGTTGCAATGAGACGTACTGAATGTTTCAACGCGATGACAGCCGCCTTTTTGCTGTCATATTCAGGAACTTACGAAACGCCTCAAACGGCGATCGGGGTCGCCTGGTCGCGCTCGAAGAGCTCCAGCCGGCGCCAGCGGTTCACGATTTCGCAGAACAGCTCAGCGGTGCGCTCGGCGTCGTAAATGGCCGAATGGGCTTCGCGGGTGTCGAAGGCGAGCCCGGCGGCGATCACGGCCTTGCTCAGCACGGTCTGGCCGTAGGCCAGGCCGCCGAGGGTGGCGGTGTCGAAGCAGCTGAAGGGGTGGAACGGGTTGCGCTTGTGGCCCACCCGGCGCACCGCCGCATTAAGGAAGGCGAGGTCGAAGGCCGCGTTATGGCCGACCAGCACGGCGCGCTGGCACTCAGCGGCCTTCACCGCCTCACGCACCGCATTGAAGATGTGGTCCAGCGCCTGGCGCTCGGGCAGGGCACCACGAAACGGGTGGTCGGGGTCGATGCCGGTCACTTCCAGGGAGCGGGGGTCGATATTGGCGCCCGGAAAGGGTTCCACGTTCGCCGCCACCGCCGGCTGGGGCACAAGAAGGCCCGAAGGCTCCATCTTTACCGCGACCACGGCGATTTCCAGGAGCGCGTCCCGTTCGGAGTCGAAACCACCGGTCTCGACATCCACGATCACGGGAAGGAAGCCCCTGAACCGCCCGGCGATCGCCGTAGCGGTGCTGTTACTCGTCGTATCCATACGCGAAGGATATCAGCCCGGGGCCTTATGAGGCGCTCGCGTTAAGCGGATGTACTCGTGTCGTCGTTCTGTAACAAAAAAGGCATGGAACGGTAAAGGCCACGGCTCATCCTTCGCGCCGTTGGCCCCGCTTGAGGTTTTTCGGACAGAAAGATCTCAGGAGGGGGACAGGGGAAAACACTTAATCCATACCTAGCGGAGAAATCCCATGCGTTCCAAGTTGCTCACGGTGGCCATCGCTGCCGGTCTGGGCGTGACGAGCTTCTCGGCCATCGCCGCGACTTCCAAGTCGCAGCCGCCGGCTCGTGTCACGGTCGACGCCGCCACCCTTCAGCAGCTGCAGGCGCAGCTGGCCGCGCTCCAGGCCCAGGTCGCCGACCTGCAGTCCAAGCAGGAAGCCCAGGCTGACGCGCAGGTCGAGACGGCCAAGGCCGTCAATGACGTCCAGGTTGCTGCTACCAAGCCGACCGAAGACCTCTCGAAGAAGCTCGATGCGCTGAACAAGATCGTCGACAACACGAAGATCGGCGGCACGATGTTCTTCGATGCGACCAACCAGGACCACAAGGAAGCGACGGGCATCAACAGCTCGGCCAAGAAGGACGGCCACGGTTCCACGAACGGCACCGGCTTCGACGTCAAGCGCTTCTACCTGACCGTCGACCACAAGTTCAACGACACCTGGTCGGCCAACCTGACCACCGACTTCAGCTACCAGTCGGCGATTGCGTCCACCAGCCTGTTCGTGAAGAAGGCCTACGTGCAGGGCAAGTTCGATCCGCTCTTCACGGTCCGCTTCGGTGCGGCCGACATGCCCTGGATCCCGTTCGTCGAGAAGTGGTACGGCTACCGCTATGTCGAGAACACCATCACCGACCGTTCGTTCGAAGGTGGTCGTAGCGGTGGTACCGCAACCGCCGGCGGCGTTGGCGCCTTCGGCAACTCGTCCGATTGGGGTGTCCACGCCCTGGGCGCGACGACCGGCGACAACTCGGTCAACTACCAGGTGTCCGTGGTCAACGGCCGTGGTTACCGCAACCTGAGCCGCTCGAAGAGCGTCGATACGGAAGCCCGCTTCGGCTACTCGCCGATCGAGCAGATGGTCATCGCCGTCGGTGGTTACTCCGGCAAGCGCGGCAACGAAACCGAAGGTGGTGCTCCGACCCGCACGGCGACCCGCGGCGACGCGCTCGTTGCCTGGCGTGACTCGAACTTCGGCGCGGGTGTGGAGTATTTCCACTCGCAGAACTGGGACGACATCCTGAAGTACGCCGGCACCGGTCCGGGCGTGGGCGCTGCGGCGGGCACGACCAAGGACAAGGCCGACGGTTACTCGGCGTGGGCTGACTGGCACTTCTACGACCAGTGGGCTGTCTTCGCTCGCTACGACAACCTCGATTACAAGTACAACAACCTCGTCCAGGTCGAAGAGAAGATCAAGGACAAGTACTACAACGCCGGCGTCTCGTACGACGTGCTGAAGAACCTGAAGCTGGCGCTCGTCTATAAGCACAACAAGCTGGACGGCCCGTTCGCAACCCCGTACCACTACAAGACCGACGAAGTGGGTTTCTGGGGCATGCTGACCTTCTAACGAGCATCGGAACGGAGTTCTCCTCAAGGACGATCAAACGGCGGGCGCGAGCCCGCCGTTTTCTTTTGTCTGCGAATCGTCTCAGAGACGTGTGATCCGTCTGGACGTCTATTTCCTGAATCGCGGACGCCGTGTTCTCCTCCGGGAAGCGGTGCAACCCCTTGCGGCCCAATGCCTTCAGGATTGCAATAGGCAGAAGTCTGAATTTGCTGCGTCGCCGCACTTGCGATTGTCACAATGCCTCGCGTAGGTTCGGCGACATGGTTACGTCAACGACATCCTCCCTGCGCCGCTTCGCGAGCACGTTCTTCGTGTTCATCGCGTTGTTCGTCGCTTGCATGGGTGTCCAGGCCGTACCTTGCGACCGCGACACGGGCCACGACAGTGTCGCCGGGTATGTCGCGGCACTGGTGGCCGACGATGGCTCCCAGTCGACCGAAGATGACACCTTGCCGTCGCTCGAAGACAACAGCGGCGGCCTCGATGACACCTTCGACGTGCCTACCGAGCACGCCATGAGCGTGCCGCGCCTTGTCGCCGCCGGCCATCTCCATGTGGTTCCGGCCCCGCACGCGCATCACCCCAGCCTCGACCTGCGTCCTCCCATCGCCTGATCGAAGGCCGCGTGCGCATCCAGCGTGCGCCTCGTAACACCGAACCCCTTTCCCCCCGCGTGCCGACATGAGTCGGCCGCCAGCGAGCGTGCGCGCTCGCCCCCTTATCCTCGCTAAAGAGAGAGAATTGCCATGGAACGTCTCATCCAGGGTTTTGAAGAGTTTCGTCGTGACATGACCTCGGAGCACCGCGAACTGTTCGCGCGCCTTGCTTCGGGCCAGACCCCGCACACCATGTTCATCACCTGCGCGGACTCGCGCATCATGCCGGAGCTGATGTTCAACGCTCAGCCGGGTGACCTCTTCGTCTACCGCAACGTGGGGAACATCGTTCCCCCGTATGCACAGCATGTGAGCGGCGTCGTCGCCGCCATCGAGTACGCGGTCACCGCACTCAACGTGCAGCACATCGTCATCTGCGGCCATTCCGACTGCGGTGCGATGAAGGCCCTGCAGAATCCCGCCGCGCTCAAGGGCAAGCCGTCCGTCGAGCAGTGGCTGAAGCACGCCGATGTCGCCCGCTATGTGGTCGAGAAGAACCGTCCGACTATCCATGGCGCCGAAGGCCTGCGGTACCTCACCGAGGAGAACGTCGTGGGCCAGCTGGAAAACATGCGTACCTTGCCGGCCGTTGCGGCCGCCATGGCCAATGGCAGCCTGCGTATCCACGGCTGGATCTACGACATCGCGCAGACGGAGATCACCGCCTTCGACCCGATCGAGGGACGCTTCCGTCCGCTGGACTCGAAAGATTCGAACGTGCCGGATGCCACCCCGCACGCGCGTTTCTCGACCCCGCTGCCGATCGCGTCTGCCGCTTAACCCAGGAAGCTTTTCATGCGCGCTTATTTTTCCCAGGGCCTGTTTGGCCGCGACCTCCTCGGATCGGTGGTCGTTTTTCTTGTCGCCCTGCCGTTGTGCATGGGTATCGCGATCGCGTCGGGCATGCCGCCCAGCGCGGGGCTGATATCCGGCATCGTTGGTGGTCTTATCGTCGGCGCCATCGCCGGCTCGCCGCTGCAGGTCAGTGGGCCGGCGGCGGGCCTCGCGGTCCTGGTCTTCGAACTGGTGCGTGAGCACGGCGTGGCCGCCCTCGGCCCCGTCGTGCTGCTGGCCGGCCTGATCCAGGTCGTCGCCGGCCTGTGCAAGGTGGGTGTGTGGTTTCGCATGACCTCGCCGGCCGTCGTCGCCGGCATGTTGTCCGGTATCGGTATCCTCATCGTGGCGTCGCAGTCGCATGTACTTCTCGACGCCATTCCCAAGGCGCGCGGCCTGGAGAACTTCGCCGCGCTCCCCGCCGCGGCGTGGGAGTCGGTGACGGGCGCGGCCGAAGGGCAGGCACCTGCCGCCCTGATGATTGGGCTGGGCACCATTGCGATCATGCTGTTCTGGGAAAAATTGCGGCCTGCGAAGTTGCGCTTCGTTCCGGGCGCGTTGCTCGCCGTGGTGGCCATGACGGCGGCGGCGCAGTTCGGTGGTTTCGACGTCAAGCGTGTGGATGTTCCGGCCAACCTGTTCGCAGCGGTGACCCTGCCGAGCATGGGCAGCCTGTTCGGCCTGTTCGACTCGTCGTTGTTGGTCGCAGCGGTCACGTTCGCTTTCATCGCCAGTGCGGAAACGTTGCTCTCAGCGGCGGCGGTCGATCGCATGCACAACGGTGCTCGCACCAACTACGATCGTGAATTGACCGCCCAGGGCGTGGGTAACATGATCTGCGGCGTCCTTGGTGCCTTGCCGATGACCGGCGTGATCGTGCGTAGCGCGGCGAATGTGCAGGCTGGCTCGGCCACCCGCATGGCGGCGATCATGCACGGTGCCTGGTTGCTGGCCTTCGTCATGCTGCTGCCGTGGCTGATGCAGATGACCCCCGTGTCATGCCTGGCCGGCATCCTCGTCTATACCGGCGTGAAGATGGTCAACCCGAAGCAGATCAAGGATCTCGCCGCCTACGGCAAGGGCACCGCGGCGGTCTATGTGGCGACCACGGTGGCTATCGTCGCGACCGATCTGCTCACCGGTGTGATCGTCGGCTTCGGCCTGTCGCTGTTCCGCCTTGCACTGCTTTCTTCGAAAATGCGTATGGACGTGGAACATCATGAGGAGCCTGGTAACGCCACGCTGCACATCGAAGGCTCGGCCACGTTCCTGAAGGTACCTAGGATGGCGCGCACGCTGGCAACGGTGCCGCCGAATACGCGCCTGAGTGTGGTGATGGATCGCCTTCACCACGTGGACCAGGCATCGCTGGAATTGCTGCGCGAATGGGGCCAGAACGCGTCCAAGCGCGGCTGCGAGCTGGTGGTCGACTGGAAGGAGCTGAACCGGCGCGTTGAAGGTTCCAGGCAAGCGGCCTAGCGCCAGCCGTTGTAGGAGCCGATTCATCGGCGATATGTGGGAGCCGCTTCAGCGGCGATGGGTGCTCGCGACATCCTGGCCGCTGCCGCGGGATCGCCGCTGAAGCGGCTCCCACATCGCCGGCATAGCCGGCTCCCACAAGAATCGACAAGCCGGCCTCAGTCCGGTTTTGTTTTTTGCTTGTACGCACAAAGATCGATGATCGCGCAGTTCGGGCATTCCGGTTTGCGCGCCTTGCACACGTAGCGCCCGTGCAGGATCAGCCAGTGATGTGCGTCCTGGATGAATTCCTTGGGGATCACCTTTTCCAGCTTGTCCTCGACCTTGCGCACATCGGCCCCAGGTGCCAGGCCGGTGCGGTTGGCGACGCGGAAGATATGCGTGTCGACCGCGATGGTGGGCTGGCCGAAGGCGGTGTTGAGCACGACGTTGGCGGTTTTTCTTCCTACGCCAGGCAGCTCTTCCAGGGCTTCGCGTGACTGCGGGACCTCGCCGTTGTAGCGGTCGACCAGGATCTGGCTCATGGCGATGAGGTTCTTCGCCTTGTTGTTGTAGAGCCCGATGCTGCTGATATAGGTCTTGAGCTTGTCGAGGCCGAGATCGAGGATTTTCTGTGCCGTGTTCGCCACGGGGAACAGCTTACGCGTGGCCTTGTTCACGCCGACGTCCGTGGCCTGGGCCGAGAGCGCCACGGCGGAGAGCAGTTCGAACGGGGTGGTGTATTCGAGTTCGGTTTTCGGATGCGGATTCAGCTCGCGAAGACGGCTGAACATCTCGACGACATTGGCCTTCTTCACGGGCTGTCCTTTTTTCGCGCCTTGGCGCGCGCGAGGGCTTCGAGCACGGCGTTGCGCGCGGTGGGGGCTGCGACATCCGTCTTGCTCGTGGCAAGTTGTGCTTCGCGTGCGGCGCGCTCGCGGCCGAGACGCGCTTCACGACGCACGAAGCGAATGCGCGCGGCATCGGCATGGCCGCGGTCGTCCGCCTGTGCGAGCGGCATCGGGTCCAGCGTGATGCAGTCGACGGGACAAGCGGGAACGCAGAGTTCGCAGCCCGTGCAGAGGTCGTCGATTACCGCGTGCATCATCTTTGCTGCGCCAACGATGGCGTCGACCGGGCAGGCCTGGATGCACTTCGTGCAACCGATGCAATCCGCTTCGACGACGCGAGCCAGCGTACGCGGCTTCTCGATGCCGCGGGATGTGTCCAGCGGAACGACGGGGCGGTCCAGCATGGCGGCAAGACGCTCGATGCCGACATGACCACCGGGAGGGCAACGGTCGATGCCTGCTTCGCCCTTGGCGATGGCGTCCGCGTAAGGGCGGCACCCATGGAAGCCGCACTGCTCGCATTGGGTCTGCGGAAGCAGTGCGTCGATCCGGTCGGCGAGCGTTGGCGTCATGGCTGGCGCGTTGCCGAACGGCGAATCAGCGGACAGTGGCGCCCGGTGCCGCGCCCTGGTCGGCATCGAGCAGGAACAGGTCCGCGCCACCGTCGCCCGCGGAAAGGATCATGCCTTCGGACAAGCCGAAGCGCATCTTGCGCGGCGCGAGGTTGGCGATGAAGACCACGTTGCGACCGACCAGCGTTTCCGGCTCGCCATAGGCGGCGCGGATACCGGAGAAGATCTGGCGCTTGCCCAGCGGACCGCCGTCCAGCTCGAAGCGCAGGAGCTTGTCGGAACCTTCGACGAACTCGCAGGCCAGCACCTTGCCGATGCGCAGGTCGAGCTTGGCGAAGTCGTCGATCGAAATGGTGGCGGCGGTATCGGCGGCGGGAGCGGTATCGGTCATGGGCTTGGCGGCTTCTTTGGACTTGAACGGTTTCTTGGCGGCTGGCGCATTGGCTTTGGCCTGCTCGGCAGGCGTCAGCGATTCTTTCGATCCTTCGACCATGGCTTCGATCTTCTTCGGATCGAGACGGCCGAACAGCGGGGAGAACGCGTTGACGGTATGGCCGTGCAGTTCGCGGCGCGCGTCGGCGAAGTCGCCGATCGGCGCACCCAGGAACGCCTCGGCAGCGGCGACCGTGGTCGGCAGGATCGGCTTGAGCAGGCCGGACAACAGGCGGAAGGCGTTGATCGCGAACGAGCAGACCTGCTGCAGTTCGTCACGGCGTGCTTCGTCCTTGGCGATGACCCACGGCGCCTTGGCAGCGATATACCCATTGACGGCATCGGACATGGCAACGAAGCGGCGCGACACTTCGGCGAAGTCGTCCGCTTCGTAGACCGCTTCGATGCCTTCGTACTGCGCGAGGAGGTCGTGCCAGATCGCCTGGGCTTCGGCATCGAAACCATCGGCCAGTTTGCCGGCGAAATACGTGTGCAGGAACCCGGCGGTGCGGCTGGCGATGTTGGCCCACTTGCCGACCAGGTGCGAGTTGACACGCTCCTCGAAGGACTTGAGGTCGAGGTCGACGTCGACCGGCGTGGCGCTGAGCATCGTGGCGAAGTAGTAACGCAGGGCTTCCGGATCCAGGCCCGATGCAAGGTAGGTTCGCGCCTGGATGAAGGTGCCGCGCGACTTCGACATCTTCGCGCCGTTTACCGTCAGGTAACCATTGACGTGCAGCGCCGTCGGCACGCGCATCTTCGCGCCATGCAACATCGCTGGCCAGAACAGGCCGTGGAAGTTGATGATGTCCTTGCCGATGAAGTGGTGCATCTCAGCCGTGCTGTCAGGGCCGAGGAAGTCGTCGAAGCGCAGGTCGGTTCGGTCGCACAGGGCCTTGAACGAGGCGAGATAACCCACCGGCGCATCGAGCCAGACGTAGAAGAACTTGCCCGGCGCATCGGGAATCGGGAAGCCGAAGTAGGGCGCGTCGCGGGAGATATCCCAGTCGCGCAGGCCGCCATCGAGCCACTCGGCGAGCTTGGCCGAAACGCTGCTGTGGGCGACAGATTTGCCGCCAGTGAGCTTGCCGGCGAACCAGTCGCGCAGCAGCTGCTCGAACTTGCCCAGTTCGAAGAAGTAGTGCTCGGAGTCGCGCAGGATGGGCGTGGCACCAGACATCACCGAATAGGGATTGATGAGGTCGGTGGGCGCATAAGTGGCGCCGCAGTTTTCGCAGTTGTCGCCGTACTGGTCGGGCGTGCCACAGTTCGGGCAGGTGCCCTTGATGTAGCGGTCCGGCAGGAACATGTCGCGCTCGGGATCGTATAGCTGCTGGATGTCGCGGCGGGCGATATAACCGGCGTCGCGCAGGCGCGTGTAGATCGAAGTCGCGAGTTCGCGATTCTCCGGCGAATGCGTCGTGTGGTACTGGTCGTAGCTGAAGTGGAAGTCAGTGAAATCCGCTTCGTGACCCGCGCGGATGTCCGCGATGTAGTCTTCGGGCGTCTTACCGACTTTCTCGGCCGCGAGCATGATCGGGGTGCCGTGGGCGTCTTCGCCGGCGACATACCAGACCTCGTTACCCTGCATTCGCTGCGCACCCGCCCAGATGTCGGCCTGGATATAGCCGAGCATGTGGCCCAGGTGGAGCGGGCCATTCGCGTAGGGGAGGGCGTTCGTTACGAGTATGCGGCGGGCCATGATTCGCGCGGTCGGCTGATGGACCGGGGATTATGGCATGGAGGGTAATGTGGGAGCCGCTTCAGCGGCGATCGAGGCAATGTGGGAGCCGCTTCAGCGGCGATCGAGGCAATGTGGGAGCCGCTTCAGCGGCGAGAAACCAACGGAGCGGAGATGCAGCAGCCCCTAATCGCCGATAAATCGGCTCCCACAGTTATCGCGAGCACCGTTCGCCGATGAATCGGCTCCTACAACGAGTGGAACGCCTGGCTTATTCGGCCCGCACCCATTCCTGGCTGCGGCCCATCAGCGAGAAGCCGATGTAGCCGTGGACGTCGAGCTTCTTGCCGCTGTCCTCGAGCTTGAGCGTGACCTTGTAGATCTTGCCCTTGGCCGGATCCAGGATCTGGCCGCCGGACCATTCGTCGCCGTCCTTCTTCAGGCCCCACATGATGGTCATGCCTTCGATGGGCTTGTTCTTGCGCTCGCCGTCGCATTTTTTGCAAACAGGGTGGGGCTCATTGGGGTCGTCCGGCTTGAGTACCTGGAGCACCTTGCCCTGGAGCAGGCCACCCTCTTCGGTGATCTCCACGATGGACTTCACTTGCTTGGTTTCGTCGTCGATGGTCTTCCACTTGCCGACCGGCGTGTCGTTGGCAGCCAGGGCGGGGAGGGCGCTCGCGGCGAAGGCGAGGGCGAAGGTGGCGCGGATCAGCGGCTTCATGTCTTGCGGGACTCCCCATACGGTCAGGTATGGCCGGAGCCTGACGAGGACCATCGCGGGCGTCAAGCTGCATCGCGCCAGAGGGCGGCCCCGATGGGCAAGCCCGGCGGGAGAGGGCACGCACTGGCATAATGGGTGATCTCCGATTTTGCCCAAATCTCCCCATGACCCAGCCCACCGAAACCCTCGTACGCGGTCTGCTCGATCGTGTCATCGATCCTCATTCCGGCCAGGCCCTGAGCGCCGCGGTCCGCGCCGTGGGCGTCGACGGCAGCCGCGTGTCGGTCGACATCCAGCTCGGTTACCCCGCGGTGGGCTACGTGGAGCGGGCTGCCGCCGAGGCGAAAGCTGCGCTGGAAGCCGATCCGGCCATCGAGACGGCTGCCGTCTCGGTCACGTGGCGCGTCCACGCGCATAAGGTTCAGGGCCAGCTGGCGCCCCTGCCGGGCGTCAAGAACATCATCGCCGTCGCCTCAGGCAAGGGCGGGGTGGGTAAGTCCACTGTCTCGGTAAACCTGGCGCTGGCCCTGGTCGCCGAAGGCGCCACGGTAGGCATCCTGGATGCCGACATCTACGGCCCCAGCCAACCGCGCATGCTTGGCCTCACCGGCAAGCCGAGCTCGCCGGACGGTAAAAGCATCGTGCCGATGCGTGCCCATGGCCTGCAGGCCATGTCCATCGGGGTGCTGATCGAGGAGGACACGCCGATGATCTGGCGCGGCCCGATGGTCACCCAGGCACTCATGCAGCTGCTGACCGACACCCGCTGGGAAGAACTCGATTACCTGATCATCGACCTGCCTCCGGGCACCGGTGACATCCAGCTGACGCTCTCGCAGAAAGTGCCGGTTTCCGGTGCTGTCATCGTCACCACCCCGCAGGACATCGCGCTACTCGATGCCCGCAAGGCGCTGGGCATGTTCCGCAAGGTGGAGGTGCCGGTGCTCGGCGTGGTCGAGAACATGGCGACGCACATCTGCTCGAACTGCGGCCATGAAGAGCACATCTTCGGTCAGGGTGGCGGGGCGCGCATGGCGGCGGAAGCCGGTATCGCCTACCTCGGCGACCTGCCGCTGGATATCCGCATCCGCCAGCAGTCGGACGAGGGAAAGCCCACCGTGGCCGCCATCCCGGATTCCGACCTGACCGCCCGCTACCGGGCTATTGCGCGCTCGACCGCGGCCCGACTGTCGCTGCAGGCCCGCAACAAGGCCATTTCCTTCCCCAAGATCGTCATCCAGAACACGTAAGTAGCGTGTTCGACGGCGTTCCTATACCTTTCCGGCTCCAGCGAGGGAGATCAGTTAGTGAGCATCAAGTCCGACAAGTGGATCCGCCGCATGGCTGCGGAGCACGGCATGATCGAGCCGTTCGCCCCTGGCCAGGTCAAGGAGCGCGACGGCCACCGTCTGGTGTCCTACGGCACCTCGAGCTACGGCTACGACGTCCGCTGCGCCGCCGAATTCAAGGTGTTCACGAACATCAACTCGACCATCGTGGATCCGAAAGCCTTCGATGAGCGCAGCTTCGTCGACGTGCATTCGGATGTCTGCATCATCCCGCCGAATTCCTTCGCACTGGCGCGCACCGTTGAGTACTTCCGCATTCCGCGTCAGGTGCTCACGATCTGCCTGGGCAAGAGCACGTATGCCCGCTGCGGCATCATCGTCAACGTAACGCCGCTGGAGCCGGAGTGGGAGGGCCATGTCACGCTGGAGTTCTCCAATACCACGCCGCTGCCCGCCAAGATCTACGCTAACGAGGGCGTCGCCCAGATGCTTTTCCTCGAGTCCGACGAGGAATGCGAAGTTTCTTACGCCGACCGCGGTGGCAAGTACCAGGGACAGCGCGGCGTCACGCTCCCGAGCACCTGAACGGCTCTTCACGTCGCAGACGCGCCCGACACGGGCGCGGGTTAAACTCGCCCCTTCCACGCCCTACTGAATGCACGGAGACACGCATGATCCGAGTTCCCACCCTGATGGCCCGCGCCGCCGCGGCGATTCTCCTCGCCAGCATGCTCGTGCTTGCCGGCTGCCACAGTGGCGTCTCGAAGAACGACCACATCGCCACGACGCAGGGTCAGTTCGACTACACCATCAAGGCGTATAAGAGCGGCCAGTTCATCGTCGACGGTGCCGTGCTGTCGGCCGCCGATACCGGCAGCCACTTCGCCTACCTGAAGGACCAGGGCAAGTTGCCGAAGACCGTGCTCGTGCTGCCCAGCGACGACTCGAAAATCCGTGACAACCATCTCGGCTTCATGGCCCGCATGGCGCTGGATTACAACTTTGCCGTGTACTACGACAAGAAGGGCGAACTGGTTCGCCTGAACGCCGTCGAATCCGACGCCCGCCAGCTGGAAGACACGCCGCAGAAGGGCACGCTGCCCGACCGCATGCAGGGTAAGGAAGCGTCCAGCAGCCCGTACGACACCCAGAACGGCGGCGGTCAGGCCGGCCAGCGCTAAACCCTCGGAATTGTAGGAGCCGATTCATCGGCGAATAGGTACATGTGGGAGCCGCTTCAGCGGCGAAAAGGACATGTGGGAGCCGCTTCAGCGGCGAAAAGGTACATGTGGGAGCCGCTTCAGCGGCGAAAAGCCAACGGAGCGGTATAGCCGTATCGCCTTTCGCCGATGAATCGGCTCCCACATCGCCGATGAATCGGCTCCCACATCGCCGATGAATCGGCTCCCACATCGCCGATGAATCGGCTCCCACATCGCCGATGAATCGGCTCCTACAAAAGCTTCCGCCGCAGCGCCTCGACTAGACGCTCGGCCTCGCCCTCGGCATAGGCCTCAGCCTTTCCCGACCCCCACACCGGCCCCGGCCACGCGGCATCGTCAACGCGGCGCGCCACGACGTGGACGTGCAACTGCCGCACGATATTGCCCAGCGCACCGATATTGAGCTTGTCGCACGGTGCGAGGGCCCGCAGGGCGCGGCCAGCGGCATCGACTTCCCGCCAGAGCAACGCCCGCTCGTCCTCCGCCAGGTCTGACACCTCGACCAGCGCGGAACCGCGCGGCACCAGGACCAGCCAGGCGAACCGGCTGTCCCGCATCAGCAGCACACGGCACAGCGCCAGGTCGCCGACGACAAGGGTGTCACCGGCGAGGCGGGCATCGAGTTCGAACGGCGCGCTCACGCCAGTTCGCGCGCGAAGAACGACAGGGTGCGCTCCCAGGCCAGCTTCGCGCTGGGCTCGTCATAGCTGCCGCGCACATCGCAGTTGAAGCCGTGGTCGGCGGGATACACCCAGGTGTCCATCTCCGGCTTCAGCTCGCGGTGCTTTTCCACCATCTCCGGCGGGATCGAGTGGTCGCGTTCGCCGAAGTGGAAGATCACGTTGGCTCTGGCCGGTTCGGTCAGGAAGGGCAGGTTGCGCGAGCCGTAGTAGCTGGAGGAGGGCAGGCCGAGCCGCAGGGCGGCCAGCGCAGCCACGGTGCCGCCCCAGCAGTAACCGACCGTACCCACCTTGACCTTGTACTGGTCGGCGATGAGCGCGGCTGCGATGCCCACGTCTTGGAGGGGGCGCAGGAGGCCGAGTTCGCCGATGTACTTCACGCCTTTCTGCATGCCGTCCTGGTCGTAGCCCAGCTCCACGCCCTTCTGCACGGGGTCGAAGAGCGCAGGAGCGATGGCGACATAGCCCTCGGCGGCGAAACGGTCGGCCACGCTGCGGATGTGGGCGTTGACGCCAAAAATCTCCTGAATGACCACGATGCCGCCCTTGGGCGTGCCCACCGGCTCGGCCAGATAGGCATCGATGCTCTCGTGTGGGCGGGAGGTGTCGAGGATAAGCGTGCGGCCCATGAGGGTGGATCTCCGTGGCTGTGAGAAAGGTTCCCAAGCGTAACCGGCAGAGAGTGTCCATGGTGTGGCGGCGAGGGGGCTATAATGCCCGGTTTCCCATCCCCGGTACCCACGGCAATGTCCCAGGCCGCACCCAAAGTCGGTTTCGTCAGCCTCGGCTGCGCCTAATGCACTGTATATATACAGGGCTGTCTACTGACAGATCGCTTGGTTCGTCATGGGGCGCAGGAGATATTTGGGCCATCGAGGCGCTGTTCATGTTCATAGGCCACGACGACCCCTTTGGGACTAATCAAGCCCCTGCGATCTTCAATAAGGACTACTTCGCTGACGGTCTTATGTTGATCGAATAAGCAATAGAGGTAATCTTCCAAGCGTCCTTAGTTGCGACCAATGTCCAGTACGTATGCCCATATCCTTGGGGAATCTCATAGTCGTACTCGATAGAGGCAGCGGCGCCGTCAGTATGCACAGTCAGATTGGAAATTTTTTCCGCCGTAGTCTGCGCTGCTGTGTCGCCGACTGACTGCTTGGCTGCCGAGTTAGCGTAAATCTTCGGTGCTTTGCCGCCGCTGGCAGCAGTCATTCTGGCGAAAGAGGTTGAACCTACTGCTCCCACCACGGGGACGTTTCCGTCGTAATAAAAGCTGAGCAGCTTGGCTGTGTCCTTCTTGACCATTGCCTGGTTGTAGGCAACTGCCAACTCCCTTAGCTGAGCAATAGCATCCGATGGCCCCACGTCATGCGTTCCCTTAGCGCTGATAGATGGATCAGAGTTCTGCCTGATAGGCGCGGAGTCTTGTGCCTGCGCAGCGATACCCACAAGAATAAGCATTATTGATGCAATGAATTTCATACGATCCCCTTCCTTGACAAGGAAGCCTCCCACTGAGACTTGACCTGAATAGAGGACAAGTCAGTGGCGTCCCAGTTCAATCTGACCACCGGTGAGCTTTTGAGCTTTCTTGCGCGTAGAACTGATCTTAGCTGAGTACCATACCCGGACGTGCGCTTTACGGTTAGGTTTACGTTGTTCGGTCATGTTCGCTTTCAACCCAAAGCGGACATGACTTTGCCAGAAATGGGCGCTGGTTTTTGGCCGCCAGGATGTCGGCCATATTTCCAATCTGCCGCCTGCCGACATGTCCAATTGCCGGAGCTACTTAAGCAAATTTGGCCTCGTGGATGGTCTTGCGATTCACGATCCAAGGCCTAGCACTTCAGCGCGTTCTTTTGTGATGATCTACCTGCCTTTTGCAGAGGGTAGCCACCTGTCGGCGTACTGCGCCGGCGTTCATGGATGACTGGAGAATTGCCACATGTCGATCAAGTTTGTGCAGCGTCAGACACCTCGCTTCTTCGGGAAACTGGCGGTCCTTGCGTTCGTTTCTTTTTCGATTCCGCTCGTTTCGGCTGCTGAGTCAGCTACCGATAATTCTTCTTGGGAAAACAACCTTCGCCCCGCGATCGTGGAGGCCGGTCGGCCCGTTCCGCACTGGTCGCTTCACGATCGGATGGCGTACTACCACATTCCCGGCGTTGCCGTCGCGGTGCTGCGCAATGGCAAGGTTTGGCAGGTGAAGGGGTACGGGCTCCGGGAAGCTGGCACGAATGACAAAGTCGATGGCGATACGCTGTTTTCGGCTGGCTCGATCAGTAAGGTAGCGACGGCCATGATGATCCTGCGCATGGTGCGGGCAGGGAAGCTGGACCTTGACCGCAACATCGATACCTACCTGACGAGCTGGCATGTTCCGGCCACCAAGGACACGCCCCATCCCGACGTAACCCTGCGCATGCTGATGTCGCATACCTCCGGGTTCAACGTGGGCGGCTTTCCTGATTTCCTGCCTCAGGAGCAAGTGCCAACCTTGCTGCAAACGCTGGATGGTCTGCCGCCTGCGAAACACCATGCCGTTCGACTTATCTACTCGCCAGGCTCGCGCTACGCCTATTCGGGAGGAGGCATCGAGGTGGAGCAGCAGCTACTCGAAGACATGACCCACACCGATTTCGCCACGGCGGCCCACACCTGGTTGCTCGATCCGCTGCATATGCAGCGCAGCACGTTTGAGAGCCCCTTGTCGGCCTCGCGCGGCAATATCGCCAAGGCCCACGATGAGCAAGGCAAGCTCATCGCGTTGCCGCGTGGCTGGCAGTCGTTTCCCGAGCAGGCCGCTTCGGGACTTTGGACGAGCGCGAACGAGCTCGGTGCCATGGTTGCCATGCTGATCGAGAGCTATCAGGGGCATAACGGGTTCCTGTCGCGCGCCCTTGCCACACAAATGATGAGCCCCGTCTCGCCCAGCCCTCAGGGGCTTGGACCGGAGCTGCTGGGATCGGGTAACGGACGGGTTTTCTTCCACAGCGGCTCCAACGATAACTACCGCGCCTGGATGGAGGGTTACCTGGAGACAGGCGACGGCTTCGTGATCCTTACCAACAGCCCCAACGGTGCCCGTCTGCGCCTGGAAATCCGGCATGCGTTGTCCGACATGATCGGTCAGGGCGTGGATCCGGTATTACATGCTGTTTCACTCGATCCCGCGGATGTCTCCTATGCGGACTACCAGGGCACGTATCGCCTGGATAACAGCGTGCCTATGGACGTTCGCGGTCGACTCGCCGATGACTTCGATGCCGACTCGTTTCAGATCACGATGTCCCACGGCAAGGCATCGATGCGAGTGCCGGGCGACGATAACGTGCACCAGCTAGAGGCCCTGTCGCCGACACGCTTCGTCGATCCGGATTCCGACTCCATGCCTCTCATGCAGCTTGAGTTTCATCGCGACGCACGCGGTAAGGTCCGGGCCGCTAGCGTGGAAAGCGGCGATTATCGTGCCTACTACCGGCGCCAGTAGGGGGCAGACCTTGCGTTGTAGATGTCTCAGCCAGCGCCGCGACTGGCTCGGATGCGCCCGGATGCGCCCGGATACAGTCGGAACTGGCGTGAAGGGCCGGCCGGCCGCGTGGCCGTCAACCGGCTATAATGCCCGGCTTCCTACACCCCGGTACCCACGGCAATGTCCCAGGCCGCACCCAAAGTCGGTTTCGTCAGCCTCGGCTGTCCGAAAGCGCTCGTCGACTCCGAACGTATCCTCACCCAGCTCAAGGTCGAGGGCTACGAGATCGTCCCGAGCTACGGCGAGGCCGATGCCGTGGTGGTCAACACCTGTGGCTTCATCGACTCCGCTGTGCAGGAATCGCTGGATGCCATCGGCGAAGCGCTGCATGAGAACGGCAAGGTGATCGTCACCGGCTGCCTCGGCAAGCGCTCGGAACTCATCCGCGAAAGCTACCCGGATGTGCTCTCGATCAGCGGTCCGCAGGACTACGCCAGCGTGATGAGCGCGGTGCATCTGGCCATTCCGCCGACGCGCAACAAGTTTCTCGACCTGGTGCCGGACATCGGCGTGAAGCTCACGCCCAAGCACTACGCCTACCTGAAGATTTCCGAAGGCTGCAATCACCGTTGCAGCTTCTGCATCATCCCGTCGATGCGCGGCGACCTCGTCAGCCGTCCGGTCGACCAGGTGCTGATGGAAGCGGAGAAGCTGGCGAAGGGCGGCGTGAAGGAACTGCTCGTCATCTCGCAGGACACCAGCGCCTACGGCGTGGATGTTCGCTACGCCGAGCGCGAATGGCGCGGTAAGTCATATCGCACGCGCATGACCGAACTCTGCGAAGGTCTCTCCGAGCTCGGTATCTGGACGCGCCTGCACTACGTCTACCCGTACCCGCACGTCGACGAGATCATGCCGTTGATGGCCGACGGCAAGATCCTTCCGTATCTCGACATTCCGTTCCAGCACGCCAGCCCGCGCATCCTCAAGCTGATGAAGCGCCCGGGCAACGTCGACAAGACGCTCGAACGCATCCAGAACTGGCGCCGCCAGGTTCCGGATCTCACCATCCGCAGCACCTTCATCGTCGGCTTCCCCGGCGAGACCGACGCCGAATTCCAGGAGCTTCTCGGTTTCCTTCGTGAAGCCGAACTCGACCGTGTCGGTGCGTTCGCCTACTCGCCGGTGGATGGCGCGAAGGCAAACGATCTCCCCGGTCAGATCGACGAAGAATTGAAGGAAGACCGTCTCGAGCAGTTCATGGCCGTGCAGGCGGAGATTTCCGCGGCCAAGCTTCAGCGCAAGGTCGGCAGCACGATCAAGGTGCTGATCGATGAGATCGACGCCGAGGGTGCCTGGGGCCGTTCCAGTGCCGACGCGCCGGAAATCGACGGTGCCGTGCGCATCGACGATGGCCAGATGCTCAAGCCGGGTCAGTTCGTCGACGTGCTCGTGGAAGAAGCCGACGCGCACGACCTCTACGGTCGTCTGGCTTAAGTCCCATGCGGTACGTGGCGCCCTCGCGTGACATGCTCGAGCGGAGTGTGCTCGTGTCGCCGCCACTGTCCCATTGGGATGAATTCGCCGCGCTGATCGACGGGCCCACGTGGCCCGCGGTCGACGCGCTGAATGCGTTGCTCCCGGACGCCTCGGATATCCGCTTCGTCACGCAGGACCCCGCGCTCCTCACCGATGGCCTGCACTACGAGGAGCGCATCGCCCGCCGTGGCGCCATCGCCACGCGAGCGGAAAACTGGCACGACCTGTTCAACGCCTTCGTCTGGCTTCGCCATGGCGCGCTCAAGCGTGCGTTGAACGCGCGGCAGATGGCAGAGATCGCCCTGATGGGTCCGCGCCAGCGGTCGCGCGCGCAGTGCGCGCTAACGCATTTCGACGAGGCAGGCATGGTCGTGACCTTGCAGGACCCGGCCATGCTCGAGGCGTGGGACGCGCACGACTGGCACACGTTGCTCTGGACCCATCGCGAGGCATGGATGGACGGACGGGCGCGTGTTGAGATCTTCGGCCATGCGCTGCTCGAACATGCGCTCACGCCAGACAAGCTTCTGGTCGGCAAGGCCCTTGTGGTCATGGGCGAGGGCGACGCCAGCGCGGTGTGCGCCCAAGCGATCGCTGCTGCCGCCGTGCTCAACGATCCGCAGGAGCTGCGTCCGTTGCCCGTATCGGGCGTACCAGGCTGGCACGCCGAAACGAACCAGGAGTCGTTCTACACGACTGCGCCGTGTTTCCAGCCGCTGCGTGCGGGCCGGACGTATCCGGCGCCGCTACAGGCCGGCGTCTAGATCAGGCCGTGGTCGCGCACGAAATCGCCCAGCAGGCTGTCGTGATCGACACCGAGCTTACGCATGGCGTCGCGCTTCTGCCGGCTGATGGTTTTCACCGACTTGCCTTCCTGCTCGGCTATCTGCTGTAGCGACATGCCGTTGACGAACATACGGATGACCTCCGCCTCGCGCGGCGACAGCGGTGTGCCGGGCATGGCCACCGAGGATTCGTCGGCCTCATTGAGGATGTCGAGCAGGGTTTCGCTGAGGTAGGTTTCTCCATCGGCCACGGCGCGCGCCGCGGTCGCCAGCTCATCCATCGGGGCCCGTTTGTCGATGATGCCGCGGGCGCCACGGCTCAGCATGGCCTGCAACGCGGCGGGACGGTTGATCATGGTCAGCACGACCAGGGCGACGTGCGGATAAGCCTTCGTGATGGTCTCGAGAAGCGGGAATCCGTCGTCCTGCCGATCGCTCGGCATGAGAAAATCCGTAATGACCACGTCGCATTCGTGCTCTGCGAGCATGCTCAAAAGCTCGTCCGCTGCCTTGGCGGCACCGACGACCTCGATGTGCGCGTTCTCCAGCGCAAGCCTTCCCCCAACCAGAACCAGGGGGTGATCGTCTGCCAGAATGACCTTGAGTGGCATGCCTTGTGTTCTCCTGTTGGCGTGTCAACGCGGCGTATAGAGCTGATTATGCCTATGAAGTTCCCCTGACGAAGCCTGTGACGTGATTCGACGAATCCTCCTGTTAATACTGGTTGTGCTCGCCGGTCCGGTCTCGGCCAGGCCCGATACGCCGCTGCCCCGCGAAGACAGCGACTGGCTGCGCCGGCACCCGGTGCTGACCGTGGGCGCGTATCGCGAAGGCTACCCGCCGTTCGAGGAGTTGCATGACGGCGAGCTGGAAGGCCTGGGGCCGGATTACCTGCACGAGATCGCCGGTGAGCTCGGGGTCACGTTACAGACTCGCGTGTTCGCCTCCTGGCCGGATTTGCTAAAGGCGCTCGCTCGGGGCGAGATCGACGTGGCCACGTCGGTCACGCCGCTTGAACAGGGCATGCCGGGTATTCGGGTAGGGGCGACCTATTTCGAGTCGCTGCCCGCGCTGGTCGAGCGTGTCGACGTGCCGATCATCCACCGCCCGGGTGAACTGAGTGGCAAGCGCCTTGCCGTGCATACCGGCTATTTCGACATCGGCGCGCTGCGTCGCGAACTGCCCGAGACCACGCTGGTGGAAACCGGCTCGACCGCCGAGGCGCTCGCCCTAGTGCGGTCCGGCAGTGTCGCCGCGTATATCGACAACCCGTACTCGGCCCGCGAATTCGTGTCGCGCCTGGGGCTCGAGAACGAACTGCGCGTGGGCGGTCCGCTGGCCTTGCCGATCAGCGCGCTGGCTTTCGCCGTACCGGCCGATCGCGCCCCGCTGGGTGATGCGATAGACCACGCGTTGGGCGAGCTCACCGCCGCCGACCACGGGCGCCTGCGCGCCCGTTGGGTCGGTCGCGATATTGCCCCCCGGCCTCGCCAGGCGGGCATTCCACTGAGCGAGCGCGAGAAAGCGTGGCTCGGCACGCTCCCGCCGCTGCGACTCGGGGTCGACCCCAGCTATGCGCCTTTCAGCCTGATCACGGGGCAGGGCGAGGCGGAGGGCCTGTCGCTCGACTACGTGCGTGAGATTGCCGCCGAGCTGGGTATCCGGATTACCCAGGTGCCTAGTGAGAACTGGGCCGGCACGGTGGATCGGGTGAAGAAGGGCGAGGTGGACCTGGTCGCCGCCATTAACCCGCAGAGCGCGACCTTTCCGTTTCTTGAAGCGAGCGTGCCCTACCTCGACTTCCCGATCATGATTGTCACCCGCGAGGGCGCGCCGACCATCGCCGGTCGTGACGACCTTACGGGCAAGCGCGTCATCGCGAACATGGCGCGTGAGCCTATCCGGCGCCTGCTCGCACGCATTCCGGGCGTGCAGGCGGTCGCGGTGGATACCGAAGCCGAAGGCCTGCGCCGGCTCGCGGCCGGGGAAGGGGATGCATTCGTCGGCAACCTGGCATCGATCGACTACCTGATTCGAGAAAACTTCCTTGGTCAGCTGAAAGTCGCCGCGCCGACGGGTGAGTCCGAGGCGATCGCGATCGGTGTGCGGCGCGAGCTGGCCCCGCTGTTGCCGCTGATCAATCGGGTGCTGGTGAATCTTTCCACGCACCGCCAGCAGGAGATCCGCAATACCTGGTTCGCCTCGCATTACGTCGTCGGTCCGACGTGGCGCGAGGTCGCCGGGCGCGTGTTGCCCTTCGTCGCGGTGCTGCTGTTCTCGCTTATTGCCATCAGCTACGCGTATCTCAACCTGCGCCGTGAAACGCGTCGTCGCGAGCGGACCGAGCGCAGGCTCGCCGAAGTCACCGCCCATGTACCAGCGGTGGTCTACGAAGCCGTGCGTGGCACGGAAGGCGGCTACGCCATGACCTACGTCGGTGGCGATCCACAGCGCGTGCTTGGCATGGAGCCCGGCGAGTTACTCAGCGGTGGTGAAGCCATGCTGGCGCCGGTACCGCCGGAAGACCGCGAAGCCCTGCGTGCGGCCTTCGAACGCTCGGCACGTGAACTCACGCCCGTGCACGTCACGGTACGTGCGCAGGTCGGTGGTCGCGTGCGCTACCTCAGTTCGGACGCCGTCCCGCTGGCTGCCGCCGACGGCACCGTACGCTGGAATGGTTACTGGGTGGATGTCACTGCGCAAGAACAGGCCGCGCGTGGCCTTGCGCACGCCCGCGATGAGGCCGAAGCGGCCACGCGCGCCAAGAGCGATTTCCTTGCCACGATGAGTCACGAAATCCGCACGCCGATGAATGGCGTGATCGGCCTGCTCGACGTGCTCGAACGCACGCGGCTGGATACGGAGCAACGCAAGATGGTCTCGACCATCGAGCACTCCGCGGAGGCTTTGCTGCATATCCTCGACGACGTGCTCGACTTCTCGAAGATCGAGGCGGGCCATCTCACCTTCGATCCTCGTCCGTCCGACCCGCGCAGCATCGTCGAGGGTGCGGTGGCCATCCTTGCCGCGCAGGCGGAAGCCAAGGGGCTCGCCTTGCAGACGTGCTTCGATGAGGCGCTCGCGCCCGGCGTGATGGTGGATGACGGGCGGCTGCGCCAGGTGTTGCTCAACCTCATCGGCAACGCGATCAAGTTCACGGCGTCCGGCGAAGTGCGCGTGGAGGTGCGGGTCGACGAAACCCTGGCTTCGCGGCAGCGGTTGCGCTTTATCGTTGCCGATACCGGCATCGGCATCCACGCGGCCAAGCTGCGTCACGTATTCGCGCCTTTCAGCCAGGCCGAGTCGTCCACGACGCGGCGGTTCGGCGGCACCGGCCTGGGCCTGAGTATTTCGCGGCGGTTGATCGAGCGCATGGGTGGCCACATCGCCATCGACAGCGAGCCGGGGCAGGGTACGACGGTGACCGTGACACTGGATCTCCCCGTGACGGAGCTGCCTTTGCCAAGTGTGGACATGCGCGCGGATGCGCCTGCGCCCGCGCTCCCGCTCCGTCCCGACGCGCGCATCCTGCTGGCGGAGGATCACCCGGTAAACCAGGCGCTCGTGCGCGTGCAACTGGGTCTTCGCGGTTACACATGCGATGTGGTCGAAGACGGCGTTGCGGCGATGGAGGCGATGGAAGCGCAGCACTACGATCTTCTCCTCGTCGACTGCCACATGCCGCGCATGGACGGCTATGCCGTGGCGCGAGAAGTGCGTCGCCGCGAGGCGGGTACGGGGCGGCATCTTGCGATCATCGCGATGACCGCGGACGCACGCGTCGACCAACGCGAGCTTTGCCTGGCTGCGGGCATGGACGACCTCCTGCGCAAGCCGATCCGGCTCGAGGCATTTCACGCCATGGTCGCCCGTTGGCTGGAGGAGGACGCTGCGCCGGAGCCGGCCATCGATATGGACCGCCTGCGGCGGGCGTTTGGCTCGGACGAAAACATCGCCAGTGTGATTCGCGCGGGTGCGGATGCGACGCGGGAGGCTTTGGCTCGACTGTCGCCCGTGATCGAGCGCGGCGATCGCGAAGAAGTCGCGGGATGGATTCACCACGTGCTGGGCGGGGTGAATGTCTTCGGCGCGTCGAAGGTCGCCGAAGACGGCGAGCGGATGGAGTTGGCGCTGCGCGAGGGGGCTGACGTCGATCTGCCAGCCGTTGAGTTATTCGCCGGCGATGTGGCGCGATTTACCGATGGGTTGGAGCGTGTCGCACGCTCCTTGTAGGAGCCGATTCATCGGCGATAGCCAGGTTCCCTCGAGTCCCATCGCCGGCATAGGCGGCTCCCACAAAAAAACATTCCCTCAGAGGTACTCGACGGAGACGACGGCGAACCGCGTACGTCCACCCGGCAAATCGGCATCGAACTCATCGTCGACGCGCTTTTTCAGCACCGCACGCGCCATCGGCGAATCGATGCTGATCCAACCCTTGCGGGCGTCCGTCTCGTCGGGCCCGACAATGCGGTAGCGCACCGTTTCACCACTCTCGACGTTCTCTATTTCCATCGTTGCGCCGAAGAAGACGGCGTCGCGTTGCGACGCCACGGCTTCGACCACCTGCAGTACCGGAATGCGCTTGCTCAGGTAACGCGCACGACGATCGATCTCGCCGAGCTGCTTCTTTCGATAGGTGTACTCCGCATTCTCCGAGCGGTCGCCTTCCGCCGCGGCCGCGGCCAGCGCCTTGACGACTTCCGGCCGCACGGTGTGCCAGAGGTGGTCGAGTTCGCTTTTCAGGCGTTCAAAGCCGTCACGCGTGATGATCGCGGTCGATGACGGCGCCGGCGGACGCCAGCGGCTCATGACGATACCTTCGGCGTTGCAGTGAGGGTATCGAGCAGCGCCTCGATGTCCACGCGGAGCGGGTGCTCGGGGTAAGCGACCAGCAGGCGCCGACCCAGTGCGGCCGCCTCGGCCGGTTCGCGCTGACGCTCGTGCATGCGCACGGCAAGCAGGCCGTAGTGCGGCGCGCCCATATCACCCGGCCATGAGCGCAGGTAGCCCAGGGCGAGGTGCAGGGCGAGTCGGGTCATGCCGCCGTGGGCCGCCGTATCCGCAAGGGATCCGCAGGTGATCGTCGCATCGGGAAGAAACACGGGGTCGACGTCGATGCAGTCCTGCACCACACCCAGCGCACGACGTTCCTCGTGCGATTGCACGAGCGCGGCGATCCATATCTGGCCATGCACGAGCAGCTCGGGAAGGCGACCCTGCACCCGCAGCAGTTCGCGATAGCGCGTGTGCATCGCCACGGGCGCGATGCCCTCGCGCAGGCGCTCGGTGAGAATGTCGGTGGCGCCCGGGATATCGTCGCGGGCGATCAGGTTCACATGCCCCAGGAGTGCGACGTCATCGTCCGGATTCGCAGCGTCGGCGATCACCTCGGATTCGGGCTGGTAACCCAACGTCTCGTGGCGATGATGGATAAGCGCGCCCATGAGGTGAAAGGTGTAGATGGTGAGGTAGTTGGCAATGATGTAAAACACGGCGGTGCCCAGGAAGGCGGGGCCGTGCTCGGCAAGGGCATACAAGGCGCCGGCCTGGAGCAAAGTGGCTGCCGTTACGACCACGAACAACAGCAGGTAGTCGCTTCCAAGGCGTCCCACCACCCTGATCCAGGTGAACGGATTCAGCGCCGCCTCGACGCCGTCGAAGGTCAGCGACATCGTCATGATCGGCAACACGAAGGCGAAGACCGGCAAGACCAGTAGCCCCGGGGCGCCGAAATAGAGTGTCGCGAGCACAGCGAGGGCATTGCCCGTGAGCTGGATGGCGATAAGCGCAACGCTGGTGCGGTCGTCCGTGTTGAGAGCCACCTCCGGTGGATCGGCGAAGCCATCCGCGGTATGCCGCAGGCACTCGATCGCATAGGTATAGGTCGCGATCCAGCCGAAGAACATGACGATCAGGCGCAGGAACGTGATGGGAAAAAACGTCAGCAGCTCGAATGCAGCGACGGCGACGATCGTGACCGGTGCGGCGCCGCGTAACGGGTAACGCACGCCGATGAGGATCCGCTGCGCAAAGGGTGTGCTGGCATCGGCAAGCGCGTGTCGCGGCATGGTCAGCGCTTTCCACCGAAGATGCTGCCGAGGATCCCGCGGACGATCTGCTGGCCGGCGCGCGATCCGGCCGTGCGCACCATGGACTTGGCCATGGTCTCGATCATGCCCTGGCGACGGTTGGTGCCGAAGACGGCATCCCGCACGGCGCCACTCCATCCTGCATCGACCGGCGCGTCGGCGTTCTTTCCCTTCGGCGATGTAACGGGTGGCGCGTCCGCTGCACTCTTCTGTGAGGCACGAGCCGCCAGCATTTCCTCGGCCGATTCGCGATTCACCGTCGTGTCGTATTTGGCGCCGACGGGCGAGCGCGAACGCACGGCCGTGCGTTCCTCGGCCGTGATCGCACCGATGCGGCAGACGGGCGTTGCCACGAGCACTTTCTGCACCGGCGACGGCACGCCGCCATCGCCCAGGGTCGAGGCCAGCGCTTCGCCGGTACCGAGCGTGCCGATGGTCTCGACCACATCGAGCTTCGGATTGCGCGCGAACGTTTCCGCCGCGGCCTTGACCGCTTTCTGGTCGCGCGGGGTGAAAGCCCGTAGCGCATGCTGCACGCGGTTGCCGAGCTGGCCGAGGATCTCGCCCGGCACGTCGTCCGGGTTCTGCGAGCAGAAGTACACGCCTACGCCCTTGGAACGGATGAGTCGCACGACTTGCTCCACCCGCTGGCGCAGCGCTGCCGGTGCGTCGTCGAAAAGCAGATGGGCTTCGTCGAAGAAGAAGACCATCTTCGGCACGTCCAGGTCGCCCACCTCGGGCATCTGCTCGAACAGCTCCGACAGCAGCCAGAGCAGGAAGGTGGAGTACAGGCGCGGCTTCATGATCAATGTTTCGGCGGCGAGCACGCTGATGACCCCGCGGCCGCTCATGTCCTGGCGCATCAGGTCGGCCAGTTCGAGCGCCGGCTCGCCGAAGAACGAGTCCGCGCCGTCCTGCTCCAGCCTGAGCAGGGAGCGCTGGATCGCGGCGACACTCTGCGCGCTGATCAGGCCATAGCGCGAGGAGATGTCCTTGGCGTGGTCGGCGGCAAAACCAAGCATGGAGCGCAGGTCGGCAAGGTCGAGCAGGAGCAGGCCTTCGTCGTCGGCGACGCGGAAGACCACTTCCAGAACGCCTTCCTGGGTGTCGTTGAGTTCCAGGATGCGCGAGAGCAGGGTCGGTCCCATTTCCGACACGGTGGCGCGGACCGGATGGCCCAGCTTGCCGTAGATGTCCCAGAACACCACTGGATTGGCCTGGGGTTTCCAGTCGGTGAGGCCCAGCTTCGCCAGTCTGGCGGTGAGCTTGTCGGAAGGGGCGCCGGCAGCCTGCGACAGGCCGGCGAGGTCGCCCTTGGCGTCGGCGAGGAAGCAGGGCACGCCCAGCCGGGAGAAGCCTTCCGCCAGCAACATCAGCGACACGGACTTTCCCGTGCCGGTGGCGCCGGCGATCATGCCGTGCCGGTTGCCGTAGCGGGAATCCAGTTCAACGGCGGCCTCGTCGTTACGGCCGATCAGGATGTTGGGCATGGCTTCGTCCTTAAGGATGTCCTGAACAAGTTTACGCAACAGCACGCCGTTACGGAGAATTTCGCATCGCGCCGCTTGAGTCGGGGAGACACCAGAGGTAACGTGACCGCCATTGTCTTACCCCGAGTCCTGCATGTCTGTTCGCGTCCCGCGCTCCCTTCTTTTCCTGCCGCTGGCGATCCTCGCCGGCTGCGCTTCCGGTGGCGCTACGCGTCCGGGCAAGGCCGCGACGCCCGAGGTCAATGCGTTGTACGACCGGATGAACCAGGCAAGCAAGGGCTATGAGTCCTCGATCGACCAGGCACGTCGCGGAGACACCCCGCAGGCCGCGCAGACCCGCAAGCAGGCCCTGGACCAGCTCAAGGACGCTTCGGCTCGCTGCGGCCTGACCCCGGGTTGCGACCCACAGCGTTTCGCCGCCGTTTTCGATCGCCTGCTGCGCCTGAAGGACGGTAGCTTCATCGAGGGCGAGGATGCCGACGACACCGAGCAGGGTGCCGAAGTCGGTGCCCAGCCGGGCGATACGTCCGGTGCCGTGGCGGTGGGCACCCTGCCGCAGGCGCAGCGCAGCGTGACCATGCTTCGCGGCCAGCAGTTCTCCGACATGATGGTGATGAACGGGCCGGTGAAGGCGGCGCTCGAGATGTGGCTGACCCAGCTGCGCCCGAACCTCATGGACGCCTACGTCAACTACCAGATGATGCGCTACAAGATGTGGCCGGCCTATAAGAAGGCCGACCTGCCCGAGGCCCTGCTGTTCGGCATCATGGCCAAGGAATCCGGTGGCAAGGTACACGCGGTGTCACGCTCGGGCGCGTCGGGCCCCCTGCAGTTCATGTATGCCACCGGCCTGCGCTTCGGCCTGTCCAACGCGGACGGCTTCGACCAGCGCTTCGACCCCACCATGGCCGCGCAGGCCAATGCCGAATACATCGACGAGCAGCTCGGTGCGTTCAACAACAATCTCGAGATGACCCTGGCCGCCTATAACGGTGGCGAAGGGCGCATGCGCCGCATTGCCGCCGGTAGCCCGGGTGCCAGCTTTTACGACCCGCAGATCTACGGCCAGATGTCGGCCGAGACGCGAGACTATGTGCCGATGGTGCTCGCCGCCGCGTGGCTGTTCCTGCACGCGGACAGCTACCACCTGAAGTGGCCGAAGATCGATGGTGAGGCGGGGCAGATCGTGCTCAAGCGTCCGGCATCGCTGTCGGAACTTACCGTCTGCCTGGGTTCGGCCGAGGACATGCCGCAGGGCTGGTTCCGCACGCTGCGCAACCTGAATCCCCGCCTGGATCCGCAAGTGAGCCAGCCTGTGGGTGCGCGTCTGGAAGTGCCCAGGCAGCTCGAGAAGGCGTACGCCTCCAGCTGTGGCGACGGCCCCTGGCCGATCCTCGCCAGCGACCTGCATAACGCGGTGAAGATCATCGCTCCTCCGCCGCCGGCCGCGACCTCAGCGGCCCTGGCCAGCGGCCCGTCGTCATCCTCCTCGAAGTCCTCGGGAAGCTCGTCGAAGAGCTACACGGTTCGTCGTGGCGACACCCTGGTCAGCATCGCGCGCAAGAGCAGTTGCGCGGATGTCGAGGACATCGCGAAGATCAATGGCCTCAAGGGCCATGCATTGAGGGTGGGTCAGGCGATCCGGGTGCCGATCTGCCGCTGACGCGGGCGCCTCACGCTACGGCGTGAGGTTCCATCCAACGGTCGCTGGCGTCACCGGCGCGGCCGGGAGCCGAGAGCTCCTTGATCTGACGCATCAGGCGAAGGATCTGGCGGTGCAGGTCTTCCATGTTCGGCCGGCGGGCGTCGAGCGTCTCGTGGTACACCGAGGCGATCCACAATGCCACGCCACGGGTGGCGATCAACGGATTTTCGGACCGGGCCTTACCCAGGCCGATGTCCGGACCGTGTCCGTAGGTGCTGTAGCGTTCTTCGGGCGGCGTGCCATACAGATGGGGGAAGTCACAGGCGGCGGCCTGTTCCATTTCGCGCCGTACCAGCTGCTGCAGGTCGGCATGCGCACGCACTGGCAGGGCCAGGACGACGCGTTCGATATCGGCGAGCTGCCTGCGAAGGCGGATTTCGCGATTGACGGCAATGAGATGGCTGACGAGACGCATGGACGACTTCCCCTAGACGGATGCTTCTTCGGTCCAGGCCCTCCCCCGAGGGGCACCAGAGGCCCGAAGCATACGCTGCCCTTACGTCAAATGTAAGACGTTTTCGTCACAAAGTGACGTCCGCCGTCACGTGTGTGACGAGGGCCCTGTCCAGCGACCGATACGTTGCCCGACGACCACTTGCTGTTGCGGCTGGAGGCTGTCCAGCTCATAACCTTCCGGAAACAGCAGGATAACCGTCGAACCCATGTTGAACCGGGCCATTTCGGCAAATCGGTCGAGGCGGATATCGCGGCCCGCGCAGTCCACCCGGATGACGTCCGAGGCATACGGCGGGATGGCCATGCCGTCCCAGACGGTCGCCACGCTGGACACCAGGATGGCGCCGACCATCACAGAGACGAAGGGGCCATGCTCTCCCTGGAACTTGCAGACCAGGCGCTCGTTGCGGGCAAACAGGCGGGGAATGTCGGCGACGGCGAAGGGGGCGACGCTGAAAATGCGCCCCGGCACATGCGTGGTTCCGGTCAGCTCGCCGGCCAGGGGCATGTGCACCCGGTGGTAGTCGCGCGGGGACAGGTAGATCGTGGCGAAGCTGCCGTTGCGGAACGGCGCGGCGGCGGCCTCGTCGCCGAGCAGCTCGGCGGCGGTGTATTCCTGGCCCTTGGCCTGGAAGATCCGGCCGTCGCGAATGCGTCCCGACTGGCTGATGCGTCCGTCCGCCGGGCAGAGGATCGCTTGCGGGTCCGGGTCGGCACTGCGCGCCCCGGGCTTCAGCTTTCGGGTGAAAAACGCGTTGAAATGCGCGTAGCTGAGCGGGTCCGGTTGGGCTGCCTGGCTCATGTCCACGTCATAGCGCTGCACGATCTCCCCGATCAGGAAGTTCTTCCACGGCGTCCATTCCCACCGGGTCGCCCAGTAGACGATGCGCGACAGGAAGCGGTGCGGGAGGAGGTACTGCAGCAGGACGGTTGGCTTCATCGGCGGGAGTATAGGGGAGGTTGCGACAGGGTTCAGCCCGGTGTCTGTTTACCGGCGGTGATCCCTGCATCTACGTTTTCTTCATCGGATCACGCTTATGAAGAGCCCACGGGCAGGTTCGCAACGGTAACGTGCGAATCGCCGCTTCGCACGTGGGTCAATGGCGACCACGGCGGGAGCGGAGGGAAGGGGGACTTCCGCCTTGCTGGCGATCAGGGATGTCAGGACGTGCACCACACCACTGGGACGCGGTGGAACGGGGTACACGACAATGAAAAAGCACCACACGACGTCCGGGCAACCCCATGGGGTTGCCCGGCGACACGATGTACTGTTCCTTGCCGTCATGGCTGCCCTGGCTTCGCTCCCCTGGCGAGCCGATGCGCAGGTCGTGACCCTCCCGGGGTACGATCCCACGGTCAACGACAATCTGGTCGGCCAGACCGTCGTTCCCGGTGGCGGAACGGTCACGCTATCCGGGCCGCAGCTGTTCGCCGCCGGCGACTCGGGCACCCGCAACACCACGCTCGGCGCACTCAATTCCCTCGGGCGGTTGCTCACCGGTACGCAATGGATCGGTGCTGCGCGGCTGAACCCCGGCAGCCAGAATTTCGGCGTGAGCGTGCCCGATCCGATCACGGGTGGAAGTCGCGTCGTGTCGACCTACGCCACGGCCAACCTCAACCCCACGGCGCCGGTGGACCTCAATACCACGGTCCCCGACGTGGTCAACGTCAATAACCAGCAGTACATCAACGCGCGCGTGGGCACGGTCACGTCTGCAGGCGGGACACTCAACGTCAACATCGGTACGGGCGGCGCAGCGTCCACGGCGGCGACGAATGGCTGGACGATAGCCGCCAAGCAATCGTCGCTCTTCTATGCCGACGGCACGGGCAGCGCGGCCAGCAACATCGACTGGACCTCCAACAACCGGATCACCTTCACCGGCGCGGTAGCCAACCCGACGGTTCCGAACAATTTCGGCGTGTCCTTCGTCGCGCACTATGGCGGTACGTTCAACGTCACCACCACCGATGGCGTGACCTCGTCGCACACGGTGAACAACGATGCTGACCTGCGGACGTACAACAACTTCCTGATCGCCCAGTTGCAGGCCGGCAATCTCGACCCGGCCCAGTACAACACCTTGTTCTCCCGCGGCTATACGTTCACCACGGAGCAGATCACCTACGGACAGAGTGCCGACAGCCCGCCTGACGAAGTCGCGCAACCGATCGGCAATCGCATCGTGATGCACCTGGTAGGCGCCAATGCGCACGGGACGATCGCTCCGGGCGCCACGCTTGAGGTGGTGAACGCGAACAACGGTGCGGTACGCGGTGAAGGCGGCGCCACGGTGAACATCCAGGGAACCCTGGCCACCACCCACACGACGGGTGACGGCTCGGCGGTGATCCTCACCACCGGCAGTTCAGGGACGAACAACGGCGTGATCAACGGCAATTTCTTCCGCCAGGCCGTCGGTGCCGGCGCGCTGATAACCAACGGCGAGTTTGGCTCCAACGTGGTCGACGTGCAGTCGAACAGCAGCTTCGCCAACGCAGGCATTCTCAACCTGGCGACCGGAAACTCCAACGGGGCGGGCAAGTCGACCGGTATTCGCATCGGTGCCGGTGCGAGCGCTACCAATAGCGGCATCGTCAACGTCGGTGTCACCGGCTCACGTTCCAACGGCTCGATGGATGGCGTGTACATCAACGACGCGACCGCAAACTTCACCAATGCCGCTGGCGGGACGATCTACATCGGTCGTGGCCCGCAACAGGATCCGGCGGTCGCGCCCGCGGACGTGGCGATCAATCAACAGGCGGTGACCACCGGTATCAATGTCGCCACAGGTGGCACGGTGAACAACCAGGGCAACATCACCATCGGCAGCCTTACGCAGAATGCAGCGGGCATCCTGGTGACCTCGCCCACGGCGAATGTCACCAGTTCCGGCACGATCAACGTAAACGGCCGGGCGGCCGCTGTGCCCCGCGAAAACGACGGCATTCTTGTCCAGAACGGTGGCGTTACCGGTGTCGTGGTGAACAGCGGAACGGTCAACGTCAATGGTGTTAACGGCGTCGGGATCAAGGCGCTATCAACGACCGCGGCGGCATCGACCGTGCGGTCGACTGGCACGATCAATGTCGCCGGTGGTGCCGATCCCTCGAGCGGAACCCGTAACTTCGGCGTGTGGGCCGAGGGGCAGGGCACGGGAACGGCGCGCGCCAACGTTCAGGGGGCCGTCCACCTGCTCGGTGACGGTGCCATCGGCATCCACGCGCGTGGTCGCGCGACGGTGGATGTGGCGGCGGGTGCGGCTCCTACGTTTTCCGGCGGGACCAGGCAGATCGGCTTCTTCGCGTTCGGTAACGATGCGCATATCAACGTCAACAGTGGCTCGAACCTCGACGTATCGACAGCTCAGTCCACCTTGTTCCGGCTCGACAGCGGTGCCGACTTCGACGGCACCGGGCTGACCATGAGTGCTTCGGGTGCGCAGTCCACCGGCATCCTCGGTACGGGGGCCGGGTCGGTGCTGAACACGCGTAACGCGAACATCGCCGTTTCAGGTGCTGCGGCGCAGGGTGTCGTCGCCGAAGGTGGCTCCACGGCCACGATCGATGCAGCCACGACCATGTCGCTAACCGGTGCCGGTGCCATCGCCGGCATCGCCGACGGCCAGAAGCATGACCTTACCGGAGCGAATTCCGGTGGAGTGGTGCGCAGCACGTCGCTCAACAGCCTGGCCAGCCTGACGTCGTCGCAGAGCGGCGTGACCGGGTACATCGCGCGCAATGGCGCCTCGTTGTCGAATGCCGGCGCGATGAACTTCACCGGGGCCAACGCCACGGGGTTTATCGTGGAGACGAATGCGGCTGCCACCAACAGAGCCGCCGTGAACCTGAGCGGGCCGGCGGCGACGGGTGCCATCCTGCGCACGGGCGGCACGTTCGCCAACAACGGCACGATTCATGTGCTGAACGGAACCGGTGTGCGCGTGGAGGGAGCGGGCACGCAACGCCTGAACCCGGCCGGATCGATCATGGTGGACGACGGCGTCGCGGGCGTGCAGCTGATCAGTGGCGCCGGCCTCGCGCTCGGTGCCGGCGACTCGGCCATCATCACGAACGGTTCGGCCCACGGTGTCCTGCTCGACACCGGCGCGACATCGTTGACGGCGACGGGCACGACGATCACCACGCTGGGTACGGGTAATGCGATCGAGAATGCGGCCGAGATCGGCGCGATCACCCTGAGCGGTGCCACGCTGCGCGTCGGCAATGGCGCGGGCCTGCGCACGGCGACGTCGATCGATCCGGCATCGACGGCGACCGTCCAGGTAGACGGGGCTGGCGTCGGATACGCATTCCGTCGTGCGGACGGGAGTGCGGCCAGCACTGACCTCGCCATCGGTCCGGGCTTCGTCGTCAACGGCAACGGTGCCGGTGCGACGGGTATTCAGGCGCTGACCACGGGCGCGGTGACCAGCGCCGCCACGGTCAATATCCTCAGTGCCGCAGGCGGGCCCGCATTGCTTGCGGGCACGGCGTCTTCGGTCGTCAACAGCGGCAACCTTAGCTCGGTGAGTACCACCGCGCCGGTGGTGGACCTGTCCAACGGCCCGGGTACAAGCTTCAGCAACAGCGGCGCGATCACCGCGGTATCGCCAGCGGCGATTGCCGTGCGCGGGAGCGCCGGAAATGACACGGTAGGCATCACCGCCGGATCGATCCAGGGCGATGTCGCCACCGGTGGTGGCAGCGACAGCGTCACATGGACAGGCGGCACGCTCGATGGCGGTATCACGATGGGTGACGGCGCGAACAACGTGGCGACCGTTGGCAACGTCGATACCTCCAGCACGTATCACCTTTTGGCCGGGACGGGCGGCGGCAATACGTTGAACTTCGACGGCACGCAGGCACGCGGTGGTTCGTTCGTGACCGATACCCTGGGTAAAGGCATCAACCTGGGGACTGGCTGGAACACCATCGCCTTCGCGAACGGTGCGGGATTCACCCTTACCGACAACGTTCACCTTGCGAACAGCGACATTACGATCGATCCGACATCGACGCTGTTTGCCGGTGACGGCGTGCATCCGGTGATCTCGGGTGCATCGCCCGGATCGGCCAACGTCAGCAACGCGGGCACTATCGATCTCACCAACGGGACCGGTTCACCAGGCAACAGCCTGACCATCGATGGCTCGTACATCGGCGATAACGGTCACATTAATTTCGTCACGGACGTCAATGCGGGCGGTGCACTTGGCAACCAGTCGACCGATCGCCTGCTCGTGCAGGGCGATGCCAGTGGCGAGACAACGCTCAATATCACCCCCGCGACAGCAAGCACGGGCGCGCTGACCGATGCGGATGTGAATGGCTACGTCAGCTCGAACGAGGGCATTTCCGTCGTGCAGGTAGCCGGCGCGTCGACCGGCGGCGCCTTCCGTCTCAATGGTGGATACCTTGCCGTCGGTCCGTGGCAGTATGGGCTGTACGCTTTCTCACCCGGCAGCAGCGAAGCGTCGCAGCGTGTCGTTGGCGGCACCACGTCAGGCAACGACTTCTGGGACTATAGGCTTGCCAATGTGCTGGTCTGCGATGGCCCGTGTCCCGCACCCACCACGATTACACCGGCCCCCACACCTCCTGCCGGTGTGGCTTACGTCGCGCCACCGTCGCCGCCCGGGACGACACCGCCTCCGGCTGGGGCGCCGCCCGGGACACCGGACATCATGCCCACGGTGGAATCGTTGCCGCCGTCGAATGCGCGGCCGGCAGTGGTTCCACAGGTGCCGGCATATATCGTTTCGCCCTCGGCCCTGGCGCTGTACAGCTACCAGAACGTCGACAACCTGCATCGCCGTCTCGGCGAGATCCGCGACATGGACGATATGGGTGAAGGGCTGGGTGGCGAGCCGTTCGTACGCTTTATCGGTGGCGACTACACGTATTCCACCAACCGCTCGTTCAAGGAGTTCGGTTACGACGCCGACGTGGACACACGCGCCGTGCAGGTCGGTGCGAACATCTTCGCCCTGGATTCCGATGCTTCGACGTTGCACGCGGGCATCGCGTATACGCATGGCACGACGGACCTCGACCCCAGGGCCGTGGATGGCCACAGCCATGTCAAGTTCTACGGCAACTCCTTCGCCATGTTCGTTACCTGGCAGCGTGCGAACGGTTTCTATGTCGATGTCGTCGCCTCCGGCGACCGGCAGCAGGGTGATGTCGACACCGCACGCGCGAAAGGCGCGGCGCGTTTACGTGCGTCCGGGTGGACAGGCTCCGTGGAAACGGGTTACCCGTGGCGCTTCGACGGTGGTTGGGAACTCGAGCCTCAGTTGCAGCTGTCGCGGCAGAACATCAGCCTGCATGACCAGGTGGATCTCGACGGTGTGACGACGCACTACCAGACGTTCGAGCAGACCATCGGCCGGGCGGGGCTGCGCTTCGACCGCACCTGGGTCAGCGACAGCGGTCGCAAGGCGACACCCTATGTGCGGGTGAATTACATCCGCGGCTGGGGTGGCAACACGAAGGTCGACGTTGGTGCTGAAGGGCTCGATCTCACCCAGCAGTTCACCGGCGGAAGCTTCGGTCGCATGGGCGAGATTGGTTTCGGCGGGACCGTGGGCTGGGCCAACCGGTTGTCCATTTATGGCGAGGCGGACTGGCAGAAGAACCTTGGCGATGCGGGTACGCGGGGTTGGGGGCTCAATCTGGGGGCTCGCTGGGACTTCTGACGCCTATCGCCGATGAATCGGCTCCCACATGAGCGGGCTTCGGCGGATTAACCTTGCTCCTTGTGGGAGCCGATTCATCGGCGATGGGTTCGCGACAACTCAATGGTCAACAGCCACACGCCCGGTCAGAAAATCAATAAACGCCCGCACCCGCAGCGGCACGAACCGGCTATGCGGATAAAGCAGGTTGAACGGTCGTGATCGCCCGCCCAGTTGCGGCAGTAATTCAACGAGCGTGCCCTCGGCAAGGTCGCGCTCGACGATGAACCGATACGTCTGAAAAACGCCGGCGCCCGCACGGGCAAGCGTCACCCCGCCCAGTACATCCTCACCCACGGTGAACGCGCTCTCCGCTTCGAATTCCACGTCGTCGCCGCTCTCGTGGAACAACCACGGAATGCGTCGCCCGCTGCTGGGCAGGTCGAACTGGATGCACTCCAGCGTCGCAAGTTCGGCAAGTGTCTGCGGTGCTCGCCTGCGTTCCATGTAGGCGGGAGAGGCGATTACTACAAGCGCCGCATCTTCCAGGTGGCGCACGATCATCGTGGAGTCCGCCTGCGCGCGGACACGAATGGCGAGATCGAACGCGTCATCGGCGAAGGCGATGTTGCGATTGCTTATATGCAGGTCGAGAAGGACATCCGGGTGCTCGCCGTGAAACGCTGGCAAGAGCGGCAGCAGGCGATGGTGCGCGTACGTGGTCGGTACGCTGATGCGCAGGCGACCGGCGGCGCGTCCTTGCTGGCCTGTCGCCATCTGCTCGGCTTCGGTGAACTGGGCAAGGGCCAGGCGGCTCTGGTCCAGATAGACGCGACCGGCTTCGGTGAGGCGGATGTTCCGGGTCGTACGGACGAACAGGCGAACGCCCAGCCGCGCCTCCAGGCGAGCCACGGAGCGGCTCACGGCCGCTGGCGTGACCCCCGCCGCCGTGGCGGCCGCCGTGAAGCCGCCAAGCTCACCGGCCAGGCAGAACAGTTCGATGCTACCCAGCATCAGGTCGTCGAACTGCCTTTGCATAGCGTTACACCGTGTAATGAGTCTTGTGTCCCGGATCTTATTTATCACCGCCCGCCGCAGCAATAGATTGTGTTCCAGTCATCCGGAGTCCAAACCTATGAGCAGCAACAAGACCGCGATTGTCACCGGTGCCTCCAGTGGCCTTGGCTTCGCCATCGCAAAAGCCTTCCTCGACCTCGGTTACAACGTGGTCGGGAACGCCCGCACCCAGGAACGCCTGGATGCCGCGCATGCCGAACTGGGTAACTCCGATCGGTTCCTCGGCGTGGCCGGCGACATCAGCCTGCCGGAAACCGCTGAGCGCCTTCTCGACCATGCGCTGGAGGCCTTCGGCAAGGTCGACGTACTGGTCAACAACGCCGGTATCTTCGTCGCACGGGATTTCATCGACTTTACGGCGGCCGAGATCGACGCGGTGATCGACACCAATCTGCGTGGCTTCATCTATCCGACGCAGGTGGTTGCCCGTCACATGGTGTCTCGCAACGAAGGCAGCATCGTCAACGTGACGGCGTCCGTGGGCATGCAGCCCGATCGCAACGTGCCCGGCACGATGGCGGTACTGACCAAGGGCGGCCTGAATGCCGTGACGCGTGGCCTGTCGATCGAATTGTCCCGCCACAACGTTCGCGTCAATGCCGTGGCTCCGGGCGTCATCGACACGCCGATGCACTCGCCCGAAACGCATGAATTCCTCAGCGCCCTCAACCCCGCAGGGCGCCTGGGTACGCCGGAAGAGATCGCCGAGGCCGTGGTCTACCTCGCGCAGGCTTCCTTCATCAATGGCGTGGTCCTGCCGGTCGACGGCGGCGGCACCGCCGGCCGCTGGTAATCGCCAACATGCCTTACGTCAACGTTCGCATCACTAAAGAAGGCAATACGCCTGAGCAGAAAGCCCAGGTCATCGCCGAAATCACCGAGACGCTCCAGCGCGTCCTCGGCAAGCCGCCGGAAGTGACTTTCGTGGTCATCGACGAGGTGCCGATGGAAGATTGGGGCTACAAGGGATTGCCCACATCGAAGCTGCGGCCGCCCAATCCCGGGCCGGTTTGATAGCCGAAAAGCCAAACGCCGCTGAGGCAACTCAGCGGCGTTTTTTATTGCCTCGGTTCCCTGTAGGAGCCGATTCATCGGCGATCCCGCGGCAGCGGGCCGGGTTGCTGCACGCACCCATTCGCCGATGAATCGGCTCCTACAGGGGCGGAGATATCCAATCGCCGGAGAGGGGGTGTGCCTGATCCTATTGGGCGAAAGGTGTCTGACTATCCATAGTCAATCCCTATCGCCCCCGTCACAAATATGAATTTCCCTAATCAGTCGACGGGGCCTAACGTTGCGTCCACGTCGCGGCCCCGCCGCTCGCCTCTCCCACGAACACAGCAAGGGTAAGACCCATGAGTAAGCTGACCACCGCCTTCGGCGCCCCCGTCGCCGACGACAACAACACGATGACCGCCGGCCCGCGTGGCCCGGCTCTGCTGCAGGATGTCTGGTTCCTCGAGAAGCTCGCCCACTTCGACCGCGAGGTGATTCCCGAGCGCCGCATGCACGCCAAGGGCGCCGGTGCCTTCGGTACGTTTACGGTCACCCATGACATCACGCAGTACACCCGGGCGAAGATCTTCTCCGACGTGGGCAAGACTACCGAGATGATGGCCCGATTCTCGACCGTGGCCGGCGAGCGCGGCGCGGCCGATGCCGAGCGCGACATCCGCGGCTTCGCCATGAAGTTCTATACGGAAGAGGGCAACTGGGACCTGGTCGGCAACAACACGCCGGTGTTCTTCATCCGCGATCCGCTGAAGTTCCCGGACCTCAACCACGCCATCAAACGCGACCCGCGCACGGGCATGCGTAGCGCCGACAACAACTGGGACTACTGGACGCTGCTGCCCGAGGCGCTGCATCAGGTCACCATCGTCATGAGCGAGCGCGGTGTGCCGAAGTCGTTCCGTCACATGCATGGTTTCGGCAGCCACACGTACAGCTTCATCAACGCAAACAACGAGCGCTTCTGGGTAAAGTTCACCTTCAAGACCCAGCAGGGTATCCAGAACCTGACCGACGACGAAGCCGGGCAGGTGGTCGCCAAGGACCGCGAGAGCAACCAGCGCGACCTGTACGAAGCCATCGAGCGCAAGGAATTCCCACGCTGGACGCTGTTCGTGCAGATCATGCCCGAGGCCGAAGCGGCCAATACGCCATACAACCCGTTCGACCTGACCAAGGTTTGGCCGCACGGCGATTACCCGCTGATCGAAGTGGGCTTCTTTGAACTGAACCGGAATCCCGAGAACTTCTTCCAGGATATCGAGCAGGCCGCGTTCGCGCCGGCGGTGATCGTGCCGGGCATCGGCTTCTCGCCGGACAAGATGCTCCAGGGCCGCCTGTTCTCCTACGGCGACACACAGCGCTACCGTCTCGGCGTGAATTACGCGCAGATTCCGGTGAATGCGCCGCGCTGCCCGGTCCACTCGTATCACCGTGACGGCGCGATGCGCGTCGACGGCAACGGCGGCGGTTCGACGCATTACGAGCCGAACAGTCGTGGCGCCCTGCAAGCCCAGCCGGACTTCTCCGAGCCGCCGTTGGAAATCGGCGAGACGGTGGCCAAGCGCTGGAACCATCGCGAAGACACCGACTACTTCTCGCAGCCTCGCAAGCTGTTCGAACTGATGACCCCGGCGCAGAAGCAGGTGCTGTTCGATAACACGGCCCGCGCCATCAAGGGTGCTTCGCAGCCGGTGGTCCAGCGCCATATCGACAACTGCACGGCCTGCCACCCGGACTACGGCAAGGGCATCGCCGAGGCCGTCGTAAGGCTCGGTTGATAGCGAAAGCAAAGCAGAGGGGCCAGCCATGGCCCCTCTCGTCAAAGCCGGAGCCACAGCATGACCACCGCCAGTCACACCAGACCCCTGTGGGAGCCGCTTCAGCGGCGAACAACACCCACCGAAACCGCGCCAACCACGGCGTCGAAGACCCGACTCCAAACGCGTGCACCGATGTCGGTGACCCGAGGCAAGGTCGGCATCCTCCTATCCAACCTCGGCACACCCGACGGCACCGACTACACCTCCGTGCGCCGTTACCTCGCCGAATTCCTTTCCGATCAGCGCGTGATCGAACTTCCGAAATTCATCTGGCAACCGATCCTGCAAGGCGTTGTGTTGCTCCGTCGTCCCGCCGTCAAAGGCAGGGACTACGCGCGAATCTGGAACCGGGAACTCGACGAGAGCCCGCTGAAGACCGTGACCCGAAACCAGGCGAGGAAACTCGGGACCTGGGCCGCGGAGATGTTCGGCGATGATCGTGTGGCGGTCGACTGGGGCATGCGATATGGCAACCCTTCCATCCCGGATGCCATAGCTCGCCTGACCGCCGAGGGTTGTGACCGTATCCTGATGTTCCCGCTCTACCCGCAGTATTCCGCGACGACCACGGCGACGGCTAACGACAAGCTGTTCGAGGTGTTACGCGGTATGCGCAACCAGCCGGCGGTGCGCGTGGTGCCTTCGTACTTCGACGAACCGTCGTATATCGAAGCGCTGGCCCGTTCCGTCCGAACCACGCTGGAAACCTTCGCGGAGGAGCCTGAGGTGATCGTCGCCTCGTTCCACGGCATTCCCCAGCGCAACATTGCCCTGGGCGATCCCTATTACGAGCAGTGCCAGCACACCGGCGAATTGCTTCGCGACGCCTTGAACCTTCCGCCGACACGTTTCCGTATCACCTACCAGTCGCGATTTGGTTATGCGGACTGGCTCCAGCCGTACACCGACGCCACCATGCGCCAACTCGCCCACGAGGGTGTCCGTCGCGTCGCCGTGATATCCCCGGGCTTCTCGGCGGATTGCATCGAGACGATCGATGAGATCGGTCGCGAGAACGCGCACTATTTCCGGGAGGCAGGTGGTGAGGTATTCACGCTGATTCCCTGCCTCAACGACAGCGACGACGGCATGGCGGTGTTGTGTGATCGCGTGCTGGAGGAGACGCAGGGATGGCTGTGAAGTACGCGACGCGTCTTGAGGTGGTCGCCGATCAGGACAACCTCGCCGGACTTTCGCTACGCGACCTCGAGTACGTCGTTGCGGTGGCAGATCTGGGCAACTTCATGCGTGCTGCCGAACGCTGCCACGTGACGCAGCCCTCGCTCTCGGTGCAGATCCGTCGCGTGGAGACCCGCTTGGGTACCGTCATCTTCGAGCGAACGACGCGAAGGATCCTGGTGACGGAGCAGGGCGCTCGCCTGGTGGACCAGATGCGCAAGGTGCTGGTCGAAGGGAGACGGTTACTTGATATGGCGCTGCGCCCGAAGCGAGCGTTCGGCGGCGCGTTGCGGCTATCGGCAATCGCGACGCTCGGTCCGTACTACTTTCCGCATGTGTTGGGAGACATCCAGAAGGCTTTCCCCGATGTATCGCTCGAGCTGGGCGAGGGTAAGACGGACGATCTTGTCTATGCCTTGATCCGTGGCGAACTGGATGTCGTACTCATGTCCGCGCCCGTTACCGACACGCAGGTAAGTTGCGTGGCGATCTTCCAGGAGCCGTTCCGACTCGCCTGTCGTGACGATCATCCGGCTACGACAGAAGCCGGCGATCTTTGGGCGTCGCTCAAACCCCGTGAACGTCTGCTTCTCGAAGAGGGTCATTGTCTGCGCGACCAAGCGCTTGCTGCTTGCGATGACGTCGCTCCCGACCAACGGCAGGGCACCAGCCTTGAGATGCTGCGGTATATGGTTGCCGCTGGCGAGGGGTGCACGCTGATGCCCCAGCTTGCGACAACGCAGGTTCAGGGCATGCGCTATCTGCCGCTGCCGGAAGAGTTTGCGCGGACCATCGTGCTGGCCTGGCGTAAGTCAGATCCCCGCGCGGACGATTTTCGAGCATTGGCCGCCACGCTGCGGGTATCCAGACCGTCGCAACTCATCGCCTGATGGCGGGAAGATAGGGTTTTCTGGTACGGATCAGAGAGATACGCACCGCGTTCCGGATCGACGTATCAAGAGTTCTGCGGCGGCTGCGTTGCCTATGGCAATGTCGGTTGGCGTCGGTCGTGACGCCCAAAAACCAAGGATTTGTCATGAAACGGAATTTCGCGTTGTGTGTCTCCGCTTTGCTGGTCGTTTCGAGTGCGAGTTTTTCGGTTATCGCCGACGAAGCGCCGAGCCGGAACCTGACCAACTTTGACAGTTTCAAGGTCGGCCACTGGATGACTACGACCAGTGGGGACGGAATTACGGTGACGTCGGCGGAGAGTGCCCTGACTATCTCGAACACAGGCACCCCCGGGGGGAACGTAAAGGGCAGCAACCTGCAGGTAGAGAGGCAAGATAAGACGGTAAAAGCGGTGATTACCCTGGCCGGGCCCCAGCCCAGCGTATCGTTCGATTTCGCGGTGGTGCGTGCCGGTCAAGCTCCGCCTTCTTACTCATGCACGTATACGAATGGCGCCGGTGAGAAGAAGGCCTTCTACGGAGCCAACGGGGCGGCTGAGTGCAAGGCACCAGAGAAAGGCAATGTGACCGCGGTGACTATCTATGTCACGCAAGACGGACCGGAATATGTCGCGATCGACAATATCCGGACGCCTTAAGGCATCAGGTCCGCACGAGCGGCGAAGGGTGAGGCGCTAGCTCCCTCCGTTGTGTAGGGCCCGGCGTCGGTCGGCAGCGGGCCGGCGGCTGCCGGATCGCCGATGAATCGGCTCCTGCAAGGTTGGACGACCTTGTTTGGTAGGAGCCGATTTATCGGCGATGTTCCTTTGGCCCCAGTCAGTCTTCCTACTTGACGACCGGCAATTCAACGAACGTTCCGTTGTTCCCGTCCCGTACGATTCTCTGCGTCGCCTTCTGATAATCAGCAGGCTTCGCATTGAAAATGTTCGGCACGAAGGTCTGCGGATTCCGGTCGTACAACGGGAACCAGCTCGACTGGATCTGCACCATCACGCGGTGGCCTGGCTGGAACACGTGGTTCACCGTGGGCAGCGGGAAGCGGTAGTCCAGCGGCTTGTCCGGGGTGAGCGCCATGGGTTTGTCGTAGCCCTCGCGGTAACGGCCACGAAAGATCTCCATGGCGATCGGTAGCTGGTAACCACCCATCGACGGCTTCTCTTCCACTTCGTCCGGGTAGACGTCGATCAACTTGACCACCCAGTCGCTGTCCGTGCCACTGGTGGACGCAAGCAGATGCACCAGCGGTTCGCCAGCGACGCCCATCGGCTTGTCCAGCACGGGCGAGACGTAGGTAAGCACGTCGGTACGCGTGGCGAACTGCCGCTGGTCGTCCACCAGCCACTCGGGCCAGCTGTCGACCTGATCCGGGGCACCGTGCGACCAGGCCTGGATGGGACGCACGCGATAGGGTACCGGCTTGGCGGGATCGGAAACGTAATCGTCCGAGCCCTGGCTCGGAGCGGTAACACCAAGGCCACCATCCGCCTCCACATACCAGCGCTGCATCGTCGGCGCACAATCGGAGCGGCAGGCTGAGGGCCACGTATCGAGCTTGCGCCACGTGTTATCGCCGGTCACGAAGGCGTTGACCGGTGCGATATCCGCCTTCGGTGCATCGTCCTTCAGATACTGCGCGAGGAAGGGACGCAGAATGTCCTGACGGAACGTCGTACCGGTATCGCTGCCCAGATCCAGTGCGCCGATGGTGTTCGCCTTCTCCCACGTCTTGGCATGCCGCCATGGCCCGATCACCAGCCACACCTTCTTGTGCTCGGGATCGCGCGGCGCGAGGGCACGATAAACCGACATATCGCCGTAATTGTCTTCCTGGTCCCACAGGCTGTGCACGAGCATGGTCGGCACCGTCATGGGCTCCTTCGCGGCGATCTTGTCCAGCGCCTGTTGCGACCAGAAGCTGTCGTATGCCGGATGGGCAAGCACTTTCTGCCAGAAGCCTAGCGCCTCCATGCCGTAGGCACGGCCGATGTCTCCGGCTGAGCCGCCATGCAGGTACAGGTCGTAGTCGTCACGGTAGCCACTGGTCCAGCCGATGTTGCTCTCGCGCGAGTTCACCATGCCGTAGATGTAGGGAATCATCTGCTGGCGGAACGCACCGCGGTGGAACCAGTCGTCGCCCATCCAGCCGTCGATCATGGGATTGATCGGCACGGCTACCTTGAGGGCGGGGTGCGGATGGATCGTGGCGATCATCGCCTCGAAGCCGTCGTAGGAAATGCCGATGATGCCGACCTTGCCGTTGGACTCCGGCACATGCTTCACCAACCAGTCGATGGTGTCGTAGATGTCCGAGGACTCATCGATCGGGGTCGGGTTACCAGGACCGACCGGCGGGCGGTTCATCACGAAGTCGCCTTCGGAGCCGTGCTTGCCGCGAATATCCTGGAGAACGCGAATATAGCCGTCCTGGACGATCACGTCGGACGGGTTGTCATAGCCGCGCAGGGTCGGGCCCAGATGCGGGCTGTCGGAGCGATGGCCCATGCCATCGGCCCCGTAAGGCGTACGCGTGAGTAGCATGCCCGCGCGCTTCGCGCCCTTCGGCAGCAGGATCACCGTGTGCAGCCTGACCCCGTCGCGCATTGGAATGTCGACAGTACGGCGTTCGAAATCGAAGCCAGGATTCGTCGGCGTGAAATGGGCCGGCGTTTCCGTCGGCAGGTCTTTATAGGTCTTTTCGCCGCCGACCGCCGGGGTCGCGAGGACCCCGGCGGCGAGCGCGACGATACCCAGTCGCAGTAGTGCGTGCATGACCTCTCCGTCAGAAGTCGTAAGTGATGCCGAAGCGGGCGTAACGCGGCTGGGTGTAGCTGATGACCTGGTTATAACCGTCGTTCACTGAGTTGGTGCTACCCGACACCGGGTTGAGCGCCTGTGCCCGCTGCTGGTTGAGCAGGTTGAACACCGAAACGTTGAAGGCCAGCTTGCGGTCAGCCCACAGCGGACGGTACTCGACGTTCGCGTCGATAAGCTCTTCCCACGGGTTGCGGCCCTTGTCGCCGGGACGCGACGGGACACCGAAGCAGTAGTGGTAATAGCTGCCGTAGCCGGACGGATCGCTCTCGTCCGCACCGTAACGACCCAGGCAGGACTTGGGCGTGCCGGACTGCACGGTGAGGTTGGCCGAGACCATCCACTCCGGGGTGATCTGGTACGAACCGTAGATCTTGAACTGGTGCTTGCGATCGTTGGCCTGGTCGCCGTTGGCGTATTCCATCAGCGTGGCGTAATCCCAGTCACGCGTCGCGGAGACCGAACCCTGGCCCACGTCCGAACGCACCTGGCCCTCGGTGTTGCCGTAGCTGCGCGAGTACAGGTAATCGGCCTTGAGCGACCACGTGCCGTCGAAAGGATGCGAGATATAAGTGTCGAGGCCGTAGTAGTTGCGCTTGAGCTGCGTGAAGCCAAAGTCGTCGTTGGTGACCTTGACGTTGTAGTACCCGCCGCCCTGCTGGGCGAGCTGATATACGTTGGCGCGGCCGGGATTGGAGAGGTAACAGCTACCCACCGTCGTTGCATCGATATCGGCGCCCTGGGCAACCGCGGCGCGGGTGATCGCGCCGTTGTCGCAAACGTCATCCAGCGCGTTGCGTAGCTTGCGCAGCGTGGCCTTCGTACCCCACACCCACGACGCATTGAGCTGCTGGTCGAAGCCGAGGATGAACTCGTCCTGGTACTCGGACTTGATGTTCTTCGCGCTGACCGTCCGCGGATCGGGCGGCTGGCCGTACTCGCCGTTCGGCGACACCGCGCCACCGGTGGCCGACTTCACGAAGGTCATGCCGGTAGGCATGCCGTTGGCATCGATGCCGGTATAGGTGAAGTACTGGTTGGTGGCGAGCGACCCGGCCGAGGTGCGCAGCGCGACCGAGGCAGGCATGGCGAGGAAGTAACGGCCGGCGTTGCCGTAGATCTTCATGCTGGAGTCTCCCAGCACGTCGTAGCTGAAGCCCAGGCGGGGTGCCCATTGCGGCTTGGTCAGGCGCAGGTAGGCCTGGCCGGTCGGGTTGTAGTTGGTGAACTGGTCATTGCGCAGGCCGAGCGAAAGCAGCAGTTTGTCGGAGACCTGCCAGTCGTCCATGACGTACTGCGCGCGCTGCTTCACACGTACCGACGCCAGCGTGTTGTAGTGACGGATGTAGCCGTAGTAGCCGGTTTCGCCACCCGGGTAGTTGCCCGGCTTGTCGACGAAGGGGCTGTCGCTGATGTTGAGGTTCGGGTCCTGCTTCGCGTACCACAATTCGTAGCCGTCACCGCCGATGGTGGTGCCATCGTCGATATCGTGTGAATCCTGGTTATCGATACCCACGGTGATCGAGTGGTTGCCGATCTTGTAGTTCAGGTCGACGCGCAGGTTGCGGTTGGTCGAGGTGTGGTCCGGGTTGTCGACGGTATCCAGCGTCTGGCCATTGGTGATCGGCGAGCCACCGGTGAGAGCCAGGTTTTCCCCGGCCGGGTTGCCGATGAACGGGCCGGTGACGCCGGTGTCCGGCGGCTCGTTGTAATAGGTGAGCTTGGACTTGCCGTAGAGCGCCGTGAGCGTCAGGTCGTCGGTGATGTAACTGGTGAACTTCGCGGTATAGACCATCGCCTTGGTCTTGTACGTCGAATCGGTGCTGACGAAATCGCCCGTGGTGTTGGTGTCGTAATCGTAGTCGTACTTGTTACCGTTCGAACGGTGCGTCTGGCTGACACCGGTCAGCTCGAGGATGTTGCTGTCGTTGATGTTCCAGTCGATCTTGCCGTACCACTTCGGATCCTTGTACGTGTACTTGGTGTCGTAGGAGTGGTTGATATCGCCGATGGTGTTGCCTTCGCTACGCGCCATTTCCACGGCGGTGAAGACATAGAGCTTGTCCTTGATCAGCGGGCCGCCGGCGTAGGCGCTGACGGTGGAGGTCCACTCGTTGTTCCTGTCGTTGCGCTGTTCGATCGTGCCCGGCGGATGCGGGTTGTTCTGGCCAAACGTGATGTTGCGCGCGTCGGCTCGAGCGAAATCGGGTTCCCACAGCACCTGGGCGCCGAAATGCCATTCGTTCGTGCCGCGCTTGCCGACCTGGCTGATGACACCGCCATCCGAGCGGCCATACATGGCGGAGTAGCCACCGCTTAGCACTTCTTCCTGGTCGACCGCGCCATAAGGCAGGCTGATGCCACCGAAACCGCTGAGCGGATCGGTGGTGTTCATGCCGTTGATGTAATACGCGTTCTCGGACACCGAGGAACCCGAGAAACTCACCAGCGAGTTGCCCATGGCGCCCTTGAAGCCGCTATAGCCGGCCACGGCGCCCGGTGCGAGCAGCGCGACGCCTTCAGCGGTGCGGGCCAGTGGCAGGCGGGCCATTTCGGCAGCGGTGATCACCGTGCTCGAGGCGACGGTGGCGACGTCGATCTTCGGCAGGTTGGTGGCCGAGACGGTGACACCCGACAGATCCTGGGCGTCTGCCGAGCTGGCGGCGGCACCGCTTACGAATGACACATCGGTGGCGGCGCCGACACGCAGCGTGACGTTGTCACGCGAGTCGACGACCTTGCCATCGGCCTTGAGCGAGACCTTGTACGTGGCCAGCGGCAGCGCTTCGGCGACATAACGACCACGCGAGTCGACGTTGACCTCTCGGGTGATGCCGTTACTGCCTTCGATGAGGATGGTTTCGCCAGCGGCAACGGGGGCCTGGCCGGCGATTCGGCCGGACGTCGCCTGACCGTGGGCGATGCCGGTGAGAGAGGCCGCGACGGCGGCGCAGAGGAGGGTGCGTCGGAGGGTAATGCGGGAACTCATGGGGATGCTCCGGAAGGGCTTTGAACGTGACAGTGAGGTTTCAATCGATCTAAAGGTGGGACGGAACAGGGCCTTCCTGGCACGTTGTTGTTTCAGGCCCGTTCGATCGGGCCTGCTCGATCAGGCATAGGCGATCTCGCCGATAGCCTTGGCGATTCCGGCGATCGCGCGCGACTTCTCCGAGCGCCGGTCGGTAACCAGTACGTCGATACGATCTGCGGGACACCAGGCAACGCGACTGCGTACACCGATCTTCGAATGGTCGGCCGCGATCACGATGCGGCGTGCGTTCGCGCACATGGCTCGTGCGATTTCGGCTTCTTCCATTTCGAAACTGCTGGCACCGGCTTTCGCCTCGATGCCCACCGGCGACAGGATCGCCAGGTGCGGCTGATAACGGGCGATCTCGGCAATGGTGCCCGAGCCGCCGGTGCAGCCGATCTGTGCGTTGAAGCGGCCACCAAGAAGATGCACCTCGTTACCCGTGCGTGCGGCGAAGCGCGCGGCGACGTCTACCGCATTGGTGACGATGGTCAGGCCGCTACGCGTGGCGAGCGCCTCGGCAACGAGGGTCATCGTGCTGCCGGCGTCCATGAAAATGGTCTGGCCGCTTTCAACCAGGCTGGCGACCTTCTTCGCGATGGCGCGCTTCTCGCGCACGCGGGTCGCATGGCGCACGTCGATCGGCGGTTCGTCGCCGGTGAGCACCGCGCCGCCGTGTACGCGGCGGATCTCGCCACGCTCGGCAAGCTCGACCAGGTCGCGGCGGATGGTTTCGCGCGATACGCCCAGCTCGGTCACGATGCGTTCGACGGAAACCTGGCCGCTCGTGCGGAGCAGGTCGCGGATACGGGTATGCCTTTCTTCATGCCACATGGCGTCGGTCCTTGAGTACGTGGAGGAGGAGGCGCATCAGCCCGAGGGCAAGCGCGCCGGCCACGACGACGCACATGGCGTACGCCGCGGCCTGGGCGAGGAACCCGTTTTCATCCAGTCGCATGACGGCGACGGACGCGAGACCCAGGCCCGGTGTCACGAGGAAGATCACGCCCGACAAGGTCACCAGCGAGCGCATGAACAGGTAGAAGAAGGCCGAGATGGCTGCCGGCATGGCGAACGGCAGCACGGCATCGCGCAGCACGTGGCGTGTATCGCCACCGAAGGACGCGACGGCATCCTCGAGTGCATCGGGCACCTGGCGCATGCCGGTCTGCATCGTGAGAAAGGCCTGCGCGTGGTAGTGGTAGAGGCTGCAGGCCGCGACGATGGCGGCGCTTCCGTAGAACCAGCTCGACAACACACCGTGGTTGAAGGTCAGCACATAGCCCAGGCCGAGCACCATGCCCGGCACGGCGGCGGGCAGGGACGCGAGCACTTGCAGTGGCCGCGCGATGCGCGGTGACGCCCGGCGCAGTCCCGCCGACAAGGCGAAGATCATCACCACGCCGACGACAGCGGCGAGCAGGGAGACGCCGAGAGACGTCGCTACCGGCCCGTAACCGTCAGGCATGCCGCCGGTGTAGTTGGCCAGGGTCAGCGTGCGGTCGTAGGGCCACAGCTTCACGACGCTCACATAGGCCACGGTACCGACCACCGCGACCACGGGTACCAGTGCGAGCAGGGCGAGCGCGCCAAGCGCCGCATCGCGCAAAGCGTGCCTGGCAGGCACCAGCGCGCGTCCGGGACTGGCGTCGCCACTGTCCTGTCGACGCTTGGCAAGGCGGCCGAGCCAGACCGAGAGCAGGGCCGGGGCCAGCAGGACCACGCCGAGTGTGGCGCCCATGGCGAAATCGAGCTGGCCTACCACTTCGCTGTAGATCTCCATCGCGAGCACGCGGTAGCTGCCACCGACGACCACGGCACTGCCGAAATCCGTGAGGGTTTCAGTGAACACGAGAAAGGCTGCTGCGAGCAGGGCGAAGCGCAGGCGCGGTACGGTCACGTCGATGAACTGGCGCCACGGTGTGGCACCCATCGACTCGGCAGCATCGTAATGGCGCGCCGGGGTGCGTTCGAGCGCTGCGGAGACGATGATGACGACCTGGGGCAGTCCGTAGAGCGTGTTCGCGATCAGCAGGCCCCAGAAGCCGTAGATATCCGTCGGCAAGCCGGTGAGTCGATGGACCAGGCCGTTGCGACCGAGCAGGCAGACCAGCCCGAGTCCGAGCACCAGGGACGGTGCGAGCATCGGTAGCAGCAGCGCACCACGGATCAGGAACTTGCCTGGCAGGCGCGAGCGGTGCAGGGCCATGGCAAGGCACAGGCCGAACGCCATCGTCGTGAACGTGGTGGCGACGCCGATGCTCAGGCTATGCAGCGCCGCGCGTGGCAGCCCCGGATCGTCGAAGAGGCGTGCGTAGTTGGCGAAGGTGAAAGCACCCTTCGCATCGGTGACGCTACGCCAGAGCACGGTGAGCAAGGGCTGCACGAAGAACAACAGCAGGCCTGACAACGGCAGTGCCAGTAGCAGGCCCGCGCCCAAGCGCGGACGTGCGACAGCGCGAACGGCAACGATGCTGCTCACGTGTTCACCCACGCGCCGCGCACGGCGTCGATGGACACAGCCTCGCCACTTACCAGCGGGCTGCGCCCCGGGAACTCGGCGAGGACGCGGCGTCCGCGCCATGCGACGTTGGCGCGTGCGAGATTGCCGAGGAAGGTAATGTCTTCGATAACGCCTTCACCGCGTGGGTCGGCTTCGATAACGAGATCTTCAGGCCTCAGGCAGAGTTCGAACGTGGCATCGGCACCGGGTGGCCGGCGTTCGAGGAAGGTTGGCAGCGTCGCGCGCACGAACGATGTCGGCAGCAGGTTGGCGTGGCCGATGAAGTCGGCAACGAAGCGTGACCGCGGTCTCTCGTAGAGGCAGCGCGGTGTACCGATCTGTTCGACGCGGCCCTGGTTCATGCAGACGATGGTGTCGGCCATGGCCAGCGCTTCGTCCTGGTCGTGCGTCACCATGATGGTGGGGATGCCGAGCGAGCGCTGCAGCGCTCGGATCTCGCCGCGCAGTTGGGCACGGATGGCGGGGTCGAGGGCGGAGAGCGGCTCGTCTAGCAGGAGCATCGACGGGTTCGCCGCCAGTGCACGGGCCAGGGCCACGCGCTGCTGCTGGCCACCGGAAAGCTGGTCGGGGAAACGTGCGGCCAGCGTGCCGAGGCCGACGCGCTCCAGCCATTCGGCGGTGTGCGTGGCGATCGCAGCGGGCGATTCGCCGCGCAAACGCATGGGGTAGCCGACGTTGGCCGCCACGGTCATATCGGGAAACAGCGAATACGACTGGAACACCAGGCCCATGCGGCGTTCGCGCGCGGGCAGGGCGGTGATGTCGCTACCGTCGAGAATGATCCGACCCCTGTCGGGAGCCGTCAGGCCGGCAACGATCCGCAACAAGGTTGTCTTGCCACAGCCACTGGGACCGAGCAGGCAGACGAAGTCGCTTTCGCCGGCATGGAACGACACACCGTCGAGGACGGTATGTCCGCTCCAGGCCTTTCCGATGTCATCGATGCGAAGATGCATTCCCCTTGTCTCCCCGGCAGCCGACGCGTCAGCGCGTCAGTTGCTTGAATCTGGTAATGAGTGCCGCGCGTTCACGCGCCGCGGTGGCGAAGTCGCGCGCAGGCAGCGTCGCGACGAGATGGGCAGGCAAACCTTGCCGTAGCTGTTCGTCCGTGGGTTCGCTTCCTGGCGTGGCGACGATCTCCTTGAAGCCGCGATACAGCGCGGCGGCGTCGGGCGAGGCGGTCCAGTCGAGGAATCGCTGCGCATCCGCGGCGTGGGCGGCGCTCTTCATCAGCGCCGATCCTTCGAGTTCGTAGCCGGCACCGTCGCTGGGAATCACCATGGTCACCGGGTAACCCTGGCGAATCGACTGCATGGCGGAGAAGGCGAAGGAGATGCCAATGGGGAACTCGCCGATACGCGCGAGCTTGCAGGGTGCCGACCCCGAGAGGGTCTCCTGGCCGACATTGCGCGCGATGTCGGTGACCAGGCGCATGCCTTCCGCATTGCGCCCCGCATCCGACAGCGAGGAAATCAGCATGTAGCCCGTCCCCGACGATGCTGGATCGGGCATGGCGATCTGGCCGCGATACATCGGGGAGGCCAGGTCGCGCCATGTATGCGGCATGGGCAGCCCGCGCTCGGCGAGTGCTTCGCGGTTGACGCACAGGGCGGCGAGGTAGCCGGTGGGTGCGAACCAGCGGGCGTCGCTGCCGCGGAAGCTCGCCGGCATGCGGTCGATGTTGATACCGTGCACCGGCGTCAGCAGGGTGGCAATGCGTGGGTCGAGCATGTCGGTGACGGCCATGCCCCAGATCGCGTCATTGCGCGGTTCCGCGGATTCGGCGAGCAGCCGGGCAGCAAGATCGCCGCTGGACAGCCGCAGCACGTGGACATCGATATCCGGCAGGGCCTTCTTCGCCGCCGCGAGATAGATGGCTATCTCGTCGCTCTCCAGCGCCGAGTAAACGGTGAGGTCACCGGCACGCACGGCACCGCATGCCGCGAGCAGCGCAAGGACGCTTCCGATTTGGCGGTATGCACGCATGGTTGCCGGTCCAGTCCCCAAGGTTGAAAGATGACACATCCGTGTGGCGATTTGGGTATATTTGCAAACATGGGGCATATGGTCCAGTAGAGAATTTCCGTTTTTGTCATCAATCCGAAACGTGCAAACGCTAGATGGCGCACGTTTTTTTCAGCCCAGGAGTGTCATTGATGGAATCGTTGTCCGCCGCGGAGCGGAAGGAATTCGAGGTGTTTGCCACCGGCATCGCCGACAATGCACGCGCCTTCTCGTTGCCTCGTTTCCGCCAGCCGGTCGACGTCACCCTGAAGGGTGACATGAGCCCCGTGACAGCCGTAGACCGGGGCGTGGAATCCATGCTGCGCGAACGTATCGGGACCGCCTGGCCGGAACACGGCCTGCTGGGCGAGGAATATGGCGCGACCCGTATCGACGCCGAGTTCGTCTGGTCAATCGACCCGATCGACGGCACGCGCAGCTTCATTTCGGGCTGGCCGCTCTGGGGCACGCTGCTCGCGCTGCTTCGTCATGGCAAGCCGATGCTCGGCATCCTCGACATGCCGGCACTGGACGAGCGCTGGATCGGCCATGTGGGTGTCGGCACGACGATGAACGGTGCGTTGTGCCGCACCAGCGGATGCACGGCGCTGGAGGCGGCCACGCTGTACACCACGACGCCCGACATGTTCACCGCCGACGAATGGGCGCGTTTCGACCGAACCAGCCGCGCCGCGTATACCCGCCGCTTCGGCGGCGACTGCTACGGTTACGGCATGTTGGCGTCCGGTCATATCGATGCAGTGATAGAAGCGAATCTTATGCCGTACGACTATCTGGCCATCGCGCCGGTGGTCCAGGCAGCAGGTGGCGTCATCACCGACTGGGAAGGCCGTACGCTCGGCCTGAACAGCGGTGGTCGCGTGGTCGCCGCCGCGACACCGGCCCTGCACGCCGCCCTGATCGAATCGCTCGCCAAGGACTGAACCCTTTCATGTTTTCCCGCGATCGCCGTCGTTTCCTCCATGCCGCCGGGGCCACCGTAGCGGCGTCGCTGATCGCCCAGGGATTTCCGGCGTCCATTGCCCGCGCACTGGCGACGGCGCCGGACCGGCGAACCGGCACCATCGCGGACGTGGCTCACGTGGTGATCCTCATGCAGGAGAACCGATCGTTCGATCACTATTTTGGAAGCCTGCGCGGCGTACGTGGCTTCGCCGACCCCCGCGTGGTGGAACTGGCCAACGGCGATCCCATCTGGCGCCAGCCGGTCGCGACGACGCATACCAAGTACTGGAAGCCGCGTGGCGTGGCCGATGATGTTGCCTGGGTCTATCCATTCCACCTGGATACGCACGCCAGCGGCGACCATCACGAAGGCACCGACCATGGCTGGAGCACAGGCCATGGCGCATGGAACCTGGGACGCAGTGATCGCTGGATCGAACAGAAGCAGGACGTCCTCACGATGGCGCACCTGCGTCGCGAGGACGCCGCGTTCCATTACGCCCTGGCGGATGCGTTCACCGTCTGCGACGCGTATCACGCCTCGGCCCTCGCCGACACGGCGATCAATCGCATTTACTTGTGGAGCGGCACGTCCGATCCGTCGGGTCGCCTCGGTACCAAGGCGAACGGTCCGGGCAGCGAAGAACGTGCCGACGCCAACGGCTATACATGGACGACGTATCCGGAACGGCTGGAAAAGGCGGGCGTGAGCTGGCGTGTCTACCAGGGCGGCACCGGCGAGCCGGGGTCGCCGACGGACAACTACACCGACAACTCGCTGGAGTTCTTCGCGAAGTTCCAGGTGAAGGAGGGTGCCGACCCCACCGGCTCGCTCGTCCGCAACGGTGTTTCCACGCATACGCTGCGCGAACTCCGCGAGGACGTACGGCACGATCGCTTGCCGCAGGTGAGCTGGATCGTCGCGCCGTACAAATTCAGCGAGCACCCGACCTCGTCGCCTGCGGATGGCGCGTTCTACATCCGTAGCGTGCTCGACGCACTTACGGCGAACCCGAAGGTGTGGGGCCGCACCGTGCTGTTTCTCAACTACGACGAGAACGACGGTTTCTTCGATCACGTGGTTCCACCTGCGCCGCCCTTGGAGAGCGGGCAAGGCGGCGAAGGCGTCGTTTCGGACGATCTGGTCGCGGGTCTCGCCGACGAAATCATGGACCTCGATGCCCATCTGCGAATCGTCGCGCCCCTGGTGCCCGGCAGCGATCCCGGCGGAGAACAGCCCGTGGGCCTCGGCAATCGCGTGCCGATGATCGTCGTCTCACCCTGGACCCGTGGCGGCTGGGTGTGCTCGGAAACCTTCGATCACACCTCGGTGCTGCGTTTCCTCGGCAGGCGCTTCGGTGTCGACGAGCCCAACATCAGCAATTGGCGTCGGTCGATCTGCGGCGACCTCACGAGTGCCTTCGACTTCGCCGGCACGACCGATCATCGTGTGCCGACGATTGCTTTGCCCAAAGGCTCGGCTGGCAAGGCGCCCATCAACATTCCATCGTCTCAAGCAATGCCTATGCAGGAGCCCGGCGTGCGCCCGGCACGTGCGCTCGGCTACGCATGGACCGTCGAACACCGCCTCGAGGGAGGCAGGAGCCGTATCGCCTTTGCCAATTCAGGGACGTGTGGTGCGGCTTTCCTCGTCTATGACGGCCTGGACCGGGAAGCCCCGCCGCGGCGCTACGCCGTCAGCGCCGGCGCCAGCATCGTCGACGACTGGAAGCTCGCGAGTGCCGGCGACGCGTACAACCGGCGTATCCATGGCCCGAACGGCTATCTCGCCGCCATGCGCGGGTTTGCGGGCGATGCGATCGAGGCGAGCGTTCGCGGTCTTGCTGGCGCCCGTGCCGTCGACGTGGTGTTGAGCAACCGGGGCACGGCGCCTATGGCTTGCCGCATTGCCAATGCCTACGTCCGCAGCCAGACGCAGTCCGTGACCTTGGCGCCCGGCGCGAGCCAGACGCTTACCCTCGACCTGGTCTCCAGCGCGGGCTGGTACGACATCGCGATCACGACGCCAGACGCCCCTCGCTACCTGCGACGGTTCGCTGGGCATCACGAGGATGGCCGACCGGCCACGAGTGATCCGGGGGCCCCCAGCTGATTGATGAGGCGCTCCTGTGGGAGCCGGCTATGCCGGCGATGAGGTCGCGGCAACCTGGCGATCGCCGCTGAAGCGGCTCCCACGCAGAGCTGGGGCTCCCACACGGGGCTGACGGTATACTCACGAGCCAGCCATACCGAAAGCCCCAGCCCGTGACCAGCGAACTGTCCTCCATCATCGATTTCATCCGCTACGGCGCCAGCCGTTTCTCGGCCGCCGGCCTGACCTTCGGGCATAGCCACGACAATCCGATCGACGAGGCCACGCACCTGGTCCTGGCCGCGCTGCACCTGCCGCCCGACCTGCCGCCGGCCTATGGCACGGGCAAACTGGTGTCCGACGAGCGTGAAAAGGTCCTCGCCCTGATCGAACGACGCGTCGCCGAGCGCGTGCCGGTGGCCTACCTGGTGGGCGAGACCTGGTTCGCCGGCCTCAAGTTCAAGAGCGACCGCCGTGCGCTCGTGCCACGCTCGCCCATCGCCGAACTCATCGAGAGCCGCTTCACCCCGTGGCTGGACGACCGCCACGTGGAACGCGCGCTCGATCTCTGCACCGGCTCGGGCTGCATCGGCATCGCCATGGCCGAATACAACCCGGACTGGCAGGTGGACCTGGTCGATGTCAGCGACGACGCGCTCTCGCTGGCCAACGAGAACATTGCCTACCAGCACGCCGAAGACCGCGTGAGGGCGATCAAGTCGGACCTCTTCGCCGGCGTGAAGGGCGTGGTCTACGACCTCATCGTCTCCAACCCGCCGTACGTGACTAATGACGAATATGCCGCGATGCCGGCCGAATACAGCCATGAACCTGTCCTCGGTTTGACATCAGGCGATGATGGACTGGACATCACGCTGCGCATCCTCGACGAAGCCGCCGACCATCTCAGCGAAGATGGCCTGCTGATCGTCGAAGTGGGCGATAGCGAGCATGCACTGGTCGCGCTCCTGCCGCGCTTGCCCTTCGTCTGGCTGGAGTTCAAGGTCGGGCAGATGGGTATCTTCGCGCTGGAGCGTCGCGACCTGCTCGAGCATGCCCGTGACATCTCCGCTGCGCGCGCCGCGAGAAACTAAACCCCTACCGGAAGCATCGTGTCCTCCAATACGTTCGGCAAGCTCCTCTCCGTCACCACGTTCGGCGAAAGCCACGGCCCGGCGATCGGGTGCGTGATCGACGGCTGTCCTCCCGGCCTGGCACTCGAGGCCGGTGAGTTCCGCGCCGATCTCGAGCGCCGCGCCACCGGACGCTCGCGGCACACGTCGCAGCGCCGCGAGGCGGACGACATCGAGATCCTTTCGGGGGTCTACGAGGGCGTCACCACCGGTACGCCGATCGCCTTGCTCATCCGTAATACGGATGCCCGCAGCAAGGATTACGGCAACATCCTCGATACCTTCCGCCCTGGCCACGCCGACTACACCTACTGGCAGAAGTACGGCGTGCGCGACCCGCGCGGTGGCGGTCGGTCGTCGGCGCGTGAGACGACCATGCGCGTCGCCGCCGGTGTCGTGGCCAAGAAATGGCTGGCCGAACGTTACGGCGTGAGCGTTCGCGGCCATGTCTCCCAGATCGGTGACGTCGTGCCCCGCGGCTTCGACCCGGCAGCCATCGAGACCAGCCCGTTCTTCTGGCCGGATGCCGCGCAGATTCCCGAACTCGAGACCTACATGGACGCGCTGCGCAAGTCGGGCGACTCCGTTGGCGCGCGGGTCACCGTGATCGCGGACAACGTTCCGGCCGGCTGGGGCGAGCCGATCTACGGCAAGCTCGACGGCGAACTCGCCGCCGCGATGATGTCGATCAACGCGGTGAAGGGCGTGGAGATCGGCGACGGTTTCGCCGCCGTGGCCCAGCGTGGCAGCCAGCACCGCGACGAGATGACCGCCGACGGTTTCCTCTCCAATCACGCGGGCGGGATTCTCGGCGGCATCGCCTCGGGCCAGCCCGTCGTCGTCTCCATGGCGTTCAAGCCGACCTCCAGCATTCTCATTCCCGGCCGAAGCGTGGACCGGGCAGGGGAGCCAACCGAGGTCGTCACCAAGGGGCGCCACGATCCGTGCGTGGGCATTCGTGCCGTGCCGATCGCCGAGGCCATGCTCGCCCTCGTGTTGATGGACCAGGCGCTTCGCCACCGTGCGCAGTGCGGCGACGTGGGCGTCGTACCGCCACGGATCCCCGGCACGCTACAGGGGACTTCGCATGATTAAGCCGAGGGTCTGGATCTCCCGGCCGTTCTTCCCCGACATCATCGACCGCCTGCGTGATCATTTCGACGTGCACGCCGAGGCTGAGGAACGCGCGTTCTCCGCCGCCGAGCTGGCCGAGCGCCTCGCCAACAGCGACGCCGCCATCGTCGGCCTCGCCGACAAGATCGACGGCAAGGTGCTCGAAGGGGCGCCGAAGCTGCGCTTCGTGGCCAACCTGGGCGTCGGCTACAACAACCTGGACATCGACGCCCTGACGAAGCGCGGCGTGGGTGCATCCAACACGCCGGACGTGCTCAACGAGACCGTGGCCGACTACGCCTGGGCGCTCATGCTTGCCGCTGCCCGCCGGGTGGGCGAGGCCGAGCGCTGGCTGCGCGATGGCCAGTGGCATGGCTCGCGTTTCGAAGGCTGGCTGGGCGCAGACGTGCACGGCAAGACCATCGGCATTCTCGGCATGGGCCGTATCGGCCAGGCCATTGCCCGCCGCGCGGCCGGCTTCCGGGCCCGGGTCATCTATCACAACCGCTCGCGGCTCGATGCCGCGCTCGAGCGCGAATGCGCGGCGACCTACGTCGACAAGGCCAGCCTGCTGGCCCAGTCCGATCACCTGATCCTGGTGCTGCCGTACACGCCGGAAAACCGCCATAGCATCGGCGAGGCCGAGCTGAAGGCGATGAAGCCGACCTCCGTGCTGGTGAATATCGCCCGCGGCGGCATCGTCGACGATGCCGCGCTGGCCCGTGCCCTGGCCGCCGGCACTATCGCCTCGGCAGGCGTGGATGTGTTCGAAGGCGAGCCTTCGGTCCACCCTGACCTGCTGAAAATCGAAAATATCGTGCTCAGTCCGCACATCGCCAGCGCAAGTCGCGACACACGTCGCGATATGGCGGCGCTGGCTGTGGACAATGTGCTGGCTGCGTTCGGACATGGTCCTCACGCCGGGCGGCCACCCACGATCATCAATCCGGGTGTGCTGGCCGACGCCAGCTGACCTGTTTTTCCACGCCCTGACGAAAGCGAAAATGAGCAAGAAGACGAGTTACAAGGTGGCCATGGTGGGTGCGACCGGCGCGGTCGGCGAAACCCTCCTTTCGATCCTCGCCGAGCGGGATTTCCCGATCAGCGAACTGGTACCCCTGGCGAGCGAGCGCTCGGCGGGCGGCACAGTCGACTTCGCCGGAAAACCTTATGTCGTCCAGGATCTCGCCAAATACGACTTCGAAGGCGTGGACATCGCCTTCTTCTCCGCGGGTGGTTCGGTCAGCCGGGAGCATGCGCCGCGCGCTGCCGCGGCCGGTGCCGTGGTGATCGATAACACCTCCGAATTCCGCTACCAGGACGATATTCCCCTGGTGGTGGCCGAGGTCAATCCGCACGCGATCGTCGACTACACGGTGCGCGGCATCATCGCCAACCCGAACTGCTCGACCATGCAGATGCTGGTGGCCCTGGCCCCGATCCATCGCGAGGCAGGCATCGAGCGGATCAACGTCGCCACCTACCAGTCGGTGTCGGGCGCGGGTCGCAGCGGCGCGGAAGAGTTGGGCAAGCAGACGGCCCAGATGCTCAATTTCCAGCCGGTGGAGAACTCGAAGTTCCCGGCACAGATCGCCTTCAACGTGATCCCGCAGATCGACGACTTCCAGCCCAACGGCTACACCAAGGAAGAAATGAAGATGGTCTGGGAGACCCGGAAGATCCTCGAGGATCCTTCGATCCAGGTGAATCCGACCGCCGTTCGCGTACCGGTCTTCTACGGTCACGCGGAAGCCGTGCACATCGAGACCCGCGAGAAGATCACGGCCGAACGCGCGCGCGAGCTGCTCGAACAGACCCCGGGTCTGGTCGTGAAGGACGAGCGCAAGCCAGGTGGCTACCCGACCCCGGTCGGCGATGCCGCCGGCAAGGATCCGGTCTTCGTTGGCCGCATCCGCGAAGACATTTCCCACGAACGCGGCCTGGACCTGTGGGTCGTGGCCGACAATATCCGCAAGGGTGCGGCTCTGAACGCCGTGCAGATCGCGGAGATCCTGATCGAGGACTATCTGTAATGAACCATCGCGTCGCCATCGCCTGCCTGTTCGTCGTGTCCTCGCCCCTGGCGATGGCCGCGCAGCAAACCCAGACGAAGGCGGCGCACGCCGACCCGGCCGCCGCCACCCGCGCAAAGGTGGCAGCGGTGCACGGGGAGGCCCAGGCCGAGGACGCCAACGTCAGGCATCTCAAGGCCCGGGTCGACGCACTCGAGTCCGATACGCAAGCCGCAGGCCGCCAGCTGGACGACCGGGACCGGAAAATCGCCGAACTCGAGCGCGAGCTGGACGCCCAGCGCAAGCCATAACACGTAAGGGGGCGTGTACAGGCCTCGCGACCGACTCAACGTTGTCGCGTAACTGCCCGTACTCGCTATTGTTAGTTGTTGCTGGGGTGCACTACAGTGGCGCCTTCGCGGCCGACCGCCCGAAAGAGGCGTGCCGTCAGCATGGTATTAGTTCGGGGGAAGCGAGTGATGAACCGTACGTTGAAGCTGTCGATCATGCTGGCGCTTGCCACGGGGGGCGGTCATGCCCTGGCGCAGGACCTGGGCCAAGTCCAGGTGCGCTCGACCATGGACCAGCCGCTGGTAGCTGAAATCCCATTGAATGGCTTGTCGGGCAAGACCGATAACGTCCATGTCACCCTCGCCTCGGAAGAGGCGTTCTCACGCGCGGGCCTGAACCGCGGTGGCCTGCCTGTCGCGCTCACCTTCGTAGTGGGCAAGAACGCCAGCGGCCAGCCGGTCATCAAAGTGACCAGCACGGCACCGGTGCGCGACACCTATCTCGATTTCCTCGTCGAGGTCTCCACCGACGGTAACAAGGTCGTCCGTGAGATCACGATGCTGCTCGATCCGCCGGGTACGCCGTCCTCGACGGCCGGCATCACGGCCAGCGTGCCTGCGGCCAGGCCATCGCGCACGTCCGATGTGCCCTCCCGCGTGCCTGCGCACAGCGAGTCACGGCCTTCGCGTAGTGAATCGACGCCGGCTGCGGCCCGCGCCGCGGCGGCTCCGTCGGGTGCCGGCGACAGCTCGGTCACGGTGCAGCGTGGCCAGAACCTGTCGACGATCGCGCGCGACCACACGAACGGCGGCGACCTCAATCAGGTCCTGTTGGCCTTGCACAAGGCCAATCCGGACGCTTTCTACCGCGACAACATCAATGCGCTGAAGACCGGCGCGGTGCTGCGCATGCCTTCCGCTGACGACGTCCAGGCCCAGTCGGCCGCGGCCGCCCTCACGGAAGTGCGCCGCCAGAACGAGGCGTGGCGCTCGGGGACGACACGTTCGCCCTCAGTCGTCGCCGATGCGGCCTCCACCGGTGCGGCACAGGCTCCGGCCAAGGCTGCCGCTCCCGCCAACGACCGCCTGGCCATTGTCCCCTCGAAGGAGGGCGGCGACGCCGCTTCCACTCGCGCGGGCACGAAGGACGGCAAGGGCGACGCCCAGGTGGCCGGCCTGAAGCAGGAGCTGACGACCTCTCAGGAGTCCGTCGCTTCGCTCAAGCAGCAGGGCGCCGAACTGAAATCGCGTCTGGGCGACCTCGAAGAAATCAACAGCAAGAACCAGCGCCTGATCAGCCTGAAGGACTCGGAAATCGCCGAGCTCCAGCGCAAGCTGGCCGAGACGCGCAAGGCCGCGGGTCAGCCCGCGACCGCCGCCACAGCGGCTGCGCCTGCACCGGCTCCGGTCGCGGCCGCAACGCCGGTCGCCGCTCCTGTCAACGCGCCGGCGCCTGCGCCGGCCGCGGCTTCAACGGTCGCCGCCGTGGCGGCGACGCCGGTCGTGCCTGCCCATGCCGCCACCGCACAGGCTCCTGCCGTCGTCACGACGCCGATCGCCGCGCCGGCAACGCCAGCATCGGTCGCCAAGCGCCCCGTGAACAAGCCGACCCCGGCACCGGTAGTGGAAGAGGATCCGTGGTACCTGCAGACCTGGGCCTGGGGCGGCGGCGCGATCGTCATTCTCCTGCTCCTGGTGGCTGCCGTGTTCGGGCGCAAGAAGAAGCCGGCCCTGGCCGGTCCGGCCGCCACCTCGCTGGCGGATCGCTTCGGTCGTGAGCCGAACTTCGACACCTTCGGCCACACCGATGCGATGGACCAGGACCAGCGCGAGATTCTCGACGCCCTGGCCGAGCACCCGGACGACATCGGGCTGCACCTTGAGCTGGTGAGCCTGTATTACGGCCGCCGCGACGTCGAGCACTTCGAGGCTGCCGCCGAGGCGATGTTCGCCCACGTCGCCGATCCCGAGCAGCCGGAATGGCGCGACGTGGTCACGATGGGTGAAGACCTCGCTCCCAGCCATCCTCTGTTCGGCGGCGTGCCCGTGGACGAGATCGACGAGCCATACGACCACTACGAGCCGGGCCACGTGCATGCGGCCGACGAATCCGCTGCGCTGGAACAGTTCGACCTGGGCACGTACGTGACCAGCCCGGACGAGGATGATCGCCCGGCGACACCGACGCCGCAGAAGCACAGCGAATACCACTTCAACTTCGACCTGACCCCGGTGCAGCGCGCCGAGGCCGACCGTCGACCCAACGCAACGGATGTGTTCGACGCCGATGCTCCGGACTCCCTCTACACCGAGGTTCCGGCGCATGGTTCGAACGAGCACGGTGCGATCGAGCCGGTTCCGTTCGCTGAAGAGCCTTCGTCCTGGTCGTTCAACGAGGAGACCGAAGCGGCTGCGAAATCCGCCCACGACCTCCCGCGTTTCGACGAACCGACCTTCGCCGACGAAGAGCCGATCGCCGATCACAACCCGGAAAGCTTCAGCGACGACCCGGTCGACACCAAGCTCGACCTGGCCCGCGCCTACCTCGACATGGGTGACGCCGAAGGCGCCCGCCTGATGCTGGACGAAGTGATTTCCGAAGGCACGCAGATGCAGAAAGACACGGCCAAGCGAATCCTCAACGACATCGTCTGACCTGTGGGAGCCGATTCATCGGCGATGCCCTTGTAGGAGCCGATTCATCGGCGAGCACTAAACAGAAGCCCCGGCCACCCCGGGGCTTTTTTTTGTAGGAGCCGGCTATGCCGGCGATGGGGGATGCCGCAACCTGCTATCGCCGCTGAAGCGGCTCCCACATTGGGTGCCGCCCTACCCAGGGTGCTACCCTTTACCGTTTCCACCGCAACGAACCGCCCCATGCGTATTGCCCTTGGCGTCGAATACGACGGCACCGATTTCTTCGGTTGGCAGCGGCTGAGTCATGCGAAAACCGTGCAGGGTTCGCTGGAGCAGGCGCTCAGCTTCGTCGCTCACACCCCGATCGAGGTGACCGCCGCCGGGCGCACCGACGCGGGCGTGCATGGACGTTGCCAGGTGGTGCACTTCGACACCGACGTGGTTCGCGACCTGCGCGGCTGGATTCTCGGCGCGTGCTCCAACCTGCCACATACGGTGGCAGTGACCTGGGCGCAACCTGTGCCGGACGACTTCCATGCGCGTTTTTCCGCGCGGGCACGTCGCTATCGCTATCGCATCCTGCCGCGCTTCGTCCGGCCCGCGCTCGATGCGCGTTTCGTTGCCTGGGAGCGTCGCCAGATCGACGCCGAGGTGATGAACCAGGCGGCGCAGGCGATCGTCGGCGAGCACGACTTTTCCGCCTTCCGGGCCATTTCCTGCCAGGCGGTGCACGCGCGCCGCAACGTGCGCTCCATCCGCGTGTTTCGCGAAGACGTCCACGTCGTGGTGGAGATCGAGGCGAATGCCTTCCTCCATCACATGGTGCGCAACATCGTCGGCTCGCTGCTGCGGATCGGTCGTGGCGAGGAGGACGTCCGCTGGATGGCCGAACTGCTTGCCGGCCGCGATCGCGAGGTGGCCGGTGCCACCGCGCCCGCGGAGGGCCTGACCTTCCTCGGGCCGCTCTATGAAGCCCACTGGGGTCTGCCGCCGGAGGTGACGTTATGACCCGGATCAAGTTCTGTGGGCTCACGCGCCTGGAGGATGTGCAGTTGGCTGCGCGCCTCGGCGTCGACGCGATCGGTTTCGTCATGACACGCCGGAGCAAGCGCTTCGTCGAACCTGGGGCGGCGGCGCGCCTGCGCGACGCCGTGCCACCCTATGTCACGACCGTGGCGCTGGTGATGGACGACGAACCTGCCTACATCGAGGAAGTACTGCGTGTGTTGCGCCCCGACATGCTTCAGTTTCACGGTGGTGAAACCGACCAGGAGTGCGCCGCATACGGCGTCCGGTACACGAAGGCCATCGCGATGGGTGAGGGCGAAGCCGCGCTCGAACATCTGCATGGGTATCCGCAAGCGGCCGGTCTGCTCCTTGATGGCCATGGCCTCGGCGAACCGGGCGGCAGTGGCCAGCGCTTCGACTGGGCCCTGATGCCGAAGGATCTTGCGCAACCGTTGATCCTCGCCGGCGGCCTCACCGCGGACAACGTGGCCGAGGCCATTCGCGTGGCGCAACCCTGGGCGGTGGACGTCTCCAGCGGTATCGAGTCGTCGCCCGGCATCAAGGATCGGGCTAAGATGGAACGCTTCATTTCTGCTGTACGACGATAACGAGAAGGCAATGACCGAGATTGCGGATTTCCACGCCTATCCGGATGCGCATGGGCGCTTCGGCGACTACGGCGGCATCTACGTGGCTGAGACGCTCATGGAGCCGCTCGCCGAGCTGACCGCCGCCTACGAGAAGTTGCGCACGGATCCCGCGTTCATCGCCGAGCTCGATCGCGACCTCAAGTATTACGTCGGTCGCCCCAGCCCGGTGTACCACGCCGAGCGGCTGTCGAAGCACGTCGGTGGCGCTCGCATCCTGCTCAAGCGTGAAGACCTGAACCATACCGGCGCGCACAAGATCAACAACACCGTGGGCCAGGCTCTCGTCGCCCGGCACATGGGCAAGACGCGGATCATCGCCGAGACCGGTGCCGGCCAGCATGGCGTGGCCAGCGCGACGGTCGCCGCGCGCATGGGCCTGAAGTGCGTGGTCTACATGGGCGCGGTGGATATCGAGCGACAGAAGATCAACGTCTACCGCATGCGCCTGCTCGGTGCGGAAGTCGTGCCGGTCACCTCCGGCTCGAAGACCCTGAAAGACGCGCTCAACGAAGCGATGCGCGACTGGGTCACCAACGTCGCCGACACCTTCTACATCATCGGCACGGTGGCCGGTCCGCACCCGTATCCGCAGATGGTTCGCGACTTCAATGCCATCGTCGGCCGCGAAGCGCGCGAGCAGGTACTCGAACAGTTCGGGCGCCTCCCGGACGTGATCACGGCCAGTGTCGGCGGCGGATCCAACGCGATCGGTATCTTCCACGCGTTCCTCAACGACCGCGATGTGCGCCTGGTGGGCGCCGAAGCCGCCGGCGACGGCATCGAAACCGGCCGCCATGCCGCCTCGCTGACTGCCGGCAAGCCGGGCGTGTTGCACGGCAACCGCACCTATGTGCTATCGGATGCGAACGGCCAGATTGTCGAGACGCATTCGGTGTCGGCTGGCCTGGACTACCCCGGTGTAGGCCCCGAACACGCCTTCCTGAAGGACGCCGGCCGTGCCGACTACGTCGGCATCACCGACGACGAGGCGCTCGAAGCCTTCCATCTGCTGGCGCGCACCGAGGGCATCCTCGCCGCGCTGGAGTCGAGTCACGCCGTTGCCCAGGCGATCAAGCTCGCGCGCGAACTACCCAAAGACGGCCTGGTGCTCGCCAACCTCTCCGGGCGTGGCGACAAGGACGTGCACACCATTGCCGAGCGTGAAGGGATCGAACTCTGATGAGCCGCATCGAACGCCGTTTCGCGGCGCTGAAGGCCGCTGGCCGCACGGGACTGATTCCTTTCGTTACCGCCGGCGATCCGCTGCCCGACGCCGTCGTGCCGATGTTGCACGCCCTGGTCGCCGCAGGTGCCGATCTGATCGAGCTCGGCGTGCCGTTCTCCGATCCGATGGCCGACGGTCCGGTCATCCAGCACGCCAGTGAGCGGGCCATCGCCAGGGGCGTCGGCCTGCATAACGTGCTGGCCTGGGTCGCAGCATTCCGTGAGACAGACAACGAAACGCCCATTGTCCTGATGGGCTATCTCAACCCGGTCGAGATGTATGGTTACGCGGAGTTCGCTGAAGATGCCGTTGAAAAGGGTGTCGATGGCGTGCTGATGGTGGATTGTCCGCTGGAGGAGTCACACGTGCTCGAGCCACTCCGGGCTGTCGGTCTCGACCAGATTCTCCTGGCCTCGCCGACCACGACCGAGAAGCGCCTTGCCGCCCTGAGCGAGGCCGCCGCGGGCTTCCTGTATTATGTGTCGTTCGCTGGCATCACCGGCGCGGCCCAGCTGAGCACCGGCGACATCGCCGAGCGCGTAGCAGGCATCCGGGCCCGGTCGAAGGCTCCGGTGGCCGTCGGTTTTGGTGTCCGCGACGCGGCAAGTGCCGTGGCGATTGGCGCCTTCGCCGACGCCGTGGTCATCGGCAGCGCCCTGGTCGATCGCCTCTCCGGCGCGACCTCGGCGGACGACCTCGCCGGCAGGGCACATGACTTCCTCGCGCCGATCCGCGCTGCGCTCGACGCGCGCTGAACGGCCGTTGCGTTAGAACGGATCCACGGAGAGAACGATGAACTGGCTGCAGAAAATCATGACGCCGAAGACCCGCGCGCAGCAGCGCGCGGCCGGCGACAACAAGGGCAAGGTGCCTGAAGGCGTGTGGGAAAAGTGTGCCGGTTGCGGCACCGTCCTCTATAAGCCGGAGCTCGAAAAATCGCTGATGGTCTGCCCCAAGTGCGGCCACCACCATGCGATCAGCGCGCGTGTCCGCCTGAATGCATTCTTCGACGAAGGCAGCACCACCGAGCTGTGGGCGAAGATGGAAGCGGTCGACGCGCTGAAGTTCAAGGACCAGAAGAAGTACAAGGACCGCGTCGCCGCGGCGCAGAAGGCTACGGGCGAGAAGGATGCGCTCATCGCGATGTCCGGCCGCCTGCTGGATCGTCCGGTGGTGTCGGTGGCGTTCGAGTTTGCCTTCATGGGCGGCTCGATGGGCTCAGTGGTCGGCGAGAAGTTCGCCCGCGCCGCGGAGCGCGCCCTGGCCGAAAACAGTGCCCTGGTCTGCTTCGCCGCCACTGGTGGCGCACGCATGCAGGAAGGCCTGTTCTCACTGATGCAGATGGCGAAGACCTCGGCTGCGCTGGCGCGTATGCGCGACGCCGGCGTGCCGTACATCTCGGTACTCACGCATCCGACCACCGGTGGCGTGTCGGCCAGTCTGGGCATGCTGGGTGACATCAATGTTGCCGAGCCGAAGGCCCTGATCGGCTTCGCCGGTCCGCGCGTCATCGAACAGACGGTGCGTGAGACCTTGCCCGAAGGCTTCCAGCGTCCCGACTTCCTCGTCGAGCACGGCGCCATCGACGTCATCGTCGACCGCCGCGAAATGCGCGACAAGCTCGGCGCGATGCTCGGCATCATGGAAAAGGCGCCGCGCGCCGCGGCGTGATATGTGGGAGCCGCTTTAGCGGCGACATCCACGTTGCCAAAACCTTTCGCCGCAACAGCGTGCTATCGCCGAGCAAGCAAGCCCGACTCAGGTCGGGCTTTTTTTAGGTTCATCGCGGAATTCCGGGGACGTCGCTGCGGGCGTGGACGTAGCAGCGCAGAGCCTTCGGTGCCCACCCTCGCTGCTCAGACAGTCCTCCGCGTTTCGTAGCGGAAAGGCCGCTGCGCGGCCCGTGTTCTTATTGGCCTACGGCCGCTCCACTTGTGCGGAACTCGCCTCGAGGGTGGGCACCGAAGGCTCTCCCGAGCCCTGAGGTTCGCGTGGGTCGAGCCAGAGCGAGCGGCCGCATCGCCGGCAGGCACACAGGCACGCAGGCAAAGGCGCGAGGAAGGTGTTCGGCAACCGGGTAGCGCAACCGCGTCCGCTTCGCCCTGGTGTTCCGGGAGCCGACGGGGCCGACGACGGCGCCACGCCACGGCTCTCCTTCCACTCAACCGTATCGTCGTGAGAGACCTTGGTGTCCACCCTCGAGGCGAGTTCCGCACAAGTGGAGCGGCCGTAGGCCAGATAGATACATGGGCCGCGTCAGCGGTCTTTCCTTCTCGAACGCGGAGGACTGTCTGAGCAGCGAGGGTGGGCACCAAGGTCTCCCCCGCGAAGCGCCCGAGTGTAAAGAGCGATGGCGCAGCAGAGCCCCGCGAGGCCGACGGCGAGCCATGTGCGAGGTAAAGAATGCCCGGGCTGAAAGCCGGGCGCCCGGGCCCGGTAATCCACGATGGACCGTTCTTTTTAGACCAGCACGCGTTCCGCCCACAGCGACAGCGTGCCAAGGCCCGCACCGATCACCGTCGCAGCCAGTACGTCGCTCGGATAATGCAGGCCGAGCACCACGCGCGAGGCACCGACGAGCGCGGCGAAGCCGATGAGGAAGGGCGCGAGGATCGGGTAGTGCGCGACGGCGACAACGGTGAACGCAACGGCCTGCAGGGTGTGGCCGGAGGGGAAGCTGAACTCGTCGAGTGGCGGCACGTGGGCGATCACGCCGGGGCAGGTGCGGAACGGGCGCGGACGGCGCGTCCAGCGCTTGAGGACGCGGTAGAGCATCAGCGCGGTCAGGCCGGTCACGGCCATCTGGACGGCGACAGCGACACCATGCCAGCCGCCGACGAGGGCGATAACGGTCATCAGCGAGTACCAGAAGACGCCGTCGCCCAGTCGACTAATGGCGCCGAAGAAGATGCCGATGGCCCGGCGTGCGCCCCAGCGATTGGCGGCGACGCACATGCGGCGGTCGAGGTTCGCCCTACGCGGCGACGGCGGTGCTGCGCTCATGGACGCTCTCCTCGGAAAGGGATTGCATGATGGTTTCGAACTCGTTGACGACCGACTCGGATGAGAGGCCGGCGACGGAGGCACGCGCGGCGTGCCCCATGGCCATGCGTACCGTGGCATCCGCGCCGAGGGTGGCGGCGCGTTCGATGAGGCCGCCTTCGTTGCCAGGCGCGACGCGAATGCCGTTCTGGCCATTGCGGATGAACTCGCGCGCGGCGGCTTCCGCGTACGCAACGACGGGTATGCCGGACGCCATCGCCTCGAGTACGACGTTGCCGAAGGTTTCCGTGAGGCTGGGGAAGACGAAGAGGTCGGCGCTGGCGTAATACGCGGCTAGTTCATCACCCCGACGCGTCCCGGCGAAGATCACATCCGGGTTGGCCGCTTCGAGTGCCGCCCGGCCCGGACCGTCGCCGACGATGACGCAACGCGCCTGAGGTACCCGACGCGCGAGCGCGCGGTATGCGTCGATCACCACGTGGAGATTCTTCTCCGGCGCGACGCGGCCGACGCTGAGCACCACCGGCGCGTCGGTACCGGCACCCCAGCTGTCACGCAGGGCCTCGTCGCGACGCTCCGGGTGGAAGCGCGCGGTGTCGACGCCGCGGCGCAGGACGCGTACGTCATGAACGCCGAGGTCGTTGAGCTCGCCGGCGAGCTGGCCGGTCGGCACCAGAGTGGTCTGCGCCCGGCGATGGAAGCGGGCGAGGTAACGACGTACGAAAGGCGTCAGCGCGCCGAAGCCGTAGTGGCCCACGTAGAAGTCGAATCGGGTGTGGAAGCCGGTGGCGACGGGAATGCCGAGCCGACGGGCAGCGCTGACAGCGGTCCAGCCGAGCGGGCCTTCCGTCGCCACGTAGATCGCGTCAGGGCGGTCCGCGCGCCAGCGTCGTTCGATGCGGAAGCGGGCAGGGAGGCCGAAGCGGAGGCTGGAATACCGCGGCAGGGCGGCACCTTCAACCGCGAGAACATCCATACCCGCGTCGGCCAGTGGCGACGTATCCGGGTGGATCGGCCGGATGAGGTCGACCGCGTGGCCCCGCCGGACGAGTCCGCGGGCAAGCGCCTGGACGGTAATGGCTACGCCGTTGACGTCCGGTGCGTAGGTCTCGGTGACGATGCCGATTCGCATGGCGGTGCCCCTTCTGGCCTGGCTTGACGCATGCTCGCGCAATGGCGTGTCCGGGCGGTTATCGGGGCATGACCGGCATATGACAGCGGGGCTGGGTTAAAATCGCGGTCTTGCCTGCCGAACGACCTACACGATGACCGTCCGTACCCGCTTCGCTCCCAGTCCTACCGGCTACCTGCATATCGGCGGCGCCCGCACCGCGCTGTATTGCTGGCTGGAATCCCGCCGCCGCGGCGGCGAGTTCGTGCTGCGAATCGAGGACACCGACCGCGAGCGGTCAACCCAGGAGGCCGTGCAGGCCATCCTCGACGGCATGTCCTGGCTCGGCCTGGTGCATGACGAGGGTCCGTACTACCAGACGCTTCGCATGGACCGCTACCGCGAAGTGGCCGATCAGCTGCTGCGTGAGGGCAAGGCCTACTACGCCTACGAGACCAAGGAAGAAATCGAGGCCATGCGCAACGCCGCCATGGCGGCCGGTGTGAAGCCCCGTTACAACGGCTACTACCGCGATCGCAACGAGGCGATGCGCGACGATCCAAACCGGGTGATCCGTTTCAAGAATCCGGCCGCCGGTAGCGTCGTTTTCGAGGACAAGGTGAAGGGACGCATCGAGTGGTCCAACGAAGAGCTCGACGACCTCGTCATCTTCCGTTCGGACGGCTTCCCGACCTACAACTTCGCCGTGGTCGTCGACGACATCGACATGGGTATCACGGAAGTGATCCGTGGCGATGACCACGTCAACAACACACCGCGCCAGATCAATATCTATAAGGCGCTCGGTGCGACCGTGCCCGAGTTCGCGCACCTGCCGATGATTCTCGGTCCGGATGGCCAGAAGCTGTCCAAGCGCCACGGCGCAGTGAGCGTCATGCAGTATCGCGACGACGGTTTCCTGCCGCACGCACTGCTCAACTATCTGGTTCGTCTGGGCTGGTCGCATGGTGACAAGGAGATCTTCTCGGTCGACGAAATGAAGACCCTGTTCGACGTTGCCGACGTCAACAAGGCGGCATCGCGTTTCGATGTGACCAAGCTTTCCTGGCTCAACCAGCACTACCTGAAGACGGATGACCCGGCCCTGCTCGGTCCGGAGCTGGCCTGGCACCTGGAGAAGACCGGCATCGACGCGTCGAAGGGCCCGAATCCGGCGGATGTCGTCGTCGCGCTGCGCGACCGCGTGCAGACGTTCAAGGAAATGGCCGAGCGCGCGAAGATCTGGTACGGCCCGATCGTCGAGTGGGACGACAAGGCCGTCGAGAAGCACCTGCGCACAGAGACGGCGGCGGCCGCGCTCGATGCGGCGAAAGCGGAAATGGTCTCGCTACCTGAGTGGACGCCGGAAGCTATCCACGGTGCGGTGGAGCGCGTGGCCGCTTCACTGGAGTTGGGCATGGGCAAGGTCGCGGCGCCGCTGCGTGTGGCGATGACGGGCACTCAGGTCTCGCCCTCGATCGAGCACACCATTTACCTGGCCGGACGCGAGGGCGCCATCTCGCGTATCGACGAGGCACTCGCCCGCTCGCGTGGATGAGCTCCTCGCCAGGGCGATGCAGGGCGTCGATCCCGATGACCCTGCTGCGTCCCTGCGCATCTTCAGCAATCTGATGGGGCTGGTGCCCTGGTGGAACCTGATTGCCTGGCAGGTCTTCTTCGTCGTGGTCGGCGCGCTGCTGGGCTGGTGGCGGGGCAGGACCATGGCGGGCATCGTCGCGGCACTGGTGCTGGGCCCGTTCGGCTGGGTCGTTCCCTTCATGCCAAAGCGGGTCCCGCCTTCACAGTCACCCGGGGGCGGCCCGCTGCCTCCGCCCCTTCCGGGCTCGAAAAAGCGCTGACGTGGCCTCATGTTAGACTGACGCACACGAGGATTTCGATGTGACCACGCACGCTGCCCACCGACACGATCACGAGCACCACGACGACGCGCGAAGCTTTGTCGCGGCGGTCGAGCATGCCTCAAACGAGCGCGGCCTGAGGCTGACTCCATTGCGTCGTGAAGTCCTTGAGCTGGTGGCGAGTGCGGGCAAGCCCGTTAAGGCCTACGACCTTCTGGACCGGCTGCGTGAGAAGCACGGCAATGCCGCGCCGCCGACGGTCTACCGGGCGCTCGACTTCCTTCTTGAGAACAGCTTCATCCACAAACTCGAGTCGATAAACGCGTACGTGTCCTGCCATCATCCGGCCGAGTCGCACCAGGTGCCTTTCCTGATTTGCGATAAGTGTCAGTGCGCGCAGGAGGTCTGCGACGAGCGCGTCGCGGAGCTGATCGAAGTGCAGGCCAAGGCCCTGGGGTTCCGTCCGCAGGCGCAGACCCTGGAAGTTCACGGTATCTGCAAGAACTGCCGCTAGGCTTTTTGTAGGAGCCGGCGATGCCGGCGATGGGGTGGGGCAATCTGGTTATCGCCGCTGAAGCGGCTCCTACGGGGAGTCCTGTTTTTCTTGGCTTTCGGAATGTTATAAAGTAGCATTGCTTGCCTGCACCCGTGCAAGAAGTCACGCTATGTATCCCATGACCGATTTCCCCATCGAATCCCCCGTCGATCCCGAAACGCCCCGCCGTTGGTGGCATGCGGCCGATCGGGTCGGTGCGCTGGCGTCGTTCCTGTGTGCGATCCACTGTGCCGCGCTGCCGTTCGTGCTGGCCCTGCTGCCCGTACTCGGCCTTTCTTTCCTGGCCGATCACCGCTTCGAAACCGGTTTCGTGGCATTTGCCTGCGTTCTGGCCAGTGCGGCACTCATTTCTGGCTTCCGCCGGCATCGCCGCCGCCTGCCGTTGGTCCTGGCGACACCGGGCTTGATGCTGCTGGTGCTGGGCGTGACTTTCCTGCACAGCGACTCGCTTATCGTCCATAGCGTGCTTGTCACCTGCGGCGGTTTCCTGCTGGCCTCGGCGCATTTCGTCAACCTGCGGGTGGACCGCAGTGAGCACGCGGGCCATATCCACGGCCCGTCCTGCGCGCACCCGTGATTGTGTAACCGCGGCACGATTACCTAGCCTTTGCGCATGGCACACGACCACTCCCACGCCCACGCCGGCCATTCGCACGGTGAGGTGCACGCGCACGGCCACAGCCACTCCGAAGGGAGCAGCGAGAAGAAGCTGCTGTTCGCTTTCGTCCTGACCTTGCTCATGCTGGTGGTGGAAGCGGCCGGTGGCCTGGTCTCCGGATCGCTGGCCCTGCTGGCCGACGCCGGTCACATGCTGGTGGACGCACTGGCCCTGTTGCTCGCCTTCCTCGGTGCACGTTTCGCCGCCCGGCCCGCCGACGCGAGGCGTAGCTTCGGCTACGGCCGCATCGAGGTGCTTGCCGGCTTCGTGAATGCGCTGACCCAGTTCGCCCTGGTCGCCTTCATCGTTGTGGAGGCCGTGCAGCGCCTGTTCGATCCGCAGCCCATTCTCTCCGGCGTGATGCTGGTGGTGGCGGTGATTGGCCTGGTGGCCAACGTGGTGGTGCTGCGCACGCTGCATGGACACGACCCCGACGACGTGAATATCGCAGGCGCGAGCCTGCATGTCCTCGGCGACCTGCTTGGCTCGGTGGCCGCGGTGCTCGCTGCGCTCGCCGTGCGTTGGGCGGGCTGGCTATGGGCGGACCCGCTGCTGTCGATCCTGGTTTCGCTGCTGATCCTGCGCAGCGCGTGGTCGCTGCTGCGTCGCTCGGGCCATATCCTGCTGGAGGGCACGCCTGAGGGCGTGCATCTGGTCGACATCGAAAAGGGCCTTCGCGAGGCCGATGAGAACATCCTGGACATCCATCACGTGCATGTCTGGCAGGTCACCGCCGGCGCGCGGATGGCCACGCTGCATGCCGAACTGAGGCCCGGCGCGGATCAGTCGCGCTGTCTCACCGCCATCAAGACCATGCTGGTCGAGCGTTGGCAGGTGGGCCATGTCACCGTCCAGTTCGACCCGGGCCCCTGTCCGGACGAGCTCGAAGGCTGCGGCAAGGGCAGCCAGCGCGTTCACTGAACAGCCCTCAGGCTTGCCATTTGCGCCGCCGCTGATACGATGGCCGGCCGTTCCTCTTCATTTTTCAGAATCAAGGAGTTTCCCATGGGCAAGGGCGATCGCCGCACTCGTCGCGGCAAGATCAACCGTTCCAGCTATGGCAATGCTCGTCCGCACGTTGACGTTGTCAGCGGTGCAGCCGTTGCAAAGCCGGCCGCCGCAAAGCCGGCCGCTGCCGCTGCCAAGAAGGCGGCCCCGCGCAAGAAGGCTTGATTGCCTTTGTAGCGTGAGATGAGAAGCCCCGCATTGCGGGGCTTTTTGTTGGTTCATCGCGGAATTCCGGGGACGTCGCTGCGTTCGGTGACGTAGCAGCGCAGAGCCTTCGGTGCCCACCCTCGCTGCTCAGACAGTCCTCCGCGCTCGGTTCGGAAGACCGCTTCGCGGCCCATGTCTTATGTGGCCTGCG
>NZ_QAOX01000003.1 GCF_003050935.1 Luteibacter sp. OK325 | reverse complement strand
ATGGTAGTGTGGCTCAAGCCATGCAAGAGTAGGTCACCGCCAGGGGCCTTATACCGGAACAACCCGTCTTCGAAAGAAGGCGGGTTTTTCTTTGCGCGCAGCGCAAGACCCGCAACAGGTCACCGCCAGGGGCCTTATACCGGAACAACCCGTCTTCGAAAGAAGGCGGGTTTTTCTTTGCGCGCAGCGCAAGACCCGCAACAGGTCACCGCCAGGGGCCTTATACTGAAACACCCGCTACGAGCAATCGTGGCGGGTTTTTCTTTGCCTGCGATTTACCTTCTTGCCCCTGTGGGAGCCGATTTATCGGCGATCCCGCGGTAGCGGGCCAGCTCACTGAAACCTGCCTTTCGCCGATGAATCGGCTCCTACACAAAGGCAGATATACCCGGCCTCATCGCAACCGCCGCATGACACTCTCGTTGCGACCCGGCATCATGTTGGCGTGTCGTGCAGTAACGGAAGAATGATGGACCCACGATTGAACCGCCGCCAGGAAGAGCTCATCGCGATCGTGCATCGCGAAGGCTTCGTGGGCGTCGACGAACTGGCCAGCCATTTCGACGTGGCGCCACAGACCATTCGTCGTGACCTCAACCTGCTGTCGGACAGCGGCCTCATTCGCCGTTACCACGGCGGCGTGAGTCCCTCATCGAGCGTCGAGAATGTCGCCTACGCGGCACGCCAGACGTTGCAGGCCGCGGAGAAGAACCGTATCGCGGCCTCGATCGCGAAGCAGATTCCAGACGGCTCATCGCTCTTCATCAACCTCGGCACCACCAACGAGGGTGTCGGCCGTGCGTTGCTCGAGCATCGCGATCTGCGCGTCATCACTAACAACCTCAACATCGCGCTGCTCCTGAGCGACAACCCGACCTTCGAGGTCATCGTCGCCGGCGGTGTCGTGCGCGGCCGCGACCGTGGGGTGACTGGCGAAGCGACGATCGAGCTCATTCGCCAGTTCAAGGTCGACTACGGAATCATCGGCATCTCGGGTATCGAGCTGGACGGAACGCTGCTGGATTTCGATTTTCACGAAGTGCGCGTCGCGCAGGCGATCATCGAGCATTCGCGGCAGGTGTACCTGGGCGCGGACCATACGAAGATCGGGCGCAACGCGATGGTGCGGCTGGGGGACTTTTCGCGCGTGGACGCCTGGTTCACCGACAAGACGCCGCCGGATGCGTTGCTGCCGGTGCTTGAGGCGGCGGGGACGCAGTTGCATGTTGCTGGGGACTGAGGCGGGCGGGTTTCGCCGCTGAAGCGGCTCCTACAGAGAAAGGTGCTCGCCGCTGAAACGGCTCCTACAGGGAAACGAGCTCGCCGCTGAAGCGGCTCCTACGGAAGATCGCGATGGTCATGCGGATTTTCTGTGGGAGCCGCTTCAGCGGCGATTTCGTTCCGCGGGTACAAGACGCCCCACTTTCAAAGACTTATTGTTGTCGTCCCGGCCTGTTTCAAACAGACCGTGCGCTGCACTGCAGCGTGCCATGTTCGTTTGTGTTCGAATATGCTCACTTTTAACGCAGGCACCGCTTGCTGACCGTGTGAAATGTTCGTTTATGCGCCCAACGGGTGCTTCCGTAAGGAAAAACGAACGCAGCCGAACATCGGCTATTCCCCTCTCAGTAAGGGTGCCTCCAGCCAAGCGGAGTGCGCGATGGTCGACCAGGTCGATGTTCTTGTGGTTGGTGGTGGCGTCAATGGCGTCGGTATCGCGCGTGACGCGGTAGGACGCGGGCTGTCGGTGTGGCTATGCGAGCGTGACGACCTGGCCTCGCATACATCGAGTGCCGCGACCAAGCTGATCCACGGTGGCCTGCGCTATCTCGAGCAGTTCGAGTTCGCGCTTGTCGGCAAGGCACTCGCCGAGCGCGAGGTGTTGCTCAGGGCAGCGCCGCACATCATCTGGCCGCTGCGTTTCATTCTTCCGCACCAGCCGCATCTGCGCCCGGCATGGATGATTCGCATCGGGCTGTTCCTCTATGACCATCTGGGGCGCGGTCGCCGCACATTGCCAGGTTCGCGTCGCGTGCGCTTTGCCAAGCACGTCACCGGTGAGCCGCTGCGCAGTGAGTTCCACCAGGGTTTTGTCTACTCCGATGCCTGGGTGCAGGACGCCCGTCTTGTCGTGCTCAACGCGATGGATGCCGTGCATCGTGGCGCGAAGGTCGAGACGCATACGAAGTGCATCAGCGCGCGTCGCGATGCGGATGGCTGGACGGCCGAACTCGAGGCACGTGACGGTAGCCGCCACTTCGTGAAGGCACGCGCGCTGGTGAATGCCGCCGGCCCCTGGGCGGCGAGCTTTCTCGACGATGTGGTCCATCTGAAACACTCCCATACGCTGCGCCTGATCAAGGGCAGCCACATCGTCGTACCGAAGATCTTCGATCACCGTTACGCGTATATCTTCCAGCAGCCGGACCGCCGCATCGTCTTCGCCATTCCGTACGAGCGCGACTTCACGCTGATTGGCACCACGGATATCGAATACAAGGCGGATCCGTCGCACCCGGTCATCGAAGCGGAAGAGACCCAATACCTGTGCGAGGCCGTGAACCGCTACTTCAAGAAGCAGCTCACGCCTTCCGATGTGGTCTGGAGCTATAGCGGCGTGCGCCCGCTGTTACAGGACGAATCCGGCAGCGCTTCGGAAGTGACGCGCGACTACCTCCTCGACATCGATACGGACGGCGCGCCGCTGCTGAATGTGTTCGGCGGCAAGCTCACCACCTTCCGCAAGCTCTCCGAAGAAGCCGTCGACAAGCTCGCCCCGCTGCTGGGGAACGACAAGCCTGCGTGGACGGCCGACGCGCGTCCACTGCCCGGTGGCGGCGAACGCGATATCGACGCACTGACCGACGACATCCGCTCGTCGCGCCCGTGGCTGCCCGAAACCTTCGCGTGGCGCCTCACCCATATGTACGGCACGCGCGCCCGCGACCTGCTGGGCGAAGCCAACGGCCTCGCCGCACTGGGCGAGCATTTCGGTTCGGACCTGTACCAGGCGGAGGTGGATTACCTGGTCCGCCACGAATGGGTGACCGAAGCCGAAGACATCCTCTGGCGCCGAAGCAAGATCGGCCTGCGCGTCGGCGCTGACGACGTGCGTCGCCTTACCGAGTACCTGAACCGGCGCGTCCCCCAGGGGGCTGCCACCCACCCGTAGCGCCCTGGCGCTTCCCAGTCATGAAACCCGATGGAGAGACGGATCATGCGACAACAGATAGGCGAGCTGATTTCCGAAGCCCTCGCGATGTTCATCATCATCGCGTTCGGCGATTCCGTAGCGTGCATGTACGTGCTCTACGACCCTAGTCCCTACCTCAACGCTTACTGGGGTGTCTGCATTGCATGGGGCCTGGCGGTCACCATCGCGATCTACGCTACCGCGTCGGTGTCGGGTACGCATGCGAACCCGGCTGTCACGCTGGCCCTCGCGATTTTCCGCGACTTCTCATGGAAGAAGGTGGTCCCGTACTGGATCGCCCAGGTTATCGGCGCCTTCCTGGGTGCGGCCATCGTCTACGTCCTGTTCGGACCGGTCATCGACCATTTCAATGCAACGCATAACCTCACCCGTGAGGCCGGCGGTGCGGCCGGCGTGTTCTTCACGCATCCGGGCCTGGCCATCACGCCGATGCACGCGCTGCTGGATCAGGTCATCCTGACCGCGTTCCTGCTGTTCGGCATCTTTGCGATCACCGAGCAGTACAACGAGACGGCACCGGGCGCCAACAGCGGCGCACTGATCATCGGCCTGCTGGTGGCGACCATCGGCGCGTCGATGGGTTACCTCGAAGCGTGGGCGATCAATCCTGCGCGCGACTTCGGCCCGCGTCTGTTCGCGTTCTTCGCGGGCTGGGGTTCCTCGGCCCTGCCTTCGCCGGACAACTACTGGTGGGTACCGATTGTCGGCCCGCTGATCGGTGGTGTCGTCGGTGGTGGCGCGTACCAGCTGCTCGTGCATCCCTTCCTGCCGGCACGCCAGCGTGCGCTTGAAGAAGCGCGCCAGGCCGCGGCCGTCAATCGCAATTCTCCCAACCAAACCACTCGGTGAGGCCAGCAATGGACAAGTCCAAGGACAAGCGTTACATCCTGGCGATCGACCAGGGAACCACCAGCTCGCGCACGATGCTCTTCGACCACGACGGCAACATTGCCGGCACCGCCCAGCGCGAGTTCCCGCAGATCTTTCCGCAGCCGGGCTGGGTCGAACACAACCCGCGCGAGATCATGACCAGCGTGCTGTCGACGATGACCGAGGTCATCAGCAGCTCGGGCATCGACGCCAGCGCCATCGAAGGTATCGGCATCACCAACCAGCGCGAGACCGCGGTGGTATGGGAGAAGAGCACCGGGCAGCCCATCTACAACGCGATCGTGTGGCAGTCACGGCAGACGATGGATATCTGCGACAAGCTCAAGGCCGACGGTTTCGACCCGATGGTGCGCGAGAAGACCGGCCTGCTCATCGACGCGTATTTCGCCGGTACCAAGGTGCGCTGGATCCTCGACCACGTGGAAGGCGCTCAGGAGCGGGCGGAGAAGGGCGAACTGCTCTTCGGCACGATCGACACCTGGGTCATCTGGAACCTCACTGGCGGCAAGGTACACGTCACTGACTACACCAACGCCTCGCGCACGCTGATGTACGACATCTTCAAGCGCGAGTGGGACGACGAGCTGCTCAAGATGCTCAACGTGCCGCGCGCCATGCTGCCGGAAGTGAAGTCGTCCAGCGAGGTGTACGGCAACACGTTGGCCAAGCACTTCTTCGGCCGCGAAGTACCGATCGCCGGTATCGCCGGCGACCAGCAGGCAGCGCTGTTCGGACAGGCCTGCTTCGAGCCGGGCCTGGCCAAGAATACGTACGGCACGGGCTGTTTCATGCTGATGAACACCGGCGAGAAGGCCGTGCGTTCGAAGAACGGCCTGCTGACCACGATCGCGTGGGGCCTTAACGGCAAGGTGGAGTATGCGCTGGAAGGCAGCATCTTCGTTGCCGGTTCGGTGATCCAGTGGTTGCGCGATGGTCTGCGCATGTTGGGCAAAGCGTCGGATTCTCAGTCGTATGCGGAGCGCGCGAAGGACAACGACGGCGTGTACTTCGTGCCTGCGTTCGTCGGTCTGGGTGCGCCGTACTGGCGAAGCGATGTACGCGGCGCCGTCTTCGGTCTCACACGCGGCACGACGAAGGAACAGTTCATCCGCGCCGCGCTCGAGTCGATGGCTTACCAGACACGCGACGTTCTCGAAGCAATGCAGATCGATTCCGGCATCGAACTGAAGGAGCTGCGCGCCGATGGTGGTGCGATCGCCAACGACTTCATGGCGCAGTTCCAGGCAGACATCCTCGGTGTGCCTCTGCTGCGTCCGAAGGTGCAGGAAACCACCGCGCAGGGTGCGGCGTACCTCGCCGGTCTCGCGGTCGGGTTCTGGAAGGACCAGACGGATATCACCAAGCGCTGGGCGGTGGATCGCGAGTTCAAGCCGTCGATGACGAAGGAAACGCGCGACGATCTGTACGAAGGCTGGCAGCAGGCGGTCAACGCGACGATGGGCTTCAAGCCGCGCAAGTAGTGTGCTTTGTGCGGGAGCCGATTCATCGGCGACTGGGTGCTTGCGGCAAGATTGCCCGCTGTCGCGGGCTTCGCCGCTGAAGCGGCTCCTACAATCGCCGGCATAGCCGGCTCCCACACGTGGTGGCACAAAAAAAGGGGCGGCGCAGTGATGCGCCGCCCCTTTTTTTGTGCCTTTCGCCGATGAATCGGCTCCTACAAGAAACTTAGGCCAGCTCGTAACCGAACTGATCCTTGAACTCCGTGGCGAACTGCTCGTACGTGAAGTACTGGTTCTGCGTGCCGGGATGTTCGACCTTCAGTGCGCCCATGAGCGAGGCCATGTTGCCGATGGTCTTCCAGTCGTAGTTCTTCATGATGCCGAAGATCAGGCCGGCGCGATAAGCGTCGCCGCAACCGGTCGGGTCGACGACCTTGCGCTCGCGTGCCGGCGGCACCGTGATGATCTCGCCACCGACGTGGATGAGCGAGCCGCGCGGGCCCTGCGTGATGATGTACGCGGTGACCTTCGACGCGATGTCGTCCGCGCTCCAGCCCGTGCGCTGCTGCAGCAGCTGCGACTCGTAATCGTTGACGATGACGTACGTCGACTTTTCGATCATCGAGCGGAATTCGTCGCCATTGAACAGCGGCATCGCCTGGCCCGGATCGAAAATGAAGGGCACGCCACGCGCGGCGAATTCGTCCACGTGCTGCAGCATCGCTTCGCGACCGTCCGGTGCGACGATGCCGAACGAGTAGTCCGGGATGTCACGCACGTGGTTCTCGTGTGCGCTGGACATCGCACCGGGATGGAAAGCGGTGATCTGGTTGTTGTCCAGGTCGGTGGTGATGAAGCACTGCGGGGTGAACTGGTCGTCGAACTGGCGAACGCCGTCGAGGCGGATGCCGAACTTCTCCAGGTGCGCGCGATACGGCGCGAAATCCTGGCCGACGGTGGCCACCGGCATCGGCGCGCCGCCGAGCAGCTTCAGGTTGTACGCGATATTGCCGGCGCAGCCGCCGAATTCACGGCGCATGGCCGGCACCAGGAACGACACATTCAGGATATGGACCTGGTCCGGAATGATGTGATTCTTGAACTGGTCCTGGAACACCATGATGGTGTCGTAGGCGAGCGATCCGCAGATAACGGCAGTCATGGTTGGTGACCCTGGAAGAGATAGTGGTGCGACCGTGACCCGGTCGCAGCGGGCGCCGGACGCGACGGGTCCGGCAAACCGACGGATCGTACCCAAAATCGGGCGCGGAGGCGACTACCGGAGTCGTACAGAATTACGGGAATGGAACAGAATCCCTTCGCATCACCCGGACTTACAAGGCTTTCTTAACTTCTCCGCCCTTGCGTGGGGGATAAGGCCAATCTAGACTCGCACGCTAACTTTTTCTTGCTAATGGCGTCCGCCGCATCATGTTTAAGAAGTTCCGCGGTCTCTTTTCGAACGACATTTCCATCGATCTCGGCACGGCCAACACGCTCATTTATGTGCGCGGCCAGGGAATCGTCCTCAATGAACCGTCGGTCGTCGCGATCCGCCAGGATCGTGGCCCGGGCGGCCCGCGCGCTGTTGCCGCCGTCGGTACCGACGCCAAGCGCATGCTGGGTCGTACCCCGGGCAATATCGCCACGGTACGCCCCATGAAGGACGGCGTCATCGCCGACTTCACCATGACCGAAGCGATGCTGCAGCACTTCATCAAGCAGGTGCACCGTTCGCGCATGCTCCGCCCGAGCCCGCGCGTGCTGGTCTGCGTGCCCTGCGGTTCCACCCAGGTGGAACGCCGTGCGATCAAGGAATCGGCCGAGGGCGCAGGCGCCCGCGACGTCTTCCTGATCGAGGAACCCATGGCAGCGGCCATCGGCGCCGGTATTCCGGTGCACGAGGCGCGTGGCTCGATGGTCCTGGACATCGGCGGCGGTACCTCCGAAGTCGCGGTCATCTCGCTGAACGGCATCGTCTACTCGCAGTCGGTCCGCGTCGGCGGCGATCGCTTCGACGAAGCCATCATCAACTACGTGCGCCGTAACCACGGCACGCTGATCGGCGAATCCACCGCCGAGCGCATCAAGATCGAAGTCGGCTGCGCCTTCCCGCAGAGCGAAGTCCGTGAGATGGAAATCTCCGGCCGTAACCTCGCCGAGGGCGTGCCGCGCATGTTCACGATCAACTCCAACGAAGTGCTGGAAGCCCTCCACGAGCCGCTGTCGGGCATCGTGGCGGCGGTCAAGGCCGCGCTGGAGCAGACCCCGCCGGAGCTCTGCTCCGACGTGGCCGAGCGCGGCATCGTACTTACCGGTGGCGGCGCGTTGCTGCGCGATCTGGATCGTCTCATCTCCGAGGAAACCGGCCTGCACGTCCAGGTGGCCGATGACCCGCTCACCTGCGTCGCCCGTGGTGGCGGCAAGGCGCTGGAGATGATCGACCAGCACGGCAGCGACTTCTTCGCGTTCGAATGATGGCCGCGCGCGACGGCGCGCTGGCCGGAACGCGCTGAGCCATGGCCCTCAATCGCGACGAGCAGTCGCCGCTGTTCGCGCCCGGTGTGGCGGGGACCCTGCGTCTTATCGTCTATCTCGTGCTCGCCTGCGTGCTCATGGTGCTCGATCACCGCGGCGGCTGGCTCAGTAACGTCCGTTACGGGCTGTCCATCGTGGTCGAACCGATCTACCGGATCGCCGGTCTGCCGTCGCAGGGCTTCCAGGCGGCGACGGTGGCGTTCGCCGATCGCCAGCGCCTCACCGAGGCCAACCAGCGCCTGCGTGAAGACCTGCTGCTGGCCAATGCCAAGCTCAACCGCATGGCCTCGGTGGCCGAGCAGAACCAGCGCCTCAAGGAACTGCTCGATACCCAGCATAGCCTCTCGCTCAACGTGCAGCTCGCGCGCCTCATCGGAGTGGACGTGGGGGCCTTCCGGCACCGGATCGTGCTCAACGTCGGTGCGCGCGACAAGGTGCAGGCCGGCCAGGTGGTGATCGACGCGCGTGGCGTGATGGGCCAGGTCGTCGAAGTGATGCCGACCACCTCGGTGGCCATGCTGATCACCGACCCGAACCATGCCATCCCCGTGACCGTGGAACGCACCGGCCTGCGCACGGTGGCCTATGGCTCACGTGGCGGCGACATGCTGGTGCTGCCCAATATTCCCGTCTCCGCCGATGTGCAGGCAGGCGACAAACTGGTCACCTCCGGCCTGGGCGGGCGTTTCCCGCCGGGATTCCCCGTGGGTGAGGTTCGCGACGTGGCGCAGACCCCGTCAGGCACCTTCCTGTCCGCACAGGCCAAACCCGCCGCCGATCTCGATCGCAGCGAGGACGTCCTTCTCCTGCACGACCTGGCCGAGCAGGACGGTCCGCCGCCGCTCGCCCCGAATGCGGGACCGCCGGCCGGCCTGGCGCCGGATCCGAACGCGCCGACGGTGCCCGTCGCCCCGACTTTGCCAAAGGTGACCTCGCCGACCGCGACACCGGTGCCCGCACGCGCTACGTCGTCGACACCCGCCGCGGGGACGAAGCCATGAACAAGCTGCGTGTCCGCCAGCTGTGGTTCGCCGCGACGTTGTTGCTGTCGCTGTTCCTGATGCTGATCCCGCTGCCGGGGCCGCTCACGCCGTTCAAGCCGTACTGGCCGGCGCTGATCCTGTTGTACTGGTGCCTGCAGTCGGGCGACCGCGTCACCCTCGGCCTGGCGTTCTGCCTTGGCGTGGGCGCGGATCTGTTCGACGGCGTGCTGCTGGGTGAGCAGGCGCTGCGCCTCACGGCGATGGTCTTCATCGCGCTGCGTTTCCGCTCGCGGCTGCGCTTCTTCCCCATGTGGCAGCAGTCGCTGGCCGTGCTTGCCCTGCTGCTGAACGACCGCGTGCTCCTTCTGCTCATCCGGATATTCGGCGGCGATCCGCTGCCGCCGCCGGAGTACTGGATCTCGCCGCTGGTCGGCGCGGCGCTGTGGCCGTTCGTCTTCCTGATCCTCGACGACCTGCGCGCCCGCCTGCGCATCCACGACACATGAGCCGGCGGCGCGCCTCGATCAAGGAGGTCCGTGGCGAGGTGGCGCTGTTCCGTCGGCGCGCCCTGGCCGGCTTCTTCCTGCTCCTGCTCGGCCTCATCGCCGTGTGCAGCCGCTACGTTTACCTGCAGGTGTTCCATCACGACGAGTTCGCGACGCGCTCCGAACAGAACCGCGTGAAGCCGCGTTCGATCCCACCCGCGCGCGGGCTTATCTACGATCGCAACGGCGTCCTGCTCGCCGACAACGTGCCCGCCTTCCGCCTCGAAGTGACGCCCGAGCAGGTCGCCAACATGGACGACATGTTGCAGAAACTCGGCGCGGTGGTGCCGATCAGCGACGACGACATCGTGACGTTCAAGAAGCAGGTGAAGCTCGGTCGTCGCTTCGAAGGCATTCCGCTCAAGCTCAAGCTCACCGAGGACGAGATCGGTCGCTTCGCCGTGAATCGCTGGCGTTTCCCTGGTGTCGATGTCGTGCCTTACCTCACGCGGCGCTATCCGCTGGGAGCCGCACTCGCGCATGTCATCGGCTACGTGAGCCGCATCGACGTGGACGATCTGGACAACATGGACGATGACGAGGAGGCCAGCTACAAGGGCACCACGCACATCGGCCGCATCGGTATCGAGAAGTCGTACGAAAAGCTGCTGCACGGCGAGCCGGGCTACGAGCTGGTCGAGGTGAATGCGGACGGGCGCACCCAGGCCGTGCTCGACACCACGCCACCGACGCCGGGCAAAAACATCTACCTCAGCATCGACGTGCGCCTGCAGAAGGCCGCGCTGGACGCGATGGCCGGTCGCTCCGGCGCGGCGATCGCCATCGACCCGCGCAATGGCCAGGTGCTCGCCTTCGCCAGCGTCCCCGACTTCGACCCCAACCTGTTCGTCAACGGGATCAGCTCGGTCGACTACAAGAACCTGATGACGGCGCCGGACAAGCCGCTGTACAACCGCGCCTTGCGCGGCGTCTACCCGCCGGGCTCCACGGTGAAGCCGTTCCTCGCGCTGGGTGGCCTAACCATGGGTATCCGCCGCCCATCGGATACGGTGCTGTCCACGGGTGAGTTCTGCATTCCGGGACAGAGTCGCTGCTACCGCGACGACGTTCGCGGCGGCAACGGCACGGTGAACATGGTTCGCGCGATCGAACTGTCCACCAATACCTATTTTTACCGGCTCGCGCTCGACATGGGCATCGACCGCCTTGCGCACTGGATGGGTAGCCTGGGCTTCGGCAGTAAGACCGGTATCGACCTCACCGGCGAAGTCGAGGGCGTGCTGCCCTCGCGCGAATGGAAGGCGAAGCACAGCAAGGCGGGCTGGTACCCGGGCGAAACGATTATCTCCGGCATCGGCCAGGGCTACTGGGCGGTGACACCGATCCAGCTGGCCCATGCCGTCGCGACCTTTGCTGGCCATGGCGTGCCTTATGCGCCGCATTTGCTGATGGATACGCAGGACGGCGTGGATGCCGCGCGTGTGCCGCAGTCGTTCCCGCCGACGGGACCTTCGGTCATCCGCAAACCGCAAGATTGGGACACCGTGAACGAGGGCATGATCGCGGTGATCAACTCAGGCGCCGGTACGGGCAAGAAGCTGGGCATCGGCTTCCCTTTCGTCATCGCCGGCAAGAGCGGCACGGCCGAGCGCTTCTCGCGTAAATCGGACGCGTACGACACCAACAAGAACACCGCCTACCTGGCGACCCGCCATCGCGCGCTGTTCATCGCCTATACGCCGGCGGAAGATCCGAAAATCGCCGTGGCCGTGGTGCTCGAGGCGGGTGCCTGGGGTGCCGCCGACTCCGGCCCGATCGCCCGCAAGATCCTCGACCAGTGGGTCGTCGACTCGGGCGGCGCCCGTCCCACCGCACTTCCGCCGGGGCCGATTACCCTGTCCGACGCACCGGCCGAGGCCGCGCCGCCGAGCGCAAGCTCCGTGCAGGGCGTGCAGCCTGCCGCGCCGTCGAGCAGCGAGCTGCCGCCGGACGATAACGGCGAGGACCAGTAATCATGTTCGCCAACTTCTCCGTCCGCCTCAAACGCTTCGGCATGCGCCTGCTCACGCGGCCGCGCCTGGACCTGCCACTGCTGCTGGCGCTGTTCCTGCTGGCCTGCGCGGGACTGGCCACGCTCTACAGCGCCGGCAACGCCAATCTGTCGTTGGTCGGAGGGCAGGCGGCGCGCTTCGTGCTCGGCGCGGTGCTGCTCGTGGTGATTTCGCGTATTCCGCCGCCCGTGCTGCGCTCGTGGACGCCGTGGCTCTACATGGGCAGCACCGCCTTGCTCGTGGTCGTCGCGGCGCTAGGCGAAGGGCGCGGCGCGTATCGCTGGCTGGATCTCGGCTTCATGCGCTTCCAGCCGTCCGAGCTGCTCAAGCTCACCATGCCGATGATGGTCGCCTGGTACCTGCATCCGCGGCAGCTGCCGCCGGGCTGGAAGGACATCATCGTGGTCGGCCTGATGATCGCCGTGCCGGCGGCACTCATCGCCGAGCAGCCCGACCTGGGCACCGCCCTGCTGGTCGCGGCCGCAGGCGCCTTCGCCTTGTTCCTTTCGGGCATGGCCTGGTGGCGCATCGGCCTGCTCGTCGGCGGCGCCGGTGGGGCGATCCCGGTGGCCTGGCAGTTCCTTCACGAATACCAGCGCAACCGCGTGCGCACGCTGCTCGATCCCGAGTCGGATCCCCTGGGTAACGGCTGGCACATCATCCAGTCGAAGATCGCGGTGGGTTCGGGCGGTGTATTCGGCAAGGGCTGGCAGCACGGGACGCAGTCGCGCCTGGAATTCCTGCCCGAGCACACCACCGACTTCATCTTCGCGGTTTTCTCGGAAGAGTTCGGCCTGGTCGGCGTTATCACCATCATGCTGCTCTACGCCTTCATCATCGGTCGTTGCCTGTGGATCGCGATGAACGCGCGCGATACCTATTCACGCCTGCTCGCCGGTGCGATCGGCATGAGCTTCTTCGTCTACGTGGCGGTGAATGGCGGCATGGTCGCGGGCATCCTGCCGGTGGTGGGCGTGCCGATGCCGCTGATCAGTTATGGCGGTACGTCGGCGGTGTCGCTGCTCACCGGCTTCGGTGTGCTGATGTCGATCCATGCCAACCGTAAACTGCACGATTAGGAAGGCTGTTTAGGATTTCCAGCAACGCAAAAAGGAGATTGCCGCATGAAATTCAAGGGATTCACAAAGCTACTCCAGTACTCAGTCGCCGTCGTAGTGATAGGCGTTGCCACGGTGATTCCCGTGGCGGTCGCGGGCACCCAGGTTTCCTCGCCGGTTATCGTCGCGACATCCGCCGACCTGACGCAGGGGATGCTGGCCAATTCGCAGCCGGATGCACCGCTGTCCTCGTACACGGTGGCGGGAACGCGCTACTGGATCGGTTCTCAGTGGAATTATTCGGGGAAGATTACGCAGTCGCTCATGCAGGGCGACATCGAGCATCCGTTCACTTCGATCGCGTGGACCAAGGAAACGTGCAATCTCAGCGCCGCCACGGGCTACTGCATCGACGGTCCCAATACGGCCTTCACAAAGGTGGTGCCCGGTGACGTGCACAGCCTCTGGTTCGTGGGTCTTTACCAGCCGCAGCCGAGCGATGGCGGCTTGCTGGGTATCATTCATGAGGAAAAAGTCGGCACGTCCAGTCGCAATCGCATAGGTCTTGCATGGTCGGCGGACAACGGTAATACGTGGACTTATCTGGGGCGCATCCTCAGCGCATACGGTGATCCCGATGGCGGCAACATCCAGGGCGCGCCTTATCTGGTTAAGGACGGCTTCCTCTATGTCTATTACACGGATCTGGGAGACGGCACCCTGCCAGCAGGCTCGAATGGCCTTTCGGTGGCGCGTGCCAATCTTTCCGACGTGCTGACCGCGGCACGCGCCGGCAGCGTGGGATCCAATCTTTGGCACAAGTACTACGTCGGCGGATTCGTCGAGCCCGGCCTGGGTGGCCGTTCGACCTTGCTGGGGCCTTATGGCATCACTCATACCCAGGCCGTGCATAGCCAGTACACCGGCAAGTACTACGTGCTGCTGACCGTGATGGCGTGGGGTGATTCGGATTCGTTCGTGAAGCTATATGAATCGATCGATGCGATCAACTGGACGCCGACAGTGACCCTGGCCGATGAGGCTGCTTCGAACCTTCGGCCAGACGGTGGCTACCAGTACTGCAGCATTGTCGATCCGGAAGGCCGGCCCAATGCGGAGGCCGGCGCGTATCTGAATGTGTATTGCGTCAAGGATCCGCTCTCCGCAACGACGCCACATGTCGGTGTATACCGGTGGTGGGTGGACCTCTCCGGCACGACGCAAATGTATCGTCAGTCCACCGATTACTCCGCCCAGCAGGGCCCTTACTGGTGGTATCAGTCGGGCCACAACTCGGTCATCTACGATATGACCTACGAGGGTTTCTGGCACGGCACCGATCGCTGGTCTGCTATTTACGGCGATGCGATGCATCCCGCGGCGGATGAGATTCCCGTTCTGAAGTGGGTTGCCCCCAGGGCAGGCACTATCAGGATCGAAGGGACGGTGAGGGACGCGGACATCGGCTGCGGCAATGGTGTCAACACGTCCATCGTGCATAACGGAACCCAGATATTTGCTGCAGATATCGACAATGGGGATACCGTCGGGCGGAGCATTGATACCGTTCGCCAGGTGGCGGCGGGCGATGGGATCTTTTTCATGGTCGCGGCCCGTGGAACGGATTACTACTGCGACAGCACCCGCTGGGATCCGTCGATCCGGTATCAATGATTCCTGCCTGAATTCGGCCCGGAACACGCCATGGCTCACGCCATGGCGCGTGTTACGCTTCGGCGCATGGATGAAGTTCTCGCCGCGCGCCGCGCACGTAACGCACGTTTATTCCCGCGCCTCGCCAGCGCGATGATCGCCTTCCCCCTGATGTTCGCCCCCGCGGTGTTCGCCGAGACCCATCCGGGTCAGGCAGAGCTCGTTCGCGAAGTGGCGAAGGACACCGGCAAGAGCAAGGCGTCGCTCAATGCGATCCTCGACGGCGCGAAGATGCAGCAGTCGATCATCGACGCGATGAACCGCCCGGCGGAAGGCAAGCCCTGGCGCGACTACCGGCCGATCTTCCTGACCGAGCAGCGGATCCAGGCCGGTGCCGACTTCTACCAGACACATCGCGCGTTGCTCGACGCGATCGGCAAGAAGTACGGCGTGCCGCCGGAATACATCGTGGCCATCGTCGGTGTGGAGACCTTCTACGGGAAGAACACCGGCAAGTACAAGGTGCTCGATGCGCTGACCACGCTGGCGTTTTACTACCCCAAGCGTGCGCCGTTCTTCCGCGAGCAGCTGAAAACCCTGCTGGAACTGCCGCCGAATCACCTCGCCGGTCCGCTGGATACGCTCACCGGTTCGTATGCCGGTGCGCAGGGCTGGGGCCAGTTCATGCCCTCGTCCGTTCGCGACTGGGGCGTGGATTACGACGGCGACGGCAAGATCGACATGAAGGGCTCGATGGGCGACATCTTCGCCAGCGTGGCAAACTATTTCTCCGAGCACGGCTGGGAAACCGGCGGTCCGCTCGCCGTGCGCGCCCAGCCGGATGCGCGCGTCCGTGATCCTGACGTGCCGAAAGACTGGCGCCCCGTGGCGCCGGTGGAATCGTTCGTGGCCGAGGGTTTCGCACCGCTGCAGCATTTGAATCCGGGGCGTGATGCGCAACTGGTCCGTCTGGATGGCCCGTCGGGGCCGGAATACTGGTTTGTTTTCCAGAATTTCTATGTGATTACGACGTACAACCGCAGCCCGATGTATGCGATGGCCGTGAATCAGCTGGCGCAGGCGATTCGGGAGCGGACGCATGGGTCGGCGGCGCAATGAGCTGGGTGGCCGGGGGGCATGTCACTGATTTGACCTTCGCGCTTCGCAGGGATCGCCGATGAATCGGCTCCTACATAGAGCCGGTGCACGGCAGGCTATGGCGCGCTCTGTGTGGGAGCCGCTTCAGCGGCGAAGGGTGCTCGCGACACAACTCACCTTTATCTGCCTCATCGCCATGCTCCTGGCCGCCTGCGGCGGCTCAAAGAACTCCCGCCCCTCATCACGCAGCGGCGGTGGCTCATCGTCCTCTTCGCGAGGCGGCCACGACGACATCAGCCGTTCCCAATCCTCCCGCTATCGCTCCAGCTCCGACAGCGTGCCGACTGAAATCCCGGATGTCAGCAAGCTGCCGGAGCCGGTGCCGAAGGTCGAGCCGCGCGCCCTCTACGGCAACAAGTCGCCGTACTCGGTGCTCGGCCAGACCTACAACGTGCTGCCCACGCCGCGCGGCTACGTGGAGCGTGGCATCGCCTCGTTCTACGGCAACAAGTTCCACGGTTACAAGACCTCGAGCCTCGAGGAATACGACATGTACCAGTTCTCGGCCGCGCACAAGACGCTGCCGTTGCCGAGCTACGCGCGTGTCACCAACCTTGAGAACGGCAAGAGCGTCATTGTCCGCATCAACGACCGTGGTCCCTTTCACGAGAACCGTATCATCGACCTGTCGTTCGCGGCGGCGGTGAAGCTGGGTGTGTGGCCGAAGGGCACCGGACTGGTCGAAGTCCGCGCTATCGACCCGAGTGAAGCGAACAGCGATCGCGGCGCCCCTTACGTGAACACCGCGCCCAAACCGGCCCCCGTGACCGCGCCGTCACCGCCGCCGCGTCCGGCCTATGCCGCCGCGTCGCCGGCCGCACGCACGGCGCCGACGCCGGACATGGCGACCTCGTCGCCGCCGTCGTCGTCACGCTTCGTTGGGGCCGGAGCCGTCGCCACGGCGCCGATCGTCGTTTCCGGTACGCGCGCGCCGAGCGCCGCCATATCTGCGCCTGTCGGAACGGCCCCGGTGCGCGCAACGCCGAGTGGAACACCGCCCGCGAGCGCCGTGGCCGACGGCGACGGCGATGACGGCCCCGTACCCGGCATGACCGGTGTTTCCGCCGCTGAGGCATTGCCGCCAATGCCGCGCCCCGCAACGTCCGCACAGGGCCCGACGGTCGCTTCGGTGCCGGGTAAACCCACGATTTATCTCCAGGTCGGCGCGTTTTCCGACGTGGCCAATGCCAACCGTGTGGCCGACCAGCTGAACAAAGCGGGTCTGGGCCCTGTCAGTGTTATCGAGACCTCCGTGGGCGGTCGCAGCGTGCGCCGCGTGCGCGTGGGCCCCCTGGCCGACGTGGACACCGCGGACCGCGTGACCGACCAGATATCCGGCATGGGCCTGCCCCGGCCGTCGGTCGCGGTAGACTGACCTCCTTTTTTGTTGCTTTGACTGGATCGCTGAAACGATGAAGCTCTTCCCACGCTCCCTGTTCGCTTTCGCCGCCGCTGCGCTCGTCGCCGGCGTCACCATGGCGCAGCAGACCCCGCCGCATCCCGCACCCGTTCCGCGCCCGGTTGTTCCCGAAGCGCCGGTGCCGCCGCCGCCGGACGTGGAAGGCAAGAGCTGGGTGCTGATGGATTACAACACCGGGCAGATCATCGCCTCGAAGGATCCGGACGTGCAGCTGGAGCCGGCCTCGATCACCAAGATCATGACCGACTACGTGGTTTCGGCCGAACTGGGCAACGGCAAGATCCACAACGCCGATCCGGTCACGATCAGCGAGAACGCGTGGCGCGGCGGCGGTGCGAGCACCGACGGCTCGACCAGCTTCCTCAAGCTCAACAGCCAGGTGCCGCTGAAAGACCTGCTCTACGGCATGATCATCCAGTCCGGTAACGACGCCGCCATCGCGCTGGCCGAACACACCGCGGGCTCCGAGCCGGCGTTCGCCAACCTGATGAACGCGTACGCCAAGCAGCTGGGCATGACGCATTCGCAGTTCCAGAATGCTTCCGGTTACCCGGTAGCCAACCACTACACGACCGCCCGCGACATCGCGATCCTGTCGCGCGCGCTGATCCACGACTTCCCCGAGGATTACGCGATCTCGGCCGTGAAGGAGTTCGAGTGGAACGGCATCAAGCAGCACAACCGTAACCTGCTGCTCTGGCGCGACAACACCGTCGACGGCATCAAGACCGGCCATACCGCGGCCGCCGGCTACTGCCTCGCCGCTTCGGCCAAGCAGGGCGATGCCCGCATGATCGCCATCATCATGGGTGCCAACAGCGAGAAGGGCCGTGCCGACGCCGCGCTGGCGCTGCTCAACTACGGCTTCCGTTTCTACGAATCGCACAAGCTCTACGAAGCCAACAAGCCGCTCGCCACGCCCAAGCTGTGGAAGGGTGCCGAGAACACCATTCCGCTCGGTGTCGCCGAAGACGCGCTGGTTTCGGTCAAGCGCGGCGATTACGACAAGCTCAAGGCCAACCTCGACATCCCGGCCACGCTGATCGCCCCGTTCAAGAAGGGCCAGCAGGTCGGCACGCTGCGCGTGACGCTCGACGGCCAGCCGGTGCTTACCACCCCGTTGGTGGCCCTGAACGATGCGCCGGAAGGCGGCTTCTTCTCGCGCCTCTGGGACACGATCATGCTGTGGTTCCACAGCGACAGCGACAAGAAGTAAGAGGGCTTCACCATGCGTGAAATCGACTTCGGCGATGCGCAGAAAGACGGCAAGGGCTTCCAGTTCCCGGGCGAGTTCGAGATAACGGCCATCGGCAGCGCCGCGGCCGACCTCGACAAGCACGTCCCTGCGCTGCTCCACGCCATCGGCCTGGAAGTGCTCCACGAGACGCTGTCGACCAAGCTCACCCCGGCGGGTAATTACCAGTCGGTCACGGTGAGCTTCGTCGCACCGAGCCGTGAGAAGTACCTGGAGGCGCACAGCGCGCTGCGGGCTGACGAGAACATCCGCTTCACGATGTGATCGGATGGGCTCCTGCCGGGGGGCTCTTTGTGGGAGCCGATTCATCGGCGACTGGGTGTTCGCGGCAGGCTTGCCCGCTGCCGCGGGATCGCCGCTGAAGCGGCTCCCACAATCGCCGGCGTAGCCGGCTCCCACAGTGGGCATCCCACAGTGGCATCCCACAGTGGCATCCCACAGTGGCGTCCCACACTTGTATCGTTGCGCCGACGCCCACAACTCCTCGACATCCCCTCCGACCCGATCCCGATGACCCTCCCGCTCAACGTCCGCCGGCTGGGGCGCGTCCCCTACGAATCCACCTGGAAGGCCATGAGCGCCTTCACCGACAACCGCACCGACGACACCGTCGACGAGCTGTGGCTGCTGGAGCATGACCCGGTGTTCACCCTGGGCCAGGCGGGTAAGGAAGAGCACGTGCTGGCGGCGGGGGATATCCCCGTGGTGCGCGTGGACCGAGGCGGCCAGGTGACCTATCACGGTCCCGGCCAGATCGTGGCCTACCCGATGATCGACCTGCGCCGCGTGGGCGTTGGCGTGCGCGAGCTGGTCAACCGGATCGAGCAGGCCATCATCGACACCATGGGCGAATGGAATATCGGCGCCGAACGGCTCGAGGGCGCCCCGGGCGTCTACGTGGCCGGGGCCAAGGTCGCGGCCCTCGGGCTGCGTATTCGCCGGGGCTGCAGCTTCCACGGGCTGGCCTTCAACGTGGACATGGACCTCGAGCCCTATCACCGCATCAATCCCTGCGGCTACAAGGGTTTGGAGGTCACCCAGGTGTTAGACTTGGGCGGTCCGTCACGGTTGGCGGACGTGGAAGACGTCCTGGTACAGGAATTCTGTAAGCAGTTTGGCTTCCACGCCGTGCCAGCCGAACCCTCCCTCCCCGAACTCCCCGCCCGCATTGCGGTCTGAGGTCGTAGCCGTTATGAGCCAAACCTCCACTTCCCCCTCCCGCAGCATTCCCATCGCCGTCGTCGACAAGCCCGGCGAGAAGATGCTCGGTAACGACAAGATCGCGCTCAACCGCGCGAACTTCGATACCGACGTGCCCACGCTGCGCAAGCCCAGCTGGATCCGCGTGCGCCTGCCCCAGGGCAATGCCGTGCAGCAGCTGAAGGCGCGCCTGCGCGAGAATTCGCTGGTCACGGTGTGCGAAGAAGCGTCCTGCCCGAATATCCACGAGTGCTTCTCCAAGGGCACCGCCACCTTCATGATCCTCGGCGAGGTCTGCACCCGCCGTTGCTCGTTCTGCGACGTGGCCCACGGTCGCCCGCAGCCGCCGGATCCGCTCGAGCCGGCACGCCTGGCCGAGACCATCCGCGACATGCGCCTGAAGTACGTGGTGATCACCTCGGTCGATCGCGACGATCTCCGCGACGGTGGTGCCGAGCATTTCGCCTCGTGCATCCGCGCGGTGCGCCACGCCAGCCCGAACATCCGCATCGAGATCCTCACCCCGGATTTCCGCGGCAAGGGCCGTATGGAGCGCGCGCTGGAAGTCATGAAGGACTTCCCGCCGGACGTCTTCAACCACAACCTCGAAACGGTCCCGCACCTGTACCGCGAAGTCCGTCCGGGCGCCGACTACCAGTGGTCGCTCGACCTGCTCAAGCGCTTCAAGGCGCAGCATCCGGAAGTCCCGACCAAGTCCGGCATCATGCTGGGCCTGGGCGAGACCCTGGAGCAGGTGCTCGAGACGATGCGGGATCTACGCGCCCATGACGTCGACATGATCACCATCGGCCAGTACCTGCAGCCGACGGCGCATCACCATCCGGTGGTCCGTTACTGGACGCCGGACGAATTCGAGGCGCTGCGCGTCGCCGGTGAAGAGATGGGCTTCGGCCATGTCGCTTCCGGCCCGTTGGTGCGATCCTCCTACCATGCCGACCTGATGGCTCACGCCGCCGGCGTCGTCGAATAAACGCCCCAAAGCAATCCGAGGCTTCGACTACATGACCCTTCGCCCCGCGTTCGCCCTCCTGCTGGCCCTTGCCGCCGCGGGTGCCCAGGCACAGACAGCCGCCCCGCAGCAGCCGGGTGCGGCTGCGCCGGCGACCAAGCCCGCGGCGCCCCAGCCGAAGGACGCCTCCGAAGCGGCGACCTCGCCGGAGCCGCAGCGCAAGGAGTCGAGCCTGCCGTTGAAGCCCACGGCAGCCGAGGCCCAGGCCTCGCAGCTGTCGGCGCGTTTCCTCACGCGTTTTCACTACCAGGCCCAGCCGCTCGACGACGCCATGTCGGCGAAAATCTACAAGGCCTACTTCGACGCGCTCGATAGCGAGAAAGTCTTCTTCACCCAGGAAGACATGGACAAGTTCGCGCCACTGAAGTCGCAGTTCGACGACGCGATCTGGAACCAGGACCTCACCGGTCCGTTCTCGGTGTTCAACCTGTACGTGTCGCGCGCCGTCGACCGCATGAACTATGCGCGCGGCCTGCTCAAGAAGGGCTTCGACTTCAGCGGCAACGACAGCTTCAACTTCGACCGCAAGAAAGCCGCGATCCCGAAGAACCAGGCCGAGCTCGACGACGTCTGGCGCAAGCGCACCATGAACGACTGGCTGCGCCTGAAGCTGGCCGGCAAGAGCGACGACGACATCCGCAAGACGCTCGACAAGCGCTACGCCACCTACATCAGTCGCGTGCGCCAGCTCGACGACGAAGACGCGACGCAGGCCTTCATGACCGCGTACGCCAACTCCACCGACCCGCACACCGATTACCTCGGCCCCCGTGCTGCGGACGCCTTCGATATCGCCATGCGCCTGTCGCTGGAAGGTATCGGCGCCGTGCTGCAGGCGCGCGACGACTACACCACCATCCGCGAACTCGTTCCGGGCGGTCCGGCGATCAAGTCCGGCAAGATGAAGGCGGGCGACCGCATCGTCGCGATCGGCCAGGGCGAAACCGGCCCGATGGTCGACGTCGTCGGCTGGCGCCAGGACGACGTGGTCAAGCTGATCCGCGGCAAGAAAGACACCACGGTTCGCATCGAGATTCTTCCGGCCGATGCCGGCGTGGACGGCAAGCACGACGTCGTCACGCTGGTCCGCAAGAAGGTCACGATGGAAGAGCAGGCCGCCAAGTCCAAGGTCATCGATGTGAAAGACGGCGATGTCACGCGCAAGATCGGCGTGATCGACCTGCCCACCTTCTACCAGGACTTCGGCGCCCGTCGTAACGGCGACGCCAACTTCAAGAGCGCCACCCGCGACGTCTCCAAGCTGCTCACCGAGCTGAAGGCGCAGAAGGTCGAAGGCGTGGTCATCGACCTGCGCAACAACGGCGGCGGCTCGCTGTCCGAAGCCACCGAGCTCACCGGTCTGTTCATCGACACCGGTCCGGTCGTGCAGGTGCGTGACGCGCGCGGCCAGATCGACGCGCAGGGCGACGATGCCCCGGGCATGGCCTGGGACGGCCCCATGGCCGTGCTGGTCAATCGTGGCTCGGCCTCGGCGTCGGAGATCTTCGCCGCCGCGATCCAGGACTACGGCCGCGGCCTCATCATCGGCGAACCGACCTTCGGCAAGGGCACCGTGCAGAACCTGGTCGACCTCGACAAGTTCGGCAAGTCCGTTACGGGCGAGACCGCCAAGTACGGCGAGCTGAAGATGACCATCGCCGAGTTCATCCGCATCAACGGCGACAGCACGCAGCTGAAGGGTGTCACGCCGGACGTCATGTTCCCGCAGAACGGCGACGCGAAAGAATTCGGCGAGTCCACCTACGACAACGCGCTGCCGTGGCGTCACATCGATCCGGCCGACTACAAGCCGGTCGCCGACCTGAAGCCCATCGTCGGTCCGCTCAACGCCAGGCACGACGCGCGCGTGGCGAATTCGCCGGCATGGAAACTCATGCTCGACGAAATGGCCGAGTACAAGAAGCTGCGCGACAAGACCGACATCTCGCTGAACTTCGCCGCACGCCAGGCCGAGCGCAAGCAGTACGACGCACTGCAGACCGACTTCCGTAACCGTCGCAAGGCGATCTTCGGTGGCGACGGCAGCGCGGCGGATGCCGCCGACGACGCCAACAACGGCGACGACGGCCTCAACGCGAACGAGCGCAGCCTGAAGACCGAGATCAAGGCGGAAGCCGATGCGAAGAAGGCCAAGGACACGCCGCTCGACGAAGCCGCCCACATCGTTGGCGACGAAGTCGCGCTGATCAAGGCGGACCCGAAGGTCGCTACGCAGGTGCTGCCGTACGGCGGCCGCAAGATCGACGCCCCGCAAACCGCGCAGGTGCCGCAGAGCCCTCCGGCCTCGACCACCCCGTAACAAAAAGCCCGCCACTGGCGGGCTTTTTTTTGCATGCTTTCTGTGCATGCTTTCTGTGCAGGTTTTCTGTGCAGGTTTTCTGTGGGAGCCGCTTCAGCGGCGAAGCTTTTTTTGTAGGAGCCGATTCATCGGCGATCCCGCGGCAGCGGGCAACGTCGCCGCGATCCCACATCGCCGCTGAAGCGGCTCCCACAAAGGAATCGCCGCTGAGCCGGCTCCCACAAGAGGAATCGCCGCTGAAGCGGCTCCCACACAAAGCGATCCCTGCTAGCCTCGTTCCCGAATAAAAAAGGCAGGAGGCACCATGAATGATTTTCTGAACCACCTCGGCATCGACGCCGCCATGCGCGCGCTGATCGTCACGTATTCCATCCGCATCGGCCTCGCCGCGCTGCTGCTGCTCATCGGCTTCTGGATATCCGCGCGGCTCGCCAACCTCGGTCGTCGCGCGCTCGAGCGCGCCCGTGTCGACGTCACGCTGGCGATGTTCCTGCGCAATATCATCTACGGCATTCTTATCGCATTGCTGGTGATCCAGGTGCTCGGCATGGCGGGCATTCCCACCGCCTCGTTCATCGCCGCGATCGGTGCTGCCGGCCTGGCCATCGGCCTGGCCCTCAACAGCTCGCTATCCAATCTCGCCTGGGGCGTGTTGCTGATCCTGTTTCGTCCGTTCCGCGTGGGTGACCACGTCACCATCGGTGGTGTCGAAGGCGACGTGCAGAGCATCAACCTCATGCACACCTACCTGATCACGCCTGACAACCGCCAGGCCGTGCTGCCGAACGCCAAGGTCGGTGGTGAGGCGATCATCAACTTCAACGTCCGCGGCACGCGCCGTTTCGAGATCAAGGTCGGCATCGGCTACAACGACGACATCGGCAAGGCCATGCAGACCGTGCGTGATCTCTTCGCCGCCGACGAGCGCATCCTCAAGGACCCGGTGCCGGGTGTGTGGACCGAAGCCCTCGGCGATTCCAGCGTGAACCTCGTCATCCGCGGCTGGACCCAGACCGGCGACCTGTGGGAAACCCAGACCATGCTGATCCGCAGCATCAAGGAGCGCTTCGACGAGGCCGGCATCACGATTCCGTACCCGCAGAGCGAAATCCGGCTGGTGCAAAGCCCGGCGGCAGAGCCGAAAGCGGAATAACCCTCGGGAGGTGCGCTCCGTGTGGGAGCCGCTTCAGCGGCGATAAGGCCGCGAGACAACCTTCCCCCTGTGGGAGCCGCTTCAGCGGCGATAGGGCGCTTGCGGGAACCTGGCCCGCTGCCGCGGGATCGCCGATGAATCGGCTCCCACATCGCCGGCATAGCCGGCTCCCACATCGCCGGCATAGCCGGCTCCCACAGGGGGCGGCGTCGGTTAGCACATTGGTTCTAGCTGAAATACAGCCAAACAATCGTTTGAATCGTGGGAAACGTCGCCCAAGGGATTACAATCGACCGGTTGCGCCGTACAGCGGCGCCCGTCCTTCCCCCGCCGGTGGGTTTGCCGCCCGCCGACGCCTGCTCCAGGAGTTCCTATGGCCGACGTCAAAGAAGCCCGTGTCCCCGATATCGGTGGCAGCGCGGTCCCCGTCATCGAAATCATGGTCAAGGTCGGCGATCGCGTCGAGAAAGACCAGAGTCTGGTGACGCTCGAGTCCGACAAAGCCACGATGGAAGTGCCGGCGCCGTTCGCTGGCGTGATCAAGGAATTGAAGGTCAAGGTTGGCGACGAAGTCGACGAAGGCCACGTGATCGCGCTGGTCGAAGCCGACAGCGACGCTCCGGCCGCCGCCGCACCGAAGGCCGAAGCGCCCAAGGCTGAGGCTGCCAAGGCCGACGCACCCAAGGCCGCCGCTCCGGCACCGGCTCCGGCTCCGGCCGCCGCCAAGGCGCGGTCCGCGTCGAAGTCCTCCGGCCCGGTCAACGTCACCGTGCCCGACATCGGTGGCAAGCCGGTGCCGATCATCGAACTCATGGTCAAGGTCGGCGACACCGTCACCAAGGACCAGAGCCTGATGACGCTGGAGTCCGACAAGGCCACGATGGATATCCCCGCGCCGTCCGCCGGCGTGATCAAGGAACTCAAGGTCAAGGTCGGTGACGAGGTCAACGACGGCGATCTGATCGCGGTGCTGGAAGGCGAGGGTGGCGATGCCGCTGCCGAGGCACCGCCTGCGCCGGCTGCCGAGAAGGCGTCCGCCGCCGCACCCGCCGCGGAAGCACCCAGGAGCGAAGCCGCGACGACGCCTGCTGCCGACGTGCCGGTCGGTGGCGCACCGCGCACGCCGCCGGTGTCGTTCGACGCCAGCGTCGTGATGCCGGGCTCCGTGCCTTACGCCAGCCCCACCGTGCGCGCATACGCTCGCGAGCTCGGCGTGGACGTGGCGCAGGTCAAGGGTAGTGGCCGTGGCGGCCGCATCCAGCGTGAAGACATCTCCGGTTACGTGAAGCAGGTGATGACCGCTGGCGTGCCGACCTCTGCCGGTGGCGCTGTTGCCGGTGGCAGTGGCCTCACGCTGCTGCCGTGGCCGAAGATCGACTTCTCCAAGTTCGGCGAAGTCGAAGAGAAGCCGCTCGGTCGCATCCCGAAGATCTCCGCCGCGAACCTCGCCCGCAACTGGGCGATGATCCCGCACGTCACGCAGTTCGAAGATGCGGACATCACCGAGCTGGAAGCCTTCCGCAAGAAGCTCGGCGAAGAGAACAAAGACCTCAAGGTCAGCCCGCTGGTCTTCCAGATCAAGGCTGTCGTTGCGGCACTGAAGAAATTCCCGCAGTTCAACGCATCGCTCGACGCGTCGGGCGAGACGCTCACGCTGAAGAAGTACTTCAACGTCGGCATCGCCGTGGACACGCCGGACGGCCTCGTCGTCCCGGTCATCCGCGACGCCGACAAGAAGGGCCTGCTCGAGCTCGCCGCTGAACTCAGCGAGATCTCGAAGAAGGCGCGCGACAAGAAGCTCACCGCTGCCGATATGCAGGGCGGCTGCTTCTCGATCTCCTCGCTCGGCGGTATCGGTGGCACGGCGTTCACGCCGATCGTCAACGCACCGGAAGTGGCGATCCTCGGCGTCTCCAAGGCCGCGATGAAGCCCGTCTGGAACGGCAAGGAATTCGCCCCGCGGCTGATCCTGCCGTTGTCGCTGTCGTACGACCATCGCGTCATCGACGGCGCGCTCGCCGCACGCTTCGCCGTGTTCCTGGCCAACCAGCTCGGCGATATCCGCCGCCTGCTGCTCTGACGGGGACTCACGCACATGGCTAATACCATCGAACTGAAAGTCCCGGACCTCGGCGGTTCGCACGACGTCCCGGTCATCGAAATCCTGGTGAAGGTGGGCGACATCGTCGCCAAGGACCAGAGCCTGGTCACGCTGGAATCCGACAAGGCCACGATGGATATCCCGGCCTCGCAGGGCGGCAAGATCGTCGAGATCAAGGTCAAGATCGGCGATGCGCTCAATGACGGTAGCGTTATTGCGCTGATCGAGGCTGAGGCGGGTGGTTCGGCTTCGGCTGAGAAGCCCGCGGACAAGGCTGCCGGTGAGTCGGCTGCGAAGCCGGCCGCAGCTGCTGCGCCTGCTGCGTCGGCCGCAGCACCTGCGACGCCGTCCACGACGGTATCGGAAGCCCCGGCTCCCGCTCCCGTCGCGACGTCCGCTGCGCCCAAGGCTGCCGCCGACTCCGGTCGCAAGGCCGACATCGAATGCCAGCTGGTCGTCCTCGGCTCCGGTCCGGGCGGCTACACCGCCGCGTTCCGTGGTGCCGACATCGGCCTGGATACCGTCCTCGTCGAGCGTTACGCCATCCTCGGTGGTGTCTGCCTCAACGTCGGCTGCATCCCGTCGAAGGCGCTGCTGCACGCCGCCGCCGTGATCGACGAGGCCGAAGCCATCGCCGCGCACGGCATCACCTTCGGCAAGCCGACCATCGACCTGGACAAGCTGCGCTCGTTCAAGGAAAAGGTCGTCGGCAAGCTCACCGGTGGTCTCGCCCAGATGGCGAAGGCCCGCAAGGTGCGTACCGTCACCGGCGTGGGTACCTTCATCTCGCCGAACGAAATGGAAGTCCAGACGGCCGAAGGCACCAAGCTCATCCGTTTCGAGAACGCCATCATCGCCGCAGGCTCGCAGTCGGTGAAGCTGCCGTCGTTCCCGTGGGACGACGAGCGCGTGATCGACTCGACCGGCGCGCTCGAACTGCGCGACGTGCCGAAGACGATGCTCGTCGTCGGCGGCGGCATCATCGGCCTGGAAATGGCCACGGTGTACGCCCGTTTGGGTTCCGAGGTCACGGTGGTCGAGCTCGCCGACCAGCTCATGCCCGGTGCCGATCTGGACCTGGTCAAGCCGCTGCAGGCGCGTATCGCCAAGCGCTACAAGGGCATCCACCTCAAGACCAAGGTCGTCGAGGCGAAGGCCACCAAGAAAGGCATCGAAGTCAGCTTCGAAGGCGAAAGCATTCCCGATACCAGGGTGTTCGACCGCGTGCTCGTTTCCGTCGGCCGCTCGCCGAACGGTAACAAGGTCGGTGCGGACAAGGCCGGCGTGGAAGTGACCGATCGCGGTTTCATTCCGGTCGATCGCCAGATGCGCACCAATGTGAAGAATATCTTCGCCATCGGCGACCTCGTCGGCCAGCCGATGCTGGCGCACAAGGCCACGCACGAAGCCAAGGTGGCCGCGGAAGCGGCAGCGGGCCAGAAGAGCTTCTTCGATGCACGCGTGATCCCGTCGGTGGCCTATACCGATCCGGAAATCGCCTGGGTCGGTGTGACCGAGCGCGAGGCGAAGGAAAAGGGCCTGAAGATCGGCGTCGGCAAATTCCCCTGGGCAGCCTCCGGCCGCGCCATCGGCATCGACCGCACCGAAGGCTTCACCAAGCTGCTGTTCGATGAAGAGACCCACCGCATCGTCGGTGCCGGCATCGTTGGCGTCCACGCCGGCGATCTCATCTCCGAGCTCGCGCTCGCCATCGAAATGGGCGCCGAAGCCGGCGACATCGGCCGCACCGTCCACCCGCACCCCACGCTCGGCGAATCCGTCGGCATGGCTGCCGAGGTGTACGAAGGCACGATTACGGATCTGTATATTCCGAAGAAGAAGTAACCCACCGACAACCGCGGTGCCGGACGGCATCGCGATTGATCGTGGAGCGGCATGGTGGGGTGATGAATACGTCACCTCACTCGCGCGACCTTCGTCGCGGTCGCGTGTCCGAACCCGGGCGCATCTACATCATCACCACCGTCGCCTGGAACCGCGCGCCGCTTTTCCGCGACGTGGCCCTGGCACGTCGTGCCTCTCGTATCTGCCATTCGGCCGCCACCTGGAAAGACGCTACCTGTCTTGCCTGGGTCTTGATGCCCGATCACTGGCACGGCCTGATCGAACTTCACGACGGCGATCTTTCGCGTGTCGTCGCGCGATACAAGGCGATGGTCTCGAGTTCGATCAAGCGGTCGACAGGGAGGAAGTCACCCGTCTGGCAGAAGTCGTTCCACGACAGGGCGCTTCGTAAGCAGGATGACGTCAAAGCTGCGGCGCGATACCTCGTCGCGAATCCTTTGCGAGCCGGCCTCGTCACACGCATCGGTGACTACCCCTACTGGAACGCCACCTGGCTGTAGCGCTGGTTGTAGTGCTTCTTGTGGGAGCCGCCTCTTGTGGCAGCAGCTTCTTGTGGGAGCCGCTTCAGCGGCGATGGGTGCTCGAGACAACCCTCCCAAAGACCGCTCCGCAGGAATCGCCGGCATAGCCGGCTCCCACAAGAAGCATCGCCGGCATAGCCGGCTCCCACAGGAAGCATCGCCGGCATAGCCGGCTCCCACAAAGTGTCGCTCTTATGGCATCGTCCGGGGATGTCTGCCTCTCAGCCTGCTCACTACCTCCGTCGCCTGGGCATCTGGGATGCCGCGATGATCGTCATCGGCGGTGTCATCGGTGCGGGTATTTTCCGCACGCCCGCCACCGTCGCGCAGCTGACCAGTTCGGGTGGGGAAGTCATCCTGCTCTGGACACTCGGCGGCTTGCTCACTCTGGCGGGAGTGCTGTGTTACGCCGAGCTCGGCGCGCGGCGGCCGCAGGCGGGTGGCACCTACGTGTACCTGCGCGAGGCCTTCGGTCAGTTGCCGGCCTTCCTGTTCGGCTGGACCATGGCGCTGATCAATTACCCCGGCAGTGTCGCCGCGGTGGCGACGACCTTCGCCGACTACGCCTGTCGTGCGATGGGCCTGCCGCATGAGTGGGTGAAGCCGCTGGCCGTGGGTGCGATCAGCTTCATCGTGGCGGTGAACCTGTTCGGTATCCGCGCCGGTGCCTGGGTGCAGAACATCTTCACCGTGCTGAAGCTTGGCGCCGTGGCCTTGCTGATCGTGGTCGGACTCTTCCTTGCGAAGGGTCACCTCGGCGCCGCCTTCGCGGCCGATCCGACACACGATGTGCCGGCGGGCACGATTATCGGTGCGCTCCTTCCCGCCATGTTCGCCTACGGTGGCTTCCACTACCTCAACGACCTCGCCGGTGAAGTGCGCAATCCGCAGCGAACCTTGCCGCGTGCGCTTGGGCTGGGCATGGCCAGCGTGGTCGTCTGCTACGTGCTGGTGAATATCGCCTACATGGCCGGCCTCGGTCATGCCGGGCTGGCTGCCAGCACCGCACCCGCGGCAGACCTCATGCGCCGCGTGTTCGGTGAATCCGGCGCGACCATCATCGCGATCGGTATCGCGTGCTCCACGTTCGGCTATTGCAGCATCGCCATTGCCGGTGGTGCACGCGTGTTGCAGGTGATGAGCGCCGACGGGATGTTCTTCAAGCCGATCGCGCGAATCGAACCGCGCACGGGCGCGCCGCAGTTTGCGCTGGTCGCGCTGGGTGGCTGGGCGATCGTGTTGCTTGTTTCCGGCAGCTTCAATGCGCTGCTCAATTACACGACCGTGGGCGAGTGGTTGTCGCATGCGTTCGGGATCGCGACGATCTTCTGGTATCGCAAGAAATTGAAGTCGGAGCCGTCGCCGTACCTGGTGCCGGGGTATCCGGTGTTGCCGTTGGTGTTTACGGTGACGGTGTTGTGTGTGATCGGCGCGACGGCGATTACGGAACCGGGCGATGCGGGGATGAGCCTTGTCATCATCGCGATTGGCGTGCCGGTGTATTACATGTGGCGGAAGAAGTTGGGGCGTCCGGTTTAAAGCATCGCCGCTGAAGCGGCTCCCACAGGAGTATCGCCGCTGAATCGGCTCGCACAGGAGCATCGCCGATGAATCGGCTCCTACATTTTTCGTGGTTGCTGGCGGGCGCCGTTTTTTCGGTGCAGGCCGCTTCGGTGGATCTGGTTCATCCGGATGGGATGCGTGTGACGGGTAAGGGCGCGACCCTGGATCCGACGGTGCGCAAGGCGGCGGATGGGGGTGAGATGGTTGCGGTGACGTTCCAGCCTTCGGCAGCGCCGTCGCTGGTGATCGCGCCGCAGCAGGGCACCTGGAACTGGCCGGTGGATGGCGCGATGCGACTGCGCGTGCAGAACGGCATGCCCTGGCCGGTGACGCTCATGGTCGACATCGCCTCGAACGGCAAGCACACCACGAGTACGGTAGGCGTTCCTCCGGGGCCGCCGCAGACGCTGTCCGTTTCGCTGAAACCGACCTCGCCACGCGCGTTCGGCATGCAGGTGGGTCCGCCGATGCCGTATGACGAAGGCAAGGAAAAGTGGCTGGTTGCCACCGCCGTGGAAGGCAACGTCGACGCCGGCGCCATCACCTCGGTGACGCTGTCGATGCCGCAGCCAGGTGCTGCGCAGACACTGCTGTTCGGCAAGCTCGATACCACGGCCAACGACGACGACCTGCGTCACGCCTATACGGCTATCGTCGATCGCTACGGTCAGTACACACGAAGCACATGGCCGGAGAAGATCGACAGCGACGCCGCGCTGAAGCAGCGTGCGGACGCCTTGCCGGCCGCAGCCAACATCAAAGGTCTCGACAAGTTCGGCGGTCGCACGGACCTACCCGCATTACAAACAACCGGCTGGTTCCACACCCAGAAGCAGGGCGATCGCTGGTGGCTGGTCACGCCGGAAGGCCACGCCTTCTTCTCGCTCGGCGTGAACGCCGTGAACATGACCGACGGCCGCACCTATGTGCAGGGCCGTGAGTTCATGTTCGCCGACCCGGCAGCGGCGAACGGCAAATTCGGCGGGACGTCGGATAGCCGCAGCGACGCGGGCTCACAGCGCGACAACGGCATGAACCACGGTCGCTGGTGGGATGTCTACGCGAACAACGTGTCGCGTACGCTGGGCAACAACCCCGAAGCTGCGTGGCGCAAGCGCAGCGTCGATCGCCTGAAGGCCTGGCGCTTCAACACGCTGGGTAACTGGAGCGACCCCGGTTTCGCGAACGACCACCGCATGGCCTACACCGTGCCGATGCTTATCCACGGTGACTTCAACACGGTCAGCACCGGCTACGACTACTGGGGTCGCATGCCCGATCCCTTCGATCCCCGGTTCCTCAAGGCGACCGAAGCCGCTGTCGCCGCGGCGACGAAGGGCGTTCGCGACGATCCCTGGCTGCTCGGTTACTTCGCTGACAACGAACTGGCGTGGGCAGGGCAGGGACCGCAAGGGCGCTGGGCCCTCGCCGTCGGCAGCCTCGCGCAAGGGCCGGAGAGCCCGGCGAAGCAGGCCTTCGTCGCGTACCTGAAAAAAGCGCACGGTGACGCGGGCGCGTTCGCCAAAGCGTGGGGCGTCGAAGCGGCGTCCTGGGACCAGGTCGCCGCGAAAGGCTTCAAGGCACCCGATCCGAGCGAAGCGCATCCCGCCGTCGCGGCGGACTACATCGCCTTCCTCAAGCTTTACGCTGGACAGTATTTCCGCAGCGTGGCGCAGACGCTGAAGAAGGCCGATCCGCATCACCTCTTCCTCGGCGGCCGGCTCGCCGTGCGCACGCCGGAGACCGAAGAGGCGAGCGCCACTTATGCCGACGTGACCAGCATCAACACCTACACCGACCTTCCCGAGCACGGCTTCGACGTGGCCGCGTTCCGCAAGCTCGACAAACCCGTGATGATTACCGAGTTCCACTTCGGCTCGGCGGACCGTGGGCCTTTCGGCAATGGTGTCGCCGCCGTGGGCAGCGAGGAGGAGCGGGGCAAGGCCTACGCGCGCTTCGTCGATGCCGCCGTGGCATCGGGCGTCATCGTCGGCACGCATTGGTTCCAGTACGTCGATCAGCCGGTCACCGGTCGCGTCCTCGACGGCGAGAACAGCCATATCGGGCTGGTCGGCATCACCGACATCCCGTTCGAGGGTTTTACCCGCGCCGTCACCGACGCGAATGCGCGCTCAGGTGGCGGGCGCTAGCTGCAGGCCGTTACGGGTTTCGCGGGCCACTTCCCGGCCGAAGGCAAAGGCCAGCGGCTCGGCGATACCGACGATGGCGCTGAGGGCCACGTTCTGGTTAACCGCGTAACTCATCGAAAAGGCGATGCTGAAGTGCGTCGCCGCATATTTGATCTTCCTGGCCATGGCCGGACGCTCCCAATAAGAATGACTCTCATTATGGGGATGGCGAGTCCCGCGTCCAACTGATGGTTCGCATCGAATCGATAGGGATTCCCTATCGATTTACCGATGAATCGTCGTTCCGATCACCATCGCCACCACCATGACCAGCGCCACGGCCATGCAGGCGCTGGTCGGCTTGACCCGGCGCGCATCGATCCGCGGCACCAGCCGCCAGATCAGGAAGGCACCGATCAGCATGTCCAGCACCAGCGAGGCACGCATCCAGGGCAGGACGAAGACCGACTGGCCTGGCGCCTGGCCGTGCTGGGCGGCGATCACCAGGCCGCCGGTAAGCACCGCTATGAGTGCCCAGAGCAGGCTGGCCATGTAGGCGCGGTTGAACACCACCGGCGTCTTCTCGAGGAAGCGCAGGGCGCCCCAGACAATAAGGGCAGGGATCACGGCGGCGGCGCTGGAGTAGATCACCCACCAGATGAGGGCGGAGAGGAAGGTCAGGAGGGGTTGGGTCACGTTGCTTCCGTCAGTACGCCGCGCCGAAGCGGCTGAGCGCCTTGCTCATCAGCCACGCCGGACCGATCAGCAGGTATTGCAGGTCGGTCAGGAACGAGGGGCGCTTGCCTTCGATCTTGTGCCCGATGAACTGGCCGATCCAGGCCACCACGAAGACGCCGACGGCCAGCCAGAGCAGGCCGCTGCTACCGATGCTGCGGTAGAGCGAATCGGTGATCAGCGCCAGCGAGAGGAAGGCGCCGGCCATGGCCAGTCCGATCTTCCGCGACAGCCGGTAGTAGTAGAAGCAGAAGGCCAGGAACATCGCCAGTACGGCCCACAGGCCCGGACGCCCGAGCCAGCCCGGCACGGGAATCAGCCAGATCAGCGCGACGACCGTCCAGGTGATCGCCGGCACGCAGATCCAGTGGATCAGCCGATTCGTCGGATTCTGGTGATCCGCCGCGTAGTTGTCGAACCAGGTGGCTGCGTCGCGCATGGTCGTACCCCCGTAAGAACCGTCTGACGAGAGCTTAGTCCAGTCGGATGCCCGCGAGCTTATCCAGCGCCTCGGCGTACTTCGCCGCGGTGCCGTCGATAACGTTCTCCGGCACCTTCGGTGCGGGCGGCGTCTTGTTCCAGCCGATCTGCTCGAGATAGTCGCGGACGAACTGCTTGTCGTAGCTGGGCGGGCTGATGCCCACCTTGTATTCGTCGGCCGGCCAGAAGCGCGAGGAATCCGGGGTGAGCATCTCGTCCATGATGTGCAGCACGCCGTTCTCGTCCGTGCCGAACTCGAACTTGGTGTCGGCGATGATCACGCCGCGCTCGGCAGCGTAGGCCGCGGCCCAGGCGTAGATCTCGAGCGTAGCCTTGCGTACGGCGTTGGCCATGTCCTCGCCCACGAGCGCGACGACGGCGTCGAAGCTGACGTTCTCGTCGTGATCGCCGACGGCGGCCTTGGTCGACGGGGTGAAGATCGGCTCCGGGAGTTTCGCGGCCATCTGCAAGCCTTCGGGCAGCTTGATGCCGCAGATGTCGCCGGTGGCCTTATACGACTTCCAGCCCGAGCCGATGATGTAGCCGCGGGCGATGGCTTCGACCGGCACTGGCTTCAGCCGCTTGGTCACCACGGCGCGCTTCGCGTACAGCGCGGCATCGACGCCGGCCGGCAGCACCGAGGCGACGTCTTCGCCGGTGAGGTGATTCGGAATGATGTGCGCGGTCTTGCCGAACCAGAAGTTGGAGATCTGCGTGAGCATCTCGCCCTTGCCCGGAATCGGGTCGGGCAGCACCACGTCGAACGCCGAGAGCCGGTCCGTCGCCACCATGAGCAGGCGGTTGCCCGGCAGGGCATAGACGTCGCGGACCTTGCCGCGATGGATGAGGTCCAGGCCGGGCAGGTCGGATTGGCTCAGGGTCGTAGGCACGGCGGGGACTCCGGTAAGGCGGTTCGAGCCGTCTATTGTAACTGCTGTAGCTATGGGAGCCGATTCATCGGCGATTGTGGGAGCCGCTTCAGCGGCGATCCCGCGGCAGCGGGGCAGGCCGAGGCAAGCACCCAATCGCCGCTGAAGCGGCTCCCACACAAAGCAGGGCCCAGCACAGGGCCCAGCATCAACAGGCCCCAGCATCAACAGGCCCCAGCATCGACGGGGCTCACAGGGCCTGTGGCGATTGGCCTGCTAGAATTTACGGTTACTGCCCCCATTGCCCTGCCATGCGAATCCTGACGACCGCGGCGCTTGCCCTGGCCCTATCCGCCCCTGTCCTTGCGACGCCGCCCACGAAGCCGGCGCGCCTCGGGCTGTGCGCGGCGTGCCATGGTGAAGACGGCATGGCACGGATTCCCGGCGCGCCCAACCTGGCCGGGCAGAAACTCGATTACCTGCGCGAAGCATTGCGCCAGTACCGTGACGGCCGCCGCGACATCCCCGTGATGCGCGCGGCTACCGGCCCCCTTACCGACGCGGAACTGGACCAGCTGGCCCAGTGGTTCTCCGTGCAGATCCCTTCCAGAGCGGCTCCATGAATTTCTTCGCTACGTTCATCGGCCTCTTCGGGGGCTTCTGGTTAACCCACAACCTGCTCGGCGCCCTCATTGGCGGCGCGCTCGGCTTCATGTTCGACGCCAGCCGCCAGCAGAGCCAGCGCCGGCGTGCCCCTGCGCAAGGCGGCTACATCTCGCCGCTGTTCGCGCTGATCGGCGCGGTGGCCAAGGCCGATGGACGCATCTCCGAAGCCGAGATCGCCATTGCCGAACGCCTCATGGCGCGCATGGGCCTGGACCAGGACCAGCGCGCGATCGCGGTCGGCGCGTTCAACGAGGGCAAGCAGCCCGAGTTCAACGCCGCCGAAGTGATCGACGAGCTGCGCCAGTGGGTCGGCCATCGCCGCGACCATGCCTTCCCGGTGATCGACGTCGTGATCGAGACGGTGCTCGCCGAGGGCAGCCCGTCGCCGGAGAAGATGGCCATCCTGCGCCAGCTCGCCTTCGCCCTGCGCGTGAGCGACATGGAGCTGATGGCGCTCATGGCGATGAAGGGCTACGCCTGGAACGCCAACACCAGCGGCCGCTCGTACGGCGGTGGTCAGGGTCGCCCCGGTGGCGGCTACGTGCCGCCACAGCGCAGTGCGCAGGGGCCGGATCCGTATGCCGTGCTCGGCATCCAGCGTGATAGCGACGACCGCGCGATCAAGCGCGCGTATCGAAAGCTGATTTCGGAGCACCATCCGGACCGGCTTGGCGACCTGCCGGAAGATATGCGCCGGCGTGCGGAGTCGCGGGCGAGCGAGATCAATGCGGCTTATGAGCGGATCAAGGCGGAGCGGGGCTTTAAATAAGAGCATCGCCGCTGAAGCGGCTCCCACAGGGGGGGGCGGTGCTTCTACCGGAAATACACGTGCTTCTGCTGGAAATACACGGCCCACTGGATCACGCTTCGGTTGGCCCCCATCTTCTGTCGGTTGGCCCCCATCTCCTGTGGGAGCCGATTCATCGGCGATCCCGCGGCAGCGGGCCAGTACATGGCAAGAGCATCGCCGCTGAAGCGGCTCCCACATTAGTCTCTAGTCCTCCGAAGTCTCTAGTCCTCCGAATCCTCCTAGAAACGGTATCGATCATGTCCAAGCAGAGCCCCGTTATCGCCCCGTCCATCCTCTCGGCTGACTTTGCCCGCCTGGGTGAGGACACGCGCAAGGTGCTCGACGCCGGTGCGCAGTGGGTGCATTTCGACGTGATGGACAACCACTACGTGCCCAACCTCACCATCGGCCCGATGGTGCTCAAGGCGCTGCGTGACTACGGCATTACCGAGCACATCGACGTGCACCTCATGGTCAAGCCGGTGGACCGCATCGTGCCGGACTTCGCCAAGGCCGGCGCGCGCAGCATCAGCTTCCATCCCGAAGCCAGCGAGCATGTCGACCGCACCATCCAGCTGATCCAGGGCGAAGGCTGCGAGGCCGGCCTCGTGTTCAACCCGGCCACGCCGCTGTCCTGGCTGGATTTCGTCATGGACAAGATCGACATGGTCCTGATCATGTCGGTGAATCCGGGCTTCGGCGGGCAGAAGTTCATCCCCTCGGCCCTGGAGAAGATCCGCCAGGTGCGTGAGCGCATCGATGCCAGCGGTCGCAAGATCCGCCTGGAAGTGGACGGCGGCGTCACCCCTGACAACATCGGCGCCATTTCGGCGGCCGGTGCCGACACCTTCGTCGCTGGCTCGGCCATCTTCAACGCCCCGGACTACGCCGACGTGATCCGCCGCATGCACGCGGCCATCGACGGCAAGTAAGCGCCTAAACAAGATTTCACGAATAAAAAGCGAACCGGGTGGTATGGTAATGGTGACTCGGGGTGGGTCACAGACCAAGGATCTACGTATGAAAGCGTTGTCCGTTCTGAGTCTTGCCGCAGCACTCACCGTCACGGCCTTTGCCGCCCAGGCCGGCCAGCGCCCCTTGCCCCTGCCCAATCAGGAAGCCAAGGTTGCCGACTCGCTGCAGCCCTGCCCGGGTGGGCTGGAACGCTTCCTTCCCGGTGAATACTATTTCTGCGCCGCCGCCCGGGATTACTGGAGCGGCCACATGGGCCTGGCGCGCGAGAACCTGAAAGACGCCGCCCGCTGGGCCAGCAAGCCGGCGCAGTACGCGCTCGGCGTCATGTATTTCAATGGCGACCACGCCGAGAAGAACCGCCCGCTCGGCCTGGCGTGGCTGGCGCTCGCCGCCGAACGCCACGACCCCGCCTACGAGCCCGGCTTCATTTCCGCCTACCAGCACGCGACGCCGCAGGAGCTGGCCCAGGCCGACGCCTATTGGCGCGACATGAAAACCACCTACGCCGATGCCGTGGCGGCACCGCGCGCGGGGCGTCAGTTCGATCGTGCGTACAAAGAGCTCGAATGGGCGGCGAACTTCGGCGGCAGTGTCTTCATCGACGGCGTGTTCATGCCCACCACCGCGGCCGCCTCGGCGGACAACCTGCCGTTGCAGAGTGGCTTCAGCGTCGCGCGCCTGCTGCAGGCGCAGAAGGCCATGTACTTCTACGGCTACGATAGCCACGTATTCGTCGGCGATGCCGAACTGGTGCCGGTCAGCCAGGTGAACGCACGCCCGTCCGATTGACGTTGATGCACACAGGAAGTTCCCTCGAAACCTGCTTTGGAGAAGGTCATGCACTCACTTCGTAACGTCGCGCTCGCCTTGCTTTGCACCGTCGCCGGTGCCGTATCGGCTACCGATGCGGCATCGCCCGCCCGGACACCGTCCGATGCCAAGGCGGAGATCCGCAAGACCATCCAGGGCTGCGCCCAGGGCCTCGAGCGCCTGCTTCCGGGTGACTACTATTTCTGCGCAGCCGCGCGCGACCTGGGCCGGGGACATAACGCGTCCTCGCGCGAACGCCTGCGCGACGCCGCCCACTGGGCGAGCAAGCCGGCGCAGTACTCACTCGGCCTCATGTACTTCAATGGCGACGAAGGTCCGGCCAACCGCCCGCTCGGTCTCGCCTGGCTGGCGATAGCCGACGAACGCCACGACCCGCGCTTCGAACCTGCCTTCATCCAGGCCTACACACAGTCCACGCCGGCTGAGCGCGTGCAAGCCAACCAGTACTGGCTGACGCTGAAAGAAGATTTCAGCGACGCCGTGGCCGGCCAGCGCGCACGTCGTCGATACAACAACGAGATGCGCGATATCGTTGCCGCGTCGATGTTCGGCGGCTCGGTCTTCATCGACGGAATCACGCCGCCGGATGGCCCTGGATTTGGCCAGTTCAACAACGGCGAAAGCTCGCGGGTCTCAGGCTCGCACGGCTTTGCCGCCTTCCGCACGCTGAACAAGGCCGGCGACGACTTCTTCCGTGGCATGGCCGGCACGGTCACCGTCGGTGAGGCAACGCCCGCCAACCTGGTGCCGATCGGCCAGGTCGTCGCGCAAACGGCAAAAGCCCCCGACTGATAAGGGGGCTGTTAAGGGGTGCGCTGCGCGCCCCTGGTGGGAGCCGATTCATCGGCGATAGGGTGCTAGCGCCACCCTATTCCGCTGCCGCGTGGGCCCGCTGCCGCGGGATCGCCGATGAATCGGCTCCCACAGAATTTAGAGGGGCAGCCATTCGGGGTCGGGCTCCGCCACCCCGGCGGCTGGCGCACTTCCATGCGCGCCAGCCGCGCCAAGGCCTTCCATAGCCGGTTCCACGAAGTCGTCGAAAAGATCCATGAGGAGTCTCCCGTCTTTAGTGCATGCCGAACAGGACGCCAAGGACGAGGGCGCCAATGGCCAGGGCCACGCGGAGCGGCTCGAAGTCGCGTTCCAGTTCGGTGTTGTCGGCGTCGGGTTTGGTTTTCATGGTCTGAACATCCTCGGCGCCGGATTGACGCGCCGTTATGGCTAGTTGAACGCCACGGGCGGCGGGCGGAACGTCCGCATTGAGGCAATCCGCAGACTGTTTGTGGCAAATCCCGGGCAAACAAAACGTGTAGGCCGGGGCCGGGCCTGAGTGCGAGAAGAGGCAAGACGCGGGCAATCATGACCAAGGCCTTGCGGCCGGGGCGTCCGCATAGGAACCTTCGCTCGCCGATTCACCTCAACGGAATGCCCATGGCCCGCAGCATCGCCATCGTCGAAGACGAACCCCTCATCCGCGCCAACTACGTCGAAGCGCTCAATCGCTTCGGCTACGAGGCCCGCGGCTACGGCTCGCGTGGGGATGCCTCCATGGCCTTCGCCATGCGCCTGCCGGAGCTGGTCATCATCGACATCGGTCTGGGTGACGAGCCCGAAGGCGGCTTCGATCTGTGCCGCGAACTGCGCGCCAAGTCAGCCACGCTGCCGATCATCTTCCTCACGGCGAGGGATTCGGATTTCGACGTCATCTCCGGCCTGCGCCTGGGCGCCGACGATTACCTGTCCAAGGACACCAGCCTGCACCAGCTCGCGGCGCGCATCGCGGCGCTGTTTCGTCGCATCGAATCGCTGAAGGCCCCGGCCTCGAGCGAGACGGTGATCGAGCACGGTCCGTTGAAGCTCGAGTCCGAGCGCATGCGTATTTTGTGGAACGGTATCGAGATTCCGCTCACCGTCACCGAATTCTGGATGGTGCACACGCTGGTGCGTTTTCCCGGTCACGTGAAGAATCGCGACCAGCTGATGCGCGAAGCGGAGCTGGTGGTGGACGACGCCACCATCACCTCGCACATCAAGCGCATCCGCAAGAAGTTCATCGCGCTGGCGCCGGAGTTCGATGCGATCGAGACGGTGCATGGTGTGGGGTACCGTTGGACCTCTTGAGGGTGCCCTTTGTGGGAGCCGCTTCAGCGGCGATGGGTGCTGGCGGCAACCTTGCCCGCTGCCGCGGGATCGCCGATGAATCGGCTCCCACATCGGCGATGAGTCGGCTCCTACAACGGCGCGTTTGTGTATGACTCTTCGGCAGAAACTTCTCCTTGTCGCGCTTTGCACGCTGGCACTCCCCGTGGCTGGGTGGCTTTACGTGCGGCAGATGGAAACGCTGCTGCGCGAAGGCCAGGCGCAGGCGCTGGTGGCTTCCGGGCGAGCGCTGGCGCGCAGTCTCGTGGTGGTCGACGCACCGCTGCCGCCGGCGGGTAATGCCTGGTACGTGCAGCACACGCCCACCGCCATCACCATGGATGGCTATGCCGATGACTGGGCTTCGCTGAGTCCCTGGGCGCAGAACTTCGGCAAGAACACTCGCGTGATGCTCGCCGAAGATGATCGCTGGCTGTATTTCTACATCGACGTGCGCGCCACGCATCGCCGCCGTGCGGATGCGGACGATCGCCTCGCGCTCAACGCCGACCACCTCATCATCTCCATCGCCAGCGCGGACGACGCGCAGCGTTACCTCATGGCCAGTGCCGCGCCCGGCGCGACCACCGCCATCGCGCTTGATCCTGAGGCCGGTGTGCTGCCCGATCGGATCAATGCGCAGTGGCAGGAAGACGGCAGCGGCTTCCGCGCGGAGTTCCGCCTGCCGCGTGGACTGCGCCTGGATCGTTTCGGCCTCGGCGTGCATCTGGCCGCCGATGGCGACAGCGAGCCGCTCACCGCCGAAGCGCGCCCGTTGCTCGACTTCTCCGCACCGCTTTCGCAGGAGCTGGCGCGGCTGGCGCCGGACGGCGTGCGTGTGCGCGTGCTCTCACCCGACGCCTGGCTGATGGCGCAGAGCGGCAAGCTCGATCTGCCGGATCTTCCCGCCTCCGAGAGGCCGGGTTGGTTCGCTTCGCTGGTATATCGCTCGTTGCTGGCGACGCGGCTGGATGACGAAGGTGGTTGGGCGGAAGACGCGCCGCGTCTCGACCTGCCGGAAGTGCGCGAAGCGCTTCAAGGTAAGCCTGCCACTGCCTGGCGCGCGGGTGAATCGCGCGGCAGCGTGGTGCTCGCCGCGGCGTTGCCGATCCAGAGCGGCGGCAAGCTGCATGGCGTGGTGCTACTTGAGCAGCCCAGTCGTTCCGTGCCCCTGCTCGCCAACCGCGCGCTGTTCGGCCTGCTGCTGACCAGTTTCGCCGTGCTGCTGATCGCCGGCGGCGTGCTGTTGTTGTTCGCCACGCGACTGACCTTCCGCCTGCGTCGCCTGCGCAATGCCGCCGAGCGTGCGCAGGACAACGACGGCCGTCTGGATGGCCCGTTCCCGCTGATCGATGCCACGGACGAGCTCGGCGACCTTGCACGCAGTTTCGCGCGGTTGTTCGAAGTGGTCGGCGGTTACACGGACTACCTGCGCACGCTGGCGTCCAAGCTTTCGCACGAACTGAATACGCCGCTGGCGATCGTGAAATCCTCGCTGGATAACCTCGACCACGCCGGTCTTCCTCCGGAAGCCGAGCCCTACCTTGCCCGTGCCCGCGATGGCGTGGCCCGTCTCGGTGCCCTGGTTCGCGCCATGAGCGAAGCCAGCCGCATGGAACGCGCGATCGCGTCGGCGGAAGCGGAGGACGTGAACCTCGCGGACATCGTGCGCGGTTGCGCTGATGGGTATCGCGGCCTGGCCGGCGATCGCACGCTCGAAGCGGTGCTGCCGCCGGGGGCGGTGCCGATGCACGTTTCCCCGGAGCTGATCGCGCAGGCGCTGGACAAGCTGTTCGACAACGCCTTGTCTTTCACGCCACCGGGCGGCTGGCTGCGCATCACGCTCGTGCTGACCGCCGAGGGTGCCGATGTCGAGTTGGCCAACGAGGGGCCGTCGCTGCCGGCCGCCATGCAGGGGCGCCTGTTCGACTCGCTGGTGAGCCTGCGCGACAAGGCCACGCCAGGGGATGCGCCGCATCTTGGCCTGGGGCTCTACGTGGTCCGCCTGGTTGCCGAGCGGCACCAGGGCAGTGCCAGCGCAAGAAATATCGAGGGTGGCGTGGCGTTTACGCTGCACCTCAAAGGCCTGCCAAGGCAGCGCCTCGCCTAGCCCTCTGTGGGAGCCGCTTCAGCGGCGATAGCCAGGTTGCGGCGAACCCCATTCGCCGCTGAAGCGGCTCCCACAGAGGGCATCGCCGCTGAAGCGGCTCCCACAGAGGGCATCGCCGGTGAAGCGGCTCCCACAGGGAGCATCGCCGATGAATCGGCTTCCACAGAAGGCTACAATCCCCGGTCACCCCACCCGATTCGACGCCCCGAATGATCTCCCGCGAACAATTCGATGCTTACGCCGCGCAGGGCCATACGCGCATTCCGCTGGTGCGCGAGGTCTTTTCCGACCTCGATACGCCGCTGTCGGTGTATCTGAAGCTGGCCGATGGCCCGTATACCTTCCTCTTCGAATCGGTCGAGGGCGGTGCTACCTGGGGGCGCCATTCCATCATCGGTTTGCCGGCGCGGCGGGTGTATCGCCTGCGTGGGCATGAGCTGGAAGTGGAGGAGAGTGGGGAAGTCGTCGAGCGTCGTCATCTCGACGATCCGCTTGCCGAGATCGAAGTGCTGCGCAAACAGTACGACGTGCCCAAGTTGCCGGGCCTGCCCGACTTCACCGGCGGTCTCGTTGGCTACTTCGGTTTCGAAACCATCGGCTATATCGAAAAGCGCCTCGCCCAGTGGGACAAGCGCGACGAGATCGGCACGCCCGATGTGCTGCTGATGCTCGCCGATGAAGTGGCGGTGTTCGATAACCTCAAGGGTCGCCTGTTCCTCATCGTGCATGCGGATCCGTCGAAGCCGCAGGCCTATGCCGATGCCTCGCGCCGTCTGGATGCGCTCGCGTTTCGCCTGCGCCAGGGTGGCGTGTCGTACCCGCAGATGCTGCAGCCGGCGGCGATCGACGAATCCGATTTTAAATCCTCGTTCACCCGCGAGGAGTACGAGGCCGTGGTGCGCAAGGCGCAGGAATACATCCGCGCCGGCGACATCTTCCAGGTCGTGCCATCGCAGCGTCTCAGCGTCGGTTTCAACGCGCGGCCCGTGGACGTCTATCGTGCGTTGCGCGCGATGAATCCGTCGCCGTACATGTTCTTCATCGACATGGGCCCGACCCAGATCGTCGGTTCGTCGCCGGAGATCCTGGTGCGCTTGAAGGGCGGTCGCGTCGTGTTGCGTCCGATCGCCGGCACGCGCCGTCGCGGTGCCGACGAAGCGGAAGACGTGGCGCTGGAAACCGAGCTGCTCGCCGATCCGAAGGAACGTGCCGAGCATCTCATGCTGATCGACCTCGGTCGCAACGACGTCGGTCGCGTGAGCAAGACGGGCACGGTGGAGCTGTCCGAGTCCTTCGTGGTCGAGCGCTACTCGCACGTCATGCACATCGTGTCCCAGGTCGAAGGCGATATTCGCGACGACCTTTCGTATATGGATGTCATCAAGGCGACGTTCCCGGCCGGTACCGTGAGCGGTGCACCGAAGATTCGCGCGCTGGAAATCATCCAGGAGCTGGAGCCGTTCAAGCGCAACATCTACGCCGGCGCCATCGGCTGGCTCGGCTGGTGGGGCGACGCGGATACCGCCATCGCCATCCGCACCGCCGTGATCCAGGACGGCCGCCTGCACGTGCAGGCCGGCGGCGGCGTCGTCTACGACTCCGACCCGGCCGCCGAGTGGGAAGAAACCATGAACAAAGGCCGCGCACTGTTCCGCGCCGTCGCCCAAGCCGCCAAAGGCCTGTAAATGCCTGTGCCCTTGTAGGAGCCGATTCATCGGCGAAAAGGTGCTAGCGGTATCCTTAAACCCCGCTACCGCGGGGATCGCCGATGAATCGGCTCCTACAGAAAGTCACCTCGCAACCGCTTCAGACTTTTTCTGCACCAACGTCATGGACCGAATGAAACTCATGAGCAGCACGCGCACCTTTATCGCCGCCGGAAGTCTTGCCGTCATGGCCGCCACCTCGGCGCCGTCGGTACAGGCACGCGAGCCATTCAGTGACGACGTCACCTCGCGCACGCAGGCGCTGGCGCTGCTGGAAACGTTGAACGCCGATCTGCTCAGCCACCCGAGCGCCACGCTCACGCTGGAGCGCTGGTGCAGCGATCACGCCCTGGCCGGTGACGCCAAGATCCTCGCCCGTCGCGTGAAAGGGCAGGACAAGCCACTCCCGGACGCCGACCGGCAAACCCTCGGGATCGGCCCGGACGAACCGGTGAAGTACCGCCGGGTCCAGCTGGCCTGCGGTGAGCACATCCTTTCCGAAGCGGACAACTGGTACGTCCCGTCCCGCCTCACCCCGGAAATGAACCAGATCCTCGACAGCACTGACCAGCCGTTCGGTAAGGTCGTCCAGCCGCTGCATTTCCGCCGCCAGACCATCAGCGCGGACCTGCTCTGGTCACCCCTGCCCCAGGGCTGGGAGATGGAAGCGGCGCTGCCCCCGTCGGTTAAAGGCCCCCTCGCGATCCCCCACGAGCTGCTGCGGCACCGCGCGGTCCTCTTCAACGAGGCCAGTCAGCCGTTCAGCCTCGTCGTCGAGACCTACACCTCCGAAGTCCTGGCCTTCGGCCGCCGCTAAGGCCAGGTGCTCCAGACCGGCTCCGCACCTTGTGGGAGCCCCTGTGAGAGCCCCCCGTGGGAGCCCCCTGTGAGAGGCCCCATATGAGAGGCCCCTGTGAGAGGCCCCCTGTGGGAGCCGCTTCAGCGGCGATAGGGTGCTCGCCAAAGCCCAGCCCGCTGCCGCGGGATCGCCGCTGAAGCGGCTCCCACACACAGCTATGGCGATGCGCACCCCCACCATGCGCACCCCCACCATGCGCGGTACTCCATCCGGCTGACTTGGCAGGGCCGCCCGAGCGCCGGAAGCTGGACTCCACATAAGGTGGAGGCATCCCATGGCCCCGGCGAGCGCAGTTGCACGAAAAGTCCCGGCGCCCCGGCTGACGGGCACGAACGCCTTCGGCGCGATGCTCACCGTCGCCCACGAACCGCGCCTTGGCCCCCAGCCGAACTCGCTCGACAACGCCGTCGCCAACGCCACCCACTGGGTGCAGCTATCCAACGCCCGCCGTCCCGACGCCATGTGGCTCGAAGCCGGCGCGATGATGCAGCGGCTGGTGCCGCGTTCGGACTGGGTCCGGTATTTGCGGAAGATTCGTCTCGACCGCGGAGCGCTGACCGGGCGGGAGTGGTTTGAAGTCACCCGTGTGCGTGATCCCGTGGGATTGCCCGCCGGCGATTACCTCAACGTGATCTTCGTTGCGCAGTTCACCCGCGCGGTGCTTTTCGAAACCGTTTCGCTGGCGCCCGGCAGTGCAGGGTGGATGCCCGTCGGCTATGTCATCCGCCCTGTGCAGCGCGAAATCTCGTTCGTCCAGTAACGGTGAGAGCCGCTTCAGCGGCGATGCTTCCCGCTCCCTGTGGGAGCCGCTTCAGCGGCGATGCCTCCCGCTCCATGTGGGAGCCGCTTCAGCGGCGATGCCTTTCGCCGCTGAAGCGGCTCCCACACAAAGAAAGAGCGTTACAGCGCTTTATCCATCGCCTGATAGAACCGCTCCGGCGCCTCGATCATCGGCGCGTGCCCCAACCCCTCAAGCGGAATCAACTTCGCTCCGGGAATCTTCGCGGCCGCCTCCTTGCCTAGCTTTGCGTAATCGCCCAGCGTTGCCTGCACCGACGCTGGCGCGGCGTCCTTACCGATAGCCGTACGATCCGCCTGCCCGATGATCAACACCGTCGGTACACGGATATCGGGAAACTCGTAGACCACAGGCTGCGAGAAAATCATGTCGTAGGTGAGCGCGCCAGCCCACGCGACCGCCTCACGGCCGCTGCCTTCGTACATGCCGGCCTGCATCACCGCCCAACGGTCGTAGTCGGACTTCCACTTACCGTCGTAATAGCTCTTCAACTGGTACGCGCGGATGCTGGCGTACGAGGTCTTCATCTCGCTCGTATACCAGTCATCGACGCTACGCCACGGCACGCCCTTGGCCTTCCAGTCTTCCAGGCCGAGCGGGTCGACCAGCACCAGCTTCTCCACTCCCTGCGGGTACATCAGCGCATAGCGCGCGCCGATCATGCCGCCCATCGAATGGGCGACGACGGTGACCTTGTCCACGCCGAGGCTCGCCAATAGCGCGTGCGTGTTCGCGGCGAGCTGGGCGATGCCGTACTGGTAGCCGCGTGGCTTCGACGATTTGCAGAAGCCGATCTGATCGGGAATGACGACGCGATAGCCCGCGACACGGAGATGCTCGGCGGTCGCCTGCCAATACGGGCCGCAGAAATTCTTGCCATGCAGGAGAACGGCGGTGCGCCCGTTCGGCTTATCCGGTTTGATGTCCATGTAGGCCATCTCGAGGGACTGTCCCTGGCTTTTCACGTTGAACATCGTGACCGGATAGGGGTAGTCGACGTGCTCGAGGCGCGGGCCGAGATCCTTGATCGCCGGCGTGTCGTCGGCGAGGAGCGGCGTGGCGGTGCAGAGCAGGGCGAGGGCGAGGGCGAGGAGCGTGCGACGCATGGCGGGGAGTCCTGTGCAGTCCAACCCCCACGATACCGCAGTGCCCGTTGTAGGAGCCGATTCATCGGCGACTTGGGTGCTTGCCGAAACCTGGCCCGCTGCCGCGGGATCGCCGATGAATCGGCTCCCACATCGCCGATGAATCGGCTTCTACATTATTTTTGTCATACTCCCGGCCGTACGGGCCAAAAGCGGGGACATCTCATGAGCGATTTCGAAGCGCCTTCGCGCGAATACACGCGCCCGCCGATGACGCGGGGTGTCGATCCGCAGCGCATGAACTGGCTTTGGCAGCTGATTCTGCAGGCGACGGATCTGGATCCGGATGAGGTGCGCGTGGCATTGGTGGCCTGCGGTGTGGCGGCTTCAACGAAGCGACTGCATAGCTGGGAGGTGAGCGATCAAGACGACGCTTATTTCCCACTGTCGCTCGCCGAGCTGGAGCGGAATCTACGCGCGGTGATCGCGATGAAGAAGCAGCGCGCTGAGGCGATCGACGCAGCGGCAGACGCTGTCAAAAGCGAACCCGAAGAATAATCGCCGCGCCGCTCTCTGTAGGAGCCGATTCATCGGCGATAGCCAGATTGCGAGAATCTGGCCCGCTGGCGCGGGATCGCCGGCGTAGCCGGCTCCTGCAAGGTGCGATACGCCTGCTTCGTGTGGGAGCCGATTCATCGGCGATAGCCAGGTTGCGAGAATCTGGCCCGCTGGCGCGGGATCGCCGGCATAGCCGGCTCCCACAATCGCCGGCGTAGCCGGCTCCTACAAGGTGCGATACGCCTGCTTCGTGTGGGAGCCGCTTCAGCGGCGATAGCCAAGTTGCGTGAACCTTGCCCGCTGTCGCGGGATCGCCGGCATAGCCGGCTCCCACAATCGCCGGCGTAGCCGGCTCCCACAATCGCCGGCGTAGCCGGCTCCCACAGTCGCCGGCAATAGCCGGCTCCCACAAGGGGCTCCCCAAAGGGGCTTTTTAGGAATAACGCTCGGAGAGGAACCGGTAGAAGGCACGCAGGCCCTGCGCTTCACCACCGCGCGGATGCGCCGGGCGGTCGGTGTCGTTCCACGAGTACGTGTCCAGGTGCATCCAGTTCTGGCTCTCGGGCACGAAGCGTTCGAGGTACAACGCAGCCGTAATCGCTCCGGCGTGACGCGACGGACCGGCGTTGGCGAAGTCCGCGACGTACGATTCCAGCATGCGACGGTACGGGCGCCACAGCGGCAAACGCCACAGGGGATCGCCGACGAGTTCCGCTGCGCCGATCACGTGGTCGGCGAGCTGGTCGCGGTTGGTGAACAGGGCGGGCAGCTCGGGGCCGAGTGCCACGCGTGCGGCGCCGGTGAGCGTTGCGAAATCGACGATGAGGTCCGGTGCCTGCTCCACCGCATAGGCGATAGCGTCGCAGAGCACCAGGCGACCTTCGGCGTCGGTGTTGTCCACTTCCACCGTGTGGCCTGCGCGCGTCTTGATGACATCGCCCGGGCGCATCGAGTTACCGGCGATGGCGTTCTCGACGGCAGGAACCAGCAGGGTGAGGCGCACCGGCAGGCGCGCTTTCATCACCAGGCCGGCGAGTGCGATCGCGTGCGCCGCGCCGCCCATGTCCTTCTTCATCCAGCGCATGCCGTCCGCCGGCTTGATGTCGAGACCGCCGGTGTCGAAGCACACGCCCTTGCCGATGATCACCAGCTTCGGGTTGGAGTTCTTGCCCCAGGTGAGCTCGATCATGCGCGGCGCGCGATGGCTGGCGCGGCCTACGGCATGAATGGTCGGGAAGTTCGCGGCGAGGAGTTCGTCGCCTACCCATTCCTGCACCTTTGCCTTGTGTTCTTCGGCATGAGCGCGGATGGCGGCGGAAAGGTGTTCCGGGCCCATGTCTTCGGTGGGCGTGTTGACCAGGTCGCGCACTTCGGTGGTGGCATCGATCGCCGGCTGCACCGAGCGCAGCGTGGCGGCGTCGACGACCAGCTGTGCGATCGGACGTGTGCGGCCACGGTAACGGTCGAAACGATAAGCGCCGAGCGCCCAGCCGAGCGCGAGCAGGTCGCGGTCTTCGATCACGCCCTCTTCGGCGAGCTCGTACAGGCCTTCGGGAAGACGGGTGGGCAGGGAGCCCAGTGCGCCGATGGCATCGGTGCGATCGACGCCGACAAGAATGCGGGAGATGGTGCCCTTGACGTCGGGCAGCACGAGCACGGCGCCCGGCGTCGGACGAAAGGCCGTCGATACCAGCCACTGTTTGTGCACAGCCCCGAGCCGCTCTTCGGCCGCAGCCATGCCGGCCATGTCGACCGTCTCGATAGCGATGGCAGTACGTTTCCCGGTCTTGCGTTCGATCAGCGGCGACATCAGGCCTCCCGTGCCTCGCGGTCGTTGGCAACCGCGTCGATGGATTGTTGCAATCAGTGAGTCGCTATTCTAACTGTCCGTAAGCGCCGACGCTTCAACCCAATCGGCTAAATGCGTCATATCGGGAAATTCCAGGTCGGGCGCAGGTCCATGCGACCACACCTCACCCGTGCGATTGAGCCAGACGGTGCGCAGTCCAGCCTCACGTGCGCCGAGTACGTCCAGCAGCGGATCGTCACCGACGTGAACAATCTCGCCCGGCTCGATACCCAGCGCTTCGGCCGCAGCAAGAAAAATGCGGGGATCCGGCTTGGCCACGCCCAGCCCGCCCGCGCTGATGCGCGTATGGAAGAGATGGTGCAGGCCGATGATCTCGAGATCCGCATTGCCGTTGGAGATGCTGACGATAGGCACGCAGTGCGCGATACGCTCCAGGGCCGCCAGGCTGTCGGGGTAGAGCTCCACGTTGTTGCGGGCGGCGAAGTAGAGCCGCCACAGCTCGTCCACCGGGGCATCGTCGATGCCGCAGTGTGCGAAGGCGGCGCGGATGGTCATCCGGCGCTGTTCGCTGAAGTCGTGGGAAAGATGGGTGTTGTCGCGGGCGATCTTTTCGCGAAGCTCACGCATGGCCTCGATGGGCCATGCGTTGGCGACGTCGGGATGGTGTTGCCTGAGCCAGCGGTCGACGACGTGCTCGGCCTCGATAAGGGCCGGTAGAACCGGCCACAGGGTATCGTCGAGGTCGAGTGAGACGGCGCGGACGGCCATAGGGCTCAGCGTGCGCTCACCTTGAGCACCTGGCCTGCATGGACGTTGTTGTCCTTCAGGCCGTTCATGGCGCGCAGCTGGTTCACGTCCACGGCGTTCTTCTTGGCGATGGAGTAGAGCGTGTCACCGGCCGACACCTTATAAGTGTGCGACGCAGCGGCAGCGGCCGGCTTCTTCGCTTCCCGGGTCATGGCCGTCATGGAAGCCTTGGCTTCCGGCCTGGCGGCAGCAACCGCAGCCTTCGCCGCGGCCGGCTTCGCCTCGCTCACCTTCGGCGTCGCGATGCTGTTGGACTTCTCCGAGCTGTCGATCGGAGCAGCCGGCTTCGCAGCCAGCTTGCCCTTCACCGTGACGGCGTCAGCCAGAACCTTGGCGAACTTGCCGCCGACCTTGGCGTTATCGGAGACCGAGAAGGCTTCCGCGTGGACGCCGGCGAAGCCCATGTGCGCCGAGGTGCTGACGCTGGCGACGACCTTGGCGAACTGCGACGGCTCGGCGGTGGTAGCGACCGAGCCCTTGGCCTCTTTCGCGACCTTGGCGCCCTTGCCCTTGGTCTCGGCCTTGGCGACAGCGACTTCCTTCGCGGCTTCCGCCGGAGCGGCAGCAGCGACGGTCGGCGCGGTGGTCATTGCCTGACCCACGTTGGCACGCGTGCCGACAGTGGAAGCGATCGTTGCGCGACGGGCGGCATCGCCCGAAGCGAGCGAGGCGCCATCGGCGTAAGGCACGAGGCTATGCGAGCGGAGCAGGGAGCTGCCCGTGCCCGAGGTGACGAAGGAAAGGAATTCCTTGATCTCGGCGGACTTCGGGTTGGTGTCGTTGGTGACCAGGTAGATCTCGGTGTACAGCACGTACGCGCCGCTGGCGACCGTCGAGGCCGACGGCGTGACGCCATCGATCTGCAGGATCTTCACCTTCTTGTTCGAGGCCACGCCCGCGAGCGTCGTCGCGCCAAGGCCCTGCTTGTCGAGGGTCACGCCCTCTTCGAGCTTGGCCACGTTGACGTAGAGACGCGGTGCGGCGACGGGCTGGTTGCCGCGTCCGAACAGCAGGCGACGCATGCTGTATTCCACGCCATCGGCCGGGCTGGCCACGGCGTAGAGGTTGATCGGGGCATCGGCGCCGCCCAGGTCCTTCCAGTTCGTGATGTGCCCCATGTAGATCTCATGGAGCTGCTTGAGCGTGATGTTGCTCACCGGGTTGGACGGGTAGGTCACCATGACCAGGGCGTCCCATGCCACCGGCGTGAAGGTGAGCGACTGCTCGGCAGCGCCGACCGCCGGACGCGCGGAGCCGGCGATATCGGCCGAGCCCTTGACGACAGCGTCGATACCGGAGGCCGTATTGAAGGGCTGCAGCTCGAACTTGCCCTTTCCGGATTTCTCCCAGGCCTTGGCGACGTCGATGACCACGCCGCGCGCGGTGGTGATATCGCCACGCCACACGAGGGCGGTATCGGCGGCGAAAAGGGTTGCAGAGGCGCTAAGGCCGATCAGCGTGGCGGTAAACAGTCGCGCAAGACGGAGAGACATGGACGGCAAGAACCTCGGGACGGAAGCGGGGTTGGGCATTGGGGCGCAATTGTGGGCTATTGAAGGCCCGGGCGCATCCTTTGACGTCAATCCGCATCCTGCCGGGGGGAAACAGAACGTAGGCTGTCGGGGGATTGTGGCGGTGCGGCAGAGGAGCATCGCCGCTGAAGCGGCTCCCACAGTAAGACCTGCCTGGCCTTTGGGATTGCCGGCTTTTGTGTGGGAGCTGCTTCAGCGGCGATGCTCTCAGGCCGGAAAGCATCGCCGCTGAAGCGGCTCCCACAAAGGGCGATGAGGTGCTCCCACAAAGAGCGATGAGGTGCTCCCACAAAGAGCGATGAGGTGCTCCCACAAAGAGCGATCAGGCGCTACAGGACGGCGTAATACACAGATCCCTCACGAACCACCGTCAACAACAGCTGCCCGCCACCCAACCCACGCCCCACCGGCAACGCCTTCACCGACCCCACCCGCCGCTGCTGGATCCCCACCACCACATCCCCATCCTTCAACCCCGCGGCCGCCGCCACTGACCCACGGCTCACCCCACTCAACACCACCCCAAACAACCCACCCACTTTCTGATCCGCCGTGAGATCGCTCAAGGTCACCCCAGCCAGCCGCGGATCCACCTTCCCACCATCGACGGAAGTGATGGCAACCGCAGCAATCGTCGCCTCCACATCCCGCGACGCACCCTCACGCTGCACCGAGAGCTTCACCTTCGCGCCCAGCGGCAGCAGGCCTTCGGTATTGCGTACGTCCTGCGCCGAGCGCACGGCCTTGCCGTCGATCGCGGTGAGCACATCACCGGTCTGCAGCCCCGCGCCCTCCGCCGGTGAGCCGTCGTTGATACGCGTGACCACCGCCCCGTTAGCGTCCTTCAACCGAAGCGCCTGGGCGATGCGTGGCGTGATGTCCTGCACCTCCACGCCGAGATTCCCGCGTCGCACCTTGCCGTAAGACAGCAACTGCTTCATCACGCCGCTGGCCAGGTCGGTCGGAATGGCGAAGCCGATGCCGACGTTGCCGCCGGAGGGGCTGAAGATCATCGAGTTGATGCCGACCAGCTCGCCGCGCAGGTTCACCAGCGCGCCACCGGAATTGCCGGGATTGATCGAGGCATCGGTCTGGATGAAGTTCTGGAAGCCCTTGCCCAGCCCCGAACGACCCAGCGCCGAGACCATGCCCGATGTCGCCGTCTGCCCGAGACCGAAGGGATCGCCCACAGCCACCACGAAGTCACCGACACGCAGCTGCGCGGAATCCGCGATCGGCAGCGCCTGCAACCGCTCAGCCGGAATCTGCAGCACCGCCACGTCCGTTTCCGGGTCGCTGCCGAGCAACTTCGCCTTGAAGTCGCGACCATCCTGCAGCGTCACCGTGATATCGTCCGCGCCCCCCACGACATGGTGATTGGTCAGCACATAGCCTTTATCGGCATCGATGACCACGCCCGAGCCCAGGCTCTGCTCCACGCGCTGGCGCGGTACACCCTGATTGCCGAACAGCTCGAAGTACGGATCGCGTGCATGCACGCGGGTCTTCGTCGAGATATTCACCACCGCCGGCGTTACTTTGGCCAGCATGGGTGCCAGTGAAGGCATCGGCTCACCGTTGATGGACGGTGGCAGGCCGGCAAAAGCGGGCGAGGCCAGGGCAAAACCCAGGGCCCCGAGCACGGAAAAAATCCTGGTTCGCCGATAAGCGCTGGCGGTCATACAAGAACTCCTTGTTTAGGTCGTTGGAACAGGCAACCGAGGCCTTCGACCCCCGCGTCGGCGACGAGTTTCAATCCGTGCGACACCGATCACTGACACTTTACTTCGACCCCTTCCGGGTTTAATGTTCACTCCGGTCGTAACCACAACATCTTGTGTTCCCAGGTTCCCTTGTTACCTAGCGCTGGTGCTGCGGTTACTCAGGTCCAATCTATAAACCATCGTCGGTAAAGGCTTTACGGGGCCGGCGAAGGGAGCACGGATGGTCGGCAGAGGCTCCGGGGGGAGAGCTGTCGAGGTGGTTGCGTCGACGCATACCAATAAGAGGCCTACAAAGGCCGCGACTCGAGGACGACACATACATGAGCACTGCACGTGCGCAAGCCATGGGGCTTGAGACCGCGGCCATTCCGCTTCAGCCTGCCTCGTATGACATCTGGGACAAGAAGTACCGCCTGAAGGCCAAGTCCGGTAACCCCGTCGACGGCTCGGTGGACGAGACCTACCAGCGTGTCGCCCGCGCACTGTCCGATACGGAAGCCACCGACGAGCTGCGCGCGCACTGGTTCGAGCGTTTCCTCTGGGCCCTGCGCCGCGGTGCCATTCCCGCTGGCCGCATCACCTCCAACGCTGGCGCGCTCGAGCACAAGCCGGCCACCTCCACGATCAACTGCACCGTCTCGGGCACCATCCACGACTCGATGGACGACATCCTGGAGAAGGTGCACGAAGCCGGTCTCACGCTGAAGGCCGGCTGCGGCATTGGCTACGAGTTCTCGACGCTGCGCCCGCGCGGCGCTTACGTCTCCGGCGCCGGCGCCCACACGTCGGGCCCGCTGTCGTTCATGGATATCTACGACAAGATGTGTTTCACCGTCTCCTCCGCCGGCGGTCGCCGCGGTGCGCAGATGGGTACCTTCGACATCGCGCATCCTGACGCCAAGGAATTCATCCGCGCCAAGCGCGAAGACGGTCGCCTGCGCCAGTTCAACCTGTCGCTGCTGATCACCGACGGCTTCATGGAAGCGGTCGAGAACGACCAGGACTGGCCGACGGTCTTCCCGGTGCATATCAAGGAAGAGCACGAGATCGACCTCGCCGACGCCACCAAGGTGCTCTGGCGCGAATGGCCGACCTCGCAGAACTACGTCACGCGCGAAGACGGCCTGGTCGCCTGCAAGATCTACGGTCACATCCGCGCGCGGCACCTGTGGGACATGATCATGGTCTCGACGTATGACTACGCCGAGCCGGGTTTCATCCTCATCGACCGCGTCAACGAGATGAACAACAACTGGTGGTGCGAGCACATCCGCGCTACCAACCCCTGCGGCGAGCAGCCGCTGCCGCCGTACGGCTCCTGCCTGCTGGGCTCGATCAACCTCACCGTGTTCGTGCGCGATCCGTTCGGCCCCAAGGCCCGGTTCGACTGGGAGGAATACCGCGAGGTGGTCCGCGTGTTCACCCGCATGCTCGACAACGTGGTCGAGATCAACGGCCTGCCGCTGGCGCAGCAGCGCGAAGAGATCATCTCCAAGCGCCGCCACGGCATGGGCTTCCTGGGCCTGGGCTCCACGGTCACCATGCTGAAGATGCGCTACGGCAACGCCGATGCGGTCGCCTTCACCGAGGAAGTCTCGCGTGAGATGGCCATCGCCGGCTGGGAAGTCGCCCTTGAGCTGGCCAAGGAAAAGGGCAGTGCGCCCGTCCTGGTCCGCGAGTACGAGGTCACCGCCGAGATGCTGCGCAAGCGCCCGGAGATGGTCAAGGACGGCTGGAAGGTCGGCCAGGCTATCCGTGGCAGCGTGCTGCACGCGAAGTATTCCCGCTACATGCAGCGCGTGGCTGAAGTGGCCCCGGAGCTGATCGAGGCCCTGGCCGAGACCGGCGCGCGCTTCACCCACCACTCGTCCATCGCGCCCACCGGCACGATTTCGCTCAGCCTGGCCAACAATGCCTCCAACGGCATCGAGCCCAGCTTTGCGCACCACTATTCCCGCAATGTGATCCGCGAAGGGAAGAAGTCGAAAGAGAAGGTCGAGGTCTTCAGCTACGAGCTGCTGGCCTACCGCGCCCTCATCAATTCCGAGGCGCTGCCGTTCTCCGACGACCCGAAGACCCGCCTGCCGGATTACTTCGTCTCCGCCGATGACATCAGCCCGAAAGAACACGTAGACATCCAGGCGGCCTCGCAGAAGTGGATCGATTCTTCCATTTCCAAGACCGCGAACGTCCCGACGGATTATCCGTATGAGGACTTCAAGGACATCTATATGTACGCCCATAAGCAGGGTCTGAAGGGCTGCACAACCTTCCGTTTTAACCCCGCCGCGTTCCAGGGCGTGCTCGTAAAAGAAACCGACCTGGAGAACACCCTCTATCGCTTCGAATTGGAAGACGGTAGCGTTGTCGAACTGAAGGGTAACGAAGAAGTCGAATACGACGGTGAAATGCACACCGCCGCGAACCTCTTTGATGCTTTGAAGGAAGGCTATTACGGTAAGTTCTGACCCCGCGGAGAGGGAAAAACATGTCCAACGAAAACCAGGTTGTCGAGGGTGAGCTGCCCGATATCGACACCAATGACACCGTCGAGACGCCCGAAGCGGAGACGAATGTCGCCGCTGAAGTGACGCCGTCGCCGGTCGTCGCAAAGAAAGTCGTCAAGCGTAAGCCGGTCGCCATCAAGACCATCGAGCCGACCCCGGCTCCGGTCGAAGCAGCTCCGGTTGAACGTGATCTGGGCGAGCCCGACTTCGTGTCGGAGCCGGCTCCGGTCGTCGTCAAGAAGGCTCGCAAGCCGGCAGTGAAGAAGGCGGCTGTTGTCGAGGTTGCCCCGGTGGAGACGCCGGCTCCGGCTAAGAAGGCTGCGAAGAAGGCAACTCGCAAGGCTCCGGCTAAGGCTGCACCTGCTGAAGCGGCGCCGAAGAAGGCCGCTGCTAAGAAGGCTGCGCCGAAGAAGGCTGCTGCGGCTGCCAAGAAGGCTCCGGCCAAGAAGGCGGCGGTGAAGGCTGCTCCGAAGAAGGCGGCTGGTAAGAAGGCTGCTTCGAAGAAGGCTGCGCCGACCAAGGTTGCTGCCAAGAAGGCTTCGGCTAAGAAGGCGGTCAAGAAGGCCGCTGTGAAGAAGGTTGCTGCTAAGAAGGCTCCGGCCAAGAAAGCAGTAGCCAAGAAGGCACCGGCCAAGAAGACTGCCGTTAAGAAGGCTGCGGTCAAGAAGGTTGCCGCCAAGAAGGTTGCCAAGAAGGCCGTGAAGAAAGTCGCGGTCAAGAAGGCAGCGGTGAAGAAGGCCGTCAAGAAGGCACCGGTTCGCAAGGTAGCCTCGAAGAAGGTTGCCAAGGTCGCCAAGAAGGTCGCTTCCAAGAAGGCCGCCGCCAAGAAGGGTTCGACCCGTAAGGCAGCAGCAGTCAAGAAGGTTGTCCGCAAGGCAGCCGGTCGCGTCGTGAAGAAGGCCGCCGCCGTCCGCAAGACGGTCAAGAAGGCTGCCGGTCGCGTTGCGAAGAAGGTCTCGACGGCTCGTAAGGCCGTCAAGAAGGGCGTGGCCAAGGTAGCTCGCAAGAGCGCCGGTCGCGTCGCAGCTGTAAAGAAGACGGTCCGCAAGGCCGCCAGCAAGAAGACCGCCCCCAAGGCGGTCAAGAGGTCCACTGCCAGCAAGACCGGTCGTACGGCGGCACGCAAGAGCGCCGTTCGTGGCCGTCGTAAGTAAGTAGCACCCATCCCACCCGGCGCCAGGCGCCGGGTGGGATACCTAATAAGAGAAGAGTCATGGCGATCAAGATCGAAAAGAAGATCAAGGGCTATAACGTCGTTAAGCCCGAAGACAAGGCCGCTCCGGCCCCCGCGCCCGTGCCGGTGAAAGAAGCCGCGCCCGTGGCCGAAGTCATCCAGATGCACGAAAGCCTGGAACGACCGGAGACCCTCGTCGGCAGCACGTACAAGATCAAGTCGCCGCTCTTCGAGCATGCGCTGTACGTGACGGTTAACGATATCGTCCTGAACGCCGGTACCAAACACGAAATGCGCCGTCCCTTCGAGCTGTTCATCAACTCGAAGAACATGGACCACTTCCAGTGGATCGTGGCGCTCACCCGAATTTTGTCCGCCGTCTTCCGCAAGGGTGGCGACGTGACGTTTATTGTTGAAGAGCTCAAGGCCGTTTTCGATCCGCGAGGCGGCTACTTCAAGGCCGGCGGCGTCTACATGCCGAGCATCGTCGCCGAGATCGGCGCCGTGGTCGAGCAGCACATGAAGTCGATCGGCCTGATCCACGACCCGGAAATGAGCGACGCGACCCGCGCACTCATCGCCGAGAAGCGTGCCGCCTACGAAAAAGCCGCCAAGCCCGCAACGCCGGCCGCCGCTACCGCAGCAGCCCCTGTAGGAGCCGGCTCCGCCGGCGATGCTTCTCAGGCCGCCGCAGAAGCGGCCCACATGAACGCATCAGGCTTCCCAGCTGGCGCCACCCTCTGCGCTAAGTGCAATACGCAGGCGTTGGTGCTGATGGACGGGTGTCAGACTTGTTTGAATTGTGGGTATTCGAAGTGCGGGTGATGGTACGCTGCTAATAGCGGTTGCTGGTCGCGTGCAGCGACTGGTTTGTCTTTACCTCTTAGCTTGCTCCTCACTAAACTTTGGCCTGGGGAGCTATGCGTCGTGCCCGTTTGCGGGTAAACGCGGTAACTATGCCGCCTCTAACTCGCATCTGGTACGTGATGAGCAAAAAGGAATCAGGTAGAACGCGGGCTGTGAGCCTTCGCCTTTCGTCGGAGGAGGTTCGTCGCCTAAAGCTCATGGCGTCCAACAACGGATTTTCGGACGTTGAAGCGTTGCTTCAGAGTTGGGTATCCGAGCACACAGAGAGCGCCCCGGCTGCTGTTCCCTCGTGGCAGGCAGAGGGCTGTGATCCACCCGATTTATGGTGGCACGAAGGACGCGGTCGGATGTACCTGGGCGACAGTCGGATGCTGATGCAATCGACGCTAAAGAAGCAGTCTGTCGACTTGATCATGACGTCTCCGCCCTTCGGCTTGATTCGTAAGAAGAAGTACGGAAACGAGCCTGCTCACAGATATCTGGAATGGTTCAGGCCATTCGCAGAGGGGATGAAGCGAGTACTCAAGCCAACAGGTAGCCTGGTAATTGATATTGGCCCGGCATGGCTCGAGGGGATGCCGGCGAAGAGTCTCTATCAGTTTGAACTGCTCGCTATGCTTTGCGAGGAGTACGGCTTTTATCTCGCTCAGGACTTCTACTGGTGGAACCCTGCCCGAATGCCGGCCCCCGCTGAATGGGTGAATATTAGACGTCTCCGAGTGAAAGACGCGGTGAACCCAGTGTGGTGGTTATCGCCTACGCCATGGCCTAAGGCGAGCAATCGAAGGGTGCTAACGCCATACGGCAAGTCTCAACAGGCTCTATTCAAAAATGGGTACAACTCAGGTCCTCGCCCGTCTGGTCATGTCGTCTCCGAGACCTGGGGTAGGGACAACGGCGGTGCAATCCCGCCTAACTTGATTGCGGCGCCCAATACTGTATCGGATGACTCCTATCAGCAGTTCTGCAGAGAGATGGGCATCAAAGCGCACCCAGCGCGCTTTCCTAGGACGCTCCCCGATTTCTTTATTCGAATGCTGACCGATCGAGGAGATACCGTTCTAGACCCGTTCGGTGGTTCCTGCGTGACTGGCGAGGCAGCCGAGAGCCTGGGTCGGAAATGGATCTGCGGTGAGATTGTCGAGGACTATCTGCTCGGAGCGCTGGGCAGGTTTCAGGCGGCGGCAGGTGACAAGGCGGTGTCTAAGGAAAGCGGTGTTTACACCGTTCCGACAATCTTGCCGGTTAGCAAGGAAGCTGAGGCGGTCAAACTGGACTCATTCGGTGGAAAGCCGCCGCCGAAGAGCTATGTGCCAGGCTAGGGAATCCGAAGAATGAAGCGATTAGACACGTCGCGAACGATTTGAATGTGGCTATTGTCCGGAATGTCGGGCGTGCCCTCCAATTTTGACAGCCATAGATGATTTGCAGTTTGCCTCGATACCCACATCGCAGGAAATCCACGATTGTCAATGATCTGAATTGTTCCAATCGACAACTTCACTGATTTGCTGAGTCGTATCGATTTGTCCTTCGCGTTGTAAATGCCAAAGCCGATGCTGTATTCAAAGCAGCTCAAGCTTCCACTGATCTCGAGATGAGGCGCCGCGGGGCTACTACCGAACACATTGACAGCTAGCATTTGGCACGTGAGAGCTTTGAGCGACGTCGCCCACGACCGACTCCACCGGTTGGAAACTACAGCAGCCGCCCGCGGAACCAATGACACAATCGTCTCAGCTTGGGCTCGTTCAATGCCTAGGCCGGCAGCCATCGAAGTTGCACAGGACGCCTCCGGTTCACCTAGGGCGAAGCATCTAGCTTGAGGCAGTACGTGGTTCTGGAATGAGTGCGAATGAAGTTCAACCTCGATCACAAACCAGTGCGAATAATCCTTGGCGACTAATGCTAGGTCTGGTCGGCGGCGATCTCCCTGATAGATGAACGTGGCTCCTCCAAAAGTCATGCAGTGATAGTCTGAGTACGCAGCACACAGTGCAGTTACTACATAATGCTCGAACTGGTCTTCCGCGAAGCGGTCAGGATCAATCTGCGCTACGACCTCCCGACCTTGCGGGTTGCACAGTACAAGGGTCTTCATGCGCGGCTCCAGCTGACGTTTGCTATGTCGCTTAGGTCTTGCTCCTCGAGCTTGAGCCGATCTATCTCGCCCCGCGTTGCCGCCAGCGTGTAGATAACGGCGCTGCTTTTCCCTTCTGCAGGCCGAAGTACGCGCCCCAATCGTTGTATCCGCTGTCTGCGTGTCGCGGTGCTCGCTGCGATAATGCCAATCTCGGTGTCCGGGACATTGAAGCCCTCATCGAGGGCCCGACAAGTTACCAGCGACGTTATAGAGCCGGTACGATAGTGATGAAGCACCGAACCTCGGTCGCCCAAGGGCAGGCGCGAGTGGTATATCCCCGAGCGGATGCCATTTGCTCGAAGAACTTCATCAATGACCCCGCATGCCTCGATGTCTTCATGGAATACGAGGATCTTATTGAGTCTGTGCGACGCCGCAATGCGCAGTGCCAACTCCACCCGACGAGGGCTTTGATTGACCACTCGTGCTCGCTTGAGCATCAGAGCAACGGATGCCTCGGCATCCGGCCCGTTCTTGGATATGGACGTAGCGATCGCGCGGCTGAGCCGCCTAAACTCAACCTCCCTATCGTCCTCAAGATCGAATACGACGTTTTGAAGAGTGAACGGGACGATAACTTCGTCCCTCATCGCGTCTCGATAGTCGTATGTATAAACAATCGGGCCAAGTTTTGGAATTAGTATGTCAAGTAGCCCGTCGTCGTACTGCCGCTCTGGCGTTGCGGAAAGGCCCAGCGAAGCATTGTTCGGGATCTCGAGAGCGTTTTTAAACAGCGGGCTCGCCGCTTTGTGACACTCGTCGACCACAAGCATGAGGGTCCCCGCGTTCGTCGTCGTAGGGAGCTTAGCCGCGGTGTTGAGAACGGCGATATTCACGGTGCCGCGCTGAATGCCGTTCCTTCCAGTGAGGATCTTTATGTCATCTCGCGGTATCTCGAGGAAGGCGGCGCACTCTTCCCACCATTGTTCGGCGAGAGCAATGGTGGGAACAAGAATCAGGGCTGTCTCACAATGTGATCTGCGGAGGCATGCGAGCGCAAAAATTGTCTTGCCTCCGCCTGTCACCACGCTGGCAATTCCCCGATTGCCGTTTGCGGTCCATCTAGCGATTGCCTCGGTCTGCCATCTCCTTAGGCGGAACTCATCAGTCATGGCTCGTCCGACAGGACGTCACCGAGATCTACGTGCCCTGAGCGGACGGCATCTGCCAAATTCGCCCCGCGAACGGACTTCGCCCTAAGTAGGCTGTCTTTCTTCTTTCTCATCGACTCAGGCGAGACCTTGCCGGTCTGCTTCGAAACCAAGTACTCAGCGATGGCATCGTAAATGAACTGGCGTATGCACTCCTCGTTTGCGTCGGGTGAGTCGATGTCGGCGTAATACGGGTGTAGATTATTAATAATGACAAAGATCTTTCCGGGCGCGGCCGCAGTCGTAATCGTGAGGTAAGGATCATTCTCACTTCGCTCTTGCAGTGCGACGACTACTCTTAATCCCGGAACAACCTCAACCTCGATGACCGATTCATCTGTGGTTACAGAATCAGCTTGCTTCCGGTTGTTCTCCAGAATCGTAGCAAGCGGGGGTAAGACATCTTGTGCGGCGTCCTTAAACTCATCCGTGGAGAATTCGTCGCGCATACCGTTGATGAGGTCGCGTACCTTGTCACGGTTCCACTGCTTGCCGGTCGTTCCCCTTCGCCTACTTGCGTAGTCGCAATAGTCCTTCGTCTGCTGCTCGAGAAACTCCTCAAGTGCTTCTTGCTCACCATCACGAAAAAGAATTGCATCTTTGGTGTGGCTCACGTCGAAGCCGTCGAGTTCAATTACACCGATTAGCCTCTGAGATATGAGGTTATTTGCCCCTTCCTCGTCGACTCCTCCGAAGATGTTTCGTGGCTTCCAAGCGTTGGGGAAGCCCTGAATCTGTCGCTTGTTCTGGAACATGGAAAATCCGCCGTATTTTCGGCCACCGCGTTTCAGGACTCCAACCCAGCCCTTGACGTGGTGCTCTCCGATCTTCTTTGCTGGGAGATCGCGCTTATAGGGCGCTCCCGCCGCATCGGTATCGAACTCCAACTCGTCCGGAGGATTAATTGGATCGCCGTTGTAGAGAAGCTTAAGTTGATCATCCTTAAGATCGAACCTGTACATGGACCCGAGGTAGCTTCGTATGTTTTCCTCGGTACGTCCTTGAATGGTTCTGTTCAATTCGCCGATTTCGATGCGCGTGTAGTGAGTGCCGGGATCAATCGGTCGCGCCTTTATTAGGATTTTCTCTCCTCGACTTACTGCCTCGACATCGATGGTGGCCGTGTATTCCATGCCGTCGGTAAGTTCGGTCGTGACGACTACCCATCGCTTGCCGATCCAGCAAGCGGCGGTTTTTAAGCCCATCCCGTATTTTGATCGACCTTTACTGTCTGCAGTTGGATGAGCAATTCGAAGGGCATTGATCAGGTCTTCACGCGACATTCCTATCGAATTGTCTTCAATGATGATGGTCCGCAAGAGCTTCGAATAAGTTATCTGTACGACGAGAGGACTCCCCTCATCCTTCAACGCTTCGTCGACGATTCCATCGTAATTCTTCCGACTCTGCGTGGAGTTATCTATGAACTCCGCGAGCGCGTGCCACATCGTGTAACTCAGTCTTGCATACGCACCAATTGCACTGGGGCCAACCGCAAAGTCGGTTTGAAACTCGGTCTCCTGCGCTTGCATACGTTTCTTCCTATTGGACTGTCTAGACCATTACGTTTTGGATTGCGCAACGAGCGTGCGTAATCTACGAGTCGACCTGAAGCAAAATCGCCAGGGCAATTCTCGGGCATCGGCAGGATGATCAAGAACTTTAGGCCCCTTTCTCATCGTAAGCTTGGCGTATCGTCGTGGTACCCGGGCGCGACTGAGTGACTCGCGATCTCGGCGCCAGTTCCTCCATCGAAGCCCCTCAACCCGCACATGTTGACATGGTAGGTCTTCGGACCATCACGTTAACGCCTTCTGTCTCAGAGAGAAGTATCTCAACATTCAAAGCTCGAGCAAGAGCAATTGTTGGGAAAACGTCCAGCGATCTCAAAACCCCATCCAAATCAGGCAGCTAATTAATCTCGGCGCCGCGATAGGGGCGTTTCGCAGCGGACCAAGCCGCAGTTATTCGGATTCGTCCGCCGGTGAAACTGCCTTGTAGCCCCGACAAGCTCCCGGGCGTAGGGTTTAGCCCTTGCCTCTGCCGCAACCTACAAACTTCGTGCCTTTGAGGCGGCGCCGATTACGTGTTCGGACTGCAAACGCGGGCTTCCCGCGAGGTCGAGATGCATATGAACTGAGCTCGCATGCCTCCGCAGCAGCACTTAACTACCCCGCCGTTCGCGAGCGGGCGCCACGCAGCGTTCTAAGGCGGTTGGACAATCTGCAAAAAGTCCTGCAACTATTTGTAGGTGAATTCGGCATGGAAGTGTCGTCTACATCCGCTGCGAGTCACGGGCGGATGGGTCTTCGCCCGCTTGTCTCTCGTGGAATACGCCATGACCTTTGCGGCGGGGTCAGAGGCGCTTAGGGAGCACGCGTGGCGCGCGTCCAGGTCCGGTCGAGCCGGGTAGGCCAAAACAGAGAGAAGTATGAGATGAATTCGTCTACGTTCGGCACGGATCTGGCGGCCCAACTAGCGTCCGCGCGAGCGCCCGATTTCGGTCGAGGGCGACGATGAGGCGATAGCTTGATTGCCACAGGGGCTCGCCGAACGGAACTCGGCAAGGTGGCCCCTGTCGCTTAGACGAAGCAGATACAGTATCCCAGCATCCTAGGCTGGTCGCAATTGAAGGGGCGCGCCAGTCAGGGCTATGTATGGGAAAATCGTCCGAGATGGTCGCCTACGACGCATCTTTTGCACCGACGCTACTGGGGATAGCAAATGACGAAAGCTGCGGCAGTGAGCCTCCGGCGGATTAGTGAAGCGGATGACCTGCAATCGCTCAACGATCTGCTCACAGAGTCCATGAAGCAAATGCAGATCCAACAGCTCATTAAGGGCGACGACCTCGCTTCCGTAGTGGGGGTGATCATAGATCTCGCGTCAGCAGCGCCAGCGGAGGAAGAGCTCTTCGCCGCAGCTATGTTAGGCCGCTTGGCAGCAGTTGCTCGCGGGCGTGAGATTGAGGTCTTTCGCGCGGCTTCCGGGTTGTTCACTGACGAGCCTCCCTCTGTAGAGACTCTTGGTGACGGCGAGGCGAAAGAGTACGCCGCTAGGGTCTTGGCGCACGTGGATGAGGAGTGGATCATCCCCTACTGCGCGCGCGAGGCGCTGACAATCGAAACGGCGAACAATGCCCGAAAGGAGTTGCTTCGAGTTCTTCTTTATCGAACTGGAAATGTCTCTGATTGTCTTCGGTGTGTTATCGACGCACAGGCTGCGCTAAGCGCAATCGACCAGCCAGACACGCGCATTCGGAGACTCCGGCGGGTGTATGAATCGCTATCCGAAGCGGTACGCACGTTCGACGGCGAAGTCGGAGAGGAGCCAGGAGTCTCCCTCGCCCTGAGCCTGTCGAGCTTGGCTGGAGGTGCAGTTTCGGCGGCCGATAGCGACGTTCTGCATCCGAGCCTCGACGCGGCAGTGAGCATTCTCGTCCGCATGGTTGAGCTGCGATTCTCTCATGCTCTCCAGTCTGAGACGTACCGGCTATTACTTGATGGAAAGAGGCTTCTTGCTCCCGGCCCGTGGGCGCGCTTTCTGGAAGCATCAGTCATGATTCCGAAGGTGCAGATGAACTTGTTAGAGACGGCGCTTGTGCTTGCGAGGCAGAATCGTACTGATAGAGAGATTCTGCGGGCGATGGAGGCATGTTGGACGTCCACCGGCCAAATATCGGCGGCGGTCAAGAGACATTTTTCTGGGGCGGCCGACATCGACCCTGAGGTCGCGGACTACTGGCTGAAGGTAGGTCGTGTCTCCCAAAGTGAGCGGGCTGCAGAGCATAAGTTAGGTAACACTGAGGATCAGCAGATCGGTGAGTTGCTCATTCAGCTGGACGCAAATAGGGACAGCATGGGTAAGTTGAATAGCGCTGTTGTTCCGGTGCTCAAGACCTTCGATGCCTGCCAAGCTGCGACTGTACAGCGAGCTGCGGTCGGCTACGAGAGCATTGCGCAAGTCGCCGAGAGGCTGGCACGAATGAGGCGGCTTAGTAAAACGGACTTAGTTGGTAGCATCGTCGAATACAACCCGATCGAGCATGACATGGAAGGAGGTCATCGATCCGGAATTAGGAGTGTTAGGGTGATTCGCGACGGGATTAGGAAGGAGTTCGGAGGGAAGATTAAAATGCTTGTTAGGCCGCGTGTTGAACCGGAGATATGAGCGATGGATTTCGCAACTGCACGAGTTATTCTCTCTAATTTTCGCGACCGTATCGAGGTGGACAGCGAAGGCCGTTTCCGATTAGAGGGCAGGATTACGGAGAAAGAGTTAGCCGCGCTCGATCTGTTGATACGAGGCGTTGCAACTTCCGTGGATACATCTGATGCATTACTACCAAGTGTCGCGGAACGAGATGCATCCGTACGATCTGATGGAATCGGCGTTGCTCCGGTTCTTGTTGCGGATCCGGCTCGGCCGGAAACAGTAGTCGATGTAGAGGTTGACCTCTCCACGCTGGCTCTTCCCGAAGCTAAGAGCGAGTACAGAGTGTGTCTTGACTTCGGGACCGCCATGTCTAAGGCAACATTTGTCAACGACAACGAAGAAGCCAATTTTGAGGAAATTCGCGTACTTCGCCTCGGTATTCCAGGGAACCAAGAAGAGATTGACGAGGTAATGTTGGTTTCCTCGCTATTTGTGGACGATTCGAGCCGAATCTGGTTCGGGCAGAACGCTGTAGAACAGGCTGAGAGCTCTCCTGACGGTCCTCGGTCTCGCCTAGATAACATAAAGCGCTGGCTTTCTGAGGGTAACTTGGGGACGCCAGTCGATAGAGACCACAATCCGACAGGATGTGAGATCACCTACGAGCATCTTGTTCTTGCATACCTCACTTTTTTTACTTGGACCGTGAATCGTGCCCTGCTGAGCGACGCCGCGGACTTGACAGTTCCCCGCAACTTTAATCGGCGCTTCGCGATGCCCTGCTTCCCGCGCGCAAATGCAAAGGTCGTCGAGCAGAAATTGAAGAGCCTCCTGGGCGAGGCGCAAGTACTTGCGGACACCTTCGACCAAGAAGTGGACAAAGGTCTTGACCTTGGTCGATTCATCGCGGCAGTTAATCAGCTTCGTGCTACAAAGCGCGACTATCCGTTCATCACGGCGAGTTTGACTGAGCCGCTAGGGGTCGCGGGTTCGATGCTCAGTTGGCGAAGTACGTACGATGCTCTCGCACTAGTGGTTGACGTTGGCGCCGGAACGAGCGACTTCAGCCTGTATAGACTATCGGTGGTCTTGGACGACGAGGGTGATGTCGACACCGCCCGGGCAACTGCAATGGAGGTGGACAAGTCGGCGAGAGGAATTACTGAGGCAGGAAATCACCTCGATAAGATCCTCAAAGGGCTTGTTCTTCGTCGCTCGGGTGTGACGTCGGAGCATCCGAAGTTCATTAATATTTCCTATGATCTTGAGCGCAACATCAGAAGCTACAAAGAATCGTTGTTTACGACAGGATCGGCTTATATCGTTCTCTATAGCGGCGAAGCGATCGAAGTGACGCTGGAGGAGTTCTTGGATCAGGGGGCAGTAAGGGAGTTTGAGACTTCGCTGCAGCGCACGATGGTTGAACTTCTTGAGGCAGTTAATCCTGAGTTTATGACCTGGATTCGGGTGAATCCACGGCGTAACTTGACGGTCGTTCTTACAGGAGGCGGTGCGGGACTGCCCATGGCAAGGAAGCTCGCTCGTGGAAGTGTGATGGTGAACGGCTCGTTGATTCCAGTCGCCGCGGCTCAAGCTTTTCCTGCTTGGCTTCAACAGGACTACCCAGACCTGGAAGATCATTACGGGCGTATTGCCGTTTCCCTTGGCGGTGCACGGAAGAATGTCATTCAGGCTAGAGGGGTGGCCACCACGACAGGCAGTGGTCTCGGCGGACATAGGCTTGAGAGCTTTCCCACGAGAGGTGTTTGAAAATCCGGCCGGTGGGGTCCCCGTATGGGTCTCTGCAGTTCGCGTGGACTTGGTCGCCGGTGCGCTAGAGCAAGCGATGACCGTTTGCTTTGGTGCGCTGGGAAGGGTCGATACGCCGACTGTTTCGGCCGGACAGCGGCTTGGTACTACTCAGTCCAACGTACACCGGCTTGGTCCGTAGGTTGGACTGCGTAAGGCATTTATGATGCGTCCACTGGCCGTACCGAAATGGCATGGTGGTGCGAGTCATCGACGTGCTGAATGAGCGAAGCGCGCATCGCCATCGGCTCGATGGCCTGATCCATGCAATGCGTACGATGGGAGACCAGATTCACTTCTGCGACCACCAGTGGTCGCATCAGGCGCTATAGGCGAAAACCCCGCTTAGGTATATGCAATAGCGGCGTAAACGGTGCATCCCCGATGAGTCATTCCATTCTCTCGTCGTGTTATTCGATCTGATGAACGACGGAATTCAAACGATTGGTCTGCGCATCCATAGTCCTTCATCTCCTCAAAGGTTCTCATAGATCGTACGACACGCTTTAGATCCGTTCGACCTCATAACGAAAAGTCATGGTTTTCAGACGCGCATCCATCGGGAACCAGTCGCTAATCTTGTGAATGGTCCCGCCGTTCGCGTGGATCGAATCACCCGCCCCTGTGAGACGGATCGAATGGACGACGAACAGGTCGGTTGCATAGCCTAGCTTTTCTCCGCAACGCGCTGACTCGACTTCAGCGACGGTCACATCGACCGTAGAGCCGGTCGTCTGCGTACCCTTTACCTCCACACGTGTGACCCGATCGTTCTTCAAGCAACTTAAGTCGTAAGGATGTGTGCTCGATGTGTCAGTCACCTTAAAGCCGAGTGCAGCATAGTGTTTCTTCGCAAGGTCCATAGCGTACATCTCAACAACCCTGCGTCGTTGATAGTCTCTGACGCGCCCCTGGCCACGGGCCCGCGGCTTACTTAGTTCGTTTTCGAGGAGCAACTGCCTGCGGTCAGTTTCGGCGGCCTCCATAGATTTGCCTGGACGCCATTCGTAGACGCGAGCAAGTTCTCCTTTGGCGTCCTCAACGATATCGAGTGCTTCAAATAAACACGTGACCGGCTTCTCGCCGTCCATTAAGGGAGCTGAGAGACGACCACAGTAGACAAAAGGGAATGTCGCGGATTGCTTTGCTCGAACTCGACAGAAGATATGGGCTTCGCGTTCACCTGAAGTGAGGCTCTGAAGAATTCGGTCTGTCTGAGTTTGGCGAGTCTGGCTCTGCCACCAGAACAGGCCTCCGTCGAATTGGTCGCGATAGTGGTAGTCAGTCTTCTCAAGCGTCACGAAAAGAAGAACGGCATTCTCGAACTCACCGATGCCAGTACCCCAGGTGGCGTTCTTCGGAGACACTAGGCCGATCCTGGTGATGTCTGCGCGGCTGTAGGTCTCGCCTACTACAAAACCGGAAAGATCGAGAACCTCTCCTTTCATGGCCTTTCGCCGGCGTACTGGAGAACGAGAGCGCGGCGCTCTCGTTGTGGCTCCTCTTTTGCTTTGTACTCGCCCCCAGTCACAACGACCCCTTCGCCTAGATCAACTCACTACCGTTAGGCCGAAGCCCCCTTGGGTTTGAGCATAATCTGAAAGCACAGTCGGGGAAAGTAACGGGGTCGGGACAAATGTGTGAGTGAGGCAACGATCATATGCATGTCGTAGTAGCAACGGGAACGCGCAGCGCTGTCGCATTCGCTGACATTGGATCGTCGCCCGAATTCGATCGGCATTTGTGTCCGCTTATTCAGTAGGCGCCTGCTATCCGCTGACATGGATCTGAACCCGGTACAGAAGGCTCAGCTGGCCGTGTCGAAAGACGCAACGGGCCCCGCGGCTTGCTTTGGACGCAACGATAGGTATCGTGATTCCTCCATTAGGAAGGAAATAGGCATGTCAGGACAACGAATCCTGCTAGCCGCCGCACTCCTTGTCCTGTCGGCCTCCGGCGACTCCGGTCGAGCTGCCGAAAACGCGCATCCGGCTTTCGCGAAGACCTGCGGCCGGTCGACAATGATCGTCCGCTGCAGCGAAGCCTCGCCGTCTTGCGAGCGAAACGAACTCGTTCTGCGCGCCGGCACTGCGCAACCCGTTGTTCTGCCGGCACCGCAGGGCTTGGAACAATAAGACCGTGTTGGGCTGTCCTGCATGCGCAGTGCGGAAGCGTGCGAGTGGCATCATATTTACGCCCCGGGTGGGCGGTTGCTGACAAAGAGCGACCCCGCCTTCGTTTCTGACCCATCCCTACCGGGTGCCCAAAGCCTGCGCCCGAATTCAGCGGACTTTACGCGCGTATCGAAAGATCTGGGTCTATCGAAGGTCCCGGTCGTTTACGGACACCCATAAACGGATTGGGATATCGCTGATGTCCCGTGCCCAGGCGCGTGGTGCCAACAGCGGTCGTGGCGAAGCTGCCAGGGTCAAACGCGGATTTCGCCCCTATCGCCAAGAGGTGGGCCGACGTCTGTGGCTCTATCGATCTGAAAGATCAAGAAGTGCAGCTCGGTAGGCTGGTCCCGCGATAAGAAAGGTATCTTCGTGATTGCCGCCGGGCACGGCTTCGAACCTCACGCCCGGACGGTTCAACATGAGTGCCTTCGCCGCATCAAAGGGTGCGACGTTATCGTCGGTGCCCTGGAAAACGATCATGGGCGGACCCTGCCAACGGCTTACCGGCGGCTCCAGCTCCCCTGTCATCGGTACGAGGGCTCGGATGGGTAACGACTGCCAGGCCCATGTTGCGATGTGCCGACGCATCCAGGCTCGAATGGCCGTTGCCAGGTCCGGAGATACGCCTTCCACCAATACGCCTTTAGGTCGGAACTTCGCAGCTTCCAGGACAGCGATGCTTGCGCCCAAGGAGCGTCCGACAAAAAGGCTTTGCCCCATCGTGCAAAGGCCGTCGTCTGTAAGGAATCTCAGCGTACGTTCCACGTCCTCGGAGAGGTGGTTGAGCGAGCCTTGCCCTGGAGCGCCATCCTGGCCGGGATACGAGATCGTATAGAGGGCGACGCCGTCGACTCGAATCAAGGGCAGGAGGTCTCGTTCGTATCTCGCCATTCCGCCTTGCTGGCCGGGGAAGAAGATCACGCACTTACCGTTGAGGCCATTGCTGTAGCGGCGGAGAGCTACGCCGCGTCCTTCGTTCGTGGTTACGACGTGTCGCCATTGCTCATGGGTCGCCTCCGAGTGCGAGGGACTGAGTACCCGCTGATCCAGCATAAAGGCAAGTATCAGCACAGGGGTCAAGAAGTACGCCACGAGGCAGGCGAGGCCTGTCCAGGCGAGACGAAGGCGATGCTGCTTTGCCCAGTGACGTATCGTCATATCCGCGCTGTTCCCGAAAGCATTGACGAGAGCCCGTGAGGTTGGGCGAATGAGCGCTTCATCGCGTAGGACTACAGACAACCGAATGTTGTTTTGCTACGGTCTTTCTGTTGTCTGCGTCGTCGCCATCATTGCCGCGCAGACAACCATCGCTTAAAGCGGTGAGAAGCGCGAGCCGAGAGTGCACTAACACTCCCGACTCGCTGACCATTCCAACTTACGTGGAGTCACAATGGCTACCCCCGATCATACGGCACCCGCTCGCCCGCCGAACCCCCTCGGCGACACCCCCAACGGTCACCGGCCTGTCTGCATACCGCGCAGACACGGTTGAAGAACCGCGGCGGCGGCCGCTTTTTCTAAGATTTTTCTTGGCCGTCCTACCCGGCACGTAGCCGCTTGGGTCGGTGGTCAGGGCTGACGCCGCGATCCACTTCGTCAATTACGCCGCCGGCGCCCGGACACGGGCAGTCGTTGAAACCGCGAGTCCTATGGTCCGCGGCACGTCGCGCTTTGCACGGCGTGCCGCAACTTGGACGTGCGGTGGCCATCCGAAAGGAAGAAGACCATGACTGACATCAACGAAGCCGAAACCTCCACACACGATCTCTTGAACCAGGCCACCGAGTGGCTGCAATACGCCCGAGGCCTTACCGAGCTATTGGCCGAACTCGTGCACGAGTCCGATACGGTCGATTGCAACCGTATGGCGATGGGACTTGAAGCCATCAGTGCGCTGACGCGTCTGGGTGTGCGCTGCACGGCGGAGGCGCATGCGCGCTTGACGTGGGAGCGGGCAGGGCGGGCCTGAGAATCGCGGTCACGGTTAATAGAAGATTTCTGAAAATTGCCCCGAACGCGTTTCGCGCACTCAAATTCGTCAACCCCTTGTTGCATCCTTGGCCGCGCTCGCTAGTCAGCGTCACACGTAACGAGGCCCCAGTTTGGCAAAGGAAAGACACACCGTGAAACTGATGCTCGTACTGATAGCAGCCGCTCTGAGCATGGCAGCGGCGCCCGCCCGCAGCTCTACGGGACCGGCGTGGCCAAACACAGGGATTGCGGAGCGTCAGCTTGTCGGAGGTGGCGATGCGTGGCCGGAGAGCATGTTCGTGGAACATAGGAATGGCAAGCGGATTGCCTGGGTTCTCGCATCGCCGGGACATGGTCACACGAAGGCATTGGATTTCTTCTCGGGAAGGATCGAGAACGTCACGGTCCAAAATCCGGGCGGGTACGCAGACGCCTTCGTTGACTCCCTAGGCATCACCCATCGGGGCACGTTGCATCCCGTCTCTTATTTCAAGGATCCAAGGCCTGACGGTGCCATCGGGAACAACGTGCATGTCAACGTTTCCTCACTCCAGTTCGGTAACAGTGTTTCTTGCAAGCCCGAACTCAACGTGTCAGAGCGATTGTCTGACGACTTCAAGTCGACTATCTGGCGAAAGGTGCTTCTTTACCCTCGATCTTCGGCATCGGGCTGCCCGAGCGTCCCCTGGGATTCAATCATTGGTACTGGCATGGGGCTGGGGGATGGGACCATGCTTGTGTCTGCAGGGCACTATGTTTTCCGCGTAAGCGTCGACGATCTCTCGCCGGTAGGGGCTGCTCCCGACCTCCACGTCGTTGATGAGTCAGATCTAAAGAAGGCGATCGAGCGGGCGAAGGGAATGAAGATCGAAGATGGGAGCGCGTACCTTACGGCGAGCCTCGGTCTGAACCAAGCGGCGTCGTCCTACGCGTCATCCCCGCAGAATTCGGAGCGACCTCCGCGACCCGATTACGGCGCTCACCCGTCGACGGCCGCTCTATCCACCAAAGACCCGAGTCAACTCGTAGACGGCTATCTCGGATATATCTACACCCTCAGTAGCGGATCGGACGTGTCCTTCGACAGGATCCAAACTGCGGTAGGGGGCCAACTGCGGCACGGAGAGGCCGGTAGCGGCGACGCGAGCGCCGCTTATCCCGAGGGTGATTGGGTAACGCTCAGCTTCGCGGATGGAGGGGTCGCCTCTGAGCGCTCAGCTTTCCTGCACTTCGGAAGTAGCCGTGACCCTAACGATCCACTGCCGTACTGTCGCCTGCCTTTCGACAAACTGCGAGACAGGCTCTTGCGGGCCGGCTATGCCGAAGGTCGGGAATGGGGCGAATTGGGAGAGGTGCTGCTCTGGACGTTTTCCAAGACAAACGACGCCTGGGTCGAGGTAAGTACGCGATGGGCTAGGCCGAACGACGATCTTATGTGCGCCTGGACGATCTATGTGCGTGGAAACGTTTAACCAAGGAATGGATCTACATGAAAAGGATTAACGCCCAGCTTGAGGCGATGCTTGGAGACTTCCAAGTGCGATCGTCGACCGGTCCCCAAAGAGCCGTGCAGCTACGCGCCGCGGTCGAGGCCAGTGAGCTGACCCTGCGTGCGTTCAACGCAGCGGCTGCGGCAGGAACCATGCGTTCGTTCCAGATCGACACTGAAGGGAGTCGGGCGAATCACGTTGGTCGCTTCGATTCTGAGCGAGGCTCGGTGAGTCTGCCATCCAGCGCGTTCCGAGATTCCGGGGCGGCTCCGACCCCGGATCTCATAGCGACCTGTAGGGTTCAGTCGATGCTTGTAGCGTTCGCCTCGGGTGTGGTGACGAACGGAGGCAAGCCGGTAGGTGGTGCATCGCCCGAGATGGTAAGGAATCTTCAGAACACGCTGAACGGGTCGCCTTATCTCGCCAGCGAGTTCAAGCGTGCAGCCACGACCAGAGACCCCACGAGTCCTCACAAGTTTGGCTTGGAGAGGTTCGAACTGCTGCCGCCCAACGCCAACATCGGCGGTGCCTATGTCGGTGAAACACACACGATGTTGCTTCCTGCCGGTGCCCTCGTCGCACGCCCGGGCAGGACGTTCAATGCCGCGGCCCTCACCTTCGTTGTCGGTCACGAGGTTCAACATGCCTTCAACCGGGCGGACGCTTTGCAGGCGACTGTGGCATTGAGGGACGGCGTTAATCATATCTCCCAGAGTTCCTCACCCATCCACGACTACACACCGGTGCTTGCTGCGTATCTCGGAGAGGTCCGTAAAGACGAAGCCAGGGGGCAGATCGCGGGGTGGAATGCTGTGCAGAGCTGGATGGAGGCGTCCGGCAAGCCCGTGACCCTCAAAGCCATGGGCGAGGCAGATGATCGGATGCGTGACTTCGTGCCGTTTCAGGTCTCGGGCGGCCCCGCCACCGTTCACCCAGACATTGTGCTCAATGCAGATATGACGTTAAGCCCGACCGCCGGGAACATCGAAGCCCTGGGCAAGCACTACTTCGACCGCCCGACCAGGGACCACTTTCCTTTGGGGAGCAAAGAGCGGGTCATGGGCCTCAACCACGACCACGTATCTAACTACCCGAACCATTACGGGAAGCAAGCCATCGAGCAGATTCTCGCAGCGGAGAAAAAGGCGCCCTTGTTTCAAGGGAGGAAGCCGGAGCCCACCTTCGACATGGCCAGGCTCGGCCTGTTTGAGGACGTGCTGGAGCGCCAGGGCCTCGACTTGACCAAGAGCCATGGGAACGGCGAGTACTTCGATAGCACCCAGCTACCGTCAGCCCCGCGTACCTTCAACCACACGGTACAAGGCAAGAATGCACACCAGTACGTTCCCGTCGCGCCCGATAACGCCCCTCCGCTGCCAACGCGTCTCGATCTTCCCGCACACCCAGACCATGAATTCTTCAGGCAGGTCAGGCGGCACGTCGTCGAACTGGATAGGAGCCTCGGCCGGGCGCCGGATCACTACACCGACAACATCTCGTCCGCACTGACCGTGCAGGCCCGCGCTGATGGCCTGGAGCGCGTCGATCACATCGAGCTGTCGGAGCGTGGTGACGCCTTGCGGGCGATGCAGATACCGAAGGGGCGGACGAATGAACAGTTCACCCTAAGGAGTGCAGTGGCAACGTCCGAGGCGAGTACGCCCATGGAGGAAAGCGCGTCGAAGTGGCCTGATGCGATGCGGCGGTTTGAGGTGCATGAGCAGGCAAGGGCCGAGCGTCAGGAGAGCGTGCTCGGACGCGGACACACGGTTCCGAACAGCGTTTCCCGAGTAGGCCCGACCCCGGAACATCGGCAGCACTCGCTGGATGATCCCCGGAATCCGAACAGTCGGGATCACGACCTCTACAACAAACTTGAGCGTTGCTTGCCCAATGCGTCGGAGGAGCGCTTGGTGCAGTTCACTGCCGCGTGCCACAGGCATCGAATCACCGCCAAGAACCTGAGCGGTCTACATGTGGACTACGACAGCATGACCTTGAGCATGAACTCCGACGGCCTGATATCTACGACGGCTGTGGTCGACCTGAGCACACCTCCGCCAGAGCCTCAGCAGGCGATCCAGCAGATTCAGCAGTTCGATCAGCAGATGGAGCAGATCCGTCAGCAGAGTCAGGAACAGGCTGCCCAGATGTCTCAGCAAGGGCCGGTGATGTGATCAGGGCAAAGCTTGGAAGCCTGGTGATCGTATTGGCCACAGCCATGGCGACGGCGGCGAGTACGATCGTGATCGGCGCGGAGCTTGGCTCGGCGGGTGCTGGTGGCCGTACCGTTTCGGGCGCAAGGATCCCCAAGGACTTTCATCGCAAGGCTTCGCTTCCGGTCGGGGAGGGTAGGAACTGTGTTGTGGGCTACGTGCAGGACGAGGACTGGACGTATTCCCACCCGTACGTCTACCTCACGAGCGCGACGGGTGGACGGCCCGTTTGGGTAAAGAAGCTAAAGATACCGGAGGACTTCTTCGGCGGTCGCGCCACGCACTGTCTCCGCAGTGGCGACTTTCTCTATGTGCTCCTTCAACTCGATACCTACGCTTCTGCTTCGCTCAACCAAGGCATCGTGCACGTAGTCAAGCTGGACCTGGAAAGCGGCTCGGTCGTTGCTGAAACCCCGATCGTGATTCCGGAGGCGAAGCACAACTACTCCGCATGGGTTTGGGGAAAAGACGCCTTTCGGCAAGAAGCGGGCAAGATCCGTGTCGTAGGCATGTATCGCTATATGCATACGAATGACGACGATGACCTTCCGTTTTCAGTTGTAGTGAGAATGTGATCGGAGTGACCTCCATCTTGCGTCGCAGCGGAGGCGCACGCGCATCTGTCGTGGAAACGGACAGGGCGCTCGCGAGGTGTGTAGACTCCGCCGGTCATTATGCATGGAGCACAGTTGATGGATTGGAAGATAAGGCTCGGCTTGGGATCCGCTCTCTTTGCCGCCGCGTTGGTCGGTGGCTTGTACCTCGCGGGCTACCTGACCCTCACGCTCATCGGCGTCACGGCAGATCTCTCTTGGCACACGTGGTGGCCCTACTGGCAAGCCACCACGCTCCCGCAGTTCGCCCCCTACGTCTGGAAGATCAAGCTAGCGACCGCGATCGGGTTCGTCGCCCCGCTGGGCGTCTGGCTAGCTGCGTGCATTCCGCTACTCCGCACCAAACAACGCTCCCTACACGGCGAATCCCGCTTCGCCCAAAAATCCGACCTGGCCAAAGCCGGCCTGCTCAAAGATTCCCCCAAAGGAATAGTTGTAGGTAAATTCGGCAAGGAACTCATTCGCCTTTCGGGCCAGCAATTCGTCATCCTCGCCGCACCCACCCGTTCGGGTAAGGGCGTTGGCGTAGTCATCCCGAATCTTCTCGAATACCAGGAATCCATGGTCGTCCTGGACATCAAGCAGGAGAACTTCGATCTGACCAGCGGATGGCGTGCGTCGCAGGGTCACGATATCTACCTGTTCAACCCGTTCGCCGAAGACCGGCGCACGCATCGCTGGAATCCACTGAGCTATATCTCAGCGGATCCGGCATTCCGGATCTCAGACATCCAGTCGATCGCAGCGATGCTGTACCCGGATGGCTCTGACGGTCAGAAATTCTGGGTCAGCCAGGCGCGGAATGCCTTTACAGCGTTCACCCTCTACCTGTTCGAGAGCTTCGACACGGAGCGGAAGCTCCAGCTGCCCTTCGGCGCGCAGCGCTTTCCGACCCTGGGCGAGGTCTACCGGCTTTCCTCGGGCGATGGCAGGGATCTGCGGGCGTACCTGCAAGGCCTGACCACGAGGCCGTTCCTGAGCAAGGACGCGAAGACGGCCTTTGCCAACCTCCTGTCGCAGGCGGACGAGACCTTCGCCTCGATCATGGGCACGTTCAAGGAACCCCTCAACGCCTGGATCAACCCGGTGCTGGACGAGGCGACCAGCCGGAACGACTTCCTGCTCACGGACGTGCGCAAGAAGAAGATGACCATCTACATCGGGATCCAGCCCAACAAGCTGGCCGAGAGCCGCCTGATCATCAACCTGTTCTTCAGCCAGCTGATCAACGTCAACACGCGGGAGCTCCCACAGAACAACCCGGAGCTCAAGCACCAGTGCCTGCTGCTGATGGATGAGTTCACGTCGATCGGGAAGGTGGACATCCTGGCCTCGTCCGTCTCGTACATGGCCGGCTACAACATCCGCCTGTTGCCGATCATCCAGAGCATGGCCCAGCTGGATGCGACCTACGGAAAAGACATTTCCCGGACGATCATCACCAATCACGCCCTGCAGATCATCTACGCTCCCCGTGAACAGCAGGATGCGAACGACTATTCGGACATGCTCGGCTACACCACCGTACGCAAGGAGAGCGTGACTCGAGGACGCGACACATCCCGGAGTCACTCCGACGAGCGCCGTGCGCTGATGCTTCCCCAGGAGCTGAAGGCCATGGGGACGGATAAGGAAGTGATCCTGTTTGAGGGTATCCCTCATCCGGTGAAGTGCGACAAGATCAGGTATTACGAGGACAAGCGGTTTACGGCGCGCCTGCTACCTAAGGTTGGGGTCCCGGTGCTGCAACTGGAGGGGAGTGTGCCCATGGGTAAGAAGACTATTGCCATTGCTGCTGTTACGAGCCTGGCGCTTGCTGGATTCGCGCAGTCGTCCGCCGAACCAGCCGCGACGAAGAAGGAGGGTGCCCCGATGACATCTGAAACGACAGGACCCCAGGCGACCAAGACAGCAAGAGATGCACTTGCCCGCTTCTTTGGTTATGTCTCGACGCTTCGGTCCACGTCCGAGCTCACAAAAGCGAGTGTCGAGCAGGGGATGGGCATTGCATTCGGAAAGGATGAGGAAGGAGATTTCTACAGAAGCCCTGGCCTCGGTGGCGGGTGGACCTACGTCATCAGGCATCATGACCCCCGCGGGCGTTTGAAATCCGGAGTTACGTTCGGCTTCTTCAATCCGGACCCATCGGCCGACCCGGCGCCGATTTGTGTGGCTACCTTAGATCAGATTCGTGCTTCGTTCGCATCGAGAGGATTTCCCGAGGCGATCACGCCGGGTGAAATCGGCCAAGTCGTCGCTTGGAACTTCGTCAAGAACGACCTGGTATTCACCGTAACGCCCCTCGACGTAACTACTTGGCCAGATGGAACGGAATGTGTTCGGGTGATTCAAACGACCGACGGTTGAAATAACAAGGAAGTTAATGATGCAGAACGCAACTCAGGCGTTGAACGCCGCCATCGCCCATTTCGCGACTCAGCCAGGTGTAACTCAGGGCCAGGTCGACCAACTCCGCTCTGCGTTGTACGCCGACCCCGGGCTGCTCACGTCTTTCAATAATGCTGCCGCATCGGGGACCGTGAAAAGCTTCGCGCTCGAGACTTCACCCGCCCAGCAGATTCCGGCTGGACGGTACGACATGATGGGTGGCGTCGTATCCCTCCCGGCGTCGTCATTTGCATCTGCGGGGCCTACGCCAGCCGCGGACCTGCACTCGGTTCTCCACGTTCAGGCAATGGTGGTTGAGTTCGCGGCGAAGTCTTATGTGGATGGGCCAGGGCCGCAGACGCAGGTCTCCTCCGACATGGTCGTCAACCTACAAGATACGTTGAACGGATCTCCCGTCTTGTCGACGGAAATTAAGCGAGCGGCGATGACACCGGATCCTGCGGATCCGAAACACCGGGTGCTTGAGGCCTTCGACATCGTCCCTTCGGGATCCGGTTTGGGCGGGAGCTATAGCCCAGAAAAACACACTATGAATTTGCCTGCAGCTTCCCTCCAAGCACAGGTGCCGGGCTCGCGTGTCATGGGATACAACCCTTATGAATTGAGCTTCGTCATAGGTCATGAGGTGCAGCACGGATTCAATAGCCTTGACGCAGCGAGGGGACGAAGTGATTTCATCCATGACGCCCAGGCTATCGCTGCAACACGCAGTCCAGTGCATGACTACACCCTGGCGATAGAGAAGTACGTCCAATCCGGTCGCAACGATGAGGCCCGGGCTGAGATATCGGGGTGGAACGCACTGCAGAGTCGTGTGCACCAAGAGAATCCCAGCGCGACGCTCTACGACATGTATAACCTCGCCCCTGGGCGGGTAGACGATTTTGCGCATCGTGTGAACGGCCAGCCACTTTCCCCACGTCCAAATGTGCAGCTCAACGCCGATCTGACCATGAGTCCGACTAGCTCCAACGTCGCCGCGATGGGCCACAACTACTTCGACCGGCCCAATTCCGCACACATGCCGCCTGGCGACACGCGGGCGTCCATGAATCTGGGTGGGGTCAGCGATTATCCCAACTACTACGCGAGATGGGCGGTCGCGACGGCGTCCTGGGCTGAGCAGAACGCGCCGACGATTCACGGGCAAAAGCCTCAGATCGTCATCGATATGGCGCACGCCGGTCTATACGAAGACATGATGGAGCGATCCGGCATGAATCTCGGCCCATCAAAGCAGCCTGTTCCTTACCTAGACAGCAGCCACGTTCCAGCTACAGCACACCAGTTCGATCACACGTTCGACGGAGCCAACAAGAACAAGTTCGTTCCTTCGTCCCCGTCAGCTCCATCGGTTGCGGCGGATTCGGCGCTTCACCGAGAGCTCCGTAACGCGCTTCCTTCAGAAACCTCTCAGGATCGCCTCGCACAGATTGCCCTTGCGGCAAAAGAGGGTGGTATCGAGGCGGGGCGCATTAGAACGATGGACGTCGTTGGCACGAACCTGATGCTTACGGGTGTCACGCCGGGAACGAACGCATCCATCGATCTCGCATCACCCCCGCCACCAGTCGATGTGAGCAATAACCAGTTCAATGCGTTGAGCGAACAGCAACGAAGTCAGGTTCAGCAGATGCATGTAACTCAGCAGCAAGCTGGCCCCACGATGTCGATGCACCAGTAAATGAAACACTCGGTTGTGCTGTCGGTGCTCTCGCCTACATACAACCGGATGTTGTTTTGATACGGTCGTTCCCGTTATCTGCGTCGTCGCTATGAATGCTGCGCAGGTAACCATCGCTAGATGCGGTGATAAGCGCGGGCCAGGAGTGCTGTAACACTCCCGACCCGCTGACCTAACCAACTAAAGGACAGTTGCTTTGGCTACCCCCGATCATACGGCACCCGCCCGCCCGCCGAACCCCCTCGGCGACACCCTCAACGGTTACCGGTCTGCCTGCAGTCGTCGCAGACGCGGTTGAGGAACGCGGCGGAAGCCGTTTCAGTGCGATATTTCTTGGTTGCCTAAAGCGGCACGTGCCCCTGTGGGCCACCAAGACAGGCTGAAGCCGCAACCACTTCACCAACTAAGCCGCCGGCGCCCGGTCTCGGGCAGCCGTTGAACCCGCGAGTCCGTTGATCCGCGGTCCGCCGTGCAGTGCACGGCGGCCGCACCTTGACCCGAGGGCTGGCCCACGTAAGGAGCAGGCAATGAGTGAGCGCAGAGAGAGTTATACGAATGCCGATGCGGTTCAGTACGTAGGCACGGATGCGTCGGTCCACGAACTGCTGAACGAGGCAACCGAGTGGATGCAATACGCCACCGGTGTGACTGAGCTTCTTTCAGATCTCGTCCATGAAGCGGACGTCGTGAACTGTCGACGGATGGCGTTGGCACTCGAGGCGGTGGGTGCGATTACCCGATTGGGCGCGCAACGCGTCGCGCAGGCCCATGCGATGTTGCACTGGGAACAAGCGAAAGCAGCAGCACAAGCATGATGGATCACATAAGGACATGGGTATGAAGAAATGGACGCCGGCCGCGATTGGCATTGGCTTGCTGGTGACGTTTGGTGTTGCTACGGCAGAGGGGCTTATGACGTTCCCGACACCTCAGAGGGGTATTCCTTGGGGATCGGCGATCCTTTCGGGCCTGGGCGGGTCCGCCCTTGCCTTGTACCTCCGGATAAGAAGGCGCCGTCGTAGAGGGAGGGAGCTTCCCGCTGGCGAGTACATGTTGGCCGTCAAAGGCGCGCCTGGTGTTCGCTATACGGTCGGCTTCGATGACGAGACAGAAGTCATCTGGCGGTCGGTCGAGGCTACCGACGGCGACCCCTGGTATACCTCAGTGCATCGATCGTCCGGTGAGCCTGCGGGTCTTGATGTCATCGTTTACGACGAAGACGGGATGCCCGTTCGCGAATGGTTCTATCTCGCCTCCTGGATTCGTAATGACTGCGCGCTCGACGCCATCATGGCCCGGGCGGGACGAAATCCTAGCGCGCTCAACTTCCGGGTGCTTCTGGATATCGGGGAGTCTGCCGTGCGGCTGGCGGTTTTCCCCGGGGCAGAACCTCCTCCTCGTAACGACGAATGGACCTCGCATCCGGAGTTTCGTAAAAGCGGCACAACTGTGTGGCTTGGGAAGCGTGACGAGTTCGGGCGTTGGGTTGAGAAGAGACAGTGGAAGTGAGAAAGCGCATGACCTTGGTTTGCTTTACGGGATCACGGCGGACGCACTCAAGCGCCCTGAACGGCGTAACACCCCTCAGACGTTTCGGCAGGGACCGGTGATGTGATGAGACCTAGACTTGGAAGCCTTGCACTAGCAGCGGTCTTGGGTGTCACGGCCATGCCCTCTGCGTTTTCATATACAGAAGGCCTCGACTGCGACGACGACCTTTTTCCGCCGAAGATCTATCACCTCGACCTTGTGAATCGGGACTACGATCCGGATGACCCCGATGCAAAGCTCCGTCCTTCTCACGACCAGTGCATTGACGACGCCAGAGCGAACGGACCTGCCATATATGATTGTTACGGCGAGGAGATGGATTTCCAGAACAAGCGGCTGCACGCGGCTTATTCGAAGCTGGTGAGCGCACTCGGCGAACACGATAAGCAGGCGCTCCGAAAGGAGCAGCGCCAATGGCTCAGGGAGATGGATCTGCTATGTGGCTGGGGATTCACTGAAGGTTCGCGAGGCCGCATGGTGTCCGACACCTGCGATGTCATTCATCGTGGCCTTCGCGCCACGGAGCTGGAGCGTCGTTTGACACGGTTAGGCACTCGCGACAAGGTGGCGGGACTAACGCGGTGACACGCGTGCGCCGAGTTTTAGGTGATCAGGACGTGCTCGAGGCCAGATCGGGCCCGAGCTGTTCGAGCCCAAACTCCAGGATCAGCTTCATCCGATCACGCCGTGTGCGCTGAAAGGAAACCCTCCAGCCCGTTACGTACATCGCCGCTATGAGCGTCGCAATGAACGCCCGCAAGGCGATGCTAAGCATCGAAAGGTGGCTCGATAGGATGGCATCTGCCTGGGTGTAGAGGATGCCCAGTCCTGCAATCAATCCGAGACCCGCTGCAGGTCCGAAGACCATGCCGAAGGCCATCTCTTCGGTAAGCGCTCGCTCTTTCAACGTTTGAATTGATCGCAGAATGCTGGCTCTTTCAAAAGTGGCGACCCAACTAACTGTCTCGCCATCCTCGGTGGCAAGCCTGTCGTACTCCATCAACCACTCTTTGTCATCTCCCGCTCTTGTTCGACGCATGTCTCGGTAGAAGGCCGCACCGGCGAGGAACTCGATGGCGAGCGTAACCAGGCCAATCCAGCGAAGATCTTGCCGGAATGTGAAGCTGGCTACGGTGGTTGCGACGTAAGAGACCGCCATAATGATGAGTAGTACACGGCGCTTCGGCGACATCCCTTGATCATGGAACACCCTTTCGCGAGAGGCAGAAAGTCTCTCTTGAAGCTCGCGCAACGATACGTGGCTTGGCATTCCCGCTCCTTTGGCTTCTTGTACACGGGTATTGAATCACTCGCGGTGGTCCTCCGTTACGCATTTCGGCGCAGCACCAATAATCTTTAGCAAGTCGCGTATGCTCAGCCTCGAGCCCCCGGAAAGGTGGCCATAGGGGAAGTCCATGAGCCACCCGATCGCTCGCACCTCTGGCCTCCATGCCCGTTGGCCGGCGCTGGCCCTCGCGGTCTTCATCGCCGCTCCCGCCCTTGCCAACGACTCCCCCATCCTTTCTCAGATGCAGGCCATCGACCTTAGTAGTCGCGTAGCCCGCCAGGTGCCAGGGGTGACCGATCTGGTTATCGCCCCCATGCCCTACGAAGCGGCCAATGAGCTCGCCGCCAAGACGAGCGAAGAAGCAAAGCTGCATCCGCCACCGGATCTTGAAGACCTCTGGCTCACGGTCCTGCTTAAGATTTCTCCAAGCACGACGCCTCCTGCGGGCTACGGCAGCACCTGGTACGTCAGCGTCAGCACGGGTGCTGACAAACCTGTCGATCTCCCGGCAACCGCAATCGCCAAGGCACAGATCCCGGGAATCAAGATCCTTCCGGCGAGTGCTGCGCCAGGCGTCACCGCGGGAAACGGTGCGACGCAGGGGGACTATCACATTGGCATCGGCATTCCGCTAAAGCGACCAGACGGGAATTATGACGTCACGTATGGATACTACTGCGGCGTGGTTTGCGGAACTTCGGTTACGGCGGTTATGTCTCACGACCATTGGGGCTGGCATATCGTTTCGAGCCGTAGGAACTGGGTCTCTTGACGCAAACGCCGAGTGTGACGGCGGATGCGACGTATAGCGGTTACTTTGCAAACGAACGGCCGATAACGGCGAAGGTTTGAGCCTTCGCCACGATCTCACGCCGTGACCACGGGGAATCACTGCAACGATTTTGCCTTGATCTCCACGCTAACCCGACGATCTGGCGCCAGGCAGCCGATCAGATCGTTATGCTGGTGCTGTTCGCACTGTGTGCCGGGCTGGCTCTTACCGCGGCCTTCTGCGTGAATGCGCTCACGTGTCACGCCGTGATCGGCCAGGTAGTCGCTCACCGCCTCCGCGCGCCGTTGCGACAGCGAACGATTGTAATCATCGCTGCCCAGTCGATCGGTGTAGCCGGTCACCTGCACGGCCTCGATGGTTCCATCACGCCGTTTCAGTTCGTCTGCGATCTTGTCCAGTGGCTGGCGGCCTTGCGGCAGGATATCGGCCTTGTCGAAAGGGAACAGGGTGTCTGCGGAAAGATCGTAGTGGGTCACCGTCGGTTGCGCGGGTGCCTTGATTGCCTCGGCTGGGACTCCGTCACCCAGGTACGAAGCGCAGCTCTCCGGTTGCCAGTAGAAACTTTGCGTGAGCTTCTTGTCATCGAACAGCACTTTGTACTGACATGTGGTCAGCTCATCGCTGTTGGGTTTGCGAAAGTTGAACACGTAGTTCCACTCGCGCACGCCCCATACGCCTTCGGAGAAATGCGGATAGCCGATCAAGTCGGAAAGTTGTTGTTTATTCAGTCCCGCTCGTACCTGTCGAAGATTGGCCAGGTTCGGGAACGTACCTCCCCTGTGCATCGGGGTGGCGTTATCCGGTGCTGGCCACACCAGTTCACCAGCGTTGTGGCCATCCTTCGCCACGTCGTGACTGACATTGCCGCAAGCGGACAGGGTGAGCGCCATAGAGAGGGCGATGATGCCTGTGACATGAGCGCGCATGAATTGGACTCCTTGAATGCTATGCATGAATACGTCCGCTCTTACCAGACCATGGTGGCGCCCATGGCGACGCCGGCATCGCCACGCGAGTTGGTGGAGGTATTGAGCTTGAGTATGTAGCGCCCGCTTTCGGTGACGGTCGAGACGCCCACGGCAATGCCAGACTCCCCGTGAAAGCCACCCAGCGCCACGCCAGCAGAACTCTGGTTGGGTTGGTAGGCCTGGCCCAGGCCCGTCATTGCCATCGCCGAGGCGATACCGGCGTTGGCGCGATTGCCCAGTCGGTTAAGGTCCTGGTTCACGCTGTTGAAGCGCTGGTCCGTGTAGTCCTTTGACCAGTTCTGCGCAGTCTGAATGGCTTGGTTCACCTGGCCTACGTTTGCCGCGTCGGTGGTATTCACACCGGGCGCCACGTTGGTGACGGTTCGCTCGTTGCCAGCCGACCCCACCGATACGGTATTGGCCTGGGAGGCCACTGAACCCGCGCCGATCGCCACGCTATTGTTACCGCTGGCTGTCGAGCCGGCACCCACGGCGGTCGAGTTGTTGCCCGTTGCTGACGCTGGCGTGGTGTTGTCGGGACTGGTCTGAACCGTGTTGTTCACCGTGGTGTTGCCACCGCCCGGCGGCTGGTTATTCACCACATTGGAGAGATTGTTGAATTGCGTGTACAGCGAGCTCAGCGACTGGTTGGTGGCGAACAACTGCGACCCGTTGATCGCATTCGTGCTGGTTGCGCTTATCCGGCCGGCCGCGACATTGGTGGCCGTGCGTTCGGCGCCTGGTGCGCCGAGACTGACGGTCGAGCCCGGTGTGGTCCCGGCAAACGCGTAGTTGGTGCCGTTAAGCGTGATGCTTGTGGTTCCAACCGGTGCGTCGGTGACCGAGCCCGCGCCCAGGGCGACGCTGCCCGCAAAGGCCGCCTGCGTGCCTGCGCCCAATGCGAGGGCCTGGATGCCGTTGGATGTGGCGTTGGTGCCCAATGCCACGCCGTCGGCGAGATTCACCGTGGCATTCTGGCCGATGGCCGTGCCGCCCGGCGCCGTCTGTTGCACGATCGCGCCATTGCCCAAGCCGATGCCGTTGTCGCCGTTGACCGTCGTCTGCGGGCCGATGGCGACCGACTCCGCGCCTGCCGCCAGCGAGTCGGCCGCGGTAGAGTTGGCGTGGAAGTACTTGATCGGTGTCACCGAGAACGAGCTCATCGCGCCTTTGAGCTGGCGCAACGTCACCGCGTCCTGGTCCAGCGTACCGTCCGCCACGTTGGTGATCTGGCGGAAATCGGTGGCGTTGCCGACCGAGACCGCGCCGAGCAAGTTGCGGTCGGTGGTGTTGTACGGGATCGTGTTGGTGCCGACGGTGATGGTGCCGGACGCCGGTGCGATAGCCCGGTCGGACACGGCACCCGAGCCCAGGCCCACGCCGCCGAGAACCGAAACGTTCGCGTTCTGGCCTAGCGCCGTACCGCTGTCCGCGGTCGCCGCAGCGCCCACGCCCGCGGCCAGCGAATTGACCCCGGTGGCGCCATTATTGGTGTAGTTGCCACCCTGCACGCCGTTGTCGTTGACGCTGTAATAGTGCGTGGTATTGGCGACGACGCTGTTATTGAGGGTTTCCAGCGCCTGATCGGTAGCGAATAGCTGCGAGCCGTTGATCGCATCCGTGCTGGCTGCGTTGACCTGGCCCGCTGCCACGTTGGTGATTGTGCGTTCGCTGCCCGCGCTGCCCACACTCACCGTGCTTGTCGGTGTGGTGCCGGCGTAGGTGTAGCTGTTGCCTGCGATGGTCGTCCCAGCAGTCGCTACGACGGCGCCCGTGCTGCTACCCGCGCCGAGCGCGACATCGCCCGCGTTGGTCCCGGCAGACGCACCGTTGCCGATCGACACCGCGTTGGTCGTGCTGGCCGTAGACACCGGGCCGATGGCCACGCTGTCGGTGCCGGTAGCCTGCGAGTCGGCCAGGGTGGAGTTGGCGTGGAAGTATTTGATGCCGCCACCACCCACCGCGTTGCCCACTTGATCCAATACGTTCTGTACGGAGTTGTACGTGTTGCCGCCGTAGGTGAGATTGGTGTTCACCGCACCCGTCGCGGGGTCGTAGGTAGTGCCGCCACCGATGCTGGTGGCGATGGTATTACCGAGGTTGGTCACCGTGGTACCCACCGTGGTCACCGCCTGGTTGGTGGCAAACAACTGCGAGCCGTTGATCGCATCCGTGCTGGTGTTGCCGAGGCGTCCCGCCGCCACGTTGGTGATGGTACGTTCCGCGCCGGATGCGCCGACGCTCACCGTGCTGCCGGGTGTCGTGCCGGCGAAGGTGTAGGTCGTGCCGTTGATGGTGGCATTGGCGGTACCCACAGCGGCGGCCGTCGTCGCGCCGGAGCCCAGCGCCACATCGTTCGCGTTATTGGCGGTGGCGGCATTTCCCAGGGCTACCGCACCGGCAGCGAGCGCACTGCTCGTGTTGCCGAGTGCCACTGAGCCAACGCCTTGTGCGTTGTTACCATTACCTAACGCGACGGTGCCATCACCGTTGGCTGTGTTGTTCGCACCCACGGCGACAGCGCCATTGCCGGTGGCCGAATTCGGATCGCCGATCGCCACCGCGCCGTTGCCGTTTGCAGTCTGGCCCTGACCCAGGGCGACAGCACCGGTGCCACCGAGCACTTGTGACTGATTTCCTCCCGCGATCGAGCCGGTGCCGGACGCTGCCGCCACGGTATTGGTATCGCCCAACGCAATCGTGGAAGCGGCAAGTGCCTGCGAGCCATTGCCGATAGCCGTCGCATGGGTGGCCGAAGCGTTGGCGGTAGCACCAATGGCAATGGACTGGGCGCCGCTGGCGGTGGAACCGTTCATCAGCGCAAGCGCGGTCAGTCCGCTCGCCTTGGCGCCTGCGCCTAGTGCCACTGCATTTTGTGCCGAAGCAGAGGCCACAGTACCCGCTGCCAGCGACGAGAGGCCCGAAGCGGTCACATCCGTACCAACGGCAACCGCTCCGTCTGCAGTCGCGCCGGTGCCCGCAGTAGTGCGTGCGCCTAGATAAATCGAGTTGAGAGAAGATGCGATGGCCCCGGATCCAACCGCAACACCACCTTGTCCGGAAGAGTTGGATTGATAACCCACCGCAATGCCGGCGGTCTGACTCGCCTGGGCGTTGGCACCCGAGGCGATTGAATTAGTACCGGAGGCCCCGTCGTTGATGTAGTTGGTACCCTGCGTGCCACCGTCGTTCACGCTGTAGTAGTGCAGTGTCGAGCTGGCGGCGATGGATGAGATCGCCTGGTTGGTGGCATAGAGCTGGCTGCCATTGATGGCGTCGGTCGAGCTCGCCGAGATCCGCCCTGCCGCGACATTGGTGACCGTGCGTTCGGCACCTGCAGCGCCAACGCTGACCGTGCTGCCCGGAGTCGTGCCGGCGAAGGTGTAGGGCGTGCCACCGATCGTGACGCCGGTAGTCGCAATAGCAGCGGCGGTGGCGCTGCCGGACCCCAGCGCGACCGCGCCTACATTACTCGCCGCTGCGCCCGGACCGATGGCAATAGCATTCTGTTGGCTCGCGGCCGAATTCGCGCCGATGGCAATAGCCTGGACGCCACTAGCGCTTGAGACGCTACCGAGCGCCGTTGCGTAGGTGTTCGTGGCCTGCGACCCGCTTCCGAGGGCAGTCGCACTATCCTGGGTGGCGGCGGCGGTTGGACCGATGGCGGTCGCGTAGTTGGCGGCTGCATTCGAGAAGTAGCCGAAGGCACTGGAATACGTGCCGTTCGCCACCGATTGAATCCCGACGGTGGTGGCGAAACTGCCTCCTGCCGCAGCGGCGCAGCCGATGGCTATGGCCCCAGACGCCGCCGTGGGATTCACGCCACAATCGGCCGAATTTACGAGCTGTCCGTTGCCTATGGCGAGCTGTGCCTGGGCGGGTGTCGAGAACTGCCCCATCAGTGCCGCCACGGAAATGCAGACGAATGTCCTGCTTGCCCACTTATCGCCGAGACCCGGTGATTTATTCTTCAGTTTTGAAGCCACGACGAGATGACCCGGGGATTCATTCCGCAATTTGCTGTCTTTCTTGCTCATAGCCGCCTCTCAATGGATAGCCACGAATAGGCGCGTCGCTCCCTGACTGCGCAAGAGAACTTGCGCAAAGAGCCGCGAATGCCTGAAGGAACATCGTTAAAATGAAGGCTCGAAGCCTATGGACGATCAGATTGAGATCGTTCTCGGTAATGATTTTGAAAATGACATCTGAAGCGTCGACAAATCCTTTATGGACAAAAACTGCCGATGGGTGACCATCGGCGACCGAAGTCGACATGCCAGTCGTCGGTACGAATAACCGACAACAGCAGCCAGGTATTTTGTTGTGAGCGTGCAGCGATGGCACCTACGCGCTGCCCGCGCGTAGTTTATGAAACGAGCCGTGGCTGACGGGTTCCTTCGATCAAATGCTTTCGTAACCCCTGCAGTGACAGCCGAACTTTTTACGACGCTATTCTTCGCCTAAATCGCCGCTAAGCTCTTGCTTCATCGGGACAGGTCTTTGTTGAATCAGGACATCTCATGCCAAGCACGGACACCTGCCGGCGAAGAATCTCGGCGAGGCCAAGTTCTGCGTCTGCAGCAAGAAGCGCGAGACTCTTCGCAAGCATCGCCAGCGGTCTCAGTTGTAGACAGAAAGGGATAATCTCGAGCGGATGGTGGCCGATTTTGCGCTAGGCAGGCAGCTTGTCTCAGAGTCCGCGTGAGAATACTCGGCGTCCATTTCGTTCAAGAGATCACGCACGGCATCCGACCTGGTCCGCTTTCTTTCTAGGCGATCTCGCGCCGGAATGCGCCAGGGGAGAGGCCAGTCATGCCGGTGAATGTTCTGGTGAAGTGGCTCTGATCGGCAAATCCGCAATTTTGCGCGACCTCACTCAAGGTCAGTGACGTTTGTTCCAGAAGAAGTTTCGCTCGGACAATTCGTCGGCCGAGGAGGTACCGATGAGGTGGCTGGCCCATGAAACGCATAAATAGGCGTGTAAGGTGTCGGCTCGACACGTTACAAACCTGCGCAAGCTCTGCGAGCGATATATCTGAGCCGAGCGAATCCTCGATCAGGTCCAGTCCCCTCTGCAGTTGATGTCGCGAGAGGGAGCTAAGTCTTTTGCTGGCGGGATCGTTATAAGTGAAGAACAGATGCGTCGTCAGCGCCGTTGCAACATGATCAATGAATAGGGCGCTGGCCTCGTGGGGCCGAGCAATGGCCGGCTGAAGAGATCGTAGCAACGACTCTACGGAAGCATCGAATGTGCGCATGCCACGTGCTGCCGGAAAATCCTTGAACACCTGATCGTGCTGTTCGGCATAAGCAACGAGGAAAGTTCGAGGTAGGTACGCAGTCAGGACGTGGAACGCATCCCAGACCTCTGCCTGGGTCTGGCGACGTAGATCATGAATGTTCACCGCGCCACGTTGAATGCCATAGTTTTTATCTTCCTTGCCATCCTAAGAACACTCGGGCATACCGACCTTCTACAAGGCGAACGGATACAAGGTAAGCGTCATCGGTGGGTAGCGGCTCTGTCATGCCGAGGCCCGGCCCTCCGATGATCTCACTGAAGACCGCTGCCGACTTGAAGATCTTGCGCGAAGAAACCTTTGGCGCGTTGTAAACCCGGAATGCGCGAAAATACTCCTCATGGAACTTGTCCGTCATCTCACATGATAGTCACATATGTGAACGCACCAACTGTGATTCAATTCTCGAATTGCTGGCGCGCCAGTTCGTAAAGCGCCACATCAATTAGCAAGGCAGCAAGAGGCGCAGCCATCGAAAGGCACCGACCGCTCGACCGCCCGAGCTTCGATGGGTCGCCCTCAAACGCGCTAATGAAATGTGACCCAAGGCACCTTCCTTTTGCGTTGCAGCGTGCGTCATCGAGCTGACCGTTATAGTGTGTGCAACGTCGGTTTAGATCGATCTAAACCGGCACGGGGCGCTGCTGCGCTCCGCATCCACTCCAGCAAGAAAATACGACACGCCATCAAAGGGGTAACGCGGAACATCGCTCCGATAGCGAAGGATTCGGAGTGCGCGTTGGGTAGTGGCGTCAGCTCATACACAACCATCGGAGCAGGTTAATGAGTCCCAAGTCTCGGTTTAAGCGCACGCGCGTCACAGCTGCTTTGCTTCTCTCGATCGCCGGATTGACCGTTTCCTCAGCATCGCTCGCCGATACCACTGGCTACATAGGCATTTTCGGCGGCGGACCGATCTACAAGAACCTCAACAACAACATTACGGAGCTCAGTCAGTCCGGTTTTACCGAGGTCATTGTGTGGAGTGTCGAGGTCAAGGCGAATGGTGACCTGAATCTCAACGGTGAATTCCCCATCGTTTCCAACGGTGCCTATATCGGCAACCAGACGTATCCGAACTTCGTGTCCAACCTCGCCAGCCTGAAAACGGCCGGCGTCAAACGCATCACCTTCAGCATCGGCTCGTCGAACTTCGGCGACTTCCAGGACATCAAGGCCCTCGTGAACAGCACGGCCACGGGCGGCGGCACCGGCACCAAGAGCACGCTCTACAAGAACTTCCAGGCGCTGAAGAAGGCCGTCCCTTCGATCGATGCCATCGACCTGGATGACGAGAACGGCTACGACGCCGCATCGACCGTCGCGTTCTCCGTGATGCTTGGCAAGCTCGGCTACCACGTCATGCCAGATGCCTACACGAATGCCTCCTACTGGACATCCGTGGTCAAGCAGATCAATACCCAGCGCGCCGGTACGGTCGATGGTGTGCACCTTCAGGCCTACGCCGGTGGCTCGGGCAACAACCCGTGTTCGGGCTGGGACTTCGGTGGGGTGCCTGTCTATCCCGGGCTCGGCGATTCGTCGATTGGCGGTAGCTCGGTACCCAGTGCGCAGAGCACGGTTGCTGCCTGGACGGACCAGTGCAACATTACTGGGGCCTTCCTTTGGCTGTACGACGACGTGGCTGGGAAGACGTACAACGGTAAGACGCTCTCTGCGGCGTATGCCGGGGCGATCGATGCGGGTTTGACTCCCTGAGTGACGGCAAGGACGCCCAACCCAATAGGTGTGCGTCCTTGCGATTCCCCGGCCGATCAGGCCAAAAATCCAGCCGATCAATACCTCCTCTTTACGCACCCTACGCACCGCAACCTGTAAGACGGCTTGGCCCCTTCGCGTGGAGAGAGTCATGCCCAGCCTTCTTGAGATGTCGGCGCCCTGGTGGACCTACGTGGTCCGTGGTGTCATGACGTACGCCGGACTATTGATTCTTCTTCGTTTGGCAGGGAAGCGCGCGTTCGGGGAAATGTCAGCGTTCGACGTGATCCTGCTGGTCCTTGTCGGCGGCGTGCTGCGCACGGCGATCATCGGTGATGACAAAGGTTTCGCTGGTCCCTTCATTGGTGTGGCCAGCATTCTTGCCGCCGACAAACTACTCGCATGGGCATGCACACGATCAGCCACGTTCAACCGGATCATGGAAGGATTTCCCTCCCTGTTGATTTCGGCTGGTCGCCGCGACAGGGACGAGCTGCTGTCCCAGAACATTCCGGACGCCGCTCTGGATCGCGCGCTCCATGCGGCAGGCGTTGAGTCGGATGGAAGCGTGTTCGCGGCCAGGCTCGAACCGAATGGAAAGATCACGGTGGTAAAGCAGGGCGGGAACAACTGATCACAGCATGGACCGTGCACCGAACAAGAGCGATCGGACGCACAGTCGATCTCACGTTCGAGAAGCAACAAGCCCGTACGGTCTTCGTCGATTGAGAACTGCTGTGCGTCCTTGAGACTCAGTTCGCCGGGGTAACCGACGTCACCGTGCCACCCATGCCATTCGGCTTCAAACCAAACCGCACCCGATCACCCACCTTCGCAGCCGTGAGCAACTCCGGTGAAGCGGCCTTGAACCTCATCGTCATGGCTGGCCAGCCAATCGCCTTGATCGCCTCATGCTGCAGCGTAATCGTGCCCTTGGCCGTGTCGATCGCCTTGATCACGCCAACGCCCTGGGCATCCGCCGGCTGCGCGGCGTGTTCCATGCCAGGCATGTTCGGATCCATAGCTTGCTGGGCGTTAGCCGCAGTCACGGTGCCGAGGCTGGCAAGAGCGAAAAGAGCAAACAGCGTTTTCATAGAAGTGTTCCTTAGTGAGGGGAGGGGAGAACTCCAGCCCGCCGACGCAAGCGTCGACGCACCAGAAGGTGAAACGCAGCAGGAAGAACCAACATGGAAAGGAGCGGCGCGGTCAGCATTCCGCCGACCATCGGCGCCGCAATGCGTTGCATGACTTCGGAGCCGGCGCCGTGTCCCAGCAAGATCGGCAACAGGCCGGCAAGAATCACAGCCACCGTCATCGCCTTAGGCCGCACACGCTGCACGGCACCCTCGCGGATAGCCTCATCCAGCTCGGCCTCGCCGGCATCGGGATGCGCCGCCAACGTGCGATCCCAGGCATGCCGCAGATACAGCAGCATCACCACGCCGAATTCCGCGGCCACGCCACCTAGCGCGATAAACCCGATGATCGTCGCCACTGACACCGCATGGCCCATCGTCCAGATAAGCCACAGCCCACCGACCAGCGCGAGCGGCACACTAGCCATGATCACCAGCGCTTCGCTGACACGACGGAACACCGCGTAGATGAGCCCGAAGATAATCACCAGCGCAGCAGGCACGACCCAGACCAATCGCGACATCGCACGGGCGAGATACTCGAACTGACCCGACCAGGCGAGCGTCGTACCCGGGGGCAGCACCACTTGCGCGCCAACGGTACGTTGCAGGTCAGCAACTACCGACCCTAGATCACGCCCCGCGGTATCGATATACACATACGTCGCCAGCGACCCGTTCTCACTCTTGAGCATCGGCGGTCCGGCCACCACGGTGATGTCGGCCACTTGCGCCAACGTCACCTGCGCACCGCCGCTGGCGACCAACGGCAGCTGCCGCAACGCCGCCAACGAATCCCGATCCACCCGTGGATAGCGCACCACGATCGGATAGCGCTCACGCCCTTCGACGGTCTGCCCGATCGGATCACCGCCAACGACGGTAGCGATCGTGCCCTGCACCTGGGCCTGCGTGAGCCCGTAGCGCGCTGCATCGTCCCGGCGCACCCGCACATCCACATAGCGCCCACTCGCGCTGCGTTCTGCCACTGCGGAGGCCACGCCAGGCACCCCACGCGCCACCGCTTCGATCCGATCATCCACCTGCTGCAAGCTCGACGGATCGCTCCCCAGCACCTTGATCCCGATCGGACTCTTGATGCCGGTGGCCAGCATGTCGATGCGATTGCGGATGGGCGGCACGAAAAGGTTGGTCAGTCCGGGTACGTGCACGGCCTGGTTCAACTCATCCTTGAGCTTCGCTATGGTCATGCCGGGACGCCACTGGTCCTTCGGCTTGAAGGTGATCGTGGTCTCGAACATCTCCAGTGGCGCGGGATCGGTCGCGGTGTCGGCGCGGCCGGCCTTGCCGAAGACATGATCGACCTCCGGTACCGTCTTGATCATCCGGTCGGTCAGCTGCAGCAGTTGCGCTGCCTTCCCGGCGGACAAGCCCGGCAAGGCGGTGGGCATGTACAGCAGCGTGCCTTCGTCCATCGGCGGCATGAACTCGCTGCCGAGCCGACTCCACGGGAACAGCGCGCTCAGCAGTAGCAGTCCGGCCAGCGCGAGCGTCGTCTTCGGAAAGCGCAACACCGCATCGAGAATCGGCCGATACACGGCGATGAGCACGCGGTTGAGCGGGTTGTCACGCTCGGCGCGGATACGACCTCGCACGAGATAACCCATCAATACCGGCACGAGCGTCACGGCGAGCCCGGCCGCCGCAGCCATCGCATAAGTCTTGGTGAAGGCCAGCGGTTTGAACAGCCGACCTTCCTGCGCCTCCAACGCAAACACCGGCACGAACGACAGCGCGATGATGAGCAGGCTGACGAACAGCGCCGGCCCGACTTCGGCCGAGGCCTCGGCGATCAGCGTCCAGCGCTCGGCGGTGGAGGGTTCCGCGCCATCGTGTCGATCCCGCCAGTGTTCCAGGTGCTTGTGCGCGTTCTCGATCATCACCACGGCGGCGTCGACCATCGCGCCGATGGCAATGGCGATACCACCCAGCGACATGAGATTGGCCGACACGCCCTGCAAGTGCATCACCACGAAGGCAGCCAGCACGCCCAGCGGTAGGGTGATCACCGCGACCAGGGCGGAGCGCAGGTGGCCAAGAAACAGCACGCAGACCAGCGCGACCACGAGAAACTCTTCGATCAGCTTGCCGGTGAGGTTGTCCACGGCCGCGTCGATCAGCTCCGAGCGGTCGTACGTCGGCACGATCTGCACCCCGGCGGGCAGGCTGCGTTGCAGGGTTGCCAGTTTCGCCTTCACGGCGGCGATGGCGGCCTTGGCGTTCTTGCCCGAGCGCAGCACGATCACGCCTCCGGCTACCTCGCCCTGTCCGTCGAGCTCGGCGATACCGCGACGGAAAACCGGGCCGCGTTGCACGGTGGCTACCTCGCGCAGAAGCACGGGTGTGCCATCGGTGGAGGTGGTGATGGGCACCGTGGCGAAGTCCTCGGCGGTACGCAGGTAGCCTTCACTGCGGACCATGAACTCGGCTTCGCCTTGCTCGATCACGGAGCCGCCGTTGGCACCGTTGGCGGCACGTACCGCGTTGACGAGGCGATCGACGGTGATACCGCGTGCGGCGAGGGCGGCGGGATCCGGCACGATCTGCCACGCGCGCTCCATGCCGCCGACGCTGGCCACCTCGGCGACGTCCGGGATGGTCTTCAGCTGGTAGCGCAGGAACCAGTCCTGCAGGCTGCGTAGTTGCCCGAGGTCGTGCTGGCCGGTGCGGTCCACCAGCGCGTACTCGTAGATCCAGCCAAGGCCCGTCGCATCCGGACCAAGTGCGGGCGAGACACCGGTGGGCAAGCGGTCGCGGACCTGGCTCAGGTACTCGAGCACACGTGAGCGCGCCCAGTACAGATCGGTCTGCTCGTCGAACAACACGGTGACGTAGGAGTCGCCGAAGAAGGAATAGCCGCGCACGCTGGTCGCGCCCGGCACCGAGAGCATGGTGGTGACGAGCGGGTAGGTGACCTGGTCCTCGACGATCTGCGGCGACTGACCGGCCCAGCTGGTGCGGATGATCACCTGGGTGTCGGAGAGGTCGGGCAGGGCGTCGATGGGTGTGCGCGCTGCGGAGTAGATGCCGGCTGCGGCAAGGACCAGGGCAGCCAGCAGCACCCAGCCTCGGTGGGCGATGGACGCACGGATCACTCGCCCGATCATGGGTGCTGCTCCATCGACATGCCGGGCATGGCCGTGGTGCTCGGTTCTGCTGGCACTGAAGTGGCGGGCGACGGAGGGTTGGATTCGTTAAGCCGATCGAGCGCGCCTGAGAGATTGGCTTCCGAGTCGATCAGGAACTGGCCGGAGACGACGATGCGTTGGCCAACCTCCAGTCCGCTGTGGATCTCCGTCATGCCGCCGCTGCTACGGCCCGGCGTCACCGTCGCCGCACGGAAATGACCCTCACCCTCGGCCACGATGACGCGTGCATTCTCGCCATCAGCGATCAAGGCCTCATCAGGCACGACGATGACTTCAGCCGCCGAGGCGGGACTCAGCGCGACATGCGCAAACATGCCCGGCGCGAGCGCGCCATCGGGATTGCCCAGCACGATCCGTGCACGCTGCGTGCGTGTGGCGTTGTCGATGTCCGGCAGCAAGGTCTCGACCTGGCCGTTAAACACGCGGCCCGGCCACGCATCGACACGCACGGTGACCGGCGTACCTGGACGAATCGCCGACGTTTGTCCCTGTGGCACGGCAGCTTCGACCCAGACCGAGCTCAGGCCGTTGATCGTCATCAGCGTCTGCCCGGCATTTACGCGCTGGCCCTCGCGGACGTCGAGCGTGGTGACGGTGCCGGTGATCGGAGCGCTTACACGAATCGCTGCGCCATCGCCACGAGAGATCACGCCGTCCGCCGCGGACAGGCCGAGCACCTGCAAGCGTGCTTGCGACGCCTCGCGCAACGACTGTGCGTCAGGCGATTGCACGTGACGCAGCGCTTCGGCTTCGGCCAGTGCACTGCGCCACTGTGGCGCGAGAAGCGCGAGTAAGGGCGCACCCTTCGTCACCGCTGTGTACGGTGCGCGCACATCCAGCCGTTGGACAATGCCGTCGACACGCGCACTCACCGTGACCGCCTGACGGATGTCCCACGTCACGTTGCCGGGCACGTCCACCGCCGACGCCAGGCTGCGTCGCTCGACGAGGGCCGTGCGCAGTCCCAGGTTCTGCACCGTTGCCGCGTCGATGCGGACGCCGCCCGATGGTGTGCCCGCGTCGTCGACCTTGGGCACCATCTCCATGCCCATGGGCGACAAGCCGGGATGGTCGAAGTGCTGCTGGGGGACCATGGGGTCGTACCAGTAGCGGACGGGCTTGGTTGGGGTCTTCGTGGTGGCGTGCATCGGAGCGGTTTCGGGTGGTGTCGCGTTGTGGCGACCGACGAGATAGGCAGCGATCGCGAGCACGGCGACGAGCACCGCGCCGAGGGTCATACGGGCAGGGCGGTTCATCGGTCAGCTCCGGCGGGAATGAGGTAAGCCAGGGCCGCCCACGCGCGGCCGTACTCGGCTTGCATGCGTGCGTAGTCGGCGTGGTGGGCGAGTTCGTCGCGGCGAGCGCTGAGTAGCGGTGCGATGTCGCCACCGCCGCGGTAGGCGGCCAGGGCCAGCGCGACACGATCGCGGGCGAGTGGCAGGAGCACGTCGCGGTGGCGTCGCACTTGCGCACCCCACGCTTCCCATTGCGACCAGGCGCGCTGGATGGCTTCGATCTGCGCGCGTCTCGCATCCGCGTGTTCGAAGCGCACCGCATCCAGATCTGCCGCGCGCGCGGCGATGCCGCGGTCCTGTCGGTTACGTGTAAACAGCGGCAGGCTGACGCCCACCTGCAAGGAGACCATGTCGGACAGGCCACGAACACGCGAGCCGTAGCTCACGCCGAGATTCCAGGCGGGGCGTTTGTCGGCTTGCGCGGCGGTGAGTGCCGCGGCCGCGGCATCCTCGCGTGCGGGCCACGCCAGTAAGGCACCTTGCGCGTCGACACGAGCGAGCAGGCTCGACTCATCGAACGGGAGCACGGTGAAGTCCGGCGGATCGGCCAGCGGCGCATCGTTCGCCGTGTCGACCCAGCGAGAAAGACTCACCCGCGCCTGCGCTTCCTGCGCTGTCGCCTCGTCGAGACGGTTGTCCAGATCCAGCGCTTCCATCCGCGCGGCAAGGACATCCGCCGCGCTACCGGATGCGCCGCGTAGCCGCGCTGTCGCAGCGTCGATGTCCTGGTTCCAGGCGGAGCGCAGGGCGCGGAGCATGGCGATTTCTTGCTGCGTACCCCACGCGGTGACCCACGCATCGGCGGCGGTTTGCCGGATGGAGGTGGAGGTCGCCACCTCGGTGGCACCCGCCTCCACGGCCTGCGCCTGGCCCATGGCGCGCTCGGCCTGGCGCTTGGCGTGTGAGGGCAACGCCTGGCTGATGCCGACCGTACGCATGGTCATGTCGTCGCCGCCGGCGGTGAATGCCCCGGGCCCTTGCGTGGCCAGGTTGTCGATGCCGAAGGTGAGTTGCGGGTCGGGCAGGGCGCCGGCCCGGGCCGCCTCCTGACGGGCGGACTCCGCCTGCGCGCGGCGCGCTTCGAGCAGCGGCGCCTGTGCCACGGCCTGGTCGGCGGCGGCTTGAAGGGTGAGCACGGGCGGCGGCGCGGCGACTGCCGCGACGGGAACTAGCGCAAGAACGAGAGCGGCCACGAGCCGCTTGGACGAAACCATGGTGATCTCCGATCGCAGACACACACGGCCGTGCGCACACGGCCGACGAGGGACGTGCGATCGGGGTCTAGATCAGGAGAGTGCAGAACCGCAGCGAGGGCGGTGGGTCCGGGCGAAGCAGCGACGCGTCCGGTAAGGTCACGCGTTCCGGACGATCGGTCATCGTGACGCTGAGGGCGGGCCAGTCGGCGGGCAGAAACAACGGCGGCAGCGTGGGTACGCGGGCGTCGGGCATGGCCGAGGCGTGGTCGGCGCAGTGTTCCGTGCAACGCGGGTCGGCGACGTGCGCCGACGGGCCATGGCTCGTTGGCGCACTCATTGCCATATCTGCACACGCGCCAGTCATCGCCATCGCGGTCGGCTGCGTCGGCAAGGTGCACACGTAGGCGGCCATCGCCAGCTGCTGGAATAGCAGGCAGAACATCACCAGCCCGATGGAGAGGGCTCGACGGCGACGGCTTAGGCGGAAGCGGGGGCGCATAGGCGGGACATTCTAGCCGAGCTGGAGTGGGGTCTGGTCAAGCGAAGGCGGGTAACGTAGGCCTACTACGCCACGGCGTGTAGGTGTCCACCTACAACGGAAGTTTGAGTCCCCGCGTCTGCCAGCGCTTACGGCAGTACATCGAAGAATGATGCGCCCTTTCCGCATAAAGCTGCGAATCGCTTTCACGCGATTCTAATTAACTGCCGTGGATTCTAGCGCCGCCGCGCTCAAGTCACGCGGCCAGGGGCGGGCGGAGCGACGCGAAGGCGTTGCCGTCCGGACAATCGGCGAGGCAGGGGACTACGGATGTCGGTGATCGATTTGCGTTGGGGGCGAGCGCGGCTTGCGCTTGCGTTGCTGGTTGTTCTTGGTGTTACCCCAAGCCACGCTCAGTCGGCGGCGGTCACCCCAGAGACCGAGTTTCAGAAGCGTATTAAGGTGTCCGAAGACATCAACCCCGTCGGTGAGCACCCGTTCGGCGAGAACATCAGCCTGTACAACGGCGGGCTCTCGTTCGAGGAAAACGACATCAAGCTCTCGGGTCAGGGCCCGGATATCGACCTGACGCGCTCCTTCCATCCGGCGGACACGCCGCCCGATTCGGTCTATTACGACTTCATCGACAATGCCTTCGTCGATTGGTCGCTGGAGACCCCACGTATCGAGACATTGTCGGCGGCGAGCAGCACGGCTAACGAAGACCCCGCTCCCGATGCGCCATGGTTTTTCATCACCGACGCGCAACGTTGCAGCGAGTCCGGTGGCCCGCCAGACGAGTTCGTCACGTTCAAGGGCACGGTGATCACCTATCCCGCAGATGATTGGTGGCACGGCTATCAGCTGATCGTTCCGGGGCAAGGAAGCCAGGATCTCCTCGCGAGGGATGCAGGCAACGGCCAGGTACCTACGATGACGGATGCCAGTGGCAACGCCATCAATTTCCCATTGCTCAGCAAGTCGCGCTGGGCCGTGGGTTGCACGGCGGCGACGACGAACGGACAACCAGGCGAGGGTTTCATTGCTGTCTCGCCAGATGGCACGAAGTACTACATGGACGTGTTGCAGTACAAGAAGACCGACGGCATCGCCGAGGGCGGTGGTGGCGCCTTGCACCGGCGCGTAGCCACGATGGTGGCCTCTCGCGTGGTCGATCGCTTTGGCAATTCGGTCAGCTACACGTACGACGCCAACGGCAATCTCACCGAGGTCGACGGTAGCGACGGCCGTCAGGTCACATTGACATACGAGTCCTGGCAGAACCCGTTCAAGAATACCGGTGGTGTCTACTACGACCCGCCGGGATATCGTGTGCATAGCATCACCGTGCAGCCGACGAGTGCGGCTGCACGGACGTGGACATACACCTATGACACGGTCACCGATCCTGTCATTCCCCGGTTGAGTAGCGTCACACTCCCCGACGGCAGTTCGTGGCAGTTCCACCTCGCGGGATTTGCACCATTGCCTGGCGATGGCTCGCTCATCAGCAACGCAGGGTGTGATTACACGTTGAGGCCGCAGGATGCCGTGACCTCGTCCGGCACGATCACGCAGCCTTCGGGTGTCACAGGCACCTTCACGCTTCAGAGCACCATCCGGGGGCGGTCGAACGTGCCCAAGGTCTGCCTGAATGCGAACATCTCGCCTCAGTTGCGCTTTCCTGCTGCGTACAAGTCGAACTCGCTCATCCAGCGGACCCTGAGCGGCGCCGGCATCGGCACGCAGACGTGGACGTACAGCTACTCGTCGCCGAATGATAGCTGGTCGCCGTGCACGGGGTGCGCCACGACCGTGTCGACCGAGATGGTCGATCCGTCCAACCGCACCACGCGCTACACGTTCAGCAATCAATTCGACGCGTCGGAAAGCCTGCTGCTGGAAACCGACTTCTACACGGCTGGCGATACGTCGGCATTGGTCCGATCTGAAGCGAGTTTGTACAGTCTGCCGCCTGCAGATGGGACGTGGAACTATCCTTGGCCGCAGATGTTGGGTCGCTCGGCGGTCCTGGCCATCAACTCGGATCAGATGGGTCAACTGACGCCGGTCAACACCAAGACGACGGTGGAAGAGGGCGACACCTATGTCTGGGCGGCACAGGCGTTCGACGCCTTCGCCAATCCCACGCAGATCACGCGCTCTAACTCGATCGCGGGCCAGACGCCGATGGTCGAGACGACAACCTATCTCGACGATCCAGCCTTCTGGGTGCTTGGCCTTCCCTTGGTGGTGACTAACATCTCGCCGACACTTCCCGCCCCGGAGACCGAATCCGTCAACACGTATGCGGGAGCCGACCAGCTGCAGAGCCGCTCACGCTTCGGTCAGCCGCTGATGAGTTACACCTACGACGCTGCGGGGCAACTCGCGACGTTCACTGATCCGCTGAACCACACCACCTCCTTGAGTGCCTACCAGCGAGGATTGCCCACGACGGTGACTCATCCGGACCAGACGACCGAGCACATCGGTGTGAACGAGTTCGGCGAAGTGGCATCGGTGACGGACCAGAATGGGAACGCTACCTCGTACACCTACGATTCAGTCGGGCGGCTGGGGCAGATCAGCTACCCCGCAGGCGATTCGGTGGCATGGGCGCCAAAAACTTTCGCCTATGCGTATGTGTCGGGTGCCGAGGCGGGCGTAGATGCCAACCACTGGCGCCGTACCATCACCCAGGGCGACAAAACGCAACTCACCTATTTCGACTCCCTGCTGCGTCCCCTGGTCAGCCAGCGGTATCGCAGCAGTGATGGCGGCCTGCCGACGACCACGGTGACCGTCCACGACTGGAAGGGCAACGTTACGTTTCAGTCTTACGCGGTCGACGGCTTGCAGCCCTACGGTGCGGTAACCACCGGCATCACCACGAACTACGATGAGCTATCGCGCCCGATTCAGGCCATTCAGCCGTCTGAAGACGGGACGGCCCTCACCACCACGACCAGTTACCTGTCGGGTGCGCGAAAGTCGGTGACGGACCCGAAGAACAACACGACAACCACCTCGTACCAGGTGTTCGACGAGCCCGAGCTTAAGAACGCAGTCCTGGTGCAGGCGCCCGAAGGCGTCTCGCAAACGATTGCCCGTGACCTGTATGGCAACCCGACCAGCATCGCCCAGGGCGGGCTCACCAAGACGTTGGTCTATGACCCCTTCAAACGCGTCTGCCGCTCGTACGAGCCGGAGACGAAGAGCACGGTGACCAGCTACGACGCTGCCAACAACGTCGCCTGGAGTGCGAAGGGCCAGGACGTCACTGAAGATGGCTGCGGTTACGACCAGGCGCTGGCGGCCGACATAGTGACGCGCACCTACGATATGGTGAATCGCCTCACCAGCGTGACCTATGGGGATGGCGTCACACCCGAGGCTGACTTCAGCTACACGCCGACGGGAAAGCCCTTGACCGAGTCGTCGGGCCCGGACCCGGCGAAGGTTCAATGGCTGTTTACCTACAACAAACGCGACCTGTCGACTGGACAAAGTCTGTCGGTGGACGGGTACATCTGGCCGGTGGGCGTGGGCTATGACATCAATGGTGTTGTGGCTGCGGTGACCTATCCCGACGGCAAGGCCGTACCGCTGAGTCCGGATGCCTTGGGTCGGCCGACGCAGGCGGGCAACTATGCGACATCGGCTTCGTATTTTCCCGACGACCAACTGCTGCACTTCACACTGGGCAACGGTGCCGATTACCTGGCCGAGCGTAACGCACGCAACCTGCTGCAGGACTTCTCGTATTCCCAGGGAAGCAACCTCACCCTCAGCGAAGGCTTCAAGTACGACGCGGATGCCAACATCGCAGAGCTCGATGACCTGATCGCGGGCGGGCAGCGCACACGTACCTTCGGGTACGACGGACTGAACCGGCTGACGACAGCCGCCAGCGGTCTTTGGGGCGCGGACACTTATAACTACGACCCGCTCAACAACCTCGTCAGCGTCGCCTCCGGGGGGCAGACGAATACTTATACCTATGACGCCACCAACAAACTCACGAGCATAGGAGGGGGCGGTGTCTCTCGCGCTTTCGTGTACGACACACACGGCAACGTCACCACGAATGGGCCCGAACACTACACGTTCGACAAAGCCGATCGTATGACGGCGATCAATGCCAGCACGGACACCTATGTCTACGACGCCGAAGGTCGTCGCGTAAAGGCCGTCGTTAGTGGCGTCACCACCTACTCGCTGTACACCCACGACGGCGAGTTGCTCTGGCAATTTGATCCGGTCGCGAACAGCGGCACGGACTACATCTACCTCGGCAAGAAGCTGGTTGCTCGCACGAATAACGTACTGGTGCCTGTCGCACCCGCGCTGACCGCGCCGGCCACAGCCGTGGCCAAGACCGCCTACACGGTTTCCTGGACGGCTACGCCGGCAACCACCGGCTACGAGCTTCAGGAAGAGCCAGACGGGAGCGCATGGACAACGATTACCACGGGGACGGCCTTGAATAAGGCCATCACACAGACCGCGGCCGCGACCTATCACTATCAGGTTCACGCCTGTAACGCCGGGGGATGCGGCGCATGGAGCGCGATAGCGACGACCGTGGTCGCGCCGCCGCCTTCCGCGCCGGTGGCACCGGCATCGGTCAGCGCATCGGTCGCCGGCAACCTGGCGTCGATCACGGTGACATGGTCGAGCCCGCCCACCGCAACGTCGTATGACCTCCAGCAGCAGCTCAACTCGGGGACCTGGACGGCGGTGTATTCGGGGACGGCGACAACTGCTTCCGTTGCGAACCCCGGGGACGGTAGCTACGTGTATCAGGTCCATGCCTGCAACGCCGTCGGCTGCAGCGTATGGGTTGCCAGCGCGGCCGTGCATGTGGCGCACGTTCCACCGGCGCCTGCCTCCATCAGTGTGCCGGCGACGAGTACCGGCGTGCTGGGGATCAGCTGGTCGGCGGCCACCTATGCGACGAGCTACTCGCTCGAGCAGAGTACCAACAACGTCAACTATGCCGCCGTCTATAACGGTGCGGCGACCAGCGCGAGCATCGGTGTGGGTGCAACCGGCGTTTATTACTACCGAGCAAGGGCTTGCGACGCCAACGGATGCGGACCTTACAGCCCGGTGGCGGCTTCGACCGTGACCATCCCGCCGTCGCAGGCGCCGAACATCGCCGCGCCTGCGACGAGTTCGAATGGCTGCTATACCGTCAATTGGGGCGGTTTCGCCGGAATGACCTCCTATGTGATGCAGGAGAACACCAATGGAGCCGGCTGGGTGACTATCGCCAACAATGGCTCCGGCGCGCTACCCATCTGCGGAAAGGGGAACGGCACCTATTACTACCGCGTGCAGGGATGTAACGCGGGCGGATGCGGCCCATTCAGTGCGACGGTGGCCGTGACCGTGGCGTTGCTTCCAGCGCCTCCGGCGAACCTGACCGCCCTCACGGCACGCGCGCCCGGGAAGATGGAAGCCATCGCGAAGTGGGATGCCTCGGCAGGTGCGACGAGCTATCAGCTAACCGCGACGTGGGTTGGGGGCGGAGGAGGTCTTGTCTACAACGGTCCCAATCTGACCGCGTTGGTATTTCCGCAGGGCGTGAACACCCAGGTCTCGTTCTACGTGAAGGCATGCAACGCGAACGGGTGCTCGGCGAACAGCAATGGAGCAGTGACGGATGTCGACAATGGCCCTTGATATGACGAGCATTGCCAGCCGCGTCCGTCGCTGGTTCGTATCCAGCTTGTTGCTTGGGCTGACTCTGCTGACGCCGCTAGCGCAGGCGGCTGAGACGGTCACCTACTACTACACGAACCAGCAGGGGACGCCGTTGGCGACGGCGGATGCGGCCGGCAACGTCCTGTCGACATCTGATTACAGGCCGTACGGCGGTCAGGTGTTGGGATCGCCGCAGACGGGGCCGGGGTACACTGGGCATGTCAACGATCCGGATTCGGGTCTGGTGTACATGCAGGCGCGCTACTACGATCCCAGTACAGGACGCTTCCTTAGTGTCGATCCGGTCGGGCCAAATGCTGGCAATCGCTACAACTTCAATCGGTACGCGTATGCCAACAACAACCCGATCGTCAATATTGATCCCGATGGGAGAAGCGTAAGTTGTGACGCAAACTCATGCACAATTGAGTATCACTCAGTTATTGAGGGCGCGGTAGATTACACGTACGTGGGTGGCGTTATTCTAGTTCGGCTTCTGCAGAATGCCACTGGTGACTCTCATGCACAGCAATCGCAAGATCACGCACCGGGTTCCGATGGACATGCCCCAGTAGCACCATCGCTTCCGAAAGGGCTCGTAGGTGATGATCCTCGTGCAACAGGTAAAAATGGAGGTGAGGCGATAGGAACGTCACTGCCTTCTGACAAATTTGCAGATACAGTCAAAAAACTCACCGGCGGTGCGACCAGCACGCCTGATAGTAAGGGTAGAAGCACTTCGCCCAATGGAGTATCAGTGCGAACCGGGGGGAAAAGTGGTCCAAGAATTGATGTTCCTGCTAATGGAACAAAGCCACCTGAAGTAATTCATTTTCCCGACGATACTCCGATTCCTGATCATCTTAAGCCCACGCCACCAACATCATGAAGATATGGAAAAACTTTTTGCCGACTGAACAGGAAATTAGACAAATTTCTGTCATTAGCCCTGGGGCCTACTTTTTTGACGGTCAAAGCGATCCGAGGTCATCAGTCATATATTTTCCTCAAGAAAACGGAACGTGGCTATCCATAAGCTGGGATTACTTTGACGTCGAATTTAAATTCGAAATATACGGAATTTCTGTAGAGCATTTGGAACGTAGCAGGGCTTTCCTGGTTGAGGCTGGAATTATTCCAGATTTTTCTGAACTAAAGTTTCTTATAAGAACTGAATGGATACGCCCTACCGAGATCGGTGAGGTACCGGACGGTTTTGAACAAATCATTGAGGAAAATGGTCCGCTATCAAAAATCCCGGGTACTGCAACGTCCATAGCAACCAGCCTTTATGGCGTCACCTTTAACGGGGGCAGCGAAGGCGCAGCTATGATGATTGCAATAGATGACGCTGCGAGCTACACCTTAAAATCAAGCACTGATCCCGTAGAAATAAATGCAATGGAAGAGAGCTGCGACTTACTGACCTTGCCCGAAATACTAGATTGGAATCCACCAAAATAACGAGCAGGACAGTCGCGGCGGTGGGTTGTCAACAACGGTCCCAACCCCACCGCCTTGGTATTCCCGCAGTGTATGAACAACGCCGGCTCGTCACCTGGTCAGTGGAGCACCACGGATGGAGCGAGCGCCGGGCTCGTGAGGCACTGGACTTCCCTCTTGCGCCGCAAATGGACGGGGCGGGTTTGGAGATTATCTACTGGGACAGCTGTGCGGTGTTCCTCATCGGTCTGCAAGATCATCATGTTGATCGTGTATCGAGTGATCGTGCTTACCACCGCTACAAGATCCGTGATGTCCACCCTGCGGACGTGCTGTATGTCCGCACGGCTATAAGTTCTTGATAGAAAGCTTGTTAACGACGATGCGTGACCGAAGAATTCAATCTATCTAAGCCTCATCAAGGCGACAGACCTGACATCTTGGAATCAGAGAGCCTGGGTATAGGCCAGGCTGTCAGTCGCCGACAATCTCGCCATCTTCCTTGGCAAACGGCCCAGGCAACGACGGAATGACCTCCAGCACTTTCTCGGACGGACGGCACAGGCGTGTGCCTCGCTCCGTAACGACGAACGGCCGCTCGATGAGGATCGGATTCGCAAGCATGGCGTCGATGATTGCCTCGTCGCTGACCGACGGGTCGCGCAACCCCAACTCGCCGAACAGCGGTTCCTTCTGACGCGCCGCCTCACGTGGCGTCAGGCCCGCGTCGACCATCAGGCGGAGCAGCGTCACCCGGTCCGGCGGCGTCGTCAGGTACTCGATCACGGTCGGTTCGATGCCGGCGTGGCGGAGGATCGCCAGCGTGTTGCGCGAGGTGCCGCACCGGGGGTTGTGATAGATCGTTGCGTTCATCGTCATGACGTAGGCTCCACTACGGCTGCCGCGGCAGCCAGTGCACGGGCTTCAGCGGCGCCTTTGCGCTCGCTGTAGCGGTCAACCAGATAATCGCTGCGACCACGGACCAGAAGGGTGAACTTCATCAGTTCCTCCATGACGTCGACCACGCGATCGTAGAACGGCGAGGGCTTCATGTGGCCGGCGGCGTCGAATTCGTTCCAGGCTTTCGCTACCGAGGACTGGTTAGGGATGGTCACCATGCGCATCCAGCGGCCGAGAACCCGCAACGCGTTGACCACGTTGAACGATTGCGAGCCACCCGATACCTGCATGACGGCCAGGGTCCTTCCCTGGGTGGGGCGCACGCTGCCGTCTTCCAGAGGCAGCCAGTCGATCTGGTTCTTGAATACGCCGGTGATGGTGCCGTGCCGCTCGGGGCTGATCCATACCTGGCCTTCCGACCACAACGAAAGCGCACGAAGTTCCTGCACCTTCGGGTGGCTGGCCGGCACGCTGTCGAGCATGGGAAGTTCGGCGGGATCGAACACGCGTGTCTCCGCGCCCAGGTGCTGGAGAACGCGCTCGGCCTCGTAGGCGAGCTTGCGACTGAAAGACTGCGGGCGCAGCGAGCCATACAGGATCAGGATGCGCGGAGCATGGCCACCGTCGCCCTGGACGGTGAGGCGTTCCCACTCGGGCAGCGGCAGGTTGCCGGTCAGGTGGGGAAGATCGACTGACGCCACGATGCTCTCCGGGGTTGCTTGATGCTGACGATTCTATCATTCTAGAGATATCGAAACAAACGATGTGCCCGCCATGCAAACCGCCGACGCCATCAAGGTGCTTTCCGCGCTCGCCCAGGAGTCTCGCCTGGGGATCTTCCGCTTGCTTATCGAGCAGGGCCCGGAAGGCTTGCCGGTGGGTGTGATCGGTGAGCGTCTGGGCTTGCCCAGCGCCACGCTCTCGTTTCATCTGAAAGAGCTGTTGCACGCGGGCCTGGTGACGAGTCGCCAGAGCGGTCGCTTCATTTACTACGCGCCGGTGATCGCCGCGGTGAATGGTCTGGTTGGTTATCTCACCGAGAACTGCTGCGCGGGCAGTGGCGATAGCTGCGCGCCAGTGGCGAAGCGCACGACGGCGGCCAGGCCGCGGGTCAAGCACCATGTGGTCAAGACACTCGGGTGAGGACATGGCGTCTGGGGCTATGATTCGCGGCGGACGCCTGGTCCGTATGCGCCCCCACTCATTCATTCGCCGAGTCCTTCATGCACCCAGTCTCTCTTGCCGGTTTGCCGGCCGCGACGCGTCGTAAGTTTTCGCGCCTCTCCCTGGCCCTTGCCGTGGCCCTCGCTTCCGGCGCCGCTGCCGCGCAACAGTTGCCTACCGACCAGGTGCCGCCGCCACAGGACACTCCCTACGTCGGACCGGTGACGCTCCAGGTCAATGCCAACGATACGGTGCAAGGCATCTTCCGCGTCCATGAATCCATTCCGGTGAAGGCGGGCGCACTGACGCTGCTGTATCCGCAGTGGATCCCCGGCGACCACTCGCCGACCGGCCCGATCGCGATGCTCGCCGGCCTCAAGCTCAGCGCCAACGGCAAGCCGCTCGCGTGGAAGCGCGATGAGTACAACGTCTACGCGTTCCATGTGGACGTGCCGGCGAACGTCTCCTCGATCGATGCGGACTTCCAGTACCTGTCGGAGCGCGCCGATGACGCGGACTTCGAGATCACCGACCGCATGATGTCCATGGAATGGAGCAAGGTGGCGCTGTATCCGGCGGGTTACTACACGCGCGGCATCACCTTCGCACCCAGCGTGACGCTGCCGCATGGCTGGCAGCTCGGCACCGCCCTGGAAACGGCTTCGAAGTCCGGCGACACCACCACCTTCAAGCCGGTGACCTTCGACAACCTGGTCGATTCGCCGGTGTACGCGGGCCAGTACTTCAAGCGCGTCGAGCTCAACCCGGGCGACAAGGCGCCGGTGTACCTGGATGTGGTCGCCGATGAGGCGAAGTACCTGGAGATGACGCCCGAGCAGGTGACGGTGCATCGCAACCTGGTGACGCAGGCGACGAAGCTGTTCGGCTCGCACCATTACGATCACTACGACTTCCTGTTCTCGCTATCAGACCAGTTGGCTGGCAACGGCACGGAGCACCACCAGTCCAGCGAAGACGGCCTGGGCGCCGATTACTTCACTGCCTGGAAAGAGAATGCATCCGAGCGCGACCTGCTGGCTCACGAGTACACGCATTCGTGGAACGGCAAGTTCCGTCGTCCGGCGGACCTGTGGACGCCTAACTTCAATGTGACGATGGGCGATTCGCTGTTGTGGGTTTACGAAGGCCAGACCCAGTACTGGGGCTTCGTACTCACCGCGCGCGCCGGCATGTGGTCGCCGCAGGAGTTCCGCGACGGGCTGGCCATGGTCGCGGCTAACTACGAGCGCAATCGCGAAGGCTTCCAGTGGCGCACGCTCGAAGACACCACCAACGACCCGACCGTCGCCCGTCGTTCACCGCTGCCGTATCGCAGCTGGCAGATGAGCGAGGACTACTACAGCGGTGGCCAGTTGATGTGGCTGTCTGTCGACGCCAAGCTGCGCAGCCTGACGCACGACAAGAGCTCGCTCGATGATTTCGCGCACGCGTTCTTCGGTGTCGACAACGGTAGCTATGTGCCGAAGACCTATACGTTCGACGACGTGGTGGCCGCCTTGAATGGCGTGGCCAAGTACGACTGGGCGAGCTTCCTGAAAGCGCACGTCGCTTCCGTCAATCCACCTCTGCAGGACGGCCTTGCGGCCACCGGCTGGAAGCTGGTCTATGACGATAAGGAGAGCGAGTACGAGAAGGCGTACGACGGCCGGCCTGAATCCTCCCGGCACCTGTTGAACTTCACTTTCTCGATCGGCCTGACGCTGACCAGCAGCGGCAAGGTGAACGACGTGCGCTGGGATGGCCCTGCGTTCAAGGCCGGCGTCAGCACCGGCGCCACCATCGTCGCGGTGAACGGGGCGGCCTATTCGAAGGACGCGCTGAACGACGCGATTACCGCGGCCAAAGGCAATAAGACGCCGATCGAGCTGACGGTGAAGTACCAGGGGCGGTTCCGTACGGTTCCCGTGGAGTATCACGGTGGTCCGCAGTATCCGCATCTGGTGCGGATCGAGGGGACGCCCGATTACTTGAGCGAGATCATCGCTGCGCACAAGTAAGTTCTCAGCCATCCGTGTTGAACCAAAGACGCCGCCGCATCTCTCGATGCGGCGGCGTCTTCACTGAAGCCGCGCTCCAGATTAATATCAAGCGGTTTCCTCTTCCTCCCCGATCAGCTCGCGTTTCTTAGTCCTGCCCGCCTTGAACTGAGCGATGGACCTGGCGAGGTGATCGCGGTTTGCCTTGTTGCTGAGCAGGTGAATGGTGTCTGCCATCGGTGGCTGGATCTGGTCTTTGGTGCGGCGTTGGCGGCGTTGTTCTTGCAGACCGGGTTGTCGGTTGTTCGTGCGGCGTTGCCGTTGGTGCAACGCCCCATCGCGGGTTCATAGATTCGAATAAGCAATGCGCGCCTGTCATATCTGAGTCATGAAGCCGCCTTGCAAAGGGTATGAGACTTACCTCAGTATCTTGCACAACCTCGAAGGGAGTCTCGTCGTGCTTAAACGGAAGTTGCTTGCCCTGGCGATACCCCTGTGTGCGGCGTTCGCCGCATCCGCATCCGCATCCGCATCCGCATCCGCCGATGATGCGCATGGTGCAACAGGGCGCGACGCGCTCATCGCCTCCATCAATCACGCCATCGTCGTTGCCGATATCGACGGGCTGACCTCGCGATACCACAGCAAGGACGCGGTCGAGCACGCCCTGGCCGCCATGGCGATTGAACGTGTCCACGGCAATTTCGAGCAGTCGAGCACCATTGCCGGAACCTGCGAGTCGAGCCTGAAGGCTAGCGAGCCCTTCGTCGCGTACTACTGCGCGCGCTTCGCTTCGGCCAACCTTCGCTTGATGGGAGAGCGCCAAAAAGCCGCGATCGAGGAAGAGAGCATCGCCGAGCGCTACAAGGGCGTGCTGCCGCCCGAGAAGCTCAACAACCCGGATCTGACGCAGGCGCCGCTGTATAAGACGCTGCCTCCGTTGAAGGTGAGCGTACCGGCCGGTGTTACAAGCATTCCGCTGAAGCGGAACCCGAAGCGCTCGAGCCTGGTCGAGGTGACGGTCAACGGCACATCCTTGCAACTCGTGATGGACACGGGCGGGTACTCCATCCTTGGCGAAGCGACGGCCAGGAGGCTTGGCGTCAAGGTGCTTCTCGAGAAAGACGGCAGCGTACACGGCGCACTCGGTGGCGCGTCCGTCAAGAAGCTGGGCCTTATCGAGAAGTTGAAGCTCGGGAACGTGGAGTTCGAGAATCTTCCCGTCTCCATCATTGACGAAGAGCGCAACATTCTCGGCATGGATGCTCTGCAGCGACTGGGTGCCTTTGAAGTCCAGAAGGATGCCGTGCTCATTTACGGCGAAGGCGCTTCGAAACCCGCCTGCGAAACACCGCTGCTCCTGGGCACGACGTTCTGGGGCTCTCCGCCGAAGGTGCTCGAGCAAGTGCGCGTGGATGGTGTCTCGCAGAATGTTATGTTCGACACAGGCACGACTTTCTATCTCACCTCGAACCAGCCGAGCACGCAGGGACCCTTGCAGCGCGGCGGCCAGCTAAAGCTTCGCGATGCCACCCACGGCAGCCAGGCGGTGCGATTCTCGCGTGTGAATTCCGACGTCGAAATGGCCGGCAAGAACTATCAGGTGACCTATGCCTCTCTCGAGGATGTGAAGATCCCTTATAAGTTCATCCTCGGCGAAGGTTCGCTTATCGATGTGTATCTTTTTGTCGACTTCACGCGGCGGGTGAGTTGTTTGCTGCCGCGGTTTCCGGAGAAGGGATAACGCGCTCTATGCTGCCCGCGTAGCAAACTTTTTCGACCCTGCCACGCAGAAGACCGCCCCGAGCGTAACGAACAACATCGTCCAGTTCACCGTTTCGCGTAGCAACAGCGACGCCAGTGCGAGACCCATGAAGGGCTGGAACAACTGCAGTTGTCCTACCGCGGCGATACCGCCCTGGGCGAGGCCCCGATACCAGAACACGAAGCCGATCAGCATGCTGAACAGCGAAACGTAGGCAAGGCCAAGCCATGCCGCCTTGCCCACGTGCTCGAACGACGCGGGCATGATGACGAGCGCCGTCGGCAACATGACGGGTAGTGCGAGCACCAACGCCCAGCTGATGACCTGCCAACCTCCCAGGATGCGCGACAGGCGAGCGCCTTCGGCATACCCCATGCCACACACGATGATGGCGGCCAGCATGAGCAGGTCGCCCTCGGCCGATCCTCCCGCGCTGCTTATCGCCGCATAGCCAGCGATAAGCGCGGCGCCGCAGAGTGAGAACACCCAGAACACCGGTTGCGGACGCTCACCGCCGCGAAGCACGCCAAAGACGGCCGTGCATAGCGGGAGGAGACCGACGAAGACGACCGAATGCGCGGAGGTGACATGCCGCAACGCCAGGGCTGTCAATAACGGAAAACCGACCACCACGCCCGAAGCAGTCAGTGCCAGGGGCCCGATGTGCACGAGGCCCGGCCGCGGTTGTCGCAACACCAACAGCAGCGCCAGTCCCAGCAGGCCAGCAATGGATGCTCGCGCACAGGTCACGAAGATGGGATCGAAGTCGCCCACCGCCGCCCGCGTTGCCGGCAGCGAGCCCGCAAAGATGGCCACCCCGATGAATCCGTTGATCCATCCGCTTGCTGTTCTTTCCATCGGTCATTCCTCGTCAGACCGGTGAAGTTGAACATTCGGAAAGGGCGCGAACGAGGCACAAAACAGTACAATCGAAAGAAACTGTAGTGTTCTCTAACCCAGTACAGTCGAGGCGTTCGCATGCGTACCGGTAGCCGGATTGAAACCGTCATGACCGAGGTCAGGTCGCGAATCTCATCGCGCAGCTACCTGCCGGGCGCGCGGTTGCCCTCGGTGCGCGCGCAGGCGCTGGCCATGCGGCTGTCGGTTTCGACTGTGGTGGAAGCCTATGAGCGGCTGGCCGCCGAGGGTGTCATCACGCCCCGGCGAGGTGCCGGTTTTTATGTGGCGGGGCCGGTGGCGCCTTTAGCCCTGGCCGGCATGGGCCCGAAGGTGGAGAGGGAAGTCGACCCGCTGTGGATCTCACGCCAGTCGCTGGAAGCGGACGCCACACTGCTGAAGCCAGGTTGCGGCTGGCTCCCGTCAGACTGGCTCTTCGAGGCGGGCATGCGTCGCGCCCTGCGCACCGTGGCGAGGGCCGACACACTGGAGCTGGTCGAATACGCGACGCCGCTGGGACACCCCGGCTTACGTCAGCTGCTCGCCCGTCGGATGCACGGCATCGGCGTCGACGCGGCGCCCGACCAGCTGATGCTTACCGAGTCGGGCATCCAGGCGATCGACCTGATCTGCCGGTTCCTCCTGGAGCCGGGTGACACCGTGATGGTGGACGACCCCTGCTACTTCAATTTCCATGCGTTGCTGAAAGCGCATCGCGTCAATGTTGTCAGTGTTCCGTACACGTGGACCGGACCCGATGTGGATCTGTTCGAAGCGGCACTGAAGGCGCATGCGCCTCGTCTCTACATCACCAATTCGGGGCTGCACAATCCGACGGGCGCGGCGTTGTCGGCAGTGGTTGCGCATCGCCTCCTGAAGCTCGCCGAGGCATCGGACCTGGTCATTGTCGAGGACGACATCTTTGCCGACTTCGAGCTAGTGCCTGCGCCACGGTTGGCGGCGTTCGACGGCCTCAACCGCGTGATCCACGTCAGCAGTTTCTCGAAGACGATCTCAGCGTCGCTTCGGTGTGGCTATGTGGCGGCGCGTCCCGACTGGATCGAAGGGCTGGCAGACCTGAAGATCGCAACGGCATTCGGCGGTGGGCGCCTGTCCGCCGAGATCCTGTTTGCAACACTGACCGACAGCGGCTACCGCAAGCACATGGAAACCGTGCGCGAGCGGTTAGCGAAAGCGATGGAGAAAGCCGTGGCAAGGCTCGGCGAGCTGGGCATCAAGCCCTGGCTCGTCCCCAGTGCCGGCATGTTTGTCTGGTGCCAGTTGCCAGCAGGCCTCGATGCGGCAACGGTGGCGCGCGCCTGCCTGAAGGAAGGCGTGGTGCTGGCGCCGGGAAATGCTTTCAGTCAGGCATCGAGCGCGACGGGATTCTTGCGCTTCAATGTGGCGCAAATGCTGGATGCGCGGGTGTTCAAGGCGCTTGGGCGGGTGCTATCCGGGCAGGGGGCGTAGCTCACTTCGCGCAAGCAGCCTCATCCTTCTCGATCACTGGCAACTGTCCAGCACGAAGACGCCGTGCTTCAGCCCGACACGCGGATTTGCGCGATACCACATGGTCTCAGCGAGGTCCGGCAGAAAGATGCGTTCGGGAGCTCTGGCGGTTGTCTGCGGATACGCTTCATTGAAGTCGTACTTCCCCGACCAGGCGAAGTAATGCATCTCCCCCAACGGGCGGACCCCCGAGTCACCTGTGGGTGGCGTCCAGTGTGGGGCTTTGACATCCGTCGTTGAGATCATGTTGATATATCGCGCACTGCCGCTGTCGAACATGAACCAGTAGGACGGGCCGCCCTTCGTGTCGATTCGCAAGGCCACGTCTGATCCCCATTCGTCGTGCTTCCCAGCAGGAACGAAGCTGATGGAGATCCTCTTGTCGGAGGAGAGTGTGTAATGAGCCTTGGCGACCAGGCACTTATCAGCGGCGTAGGCAGACGAACACGAGCCAAGCGATACCATGGCCATGGCGGCCAAGGCATGAGTACCCAGTTTCACAAAGCTCTCCCTGTCCAGCGTTGCAGACCAAACGTCCAGGTCTGTTCGAGCCGAGAGCTTACCTTGCTCCGGCGGGATCCGGAGTGCTCACGTCAGGAGCGGTGGACGCCGAGTCGCTCATCCACCGCCTTCTTCGCCTTAGGGATGCAGGCCAGGCTGTTGCGGTTGTTGAGCTTGAGTCTGCTGGGGCGGACCCGCCTGCGTCTGCGCTTGCTGCTGATCCACCTTATGGAACTCAGCACTGCTCTGCTCGAGCGGCTTGGCTACCGACGTCGCAACATCCACTTCTGCCACGCGCTTGAATGGTGAGTTGGTCTCGCCCTGCATGGCGTACGCCTGCTTTCCGTCGTCGCTGATCTCAACGTGGTCAACCCGCGTCATGGTCTCCTTTCTCGCAGCTACCGCCAACGACCCCGCCAGGTTCTCCGACATATGGTCCGAGTGGCGTCCAAGCTTTGCGTCGATGGCCTGTACGCGACCCAGCGCCTGCCTGTAGATGTCATGTCCAGGATGGCTCGCGTCTGCAAGGCTGCTGGGCGACGTATGAGTTACCTGCGGGAGATGCGCCGCCTTCTGTAAGGCCTCAAGCGTCTTCGGCCCCGCAACACCATCGGCAGCCAAACCATGCGCCCGCTGGAACGTCTCCACGGCAGCCTTCGTCCCCGGCCCGAAGTCACCATCCGGGTGCAGCACACGACCATGCGCATCGGTGAAGCCAAGTTTCGCCAGATCAGTCTGCAATGCAGTCACTTTCTCTCCGTGCGCGCCATCTTTCAGTGACCCATGGCCCGCTGGCGCATGCGCACGACCACCCTGGCCGATAGCCTTCAACGCGGCCTTGATATCCGCATCGTCGCCTGACTTCGACGGATCGAAGTTGGCATCGCCGACCTTGGTATGTGCGCGATCAAGGGCTGCCGCCTTCTCCGGATCCTTGTATGCATTCTTATACTGCTCGGCCAGCGCGGCCGCTTTCGGGCCGTCGTAGTACGAATAGGTTTCCTTGATCTGGTTGGCCTTGGCGAGCACGTCGTCGTAGTTGCCGCCGTCCTGCAGCACCTTTTCGAACTTCTTCATCTGCGACGGGATCTGGTTCTCCGTCTTCGCGAGAATGGCGACGGTTTCCAGGCGACGATCTTCCGGAATGTTCTTGCCGTACTTGTCGAGCGTATCCATGGCCGACTGGGTCGCGTTCTTGATCTGCGGGTAGTCGATGTTCTTGTGGACCCACTTCTGGCCGTCCTGCGAGCCGGCCCACGCGTTGATGCTGTCGCGGGTGTCTTTGTCGATGAAGTTGAGCGTGGTGCGGCCGTGCTCGCCATTGCCGTGCGTGAGCAGGTCGCTGCGGAGCTTGCTGGTGTCGCTCGTATACGTGAGGCCGTGATCCTTCGCGTACTGCGAGGACTGGTCGATGATGCCGTCGACGTAGGTAGTCTGGCCGGGCTTCAGCGCCGCGCCATCGGTGGCACCGAGTGCCCACGTGCCACGCTTGCCGAGATCCACCTGGATCGTGCCGAGCGAGTAGCCGCTGTCGGCGATGATCCTGTTCGCGTGGCCCCAGTTGGGGTCGGACGTGCCGCTGGTGACACCCGTGATGGACAGGTGGTACGAAGACGGGCCGCCTTCGGTGCCGCGGCCCACCACGAAGTACGTGGCGCCTGCGAGTGAGTTGACGTCGTGCGTATCGATACCGGCCATGACTTCTCTCCGTGAAGCGTTGGGTTACTGGTCGTTGGCGATGGTGAGGTATTTGTCCAGGGCATCCGCGCGTTCGGCGATGCGGAAGATTTCGTTCTGGGTGACCTGGAGGTCGGCGACCGGCTCGTCGCCATACAACGACGCTTCAAAGTCGCCGTTCTTGTTGTGGAACTCGAGCCAGGCGCGCTCGGAAGTGAGCAGGTTGGCCTTCGCGTTACCGGTGAGCTTGGCGTTGAGCGCCTTGTAGGTCGTGTTCAGGCGGGCGTCCTGCGTCTTCTTTTCGGCGCTGAGGCAGGCGCCTTGCGCCGTCGCGTCCGAGCCGGCCTTGTCGACGCACGTATAAAAGGAGGCCGTGATGCTCTTGGGCGCCTGGCGCTTGATCACCTGGCTGGTGCTGTCGGTGGCGAAGGCGCTGCTGCCGGTGACGAGAAGGGCGAGGGTGATGGCGAGCGTGTGGACCGTTCTCATCATGGAGCTCCTGATCGTGCGTTTCATCTGGGATCTTGCGACCCCGCAGCTTGCCGAACCGAGGATCAAATGCCAAGAGACCGGGGTCTCACTACGGCGTCTTCACAAAACCATCAACTTTTTCCGAAATTGCATAGCACGCGGAACGCCAGCCGCATTGATGCTGTCCACACATCACCATGTACACACAGAACCGCCTAGCCAGCGTCATATTTGGCCCATACATTCGAAGGCTAGCCAACGCCAGCACGGGAACCTGCCATGTCTACCGATTCTGACTCCGCTCCCGTTGGTCCCGATTTCAGCCAGGGCGTCTACGCCTCGACCATTCCCGACGATGGCGTCTTCGCCGGTCATGTGAACGGTGAGGCGATCATCGTGGCGCGCACCAGCGACGGTCTTGTGGCGCTGGGCGGCGCATGCAGCCACTACAGCGGTCCGCTGCATGAGGGCCTGCGCGTCGGCGACACCATCAACTGCCCGCTGCATCACGCTTGCTTCGATCTGAGGACGGGCCGGGCGCTGAAGGCGCCTGCACTGGCCCCCGTGGCGCGTTGGAAGGTGGAAGAAGAGGGCGGCAAAGTGTTCATCCGTGGAGCGCTTCCCGATGAGGCATCACCTTCACCAGCATTGATGGCGGATAAGCACTTCGTGATCGTCGGTGGCGGGGCGTCTGGTTTCGCCGCCGCACAGCGACTTCGTCAGCATGGGTTTGCCGGCGGGATCACGATGATAAGTTCCGACGTGGATGCACCGTATGACCGGCCTAACGTGTCGAAGGATTACCTGGCGGGTACGGCTGAGCCTGAGTGGATGCCGCTGAAGGACGATGCATTTTATGCGTCTTTGAAAATCGAGTTGAAGCTGGGTGTCGTGGTTCGTTCGATTGATGCGGCGTCGCGTTCCGTGGTGTTGGAGTCGGGCGGGTCGTTGTCCTATGACAAACTGCTACTGGCGACCGGCGCGGAGCCCATTCGGCCCTCGGCGCCGGGGTTCGACCAACCGCATGTGCACACGCTGCGCAGCATGAAGGACGCCGAGCGGGTGATCGCGGATGTGACCTCGGCCGATGTGGTCGCGGTGATCGGTAGCAGCTTCATCGGGCTGGAGGCAGCAGCTTCGCTTCGCCATCGTGGCGCCAGGGTACATGTGATCGGGCCGGAGCTGATTCCGCTGCGAAGCAAGTTCGGACCGTCGATCGGGACAATGATCAAGGCCTTGCATGAAGCCAATGGCGTGGTGTTTCATCTGGGCCGTCGTGCGGAAGGGTATGCGGACGGTGCCGTGCAGCTCGACGATGGCACGTCGGTGCGTGCAACGCGCGTGGTGCTCGGTATCGGCGTGAAGCCGCGCTTGCAGCTGGCCGAGGCGGCAGGTTTGCATATCGACGGTGGCGTGGTTGTGGACACGTCGATGTGCTCGTCCGATCCCGACATCTTCGCCACCGGCGACATCGCCCGCTATCCCGGCGCGCATGGCCAGCCCGCACGTGTGGAGCACTGGGTGCTCGCCGAGCGCCACGGCCAGGTCGCGGCGGCGGGGATGCTCGATATCGACGATCCGTTCGAGGAGCCGCCGTTTTTCTGGAGCGTCCATTACGACACGACCATTCGCTATGTCGGCCATGCTGAGGACTGGGATGCGATTCGTGAAGAAGGCTCGGTGGCCGACAAGGACGCCGAGGTGCGCTACGAGAAGGATGGCCGGGTGATTGCAGTGGCGACGATCAACCGCGACATGGATTCGCTCAAGGCAGCAGAACTCCTAAAGCCCTGAATGTACCGATGCTCCTCTATAGGAGCGCGTTCGCCTTCTGTAGGAGCCGATTCATCGGCGATCCCTAGGGAGCGAAAGGGCCACTGTCATCGCGAGCACCCTTTCGCCGCTGAAGCGGCTCCTACAGTACGACGGCGGAGCACCGGATGGACCGCCCCGAAGTTACCAATGTGCGAACCGCGTCCGATTAGGGAAGGGGACACGCCTAGTAGGCTGGTTTAGCGGCTGAGCCGGCCGCGATGCACGGGAACACGCCAATGCCCTGGGAAATCTCCTTCGCCAAGCTGCCCCATCCTGCCGCCGCCGTGGGAAAGGTCGACCGTATCCACGCCACTGTCGCCGCCCGCGACGAGAGCTGCACGGTCGATATCGTGACCAGCTATCCGACCCTCCGTCCCCGCATGGCGGCGGAGCAGGCCGACGTTACAGCCTCCGCGGACTAAACGGCCTCCGCACGCATGGTTCAACTGGCCAGGGCCGCCCGCGCGGTACCGGAACTCCGTCGCTTTGCCGAGCTGGCAGCCTCCATCATCGAGGTGGAGCGGCCAGCCAGCTTTTGGGAATTGCGCGATGCCTTCGACGAGTTGCTGAAGCCGTCGATATGGAGCGCCTTCCATAACGCCATGCTTCGCGACCTGGCCGATGCCGTGCCGCTGACCGAGCTGCCGGAGTGGCACTGGCATGGCGTCACCGTGTGTCAGTCGCCTGACTTCAGTCTGGTGCTGACCTCGGAAACGCATAGCGACGGTGGTCGTCCCGCTGCGCCTTCCGACACCGATACCCCTGTGGCCACCACCATGGCCGCGCCCGAGATGCTCGCGGTGCTGTCGCCGCAGCCGGTACTGGCCGAGCGCTATGGCATGGCGGCTGGATCGGACATCGAGGTCTTCGATCCATTCGCGTGGCTGATGCCCCGGGGCACGGAGATGCTGCAGCCGTGGTTGCGCTTCGACGTGGATGCGCCCCGCGAGGCGTGCCATCTGGAAGCTGGCGAGCAGCCCCTGTGCCTGCTCACGTTCGCGGCGTCGTCCGTGGTCTGGCAGCGGTGGGAGTTTGAACGTGGCACGGGCCGCCCCGTGCAACCGGTGCAGACGAGCAACCAGACACGGGCGATCCTGGTGATGCTCGACGAGCTGGCGCGAGCACGCCACGCCGAAGCGGTGCCCGATGTGCGCGCGCTGCTGGACCATCCCTACTTCCAGGTGCGGTGGGAAGCTGCGCGCTGCCTGGGTGCGCTGGACACCGCCGTGGCGCGCGAAGCGCTGCACCTTCTGGCCAACGATCGTCATCCCCACGTCGCCGCCGTCGCAGTGGATACGCTGCGGCGCATGAACGCCTGAGGTTACTGCCCTTGGTTATGTCAGCACGTCACGAGCATGGTTCTTCCATCGACTTGCAGGAGTTCCGCCGCCGTGTGCTTGCGCACGTGGATCCGTTGCGGCCCGAAACACTGATGAATGTTGCCGGTGATATCGCGTCGTTGGCACGGCATCCTTCGCTGCTGGCCGAGACGCTGCGCGAGGACCTTTCGCGTGATGGTGGCCCGGTGCGGATGCATTCGCGGCAGACCTGCGTGCTGGACGCCTTCGGCCCCTTCGTGGTGCGGATCAATCTCTGGCCCGAGGAGGCTGACACCCGCGAGGACAACGAGAACCTCAGTTTCTTCGCTTACCACGATCATGGGTTCTCGTTCCTCACCACGAACTACTACGGGCCCGGGTACCGGACACGTACCTATACCTACGACAGGGCAGGCGTGCGCGGCGACATTGGCGAGCATGTGCCGCTGACCTTCGCTGGCGAGGCCACGCTTTCGCCCGGCACGGTGTTGATGTTTCTCGAGGGGCGGGATGTCCACGCGCAGTTTCCTCCTTCAGCGCCTACCGCCTCTTTGAATCTGCTGTTGAGCCAGGACGGTTCGGGGGTTCTGTCGGACCAGTATTACTTCGACATCGATACGTCGACGATTTGCGGGAAACCGGCGAACGACCTCATGCGGCGGAGGATGGCGCTGTCGCTGGCGGATTTCTTTCGTAATGAGGCGACTGATGAGCTTCTGCGGTCGATTGCGGATGGGCATGTTTGTCCGCGGACGCGGGTGGAGGCTGGGCGTGTGCTTGAGAGATTGGGTGGTGGGGTCTTCACCGGGTAGCACCAGTCCTTCCGAGGATGACATCGGAGACGACTGGCTGGGTCGAGGCATCGCGCGCCGGAATCTATCCATCACCAATCGTTATTTGTTCATAACTATATGAATATAAAGGTTCTTGACGTAATAAATCTATTCATGTATCTATTCAATAATGTCAGATCCTTCTAGCCATGCTGCGCGACTGATCGACGCCCTGCGCCTGCGGGGCCCGTCCACCTCACGCGAGTTGAGCTCGGCACTGGAGATCAGCCAGCCGAGTGTCTCGCGCGCACTCGCGGCCACTGGTGATCGTGTGGCACACATCGGTCGGGCGCGTCGTACCCGGTACGCTGCGATACGCGATGTCCGCGGCCTCGGCACGACATGGCCGGTGTTTCGCATCGACATACACGGCCGTCCGCATGAATTCGGCTTGCTGACAGCGCTTTATGGGGCTGGGACGCTGGTCTCGCCAACGGAGTCCACCGACTGGCTGCGCGACGACTTCCTTGACGGCCTCTTTCCCGGTGTGCCCTGGTTTCTGGATGACCAGCGCCCTCAAGGATTTCTTGGCCGCCAGTTCGCGCAGCGCTGGTCACGAGAGCCTGGCTTGCCCTCCGACATCCTTCGTTGGAGCGACGATGCTGTCCTTACGGCCCTTTTACTGCACGGCGAAGACGCGCCGGGAGATTTCGTACTGGGTAAGGGCGGACTCGAACGTGCCCTACAGTCGGAGCTCGATATCATTCCAGTCGCGGGTCGAGACAATCGCTACGGAGAGTTGGCGATCGCGGCACTCACCGGAGAATCAGTGGGTTCGTCGGCGGCGGGCGAGCAACCGAAGTTCACCGCCACGGTAGATCATGGCAATGGTGATATTTGCCATGTCATCGTCAAGTTCAGCGAACCAGTCAACAACCATCCAGCCGCACGTCGATGGGCCGACCTGCTCATCTGCGAACACCTCGCAAGCCAGGTGCTCGCCGAGAACGGTAACGCCAGTGCCCGCACCGAGCTGATCTGGTCACAAGGTCGGCTATGTCTGGAGGTCACGCGTTTCGATCGCGTGGGTGCCCACGGCAGGCGAGGGTGCGTGACGTTGGCTGCATGGAGCGATGCGCACGATGGCGAACGCGACGAATGGCCGAACGCGACGGAGCGTATGCGTCAGGGCAGCTGGATTAGCGCCAGCGCGGCGGAGCAGGTCAGGCTCCGTTGGTGGTTCGGGCGCATGATCGCGAATACCGACATGCACTTCGGCAATCTTTGTTTCTTTCTTGACGAGTCGCTTCCGCTGGAGCTTACCCCGAGCTACGACATGTTACCGATGTTGTATCGACCGGCCAGTAGTGGAGAACTCGTCGCGCGTGAATTTCGTGTGCCCACGCCCACGCCGGCCGACTCGTTCTACTGGAATGCTGCCGCCGCATGGGCCGAGGTGTACTGGCAGCGCGTGGCCGAGCACGACGAGATCAGCGCTGACTTCCGTCAAATAGCTGAATTCAACAGCGAGGCGATATCCCGTATGCGTCGGCGCTTCGATCCAGAAGGCGTTTCGTAGGGCCGGGTTTCCAAAACCCGCCGTTTCTCATTGAAGCGACGGCGTTGTCTTCTCCAGAATCCGCATCGACTCGGCGTTCTTTTTGTCCCACGCTTCGGCTTCTTTCTTGCTGAGGTTCGTGAAAGCGGACTGAGCTGATGACGTTGGGTTGGCGGGCTGGTTGCCACTTGCCGTTGGCTGGCCCGCTGTCGCGGGATCGCCGGCGATAGCCGGCTCCCACAGGGGATGGGCTTCCGGCTCCCACAGGGGGTGGGCTTCCTTCTCCCCGTCGTCTGCCCCAGGTGCGCGGAGATTGGTTTCTGCGTCGACGCGTGTCGGCCAACGAAGCGAGGATGTCGTCCGTCCAATGCGCGGTGGGTAAGTCGCCCGTTTCCGCGAGCATGCGCCGCAGCTTCAGACCGTCGATAAGCTCGATCTGCGGAAACTCCGCCGCCGCGACGATGGCGGCGGCGCTGAACTCGCCCGTGTTCACGACGATCGCGCGAGTAGCGTGCTGCGTGTGCATGACGCCGATCAGCTCATGGACGACGTTGTGCGTAACCTCGAAGACGTTCTCGCGCTTGCACTGCACGACGATGTACTCGCCGTCACGGAAGAGCTTGAGGTCGATACCGCCATCGAAGTGGCGCCTCGATGTCTGCGCGCCCGTGCCGACATGTTCCACCTGGTAGCCGCGCGACGCGTAGTGCCTCGCCATCAGCCGTTCGAATTCATCCCAGGGCATGTTGGCCAGCGCGTCCGCGTGGCGGAATGTGACCTTCCTGTATCCCATGGTCTGGCTTACTGGTCTTTCAGTGCGGCGGCTACCGGAGGCTTGTCGTTCCACTCCGCGATGACGTCGCGCCCGGCCGGCGCGCCGTGGACGATCGCCGGTTTTGCCGGTGCGCCTTCGGCCGGTCTTAGAGTGGAAGTCAGCCCGGGAAGCACCGAGGGCAATGACGCTTCTGTTCTTTGTTGCGTCGCCGCCGGCACCGGTGCTTCGCGCAGCTTCGCCATCTGTGCCTGTTGAATCTCACGTATGTATACGGTGTAAAGCATCACCAGTGCACCGGACATCACCACCACGGCCGCGACGGCCGCGATGGCGGCTGCTCGGTCGGTGCGTTGCTGGCGCGTGTGCCTTATGGGTGGCCTCGCTGCGCCCGTCCAGGTGGGAAGATCCGGCAGCGTCGGCGCGTCGACCACAGGCTCGGCGATCGGTCCGAGCATGGCCCGGATGGTCTTGCCGTCGATCAGCCGGATATGCCGGAACTTGGCCGCCGCCTCCATGGCCGAGGTGGTGAATTCACCCGAGGTAATGACGATGGCGCCGGTGGCACCGACGGTGTGCATCACACCGATGAGTTGGTGGACGTCGTTATGCGGCACCTGGAAGGAGTTCCAGTGTTTGCACTGGACGACGACGAGCTCCTGTTCGCGATGGAGCTTGAGGTCGATGCCGCCGCCGGTGAGGTTGGGTCCTTCGCCGGTGCCGGTGTGCTCGACGCGGTAGCCCTGTCGGCGGAAATGTTCCGCGACCATGTGCTCGAAAGCGCCCCAGGTAACCCGGCTCAGCGCATCGTCATGACGATGGCGAACGGACGTCATGCCGGGCCTCATCGGCGCGGCTCCGCCAGGTACGGTATCGAACGGCGCGCGTCGGCGCCGGATAAGACTTCCATGACTATCCCCCCAATGGTTGCCCGTTCGACGGCCGCCAGCCCCCCGGCAGCGCGATTGGGCTGTTGGAATATAGCGGTTTTCCTTGTGGATTCCTGTAGGCCGATTCCTACAACGCACCTTGCTGCTATAGCAACCTGGTTCGCGTGGCGTCTTGGAAGAGAGGTGGTGTGCGATACGCGCGGTGCCCTTGGCGTTACCCCCGGTTTTGTTCAAAGATGCAGGCATTGCCGTCCCCGCCGGCAAGACGAAGGATCGCCTGTGTTCAAGAATTTACGAGTCGCCAGTGCCGCGCTGCTGCTTGCCGCGCCGCTGATGGCCCACGCCGCCAGCTTTGATTGCGCCAGGGCGGGCACGCCGAGCGAGAAGGCCGTGTGCGCCTCGCCCAGGATCTCGGCCCTGGACGGCAAGCTGGCCGACGCGTTCCGCGCGGCCCTGAAGAACCACCCCGACAAGGCGGACGCCCTGAAGCTCGACCAGCGTCACTGGCTGGCCAGCCGTGATGACACGGCCTGGACGTACATCAGCGGTGACTTGGCCAAGGAACTGGTCAACGTCATGGCGGGGCAATACCAGCGGCGCATCGAGTTCCTGGCGGGTCTGGACGCGGGTAAGCCGGCTCGGCCGTTGGCGGTTATCGCCGATGCGCTGCCGAAGCTTCCGGCCGGTTCGCGGGACATCCTCAATGACCTGAAGGCCCAGGGCGCGCCGATCGTGCTGGCTAAAGAGATTGAGATGAAGGACGCCTCTGCGCTTCCCTTCCAGCCGGATGAAGCGCTCAAGAAGGCCATCGCCGAGCTCGACGACAACCTCACCAACCGCTTGCTCGCTGGTTCGCCCTTCAGCTCGGCGTATTCGATGGGTGGCACGGCGCATTGCCTTTCCGAGGCGCCTTATCGCATCGACGGCAAGAAGGCCGTCGCCATCGACGGGCCACCCGTCTGGGGCGATGACTGCATGACGAATCACCTTGTCGCGAAGCTGGGTGACGATTACGCCGCGATGAATGTCGATATCGGGGATCCCAATCAGCAATCCATCGAAGCGAGCCGGTGGACAGGGAAGGATTTCGGTCCCGCTCTGGAACTGGTTTTGCGTTTCGACCACGCGCTGAAGCTCGACAGCGCCGTCTGCGCGCCGAAGCAGTCGCCTTGCGACGAGTTCGGCACGACGGCGATGACGTATGCGGTCCGATACGACCGCAACCCGCAGGGCGGTACGCTGGACCGCGCCCTGAAGGGCGGAGAAAAAGTGGCCTATGACGCTGCTGTCGCTCAAGCGAAGGCGCCCGGTGGTATCGCGTCGAAGGGCGAGACACCGACCTTGCCTGACTTCGGTAGCGACGACTTAGCCGTCGGCTCGATGACTGGCTACGACAGTGAGGCCACGATGTTCCCGCTCACTTTCCGCGGGGAGACGTTGCTCGGCTACATCGGCCATGGCCACGTGGGCTGGCGCGCCAACGACGACTGGATGGTGTCGGCATGGCGCCTGAAGAGCGGCAAGCTGGAGGCGGTGGCCTCGGCGTATGTCAACGTGGTGCGCGGTAGCCTGCTGTTGTCGGCACCCGTACCGGCACCGCCGCCCGAGTCGCACTGAGCGAGGTTCCCCATGACGACCTATTCCACGAGCATGTCCGCCAACGTCCGTTGGCTCGGGATGACGACCGTGGCGATTCTCGTTGTCGCCCTGGTCATTCTTTTCGGACGCGATGCGGGGCGTTCGGTCGGTCCAGCGCTCGGCAGTGTGCTGGTGCTGATCCTGCTGGTGACCTACCTCGTCTCCACGCGTGAGTACGCGATGGGTGAAGGCACGCTGGTCGTGCGGAAGGTGATGGGCAGCAAGTCGTTCGAGCTGCGTGGTGCGTCGGTGGGGCGCGACACCCTGGCGTTCCAGGGCATGACGCGCGTGTTCGGCAACGGCGGCTTCTTCGCGTTCGACGGGCTGTTCTACTCCGGTCGCCTTGGCTTTGTACGCAGCTATGCGCGCAATCGCGAGCACGGCGTGGTGGTGTACCTGGCCGGCGGGCGCAAGCTGGTGCTGTCGCCCGACGAGCCGGATGCCTTCGTCACCGCGGCGCTGGCGCAGGGTGCCGTACTAGCCGCACCCTGATGCTGTGGGTGTGTGGGTGCGTGGGTGCGTGGGTGTGTGGGTGCGTGGGAATGTGGGTGTGTGGAAATGTGGAAATGTGGAAATGTGGAAATGTGGAAATGTGGGAGCCGCTTCAGCGGCGATAGGGTGCTAGCGGCAGCCCGGCCCGCTGCCGCGGGATCGCCGGCATAGCCGGCTCCCACATTGCCGGCATAGCCGGCTCCCACATTGCCGGCATAGCCGGCTCCCACAAGTTAAGCCTTGCGGCGACGCAGTGCGTAACCAATCCCCAGAATCGCAAACCACACCGGGCTCGCAATCAACGCTTTGCGCGTGTCGTCTTCCAACGCCAGCAGCACCAGCACGAAGGCGAAGAACACCAGGCACGCCCAGCACATGAATACGCCGCCGGGCATCTTGTAGCTGGAGACGGCATGCAGCTCGGGGCGCTTGCGACGATAGGCGATGTACGCGGCGAGGATCAGCGACCACACGAACATGAAGAGGATGGCGGCCAGCGTCGTCACCAGCGTGAATGCGGTGACGAGGTCGGGAATGACGTAGACCAGCGTGGCGCCGCCGAGCAGGCAGATGCACGAGAACAGCAGGCCGCGCGAAGGTACCGCCTGCTTTGACAGGCGCTTGAACGCGGACGGCGCATGGTCTTCCTCGGCAAGGCCGTAAAGCATGCGGCTGGTCGAGAAGATGCCGCTGTTGGCGGACGAGGTGGCCGAGGTGAGCACTACGAAGTTGATCAGGCTCGCCGCCGCCGGAATACCGGCGAGTACGAACAGTTCCACGAACGGGCTCTTGCCTGGCAGCACCTGGCGCCACGGCGTCACCGACATGATGACGACCAGCGCCAAGACGTAGAACAGGATGATGCGCACGGGAATCGAGTTGATCGCCTTGGGCAGATTGCGCTCCGGGTCGGCCGTCTCAGCGGCCGTGGTGCCGACCAGCTCGATGCCGACGAAGGCGAACACGGCGATCTGGAATCCGGCGAAGAAGCCGCCGATCCCCGTGGGGAACATGCCGCCGTCATTCCACAGGTTGTGCAGCGAGGCGACGTGGCCGTCCGGTGAATGGAAGCTCCAGGCCACCATGCCGAAGCCGGTGACGATGAGCGCGCAGATGGCGACGATCTTGATCAGCGCGAACCAGAATTCCAGCTCGCCGAAGAGCTTGACCGTGGTGAGGTTGAGCACCAGCAGCAGAACCACGCAGAGCAGGGCCGGTATCCACGGCGCGAGGCCGGGAAACCAGAATTGCGCGTACGAAGAGATGGCGATTACGTCCGCGATGGCCGTGATGATCCAGCAGAACCAGTACGTCCAGCCGCAGAAGAACCCGGCCCATGGCCCGAGCAGGTCGGTGGAGAAGTCGATAAACGACTTGTAGTCGAGGTTGGAGAGCAGCAGCTCGCCCATCGCGCGCATGACGAAGAACAGCATCACGCCGATGATCAGGTACACGAAGAGGATGGACGGCCCGGCGAGGCTGATGGTCTTGCCCGAGCCCATGAACAACCCGGTGCCGATGGCCCCACCGATCGCGATCAGCTGCAGGTGTCGGTTCGACAGGCTACGCCTGAGGTGCTGTTCGGGTGGCGATTCCTGCGGGTGCGACATCGGCGGTAGCTCGATCGGGACGGAAGCACGGAACATACGGGGGTGGCCGCCATACGGCAAGGCAATGAGCCTCGGTAGGGCTGCTGTGGCTCGGTAGGAGCCGATTCATCGGCGATGCTCTGTGTGGGAGCCGCTTCAGCGGCGAATGGCGTCGCGACCGGGTTTCGCCGATGAATCGGCTCCTACAAGGGCGGGGCGGTCGCACTGGCTCTGTGGCTTGGCGAAGACGTGCTGGACTTGCCAGCCGTAGTCGTAGACGACGGTGCCGATGGCAAAGCACGGCCCCAGCGTATCGGCCGGAAGCTGGAGCAACTCGCCGTCTACGATGTAGCGCTGGTAGAGCGGGCTGATATCGCCGCCGCCTTCGGCCACCACGGCGGCGATCAGGGCGGGGCCCGGGTCCGGACTTGATCCGTCCATCCTTCCAAGCGCATCGGACAGGTGTTTGCGCCCCCGGGTTGCCTCGCGGATCCGTGCATCGATCAGCCAGGCGAAGAGCTCGCCCCTTGCCGCAGGCAGGTCGTGCATCTCGCGGATACGGTCGTAATCTTCTGCGACAGCCGCATTGGACGCGCGACGCAGAGGTGATCCGCCATAGGCATTGAGCGTCTGATCCACGTGGCGAGCGAATGCGGTGCGATCGAATACACCATGGGCGACGAGCGCATTGGCGACGCGGTAGCCGGTGAAGCCCCGGGTGAACCACGCGGTGTTCGCCTTGCCTGGCGTGTCGTTGCTGCTGCCAAGGTCCTCGGCCAGGCCGAACAGCCACGGGTGCGACGGGTCGTATCGCGACAGCAGCAGTGTCGCCGAGGGTCCTCCTATGCTGTATCCGTAGCCATCTCCGTTATTGAAGATGAGCAGGTTGAGGGTCACGTCCTCAGGCACATCGCCGAGGGCACTCAGCGTGGTAGCGAGAAGGGTGGCGATGGCGTCGACGTCCTGCGCCCGGCCACCCATCGATGCCACGTGGAGCGCGTTGGTCGCACCGATGGGACGAGTAACCGTAGAGAGGTCGCGGGATGCAACGAACGAGGTATACGGAAGCTTCTCGAGCGTCGACGGCCGGTTTCCCATGCTGCTTGCTCCTTGCCAGCCGGGCGGTAGCGACATCGTCTCCGTGACAAGTCGCGTGGCTGGGCCCTTCGGAATGGCGAGCAAGACGCTACCGAACGCAAACACGTTGCCAGGCTGCGCGATGACCTTCTGCCACGCGGACCAGCCGACCGAGGGCGACGGATCCGGCTTGGGGCTACGCCAGGTCAGCACGATCTCGGCGCCGGGTGCGCCGGTCACATGCCAATGGTCGCCTATTGAGGTGTCGAGGTGGCCACTTTCGGCACGCACCTCGACAGGGGGTTGCGAGGGCGGTTTGAAGTCGACGACGCCATCGTCGCCGGTCCGTACCATTGCTCGCACGGTGATGGCTTCGACTTCGTTGTTCCGCACATCGAGCCCGATGTCGTAGTGCACGGGTGGTGGTGGTTCGCTCGCATGGACGATGGGTGCGATCGCACTCGTCGCAACGAGGAGCATCCAGATCCGCTTCGATATGCCTGCCATAGCTGCTCCTTGTGTTCGGGAGCGGCATTGCAAGTGGCGAGCCAGGCGTGAGGCGTTATACTACGCGGTCGAGCGTCGTTTCCGGTGTGTCCGCGGACGTATTGCGTGGACACATCGGACGAACGCGCACTCGTAATTCTGTAGGAGCCGATTTATCGGCGATCCTGCGGCAGCGGGCGAGGTTGCATTGAGCACCCATTCGCCGATGAATCGGCTCCCACAGAGATGAATCGGCTCCCACAGAGATGAATCGGCTCCCACAGAGATGAGTCGGCTCCCACGGAAACTAGGGGCGGGTGACGCTGGCGCCGCCGCGGACGGTGTCGTGCACGCGGGGCAGGAACGAGTGCGGGAAGATCGGGGTGATGGCGCTGGCTTCGTCGAGTTGGCGGATCTGTTCGGCGGTAAAGGTGACTTCCAGTGCCGCGAGGTTTTCGTCGAACTGCGCGGCGGTACGTGCACCGAGGATCGGGATGATCGTCGGCGCCTGCTTCGCCAGCAACCAGGCGATGGCGGTCTGCGCAGGTGTGTGGCCCACCTCTTCGGCGACGCTCTTGAGCGCATCGACAATATCGAGGTTGTGTTCGCTCAGTGAGCCCATGCCGGCGGCAACGGCCGCACGGCCGCCGTTGAACATATCGCCGCCCTTGTGCTTTTCGATATCCGCACGCGAGTACTTGCCCGACAGCACGCCGCTGCCCAGCGGTGACCACGCCAGCACGCCGAGGCCGAGTTCCTGCGCCATGGGCAGGAGGTCGTGTTCCACGGTGCGCTCGATGAGGCTGTGCTCAATCTGCAGCGCGACCAGCGGCGCCCAGCCGCGGAGGTCGGCCAGCGTCTGCATGCGTGCTATCTGCCAGGCCGGGGTATCCGAAATGCCGGCGTAGACGATCTTGCCGGCGCGAACGAGATCGTCGAACGCGCGCATGATTTCCTCGACCGGCACCAGGCCGTCCCATACGTGCAGGTAGTAGAGGTCGATGTAGTCGGTATCGAGGCGGCGCAGACTGTCCTCCACCGCGCGGACCATGTTGCGGCGATGGTTGCCCGAGGCATTGGCGTTGGTCGGATCGGTGGTCAGCGAGTACTTGGTCGCGATGACGGCGTGGTCACGGCGGCCGGCGAGGAACTTGCCGAGCAGGGTTTCCGAGGTGCCGCCGGTGTAGAAGTTGGCGGTGTCGATGAAGTTACCGCCGCGCTCCATATAGGTGTCGAGCATGGTGCGGGCCTCGGCTTCGCCCGCACCCCAGCCCCATTCTTCGCCGAAGGTCATCGTGCCCAGCGAGACGGGGCTGACGCGCAGGCCGGAGCGGCCGAGGGTGATGTAGTCGTTCAGACGCTTGCTCATGGGCGGACTCCTTGGGGAATGCCGCAAACGATAATCCCGGGATTGCCTCTGGATAAACGGGTGATCAGGGCATAGGCTTTGAAGCACTGCTTCATAACGGAGGGTGCGATGCCGCCCGAGCTGCTCCCGGCGATCTCCGCCTTCGCCCGCGTGGCCCACCACGAGAGCTTTACCCGCGCGGCCCGGGAAATGGGCGTCTCGCCCTCGGCGCTCTCGCAGACCGTTCGGCTGTTGGAGAGCCGCCTGGGCGTGCGCCTGCTCGACCGGACCACCCGCCGTGTCGGCGTAACCGAGATCGGTCGCCGTTTCCTCACCGAAGCACAGGTGGGTCTGGCCGCGATCGCGAAGGCGGTGGATGCCGTGGACGAGTCGCGCGAGGCGCCTGCCGGCGTGCTGCGCATCAACCTGTCACGCGTGGTGGCGGACCTTGTGGTGATGCCCCACCTGGGCGAGTTCATGGACACGTACCCGGACGTCGTCGTGGAACTGCACTGCGACAACCGCTTCAAGGACCTCATTGCCGGCGGTTTCGACGCGGGTTTCCGCCTGGGCGAAAGCCTCGCCAACGACGTGGTCGCGGTGCCGATTGGCGGCCCGCACCGGCTGGCAACGTTCGCCTCGGCCGCCTATCTGCAGCGCCACGGCGAGCCGCGCACCCCGGCCGACCTGCTTGCCCACCGCTGCGCGTGCATCCGGCTGGACCAGGAGCGCAGCCTGATGCGCTGGGATTTCGAGCAGGACGGTCGCCTTGTCGAGGTCGAGGCCACGCCGTCGATGATCAGCAACGATGCCGATCTGCTGATCGAGGGGGCGCGGCAGGGCGTCGGCATCGCTTGCCACTTCGAGGAGCTGGTCCGGGCCGATCTCGACAGCGGCCGGTTAATGCCGGTGCTGGAAAATTTCTGGCCTACCTTCAGCGCTTTCCATCTGTACTATCCCAGCCGAGTGCACGTGCCGCGGAAGCTGCGCGTGTTCATCGACTTTTTCCGCGAACGCCACGTTTCGCCACCACCCAGGGACCCGCGACCATGATCGACGCCGCACGCCACGCCCTCATCGATGCCTATATCGACGCGTACAACCACTTCGACATCGAACGCATGCTGGCCCTGGTCACCGACGACGTGCGCTTCGAGCATCACACCGGCGACGAGCTGAGCGTGTCGACCAACGGCAAGGCGGAACTGGAGAAGCTGGCCCGCGTGGGTGCGGCGCTGTTCGCTTCGCGCCACCAGAAGCTGGTGAAGATGCATGAGGAAGGTACGGTCGTTATCGCCAACATCGACTTCCACGGCGAGATCGCCGAGGACATCCCGGATGGTCCGGGCGCGGGCAGCATCATCGAGATGCAGGGCACCTCGGAATTCGGCTTCCACAACGGCAAGATCAACCGGATTATCGACCGCGGATAGGTCGCGAGATCTTGCTGCTGAAAGCCTGGAGACAGGTAAATTTCTACAAGCAACGATTCACGAGGATTGTGGCAAGCTCCGCCTCATTAACGATGAGGATTCCCACAATGCCCAAGGTATGGAAGCGCGGCGCTGTCGCATGTCTGGTGGTGTCGCTGGCGGGCTGTGCGGCCGCGCTGCCGCCGAGGGAAACGCCGCAGTCATCGAAGGTCATCAAGCAGAACAGCGATGACAAGGAAGTCGCCGACGGCATCAACATGATCAAGGACGGGAAGTTGCAGGCGGCGATCGACGGTCCCCTGTCGGATGTCGCCAGCCGCCTCGAGAGGCAGTACGCGAACAGTCCCGACCAGGTCTACTCGCCCCGCGGCCCGGCGCTGAGTGCCAACTACGCGTCGCTGGCGAAGGGTGACAAGAAGACCCCGGGGCATGGCAAGCGCATCATCAACATCGGGCCGGCCTGGGGCATGGCGTACTGGGCGCGCGGGTATGCCTATGGCGACATGGGCCGTTACCCTGAGGCCGAGACCGAACTTAGCAAGGCGCTGGCGCTTTCGCCGAAGGATTCGCAGTACCTGGGCGAGCTTGCGTTCGTGAATCAACGCCAGGGTCGCTATGACGACTCGTTCAAGCTTTACCGCGCGGCGATCAGGAACATCGACCTGATGGATACGTGGCCGGACGCCGAGAAGAACGACTTTCTCTGCCGGGCGTATGGCGGGCAGGGGTTCGATATGGCTCAGTTGAAGCGGTATGACGAGGCTGAGAAAGCCTATGGGGCGTGCCTGAGGCTCAAGCCTGACGATGCGAAGTCGAAGGCGGGGCTGGAGGGGATTCGGGCGGGGAAGGTGCCGGTTGTGGGTAAGTAGAGAGAATTTCGCGAGCACCCATCGCCGATGAATCGGCTCCCACAGGAGCAAGGGCATCGCCGATGAATCGGCTCCCACACGGATCGAAACCCGCTCCTTGTGGGAGCCGATTCATCGGCGATGCTTTCCCCTCACGCCGCGACAGCCCTCAGGCAGCAATATCCCTGACAGCCGCCAACAACGTCTTCCTGTCATACGGCTTGGCCAGATAAGCCATGTTCTCCTGCAGCCAGTCGTGCTGCTCCTTCGCTTCGCCCGAGGTCACCAGCACGTGCATGTCGCTGTGACGCGTGGCGAGGTCCTGCCCGGAAATCTTTCCCGGCATGCGTACGTCGGTGAACAGCACGTCGGTTTTGTTCTTGCCGGTTTGCAGCCACAGTTCCGCCTCGTCGCCACTGGAGACGGTGTGCACCGTCATCCCTGCGTCCTCGAGGATCATGGCGGAGATCTCGCGGATGGCAGGGTCATCCTCTACGAGCAGGATGACGAGGGGTTTATCTGTGGTCATGGACGGGCACTTCACGAGGTAGTCGACGGGAATATCGGCGAGGCAGATAGCGGGTCCGGCGTGAACCCTATGTCAAGGTGCGTCGTCCCCGCGGCACGCTTACCAGCCGGCCAGGACCAGTTTGCCCCTGGCCTTGTGGCTTGCAACGAGCTTGTAGGCCTGGCGGAGATTGGCGGCGTTGATCTTACCGACGTTCTCGCCGAGCGTGGTGCGCAGCGTGCCATCGTCGATAAGCGCGGCGACACGGTTGAGCAGTTCGTGCTGGCGGATCATGTCCGGCGTCGTGAACATGGAACGGGTGAACATCGATTCCCAGTGCAGTGAAATGGCCTTGCGCTTGAGCTTCATGGCGTCGAGCGTGGCGGGGTCGTCGATGATGCCGAACCGGCCCTGCGGCTTGAGGATCTCGACGATCTGCTCGTAGTAGTCGGCGGTGTGCGTGAGGCCGGCGACATGGTCGATGGTGGTGACGCCAAGTGCGGACAGTTGCGCGGCCAACGGCTTGCCGTGGTCGATGACATGATGCGCACCGAGCTCGCGCACCCAGCGCGCCGTGTCCTCGCGGGAAGCCGTGCCGATGACGTTGAGGCGGGTCAGCCGGCGGGCCAGCTGGACGAGGATGGAACCCACGCCGCCACCGGCACCGATGATCAGGATGGACTCGCCGTCACCGCCGCCCTCGGCAACGCCGAGCCGGTCGAACAGCAGTTCCCACGCGGTGATGGCGGTGAGGGGCAGGGCGGCTGCATGGGCGTCGTCCAGGCTTCGCGGCTTGTGGCCGACGATGCGCTCGTCCACCAGCTGGAATTCGGCGTTGCTGCCCGGACGCAGGATCGAGCCGGCGTAGAACACCTCGTCGCCTTCCTTGAACAGGCTGACTTCGCTGCCGACCGCGGCCACGCTGCCGACGGCATCGAAGCCGAGCGTGCGGGGTTCGGTCACCGGTACGCCGGCGCGGAGCTTGGTGTCGACGGGATTGACCGAAACGGCCCGCACGGCGACGAGCAGGTCGCGCGGGCCCGGTTGCGGACGCGGCAAGTCCATCTCGACCAGGGCATGGGTGTCGTCGATGGGCAGGCCGTGCTGGGTGTAGACGATGGCTTTCATGGGAGCTTCTCCGTTGGGCAGGTGACTAGGATCCCCCTCCGCAGACCGGGGAAAAACCGCCCGGGCGCGTGATCAGTTTCATTGCCACGTGGAAAATGGCCTGCCCAAAAAGCTGATATCTTCCGGCCGCTTATCCCCCTATGATGCGCGCACGATCGGCAGGCGTTTTCAGGGGAACGGGATGTCGGAAGCGAAGACAGGTACGCTGCTGGGCGACCGTCGGTTCGCCGCGGAAATGGATGCCTTGCAGCGGTTTGGCTCCCTGGAAAGGGATGCCCAGCTCGGCGACGTGCAGGCCCAGTTTCGCGTGGCCACCATGTATTTCGAGGGCGAGCACATCACCCAGGACCGCACCCGGTCCGTGCACTGGTTTCGCCGTGCGGCCGAACAGGGACACCTGGAAAGCCAGTACCGGCTTGGCGTGCACTATGCCGAGGGCACGGGCGTGCCGCGCGATCCTTTCGAGGCCGCTGGCTGGTTTCGCCGCGCTGCGGAGGCCGGATTGGTTGAAGCGCAGTGCGCGCTCGGCACCCTTTATGCGCGAGGCCACGGCGTCACTGCCGACCGCGTGCAGGCCCTGCACTGGTGGGGTCTGGCTGCCGATCAGGGCCATGTACAGGCTTGCGTGAACCTCGGGGTCTCCCACTATTTCGGTCGCGGCGTACCGCGCGATGCCGAGCTTGCGTTCGCTTTCTACAGCAAGGCCGTGGAGCGCGGGCAACCGGAGGCACGCGGTTTCGGCGACGCGCTGTGCAGCCTCGGGCGCATGTATGTCGACGGCGTCGGCGTGACCCGCGATGCCGTGATGGGGGCGCATCACTTTCGCCGCGCCGCCGAGCTGGGCAATAGCATCGCCCAGTTCACCCTCGGTACGATGTACCTCGAAGCCAGCGATCTGCCTGGTGACCGGGACCAGGCCCGCCTTTGGTTGGGTCGCGCGGCCGAGCAGGGCGACAGCGAAGCGAAGCAGCGCCTGGCCGGGATGGGCGCCGCGGCCGCCGACGAGGTCACCGGGTCCAGCTCACGCTCCGCTTCCGAACGCATCAGCCAGATCGGCCCGCAGGACGCCTCGGCCCAGTTCCTCCTCGGCCAGCGCCTGGCCTCGGGCGACGGCGTGGCCCGTAACGAACCCGAAGCCGTGCGCTGGCTGGGCCTGGCCGCCGAGCGCGGCCACGTGCCTGCGCAATACGCCCTGGCACAGATGATCGACAACGGCCGCGGCGTGCCCCGCAACCTCGGCGAGGTCGTGCGCCTGTATCGCTCGGCCGCCGGCCACGGCCACACCGACGCCCAGTTCGAACTGGGCCTGCTGCACGAGCGCGGCGAAGGCGTGCCCCGCAACGGCGCCATCGCCCGTGCCTGGTACCGCAAGGCGGCCAAGCGTGGCCACCTGAAAGCCATGCGCCGCCTGGAAAAGCGCAGCTGGTGGAAGCTCTGGTAACGCCGGTCCCCCGCTCCTCTGCCCGGTAGGGGCCGATTCATCGGCGATGGGTGCTTGTCGTGGACCGGCCCGCTACCGCGGGATCGCCGATGAATCGGCTCCCACAGAAGCCCCGTCGCCCCCTTGTGGGAGCCGCTTCAGCGGCGATGCTCTCCAGCTCGCAAAATCCTGCGCCCATGACTTCCGGCGCTTCTCCGGCCCCGCCGGGTGCCCCAGCATCCGGGTAATCGACTCCGCCGGAGCTGCCGGCCGGGCGACGCACCCCTGGGACCCCCACCATGCGTACACCTCTCGTCTCCGCGATCGCCCTTGCGCTCGCTGGCCTGACCACCGCGGCCTTTGCCGCGCCGGTCGCCGACACCAGCGACCAGCTCGCCACCACCCAGCTGCCGCGTAGCGTGCGTCCGACTCACTACGACGTATCCGTGGTGCCGCATGCCAAGGAGCTGACCTTCGACGGCAAGGTCGCGATCGCCGTGGACGTGCTCGACGCGACGCCGTCGATCACGTTGAACGCGGAAGACATGACGTTCGCCAACGTCACCCTCATGCCGACCAAGGGCAAGGCGAAGTTCGCCGCGCCGAAGGTGGCCATCGATGCCGAAGCGCAGACGGTGACCTTCACCTTCGACCACGCGATTCCCGCCGGCAGCTACCGCCTGGCCATGGATTACACCGGCAAGATCGGCACGCAGGCCAACGGCCTGTTCGCGATCGACTACGACACCAAGAGCGACGGCAAGAAGCGCGCGCTCTATACGCAGTTCGAAAATTCCGATGCCCGTCGCTTCATTCCCTCGTGGGACGAGCCGGCGTACAAGGCCACCTTCACGGTCGATGCCACCGTGCCGGCCGCCGACATGGCGGTGAACAACATGCCGGTCGCTTCCAGCAAGGATCTCGGTAACGGCCTGAAGAAGGTGACCTTCGCGCAGACGCCGAAGATGTCGACCTATCTGTTGTTCTTCGGCGTGGGTGAGTTCGATCGTGCCACGACGATGTCCGACGGCGTCGAGATCGGCGTGATCACGCAGAAGGGCCTCACCTCGCAGGCGCAGTTCACGCTCGATACGGGCAAGGATGTGCTGAAGGAATACAACGCGTATTTCGGCGTGCCGTACCCGCTGCCCAAGCTCGACAACATCGCGTCGCCGGGCCAGAGCCAGTTCTTCAGTGCCATGGAAAACTGGGGCGCCATCTACACCTTCGAATACGCGCTGCTGCTCGACCCGTCCATCTCGACGCAGGCCGACAAGCAGGAAGTGTTCAACACCGCCGCCCACGAAATGGCGCACCAGTGGTTCGGTGACCTCGTGACCATGCGCTGGTGGGACGACCTCTGGCTCAACGAAGGTTTCGCCTCGTGGCTGGCGTCGCGCACCACCGAGCGCCTGCATCCGGAGTGGCACACCAACCTCGAAGCGGTGTCCACCCGCGAAGTCGCGATGAATCGCGACGCCGTGGCGACGACGCATCCGGTGGTGCAGAAGATCGACACGGTGGAGCAGGCCAGCCAGGCCTTCGACCAGATCACTTACTCCAAGGGTGAGTCCGTGATCCGCATGCTCGAAGCCTATGTCGGTCCCGATGCATGGCAGAAGGGTGTGCAGGCATACATCAAGGCGCATGCGTACTCGAACACGGTATCCAACGACCTGTGGAAGGAAATCGACAAGGCCGCCGGCAAGCCGGTGAGCACGATCGCGCACGACTTCACGCTGCAGCCGGGCATTCCGCTGGTGCGCGTGGAATCGGTCACCTGCACCAACGGTTCGACCACGTTGAAGCTGTCGCAGGGTGAGTTCACCCGCGACCGCCCAGACAAGAAGGCGATCGCCTGGCACGTGCCGGTGATCGCGAAGACCGTCGGTGGCACCGCCTCGACCACGCTGCTCGAGAATGGCGCGGGCACGATGACGGTCGCCGGCTGCGCGCCGGTGCTCGTCAACGCCGGCCAGACGGGTTACTTCCGCACGCTGTACCAGCCGGCGCAGGTCAAGGCGCTGACCGGCACGTTTGCGAAGCTCGAGCCGATCGATCAGCTCGGCGTGTTCGCCGATGTCTGGGCGCTTGGCATGGCCGGCCTCGAGCCGGCTTCCGACGTGCTCGACCTCATCAAGGTCGCGCCGCTCGACGCCCCGCCGCAGTTGTGGGACGACATCGCCCACGACTTCACCGCCCTCGACGCCTATTACCAGGGCGATGCCAAGCGCCAGGCCGTGCTGCGCAAGTACGCCATTGCACGGCTGTCGCCGAAGTTCGCGCAGGTGGGTTGGGATGCGAAGGCGGGCGAAGAGGCTCCGGTCGCGATCCTGCGCTCGACCCTCATCGCTTCGCTCGGTAGCCTGGGTGATGCGAAGGTCATCGCCGAGGCGCGTCATCGCTACGAAGCCAACCAGATGCCGGCCGAGCTGCGCAAGGTGATCCTTGCCGTTGTTGCCCAGCATGCCGACGCGGCCACGTGGGACAAGATGCATGAAGCGGCCAAGGCGGAGAAGACCCCGCTGGTGAAGGACCGCCTCTACGGCCTGCTCGCGCAGACAGATGACGCCGCCCTGGCACAGCGTGCGCTCGACCTGGCCCTGACCGGCGAAGCCGGTGAGACCAATAGCGCCGGCCTGATCTCGGGTGTGGCCCGTCGTCATCCGGAACTGGCTTTCGACTTCGCCGTGGCGAATAAGGACAAGGTCAACACCTTCGTCGACTCGACCTCCTCATCGCGCTACTACCCGCTGCTCGCCGCCAGCTCGCTCGAACTCTCCACCATCGACAAGCTGCAGGCCTTCGCTGAGAAGAACATCGCCCCGACCTCGCGTCGCGATGCCGAAACGGCTGTGGCCAACATCCGCTACCGCAACATGGTGCGCACGCAGCGCCTGCCGGCGGTGGACGCGTGGTTGAAGAAGAACGGCTGATCAACGTTTGAGGTAACGACACCGCCGGCCTTCGGGTCGGCGGTTTTTTTATGCCTGAAAGGAAAGCCGCTGCGCGGCCATGTCCCAGCGGCTTCGCCGCAAGAGGTGGGGGTTGCTCCCTGTGGGAGCCGCTTCAGCGGCGAAGGGTGCTCGCGCCTACGTAAGGGAACAGCGATAAATCACCCCGCTGTAAGCCCCGCCCACACGTAAGTGTGAGCCACGCCCGCGTATCAGCGTTCGGTCGAATTTTTCAGAATCCTTCCATATCCCTGACGACCACCCGACCCCTACCGTGCGCCCTCGCCATCACATGTCGGGCAGGTCATGTCGCATATTCAAACATCTCGCAAGCGCCGCAACGCGCTGGCTATCGCCGTTCATTTCGCACTTCTTTCGGGTGCCGCGTACGCGGCGGAGCCACCTCCGCCTGAGCCGTTTCCTGCGTTTCTTGACGGGCAGCGGGTTCCCGCCACGTTCGACGGTCCGGCTGGTGAGGGCGATGTTCATCACGACAGTGCTCGTCTGGATAACGACATCAGGTTGGCGGTGGAAAAGCACTGCGCGAACCACTCGAGTCTGATGAGCTGCGAGCTAAAAGGCCATGTCGCTCGTGAAGTTAAGGGTGAAGATGGTAAGCAGAGTGCCTATTCCGTCCTCGATATCACGGTGGTCGAGACGAGTTCTTCAAATCAGTCGACTGAGCACGTCGTCCAAGGCGGCATATTCCTCGTCCGCTCATGTCCGACCGATGCCGTTGTTGTCACTGACAATGGCTACTATCTGGAGAACCGCGACCGCACCACGGGTGAGCAAGCCGTCGCCTGCTTGTCACCCGATGCACTTCCCAAAGGCGCCTCACTGGGTGAGCCGGCGGAGAGCGGCGCCAATCAGTGCCCAATAGGCAATAGTCCTACGGTCGGCAACCCCATCAATCCCCTTACCATGAGTAAGATCGAGACGGTGGTCGATTACGCAGGTCCGGCGGCCTCCGGGCTTGTGTTCGCCCGCACCTACCACAGCGGTGCTTTTTCGCTGGACAGCACGCTGGGCAAGGCAGGTGTTCGGTACCCGGCCGGCGCGCGCATAGGGGCTCGGTGGCGTCACTCCTGGGATCGTGCCTTTGTACGTCGTCCTTATTACGATACTAGCGGCCTCATTTACTCCACGGCGCTGCATCTGGTGCGCGAGGACGGCAATGAAACGCGATTTGTCAAACAAGGCCAGGCCTTCATTCCCACAGAAGGTGAGCGCGGCACCCTGACGGAGCATCCGGACGGAGGCTGGGCGTATACCTGGTCCAACCTCACGGTGGAGCGTTACGACGACAAGGGCCGCTTGCGATCGCGTACCGACCCGAATGGCAACATGGTCTCCCTGCAGTACGGCGAGATTACCGTGGGAATTGGCCTGAAGGCCACGGTGTTGGTGGGTGTCACCGACCGGCAGGGTCGCGCGTTGGTTCTCAGCTACGACCGGCTCGGTCGCCTGGAGACCGTCGACCAGCCCGACGGCGGCCGGTTGCGCTATAACTACAGTGGTGACTTGCTCGAGGGGTTGGACGCCGACCTGGTCAAGGTCACGTATCCGGATGGCCGCAGCGCAAGCTACCTCTACGATGAGGCAGCGATGGGCGGCACACCGAGCCATAAGCTCACCGGGATCGTCGCCGGCGACGGCAAGCGCTTCGCAACCTTCCACTACAGTTCGAGCAACCACGCCATTCGCTCCTCCCACGGCGGCGGCCTGGAGGAGACCAGGGTCGCTGGTAATCGCGACACGATCACCATTCACAGAAAAGACGATGTCATTGGCGAAACCTGGTCGCCTCGCTACGTGAGCGGACAGGCGCGGCTCGGCGAACGCAAGGAGTATTTTCGTGACAATGACATTGTCCGCACGTTCGACTACCTCGGCGGTGGCCTCGTCACACGACAAACCGACTATCTCGGCGTGCCGACCACGTATCGCTACGACGCCGACCGGCAACTGGAGATCGAACGCACCGAGGCAGATGGAACATCCGTCGCGCGTACCGTAAAAACCACCTGGCATGTCGCGTTCGCCAAGCCCATCCGTATCAACAACGGGGTGCAATGGACGACGTTCGACTACGACGCAAAGGGTAATCTTCTTGAGCAGCGGGAGGGTGGTCTTGCTGACGCGGCCGATGCTTCGGCAGGGCCCTGGCCGGCGGAACGTGTTACCCGCTACACCTATGACACAGCTGGGCGCGTGGTGACGATAGATGGCCCATTAGCCGGCAGCGATGACATCGTTCGCTACGCGTATCACCCGAGTGAGGCCCCGGGTTGCGCGACCGGTCCCGCGGTCTGTCCATGGCGCCAGGGCGACCTACACACCGTTACCGATGCGTTGGGCCACGTCGTCACCGTGGCGGCTCGCGACGGCGCGGGGCGCGTGCTCAGTAGCACCGATGCCAACGGCGTGCGCACCGACCAGAAGTACGATGCGATAGGCAGGCCGACGGAAGTTGCCATTCGCGCCCATCGCGATGGCCACCCCTCGGCGCAGGACATCATCACGCGAATCGCTTACAACGCCAACGGCGATATCGAAACTCTGACGGACGCGGATGGCACAACACTCACTCATCACTACAATGCCGCCCATCGACTGATCGAGCAGACCGATGCGCTCGGCAACCGCCGCGTGATGGAGCGTAACGGCAAGGGTCTCATCGCTAAGGAAACCTACCTCCGCGCCGATGGCACGCAAGATCAGACTCACACCTACGAGTACGACGAGCACGACATGCTTAGTCGGGTCGCCAGTCCTGTCGTAGGTTCAACGTATTTCACCTACGACCCCAGTGGGCGCTACCTGGGTCGCCATGGCAACGCGTTTTACCAGGAGACCGTGCGCCGAGATCCGCGAGGCCGCGCGAGCGAGATCGAGATCGGATACGACGCAGTTGGCAAAACCCAAGTGACTTATGACGGTACCGACCAGGTGAAGACCGTCATCGATCCCAAGGGGCTGTCCACGGCTTACCTTCGCAACGGCCTGGGTGACCTACTCTGGCAGCGCAGTCCCGATACGGGTGACACGGCATTGGAGAACGATGCTAACGGGCAGCCAGTCAAGGAGACCCCGGCGGACCAGCGTCAAGTGCAGCGTGCGTACGATCCGCTTGGTCGCCTTACCCAGGCGACCTACAGCGACGCCACGAAGGCAGTCTTCTCCTACGACGCGCCTGCGACGACCTGCGCGGCCGACGCCAATTTCTCCATGGGTCGCCTCAGCACGGTCACCGACAAAGACGGCGGCACCAGCTTCTGCTATGACTTCGCGGGACGCGTCGTTCAGAAGACCCAGGTCACGCGCGGCGTGCGCCTGGATCTGCACTATGCCTACACCGCCGCCGGTCGGCTTGCCGCAGTGACCTATCCTGATGGTCGACGCGTTACCTACACGCGCAACGTGGCGGGTCAGGTGACCGGGATTGACACCCAGCTCACAGGCAGTGCCGCGCAGCCGATCCTCACGGAAGTGCAGCACGACGCCCCAGGCCACCTCGTCGGCTGGACCGCTGGCACCCGCGTGGTGCAGCGGCTCTACGATGCGAGTGGCAATCCAAGCGACATGCACGACGACCGGCCTGACGGACTGAAGGTGAAGCTGACCTATGAGGGTCCGGATTTCATCACCGAGGTCAAGGCGGGCGACATCGTCTCCCCGATCTTCCCCGATCGTGCCTCGCGTGTCGAAACAGCGGGATCGCTTGAGCCCACGCCCGAGAATCCCTATGGGAAGATGGAGCAGTACACCTACGACAAGACGGGCAATCGCACGTCATGGACGAGCTTGCCGTTCACGGTCCGGCGCTACGAGTACGCGGTGGACAGCCATCGCCTTCTCATGGCAAACAAGGTGGTCCGCGAGTACGACCCCACTGGGAACACCACCCGAATCGGAGAGCGCGAATTCGTTTACGACACCAGCGGCCGCATGAGCCAGGCTAAGGTCAACGGCGTTGTGGAGATGAACTACGCCTACAGTCCGTTCGGGCAGCAGGTCGCACGTTACATCGCCGGCCAAACGACTGTCTCCCTGCACGACGAAGCCGGTCACTGGCTCGGTGACTACGACGGCGCGGGCCGTCCGATCCGACAGGTCGTCTGGCTTGATAACTTGCCGGTGGCCGCGCTCGACGGCGAGCTCATTCGCGACATCCAGGCCGATCATCTGGGCACGCCACGCGTTGTCATCGATCGTGCGACTGACAAGGCAATCTGGCAATGGCGCATTGTCGACGACTCCTTTGGCAACGACGCGCCGATCGAAGATCCGGACAAGGACGGTACGAAGTACGTCTTCGACATGCGCTTCCCGGGGCAGCGCTATGACGCTGTGACGGGGCTCTTTCAGAACGGGTGGCGTGACTACGATCCGACCAGTGGGCGGTATGTTCAGAGCGACCCGATTGGTTTGGCGGGTGGGATATCGACATACGGGTATGTCGGGAACAATCCGTATATGCGAGTCGATCCTCTCGGCTTGTGCGACTGCGAATCGGTCGTTCCGTTGGCTCCTTCGAACGTGGATATCAACAGCAATGTGGCTGCGATGCTCAATCTAAAAGCCATATCGAGCGTCACTGGCGGTATAGGTGCTGCGTTGAAGTACCGAACGTTCTACGAACTTGTTCGAAATAACGGTGCATGGGACATGAAGCAACAAGGTCGGGAATTTACCGACTATGGCAACTTTCATTATGGTGTTGTCGGAAGTGCAGTTGGAATTCCGTCGGAAGTACTTCAGCGAGCCGCCGGCTGGGCACAGACCCGGTCCGGCAATCATAAGGCTAAGGATGGTGGTCCCTTTGGAAGTACACCGTATGGCGATGACCCTTTCGATCAGCAGCAGATTTACAATGGAATATGGTGGTACGACAACTGCTATTGGAAATAGCTTCAGTTGAACGGGCTGTGATGACCGCACTTGTTTTGCTACCGCGACGACTTACATGGGGTACGAAGAAACATGATCATTCGACGATTAATGATTGTCGTAGTCGTCCTTGCAGGAGGTTGCGTCGACAAGGGTGACGAAGTCGTGCGGATTGCCTCCCCGGACGGTCGTCACGAAGCTGTTGTCGTTGAGCGGGGTGCTGGTGCAACGACGTCCTATTGGTACGATGTCTGTGTTGTCGCAGTGGGAGAGGGATGCACCTCGCCCATGGTATCGGCCACCCTCTACGACGCGTCAAGAAATTCCAGCGCTTTCGGTGTAAATGTGCGTTGGGTAAATTCTTTCCAAGTGGTGGTCGAATATGCCACCGCTGCGAATGTGCAGCGGAAGGTTCCGGAAGGAATTCCACGCGATGAGGTGCGTGTTGAGCTAAGGAACGGAGTCGTCGATGCGAATGCACCCCCTGGATCGATGCTTCGAGAGCTCAATGATGGTCGCTGAGAACCTTCCGGGTTACGTTAGGCAATAGAAGGCAATGAATGAGCGGTATGATCCAGGGCGTGAATGGAAGTTATTCCGTCACATTACGCCATTGACAGCATTTGTATCGTCGTTGATTCCTAACGGATACACGATCGCACCGACGCCAACCATTGGTATTGAAAAGGAGTTCAATAAAGTTGGTGTGCGATTCGGTGTGTCATTTAGCGCTGAAGCGGGGAGTTACTCGAATTGGTAAGGATCCATTTGAAACGGATCCTGCGATTCATGCTTTGGGCGCTATTGTCAGGCGTGATAGTGGCGTCGTCGCTCAAGATCTACTACCTCTTTGACCCGAAAATGATAGCGGTCAAACAGGCGATCGTTGGAGACAAAGGTGTTCTTGATGCTTTCGGGATCGTTAACGACGAAGACATTAAGGTGTTCCACATACTTGAGACGGTCGACGCCTCAAGGGCGTTCACGCGCGTCGAATACACCGCGAGCTTGACCGGCTCGAAGAAGGGAGGGCGTGTGAAGGTGCTTCTTAAGAAGTCGAGTACCGACGGTGCTCAACTCGGTAACCCGACAGTGTTCGAACTGAGGCTTCGCGATTGACGCTTCTAGGTCGCTTCGCCAGTTCTACTCGATTTACTTTCCTGCGAACGGAGAGCATCGATCGGGCGTCGGACAATGTCGTTTGGAACTGGTTGCTGGTAGGCAGTGACGAGAAGGGTGTAGTGCACGAACGCCATATCGTTTCCGTTCGTGTGGCGAAGGGCGATGAAATTTTCAATGTCGTCACTGCTCCTTTTGATTGCCAAAACGCAATCCGTCAGCGAGCGCGAGTTCGTCTACAAATGGTGCGGCGGCACGGATCAGGGAGGGAGAGTTTGAAGAGTGAATGACATCATTGAGTCGCTACGAAGAGATCTGGCCATCTTGCATCGCAAGGGCATAATCGACGAAGCGACGCTGCACCAGTTCTACGCCATCTGTCCTCCGGCGGACGGAGGGCCCGACGTCGAGGTGAAGACGGACGACCAATCCGTCTAAACTGCTCACCACCGAACGCCGGACCCTTCGCAATGAATCACCCCGTCGCCCGCAAAACCTTGTGGGCCTGCCTGTCGATCGCTCTCGTCCCAGCCGCCTGCGCCCACACCGACAACATCCCCATCCACCCCTACCGCATCATCCACACCTACCCCCACGACCCCACCGCCTTCACCGAAGGCCTCTTCTACGAAGACGGCTACTTCTACGAAAGCACCGGTGAGTTCGAAGGCGCGGGCGTGCGCAAGGTAAAGGCGGAAACCGGCGAGGTCGTCCAGCGGCGCGACACGCCGGCAGGCTACTTCGGTGAAGGCATCATTGCCTCGAACCAGCGCATCCTGCAGCTCTCATGGCAGCAAGGTGTCGGCTTCATCTACGACAAGGCGACCTTCAAGCTCATCGACCAGATTCGCTATCCCGGCGAAGGCTGGGCGATGACGCGCGATGCCGACCACATCTACATGAGCGACGGGACGCCGGTCATTCGCATTCTGGATCCGCAAACCTTTACACAGACCGGTTCGATCAGCGTGACGGCGAATGGCGTGCCGTTGCAGCAGATCAACGAGCTGGAGTGGGTGAAGGGGAAGATTTACGCCAACGTGTGGCAGACGGCGCGGATTGCGGAGATCGATCCGAAGTCGGGGCACGTGGTGGGGTGGATCGATATGACGAAGCTGGTGCAGGCGCAGACGGTGGGGGATCCGGAGAACGATGTTCTCAACGGGATTGCTTACGATGCGGGGCGGGATCGCCTCTTCGTTACCGGGAAGCGGTGGAAGGCGGTTTATGAGGTTAGGGTTGGGCGGTAGGTTTTGGTGGGGAGGGCATCGCCGCTGAAGCGGCTCCCACAGGAAAGCGGTTACGCTACGCAAGCCGCGGTCAGGGCATCGCGGAAGCATTTGGCGTTGACTAGTTTAGCGGCGAGGGTGCCTTTGAAGGTGTCGCCAAGGCCGCATGAGCCGGCGCGGTAGACATCCGCGTTGTCGCCGTGGCGGTCGGTGCCGTGGGAGACCAGGCAGCTCTTGTCGAGGGAGACGACCACCGTGCCGGCGCAGAGGCGGCGGGCGAGGGCGTTGATGGTGGTGTCGTCCATGCCGGTCACCGTGGTCGCGGTGATGTCGATGGAGAGGAAGCGGCCGACGCAGCGCGCGAACTCTTGCAGGCTTAGCAGCAAGACATCGGTGCTCGCGAATTCGCGGACCGAAAGTGCGGGCGGGAGCGGGCCCGGATCGAGAATCCGCAACAGGCGTTTCGAGCCGGCGAGTTCCAGCGTCGCCGCTACCGTATCGATGTTCGCCTCGGCAGAAATCAGCAGCACTTTCGCCACATCGAAAAGATCCGACTGCGTGGCAACGAACTCCATCGAAAGATGATCGTTGGCGCCCGACGAAAGTGCGGAAATCGTCTGTCCCTTCGCATCGACGATCAGCGCCGTACGCCCGGTACGCACGCCCGGTGTCATCTGCCAGCGCGCATCGACCAAGGGCGGCAAGCCGGCGGGATCGATGACGTCATCGCCGATGGCGGCGATAAGTCCGACAGCAACACCCGCATGGGACGCCGCCACGGCCTGATGGAAGGCTTTTCCGCCTGGCCGACGCTCGAAAGCATCGGCATACGCAGGTTCACCATTGCGCGGAAGCTGCGCTGTCTGCCAGCGCTCTTCTTCGCTGTAACCGCCGACGACAACAAGACGTACGGCGGTCATGCCTCAGAACTGCTCGAGCACGCCAGCGATGGTCGCCGTCATGAATGTGGCGATGGAGCCGCCCAGCACGGCACGCAGGCCGAGGCGGGCGAGGTCGCCACGACGGTTCGGGGCAAGGCCGCCGATGCCGCCGATCTGGATCGCGATGGACGAGAAGTTGGCGAAGCCACACAGCGCATATGTAGCGATGAGGCGGCTATGCGGCAGCAACTGGTCGAGATGCTTGGCGAGGTCGGCATAGGCGACGAACTCGTTGATGACGACCTTCTCGCCGATGAAGCTGCCGACGAGAGTCGCATCCTGCCAGGGCACGCCGATCAGCCAGGCGATGGGTGAGAGCACCCAGCCGAAGATGGTCTCGAGGCTGAGCTTGATTTCGTGGCCGTTGACGGCGCTGAGCCATGCGTTGAGGCTGTGCTCGCCGCCGAGCGTACCGAACCACTGCACCGGACCGTTCACCAGCGCGATGAGCGCGATGAAGGCGAGCAGCATGGCGCCGACGTTCATGGCCAGCTTGAGGCCGTCGCCCGCGCCGGTGGCAGCCGCATCGATGATATTGGCGGTGGTCTTCTCGACCTCGATCTTCACGGTGCCGCGGGTGAGCGGCTCCTGCGTTTCGGGTACGAGGATCTTGGCCAGGACCATCGTCGCCGGCGCGGCCATGACCGAAGCGGTGAGCAGGTGCTTGGCGTAGAACATGCGCATCGCCGGATCGTCGCCGCCGAGCATCGCCACATAGGCGGCCATCACGGAGCCGGCGATGTGCGCCATGCCGCCGATCATGACGGTCATGAGCTCGGCCTGGGTCATGCGCTCGATATAGGGCTTGATGGTCAGCGGTGCTTCGGTCTGGCCGATGAACACACTGGCGCAGACGCTGGTGGTTTCCGCGCCGGACACGCGCATCACCTTGGTGATGACCCAGGCCATGCCCTTGACGATCTGCTGCATCACGCCGATGTGGTACAGCACGCCGGTAAGCGAGGCGAAGAAGACGATGGTCGGCAGCACCTTCACGGCGAAGATCACGCCGAACCTGGAACTGTCGAGCAGGCTGCCGAAGATGAAGCGCGAACCCACGTCGACATAGTCGAGCAGGTGCACGAAACCGGTGGCGATGGCGTCGAAGACATCGCGGCCCAGCGGCACCTTGAGCACGACCGCCGCGAAGGCGATCTGCAGGGTGATGCCGGTCGCGACCAGCTTCCAGTCGACGACCCGCTTGTTGTTCGAAAAACAGAAGGCGATGGCGATAAGCATCGCCAAACCGAACAGGCCAAACCCTACATGGCCCAACAGACCCAGCATCGTGACTTACCCCTATGAAGGCCGGGGGTAGCCCCGTGACCGCTTTTCGTGAACTCGTTGAGAGACGGGAGGTTACGGGAGGTGGACTTATCGGGCAAGGTAGCCCGCGAAATTGGCGCCGGGACGGGCCTGAGCTACCCTTCGGGGATGAGCCTCTTCCTGACCATCGCCCTCGTCCATATCGTCGCCCTGATCACGCCGGGGCCCGATTTCTTCTTCGTTTCCCAGCTGGCGGCGAGCCGCTCGCGACGCGAGGCCCTGGCCGGCGTCGTCGGCATCGCCCTGGGCGTTGCCGCCTGGGCGGCCCTGGCCTTGCTGGGCCTGCACGTACTGCTGCAGCGGCTGGCCTGGCTGCAGCGGGGCATCGCTATCCTCGGTGGCGCGTACCTGTGCTGGATGGGCTTCCAGTTGCTCCGGGCCGCCTGGCGGACCAAGCCCGGCGCCGTGGCGCCCACGGTGGATGTGCGGGATTCCAGCCCCTGGAAGGCGCTGATGCGCGGTCTGGCGACGAACCTGGCCAACCCTAAGGCGGCGGTCTACTTCGCGTCCATCTTCTCGGCCTTCGTCGGCGATGCGATGACCGCGGGAGCGCGCTGGGGTCTGTGGGCCATGGTCACCGTGGAAACGATGCTCTGGTTCGCCGTGGTCGCCGGGATCTTCGCCCTGCCGGCCATGCGCCGCGGGTATGTGCGAGCGAGCCGTTGGATCGACGGCGGGGCAGGGGCGATCTTTTCCCTGTTCGGGCTGTACCTGATCTTCGGGCGTCGCGCGGCCTAGTCTTTCTCGAGGTTCTTCGTCACCTGGGCCAGGCTTTCCGCGAGGACGGCCAGGTCGGGCGTGCCCAGGCCTTCGAGCGCACTGCGGGCGAGGTCGGCAACGAGGGCGCGAACCCTTTCGGCCATGCGCTTACCGGCCACGGTCAGGCCGATGTCGACCAGGCGGCGGTCCGCTTCGTTGCGCACGCGGCGCATCAAGCCGCGCTCGATGCCGGCATCCACCGCATGCGTCACCGTGCTGGCGTTGACGCCGCAGGCAGCCGCCAGTTCGGTGGAAATCATGCTGCCGCGTGTGGTCAGCAGCAGGAGCATGTCGCTCTGCAGGGCGGTGATGCCGAACTCGCGCTGGGCGCGGCGGCCGACGGCATCGCGTAAACGCGAGCCGGCCAGCATCAGGTCGCGGCCCAGACCGAGCGCGGCCCCACTGTTGTCATCGTCGACGCTCATGAGCCTGCCGGTACCGCGGTCATACGTGGTTTCCTGCCGCGTGATGTCGAGACCAGCATACGCAGCGGATGAAATGATGGATTGACTGAAAGCACAATCGTTTGGCGTTTCCGGCCCGTGTTTGCATGGATCAATCGGCGGAACGACGCCACGCGCCGGGCGGGATGCCGACCGTGCGGGTAAACACGCGGGTGAAGTGACTCTGCTCGGCGAAACCGCAGGCCAGCGCGATGTCCGCCAGCGAGAGGCAGTTGATCCGGAGCATGTCCTGCGCTTTCTGGATGCGCCGGTCGAGCAGCCAGCGGTGCGGCGGCTTGCCGATGCTGCGGCGGAACGCGCGTGAGAAGTGGTTGACCGAGAGGCCGCAGGCCTCCGCGACGTCCGCTACCGGAAACGACTGATCCAGCCGCTCTTCCATGAAGGCGATGGCCCGGCGTTCCTGCCAGCTGGCGAGGCCGCCGCGCTGCGCGCCGGGATCGTCCCGCGCCGGCGCGCAGGGAAGGATGGCCCTCAGGGCAAGGGCGACATGGGCGAGCAGGGGCACGTTCGGCGCTTCGGCACGAAGGCTGTCGAAGAGGACCTGGGCCAGGGTGTGCACGGCCGGCGGGTGCACCGCTTCGAGGCCGGCGGGGCGCTGCCGGCGAAAGAGAATGGCGCCGGAGCCTTCGTCCGAGGCCCGGTTGGCGCGATACACCAGCAACAACTCGTCTTCGAGGCCATCGACGGCGTCGAGCAGGATCTCCGTGACTTCGTCGCGCTGGCGTAGCTCGTCGAGCAGGCTGTGTCGTCCTCGGGGTCCGTCGCCGCGCTGGAGGGCGGCCGAACGCTGCGCGAGGTCGACGATGACGGTTGAAGTACGCGGGGACGTGGCGAGACAGGCTGCTTCGGCGCGATACATGAGCCGACCCTCGTAGGAAATCGGATGTGGATTGAAGCATTGCGCACGCAAGGATCGGCGACTACCCCCTAATGGGGTATGTCACCTATGCAACACATGGATATCACACCCCGTCGACTTCTTTTCGCCGGAGGATGTAGCCCAGCCCGCCCTCGCGGAACCAGCGGTAACCATAAGGTTCCAGCAGGATCCGGTGCTTTCCCCGCCCCTCGGGTTCGCTGTGATCGTCCGACAAAACGTTGATAAGAGGCTCGGGGAGGGTGAAGGCTGCCTCGCAGGGCGCGTCGGAAAGGTTGTGCAGGAAAAGCACCGAATTTCCGCGCCATGTGTAGCGCATCATCAGGATCGCGTTGTCGTCCAGGGGGAGCACCTCGAAGTCGCCCCAGGACACCTCGAGGATCTCCTTGCGCATGCGGATGACACGTTCCATCCAGTTCAACAGGGAACCGGGATCGCGACGCTGTTCGGCGACGTTTACATGGGCGAAGCCAAAGGGACCCTCGCCGATGACCTTGCTCACCGCGCGCCGTGCATCGGTGAAGCCGGCCAGGCGCTCGGTGGACCACTGCATCGGGGTGCGCGCGCACTCGCGTTCGGGTAGCGAGAGGTCGTCACCCATGCCGATTTCGTCCCCATAGCGGATCACCGGCGTGCCCGGCAGGGTCAGCATGAGGCTGTACGCCAGCTCGAGGCGACGACGATCGTTGCGCAACATGGGAGCAAGACGCCGGCGTATGCCCCGGTCGTAGAGCTGCATGTCCTTGTCGGGGCCAAATTCGGCAAAGACGCGCTCGCGCTGACGCCTGGTCAACCGCCCGAGGTCGAGTTCGTCGTGGTTGCGCAGGAACATGGCCCATTGTGCCGTGGCCGGCCTGGGCCTGGTCTTCTCCAGCGCGCCGACCAGGGGCCGCACGTCGGCGGCGGCCAGTGCGTAGAACAGGTTCTGGTTCACCTGGAAGTTGAACATCATCTGCAAACGGTCGCCGTCGTCGCCGAAGTATTCGAGGTCATCCTTTGGCAGTACATTCGCTTCGCCCAGGATGATCGCGTCGCCCTGGCGCCACTGCAGCAGCTCACGGAACGAGCGCAGCATGTCGAACTGTTCCTGTGACTTCTTTACGTCGGCGCCCTTGGTCGAAATGACGAAGGGCACCGCATCCATGCGGAAACCCGATACACCCAGTTGCGTCCAGAAGCCCATAATCTTGAGGATCTCGGCCTGCACATACGGGTTCGAGGTGTCGAGGTCGGGCTGGAAATTGTAGAAGCGATGGAAGTACCAGGCCTTGGCGCGTTTGTCGTAATTCCAGGTACTTTTCTGCACGCCGGGGAAGACCATGCCTTCATTCGCGTTGGCAGGTTTTGTCTTGGACCACACGTACCAGTCGCGGTATTTCGAGTCGGGATCGCGACACGCTTCACGGAACCAGGGGTGCTGGTCCGAGGTATGGTTCACCACCAGATCGATCAGCACGCGCATGCCGCGCTGATGCGCCGCGTGGGTGAATTCGACGAAGTCGCCAAGCGTGCCGTAGCGGGGGTCGACGTTGTAGTAATCACTGATGTCGTACCCACCGTCCTTGCATGGCGAGGTCTGGAAGGGCATGAGCCAGACGGCCGTGATGCCCAGGCCCTGCAGGTAATCCAGCCGCCGGCCGAGGCCCTGGAAATCGCCGATGCCATCGCCGTTGGAGTCCTGGAAGGTGCCGACGGAAAGGCAATAGATGATCGCGTTCTTGTACCAGAGGTCGTTGATCATGACGGCAGCCGGTCCACGAGGTTGGAGCAAAGCCTACGAGCTTCAGCGTGAAGGCGTTCCCTACACATTCGCCCCAACACTCTGTGGACACCGGCTCCTTGTAGGAGCCGATTCATCGGCGATGTCCCGCAGCGACGCACTCACCGACCAACAAGGTACGGGCATGACACAACCCCTCTGGTGGCAAGACGGCGTCATCTACCAGATCTACCCCCGCTCCTTCGCCGACGCCAACGGCGACGGCATCGGCGACCTCGAAGGCATCCGCGCCAAGCTCCCCTACCTGGCCGGCCTGGGCGTCCGCGCACTGTGGATCTCGCCGATCTTCCCCTCGCCCATGGCCGATTTCGGCTATGACGTAAGCGACTACCGAGGCATCGACCCGCTATTCGGCGATATGGAGAGCATGGACGGCCTGATCGCCGACGCCCATGCACTCGGCCTCAAGCTCATCCTCGACTTCGTCCCGAACCACACCTCCGACGAACATCCCTGGTTCCGCGAAAGCCGCCGTTCGCGCGACAGTGCTTTCCGCGACTGGTACCTCTGGCGGGACCCGGCGCCCGGTGGCGGTCCGCCGAACAACTGGTTGTCGAACTTCGGCGGCAGCGCCTGGGCCTTCGACCCGCCCACGGGCCAGTACTACCTGCACCTCTTTCTCGACAAGCAGCCCGACCTCAACTGGCGCAACCCCGTCGTTCGCGAAGCGATGTACGACGCCATGCGCTTCTGGCTGCGCCGCGGCGTGGACGGCTTTCGCGTGGACGTGCTGTACCACGTTATGAAGGACGCGCAGTTTCGCGATAACCCGATCAACCCGGCGTACCGCGAAGGCGTCGATTCGCAAGCGAACCGGTTTCTTCCCGTGTACACGTCTGACCTGCCGGAAGTGCTCGGCATCGTCTCCGCCATGCGTGAGGTAATCGACGAGTTTCCGGAGCGCGTGTTGATCGGCGAACTCTATCTGCCACTGGAGCGGATCGTCGCTTACTACGGCGAGAACCTCGATGGCGCCAACCTGCCGTTCAATTTCCTGTTGATCGGCGCGCCGTGGGACGCGCGCTACATCGCCAGCCTGGTGGAGCGTTACGAGGCCGCGCTGCCGCCGGGCAGCTGGCCCAACTGGGTGCTCGGCAATCACGACAAGCCGCGTATCGCTTCGCGGGTAGGCGATCTTCAGGCTCGCGTCGCCGCCGTGCTGTTGCTGACCTTGCGCGGCACGCCAACGATGTACTACGGCGACGAAATCGGCATGCACGACGTGGTAATCACCCCGGAGCGGGTGCGTGATCCCTTTGAGATCAACGAGCCCGGCAAGGGCCTCGGTCGCGATCCGCAGCGCACGCCGATGCGCTGGTTCCCGCGTGAAGGTGCGGGCTTCACCCGAGGCATCCCCTGGCTGCCGGTCGGCGATCATGTCGCCACGTGCAATGTCGCCAGCGAAGCGGACGATCCCGGTTCGTTGTTGTCGCTCTACAAGACCTTGCTTCGGTTGCGTCGCGAACATCGTGCGCTGAGCGTCGGCAGCTTCCAGCTTCTCGCCGTTGACGATGCGGTGATGGTTTACGAACGTAGCGACGGTAACGAGCGCTATGTCGTAGCGCTCAATTTCACCGGTGCCGACAGCAAGTTGCCCGTAGCCGCGCCCGGCACCCTGATGATTTCTACTGTGACAGGTTCGTCTCCAAACGTACTTCGTGCAGGAGAGGCTCGCGTTTACCGGCGTTGACCTCAAGGCTGGCAGTCGATGTTCTTCGAAATCTCAGGCTGCCATTCGGGATGGTCGCTCGCTGGACGGAGCAGGCTTCGATTGATCCAGATTCGCAAGGTGTTGCTGCTTGTCTGCCCGGGCGGATCGTCCTCCCCGGCCGACCTGCCCTGTGGCCGGTCGAAGAACGACTGCGGTGAATACCTGATGTCGACAGGGCCGTCCGGAAGTGCGTAGGCGTAGTCCAGATCGACCGTATTGCGCAATTCGCCACGTGGGTCGATGCGGACGAAGGCCTCGGGTTCGTAGACCAGGTGGCCGGGGTTGATGCGTTGCTCGGCAGCGCGGCCCGACGCATCGCGGATGCATAGAACGTTTACGAATGACATGTGGTCCAGCGTGACCGGCCCGAACATGTAGACAGGCGTCGTGCCTTCGTTGCGAATACGCACCTGGATAAAGCCGCGTTCTGCATCCTGTGCCTTGGGCGGCGGACTGATCGTGACGATGACGGGCCCACTGGCGAAGGCAACGCCAGAGGCAAGGAGGAAGGCGGAGAGCAACAAGCGGGAGATGAGGCGATGCATGGAATCCTTTCCCTTCGATCAGTCAGGGTATCTGGCGGAGGATGGCGACTCAATCGCCCACTCGCGAGGTGTTCTTCAGTTCCTCTAGGATCTCCGGGCCACGTACGTCGATGTGATCGAGATTGTTCACGTAGAAACGCACGAAGGGCTTCTCGGAATCCTTCGGCATCCAGGGTTTTGCCCAGACGAAGACAACACAGTAGCCGTCCGCTTCCGCGATGATCTTATCCAGCCTTGCACGCAACAGCTTGCGTACGGGATAGGCGTCGATATCCTTCGCCGTGAGCGTAATGGTGGGCTTGAGCTCGGCGTCTTCGTGGCGGAAGGGGCGCGAGAAGCGCAGGTAGTAACCGCCTTCCTTCGTCGCGCGCAAGGAAGCGGTGCCCCACCAGATAGCACGCGTGTTGAGCTGGTCCGCGACCTTTTGCCGGTAGATATTGCGAAACAGCGCTTCGTACGTGCTGGTCTCCCCGCCGATCTCCACCGTCGCTTCGGCAAGGTCCTTGTCACGACGATGCTCGAGGAATTTCTGCACGAGCGAAGAGAGCCGGTAGTAATGACTGGCCCGCGGCTTAAGCCCAGCAGCGGGACCTTTCCCTGTAGGAGCCGATTCATCGGCGATCGGGTGCTCGCCTTGCCCTTGCCCGCTGCCGCGGGATCGTCGCGGAAGCGGCTCCCACAAGGTTTCGCCTGCGGCTGGGTCGGGCTTCGATACGGCGGGGAGGGAACGGAAGTGGTCGGCGGGGCGTTCGGCTTCGAACACGTCCGGCCGTTTCTCCGCTTTTGTTTCACCCTTGCCGTGGGCCACCTCGCAGGTAGCTGCATGGTCTTCCACCCGGCGCGAGCGGAAGTAGGGACGGATACGAAGGTTCTGCTCGGGTTTGTCGAGGCAGGCGCAGATGAGCGGCGCACTGCAGCCGTGGCCGACGCAGGTGAACGTCGGGGCCTGGCCGAGCAGTTCGGCCCAGTAGAGCTCGTAGGCACGCTCGGCAGTGAGGCGTTCGTTGCGTTCGGCGGTGAGCGCTTCTTCGATCGACACGATAGGGGTTCCGGCTTCCCTGGCTGGGTCACACTCTACCCTGTGGGAGCCGATTCATCGGCGAGGGGTGCTTGCCGAAACCCGGCCCGCTGCCGCGGGATCGCCGCTGAAGCGGCTCCCACATCACCGCTGAAGCGGCTCCCTCACGTCAGAACGCGCCGAAACCGTGGGGAATCTCCAGGCCCAGATCGACTTTCACCCCGCGCAGGAAGGCGAGAACCTCTTCGTAACGGCCGGAGGCCACCAGGACTTCGGCGGTCTGCAGGTCCAGGAGTTCGATGGGATCGTTTCGATACCAGGCGATGCGGCGGCTTTCGTCGGGTTCGACGCGCGCGGCCTCGCGCAGCACCTGCCAAGCGTGGGACTTCCGCGCCGGCCCTTCGGCGGCGGAGCGGATATCGACAATTCGTGCGTACGACATACCAATAACCTCACCTGGACAGACAGCGTGCCTATCTTTCCCTTCCTGATTCTTTCGCAGAGGAGTTACCCCGATGGCAAAAGTTCTCGTTCTCTACTACTCGGCCTATGGCCATATCGAAAAAATGGCCACCGCCGTCGCTGAAGGTGCCCGTGAAGCTGGCGCGCAAGTCGATATCAAGCGTGTGCCGGAAACCGTTGCGGAAGAAGTTGCCAGAAGCGCGCATTTCAAACTCGACCAGGCGGCGCCCATCGCGCGAGTGGACGAGCTGGAATCGTATGACGCGATCATCATCGGCACCGGCACCCGTTACGGCCGCATGACCTCGCAGATGGCCAGCTTCCTCGACCAGACCGGTCCGCTGTGGGCGCGTGGTGCGCTCAACGGCAAGATCGGCGGCGCCTTTGCCTCGACGGCGACGCAGCACGGCGGCCAGGAAACGACCCTCTTCTCGATCATTACCAACCTGTTTCATCTGGGGCTGATTCCGGTGGGCCTGCCCTATAGTTTCCAGGGGCAGATGAAGCTGGACGAGGTCACGGGTGGTACGCCCTACGGAGCTACGACCATCGCCGCCAGCGACGGTTCCCGTCAGGTCACCGAAAACGAACTGGCCGGCGCACGTTTCCAGGGCAAGCATATTGCCGAGGTCGCCACGAAGCTGTTCGGTTAACGATTAAGCTTCCTGCCACTGCGAACGCCGCCAATGGCTCGGGCTCTGTCCGACCAGGCGGCGGAACAGGTTGCACAGATGGGCCTGGTCGGAAAGGCCACAGGCCAGGGCAATCTGGCTGAGCGGTTCACGGGTCTGCAGCATCAGGGTCTGCGCGCGTTCCACGCGGCGACGCATGATGTAAGCGTGCGGCGGATCGCCGAAGCTGTCCTTGAAGGCGCGACAGAAATAGCTGCTCGACAGGCCGGCGATGGTGGCCAGGTGGTCGATGGTGATGGCAAAGCCGAGGTTCTCCTCGACATGGCTGGCCACGCGACGGGCCTGCCACGGGGCCAGGCCGGCACCGACGCGACGGCGTGCCGCGGTGGCCGCCGTTTCCGCGTGGGTTTCTTCGCGATCGAGCAAGGCGGCTACCCGCGCGACACAGGCTCTGGTGGTGGCGAGATCGGTTTCGACGGCGGTCAGGGCCTGTTCGAGCAGGCGGGCCACCGTGGGTTCCTGGTCCGGTTCGTACGACGCAAGGGCGTGCATGGCTTCGGTGGCACGTGCGCCACCGGTCCCGGCGAAGGTGTTGGATTCGTATCGCATCTGCGTGAGCTCCACGGCAACGGACGTGGACGGTCTGCCCACGGTTGCAGCCTAGTCGCGATGCGGGGGTGTACTGAATTCTACAAAGGGACTGTAAAGCCCATACCAAAGGGTTAAACCCGCCCCGAAGGAATATCTTGTAGCTGTCGTGCCGTAACGGTCAAAAACCATCACCGGCGTGCAAGACGGTCTGACGTCATTCGGACACGCTTCAGGCCGAATCTGCACAAGACGCACGGGCCGAGCCACCTTCAATGCCGCCTTACCGCCCTCTACAAGCCAGCGCTGGCGCGTCCCTCATCGGGCCACGCCGGGCCGTGGCCGGCCTGTTGATGACGACGGGCGCCTTGCTGGCGCTGGCGGTGTTCCTGGTCGACACCTTTACCGCGCTGCAAGGCGCCGTGGCGGTGGTCTACCTGGTCGTGGTGTTGCTGGTAGCCGCCAGCGGCAGCCGTCGCGCCATCGGCGGCGCGGCGTTTGGTTGCATGGGGCTGACCATCGTTTCCTTCGTCCGTGGCCACGGTTTTCCGGTCCTCGACGCGGCCATGCTGCGCTGCCTGGTCAGCCTGGCGGCAATCGTCATCACGGCGGTGCTCTCATTGCGCGCGCGCGACCGCCTGGCGACTATCGCCGGCCAGGCCCGGCTCATCGAGCTGACACACGATTCGATCTACGTACGCGACATGGACGACGTCATCGTGCTGTGGAATACGGGCGCCGAGCAGCTCTATGGCTGGACAGCCAGCGAAGCCATGGGCCAACGCGCCACCCTCCTTCTGGCTACCGCGCTGCCCGGTCACCACACCGTGGTGGACGCCGCGCTGTTCAGCACCGGACGCTGGGAAGGCGAGGTGACCCAGAAGCACCGCGATGGCCGCACCGTGATCGTTGCCACGCGTTGCGCGCTGTTGCGCGACGATCGCGGCAAGGCCCGGGTGATCCTCGAGGCGGGCACCGACGTCACCGCCCGTCGCGCCGCCGACGCTGCGCTGAGTGAAAGCGAGGGCCGTTACCGAAGCATGTTCGAAAAGGCACGGTTCTCGTTCTGGGAAGAGGACTGGACCCTTGTCATGGCCCGCATCGCGAAGCTGCGCGAGCAGGGCGTCACCGATCTGGCCGCCTATCTCCAGGCCAATCCGGCCTTCAGTCGCGAATGTTGCACGCTCACCCAGGTAACCGACGTTAACGACGCCACCGTGCGCATGCTCGGCGCGGATCGCCGCGAGGACTTGCTCGGTCCCCTCGATCGGTTCCTGCCGAAGTCGGATACGACCTTCAGCCGCGTGATACTCACCATCACGCAGGGCGGTGGCGTCGCGGAGGGTGAGACGCATATCGTCAACCTCAAGGGCGAACGGCTTACCGTCCTGTTTGCCCTGAACATGCCGCTGGGGCCGACGCGCTTCGACCGCGTGCTGGTCAGCGTGGTCGACATCACCGACCGCAAGCGGGCCGAGCGCGCCCTGATGGCGGTGCAGTCGGAGCTGGCCCAGGCGGCCCGCATCACCGCGCTGGGCGAGATGAGCGCCTCGATCGCGCATGAGGTAAACCAGCCGCTGGCCGCTATCGTCACCCATGGTGAAGCCAGCCTGCGCTGGCTGCGTCGCTCCGTGCCGGATCTGCACGAAGCCTGCGATGCGATCGAGCGGGTGGTCCGCGATGCCCGGCGAGCCAGCGAGGTGGTCCATCGCGTGCGCAGCCTGGCCAGCAAGGAGCCGCGCCAGCATGTGCGCTTCGACCTGGCCACCCTGGTTGCCGAATGCGCGTTGTTGCTGGAGGGCGAGATGGCCCAGCATCACGTCGTGCTCGGCGTCGACATAGCTCCGGATGCGCCCTTGCCGCGCGGGGATCGCGTTCAATTACAGCAGGTGGTGCTGAACCTGATGGGCAATGCGATCCGCGCCATGGCCGATGTCCGGGGTGCTCGCACGCTTGTCCTGCGCGCCCGCGCGGACGACGAGGAAAGCCTTATTGTCGAAGTGGAAGACAGCGGTACCGGCATTCCCGAGGACATTGCCGCCCACCTGTTCGATGCGTTCGTGACGACGCGCGGCGGCGGCATGGGCATGGGGCTTGCCATTTGCCGTTCCACGGTCGAGTCTCACGGTGGACGCCTCTGGGCGACAAACCGACCGGAAGGCGGGGCGACCTTCCATTTCACGCTGCCCGTGACGGTGGCCGAGGAGGCTGGCGCGTGACCCGGATGCCACCCCCCATGACGCCGTCGCTGGCGCCGGTCGTGTGTATCGTCGACGACGATGCCGCCGTTCGCGAAGCGCTGGATTCCCTGTTCCGCTCGGTGGGCCTGAACGTGGCCGCCTTCGGCAGTGCCGCCGATTTCCTTGCCCGCGAAAACGCCAGCGCACCTGGCTGCCTGGTGCTGGATGTACGCCTTCCCGGGGTCAACGGGCTGGATTTCCAGGCCCAGCTGGCGGCCATGGACAACCGCCTGCCCATCGTCTTCATGACCGGTCACGGCGACATTCCCATGTCGGTGCGGGCGATGAAGGCCGGGGCGCTCGACTTTCTCTCCAAGCCGTTTCGCGACCAGGACATGCTGGACGCAGTGAGCATGGCGATCGAGCGTGACGCGGCCGAACGCCGCGAGGCCGACGCGATTGGTGCCCTGCGCCGGGCCTATGCCTCGCTCACCCCCCGTGAGCGCGAGGTCATGCACCACGTCACCGCCGGGCTGATGAACAAGCAGGTGGGCGGCCTGCTCGGCTTGTCCGAGATCACCGTGAAGATCCACCGCGGCAACGTCATGCGCAAGATGGCGGCCCGCTCGCTCGCGGAGCTGGTGCGCCAGGCCGAGGCCCTCGCCGCCCATTCGTGATGCGAGGGTGTGGCAGACCGCACACCTCCGTATGATTCCCATCGCGGGGCGGGGGGCGCACTGTAACCCCGCACGATGGTGCTGGATGAGGACGACAGCTTGGCCGCGAACAGGATTGTGGCGATCGTTGACGACGATGAAGCGGTTCGCCTGGCGACCGCGAGCCTCGTGCGATCGCTGGGACACGAAGTGCGAGGCTTTGCTTCCGCTGAAGATTTCCTCCGCCCCGGTGGCGATGATGGGATCGACTGTCTCGTCTCGGACGTCCACATGCCCGGCATCGATGGCACCGCCCTGCAGCGCCGTCTGATCGAACGCGGGCGCACCTATCCGATCGTCTTCGTCTCCGGTTTCCTCGACGACGCCGTGCGCGACAGCGTGATGGCCGCCGGCGCCTTCTGTTACCTCGGCAAGCCTTTCCAGGGCGATACGCTGGTGGCTTGCCTGGAGCAGGCGTTGTCCGGGTCAAGGAACTGACTGCAGATATTCGGGTTTATGACAGACCTGTGGGAGTCGGCTATGCCGGCGATGGGTCTTGCGGCAACCTGGATATCGCCGCTGAAGCGGCTCCCACAGGGATAGTCACCACAGGGATGTCCCCACAGCGATATCCCCACAGGGGTAGAGCGGTCATCGGCATCCGGTTACGCTCCGCGGCATGACACTCATTCTGTTTCTCCTGCTGCTGCTCATCGCCATCGTGCTGCTCTGGCGCCGCCGGTCACGCGCCGCCTCGGCATGGCTCCTCATTGGCATTGCCTGGCTGTTCTTCGCCGGCTGCGGTCCGCTCACCGGCATGCTGCTGGGCAGCCTGCAGTCGGGCTTCGCACCGGATGTGTCCCAATGGGGCCAGCGCAACGTGATCATCCTGCTCGGCGCGGGGACCGTGCGCAGCGGTGCGGGAGCGATCGAACCCAGTCTCTACGCGAACGGACGAATCCTGCGTGCCGCCGAACTCTACCGTTCGTGCAAGGCCACCGGCGGCGACTGCAAGGTGGAAGTGAGCGGCGGCGACGCGATGAAGCTCAAGCAGGCCGAGGCGGATGTGTATGCCATTTCGCTGGACCGGCTCGGGGTGCCGCGCGCGGACCTGATCCTCGAAGCGCAGAGCATGAACACCTTTCAGAATGCGCAGTTCAGCAGGCCCCTGTTGATGACCTACGGCGCCGACAAGGTCGTGCTGGTCTCATCCGCCGTGCACCTGAAGCGAGCCGTGCTCTATTTCTCGCACTTCGCCATCCACGGTGAGCCGGTACGCGGCGACTACGTCACGGCGCGCTACGACTGGCTCCCCGGCTCGGATAATCTCTCCTACGCGGATTTTGCCATTCACGAATATGTCGGCATCGCCCGGTACCACGTCTACAACGCCATGGGCTGGAATGTGCCGAAGATTCCTGAAGAAAACGTGACCACGCAGACACATACGTAACAATTGCCGCTTTATGCTTCCTCACCGTCCGACACGGACAGCGAACCCCAGGAGATGCCCGTGAAGTCTCGTTACATGCTTGCCGCACTGCTCGCCACCGCCGCTGTCGCCCCGGCAGCCGTCTTCGCCCAGCAGGCCGCTCCCGCGGACCAGTCGGCACCGGCTGCCAATCCGGCTTCGCAGATTCCGGCGGCGGACAAGCAGGCCATCCAGAACTACAACCTCAGTGATGACGTGTTCAACCGCATCGTCAAGGTCTCGCAGGAAGCGAAGAAGGAAGGCATCAAGCCGAAGGACGCCAAGACCGATTTCTCGAAGATCCATTCGCTCGACGACCTCGCCGCGCAGATCACCGCCGCCGATCCGCGCATCGAGCCACTGATCAAGAAGTACGGTTTCACCCCGCGTGAGTTCCTGCTCGCCAATCTTGCCGTGACCAATGCAGCCATCGCGTCGGAAGCGAAGAACAACCCGCAGATGGCCGCCTACGTGGACCAGTCCAAGGTCAACCAGAAGAACGTGGCTTTCTACGAGTCGCACAAGTCGCAGATCAACGCGCTCATGAACGAAGACGCGACCGGCAACTGATCGCAGTTCCTTGAAAGAGCTCCCTGTGGGAGCTCTTAGTGGGAGCTCTTTGTGGGAGCCGGCTATGCCGGCGAATGTGGGAGCCGGCTATGCCGGCGATCCCGCAACGAAGAAAAGGGCGAGACCTCCCGGTCCCGCCCTTTTTTTACCTCAGTGCCAGGGCCCGCACGAGCCCTCGGCCTCAGTGCGTACCATGCAGCGCATGCTTCAGATCACGCATCTGGTCATGGCCGCTCTTCACCGAGATATACGCTTCGTTGATCAACGAACGCGTGCCGGCGGTGACATCGGTATCCTTCAGGGCATCCTCGTACTTCGCCTTGATGTGATCTTCGCCGCGTTCGACTTCGTCGACGATGGCGGTGTCGTCCTTCGAACTCATCTTGGCGCGCAGTTCGACGAACATGCGATGGGCCTTGGCCAGCACGGTGCCGTCGTCTTCCGGCTTGCCGCCGAGTGAACTGACCTGCTGCTGCAGGCTCCGGGCAACCTGGCGACGTTCTGCAGCGCGGCTCTGGAACGACGCCGCATAGCGGGTGTTCTCAGCGTCCTTCGCCGCCTCGCCATAGCCCTCGGCGCTGTCGATCGTGGTCTCGATGAGGTTATTGAGGACCTTGATGTCGTGGTCGGTGCTGGTCATGGTGGTGGCTCCTTGGGTGACTCGCGTTGAGTCGTTCGGGGACGTCAAGCTTCGCTGCGTGGGGGTGCACGGATTCGTGAAATAGGCGTCGCGCGCATCAACACATGAAGGCCGCTGTTCACGGTCGGGCGGTGCATACTCGACCTTCACGACACACACGGAAATACCGTTCATGGCATCGAATCGTCGTCGCGCGCTTGTCACCGGCGCCTCAGCCGGTATCGGCGAAGCATTCGCCCGGGAACTGGCCCGTCGCGGCCACGACCTGGTCCTCACCGCGCGTCGCGCCGACCGTCTCGAAGCGCTCGCGACCGAGCTGCGCGACAGCCACGGCATCGAGGCCATCGTTGCGCCGCTCGACCTGGCGCGTACCGACGGCGTCGAAGCGCTCGTCGGCGCACTCGACGCGCAGGGCCTCACCATCGACGTGCTGATCAACAACGCCGGCTACGGTGTCACCGGCTATCTCGAAGAACAGCCCTGGGCCACGCATGCGGCGTTCATCCAGGTACTGATGACAGCGCCCACCGAGCTGGCCTACCGGCTCATTCCCGGCATGAAGGCTCGCGGTTACGGTCGCATCGTCAACGTCGCTTCGCTGGCCGGTCACGTGCCTGGCTCGGCGGGGCACACGCTCTATGCGGCGTCCAAGGCCTACCTGATCAAGTTTTCGCAGTCGCTGGCGCTCGAAGGCAAGGCAAGCGGGGTGCATGCGACGGCGGTCTGCCCCGGCTTCACCTATTCGGAGTTCCACGACGTGACCGGCTCGCGGAACCTGGTGTCGAAGATGCCCGGCTTCATGTGGATGGACGCCCCGACCGTGGCCCGGCAGGGCATGGACGCCGTGGAGGCCGGCAAGGCGGTTTACGTGAACGGCGCGGTGAACCGGGCGATCAAGGCCATGTTCAAGCTGATGCCGGACGCCCTGGCCCTGAAAATGATCGAACGGCAGGGCAAGCGCTACCGCTCCGGTCCACACGCCGGCTAACTCGCCGCCAGCTTTTGTGGGAGCCGATTCATCGGCGAATGAGACCTTGTGGGAGCCGATTCATCGGCGAAAACCAGGTCGCCGCCGCCCAATCGCCGGCAATAGCCGGTTCCCACAAGTCGCCGCTGAAGCGGCTCCCACGGCAGGCCCCACAAGGGGCAGGCCCCACAAGGGGCAGGCCCCACAAGGGCTGGCGCCCGCAAGAATCCGACCCGTGACCTCTGGCATAGGCCTCCAGCCCCGCCGGGGGCTAGCCTCGTCCGGTTTGCGGCGCTTTCCGCGCCGTTGCCGTCACGGGGACCATCGATGTCGATCAAACGTAACGCGGCGCTTTCCGGCGCTGTTCTCCTTGGCCTGATCGGGGCCAGCGCCTCGGCGCAGACCGTCACCACCGACGATTACCGCCGCGCGGATTCGTTCCTCGTCACCAATACGGTGCCCCTGGTGGACCATTCGGTCTCCAAGGTCACCTGGGTCGACGACACCCATTTCTGGTATCGCGACCACGACAAGGACGGCGACCAGTTCATCACCGTCGACGCCTCCACCGGCCAGGCCACCCGCGCTTTCGACCGCGACAAGGTTGCCGCAGCGCTGACTACCGCGACGGGCAAGAAGGTCGACGCGGCCAAGCTGCCGGTCAGCAGCTTCGTGGTCCGTCCGGACGGCTCGCTGGATATCACCTCGCACGGCAAGCATTACCTCTGCGACAGCGCAGCGAGCAAGTGCGAGCTGGCTGCGGCCAAGAAGGACGCCAGCGGTAAGGCCTACGGTGACGAGCCGGGCCTGGCTTCGCCGGATGGCAAGTCCGAGGCTTTTGTTCGTGACTGGAACCTGTGGGTACGCGACGTGGCCAGCGGTGCGGAAACGCAGCTGACCACCAACGGCGTCAAGGATTACGGCTACGCGACCGACAACGCCGGCTGGAAGCACACCGCCGACGCGATCGGCGTGTGGTCGCCGGATTCGACGAAGTTCGCCACGTTCCAGCAGGACCAGCGCAAGACCGGTGAGATGACCCTGGTCAGCACCAACGTGGGCCATCCCAAGGTCGATACCTGGAAGTACCCGCTGCCGGGCGACAAGGACGTGACCATGATCGAGCGCGTCGTGATCGACGTGCCGACGAAGAAGACCGTGCGTTTCAAGATGCCCGCCGACCAGCATCGCTCGACGATCTGCGACGACGTGTCGTGCAGCCCGGGCCTGTGGGACGACGTGCGCTGGTCTGCCGACGGCAAGAGCATCGCCTTCGTCTCCACCTCGCGCGACCACAAGCAGGAATGGTTCCGCGTGGCGAATCCGGAAACCGGCGACGTGCGCGACGTGTTCGGCGAGAAGGCGAAGACGTATTTCGAAAGCGGCAACGAAATGGTCAACTGGCAGTACGTGCCCGAGACCGACCAGGTGATCTGGTTCTCCGAGCGGAGCAACTGGGGCCACCTCTACATGTACAGCCTGAAGACGGGCAAGCTCGAGCACCAGATCACCAGCGGCGACTGGAACGTCACCCAGGTGCTGCACATCGATGCGAAGACCAGGACCATCTGGTTCCGCGGTGTCGGTCGCGAGAAGGGCGTCGACCCGTATTACCAGTCGTTCTACAAGGTGGGCTTCGACGGCAAGGGCCTGACCCTGCTCACCCCCGAGAAGCTGGATCATTCGGTCTCGATGTCGAAGGACGGCACGTTCTTCGTCGATTCGTACTCGAGTCTCGATACGCCGCCGGTTGCCGTGGTTCGCCGTGCCGATACGGGTACGACGGTGAAGGAAATCGCCCGCGCCGATATCTCGCGTCTCAAGGCCAACGGCTGGGTGCCGCCGACCGCGTTCACGGTGAAGGCGCGTGACGGCAAGACCGACCTCTACGGCCAGATGTTCAAGCCGACGAAGTTCGATCCGTCGAAGAAGTATCCGCTCGTCGTCTACATCTATCCGGGCCCGCAGACCGGCTCGGTGCGCTCGCGCAGCTTCCTGCCCTCGCATGGCGACAACCAGGCGTTGGCCGAACTGGGCTTCGTGGTGATTGCGGTCGACGGCATGGGTACGCCGTTCCGCTCGAAGGCCTTCCACGATGCGTACTTCGAAAACATTGGCGACAACACGCTGCCCGACCAGGTCGCGGCGGTGAAGGAGCTGACCAAGAAGTACAACTGGCTCGACGCCGACAAGGTCGGTATCTGGGGTCACTCCGGCGGCGGCAATGCCACGGCCACCGCGATGTTCCGCTACGCGGACGTGTTCAAGGTGGGTATTTCGGAGTCGGGCAATCACGACAACCGTAACTACGAAGACGACTGGGCCGAGAAGTGGCAGGGCCTGCTGGTCACCGACAAGGACGGCAAGTCCAACTACGACGACCAGGCCAACCAGAAGTGGGCCGAGGGCCTGAAGGGCCACCTGATGATCGCCCACGGCACCTTCGACGATAACGTGCCGCCGTACGAGTCCCTGCTCGTCGTCGACGCGCTGATCAAAGCGAACAAGGACTTCGACCTGGTGTTGATCCCGAATGCGCACCACGGTTACGGTGCAGCGACCACGTACATGACCCGCCGCCGCTGGGACTACTTCGTGCGCAACCTCGCCGGTGGTACGCCGCCGAAGGAATACCAGCTGACGCCAATGACGCCGCCCGGCGGTTGATCGGCAGCGCAGGTTGGTGAATGACGAAGGCCCCGCTGCGAAGCGGGGCCTTCGTCATTGGCACTTGCCAAGAAAATGTGGGAGCCGCTTCAGCGGCGATACCCGTCCGCGACACTTCTGCCATGCGCCCGCCGTGCCCGCTCTGACAGCCTGTCGGCAGAGAGCCGTGCGCCGCATCGGCACGCCCCCGGGTCCACGACGCGGGCGGCGGCGACTGATTGTCAAAGAAGCACCTCGCGACGATGAGTGGGCCGCAATTCGCCGCTTTACGAGGCACTTCAATGAACTCGTTGCAAGCAAATGCAGAACTGAGACGGCGCAAGCTTGCCTCGGTGCTCTTCGTCTTGGTTACAGCATGTATCTCGGTAGACGTGGGTGCGGCCACTTTGGCCGAGATGTCCCCAGACGAGCGGGCTGCTCTGATCAATGAAATGAACGTTTCGGCGAACGAGGTCGGTCGCAAAGGTCTCTTCTACGATGACGACCCGCTTCCCGTGATGATTTCCGTCAGCCTCGATGTCGATAAGAATTATGTCGTGGTGGACATGGATGAGCGGATCGGCCCGCGAGCCGAGCAAGCCGCAACCGAAGACCTTCTCGATGAGATCGTCGGATCAATCTTGGAACGTCACGAGAAAATCGAGGGGCTTGGGGTGAGATTTCTGTTTGGCGGAAAGCCCTCGACCCATTGGTTCCCCGACCCGGAGCGGGATGAACCACCAGACGAAGAGCGCATGTTCGAACCGACACAGGCGAACGTTGCGCCTGTGGTGGCCATCTCGCCCGGTCACGGCCTCTACTATCACCGCACCGGCGTGACGGTTCACGATTTTCGCCCGGACCAGAATGTGTTGATCCATGCGCCCAGTGGTCAGCCACGCTGGCGGCTCGGGGTCAGGTGCTTGCTTGAGGAAAAACTGCCGGACCATCCAGAGATTTGGCATGCCTTTGCAAGTCATGCGCGAGCTCATCCATACGAAGGAGGGATTTCGAAGTTTCCCGTTGCTTCGCAACCAACGCCTCGCGACGACAAAGGCGAGAACAAGCACGCCAAGATGCCGTCCGTCATCGTGGAGGTCGGTTTCCACACCAATCCGCAGGACGCGTTGCTCCTGCGCAACCGAGAGTTCCAAGGCCTTGCGATGCGAGGCGTCGCCAAGGGATACGGCTTGTTCCGCGAAGGCAAGCCTTGCGAAGATTTCTCCGTGAAGCCTGTGCTGCCAGCCTTCGGTCGCGTGGGCTACGACGTGCATCTTCCCGTCGAGCTGAAGGGCAACCCCGCCTTTCCGATCCACGTATCACGGGCTCTGAACTGCTCCGGCCGCTATTGCCACTCAAAGTCAGCAACCCTTTTCAGTCAGGCAGATATCGCAAAGCACAGAGTCCAGTATCTGTGCACACGCAACGACCTTGGCAAACGGCCTGTAGAACTCTTGGTTGAGGCGAGGGACTCTGATGGCGTGGTTGCGAAGCCTGCCGTGTACAAGGTTGCTTGTGGCCAAGGAGCACTACACGTCAGGGGGCGCGCCCATCCCTACACCAGTCGTGATGGACAAAAAAAGGGCATCGCTGTGAAGCGTGGCCCTTCTTTAGAGATTTCTCATATTGACCCGTTCTTAACCGAAGGCGTACGATCCCGTCGCCGACCGTGTGGTCGGTCTTTCACTCAAGTGGAACCCATGGATAGTTATCCGAGTCGTCAGGCGATCGCGAATCTCGCGTTTGTGATCGCCCCCAACGTGAATGTCCGCGCGCAAGGCGTGGGCGAGATCCGTCACGGGTAACTCGCTCAGCTCCGGCCGTGGGCTGGAGGTGTGCCATGTTCAAGATATTCGTTTCCTTCTTTGCCCTGCGGGCGGCTTTCGGTAGCGTCGCAGCCAAATCCTTTTCCGTGCACGTCCCGTCTCGTAGCGATGGTCTCCGTCGCAGCGGGCTGCATTGCGTGTGGCGGCGCGATGCATCCTCAGGGCAGCTTCGTAGCTACTGGTCGGGGTTGGATTGACCTGGAGTGATCGGCTTCGCGGGGATCGCCGATGAATCGGCTCCTACAAAGTAAGCATCGCCGATGAATCGGCTCCTACATAAAGCCGCTTCAGCTCTGTGTGGGAGCCGCTTCAGCGGCGATTGCCGTTCGCGATTACGCCGCGTAGGAAACAAACGTCATCGCCACCGCATTCATGCAGTACCGCAACCCGGTCGGATCCGGACCGTCGTCGAACACGTGGCCAAGATGCGCATCGCATCGCGCACACTTCACCTCGGTGCGCTCCTCGATCAGGCTGCGATCCGTCGCTTGCGCGATGTTCCGCTTCGAAATCGGCTGATAAAAGCTCGGCCAGCCCGTGCCGGATTCGAACTTTGTCGCCGAGTCGTACAGTGCCGTATCGCAACAGATACAGCGATACAGCCCATTGGCATGGCTTTCGTAAACCTTGCCGCCGCTATACGGCGCTTCGGTGCCGGCCTCGCGGGTAACGTAGTACGACTGCGTGCTGAGCTTCTCCTTCCACTGCTCCTCGGTCATGACGACGCGAGGCACGGAGCGGGTGTCGATCAGCTTCTTGTTCGCGCCGAACTCGTCCAGCGTGACATTGCCGCCCTTGGGCGGCGGCGCGTCGGCGGCCATCGCGGGTCGCATGCCGCGGAGAATGAGGGGCAGGGAGATCGACGCGACCGCAGTCGCGGCGAAAACACCCAGGAAGCGGCGGCGGTCGGGATCGGTGCTGCGCATGGAGCCTCCGTAAACAGGGAAGGGCGCAAGGTTGCGCCCTTCCATCAGAGACCGGGATTCCGGCCGAAGGCTTACAAAACCCCTCAGTCGTCCACCCAGTGGCACTCGCGGTGGGTCTCATAGGTGGCATTGTTGTTCTGGTGGGCCTTCTGGACCTGGTTGCCCACGACGCCGCCGGCGACAGCGCCGCCCACGGTGGCCACCGTCTTGCCCTTGCCGTGACCGACCTGGTTGCCAAGCAGGCCGCCGGCTACCGCGCCGATAGCCGTGCCGGCCACGCGATGGTCGTCACTGGAGTTGATCTGCTTGGTTTCGACGTCGCGGCACACCTGGTGCTGGCTGCGGTGCTCCTGCGCCTGGGCGGTCGGAGCGGACACGGCGGCCCCGGTCGCGAGCACGAACGCAGCGGCGAGCAGATGGGTCTTCATGGCAGGTCCTCCTTCTCGGTGGCCTTCAGGGATACCGCCGCCGCCGTGACGGGTGGGTCAACATTTTGCCTGTCCGGGGACTTGGTCGACATCGCGTATGGCCGCGGTTTAATCGGCGTGCCACGGGCCTCCGCCACGGCCTCGGTCAGTTCGGCGCCGAGCAGCAGGATCAGCGCCGAGTAATAAACCCAGACCAGCAGCACCACCACGCCGCCGGCAGGGCCATAGGGGCCACCGACATTGCTACGTTCCAGATAGATGCCGATGGCGAACTTGCCGACGACGAAAAGCAGGGCCGTGAGGCTGGCGCCGATGATGGCGTCGCGCCATTCGATCACCGCGTCCGGCAGCACCTTGTAGATGGCGCCGAAGATGAGGACGAACACGCCGAACGAGATCACCGTCTCCAGCACGTGCCAGCCCGTCGTGCCGCCGCGGACGAACACGGCGATCATCGCGCTGGCCGAAAACGAGATAACCAGAAGGAAGGCCAGTGAGAGCAGGAGACCTAGCGCATGGATGCGGGCGCGCAGCCAGCCGAGAATGGCGTGCGAGGCCTTCCCCGGCCGGGGCTGCAGGCTCCAGACGCGATTCAGGGCGCCCTGGAGCTGGGCGAAGACGGCCGAGGCACCCACGAGGGTCACGCCCAGGCCGATCACGCCGGCCATGCTGCCCACGCTCGGCTTCTGCTTGGCGTTCTCGATGACCAGGCGTACCGCTTCGGAGGCTCGTGCCCCGACCAGGCCATTGAGACTGTCGATCAGCTGCGCCTGCCATTCCGGGCGAAGCGAGGCGACTACCCAGAGCAGGAGCACCAGCAGGGGCGCGAAGGACAGCGCCGAGTAGAAGGCCAGGGCGGCGGCACGGGTCATCAGCTCGTCGTCGCTGAAGCCTTTGGCGGTGGTGCGGACGACGGTTACGCCCAGTTTGAGCCTTGAATGCACGAGTCGGTCTCCGTTATTCGCCAGCCAGGCCAGCTTCGCGGGGGGCACGCGAAAATCGCGTGGACTAAGGAGGCCAGGGGCGACCTTACCTGTGGGAGCCGATTTATCGGCGATGTGGGAGCCGCTTCAGCGGCGATGTGGGAGCCGCTTCAGCGGCGATCCCGCGGCAGCGGGCCAGGTTATCGCGAGCAGCCAATCGCCGATGAATCGGCTCCTACAAGGAGCTATTCATGCGGGTGATGGCAGCTGGGATCCCCTCTGCGCCTTTGACCTCGACCACCTGCTCGTTCACGGCGAAATCGGTGTCCGTCTCATACGACCAGGTGCTGTGATACGGCATGTACACGCCCCATCCGCCCAGTTCCACCACCGGTGCGATGTCCGAGCGCAGCGAGTTGCCGACCATGGCGAAGCGGTCCGGGGTGACGTCGAACTCGCGGAACAGCCGGACATAGGCCGCCGGATTCTTCTCCGAGACGATTTCGATGCGGTGGAAAACGTCGGCGAGGCCACAGCGCGCGACTTTGTATTCCTGGTGGAAGAGGTCGCCCTTGGTGATCAGCACCACGCGGTGCGCGCGAGCGACCGCCTCGACCGCTTCACGGATGCCGGGCAACAATTCCACCGGGTGGGCGAGCACATCCTTGCCCAGGCGAACGATGCGGTGGATGTCCTGTGCTTCGACCCGACCCTCGGTCAGCTCGATAGCCGATTCGATCATCGACAGGGTCATGCCCTTGGCGCCGTAGCCGAACAGCTTGATATTGCCGCGTTCGGTGTCGAGCAACGCCTCGCGCAGGCCGTCGCGGGCGAGGTCGACGTAGCGACCGAGGATGGCCTCGAACTCGTCCTGCGCGCGGTCGTAGAACTCCTGGCTGTGCCAGAGGGTGTCATCGCCGTCGAAGCCGACCAAATCGATCATGGGTGCAATATCCGGTTTTCGCGGTGAGTTAGGATAGCGCGAGCACCCATCGCCGATGAATCGGCTCCCACAAAGAGCCGCGCCCATGAATCGGCTCCCACAAAGAGCCGCGCCGATGAATCGGCTCCCACAAAAGAGTCAGGGTGTCGTGCCAGGGTCTCGTGCGAAGCGGCAGTATGTGGGAGCCGATTCATCGGCGATGCTCTTACGACACAACGAGAACCATCATGCCCGGCTACGAATTCACCGACATTGCCTGCCCCTACTGTGGCGAAACCATCGAGGTAGCCGTCGATACATCCGGCGGCAGCCAGACGTATATCGAGGATTGCCAGGTTTGCTGCCGGCCGATCGTGATGCGGCTGGCGGTGGATGAGGGGGATGACAGTTTCGATCTGACTGCGTCTGCTGAAAATGACGGGTGATGTGAAGGGCTATCGCCGCTGAAGCGGCTCCCACAGGGGGCCTGGCGTAAGGAATCGCCGCTGAAGCGGCTCCCACAGGGGGCATCGCCCTATCGCCGATGAATCGGCTCCCACAGAAAGCGTGGCTGCCTTCTGTGGGAGCCGATTCATCGGCGAATAAAAGCATGGCCCGGATTCATCCGGGCAACCGATAAAAAAGGCCCGGGTTTCCCCGGGCCTTCCATCGAAAACAAGCCGAAGCTTCTCTTCTTAGAACGCGACGCTGGTCTTCAGGCCAAGCACGAACGCGTTGTTGCGCTGACTGCTGCCACCCGGATCCTGGATGTACTGGAGGTTCGGGCGGAGCGCGATCGAGGGAATCGGCGACCAGCTGTAGAACACTTCAGAGACACGCTCGTAGCCGCGGTTGACGATGGTGTCCGAACCGGTGAGCTCGTTGATCAGGCGCTGGTTCTTCGCGGCGTAACCACTGGCGTACGAACCACCGAAGGCGGCGCCGATGAAGTCGTTCGGGCGACCGAAGATGCCCTTGTACTCCATGCCGAGCGCGAACTGGTTGTTCGTGGGCGAGGTAGCGTGGTCGGCGGAGGTGATGTTCAGGAACACCGTCGCACCTTCGCCACCAGCCGTACCCGTGACCTGCTGCGAGAACGTGATCCACGCACCCTTGCGGCCGTCGTGCTGTAGCGCCGTGTTGCCGGTGAGCGCGATCGGCTGGTGGTTCACGTCGAGGTAGAGATCGTTACCCTTCGAGGTGTTGTACCAGACGCCTGCACGGTACGAACCCGGCAAGCCGTTGACGGTCGGCTTCCAGCCGAACTCCAGCGGAATCAGCGCGCCGGTGGTGCCGCTCGGGAAGCCGGGCACCAGACCGTTGTGCGATGCGTAGGAGTCGTCGACATACTTCGGGTTCACCTGGTAGCCAGCGATCTGCACCCAGGTGTTTTCTGTCGTCGCATACTTCACCACCGCGGCCCACTGGCTGGTCGGCCAGTTGACCCAGTAGTCGCCCACGATGTTACCCGGCTGGGCACCGCAGAACGTCAGGTTCTGGAAGTCGCACGAGAACTGGTTGACGTCTTCGCCTACCGGCAGACGACCCAGCTTCAAGGTCAGGCGATCGTCCAGGAACTTCTGCTCGAGGGCGAAGATCGTCAGATGCCAGGTCTGGCCACGACCGTAGACTTCCTGAATGAGCTGGTTGTTACCGATGTTCGCATCGGCACCGATGTTGCGGCCGTTACGGTCGGTGACGACGATAGTGAACTTGGCGCCGTTCCAGCCCCAGAGTTTCTGGAGATCGAACGCGGTGCCGAGCTTCCACTGGTCGGTGTAGCGAGTGATCTCACGATCACCGCCGGAGTAGTTGTGCGCGAGTTCCGAGCCGTAGCCCAGATCGAAGGTGACGCCTTCATCGGCGAGACGCGAACGCGTGCCGCCCCAGTCACCGAAAAGATATTTGCTGGTCGACATGTCGCTGAAGTCGGACTTCATCGTGTCGTCTGCGTGAGCGGCGGTAGCGCCGAGACCGAGGCAAGCGAGCATCAGACCGGCGAGGGGACGCTTAGAAAAATGAATGAGCATTTACCCTTCTCCCTGAAAAAAATTAAGCTTTTTAGTTTGTGGCTTTTGATTATTTAAGTTGCAACGCACAAGACTCCCCGTGCATTCAACCGCCGCATTCTAGTGTTTTTGTCTTACTAATGCGTGGGCATTGCGAATTCTGCGCCAGCGCTTTCATCGTGGTTCAGCCAACGCTGTGTAACGGCCTTCTGTTTTGTATAAAAGCGCACAGATTCCGGGCCGTGAGCGTGATGATCACCCATGAGACTCTTCTTCCATCCACCAAAACTATGGAATGCCATGGGCACGGGGATAGGAACATTCACGCCAATCATGCCAACCTGAACACGATGCGCAAATTCTCGCGCTATTTGTCCATCGCGCGTGAAGATGGCGGTGCCATTACCATATTCATGTTCATCGACCAGCTTCAATGCGCTGGCGAAATCCGGCACGCGAACGACACACAGGACAGGCCCGAAGATTTCTTCTTTGTAGATACGCATGGCCGGCGTGACGCGATCGAATAGTGTGCCGCCGACGAAGAAGCCCTGCTCGCACCCGGCTACCTGGTAGCCGCGGCCGTCGACGACGAGCTCGGCACCGGAGGTCACGCCGTCGTCGATATAGCCGGTGATGCGATCCTTGTGGACGCCGGTGACGACCGGGCCCATTTCCACGCTTTCATCCATGCCGTTGCCGATACGCAGCGCCTTGACGCGCGGCGCGAGCTTGGCGACCAGTGCGTCGGCCGTCGCTTCACCGACCGCCACGGCGACGGAGATCGCCATGCAGCGTTCGCCAGCCGCGCCGTAACCTGCACCGATCAGTGCGTCCGCTGTCTTGTCCAGATCGGCGTCGGGCATGATCACCATGTGGTTCTTCGCGCCGCCCAGCGCTTGCACGCGCTTGCCCTGGGACGTGCCGCGGGCATAGATGTATTCGGCGATCGGCGTGGAACCGACAAAACTCACCGCGCGCACGAGCTCATGGTCGAGCAAGGCGTCCACGGCGGTCTTGTCGCCGTTTACCACGTTGAACACGCCGTCAGGCAGGCCGGCTTCCTTAAGCAGCTTCGCCAGTTCCAGCGCGAGCGAGGGATCGCGTTCGGACGGCTTCAGCACGAAGGTATTGCCGCAGGCGATGGCCATGGGGAACATCCACATGGGTACCATCGCCGGGAAGTTGAATGGCGTGATGCCGACGCAGACGCCGATGGCCTGGCGCATGGTCCATGCGTCGATGCCGTTGGCGATCTGCTCGGTGTATTCACCCTTGAGCAGTTCGGGGATACCGCAGGCGTATTCGACCACTTCGAGGCCGCGCACGACTTCGCCTTTCGCGTCGGAAAGCACCTTGCCGTGTTCAGCGACGATAATGCGCGAGAGGCGATCCATGTCGCGTTCGATCAGTTCCTTGAGCCGGAACATCACGCGCGCACGCTTCAGTGGCGGTAACTGCGACCAGGCAGGGAAGGCGGCGTGCGCAGCGCGCACGGCATGATCCACATCGGCGACAGAGGCGAGATCCACTTCAGAGGCGACGACACCGCGCGCGGGATCGTAGACCGGCGACGTGCCGGAGGGCGTGCCGGCGTACGGCTTGCCGGCGATGAAGTGACCGATGCGGGGGAGGGTGTTGCTGGAGGGCTGGGCGGACATGGCGTGGTTACTCCGATCGCGGCGCCTTTAGCGCGCGATCATCCATTCGTGGGCGGGGTCGTTGCGGAAATGCCATTCGCGGCGGGGACCGGCCATGACATTGAGGTAGTAGCCGCGGTAGCCGTGTGGCATCACCACGGGGTGGTAGCCGCGCGGCACCATCACGACGTCGTGGTCACCGACGGCCATCGACTCGTCGATATCGCGATCGTCGGTATACACGCGTTGGAAGGCGAAGCCCTGCGGCGGGTCGATGCGGTGATAGTAGGTTTCTTCAAGCACGCTTTCTTCCGGCAAGGCGTCGGTGTCGTGCTTGTGCGGCGGGTAGCTGGAGGAATGCCCGGCGGGGGTGAGCACTTCGACCACCAGCAGCGATTCGGCCTGCTCGGTCTCCGGCAGCACGTCGCACACGTAGCGTGTGTTGGCGCCGGTGCCGCGTACGGAGCGTTTCATCGAGCCCGGCTCGATCAGGCGGACATCAAGGCGGCCGCTGGCTGGTGCCGAGGCGATGGCGAGCTCAGCATCGGATTGCGCGGTAACTTTGTAGACCGACGACGGTGGCGCGTAGATAGCATGCGTGGAGCGATCTTCGAACACGCTCTGGCGGCCACCGAGGCCTTTCCAGTCGTGCCCACCGACGATGACGTCGACCGTGCCGGTGAGGATGACCAGGCAGCCTTCACGGTCAGCGGGCAAGGTGATCTCCGTGGTCTCGCCGGCGACGAGACGGCGTGCTTCGAAGCCGACGTGTTTCCAGTGGGCGGACTCCGGGGTGACGCGGACGATGGCCTCGCCCTTGGCGGCGGCCTTGACCAGCAGGCTCATGCGACCTCCCGCACCGGCACGCCGTCCAGCAGCGAGCGCAACGTGTTGTAGCCTTTTTCGGCAAACTCGTAGCTGGGGGCGACGGAAGGGTCCTGTTCGGCCTCGACCACCAGCCAGCCCTTGTAACCATGCGCCTTGAGCCGGTCGACGATGCCGGCGAAGTCGATGCAGCCATCACCCGGCACGGTAAAGGCACCGTTGAGCACGGATTCGAGGAAGGTCCAGTGACGGTTGCGCGCCATGCGCACCACGCCCGGCCGCACGTCCTTGCAGTGCACATGGCAGATGCGGGCGATGTGTTTGTTCAGCACGGTCAGCGGATCGCCGCCACCGAAATACGTGTGGCCGCTGTCGAACAGCAGCCCCACTTCGTCGCCGGTGTGGGCCATTAGCTGGTCGACATCGTCGGGCGATTCAACGTAGGCACCCATGTGATGGTGGTACGCAAGGCGCACGCCGCGGGACAGCGTGAACTTCGCGAACTCCGTGAGGTTGTCGCCATAGCGTTTCCAGGCGTCGGCCGAACGGAAGCGCGGGCGTTTGTAGAGCGGATGCGGTTCGCCCTGGATGGCGTCGGCCACTTCGCCGTAGACCATGACCTTGCAGCCGTTCTCGGCGAGCAGGCGCAGATGCGTTTCGACGGCAACGATCTCTTCCGTTGCCGCGCGGCCGGCGACACGACCGCTGTACCAGCCGGAGACGACGTCGAGGTCGTAGCCGGCCATGAGCTCGCGCAGCGCGGCGGGATCCTTCGGGAACTTGTTGCCGAGCTCGAAGCCTTCGTAACCGATCGCCTTGCCTTCGCTGAGCGCGGTGGAAAGCGGCGTCTCGCCGCCGAGCGAGGGCAGGTCGTCGTTGCTCCAGGAGATCGGGTTGATGCCGATGCGGATGGGATCGTTCTTCATGCTGGCGTGTTCCTGGCCTTGCGGCCCACGGTGGCGGTCTCGTAGCCCGCGCGCGCGTCGCGCACGGCTTCCCGCGTGGAAACTTCCGGCACCGCCACTTCCCACCATACGCCGCCTTCTTCGGTCGTGCGCGTGTGGTCGGTATCGATGCAGATGAGATAGGTACGGTCGGCGTCGCGGGCGCGTTCCATCGCCGCTTCCAGCCCGGCGATATCGGCGACGTGCTCGGCAATCGCTCCCAGCGAACGGGCGTGCGCGGCAAAGTCGATTTTCGGCATGCCGTGGCTGCCTTGTACGCAGTCGTCGAACATGTTGTTGAACGGCGCACTTCCGGTCGCCTGCTGCAGGCGGTTGATGCAACCGTAGCCGCGGTTATCGAGCAGCACGATGATGAGTTTGGCGTCGAGCATCACCGAGGTGGCGATCTCCGAGTTCATCATCAGGTAGCTGCCATCACCGACCATGACGATGACCTCGCGTTCGGGCGCGGCCATCTTCGCGCCAAGCCCGCCGGCAATCTCGTAACCCATGCACGAGTAGCCATATTCCATGTGGTAGCCGCCCGGGGTCTCCGTGCGCCACAGTTTTTCCAGTTCGGCGGGCAGGGTGCCTGCGGCACAGACGACGATGTCGTCGATGGTCGACTGCAATGAGGAACGCTGTACCGCACCGATTACTTCACCGTCGTACGGCAGGCGTCCTGGGGGCGCGCTGCGCTGTTCGGTGATGCGCGAGACCACGTGCACCCACTCGCTGGCCGCATCGCGGGCGCGGGTGGTCCATGCATCGGGTGCGGCCCAGTCTTCGAGGCCGAAGCTAAGGTCGTCGAGTACCTGTCGCGCGTCGCCGATGACTTCAAGGCCTTCGCCCTTCAGCGCGTCGAATGCGTTCACGTTGACCGAGAGGATCGGCACGTGGGAGAACAAGGCGTTCGAGCCTGTGGTGAAATCCTGCAGGCGCGTACCCACCGCGATAATCAGGTCGGCATCACGAAGCAAGGCATTTGCGGAGGAGGAACCGGAAACGCCGGCCGGTCCCAGGTGCAGCGGATGGTTCCAGGGCAAGGCGCCCTTGCCGGCCTGGGTCTCGCACACCGGTACGCCGTGCTTGTCGGCGAAGTCGAGTAGCGCGTGCGAGGCCTTCGCATAAAGGACGCCACCGCCGGCGATGATCACCGGGCGCTCCGAGGCTTCGATCGCGTCGAGCGCGTACATCAACTCGTCGTCGGTCGGTTGCGGTGCGCGGAAGACGATCTCGCGCGGCTCGAAGAACGCGACCGGGAAATCCCACGCTTCGGCCTGCACGTCCTGCGGAAGGGCCAGGGTCACCGGGCCGCAGAGCGCGGGATCGGTCAGCGCACGAATCGCGCGGGGCAGCGCGACGAGGAGCTGTTCGGGCCGCACGATACGGTCGAAGTAGCGCGACACCGGGCGCAGCGTATCGTTGACCGACACCGTGCCGTCCGAGAAATCCTCGAGCTGCTGGAGTACCGGATCCGGCGCGCGGGAAACGAAGATATCGCCTGGCAGCAACAACACCGGCAGGCGGTTCACGTGGGCGAGCGCGGCGGCGGTCACCAGGTTGGTCGCACCGGGGCCGATCGAGGTCGTCACGGCCATCATGCGGCGACGCATGTGGGTCTTCGCATAGGCGATGGCGGCATGCGCCATCGCCTGCTCGTTGTGGGCGCGGTAGGTCGGAAGCACGTGGCGCGATTCGTACAGCGCTTCGCCGATGCCGGCCACGTTGCCATGGCCGAAGATGGCGAAGACGCCGCCGAATAACGGCGACGAGTCATCGGAATCCGCGTCCCGGCCACGCAGTGCGGCGAGATAGCGGATCAAGGCCTGGGCGGTGGTAAGGCGGATGGTTGCGCTCATGCGGCGGCGCCTTCCTTCATCCGCTGGTCCGGCGTGCGCCGTCCGTCGCGCCACAGCGCAATCATCCGCTCGAAGGCGGCCCTGGCCTGCGCGATCAGGGTGGCGTCGTCGATCTTGCCGGCCAGCCAGGCGGACGCCGGCTCGATGAAGAGGGTGCGGCCCACCGCGAAACCACGCACGGTGGTGCTGTCCGTGGCATCGGCAAAACCGGCGGCCAGCGCTTCCGCCGGCGCGTTGAGGCCGAGCAGAAGCACGCCGCGGCAATAGGGATCGCGCTCATGAATCAATGCATCGATGGCGCTCCATGCCTCGCGGCGCGGCGGGCATAGCTTCCACCAGTCCGGACGGATGCCGAGGTTGTAGATACGCTTCATCGAGCGGAGCACCTGGTCGTCGCGGTGCGCGGCGTCCTTGCAGCCAGGCGGAATGACCTCGAGCAGCAACTCATGGCCGCTGACTTTGGCAGCGTCATAGAGGGCCAGTAGCTGGGTCTCCTGCTCCACGCGATGCATGGGGTCGGCATCCGGATCGAAGGCGACCAGGCACTTGATGACGTGCTCCTTCGGCCAGCTGACCAACTGGGTGCCAATGGAGCGGCCGCGTTCGAATTCGAGCGGGTTGGAGCCGGGTACTTCCACCGGCCGGCCGATCCACCAGCCGCGGCCACTGGCCGCGTTCAGTGCGTCCTGACCATAGCGGTCGTCGGCGAGCAGGCCGATGTGGCCGTGCAGCTGGCCGGCGCGCTCGGTGGCGGCGACGGCCTCGACGAGCAACTCCTTCAGACGCGGAATCTTCGCTTCGTTGCCGCCGACGTCGCGGCACAGTTCGAAGAACGGCGTGCGGTGGTCGAAGGCGAACACATAGAGTTCGTCCCACCGCTTGCGCGGCACGGAGGTGCGGTGCAGGTGGGAAAGCTCCTTGTCCAGGTCCGGCCGCGGAATGCCACCTTCGCGAGCGAGGAAGGCGTCCAGCTCGGCGCGGCTCGGCATGGCCGGTGCGCAGCCGTGCCGCGACACGACGATGGCGCCGCAGGCATTGGCGAAGGCACAGGCGCGCTCGACGGTTTCGCCGCTGAGCCAGCCGGTGAGGAAGCCGGAGAGGAAGGCATCGCCGGCGCCGAGGACGTTGAGTACCTCGACGCGGCTGCCCCGGTAGGTGGGGGCATCGTCGATGCTGGCCGGGATGGCCCCTTCAATGACGCTGCAGCCGACGGCACCGCGCTTGACCACCAGGGTCGCCGCGGTGATGCCGCGAACGGCGCGCAAGGTGGCCATGAGGTCTTCACTGCCACCGGCGATATGGAACTCTTCTTCCGTACCGACGATGAGATCGAAACCGGGAAGAATGGCCTGGAGGTGGCGGGTGACGTGGTCGGCGGCGACAAAGCGCTGTTCGCCTTCGCCGCGTCCGGTCAGGCCCCAGAGCACCGGGCGGTAGTCGATGTCGAGCACGGTGCGCACGTCGTGCTTGCGCGCCAGTTCGATCGCACGCGAGCTCGCCGCGTGTACGCCGGGCTCGGAGAAATGCGTGCCGGTAATGGCCAGCGCGCGACAGCCGGTGATGAAGGCTTCATCGATATCGTCGGCGGTCAGCGCCATGTCGGCGCAGTTCTCGCGATAGAACAGCAGTGGAAAGGTTTCCCGATCCTTGATGCCAAGGATGGCCAGCGCGGTCAGGCGCTCGTGGTCGATCCGGATCTGGCTGACGTCACTGCCCTCGGCGGCGAGCGTCTCGGTAAGGAAGCGGCCCATGTGGTCGTCGCCGACGCGGGCGAGCATGGCCGAGTGCATGCCAAGGCGAGCCGTGCCGAAGGCGACATTGGCCGAGGAGCCGCCGAGGTACTTGGCGAAGCTGGTGACATCCTCGAGGCGGGCGCCAATCTGCTGGGCGTAGAGATCCACGGCGAGCCTGCCGAGGCAGGCGACGTCGATGGGGCGGGAGGGGGAACGGGGCAGGGGGCTTCGCATAAGGGTTCCGTGATCAGGCCGCGCGGCCTTCCAGTTCGTCGACCAGGCTCTGGATCTCCGTGCCACCGGCCATCATGTCCAGCACGGCTTCCTTGGTGATGTCTTTCTTGGAGAAGGTGCCCATGGACTGGCCGCGGTTGAGCAGCGTGAAGCTGTCCGCGATGGGATAGGCGTGGTGCACGTTGTGCGTGATGAAAATCACCGAGATGCCGCGCTCGCGTGCCTGGTGGATAAGCTTGAGTACGTTGCACGACTGCTTCACGCCGAGTGCGGCCGTCGGTTCGTCGAGGATCAGTACCTTGGCGCCGAAGTGAATCGCGCGGGCGATGGCCAGGCACTGACGCTCGCCACCGGACATCGTGCCTACCGGCTGGCTGGCGTCGCGTACGCGAATGCCCATCTCGGCCAGTTTGTCGCGCGCGGTCTCGTTGGCGTAGTTCATGTCGATGACGGGAATGACCCCGAACAGTTTCTTGCGCGGTTCGCGACCGGCGAAGAAGTTGCGCGCCACGCTCATCAGCGGAACGAGTGCCAGGTCCTGGTAGACCGTGGCGATGCCGCGGTCGAGCGCCTCACGCGGCGAGTTGAAACGGACTTCCTCGCCGTCGACGCGATACGTGCCGGAGCTCGGCAGGTGCACGCCGGCCAGGGTCTTGATCAGCGTGGACTTGCCGGCACCGTTGTCGCCGAGCAGGCAGTGCACCTCACCGCGCTTAAGGCGCAGCGTGACACCCTGCAAGGCAATGACAGTACCGAAGAACTTGCTGACGTCGTCGAGTTCGAGGATGTAATCGTCGGCCATGGTGGCGCTCCTACTTCGTCGCCGCAGCACGGCTGCGGATGTAATGGTTGAACAGCACCGCCAGCAGCAACATGCCGCCGAGGAAGACGCGGTACCAGTCGGAATCGATATTGGTGTACGAAATGCCGATCTGCACGACACCGAAGATCAGCGCACCGAAGCAGGCGCCGATGACCGAGCCGAAACCACCCGTGAGCAGGGTGCCGCCGATGACCACGGCGATGATCGCTTCGAACTCCTTCTGCAGGCCGCGATCGGCCGCGGCGGAACCCACGTCGGCCACCTGCAGCACGCCGAACAGGCAGGCGCAGAAAGCGGTGAGCACGAACAGGGAGATCTTCACGCGGCGCACCGGCACACCGACGTTCTTCGCGGCGTTGGAATCGCCACCGACGGTGTAGATCCAGTTGCCGAAGCGGGTGCGGGCAAGCACGAAGCCAGCCGCGAGCGCCATCACGATCCACCACACCAGCACCTTGGGCAGGCCGCCGACCACCGGGTCGCCACTGGGCAGCTTGGTGATCAGGTCCATGCTGGCCAGGCCGTTGAACAGCCAGTGGAAGGTGGTGCCCTGGAACAGGGCGGAGATCACCGGATCGTCGGTGAACTTGTCGCCGATGCCGCTGACGATGGTGCTGTTGGCGAAGCTGGTCGAAAGCACCAGCGTCAGGCCACGCAGGATGAACATGAAAGCCAGCGTCACGATGAAGGACGGTAGCTTGGTGCGCACGACGAGGTAACCGTTGAGGGCGCCCAACGCCATGGAACCGACGAAGGCGAAGATCACCGCCGCCCACAGGGGCCAGCCCAGATACATCGGTGGAATGGCCACCATGACACCGGCGAAGCCGATCATCGAACCCATCGACAGATCGAATTCACCGGCAATCATGAGGAGGCAGGCGCCCACGGCGATGATGCCGAGGTAGCCGGCCACCTGGGCCCAGTTGATGATGCCATCGAGCGCGAACATGCCCGAGCCGCCGGCGAAAATGCCGAAGAAGGCGAAGACGAGCACCGTGCCCGCGATGGACCCCAGTTCGGGCCGGTCGAGCAGGATGCGCCACGGTGACAGCTTGCGTACGCGTTCGTCCGTGGGTTTCTGTTCAATCATGGTTGTAACGCTCTGGTTGATGGCACTCATGTCAACTTTCCTTCCGATCGCTTAGCGGTACGTGCCCGCGTACTTCTCAACCGTCGCCACGTTGTCCTTGGTGACGAACGCAGGACCCGAGCTGACGCCCGTGGCGGTGTAGACCGGGTGCAGGTCGTACTGCTTCAGGCGCGCCTCGAACTTCGGGTTGGCCTTCAACGCGGCAATGATCTTTGCCGGGTCGTTAGTCTTCTGGTCATGCGCGATCACCAGCGCGGCGATGCCCATGTAGCCCTGCAGGTAGGGCTGTTGGTCGATCGCGTACTGGATGGTCCCGGACTTGATGCCCGCGATGATCGCCGGCGACAGATCGAAGGTGCCGAAGTTGATCTTGCCGGCCAGGTGCATGTCGTTGACCACCTTGATCGTCGGCTCGGCGGCATTCGGGCCAAGGGCCAGGATGGCCTGGGTCTTCGGGTTGCTGCGCAGGTACGCGCTGACCTTGCTGGCGACGACGGTCGGGTCCATGCCTGTATCGATCATCGAGGTCTTGCGCCAGTCCTTCACGCCGATGGCGTCGGCGAAGCCCTGGCAGCGCTCAAACGAGGCGTTGTTGGTGGCGTAATGGTTCACGCAGACGAAGCTGGTGACGCCGGCGGCCTTGGCGCGGTCACCCGCGGCCTTGCCCGCGTCGTACTCGCCCTGGCCCACGTGCATGATCGCGCCGAGCTTCTTGCTCTCCTCCGGCGTACCGGAGTTGATCGTGACGATGGGAATGCCCTTGGCCGAAACCTTGGCGGCCGGGGATTTGAGCACGGCGAAGCTGGCGATGTCGAAGGCGACACCCTGGTAGTTGCGGGCGGCGGCCGATTCCAGCTGGCGGGCCATTTCGCTGAGGTCGCCATTGCCGGAACCGCGGTAGTCCACGTCGACGCCGAAATCTTCACCGGCCTGCTTGATCGAGTTCTTGATGGTGTTCCACCACGAATCCGAGTCGGCGGCGTGGGTAACCAGGACATAACGGTCGCCCGGGGCCGCCTGGGAGGCGGGGGCGGCCAGGCCGAGGCCGAGGGCGAGGGCTGCAGCCAGGGTGGCTTGAATCAGTTTGGATCGCATATTGCCTCCACAGGAGACCGGGTCTACCGGCCGGACGGGGTGTCGAATCGCGATGCGGCCGTACGAGCCGCTTTTTTGCCGAGAGCGGACCGAGCATGGACCCGCCGTTCCAGCGTTGCAATTTGCATTGCAGCAAAAAAATAAATGGAAAATACGTTCCATCGCGTGCTTCAATGCGGCCGGTCCCCTGATGGAGCTCGTGATGGCCAAACGCAGCGAAGCCGATGCCCTCATGCAGCGCATCGCCGAGGAGTTCGAGGCCTTGCCGCGCCAGCTGCAGGGCGTCGCCCGATACCTTGAGGAACATCGCAGTTCGATCATGGTCCGGCGCGTCGGTGAGATTGCCGAAGGCTGCGGGGTGCATGCGTCGGCGGTGGTCCGTTTCGCCCAGCGCTTCGGCTATTCAGGCTTCACCGAGATGCAGTCGGTGTTCCGCGACGCGTTCACCGCGCAGACGTCGCCTTCGCGCAGCTACCAGCAGCGCATCCGCAGCGTCATCAAGAACCGCGCCTCGACCATGCCGGCGGTGGAGATCGCCTCGCGCTTCATCGACGCCAGCCGCGCAGGCCTGGACGAACTCGCCGAGGAGCTCGACGAGACGCGCTTCCAGAAGGCCGTGGACTTGCTTGCCACCGCTGAAAACATCTATGTGATGGGTGTGCGCCGTTCGTTCGCCATCGCCACGTATATCGCTTATGCGCTGCAGCACACGCAGAAACGCGTGCATCTGGTCAGTGGCCTGGGCGGGATGTTCCGCGAGCAGCTGCGCAGCATGGGCAAGGGCGATGCGCTCATCGCGATAAGCTTCCCGCCCTTCGGCAAGGAAACCCTCTACGCGATGCGCGTGGCGCAACAACACAAGGCTAGTGTGCTTGCCATCACCGAGAGCGATCTCGGTCCGCTCGCCCGCCATTCGGACGTTTTACTCAAGGTGAAGGAGGGGAGCGCCTTTGCGTTCCGTGGCCTCACCAGCACCATGTGCCTGTGCCAGGCGCTGTTCGTCGCGCTGGCCTACCGGCTCGAACTCACAGTTGAAGAAACACTTCCCCGAGGAGAATACGATGATTGAAGTTGCCGTTTTCGGTGCCGGTCGCATCGGCAAGATTCACGCGGGCAATGTCGCCCGCCACCCGCAAGCGCACCTGCGCTACGTGGTGGACGTGCACGCGCCTTCGGCGCAGGAACTTGCGGAGAAGCATGGCGCGAAGGTCGCCACGGTGGACGAGGCCCTCAATGATCCCGCCGTCGGTGCGGTCGTCATCGGCTCCAGCACGGATACGCATTCCGACCTGATCCACCGTGCCGCCGCGGCGGGCAAGGCGATCTTCTGCGAGAAGCCGGTGGATCTGGACGTGGAACGTGCGCGTTCCTGCCAGGCCGCCGTCGAGAAAGCCGGCGTGGTCTGCATGATCGCGTTCCAGCGCCGTTTCGATCCGACCTTCTCGGCGCTTAAGAAGCGCCTGGAAGAGGGCGAGATCGGCACGCCGGAACTGCTCATCGTCACCAGCCGCGATCCGGGTGCACCGCCGGTGAGCTACATCAAGAGTTCAGGCGGCATCTTCAAGGACATGCTGATCCACGACTTCGACATCTTCCGCTGGATCCTCGACGACGAGGCCGTGAGCGTGCATGCCACCGGCAGCTGCCTGACGGATCCGGCGATCGAAGCGGCGGGCGATATCGACACCACCGCCGTGACGATCCGCACGAAGAGCGGCAGGCTCTGCCAGATCAATACCTCACGTCGCGCTGCTTACGGTTACGACCAGCGCTTCGAAGTACTCGGCAGCAAGGGCATGCTCCAGGCCGGCAATGTATCGCCGACCGAGGTGGTCTCGCATACGTCGAAGAACATCGCGCACGATCTCCCGGAGCATTTCTTCCTCGAGCGCTATCGCGAAGCGTATGCCGCGGAAATCGCCCATTTCTTCGACGCACTGGCGGCAGGTACGCCGGTACGCACGACCATCGCCGATGGCATCAAGGCGCTCGAGCTGGCCGAAGCCGCCGCACGGTCCTGGCGTGAAGGCCAGGCCGTGGCCGTGAACATCTGACGCGGAGCGCCTTACATGACTTCCCTTCGCATCGGCCTGGCCGGCCTCGGCCGACTTGGCCAGCGTTACGCCGAGAACCTCGCCCGCGCGGTGCCGCGGGCAGAGCTGGCTGCCGTGTGCAGCCCCGTCGAGAGCGAGCGTGCCTGGGCGCGTGACACGCTCGGCATCTCCAGGATCTACAACGATTACGAGGAGATGCTGGCCGATCCCTCGCTCGACGCGGTCTTCCTGGTCACGCCGACCTCGTTGCATGCGACGCAGATCGAGCGCGCGCTCGACGCCGGCAAGCACGTGTTCTGTGAGAAGCCGCTTTCCCTGGAGCTGGACGATTGCCGCCATGCCGCCGCGCATGCGGCCAAGGCGGGCAAGCGCGCCATGGTGGGCTTCGTCCGTCGCTTCGACGAGAGCTATCAGCATGCGTTCCAGCACATCGAGGCAGGCGGCATTGGTCGTCCTTTCCTGGTCTATTCGCAGACCACGGATCTGGCCGACCCGAGTGGCGCGTTCCTGAAGTTCGCTCCCACCAGCGGCGGTATCTTCCTCGATTGCAGCGTGCACGATGTGGACCTCGCCCGTTGGCTGCTGGGTCGTCCGAAGGCGAAGAAAGTTTATTCGGCCGGCACCGTGGCGATGTACCCGCCGCTGGAAGCGATGGGCGACGTTGACAATGGGATCGCCATCGTCGAGTTCGAAGGCGGCCGCATGGCGATGTTCTATGCCTCGCGCACGCAGGCGCATGGGCACGATACGCACACGGACATCACGGGTACGGCGGGGCGGTTAAGCGTGGGTCGCAATCCGCGCGCGGACCGCATGGAGATTGCCGATGCCAATGGCGTTCGCAACACCGTCGTGCCGTCGTTCTATGAGCGGTTTGCCCCGGCCTTCGTGACCCAGGCGAAGCACTTCGTGGATGCGGTATTGGATGACACGCCGTTCGAGCTGACGATGGATGATGCGGTCGAGGCGACGCGGATTGCGATTGCGTTGCGGGAGTCGTTGCAGAGTGGGCAGCCGGTGTTGTTGGATTGAGAGCATCGCCGCTGAAGCGGCTCCCACAGGAAGCGGGCCCACAGGAAGCGGGCCGCGCCCGTTGTGGGAGCCGATTCATCGGCGATGGGTGCCAGAGGAAACCCCTCATGAAAATCCCTTCATAAACCCGCCATGACGCACCGCAACAAGCCCACGGTATAATGGCCCAGCCATGTCTCTCCCCTCCCTAGTTCCCACCCGCGGCCGGCGCTTTGCCGTGACCGCGCGCATCCTTTCTTCGGTCGTCTTCTCCTTCGTCTGCTACCTGTGCATCGGCATACCCCTTGCCGTGCTGCCGGGCTTTGCGCACCTCGACCTCGGCTATTCGACGATCATCGCCGGCCTGGCGGTGAGCGCGCAGTATCTTGCGACCCTGCTCAGTCGCCCCCACGCCGGGCGCATGGCGGATGCGATGGGGCCCAAGCGGACTGTCATCGCGGGTCTGGTGGTGCTGGCGATTTCCGGCCTGTTTCTCGCCCTCGGTGCCATCGTGCCGAAGATGCCGGGGTTATCGCTCACCCTTATCCTGCTCAGCCGGCTCGGCCTCGGTTTCGCCGAGAGCTGGGTGAGCACGGGAGCGATCACCTGGGGCATCGGTGGCATCGGCGGCGAGCACACCGCCCGGGTGATCTCCTGGAACGGCATTGCCACGTACGGTGGTATCGCCGTGGGCGCGCCGCTCGGCGTGATGCTGGCGCGGGACCATGGCCTGATTTCCCTGGGCATCCTCACCTTTGTACTTGGTCTCGTGGCGCTGCCCTTCGCGCTGATGAAGGCACGCATCGCGCCGAGCCATGGTGAGCGTCTGCCGTTCAAGAGCGTGCTGACGCGCGTCATGCCTTACGGCGTGGGGTTGGCGCTTGGCTCGATCGGCTTCGGTTCGTTATCGACCTTCGTGGCGCTTTATTACGCCAGCCGCGACTGGTCGGACGCGGCCCTTTCGCTCTCGGTGTTCGGCGGCTGTTTCATTGGTATCCGGCTGATCTTCGGCAACGCGATCGACCGCTTCGGTGGGTATCGCGTGGCGATCGTGTCGTTCGTCGTCGAGTGCCTGGGCCTGATCCTGCTCTGGTTGGGCACGACGCCGCATGCCGCTCTTGCTGGCGCCGCGCTGACGGGCTCGGGCTTCGCCCTGGTCTTCCCCGCGCTGGGTGTGGAAGCCGTGGGCCGGGTCAGCACGCACAACCGCGGTGCGGCGCTCGGCGCCTATTCGGTGTTCCTGGACGTCGCGCTGGGCCTTACCGGCCCAGTGGGTGGCTGGATCGCAGGCTTGTACGACTATCCGGCGATTTTCCTGCTGGCGGGTTTTGCCTCGCTGGCGGCGGTGATCCTTTCGGTGTCGCTGTACCTGCGTTTCGGTCGCGATACGTTGCCACGCGATCAACGGGCCGATGCACGGGCATAATGCCTGCCTGATCCCTCACGAGTTCTCTTCATGCCGTACGATCGCAGCTGGATGGGCTTTGGCATTATCGGTGCCCTCGAATCGGGCGGCATCGCCCTGCTGGCCGGCATTGTCGTCTACGCGCTGCTCCATGCCTTCGTCGGCAAGAGCAACGGCTGGAGCGACGGCAAGGAGCTCTCGATCGCCTTCGTCCTCACCGCCGTGCTTGGTGGCGGCCAGGACATGTGGGACCTGCTCTACTTCACCATGGCGCCGCTGCAGTCCCTGACGCTGTTGCAGCTGAAGCTGGCTGCCGTGCATGATCCGGACGCCATCGGCCTGCGCGTGTTCTTCGACATCGTCGGCGCGCTGATCGGCGCATGCATCGGCTGGACGATGTTCTCCGGCGGCCTCAAGCGCCTCCTCGCCGGCATGCGCTCGTCGTAGTGTGCTTCTCCCTGTAGGAGCCGATTTATCGGCGATCCCGCGGCAGCGGGCCAGTTCATCGCGAGCACCCATCGCCGATGAATCGGCTCCCACAGTGAAGCCGCGGCTCAGGATTTGTGAGCGAACATCCAGTCCCAGAGGTCCGGCGTGGCATACGCCTTTTCCCAGGAGCCGTGATTCACGCCGGGGAACTCCGTGTACTTCACTTCGGCATGGCGCTTGAGCAGCGCGGCGTTCATGCGGCGCGACTGTTCGGTCGGCACGACGTTGTCGTCGCCGCCGTGGAAAATCCAGACCGGTAGCTTGCCGATCTTCTTCGCCACCGCGGCGTATGCATCGTCGCCCTTGGGCACGCCGTGAACGTAAAGGTTGCGGCCATCGTCCGGAAGCGCGTTGACGCCACCGCAGATAATGGCGGCCGCGGCGAACATGCCGGGATGGTCGGCGGCGATCTGCCATGAGCCGAAACCGCCCATCGACAGGCCGGTAAGGTAGAGGCGTTTACGGTCGCCGTGGAACTCCTTCACGCTCTTGTCGAGCGCGGCCAGCGCCATGTCCGCATCGGCCTTGTCGGTCCACTCGGTATCGTTCGGGGCTTGCGGGATCACCACCACGGCAGGGAAATCCGTGTGCTGTTTCAGCCACGGCGGCAGGCCCTGCGATAGCTGTGCCTGGTTGTCGTTGCCGCGCTCACCGCTGCCGTGGAGGAACAGGACCACGGCAGGCTGCTCGCCTTCGACATCGGCGGGGACGAAGACCTGGTAGCGGTAGGTTCTCCCGTGGACATCTACGCTGCGCTCGACGAACTGCGCGGGCGCGGCGGAGGCGCCGGTGGCGATGATGGCGGTGGCGAAGGCGAGGCTGCGAAGCATGTCGGGTTTCCTAAGCTGTCGTGTGTGTGTAGGAGCCGATTCATCGGCGATCCCGCGGTAGGGGGGTGGTGTGTCGCAAGGACCCTATCGCCGATGAATCGGCTCCCACAGGAAAGCATCGCCGATGAATCGGCTCCTACAGGGGGAGGGCGGCGGGCACGTCATAGGACGGGGTCGAAGAGGCGGGCTACGTGCAGGGCTACGCGTTGCAGGTAGGTCAGGCGCTGGTAGTCGTTCTGGTTGACCTCTTCGGACTGGGCGAAGTCATGGGTCAGCATCATTTCGACCTCGGTGGCGAAGGTCGTGTCCACGTTCAATGCCGAGATTTCGAAGTTCAGGCGGAAGCTGCGGTTATCCATGTTCATGCTGCCGACCACGGCGGTGTCGTCATCGATCAGCATTACCTTCTGGTGGATGAAGCCAGGCTGGTAACGGAACATGCGGATGCCGGCCAGCGTGGCCTCGTGTGCATAGAGCGTGGAGGCCATGAACACGGTGCGATGGTCGGGGCGGCAGGGAATCAGGATGCGCACGTCCACGCCGCGGAACACGGCCAGGCGCAGCGCACCGAACACGGCCTGGTCGGGCACGAAGTAGGGCGTGGTGATCCATACACGCTGCTTCGCCGCGTGGATGGCCTGGGCGAAGAACAGCGAGCAGCTTTCCTGGCGGTCGGCCGGGCCCGTGGCGACAATCATCGTGTTGGCGCGGCCGCAGCGCTCCGGTGGCGGTGAAGACGGCGGCCGTTCGCCGGTGACCCAGTACCAGTCTTCGGCGAACACGCGTTGCAGGTCGGCCACGGCGGGGCCTTCGATTTCCATGTGCGTGTCGCGCCATGGCGACAGCGGCGGCTTCGCACCGAGGTATTCGTCACCGGCGTTGAGGCCGCCGACGAAGCCGCGCACACCGTCGACGACGAGCACCTTGCGGTGATTGCGGAAGTTCAGCTGGAAACGGTTGCGCCAGCGACGCGTCGCGAAGCGGCGCACGTTTACGCCACCCGCGCGCAGCGCGTCGATATAACTGCCGGGCAGGTCGTGGCTGCCGATACTGTCGTACAGCAGGCAGACCTCGACGTCGGCGGCGGCGCGCTCGAGCAGCGCATCGCGCAGGCGCCGACCCAGCACGTCGTCGTGGATGATGAAAAACTGCACCAGTACGTAATGTTCCGCACGCGCGATGGCGGCGAACATCGCCTTGAACGCGTCCTCGCCGTCGATATGCAACGCCAGCCCGTTACCACCATGCATGGCCGTCTTCAGCATGCGGCCGATGGCGTCGTAGCGTTCGTCGCTTACCGGCGTGGTCACCGGGAGCAGGCCTGGTCGGGCGGAGAGCTCGGCCTCCTCGTGGAGCATGAAGAAACGTGCCTGGCGCTGGCGGTGCAGGTCCACGTAGCCGCCAAAGTGGCTGGCGCCGAGGAAGAAATAGGGAACCAGGGTCACATAGGGCAGCAACACCAGGCCGAGTACCCAGGCGAACGCACCTTGTGCCGTGCGCGTATGCATGACGGCGTGCATGGCGGCGAAGATCCCTGCCACATGCAGGGCCAGCGCGGCGATAGCGATCATTGATCCGATCACAGGCTTTCCACTCCGATCTTCAATCCTGCGGCAAGAGTCTTTGTCGCGTACGGGTGTATGTGCATAAGGGCCTGGGGCGGACAATCCACGTTATCGCTTTCCCACGAGCCTAACCCATGAACCCCTCTCCGTCCCGCCTGCCCTTGCTGGCACTGGCAGTAGCCGCCTTTGCGATCGGTACCACCGAGTTCGTGATCATGGGCCTGTTGCCGGAAGTCGCCACCGACCTCAAGGTGAGCATTCCCTCCGCCGGCATGCTCGTCTCCGGCTACGCCCTGGGCGTGGCCGTTGGCGCGCCACTGCTCGCCGCGCTCACCGCGAAGATGGAGCGCAAGCACGCCCTGTTGCTGCTGATGGGCCTGTTCATCCTCGGCAATGCCTTGTGTGCCATCGCGCCGAACTATGACGTGCTGATGGTGGCGCGCGTCGTGGCCGCCTTCTGTCACGGTTCGTTCTTCGGCATTGGCGCGGTCGTCGCCGCCCACCTCGTTCCGGCCAACCAGCGCGCACGCGCCATCGCCCTGATGTTCGCGGGCCTGACGCTGGCCAATGTGCTCGGCGTTCCCTTCGGCACCTTCCTCGGCCAGTGGGCCGGCTGGCGTTCCACGTTCTGGGCGGTGACCGCGCTGGGCGTGATCGCCGCGTTGGGTGTGGCCCGCTTCGTTCCGTCGCTGCCGGACCTCAAGGCACCGGACATGCGCCGCGAGCTGCGCGTGCTGCGCGAACCACAGGCCCTGATTGCCCTGGGCATGACGGTGCTGGGCTTTGGCGGGGTGTTCACCGTGTTCACCTACATCGCGCCGATCCTGCAGGAGCAGTCGCACATCAGCCCGCACTGGACCGGTGCGGTCCTGATCCTGTTCGGCATCGGCACCACCATCGGCAACATGCTGGGTGGCCGCCTGGCGGACTGGAAGCTGATGCCGTCGTTGATGGGCATCCTCGTGGTGCTCACCGTGTTGCTGGTCGCCTTCGCCTGGACGATGCATTCGACCGTCGCTTCCATCGTTACCGTGTTCCTCTGGGGCATCGCCGCGTTCGCCACGATCGCGCCGCTTCAATCGCGCGTGGTGCACGTGGCTGGCGATGCGCCGAACCTGGCATCCACGCTGAATATCGCCGCCTTCAACCTCGGCAATGCCGGCGGCGCGTGGCTCGGTGGCGCGGTGCTGGCCGCGGGCTATGCGATGCCGACGGTGAGCCTGACCGGCGCTGCCGTCACCGTGACGGGCCTGCTTGCTACGATGGCCAGTGTTGCGCTCGAACGCCGCCGCCCCATGGTGGCGGTGGCCGAAGGCGCCTGACTTCCAGGAGATTTCCCATGAAAGCCGTCGCCTATCGCACCCCGCTTGCCGTGAACGATCCGCAGAGCCTGCTCGATGTCGAGTTGCCCACGCCTGAGGTGCGGGGACGCGACCTGCTGGTGAAGGTCGAGGCGATCTCGGTGAACCCCGTCGACACCAAGATTCGCAAGAACACCGATCCCGAAGGCGCCGACAAGGTGCTTGGCTGGGATGTGGCGGGTACCGTGGTCGCGGTCGGCCCGGAAGTGCGTCGCTTCAAGGTTGGCGACGCGGTGTGGTACGCCGGTGCACTCGACCGTCCCGGCGCCAACAGCGAGTTCCATGTGGTCGACGAGCGCCTGGCCGGGCGTAAGCCGTCCACGCTTACGATGGCTGAAGCCGCCGCGCTGCCGCTGACCACCGTGACCGCCTGGGAACTGATGTTCGAGCGCATGGGCATCCCGCACGGCACGCAGGGTCGTCCCGCCACGTTGCTGGTGGTGGGCGCCGCGGGCGGTGTCGGTTCCATCGCCGTGCAGCTCGCACGTCGGCTCACGGGTCTGACTGTGATCGGCACGGCTTCGCGACCGGAAACCCGTGAGTGGGTCGAGGCGATGGGCGCGCATCATGTGGTCGACCACTCGAAGTCACTGGTCGACGAAGTGCGCGCGGTGGCGCCTGACGGCGTCGACTATGTGCTGAGCCTGACGCGTACCGAAGACCATTTCCCCGCGCTGGTCGAATTGCTCAAGCCCCACGGGAGGTTCGGCCTGATCGACGATCCTGCCGAGCCGATCGATATTCGCCTGATGAAGCGCAAGAGCCTGTCACTGCATTGGGAACTGATGTACACGCGCTCGCTGTTCCACACCGACGACATGGCCGAGCAGGGCCGTATCCTCGACGAGGCGGCGAACCTGGTGGACGCGGGTGTGCTGAGGACGACGATGCGCCAGAACGTGGGCACGATCAACGCGGCTAATCTGCGCAAGGCCCACGCCGTGCTCGAGAGCGGCACGACGATCGGCAAGGTCGTGCTCGAAGGCTTTGCCTTAAGAGGCGACTCCCGCGACTCCCGCGCTTAGCGGGAGTGCGCGCGTTCGGCGCTCTCGGCCATGAGCATGTTCGCCACGCTCTGGGCCTGCTTGCGGATTTCCGGAATCGCCGTGGATTCCCATAGTGCGCCGCGAAGCAGGCTGCCGATCGCAAAAAGATTCGCGCGAGGCCGGCCATTGCCATCGAGCAGATGGCCGTCGGCCACGGCGGCGAAGCCCAGGCCGAGCGGATCCGGCTTGACCAGGCCGTCGATGACCAACTGGCGCACCAGGCGATGCTCGGTGCGCAGGGTGTCGGTGTTGAGGCCGACGGTCTGGATCACGATGTCGTAGGACTCGACCGCTTCACCGCCGCCGGGAAGCGCGCGTTTGACGTCCAGCGCGCCTTCGGAGGACAGCGACACGCCACGCATTCGCCCACGGCCGCGCGTGAGGCGACCGGCGCGCTCCAGTTCGGCAATCGAGGCCGCGACCTGCGGTGGCATGCGATGGCGCGCCCGCTCCCACGCCCAACGGGCGTGACGGAGAAAACGTGCGCGCTCGCCCGTAGGCAGTTCTGCCCACAGCGATTGCGTATACGGACGCAGGCCGTCGACCAGCGTGCGCCAGTCCTCGGCTTCGGCCGCAGCGTCGCGCAGGGCGCGTATCCAGGCGCGCACGTTGGCGTCGTCGCGAAACGATTCGATGAGCTCCGCGTCTTTCTCGCCGGGGGCGGAGGCGGCAGCCAGGTGCGGCTCAGGTAGCTTGCCGTGGCGCGAGAGCGCGGTGAAGCGTGCGTTCGGCCAGCGCGCCGAGAGGTCAAGGAGTACGTCGACGGCGGTGAGGCCCAGGCCGATCACCAGTACGCGCAGCGGCCGCTCATCGGCGCGCGCGGCGACGAGGTACGGCCACGGATCGGTGACGTAGCGGCCACTGGCAATGGCGGCATCGTCGACGCCTGGCAACGGGCGAGGCGGCAACGAGCCGATCGCCAGGACCGCGGCTTCCGCATGGCCCACTTCATCGCCATAGCCGATCGTGACGCCTTCGCTCGACGGCACCAGCGATTCGGCGACAAAAGGGATGATGTTCACGTCGTGTCCGAACGAGCCGGCGTTCTTCACGGCCTGGTTCACGCGAGACTGCAGGAAATCGCCGTAAAGGCGGCGAGGCAGGAAGTCCGAGCCCTTGACGGTCGGATCCAGCGCCTGCGCGTATTCGAGGAAACCGCCCGGCTTGCCGACGAACATGCCCATGGATGCGGCGCGGACGTTGAGAAGATGGCGTTCCGACGGCGTGCCGTACGCGACACCGCGCCCGGCGCCCGCGGCGCCGGTGTACCAGTCCAGGTGTAACGGCCGGGGCGTACGACGCTCCAGCAATTCGCTCACCAGCGTCGCCGCTGCTGCGCCACCGCCGATGATGGCGACCTTATGAAACATGCTTTGGTCCTTCGCCCTTGGGTTGGGGTGGAGGGCCGTTAGACCGTCAGGCCGTCAGGCGTCCCGCAATAATCGATTGCCTCGGTCGTGCGATCCAGTGTCCGGACGGACCGGGCTGCTCATACGCGAGGTACTGTGCCAGATCGCCACCGTACACGTGAAGCGTGAGCGCCGTGTCATGGCGCGACAAATTGCGACAGCGGTGGGCGTGCACTTCCGTAGCTTCGAACCACGTCGCGTCTCCCGGACCGAGCCAGGTGCGGCCGGTGCTACGCAGCGAATGGTCGGTGTCGTCCTTGTCGAAGGATTCCACTTCGAGGGCGCCGGCGATCGTGGCTTCGAGGCCCCAAAGGCCGCCGTGGTCGTGCACCGGCGTGGCATAGCCCGGTGGCCACGCCAGGACCAGGATGCTGACACCCGGGCGCGCGCGCTCGGCGACCATCCAGCGCTCGAAACCGCGGCGACGTTCGCGCAACGGCCCCAGTGCTTCGATGACGTCCGCGCTGTGGCCATGCAGCACCCGGCCGATCTCACGCCCCATCGAGGCGAGGTCGGGGTGCTCCACGTCCGAATGTTCGAGCGCGATGTCCCGCAAGGTTTTGATGATGGAGGAACGCATACCCATGGCCCAGGGCCACCCGCATAAATCGACTGGCGGGAAGTGGAGCATGGCGCCCGTTAAACCCTCGTAACCCGAAAACCTGCGGACGGCTTTAAACTCTTCTGGCGCAGGCCGCATCGAACTGTCGGAACCGCCCCCTGGCGGCTGTCGTCCCACGGAGAGCAAAGCCATGATCGTCCTCACCTCGCTCGTCGTCCTTGCCGTTGGTTTCTGGCTGGTCTTCGCGCTGCTCGGCGCCGTGCTGAAGCTGGTGTTCGGCATTATCGGCGGTGTTTTCAGCCTCGTCGGCGGCATCCTCGGCGCCGTCATCGGCGGCGTAGCGATGCTGCTGGTGGCGCCCGTCGTCGCCCTGGCGCTTCTGCCGGTGCTGCTGCCGGTGGCCTTCCTCGCGTTCATCGTCTGGGCCATCGCGCGGTCGTCGCGCCGCCCGGATGTGGTCGTGATACCAGCCGCCAACCGCTGAAACGGAACGCCCCCGGCCCATGCCGGGGCGCGTCGGCCTGCCTTAGATACTTCTGAGGTCGAAGGTCACCGGGATGCGCGCCCAGGCCTGGACCTTGCGGCCATTGGACTGCGCTGGCTGAAAGCGCCAGTTGGCGAGCACCTGATCGCGCGCCGCACGGTCGAGCAGGTCGTGGCCGCTGCTGGACTCGATGACGACATTCAGCGGCTTGCCCGTCTCGTCCACCAGAACGCGTAGCGTCACCGTGCCCTGCATGTGACCGCGGATGGCCTGTGCCGGATATTTCGGCGCGGGTGCGGCCACGTAGGCCAGGGTCGCCTCGACCGGTCCTGCCTGCGCGGAGGGTGGTGCGATGGTATCGACCACGGGGGCAGGTGGAACCATGGGTGCCGAGCCTTCGACGCTGGCGACAGGCGGGCTGACCACCGGCGGCGCCTCCACGTGTCGGGTCGGCTGGGTCGGTGGCGGCCTGACAGGCAGACGCTCGAGCTCGATCGGTGGTGGTGGTTTGACCGGCGGAGGCGGTTCGAGGAACTGGATCACGAACGGCTGGGACAACGCCGGGGCTTCCACGATGTGCGCGACCATGGGTCGCATCACGGTGATAAGCGCGGCAGCGTTGAGCGCGATGGCCGCACTCATGGCGACAATGCGGACGGTATCCGGGTGAACCCCGGCCAGGGACTGCGGACGAGCGAACGACATGAGCCACCTCCTGCAACATGGGGGGAAGGTGATGCGCGGTCGGGAACACGGCCGGGTGGGGGCCGGCGGGGATCGTGTTCAGGTCCAGTTGCAGAGTAGGCAGGGTTCGAAGGAAGTTGCAAGTTAGACGTTTGGACGGCCGTTTGCGTTATCGGTTACGGTTTTGGCGAGCACCCATCGCCGATGAATCGGCTCCCACAGAGAGCATCGCCGATGAATCGGCTCCCACAGAGAGCATCGGCGATGAATTGGCTCCCACAGGGAAAGGCAGCCTGCTCTTTGTGGGAGCAGCTTCAGCGGCGAAAACCAGCTCGCCTCAGTGCGCAACCAACATCGGTACATCCGACTGCATGAAGAGGAACCGGGTCGTCCCCCCCAGCACCATCTCCGACAACCGCGACCGCCCCCATGCCCCCATGACGATCAGATCGGCATTTTCCGCATGGGCAAGGTCGAGCAGCGCCGGCCCGGGCGAAGCCTGGGCGGCCGCATCCAGCCGTCGCACTTCGGCCTTCACGCCGTGGGTGTCGAGCCAGCCGCAGATGTCGGTGTCGGGCAGGGCGCAGGTGTCGAGGTCTTCATCGCGGCTGCCGTCGATGACGGTGACCCGCGCGGCCTTGCGCAACAGGGGAAGGGCAGAGCGCACGGCCAGTGCGGATTCGCGGCTGCCGCTCCAGGCCACCAGCACGTGTTCGCCGAGGGTCTCGACCGGCGCCGCCTCGGGCACCACGAGCACGCCGCGGCTGGCACCGAAGACGGTGCGCGAGACGATGCCGAAACCGACCGGCGCGTCGCCGCGCATGGTCGAGGAACGTTCCATCACGAGCATGTCGTAGCCGGCCGAGGCATGGCAGAGCAGGGTGACGGTGTCGCCATTGGCCACTCGCCAGTTGCCTTTGAGGCCGCGTGATTCGAGAAGAACCGACCAGTCCGCGCCGACCGCCTTGGCGTCCGTCGCGCGCTGGCGCACCGCGTCCAGTTGCATGGGCACCGCCTCCGGTACCGTGAACGCCGCCGCAGGCAGGTCGACCACGTGCATGGCGTCGAGCCTCGCGCCGATGCGCGTGGCCATGGCCAGTGCGGCGCGAAGGCCTGCGCCTTGCGGGGGAAGACGACCGATGTGCAGGAGCAATTCGAGAGTCATGTCTCAATAAAGCACCAATTGCGAGCGTTTCGCAACAAGGGGGGCATCGGTTACCCTCGGTACTTTAGTTTTTCCCGGAATCACCATGGCCACCGAAATCGCTCAGCCCAGTTATCCCTTCGCTGAGGAAGTCGCCAGTAGCGTGATCCATGCCGTCGGCCTGGTGCTGAGCATCGCCGGCCTGGCCATCCTTGTCGCGTTCTCGGCGATGTATGGCGGGACGCGCGCGGTGGTCGCCAGTTCGGTCTTCGGTGGCACGCTGATCCTGCTGTACACCGCTTCGACCCTGTATCACTCCATCCCCGGCGTCATGGCCAAGCGCGTGCTTCGCACGTTCGATCACATTGCGATTTTCTTTCTTATTGCCGGCACCTATACGCCGTTCACCCTGCTGGCACTGCCGGGTGCGTGGGGGTGGGGCCTTTTCACCACCATCTGGAGCCTGGCGGTCATCGGCAGCCTGGCCGAGCTTGGCATCCTCAAGCGTTATCGCAAGGCTGCCGTGCTGATGTATGTGTTGATGGGTTGGGTGGCCGTGATCGCGATCGAACCACTGCGTGAGCATGTGGAAACCGGCGGACTGGTCCTGCTCTTCGGCGGCGGCATGGCTTACATGCTGGGCGTGCCCTTCTACATGGCGCGCAAGCTGCCGTATCACCACGCTATCTGGCACGTGTTCGTGCTTGCAGGCAGCGTGCTGCATTTCCTGGCGGTGTTGCTTTACGTCATCCCGGATGCGCCACGGCCCACATAAATGTGGGAGCCGCTTCAGCGGCGATGGGGTGCTTGCCTTAACCTGGCCCGCTGCCGCGGGATCGCCGATGAATCGGCTCCCACGGTGACGAATCGGCTCCCACCGTTACGGTGCGAGCACCCCATCGCCGATGAATCGGCTCCTACAGAAAAGCTAAACCGGCCTCAGCCTTTCTTTTTTTCCTGCTCGGGAATGAAGCGGGTGCGCACCGCGTCGGCCAGGAGGTCCGGCGGGAGCAGGCCCTGGGCGATCAGGAAGTCGTTGAAGGCCTTGCGGTCGAACTTGCTGCCCAGCTTCGTCTGCGTCTCTGCGCGTAGCTGCAGGATGCGCGTGTAGCCGTAGAAGTAGGCCGTGGCCTGGCCCGGGCTGTTCAGCGTGTAGCGATCCAGCTCCTGGCGTGCCATCGGCTCGGACAGGCCGACGTCGTTGACCAGGATCTCGTGCGCGCGCTCACGATCGATCAGGCCCAGGTTGAGCATCGGATCGAGGAAGGCGCGCGCCGCACGCAGCAGGCGGAACTGCAGCGCGATGAACTGACCCGCCGGCGGCTCGTACGGCATCATTTCCATTTCGGAATAGAGCGCCCAGCCTTCCACGTTCACGCTGTTGAAGGCGAACAGGCTGCGCGTCAGCGATACACCCTGCTCGACCATCGCGGCGAACTGCAATTCGTGCCCCGGTCGACCCTCATGCGCGGTCAAGGTCCACGCTGCGGCCTCGAAGGTGAAGTCGTCGTAGGTCTGCGTCTTCTCGCCGCTCTTGGGCGGGTTGCCCGTGGTGAGCACGAAGGTGCCGCGCTGCCCGGTATTGCCGACGAACGGCGGCGGATCCATGTGCGGTGCCGGGGTGCGTGCGTTTTCGGCTTCGGAAGCCAGGCGCATGGCCATCTGCCGCTTCGGCAGCTCGACGATGCGCTGCTTGCGGATCGTGTCTTCGATCTTCAGCAGCACCTCGTGGTAGGTGGGTTCGACCTTGTCCTTGGCCAGCTGCTTCTTCTTCAGCCCCTTGAGCACCTCGCGATAATCGCCCTCGGGCAGCCCTTCGGCCTTCGCGACCACGGGTGCGAGTGCCTGCAGCGCATAGGTGGTTTCCATGAACTCCAGCTCGGCACGACCGATCAGGTCGCGCGGTGTGATGTCCAGGCCGACCTGTTCGAGGTTGTATGCATAGAGCGGCTCGGGCAGCCGGAAGTCCGTGCGCGCGCGCGGCAGCACGGTCTTCTTCACCCAGGCGTTGTAATCCTTCAGTTGCTTGTCGAGCTTCGCCATGGCTTCGTCGCTGCCGGCGACTTTCTTCTCGACGAAGAGTTTGCGGATGCCATCCACGTAACGCTGCGTGTTGCCGAGCTTCTGTTCCACATCGGCCTTGACCGGGCCAAGCAGCGCCTTGTCGTTGAGTTTCTCGTTGGTGCGGGCACGCGCTTCGTCGACCAGCGCCGTGCAGCCCTGGGTCATGCCGACGTAGCACTTGAGGCGACCGAGGGCAGCCTGGTTCTGTTCGGGCGTGCTCTGTTCGTTGAGCAGGGAGAATTCACCACTGAAGACGATCTGCCCGGCGTCGTACCAGGGCAGCAGGTACTTGTCGTTGAGGTCGAGGCCCTTGATGCTGCCGTCGATCTGCTTGATCAGGATCTGCAGGTCCTGGTGCACATTCGGGTCCTTCTCTTCCGCCAGGCGCTGCGCGTATTTCGCGCGCGCGGCGACGAGCGCCTCGCGTTGACGCTTGTCCGTGTCGGGGCCCAGATCGGCGGTTTTCTCGTCGTAGCCTTTCACGCCGATATCGGTTGCCGATTCCGGGCTGAAGCGAGCCGTGATGTCGAGCAGGGCCTGGGCGTCCGCATTGCTGCGCGCGATCCAGTCAGCCGGCTTGGCGTCCTGCGCATGGACAGTACCGATGGCGAACGTGACGGCGGCAGCGAGGGTCAGTCGTCGGAACATGGGTATCTCCCCTTGATGGTCCGCCGAGACTAGCCGCTGCGCCCGGGCCCCGCCAATGTGCCGGAAGGCCCGTCAGCTGAAGAGCAGGGCCACGCCGGCCATGCCGATCATCAGGAACGAAAGGACCACCTTGGCGACGATACCCAACAGCATGCCGAACCAGGTGCTGACGCCGACATGGGCCGAACGCAGGATGCTCTTGCCCGACCACAGCTCGCCGATCACGGCACCGGCGAAGGGGCCGATGAGCAGGCCGGGCAGGCCGAAGAACATACCAATGGTGGTGCCGATGCCGGCGCCCCAGAGTGCGCGTGGACTTGCGCCGATCTTCTTTGCACCCAGCGAGCCGGAAATGAAGTCCACGGCGATCCCCAGGGCCGCCACGATTCCGATCGCCACCAACCAGCCCCAGCCCAGGTGCCGGTACTCGTCCACGGCGGCTGCCAGCCAGATACCGCCGAAAATCATCGGGACACCAGGCAGAATCGGCAAGATCGCACCCGCCAGACCGCCGACGACCAGGGCGGCGGCGAGCACGTACAGGAACAGGTCCATCAACGGAAAGCCCCGCGGTACTCCGGTTTCAAGTAGGCCGAGAAGGCATCGCTGGGCACGTCCACGGCCTGTGGACCGGCCGCGTAGGAGGCCACCTGGTAGGGCGGGAAGATGAAGGTCAGGCCGTGCACCTTGTTGTCCGGGCCGGTGAGCAGGCTGAAGACACGGAAGTGGTCCTTGCCCGGCTCCGTGCCCGCGTCGATCTGTTCACTGTCCGAAGCCAGTGGCTCGTCCTGGTCGTCCAGCGCGGTGAGTAACTGGCGCCGTGCTTCGGCGGCGAACGCCTTTTCGGCCCCGTGCGGATCGGCGAACAGCTCACGAATGCCGATGACGCGGTGGGCTTCGACGTCATAGGTGAAGCTGTCGACGATGGGCGCCGGATGCGACGCGCCGGTGAAGGCCGAGCCATCCACCTGGACGTTGATGAAGCGGTCGGTGCGCGAGGCGACAGCGATGTCGAGGTTGAGGTCCCAGGGCAGCGCGCGTGCGCGTTCACGGGCGCCGGGAGCGTCCAGGCTGTCCATGAAGGCGCGTTTTTGCCGGTCTACGTAGCGTTCGATCGTCGCGCGCAGCGGCGCGGCCCTCGGCGGCAGGTCGGGCAGGGACAATTCCATCGTATAAAGGCCCTCCTGGCCGGATTCGGTATCCTTGTCGACGCTCGCCCGCGCGGGCGGCGGCGAGTCTCCGCCGTTCGTCCGGTCCGTTCCGCCACGGCAGGCTGCAAGGCCGGCCATGGCAAAGACCAGCGACAGAATGTGTCGCACCAACATGTCGGCAATTCCTCCCTGCAAGGCTCGCATCTTAGCGTAGCCCTCCCGCAGCGCAGGTAGCGTCAACGAACTAAAGGAACAGCGTGCACGACACGACCAGCGAAACCGTCACCCTCCTCAAAGCCGACGAACTCGGCCGCATCGAGCGTGTCGAGCGCAATGGCGTGCTGTTGATTCGTCGCGATATCGACTCGGCCCGCTGGTGGGCGCGTGGGTTTGCCCGCCGCGCCGCGGCGCGTGAGGCGCGTGCGCTGGCTCGTCTGGATGGGATCGACGGCGTGCCGCGGCTGCTTGCGTGGAACGGGCGGGTGCTCGAGCGCAGCTATATGGCTGGCGAGCCGATGCAGGTCGGCAAGCCTTTGGACCCGGCGTATTACCGTGACGCCCTGCGCCTGCTCGCCAGGTTGCACCGGCGTGGCATCGTGCATAACGACCTGGCCAAGGAGCCGAACTGGCTGGTACGTGAAGACGGCTCGCCAGCGCTGGTGGATTTCCAGATCGCCTGGACACGCGGACGCCGGGGCAATCTGTTCCGGCTGCTGGCGCGCGAAGACCTGCGTCACCTGCTAAAGCACAAGCGTACCTATGCACCGGACCGACTTTCCACCCGCCAGCGGGCGATCCTGTCCACCCCGGCGCCACATTCGCGGCTCTGGCGCGCCACCGGCAAGCGCCTCTACAAGCTCATCGCCCGGCGCATCTTCGGCTACTGGGACAACGAAGGCCAAGGCCGCATCCGCCGCTAAAAGAGCCCCTGTAGGAGCCGATTCATCGGCGATTGCTCTTATGGGAGCCGATTCATCGGCGATTGCTCTTGTGGGAGCCGATTCATCGGCGATGCTCTGGCCCGCTTCGCGGGATCGCCGATGAATCGGCTCCCACATCGCCGCTGAAGCGGCTCCCACAGGGATCACTTCTCTACAAACGCCCGCTCGATCACATAATCCCCGGGCTCCCGCGTACGCGGCGAGGCCTGAAACCCTTCACCGTCCAGCAGTACACAAATATCGTCCAGCATCGACGGACTACCGCAAAGCATCACCCGGTCTTCGGCCGGATTGATTTGCGGCAAACCCAGGGCGCGAGCCATCTCGCCGTCCGCAATGGCGTCCGTGATCCGACCCCGATTGCGAAACTCTTCGCGCGTCACCGTGGGGTAATACCGAAGCTTCTCGCGCACCAGTTCACCCAGGTATTCATGCTCGGGCAGCACCTTCTCGATGTACTCCGAGTAGGCCAGGTCGTTCACATGACGAACGCCGTGCGCCAGCACGATCGTGTCGAAGCGCTCGTAGGTTTCCGGGTCGCGGATGATCGACAGGAACGGCGCCAGGCCCGTGCCGGTGCCCAGCAGATACAGGCGCTTGCCAGGCTTCAGGTCGTTCAGCACCAGGGTGCCCGTGGGCTTGCGGCTGACAATGATCGGGTCGCCCGGCTTCAGGTGCTGCAGGCGTGAGGTCAACGGGCCGTCCTGCACCTTGATGCTGAAGAACTCCAGGTGCTCTTCGTAATGCGCGCTGGCGATGGAATACGCACGCATCAGCGGGCGGCCCTCCACTTCCAGGCCGATCATGACAAAGTGCCCGCTTTCGAAGCGGAAACCCGGATCGCGCGTCGTGCGGAAGCTGAAAAGCGTGTCGTTCCAGTGGTGCACGTCGATGACGTGCTCGGTCGCCAATGCCACCATGGTCTGTTCGAACCTCGAAAACGAAAGTGACGGAGCTACCGCGCCGTGCGCGGTAGCCGGGGGATCAGCTGGGGAAGCGGCCTGCGGGGCCGCGCTGCCTCGCGCGTCGTGGCGGTAAGGATAATCCATATCCTCGGGTGGCCCCAACCTCTAAGATGCAAAGCCCTGCTGGAACAAGGCGCTACCGATGACGAAGCCCGACTATGCCGAGGGCCAGGTCTGGACCTACGACCACCGCCCCGGTGAGGACGGCTCGCGCGTCGTCATCCGCAAGATTGGCGTCGAGCCGGAAGACGGCGAGGTGTTTCACGTCTCCATCCTCGGCGTGAGGCTGCGTAACCACCGCGTTCCCGGTGGTGCCCAGCCCGCCATGCACCATGCGGCGGTGCTGCGGACGTCGCTGGATAAGAGCCTGCGCGAACTGACCACGGCGTCCGACCAGGACACCGCCTGGGAGAACGGCTATGCCGTCTGGCGCCAGGCTTACGACAACGGCGACGCCGGGGTTTTCGAGCTCAGCGTCGCGGAGATCCTGGGTTACATCGAGATGGTCGTGGCGGCTTCGGGCGAGTAGGAGCCGATGAATCGGCTCCTACATTGCCTATAAAAAAAGAGCGCCCGGCTTCGGAAACCGGCTGGGGAGGAGCCGGAGTCCGAAGGGGGCGCAAGAGTTACACAGGGATGTAAAGGGTTTAAGCGTTCTTAGAAGTCGTACGAAACCGCCAGGCGCGCGTAGCGGGGGTCCTGGGTGTACAACCCAACGCCGTAGATCGGACTCGGTGTGCCCGGTGAGGAGAACTCGGTCGGATAGCGGAACGTGGGACGCTGCTCGTTCAGTACGTTGAAGACGTTCGCCGAGAACGCCAGCTTTGACGCAGCCCATTCCGGACGGTACGTGACGCCGAGATCCAGCTGGAACGTCCACGGCAGGCGACCCGCGGCACCCGGGGGTGACGGCTTGCCATCGCATGAGTGGTACGAGCTGCCGTAGTGGGCGGGATCCGGATCGGTCACGCCGTCACCGTAGTAACCGAGGCAGTTCTGCGGCGCGCCACTGGCGGCCGTGAAGTTGCCCGAGGCCTGCCATTCCGGTGCGAACTGCCAGTAACCGTAGGCCTTGAACACGTGCGGGTGATCGTTGCCGAGCACGCCGTTGGAGTTGGCCATAACGTACTGGTTGTCCCAGTCGACGCTGCCGGCGGCACCGGACTGGCGCGTATCGGTGCGCGACTGGCCTTCGGTATCGCCGTACGAGCGCGAGAAGACGTAGTCGAACTTGCCGTACCACACGCCGTCGAACTCGTGCGTCATGAAGAGCTCGGCGGAGTAGTAACGCCGCTTCGGCTTCGGCATGCCCATCTCTTCGCGGCTGAGCGGCACTTCCTGCGCATTGCCGGCAGTGTCGAGAATCGTGAAGGTGTTGGCCTGGCCGCCGTTGACCAGGTAGCAGCTATTGGTCGAGCCGACCGTATAACCGAGGGCAGCGGCCTTGTCGGTCACCAGACCGATGTCGCAGAAGTCATCGATGACCGAGTTGAGCTTGCGTACCGTCAGCTTGGCGCCGTAGGTCCAGTTGGCGGACAGGAGCTTATCGAAGCCCAGGATGTACTCGTCCTGGTTCTCGGCCTTCAGCCCCTTGCCGGCGACCGTACGCGGGTCGGGCGGAATACCGTACGAGTTGTTGCCCGAGACGACATTACTGAACTGCGTGAGGCCCGTCGGCGCGCCGGTCACCGGGTCGATCCCGGAGTACGTGAAGTACTGCTGGGTGGCCGTGTAGCCAGCGGCAGCGCCGGTCGCCGGGCTCAGCGGCAGGCCAAGGTAGTAGCGGCCTGCATTAGCGTAGATTTTGAAGCTGCCGTCGCCATTCACGTCCCACGCAGCACCCAGGCGCGGGGCCCACTGCGGTGAGGTCTGCTTGATGAAGGACTCACCGTTCTGGTTGTAGTCGGTGAACTGGTCATTGCGCAGGCCGATGGAAACCAGCCAGCGGTCACTGACCTGCCACTTGTCTTCGATGTACTGCGCCTTCTGGTCGGAGCGCACGTTCACCGAGTTGGCGACGACGGCCTTGTTGACCCAGTAACCGCTCTGGCCGTTCGGGAACAGGGCTGGCGCCGGCACGAAATTCTGCCCCGGCGTGTTGTCGATGGCGATGTTCGGATCCTTCTGCACGCCGTACGTCCAGGTATAGCCTGGCCCGGGACTGTTGGTGCCGAAATCCAGGATCTGCGACTTCACGTTGTCGATACCGACCGAGATCGTGTGGTCGCCCGCTTTGTAAGCGACATCGAAGCGCAGGTTGTTGGTCTTGTTGCCACGGCCCGCCGAGCTGATGTCGCCAACCTGGCTGTTCTGGATGGGCTTGCCGCCGTTGAGCGCGGGGTTCTGCAGGGTCGAGCTGTCGACGCGCGACAGGGTCGGGTCGTACTCACCACCGGGCTGGTCGTAGTTCTTGTTCGACATCTTGCCGTAGCTGGCGCTTACGGTGAGATCGTCGGTGATGTAGCCGGTGTACTTGGCCAACCACAACGTGCCGCCGGTCTTGGTGTTGTCCACGGGGCCGATGGTCGAGGTACGTGTCAGGTTCTGGTAATCGTACTTGTAACGCGTGCCCGAACCCTCGCGCTTGTCGCCAACGTCAGTGAGTTCGATGATGTTGTTGTCGTTGATGTTCCAGTCGAGCTTGGTGTACCAGCGCGGGTCCTTGTAGACGTTGTTCGACGCAGGCGTGGTGTTGCCGACTTCGTTGACGGTATTCGAATTCTGCTTCTCGAATTCACCCGCGACGAAGAAGAACAGCTTGTCCTTGATCAGCGGGCCGCCGGCATAAACGCTGGTGGTCGTGGTCCACTGGGTGTTCTGGCTCTTCGGCTGGTACAGGTCACCTGCCGGGGCCGACGCCGGGACATTGGCGTAACGGAGGTTCGGACCCGAGGCGCGTGCCCACTCCGGCTCCCAGATCACCTGTGCGCCGAAGTGCCATTCGTTCGTGCCGCGCTTGCCGACCTGGCTGATCACGCCGCCATCGGAACGGCCGTACATGGCGCTATAGCCGCCCGACAAGGCCTCCTGCTGGTCGATCGCGCCGTACGGCAGCTGCAGGCCACCGAGCGCGTTGAGCGGATCGGTCGTGTTGAAACCGTTGATGTAGTACGCGTTCTCGTTGGCGGCGGCACCGCCGAAGCTGACGACCGAGTTGCCGTTGTCGCTCTTGAAGTTGCCGCCGTTATTGACGACGCCGGGCGCCAGCGACGCGATGGCCTCGGCGCTACGACCCAACGGCAGCTTGGCAAGCTGCTCGGAGGTGATAACAGTGCGCGAGTCGGTGGAGGTCACGTCGATGTTGGGCAGGGCGGTACCGGTGACGGTGACACCACTGAGCGAGGTGGCGTCGGCGGCATCGCCGGCAGATGCCGCGGCTGCATTGAACGACACATCGGTACTGGCGCCGACGCGCAGGCTCACGTCCTTGCGCGAATCGACGGTGGCACCGTCGCGCAGCAAGCTGACCGAGTAGGTGCCGAGCGGAAGCTGGTTGGCGGCGTACTTGCCGCGTGCGTCGACCTGAACCTCGCGGCGGAAGCCGTTGGTGTTCTCGATGACCACGGTTTCATTGCCCGCAACCGGCACGTTGCCGTTGATACTGCCGGTAGTGGACTGCGCGTAGACGCTCGAAACGCCGCCCAGGCAGGTACATACCGCCAGTGCGAGTGCGCTCCTGCGAGAGAGAAACTGGTTTTTCATGCCTTCCCCGAAATGTCTTTTGTCCCGAAATGACGGCAGCACGGGACCGCGGCGACAGGCCCCCGCCTTTCGCCGCGCATGGAGCCTCGAAGACCCCTCCCCGCGCTCCGTCGCTGATCCGTTCATTTGTCTCGATCCAAATGAACTGGTCTTACGGTTTACACGAGGCCTCAGTCGTTGTCCAGAGGTCCGAACGGACGTTTGGATGGCCGTCCAGCCGTCTAAACGCCATGGCGCGGCGCAGCAGAAAACGGTGTAACTATGGGTATTTGAGCGAGTTTTTGTGTTTAGTCAGTCTTGCCGAAATTGCGTAAGCGCACGCTCTCGGGGGTCGCAAAAAAAACCGGAATAAAGGGGTGGTTTGGTATTTCGCGTTCACAAATCGTGCACATCGTTGGATCGTGGCAAATCTTGTGCCAGCCCGAGCACCCAGGGCAGAGCTGAACTTGTGGGAGCCGGCTATGCCGGCGATCCCGCGGCAGCGGGCCAGGTCGAGGCAAGCACCCATCGCCGCTGAAGCGGCTCCCACCATGAAGCGGCTCCCACCGTGAAGCGGCTCCCGCAGGGAGTTGCTGTGTCCCGTCACCGGGCGTCGACTGGGGCTGCCGGACATTGCCCGCCATGAAGATCGCCACCTTCAACGTCAACGGTATCCGCTCGCGGCTGGACCATCTGCTGGCCTGGTTGGAGCGGGAGGCGCCGGATATTGCCTGCCTGCAGGAACTCAAGTCGACGGATGTTGCCTTTCCCGTCGACGCGATCAACGACGCCGGGTACGGTGCCCTTTGGTCCGGCCAATCGGCCTGGAACGGGGTGGCGATCCTGGCCAAAGGTGTGGACCCCGTCGAGAGCCGTCGTGGCCTGCCCGGCGACGTAAAGGACACCCAGAGTCGTTACCTGGAAGCGGCGGCCCACGGCGTCCTCGTCGGTTGCCTCTACCTGCCCAACGGCAATCCCCAGCCGGGTCCCAGGTTCGACTACAAGCTGGCCTGGTTCGAGCGCTTCGTGCGCCATGCGGGCGCGCTGGTGAAAAGCGGGCATCCCGTGGTCCTGGCCGGTGACTACAACGTCGTGCCTACCGACGAAGACATCTACGACCCCAAGGGCTGGCGCCGTGACGCCTTGCTCCAGCCGGAGAGCCGGGCGGCGTATGAGCGCCTTCTGGCTCAGGGCTGGACAGACGCCCTGCGGGCGGCGCACCCCGATGAGCGCATCTATACGTTCTGGGATTACTTCCGCCAGCACTGGCCCCGTGATCGGGGCCTACGCATCGATCACCTGCTCCTGTCGAGGGACCTCGCCGCCCGGTTGAAGGACGCCAACGTGGACCGCTGGGTGCGCGACCTGCCCAAGGCCAGCGATCACGCGCCCACCTGGGTTGAACTGGGCGCGGCGTCGGGGAAGCCAGCGGCCAGGAAGGCCGTAGCCAGAAAGACAGCCGCGAAGAAGTCGGTCAGGACGCCAAAAGTGGCAAAGCCCGGTTAGTCTGATGGCTGAAATCGGTTAATTCGCGCCCGAACGCCAATGTAAGCGTTTACGGGGCACCGTCTCCGCAACCCCCACTTGCCACCACCCGCACAGGTCCTAGACTAGGCAGCTATCAGGGGAGGGGGCGGACCGGGCGGTAATGAAGATCGATGGCGGCAGCTTTAATCGCCCCGAACCGGTAATGCTGAGCGAGGTTGCCGAGCGGCTGCGCAATCCCCGCATCGACCGCATCGTGGCGAGCTTCCGCGAGTACCGCGTATCGCTCATGCGCACGGTCATCCTCGGCTTCGTGGTCATCTGGACCGCCGCCTGGCTTCACGGCCCCACCACCATGGCGCTCGAAGCGCATCGTGTCTTCCCGGTCGCGCTCGCCCTGTTCGCGGTAAGCACTCTGTGGATGCTGTTTATCCGGGCGCAACAGGAAGGCCAGAGCAGCACGATCGACGTGATAGGCAGCGTGGCCAACTTCGTCATGGTCGCGCTGCTGCTCAAGGCCGCCTTCATGCTGGTGATCACGGTGACCGCCGTGCTGCCGTTCCTGTCGGTCGCCGTGGGGGTGCGGTACAGCCGCCGGGCCTTCGCCGCCGGCGTGGTCGCCTCCGTGGCGATCCTGCTGGTCAGTGCGCCGGATGGCTACTGGATCGGACGGCCCGCCTATGCGCTGTACGCGCTGGCCCTGGTGATCGTCCTGCCGATGACGCTGTACCGGATGATGGATGCGCTGCGCGAGGTGTCCGCCGAGGCGATCGCCTCTCGCGAAGCGCAGCACCGTTTCATCTCGATGATGAGTCATGAGATGCGAACGCCGTTGAGCACGGTCATCCACTCGGCCTCGCTGATCGACACCGCCGTGATGAGCGACGACCAGCGTCGCCTCGTCGCGCTGCTGGCGACCAACGCCAACGCGCTCCTGCACCGGGTTAACGCGGTGCTCGACGTGGCCTCCTTCGCGGGGGGCAGTTTCACGCTGCGCCACCAGGCGTTCGCCTTCGACGAGGTGCTGGCGACGGTGGGCGCGGTATGCCGCCCCTTCGCCGCGGAGAGGCGCATCGCCTTCAGCCTGGCTCGCGATGCCTCGGTGGAGGGTGTCTTCAATGGTGACCCGGGACGCATCGAGCAGGTGCTCTCCAATCTGGCGTCCAATGCCTTGAAGTTCACCCCGCCGGGTGGCTCGGTCAACGTGCACGTGGAACTTCACGAGGGCGTCGGTGGCCGCGATCCGACCATCACGTGCAGTGTTTCGGATACCGGCATCGGCATTGCCGACGTCGACAAGCAGCGCATTTTCGACCCCTTCCATCAGCTCAGCGCGGGCGAGAGCCGGCGGCAGGAGGGGGTGGGCCTGGGCCTGTATATCGTGCGCAACGTGTCCGAACAGATGCAGGGCGGCCTCGATGTAACCGATAACCCGCTGGGTGGGTCGGTCTTCACCTGGCGCTTCCCGCTTCCGCGTGCGGCGGCGGGTGCGCGTAGCGCGGCGGACACGCCACTGGTCGAACTGCTGGACGATCACCGGGCGCGCGTGGAGTCGCAGCGCTGCCTGGTGGTGGACGACAACGCGGCCAACCGCGAGATCGTTGGACGCATTCTCGAGCGTGCGGGGCACCAGGCCGTTTTCTGCGCGAATGGCGACGAAGCGCTCGAGCGCCTGGGCATGAACGGCTTCGACCTCATTTTCATGGATCTGCACATGCCCGGCAGCTCCGGCTGGGACGTGCTCGGCCGCATCGACGTGATTCGCCGCACCGAGAGCGTACCGCCCATCGTCATGCTCAGCGCGGATTCCAGCCATGACGCGGTGCGCATTGCCTTCAAGGCGGGTGCACGCGCGTACCTGACCAAACCCATCGCCGCGCAGCGCCTTCTCGACGTGATCGAGTCCATCGCGGCGGAACGGCGCATGGAAGAGACCGCGCGCGGATGGCAACAGCCGCTGCAGGACGTGCCAGCGGAACGCCGCACCGCCGGCACGCCGCTGGATGAGATGCGTGCCTTGACCAGTGTCGAGGAATACATGGGCTTCATCGACCTGTGTTCGCGCTCTGCGCAGACCCACCTGGACACCTTGCGCAACGCGGTGCTGTCGCGCGATATCGCCACGGCGGCCGAATGCATCCACGCCCTGCGTAACGTGCTGGGCAACCTTGGCGTGCCGGGCGCGTCGAGGGTCTGCGACGACCTCTCCGTGTTGATCGATGCCGGTGGTGACATGCGCGCCGCCGTGGTCGAACTGGATGCGCTGGATCGCTCGGTGCGCCGTTTCGTCGAAGCCCAACGCCAGGGCACGCGCTCGTCGGCGGATGCCGGCGCGTGAGCGAACTCGACTGCCTCGCGCGCGAGATCGAACAAGGCGAGCTGGCGGCGGCGGCGATCAAGCCCGACAACGAGGCACGCATCGTCTTCCACGGCGAGGTGCCGCATGGCCGCTTGCCGCTGGCCGTGGTCTACCTGCACGGATTCACCGCAAGCCAGGCCGAGGGTGCACCGGCTCACCGGGAAATCGCGCACGCCGCTGGCGCCCATCTCTACCTCAACCGCCTGAGCGACCATGGCAGCGACGCACCCGAGGCCATGGCCGGCGCGTCACCGGAGCGCTGGCGCGACGAGGCCCGGCACGCGCTCGACATCGGCCTCCGCCTCGGCGAGCGCGTGCTTCTGGTCGGTACGTCCATGGGTGCTTCGCTGGCGCTCGACCTGGCGGCGAGCCGGCCGGATGTTGTCGCCGGCGTCGTTGCCTGGTCGCCCGGCATTCGCGTGCACGACCCCGCGCAGCTGCGCGCCGCGGTGATGCTCCAGGGCGCCGTGGCTTCCCCGGGCGAGCGCAGCACCTTCCAGCGCCGCTACTGGTCATCGATGGTACATACCGATGCCTACCGCGCCATCGCCCGCCTGTTCATCGAGCGGATGCGGCCTGAAGTCCTGCAGGAGATAGTCTGCCCGGCGTTCTTCGGCATGTGGGATGGCGGGGAGGGCGATCGCGACACGCTCACGTCGGTCAGTGCCATGCGCCACGCGTTCGGATGGCTGGGCACGCCGGCATCGCAACGTCGCATGGTGGCGTACGACCATGCCGCGCATGTGCTCGCGTCACCGGAGCGTTCGCCTGCTGCCGGTCGTGTCCTCGCCGATTCGCTCGCCTTCCTGCGCGACGTCGGTCTTACGCGCTGAAGCCCGGCGCGCGCTATCGTGCAACCTCGACGGGTGTGGGGGTGAACGGGGTGCGTTTCGGTCGCGCGGCGCTTGCGTGGATACTGCTGGCTCTTGGCGGCTGGCTCGCCGTCGTACCCGGTGTTCGCGCGGCGGACAGTCGCGACCGCGCGATCGACCAGTTCTATCACACCGCCTGGACCGTTCGCGAAGGCGCGCCCGGCCAGGTCACGGCGCTGGCGCAGACCAGCGATGGCTACCTCTGGCTCGGCACGCAGACCGGTCTTTACCGCTTCGACGGCGTGAAATTCGAACGGTACCGGCCGCGCGAGGGCGGTGATTTTCTCGCCTCCAGCGTCGCGTCGCTTTATGCCCCACCCTCCGGTGGGCTATGGGTCGGCTTTCGCTATGGCGTCGCCAGTTTCATCGAGGGCGACCGCGCCACGCACTATGCCGCCTCGTCGGGGTTGCCCACGGCCACTATCTACGCGATCGATGGCACCCGGGATGGCCGCATCTGGGCCGCGACGTTCAATGGACTGGCTCTCCTGAACGGACAGCGCTGGTCCGTCGTGGGCGCATCGATGGGATTGCCGGGCAATCGCGCGCGCAATCTGACGGTCGATCGCGAAGGGCGCCTGTGGGTCGCTACCGACCAGGCCCTTGCGTGGCTGCCCAGGGGCGGTACGCGCTTCGAGCTGGCGACGCGGGCGATCGGCCGGGTTAACCGGATCGCCGAAGCGCCGGATGGCACGATCTGGGTGGCCGAAGCCGATGGTGGCGTGCGGCCTGCCTGGGCCGGCGAGTCACCTCCCGAGGACCACGGCCCCAGCCTCAATCTTTCCTCCGCCGGGCTGCTGTTCGATCGCGATGGCGCCTTGTGGATGCCCACGCTTGGCGACGGCATCCGCCGCGTACCGCGTGTGCGCGATCTGCGGCGCCAGCAAATCGAAGCAAGCGGCACCGCAGGACAAGGTTTCACCGGGCGCGAGGGGCTCAGCTCCGACTATCTCAGTGCGGTCATCCAGGATCGCGAAGGCAACATCTGGGTCGGCGGCAGTCGTGGGCTCGACCGCTTTCGCGTCAGTCGTCTGCTGCCCGCACCGCTATCGCCGGGCGCGACCGACTTCGCGCTGGTTGCCGCGCAAGGACACGGCGTCTGGGTCGGCACGAAGAACCGCCCGTTGACGCGGGTGGATGCGATGGCCGTGGTCCCCGGTGATTTTCCGGAAGCGATCACGGCGGCATCGCGTGATCGCGAGGCTACCTGGCTGGGCGGCCCGCAGGGGCTCTGGCGCCTGCACGATGGCGTTCCCGAGCGCTTTGCTCCGCTACCTGCCGAGGATTACACCGGCGTACAGGCTGTCGTCGGTGATGGCAAAGGCGGTGCATGGTTGTCGATCAACCGACCCGGCATCTACCACTACACCGACGGCAAATGGGCTCATGACCCGATGCCGACGATCGCCAACGATCCGGCCCCGTTGGTACTCATGAACGATGCCAGGGGACGCTTGTGGATGGCCTTCGCACGCAACACCATCGTCATTCGCGAGGAAGGGCACGACACGGTGCTCGGGCCGGCGGACGGCCTGGCCGTAGGTAACGTGACAGCGCTGCTGGAGGATCGTGGCGCGGTGTGGCTGGGTGGCGAGCTCGGTATCGGCGTTGTCGTCGGCAGGCAGGCGCACACGGTGGGCACGCTGGGCGAACCGCTGCGTGGCGTGTCGGGCCTGGTGCGCGATGCGCGCGGCGATTTCTGGGCGAATACCGCGCAGGGTGTGGCACGGATCGGTGGTGCTCACATGGCGCGCGCCCTGCAGGACCCCTCCTATCGCCCACCGGTCACCCTGTTCGATTCACTGGACGGGCTTCCCGGCACGCCGGCCCAGTTCCGGCCGCTGCCCACCGCCGTGGTCGCCGACGACGGCCGCTTGTGGTTCGCCACCACCAGCGGCGTCGTTTCGATCGATCCGGCCGACGTGCCGCGCAATCCACTGCCGCCGCCGGTATCCATCCGCTCGATCACCACCGATACGGGAAGCTGGCCCGTGGCCTCCACGGTACATCTTCCTGCGCATACGGAGCGCCTGCGGATTGCCTACACGGCCACCAGCCTCTCGATGCCCGAGCGCGTGCGCTTCCGCTACCGCATGGAAGGCATCGACACACGCTGGCGCGAAGCGGGGACGGAGCGTGAAGCGGTGTACACCGACCCGCCGCCCGGCAGCTACCGGTTTCGGGTCACGGCGGCCAACGAAGACGGTGTGTGGAATGAAGACGGCGCCTCGGTCACGATCGTGGTCGCGCCGACCTTCTTCCAGACCACCTGGTTCGTCCTCATCTGCATGGTCGTCGCGTTCGCCGCGCTGTGGCTGGCTTTCTACCTGCGAATGCGCCGGATGGAAGCGCAACTGCGTGCGCGCCTGCACGAACGCCACGCCGAGCGCGAGCGTATTGCCCGTGAGTTGCATGACACGTTGCTGCAGAGCATTCAGGGCCTGACGATGCGGTTCCAGGCTATCGCCAATCGCGTGCCCGCCGAACAGCCACTACGCGTTGCGATGGAAAGCGCGCTGGATCGCGCCGAAGAAGCCCTTGTGGAAGCGCGCGATCGCGTACGAGACCTGCGTGGGCACGCTGGCGAATCGTCCGCACTGGACGTCGCACTTGTGGAACTCGCGCGCGTCTATGCCACGGAGCACACGGTACCTGTACTGGTACTGGCGGATGCGGCGATCGATATGCGCGATATGGACCCGCTGGCGCGCGACGAGCTTTACGGCATCGCGCGTGAAGCGATGCATAACGCGATCGCCCACGCCGAAGCGTCACGCATCGATGTGGTGATCGCATCCGAGGGCGGGGAGCTGGTGTTGCGCGTTCGCGACGATGGCCGCGGTATCGACGATGCCGTGCTTAGCGGCGGTGGCCGTGCCGGACACTGGGGCCTGCGTGGTATTCAGGAACGAGCCCACAACATCGGTGGTACCGCCATCTTCTCGTCGCCTGCGGACGGTGGCACCGAAGTCACCGTGCGCACGCCGATGAACCGGATCTTCCCCTCGCGCGCCGGGTGGTGGCGTCGCTGGTGGCGGGAACGCGCGTCTTGAGCGAGAGCGCCGTACTGAATACGTGGATCGCCCGACTGCTGGCAAACGAAGGCTGGCGCGAACCGGCGGCATTCGTCGATCGCGCGGACGCGATGGACCGGCTCGACCTGCATCTGGTGGGTGCGCCCTACGGTGATGCGCGCGACCGGGCCGAGCGCTTGATCGAGGCGATGGAAGCGATCGACCGCGACCTCTTCGATCATCTGCGCCAACGCATCCGTGTTGGCGAAGGGCGGCAGGCGTTGTCGCCATGGCTTGGCGGCGCGGTGTCGCCGGGCCAGCATTATGACGCGCTGGATGCCTTGCTCGCGGGCGTGCTGGCTATCGACGAACCGGAGATAGACGATCCCTCACCGCCGCCCGAGATGGTGTTCTATCAGCCGACGCCAGCGCGCCACATCGTGGATGGCATCCGGCGCGCGTCGATCTCGGCGGGCGACATCGTGCTCGACCTGGGTTCGGGACTCGGTCACGTGCCGATGCTGGTGCACGTTCTTACCGGGGCGCGTACGCGTGGCGTGGAGCGCCACCCGGCATACGTCGACAGCGCCGCGCGGGCGGCCTCGGCGCTGGCTTTAGGGGGCGTGTCGTTCGTGGCGGGCGATGCCCGCGAGGCGAGGCTGGCCGGGGTGGACGTGTTCTATCTGTTCACGCCGTTCCTCGGCGGCGTGCTGCGGGACGTGCTGGCGAGGATCGAAGCGGAGGCGGCTTCCCGTCCGCTGCGGGTCGTGGTGCTGGGACCGTGTGCACGCACCTTCGCCCGGATGCCCTGGCTGCGAAGTGACGACCCCGACCCGTCGGCGACGGATCGCATCGTGGTGTTTCGTTCGTCGCCCTAGGTCGACCGGCGCCGGCTTACCAGCGCCCGCGACCGCCACCGAAGTTGTTGTTGCCGCCGCCGACCGAAATGCTGACGCCCCCGGTGGGGTGCTCGCAATCGCCAAAGGCCTGGCTGAGACTGACCACGCCGGCCTGATAGCTGCCGCTGCCGCCATGGCTTGCGCTGACGACGCCCGTGCTGAGGCTGCCATGGACCTGGGGCTTGTTATAGGTGGCGTCATCGCAACGCGGCACGCCGCTATCGGCTTCCGTGTTGGCCATGCGACCGCTGGTGTCACCGTAATAGGCGCCCGGTGGGTCCTTCGGGCGTGAAGGGGTCACTGCCACGCTGTCGCCGTTCTTCGGCGCGGTCCCGGTGACGCTGCTGGCCGACGCGGGCGCCGCGGCGGTGCTGCTGGCCGGCGCCGGCACGTAGTCCGCCGGCAGCCGCAGGTTCAGGGGCTTGCTGGCGTCCTGTGCCCACGTGGAGGTAGCGACGAGGGCGAGGGTGGCGAGAACAACGATGGCTTTCATAGGGACGCTCCGGGGACAGACTCTCGAACGCTCGAGAGCGCGTCCGGTGTACCGGCCTTTGAAAGCCGGATGCCGGTCGGAGTTCCCGGCCGGCGCCGCTAACCTTACTCCGCGAGTGCCTCGTCGGCGTCCTCGGGGACGCTTTCGCCCAGACGGGCGCGCAGGGTATCGATCTCGCGGCGCAGGTTGCGGTTCTCCGCTTCGAGGTCGGCCACCTGCTCGCGCAAGGCGATCACGTCGTCCGAGGGTTTTTCGCGGGGCTTGCGCTTGGACTCACGCACCCGCTTGGCGGCCTGCTTCAGTTCGTCGTCGCCTCCGGTGGCGGCGGCACGCTGTTCGTCCTCGGGCAGGCTGGCCACCGCGGCGGCGGCACTGATCGACAGGGCGCCGGACTTCACCGCGGCAACCACCTCAGGGGCGGCTTCCTTGCGGATCTTCTCGATCATGCCGACCTGGTTGCTGCTGATCCGGGCCTCGCGGGCGATGTCCTTACGACTATCGGCCTGTGCGGGCCTGGGCGGCTTGGGTGCGGCGGGGTGCGCGTCGGTGGTGTCGAAGGGCACGTCCGCCTCGGCCAGCTGTGCCCGGCGCTCGGCGAGGATCTCGCGCTTGCGCAGGGCGAGCACACCGCGCTGGAAGTCCGACACGCTGCGCCGGCCCAGGTGTTGCTCGATCATCCACAGGTGCACGTCGTCGATCGAGCGGAAGCGCTCGTTCTGCACGGTCTGGAAGGGGATGTCGTGCTTGCGGCAGATGCCGTAGCGGTTGTGACCGTCCACCAGGGTGTCGCCCCACAGGACCAGCGCATCGCGGCAGCCCTCGGTGAGCAGGCTGCGCTCCAGCGACTCGTACTCGTCGGGCGTCAGCGGGTCGATGTAAGCCTTGAGTTCTTCGTTGACGACGATGTGCATGAGGGGCTGCCCTGTAAACCACAACCCACCATTCTACCGGAAGCACCCGATGGGGACGGGGCGCAACCCTGCGTCCAATTCCATCGGGCCGACTTTTGTTGCAAACTCCTGAGGGTCGTGGCAGGGGCTTCCACGACCCATGAAGGACACCGGATTCGCGCCACGGCGCGCGTCTGATCGCGCTTGCGCTCGGCGCATGGTTTGGGAAAAACGCAGATGACCGGATTTTCAAGGACGTTGGCAGTCGCGCTCACATTCGCGCTGTCTTTGCTGGCGCTCGTGGCACAGGCTTCTGAGATATCGGAGCTGCCGTGGAAGGTCGGACCCGTCACGGTGCAGGTTGGCCCGCAGGCGACGCTGGACGTGCCCAGGGGCTATGCCTTCCTTGACCCGGAAGGCACTAAACGCCTCAACGTGCTGATGGAGAATCCGCCCGACCAGACCGACACGTATACGCTGGCCCCGGAGGGCATGGCGTGGGCCGCGTACTTCGACTACGACGATATCGGCTATGTGAAAGACGACGAAAAACTCGACGCCGACGACATCCTGAAGAATGTTCGCGAAGGTATCGAGGAGGGCAACAAGGAGCGCCGCTCGCGCAACTGGGACACGCTCACCCTCATCGGCTGGAAGAATCCGCCGAAGTACGACAACGAGTTCAAATCGCTGGCCTGGTCGTTCGTCGCGCGCAATGACAAGTCGCAGACCGACGTGGTGAATTACAACGCGCGCCTTCTCGGTCGCAGTGGCGTGATGAATGTCGTGCTCGTTGCCGATCCTGACGCGCTCACCACCGCGGTCAACCAGTTCAAGGGCACGATGGGTGGCTTCACGTTCGCGCCGGGTCAGGCCTATACCGACTTCCACAGCGGCGACAAAGTCGCCGAGTACGGTCTTGCTGCGCTCATCACCGGTGGCGTCGCTGCCGTGGCCGCGAAGAAGGGCTTCTTTGCGGTGATCGGTACCTTCCTCGCGGCCGCGTGGAAATTCATCCTGATCGGTTTCGCCGCGTTGGGTGGTGCCATCAAGCGCCTGTTCGGCCGCAAGGCGTAACGGGCACCATGCCGCTGCAATCGTGGTGGCTGCTCGCTGGTGTCGTCGGCATGTATGTGTACGACGCCACGTTGCTGCTGTACCACAACGAGGTCGTGTTCTTCGAACGGCGTGACGGCACATGGTCGTTCTCGGTGGGTTCGGAGTTCGAGCTCGCCGGGCGCCATGTCTACGTTCCCGCGTTGCTTGCACCGCATCGCGCCGTGCTTCGTCTTCGCTGGTCGTCGGCGCAGACGCTGTCCGCGTCGAGACCGCTGCGCGGGCTACGTGCGTGGCGGGTCGGCGTGTCGGCATCGGCATGGCCGGTGATGCTCCTGGTCATGGTCTTTGCCGCGCTGCCGGTCGTGCTGTTCAACTCCGTACTCGTGCTGCTCGGTTGGATGATCGTGCTCTATGCGGTCATCGTATTCGCGGTGCTCCGCGTATGGCGCCTGCGCAAGGTCACCGGTATCGGCGGCAAGGAATTCACTGGTATCGCTTCCGATGCGCTCCTGTGCGCGCCGTATTCCCTCGACCTGGTGCGCAAGCAGGGTTTACGCGCCGCGGAGAGCTTTGACGTGGTGTCTACCGCACACCGCTTGCTGGATGCGAGTGAACGCCTGCGTCTGTCCGCATCCATCCGTGCCAAAGTGCAGCGCCAGATGGATATCGAAGAGACAGGCAGCGAGCGCCACGCTCAACTGACCACCTACCTCCAACAGATCGAAGGCGCGCTGGCATGACCCTGGTCGACATCATCGTTATCGCGATCTGCCTTGCACTCGGCTACAAGTTTGCTTCGGCGATGATGAGCAAGTCGGACCCGGTGAGCGAGAGCCGCCGCCCCGAGCCGCCCAACCTGTTTCAACGTCAACCGCCCTGGCACGACGTGCTCGGGGTATCGCCCGACGCGACCCACGATCAGATCGTCAGTGCCTACCGTGCGCGGATGAGCGAGTACCACCCGGACAAGGTAGCCAATCTCGGCCCGGGCATCCGCGCGCTGGCCGAGCAGAAGGCAAAAGAAATCAACGCGGCCTATGCCGAAGCCACGGCCGGACGGGCATAGCTGGCTGGGCTCACATCCGTTTCTCACAGGCACGAAGTCCTTCCGCAATGAACGGTTGGAGCTCGCGTGTCGCTTGGTGGTCGGGGTGGGTGTCGAACCAGGTTCTTGCTTTCACCAGGGCCTTGCTCTCGTAGTTTTGGCAGAACCAGCCGTCGTCTTTCGATGCGAGCGCAACGAAGGCAGTCCTGAGCCTGGTAATAGCGAGACTTTCGGAAAACGCGAGGTCGTTCCTTTCCAGCTCGGCCAGGGACACGGAGATCTTGGAGCACGGTGGCGAACCAGGCCATGTGGACGTTCCATCGGCGCTTGATCATGCACTTCCCCTGTGACGTGGCGACGGGAGCTTGCTTGATGGCGGGTTGACTCGCAAGGGGCTTGAAACTCTTGTTGACAGTCAACTATATTGACTGTCAACCCAGTTGATGAGGTGCGCCGCCATGGCCCGTGAACAGTCCGCCTGGTATGAAGACATCGTCGTGCCCGCGTTGCTCAGGCACGCCCGCGGCACCTATGCCTCCGCCATGCGCGGCGCCCTCGATGAAGCCGGCTATGACGACATTCCTGAGAATGGCCTCTACGTGATCGGCGGTCTGGCGATGGGTGCGGGCGACGTACCGCTGGGCCGCCTGGTCCAGGAGCTACGCATCTCCAAGCAAGCCGCCGGACAGCTTGTCGACACGCTGGTCACCCGCGGCTACCTCACCCGCGAAGGCGATCCGGTGGATCGCCGCAAGCTGGTCATCACGCTGACCGAGCGCGGCCGCGATGCCGCCGCGGTGCAGGGCGCCGCGCGGGACCGCATCGACACTGACCTGCATGCGCGTATCGGCGACAGCGGCCTTCGTGGTTTAAAACGTGGACTGGCTGCGCTCGTGGAAATCGGGCGCAAGGATCGCGAGTCGGCCTGAGCCTGCCTAGGGGAGGCGCTCGAACATCGTCACCGTTTTGTCCTTGTACGCTGCCTCACCGAACGGGCGATAGCCGATCCGCTCCGCCACTCGAACCGAGGGTAGATTCTCGGGGGAGATGATGCATACGGTGCGGACCGCTTCGCGCCGGGTGAAGAACCATTCGTGCGCCGCCTGGATGGCTTCCGTGGCGTAGCCCTTTCCCTGTGCCGACCGGGCGAGCACCCATGCCGCTTCCGGAAAAGGGTCGAAGTTCGCGCCGAGATCGCGATGAAACGTGGCAAGGCCCACGTCACCGACGAAGCGACCGCCATGTCGTTCCCGCACGGTGAACAAGCCGTGCCCGTACGCGGACCAGTGGCCTATGTTCCTGAGCAGCTTCAACCAGGTCTCCTCCGACGATGCCGGTCCGCCGATGAAGTGCATGACCTCCGGATCGGTACGCGCCGCGTGGCAGTCGTCGAAATCGGAGACAGCGGTGGGGCTGAGGATAAGACGTTCGGTGACGATCATGCGCGTGGCTCGCAGGGACGACGGTACTCCGCAGTCTAAGCGTCATGGCCGTTCGGGTGCGAGCTGATCCGGGTTGCCGAGCGGATGCCGATCGGGAAGAATCGGGCTCGATGGATGATCGAGGGCAAGCGCATGAAGAAGTCAGATCCGATCGAGACCGAGAAAGATCCGGCGAAGCTCTTCAACTCCAGTCTCGACGGCGGCGTACGACGTGCCATCGATATCGGCGAAGGTGAGGAAGTTGACGCGAAAGCGTTCAAGGCGCTCGTTCGTGCTGCCGTGGAGCTCAATGCGGCTGGCAAGAAGACGGGTGTGGCAAAGAAGACGAAGTAGTCCGCATCCGCATCAGAATCAGCACGAACAGAAGCGCGATGAAGCCGGCGTACGCGTACTGGCCCCGTGCCACTCCCGTTCCGTAAGGAAACCAGATCCCTGGTACGCCCAGCGCGTTGAGCTCCGTCGCGAACAGGCCGATGCCAACCAGGATCGCGGCGAGCGCTCCAGGATAAGACAAGGGCTTCGCCGATCGGATCACGCCCAGTCCGGTGATCCATAGATAGAGCGCGGCAAGGGCCAGCCGAATGCCTCCGACTACGGAATCGGCAGCCACCTTCAGGCCTTGAGGCACGTCAGGCACAAACCACGGGCGGCCGAGAAGTGCAAACACGATGTACACCACGGTAAGCACACCGATGACGTAGTGCAGCCATGGACGCTTGCTGATGCGAAACCAGTCGCGCCAGGCCAGGGTCCACGCCGCAAGCACGAGAGGTCTGAGTAGCACGGTAGTCAGGGCGTCATACCAGCGCAGACTGAGAATGTCCGTCCAGTAGAACAGCACCTGATTGACGCGCAGGAGCGCAAGAAGAACCAACGCAGTGATCAGCCAGTGGTATGGGGCACGGGTTCGGCACGAGACCAGCCCAAAGAGCATGAGGGCAAGCAGAACGAAGGCGACCGGCTCGATTGCATCGACCACGTAGCCTTTGAATGTCTGTAACCATTGCACTTGATGCAGGAGCTCGATGCCAGCCGCATCGCCGATCACCGGCGCGACATGAATGCCACTGTACCTGTGAACAAGCCCGGGCCGCCGAGCAGTTTTCCATCTACATAGAGTTGGTATGTCGAATCGACCAGGGTCGGCCCGGCCAACGCAAGCGGAGTATCCGTGTCGCTATCGACGCTGACTTTCATCCGATACCACGCATACCCCGTGTACCCCGCGTGGCCGCGTCGGCTCCAGCCAGGAACGTACCCCGGTAAACCGACATCGCCGTCATGGGCACCCGGAGCAGGTGTGAGGTCGACGGTTTCCCACGAACTGTCGTCGAAGTCGGGCGAGGACCAGCGATGGTCGTCACCGACCTGGAACCGCCAGGGTCCATTCAAGGGGACGGTCGAATGACCAAGGACGATGTGCGAGCTGGGAGCAGGGTCCGCCGCCGCCATGCGACTGTTGGTCGTGAGAGCGATAAGCATGCATACGAAAGCCATAAGCACTGAACGTCGCATCACGTCATTCCCCTTTGCATCTGCCACGAAGGCTAAGTGGCGACTCGCCGCGGTGGCCCTACTCGGTTGGCGACCTGGAATTTATCTCGTATCTGACTCGTGGCTCTGGAACGGTCGTCTCGTCCGTCGGTGCTATCTCAACGATGTCCGAAGGTGAAAGCGGGTGCTGTACCCAGTCATACAAGTACTTCTTCCCATCTTCCATGCAGACGGCGCTCGCGAATAGTTCGGACCCTTCGCTATCCTCATGGCGATGGCAAACCCACTGCACTGCCAGGTGCATGTTCAGGACATGGGGGTGACCGAACACGCCGAAGTCTGATCCGTTGATCCGTACCTTGAAGTACATGCGTGGCTTCCGTTGCATCTGGTCGCTGGATGCTACCAATATAGTGACAGCAGGCCGAGAGCGCGTACTCAGGACCGGCGAGTGGACCTCATGGCGGGTGATGGCGTCAGCCGCCCCGTCATCGGTGACATCGTCGAGCTCGACCACGGGTTCACCGGCCAAACGGCGAATCGATGGGTATCGTTGCCTGCGTCAATGACGATCGAAGCATTCGTTGGGCTGCGGACGTGATGGACTCGGCGATCGAGCTGATACCGAAGAATTCTGTCCATTAGCCATCATGGTGCGAGAGCTTGAAGAAGGGAGTTCGATGAAGGAATTCATTGCCGGGTACCGACGTTTCGTCCTGGATAAGCCCAGACGTTCCGCTTATGCCGTCGTCGGGACACCGCTGGCGCTCTCGACGTGACCTACCTTCGTGGGTACCCGTCGGTGAGCATCGGCGGGAGCATGCACACGTGGTGGCAACAGCTTGGGTGGGATGTGGTTCTTGGCGCCGTGGTCCTGGGTCCCTTCGTCTTGCTGATGATGTTCCTGCGAAAGCGGCTCGACAGCCGGCTTACTTAGGTTGTCGTCGGTTCGTCCGATACAAGGTGACTATGGGTCGGCACCCGGTCACGTGCGATATGAGTGTCCGTACTATCGGCTGCGCACGAACTCCAATAGCTGACGCATGTCTCCGGTGTCCGCTTGGCGGATGGCTGCAAGGTATTGCTGCCTCACAGGCGCACCGTGCGGTGCCGGACCCCAACTGAAAGGCTCGGCACCATGAAGCTGCAGGAACAGGTCGGCCATCACGCGTGAGCAACGGCCATTCCCATTCGGGAAGGGGTGGATGAAGGTCAGCTTGTGGTGCAGGCGTGCGGCCTGCTCATCCAGGGAGTAGAACCCGAAATCCCGCCAGGCCTGCGCGTCATCGAAGAGCTGCCGCAGTTGCATCGCGATCTGGTACGGCGCTACACCGATGTTGCGTTCGGTCTGACGAAACGTTCCGGCCCATTTCCAGACGTCCCCGAACATACGGGTGTGCAGTGCGCGCAGGAAGGCCTCGGTTGCCACCTCCATCGGTTTCTTGGCTCGGCTCTGACGGCTACCCCATCGCATGCTGGAAACGATGTTTGCGCCTTCGGCGTCGTTGAGGTCCGACCTTGTTGCAACCCAGGCGAGCTTGAGGCCGGTGGCTTCGTCACGATCGAGCGGAGTCTGGCCGTCTTCAAGCTCGAAGAGTGCAGTCGGTCGATTAGCCAAGACCGGACTCCCTCCAAAGGGAACTGTCCGGAATCGATTCCTCGGCATCCCTGAGCATGACCTGCTTGAGTTCGGGGGATACCGATTGATCCTCAAGGCTCATGTGGGCCGCTGCTTTGTCATAGAGCTTGCCGTAGAGCTGCAGCCGGCGCTGATCGACGCTGGCCTGCAACGACTGCCGAGGCACCATCAGGACGACCAGCTCGCAATCCATGGCATGGGCGGCACGCCTTAGGCTGTCCATCTGGGCGGATCCGGCCCGCTCCCTCATTTCCAGCTTAGCCACTGCGCTTTGGCTTAGGCCCATCCGATTGGCTAGATCTGCTTGGGACATGCCCAGTGCGTCACGGATGCTGGCCACCCAACCCCCGTGCGGTGCTACAGAGAGCGCGTTGAGGTTTGAGCGTAGCCAGCTGCCTGTCTTGTCGAGCTTAGAGCGCGCGAGGCGCCGCATGTTCTGGCGAGCTGAGACGGACATAGTTGCTCCAGAGGCCGACGGTACCGCCAACTTTATGAGTCATACGGAATTAGTTTTACTATTTTAAGTCGCCATAGTGACTTAAAAATATCAGATACATGAATCATAGCGACTTGAAGTTCGTATTTACAAGTCGCTTTAAGTCATATTTAACCTGATTTCCAACCCGCTATGGGGACTTGCGGTCTACATGGAGGCGGCAGCCCTGCTGGGGTTGCTACCATATCCCGATGCAATCCATTGACCCCTCAGCCTTCCGCCTCACCGTCGCCCCAATGATGGATTGGACGGACCGCCACTGCCGCTATTTCCACCGCCTGCTGTCGCCCCATGCCCGTCTCTATACCGAGATGGTGACCAGCGCCGCCCTCGTGCGCGGCAACCAGATCCGCCTCCTCGAGCACAGCCACGAGGAGCATCCGGTGGCCTTGCAGTTGGGTGGGAGCGATCCGGTGGAGCTGGCCAAGGCGGCGGTGATGGGTGCCGAGGCCGGGTACGACGAGATCAACCTCAACGTGGGCTGCCCGTCGGACCGCGTGCAGTCGGGCAAATTCGGCGCCTGCCTCATGCGTGAGCCAGCCCTGGTGGGCGAGTGCGTCCGGGCGATGGCCGGGGTGGTGGACATCCCGGTGACCGTGAAGTGCCGCATCGGTGTGGACGACCAGGACGAATACGCCGACCTTCAGCGTTTCACCACCACCATGATCGAAGCCGGTGTGGGCATCCTCGTCGTGCACGCGCGCAAGGCCTGGCTGGAGGGTCTCAGCCCCAAAGAGAATCGTGAGATCCCGCCGCTCGACTACGAGCGGGTGTATCGCCTGAAGCGCGAGTTCCCGGAGCTGACCGTCGTGATCAACGGCGGCATCACCACGGTGGAGGCGGTCCGCGAGCACCTGGGCCAGGTGGATGGGGTAATGATCGGCCGCGCGGCCTACCACGACCCCTTCGTGCTGGCGAAGCTGGAAGCCGACCTCTACGGTACGCCGCTGCCGGAGCGCGGCGAGGTGCTGGAGCGCATGCGAATCTATATCGAGGCCGAACTGGCCCGGGGTGGCCAGCTCAAGCACATCACGCGGCACATTCTGGGCCTCTACCAGGGCGAGCCAGGCGCCCGCGGTTTCCGCCGTCAGCTCAGCGAGGGTGCCCACCTTCCGGGCGCCGATTGGGGCCTGATCGAGGCCGCCATGGCGCCACTTCGTCAGGCAGCCTGATTTCGTTCAGCTTCGGGCTGGTCGGGCGTGGGCATGATCGGTCGACCAGTCTTTCTGCGCCAGACATGAAAATCACGTTTCGTCCGCTATTTTTCGCCGCACTTTGCCTTGCGTCGCCCTTTGCCGTACAGGCCGACCAGTCGTTGACGCTGGAGCAGGCGGTAAGCAAGGTGCAAAAAGATACCGGGGGCAAGGTGCTGTCTGCGGACACGCGGCTCGTCGAGCGCGGTCGCTTCACCGAATACCGGGTCAAGGTGCTTACGCTGGACGGTCACGTCCGCGTGGTGCCGGTCCGTACCGAAACCGCCAAGCCCCTGGACGCCAGCGCCGGGGATAACAAGGAGAAACATTGATGCGAATCCTGCTTGTAGAGGATGAAGCCCCGCTGCGCGAGACCCTCGCTGCGCGCCTGAAGCGCGACGGCTTCGCCGTGGACGCCGCCCAGGATGGCGAAGAAGGCCTGTACCTGGGTCGCGAGGTGCCGTTCGATCTGGCCATCATCGACCTGGGTCTGCCCAAGCTGTCGGGCATGGATCTGGTCAAGGCCCTGCGTGAGCATGGCCAGCGCTACCCGATCCTGATCCTTACGGCTCGTGGTAGCTGGCAGGACAAGGTCGAGGGCCTGAAGCATGGCGCCGACGACTACCTGGTCAAGCCGTTCCATGTCGAGGAACTGCTCGCCCGCATCAATGCCCTGGTCCGTCGTGCGAGCGGCTGGTCCAAGCCGGTGCTGGCCTGCGGCCCGATCAAGCTGGACACCACGGCGCAGACGGTCACCGTCGAAGGCCGCCAGGTCGACCTCACCAGCTATGAATACAAGGTGCTGGAATACCTGATGCTGCACGCGGGCGAGCTGGTCTCCAAGGCCGACCTTACCGAGCACATTTACCAGCAGGACTTCGACCGCGACTCCAACGTGCTGGAGGTCTTCATTGGCCGCCTGCGTCGCAAGCTGGACCCGGAAAGCGCGCTCAAGCCCATCGAGACCGTGCGCGGCCGCGGCTACCGTTTCGCCATCCCGCGGAACGAAGCGGACGAAGATTGATCCATCCGCGGGTGGCGCGACCCAGTCGTCGCGCCACCCCGAGGTAAGCTCGAAGCATGGACAACGCTTCATCCACCAAACGCCGGCCTCTTTCGCTGGCCGCGCGCGCGGCGCTGGCGACCGGTTTTGCGCTCGCCGCGTTCCTGGGCCTCACCGGCCTGGCACAGAACAAGGCGAACTACGCCTCCGAGCTGTCGGCCATGCACGACCGGCTGCACAACTACGCCATCGCCTATATCACCGGCACGGACACCACGCGCGCCGGCAAGGTCACCACGCCTGACAGCCAGCCGAACCCCGACTTCTCGCGTCCGGGCTCGGGCCTCTACGCCATCATCGTGGGCAATGACGGCTTTCGTTGGGAGTCGTCGTCGGCCCTGGGTCGCGATTTCGATTTCGTGCGGATGTTGTCGCCGGGCGAGACCGCTTTCGAACCGGTGGAAACGCGTAGCGGCAAGCTCTATGTCTTCAGCTACGGCGTATCGCTGGACACCACCGACAAACGCAGCGTGCCGCTGACCTTCGCGGTGGCGCAGACCGAAGACCAGTTCGAACGCCAGGTGGCCACCTACCGGCGCACGCAGTTCCTGTGGCTGGCCATGCTCGGCATGATGCTCATGCTGCTGCAGCTATTCCTGTTGCGTTGGAGCCTGCTGCCATTGCGTCGCGTCTCGAGCGATCTGGCGCACATCGAACGCGGCACGCGCGATCACCTCGACGGGCCGTATCCCGTCGAGCTCACCGTGCTCACCCGTCGCCTCAACGCCTTCATCGATAGCGAGCGAGAGCAGCGCTCGCGCTATCGCGACACACTGGCGGATCTCGCGCATAGCCTGAAGACACCACTGGCCGTCGTGCGATCGCAGCTGGAAACCGATGGTGATGCTCCCAGCCTGCGTGGCGACATCCTCGACCAGGTGCGCAAGATGGACGAGATCGTCGCCTACCAGCTGTCGCGCGCAGCCACCTCCGGCCGACGCACCATTGCTGCGGAAGAGCCTATCGCTGGCCACGCCGAAGATCTCGTGCAGAGCCTGGAGAAGGTCTACGCCGCCAAGAACGTCCTGTGCGAATTCGAAATCGACGACGGCGCGGCCTTCGCCGGCGAGCAGGGCGACCTTCTCGAGCTGATGGGAAACCTGGTGGAGAACGCCTTCAAGTGGGCCTCGCATCGGGTGTTGCTCACCGCGCGTAGCAGCAGCGGCAAGGGCAAGGGGCGTCGCGGCCTCGAGCTGATCGTCGAAGACGATGGCCCCGGCATCGCCGACGACAAGATCGAGAAGATCCTGCAGCGCGGCGTACGTGGTGACGAGCGCGTCCAGGGGCACGGTATCGGCCTGTCGATCGTGCAGGACATCGTCAAGGCGTATCAGGGCGAGCTGCACGTCGATCGTTCCGAGGAACTCGGTGGCGCCCGTTTCAGCGTTCGTCTTCCACCCGGTTGAGCGGCAGGCTTCGGCGAGACGCTTCAGCCGGCCGGTGACGGCCCGTAAAAAGCGTCAAGCAGGCGAGCGACATCCGGTGCGGCTTCACGAAGCAGCGCCGGTTGCGAAAAATGCAGTTCGCTTGTCACCGCGAAGTACTCCTCCGGCGCCTCGGCGGCATACGGATCGATCGCTGTCTTGCGGCCACGACCGACCTGTTTCGAAAGCGTGTCGAAGCCGCGTTGCATCGTTTGAATCCACTCGCGCCGATTCATCGACGACGGCAGCGGCGGCACGCCGTTCGCGGGTCCGGCCAGCATGTCGAGTTTGTGCGCCATCTCGTGCACGACCACGTTGAAGCCATCCCACGGCGCGTCGATATCCAGTGCCACGTCGGCCAGCGACAGCACCATGGGTCCGCGTTCCCACGCCTCGCCGATCAGGGTGTCATGGCTGTCGGTCACCACGCCGGTCGGTGCGTCGTAGTGGTTACGCCGCACGTTGAACTCGCCGGGATAGACAAGCACGTTGGTCCAGCCCTTGAAGGCTTTCGGGCCGTGGGGCAGGGCGGGCAGGCTGGCCTGCATGGCGATGACCAGGCGCCAGAAATCGTCCAGCGCCGCGTCACCCAGCGCATGAAAGTGCTTGGTATGCAGGAAGCCGGCGGCCAGCTGGCGCAGGTAATTGGCGCGGGGCGCATCGAGGGCGCGGACCAGGGGAAGGCGGGAAACCGCCTGGCGCCATAGTGTGTCGTCAATGGGCGGAACCGGCGCACGGAACCGCGCTAGCAACGACTGGATGAAGCTCACTACGGACGACCGGGGAGGCTCAGAGCATCGAGCCGGGAAGCATCGACTGCCAGCTGGGAGCGGGCGAGCGCATCGGGGCCGCGCCGTCATGCGGGCCCTCGTCGGTGTCGACGGGGGAGGGGGCGGGTGCCGGCGTGGTGCTGCGCTGGGAGGCATTGCCGGAACGGTTCGACATGACATCGCCCGAACTGTTCTCGCGATTGCCCGACGACGAGTGCGCGCTATTGCTTTCGAACGACGACGAAACGGCGCTGCCCAGCGAGAGCAGGCCACCGGTCAGGTCGATGTCGGAAGCGGCGGCGGTGCCGGTGGCACCGACGAGGCACAGACATCCGAAGATGTAGGGTCTGGCGTTCATCGGTAAACCCTGAGAAACCTCCGGACATGCCGGGGGACGACCGATCCTCTCAGAAATTTCACAAGGCCGCCAGTGCTGGAGGTCCGGCAGGCGGTGCCTGCTAGAATCCCGGAATGTCCCGGCTTTCCCCACCCCCGACAGCGGCCACCTGACGGCCCGACGGCTACCCATGCTCGCACGCGATCTTCTCGAAGCCCTTGCTGGAGGCGACGCCGTGTCCGGCGCCACCCTGGCCAGGACGGCCGGCGTCACGCGCGCGGCGGTCTGGAAACAGATCGAGTCCCTGCGCCTGAAAGGTGTGCCCGTCGAGGCAAAGGTCGGCGGTGGCTATCGCCTGCCGTGGCCGACCGAACTGCTCGAGGCACAGCGTATTCGCGCCGGCCTTTCTCCTGAGGCGCTGGCCGATGTGGGCATGGTCGAGGTGCACTGGGACATCGACTCCACGTCGAGCGAACTGGCCCGGCGCATCCCCGTGCTGGACGACCTTGCCTTCGTCATGGCCGAGACCCAGTCCGCCGGCCGCGGCAGGCGAGGGCGCACCTGGCTCTCGCCGCCAGGCATGAACCTTTATCTGTCCGTGTTGAAGCGTTTCGACTCGGGCTTCGCTTCGCTGTCCGGCCTGTCGCTTGCCGTCGGCGTCATGCTGATTCGTGCCCTCGACGACCTGGGCATCCGTACCGCGGGGCTCAAGTGGCCGAACGACGTGATGGCCGGCAACGCCAAGCTGGCCGGCATCCTCGTGGAACTCTCCGGTGAGTACTCGGGCCCGTGCGCGGCGATCATCGGCGTCGGCCTCAACATTCGTCTTCCTGACTCCCTGCACGAACGCGCGGGCCAGCCGATCACCGACCTCGCGTCGCTGAGCGGCGGTCAGCCGCCGGGGCGCAATCGCGTCGCCGCCGCCGTCGTCGCCTCACTCAGTGAGGGCCTTCTCAGCTTCGAGCGACACGGCTTCGCCGCGTTCGCCAGGGAGTACGCCGCGAGCGACCTTCTCCAGGGGGAACCGTTGCGTGTTATCGACCCGCGCGGCGAGTACAACGCCACGGGCGAGGGTGTCGACGAGCGTGGTGCCCTGCGCGTGCGTCGGTCTACCGGTGAGATGGTGACGGTCGATAGTGCTGAAATCTCGGTCCGGCGGAGCGGCACATGATCCTGCTTCTCGACCTCGGCAACACCCGGCTTAAATTTGCGCTGCTCGACGGTGACACCTTCGTCCACCGTGGCGCCTTTGGCTGGGATGCGGACATCGCGCATGAACTGGCCACGCTATGGGCCGAGTGGCCGCAGCCGACGCGCATCGTCGGTGCGTCGGTGGTTGATACGGCCCGGGAAACAGCGGTCGCCGTCGCCGCCGGCAAGGCTTTCGATCATGCGCCCGTGTGGGTGCGTACGCCGGCTGAAGCCTGCGGCGTCATCAATGCCTACGCCGAGCCGCACCGTCTTGGTGTCGATCGGTTCCTTGCCATGGTCGACGCCTTCGCGGCCGGGCGGGCGCCTTGCGTGCTGGCCAGTGTCGGCACCGCGCTGACCCTCGATGCGCTGGACGCCGAGGGCAGGCATCTCGGCGGCTGGATCGCGCCGGGCCCCTTGCTCATGCAGCAGTCCGTGCTCGGGGCCACCGTGCAGGTGCGACCCGGGCATGCAGGTTCCATTCGCGACCTCGCAGACAACACGGCCGATGGCCTCACATCGGGTTGCTGGCAGGCCTGCGCGGCCTTGGTCGACCGCTTCACCGATCGCTCTGCCGCGCTGCTCGGTGGTTCACCGACCGTCACCCTGGGTGGCGGCGACGCCACCGTGTTGGCGCCCCTGCTCCAGCGTGAGGTGCTGCTCGTGCCCGATACCGTTCTGCGCGGGCTGGCGGTCTGGGCGAAAGCGCACACTCAAGCGGATTATTTCGCCTAGAATCGCGACGCCACCGGTTCTTACAGGGGAACGCGCGCTGGCCCACCCGGAAACCTAAGGCCGCCATGCTTCTGCGTTTGATGTTCGTCCTACTGATTGCCCTCAATATCGCGGTGGCCGCGTGGCTGCTGCTGGGCGAATCGGGCACGCATGCGGTAGATCCGGCCGATAAGGGCGTACCCAAGCTCAAGTTGCTCGCCGAACTTCCGACGCCTGCGTCGACCGCGCCGGCGGTCTCGGGTTCGGCCGCGACGTCGGCATTGGCTGCGGCTGCAGCGACCCCGGCGCCAGCATCCACGGAGAGGACCGCTGCAGTCGCGACGCCCGCTGTCGCGTCAGCTCCGCAGGCAGCAAAGCCGGCCCCGCGTGAGCGCGAGAAGAAGCCACCCGCCGAAGCTGTTGCGACTCCCGTCGCCCTGGCGACGCCTTCCACCGAGAACGCGCCGACGAGCGCCAGGCGCAGCTACAGCTGCCTGGCGATCGGGCCTTTCACCAACCAGGTCGACCTGCGCAGCACGCGCACCGCCCTTGCCCCGCGCACGGTACGTAGTCGCCAGCGACAGGAGCAGACCAGCGAATCCCATGGCTGGCGCGTCTTCCTCCCAGCCCAGGCCACGCGCGATCTTGCATTGGCGCAGGCGCGCCGTCTGGAAGCGAAGGGCGTTAAGGATTATTTCGTTGTCAGCGCCGCCGGCGAGCTGCAGAACTCCGTTGCCCTGGGCCTGTTCCACGACCCCGCGAATGCCAAGAAACGCCGGGACGAAGTCATCGCCGCCGGCTTCCCGGCGCGCATGAGCGAACGCACCGAAGTCACGCCCGTCTGGTGGCTCGATGTGGTCGTACCCGACGATGCCAATGCCGACATCCGCCGTGGCATTCGCAGTCCCGGCGCAAGCGCCAAACCGACCGGCTGCTTCTGATAAACTCCCCGCCTTCGCCGGCATAGCTCAGTTGGTAGAGCAACCGCCTTGTAAGCGGTAGGTCCCCAGTTCGAATCCGGGTGTCGGCACCACCAACGTGTATCTCGCTTAGCGCTACGAAACACCGGCATAAAGCCAGCCCGCAATCCAGTGGGCTTTTTTGTGCCCGACATGCGGCCTCGTTTAGCCGACCGCCTTCCATTTCTTGTCGGATTCCTGAAAGACAAGGCGCGCGGCATGATCTTCCTGATCGCGATGATTCAGCGCATCGATAGCTCGCCGAACAGTGACCTGGCCGCTGTAGTGGCCCTTTACAATCAGACGGAGCAGCTTGTCTGACGGCGCGGTAATGGGAGCTCGTCCTTTTTCCCACAAGGCAAGCGATTGATCGGTCACACCGATCAGCTCAGCGAGCGAAACTTGCGACATCTCCATCTGACGCCGCAGGAAGCGAATTTCAACGCCGGTTAGCCTACCCGCCTGCTCCACGATGGCGAGTGAGATGCTCTCATGGAGGCCAAGAATATCTTTGAACGCCACGGTCGGTCCGTAGGGCGTGTTCTCTTCGATGTAACCGTTCCGCAGCCAGATATTGTCCAGGCCGGATTCGACATAGTGGTACATGGTCGCTTCACCCAGAATGCAGTGATGATGGCGCGCGGTTCGTCGAGGTCGATCGCAACCGCGCAAGCTAGGTTCTCGCCACTGGCATAGCGCTCGACGCGCATCTGCCAGTTCCCTTTCACATTGAAAACGGGTGACTCGGTGATCATGCCCTTGCGCAAGCAGTTGAGAACGAGCTCTGGACCTATGCCGCGCCGTCGCATTTGCGAGCGAGCATGCTGCGTGAACTTCACGCGTTCGGCGTCAGCCGCGATGCGTTCGAGATGATGCTTTGCGGTGGCATCCGCCAGCCTGAAAGGCACGATTCCTGACTTGGGCATCGCGGACGCGTCCTGCGTTGAGGAAGAGTCTACGAACTATAGAAATTATAGGCAAGAACGGATGTAGGTAGCGACTGCGTCGGCATGTCAGCGAAGGTACCGGCGGTCGAACCAGAACGGCTCGATCTCCACCTCGCTGAGCAGGGTTGCTGCTTCGGGACGCGCCGGGTTGATCAGGTAGTTGGTCGAGTGCGCGAGGATCGCCGACGGTAGGCGCAGGAGAAGGGACTCTCCGCGCGCAATCCATGCATCACCGATGGCCTGGCTTGTGGGTTCGTTGGCCTGCCAGCCCGCAGGGAGGTCGGGTGTGGTGGTGATGGTCGCGGCATCGGCTACATCGATGGCGATCAGCTTGAGAGTTAACGGTATGGCCGTGACGCCGAGTCGCATGTGCGCCATCGCTTCCACCATCGCCAGGGCAGGGTGCTCGGACGCATAGAGAATGGCTTTGCCGCGCGTATGCCAGCGACCGTCCGCATGATGGCCGCCCACCCCGCTCAGGCCGGGGTAGGACGAGATGCGCCAGAGCCGCATCAGAACATGCCGTGGGCGGTGCGAAGGATGCGCGATTCGATCAGGCGGGCACCGTTGTCGGTGGCGGCCAGGGCCATGGGCGTGACCGGCTCGTCGCCTTCGAGGTAGTCGGCCGGCGTGGTGAACCACGTCAGCGCCATGTTTTCGTCACCGAAGAGTTCGACGGCCTCGGCGAAGACGCGCGCGACGCGCACGACGCGCTCGGACTCGACCTCGCTGAAACGGCCTTCGCTAAGACGCCGGCGCACGGTGCTTTCGGGGGCGACCAGGTTGACCGGAAAACGTAGCTTCTCGGCGACGTGCTTATAGGCGTGTACGGAGACGCCCTTGTTGACCAGACGGATGGCATCGGCATCCGATTCGAGCTTGAGATCGAGCAGGCGGCCCATCCGGGTGAAGACGGTTTCCCGGGCGAGATACGGCATGGGATCGGCATCGGCAACGTAGGCAATCATGGCTTTCTCCATTTGAGCGCCATTCTACGCCAATTGGCGGGTTGCTGCAGTATCGGCTTCTGGCGCGTCAAGGCAGCAGTGCAGCCAGTTTTTCTCGTAGGAAATCCCTTAGGTGCTGTACGGCGGGCGTGAGCTGGGCTCGGTGGGCGCTGACCATGTTCACGGGCGCGCGCTGACCAAGGCCGGGTAACAACTCGACCAGCCGCCCGGCGGCGATATCGGCCGTCACGTCCAGACTGGATTTGTAGATCACGCCGTGGCCGGCCAGGCCCCAGCGGCGAACCACGTCCGCGTCGTCGCTGACGCGGTTGCCACAGACGTCCACGCTGTGCGGCCCATCGGGCAGGTCGAACGTCCAGCGGTCGTGGACCTGATCGCCCCAGACGAAGCACAGGCAGTTATGGCTACGGAGGTCATCGGGATGGGTGGGTAACTCATGTCGCGCAAGGTAATCGGGCGCGGCACAAAGCACGCGGCGATTGTCGGCGGCGAGAGATTGCGCGACAAGTCCGGAGTCGTCCAGCGCGCCATAGCGGATCGCCGCGTCGATAGGGTGCCGGAGGAGGTCAGCGGCGCGGTCGCTGATCCAGAGCTGGAGGGACAGGCCCGGGTGCCGCGCCTGGAACTCATCCAGCCAGGGCAGCAGCACATTGCGGCCGAGGTCGGAGGGCAAGGACAGGCGCAGCGGTCCCGCGATCTCACCCCGGCTCTCGGCCAGGGCCTGGCTGCCACCAGCAAGCGAGGCAAGCATGGCGCGGGCGTGCGGGAGGTAGCGCTCGCCGTCATCGGAGAGCCGCATGCTGCGCGTGGACCTGACGAAGAGCCGCGCGCCGAGCTCGCGCTCCAGTCGCTGTATGGCGTTGCTGGCCATGGCCGGCGTGGTGTCGATCAGCCGGGCGGCGGCCGAAAAGCTGCCGGCGTCGGCCGTCTGCACGAAGACTTGCAGGTCATCCAGTCGGATCACTACGACGCACCAGTGGGAACGATCAGTCTATCGTGCCTGCTTTTCACCCCTGACGCGGTGCAACGTGGGTGTTCTAAAGGCCGGTGTAAACTTGCCGGATGAGTCCAACTACACGTTCGGTCGCCCTTATCGGCGCTCCCACCGATATCGGTGCAGGTCATCGCGGCAGTTCCATGGGGCCCGAGGCCCTGCGTGTGGCCCGGCTGGGTGAACGCCTCGCCAAGCGCGGCCTGCATGTGGTCGATCGCGGCAACCTTTCCGGTCCGCTCAACCCGTGGATGCCGCCAACCGATGGCTACCGCCACCTGGGTGAAGTGGTGGCGTGGAATACCTCGTTGCACGACGCCGTCTACGCCGAATTGAACGCGGGACACCTGCCCATCGTGCTGGGTGGCGACCATTGCCTGGCCATCGGCTCGATTTCCGCGGTATCTCGCTACTGCCGCGATACCGGCAAGAAACTGCGCGTGCTGTGGCTGGATGCCCATGCCGACTTCAACACCAGCCAGATCACCCCGTCCGGCAATATCCACGGCATGCCGGTGGCCTGCCTGTGTGGTTATGGTCCGGACGAGCTCACCCATATCGGTGGCACGGTGCCGGCGACGACGCCGGATGTATTCCGGCAAATCGGTATCCGCTCGGTCGACGAGGGCGAGAAGCGTTTCGTCCACGAAGTCGGCATCGACATCTACGATATGCGTTACATCGATGAGATTGGTCTGAAGGCAGCGATGGAAGAGGCGCTGGCCGGGGTCGACCAGGACACCCATCTGCACGTGAGCTTCGACGTCGACTTCCTCGACCCGAGCATTGCGCCGGGCGTCGGCACGACCGTGCGTGGCGGCCCGGGCTATCGCGAAGCCCAGCTGTGCATGGAGATGATCGCGGATACCGGGCGGGTCGGGTCGCTGGACATCGTCGAGCTGAACCCGGCGTTCGACAAGCGGAACCAGACGGCGAAGCTGGCGGTGGATCTTGTCGAGTCGTTGTTTGGTAAGTCGACTTTGATGCGCTGAGGCGAGCACCCATCGCCGATGAATCGGCTCCTACACAGGGGGCATGGCGCGGGCTAAACTCGAAGGGTTACCGTCTGCAGCCCTCAAGGTCCCCATGCATACCCGCGTCCTCACCGGCATCACCACCACCGGCACGCCGCATCTCGGCAATTACGTTGGCGCCGTCCGTCCTGCCGTCCTTGCCAGCAAGGACCCGAACGTCGACGCGTTCTATTTCATGGCCGATTACCACGCCCTGATCAAGAGCGACGACCCGGACCGCATCGAGGCCTCGCGCTTCAAGATCGCTGCCACCTGGCTTGCCGCCGGCCTGGATCCGAAGGTTGCGACGTTCTATCGGCAGTCGGATATTCCGGAAGTGCCTGAGCTGATGTGGCTGCTGACCTGCGTCACCTCGAAGGGCATGCTCAACCGCGCGCATGCCTACAAGGCGGCCGTCGACCGGAACGTCGAGGCCCAGGAGGACGCCGATGCCGGCATCACCGCAGGCCTCTACATGTATCCCGTGCTGATGGCGGCGGACATCCTCGCCTTCAACGCGAACAAAGTGCCCGTGGGCCGCGACCAGATCCAGCACATCGAAATGGCGCGCGATATCGCGCAGCGCTTTAATCACACCTTCGGCCGCGAGTTCTTCGTCATGCCCGAGGCGCTGATCGAGGAGCAGGTTGCGACATTGCCCGGCCTCGACGGCCGCAAGATGTCCAAGAGTTACGACAACACCGTGCCTTTGTTCGAAGGCGGGGCCAAGGGCATGCGCGACGCGATCATGAAGATCGTGACCGATTCCCGCGCGCCCGGCGAGCCGAAAGACACCGACGACTCCGCGCTGTTCACCATCTTCAAGGCCTTCGCCACGCCAGCCGAGACGGCAGCCTTTGCCGATGCGTTGCACGGCGGCATCGGCTGGGGCGAAGCGAAGCAAGTGCTGTTCGAACGTGTCGAGGCCGACGTCGCTCCCATGCGTGAGCGCTACGAAGACCTGATGTCGCGGCCGGACGACATGGAAGACATCCTGCTCGCCGGTGCGGCCAGGGCGCGCGCGATTGCCGCCCCGTTGGTGGAGACGCTGCGCGACGCCGTGGGCCTGCGCAGTGCGCGTCATCGCAGTGCGCCGGTCGCCGAGCCTGTCGTGACGAAGCCGGTAAGCAAAGGCAAACCGCCGCGGTTCGCCAGTTTCCGCGATGACGACGGCAGCTTCCGTTTCCGCCTGTTCGCCACCGATGGCGAAGAGCTGTTGTTGTCGAAATCCTTTGCCGACCCGAAGGAGGCGGGCGTGCTGCGCCAGACGCTGTCGACGGTGGGCGGGACGAATGCGGTGATCGAATCGCAGGGTGACCACGTTGCCTTGCTGCTCGCGGGTGAGGTGGTCGCCAACGGCGCCTCGTATCCCGACGAAGTGGCACGTGCCGGCGCGGTGCTTCGGCTGCGCACCGCGCTCGATGCACTCGCCGCGGCGCAGGACTGACCATGCGCTATCTCGCCCTCATGCTGCTGGCGCCCTGGCTCATCGTTCTGGGCTGGGCGTACTGGGCGTATCCGAAGGCGTTGCTGAAGAACGCCACACGTCGCGCGTTCGACGTGCTGGCGCTGATCGCAGCCGTTGCCGCCGCGGTGCAGGCAGCGATGACATCCTTCGACGCCGTGGTGCTACCGGCGGCGGACAAGTTCGGCCCGAAGAGCGGCGCCATCTGGCAGCAGGTAGTGCCGGCGCTTTGGGGCTACGGCGCGTTCGTCGCTGTGCTGGTAGTCGCGCTGATCATCCGCCAACTAGTGTGGAAGCCCCGAACGCCCTGATTTCTGTAGGAGCCGATTCATCGGCGATCCCGCGGCAGCGGGCCAGGTTAGCGCAAGCACCCAATCGCCGATGAATCGGCTCCTACAAAGGGCAACAGGCAGCTGTTCAGCCGCGCAGGCGCTTCGTCAGGCCCTTGAGGAAGTTGCGCAGGAACTGGTCGCCGCAAAGGCGGAAGTTGCTGTGCTTGGGCTGGCGGAAGAGAGCGTTGATCTCGCCACGGGTGACCTTGAAGCTGGCGGCGGACATGAGCTCGAGGATGTCGTCTTCCTTCAGTTCGAAGGCGACGCGCAGCTTCTTCAGCACCACGTTGTTGTTGATGCGGCCTTCCACGGGCCGTGCCGGCTGGCTGTCGTCGCGACCGCGGCGCTGCAGGATCAGGCCGTCGAGGAAGTGGGCCATGGCCAGGTCGGGCATCTCGACGAAGCCGGGTTCGTCTTCCTTGAGCAACCAGGGGTCGACGGATTCGCGGCTGGCTTCGAAGCCAGTGAGCTTGAGGATCTCGACCACATGGACCTCACCGAGGTCGAGCATGTAGCGGATGCTGCGTAGGGTGTCGTTGTTGAGCATGTGCATAGGGTAGCACTGGGGCAGGAGCATCGCCGATGAATCGGCTCCTACAAAAAAAGAAGCCCGGCTTGCGCCGGGCTTCGGTTCTCTGGTTCCCAAAAGACCTGCGCAGGTCTTGTGTGGGAGCCGCTTCAGCGGCGATGCCCTGCGGCGATGCCCTTAGTTCGGCAGGCCCAGATCGTCGATCATCGCCTTCAGGAACCGCGCCGCCTCACCACCCGTGGCAGCGCGGTGGTCGAAGGTCAGTGACAGCGGCATGCGGCGGTGCACTTCGATACCGCCCATCACGGCGACCACGTCGTGGCTGAGCTTGCCGGCACCGACGATGGCCACGGTCGGCGGGACGACCACGGGGGTAGCGTAACGACCGGCGAACATGCCGAAATTCGACAGGCTGATCGTGTAACCCGACAGCTCCGACGCGGCAATGCTGCGATCTTCCACCGAGCTGCGCAGGCGCTTGATCGCGGCACGAATGCCGGCACCGTCGAGCACGTCCGCATTACGCAGGGCGGGCACGAAGAGGCCGTCGTCCGTATCCACGGCAATACCGATGTCCACGTGCGGATGCAGCGTGCGCGTGAGGTCCTTGCCGTTGAACCAGGCGTTGAGTGCCGGCACGGCCTTGCATGCCACCACGACCGCGCGGATGAGGCGGGCGGTGATGTCCTGCTTGCCGATCCAGGCGTGCAGGTCGGCGTCGTCGACGATGGAGGTCGGGACAACCTGGGCGTGAGCGTCGGCCATGACGCGCGCCATGTTGCGGCGAACGCCCTTGAGCTGCTCGGGCTGACCCATCGCTTCCTTGCCCGGAGGCGAGGTGCGAACGGCCTTGCCGGCCAGCGACACCGGCGTACGCGTCGGCGCCGGACCCGGCTCCGGAAGCGTCGGGGCGAGGTGCTGTGCGGCAGCCGGACGAGCCGGTGCCGAACCGACGGCGGCGCTGCCGTTGGCGGCGGCGTTCTTTACGTCGTTCATGGTGATGACACCACCGGCGCCGGTCGGCTGCACGCGGGTGAGGTCGATCTTCATCTTCTTGGCGAGGGCGCGCACGGCCGGGACGGCTTTGACGCCACCGGCGCTGGAGACCTGCTCGGTGTGCACGGCGTTGCCGCTGACCATGGCGCCGACGACGGTACCTTCGTCTTCGCGCTTGGCCGGCGCGGGGCCGTCCGAATCGATCTCGCCGCCGTCGTCGGAAGCGATGACCTTGGACGCGTCGTCCGGTGCCTGGCTGCCGACGCTCTTCTTCGGGCCATGGTGATGGCCGGTGGATTCGGCCTCGGCACGCTGGCGGGCGTTCGGGTCGATCTCGAAATCGGCCAGCGACGCGCCGGTTTCGATGATGTCACCCACGGCGCCGTGCAGCTTCTTCACGGTGCCGGAATACGGCGAAGGCACGTCGACGACGGCCTTCGCGGTTTCCATCGACACAAGCGGAGCGTCGAGCTTGATCGTGTCGCCTTCCTTGACGTGCCATTCGACGACGGTCGCGTCGGGAAGGCCTTCGCCGAGGTCCGGCAGGTAAAAGGTCTTGATGTCGGCCATTGCGATAGGTTCCTCAGGATGCCGCGAGCGTACGCTCGGCGGCCTCGACGATGCGTTCGACGCTGGGCAGGTACTTCATTTCCAGGCGGAACAGCGGGATGTGGGTATCGAAACCGGTAACGCGCTGCACCGGTGCGAGCAGGCTGTAGAGGCACTCTTCGGCCAGGCGGGCGGCGATTTCCGCACCGAAACCGGCGGTCTTCGGTGCTTCGTGCACGATGACGCAGCGGCCGGTCTTGGTCACCGATTCGGCGATCGTGTCGAAGTCGAGCGGCGTGAGCGTCGCCACGTCGATCACTTCGGCGCTGATTCCCTTCTGTGCCAGTTCGTCGGCAGCTTCGAGGCATTCCTTCACCTGCGCGCCCCAGGTCACCAGGGTCACGTCGGTACCGTCGCGCAGCACGAAGCAGACGTCGAGCGGCAGTGCCTCGCCGTCATCGGGCACTTCTTCCTTGTACTGGCGATAGATGCGCTTGGGCTCGAAGAAGATCACCGGATCCGGATCGCGGATGGCGGCGAGCAGCAGGCCATAGGCACGCGCCGGTGACGACGGCATGACCACGCGCAGGCCCGGGATGTTGGTGAACAGGTGCTCGTTCGCCTCGGAGTGATGCTCCGGTGCACGGATGCCGCCGCCCCACGGGGCGCGCCACACGGCCGGCACGGTCATGCGGCCGCGCGTGCGGTTGCGCATGCGGGCAGCGTGGCAGGCGATGTGCTCCATCATCGGGTAGATGAAGCCTTCGAACTGGGCTTCCGCGACGGGCTTCATGCCCTGCACGGCGAGGCCGATGGTCAGGCCGGCAATGGTGGCTTCGTCCAGCGGCGTGTCGATGACGCGCATTTCGCCGAACTGTTCCTGCAGGCCCTGGGTGGCGCGGAACACGCCGCCGTTGACGCCGACGTCCTCACCGAGCACCACGACGCTTTCGTCGTTGCGCATCTCGTAGGCGAGCGCCTGGGTCACTGCTTCGATAAGAGTGATTTGTGCCATGGGAAGAATTCCTTACGACGTGCGATCGAGGGAAGCGACAAGCTCGCGCTGCGCTTCGAGGTCGGCCGGGAGTTCGGCGTACAGATAGTCGAACATCGCCGTTGCCGGCTGGTTCTTCGTTTCCAGGTACGCATTGACCTCGTTGTCCATCCAGTCGTCGCACTCGACCTTCCAGGCCTCTTCCTTCGCTTCGTCCCACTTGCCCTTGCCTTCGAGCCACTTGCGCAGGCGCGGAATGGGATCGCGTTCCCAGGCGTCTTTCACTTCCTGCTCGCCGCGGTAACGGCGGGCGTCGTCGGCGGTGGTGTGATCGCCGAGGCGGTAGGTCACCGCTTCGATCACGCTGGCGCCCTGGCCGGAGCGGGCGCGCTCGAGCGCGATCTCCATGGCGGCGCGCACGGCGATGATGTCGTTGCCGTCCACCTGGATGCAGGGCAGGCCGGCGGCGATACCCTTCTGGGCGAGCGTGCCGGAGCCGCTCTGGATGCGACGCGGCACCGAGATCGCCCACTGGTTGTTCACGATCACGGCGACCATCGGCAGCTGCTGCGCGCCGGCCACGTTGATCGCGCCGTAGAAGTCGCCCTTGGACGAACCGCCGTCACCGATCGTGCAAACGGCCACACGGGCCTCCTTGCGGATCTTGAACGCCAGCGCGGAGCCGGCGGCGTGCAGGCACTGCGTACCGATGGGCACGCACCAGGCGAAGTCGTGGGCGGGGGCGTCGGCGAAATCATTGCCGCGCTCGTCGCCACCCCAGTAGGTGTAGACCTCGCGCGGCTTCACGCCGCGGTACAGCTGGGCGCCGTACTCGCGGTACGACACGGCCAGCGAGTCTTCGCGGCGCATGGCGCTGCCGATGCCCACGTGCGCGGCTTCATGGCCGAGGCAGGAGGCGTAGGTGCCGAGCTTGCCGGTGCGCTGCAGGGCGATCGACTTGGCGTCGAACACCCGCGTGGACACCATCAGCTTGTAGAGCTCGACCATGTGGTCGAGGTCCTTGGCGAATGCGGGGAGTTCCTTTCCGGTTTCCTTGCCGTCCTGGTCAAGGTATTGCAGATATTCGATTTCGAACTTGGCGGCGATGGACACGACTCGCTCCCAGGGGAAGGGTTAGAAACGACACGCACGATTGGGGAAGCGGACGGGCCCATCCAGTGGGGCACGAGCGACTTTCGGGTTGTTGCGAGCCGGACTAGATATCAGGGGTATTATGGCCCGGCAAGGCACGGCGCAGCATAGAACCGGCCATCTCCAGTCCCGAAACCGCGCCACGGCGCCGTTTGTGGCCGGTCCACCCTGAATGTGAAATCGTCCATGGCCAATTCCCAGCGCGACCTCGAACCCGGTATCCGCACCGATCTCGACGGTCGCCTTACCTATGGCGAGTACCTCAGGCTGGACCAGGTGCTCAGTGCCCAGGTACCCCGCAGCCAGCCCGCGCACCACGACGAGATGCTCTTCATCGTCCAGCACCAGACCTCCGAGCTGTGGCTTAAGTTGATGATCCACGAGCTGGACGCCGCCCTGGCGCACCTTCGCGCGGATGACGTGGACGGCACGCTGAAGATTCTCGCCCGGGTCAAGGCCATCCAGCGCCAGCTCTACGAGCAGTGGGGCGTGCTGGAAACCCTCACGCCGGCCGAATACCTGCAGTTCCGCGACGTGCTGGGCCCTTCGTCGGGCTTCCAGTCCCTGCAGTACCGCATGGTGGAGTTCCTGCTGGGCAACAAGCACGCCGACATGCTCCGGGTGTTCGAGCACGATGCCGTCGCCCATGAGCGCCTCAAGGCGATCTTCGAGGCGCCGGGGCTCTACGACGAGTTCCTCCGTTACCTGGCACGTCGCGGCCATCCGGTCCCGGTCGACCTGCTGGAGCGCGACCTGACCCAGCCCTGGCGAAGCCAGCCCGCGCTGCTGCCCGTGTTCAAGCGGATTTACGAAGACACCGCCCATCATTGGCCTGAGTATCATCTCAGTGAGGAACTGGTCGACATCGAAGAATCGTTCCAGCTCTGGCGCTTCCGCCACATGAAGACCGTGGAGCGCATCATCGGCTTCCGCGCCGGCACCGGCGGTTCGTCCGGCGTGGCCTTCCTGCGCAAGGCGCTGGAACAGAGTTTCTTCCCGGAACTGATCGAAGTACGCACCATCCTGGGAACGTAAATATTTGACGGGCGGCTGCCCGGACGGTTAAACACCCTGCACGAAGCGTCTTCACGCCCAAGGGAACTGCATGACACCGACCGCCCCAGCCACCGCCCGGCCCGTGCCCGACTACCCGCAGACTCTGGGTCACCCGCGTCCCTTGTGGATGCTGTTCATGACCGAGTTCTGGGAGCGCTTCGCGTTCTACGGCATGCGCTGGGCGCTCACGCTGTACATCGTGGCGCAGTTCTTCCACGGCGATCAGGCAGGGCAGGGCTATGCCAGCCGCACCTACGGCTCATACCTCGCGCTGGTCTATGCCTCGGCGATCTTCGGTGGCTATGTGGCCGACCGCATCCTCGGTTACCAGCGCTCCATCCTGGTCGGCGCGGCGGTGATGGGCGCGGGCCTGTTCATGGTGATGGTGCCCAACCAGGACATCTTCCTCATCGGCCTGGCCACGGTGATCGTCGGTAACGGCCTGTTCAAGCCGAATATCTCGTCGCTGGTGGGCCAGATCTACCCGGTCGGCGACGACCGTCGCGACCGCGGTTTCACCATTTTCTACATGGGCATCAACATGGGCGGTTTCCTCGCCCCGTTGGTCACCGGCTGGCTCGCTTCGGTCTTGACCGACACGCCGCTGCAGGACAACTACAAGGCCGTGTTCGCCGCGACCGGCTTCGGCATGGTGGTCTGCTTCATCTGGTTCCTGATCGGCAAGCGCCAGCTCAAGGGCGTCGGCCTGCCGCCGCCGGAGCGCCATGAGGGCAAGAACCTGATCGGCGTCATCATCGGCATTCTCGTCGCCATTCCGCTGGTGTACCTGCTGATGGCCAAGGCCGGCGCGATCTTCATCGCCTGGTTGCTCGGTGCGCTGTTCATCGGTGTGGCCGTGATGCTCGTGATCGAGGCCGTACGCCACGACCGCATCCAGATCCATCGCGTTATCGCGATGCTGCTGCTGTTCGCTTTCAACGTGCTGTTCTGGATGTTCTTCGAGCAGGCCGGCAGCTCGTTCAACTTCCTCGCGCAGAACATCGTCGACCGGCACATGTTCGGCGGCTGGGAGTTTCCGACCGGCTGGTTCCAGTCGGTGAATTCGGCGGCGATCCTGGTCTTCGCACCGCTGGTGGCGCTGGCCTGGGGCTGGTCTGCAAGGCATCGCCTGGAGCCGTCGATTCCGCGCAAGTTCGGCCTCGGCCTGATCTTCAACGCGCTGGCCTTCCTGGTACTGATGTATGCGCTGCAGAGCCTGGTCGGCGGCGATGGCCTCATCCCGTTCTGGCCGCTGGCGGCGTGCTACGTGCTGCAGACCATCGGTGAGCTCTGCCTGTCACCCATCGGCCTGTCCATGGTGACCAAGCTGGCACCGATGCGCGTGGTCGGTCTGGCCATGGGTGGCTGGTTCCTCTCCACGGCCATCGGCAATAACCTCTCGGGCCTGCTCGCCGGCCACATCAGCGGCGAAACCGGCATGACGGTGGGCTCGGCGCTCAGCGGCTTCACCTTCAGCTTCGAACTGCTGGTAGGCGCCGGCATCGTGCTGTTCCTCATCGCTCCGCTGATCAACCGCCTGATGCACGGCGTGAAATAAATGTGGGAGCCGCTTCAGCGGCGATGCTCTTGCCAGAAGCATCGCCGCTGAAGCGGCTCCCACACGGAACTAGCCCCCTTCAGGTCGCCAGTAGCTTGTCCAGAATGCTGTTCAACTGCGCCTGCTCGCCCTGGTCGAGGCGCGCCAGCAACTCCCGCTCGTGCGCACGAGCCAGCGGCGCGACCTCGTCGTGAATCGCCCAGCCAGCCTCGGACAGCTTCAGCACCGAGCGGCGCTTGTCACCGTCGTGGATGCCGCGGTCCACCCGGCCCGCGTTGACCAGCCGTGCGACGGCGCGGCTCACCGCCACCTTGTCCATGGCACTTCTGTCCACCACTTCACGTGCTGAGATCTCCGGAAACCGCGCCAGGATGGTCATCACACGCCATTCCGTCATGCTCAGCTCGAAGCGGTCCTGGTATTCCGTGGCGATCGACTGGCTCACCGTGTTCGACAGGATGGACAGGCGGTATGGCAGGAAATGCTCGAGCTCCAGCGGGGCATGGGCGGCAACGGTTTCTGGGGTCATGCTGTGCTGGTCCTTGCAATTGGTTACAAGTGAAACTATAACGTAAGAGTAGTCGGCGCAAGCCGTGCCCAATGCCAGGAGTATCGCCTATGAGCGCCCAGCCCAATATCGGTATGGAAGTCACCACCTTCGAAAACCCGCAGGGTGTCGATGGCTTCGAGTTTGTCGAGTTCGCCGCGCCGGATCCGACCCTGCTGCACACGCTGTTCCCGAAGCTCGGCTTTTCGGCGGTGGCAAAGCACAAGACCAGGAAGATCACCCTGTATCGCCAGGGCGAGTGCAACTTCCTGGTCAACGAAGAGCCGGACTCGTTCGCCTCCGACTTCGCCGCCGAGCACGGCCCGAGCGCCTGTGGCTTCGCTATCCGCTTCAACCGCCCGGCGACGGACGTGCAGGCCACCGCGTTGTCCAACGGTGCGGAGAAGGTCGAGCACAAGGCCGACACCCTCGCACTGAACGTGCCGACCATCCAGGGCATCGGTGGTTGCGCGCTGTACCTGATCGACACCTACGGCGCCAAGGGTGACGTGTTCGACAGCGAGTTCGAGTTCATTCCGGGCGTGGACCGTCATCCGAAGGGTTTCGGCCTGACCTTCATCGACCACCTGACCCATAACCTGCACTTCGGCAACATGCAGAAGTGGTCGGACTACTACGAGCGTCTGTTCAACTTCCGCGAGATCCGCTACTTCGACATCAAGGGCGCGAAGACCGGCCTGGTGTCCAAGGCGATGACCGCGCCGGACGGCATGGTGCGCATCCCGCTCAACGAATCGGCGGACGAGAAGTCGCAGATCAACGAATACATCCGCGAGTACAACGGCGAAGGCATCCAGCACATCGCGCTGTTCACCGACAATATCTACGAGTCGGTGGAAGCCATGCGCGCGCTGGACGTGGCCTTCCTCGAGACGCCGGACACGTATTACGAAGTGATCGACATCCGCGTGCCGGATCATGGCGAGGACATTCCGCGCCTGCAGAAGAACAAGCTCCTGATCGACGCCGACGACGAGACCAAGAAGAAGCTGTTGCTGCAGATCTTCACGCAGAACAACATCGGTCCGATCTTCTTCGAGATCATCCAGCGCAAGGGCAATGAAGGCTTCGGCAACGGCAACTTCAAGGCGCTGTTCGAATCCATCGAACGCGACCAGATGCGCCGCGGCGTGCTCTGAGCGCGGAGCGCTCGCGAAGGTAGACTAAGCGCGGCGCGGTCCCGAGACGGACCGCGCCGCGATGCGTTCATCCCAAGGATCCCCCCGATGAGCCACACCGACGATACGCGCGGTTACCAGACCGGCTTCGGCAACGAGTTCGCCACGGAAGCCGTGGCCGGCGTGCTGCCTACCGGCCAGAATTCCCCCCAGCGGGTGGAGCACGGTCTCTACGCCGAACAGCTTTCCGGCAGCGCGTTCACCGCGCCGCGCCATCGCAATCGGCGCAGCTGGCTGTACCGCATTCGCCCGGCGGCGCAGCATTCGCCGTTTGCCGAGCTGCCGCACGCCACCTTCCACAACCGCTTCCACGAAGCGCCGGCCACGCCGAACCAGATGCGCTGGGACCCGTTGCCGATGCCGTCGCAGCCGACGGACTTCGTCGAGGGCCTGGTCACGCTCGGCGGTAACGGCGGTGCGGAAGAGCAGGCTGGCGTGGGTATCCACCTGTACTGCGCCAATCGCTCCATGCAGGGGCGCTACTTCTACAACGCGGACGGCGAGTTGCTCATCGTGCCGCAGCAGGGTCGCCTGCGCATCCGCACCGAGCTTGGCGTGGTCGAGGTCGAACCGCTGGAAATCGCGGTCGTGCCGCGCGGCGTGCGCTTTCTCGTGGAGCTTCCCGACGGCGAAGCCCGTGGTTATGTCGCCGAGAATTTCGGCGCGCCGCTGCACCTTCCGGATCTCGGGCCGATCGGGGCGAACGGGCTCGCGCATTCGCGCGATTTCCTGACACCGGTCGCCGCCTTCGAAGACCTCGACGGCGACTTCGCGCTGGTGGCCAAGTTCCAGGGTGTGTTGTGGTCGGCCAGCATCGATCACTCGCCACTGGACGTGGTTGGCTGGCACGGCAATTACGCGCCGTACAAGTACGACCTGCGCCGCTTCAACACCATCGGCTCGATCGCCGTGGACCATCCGGATCCGTCGATCTTCACCGTGCTCACCTCGGCAAGCGACACGCCGGGCACGGCGAACATGGACTTCGCCATCTTCCCGCCGCGCTGGCTGGTCGCCGAGCACACCTTCCGCCCGCCTTACTTCCACCGCAACGTGGCCAGCGAGTTCATGGGCCTGATCGATGGCGCGTACGATGCGAAGCAGGGTGGTTTCGTGCCCGGCGGTTCAAGCCTGCACAACTGCATGAGTGGCCACGGTCCGGATGCGGCGAGCTTCGAGAAAGCATCGAACGCCGACGTCTCCCGTCCCGATCATGTCGTTGGCACCATGGCCTTCATGTTCGAGACGCGCAAGGTCATCCGCCCGACCCGCCAGGCGCTCGAATCGCCGACGCTTCAGGGCAATTATTACGAATGCTGGCGCGGGCTGAAGAAACACTTCACACCGCCGTCGGCCTGATCGAAAAGGAATCGCATGAAACTCGCTTCGCTTAAGGAAGGCGGCCGCGACGGCACGCTCATCGTCGTCAGCCGTGACCTCTCGCGCGCCGTCAAGGCTACCGGCATCGCGCCGACCCTGCAGGCTGCGCTGGATGAATGGAGCAGCATCGCACCGCGTCTCAATGCGCTGTCGGAAGATCTCAACGACGGTAACGCGCAGGGCGCTTTCGACCTCGACATGAGCAAGCTCGCCGCGCCGCTGCCGCGCGCGTATGAGTTCGTCGACGGTAGCGCGTATCTGCCGCACGTCGAGCGCGTGCGCAGGGCGCGTGGCGCCGAGGTGCCGGCGTCGTTCTATACCGATCCGCTGATGTACCAGGCGACCAGTGCTGGCTTCCTTGGCCCCCGCGATCCGGTGGTCGTCGGGAGCGAGGAATTCGGGATCGACCTGGAGGCCGAAGTGCTCGTGATCACCGACGACGTTCCCATGGGCGTGACGCCGGCGCAGGCCGCTGCTCACATCCAGTTGGTCGGCTTGGTCAACGACGTCTCGCTGCGAGGTTTGATTCCCGGCGAACTCGCCAAGGGCTTTGGCTTCGTGCAGTCCAAGCCGCGTTCCGCGCTGTCGCCCGTGTTCGTGACACCGGATGAACTGGGCGATGCCTGGATCGACGACAAGCTGCACCTGCCGATGCGCACCTGGATCAACGGCAAGTGGTTCGGCGAAGCCGAATGCGGCGTCGACATGCAGTTCGATTTCTCGCAGCTCGTAGCGCATGTTGCGAAGACGCGTCCGCTGACTGCCGGCACGCTGGTCGGCTCCGGCACCATTGCCAACGAAGATACGGGCAAGGGCGCGTCCTGCCTGGCCGAACAGCGCACCGTGGAAACCCTGCGTGACGGCAAGCCGAGCACGCCGTTCCTTTCGTTCGGCGACACGGTGAAGATCGACGTCACCGACGCGAACGGTGCGACGATCTTCGGCGCAATCGAGCAGGTCATCGAAAAACTGTAGGAGCCGCTTCAGCGGCAATCCCGCGGCAGCGGGCCAGGTTGCCGCGAGCACCCTTCGCCGATGAATCGGTTCCTAAAGAAATCTGTCGGCTGAAACGAAAGGGCCTGCAAGTTGCCGTGCAGGCCCTCCTTTTTTTGCAATTCTTGCCTACGCATAAGACAGCTTGCGCTTGCATCGAAGACGATGTCCGACGCCTATCTTGATGTTCTCCAATCCGTCTGAATGAAGCACGGATCTGGAGTTCCTATTATAGACAAGGATGAACGGATGACCGTCACACGTTTAGCTGTAATAACGCTCATGTTTGTAAGCGCGCCCGCAATCGGTGCTGGCATGTGGCGCCCTAAGGCCAGTCCGTGCTTGTACAACTGTCCGGCCCCTGTGGGAAGCGTTTCCGCGCCAGCCCAAGTTGTTGTTCCAGCGAGCGGAACAGGCAATGCCACGATCCGGTGGAGTTGGAACCAATCGCGCAGTAAACCTGTGGCTGAATACAGCTGCCTTTGGATTAGTAGGGCAGAGGAAACCGTTGCGCGCGTGCTTCAGTGCGAGCATCCGGGCCACACCTACTCGCAGAACTTCTCATGGATCGGTGTTGGCGTACAGACCTTCCGCGTGGCGCCGGGGAACCCCAGCGGGCCCTATACGAGGCCGATTAGCGCGCTTCGAACGGTCGCCCAGACGACGGTGGTCGGCATTGCTCAGTAAAGGTCAGGGGCCTGTTGGTGGGCCTGCGCGGATATGCGCAGGCCTTTGCGCAAGCGGACCTAGGGTTTGTACGGCAAGAGTTAGAGACCCCTACGTCTGATACAGAAAATGCCTACATTCGAAACAACTTTGACGGGATACGGTGTGGTGATCCTCCAACTAGGATTAACGCATGAAGGCGATATGTTGGATCATCGGATGTTCCGTGATCGCCGTAATCATTTGGCTTTGCGGTCCACTCAGGTCAGAGGGTGGCGGGCATGATGATGTGATCGCCGACGCCATCTCGCGCACCACGAAACTAGTCGATGGCAAGCCTCGTGTTTATGACCCTTCTCCACAGCAAAGGACTGAGCTCACTTACGCTCTGTCTGTTCCTCCCGGCGATGGTGGGGCTCGAGCAATGCGAAGTCGTGATATTCGGTGTTATCACAACTGCCCACCACCGGTGGGTAGCGTGACTGCGTCACCACAGGTCGTGAGCGTACCTGTCGGTACTCTCGGCGACGCCAACATTCACTGGCGGTGGGATCAATCTTCCACGCAGCCGGTTACCCAGCACAGCTGCCTCTGGGTGAGTAGCGGCGAGGAAAGCGAAGCGCATCTAGTGGATTGCGGGACTCCAGGTCATACGCACCAGACCAGTGTGCGTTGGATCGGCAGGGGCAACTACGTTTTTCGCGTCGCGCCCGGTAATCCGGAGGGGCCTTTCACCAAGCCCGTGGCAGGGTTGTTCCAGTTAGCCCAGACCATCGTAGTCGGTGCCCCGTGGTAAGCCCGCGCGGTGCACTCCGGTAGCTTTAGGAACCGATTTATCTGCGATCCGCGGCAGCGGGCCAGGTTGCCGCTAACACCCATCGCCGCTGAAGCGGCTCCTACAGAAGCGTGGCAGCGGGGCAACTCCTCGTAAACAAAAGAAGGCCCGCACGTTGCCGTGCGGGCCTTCTTTCGCCGATAAATCGGCTCCTACAACAGCGGGAGCAGCCAGATTACCTGGCAGCCATCAGCGCCTTGGTCATGTCGAGCATGCGGTTCGAGAAGCCCCACTCGTTGTCGTACCACGACAGGACCTTGACCAGCGTGCCTTCCATGACGCGCGTCTGCGTCGCGTCGTAGATCGACGAGTGCGGGTTGTGGTTGAAGTCGATCGACACCAGCGGCTGCGTGTTCACCGAGAGGATGCCCTTCAGCGCGCCGTTGGCGGCTTCGTTGATGATGGCATCGATCTCTTCCTTCGTCGTCGCGCGGGCGGCGGTGAAGACGAGGTCGACCACGGATACGTTGATCGTCGGCACGCGCATGGCGAAGCCGTCGAGCTTGCCATTGAGTTCCGGCAGCACCAGGCCGACCGCGGCGGCAGCGCCGGTCTTGGTCGGGATCTGGCTGTGCGTGGCGCTACGGGCGCGGCGCAGGTCCGAGTGGTAGACGTCGGTCAGCACCTGGTCGTTGGTGTACGAGTGGATGGTGGTCATCAGCCCGTGCACGATGCCGATCTTCTGGTGCAGCACCTTGGCCAGCGGAGCCAGGCAGTTGGTGGTGCACGACGCGTTGGAGATGACTTCGAGCTTCGAGGTCAGCTTGTCGTCGTTGACGCCCATGACGAAGGTGCCGTCCACGTCCTTGTCGCCCGGTGCCGAGATAATCACCTTCTTGGCACCGCCGGCGATATGCGCGCTGGCCTTGGCCTTGGACGTGAAGAAGCCGGTGGACTCCAGCACCACGTCGACGCCGTGCTCGCCCCAGGGCAGCTTGGAGGGGTCGCGCTCGGCGAAGACCTTGATGCGGTCGCCGTTGACGATCAGGTCGCCGCCGTCAACCGAGACTTCACCCGGGAAACGGCCGTGCGCCGTGTCGTACTGGGTGAGGTGGGCGTTGGTGTTGGCATCGCCGAGATCGTTGACCGCGACGATCTGGATGTCCTGGCCATTCTTGTTGGCTTCGTAAAGCGAGCGCAGGATATTGCGACCGATGCGACCGTAACCGTTGATGGCGACCTTGATGGTCATAGGGCAAGCCTCCGGATGGGATGTGCTGACTAGGTAAGGGCGGGTGGCGTAAACGTCCATGGTAACGGAAGGTCGCAGGGGCCGGCTTGCTGCGCCGCCGCGATCTGTCATCCGGGTCTCAGTCCGGCTGTGGCACACTTGGCCGTTCGCCCGTCCGGAAACGTTTACAGCTCCATGAAAACGACTCATAAGCGCGCGCTAGCCGCCTTCCTGGCCCTCACCGTCCCCGTCTTCGCCAGCACCGTGCAGGCCTGGGGCGACATCGGCCACCGTATCGTCGCCGAACTGGCCTGGCGCCAGCTCGACCCCTCGGCCAGGGCCGAAGTGGAGCGCCTTCTGAAGGCCGACGGCTCCGATTCCCTGGCTGACGTCGCCAGCTGGCCCGACCACCTGCGCAACGACCCTGACCAGAAAGAGCTGGGCAAGGCCACGGCCAAGCTGCACTACATGGACTTCCCTGACGGCAAGTGCGTCTATGTGCCGCCCCTGGACTGCAAGGACGGCCAATGCGTCGTCGGCGGCCTGGAAAAGTACGTCGCCATCCTCGGCGACCGCCACAAATCCAATGCCGAGCGCGCCGAAGCGCTGAAGTTCGTCGTCCACTTCGTGGGCGACGTGCACCAGCCGCTCCACGCCGGCAACCGCGACGACAAGGGCGGCAACGACTTCCAGGTGCAGTTCGATGGCAAGGGTTCCAACCTGCACAAGGTCTGGGACTCCGGCATGCTCTACACCCGCGACCTCCAGTGGCCTGCCTATACCGACCGCCTTGCCGCCCAGGGCCCGGTAACGTTGCCCAAGCCGATTCCACCGCTGGACAACCCGTACGCCCAGTGGGCCGAGGAATCCTGCTCGATCGTCGCCGCCAACGGGTTCTACCCGGACAACCACGCGGTCGACGATGCCTACGTGGCCAAATACCTTCCGGTCGCCGAGACACGCCTGCGCATTGCGGGAAAGCGTCTCGCCGACTTGCTCAACCATACGCTGGACTAAAAAAATGACCGATATCCAGGTTCGCCGCACCAAGATCGTCGCCACCCTCGGACCCGCCACGGACGCGCCGGGCATGCTCGAGAAAATCCTCGAGGAGGGCGTGGACATCGTCCGCCTGAATCTCTCGCATGGCACCCCGGACGACCATCGCGCCCGCGCCGCCGCGGTCCGCGCGGCAGCGGACAAGGTGGGTCGCGAGGTCGGCATCCTGGCTGACCTGCAGGGTCCGAAGATCCGCATCGAGAAGTTCGCCGACGGCCCGATCGACCTCATGGCCGGTGACAGCTTCGTGCTCGACTGCCGCGCGGATGCTCCGGCTGGTAACCAGGCGCGTGTGGGCGTCAGCTATTACGACCTGCCCAAGGACGTGGTTGCCGGCGACGTGCTGCTGCTCGACGACGGCCTGATCGCCCTTTCGGTGATCGAGATTGCGGGCAGCGAAATCCGCACCCGTGTCGTCATCGGTGGCCGTCTGTCCGCGCGCAAGGGCCTCAACCGCCAGGGCGGTGGCCTCAGCGTCAGTGCGCTTTCCGACAAGGACCGCAACGACATCAAGCTGGCCGCCGAGATGGGTGCCGACTTCCTTGCCGTCTCCTTCGTCCGTTGCGCTGAAGACCTGCATGAAGCCCGTCGCCTGATGCGCGAAGCCGGTGGCGATGCCGCCATTGTCTCCAAGATCGAGCGCGCCGACGCCATTCCCGTCCTCGGTGAAATCATCGACGCGTCCGACGTGGTGATGGTCGCTCGCGGTGATCTCGGTGTGGAAATCGGCGATGCCGAGCTGCCGGGTCTGCAGAAGAAGATCATCCGCGAGTCCGTGCAGCGCAACCGCTCGGTGATTACCGCGACGCAGATGCTGCAGTCCATGGTCCGCGCGCCCATCCCGACCCGCGCCGAAGTGCTCGACGTGGCCAATGCCGTCATCGACGGCACCGACGCCGTGATGCTTTCGGAAGAAAGCGCCGCCGGTGCGCATCCGGACAAGGCCGTCGCCGCCATGCGTCGTATCTGTCTCGGTGCCGAGCGTCAGTTCGAGCCGCGCGACGACCTGCGCCCGGACACCCACTCTCTGGATCGCAGTGACCAGGCCATCGCGCTGGCCGCGATGCTGCTGGCAGCCCAGGTGGGCGTGCGCGCCATCGTCGCCCTGACCGAGTCCGGTGCGACCGCCCAGTGGCTGTCGCGTTATCGCTTCGCCGTGCCCATCTACGCGATGTCCCCGTCGGACATGGCCCGCCGCCGCATGCTCATGCTGCGCGACGTGCAGCCGGTGGACTTCGAGCAGAGCAACCTCGACCCGGCGCACACCGCACGCGCCGCGCTCCAGCACCTGTTCGCGCTGGGCAAGCTGGCCAAGGGCGACCGCGTCATCCTGACCCACGGTGACCACATCGGCCGTGGCGGCGGTACCAACACGCTGAAGCTGCTCGTCGTCGGCGAAGACGGCATCGCCGACAGCCTGCGCGACCTTTAAGGCCGGCTCTTGTGGGAGCCGATTCATCGGCGAAAACCAGGGTGAGGTAACCCTCATCGCCGCTGAAGCGGCTCCCACACAAGGCCCCACACAAGGCCCCACACAAGGCCCCACACAAGGCCCCACACAAGACCTGCGCAGGTCCTGTGTGGGAGCCGCTTCAGCGGCGATGCTCTGCCACCGCACGATTTCACACGCATCGCATGCGTGCGCAGGGTTAAACTTGAGGTCCTGGCAAATCACCGAGGGCGTCATGATCCGACTCAAGCTCCGTACCGGCGCCATTGCCGCCACCGTTCTTCTGCTGGTCGCCGGCGCCGCCGAGGCGCAGAACCTCCGCCGTGTCGCCCCCGAGCGCCTGACCGGTTACTGGTTCCTGACCAACAAGTCGGTCAATCCCGACGTTCCCAACACCGGCAAGAACCTCGACCAGCCCACCTGCGTCGCAGTGAGCTACATGATCGGCTCCGACGGCCGCACGCAGAACGCCAAGATTGAAAAGGTGGTCCCCGCAGGCGACCTCGGCCAGGTCGGCGTGAGCATCGTCAAGCAGCTCACCTACGTGAAGGGCTCCCAGAACGGCACGGCCGTACCGGTGCAGACCTACTACGTGACCGGCTTCAACCTGCCGGAAGATCCCGCTAAGAAAACGGCGATCCTGGACAAGTGCAAGCTGCCGGGCTACCAGACCACTTGATCGCGCCGCACAACGGTTTTCGCGGAGTCGTCCCTTATACTCCGCCGGTTTTTGCATACCACTACACCTAAACGGAGTTGTCATGAGCATCGAAAATCTCGATCAGGTCGCGCTGGCGATGGTGGCCACGGGGAAAGGCATCATTGCCGTCGACGAATCCACCAACACCATCAGGAAGCGCTTCGAAGCCGCCGGTGTCGAGAACACCGAGGAAAATCGTCGTCGCTATCGCGAGTTGCTGCTGACCGCGCCCGGCCTGGGTGAGCACATTTCCGGTGCCATCCTGTTTGACGAAACCATTCGCCAGAAGACCAGCGACGGCACGCCGCTCGTCGACGCCATGAAGAAGGCCGGCATCATCCCGGGCATCAAGGTCGACAAGGGTCCGGTGCCGCTGGCGGGTTTCCCGGGCGACGTCATCACCGAAGGCCTCGACGGCCTGCGTGACCGCCTCAAGGAATATGCGCAGCTCGGCGCGCAGTTCGCCAAGTGGCGCGCAGTGATCAACATCACCGACGACAACCCGAGCTCCACGGCCATCGAGGCCAACATGGAGAATCTGGCTCGCTACGCCGCGTTGTGCCAGGAAGCCGGTCTGGTGCCGATGGTCGAGCCGGAAATCGTCATGGACGGTCCGGAGAGCACGCACGACATCGACGTGAGCTACGAAGTGCACGAAGCCGTGCTGCGCAGCCTCTTCAATGCGTTGTATGCGCATAACGTCATGCTCGAAGGCCTCATCCTGAAGGTCAGCATGGTAATTCCGGGCAAGAATGCGCCCGCGGATGAGCAGGCTACGCCGGAACAGGTCGCCGAAGAGACCGTGCGCGTCCTCCGTACCACGGTGCCGGCAAGCGTGCAGGGCATCGTGTTTCTTTCGGGCGGCCAGAGCGACGAGCAGGCCACCGAGCACCTGGACCTTATCAACAAGCTGGGCCCGCATCCGTGGCCGGTCAGCTTCTCTTACGGGCGCGCGCTCGTTGCCGAGGCGCTGAACGTCTGGTCGAAGGACCTGACGGGTAACTACGAGAAGGCGCAGAAGGTTGTGCGTGAGCGCGCCAAGGAAAATGGCGACGCTGCACTGGGTCGTTGGACCAAGCGCGGCTGATCGAAAGCACATTTGTGAAGACAGACGCCGGGTTCATCCCGGCGTTTTTCTTTATTATCGAAAGAAATGCCTGGGGGGGGACGGATGAAGCGCAAGGATCGACTCGCATTGGGGTTGGCGTTGGGGGGCGTGCTGCTGGTTGCAGCATGGGTGGCGGTGGCGCCGCCGGCGAAGCTTGTGGGGCAGGGTAGTGCGTCGAAGCCAGTGTCTGCCGCCAGCACGCCGTCACGGGTCGTTTCCACACCGCTCCCGGCACAGCGGCGGACGGCGGGTGTACCTGTGGGGCTGGCCTCCATAACGGCCACGCCGGGTGCCGAACCGCCGCCTCTCTTCACGTACAACCAGGAGGTGACGCCGCAGAAAGAGGACGGCTACACCCTGTACCCCGTGAAGATCGACGTGGACCAGGCGCTCGCCGCCGCACTCTCGGGGCGGATGACACTGGTGACGCCGGATGGAACGAAGGTGTCCCTCGCCTACGATCGTCATATCACGCACGATGACGGCAACTGGACCTGGATCGGCAGGGAAGATAGCGACGACACCAAGACGGACAGCGTCATTACGTTCGGCTCCAACGCTACCTTCGGCACGCTTCCGTCGGTAAACGGGCAGCAGTTGAAGTTGACGACCATTCACGGCAAGACCTACCTCGCGTCCGCGCCGCTGGCGCAGCTCAAGGAAGGCGTGCGCCCCGGCGGTGACACGCTGGTCACGGCTGGAGGAACGAACGTGGCCGCATCTGCCTCGCCATCGGTTGTCACGTCGGCTGCTCCGTCATTGTCGGGCACGATTCCTACCGTCGATGTCATGATCGGGTTCACCACCGGATATGCGGCCTATCGCGGCGGTACGGACGTGGCTACGACGGCTATCACCAACCTGGTGGACAACGCCAACAGCATTCTCTTGAACTCCAATGTGCAGGCCGATTTCAGACTCGTCGGCACGATGGAGGTCGCGTACCCGGACACGGGCGACAATGGCGACACGCTCAGCCTCTTGGCATCGGGCAGCACGGCAGCCACTCCCGGCTCGTTGCGCTTCTATCGCGACCAGTACGGCGCGGACCTCGTATCGCTTGTTCGGCGCTACGACACCAGCCAGAACGGCTGCGGCATCGCCTACATCCCCCAGGCCAATTACGCCACGACTGGGCCCGACCAGGCGTTCTCGGTCATCGGCGATGGTTCCGTCGATCTGGGGAACGGCTACACGTCGTATTGCGCCGTGACCACGCTGGCTCATGAAATGGGGCATAACCTCGGCGCGCAGCATAATCGCCAGACCAACTCGACGGGTGGTCTGTTTGCGTTCTCGTATGGATACAGGAACGATTCGGCGGGATTCTACGACGTCATGTCCTATGGTCTCGACGGGCAGGAAGCTGAACGCCTTTACTCGACACCCAACCGTTCCATCTGCAAAGGGCTTCCCTGCGGCGATGCGGCTTCCGCCGATGTCGCACGGACCCTTAGCCAGACCATGCCTATCGCGGCGACATTCCGCGCGACGGTGGGACCTCCTGTCGACACGTCGCAGCCCGGCCAGATCGTCGGACAGAATGGACGTTGCCTCGACGGCCGCGGCGGTAGCACCGCCAATGGCACCGCTGTGCAGGTATGGGCTTGCAACGGCTTGCGCCAGCAGCAATGGGTGCAGCACCCGTTCGACGATACGATCTGGGGTGGCGCGGACCTTGTCCTGGATGTGACCGGATACGGAACCACTAGCGGTACACCGGTGCAACTGTTTGCACCAGAGAAGACGTCCAACCAGCGGTGGTCGTTCCATGAATCGGCGATAGTCGCAGCCGGCGGTCGCGTCCTCGACGCCATCAGCTTTGGCAGCGCAAACGGTACGCGGCTACAGCTTTACGATGATGTCGGATCGCCCAATCAACGATGGATGTTCTATCCAGCATCCGGCCAGATACGCATCGACACCGGGCGGTGCCTGGATGTGCAAGGCGGAGGTAACTCGCTTGGAACGCCGGTCCAGCTGTGGGATTGCCTGGGGAATCCAAACCAGACATTTCACCTCGGCCCCAACGGAAGCATCGTAAGCGCCGGTGGGCTTTGCCTGGACGCAACGGGATACGGCATGACAAACGGCACGCTTCTGCAGATGTGGAACTGTACGGGCGCGGCGAACCAGCGCTGGCGCCTGCGCGGCGAGATCCGCGCGTTGAACTCGGACATGTGCCTGCAGGACCCGGGCAACGGCCAGATCAATGGTGCGCAGACCCAGGTCGGCGCTTGCCAGGGAACAGCCAATCAACGTTGGGAATATCAGCCGAACTAAAGCACTGTGGCCGCCCCGTTGCCAATCCGCATAGGGGTTCGCAATCGACGATTGGTAGTTGCGTTAGAATCGCGTCCGTCCCGCCATGCGGGGCCTCGCGTCTTGCACGGACGCGGGCAACGGAACAGGGAAATTCATGAAGAAAGTTCTTCTTACGGCGGTCCTGACGGTCGCCACTGCGGCAGCTTCTGCCGTTCGCGCAGATACCGCGGAGACCGGTGAAGCGTTCCTCTCCGTCCAGGCGGGCCGCAGTCAGTTCGCCTCGAATCAGCTGCTGATGCCTCGTCCATCGGGTCTTTTCATCGGTACGCGCGACGATCATTCCGATCGTAGCGATCAGGCATTCGGCATCTCGGGCGGGTACCGATGGCCTGTGTCGGAGTCGATCAAGGTCGGTATCGAGGGAGGTTACGTCGACCTCGGCAATGCGACCGCGCGCTATAGCCAACACCAGGATTTTATCGGTTCGTACATCGACTCCCGGGAGAACCGTCGCGAAAAGGCGCAAGCGCCTTTTGTTGGCTTCAACGGTCGCTGGATCATCGGTGACGCCTGGTCGCTAACGGCCAGGGGCGGTATTGCCCGTTATCGGTCCCGCCTTGACGTCGACGGCGCCTCGACGCTCAGCAGCGGCTCCTCATCTGAAAGCCATGAAAAATACGAGCGTACGAGCCTGTCCTACTACTACGGCCTGTCGTTCGGCTACGACATTACGTCGCGGCTTGGTATTGCGCTCTCGTTCGACCGATACAACCCCGAGGTCAAGGGGCAGGTTTTCGGCCAATTGCGGAAAGAAAATGTGCGGGTGACGGTCCCCGGCCTTCGCGCCGAGTACCGGTTCCAGTAACGCGAAAGGCCGGCACTCCAGGGCGCCGGCCTTTTTCTTGCTACACGTTGAGCCGCTCTATCAGAAGCGGTATTCAGCACTCACCGAGGCCACGTTCGTGGACAGGTTGAGACCGTTCTTCTTCGCGTCGTAATGGTCGTAGTTCACGCCGAGGCTGAAGTCCTGCGTGAGGTTGTAGCCCACGCCTGCGCCGGCATACCAGCTGGTCTTGTCAAAGTTGTGGCGCGTGATGTCGTCGTGGCTCACACCGTCGCCCTTCCAGGCGTAGAGACCGGCACGGCCGCTGATGTACCACTTCGGATCGATGTTGAAGCGACCGTTCACGCCGGCGGTCCAGCCATGCAGGCTCGACTTGCGGCCGTCGATGGCGTTGCCACCGGTGACCAGGTGCTTGGCGTGGATGTTGCCAAGGTCGTTGTAACCGCCTTCGACACCCAGCGCGAGCGACGGGCTTACAGCCCAGCGATAACCGCCGTTGATGTCATAGGCGACGTCATGCCCGTCGTAATTGCCCTTGTTCACTTGCGCGCGTCCGGCACTGCCGTTGACGAAGAAGCCGGCGCCGCTGGCGTCCTGCGCGAAAGCCGGGGCCGCAACCATACCGGCCGCCATGAGGCCAAGGGCGATGAGGGTCTTTTTCATGGGGAAAACTCCTGCTTATTCTTTATGCGTTCGATGCGGGTGGCATGGGGATGCCAACTCGCCACAACACACGAGCGGGGGTGCCGTGCGTCCAGAAATGAGATGCGGCGTCGCCGCAATAGATTCAATACCCATAAGTTCACTATTAAGAGAAGATTAAGCCACGGCGATTTCGCGCCGTGGCTCATCACATCTAAACAACGAACGGGCATTCGATCAGAAGCGGTATTCGCCAGCCAGCGAAACGATGCCGGTCGAGCGCTTCAGGCCCACGCTGGTGTCGCCCGTGGCGTTGTCCATGACCTTGCCCGCATTCGCATGGAAGTAGTCATAGGTCAGGCCCACACCGAAGTGCTCGTTGATGTCCCAGCCGGTGCCGACGCCGGCGTACCAGCTGCCGCGGTTCGGGCGACCGCCGTTGGAGAAGCCGAGATCCTGGCCGACGCTGTTGTTGTAATTGTTGTTGTTGTCATTGGCGCGGAAGTAACCGCCGTGACCACTGAGGTACCAGCCCGGCACGAGGTTGATCTTGCCGTTGACACCGAGCATCCAACCGCGCAGCGCGTTCTTGGTCTTCTTCTGGTCGACGTCCTGGTCCGCCTCAAACGCGTTCTTCACGCGGAAATTGCCCAGATCCGTGTAGCCCGCCTCGACGCCGAGGCCGAGATCGGGACCGACCTTCCAGCGGTAACCGCCGAGAAGACCGTAGCCGGTGCGACGACCCTGTTCGCCGTGCAGGGGATTGAACCCACTGGTATTGCTGCCGAAGCCGCCGGTGTCGCTACCGTTGGTGCGACCGACGTTGGCGCCGATGAACCAGTTACCGCTACCCACGGCCTGGCTCGGCTGGTAATTGCCGGTGACAGCCGGGTTGCTGTCCTGGGCGAAGGCCGGAATGGCCGCAAACGAGACGCAAGAAACTGCAAGGGCAAGAGCTGCCTTTTTCATGGGAGTGTTCCTCTTATTTTCGGGGCGGCAACCGACCCGTGGGGGTGGGGGAAGATCGGCTGCCGTGGTCGATTAGAGTCCTCCGAACCTGAAGAGATTCAAAAAAGCGAAGGGAAAGATTAAGGCGGAGTTAACTTTGCGCTTGCAGCATGAACGTCCACGACAAGCTGCGACCAATGCGCGACAATCATGGTTTTTCCGCCGCCTGTTAACTGGAGAACGCCGATGACGACACGTCGCGAACGCGCAAACGCGATCCGCGCCCTGGCCATGGATGGTGTGGAAGCCGCCAATTCCGGCCACCCGGGCATGCCGATGGGTATGGCCGATATCGCCGAGGTCCTGTGGGGCGATTTCCTGCATCACAACCCGACGAATCCGCATTGGCCCAATCGCGATCGCTTCGTGCTGTCGAACGGCCATGGCTCCATGCTGCAGTACGCGCTGCTTCACCTGACCGGCTACGACCTGCCGATCGGTGAACTCAAGCGCTTCCGCCAGCTCGGTTCAAAAACCGCTGGCCACCCGGAGTTCCATCACACCCCCGGCATCGAGACGACCACCGGTCCGCTCGGCCAGGGCCTGGCCAACGCCGTCGGTTTCGCGATCGCCGAGGAAGTTCTCGCCGCGCGCTTCAACCGCCCGGGCCACGACATCGTCGACCATCACACCTTCGTGTTCGTGGGTGACGGTTGCCTCATGGAAGGCATCTCGCACGAAGTGTCCTCGCTTGCCGGCACGCTCAAGCTCGGCAAGCTCGTCGCGGTTTACGATGACAACGGCATTTCCATCGACGGCGAAGTCCACGACTGGTTTACCGATAACACCGCCGAGCGCTTCCGCGCCTACGGCTGGAACGTGGTCGTCGGCGACGACGACAAGCCGGTCGACGGGCACGACGCCGACGCGATCAAGAAGGCGCTTGCCGCCGCCACTTCGCAGAGCGAAAAGCCCTCGCTGGTCATCTGCAAGACGATCATCGGCTTCGGTTCGCCGAACAAGGAAGGCAAGGAATCCTCGCACGGCGCCGCGCTGGGCAAGGAAGAGGTTGCTCTCGCCCGTAAGCAGCTGGGTTGGGAATACGGTCCGTTCGAAATCCCGCAGGCCATGTACGACTCGTGGAGCGCGAAGAAGAGCGGTGCCGATTCCGAAAAGGCCTGGAACGACAAGTTCGACGCCTACGCCAAGGCGTTCCCAGAACTCGCCAGCGAGCTCAAGCGTCGTCTGTCCGGTGAGCTGCCGGTCAACTGGAAGGAAGGCGCTGCCGCCTTCATCAAGAAGATGCAGACCGAAGGTCCGGTCGTCGCTTCGCGCAAGGCATCGCAGATGTCGCTCGACGCCTATGGCCCGCTGCTCACCGAACTCATCGGTGGCTCCGCGGATCTGGCCCCGTCGAACCTGACCATCTGGAAGGGCTCGAAGAACATCGCCACCGGCGGTGCCGAAGGCAACTACATTCATTTCGGCGTGCGCGAGTTCGGCATGACGGCGATCTCCAACGGTATCGCGCTGCACGGCGGCTTCATTCCGTACGACGCCACCTTCCTGGTGTTCTCCGACTACGCCCGCAACGCCGTGCGCATGTCCTGCCTGATTCCGGCTCACGCCATCCACGTGTACACGCATGACTCGATCGGCCTGGGCGAAGACGGCCCGACCCATCAGCCGGTCGAACATCTGGGTTCGTTGCGCCTGATTCCGAACAACCGCGTGTGGCGCCCTGCCGATGCGGTCGAGTCGGCGGTGTCCTGGAAGGTGGCGATCGAGCGTGCGGGTAACCCGTCCTGTCTGATCTTCTCCCGCCAGAACCTCAAGCATAATCCGCGCACCGACGAGCAGGTGGCGAACATCGAGAAGGGCGGTTACGTCCTTTGGGAACCGGCGGAGAAGTTCAAGGCGATCATCATCGCCACGGGCTCGGAAGTCGGTATCGCCGTGGAAGCCGCGCAGGCGCTGGGCGACCAGGGCGTGCCGGTCCGCGTCGTATCCATGCCCTGCACGGAAGAGTTCGACGCACAGCCGGTCGAATATCGTGAAGGCGTCCTGCCGTCGTGGTGCCGCGCACGCGTCGCCGTCGAAGCGGCCAGCGTGGACTTCTGGTTCAAGTACGTCGGCCTGGACGGCAAGGTCATCGGCATGACCACCTTCGGCGCTTCCGCCAAGATCGACGACCTCTACCAGCACTTCGGTATTACGACACCGAACATCGTCGATGCGGTCAAGAGCGTGATCAAGTAAGCGGTAAAGCGTTACCGCGTGTATGAAAAGGGCCTCCGAAAGGAGGCCTCTTTTTTTGCGCGTTTGTTAAGGTCGATGGCGTGTTTTCGCCTCGCATGTTCTCCAGTTCTCATAGCAGTGCGGCGGGGTACCTCGGCGGTCGAAGTTCTTGTCAACGGGGCTCATGAAGACGGGGACGACGCGCAGGCGCTGGTAGAGCGGAAGGAGCGCGCCGGGCGTTGTCCAATGCACCTGCCCAGGTGCCATTCGAGTCACCATGGGTCTTTTTCCTCTTACTAGTTGAGCCCTCCAGGGGCGTCATCAAGTTAGGGGTGTCGACGTGTAATCAGCAGGTCGCCAGATGGCCGCGAAAGGCGGATCCGTGGCGGCGAAGGACTACGCGGCAACTTTTTCAGGGGCGCGTCCCGTCTGGTAACCTTGCCATTCCGGGCACCGAATCCACCGTTCATGACACCGACCCCCCAACGACACGCGTACCTCCCGTACGTCGACGGACTGCGAGCCATCGCGGTCCTCGCGGTGGTGCTCTATCACCTGAATCCGGCATGGTTGCCGGGCGGGTTCGCGGGCGTCGACATCTTCTTCGTGATCTCTGGCTTTGTCGTAGCGGCCTCGGTCGGCGAGCGCGAGCGCACGTCGCTGCCCTCGTTCATCAGTTACTTCCTGTCGCGACGCATGTTGCGCATCGCCCCCGCGCTGATCGTGTGCCTGCTGGTGACCGGACTGGTCGCGGCGGTGTTCATCCCCGATGCCTGGTTGAGCGAAAGCAACCAGCGCACAGGAACCTACGCCTTTTTCGGCTTCGGCAACCTGATGCTGGCGCGCTACGGCAACGACTACTTCTCGCCGATCTCCGAGTACAACCCGTATACGCATACCTGGTCGCTTGGTGTCGAAGAACAGTTCTACCTGTTGTTCCCGCTCCTGTTCTGGGTGTGGAGCTTTCGCGGGCGCTGGCGCAGCGTCGTCGCGGGGGCTTTCATTGTCGGTGGCCTCTGGTCGTTCGTTCATGCCATGCGCATGGGGTCGGTCGACCACGCTGCAGCGTTTTACCTGCTGGCGAGTCGGTTCTGGGAGTTGGCAGTGGGCGTGTTGCTGTACCTGGGCATGTCCATGGCGGGGCGCAGGTTCGACACGTTCGATCCGGTAACGCCTCGCTGGTTGCTTCCGGTGGCCGGCCTCGCCTCCATCGCCTTGTTGCTAAGCCTTTTCACGTCCCAGCCGAGCACCTTCCCCGCTCCCGGCGCCGTGCTGCCGGTGCTCGCCACGGCGGCCTTGCTCGGCTTGTTGCACGGGCGGCCGATGAGCTTTCCGCTGGTGCGCGCACTGACCTGGCATCCGATGCTTCGGATCGGTCGGCTGTCCTATTCGCTTTACCTGTGGCACTGGCCGGTGTTCGTCCTGTTTCGCTGGACCGTCGGCACGGGTTCGCTTGCCACGCGTATCGCCGCGCTGGCGATCGCCGTGATTCTCGCCGTACTGTCCTGGCGTTACGTTGAAACTTCCGTTCGTCGGGCGCCGCGACTCAAGGCCATGCCGCGCATCGCGGTGGTCGCCTGTGGCGTGGTGGCGCTTTACGCAGGCATGTGGATCAGCAGCTGGGTAGATCGTCGCCAGCCCGTGCTTTCGGTCAGCTCCGTTTCGCGTCACGCGGAGGATTGGTACCCGTCGCGGAAAGCCACGGTCACGAGTGCGGCGGGATGTTCCGTGACGCCGATTCGCGAGCCGGTGGGCGACGGCTTCCGGGTGATCTTCGAACGCAAGGCCTGTACCGGTCCGGTGACGGCGCCGGATGTGTTCGTGATCGGCGATTCGCACGCCATGGCCTACGGCACGATGTTCAGCGATTACGTGCTGGATACCGGTGCCCGCGTCGTCCTCTACAACAACGGCGGCTGTCCCTTCCTGAGCCTGCAGCCATGGCGCGAGCAAACACCGCGTTGCCTCAAGGTGGCGGGACAGGCGCTCGAGCATATGCTGCCGAAGCTGGGCTCCGGCGATGTGGTTTTCATGCCGTCGTTGCGGGTGCCGCGCTTTGTCGACCAGTGGGATCGTCTGCCTCAGGACGATATCCCGGCGCGCGTGTTCAGCGATGCCGCGGCGAAGGAGCGCGACGCCGCTGTGCTTGCTGGAGCGCACGTGCTCCAGCGCATCCAGGCGACCGGCGCACGCACGATGCTCGAAGCGCCGGACCTGGTAATGAAGGCGCCGCTGTTTCGCTGCGCCGATGTATGGACCACAAGCAATCCGGTCTGCGCCGATGGCACCGTGGTGAACCGCGCCGAGTTCGAGCACCTGCGCGCGCCCATGCTGGGCTCGATCCATTCGCTGGCGGGCCAGGTACCCGGCTCGTACGTCTGGGATCCATTCCCCGTGCTTTGTCCCGCCGGCGTGGAGTGCAACGGGTTCCTTGACGGCAAACCGCTGTTCTTCGATGGCGATCATCTCAGCGGCTTCGCCAATCATCTGCTGTTGCCGTCATTCACACAGGCGACCCGGCAGCTCCAATCGACTGTCGTGCCGACGGCCGCAGCAGCGACCGTCGACTAACGACGCGGGGCCAGCAAGGCGCCGCTAGTCCGCCATGACCGCCGCAGTGAGCGTCGCGATATCGGCAGGCGTGTTGGCGACCTTCCAGGCACCGGCGGCTTCCAGCTCCTCGCGATCGCCGAAGCCCCAAAGCACGCCGATGGCACGTACGCCATTGGACACGGCGCCTTCCATGTCATAGAGGCGGTCGCCAACCATGATCGTTTCCTCGGGCGGTTGGCCGAAATCGGCCAGTGCGGCTGCGATCATCGTGGCCTTCTCGCTGTGCGCGGTCGACAGGTCGGGCGCGTAGACGCGCTCGAACAGATGACCGAAGGGCAGGTGGGCGATGATCGGACCCGCATGCGGCAGCGGCTTGCTGGTCACGACAGCGAGGCGATGGCCGGCCGCGGACAGCGAAGCGATCAGCTCGGGGATGCCGTCGTAGACGGTATGTTCCGACCAGCCCACGTCGCGGAAGCGTTCGCCGTAAGCTGCGACAGCAGCCTCGATGCGTTCGTTGTCGTCACCGAGGATCGCCGCGTAGCTGACGCGCAGCGGCGGGCCGACCCAGGCGCGCAACGCGGCGTCGTCCGGCGACTCCGCGCCGACGGTCGCCAGGGAATGGCGAACGCCGGCGAAGATGCCGATTTCGGAATCGATGAGGGTGCCGTCGAGATCGAAGAGGTACAGCATCAGTTCTTATCCGCGCGGGCCTTGAGCGCCGCGACCGCCGGCAGCTCCTTGCCTTCGAGGAATTCGAGGAAGGCACCGCCGCCGGTGGAAATATAGGAGACGCCGTCTTCAATGCCGTACTTGTCCACGGCAGCCAGCGTGTCGCCACCGCCGGCAATGGAGAAGGCCTTCGAGGCGGCAATCGCGCGGGCCAGTGTCTCTGTACCCTTGCCGAAGGCGTCGAACTCGAACACGCCGACCGGGCCATTCCAGACCACGGTGCCTGCCTTGGCGATCAGCTCGGCGTAGCGCTTTGCGGTGTCGGGGCCGATGTCGAGGATCATCTCGTCGTCGGCGACCTCGCTCACCTTCTTGACGGTGGCCTTGGCCGTGGCGGCGAATTCGGTGGCGACGACCACATCGGTCGGCACCGGCACGTCGGCGCCGCGCGCCTTGGCGTCGGCGATGATTTTCTTCGCGATGTCGAGCAGGTCGGCTTCGACCAGCGACTTACCGACCTTGTGGCCTTCGGCGAGGATGAAGGTGTTGGCGATGCCACCACCGACGATGAGCTGGTCCACGCGGCCGACGAGGTTCTGCAGCAGTTCGAGCTTGGTCGACACCTTGGAGCCGGCGACGATGGCGAGCAGGGGCTTGTCCGGGTTTTCCAGGGCCTGACCCAGGGCATCGAGCTCCTTCGCCAGCAGCGGACCCGCCGCGGCAATCGGCGCAAAGCGGATCACGCCATGGGTGGATGCCTGGGCGCGATGCGCGGTACCGAAGGCATCCATGACGAAGACGTCGCAGAGTGCGGCGTACTTCTTCGACAGGGTTTCGTCGTCCTTGCCCTCACCGACGTTCATGCGGCAGTTCTCGAGCACCACCACTTCGCCCTCGGCCACGTCGACACCGTCGAGGTAGTCGCGCACCAGGCGCACGTCCTTGCCGAGCTTCTTGCCCAGCCACTCGGCGACCGGCTTCAGCGAGGAGGCTTCGTCGAACTCGCCTTCCTTCGGCCGTCCCAGGTGGGAAATGACCATGACCTTCGCCCCGGCGTCACGCGCGGCGACGATGGTCGGCAGCGAGGCGTCCAGGCGCTGGGTGGAGGTGATCTTCCCGTTTTCCACCGGGACGTTGAGGTCCTCGCGGATCAGCACGCGCTTGCCGCGCAGGTCGAGGTCTTGCATGCGGATGACGGACACGTTGGACTCCAGCTTCGGTTCGGAGAAACGCCCATTGTATGTGGGAGCCGCTTCAGCGGCGATAATTCCGCGGTCCGCCAAAGGAAGCCCCATGCCCCTCGTCCTCTATACCTACTGGCGCTCCAGCGCCGCCTATCGCGTCCGCATTGCCCTGAACCTGAAGGGCCTGCCTTACGAAGCCCGTCCGGTGCATCTCCTCAACGAGGGTGGCGAGCACCTCAAGCCGGCCTACCGCGAGCTCTCCCCGCAGGCGCAGCTGCCGACCCTGCTCGATGGCGACCGCACGATCCGCCAGTCCATGGCCATCCTGGAATATCTGGACGAGACCCGCCCCGAGATACCCCTGATGCCGGCCGATGCGCTGGGCAGGGCGCGTGTTCGCGAGCTGATGCAGGCCGTGGGCACGGATATCCACCCGCTGGGCAACCTGCGGGTTCTGAGAGCGATCGAGGCGGAGTTTGGGGCGGACCAGCCAGTCAAGGAGGCGTGGTCGCGGCGCTGGATCAAGCAGGGTTTCGACGGGATCGAGGCGCTGCTGGCGCAAGGGCCATCAGGGCGCTTCAGTTTCGGCGACACGCCGACACTGGCCGATTGCTGCCTGGTGCCGCAGTTCTACAACGCGGTGCGCTGGAGTGTGGACCTGACGCCGTACCCGACGATTCGCCGGGTAGTCGAGGCTTGCCAGGCGCTGGAGGCATTCCAGAAGGCCGCGCCCGAGGCGCAGCCGGACGCTCCATGAGATAGGGCAGGTAGGACAGGGTCTTTATGTGGGAGCCGATTCATCGGCGATGGGCCTTACAGCTTCCTCGCTCCGTTGGCTTTTCGCCGCTGAAGCGGCTCCCACATGTCTCCTATTCGCCTCTCAGACGCCGATGCCGTAGGGATCGCTGGAAGCGAACTCGTTGCTCGTCGAGCCTTCGGACAGGCGGATCTTCAGGGCCAGGCCATCGCGCGAGTCCGCCTTATTCAGGGTTTCCTCGAGGGTGATGTAGCCGTCCTTGTACAGCCGGTACAGCGACTGATCGAAGGTCTGCATGCCTTCCTGCAGGCTGCGGTCCATGGCGTCCTTCACCTCGTGGATCTGGCCGCGACGGATCATGTCGCGGATCAGCGGGGTGTTGAGCAGCACCTCGGTCGCCGGCATGCGGCGGCCGTCCTTGCCGATCACCAGACGCTGGCTGATCACCGCGCGCAGGTTCAGGGCCAGGTTCATCAGCACGTTCTTGTGCGCCGACTCGTTGAAGAAGTTCAGGATGCGCTCGAGCGTCTGGTCCGCATTGTTCGAATGCAGGGTGGCCAGGCACAGGTGACCGGTTTCCGAGAAGGCGATGGCGGCCTCCATGGTCTCCGTGTCGCGGATCTCGCCGATCATGATCACGTCCGGCGCCTCACGCATCGCGTTCTTCAACGCCTCGTGGTAGCTGTGCGTGTCCAGGCCTACTTCGCGCTGGTTGATGATGGAACGCTTGTGGCGGTGCAGGTACTCGATGGGATCCTCGATGGTGAGGATATGGCCCGAGCTGTTGTTGTTGCGGTGGTCCAGCATGGCCGCCAGCGTGGTCGACTTGCCGGAACCGGTGGCACCGACGCAGAGGATCAGCCCGCGCGGCTCCATGATCAGGTCACGGAAGATGGTGGGCAGGCGCAGCTCTTCCAGCGACGGAATCTCGCTCTTGATGGCACGGATGACCATGCCGATCTCGCCGCGCTGCTTGAACACGTTGATGCGGAAGCGCCCCGCCTCCTTCACGGCCAGGGCCATGTTGAGCTCGAGATCGCGCTCGAACTGGGGCACCTGGCCCTCGTCCATGAGCGAATAGGCGATTTTCTTGACCATGCCGCTGGGCAGGCCTGTGTTTCCTAACGGGTAGAGCTTGCCTTCCACCTTGATGTTCACAGGGGCGCCGGTCGTCAGGAACATGTCCGACGCGCCCTTGTCCACCATTAGCTTCAGGAAATAACCGATATCCACCTAAACCCCCGGGCGTTCGCATTACAATCGAGATGAGGTCTGCCTAGACCTTCATATATCGACAATATCTCGCAAACCTGTAAGAGGATAACGAGTGATGGTGCACATCTTGCCGTCGAAAGCCCTTTCCAAGGGCCGCCGGCTCCTCGCCCTGGCCTCCTTAGGCCTGGCGATTGCTACTCTCGCTGGCTGCGCCAGTGCTCCGCCGCCGGATGGTGCCATGAATCAGGCACTAGCTCAGCTACAGGCGGCGCGCGACGCAGGTGCAGCCGATTATGCGCCGGTCGACCTCGACTATGCGCAGGGTAAGTTCCGCCAGGCGCAAACCGCCATGGCGAGCCGCAAATACGACGAGGCGGCCGTGCTGGCCGACGAGTCGCGTGCGGATAGCGAACTGGCCCGGGCCAAGGCCCGCCTGGGTGCCGCCCGTGCCCAGAACCAGACCAAGAGCCAGGAAAACTCGCATATGCGCGTCGAGATGATCGACAACCACGCGAACGACACGGTGCCGATCCCGACCAACGTGCAGGAAACCGAAAGCGTCCTGCCCGAGCCGACCGACTCCACGCCGCCGCCCGTGGGCGGTGAGACCCAACCGCTGAACGACCATCAGGGAGGCCAGTGATGAAGCGCTCGACTATCCTCCTTGCCGCCCTGGCTCTTGCCGTTTTCTCGGCAGGGTCGGCCATGGCCGCCACGGACGACCTCGATATCCGCCGGCTGAACTCGAGCCTGGACCAGCTCTCGGCCGATCCCGTCCTCGGCGGCTACGCCCAGGCCGAGCAGGCCCGCGCCCGGGAAGCCATCAACCAGATGGCCCAGTTCAAGCCCAAGGAAAAGGAGCACGCGCACTACCTGTACATTGCCGAGCGCCGCGTGGACATCGCCAAGGCGATGGCGCAGTTCCAGGACGCTCAGGGCAAGTCGGCGCAACTGGACCGCGAGCACGACTCCATCCTGCTCGAGGCCAGCCGCCTCGACGCCGAGATGGCCCGTCGTCAGCTTGAGCAACAGCGTGCCCAGAACCAGATGATCCAGGAAGAGGCCGCCCGCCTGCAGCAGCAGGGTGTGGAGTACTCCCAGGCGCTGGACCAGGCCAAGGCCGAGGGCGACAAGGCCCGCCAGGTCGCGGCTGCCCAGGCCAAGGTCGCCAACGCGGCCAAGAAGCAGGCCGCCCTGGCCGAGGCGGCGGCACGCGCCATGCGTGACGCCAGCTCTTCCGACGGTGCCGCCGACCCGGCGCCCACCCCGAAGAAGTCGAAGAAAAGCAGCAACGGCAACTGAGCCGGCCTGACCCTGTGGGAGCCGCTTCTGCGGCGATTGGGTGCTTGCGGATGAGTTGGTTGATCCGCTCTGCAGGAATCGCCGATGAATCGGCTCCCACACCAGTAAGTCCCAGCCCCGCCATCTGGCGGGGCTGGCGGCTTGGTTGAGGCGTAAACCGTTGCGCCTGCAACCGTTTTTTCGTGCGTGAATTGAGAAAGATCGGTCTTGCGACACCCCTCTGGGCGGAGTAGCTTCGAACTCCCGTCACGCGAAAAACACGTGACGGCCCCTCCCCAACGCGAGGAGTTCGCTATGTTCGAAAACCAGCAGCGCGACGACGTAGAGCAGTTCATCCACGCCGATGCCGACACCCGTCGTCTCTTCTACCGCCACCAGGAACTCGACACCAAGTTGCATGACGCCAACACCGGCTGTCTGCCTATGGACGATCAAAGCCTGGCGGGACTCAAGAAAGAAAAGCTGCACGCGAAGGAAAAGCTCCAGCGAATGTGGGATAGCTGGCAGCAATCACGACACTGACCCGGTCTTCGGGTACACAAATTCATAAGAACGGGCACGGGAACGTGCCCGTTTTTTTTGTCCGTCGCCTACACCGAATGGATCGGCCGATCAGCCGGGCATCGGTTCAGGGCGTCACCCTTTATCATGTGCGCCCATAGGGCGAGGTCGCAGGGACCGTGCCCGGAAAAAGACGGAGTTCCAATGAGTGTTCATGACAGCGTCCTCGATCTGATCGGCCACACCCCCATGGTGCGCGCCCAGCGTCTGGATACTGGCCGTTGCGAGCTCTTCCTGAAGCTGGAAAGCGCCAATCCCGGCGGTTCGGTGAAGGATCGTATCGGCATGTCGATGATCGAAGGGGCTGAGCGCGCCGGAAAGATCAAGCGGGGCGACACCCTCGTGGAAGGCACGGCCGGCAATACTGGCCTGGGCCTCGCCCTCGTCGCGCAGCAGAAGGGCTACCGCCTGGTCCTGGTCGTGCCCGACAAGATGAGCCGCGAGAAGATCTTCAACCTCAAGGCCATGGGTGCCGAGGTGGTGCTTACCCGCTCCGACGTGGCCAAGGGTCACCCCGAGTACTACCAGGACATGGCCGAGCGCATCGCCCGCGAAACCCCTGGGGCCTACTTCATCAACCAGTTCGGCAACCCGGACAACCCGCTGGCGCATCAGCAGACCACCGGCCCGGAAATCCTCGAGCAGATGGATGGCAAGGTCGACGCCATCGTCGTTGGCTGCGGCTCGTCCGGGACGATGAGCGGCCTCACGGCCTACCTGCGCGAGCATTCGCCGCATACGCGCATCGTCCTGGCCGATCCCGTCGGTTCCATCCTGGCCGAGTACATCAACGAGGGCACGCTCTCGGAGAAATCCGGTAGCTGGATGGTCGAAGGCATCGGCGAAGATTTCCTCCCCTCGATAAGCGACTTCTCCATGGTCGAGAAGGCCTACGCCATCAGCGACAAGGAAAGCTTCCTGGCCGCGCGCGAACTGCTGGCGAAGGAGGGCGTCCTCGGTGGTTCGTCCACCGGCACACTGCTTGCCGCCGCGCTGAAGTACTGCCGCGAGCAGACCGAACCCAAGCGCGTGGTCACCCTGGTCTGCGACACGGGTAACAAGTACCTGTCGAAGATGTACAACGACTACTGGATGCTCGACAACGGCTTCCTCGAGCGCGAACGCTACGGCGACCTGCGCGACCTGATCCTGCGTCCCTATGCGCAACGCGATACGGTCGTGATCAAGCCGGACGACATGCTGGTCACCGCCTATAACCGCATGAAGCTGTACGACGTCTCGCAGCTGCCGGTGATGGAGGGCGAGCGCATCGTCGGCATCCTCGATGAGTCCGATGTGCTGATGCACGTGCACTCGGACGAAACCCGGTTCCGCGATCCGGTCTCCACGGCGATGATGGCTTCGCCGGAAATGCTCCAGGTCCGCGAACCGATCGATGCACTATTGCCTGTGTTCGAGAAGGGGCACGTGGCCATCGTCGTTGATGGCGAACAGTTCCTGGGGCTGATCACCCGGATCGACCTGCTCAACTACCTGCGCCGCAAAGTCAACTAAGCATCAAGGGGAAGCGTCATGTGTGGAATCGTCGCCGCTGTTGCGCAGCGTGATATCGCGCCCATCCTCATCGCCGGACTAAAGGCCCTCGAATACCGCGGGTATGACTCCGCCGGCATGGCCATCGCCGACGGCGGTGAAATTCGCCGCGTCCGCGCGAAAGGCAAGGTTCGCGAGATGGAAGCCCTCTACGACGCCGATCCGGTGCCGGGCAGCACGGGTATCGCGCACACGCGCTGGGCCACGCACGGCGTGCCTAGCGAAGTGAACGCGCACCCGCACGTGCAGGGCCGTATTGCCATCGTGCACAACGGCATCATCGAGAACTATGCCTCGCTCCGCGACTCGCTTCGGGCCAAGGGCCGTACCTTCCATTCGGAAACCGACACCGAGGTCATGGGTGCGGTGATCGACGAGCACGTGCAGGCCGGCAAATCGCTGCGCGAGGCCGTGACGGCCGCCGTACGGGAACTCGAAGGTGCTTACGCCATTGCGGTGATGAGTCTGGATGAGCCCGAGCGCATCGTCGGCGCCCGCCGTGGTTGCCCCCTGTTAGTCGGTATCGGCATCGGCGAGCACTTCCTCGGGTCCGATGCGCAGGCGCTCATCAAGGTCACCAACCGGATGATGTATCTCGAAGAGGACGATGTGGTCGAGATCACCCGCGAGACCGTCGAAGTGTTCGGCCTCGATGGCCAGCGTGTCGACCGCACCGCGCATGAGAGCGAGATCAGCGCAGATTCGGTTGAGCGTGGCGAGTATCGCCATTACATGCAGAAGGAAATCTTCGAGCAGCCGCGCGCCGTCGCCGACACGCTCGAAGGCCGCATCGGTCCGCATGGCATCCTGCCGAACATCTTCGGTATCGACGCCGACCCGATCCTCGAGAAGACCCGCGCCATCCACATCGTTGCCTGCGGCACCAGCTATCACGCCGGCATGGTGGCGAAGTACTGGATCGAGCAGTTCGCCCGCATCCCGGTCGTGGTCGAAGTGGCCAGCGAGTATCGCTATCGCGACGTCGTCGTTCCGGAGAACACGCTTTTCGTCGCCGTGTCGCAGTCAGGCGAAACCGCCGATACGCTGGCCGCCATGCGCGAATCGCGCCGCCGGGGTTACCTTGCCACGTTCGCTATCTGCAACGTGCCGGAATCATCGGTGGTCCGAGAATCCGACCTGCGCTTGATGACGCGCGCCGGCCCGGAAATCGGTGTCGCCTCGACCAAGGCATTCACCACCCAGCTCGCCGCGTTTGCCTTGCTGGCGCTGGACCTCGGGCGCCGTCGTGGTCTGGATGGCGCAAAGTACCTGGAGCACTGCAAGGAACTGCAGTCACTGCCGCGTTACATCGAGAACGCACTGAAGATCGAGCCGGAGATCCTCAGGATTGCCGACCACTTCATCAACAAGCAGCACGCACTGTTCCTCGGTCGCGGTGCGCAGTTTCCCGTGGCGCTGGAAGGCTCGCTCAAGCTTAAGGAAATCTCGTACATCCACGCCGAGGCTTACCCTGCGGGCGAGCTGAAGCACGGTCCGCTGGCGCTGGTCGACGAGAACATGCCGATCGTGGCCGTGGCGCCGAACGGCCCGCTGCTCGACAAACTGAAGTCGAACCTGCAGGAAGTGCGGGCTCGTGGCGGTGAGCTGATCGTCTTCGCGGACGAGCGTGCCGAGATGGATGAAAGCACCGAGCACGTAGCCATGGTTCGCGTCGATGGCGGTGGCGACCTGATCGCGCCGGCGGTGTTTACGATTCCGCTGCAGCTACTGGCTTATCACGTGGCGGTGCAGCGGGGGACGGATGTGGATCAGCCGCGGAACCTGGCCAAGTCGGTCACCGTGGAATAGCGGCTCCTCACGTGACCGACCAAGCCACCATCCACGCGCTGTCCGACGTTCAGTCGACGAACGTCGGCGCTCGCACGCGAGTCTGGCAGTTCGTCGTGATCCTGCCTCTGGCTGTGATTGGCGAAGACTGCAATATCTGTTCGCACTGTTTCATCGAGAACGACGTGGTGGTCGGCGATCGGGTTACGGTGAAAAGTGGGGTGCAGTTGTGGGACGGCGTCCGGCTCGAGGACGACGTTTTCGTCGGGCCGAACGTGACATTTACGAACGATCGAAAGCCCCGGTCCCGCGCCTACCGAGGCACCTTTCCGCAGACCCTCGTACTCCGGGGCGCGTCGATCGGTGGCGGGGCGACGATCCTGCCGGGGCTGCAGATTGGTGAGCGGGCGATGGTTGGCGCAGGCGCGGTGGTCACGAAGGACGTGCCGGCGCGGGCGATCGTCGTCGGATCGCCCGCGAAGGTGATCGGTTACGTAGACGACTAGTCGACCGCCTCGCCCGGGGCGGGGATGCCGAGATAGAACAATCGCTTCATTTCCCGACGCCCCCTCGTCACGGCATCCATGACCACGCCGCAGACCAGGGACAGCGCGGCAATGAGCGCCAACCCCGTCGAAAGCATTGCCGTCGGCAGTCTGGGAACCTCGTGCGTCGCCAGGTAGGTGCCGAGCAGCGGAATCGCAATGGCGACACCCGTGGTGAACGTGACCAGAGCTATGGTCCCGAAGAATTGCAGGGGGCGCTCCGCGACGAAGAGGCGGAGGATCATCCGGAGGATCCGGTAGCCGTCCTTGTACGTTGACAGCTTGCTCTCCGAACCCTCGGGCCGCGATGCATAGGGCGTGTCGACCTCGCTCCAGGCCATGCGCAATTCAAGCGCGTGTACTGTCAATTCGGTTTCAGTCTCGAAGCCGACGGAAAGTGCCGGGAACGACTTGACGTAGCGCCGGGTGAAGACACGGTAGCCCGAGAGCATGTCGGTGAACCGGCCGCCGAAGATAAGGGCCACGCACCCGGTGAGCATCCGATTGCCGAGGCGGTGGCCACTGCGATACGCACCCGTGACATTGTCGTCCTTGCGCACGCCGACCACCATATCGGCACCTTCCTGGAGGAGTCGCCCGATCATGACGGGCGCGCTTGATGCGTCATAGGTGGCATCACCATCCACGAGTACGTAGATGTCCGCGTCGATGTCCGCGAACATCCGCCTGACGACATTACCCTTGCCCCGGAGGCCCACCATGCGAACGGAGGCGCCCGCCGCCCGGGCGACCTCGACGGTCCGGTCGGTCGAGGCATTGTCGAAGACGTGGATACTGGCGTCGGGAAGGGCCGACCGAAAACCCTGGACGACCTGGGCGATAGCGAGCGCCTCGTTGAAGCAGGGAATGAGCACGGCGACCTTCTGATCGGGTAATGCGTCGTCGTTGGGCATGTGTCGGTCATCCTTGCTTCGTGAGTTCCCGCGGGTGCGCCCGGCGGATTCGTCTGGCGATTGTATAATCTTGCGGGCAAACGCCGCCGCTGGGTAGGCGGAATCGGGAGATCGGTTTGACTCATTGGAAAGAGGGGTGGCCTGCACGCGCTTCCTGGCTGATGCCGGTGTTCGCCTTCGTTAGCCTGGTGCTGCTGCACTCGGACCTCCCGGGCATCTACATGGACGGGGTCAATCCCGATTTCATGGCGGCGCAGTGGTTGCACCGTGGACATAACCCTGGCGCAGGCATTCCGTCGAAGATATTTCCGATTCTCGGCAGCTTCTACCATGGCTTGCAGAACGCTTACCTTGGCGTGCCGCTCTTTGCCATCGGAGGGTTCAGCGTCACCTCGTTGCGCCTGGAACAGGCGGTGTTCGGCGTCATCCTGCTCGTAGCCCTTTCCCACCTGGCGCGAAGGCTGACGGGCTCGCTCGGGTGGGCGCTCCTTGCCGCCATGGGCTTGGCCACGGAATTGGCATTTACCGCGTCATTCCGGACACAGTTCTACATTGTCGTGGGTGGGGCCGCCTGGCTGTTCGTCTCGATGCTTCTTGCGCTTCCCGCCGATGAGCAGTCTCGCATCGTCAGGCGGCGCGTCTTCTGGTCAGGCTTTTTCTTTGGGTTGGCAAGTTATGGCTACTTCGTGCTGGCCTTCTTCGCACCGGCGATGGTGTTGCTTGTGGCGATATCCACGCCTCGTCGGCAGTGGGGAAGCTGGATTATCGGCGCCGCTGTTGGTGTTTCGCCGTTCTTACTCGGCTTCTTATCCCTCCTCGCCAAAAAGCACGGGATCGAGCCGACGCTGGAGTTCGTGCGGGGGATGCTCGGCCAACTCAAGCCCTTCGACGCAGGTGACGTAACCGGCTCTCGCGCGCAGTATGTCTGGGAGCTCATCCGGCTCGCGACCAGCGATGCGGCGAACGAAGAAATGATCTTCGGTGAGCCGACGTCAGGTAAGTGGGTGCAGGCAAAGGCCTGGGTTCTTGTAGCGAGTGTCCTGTTCCTCCTTGTTTGTGCGGGCATAAACCTTGCGAGGAAGGACGAGCGCCTGGTTAAGGCGTTGCCTGTGCTGATGCCGCTCTCTTTCGTCGCCATAGCATCGCTGTTCGGGCATCGCCTCTGGGCGCACCACTTTAGTGTGCTGGTACCGTTTGTCTATCTTCTGTTGGCTCTAAGTCTGCACAGGCTGTCGGCAGCGTTTGATCTGTCCGGGCGGCGTGAGCAGGCCATCGTCGGGGTTCTGGTCGCGGCATTGGTTGCCGGCAATCTCGCCCAGCAGGCGAATTTTCACGAGAAGCTGGTAGCCACGGGTGGGCGAGGGCACAGTACCGACGTGCTGACGCAGCTCGGCGTCGAGGCGCGCCAAGCGCCTGAGAACGTGGCTTATGTCTTTCCAGAGTGGGGATTCTTCACGTCGTTCTGTTTCCTCACCGGTAATCGCGTACGTTACGTCATTGACGCCGAGCCGAAGACGATCGCTCGCCTCCAGCGCGAAGGAATTACCGAGATTCGACTGGTCTATTGGGACGCCGGCAGCGAGTCATCCTACGATCACGTGCTGCGGGACGCTGGCGCTATACCCACGGACCACAGGGCCTTCGTGTCGCGCGAGCAACGGGCGGTCTTCCACTGGATTCGAGCAACCCTGTCGCCGCCTCCATCGGCACCTTGAGCCGAAAGCCCGAGTGATCGAGAATGTTTCTTTCCCAGGGAACGCCGCAATGAAGTGTTTCAAAGCCTACGATATCCGTGGCCGCGTTCCCGATGAGCTCGACGAAGACGTTGCCTATCGACTCGGACGCGCCTTCGCGCGCACGGTGGGGGTGGGCGAAGTAGTGGTGGGCTACGACATCCGCCGCGACAGCCCTGCGTTCGCCAGGGCGATCGTTCAAGGCCTGAACGACGAAGGGCGCGATGCCATCGACATCGGTCTCTGCGGAACGGAAGAGGTCTATTTCCAGACCTTTCACCGCGGTGTGGCCGGCGGCATCATGGTGACCGCCAGCCATAACCCGATCGACTACAACGGTATGAAGCTGGTTCGCGAAGGCTCGCGTCCGATCAGTGGCGATACGGGGCTGCGCGATATCGAGCGCATGGTCGAAGACAACGCCTTCGGCGAATTCGCCGAGGTTCGCGGGCGCGTCGTTCACGACCACGACAAGTCGGCCTATGTTGCCCACCTCCTGAGCTATATCGACGTAAGGGCCCTTCGTCCGCTGAAGATCGTGGCCAATGCGGGTAACGGTGGTGCCGGTCGCGTGATCGACCTTCTCGAGGCCCACCTGCCGTTCGAATTCATTCGCGTGAACCATGAGCCCGATGGCAGCTTCCCGAACGGCATTCCCAATCCGCTCCTCCCGGAGAATCGCGACGCCACGGCTTCCGCCGTTATCGCGCATGGCGCCGACTTCGGCATTGCGTGGGACGGCGACTTCGACCGCTGCTTTCTCTTCGATGCCCACGGGCGGTTTATCGAAGGCTATTACATCGTCGGTCTGCTTGCGGCTCAGCTACTCGCGAAGCACCCGGCGGCGAAAATCATCCATGACCCGCGCCTGACGTGGAATACCATCGAGATGGTGAAGGCGGCGGGAGGCGTGCCGATCGAAAGCAAGACGGGGCATGCCTTCATCAAGGAGCGGATGCGTGCCGAGGATGCGGTGTACGGTGGAGAAATGAGCGCGCATCACTACTTCCGAGAATTCGCTTATTGCGACTCGGGGATGATTCCGTGGTTGCTCGTGGCCCAGCGGCTTTCAATGGCAGGGACAAGCCTGGCCGCCATGCTCGCCGAACGCATGGCCGCCTATCCGTGCAGTGGCGAGATCAACTTCGTCGTCGACGACGCAAGGGCGACAGTCGCCCGCGTGCTCGACTTCTATGCGAGAGACGAACCGCGCCTCGAGCGCGTCGACGGCGTGAGCGTTGAGTTTGCCCAGTGGCGTTTTAACCTCCGTTCGTCGAATACGGAGCCGTTGCTTCGTCTCAATGTCGAGTCGCGTGGCAATGCCGCGCTGATGGAGGCTAAGACGGCGGAACTTTCGGCACTTATCAACGGATGAAGCAGGGGCCGCAATGCGGCCCCTTTTTTTCACTTTTAACGCGGGAGCATCAGGTTCGTCCGTAGACGTCATCGAAGCGGACGATGTCGTCTTCACCGAGGTAGGCGCCGGACTGAACCTCGATCAGCTCCACCGGTACCTTGCCCGGATTGCGCAGGCGATGACGGCTACCCAGTGGCAGGTAGGTGCTCTGGTTCTCCGCGAGCAGGAACACCTTGTCGTCGCAGGTGACTTCGGCAACACCTTTCACCACGATCCAATGTTCGGCGCGGTGATGGTGCATTTGCAGGCTCAACGCAGCGCCAGGCTTCACCACGATGCGTTTCACCTGGAAGCGGTCGCCCGATTCAAGCGAATCGTAGCTTCCCCACGGTCGACGAACGACGCGATGCAGGTCGTGCTCGGTGCGGCCCGCCGCCTTTAGTTGATCGACGATTTTCTTCACGTCCTGCGACGAGTCGCGGCGGGCAACAAGCGTTGCATCCGGCGTCGTCACGACGACGACATCGTCGAGGCCTATCGTGGCCACCAGGTGGCGGTCGTGGGAGCGGACGAGGGAGCCCTTCGTGTCCAGCGCGATGACGTCGCCCTCGAAGTGGTTGCCGTCCGCATCCTTGTCGGCGGCCATCCAGAGCGCATCCCAGGAGCCAATATCGCTCCAGCCGCAGCCGACCGGTACCACGGCGGCACGAGCCGTCTTTTCCATCACCGCATAGTCGATGGAATCGTTGGGCGCCGCAGTGAAGGCCTCGGTATCCAGACGAATGAAGTCGAGATCGGTGTTGGCCTTCTCGAATGCTGTCCTCGCGGCCTCGAGCATGGCGGGCGCCTGCTGCTGCAGCTCCTCGAGGTATCGCGAGGCACGGAACAGGAACATGCCCGAATTCCAGTCGTAATCCCCACTCGCCAGGTACTGCTCGGCGACCTCCAGCCGGGGCTTCTCGACGAACTGCTCGACGCGGAAGGTATCGCCTTCAAGCGCCGATCCGCGCCGGATGTAACCGAATCCGGTCTCTGCGCGGTCCGGCCGGATGCCGAAGGTCACCAGCCATCCCTGCTCGGCAAGCAGCCGCGCACGAGCGACCGAGTCGGTGAAGGCTTCGGCATCGCCGATGAGATGGTCGGCGGGAAGGACGAGGATCAGGGCATCCGCGTCGCGCTTGAGTGCTTGCAGCGCGCCCACGGCGATGGCCGGCGCGGTGTTGCGGGCTACGGGCTCGAGCAGGATGCTGGCGCCGGAAATCCCTAGTTCCTGCAGCTGCTCGGCAGCCAGGAAACGGTGGTCGTCACTGGCGACCACGACGGGCGGCGCGGCATCGGGAAGCGCTGCCGCGCGACGCAGGGTCTGCTGGAAAAGGGTCTCGCTCCCGGCCAGGGAGAGGAACTGCTTTGGCAGGTTGCGGCGCGAGATCGGCCACAGGCGCGTGCCACTACCGCCGCTGAGGATAAGGGGAATCAGCATGACAGCCTCACTGCGTGGAGAGTTGACCCAGTGTCGCGCGGAGTCCGTCGCGCCAATCGGCCAGCGGGTATCCGAAAGTAGTGGCGAAGCTCGTCGTGTCCAGTACGGAGTACGCCGGCCTTTTTGCGGGCGTCGGGAATTCGCTGCTGGCGATAGGGTGGACCGTTGGTCGCCTGGCAATAAGACCGGCGCCGGCCGCTTCGTCGAAGATGGCCTGGGCGAAGCCATGCCATGTCGTCTCACCCGATGCGGTGAGGTGGAACGTACCCGTCAGCTTGCCGCGATCCGCGCCAGCCGCCAGGTAACGGTCGATGGCCGCCAGCGTTCCCTCCACGATCAAGCTCGTGGTCGTGGGGGTTCCACGCTGGTCGGCCACGACGCGGAGCTCGTCGCGGTCCGCGCCGAGCCGCAGCATCGTCTTGAGAAAGTTGTGCCCAACTGCGGAGTAGACCCAGGCGGTGCGCAGAATCAGGTGCGGCGCACCGCTATCGCGCAAGCCGTCTTCGCCGGCGAGCTTGCTTTGGCCATACATGCCCTGCGGGCCGGTGAGGGCGTCGGGGGCATAGGGTACCGAGGCGTCACCCGGGAACACGTAGTCTGTTGAGAAGTGAACGACCAGCGCGCCATGACGAGCCGCCCAGCGACCGATGGTCCCGGGCGCCTGTCCGTTGACGAGCATGGCGGTCGCCTCGTCATTCTCGGCCTTGTCCACGGCGGTGTAGGCGGCCGCGTTGACGACAATGTCCGGTTGCTCCGTATCGAGCAGGGCTTCCAGCTGCGCCAGGTCGGCGAGGTCGCCGGTGACAGCGTTGGCCGCCTTGACCGTGAGTTCGCCGTTGCGGGACGCCGCAGCCACGTCGCCTCGCGAGGCGAGACCACCGTGTATCAGGAAGGTCTGGCCGAGCTGTCCATTGGCCCCAAGCAACAGGATCTTCAAGCCCGGAACTCCGGCAGACGCTCCGGGGCGATATCCGCGAGCAACGGTGCCTTTTTGTCTTTGTCCGACAACAACGGCTCCGAGATGGGCCAGTCGATGCCAATGGCCGGGTCATCCCAACGGACGGCGCCGTCAGCCTTGGCGTCGTAAAGATCGGTGCACTGGTAGGAGAACGTGGCGTGCTCGGACACGACGCAGAAACCGTGGGCAAAGCCTTCCGGGATCCAGAAGTGACGATGGTTCTCAGCGGTCAGCATGACGCCGGCCCACTGGCCGAAGGTCGGCGAGCCACGGCGGATATCCACGGCGACGTCATATACCTCGCCCTCGAGCACGCTCACAAGCTTGCCCTGCGGGTGTGGCCACTGGTAATGCAAACCGCGCAGAACGCCACGCGCGGAGCGCGAAACGTTGGACTGCACGAAACGGCGGTCGATGCCGGCTTCGCGATACTTCGCGTCGTTGTAGCTCTCATAGAAGAAGCCGCGGGCATCGCCGAACACCTGCGGCTCTATGACGACACAACCGGGCAAAGCGGTTTCGTTGAACTTCATCCGACGTAGCCCTGCTTGATCAGGTTCTGCAGGTACTGGCCGTACCCGGTCTTGGCGAGCGGCTCGGCGAGCTTCAGCAACTGCTCGGCATCGATCCACTTGTTGACGTAGGCGATCTCTTCCGGGCAGCAGACCTTGAGGCCCTGGCGGTTTTCAATCGTCTGGATGTATTCGCCCGCTTCCATCAGCGACTCGTGCGTTCCCGTGTCCAACCAGGCGTAGCCGCGACCCAACTGCTCGAGGTGCAGCGACTGGTCGTCGAGATAGCAACGGTTGAGATCGGTGATTTCGAGTTCGCCGCGCGGCGACGGCTTCAGGTTGGCGGCGTAGTCCACGGCACGGTTGTCGTAGAAGTACAGGCCGGTCACCGCGTAGCTGGACTTCGGGATCGCCGGCTTCTCTTCAAGGCCGATGACCTTACCGTTGGCGTCGAATTCCGCGACGCCGTAGCGTTCCGGATCCTTGACGAAGTAGCCAAAGACGGTGGCGCCGCTGTCCCGCGCCGCTGCCCGCTTCATGCGCTCGGTCAGGCCGACACCATAGAAGATGTTGTCACCGAGCACGAGACAGCTGGGGTCCTTGCCGATGAAGTCCTTGCCGATGATGAAGGCTTGGGCAAGGCCATCGGGCGAGGGCTGGACGGCATAGGTGATGCTGATGCCCCACTGGCTGCCATCGCCGAGCAGGCGCTGGAACAGCTCCTGCTCATGCGGCGTATTGATGATCAGGATGTCGCGGATGCCCGCCAGCATCAGCGTCGCCAGCGGGTAATAGATCATCGGCTTGTCGTACACCGGCAGCAGCTGTTTGCTGACGGCCTTGGTGATCGGATAGAGGCGCGTGCCCGATCCGCCTGCGAGGATGATGCCCTTGGTCGTCATGCGCCGAGTCGCTCCATTTGGTAGCTGCCGTCGAGGATGCCCTGCACCCAGGCCCGGTTGTCGAGGTACCACTGCACCGTGGCGCGGATGCCCGACTCGAACGTGTGCGCCGGGGTCCAGCCCAGTTCGTCCTTCAGCTTGCTGGCGTCGATCGCGTAGCGGCGGTCGTGGCCGGGGCGATCGCGCACGAAGGTGATAAGGCTTTCGTGAGGCTTGCCGCCGGCCAGCGGAGCGACCTCGTCCAGGATCGCGCAGATGGTCTTCACGACGACGAGGTTGGCCCGCTCGGAGTTGCCGCCCACGTTATAGGTCTCTCCGATACGGCCCGCGTCGAGTACGCGGCGAATCGCGCTGCAGTGGTCTTCAACGTAGAGCCAGTCGCGAACGTTCATGCCGTCGCCGTAGACCGGCAGCGGCTCGCCGGCCAGCGCCTTCTGGATGACCAGCGGGATCAGTTTCTCGGGGAACTGGTAAGGGCCGTAGTTGTTCGAGCAATTGGTCGTCAGGACCGGCAGGCCGTAGGTATGGTGGAAGGCGCGGACCAGATGGTCGGACGCGGCCTTCGACGCGGAGTACGGCGAATTGGGGGCGTAGGGGGTGGTTTCGGTGAAGAAGCCTTCGGCACCCAGCGATCCGTACACCTCGTCCGTGGACACGTGAAGGAATCGGAACGCTTTTCCACCGGCGTCATCAAGCCCGCGCCAGTAGTCGCGGGTGGCCTCGAGCAGGCCAAGGGTGCCGACGACGTTGGTTTCGATGAACGCACCGGGGCCGTCGATCGAACGGTCGACGTGGCTTTCGGCGGCGAAGTTGACGACCGCGTCCGGCTGGTGAGTCGCGAGCAGGCGTGAGATTAGCTCGCGGTCGCCAATGTCGCCCTTGACGAAGAGGTGGGACGGATGATCCTTGATCGAATCCAAAGTCTGAACGTTGCCGGCGTAGGTCAGCTTGTCCAGGTTAATAACCTTCAGGCCATCGGCGACTGCCTGCAGGACAAAATTGGCGCCAATGAAGCCCGCGCCGCCGGTCACTAGTAAGGTTTTCATGTAGTTACGCGTAATCCGTTGATAGCCGGGCCGCTATTCTCGCATGGCTCGGACGGTAGGGGACCGGGGCTTCCGACGCGTTCAAAAACATGAATGGGCGCGTCCGGAGGCGAAGCGTACGGGTCCGGATTCCTTAATCTGGGTATCATACGCGGTCATCTGCGCCCGGCGCAGCCCGCCGCGCGGCGGCTCCAGAAGTCAGAGTCCATGGCCAAGAAATCCTTAAAATCACCCGTTCACGGGCTCGGCACCCGCGCCATCCATGCGGGACAGTCGCCGGATCCCTCCACCGGGGCGATCATGACCCCGATCTACGCGACCTCCACCTATGTGCAGCAGAGCCCAGGCGTACACAAGGGCTACGAGTACTCGCGTACGCAGAATCCCACACGAATGGCGTACGAACGCTGCGTCGCGGATCTGGAAGGTGGTGTCGCCGGTTTCGCGTTCGCCTCAGGCCTCGCGGCAGCGGCGACGGTGCTGGAATTGCTCGATTCCGGTAGCCACGTCATCGCCATGGACGACCTCTACGGCGGCAGCTACCGGCTATTCGACAAGGTCCGGCGTCGCTCCGCCGGACTGGACTTCAGTTTCATCGACCTGAACGACACGGCGGCGCTCGCCGCGGCGCTCCGTCCGGAAACGAAGATGATCTGGGCGGAAACCCCTACCAACCCCATGCTTAAGCTGGTGGACCTGGCAAAGCTCGCCAAGTTCGCCCGTAAACACGAACTGATCCTGGTGGTGGACAACACCTTCTGTTCACCCATGCTCCAGCGGCCTATCGAATACGGCGCGGACCTGGTCCTGCATTCAGCGACGAAGTACCTCAATGGTCACTCGGATATCGTTGGCGGCATCGTCGTCGCCGCCGACGATGAGCTGGCGCAGCAGATGGCGTTCCTGCAGAACTCGATCGGCGCCGTCGCCGGCCCGTTCGACGCTTTCCTGGCCATGCGTGGCCTGAAGACCCTGCATCTGCGTATGCGTGCGCATTGCGAGGGTGCACTCGAACTCGCGAAGTGGCTCGAAAAGCACCCGGCTATTGAGCGGGTTATCTATCCCGGCCTGAAATCTCATCCCCAGCATGCCCTGGCGCGCAGGCAGATGGATGGGTTCGGCGGGATTATCTCCGTCGAGGTAAAGGGCGGGCTCCGCAAGGCCCGGCGTGTACTAGAGCGGTGCGAACTGTTCGCCCTCGCTGAGTCACTGGGCGGCGTGGAGAGCCTGATCGAGCATCCGGCCATCATGACCCACGCCTCGATTCCTGCCGCCAATCGCAAGCGTCTTGGTATTTCCGACGGTCTCATACGTCTATCAGTAGGTGTCGAAGATATCGGCGACCTGCGCGCCGAACTCGCCGCCGCTCTGAGTTGACAAAGAAAGGGCGTCTGCGCCCTTTGGAGGAAACCCCTTGACCCAAATTGCTGACGCCAAGACCCGCTCCGACGGGCCATTCGGCGCGTTCTTCCGACATCGTTCGCTGACTGTCGAGCTGGCCCGGCGGGAAGTGCTCGGGCGCTATCGCGGTGCAAGCTTCGGGCTTCTCTGGTCGCTGATCAGTCCGTTCCTCATGCTCATCGTCTACACGGTGGCGTTCGGATACATCCTCAAGAGCCGTTGGCCGCATACGTCGGGCAGCACGACCGAGTTCGCCTTGATCCTTTTCCTGGGCCTCATCGTGCATGGCTTTTTCGCCGAGTGCCTCACGAGGGCGCCAACGTTGATCGTGGGCAATACGAACCTGGTCAAGCGGATCATCTTTCCGCTCGAGATCCTGCCGTGGCCGATGGTGCTTTCGGCGCTGTTCCATGTGTTTGCAAACTGCATCGTCTTCGCCATCCTCTTCCTGGCATTCAATCACTACCTGCCCTGGACGATCGTGTTCTTGCCACTGGTGATCCTGCCGCTGGTTATCCTGACCGTAGGCGTCGTCTGGTTCCTGGCCGCTCTCGGCGTTTACATGCGCGACATCAGCCAGATCACAGGTGTGCTTGCCACCGCCATGCTGTTTCTGTCCTCGGCCATCGTGCCCGTGGAGACGTTGCCGGAGCGGTACCAGTTCGTCTTCGCGCTCAATCCGCTGACATACATCATCAACCAGGCGCGAGCCGTCGCGATCTGGGGCAATCTGCCGAACTTCATCGGCCTGGGTCTGTACACGATCATTGCGCTTGCCGTTGCCCAGCTCGGTTTCATCTGGTTCAACAAGACGAAGCGGGGTTTTGCCGATGTCCTCTGAGAGCGCGCTCCAGCCCGTGCAGGCTGCCGACGCCGCTGACGCGGTTATCACCGTCTCCGGCGTGGGCAAGTGCTACCAGATATATGCCCGTCCCATCCATCGCCTCATGCAGGGGATCATGGGTACGCGCAAGCGTTACTTCCGCGAGTTCTGGGCATTGCGCGACGTGAACTTTTCGATCTCGCGCGGGCAGACGCTGGGTATCATCGGTCGCAACGGATCGGGCAAGTCGACCCTTCTGCAGATGATCGCCGGGACACTCTCCGCCACGGAAGGATCCGTTCAGGTGAACGGGCGCGTTGCTGCCCTGCTCGAACTGGGTAGCGGCTTCAACTCCGAGTTCACCGGACGCGAGAATGTCTACATGAACGCTTCGATCCTCGGCCTGAGCCGTGCGGAGATCGATGCGCGTTTCGATGACATCCTGGCGTTTGCGGATATCGGCGAGTTCATCGAGCAGCCGGTCAAAAATTATTCAAGCGGCATGGTCATGCGCCTGGCCTTCGCGGTCATGGTGCACGTTGATGCGGATATCCTCATCATCGACGAGGCGCTGGCCGTTGGCGATGCGTTCTTCACCCAAAAGTGCATGCGCTACCTGCGTGAATTCAAGGAGCGGGGCACGCTGTTGTTTGTCAGTCATGACGGTGGCGCGGTCACGGGCCTGTGCGACAAGGCGATCTGGCTGGATCAGGGTCACGTCAAGGCGAGCGGTGACGCTAAGGATGTCATGAGCGCCTACGTCGAGGAGTTCCTGGCGAAACGAAGCGTGGATCCGGTGCGGACCGAAGCCGCGCTGCGCGCTCACACGCGCCACGATCCCCGTCGGGAACTGATCGACAGGTCGACATTGCGCAACGATATCCAGGTGTTTCCGTTCGACCCCGATTCGCCTGGCGCCGGTACGCTCCACGCCCGCGTCGCCGACGTCGCGATGTTGAACGCCGAAGGCGATCCGATCGCCTGGATCATCGGCGGAGAGTGCGTGATCCTTGAGATCGCCGTCGTCAGCGACATCGATCTCGACAGCGTCATTGTCGGCTTCTACGTGAAGGATCGCCTCGGACAGTACCTGTTCGGCGACAACACCTACCTTACATATCACGACGCAGCCTTCAGCATGAAGGCCGGCGAAACCGTACGCGCCCGGTTCAAGTTCGACATGCCGCGCCTGCAGCACGGCGAATACTTCGTAACCGCCGGTATCGCAGAAGGTACGCAGGACCAGCACGAACTGCAGAACTGGTTGCATGAAGCGCTGATGTTCAAGTCGCAGGCGTCGAGCTCCCCTGTGGGAATCATCGGCCTGCCGATGCTTGATATCGAACTCATCAAGGACTAACCGACGATGTCGGATTTTCGTTTAGAAGACCATCCGGTCGTATTCCTGAAGCCGCGTCTTTCCTACCCGTATGCGTGGGTCGGACATATCCCGTTTGCCTACCTGCTGATCGATCTGTTGCGACCGCGGCAGTTGGTCGAACTGGGCACGGATTCCGGTAATTCATACCTGGCCTTTTGCCAGGCCGTACAGATCCTGGGCAGCGACACGCGTTGTACCGCCATCGATTCGTGGCAGGGCGACCCGCATGCCCGTCGCTATGGCGAGGGCGTGTACGAAACGCTCAAGCGGTACCACGATCCGCGTTACGCGGCGTTCTCCCGTATGCATCGCAGTTTTTTTATCGATGCGCTCGGCGAGTTCGAAGATGGAAGCATCGACCTGCTGCATATCGATGGACTGCATACCTACGAAGCGGTCAGCGAAGACTTCAATACCTGGCTGCCTAAATTGAGCGACCGGGCCGTCGTGATTTTTCACGACAGCCAGGTCCGCGACCGGGGCTTCGGCGTCGCTCGTTTCCTCGACGAGATTCGCGGTCGCTACCGCATCGCCGAGTTCGAGCACAGCAACGGCCTGGGTATCGCGCTGGTCGGCGCCAACGTCCCGGAAGCGTTCGTCGCCTTCATGGATGCCTTCGAGCAGCGTCCTGAGGCTCTGCGCCGCTTCTTCAACGAGCTCGGCGATTCGCTCGTGGACGACGGCGGTCGGCCCGGTGGCGCGCGTGCCGAGCAGGTCACCCCCGATGTCACCTGCCGTGTCTTTTATCGAGACGGCAACCAGGATTACGACGAATCCCGGGTGGTCATGGCCGAATTCGCTGCGCCCGAAGGGCCGCTGGCGCTGGATTTTGCTTTTCCCGAGGGCGTCCGTCCCGAGTTCATCCGTATCGATCCCGCCGATCACGCGGGCGTCTTCCGGCTGTCCGGCATGGCTTTCTCCGTGGCTGGGACGTCCTCGTCGATCGACGATCCCGCCGCTCGCGTCGGCCATGTCAGCGGCGACCTCCTGCCGGACGTTCCGCGTGGTGAAATACGGCTGGTGGCGTTCACCGAGGATCCGCACGTTGAGTTCTCCGTGCGCGATGTCGTGCAGCGGCTGCCGGAAGACGGCGACCTGCAGTTGGCGGTCACGATCGGTTTCGACGTGGTGCTCAACGAGCCATCGCTGTGGTCCCTGGCGCGTGCCCAGGAGCAGGCGCTGCAGACCCTCAAGCAGACGATTTACGCGGCCGCTCCTGTCGTGCAGGCGGGCGCCGCGCTTGGCGATATCGCAACCGCGGTGAGTGCTCTCCACGTGGCGGGCATGGTGATGATTCCCGGGACCGGCCCCAGCTTGTATACCCGCGGCCTGAACGAGGGCTTCGGACCGGAGCGTCGCGTCCGGGGGCACCTCACGGGGCTGGAAGATGTTGCCGTCGTGCGGTTCGACATCGCCGCCGGCGAGCAGCCGGCGTTCGTTCGCGTGGATATTCCCGCTTTGCCGGGGGCCTATCGTCTGTCGAATCTGGTTGTCGACGGAGTCGCCGTGCCAGATCTGCGCCGCCGTGTGGTTGCCGCCCATGGGCAGATCATCGGTGCCGAGGAGCCGGGAGCCGTCACAGTGGCCTCGCCGGATTCGCCCCCGTATATCGAGCTGGATGTCAGTGACCTGACCATCGCGCGGTCGATTGGCATCTCCGCGGGGCGCGATCTTAGACCATCCTGGTCCGGCCTCTCGGCCGTGGCCGATCTCGGCGTCGGTCCGTCCGGTGGCGTGCCGCAGTCGCTCGCCGCCGTTGAGGCGGCCGCTGCTGAGCAGGCCGAAACCCTTAACCTCAAACTCGATCGCATGCTCCACGGCATGCAGCTGCTGAACGAGCAGAATGCCGTGCTGCGCGGCGATGTCGAGGCGGGGCGCCAGGAACTTGCGGCCCTCACGCGATTTGAGCAAAGTCGTGGCATTCTTCGACGTATCTTGCGACGGGCACGTAGGAAAAGTTGATGAGCCGAATTTCGATGTCTCTCGCTGGGTCGCCAGGTATCCTGGTTGACTACCAGCCGATCCATCAACTCACGCGCTGTGAGACCAGTGGGTTGTTCCGGGCGACTGGAGAAGACCCGCAGGTGCTTTTGCACCTGCCGGACGGGACATTGGGGCCAGGCTTTCATCGTATTTCGGTCGAGCTGTCGCCGGTGGATGGCTCGCTGGGTAAGCCCTTACTGTATGTGCACAACGAGCCCTTCCTGTTGCGCCCGCGCATGTACGGCACCGAATGGACGGCCATTGTGTTGGCGCCGGCCACGGGTACCACCCATGTTCGCCTCGATCCGTCGGATCGGGAAGCGACCTTTATGCTCGGTGATATTCTGATCGAGAGCCTGACCGAGCAGGACGCCATCCACGAACTCACCGAAGAGCTCCGTCGAAGACCTCCGGTCGGCTTTGTGTTCGGCTCAACGGTGTTGGGCGACCAGGCGGACGCGCTCTACAAGCGCTACGTGGCGGGTAATGCCGTGGCGTTGGGCGGCGGCAGCGAGCAGCCTGCCGGCACCTATCAGGAGTGGGTGGCACAGTTCGACACCCCGGACGCGAACACGGTCAGCCGTTGGCGCCAGGAAGTCCTGGGCTGGTCGCGGCGTCCCTTCATTTCGATCCTCGTCCCGGTTTACAACACCGCAGAGCAGTGGCTCCGGGCCTGCCTTGACTCGGTCAGGGCCCAGGCGTACCCGGACTGGGAGCTGTGCATCGTCGATGACGCATCTCCGGAGCCCCACGTGCGGCGGGTGCTGGAAGAATACGCGGCGGGCGACAGCCGGATCAGGCTCTGCTTCCGCGACGAGAACGGGCACATTTCCCGGTCGTCGAATTCGGCGCTGGCGATGGCGAGAGGCGATTTCGTCGCGCTGCTCGATCATGACGACGCCCTTCCTCCCCATGCTTTGCTCGAAGTCGCCCGGGTCCTTGCTGCGCGCCCCGATGTCGGCATCGTTTATTCGGACGAGGACAAGATCGACGAGGCGGGGGTGCGCTTCGATCCGTACTTCAAGCCTGCCTGGAATCCCGACCTCTTCCTCTCTCAGAATTACGTGAGCCATTTCGGCGCCTACCGGACGTCCCTGGTTCGCGAGGTGGGCGGCTTCCGCATCGGCTATGAAGGAAGCCAGGACTACGATCTTGCACTTCGTTGCATTGAGCGTCTGAGTGACCAGCAGATCGTCCATGTTCCGCAGGTGCTCTATCACTGGCGAGCCATCGCCGGCTCGACGGCACTCGCCCTCGGCGAAAAGAACTATGCCGTGGACGCTGGGCAGCGCGCACTGACTGACCACCTTCAGCGCAAGGGTGTCGAGGCGGTTGTGACGCCCTCGCCCGGTGGTTACCGCATCCGCCGCGCACTGCCTGCGAAGCTGCCCACCGTCGAACTGATCATTCCTACCCGGGACCGCGTCGACCTGGTTCGTATGTGCGTCGAAAGCATCCTGGCGAAGACGGCCTATGCGGCCTACTCCATCATCATCGTGGATAACGGCTCGGTCGAGCAGGAGACGCTGGAGTACTTCGCACACGTGAGCGAGGACCCTCGAGTCCGCGTAATACGGGACGACAGTCCGTTCAATTATTCAAGGCTGAACAACCGGGCCGTGCGCGAGAGCGCGGCAGACATCGTCGGGTTGATCAATAACGACATCGAAGTGATTTCCGCGGACTGGCTCGACGAGATGGTGAGTCAGGCCGTGCGCCCGGAAGTCGGTGTGGTCGGGGCGATGTTGTACTACCCGAACGACACGATCCAGCATGCGGGCGTTATCCTCGGCATGCATGGCGTTGCCGGGCACGTGTACAGCGGTGCGGAACGCGGCCATAACGGCCAGATGGGACGCGCGCGCCTTGTTCAGAATCTTACTGCGGTCACCGCGGCGTGCCTGCTGATCCGTCGTGACGTGTGGGACGACGTCCAGGGTCTGGACGAGACACTCACCGTGGCGTTCAACGATATCGACCTGTGCCTGCGCGTTATTCGCGCCGGGTACGTCAATGTCTGGACGCCCTTTGCCGAGCTCTACCACCACGAGTCGGCCTCCCGGGGGAACGAAAACACGCCTGAGAAGAAGGTGCGCTTCCTGGGTGAGATCGCGACCATGGATCAGCGCTGGTCCTCGTGGTATGTCGCGGACCCCGCACATAACCCCAATCTTTCGCTGTACGCATTCGCAATGGTGCCGTCGTTTCCGCCCAGGCCCGGCATCGCGCGGCTCGGAGGCCGTCAAGGCGTCCCGCAGTCGTCCGTGGCCTAGCGCCTCAGGCGCCGCCCCGACATCCTTCCGCAGGCTCATTCATACGCATGTCCGACGTTCTTGCTTTTCATCTCATTCCCAACGAACAGATTGAACCTGTCTCCGAGAGGGGCCTGGGCCACTGGGAGGCAATCGGCAACGGTGGCATGTTCGAATGCGTCGCCGAGGGCGCATTTCCTCTCGCTGGCGGCTGGTATCGCTTTTCGTCGCGGATGATTGCTCGCGGCGGCGAGCTCGTCGGTCCCGTGTTCTACCCCGACTACGGTTTTGGCGCGATCGAAGGTGCTCGCGTTCCGTTGCCGTTCGTGCCCACGGCAGAAGGTAGTTGCCTGGTGCGATTCGCCTCTGACGTCCAGTCGTTGCGATTCAAGCCATCGCTCGCAATCAGTGAGTTCGAGCTGGATGGTATTCGTTTGCAACGCGTCGGTCGTATTGGCGCCTTCGCGGATATGTTCAACAACCTCTTCGATCGCACGCCGGGCAAGAGGGCCAGGCTCGGCCTGGTGAAGCGCGCGTTGCAGCGGCTCATATCGGGAGGGCCGCGGTCGCTTGGCGACTGGCTCTACGCCACCTACTCGGGCGCCGATCAGGCGGAGGCTGCGGATACCTACGCTGAGTGGATCAAGTTCTACGATCGCGAGGGCGCTGCCCAGAAGCGTGTCATCGAGCGCCGGATCGACGCGCTGAAGCACAGCCCCCTGATCTCTATTGTCATGCCGGTCTACAACACGGATCGCATCTGGTTGCGGGCCTGCATTGAAAGCGTGCGGGCACAGCAGTATCCGCATTGGGAGCTGTGCATCGCCGACGATGCCTCGCCCGCGCCTCACGTAAAGGCGGTGCTCGACGATTACATGGCCCGGGACTCGCGCATTCGCGTGGCCTACCGGCCGGAGAATGGCCATATTTCTGCCGCGTCCAATACAGCGTTGGAACTGGCGACGGGCGAGTTCATCGCCTTGCTCGACCACGACGACGAGCTTCACCCGAGTGCCCTTCTTGCCGTCGCTGAGGCAGTCAACGCGCATCCGTCATGGCGGATGATGTTCTCTGACGAGGACAAGGTCGACACACGCGGCCGCCGTTACGAGCCTTACTTCAAGCCTGATTTCAATTACGACCTGTTCCTTGGACAGAACTGTATCTCGCACCTGGGTATTTACTCGACGCAGCTCCTGCGCGAAATCGGTGGATTCCAGTTGGGGATGGAAGGCAGTCAGGATTGGGATCTGGCCTTGCGCTGTGTAGAGCGGTTGAGGCGCGACGAGATCGGGCATATTCCTCAAGTGCTGTATCACTGGCGTGCCATTCCGGGCTCAACGGCGCTTTCAGGCGACCAGAAGAGCTACGCGCACGATGCGGGCTACAAAGCGGTGACGGCACATCTTTCCCGTGTGCGCCCTGGGGCAACGGTACTGCCAGTCGCCGGATTGCCGGGGAACTATCGGGTCCGCTATCCGGTGCCGTCTCCCGAGCCTCGGGTGAGCTTGATTGTCCCGACACGGGACCGTCTTGGCTTGCTGAAAATGTGTGTCGAATCGATTCTCGCTAAGACCGATTACCGGAACTTCGAGATCCTGATTGTCGACAACGGATCCGTCGAAGAGGAAACGCTCGCGTATTTCCGCGCGGTGGTGGCGGATCCCCGCGTTCGCGTGCTGCCTTATCCACATCCGTTCAATTACTCCGCGATCAACAACTTCGCCGCCGCGCATACCGATGCGGAAATCGTCGGACTGGTCAATAACGACATCGAGGCCATCGCGCCGGATTGGCTCGGCGAGATGGTTTCGCAGGCCGTTCGTGCCGACGTCGGCTGTGTGGGTGCGCTTCTTTACTATCCGAACGACACCGTGCAGCACGCTGGCGTCATCACTGGCTTCGGTGGCGTCGCTGGACACGGGCATCATGCGCATCCGCGCGGCAGCCTCGGGTACTTCGGGCGGCTCGCCCTCGTGCAGGAATACTCTGCGGTGACGGCGGCGTGCCTGCTCGTTCGTCGCGCCATATTCGAAGACGTTGGCGGTCTCGATGAAGCCCTGCAGGTGGCGTTCAACGATGTCGACTTTTGCCTGCGGGTTCGAGCAGCTGGATTCCGGAATGTATGGACACCGTTTGCTGCGTTGTACCACCACGAATCGGCGAGCCGTGGCACCGAGGACACGCCGGAGAAAGTCGCCCGGTTTGAAAGTGAGATCCGATTCATGCGGGAGCGTTGGGGAGACCTGCTCGATTCTGACCCGGCCTATAGCCCGAATCTGTCCCTGAATACGACACCTTTCGCGTTCGCGTTTCCGCCCCGCGAGGCAACGGCGGCGACACCGGTCCCCTAAGCGAGTCTTCGCTCCGAAAGTTATGCGGTAGAGACGCCGAGGCGACGGGTTTCGATTGCAATTCGTAAAATAATCAATAGTATCGTCGGTAGTTGCGGAGCCCGGGGGGAATCGGGTTGCGAGAATTCGGCGCTGTGCCAGCGCCCGCACTCCCGAAACTTTCGAATTGGAATCCGCGGATGTCGCATTCACTCAGGCGATGGCTGTCGTCTTGGCCTGCCTTTATCATGCTGCTCGTCGCCATTTTCATATGGCGGCGGCCCGACCAGTTCCTGCACCCTTATGTGTGGGTGGAAGAGGGAACGGTAACTCTTCCTGCTTATCTGGCCGAAGGGTGGAAGTCGCTTTTCGCTCCGGTGGCTGGCTACCTGGTCGTGCCGGCGAAATTGATCTTCTTGATAGCGGCTTCACTGTCGTTTGCGCACCTGCCCAGCATTGAATATTGGCTCACGCTGATTTTCGAGGTCGGCACCCTCGCGCTTGTGGCGTTTAGTCCGACGCGCCTCCGCTTTCCGAAGCTTGCGGCGCTGGCGATCGCTTTTCTGCCGACCGACTCGGAAGTCTTTGCGGTGTCGGAGTACGTGTTCTGGTGGGGGACCATCTGGGCTTTTGTCGCCATTTTCTGGGATGAAGGGGACAAGCCGCGAACCCTATGGCGCTGCGTGCTGGTAGCTGTTGGCGGTCTGTCGTCCCCGATGGCGATGCCAATTGCCGCGATCCTGGGTTTCCGTGCCGCGGCCCTGCGAAAGCGGGCGGATCTCGTGGTGTTTGCGGTAGCTGTATGTGTCGCTGCCGCGCAGTGGGTCACGATGCGTGCGACCGGCGCGCTCAAACCTCCAGCGGGCATGGCAGTGGAAGTCTCTGCCGTGGTCACGCGTTTCTTCGGGCATTTTTTCCTCGCCTCCGCCAGCGTGCCCGTGCCAGTCGCACTTATCGTGGGTTCTGCCATAGTTCTTGGTGGCGTGGTTTTCGTGGTCGTCCGAAAGAAGTGGCAAGACCCGTATTTCCTGATGCTCTCAGCATGCCTGGCGGCGGCGATCCTGGCATCGGCGACGCGAGTCCCGGTTGAGATCATTCATCCCTTCAATGCCGGTCCTCGATACTTCTTCTTTCCGTATATATTCCTGGCCTGGCTTCTTCTCTATGCGATTCCCGAGATAGGGCGCGTTCCAAGATCGCTGGTCTATGTGATCTTCGCCGGTGCATTTGCGCAGTTCGTGTTTCATTCGCAGCGAAACCACGAACGAGTCTCATGGCGTGCTGAGTTGAACAAATGCGTTGCTGTGGGCCCAGCTGTTTACCCGCTACCCATCCATTACGATGGAGCGCAGTCGAGGATGTGGCATGTCGACCTCACGGGGAATCAGTGCAGCGACCTTAAATCACGAAGCATCTTCTGATCTGATCTGATCTTACGGCACGTGCGCATGCCAGCATGTTATTGCGAATCCTGCTTTGACCCGTGCAATCGACTCCCCATCACATTTCCGTAATAATTGGGAATCTGTAGGGGGTGGCGAGCTTACGGGTTTCGCTTCTATGCAAGTTTCGACTTGTCCCCTTGGCGTTTGCCTAGGAGGGCTCATCGTGCTTAAGCGTCGTGTCGGTTGGTATTTGCTCGGGTTGTACTTGGCGTATACCCTCGAGTTGTTCGGGTTCTCCTCATTTCCCGACCGCGGGAATGTGGGTCACGATCTGGTGCGTTTGGCCATGCCGTTTGTCGAGCTCGGCATCGCGTTCTTCGCCATGGTCTGGCTGCTCGGACGTCGCCCGGAGGCTAGGTCATGGTGGCGTCGTGCCTCTTTCATTACTGGCCTCGTTCTCGCCTTCGCCGTAGCCCTGGCGTATGCCGCGCAGATCGTATCGCTCGATATGTCGGATAACTTCATCACGGTGCTGGCGCTCGAGAACGGCGGTGAGGGGCGGCTCGTCCGTGGAACGAGCCTGTACTCACTCCTTGCAATTGGTTTCGCCTGGTGGTGTCTGTTCGCGTGGTTGAGCCTTCGCGAGAGGACGTCGGGACATGTGTCGAAGGCATCACTGTCGCGTACGGAGATCTGGGTGCTTATTGCACTTGTCGCTTTGCTGCCGTGGGTATCGCGGGCGCAGGCGGGTAATGGACGACTGGAAGTGCGCTATCGCCAGGCGCCTGTAGCGTCGCTTCTGCGCAATGTCGTCGAGGTGCAGAAGGCAAGGAGCTTCTTTCAGTCGGGTCGGGACCCCCAAGCCGCGCTGGACTTAAGCAAGCTAGGCGCCAATGCCTACCCTTTCGAGCGGCGCACGATTTATGCTTCGCCACTGCCGTTTCCCGCGAAGGAAGGCGTGCCGGGTCGTCCGAATGTCGTTGTCATCTTTAGTGAAGGGCTGTCAGCGCGGCTGATTGGGGCATACGGTGGAACGTATCCCGGTCTGACACCCAACATCGACCGGTTTGCCAAGCAAGGGATGCGGGTCGACAACTACTTCAACCACACCGCAGCGACCTACCGCGCGTTGCAGGGGCAGCTAGATTCCGGGTATCCGGAGGCCGGCGGCAAAGGTGAGGTGGTTTCGTGGGAAGGATCTGAGGGAACCGAGAAGCTGGTGCGAACGCGATATCAGACAGTCCCGCTTCTGCTGCGACAAGCTGGTTATCAAAGCTATTTTTTCTCGCCCCATGCGGACACCGTCACCCTCAACACGATGATTCGAGCCATCGGTTTCGATACCGTTTTCAACCTCGAATCCGCGGTGAAGGTTTCGCCACGCTATGGCGAGAACCTGATTTTCGGTTCACTCAATGACGTCAGCCTCTTCGATGAAATGATCGACTTCCTCAAGGTGAGGGAGGGCGATGCGAAGAAACGACCGATGTTCGTTGGTGCGTACAACATCGGGACCCACGCCTTCATGGATCGGATCGACGGTGCTGAGCCATACGGCGACGGTTCGAACAAGGTCCTGAATCGCGTTCACGACTTCGACCTCGCATTCGGCCGATTCCTGACGTACTTCCTCGCCAGCCCATACTCGAAGAATACTATTCTCATCTTCACCTCCGATCACGCCTCCTTTCCGGAGCCGGCCTACAGGGAAGTCATGGTCGAGCCTTTCAAGGCTTACTTTGTCGACCGAATTCCTTTGATCGTCTATGACCCGGGTCATGTACTGCCCGCCCAGTACGACGCATCGGGGCGTACGTCGCTCGACTTCGCTCCGACGCTCATGCACTTGTTGGGAGTCAAGACGGCGAACAACAGTTTCCTGGGCGACACCCTGTTCGAACCCAGCGAAAGTCCCTTTGGCTTCTCAGCGATCGGTAACGACTTCTTCATGAGCAAGAAGACGGGTGTATACGCAGAGGCCGAGGTGCCTGCCACCGACAGGAAGGAGTTCGACCGCCGCAAGGCGGCAATCATGATGTACTACCGCCTTGCGCGCGAGGACCGCATTTTCAATGCGGCCCCGTAACCTGGGAGTGCGTCCCTCAGTCGATGCGTATCCGCGAGCGAGCGCTGCTGCACAGGAGTTCGCGGTTGCCGGACTTCTGCATCACACGCACGTCAAACTCGCCATGCAGACCCCGCGTGTCGATGAATGATTCGAAGCCCGCACCGGTCAGGGCCGGATGTCGGAAGTGGTCGCCGATATCGCCCCGTGGCGTAGTGCGAACTCCGGCAAGGTAGGTCGCATCGCCCTGGATCAGGGCGATGTCTCGCGTATCCGCGAGTCGTCCGTCTACGCCGGATGCAAGCGCCCATCCTGTGACCGTGATCAGTCCACCCTTCGCCTGAATAAGCGGGGTAGTTCCGGGTTGGCCATCAATAAAGTCGATCGAACAATCGCCACCGGGCACCGCGTCGGCTGCCGTATGCTGCAGGTCGGGATGGGCAAGAAGCAGTGCGTCGGCCTGGGGCGATGGCCCAATGTCGACGTCCTGTAAGGTCAGTCTGTATTCCGCACGCCAGAACCAGCGGGTACCCGCGTCGCCAAAGACGTCGATGTGCGTCACATAGTTGCCCGCAAGGAGCGATTGCTGCTCACGCGAATGGAGTGCGACGAAGGCTGTGCTGTCGGCGACCGTGGGCGAGAGCAGGAAGCCCTCGGAAGCCATGCCGGGAACGAACCGATACCGGCGCGAACTACCATTGTCGTAGCCGACATCCAACGTCAGGAGCGGTAGCTTGTATACGAGGGACGCTATGCGTCCAAGCCATGTGGGCTGAATGTCGATCTTCGCCCAAATCGGCCTTTTGGCCGCTCCCAAAGCGATCGTAGCCCCTGTGGCGACGGTGCGAGTGACTTCGGGTCCGAACTGTACCTTACCGCCAGCACGGCCATGCTCCAGCACCGCATAGGTGCCTGCGAACCCCGATACGCTGTAGTCCTCAAGGAGGATCGGCCAACTCAGCCCGTCATCCAGCGAAGGATATCGTAGGTCTACGGTGCCGATGTCAAAGTAGATTCGTGAGGGCGGACGCTCACGCAGGTGGTCCGCGTCGGCCTTCGCAAGCGATGGCGTGTAGGCGGTGTAGCTCAATATCGTCGGTCTCGGATTCCAGGGGGTTCCGCTTGCGATCAGGGCCGCGGCGTTCACGGGGTAGATGTCGGCCGTCCCGCCATAAGCTGGCAACGGAAATACCTGGCGAAGCCGCGCGTTCTCTTCGGCGAACCGCTTACCCAGGTCATCGGGGTGGGTGATACGTTGGCCCAGACCCCTCGCGGATTCGCTCAGAAGCATGGACATACGATGTTGCATCTTGTCGACGTCATACGATTGATAAGCCATCGACGTGACGACCGCGCCAGAAAATCCTGCGAGCAGCCCGAGGACTGCCTTACGGCTGACCGCTGGCTTCTCGACGAATGCGATCAGCCCAGCGAAGGCGAGGGCACACGCGGAGATTGTCGGATGTGTGTCGTGCCTGACGAAGCCAGCCTTGAACGCAATGAACAAGAGGATCGCCGCTGCCAGGGTAACGTGCCATCGCTGCAGGATGGGCGCGCCCAGCACTGCTAGAACGACGCAGAACGCGAACAGCGGAAACACGACGGCTTCCCAAGTGTTGCCATTTATGGCCATCGCTGAGGTGTAGCCCGTCATGACCGGCACTTGGCTGACGAAAAATGTCGGAAGCGCCGCCAGTGGCTGACCTACGTACAGCCAGGTGCCCGTGAGTACGGCTGCGCAGGCGGCGATCATCGTCACTGCAACGACTGGCCGCCGACGAACGAGCGCCAGGAAAGCAAGTCCTGCGCACGCTACGACGGCGACGGCCATCGTGCCCTTGATCAGGGGCAGCGTCGTGCATGCCACCGCAACGATGAAGAGTGACACGAGAAGTCGCCTGCCACCCTCCTTGGCGGTCTTCTCCGCCACGAGGACGAGCAGGAAGGGCAGCGCGAGCAGCATGGCTCCCTCGAAAGGAAGCTGGCTTATCAGCAGCGGCACGAACAAGAGCCATGGCCGGCGTTGGGGTGGGGTGATCGCGGCCATACCCATGCAGAGGGCCACGGCAAGGAGCGCCGAACCGGCAAGGAGGATCCCGTCGGTCGCAGGGTGATACGCGCGGGTATAGATGGTGCTGAGGGGACCTGCGGTAAAAATGATGTCACGACCGAACACCATGTGGTCCGCGACAGCGACATTCATCGCATACCTCCAGGGCTCACCATCTAACCCAGCGACATACGGCGAAAACGGTATGACGAGGAGTACCGTCAGGATGAGGGTCAGCAGCACGCTCCCCCGACTGACCAGCATCGCGTAATCGGCGCGCGGCATTCTCATGCAATTTCCCTTTCTGGAACCCGGTTTGTCCGGCTAAGCGATCGAAACGACCTCATGGCGATCTCCGAGCCATGGCGACGATTGCAAATGGATTATGACTTCTGTTGTACGAAAGCCTGGAGGTGCCTCGCCCACAGCGTGAGCGTACCGTCCCTGCTTGCTGGATCGCCCGTCTTGTCTCCGGCCGGAGAAACAGGGTTGATCGTCGAAGGTAGCGAAGACCGGATCGTTGGGTTGTCCAGCAGCGACTGCAAGCGCTTGGCGTCAGGGTAAGGTATTTCGAAAAGCGGTTTGATCAGCCACTGGGGGTCGTTGGTGCGAATATACGCAGCGACGTTGTCCGTTTGTGCCGTTCCGAAGCGAGCCGTTGCGCGTACATTCCAGAGATCCGCGGGTGTACGCGACACGAGGCCGGATCCGGCGGCAATCACGAACAAGATTGCGGGTACGCCAAGGACAGGCCATCGGGCACCGGGCGCCGTCAGCATTCGCGATGCCAGCCAGGCATTGCAGATCAGGCCGATGGCAAAGATATCCGTGTACCGCGACGGGACACTGAGCAAGTCGTGACCGCGGGAATGGGCGATGGCGGCGAGTTGAAGCGCCACCCATAACGCGACGGCGACGACGAACAATTCATCGGTTTCGAACTCCCGGACGCGAATGCGCTGGATCAGCCACGTCAGCAAGGGCGCCCAGACGCAGGCTGCGTAGACGATCTTGCGGCCTTCGTGCCACTCACGCCCGCTGCGTGATTGCATCGGCCACATGAAGTTCGTCGACAACGCATGGATATGTCCTTCCACGCCGCTCGCAGCCAGATTGCTGCCGAGGATCGGGAACAGGATCACGCCGAGAGCGACGGTCGCAGCGAGCCCCAACGAGGCGGCGATGAGAAAGCCTCGGTTCTTCGGATTGTTACCGTGGCAGATCCACAGCATGGCAATGGCGAGACCCGGTGCGAACATGCCCGAGGCCATAGTGAACAGCGATGCAAGTCCCAGAGCCGTCAAGCCGGCTGCAGTTCGGTAGGTCGGCCTTGCGTAGCATGCGGTTGCCAGGATGAGTAAAGCAAACTCGGCCATGAAATAGAACTGGCTCTGGAATCCGACCAGGGTGTTCTCGAAATCGAAGGGAAGCATGGCGAGTGCGCAAGCGGCGAACGCGCCGACCACCATCGGGATTCGTGATCCGCCGTTCCGTGAGGCAAGCCAGACGAAGGTCGCCGGGACCGCCGCGTAAATGACAGACGACGCGTAGGCCTCGACGAGGTTGTTCCATTGGCCGCTATTCAACTTGAACAGCGCCAGCGAAAGCAGTCTGGAGAAGAGAATTCGATGCTCGTTGTGCGAAGCGAACATTTGTCCTAGCGAGAGTGACGATTCCTGGAGCGGACGAAGGAGGCGGTCTGCTTCGGCGTCCCACTGATCCCAGAATGGAATTTCATGCGCATAGAGCGACACGTAAATGACGTGCGCGATGAGGCAGGCCAGATAGACGGCAAGGGTGACGCGTCGGGTAAAGGACGCGTTCAGCGTGTCAGCCATTGGATACATGTCCTGGTTGCTCATCTACCTTACTCAGTGGCGAAACGACAGATACTTGTGACCGAAGTAACTGGACACCAACGGCAGCATGATCCCGATCATGTGAGCCACTGCATCCGGATGCCAATGAAACCCAAGCGCAGGAAAGACGATTCTTGCGAGAAGCACGCTGACGGCGAGCGTTTGAAGCAGAGCGAATGCGTTGACCAACACGAACCACGTGGCCTGGTGACGCATGGGTCGCGTTGACTGCTTGAAGACGAACAGGCGATTGAGTACAAAAGCCGTTGCCATGCCGATGCAGTAGGCGAGAGCGACAGACCATGCATAACCCGTCCACTGGTTGATAAGCATGCGTGAGCCGAAATTGACCGCCGCCGCCACGCCTCCGACGATTAGGAAGAGGACGAACTGCGATCGCAGCAGGGCGTGCACGCGTTCACTGAGTGCTCCGAACGCGGGGCTCGCCGTCACGCGGTGACTTCCCTGGCCAGCATCCGGCCGAAATCGATGCTTTCCGAGATGCCGCGATCCTCCGGGTAGTAGTGCGACGTGTCGGCGGCCCAGAGACCTTCCACGGGTAACTTGCGCTGCGGAATACTGTCGAGGTAGGCGGGTGGACAGATCGGCTGGGCGTAACGATAGCGATTGGCCCTGATATCGATGAAATCGTCGTCCATAAGGTCGGGATTGATTTCCTTCAGGTAGCGCTTGACCTTGTCGGTAAACACCTGGTCAGTGTCGCCGTATTTCGGATGCTCGCCGGGCATGTAGAACGGCACGTAGACGACGTGCTCGGGCAACGGACGCAGGTTGGTGTACTCGACCAGTCCGGGTATGTCCATATCATCGTCGTTGATGTTTAGCCAGAAGTTCTCGGTGACTGGCTTGCGCAACTTGGCGATGACACAAACGACGGCAATATTCTTGAGCGCACTGAAGCGCGCCAGTATGTCGGCGGGGAGATCCGGTATCAGGCGCGGCACGAACGGCAGCGGAATCGTGCTCACGACCTTGTCGAACACTTCCATGCCCGCCGCGGTCTGCAGGCCAGCCACAGCCCCGTTCTCGATGACTACCTTCTGCACAGGCGTCCCGAGGCGAATCTCCCCGCCATGGGATTCGATCCAGGTCTTCATGCCCAGCAGCAGCGTATCGGAGCCGCCGTCGAGGTAGCCGAGCTTTTCGCGAAAGAGGTTGTAGCGCGAATTGCCGATTCGACGGATGCGGCTCCAAATCCAGGCGGCAGAGAGGTTGTCGCTGTAGTCGTAGAATTTGTAGTCAAACAGACGCTTCCAGAGCACGCGATATGCCTCGGCTCCGACCCAGCGACGGATCCATCCGGTGGCTTCCACGTTATCGAGTGGCCGCCAGTCCTTGCGTTTGGTCGACAGGAATGCGTGCAGGCCGTAGCGTAACTTTGCGACGAGACCGAGGCCCTTGAATTTAAGCAGGGCGACCGGATTACCCCACGGCTGGAGCCGCTTCCCGTACCAATAGCCCATCTTCGTTTCCGTCCACTTCATGTGTCCGGCCAGGCCCAATTCGTCGAGCATGGTGAGAAAGCCTGCGTCTGAGATGCAGTGGAAGTGGTAGTAGCGCTCGATCTTCAGTCCGGAGAAGTCGAAGCTGGCGGTCATGCCTCCGACGCGATCGTCGGCTTCGAACACCACGGGGTGATGTCCATCGCGAGCCAGTTGGTATGCCACTGCCAGACCCATGGGCCCCGCTCCGAGGACGGCGATGCGCTCTGCCATGTTGGAAACTCCGTTGGGGCGCCATGGAGCGCCGGATAGGGAATGATAACGGTTGTACGGTGCCGGGCCGAGCCGTGCGGCTATGGCGCTGGCAGACTGTCACCAAGTGCGATGGCGGACCACTCGCCCCAGCCGTCACCGTCGTCACGGATGGTGACAAGGAATGCATCAGGCAAGTTGGGATCGTCGAACGAGACTCGGGTCCACTCGCGGAGCGCGGGAAGGGGGATCGCCGCCGTTCCCGTGCCGACGAGCAGCCGTTGGCGCCCCGCCATGGGGCCCGAGCGATAGTAGATATGTTCGCCCCGATGAACCGTGAAGCTTACGGAGCCCGTGTCCTTGTCGGCGTGGATCCATGAGCCGAGAACGCGAATCCCGTTGAACCGGCTTCTATCCACATCGCTTCCGGAGTAACTGGAGTCCCCGGCGAGGGCAGCCGCGGGGACCAGCCCCGCGCCCGGCGCCGGGGTTTGCGTAGCGATGCTGAAGACCCGGAGCGGCGTCACGGAGAACGCGCAACCGTCCGCCGTTACCAGTGACACCGGTGCATCGGCGGCGCTGGAGAGGATATATCCGACGAAGTCTGATGCCTGCAGGCGTTCTTGCCCCTGATGGGGGCCTGGTGAGGTGATCCTTGGCGCGCCATCCAGCGCCAGGCCGACGATTCGTCCGTCGGTGGCAACGACCTCGATACGCTCGGTGACCGTAGCGGTGGCCCGGCGTTGGATGCGGCCGCGTATGCGTGAGAATGCCTGTCCGTCCGCCACGGCTTCGATCGTGATGTCGGATCCCGCGCAATCGCCTGCCGTGTGTCGCTCCGACCTGCTGCCTATGCTGGCGCGAGCATCGATCAGGGGCGGGTAGCCGAACACGGAAAGGTGACGTTCGCTTGCTTTGTCCGCGATCGTCATTGCCCAATCGGTGAAAGGAAAGATGGGTGCGATGGCATGTTCGTCCCGCACATCGAGGGCCAGCGCGAGGGCGCCCAGCTCCTTCTGGAAACGTAGGTCACTTTGCCTGCGCACGGCGGTTGCCTGTGTCGGAAGGAATGCCATCAGAGCAGCGGGGGCGAGGGCCAGGGCAAGCCGACGAAAGACTTTCCGGGTGGCGACGTCGGGCAACGAGGCGACGAGCAGCGCGCACCATGCCATGAGGGGAGGTGTCGTATATCGGCTGATCAGCGCCTGGTCGAGGGTACCCGTCAACCGGCCCAAAGCCGTGCCGAGAGCCGTCGCACCCACGTACGCGATGAACGTCAGCATGGCGTACGTGAGTGGGCGCTCGCCGCGCGATCGCCAGCCGCTCACCGCGACGGCCAAGGCGGTGAGCAACATCACTGCGCCGGCGGCCATGGGGGCGATCTTCCCGGCACCGCGGAGCACAGGGATATAGGCAACCGGATTGCCGAGGTACGTGAGTACGAAGCCAACGATGCCCAGAGGATCGGCTCGCAAGGTTTGCAGAAGGGGAGCATGGCCTTCGCCTGTGGCGTAGCCGCGCATGTAGATCAGGATCGTCGTTACGGTCACCGTGACGAGGACGAGGACGTCACGGCGTCGGATGCCTACGACCAACGCGTAGGCGACCATGAATGGCAGGGCGAGCGCCCCGTTGGCCATGGTGCCGCAAGCGGCAACTCCAAGGGCGCAGCTGACTGCCATAGCCGACATTCGCCTCTGCGGCGCGGCTTTTACCCGTGCAAGGACGGACAGGGCGGCCAGTGGCAATAATTGGGCCAGGAAGAACTGGCTCTGGAATCCCCAGGTAAGGTTTTCTTGCTGGGACCAGAAGAAGACGCTTGCCCACACCAGGGACTGCATGGCCGTCGCCAGCGGTGCGTCCACGGTCCCTGGGAGCACCCTGCGAATACCGAGACACAACACGGACGCGCTTGCCGCGACCAGCAGATAGTTGGCAACGATCAGGCTCGCGCCACGCCCGTCGAAAAAAGACAGGTCCAGCCAGAAAAGCAGGCGGGCCAGTACGATCCGGTGTTCGTTGTGCTGCGCCCACCACGCGGCACGGTTGCCGTTCTGAACCTCCATGAAGAAGTCCAGATACCCATTCCACATGTCTCCGAGCGGAACTGGCGAGTAGTACCGCACAGCACCGATGATGGCTGCAGCCACGAACCCGGCAGCCAGCAGCACCATGACCAAGCGGTATGCGGCCTCGATACGAGGATGGCGGGAAGAAGGGTTCTGGACCATGACGATGGTGAGGCAGCCCGCTTTTCGTGATTCGACGCCTCAGCGCTTCAGGACGATGGAGGAATACCGCGGATCGCAATAGCTCTCCTTAACGGCCTCCGCAAATGGCGTTTGCTTCACACCGAACTCCGCGACTGTATCCACGCCCTTGAAGTCGTCGCCCGCGCTCAGCGCCTTGAGCTGGCTTTCAGTAAATGGCGGCTTGCCGCTGAACAGCGCGAATACGCGCAGCAGGAAGCCAAAGAGCCCGTACGGAATATGCAGGATGAAGGTTTTCAGCCCCTTCGCGCGCTTGATCGTATGGATGATGTCGACATAGTCGATGCGCGTATCGCCCACGACGTCGTAGATCTCGCCATTACGCTCGCGGACGATGCAGTCGGCGATGCAGCGGCAGAAATCGCGCTCGTAAAGTGGCTGGCGCATGTAGCGGCCGTCACCGGGAATCGGGAACACCGGCGTCTTCGCCATGAAGCGCGAGAGCCAGCCGAAGTGCTTCGGATCGAACCAGCCGAACATCAGGGTCGGGCGTAGGGCACAGTGCCGGATACCCGATTCGACGACCAGTTTCTCCTGGGCCTTCTTCGTATTCGTGTAGTCGTCGTTGGAGACGGACACCACGACCGACGAACTGATGTGCACCAGGTATGGCACCTCGTGGCGCTTGATCGCGTCCAGCACGACGCGCGTGGCGTCGATGTTGTTGCGCACGAACTCGTCGGGGAACTTGCTGGTGATCTGCGCGTGCAGCTGCACCGCGCAGGAAGCGCCGGCGAAGGCTTCTTCCCAGGTGCCCGGTACCGCCACGTCAGCCTCGATGGCGACGACATCGGGGTGGAGTTCGCGCAGGATGCCCATGTTGTAGGCATGCTTGTCGATAGCGACGAGCTGGGTAAACCCCTGGCTCTTCAGTTCGACGATCAGGTTCTGGCCGACGAGTCCGGCGGCGCCGGTGATGACGATCTTGCTGTTCTTGTCTGCCATGGTCAGAGGCTGAGGCGCTTGAAGAGGAATTCGGGAATGCTGCGGATGATCGTCATGATGCCGAACCAGAACCACGGTAGGTACGCCACGGACCGGCCCTTGTCGACAGCCTTCACGATGCCCGATGCGATGGCCTCGGGTTTCGCCCAGAGGGCGCCCTTCTTGAACTCACGGGTCATCGGCGTATCGACGAAGCCGGGCTTGATGGTGATGACATCCACGCCGTGCCTGGCCATGCGCTGGCGCAACCCGCTAAGGAACGCGGACACTGCCGCCTTGGCCGAGCCATAAAGGTAATTGCTGGAACGGCCGCGGTCGCCGGCGACCGAAGAGATCACCGCAATGCTGCCGCGGCGCGCTTGCTGCATGCGGTTGGAGATAAGCGTCAGCAAGGCGATGGTCGACGTGGCATTGGTCGCGAACTCGGCCAGCGCCGTCTCCACGGATGCCTCGCATGCCTTCTGGTCCGGGAGCGTGCCATGGGCAATCAGTACGACATCCACATCGCCGAGGTCGGCCCACGCGGCATCGAGGACGGCGGCGTGCGCGGACACATCGTTCACATCAAGGCTGCCGTGGCCGATCTCCGCCGCGCCGCGGATACGCAGGTCTTCGGTGATGGTCTTGAGGCGATCGGCGCTACGTGCGACCAGATGCAGCCGGGAGCCCCGCTCGGCATAGATGCGAGCCGTGGCTTCGGCGATGGCGGATGTGGCGCCGATGATCAGAACTCGTTGCATCGTTACTCCGTGACCCTACGCCAGAAACTTGAAGAAATACCCGGATCGACGAACCGGGAGAAGGCTTCCCACTGGGGGAAGTAGCGACGGAAATGCGCGCCGGACATGCGGGCATCCTTCGCTGGATACACAGCGCCGCCGACTCCGTCCACGATCGCATCGAGGCGGTCGAGCAGCGCAAGCGTCGGCGCGCCGCCATTCGGGAAATCCAGTGCGAGCGTGGCACCGGGCCGTGGAAACGACAGCATCCCCGGCGACGGTTTGTCGCCGAACTGTTTGAGCACCGCGAGGAACGACCCCGCGCCCCCGGCCGAAATGGTCGAAACCAGTTCGGCCATGGCGGTCTCGGCGGCTTCCGGTGGCACGACGCACTGATACTGGAGGAAGCCCCGGGGGCCGTAGATCCGGTTCCAGTTGGCGATGCTGTCCAACGGATAGAAAAAGGGCTGGTAATGCGTCGTCGCGTGGACCACCGACTTCCGCTGGCGATGATAGTAGAGCTGGTTGAACGCACGCAGACTGAGCGGGTTGATCAGTGATATCGGGGGCGTGAATGGCACGCCGAGCGTCCTGTTTCCTGCGGCCGGGCGCGAGTCGGGGCTGGCCGGCGCGTGATTGGCGCGGCTGAACAGACCGCGCCCAAGCGCTTTGCCGCTCGCGACGCAGTCGATCCACGACACCGTGTACTCGTAATCACGATCCGATGCGCGCGAAAGCTCGAAGAATTCCGACAGGTTGCCGAACCGGTGATTCTCCGCGGACATCCAGGGCCCGGCGATGCGCCGCAGCTGGATCGCTGCCCAGGTCACGACACCGGTGAGGCCAAGGCCGCCGACGGTTGCCGCGAACCACTCAGCATTTTCCGTGGGGGTGCAGCGCAAACGCGTGCCATCGGTACGCAGCAGTTCGAACGCGAGCACATGGTGGCCGAACGTCCCCGCGCGATGATGGTTCTTCCCGTGCACGTCGTTGGCAATGGCGCCACCGACCGTCACGAAGCGCGTGCCAGGGGTGACCGGAAGAAACCACCCTTGCGGCACGGCAAGGTCGAGGATCTCGGAGAACAGCACGCCCGCTTCGCAGGTCAGGGTGCCGCTTGCCGGGTCAAAGGCGATGAAGTGATCGAGACCACGCGCGGCCAGCAACACGCCACCGTCATTCAGGCAACTATCGCCGTAGCTGCGAGCGTTGCCCAGGGGAAGTACAGGCACGTCGCTCTTCGGCAAGGATGCGTGGCGGTCCGACAGGGCGACGACCTTCTCGGTCGTGACCGGGTAGCGGCCCCAGGAGCGTCCCGCGGCCGCCATCAGATCGCCGCGGCAACGATGACGGCCGCGATCACGCCGAGAATCTGGCTGGTCCGGTCCATCACGGCGAATACCACCGGATCGTCGTGCATGACGCCACGATGAGCGATGGCCCAGGTGCGGCTGATCCAATAAAGCAGGAGCGGGCAGAGCATCCACAGGTAGTGCGGATGGCGGTAAAGCGACATGCTTGCCGTGCTGTCGATATAGAGCGCGAGCACCAGGACGGCGAGGTAGCCGCTCGAGCTGCCCATCGACTGGATCAGCGGGATGTCGTCGACGTCGTAGCCGCGACCGCTGGCCTTGACCTTGCCGCTGGCCTGCAGGGCGAGCAGTTCGGTGTAACGCTTGACCATGGCCAGGCTGAGGAAGATGAACATCGAAAAGGCGAGCAGCCAGAAGGATGGCTTGGTGTGTATCGCCGCGATGCCAGCAAGGATACGGGTGGTATACAGGGTGGCAAGCACGACGACATCGAGCATCATGATCCGCTTCAGGCGAATCGAATACGCGCTCGTGAGCAAGTAATAGCCGAGCAGCACGGCGACGAACTGGTGCGAGACAAAGAAAGCCAGCCCGAAGCCCGCGATGAGCAACAGTACCGCTGCGATCGGCCCGGCGATCAACGGAAGCGTTCCTGCCGCAAAGGGCCGGTTGCGCTTGCGGTGATGCTGCCGGTCGGATGGCAGGTCCAGCAGGTCGTTGGTCAGGTAGACACTTGACGCGCACAGCCCGAAACACAGGAACGCCAGCAATGTCGTCGCCAGGGCATCGATTTCGAATACTCGGTGCGATGCCAGTAGCGGCAGGAAAACGAGGACGTTCTTGATCCACTGGTGCACGCGCAAAGCCTTGGCCCACGCCTTGATGCCACCAGCGCGCACTTCGAAACGCTTCTCGATCGGGGCAACCTTGGCGGCAGCCTTCGACAGCGCCTGGCCGCTTTCAACGACAAGCGCAGCGCGAGCGTGCTTCCACACGGCAAGATCGACCGGCGCGTTGCCGATGTAATCGAAACCCTTGTCGCCAAAGCGATCGACCAGTGCTTTGGCCTTGTTCGATCCGGAGAGATTGACGTGGCCGTCGCTGGCGATGATTTCGTCGAAGACCGCCGCGTGCTCGGCGACGGGCGTCGCCAGTTTGACGTCCGAGGCGGTGCAGAGGACGACATGCCGTTCCGCCCGCTGCTCCCTCAGCCAGGCGATCAACTCACCGTTGTATGGGAGTGCGGAGGGGTCCAGTTCGACCCGCCGCGCAATCTGTTGCTTGAGATGCGCTTTGCCCCGAAGGAGCCAGCCGAACATCGAAAAGATCGCCAGGGGCTGGTGGGCGAGCAGCGCCAGCGCCGACTCGACCAGCAAGTCGGATCGGATCAGTGTTCCATCCAGGTCCACGCAAAGCGGTACACCCGTCTTTGCTGCGTGATCCGTCGCCGTAGCCGCCATTTGTATCCCCTTTCAACCATCACAGCCGCGGTATGTGCCGCGACTCACTCGTACAAGACCCGGGCCGCCATGACGGCCCCGATCGCGAATCAGCCAATCGCCGCTTCCAGCTCCGGCAAAATCTTAAACAGATCCCCCACCAGGCCGATGTCCGCAATTTCAAAGATCGGCGCTTCACCGTCCTTGTTGATCGCGACAATCGTGCCGGCGTCCTTGATACCCGTCAGATGCTGGATCGCACCCGAGATACCAATCGCCATATACAGCTCCGGCGCAATGATCTTGCCGGTCTGGCCAACCTGCATCTCGTTCGGGCAGTAACCGGCATCGACCGCGGCGCGCGAAGCGCCCACGCCCGCACCAATCTTGTCGGCGAACTTGTAGATGATTTCGAAGTTCTCCTTCGAGCCCACGCCACGGCCGCCGCTGACCACCTTGGAAGCGCCCTGCAGATCCGGGCGGTCGCTCTTGCCCTGCTGCAGGTTCACGAAGCGCGTATGCGAGGGCAGGGTAGCGTCGACAGTCAGTGCTTCGACCGGCGCACTCCCGTTCGAAGCAGCCGCCGGCCAGGAAGCCGTGCGGATCGTGGCGACGACGGTCGAGGCGGCGTCCACTTCCACCGTGACGATGGCGTTGCCGGCATAAATGGGGCGCTTGAAGCTGTGCGCACCTTCCACGCTCATCACGTCGCTCACCTGCGACACGCCGAGCAGGGCGGCCACGCGCGGGGCGAGGTCCTTGCCGAAGGTGGTCGAGGGGGCGAAGACGTGGGAGTAACCGACGGCCGCCTTTGCGATCTGCGGCGCGAGAATGGCGGCGAGCGTGTGCGCGTTTTCGGCACGAGCCACAGTCAGCACTTTGCTGACGCCATCGATCTTCGCGGCTTCGGCGGCAACCGCGTCGGGCGCGTCAGACAGTACGATGACGTCGATGGATTCCGGCTTGGTGGCGACCGCGGCGCTGACCGCACGGGCCGTGGCGCCGTTGAGCTTGCCGTCGAGGTGTTCGGCGATAACGAGGATCTTGGACATGTCGGTTCTCCGGTCGGCTGCTTTACAGCAGGCCCTTCTGCTTGAGGGCCGCGACGAGCTCGGCGGCGTCCTTCACCATCACACCCTTGGTCCGCTTGGCCGGGGCAGCGTAGTGCGTGGTTTTGATGTGGTCGGCGGCATCGATGCCCAGCGAGCCCAGCTCGATCACGTCGATCGGCTTCGCCTTCGCCTTCATGATGTCCGGCAGCTTGATGAAGCGCGGCTCGTTCAGACGCAGATCCGTGGTGATCACGGCTGGCAGGTCGGCTTCGATGGTCTCGAGGCCGGCATCGACTTCACGGGTCACCGTGGCCTTGCCGTCGGCAATCTCGACCTTGCTGGCGAACGTGGCCTGCGGGCGGTCCCACAGGGCCGCCAGCATCTGGCCGGTCTGGTTGGCGTCGTCGTCGATGGCCTGCTTGCCCAGGATCACCAGGCCGGGCTGCTCTTTCTCAATGAGCTTGAGAAAGGTGCGGGCGGCGGTCAGCGGCGAGACGGCGTCGGCGGTCTGCACGTGGATGGCGCGGTTGGCACCCATGGCCAGGCCGTTACGCAGGTGGGCCGTGAGGTCCGCCGGGCCGATACCGACCACGATGACTTCCTCGGCCACGCCCTTCTCGCGCAGGCGCAGGGCCTCTTCGAGGGCGATGTCGTCGAACGGGTTCGCGGAGAGCTTCACGCCGTCCGTGACGACGCCGGTGCCGTCAGGTTTCACCTGGATGCGGACGTTATAGTCCACGACGCGCTTGTAGCCGACCAGAATCTTCATTCGCGGTTCCTGTGGGGAAAGGGCGCCCGGAGGCGCTCAACGTAGAGGTAGACGGAGCATTCTAGCGAATCTGGGCCAAGGGGCCGAAACTTACGAGCGCCGGGCGTAGGCGTAGGGGCCTGCGGGCTCGGGTTCGCTCATGATCGACGCCGCGGTAGACGTGCGGAAACCCAGGCTGGACGCGGACAGGGAAACGATCCGCTCCACGGCGTGCGCCATGGTGCCGTCGACCTGGCCTGCCTCCGGGGCGAACTCCGATTCCGTCAGCGGCGCGTCGACCAGCGGCGTCAGGGCGCTCAGGCGGCACCAGAACATGCTTCCGGCCACGAAGCTGTCCGACTCGGTGGACGGTTCAGGCACGCCGGCCAGTGCGCACAGATAGGCGACGTGGGCGGCGTTGGCCCCCCAGTAGAAGCTGAGAGGCTGGACATGCCCTTCCGGTGCGACGACGCCCAGATCCGCGTGCGTGGCGAACGCCTCGACGATGGCCCCGGCACGCTCAGGCGCGGCGAGCCGATCCAGTAGCTCCATGCGCCAGACCCCACCGTCTTCCCGATGCGTCGACCGCTTGGTATGCAGCTTGAGGACCACGTCCTCGCCCTCGTCACGCAACCGCGCAGCCACCTTCAGGAAAGGCAGGATGTCCCGCCCCCGGTTGGGCGACACGAACAGTTCCGCCTCGAACGACAGCCTGGCGAGCTCGCGGCGGACGGCATCCTCGCGCTCGGTAGGCACCGTAAGGACCACGCGGAAGGGTAGCCCCGTCGCCCGGATCGCGTCGACGATTTCCTCCAGCAGTTCGACGTACCAGACATGGACCACGGCGCAGGGACGCGTCGGCGCGGCCCGCTCGGCGGTGAATGCTCGGCGGATCGCCTCGAGCCACGCATAACCGTATTTCGTATCGGGCTCGAGCACAGCCCCTTCAGCCCACTCGTTCCATGCATTCACGAAGACGAGGGGCGCGGTCGGCGCACGGCGCCGGGCGAGCGCGATCGCCTCGCGAGTCCACGACGAAAACGCGCGGGGCGTTGCGTGCACCAGGCTGCGTCCGCGTCCCGCACGGCGCGCCTCGTTGTCCCAGCCCGGATTCACCCCGGGATAGAGAAGGTAGGAAGGCTCCGGCGCGGCGACGCTCGCCTTGGCCAGTTCGCGCCAGTCCAGCACCTGGCCGGCGAAATCAGGATTGATCAGCCGCTTGGTCGCGGTGATCGGAGCGAGACTGGTGTTGTTTGGCGGGAACGCCACGGCGGCATCGAAACCGATGCTGGACGGATCGACGTTGTCGAAACTCTGTACGTACGCAAGGTGGATCTCGCCGATGCCGTTCTCCCGGCACCATGTGCGCCAACGCGTCGCCGTTGCACGCGGTTCTGGAAGGAGCCCCGGGCGGTAGACCAGCAGCATGGGTTTGCCGTCGACGCGCAAGTAGCGTGCGTCGCGCAGGTAGGGTGCTACGTACGCGATAAAGGCTAAATCGTCCTCGGCGCTGTGCTTCTGGCTGATCAGCAGGTCTTCTTCACGGCCATCCCAGCGGCGCGACCAGTTCTCATTGGCCCAGCACAGGCAGACCGGCAGGTCGAGCGATGGGTCGTCCAGCCACTGCCGAAGCGGCGCTTCGAGAAGCGTCTTGCCGGCAAACCAGTAGAAATACGTGCAGAACGCTCCGACACCGTATTCACGCGCAAGCGTCATCTGTTCGCGCATCACCTGCGGCAGGCGCAAGTCGTAATAGCCGAGGTCGGTCGGAAGTTTCGGCTGCAGGTGTCCTTCGAACTGCGGCAGTGCCCGCGTGACGTTTCGCCACTCGGTGAAGCCCGGACCCCACCAGCGATCGTTCTCCGGGATCGGGTGGAATTGTGGAAGGTAGAACGCGACTACGGTCGCGGGCAACGGATCGGGCACGGGCGCGTGCTTCCGTTCCACGTAGCCGAGCGTACGGTGCGCCGCATGATCGTACGGCCGCATGGACACCGTGGCTGCCGCCTGCCCGATGGGGCCTGCAGGGACGAGGTCGGCATGACGGGCAAGAAATCGCTGGCGCAGACGGTCTCGCGTCGCGGTAGGCATGGGCGTAAGCCGGAAGCCGAGACGAAGGCTGCGAAAGACCAGGGAGCGGAGGCGGCGTTTCAAGGGCATGCTCAGAGTATCGCGCGACGCAAGGCGTCACGTGCCGCTTCCGCGGAAAAGTGGGCACGGACGTTTTCAACCGCGTGGTCGGACAGGGACGCCCACAGTGACGCGTCGCGGACAAGACGCAGGTAGGCCGCCGCGAACGCATCGGCGGTATCCGCGACCAGCACGTCCACGCCGTTTTCGAGCCGCATGCCTTCGACCGCTACGGTGCTGCCAATTACGGGCAGCCCGTGGCTCATCGCCATGTTGATCTTTCCCTTGACCCCCGCGCCGAATCGCAATGGCGCGATCGAGGCGAGCGACGACGACATCAAGGGCTCGAGGTCGGGCACGCGACCGAGCATGTGGAGGCCTGCGTCGGACAATAACCGGCGATTGCCCTCAGGGACGTCGCCCGCGACGAGGATGTTCGCGCCGGGCACCACGCGACGCAGCTCGGGCAGGATCTCCGAAGCCATCCAGTTCATGGCATCCGCATTCGGCGGATGCCCAAACCCACCAACGAAGAGCAGGTCGCGACGCCCCTCATGACCGCCGGTCCGGCCATAAACCTCGTGGATATTCGAAAGCAGATCGACGTTCGCACTCGGCATCAACCGGCTTAACAGGTCCCGCTCGTAATCGCTGACGACGAAGGTGGTATCGGCCCCGGCGATCAATCTCAGTTCCTGTTCGCGCGTCGTCGCCGCCTGTCGCGCGAGCGATGCATTGCCCGCGCGCTCGGCCGCGCGTTCCTCGCGCAGGAAGTGCAGGTCCACGGTGTCGAAGATCACTTTCGCGCCCGGCGCATACCGCCGAACGAAGCTGGTGTATTGCGACGCGACCATGTGCCGGCTGAGGATCGCCGCATCCAAGTCCTCAGCAAATCGAAGCAGCCAGGACGGAACGCCATCCACCCAGGGGCGTACGATCACCTCGATGCCGAGACGGCCCAGTTCGCGGATCGCGCCATCGTCGGCGCGGCCATCGTCGGGTGCGAATACGACGTGCCAGCCGTCCTCGACAAGCAGGCGCATCATCGATATCAGGCGCAACGAACCCGAATCGCGCGATGCGTCCGGCGTCGCCACATCGACGACGAGGATCGTGCCGCGTCGCCTCGCTTTCGCCACCTCGGCGAGCGCGGTACCCACCGCAGGCTGGGCGGCCAGCGCCTCACGCCATTTGTCCGCGAGCTTCTTCCGGTTGATCGCCTGGAACCGCTTCATCCCGGTGTCCATGCTGCCGTTGGAGCTGACGCCCTCCGCGTGCACCACGACGCTGGTCGGCACGTACCACACCGAATAACCTGCCGCGCGGGCGGCAAAGGCGAGGTCGGTGTCCTCGTAGTAGCCCGGCGCGAAGCGCAGATCGAAGCCGCCTAACTCGGTGAAGACCGTGCGGCGAATCGCCAGCGAAGCTCCCGATACGTAATCCACCTTGCGCGCGTAGCGCACGGCAGGATCGCTCCGCGAATCGAAGCGACCGATGTTCCAGGCGGAGGCATCGGCGAACACCCAGGCACCGGCTTCCTGCAGGCGGCCATCGGGATAGACCAGCTGGCTGCCGGCAATGCCGCAATCAGCACGCAACTCGAAGCAGCGAAGCAACTCCTCGGTCCAGCCTGGCAGCACCTGGGTGTCGTTATTGAGGAAGACCAGGAATTCGCCATGCGCCGCTGCGGCGCCGGCGTTGCAGCTGCCGACGAAGCCAAGGTTGCTGGCGTTGCGCAGGACGCGTAGGCCCGACACCCGGATCAGTGTGTCGACGCTGTCGTCCGGCGACGCATCGTCCACCACGATGACTTCGAAGGCATCGGTCGGTGGATTCGCGGCGATCGATCGCAGGCAAGCCAACGTGTATTCAAGCTTGCCGTAGACGGGAATGACCAGGGAGATTCGCGGCTGTTCGCTGGACGGCAGCGCAAACGGTTCGAATGCCATGTCCAACGGTAGCAGGCTGAGCGAATCGTCCACCTCGGGCCGTGAGGCGAACTCCTGTGAGATGCGCGACACGGTTCCGCGCCATCCACGCAGGGCAACGCTGGAGCGAAGGCGCTGCGCGATGGAAATGGCCCGTCGGTAACGCCAGGTAAGCTTTCCGGACACGTCGTCAGAGGTTCTGGTAATTCGGGCCCGAGCCACCTTCCGGTGTTACCCAGGTGATGATCTGGTAGGGATCCTTGATGTCACACGTCTTGCAGTGCACACAGTTCGCCGAGTTGATCTGCAGGCGTTTGCCCGCGTCATCCTGGACGATCTCGTAGACGCCCGCGGGACAGAACTTCTCGCAGGGGTTGCCGTATTCGGTCGTGCACCGATCGATGCAGATGGACGTGTCGGCCACCTTCAGGTGCACCGGCTGGTCTTCGTCGTGCTCAGTTGCAGCGTAGTAAACGCTGGCAAGCCGATCGCGCGGCGCGAGGGTACGGTCCACGTAATCCTTCGTCGGTGTCTCGTACTGGCCCAGCTTGCCCAGCGACGACCAGTCCGCGTGGTTCTTCATCGTCCACGGCGACCGACCACCCGTGACGGTTTCCCATGCGGCATTGATCAGGCCGAACCACAGGCCCTTGTTGAAACCGGGGCGAATGTTGCGCACCTTCTTCAGCTCGCTCATCACCGCCGAGGCGCGCAGCTTCGCGTCCCAACCGGCAGGATTCAGCGTGCTGGCGACGAGGTGTTCCGCAGCGAGCATGCCCGAGGCGATGGCCTGGTGGGTGCCCTTGATCTTCGGCACGTTGACCAGGCCGGCGGAGTCGCCGATCAGGATCGCACCGGGCATTTCCACCTTCGGCAGCGACTGGAAACCACCTTCGATGATGGCGCGCGCGCCGGCCGAGAGGATGGTGCCACCCTCGAGCAGGCCCTTCACGTTCGGATGGTGCTTGAACTGCTGGAAGGCTTCGAACGGCGAAAAATTCGGATCCGGGTAGTCGAGGCCGACCACGAAGCCGACCGCCACGCGGTCCTTGTCCAGGTGATAGAGGAAGCTGCCGCCGTAGGTGTCATTGGCCAGCGGCCAGCCGGCGGTGTGCACCACCTTGCCCGCTTCGCCGCGACCCGGCGGGAGCTGCCACAACTCCTTGATGCCGATGCCGTAGGTCTGCGGATCGCTGTCTTTGTCCAGGTCGAAGTGCTTGATCAGCGACTTACTGATGTGGCCCCGGCAGCCTTCGGCCAGCACGGTGACCTTCGCGCGAATGTCGATGCCTTCGGTATAACCCGGCTTGTGGGTACCGTCGCGCGCCACGCCCATATCGCCGATACGTACGCCGTTCACTGCGCCGGCCTCGTCGAACAGGGCCTCGGAGGCGGCGTAGCCGGGGAACACGTCCACGCCGAGCGCTTCGGCCTGCGGGGCGAGCCACGCGCACAGCGCGCCGAGGCTGACGATCACGTTGCCGTGGTTGTTCATCTGCGGCGGGTTCACCGGCAGCTTGGTGCCCGAGGCGTGATCGCGCAGTAGCCAGAACTCGTCCTTGGTCACCGGTACGCTCACCGGCGGCGGATTGCTGCGCCAGTCAGGCAGCAGGCGATCCAGCGGCGCGGTTTCGATCACGGCACCGGAGAGGATCTGTGCGCCGATGGTCGAGGCCTTCTCGATCACGCAGACCGTGACCTCCGGATTGAGCTGTTTCGTACGCATCGCGAACGCCAGGCCGGCTGGGCCGGCCCCGACGACGACGAGGTCGTATTCCATGGTTTCGCGTTCGCTCATGGCTGGCTCACTCAATCTTGGCTGGCTTCGGGGATCAACCCGTCATTGTCCGGCTTCCCCCGCGTGCGGGCAAATCGCCGTTTCAAACGGGTCGACTTGCATGAAGTTCACATAGCGCGTTTATGATCGGATCCATGCGCAAGGAGAGTTCATGAATACGATGCCGCCGGTGGCCGACACCGACATGCGCCGCGCCACGCTGCTGCAGATCCTGCACTGGCTGGCGATAGGAAGGGTCCAGCCTCAGGCCCTGTCCGATGTCTACCAGAATGCGATCGAGCGCCTGAATCCGCGGCTCAACGCCTTTGCGGACGTCAGCGTGTCCCTTATCCAGGAGCAGGCGCTCGCCGCCGACCGGCGCCGCCGTGACGGGGTTATCGGCCGCCTCGACGGTATGCCCATCGCGATCAAGGACAACTTCGACGTAGCCGGCGTCCCGACACGTGCCGGCATGCGGCGGCGCAGCGTGTTGCCGGCAGGAGACGCGCATGTGGTGGCTCGCCTGCGTGCCTCGGGTGCCGTCCTGTTGGGTAAGACCAACATGGATGAAGGTGCGCTTGGCCTGGTCACCAACAATCCGTTCCATGGCGCAACGCACAATCCGCACCGTCTCGGCTACACCGCCGGCGGTTCGTCAGGTGGTGCGGCTGCCGCCGTCGCCTCCGGCATGGCCGTCGCGGCGATCGGCTCGGACACCCTGGGTTCGGTTCGCGTGCCAGCGAGCTACTGCGGCGTCTACGCGCTGAAGCCGACGCACGGCGAGATCTCGGCCCGCGGTCTCGTGCCGGCGGCTCGTCGCCTCGATGCGGTGGGCCTGCTGGCGCGCGGCGTGGACGACCTTACCGTCCTCCTGCAGACCCTGGCCGGTTACGACGCCGACGACGCACGCTCGCGCCGCCGTCGCGTCGCGTTTTCGCCGCCGGACTGGGAGCCGGGCAACCTGCGCGCAGGCTTCCTGCCGGATCTCGCGGCGGTCGGCGTCGAGCGCGATGTGATCGACGTGTTCGAGGCTGCGCTGGGCAAGCTCACCGGCGAACTGGGCGAGCGTCGGACCGTCGATTTCTCCGACTGGGACTTCGCCAGGACCCGACGTGCCGGCCTCCTGCTGATGGAAGCTGAGATGCTCAATACCTTCGCGGATGAACTGGCAGACGAGGCCTACCCGGTCTCGCCGGGCTTCCGCCATATGGTCGATTTCGCCGCACGCAAGTCGGCGGCCGACTATGTCGCCGCCGATCGCGTGCTCGACGATGCCACGCTGAAGATGCGCCGGCTGTTTGCCCAGGTGGACGTGCTGGTCATGCCGACCACGTCGCAGGGTGCCTTCCCGCTGGACGGCCCGGTGCCCGATTCGCAGGCTGACCTATGCAGTTTCGCCAGCCTCGCCGGGTGTCCGGCGGTGAGCATTCCGATGGGTACCCTGGCGAACGGCATGCCGATCGGTATGCAGCTGGTCGGTGCGCGCGGTTCGGACCTGAGGTTGCTGGAGCTGGCGGCGGTGTGTGCGTCGTCGCTGGATGCCGAGCCGGTTTATCCGGTCGAGCCCGCTTAAGAATCGCGGTTTCTTCCTGTGGGAGCCGCTTCAGCGGCGATGCTTTTCATTGGTGCACGAGCATCGCCGTTGAAGCGGCTCCCACACAAGCGCGGCCCGGCTATCTGGACGCGCTACCCGTCTCGAAAGTCCACCCCACCACCTCCCGCGACACCTTATCCATCGCCCGCCCGAACGCCTCGACCACCTGCGGCACGTCCTTGCCATCCACCGGCTCGTGCACTTCGAAGCGACGGCTGCCTACGATCTGATGCTTGCGCGTGGCCGCGAGCACGGCGTCATAGCGGATCACTACTTCCGGCTTGCCTGTGGCGTATTCGGCCTGGAACGCGGCAAGACTGCCGCCCAGTTCAAAGTCCGCGCCGAGGTTGCTCTCGTCCGTGCTTAATGCGGCGATCCGGCCACTGTCACGGAACGCATCCGCCAGGCGGTCGCGGAACAGGTTGGTCGAGGTGTCGCTCCACCGGGCGCCGGCATACACCGTGAGCTGGTTGGACGCCGGCACAACCGCGATGCGCACGTTATCCAGCGAGCGCGGCGCGCTGGGCGCGGCGATGCGCAACGCCCACGGCACGGGTGTCGCGGTAGCGGGACGTGCGCCGGGCGCGGCGGGCAGGGTGTAGATCTTCGGCGTCTCAGCCTTGGGCAGGATCGAACACGCCGTCAGCAGCGCGATGAGCAGCGGAGCGGCGAGGCGGGCACGGTTCATGGGGTGAACTCCTTAACTTTCTCACGGCCAAACAGGTAGCCGCTGGGATTTTCGTCGAGGCGACGGGTAATCGAGCGCAGCGACGTCAGGGTGTCGCGCAGCTCGCGAAGCGCAGGGGCCAGTTCGCCCAGGCTTGCCGCACCGCCGTTGATGGCGTCGCTATTGTCATTGAGCAGACGATCCACCGAGGCCATGGAGTGCTCGAGCGAGGCCATGGCGTGCTGCGCACTTTCCAGCGTCGCCTTGCCCTGGCCTTCGATCAGGCCGTTGGCGTTGTGCACCAGCTTCTGGCTTTCGGCCAGCGTTTCGTTGGCCTGCTTCGTCGCGGTGGCGAGCTGCTTGATCAGCGTGCGGATGTCTTCGCGCTCGTCGGCGATCACGCCCGTGGTCTGGTCCAGGTGATCCAGCGTGCGTTCGATCCGATGGACATTCTCTTTAGAGAGCAACTCGTTGGCGCGCGCGGCGGCCTGGCTGATATTCGTGATGAGGTCCTGGCCATTGGCCAGAAGCCTGGCGAACGGTGAGGGATCGGCGATGATCACCGGCACTTCGCCGTCGTGCCCGACCAGCAGCGGGCTGCCGGGCGAGCCGCCCGACAACTGGATGATCGCCACGCCGGTGACACCGGTGAGGGCGAGCTTGGCGCGGGTGTCCTTGCGCAGCGGCGTGTCGCCGACCACCCGCACGCGGGCCAGCACACGGCGTGGATCTTCGGGGTCAAGTCGCAGCTGCATGACATCACCCAACCGGATGCCGTTGTACTGCACGGCACCGCCCTTCGACAGGCCGGTGACCGCCTCGTTGAAGACAATGTCGTAGTAGTTCCACTCCTGGTCCGAATGGGCTTTGGCCAGCCAGACACCGAAGCCGAGGCCGGCCATGACGATGAGGACGGTGAACAGTCCGATCAGGATGTGATGTGCGCGCGTTTCCATGGTGTCAGTCCTTGCCTTTGTGGGCGGCGAAGGTGGCCGCGCGACCGCGCGGTCCGTTGAAATAAGCCTGTACCCAGGGATCGTCGGTGCGGGCGACCTCGTCGATAGGCGCAGCGGCGAGCACGCGCTTCTGCGACAGCACGGCCACACGGTCGCAGGTGGAGTAGAGCGTGTCGAGGTCGTGCGTCACCAGGAACACGGTGAGGCCCAGCGCATTGCGCAAGGTCACGATGAGGCTGTCGAAGGCCGCGGCGCTGATCGGATCCAGGCCGGCGGTCGGTTCGTCGAGGAAAAGAATCTCCGGATCCAGTGCGAGCGCGCGGGCGAGGGCGGCGCGCTTGATCATGCCGCCGGAGAGTTCCGACGGATATTTTCGGCCCGCATCCACCGGCAGGCCGGACAGGGCGAGCTTCACGCCGGCCAGGCGCGTCGCGTCCATGCGAGGCAGGCCGGCATGTTCGATCAGCGGCAGCGCCACGTTCTCGGCCACGGTCAGCGACGAGAACAACGCACCGCTCTGGAACAGCACGCCGAACCGACGTTCCACCTGCGAGCGGCGTTCTTCCGGAAGTGACAGCAGGTTCTCGCCGAAGACGCGCACTTCGCCGGCGATCGGCCGCACCAGGCCAATGATCGTGCGTAGCAATACCGACTTGCCCGTGCCGGACCCGCCGACGATGCCGATGATCTCGCCTCGGTAGACATCGAGGTCCAGGTTCTCGTGGACGGTCTGGCTGCCGAACCGGTTGATCAGTCCGCGCACTTCAATGACGGTTTCACCCTTCACCAGCCCATCTCCATATAGAAGAGTGCGGCGAGGGCATCGAGCAGGATCACCACGAAGATCGACTGGACCACGGCCGACGTCGTGTGTTCGCCCACCGACTGCGCACTGCCGGACACCTTGAAGCCTTCCATGCAGCCGATCACCCCGATCATGAAAGCGAATACGGGTGCCTTGGCGATACCGACCAGGAACTGGGTCAGCGACATGTCCGCCTGCAGCATCGACAGGAACATCGACGGCGACATCTTGAGTACCGCGAGGCAGACCACGCCGCCGCCGACGATGCCGGCGATCATGGCGATGAAGGTGAGTAGCGGCAGCGACACCAGCAGGGCGAGTACGCGCGGGAGCACGAGCAGCTCGACCGGATCGAGGCCGAGCGTGCGGATCGCATCGATTTCCTCGCGCGCCTTCATCGAGCCGATCTGGGCGGTGAACGCGCTGGCGGTGCGGCCGGCGAGGAGGATGGCGGTGAGCAGCACACCGAACTCGCGAAGGAAGGCGAAGCCGATCAGGTCGACGGTAAAGATGCTGGCGCCATAACTGGCGAGCGCCGTTGAGCCGAGGAAGGCGACCACCGCGCCGACCATGAAGGAAAGCAGGGCCAGGATCGGCACCGCGTCGAGCCCGGTCTGCTCGATGTGCGAAACCAGCGCGGTCATGCGCCAGTGCCTGGGCCGCAGCACCGTGCTGGCGAAACCCTGCAGGGTGATCCCGATAAAGGCCAGCAGCTTTAACGTCTGTTTCCAGAACGAGCCCATGCCCTTGCCGATGCGCTCGAGCAGGACCACGAAGCCGGCATCCCTCGGCTTCTTCACACCCTTGCAGTAGGTGTCGATTGCATCGCCGACGGTCTTCAGCAGGGCCCGCCGCGCCGGTGGCAGCGACTCGTCCTGGGACAGCGTCTGGGTGCGCCGGCTGCCCAGCATCTCGGCGATGACGAACGCGCCGGAGGTGTCCATGGCGCCGAGGGCGTGGATGTCCACGTGCACGTCGTTACCTACCGTCCCGGCCAGTTCGTTGGCCCGGGCCTGCAGTTCCATGTAGTGGACGAGCGTCCAGTCCCCGGTCAGGGCAAGGCGCGCACCGCCCGCATCGCGGGTGAGAATGGCCGAGCCGGGAGCGGATGGGAGCGTCATGGGCGAAGGCTAGCAGATGCCGATGCTGCGTTTGCGCTTGGCCTGACGGGCACCGCGGCCCGATAATACGAGGCTGTTCCCGCCGACATTCCCCTGCAAGGTACGACGATGACCGACAAGACCGAACTCAACGCCTCCCACCGTGAACTCGGTGCCCGCATGGTCGACTTTGGCGGCTGGGATATGCCGATCGCCTACGGTTCGCAGATCGAGGAGCATCACTCGGTGCGCAAGGACGCCGGCATGTTCGACGTCTCCCACATGACCGTGGTCGACCTCACCGGCGAGCGCACCCGCGAGTTCCTCCGCAGGCTGGTCGCCAACAATGTCGACAAGCTGACCAAGTCGGGCAAGGCGCTCTATACCTGCATGCTCGACGAGACCGGCGGGGTGATCGACGACCTCATCGTCTATTTCCTGCGTGAGGACTTCTTCCGCCTGGTGGTCAACGCCGCCACGCGCGCCAAGGACCTGGCCTGGATCGAAAAGCAGGGCGCCGCCTTCGGCATCACGGTGCGTGAGCGTCCGGAGTTTGGCATGGTCGCCGTGCAGGGCCCGAACGCCCGCGAGAAACTGATCGGCCTGCTGCCGGAAGACGTTCGCGTGAAGGCGACCAAGCTCGGCAAGTTCGCCGCGATCGAATGTGAAGGCCCGAACGGCATGCCGCTGTTCCTGGCTCGCACCGGTTACACGGGCGAGGACGGTTTCGAAGTGGTCGTGCCGAACACGCGCGTCGTCGAGCTCTGGAATCTCCTGCGTGACGCCGGCGTCGCCCCGGCCGGCCTGGGTGCGCGCGACACGCTCCGCCTGGAAGCCGGCATGAATCTCTACGGCCAGGACATGGACGAGACCGTGACCCCCTGGGAGGCCTCGCTCGCCTGGACCATCTCGCTGGACGAAGGTCGTGACTTCATCGGCCGCGACGCGCTCGAGAAGCAGAAGGCCGACGGTGTACCGCGCGTGATGGTCGGCCTGGTCATGGACGAGAAGGGTGTCCTTCGTCACGGGCAGAAAGTCCTCGCCGCCAACGGTGAAGGCGAAATCCTTTCCGGCGGTTTCTCGCCGACCCTCGGCAAGTCGGTCGCCTTCGCGCGCCTGCCCGCCGGTGAGCACGGCGAGGTCCGCGTCGACATCCGCGGTCGCGAGGTACCGGTGCGCGTGGTGAAGTTCCCCTTCGTCCGCGACGGCCAGCCGATGCCGGGCATCGTCGACGGCTGATCCCGCTACACACATATATATATATGTGTGAATGGCGAAGGGGCGGCCGGGAGGTCGCCCCTTCGCGTTTGTCGGCGATGGGGCGTCTCAGCGGTTCTTCACCTCGTAAGGCGTGAGCACCATCCGCGCGTTATCGCGCGCGCCCGACAGTGGTCGTTCGTCGGTGCCGTAGTTGCCGCCGCGCTCGATCACGTAGAACGAATCGATGTAATCGTTTGAGTTCGTGAACCACTGTTCCGGCATCGCCTTCAGAACCTGGTCAGCGATCTTCGTCACGCCTGTCACGATAAGGGCCGGCGGTGCTTCCGGTGCGATCAGCAGGGAAAGATCGCCCACGGCGGCGATCACGGACGTGGCGAGTGCCTGGAAGTTCGTGTTGCCGTCTTCCTCGAACAGCTGCACGTTGACGTAGTTGCTGCCGTAGTCGGTCCAGTTGATGAGATCCATGCCGGGGGTGTACCAGCGCTTGTCGCGGTCCAGCCAGGGCATGTCCTTGGTGATGACCTGAGCCTTTCCATCGGGTCCGATGCCCGACACGATCGCGAAGACCTCGGCGTCGCCCTCGATGTCCGGCTCCTGGTCCCTCGTCAGATAAATGCTTTTAAGCAGGGTGAGCTGCTCGACGGGGCGGTCGGCAGTGAGGCGAGCGGACATCGCGCTGGGGCGCGGCGCACGGCGCTGGGGTGAAGCGCTGTTGCCCTGCAGCGCTGAGTTCATCACGCCGACACCGGCGCGCAGCGCCGCGCTGCTGTCCGATTCGACGATCAGCATGGGGACCGAGGGCACGGCGTCGAGGTTATAGCGATGCTCGACACCGGCGGGGTCGAACGCGACGACCTGCTTGGCCCCCGAGGCCGGATCGCGACTGATCGTGCCGCTCCAGAATTCGTCGGCCGCCGGAAACGGCCGTGTCACGTCGACGCCGTGGACGCGCACGTCGATCATGGCGTCGAGTGCGCCGGTCAGTCCGCGCAGTTCGATCGCCCGCCTTTCCAGGTCGCGCAAGTGGGTAACTTCGTCGACGCTGGCTGGGGTGTGGATGTCGCGAAGGACATCGGCAAGGGATGCCTTGCCCTTGACCAGGTGCTCATGCAGGGCGCGGTCGAAGGCCGGATCGGCCGCGAGGGTCGCCACGCTGCGGGCGAGCTCCTCACGGGCTTCGCCGATCGTGGCGATGTCCCTGGCCATGAGGGAGGTGGGTACCACGGCAAGCGCGAACGCCGTGCCGAGCAGGCGGGTAGTGAGAATCCGATTCATGGGGTGCTCCATTTCGAGAGAGAGGGCGTGCGCCTTATAAGGGGGAAGGGCAACGCCATCGCGGTGTCGGGAATCCCCGGGGCCGCCAGACGAAACTAGCGCGCATGGAAAGCGGTGTGATGCAGGCGAAAGCACCGGCGCTGTGTCAGCGATTGCCCCGCAACGACGCTTTCCCGCGCCGCACATCCCGGTACAATTGACCGGCGCACCACCCAGCCCCGGCCCCGATACAACGAGGATCTCCCCATGAGCGACAAAGAAATTCCCGGCGACCTGAAATTCCAGAAGACCCACGAGTGGGTGCGTGTCGAGGATGACGGCACGGTCACGGTCGGTATCTCCGACCACGCGCAGGGCGCGCTCGGCGATCTCGTCTACGTCGAACTGCCGGAAATCGGTGCGAGCGTCCAGGTTGGCAGCGGCGTCGCCATCGTCGAGTCGGTCAAGGCGGCCTCTGACATCTACGCGCCGGTCTCGGGCGAAGTCATCGCCGTGAACGTGGTCCTCAGCGACAAGCCGGAAACGATCAACGAAGACGCATTCGGTGACGGCTGGATTTTCAAGTTGAAGCTCAGCGACAGGTCCGAACTCGACAACTTGTTGACCGCCGATGAGTACGCCGAGGTGGCCGAGAACGACGACCACTGATCCGGTTCGGCACGTTCGATTCGCATGCCGGTCGTCCTCGACCGGCATTTTTTTGTCCCGAACGGCCCTTCGGCGAAATTTTTTTTCACCCTCAGTAGCGCTCCGTTCATCCGCAAAATCGACCCCGACAGGTCGTGTCGGACGGCGCCTATTTTCTTCCCGGTCGTCGTGTGCCGTCGGCTCATTGTTCGCAACGACGAACGAAAAAACATCTTTATTTAAGCTATTTGCTGAACCGATTCTCTGTGCGAGTGTTTTTTATTTTGGATGTCCATTAGCTTTCGGACGTCCCGGATAATCCCTCATCGCGGTCCGCGAGAGGCCGCCGGTGGACGAGGTATGTACCCGCAAGGTCTTCAATTCATAGCCAAAGTTTATTGACAGCGGATATGTTCAGGAATAGCTTTTGCACCAATTGACGGGGAACCCGATATGGAATTAGGAAAATTCATCAGGCCGTACGTCGAGCACGGCAACAAAGCGGGAGCGGTTCGCAAGATCACTGTGTCCATTCCGCTCCACGTGCTTCGACTGCTTTCCGATGAACGTACTCGCCGCCAGGTGAACAATTTAAGGCACGCAACGAACAGCGATCTGCTGGTTGAAGCGTTCCTTCATGCTTTTACTGGGCAACCACTGCCAACTGATGAGGAGCTGAGACGAACCATGGCCACTGCCAAGAAATCCACTGCCAAGAAGTCCGCCGCCAAAAAGGCGTCGAAGAAGTCCACCGTGAAGAAGACCGCCGCGCGCAAGTCGCCGGCAAAGAAGGCCTCGACCCGTAAGGTCGCGGTGAAGAAGGCTGCGACCCGCAAGTCGCCGGCCAAGAAGGCTGCTGTCAAGAAGGTCGCCCGCAAGGCTGCCGTCAAGAAGGTTGCCGCCAAGAAGGCTGTCAAGAAGGCCGTCAAGAAGGCTTCCGTAAAGAAGACCGCGCGCAAGGCAGCACCGCGCAAGGCCGCGCCGCGTAAGGCTGCTTCGAAGAAGGTTGCCGCTGCCAAGGTCGTTCGCGCGACTAAGGCTGCCAAGCCGGTCAAGGCACCGAAGGTCGCTAAGGCCGCCAAGGCCGCCAAGTAATAAGCTTCACCTTCCAATAAGAAAGCTCGTTACGAATTATCTCCCCGCGGTGCCCAGCGCGGGGAGACACTTCGAAACCTTGACCCCGGCCCTGCCGGGGTTATTCATTTCCGGGGCGCGGTTTCTTGCCCCCCGAAAACCTCCTAGGCCGCCGTGCTGGATTCACGGGCCCATTACGGTTACCTTGTCGCCACATCGCGCTGCGGGGGACGGGGGGTTCTCCGCGTCAAGCCATCAGGGGGCGCGCGCTATGCGGAGTCTGCTTTCGACCGCCATGGATAATCGTCAACGCATTCCTTCGCGCCATTTCTCGCGCGGCGCCGTCAATCCCGTGACACTTACTGTCCTCGCCATCGTTTTGGCGCTGGCTGTCGCGGCCTGGTTCCTCATCATCAAGCCTTACCGCGACGCCAATGCCGGCGTCACGCCGGCAACCGCCACGGCGACGAAGCCGGGCGCTACCCGCGACACGCCGGCCAACGTCGATGCGCTCAGCGTCGACCAGCTCCTGGCCGAGGCCCGCACGGCGATGAACGAGCAGCGCCTCGTCGCGCCCTCGGGCAACAACGCCTTCGAGTTCTATATGAAGGTGCTGCAGAAGCAGCCGGGTAATCCTGTCGCCGCCGATGCGCTGCGCGAGACCTTCTCTTACGGCGCCGCCGCCACCGAGCAGACGATCAACCAGCGGGACTTCACCGAAGCCCAGCGCGAAATCGATCTCCTCGCCAAGGCCGACCCCGAGAACTACACACTGACCATCCTGCGTTCCAAGCTCGATGCCCAGCGCAAGACGCTCGACCGTGAGCAGCAGCAGGCAGTCGATGCACAGAAGGCGCAGCAGCTGGCGCAGCAGAACGCCGCCAGCGCGGCCAAGCTGCAGGCCGAGCAGCAGGCCGCGGCCGCCGTCGAGGCGCAGCATCAGCAGGCCGCGCGTGAACAGGCGGCACGTGTCGCGCAGCAGCAGCCTGCTGCCGCGGCAGCACCCGCCGCAGCAACACCTCGACCCGCGGCCCGCGCCGCGTCGGACGAGTCCATCAGCGAAGCCGTGCTGATCCGCCAGGTGAACCCGCGTTATCCGACGGCCGCCATGCGTGCGAACCAGGAAGGCTGGGTAGACGTCGAGATGACCGTGGGTGCCGACGGCACCGTGGGCAACGTCTCGGTGGTCGACGCACAGCCCAAGCACGTCTTCGACCGCTCGGCGATCGACGCGGTGAGCAAGTGGGAATTCAAGCCCGCTACCCGCAACGGCGAGGCCATGCCAGTCACTCTCCGCCGACGATTGCAGTTCAACCTCGGCAGGTAAGAAATCACGGCCCCGCAAGGGGCCGTATTCTTGTGGGCTCGATCTTTGTGGTGTGGGAGCCGCTTCAGCGGCGAAGGACGGCCGCGATGCGTCCCATGTAACCAGCGGCTTGTGCCGCCTCGCGATCGCATGTGCACGAAGCCGCGAGGGGCAAGGCCCTTGGGCCGCAGGCGCAGCTCTTCGAGGCGGGCGGTAGCTGGTCTTAGCTCCGTTGAACCCGCGCGGCTGCCGCTGTTGTAGGAGCCGACTGTGTCGGCGAACCCTCATCAGTGATATTGCGAATGAGGCATTGCACAGCATCGCGCCGGCGGTTCAACCGCTCGCCCAATCAGCTCAAGGCTTCATTCGCAAACTCGACAGGCTGAGGGTTCGCCGCTGAAGCGGCTCCTACGAGAGCGGGGTGTTGCCGAATCCAGGAAACCCTCAGGGCTTCTTTTTCTTCGTCGACCTGGCCGGCGCCGCTTTCTTCGTCGCGGCGGCCTTTTTCGTAGTGGCTGCTTTCTTCGCAGGCGCAGCAGCAGGCGCGGTATGAACCGAGCCTTCCACGCCGGCCCAGTCCACGTGGTTCAGGCCGAGGAGATCGTCGAAGACCATCGGCATCAGTCCGGCGGGGATCGGGCCCGTGCCGTTCCACATGGCGACCACGCCGGCGTGGTACTTGGGGAAGAAGCCGATCATCGTGCGGTAACCCGAGACGGCGCCTGCATGGAAGATCAGGTCTTCGTTGGCGTACTTGAAGACACGCCAGCCCAGCGCGTAGTGGGCGTCGGTGACGCGCGCGCGGCGCCAGGGCAGGGAGTGCACCTCGGAAGGCGTGGCGACCTCGGGTGCGTGCAGCACGTCCAGCGAGGGCGTGGGCAGCACGTCGGGGCGTCCGCCCATCTGGGCCATCAGCCACTGCTCCATATCGCGCAGGCTGGCGTTGACGCCGGCAGCGGGGGCGACACGGTAGTAGCTGTCGTTGGGCTCGTAGGGAATCCAGTTATGCGGGCCGCCGCGGTGCGGTCGTGCCCAGCTCTTGCTCGCCTCAAGGGCGTCGCGGCCATAGCTGGCGGTGGTCATGCCCAGCGGCGCGAAGATACGACGTTCCACCTGTCGAAAGAAATAATCGCCGGTCGTGGCGTAGATGACGTCGCCGATCATGCTGAAGGCCACGTTCTGGTAGCCGTAGCAGGCGCCCACCTTGCAGGACAGGTCCACTTCGTCGAGCTTGCGTACGAGTTCCTCGTACGGCGCGTCGGCTTCGAGCAGGTTGTCGTAGGTGTTGCGGGGCAGGCCCAGGCGCTGGCCAAGGATGTCGCGGACCGTGGCCTGCTGTGCGGCCTGCATGTCCTTGAGCTTGAAGTAAGGGATGGTGTCGATCAGCTTGGTGTCCCAGCTCAGGAAACCCTCACGGACGAGTACGGCTGTGACGCCGGTCGCGAAGGCTTTCGACAACGAGGCGAGGCGGAAGACGGTTTCCGGCGTGGCGGGTTCTTTCGTTTTCGCATTGGCGTAGCCGATGGCGCGCTCGTAGACGACCTTGTCGTCCACGATGACCGCCGTGACGAGGGCGGGCGCGGCATCGCGCGCTTCGGCGGCGTCGAGCCAGCGCTTGTAGTCCTCGACCGTTTGCTTGATGCGCTCGGGCGGGAGCTTGACGGATTCGGGATCGGCATGAACCACCGGCGGTTTCTGCGGCGGTGGCGGTGCGGCCACGGCGAAGGGAGCGGCGATGGCGCAGGCGATGGCACAAGCGAGCAGGGAAGCGGAACGAAACGACATGCTTATCTCGCGGGTCGAGGCGTGGGGACACGCCGCGGGAAGGGGGACGTCAGCGTGCTGATCGTCATCCGGGTCATTGTCTTTTACTTCCCGGCTGGGGACAACGCATTGCGGTTGCCGAATGTGGGAGCCGATTCATCGGCGATTCCAGGGTGGAGGGGAGCATCGCCGATGAATCGGCCCCCACATGGCCCCACAGGCGCCGTGCTAGGCTTTCGCCAGCTCCCACCGGACCGAAGTCGGCCACCTGTGAATACACGTCGACCTGCTGCCATGGGCGAGGGCATGACCCTGGTCCTTTCGGTCATCGCCTTCTTCTTCGTGATGACCTCCTACTACGTGATCCGGCCGGTTCGCGACCAACTGGTGGGGGCCGCGGGGTCGTCCTCGCTGCCTGTGTTCTACGCCATCGTCCTGGTGGTGATGCTTGCGCTGACCCCCGTGTTCGGCTGGCTGGTCTCGCGTTTTCCGCGCAAGCGCGTGCTGCTGGGCAGCTACCTGTTCTTCTCCGCCTGCCTGATCGGATTCATCCCCGCCTTCATCGCCCAGGACCGCATTGGTGCCGTGGTGCTCGGCCGGGTGTTCTTCGTGTGGGTGAGCGTGTTCAACCTGTTTGTCGTGTCGCTCTTCTGGAGCTTCATGGCGGACATCTACCGCAGCGTGCAGGCGCGGCTGATGTTTCCATTCATCGCGTTCGGTGGCATGGCGGGGGCGCTTGCCGGGCCCCTGCTGACGTCCTTGCTCGTCGCGCGGATCGGCGTACCCGCACTGCTGGTCGTCTCGGCGACGACGCTGTTGATCGCGCTGGGCCTGCTGCTGGCGCTGTTGACAGGAGGGACGGCTAACGACACCAGCGGCGGTGCCCCGGTGGGCGGGTCGTTGCTCGATGGCGCGAAGGCGGCTTTCGCCCAACCCTTCCTGCGCCACATGGCCATCCTCATGCTGCTCAGCGACGGCATCGCCACGCTGGCCTACGCCCTGATGGCCGATTACACGAAACTGCACTACCCCGGTATTGCCGCGCGCACGGCGTTTTACGCGGACCTGGATCTTGCGATCAACGGCTTCGGCGCGTTATTGCAGCTCACCGTCACGCCGCTGATTCTTCGCGGGCTGGGTGCCCTGTGGGCCATGGTGCTGCCCACCCTCGTCAATTTCATCCTGCTGGCCCTGCTGGGTATCTATGGGCCTGCCGATATCGCCGTGTTCGGCTCGGTGGTGTCACTGCTGACCATCGTGCAGATAGGTACGCGCGGCATGACCTACGGCATGACCAAGCCCGCCTCCGATGCGCTGTATACGCGCATGCCGCGCGAGGCACGGTACAAGGGAAAGAACTTCATCGAGACCACGGTATGGCGCTTTGGCGACCTGCTGGTCACAGGGAGTCTTACCGCGTTGCGTGGGCTGGGCATGGGTATCGCGGGCCTCGGCCTCATCAGCGCGGCGCTCTGTGGCGTGGCCGCCATCGTGGCCCGTCGCGCAGCGACGTCGCCCGACCTCCTTCCGGAATCGGGCGCGAAAGACGCCTAGCTGGTGATGTAGTTCTCGAGCTGGTTGATCGTCTGTTTCTGCTCGGAGATCACCGCCTTGACCAGGTCGCCGATGGAGATCACGCCGACGACGCGGTCGCCGTCGAGTACCGGCAGATGGCGCAAGCGGCTGTCCGTGCACAGGCGCATGCATTCGTCCACCGTGGCGCTGGTCGATACCGTGATGACGGTTGGCGTCATGATGTCGGCCACCGGGGTGTCGCGAGACGACCTGTCCTTCAGGATGACCTTCCGGGCGTAGTCGCGCTCGGAAACGATCCCGACCAGTTCACTGCCTTTGATGACCACCAGCGCGCCGACATTCTTCTCGGCCATCTGGCGGATGGCGTCGTAGACGGGCGCGTCGGGCGCCACCGCGTAGACTTCCTTGCCCTTGGATTCAAGGAGATGCTTGACCTGCTGCATGCTCGACTCTCCGGGTGGAGGCGGCGCGTCGCCGCGATAACGCAGTGTAGCGCCGCTTGCGGCTCCAGGGGGTCATGCTCAGGTGAAGGGCGGCTCGCCACCATGGCGGGACTCCACGTAGTAGAGCGGGCGCCGTTTGCTTTCGGCGTAGGTACGACCCACGTATTCTCCGATAACGCCCAGGGCGAGAAGCTGAATGCCGCCGAGGAACAGGATCACCACCATCAAGGTCGGGTAGCCGCGCACCGGATCGCCAAAGAGCAGCACCTTGAGCAGCACCCAGAGGCCGTAGACGAAAGCGAGGATCGCGGCCGAGAGGCCCACCCATGTGGCAACGCGCAAGGGTGCGGCCGAAAACGAGGTGATGCCTTCGATCGCGAGGTTGCCCAGGCGCCAGTAGTTCCACTTGGTGGCGCCGGCGTAGCGGGCGTCGCGGTGGTAGGTGACGGCAGTCTGCCGGTAGCCGATCCAGGCGAACAGGCCCTTCATGAATCGCTGGCGCTCGCGCAGGCCGCCCAGGGCCGCCACGGCGCGGCGGGACAGCAGACGGAAGTCACCGGTGTCGCGCGGCAGCGGGGTATCGGACAGGCGCTCCATGACGCGATAGAACACGGCGGAGGTGAACTTCTTCAGGCGTGTTTCGCCGTCGCGCTCGCCGCGCGTCGCATAAACCACGTCGAAGCCCTCGCGCCAGCGCGCGACGAGGTCGGGAATGAGTTCGGGAGGGTCCTGAAGGTCGGCATCGATGACCACCACGGCATCGGCGTCGGCGACGTCGAGGCCTGCCGTCATGGCGGCCTCCTTGCCGAAGTTGCGCGACAGCCGCAGCGCCGTCGCGCGGGTGTCGGCGCCTGTGATCGCGCCGAGTTTGTGCCAGGTATCGTCGCTGCTTCCGTCATCGACGTAGATCACGCGAGAGGTGGCATCGATCTGGTCGAGCACGGCGCCGAGCCGCGCGTGGAACGCGTCGATGACGTCGCTTTCGTTGAAGGCGGGAACCACGATGGCCAGTGAGAACGTCATGGAGATCCTTCAGCGAACGCGGCCGGCGACAGGCGCGGGACGGGTGAGGTAAGCGGGGCCGCCGAGCTGCCCCATCTGCTGCGCGATCCACGCGGTGCGCTTCTGTACATAGGCACTGGGTGCGTCCACGCGGAAACGGCGCGGATTCGGCAATACGGCCGCAAGGCGTGCGGCCTGGATCACGCCCAGGCGATCGGGCGAGGTGCGGTAGAACACGTCGCTGGCCGCGCCGACGCCGTAAATACCGTTGCCGAGCTCGACGATGTTCATATAGACCTCGAGAATCCGCCGCTTCGGCCAGGTCGCCTCGATCAGCACGGTGAAGTACGCCTCCAGGCCTTTGCGGATAAAGCTGCGGCCGTTCCACAGGAACAGGTTCTTCGCCACTTGCTGACTGATGGTGCTGGCGCCGCGCAGGCGCTTGCCTTCATCGGAGGCATCGATGGCATCCTGGATCGCGTCGATGTCGAAACCGTGGTGGAACGGAAATTTCTGGTCTTCGCCGGCGACCATCGCCAACCCTACCTGGGGCGAGACAGCATCCGACGGCACCCAGCGATGACGAAACGTGAAGTCGGGCTCGCGCGTGACGAAGGCCTCGACGCGTCGCTCCATCATCATGGCGCTGGTCCACGGCGGCACGAAGCGCAGCATGAGCACGACCAGCCACGACAGGGCGAACCAGGCGAGGATGACCAGGCCGACGAAGCGGGCTAGGCGAAACGGCAGCGAGCGGGGCGTCGGGCTCATGGCAGCGCTGTGGCAAAGGATGGCGCAGTATAGGGGGCCCGCTCGTGCCGGGCTTGTCGGCATGCCGGGTTGGCCCCATCTTTCGTCGGATCACCAGGAGGCCACCGTGACCGATTCGATCGTCGAGACCCTGTCATCCGAAGACGTGCTGCACCGCTTCATGCTGGAGAAAGCGGGCGTGCGTGGTGTGCTCGTGCGCCTCGGCGCCAGCTGGCGCGAAATCGCTTCACGTGGCGATTACCCCGCGGACATTCGCAACACGCTGGGCGAAGCCGCGGCGGCGAGTGCGCTGCTTACCGGAAATATCAAGTTCGATGGCTCGCTCTCGCTGGAGTTCAAGAGCCAGGGCGCATTGCGCCTGCTCTTCGCCGAGTGCACCGATCAGGGGCACCTTCGCGGCCTGGCACGTTACGACGCCGACACGATGCCCCCGGCCCTGCACCTGAACGAGCTTCCGAACGCCTTGCTCGCTATCACCATCGGGCAGGCGGACCGCGGGCGCTACCAGGGCGTGGTAGACCTGGCCGAACCGTCGATTGCGAAGGCGCTGGAGAACTATTTCGAGCGCTCGGAGCAGTTGCCCGCGCGGATCCTGCTGGCGGCGAACGCCGAACACGCGGTCGGGCTGATGCTCCAGCCGATCGCGGGCGAGGGCGGTCACAGCGCGGCCGAGAATGACGACGACGCATGGGCGCGTGTCGGCATGCTCACCGACACCCTGAGCAGCTCGGAGATGCTGTCCATCCTGCCCGAAGAACTGCTCTACCGGCTGTACCACGAAGAGACCGTGAGCGTGTACGAGGCGAAGGGCCTGGCCTTTGGCTGCACCTGCTCGCAGGAGAGGGTGGAAGGCATGCTGCGTGCGCTGGGCCGGACCGAGGTGGAGGCCACGCTGGAGGATCGCGATGGTGAGATCGAGGTGGTGTGCGAGTTCTGCGCCACGCGCTATGTGTTCGATCGCGTCGACGCCGAACGCCTGCTCACGCAGGTCGAAACCCCGCCCTCGCCCTCGACCCTGCAGTAAAGGCCAGCACTCTGGCGGATCTCTGTAGGAGCCGATTCATCGGCGAATGAGGGACATGTGGGAGCCGCTTCAGCGGCGAAAGAGGCACATGTGGGAGCCGCTTCAGCGGCGAAAAGCCAACGGAGCGGTGACGCCGGATGGCCCATCGCCGCTGAAGCGGCTCCCACAGAGAGGTGCCCACAGAGAGGCTCCCACAGAGAGGCTCCCACAGAGAGCTGCCCAGCAGATTTGCCCTAGGCGTCGAGGGAGAGGGGAGCCGCCAGCCATTTGCTTGCCGGCTGCGGCTGGGCAAACAGGAAGCCCTGGCCGAATCGACAGCCGATACGGCGCAGGGCACGCATCTGCGACTCGGTTTCGATGCCTTCGGCGATGACCTGCATGCGCAGCGAATTGGCCAGCGCCTGGATCGCCCTGACGACCGCCGTGCTGTGCGCGTCGGTGTCGGTGTCTTCGGATGGCAGTTCGATCACGAACGAGCGGTCGATCTTCAGCGTCTCGATCGGGTACTGGTGCAGGTAGCTCAGCGACGAGTATCCGGTGCCGAAATCGTCCAGCGCGATGCCTACGCCATGATCGCGAAGGTTTTCCAGGATGCGTTTGACCTGCGCCGGGTTCTCCAGCAGGGCGCGCTCGGTCACTTCCACGCGTACGCAGCGAGCCGGCACGCCGTGCTCGGCGAACAGGTCGAGCAGGCGCTGGTCGAGGTCCGGCGAGCGGAAGTGGCTGCCCGAGACGTTGATGCTGACGAAACCTTCGTCGCGCGTGAGTGCGCGCACCTGGCGCGCCACCTGTTCGAAGATCTGCCAGTCGATGGCCTCGGAGCAACCGGTGTCCTCGGCCACGGAGAGGAAATCCCCCGGCGGCAGCAGGCCACGTTCCGGATGGCGCCAGCGCAGCAAGGCCTCGTAGCCGACCACGCGGCTGTCTTCGAGGTCCACGATGGGTTGGTAGAAGGGCACGAATTCGTTTCGCGTGAGCGCGCGGCGCAGATCGCCCTCGAGCTCGAGCAGCGACAGCGCTTCGCGACGCAGGCGATCGTCGAATACGGCGGCACGGTGGCGACCCTCGTCCTTCGCGCGATACATAGCCGAATCGGCGTCGCGCAGCAATTCCTCGGGACGTGTGTATTCGGGCGTCGGTAACGCGATGCCGATCGACGCGGAGGTGAAGATTTCCTTCGCGCCGAGCCGGAACGGCGTCTGCAGCTGCGCGATGATGCGCTCGGCGATATGCGTGGCCGCTTGCGGGTCGGTAATGCCTTCCACGAGCACGGCGAATTCGTCACCGCCCAGGCGTGCGACGACATCGCGCGTTTTCAGGCACGCACGCACGCGGCCACCGACCTGGAACAGCAGGTCGTCGCCTACCAGATGGCCGACCGAATCGTTGATGACCTTGAATCGGTCAAGGTCGATGAAGAGCACGGCGAAGAGATCCGCCGGATTCTCCCGGTAGTGATTCAACGCCTGTTCCAGACGCTGCAACAGCAGTGTGCGGTTGGGCAGCCCGGTGAGCGAATCGTGCAGGGTTTCGTACTTGAGCCGCCGTTCGACGCGCTCGCGTTCGGCAATCTGCTCGCGCAGGTCGCGGTTGGCCAGGGCCAGGGCACGCGTACGTTCGGTCACCCGGCGTTCGAGGCTGGCGTAGGCCTGCTTGAGCGACTCCGTGGTGTATTTGCGCTGCAGCGCATTGGCGATGTGGTAGCTGACGAAGGTCAGCAGCTCCTGGTCGCGTGCGCTGTAGGTATGCTCGGGAGAGTAGCTCTGCACCGCCAGCACACCCATCGACTTTTCGTTCCAGATGAGCGGCACGCCCAGCCAGTGCAATGAGCGTGCGCCGCTGGTGGAAAGCACCTGGTCGCGATTGAGCCGGTCGATTTCTTCGCGGTCCGCAAGCAGGGCCTTGCCGTTACGCAGGACGAACTCGGTGAGTCCGCGGCCGAGTTCGCGCGGCTCGCGCGAGCCGTCGAGTTCGTCGACCGAATAAGGGAAAGTCAGCTTGTTCTGGTCTTCGGAGAGCAGCGCGATATAAAAATTGCGTGCATACAGCAGGCCGCCGATGACGCGATGCACGGCGGCGTAGAAGTTCTCGATGCTGTCCGAGGTGTTCGCCAGTTCGGCGATACGGAACAGCGCAGCCTGCAGGCGCTCGCCACGCTGGCGCTGCAGGACCTGCTGGCGGAGCACGCGATTGGCTTCGCGCAGCGCGGCCGTGCGCGTGGTGACGCGGCGCTCGAGTTCTTCGTGCGCCTGGCGGCGTTCCAGTGCCGTCTGCACGTGCTGGGCAACGTAGGTCAGCAGCTCGCGATCGTTCTGCGTGTAGCGCGTGTCGTCGCGATAGCTCTGCACGACCAGGGCGCCCACCACGTCTTCGCCGCGCTTCATCGGCACGCCGAGCCAGTCGTCGCTGGGCGGACCGATCGACACGCGCGGGCCGGGGAGATTCTTCTCCAGCTCCGTGCTCGCGCCCATCAGCGACTTGCCGCCTTGCAGGACATGCCAGGTCAGCGAGTTCTCGATGGCGTCGATCGGGCGGATGCCTTCCGGATCCGGGATATCGGGATCCAGCGAGTCGACGAAGTACGGGAAGCGCACCGTGCGGTTCTGCGCATCGAACAGCACGATGAAGAAGTTCTCGGCATACATGAGGCTGCCCACGATGCCGTGGAGCGCGCTCATCATGTCGTTCATGTTGTGCTCGGCGCCGGCCTGTTCGGCAATGGCATAGAGCGCGCGCTGCAGTCGCTCGGCGAGCGCCAGGCGGGATATCGCCTCGTAGAGATTTGCGGTCTCGGCCAGCTGTCGCAGGCGGACCGAGGTGAGCCGACCGAGCCAGTCGATCAGTTCCGCCGAATCGGCGGCGCCGGCTTCGTCGCTAATCAGTTCGAGCACGCGCCCTGTCTGCGGATCGATGCCCAGCTCGACCACCGCGTGGCCGTTTGGCCTGACCTCGTCCGCGCCGCGCCAGGCCACGCAGGCGTCCGGCATCAGGTGACGCGCGAAGGCCTCTCCCTCGCTGCGGACCACGTCGGCCTCGGCTGCCCGCAGCAACCGCTCGACAGCCTCGTACAACGGTGTACTTTCACCGTGGCCGGGCGCCTTCAGGGAGGGGCTTTGAGTAGGAGCGATAGTCATCGCCTGGCGAGGGTTCCGGTCTGGTTCGGGTCAGTCTATATGCGATAAGGCGGGCGCGCGATGGGCGCGGAGCCCCGGTCTCAAGGGCCTTGCGCCAGCATGCGACGATTCCCCCTGATGGTCATAAACGGCAGCTGGCCTGATTCCTGAAGGCCACCTCGTGGGGTGTTAGTAAAACGTAAAACGCGATACACTGAGTCTGTTCTCGCGAGGCTGAAGCGGGACCTCGGGGAATTCAGCCACCTGCCGATAAGATGAACATGCGCAGATCCTTTCTCACCTTGCTACTGCTGATGCCGCTCGCCGCGGCAGGGCAAGTTGTGCCGGTGGGTTCGGACGCCACGGCAAACCGACTCCTCGGCCAGCAAGCGGACGGCTACGCCCAGAATGCGCAGGGCTCGGTGCCGCTCTGGCGCGCCCCGGACGGTCGCACGCTCGCCTTGACGACGGATGATCGTACCGACGCTACCCAGCCGTTTGCCTTGCATGCGGTGGACGCCGGTCCGTTCATTTCCAGCGGTCTTCAGTACGACCTCGGTCCGCACGTACAGGCTCATGCCAACATCACCGGCCAGGGCTGGATGAATTCCGTGGAATCCTGCGGCAGTTCCGCTACGGCGCGCGGCGACCTCTGCAATGCGCCGGGTGCGCCGCCGCGCATCGTCGGTAGTGAAGTCGGCGCTACGTATAATGGTACCGGTTACAGCCTCGGTCTCGGCGTGGGCTCGAGTCGTCCTACCGGCACGGGTGCCGCCTTGCCTCGCGTGCTCCCGGGCCTGGCCACCGCCTCCGGCTTGCCGATTACAGCCTTGTCCTCGAGCACCGAATTCAACGCGCACGGCAGGCTCGACCTGGGCGCGCGCAGTGGTATCGATCTCGGCGCCAGCATCGGTCGTATCCGGCTCACGCCGGGCAACCTGCTCGGCATCGGCTCGGTCGACCAGAAAGCGCTGAGCTTCGGTGTCGACCGCGGCCCTGTCTCGGGCCTGATCACGGGCCGCACGATGCAGCCCGAGGCGACAGCTCTCAACCAGATCAACGGCGACCGTCGCTGGAGCGCTATCGACCTCGGTGTCACCTGGCATCTGCCTTGGCGCGGCCAGCTCTCGGTCGGTGCCCAGAATGTCTGGTCATCGGGTAACGCGCCCACCGGACCCGCCGGTCCCGAGCCCGATCAGGCACGAACCCCTTACGTCCAGTACCACCAGGACCTCTGAAAGCCGCCCACGAGGCGGCTTTTTTGTGGCTGCACTTTGTGTGACTACCCTTTGTGTGGGAGCCGCTTCAGCGGCGAAAGGCCGGTCGCTACGCGCCCCATATCACCAGCGGCTTACGCCGCTGCCATTGAAGGAGCCGGCTGCGCCGGCGAACCCTCAACGGTGATACCGCGAATGAGGCGTTGCACCGCATCGTGCAGGCGGTTCAACCGCTCGCCCGATCAGCGCAAGGCCTCATTCGAAGACACGACAGCCGGAGGGTTCGCCGATGAATCGGCTCCTACAAGAGGCAGCAGGGGGCGGTCGTCCATCCCATAGCGAGCGGTTGCTCGACCCCACGAACCTCAGCGCTGGCTCTTGCGCCGCAGCGCGAGCGTGAACTCGATGCCGAAGGCGAGCCTGTGTCCTGCAATGTGCGATGGACGGGCTCGCGACTCAGCGACCCTGGCCGCGTAGCTTCACATCGCCGCTGAAGGACTCGACGTGGATGTGTCCGTCGCCGCCGCCGATGGTGGTCTTCAGTTGCTTGCCGGGGCCGTCTTCACCGCTGGAAGGCGTGCCGAAATCGCTGCGGATGCTGCCGCTGAAGGTGGAGGCATCCAGCTTGGCGGAAACGTCGGACGGAAGCTGGAGCTGGACATCGCCGCTCATCGAGTCGACGTCGATCTTGCCGTCTCGCGAGGGACCGCCGGTGATCTGGGTGTCGCCGGACACCGTGCTGAAGTTGGCCTGCTTCCAGGGGCCGCCGCCGATCGTCATGCGGCCGGACACGGTCTGGGCTTCGATCCGCTCGGTGACGTTCGGTGCGGTGATGTCACCGGAGACCGTCTGTAGATCGGCCTTGGCCGCGCTGCCGGCCAGATCGATGCTGCCGCTGACGGTCTGCATGTTGATGTCGGGCGAGCGCAGGTTGCCGCGGACGCGGCCGCTGACCGAGTTGATCTCGACCTTGCCGCCGTCGAGGCCGTCGATACTGACCGGTGCACTGACCACGTTGATCTCGACGCTGACGGCTTTCGGCACGCGCACGTTGAGCACCGTGGGCTGCATGCGGGTATCGCTGCCCCAGCTGAACATGGAGTGCTCTTTCGAGTCGCTGTCCACGTGGATTTCCACGTTGCCGTCGCTGCCTTCGATCTCCAGCGGACGGGCGCCGTCGCCCAGCGTGCCAGAGACCTGGATCTGGTTTTTGTCCCAGGCGGTCACGGTGACCTCGCCCTTGACGTTGTCGATGCTGACCTTCGCATTGGGCCGGATGTCTTTCGACAGGTTGATCGGGGTGGAGGCGAATGCCTGCCCGATCGAGAACGCCAGCAGCAGGGGAGTGACATAGAGCGTTTTCATGAGTGGGGTCCTGGCTGTTCGCATGTTAGCCGGCTTGCTTTTCGAGGTTACGCAGACGGTCGCGCTGGCGTTCGGTCTTCAGCAGCAGGCGCTGCAGGGCGGCCGAATCGGGGGAGTCCTGCATGGCCTGGGTCAGCTCCATGCGCGCGGCGTCGAGTTCTACCGCGGCTCCGGAGAGGCGCGGGTCGGTCGGTTTCCAGTGGGTTTCACTGGCAAGGGCGTCGCTGCCGGTGGGCGCGACGAGATGGAGTCCGAGGCTTCCGCCAAGCAGGGCCACGCCGGCGATGGCGGCGGCCATCAGCCAGGGCTGGGCGCGTCGGTGTCGTGGAGCCACGGCGACAGGCGCCTCGTCGAGACGGGCTTCGATGCCGGCCCACAGGTCGCGACGAGGCGCGACCTGCCGGTTGAGGGAGCGCATCTGGCGCAGGTAATCGAGGTCATTCATGGCTTATCTCCCAGTGCGCGGCGGAGCAGTCCGCGTGCACGGTGTAACTGCGCTTTCGAGGAACCGACCGCCATCCCGAGTTCAAGGGCGATCTCCTCGTGTTTCCAACCTTCCACGTCGTACAGGACCAGCACCGCACGGGCCCGCGGCGGCAACGCCGAAATGGCCTTTTCCAACTCGTCGCGCTCCACGGCGCGGAAGGGATTATCGAGGTCGGCGATGTCCGGCAGATGTTCATCGTCGACGATGCTGACGGGGTCGGCGTTGCGGGCACGTATGGACATGAGTGCCACGTTCACCGCCAACCGGTACACCCAGGTGCCGAACGCGCTCTCGAAGCGGAAGCCGTCGAGCTTCTGCCAGGCGCGGATGAAGGCTTCCTGGGTCAGGTCTTCCGCGCGGGCATGGTCGAAGGCGGCCAGGCGAAGGATGGCGCCATAGACCCGGTCCGAATGCTTGCGGTAGAGCGTCTCGAACGCCTTCCGGTCGCCGCCGACGGCAGCGCGCACCACATCGTCATCGGACGTGGCAACAGGCAGCTCAGGCTGCATGAAGGAAGTGGCGGCGAGGCATAGGGCATTCATCTTGCCAGCTTGGATGCCGGCAAGGGGAGAAGCGTTTAAGGGCTAGGACATGTGGGAGCCGCTTCAGCGGCGAAAGGCCAACGGAGCGGAGACGCCGGAACGCTAATCGCCGATAAATCGGCTCCCACACAAAGCCCCCCCAATCAGGCGACGTTGGTCGCCCGACGTTCCACGGCCGCTTTCAGGGCCTTGCTCACCCGAAGGCGCTCGGCCTTCAGGCGCTCGGGCATGCGCGCGCCGAAGCCGTCGAGGTACAGGCCGATGGCGTTGAGCTCTTCGGTCCAGCCTTCCACGTCGACGTGGAGCAGCTCGTCGAGGGCGCCCGGCTTCAGGACCAGGCCCTCGGCATTGAGCTCACCCTTGGCCGGCACCACGCCGATCGGCGTTTCCATGCCTTCGGCCTTGCCGGCTACGCGCTGGATCATCCAGTCGAGCACCCGGAGGTTCTCGCCATAGCCGGGCCACATGAAGCGGCCGTCGGCGTCCTTGCGGAACCAGTTCACGTGGAAGATCCGCGGCAGCTTCGCGCCGGGCTTGTCGAAGGAGAGCCAATGCGCGAAGTAGTCGGCGAAGTTGTAGCCGCAGAACGGCTTCATCGCCATGGAATCGCGACGCAGTACACCGACCGCACCGGTAGCGGCAGCCGTGGTCTCCGAACCCATGGCCGCGCCGACGAGCACGCCGTGGGCCCAGTCTTTCGCCTCGAATACCAGCGGCACCAGCGAGGGGCGACGGCCGCCAAAAACGATGGCCGAGATGGGTACGCCAGCGGCGTCTTCCGATTCCGGCGCCCAGCTCGGGCACTGCTTCGCGCTGACCGTGAAGCGGGAATTCGGATGCGCGGCAGGGCCGTTGGCCGCGTCGTACGGACGCCCCTGCCAGTCGGTCACCGGTTCGCCTTCGCCGAGGCCTTCCCACCACGGACGCGCGTCGGCGGTGACGGCGACGTTGGTGAAGATCGCATCCCGGCCGAGCGTGGCCAGGGCGGTCGGATTGGTATTCGCACCCGTACCCGGGGCGACGCCGAAGTAGCCCGCTTCGGGGTTGATCGCCCAGAGGCGACCATCTTCACCCGGCGTCATCCAGCAGATGTCGTCGCCGACGGTCCAGACTTTCCATCCGGCCTTGAGGTAGCCCTCGGTGGGAATGAGCATGGCCAGGTTGGTCTTGCCACAGGCCGACGGGAACGCCGCGGCGATGTAGTGCTTCTCACCCTGCGGGTTCTCGATGCCGACAATCAGCATGTGCTCGGCCAGCCAGCCTTCGCGACGGGCCTGGTGGCTGGCGATGCGCAGCGCGTGGCACTTCTTGCCGAGCAGGGCGTTGCCGCCATAGCCGGAGCCGATCGACTTGATCGAGAGCTCTTCGGGGAAATGCATGATGAAGCGACGCTCGGGATCGAGGTCGCCGGTGGAATGCAGGCCTTTGACGAACTGGCCTTCGCGCTCGATGCGCGCCAGGGCCGGGGCGCCCATGCGCGTCATGATGCGCATATTGGCGACCACGTAGGGGCTGTCGGTGATCTCGACGCCGCAACGCGAAAGCGGTGAATCGATCGGGCCCATGCAATACGGAATGACATACATGGTGCGGCCGCGCATGGCCCCCGCGAACAGGGCGTCGATCTTCGCGTGCGCCTCGGCCGGCGCCATCCAGTGATTGTTCGGGCCGGCTTCTTCCTCCTCCGGCGTGCAGACGAAGGTCAGGTGCTCGACGCGCGCGACGTCCGACGGATTCGAGCGATGCAGGTAACTGCGGGGGTTGGTCTCCTCGTTGAGCGGGAGGAGATCGCCACTGGCGAGCATCGTCTGGACAAGTTCCGCGTGTTCCGCGTCCGAGCCGTCACACCAGCGAACGGAGGTGGGCTCCGTCAGTCGGGCGACATCGTCAACCCATCGATTCAATGTTTCCAGGGAACTTCCGTACGAACGCATCCGTTGTGGTCTCCAGTTAAACGCTGTGAAGACAGTAGTTTGCGAGCGTTGGTATTGGCAAGGCACGGCGCAGCAAATCGCGCCGTGCCGTTCAGCTCACGCGGACGGTTTGGCCGGCGTCAGCGTAAAGATCACGTGCTCGACATAGGCGTCGAACTCGTCGTGGCTCAGGCGCGGCAGACCGAGGGTGAAGTTCAGCTGCAGAAAGCCGACGTAGGCTGCATAGGTAAGGCGCGCGCGATGCAGGGCGACGACGGGTTCGAGGCCGGCTTCCTGGTACATCGTGGTGAGGAACTCGATACGCCGTTGCGATACACGCGCCATCACCGGCACGACCTGCGGATGGTCGAGCGCCTTGAGCAGGGCGGCGTAGACGCGATGCGCCTGCAGTTCGTGGGCGACGCGACGAAACAGTTCCGGTAAACGCTTACGCGGATCGGCGATGCGCTCGATCTCGCCGAGAACCTCGCGTTCGCCGTATTCTTCCCAACGCTCCAGCGAGGCCTGGAGCAGGGCTTCGCGCGTACGGAAGTGCCAGTAGAAGCTGCCTTTGGTCACGCCCAGGCGGCGCGCAAGCGCCTCCACGGCGAGCGCGCCGACGCCTTGTTCGGCGATAAGGGCTAGGGCGCCATCTTCCCAGTCTTCTGCGGAGAGGCGGACTCGTTCGTTCTTGGCACCGTCGGTCATCGACGCATGGTAGCCGAGACGCCGCCGTTTGCAATCCGGCAGGCTCCCGGCTTGTTGCATAAGACCTTGACTTGGTTGCCATTGCGTGACCGTACGCAACCGTATTGACGCACCCGGCCCAGGGCTACATACTCGCCCGTATGGTCGCTCAATCCACGCCGCTGTCATCCTCCCTGTCGAGCCTGGTCTCGATGGACGGTATCGCCCTCGCCACGCAGCGCTGGACGGGCGTGCGCTCGCCGGCGCTGGTCTTCGCGCATGGCTTCGGGCAGACGCGCCATGCCTGGAACGGCGCGGCACGGACCCTGGCGGAACAGGGCTTCGACGCCACCACCTTCGATGCCCGCGGGCACGGCGAAAGCGAACGTGTGCCGCGCGGCGACTACCACATGGAGCAGTTCGTCCACGATCTGCTCACGGTGTCGGCTGAAGCCATCTCGCCCGACGGCCAGCCGCCGGTGCTGGTCGGCGCCTCGATGGGCGGGCTGCTCGGCCTGATGGCCGCCGGCGAAGCCGAGGAGGGCCGCCGGCCGTTCTCCGCACTGATCCTGGTCGACATCACCCCGCGCTGGGAAACCGCCGGGGTCGAACGTATCCTCGGCTTCATGCGCGCGCACCCGGACGGTTTCGCGAGTTATGAGGAGGCGGCCTCGGCGATCGAGGCGTACCTGCCGCATCGCCGTGAGCGCAAATCCGAAGCGCAGCTCAAGCCGCTTCTGCGTCAGGACGAGAACGGTCGCCTGCGCTGGCACTGGGACCCCGCCCTGCTCGATGGCGGTCTGGTCCAGGAAAGCGAACGTTACCAGCCGCGCCTGTTCGAGGCCGCCGCGCGCGTCAAGGTGCCGGTACTGCTGCTTTCCGGCAGCCGCAGCGACGTAGTCTCATCCCAGACCGTCGACGAATTTCTCCGTCTCGTGCCGCATGCGCGTCATGTTTCCCTCGCCGACGCCACGCACATGGTGGCCGGTGACGCGAACGACGCCTTTACGCGCGAGATTTCCCAGTTCATGCAATCGCTCCCGAGGTAATACCGATGTCTGCAATCCTGGTTGTACTGGCGGCACTCATTGCCTCCGGTGCCTGCGCTTACCACCGCACGTCGCTGCGCACGTGGGCTCTCGCCACGGCGGCCACGACCCTCGTCGTCGGCCTGCTCGCGCGTGCGCCGGTAACCACGGTCGTCGTGCTGATCCTGCTGGCGCTGGTCGCCGCGCCGCTGCTTATGGTCGACTTCCGCCGGAAGAAGATCAGCGCGCCGCTGCTGTCGATTTTCGCCAAGGTGACGCCGAAGCTGTCCGAAACCGAGCAGACCGCCCTCGAGGCTGGCACGGTCGGTTTCGAAGGCCAGCTGTTCTCGGGCAAGCCGGACTGGTCGGAGCTGCTGCGCCAGCCGAAGCCGGAACTCTCGGTGGAAGAGCAGGCCTTCCTCGACGGCCCCGTCGAAGAACTCTGCGGCATGATCGACGACTGGCAGATCACCCACGAGCTGGCTGATCTGCCGCCGAACGTGTGGGAGTTCATCAAGAAGAACAAGTTCTTCGGCATGATCATCCCGAAGACTTACGGCGGCCTCGGCTTCTCGGCACTGGCTCACTCGGCCGTACTGCAGAAGCTCTCGAGCATGTCGCAGACCGTCGCCTCCACGGTCGCCGTGCCGAATTCGCTCGGGCCCGGCGAGCTTCTCATGCACTACGGCAGCGACGAGCAGAAGAACCATTTCCTGCCGCGCCTGGCCGATGGCCGTGAAATCCCGTGCTTCGCGTTGACCGGCCCCTACGCCGGTTCGGACGCCACTTCGATTCCGGACTTCGGCATCGTCACCAAGGGCATGTGGAACGGCGAAGAAACCGTCGGTATCCGCCTGACCTTCGACAAGCGCTACATCACGCTGGCGCCGGTCGCGACCATCGTCGGCCTCGCGTTCCGCATGTACGACCCGGAAAAACTGCTGGGCGAGAAGGAAGACCTGGGCATCACGCTGGCACTGCTGCCGCGCGAAACCCCGGGGATGGAAATCGGCCGTCGCCACTTCCCGCTGAACACCCCGTTCCAGAACGGCCCGGTGCACGCGAAGGACATGTTCGTGCCGCTGTCGGTGTTGATCGGTGGTCCGCACATGGCTGGCCAGGGCTGGCGCATGCTGGTCGAATGCCTCTCGGTCGGTCGTGCCATCTCGCTGCCGTCCAACGCCACGGGAGCATCGCGCATGGCGGTTTCGGCCACGGGTTCGTACGCACGCATGCGCAAGCAGTTCGGTCTCGCCATCGGTCGTTTCGAAGGCGTGGAAGAAGCGCTCGCCCGCATCGGCGGCCTGACCTATGCCATGCAGGCCCTCTCGCGCGCCACCGCTGCCGCGGTCGATCGCGGCGAGAAGCCGGCCGTGCCCTCGGCCATCGCCAAGTACCACGCCACCGAATGGTGCCGTCAGATCGCCTCGGACGCGATGGACGTGCACGGCGGCAAGGGTGTCATCCTCGGCCCGAAGAACTATATGGGTCGCGGCTGGCAGTCGGTGCCGATCGCGATCACGGTGGAAGGCGCGAACATCATGACGCGCAGCCTGATGATCTTCGGCCAGGGTGCGATCCGCTGCCATCCTTATGTGCTGAAGGAAATGCAGGCACTCGGCATTGCCGACTACCGCGAGCGCCTGAAGACCTTCGACAAGGCGCTCTTCGGCCACATCGGCTTTGGCTTCTCCAACGCCGTGCGCAGCTTCGTCCTCGGTCTGACCGCTGCGAAGATCGGCGAGACCGCCGGCGACGCCTACACGCGCCGCTACTACCGCAAGCTCAACCGTTACTCCGCGGCGCTGGCACTGTGCGCCGACGTGGCGATGGGTGTGCTCGGCGGCAAGCTCAAGTTCAAGGAAAAGCTCTCAGCCCGTCTGGGCGACGTCCTCTCCTACCTGTACATCGCCAGTGCGATGCTCAAGCGCTACGAAGACACCGGTCGTCCGGAAGCGGATCGTCCGTTGCTGGCCTGGGCTTTCCACCAGTGCGTGTGGAACATGCAGATGGCGCTGGATGGCGTGATCCGCAACTTCCCGGTGCGCCCGGTCGCCTGGGTGCTGCGTGCCCTGGTCTTCCCGTTCGGTCGCCGCGAAGTGCCGCCGTCGGATCGCCTTGGTCGCCGCGTCGCCGCGCTGATCACCGCGCCCAGCGAAGCCCGTGACCGCCTGACCACCTGGACTTACCTCACCCCGACGGCGAACAACACGGTGGGTCGCATGAACGCGCTCCTGCCGGACGTGATCGCCGCCGAGCCGGTGGAGCGCAAGTTCCTGAAGGCGTTCAAGGGCGGTCAGCTGAAGTCGCACACGTATAACGAACAACTTGCCGAAGCCGAAAAGCTCGGCGCCATCACCACCGCCGAGCGCGACCTGCTCCAGCGCGTGCGCGACGGCGTCGCCGAGTTCATTTCGGTCGACGACTTCGACAGCGAAGAGCTGCAGGCTGGCGTGAAGCGCAACGCCGAAGCCATGCAAAAGGTACGCGCCGCCTAAGGCGAGGCGTCCCTGTGGGAGCCGATTCATCGGCGAAAAAGGCCGCGAGCAATCGCGGCCTTTTTTGTTTGCTTCGTCGGCAGGCTCGGCTTCCCCATCGCGGTTGCGCCTGCGCACTGAGGGGAGGGAGCCGCCGGCTGCCATTCTCGTCGCTAAGTCCTCGTCCGGCCTACGCCTCCCTGCGGAGTCGCTCCGAGAACGGCAGCCGACGGCTCCCTCCCATGCCTGCCACTGGGCTGTAAGGAGAGCAGGGCGCGGTCGTTTGCGCTCCCCAAGGGAACGAATCACCGCGTCATTGTGGGTGCCGTGGCTGCTTGCTGCGGTACCTCGATGGCCGGCGTGGCCATCTGCTGTTGTTGCTGTTATTGCTGATTGGCTTGCGTCCATGCATGGCTGCTTTGTTCGAGCGGCTGAACGACGGCCTGGGCGACGTCGACGGATGCGTGTTGTTTGAAGGGCGAATTCAGATCCCCTTGGATGACATAGGCCCTGCTCGCGTCGTCGCTCAGGGCGATGTGATCAATCCTGGTCATGCCTTCTGCACGGGATTGCGCGCTCAAGGCTCCAGCAAGATTGGCGCTCATGTAGTCGGAGGGTCGGCCCTGTTGCGCGTCCAGACGTTGGACTACCTGCAGCGCTTGCCCATACATCGCGTGACCGGCATGTGCAGGATCGTCGAGGGTGATTGTCGATGCTGGCTGGGAACGGCTTAAGGTCTCCAGCGTACGGTCTCCTGCTATGCCGTCGACCGTCAGGTGATGGTCTTGTTGGAAGGCTCGAACAGCGGTATCCGTCGCCGGGCCAAGAGATCCATCCGCTTGAAGGGGGCGGCCCTGGCTGTCCTTGTATCCAAGCGCGTTGAGTTGCGTTTGCAAGTTCGCAACAGGACTACCGGAAGCGCCGGTGCGTAGGGGCGCAGTTGCATTGGATTGTGCGGCCGCCTGAGGCGGTTCGTTACCGCGGGTGGCGAGCTCTTCGAGTGAAATCGTGCCCTCTTGCACGCCGCGCACCAGATCGGGGGTGATGAGCGTGGCCCATTCGGCGGATCGCGAGACGCGCTCGTCCGCGCCATTCTCCCCACCGTTGATCGCGACACCCGCCGAATAAGCGTCTGTTCGATCGGCCTCCGGCACCCGATCTTTCCAGTACGCGACCGCTAGCTTGGCGGCGACCTCCGGATCCGCGGCCATGTCCGGGTTGCTCTTGAGGTCGTACCCAAACTTATCGCCGAAGCGCTCGTAGTTGTCGCGGCCGGTGTACTGAAAGTAACCCCGCCCGTGAAAATTCCAGCCATCGCCAGGCTCCGTGTTCTTCAGATCGGCACGACCGTCGTACAGAATGTGGGCCATCTGTTTCGGATCGTGGCTGTCGATGGCCTTCTGGATTTCTTCAGGGGGTGTTGCGCGTGCCAGCACTTCTTACTGCCGTGACGACCTGATCAACGGTCCGGTACCCCAATCGTTCGTGCATAGTGGAGAAGCTTCCCGTTTCTACGGAGGCATTCCCCATGACTTTGGCCAATTCCTCAGGGGAGGTGACTCCCGCATCGATGAACCGCTTCAGGAGCAGGGCAGAACTCTGATTGAGCTGGGGCATGGCGTCATTTCCTTATTTAACGGCTTTCCGATTTTTGGCAATAGGCTCGCGGATGAGCTTCGGGTCGAAGTCGGCCAGGGAAATCCAGGGCAGGCTCGAGGGATAGTCGAGGGTCGACCTATACACAACAACGCCGCTATCGCCGTTCTGCACGGACGTTGCCTCAACGTGCTGAAGATGCCACGCGGACTTCTCCTTGGACCACTCGAAGCTATAGGTCGTACCACCCCGAGCCAGCTCATTGAAATAGGTAATTTCGTTGGAGGTCGCGGTGAGATTGTTGTTGAGGCCGAGGACGCCAGCACTCTTGGTCGCCTGGTTATAGGTGCACTCCACGACCTTGTCGTTCTTCTCCGAAACTGCAAGCTGTCCGTTGTCGTTCGTCAGCACAATCAGGTCGCATAGATTGCGTTGCTGGCCATACGCGAGAGGGTGACGAACCACCACGACTATTCCCGCGTCATCTTTACCCAGAGGCTTGGCGCTCTTCATCGCCAGCACGGTGTCGTGCGCGCCGAAGAGCGACTGTAGGCCTGCCGGGACTTGGTTGGAGTCGGTGGCGTGTGTGGCGGAAGCTGCCAGGTATAGAGCGGTCGCGACTCCCATATATTGGAGCTTGTTCAAGATGTACCTCCGAAATGGCCGATGGATGGGATTTTGAGATACCGCGGATTTTGCAGCTACTGGCTTCGAATGGATGCAGGAATACGGAAATTCGCATCCATCATGTGTCGCCTATCTCCGTTCCAGATAGCGACATCGGGCCCTTGAGGTGAGGCCTACAGACAACCCAATGTTGTTTTGCTACGGTCGTTCCGTTGCCTGCGTCGTCGTTCGTCGTGTCGCGCAGGCAACCATCGCTCAATGCGGTGAAAAGCGCGAAGCAGGAGTGTTACGAGCACGCCTGCTTCGCTGGCCACAATCAACTAACCAGGAGTCAATCGTGATTGCTACCGATCATACGTCACTCGCTCGCCCGCCGGATCTCACCGGCGGCACCCCCTACGGTTACCGGGTTGTCTGCGTCCCTCGCAGATACGGTTGAAGAACCAGGGCGTCAGCGATTTCTGAGATGTTTCTTGGCCGTATAACCCGGCGCGTACCTACGAGCGCCGACGAAGCGGGCTGACGTCCACCCACTTCATCAATCAAGCCACCCGGCGCCCGGTCACGGGCAGTCGTGAAACCGCGAGTCCGTTAGATCCGCGGCACGTCGCTTTGTGGGCGTGCCGCACCTGGACGAGCGATGGCTTATCAAGGAGCAGTGATGTCTATTGTTAATGAGAGCGGCACGGTTCGCCGTGCTCGCTATTACATCGATCCCGATGCCTCAGCGCATGAGCTTCTCAACAACGCTGCCGAGCTGCTTCAGTACGCGGGTGGGCTGACGGAGTTGCTCGCTGAATTCGTGCATGAGTCCGACACCGTCGATTGCCGGCGGATGGCGTTGTCGCTTGATGCGGTTGCGGCGCTTACACAGATGGGAGCACATTGCGCGGCCGAGGCGCATGCGCGGCTTGCGTGGGAGAAGGGTGAAATGAGTGGGAACGCGGTGGGTCCACATTGAAGCTTCGCCGCTGAAGCGGTTCCTACAATAGGGCTTGCGGGCGATTCAGCGCAGCCGCACAACTGCTCTTTGCTCGCCTTGCAAGCCAGTGTCACGTTTGGAGGGGAGTCGACGGCTGGCGTTTTCGGAACGACTCCGCAGGGAGGCGAAGGCCGGACGAGGGCTTAGTGACGAAAATGTCAGCCGTCGACTCCCTTTCCCTCAGCGTCCGAGCGTAAGCGCGATGGCGAAGCCGAGCCCTACAGAGTCTGCAGGCTGGTCAGCCGCAGCCATCCTGCCGAGCCACAACCTCCAGCAACCGCGCCTCCACCTCATCGCGCGAATGCGCACGGAACAACCGCGGGGCCGCACGCCGAAGCGCCTTGCAGTCCAGCGTGGTGAGGCGGTCGCGCACCTGGAGCAGCTGCCCCGGGTGCATGCTGAATTCCTCCAGGCCCATGGCCAGGAGCAGTGCCGTGAACTGCGTATCGCCGGCGATTTCGCCGCACAGGCTCACCGGTTTCTTCGCCCGCCGCGCACTCGCGATCACATGCGCAATCAACCGCAGGAACGCCGGCTGCAACGGATCGTAGATGCCTTCCAGCGCGTCGTTGTTACGATCGGCCGCAAGCACATACTGCGCAAGGTCGTTTGTGCCGATGGCGAGGAAGTCAGCCTTCTCGAGGATCGAGGTGACACCGATCGCAGCAGCCGGCACTTCAATCATCGCGCCGATATCCAGGCGCTCCGGCAATTCCTGCCCTTCGCGAGCGAGATCCTCACGCGCCTTCTTGATCAGCCGCCGCACGTCGGTCATTTCACCCAGATGGGTAATCATCGGAATGAGAATACGCACAGGCCCATAGCAGGCGGCACGCAGAATGGCCCGCAACTGCACGCTGAAAATGTCGGGGTAACGCAGTGAAAGGCGAATGCCACGCACGCCCAGCGCAGGATTCTCTTCCCCACGAATGGCGAGTCCGGCGGCATCGGCCTTGTCGGCGCCGAGGTCGAGCGTGCGAATGGTCACAGGCAGGCCGCCCATGCCAAGAACGACATCGCGGTAAGCGATGAACTGCTCCTCTTCCGAGGGCAGGCCACGCTGGCGCAGGAACAGGAATTCGGAGCGATACAGGCCGACACCGTCGGCACCGCGGGCACGGGCCAGCGTGATGTCGCCGATGAGTTCGGCATTGGCGTAGAGGCGCACGTGGGCGCCGTCTTTGGTCAGCGTTGGCGCGGAGGCGAGGGCGGCAAGGCGACGGCCTTCGGCGGCGGCCTGGCGCTGCCACTGGCGATAACGGGCGAGATCCTGTGCGGTCGGATGCACGATGACTTCGCCGTGCTCGGCGTCGATCAGGACGAGGTCGTCGTCGTTGATCGTGGCGAGTGCGTCCTTGGTGCCGACCAGCATCGGTAGGTTGAAGCTGCGCGCGAGGATGGCGCTATGCGAATAGATGCTGCCCGCGCTGGCGATGACGCCGAGCATGCCCTGGCCGGCCATGCTGGCCAGGTCGGCCGGGGCGACGGTGTCGCTCACCACGATCTCGCCCACGCGCGCGGCGAGCTTGCGCTCCTCGCGGCTGGATTGCTGGAGCAGGGCGGACATCACACGGCCGATCACCTGGTCGATGTCTTCACCGCGACTCTTCAGGTAAGGGTCGTTCATGGCGTCGAACACCGCGGCGAGGCGGTCGCGTTGCATTTTCAGTGCGGCGCTGGCGGTGTAGTGGCCGACGGCGACGAGTTCGTCGAGGCCGCGCAGCAGTTCTTCGTCGTCCAGCAGCAGGCTGTGGGCGTCGATGAAGTCGCCGACCTCGCGCGCCAGTGCGCCATGCAACTTGCCGCGTAGTTCACGCAGTTCCGTGCGGGCGCTGTCGATGGCCTTGTGCAGTCGCTCGATCTCAGGCGCGATCTCCGCGTCCTCGAGCATGCGCGTGTCGACCGCATAGATACTCGGCTGGACCAGACGCGCGCGACCCAGGGCCATGCCCCGGGCGGCTTGCGTGCCGGTCAGCACGACTCTCATCGGTCAGGCACCCTCATCGAACTTGCGGTCGAACAATTCGACCACCGCCGCCAGGGCGGCTTCTTCGTCTTCACCGACAGCCCGCACGCCGAGGGCGGTGCCCATGCCGGCGGCCAGCATCATCACGCCCATGATGCTCTGGGCATTCACTTCGCGACCCTTGCTGATGATCCAGACGGTCGATTTGAAGCTGGAAACCAGCTGGACGAGTTTGGCTGAGGCGCGTGCGTGCAGGCCCAGCCGGTTGGATACCACGATGTCCCGTTCAAGCATGGTCGATGAAAATCCCTCCGCGACCGCCACTGGCCGCGATCTCGGTCAGTTCGGTCAGCGATTTATCTGAATAGTTGAGCACGCGAAGCAGCATCGGCAGGTTCAGTCCCGAAACGCAGCGCAGGTGCACGCCCAGTTCGCTCAGGGAAAGGCCGATGTTGCAGGGCGTTGCGCCGTAAAGGTCGGCGAGGACGAGCACGCCGTCGCCATGGTCGAGGTCGCGGGCATGCTTGGCGGTGAGCGTGCGCATGACGTCGGGGTCCGCGCTGGGCGGCACTTCCACGGCATCCACGTCCATCGGCAGCCTGGGCATGACGTGACGTGCGGCGGAGATCAGCGCTTTGCCGACCGCTTCGTGGGTCATCAGGAGGACGCCGACGCTCATCGCCCGGACTCGTCGTGTTTCTTGGGCTGGGTCATGGCGTTATTCGAGCTCACGATGAAATGTCAGTACGTTGCCGCGTTCCGAGCGGAAATGCTGGGCCAGCTTCTCGACGAGGTAGACCGAGCGATGGCGCCCGCCCGTACAGCCGATCGAAACGGTGACGTAGCTGCGATCCTCGCCCTCGAAGCGTGGCAACCACGTTTCGAGCCAGCGAGTCACGTCGGCATAGTATTCGCCTACCAGGGGGTTCGCGTCGAGGAATTCCCTGACCGGCTGGTCTTTGCCCGAGAACGGGCGCAGGCGGGGGTCCCAGTGCGGGTTGGGCAGGCAGCGGGCGTCGAAGACGAAATCGGCGTCGGACGGCAGCCCACGGCGATAGGCGAACGACTCGAACAGCAGGGTGGTGCCGTCCGAGGCCGCCGCATAGCCGGTGGCGAACAGGCGACGCAGCTGGTGCACGTTGAGGTCGCTGGAGTCGATGACCTTTTCGGCGATGGCGATCAGCGGGCGGAGCAGCTTGCGTTCCTGGGCGATCGAATCGGCCAGCGAGAGCTTCTCCGCGGCCAGCGGATGGCGCCGGCGCGTCTCCGAGTAGCGCTTGATCAGCACGTCGTCGCGGCTGTCCAGGAAGATCAGGTGCACGTGCACGCCGGCCATGGACAGCTCGGAGAGAACGTGCGGCATGCGGGAGAGGTCGACGCGGCGGTTGCGCACGTCCACGCCAACGGCGATGCGACGGCGCGGGCCGTGCTCGCCCTGGCTCACCGCCGCGACCAGCTGCGGTATGAGCTCGGCCGGCATGTTGTCCACGCAATAGAACTCGAGGTCCTCCAGCGCGCGCAGCGCGACCGTCTTGCCGCCACCGGACATGCCGGTGAGGACGATCAGGTGGATGGCGTCGGGTTCGACGATGGGGCTCATGACTTCATCGATCACAGGGGTCACCAGGGTGGCAGCCGGCGCATCTGGTGTGCCTGGCGGTCGATGAAGGTCTGCGCAGGGTCGATACCCTTGCTCTTGAGTACGTGACTACGCACGGCGGCCTCGACGAGAACCGCGAGGTTGCGGCCAGGAGCCACGGGGATGGTGATCTTCGGGACGTCCACGTCGAGCACGTTGCGCCGGCTGACGTCGCCGGTGAGGCGGGTCATCGCGTCGGTTTCCTCACCCACCAGCATCGGCTTGAGGTGGATGACCAGACGCAGGTACTTGGAGGGTTTCACTGCGGTATGGCCGAACATCTCGCGGATGTTCAGTACGCCCAGGCCGCGCACTTCGAGCAGGTCCTGGAGCAGGTCGGGGCAGGCACCGTCGATCACGTCGGGCGCGATCAGGGTGAACTCGGTGGCGTCGTCGGCGACCAGGCGATGACCGCGGCTGACCAGTTCAAGCGCCAGCTCGCTCTTGCCCGACCCGGGCTCGCCCGTGATCAGCACGCCGATCGAGAACACCTCCAGGAACACACCGTGCAGGGTGACCCGCGGTGCGAGCGTGCGCGCCAGGTGGTATTGCAGGTAGGTGAGCAGTTCATGGCCGCGGCGCGTGCTCTGCCACAGCGGGGTGTCGGTTTCCTCGGCCACTTCGCGCAGGTCCGAGGGGATCGCCTGGTCCTTGGTGACGACGAGCGCGGCAGGCTGGTAGGCAGCGATCTTGTGGATCACTTCCCAGCGCTGGCGGGGCTCCAGGCCGTCGAGGAAGTTGAGTTCCTCGGTGCCGATGATCTGCACCTTGTTCGGGTAAATCACGTTCAGGTAACCGACCAGCGAGGGGCGGCGGCTCTGCTTGGTGTTCGGTTCGAGCACGCGCGACTCGCCACGCATGCCCGCGGCCCAACGCAGCGCCATGCGCTCGTGTACCCCGTCGAAGAGTTGTCTGGCGGTCAGCCGGTCCACGCTGGATCCCTTGATATGGCGAAGCCGGCGCGAGGGCGCCGGCTGGGGCTATTGTGCCATCAAGCGTGGACGGGGGTTCAGGGAGCGGCGACGCGTGCGTCGCGGCCCTCGGTGTTGTGGTGATCCTTGAGCTTTTCCTTGTGCTTCTTCAGCTGGTCGGCAAGCTTGGCGATCATCGCGTCGATGGCTTTATGCAGGGCGTCGGGTTTCTTTTCGTCTTCGAGGCTGGCTATGCCCTCGGCGTGGAGGCGGACGCCCGCGCAATGCAGGGTGCCACTGGCTTTGTGCTCGTTCTTGTCGACGGAAAGGACCACGTCGAGAGCAGTGATGTTGTCGAAAAGGCGTTCGAAGCGGCCGATTTGCTGTTCCACGCGCTCGCGCAGGGCAGGGGTGGGATGGATGTGCTGGCCGCTGATCTGGATTTGCATGACGCCTCCTTCTTGCTGAGGGTGCCGCCTTGGTGGCGACGAGTGCGGAACGACGGAGTGCCGTTCCTCAAGCCTGAAATAGTCGGACCGTGGACCTCCGTGAGGGTTCCCCGCGCCTCAACTGGCGCGGACACGTTCGCTGGAACTGGGGATGCGCAGGGCTTCCCGGTATTTGGCCACCGTACGACGGGCCACCTGAATTCCGCGTCGATGCAGTTCCTCGGCCAGGGCCTGGTCGGACAGCGGGCGCCGCGCGTCTTCGCCCGTGATGAGCTTGCGGAGCATGGCCTGGATGGCGGTGGCCGAGGCGCTGCCGCCGTCCTCCGTGGCCACGCCACTGGAGAAGAAGTGCTTCAGTTCGAAGGTACCGCGCGGCGTGTGCATGTACTTGCGCGTGGTCACCCTGGAAATGGTCGATTCGTGCATGCCGACCTCCTCGGCCACCTCGCGCAGTACCAGCGGATGCATCGCCTCCGGGCCGTAGTCGAGGAAGGCGCTCTGCCGGCGCACGATCACGTCGGCGACCTTGGTCAGGGTCTCCGCACGCGACTGTAGGCTCTTCAGCAGCCAGCGGGCTTCCTGGAGCTGGCCCTTCATCCATGTGGCGTCGTCGCCACGGGCGCGGGCGATGAGGTTGCAATAATGCTGGTTGAGGCCCAGCCGGGGCTGGGCGTCGGGATTGAGGCTGACCTGCCAGCGGCCGTTTTCACGGCGCGCGTAGACGTCGGGGGCGACATATTCGACCGGCGTGGCATCGAGCGCCGAGCCCGGGCGCGGGTCCAGGCTGCGGATCAGGGCGGCCGCGGCGGCCACATCCTCTTCGGCGGCCTTGAGTCGGCGGGCGATCTTGGCGGCATCGTTACGCGCCAGCAGCTCGAGCTCGTCGGTCACCACGCGGATGGCAAGATCGCGGTGTGGGGTATCCAGGGAAAACTGTGACAGCTGGCAGAGCAGGCAGTCGCGCAGGTCCAGGCTGGCAATGCCGGTGGGATCGAAGCGCTGCACGCGCTGGCGCACGCGTTCGATCTCTTCGGCGCTGGCGTACAGCTCGGCCGGCAGGGCGGCCTCGACCGCCTCGACGCCGTCGCGAAGGTAACCGTCTTCGTCCAGCGCATGGATGATCGCCGTGGCGACCGCATGGTCGCGCGGCGAAAACTGGGACAGGTTGAGCTGCCATTCCAGATGCTGCTGGAGGCTCTCCGGGGCGGCGTTCTGTGGTTCGAAGCCGTCCTCGTCGCCGCTGCCGGACCGCGAAGGCGCGCCGGCGTAGTCGCCAGCCTCACCATGAAAGCGGTCGTCGTCCCACTCGGGGGCGAGCTCTTCGGAGGGCGTGACCGTGGATTCTTCGTCGGCCTTGGACGTTTTGGCGGGGACCTCGTCGCGTGACGGGAAGTCGGGGCCGTCGTAATCGCCTTCTTCGGGCGGCTCGGCCTCGGCTTCGGCGTCCTCGGCGAACTCGAGCAACGGATTGCTTTCCGCGATCTGGCGGAGTTCGGCCTCGAGCTCCAGCTGCGACAACTGGAGCAGGCGGATGGCCTGCTGGAGTTGGGGCGTCAGCGTGAGCTGCTGATGCAGGCGAAACTGAAGTCCGGGTTTCATGCCTTCGATGCGTGAGGTGTCGAATCCATCGTAACCCCTTGCGACCTTTCCAAACCAGCATTCCGGCGAGCTATGCCCACCGGTCGAAGTTGTAGTGTGTCAGATACGGAATTCACGGCCCAGATACACCTCGCGCACCTTTTCGTCGGCGAGGATGTGCTGGGGCGTACCCCGGGAGAGGACTTCGCCGTCATTGAGGATATACGCGCGGTCGCAGATGCCAAGCGTCTCACGTACGTTGTGATCGGTGATCAGCACGCCGATGCCACGTTCCTTCAGGTGACGGACGATGCGCTGGATCTCGCCGACCGAAATCGGATCGACACCGGCGAAGGGTTCGTCCAGGAGCATGTAGCGCGGACGGGCGGCCAGCGCGCGGGCGATTTCCACGCGGCGACGCTCGCCACCGGAGAGGCTGATGCCTTTCTGCTCGGCGATGTGCGCGATCTTCAGTTCGTCCAGCAGGCTTTCCAGCTCTTCCTCGCGCTGCCTGGCGGTCATGTTGTCGCGCAGTTCGAGCACAGCCAGGATGTTGTCCGACACGCTCAGGCGGCGGAACACCGAGGCTTCCTGAGGCAGGTAGCCGATGCCGAGTTTGGCGCGGGCGTGCATGGGCAGGCCGGTGATGTCCTGTTGGTCGAGCTTGATCGACCCGGCGTCGGCCTGGATCAGTCCGACCACCATATAGAAGCAGGTGGTCTTGCCGGCGCCGTTGGGGCCGAGCAGGCCAACCACTTCGCCTTCGCGGATGGAGAAGGCGAAATCACGGACTACCTGGCGCGCGCGAAAGCGCTTCTGCAGGCCTTGGGCTGAAAGCATCGGGTCAGGGCTTCTTCGGTTGGGGCGGCTTGGCGGCCGGCGGTGTCGCGGCAGGCGGCGTGGCAGGCTTCGCCGGGGCGGCGCCAGGCGGCTGGGCCTTCGGCTGGAAGGTCATGTGCACGGGCTCGGGGCCATTGCTCTCGCCCGTCATCGTGCTGTTCGTGGTGTTGTAGGTGATCTTGTCGCCGTCGCTCTGGTTGAGCTTGCTCTTGTCGGCCGCGTCGGTCTGCTTGTCCACGTGCGCGTTGCCGGTGAGCACGGCAATACCGTTGCCACTGTTGGCGGCGTCATCCGGCTTGTAGTCGATGTTGGTGGCGTGGCCACGCATCAACAGGTCCTGGTCGTCCATCTGCTCGACGTGGGCCGGGGTGCCGTCCACGATGACGCGGATGATCTGGTTGTCGGCGTCGAGAAAGCCGGTGGCCTTGTCGCCGGTGATCTTCAGCGTGCCCTGCGTCAGCACGACGTTCCCGGTCCAGATGACTTTTCCTGGCTGCGTGCTGTTCGCCTGCTGCTGCGTACCGTCGAACGACTTCGAGGTGACGTTGGTCGGCTGGCTGCGATCCGACTGCTTGGCCACAGCGGGCACGCTCGTCACGAGCGCCACGCCGAGTACCGCGATGAGGGCCCTAGCGCTTGCGCGGCGGGTAGACGGTGTGGACTGCATCGAGGAGCTCCAAATGCTTGGTGTCGAGATTGGCGCGCATGCCAACGCCATCCATTGTAGAGGCTCCCTGAACGATCCGGGCCCACTCTGCCGTCTCCAGACGGTTCTCCTTGGGCCATGCCGTGACCTCGGAGGTATCGATGCTGGCCGGTGGGCTCTGCGCAAAGGCGATGCGGTCCATGTGGACCTTGCCCTGCAGCTTGAGCAGGCTGCCGTCCTTGTTTACCCAGCCGTACTGCGAATGTCCCTTCCACGGGGGTGCGGTCAGGTCCTTGGTCGGAGGAAGCACGAAGTCCGGCGCGTTGATGTACAGCGACTCGTCGCCCTCGCGGCGCTCGACATGGGGCGCGATCAGCGTGAAGGCCGGCTGGCCCAGGTCGTTATAGGAATCGAGAGTGAAGTTGGTCACCACGTAGCCCGACCGCGGCGGACCGACGAAGTCGTCGACCTTCGCATCCGGTGCGACCCAGTAATACAGCAGCACGCTGGCGCCGAGAGCGACCGCGAGCACGCCGGCCATACCCGCGGCACTGCGGTCCTTGAACAGGAGCATCAGGCTCACAGCCAGCGGTCCCGCTCGGCTTCGGCCTTGCCCTGCACGGCGAGGATCAGGTCGGCCACCTCACGGGCGGCGCCATAGCCACCCGAGAGCCGGGTGCGCACGTGTGCACGCTCGGCCACCCAGGGATGGGCATTGGCCACGGCCACCGCGAGTCCGGCGATGCCCATGGCCGCGAGGTCCGGGAGGTCGTCGCCGACGAAGGCGGATTGTTCGGGTGTCAGGCGCAGGGCGTTCAGCAGCTCGGTCAGGCAGGCTCGCTTGTCCTTCTGGCCCTGGTACACATGCTGGATGCCGAGTTCTTCGGCGCGCAGTGACACCGGATGACTGATGCGGGCAGTGATGATCGCGACCTTGATGCCGTTTTCCTGCAGGCGCTTCAGGCCTAGCCCGTCGTGCACGTGGAAGACCTTGGTCTCGCGACCGTCCTCGGCGTACCAAAGGCGGCCGTCGGTGAGCGTACCGTCGACGTCGAACACGACCACGCGTACGTTGGCCGCGCGCTCGGCGACATCGGCGGAAATCTCGGTGTAATGCGTGTAGGCCATGGGCTTCTGGTTGCTGGGCGTCAGACGACGCGGGCGCGGAGCAGGTCGTGAATATTGAGCGCGCCGACCACGCGCCCGTCGGCATCGGTGACCAGCAGCGCATTGATCTGGTGCTTTTCCATCAGCTGCGCGGCTTCCACGGCGAGCTTGTCCGAGCCGATGGTCTTTGGCCCGCGGGTCATCAACTCCGCGACCGTGGCGCTGCGCAGGTCCACGCCTTCGTCGTCGAGGCAGCGACGAAGGTCGCCGTCGGTGAAGACGCCCAGGAGGCGCCCGTCGTCGTCGACCACGGCGGTCATGCCCAGGTGCTTGCGGCTCATTTCGACGAGCGCTTCGCTGAGGGTGGCTTCGAGGTGCACGCGGGGGACATCGTCGCCCGCGTGCATGACATCCGCGATATGCAGGAGCAGGCGGCGGCCGAGGCTGCCGGCCGGGTGCGAGCGCGCGAAGTCGTCCGGGGTGAAGCCGCGCGCTTCAAGCAGTGCCACGGCGAGGGCATCGCCCATGACCAGCGCGGCGGTGGTGCTGGCCGTCGGCGCCAGGCCGTGCGGGCAGGCTTCCGAGCCCACGTTGGCGTCGATATTCACGTCGGCCTGTTTGGCCAGCGACGACTTCGGGTTGCCCGTGATCGCGATCAGCTGGATGCCTTGACGCTTGATCGCCGGGATAATGAAGAGGAGTTCGTCGGTCTCGCCGGAGTAGGAGATTCCGAGCAGGATGTCGTCCGGCTGGATCATGCCGAGGTCGCCGTGGCTGGCCTCGCCCGGATGGACGAAGAACGACGGCGTGCCGGTGGAAGCCAGGGTCGCGGCGATCTTGCGGGCGATGTGACCGCTCTTGCCCATGCCGGAGACGACCACGCGGCCCTTGCAGGCCATGATCATCTGGCAGGCCTGCACGAAGGATGCGTCGACCTTCTTTTCAAGGGCGCGGATCGCCGCCGCCTCGGTGACGATCACGGTACGCGCGCTACGGACGACGATATCGGCATTCACGAGCGGGTGATCGACAGGCGGAGCGGTGCGGGCATTCATGCGGCCTCGGGGGTCCGGGTTGGGGCGTTTGACCCGGGATGTCCATTTCTGCGACACCGGATTTCCATTACCATTACATATTCTCATTTTATCGTCGCCGCCATCGAACGGTGGTTCAGGGTCCGTTTCGGAACCCTTCGGCCCGACGACCCCTTCCTACGGAGAATCCATGGACGCTGCCCGCATCCAGGCATTGATCGAAGCCGGCTTGCCCGGTGCCCTGGTGAACGTTCGCGGCGACGACGGCGTGCACTTCGAGGCCGATGTCATCTCGGAACAGTTTGCCGGCAAGCTGCCGCTGGCGCGTCATCGCCTTGTTTACGCCACGCTCGGCGAGCTCATGGGCGGTGCCATCCACGCCCTGGGCCTGAAGACCCTCACTCCCGAAGAGGCCGCAGGCCGCCGCTGAAGCGCGCCGCGACACCCTTCGCACGACCTCCCTTTCTGAGTATTCGACAACATGGCCAAGATCCTGATCACCGGCGGTAACCCGCTCGTGGGTGATGTGAGCATTTCCGGTGCGAAGAACGCCGTACTCCCCATTCTCGCTTCCTGCCTGCTTGCCGACGAACCGGTAAGCATCGGCAACGTGCCGCACCTGCACGACGTCACCACCTTCATCGAACTGCTCGGCCGTATGGGCGTTCGCGTGGTGCTGGACGATCGCATGAAAATGCACATCGATCCGCGCCCGGAAAATTCCTGCGTGGCGCCGTACGAACTGGTTCGCACCATGCGGGCCTCGATCCTCGTGCTTGGCCCCCTGGTGGCGCGCTATGGCAAGGCCGAGGTTTCGCTGCCCGGCGGTTGCGCGATCGGCTCGCGCCCGGTAGACCAGCACATCCGCGGACTCCAGGCGCTCGGCGCCGAGATCACCGTGGAGAACGGCTTCATCAAGGCGAAGGCCGGCCGCCTGAAGGGTGCCCGCATCGTCATGGACATGGTCACCGTCACCGGTACCGAGAACATCCTGATGGCCGCCACCCTGGCCTCGGGCACCACGATCATCGAGAACGCCGCGCAGGAGCCCGAGGTGGTCGATCTCGCCCACTGCCTGCTCGCCATGGGCGCGAAGATCGACGGCATCGGCACGTCCACGCTTATCGTCGAAGGCGTCGAGCGCCTGCACGGTGCGCACTATGAAGTGCTGCCCGACCGCATCGAAACCGGCACCTTCCTGGTCGGCGCCGCGATGACCGGCGGCAAGGTGCGTGCGCGCGGCGCGCGTTCGGACACCCTGGACGCCGTGCTGCAGAAGCTCGAAGAAGCCGGCGCGCACATCAGCACGGGCAAGGACTGGATCGAGCTCGACATGGGCGGTCGCCGTCCCAAGGCCGTCAATCTGGTCACCGCACCGTACCCGGCGTTCCCGACCGACATGCAGGCGCAGTTCACCGCGCTCAACTGCATCGCCGAAGGCGTGGGCGTGATCACCGAGACGGTGTTCGAGAACCGCTTCATGCATGCGCTGGAACTGCAGCGCCTGGGTGCGGACATTCGCCTCGAAGGCAACACGGCCATCATCGCCGGCGTGCCGAAGATGAGTGGCGCACCGATCATGGCGACCGACCTGCGTGCCTCGGCGTGCCTGGTGCTCGCTGGCCTGGTCGCCGAAGGCGATACCACGGTCGACCGCGTGTACCACATCGATCGCGGCTACGAGAATATCGAAGAGAAGCTGGGCGTGCTCGGCGCGACGATCCGTCGCCTGCCGGGCTGAAAGAAAGGCCGTTGTGGGAGCCGGCTATTGCCGGCGATTGTGGGAGCCGCTTCAGCGGCTGTGGGAGCCGCTTCAGCGGCGATCCCGCGGCAGCGGGCCAGATTACCGCCAGCACCCAATCGCCGCTGAAGCGGCTCCCACAAGGAGCCGCCATGCCGCCGCTGGTCAGCGTTAGTTGCCCTTGAAGCTGACGAGCTCCAGGGTCAGGTCACCGCCATCCTTCTGCGCGAGCTTTACCGGTACCGGATATTTCGTCGGCACGTACCACGCGCTGAAACTGGCGGCTTCGTCGGCGCGGTCCACGCGTTGGGCGTCGAACGAGCCGGCGGGAACAGTGACCTTCTCCTTGCCCGACACCTTGAACGACTGGTTCTCCACGGCCTGCTTCACAGCGACGGGGAAGGTGACCTGCTGCTGGCCTGCGGCCAGCGCGACACCGAGCGCGAGCGGCAGCGTATTGCGCTCCACCATGTTCGGCACCGCCGCATAGCTATAGCTCTTCTTGGTGTCCTGCACCTGCACGGTGTTGCCGTGGATGGTCAGGTCACGTGTCTTGCTCTTGAACGAAGAGTCGAGCTGGTAGTGGTAGCTGATCGCCGCCGGCACCTTGCCGGACCAGGCGAACTGCGAGACCTCCACCACATTGGCGCCGGCGATCGCCGCGAGGCCGCCGGTACCCTTGGTCTGGTTGCTGTACTCGTACTTGCCGCCACCGATGGACTTCAGGGTGATGGTCGCGTCGCCGAGCGGATCGCCGCCCTGGAGCACGTGATATGTCGCGGTGAAGGACTGCGGTACGTCCGCGGCAAACGCGGCGACAGGCAGGGCGAGGGCCAGCGCAAAGCCGGCGCGGAGCAGGGGGGTGGTCTTCATGCCGCCGAGTTTAACGGCGGCGCCTGAATGTGGGGCAATGGGGACATGTGGGAGGAGACATACGGGAGGGGACATGTGGGAGGAGACATGTGGGAGGAGACATGTGGGAGGAGACATGTGGGAGCCGCTTCAGCGGCGAAAAGCCGACGGAGCGGTGATGCTGCCCGACCTATCTGCAATCTGGCAATCGCCGCTGAAGCGGCTCCCACAAGGGGCGGCTCCCACAAGGGGCGGTTCCCACAAGGGGCGGTTCCCACAAGGGGCGGTTCCCACAGGCGCCGGGCGATTACAGGAGCTGGTTGATATCGAGGGGGCTGGTCAGCGGCAGGCCGTCGAAGACGGCCCCGTCTTCCCAGCGCAGCCGACCGCTGGCGATCGCGCCCACGACGGCGGGCAACAGCCGGTGCTCTTCGACCAGCAGCCGTGTGGCCAGCGAAGCTTCGGTGTCTTCAGGCCGCACGGCAATACGTGCCTGTGCCACAACCGGGCCGCCATCCAGTTCCGCCGTGACGAAATGCACGCTGGCACCGTGTTCGGCGTCGCCGGCTTCGAGGCAGCGGCGATGCGTGTGCAGTCCGCGATACTTAGGCAGCAGCGACGGATGCACATTGATGGCGCGGCCTTCCCAGTCGGCCACGACGCTCGCGTCGATGATCCGCATGAAGCCGGCCAGCACCAGCAGGTCCGCACCCGCGTCCGCTACCCGTCCGAATAGTGCGCGATCGAAATCGGCACGCGTGGCGTAGTCGCGGGGGCTCAGCGCAACCGTCGGAATGCCTGCCTCGGCTGCGATCGTCAGGGCGCCGGCCGAGGCCTTGTCGCTGCCGACCAGCACGAATTCGATGGGCAGCCGCGCGGCGATGAGCGCGGCGAGGTTACTGCCGCGCCCCGAAGCGAGCGCGGCGACACGCAAGGGTCGATCCACGGAACGGATCAGGCGATGTGGACGCGCTCGTCACCGCTGGCGGCGACGACCGAGCCGATCGCCCAGGAGGCGAGACCGTGAGCAGCGAGTGCGGCCCTGGCGGCGTCCACCTGCGTCGGCGCCAGCAGCACGGTGAAGCCGATGCCGCAGTTGAAGGTGCGCCACATTTCTTCGCGGGCGACGTTGCCTTCGCGCTGCAGCCACTGGAACACCGGCGGCAGTTCCCACGAGGATGCGTCGATGCTCAGGCCGAGGCCATCGGGCACCACGCGGATGATGTTTTCCTTGAGGCCACCGCCGGTGACATGGGCCATGCCGTGCACGTCCACCCGGGTCAAAAGGTCGAGGATCGGCTTCACATAGATGGTGGTGGGCGCCATCAGCGCGTCGCCCAGCTTCACGCCACCCAGATCCAGGTCGAGCGGCGAGCCGGCGCGCTCGAGGATCTTGCGGATGAGCGAATACCCGTTGGAGTGCGGGCCGGAGGCCGCCACGCCGAGGATGACGTCGCCGGCGACGATCTTCGAACCATCGTTCATCGCGGACTTTTCCACCGCGCCGACGGTAAAACCGGCGAGGTCATACTCGCCCGGCGGGTACATGTCGGGCATTTCCGCGGTCTCGCCGCCGATCAGGGCGCAACCGGCCAGCTCACAGCCACGGGCGATACCGCTGATGACCGACGCGGCCGTGTCGACATCGAGCTTGCCGGTGGCGAAATAGTCGAGGAAGAACAGCGGCTCCGCGCCCTGGACGAGCACGTCGTTGACGCACATACCGACCAGGTCGATGCCGATCGTGTCGTGCCGGCCCAGGTGCTGGGCCAGTTTGAGCTTGGTGCCCACGCCGTCGGTGCCCGACACCAGTACCGGCTCCTTGTAACGGCCGGAGAGGTCGAACAGGCCGCCGAAGCCACCGAGCCCGCCCATGACTTCAGGGCGGAAGGTCCGCTTGACCATGGGCTTGATGCGTTCGACGAGGGCGTTGCCAGCGTCGATGTCGACGCCCGCGTCGCGGTAGGTAAGAGAGCCCTGGTCGGAGGACATAAGCGATTCCGGCGCGTATTGGAAACCGTGCATGATAACAGCAAGCGACCTCGCGGCCTGCCCTGCACGCGGTCTGGATGGACGGCATGGCAAGGTTTGGGCAGACTCCCCGTCTTCATAAAGCGACGCCAAAATCATGCGCCCAGCCCGTTTCCTCGCCTTCCTGATGCTTTTCCTGCTGTCCTTCGTCGGCACGGCGGCGGCGCAGACCGCGATCTACACGGTAACGGTGCCGGTAGCCGATACCAGCGCCGCGGTGCGCGACCAGGCTTTCGCCAACGGCCTGACCCAGGTGCTCGCCCGCGCCTCGAACGGCGCGGATCCGCGCTCGAAGCCGGGCTACGCCGAGGCCATGAAGCAGCCCGGCGGTCTGGTCCAGCAGTACCAGTACGCACGGACCGGCGGGGCCAACGGTGCGCCATTGAGCCTGGATATCGTGTTCGACCCCGGCGCGATCCGCCGCGTGCTGGCTGTCGGCGACGCCGCCGCGGCCGCGCCGAAGCCGCCGGTGCTGGTGATTGCCCACGACGCCAGCGGCAAGCTGCTTGGGCAGCAGGACCTTCTCCCGCTATCGCAGATGGCCGATACCCGCGGCTACCAGACCGTCTTGCCGAAGCTGGATTCCACCGTCGATGCGAATGCCATCGCCGGCGGCGACGCCGCCGCGATCGCCACCGTGGCCCGCCAGTACAACACCGCCGTGATCCTGATCGGCAAGGTCGGCGGCGACCAGACCGACTGGACCCTGGTGTCGGCGGGACGCACGTCCAACTGGAAGGACAGTGGCGAGGCCCGCGCCGCGCTGCTCTCCAATGGCGCCAACGCCATGGCCGACAAGCTCGACCGCCAGTTCACGGCGGCCCAGGGCGGCAGTTCCAGCGGTAAGGTGTGGGTTTCCGGGATGCGCTCGGCGGCCGACTATGCTGGCCTGCTCTCGACGTTCCAGAATGATCCCGCAGTGAAGTCGGTAGCCCCGATAAGCGCCACGACCGATGGCGTGCTGCTGAACGTGAGTGCCACCGCTCCACTGGCCCGCCTCATCGCCGGCTACGCCTCCGCTGGCCATGTGCTTGCCGCCGACGCCCACGACGGCGCCGACCTCGCCGTTCGCTGGATCCCCTGATCCGCGACAATGGCGTCACCGCCGCCGCGGGACGATGGCGGCGTCACCTCTATGTCGAAACTGGAATCGCATGACTCACGACACTTCGCGCCGCTGGCAGATGCTTGCGATCGCCGCCGTCATCATCTTCGTGATCTGGCTGCTTGCGCCGGTGCTCATGCCGTTCGCCGTCGCCGCGATGCTTGCCTACCTGGGTGACCCGCTGGCGGATCGCCTGCAGCGCCTGGGCATGGGTCGGTCGTGGGCGGTGAGCATCGTCTTCACCGTCATCGCGCTGATCGTCGTCGGCACGCTGCTCCTGCTGGTCCCACTTATCCAGCACCAGTTCGAGAACCTTGCCGAGAACCTGCCGCGCTACGTTGAATGGGCGCGGAGTACGGCACTGCCGTGGATCCAGCAGCGCCTGCACCTGGACGCCGATGTCTTCGACAGCGATCGCCTGATCGCGACCATCAAGGAACATATCGGCTCGGTCAGCAGCGTGCTGGCGACGGCGGTGGCGAAGGTGTCGCAGTCCGGCATGGGCATCGTCATGTGGCTGACCAACCTCGTGCTGATTCCGGTGGTCGCGTTCTATCTGCTGCGCGACTGGGACACGATGATCGCGCACATCCAGCGCCTGCTGCCGCGTTCCATCGAGCCGACCGTGGTGCGCCTGTCGCGCGAATCGGACCAGGTGCTCGGCGCCTTCGTCCGCGGCCAGTTGCTGGTGATGCTGGCGCTTGGCCTCTTCTACGGCATCGGCCTCACGCTGTGCGGCATCTCGATCGGCCCGCTGATCGGCATGGTCGCCGGCCTGCTCAGCTTCGTGCCCTACCTGGGCTTCATGATCGGCTTCGTCGCTGCGTTGATCGCCGCACTGGTGCAGTACGGCGACTGGACGCACGTGATCCTGGTGGCAGTGGTGTTCACCGTCGGCCAGCTGCTCGAGGGCTACGTGCTGGTGCCTCGCCTGGTCGGCGGCAAGATCGGCCTGCATCCGGTGGCAGTGATTTTCGCCGTGTTGGCCGGTGGCCACCTGTTCGGCTTCCTTGGCGTGCTGCTGGCGCTGCCGGCCGCCTCGGTCGTGGTGGTGTTGATGCGCTACGTGTTCGCACGTTATCGCGAGAGCGATCTGTACATGGAGCCGGCGGCCACGGCGGAGCCGGAACGGATCGACGTGGACGTGGATGTGGATGTCAACGTGACGCCGGCTCGACCCACGATTCCGGGTGACGGCGGTCCATGACGACCCAGCTTCCTCTCGCTCTGCGCTGGCCACGTCGTCAGCGGTTCGAGCATTTTCATGCTGGTGAGAACGCGGTCGCGGTCGAAGCGGTGCAAGCCGCCGCGGTCGATCCGGCAGCGCCCTGGGTTTTCGTTGCCGGGCCTGTCGGTAGCGGTCGCACGCATTTGCTCATCGCCGCGTGCCAGGCGGCGATCGACGCCGGGCGCACGGCGCAGTACCTGCCGCTGGCGGGGTTGCGTGGTTCGCGGGCAGCGGCCATCCGGGGCATGGCTGGCAGCGACGTGCTCGCGATCGACGATGTCGACTCCATCGCCGGTGAGGCCGATGCCGAGCACGCGCTGTTCGACACCTTCAACCGTTATCGCGCGGATGGCTGCACATTGCTGTTTGCCTCGGTGGGCGCGCCGGTGTCGCTGGAAATTGCCTTGCCGGATCTTCGATCGCGTCTGGGCTCGCTAACGCAGGCCCTGCTGAAGCCGCTGGCGGACGTTGAGCGCCGCCAGGTGCTTCGCGATCATGCAGCCGGTCGCGGCATCGAGCTCGACGACACCGTGCTCGATTGGCTGTTTGCACACCACGCACGCGATCTGGGCGCCTTGCTCGACCTGCTCGATACACTCGACCGCGCGTCGCTCGCCGCGCAGCGGCGGGTCACCGTACCGTTCCTGCGCAATCTGCTGAAGAACGACTGAAATTGTGGGGCCGCTTCCGTTGTGGGAGCCGCTTCAGCGGCGATGGGTGCTTACCGTCACCCGGCCCGCTCCGCGGGATCGCCGATGAATCGGCTCCCACAGGTCAGCGGTTGCGGTGGACGGGCACGCTGCGGATCAGTTGCTTCTGCCCGGGGCTGTTCTCACGCACGCCGTACACCCGCAGCACATCCTCGTCGGTGTCGTGTTCGACAATCAGGTAGGTACGCTGCGACGCTGATCCGCTGAGGAAAACCGGCACGCTGCCGATCGTACGGTAGAGGCCCATGTCCTTGTGCAGGTGACCTGCGAAGATGGCTGGGACGTCGGCATTGATGACCAGTCTTGCGAAGTTGCCATCGAAATGATCCGGGTCATGCATATGGATGATGGCGAAGTCGTACTCGCGGTCCTTCCAGTCTCCGAACGTGGGCTTTTCCAGTTTGGTCTCGAGCAGGTTGCGCAGCCAGGGCAGGGGCGACACGAGTTCGTAGCGATTGACGCGAAGCGCCTCCGTCGACTCGAACGTTACCTCGTACAGCGGGGAATAGTTGAGCTGGATGTTCAGTACGCGATCGAGCCCTCGTGCCTTCGTGGCATAAGCGAGGCTACCCTGGTGAAGGGTCTTGAAGACGCCCTGGTTCGCCGAGTAATCGAAGGCGACCTTGCCGGCTTTGTCGGTGACATGCCTGACGAGGTCCTGGATGCTGTCGCGCGTGCAGCCGTTGTTATAGCAGGCGGCGCTGTTGTAGCCGCCCTCCGGCGTGACATTGTTCTTGTAGTCGTGATTGCCCAGCCCCAGGTGCACGTTATCGCCGAGGATGGGAAGGAGCCGCGCCATCACACTACGTTGCCAGCCATGCCCGTGAGCCGTGATGTCGCCGTTGATGAATACGGGAATGTCTTCACCGGGTCGCGCCGCCCGATAAGCCGCGATGCTTGTGTACTGCTCGGTGATGAGCTCTTCGGAACGGCGGTTGCGTTCGCTCTCGGTTTCGGGGATGGATGGCTCTTCCTCCATGCGGTCGGTCCACGGGTACTGGGGATCGGAGGTCACGATCATCGTCCGGACCTCCGCCGTGGTGTTCGCGGCAAAGGCGAGGGCGCCCATGGCGATCGCCAGGGTGAGGGCGCGGTGGGTTAAGGGTTTTCTTGTCACGGCATTTCGTCCTTGTGTCGGTGCGGATGCATGCGAACGTCCGGTTCGCAACGACAGATTAGGCGGACAGCAAGCGGGCGCCTGTAGGCCTATGCCAGGGCGATGTCAGGTCTGAGACCACACGCTTCAGCGCAAAGGCGGTCTTTATTTTTTGGGCGGCCCAACGACAAAGCGCGCGCCCTGTCAGGGACGCGCGCTTTGGTGGTCGATCGTGCGGCGCAATCGCCCATGCAGGCGAACCAATCGCCTACATTGCCTGTCGGATTAAACCCCGAGCAGGCGTGCCGTGGCGTTGGCTTTGATCACCTCGGTCATTGCCTTGGCGACGCTGATGTTGCCGGCGATGATGTTGCCACTCTCCGGCAGGCCTTCACGGCCGGCAAAGTCGCCGTAGATGCCGCCGGCTTCGCGTACGAGCAGGGCGCCCGCCGCGATGTCCCAGATGTTGAGCGCCGGCTCGAAGAAGCCGTCGACGCGACCGGACGCCACGTAAGCCAGGTCCAGTGCCGCCGAGCCCATGCGACGGATGTCTTCGGCCTCGGTGAGCAGCGCGGCTGTCATCGCCAGCTGCGACTCGAGATGGTTGCGGGCGCGGTACGGGTAACCGGTTGCGATCAGTGCGCCGGAGAGGCCTTCACGCTTGCCCACGCGGATGCGGCGATCGTTGAGGTAGGCGCCATCGCCCTTGCTGGCGGTGAAGAGCTCATCGCGCAGGGGGTCGAAGACCACGCCATAGACCGGTTCGCCCTTTTCGACCAAGGCGATGGAGACGCAGAAGTGGGGAATGCCACGCAGGTAGTTGTGCGTGCCATCGAGCGGATCGATGACCCAGGTCAGCGGCCCCTTGCCGATCTGCCCCGATTCCTCACCCAGAATGGCGTGGGTGGGGTAGGCGCGGCGGAGTTCCTTCACGATCTCGGCTTCGGCGAGGCGATCGACCTCGGAAGCGAAGTCCATGCGCTGCTTTTCGACGACCGCGAGGCCTTCGAGGCGATTCATGTAGCGCAGGATGATGTTTCCTGCGGAGCGCGCGGCGCGCGCCGCAACGTTGACGGCGGGTCTGGGCATGGGGATCGACTTGGTAAAAGAACAGGTGAGCGCGGTCGGGCCGCGTCGGTCGGGCAGTTTAACACCGCCTTGCGGCTCACCCAAGTCATTGCCGTTGTAGACTTTCCGGTCCTCCCGTTCAGCCTCCCGATGCCATGGCCCTTTCCGAGCTCAACGACCGCCTCCGTTTCGTCCTCGTCCGCACCTCGCATTCGGGCAACATCGGCTCGGCGGCGCGCGCCATGCGCACCATGGGCTTCGACCAGCTGACCCTGGTGGCGCCCCATCGCTTCCCCGACCCGGAGGCCACGGCGCTGGCGGCTGGCGCGGACGATGTGCTCGGTAAAGCGTCCATCCAGGACGATCTGGTGGCCGGCCTGACCGGCACGACCTTTGCCCTGGGCCTCTCGGCGCGTCGGCGGGGGGTGAACATCCCCGAGCTGGATCCCCGCGAGGGCGTGGCCCAGGCCCTTGCCGCTGCCCGTCGGGGCGAACAGGTCGCCCTGGTCTTCGGTAACGAACGCACCGGCCTGGAGAACGATGAGCTCTCCCGCTGCCACGCCATGATCCGCATCCCGAGCGTGGACGACTTCAGCTCACTGAACCTGTCCCAGGCGGTGCAGGTCGTTGCCTACGAGTTGCGCTCCGCTCTCCTGGCCGACGAGGCGAAGGATGTGGCGAGAGTCCCGGAGGCTGTTCTCGACCCGGACGAAGTTCCCGCGGACGCCGAGCAGCTCGAGCGATTCTTCACCCACCTGGGCCAGACCCTCGACGACATCGAGTTCCACAAGGGCCGGTCGCCGGTCACCATCATGCTGAAGCTGCGCAAGCTCTTCCTTCGCGCCCGCCCGGAACTGCGCGAACTCCGCATCCTCCACGGCATCCTCGCCGACGCCCAGCGCATGGCTGAAATCGCCCACAAGAAAGATTGATCGGACAGCTCGCTTCGCGAGCTCCTGTTTCCATGGTGGGAGCCGATTCATCGGCGAAAGGCCGTTCGCGTCGCGCCCCATGTATCCGGCGGCTTGCGCCGCCACATGCTGTTTCGGCGTTGGAGCCGCGAGCGGCAAGGCCCTTGGGGCCGCGGGCGCAGCTCTTGTAGGAGCCGGCTGCGCCGGCGAACCCTCAGCGGTGATGTCGCGAACGAGGCGTTGCATTGCATCGTGCAGGCGGTTCAACCGCTCGCCCCATCATCGCAAGGCCTCGTTCGCATACCCGATAGCCTGAGGGTTCGCCGCTGAAGCGGCTCCTACGGATGCGAGGCGCAGCGGCTATCCGCAGCTACTGCTCCTGCACGAGCGCCTCGTTCTCGCCGACCACGCTGACCAGAAGCTTGTCGATGCGGGCGCCGTCCATGTCCAGCACTTCGAAACGGATACCCTGCCAGACGAAGGACTCGCCGGCATGCGGTATGTGTCCGAAGTTGGTCGTTACCATGCCCGCGGCCGTCCGGAAGTCGTGCTCTTCCTCGTTGGGCAGGCGGTCGATCTGCAACAGTTCGCGCAGGTCGTCGGCTGGCAGTGCGCCATCGACGAGCCAGCTGCCGTCCTCGCGACGGACGATGGGGCCGTCGTGCGTGGTGGTGTCGGTGGAGGGCGCAGTGGCACCGACCACGGCCGAGAGCAGGTCGTTGAGGGTGACCAGGCCTTCGATGTCACCGTACTCGTCCACGGCCAGGGCAAGCTGGGTGTCGGCATCACGGAAGGATTCGAGCAGATCCAGGGCGCGCGCGGTCGCCGGCACGAAAAGCGGGCGGGAGATGTGCTTGAACAGGTCCACCTCGCCCCGTTGCAGGGAGCCGAACAGCGATTTCACTTCGACGGTGCCGATGACCTCGCTCTCGTCGCGGCGATAGACCGGGTAGCGCGAGAACGGCGTCTCGCGCAGTACCTCGAGGTTGTCCTCCTGCGACGCATTCGTGTCGAGCCAGGCGATCTTCATCCGTGGGGTCATCACTGAGCCCACGGTACGGTCGCCGAGGCGAAGCACGCGGTTGACCATGTTGCGTTCGTCGAGGTCGAGGATGCCTTGCTCGGCGCTTTCCGCCACGAGCAGGCGGATCTCTTCTTCCGTGGCCGCCGAGGCATCGCCGCGGCGCAGGCGGAGCACGTGCAGGATGCCGCTGGAGAGATGGTTGAGCAGCCAGACCATCGGCAGGGTGATCCGCGAGATGACCAGCATGGGCACGGCGATCTGCGAGGCGATGCGTTCGGGCGCGGTCAGTGCGGCGCGTTTGGGTACCAGTTCGCCAATGACGATCTGGACCAGCGACATCAGCAGGAAGCCGAGCAGCCAGCCGATGATCTTCGCGTAGGGCTCCAGCCAGGCGGGCTCGCCGTCGTGGAGCAGGGCGGTGAACTGCGCGCCGAGCGTGTCACCTGCCACGGCGCCGGTGACCAGGATGATCAGGGTCATGCCGACCTGCACGGTCGACAGGAAGCGCTCCGGCGACTCGGCCAGGCGCAGGGCCACGCCGGCCCGGCGACTGGTGCGGGCCATCTGTTTCAGGCGGCTCTTGCGCGAGGCGACGACGGACATCTCGGACAGCGCGAAGAAGGCGTTGCCGAGGGAAAGGACGAGGACGAGCAGGATTTCGGAGAGCATTGGGGGGATATATATCAGACCGGGGGGGATTGGGGGTTTGGGGATCGTGGCGTTGCGGCGTCGCCGCTCCGTTGGCTTTTCGCCGATGAATCGGCTCCCACATGTCCTGATCGCCGATGAATCGGCTCCCACATGTCCTGATCGCCGATGAATCGGTCTCTTCCGGTAACATTGCGGTCACAAATCCCCCAGGTTCCTCCAGGCGACCCCATGTTTTCACTCCAGACGATGTTCGGTAAGGGCGACAAGTTCTATGGCCTGCTCGAGGCCAGCGCGGAAGCCGCCCGCGAAAGCGCCAAGGCGATGCATGAGCTGGTCACCCAGGCCGACCGTAACCCCGTGATGGCCGCCTTCAGCACGGCCCGGGCCCGGGAGAAGGCCTTGCACGGCCAGATCGGCGAAGAGCTGGTCAACACCTTCGTGACCGCCCTGGATCGCGAAGACATCGAAGCGCTGAACTCCGCGCTGTACAAGATTCCCAAGACCATCGAGAAGTTCGCCGAGCGCTACGTGATCGTCGCCGAGCGGCTCCAGGGCATCGACTTCAGTCAGCGCGCGGCCCTGCTGGAGCGTTCGGCCGAGGTGGTGGTCGCCATGATTGGCCAGCTGCGCCACGGCCTGAAGATCGACCCGGTGAAAAAGCTGCGTGACCAGCTGCAGGCGCTGGAGTCCGAGGCCGACCGCCTCTTGCTCGATCCCTACCGTACGCTCTACGCCGAAGCTTCCGATCCGCTGCGCGCCATCCTCGCCAAGGATCTGTTCGAGCTGGTGGAAAAGGCGGTGGACAAGTGCCGCGATGTCGGCAACGTCGTCTATTCCATCGTGCTCAAGAACTCCTGAGGGCGGCCGTCCCATGAGCATGGTCATCGCGGTCGTCCTGATCGCCCTCGCGTTCACCTATATCAACGGTTTCCACGACACGGCGAACTCTATCGCCACCGTGGTCGCGACCAAGGTTCTCACCCCGGGGCAGGCCGTTCTGCTGGCCGCGGTCACCAACCTGGCGGGTGCGCTGTGGGGAACCGCCGTCGCAGCGACGATCGCCTCCGGGCTGATCGACACTGGTGTGGTGGACGTGGGCTCGCAGCTGCTGATCAGCGCACTGCTCGGCGCCACCATCTGGAACCTCATCACCTGGTGGATGGGCCTGCCCTCCAGCTCCAGCCACGCCCTCGTCGGTGGCCTCTGCGGCGCGGCCCTCGCTGCCTCGGACGGCAACCTCCACTCGATCATCTGGTGGCAGGGCGGGGCACACTGGTGGCTGGGCAAGGGCGTCATGCCCAAGGTCATCCTGCCGATGATCGTCTCGCCCTTCCTCGGCTTCGTCATCGGCTACCTCCTGATGGGCGGTCTGTACGCGTTGCTCGGCTTCTTCTCGAGCCGCAAGGGCCCACTGCGCCGTTTCGGCCGCACGCCCTTCGTCAACAGCTTCTTCGGCAAGGCGCAGATCGTCTCGGCCAGCGCGATGGGCCTGTCCCACGGCATGAACGACGCGCAGAAAAGCATGGGCATCATCGCCCTGGCCCTGGCCGGTGCGACGGCGGCCGGTCACTTCGACCACCTGCCGACGATCCTGCACTTCCTGCGTATTCCGCACGATCCGGCGGCGCCGGGTGGATTCCCGATCCCGGTCTGGGTCAAGGTGGTTTGCGCCCTGACCATGGCTGCGGGCACCGCGGGCGGTGGCTGGCGCATCATCAAGACGCTGGGTCACAAGATGGTCAAGCTGCATCCGATCAACGGCTTCGCGGCTGAAGGCAGTTCGGCCGCGGTGATCCTCACCGCATCCATGCTCGGCGTGCCGGTGTCGACCACGCACAACGTGTCGGCGTCGATCATGGGCGTGGGCGCGGCAAAGCGCTGGAACGCCATCCGTTGGTCCGTGGTGGAGCGGATGGTCTGGGCCTGGATCCTGACCCTGCCGATTACGGCGGGTATCGGCTACGGCCTGGTCAAGCTCAGCCGGCTGTTCCTCTGACTCAGAGGGCGTCGGCTTCGCCGTTGACGACTTGCTCGAGCTGGTCGCCGGTCGCGCCCAGTTCTTCGATCAGGCGAGTGAGTTCACTCTCGTCCAGGTAGTCATACGGGCGGTTCTCGCACAGGTGCAGGTAGGGCGAGCCGTCGAGGTCCGCCTCGGCCAGGTATCCCGTGCGCTGCTCCCAGTTGAAACGAAGGCAGCGCCGCGCGTCGACGCCGGCCAGTGGGCCGATCGGGGTGGACAGGCGCAGGAAGCGGAGGCCTTCGGAATCTTCCAGCTCGGCCAGGTAGATACCCTGGTGGCGTCCGTCGGGCAGCTCCAGGTCGAAGCTGATCACATAAGGCTCATTCTGGCGGAGCTTGTGGACGCCGCCGACATGGGAGCGGATTGCCTCGAAGTGTCGCATGGCCGTGGGTAAGGTCCGTCACTGGGGAGGGTCGATGGTACGCTCCCTGCCGTTTCCAGACATGCACGAAACGACCATGACGGATGAACTCGACAACGACGAGGCCCGCGCGCTCCGCGCGACACGGATCATCGACGCGGTGGCGGCGATTCCCCGCGGCCGTGTCGCCAGCTACGGTGCCATCGCCGCGCGCGCCGGCTACCCCGGACGCGCCCGGCTTATCGGCCGGGTGCTCGGCGATGCGCCCAACCGCCTCGACCTTCCCTGGCACCGCGTGCTCCGGGCCGACGGACGGATTGGCATACCGGCGGGGACGCAGGGTTTTCGTGAGCAGTGCCGGCGGCTCAAGGCCGAAGGAGTCACCGTGAAGGATGGTCGCGTGCCGATGAGCGCTTTTGGTCTTGACCACGACCTGGACCGGGCCATCTGGGGCTGACGCGCAGGTCGCCTCAGCGGTAGGTGATGTCGACCACCTGCCAGTCGGCGGAACGGTCCCTCTGCAGTGCATAGGCCAACAGCGAGGCGCGAATCTGGCGCCGTGCCGACGTCATGTCGAGCGAGCGGACGACGGCATCTACCCGTCGCCCGGGCGGACAATCGAGCGTGTTGCCGCGAACGGGGCAGCCCTGCTCGATAATGCTGCCTGCGAAGACGATACGGCCGCCTTCCGCGTGGACCCAAGGGGCGCCTGCGATAAGGCAGCAGGCAAGACAGGAAACGGCGAGACATCGAATCTGCATGGGCCTTCTCCACCGAAGGACACGAACGGCCGATGGGCCGCGGATGCTGGCCCGGCTCCATTACCTGCTCCCTCGCCGTGAAAGAACATCGCTTTCATCCCAAATCGGAGTGAGCCCACAGCCCGTTCAGCTGCCAGCGCATAACGGATCAAAGCGCCGGTTTGTTAGCATGGCCGCATGCAGTCCCAGGCCCACGACCTCCTTCATTCCGTTTTTGGTTACCCCGAGTTCCGCGGCCAGCAGCAGGCCATCGTCGAGGAGGTCGCCAACGGCGGCGACGCCCTCGTCCTGATGCCTACGGGTGGCGGCAAGTCGTTGTGTTTCCAGATTCCCGCGCTGATGCGCCATGGCACGGGCATCGTCGTCTCGCCACTCATCGCCCTCATGCAAGACCAGGTCGACGCGCTGACCGAGGCCGGCGTCCGCGCCCGTTACCTCAACTCCAGCCTCGACTCGGCCACCCAGCGCGAGGTGGAAGAGTTGCTCCTCGCCGGCGACCTGGACATGCTCTATGTCGCGCCGGAACGTCTCCTCACCGGCCGCTTCCTCGGCTTGCTCGACCGCATCCCGATCGCCTTGTTCGCTATCGACGAGGCACACTGCGTCTCTCAGTGGGGTCACGACTTTCGCCCCGAATACCGCGAACTGGCGATCCTCCACGAGCGCTTTCCCGAAGTACCGCGTATTGCCCTCACCGCCACGGCGGACGACCGAACGCGCGAGGAAATCGTTGAAAGGCTCGGCCTACACGCTGCCCGCCGCTTCGTCTCCAGCTTCGACCGTCCCAACATTCGCTATCGCGTCGCACCGCGGCAGAACGCACGGCGGCAGCTGCTGGACTTTCTCGACGCGCATCGCGGCGAAGCCGGCATCGTCTATTGCCTGAGCCGCCGCAAGGTGGACGAAACGGCAGCGTGGCTGGTCGAGGCAGGCGTCGAAGCCTTGCCGTACCACGCCGGTCTCGATGGCGACATGCGCACGCGACACCAGCAGCGCTTCCTTCGTGAGGATGCCGTGGTGATGGTGGCCACCGTTGCCTTCGGCATGGGCATCGACAAGCCCGACGTGCGCTTCGTCGCTCACCTGGACCTTCCACGCAGCATGGAGGGCTATTACCAGGAGACCGGTCGTGCCGGTCGCGACGGACTGCCGGCCGAAGCCTGGATGGTTTACGGCCTGGGTGACGTCGTCACCATGAGCCAGATGATTTCGCAGTCCGAAGCCGGCGACGATCGCAAGCGGATCGAGCGCCTCAAGCTCGACTCCCTGCTCGGCTTTGCCGAGGCCACGCGCTGCCGCCGGCAGCTGTTGCTCGAGGCATTCGCCGAGGTTTATCCGCAACCCTGCGGTAATTGCGATAACTGCCTGGTTCCGCCCACGACATGGGACGCCACCCTTGCCGCACAGAAGGCCATGTCCTGCATCTATCGCAGCGGCCAGCGCTATGGCGCAGGTCACCTCATCGAAATCCTTCGTGGCGAAGCCGGCGAACGCGTGCGCGACCTGCGTCATGACCAGCTCACCGTGTTCGGCGTCGGCGCCGACATGGACGCCACCCAATGGCGGTCGGTGTTTCGCCAGTTGCTGGCGGCCGGCCTGATCGAAGCCGATCCCGAGGGCTACGGCACGCTCCGCCTTTCACCGACCAGCGGCCCGGTACTGAAAAGCGAACGGAAGGTGTGGTTGCGCGAGGATGCGCGTCCGGCCAAGGGTCGTCGCAGCTCGCGGCCATCGCCGGCAACCACGGGTGGGTCGCTTGGCATCGAGGAGATCGAGCAGCCGTTGTGGAGCGAACTGCGTCGCGTGCGCTCGGAGCTCGCCAAACAACATGGCGTGCCCGCGTACGTGATCTTCCACGATGCCACCCTGCTGGCCATGCTACGCGCGCTGCCGGCCAACGAAGACGAACTCGGTTCGATCAGCGGCGTTGGCGAGAATAAGCTCAAGCGCTACGGCAAGGATTTCCTCGCCGTGCTGACGGCGAGCGGCGCCTGAGCATATCCTCAGACGTACCGGGCTGTGAATGTAGGAGCCGCTTCAGCGGCGATAGCCAACGAAGCGGTTTAGCCGGCGCCCCCATCGCCGGCATAGCCGGCTCCTACACACATGTTGTATAGGACATCCCATGCACGACGCCACGCCACTCATCGCCACCATCGTCGGTGGACTCGTCCTCGCTTTCATCTTCGGCGCCATTGCCAATCGCCTTCGGCTGCCGGTCCTCGCCGGCTATCTCGTCGCCGGTGTCGTGGCCGGGCCCTTCACTCCGGGTTACGTCGCCGACGCGGGTATCGCCCAGGAGCTGGCCGACCTCGGCGTCATCCTGCTGATGTTTGGTGTGGGTCTGCACTTCTCCTTGAAGGACCTGCTCTCGGTCAAGGCCATCTCCATCCCCGGCGCCGCCGTGCAGATGAGTGTCGCCACCGGGCTCGGCATGCTGCTTGGCTGGGGACTGGGCTGGCCCCTCGCGCAGGGCTTCGTGTTCGGGCTTGCGTTATCCGTGGCCAGCACCGTGGTCCTGTTGCGTGCGATGGAAGAGCGCCGCCTGCTCGACAGCGATCGCGGTCGCATCGCGGTCGGCTGGCTGATCGTCGAGGATCTCGCAATGGTCCTGGCGCTGGTCCTGCTGCCGGCGATCGGCGGCTTCCTGGGCTCGGAGAAGGGTGGCGCCGCACCGTCGATGGGTGAACTGTTCGAGACCGTGGCCTGGACCATCGGCAAGGTCGTGGTTTTCGTCGCCCTGATGCTCATTGTCGGCAAGCGTGTCATTCCCTGGACGCTGCAAGCGGTGTCAGCCACCGGTTCGCGCGAACTGTTCCGCCTCGCGGTACTGGCGATGGCCCTGGGTGTCGCCTTCGGCGCCGCCCACCTGTTCGACGTCTCGTTCGAACTGGGCGCGTTCTTCGCCGGCATGATGATGGGCGAATCGAAGCTGTCGCAGCAGGCGGCGGAGGAAACCCTGCCGTTGCGCGACGCCTTCGCCGTGCTGTTCTTCGTTTCGATCGGCATGCTGTTCAACCCGCACGTTCTTGTCGAGCATCCGTGGGTCGTGCTGGCCGCGTGCCTGATCATCATCGTCGGCAAGTCCGCCGCCGCGTTCGTCATTGTGCGGGCCTTCGGTCGACCGGTGAAGACGGCGCTGACCATCGCGACCAGCCTCGCGCAGATCGGCGAGTTTTCCTTCATCCTCGCCGCTCTCGGCGTGTCGGTCGGCCTGATCAACGCCCAGACGCGCGACGTGATCCTCGCCGCAGCCATCGTGTCCATCCTGGTCAATCCGCTGCTCTTCGTGGCGCTGGATCGCTGGATCGCCAAACACGACGCCGATGCACCTGAGCAACATCCGGCGGCGACCGGTGGCCATACGGTGCTGGTCGGTTTCGGCCGCGTCGGTCGCCGCGTGTTCGCCGAGCTACGCGCGGCCGGCGCGCGCGTGCTGGTCATCGAGACCGACGAGGATGCCGTACGCAGCTTGCGCGATTCGGGCGAGGCGGACGTGGTTATCGGTAACGCCGCCGCCGCTCTGGTCCTCGCCGAGGCGAATCTCACCAGTGCGCGGGCGCTGATCGTCGCGGTGCCTGATCCGTTCGAAGCCGGGCAGGTGGTTCGTGCGGCGCGGCAGCTTCGCGCCGATTTGCCCATCGTGGCTCGCGCACACTCGCAGGAGTGCATGGATCACCTCGCCGGCCTCGGAGCCAGCGAAGTCATCTACGGAGAGCAGGAACTTGCGCATAGCCTGTTCGAAGCCGCGCGTGGCGACCGTGCTCCAGCGGCTACGTCAGGTCACTGATCGCTACGCGGTTCTAACGTCCCGGCGGCTACCGTGAACGGAATAGCGCCCCCCGCGACGAGGACTTCATGGCATCCCGGATCGAAGACTACGCGATGCTCGGCAACTGCCGAAGCGCCGCCCTTGTGGCACGCAACGGTTCCATTGATTGGCTGTGCGTGCCGCGTTTTGACGCCGCCGCCTGTTTCGCCGCGCTGGTCGGCGACGAAAGCAACGGACGATGGCGCATCGCGCCTGCCGATCCCGACGCCGCTTGCGAGCGTCGCTACATCGACGGGAGCCTCGTGCTGGAGACGGAATGGCGAACCGCCACCGGCCGCGCCCGCGTCATCGACTTCATGCCCTTCGCCGGCGAGCAGGTAGGCGTGACCCGGATCGTCGAAGGCATCGAAGGGCGCGTGGACTTCGAAAGCGTCCTCACCATCCGCTTCGACTACGGCAGCGCCGTGCCGTGGGTCACCCGCGTCGACGACGAGACGATCACCGCCGTCGCGGGGCCCGACCTGCTGGTCGTTCGCAGCCCGATCGCGGTCGAGGGCGAGGGCATGCACAGTGTGGCCCGCTTCGCCGTGGGCGCAGGCGACTCGGTGCCCTTCGTCATGGCCTGGGGGGCATCGCACCTTCCGCCGCCCGCGGCCCTCGATGCGCACCAGGAGCTGAAGGACTCCCTGGCCTTCTGGGAAGACTGGTCCGATCGCTGCAACGACTCCGGCGAATGGAGCGATATCGTGCGTCGCTCGCTCATCGTCCTCAAGGGCCTGAGCTATCTGCCCACCGGCGGCATCGTCGCCGCGCCCACGACCTCGTTGCCCGAACAGCTCGGCGGCGAACGGAACTGGGATTACCGCTTCTGCTGGGCGCGCGATGCGACCTTCGTGCTCTCGGCCCTGGTCAATGCCGGCTACCACGACGAAGCCAGCGCCTGGCGGGAATGGGTGCGCCGCGCGGTTGCCGGTTCGCCCGGCCAGTTGCAGGTGCTTTATGGACTGGCCGGCGAACGACGGCTCGAGGAGTACGAGCTGCCCTGGCTCGCCGGCTACGAGGGTGCGAAGCCCGTTCGCGTCGGCAACGCCGCCTCTGCCCAGTTCCAGCTCGATATCTTCGGCGAACTCGTCGGTGCTTTCGCGCACGCCGTGCGCCATGGCGTGGCCTTGCAGCCCGACGCCGACGACGTGCAGACGGTGTTCCTCGAGCACCTGGAAAGCATCTGGCGCCAGCGCGACGAAGGTATCTGGGAAATTCGCGGCGAGCCGCGGCATTTCGTCCATTCCAAGGTCATGGCCTGGCTGGCCTTCCAGCGCGCTGCCGAGCAGAACCGTGACGGCCGCGACCCGGGTTTCGTCAGGCGTTGGCGCGGCGTTGCCGAAGAGATCAAGGCGGACATTCTTGCCAAGGGCGTGGATCCGGTGCGCGGCTGCTTCACCCAGTCTTACGGTTCGACGGAACTGGACGCGAGCCTGCTCCTGGTCACGCTCACTGACTTCCTCCCGCCGGACGATCCGCGCATCGTCGCCACCGTCCGGGCTATCGAGGAGGATCTGCTTGTCGAAGGCTTCGTCCGCCGCTACGACACGCGCAGCGGCGTGGACGGCCTGCCGCCGGGCGAAGGCGAGTTCCTGCCATGCAGCTTCTGGCTGGTGGAGAACTATGTGCTGCTGGGGCGGATGGACGAGGCGAGGACGCTTTTCACGCGTCTCGTGGGGCTCGCGAACGACCTCGGATTGCTCGCGGAGGAGTACGATCCTCGGTCGAAACGACTACTGGGCAATTTCCCACAAGCCTTTTCCCACGTAGCGTTGGTTAATGCCGCTTTCAGTCTCGCGCACGGTTTCAGCGCGACTGCCGACATCCACGCTTCCCCCAATACCACCGATCCCCAAGGAGTCCGTGCATGAGCCAAGCCCAATCGAAGCGCGTTACCTCGCGCGCTCACCCGGCCGACCCGTGTACCGTCGTGATTTTCGGCGCTGCCGGTGACCTCACCAGCCGCCTCGTCGTTCCCGCCCTGTACAACATGCGTCGCACTGGCCTGTTGTCCGACAACTTCTCCGTGATCGGCTTCAATCACGGCAAGATGGCCGACAACGCCTGGAAGAAGAGCCTCCATACGGCCCTCGAACGCTATGTCGGCAATGCCGGCGCCAGGCTCGACGAGGAAGCATGGGGCTGGCTGAGCAGCCAGATGAGTTACCACGCGGGTGACTTCGACGATCTCAGCGCGTTCCAGAGCCTGGCGACCAAGCTCAAGGACGCCGAGCGCCGTCGCGGCACCCAGGGCAACGTGCTCTTTTACCTGGCCACGCCGGAGCGTTTCTTTGGCGACGTGATCGAGCAGCTGAAGACGGCGGGCCTGGTCGACGATGGCGGTGCGGACGGCAAGTTCTGGCGCCGCGTAATCATCGAGAAACCGTTCGGCCACGACCTCGCCTCGGCGCATGCGCTGAACGAACGGATCCTCAAGGTGCTGCGCGAAGACCAGATCTACCGCATCGACCATTTCCTGGGCAAGGAAACGGTGCAGAACATCATGGCCTTCCGTTTCGCCAACGGCCTGTTCGAGCCGATCTGGAACCGCGACCGCATCGACCACGTACAGATCACCGTGGCCGAGACCGTCGGCGTCGAACGTCGCGGTTCGTTCTACGAGCAGACCGGCGCGCTGCGCGACATGGTGCCGAACCACCTGTTCCAGCTGCTGGCGATGGTGGCCATGGAGCCACCGACCTCGTTCGACGCCGAAGCCGTGCGCACGCGCAAGGCCGAGACGATCGAGGCGATCCGCCCCATCCAGCCCGAAGACGCGGTGCGTGGCCAGTACGGCCCGGGCGCGGTGAACAACCAGCTGGCAACCTCGTATCGCGACGAGCCGAACGTGGCGCCGGACTCGGTCACCGAGACCTTCGTCGCGCTCAAGCTTTCGATCGACACCTGGCGCTGGTCGGGCGTGCCGTTCTACCTGCGCACCGGCAAGCACATGGGGCGCCGGACGACGGAGATCGCCATCCGCTTCAAGTCCGCACCGTTCGCGCCGTTCCGCGGCACCGGCATGGACGCGTTCGGTCCCGACTGGCTGGTCCTGCAGATCCAGCCTGACGAAGGCATCTCGCTGCAGTTCGACGTGAAGCGTCCCGGCCCGCGCGTGGAGCTCGCACCGGTCCGCATGGACTTCAAGTACGCCGACTGGTTTCGCGCCGAGCCGAACGTAGGCTACGAAACGCTGCTCTACGATTGCATGACCGGTGACGCCACGCTGTTCCAGCGCGCCGACATGGTCGAGGCCTGCTGGCGCGCCGTGCAGCCGATCCTCGACGACTGGGCACAGCGCACGCCCGCGGATTTCCCGAACTACGCCTCCGGCAGCGCGGGTCCGGCCTCGGCCGATACGCTTTTGGCGCTCGGCGGCCGCTCGTGGCGTCCGCTCAATTCCGCTGCGGAACTCAATGCGCGGCGCACGGCCAAACCCAAGGTGGACGCGTCGGCATCGGCCGAGAAGAAGCCGGGAGCTCGCAAGACGGCCAAACGTGCAGCGGTCAAGAAGACCGCGCGCGTCGCCGCCCCGAAGAAGGCTGCGACGAAGAAGGCCACGCCGGCTCGCAAGGTCGCCGTGAAGAAGGCTCCCGCGAAGAAGGCTGCGGTGAAGAAGGCGCCGGTGAAGAAATCCGCGGCGGCGCGGAAGGCTGCGCCGGTGAAGAAAGCAGCCGTCGCCGTGAAGAAGGCGGTTGTCGCGAAGCGCGCGCGGAAAAAGTAACGGTGTAGCGTTCGCTTAAGAAGAAGGGCCCGGCTTTTGCCGGGCCCTTTTTTATGCGAGATCCGGATGTGTGTGGGAGCCGGCTATGCCGGCGATGGGGTTGAGGCAACCTGGCTATCGCCGCTAAAGCGGCTCCCACAGAGAGCAGGCTCGTTATGGCGAATTACCCGCCGTGATCGTCCTTCCTGTCGCGACGCTGCGGGGCCGCCTGCTTCGGCTGCGGGGCCGCCTGCTTTGGCGCAGGCGCGCGATTCTCGTGCTGCGGTTCCGGGCGCGGAGGCGCGGCCCGCTGTTGTTCGCGTTGCGGCTCTGCATGCTGTGGCTCCACACGCTGCGGCGCCGGGCGCTCCTGAGTGGGCGGACGTTCGAACTGTTGCGGCCTCTGCGGTTGGGGCACAGCCTGTGGTCGCTGCGCCTCGGCGGCACGTTGTTGTGCCTGGGCACGTGAGTGCTCCGCTTCCTGCTCACGTTGGTCGACGCGCTGCGGCTGCGCGACCTGCTGCTGGCGCGCATCCTGATGTCCGGGTTGCGCGGCGCGCTGCTGCTCGCGCGGATCCACGTGCGGCACCTGGCCCGCGACTTGCTGCCGTGGATCGAAGCGCGTCGGTTCATTGCGTGCTGCAGGCTGGCCGGGCTGCGCCTGGCCGGGACGCAGTTGCTGCCCCCCGGTTTGCCCGGGGCGCTGGGCGAAGTCGGGCGCGCGTCCGTCGCCACGCTGTCCCTCGCCACGTTGCGCTTCCGGACGCAGCGCCTGCGGCGGTGGCAGGGCAGGGCGTGCGTTGGGCGCGGTGGGGCGGGTCATCCCCGCGGTGAAGTTCGGACGCTGCATGTGGGCGTAGTCGGGCGCCGCCGGGCGGGGTGCCGCGGCAATCGGCGCGGCCTGGCGACGGTTGTCGACATGGTTATTGTTGAAATCGTGCCGATTGTCGATGTGGGTCGAGCGATCGATGTTCACCGTGCGGTTGATCACCGTCGTACGGTTCACCGGATAAGGGTGGTTGTCGTAGACGATCGCGGGGCGGCCGTAGTGTGGGCCACCGGGGCGGCCACCGCCCCATGAGGTGTTCCACGAGTTCCAGCCCCAGCGCGGCGGTTCGCGGTGCTCGTGCGAGGAGAACAGCTGCCCGACGAGCACGCCCACGCCGAACGACACCAGACCAGTGACCACGAGATCGTCCCGGCGTGGCGGTGCTTCGTACCAGCCTTGCGAATAGACGCGGGTGACGATGGGCTCGCCATACACCGCGTCGGGATCGTAATCGGGCACGTAGACCACGTCCGACTCCGCGGGCTCGATCAGGATGGTCTGTGCGGGTGCCGCGACGATGCCGCCGTCTTCGGCCACCGTCTCGTCGTCGGAAGGGCCACGGGCATCGACCTGGACCACCTGCTGCGCGGAGTTCTGCAGGTTGCCGTGCGCGCGAGCCCGCCCACGCATGACCTGGATGGCGTTCATGACGTCGGTGGGTTCGCTCGCGTACGCCGCGCCCAGCGCGGCCGTCCATTCGGTGTTGTTGGCCAGTTGATCGAGCACGGCGGGAAAGGCCACCAGCGACTTCACGCTCGGATCCCAGGGTTGGCCGTCGGCGGCATCGATAAGCCCGCTGCCGGTGAGGTTTCGGTTCTGCTGCAGGAAATCGCGAGCGGCTCCGACGTCGTCCGGATGCGTGGAAGCGGCCAGCGTCTGCGCGACGAGACGGTCGGGGAACAGGGCGATAGGGGCGACGAGTGCGAAGAGTTGTTCGGCCGTCGGCGGCTGGTACGCGGCAGGCGCCTGTGTCGTGGCGGAGGCGGGAGCGGCAGCTGTCGTCGCCGCAACCGGCGCTGGCGCGTCGTCCGGCGCCTGGCGCTGGCAGCCCGCGAGGGCGCCGATGAGTGATACGGACAGGATGGACATCATCGGGATGTCCAGTGCGAATCGCTTGATCACCATGAGTTCCTTTGCTCGATCGTGGGCCTTCGTACGTTCAGCTTCGACGAAAAGAGGTGACTGATGGCTGTCTGAAACGATATTCCGCAAGGACTTGCTGATGTCGTTCATCGGCGCGTTGGGAAGGGATAACAGCTGTTTTTTCGCTGCAACGCAGCAAAGGAGGCATCCCAAGCGGGCCTCTGCGAAGCCTTCCGGTCATTCGACCTGACAAATTAAGTAAAACAGCTACTTACACGCAACCGTCAAATGTCTCGCTGGCGCATGGATCGATCCAAATGGACTATGAGATTTTCCGCAGTGCAGTATTTTGATCATTTCAATAATGTCAATATAAACAAATGGTTGTATTAATTTGTCTGACTTTAGATCGAGTTAAAAAATCGGTTGACAACGTTGTCACTGGACCCTAAAAATCCGCCTCGTAACAAGGTTGCAACAGCAACCCGTCGGCTCCCCCGGCGCGCAGGGCAAGTGACTTATTCAATGGAACGGACGACGACCGCAGGCGAAAGCTTGCGTGGTGTCGTTCGTCCCGAAAAAACATTCTCATCCCCAGGAGATAGCAGTGAATTACCGGATCAGCGCCCTTTCCATGGCCATCATGGCCGGGCTGTTCGCCACAGGCTCCGCCACGGCGCAGGACGCCGGCGCGACGAACCCGCCGCCCGCCACGACCACCAAGAAGGCGGAGCCGGCGACGAAGCCGGCCACCGATGCCAACGCGCAGAACGCGGCGAACCTGGAGGGCGTGACCGTCACCGGCATTCGCGCCAGCCTGCAGAAGTCGCTGGACCTCAAGCGCAACTCGGACTCCATCATCGAAGCCATCTCGGCCGAAGACGTGGGCAAGTTCCCGGACCGCAACGTGGCCGAATCGCTGTCGCACCTGCCGGGCATCAGCGTCGACCGCAACTTCGGCGAAGGCGACAAGGTCAGCATCCTCGGTACCGATCCGGCGTTGAATCGCCTGCTGCTGAACGGCCAGACCCTGGCCTCGACCAACTGGACCTCGGATCCGAACAACCCGGACAGCCGCTCGTTCGACTACAGCCTGCTCACCTCGGAAATCATCGGTAACGCCCAGGTCTACAAGACCCCGCAGGCGAACCTCGACGAGGGCAGCATCGGCGGTACCGTCATCGTCAACACGCGTAAGCCGCTCGACCTCAAGGCGAACACGCTCACCGGCAACGTGAGCTACGGCTACAACGACCGTGCCGACACGGGCAAGCCGAACGCTTCGGTGCTGTACAGCTGGAAGAACAACGACTCGACGTTCGGCGTGCTCGGCTCGGTCATGCATTCGGACCGCATCATCGATCGCCAGGGCACCGAGGTGTTCGGCTACCAGCGCGCGAACGATCCGACCGATACGGACCCGAACCACCAGTTCAATCCGAACGTCGTCGCACCGGGCACCAAGGGTGTCTACCCGACCGCGATCAACACGGCCTGGTTCCAGCAGCAGCGTAAGCGTGACGGCGTGTCGACCGACCTGCAGTGGAAGCCGAACGATGCGTTCGAGCTGAACTTCACCGGCCTGTATGTCACCGAGAAGTTCGACAACTTCAACCAGAGCCATTACGGCGACTGGTCGGGCAGCGCGCAGGACGCGACGGCACTCAACTTCCAGAACGGCGTCGGCACCAGCGGCTCCTACGGCCCGGGTGCGGCGACCTACCTCGACGGTTACGAGCGCGAGTCCAAGGTCAATACCGGCACCGCGCAGCTTCGCGCCGACTGGTACGGCGACGGCTGGTCGGCAACCAGCCAGGTCGGTTACACCGGTTCCACCGGCGGTTCCGAAGGTATCTGGAACGCCCAGTTCCAGGGCTTCGGTGGCTACAACTGGAACCTCGACGGCCAGCACCCGCAGATCAATTTCAACAGCGCGGACAACCCGTCGGCGATGCTCGCCCACGGTGCCGGCTACAGCTATGCACCGAGCTACGACCGCGAGCGCTACTTCCAGACCGACTTCCGCCACGACGTGACGTGGGGTCCGCTGAACCAGATCGAGGTCGGCATCAAGGCGACCAACCACCTCAATGGCCAGGACGCCTACGCGGCTCGCATCCCGTCGCCCGATGGCAGCGGTGTCTCGTTGTCCGACCTTGACGGTGGCGGCACGCCGGGTGGCTACCTCGGTGGTCTCGATGGCACGGGCAGCATGGCCAACTGGACGACGATCAGCCGCGGTGGCCTGCAGGACTACGTCAACAGCCTCGTCACCAGCACGCCGCTCGATCCGAAGGCCACGTACAGCATCGCCGAGCAGAACCGCGCGTTCTACATCCAGGGCGATTTCTCCGGCGATTCCTATCGCGGCAACCTCGGTGTGCGCTACTACCGCACGCGTGACACGGTGAACGGTTACAACAGCATCGGTCCGGACCAGTACGCGCCGGTGAACAAGCGCAGCACGTACCACGACTGGCTGCCGTCGTTCAACATCGCCTATGACCCGATCGAAGACGTGACATTGCGTTTCGGCGCGGCGCAGACCATGGCTCGCCCGCGTTACCAGGAGATGACCCCATACATCGCGCTGGACGACCGCACGCTGACTGGTTCGGGTGGCAATACCGACCTCAAGCCGTACAAGTCGACCAATTACGATGCCTCGGCAGAGTGGTACTTCTCGGAGAACAGCGTGCTGTCCGCCGAGTTCTTCTTCCGCCGCATCTCCGGTTACATCCTCAACACCAACGTCAAGCAGACCCATTACAACCTGACCAACCTGCGCGACGACGTGTACGACATGGAAGTTCCGGTCAACGCCGGCGTGGCCAAGGTCAAGGGTGTGTCGCTGACCTATCAGCAGTCCTTCAAGTACGGTTTCGGCATGCTGGCCAACTACACGTACTCCGATGCGAGCACGAGCAACGATTTCCCGCTGCCGTACAACTCGAAGAACGCGTTCAACCTCAGCCCTTACTACGAGAAGGGTCCGTGGGACGCGCGCGTGACCTACAGCTGGCGCTCGGCGTACTTCACCCAGATCGCACAGTTGGAGTCGGCGCAGATCACCGGTATCTTCCGTGAGCTCGACGCTTCCATCGGCTACCAGGTGAACGACCATATGCGCGTTTCGCTAGATGGCACCAACCTGCTCGACGAAACGTACTACGTGTACAACAACACGCCGGCGGAGCCGCTCAACGCTTACAAGAACGGCCGCACGTACACGCTGACGCTGGGCTTCAAGCTGTGATGCGCGGCGCGTCGCTGGCGGTGGTGGCCTGGCTTGTCGCCAGCGCCGCCACGGCGGCCACGCCGGTGGAGAGGGGCCTCTCCGCCGGCTGGCAGTTCCGCCTCGCTCCCGGAGCGGCGCCAGCGATCGCGCAGAAGGCCCCGACGGACTGGCAACCGGCCATCGTGCCGGGTGCTGTCCAGACGGACCTGCTGGCCCTGGGACGGATCGGCGATCCGTTCTGGCGTGACAACGAGGCCGGTCTCCAGTGGATCGGTCTCGCCGACTGGGACTACCAGCTTTCCTTCGACGTCGACGCGGCCGCGCTCAAGCGTGGCCACGTCGATCTGGTTTTCGATGGCCTCGACACCTTTGCCGAGGTCAGCCTCAACGGCAAGAAGCTGCTCGCCGCGGACAATATGTTCCGTCGCTGGCGCCTGCCGGTAAAAAACACGCTTCACGCCGGCGGCAACACGCTGCGGGTGCATTTCCAGTCACCCATCGCCCGCCTGCAGCCCTGGCTGCTGAAACAGCCGTATGCGCTGCCGGGTGAATTCGATTCTTCCTTCGGCGACGAGCCGAAGGGCAAGCAGACCTCCAACTACGTCCGCAAAGCCAATTACCACTACGGCTGGGACTGGGGTCCGCGTTATCTCGCCGCCGGCATCTGGCGGCCCGTGCGCCTGGAAAGCTGGGACGACCTGCGTCTGGCGGATTTCCACATCGCCCAGGTGAAGGTCGACGAAGCCAATGCGCATGTCGATGCGCAGCTCGAGCTGCACGCCGACAAGGCCGGCCCGGTCAAGGTCGCCGTCGAGTGGACCGCGCCGAACGGCACGCACGGCGCGCAGGAACGCGACGTCACGTTGTCCACCGGCGAGAATCACGTCGCGCTGCCGATCGATATCGATCATCCGCAACGCTGGTGGCCGGTCGGCTACGGCGATCCGAATCTGTATCGCTTCCACACCAGCGTGAGCGCAGCCGGTGCGAAGGTCGCCGAGGCCGATCGCGAGACGGGCCTGCGCAGCGTGGAGCTTCGTCGGGAGAAGGACCAGTGGGGCAGGGGTTTCGCCTTCGTCGTCAACGGTGTGCCCATTTTCGCCAAGGGCGCCAACCTGATTCCGTTCGACAGCTTCCCCGCGCGGGTCACGACAGCGCGCATGGAGGCCATCCTGCGTTCGGCACGCGACGCCAACATGAACATGCTGCGCATGTGGGGCGGTGGCACGTACCAGGACGATGCGTTCTACGCCGCGGCCGACCGCATGGGCCTGATGATCTGGCAGGACTTCATGTTCGGTGGCGCGATCACGCCTTACGACGCGGCGTTCCGCGAAACCTCGCGCATCGAAGCGGTGGAACAGGTCACGCGCCTGCGGGATCACCCGTCCATCGTGCTTTGGGCCGGTAACAACGAAGTGCAGACCGGTTGGGAGTCCTGGCCGGATCGCGAGGACTTCCGCAAGTTCATCAATGCCGACGAAGTGCGCCGCCTCGACGAGGGCATGCGCGAACTGTTCGGCAGGACGCTGCGCAAGGTCGTTGGTGATCTTTCGCCGCAGACACCTTACTGGGCCAGTTCACCGAGCACCGATTTCGACGGTGAAGCCAACGTCGAGAACGACGGCGACTTCCACTACTGGAAGGTGTGGTCCGGCTCCGAGCCGATTTCGCACTACCTCGATATCACGCCGCGCTTCCAGTCCGAGTACGGCCTGCAGTCCTTCCCGGTCATGGCGACGATCAAGGCTTTCGCCGAGGCCGGCGACATGCAGCCGGAGTCGAAGGTGATGCGCGCCCACCAGAAGTTCGCTAACGGTGACGGCAACCAGCGCCTGCTGCTGTACATCCGCCAGGAGTATGGCGAGCCGAAGGATTTCCCCTCGTTCGTTTACCTCAGCCAGGTGATGCAGGCCGAAGGCATCGAACTGGCGGCCGAGCACCTGCGCAGCGCGCGTCCGCGCAGCATGGGCTCGCTGTATTGGCAGCTCAACGATGTCTGGCCGGGCGCTTCCTGGGCCAGCGTGGATTATTTCAATCGCTGGAAGGCCCTGCAGTTCCACGCGAAGCGCTTCTACGCGCCGGTGGACGTGGTGCCGCTGCGCCGCGACGGCAGGACCGAGGTGTTCGCCGTGTCCGACCGCACAGCCGATTTCGATGCCAGCCTGCGCACGCGCGTCTACGACATGGGCGGCAAGCTGCTTCGCGACGAGAGCCGGCCCGTGCACGCCAGCGCGCTCTCCAGCACGAGCGTCGAGCACGTGGACGACGCCGGGCTGCTCAAGGGCGCCGACCCCCGGCATACCGTGGTTGCCTTCGACCTGATCGAGCAGGGCAAAACCCTGGCCCACCACCTGCTGTACTTCGGCGCGGCGCGCACGCTCGCCTTGCCGACGCCGGAACTCACCACAAACCTGCGCGACAGCGGAAACGGCCTCATGCTGACGGTCACGGCGAAACGACTGGCGCGTGGGGTGTGGATCGACACGGGCGACCTCGACGTCCGCTTGTCCAACAACGCCTTCGACCTGCTGCCCGGTGAGAGTGTCGATATCGTGATCGACGGCAACGTCAACCTCGATACGCTTCGTCATGCTGTGTCCGTACGCTCGCTGGTCGATGCCCTGAAGGAGAGTCAGCCGTGAATCCCCGTCGTCGTAACCTCATCAAGTGGATGTCGCTGGTACCCAGCGTCGCCATGATGGGTGGCATCAGCGCGAGCGCGTTCGCCACCTCGCGCTTCCCCAGCAAGCGGCCTGCGGCAGGGCAACGCAAGTTCACCAGCGATGCCGTGGAAGCGCTGATCGCTTCGACCAAGAAGAAGATCACCGATCCCGAGCTGGCCTGGCTGTTCGAGAACTGCTTCCCCAATACGCTCGACACGACGGTGGAGGTCGGCCGCCTCGACGGTTACGAGGACACCTTCGTCGTCACCGGCGACATCGACGCGATGTGGCTGCGTGATTCCTCGGCCCAGGTCTGGCCTTACCTGCCGCTGGCGCCGAAGGACGAAGCGTTGCGCAAGCTGTTTCGTGGACTGATCCGCCGCCAGGCCCGTTGCATCGCCATCGATCCCTACGCCAATGCCTTCCTTCCCGATCCCAAGGGCAAGAGCAAGCTGGACTGGGCGCAGGCCGACCAGACCGACATGCATCCGGGTGTGGCCGAGCGCAAATGGGAAATCGATTCACTCTGCTACCCGGTGCGCCTTGCGCACGGTTACTGGCAGACCACGGGCGACCGCGAGCCCTTCGACGACGCATGGCGCGCCTCGACGCGTCGTATCGTCACGACCTTCCGCGAGCAGCAGCGCAAGGACGGTCCGGGCCCTTATCACTTCCAGCGGCAGTCGCCCAATCCGACCGAGAGCCAGTTCCTGAAAGGCTACGGCCAGCCGACCCGCCCGGTGGGCATGATCCACCAGATGTTCCGTCCGTCGGACGATGCCACCGTTTATGCATTCAACATCCCGGGCAACCTGTTCGCCGTGGTGACGCTGCGTCGTCTCGCCCAGATGCACGGCAGCTTCTACGGCGACCAGGGATTCGCCGACGAGTGCCATGCACTGGCCGACGAGATCGCCGCGGCGGTCGAGCAGTACGGCGTGATCAAGGATCCGGCCGGCGACTACTGGGCCTACGAAGTGGACGGTTACGGCAACCAGCTGTTCATGGACGACGCCAATGTGCCGAGCCTGCTCGCCATGCCTTACCTGGAGAGCGCGCCGCACGATGCGCGCTACCAGCGTACGCGTGACCGCGTGTGGAGCACGCACAACCCGTACTTCTTCAAGGGCAGCGCCGGCGAAGGCGTCGGCGGTCCGCACGAAGGCCTGCGCATGATCTGGCCGATGTCGATCATGATGAAGGCGTTCACCACGGACGACGTCGCCGAGCAGCGACAATGCCTGCACTGGCTGAAGACCACGCATGCCGGTACCGGCTTCATGCACGAGGCGTTCGATCAGGACGATCCGAAACAGTTCACCCGCGTGTGGTTCGCGTGGGCCAATACGTTGTTCGGCGAGCTGGTCGTCCACCTCGCCGATAAGCATCCCGATTCCCTGCGCCGCGTCTGACGCGGCATTGAGCTGGAGCGATTCATGGTTACCCGTCGACGTTTTCTGCAAGGGATGGCCGCTGTGTCGGCCGTCGGTCAGCTCGGTTCCCTCACCGCACTGGCCGGTGGCGTACACAAAGGCCTGAACGCGCCATCCGCCAGCGGCGGCACCGCTGCGGATAGTGTCTTGCGTTACGTCGACGTCTTCGTCGGAACGGACGGCCACGGTCACACCTACCCGGGTGCGACGCGGCCGTTCGGCATGGTCCAGCTGAGTCCCGACACGAACAACGCCGAGTGGGACGGTTCGTCCGGCTACCACCAGGGCGACGGTTCGATCATGGGTTTCTCGCACACCCATCTGTCCGGCACCGGTGCGGCCGACATGCTCGACTTCCTGGTCATGCCGGCGATGGGCACGGTGCACCTGCAGCCGGGCGATCGCGACTACGACGGCGTGAACTACGTGTCGCGCTTCGATGCGAAGCATAAGGGCGGGCAGAAGCCGGCTATGGGCTTCCGCACGCATGCCAAGGGCTACCGCTCGCACTACACGGGCGAACAGGCGCATCCGGGCTATTACCGGGTGAAGCTCACCGAGCACGACATCCTTGCCGAGCTGACCGCTACGCTGCGTGCGGGCATCCATCGCTACACCTTCGCGAAGGACGGTGATGCCCACCTGATCGTCGACCTCGCGCATGGCTACCAGGACAACATAGAGACGCCGACCCGGCTCAGCGACGTGGAACTCACCATCGTCGGCAACGACACCGTCGTCGGTGGCCGCCGTGTTTACCAGTGGGCGACCGGGCGCGTGATCTACTTCGCCATGAAGCTGTCGCGGCCGATCGTGAACGCCACGCTGTATAGCGACGACAAAGCGCTGCCGAAGGGCACCACCACGGTCAAGGGCGACCAGCTGAAGGCGGCGCTGCATTTCGACAAGGCGTCGAGCGAGCCCCTGCTTGTCAAGGTTGGCATCTCGGGTGTCGACATCGATGGCGCGATGCGCAACCTCGACAGCGAAATCCCGGGCTGGGACTTCGACGGGGTCCGCGCCTCGGCGGAAGCCGAGTGGGAACATGAGCTTTCCCGCATTCGCATCCAGTCCTCGTCGGACAAGATCAAGCGCACGTTCTATAGCTCGCTGTACCACACCATGCTCGCGCCGACGGTGTTCAGTGACTTCGATGGTCGCTATCGCGGCATGGACAAAGCCGTCCATACGCTGCCCGAAGGCCGGCACAACTACAGCACGTATTCGCTGTGGGACACGTACCGCGCCGAACATCCGCTGTTCACGCTGTACCAGTCCGAGCGTGTGCCCGACCTCGTCGATGGCCTCGTACGGCTCGCGGTGGAGAGCCCGAGCGGCGCGCCGGTGTGGCCACTCCAGGGCATCGAAACGGTGTGCATGATCGGCTACCACTGCGCACCGGTGATCGCCGAGGCGCAGGCCAAGGGTTTCACTGGCATCGACTATGCCAAGGCCTGGCCGGTGCTTCGTCGTCGTGCCCTGCAGGACGACTACTTCGGGCTTCCTGCTTTCCGCGCGAAGGGCTATATCCCCAGCGACAAGGAAGGCGAGGCGGCCAGCAAGACCCTCGAATACTCGTATGACGCCTGGGCCGTGTCGCACATGGCCGATGCGCTTGGCCATGCGGAGGACGCGACGCTCCTGCGTACGCAGTCGCAGAACTACCGCAACGTGTTCGACAAGGACACGCAGTTCGTCCGCCCTCGCGCGGACGACGGCAGTTGGTTGCTGCCCTTCGACCCGATCGCGATCGGTCATTCGAAGCGTTGGCGTGACTTCACCGAATCGAACGCCTGGCAGGCCACCTTCCTCAACCAGCACGACGTCTACAACTATATGGCGCTGTTCGGCGGCGAGACTGCCTTCGAGGCCAAGCTCGACGGCCTCTTCAACGCGGATCCTGCGCTACCGGACAACGCGCCGCCGGACATCGCCGGCATGGTCGGCCAGTACGCCTTCGGTAACGAGCCGGGCCATCACATGCCTTACCTCTATGCGTACTCCGGGTCGCATTACAAAACCCAGGCACGCGTGCGCATGCTGCTGGAATCGATGTACCTGCCCGAGCCCGATGGCCTTCCCGGCAATGAGGACTGCGGCCAGATGAGCGCCTGGTACGTGATCAGCGCGATGGGCCTGTACGCCGTCGACCCGGTCAGCACCCACTACGTTTTCGGTAGCCCGCTGCTCGACCGTGCCGAGGTGCAGGTCGGTGGTGGACGAACGCTGGTGATCGAGGCAAAGGACAACGGCCCGGGCCGTCCGTATATCCAGTCGGTCAGCTGGAACGGCCAGCCCTGGACGAAAAGCTGGATCGCCCATAAGGACCTGGCCGCCGGCGGTAGCTTGACCTTCGTCATGGGCGAGACGCCTAACGAGTCGTTCGGCAAGGCGAAAGCCGACCGACCGCCGTCCTTCGGTGCGGCAGCGGGCTGACCGACCTTCGTTTTCGTTCACGGCGGCTAGACCCCGTAAGCTCCAACCTGACCCCGCCGGGAGCATCCGGCTGGGGAAGGGGCCGCCACATGTCGTACGCCGGACGTATGTATTTCCGAATGTTCTCGCCGGGCCTGGTGATACTCGGCTTGGGGGCAGTCGCGGCGGCAGCGATGAAAGCCGTGCAGCAAGTGCCCGGCCAACTAGGCATCCTTTCCCTGTATTCCGACCTGCCGGGCTGGATCGTTGCCGGCGCGGTCATCGGGGCGATTGGCTGGGTGGCCGCGCAGGCGGTCCGGGTGAGGCTGTGGGACCGCGGCGCGATCGCCAGCTGCTATGTCTGCGGTTGCCTGTTGAGCACCGCGCGGGCATCCCGTCGCGGGCTCGGCATGACCCGCCACTGCCTCGGTTGCGGCAAGGTGCATGGCGTAAACCATCGGCTGGCGCCGGTGGTGGTGCCGTTGGCCGTGGCGGTGACCGCGGTCGCGGACACCGCGACTGCCCAGGTCAGGCGCGTACGTTCGTTACCGTGAGGCGGTGACCCACCCGCTCCAGCAGCGAGCGCAGGGCCTCGGCGTCCTCCAGGCTGGCATCGTCCTCCAGGGACAGCCATAGCGTGTCGCCGGAAATACCGTGGATTTTCTCATTGAATTCGATTTCGATGGCGACCTTGCCACCGGGCTGGACAACCGATACCGCGAAATTACGTGCCTGCACGCCCTATATCCCCTGGTGAACCTTCTCTCGGATGGGGCCATGTTACCCACCCGCAGCGAAAAGTGGTGTCCGCGTCCGGTGATGCGTGATCGACGGCACGTTCACTCTGGCCCCACGCGGCTTTGGGGCTAATCGGCCCACGAGGAGGACACCATGCTGCAACTGAATCCACCACTTCCCATGAACACCCCCAAGGGCGAAGGCTTCGCCCATTTCCTGATCGACTATGGCCCGGAGTCGGATCTCTACTGGACCGTGTTCATTACCGAAAGCGGCGAGATCTGGACCTTCGCGAACAGGGAGGTGCGCGCCTCGAAGAACATCACCCTGGGGCGCACGTCGCCCTCGCTCCCGCGTCCGGCGCCGCCAGCCCGGCGTCCGGCATCCCTGGAGGCCCGCGAACCCGGCGTCGTCCCCTTCGCCGTGGCTGACGGGCAGATGTGAAATGACGAAACTGGTATCGTCCGGCTAAAGCCCGGACCGCCTCCGGCCGATAAGCCAGTTTGAATCACATTGCAGTACGGGGCGCGACGATGGGTATGTTCGGATGGGTGCGCGGCAGGCGCAGCGCCCGCACGGAGCGCGCGATCATCGCCGCACTCTCGCGCAGCCAGTCGGTCGTCGAGCTCGGCCTCGACGGCGTGGTGCGCTCGGTCAATGAACGCTTCCTTGCCGCACTGGGCCTGCGCGCCGAGGCCGTGGTAGGCCAGCCGCACAGCCAGTTCTTCATGGTGGATGATGCCGAACACCTCTGGCGCGCCCTGAACCGCGGGGAACAGGTCGCCGGTACGTATCGCGCCAAAGGCGCATCGGGCCGGGAGGCCTGGTTCCAGGCCGTCTACATTCCCCTGGCCGGTCGCCGCGGACGGATTTCCTCCGTGCTGCTGTATGCCTGCGACATCTCCGACGAGCGGGCGGCCATCGTCACGCGGGAGCATCACGTGGACACGGTCGATCATACCCAGGGCGTGGTCGAGTTCTCGCTCGATGGCATGATCCTGGATGCCAACGACGTGTTTCTCGGCTTCACCGGCTACCGCCTCGACGAGATCGTCGGCAAGCACCACAGTGTTTTTGTCGATGAGCAAGAGAGTCGTTCGGATGCGTATATCGGCTTCTGGCGGCGCTTGCGCTCCGGCCTCCACGATGCGGGTCTGTATCGTCGCCTGGCCAAGGGCCATGTGGTGGTCTGGGTCCAGGCCACCTACAACCCGGTCTTCGATGCCAACGGGCGTCCGGTGAAGATCGTGAAGTACGCGACCGTAACGAGCGCCGAAGTCCTCGATGCAGCGCCGGCGAAGCCATCTGTCGCGCCGCCGTCCATCGCAACCTCGTCGGCCGCGGTGGCGAACGTGCTCGACCTGATCGACAGCGCTTCCCTGCGCGCGGGCGCGCTTGCGATGGATGCTGCCATCGACGCCGCACTGGCTGAGCAGCGCAGTGCCCTCCAATAGGGCATAGGCCGTGTGGCGATCTATCTGGTCGCCGGAACCGATGTCACATTCCTGCTGCAGGGTGCGCCATTCCGGCGTCGAAACCCGCCACAGGGGGCGGTATGGCAAAGTGCGGCGACGAGCGGGAGCGGGTGCCCGCGATCGTGATGGGGCGCGGGCCTACTGCGCTGGGTATTCTTCGCAGTCTTCAGCTCGCCGGCATTCCTGCCTATGTGGCCTGCCCACCGCGCGATATCGTTACCCGTTCACGCTGGTACCGGCCGACCCCCGGCAATCTGCCCTGGGATGGTCAGCCGGGCGACCATGCGCTGGCCGCCCTGAGGGCGATGCCCTTGGACAAGGCGGTGATCATTGCCGGTGCGGACGACGCGGCGCTCTGGCTCACCGACCTGCCCTCGACCGATCTCGGCGATCGCTTCCTGATCAGTACATCGAGCCGCGACGCGCAGGAGCTGCTGCAGGACAAGGCGATTTTCGCCGGATACCTGGCGGCGACACAGATTCCGCATCCCCGTACGTATCGCATCGCCTGCCTGGATGACATCGAGGCGATTCCGTTCGATTCGATGGACCGGGTCTTCGTCAAGCCGGTGAACTCGCAGAGGTTCAGCGACGTTACCGGGGTGAAAGGCCTCTGGGTCGACCGGCCCGAGGCGCTTCGTGAGGTATGGGCACGCCTGCACGCACAGGGTTTCAGCGTCATGGCCCAGGAGTACGTGCCCGGCCCGGCCAGCGAGCACTTCTTCGTCGACGGTTTCCGTGACCGGAACGGTGCCTACACCGGCGTATTCGCGCGGCGGCGCCTGCGCATGTCGCCGCCTGACTTCGGCAACAGCTCGTGCTGTCACTCCGTGCCGCTGGCGATCCTGCCGGACGCGATCCGTGATCTGCGTCGACTGCTGGACGGACTCGATTATCGCGGCATCTTCAGCGCCGAGTTCAAGCATGATCCGCGCGATGGCGTCTATCGCATCATCGAGGTGAATACGCGCGCATGGACCTACGTGGAATTCGCCGCACGCTGCGGCATGAACGTGTGCGAGATGGCCTGGCAGGACGCGCAGGGCCTGCCGGTATCACGCGCGACACGCGATTACCCGGAAGGGGTGGCCTGCGTCGATCTTTATCACGATATCCCGACCGTACTCGCCCTTCGGAAACGCCAGTTCGTGCCGTGGCTGTCCGTGCTGACCCAGTGGGCACGGGCCCAACTGCACACCTTTCGCTGGGACGATCCGCAGCCGGCCCTGTCCTTCATTCATGCACTGGTGCGCAAACGCTTCCTGCGCTCAGTCGGCGCGCCCCAGGGGAGCGGCGATGTCCTCCAGGGCGCGCCGCTCGGCCGCGATCCCAAGGCCTAGCGCGGCAGCGGCGCCCAGGAGCATGAGGCAGGCGCCGAGCGCGTAACCCCAGCCAATGGCCGAGCGCTCGCCGGTGCCGATCAGCGAGCCGAACAGCCACGGCCCGACCACGCCGCCGAGCGCCGTGCCAAAGGCGTAGAACAGGGCAATGGCCAGGGCGCGAAGTTCCAGCGGGAAACTCTCGCTCACGGTGAGGTACGCGGAACTCGCCGCTGCGGACGCGAAGAAGAACACGACGCTCCAGGCGACGGTCTGCGTGCGTGCATCGAGCACGCCGTGGACGAACAGCCATGCGGTGGCGAACAGGAGCAGCCCCGACATGGCATAGGTGATCGCAATCATCGGTTTGCGCCCGACCGTGTCGAACAGCCGCCCAAGCAGCAACGGGCCAAGGAAGTTGCCTGCGGCGAATGGCAGCAGGTAGAGGCCGACGTCGCTATCGGCCACGCCATAGAAACGGCCCAGCACCAGGGCATAGGTGAAGAAGATCGCGTTGTAGAAAAACGCCTGGGTGGCCATGAGTATCAGGCCGAGCACGGTGCGTTTCGGATAGTCGCGAAACAGGGTACTGGCGACTGCGCCGAGGGTCAGCTTGTGGGGACGCAGGCGCAACCGCGGCAACGGTTCCTTCGGCGGCGAGACGCCCAGGCGCTGTTCGATCTGTCCGACGATGGCCTCGGCTTCGTCGATGCGCCCATGCAGCATCAGCCAGCGTGGGCTCTCCGGTATCCAGTGGCGAAGGACCAGCACGCCCAGGCCGAGCATGGCGCCCAGCCCGAAGGTGAGTCGCCAGCCGAGTTCGGCCGAGACCCAGCGGCTGTCGAGCAGGCCCACCGCGCCCAGCGCGCCCATCGCCGCGCCGATCCAGAAGCTGCCATTGATCACCAGGTCGGTATGTCCGCGATAGCGGGCTGGTATCAGCTCCTGGATGGCCGAGTTGATCGCCGCGTATTCACCACCGATGCCGGCGCCGGTCAGCATGCGAAAGATCACGAAGGTGACGAAGTCCGGCGAGAACGCCGTGGCGGCGGTCGCGACCAGGTACAGGCCAAGGGTGACGGTGAAGAGTTTCTTGCGGCCCAGTCGGTCGGTCAGCCAGCCGAAGAACAACGCACCGGCGACGGCACCGACCAGGTAAAGACTACCCGCCAGGCCGACCTGCACGTCCGTAAGATGCAGTACCGGGCTGGACTTGAGCGCGCCCGCGATCGAACCGGTGATAGTGACTTCCAGGCCATCGAGCAGCCAGGTGATGCCGAGCGCGACGGCGACGAGCGTGTGGAACCGCCCCCAGCTCAGCCGGTCCAGGCGCGCCGGTACATCGGTCTCCACGATGCCGTCGCCGGCCTTCGCCTGAACTTTCATGCCCCGACCGTACGGGGCATGAAGTCGTCACGGCGTCAGCGTGGCACGCGCAGGCCTCCCGCGACGCCCCGGGGCGAGAGGGTGAGCTGCCAGAGCTGGTCACGCCGGCTGCGGAAAATGCCGGCCGAGCAGCCGAGGTAGAACTGCCACATGCGGCGGAACCGTTCGTCGTAGCGCCCGGCCAGGCGCGGCCACGCCTCGTTGAAGTTGGCCAGCCATGCCGTGAGCGTGCGGTCGTAGTCGGTGCCGAAGTTGTGCCAGTCCTCGACCACGAACAGCCCCTCCAGCGCGGTCGCCACCTGGCTCATCGCCGGGATCACCGAGTTCGGGAAAATGTACTTCTCGATCCAGGGATCGGGCCGGCCCGGTTGCTCGTTGCTGCCGATGCTGTGGAGAACGGCGAGGCCTTCGGGATGCAGGCAACGTCGCGCCACCTCGAACCAGGTGCGGTAGTTCTTGCCACCCACGTGCTCGAACATGCCCACCGAGAGGATGGCGTCGAAGCGTTCGTCGAGCTCACGGTAGTCCTGCAGGCGGATCTCGATCGGCAGGCCCTTGCACAGCTCGCGCGCGTACTCGGCCTGTTCCTTCGAAATGGTCACGCCGACACCGCTCACGCCATAGCGCTCCGCGGCGAACTTCAGCGCCTCGCCCCAGCCGCAGCCGATGTCGAGCACCCGCTGCCCCGGCCGCAGTCGCAGCTTGCGGCAGATCAGGTCGAGCTTGGCCTCCTGGGCGTCATCCAGGTTGCTGGCATTGGCCCAGTAGCCACAGGAGTAGACCATGCGCCTGCCGAGCATGGCCTCGAAGAGGTCGTTGCCCAGGTCGTAATGCTGCCGTCCCACGTCCCAGGCGTGCTCGCCGCGCTGCAGGTTGAGGAAGCGCGCCTTGAGGTGCGCGATGAGGGTATCGAGCGTGCGCAGCGAGTCGTCCACATGGGAACCGAGCACGCGGGCGAAGAAGGCCGGCAGATCGCCCACGTCCCACCAGCCTTCCATATAGGCCTCGCCCAGGCCGAGCGACCCGTGGGCGAATACGCGGGGATACGTGCGTTCGTCGTGCACGACCAGGTCGGTGGGCCGGCTACCGCCGAGGGTGATGCCGGCCTGTTCGAGCAGGGCCTGCGCCCGTGCCTTGAGAGAAGAAGAATCGTGGCTCATCGATGTGATCCCTGGTGATCCTCTCGCCGCCCCGCGCGGCGTGGCGCTTAAAAATGCTTCAGTACTCCGCGTGTGATGAAGAGGCCGGCCATCGTCATGACGATGGAGCCGACCAGGTTCGACCCGACATGCGCGGCGAACCAGCCGTACTGCTCGCGAAGGAGTAACCCGGTGGTCTCGGCCGAGAAGGTCGAGAAGGTGGTGAGCCCGCCGAGGAATCCCGTGGCGACAAGCAGCCGCGCTTCCACCGGCAAGGCGGTGAAGTGGTCGAACACGCCCAACGTGACGCCCATGAGCAGGGCTCCGACAAGGTTGGCGGCAAGCGTACCGAGCGGGAGGTTCGGGAAAAGCGGGTTGAACATGACGGCCAGTCCCCAACGCAACCAGCAGCCAAGCGCGCCGCCCACGCCGACGGCAAGAAAACCGGTGTAACCCACGGTAGCTCCAGGTCAGGTCGATGGCACGATTATGGACCGAAATCTTGAAGCTATACTCGCAAAATCCCCTTGCCACCGCCTTGAAGGTCCATGACCTCAGCGACCCGCGACCCGCGGCGCCACCTGCCGCTCCTGCTTGCGGCCCTGTCCATGATCGGGCCCTTCTCGATCGACGCCATCTTCCCGGGCTTTCCGGATGTCGGGCGTGATTTCGGCGTGGGCGAAGTGGCCTTGCAGCAGTTGCTCAGCGTGTACCTGCTGGCCTATGCGGTGATGAGCCTCTTCCATGGCGCGCTTTCGGATGCATACGGGCGCAAGCCGGTGATCGTGATCGGCATGGCCATCTACGCCGTGGCCTCCGTCGGCGCCGCCGTGGCACCCAGTTTCGGCTTCCTGCTCGGCTGCCGCATCGTCCAGGGCATGTGCGGTGGCGCGGGCATCGTCATCGGCCGCGCCGTCGTGCGCGACACCATGCAGGGCGAAGAGGCCCAGCGGATGATGTCGAAGGTGATGATGATCTTCGGCATCGCACCGGCCATCGCCCCGATCATCGGCGCGTGGCTGCTCGGCATCGACGGCTGGCGCGGCATTTTCTGGGCCCTAGCGGCGTTCACCGTGGCGCTCACGGTGAGCGTGGCGCGCCTGCTGGTCGAGTCGCATCCGAAGGAGAAGCGCACGGTATTCCGTCCGCGCCCGCTGATGCACGGCTACCTGACGATCCTGCGCGACCTGCCGTTCTGGCCGCTGGCGATCGCCAGCTCGATCAACTTCGCCGGCCTGTTCCTCTATATCGCCTCGGCGCCGCAGTTGATCCGCGACCTTCTGCATCTGGGCGCGGACGGCTTCCCGTGGCTGTTTGTCCCTGTGGTCAGTGGCATGGTCTTCGGTGCCTTCGTCTCCGGCCGCGTCGCCGGGCGGGCAAGCGCAGCGCGTACGGTGAACTGGGGTTATGCGGCGATGCTGTCGTCATGTGCCCTGAACCTGATCCTCGCGCTGACGCTGGACCACCCGCGCGTGCCCTGGTCCACCTTGCCGCTGGCGCTCTACGGCTGCGGTGTACAGCTGGCGTTTCCCACCCTGACCCTGCTCCTGCTCGATCGGTTTCCCGAACAGCGTGGTGGCGTGTCGTCGGTGCAGGCCTTCGGCAGCCTGATTTTCACGGCCATTGTCGCTGGCGTGCTCTCGCCGGCGCTGTCCGGCAGCATGCTCACCCTGGCCATCGGCACCACGTGCATGTGCCTGATCGGGCTGGCTGCCTGGGCCGGCTACGCCACGCTGGAACGCCGCCGTCTTGCGCGCACGCAGGCGGCCGCCGCGTCGAGTGTCGTTTCGCAGATCGAGCGCAACGAGCCAGGGTAGGTTGAGCTTTGTGTGGGAGCCGGCTATGCCGGCGATGGGGTTGAGGCGACCTGGCTATCGCCGCTGAAGCGGCTCCCACAACGAACGGGCCGTGCCCCTCAGCCTGTCGGCAGTCCGCGTTCGCGTAGGAACGCCTGGGCTTCGGGTGCATCCTGCTCGAACCAGGCGCGGGTCGAGCCGAGGCGGTAGGTGTAGCCCCAGCGGTCCATGTCTTCCATCAGGCGTGCGGAACCGACTGACGGCAATTGCCCGGCGAGGACGATCTGCAGGTAGCAGGTCGCGTCTTCTTCTTCGATCGAATCGGTGGCGTCGGTGTGAACCAGCGCGCGCTTGTCTTCCGGAAGCACGATGAGGTGGCAGGCCTCATGGAGCAGCGAGTGCACGGGCGTGTCGGCGCGGGCGTAGACCGTCGTGCCGATGATGCCGGCCTCGGTGTCGCCCCAGAAACTACCGGGGATAGCCTCGCCATCGACAACCGCGATGAGCGTGAGGCCATGGCGGGCGAGCAGGGCACGGGGTTCGTCGAAGCCGATGGCACCGACGCGGAGTACCGCGTCGGCGGGATCGGAGGCGTTCATGCCGACGTAGCGGGCTTGCCTTCGGGGAGGGCGACCGAGAGTTCGAGAACCTCGTGGCCGCTGTCGCGGTCGAGCGTGACGTTCACGGCATCGACATCGACGTTGACGTACTTGCGGATGACCTCGAGCAGCTCGTTACGCAACAGTGGCAGGTAGTCGGGGCCGCCGCGCGTCGAGCGCTCCTGGGCCACGATGATACGCAGGCGTTCCTTGGCCACGCCCGCACTGGCTTCGGGTTTGCGCTTCAGGAAATCGAGAATACCCATGCTCAACCTCCAAAGACACGCTTGAGGAAGCCCTTCTTGACCGGCTCGATGAAACGCAGCGGAAGTTCGCGACCGAGGATGCGGGCGACGGTATCCTTGTAGGCGAGACCGGCGTTGGAATCGTCGTTGAGAATCACGGGCACACCCGCATTCGAGGCGGCGAGCACGTTCTCCGACTCCGGGATCACGCCGACGACGCTGATACCGAGGATGTCCTCGACGTCCTTCACGCTGAGCATCTCGCCGGCTTCAACGCGGTTCGGGTTGTAGCGCGTGAGCAGCAGATGCTGCTTGATCGGCGTTTCACCCTTTTCGGCGCGACGGGTCTTGCTGGCGAGCAGGCCGAGGATGCGGTCGGAGTCGCGCACCGAAGAGACTTCCGGGTTGACGACGACGACGGCGTGGTCGGCGAAGTACATCGCCAGGTGCGCGCCCTTTTCGATACCGGCCGGGGAATCGCAGACGACGAAGTCGAAGCCTTCCTTGGTCAGCTCGTCGAGGACCTTTTCCACGCCTTCCTGGGTGAGGGCGTCCTTGTCGCGCGTCTGCGACGCGGCGAGCACGAACAGGGTCTCGTGACGCTTGTCCTTGATCAGGGCCTGCTTGAGGGTGGCTTCGCCATGCACGACATTGACGAAGTCGTACACCACGCGCCGTTCACAGCCCATGATCAGGTCGAGATTACGCAGGCCGACGTCGAAATCGATGACGGCGACTTTCTTGCCTTCGAGCGCGAGACCGGTGGCGAGGGAGGCACTGGTGGTGGTCTTGCCGACTCCGCCCTTGCCGGAGGTGACGACGATGATTTCTGTCAAGAGATGTCTCCGCGAATAAGCGTGGGACCGCGCGTCACAGGCGCGCGACCATGAGTTTTCCATTATCGAGCCAGCATTGCACGGCCTGGCCCTCGAATTCTTTCGGCATGTCTTCGAACACGCGGTAATGCCCGGCGATCGCGACCAGTTCGGCGCGGAAGTCGGAGCAGAAGATGCGTGCGGATTCGTCGCCCTGCGCGCCGGCCATGGCGCGGCCGCGAAGGCTGCCGTAGATGTGGATCGAGCCATCGGCGATGACTTCCGCGCCATTGGCGACCGCCGCGGTGACGACCAGATCGCGGTCGCGTGCGTAGATCTGCTGGCCGGAGCGCACGGCGCTGCCGGTATGGTGCTGGGCGGTGGTGCTGCTGCCCGGTTCGTCGTCGTGGTCCAGCGGTGCCATGGCGGGTGCCGGTGCGCTGCGCGCGGGCGCACCGGCGCCAGGTGTGGCGGCGGCCTGGCCCGGCTCGTACTGCGCACGGAACTTGGCGATCAGCGGGAGGTTCATGCGCTCGGCGAGCGCCTCGGTTTCCGGCGTGCCATAAGCAATGCCCACCGGGAGCATGCCGGCGCTGCGGATGGCTTCAAGTAGCGCATCCACCATGCCGTCGTCGGGAAGTTTGGGCAGATGCGAGAGGTCCAGCACGACGGCGGCGCGGGCGAACATCTGCGGCGCCGCGCGCACGCGACGCTCGAGTTCCTCGACGAGGGCGGCGGCGTCCACGCGGCGAAGGCGCACGCAGGCGATACCGACCTGACCGAAACGGAGATCGCAGGCGGCTTCGAGTTCGGCGCGGGCGTTCATGCGCCCACCTTCAGGCCGTCGATCGGACGCTGACGCTCGCTCAGCCATGCGACGTCGGGCAGGCCATCCTGCTCGATGTAGCGTTCACGCACGAATGGGAAACTCGGCAGCTCGCGTGCGAGCAGGCTTACCTTCGGGCCGGTCTCGCCCATCTTCTGCTGGCCCACTTCCTGGAAGCCCATGGTGCCGTGGAATAGCACGGTCTGGTCGTTGCGTGGTTCGAGAAAAACTTCACAGGTCAAAAGCGGCACACGTACCTCGGCGTAACTTTGTACATCGCAATAAAAGATGCGGCCCAGCCCATGGCCGCGCGATTCGGACGCGATCACGATACGATCGATGTACACGAAGCTTTCGTAATGGGCCTGGAACCAGCGGAAATTCGGACTGCTGTATTCGGCGTCCGGGCGCATGGCGATAAGAAAGCCGAGGATGCGGCCGTCCTGTTCGGCGACGCGAAAGTAGTGCGCGATCTCGTACAGGTGACGCAGGCGGCTGCGGTCCGTGGCGAGGATACCGGTGCCTGCCTCGTTATTGAGTGCCAGCACGGCATCCAGGTCGTGCTCGCGCACGTCGCGGATGGCAAGGGCCATTCGTTGCTCCGCTAATGGTTCTGGAATGATTCGTTCGAAAACGGGCGACCCCCGGGCCGCCGAATGCGCGGCATTATGGCACGCCGGCCGCCCCTGTGGCGCGCCGTTGCACATGTAAAACCGTTGTAAAGCCAGCGCTTGCCGTGCGCCGGAGCGTGACTTCTATCAGGTGGTGCGGTGGGCGCGAAGCCCTATGATGCGGCCATGTCGAAGGTTCAGTTCAATAACGTCCGCCTCCTCAAGTACGCCACGTACTTCGTCTTCCTGTGCGTGGGATTGCCGCTGTCGGTGCAGCGGGCCGGCAACGGCCCGGGGACCATTGGCGACATGGCCCTGCTGGGCTGGACGGCCTGTTATCTCGTTTTCGGCCTGGTGTACTGGCTGCTGACCCGCAATCTCGGGCTGCGCGTGGACGGATTCACCCGCATCGCGGTGCTCCTCATCCTCACCGGCACGGCGCTGGCGATCGGCGTGTTCAGCAAGAGCGGCGTGGCGGCGCTGCTGCTGATCATCGTGGCGACCGTGGTGCCATGGCTGGTCACCTTGCCCATCGGCATTGCCTGGATGGTGCTGGCGCACCTGCTGTTGATCCCGGTATTCCTTGAGATTCCGTCCACCCTTGTCGCCTCGGCCATGCAGGCATGCCTGTATTTCGGCTTTTCCGCGCTGGTGTTCATTGCCTCGATGGTGGCGAGCCAGCAGGCCGACGAACGCGAGGAGCTACGTCAGCTGAACTCCGAGCTACGCGCCACCCGTGCCCTGCTGGCCGAATCCACCCGTATTGCCGAGCGCATGCGTATCGCGCGCGATCTTCACGATCTGGTCGGGCATCACCTCACGGCACTGAGCCTCAACCTCGAGGTGGCCAGCCATCTCACCAACGACACCGCCCGGGAACACGTCCTGAAGGCGCAGCGCACCGCCAAGCAATTGCTGGCCGACGTGCGCGAGGTGGTCAGTGAGCTGCGCCAGGACGATGCCATCGATCTCACCCAGGCCGTGCGTAGCCTGATCGAGGGCGTGCCGGGGCTGCAGGTGCAGTTGAGCGTGCCGCCGCGCTTCGGCGTGGAAGATCCGCGCCGTGCGCAGATGCTGCTGCGCTGCGTGCAGGAAATCCTTACCAACACCGTACGTCACGCGCACGCACGGCACCTGTGGCTCACCTTCCGTCACACCGGCCCCGATGAACTCTGCCTTGAGGCGCACGACGATGGTCGCGGCGATGGCAGTGGGTCGTTCCGTCCGGGCAACGGCCTGAACGGCATGCGTGAGCGCCTGGCCGAGTTTGGCGGCACCGTGGACTTCCGCAGTGGGGCGGAGGGCGGCTTCGCCCTGACCGCACGCCTTCCCCTGGGTGAGGAGCCGACGCTGGCCCACACCCCGGCATGGCCCGCTTCCCTCCCGCCCCATGCCACAATTCCTCTTCCTTCCGAGGGTCATCCATGATCTCCGTCTGTCTCGTTGACGATCAGAACCTGGTTCGCCAGGGCATTCGCTCGCTGCTCGATCTCGCCGGGGACATCCGTGTGGTGGCCGAGTGCGCGGATGGCGCCCAGGCCGTGCAGACCATTCCGCAGATTCGCCCGGACGTCGTGCTGCTCGACCTGCGTATGCCGAACATGAGTGGCCTGGACGTGCTCCAGACCCTCGGTGGGCGCAACGAATTGCCGCCGACGATCATCCTGACCACCTTCGACGACGACCAGCTCGTGCTGGCCGGGCTCAAGGCGGGGGCGCGCGGTTACCTGCTCAAGGACGTCTCGCTCGACCAGTTGGTCGAAGCGGTGCGTACCGTGGCCGCGGGCGGCTCGCTGGTCGCCCCGATGGTTACCCAACGACTGCTGGCCGGGGTGGGGCGTATCCAGAACCAGTTCTCCAGCCTGGAACAGCCCGATCCGCTGACCGAGCGCGAAACCGAGATCCTGCGCCTGCTCTCGGGCGGATACAGCAACAAGGAGATCGCCAATTCCCTCCGCGTGGCCGAGGGAACGGTGAAGAACCACGTCTCCAATATCCTTTCCAAGCTTGGCGTACGCGACCGTACACGCGCCGTTCTGAAGGCTCTGGAACTGGGTATCGTCTGACCCGACGCGGATTGGCGGCCCCCGCCGGGCCGCTGCGGCCGAATATCGCCTTGTACCAGCTTGCGAAAAAGGGCAGGGGACCCAATGGCGTTCCCCGCCGCGAGCAAGTACCATCGGCTCTTTCGGCGCGGGCGAACCCCTGCCACGGGCCGATTCTTCAGGGGTGAGCGTATGGCGTCCATGGCTGTGCGTAAAACCCGTTCGTAAGACGTTCGGAGAACCGTGGAATGACGCGTCTGTTAGAATTTATTGTCGCCCTCGTCATCGTCGCCGTACTCGGTGTCGTGGTCGGCGTTGCTATGCCCTCAACCGGACATGTTGAGCGCGAAATGCTGATCAGCAAGGATCTGCGTCAGGTTTACGACGTTTTCAGCAACTTCCGTCGCTTCCCCGACTACACCGTGCTGCGCTCCTTCGATTCGAAGGTGCAGTTCGAGCTGTCGGGTAAGGCGTACGGCCCGGGTGCAAAGATTTCCTGGAAGGCTTCCGACCCGAAGGTCGGTGATGGCGCCCTCGAGATCGCCTCTATCGATCCGGGCTTCGCCCAGATCGCCGATGCCGGCAAGGGCACCATTGTCTGGAACCTGGACAACGGCTGGCGCGGTTCCGACAAGAAGTTCACGATCACGCTGGAGCGCACCGGTCGCAGCCAGAAGCTGGTCAAGGTCAACTGGGCGTATGACGTCTCGTACGGCTTCAACCTGGTCAACCGCTTCTCGAACCTCTACATCCATGGCGATCCGGACGCGCTGATCCAGTTCAGCCTGTCCAATCTGCAGAACCTGATGGCGTCGATCCCCAATATCGACTACAGCAAGATGGTTCCGTCGATCGTCGAGCAGCCGGCCAAGCCGATCCTGTTTGTCTCCACCACCGCCCCACGCACCCTCGACGACGTCGATACCGCGTCGGACAAGGCGATGGCCGAGATCCAGGCAGCCGCCAAGAAGCTGGGCGTGAACATCACCAGCCCGCGCATCACGATCACCACGAACTGGGGCGATCAGAACTACACCTTCGACGTGGCCGCCGAGATCGACGCCACCACGCTGAAGATCAACGGCCAGGACGTCGAGCTCACCGCCGCCCAGCGCCCGTCGCTGGACCCGGCCGAAGCGTCGACCTCCGCCGCTCCGGCCGCTGGCGACAACGCAGCTCCGGGCAGCAAGGACAAGCTCGGTCGCGTCGTCGTCGACGGCAACGTCAAGGCTGTGCTCGCCTTCGGTGGCAAGGCCCTCAAGGCCGATTGGGCCGGCACCGGCGCCGGCCTGCCGCAGACGCGTCAGATGCTGGAAGCCTATTCGCAGACCCACGGCTATAAGTACGACGACGTGGTGTTCCGCGCTTACGACATCCAGACGAAGGCTCCGACCAATAACCACGGCACCATCGAGGGTTACGACGAGCAGAAGTTCGAGATCTACCTGCCGCTGCAGGGCGACAACCTCCCGGAGCAGACCCCGGAGCAGGAAGCCGGCCTGAAGCCGCAGACGCTGGACGACGCGGCTCCGGCCGGCTCGTCCACCGCGCCGGCCGCCGCAGGCACGGCCCCGGCCCCGGCAGGCACCGCTGCGGCTCCGGCCGAGGCAGCCTCCGCGCCGACGCTCTCGAAGTAAGTTTCGCTCCAGGCAACACCCGAAAGCCCCGCCCGAAACGGCGGGGCTTTTTTTTGTTGCTCCGCTCTGTGTGGGAGCCGCTTCAGCGGCGAACCCTCAGGCTGTCCAGTTTGCGAATGAGGCCTTTCGCCGATGAATCGGCTCCCACAATGGACACACGAGCTAGCGCAGCGAGCTATCCGCTGGGCCGCTCGCTACACTGCGAAGTAATGATCGAGACCGACCGACTTACTCGTTGTTATGGGCCGCTGATTGCGGTGGACGCCCTGACCCTGCGCGCCGAGCCGGGCCAGGTGCTTGGGCTGTTGGGGCCCAATGGCGCGGGCAAGTCGACCGCCATGCGCATGATTGCCGGCTTCCTAGCGCCCACGTCGGGTACGGCCCGGGTTTGTGGACACGATGTACGCAAGGAACCCCTCGCCGCCAAACGGGCCCTGGGCTACCTGCCCGAGGGTGCGCCCAGCTATGGCGAGATGACCATCCGGGAGTTCCTGGTCTTCATGGTTCGCGTGCGCGGCCTGGACCGGGACATCGCCTTCCGTCGTTTCGACGAAGTAGTGATGCGGCTCGAACTGGAAGACGTGCTCGAGCAGACCATTGGCACCTTGTCGAAGGGGCTGCGCCGGCGCGTGGGCCTTGCACAGGCGATCCTGCACGACCCGCCGGTGCTGATGCTGGACGAGCCGACGGACGGCCTCGATCCGAACCAGAAGCACTCGGTGCGCATGCTTATCGACGCGATGGCGCGCGAACGCACCATCCTGATCTCCACCCATCTGCTCGAAGAAGTGCACGCGCTGTGCAATCGCGTGGCGATCATCGCCAACGGTCGCCTGCTCGCCGACGCGACCCCTGCCGAGCTGGAAGCGCGCTCGCGCTACCACGGCGCCGTGTCGTTCAGTGCCGCGGGCAGCGGCGTGTCCCGGGAAATGCTGGCGCGCATCCCGAACGTTGCATCGGTGGAAGTGGATCCGCTCGACGGCCGCGTCACGGTGTTCCCCAGGAACAGTCAGCCGATCCTCGAAGAAGTGCAGGCCTTGTTGCGTACGCAGAACCTCGAAGTGTCGGAAATCCAGCTCGAGCAGGGACGCCTCGACGAGGTGTTCCGGCAGATCACCACGCAGCCGCGCGGGGCACAGGCATGAGCGGCGTAACGGCGATCATGCGCCGCGAGCTGTGGAGCTACTTCGTTACGCCGGTGGCCTACGTGTTCATGGTGATCTTCCTGGTCATGGCCGGGGTTCTCACGTTCTACACGGGCGACTTTTACGACCGCGGTCTTGCCGACCTGCAGCCCTTCTTCGACATGCATCCGTGGCTCTATCTCGTGCTCGTACCCGCGGTGACGATGTCGATGTGGGCCGAGGAGCGCGCCTCGGGCACGCTGGAACTGCTGTTTTCCCTGCCAGTGTCGATATCGCAGGCCGTGCTCGGCAAGTTCCTTGCCGCCTGGGCCTTCATCGGTATCTGCCTGCTGTTGACCTTTCCGATCTGGATCACGGTGAACTACCTCGGTGACCCCGACAACGGCGTGATCCTCGCCGGCTACGTGGGTAGCTGGCTCATGGCTGGCGCCTTCATCGCCATTGGCACCTGCATGTCCACGGCGACGCGCAGCCAGATCATCGCCTTCATTCTTACCGCGGCAGTGTGCTTCCTGCTGTTGCTCGCCGGCCAGCCGCAGGTGCTCGATTTCTTCCAGGATGCCGTGCCACCGAGGGCCATCGGTGCGCTCGGCCAGATCAGTATCTCGCGCCACGCCAATGCGATCGCGCGGGGCGTGCTCGACCTGCGTGACCTGGTCTACTTCTTCGCGACCATCGTGGCGTGGCTGGCTGCGAGCGTCGTGGTCCTCGACCTGAAGAGGACGCGATGAAGATGTCGCGTCATCTGCATCTCTCCCGTCCCTTCCTGCTGCGGCTTTCGCTGCTCGGCATCGTCGTGCTTTTCCTGGTGACGGTTGCGATCAGTTCGCTGTCACTGCGCACGGCGCGCGTCGACCTCACATCCGACCGCATCTACACGCTCACCCCGGGTACCCTGGATATCGTCGACGGCTTGCGCAAGCCGCTCACGATCACGCTGTATTTCTCCGATCACGCCACGCGCGATCTTGCACAGCTGCGCAGTTACGAGCAGCGCGTGCACGAGATGCTTCGCGAGATTGCCGTCCGTGCGCACGGACGGATCCGTCTGCGGGTGATCGATCCGGTGCCCTACTCGGACGACGAAGACGCTGCCGAAAGTTATGGCCTCACTCCCGCCAGCGGCGGCAGCAACGGCGAGCGCGTTTTCTTCGGCCTGGTCGGTAGTGGTGGGCCCGGCGATACCGCACCGCAGGCGATTCCCTTCTTCGATCCGGCGCGCGAGGCCTTTGTCGAGTACGACATCGCCAAGCTGCTCTACGAGTTGGGTATGCCCAGGAAGCCGCGGCTGGGTGTGATGAGTTCCCTGCCCGTGGAAGGCAACCTGGTGATCGGCGAGGCGCCCTGGACGCTGATGCGTCAGCTCGACCAGCTGGCCGACGTCACGGCGATCGACCCCGATAGCGTCACCCACATCGATCCTTCGATCAGTGTGCTGCTGCTCATCCATCCGAAACACCTTTCGGAGGACGCGCAGTATGCGATCGACCAGTTCGTGCTGCGTGGCGGTCATCTGGTTGTTTTCGTCGATCCCGATGCGGAGATGGACGCCACGCCGCTGGTCGACTCGCACGGTACGGTCGACGATCACGACTCCAATCTGCCGCGTCTGTTCCAGAACTGGGGGGTCGTCTTCGACCCGACCCGTGTGGTGCTGGATCGCTCGCAGGCGCTGACCATCGAACTCAATGGCAACAGCATCGGCCATCCGGCCATGCTCGGGCTGGGCGCGCAGGATCTGAACCATGACGACGTGGTGACGGCGAGCCTGCAGCGGATCAACTTCTCGACGGCCGGCTTCTTCGAACTCGCGCAGGACACGAAGGCCCGGCTGATCCCGTTGGTGCAGACATCGGACGAAGCGGCCATCGTGCCGGCCCAGCGCGTGCGCGATTCGGCGGGCGACCCGACCAGCCTCCTCGACAACTACGAGCCGACCCACGAGCGCTACCTTCTCGCCGCGCGTTTGCGCGATACCTTCCATACCGCTTTTCCGGAACGTCGCGAGAAGGGTCACCTCGCGGTCGCCAATGGTCCGGGCGAGGTGGTGCTGGTGGCGGACACGGACCTGCTGTCAGATCGCCTTTGGATCGACGTGCAGCCCCTGCTCGGACAGCAGCAGCTGACGCCGTTTGCCAACAACGGCGATTTCGTGGCGAATCTGGTCGACAACCTGGGTGGCTCGACGGCCTTGCTGTCGATCCGGGGACGGGTGAATTCGCAACGGCCGTTTACCCGGGTCAAGGCCCTTCAGGCAGCGGCGGATCGCAAGTTCCTGGTCAAGAAACGCGAGCTCGAGAACGAGCTCTACGAAACCCAGCGGCGGCTCGCGGAACTGCAGCCGGCGAAAGGGGTGGCGGGGCCGGCCACCGCGACGCCGGAGCAACGTCGCGAAGTGGAGCAGTACCTGCAGCGCAAGCTCGCCATCGGCAAGGAGCTGCGCGACGTGCAACACCAGCTCAACGCCGAGATCGACGCCCTGGGCCTGCGCCTGAAGTTCATCAATATCGTGCTGGTGCCGGGCCTTGTCGCCTTGCTCGGCCTGATCTACGGGTGGCGTCGCACGCGTCGCGCCCGACGCGTCGTCTGAGCGGATGGGTGCCGGCATCATGAAATGGATCGTGCCCTGGGAGTTTTCCTGGGTATTCCTTGTGGTCTTCCTCGCCACGGCCATGACGTACATCGCCGGAAGTCGGCGCCTGAGCGTGACGCCCCTGCGTCAGGCGGCGTTCTGGATCGGTATGGCGATCATCTACGTGGCGCTGCACACGTATTTCGATTATTACGCCGAGCATGAGTTCTTCATGCATCGGATCCAGCAGGTATTGCTGCATCATCTTGCGCCGTTGCTGCTCATCGCGGCGTATCCGGGGACGGTACTGCGCGCTGGTTTGCCGTTTTGGCTGCGTGTGCGCCTGCGTCGTGCCGGACAATCGCTTGCGTGGCGGATCGTTGCCGCGTGCCTGTTCAATCCGGCGTTCGTCACCGCGCTCTTCGTCGCGCTGATCCTGGTCTGGCTCATTCCCGACATGCAGACCATGGCGATGCTGGACTGGCGGATCTACCGCGCCATGAACTGGTCGATGGTGCTCTCGGGGCTGACGTACTGGTGGATCGTGCTCGATCACCGGCCGAAGCCACCGGGAAGGATGTCACCCGGCATTCGCGTGTTGTCGCCAGCGATAACCATGACGCCGCAGATCGTCGCCGGGGCCATCGTCACGTTCTCGAAAACCGATCTCTACCCGATCTTCGAGATATGCGGCCGCGCCTTCACTCTCAACGTACTCACCGGCCAGCTGATCGGCGGCGTGATCATGTGGGTGCCCGCGGCGATGATCGAATCCGCTGGCGGCCTGCTGGCCTTGCGCCAGTGGCTGAGGCTTTCGCGCAACGGGCGCCTGCCGCGCAGGACACCCGTACGGCGCGCCGCGGCGCGTCAGTAGACCTTCGGCACCTTCTCCGCCTTGGCGGTGACCTTGTCCTTCTTTGGCTTGCCCTTCAGTGGCGGCAGGTCGAATTCCTTGTCGGGCGTGAGTTTGTCGGGCACCTGGTCGAGCAGGTGGCGGATCAGGTTGAGCCGGCCTTCTTTCTGGTCGTTGAAGTCGGCGACGAACCACGGCGCATCGGCGGTATGGGTGTGCTGGATCATCGCGTCGCGCAGGTCGCCCATCTCGACGTATTTCTCCCGGGCCTTGAGGTCTACGGGAGAAAGTTTCCAGCGTTTCAGCGGATCAGCCGCGCGCTCGGCGAAGCGTTCTTCCTGGAGGTCCTGGTCGACCGAGAGCCAGTACTTCAACAGGATAATGCCGTCGTCGGCGAGCAACTTTTCGAAGGCCGGGCAGGCCTTCATGAAGGCGTCGTACTGGTCGTCAGTGCAGAAGCCCATGGCTGGTTCGACGACGGCGCGGTTGTACCAGCTGCGGTCGAACAGCACGAGCTCACCAGCGGTTGGAAGCTGCGTCACGTAGCGCTGGAAGAACCACTGGCCGTCTTCGGTCTGCGATGGCTTGCCCAGGGCAACCACGCGTGCGGCGCGGGTGTCGAGCTTGTCCGTGATGGCCTTGATGGTGCCGCCCTTGCCGGCGGCGTCTCGCCCTTCGAGGATCACCAGCATGCGCTTGCCGGTAGCGCGCAGCCAGCGCGTAAGGCCGACCAGTTCAATCTGCAGTGCCTCGAGGTCTTGCTCGTAGGCTTTCTTTTTCTTCTTGCCCATCGGTTCGCCGTCCACAGGGAGAGGTGGTCGGCATTGTGAAGCAGGAAGTGTAAGTTTTGCGCGAGCACCCATCGCCGATGAATCGGCTCCTACACGAAGCTATCGCCGCTGAAGCGGCTCCCACAGGGGGATCGCAGCTTCTTGTGGGGGCCGCTTCAGCGGCAATGCTCTTTGTGGGAGCCGCTTCAGCGGCGATGCTCTTTGTGGGAGCCGCTTCAGCGGCGATGCTCTTCAGCTTGCCGCAATCAGGTTCTGCAGCTCGTCCGCCTGATGCTCCCGCGTGAGCGTATCGATCAGCTCATCGAGGTCGCCCTGCATCGTCTCGAGGAGACGATAGAGCGTGAGGTTCACGCGGTGGTCGGTGATCCGTCCCTGCGGGTAGCTGTAGGTGCGGATACGCTGGCTGCGGTCGCCCGAGCCGACCTGCAGGCGCCGTGACTCGGCCTGGGCGGCGCTCTGCTTGCTGCGCTCTGCATCCAGCAACCGCGCCTTGAGCAGGCTCATCGCGCGGGCGCGGTTCTTGTGCTGACTGCGTTCGTCCTGGCACTCGACGACGGTGCCGGTTGGCAGGTGGGTGATGCGGATGGCCGAATCGGTCTTGTTCACGTGCTGGCCGCCCGCACCCGAAGCGCGGAAGGTGTCGACCTTCAGGTCGCCGTCGCGGATCTCGATGTCGTTGACCTCGTCCTGCTCGGGCAGGATCGCGACGGTAGCTGCCGAGGTGTGGATGCGACCCTGCGATTCGGTTTCCGGCACGCGCTGCACGCGATGCGTACCCGACTCGAACTTCAGTTTCGAGTACGCGCCGCGGCCTTCGATGCGCGCGACGACTTCCTTGTACCCGCCGTGCTCGCCTTCGTTGGCATGCAGGATTTCCACGTGCCAGCGCTGTCGCTCGGCGTAGCGTGCATACATGCGGAAGAGGTCGCCCGCGAAGATGGCGGCTTCATCGCCGCCCGTGCCGGCACGGACCTCGAGGAACAGGTTGCCATCATCACGCGGGTCCTTCGGGAGCAGGAGCAGCTGGAGGTCGGCGTCGAGCGCGCGCAGGTGGTTTTCGATGCGCGCGATGTCATCGGCCGCCATCTCGCGCATTTCGGCGTCGTCGAGCATGGCCCTGGACTCGGCCAGCTCGCGCTCGGCCGTGTCGTGGTCTTTCAGCGACAGCGTCACCGGTTCCAGTTGCGCGTATTCGCGCGACAGATCACGGAAGCGCTGGCCATCGGCGAGCACGTCCGGCTGTGCGAGGAGCAGGCCGATTTCTTCGTACCGTTCGGCCAGGGCTTCGAGTTTGCGGCGGATCGAGGGGGTCATTCGGGGCACGGGATGTGGCAGGAGCCGCACATCATGCGGAAACGTCGTCGTCCGGGTCCAGTCCATAAAGCCGGCCGGCCGCGTGGAGGAGGTCGAGATCGCCGGAAAGCGCGGCATCGCGCAGGCGCGCACTGGGTGCGTGGAGCAGCTTGTTGGTCAGGGTATTGGCAAGGAACGCGAGCGCTTCGTCCGGCGACCGACCCCGGGCCACCATGGCCTGGGCCTTGGCCAACACCTCGTCGCGCTGCGCCTCGGCCGCGACGCGCATGTCCACGGCGGGATTGCGCAGGCTCAGTGCGCGGCGCCACGCCATGTAGCGATCGACCTGGAGGTCGATGATGGCGTCGGCCTCGCGGGCCGCCAGCTCGCGTGAGCGGCGGTTCTCGTCGATCACCTGCTTGAGGTCGTCGATGCCATAGAGGTAGACGTCGTCGAGATGGGCGACCTCTGGCTCGATGTCGCGCGGCACGGCGATGTCCACCATGAACATCGGGCGGCGGCGCCGTGCGGCGATGGCGTCGGCCACCATCTGTCTGGTGACCACCGGCAGGCGCGAGGCGGTGGAGGTGATCACGATGTCGGCTTCGGCGAGATGCCGGGGCAGGTCGGCGAGCGCGATGGCGTAGCCGCTGTAGCGGCCGGCCAGCTCCTGGGCGTTCTCCAGCGTGCGGTTGGCCACGATCAGCCGGCGGACTTTCTTGTCGGACAGATGCCGGGCGGCCAGCTCGATCGTCTCGCCGGCGCCGATCAACAGCACGCAGGCCTGGCGCAGGTCGGTGAACACCTGCTCGGCAAGGCGAACGGCCGTGTAGGCGACGGAGACGGTATGCGCGCCGATGCGTGTATCGGTACGGACCCGCTTGGCCACCGCGAAGGTGTGCTGGAGCAGGCGTTCCATCGGCGCGCGAAGGCTCTGCGCCGAGCGGGCCTGCTGGTAGGCGTCCTTCACCTGGCCGAGGATCTGCGGTTCGCCCAGCACCATGGAGTCCAGCCCCGTGGCGACACGGAACATGTGACGCACCGCTTCCTGCTCGTCATGCCGGTAAAGGAACTCGTCCAGCCGTTGCGGGGTCAATCGATGCTGACGCGACAACCACTGGCGCGGCACGGCCTCGAACCCTTCGGTCACACTGCAGTACAACTCGGTGCGGTTGCAGGTGGAGAGGATCATCGCCTCTTCGACACCCGGTTGACGGACAAGGTCGTCCAGCGCCTGCGGAGCCACCGTGGCATCGAATGCCACCTGTTCACGCAGGCTGACCGGCGCGGAGAGGTGATTGAGCCCGAGGGCGATGAGTGGCATGACGGGCGTGAGTCGGCTTCGGTGGCGTCGGCTAAGCTAAGGGCGCATTGTGCGCTCACAAGGCGCCTGGCTCTTGCAGCGCCCTATCGATGATGACGGAGACTAGTGTGCTGAGCGGTCGGTCCAAGTTCAAGCAAGTGCGGCATCTTGTGGTTCTGGTCAGCCTGGCGGCCGTCGCTACCGGCTGTGCCATGGCGCCCCCCGAGGCGCCCAGGGCGACCCGAACGGGCGTCCAGCCACTCGATCGGCTTCAGGTGGCCATTCTGCCCCCCGAGCGCGACGTCCAGGCCCAACTCATGGCGGGTGATTTTGCGTTGGCTGCCAACGATCTCAAGGCCGCCGCCGAGGCTTATGGCAACGCGGCGCAGCTGAGCGACGACCCCCGGGTTGCCGGACGGGCGACCGAGCTGGCTCTGGCGGTGCACGACCAGGCCGCCGCCACCAAGGCGCTTGACCGCTGGGCCGCGCTCCACGGCAAGCCGCTGGATCTGGCCGAGGGCAGGGCGCGGGTGGCCCTGGATCGGGGCGATACCGTGGAAGCGGAGCGTCAGCTCAATGCCATGATCGCCACCGGCGACCCGGACGCCTGGCGCGAGATCGGCCGCACCCTGATGAGTGCACGCGACGCTGCCCAGGCGGGTGTCCTGCTCGAGCGGGTCGCTACGCCGCAGCGCTTGCCCAACGATTCCAGCGCATGGCTGGCCATGAGCGAGCTGGGCGAGAACCTGGGTCGGCACGACTACGCAAAATCCGTCGGTGACGGAGCCATGGCGCGTTTCCACGACGGCACCACGTACGCCTGGGCCGCGCAGCAGAAATTCCGCGCTGGCGACAAGGAGGGCGCGAAGAAGCTCTTCGCCAAGGCGGTCGCCAAGGACCCCCGGAACACCCGTCTGCGCCTGGCCTATGCCAGCGTACTGGCGCAGGGAGGCGACGAAAAGGCGGCCGCGAAGCTGCTCTCCACCGGGGCCCAGGACAGCGACACCTATACGATGCGGATGACGCTGGCCGCCCGCGCCGACGACAAGGCGGCCGTGGGTCGCCTCTATGAAGAGATCCGCCACCAGCCGGACAGCGTCCAGTCGGACAACGCTTTTACCCTGGGCCAGTTGGCTGAGCTGCTTGGCAAACAGGAAGATGCGCTCGACTGGTATGCGGCGGTCAGCGACGACGATCCGCACATCTACGACGCCTCGGTGCGCAGCGCCGTCGTGCTGCACCTGCAAGGCAAGGACGACGACGCACACGAAGTCGTCGCCGAGCTGCAGACGACCTATGCGGATCGCCCCGAGCAGTTGCTCAAGGCGTTTGCACTCGACGGCGAGCTGTACATGGATGCCCGCCAGTTCGACGCCGCCGCGGCTTCATATGACAAGGCGCTGCGCGTCAAGCCCGACGACACCGACATGCTCTACGGCCGCGGTCTCGCCTACGCGGAAGCCGGAAAGATCGACCAGTCCGTGGCGGACTTCCGCAAGGTGCTTGAGATCAAACCGGGTGACATCGAGGCGAGCAATGCGCTCGGGTACACGCTGGCCGACAACGATCGCGACCTCGGCGAGGCGCAGAGCCTGATCCAGGCCGCTCGCAGCGCGCGTCCAGACGACCCGTCGGTCGCGGATTCCTGGGGTTGGCTGAAGTTTCGCCAGGGTCAGCTCGACCAGGCCGAAAGCACCCTGCGAAGCGCCTGGCTCAGGCGCAAGGATGCCGACATTGGCGTCCACCTCGCCGAAGTGCTGTGGAACCGCGGCGAGCAGGACGAAGCCCGCAAGGTGCTCAACGAAGTGCGTCGCATCGATCCGAAGAACGCTTCCCTGGAGCGGACCGAGCGGAAGCTCAAGCCTTGAGGGGCCTTCATCCTGGAACCCCTGTGGGAGCCGCTTCAGCGGCGAATGGGCGTCACCGCTCCGTTGGCTTTTCGCCGATGAACCGGCTCCTACAGGTACCTTTTTCGCCGATGAATCGGCTCCTGCAGAAAAACGTCGTCCTGCTTTCGGTGCTGTTGCTTGCCGCCTGCGCCACCACGAGGGCGCCGGTGCGCCTGCAGGGCGATTCCACCACCCTCGGCATGCAGGAGCAGCGCGAACGCAGCCTCGCCGATGCGGACCACTGGACCCTCGAAGGCAAACTGTCCGTCAGTGACGGCAAGGACAGCAACTCCGGCACGTTGACCTGGCGACAGGACGGCGAGCGCTACGAATTCACCGTGCGCGGGCCGATCACCGGGCGTACGTTCCGGCTTACCGGTGGTCCTGACGGTGCCGAGCTGGAAGGCCTCGATGGCGGCCCGCGCCGCGGAGCCGACGCCGAATCCCTGATGGCCAGCACCGTGGGCTGGCAAATTCCGCTGGCTGAGCTGAAGCGCTGGGCCCTGGGCCTGCGTGCCGACACCGGTCCGGCGGACATCGCCTTCGGCACCGATCGTCTGCCATCGCGTCTGATCCAGGACGGCTGGACCGTCGACTACAAGCAATGGGACGCCACGCGGCAGCCGGCCATGCCGACCCGTGTTTTCGCCGAGAAAGCGCCCTACAAGGTCAGGCTGTCCGTCGAGAACTGGTCGTTCGGTCGATAGCGCGCCGCTATACTCCGACCCTGTCGAAGCCCCCCGGTCCATGATGAATTTTCAGATCTCCCGCGCCCGCGCGGATGACGCCGAGCGCCTTTGTGCCATCGAGCGGGCCGCCGTCGAGCTGTTTCGTGGGCACGAGGCGTGGCACGCCTATTCGTCGATGGCCCTGCCGGGCGATATCGTGCGTGAGCTGATCGTCCGGGGGCTCGTGTGGGCTGCCACGGTGGACGAAGAGATCGTGGGTTTCGTCTGCCTCGATACCGAGGGGCCGCCCGACGTGATCGGCGTCGCGGAGATCGACGTGCTTCCGGCCTTTGGTGGCAAGGGCATCGGCGCGGCCCTGCTCGAACATGCCTGCCAGTGGGCACGCGAGGCGGGGTATCGCCGGGTCGACCTGGGTACCCTGGCCGACGTCCCGTGGAATGCGCCGTTCTATGCGAAGCACGGCTTCAGCGTGGTCGACAAGCACGGACCCGCCTTTGCCCGGGCCCTTGAGCGCGATCGCGAAAACGGCTTCCCCGATCACCTTCGGGTGTTCATGAGTCGCCCGCTGGCACCCCTGGAAGAGGGTGACTGGACTGCGTGGCCCGCCCCGGCAAAGCTCAATCTCTTCCTTCGCATCGTCGGCCGCCGTGACGATGGCTACCACGAGTTGCAGACGGTGTTCCGCCTGCTGGACTGGGGCGACGAAGTGCGCCTGCGGATTCGGGGGGACGGCGTGATCACCCGCCCGACGCCGATCAGCGGGGTTCCCGAAGAGGCGGACCTGACCATCCGCGCTGCCCGTCTTCTCGCCGCGGAGACGCGGACCGAGCTGGGCGCGGACATTGATGTGGCCAAGCGCATACCCATGGGCGGCGGCCTGGGTGGAGGCAGCTCTGACGCCGCGTCCGTCCTGGTAGGGCTGAATCTGCTCTGGCGTACCGGCCTGGACGAGGACGCCCTGGCCGCCCTCGGGGTCAAACTCGGCGCCGATGTCCCGGTTTTCGTCCGCGGCCGTTCGGCCTGGGCGGAAGGGGTGGGGGAGCAGCTGACCCCGATGCGCCTGCCCCGACGCTGGTACGTGGTCGTGGATCCCCGCGAGAACGTGCCCACGGCGGCACTATTCCGGGCTGTCGAATTGACACGAAATGCCCCGCGGGCGACAATTTCATCCTTTGTTTCCGGGGATTCCGCGGAGAACGCCTTCGAGCCGGTGGTTCGCGCGCGTCACCCGCGGGTAGCGGCTGCACTGGACTGGCTGGGCGGCTTCGGCCACGCGCGCCTGTCCGGTAGTGGTGGTTGCATCTTCCTGGAAACGAGAACCCACGAGGCGGCCCTTGCGGTCGCCTCGCGTTGTTCCGGGGGCTTCAGGGCCCACGTGGCAGCGGGTGTCGACCCTTCGCCGCTGCATGTCGCGCGGCAACGGATCGAAGCTTCGGGCATCGGGTAGTAAGGACGGTAGGGCCGCGGGCTGCGGCAAAACGAATTGTTGGGGCGTCGCCAAGCTGGTTAAGGCACGGGATTTTGATTCCCGCATGCGCAGGTTCGAATCCTGCCGCCCCAGCCACCGTTCGCGGTGGCAAAGCCGATCCAACCCTCTCTCATGCCAGGAGTTCCTACGTGGATACGTCCACCCCGATGCTGTTCAGTGGTAACGCGCACCGTCTGCTCGCCGACGATGTCGCCGCCCGTCTCGGTATTCCGCTTGGCAAGGCGCTTGTCGGCCGGTTCAGCGACGGCGAGGCCCAGGTCGAGATCGAGGAGAACGTTCGTAAGCAGGAGGTCTTCGTCATCCAGCCGACGGGTGCTCCCAGCGCAGAGAACCTGTTCGACCTGCTGGTGCTGATCGATGCGCTCAAGCGCGCATCGGCCGGTAGCGTGACCGCGGTGATGCCGTATTTCGGCTATGCCCGCCAGGATCGTCGCCCGCGCTCGGCGCGTGTGCCGATCACGGCGAAGCTGGCTGCCAAGATGATCGCGACGGCAGGTGCCGACCGCGTTCTGACGATCGACCTGCACGCCGACCAGATCCAGGGCTTTTTCGATATCCCGGTCGACAACGTGTACGCCTCGCCGGTGCTCCTGGCCGATATCTGGCGTCATCACAGCATGGACGACCTGATCGTGGTCAGTCCCGATGTCGGTGGCGTGGTACGTGCCCGTGCACTGGCCAAGCGTCTCGACGACGCGGACCTGGCGATCATCGACAAGCGCCGTCCGAAGGCGAACGTGGCCACGGTCATGAACATCATCGGCGACGTGGAAGGTAAGACCTGCGTACTGGTGGACGACATCGTCGACACCGCTGGCACGCTCTGCGCCGCCGCGGCGGCACTGAAGGAAAAGGGCGCCCGCAAGGTCGTCGCGTACTGCGTCCATCCGGTGCTCTCGGGTGCCGCGATCCAGAACATCGAAGGCTCCCAGCTCGACCAGCTGGTAGTCACCAATACGCTGCCGTTGCGCGACAACGCCCGCGACTGTGCGAAAATCCGCCAGTTGTCGGTTGCGGAACTGCTCGCGGAGACGATCCGCCGCATCGCCTTTGGCGAATCGGTAAGCTCGCTCTACATCGACTGACGTATCGTTTTTCGGGCTCCCCTGGTCGCGGAGGAGCCCTTTACCAGTCGCCGGAAGGCGGCTTTCAACACTGAGGCAACACCAATGGCAACGAATCATCAGCTCACGGCTACCAGCCGCAAGATCGAGGGGAAGGGTGCGAGCCGCCGCCTGCGTCTTGCCGGTTACGTGCCGGGTATCGTGTACGGCGCAGGCGATGCGCCGCAGGCGATCCAGGTCCTGCACAACGACGTCCTGCTCGGCTCGCGTTTCGAGTCGTTCTACTCCTCGGTCATCGACCTCACCGTCGACGGCAAGAAGCAGAAGGTCCTGATCAAGGACTGGCAGAAGCACCCGTTCAAGCAGCTCATGCTGCACATGGACTTCCTGCGCGTTAACGAGAACGAAGTCCTCAAGGTCGCCGTCCCGGTGCACTTCCTGAACCAGGAAAAGTCGCCCGCCGGCAAGACCGCCGGTCTGGTCATCTCGCACAACCTGACGGAAGTCACCGTCTCGTGCCTGCCGAAGGACCTCCCGGAGTTCATCGAACTCGACCTCGCCAAGCTCTCCGCCGGCGACATCGTCCACCTGTCCGACCTCAAGCTGCCGGCCGGTGTGGAAATCCCGGAACTGGGCCTGGGTAAGGAACACGACGTTGCCGTCGTGACCGTCGCCTCGGTCCAGGAAGAAGTCGATCCGGAACCGGCTGCAGGCGTGGAAGCGCCGGCTGCCGAAGACAAGCCGGCCGACAAGAAGTAATCGGCACTGTGTGGGAGCCGCTTCAGCGGCGAAAAGCCAACGAAGCGGTTTAGCCGAAGGCCCCATCGCCGATAAATCGGCTCCCACACAAGCCTGATGAAACAATGGCAACACTACGTCTCATCGTCGGCCTCGGTAACCCCGGGGCCGAATACGTCAGGACCCGGCACAACGCCGGGTTCTGGTGTGTCGACGCCCTGGCCATGGATCAGGGAGAGCGTTGGACCTTCGACGGCAAGCTGCATGGCGAAACCTGCAAGCTGCGCCTCGCTGGCGAGACCGTCTGGCTGCTCAAGCCCGCGACATTCATGAACAAGAGTGGCATCGCCGTCGCATCGGCGCTGCGCTACTACAAGATCGCGCCGGAAGAGTGTCTCGTCGCCCACGACGAGCTCGACCTTCCGCCCGGCACCGTCCGCATGAAGTTCGACGGTGGCCACGGCGGCCAGAACGGACTGCGCGACATCGTGGCCCATCTTGGCCACGGCAAGTTTCACCGCCTGCGGATCGGCATCGGCCATCCGGGGCACAAGGACAAGGTCACCCCGTGGGTGCTCGGCCGTCCTAATGCGGCCGACGAGGACGCCATCATGCACGGCATCGGGCGCGCGTTCGACGTGCTGCCGCTGGCGCTGGATGGCAAGTTCGAAGAGGCGATGAAACGCCTGCACACGGTCGCCTGACCGCACCAATCACTTCTATCGGACCTGAATCGCCATGGGCATCAAATGCGGCATCGTCGGCTTGCCTAACGTCGGCAAGTCCACCCTGTTCAACGCGCTGACGAAGGCGGGCATCGCCGCGGCGAATTTCCCGTTCTGCACCATCGAGCCGAACACCGGCATCGTTCCCGTGCCCGACCTGCGCCTGACACAGCTCGCGGACATCGTGAAGCCGCAGCGCGTGATTCCTACCACCATGGAATTCGTCGACATCGCAGGCCTGGTGGCCGGCGCGTCGAAGGGTGAAGGCCTGGGAAATAAGTTCCTCGCCCACATCCGCGAGACCGACGCCATTGCGCACGTAGTCCGCTGCTTCGTAGACGACAACGTCATCCACGTGGCGAACAAGGTCGATCCGATCTCCGACATCGAAACCATCGACACCGAACTGGCGCTGGCCGATCTCGAAGCCGTGCTGAAGGCGCTCGATCGCGCCACGCGTTCGGCCAAGGCCAACGACAAGGACGCACTGGCGAAGAAGCCGGTGCTCGAGAAGCTCGCGAAGGCACTCGACCAGGGCAGGTCGGCCCGTTCCGCTGGCCTCGACGCCGAAGAGAAGGCGCTCGTCCGTGACATGTTCCTGATCACGATGAAGCCCTTGATGTATATCGCCAACGTGGCGGAAGACGGCTTCGAGAACAATCCGCACCTGGACGCCGTGCGCGCCCACGCGCAGCTGGAAGGCGCCGAGGTGGTGCCGATCAGCGCGGCCATCGAGGAAGAGCTCTCCCAACTCGAAGATGCCGACCGCGACGAATTCCTCAAGGATCTCGGGTTCGACGAGCCGGGCCTGAACCGTCTGATTCGTGCCGGCTACCGCCTGCTCGGCCTGCAGACCTATTTCACTGCCGGCGAGAAGGAAGTTCGTGCCTGGCAGGTTCGTGCTGGTTCCACCGCGCCGCAGGCCGCTGGCGTGATTCACACCGATTTCGAGCGTGGCTTCATTCGCGCCGAGACGGTCGCCTTCGACGACTTCATCAAGTTCAAGGGCGAGCAGGGTGCCAAGGAAGCCGGGCGCCTGCGCCTGGAGGGCAAGGAATACCTGGTGAAGGAAGGCGACGTGCTCCACTTCCGCTTTAACGTCTGATCGTTGGCGTTGTTTCCGGATGGAAAAAGCCACGGCTCGGGCCGTGGCTTTTTTAATGAGTTCCGTGGATATCTCGGGCGTGGGGGCAACGTCAGGACGGCCGGATACTTTGCCTGCCAGGACCGAACGCCGCCGTTCATCCAAGCTCTGGACGAGACGCGGGTGGCTGCTGAAATACCTGTGCTTAAACGCTTGCCTTAGCGCTTTCGATGGCGTATCTCACGCGTCTTCTCGGCTAGCCACTTCCAGGCGACAAGCACGGTCGGCACACCGAGCGACCACCAAAGGCCCAGGCTATCGAGGAAGGCGCCGTGGACGAGTGCGCGAGCGGCGACCCCGTTACCCACGTCGACCGAGGCGTGGCAGGCCATGAGACCCTGCACCATGAGGAAGCCGAAGAGAAAGAGCAGGGTGTAAGGAATAACGCGGACGACATTTCCGATTAGTCCGATGATGTCCGCGATCCATCCTGATGTGAAGAAATCCCATAGGTGTTCCAGAATCACGACTCGCTCCCTATTGGCCGTGACCGGATCATACGTGGGCCCCACGGCCGCGCCAGCGGCACAATTCAATCGCTTGCAATTGAATATCCGCAACCCTACATTCCAGTGATGAGCAAGAACGCCCTCCCGCCAGGCATCGAAGCGCCGCGCACCCTCGACGGGCAGCTTTGCTTCGCGCTGTATTCGGCCAACCTGGCGATGGGCAAGCTCTACCGTCAGTTGCTGGCAGACCTGGAGCTGACCTATCCGCAGTACCTGGTCATGCTGGTGCTGTGGGAGGGCGATGGCATCACGGTTTCTGAGTTGGGCGAACGTCTGTTCCTTGATTCGGCCACCCTCACTCCGCTGCTGAAACGCCTGCAGACCGCCGGCCTGGTCCAGCGCACGCGTGGAACGCGCGACGAGCGCCAGGTCATTGTCACGCTGACGGATGAGGGCAGGGTACTGCGCGAAAAGGCGGGTCAGGTTCCCGTCGACGTCTTTTGCGCGACGGGTTGCGAGATCGATGAGGTTGTCGGCCTCAAGAGCCAACTGGAAAAGCTCCGCGCAGGCCTGATCGACACCAACAACGCCTGAGCGACGAGGCGAGATCAGCCGGTGATCTGCCGCTGCATGTGGTCCAGGTACTGATCGAGTTCCGCCACGCTGGCGAACACCTCGGCGATCGGCACCGCCTTCACGATGTCGAAGACCTTCTTCACCTGCGGCTGGGGGTTGAGCAGGAGCGTGCGGCCATCGCGGTCATGCATCTGCTTGCGTAGTTGCGCGAGGCTGCGCAGGCCGGCGCTGCTGATGTATTCGAGGCCGGAAAGATCCATGACCAGGGTGCCACCGTTGTCGACCAGCGGCGTGATGTCACGCAAGGCCGCGTCGAGATCGCCAAAGGTCTCCGCGTCGAGTCGCCCCTCGAGCCAGACGGTGGTGCGGGCGGGAATCGGGCTTTCGCTGCGAACGATCAGGGTCATGAGGAAGGCTCGTCGGACAAGGATGGATCGAAGCGGATAACGACACGGTTGCCGTGTGCGTCGCGTGCATATTCGAAGTCACTGGCGATGCTGCGCGCCAGGTGCAGTCCCAGCCCGCCGATCTCGCGATCCGCGATGTCGCCGGGCAGGTCGGGTGGATCGTGCAGGAGGGGGTCGAACGCTTCGGCGTCATCACGCAGTTCCAGGCGGACGATGTCGGCGCGGATCTCGAGGTGGATATCGATCTTGCCTTCGCGGCCGTCGGGATAACCGTGGCGCACGGTATTGACCAGCAGTTCCTCGAGCACGAGGCGGACGTCGGCGCGGCAGGCATTGTCCACGGCCGCACGGTCGAGCGTGAGCTCGGCCCGATCGAGGGCGAGGAATACATCTTCGAGGCGGTTAGGAATGCACAGCCGCATCGAGGCGGGCTCCCTCGGCACCGGTGTCGTGCCAGGTCAGGGCGAGCAGGGCGATATCGTCGTAGGCGGCAGCGCCCTCGACATAGGCATCGACGTCATCCAGCACGCGATCGACGAAGGCTTCCGGCGTGGCGCCTTCCTCGACGCGTGACACGCTTTCGAGTAGCGCGTGCGCGCCGTAAAGCTTCTGGTTTCCGGCATGCGCCTCGCTGACGCCGTCGGTGTACATGAGCACGGTGTCGCCCCCTAGCAACGTGAGTACACGTACAGGGTAGCGCGCTTCGCGGTCGAGGCCGAGCGCGGGGCCGGTTTCCACGTCGATCAGGATGGTGCTGCCGCCGGCGTGCAAGACTGGCTGTTCGTGTCCCGCGCTGGCGAGCGCGAGCAGTCCGGTTTCGGTCTCGACGACCCCGCAGAGCAGGGTGACGAACATGCAGGTGTCGTTGCCCTTGCACAGTTCGCGGTTGAGCGCGCCCAGGATATCGCTGGGCGAGCGCGCATGGGTGGCGATCGTGCGCGCGAGTGTGATCGTGCGCGCCATGAACAGTGCGGCAGGAATGCCCTTGTCCGAAACATCGCCGACCATCACGCAGACGTGTCGTGCGCCAAGGGCGAAGTAGGTGTACAGGTCGCCGCCGACCGCGCTGGCGGGCCGCAGCGCCGCATGCAGTTCGAGCCGGCCATCTTCGGCCAGCCAATGTGCCTCGGGAATCAGCGCGAGCTGGATCTGCCGGGCGATCTCCAGCTCGCTGGCCATGCGTTCCTGTTCGCGTGCCGTGCGCTTGGCCGTGTCGATATGGCCGGCGAGCTGGTGACGCATCTGGTCGAACGCGCGGGTGAGTCGGCCAACTTCGTCGTCACGGCGAACCACGGGCAGGGCGAAGTCGAGGTCGCCGCGCGACACGTTCTCCGCTCGCTCGGCGAGGACACCGAGAGGTGCCATCAAGCGGCGCGTCACTACCAGCGTGATCAGTGACACGCCGGCCAGGGCGAGTACGCCAAGCATGATGTCGACCATGTAGGTGTGGCGCAGGTCGGCCAGCACCTGTCGCTCCGGCATGCTCAGGCCGAAGGTCCAGCGCGTGCCGTTGATCGGTACGAAATACACCCAGACGGGCTCGCTCACGCGACCGCCTTCCTCGGGCGTGATGCGTACGGGGTTGCGGTTCTCGGCCACGGCGGAAAGCAGCGGCCGGCTACCCCGTGTTCCGATATACGACACCCAGTCGTGGGCGAGGAATTCGCCGTTGGTGTCGAGTACGAAGGCGGAGGCATGGTCGGGCTTGGTCAACCCGCCGAGCAGCTTCTGCAGCCAGTCAAGGCTGATGGTGGCGTCGGCGACGCCGATTACCGGAACATTCTTCCCCGGGATGGCCATGGAGAAGCCGACCAGGGTCTCGTTGCGCTCTTCCGAACGGAACGGCGGTTGCCAGCATCCGCGGTCGCAGTTCAGTCCGCGAATGAACCAGGGCGAGCTCCAGTAGGGCTCGGGATCGCTGAGGCGACTGCCCATGACGATGCCGCCATCCGGTTTTCGCCGGGCCACCGGGGCGTCGTCCTCGCGCAGGGACGATCGATCGCGGGGCACGAAGGCGGCGCTGATGTCCCCGATCTCAGGGTTGGCCACGAGGATGTCGTGGATGATCGCCGGCGCCTCGTCGCGCCGTGAGCTGAGCAGGCTCGCCAGCACCTGGTCGACCTTGGCGACGCCGTCGACGCGCGCCTGGATCCGGTTGGCGGCGGAAGAGGCGATGGCCGAGGCCTCTCGCTCGGTCTGCCTGAGGGTCTGCTCGCGGGTATGTGTCAGCAGCAGGCCGCCCGTGACGATCAGGACGATCGCCGACCCCAGCAGGACGGCCAGGGCGAGTCGGGAGGCGACGCTGCGAAGGACCATCAGGCATTCCTGGGGTGCGTAGGGTTGAATCTATGCCGGCCGGGGCGGCCGGACAAGCCGCCAGGAGGCCATAATGCGACTTTTCAGAGCAAGGTAATTGCATGCCCGGCACGCAACGTGAGGTCGAATTCCGTTTCCTGGCCCAGCCGACCGACGTGAACTTCGGTGGAAAGGTCCATGGAGGCATGGCGATGAAGTGGCTGGACCAGGCCGGCTACGCTTGTGCCGTGGGCTGGAGCGGCGCCTATTGCGTCACCGCCTCGGTCAGCGGCATCCAGTTCCTTGCGCCGATCCTGATCGGCGACCTGGTCACCGTGCGTGCCCGCCTTATTCACACGGGCACTTCGAGCATGCATCTGTCGGTGGATGTGCTCGCCCGCGACCTGCGCAGCGGCGAGCAGCGCCTGGCCACCAGCTGCGTCATGGTCTTCGTGGCGCTCGACAAGCCCGACGGTGGCAAGCCGACCCCCGTCCCGCCGTGGAAGCCGGTGGAGGAGAGGGATCTGCGCCTGCAGGAGTACGCCCTGAAGCTCATGGAGATGTCCCGGGCGATGGAACCGCTGGTTCTTGCTACCCGCGAGGCGTAAAAACGCTTCCCTTCACAGAGGCACCTCGCTACACTTCGCGGCCCACCCGTCGACGGCCCGTATCGACGGGGTGTCCGGGCCTCCGGAAGCCGTCATTGCACGCTGATTCGCCTGCAGAAGTTATTGACAGTTTCCGGGACGCTCGCGACAATAGGCGTTCTATGTTGGAGGAATACCCAAGCGGCCAACGGGGGCAGACTGTAAATCTGCTGGCTTACGCCTTCGGTGGTTCGAATCCACCTTCCTCCACCAGACGAGTTCCGCGCAGTGCGGGAGTAGTTCAATGGTAGAACTTCAGCCTTCCAAGCTGATTGTGCGGGTTCGATTCCCGTCTCCCGCTCCATTGTAACTTCGCGCGCTGCGTAATCGTGCTCATGTAGCTCAGTCGGTAGAGCACTTCCTTGGTAAGGAAGAGGTCGCTGGTTCGATTCCAGTCATGAGCACCATCTTCGTCGTCCGCGGCGGTTCCTTTTTTACTATCTCATTGGCTCCAGCGGAGTTTAGCGCTCATGGCAAAGGGTAAGTTCGAACGTAAGAAGCCGCACGTCAACGTCGGCACCATCGGTCATGTCGATCACGGCAAGACCACGCTGACCGCTGCGCTGACCAAGATCGGCGCCGAGCGTTTTGGCGGTGAATTCAAGGACTACGGTTCGATCGACGCTGCGCCGGAAGAGAAGGCACGCGGCATCACGATCTCGACCGCCCACGTCGAATACGAATCGCCGATGCGCCACTACGGCCACGTCGATTGCCCGGGACATGCTGACTACGTCAAGAACATGATCACCGGTGCGGCGCAGATGGACGGCGCGATCCTGGTGTGCTCGGCCGCTGACGGCCCGATGCCGCAGACCCGCGAGCACATCCTGCTCTCGCGTCAGGTCGGCGTGCCGTACATCGTCGTGTTCCTGAACAAGGCTGACATGGTCGACGACGCCGAGCTGCTCGAGCTGGTCGAGATGGAAGTGCGCGAGCTGCTGTCGAAGTACGAGTTCCCGGGCGACGACACCCCGATCATCCACGGTTCGGCCCGCCTTGCTCTTGATGGCGACCAGTCCGAGATCGGCGTGCCGTCGATCGTCAAGCTGGTCGACGCGCTCGACAGCTGGATCCCGGAGCCGGTGCGCGTGATCGACAAGCCGTTCCTGCTGCCGGTGGAAGACGTGTTCTCCATCTCCGGTCGCGGTACGGTGCTGACCGGTCGCGTCGAGCGCGGTATCGTCAAGGTCGGTGATGCGGCTGAAGTGGTTGGCCTGAAGGACACCCAGCAGACCACGGTCACGGGTGTGGAAATGTTCCGCAAGCTGCTCGACCAGGGTCAGGCCGGTGACAACGTCGGCGTGCTGGTCCGCGGTCTGAAGCGTGAAGACGTCGAGCGCGGCCAGGTGCTGGCAGCTCCGAAGTCGGTCACGCCGCATACCGAGTTCGAGGGTGAGGTGTACATCCTGTCGAAGGACGAGGGTGGCCGTCACACGCCGTTCTTCAGCAACTATCGTCCGCAGTTCTACTTCCGTACCACGGACGTGACCGGTTCGATCAAGCTGCCGGAAGGCGTCGAGATGGTGATGCCGGGCGACAACGTGAAGATCAACGTCACGCTGGGCTTCCCGATCGCCATGGACGAAGGCCTGCGTTTCGCGATCCGTGAAGGCGGTCGTACCGTCGGCGCCGGCGTCGTGGCGAAGATCAACAAGTAATACACGTGATGCCGGCCCTCCTGGGGCCGGCATCCCTACTGTTTCATTTGTACGCCAGTAGCTCAATTGGCAGAGCAGCGGTCTCCAAAACCGCAGGTTGGGGGTTCGAGTCCCTCCTGGCGTGCCATTCTTGAGCGCGCATGAACACGAAGGCAGAACAAGCCAAGGGTATGGGCCCGGCCGACATCGGCAAGCTAACGCTTGCTTCCATCGTGCTCATCGCCGGCATCGTCGGTTTCTACTATTTCAGCGATAACCCGAACGTGCCGTCTTTCGCGCGCGTTATCGGTGTTATTGCCGCTGTCGCCGCCGCCCTGGCGATCGGCGCTTTTACGGTCCCTGGCCGTAAGCTGCGCGGCTTCATCGCCGAGTCGCAGTTCGAGTTGCGCAAGGTCGTCTGGCCGTCGCGCGACGAAACGTTGAAGACCACCGGTATCATCATCGTGGTCGTCATCATTCTCTCGCTGCTAATGGGGCTGATCGACTGGTTGTTGAAGACGGTCGTGCTCGATTGGCTGCTTAAACTCGGACATTGAGGTAAGGCATGAGCAAACGCTGGTACGTGGTTCACGCCTATTCGGGTTTCGAACAGCAGGTTCGCAAGGCCCTGACCGAGCGCGTCGTGCGCGAGGGCATGGAAGAGAAGTTCGGTGAAATCCTGGTTCCGACTGAGGAAGTCATCGAAATGCGCGGCGGCCAGAAGCGTCGCAGCGAGCGCAAGTTCTTCCCCGGTTACGTCCTGGTGCAGATCGAAACCGATACCAACGGCAAGACGCCGCGTATCGACGACGAGTGCTGGCACCTGGTCAAGGAAACCCCGAAGGTCATGGGTTTCATCGGCGGCACTGCCGACCGTCCGCACCCGATCAAGGACACCGAGGCCGAGGCCATCCTCAGCCGGGTCCGCGAAGGTGTCGAGAAGCCCCGTCCGAAGGTCCTCTTCGAGCCGGGCGAAATGGTCCGTGTCACCGAAGGCCCGTTCAACGACTTCAATGGCGTCGTTGAGGAAGTCAATTACGAGAAGAGTCGCCTGCGCGTCGCGGTGCTCATTTTCGGTCGTTCTACCCCGGTCGAGCTCGAATTCGGCCAGGTGGAGAAGGCCTAAGGGCCTCCTGGTCGGTCGTCCCGACCCATCCGGCACGGGCGTTGCATAGCCCGCATCGGACGCCTATAATGCCCGGTCCACGCTGGAGCTTTATGCTCCGGCGTGTCCGTGTTTCAGGGGTTCGCATAGGCGAATCCATTCACCACCAGGGAAGGTCTACAGCGAGGAGCCGCAAGGCGCCAGCACTCGCGAGGAAAGTTAAATGGCAAAGAAAGTCATTGGTTACATCAAGTTGCAGGTGAAGGCCGGCCAGGCTAACCCCTCGCCGCCCGTGGGTCCGGCGCTCGGTCAGCGCGGCCTGAACATCATGGAGTTCTGCAAGGCGTTCAATGCCGCCACGCAGAAGCTCGAGCCGGGTCTCCCGATCCCGGTCGTGATCACGGCCTATTCGGACCGTACCTTCACCTTCATCACGAAGACCCCGCCGGCCTCGATCCTCCTCAAGAAGATCACGGGCGTGGCCAAGGGCTCGCCCAAGCCGAACACCGACAAGGTGGGCAAGGTCACCCGCGCCCAGCTCGAGGAAATCGCGAAGCAGAAGGAGCCGGATCTCACGGCTGCCGATCTGGATGCCGCCGTGCGTACGATCGCCGGCAGCGCGCGTTCCATGGGCCTGGTAGTGGAGGGTTAAGAAATGGCAAAGCTCACGAAGCGTATGAAGGCCGCTACGGCCGCCGTCCAGCCCGGCAAGACCTACGGTCTTGAAGAAGCGCTGAAGATCGTCAAGGACAACGCCAAGGCGAAGTTCGCCGAGTCGGTCGACGTCTCCGTCCGTCTGGGCATCGACGCGAAGAAGTCGGACCAGGGTGTTCGCGGCTCCTCGCTGCTGCCCCACGGCACCGGCAAGACCGTCCGCGTCGCCGTGTTCGTGCCGCCGGGTGAGAAGGCGGATGCCGCTCTCGCCGCCGGTGCCGACGCTGTCGGTATGGACGACCTCGCCGAGAAGATGGCCGCTGGCGATCTGAACTACGGCCGCGTCATTGCCACCCCGGACGCGATGCGCGTCGTCGGTAAGCTCGGTCAGGTCCTCGGTCCCCGTGGCCTGATGCCGAATCCGAAGGACGGCTCGGTCACCGCCGACGTCGCCACGGCCGTCAAGAACGCCAAGGCTGGCCAGGTCAAGTTCCGCAACGATAAGGGCGGCATCATCCACGCCACCATCGGCAAGGCCAGCTTCGACGCTGCCCAGCTCGCGGACAACCTGAACACACTGGTCGCCGACCTGCTCAAGGCCAAGCCGGCCGCGGCCAAGGGTCAGTACATCCAGCGCGTTGCGATCTCCAGCACCATGGGCGTGGGCGTGCCGGTCGATACCTCGACCGTGAACACCTCGGCCAAGTAATTCGTTTTACGGCCTCCGCCGGGTCTCCCGGCGGAGGAACGTTTTTGAAGGCAGCCCCGGTCGTAAGTCCGGTGCAGCCGTCAAAGACCGTAGGCGCGTTCAGCGCGCGACGGCGACGAGCAGGGAGCTCGTGTTGGCATGGAAACGCCGTCGTCGTTAGCGGGATCGCTTAATCGGATGCCTCCACGGGTCTGGCCTGCGTAGATGGTGCTGCCCCTTCTGGTATTCGTTTCGAATCTGGAAAGGCCACCACCCGGGACACCTCGTGTCCCCGACGTCAGGACGATGTCGCCCAGGACCGCAAGCGGCAGGAGCCGTGAGCGGAGTTCATTTGGAGGAGTGCAATGGCTCTCAATCTGTCCCAGAAGCAAGAAGTAGTCGCCGAGCTGGCAGAAGTCGCTGCGAAGGCTCACTCCTTGGTCGCCGCCGAGTACGCAGGCACCACGGTCTCTCAGATGACCGCGATGCGTAAGAAGGCTCGTGAGTCCGGTGTTTTCTTGAAAGTTGTCAAGAACACGCTGGCCGCACGCGCTGTAGCCGGTACCGAATTCGAGGTCGTCCAGGACGCTCTCGTCGGTCCGCTGCTGTATGCGTTCTCGCTCGAAGAACCCGGCGCTGCCGGGCGCGTGATCAAGGAATTCGCAAAGACCAACGACAAGCTGATCGCGAAGGTCGTGTCCGTGGAAGGCAAGCTGCTTCCCGCCGCCCACGTCGATGTGCTTGCCTCGCTGCCGACCCGTCAGGAAGCGCTCGCCATGCTGGCTCGCGTCCTTATCGAGCCGATCGCGATGTTTGCCCGCGCCGCCAAGGCCGTGGCCGACCAGCAGGGTGGTAGCGACGTCGTCGCCGCCGAAGAAGCCCCGGTCGAAGCCTGATCCCGTCGACTTTCCATACCGAAACCATTTCAGAAGGTAAGAAAACAATGTCCACCCTGACCACCGAACAGATCGTCGAAGCCATCAAGGCCAAGTCCCTGATGGAAATCATGGAACTCGTCAAGTCGATCGAAGAGACCTTCGGCGTCTCGGCCGCCGCTCCGGTTGCCGCTGCTGCCGGCCCGGCCGCTGCCGCTGTTGAAGAACAGACTGAATTCGACGTGATCCTGAAGTCCGCCGGCGAGAAGAAGGTCGACGTGATCAAGGCCGTTCGCGCCATCACCGGCCTCGGCCTGAAGGAAGCCAAGGACCTCACCGAGGCCGGTGGCGTCGTGAAGGAAGCTGCCTCGAAGGACGACGCTGCCAAGTTCAAGAAGGATCTGGAAGCTGCCGGCGCCACGGTCGAACTCAAGTAATCGGCGCTTTGCGCGCCAGTAGTTCGACATAGCGTCAAGTGAGCCTGGGGGCGTAAGCCCCCGGGCTTTGGCCGTTCCCGGCCTTGCTCTACCGATCGTGTTTGAAGATCCACGTTCCACGTTCCGTCCATCGGAAATGGGACATCGGGAGTTGAGGGCAGCGATGCCCTGCAGTCGAATCTCGATCTCCGATTTTCGATCTATTTTTTGCTACTGAACCGAGGCGGTACCCACCATGACCTACTCGTTTACCGAGAAGAAGCGCATCCGTAAGGATTTCGGCAAGCGTCCGCCCGTGCTGGGCGTGCCCAACCTGCTGACGATCCAGACCGACTCGTACAAGGAATTCCTGCAGGAGCAGGTCAGCTCCAAGCAGCGTGAGGAGAAGGGTCTCCACGCCGCGCTGAAGTCGGTGTTCCCGATTTCGAGCTACTCCGGCAACGCCGCCCTCGAATACGTCGACTATCGCCTCGGCGAGCCGGCGTTCGACGAACGTGAATGCCGCAACCGCGGCATGACCTTCGGCGCGCCACTGCGTACCACCGTGCGCCTGGTCATCTATGACAAGGACAGCCCGGCGTCGAAGAAGGCCGTGAAGTACGTGAAGGAGCAGGAGGTCTACATGGGCGAGATTCCGCTCATGACCGACACCGGCACCTTCATCATCAACGGCACCGAGCGCGTCATCGTCTCGCAGCTGCACCGTTCGCCGGGCGTGTTCTTCGATCACGACCGTGGCAAGACGCACAGCTCGGGCAAGCTCCTGTTCTCGGCCCGCGTGATTCCTTACCGTGGTTCGTGGCTCGATTTCGAGTTCGACCCGAAGGACGCGCTGTTCACCCGTATCGATCGTCGCCGCAAGTTGCCGGTGACGGTGCTGCTGCGCGCGCTCGGTTACAACAACGAAGAGATCCTCTCGATCTTCTTCGAGCACAACACGTTCCACCTGGGCAAGAAGGGCGGCGTCACGCTCGACCTCGTCGCCGAGCGCCTGCGCGGTGAAACCCTCTCGTTCGATCTCGTGATCGACGGCAAGGTGCTGGTCGAAGCCGGCAAGCGCATCACTGCGCGCCACGTTCGCCAGCTCGCCAGCGAGAAGATCACCACGCTCGAAGTGCCGGACGACTACCCGGTCGGCCGCATCGTGGCCGTCGACATGGTCGACAAGGACACCGGCGAGATCATCGCCGCGGCGAACGACGAGCTCACGCTCGACCACCTCGAGAAGTTCCGCAAGGGCGGTATCGAGACGGTGCCGACGCTGTACGTGAACGATCTCGATCGTGGTGCGTACATCTCGAACACGCTGCGCATCGACAACACGCGCACGCAGCTCGAGGCCCTGGTCGAAATCTACCGGATGATGCGTCCGGGCGAGCCGCCGACCAAGGATGCCGCGCAGAACCTGTTCTTCAACCTGTTCTTCACCTTCGACCGCTACGACCTCTCGGGCGTCGGCCGCATGAAGTTCAACCGCCGCGTCGGCCGCAAGGACGTCGTCGGTCCGGGCGTGCTGTACGACCACAAGTACTTCAGCGAGCGCAAGGAAGAAGAGTCGCAGCGTCTGGTCGCCGAGCAGGGCGAGACGTCGGACATCCTCGACGTGCTGCGCGTGCTCATCGACATCCGTAACGGTATCGGAACGGTCGACGATATCGACCATCTCGGTAACCGTCGCGTGCGTTCGGTCGGCGAAATGGCGGAGAACACCTTCCGCATCGGTCTCGTCCGCGTCGAGCGCGCGGTTCGCGAGCGTCTGTCGCTGGCTGAATCCGAAGGCCTGACCCCGCAGGAACTGATCAACGCCAAGCCGGTTGCGGCAGCGGTGAAGGAGTTCTTCGGTTCGTCGCAGCTCTCGCAGTTCATGGATCAGAACAACCCGCTGTCCGAAGTCACCCACAAGCGCCGCGTGTCGGCTCTTGGACCAGGCGGTCTGACCCGTGAGCGCGCCGGCTTCGAAGTGCGCGACGTGCACCCGACCCATTACGGTCGCGTCTGCACCATCGAAACGCCGGAAGGCCCGAACATCGGCCTGATCAACTCGCTGGCCGTGTACGCCCGCACCAACTCCTACGGCTTCCTCGAGACGCCGTACCGCAAGGTCGAAAGCGGCAAGGTCACCGACAAGGTCGATTACCTCTCCGCGATCGAAGAGGGTGACCACGTGATCGCGCAGGCGAACTCGCCCCTGACGAAGGAAGGCAAGTTCATCGAAGACTTCGTCTCCTGCCGCTTCCGCGGTGAGTCGGAGCTGCGTCCGTCGGCCGAGATCAACTACATGGACGTCTCGCCGATGCAGACCGTGTCGGTCGCAGCGGCGCTCGTGCCCTTCCTCGAGCACGACGATGCGAACCGCGCCCTCATGGGTGCGAACATGCAGCGTCAGGCCGTCCCGACGCTGCGCAGCCAGAAGCCGCTCGTCGGCACGGGCATCGAGCGCGCCGTGGCGCGCGACTCGGGCGTGACCGTGTCCGCCAAGCGCGGCGGTGTCATCGACCAGGTCGATGCCGCCCGTATCGTGGTGCGCGCGAACGAGTCGGAAGTGGACGAGAACGACGCCGGCGTCGATATCTACACGCTGACCAAGTACACCCGTTCCAACCAGAACACCAACCTCAACCAGCGTCCGCTGGTGAATGTCGGTGACGTGGTGGCAGTGGGCGACACCCTGGCGGACGGTTCCTCGACCGACCTCGGTGAGCTCGCGCTCGGCCAGAACATGCTCGTCGCGTTCATGCCGTGGAATGGCTACAACTTCGAAGACTCGATCCTCATCTCCGAGCGCGTGGTCCAGGAAGATCGTTACACCTCGATCCACATCGAGGAAATGACCTGCATCGCCCGTGACACCAAGCTCGGCGCTGAAGAAATCACCGCGGATATCCCGAACGTCGGCGAGCAGGCCCTGGCCCGTCTCGACGAGTCCGGCATCGTCTACATCGGTGCGGAAGTGAAGGCTGGCGACATCCTCGTGGGCAAGGTCACGCCGAAGGGCGAGAGCCAGCTCACGCCGGAAGAAAAGCTCCTCCGCGCCATCTTCGGCGAGAAGGCCTCGGACGTTAAGGACAGCTCGCTGCGCGTGCCCCCGGGCATGGACGGCAATGTCATCGACGTGCAGGTCTTCACCCGCGACGGCATCGAGAAGGACAAGCGCGCCAAGCAGATCGAAGAGACCGAACTGAAGCGTATCCGCAAGGATCTCGACGACCAGTTCCGCATCCTCGAAGGCGCGATCTACGCCCGTATGCGTTCGCAGCTCGTCGGCAAGTCCGCGATGAGCGGCCCGGGTGGCCTCAAGCGCGGCACCGTCATCGACGACGCCTACCTCGATACGCTCAAGAAAGACGACTGGTTCAAGATCAACGTCAAGGAAGAGGAAGTCTCGGAGTTCCTCGAGCGCGCGGCCGACCAGGTCAAGCGTCATCGCGAGGCCTTCGACAAGCGCTTCAAGGAGAAGCAGGGCAAGATCACCCAGGGCGACGACCTCGCACCGGGCGTGCTCAAGATGGTCAAGGTCTACCTGGCTGTTAAGCGCCGCATCCAGCCGGGCGACAAGATGGCCGGCCGTCACGGTAACAAGGGTGTCGTGTCGATGATCGTTCCGGTCGAGGACATGCCGTTCTCCGCCGACGGTCGTCCGGTCGACATCTGCCTGAACCCGCTGGGCGTGCCTTCGCGTATGAACATCGGTCAGATTCTCGAGGTTCACCTGGGCTGGGCCGCCAAGGGCCTGGGCCACAAGATCTCGGCCATGATCGAAGCCAACGAGAAGCCGGCCAAGCTGCGCGAGTTCCTCGACGAGATCTACAACCACGGCAATGCCGGTGCGGAAGGTGCGGTGCGCCACGTCGACCTCAAGTCGATGACGGACGCCGAGATCATCCAGCTGGCGGATAACCTGCGTGACGGCGTGCCCATGGCAACGCCGGTGTTCGACGGTGCCGAAGAGTCCGAGATCAAGCACATGCTGAAGCTCGCCGATCTGCCGGAATCCGGCCAGACCATGCTCTACGACGGCCGTACCGGCGAGGCGTTCGATCGCCCGGTCACCGTGGGCTACATGCACATGCTGAAGCTGAACCATCTCGTCGACGACAAGATGCACGCGCGTTCGACGGGTCCGTACTCGCTCGTTACCCAGCAGCCGCTGGGCGGCAAGGCGCAGTTCGGCGGTCAGCGCTTCGGCGAAATGGAAGTCTGGGCGCTGGAAGCTTACGGCGCGGCGTATACGCTGCAGGAAATGCTCACTGTCAAGTCCGACGATGTGCAGGGCCGCAACCAGATGTACAAGAACATTGTCGACGGCAACCACGAAATGGCGGCAGGCATGCCGGAATCCTTCAACGTGCTCGTGAAGGAAATCCGCTCGCTCGCCATCGATATCGAGTTGGAAGAGATCAAGTGATCGTCGCGGCTACCGGAGATTACGCATGAAAGACCTGCTCAATCTGTTCAACCAGCAGCGACAGACGCTGGACTTCGACGCGATCAAGATCGCCCTGGCTTCGCCGGAGCTGATCCGGTCGTGGTCGTACGGTGAAGTCAAGAAGCCGGAAACCATCAACTACCGCACGTTCAAGCCTGAGCGTGACGGTCTGTTCTGCGCGGCCATTTTTGGTCCGATCAAGGACTACGAGTGCCTGTGCGGCAAGTACAAGCGCATGAAGCACCGTGGCGTGGTCTGCGAAAAGTGCGGCACCGAGGTCACCCTGGCCAAGGTCCGTCGCGAGCGCATGGGCCACATCGAGCTGGCCAGCCCGACCGCGCACATCTGGTTCCTGAAGTCGCTGCCTTCGCGCATCGGCCTCATGCTGGATATGACGCTGCGTGACATCGAGCGCATCCTGTACTTCGAAGCGTTCGTCGTGATCGATCCAGGCCTGACCGCGCTCGAGCGCGGCCAGCTGCTCAGCGAAGACCAGTACCTGGAAGCGACCGAAGAGCACGGTGACGAGTTCGACGCCCGCATGGGTGCCGAGGCCGTCTACGAGCTGCTGAAGAGCCTCGACCTGCCGGGCGAAGTCATTCGCCTGAAGGAAGAGATCACGTCGACCAACTCCGAGACCAAGCTGAAGCGCCTCACCAAGCGCGTGAAGCTGATCGAGGCGTTCCTCGAGTCTGGCAACAAGCCGGAATGGATGGTCATGACCGTCCTTCCCGTGCTGCCGCCGGACCTGCGTCCGCTCGTGCCGCTGGACGGCGGTCGCTTCGCGACCTCCGACCTCAACGACCTGTACCGCCGCGTCATCAACCGTAACAACCGCCTGAAGCGCCTGCTCGAACTCGCTGCGCCGGACATCATCGTCCGCAACGAGAAGCGCATGCTGCAGGAATCGGTCGATGCGCTGCTCGACAACGGCCGTCGCGGTCGTGCCATCACCGGCACGAACAAGCGCGCGCTGAAGTCGCTGGCTGACATGATCAAGGGCAAGCAGGGTCGCTTCCGCCAGAACCTGCTCGGCAAGCGCGTCGACTACTCGGGCCGTTCGGTCATCGTGGTCGGCCCGACGCTGCGCCTGCACCAGTGCGGCCTGCCGAAGAAGATGGCGCTTGAGCTGTTCAAGCCCTTCATCTTCGCCAAGCTGCAGGCTCGTGGTGAAGCCACGACCATCAAGGCCGCGAAGAAGCTCGTCGAGCGCGAAGAGGCCCAGGTGTGGGACATCCTGGAAGACGTGATCCGCGAACATCCGGTCATGCTCAACCGTGCCCCGACCCTGCATCGCCTGGGTATCCAGGCGTTCGAGCCGGTCCTCATCGAAGGTAAGGCGATCCAGCTGCATCCGCTCGTGTGTACGGCATTCAACGCCGACTTCGACGGTGACCAGATGGCCGTCCACGTGCCGCTGTCGATCGAGGCACAGCTCGAAGCCCGCGCCCTGATGATGTCGTCGAACAACATCCTGTCGCCGGCCAACGGCGAGCCGATCATCGTGCCGTCGCAGGACGTCGTGCTCGGCCTGTACTACATGACGCGCGAGCTGATCAACGTGAAGGGCGCCGGCATGGTGTTCGCGAACGTCGCCGAAGTGCGTCGTGCGTACGATAACCGCGCCGTCGAGCTGCACGCCAAGGTCAAGGTCCGCATCCACATCACCGAGCAGGACGAAGAGGGTGCAACCTCCTCGCGTACCGCCATCGTCGATACGACGGTCGGCCGTGCCCTGCTGATGGAAATCATCCCGGAGGGCCTGCCGTTCGCGCTGGTCAATACCGAGCTGACCAAGAAGAACATCTCGCGCCTGATCAACCAGAGCTACCGTCTGCTCGGCCTGAAGGAATCGGTGGTGTTCGCCGACAAGCTGATGTACACCGGCTTCCGTTTCGCGACGCGCGCCGGTATCTCCATCGGTATCGACGACATGAAGATCCCGGCTGAGAAGAAGGGCATCCTCGAGGAAGCCGAGAAGGAAGTCGTCGAGATCCAGGAGCAGTACCAGTCGGGTCTCGTGACCGCCGGCGAACGCTACAACAAGGTCGTCGACATCTGGTCCCGTACCAACGAACTCGTCGCCAAGGCGATGATCGACGGTATCGGTACCGAGAAGGTGCAGGACGCCGACGGCAAGACGGTCAACCAGAAGTCCATGAACTCGCTGTACATCATGGCGGACTCCGGCGCGCGTGGTAGCGCGGCGCAGATTCGTCAGCTGGCGGGTATGCGTGGCCTGATGGCTCGCCCGGACGGCTCGATCATCGAGACGCCCATCAAGGCGAACTTCCGTGAAGGCCTGAACGTGCTGCAGTACTTCAACTCCACCCACGGTGCCCGTAAGGGTCTCGCGGATACGGCGCTGAAGACCGCGAACTCCGGTTACCTCACCCGTCGTCTCGTCGACGTGGCGCAGGACGTCGTCATCACCGAGCACGATTGCGGCACGGAAGACGGCGTCATGATGTCCCCGATCGTCGAAGGCGGTGACGTGGTCGAGCCGTTGCGCGAGCGCGTGCTCGGTCGCGTCGTGGTCGAGGACGTCTACGCCCCCGGCGACGACGACCAGGCCATCGTGACCCGCGACACCCTGCTCGACGAGTACCTGGTCGACAAGCTCGACAAGGCCAGCGTGCAGCTGATCAAGGTGCGTTCGCCGATCACCTGCCGCGCCAGCCATGGCGTGTGCGCCCTGTGCTACGGCCGCGATCTTGCTCGCGGTCACCTGGTCAACATGGGTGAGGCCGTGGGTGTGGTCGCCGCTCAGTCGATCGGTGAGCCGGGTACCCAGCTCACGATGCGCACGTTCCACATCGGTGGTGCGGCGTCCCGTGCGGCGGCAGTGGATAACGTCACGATCCGTACGACCGGTGCGCTGAAGTTCAACAACCTGAAGTCGGTCGAGCACAGCCAGGGTCACCTGGTCGCCGTCTCGCGTTCGGGCGAAGTCAGCGTCATCGACTCGAACGGTCGCGAGCGCGAGCGTTACAAGGTGCCTTACGGCGCGACCATCGCGGTGAAGGATGGCGACCCGGTCAAGTCCGGCCAGACCGTGGCCAACTGGGATCCGCATACCCATCCGATCGTCACGGAAGTGGCGGGCGTGGTGCGCTTCATCGACTTCATCGATGGCATCACCGTCCAGTCGCAGACCGACGAACTGACCGGCCTCGAGTCGGCGGTAGTCACCGATCCGAAGCGTCGTGGTACGCAGGCCAAGGATCTGCGCCCGATCGTCCGCCTGGAAGACAGCAAGGGCCGTGAGCTCAAGCTGCCGGGTACGGACATCGCGGCCCAGTACTTCCTGCCGGCCGGCGCGATCGTGTCGATCCAGAACGGTACCGAAGTGGGCGTGGGTGACGTCGTCGCCCGTATCCCGCAGGAAACCTCGAAGACCCGCGACATCACCGGTGGTCTGCCGCGCGTTGCCGATCTGTTCGAAGCCCGCAAGCCGAAGGAGCCGGCGATCCTCGCGGAGCGCTCGGGTATCGTCAGCTTCGGCAAGGACACCAAGGGCAAGCAGCGTCTGATCATCAAGGATGTGGACGGCAACGAGCACGAGGAGCTGATTCCCAAGTGGCGTCAGGTCATCGTGTTCGAAGGCGAGCACGTGGAGAAGGGCGAAACCGTCGTCGACGGCGAGCCGAATCCGCACGATATCCTGCGTTTGCTGGGTGTCGAGCCGCTGGCCTCGTACCTGGTCAAGGAAATCCAGGACGTCTACCGCCTGCAGGGCGTGAAGATCAACGACAAGCACATCGAAGCGATCATTCGCCAGATGCTGCGCAAGGTCGAGATCACCGAGGCGGGTGACAGCACCTACCTGCGCGGTGAGCAGATCGAGCGGGTCCGGATCAACGAGGAAAACGATCGCGCCGAAAAGCGGGGCGAGCGTCGGGCCGGGTTCGAGTCGATCCTGCTGGGTATCACCAAGGCGTCGCTGGCCACCGAATCGTTCATTTCGGCGGCTTCGTTCCAGGAAACCACCCGCGTCCTCACGGAAGCGGCGGTTCGTGGCACCCGCGACACGTTGCGTGGCCTTAAGGAAAATGTTATTGTTGGACGGCTAATCCCTGCGGGTACGGGTCTGGCATACCACGCCTCGCGTCGTAGCCAGGGCGGTCTGACGGCCTCGGAGCTCGAAACCCTCTCGGGTTCGACCCCGGTCGTCACGTTCGAAGAGGCCTCCGCCGGGTCCAACGATAGCGCCGAGTAAGGCCCGATCCGGGTTTTGCTTGTACATACGAAATGAGGCGCAAGGATGCGCCTCGTGTTCGGAATCACGGACGATGGGTGCCAACCCCGCTTAGCGGGAGGCACACGTCAACAACGCTTATCTGGCGGGCCGATCATTCGGTCTGCCTTTATGTTTCTCAGGAATAGCTTCGCATGACGACAGTCAACCAGTTGGTTCGCAAAGCCCGCAGCCCGAAGGCGTACAAGAGCGCGTCGCCGGCCCTGCAGAGCAGCCCGCAGCGTCGCGGCGTCTGCACGCGCGTTTACACGACCACCCCGAAGAAGCCGAACTCGGCGCTGCGTAAGGTTGCCAAGGTGCGCCTCACCAACGGTTTCGAAGTCATCAGCTACATCGGTGGCGAAGGTCATAATCTCCAGGAGCACTCGGTGGTCCTGATCCGTGGCGGTCGCGTCAAGGATCTCCCGGGTGTGCGTTACCACACGGTTCGCGGCAGTCTCGACTGCGCCGGCGTGACCAAGCGTCGCAAGTCGCGCTCGAAGTACGGCGCCAAGCGCCCGAAGAGCTGAGCAAAGGACAAGAATTATGTCGCGTAAAGGTTCCCATCCCGCCCGTGTGGTCCTCCCGGACCCGAAGCACGGAAGCCAGCTGATTGCCCGCTTCATCAATATGGTGATGAAGTCCGGTAAGAAGTCCGTTGCCGAAGCCATTGTCTACGGCGCCCTCCAGCACATCAGCGAAAAGCATGGTGAGCCGGTGCAGCTCGTCGAGAAGGCCCTGGGCAACATCGCCCCGGCCGTCGAGGTGAAGTCGCGTCGCGTTGGCGGTGCCACGTACCAGGTGCCGGTCGAAGTCCGTCCGGGCCGTCGTATGGCGCTTGCCATGCGTTGGGTGATCGACGCAGCGCGCAAGCGCGGCGAGACGTCCATGCCGCGCAAGCTGGCCGCCGAACTGCTCGAAGCCTCGGAATCCCGCGGCGGCGCCGTCAAGAAGCGCGAAGAAACGCATCGTATGGCAGAGGCCAACAAGGCCTTCTCGCATTACCGCTGGTAATTACTACAGCTTCAGATTGAGGAAAGACCGTGGCACGCACCACTCCCATCGAGCGCTACCGCAACTTCGGCATCATGGCTCACATCGATGCCGGCAAGACCACGACCACGGAGCGCATCCTGTTCTACACCGGTGTCAGTCATAAGATTGGCGAGGTGCATGACGGTGCGGCGACGATGGACTGGATGGAGCAGGAGCAGGAGCGCGGCATTACCATCACTTCCGCTGCCACCACGGCATTCTGGAAGGGCATGGATCGTTCGCTGCCCGAGCACCGCTTCAACATCATCGACACCCCGGGACACGTCGACTTCACCATCGAAGTGGAGCGTTCGCTCCGCGTGCTCGACGGTGCGGTGTTCGTGCTCTGTGCCGTGGGTGGTGTGCAGCCGCAGTCCGAGACCGTCTGGCGTCAGGCCAACCGGTACAAGGTTCCGCGTATCGCGTTCGTCAACAAGATGGACCGCACCGGCGCGAACTTTGACAAGGTCGTTGGCCAGCTGAAGTCCCGCCTTGGCGCCCATCCGGTGCCGATGCAGGTGCCGATCGGTGCCGAAGACAACTTCGACGGCGTCGTCGATCTCCTCAAGATGAAGGCGATCAACTGGGACATGGAATCCCAGGGCATGAAGTTCGAGTACAAGGAAATTCCGGCTGAGCTCCTCGAGCAGTCGCAGAAGGCCCGTACCGAGATGATCGAAGCCGCCGCGGAAGCGTCGGAAGAGTACATGGACAAGTACCTTGGCGGCGAAGAGCTGACCGAGCTGGAGATCATCGAAGGTCTGCGTCTGCGCACCCTGCGCAGCGAGATCATTCCGGTCCTCTGCGGCACGGCGTTCAAGAACAAGGGCGTCCAGGCCATGCTCGACGCAGTGGTCAACCTGCTGCCGTCGCCGCTCGATCGTCCGCCGGTCGAAGGTGTCGACGAAGACGAGAAGCCGGACACCCGCGAAGCGAAGGACGATGCTCCGTTCTCGGCACTGGCGTTCAAGATCATGACCGACCCGTTCGTCGGCGCGCTGACGTTCTTCCGTGTCTATTCGGGCACGCTGAACGCCGGTGACCCGGTGTACAACCCGGTCAAGTCGAAGAAAGAGCGCATCGGCCGCATGCTGCAGATGCACGCCAACGAGCGTCACGAACTGAAGGAAGTCCGCGCTGGCGATATCGCCGCAGCGGTCGGCCTCAAGGACGTCACGACCGGTGACACGCTCTGCGCACAGGATCACATCATCACCCTGGAGCGTATGACGTTCCCGGAACCGGTGATCTCGATGGCGGTCGAGCCGAAGACCAAGTCGGACCAGGAAAAGATGGGTGTCGCCCTCGGCCGTCTGGCCGCGGAAGATCCGTCGTTCCGCGTCAAGACGGACGAAGAGTCGGGCCAGACGATCATCTCGGGCATGGGCGAGCTTCACCTGGACATCCTGGTGGACCGCATGCGTCGCGAGTTCAACGTCGAAGCCAACGTCGGCAAGCCGCAGGTGGCTTATCGCGAAACGATTCAGCTGCAGGACGTCAAGTCGGATTACAAGCACGCCAAGCAGTCCGGTGGTAAGGGTCAGTACGGTCACGTCGTGATCGAACTGTCGCCGATCACCGATGCCGATCGTGCCGATCCGAAGCTCACGATCAAGGACGACTTCCTTTTCATCAACGACATCTCTGGTGGCGTGATTCCGAAGGAATTCATTCCCTCGGTCGAAAAGGGCCTGCGCGAGACGATCACGAGCGGTCCGCTCGCGGGCTTCCCGGTCGTCGGTGTGAAGGTGAAGCTCGTCTTCGGTTCGTACCATGACGTCGATTCGTCGGAAATGGCGTTCAAGCTCGCCTCGTCGATGGCGTTCAAGCAGGGCTTCGCGAAGGCCAAGCCGGTACTGCTCGAGCCGATCATGAAGGTCGAAGTTGTGACGCCGCCTGACTACGTCGGTGACGTGATGGGCGATATCTCGCGCCGTCGCGGCATGCTGACCGGTCAGGAAGAAACGCCGTCGGGCAATACGATCAATGCGATGATTCCGCTTGGTGAAATGTTCGGTTACGCGACTACGATTCGCTCGCTGTCGCAGGGTCGCGCCACGTTCACGATGGAATTCGACCATTACGATCCGGCGCCCAGCAATGTCGCCGATGAGGTCATGAAGAGGTCCTGATAAGGGCTTCTTCTCTTAAACTTATAACGTTTTTTTTCGAGGTTTCAGGTCATGGCAAAGGGTAAGTTCGAGCGCAAGAAGCCGCACGTCAACGTCGGCACCATCGGTCACGTCGATCACGGCAAGACCACGCTGACGGCAGCACTGACCAAGATCGGTGCCGAGCGTTTTGGCGGTGAATTCAAGGACTACGGTTCGATCGACGCTGCGCCGGAAGAGAAGGCACGCGGCATCACGATCTCGACCGCCCACGTCGAATACGAATCGCCGATGCGCCACTACGGCCACGTCGATTGCCCGGGACATGCTGACTACGTCAAGAACATGATCACCGGTGCGGCGCAGATGGACGGCGCGATCCTGGTGTGCTCGGCCGCTGACGGCCCGATGCCGCAGACCCGCGAGCACATCCTGCTCTCGCGTCAGGTCGGCGTGCCGTACATCGTCGTGTTCCTGAACAAGGCTGACATGGTCGACGACGCCGAGCTGCTCGAGCTGGTCGAGATGGAAGTGCGCGAACTGCTGTCGAAGTACGAGTTCCCGGGCGACGACACCCCGATCATCCACGGTTCGGCCCGCCTTGCTCTTGATGGCGACCAGTCCGAGATCGGCGTGCCGTCGATCGTCAAGCTGGTCGACGCACTCGACAGCTGGATCCCGGAGCCGGTGCGCGTGATCGACAAGCCGTTCCTGCTGCCGGTGGAAGACGTGTTCTCCATCTCCGGTCGCGGTACGGTGCTGACCGGTCGCGTCGAGCGCGGTATCGTCAAGGTCGGTGATGCGGCTGAAGTGGTTGGCCTGAAGGACACCCAGCAGACCACGGTCACGGGTGTGGAAATGTTCCGCAAGCTGCTCGACCAGGGTCAGGCCGGTGACAACGTCGGCGTGCTGGTCCGCGGTCTGAAGCGTGAAGACGTCGAGCGCGGCCAGGTGCTGGCAGCTCCGAAGTCGGTCACGCCGCACACCGAGTTCGAGGGTGAGGTGTACATCCTGTCGAAGGACGAGGGTGGCCGTCACACGCCGTTCTTCAGCAACTATCGTCCGCAGTTCTACTTCCGTACCACGGACGTGACCGGTTCGATCAAGCTGCCGGAAGGCGTCGAGATGGTGATGCCGGGCGACAACGTGAAGATCAACGTCACGCTGGGCTTCCCGATCGCCATGGACGAAGGCCTGCGTTTCGCGATCCGTGAAGGCGGTCGTACCGTCGGCGCCGGCGTCGTGGCGAAGATCAACAAGTAAGAACGATCGCCAAGGGCAGGGTGACCTGCCCGGGTATCGAAAACGGAGGCCTTCGGGCCTTCGTTTTTTTTTGGTTCTTTGTGGGAGCCGGCTTTGCCGGCGATGGGGGCAGCGACCTGGCTATCGCCGCTGAAGCGGCTCCCACATGTCGTTTTCGTCGATGAATCGGCTCCTACGCGTACATATGAAAAAAGGACTTCCTTTTTTCTTTCTGATCAGATATATTCGTCGGGTTATATCGGTCGAGTGCCTTCTGAAGGTGCCGACACACAGCGAAATGAGGTGCACGGAATGTGCTTCGAGTTCGCAGGCAAGGATGCCGGATAGAGTGCCAACGGGCCACGGGGCGGAAGCTCTGTTGACCCAATTCGTTGTGTATTCTATACTTTTCTGTCTGGGCAGGCCGATAACTCGGTCTGCCTGACTTTTTCGGGTCATTCCGGGCGGTTTTACCGTTCCAGGGTGGCCCGTTGCGGCACCCGTAGTTAGGTAAATGGGTTGTGCGGGGTGGCGAGAAGCCATTCCGAATCACAAGAACGTTCTTTCGATAACAGGACACGGTTTTTATGGCGAACCAAAAGATTCGCATTCGGCTCAAGGCGTTCGATCATCGTCTGATCGATCGTTCGGCCAGCGAGATCGTCGAGACGGCCAAGCGCACCGGCGCTACGGTCCTCGGCCCGATCCCCCTGCCGACCAAGATTGAGCGCTACACCATTCTGGTGTCGCCGCACGTCGATAAAGATGCCCGCGACCAGTACGAAACCCGTACTCACAAGCGCGTTCTTGACATCATCGACCCCAACGACAAAACCGTGGACGCGCTCATGAAGCTCGATCTTGCGGCTGGCGTTGACGTGCAGATCAAGCTCGGCTGAGCGGAATAAAGGATACGAAGATGAGTATCGGACTAGTTGGCCGCAAATGCGGCATGAGCCGGCTCTTCACCGAAGACGGCCGCTCGATTCCGGTGACGCTGATTGAAGCGACCCCGAATCGTGTGACGCAGGTGAAGACCGAAGAAAACGACGGCTACAGCGCGGTGCAGGTTACGACCGGCGTCAAGCGCGCGTCGCTGCTGACGGCCCCCGCAAAGGGTCACTACGCCAAGGCCAAGGTTGAGCCGGGTCGCGGCCTGTGGGAATTCCGCGTGTCCGCGGAAGACGCAGGCAAGTACGCGATCGGCACCGAGATCAAGGCTGACGACGTGTTCACCGTCGGTCAGACGGTCGACGTCGCAGGCGTGTCGAAGGGTAAGGGTTTCCAGGGCACCATCAAGCGTCACCATTTCAAGATGGGCGATGCTACTCACGGTAACTCGCTGTCGCATCGCGCCCCTGGCTCGATCGGTCAGCGCCAGACGCCGGGTCGCGTGTTTCCTGGTAAAAAGATGTCGGGCCACATGGGCGCGGTCAATCGCACCCAGCAGGGTCTCGAAGTTGTCAAGGTCGACGCCGAGCGCCACCTGATCGCAGTCAAGGGCGCAGTCCCTGGCGCGCCGGGCGGTGACGTCGTGATTCGTCCGACGACCAAGGGCTGAGGAGAGACGCCATGGAACTCAACGTTATTGGCGCCAAGGCGCTCACCGTGTCGGACGAAGTGTTCGGCGGCGAGTACAAGAAGGCCCTCGTGCACCAGGTTGTCACCGCCTATCAGGCGGCTGGCCGTGCCGGTACGAAGGCTCAGCTGTCTCGCGGTCAGATGTCCGGTACGACCAAGAAGTTCAAGAAGCAGAAGGGCGGCGGCGCTCGCCACGGCGATTACCGCGCTCCGATCTTTGTCGGTGGTGGTAGGACGTTCGCAGCGAAGCCGCGTAGCTTCGAGCAGAAGGTCAACCGCAAGGCTTATCGTGTGGCGATCCGTTCGATCGTTGCCGAGCTGACCCGTCAGGGTCGCCTGAAGGTTGTCCCCGAGCTGTCGATCGAAGCCCCGAGCACCAAGGGCATGATCGCCAAGCTGGCCCAGCTCGAAGTCAAGGGTCGTGTGCTGCTGGTGTCGGAAGATGCCACCGAAGCGCTCTACCTGTCCGCTCGCAATATTCCGTACATCCACGTCGTCGACGTTCTGGCCCTGAATCCGGTCAGCCTCGTCGGTAGCGACTTCGTCGTCATGACGGTGGACGCGGTCAAGAAAGTCGAGGAGTGGCTCGCATGAGCACTGAACGCACGCTCAATACGCTTCGCGCGCCGCACATCTCTGAGAAGTCGGCTCGCCTTGCTGAGAACAACCAGTACGTTTTCGTCGTGGCGCCTGAAGCGACCAAGGCCGATGTCCGTGCAGCGGTGGAACACCTCTTCGACGTCAAAGTCGTGGACGTGAACCTCGTCAACACAAAGGGCAAGGTCAAGTCGTTCCGCTTTCGCACTGGCAACCGCCAGGGCAAGCGCAAAGCCTACGTGCGCCTCGCCGACGGTCACACGATCGACGTGTCGGCCAAGGCCTGAGCCAGGAGTTGAATTGAGATGGCACTGATCACTCACAAGCCGACCTCCCCGGGACGCCGCGACGCTGTCAGCGTGCGGACCGAAGGTCTGCACAAGGGCGCACCTTACGCGCCCCTGACCGAATCGCAGTCGAAGACGGGTGGCCGCAACCACTACGGTCGCATCACCACGCGTCATCGCGGCGGCGGTCATAAGCAGGCATACCGCATCATCGATTTCAAGCGCGACAAGGAAGGCATTGCCGCCGTTGTCGAGCGTCTTGAATACGACCCGAACCGCACCGCGCACATCGCGCTGCTGTGCTACGCCGATGGCGAGCGCCGCTACATCATCGCGCCGAAGGGCGTGGCGGTGGGTGACCGTCTCGTGTCGGGCTCCGACTCCCCGATCAAGCCGGGCAACTGCCTGCCGCTTCGTTCGATCCCGGTCGGTTCGACGATCCACTGCATCGAGATGAAGCCGGGCAAGGGTGCGCAGATTGCGCGTTCCGCCGGTGCGTCGGTCCAGCTGGTCGCTCGTGAGCAGGGTTATGCAACGCTGCGTCTTCGCTCCGGCGAAATGCGTCGCGTCCCGGTTGAATGCCGCGCCACCATTGGTGAAGTCGGCAACTCGGAGCACAGCCTGCGCAAGCTCGGCAAGGCCGGTAAGAAGCGCTGGGCGGGTATCCGTCCGACGGTTCGCGGCGTGGTGATGAACCCGGTCGACCATCCGCATGGCGGTGGTGAAGGCAAGACCTCTGGCGGCCGTCACCCGGTCAGCCCGTGGGGTACCCCGACCAAGGGTTACAAGACGCGTAACAACAAGCGCACCCAGCAGTTCATCGTGCGTCGTCGCAAGTAATTAGGAAACGATCATGCCGCGCTCTCTAAAAAAAGGTCCGTTTGTCGACCTGCACCTCGTGAAAAAGGTGGAAGCCGCCGTTTCCGCCAATAACAAGCGTCCGATCAAGACCTGGTCGCGTCGTTCGATGATCCTGCCGGAGATGGTCGGTCTGACCATCGCCATCCACAACGGCCGCCAGCACGTGCCTGTGTTGATCAACGAGAACATGGTCGGGCATAAGCTCGGCGAGTTCGCGGTGACCCGCACGTACAAGGGCCACGCCGGCGACAAGAAGGGCAAGTGATGAGCACTGAAGCCAAAGCGATCCTGCGCAGCGCCCGCATTTCGGCGCAGAAGGCACGCCTGGTGGCTGACCTGGTCCGCGGTATGCCCGTGGGCCGAGCCAGCGACGTGCTCGCCTTTACCAACAAGAAGGCCGCTCACCTTGTTCGCAAGGTGCTGCTCTCCGCCGTCGCCAACGCCGAAAACAATCTCGGCGCCGACGTGGACGAGCTGAAGGTCGTCCGTATCTTCGTAGACGAAGGTCCGGCGATGAAGCGTATGTACGCCCGCGCCAAAGGCCGCGGTTCGCGCATCCTGAAGCGCACCAGCCACGTTACTGTGGTTGTTGGCAACTGACTGGGGTAAGACACGATGGGTCATAAAGTACATCCCACCGGTATCCGCCTCGGCATTGCCAAGGATTGGAACTCGAAGTGGTACGCCAATAAGGGCGAATATGCGGTCTATCTCGCAGCTGACCTCAAGGTCCGCGAGATGCTCCGCAAGAAGCTCGCCGCTGCCGGTATCTCGAAGATCCAGATCGAGCGTCCGGCCAAGACCGCCCGCGTGACGATTCACACCGCCCGTCCGGGCGTGGTGATCGGCAAGAAGGGCGAGGACATCGAGAAGCTGCGTAAGGAAGTCACCGACATGATGGGCGTTCCGACGCACATCAACGTCAGCGAAGTCCGTAAGCCGGAGCTCGACGCCCAGCTTGTAGCCGAGTCGATTGCTCAGCAGCTCGAGCGTCGCATCATGTTCCGCCGCGCCATGAAGCGCTCGGTCGGTAACGCGATGCGCCTCGGTGCCCTGGGCATCAAGATCAACGTCTCCGGCCGTCTGAATGGCGCCGAGATCGCCCGCTCCGAGTGGTCCCGTGAAGGTCGCGTTCCGCTGCACACCCTGCGTGCGGACATCGACTACGGCACCGCCGAAGCCAAGACCCAGTACGGCATCATCGGTGTCAAGGTATGGGTCTATAAGGGCGAGATCTTCGATCTGGCAGCAGCTACCGCCGAGTCGAAGGAAGAACAGCAGCCTCAGCAGTCGCGTCGCGATGGTGGTGAAAACCGCCGCGAGCGGACGGCCAAGTAAGGAGTGTTGCCATGTTGCAACCTAAGCGTACCAAGTACCGCAAGATGCATAAGGGTCGTAATGACGGCCTTGCATTCAACTCCAACCTCGTGAGCTTCGGCGAGTACGGCCTCAAGGCGACGACGCACGGTCAGTTGACCGCACGTCAGATCGAAGCGGCCCGTCGTTGCATTACGCGCTTCGTCAAGCGTGGCGGCAAGCTCTGGATCCGCGTGTTCCCGGACAAGCCGATCACCCGTAAGCCCATCGAAGTTCGAATGGGTGCGGGTAAGGGTAGCGTCGAGTTCTGGGTCGCCCCGATCCAGCCTGGCCGCATGCTTTATGAAATCGAAGGTGTCGACGAGACGACGGCACGCGAAGCGTTCCGCCTGGCGGCAGCCAAGCTGTCCGTGCAGACTCAGTTCGTCTCCAGGGCGGTGATGTAATGGCCAGCAAAGATATCAACCAGAAGTCGGCGGACGAGCTCAAGCAGGATCTGCTGGACCTTCGCAAGGAGCAGTTCAATCTGCGCATGCAGAAAGGCTCCGGTCAGCTCACCCAGCCGCACCAGCTGCGCCGCGTTCGGCGTGACATCGCCCGCACGAAGTTCGTGCTCGGCGCTAAGAAGTAAGGACGGCGGACATGAGCGAAATCAAGAAGACCGCGCGTACCCTTACGGGTCGCGTCATCAGCAACAAAATGAACCAGACCGTGACCGTGCTGATCGAGCGCCAGGTGCAGCATTGGCTGCTCGGCAAGATCATCCGTCGCTCCACGAAGCTTCACGCACATGACGAGACCGGTGCGAACGAAGGTGACCTGGTGCGCATCGCGGAATGCCGTCCGCTGTCGAAGACCAAGCATCACCGCGTGGTCGAAATCATCACGCGCGCTGAAGTCTAAGGAGAGCTGCCATGATTCAGGTACAGAGCACGCTTTCCGCAGCTGACAACAGCGGCGCGAAGGAAATGATGTGCATCAAGGTGCTCGGCGGCTCCAAGCGCCGTTACGCCAGCGTTGGTGATGTCATCAAGGTGACCATCAAGGACGCCATTCCTCGCGGTAAGGTCAAGAAGGGCGAGGTTTACAATGCCGTGGTGGTTCGTACCGCCAAGGGTGTTCGCCGCGCCGATGGCTCCGTTATCCGTTTCGACGGTAACGCAGCTGTCCTCCTCAACAATAAGCTCGAGCCGATCGGTACCCGTATTTTCGGGCCGGTCACCCGCGAGCTGCGCACCGAGAAGTTCATGAAGATCGTCTCGCTCGCGCCTGAAGTGCTCTGAGCGGAGGCCAGACATGAACCGTATCCGCAAGGGTGACAACGTCGTAGTCACCACCGGCAAGAACAAGGGACAGCGCGGCGACGTGCTGCGTGTCGACGGAGAGCGCGTTGTCGTCTCGAACGTCAACCTCGTCAAGCGTCACACCAAGCCGAACCCCCAGGCCAACCAGCCTGGCGGTATCGTCGAGCGTGAAGCTTCGATCCATATCTCCAACGTACAGCTCTTCAACTCCGCCACGAACAAGGGCGAGCGCGCTGGCACCAAGACGCTCGAGGACGGGCGCAAAGTGCGCGTGTTCCGTTCTGGCGAAGTCGTCGACGCGTAAGGAACCGAAGTCATGACCCGCCTTGAAACGTTTTACAAAGAGTCGGTAATGTCGAAGCTCACTGAGCGCTTCGGTTACCAGAACGTCATGGAAGTCCCGCGCATCTCGAAGATCACGCTCAACATGGGCGTCGGCGAAGCCGCCGGTAACAAGAAGATCCTCGAGAACGCGGTCGCCGATATGACCAAGATCGCCGGCCAGAAGCCGATCACGACGAAGGCCCGCGTGTCGGTCGCTTCGTTCAAGATCCGTGACGGTTGGCCGATCGGTTGCAAGGTCACGCTGCGTCGTGCCCAGATGTGGGAATTCCTGGATCGCCTGATCAACATCTCGCTGCCGCGTACGCGCGACTTCCGTGGTGTCTCGGGTCGTGCTTTCGATGGCCGTGGTAACTACAACTTCGGCATCAAGGAACAGATCATTTTCCCGGAAATCGACTTCGATCAGGTTGATGCGCTGCGCGGTATGGATATTTCCATCACCACCACCGCCAAGACCGACGAAGAAGCCAAGGCGCTGCTGGAAGCTTTCAGCTTCCCGTTCCGCAACTGATTACAGGTAGAACATGGCTAAGACCTCGATGATCCAGCGCGATGTTAAGCGCACCAAGCTCGTCAAGAAGTTCGCTACCAAGCGTGCCGAACTGAAGGCGGTCGTCCTGAGCTCCACTGCCTCGTATGAGGAAAAGATGGAAGCCCAGACGAAGCTGCAGAAGCTCCCGCGTGATGCCAGCCCGGCGCGCCAGCGTAACCGCTGCGCCCTGACCGGCCGCCCGCGTGGCGTCTACAGCAAGTTCGGCCTTGGTCGCAACAAGCTTCGTGAAGCCACCATGCGCGGCGATGTGCCGGGCCTGCGTAAGGCTAGCTGGTAAAAAACTCGCCATTGGCGGGGCAAGCTGTTATAGTCGTCGGTCTGCGCAACGCAGACCGACGTCTGTCGGCTTTACAATTTGAAGATTTCCGGTAATTCGGATATCGGTGCACTCTCAAGGGTTTTCTTATGAGCATGACTGATCCCATCGCCGATCTGTTTACGCGCATCCGTAATGGCCAGGCATCTGGCAAAGCGGTTGTACGTATGCCGTCGTCGAAAATGAAGCTGGCCCTCGCGCAGCTCCTGCAGAAAGAGGGTTATATCCTCGACGCCCGTTCCGCTGATGAAGCGGGCAAGCCGGTCCTCGAGATCAAGCTGAAGTACTTCGAAGGCCTCCCGGCCATCGAAACCATCTCCCGTGTCAGCCGTTCCGGTCTCCGCGTCTACCGCGGCAAGGACGAGCTGCCGAAGGTCCTCGGCGGCCTGGGCATCTCCATCATCTCGACTTCCGCCGGTCTCCTGACCGACGCTCAGGCCCGTGCTAAGGGTCTTGGCGGCGAAGTCATCGGCCAGGTGGCGTAAGGAGTCCCGTATGTCACGTGTAGCCAAGTTGCCTATCAATCTGCCGAAGGGCGTCGAGATCTCGATCGCCAACGGTACTGTCTCCGTCAAGGGCCCGAAGGGCACGCTGACGACCCACGAACTGCCGGGCGTTACGTTCCAGCAGGATAATGGCGTCGCCACCGTCGTTCTCGCCGAGGGCGCCGACGATAAGTTCGGTGGTACGGCTCGCGCCGTTGTCGCCAACATGGTCCAGGGCGTTACCGCGGGTTTCGAGAAGAAGCTCGAGCTGGTCGGCGTGGGTTACCGCGCACAGCTTGCCGGCAAGGCCGTCAACCTGTCGCTCGGCTTCTCGCACCCGGTCGTCTTCGAGGCGCCGGAAGGCATCACGATCGAAGTCCCGACGCAGACCGAAATCCTGATCAAGGGCGCTGACAAGCAGCTCGTCGGTCAGACGGCGGCGAAGATCCGTGCTTTCCGTTCGCCGGAGCCTTACAAGGGCAAGGGCGTCCGTTACGCGGGCGAGAAGATCATCCTGAAGGAAGCCAAGAAGGCCTAATCGGTCTATCCGCTTTCTGGAGTAATACGATGAACAAGAACGATTCCCGCCTGCGCCGCGCCAAGTCGACCCGCTCTCACATCCGTGAGCTCGCGGTTCATCGCCTGAGCGTGCATCGCACCGGTCAGCACATCTACGCCCAGGTCTTCGCACCGAACGGTACCGTCGTGGCAGCCGCCTCGACCGTACAGTCCGCGGTTGCCGAGGGTCTGAAGGGTACGAAGAACATGGAAGCCGCGACCACCGTTGGCCGCATCGTTGCCGAGCGCGCCAAGGCCGCCGGTATCGAAGCAGTCGCGTTCGATCGCTCGGGTTTCCGTTACCACGGTCGCATCAAGGCTCTGGCCGATGCGGCTCGTGAAGCCGGCCTCAAGTTCTAAGAGGCGTCAGGCAACGACATCGGCCTTTCGGGGTCGGTGTCGCCCGATTTAGCTCCTACAACTCCAAGCGGCGACCGAGCCGTAAACAGAAGTCCCGGCTAACTATCATTCCGGGCTATCAGGAAAAGAGATGTCCTCGACAGATCGCGAAAATTCGGACGGCATGCTTGAAAAGCTTATCGCCGTCAACCGCGTGGCCAAGACCGTCAAGGGTGGCCGCCAGATGAGCTTCACCGCGCTGACTGTTGTTGGCGACGGCGAAGGCCGCGTCGGTTTTGGTTATGGCAAGGCACGCGAAGTGCCGGTCGCCATTTCCAAGGCTATGGAACGCGCCCGTCGCAACATGGTCACGATTGAACTGAACCAGGGCACGCTGTGGTACGCCATCAAGGCCAACCACGGTGCTGCCCGCGTCTACATGCAGCCCGCTTCCCAGGGTACCGGCGTCATCGCCGGCGGCGCCATGCGCGCTGTCCTCGAAGTGGTCGGCGTGAAGGACGTGCTCGCCAAGGCCGTCGGCTCGCGTAACCCGATCAACCTCGTCCGCGCGACGATCAAGGGTCTGCAGGCCGTCGCATCGCCGAAGCGCATCGCCGCCAAGCGTGGCAAGACGATCGAAGAGGTCCTCGGCAATGGCTAAGAACACCGAAACCGCCGCTGGCGGTACCGTCCGCGTCCGCCTGGTCAAGGGCCTGCGCGGTGTGCAGGGTCGTCATCGTCTGAGTGTGAAGGCCCTGGGCCTGAGCCACATCAACGATGTGCGCGAACTGAAGGATAGCCCGCAGGTCCGTGGCCTTATCAATAAGGTCTACTACCTGGTTCGGGTCGAGGAGTAAGAATCATGCGTCTTAACGATCTACGTCCCGGTAAGGGCGCTCGCAAGGTCCGTACCCGCGTCGCGCGCGGTATCGGCTCCGGCCTCGGCAAGACGGCCGGCCGCGGCCATAAGGGCCAGCATGCACGTGCCGGTGGCACGCATCGCTACGGTTTCGAAGGCGGCCAGATGCCGCTGCAGCGTCGCCTGCCGAAGGTTGGCTTCCGCTCGCTGAAGAAGCGCGACACCGAAGAAGTGCGTCTGTACCAGCTGGCTGCCCTGAAGGTCGACACGATCGATCTGATCGCTCTCCACGCTGCCGGTCTCGTGACCAGCCGCGCGAAGAAGGTCAAGATCGTCCTCAAGGGTGAAATCACCCGTGCGATCAAGCTCACGGGCGTGCTTGCGACGGCCGGCGCCAAGGCGGCTATCGAAGCCGCCGGCGGCAGCGTGGAGTAATCAGGTGGCAGCAGCGCAGGGCACAACGCTCGGCTCGCTGGGCAAACTGACGGAACTTCGTCAGCGCATCTTCTTCTTGATTGGTGCGCTGGTGGTCTTCCGCCTCGGTTCGTTCATTCCCGTTCCGGGCGTGAATCCCGAGGCGATGACCAGCCTGGTTGAGGGTGGCGGCGGTCTGTTGAACATGGTCAACATGTTCTCGGGTGGCTCGCTTTCCCGATTCTCGGTGTTCGCTCTCGGTGTGGTGCCGTATATCTCGGCGTCGATCGTGGTGCAGATGATGGGCTCGGTCATTCCGTCGCTCATGGCTCTGCGCAAGGAAGGCGAGTCGGGTCGTCGCAAGATGACCATGTACACGCGCTTCGGCACGGTTGGCCTGGCGGCATTCCAGGCGTTCGGCATCGCGGTCGCCCTGCAGAAGCAGGTCGGCGCGAGCGGTCCGGTGGTCTATATGCCCGGTGCGGGCTTCGTCATGGCATCCGTCGTCGGTCTCACCGCCGGCACGATGTTCCTGATGTGGCTCGGCGAGCAGATCACGGAGCGTGGTATCGGCAACGGCATTTCGATGCTGATCTTCGCCGGTATCGTGGCCGGTCTCCCGGGTGCCATCGCGCACACGCTGACCATGGCGAACAACGGAGAGCTGTCGGTTCTGAAGCTGCTCATGGTGACCGCGCTGATCCTGGCGGTGACCGCTTTCGTGGTGTTCATGGAGCGCGCCCAACGGCGTATCACCGTGAACTACGCGAAGCAGGGCAGTCAGCGCCAGTTCCAGCGCCAGACTTCGCACCTGCCGCTGAAGATCAACATGGCGGGTGTCATTCCGCCGATCTTCGCGACCAGCCTCTTGCTCTTCCCCGCGACCGCGGCGACCTGGTTCGGCACTGCCCACCAGTCGCGTTGGTTGCAGTGGTTGACCACGGCGCTGAGCCCGGGTGAACCGGTGCACGACATCGTGTTTGCGGTGCTGGTGATCGGGTTCGCCTTCTTCTATACGGCGATCGTGTTCAACTCGCAGGAAACGGCCGATAACCTCAAGCGTTCGGGCGCGTTGATTCCGGGCATCCGTCCGGGTCGCGCCACGGCGGACTACATCGATGGCGTCATGACCCGGCTTACCGGTGTTGGCGCGGTTTACATCGTCCTGGTCTGCCTGGTGCCCACGTTCATGCAGAACGCCTGGCACGTACCGTTCTATTTCGGCGGCACTTCGCTGCTGATCGTGGTGGTGGTGGTGATGGACTTTACGGCTCAGGTCCAGGCCCATCTTGTCAGCCACCAGTACGAGAGTCTGCTTAAGAAGTCCAATCTCCGTCGCAGCTGAGACGCAGCGGAGATCCCCAAGTAGGGGAGGCCTTGGCGCCCAGCGCCGCAGGACTTCCCGTTTAGGTTAATTCAGGTTAGAATTGCGCGTTTACCGCGCACGAAACGCATCGGAGACAGTACATCATGGCGCGCATCGCGGGTGTCAATTTGCCGGTCCAGAAGCATGTCTGGGTCGGCCTGCAGAGCATTTATGGAATCGGCCGTTCGCGGGCGAAGAAGGTTTGCGTCGACTCGGGCGTGGTTCCGACCACTCCCATCAAGTCGCTTAGCGAAGGTGAGGTCGAGAAGATCCGTGCCGAAATCGCCAAGTACACGGTCGAGGGCGATCTTCGCCGCGAGATCGGTATGGCGGTCAAGCGCCTGATGGACCTCGGTTGCTATCGTGGCCTGCGCCACCGTCGCGGCCTGCCGGTGCGCGGCCAGCGCACGCGTACCAACGCCCGTACCCGCAAGGGTCCGCGTCGTCCGATCAAGAAGTAACGGATACCGATTATGGCTAAGCCGGTTAAAACCAAAAAGAAGATCAAGCGCGTTGTCACGGATGCCGTGGCCCACGTGCAGGCTTCTTTCAACAACACCATCGTCACGATCACCGATCGCCAGGGCAACGCCCTGTCGTGGGCGACTGCAGGCGGCGCGGGTTTCCGCGGCTCCCGTAAGTCGACCCCGTTCGCCGCACAGGTGGCAGCCGAAAAGGCTGGCCGCGCTGCTGGCGACTACGGTGTGAAGACCGTGGAAGTTCGCATCAAGGGCCCAGGCCCGGGCCGTGAGTCGGCCGTGCGTTCGCTGAATGCGTTGGGCTACAAAGTGCTCAACATTATTGACGTCACGCCGATTCCGCATAACGGCTGCCGTCCCCCCAAGAAGCGTCGCGTCTAAGGAGCATACCCATGGCCCGTTATCGTGGAGCTACCTGCAAACTTGCGCGTCGTGAAGGTGCCGACCTCGGTCTGAAGAGCCCGGCCCGCGCGCTTGATTCCAAGTGCAAGCTCGAGAACAAACCCGGTCAGCATGGCGCCAACAAGCGCGCCCGTCTGTCCGACTACGCCGTCCAGCTGCGTGAAAAGCAGAAGGTCAAGCGCATCTACGGTGTGCTCGAGCGTCAGTTCAGCAACTACTACACCAAGGCTTCGACCCAGAAGGGCAACACGGGTGAAAACCTGCTGCGTCTCCTGGAAAGCCGTCTCGACAACGTCGTATTCCGCATGGGTTTCGCGGTTACCCGCGCCCAGGCTCGTCAGCTCGTCGCTCACAAGTCCGTGACGGTCAATGGCAAGAAGGTCAACGTGCCTTCCTACCACGTCCGTCCGGGTGACGAAGTGTCGCTGACCGAAAAGGCTCGCGGCCAGCTGCGCGTCCAGGAAGCAGCGACGGTCTTTGACACGATGGACCTTCGTCCGTCGTGGGTCGAGGTCGACAGCAAGAAGTTCGCAGGCACGTTCAAGGCTGTGCCGGATCGCGGTGATCTGCCGGCCGACATCAACGAAGCCCTGATCGTCGAGCTTTACTCGAAGTAATTCACCGGAGCCTTGCATGGCAGTTTCGTCAACTAGTGTGCTGCGGCCTCGTGGCCTCAGCGTCGAGCAGCTTGGAGCGAACCGCGCTAAGGTGGTGGTCGAGCCGCTCGAGCGTGGCTTTGGTCACACCCTGGGCAACGCGCTGCGTCGCGTGCTGCTCTCTTCGATCCCGGGCAGCGCCATCGTCGAGGTCGAAATCGACGGCGTGCTGCACGAGTACACCACGCTTGAGGGTCTGCAGGAGGACGTGATCGAAGTCCTGCTCAACCTCAAGGATGTTGCCATCCGTCAGCACAGCGGTGACGAAGTCACCCTGACGCTGTCGAAGAAGGGCAAGGGCGTGGTCACCGCAGGCGACATCGCGGTCGACCATTCCGTAGAAATCGTCAACCCGGACCACGTGATCTGCCACCTCACCAAGGATGTGGCACTGAACATGCGTCTGAAGGTGCGTCGCGGCGTCGGCTACCAGCCGGCCAGCGCGCGCCAGCATCCGGATGACGAGACGCGGCCGATCGGCCGTCTGCAGCTCGACGCATCGTTCGCGCCGGTCCTGCGCGTGGCTTACGAAGTGGACGCCGCTCGTGTCGAGCAGCGCACCAACCTCGACAAGCTCGTTCTGGATATCGAGACGAACGGTACGATCGGTGCTGAAGACGCTGTCCGCAAGGCTGCTGAAATCATCAACGATCAGCTGTCGGTTTTCGGCGATTTCTCGCGCCGCGAGAGCGATTCGACCAAGGCGGAGAAGGGCGGGTTCGATCCGCTCCTGCTGCGTCCGATCGACGATCTCGAACTGACGGTCCGTTCGGCGAACTGCCTGAAGGCCGAAAGCATCTACTACATCGGCGACCTGGTCCAGAAGACCGAAGTCGAGCTGTTGAAGACGCCGAACCTGGGCAAGAAGTCGCTGACGGAAATCAAGGATGTGCTGGGCGGGCGTGGTCTCGCTCTCGGCATGAAGCTCGAAAACTGGCCGCCGCCGGGTCTTTCCCACGGTATGCAGCTGGGCTGATTCAAACGGGGCGATCGCTTTTCGATCGCCCCGATCCTTTGCAAGAACCGGCGGATACCTCGCGTATTTCCACCGGATGTCCAGAACGGTCCATAGAGACCGTGCTCTTAATAACGGGGCGTTTTGACAGCCTCGAATAGCGGGCAACCGCGGGAAGCCGCTTCATTCCGACGGCTTTTCCTAACAATAGACCTAGAGAGTAAACGCCATGCGCCACCAGAAATCCGGTCGCAAGCTCAACCGCACGAGCAGCCACCGCGAAGCGATGTTCAAGAACATGGCTTCGTCGCTGATCAAGCACGAGCTTATCCGCACCACCCTTCCGAAGGCGAAGGAACTCCGTCGCGTCGCCGAGCCGCTCATCACGCTCTCCAAGACCGATGGCGTTGCCAATCGCCGCCTCGCTTTCGCGCGTCTGCGCGACAAAGAGGCTGTAGGCAAGCTCTTCGTTGAGCTCGGTCCTCGCTACCGCGAGCGTCCCGGCGGCTACCTGCGCATCCTCAAGTGCGGCTTCCGTCCCGGCGATCATGCGCCGATGGCGTATGTCGAACTCGTGGATCGCCCGGCCAAGACCGAAGCGGTCGACGCCGAGTAAGCACGCTGATTAAGCCTTAACGGGCTGATTCGAAGAAACCCCGGCAGGGCGACCTGCCGGGGTTTTTTCGTTTCGGGACGGCGACCGGGGATTTGCGGTAATTCTTACGCAAGCCATTGATCCATGGTTACAAAAGAAACTTTACACAGTTGCTGACAAGCACGTGCACAAAGGGTTAACGTGGGCGTTCCCCACCCCATATCGCCCCTATGAACCTCTCGTTCCGCGGTCGCTACCTTGCCGGTTTCGTTGTCTGTGTGGCCCTCATGGCATTCGCGCTGTACGCGCAGTACGTCATGCATCTGGATCCGTGTCCGTTGTGCATCTTCCAGCGCATCGCGGTGTGCACCATGGGTCTGTTCTTCCTGATCGGTGGCCTGCATGCGCCTCGCAAGACGGGTGCTCGCGCTGTCTACGCCATCGTGATCACGCTGGGCGGACTCTGGGGCATCGCTACGGCAGGCAGGCATCTGTGGCTGCAGTCGCTTCCCGCGGCGGACGTCCCGGCCTGTGGGCCGGGCCTCGGCTACCTGTTTGACGCGTTTCCGTTTACGAAGATGCTCAAACTGGCGTTCACTGGGTCCGGCGAATGCGCGAAGATCGAACCGGTCCTCGGCATTCCCATGCCCGGCTGGACGCTGTTCTGGTTCGTCGTGCTGACCGTCTGGGCTCTCTTGGCCATTCGTCGCACCGTCCGTTGATTCCCCGCGCCGTGCAAGGCGCATATACGAAGGCACCGCCGTCATGCAGCACTCCCTCAAAGCCGTAGCACCCCCGTCCATCGACTGGACGCCGGGTTCGTGGCGGTCGAGGACCGCCCTCCAGCAGCCGACGTATAACGACGCCGACGAGCTCAACCGCGCCCTCGATCAGCTCGGCCAACTTCCGCCGCTGGTCACTTCGTGGGAGATCCTTGCCCTCAAGCAGCGCATTGCCGAGGCCCAGGAGGGCGAGCGCTTCCTGCTCCAGGGCGGCGACTGCGCCGAGAGTTTCGCGGACTGCAACAGCCCGATCATTTCCAATCGCCTCAAGGTGCTGCTGCAGATGAGCCTGGTGCTCGTCCACGGCCTGAAGAAGCCCGTTCTTCGCGTTGGCCGCTTTGCCGGCCAGTACGCCAAGCCGCGCTCGGCCGATACCGAAACGCGCGACGGCGTGACCTTGCCAGCCTTCCGTGGCGACCTGGTCAACAGCCCGGAATTCACTCCGGAAGCGCGTCGTGCGGATCCGAATCGCCTGATCAAGGCCCACGCGCGCTCGGCGATGACGATGAACTTCGTGCGCGCACTCATCGATGGCGGTTTCGCCGATCTGCATCATCCGGAGTACTGGGACCTGGCGTGGGTGGAGCATTCGCCGCTCGCCGCCGAGTACCGGCGCATGGTCGCCAGCATCGGTGACTCGCTACGCTTCATGGAAACACTCGCGGGTCAGTCGATCTCCAGCTACTCGCGCGTCGATTTCTACACCTCGCACGAAGCCCTGCTGTTGCATTACGAGGAAGCCCTCACGCGCCAGGTTCCGCGCCAGGATGGCTGGTTCAACCTGTCCACGCACTTCCCGTGGATCGGCATGCGCACGGCGGCGCTCGACGGTGCTCACACCGAGTATTTCCGTGGCATCCGTAATCCCATCGCGGTGAAGGTGGGTCCGACGGTGCAGGCGGACGATCTGCTGCGCCTGATCGACGTGCTGAATCCGAACGAAGAGCCGGGCCGCCTGACCCTGATCCACCGCATGGGTAACGACAAGATCGGTACGCATCTGCAGCCGTTGCTCGAAGCGGTAAAGAGGGAAGGGCGCCGCGTGCTCTGGGTTGCCGACCCGATGCATGGCAACACCGAGAGCACGACCAACGGCTACAAGACCCGCCGCTTCGCCAACATTGCCGGCGAACTCGACCAGGCCTTCGACATCCACGCGGCAGCCGGCACCCGCCTGGGCGGTGTGCATCTCGAACTCACCGGCGAAGATGTCACCGAGTGCCTCGGCGGCGCCCGCGACCTCGTCGAGGGCGACCTCGATCGCGCTTACCGCTCGATGGTCGATCCCCGCCTGAACTACGAGCAGTCGCTGGAAATGGCGATGCTGATCGTTCGGAAGTCGGGTGGCATGGTCTGATCGGTGCTCACATGTTGCAACCGAGCCCGGCTTCGTGCCGGGCTTTTTTTGGTTCGCACCTCGCACCTCGCACCTCGCACCTCGCACCTCGCGCATGGCTCGGCTTCGCCATCGCTCTCTACACTTGGGCGTCTCGCGGGGGAGACCTTGGTGCCCACCCTCGCTGCTCAGACAGTCCTCCGCGTTCGGATCGGAAGGCCGCTTCGCGGCCCATGTATCTATTTGGCCTACGGCCGCTCCACTTGTGCGGAACTCGCCTCGAGGGTGGACACCAAGGTCTCTCACGACGATACGGTTGGGTGGAAGGCGAGCCGTGGCATGGTGCCGTCGTCGGCCCCGGCCGCTTCCGGAACACCGGGGCGATGCGGACGCGGTTGCTAGCACCCGGTTGCCGAACACCTTCCTCGCGCCTGTGCCAGCGTGCCGATGTGCCGGCCGACGATGCTGCCGCGCGCTTTGGCTCGACCCACGCGAACCTCAGGGCTCGGGAGAGCCTTCGGTGCCCACCCTCGAGGCGAGTTCCGCACAAGTGGAGCGGCCGTAGGCCACACAGAACATGGTCCGCGCAGCGGACTTTCCGATACGAAACGCGGAGGACTGTCTGAGCAGCGAGGGTGGGCACCGAAGGCTCTGCGCTGCTACGTCACCGAAGGCTCTGCGCTGCTACGTCACCGAAGGCTCTGCGCTGCTACGTCACCGAAGGCTCTGCGCCGCTACGTCACCGAAGACTCTGCGCCGCTACGTCCGCGCTCGCCGTGGCGTAAGCCTTCGGCGTCCCCGGGACTCCGCGATGAACCATTTTTTGCCCCGCAGGCGCGGATCAAGGAACAAGTCGTGTCGCATGTTGCGCGCGAGCCCACGCCACGTGTTCGCGCACGACCTCCGACGGATCATCCGCGCGTGCTTCCAGCGCAGCGAGGATTTCGTCACTCGTCGGCGCGTTACCCAAACCCACGGCGAGATTGCGCAGCCAGCCTTCGTATCCTGTGCGGCGGATCGCCATGCCCTCGGTACGGGAGAGGAATTCCGCTTCGCTCCACGCGAAGAGGTCCACGAGCTTCGGGCCATCGAGGCTGTGGCGTGGGGCGAAGTCGGGTTCGGTAGCTTCCTGGGCGAATTTGTTCCAGGGACAGATCAGCTGGCAGTCGTCGCAGCCGAAGACCCGGTTGCCGATAGGTGCGCGCAGTTCTTCGGGGATGCTGCCCTTGAGCTCGATGGTGAGGTAGGCGATGCACTTGCGCGCGTCGAGGCGGTAAGGCGCGACGATCGCCTGTGTCGGGCAGATGTCGATGCACCGGCGGCAGCTGCCGCAGTGCGCCGTAGCGGGCTGGTCCACCGGCAGGGGAAGATCCGTATAGAGCTCGCCGAGGAAGAAATATGAGCCGGCGCGCTTGTTGATCACGACGGTATGTTTGCCGATCCACCCGAGGCCGGCGTTACGCGCCAGGGCCTTTTCGAGCACCGGTGCGGAGTCGACATAGGCGCGGTAGCCGAAGTCGCCTATGCGCTCGCCTATCTTTTCCGCCAGCTTCTGCAGCCGATGGCGCATGACCTTGTGATAGTCGCGACCGAGGGCGTAACGCGCCACATAAGCCTTATCACCGTCGTTGATCACGTCCCATGCATTCGCGGTGCCGGGGGGAATGTAGTCCATGCGTACGGAGACGACGCGCAGCGTGCCGGGTTCGAGTTCGGCGGGGCGGCTGCGGCGTGTGCCGTGACGGGCCATGTATTCCATTTCGCCGTGATGGCCGTCTGCCAGCCAGCGCTCCAGGTAGGCCTCGTCGTGACCAAGATCGGTGCCGGAGATGCCGACGTCGGCGAAGCCGAGTTCGCGCGCCCACCCTTTGATATCGATGGCGAGGGCGACGTAGTCGATGGCGGGAGAAGCGGACATACGTGCATTCTACTTGCCCCTTCTATAATCCCCCGATGACCGCACCCCATCTCGGCATCGCTCTCTTCACGTCGGCACAGGCCCGGGCCATCGACCAGCGCGCGACCGCGGAACTTGGCATCCCCGGCTTCGAGCTGATGACACGTGCGGCTGCGGCGGCCTTCGCCATGCTCCGCCGACGCTGGCCCGGAGCCGGGCGGGTGCGGGTGGTCTGCGGTGCCGGCAACAACGGCGGCGATGGCTACCTGGTTGCCCGCGACGCACTCGTGGCCGGGCTGTCCGTCGACCTGATCGCCCTGGGCGAGCCCCATGGCAGCGACGCCTCGCAGGCTCGCGACGCCTTCCTTGCCGCCGGTGGCACGCTGAGCTCCCTCGCCGATGGGACCAGGCTTCTCCCGCCGGACGTCATCGTCGACGCGATCTATGGCACTGGTCTGAACCGGGCGCCCGATGGCCAGGCGCGTGACGCGATCGAGGCCATGAACGCCGCCGGAGCACCGATCCTCGCGCTCGATATTCCCTCGGGGCTGTCCGCCGACACGGGTGCGACGCCCGGCGTGGCCGTACGCGCCACAGCGACAGCGACCTTCATCGTGAACAAGCGCGGCCTGCACACGTTTCACTGCGAAGTTGCCGGCGATATCGAACTCCACAGCCTCGGACTGCCGGATTCGCTATTCGACACCCCCGACGCGCACCTGTTGCTTGCCGGGCACCTGCCGTCCCGGCCGCGCGAGTCGAACAAGGGCACGAATGGCCACGTGCTCGCCATCGGCGGCGATCATGGCACCGGTGGCGCCGTACGCATGGCCGCCGAAGCCGCGCTGCGTACAGGCGCGGGATTGGTCAGCGTGGCCACGCGCGAGGAGAACGTGCTGGCGATGAATGCGGCGCGCCCGGAACTGATGGCGCATGGCGTGAATGGCCCGCAGGCCTTGCAGCCCATGCTGGAAAAGGCATCGGTGGTCGCCCTGGGTCCCGGTCTCGGGCAGGCCGCCTGGGGCCATGCCCTGTGGACGACGGCGCTCGATGCCGGCCTGCCGACCGTGCTCGACGCCGACGGCCTCAACCTGCTGCATACCCAGGAGCGCGCGTTGCCCGGGACGATCGTGCTCACGCCGCATCCGGGCGAGGCAGGGCGCCTGCTCGGTATCGACACAAAGGCGGTGCAGGCAGACCGCTTCGCCGCCGTGCGCGACATGGCCCGGCGCTTTCAGGCGGTCGTGGTGCTCAAAGGCAATGGCAGCCTGATCGCGTCGCCTGCGGGCGAGGTCGCCGTCTGCCCCTGGGGCAATCCGGGCATGGCCAGCGGCGGTATGGGCGATACGCTGACGGGCATCATCGCTGCACTGCTGGGCCAGGGCTGCGATGCCTACGAGGCAGCGTGCCTTGGTGTGGGGTTGCACGCGCGTGCTGGCGATGTCGCTGCGCGGGACGGCGAGCGCGGGCTGCTTGCCGGTGACCTGCTCGAGCCGCTTCGTCGTCTCGTCAATGGGCTCGACGCATGAACGACATCGAGCTGTTCCTCGCGGACGAGGAAGCCACCATGGCGCTGGGCCGTCGCCTTGCCAAGGCCCTGCCCAATGGGCTGGTGGCGTTTCTCTACGGCGACCTCGGCGCGGGCAAGACCACGTTCGCCCGGGCCTTTCTTCAAGCTCTCGGGGTTGGTGAACGGGTCAAGAGCCCGACGTACAGCCTTGTCGAGGGCTACGAGATTGGTGAACGCCAGGCCTTCCATCTGGACCTCTATCGCATCGCCGACCCGGGCGAGCTGGAGTGGCTGGGCCTGGACAGCCTTGCCGAGCCGGGGGCGATCGTCCTGGTAGAGTGGCCGGAACGGGGGGCGGGCGCCTTGCCGCCCGTGGATATGGCGCTGAGCTTTCGCCACGAAAAATCGGGCAGGGCCGTTCGGCTGGCGCCGAAATCGCCACTTGGCGAACGCGTCGTGGCCTCCCTTGCCGCTGGCCCATCGCGGCAGCTGTAAACGGCCTCCCATTCCCCCTTGTGACGCGGTTCGCCCCTGAAAATACGGGTGATTCTTCGCCCGCGCGGCCGTCGGTTGCATCACATTCCTGTACGTCAGTTGACGAAGTGTTCGCAGGTTATGGATTAACAAGGGAAAACATCTTGCATTCGTCGGGCGCTTGCAGTTCAATCCGGGCCGTATGAGGGGAATGACTATCAAACTTGGCCTCCTTGCGTGCGTGACCGCCGTCGCGACGTTCACTGCTGCCTCCGCCTCGGCCGCCGACGTGAAAGCGGCCCGCGCCTGGGCGGGGCCTGAATACACGCGCGTGGTGTTCGATCTTTCCGGGCCGGCCTCCTACAAGATGTCGCAGGGCGACGTGCCCGGTAGTGTCGTGCTGGACATCGCGAGCAGCTCGGTGACAGGTGATTTCGCGGCGCCGGGCGGGCAGGGCCTGTTCAAGTCGATGACCGTGAGCAAGCAGGGCGGCTCGGCGCGCATGGTCGCGACAGTCGATCCGAAGGCCAAGCCGAAGAGCTTCCTGCTCAAGCCTGCCGGCGATTACGGCTACCGACTGGTGCTGGATCTTTATCCGGGCGGACAGAGCGACCCGGGCGACAATCCGCCACCGTCCACCGACAACGATTCACCTTCGATGGCTGTGGCCGCTGCAGACGCGGAAACCGAGGCGCCGATACCGGCGCCGACCCGCGGGTCCCGGGGTTCGCGCGGCAAGTCCGTGCCGGCCGGAAAGCCGCCCATGCTGCCGACGGGCGAGCGCAAGGTGGTCGTCGCCATCGACGCCGGTCACGGCGGTGAAGATCCTGGCGCGAGAGGTGCGACCGGTCTGCGCGAGAAGGACGTCACCCTCCAGGTGGCCCGCGAGCTGGCCGACCAGATCAATCGCCAGCCCGGTATGCAGGCCGTGCTCACGCGCAACGGCGACTACTTCATTCCGTTGAAGCGGCGCTACGAGATCGCCCGCGAGCACAACGCGGACATGTTCGTTTCCATTCATGCCGATGCCTTCAAGAACGGCGATGCCAAGGGTTCCTCCGTCTGGGTCCTGTCGCCGCGAGGGAAGACCAGCGAGGCCTCGCGCTGGCTGGCCGATCGCGAAAACCGCGCCGATCTGGTCGGTGGCGTGTCGCTCGACGACAAGGACGACAGCCTGGCTGCAGTCCTGTTGGACCTGCAGCAGGGCTATGCCATGCAGGCCAGTGAATCCATCGCCGGTAACGTGCTCAAGGCCCTCGGCCGCCTGGGTCCGACCCATCGCGGCTATGTCGAGCGCGCCAACTTCGTCGTGCTGCGTTCGCCGGACGTACCCTCGATCCTGGTCGAGACGGCGTTCATCACCAATCCGGCGGAAGAAACCCGCCTGCGCGACGACGGGCACCGCCGTGAACTGGCTATCGCCGTGCTGGGTGGCGTGCGCAACTATTTCGAGTCCATGCCGCCGCCGGGCACGTGGTTTGCCGCCCAGGCCGCCCGCCGAAACGGTACCTCGCTGGCCAGCACGGCTGCTTCCGCATCGGCGGCGCCTGCCGCGGCAAGCGATTCGAGTGCGGTCGCCCCGGACGCGGTAAAGGCCGCTACCCGCGTCCCGCCGCCGAAAAAGACCCTCGCCAAGGCCGATACGCCGGCAACGTCACCGTCGGCGAAGGTCTCGAGCGGTCGCGCCGACGACAACGTCCGCGACCTTCACCGGGTCAATCGCGGTGAGACGCTTACCGGCATCGCCAGCCAGTACGGCGTTTCGGTCGGCGCGCTGAAGATGGCCAACAAGATGAATGACGACAACGTCCGCATCGGCGCGGTCATGGTGATTCCGTCGGGCTGAGCGTGGTTCGGCAGTTGGCGAGGCCTTGGGCTATCCTTTCGACCTGAAAGCACGTCAGGTCGTACCGCCCATGCCCAGCATTCGTCCCCTGCCGCCCGAGCTGATCAACCAGATCGCCGCCGGCGAAGTGATCGAGCGTCCCGCCTCCGTGGTGAAGGAGCTCGTCGAGAACAGCATCGACGCCGGTGCCCGCCGTATCGAGGTGGACATCGAGCAGGGCGGCACCCGATTGATACGCGTGCGCGACGACGGTGGCGGCATTCCGCGCGACGAACTCGCCCTGGCCGTGGCTTCGCACGCGACGAGCAAGATCGGTAGCTTCGACGACCTCGAGCGCGTGGCCAGCATGGGTTTTCGTGGCGAGGCACTGGCGTCGGTATCGTCAGTGGCACGCTTTTCGTTGACCTCGAGGCACCAGGGCGAGGACGCGGCATGGCGCATCGAGGTCGATGGCGGTCGCCTCCAGGAGGCGCGTCCGGCGCAGCATCCGCCCGGCACCACGATCGAAGTGCGCGACCTGTTCTACAACGTACCGGCCCGGCGCAAATTCCTTCGCGCGGAGCGCACCGAGTTCGCGCACATCGACGACCTGCTCAAGTCGCTGGCGCTGGCTCGCGAGGGCGTCGACATCCGCCTTACCCACAACGGCAAACCCGTGCGCCTGCTGAAGCCGGCACGCGACGAGAACGCCGCGCTGGCTCGCGTCGCCGAGGTGCTTGGCCCCGACTTTCCGGGGCAGTCCCTGCGCGTCGAGCACGAAGCCGCCGGCTTGCGCCTTTCGGGCTGGGTCGGACTTCCGACCGCGTCGCGGTCGCAGGCCGACCAGCAGTATTTCTACGTCAACGGGCGCCTGGTGCGCGATCGCATCGTCGCGCATGCCGTTCGCCAGGCTTACTCGGACGTCTTGTTCCATGGTCGCCATCCGGTGTTCGTCCTGTTCCTTCAGCTCGACCCCGTCGGCGTCGACGTGAACGTGCATCCGGCGAAGAGCGAAGTACGTTTTCGCGAGCAGCGCCTGATCCATGACTTCCTGTTCCGCACCCTGCACGAGGCGCTGGCGCAGACCCGCGCCGGTGCTGCGTCGCCCGCCGTCGACTCCGCGTTTCCCATGGCCAGTGCCAGTGCCAGTGGCGCTTATCCGGTGGCAGCCTCATCGATGTCTCCCGTCACGACCTCATGGCCGCAGTCGGCCAGCCAGTCACGGTTGAGCCTGGGTGTACGCGACGAGCCGCTGGCCGGTTACGCGACGCTGTTCGGCTCCTCCACTGCGCCGCGCCCGTCCGGCACATGGTCTGCGCCTGTCGGTGCCGACCCGGACGCCGGCAGCGACGTGCCGCCACTGGGTTATGCGATCGCCCAACTCAAGAACATCTACGTGCTCGCCGAGAACGAGCACGGCCTGGTGCTGGTCGACATGCACGCGGCGCACGAACGCATTACCTACGAAAAGCTGAAGAACGGCCGCGTCACCGCCAGCCTGCGTTCGCAGATGATGCTCGTGCCCCTGTCGATCGCCGTCAGCGCCCGCGAAGCGGCGGCGGCGGAAGAGCATGCCGATGCGCTCGCGGCATGGGGTCTGGAGCTGTCGCGCAGCGGGCCGTCAGGGGTTGTGGTGCGTCGTATTCCGTCGCTGCTGGAAGGTGCCGACGTGGCCCAGCTCACCCGCGATGTGCTCGGCGAACTGGCCCAGCACGGTAGCTCGCGCCGCCTCGAAGAGCTGGAAAACGAATTGCTCTCGACCATGGCCTGCCATGGTTCGGTAAGGGCTGGCCGCCGCCTGGGTATTCCCGAGATGAATGCGCTGCTGCGGGAAATGGAAGCCACCGAGCGATCGGGGCAATGCAACCACGGCCGTCCAACCTGGGTACAGTTATCGCTCGGTGAGCTGGATCGCCTGTTCCTTCGCGGCCGCTGATGTGGGAGCCGCTTCAGCGGCGATAGCCCCGGAAACTCACGAATCTTTCTTTAGCGCTATGCTGGACGGATAGACGTCCAAACGAGGTATCGCCATGATCCGCTCGCTCGCCTTCGCTTCCGTGTTCGCCGTGGCCACGGGAAGCGCCCTCGCCGGAGACGACTACACCGCTTCCGTCGAGAAAGTCCGCGCCGAGCGCCTGCAAGCGCTGAAGGCGCCTGCGGGCTGGCTCAGCCTCATCGGCCTGGAGTGGCTGCAGCAGGGCGTCAACCGCATCGGTAGCGCCGCGGACAACGACATCGTGCTGAAGGCCGGCCCGGCACACCTGGGGACCATCACGCTCGATGACACCGGCTCGGCGACGATCGAGCTGGCCAGGGGCAGCGGCGCGCTGGTCGACGGTCGCGAGGTACAGCGCGCCACGCTGGTGGATGATGGCGGCACGGGGCGCAAGGCGACGGAGGTGCGCTTCGGCTCGGCCAATTTCTTCGTTATCGCCCGCGAGGGCAAGAAGGCGTTGCGGGTGAAGGATGAGAACGCCGATTCACGGGCGCACTTTGCCGGCCTGGATTATTTCGCCATCGACCCATCATGGCGCGTGGTCGCCGACTGGGTGCCGTTCGATCCGCCGCACGAGCTGGAAATCGGCAACGTGCTTGGAGGCATCGACAAGGAGAAGGTGCCAGGCAAGGCCGTGTTCGTCCGTGACGGGCACACCTTCGAGCTGTATCCGATCCAGGAAGAACCGGATTCGCTGTTCTTCGTCTTCGCCGACCGGACCAGTGGCAAGGAAACCTACGGGGCGGCGCGTTTTCTCGACACCGCATTGGCGAAGGACGGCAAGCTGATCCTTGATTTCAACGAGGCTCGTAACCCGCCGTGCGCTTTCACGCCGTACGCTACCTGTCCACTGGCACCGCCGGAGAATCGGCTTGATGTGCGGGTGACGGCCGGCGAGAAGAAGTACGCCGGTGGCGAAGAGCATCGCCGCTGAAGCGGCTCCCACAATCACCGCTGAAGCGGCTCCCACAATCGCCGCTGAAGCGGCTCCCACAATCGGCGGCTGGGTGTGGGAGCCGCTTCAGCGGCGATAGCTTTCGGCGATAACCTTCAAAGAGTCCTGATCTGGACCTCAGCTGCCCTTGAACGAAGCCTTCCGGCGTTCAAGAAAAGCACTCGTGCCCTCACGCATGTCGTCGGTGGAAAAGGCGATCGCGAAGCCCTGGGTTTCGAAAGCCAGGCCCTGGTCGATGGCGCATTCGCCGCCTTCGATCACGGCTTCGAGAATGCCCTTGAGCGCCAAGGGCGCCGCGGCGGCGAGCTGGTCAGCCATGGCGTCCACGGTCGCGTCGAGATCCTCGGCGGACACCACGCGGGCCACGATGCCGAGCCGTTCGGCGCGCGCGGCGTCGATCTGCTGACCGAGCAGGCAGAGCTCCAGCGCCGCACCGCGGCCGGCGAGGCGGGTCAGCCGCTGGGTGCCGCCGAAACCCGGGATGAGCCCAAGGCCGATCTCGGGCTGGCCGAACTTTGCTTTTTCACTGGCTACGCGGATATGGCAGGCCATGGCCAGCTCCATGCCGCCGCCGAGGGCATAGCCCTGGACCTTCGCGATGACCGGTTTGCCAAGGCGCTCCACGGCCAACATCAGGTCCTGCCCGGCGCGCGATGCGGCCTGCGCTCTTACCGGTGCCCATGCGGTCATCTCGGAGATGTCCGCGCCGGCCACGAAGGCCTTTTCGCCGGCACCGGCGAGGACTACCACGCGAACGGCATCGTCCTGTGCGGCCTGACGAAACGCCAGCGTCAGCTCGGCGATGGTTTCCTGGTTGAGCGCATTGAGTTTGTCGGGGCGGTTGACGGTAATCGTGCGGACGGCGGCGCGGTCCGCGGTGGTCAGGTTGCGGAAAGCCATGGCGATTCCTGGCAAGGCGAAGAGAAAGGCGGATGGTAGCAGGGGAACCTTTACCCCCTTGGAGGCGTCTGATGGCGAACGGGCGGCCTCGTGGCTGATGGACTATCCTCCACGCACGCTCAAAGTTCCGGGTTCACGGAGAACGGGATGTCACCCTTGCGTTTCCTGGTCATCGCCTTGTCACTGCTCAGTGGTGCGGCGCTTGCACAGTCGGCACCGACCGCTCCGGCCTCCGGTGCGCCGGCGATCGACAAGACCAAGCTGTCCTACGCCATCGGCTACCAGATCGGTACCCAGTTCGCCAACAGCGCACAGCCCGACGTCGACATTTCCGTACTGGTGAAGGCTCTGCAGGATGGTTATGCAAAGCGTGCGCCGGGTGTGCCGATCGACGTGATGCAGCAGCAACTGGTCAACTTCGATGCGAAGGTGCAGCGCGACTCCGTCGTCGAGTTCCGTCGCGTCGCTACGGCGAACGCCCAGCGCAGCGCCGACTTCCTCGCCCGTAACCGAACGCGTCCGGGTGTGGTGACCTTGCCCTCGGGCATCCAGTATTCGGTACTTACCAAGGGTCGTGGCGCCCAGGCGCAGATGACCAGCACGGTGGTGGTGAACTACCGTGGCGCACTGATCGACGGCACCGAGTTCGACAGTTCCTACGCGCATGGCAAGCCGGTGACGTTCACCGTGAATCGCGTCATTGCCGGCTGGCAGGACGTGATCCCACGCATGCACGTTGGCGACAAGTGGAAGGTGGTGATTCCGCCGGCCCTGGCCTATGGCGAGCGGGGCGAACTGCCACGCATCGGACCGAACGAAGCCCTCGTCTTCGATATCGAACTGGTCGACATCCAGCAGTAACCCGGTCGGGGCGCTAGAATGGCCGACGGTATGGCCATCGTCCCCTCGTCAACGCTCCCCCTGACTCCCTGCACCGGCGTGTGTCGCCTCGACACGCGTGGCCTGTGCGAGGGCTGTCTGCGCACAGGTGACGAGATCGCCCGCTGGTCCACGATGGACGACGTGCAGAAGCTCTGGATCATGGACGAGGTACTGCCTCACCGGCAGGCTGGCTGATGGACGACCTGCTGGCGAGATTGCGCGGCGCGCTGCTTCCCCTGGAGGCTCCTCCGGGTCCGCGTGGCTGGAATCACGACGATATGGCCGAACTGATCGGCAATACGCCGCGTCGGCCCGCGGCGGTGCTTATCGGCATCCGCGACGACCGCGAGCAACGGGTCGTGCTCACCGTGCGCACGGATACCTTGCAGCAGCATGCGGGGCAGGTCGCTTTTCCTGGCGGGCGTGTCGAGCCCGATGACGCGGACGTCGTTGCCACGGCGCTTCGTGAAAGCGAGGAGGAAATCGGTCTGGATACCGGCATGGTCACGCCGCTTGGCTTCCTCGAAGCCTTCGAGACGATCAGCGGCTATTCGGTGACACCGGTGGTCGCGCGCATCGCCGCGAACGCCGTGTTGAAACCGGACCCGGGTGAGGTGGCGGAAGTCTTCGAAGTGCCCTTTGCCTTCTTCCTCGAGCCGGCCAACCTGCGTCGGTATACGATGGATTTTCGGGGTCATCGGCGCGACATGGTCGAGTTCCTCCACGCGGGTTACCGTATCTGGGGCGTCACCGCCGCGATCATCTACAACCTCCTCAAGCGGATGGGTCATCCATGCTGATCTCACGCACGCTGATAGACGCGGTGACCGCCGCGCAGCTGCCCGCCGACGATGTTCTCTTCGTCGACTGTCGCTTCGACCTCGCCGACGCCGGCAAGGGCGATCGCGATTACGTGGCCGCTCATATCGTTGGCGCGGTACGCGCCGATCTCGATCGTGACCTTGCAGACATGGTCACGCCGTCGAACGGACGTGGTCGCCACCCCCTGCCGGAGGCGGCATTGTTTGCCGCGTGGCTGTCGCGTGCCGGATGGCGTCCCGATCTGCAGGTGGTTGCCTATGACGGCGCCGGCGGTGCGCTGGCGGCGGCGCGGTTCTGGTGGCTGGCCCGTCTTGCCGGCATCGACAATGTCGCGGTGCTCGACGGCGGTTGGTCGGCGTGGATCGAGGCGAAGCTTCCCGTCGATGGTGCGGTGGTGCAGCGCGAGCCGACATCGGCTCATGTGGTATTCGACGCCGCCGGTACTGTCGGCGCCGATGAACTGGCTGAAGGAGTGGCGAGTGGTCACTTCCTGCTAATGGATGCGCGAGCCACGCCGCGTTATCGCGGCGAGGTCGAACCGCTGGATCCGGTCGCGGGCCATGTGCCCGGCGCAAGGAATCATCCGTTCGCCGACAACCTCGATATCCACGGCCGGTTCCGCTTGCCGGAGGAGTTGAATCGGGCGTTCAAGGCGATGCTTGGCGCGCACTCTGCTGACGATGTGGTGCACATGTGTGGGTCGGGCGTCACCGCTTGCCATAACCTGTTGGCGATGGAGTACGCGGGGCTGTGTGGCTCGCGTCTTTATGCGCCGTCGTGGAGTGGGTGGGTTAGTGACCGGTCGCGGGGTGTTGCGTTGGGTGATGCGTAGAAAAGCATCGCCGATGAATCGGCTCCCACAGAAAGCATCGCCGATGAATCGGCTCCCACAGGGAACCGCCTCGCTCTTGTAGGAGCCGATTCATCGGCGATCGGGATCACAGCGAAACGCTACGACGCTCCCGCGCACTGATCTGCGCCGCCTCGATCACCCGGATCACATCGCGCGCCGAATGCGCTTCCACCGGCATGGGCACGTTGTCGCGGATCGCCGTCGCCACGCCGTCATAGAACGCCGTGTAGCGTCCCGGTAGGGTGTCGATCAACGTCGCCGTGCCATCGGCGTCGGTGAAGCGGCCGAACAGGGTAGGGTCATCGCTGCCCCAGCCCTCGCCGCCGGGCCGACGGCCTTCGCGCAGCGCGGCTTCCTGCCCGTCGATGCCATATTTCACGAAGCTTCCGCCATCGCCGTGCACGAGATAGCGGGGGCCGGGATCGCGTACCAGCACGGAGGCGTGCAGCACCGCGCGGCGATGCCCGTAGTCGAGCACCAGATGGAAATAGTCGTCGGCCCTGGCAGCGGACCGTTGCCGGGTTACGTCGGCCGTGATGGCCTTCGGCATGCCGAAGAGTACGAGTGCCTGGTCGATCAGATGCGCGCCCAGGTCGTAGAGCAGCCCGGCGCCGGGCACCTCGGTTTCTCGCCAGCCCTGCTTGATCTCCGGTCGGAAACGATCGAAATGGGCCTCGAAATAGACGACCTCGCCGAGCCGGCCGTCGTCGACGAGGCGGCGAACGGTCAGGAAGTCGTTGTCCCAGCGCCGGTTCTGGAAGACGGACAGCTTGCGCCCGACCTGATCGGCAAGGCCGATGAGCGCCTCGGCCTCGGCGGCGTTGAGCGTGAATGGCTTGTCGACGACAACATGCTTGCCCGCTTCGAGCGCCGCGCGGGCCAGCGGGGCATGGGTCTCGTTGGGGGTCGCGATGACGACCAGCTCGATGGAGGGATCGGCCAACAGGGCCTGGGGATCCCCGTACGCCACGGCCTCGGGGAAATCCCGGCGGATTTCGTCGGTGCGGCGACTGCCGATGGCGGAAAGGCGTAGGCCCTCGGCGGCGGCGATCAGGGGCGCATGGAAGAAGGCGCCTGCCGTGCCGTAGCCGATGAGGCCGGTGCAGATCGGTTGCATGGTCGCTCCTGGGATGGACATGCGCCCAAGACTAACGCGGGCCGCCTGACCGTTTCGTTTAAAGTCGAGACCTTCATTGAAGGAGACCGCCATGGCCACGCCAAAACATGCCGCTCCCGTGCCGTCGTCGGCCATCAGCGAATGGCCCGACAAGGTCGTCCTCGTGACCGGCGGTGCGCAGGGTATCGGCCGTGGCATCGCCGAGGGCGTTCTTGCCGCGGGTGGCCGTGTCGTCATCGGCGATCTCGATGCGGAAGCGGGTAAGGCCTGCATCGACGCCTGGGCCGTCGGCGACCGCGCCGCCTTCCTCGTGCTCGATGTGGCGAAGGAGGCGAGCGTCAAGCGCTTCGTCGCGACGGCCCTGCGCCGGTTCGGGCGCATCGACGGGCTGGTCAATAACGCGGGAATCGCCAGCGCGCACACGGGGCCCCTCGAGAAGCTCGACTGGACGGAATGGAAGCACCGCATCGATACCAACCTTGGCGGCACCTTCCTGTGTAGCAAGCACGCGCTGCCTTCGTTGAAGAAATCCAATGGTGCGATCGTCAACATTGCCTCGTCGCGCGCGCACCAGTCCGAGCCGGACAGCGAAGCCTATGCGGCGAGCAAGGGTGGCATCGTCGCCTTCACCCATGCACTGGCGATCAGCGCCGGTCCGGTGCGCGTGAATGCGATCAACCCCGGCTGGATCGTCGTGGACGACTGGAAGAAACCCTCAGCCAGGCGCAAGCCGAAGCTGTCCGCGGCCGACCATGCACAGCACCCCGTGGGACGGGCGGGCGTGCCGCCGGATATCGCGGCGCTGGCGGTGTTCCTGTTGTCCTCCCAGGCGGGTTTCATCACCGGGGAGAATTTCACGGTGGATGGTGGTGTCGCCCGCAAGATGCACTACGTGTAAGCGTATTCAGGTGATCGCGTTGCGCCCTTGGCGCATGCGGATGTATTCGGCACTGCCCACGCAGAGCGTCAGCCAGGCGAGGCCCGTGGCATAGCCGGCCATCACGTCACTGAAATAATGCACCTGCAGCAGGATGCGGCTGATCCCGATGAGGGTGGTCATCGCCACCGCGACAATAACGATGGGCCGATGAAACCGCGGTGGGGTGAGCACCAGGAGCACATAGGCGAGCATGCCGTAGAACACCATCGAGCCAGAGGCGTGGCCGCTGGGGAAACTGTAACTTTTCTCGATGATGAAGCCGTGGTCGTGCAGGGGACGCTCACGCTGGAACCATGCCTTGAGCAGGCTGTTGATCACGACGGTGCCGACCAGCGTGACGATCCACGCGCTGGCCAGCCGCCAGTGCCGCCGCCAAAGGAGCGCGACGAAGACGAGTATCGCGACCGTGCCGAGCACCGCCGAGTTTCCCGTGCGCGAGAGCAGGGCCACGACGTGAAGCACCGGCCGGGGCATATTCGAGCGAAGATCGCTGGCAAGGGAAGCATCGAAGACGGTCAGGCCCGCCTGCTCGCGGACTTCCACGGCGATGGCCGTGGCGATAAGCAGGGTCGCCACGATGACGGCGATGGCGGTGGTCGGCCGCAGGAAACTGCGTGCGGCCGGATCCAGTCCTTCACGTCGACGCACGGCCCGTCGCCAGCCCACGTCGGCGCCGAGCAAGGCTACGGCGAGCAGGATCGCCCAGATCGTTATCGCGTGCTGGCTGATCCATTCCGCGTCCATTTCCTCAAGGTCCTCGTCTCGTGGCAGGATCGGTCATGTTGCCATGCCGCGCCTCCGCGGCGAGAAGGGGAAAGCACACGATGAAGATCTTGCCCGCCCGCGCCCTCCTGGCGCTCGCGTTCCTTGCCGCCGGTTCGTTCACCGCGCAAGCCGATGAAGCACCTCTGGCGCACCGGATCGTCCGGGTCACCCTCGACGGGGCGTCCGACAACGGCACGTCTGGCCGGCTGCTCCTGTTCGCCGCGCCTGCCGCCGTCGCCCGCGAGGCAGCGAAGGACGGAAAAGTGGAGGAGGTCGATACCAATCCTTTCCAGCCCAAGGCGGTGTCCGTCGCGGCGCGTGAAGTGAACTGGATCGCGCCCGGCCAGTCGGTCGATCTCGATACTGACGGCGAAGCGTTCCCGGCGGGCTTCTCCAGCCTTCCGCCAGGTGACTATATGGTTCAGGCCGTGCTCGACGTCGGCCACGATTACAACTACGGCGGCCGCCGTGGCGGCGACCTGATCAGCGAGGTGACCCCGGTCAGGCTCACCGCTGGTGGCTCCCTGCCGGTATTGAAATTGACCCGGACCGTGCCGGTCAGGGATCCGTGGCTGTTGCCGCCGACCATGCCGCAGGCGGTGCGTGACGCGCTGCCCGAGGCACGCCAGCATGCGCATGCCGAAGTGTTGCAGAGCACCTCGCTGACGGCATTCGCGGGCCACCCGCTGTCGATCCGCGCCTGGGTAGTGACGCCGCCGGGCTACGACCCGAACGGCAAGACGCGTTATCCGACCGTCTTCGTCACCCATGGTTTCGGAGGCGGCTTCGACCGCTTCGCCGGCACGATCGCCTACGTATGGACCGCGATGTCCAACAAGACCATGCCCCCGATGATCTGGGTGCTGCTCGACGAATCCGGTCCCACCGGCACGCATGAATTCGCCGACTCGGTGAACAATGGTCCCTGGGGCCAGGCGCTGACCACCGAATACATTCCCTGGCTGGAAGGCCGCTACAAGATGGACGCCAAAGTGGGCGGCCGGTTCCTCAATGGCCATTCCTCGGGCGGCTGGGCCACCCTGTGGCTGCAGACGCGATACCCGAAGGTGTTCGGCGGCACGTGGTCCACCTCGCCCGATCCCAGCGACTTCCATGATTTCACCGGCATCAACCTGTATGCGGCGAATGCCAATGCCTACAAGCGCGCCGATGGTGCGGCCTATCCGCTGATCCGCGACAAGGGCCAGGTGATCGCCACCTTCGAGACCTTTGCCCACCTGGAACGCGTGCTTGGCGCTTACGGCGGCCAGCTGGCTTCGTTCGACTGGGTGTTCTCGCCGCGCGGTCAGGACGGTCGCCCGCAGCCGATGTTCAACCGCGACACGGGTGCCATCGACCCTGCCGTCGTCGCCTATTGGCACGACCATTACGACATCGCGCAGCGCCTGCGCACGCACTGGCCGGAACTCAAGCCGGACCTCGACGGCAAGATCCACCTGATCGTGGGCACCGCGGACACGTTCTATCTCGACGGCTCTGCGAAACTTCTCAAAGACACCCTCGATGGCCTGCACGCGAAGAGTGACATCCGTTTCCTTCCGGGCAGGACGCATTTCGATCTCTACGCCGAAGGCGACGACCGTAATGCGATGCTGAAGAAGATCGCGTGGGAGATGTACGGCGTGGCAAGACCGGGGCAGGGTAAGGCTCCGTAAAAATACTGTGGGAGCCGCTTCAGCGGCGAATGAGTGCTCGCTGTATGGCCCATCGCCGCCGTAAAAACCCATCGCCGCTGAAGCGGCTCCCACAGGTTCGGGTCAACAGTGACGAGGCAAGGCATGAGCTACGAAGACCTCTGGCGGCGCTCGGTCGACGAACCCGAACTGTTCTGGGCGGAGCAGGCGCGGTTGATCCATTGGGAAACACCACCGCAGCGCATTCTCGACGAGTCCCGGCCTCCCTTCCGCCGCTGGTTCGTCGGCGGCACGACCAACCTGTGCCACAACGCGATCGACCGCCACCTCGACGAGCGTGGCGACCAGTTTGCTCTCATCGCCGTGTCCACCGAGACCGATACCACCCGCGAGATCACTTATCGCGAACTGCATCGCGAAGTGAATACCTTCGCCGCGGTCCTGATCGAACTCGGGGTGGGCAAGGGGGATCGCGTCGTCATCTACATGCCGAACATCGCCGAGGCCGTCTTCGCGATGCTGGCCTGTGCCCGCATCGGTGCGATCCATTCGGTGGTCTTCGGTGGCTTCGCCGCACACAACCTCGCATTACGCATCGACGATGCGGAGCCGGCGCTGCTGATCTGCGCCGACGCCGGTATGCGCGGGGGCAAGGTGATTCCATACAAACCGCTCATCGACGCCGCGCTGCGCGAAACGAGGGCGCCGCCACCGCATGTGCTGATCGTCGATCGCGGCCTCGACGCTGCGATGGATCGGGTGGCCGGTCGCGACGTCGACTACAACGAACGGCGCCACCAGCACGCTGGCGCGCACGTCCCGGTGGCCTGGCTCGAATCCAACGAGCCCAGTTACCTGCTCTATACGTCCGGCACCACGGGTAAACCGAAGGGCGTTCAGCGCGATGTCGGTGGCTATGCGGTGGCGCTGGCGCTATCGATGACGACGATCTTCGATTTGCATCCCGGGCAAACCATCCTTTGCACCTCGGATGTCGGCTGGGCGGTCGGCCATTCTTACAACGTGTACGGACCGCTGATCGGCGGTTGCACCGCCATCCTCTACGAGGGCCTGCCGACAGCGCCCGATCCGGGCATCTGGTGGCGGCTTTGCGAGAAGTACCGGGTACGGACCATGTTCTCCTCGCCGACGGCCATCCGTGTACTGAAGAAACAGGATCCCGCCTGGCTGTCGACGTCCGACCTCTCCGCGCTGAAGTACATCTTCTGCGCAGGCGAACCGTTGGATCAGACGACATACGAGTGGTTGTCGACGGGCACCGGCAAGCTTGTCGTCGACAACTACTGGCAGACCGAAACCGGCTGGCCCGCGGTGTCGCTGATGCCGGGCCTCGACCTCAAGCCGGTCAGGCCCGGTTCGCCGGGTTTGCCCACCTTCGGTTTTCGCATGCGGGTGATCGACGAGGCGACGGGCGATGAAAAGCCGGCAGGCGAAAAAGGGGTGCTCGTCATCGAGCCGCCCTTGCCGCCCGGCTGCCTGAGCACGATCTGGCGCGACGATGAGCGCTACGTGCGCAGTTACTTCGGGCACTTCACGGAATTGCTCTACAGCTCGCTGGACTGGGCGGTACAGGACGCGGACGGGTACCTCTTCATCCTCGGCCGCACGGACGATGTCATCAACGTGGCCGGCCACCGCCTGGGCACGCGCGAGATCGAGGAGTCGGTGGCCACGCTTGGCGCGGTGGCGGAAGTCGCCGTGGTCGGTATCGGCGACGAGCTGAAAGGCCAGTTGCCGGCCGTCTTCGCCACCCTGAAGCAGGGCGTCACTGACGATCCACGCGATGTGGCCCAGGCGATGGAGCGGCGGGTGGTCGAGTTGCTCGGTGGCGTGGCGCGGCCTGGTTGCGTGTATGTGGTCGGTGCGTTGCCGAAGACCCGCTCGGGGAAACTGCTGCGCCGGGCGATCCAGGCGCTGATGGAGGGGCTGGATCCCGGGGATCTGTCTACGCTCGATGATCCGGCGTCGCTGGAAGAGATTCGCAAGGCGATCGCCCGCGGGCCACAGTGTGGGGGTCGCGGGGCGGGCTAGGCGGCGGCGAGCACCCGTCGCCGATGAATCGGCTCCCACACAAGACCAGCGGCGACTGTGGGAGCCGATTCATCGGCGATGCTGTCTCCCGCGACGCAACAAAGCCCGAACCCCGGTTCGCGCTAAAATGGGATTCTTTACCCGGAGAGTTCCATGGCACAGCTTCCCTCGGCTGGCGGTCGCTTCCGCGCCGCACTGGCGGCCGAACAGCCGCTGCAGGTGATCGGCGCGATCAACGCCAATCATGCCCTGCTGGCCAGGCGCGCGGGCTTCCGTGCCATTTACCTGTCCGGTGGCGGCGTCGCAGCCGGCTCGCTGGGTCTGCCGGACCTCGGTATCAATACCCTGGACGACGTGCTCACCGACGTCCGCCGCATCACCGACGTGTGCGACCTGCCGCTCATGGTCGATATCGACACCGGCTTCGGGCCTAGCGCATTCAATATCGCGCGCACCGTGAAAAGCCTGATCAAGTTCGGCGCCGCCGCCTGTCACATCGAAGACCAGGTCGGCGCCAAGCGCTGCGGTCATCGCCCGGGCAAGGAAATCGTCACCACCGAAGAAATGGCCGACCGCGTCAAGGCCGCCGCCGACGCGAAGACCGACCCGGACTTCTTCCTCATCGCCCGCACCGATGCCATCGCCGTCCTCGGCGTGGACGCCGCCATCGAGCGCGCTATCGCGTGCCAGGAAGCCGGCGCCGACGCCATCTTCGCCGAGGCAGCGTACGATCTGCCGACCTACAAGCGTTTTGTCGATGCACTGGACGTTCCCGTGCTGGCGAACATCACGGAGTTCGGCCAGACCCCGCTGTTCAGCACGGAGGAACTCGGCAGCGTCGGCGTGGGCATCGTGCTTTATCCGCTTTCCGCGTTCCGCGCCATGAACAAGGCCGCCGAGAACGTCTACACCGCCATTCGCCGCGACGGTCACCAGCGCAATGTCATCGACACGATGCAGACGCGTGAGGAGCTGTACGACCGCATCGGCTATCACGAATACGAGCGTCACCTCGACGCTCTGTTTTCCAAGAAGGGTTAAGGAGAGTCACGCATGAGCGACACCACCACCACTCCCCAGCCGAAGGCAAAGAAGTCCGTCGCCCTCTCCGGCGTCGCGGCGGGCAACACCGCGCTTTGCACGGTCGGCCGTAGCGGCAACGACCTGCACTATCGCGGCTACGACATCCACGACCTTGCCGCCAAGGGCTCCTTCGAGGAAGTCGCTTACCTGCTCGTCCACGGCGTGCTGCCGAACTGGATGGAGCTCAACGCCTATCGCGCCAAGCTCAAGCGCCTGCGCGGCCTGCCGGCGCCGGTGAAGGCCGCGCTCGAGCTGCTGCCGGCCGCGACGCACCCGATGGACGTGATGCGCACCGGTGCCTCCGTGCTCGGCACCGTGCTGCCGGAGAAGGACGACCACAACATCACCGGTGCGCGCGACATCGCCGATCGCCTGATGGCCTGCTTCGGCTCGATGCTGCTGTACTGGTATCACTTCAGCCACAACGGCAAGCGCATCGAGACGGAAACCGAAGACGAGTCGATCGCCGGGCACTTCCTGCACTTGCTGCATGGGCGCAAGCCGAGCGACCTGCACTCGCACGCGCTCGACCGCTCCCTGGTGCTTTATGCCGAGCACGAGTTCAATGCCAGCACGTTCGCCGCGCGTGTCATCGCGGGTACCGGTTCGGACATGTATTCGGCCATCACCGGCGCGATCGGCGCGCTGCGTGGCCCGAAGCACGGCGGCGCGAACGAAGTGGCAATGGAAATCATCGCGCGCTACCGCGATGCCGCCGAAGCCGAGGCGGACATCCGCGCACGCGTGGAGCGCAAGGAAATCATCATCGGCTTCGGCCACCCGGTGTATACCGTGTCCGATCCGCGTAACGAGATCATCAAGGAAATCGCGCGCAAGCTCTGCACCGACGGCGGCAACCCGCGCTTGTTCGAAGTGTCGGAGAAGATCGAGAAGCTGATGTGGGAGCTGAAGAAGATGTTCCCGAACCTCGACTGGTACTCGGCGTCGGCGTACCACATGATGGGCGTGCCGACGGCGATGTTCACGCCGCTGTTCGTCATTGCGCGCACGTCGGGCTGGAGCGCGCACGTGATCGAGCAACGCCAGGACGGCAAGATCATCCGCCCGAGCGCGAACTACACGGGTCCGGAAGACCAGACTTACGTGCCGATCGAAAAGCGCTGATATAAGGAAATGTGGGAGCCGATTCATCGGCGAAAAGCCAACGGAGCGGTATGACCGGGAGGCCAATCGCCGATGAATCGGCTCCCACACAAGGCCGGGAGGCCAATCGCCGATGAATCGGCTCCCACACAAAGCAGGGGTTACAGTACGGCCGCGAGGCGGGTGGCCTTATCAATCGCGCGCTTGGCATCCAGCTCCGCCGCGACATCCGCGCCACCCACCAGCCTGACATCGACGCCGCGTGCCACCAACGCTTCGTGCAATGCGCGGTTCGGCTCCTGGCCCGCGCAGACGATGACGTTGTCCACGTCGAGCACCTGCATCTTTCCGTCGATGGTGACGTGCAGGCCGGCGTCGTCGATGCGGTCGTAGCCGACGCCGCCGATCATGCTCACTTTCTTATTCTTCAGTGTCGCGCGGTGCACCCAGCCCGAGGTCTTGTTCAGCCGGGCACCCGGACGTCCCGCCGTTCGCTGCAACAGCCAGATCTGCCGTTCGGATTTTTCCGGTTGGGCGGGCATCAGGCCACCGGGCGTGGCCATGCTCATGTCGACGCCCCATTCCTTCGTCCAGCGTGTGATGTCCATGGTGGGTGAGGGCGCCGCTTCGCTGAGGAATTCGGCCACGTCGAAGCCGATGCCGCCGGCGCCGATGATGGCAACCTTCGCGCCGACCGCGGCGTTGCCATGCAGGACATCGAGGTAAGACAACACCTTCGGGTGGTCCGCACCGGGCAGGTCGAGAGGGCGCGGCAGCACGCCGGTCGCGAGGATGACGGTATCGAACCCGCCCGTAACGAGCGAGTCGACGGTGGCATCGGTATCGAGCCGGCGCTCCACGCCGGTTTCGTCGAGGCGATGGTTGAAGTAACGCAACGTCTCGCTGAATTCTTCCTTGCCGGGGATGCGTTTGGCCATGTTGAACTGGCCGCCGATCTCGCTGGCGCGATCGAACAGGGCGACCGAATGACCGCGCTCAGCCAGCGTCGTGGCGGCGGCGAGGCCGGCTGGCCCAGCACCCACGACGGCGATACGCTTCTTCGTGGCAGTCGCCGTGATGGTGAGTTCGGTTTCATGGCAGGCGCGCGGATTGACCAGACACGATGCGCGGCGGTTCTCGAAGACGTGGTCGAGGCAGGCCTGGTTGCAGGCGATGCAGGTGTTGATCGCAGCGGGGCGACTGGCCCTGGCCTTGTTCACCCACTCCGGATCGGCGAGTAGCGGGCGTGCCATGGAGACCATGTCGGCATCGCCGTCGGCGAGGATGCGCTCGGCGACGTCGGGCATGTTGATGCGGTTGGTCGTGACCAGCGGAATGCCCACTTCTCCCTTCATCCGGCGCGTCACCCAGCTGAAGGCGCCGCGCGGCACACTGGTGACGATGGTCGGAATGCGCGCCTCGTGCCAGCCGATACCGGTGTTGATGATCGTAGCGCCGGCCGCTTCGATCGCCTTGCCGAGCGTAACGATGTCGCTCCATGGCTGTGCGTCGTCGACCAGGTCGAGCATGGACAATCGATAGATGATGATGAAGTCCTTGCCGACCGCTTCGCGCATGCGGCGCACGATCTCGATCGGGAAGCGCATGCGGTTTTCGGCGGAGCCACCCCAGCGATCCGTGCGCTTGTTGGTCCGCGCTGTGAGGAACTGGTTGATCAGGTAGCCCTCCGAACCCATCACCTCGACGCCGTCGTATCCGGCATCGCGCGCAAGCTTGGCGCTGCGCACGAACGCGTCGATGCTGCGCTCGACTCCGCCGGAGGAGAGCGCGCGTGGCGTAAACGGGGTGATCGGCGACTTGATCTTCGATGGGGCGACCGAGAACGGTTGGTACGCGTACCGTCCGGCGTGGAGGATCTGCATGCAGATTTTGCCGCCTTCCGCGTGCACCGCGCGGGTGACCTTGCGATGCCGGCCCACGTGCCAGGGCATCGACATCGTGCCGGACATCGGCTTCAGCCAGCCCTGGAGGTTCGGCGCGATGCCGCCGGTGACGATCAGGCCGACGCCGCCGCGGGCGCGCTCGGCGAAGAAAGCGGCGAGCTTGTCGTAGTCGGCCGCCTTGTCCTCCAGGCCCGTATGCATGGATCCCATCAGCACGCGATTTCGCAGCGTGGTGAAACCGAGGTCGAGCGGGGCGAGAAGATGCGGATAGGACACGGCGGGATCCGGGTTCAAACGATCGTTCGAATGATCCACGTAACCGCCGCCCGGGGCAAGGGCGACAGCACCAATCGTGCGCCGGACCAGTGGCGTTACGGCGTGTATCAGCGACTTTACAAAACGGAGTCCTCGTTCAGTTTGCGTTTTTCGCGAAACCCGCATGGGACGGCGGTCTCGTGGCAGGCGCGACAGCGGGCACGCAACTTGCTCTCTTCTATGACCCGGAACGTTGGCAGGGCGTCCGGCTTTCCCGCAGAAACAGGGGTTTCGCGTCGCTCACAGGAGACTCTCCCATGCGTAAGACTCTTATCGCCACGGCGATCTGCCTCGCTATCGGATTCGCACTGCCGGCCATGGCCGACGATACCCAGACGGGATCGTCAGGCGCATCGGCCCAACGTAAATCGATTGCCGTGCAGTACTCAGACAGCTCGAGTTATGCAGACAGCTCGACCCATTCCTGGGCCGACAGCTCGACTCATTCGAAAACCACGTCCGGATCGTTCAACACCACCAACGCCATCGCCAATAACGTCCTGAACGGAACGGTGAGCGGCGTCACGACATACGGTAACGGCAACGTCGCCTCGAACTGGGGCAACTCCAATGGCGGTAAAGGCGGCTCGGGTGGCGATGGCTACGGCGCCAAAGGATCTGGCGGCAAAGGCGGATCCGGTGGTGATGGCGGCAACGCGCGTGCTCGTGGTGCTGTCGGTGGCGACGCCAACTCAGACAGCGGTAGCGCCGGGTCCCTGACCGCATCGGCCGGTGGCAGCGCGCACGGCAACGGCGGCGACGCCTCGGGCGACGGCGGCAACGCCAGGTCGCGTGGTGCCGGTGGTGGTGCTCCGACCGGAGGCTCGACGGCCAGCACGGGTGGCGCAAGCGCCAGCACGGGCGGCGCCGGCACATCCGGTGATGCGACCGCGACAGCGACTGGCGGTGCTTCTACCGGTGGCGCGGGCGGCGAAGCCCTTGCATCGGGCGGCGCAGGCGGAGCAGGTGCGGCGGGTGGCGACGGCACGGGCGGCGCGGGCACGGGTGCTGGCGGTGGTGCCGGCGGTGCAGGCGGCGCGAACTCCGTCAACGCGGGTTCGTTCGACATGTCCAACAACATGGGCAGCGCGGCCGGTGGAGCAGCTGGTATCAGCACCTTCGCGCAGAACAGTGGTGCGGCATCGTTGATCCAGCAGGGCGTGAACGTCCAGGCCAACCTCAGCGTGGGCGGCGCTCCGTAAAGCAAACGACACAAAGCGACGGGAACCACGGAGCGCCTTGTGCGCTCCGTGGACATCCATAAGGAACGAATGTCCTTGCTGGAGAACACCCATGCCGAACCACCGGATTCACCGTACGCATGTTGCGCTGGCGGCGATCTTCACCGCTTGCGTAAGCACCGCCGCGTACGCCACGCCCCCTGGACAGGAACCGCCTCCGCCATCGTTCGGCGTGGCGACCCCATCCGAGCAGTTGCAGGACATGAGCGGCGGTACCAACACGACCAACAACGTCAACAACCAGACCCTCAACGGCACGATGTCCGACACCGAGGCGAAGGACAATCTCAGCGGCAACAACATCGTTTCCGGTAGCGCGTTCGGAAGTTCCGCCGGCTTGCCGACGGTCATCCAGAATTCCGGCAACAACGTGCTCATCCAGAACGCGACAATCGTCAACATCAGGATGAATCCGTGAGGTTCGCCTGCGCCGCCGCCCTGCTTTTCGCGCTTGCCGCCACGCCGGCGATCGCCATGAAGGCGGAGGTGCAGACCAGCCCGGGTACGTCGTACCCGATACACCTGACGAGCCTCAAGGAAGCGCGGTTTCGTAACACGATTCGACAGAAGTACGATTTCAGCTGCGGCTCCGCCGCGGTGGCCACGCTGCTCACCTACCAGTACGGCTACCCGATCGACGAGCAGGCGGCATTCGACGTGATGTTCACCAACGGCGACCGCGCCAAGATCGGCAAGGAAGGTTTTTCCCTGCTCGACATCAAGCGGTTCCTTGCATCGCGCGGCTTCGATGCCGACGGCTTCGACGTGCCGCTGGAAAAGCTCGACGACGAAGGCATTCCCGCCATCGTGTTGATCAATGAGCGTGGCTACCACCATTTCGTGGTGATCAAGGGCTACAAGAATGGCCGTGTGCTGGTCGGCGACCCTGCACGGGGCACCCGTTCGATGTCGAAGCGCCGTTTTGATGCGATGTGGAACAACCACGTCGTCTTCGTCATCCACAACGAGCGAGACCGCGCCATTTTCAACAGTCCGCGCGACTGGGCGGTTGCTCCTGCGGCACCGATCACCGAAGGCATCGAGCGTAATGGGCTCGGGCCGATCGTCATGCCCAAGCGCGGACCGGGGGACATATGAAAACCCGCCCCATCCTTCTTGCCGCCGTGATCGCCAGCGGCGCCTGTGCCGCTGCCCACGCGGCCGACTTTCCGATCAATCACGCGGTACCCGACGCCCAGCTGGACAAGATCCGCGGCGGCTACGACTTCGGTGACAACCTGCGCGCCTCGTTCGCCCTGGAGCGAACGGTGTTGATCAACGGCATGGAGGCGATGCGGACCACCATTTCGGTACCCGACATCGCCAACATCACGGCCCAGCAGGCGGCGCAGCTGCAGAGCGCGTTGCAGACCACCGTGATCAACGTAGGCAACAACACGGTCAACGCGGCGGCGCTGGCACCGACCAACGTGGCGCAGGCAGGCGCAACGGCGCAGTCCGCCGCGTCGGTGCCGGCCATGAGTGGGCCCGCACAGGCTGCGCAAAGCGCGGCGTCGGTCAGTTTGCCCGCCTCGATCACACCGGGTCTGGTCATCCAGAACTCGTTAGACAACCAGGCCATCACGGCCACCACCACGATCGACGCGTCAGTGAATACGGCACGCATGCTTCAGAACATGCGAGTTGCGGAATCGGTTAACGACGCGGTGGTCCAGTTCCGGGGGAATTAAGCATGTATCGCAACGGCAGGGTGATGCAGGCAAGAACGTGTGCGGGTGCACTTGCGCTGGCGACGCTCCCCATGTGGATCGGGGCGTGCCTGGCGCAGGATGCCAGCGCGGCGAGCAGTAGCACGGTCGATCCGGCCATACGCGAGAAAATCGAGGCGCAGGGACGACGAATCGACGCGATGCGCAGCAAGATGGCCGAACAGCTCGCCGAGCTCGAGCAGATGAAGCGCGAGCTTGCGTCGCAGGAAGTGCAGTACAACGACCTGCGCAAGGCCATCGGCATGAATGCGCTGGAGGAGGCTCGCGGCGGCTCCGCGGCCGTAGCCGGTACGCAAACGGCGCCACCACAGGACGAAACCCCGGGTACACCGGCGCCGGGCGCGCCACCGGCACAGGCATCGCAACCCGTGGTCGCCACGCGGCCGGTCGGCAAGCGGCCCGAGCAGGACGACCGTCCGCCGGAAGTCGCACCGATCTTCGACCAGCCTGGCGTGCTCACGCCCAAAGGCAAGCTCATTATCGAGCCGTCCTACCAGTACGGCTATTCGTCGAGTGACCGCGTGGCGCTCGTTGGCTACACGGTGATCCCGGCCATCCTGATCGGCCTTGTCGACGTGCGACAGGTGAAGACGACGACGCAGACCGGCGCACTGGCGTTCCGCTATGGCCTGACCAATCGGATGGAACTCGAAATCCGTGTTCCGTATGTCAGCAACCATACCGACACCATCAGTCGCGAAATCTTCACCGGCACCGCACAGGACAATCTGTTCACCACCAGCGGCAAGGGTATCGGCGACGTCGAAGCCACGTTGCGCTACCAGCTCAACGACGGCGGCGCGGACAAGCCCTATTACGTCGGCTGGTTCCGTGCCAAATCGCGGACGGGTCGCGATCCGTTCGAAGTCACCAGCGATTGCGTCACTCGCTGCCTTGAGAACTTCACCGGCACCGGCCTGCCATTGCAGAGCCCGACCGGTACCGGTTTTTACTCGGCACAGGCGGGCGTGACCTGGTTGTATCCGTCGGACCCCGTCGTTTTCTTCGGCAACCTGAGCTATCTGCATAACTTTGAACGCAAGAATGTCAGTCGTAACGTATTGGGTGCCGGCAAGCAGTTCCTCGGCGACATCAAGGCCGGTGACATTGCCGATATCAGTATCGGCATGGGCCTTTCGCTCAACGAAAAGGCGTCGATCAGCATCGGCTACGACCAGGCTTTCGTCGGACGCACGTCACAGAATGGCGATTCGCTGCCGGGGTCCGCGCGTTCGACGCTGGGGCAATTGCTGATCGGCGGTTCGTATCGCTTCAACGAAAAAGAAACGTTGAATGTGACGCTCGGTGTTGGTGTCACTCGCGACACGCCGGATACGACGATTACGGTGCGTGTACCGATCACGCTCTGACGCACACAATTCATTCACTACGCTGAACGCGTTTCAAACACGCGCGATTTTGCGTGCACGCGATGCACACATGTTCGTTCGTTAACCTTTCGATGGGGGTTCGATCAAAAACAAAAAACCTTGGCAGGGAGTTTCACGCACATGCGCAACCGTCATTATCGTTTCGGCAAGGCCACCGCGGGCCTCGCAATCGCCACACTCGCTGTCTTCGGTGCCACCGCGCATGCGCAGGACAGCAACAAGAAATCCCAGTCGCCGGCACTGGACAACATCAGCCTCTGGCTCGGTGGTTACTACACCAGCAACGACACCAATATCGGCGCGAAGACGCCCATTCTCAACAGCAGCGGCAACGTGAACCTCGAGAACGATCTCGACTTCAAGAAGCACAAGACCGTTCCGCGCGCACGCCTGGACTTCCTGATCGGCGAGCATCAGGGCTTCACCTTCGACTATTACGAGGTGAACCGGTCGCAGTCGAAGACGCTCGATGAGTCGATCGACTTCCTCGGCCAGCCGATCGACGCCACCGCGCTCGTGAAGGGCGACCTGAAGTTCACCTTTGGCAGCGCTGCTTACAAGTGGTGGTTCGGCACGGGCGACGACGTGTTCGGCGTGGGCCTGGGTGCGGCTTACTACAAGGTGCACGCCAGCATTTACGGCGATGCGACGGTCAACGGCAACACGGTCTCCCAGGGCGCGAGCACGAACACCAGCGCCTGGGCGCCCAACCTGCAGATCGGCTGGCGCCATGCGTTCAATGAGCAGTGGCGCATGTATTTCAATGCCTCCGGCGTGAAGAAGAACGGCGGCACGCTGAATGGCCACATCTTCGACGCCGCGCTGGGTGTCGAGTGGTTCCCATGGCAGAACGTGGGCTTCGGCGCGGAATACGCGTATACGAAGATCAAGCTCAACCAGGACAAGCGGCAGTACGACCTCGACCTCGACATGAAGCTCAACGGACCGGCTGCGTACGTCCGCTTCCGCTTCTGATCGTCTGGTTGGCGAACGGTTCGTGCCGGTCGCCTAGCCGGGGGGAATCCTGGGGCCGCCTTCGGGCGGCCTTTTTTTATGGTTCTTCCTGCCCCCTGACGGGGGTGGGCTCGCCTACGGCATTGCGTTTGGGCTCGCGGTGCGTCGCAAGAGCCGGCGGGTGCCACCCTCGGGGCCACGACTGCGGCGACCCGAACAGGAAGGGCCGCCCAAAAGCGGCCGGCCATCCCTGGCCGGCCCCCTGACGGGCCTTGTCCAGTCGAAGCCCTCGCCTGCGCTACCGGCCCCGAGGGTGGCACCCGCCGGCTCTTGCGACGCCACGCGGCGCGAGCGCAAACGCGATGCCGAAGGCGAGCCTTAGCTACTTCAGCGGACCTTCTGCGCAGCAAGCCGCGACGCAGTATTGGCTCGTTGCGCAACACGTGCACGCCACCAGCCACCCGCGCAGATGCCGATGACGAGGATGGCGTCGAGAGTCCACGGCGCCCATGGGTTGGCGTCGAACCACGGGGCGACCAGATGGTCGTGGGCGATCATGCGGGCGGCCGTCCAGGCGATGGCCGCGGCACCGATGTAGACCACGATGGGGAAGCGCTCGATCAGCTTGAGGATGAGGGTCGAACCCCACACAACCAGCGGCACGCTGATCGCCAGGCCGAGGACGACCAGGCCCATGTGCCCTTTGGCGGCGCCAGCAATCGCCAGGACGTTGTCCAGGCCCATCAGCGCGTCGGCCACTACGATGGTGCGGATCGCCGCCCAGAAGCTCGCAGCGGGCGTTATGGAGGGGTCGTGCTCCTCATGCTTGAGTAGTTTCCAGGCAATGGGAATGAGCAGGGCGCCGCCAACCAGCATCAGGCCGGGCAGCTTGAGCAGCCAGATGACCGCGAAGGTAAGCACGATGCGCAGCGCGATGGCGCCGAAGGTGCCCCAGAACACCGCCTTCTTCTGCAGGTCGCGGGGGAGGGTGCGGGCGGCGAGGGCGATGACGATGGCGTTGTCGCCGGCCAGCACCAGGTCGAGCAGGATGATCGCCGCCAGGCCGGAGAAGAATTCGGGGGTGAGGAAATCCATGGAGCGGGTCCTTCGCGCGTTGTGAGATCGAATGCGGCGGCGACGGGTACGCGCACCCGTCGTCACCACAAAAGTCTCGTTCCCGGCGCGAAGCCGCCGCGACGCCCGGGACGCGTGTGGCGTCCGTATTGACGATCGTCGCGCACGAAGCCCGAGGGCTTCGCGGAACTACTCCCTCTTGGGTGGTAGTCGTCGGCATTGTGGGGGTTGGGATGCACCGCGGCAAGACATACCCGGGGGTCGACCGGTTAAAATCGACGGTTTCCCACCCTCCACGAGTGAAGTCCATGAGCGCACACGACATCCGTTCCGCCACGCGTCCCGATCCGGACCAGCCGCTGGTGGACATCGCCAACTACGTGGCCGATTACCAGATCGACTCGAAAGAGGCGTACGACACCGCGCGCTACATGCTCCTCGACTCGCTGGCCTGCTCGGCCCTGGCGATGAAGTTCCCGGACTGCGTCAAGCACCTCGGTCCGCTGGTTCCGGGCGCCGTGATGCAGGGCGGCACCCGCGTGCCGTTCACCTCACACGAGCTGGACCCGGTCCAGGCCGCCTTCGCCATCGGCACCCAGATCCGCTACCTCGACTTCAACGACACCTGGCTGGCCGCCGAGTGGGGCCACCCGTCGGACAACCTGGGCGCGATCCTCGCCGTGGCCGACTACCTTTCGCGCAAGGCGCAGAAAGAAGGTGGCCAGCCGCTGACCGTGCGCGACGTGCTCGGCTATGCCATCAAGGCCCACGAGATCCAGGGCTGCTACGCCCTGAAAAACAGCTTCAACCGCGTCGGCCAGGACCACGTGATCCTCGTCCGCCTGGCCTCGACGGCGGTGACCACCGCCATGCTCGGCGGCGGCAAGGAGCAGATCACCACCGCCGTCTCGCACAGCTGGATCGACAACGGCGCCCTGCGCACCTACCGCCATGCCCCGAACACCGGCCCGCGCAAGAGCTGGGCCGCCGGCGATGCCTGCCGTCGCGCCGTCACCCATGCCATCAACGCCGTCTACCGTAACGTGGTGGGCTACCCCTCGGCGCTCACGGCCAAGACCTGGGGCTTCTACGACGTGGCCTTCAAGGGCAACGCCTTCGAGTTCGAGCGCCCGTTCGGCAGCTACGTGATGGAAAACGTGCTGTTCAAGATCAGCTTCCCGGCCGAATTCCACGCCCAGACCGCGGTGGAATGCGCCATGGCCCTGCACGGCCAGGTCGCCGACCGGGTCGACCAGATCGAGAAGATCGTCATCGAGACCCAGGAAGCCGGCGTCCGCATCATCGACAAGACCGGCCCCCTGGCCAACTACGCCGACCGGGACCACTGCATCCAGTACATGGTCGCCGTGCCGCTGATTTTCGGCCGCCTGACAGCGGATGATTACAATGACTCGATCGCTTCGGATCCGCGTATCGACGCCCTCCGAGACAAAATGACCGTGGTCGAGAATCCGCAATTCACCAAGGATTACTTCGATCCGGAAAAGCGCTACATCGGCAATTCGGTGCAGGTTTTCTTCAAGGACGGGTCGAAAACCGAAAAAGTCTCGATCGATTTCCCGATCGGCCACCGCAAGAGGCGTGCCGAAGGCATCCCGGTCCTGCTCAAGAAATTCGAGGCGGCCCTGCGCGCAGAGTGGCCTGCAGAGCGGGTCGAGAAGGTTCTTGCGGTCACTTCTTCGCCGGAAACGCTCGATGCCATGCCCATTCACGAGTTCATGACACTCTTCACGGCTTGATAATGGCTGTGACTCAAGTATGAACGGCGGTTTTTAGCACGTGTTCAATTGTTTGATTTTTGCTAAACTGCCGCCGCCCGTTGAAGGGGTTTAAAGCGAGGGACGGCAGAAGTCCCCGGATTCGATAAGAGTTTCTACGCGCGATTTCCGTCTGGGGTGGAGCGCGGACGCGAATACCAATAATGAGGAGACACCGATGAAACGTAAGGGCTTGTTTTTGCTGATCGGCTTGGCCCTGGGCGGCGTGGGTGCCGTTCACGCGCAGGAATCCGCTGACGCGGGTAACGGCTATGACGGCCGCTGGTACGTCGCCCCGACGGTTGGCGGTTACTACAACGATACCGACCGCAACACCAACTCGCGTCAGGCCTACTATGGTCTGGGCGTTGGCAAGTTCATTTCGAACAACGCCTCGATCGACATCTTTGCCGACCGCACCAAGCGCGACAACGATGCGAACGGTCATTGGTCGAGCAACAGCTACGGCGTTGCCGCCCGCTTCTACGCTGGTGCGTGGGACAGCTGGCGTCCGTACCTGCTCGCCGGTGTGATGGGTGCTTACCACCACAACCCGGAAGACAAGGGTTGGGCCCCGGCCGCCGAGCTCGGCGTCGGCGTGTCCAAGACCATCACCGACAGCTCCGACTTCCGCGTGGAAGCCGGCTACCGTTACGACTGGGACGACAAGACCATTCGTAGCGAGAACGGCTACGGCGACTGGTTCCTCGGCTTCTCGATCGTCTCGCGCTTCGGCGAGCCGCCGGCAGCTCCGGCTCCGGCCGTTGCACCGGCCCCGGCCGCTCCGGATTGCTCCACCCTCGACAGCGATGGCGATGGCGTGAACGATTGCGACGACAAGTGCCCGGCCACGCCGGCTGGCACGATCGTCGGTCCGGATGGTTGCCCGCAGAAGGTCGTCATCGACCTGCGCGGCGTCAACTTCAAGTTCGACCGTCCGAAGAAGGGCGAGACGAACATCGGCCCGACCCTGCAGGAGCCGACCAGCGAATCGCTGGGCGTCCTCGACCAGGCTGTCGATACGCTGCAGCGTTACCCGACCGTCAAGGTCACGGTTGCCGGTTACACGGATAGCGTCGGTAAGGACGCTTACAACCAGGGTCTGTCCGAGCGTCGCGCCAAGATCGTGTTCGACTACCTCACGGCTCACGGCATCGGTGCCGACCGTCTGGAAGGCCCGATCGGTCACGGCGAGAACAACCCGATCGACACGAACGACACGGCCGAAGGCCGCGCTCGTAACCGTCGTACGGAACTGCAGGTTCAGCAGTAATCCGTTAAAGATCGGTAGTTGCACGAAAGGAGCCCGGCGAAAGCCGGGCTCTTTTTTTTAGGTTCTTCGCGGATTACCGGGGCCGGGCGCTCAGCTTTCAGGCCGTGCATTCTTTCGCACCTCGCACCTCGCACCTCGCGCATGGCTCGGCTTCGCCATCGCTCTCTACACTTGGGCGTCTCGCGGGGGAGGCCTTGGTGTCCACCCTCGCTGCTCAGACAGTCCTCCGCGTTCGGATCGGAAGGCCGCTCACGCGGCCCATGTGTCTATTTGGCCTACGGCCGCTCACTTGTGCGGAACTCGCCTCGAGGGTGGACACCAAGGCCTCTCACGACGATACGGTCGAGTGAAAGGCGAGCCGTTGCGTGGTGCCGTCGTCGGCCCCGGTCGCTCGCGGAACTCCTGGCCCATGCGAAAGCGATGGCTGGTACCCGTGCCGATCACGTTCCCCCGCGCCTTTGCCGGCGTGCCGGCGTGCCTGCGTGCCTGCGTGCCTGCGGACGATGCTGCCACACGCTTTGGCTCGACCCACACGAACCTCAGGGCTCGGGAGAGCCTTCGGTGCCCACCCTCGAGGCGAGTTCCGCACAAGTGGAGCGGCCGTAGGCCAGTGAGAACACGGGCCGCGCAGCGGCCTTTCCGGTACGAAACGCGGAGGACTGTCTGAGCAGCGAGGGTGGGCACCGAAGGCTCTGCGCCGCGACGTCACGCTCTGCGCTGCTACGTCCACGTCCGCAGCGACGTCCGCGGAATTCCGGTCGCCTCACCCCTCGCTGTTTCCGTTCCCTCGCCAGGCCTGTACGCTCAGGGCGTCTGGACGTACGGACGTCCAAAGGGGCTTTGCATGAAAGCGATGGCAGGGGTCGTCCTCGGCATGATGCTGGCCTGCGCCGGCTGCACGACGCACATGCCGACCACATCGCCGACGTTAGCCGGTGATGCCGCCCATCCCGCCACGACCGCGGGCTGGATGCGCACCGAACTGTATTTTGGCCTGGGTACAGCGGGCCATGCCGACGGGGTCAGCGAGGTCGACTGGCGCGCCTTCCTGGACAAGGAAGTGACGCCGCGCTTCCCCAGTGGTCTTACGGTCATCGACGCCTATGGCCAGTGGCAGGGCAGCAAGCAGCCCGCGCCCGAACGCCTGCGCTCGAAGATTGTCGTGCTCCTCCATGCGGATGCTCCCGCGCAGCGTGAGGCAATCGACGCGATTCGCGCCGCGTGGAAGGCGAAGACCGGCGACCAGTCCGTCCTTCGCGTCACCCAACCTGCGCAGGTGTCGTTCTGATGGCCGCGAGCCTGACGCGCCGTCGCCGTTTTAGCGGCGGCGACCTCAACGGCGTGCTTGGCCTGGTCGTCGACAATCTTTCACTGCTGGCCTTCATGGCCACGGCCCTGATCGGCATCTTCGGCATGCCGGCGGACATCGTCTTCCGGCGTATGTTCCCGGGCACGGCGCTCGGTGTACTGCTCGGCAACCTCGCCTATACCTGGATGGCGCACCGGCTGGCGGCGCGCACGGGGCGCCAGGACGTCACGGCGATGCCGCTGGGCATCGACGCACCGACCACCATCGGCATGGCCTTGCTGGTCCTCGGCCCCGCGTTCGCGGGCTATCGCCAGGGCGGCATGGATCCCGTCGCGGCAGGGGAGGCCACCTGGCACCTGGGCATGGCTTCGCTGGTCGTCATGGGCGTGTTGAAGTTCATCCTGTCGTTCTTTGGCGCGTGGGTGCAACGCTCCGTACCGCGGGCCGGTCTGCTCGGTTCGATTGCCGGTATCGCCCTCGTGCTGATGGGCTTCCTGCCGCTGGTGGAGATACTTCGCGTGCCGGTCGTGGGCTTCGCTGGCCTGGGTGTGGTGCTTTACGCCCTGGTGGCGAAGCGTCGCCTGCCGTTTGGACTGCCCGGCGTGCTCGGTGCGTTTATCGTCGGCGTGGCCCTTTACTACGGGCTTGGGCCATCGGGGTTCCTCGGTAGCGGATATCACGCCCCCGGCGCGTGGCAGTGGCGTCTCGGCTTCCCGCTGCCGACGCTCGGTTTCATCGACGGCTTGCCTGCCACCGTGCCCTACCTGCCGCTGATCCTGCCTTTCGGCCTGTTGATGGTCGTCGGTGGCATCAATGTGACGGAGAGTGCGCGGGCCGCCGGAGACGACTACCCGACCCGGGACATCCTCCTGGTCGAGGCCCTGGCCACCCTGGTCGCAGGCATGTGCGGTGGCGTCGCACAGACAACGCCGTATATCGGGCAACCTGCGTACAAGGCCATGGGCGCTCGTACGGGCTACACACTGGTCACCGGCCTGGTCATCGGACTGGGTGGTGTCTTCGGTTACCTGGCTAACCTGGTCGAGTTGCTGCCGGTAGCCGTATTGGCGCCGATCCTTGTGTTCATCTCGATCAGCATCACCACGCAGGCCTTCGAGGCGACGCCGTTGCGCTATGCCGCCGCGGTGGTTTTCAGCTTCTTCCCGGCGATCGCGCGGATGCTGGCGATCAAGCTGGGCGATCCGTCCATCGTCGATCCGGCGCACTTCGCCGCGCTATATGGCGATGCCACCCACGGTATCTCCGCGATGGCAGTCATCGTCATCCTCGGCAACGGCTTCATCATCACCTCGATGGTCTGGGCCAGCTTCGTGGTCGCGATGATCGACGGCCAGGTGCGCAATGCCGCCGGCATCGTCGCGATCGGCGCCGTGCTCACGGCCTTTGGCGTCATTCACTCAGTGGAACCGATCGGCTCGGTTTACCTGCCTTGGCTGCTCGAACCCGCTATCCGTGCGTTGGTTTGGCAGTTTGTTGCGGCTTACGCGGCGCTTGCCGCGGTGTTGCTGCTGCTATCGGTAGGGCCTCGGCGGCGGTGATTTTCTCTCGTGTGGGAGCCGGCTATGCCGGCGATGGGGTTGAGGCATCCTGCCATCGCCGCTGAAGCGGCTCCCACAAGGGGCTTGCCCGCAGCGCTTGAATTGCCGCCCCGTGGCAGCCACCCTTGGGCATTGTCCCAAGGAATATCCCCATGTCCCTCGCCGACCTCACATCACTACCCGGTGTGACTGCCACACCGGATGCCGCGACCCACGGCTTCGTGTTCAACCACACCATGATCCGCGTGCGCGACCTCGAGGTCTCGCTGGACTTCTACACGCGCGTGCTCGGCTTCACGCCGGTCTACAAGCACGTATACGACGAGGCGAAGTTCACCATCGTCTACCTGGTCCTGGTCGGCGACCGCAGCCTCATCCCTGATGACGACGAGGCGCGCAAGCGCTGGGCGCTGGCGCAGCCGGGCGTGCTCGAGCTGACGCACAACCACGGCACCGAGAAGGATGCCGACTTCGCGTATCACAATGGCAACAGCGAGCCGCGCGGCTTCGGGCATCTGTGCGTGAGCGTGCCGGACGTCAACGTGGCCTGCGCACGCTTCGAAGAACTCGGCGTGACATTCCAGAAAAAGTTGAGCGATGGCCGCATGCGCCATATCGCATTCATTCGCGATCCCGACCAGTACTGGATCGAGATCCTTCAGCCGACACCGCTGATCAGCTGAGACCGGACACGACGATGCCGACCAACCTGCCTCCGGTGACGCGCAACCTGCTCATCGCCAACGTGCTCGTGTTCGTTCTTCAGCTCCTGCTGCAGGACGACACCACGCTTGCGCTTACGAAATGGTTTGCGCTGTGGCCCGTCGGCCATGACATCGCGGTGGACCTTGGCAATGGCAACATCGCCGGCGTCGGCTTCCGTCCGTGGCAGCTGATCACCTACGGCTTCATGCATGGATCGGTCATGCACATCCTGTTGAACATGTATGCGTTGTACATGTTCGGCGGACTGATCGAGCGGGTGATGGGCCAGCGCCGTTTCATCATCTACTACTTCACCTGCCTGGTCGCGGCATCGCTCGCCCAGCTGGCCATCATGTATTCGTTCGAGCCGGATCGCATCTACCCGACGGTGGGTGCGTCGGGTGCGATCTTCGGCCTGCTGGGTGCTTTCGCGATGCTGTTCCCGCGCGAGAAGCTGATGATGATCCCGATTCCCATCGGGATTCCCGCATGGCTGTTTGTCACCCTCTACGGCCTCGCCGAACTGTTCTTCGGTGTCACGGGTACGTTGGCGGGTGTGGCCCATTTCGCCCACCTGGGTGGGCTGTTCGCGGGCTTGTTGTTGCTCTGGGCGTGGGGCGTACGACCGCCACCACGCCGTTGGTCCTGACCCTTTAGCGCAGGGAGAGGAAGTCCGGGCTGACGACGAAGCGCACGGCGTCCAGGCGCAGGCGCGCGTTGGGGATGGCCGCGAGCAGGGCATCGCGTTCCGCGGCGATGGCATCGACTTCCGCCGCTGCGATGGAAGGATTGACCGCGCGCAGGGCAACGAGGCGTGCGTGCTCTGCATCCAGCTCGAGTTTCGCGGCGTCGATCGCTTCGTATTTGAGCAGTTCTGCCCGGCCCTCGGCGAGGTCGAGCGCGTGCTCGAGCATGGGCGGCACAAGCTTGGAAAGGAACTTGCGAAAGCGCGCCACTTCGATATTGCGATCTGTCGCCTTGCGCAGGGCGATATCGCTCGGGCGGAAGCCCGGGCGTTCCGATAGCTTGGTGTCCACCGCGACGACGAGCGGTGTCGTCGGCAGGAAACGCCCGGCGTCGAGCGAGCGATCGGCGATGATCTCGAGCACGTAAACCGTCTGCAGCAGGGCGGTGCGTACGGGCAGGGCATCATCGACAAGGAAGGCCGCGTTGCCGGTTTCACCACTGACCAGCAGGTCCACGGCCGCGTAGACCATCGGATGGTCCATGCGCAGCAGGGGCAGGTCTTCACGGGCGAGGGCGACATCGCGCGAGAAGGTCACCGAGAGCGGACCATCGGCGAAACCGGGCAAGCCGTCCGTGGAGAGATATTGCGGGTCGAGCAGCACGATGTCGGGTGCGAGTTCTTCCGTGTGCACACCATAGGTTTCGAACAGGCGCTGGATGAAGGCGTCGCGCGCCGGGTCCTGGTCTTCGCGGGCGAAGCTGGCCGCGAGATCGCCGGCGTGCGGATCGCGGCTGGCCGCCAGTTCGAGCAGGTGGTCGCGACCGGCGTGGATCAGGGCGGAGAGTTCCTCGTGCGCACCCCGGGTTTCCGCGATGAGCGCGTCGAGTTCCTGGTCGCGTGAATCGTCTTCGCGGGCGTGTTCGTCGGCGAGGTTGGCGAGTAGTTCACCGAAGCGGCGCAGCAGTTCGCGGCCATCGGCCGGGCTCGAGCGGAATGCGTCCAGGCCTTCGTCGTACCAGCGGGCCAGCACGTGCTGGGCACTCTGTTCGACCACGGGCACGTGCACGACGATATCGTGGCGTTGGCCGATGCGGTCAAGACGACCGATGCGCTGTTCGAGCAGGTCAGGGTCCAGCGGCAGGTCCCACATCACCAGGCGGTGGGCGAACTGGAAGTTACGACCTTCCGAACCGATCTCGGAACACAGCAGCAGGCGGGCACCGTCCGGCTGGGCGAAGAACGCCGCGTTGCGATCGCGCTGCACGATGCCGAGGCCTTCGTGGAAACGGGCAACGCCCACGCCACTCTTCGTGCGCAGGGCATCTTCGATCGCCAGCACCTTGGCCTGGCTACGGCAGATGAGCAGGAACTTGTCGGACGGGTGGGCGTCGAGCAGGTCGATCAGTGCTTCGAGGCGCGGGTCGTCGTTGTAGTCGAATTCGAGGTGAGCTGGCGCGCTCTGGATATCCGCACGGAATTCGGCGAGCAGGGCATCGCGGCGACCGGCGTCGAGCGTGTCCGGATCGATCGCGAGGATCTCCGGCGTGCGACGCGGGAAACCACCGATACCGGCGCGGCGGTTGCGGAACATCGCGCGGCCGGTGCCGTGGCGGTCGATCAGTGCGGCAAGCAGTTCGGCGTGCGCGTCGTCGCGCATCAGGAGGCCGGCGAGCTCGCGATCTCCCTTGAAGCGGGTGGTCAGCAGGGCGCGGTGCTCCGCGGAGAGCGGCTTGCCGTCGGCGAGCGCATTGGCGACCTCGGAGAGTTCGCCGTACTCCGCGGATTCGGCAAGATAGGCGTCGAGATCGCTGTAACGTTGTGGATCGAGCAGGCGCAGGCGGGCGAAATGCCCGGCGCGGCCCAACTGCTCCGGTGTGGCGGTGAGCAGGATGACACCGGGTGTTGCCGTGGCCAGTTCCTCGACCAGGCGGTAACGCGGGCTGGCGGCTTCGGGCGTCCACTCCAGGTGATGCGCCTCGTCGACCACCATCAGGTCCCAGCCGGCTTCGGCCAGCTGGCGCGCACGTTTCGGCGCGGATTCGAGAAAGGCGAAGTCGGCGATCACCAGCTGGTCGTCTTCGAACGGATTACGTCCGTCGTTGGACTGCTCGATGGCTTCGCAGCGCTCTTCGTCGAAGATGGCGAACGACAGGTTGAAACGGCGCAGCAATTCAACGAACCACTGGTACACCAGGGTCTCCGGCAGCAGCACCAGTACGCGGCCCGCGCGACCCGCGGCGAGCTGCCGAGCCAGGATCATGCCAGCCTCGATGGTCTTGCCCAGGCCCACTTCGTCGGCGAGCAGCACCCGTGGCGGGCGGCGTGCGGCGGCAATGCCGGCCACGCGCAACTGATGCGGAACCAGGCCGATGCGGGCCGACTCCAGACCCCACGCTGCGGAACGGCGCGTGTCGGCGCGACGACGCAGGGCGTCCAGGCGCAGGTCGAAGCTTTCGTTGGTATCGGTGCGACCGCCTATGAGGCGGTCATCGGCTTGCGAAAGCGCCTGCTCGTCGTCGAGCTGGCCTTCTTCCAGCTCACGCCCTTCACCGCGATAAACGAAGAGGCCTTCGCGCTCTTCGATGCGTTCGACGAGGAAGGCCAGGCCCTTGCCCGAAACGCGCTGGCCGGCGCGGAACTCGGCGCGGATCAGCGGCGCGCTGTCGGTGGCGTAGGGGCGCAGCACGCCCGCCTTGGCGAACAGGACCTGCACGCCGCGACCTTCGACGCGAAGAATGGTGCCGAGGCCGAGCTCGGGTTCGGCGGTGGAGATCCAGCGTTGACCAGGTTGGAACATGCGGTGGGAAGCCAAGGACATCAGGGGGCGCCAATTATCCGCCCCCGAGGGCGCCCCTGCCTACCTTTGTTTTACCTCAGGTTTCCGCCCAACGCCGTAACAGGTTGTGGTAGACGCCTGTCAATTGCAGGATCGATGCCTGGTCGGCGGCGCTGGCGGAGAGGTTGCGGACGGCCGTGTCCAGTTCCAGCAACAGCCTCCTCGCGCTGTCGTCGCGGACCAGGCTCTGCACCCAGAAAAACGAAGCGATGCGCGCTCCGCGCGTCACCGGCGTGACCTTGTGCAGGCTGGAAGAGGGATAGACGATGGCATCGCCGGCGGGCAGTTTCACTTCGTGCTCGCCGTAGGTGTCGCTGACGACGAGTTCGCCGCCGTCGTACTCGTCGGGCTCGCTGAGGAATAGCGTGCACGAGATGTCGCTGCGTACCTGGACGTCGCTGGTGCCGGTGGCCATGACGGCGCCGTCGATATGGAAGCCATATTCGCCACCGCCTTCATAGCGATTGAAGCGGGGCGACAGCGTGCGCAGGGGGAGGGCTGCCGCGTGATACAGCGGATGGCGGGCGAGCGCCGCCACCACGATGTCACCCAGTTCATGACGCAGCGGCGATGCATCGGGCAGTTGCTGGTTGCGCTTGACCTTCGCACCCTGCGGACCGACGGTCTGCCGACCGTCGGTCCATTCGGCAGCCTCCATGGCGCGGCGCATCCCGGCGACCTGTTCCTTGCTCAGGACCTCGGGGATGTGCAGCAGCATGGCGGTGTTCCTTCAGTGGATCAGAAGCGGACGTTCGCGGTCAGCATGGCCGAGCGCGGCGTGGACGGAGTGTAACGATAGCCGCTCTTGTTGATCGCGGACACGTAGTCCTTGTCGAACAGGTTGTACACGTTGAGCTGAAGGTCGAAGTTGCGGTTGATCGGGTAGCTGGCCATGGCGTCGAACACCCAGTAGGCGCGGGTGGAAGCAGGTGTGCCCACGGCACCGTCGGTGCCGCGCTCGAGTGCACCGGAGTAGCGGCCGCCGCCACCGATGGTCAGGTCGAACGGCAGGTGATACGTGACCCAGGAGGTGAATGCTTTCTTGGGCGTGTAGGCCAGGTCGTCCGAGCCGTTGGCGGTGACGCCGGGGCCGTTCTTGACGGTGGCATTCATGGTGGTGAAGCCGGCGCTGATGGCGAGGTCGTCGGTCAGCTTGCCGACCGCCGTCACTTCCACACCCTGTACGCGCTTCTTGCCCACCTGGTAGTACAGCTGGTCCGTCGGATCCTGCACCAGATCGTTGGTCACCGTCGTGCGGTACAGCGCGCCGGTCAGCAAGAGCTTCGAGTCGAGCAGGTCCCATTTCGTGCCGAGCTCGGCCGTGCGGGCCTTCTGCGGGTCGAAATTGGGATTGTCGGCGCTGTTCGCTGCCGAGGAGAGGGTGAGCGTGTTGCCACCCGGGGGTTGCTGCGACTGCGCGAAGTTGACGTAGATGCTGCCGTTAGCCGCTGGCTTGTACAGCACGCCGATCTTGTAGCTCTTCAGGTTGTCGCTGGTGCTGGTGTCCACACCCTGCACGATGCTGCCGGTGGGAAGGGTGCCGCAGACCGGGCCGTTACGCGCACCGCAGGCGACGAGGCTGGTGAAGTCGGTCTTGTAATGGTCCAGGCGCACACCGGCGTTCACCTGCCAGTGCTCACCGAACTTCAGCGTGTCGAAGAAATACGCGCCTGCGGTGTTGGTCTTGCCGTTGCTGAGCGCACCGGTCTCGCCGTAGACCAGGCCGCCGACATCGGAGTTCGGGTGGTACAGGTTCGCTACCGGCCAGGTGCTGCCATTGAGCGGACCCATACCGATGGCGCGTGCTTCCTCGGAGGTCAGCTCGATGCCGGCGCTGATGTCCTGCGTGAAGCCACCCGCTTCGATCGTCGCGGTCAGGTTGGTCTGGTTCGTGGCGATGCGGTTGGACTGGTGCTTGAAGGTCGGATTGCTGCGCGTAATCGTCCAGGTCGACGGATCCGTCGGGTTCGGCGTGGCCAGGTTCGCTGTCGCACCCATGAACGAAGTCAGCAGGTAATCCTGCGTGGTGCGACCCCAGCGCGCGGTGTTGTGCAGGGCCACCTTGTCGCTGAAATCATGCTCGAGGATGACCGTGAGCATGTCCTGGGTGACGTGGTCATGGTCCTGGTTCGTGCCGTAGTAGTTGTTCGGGTCGACCGGCGCCGCATCGTTGAGGAAGGCGCGCTTGTCCGGGCTGCTGTAGCCCGGCAGGCCGATCGTCGGCACGCCGCCGTCGGGCACGTTGTTCTGCTTGATGTGCAGGTAGTCGATGTACACGCGAGTGGGTGTGCCAAGACCGAAAGCCAGCGACGGTGCGACGCCCCAACGGTTGTTTTCGATCTTGTCGCGACCGTACACGCCACTCTTCTGGTCCATCACGTTGAGGCGGACCGCCGTGGTGGCATCGAGCTGCTGGTTGATATCAGCCGTGCCGCGGCGGCGCTGGCCGCTGCCGCCCTGGAGCGAACCGGATTCGCCATTGCCCAGCACCGGCTGCTTGGTCACCAGGTTGATCGCGCCGGTCGGCGCGGTGCGGCCGTACTCGGTGCCATCCGGACCCTTGGTGACTTCGACCTGCTCGATATTGAACACGTCGCGCGATACCGTGCCGACGTCGCGCACGCCGTCGACGAAGATGCTGCTCGACGTATCGAAGCCACGCATGTTGATGGAGTCGCCCGTGCTGGTCGCACCGTTCTCACCCACGTAGAACGTGCCGACGCCAGGGCTGTTGCGCAGCGCTTCGGTCAGGGTGGTCGCGCCCTGCTGCTTCATCAGTTCCTTGCCGATGACCTGGATCGTCTGCGTGGTATCCAGCAGGGACTGGGTGAACTTGGGTGAAGAAACCTTCTCGACACGAAAATCGCTGGAGCGGTCCGCATCCACCTGCATGCCCGGCAGCGCCTGGACGTCGCTGGTCTTGGCCTGCTGCGGCGGCGCGTCGACGGTATTGCTGGCGACGGCGGCGTGGGCGAAAGTCAGAAGGACGGCGGCACCGACGGTGCGCGCGGCAGGAGCGGCGTGCTTGCGGCTCTTGATGAAGGCCATGGGTGATTCCCTTACGAGGCAATGAACAAAACGGTCGGCAGGCCGGATCGGACACGAACTCGCCCGACGCGGGCCGCTGGCTCACGTGGGTGGACTTCGTTGGTGCCCTGAAATGACGAGGCGATGCGCGGGCGTTAACCCGATGTGACGCATATCGTAAGGGTAATGAGAATGATTCGCAATCTAAAGCGAGGGTTACCTCAGGCGATCGAGTCGGAGCCGCTCGCGATCGTCGCGAAGCCTGGACATGGCGCCGTAGGCGGTGCCCACCGCGGCCAGACAGCTTGCCCCGGTCAGCAGGATCAGAAGCAGGATCTGGTACTTCACTGCGTCGACGGGATCCGCACCGGCCAGGAGCTGGCCGGTCATGGTTCCGGGCAGGGTAATCACGCCAGCGGCAGCCATCTGGTTTATCACCGGCACCATCGCGGTGCGGATCGAACGGCGGACCAACGGTGCCGTGGCCGTTCGGAACGTCGCGCCCAGCATCAGTTGGGCCTCGATCGCGTCGCGTTGCAGGCGCACGTTGTCGAGCACGCCCGTCAGCGCGATGCTCGCCGCGTTGAGGATGCTGCCGAGCAGGATGCCGACCAGGGGAATCGCGTAGCGGGCGTCGTACCACGGGTGCGGGCGGATGGCGGTCAACAGCGCGAAGCAAGCGGTGAGCAGGACAACGCCGACCACGTTGGGCAAAGCCACCATGGCATTACCGCCAACCAGTCGTCGCACGGGACGGACGGCGACTTCGCGGACGGCGATCAGCGACATGGCCAGCACGAGGACGGCAGTCAGCCAGGGCGAGTGTCCGGCGAATACATAGCGGAGCAGATAGCCCACGGCCACCAGCTGGACCACCATGCGCACCGAGGCAATCAAGAGCGCGCGATGAAAACGCAGGCGCAGTCCGATCGACAGCGCGGCGTCGACCACGAGGAGGATGGCGGCGATGGCAATATCGCCGGCGTGCAGGGATAGGGGCGTCATGCGGCGAGCACTCCGCCTGAATTCATGTGAAGCGCCACGTCGCCCATGCGTTCAGCCTGGGCCGCATCGTGGGTGACCCAGACGACCGTGATACCGGCAGCGAGCCGTTGGGCGATCGCCATCTCGACGGCCTGCGTGGACACTGGATCGAGCGAAGCCGTCGGCTCGTCGAGCAGGAGCAGGCGGGGCTCAGCGATCAAGGCCCTAACCAGCGCGAGCCGCTGGCGTTCGCCGGTGGAGGCTTCCTCGATAGAACGCCCAAAAAGGGTTTCCGGAATGAGCAACGCGGTAGCAAGCGACCGCCGGGCGGCCTCGAGGTTAGGCGGAAAGTGTTCGCGCACCGTCTCCGCCCACCAGCCACTGCGCGCCGGGACTAGACTGGCCAGGCGACGCCATTCCGGGGCACGAAGGGATGCGCGGTCGACGCCCCCGAAGGTGACCCTTCCTTCATGGGAATCGAGGTCGGCGATCATCCGCAGCAGGACCGTCTTGCCCGATCCGGACGCGCCCGTGATCGCCAGGCATTGGCCGGCGGCCACCGTGAAGGTGAAGGGGCCTGCCAGGGTATTGCGCAGTCCTTCAACGAAAAGGGTCATGATCAGTTCCGCATGGTGGCGACGACAGGCTGCAACGCCGGGCTTACCGCACGCTTACAACAGCGCTCAGCATGACCTAAGGCCGATACTCGGATAATTGCCCAGCCTGCCGCTCCGGATGGGCAAGCTTCCGTGCGATACCGAGGACGTGGACCGTGAACATCATCGTAGTCGAGGACGACATCCGGCTAGGCGCCGCCATCAAGCGCGCGTTGGAACATCTTGCCTATACGGTCACCTGGCTGCGTACCGGCGCGGAAGGGCTCGAGGCTCTCCGTGGCCAGTCCGTCGACCTCGTCCTCCTGGATCTGGGACTGCCCGGCAAGGACGGCATCGAGGTGATCACTGAAGCCCGCCGGCTGAAGGTCAAGACGCCGATCCTGGTCATGACGGCACGCGACAGCGTCGAATCCCGCGTGCAAGGGCTCGATGCCGGCGCGGACGACTACATGACCAAGCCGTTTCACCTCGATGAACTCGCGGCGCGTATCCGCTCGCTGGCCCGTCGTGCCCAGGGCCTGGCGGACAATCAGCTGGAATCAGGCTCGCTGTCGCTCAACCTGAGTTCGCTCGAGGTCATGTACCAGGAGCGTCGCGTCGAGTTGACCCGGCGCGAATTCGCGCTGCTGCGCCTGCTGATGGAGCGTCAGGGCAAGATCGTCCGCCGCGAGTCGATCGAGGGCTCGGTGTACGGGATGGAATCCGAGGTGAGCCCGAACGCGCTCGAGGTACTTGTCCATTCACTGCGACGGAAGCTCAGCCCGGACGCCATCCAGACCGTTCGCGGCTTCGGCTACATGGTGCCGCGGGACATCGCATGAATCCGCCAGCATCGGCGCGCGGCACGCTCCGGCGTCCGGCAAAGTTTGCGCTAAGGCACGATGCCTACCCTGCGGAATACTGATCGTCTTGGGATGGACCTCCATGCATGACCTCGCGAAGCCAGCCCATGGCCGCGTGTTCGCTCTCATTCTTGCCGTCGCCCTCGGCGGGTGCGCGTCCTATCGCCCGTTGCCGCTCGTCTCGCATCCCGACCTCGCCACCCGCGTCGAAGACTTGCAAGGCGCCGGGGACGTCCGCATGCCGCTCGATGAAACGGCGGTCATGCACCTGGTGCTGCTCAACAATCCCGCACTGGCCGCCTCGCGCACGCAACGCGGTATCGCCCGCGCCGGGGAGCTCGACGCATCCGTACTGCCCAATCCCTCAGTGCAGGCCAATCTCGGCTTCCTGATCTCCGGCGGAGGCGATGTACCCGCGTGGTCGGCCGGCTTCGCGCAGAGCCTGCAGGGCTTGGTCACGCGGGGCGCACGTCGTCAGGAGGCCCATGCCACGGCGTCGGCGATCGACGCGCAGCTGGTGTGGGAGTCGTGGGTCACCCTATCGCGAGCGCGACAGCTCGTAGTCGATGTCGTCGACGGTGAACGCCGCCTCGCGCTGCAGGAAAGTTCGGCCAGCCTGCTGGAGGCGCGGGCATCATCGCTGCACGCGGCGCTGGCCCGCGGCGATGAGGAGGCCGGCTCGGCGAACGCGATTTTCGTCGCGGCCAGCGATGCCCGGGCCACCTGCGAAGAGGCGCGTCACACGCTCCGTGGCCAACGTGCGGAGCTGGCCACGCTGCTGCGCCTCGACCCCGATGCGCCTCTGCCACTGGCGCCGTTACCGGCGTTGCCGCCCCTTGATCTTGCCCGGGCAACGTCGTCCGTCGCGTCGATGGGCGAACACCGTCCGGACCTGGCAGCGCTGCGCTTTGGTTATGCGGCGCAGGAGGCGCGCCTGCGCGGCGCGATCCTCAGCCGGTTTGCACCGCTTTCCATCGGCGTCGACGCATCGCGCGACAGCGACAGGGTCCTCAACGTCGGGCCTTCGGTGTCATCCGACCTGCCAGTGTTCGACCGCCAACAAGGCAAGATCGCCATCGCCGATGCAACCCGAGAGCAGTTGCATGACGAATACACCGCGCGGATCGATGCGGCGACGGCCGATGCCCGGGTGTTGATCTCGGCCATCGTCATCAACGAACGCGAAGCCTCTCGCGGCGTGACGGATGTCGCGGCACTCGATGCCGCGAACCGCGCCTTCGCCAGGGGCGATATCGATGCGGCCGTCTACGGCGATCTCAGCGTGGCGACACTGGGACAGGCCGCCAACGATGTCACCCGGGATCTTTACCGTAGGGAGCAGATCATCGCTCTCGACGCACTGACGGGCGCAGGGCTGCCTGACTTGCTGCCACCACGGATGAATCCATGAGCCGGACACTTCACCTTGTTACCACCCTGGCGATCTGCCTTGCCTTGGGCGGCTGCGACGCCGGTGCCGACTCCGGTGGCGCGGGTACGACTTCGAGCGCTGTCATTCGCGAGGAAATGCCCATCCGCGGCACGTTCGACGACCTCGTCGTCGCCTATGGACAGGGCGCCGTGGGGCGCGGTGGTTTGCGCGTGCTGGCGCTTCCGCTCGAGGTGACGCTTACGGAAGTGGACGTCGTCGCCGGCCAGCACGTCCAGCGCGGACAACGGCTCGCCCTCTTTGTACCGAGCAAGGCGGCGCTCGCTGCGCGGGTCGCGGCGCATTCCAGCGTGACCGTGGCGCGCGATCAGCGTGACCGCGTCGCGCGCCTGCTCGGCGACCACCTTGCAACGAACGACCAGCTGGGCCAGGCCGAAAAGGCCTTGCGCGACGCCGAAGCGACGCTCGCTGCGCAGGACACGCCGGGCGATGTTTTGCGTGCGCCAGCGGACGGGACGGTACTCAGCGTCGACGCGCAGCGCGATGCACTGGTCGCCAATGGCGCGACCTTGATGACCTTTGTCGAAGGCGACCGGATGGGCTTCGCTGGCGGCATCGAACCCGTCGACATGTCACGGGTGCACGTGGGAGATAGCGTCTCCCTCCGGTCGCTGTCGGGTGGCGAAGCATTGGCAGGACGTGTCAGTGCGGTCGCCGGTAGCGTCGACCCCGTGTCCCGGTTGATCGACGTCAAGGTCGCGACGACGGCGCCGGCGATCCAGGGTGCGGCCTACCGCGCTGAGATCGTGGTGGGCGCGCTCACGGGGTGGCGCATACCCGTGGATGCCGTGATCGGCGACGAAGGCGCACGAGCCGTCTGGCAGGTAGCCCGGGGCAAGGCGCACCGCGTGGTCGTGAGGGTGGTCGTACAACGCGGCGACCAGGCGCTTGTCGATGGCGCGATCGACGCGTCGCAGCCGCTGGCGACGATCGGTGCAGCCCAACTGGACGAAGGAATGCAGGTGCGCCCGATGGACTCGAAGTGAGCGATGAACCCTTCCTGTTCCGCCACGCGCGGACGTTTCTCCTGCTCGCCCTTACCCTGGCCATCGCCGGGGCGGTAGCGGTGTGGTCGCTTCCCGTGGGGCTATTTCCTCAGGTCGCGTTTCCACGCATCGTCGTCGATCTCGACGCGGGGGATCGCCCGGCCAGCACCATGGCGCTACTGGTTACGCGGCCTGTCGAAGAGGCGATCCGAACCGTCCCCGGCGTGGAGGGCGTGCGTTCGGAGACCTCGCGCGGCGAGGCACAGGTGTCGGTCGATTTCGGCTGGGGACGCGACATGATCGCCTCGACCCTGTTGGTCGACGCGGCGATCGCGCGCGTCGTGCCGGCATTACCGGCAGGGGTCACGTACGAAGTACGGCGGATGGACCCGACCGTCTTTCCCATCGCGTCGTACGCGCTGCGCTCGGACATAGTCTCCTCCGCCCGGTTGCGCGACCTCGCGGAGTTCCGCATTGCGCCGTCGCTGGCCTCGGTGCCGGGACTCTCACGTGTGGACGTGCAAGGTGGCGATACGCCCGAGATAGAGGTGGAGGCCGATCCGCGACAGCTGGCGGCGCACGGTCTCGCGCTCGACGATCTTGTCAGCGCGATTGGCGGAGCCAATGTGGTTCGTGCGGTGGGGAGGGTGCAGGATCGCAACAAGCTCTTCCTCACCCTGGTCGATCAACCGATGCGTGGCACACGTGATATCGGCGGCATCGTCGTGCGTCGCACGGACGCGGGCTGGATCCATGTCTCCGACGTGGCCACGGTACGCATGGGTGTCGAGCCGCAGTGGACGCGTGTCGCGGAAGACGGTCGCCCCGCCGTGCTGTTCAACGTTTACGAACAACCCGACGGTAACGCGGTCGCGATCGCCGCCAATGTCAGGGCGCGCCTGGCGAAACTGACGCTTCCGCAAGGCGTCACCCTGCGCAAGTGGTACGACCAGAGCGAACTGGTGACCGAAGCGGCGGCCAGCGTGCGCGACGCCATCGCCATTGGCTTGCTGCTCGCCGCGGTGGTGTTGTGGGCGTTCCTTCGCAACGGGCGCATCGTGGCGATTGCCCTCATTGTCGTACCCGCGACGCTCGCCGTGACGGTACTGCTGCTCCGCGCGATGAACATGAGCTTCAATATCATGACGCTTGGCGGCATGGCGGCCGCCGTGGGCCTGGTCATCGATGACGTCATGGTGATGGTCGAGCACATCGCCCGCCGCGCAGCGCGCGTGGTCGACACCGGCGAGGCGGGTGGCGCTCAGCAAGGTCTCTTCAAGGCTGCTCGCGAGTTCCTGCCACCGCTGTCGGGTTCGAGCGCCGCGACCCTCATCGTCTTCGTCCCGCTGGCCTACCTTGATGGTGTCACCGGCGCTTTCTCGCGCGCGCTTTCCATCACCATGGCCTGCGCGCTCACGGTCTCCTGGGCCATGACGGCCTTCGTCGTGCCCTACCTGGCGGCACGCTGGCTCGATCTGTCCCGCTGGAGCGATCCGGGTGCCGGTCACGCCCGTGGACTGGCGCGCTGGCACGGGGTCGCCTATGGGGCTGCCGTACGCCGACCCTGGATACCCGCGATCGCCGTGCTCCTGCTGGTGACGGCCGGGGCCTTTGCGGCTTCGCAGGTGCCTACCGGATTCATGCCCGACGCCGACGAAAGCGGCTTCGTGCTCGACTACTACACCGCGCCAGGAACATCGCTGACCGAGAGCGAGCGGCAGGTCGGCCAGATCGAATCCATCCTTCGCGGCCGTGGTGACGTCGAGACATTCTCGCGCCGGCTCGGCACAGGCCTCGGTGGCGACCTCGGCCAGTCGCATCACGGTGACATCTTCGTCCGCCTGGTTCCCGATCATGACCAGTCAACGCGCGACATCATGGGCGACGTACGCGACGGCATCTTGCGCAACGTGCCGGGCGTGGAGGTCGAGACGGCCCAGCTGATGGAGGATCTCATCGGCGACCTGACCGCTGTTCCGCAACCGATTGAAGTGAAGCTTTACGGTGACAACAAGGCGGCATTGCGCGCGACCGCGAAGCAGGTCGCCGACAAGCTTGCGCAGATCGATGGCCTGGCGGAAGTACAGAACGGCGTGCGTATCGCCGGTGACGCGCTGGACATCCGTCTCGATCACGACGCGGCAGCCGCCGAAGATGTGACGGCGGACCTCGTGGCACGAACCGTGAGCGGCGCGCTGGATGGTGTCGTCGCCACCAGTCTGCCGATGGCCACACGCGCCGTCGGAGTGCGCGTGTCGATGCCCGACGCGCGGCGGTGGCGTATCGCCGATCTGGCCGACATGCCGTTACGTGCGCCCGACGGTCACGTCTTCCCGCTGCGCCGCGTGGCGACGCTGACACCGGTCACCGGTCAGGCCCAGATCACTCGCGAAGATCTCCAGACGATGGTGCCGGTGACGGCGCGTATCGATCACGGTGGCATGGATGCCGCGGTATTGAAGGTGCGCGCCGCGCTGGCCGAACCCGGGTTACTGCCGGCCGGGACGCGCTATGAACTGGGCGGTCTCTACGCGCAGCAGCAGGTGGCCTTTGCCGGCCTGCGTAAGGTCTTCGCGGCAGCGATCCTCGCCGAGTTCCTCTTGCTGATGCTCCTTTATCGGAGCATGTGGTTGTCGGGAATCGTTATCGCGGGATCGCTGTTCTCGGCGTCCGGTGTGTTCCTTGCCTTGTGGCTCACCGGTGTGGATCTGAATGTCACTGCCATGATGGGACTGACGATGGTCGTAGGCATCGGGACCGAGATGGCGATCTTCCTGGTTTCCGAATACGTTGCCCGTCGGCGTTCCGCCACGCCCCTCGCGGCGCTACGGCGTGCGGTGCGGCTGCGCGTCCGCCCGATCAGCATGACCACGTTCGCCGCGATCCTGACCCTGTTGCCGCTGGCGCTCGCGCTCGGCCGTGGCTCGGGCATCCAGCAGCCACTGGCCATTGCCATCATCGGCGGCCTGCTCGTGCAGTATCCGTTGGTCCTGCTGGGACTGCCTGTCGCGATCGGTGCCGTGGAGCGCTGGCGGTCACGGAAGTTGAATCGTCATCTGGCGGACAGCAAGCCATAAGGTAACTACGTCCTTATTCCCCTACGTCAAACGAGCCCGTTCGTGCCCGGATGGTCGACCCTCGTCCTACCGTATTCAGAACCAATGGAGTCTTGAGTTCATGAAATCGCTTGCGCTTCTCTTCGGCGCTCCGCTGCTCGCCGTGGCGGTTGCTGCTGTCGCTCAACCGCCTTCTCCGTATGCCATAACCGACACCTGGATCTTCGGAGGCGAAGGCAGCTGGGATTACGCCGCCGTCGATGCCGCCACACATCGGCTTTTCATCGCCCGCAACGATCGCGTTATGGTCGTCGACACGCGCACCGGGAAGCTCCTGGATGAAATTACGGGTATGCACCGCGCACACGGCATCGCGATTTCGACCTCGTTAGGCAAGGCGTTCGTCAGCAACGGCGACAGCGGCGACGTCGGCGTGGTCGACCTGAAGACGCTGGAACTGGAGAGGCGATTCCCGGTGGCGGCGAAAAACCCCGACGCCATCGTCTATGACGAGACGCTACACCGCCTCATCACGATGAATGGCGGTAGCAACTCCATCAGCATCATCGATCCCATGGCAGGCAAGGTCACTGCATCCGTTGACCTGCCGGGCAAGCCGGAATTTGCCGCGGTGGATGAGCGCGGCAATCTATGGGTGAATCTCGAGGACGTCAGCAAGCTCGTGCGCGTGGACCTCAAGGCCGCCAAGGTCGCCGCGGTCTGGACCCTCGCTCCGTGCGAAGCCCCCTCCGGCCTGGCGTTCGACAAGGCTTCGCGACGCGTGTTTTCCGTGTGCGGCAACCGCTGGATGGTGGTGACCGATGCCGACGACGGTCACCAGGTTGCCAGGCTGCCCATGGGTAGTGGTCCCGACGCAGTTGTTTACGATCCGGCGACGCACATGGTTCTCAGTTCCAATCGCGACGGAACCCTCAGTGTGTTCAAACAACGCGGCGCCGACGTCTACGACGTTCTGCCCACCGCGATGACGCGGGCCACCGCGCGCACATTAGCCCTCGACGCCGCGACACATCAGGTCTACCTGCCATTCGCGCAGTCGGCCGTGAAAGGCCAGTCCGTACGGGGTTTTGGAGTGCTCGTTGCCTCTCCGGTTGCAAAGTGATGTTGAGACCGGCGGTGGTCACCGACGTCGAATCGTCATCCAGCGGACAGCAAGGCATAAGGTAACTACGGCATCGTAGCGGCAGACTTTCCGAGAGCCCTCCATGTCTCCTGTCGCGTCGGTGTCCCCCAGCTCGTCGAGCGAAACCGCCCGTACCCCCATGCACGGCAACGGCGCGCTCTGGCGCCGACGTGCGGCGGCGTGGTTGGCACAACGCCTCATCGCCCCGGCGAAGAATCTGCTCGGTGCGGGCCAACTGCCTGCATCGGGCATACAACGCATTCTGGTCTGCCGCCCCAACCATCGACTGGGAAACACGCTGCTGCTGACACCGTTGCTGGTCGAGATCGAGCGACGTTTCCCTGGCGCGGAAGTGGACCTTCTTGCAGCGGGACCGGCCGCGCACGCGGTATTTCGTGGCTTCGACATCGTCGGTGACTGCATCACCCTTGACCGTCGTGCGGCACGCCGCCCGTTCGCGACGATCGGGGCGCTGCGCAAGTTGCGTTCGCGTCGCTACGACCTGGTGATCGACGCGGCGGCCGGCTCGTCGTCGGGGCGCATCGCCAGTGCCATGACGAAAGCCCGCTTCCAGCTGCGCACGGACGCGATGCCGACAGACGGGCTCACCACGCACCTGGCGGCGCGACCTGTCCAGGCGCTGCGTTGGGCGATCGGCGCACCTGCCGAAGCGGACGTGCCGCTTCTGGACGTGCGGCTGACCGACGTGGAACGCCGCGGCGGGCGCGACGCACTTATACGGGTGCTGCGCGATGCGAACGAGCGAGGGTTGCCGGTGATGGCGATCTTTCCCAACGCGACCGGCTCCAAGCGTCTGGCTGCCGACTGGTGGAGCGACTTCACGAACGAGCTACTCACCCGGATCGGCGATGTATGCATCGTCGAACTGGTGTCCGCCGATGGTCAGTCGCGATTGGGTGGCGGCTATCCGACGTATTACACGAGCGATCCGCGCAAGCTCGCGGCGTTCATCGAAGCCGCGGGGACTTATATAAGTGCCGATTGCGGTGTAATGCATCTTGCCGCGGCGACCATGGCGACCACGGTGGGCATTTTCGGTCCGACCGATCCGGCGCGTTATGCGCCGTACGGGCGGAACAATGTTGCGATTGCCTCTGACGACGGGTGCCCTCGAAGTGCTGCGTTAAGGACGGCTGCACATCTGGTGCGATGTGGCACGAAACTGTAGGAGCCGCTTTGCAGTGGTCTAATTTTCCTGGACACCCATGTAGGAGCAAAATCCCTACCGAGGTGACCCATGGGATATCGACCGATCGACCCGGCGCTCAAGCG
>NZ_QAOX01000002.1 GCF_003050935.1 Luteibacter sp. OK325 | reverse complement strand
CGCTTGAGCGCCGGGTCGATCGGTCGATATCCCATGGGTCACCTCGGTAGGGATTTTGCTCCTACATGGGTGTCCAGGAAAATTAGACCACTGCAAACTGGCTCCTACAGAAATCTGCGGTCAGTCGCGGAAGTTATCGAACTGCAGCGGCAGTTCCACGTCCGCCTTGCGCAACAGCGCCATCGCCATCTGCAGGTCGTCGCGCTTCTTGCCGCTGACGCGGACCTTGTCGCCGTTGATCTGCGCTTCCACCTTCAGCTTGGCTTCCTTCATCGTCGCGATGAGCTTCTTCGCGATCGGCTGCTCGATACCCTGCTTGATGGTGATCTTCTGCCGGGCCTGGGCGAGGTTCGTCTCCACCTTGCCCACATCCATGGCGCGGACGTCGATATGGCGGGCGGTAAGGCATTCACGAAGGATCGGCATCAGCTGTTCGAGCTGGAATTCGTTGTCGGCCTTCAGCGTGACGGTGCTGTCGTCCAGTTCCATGCCGGCCGAGGTGCCCTTGAGGTCGAAGCGGCTGGTCACCTTGCGGCTGGCCTGGTCGATGGCGTTGGTCAGTTCGTGCTTGTCGACTTCCGAAACGATGTCGAAGGAAGGCATGGCGGGGGTCCTTGGGCTCGTGGCGAGGTCAACAAGTTTACGCGAGGGCGCTACCATGTGTGTTTGTACGGCGGAAAACCCAGCATGGAATACGACGTCCTCGTCATCGGGGCGGGTGCGGCAGGCCTGATGACGGCTATCGTCGCGGGTGGCCGCGGCAAGCGCGTGCTGGTGGTGGACCACGCCAACCGGGCCGGCAAGAAGATTTTGATGTCCGGCGGCGGCCGCTGCAACTTCACCAATACGGCCACCTTGCCGGCCAATTTCCTCTCGGCGAACCCGCATTTCTGCAAGTCCGCGCTGGCGCGCTACACGCCGTGGGACTTCATCGCCATGGTCGACAAGCACGGCATTGCCTGGCACGAGAAGTCGCCGGGGCAGCTGTTCTGTGACGATTCCTCCAAGCAGATCGTGCGCATGTTGCTGGACGAGTGCGCCGCGGCCGGCGTTCGCGTCGAGATCAATTGCGCGGTATCGCGCCTGCGCGCCACGGAAACCGGCTTCGGCTGCGATACCCCGCTGGGCCACGTGCGCGCCGGCTCGGTGGTGGTTGCCACCGGTGGCCTGTCGATTCCCAGCCTGGGCGCCACCGGCTTCGGCTACGAGCTGGCGAAGCAGTTCGGTCACGCCGTGCTGCCGCTTCGCGCCGGACTCGTGCCGCTGACGCTCAGCGGCAAGCACCAGGAACGCTTCGAAGGTCTGGCAGGTGTGGCATTGCCGGTGGAGGCAGCCGCCAACGACGCAAGTTTTCGCGACGCGCTGCTGTTCACCCACCGGGGCCTCAGCGGGCCGGCCATCCTGCAGATTTCCTCGTACTGGGAACCGGGCGCCGACCTGCGCGTCGACCTTCTGCCCGGCGTCGATGCCGCGGAAGTGCTGCTCGAAGGCCGCGCGGAGCGTCCCCTGGCCGAACTCAAGACCGTGCTTGCCGGGTTGTTGCCACGCCGCCTGGCCGAGCGCCTGTGCGAGATCTGGCTGCCCAACCGACCGATGCGCCAGTACCGTGACGCCGAGTTGAGGGACATCGGCGCACAATTAGCCAGTTGGCCCGTGGTCGCCAGTGGCACCGAGGGCTATCGCACGGCCGAGGTCACCCTTGGCGGCGTGGATACCGACGAGGTTTCGTCGGCCACCATGATGTCCAAACGCCAGCCCGGCCTGTATTTCGTCGGCGAAGTTCTCGATGTGACAGGGCATCTGGGTGGTTACAACTTTCAATGGGCCTGGGCCTCCGGCAACGCCGCCGGCCTGGCTGTCTGACTCGGAGCAAGCAAATGCGTATCGGCTTTATCGGACTGGGCAACATGGGCGTCGGCATGGCCGGCACCCTGATCAAGGGCGGCCACGAGCTGACGGTATGGAACCGCTCGGCGGACGCGGCCAGGCCGCTGGCGGAGCAGGGCGCGAAAGTCGCGGCGAAGGCCGTCGATGCGGCCGTCGATGCCGAGGTGCTGCACAGCATGCTGGCCAATGACGCGGCCATTCGCGAGGTCATCCTGGACAGCGGTGTGCTGGACGCGCTGCCCAAAGGCGCGGTGCATGTGAACCACGCGACGATCTCCGTCGCGCTGGCGCAGGAACTGATCGAAGCGCACGAGAAGCGTGGCCTGGGCTACGTGGCCGCGCCTGTGTTCGGTCGTCCCGAAGTCGCCGCCGCGGGCAACCTCAACGTGGTCGCCTCCGGCAAGCCGGACGCCGTCGCCAAGGTGCAGCCGCTGCTCGAGCTGATCGGCCAGAAGGTCTGGCCGATGGGCGACGACCCCATTCGCGCGACCATCGTCAAGATTGGCGGCAACTTCCTGATCGGCGCGGCCATCGAGAGCATGGCCGAGGCAACCACGCTGACCCGCGCTCACGGCGTTTCGGCGGCCGATTTCCTCGACGTCATGTCGAATTCATTGTTCGCCTCGCCGATCTACAAGATCTATGGCGGCATGATCGCCGCGGAGACCTACACCCCGGCGGCGTTCAAGCTGAGCCTGGGCTTCAAGGACATCGGCCTGGCGCGCGCCGCGGCGGACGCCAAACGCGTGCCCATGCCCTTCGCCAGCGTGCTGCACGACGCCCTGCTCGAATCCCTCGCGGCGGGCGACGGCGAGCTGGACTTCTCCGGCCTGGCCCGGGTGGCCGCGGCGCGGGCCCGCCTGAAGGGGTGATGTCGGCCCCGGTTTCGGCAAGCCTTCACAATCAATACCCCCGCGGGTCCGCGACAATCGGACCCGCACGCTGTCGTGCAGCTGAGGGTCGACATCATGACGGTAACCTGGAAGACGGTATACGAGGGCATGCATGAGGGGCGCGCGATCACGGTGAAGGAGTCCAACGACGGTACCTTCAAGCTCGCCACCAAGCAGATCTTCCATGACGAAGGCATCGCTTATCAAGAAGGCAGCCGCTACGTCCACGTGTCGCCGGCCAGCGTCGGTGAAGCAGTGGAAGTCGAAGCGAACTCGCGCGATTCGCTCGAGGAAGCCCTGAAGGAACTGCATTTCTCGGCGGACACGGTTTCCTCGATCGGCGCCAAGCTGGCCTGACGGACACCGCTGCGTTTCTGCCATGATGGGGGCTCGTTCCCCCATCCCGGTGAGTACCGTCCATGGCAGAAACGATGTCCCCGACGATGGAACGAACGGTTCCTCGTGTCCTGATGTGTCCACCGACATTCTTCGAGGTCAGCTACGTCATCAATCCATGGATGACCGACCACGTCCATGACACCACCGCCGAGCGCTCGCGCAGGCAGTGGGACGCCCTCCGCGAAACGGTCTCGCGTCATGCCGACGTGGCGCTCGAGGAGTCCGCGCCGGGTCAGCCGGATATGACTTTCGCCGCCAACGCCGGCCTGGTCTTCGGCAACAGCTTCGTCCCCAGCCGCTTCCGTTACACGGAACGACAGGGCGAAGAGGTTCATAACCGCGCCTGGTTCAGCCGCCACGGTTTCGATATCGTGGATCTTCCCGACGATGTGTTTTTCGAAGGTGCCGGCGATGGCTTGTTCGATCGCGGGGTCTCACGTCGCCTGTGGATGGGCTACGGCCATCGCTCCGACCAGACCGCGGCGTCCGCACTTGCCAGGTTGCTCGACATCGAAGTCCTGCCGCTGAAGCTTGCCGATCCGCGCTTCTATCATCTGGACACCTGCTTCTGCCCGCTGGCCGACGGCTACACGCTGTATTTCCCGGCGGCGTTCGATGCGCCTTCGCTCGCGCTGATCGAAAAACATGTCCCGTCCAGCCACCGTATAGCCGTACACGAACACGACGCCCTCGACTTCGCCTGCAACGCGGTGAACCTGGCCAAGGTGGTGATCCTCAATCGCGCAAGCCCGGACCTGCGGTCTCGTCTGGAGGGCGCGGGTTTCATGTTGATCGAGGTGGCCCTGGACGAGTTCATGAAGTCGGGCGGGGCGGCCAAGTGCCTTACGTTGCGGCTGGATGAAGTCGTCGGGGCGTAATTGCCTCGTGTGGGAGCCGCTTCAGCGGCGATAACCAGGTTGCTGGGCACCGCCTTCGCCAGAGCATTCGCCGCTGAAGCGCCTCCTGCAAGGGGCGCGGATTTACCTGGCTGCGCGGCGTTTTGCCAGCCAGGTGTCCAGCGCGTTGGCGAAGTTCTGCCGGTCGCGCGGGTGCATGGTGGCGGGGCCACCGGTGTCGACGCCGGAGCCGCGGAGTTCTTCCATGAAATTTCGCATGGAAAGGCGCTGCGCGATCGTCTCCTTCGTGTACATCTCGCCGCGCGGATGCAGGGCCAGCGCGCCTTTTTCGATCGCGAATGCCGCCAGCGGAATGTCCTGGGTGACGACGAGGTCGCCTGGTTCGACGCGGCGGACGATCTCGTCATCGGCCACGTCGAAGCCGCCCGGCACCTGGATCGAACGGACGAAACGCGAAGCCGGCGTGCGGATCCACGCGTTGGCGACCAGGGTCACATTGACCTGTTCGCGCTCGGCGGCGCGGAACAGGATGTCCTTGATCACGTTCGGGCAGGCGTCGGCGTCGACCCAGATCTGCATGGTCAGGCGTCCGTCCAGTCCACGTGGCCGTCGACGATGGTGTTGGTGCAGCCGCCGACCCACACGGCCTCGCCGTCGATGCGGATGATGATGCGGGCGTCGTGGCCCACTTCGCGGCCCTGGCTGACCACGTAGCCTTTCGTCAACGTGCCGCTGGTGTCGCGCGCGGCAACGTAGGCGGCGATGAGGCCGTTGGCGGCGCCGGAGGCGGGGTCTTCCACGATGCCGACACCGGCCGGGAAGGCGCGCACGGCCAGGCCTTCGGCGGAACGCGCGAACACGCACAGGCCGAGAGTGTCGGTGGCCAGTGCAAGCGCGCGAATAGCGGCATGGTCCGGACGCCAGCCGCGCAGGGCCGTCTCGTCGGCGAATTCGGCGACCCACCAGCGGCGGCCACCTTCCACGCAAGCGGGGGCCAGCGCGCCGAGCTTGACGCCGTAGAGCACGGCGGACAGCGTCTCACCGGCGCAGGAGGCATCGCCGACGATGCGCGCCCTGGGTGACTGCACGAACAGTTCGCGCGCCTTGCCGGCTTTTTCCACGCGGATTGGCAGCACGCCGGCGCCGCATTCCTGCCAGATGATCCCCGCGGCATCGGGTGTGACCAGGCCGGCGTCGAGCGCCGCGTGGGCGCTGCCGATGGTCGGGTGCCCGGCGAACGGGATTTCCTTGGTCGGTGTAAAGATCCGGGCGCGGTAATCGGCGCCTTCGGCGTGCGCGGGCATCAGGAAGGTGGTTTCGACCAGGTTGGTCCAGTGGGCGAAGCGCTGCATGCGCTCGTCGGACCAGCCATCGGCGTCGATCACCACGCCCAGCGGATTGCCGCCGCCGTGGCGGGCGGCGAAGACGTCGAGCTGCTTGTAACGGATGGGGGACATCGGTCGTGCCGGGAGCGGGGGAGGTCGGTCATGATAGCCGTCCATCGCCTGTCCGGCATGGCCCGGGGGTTCGACATCGGCGCGCGTTACCGCCAAGATGCGCGCTGGCCCGGTCCTAAAGGACGCTGTTTCGTCGCATGATCACGCTGCTCATCATCCTCGTGACCTGTGTGGTCTCGATCGTCGCGTTCCGCAACCACCGCCTGATGGACGACCTGATCCTCTGGCCGCCCGCGCTCTCACGCAGCCGTGAATACTACCGGTTGGTGAGCTATGGCCTGGTCCATGCGGATGGCGCGCACCTCTTCTTCAACATGTTCACGCTGTATTTCTTCGGCCGGAACATGGAAGGCATCTTCACCGAGGCGATGGGCCCGCTGGGCTTCGTCACCTTCTACATCGGCGCGCTGATCTTCTCGATCCTGCCGACGTACATGAAGAACCGTAACAATGCCTCCTACCGTAGCCTGGGCGCGTCCGGCGCGGTCTCCGCGATCCTCTTCGCCTATGTGCTGATCAGCCCCTGGTCCAGCATCTACGTCTTCATCGTCAAGCTGCCGGCGGTCATCTACGCCGTGCTTTTCGTCGCGTATTCGATCTACATGGACAAGCGCGGCGGCGGCAACGTGAACCACAGCGCACACCTGTGGGGTGCGGCGTACGGCGTGATCTTCACCATCGCGCTCGAGCCCTCTTTGCTGCCCCGCTTCATCGCGTTGCTGTCACAACCGCGCTTTTCCTGACCCGGAACCTGAACTTTTACGAACCAGTTATGTGACTTCGGACGACAGCTGATACATCATGCGTTTGTCCGGATCGAACACCACCCTTTTCCAAGTCGTCCGGCATGCACGCGGGTCTTCCCCGGTGGGGCAGTTCGCGTCGGCTACTAACGTAGGAGGAGTGAACGCATGGCTACTACCCGCAAGTCCGCCGCGAAAAAATCAGCGGCCCGTAAAGCGACCTCGAAGAAGAGCGCCGTGAAGAAGACCGTCGCGAAGAAAGCCATTAAGAAGTCGTCGGCCAGGAAATCAGCTGTCAAGAAGGCTGCGGTCAAGAAGAGCCCGGTCAAGAAGGCTGCTGGCAAGAAGACCGCGGTCAAGAAAGCCGCCGGTAAGAAAACCGCTGTGAAGAAGGCTGCCGGCAAGAAGACCGCCGTCAGGAAGTCCGCAGCGAAGAAGACGGTGAAGAAAACCACTGCGCGTAAGGCTGCCGTAAAGAAGGCGCCCGCGCGCAAGGTCGCGGCGAAGAAGGCTGCGCCGCGCAAGGCCGCCGTGAAGAAGGCCAGCACCAAGGCTTCGGCGCGCAAGGCCCCGGCCCGCAAGACAGCCGCTAGCAAGGTTGTCGCTAAGAAGGCGGCCCGCAAGGCGCCCGCACGCAAGGTGGCAGCCACGAAGTCGCCGGCACGCAAGAGTGCTGCCCCGGCAAAGAAAGCCGCCGCGACGCCGGTTACAAAGTCCGTATCGACCACACGCCGCACAAGCGCGCACACGATCGAGCAGAAGCCGGTATCGCGCACCCCCGCGACCAGCACGCCGCGCAAGCCGCCGTTGACGGTCGTGCCGGCAGCCACGTCGGCGCCCAAGCCGGTCGTCAAGGCGAAGCCCGCTCCGAAGCCGCGCCCGAAGCCGACGCCGAAGCCGGCGGCACCCGCAGCGGCGGATGAGCCGGTACAGCACATCAGCCAGGAAGAGGCGGTCGCGCACATCCAGGCCCTGCTCGAAGCCAAGCGCGAGCGCGATCGGCAGCCGCCAGCGTGGCCGACCGGCGAGAACAGCAATGGCGTGCCGGCGACGCCTGCGGGCAGCGAGGCGACTCCGCCGTCAGCGTCACCGGCATCACCGGAAGCCAATTACGCCAACGAAGCGCACCAGCGTGGCGATCAGCAGAAGAGCAAGCCGTGATCGGAGAAGGCTGAATGAAGGGAAAGGGTCGCTTTCGCGACCCTTTCGTTTTTTAGCGGGCGTTCAATTGAGCGGGCGCAGTGTCGAAGTCGTCCACCGCCGTTCTTCTCATCAGAGAAACCCCATGCGTCGTGCGTATTCCCTGCTACTGGCTGCCGCGGCAACCCTGCCGCTCGCTGGTTGTTACTACGACCCCGGCTACGTTCGTAGCAGCTCCGGGGGCGATGCTTATTACGGCACGGAAACGACGACTGTCGTCCAGCCGGGCGGTGCTTACTACGATCCGGGTTACGGCTACTACGGGCCGGGCTATTACGGCGGCGGTTATTCGACGATTGCCGTATATGGCGGCGGTTACGACCGTCGCTACTACCGCGATCGCGATGGACACGATCATCCGCGTCCGCCACCGCCGGGCGGTTGGCACGGTCGGCCGGGCGACGGTGATCACCGTCCGCCGGGTGGCTGGCAGGGCGATAACCAGGGCGGTGACCATCAGCGACCGCCGGGTGGTTGGCAAGGTGGTAATCATCAGCCGCCGCCGGGTGGCTGGCACGGTGGTGGTCGTTCGCCGCCGCCGGGTGGCGGGCAGGCCGGCAATCGCCCGGCGCGTTCGCCGGGTTCGTCGGGCTCGGCTCCGCGTGGAAACGCCGATCGCGGTAATCACGATAACGGCCACTGATGCCGCGGTGATGCCCCACACGATTTGATGGGCCCGGGCGCGACGGTTCGCGCCTAGGCTGGGCTGCCGTAGGCAACGGCGTCCGTCGTGGTTTGTCGCGTTCCCTCGTTAACGCTTACCTCGTTGGCTGTGGCCGCCTTGCTTGGCTGCACGGCAGTGCAGGGCTGCGCGTGGCTGCCGCCGTGGCCGTGGTCCATGCTCGCCGTTCTCGTCGCCTTCGCGGGCACCGTCGCATTGCCGTGGCGACCGTTACGCCATCTTGCCGTGTGCCTTTTGTTCGCCGGCTGGGCGGCGCTGCACGGCGCACATGGGATGGCCGCGCGCCTGCCGGCAGAGGAGGAGGGGCAGGATGTCGTTGTAAGGGGTCATGTCGTCGATCTTCCCCGGGCGCGTGGCGGCGACGCTTCGTTCCTCTTCGTCCCCGAAAGCGTGGAAGGTGCCCCGCCGTGGTCGCGCGGCACACTGCGCCTTAGCTGGTATCGCACGCCGGTGTCGCCTGCGCCCTGCGAGCACTGGCAACTTACCGTTCGCTTGCGTCGCCCTCGCGGCAACGTCAATCCGGGTGGTGGCGACGCGGAGCGTACGGCGCTTCAGCGCGGCATCATCGCTACGGGCTACGTACGGGCCGCTCCCGACAATGCGCGCATGGGCCCTGGTCGGTGCGTGGATGCCTGGCGCGATGGCGTGGCGCGATCCCTGGACACGCATCTGGGCAGCGACGACGCACGCATCCTCAAGGCGCTGGCTGTCGGTGACACACGCGGACTGGACGCGGCGGACTGGGACATCGCGCGCGCCACGGGCGTGTCGCACCTTATCGCCATCTCGGGATTCCACATCGGCGTCGCGGCCGGGGGCGGTGTGCTCGCTGTACGTCTGCTCTACGCGTGGTGGCCCTTGCTTGGCCTGTGGCTGCCAAGACAGCTGGCGCAGGCGGTGCTGGGCATGCTGGTGGCGGGCGGCTACGGCGTGCTCGCCGGCCTGGGCCTGCCGACCGTGCGCACCTTGTTGATGATCGGCGTCGTCGTGCTGGCCGGGATGGCACGGCGTCGGGCCGGCGGAATGTCGCTGCTCGCGTTCGCGATGCTCGCCGTGCTGACGTTCGACCCGCTTTCCGTGCTCTCGGCGGGGTTCTGGCTTTCGTTCGCGGGCGTCGGCTTCCTGGTGTGCTGCGTGGCACCGCGCTCGCGCGGGCTTGCCGGCTGGCTGGGCGAACTGCTCCGCGCACAGGCGGCGATGAGCATTGCGCTGCTTCCGCTGTCCCTGTGCCTGTTCGGCAGTACATCACTGATGGGATTCGTCGCCAACCTGGTCGCCGCGCCGCTGGTCAGTTTCGTGGTGGTACCGCTGACGCTGCTGGGCTGCGTCCTGTTGCCCTTGCCGGCGATCGCCGTACCGCTGCTCGCCGGTGCCGCGTGGCTGCTCGGCCGGCTGTGGCGCATGCTCGCCGCGCTGGCGGAGGTACCGGGTGCTCAACTGAGCGTGGCCGAGAGCGGCATCCTCCCGGTCGTCCTGGCGACGGTGGGCGCGCTGTGGTTGTTCATGCCGCGTGGCGTGCCCTTGCGCGGCTACGGCGCGTTGCTGTTCCTGCCGCTGCTGCTACCGGTGCGAGACATGCCCAGGGCGGGCGCCTTTCGCGTATGGGTGCTCGACGTGGGGCAGGGACTGGCCGTGGTCGTTCGTACGCGACAGCACACGCTGGTCTACGACACCGGGCCCGCCTATGGCGGGGGACGCGACGCCGGCGCCGGCATCGTGCTGCCGTCGATCACGGCACTGGGCCTGGGTCCCGTAGACACGCTCGTGGTCAGTCACGGTGACATCGACCACGCGGGCGGCGCATCGGCGATCGTCTCCCGCTACCCGCAGGCTCGACGACTCTCCGGTGAACCGGGCCGGTTGGGCTTCCCGGCGGAACAGTGCACTTCGGCTGCCGACTGGTCGTGGAACGAAGTCAGCTTTCGTTTCATCGAGGTCCCGCCGGCAGTGCAGGGTAAGACGGCCAGCAACGACCGCTCGTGCGTGCTTGCGGTCGAGGGAGATGGCGGCCGCTTCCTGCTCACCGGCGACATCAGCGACAAGGCCGAGCGCCGCATCGACCGCGAGGCGCTCTGGTCCGACCTGCCCACGGTGACGACGGTGGCCCATCACGGCAGCAAGCATTCGTCGGATGTGCTTTGGCTCCGGGCTGTGCAGCCCGAGCTGGCCATCGTGTCGGCTGGCTGGCGCAACCGTTTCGGCCATCCGCACGCGTCGGTGCTGGCGCGCCACGAGGATGCGGGGGCCGACGTGCTCAATACCGCAGTGAGCGGCGCGATCCAGGTCGATCTGCCTCGCGGTGCCGCGCCGCGCGTTGTAAGGGAGTGGCGTCGACCGGCCGGTCGCTACTGGCGAGAGTAGGACTCCACGATCAGGGCCCGAACGACCACCTTGTGCTGCACCGCCGTTTGACAATTTCAATTTAGAACGATTTAAATGGGGTTCCGCTAGACAAGGGGATAAGCGTGACTGCATCGAAGCACGGTTGGGGCAGGGCGGCGTTCGCCCTGGTGACGGCGTCTCTTGTGGTACCGGTGGGAGCCCTCGCGGCCACCCAGCGCTTCGACAGCTCGTTCGAGTCCGGGCAGCCCGCGCCGCTGGCGGCGAAGGGCACGCTCGAGGTTCGGGTCGTCGGCGGCCCGCCCGCCGATGCGGTGTTAACCGCGAAGGCCGATGTCGGTTTCACCGGCATGCACTCCCTGCGTTACGCGGGTACGGGCAACGGCGCACCAGCGACGACGAAGCTCTTCGATACCGACATCCGAGTCGGCGACGATACGAAGCTGTCCTGGCTGGTCTTCCCGCGCTCGAATAAGGGCGACCTGGTCAATCCGGCCAACTATGTCGCCGTCGACCTTGTGTTCGACGACGGTTCGCGCCTTTCCACCAGCGCGGCGCGCGATCAGCACCGGGTTCCCGCCACCGCCAAGGGGCAGGGCGAAGGGCGCGTGCTCTATCCCGACCAGTGGAACTACGTGAGCGTGGATCTGGGCAGCGTGGCCAAGGGCCGTCGTGTTCGCTCGATCGAACTGAGCGCGGCCGCACCCGCGGGCGAAGCGTTCGAGGGCTACCTCGACGACGTGCGCATCGGCGAGGTCAAGGCAGTCAACAGCACGCACCCGACCGACTACGTCGACACCCGGCGCGGCTCCAACGCCAACGAAAACTACTCGCGCGGTAACAACTTCCCCGCCGTCGCCATGCCGCACGGCTTTAATTTCTGGACCCCGACGACCAACGCCGGTTCCAACTGGATCTATCAGTACCAGGCCCGCAACGGCGACGACAATCGCCCACGCATCGAGGCTTTCGCGCTCTCGCACGAGCCCAGCCCGTGGATGGGCGAGCGCCAGACCTTCCAGGTCATGCCGGCCCAGACCGCTTCGGGCGCACCGGCGCTCAAGCGGGAAACGCGCGCGCTTTCGTTCGGCCACGACGCCGAGCTGGCGCACCCGGACTATTACCGCGTGCGCTTCGACAATGGCCTGACCACCGAGATCACGCCGACCGACCGCGCGGCGATGTTCCGTTTTACCTTCACGGACAAGCGTTCGCAGCTGGTCTTCGACAACCTCGACGACAGGGCGGCCATTACGCTCGATCCCGGCCAGCGCAGCATCCAGGGTTGGTCGGACGTGAAGAGCCGTCTTTCCACCGGTGCCACGCGCCTGTTCTTCTACGCGGTGTTCGACAAACCGGTGGCCGAGAGCGGCCGCCTTACCGGCGAGAAGCGCGATGCCGCTTCGGCCTGGTTCGGCTTTGACACCTCGAAGAAGGGCGATCGCGTCGTCACCATGCGGATCGCCACCTCGCTGATGGGCGTCGAGCAGGCCAAGGCCAACCTCGCGCAGGAGATCGCGCCGGACGACACCTTCGACAGCGTGCACGAGCGCGCACGCAAGGCCTGGGACGATCGCCTGGACACGGTCAAGGTCGAGGGCGCGTTGCCCGACGAAAAGACCGTGCTCTACTCGAACCTGTACCGCCTGTTCCTGTATCCGAACCATGCCTACGAGAACACCGGTAGCAAGGACGCGCCCGTGTGGCGCTACGCCAGCCCGTTCTCGGCACCGGCAGGGTCGAACACGGACACCACGACGGGTGCGCACATCGTCGACGGCCAGCCGTTCGTTAACAACGGCTTCTGGGACACCTACCGCACGGCGTGGCCGGCCTATGTGCTGCTCACTCCGAACGAAGCGGGCAAGATGATCGACGGCTTCGTGCAGCAGTACCGCGATGCGGGCTGGATCGCGCGCTGGTCGTCGCCGGGCTATGCCGACCTGATGGTGGGCACCAGCTCGGATGTCGCCTTCGCCGATGCCTGGCTGAAGGGCGTGCGCAATTTCGACGTCTCCGCGTTCTACCAGTCGGCCATCCGTAATGCCTCCAGCGTCAGCGAGGAGAAGGGTGCCGGCCGCAAGGGCATCCAGCGCTCGCTGTTCAACGGCTATACCGACGACGCCATCGCTGAAGGCCTGTCCTGGTCGATGGATGGCTATATCAACGACTTCGCCATCGGTAACCTCGCTGCGGTGCTGGCCAAGGACGCCCCGGCCGGCGACGCCTATCGCTCCTCCTACGCCGACGATGCCGCCTGGTATCGCTCGCGTGCCGTCGGCTACACGAACCTGTTCGATCCCGCCGTCGGCTTCTTCGTCGCGCGCGACGCCGCGGGCAAGTGGCGCTGGGATGCGAAGCAATTCAACCCGATCCGCTGGGGCGGCGACTACACCGAGACCAATGCCTGGAACATGGCCTTCCATGCGCCGCAAGACGGTGCCGGCCTCGCCGCGCTTTACGGTGGCCGCGAAGCGCTGGGCGCCAAGCTCGACCAGTTCTTCAGCACACCGGGCAAGTACGACGTGGGCGACTACGGCGGCGAGATCCACGAGATGCTCGAGGCACGCGATGTGCGCATGGGCCAGTACGGCCACTCGAACCAGCCCTCGCACCACATCATCTGGATGTACGACGAAGCCGGCCAGCCCTGGAAAACCCAGGACAAGCTGCGCGACGCCGTGTCCCGCCTGTATGTGGGCAGCGAGATCGGCCAGGGCTACCCGGGCGATGAAGACAACGGCGAGATGTCGGCGTGGTGGCTGTTCGGCGCCGCTGGCTTCTATCCGCTGCGCATGGGCACGCCGGAGTATGTGATCGGCGCGCCGCACTTCCCGCACATGAGCCTTCGCCTGGAAGGGGGTGCGACGATCGACATCAAGGCTCCGGGCGTGAGCGACACCAATCGCTACGTGCAGTCGCTGAGCGTCAACGGCAAGCCCTGGAACAAGGTCACGCTGCCGCACGAACTGCTGGCGAAGGGCGCGACGCTCGAGTTCACCATGGGGCCGACGCCGTCGACCTGGGGCACCGGTGCCGAAGCGCTGCCGGCCTCGATCAGCGCCGAAGGCAGCAAGCCGGCGCCGCTGGTGGATCTGACGAGCGAGGGCGGCAAGGCCTTCGGTTCGCTGAAGGGTCCCGAGTTGGACAAGCTGTTCGACAACACCTCCGACACCTCGGCCCACCTCGACGCGAAAGCTCCGGCGGTCGGCTGGCACTTCGAGCACCCGGTGACCGTGGAGATGCTCACCCTGACCTCGGGAGCCAAGGCCGGCGATGCATCCGCCTGGGTGCTCGAAGGCTCGGCGGACGGCAAGCACTACCAGACGGTCGACAAGCGTGACGGTGAGACCTGGCCGTGGCGCCGGCAGACCCGGGCGTTCGCCGTGAGCGCGCCGAAGCCGTACGCCTGGTACCGCCTGCGTCTCGTTTCCGGTGATACGAACGGTCTGGACCTCAGCGAGGTCGAGTTCCTCGGGCACAGGTAACGCCCTTTGAGCGGCTTTGTGTGGGAGCCGCTTCAGCGGCGATTGGGGGTTGAGGCAAGCACCCATCGCCGCTGAAGCGGCTCCCACAGGTGAAGTGGCTCCCACAGGTGAAGCGGCTCCCACAGGTGAAGCGGCTCTCACAGGTAGAGGCCGATCCCACAAGTGTTAAGGGTGCCTCAGTCCCCGTGGCGGGCCCTGCTATGATGCCGGCCTGACTTTTGTTCATCCGGGGTTGACGTGCTCGAGATCCTTCTGGCTGGCGGCTGGGCTTTGCTGCCGATCCTCATTTGTTCGTTCGTTGCGCTCGCCATCGTCCTCGAGCGTTTCTGGGCGCTCCGGCATGCTGCCGTTTTCCCGCCCGGCCTCGGCGCCGAAGTGCGTGAGTGGGCGCGTTCCTCCGCGCTGGACAGCTCCCACCTCCAGGCACTCGAGAAAGGCTCGCCGCTGGGCGAACTGTTCGCCGGCGCGCTCGCCGTTCGCGACCGCCCGCGCGAGATCATCAAGGAGCGTATCGAGGACACCGGTCGCCATGTGGTCCACCGCATGGAGCGCTACCTCAATACGCTGGGCACCGTCGCCCTCATCGGCCCGTTGCTGGGCTTGCTCGGCACCGTTATCGGCCTCATCCGCATGTTCCTCAGCGTGATGGCCGGCGGTATCGGCGATCCGACCAAGATGGCCGGCGGTATCGGCGAGGCGCTCATCTGCACGGCGTTCGGCCTGGTCGTGTCGATTCCCGCCTACGTGCTGCACCGTTACTTCCGTTCCAAAGTGGGCGGTTATGTCGTGCAGATGGAGAAGGAAGCCACGGCGCTGCTGGACGACCTGTCCGCTCCGCGCCCGGCACCGCGCCGTCGCACCGCCGCGTCGGAAGCCGCTACCTCGCAGGCTGGCTGATCCATGCGCATCGGTTCCCGTCGCGAGGACGATTTCGAGATCAACGTCATTTCGTTGATCGACGTGCTGCTGACCCTGCTGATGTTCTTCGTGCTCAGCACCACCTTCGTCGAGCACTCCCGCCTGAAGGTCAACCTGCCCAAGGCCGACAGCCAGGCGCGCGAGTCCACGGACAACGCGCTCACCCTGGTCGTCGACCGCGACGGCCACTACTCGGTCGGCAGCGACGAGGTGCTCGGTGAGGGCATCGAGCCGCTCAAGGCGACCATCGAGCGCGTCGCCGGCAACGACCGTGACCGCCTCGTGGTGATCCGCGCCGATGCGATGACGCCGCACCAGAACGTGGTTCGCGCGATGGATGCGCTTGGCCAGGTGGGCTTCACCCGTCTGTCGATTGCGACCACGCCGAGCGAAGCGGGCGCGGCCCGGTGAGCAAGGAAAAAGTGTCGGTCTGGGACGCCAAGACCTGGCAGACCTATAAGCGCCTGCTCGGTTATACGCGGCGCTTTCGTACCGCGGGCCTCATCGCCGTCCTCGGCATGATCATCGACCCGGCGTGCCTGTCTCTGTTCACCAGCCTGCTCAAGACGCTGGTCGACAAGATATTCGTCGAAAAGGATCCGTACACGATCTTCTGGATGCCGATCTGGATCATCGCGATCTTTGGCGTGCGCGGCATCGCCTCCTACGCCACCGACTATGGCATCGCTTATGTCGGTCGTAACGTGGTGCAGGCCATCCGCATCGACGTCTTCGCTTCCTACCTGCGCCTGCCGGCGACGTTCTTCGCCAAGGAGCCGTCGGGGCAACAGATTTCGCGCATTACCTACACCAGCGAGCAGGTCGCGTCGGCCTCGGCGGATTCGCTCAAGGTAGCCATCACCGAAGGCCTCACCGTCGTCGGCATGCTCTGCGTCATGCTGTACTGGAGTGCTTATCTGGCGATGGCGCTGCTCGTGCTGGTGCCTTGCGTGGTGGTGATCGTCACCGTCATCAGCCGCCGCTATCGCAAGATCAGTAAGCGCATCCAGGGCAACATGGGCACCGTGACCAGTGCCGTCGAAGAAGCGGTCGCGGCCAATCGCGAAGTACGCATCTACGGTGGCCAGGCGCGCGAAGGCGACCGCTTCGGCGAGATCGCCGAGCGTCAGCGTCGCCTCAACCTCAAGGTGTCGGCGACCAGCGCCGCTTCGAGCGCCACGATCCAGACCGTCGGCGCCGTCGCTCTCGCCACGCTGGTGTTCCTCGGCTCACGCCCGGGCGTCATCGAGACGATCACTCCTGGCATCTTCACCGCCGTGCTCACCGCCATGGGTGGCATGCTGCCCTCGCTGAAGCGTCTGGCCGGTATCCAGGCCAGCCTGCAGAAGGGTGTCACGGCCGCCGAAGACCTGTTCGAGATCATCGACACGCCGGCGGAAATCGACACCGGCACGGAAGACCTCGTCCGTACCAGGGGCGACATTCGTTTCGAGAACATCCACCTGGTGTACGAGCGCAACAACCACGTCGCCCTGCGTGGCGTGGACCTGGTCTGCAAGCCCGGCACGGTGACGGCGCTGGTCGGTCGTTCCGGTAGCGGCAAGTCCAGCCTGGTCAGTCTGCTGCCGCGTTTCTATCAGCCGAGCGAAGGCCGCATCCTCGTCGACGGCCGCGATTATTCGCAGTACACACTGCCTTCGTTGCGCCGGCAGATCGCCTGGGTGGGCCAGAACGTCGTGCTGTTCGACGACACCGTCGCGGCCAACATCGCCTACGGCGAAATGGCCGACGCCTCCGAAGAAGACATCGTCGCTGCGGCCAAGGCGGCGAACGCGATGGAGTTCATCGACCGTCTGCCCGAGGGCCTGCAGACGCAGATCGGGCAGGGCGGTAACTCGCTTTCCGGCGGCCAGCGCCAGCGTATCGCCATTGCCCGCGCCATTCTCAAGAACGCGCCGATCCTCGTCCTCGACGAAGCCACCAGTGCGCTCGACACCGAGTCGGAACGGCTGATCCAGGACGCGCTCACGCGCCTCATGCGCGACCGCACCACGCTGGTGATCGCGCATCGCCTGTCGACCATCGAACACGCCGACCAGATCGCCGTGATGGATCAGGGCAGGGTCGTCGAGCTCGGCACGCACCGCGAACTGCTCGACATCGGCGGCCGGTATTCGGCCCTGCACCGCATGCAGTTCCACGAGCAAGCGGCGAGCTAAGCGGTGGGCCTCGGCGCCTCACTGCAGCGACATTGGTATGGCGGCGGGAGCCCGCCGCTCTGGACTCGCCCGTTCGAGGCGCTGTATCGCACTGTCGTACGGCGTCGGGCGGAGGGCTTTCGCAACGATCCTTCTTCCGTCGTGCGGCTTTCCGTCCCGGTCGTCGTGGTCGGCAACATCACCATTGGTGGCACCGGCAAGACGCCGCTGATCGTGGCGCTGGCGGCGGCGATGTCGGCGCGGGGTTTCGTGCCCGGGGTCGTGAGTCGCGGTTATGGCGGTATCGAGCACGGGCCCTATCTGCTCACCGGCCAGGACGACCCTGCGAAGGTCGGCGATGAGCCGAGCCTGATTCGTCACAGTGGCGTGCCTGTTGCGATCGGGCGCGAGCGACCGGAAGCGGCGCAGTTATTGATCGATGCCGGATGCGATCTGATTCTCGCCGACGATGGACTACAGCATCATCGGCTCGGGCGTGATGTCGAGATCTGCGTGATCGATGGTGAGCGTCGGTTGGGCAATGGACATCTGCTTCCGGCGGGGCCATTGCGCGAGCCGGCGAGTCGTCTGGCCGACGTCGACTTCGTTGTCGTTAACAGCGGCACGCCCGTGGGCTCCGAGATCGGTATGGCACTGGAAGGCGGCGTCGCCATCAACATGGCGGATCCGTCTCTATCCGCTCCGTTGGCGGATTTCGCCGGGCGCCCGGCGCATGCCGTCGCAGGCATCGGCAATCCCGCACGTTTCTTCGCCAGCCTCGCTGCCCAGGGCATAGCGGTGCACGGCCATCCCTTCGCCGACCACCACGCGTTTACGCGTGACGACTTCACCTTCGCTGACGGGTGCCCTGTATTGATGACGGACAAAGACGCGGTGAAGTGCCGTGACTTTGCCCGTGCGAACTGGTGGCGTGTGCCCGTGCGCGCCGTGCTACCCGACGCGTTCTACGACGCCATCGCTGCACATGTAGGAGCCGCTTCAGCGGCGATAGCCAGGTCACCGTAACCCCATCGCCGGCGTAGCCGGCTCCCACACAAAGCCCGAGCAACAACGCGTGCGCTTACTGCACGCGCTGCACGTTGCCCTTTTCGTCGACAACCACGATGTCGCCCTCGCGGATGGACGAAGCGTCGGCTACCTGGACATTGGTGTAACCGCCGCCGCCCATCTTCAGGCGCAGGGTGTAGCTCTCGCTGCCGCCGCCCTTGCCGATGGCGTTGCCGGCGAAGCCGCCACCGACTGCGCCGGCGACCGTGGCGACCTTGCGGCCGTTACCGCGGCCGACCTGGTTGCCGAGGACGCCGCCGGCGATGGCGCCGATCACCGCGCCTGCCGTGCCGTGGTCACGGCCCTGGACGACGTTGCGCTCGATGCTCTGCACCACACCGCACTGGTCGCAACGGACGTAGATGCCGTCGGAGCGGGTAATCGTGGCGGCCGAGGCAGGTGCGATGGCAGCCGTGGCGAGCAGGGCGGCCATGGGAATACCGAGGACGGTCTTGAAATTCATGGTGATCTCCTTTCGGGCGGCTGGCAGGGTTAGCCGCATGGGCACAGTCTAAGCATTACGGCTGAACGAAGGTGGAGCGATTCCGGCTTCACGTGTTGCATGGATACTACGTGGATGACTACAGCCATCGTCTGGTTCCGCCGCGACCTGCGTCTTGCAGATAATCCCGCCCTCAGCGCCGCCGTGGCTGCCCACGAGAAGGTGCTGCCACTCTATATCCACGCGCCCGGCGAGGACGGTGAATGGGCGCCCGGCGCCGCGAGTCGCTGGTGGCTTCATCACTCGCTGCAAGGCCTGGATGTCTCCCTGCGCCGGCACCATGGCAGCCTGCAGATCCTGCAGATCCTGCAGGGGCCCACCGTGGATGCCCTGCGCGCCGCCATCGAGGCCACTGGTGCGACGGCCGTCTACTTCAACCGCCTCTACGAACCCAAGGCAATCGCCCGGGACAAGGCGGTGCGACGTGCGCTCGAAGGCGACGGCGTCGAGGTCGCCTCGTTCAATGCCGCACTCTGGTGCGAGCCCTGGGACATCGCCACTCAACAGAACGAACCCTACCGGGTGTTCACCCCGTTCTGGCGCAACCTGCGCACGCGCATCGACGAGGTCGCGCCGGTGGCCGAACCGAAGCCCATGCACCTGACGACCTTGCCGAAAACGTTGTCGGTCGATGCACTCGGCCTGCTGCCAACGCTCGACTGGGCACGCGGCTTCGCCGATTGGTCGCCGGGCGAGCAGGGCGCGCTGGAGATGCTCGACCTCTTCGCCGATGACGCCGTGGGCCACTACGTGGAAGGCCGCGACATACCGGCCCGGCACGGTACCTCGCGCCTCTCGCCACACCTGCATTTCGGCGAGATCTCGCCCCTCCAGGTGGCGGAAGGCCTGCGTGAGCGCGTCAGGAAACGGAAGAACGGCGCCGACATCGAACCTTACCTGCGTCAGCTCGGCTGGCGCGAGTTCGGCCACCATCTGCTCTACCACTTTCCGAAAACACCGAAGGAAAACTTCAATCCGAAGTTCAATGCCTTCCGCTGGGAAAAGCGCGACGCCCATGCGCTGAGACGCTGGAAGGAGGGTAAGACCGGCATCCCCATCGTCGATGCCGGCATGCGCGAGCTGTGGGCCACGGGCTGGATGCACAACCGCGTGCGCATGCTGGTGGCGAGCCTGTTAACGAAGAACCTTCGCCAGCACTGGCTGCTCGGCGAGAAGTGGTTCTGGGACACCCTGGTCGACGCCGACCTGGCCAACAACGCGATGGGTTGGCAGTGGGTGGCCGGTAGTGGCGCGGATGCCGCGCCGTACTTCCGTATCTTCAATCCGGTGACGCAGTCGGAGAAGTTCGACCCGGACGGCACGTATATCCGCCGATGGGTGCCGGAGCTCGCGAACGCACCGGGCCGCCTCGTCCACGCGCCGTGGGAGGACGAGGCCTTCCTGAAACAGTCGGGGTACCCGCGGCCGCTGGTCGACCTCAAGCGCAGCCGCGAGGATGCGCTTACGGCGTATCAGTCGGCGCGGGGCGCTCCTTCAGCAGCAGGGCGAGCACCGGAGGAGTGACCATGGCGGTGAGCAACGACATCGCCACGATGACCGCGTAGATCTTCTCGTCGAACACGCCGGCCGCGAGGCCCAGTGAGGCGATCACCACGCCGACCTCCCCGCGCGGCACCATGCCGAAGCCGACGATAAGCGCACCGCGCCGGCCCAGCGACATCGAGCCGAGGTAACCACCGGCCAGCTTGGAAAAGATGGCGATGATGGTGACCACGGCGAGCATGCCCAGCGCACTCGCACTGGCGAGGGCGGACAGGTTCACCTTGGCGCCGGTAACGACGAAGAAGAACGGGGTGAGAAAGGCCAGCAGGGGCGCGGTCTGCTCTTCGAGCTGATGCCGCTGACTGGTTTCCGAGGCGATCATGCCGGCGAGGAAGGCGCCGATGATCGCGGCCAGGTGGAATTTCATCGAGAGGAAGGCGAGGCCCAGGCACAGGGCCAGCACGATCGCCAGCGGCGACATCGGGTTGCTTGGTTTATCCAGCCAGCCGGAGCCGCGACGCATGACCCGCGTGCCGCCCCAGCCGATCACGGCGACGAAGCCGATCGCACCGACCAGGGTGCCGACGAGGCTGCCGACGTTCACCTCACCGCCGCCTTGCAGCGACGAGACGATGCCCAGCAGGAGCATGGCCAGGATGTCGTCGATCACGGCGGCGCCGAGGATGATCCGCGCCTCGCGCCGTTGCAGCACGCCCAGTTCCTGCAACACGCGTGCGGTGATACCGGCCGAGGTGGCGACAAAGGCCGCCGCGACGAACATCGAGCGGATCCAGTCGAAGCCGGAGCCGTGTGCCCACACCGCGCCGCATGCGAAGGGGATGATCACGCCGAGCACGCCGACCATGAAGGCACTGGCGCCGACCTTTTTCAGATCGTCGAGCCGCGTTTCCAGGCCGACTGAGAAAAGGAGCAGGATCACGCCGATTTCGGCGAGCACGTCCAGCGGTGTGCCGGTGGCGATATCCGGCACGGTCACCCAGCCCAGCGCCGAGGGACCGACCACGCAACCGGCGGCGATTTCACCGACGACGGCCGGTAAACGCAGGCGTTGCGCGATCTCTCCGCCAATCTGCGCGGCGACGAAGATGATGAAGAGGGTAAGCAGGATGCCTGCAGAATCGTGCATGGGATCGTTCCTGATCGACGCCGCCGAGGAGGGTGCGGTGTTGCCGAGAGTAACGCTTTATGCCGTGGCGTCGACCACTTTTCCCGTCCGGGTGTCGCGCAGGCGGCTGAAGATCCAGCTGGCGGCGAGGGTGATCATGCCCAGCACGATGACCGACCAGCGGAAGGCCCACACATAACCCTGTGCACTATGCGAACTGAGGAAGCCGCCCATCAGCAGGGAGGCCAGGGCGATGCCGAAGCTCATGGAGAGATACTGGGCGGTCGAGGCCATGGACGAGGCCATGGCGGCATGGCGCACGTCCAGGTCGACATAGGCCAGGGTATTCATCGAGGTGTACTGCAGCGACATGAAGGCGCCGTAGACGTAGACGAAGCTGGCGATGATCCACATCGGCGTTTCCGGCGTGAGCAGGGCAAACGAGCACAGCACGATGGAGACCGCGATGGTGTTACCCAGCAGCAGGCGGCGATAGCCGAAGTGCGTGAGTAGCCGGTGGATGAAGGGCTTGACCGTGATCGAGCCGATCGCCTGGGGGACCATCATCAGGCCGGCATGCAGGGGCGACCAGCCGCAGCCGATCTGCAGGAACAGCACCAGCAGCAGGTACATGCCCGACACGCCCAGCCGCGTGAACAGGTTGCCGGCCAGCGACACCCACACGCTGCGCACCTTAAGCAGCGAGAGGTCGCTCACCGGGTGTTCCGTGCGACGGCTGTGACGCACGTAGAGCACGCCCAGGCCCGCCGCGGCGAGCGCGTAACCGGAGACACTCAACCAGTGGCCCGACGTGCCCACGGTTTCCGCGGCCATCAGGAACAAGGCAGAGGAACCGGCGAAAAGCAGGAAACCGGCGGTGTCGAAACGGTTGGCCTGATCGAGGCGGTACTCGGGCATTTCCCGGCGATTGAGCAGCAGGCCGACGATGCCCACCGGCACGTTGATCAGGAAGATCAGTCGCCAGTTGGTGAATTCCACCAGCGCGCCGCCGAGCAGGGGGCCGAAGACCGAGCCGAGCAGGCCGAAGGTAGCCACGGTGGTCATCGCGCTGACGAACTCACGGCGGTCGATGCTGCGCACCAGCACATAGCGGCCCACCGGCATGAGCGCGGCGCCGCCCAGGCCCTGGACGATGCGCGAGGCGACCAGCTCCGGCAGCGTCTGTGCCAGGCCGCAGAGCAGCGAGCCCAGCGCGAAAACCGTGATCGCCCCGCCGAAAACGCGCCTCGTGCCGAAGCGGTCGCACAGCCAGGGGCTCATCGGGATGAAGATCGCCAGGGTCAGCACGTAGCTGGTCAGGGCGGTGCGCATGCTCAGCGGGCTCACATCGAGCGCGCCGGCGATGGTGGGCACGGCCGTGTTGACGATCGTCGAATCCAGCGCCTGCATGAAGAACGCAGCCGATACGAGCCAGATCAGGCCGCGGTAGCGGGCCCTGCTCGACGGCTCCGCCGGCGCGAGTGCCGGGCGGTCGGTGGAGAGAGCGTGGACGTCGGTTGGTGGGAGGCTGTCGATGACGTCGTGGGGTGGCATGGCTGTAACATTATAGACGATCAGAGCCTGACGGACCCCGCACATGCCCCAAGCCCCCGCCCCGGCCGATGCCGTCGAGCGCGCCACCGAGCTTCGCCGACGCCTCGAAGACGCAAATTATCGCTATCACGTGCTCGACGATCCCACGCTCGCCGACGCCGAATACGATCGCCTGATGCGCGAACTCGAGGCGCTGGAAGCGAAACATGCGGAACTGGCCATCGCCGATTCGCCCACGCGGCGCGTGGGCGCTCGTGCGCAGGGTGGCTTTGCCGAGGTGACGCACGTCGTGCCCATGTTGTCGCTGGGCAATGCGTTCGAACAGGAAGGCGACACCGACCGCGAAAAATATCGCGAAGTGGCCGTTTTCGAGCGTCGCATCGAGCAGACGCTGGACCGTCGTGAGCCGGTGTTCTCGGTCGAACCCAAGCTCGATGGCCTCGCGATCAGCCTGCGCTATGAAAGCGGCGTGTTCATGCAGGGCGCGACGCGCGGCGATGGCGCGGTCGGTGAAGATGTCACCGCCAACCTGCGCACCGTCAAGGCGATTCCGTTGCGCCTGCGCGGCGAGGGTTGGCCGCGCGTACTCGAGGTGCGTGGCGAAGTGATCATGCCGCGTGCCGGGTTCGAGGCCTTCAACGAGCGCGCACGCGCCGCCGGCGAGAAACCGCTGGCCAATCCGCGCAATGGTGCGGCCGGATCGCTGCGCCAGCTCGATCCGGCGATTACGGCGAAGCGACCGCTCGCTTTCTTCGCTTACGCGGTAGGCGTCGTCGAAGGTGGCGAACTGCCGGATACGCATTCGGCCACCCTGGCGAAGCTGCGCGACTGGGGTTTCCCCGTGTCGCCTGAAGTGTCTACTGCGAAGGGTTTCAACGGCCTGCTGGCCTACTTCCGCAAGATTGGCGACAAGCGCGACAGTCTGCCGTACGACATCGACGGCGTGGTCTACAAACTGGACGATTACGCCGGCCAGCGCGAAATGGGCTTTGTCTCGCGCGCGCCGCGCTGGGCCATTGCGCACAAGTATCCCGCGCAGGAACAGATGACCACGGTGGAGGCGATTGAAATCCAGATCGGCCGTACCGGGGCAGCAACGCCCGTCGCGCGCCTGACGCCGGTGCAGGTGAGCGGCGTCACCGTCACCAACGCCACCTTGCATAACGCCGACCAGGTCGCGCGCCTGGACGTGCGTGTCGGCGACACCGTGATCGTGCGTCGCGCGGGTGACGTCATTCCGGAAGTCGCCCGCGTGGTCGAGGAGAACCGTCCGGCGGGGACCGTGGCCTGGAAGATGCCGGAGGTCTGCCCGGTGTGCGGTTCCGAACTGTTGCGTGAAGAAGGCGCCGCGGCATATCGCTGCTCGGGCGGCCTGATCTGCGCTGCGCAACGTAAGGAAGCGCTGATTCATTTTGCCTCGCGTCGCGCGATGGATATCGACGGCCTGGGCGATCGCTTCGTCGACGCCCTGGTTGAATTCGACATGGTGCATACGCCGGCCGATCTCTACACGCTCACTGTCGACCGCTTCGTGAAGATGAAGACGCTGGCCGACGAACGCGACGGCTCCACGCCGGAGACGGTGAAGCAGGGCAAGGTTGCGACGAAGTGGGCCGAGAACCTGGTCGAGGCGATCGAGGCGAGCAAGAAGTCCACGCTGCCGCGTTTCCTGTTCGGCCTGGGCATCATGCACATTGGCGAGAGCACGGCGAAGACGCTGGCCTTGTGGCTGGGCTCGCTGGACTTCGTGCGCCGCACGCCCGCGCCGGTGCTGCGCGTGCTGCCGGATATCGGCGACGAAGTGGCGACATCGATCGCCGCCTTCTTCGAGCAGGAAGGCAACCAGAAAGTCGTCGACGCGTTGATCGACGCAGGCATCACCTTTGCCGACGAAGGCGCGCCCTCGCCGAAGCTTCGCGAGCGGCTCGGCCTGGATGTGCTTCTGGATGCCGCCAAGGTCGCCAAGCTCGGTCCGAAGAGCACGGGCATCCTCGCCAAGAACTACGCCAGCCTCGACGCGCTGGTAAAAGCGGGCGAGCACCAGTGGATCATTGCCGGCGTGCCACAGGCCGCCGCGTCGAACCTCAGCGCCTTGCTGGGCGACGCCGAACGCGTGGCCGAACTGCGTCACGCCGACGAAGCCATGCGCGCATTAGCAGCTGCCTTGCCAGCGAAAGCCGCGAGCGCACTGCCGCTGGAAGGCCTCACGTACGTGATCACCGGCACGATGGAAACGCTCAAGCGTGACGACGCCACCGAGCGGCTCGAATCGCTTGGCGCGAAAGTGGCCGGCTCGGTCTCGAAGAAAACCACGGGCGTCTTTGCCGGCGATGCGGCCGGCTCCAAACTGGACAAGGCCAACGAACTCAGCGTGCCCGTATATACGGAAGCGGACCTGCTCGCCTTGCTGACCGAACACGGTGTGGCGCCATGACCGACATCGGGCAGCTGCGACTGCGTGCGCAGACCTACGCCGCGATTCGCGGGTTTTTCAACGAGCGCGACGTGCTCGAAGTGGAGACGCCGATTCTCTCCGCCGCGGGCAATACCGACCCGAACATCCAGAGCTTCCATGCGACCTTCAGCGGCCACGTGGACGCCGGCGCGCGCGAGCGCTGGTTGCGTACGTCACCGGAGTTTCCGCTGAAGCGACTGCTCGCAGCGGGCGTGGGCGACTGCTATGAGCTGGGGCGCGTGTTCCGCAATGGCGAAGCCGGTGGCCGGCACAATCCGGAATTCACCATGCTCGAGTGGTATCGCGTGGGCTGGGACCATAACCGGCTGGCGCGCGAGGTGATCGATCTTCTCGAGCGCCTGTTGCTGGGAGCGGGACGCACGTTCGAGATCGTCGAAACGACGTATCGCGGGTTGTTCCACGATGCGCTCGGCGTGGACGCTCTGCTGGATCCGATCGAGGTGCTGAAGAAGCCGCTCGCCGATGCGAACATCAGCAGCGAAGGCCTCGAACGTGACGACTGGCTGGATCTGTTGCTGACGCATCGCATCCAGCCCGAGTTTCCGCGTGACCGGGTCACCATCGTCTCGGAGTTTCCGGCAAGCCAGTGCGCCCTGGCGCGCATCCGCAAGAGCGACCCACCGGTGGCCGAGCGGTTCGAGGCGTATGTGGGAAAGTATGAGGTCGCCAACGGCTACCACGAGCTCAACGATGCCGCCGAGCAGCGTGTGCGCTTTGAGCGCGATAACGCCAAGCGGCGCGAGCGGGGCGATGCGGAGGTGCCGATGGACGAGCGTTTGCTGGCGGTGCTGGACGATATGCCCGATTGTGCGGGGGTGGCGCTGGGCATCGAACGGTTGCTGATGGTGCTGGCGGATACCGATGCGATTGCGGACGTGTTGGCGTTTCCGTTCTCGCAAGCGTGACCCTGCTCGGTAGGAGCCGATTCATCGGCGATGCTTCTGCCCCGTGTGAGAGCCGCCTCTGTCCCTTGTGGGAGCCGCTTCAGCGGCGATGCTTCTGCCCCGTGTGGGAGCCGATTCATCGGCGATGCTTTTGCCTCGTGTGGGAGCCGCTTCAGCGGCGACGCTTTTGCCTCGTGTGGGAGCCGCTTCAGCGGCGATGCTTTTGCCTGCTGGCGGCCGCCGCCGCGGCCATCGCCGATGAATCGGCTCCCACAATCGCCGATGAATCGGCTCCCATAATCGCCGATGAATCGGCTCCCATAATCGCCGATGAATCGGCTCCTACAAAAAGGGTTGGCATGCTTGAATCCGTTCACCACATCGCCATCATCTGCTCCGACTACCCGCGGTCGAAGGCTTTCTACACGGAAACCCTCGGCCTGAAGATCGTCCACGAGGTTTATCGCGAAGCGCGCGATTCCTGGAAGCTCGATCTCGAAGTCAGCCCGGGTGTGCAGCTTGAGCTGTTCTCGTTCCCGTCGCCGCCGAAGCGGCCGTCACGGCCGGAAGCGCAGGGGTTGCGGCACCTGGCGTTTGTCGTGATCGATGTCGACGCGGTGGTGGCGACGTTGGGCGAGCGGGGCGTCGTGTGCGAGCCGATTCGGGTGGACGAGTTCACCGGGAAGCGGTTTACGTTTTTCGCTGATCCGGATGATTTGCCGATTGAGTTGTATGAGCGGTGAGGTGGGGCTGTTGATTTGTGTGGGAGCCGGCTATGCCGGCGATGGGGTTGAGGCGGCCTGGCTATCGCCGATGAATCGGCTCCCACAATCGCCGATGAATCGGCTCCCACAATCGCCGCTGAAGCGGCTCCTACATTAGAATTCGAGTTCCTGGGCGGCGCACAGGTAGTCGACCATCGGCGCGAGCCGCTTGAAGGTGTCGACCACGAACGGCAGCAACTCAGGTGAACACGCCAGCGCCTCGTCGAAGTTCTGGCCGGCGGCGAAGTTCTTCCGCTTCAGGTCGTCGATCAACTCGTGGTTCGGATCGAATCCGCGCGGCGGGCGGGTGAGGCTTTCGCCCCAGAACTCGAAGCGCTCCCGGAACGCCTTCCCATGCGTCGCACGCTTCCACGAATCCGGGTTATCGGCGAGGAAGTCGCGCAGCTTCTTCAGGACCGGCGGTTCCGGATGCCACATGCCGCCACCGGCGAAGCACTCGTCCGGCTGGATGTGCAGGTAGAAGCCCGGTGCCTGGATCTCGTGGCGGCGTTCGTGGAAAAAGCGCGAGCCCTGCCAGCCTTTGTACGGTTGCTTGTCGTTGGCGAAGCGCGTGTCGCGATGAATGCGATACAGCGAGCCTCCCACTTTGCGCGTGTCGGCACGGTAGTGCGGGCTGATTTTCTTCAGCGGTGCATCGAGGTCGCCGATCAAGGCAAGGAAGGGCTCGCGCACATGTTTTTCGTAATCGTCCTTGTGCTCGTGGAACCACTCGCGGTTGTTGTGGCGCATGAGTGATTTGAAGAAGCGAAAGGTCGCGGGCGTGAAATAGGTCTTGGCCATGGGTCGGGTCAGTTCGGTGCGAGTTCGAGGCCCCAGGCTTCCAGCTCGTCGAGCAGCGGGAGGGGTGAGCCGGGCAGGGCGCGCAAGGTGGCGAGCTCGGCGTTGTAGTCGTCGAGGGTGAGCGTGGTCAGCGCGCTGTGCCGGGTGAGGCGGTCCACGCGGAAGGCCTCCCAGCGGTCGCGCTCTTCGGGGCTCAGCGTTTCCGGCCAGTTCCGCGCACGGTAGCGGAACAGCAGTTCCGGGTAGCGCGGATCGCGGAAGTTGAACGCGCGCGTGCCGAGCTGGTCCGGTGGCGTTGCGCGCACGTCGCCGAGCAGGCGGCGATCGGCGTCGGGCAGGAAGGCGCCGTAGAGGGCAAGCTCCGGATCCTCGGCCGGCGGCAGCGCGGCGGCCTGGCCATAGATCTGGCGCAGCTTCTCGGCGAGGCCTTCGGCGTTGCGCAGCATGTCGAGGTGGCGCTCCACGGCGGCCATGTCCAGGCCAAGGCGGCCGTGGTCGGCGCCTTTGAGCACCGAGAGCGGCGCGAGTGCCGGCGCCTGGTTCGCGCGCACGGTACGCAGGGCGATGCGCTCCACGCCCTCGGGCAGGTCGGCTCGCGAGGTGAAGACCCGGTCGGCCACATCGCCGGGGTCCAGCGCGAGCAGGTCGGAAGGATCGGCGCTGAGGTCGTAGACGATCACTTCGCCGGCGCGCGACGGATGCGCAGCCAACGGCGCGATAACGGTGAGGCAATGACGGCTCGCCGGGTAGCGCGAAGACACATGCACCACCGGCGTCATCGCGGCCACGTCGAGCAGCTCGAACACGCGTTGCTTGCGGCGCAGCCCGTAGTACCAGTCCCACAGTTTCGGCTGGTGCTGGCGAATCAGGCGGGCGAGGGCGATCAGCGCTTCTACGTCGGAGAGGGCGTCGTGCGCGCGGTCCTGCTTCAGTCCGTTGGCGGTGGCCAGGTGCTCCAGCTTGAAACTGGGGCTGCCGTCTTCACGCGTCGGCCAGACGATGCCGTCCGGCCGCAGGGCCTCGCACAGGCGCACCAGGTCGATCAGGTCCCAGCGTGAATTGCCGTTTTCCCACTCGCGCCCGTAGGGGTCGTAGAAGTTCCGGTACAGGAGGTGGCGGGTGAACTCATCGTCGAAGCGCAGCGAGTTGTAGCCGACGGTGCAGGTGCCGGGCATGGCCAGCTGCTCGTGGATCGCCGCGACGAACTCGGCTTCCCGCATGCCTTCGCGCTCGGTCAGCTGGGGGGCGATGCCGGTAATCAGGCAGGCGGCCGGTTGCGGGGGCATGTCCCGCGGCGGTTTGCAGTAGATCATCAGCGGCTCACCAACCACGTTCAGGTCGGCATCGGTGCGGATGCCGGCAAACTGGCTGGGGCGGTCCCGGCGGGGGTCGGCGCCGAAGGTTTCGTAGTCGTGCCAGAAGAAGGTCGGTTCGGCCATCGGGGCATGATCGCATAGGCTAGACTGCGCAGTACTTCCAAGGAGAACCCATGACGCCCGCACACGAGGACAACCTCATCTGGATCGACCTGGAGATGACGGGCCTGGACACGGACAACGACTCCATCCTGGAGATCGCCACGATCGTGACCGACAAGGATCTGAACGTGCTGGCCGAAGGCCCGGTCTTCGCCATCTCCCACAGCGATGCCCGCCTGCAGAAGATGGACGCCTGGAACCGCAACCAGCACCAGCGCTCGGGCCTTTGGGGCCGCGCGGTGGAATCGGACGCCACGCCCGAGCAGGCCGAAGAGGCCACCATCACCTTTCTCAAGAAGTGGGTGCCGGCCGGCAAGTCGCCCATGTGCGGCAACTCCATCTGCCAGGACCGCCGCTTCCTGCACCGCGAGATGCAAAAACTGGAGCGCTATTTCCACTACCGTAACCTGGACGTCTCCACGCTGAAGGAGCTCTCGCGCCGCTGGTCGCCGGACATCGCGCGCGGCTTCAACAAGGACTCCGCGCATACGGCGCTGTCCGACATCCGCGATTCGATCGACGAGCTGCGCTATTACCGCCGTTTCATGGGCCCGATGGCGGGCACCCAGCAGGGCTGAACGCATGAACGACCCCTTCGCCAACGTACTGGACTGCAACGGCCGCGCCCTGGTGCTCGACCGGCCGCGCGTGGTCGGCATCGTCAACGTCACGCCGGATTCGTTCTCCGACGGCGGCCAGCACGACAGCCTGGACGCCGCCTATGCGCATGCGCTGAAGCTGGTGGAGGAGGGCGCGGACATGCTCGACATCGGCGGCGAGTCCACCCGCCCCGGGGCAGCCGATGTATCCGCCGAGGACGAGATCCGGCGCGTCGTACCGCTGATCGAACGCCTCGCCGCGGCGACCACCGTGCCTTTGTCCATCGATACCTCCAAACCGGAAGTGATGCGCGCCGCGATCGGCGCGGGCGCCGGCATGATCAACGACGTCTACGCGCTGCGCCGCGAAGGCGCACTCGACACCGCCGCCGAACTGCGCGTGCCGGTGTGCCTGGTGCACATGCAGGGCGAGCCGCGGGGCATGCAGGACGCGCCGGACTACGACGACGTGGTCGGCGATGTGCATCGCTTCCTCACCGACCGCCTGTTCTCCTGCGAGCTGGCCGGCATCGACAAGCGCCGTGTCCTGGTCGATCCGGGCTTCGGATTCGGCAAGAACCTCGAGCACAACCTCGCCCTGCTGCGCGCCACGGCGCGTTTCGCCGAGCTGGGCGCCGGCGCCTACGTGGGCGTCTCCCGCAAGTCGATGATCGGCGCCATGACCGGCCGAAGCGACCCCGCCTCGCGCGTCCATGGCTCGGTGGCTGCGGCCCTGATCGCCGCCCAGCGAGGCGCCATCCTGGTCCGCGTCCATGACGTCGGCCCCACGGTCGACGCCCTGGCGGTCTGGGCCGCCGTAAAGGCAGGGGACACCGCGCCCCGCATCGACAAACCCTCCATGCCCCGCTGGCCCGACGACGATTGAACCCTGTGGGAGCCGCTTCAGCGGCGATGGCAGGTTGCCTCATGTCCCCATCGCCGGCATAGCCGGCTCCCACAGAAAGCGCCGACCCCTTCGACGCGTCTGACGAAAGTGCTACAGGCCTTTGGAATATCTGGCTAAAGCGGCTGTCGGAGTATGCTTCTCCGTCCCCGGCAGGATGATCAGCATGAGCGAGCGCAAATACTTCGGCACCGACGGCATCCGCGGCCACGTGGGCACCTATCCCATCAGCGCGGATTTCATCCTCCGCCTCGGCCGGGCCCTGGGAGCCGTGCTGGCGCGCCGTCGCGCCGCCGACAGCCGTGGTGTCGGGGCCGGTCCGGACCGCCGCGACCATGGCCGCAAGGTCACCGTGGTCATCGGCAAGGACACACGCGTTTCCGGCTATATGTTCGAGTCGGCTCTGGAAGCCGGCCTGGTCGCCTCGGGCGCCAACGTGCGCCTGCTCGGCCCGATGCCGACGCCTGCGGTGGCCTTCCTCACCCGCTCGCTGCGTGCCGACGCCGGTATCGTGATCAGTGCCTCGCACAACCCGCACCAGGACAACGGCATCAAGTTCTTCTCGGCCATGGGCGAGAAGCTCGACGACGAGCTGGAGGCCGAGATCGAAGCCGAGATCGAGGCCGACTTCGTCACCGTCGCCTCCGACGCGTTGGGCAAGGCCAGCCGCATCGACGACGCCGTGACCCGCTACGCCGAGTTCTGCAAGTCCACCGTGGCCGACGAGTTCACCCTCAACGGCCTGCGCGTGGTGCTGGACTGCGCGCATGGCGCCACCTACCAGGTCGCGCCGAAAGTGTTTCGTGAGCTGGGCGCCGAGGTCTCCGCCATCGGCGTCGAGCCGGACGGCCTCAACATCAACCGCGGCGTAGGTTCCACGGACCCCGACGCCCTGGCCAAAGCCGTGGTCGAGCGCGGCGCGGACCTCGGCATCGCCTTCGACGGTGACGGCGACCGCGTGCGCATCGTCGATCGCGACGGCACGGTGACCGACGGCGACGACATGCTCTACGTCATTGCCCGTCACTGGAAGCGCCGCGGCAGCCTGCCGGGCCCGGTGGTCGGCACGCTGATGAGCAACTACGGCCTGCAGCGCGCCCTGAAACAGATGGATATCCCCTTCATCCGCGCCAACGTCGGCGACCGTTACGTACTGCAGCAGCTGAAGGAGCACGGCGGCGTGTTGGGTGGCGAGACCTCCGGCCACGTGCTGTGCCTGGACCGCTTCACCACCGGCGACGGCATCGTCGCCGCGCTGGCCCTGCTCGAAGCGCTGGCCGACGACAACGAGAGCTTCGCGGACGCCCGCGCCGGCCTGGTCAAGCTGCCGCAGACCATGCTCAACGTCCGCGTCGAGGGCGCCAAGGCGGCCCTGGGCAGTGATTCGGTGAAGCGGGTGCTGGAGGAGGTCGAAGCCGTGCTGGAAGGGCGCGGCCGCGTGGTGCTGCGCGCCTCGGGCACCGAGCCGCTGGTCCGCGTGACGATCGAGGCGGCCGACGCCGCCGAAGTGGAACGGCTGGCGGCGAGGCTGGCGGACGCCGTAAAATCGGCGGCTCAGGCGACCGCCTGACGCCTCCACCGGACAGAGCATGAAAAAGGTTCCCACCCTCGATATCCGCCGCTACGACACCGACCGCGAAGCCTTCGTGGCCGAGCTGGGCGCGGCCTATCGCGAATTCGGTTTCTGCTGCATCAGCGGCCACGGCATTCCGGTCGAGGCTGTCGACGGCGCCTACGACGCGTTCAAGCGTTTCTTCGCCCTGCCGGACGACACCAAGCGCAGGTACCACATCCCCGGTGGCGGTGGTGCGCGTGGCTACACGCCGTTCAAGGTCGAAACCGCGAAAGACAGCAAGTTCGCGGACCTGAAAGAGTTCTGGCACATCGGTCGCGAGATTCCGCGCGACTCGAAGTTCGCCGACGTCATGCCGCCCAATGTCTGGCCGGCCGAAGTACCGGATTTCGAAGACAAGGGCTACGGCATCTATGAAGCGCTCGACCAGCTCGGCGCGCGCGTGCTGCGCGCCCTGGCCTTGCACATCGACCTGCCGGAGTCGTTCTTCGACGACAAGATCGACTTCGGCAACTCGATCCTGCGCCCGATCCACTACCCGCCGATCGTGCAGGAAGATGTCCCCAACGTGCGCGCAGGCGCTCATGAGGACATCAACTTCATCACCCTGCTGGTCGGCGCCAGCGCCGAAGGCCTGGAAGTGCTCACGCGTGAGGGCGACTGGCTGCCCATCACGACCGAAGGCGACGCCATCGTGGTCAACATCGGCGACATGCTGCAGCGGCTGACCAACCACGTGTACCCGTCGACGACGCATCGCGTGATCAATCCGCAGAACGCAAATGCGCGCAAGCCCCGGTATTCGGTGCCGTTTTTCCTGCACCCGAACCCGGACGTCGTCCTCGACGTGCTGCCTTCCTGTGTCACGCCGGACAACCCCAGGCGCTACCCGGAGCCGATCACGGCTCACGAATACCTGCTCGAGCGTCTGCGCGAAATCAAACTCATCTGACGAACCCTTAGCGGGTTTTTCACCGGGAGGGTCGGAGCATCGACCCTCCCGGTTCTGTTTCCGGAGCACCTCGTGAAGTCATCCAGCCCGCAAGTGCGAGCCAAGCGTTCGTCACCTTCGAATTCGCGAAAGAAAGGCACTGCAAGGTCTGCGGCGGAACGCGCGCGCCGCCAGCGCACCGTCTCGTCCCGCGGCGGCCGCCGCTAATGTAGGAGCCGGCTCCGCCGGCGATGCTCTTCGCTCCCCTGTGGGAGCCGGCTCCGCCGGCGATGCTCTTCGCTCTATGTGGGAGCCGGCTCCGCCGGCGATGCTCTTCGCTCTATGTGGGAGCCGGCTCCGCCGGCGATGCTCTTCGCCGCTGGCGCGGCGTCGCCGATCAATCGGCTCCCACACACGAGGCTTACGGTGCAACCAGATCCGACGGCGCCGCCGCCTCGCCCCGATGCAACAACGGATGCGCGAACACCGCACCAATAATCACCGCCACACCCAGATAGAACGTCCACCCTAATTCCCGCTGCTCGCCGAGTAGTGGAATCGCCAGCACGATCGCGTAGACCGGCTCCAGGTTCGTCACCATCTGCGTCGCGAACGCCGTCAGGTGGCGTAGCGCCGCCAGCGCCAGAGCGAACGGCAGCAAGGTGCAGCCATACGCCAGAATCACCATCAACACCCCATCGTGCAGGCTCGGCAGAACGAACGCCGGCGTCGCGATGAACGGCGCAAGCAACGTAAGGAACAACGTCCCCGTACCCAGCTCCACGCAGGTCACCGTAAGCGCATCCGCCTGATCGATCAGCCGCTTGTTCAACGCACTGAAAAACGCGACGAACAGCGCCGAGAGCACACCAATCGCCAGGCCCAGGCGCATCTCGCCAGGCAAGCCACCCGCCACGAGCGCCACGCCCGGCACGACCGCAGCACCGATCAGCAATTCGCGTGGATCGAAGCGACGGCCGGCTACCCAGGGTTCGACGATGGCAAGGAACACCGGGCACAAGGCGATGCAGGTCGCCGCCACGGACGCGTTGGCGAGCTTGATCGCGCCGTAGAACGTGAGCCAGTGCAGGGCGACGATCACACCGATGCCCGCGTAGGAAAGGAGCAGGCGTGGTGATAACGCACGCAGCCCTCGCCACACACGTGGCACGCAGAGCAGGGTGGCCGACACCAGCAACATGCGCCACCAAACCAGCGGCAACGCCTCCAGGGTGATCAGCTTGCCGAGGATGGCCGTGAAGCCCCAGAGCAGGACGCAGAAGTGGATCTGGAGGTGGGCTTTTCGGGAAGGCAGCATAGGGAGAAGCTTGCCGGGCGCGTCGTTGAACCACAAGCTTCGCCTGCTCGGCAGCCATGTAAGACAGATCGCCCGTGACGCTGTTCACGTCGGAGGCGATCTATCATCAAGGCGCCTGCACCATCTGGCATCACATCACAGTACATCACGGAACGACGGTCTGGCCTGAACGAGCCTGAGGTCTGTAACGCGAGTACTCGGTACTAAATACACGAATGCAAATCTTGTGACGTGACATCTTCTCGCAATATTTCTGTGCTGCCTTGCCGTCGTCATTGTCGCCCAGGGTAGCGTGCAGTCGATCGAAGTCTTCCTGACTCCTGACGAAGATGTGATTCGTCTTTGCGGCCGCGATCTCGGGCGCTAGCGTGCTCACAAGGGTGGTTACCGCCGCCGCTGCAAGAAAGACACCGGATGTAACGATCGACCCGCGCAGGCCGGCAAGGTTGGTCCAGATGGCCTGGAAACGATTCATGACTAATCCCTCCTGGAAATGCTCGCGTTAGTTAGAGGCCCACCTCTCCGCCTACCTCATTCTCGGCAGAGTCTTCCCCGCTTACGGATGCGGCTGTCCCGGCCTCGTTAGATGCGGTAAGAGCACCTGCCTCGCCTCCGCTGAGGTACCCCAGCGCTACAGTGCCGCCTGCCGCCGTCCATTTTGCCGGTTGGACCTGCTCGTCTGCGTTCTCACAGTTGAGCGCCATCGTGTTGTTATCACCCAGTCCTACAGCTTCGCAGCGAGAGCCGCCCGGCAGGTCGGCAACGTACGTCGTCACGTTAGGAACGGGATCCCAAAGGCCTGATTCCACCTCACCGGTGCTCTTCTGATAGCTAAATGCGATCTTGCCGCTGGCATTGATGAAGCGTCCGGCGTTCCGCGCGCCACCGGATGCCGTCAAAAGTTGCGGTGTGCTGGTCGGGCTTGTCCAGTACGCAGCTCGAGGATTATCCGTCCCGGCGAAGTGACAAGTGCCGACAATCTGAAGCGCATCATTGATTCCTCCCGCCGTGCAGTTAAGTCCAGCGGCTGGCAACGGTAGTTGAACCAGTTGATAGCCACCGAGCAGCGCATTATTGACTGCAACTTTCCCCACGCGTGTGCCGGCGCGGCCTGACGAAAAGCCTGCGGGACAGTTAAGAGCTATCGTAGGATAACCGTTGACGTTGACTCCGTTGACGTCTACTGCCTCGCAATTATCGCCATACGATGAAACAACCACCATGGAAGCACCGGAGCCTGTTTGCGGTGGCCATAGCACCGCGGTGTCGATGCCACCAGGGGATGTGCTTGCACCGACCACCGCGCCGTTCTGGTTGTAGGCCATCGGAGAGGAAGCGACATCCGAGACCAGTTGCGTCAGGGCTCCCTTGAGAGCCGGCAGGGGGGACAACGTGACCGGTGTACTCTCCGGGGTGAGCCAGATCACGCCCAGTACAACGCCGCCGGCGTTTTCGCATGATCCAATCAGCGTATTGTTGTTCGGGAGTCCGGTTGCAGTGCATGGCTGACCGCCGCTCAATGCCTGAAGAATCCTCGGCATGCTTGCCGGACCGGCGGCGTAGGTCGCCACTCTCGATCCGCTGGCGTTCGACGGAACGCAGCCACCCGCCACTCCGAGGCTATCGTTGATGTCATTCGCCTCGCATTGTGCCTGACCTGACGGATTTGGGAATGCCGTCTGGGCGGCCACAGGAGCCGCGAAGACTCCACTTAACGTACTAATGATCGCTGCCAGTCCCAGTGGTAAACGTGAAAACCTGTTGATCGTTTCCATGCTGAGTTCTCCTTGATGATCAGCTGCCTTATCGACCATAATTCACGACATCTCCGCGTTATTGACGGACCCGTAGTGCAACCAGCGTCTGTGCCGTCGGATAGATATCGCTGCACTGACCGGGCCCCACATCGTCCCAGCCGAAGTAGCCCAGGCCCTTGACGAATACGCTCGTGAATCCGATGACTGCAGGTCCGACGCAAACGCGGGTGACAGGCTTCAGCGCCAACGCGAGCGCATTGTCGATCGGCCATACGCCGGGCGTCTTACACCGCTGCTCGGGAGCGAGACCACCGAACGACACGGTTGTCTGATCAGGCCCGCAACCGGGGACGCCATCGCGAAGACGGGAGCCGACACAGCATTCGACATTTCGATGTTGGTGGTGAATGCCGCCTGCTCTGCCACGCATGGCAGGGCTACGAGGAGTGCCGCGCCGAATAGGGATCGGCGAAAGAGACGTTGTTTTACTACGTGCTGGACGGACATAGCTAACCCTCCCTGGTGCATTGAGCCAACCTTCGTTCCCCACCGAGGGCAGATACGCCGGAGCTTGTTATATGGACGCGAATGCTGTGTTTGGCGAACCGGCTAAGTCCGCTTTCTGGTCGAAAACGGCGAAATTCCCGAGCCGATGCTTCACGTCGACCGATTCTGCATGCCGAAATATGTTCAGGGTTGCCCTATAGCTTGAAACATATTTCACTCTTTCTCCAATGGGAGTAAAGGTGACCGTGCTTGCGGCGCGTCCTACACACGCCGAAGGCGAACTTCTCACTGAAAGGAAAGATGATATGGATATCAAGCGTGGCGTGCCCATCTGTTCCGAGTCATATGTCGCAGCTGTTGCGACTCTATTGATCTGCTTCCTCGCTTCCTCGAGTCATGCCCAGCAAGCGTGCAGTCCATCCGGACAACAACTCGTCGAAGCCGCCATTGAAGAATGCGTGCAGATGCTTCGGGAAGAACCGGCGGGCAGTTCGCATAAGGAAGGAGTGCATCCGGCAGAGGATGCTCTGGGTGTGAACGGGGGTTTCTATGTCCCCGTTCAAAATCCTACTGACTACGTCGAGTACAACGTAGGCGATGCAAGATTTGCAGCGACCTTCACGAAGTGCATAAGAAAGGCGAACCCTGACTATGTCGGTAGCGAAACATCAAGTGTGGACTTGCCCGTGGTGGGAGGCGAGCGAAAAGCCCCAGCGAGGTATCAATACACCAATAAATACCAGCATCACCAATTGCGTGACACTCAAAGGAAAGTTGTCTATACGCTCATCCGGATCCCGGAAGGCGGGATAGAATCCATGGGCACGTGGGTTAGCGACAAGCCTGGATCCTACGAGTCGTCGAGCGGTTGCAAGAACTCATATGGAGAGCCTTGCGGAACGAAGTATTTCCTCAATAGAGCAGGCGGATACGAGGCCCTCTAGGCCGCCCCGCGCCCCTATCCGTTGGATGACTTCTCCGGGCGGCGGTCGGCTGCCACCGCCCGGAGTGTAGTTAGGTTTTCATCTGGCGCGCACTTTCATAAAATGCGCACACCCCCAAAGGTTGGCGTGCAGCTGCCGAAATCGCCTGCCGATGCTCATTGATACCAATTCATATGTTGTGATATGGATTCTTCGCCGGCGACCACGTTCGGCGCGTCTGAGCATCGGGACGCAAGTAGGTCCAGCCAAGGAGAGGCGCCGTGAATGTCATCGAAGAGGCGCCATGTCACATCGGGAGCTCTTCGCTAAGCGACGAGATCGTGCTTATCACAGGCGGCAGCCGCGACATTGGCCGTTCTTATGCACTCCGTCTCGCTGCAGATGTCACCGACATGGCCTCCGCGCAAGACATCGTTGCAAGAATCGACGGCGAAAAGGGGCCGATCGATGTGCTGATAAACAACGCGGGCACCCTTGGTCCCATCTGCAATGCGTGGGAATGCGAGTGGGATGCCTGGTGGCGCACCATCGAAGATAGTGTCAAGGACCTTCGGATGCTGAGGCCGCGCCTGTAGCAGGAATGGCTTGCTAGCCTCTGACAAAGGGCATTACAGCGCGCCCGATTCGGCAGATATCTAGGCCACAAACATCGAAACTACGTTTCCGGCCGCGGCTACAACCGATGGGTAAGAAAGGAAGTGATGAGCGCCATGGGTTTTCTCAAGGAGTGAGTGATGGCAAAGCAGCCCGAAAGTCCGTTGCGTGACTCGATCGTGCTTATTACAGGTGGTGGCCGCGGCATCGGTCGCTTGTATGCACGCCGCCTTGCGGCCGAGGGTGCCGTGGTGGTGCTTGTCGCGCGTTCCGCCCTTGAACTCAAGGACGTTGCGAGATCGATAAAGGCCGAGGGTGGAAAGGTTGCCACCTACGTGGTGGACGTGACCAGGAAGACCGCGGTGCGGTGAGTCGTTGCAAGAATCGAAGAGAAGATCGGCCCGATCGATGTGTTGATAAACAACGCCGGCGTCCGTGGCCCCATCGGTAATGCGTGGGAGTGCGACTGGGATGCCTGGTGGAGCGCTATCGAAGTGAACCTTGGTGGCGCCGCCGTGTGTAGCCACGTGGTGATTCCGAAAATGGCAGAACGCCGACGGGGTCGTGTAGTGAACATCGTCAGCGAAGCGGGGGCGTTTCGCTGGCCTACGGTCTCTGCCTATTCGGTTTCCAAGGCCGCGCTGATCAAGTTCAGCGAGAACCTGGCCTCGGAGTGCCGGGATTTCTCGCTGAGCGTGTTTGCGTACCATCCGGGGTTCCTTCCCCTTGGGCTGGCAACCGAAGCGATGGAGTTGCTTGCTTCGAAGAGTCCTGCTGAAGCGAAGGTCGCTGCGTGGTGTCGCGCGCAACTTGAATCTGGCAAAGCGGCTTCGCCGGAGGAGTCGGCTGAGAAGCTGGTCTTGTTGTTGTCGGGAGCGTATGACGGGCTGAGCGGACGGTATGTCACCGTGTACGACGACCTGGATGTCCTGACGGAGCGTGTCAAGGAGGAGGTCGTGTCGAAGGACTACCGGATGCTACGAGCCAGCGCGTGATTTTCCTGGCCCTATCTGTGGGAGCCGATTCATCGGCGAAGGCCGCGGCGGCAGCCAATCTTCCGGGCGGTCCCATCGCCGCTGAAGCGGCTCCCACAACGAGCATCGCCGCTGAAGCGGCTCCCACGGGAGGCAAGGGCCGTGGGCATTATTTCTTCCTGGCGTCGGCCTGGGCCTGGGTTTTGCCGGGGGGTGGGGCTTTGGGCGGGGCGCTCTTGAGATCGTCGAGGAGGGGCTTGCACTGGGTGGCGTCGGCCTTGCCGCTTTCGGGGACGGCGAGGGCGGCGATGGCAGCGACCGGAGCGGCGAAGACGGCGAGCGCGACGGCACCGCCGCCGCGCAGGATCAAGGGTCCCGGATGCACGCCGACAGACGGGTTCTTCATCGTCCCATGCACATACAGCGGCGAGCGCAGCGAGAAAAGGCGGAAGCCCTTCGTGTGCGGCACGATATCGAGGTTGAGCTTCTCGCTCTTGAAGTCGATGTCACCGGTGACGTTGATCAGCGCCTTCTCGGTATCGAAGGCGAACAGCTTCGAGTTCATGTCGCCATTGGTGGTGACGAGGTCGGCCGCCATGCAATTGATCTTGACCGTCTCGTCGCCGAACAGCTTGTTCACTGCGTAGCTGCCGACATTCAGACCGGCAAGTTCAAGTAGCGAACTGCTGACAGCGCCGTCGTTGATCAACAACTTGATCTCACCATTCGAGCTCCCGAGCAGGGCAGCAGGTGAATTGCCCACGGCCGTCAGGGAGGCGTCGCCGTTGAGCTCACCCAGCGTCGTATCGCCGGGCGCCAGTTTCGGGAACAACTCTTTCAGCTTCAGGTGGCGCGCGCCCATGTTGAACGTGCCCTTCATCGGCGTGGTCGAGCCGTCCACATGGATGTTGCTGCCGACGGTGCCGCCGGCCACGCCGAACTTCAGCGGGTCGAGGGCAAGCCTTCCGTCCTTCATGATGAGATGGGTGTAGAGGTTATCCACCGGCAGGCGATCGCCATGGATGATCTTCACCCCGGTAAATTCGACATCGGCATCCATCGCGTTCCAGCGATCGGTCTTGAACGGCTCAACCGGCAGCACCTTGTCGTCCGGCTGCTTCACCGCATCGCCGCGCTCGGCCTTCTCTTCGTTCGAACCGCCACCGACCAGAGGGGCGAGATCGCTGAAGAGCAATTGGTTGGACTTCAGCGCGCCGGTCAGGCTCGGGCGCGGGCCACCGGTGTTGAAGGTAAGACTGCCGGCGAGGTCGCTGCCGCCGACCTTGCCGGTGAAATGGTCATAAGTGAAGACGCTCGCGCCTTTCTTGAGGTTGGCCTTGAGATGGCCTTCCGTCGCGAACGGCGGCGTATCCGGCAGGGTCACGCCGGTGAGGTCGTAGAGGTGCGACATGCTCGTGCCCGAGAACCACAGGCGGATATCGAGCGCGCCGACATTGAGCGGGTCGGTCAGGGTGCCGACGAAGGCGATATGCGTATCGCCGAAGCGCGCATCGGCCTGCACGGGGAAGGGGCGATTGGCATCGCGCAGGGCAAGCACGCCACCGGTCTTCGCGCTGGCCTTGACGGTAGACTTCTTATACGTACCTTTGGCCTCCCAGGCGAACAGGTAGACCTGCTTCTTTTTGGTCTCGTCCTCGCGATCCTTATCGCCCGCACCGGATTTCGCCAGCGTTTTCGTCGTGGCGCCGTTGGTCTTCGCCGCCTGGGCGCGCGAATCTTTCTCCTGCTGGGCCATGATCTCGTCGAACGGAATGCCCTTGCCCAGCGGCGTCACGTCGATGCCCATGGCGATCTGATTGGTCGCATCGTTGAAATCGATATGCCCCTTGTCGAAGGCGATCGCATTCAGCTCGAGCTGCCATTCGGACGGCCCGGAGCTTTCGGGCATCTTAAACGTCCAGGTGTTGTCGCCGTTCTTCACGCGTTCCAGGTCGATGTTCGGCTGGCCCAGGCGGATCTCCGGCACGACGATGCGATGGGAGATGAGCGGAAACGGCGAAAGGCGGAACTGCAAGGACTGCAGCGTGGCGAACTGTTTCGTCTTCGCCCAGTCGGGATTGGCCACGGTGATGTCGAGCGCGGTGAAGTGCGGCCACGGGATCAGGCTCACCAGCCCGTCTTCGCCGGGCTCGCGCGACCAGTGCGCGGAGAGGTCTCCGTTGATGGCGAAAGGCCGGCCGATGGCCTCGGAGACCTTCTCGTTGATCGTCGGTTTAAGCCTGTTCCAGTCGAACAGGGCAATAAACAGGATGATCACGATGATCAGCAGGACCAGGATCCCCACCACCCACGCCACTATCTTCCTTCCACGCCGCATCATGTCGCCTCCACTCCCATAACGGTGACAGAGGTAACCGGTGGGCTGGCAAGGTTATGTGTTTGCGGAAGGGGCCGGTTAAGCGACGTGTAGCTGGTGTGATCGACCCGCGCCACGCTCAATCGGTCTGCCAGTACCCCGTCGCCTTCACCCAGTCCTTGTCGATGCCGCGCTTCTCGACCAGCAGCGAACGCAGCGCGCGTGCACGCATGGACTCGACAGCGACCCACCAGAAGGTGTCACCTGCCGGGATCGGCAGCGCCGCGAGGGCCCCATCCATTGAGGGCGATTCACCGCGAACGAACCAGCGCACATCGCGACGGAGCGATTGCTTCTCCTCGAGCGAGGTGATTTCGGCAAACACCGTGACAGGCGTGCTCGCCGGCATTTCCTCGAGCCAGCGGCCAATGGCGGGCAGGGCGGTTTCGTCGCCGACCAGCACGTAGTGGTCGTAGTCGTCGGGGATGACCATGGATCCACGCGGGCCGCCGACGCCGAGCTTATCGCCGACTTTGACTGACTCCGCCCATGTGGAGGCCGGGCCTTCGCCGTGCAGCACGAAGTCGAGGTCGAGCTCGTTGGTGGCAGCGTCGTAACGGCGCGGCGTGTAATCGCGTGCCGGAGACGGCGTGACGCCTTCGGGATAGACGGGGCCGTCCGGGCCCATCGTCGGGCGGTTGATCGCGCCATCTTCGACCGGTAGGAACACCTTGACGTGGTCGTCCGGCGAAGCGGAGACGAAGCCTTGCAGGTCTGCACCGGTGAGGGTGACGCGGACCATGTGCGGCGTGAGTCGTGTCACCTGCTTGACGTCGAGCAGGCGCATCTTCAGTTCGTGGCGCACGCGCTGGATGGCATGCCGTTCGGTTGCGCTCATGCGTTGCGCTCCGCGATGGCCTTTGCCGCGGCGTGGATGATGCCAGCGACGCGTTTGGTTTCGGCGTCATCCCAGCTCTTGTGGTGGTTCATGAGCTGGTGCTTGATCGTGTGCATGGCTTCGCGGATGCCATCCGGCACGCCCATGCGACGCATGTGGCGGGACATCACCTGGAGGCGCTCGGTGAGGGCTTCGAGGGTGTCGCGGTTTTCCTGGAGGAATTTGCTGCCGGCTTCGGTGATGGCGTAGAGCTTCTTGCCGCCGGTCTCGGCTTCCACGCGGGCGTAACCGAGCTCTTCGAGCATGGTCAGGGTCGGGTAGATGGCGCCGGGGCTGGGGCTGTACTGGCCCTCGAACATCTCTTCGATGGTGCGGATGAGCTCGTAGCCGTGGCGCGGCTGCTCTTCGATAAGGGCCAGCAGCAGCAGGCGCAGGTCGCCGGTGCCGAACATGCGGCCGCCGCCGAAACGCCCGCCACCGCGCCCGCCGCGCATGCCATCACGGTCGTCGAAGCCGAACGGGCCGCCGCCGAAGCGACCACCGCGGCCCATGGCCATGGCGGCCATCTTGTCGTGGAAGCGGTGTTTGGCATCGTGGAAAAAGTGCATGGGTGTTCTCCGATGTATCGTACGTAGTGATCGTACGATATATCTTAAGAAACACTCTTGGCAAGTGGCCAGGGCCGTGGCGGCCTTGTGGGAGCCGCTTCAGCGGCGATGCCTTTGCTCGGTAGGAGCCGCTTCAGCGGCGATGCCTTTGCTCTGGTGGGAGCCGCTTCAGCGGCGATGCCTTTGCTCGGTAGGAGCCGCTTCAGCGGCGATGCCTTTGCTCGGTAGGAGCCGCTTCAGCGGCGATGCCTTTGCTCGGTAGGAGCCGCTTCAGCGGCGATGGCCGCGAAGCGGCCGCCAGGGTGTCGCAAGCACCAATCGCCGATGAATCGGCTCCCACAAAGGGCATCGCCGATGAATCGGCTCCCACAGAAATGCGCGCCTCGCGGTTAGCCGAAGGTGAAGGTGAACATGTGGAAATTCGCCTTCGGGATCTTGATCGTGAGGATGTGATCCTTGTAACCGTCGCCGTCGAACAGGGTGTAGAGCTTGCTGGCCTGCACGGTAACGGCGGGCTGGGGTTTGCCGTCCACGGCCACGTCAACGGTGACCGGGTCGTTGGCGCTGGCGACCATGTGGACCATCTTCGCCTTGAAGTGCAGGCGAATTTCACCTGAGGCGCCGACCAGGCTGGCGTTGTCGCGGCCGATTTCCCAGCGTCCGACCAGGGCGAACTTGTTGAGCTCCAGGCGGGAAGGCGCGGTGAAGTCGCGCGTGCCGGTGTCCTTGCCCTCGGGGCTGCCGTTGTTCTCGCTGCGATCGGCGCCGAAATACATTTCCGGCGAGCCCAGCTGGGCGAAGTCCGGGGCGTCCTTGTCGGTTTCGGCCTTGGCGTCGGCGTCGGCCAGGCGCGGCAGCCCGAGCAGGGTGCGGATCGCGTTCTCCATATCCATGTAATTGCCTTCGCCGTAGTGGTGCGCGACGACGTTGCCGCGCTGGTCCACCAGGTATTCGGCTGGCCAGTACTTGTTGTCCCAGGCGTCCCAGGTTTCCAGGTCGTTGTCCTGGGCCACCGGGTACTTGATGCCGAAACGGGCGATGGCATCACGGACGTTGCCTTCCTGCTTCTCGAACGGGAATTCGGGCGAATGCACGCCGATGATCACCAGGCCCTTGTCCTTGTACTGGTCGTACCAGTGGGTGACGTGGGGCAGGGTGCGCAGGCAGTTGATGCAGGAGTAGGTCCAGAAGTCGATCAGGACCACCTTGCCGCGCAGTCCCTTCATGGTCAGCGGCGCGGAGTTGTGCCACTTGGCAATCCCGGTGAACTCGGGCGCGGTCTGGGCGGCCGTCGCCGGTCCGGCCGCGGCCAGGGCGGCCAGGGCGACAAACAGGGCGAGGAAAGCGAGGCGGATCTGACGCATGGAAACTCCGTGTTTTCTGGGTGCCGTGAATAGACCGGCCAACTTGCCGGCACCTTACACCGGCAGGTGCGCTAAAATCCGTGCTTTGCCAGCCTCGCGAGCCAGCCGTAGCGCCATGACCTCGATCAAGCAGGACGACCTCATCCAGAGCGTCGCAGACGCCCTCCAGTACATCTCGTACTACCACCCGGTCGACTACATCCGGAACCTGTCCGCCGCCTACGAGCGCGAAGAGTCTCCGGCTGCCAAGGACGCCATCGCCCAGATCCTCATCAACTCGCGCATGTGCGCCGAGGGCCACCGGCCGATCTGCCAGGACACCGGCATCGTCACCGTCTTCCTCAAGGTGGGCATGAACGTGCGCTGGGACGACGCCAGCATGGGCGTCGAGGACATGGTCAACGAAGGCGTGCGTCGCGCCTATAACCATCCGGACAACAAGCTGCGCGCTTCCGTGCTCGCTGATCCCGCCGGCAAGCGCATGAATACGCGTGACAACACGCCGGCCGTGGTCAACGTGACGATCGTTCCCGGGGACAAGCTCGACGTCATCGTCGCCGCGAAGGGCGGCGGTTCGGAAGCCAAGTCCAAGTTCGCCATGCTCAATCCCTCCGACTCCATCGTGGACTGGGTGCTGAAGACCGTGCCGACGATGGGCGCCGGCTGGTGCCCGCCGGGCATGCTCGGCATCGGCATCGGTGGCACCGCCGAGAAAGCAATGCTGCTGGCGAAGGAGGCGCTCATGGAGCCGATCGACATCGTCGACCTGATCGCCCGTGGCCCGTCCAACCGCGCCGAAGAGCTGCGCCTTGAGTTGTACGAGAAGGTCAACGCGCTCGGCATCGGCGCGCAGGGCCTGGGTGGCCTCACCACCGTGCTCGACATCAAGGTGAAGGATTACCCGACCCACGCAGCCAACCTGCCGGTCGCGCTGATCCCGAACTGCGCCGCCACGCGCCACGCGCACTTCGTGCTCGACGGTTCGGGTCCGGTCGCGCTCGATCCGCCGTCGCTGGAAGACTGGCCGAAGCTCACCTACGACTCCTCGAAGGGTCGTCGCGTGAACCTCGACACGATCACTCGCGAAGAAGTGCAGAGCTGGAAGCCGGGCGAGACCATCCTGCTCAACGGCAAGCTGCTCACCGGCCGCGATGCCGCGCACAAGCGCATGATCGACATGCTCAACCGAGGCGAAGCGCTGCCGGTCGACTTCACCAATCGCTTCATCTACTACGTGGGTCCGGTGGATCCTGTGCGTGACGAAGTGGTCGGTCCCGCTGGCCCGACCACGGCCACGCGCATGGACAAGTTCACGCGGCAGATGCTCGAGACGACCGGGCTGCTTGGCATGGTCGGTAAGAGCGAGCGTGGCCCCACCGCTATCGACGCGATTCGCGATAACAAGGCGGTCTACCTGATGGCCGTGGGTGGCGCCGCTTACCTGGTGTCGAAGGCGATCAAGGCTTCGCGTGTGCTGGCCTTTGAAGACCTCGGTATGGAAGCGATCTACGAGTTCGAGGTGAAGGACATGCCGGTGACGGTGGCTGTCGACAGTGCTGGTTCGTCGGTGCATATCTCCGGGCCGAAGGAATGGCAGTCGCGGATCGGGAAGATTCCGGTGGTTGTTGTCTGAGGGCATCGCCGATGAATCGGCTCCCACATACAGCCGCTCCGTAGCCAGCTCAGTGTGGGAGCCGCTTCAGCGGCGATGGCTCCATGTAGGAGCCGATTTATCGGCGATGGCCGCGAAGCGGCCGCCAGGGTGTTGCGAGCACCCATTCGCCGATGAATCGGCTCCCACATAGAGCATCGCCGATGAATCGGCTCCCACAAAAAGCACAGCCTCCTACCAGTCAGGCGGTGGCCAGCTTCCAGGTGTGACGGGCGATCTGTTCATCCTCCTCCGTGGGGATGACGCGGGAGTCGAAGTTGCCGATCCACTGCAGGCCGGCGAGGATGGCATCGCGGGTTACCGCGTCGTTCTCGCCGATACCTCCGGTGAAGACCAGCAGGTCGATACCACCTAGCGAGGTGATCATCCCCGCGATGTGCTTGCGTGCCACGTGCACGAACACATCCAGTGCGAGATGCGACGCCGTGTTGTCCATCTTGTGCAACTCGCGCATATCGCTCGTGCCGCCCGATAAGCCTTTCAATCCCGACTCGCGATCGACCAGCGTTTCCAGACGCTTGGCGTCGAAGCCGCGCTCGCGCATGAGATAAAGCAACACACCCGGATCCAGATCCCCCGGACGCGTGCCCATCACGATGCCTCCCGTCGGTGTCAGTCCCATTGTCGTATCGATCGATTTGCCATCGCGCACCGCGCACAGGCTGGCGCCGTTGCCCAGATGCGCGATGACGAGGCGGGAAGGCACGGCATCGCCGAGCTGGCGCACGATGGACTCGTACGACAGGCCGTGGAAGCCGTAACGCTCGATGCCACCCGCTCGCAGGTCTGCAGGCAAGGGCAGGGTACGGGTTACTTCGGGCATGGTCGCGTGGAAGGCGGTGTCGAAACAGGCTACCTGCGGCACACCCGGAAAAGCCACGCGGCAACGCTTCACCATCTGCACCGCCGCCGGCACATGTAACGGCGCGAACGCACGCGCTTCATCGAGATGCACCATCAGCTGCTCGTCGATACGCGCATGCGCGCGGACGTTGGGCCCGCCGTGCACAAGACGATGGCCAATCGCGTCCGGCGCCGGCAGCCCGCGATCGCGAAGGCTGCCGACAATGGTGGCCACCGGATCGCTGCCGGCGCCTGCCGATTCGGTCTGCTCGCTCAACAAGGCTTCGCACGTATCGCCATCGACACGATACAGCCCGTACTTCAGCGACGAAGATCCGGTATTGAGGGCGAGCACATGGCCTGTGGCGATGCTCACTCCGCGAGCTCCTCGGGCTCGGCTTTCCACTGCCAGTCGCGCACATCAGGCAGGTCCTGCCCGTGTTCACTCACGTAGAGCTTGTGGCGCTGGATGTCCGACCAGTAGCGCTGCGTGGCTTTCTCGCGTTCGCCGGCAAGACGCGGCACGCGATTGATCACGTCGAGTGCCAGCTGGAAGCGGTCCATGTTGTTCAGCACCATCATGTCCAGCGCGGTCGTGGTCGTGCCTTCTTCCTTGTACCCACGCACGTGGATGTTGTCGTGGTTGTGCCGGCGGTAAGTGAGCTTGTGGATGATGCCCGGGTAACCATGGAAGGCGAAGATGACTGGCTTGTCCCTGGTGAACAGGTCGTCGAAGACGTCGTCGTCCATGCCGTGCGGATGTTCGTCCGGGGTTTCCAGCGACATCAGGTCCACCACGTTCACCATGCGAATGCGGATGTCCGGCACGTAGTCGCGCAACAGCATGATCGCGGCGAGCACTTCCACGGTGGGTGCATCGCCGGCGGATGCCATCACGACATCGGGATCTTCCTCGCCACGACCGGCCCACGACCAGATGCCTGCACCAGCGGTGCAATGGCGCACGGCGCTTTCCATATCGAGCCACTGCCAGTCCGGCTGCTTGCCGGCGATGATCACGTTGACGTAGTGCCGGCTACGCAGGCAATGGTCGGCGACCGAGAGCAGGCAGTTCGCATCCGGCGGCAGGTAGACGCGCACGATCTCGGACTTCTTGTTGGCGACATGGTCGATGAAGCCCGGATCCTGGTGCGAGAAGCCGTTGTGATCCTGGTGCCACACATGCGAGCTCAACAGATAATTGAGCGAAGCGATCGGCGGCCGCCAGGACATCTTGCGCGTGACCTTGAGCCACTTCGCGTGCTGGTTGAACATCGAATCGATGATGTGGATGAAGGCTTCGTAGCAGGAAAAGAAGCCGTGCCTGCCGGTGAGCAGGTAGCCTTCGAGCCAGCCCTGGCACTGGTGCTCGCTGAGCACCTCCATCACGCGGCCCTCGGGCGAGAGGTTCTCGTCGACGCCTTCGTACTCGGCCAGCCAGGTCTTGCCGCTGACTTCGTAGATCGCTTCCAGGCGGTTCGACGCCGTCTCATCCGGACCGAATACGCGGAAGGTCTGCATGTTCTGCTGCATCACGCCGCGCAGGAACTTACCGAGCACGCGCGTCGCTTCGGCCTTGTGGTCGCCGGGTGTCCTGACGTCCTCGGCGAAGGGACGGAAGTGCGGCATGTGCAATTGCTTCAGCAGCAAGCCGCCATTGGCATGCGGATTCATGCCCATGCGTCGCTGGCCGCGCGGCGCAAGCGAAGCGTATTCCTCGCGGAACTGCCCGCGCTCGTCGAACAGCTCGTGGGCGTCGTAGCTCTTCATCCAGTCTTCGAGAATCTTCAGGTGACCCTCGTTGTCGAACTTGTCGATGGGCACCTGATGCGCGCGCCACGTACCTTCCACCGGCTTGCCATCGACCACCTTCGGGCCGGTCCAGCCCTTGGGGCTGCGCAGCACGATCATCGGCCAGCGCGGACGCTTCGCCTCGGAGGCCTTGCCCTCGCGCGCTTCGGTCTGGATACGCCGGATCTCGTCCAGGCAGGTATCGAGCGCCGCAGCGAAGGCCTGGTGCATCGGCTCGAACTCGTGGCCTTCGACGAAGTGCGGCTCATAGCCGTAGCCGCGCATGAGGTCACGCAGTTCTTCCGGTTCGATGCGCGCGAGCACCGTGGGATTGGCGATCTTGAAGCCGTTGAGGTGGAGGATCGGCAGGACCGCGCCGTCGCGCACGGGATTGAGGAACTTGTTCGAATGCCAGCCGGTAGCCAGCGCGCCGGTTTCGGCTTCGCCGTCGCCGACAACACAACTCACGATCAGGTCGGGATTGTCGAAGGCCGCGCCGAAGGCATGTGACAGCGAATACCCGAGTTCGCCACCTTCGTGGATGGAACCCGGCGTTTCCGGCGCCACATGGCTGGGGATGCCATAAGGCCAGGAAAACTGGCGGAACAGCTCGCGCATGCCGGCTACGCTGCGGTCGATATGCGGATAAATCTCGGTATACGAACCTTCGAGGTAGGTGTGTGCCACCAGGCCGGGGCCGCCATGACCGGGGCCGATCACGTAGATCATGTTGAGATCGCGCTCGACGATCGCGCGATTGAGATGGGTGTAAATGAAGTTCAGGCCCGTGGTCGTACCCCAGTGACCGAGCAGGCGATGCTTGAGGTGCTCCCTGGCGAGGGGCTCGTCCAGCATGGGGTTGTCACGGAGGTAGATCTGGCCAACGGTGAGGTAGTTGGCGGCGCGCCAGTAGGCGTGCATGCGGCGTAGGAGGTCGGGCGCGAGCGTCTCGGACATGGGGAGCTTTCCAGGCGACGGGGACTCCCTTGAGCGTATGCGGCAGGGGATTGCGTCGGCGTGAAAGAACGGGCCCTATTTGCGCCGCACAACCCTGGGTCAGCCTCGTACCCAGGTACTCTCTTCCGGGGCATCGCCACGCATGAAGGCATCGAGTTCCGCAATGTCGTACGAGTTCTCCCAGTGCTCAAGGATGCATCCGTCACGAAAGCGCCACAGGCCGCAGAACGGCATGCCGATCTCGCTGCCTCCCCGTCGGGCGCGAATGCTGCCAAGGACGGCACCGAAATAGTCGTTGGCGACGATACTGTCCACCCTCATGGTCAACGTTCGCCCGCTCTCACGAAGGAGTGCCTGCATCTTTTCGACCACCGCGGCCTTGCCGTAAATGCGGCCAGGGTCTCCGGCCTGGCGCTGGGCGGTATGCAGGACCATGTCCTCGTCGGCATGGCGTTCGATGCGGCGGAGATCCTCGTAGATGGACCTGAGCGTGGCGATGTTGGGATGCAGTGTCGACATGGGAGGCTCCGGGCAGGTGGCATCAGTGGGCGGCGGCAGCGGACCGCGCCGGCGCCTTCCGCACGGGGCGCCAACTGGGTAGGCCTGCCTGATCGACGGCCCTGGCGATCGAGCGCAGGTCGTCCCGACTAAGGACCACTTGCGTCGCAACGGCGTTCTCCTTCAGATGCGGGACCGAGGTGGTGCCGGGTATCAGGAGGATGTTCGGTGAGCGGTGTAGCAACCAGGCGAGCGCGAGTTGCGAGGGGGTGATCTTCCAACGCTTCGCGATGGGTTCCAGCGCGCTACCGATCCCGACAAGTCCGCCGTGACCGAGCGGAAACCACGGAATAAACGCGATATCGTGCTTTGTGGCGTAGTCCAGTACGTTGTCGTCCGCGCGATCGGCGAGGTTGTAAAGATTCTCGATGGCGACGATGCGCGCGGTCTCCTGCGCTCTCTTGAGCTGCCTGACGCTTACGCCCGGCTGGTTCGACAGGCCGATATGGCGGATCTTGCCCTGCTCCTGCAGGCGGACCAGTTCACCCAGGCTCTCGGCAAGCGGCACCTTCGGATCGATGCTGTGCAACTGGTACAGCGCGATGCAATCCACGCCCAGCCGGCGCAGGCTCAGCTCCACTTGCTGGCGCAGGTATCGCGGATCGCCCAGGGGTTGAATGTACGGTGCCCCCGGTGCGTCATGGATCCAGTCCAGCTTGCCTGACCGAAGCATGCCGCCCTTGGTGCAGATCACCAGATCCTTGGGGTAGGGATGCAACGCCTTGCGGATGATCTCCTCGTTGTCCCCTGGGCCGTAAGAGTCAGCGGTGTCGATGAAGTTGATGCCAAGCTCGTATACCGCGTGGCGTAGCACCTGGATGGCGTTGCGCTCGTCGGCGGGCGGTCCCCACATGCCGTAGCCGGTGAGGTGCATGGCACCGTAGCCAAGGCGGTTGACCGGGAGATCGCCGCCGAGAAGAAACGGCTGGGACAGGGCGGGGTTCGTGCTCATGTCATCGCTTCCTTGCGGATGAGGTGGGATGTTTGCTGGGCGGGACGTTCCGGATGCCCGCACCAGTGGCCGAGGGTGATTTCGGCGGTGATCCCCGGACCGAATCCCGCGATGAGGCCATGCGCGCCGGGGGACGCACCGCCGGCCTCGAAAAAGCGGCGAAGCGCATCTAAGACGACCGCGGAGGCGATGTTGCCGTACTCCATCAACGTGGCCCTGCTGTGCTGGAACATGGCTGGCGCGACGCCGAGAAAATGCGAGAGATCGTCCAGGATGCGCGGACCGCCCGCATGGATGATGTAGAAATCCAGGGCGCCGGCATCCCAGCCGAATTCGGCGGCGACGGAGCGCAGTTCGGGGGCAAGCTGTTCCATCGTGCCCGGTACGCGGCGATCGAGCTGGAAGTGAAAGCCCGTCGCCTTGATCGCGTAAGAAATCCAGTCTTCGGTGCCGCGCACCAGGCGCGATCCATTGCCGGCCAGTCGCACGCCCGTGCCACCCTCGCCGCGCACGACCGCGGCGGCGACAGCGTCGCCGAACAGGCCGTTCGACAGCAGGTTGCCCACTTCCAGATCGGTGGGTTGGTAGCACAGCGAACAGAACTCGCATGCCACCACGAGCACGTGGGCGCCGGGGTAGGCAAGGCAGAAATCGTGGGCGCGGTTGATGGCTGCACCGCCCGCGGCACAACCCATCTGCGCAATGGGTAGCTGACGGGTGTCGGCGCGGAAGCCGAGCTCGTTGATCATCCATGGGATGAGCGAGGGCATGGTGAAGCCGGTACAGGAGACGAAGACGATTGCATCGATGCGATCGGCCGTCAGGTCGGCATGCTTGAGGGCGCGAGCGACGACGTCGGGCACGCGGGCCTTCGCTTCGCGCACGTACACCGCGTTTCGTTGTTCAAATCCCGGGTGCCTGAGCGTGTCTTCGATCGGCTGGACGAGATGGCGCTTGGTCACCTGCGTGTTCTTGATCAGGCGCAGGGCCAGCGGCAGTTGTTCGTGTTTTGCATGGAGCTCGCGTGCGAGTCGCAGCGTGTCATCGAGGGTGATGACGTGCTCGGGAACCGCTACCGCGGGGCGGCAAAGGGTGGCCATGACTTCACTTCCGTGTGAGACGTTTCCCCGTGTCCCTGAGATAGGAAAGGCTAGGCCGCTCGGTGTTATTCATTCGTGACAATGCACGAACGAATCGCCTCCGATAACAGGCACGTTTTCGGGAGGAAACGCGATGAAAGAATCACTTGCCACACGCATGCCGAAACGACGTTTCGATCGCCTTCGGCGAAGCTGCCCTCAGTCGTGCGAACCAAGCTCGCGCGTATTCTGCTCGAGCACTTTCATGCCGTCTTCGCTCTTTTGCCGAGAGGCGCGCTCGCGCTCGGATTTTTCGAGCGCGCGCTGGCGTTCCATCAGCTCGTGTGTCGGCGGCGGGGGCAGGGAAGACGACCCTGGCACGGACACGATGCCCGAGGCGCCGCTGAGCGGCGCCGGTGGCGCGGGCGGCAGATCGCGAATCGGAGCGGGCAGCGGCGCGGCTGCCGGCGTCGCATCCGCCGGCGGTGGCGCCGTGTCCGCCACCGTGTCGTGGCGAGACATGGTCTTCCAGGCGAACAGGCCAAGCAGGACAAGAATGCCGACGCCGAGCAGGACGGGCAGCAGGCGCGAACCGTGCGACGACGTGCGGCGGCGGCGGGCCGCCTTTGCGCTCTTCTTCGCGACCGGTGAGGCCACCGCGCTGCCCGCCACGGGGCTGTCGAGGTGGTCGGGAAGCTTGAGCAACGCGCTCAGCACGTCGCCATCCATCAGCTGCAATCGCGGCTGGCGACGCTGGATGCCGATCGCCTCGGTGCTGAAGCGCCCGCGGGTGACGAGGATGCCCTTCGTCGCCGCCTCGTTGAGCATCACGCTGAGTAGTTCGTTGACCTCCTGCACCTCCACCTCGAGGGCGTCCCAGTGCTTGCACTGGAGAATCACCGACTCGGTGCCGCGGGTCAGGCGCAGGTCGACGCCGGCGGCGAGTGTCTTCAGCGAGGTGGCGGGGGCGTGGTGTTCCACGCGGTAACCCTGGGCGCGGTAATGCTCGGCAAGCAGGTGCTCGAAATCTTGCCAGGTCAGGCGCGCGAGCGCAGCTGTTCCAGCAGCGGAAGTCGGTCGAGCGGAAAACATCGTTGTCGAGGTCCTGCCAGCGATCAGTCCGGCATCATAACCGCTCGCGCGGTCGGGTCTAAAAGGTTATCGGCGTCACGGAACCAGCCTTTAGTCCGTCAAACAGGCGTCTTCACATTCGTGAGCGGTTGCCGCTGCGACGCGCACCCGCTAAATTGGGAGGGTTGTCTCGGGGAAATACAGGGGTTTGAGCACGTGATGAAGTTTGCGGTAACGAAGTTCGCGGTGACCGCCACCGCGGTAATGATGCTGTCCGCTTGCGGCGGCAAGACCATGATCGAAAGCGACATGAGCCGCACCGTGGCGGCAAGCCCGGCCTCGCCGTGGCTTACCCTGGAAAACAAGGGTGACCATGTGATCAACGTCGGCGGCCTGTCCGACTCGGCCAAGGTGCAGGTGTCGCCGGATATCGCCTCCGCGGTCGAGGCCGGGCTGCGCACCTCGCTGCAGCCGAAGTACTTCACCGACCTGATCATCGGCTGCCGCGGCCTGCAGCAGGTCACGGCGGTGCATACGCCGGACGGTGAGCCTTCGGTCGTGACCATGGAGCTGACGGTGAATTGCCGCATCGTCGCCCGTGGCATCGTCGCCTCGAAGGTCTATCACGTCAGCCAGACCGCGCCCGTGCAGACGGATCCGCCGCGTCTGGATACGATCGTGCCGAGTCTGATTAGCGGCGCCTCGAGCAAACTGGCTGATCAGCTGTGGGCGGATGTGGTTGCTACGGGCGTTCGTCGCTGACGGCAGGTGGGTGCGTGGCGAGCACCTATCGCCGCTGAAGCGGCTCCCACAATCGCCGCTGAAGCGGCTCCCACAATCGCCGATGAATCGGCTCCCACAGGTGGATCGGCTCCCACGCTCCCACAGGTGGATCGGGTGCCGGGGGCATCGGGTTCTGCGTGGGGCTCAGGCTTCGGCGGGGGCTGCGGTTCGCAAGGCATCGCGGCAGGCGATCAACTGGGCCTGGGTGAAGGTCTGGCCCGGGCTCGCCAACAGGGCGGAGTCCGGGTCGGCCAGGCCCTGTTCGATCAGTACATCGAGCATCGCCACGCGGCTTGCGGCAAGCAGGGCGCGTCCCAGCGGCGTGCGCGCGCCTGCGTCCGCGGGGTCCGCGCGCTCGGCCAGTGCCTGAACCACGCGCGAGGGGAAGGCCCAGTGACGCGCCGCGTGCAGTGAGAGGCGTTCGATCTGCTGGGCCAGCGCGGCCACCAGGGGACGGCTGAGCGCCGTGGCCCGGGTGTCGTTCTGTTCCTCGAGCTCGAGCAGGATGGTCTGCGCGCCGGTCTGGCTGATCAGGCCGGCAAGGAAGGCTTCGAACGGGTCGCACACGTTGCGGCCCAGATAGATGCAGGCGCGGGCGCAGCGCTCGGCGTGCTCCCACAGGCGCTCGCCGGCGTGCTGGCTGGCACCGCCCATGTTCGTGCGCAGGATAGGGCGCATCACCAGCTGCATCACCACGCGGCGCAGGCCGTCCTGGCCGAGCAGGGTGATCGCCTGGGGCAGGCCGGTCACCGGGCGCGCCGTCTTGAAGAAAGCGCTGTTGGCCACGCGTACGATCTCACCCACCAGCACGGTGTCACGGGCGATCAGCTCGGCCAGCGCATGGCTGTCGCTGTCGTCGTTGCGCAACGAGCGCATCAGCTGGGGCACTACCGAAGGCAGCCGGGGCAGGGAGCCGACATCAAAGCGCTCGCCGCCGAAGGCCTCGCGCACGCGGCGCAGCACGCCCTGCTCGACGGGGGAGAAGGCGGCATCGTCCGAGGGCGAGAGGCCAAGTATCAGGCGATAGAAGCGGTCTTCGATTTCTTCGGGGGCCAGCGCGCTCACGGGCGCCTCCACGGCCACGGGCACGTCGACGACCACCGGCGCGATGGTCACGACGGGGCGTGCGGGCACGAGTTTAGGGGCGGGAGGCGTACTGCCGCCGCCGAACAACTTCCTGAGGAACCGGCCGATCACGCGGAGTGTCTCGATAGGGGGACGGCGCCAGTATAAGCCGCGGCCCGGTGGGAAACACTTGGCGGCGCATGCGCTGGCGAGGTTAGGATGACCCCATGGACCACATGCCCCACAGCAGGATTGCCTTGCCTCCCGGCGGTTGGCCGAGCGTGCTCGATTTTCTGTGCGAGCGCTTCCCGGCGGTCAGCCGCGACGACTGGGAGAACCGCATGGAACGCGGCCTCGTCGAAGCGGACGGCCACCCGGTCGACCACCTCACGCCGTACCGGCCCGGGCACATCGTCACCTACCGGCGCGAGGTCGAAGCCGAGCCGCGCATTCCCTTCGAGGAAACCATCGTCTACCAGGACGACGACCTCGTCGTGGCGGACAAGCCGCACTTCCTGCCGGTGATGCCGGCCGGGCGTTACGTCGAGGAGACCTTGTCGGTGCGCCTGGTCCGCCGCCTCGGCAACCCGGATCTCGTCGCGCTGCACCGGCTCGATCGCGCGACGGCCGGCCTGGTCGTGTTCTCGGCACGGCCGTCCAGTCGCGACGCGTATACACGCCTGTTCCGCGAGCGTGCCATTGCCAAGACCTACGAGGCGCTGGCGGCGCCTTTACCCGGGCTCACCTTTCCGCTTTCCCGCTGCAGCCGCATCGAACGTGGTGAACCGTTCTTCCGCACACGCGAAGTGGAAGGTCCCGCGAACTCAACCACCCACGTGGACGTGATCGAGCGGGGCGACCGCGCCTGGCGTTATCGCCTGGAACCCGTCACCGGACGCAAGCACCAGTTGCGCGTGCATATGGCGGCCATGGGTGCGCCGATCCTGGGGGATCCCATGTATCCCGAGCTGCGTGACGAAGCGGCGGACTTCAGCGAACCGCTCCAGCTGCTGGCACGCGAGCTCAGCTTCATCGATCCCTTCACCGACGAGGAGCGCCGCTTCCTAAGTTTACGTTCACTCGACCTTTGATCCTTGCGGGCGCAAACTATGTGCTTCCCCCGCCACCCCTCCCCGGATGACTCCCGCCCCTGGCTTCCGCACCGTAGCCCTGATCATCGCGAGTGCGATGTTCATGGAGCAGCTGGACGGCACCATCCTGGCCACGGCGTTGCCTTCCATGGCTGAATCGTTCGACGTGTCGCCGCTGCACATGAGCGTGGCGCTCACCTCGTACATGCTCAGCCTCGCGGTGTTCATTCCCGCCAGCGGCGCCATCGCCGATCGCTACGGTTCGCGTAACGTCTTCCGCTCGGCCATCGCGCTTTTCACCATCGGTTCGATTCTCTGCGGGCTCTCCGGCAACCTGCCGCTGCTGGTGCTTTCGCGCCTTCTGCAGGGCATGGGTGGCGCGATGATGGTCCCGGTGGGTCGCCTGGTGCTGCTGCGTTCGGTGCCGAAGTCCGAACTGGTCAGCGCCATGTCGTGGTTGCTCGTGCCGGCACTGATCGGCCCGGTGATCGGGCCGCCGCTGGGTGGTTTCATCGTCACCTGGGCATCGTGGCGCTGGATTTTCTATATCAACGTGCCGATCGGTATCGCCGGCATGTGGCTGGCGACGAAGTACGTGCCCGACGTGCGCATTGCCGAGCGGCAGCGCTTCGACCGTGTGGGCTTCGTGCTGTCGGGCATATCGCTCTCATGCCTGGTGTTCGGGCTGGAGATGGCCAGCCGCGGCGGTACCGCCGGTTCCGCTTCGGCGGGGCTCATGTTTGGCGGGCTCATCGTCGGTGCCGTCTACGTGTGGCATTCGCGCCGCGTGGCGAACCCCATCCTCGACCTGTCGTTGATGCGCTTTCCCACCTTCCGCCTCTCGGTGATCGCCGGTTCGCTCACGCGCATCACGGCGGGGTCCGTGCCGTTCCTGCTGCCGCTGATGATGCAGCTTGGCTTCGGTTTTTCCGCCGCGCACAGCGGCGTGGTGACCTTCGTTTCCGCGCTCGGCGCCATGCTGATGAAGGCTACCGCCGCGCCGGTGCTGCGCATGTGGGGCTTCCGCGCCACCCTGGTCTGGAACGGCGTGCTGTCGATGGTCTGCGTGGCCTTGTGCGCGGCCTTCCGGCCGGACTGGCCGTTGTGGACGATCTACACGATCCTGCTGCTGAGCGGGTTCTTCCAGTCGCTGCAGTTCAGCGCGTACAACACGGTTGCTTACGCGGATATTCCGAGCGAGCGGTTCTCCAGCGCCACCAGTTTCTATACGACGTTCCAGCAGTTGATGCTGTCCGTGGGCATCTGCGTGGCTGCCGCGGCGCTGCATGTATCGGTCACGTGGAACGGGCATGAGCATGCGCAGCTGCCGGATTTCAGCGTGGCGTTTCTGGTGGTGACGTTCGTGTCGTTGATTGCCGCGCCAGTGTGTCTGGCGCTGCCGAGGAATGCCGGGGCTGAGATGAGCGGGCACAGGGGTCGGTAGGATTGCTTTCTGTGAGTGCTTCCTCTGGGAGCTTCGAGCTTCCTCTGGGAGCTTCGAGCTTCCTGTGGGAGCTCCGAGCTTCCTGTGGGAGCCGCTTCAGCGGCGATGCTCTTGCTCTTTCCCCCTCACAGAAGCATCGCCGCTGAAGCGGCTCCCACAGAGATCAAGGTCCCACAGAGATCAAGGTCCCACAGAGATCAGGATCACACGGCGATCGGGTCACGGCAGGGCAATAGGATGCTGCACCCACGACCCGACCAGACCAGGCATCGCCGCCAGACGCTTCGCCTGCGCGACGAACTGACGGCGCTGAATCTCCACCGCGCCCATCGACAACAGGTGGTCGTTGGTCACCTGCGCATCGAGGAACGGGAACCCCCAGCGATGCAGCAACTGGCACATGCCAGCCAGCGCGACCTTTGAGCCGCCGGTGCGCGCGGAGAACATGGATTCGCCGCAGAACAACCGGCCCACGGCCACGCCGTAGATGCCGCCGACCAGCGAGCCGCGGTCCCACACTTCCACGCTGTGCGCATGACCCTGCCGGTGCAGCTCTTCGTACGCGGCGATCATGTCGTCGCCGATCCAGGTGCCGACCAGGCCGCTACGCGGTGCGGCGCAGGCGCGCATCACGCGGGTGAACGAGGTATCGGCGGTGATCCGCCAGTTGGACTTCGACAGCTGCTTGCGCAGGCTGCGGCTGATGTGGACACCATCGGTACGGAACACGCAGCGCGGATCCGGTGACCACCAGAGGATCGGCTCGTCCTCGTTGAACCACGGAAACACACCCTGCGCGTATGCCGAGATCAGACGCTCGGGCGACAGATCGCCGCCCCAGGCCAGCAGGCCGTTGGGTTCGACGAGCGCGTCCTCCGGATCGGGAAAGAGACCGGGGCGAAGCGGGTTGAGTTGCGGCAGGCGAATCATCGGTCCGCGTACGGCGAATGAGCGAGCAGTTCGTCACGATACGCTTCGCGATGCAGCGCTTCTTGTTCGAGCGCGCCGGCCACGGCCTGGCGGAAGCCATCGTGTGCAATGTAATGGCGCGAGTGGGTCAGCGTCGGCAGGAAGCCGCGGGCCAGTTTGTGCTCGCCCTGGGCGCCGGGTTCGAAACGGCCGATGCCTTCGCGGATCGCATAGTCGATACCGCGGTAGTAACAGAGCTCGAAGTGCAACCCGGAGACTTCCACGCTGGCGCCCCAGTAGCGTCCGTACAACGCGTCGCCGCCGCGCAGGAACAGCGCCATGGCGACGATGTCGTGGTCGTCGCGTGCCATGGCTACCTGCACCCTGGCGCCGAGCGTACGGCCCAGGTGCTGGAAGAAGCGCGCGGTGAGCGCGGCGTGGTTGCCCTTCAAATCGAAGGTGAGTTCGTAAAGCGCGTGGATCTGCCGCCACTCGGTGTCGGAGAGTTCGTCGCCGCCGCGCATTTCCATGTGCAGGCCCGAGTCCATCGCATGCGCGCGTTCCTGGCGGATGTTCTTCCGCTTCTTCGCCTTGAGCGAGGCGAGGAAGGCGTCGAAATCGGCGTAGCCCTGGTTATGCCAGTGGAACTGGTAATCCGCGCGGACCAGCCAGCGATCGTCGAAGGCGCGCAGGTCGGCGTCGGCGAGGAAGTTGGCGTGGATCGAGGAGAGGCCGAGACGGTCCGCTTCGTCCACCAGCGCGGCCGTGAGCCGGTTGCGCAGGATCTCCGCCTCCACGCCCTCGCGCACCAGCAGGCGCGGGCCGGGAACGGGCGAGTAGGGCGAGGCGACCAGCATCTTCGGGTAGTACTCGCCGCCGGCGCGTTCCCAGGCCGAGGCCCAGCTCCAGTCGAAGACGAATTCGCCGTGCGAGTTGCCCTTGAGGTAGGTGGGAGCGGCGGCGACCAGGCGTTCGTTGTGGTCGAAGATGCCCAGGTGGTACGGCTTCCAGCCATAGTCTTCGCGCAGGCAGCCCTTCGCTTCCATGCCGCTCAGGAAGGCGTGCGACACGAACGGGTTGCCATCCGGGACAAGCGCGTCCCAGTCGGCGGCCGGAATGCCGCCAAGGCTGTCGAGAAAACGAATGCCGGGCATGCGGCGATTGCCCCGCGCACGAGGCGCGGGGCCGGTTCCGGTCAGGTCAGCAGGTGCTGCTGGTCGAGCCAGCGCTCGGCGTCGAGCGCCGCCATGCAACCGAAGCCTGCCGAGGTGACCGCCTGGCGGTAGACATGGTCGGCGACGTCGCCGGCGGCGAACACGCCCGGCACCGAGGTCGCCGTGGCGCCGCCGTGCAGGCCCGACTGGATCTGGATGTAACCGTCCTTCATCTCCAGCTGGCCTTCGAAGATGCCGGTGGCCGGGGTGTGGCCGATCGCCACGAAGAAGCCCTGGGCGTCGAGGTCGCGCTTCACGCCGGTGTTGACGTCCTTGACGCGCACGCCGTTCACGCCGGAGTCGTCGCCGAGGATTTCGTCCACCTGGTGGTTCCAGAGCAGCTCGATCTTGCCGGCGGCGGCCTTCTCGAACACCTTGTCCTGCATGATCTTTTCGGCGCGGAACTTGTCGCGGCGGTGGACCAGGTAGACCTTGCGGGCGATGTTGGCCAGGTACAGCGCCTCTTCCACGGCGGTGTTGCCGCCGCCGACCACGACCACGTCCTGGTCGCGGAAGAAGAAACCGTCGCAGGTGGCGCAGGCGGAGACGCCACGGCCCTTGAACTTCTCTTCCGAGGCGATGCCCAGGTACTTGGCGGTGGCGCCGGTGGTGATGATCAGCGCGTCGGCGGTGTACTCGCCGCTGTCACCCTTCAGGTGGAACGGACGGTTGGCCAGGTCCACGCTGTGGATGTGGTCGAAAACCATCTGCGTTTCGAAGCGCTCGGCGTGCTCGGCCATGCGCCGCATCAGTTCCGGACCCTGAACACCCTTTTCGTCACCCGGCCAGTTGTCCACCTCGGTGGTGGTCATGAGCTGACCGCCCTGTGCCAGGCCGGTGATCATGGTCGGCTTGAGGTTGGCGCGCGCCGCATAGACGGCGGCCGTGTATCCGGCGGGACCGGAGCCGAGGATCAGCAGGCGGCTGTGCTTGGGGGTGCTCATGTATAATCCTTGAGGTTTACTGCGGCGTGTTTCGGTGTGGCGAGGCGTGTCGACCCGGAAGAATGGGGAAGACCGAGGTGTGATTCAAGACATCGATGCAATGACGGCTGTCGCCTTGTCCCCACGGGGCGGCTTTTATCTCATTCAGGATCCTCCATAAGATGCGCATTGGTATCCCCTCCGAAACCAAGACCCTCGAAGGCCGCGTGGCCCTCATCCCGGCCGCGGCCGCCGATCTGGTCCGCCGTGGCCATGAGGTCTTCATCCAGTCCGGCGCCGGCACCAAGAGCGGCTACTCGGACGCCGACTACTCCCTGCTGGGTGTGACCGTGGTGGCCGACGCCGCTGCCGTCTATGAGAAGGGCGAGCTGATCGTCAAGGTCAAGGAGCCGATCGAGGGCGATCTCAAGCTGCTCAAGAAGCACCACCTGCTGTTCTGCTACCTGCACCTGGCCGCCGAGCCGGCGCTGACCAGGAGCCTCCTGGACATCGGCCTGACCGGTATCGCCTTCGAGTCCGTGGACGAGAACGGCGTGCTGCCCCTGCTGCTGCCGATGTCCGTCATCGCCGGCCGCATCGCCACCCAGATCGGTACCACCCTCCTGCACCAGCCCAACGGTGGCAAGGGCAAGCTGCTCGGCGGCATGGCCTCCACCCCGCGTGGCAAGGTCGTCGTGCTCGGCGCCGGCGCTGCCGGTGGTAACGCTGCCGCCCTGGCCGCCTCGGCCGGCGCCAACGTGGTCGTGTTCGACAAGCGCCAGGACCGCCTCGCCGAAATGATGGCGATGGGCCCGAACGTCACCGCGCTGTACGCCTATGAGTCCTCGGTCGCCGAAGAAGTCCGCAATGCCGACATCGTCGTCGGTGCAGTGCTGATCCCGTCCGCCAAGGCGCCGCGCGTCGTCACCGAAGCCATGGTCAAGACGATGGAGAAGGGCTCCGTGCTCGTCGACATCTCGATCGACCAGGGCGGCTGCTTCGAAACCTCGCGTCCGACCACCTGGAAGGAGCCGACCTACGACGTCCACGGCGTGACGCACTTCTGCGTGACCAACATGCCCGGCGCCGTCCCGCAGACCTCGTCCACCGCCATCTCGGCCGCCATCCTGCCGTACGTGCAGCGCCTGGCCGCCGGTAGCGAGTGGCGCGACCACGCGGCCCTGGCCGGCGGTATCAACGTCGAGGGTGGCAAGCTCGTGCACCCGGCCCTTCAGGGCATGGCATGATGCCGAAAACCCGATCCGAGGTTCTCTGCTAAGTGGCGCGCAGCGCGAAAGTCGTAAAGAAACAGGCTAGAAGCCAGGTCAAGGCCCAGAGCGAGGGCTTGAGCGACGAGCTCAAGCGCCGCCTGCGCGAGGCCGGGGCGTTGCTGCTGTTGCCGCTCGCCCTGTACCTGCTCGTCTGCCTGCTCAGCTACAACGACCAGGACCCGAGCTGGGGTCACATGGGCATTGCCGAGCGGGCCACCAACTTCGGTGGCTCGGTCGGGGCAAACATCGCCAACCTGCTCAGGTACATCTTCGGCCTGGTTTCTTACTGCTTTCCGCTGCTCCTGCTGGCCCTCGGCATCCAGGTGCTCCGCGCGCGCGGCGAACGACTCGTCGCGCCGTGGGAGCCCTCGCTGCGCCTGATCGGGTTTGTGTTCTTCTTCATCACCGGCCCCGCGCTGGTGTACCTGAACGTCGATTCCCCCGTGCTGCCGGAAGGCCCGGGCGGCATCGTCGGCAAGTGGGTGGGCCACGGCCTGCACAGCGCCCTTGGCGACAAGGGCGCACCGCTGCTGCTGTTGGCCGTGTTCCTCATCGCCGTCACCCTCGCCACCGGCCTGTCCTGGTTCAAGCTCATGGACCTGACCGGGCAGGGCGTCGTGCGCATGGGCGGCTGGTTCGGCGGCAAGGTGCGTCGCGCACCGGAAGTCATGGCCGCACGCAACGCGCGCGCCGAACGTGAAGTGGTCAAGAAGGCTGACGCGATCAAGCAGGCCCGGCGCGAGCCCGTGCGTATCGAGACCCCGGTCCCGATGGTGGTCAAGAGCGATCGCGCGTCCCGCGAAAACCAGATTCCCCTGTTCACCGGCGCATCGATGAACGGCGAAGTACCGCCGCTGTCGCTGCTCGACGAAGCACCGCCGCAAGGCCCGGGCTATTCCGAGGAAACCCTCGAAGTGCTCTCGCGCCAGGTGGAGCTCAAGCTCAAGGATTTCCGCATCGAGGCCCGCGTCATGGGCGTCTATCCGGGTCCGGTGATTACCCGTTTCGAGCTGGAACCCGCCGCCGGTGTACGCGGCAGCCAGGTGTCCAGCCTCGACAAGGACATTGCGCGCGGCCTCTCCGTGGTCAGCGTGCGCGTGGTGGATGTGATTCCCGGCAAGAACGTCATCGGCCTGGAAATCCCCAACACCAAGAAGCAGATCGTCTATCTCTCCGAAATTCTGCGTTCGGAAAAGTACGACCAGATGAAGTCGCCGCTGGCGCTGGCGCTGGGCAAGGATATCGGCGGCAAGGCGGTGGTCACCGATCTCGCCAAGATGCCGCATCTGCTCGTCGCCGGTACCACCGGTTCGGGTAAGTCCGTGGCGGTGAACGCCATGGTGCTGAGCCTGCTGTACAAGGCCAGCCCGAAAGACGTGCGCATGATCATGATCGACCCGAAGATGCTGGAGCTCTCGGTTTACGAGGGTATTCCGCATCTGCTGGCGCCGGTCGTCACGGATATGAAAGAAGCCGCCAACGCCCTGCGCTGGTGCGTGGCCGAGATGGAACGCCGCTACAAGCTCATGGCTGCCGTGGGCGTGCGCAACCTCGGTGGCTTCAACAAGAAGGTGAAGGACGCCGAGAACAGCGGCCAGCCGCTGCTCGATCCGCTGTTCCGCGCCAACCCGGACATGCCGGGCATGGTCGCCGAACCGCTCGAGCCGCTGCCGCACATCGTCATCATCATCGACGAATTCGCCGACATGATGATGATCGTCGGCAAGAAGGTCGAAGAGCTCATCGCACGCCTGGCGCAGAAGGCGCGCGCCGCGGGCGTGCACCTCATCCTCGCCACGCAGCGTCCGTCGGTGGATGTGATCACCGGTTTGATCAAGGCGAACATCCCCACGCGCATCGCGTTCCAGGTGTCGTCGAAGATCGACTCGCGCACCATTCTCGACCAGTCCGGCGCCGAAGCACTGCTCGGCCACGGCGACATGCTCTACCTCCCGCCGGGCACGGCTACGCCGGAGCGCGTGCACGGTGCTTTCGTCGACGACCACGAAGTGCATAACGTCGTCGAGTGGCTGCGTGCGCAGGGCGCGCCGAACTACATCACCGGCGTGCTCGAGGAAGTGCAGTCCACCTCCGACGGCAAGATCATCAACGACTCCGGCCTGCCGCAGGACGCCGAAGGCGACAGCGACAGTGACAACGCCCTCTACGACCGGGCCGTGCGCGTGGTCACCGAGACGCGTCGCGCTTCCATTTCCGGCGTGCAGCGCCACCTGCGCATCGGCTACAACCGCGCCGCCCGTCTCGTCGAACAGATGGAGCAGGACGGCATCGTCAGCTCGCCGCAGCACAACGGCAACCGCGAAGTCCTCGCGCCGCCGCCTCCGAAGGACTGATACCCGATGAACGCCATGAAGCCGGGTGCGCTACGCCAGCGCCCCTGGGGCTTGCTCGTTACCGGTGACCTCGCGCCCACCGCCGAGGTGCTGGACGAAGTCGAGAGCATTTTCGAACTCAACCCGTCCATTCCCGGGCTGGAACTGCGCGCCGACGATGGCCGCGCCTGCTTCGTCACCCGCGACTATCCCACCGGCCACACCGCCGGCGTCGACGACGCGCTGGAAGTGATCTTCGCCGAACAGGAGGAGATCGCCGAGATCGTCGTGCTGGGCCAGGAAGCGCGCCCGGTGCACCACGCCACGCGCGCCGCGCCGTTCTGGCATCGCGACGGCAAGGCCATTGCCGATATCAGCGAGAAGATGGAGGCAGGGGAGATCAGCCCTGCCGAAGCCATCGACATGCTTAAGTCGCTGTTCGAAACCGATCGCTGACAATCGCGCCGAACCCTACGGAAATCGCCTGATGAAACGCTTCCTGCTTGTCGCGACCCTGTCCCTCCTCAGCCTGCCGGCCTTTGCTGCCGCGGGCCCCGCGCGTGAGCGGCTGGATGCCTTTTCCAAGGGGCTGCATTCGGTCACGGGCCGTTTCAGCCAGACCCTGACCAATGCGAACGGCGACCCGGGCAAGACCACCACGGGCACCATGGCGCTCGAAGCGCCGCGCCAGTTCCGCTGGGAAACCCTGGCGCCGTACAAGCAGACCATCGTCGCCGACGGCAGCCGCGTGTGGCTGTACGACCCGGACCTCGAGCAGGTCACCGTGCGCAAGCAAAGCAGCGAAGAAGCACAGAGTCCGCTCACTGTGCTCACCGACCTGTCGCAGATGGACAAGGACTTCAAGGTCACCGAGAAGGGCGAGCACGACGGCCTGGTATGGCTGCGGCTGCAGTCCACCGGGAAAGATCCGCAGTTCGATTTCGCCGACCTCGGGTTCGATACGGGTGGGCTGGCGCGCATGGTGTTCAAGGATCAGCTCGGCAACACCACGACGATCCAGTTCGCCGGCTGGGTGAAGAACGGTCCCGTCGCGCCGGGTACATTCGACTTCGTGCCGCCGCAGGGCGCCGATGTGATCGGTGACGCGCCGGTACTGCAGACCCAGCCGGTCAAATAACCCGCAGAACTGTGGGAGCCGCTTCAGCGGCAAAATGTAGGAGCCGATTCATCGGCGAAATGTGAGAGCCGATTCATCGGCGATCCCGCGGCAGCGGGCAAGGTCCCCAGTAAACCCGATCGCCGATGAATCGGCTCCCACAGGGTTGACGTGCTGGCTGTTCGCCCTGAAAGTACATCCCGGTGACGGCAGGGGCGTCGCAGGGGAAAGCGAAGACGCAACAGGGAAGGAGCGGCACCCGTCGAGGGTTCGCCGCGTTGCGCCACCTCACCTTTCTGGCTGATTCGAACTGCACTCTCAGTAATGTGCTCCGCCGTGCCCGTGTGCGCGACGCGCGTGGGCTCGCCTCGCGTTTCAATCGGACGACAGACTTCAGAGGGATGCGACATCGCCATGACGAACAACGACTCGATCTGGATCGGCCGCAACGGCCAGAAATACGGTCCCTATACCGAAGCAAACATCCACCAGTGGCTTCGCGAAGGGCAGGTCACGCCCGAGACGCTGGCATGGCGGAGCGGCATGACGAACTGGGTGCCTCTTTCGACATTTCGTTTTGGCGATACGGTCGTCGATGGTGCGTCTGCGCCCCCGCCCCCACCGCCGTTCCAATCAGCAGGTGCGCCCTATGGCGCCTCGGCCCCGCAGGGTGATCGCGCAAGCTTTCCCCGTCCGCCGTCGATGCACTGGTTCCTCGTATTCCTGTTGGGCCTGATGACCATCGGCATCTTCACCTGGGTCTGGATGTTCGTGCAGTCGAGTTGGGTGAAGAAGATCGACCGGTCGAGCAGCGCCAGGGAACTGTTCGTGGCTGGTGTCGTTCTCACTATCGTCGGTGCGTTCGCTGGCCCGGCCTTCAAGGCGCCGATGCTTGGTGGCTTGCTGACCATCGCGGCGTGCATCGTCGTCATCGTCGGCTGCTTCTCCGTGGCGCGGTCGTTGCGGGAAGAAGGCGCGCGGCGCGGGCTGCCGGTGGAGATCAGCGGTATCACGCTGTTCTTTTTCCAGGTGTTCTACCTCCAGGGCCAATTCACCTGGCTGGCGCGCTGGAAGGACACCGGCCAGACCGTGCCCAAAGCACCCACGGGGGTCTTTTGGTTGCTGATGATCTTCCCGTTCGTGCTCGGGATCCTCGCGGCGATCGCCATCCCCGCGTACAACAGCTATCTGACGCGTGTGCAGGTCAGCGAAGGCGTGGTTCTTGCCGACCGTGCCAAGACGGCCGTTGCGGAGTTCTATACCAGTCACGGCCAGATGCCCGTGAACAACGTGGCGGCCGGGCTTGCGTTGCCTGACGACATCCGTGGCAAGTACACCGCCAGCGTGACGGTGGATAACGGCACGATCGTCGTCATCTACGCCAACGATGCCAATCGGAACATCCACAATGATTCGCTCAGGCTGACCCCGTGGGTGTCCGGGTCGCAGGTGAACTGGCGTTGCGGGTCGGACGATATCCAGAAGCAGTACCTGCCTGCCAGCTGCCGGTAATCAGGGGGCCCCGCTTCCAGTCGCAGGTTCCTACGGAGCCGGCGTTTCATGCCAGACTCCCCGCACACAGGATGTACGGGGAGAGGGGTAGGCATGATTGTCGTCTGGGCCATCATTGGCGCGATCGTCGGGGCGCTGGTTACGCAGGGCTGGGAGGGCGCGGTCGCGGGCTTTGCGATCGGGTTGCTCTGGGGGCGGATGTCGGGGCTCAAGCGTGACCTTGATGCGGTTCGGGGGCGGTTGGCTGAGTTGACGCCTGGTGCTGCGGTGCCTGTCGCCGGCGGAGCCGGCTCCCACATGGAGCCGAGGTCTTCTTCGTCGGAGGCCTTGCCGGATACCCGGGCGGAGTGGCCTGATTCGGCGCCTGTTGCCGGCGGAGCCGGCTCCTACACAGAGCCTGCCCCTGCTGTGCCTGTTGCCGGCGGAGCCGGCCTGGACATGAGGCCTGAGGCTTCTCCGATCGCCGGCGGAGCCGGCTCCCACATTAATCCAGCGGTGCCGAGTGGGCCGACCTGGTTTGAGCGGTTGGCGGATGCGGCGAAGCGGTGGATTACCGAGGGTAATGTGCCGGTGAAGGTGGGCATGCTGGTGTTGTTTGCCGGTGTGGCTGCGTTCCTGAAGTACGCCTCGGACCAGGGGCTGTTCCATATGCCGATGTCGGTTCGCCTTAGCTTGGTGGCGCTGGTTGCCATTGCGGGTGTGGGTTTCGGCTGGATGCAGCGGGACAAGCGACGTGCGTTTGCGTTGTCGTTGCAGGGTGGTGCGCTGGGCGTGCTGGTGATGACGGTGTTTGCCGCGTACCGGCTTTACGGCTTGTTGCCGGCAACGGCGACGTTTGCCTTGCTTATCGTCTTCGTTGCCGGCCTCGGCGTATTGGCCGTGTTGCAGGATGCGCTGGCGCTTGCCGTGCTGGGTCTGATTGCCGGTTTCGCCGCGCCGATCATCGCGTCGACGGGGCAGGGCAATCACGTCGCCTTGTTCTCGTATTACGCCGTCCTCAACCTTGGCATTCTCGGTATCGCCTGGAAGAAGGCCTGGCGCGTGCTCAACGTGCTCGGCTTCATCGCAACCTTTGGCGTGGGTACCGCGTGGGGTGTACTGAGTTATCGGCCGGCGTTGTTCGCCAGCACCGAGCCGTTCCTGATCCTGCATTTCCTGCTTTATCTCGCCGTGCCCTGGCTGCACGTGCTGCGTTCACCCAAGCGTGACCGCGCGATCCTCGATGGCTGCCTGATGTTCGGCAACCCCATCGCCAGCCTGTTGCTGCAAGGTGCCTTGCTCGACTGGGCGCCGATGCCGCTGGCTATCTGGGCACTGGTCGCCGCGGCGATCTATGTCGCCATCGCGTTCGCCATTCGCAAGCGCGACGACATGGGTTTGCTGCGCGATACCTGGGCCGTGCTGGCCGTGGCCTTCGCGACGATTGCCGTGCCGCTCGCACTCAGTGCCAGCGTGACCGCGAGCGTGTTCGCGCTCGAAGGTGCGGGCCTGATCTGGCTGGGCTTCCGTCAGGCGCGGCGTCTGCCGCGTTGGGCCGGTGTGTTCCTGCAGCTGGCCGCCGGTGTGGCGTGGGCCATTGCGGCGCTCTTCACGCATCACGCCAATGATCTTCCCATCCTCAATGCGGCTTTCATCGGCAGCCTGCTGCTGGTAGTCGGTGCCGGCGTCGGCGTGTGGCAGTTCGACCGACATGGCATGTCGCGTGGCGTGTCCGGTCTCGCACGTGTCGGCCTGCTGATCTGGGCGGTGATCTGGTGGCTGGTGAGTTTCATCAACGAGATCGATACCTTCGTGATCGACCGGCCGCTGGCCTTTGGTTACTGGCTGGCCTTGCTCGCGGTCACCGCGTGCTTGCTGGCTGAAGCGTGCAAGCGTGTACGCAAGCTCGATCTCGGTGTGGTGCTTGCTTTCGGTGCGCCGCTGTTCCTGTTCGCGGGCATGGTGGTGGGACTCTCCGTCGCAAACGAGAGCATCCAGCCGCTTGCCGGGTGGCCACTCGCGGGTGTGCTGGTCATGCTCGTGACAGGCTGGTTTACGCTGCGCGCCATCGCCGCGCATCGCGTGGCGTCGATCCTCGCCGCGACGATTGGCTGGGTGCGCTGGCTCGCCATTGGCACGGCCGCCATCGTGCTCGCCTTCGATTACGTGAAGACCATGGGGCAGGGCTGGGAAGTGCTCGCTGCCGCGATGCCGACGCTGCTTCTGGCGGCGCTGGTGTTGTGGCGCCCGCGGATCATCGCCGCGCCGCTGGGTGTCTATGCGGAGGCGATTCGCAACGCCGTGGGCGCCTGTGCTGCGCTGGCCCTGTTCTTCGCCGGCGTCATCGCGCTGGGCACGGCGGGCGCGTCGAATCCGCTGGTCTTCATCCCCGTACTCAACCCGGTCGACCTGCTGCTGATCGCCGTGCTCCTGCTCACCGCGCGCGGCATCTCCGATGCGAGCATGCCGGCCAGCGTGCGTCGCGTTCGCCCTGCGGTGCTGGCGGTGATGTTCTTCATCATCGCCACGAGCATGACGCTGCGCTCCGTGCATCATCTCGGCGGCGTGCCGTGGGATAACGCCATGCCGGGCTCGAGCCTCGCCGAGCTTTCGCTCACGGTGGTCTGGAGCATCATCGGCGTCGTCGCCTGGGTACTCGGTTCGAAACGCGGCCAGCGCCTGTTGTGGATCGCCGGTGCGGCGACCATGGCGCTCGTACTGGCGAAGCTGCTGCTGGTGGATCGCGGGCACCTGGGCAACCTGTTCGGCATTGCTTCGTTCATCGCCTATGGCCTGCTCTGCACCGTCATCGGTTACCTCGCACCTGCGCCGCCGCGGCAAAGTGCCGAATCCCCTCCGGAGTCCTCGCATGCGTCCTGACGTTCGCCACGGTCTGTTGGCCCTCGCCCTCGTCGCCTCCTGCGCGTATGCCGCCGCGCCCGCCGACCAGTTCGCCTTCGCGTATCCGATCAAGGCGGCACCCGGTGCGCCGGCGTATGTCGTAGCGCTACCGCAGGACGCTTACCTGTGGACGCGGCCCGATGCGGCACTGGGCGACGTCGTGGTCGTCGATGCGTCCGGGCAGCAAGTGCCCTCGGCGCCGTACCAGCCGCTGCAGTCCGTATCGCGCCCGGTAACGCTGAGCTTGCCCTTGCTCGCCGTGCCGCCGGCCGAAGCGGGCTCGCCCGGGCCGCGCATCGAGCGCAGCACCAATGGCGACATCGTCATCCAGCCCGGCAACGACAACGCGCCGGGCCCGGTGAAGGAGTGGCTGATCGATGCGCATACACCCATCACCCTCTCGCAGATCACCTTCCCGCCCACCCAGGTGAGCGAGGGTGCGGATGTCCAGCTCGACAACGTCTCGATCGACGTCAGCGACGACCTGCAGTCGTGGACGAGCCTGGTCCGCCAGGCCACGATCCTGTCGATGGGTCGTAGCGGCAACACGCCGGACGTCAGTACGGTGAAGATCGAAGGTGCGGCGGGTCGCTATTTCCGTGTGCGCATTGTCAGCGGCAGCGTGCACTGGGCGACGGCAGGCGAGGCCACCGCGACCCTCAACGGCCGCGTGGAAGAAAAACTCAGCGCCGACGAAGCCCCACGCCAGTGGGTCGAGGTGCAGCCGACCAGCACGCAGGCCAGCGGGCAGGGTGTCGACTACGACTACAAGCTTCCCGCCGCGCTGCCGATCAACGCATTGCGTCTGCAGCGCGGTAGCGATGCGGTGGCGCGCGTCGATGCGATGTCCCTCGAGGGCGATCACCTGAGCGAGTCGCTCGGTACGCTCGTGGTTACCGCCGGGCAGGGCGACGGGATCACCCTGCTCAGGATCCCGGCCGGCCGCCGTGACGCGCTTCGCCTGCACTCCGCCACGCCGCTGCGCGATCCGCCGCATCTCGCGCTGGGGTGGGTGCCGGATCGCTTCGTCTTCCTCCCGGAGGGTCAGGCACCTTACCGGCTACTCGCCGGCAGCCACCTGGCGCGCCGCCCTGCGTGGCCCGTCGCCGATGCCCTGGCGGGCCTGCGCAAGCAGCAGCCGGAAGGCTGGCGGCCCAGCGAGGCCAGCACCGGCCCAGCCGAGCGCATGGCGGGCGAAGAGGCTTTGGCCGTGCCGAATGCCCCCTTCGACTGGACCCGAGTGATCCTCTGGGTGGTCCTCGGCCTGGGCGTGCTTGTGGTGGGCGGCATGGCCTTGAGCCTGCTGCGGAAGCCGCCTGGCGGCCCCCGTGAAACGCCTTGAGCCCGCCTGCACGGTGAACGCGCGATACTAGGCGTTCACCGTCAGCACCGAGTCCCATGTCCTTTCAGTCCCCCGGCCTGTTCGCCGAACCCGAAGCCCTGAAGCCGCTGGCCGAGCGCATGCGCCCGCGCAGCCTCGACGAGATCGTCGGGCAGCAGCGCGTGGCCGGCGAAGGCAAGCCGCTGCGCCGCGCGCTCGAAGCGGGCAAGGTCCATTCGATGATCCTGTGGGGGCCGCCCGGCTGCGGCAAGACCACGCTGGCCCTGCTGGTGGCGCGCTATGCGGACGCGGACTTCCGCGCGATTTCCGCGGTGATGAGCGGCCTGCCGGACGTGCGCAAGGCGCTCGCCGAAGCCGAAGGCAACTTCGCGCAGGGACGCCGCACCGTGCTCTTCGTCGACGAGGTGCATCGCTTCAACAAGGCGCAACAGGATGCCTTCCTGCCGCACATCGAACGCGGCGTCATCATCTTCGTCGGCGCGACCACCGAGAACCCATCGTTCGAGCTCAACTCCGCGCTGCTGTCGCGTTGCCGCGTGCACGTGCTCGATTCGGTCAGTCCGGACGACATCGTCGCCGCGCTCCGTCGTGCGCTTGCCGACAGCGAACGCGGCCTGGGTGATCTCAACCTCACCGTTGAAGACGCGTCGCTGCGATTGATTGCCAGCGCCGCCGATGGCGACGTGCGTCGCGCGCTCACCCTGCTGGAAATCGCCGCCGAACTGGCCGACGGCGGGCATATCGACGATGTCACGCTCGAGCAGGTGCTGGCCGATCGCACGCGTCGTTTCGACAAGAGCGGCGAGCAGTTCTACGACCAGATCTCGGCGCTGCACAAATCCGTGCGCTCGTCCGATCCGGATGCCGCCGTGTACTGGCTTACCCGCATGCTCGACGGCGGCTGCGATCCGCTCTATCTCGCGCGCCGCATGACACGCATGGCCGTCGAAGACGTCGGCCTTGCTGAGCCACGTGCGTGGCGCATGGCACTCGATGCCTGGGATACCTTCGAGCGCCTTGGCAGTCCTGAGGGCGAGCTTGGCCTCGCGCAGCTGGCGATCTGGCTGGCCATCTCGCCGAAGAGCAATGCGGCGTACATGGCGTTCAACAAGGCGAAGGCTACGGTGAAGCAGATGGGCACGCTGGATGTGCCGATGCACCTGCGCAACGCGCCGACCAAGCTGATGAAAGGCCTTGGCTACGGCAGCGGTTATCAGTACGACCATGATGCCGAGGGTGGTGTAGCGCTGGACCAGCAGTGCCTGCCGGATGAACTTGTTGGCATGACGTTCTATGAGCCGGTCGATCGCGGCCTGGAACTGAAGCTGGGCGAGAAGCTGGCGGCGTTGCGCGCGGCTCGCGCGGCGGCGCGTGAAAAGAAGTCCTGACGCGACCCTCCCCGCACCCGTGCAGTTGTAGGAGCCGATTCATCGGCGATCCCGCGGCAGCGGGCAGGGATGGGGCTAGCACCCTTTCGCCGATGAATCGGCTCCTACAGGAAGCGCGCTGCCGCGGCGCGTCGTCGGGGTGCCTGACACCCTCCCAAAAGACCGATATCCCCGAGGCCCGATCCGGTCGTACCCTCGACCCACCACGGCCACGGAGAAGGATCATGCGCATTGCCATTGCCACCTTGCTTGGCGGATTAGTGATGTTCCTGTGGGGTGCGTTCGCGCACATGGTGCTGCCGATCGGCGAGATGTCGGTCCGGGCGCCGCTCAACGAAGACAAGGTTCTGGCCGCACTGCACGAGAACCTGCCGAACGAGCATGCGATCTTCATCCTGCCGTATTTCGACATGGCCAAGCACGACGATCCCAAGGCCGTCGAAGCTTTCTCTACCAAGGCCAAAGCCTCGCCCTTCGCCTTCATCGTCTATGCGCCCTATGGCCGCGACTATATGCAGATGGGCTACAACCTGTTCCATCAGTGGTTGTCCGACACGCTTGCCGCCTTGCTGATCGCCCTGGTCCTTATCCGCTCCACGGTCAACGCCATCCGGGGGCTATATACCGGCCTGGCCTTCGGCGTCTTCGCCTGGCTGTCGCTCAGCGTGCCGTTCTGGAACTGGTACCGGTTCCCCGCGGCGTTTACCTTCGGCACCCTGATCGAGCAGGCCTTCGGCTGGTTGCTCGCCGGTGCCGTGATCGGCTGGTGGCTGGGCAGGGGTGTGAAGCGGGGTTTTGCCGCGAAGTAGCCTCATCGGTCGCAGAGACGTAACCTCCAAGCACCGTACCTTGGGAGGCGCCGCCCTTGACTCTATTCGAGAGCCTGCTTCTGTTGCTCGCGGCGGCCATCGTGCTTCTGCAAGTGGCCCGACGCCTTTCGTTGCCGTATCCGTCCATGCTCGCGCTGGCGGGAGTGGGAGTGGCCTTGCTGCCGGGTGCGCCGGATTTTCCGATCGATCCGCGCACCGCCTTGCCCTTGTTCATCGCGCCGGCGTTGATGGATGCGGCCTTCGATTTCCCGTTTTCCCGCGCGAAGCGCTTCTGGTTGCCGCTGCTCGCGCTAGCCCTCGGCGGCGTGTTGCTGACGGCGTTGTTCGTCGCTTGGGCCGGCTGGGCGCTCGCCGGCCTGCCGTTCGCCGCGGCGCTGGTGCTCGGTGCCATCGTCGCGCCACCGGATGCCGCGGCGGCCACGGCGATCCTCTCCGGCATGGCTATTCCGCGTAGCACCGACGCGGTCCTGCGTGGCGAGAGCCTGTTCAACGACGCGGCGGCGCTACTGCTGTTCGGCGTGGCCTTGTCGGTGCAGACGGCGGGCGCGGTCACGACAGCACAGGTGCTGGGTTTTGGCCTGGCGGCGCCGGGAGGCGTGCTGTTCGGCATGATGGTGGGAGTGCTGTTGCCATACGCCACGCGCTTCATCACCGGGACGCTGGACAGCAACCTGTTCCAGTTCATCACGACCTTCCTGGTGTGGATCGTCGCCGAGCACCTGCATGTCTCGCCCGTGCTGGCCGTGGTCGCCATGGCGATGACCGTCGCCGCCCGACGCTCGGATCCGAGTTCGCCAAGGCTGCGCGTGCAGTCGTATGCGGTGTGGGGTGCAGTGGTGTTCGTCCTCAATGTCACCGCGTTCCTGCTGATGGGCCTGCAGGCGCGACGCATCGTCGGCGACATGAGCGGCGAGCATCTTCGCCAGGCGCTGATCTTCGCGGGGATCGTCACCGCCATCGTGGTCGTCGTGCGTGTCGTCTTTACGCTGGCCTTCAACCGCACCGTCGTCTGGTACCGGGCACGTCGCGGACAGGAGCCACCCGCCAGCTGGCAACAAGCGACATTGGCCGGCTGGTGTGGCATGCGTGGGCTGGTCACCTTAGCCACCGCCTTCATCCTTCCGGACGACTTCCCCCAACGCGATACGGTGGTGCTCAGCGCCTTCGCGGTGGTGCTGGTGACGCTGGTAGTGCAGGGACTGACCCTCGCCCCGGTGATCCGCCTGCTCGGGCTCGACCAGCGATCGGTGGGCGAGCAGGAACTGCGGACGGTGCGGCTGGGACTGGTCAAGGCGGCACTGGAGCGCATGGCGATCGAAGCGGACGAGGAGGGCAAACGCCTCGCAGCGCTCTACCGCATCGAAGCCGATGCGCTGGATCAGCCGGCCCGCACCGAGGCCTTCGACCGTCATTGCGCGTTGTCCCAGGCGGCGGTGGCGGCCCAGCGTGCCGAGCTGGAGCGCTGCCGGCTAGCATTCCAGCTCAGCGACGATGACTACAACTTCCTGCTCGAGCAACTGGACTGGCGCGAACTGACCGTGCTCCCGGCCGAGGCCACGCGCATCAACATGTGAGGCGCAGTTCTCATCTAAGTAGTTCCCGTCGCGAAAATCAGCATTTGGCCGATACGGCCGGTGGGGTGCACCGAACTACGGTTCTCGCACCTACCCACCGACTGGAGCGTGTCCCATGGCAAAGACTCTTATTACCTGGCCGAGCGGCTCCGCCGACGGCGAGCGCGAAGCGAAGCGATTGCAAGCGCTGTATCCCGCAGTATCGAACTGGGTCGACGGATCCGCGCTCGGCAACGTCACTTCGAAAGAATTTTCGTTGTTGATCGTGGTCGGCCACCGCGACGAGATCAAAGGGGTGGACATACTGAAATCGCTCGCCCAGTGCGTGACCCGACTCGGCGTCCAGCGTGTCGTGATGGCCAACTGCGAGAGCGCAGTCACCAAGAGCGGCGGCACGCTGAGCGACACCAACGAGCTGTGGGCGCCCGCGCAACGCCTGGCCAACGATACCGGCGCCCGCGTGCTGGCCACCAAGCGCGACCTCCTCTTCGACGAAGTGGGCAAGAGCACCGCTTTCGCCGGTGGCGGGACGGACGGCATCTCGCCGATCAATCCATCGGGTAGCGACCTATGGAAGGAATTCGCCAAGCAGGACGGTGTCGACGAGATCACGACAGGCATCGGCAATCTTTAAGGTCCGACGCCCGCGCGCGTAACGGCCGCCGGGAGAGCCCGGCGGCCGTCCATCCGGCAGGGGAGCTGGCAGAGGGTCTTCAAGGGGGTCCAGGATGTCTTCGCATGACCACACCACCGCCCCTCGTGGCGGTGTTTTACGTTTTGACCGCGTGCCCACCCTGGCTGGGTGTTTCCGGTGATGCCGCTGACCGTGCTGCTTGCCGACGAGCAGGCGTTGCTGCGCGAGGGCGTCGCGTCGCTGCTGGCCGCGCTGCCACGCTACGAGGTGATCGGTAGCACCGCCGACGGACGCGACTGCGTGCGCGTGGCGCTTCGCTGCCAGCCCGGACTGATCGTCTTCGACTGCGCCATGCGCGGCCTGAGCGGCCTGGAAGCGATACGCCGCATCGCGCCGCGATGTCCACGTACGCGGCTGCTTTGCTTATCGTCGTACGACGATTCACGCTGGGTACGCGCCGCCTTCGACGCCGGCGCGCACGGCTATGTGCTCAAACGCGACGGTTTCGAGGTGCTGCACGAGGCGATCGACAGCGTCATGCGTTCGCGTTTCTTCATCAGCCCGGATATCGCCCATCTGCTGGTGGATGGCATGCGACGCACGAGCTCACCTTCCTTCGCGCCGCGCGAGCCGTTGAGTCCGCGCGAACGGGAAATCACCCAGTTGTTCGCCGAAGGGTTCAGTGCACGGGACATCTCGGTGCGCCTGCACGTGAGCGTCAAGACCGTCGGCACGCACCGCGAGCACATCATGGCCAAGCTCGGCATCAACGGCATTGCGCAGCTCACGCGTTACGCCCTGCGCGAAGGACTCACCGCCCTCGAACCATGACATGACGCGATCAGGATTCGCACGCGCGGTAATCAGTGTTTTCCCGATCCCGCGCGTGCCGATGCGAACCGATAGTGATCCCACCAGGGCCCACTACGCCGCATCGGGAGATCACTCATGGCCGACTTCAGTACCTTTTTTCCCACGTTGCTCAAGCACGAGGGCGGGTTCGTCAACGACCCCGCCGATCCGGGCGGCGCGACCAACAAGGGCGTAACCATCGGGACGTTCCAGCAGTGCGCGCTGCGCCTGCTGAACCTCCAGCCCACGCTCGACAACCTGCGCGCCCTGACCGACGCCCAGGCCGGCACGATCTACAAGGCGCTCTACTGGGACAAGGTGCACGGCGACGAGATCGCCCTGCAGCCGCTGGCGAACATCGTCTTCGACTTCCAGGTCAATGCCGGCGCCAATGCCTCGAAGCTGCTGCAACGGGTGTTGAACTCACTCGGTGCCTCGCCGCAGCTCGGTGTGGATGGTGCGATCGGCGCCGGCACGATGGCCGCCCTGGCCACGGCCGATTCGGTAGCCGTTTACACGGCCTATAAGCAAGGCCGCAAGGACTACTACACCAACCTGGTGAACCAGCGGCCGGGCCTGGGCAAGTTCCTTAAAGGCTGGCTGGCCCGCGTGGACTCGTTCCCCGACCTGGCGCCCGCTGCAAAGGGAGGCGTCTGAGCCATGGCCGCGCAGACCTCACTGAACACCCTGATCGAAGCCATTGCCGGCGCGGTCGTCGATGCACAGGACCGCATCGAGCAACACCAGATGTCGCACCTGAGCGACTTCTTCGACGAAGACAACCGGCCGAAGAGCGTCGTCATCCGCATGCCGTCCATGCATCCGGAAGCCGGCGAAGACGATGAAGATCTCTACCGCGCGCCGATCCTGCCGCTGGTCTCGACCAACGTGCTGCGCATCAAGGAAGTGGAGATCACCTTCGATGCGGACATCGGTCCGCTGATCGAAGGCGACACGCCCGACGACGATTCGACCGCGCAGCCCGGATGGAAAGGCAAGCCGGCGTCCTCACGCCCGCACCTTCGCGTGGACCCGACGGCCGGCGGCAAGGAAGGCAAGAGCGGCGCGGTGCACGTGATGATCCGCGTCGAAGGCAGCGAGCCCACCGATGGCGCCGCGCGGCTGATGAACCACCTCTCACAGACCCAGGGGGTCTTCAAGACGTTCAAGCCCGGCGACTGATCCGTCGATCGCGCTGAACCGCGGTGCGCATTCCGCGCGGCGCGTCAAATATCACAAGGAGTCACATCATGGCTGACGAACTCGTCAACATCTCAAGCCAGTTCAAGGGTCTGCCCATTGCCGACCTGATCGGCTCGCCGCTCACCGCCGCCTGCGAAGCCCAGGTAAAGCTCGCCCAGGCCACCGCGGATTTCATCAAGGTCATCGGCTTCCTGCCGCCGGCCGCGAACGATCCGACCGGCGTGGGTGCCACGCGTACCGCAAGCTTCAAGTTCAAGCGTCCCGTGGACGACCCGAGCGGCGCTGGCATCGCCGAAGAAGAGGTCGAGCTGGAAGTGCCGCTGCTGGCCATCGTCAAGGTTCCCAACCTGAGCATCACGACGGTGGACATCACCTTCAACATGGAAGTGAAGTCATCCTTCAGCCAGACCGAGAAGGACTCCAAGAGCGGCTCGTTCGATGCGTCGATGTCGATCGGCTGGGGCATTTTCAAGGCCACGGCGAAGGTCTCCGGTGCCGTGTCCTCGTCGAAGGAAAGCACCCGCGCGTCTGACAACTCCGCCAAGTACAACGTCGCGGTTCACGCCGAAGACGGTGGCGCGCCGGAAGGCCTGATGCGTGTGCTGGACATCCTGCAGACGGCTTGCGCCCCGCGCAAGATCAGTAAGCCGGTGCCTGTGTCGGCCACGCCGGCGCTTGCCGGTGGCGGTGCGGCGGGTGGTGGTGCGGCTGCTGGCGGTGGTGCGGCGGCGGGCGGTTAATCGCTTCGATCCATTGGATCGCGATACCCCCGAGGTGTCGCGATCCCTTCTGCGGGAGACACAGGATGTTCGACCTGACCGACGTGAAGTTCGTCAAACGCGTGGTTGTCGGTAGCGACAACCCCAACCAGATGAATAGCGAGGCGAAGATCGAAGAAGCACGCGCCTTGCTCAACCGCTGCCTTACCGATTCGCCGCGCGGTTCGGTCATCGGCATGGAAAAGAGCTTCACCATTCTGCAGATCGGCGAGCACCAGGTAGTGCTGCAGTGGATCTGCTACCACGTGGGTTTTCCACGCAAACCATCCTGGCTGATCGGGGAGTAGGGCACATGGCTGTCTGCACGTTCGACCAGTTGTTGTACGCGCTGCGCGTGTCCGTGGAAGCGGCCAACGAGGCTCTGCGGCGACGCCGTGCCATGCATATCGAAGCGGGCGATACCGATGCCCAGGCCCTGCACGTTGAGATTCCGCGCGATCCCGGTCCGGATGCGCCGCTCGAGCCGGTGGTAATTCCGCTGCGTGCGTTCCGCGATCCGCGCGTGCCGCTGGTGACCGAGTTATCGGTGGCGTTCGATTGCCGGCTGCGTTACGAGCGCGGGCCCTTTGGTGTCGACGAGCTGGTGATCGACATGCGGCCGGCGCGGCGCAGGTGGTTCCGGCGGCTGCGGATGCATCACATGAGCATCAGTTTTCGCGCGGCGGATGCGTGGCAACCGCGGATCGTCCTGGACGATCGGGTGGTGAGCGTGCCGGTCGTGGCGGAGGTGGGGTGATGGAGAAGCTTTCGGGGTTGCGGGTGTCGGCGGAGTGGGCGAGGGCGGTGTTGGCTTGTGTGGATCACGTTCCGGCTGGGTCGTTGCGGCGGAGGCGTGGGTGGGTTTTGGGGATGGTGGTTGCTGTCGTTGTTGGTGCCGGGGTTGTTGGGTTTGGGTATTTCAATCATTAGGAGGTTTTATGTTTTTGAATATTGGAAGAGCATCGCCGATGAATCGGCTCCTACAGGGGGCTCTGGTCCTGGGTTGTCTGGTGCCTGGGTTGGCATTGGCGGGGCAGCCGCAGGGGAGGTGGAGTGGGTTGGTGCAGCAGGCGAATTCGGATGTGGGTGCGCAGGTGGCGTTTAGTGCGGACAAGGCGGATGTGCATTTTGACGAGCCGTTTGCGTGCAACGTGCCGGCGAAGTACCTGAAGGAAGCCGATGTGGCCACGGTGTATCGCTTCGGGGTGTCCACGAACGGCGGGAAGTTCTGCCAGGACCTTCAGGGTCGTGACGTCACCTTCAAGCCGGGCAAGGACGGCCGCCTGGCGATCGATTTCCCCTCGGCGAAGACCACGTGGCACGGCGATCTCAAGCCGTCGCCGGCGGCTGCCGCGCAACCCTGAGCGAGGTCACCATCATGGACACCATGCTGCTCTTCACCCGCTTCTGGCTGCTGCTGGCGGCGGTGGGTGGCGCCATCCTTCCGGTGGCGCTGGGTAACGAGGCCTCGCGCAAACGTGCCGTCGTGCAGGTGGTGTGCGGGGCGATGATGGCGATCTTCCTCGCGCCCATGCTGGAACGACGTTTCCTTCCGGATTCGCCGGCCGAGATCCAGGCCGGCGTTTCCTTCCTGGTCGGCTGTTTCGGGCTGCGGCTGACGATGATTGCCCAGCGGCTGATCGACTCGCGCGGCGACTCGCTGGCCAATCGTATGATCGACCGCATCGCCGGAGGCGATAAACCATGAACGATGGGCTTTTCTATCTCTACGCCGACCTCTCATGCAGCCTGGTCATGGTCGTATGCGGTTGTTGGCTGCTCACCGATCGTCATATTCGCCGCTTGCTGCGCTTGTGCCACGCCTGCATCGCGGCAGGCGGGTTGGTGAACGTGCTGGGTATCGTCGCCGACCAGATGGGCTTTGAAGACATCAGCTATGGACACGTTTGGCCCGGTGAGGTGATGACCAACCTCGGCACGGCCTTGCTGATGGTGAACTGGGTGTGCCGGTCCATGCAGCGGCATCGGGAGGCTTCAAGTCAGAATGGCTCCTGATCAGGCCGCAAGCTGCCCCCGACGCCAACGCGCAGGCGTTATTGACTCGTGTTTCTTGAACACCGTTGTGAAGTGTGACTGCGTTCGGAATCCCACGGCCAGGGCGATGTGCAACACCGTGTGTTCTGATCGGTGGAGGAGGTGCTTGGCATGCTGGATCCGTCGCGCAATCACATAGTGATGAGGCCGCATTCCCGTCGCTGCCTTGAACTGTGCTGCAAAATACATGGCCGACAGGCCAGCGACCGACGCCATCTCGGTGAGGGAAATGCCCTCGTCTAACCGCCCATCCACGTAATTGATGACACGGCGCAAACGCCAGTTCGGCAGCGAAGTCCGCTCGAATTCGGTTGCGCTTAGCGGCTGTCGCGACACCTGACCGAGCCGCGTGACGAGGACGTCCATCACGTTCTTTGTGACGAGGTTATCGACACCGTCGTACATCGAGGTGATTAGCGCCTTCCCGAGACTAAGGATGAGTGGATCCAGTGATAGCCGCACCAGACGCCCTGCGCCGAGATCCTCGCCAAGGTGGCCCAGATGCGCGGCGGCACTGGCCTCCGACACCATGAGTGCCACGCCTTTCGGCGCCACACCCACGAGTCGGATGGCATCGGTCGACTTCATCACCAGTACACCACCCTCCGGGAGCTTGAGGTGATCGGCCCATTCGCCATCGACGCGACGCTGGATGGCATACGGGCCCATCACGACGATCACGGTGACGGCGACGCCATTCGGTGGGATGACCTCGGTGACGCTATGCAACGCCATGCAGTGGGAATCGTGAAAAACCGTCATACAGCCGACCTCTGATGCAGATGCACGTGGATGCGTGTTGATTCAGGCCGCACGTCCCCCGCAACGAAGCCTTTGGCTTGTCGCAACGTTGCCTCGGATGGTTGAAGGGGTTTGGTCCCCAGCCCCTTTGAACAGATGCCTTGAAGGCACGCTTATTGTTCAAGAACGCGCGGCATTGCGCTTTCTGCGACGGGACATAAAGTTCTTGAAATCGGACAACATGCACCATGCACGCTTTCGGCAATTTCGGCCTCGTGGACAGGGTCCCAGCCCGCGCGCACACTAGCTCCATGCCCAGGATCGAGTCCTACGTGCGCACTAAGATCTGCCCTGACACGCCAACCCTGGCGGGTAAGGTGGCAGCGTTCGCCATCGTCGTGTCCGACGATGACACCGACTTTCATCAACATGCGCAGGGGCAGCTTTGTTTCGCCGTGCAGGGGTGCACCCGGCTCACGGTGGGAGATTTGCTCTGCCTGCTTCCGCCCTCGCGCGCCGTGTGGATTCCTCCCCACATACCGCACCGCACGGTTGTTCGTCATTCGGCGGACGTCCGCCTGGTCTTCTATGACGAGCAAACCAGTGCGCAGCTTCCGCAACAGGCCTTTGTCATGGCCGTGAGTCCCCTCATGGAAGCGATTGTTGAAGCGCTCGTCGTGGCGCCCGTCGATCAGGACTGGGCAGAGCCGCCGTTCGACCATCTGATCGAACTCAGCCTTCATGAGATTCGGGAGGCGCCCCGGCAGCCGATGCTGTTACCGATGCCGCAGGACAGGCGTCTGGCTCCGCTCATGGCACAGCCAGACGTCCTCCCACCCGAGCTCCGCGAGCTGGCGAATGTCATCGGCGCGACGGCCAAGACGATAGGGCGCATCTTCCAGCGGGAAACCGGCATGAGTTACCAGCAGTGGCGGCAGCAGTGGCGTGTGCTCCGCGGCGTGGAGATGCTCGTGACAGGACAGCCGGTTTCGCATACCTCGGCTGAGCTGGGATTTGCGAGCGACAGCGCGTTCATCTCGTTCTTCAAGCAAATGATCGGCTGCACCCCGGGCGCCTATCTCAAGCGATAAGCGCGCACTAAAGCATGTCCGGCATTTGCAACCAGAGATGATTCGCCAGGCCGTAGTGCTCGGCAGCCGCGCAGACCTGCTCGCACCACCAGGCGCGGTCGACCTCGTCGACGTATGCATCCACGGAAATGTTGGTGTAGAGCTCAAACGCTTCCCACAGCGATTGCTGTCGAGCGCCATCGACATTCAGCTGGTGCAGCGTCGCAGCAAGTGCGTCGAGCCTTGCCTGAAGTTCTGGTCGGGTTCTGATCACGGTCTTGCCTGGAGAAAGTGCTTTTGAGCGGTGTTTGCCGTCACTGACGCTACAGGCTTCCCCTGTTTTGACTTGTCGATTCGCACGACGCATGGCTCGCATGGTCCAGCGGCCGTGCGATTCAGACATAGCGAGCTGCAAAGCGACAGATTGGCCCGGCGATGTTCGCGACGATCGTGTCATCGATCACACCGGACATTCCGACTATGAAAACGCTCCCGCATCGCCGATCCAACGGTCCCGACACGCTCCGTCGTCTTGCGCGTCGCCCGCTTTCGCAGGCCCTCGCCTTTCTCGTTGTGGCGACCCTCTACAGCGGCGACGTGCTTGCGACGCCAGGCCTGCCGACGCCTAATGTCCCGGCGGTGAACGTGCAGTCGATCGGGAACAGCGGCCTCGACGAGACCGGCGTGCAGGGCTCGCAGTCGACCGCGGTCTACTACGGGCTGTCGCCTGGCGACACGGCGCCATCGATCACCATGATCAGTGCTGGCGGCCAGGGTGGAACCGGCTCCGACGGCGGCAATCCCACCGGCAATGGCGGTCAGGGTGGCGATGGCAACCTCGTCGAGTTGACCATTGGCAGCGGGGCTTGGGTCAACAGCACCAACGTCAGCACGGCGGACAATGCCAACGCGGCCGTCTGGCTGCAAAGCCTCGGCGGCGACGGCGCCACGGCGGGCAAGATGAGCGGCAACAACGGGCACCCGGGGCAGCCCGGTGGCGGTGGCTCGTCGTATGGCGTGTTGTTCGACCAGTTCGTGACCGTCGCCAGCAGTAGCGGCTGGAACAACAGCCAGCCCGGCACCACGGCGGTCTTGATGCAGGCCATCGGCGGCGATGCCGCCAACCCGCTGCCGAGCGATGGCGCGAGCGGGGCGGGCAAGGTTAAGGGCGCTGCGGGGAACACAGGCGGTAACGGCGGTTACCTCACCTATAACCTGCACACCGGTGGCGTGTCGTCCCAGGGTGCAGCCGTCGTGCTGCTGAGCCAGGGTGGCAAGGGTGGCGACGGCACAGGTTCCTACTCGGATCTCGGGGTCGGTATCGGCGGCATCGGCGGCGCGGGCGGTAACGGCGGCGATATCAACGTGACCGTCGGTGCGCCTGGTGCGTCGACCACGCCCTTCATCACGGCCGTCGGTGCCCCGACAGTCGCTACCGGCGCCATCGTCCCGATCGACGCGAGCGGCGGCGTGGCGCAGGCGGCCGTCATGGCAGCGGGCATCCAGGCGCAGAGCATCGGCGGTTTGGGCGGCAACGGCGGCGAAGGCGACGGCACCGCTGGGTCCGCGGGTGCGGGCGGCGGCGCCGGGAACGCCGGGAACGTTTCCATGGCCCTGAACGATGTGAACATCTCCACCAGCGGCTTCGCCGCGGCAGGCGTCCTTGCGCAGAGCATTGGCGGCGCCGGTGGCAATGGTTCCGGTGCGGGCGGCATGTTCTCGAAGAAGGGTGGTAATGGCGCCGCCGGCGGTACGGCCGGTGTCGTGTCGGTCACCATGGGCGATTCGTCCAACACGAACTGGCCGTCGGACCTCATCGCGACGACGGGCGACGACTCCATGGGCGTGGTGGCGCAGAGCATCGGCGGCGGCGGTGGGTCGGGTGGCTCCGTCGAAGGCGGCGCGATCGGCGGAGGCGTGTCCATTGGCGGTGACGGCGAAAGCGGCGGCGCATCGGGCACGGTGACGTTGAACAACGGCAGCCTTGCTTCGGGAAGTGACCCGGCCCAGGCGGGCTTCATCATCGCAACGAACGGCACCCGCTCCAGCGGCCTCGTCGCGCAAAGCATCGGCGGTGGCGGTGGCACCGGCGGCTCATCGACCAACGCGTCGCTCGGCCCCTTCAGCTATACGGTGGGCGGCACGGGTGGCACGGGTGGAGAAGCAGGCACGCCTGGCACCACGCAAGTGAGCCTCGCCAACCTCGGCATCGTCAGTACCACAGGCGATCACGCCAAGGGCGTCGTTGCCCAGGCGGTCGGCGGCGGTGGCGGCGACGGCGGTGGCGCTACGTCGTACTCCGCGAGCGCGGTACTCGATATCAACGTGACGGTGGGTGGCAATGGCGGCTCGGGCGGCAGTGCCGGCGACGTCATCGCGACCAACCAGGGCCAGATCCTGACCGGTGGTAGCGACGCGTGGGGCCTGCTGGCGCAGAGCATCGCGGGCGGTGGCGGCAATGGTGGTGCCAGCCTCTCCGACGCGTTCGCGATCGCACCGCCCGACATGCCTACCGTCGTCATCAATACGTCGGTGGGCGGAAAGGGTGGCGATGGCTCGCCCAGCGGCAATGTCACCGCTACCAATGATGGCGTGATCATGACCGCGGGTGCCGCTGCCCACGGCGTACTTGCCCAGAGTGTCGCCGGTGGCGGTGGCAACGGCGGCGACTCGAGCGTGATCACGGCGATCGTGGGCCCCAAGACCGCCGCCAGCGCCAACCTCACCGTATCGCTCGGCGGTTCGGGCGGTAACGGCGGGGCGGCGGGCAATGTCACCGTGACCAACACGCAAAACTCGCTCGTCTGGACGCTGGGCGATAGCTCGGATGCCATCTTCGCGCAGAGCGTGGGCGGTGGCGGCGGTTCCGGCGGCACCAGCAAAGACACCGCAACGTCGTTGCAGGCCAAGAGCACGAGCTCAGCCTCTATCTCCCTCGGCGGCAGCGGTGGCTCCGGTGCCAACGGCGGCGGCATCACCGTGACGAACGCGGGCAATCTCCTCACCATCGGTGATGGCGCGAACGGCATCTTTGCGCAGAGCGTCGGTGGCGGTGGTGGCCTGTTCACCGGCGGCACGATCAAAAGTGCCGCCGGCAAGCAAAACGAAACCATGACGCTGTCCGGCGGCGGTGGCGAGGCCGGTAATGGCGGCACGGTGAGTGCCACCAACAACGCGACCATCGTCACTTACGGCGGTGACGCCGCGGGCATGTTCGTCCAGTCGGTCGGCGGTGGTGGCGGTAAGGCCGGCACGGGTACGACGGCCGGGCTTCCCACCTCGGCCACGACGCTCGCCGATTACCTTGCGGCAAGCACGGTGCTGAACAGTGCCAGCGACAAGCGCTTGAACACCTATGCCGGCGTGCAAGCCTGGGGCCCCGCGGGGTGGTACCTGACGAGCCTGGAGCAGATGGAAGGCTGGGCTCAGGACTATCTCACCTACGCGGCCGCCCATCCTTCGAACGACTCCCCGGATACGTCCGATGTGGTTGCCGCTGTCGTGCTGAACGTTGGCGGTGGCACCAATCTCGATAACGAGCCAGCAGGCTCCTCGACGCAAGGTGACGGCGGCAACGTCGCAGCGACCAATGCCTTCACCGTGCAGACGTTCGGCCCGGCCTCACCCGGCATCCTCGCCCAGAGCGTGGGCGCGGGCGGTGGTGTCGCCGGCGCTACCACTGTGACGCAGACACAGAACTCCAACTTCAAGCCAGGCGTGGCCTTCAAGGCCACCAACGGCGGCAAAGCCTACAATTTCGGTAACGGCGGCGCGGTCACGGCGACCAATACCGGCACGGTCGGCACCGCCGGGGATGCATCGTTCGGCGTGCTGGCGCAGAGCGTCGGCGGTGGTGGTGGCCATACGCTGTTGACGGCAAGCAACTACGCTTCGTCCGGGAGCGACGCACCCATCCAGATTTCGCTCGCCGGCAGCCTGGGCACCACGGGTGATGGCGGCGCTGTGTCGGTGACGAACAACGGCAGCATCACGACGGCCGGCAACGATGCGGTCGGTATCGTCGCGCAGAGCGTGGGCGGTGGCGGCGGCGATGTGGTGGTGATGCAGACAGCGGCCACCCAGGGCGTCCTCGCCGGCTTGTCGTCGGGCGTCACCAATCCGCTTGCCGACCCCAAGGGAAGCCTGAATGCCGTGAGCGTGGGTAGCAACGCCATCGCTGCGACCGCCTACCCGACGTGCAAGACGACACAGCTGCTCACTAACGCCTGCGGCGATGGTGGCGATGTCAACGTGACCACGTCGGCGGGAAGCAGCGTGAGTACCGCAAAGCGCGATGCGCATGGCGTGCTCGCCCAGAGCATCGGCGGTGGCGGCGGCTGGATTGTCGGATTGACCGAAGGGAACACCAATCCGTTCAATAACCCGCTCATGATAGGCGACGGCGGCAACATCAGCATGACCTTGGGTGGAAGCATCAACACGCTTGGTGACGGCGCTTATGGCGTCCTCGCGCAGACGGTGGGTGCCGGCGGTGTCCTGGCGGGCGATTTCGCTGCAGGCGCGACGACGATCGCGTTTCCGCATGACAACGAGAACGCACATGTTGCCCGCATCGGTGCGGGCGGCAATATCACCATCGATAACACCGGCTCGGTGTCGACCTCCGGCGCCAATGCCCACGCCATCTTTGCGCAGAGCGTCGGGGGCGGCGGCGGTTACTACGCGACCACCGGAGGCGTTTACATGGGCTCGTCCGGCGGTTCGGGCAATGCGGGCACCATCGTGATCACGAACAGTGGGACGGTTCAGGCGACGGGTAAAGGGTCGAGCGCGGTCTATGTCGATTCGCAGGGATATAACGGTAATTCGCTCGTGGCGATCACCAATACCGGCGGCGCCACCATTATGGGAAACATCTCCGCGCCGGCGATCGTGCTGGCGGGTGGAAACAGCAACGGCGACGGTCAGGTGAGCAACTACGGGACCATCAATGGCCTGGACGGCACAGCCATCGCGGCAACGTCGACAGCGCTGAGCTTCGCCAATGCGACCAACTATGCCGGTGGCGCGATCTACGGGGACGTGAGTATCGGTGTCCTGGGTAACAGCGGCAAGGGCGGAACCTTCGACAACCAGGGATATTGGGGAACCAACGGGAACACCACGGGTAACGTGATCAACTCCGGCACGCTTGAAATCGGCGGGGCCAACAGTGGTATCGCCAACGCGGATCTCACCAGCAATATCGATGGCAACCTGACCAATACCGGCGCCATCAAGACGAACGTCGATTTCTACAACCGGACAGCTAACCATCTGGCCATCACCGGGAAGGTCAACTGGAACATCGGATCGAACATAGCCATCGTTCCCAAGTCGCTCATGCCCGAAACCAACATCGCCATCGTGGATGCGGTGGATTTCCAGAACAATGCACCATCCACGCCCGTCGTCGATCCAGGCGGCAACTATCTGTTCAACTACACTGCGCTGGCCAGCCAGAGCGGACTGCTCGTGAGCGCCGATGCGGTATCGCATTTCTCGTCCACGGCCACACAAGCACAGGCACCTTTATCCTTGGTTGCCGAGGCGCTCTACCTGGATAGGAACTGGAACAGCGGCATGTCACAGTCGCTCGCGCAGACCTACGCCAGCCTTGCGTCGGTGAAGAACTCGAATGAGTACATCACCGCCCTGACGAACATCGCGGATGAAGGAAGCCAGGCGGCGAGCGTTGCGCATGTCGTGGCGAGCAATGCCTTCGTCGAACGCATGAACAGCTGCCCGAGATTCGAAGACGGTGGCCTGTTCCAGCGCGAGCACGATTGCGCGTGGGGCCGCGTGATTTCCAACAGTACCGATCGCGATGCCGGGAATGAGAGCGTCGGGTACCACCAGAATGGACAGGTGTTCCAGCTCGGTGGCCAGAAGGAGGTGGATTCCGACTGGTTCGTCGGTGGCTCCGTCTCGTCGGACCACAGCGACCTCGACACGAAGTCAGCTTCGGATTCGATCAACGGCAGTGGCTGGACGGCTGGCGCGGTGGTCAAGCACCAGATGGGCGACTGGCTGGTTTCGGCCGCGCTCGAAGGCGGCGAGATGTCCTACACCTCCACGCGCCAGGCACAGTTGCCCGGCTTGGGTGGTGCGGCTCGCGCCTCGTTCGACGTGTCTCACTGGGGCCTGCATTCGCGCATCAGCCGACAATTCGCCTTCGCTAGCTGGTACCTGAAGCCGTACATGGACCTGCACGCGACGCGCATCGACTCGGATGGATACACCGAGAAAGGCGCCGGCCCCCTTGATCTGCACGTGGCGGCCTCGCATTCCCACGTCCTCGGCGCGTCGCCCATGATCGAGGCCGGCAGTCGTTTCGCCTTCACCGGCGGCATGGCTTTGCAGGTCTATGCGGGCCTGGGCGGCTCGTTCTACAGCCAGAACAAACTGGGCACGGACATGCAGTTCGCCGACGCGCCGGGTCCGGTCTACTTCCACATGACCAGCGATATGCCACAGGACCGCCTCAAGGGCGTGGCCGGCGTGGACCTGAAGGCGAGCAAGGATGTCGACATTCGTCTGGAATACCAGGGCGAGTTCGCCAGTCACTTCCAGTCGAACAGCGGGGCGCTGAAGTTCACTTACAAGTTCTGATCTGGCCGGGCGAAGTACATCGCCCCCATGAGCCATCCCCTCCGTTGGTGGCAAGATATTACGATTTGCGCAACCCTGGGCCGAGAGTAGACTCCGCGACGCCACAGGGGATGTCGCAACGTATCCGGCCCAGCGCCGACGACGGATCGTCGCATTGCACGCGTCCCCTGGTGGACGTCGGCGCACTTGCGACATTAACCAGGAGGGTTTCGTGAAATTTCGATCTATCGCGGCGCTATTTTGTCTGTTTGTCACCAGTCTTTTCCCTTCGGCCCGGGCGGCCTCCGTAGGCGGGCAGGGCGTGGTTTATTTCACCTACGACCTCGGCACGTACTCATCGACGATTCCGTGGTCAACCGTGAACAACTGGTGGTATGTCCCCGGGCGTAACTTCAAGACGCCGATTGGGCTGTACAACATCAATCCGACGCTGGCGAATTCGCAACTCGCGGCCATGCGAGCTTCGGGAATGGACTACATCGTTCTCCAGTTCGGCATGCGGGATCTATCCGTCTGTGCCGCCAGCGGCGCCTGTTACAACGGGTTTCCGGACGATTGGGTATGGGGCGAGACGATCGACAATAGTCTGGGCACCATGCATCCGACGCACGAAGCCAACCTGCGGGCGTTGTTGAAGCGCGCCGTAGCACTCGGTTTCCGGAACGTCGTCATTCGGTTCACCGACGGTGCCGCCGCGGGTTGGGCAAGCTGGGACGAGGTGGCCTATCAGCATTCCTGGAACTACATCGTAAAGGTGCACACGATCACCGACCAGGAACTGGCCGGAAGCGTCACAGGGGCCATATACGATCTGGGTGGCGAAGGGGCCGCGGATCGCAATGGCATGACGCTTCAGTACATGCAGCGTCTGTGGGCGGACTACACCTTTGTGTTCGGCTCGTCGGACACGTTCGGTTTTTCGTCTATCGCCAATGCCGACAACGTTTCCCGAACCCTGGCGGCGTATGGGGCGGCCCGTCCGTCGCGTTATGCGTTCACTGCCTATGGCGACGTCTACGCGAACCTTACCGACGTGTGGAATACCTTGCCGGCCAGCGAGCGCGTCAAGCCGGTCATGCTCATCGAGACGTATCACAACGACGCCACGACCGCAGCGCAGATTGCACTTTTCTTGAACCAGCACCCGACGTTCAATCTGTTCGCAGTGACCCAGTGGCCGCTTAATCGCGGCACGCCCTGTGCCGGTTGCGACGGCAATGTCTCGGACGCCGCCGTAGCGGACCTGACGACATCGAGCCAGCTGTCAGCGATGGCTCCGATCGTCGCCAAGTTCTCTCAAGAGCCGAGCAACCCGGAGCTGATGTCCTTCTCGGACATCAATTGCGCGGCGACCACAACGGCGACCTGCACCATCCAGGGCAATTTCAACTACTGGAACCCCCCGACCGAGATGGCCTACCAGGTCTTCGTGACCCTTCCGGGTGAGCCGCGGAAGCTCTGGGCCTGCCTGTCCATGAACGCTTCCTCGCAGGCCGGCTGGATCGTTCGTAACATCACGTATTTGTTCGAGTATTTTAAAACGGCGAACTGCTCCAGCCCCGTCGCGGGTCTGAAGCCAGACGGCACCGCGCGCGTCTACGTAAGGTAAGGAAGGCAGGCCAGCATCCGGCCCGGTTTGCGGGCCGGATGCTGCGCCAGCGATAATCGCGGGCGGACAGTACGTCCGTATCGTATACACACCACGGAACCCCTTCTTATGCTGGATCCCGCCCTCCTGCGCGGCAAGCTCGCCGAAACGGCTGAGCGCCTGCGCGCCACCCGGAACTTCGACCTCGACGTCGCGACGATCGAGCGCCTCGAATCCGAGCGCAAGGCGCTTTCCACCGAGACCCAGGAGCTGCAGAACCTGCGCAATACCCGTTCCAAGGCCATCGGCCAGGCCAAGGGCAAGGGCGAAAGCGTGGATGGGCTCATGGCCGAGGTTGCCGGTATCGGCGACAAGCTCAAGACCAACGAGCAGGCGCTCGCCGAGGTCCAGGCCAGGCTGGCGGACATCGCCCTGGGCATCCCGAACCTCCCGGACGAATCCGTGCCCATCGGCAAGGACGAGAACGACAACGTGGAGATCCTCCGTTGGGGTCACCCGCGTCCGTTCGACTTCCCGGTGAAGGACCACGTGGACCTGGGTGCCCGTCACGGCTGGCTCGACGGCGAAGCCGGGGCCAAGCTGTCCGGTGCACGCTTCACCGTGCTGCGTGGCCAGCTCGCGCACCTGCACCGCGCGCTCGCCCAGTTCATGCTGGACCTGCACACCACGCGCCACGGCTACCTCGAGCACAACGTGCCGTTGATCGTGAATGCCGCCGCGATGGAAGGCACCAGCCAGCTGCCCAAGTTCGAAGACGATTTGTTCGGCACGATGGTCGACGAGGTAAAGCGCTACCTCATCCCCACCTCCGAAGTGACGCTGACCAACCTCGTACGCGAGAGCATCGTCGACGCCGGCGAGCTGCCCATGCGGATGACCGCGCATTCCATGTGCTTCCGCGCGGAAGCCGGCAGCTACGGCCGCGACACCCGCGGCATGATCCGTCAGCACCAGTTCGAGAAGGTCGAGATGGTGCAGATTGCCACCGCCGACACCAGCTTCGCGCAGCTCGAGGAAATGGTTGGCCACGCCGAAGCCGTGCTTCAGGCGCTGAAGCTGCCGTACCGCAAGGTGCAGCTGTGCACGGGGGATATGGGATTTGCTGTGGCGAAGACCTATGACCTCGAGGTTTGGCTGCCTAGCCAGAATACGTATCGGGAGATCAGCAGCTGCTCCAACTGCACGGACTTCCAGGCGCGGCGGATGTCGGCTCGCTGGCGGAATCCGGCGAGTAGCAAGCCGGAGCTGGTGCATACGTTGAATGGGTCGGGGTTAGCCGTGGGCCGGACCCTGGTGGCGGTGATGGAGAACTTCCAGCAAGCCGATGGGTCGATCGAGGTGCCCGAAGTGCTGCGGCCGTATATGGCGGGGATTGAGGCTATTGCCTGATCGTCGGGTATGATTGGCGCCCTCGGGGGTTTCCCTGGGGGCGTCAATGTTTAGAGCCGGGTAGGGTGCAATGCCCTTTCGGTGCTTGAAAATACGGAGAGATGGCCGAGTGGTTTAAGGCAGCAGTCTTGAAAACTGCCGTAGGTGTGAGCCTACCGTGGGTTCGAATCCCACTCTCTCCGCCAGACCGTATTTTTCCAAGTAAAATCAATTACGTGTGTTGGTCAGGAAAAATTGCCATCGGGACACATTTCGGGACACATAGGTCTTCCGATGCGCGTTCCGCACTACCTCGTCAAAACACCTTGCGGCACCTGGCACTTTCGCCGGCGCACACCCGTGTCGCTCGTCAGCGTCCTCGGCAAACCGGTCATCAAACGAACACTCGGCACGCGAGCTGCCCGTTGCCCGCGACATCGCGCTCGCTCTTTGGCGTGCGTACGCGTGCGTGCATGTCGGCTGCGGGGACAAGCAAGCCGATTTCCACAAGGCTCTTGGAGAGATTTTCGGTGACGCCCTCTTGTCGACGCAGGGTGTCATCTATTCGCTGAGCGACCTACGACCAGTTCGTGCACGATGAGAAGAAGCGACAAGTCGCGCTTAGCCGGGCTGCCTTTACAGCCACAGGTGATCCGCCGTTCATCTAGAGGTCCCGGTCAGGTCGCTGGGAGAAAATGATGCAGGTGTTCGAAGGTGTTGGCGAAGACGACCGACCGGACGTTGCGTGACATAGGCATCGAAAGTTAGACCTGCGCCCTACCGCCATCGGCGAACAGTTCGATCCCCGTGATGAAGCTGGATTCGTCCGACGCCAGGAAGAGGGCCGCTTTCGCGATCTCCTCGGGCTCCGCCATGCGGCCCATCGGCACGGAGGCTACGATGCGGGCAATGGCTTCGGGCGGTTGGATCGCCGTCTGGGGTGTGGATACTGGCCCGGGACTGAGGACATTCGACCGTATGTGCCGGTCTTTCAGTTCGACGGTCCAGGTTCGCACGAACGAGCGGATCGCCGCTTTGCTCGCCGCGTAGACGCCAAAACCGGGAGTGCCCTTGGCGGCCGCGGCCGAGCCGGTCAGGATGATGGAAGCGCCATTGTTTAAAAGCGGTAGCGCTTTCTGGACGGTGAAGAGCAGACCTTTGACGTTCGTGTCGAACATCTTGTCGTAGTAGTCCTCGGTGATGCTTCCCAAGGGAACAAATCCCCCTAGGCCGACGTTGGCGAAAAGGATATCGATGCCACCCCTGGCTTTGACGCGCTCGTAGAGACGATCGAGGTCGTCGGGATTGGCCACGTCTCCCTGGACGCCAGTGACGTTCTTGCCGATGGAAGCCACGGCCTCGTCAAGTTCCTTCTGGTGGCGTCCTGTAACGAAAACGTAAGCGCCTTCGTTCGCAAACAATGTTGCGGTCGCAAGACCGATTCCTCGAGTGCCTCCGGTGATGACGGCCATCTTTCCCTGTAATTTATTCATGGTCATATTTCGTTGGCTGGCCATGCTGGCCGGGAGCCGCAGTTTCCGACCTCATCAGGATGTTTTGAAGGGGTGGGACAGTCCGAACATTTCGGACTTTTTTGTCTTCTTGTATAATGATCGACATCTATTGAGGGGCGCTAATCGAGGGCCTATAGTCGACGTTTGTCGGACGCCGGTGTCCGAGTCGATGAGGTAATGGAGGGAATGGACAGCCTAAGCGCGTTCAATGCATTCGTGCGGGCAGCGGAGGCCCGGAGCTACACGGAGGCCGGGCGGCTATTGAACGTGTCGCCTTCTGCCGTCACCAAGGCGGTCTCTCGCCTGGAGGAAAGGCTCGGTGTCCGGTTGTTTCACCGGAATACGCGCGGCCTGACTCTCACACAGGAAGGGGCGTTATTTCTCGATAGTTGCTATCGGATCTTCTCAGAGATCGACGCGGTCCACGCAGAACTCGCTCATTCGAAGATCACGCCCATGGGTAGGCTCAAAGTGAGTTTGCCTATGGTGGGGGAGCTGATTATGCCGGCGATCAGCGATTTCGTCTCTGCCTACCCCGACATCGAGCTCGATCTGAATTTCACCGATCATCTGGTGAATATCGTCGATGATGGTTATGACGTGGTCATCCGCACAGGGAAGGGGGCGGACTCCGGCCTTATCTCACGACCTTTGGGGGCGTTTCATCTGCGAATCGTCGGCTCGCCGGCTTACCTGGAACGTGCAGGCATGCCGATCGTTCCCCGGGATCTAATGGTGCACGCCTGCTTGCATCACCGATATGCAACGTCTGGGCGCATACGACGTTGGCCGTTGGAGGTGACGACAACGGAACGGGGTCTGGTTCTTCCCGTCGCCGTGACGTCGACCGCCATTGAACCATTGATCACGCTGGCGGAAAGGGGAAACGGCCTGGCGTGTCTTCCCGACTTCGCCATCCGGCAGCAGATCGCCGACGGGAGATTGATTGTCGTCCTGGACGAGTACATGACGTTCGCCAGCGTTCTTTGCGCAGTATGGCCGTCCAATCGTTTCATCGCCCCGAAAGTCCGCGCCTTCGTCGACTTTCTGACTGAGAATCTCTTTCCGAGGGTCGATGGATAGGCCAGGTTGGAGTGATCATGGCGCACGGCAGGAATCGGTCTGCCGTGCGTCGTTTCAACGGGCGCCGAAGGTCGTATCGTTGAAAAGGTCAGCATGACCGTGCGGCGGTGCGCGCCAGTACGGACGCGGTGCATCGACGGTCGCTCCTAAGGCGGCAGCAGCATGCCATCCCCAACGCGGGTCATAGAGCATGTCCCGGGCAACGGCCACTAGGTCGGCCTGTTCACTGGCAATGATGGCCTCGGCGTGGGCGGGCTCGGTCACCAATCCTACAGCGATGGTTGCAATAGTCGCTGTGTGTCGTCGCATTGACGATGGTTGGGTGACCTGTACCACTTACGCGTTCATCCCGAACAATGTCATCTCCATTTAGGCAGCGGTCGTCGGTTTTTCGACTGATTTCGAGCTGCGACATTTTCGCATTGCGTTAGTGCCGAAAGAGGAACTCGGTACATCGTCGGATACAGATGTTGCGTTGTTCAACGAAGCCGTTGCGCTCATGAAGAGTCGATTCATCCGAGCCAGGCAGGTGGACTGGAGTGCGGAAACTGAGGAAGCGCAGCCCTGGCTTGCGTCCCCGTCGGGCCGCTGGCGAGGCATCACCCCGCAAACCTCGCAATGTTCCAGGCAGGATCCGACGTCCTCCGCAACATCGGGAGCCTGCAGGAGCGGTCACGAGACCCTGATGGTCGCCATTAGCGGGAGCCTTCCACTGTCGTTGCGTGGGCGCCCTTGAGGGCCGCAGCGATGAGATGGCGGCGCTGTTTCCACCGAGCTCGCAAGCCCGCAGGACCGGCCCCGCGCGTACCGGTGTAACATTTGTGCGACAGGTGCGGCACACTATCCGAAGTGCTAAGGAGAAGTGCTGACCTGCGCGTTGTGCGGTCGCCTTGCCGAACTTTGCGAGGCCTTTTCTTCGTCCCGCTGTGTTGCGGGAATTCGGCAAATTTCCCACGTTTTCCGACCGACAAATCTGATGGGAGGGCCACGCGGTTCAGGGCGGTACCGACGCGTCCATTCTTTTGTGTAGGCATTCGCCGCGTCGTCGTGTAAGCGGTTTCCTACGGCGAAAGTTATAGGGGCATCCTGTCCCAACGCTTTGCGAGATCGACGTCGCAAGAAATTACCGATCAGATCGGTGGTTTGCACTTGTTGACGAATGTCCTGAGATCACAGATGGCGCTCTCAGGAGCTTCGTTCCCGCGCCGCTGACCGCACTCTCTCGTTTGCAGCCTCTTGCTCTTTCTCGCACTCGGTCTGCCGCAATAACTCACGAATGCGTTTCACGCGGCACTAATACGCGTTTTCCGACGTTCGCCGAGCCGCGCGCAATGGCGGCAGGGGCGACGACACCTGGCAGGGCGGGTCGTCCATGCAACAAGACAGCAAGGGAACGGGAGACGACGGATGTCGGACTTCGGATTTCGGTGGCGCGCGACAACGTCGCGTGCACGGTAGTGGTGGCCCTCTTTGCGAGCCAGACGGTTGCCCAATCGGCAGCGGTCACGCCAGAGAGCGAGTTCCAAAAGCGCATCAAGGTGTCCGAAGACATCAACCCCGTCGGGGACCATCCCTTTGGCGAGAACATCAGCCTGTACAACGGCGGATTGTCGTTTGAGGAAAACGACATCAAGCTCTCGGGCCAGGGGCCGGACATCGAGCTAACGCGCTCGTTCCATCCTGCAGACGTACCGCCCGATTCGGTCTACTACGACTTCATCGACAACGCGTTCGTCGACTGGTCGCTCGAAACGCCGCGCATCGAGACATTGTCGGCCGCAAGCAGCATCGCCAACCAGGACCCGGCGCCAAACGCGCCGTGGTTTTTCATCACCGACACAAACCGCTGCAGCGCAGCCGATGGCGCGCCAGACGAGTTCGTGACGTTCAAGGGCACGGTCATCACCTATCCGGCGGACGACTGGTGGCACGGCTACCAGCTCATCGTGCCAGGGCAGGGCAGCCAGGATGTCCTCAAGCGCGACACGACGTACAACAGCCAGTTCCCGGCGATGACGGATGCCAACGGCGCTGCCATCAATTTTCCCTTGGTGACCAAGTCGCGTTGGGCCTTGGGTTGTACGGCGGCGACGGCGAACGGCCAGCCGGGCGAGGGCTTCATTGCCGTTTCCCCGGATGGCACGAAGTACTACATGGATGTGTTGCTGTTCAAGAAAACCGACGGCGTCGCCGAGGGCGGCGGTGGTGCTTTACACCGTCGTGTCGCGACCATGGTCGCCTCCCACGTGGTCGACCGCTTCGGCAATTCGGTCACCTACACGTATGACGCCAGCGGCAATCTCAGCGAGGTCGATGGCAGCGATGGTCGACAGGTGACGTTGACCTACGAGTCCTGGCAGAACCCGTTCAAGGACACTGGCGGCAACTACTTCGACCCGCCGGGCTACCGTGTCCACAGCATCACAGTGCAGCCAGCCAGTGCCGCACCGCGCACCTGGACGTACACCTACGACACCACCACGGACCCGGTCATCCCCCGTCTGAGTGCGGTGACCTTGCCAGATGGCAGCTCATGGCAGTTCCACCTCGCGGGATTTGCCCCATTGCCTGGCGACGGTTCGCTCATCAGCAACCAGGGCTGCGACTACACGCTGCGGCCGCAAGATGCCGTCACGTCATCGGGCTCGATCACGCAGCCTTCCGGCGTCACTGGCACCTTTATCCTCAAGAGCACCATCCGGGGACGGTCGAACGTGCCCAAGGTGTGTCTCAATCCCAACTCTTCCCCCCAGCTGCGCTTTCCCGCTGCGTACAAATCCAATTCGCTCATCCAGCGAACCTTGAGTGGTGCCGGCATCGGAACGCAGAGCTGGACGTACAGCTACTCGTCACCGAACGACAGCTGGTCGCCGTGCACCGGGTGCGCCACGAGCGTGTCGACCGAAATGGTCGACCCGTCCAACCGCACGACGCGCTACACCTTCAGCAACAGCTTCGATGCGTCCGAAAGCCTCCTGCAGAAGTCCGAGTTCTTCGCTGCCAGCGACACGTCGGCATTGGTCAGGTCCGAAGCCAGCAGCTACGCATTGCCGCCAGCGAGTGGACCCTGGCCTTACCCCTGGCCGCAGACGCTGGGCCGCTCGGCTGTGCTCGCGGTGAACTCCGACCAGATGGGACGGCTCACCCCGGTCAACCAAAAGACCACGGTTCAGGACAACGACACCTACCTCTGGACGGTGAATGCGTTTGATGCCTTTGCCAATCCCACCCAAGCCACCCGCTCGAACTCGATTGCCGGCCAGACGGCCCTCGTTGAGACGACGACCTACCTCAATGACACCTCGCACTGGGTGCTGGGCCTTCCGCAGACGGTGACCAACGTCTCCCCGACGCTGTCCACTCCGGAGACCGAATCCGTCAATACGTACACAGCACTTGACCAGCTGCAAAGCCGTTCGCGCTTTGGGCAGACGTTGATGAGCTACACCTACGACGGCCAGGGACAGCTTGCGACCTTTACCGACCCCTTGAGCCACACCACGACCCTGAGCGGGTACCAGCGCGGCCTGCCGACCCTGGTGACCTATCCGGACCAGACGACCGAACACATCGGCGTCGACGCGTTTGGTGAAGTGGCATCCCTCACTGACCAGAACGGCAATGCGACGACCTACAGCTACGACTCGGTCGGGCGTCTGGGACAAATCAGCTATCCAGCCGGTGACACCGTGGCCTGGGCACCGAAGGTCTTCACTTACAACTTCGTGGCGGCTGCCGAGCAGGGCGTCGACACGGGACACTGGCGGCGCACGGTGACGCAGGGCGACGGCACGGCCACCAATTACACGCAGGTGACCTATTTCGACTCGCTCTTGCGGCCCATGGTGGCTCAGCGTTATCGCACCCTCGATGGTGCGATGCCGACAACCACCGTGACCGTGCACGACTGGAAGGGCAACACCACTTTCCAGTCCTACGCGGTTGACGGGCTGCAGGCGTACAACTCTAGCGCCGTGACCAACGGCATCACAACGAACTATGACGCGCTCTCCCGGGCCATCCAGACCATACAGCCGTCTGAAGACCTCAACCATCCCGCAGCAGTCACGACGACGGGCTACCCGGGGGGTGCGAGGAAGCAGGTCACGGATCCGAACAACAACACCACGACCACGACCTACCAGGTGTTCGACGAGCCCGAGTTGAAAAATGCAGTGAAGGTGGAAGCCCCGGAAGGCGTCGTCCAGCAAATCACGCGCGACTTGTACGGCAATCCGCAAACCGTCATTCAGGGCGGCATCACCAAGTCCATGGTCTACGACAGCTTCAAGCGGGTTTGTCGCACCTTCGAGCCGGAGACCATGAGCACGGTCACGAGCTTTGACGCGGCCAACAACGTCGTCTGGAGCTCGAAGGGCCAGAACATCACTGAAGCTGGTTGCGGCTATGACCAAGTGCTTGCCGCCGCCATGGTTTCCCGCACCTACGACACACTCAACCGTGTCACGAAGGTCGCCTACGGTGATGGGTTGACGCCGGAAGCAGACTTCAGCTACACGCTGACCGGCAAGCCGTCGACCGAATCGTCAGGGACTGGCGCGGCGGCGGTCCAGTGGCTGTTTACCTACAACAAGCGCGACCTGACCACTGGGCAGAGCTTGTCCGTCGATGGCCACGTCTGGCCGGTGGGCCTGGGGTATGACGTCAATGGCGTCGTGGCGGCAGTGAGCTATCCGGATGGCAAAGCTGTTCCGCTTGCTCCCGACGCCTTCGGCCGTCCCACCCAGGCCGGCACCTATGCGACCGGTGCCTCGTATTTCCCGGACGACCAGTTGCTGCACTTTACGCTGGGTAACGGGGTGGACTATCTCGCCCAACGAAACACCCGGCAGCTGATGTCGGACTTCTCGTACACCCAAGGCACGACCCTCACGCTCAGCGAGGGCTTCAAGTACGACCCGAACGCCAACATCACCGAGCTCGATGACTTGGTCGCCAGCGGCCCGCGCTCCCGCACGTTCGGCTACGACGGGCTGAACCGTCTGAAGACTGCTGCAAGCGGCCTGTGGGGTTCGGATACGTACAACTACGACCCTCTCAACAACCTGACCACCATCGTCTCGGGGACACAAACCAACACGTACGCCTACGATGCGACCAACAAGCTCACCAGCATTGGAGGTGGGAGCGTGTCGCGGACCTTTGCCTACGACGCGCGGGGGAACGTGACTTTGAACGGCACCGAGCACTACACCTTCGACCAAGCCGACCGCTTGACCTCGGTCAACACCAGCACTGACAAGTACACCTACGACGCCGAAGGTCGGCGGGTGAAGGCAGTCGTGTCGGGGGCGACCACGTATTCCCTGTACACGCACGACGGGCAGCTGCTTTGGCAGTTCAATCCCAGCGGCAACAACGGGACGGACTACATCTACCTCGGCAAGAAGCTCGTTGCCCGCACGGACAGTGTGGCCGGAGCCGGGGCACCCGTGCTCACAGCACCGGCGACCGGCAAGCCCAATACCGCGTACACCGTGTCCTGGACCTCAATCCCGTCGACGACAAGCTACCAGCTCCAGGAAGAGCCCGACGGCGGTACGTGGACGGCCGTCTACACAGGGACCGCGCTGAGCAAGTCCATCACGCATGCAGCAGCGGGCACGTTCCACTACCAGGTGCGTGCGTGCGGTGCCAGTGGGTGCGGCAACTGGAGCCCGATAGCGACGACCGTGGTGTCGGTGCCGGTGACGATTCCTCCGGCCCCATCGAATGTCACCGTCATCCTCAATGCCGACCAGCAGAGCGTCACCGTCGCTTGGCCCGCAGCAAGCGGTGCCACGTACTACACCGTGAGAATGCATAACCCATCGTTGGGCAACAATTTCACGGTGACAGGAACTTCGACTTCGGTGGCATCAACCACCGACGGTACCTATGTTTTCCAGACGGAAGCTTGCAATACCGCAGGCTGCAGCGGCTGGACCACCAGTGCGGGGTTGGTCGTCTTGCACACCCCGGCCGCCCCGGCGACCATCTCCGTGCCGGCAACGAGCACGGGAAGGATTGCTATGAGTTGGCCGGCCGCCATGTACGCGCGGACGTACGAACTCCAGCAAAGCCTCGACAACATCAGTTTCAGCACCATCTATTCAGGCGAGCCGACGACCTACACGCAGACGGTATCAACCGGCGGGGTGTACTACTTTCGGGTCCGCGCGTGCAACAGCGGCCCGTGCGGCGGATACAGCCCGGTCGGATCGTCGAACGTGTCCATCGTGCCGACAAACTCGCCGACTGTTTCGGTACCGGCGACGAACACCACGGGGTGCTACACGGTGAGTTGGTCGCTCGTGTCCGGGGCGACGTCGTATGTGCTGCAGGAGAAGGTGGGCTCGGGGAGCTTCGTTGCCATCGGCAATGACGGTTCGGGAACACTCGCCCTTTGCGGCAAGGCCACCGGGTCTTACAGCTATCGGGCCGAGGCCTGCAATGCCGCCGGATGTGGCCCCGTGGGCTCATATTCCACGGTCACAGTGACGTTACCGCCGACTGTGCCAACCGGGTTGCAGGTCACCCGGACGGTCGTTGGGACGACGACATACAACTTCACCGGTTCCTGGGCTGCAGTCGCGAGTGCGACCCGGTATGAAGTGCTCTCCGGCACAACGACTGCCTACAGCGGAACTGCCACTTCGTACATTCTGCAGAGTGGTACATCGACCACGCTGACCGGCACGTACTCGGTCCGGGCGTGCAATGCGTCTGGTTGTTCGGCTTACGTGTCCTTCCCGTCACCGTGATTCGGAGAATTCTCATGACCTCATGCATGAATGTTGTTCGTTTCCTTTCACGGCTGGCCCGAGGCACACGTTCAATGAATTTTAGAAGCATGAGCGAGCCCTGGCGCCGTGTGTTGGTGCTGTCGCTCTTGGTGCTCTTTGCAGGCGCGTCCACCGCCGAGACGGTCACTTACTATTACACCAACCAGCAGGGGACCCCGCTGGCCACGGCTGACGCGTCCGGAAACATCCTGACGACGTCCGACTACCGGCCTTACGGCAGCCAGGTGCTGGGCTCACCGGCTGGGGGGCCGGGGTACACGGGGCATGTGAATGACCCGGATACGGGCCTGGTGTACATGCAGGCCCGGTATTACGACCCGGTGGTGGGGCGGTTCTTGAGTGTAGATCCGTCACCGGACAAGGAAGGCAAGGTGGATCGGTTCGGGCCTTATAGCTACGCGAACGATAATCCGGTCGGGAACGTTGACCCGGATGGCCGTGTTCCTATAGTAACTCGGCGCACGGATGGATCGATTTCAGTACAGTATCCTGTAATATTCGCGGGAGCAGAAGCATCAAGTGCATCGAACAGGGAAATCTTCATTTCTCAGGTAGCTGCTATGTCGGGCAACTATGTCGTGAATGGAAAGGCGACCAACGTTAACTTCGAGACAACCACGGTGACGAAAGGTCTCTTCACGGGAACGCCGTCGAAGGCTGTAAACACCATAACGCTGATGAAAGGCAGTACCTCGGACCCCACCGGTCGAAGCAATGCTGACCTAGGTGGTAACAAGACGACGATTCGTACCGACGACCGATTCGGCGAAGGAGTAGCTCAGCATGAGGTGCTTCACCTCGGCGGCGTTGACGATCAAAAAAGTCCAGACGGAGGAATAATTCCGAATAACGACGACATCATGAACACGGTGCCTGGCCGTATTAGCTCGTCTGACGTCGAGACGTTAATCAACTCGAAAGGAAATGTTCAGCGTGATGAGACCAAATAGATCAAATCGTGCCGCGCTGTGTCTCACTTACCTGTTTTTCCTTTGGTTGGGCTCAGCAGGCTCCGCGAAAGCGATGGACCTGTCGCAGGAACGCTGCAATGTGTTCATGGGTGCGGTTTGCATAACACTGCCGGTAAACGCGTCTGTGACCTTCGAAGTCCCGGTTGATGTCGCGCGTTATACGTTTAACCAGAATAATCGGGTCCTTCTGCGGGCGTATCTTCAAAGTCAGGAGGACAAAATTAACGCGCCACAGTCATTCGACGAGAAAGTTGAAGGATTCCGAGTGAAGGGCTACAAGTCCGCGCCCGACGGTCATCCCCGGATTGACATCATCCTCGTCCCAGATGTGAAGTCGAATGGTGTTGTCCATGTTTATGCCGGCGTGAACGATGCGGAGCGTGGCGAAGTTGCGCGCGCCTTGGCGGGGATGCGACCCTGTCGTCGGGTGTCGCCGGAGGATCTTTCCTGCCCGCTGCAAAGCACGCTCGGTCCGGACATTGTGAAGTGGCTTGAGAAGCCGTAAGGAAGGCGCCAGAGCCGACCCTATTGTCGCACCCAGGCCATGACGTTGAGTTCGACCTGACCGGAACCGGCCTGCAGGTGCTCAGTTGCCTGACTCAACGCGTATGCCTCGCAGACAGTCGCGTTGAAGGCTTCCGACGCCTCGGCGTACCCTTCCGGAGTACCCGATATATCAAAGTCGAGCCCGGCGATGTCGTTCGTCCATGACTCGTCTCTGGTAAGGACTCCAACTCCGACGTGCACTTACGTTACCGATAAGCTTGGCGTTAAGGTTCTGACTCCGTCACCCGGGGCTAGCACAATGGCAGGCAGCGAATGGTCGGCAACAAAGTCGTCCGAAATTGCGGACGCCATGTACCTGTTTCTTGAGGAGACGAACCCGCCGCCCGACAAAGAAACAATGCCGAGGGTTTCAGTGCAGTTGTGCGACCTTATCGGAGACACGCTGAGCACGGTGCAGCGCGAAGCGGTCGACGTTGCTCGCGCTCGCCTCGACGGCAGGGAGCATGGTGAATACTCGCGATTCCTCAAGATGTTTGCAGATGATATTGATGCAGACATGCGACGGGGATATGTGGACAAGGCGGAATCGGCAAGAAACCGACTTGTATGGTGCGCGCTTACCAAAAACAGCACGTTGTCGGTGGAATCCGCAGACTTTGTGGTGATGCAGGCGGAATGGGTCGGGCTGGACTTGGCAAGAATATCGATGGTCTTCTATCAGTGCGTGCCTGGCTTCGCGGTTTGGCTTAGCGAACACGGGGTGAGTGTGTAAGGAGAACCTCGGAAGATACGGTGACGGCAACGGGGAAGAACAATGGAGCCCGGGGATGAGGATGACACATGAAGAAATGGATGATATTTGTCGCTGCGATCCAGGTGGCAAGCATACTCATCTGGCTCGCTCAAGCAGCCCGCCTGTGGCCGGACGGATTGTGGTTCGCCAGCTGGTTGCTAGGCCTCCCCGGTAGTGTCTTTGGACATTGGGCAGCGGAGCAACCGCTGTGGATGATGGCTTCCCGATTGACCATTGGGCTCGTGGGCCTCGCGCTTGCCACCATGATCAACCTCGGTATTGCGTGTGTTATTGGCGCAGTGTGCAAGCGTATCGGTGAGATGTTGAACACGAAGCGGCGACTTCGGTCTCAACCGGGCGACGAGCATTAGTCGGCGGAGTGGATAGATCGTATTCGGGAAATGCAATGCGAGTCGACGCCATCCTCGACCTTCATTTTGCGAGTACTTCGGATGGGGGCAGACAGACACCCATGGGCCCGGGCATTTACCACGGTGTCGCCGGGTTCGGTACTTTGCAGGGAGTCGACAGTGAGAGTTGAAGCAGCCGATGAAGCCCGGCGGGAGACGGGTTGTCGGGGTTGCCTTTCTCTGTCCGCAGGACATCAAGCCATTGCTGACCGAGGGTCGCGAGTTCACCTTGTGGGAGAACATGCTCATTGAGAAATATGGCGGTTCCCAATCTATGGACGGTAGCTCCCCGAACAAGATCAACGGAGTTAGTACGAAAAACGTGAACCGTATTCAATACTATCGCGATGCTTTAAGAGAATTTGGTGAATAGGTGATGAGAAAAGGTCGTATTCGAATACGTGTTGGCGACGTCGTAGCCATCGCTTTGGGTGAGGACGATCTGCTTGCGTATGCGGTGATTTTGCCGGACGCAAATTTTGCGATCTTCGATGCCCGAGGGCATTCCACTGTCGCAGATGCTCTGCAGCGCGCCCCTATGTTTTACGTCGCGGTAATGGACAGCGCCATCAAGTCAGGCCGTTGGCCCATCATGGACGTTCCAAAGGAATTGGTCCCAGAGGTCGCGGCACCGCCAACATTCATTCAGGAGCATGGTCGGCCGGAGAAAGTGCGAATTTACCGTAACGGAGCGATCTTGCCCGCAACCCTTGACGAGGTGGTTGGATTGGAGCGGACAGCCGTGTGGAGCGCCGAGCATGTTGAGGACCGAATCCGAGACGAGTATTTCGGTCGGAAGAACAAGTGGGTTGAGTTGCTACGCCTGATCACTTGATGTCCCAGCCGAAAAACGGCGCAAACGATTCTTCAAAAGGGAGAGGTAACTGTGCTTCTTCAGGAACTGTTGGAGCTGTCGTCTGAGGACTCAGAGGCACTGAAGGGATTCGCCGGGCAGGGCGATATTGCCGAGAAGGAACGACCTGTCGATTTTTTCTTTGAGTGCAACAGCCTCGATGCGGCAAAAGATTTATCGGCTTATCTTCGGAGCGCTGGCTACGCGGAATCCAGCCTGGATTTGAGCGATGATGCCTACAAAGTGACAGCGACAATAGTCATGGCAATCGACGGCTCTCGCCTGATCATGGCGTCTGGTCTTCTACATTGCGTCGCGCGGCTTTTTCGCGCTGAGTACACTGGATGGGGTGCCATTGTCCGGAAGGGCTGAGAGAGTTCTCATCGTTTCGATTCTGAAGGGGATGCCATGTTGGGGCCGGTCTTGCCGACACCCCGAGGACAGTCAGAATGCCGCTGAGTATGCGATTGGGAAACCGATTCAGCTGTATGACCTCGCGAGACGAAGTGTTGACGGCGGCAGGCTTGTTGCCCGGGACCTGAGTGAAAGAATAAAGCCATGACCGCAAGCCATTTCAGCGCTAATGGATAACTGGTGGAGAAGGAGCTCCGAAATACACGGCAGCGTTGGAGGGGCGTGACGTCGGCCGGGGGACCGTCGTCAGGTCGTACTGTGAGCTCGGTTCGTCGGTCAGGAAGGGGCGGGCGTTGACTGTGGCTATGACGCCCGCCTTTGCGGCGCGGCTGCCATCGCATCTCGAGGCACAGCAGCGCCACTAAAAAAGCCGTCCCGAAGGACGGCTTGTCGAGATGCGGCGAATCCGCCGGAGTAGCACTATGGAATCATTTGAGCTCGGATTTTTTTTGGGAGCAAGTCCTGGGATCATCTACATTCTCATAAACATAGAACATATGCTGCGCGTCCGCGACAAGGCGAAAGAGCTGGCACGCGAGCAGGGAGAAAAGTGGCTCGAGTTCTCATCATGGTCGGACAGTTTTAACTTCATCTTCCACCCTCAGCGCTACGTTCGCGGAGAGGACAGCAAAGGGACGCGCGTAGCCAAGGAAATGATTCTTTCTGAAAGACACAGATACTTTGTACGACAGGCCATAGGCGGCGCGATACTCGTTGTGGGTGCCGTGGGCGGCGCAATCGTGGGAGGCGCGCTTCAGCAGTTTGGCGGTCTGTCCACTTAACGAATATCCCTTTTGAGCTGGCTCCTGGCGGCCATGACGATCCGTGGCAGCGTTTCTCGTCACATGCTCGTTCGCGCAATCTCTGGCCAGGGAGTGGCGCTCGGGCGGGGCAGGCGGAAGCAGGGCGACAGAAAAGCCGCCCCGAAGGACGGCTTCAAAGATGCAGCTATTGCGCATGGTCAAACCAGGCACCGTTTTTTCTAAGCCACGTTCACCGTGGCACACCGTGCTGCATCTCTTCATCAACGATAACCAGGATCCCGGCCTCGTCAAGGGGGTAGGCGGAAATATTCTTCGCCATTGACAGACCCATCCGACCCGCTAGGATCCCGGTACACATTCCCGTACACACCGGAAGTGTCCGAAGCGTTGGGGGAGAGTCGGTTGATCGTGTCCCACTCTCTCCGCCAGACCGTATTTTTCCAAGTAAAAAGCAATTCCTTGTATTGGTCAGGAAAAATTGCCATCGGGACACATTTCGGGACACATAGGTCTCGCATGCGCATCCCGCACTACCTCGTCAAAACCCCGTCTGGCACCTGGCACTTCCGTCGGCGCATGCCCGTGTCGCTCATTGACATCTTCAACAAACCCGTCATCAAGCGGACCCTTGGCACCCGTGACCTGCCCGTTGCCCGCGACGTCGCACTCACTCTTTGGCGTGCGTATGATGAGCTCAACACCTATGTGCGGAAGTTGGGCATGGCAGGGAAGAAGGACGTTGCCGAGATCATCGCGGGGCTGACGGGCGAAGGTCGCCACTACCGCCTCATCCGAAAACCGGATGGTTCAATCGAAGTAGAAGCGAAGGGCAAGGAAGACCATGCCTTTGCGATGGAGGCGGTTGAGAAAATCGGGACACTCGCCAACGAGCCGTACGTCCAGCAACTGATGCGCGAAGCGGCGCAGCAGGCCATTGCCAACCAGCACGCACCGGCATTGCCAAACCAAGCACCCCCGCCCTTACCTCCCGCCACGCAGACGGCATTTCCTTCGCCTCAGTCGCTGGCTGCCATTCCCGCGTTGCCGATTGGCAAAGTCGTGACCGAATGGTTGTCACAGAGGCAGAGCAATCGACCTTTCGATTTGCATCGTCGGGCGGACGTGGAATTGAGCGAGAAGCATGCGTTCAATACGCAGGCCTTGTTCAATGAAAGCGTGAGAAACATCTCTGCCTGGCATCTTTGGCAGCCGGGCATGTCGCCTGATGACATGAGCAATGCCGTGCACTTCATGGGACAGAAGGCGGCTGACGAGCTCTGCAAGCGGCGTCAATGCAAATGACGCGCCGGAGACTCATTTGGGTACTTGGTTGGGTCACCACTTTGGCTACCTCCGTGCCGCAAGCAATGGCTCAGAATCCATCTCCCCAAAAAGTCATGAGCGATGCGTTTGCCAACCTCGACAAGGTGATGGGCGAACACGCTGATGACCCTGCGTCATCCAGGTGGACACCGCTTGGCGGACTGATGGTCCTGGCCCCGCGAAGTGGAGGTCGGATACAACTCGTCGGCTGGACGGAGAAAGGTTCGACAAGGCCAGCGTACGGATTGGCGAGCGACAATTTGCAAGCAGCGTGTGAGGACACCGGCAGAACCGACCGGTACAAGGTCGGGGGCACCTGGTTTTCGTTCAAGGTTGTGTGTGTCGGGGGAAAGCGGGTCCTTTCGCCCCAGAGCGTCGCCGGGAAGAACGGTCTCTACGCCGTCGTGCGGAACGGTGGGAATCTGACCATTGAGTCGGGCAAGGGCTGGACAGTCGATTTTGACCTGCAAGGCGCGCCGTTCGCCGACGCGGTGCTGAGCGTCAGGGCAGCCGACGCTGCTATGCCGGAAAGACCGAAGACGGCACATCCAGCGCCTCCAGTGCTGTGAGCGACGCGGCTTCGGGGATGGTCAGACATTTCGTTAAGGAGGGGGACAGATGCGCGACGCGTCGGTGCGCGTCGCAGCATCTGTCTGCAGGCTTGCGCCGAAAGAAAGCCACGGAAACACCACTCATGGCCTGAAAAGGCCCGGTTTACAGGGGACAAGGGAATGATGTTGACGATGCAAGACACGGCCTTCGGTCGTGTGCGGCGCGGTGTGAGTATCTCCAGGGCTCTATTGATTGCGACTGTGCTGGCGTCAGTGACAGGATCCGTCTTGGCACAAAGCAACGCGCAGCCCGAGGACGAGTACAAAAAACTCATCCAGGTGTCCCAGGACATCCAGCCCCTTGGCGACAATCCCTTCGGTGAGCGCATCGGCCTTTATGACGGCAGCCTGTCCTTCCGCCAGGTCGACGTCACGGTCACCGGCACCGGGCCAACCATCACTGTCGGTCGGGAGTTCATTCTCCACAGCATGGATGACAGGCCGGATTTGCAAAACCGCGCCTTTGGCGACTGGGACATTGAGCTTCCCCTCATCACCACGACCACCGCCAATCAAAATAACGTCAAGGGTTGGCTTGTCGCCTCGACCAATCCAAAAACCATCTGCAGCGATTTTCGCGCGCCGCCAAGTGTGGCCGCGCCGGGTGGGGATTCTGAACGTGCGGACTGGGAGCCGGCATCGTGGTGGACCGGTTACCAGCTTCACATTCCCGGCGAAGGAAGCCAGGAGCTGCTGCAACGGTCGGCAGAGAACACCGCTACGCCCGGAGTCGGTGGACTGGTCTACCCGATTGTAACCAAGCAAGACTGGGCGGTTGGCTGCCTCCCCCAAGCGAGCAACGATCCGACGACCGAAGGTTTTCTTGCAGTAGGCCCGGACGGAACGAAGTATTGGCTGGACCACCTGTCTTACCGCTACATGCCAAACATCACGCGAGCCCTCGATGCGGGTCCGGGCGACCGGGCGGCCAAAGCTGATGGCACGTTCAAGCCGAACGCGCTTGACTCCGACCTGCTGCTTCGCCGCGAAGGTCGCATGCTGGTCACCCGCATCGAGGACCGGTTTGGCAACTGGGTCACCTATGCTTACAGCGGTGACCTTGTCACGGATATCACGGCGAGCGATGGCCGGCATGTCACGATTGCCTATGACGCCGGAACGCCCCGCGTCCACGGCGTTACCGTGCAGGGCGGGGCGGCTGGCACCCGAACCTGGACGTACGCCTATACGAAGCAGGGACTCCTCAACACGCTGACCTCCGTGACGCAACCGGATGGGTCGGCCTGGTCCTTCAATCTGGGTGACTTTGGACTCAATGCTTGGGTCGACATGTCTTCAGCGGGCACGTGCGACGCCATTGGTGAGCCAGGAAATCTCGGCAGGCCTTATACCGGCAGCATCACGCATCCGTCGGGATTGACCGGAACCTTCAATGTCACGCCTCTCAAGCGCGGCCGATCACACGTGAGCCGTGTGTGTGCCGCCGGCACGAACACATCCCCGAGTCCCAGTGGGCCGGGTACACACGCACTGATTCCGAACGCGTCGTACGGTATGGGCATCACGCAAAAGCAGGTCTACGGCGCGGGCGTCGCCACGCCGGAGCAACCGCAAATCTGGAACTATGCCTACTCGCCCTCCAACGAGAGCTGGTCAATCAATTGCACCAACGGGTGCCCGAACACGGTCTCGACGACCGTGACGTATCCTGACCTGCACGCAGAACGCAGCACCTTCAGCAATGTTTACGACTGGTCCGAGAGCCTGCTTCAAACGGAAGAGGTTTTTGATGGAGCAGCCGACAGCACCACCCGTCGCCGCCTCACTGAATACCAGTATGTAAACCCCGAAAAGAACCTGGACGGCACGAGCAAGGACGGTCGTGCTGCGGCTTACCCACAGTACTGGGGTTTCCCTCCGTCGAACCGCGTCAACGAGGCGCAGTACCGGCAGCGCTTTCCGGTAGGCACTCAGGTCGTGACGTCCGAGAACGATACCTACACATGGAGCGCGACCGCGTTCAACGCGTTTGCGAGGCCCACTCAAATTCAGCGCAGCAGCTCGCTGGGATACGGGGTCACCGAGAAGACGACATTTCAGGAAGACTCTCCGGACTACGCCCCGGCTTTCTTCGCACGCTGGGTTTTGGGCATCCCGTTGCAGGCTGAGAACCTGACTGAAGGGGTTGTCGTCAGCCGGGATGTCTATGAGCTGACGAATCTCACGCTTTCCCAGCGCTACAGGTTTGGACGGAAAGTCGTTGACTACACGTTTGATGGGCAGGGAGAGCTTGCGACTTTCACCGACGGCAACGGCCACACCACCGCACTTTCGAACTACAAGCGGGGCATTCCCCAGACGATTACTTATCCTGCCGCGCCCGTGGTGACGACGCAGAGCCTGCAGGTCGACGACTTCGGCCAGATCGCCGCCATTACCAACCAGGTGGGTGCGACGACGACCTACGGCTACGACGCCATCGGACGCATCGCCAGCATCACGTACCCTGCGGACGATTCAATTCCCTGGAACACGAAGACCTTCAGCTACGCGTTCGCTGGCGACGCCACGCGTGGTTTGCCCGGTGCGCATTGGCAGCGCTCGGTCGTTCAGGGCGCCAAGGTCCAACTCACCGCCTTCGACGCCATGCTTCGGCCGGTTATCGATGACACTTACGGCACCGATGGAACGCCGTCGGCAAGCACGCGCACAGACTACGACTGGAAGGGGCGAAAGACATTCCATTCGTACGCGTATTCGCGCAACGGCGATGGCACGCTGCCCGCACTGGCGGCGATGGACTTTGGTGTCGCTGACCGTTATGACGCGCTGGGTCGCCCGACCCAGTCCTTCCAGCACTCCGAACTTGGCGACCTCTATACCGCGACCGAATACCTGCCGGGCGGCGAGAAACGAACGACGGATCCTCGCGGCAAGAAGACCTCGATATGGGGACAAGCCTTTGATCAACCGTCCTATGGGAGCGTGACCCGCGTCGTGGGCGAAGAGGGTGTCGAGCAAACCATCAGCCGCGATACCTTGGGCAATCCGAGGTCGATTAGCCAGGTTGACTCCGGCAAGACGATATCGAAAACGATGACCTACGACGACGACAGGCGTCTGTGCCGGTCGTTCGAGCCGGAGTCCGGCAGTCAGATCATGGACTACGATGCTGCCGACAATCTGGTCTGGAGTGTCTCCGGCGCGTCATTCAATGACGCAGGCTGCGGTCGGGACCAGGTGGCCGAGGCCGCAAAGACCGTGCGCGGTTACGACGCGATGAACCGCCTGACGTCGGTCACCTACCCGATGGGCACCCCGGCCAGTACGTTCTCCTACGATGCCCTCGGCAATCCATCCGGTTCGACGGTTGGCGACAAGGTGACCTGGACATTCGGTCACAGCAAGCTGGGCGCGCTGACCGCGGAGGTGCTCGCCGTTGACGGGTGGAACTGGGCACTCGGGTATGAGTACGACGGCAACGGTGCCTTGAGCAAGGTGCACTACCCGAACGGGGACATCCTGCAGTACCACCCCGATGCGATGGGTCGCCCGACGTCGGTGGAAAATTACGCGACGTCCATCGCCTATTTCCCCGACGGGGACGTGGCATCTTTCAACCTCGGCAATGGTGCCGTGTACTCGGCAGAGAAAAACGACCGCAAATTGCCCAGCAATTTTACTTACGCCAAGGGTGGGGTCTTCAACGTCAGCGAGGACTTCGTCTACGACCCCGCCGGCAATGTGGCGGCAATCAATGACGTCGCTGGAAACGGGCAACGCAGGAAGGTGATGACCTACGACGGTCTCAATCGCCTGACTTCGGCAACCGCCGACAACCTGTGGGGCAGCGAGACGTACACCTACGACACGCTCAACAACATTCGCAGCATCGTCAACAGCAGTGGCACCAACACGTACACGTACAACGACTCGAACCTCCTCACGTCCATCAGCAATGCGTCCGGACAGGTTCACGCGTTCACCTACGACGCTCGCGGGAATACCGTCGTCAAGGACGCAAAAACGCTGACCTTCGACGAAGCAAACAGGCTTGTGGCCACAGCAGCGAACGGCGGGACTTACCTGTACGACGCGGCTGGACGTCGGGTGGAGAAGAAAACCCCCTCGGCCACGACCTACTACGCTTACAACAGCGCCGGTCAGCTGATGTTCGAGTACGACAATGCATCGACCAATGGTACGAACTACGTCTATCTCGGCAAGAAGCTCATTGCGAGCGCCAAAGCGACCAATTCAGTCGTTATCGGCGCCATCGACCGGTTTGTGGAGGGGGCAAGCGCCTCCTTGGGCGGATGGACGTGCTCGACCGGCTTGCCGACCTCGCTCGACGTCCGGCTCTATGCCGGCGGACCTACGGGGACGGGAACCGCTGTCGGCGTGTATCACGCCAACCTCGCCAGTGAGGCGGCCCTGCAGTCGCAATGCCACTCAACGGGCAGCGCGTACCGCTTCACCATCACATTTGCCGAGGCAGACCGGATCGCCTATGCCGGGCAGCCCCTGTATGTGAATGGCATTTCCGTCACCGGTGGCGCAGATACCCAGCTCACCGGGTCCGGGACGTTCAACATGCCGGCGTCCGTTCGGGCGCCGGTGCCACCTGCGTCGACGAGCACGGCACTGTCGGGTGACCTTGCCACCATCACCGTGACCTGGTCCGCGACGGCCAACACCACGAGCTACAAGCTCGAGCAGCAGTACAACGGCGGCGCGACATGGACGGTCGTCTACACCGGAACGGCCAGGACGGCGACCGTCAGCAATCCGGCGGACGGAACCTATGCATTCCGTGCGCGGGGTTGCAATGCCATCGGCTGCGGGGACCCGACGGTGTCAAACACCGTCACCGTCGCGCACATTCCCCCGGCCCCGTCCGGCATCACGGTTCCCGCCACTTCGACGGGTGCTGTGCCGGTCAGCTGGCCGGCGGCGCCTTACGCGACCCTCTACCGTCTTGAGCACACCTACACCGGAGCCTGGACCGAGGTGTACGTTGGCGGGGCAACGTCTGCGACCGTCAACGAGGGTGTGTCAGCCGGTTGGTATTACCGAGTGCGGGCCTGTAACGCCAACGGCTGTAGCGGATACACGACGAGTGCACCCGTGTCCGTTCTGCTGCCGCCCACCACACCGCCGACCCTCAACGGCGGTGGGACGAGCACCAATGGTGCTTACGGCCTCAACTGGTCTGCCTCTCCGGGGGCAACGGTCTACAACCTACTCGAAAACATCAACGGTGCGGGTTGGACGGCAGTCCAGTACTCGGCATCACAGTCCTGGTCTACAGCGGGACGGGGGAACGGGACGTATTACTACCTGGTTCAGGGCTGCAACGCGTCGGCATGCACGAACTGGAGCAACCAGGTCGCAGTCACGGTGTCGAACATTCCCCCAACGCCGCCGCGCCCTACAGCGACCGTGCATGTCGTCAACCGTGACAAGCGAACAGTGAGGGTCGTCTGGGCAGCGCAGCCGTACGCGACGCGATACGAGGTGCTGGAAAACAACATATCGGTGTATGGCGGGGCGGAGCTGTTTTACAGCAACCTGCAGGACGCGGGGGCACGGCTTACTTATGTTGTTCGCGCCTGTAACGCTTCGGGCTGTTCTGGCTGGAGTGAGTCTGAAACGGCGAATCCGTGATGTGTCGGTATCGCGTCGTCGGCCGGTTCGGCGGCGCGAGTAGCGCTTGCCATATGTGCGCTGGCAAGCGCGGCACGGGAAGGGATCTACAAATACGCTCGTCTCGTGGCACCCATCGGCGCCCCTGAGACGATAAAAGGCCCAATTCCAGCAAAACCAATGCAAGGACAGGCAACCGACATGATGAAGCAGATTCTCGACCGGATTAGGCAACGCTGCATCGGTATCACGGCATCAGGTTGGCCTGTGCGCAGGGCGCCACCCCGTATTGCTGTCTTCCTGACAGTTACCGGTTTCGCCCTCGCATTCGCCCAGGGGGCATTCGCTGCGGCGACGGTGACCTATTACTACACCAGTCCCCAAGGGACGGTTCTGGCCAAGGCTGATGCGGCCGGCAATGTCATCAGCAACGCCGACTACCGGCCCTACGGCATTCAGGCGCTCGGCGCGCCAGAAGTCGGACCAGGTTATTCGGGCCACGTGAACGACCCGGACTCGGAGCTCATCTACATGCAAGCGAGATACTACGATCCCACGGCGGGTCGCTTCCTCAGTCGGGATCCCGTTATGCTCAAGGCCGGAGATTCTCATGGGTTCAACCGCTACAGCTACGCCAACGACAACCCAATAACGAACATTGACCTTGATGGACGCTCATCCTGCCCTGGCCAAAGCAAGTTTGTCTGCATTCAGTCTGACACGTACAACGCTAGTCGGTCAGCTGGAGAGACCGTTCAAGCTTCGCCGACGGTGCGTGCCGCCATGGTATCGGGCATGGGTGCGGTAAGTGTTAGCGCAAAAGAAACGAAAGAGAAAATCGGTTTCATCAAGCGGGATGCCAAAGGAGAACTTGGCGCCATAGCGTCAACCGACGCTACTACTTCGAGTAGTCGCACAACCGACTCCGCAACAGCCGCAAAGCCGGAGGATGCCGTTGCTGTCATACACGGTCATATTGATGGGCGTTCCGACGGCGTAGTCAGCCCTGCAGACGCTCGGCCCCTCGCACAGGGTCTCCCGAACGGCGTAGTGAGTGAGGGACGGGTCGGTGTGACGGAATTGGTGAATGGCAGACTTCAGTTCCAGATGTTGGAGGGTCGTATGTCGGCACATGAATCGGACGCGCTTCAGAAAAGTTTAGACAAGCAGCAACTTGGACCTGACTTTTCGGGCCCGGAGAATTGATGATGCGAGCACAGGTTTCACTACTGACAGCGTCACTCTTGTTGTTTTCGTGCTCCATCCCTGCCGGTGGAAATCAGGGGGCGACCACTCGTATGGAAGATGTTCTCGCGCACCCCGACCTTTACAACGGGAAGCGAGTCACGCTCACCGCGTGGATTACTCTCCGCAGTGAGGACCAGAACCTTTGGGCAAGCTGGAACGACCATGAACGGTGGGAGACCCGGAAATGTATTTCGTTGATGAACTACGACGTGCTCTCGGGCAAGGCTTCGCTGCTCGACGGCCACCGCGTAAAGGCGACAGGAATCGTTCGAAGCGACGCCAGCGGAAGAGGTGCTGTTATTCGTCTTGCCGCGTGTCGCGATCTTGGTCTCGAACTAATTGATGCTACGTCGGTCGAGGTGGCCGACCCTGGTGGAAAGTAGTGGACGAGTTCCCTGTGGTGGAAAATCTTGCAGTATTGCTGCGAGTTCCATCGGCATGATGTTGCATTGGTACGACACAGCGACGAACTTTTCAGTCGGAATAGAAGCATGAAGTATCAGCAGGGAGACTATGTCGCGGTGCATGCAGACCCGGTTTGGCGGGTGCGGTCGAATTTCGTTTTTCGGATGCCTATCGAAGGTGAAGGCGACGAGCGCCATTGGGAACAGCTATGGTGGGAGAGGCTGAGCGATACCCGCTTTGTACTGTGCTGTATTTCTTTTTTCGCCTATGACCTTTCTTTGGGAGATGAAGTAGTCGTAGACGCCGACCGCAGCATCCTCGAGATTCCAAAGCCGTCGGGGCAGTGGACGTATCGAGTATGGTTCGGGGATGTGGCACCAGACCGCCGGGAGGCCGCGCTTGAGCGCATCGAAACGGAAGGTCCTATCATGGAATGGTCGTCAGAAAATCTGCTCGCACTCAGTGTTTCTGCCGATAAGTCGGAACAGTTCGCAGACGTCTTGGCCGATATGCAAACTGGCGGTCTCTTGCGATATGAGACCGGGCGCACCAAGGCGTGAGGGGCTGTGGTCTTTGCCAATTCAGCTGCTACAGGCATGAGCCGATCATGCCTGTAGCGCCGCGGGCGGAAGAATGGCCGCGCTTGACGCCAAATATTTCCCAGTGACTGCGCGGCGCCGAAGACTGCGCGCGCCGGGTGCGGGCATCCGAACCGTCAGGATGCGACGTGCTGCCGATTAAAGACTTGAGCGAGTTGAAACGATGGGTTGAGCTTTCTACGGACGACGTCAGCCTGCCCTTCGAGACATCCCTCGGCGCCTCTCTGAAGTATCTTGCCTTCGTCGATACAGCTGTTCGATCTTGGGAAGGGGCGAACGACTACCGTCGTGAGTTTCGCGATCGGCGCGAGATGTTATCACCCAAGCGGCGCCTTGATGAGAGGGGCAGCCGACGTGGATTCAGCGCGCGGCGGGTGCTACGTTGCGTGGACACCTTCCCTAGGCACTTTGTTGCGGGCGGTCGCCACCGAAAAAGGCATGTTTTGCGGGGTGGGGTGGATCGACGTACGGTCTCCCACTCTCTCCGCCATACCACTAATGTCATAGTAAAAGCAGTTACTTGGAGTGGTCAGCGAAATACGCAATCGGGACACATTTCGGGACACATAAGGTCTCGCATGCGCATCCCGCACTACCTCGTCAAATCCCCAAGTGGCACCTGGCACTTTCGTCGGCGCATGCCCGTGTCCCTCATTGTATTGCCAGAGCTCTCGGGGAACCGCCCTGATGGTGAGCCGGGCGAGCGATGTGCGGACGGGCTCAGCGACGTTTGGAGGGGCCACATTGCATCACTGTCTAGAGCGAGGCCGGGACCCCACCATCGCTTCACTGAGGCATGGCGGGGAGGATCTCCACGCGTAAAACGACGGTTGTTCGGCGCCGTGACGGTGTCCTCCGAATTCCGACGCACCGATGCTATAAACCCTTTGCGGGCAAACAGCATCCACATGCATGGCACAATGCGTGCCAATCGAAAAGGGAAGACATGGACATCGAAACACGGCTGGCCACACTGGAGGCCCGCAACACGAAGCTCACCGTCATCTGCGGCGCATTGGCAGTCCTCTGTATGGGATTGGGCACGACCTTCGCCGTCGCCGGACCCACACGGAGCCAGCCCGACGTCATTCACGCCAAGGGACTCGTGATTGAGGATGCCAACGGTCATCCCCGCATTCTCATCGGTGCGCCGTTTCCGGACGTTCCGGCTCGCATCCGCCACGATGAGCGGACGGCCGCGATGGAGTTCCTGGACGAGAAGGGTCATGACAGGCTGACGGTCGGCGATTCCTTTACACCCCAAATCAAAGGGGTGGTTCCGGCGAATTTCCACCGCATTGGGGCGGGCGTCGGCATTACGCTCCACGACACTGACGGCAACGAGCGCGGTGGCATGTCATGGCTCAGCAATGGTCGGGGCGGCATTGCGTTTGATTATCCCGAGCGCGACGCCATCGGCATGTATGTCGATGACAAGGACAGGTCCGCCACTTTCGTTCTTGAAAATCCCGATGCCGCTGTCGGAGACAAGAGCCTGCTTGAGCTGACCGCTCGGGGAAAAGGCGGGGAACTCAAACTGTTTGACGCCGCTGGCAAGGCCAAGACGCGCTGGGTCATCGACAATGGCAACATGACAGCCACGCCAGACCCTCGGTAACCGCGTTCGCACTGCGCGGCGGTTCGCTACGAAGCGGGATGTCCGGGTCAGACTTCGATGGCGCTCTCGACCAGGACACAGGCAAGGCCTGCCCGCGTTGCTTCGAGATAGGCGTGACCCGATGCAAGATCAGGTTCGAGGTGCGCGCCTTCTCCCCATTCGTTCCAAGCGTTGACAAACACCAGTCGTTCGCTGTCTTCCCTGTGACGATGGGTCCACCTGGACACGCCAGAAACCCAGCGCTCATAGATGGCGGGTGAGCCGTCGGCAAAAAGCATAGCGTGGTCGCCGCGTCTGGGCGAGTTGTCCCATCCGGGCATGACGCCGCGAAACCACGTGTACGGCGGGTTGTCTTTCTCGAGGCAGGTGTCGACGAACCCTTCGTAGGAGGCAACGGTTCCCTGGAACTCCGGCGCCTTGCCAGGAAGCGATGCGTTCGGATACCGGAGGATCGGCGCGCCAAACGGTGGAAATTCCACGGCCGCGTCGAATCCGCACAAGCGGGGGTCGACCATGTCTTTGGACTGGACGGCGGCGAGATACAGGCCATCGAGTCCGTGCAACGTCGCCAGTGCTCGCCAGAGCGCTGCGCAACGGCCGACGTCGGGGATGGCAAGCGCCCGGGACACGAGCAGCAAGGGCATACCCTTGACCCTGATGTAACGGGGGTCCTTCAGGTAAGGCAGGGTGTCGAGAAAAAACCGGGTTTCCCAGCCTTCGCCGTAGCTTTGCGGGACGAGCGTATCGTCCGGCTGGCCGGTCCAGCTCCTGACCCAGGGCTCGTTTGCCCAGGCAAGGCAGAACGGAAAGTCGGGGGAGCCGAGCCGGAGGACCTCGTCGAGAGGGCGTTCGAGGATGCGCTTGCCGTCGAACCAGTAGTGGTAATAGCAAAAACCGTGGATGCCGTAGGTGCGGGCAAGGTCAGCCTGTGCCTGCCGGACTTTCCCGACGCGCAAATCGTAGAAGCCCAGATCCGCTGGTTCATGCGGCTGGAGGTGGCCTTCGAAGGCAGGGCGCGCGCGGCTCGTTGCGCGCCACTCGGTAAAGCCCTTTCCCCACCACGTGTCGTTTTCCTCCACCGGGTGGAATTGCGGCAGGTACATGGCAATGGCGCGGATGTCGTTGTCCATCACGTGCCGTTGTCCCTGCAATCGACCAGCACCAGGCCCTGCTTGACGACCATGTCTCCGGTCTTTTTGGAATACAGAACGCTGAAGTATGAAATGGTCTTGATGAGAACGAGTGGGTCGCCATCGCAGGGAACCAGCCGGGCGTCCAGGCCAAGTCTTTTCCACGCCGACTGGAGCACCTTCAGCTGGCCGGCGTCGAACAGGTGCTCATCGGCCACGCGGTAAAGGCACACCGCATCCAGATCGCGGGGGGCACTGTTGGCAAGGACCGTAAAGCTGCCGCCGATGAGCACGAAGTCAACCGCGATGCCAGCGTGGGTGGCCCCGTCCAGTGCTGCAACCAGCTTGCCGACCAAATCCTCCCGGCCGGGCCACGTGGACGCTATCCGTTTGAAGCTGTCGATGCCAATGACATACGGGGTCGAGTTCTGGGGCGTGCTCTCGCGCTCGCTCGGTGTAAAGACCGGAAACGAGGCCGCCGCCGCTGCCAGGAATCGTTCTGTCGCAGGGTCCTGATGCGTCCGGGTGTCCATGATGGCGGGTCCAATAATGGGTGTAGGCGGGTTTATGTGGTGGAACGGGTCGCCCAGTGGGTCACCACCGTGGAGACAAAGCCGACAAGACCGGACCAGTCGTTCCGCAGCTCCGCTTCCCGGATGCGAAACGTGAGGCTCCTGCGGCTGCCCAGGGCGTATTCATGCAACGGGACGTAAGCGCCCGGGGCGGTGTTGGCCAGCAGCACGTGGTTGGCAAGGATTCTTGCCACGCGGCCGTTGCCGTCGCCGAAGGCATGCACGTTGGTCACGGTGGCGAGGGCCACACTCGCGCGTATGACCGCTGGAAGGTCGGCATTCTCACGAAGCCACACGCGCATGCGCTCAAATGATGCGATGCCTTCCTCGGGGGAGAGGAAGGCGACGCTGACGCCCATGAAAGGCTCGGTCCGGTTTCTGCCAGAAGGGTGGGTCACGGCCGCACGGCCGGTGACGCCACTACAAAGAGCCGGGAGCAAGCGCATGAGTGATTCGATGTCAGGGGCCGCCAACGCGTCCCGAAGGGCGTCCTGGCGGTGCTGGAGCGTGCGCAGCTCGTCTTGCGTGCGCAACCAGCCGTCAGCCACTTCTGAGGCCGGTGCTGCAAACGACAGCGGATGCTCGAGCGCCGTCCAAACGGCGTCGTCTTCCGGCACCAGCTCGGACACCGCCAGGTGAAGAGGAAAAATCCCAAGGGACGGCAGCAATAAATCCGCTTCCCGGGCCATATCAATCAACCGAGGTGAAAGGCTGGCGGCCGTCGGCGGCACCACCGCTTGCCGGGTCACCACCTTTATCGTGGCCTGAGCTGGCGCAGCCGTTCGGGTGCGGGCCGTCTTCATTGCGCCCGCTTCAACGTCAGCGAGCCTGCCTCAACCGCCAAAGCACATCACCCGGCGGTTGAAATCGATATAGGCGCTGGTGCCGTCGAGAAGCTTGAGGCCGGCCACATAGATCACGCCAGACTTTGCCGCGCGCACCCGGACGGCGACCTGCTGGCTTGCGTCTCCGAGACCAATCTGTTTGCTCTTGACCACATACGTCGAAGCAACGGGGCCCTGCGCCGTGATTTGCATGGTTTGTTCGACCTTGCCGTTGAGCTCGTCGGGGTTGTCCGTGCCGTACTGGTCAAGCACCCCCGTAAAGCCGGTGTCGAGCACGGCGCGCACGCGGCCGCCATTGACCTCGATGGGAACAATGAGCTTTGGCGCGGTCCCAATGAGGGTGGAGCGCATGACGAGGGGATGGGTCTGGCAACGGGCCGGGGCATCTGCACCGACGACAACCACCTTCGACGAAAAGGTGACCTGGCCCAGCTGGCGCAAGGTGCCCAGCCCGATGACGTTGGGGGTGCCCGACGACCCCACCGCAATGGGCACATTGCGCAAGGTTACCTGGCCGATGGAGAGGGAAGGCACCGTGCCAAGCCCCGAGTCGCCGCTACCGGTCGAAATCCAGTGGGGAATGGCGTGAATGCCGAGAGCTTCCGCTGTCGGGCTGTTGAGCAGGGACATGAGCCCTGCGGTGTCGAGCACCGCATCAAAACGGGTCTCCCCGGAGCGGACCTCGACTGCCATGGGCTCAATGGTTGATACCGGATTGAGCGGGCCCTTCTTGAGAACGTGGATGCCGAGGGACCACGGCGCGCCGCTGTTGCCTTCGATGGCAACGTCGTCTTTGAACTGCAGGAACGGTGCGTAATCCGGGATCTTCTCGAGATCGCTCAACGCGAACGCCTGACCCTGCGATTGCCGCAGCAGAGGATAGAATTTCGTCCTCATGGCATTCAGCTGTCGCGCCCACTCGCCGGGGTGATCCTGGAGGAGCTCGTTGCCGGCTTTCAGCATGGCGCAGGCAAGCTCCTGGACCATGTTTTTCTGTTTCTGACTCTCTTCAATGCACTGGTTTGCTGCCGCCGTTGATGCCTGGAAATCCATGCCGATGCGCGCGCGGGCAGCCTTCGCAAACAGGGCAGTCAGCGGCGAGGGCGGCCTTTTCTCCAGCGCGAGCAACGCCTCACTGTCTCCGCTTTCGACCGCCTTGATGACGCCGGTGTTGTCGGACATGTCGTTGTACTTCAGTGCAGGCTTGCCGGGGGTTTGCGCCGCGACACTCGCCGACGCAAGGCTTGCGGAGAGAAGGGCGGTCAGGAGGCACAATCTGGTATGAGCGTTGGTCACGGAAGTCTTACCTAAATGGTGGAGGGGCGCGCGCGCCCCTCCGGTGAATCAGAAAGTGTATTTGACCTGGAGATGGGCAGACACTTCGTCGTTGCCGGTGTTGAAGCCAGCATCAAAGTGAAGCTGCAACCCGTTTCCGAGATCCCAGTCATATCCGCCGACCACGCTCGGGACGAAGCCCGTGCCCGGGCTCGACGAGCTGAACACGAAGGTTCCGTTCGGCGTCGTCAGGCTCGCATTGGCAGACAGGGTGTTGATGTGACCGGCGTCGGTGATGTCCATGGCGCCCGAGAAGGCCCAGTCCCCCGCAGACAAGGTCCAGTTGCCGTGGTTGACACCCGGCGACTGCGCGTTGTCGGAGGCGTGGAACGTGAAGTTTGCATCAACCGGCGGCGCGTCACCGTGTGCCGGACTGTCGCCACCACTACCGCTGCCGCTGCCACTGCCGCCACCACCACCGCCGCCGCTGCCGCCCTCGGCACCGCCGCCCCAACCGCCATTGCCGCCGCCGTCACCCGAGCCACCTGGCCCGTTAACGACAATCGTATCAAGGCCACCCGCAACCAACTCAAGCTCGTCCTTAGTAAGAGTACGCATTGCAATCTTTTCCATGTGAGGGTGTCCGGAAATTCACCGTCCCGGACTTCGGTTTGTCATCCGGGCCGGCGACAGGGGCCGGCACCAGACAAATCTCAATGGGCAGAAGCTTCACGCTGCCTCTGTCTCGTCGGCATCGGCCGTGGACGGACTGGCGGTCTGGATGCTCGCTGCAATCAGCTGGCCGTTCAAAAGAACAAGGACCCGGTCAGCCGTCGAGACGGTTTCCGGTCGGTGGGCGACCAAGACCCGCGTCATCTGCATCTCTTTCAAGAGCGCTGCAATCCGACGTTCCCGTTCGATGTCCAGATGACTGGTGGCCTCGTCGAGAACGAGAATGGACGGCTTCCGGTACAGGGCCCGCGCGAGAAAAATCCGTTGTTGCTGACCCCCCGAGAGGCTCGACCCCATGTCGCCGACCAAGGAGTGGTAGCCCATTGGCATGGCGCTGATGTCGTCGTCGATTTCAGCGCGCCTTGCGGCGTCGCGGACATCGGAGGGCGTTGCGTCGTCATCGAAGAAGGAGATGTTGTCGGACACAGTTCCTGCAAACATCTTGTCGTCTTGCAACACGGTTCCAAGCAAAGACCGGAGTGCGCTCTTGCCGAGCTGCGACAACTCGATGCCACCTACGTAAATTTTGCCCGCCTGTGGGTCCAGGAGCCCGAGGAGAAGGCGCAAGACAGTGCTCTTGCCGCTCCCGGAGGGCCCGACAATGGCCACGCACTCCCCGGCAGCAATTTCAAACGACGCCCGGTGCAGGATCCACGGGTCCGACTCCGAATACCGGAAACTGACATTGTCGAACCGGATGGACGGCGCCGGCGTGGGGCCCGCATAGGTGCCGTGGAGGTGCTGTTCCGGCGGCATCATCACGATGTCGGCAAGGCGCTCGCCCTGGAGTCTGAGCAGGCGCAACTGGATGAGGTAGTCGGCAAAGCCAGTAGCACGCGTGGTGAACTGGTCTGCGTAGCTGACAAAGGCCATGAGCATGCCCGCCGTCATATCGCCCTTCAGTGCCAGCCACGCGCCCAGCCACAGGACTCCCACGCGCTGGAGGCCGGAAGACAATCCGCTCATCGCGTCAAAGGCTAGGGTCAGCCGCTGCACGGAGACCTGCGTGTTGAGCGCGTCAGCGGTGTGATTGAGATAACGCGCGGAGCGCATGGCTGCCTGGTTGTTCAGCCGGATGGTCTGCACACCACGGATGGACTCCATGAGGCTGGTCTGCTGCCGGGCGTTCATCACAATCTGGCTGAGATTGGCTTCCTGGAACGAGCGGAAGTACGCGATGCGGAGCAGGGCATACACACTGACGCTGGCGACGATGATGCATGTCAGCACGGGGCTGTATATGGCGATAAGCACGAGCGTCGCCACGGCCATGAGGCCGTCAAGCATGGCGCCGACCAATTGGGTGGTCAGGCTCTGCTGGATGACCGAGATGGCCCCGAACCGGGATACGACATCACCAAGATGGCGTTTGAGGAAGTAGATTTGCGGCAGCCGCATCAGGTGCTGGAAGACGTGGCCCGTCCAGTTCATCGTAAAATGCGTGCTCAGCCAGACCACAGACCATGTGCGAAACGCCGTGATGACCGTTTGGGCGACGACGAGCATGACGAACGAGAGACCGACCATCATGAGCAGGTCGTGGTCCGAGTCCGCAAGGACCTGGTCTACGACGACTTGCAGCAGCTGTGGCATCAGCAGCGCAATCACCTCGAGCGCGATGGCAAAGCCAAAGATGTTGCGCAGCGACGACCCGATGCCCCTGACCGACCCGGCGAGCTTTCGAAGTGAGACAGACGGAGGTGCTTTCTTGCGCTGGAAAGCAGGGCCCTTCCCTATCTCAAGCGCCACGCCGGTAAACATGGACGCAACGTCTTTCGTTGAAACCTTCCGCGTGCCGCCGGCAGGGTCCTGGATGACGACGTGTGCGCTGGAAACTTCGCTCAGGACAACGAAGTGGTCGAGATTCCAGTGCAAGATTGCCGGGAGCTGGAGGTCGCCGAGTTCCTCGACTTCGAGCCGGACGGGACGAGCGACCAGCTGCAACGCCTCACACCAGCGAACCAGTTCACCGAGCGTTGTGCCCTTGATGGACACCGGGAACCGCTGGCGAAGTTCCGACATGGTGGTGTGATGGCCGAAGTACCCCAAGAGCATGCACAGGCAGGCAAGCCCGCATTCGGCCGCTTCCGTCTGGCGCACGAGCCGAAGGCGACGGCGGGGGTGCATCTGGAGAAGCTCGCTCCAGCCTTCGCCGTCCACGATCTTGTCCTCTGCGGGCGTGCTCACGGCCGGTGGTCCTCAAAGCGCTTCTTCATGCCAATGAGCGGCTCGAACATCCATTCAATGAGGCTGCGCCGGTCGAGGAGAAGGTCGGCATCGAGGGTCATCCCTGCTTTCAAGAGCTCTGAACGGCCGTAGGCAGTGACCTGCTGGGACGCGAGCGCAACATCAATCCGGTACAAAGGGTCGGGTTCGACCTGGGCCTGGCCGAGAATGAAAGCGACTTCCTGCGGGTTCATGGCACTTCGCGAGATGGACGAAATCACGCCCTTTTGGACGCCAAACTTCTGGTAGGGGTAGGCCTGGAGGTGAATGGCGACGTCCCTGCCAACACCGACAAGTCCAACGGCCTCGCTCTTGACCAGAAGCTGCGCAACGAGTTTCGTGTCGTCCGGAACGATAGAGACAAGGGTCTGGGAAGCTGCTGCTGCCTGTCCGGACTTGACAAGGACGCTGGACACCTCGCCGGACGTTGGTGCCAGCAGGACCATGGAGCGCTCGGCTTCAGCCTGGGCCAAGGCCTGTTCCGCTGCAGATTTTTGTCCGTTCAGCTCACTGATCTTGGCCGACAATTGCATGGGCGTCTGCGCAATCTGGGCGAGCGCCGTTGAGAGCTGCTGCGCAGTGTCTGCGCGTTGCCTCTGCAACGTTTTGACCTGGACTTGCGTGTTGAGCAAGTCGGACTTTTGTTGCTGGACCTGGAAAGCCGAGATGAATCCTTTCTCCAGCAATGGCGCCACTTTCACGAGCATCGCCTGCTGCAAATCGATCTGGGCTTTCTGAAGGACTATCTGCCCGTCGATGTCGCTTACCTGCTGTCTCGCGGTGGCAATTTGTCCGCGAAGTGCGGTCAGTTGTTCCTCGCTGAGCCGCTTTGCCTGGGCAATGTCTGTTTCGACACGCTGCACGTCCGCACGGAGATTGCCAATGATTGACGCGGACGTCGCGCCGAGCGCTTCGCTGCTGCGCTCGGCAGACAAAGCGACAACGGGTTGTCCTTGCCGGACATGCTCGCCTTCTCTCACCATGACGGCGGTGACGGTGGCTGGGGTGCGGGCAGACACGTCAATCAATCCTGCGGCGGGAACAAGAACGCCAGACACATGTACGCGGCGCGTGTAGGTTCCCAGTACGAGCCAAGCAATCACGCAAACGGCGAACGCCATTGACGCGAGCATGGCGTAGCGTTGCGAGAGGGGGGCGACAATACGCACCGGACCGAGTGCGTCGCCGCGCTTCCTATCGAGAGCTTCCTTGCGAAAAAGTCCGCTTTCCATGCGCCCATCCTCCATGAACTTGCGACCTGACTCTAGGTCGGGTTGCAACGTCTTGCAACCTTGCAGTGCAAAAGTGCTGGACAACCCGCGACGTCCGTCACAAATTGCGGGCTGTCGGACTTCCCCTACAGACAATGGGCGTGCGCTTCTGCTATTTGGCTGCTGCGAGAGGTGTCATCTTGCAGACATAAACTCTGTCGCAATCGCGCGTGTTTTCGGAACGAACACTGTTCGTCGTGTCGGTCCCAACCAGCATGCCCTCGTTGAAGGGGCGGGCGAGCCCCTGTTCGACGAATTTGTACGGACTAGGCGACAAAGGATGTCGTCGTCCAGGGAAGCCGGCCTGGCAGCCGGTTACGCGGCGGACTCAAAATCCGTTTGTGTCCCCCTTGACGGACTCCGATTCCTGGGTAGGTTGGAACGACCAACCCTCAAGGATGAGACCCATGCCAAGAATGCCCTGCATATTGCCTCCGAACACGTCGCGGTTCGGCCCGATCAATGAAACCCTGGCCCTCGGCCTCGCAATCCAGTATCGGGACCTTGCCCACGCGGCGATGTGCCTTGCCGACCGCGCCGACCCCACGCTTGAGTGCCTGTCCTACACCCCGGACATCCATGATGACGACGTCGTCGGCCTGACGCCCACGTCCATGGCGGCCCTCGTCGACAGCACACGCGGGGAGTTGCTTTTTCTCCCGCTCCTCTTGAACCGGGGCGGCAACATCAACCAGGTCGATTCGCGCGGACGGACGTTGCTGCACTTCGCTTGGCACCACGTCGTTGCGCGCTATCTGCTCGAACACGGGGCGCCCGTGCCCGAAGGCCTGCGCGCGCAGCTGCTCGATGCGCTCGGCAAGCTCGCCGGCACCAAGGTTTTTGGTGCCAATGCAACACCCGGCCATCTAGACGTGGACGGGACCCCAATCCCATTGGTGATGGCCCTTCGGGGGAAGAACTACCCATGGTTTGAGCGCTGTCTTCGCCCCGTGCCCGACGCCCTGGTCGCCCACGTCGTATCCCCAGGTGTCGTGGCCGACATGGCGGCGCTGGGCTATGAGCATGCGGACACCGTGCGGCCGAGTTCGGCATCGGGCACCCCGCCGCTCATTGCCCGCTTCGACGCGACGGTCGAGATTGTCCACGCCTTGCGCGAACGAGACTCCGCGCGCGTCCACGGGTTGCTCAAACTCGGGGCCATGGAAGCCGGGCGCTTTTTCTCGTGTGGAAAAAACCCTGGCGATCCGTACGAGGACTGGTCCGGTGCCGACGCGCTGGGTCTGGCTGCCATCCTCGACTCGCGCGCGGGCGACGTGCACCTGATGCCGCTCTTCGAAGGCTTTGCCGATTTCCATGCGGAACATTCCGACGTCGGAGAATCCCTGCTTCACCTGGCTGATTCGCCCTGGGTCTGCACGTGGCTGCTTGCACACGGCCTGTCGCCAGATGCAAAAGACTGCGAAGGAGAGACGCCCGACGAGAAGCTGTCGCCTGCACCACGCGCCATCATCGAGCGCTGGTGGTTGAACCAGGCGTTGCCGCAGGGGCAGGGCGAGGGGCGTGGGCGGGCGCGGCTTTGATGCCTGCTGTCTACCGTTTGGCCGCATCACGCCGAAGGCACGCTGCCAGGGCCCGGGTCGTGTTTCATCCGGGCCGTGGCAGGGGCATCTAGCGCCCATTGCTCCTTGCGGAGTTCACGTTGTAGTGCGCCTGCCTGGATGAGCTGCCACCGGGGCGGCGCACACAATTGCGAGCCCTAGTATCAGGTTCACGGCGCGGTCGATGATTGAGTCGTCAGCCCATGTCGTCCACGCGCCACCCTGTATCGATGAGGATTTTCCGGTCATCCGCGTTGAGCCGTTCACTGTTGACGGCGAGGCACAGAAAACGCGTGGGCCGGGAAAACCCGACGTAGGCATGACGCATCTGGGCGGGGAGGGTTTTGAGTGGCTTGCCCTTGACCGTCTTGCGCCCGGTCTGACGCGCGATGGCTTCGACCACATCGAACCGCTTCGAATAGCGTCCGATGGACTCGAGATAGAGCGTTGCGAGTTGCGTCTCCCCCTTGGTGTTGCCCACGGTGTCAACGGTGACGCTGACACTGCGGCCGCCCGCTGCCACAGCACAGGTCCGCAGCAAGCTCTTTGGGACTGGCGCGTCGTCATCACCTGTTGGATCGGCAAACACGGCGAGGGCCGCGAAGGCTTCAAGCGTGGTTTCTGGCATGAAGGGGGCAACTTCCTCGATCCGAATCGTCCGGACCCGGGTCTAACGAGCACAGCAGAAAACTACTCCCGTGAGTTGTATCTATGACTGCCAAGCTCGGCTGGGGAGGAGCGCATTTCTGCGAAGGAAGGTCAAGCATCGCACGGATCTCGTTGTGCACTTTAGCCACGGTCGCCGAGTTCAAGTGCCGTGTACACCGAGCGGTCCCTTGAGTTCTGTCGGTAGATGGCTGCGCAGCGCGCCGATCGGCGCGTGAAGCACGAACCTCTGACGTGAGCCGACGATTATTCGCTTATCTATGCCTGTGTCGGAGTGCGTAAACACGCATCATTGATAGCCTCCAAGTGACCGCTCTCTACTGTGCCAAACCTGTTACACGACATTTTCGGCAAGGCAGATATGGTCCGTTTACTTAGGTCGAATGGATGATTGTCAATGGAAGCGACGGCGGCTGATAGTCATCGATGTCATGGACTCGAGGCGTCACCGCGGGCATCGGCAACCGACAGTTATCGTGCCGATCCCATCCCACTCGGTGGCGAAATCGGCATTCGAAAAATAAAAGGTGATCTCATGAGCTATCACTTGACCTCTCTGTTGGTGCAGTGCCTGATCATCGTCTTCATACCCTGCATAGTTGTGTTCCCCGTTATCCGATACATGAAGGCGGGTCAAAAGATCAAACAGCTGGAGATTCTGGATGGGCAAAGCCCTCTCGCGGCAGGTTACTACTTCAGGATGTTTTGCAAGGCAACCGACGTCTCGGATACGCCAATCAAGAACGCCGAAAAGCTCAAGTCTGAATATGAAAAATGGTACGGAGAGCATTGGTTTAACTGGCCCCTCGTCATTGTGAGTGTTGTGGCGACAATAGGTGCGTACGTCGAGGTGACAGCTTTGGCGGCATTACTCTGCGACGCAGTCACTTGCTCGGCACGGATTCCGTTGGTATTCGCGCTTCCTATTCCTGCGATGACCGCGCTTGCCGGCGCGTTCATATGGGTAACGAATGATTTCATAACGCGTGCGCGCCGGCTCGATTTTTCTCCGTCTGATGTGCACTGGGGTACGCTACGTATCGCAGGTTCGATTCCGCTTGGGTACGCCTTTGTTTACTTCTATGCCTCCATCCCGCCCCGCGCAGAACCCGAAAGGATGACGGCAGCGGCGTTCATTGCATTCGCGATTGCCGCGTTTCCATTAAGTGAGACCCACCGAATGCTTCGCCGTCTGTTTCTTTGTCAATCGAGATTCTCTGAGTTTCTTAGCCTTCGCTCGGAAACGGACGAAGTCATGAAGCTTCAGGGTGTGAACAACGACATTTCGACGCGTCTTGCAAAGGAAGACATTACGACCATTACGCAGATCGCGTACTGTGACCCCATTCGAATCTCCATGCGATCGGGACTTTCGTTCAACTTCATTACCGATTGCATGAGTCAGGCACTAGCCTGGGAATATCTCGAAGAAGGACTGAATGTGATTCGGCCGCTTGGGTTTCGCGGAGCCGTCGAACTATCGAAATTGTATTCTCACCTACTTGAATCCAGTGATCCCAAGCTTCGAACCTGTGGGAAATCGATTCTGAGGAGTGTTTGCAAGGCACTAAATGCTTACGACGGAACGGAGGAGGGCGCGCGAGCGAAGGGTAAAACGCTGCATACTGTGCAAACACTTCGATTTCTTCTTCGCGAACTCGCGGGGGACCCCTTTACAATCTACCTCGTGAGCATTTCTGGTCGCGCCGACTGCGGCGCACTCGTATGCTGACGGCTGTCGTCGCGTGAGACGGATCGAAGCCCGGTTGTTCGCTGCCTGAAGTTCGTAATGAATACGCTAAGGTTGTCTGCTTCATTCACGTGCCTTTGTTTCTCGACGGCCCCGATCGACCTGCTTAAGCGTCGCGACGATCTGGCTCTCGGTGAAATTGCTCTTACGCATCATGGGTCTCCTTGGGGATATCTTGCCCGGCGACCTCGGATTATGTCTGGAGTAAGTTTACGGGGGGGCGACACCGGATTCGGACGAGTCTTGCAAGGCCAACCACTGCGTCGATCCGCCGGTAGGCACTAGTCCCATTGAGGATACGAGGATGGGCGCGCCGCGCCGACGAAAACTGACAATAATTTGGCTTACTGCCACGCTCGTGGCGACCTCGTCCTTACAGGCGGCGGGTGATAAGCGGGCGGCTCAAAAAGCGCTCGATGACGCGTTCGCCAACCTGGACCAGCTTACGAGCGCCGATGCGGATCCCCCCGTTTCTTCCCGATGGAAAAACATGGGCGGGCTGATGGTGTTGGCTCCAGGAAACGGCGGCGACGTCCGGCTGGCCGCCTGGACCTGGAAAAGCTCACTCAAGACAGTGTTCGGCCTTGCCGACGGCGATCCGAAAGCGCCCTGTGAAAGCGCACCCAGGACGGTTCGCTATAAGGTCGGCGGCGCGTGGCTTTCCTTTGATGTGGTGTGCAAGGGCGGGACGCGTGTCCTTTCGCCGCACAGCGCGAGGGAAAAACGCAGCATGTATGCGGCGGTCCGAACGGGTACATCACTGACCATCGTGTCGGTTCGCGGGCAAAAAGCCGAATTCGACTTGCGTGGCGTTGTCCTGGCCGACGCCGTGTTGAGGGTCATGGCTGCGGGGGCCCTCGTTCCAAGGGAGCCTGATACGTCTACATTCCCGCCGGCGGTCTTGTAGTCGGAAGGTCTGGCAATGGATGCAGGCGCAGTCGTGTATCGCTCATTTCACACTGCCCAGCTTCGGTGTTCACCCGCTTCAGCTACATCATGCGGTCGGCCTCCGGAGGACCGTTTCCATGAAAACTGTCATGCACGCTGCTGTAGTCTGCGCCCTGTTGTGCACCTCGGTTTACGCACAGGAACAAGCGGGCGCCGGTGTGGAAGTCAAAAAGCAAACCGCCAACTCAGGCGCCCAGACCGTTGTGGAAACCCCGAAGACGCGGAAGGCCGAAAGCGAACAGCGCCTCACTGATGGCCTGAATACCAAGCGGAACCAAAAGCCCCCGTCGGGTCCTCGTGACAGCTACGGCGTGCCCGTGCCCAGCCCGGTCGAAGGGCAGGGGACCAACGGCAGTACGGAGACCATGCGTGCGGCGGACAAGAAACATTGAGCTTCGTTAGCCCGCGAGGGGATGAGTTGATGCTGTCCTTCACGCCGCTGTCGGTTCGTCCTGACACAGAGAGGTTGATGCTCTTGCCTCCATCCTCTGAGGGCTTGGCGATGACCAAACCAGACGACAAAGACACCCCCCGCAATCCCCGCGAGTTCGATGCCGGCACCGGCGACCGGGTCGAGAAGAAACCCAAGGACGCGGAGTCCACGCAGCAAACCCATGACGACGAAGACCACGGTTGAGAGGAGACAGTGCCATGGCTGACCAGAACCACAAGCCCCAATCCGGAGACCGCAACCTCAACAAGGTCGCCCACCAGGACAAAGCGCAACAGGACAAACGTGATAAGGAAATCAAGGAAGGCGAGGAGAAAATGGACAAGGCCTCAAAGCGTGACGAGGGCATCCGTTAGCCAGGTCTAGGAGGCCTGTCGCCGCCCGGCGGCGGCAGTCCCAACGCGTCCTCGACATCGTCTTCCAGTTTCGCCTCCTCGAGCGCCCTGAGGGCAGGGACAAGCTGCTCTTCAAATACGTTCGTCTCGACAGGCGTCAGGCTTACTTTCCCGTCGGCGATGACCTTCTGGGCAACATCGAATGGCGCCCCTCCTTCAAAAACAAATCCTGCGGAAATGAGCTCTTTGAGCAGGGCGGTCAGGTCGTTGTCGATGTGGTCGTTCCAGCCCATGCATCCTCTCCTCGTCTAGTCGCCGGCAAGAATGCCGGCGATGCATGACCGAGAAGACCACTTGGGAGGGAAGGGGCCGTCAAGGATGGGTGAGCAAGCGAGCATCCAACGGTTCCACAATCAAATCCCTGGGAGGGAAAACCATGAGCGTTACGACCATCGAAGAACTATTCATCCAAGGCCGCCTCAACCACCGCTAGAATTTCTTGTCGGTTCAACGTGCAGCCGGGTCATCGGCAGAGCGGTAAGGCCGGGCGCCTTCATCCGTGTATACGCCCCATCACACGAACAGGACGATTCACAACCACCGCATATCGCATCGTGCGCCTTTCCAACCCGAGGAGAGGCCATGAAAGCGCTGGTTTACAACGGTCCAAAGGATGTTGCCGTCATCGCGGTACCCGATGCCCGGATTGAAAAACCTACGGACGTGCTGGTCCGCATCACCACCACCAACATCTGTGGATCCGACCTTCACATGTATGAGGGCCGCACCAGCGTGGAAAAGGGCAAGATTCTCGGCCACGAGAACATGGGCGAGGTGATCGAAGTAGGCCAGGCGGTGGATCGCGTGAAAGTCGGCGACCGCGTCGTGCTGCCTTTCAACGTCGCTTGCGGATTCTGCCGCAACTGCGAAGCGGGCCTGACGGGCTTCTGCCTGACTACCAACCCGGGCAGCGCGGGCGCCGCCTATGGCTTTGCGGACATGGGCCCTTACAGTGGCGGCCAGGCCGAGCTGTTGCGCGTACCGTATGCGGACTTCAACTGCCTTGTGCTGCCTGAGGACGCGCGGGAAAAAGAACTGGATTACGTCCTGCTCTCCGACATCTTCCCGACCGGCTGGCACGCCACCGAACTCTCCGGCCTTCAGCCGGGCGAAAGCATCGTGATCTACGGCGCTGGCCCCGTCGGCTTGATGGCTGCGCTGTCGGCGCAGATCAAAGGCGCCTCCCAGGTGATCGTGGTGGACCGCCATCCGGATCGTTTGAAGCTGGCTGAGGTATTCGGCGCCACGGTCGTGAACGATGCCAAGGGCGACCATGTCGCCCGGATCCTGGAACTCACCCGTGGCGGCGCCGATCGCGGCTGCGAATGCGTGGGCTACCAGTGCCACGACCACCACGGGCACGAGCGCCCGAACGCCACGATGAACGACCTGGTGGCATCGGTTCGCCCGACCGGTGGCCTTGGTGTGGTCGGCGTGTTCGTACCGAAGGACCCGGGCGCGGAGGATGACCTGGCCAAGGAAGGCAAGATCGCCTTCGACATGGGAACGTTCTGGTTCAAGGGACAGTTCATGCGCACGGGCCAGGCCAACGTGAAGCACTACAACCGCCGGTTGCGTGAACTGATTCACCAGGGCAAGGCCGCGCCGTCAAGGATCATTTCGCACGAGCTGGAGCTGGAAGAGGCACCCGATGCCTACCGCAACTTCGACGACCGTAAGAACGGCTGGACGAAGGTGGTGCTTCATCCCGGTCGCTCGTAAGGCCGGAAAACACGTCCGCCCATCGCGAACTATGACGGCGTTTTCTTCACCGACCCTCTAGCGAATCGTGACATCTTGCGAGCTAGGGTTTGGGCTGACCCATGGGAAGGAGCCAGCCATGAGCGACGAGGTCGTCATCTACATCGCGCCTCCGTCAACGACGCGCGGCCAGTGGCGTGTGCGTTCCGATGGGCGTAAGGAAGAGCAACGAGCCGACGAAAAATCGGCCGTGGCTTTCGCTGCGGATCACGCCCGCATGGTTCTCAACGCGGGCGGCACAGCCGTCGTCAAGATCGAGCGCGCGGACGGGAGTTGGGAAACACTGCGCATCTGAGTGGCGCGGCGCAAAGGCCCTCGAACAGCTAAGCCCGACTCGCGAACACCGTCAGGCGAGCTTCCACCAGGGCGCGCTTGAGATCGACACCATCAAAGGGCGGGCTCAACAGCTGGCACCAGGCGGGAAGCTGCTCGTGGCTATGTCCGGGCGTCGAACACAGCGCGACCAGGGCCACCTCCGGACGGTTCTCGCCCACCCAAGCCAACAAGGGCTGCTCGTTGGGAAGATCGAGGGAGCATCGCGCCATCACCGCCGTCAGCCCGGGTGCGCCCTGGATGACCAGCCGCGCGTCGCTGGTCCGATTGACCTGCACCGCACTTGCACCGGTAGCCTCCAGCGCAATGGCAACCGCCTCGGCTACAGCCACGTCGTCGTGGACGATGAGGACGAGCGGCGTGGTCGACGGAGTAATGGCTTCGGGCATTCGCCATTGTAGCTGGGGCTCGGCGAACTGGAGGAGGCCCTGTCAAAAGCGGGTGAGCCCATGACCGCTCCGTCCTGATTGAGAGGTCACGGGGCGATCGCTAGCTTGGCCCTTTTGGTCAGGAGACGTCTCGATGAAAGCCGTCGTTTTCCACGCCCTCGGTGACATCCGCCTCGACGAAGTACCCGAACCAAAGCTCGAAGCCGACACGGACGCGATTGTTCGTCTGACGAGCTCGGCCATTTGCGGAACTGATCTCCATTTTATTCGGGGCACCATGGCCGGCGTCGAGCCCGGTACCATCCTCGGCCACGAGGGCGTGGGCGTGGTTGAGAGCATCGGCAAAGGGGTGCGCAACCTCAAGGTCGGTGACCGGGTGGTGGTGCCGTCGACGATCGCGTGCGGCTACTGTCCACTCTGTCGGTCTGGCTTTTACGCGCAGTGCGACAACGCCAATCCCAACGGTCCAGGTACCGCGTTTTATGGTGGTCCGAAGGAAGCCGGCGGCTTCAACGGCATGCAGGCCGAAAAGGTCCGGGTGCCTTTTGCCAACATAAATCTCGTCGGACTTCCAGACGGGATCAGTGACGACGAAGCCATTCTGATTTCCGACATTTTTCCGACCGGATACTTCGGTGCTGACCTTGCCGACATCAAACCCGGCCACTCGGTGGCGGTCTTCGGTTGTGGCCCGGTAGGCCAATTTGCCATTGCTTCTGCAAAGCTCTTCGGGGCTGGGCGCGTGTTTGCCGTCGACCAGCATGCCGACCGTTTGGAAATGGCTCGCAACCAGGGCGCGGAAATCATCGATTTCTCGAAAGAAGACCCGGTTAAGACCATCAAGAAACTCATGGGCGGAATAGGTGTCGACTCGGTGATTGATGCGGTTGGTGTGGATGCCGAACACGCTCACAGTGGCCCTGCCCAGAAGAGCAATACGTCGGAGGATGCCAAGAAGGCGTCATCCACTGCGCGGGAGGAGGGCGAGCATTTCAAGGCCGGTGACGGTCCGATGCAGTCCCTCGCATGGGCCGTCGATGCGGTCGCGAAGGCGGGCACCGTTGCCATCATTGGCGTCTACCCGCCCGGTGACAATCTCTTCCCGATTGGTGCAGCGATGAACAAGAACTTGACCATCAGGATGGGCAACTGCAACCACAGGAAATACGTGCCGATGCTCGTTGAGCTTGTCCGCACAGGTCAGGTCGTGCCGACCGCCATCCTCACCCAGCGCGAACCTTTGAGTGATGCCATCAGTGCCTATGAGCAATTCGACCAGCGCCAGCCGGGCTGGATAAAAGTCGAGCTCGAACCGGCAGAGTAAGGACGAAAGTTCCAGGAAAGATTGGTGAAGTGTCGGAAGGATGCTTCGCGGCGGGTTCACGGCCGGCAGCGAAGCATCCGCAAAACCCGCCATTCGGACGCGCTCATGACCAAGCCCGACTCCGCCTCGTCCGACCCCTGGTGGAAGCGTCTCGGAGGCGGGCTTGTCACCGGTGCGGCGGACGACGACCCGAGTGGCGTTGCCACCTACTCGCAAGTCGGGGCGCAGTTCGGGTATGCCACGCTGTGGGCCCTGGTTCTGGCGTTGCCCCTGATGATTGGTATCCAGACCGTGAGTGCTCGCATCGGGCGTGTGACCGGACGGGGTCTGGCCGACAACATGGTCCGCAACTTCCCCAAGGGGCTGGTTTGGGGCATCACCGTGCTGCTGATCATCGCCAACGTCATCAACATTGGCGCGGATCTGGGTGCCATGGGCGCGGCCGTCAATCTGCTCATCGGTGGCCCGACCTTGTTGTACGCCTGTGTGCTGGCCATCGTCTCGACTGTCTTGCAGGTCTATGTGCCGTTCAATCGCTACTCCCCCATTTTGAAGTTTCTGGCTTTAAGCCTGCTCACGTATGTTGCGACCGTCTTCGTCATCAAGGTGCCCTGGGGCGAGGCGATGAAAGGGACCTTCATTCCCGCATTTCAGGGAACCGCCGCATACGCCACAGCCGTCGTCGCCATCCTCGGCACCACCATCAGTCCGTACCTCTTCAGCTGGCAAGCTGCCCAGGAAGTCGAGGAGATCCGCGACAGCGATGAGCGCGAGCCGCTAAAGCATGCCGACGAACAAGCTCCCGATGCATTCAAGCGCATTGCCATCGATACCTCTGTCGGCATGGTGGTTTCGAATGTGGTGGCGTTCTTCATCATCCTCACCGCTGCCGTCGTTCTTCATGCTCACGGAAAGACCGACATTCAGTCATCTTCCGAAGCCGCCGAAGCCCTCAAACCCGTTGCCGGAAAGTTTGCCTTTGCCCTTTTCTCGATGGGCATCGTCGGCACGGGGATGCTTGCCGTGCCCGTACTTGCGGGCGCTACCGCGTTCTCCGTCGCGGGGACGATGCAAGCCGTGTATGGCCTCGAGCACAAGCCGGCGGACGCGAAGCTCTTCTATGGCGTGCTCGTGGCCTCGATGCTGGTGGGGGCCTTACTCAACCTCACGCCCATCGACCCGGTCAAAGCCCTTTACTGGAGCGCGGTGGTCAACGGTGTTTGTGCCGTGCCCATGATGGTTGCCATCATGATTATTGCCAATCGACCGAAGACCATGGGCAACCACGGTGTCGGCCGTGGCCTGAGGGTTCTCGGCTGGGTCGCCACCCTCGTCATGCTCGCAGCTGCCGTGGTCATGTTTGCCACGATGGGGAAGGGTGGATGAAGGCTATGGCGGTTGGCGTGTGCTTTGGTGCTGGTCCAGCATGATCACTTCCCTTTGAGGCGTCACGCTGCGGCGTGACGATACCGTTCCGAGATGTCACGGCGTGTAAACAGCCGTGCATCTCGGACAGGCAGCACGCTACCGGTGCGGAGTGGCCGTATTGGGGCAACCAACGGGCAGGGCGGCGACGCTGCGTACTTCGCAACGGCGCGAGTCTTTAGCCGGCGTTAGCCCGATGCTCGACAAGCACCAACCGAGCATATTTCCCCGGACGCGCTCCTCGCAGCCAGAGGCTGAAGCCAAGCCCGGCAGCAAGCGTCACCAGATACAGCGCCGGCAACCAGGCCACAAACGGCGTATTCACCGTCGACAGCAGCGTAAAGTTGACACACACGGTCGTCAGCGCCACGGAAAGCCCGATCGCCGCACACACCGACGAAATCAGAACAACCGGCCCCGCTTCGCGCCTGCGTCGAAACACGTAAGAAACGATGGCAATCGCCGCCGCTGCCTGAAGCGCAATGATCCCCAACGTCCCCATGCCGATCAGTACAGGAATAATCGCCGCGTAGGGATCGGTTCGCGTAGAAGCGATACAAGCAAGGCAGATAACAGTCGCTACCGACATGGTGATCGTTCCCGCCACCGGCACATTGCGAACCTCATCGAACCGAGCCAGCATCCGCGGCAGCAAGCCTTCGCGAGCGAGCGCGAAGATGTAGCGAGAGGCGGCGGCATGGATAGCGATATAGGTCGCCAGCATCGACGTACACAGCAGGACACCGGCGATATCGGATGCGGTCTGCCCATCGTAATCTTTGATGAGATCGAGAATGAGCGTGCCGCCATGCGCGACAGCCGTGGCTTTCGCCTCGCTGACGCCGAGCGCGCCAACGGTGATCCACGCGGTCAAGAGGTAAAACGAACCAATCAGGATGACCGAGACATAGCTGGCCAGCGGGATGCTTCGTACGGGATCAGCCGCTTCCTTTGAATAAAGGGCGCCGGATTCGAATCCGACAAAGCAGGTGAATGCCGTCATCAGCGAGACGCCTATGCCGGGGGCCAACCACTGGCTGGGCGCGAAGGATGCAAGCGGGAAGGCTGCCCATCCCTTTATGGCAATGACGCTGACATCGAAGACGACGAGCACGGCGCTCTCGACAATGATGATGACCGCCAGCAGTTTGGTCGAAGCATCCATCGACCGATAGTTGAGGATGCCGGCGAGCACGACAGACACAGCGGCGCAGATCGTCCAGTCGACCCTGTGGCCGACCGCGATAGACACCTGCTCGTCAAAATACCCGCATGCCGCCGCGAGACCAAAGGTAAACGCGCCATACGAAAGGATCGCGCTATACGCGGTCCCGACGCCGAGCGGCTTACCCAGGCCTTCGGACACATAGGTATAGAACGCACCGGTACTGACCACCCGGCGGCCGATGAAGGCATAGCCCGTGGTGAATGCGACCAGGATCAAGCCTGCGATCAGGAAGGCGACGGGTACGTTCCCGCCCGTGCCACGCGAGATGGCGATGGGAAGATTGCCGATCATCGAGGCAAGCGGTGCTGCAGCGGCGAGCACCATGAAGACGATGAACTGGGTGGAAAGCTTGTGGGTTTTTGGCGATTGCGCAACGGCCGAACGGCTCACGGTAACTCCTGACTGTACAAAGCGTATCGAGCAAAACGGACAATGATGGCGGTACGAACAGCGAGCGTGCGCTGCTCGAAAGCGCAGGCGGTCATTTTACAGCAGTGCAATGCATGAATGCGTACCCAGAAGCCGAAGCAGTACAGAAAATTAAGGACACGTCCACATTAATACGGAGCTGCGCATCGCCCGGCGGCAAGGCCTCGAGAAGGGCCTGGCCGAGCGACCGGGTGACGTGGTGCCGTACCGCATTCTTCCGTATGCCGTCGCCGATAAGCAAACTCGGACGATTTGTGCGACATCGCGGACGGAATGCGCCGGTGGTCGTGGCACCCTCGTCGCCATGAGAACCTTATCTGCAGCGGCAAGATGACCTCATCAGGGCCATGGTGGTTGTACTCGGGTCATGCTGTGACGGCTGCCATCATGTTCTGGGTCGTGCTCCGCGACCGCGTGGGAAAGCGCGGGGCGCGAACCAGAGCGTGGTCGGAGGCCCGCCAGATGGAGCGCGAGCGCATCGCGCGCGACTTGCACGACACACTGCTGCAGGCTTTCCAGGCGGTACTTCTTCGGCTTGACCTCTGGGGCAAGGACCAGGACCTGTCCGAGGACTGCCGCGAGCAGATCAGGGAGGTCGCGCGGCAGACGCGCGCCATCGTGATCGAGGGTCGCGACAAGATTTTCCAACTGCGAAACAACGGGAAGGAGCGTCAATACATCGCCGACCTGATTCGAGGGGATGGCGACGTCGAGACGGCGATTTGGCAGGTCAGGTTCCGGTTTGAAGTGAGGGGTCGCGAGCGGACGCTACCCGGCGATGTGGCCAACGACGTGCTCGGCATAGTGCGCGAGGCGATTCGCAATGCGGTGACGCACTCGGGCTGCGACCTGCTGACGGTCAGGTTGTGCTTCCGGAATCGATCACTCACGGTTCGCGTCGAAGACAATGGTTGCGGTATCGATAGCCGGGTCGTCACCGAGCGACAGCGCTACGGCCACTTTGGCATCGTGGGCATGTATGAGCGAGCTTCGGCCCTGGACGCCAGGCTGACTATTTTCCGGAAGAACGACAGCGGGACCGGTGTCGTTCTACGTATTCCGATTCAGGTGCCTGGGCACTGACGGTTCAAGCGGGTTCGTGCTGTTCGATCGTTCTTTTTTGCTCGTGGTTTCGTCGCCATTCGCCGGGTGTGCACGCACAGAACCGAAAGAACACGCGATTCAGATGGCTCTGGTCGCAGAAACCGACCATCAGCGCGATATCGCTCAGGCGCAAGGAGGGGTCCTGCATGAGCCGTTTGGCGCGATTCACCCGCGTGGCGTTCGTCCAGTCCTGAGGGGAGGCTCCGAGCGATAGCCTGAATGCGCGAGTGAACAGGCGATAAGACAACCCGCACACGGCAGCAACGTGGTGCATGGAGAACGCGGAGTCGAGATGGGAGAGAATGTAATCGATAGCGCTCTGACGCTGCTCATCCGACAGGGCGAGGCGCCGCAAGCGCGGCTCGCTCATCAGGACCGAGTGGGTGCGGGCAAGACAGGAGCAGGCCGCCGCCAGGAGCTGGCGTGCGAACAATTCAAATGCCTGGGGGTTCGATGGTCCCGCCGTCTGCCTGAGGCAGGCCATGATGGCGCCCAGCAAATCATCGTCAAGCACGGTGTTGTCTACGATGGAATGCTGCTCGAGGCCCTTATGCCCTTCGAAAATGGCGTGTCGAGGCAAGTAGGCGGCAATCGCGTGCAGGGGGCCGGACCATGCGACATCGAACGGTTGTGCCAGATCGATAGCGATAGTTCGACCCACCGGGACGATGTCATCAAAGACGGTGCGGATGTCACGGACGACGCTCATCCCGCACGGTGCTCCGACATTGGTAACGATCAGGTACGCGTCGTCATTGGTTGGCGCATGCCCTGATCCACCGCGACCTGGCAACAACTCGAGTTCAATGACCGTGAGAGGCTGCCCCGTGGGCGTGAAGACCGAGAATCCCTGTATGCCCCGAACACCAAAGATGCGTTCAATGCGGTGACTTTGTCTGATCTTCGACATAACAACCTTCTCGCTCGTCCTGGAAATCGTTCCGCTAGTCTCCAGCGACTCGGCTTTCAGACGAAGCCTCGAATGAGTCGAAATCCGCAGCACTCGAACGGGTGCTGCACTCACGGTCACATGCGTGCAAGATCGACATGCCGGCTCACCATGGGTGCGGTGCGATTGCCGAAGGAATCCAGACGTAATGGCTCACGAGATCATCATCCGGGTACTCATCGCCGACGACCACCCCATGATGAGGGAGGGGCTTCGATCCACGCTTGAGATAGAAAGGGACATGAAGATCGTGGGCGAGGTGGCCGACGGCGCCGAGGCGGTGGAGAGTTTCGCCAGGTTACGTCCGGACGTTGTCATCATGGACTTGCAGATGCCGCGTTACGACGGCGCGTACGCTATCGAAGCCATTCGCAGCGCCTGTCCGGATGCTTCCATTGTGGTGCTGACAACGTACCTTGGCGACGCTCGGGTGTCCCGCGCGATGGCGCTTGGCGCGACTTCCTATCTGCTGAAGACGGCCTCGAGCGACGAAATCGTTGCCACCGTTCGCTCGGCATTTGTAGGTCGCAGCCACATTTCACCTAATGCGCTCGAGGACATGGGCGCCCATCGCGGTGCCGAACCGTTGAGCACGCGCGAACTGGCCGTTCTTCGCCTGGCGTCGCAAGGTCTGGGTAACCGCGAGATCGGTGAGGAACTGAGCCTGGCCGAGGAGACCGTCAAGACACGGATGAAGTCGATCCTGGCCAAGCTCCACGCCAACGACAGAACGCATGCGGTGACGATCGCCATCGTCCGGGGCTTCCTGGACGTTTCATGATGTCGTGTCGTCCAAATGCGACATTCGGAGTTCTATCGCCGGAGACGTGATCTCACGACACTGCCAGGCATCGCCGCATCTGCCGGCGACGCACCGCAGGGTATAAACAATGAATATCGTTCCTGGTCCTTTCCTTAAGGCCGTAAGCTGGGGTCTGCCTTTCGCCCTGGCAATATCCGTCGCCGCTTGCAGTAAGCAAGCGGCGCCACCAACGAGCGGTGGGCCCGCCGTTGATGTAGCGGTTGTTATCGACAGATCGATCACCGACTGGCAGGACTACTCGGGTCGGTTGCAGGCTGTCGATCACGTCGACATCCGTGCCCAGGTCCCGGGCACCATCATGGCCGTCTACTTCAAGGACGGGCAGGCGGTTAAGAAGGGCGATTCACTATTTCTGATCGATCCCCGCACGTACTCCGCCGCTGTCGATCGCGCCGCCGCGCAGTTGGCCGCGGCTCGCGCCCGGCAGAAGTTCACCTCCGATGACTTTGCGCGTGCCCAGAAGCTGCTGTCGGGCAACGCTATCTCGAAACGTGATTTTGACGATCGCGCCAACGGCGCCCTGGAAGCCACAGCCAATGTAAAGGCGGCAGAAGCCGCCCTCGAGGATGCGAAGGTCAACCTCGGCTACACGAAGATGGTGGCGCCGGTGGATGGTCGCATGTCCCGTGCCGAGCAAACGGTGGGCAACATCGTGGCTGCGGGACTTAGTTCGGTGCCGCTGACCACGCTCGTATCGATAGACCCGATCTACGCGGGCTTCGATATGGACGAACAGACCTATCTGAAGTATCTGAGCCGCGCAGGCGGCCGCGACGTGCCGGTTCGGCTCGGTCTGGTCAATGAAGCGGGTTTCTCGCGTATAGGCAAGATCGCTTCGGTCGACAACCAGTTGAATAGCACGACGGGCACGATTCGGGTGCGTGCGACATTCGCCAATGCGGACGGCACGCTGCTCCCGGGGATGTTCGCACGTGTCGCCGTCGGCGGCGGAGCGGCTCACCCGGCCGTTCTGATTGACGATCGCGCCATCTCTACGGACCAGGCGAAGAAGTTTGTCCTGGTGCTGGACGGGAAGGGCAGTGCCCAGTATCGGGAAATCTTCCCCGGCACGATGGTCGACGGACTGCGCGTGGTGGATTCCGGCCTGAAGCCGGGCGAGAAGATCATCGTGAATGGCTTGCAGCGGGTTCATCCCGGGGACACGGTCAAAGCCAGCGTGGTCCCCATGACGGGTGAGACGCCGTGAACATCTCCCGCTTCTTCGTCGATAGGCCGATTTTTGCGGGGGTACTCTCGACGCTCATCCTGCTGGCGGGCGTAATAGCGGTCTTTCAGTTGCCGATTTCCGAGTACCCGGAAGTCGTTCCGCCATCGGTGGTGGTGTATGCCTCCTACCCGGGCGCCAACCCGAAGGTGCTGGCAGACACGGTGGCTTCGCCGCTCGAGGAGCAGATCAACGGCGTGGAAGGCATGCTCTACATGCAGTCCCAGGCCAGCAGCGACGGCAACATGGCCTTGACGGTAACCTTCCGTCTGGGCACCGACCCGGACAAGGCCCAGCAGCTCGTTCAGAATCGCGTCTCGCAGGCACTGCCGCGACTACCGCCGGATGTGCAGCTGCTCGGCGTGACGACGATCAAATCGTCACCCACGCTGACCCTCGCGGTGCATCTGATCTCGCCCGACAATCGCTATGACCAGACCTACCTGCGCAACTATGCGCTGATCAACGTACAGGAACGGCTGAAGCGAATCACCGGCATCGGCCAGGTGGTCATCAAAGGCGCGGGCGACTACGCCATGCGCGTTTGGCTGGACCCTCGCAAGCTGGCCGAGCGCAACCTCAGTGCCGCAGATGTCGTCGCTGCCATCCGGGAACAGAATGTCCAGGTGGCTGCGGGCGTCATCGGCGGGGCACCCATGGAGGGGGCGGTTCCCCTCCAGCTGAGCATCAACGCCAAGGGACGCCTGCAGTCGGAGGACGAGTTCCGCGACATCGTGCTCAAGAGTCAGAACGGCGCGCTTACGCACCTGCGGGACGTTGCGCGCGTCGAGCTGGGTGCCGCCGAATTTGGCTCCCGGGCGCTATTGGACAACAAGCAGGCGGCCGCAATCTGGATCTTCCAGCTTCCGGGAGCGAACTCGCTTCAGGTCTCACACGACGTCCGCGAGGCGATGAAGGACCTCAAGACCGACATGCCGCCGGGCGTCGAGTACAGCATTGTGTACGACCCGACCACCTTCGTTCGCTCCAGCATCGAGGCCGTGGTGCATACGCTCATCGAGGCGATCACGCTGGTGGTGCTGGTCGTGATCCTGTTTCTGCAGACCTGGCGAGCATCGCTGATTCCTCTGCTGGCCGTTCCCGTCTCGATCGTGGGTACATTCTCGCTCTTGCTGGTGCTGGGCTATTCCATCAATGCGCTGTCGCTCTTTGGCATGGTGTTGGCGATCGGCATCGTGGTCGACGATGCGATCGTGGTGGTGGAGAACGTCGAGCGCAACATCGAATCCGGGTTATCGGCGCGGGACGCGACGTACCAGGCGATGAGCGAAGTGAGCGGGCCCATCATCGCCATCGCGCTGACGCTGGTGGCGGTATTCGTCCCTTTGGCTTTCATGTCGGGTCTGACCGGTCAGTTCTACAAGCAGTTCGCCATGACCATCGCTATTTCCACGGTGATCTCCGCGTTCAATTCGCTCACGTTGTCACCGGCGCTGGCAGCCCTCTTGCTCAAGGGCCGGGACGAGCCCCGCGACTGGCTCACCCGGGTCATGGACAAGGGGCTGGGCGGATTCTTTACTGGATTCAATCGGGTTTTCCGGAATGGTTCGGAACGCTACGGTCGTACCGTCACCCGGGTCATCCACCACAAGGGTGGCACGGTGCTGGTGTACCTGCTCTTGCTTGGCGCGGCGGCGTTGTTCGGCCACATCGTGCCCGGGGGCTTCGTGCCGGCGCAGGATAAGGAATACATCATTGCGATTGCCCAGCTTCCGAACGGCGCGTCGTTGGACCGCACCGAGGCTATCACTCGAGAGATGGGCGATATCGGACTGAAGCAACCCGGTGTCGAACACGCCGTGCAGCATCCCGGTTTGTCGGTTAACGGGTTCGTGAATTCATCAAGCGCCGTGGTCATGTTCATCAAGCTCAAGCCATTCAAGGAGCGTCACGGTGACGCTGAGTCGGCGGCTGCGATCGCCGCGGCATTGAACCAGAAGTACGCCAGCATAAAAGGTGCGTTCATCGCGGTGTTTCCGCCACCGCCCGTGCTCGGCCTGGGCACCCTCGGCGGTTTCAAGTTCCAGATTGAAGACCGTGGAGCGCAGGGCTACACGGCGCTCAACGATGCCTTGAAGGCGTTCCTGGCGAAGGCGGCGAAGACCCCCGAGCTCGGGCCCACGTTCTCCAACTATCAGATCGACGTACCGCAATTGAAGGTGGACCTCGACCGCGACAACGCCAAGCAGTTGGGTGTGGCCGTGACGGATGTCTTCAACACCATGCAGGTGTATCTCGGTTCCCAGTACGTCAACGACTTCAACCGCTTCGGTCGTGTCTTCCAGGTGCGTGTGCAGGCCGATGCGCCGTTCCGCGCGCATCCTGAAGATATCGGATTATTGAAGACGCGTAACGCAGCCGGCGAAATGATTCCGCTGGCGTCACTGGTCAAGGTGTCGACGACCTTCGGCCCGGAATCAGTGGTGCGCTACAACGGCTATCTGGCCGCCGACGTGAACGGCGGCCCGGCTCCGGGGTATTCGTCGGGGCAGGCGCAGGCGGCCGTGGAGCGTATTGCGGCTGAAGTGTTGCCCCGAGGCTTCAAGCTGGAATGGACCGACCTGACCTACCAGCAGATCATTGCCGGCAACGCCTCGCTGGTGGTGTTCCCGGTGAGCCTCCTGTTGGTCTACCTGACCCTTGCGGCGCTCTACGAGAGCCTGACCCTTCCGTTGGCGGTGATCCTGATCGTGCCGATGAGCCTGCTCTGTGCCTTGGCTGGCGTCTGGCTGGACAACGGCGACAACAACATCTTCACCCAGGTGGGGCTGATGGTATTGGTGGGACTGGCGTCGAAGAACGCGATCCTGATTGTCGAGTTTGCGCGGGAGCTGGAGATTCAAGGACGCTCGATCGTCGAGGCAGCGATTGAAGCTAGCCGGCTTCGTCTGCGTCCCATCCTGATGACATCGATTGCGTTCATCATGGGTGTATTGCCACTGGTCCTGTCATCGGGGGCGGGTTCCGAAATGCGTCATGCCATGGGCATCGCGGTGTTCTTCGGCATGCTCGGCGTTACCTTCTTCGGCCTGATGCTCACGCCGGTGTTCTATGTGCTGCTGCGACGCCTGGCCGGTGGTCACCGTCTCGAGGACAAGCACGGGAAGAATGGTCGCGTCATCGGCATCGAGGATGCAGGCCCGGGGAGCGCACCATGAAGACCCTCGCGATGATGATCTGCGGCGGATTTCTGTTGGCTGGCGCGAGCGGTTGCTCGCTGGCCCCGAAGTACGGCGTGCCGTCCGCGCCCCAGTCTTCCGCGTTCAAGGAAGCGCTGACCCCCGCAGAAGTTGGCACCTGGCAGACCGCCATGCCCGCAGACGGTGCCGCCCGCGGCGAGTGGTGGAAGGTCTTCAAGGACAGCCAGCTGGATGATCTGGAGGGTCAGGCGCTTGCCGCCAACCAGAAACTTGCGGCGGCTGCGGCGCGCGTGCAGGAAGCGCGAGCGATCGAGGGCGTAACGGGTGCGGCCCGCTTTCCGAACGTAGCGGCGGGATTTGGTCCTTCGCGTCAACAGAACGCATCAGGTTCGTTGGGTGTTCCGGCGAGCGCTCAGCGTCCGGACGCGCAGACCGTCTGGCGGGCGCAAGCGAATATCTCCTACGAAGTGGATCTGTTCGGTCGCGTGGCCTCCACCGTGCGCGCGGCCCACGCGGACACGCAGCAAAGTGAAGCCTTGTTCCGTTCGGTTCAGTTGGCCCTGCAGGCCGATGTGGCACAGAACTACTTCAACCTGCGCGAGCTCGACGCGGAGCAGGCAGTCTATCGCCGTGCCGTGGAGCTTCGAACCGAAGCGCTCACTTTCGTGCAGCACCGCGCTGAAGCGGGTGAGGTGAGCGACCTTGAATGGGCGCAAGCGAAAGCGGAACTGGCCTCGGCCACCTCGGACGCGATGACCCTGGAGCGTCAACGCGCTGCCTCGGAGCACGCGCTGGCGGTCCTGCTCGGCAAGCCACCTTCGGAGTTTGCCGTCGCGCCCAGGCCCCTGGAGCCGGTGGCGGTGGCCATTCCGCCGGGGATGCCGTCGTCGCTGCTCGAACGCCGGCCCGACATTGCTGCGGCGGAACGCGCGATGGCGGCCGAGAACGCCCGTATCGGTGTGGCCCGCGCCGCTTACTTTCCGTCGTTGGTCCTGACGGGAACGGGCGGTTATGAATCGTCGGCGTTCAGTGATTTGTTCAAGTGGTCGAGCCGGAGCTTCCTACTTGGGCCGCTTGTAGGCACTGCCGCGAGCATGCCCATTTTTGACGGAGGCGTGCGCAAGGGAAATCTCGCGAACGCCAAGGCGCGCTACGACGAAAGCGTAGCCAGATACCGCCAACAGGTGCTGGTGGCGTTCCAGGAGGTGGAAGACAATCTGGTCAACCTGCGTATCCTGGAAAACCAGACGCGCGTCCAGGGCGACGAGGTGGCGGCATCTGCTCGCGCGGCCGAGCTGTCGAAGACGCAATACGAAGACGGTTCCGCGGCCTATATCAATGTCATCGACACGGAACGGGTGGTCCTTCAAGGCCGCCTGACCGCGGTCCGGCTACGCGGCGTTCAAGCCACTTCCACGGTGAACCTGATCCGGACTCTGGGTGGCGGCTGGGAGCAGACCGTCAAATAACGTGCGGGCGGCTCGCGTATCGGGCCGTCCGCTTTCAGTGCCATTCCAACGGAACTCTCTGTATGAGCGCAACATTAGGCGCAATGCTTCGCGTGACCGAGCGCTGTGCGAAAGCCGACTGCATGCGTGACCTCGAACTCCTGGCGGACCAGCAAGGGCCTTGTGCGCAGCAGGATCTCCGGCAGGTGCTGGAGTTCTTCGACACGGCGAAAACGCAGTTCACGACGCGTATCCTGGCCGGCGCGGAAATCAAACCGGTACAGCTGGGCGCGGGTCAGAACGCGACCATCGCGCTGATTCTGCAGACGTTTCGCTGGACGCCGGGATACGACATCCGCAATCCGACCCATCCCTACAACGCGGCCTGGAAGACCTTCGCCGCGTGGTGCGAGGAAAATGAACTCATCCCCGAGCTTCGCAAGTACCACGACGCGAAGGGTAAAGAGCATTGGTTCGAACTGTTCATCCGCTCTGCTGGCCTGAATGGTTGAACCAGGCATCCGTGATCGGTGCCGGGGTGATCAGGCATTATCGACGCGCTTGCCGAGCGCGATGGCGGCCGAGGGGTTGCGCTCCTTCGCCGCCGAGATGAAATAGACGAAGACGTCCCTGGGGGCGCCGTTCGGCTGCGCGTCGCTTACGTGGGGAAGGCCGAGCGGATCGCCACCGGAGGCCCATGTCGCGGCGCGCTTCGCCCAGCCCTTCAGTTCCTCCGCGGGATACCCGTTCGTTTCAGTCGCGCGACTGCGCATCAGGCGTGCGTAGACGAAGGGTCCCGTCAGATCAGCGAAGGAGGGGTGTTCCGGCGAGTCGGTGAACACGGTGGCCACACCGCGGTCCCGAGCCAGTTGCAGCCAGCGCTCGTCCATGAAGCTCTTGTTGCGCACCTCGACTGCGTGCCGCAACGGCACTCCATTGGCCTCTTCGGGCAGAAGGTCGAGGAAGGCGGCCATGTCGTCGGCATCGAACGGACGCGTGGCCAGGAGCTGCCAGACGACCGGGCCGAGCCGGTCGCCCAGGGCGCTGGCACCCTCGACGAAGCGCTTGATCTGATCGCCCTCGGCCGCGAGCTTTTTCGTCTGCACGATATGGCGCGGCGCCTTGACCGAGAAGATGAATCCCTCCGGCGTTTCCGCCGCCCATTTTCGGTACGTCGCCACTTCGGGTGCGCGGTAATACGTGCTGTTGATCTCGATCGACGCGACCTGTCGGCTGGCGTACGCCAGCTCGCGTTTCTGCACGAGATGGTCCGGATAGAACACGCCGCGCCAGGGCGCGAATACCCAGCCCCCCATGCCGGTACGAATACGGCCGGGGCTTGCGAGGTCGGGAAGGAGGCTTGTTGCGAGAGATATCGTCATGGGGCACGGGGGAGATGGGCTTACGGCCCATCTTGCTGGCGGTTTGGCGACCGATCATCCGAGACATCGTCTAAATCATCCGTATGGATGCGCACCGCGATACACACGTGGCGTCGCCTGTCTTGAGCGCATCTTCGGATTATTGGACGCAGCTGCAGGACCCGGGATCGCGGAGCCTTCCTTACAGTTCGTCTTGTGAAAACCTCACTGACCGAGACGACAGTAATGAGAGACACGGACGCGGAGTCGGTCCACATGGGCGAAGGAAGGTACGGGCCTTATCAGGTCGTCGTTCGATCGGCGTCGTCCACCTTCATGGTGGACGAGCCTTTCGGTACGGGCGGGCTTGGGTCAGGACCCACGCCGTTCGATCTGCTGAGCGCGTCTTTGGGTTCGTGTTCACTGTTGACGATGCGCTGTTACGCCACCGAGCGCGAATGGCCCCTGGAGCGGCTGGTGGTGCGGGTCAGTCACGGTCGACCCGCCCTGGCATCGAAGGATCGCTTTCTTAAAGAGATCCACATGGTCGGGGCGTTGACCGCGGTCCAGGTCCACGCCTTGCTGGACGTGGCCATGCGCTGCCCGGTCCACCTGACGATGGCGCGCGGATCGGACATTGAGACACGATTGATTCAGGGAACCGACATGCTCGACACAGCCATTGGAAGAGGCACTCACATGCGGCTAATGAAGGAAGCCTGCGAAAACAGAGGCGTTTCGGACGACCGGACCACGCGCTGAGTCCGTCGCCGGAGTCCGTTAGTCCAACACTGGAGTGAGACTCTAGAATTCTGGACAGACGGCCGCAATTGGCTAAATATCTTAGTGCCACTGCCGACCCTCTGGCCGAGCGACCTTATCAGGCGCACAGCCAGAGGGCGGCTGCCTGCACTTCATCGATCAGCGATCTTTTTGGGGTGACGCAGTGCTGACAGGACCCGCCGTACGTATTTCGCCTCAAGACCTCAACCGACTCCTGAAGAGTCTTGAGGTGAGCTTCGTTGCCCTCGCCGAGTGCCTGGTCAGCGAGGGTTACTGCCTTGAGATGGGGAGCATCAACGCCCCGGGTATCCATTACAACATCCGCGGTAGCGGGCGCCTGGTGATCAAGGGAAGCCCGCCCATCGAACTCAAGCCCCACACCCTGGTCATCGTTCCACCGAATGCGCCGTTCCGCATCGAGGCGGATGGCTTCCACCGAGGGATGCAGAACCTGCGCACCGTCGACGGCCTGCTGGTTGCCGTGTCGAAAGACTCGATCCTCCATATCGTCGCTGGAGAAGGCGATCCGGAGGTGATGCTCATCTGTGGGTACTTCGACGCCTGTTATGGCTCGGCGGTGAACCTGTTCGGCACGCTGACCACGCCGATCGTGGAACAGTTCTCCGAAGTCGATCGGCTGGACACGATGCTCAAGAGTGCCATTGGCGAGCTGGTCACCCAGGAGGTCGGCTCGGGTGCCATGAGCTCGGCGCTACTCAAGCTGGTCATCGTCAACATTCTTCGTCGCTCGTTGCATTCCAACAACGTCTGGGTGGAGCGGTTCTCGCTCCTGCGCGACCCTCAGATCGCCCGTGCTTTCGCCGAGATGGCGAGCAATCCTGGCGCACCGCATACCGTCAATTCATTAGCCCAAAGTGCGTACCTGGGGCGATCGGCTTTCATGGCGCGGTTTACCGACGTGGTAGGCCAGCCGCCAATGAACGTGTTGCGCGACCTGAGGATGCGTCAGGCAGCCGAGCAGCTTCAGACAGGGCAGGTTCCCATCGAACAGGTCGTCCGCAACACAGGGTATGAAAGCCGCAGCAGCTTTGCCCGCGCCTTTCGCAAGGTCTTTGGCATGGACCCGTCGGAATACCGTTCGTCTACCGCTTAGTCGGGGCGGGTCGAGGGCGGTCGACGGTTAGTGGAAGAACGGATTCCACTGCCGGATCCTCTGCACGGCGTTCCGGCGGACACTCTTCATCGAGCCAACGCCGCCGAGAACGACCCATGCTGAAGAGCATCGACAAACCGAGGAGCCCATTCCGATGAAAGCGATCGTGGTAACCGACCAGGCTGCGGGAGCGGCCGGGATGAAACTGATGGAGCGGACCGAACCGCAAGCGGCGATCAATGATGTCGTTGTTCAGGTGCATGCGTCGGGCTTCGTCAACACCGAGGCGGAGTGGCCTTCGACCTGGACCGATCGGCTCGACCGCGACAGGACGCCGGCGATCCTCGGGCACGAGCTTGCTGGCGTGGTTACCGCTATTGGCTACGGCACGACGGGGTTCTCGATCGGACAGCGGGTGGTCGGCCTTGCGGACTGGTATCGCGACGGCACCCTCGCGGAGTACACAGCCATCGAGGCACGCAACCTCGCTCCGCTGCCGAACGATGTCGACTTCACGGTGGGTGCGAGCTTACCGATTTCGGGGCTGACAGCATGGCAGGGCCTGTTCGTGCACGGCCGCCTTCAGGCGGGACAGCGGGTGATTGCGCACGGCGCAGCCGGCGCGGTCGGGTCGATGGTGGCGCAACTCGCCCGGGAGTTCGGCGCTTACGTGATCGGCACCGGACGTGCCGCTGACCGCCAGGCCGCGCTTGACTTCGGCGCACACGAGTTCGTCGACCTGGGCAACGAGTCGCTGGAAGACATCGGCAGCGTTGACCTTGTGTTTGATGTCATCGGTGGCGATGTCGGGAAACGATCGGCGCGCCTGCTTCGATCCGGAGGAACGCTGGTGTCCGTCATCGGACCGTACGAGGACCTGCCTGATGGCTGCCGGGTGATCGATTTCGTTGTTGAGGCCGATCGCGCCCAGCTGAGTGAGATTGTCGAGCGCGTTCGAGACGGACGACTGCGGACGAACATCGGCGACGTTTCGAACCTCGACAACGCCATCGCCACCTTCAACTCGACCGAGCGACGCAAAGGCAAGACGGTCATCCGCATTCGTTAATCGCCGGAAGGCCGGCACCGTACCTCGGTGCGTCTATCACTGAAAGAACAGAAGCAAGTGCTCTCGTAGCGCTACGTACTCCCTTTACCTATCGGAATCATCATGAATAACGCCGTCATCGAAACCATCCTCAGTCGCACCGCCGCCAAGTACTACGATCCTGCCGCCACCTTGAGTGACGACGATATCCGCGAGCTCGTGCGAATCGGCACCACCGCGCCGACCTCCTTTCACCTGCAGAACTGGCGCTTCATCGCCGTTCGCTCGCCTGAGGCCAAGGCCCGGTTGAGTCCCATCGCCTGGAGTCAGCCGGCCATCACGGACGCGGCTGTCACCTTCATCGTCTGCGGCCAGCTGGCCGATTCCAGTGTCATTCCGGATCGCCTTGCTCCCCTGGTGGCGTCTGGTGTCATGCCGGAAACGATGGTTCAGGAATGGGAAATCCCCGCACGCGATCTATACATGGCGTACCCGCAGCGTCAGCGCGACGAGGCCGTACGCACCGCCACGTTCGGTGCCGCGGCGATGATCTACGCCGCCCGCTCGATGGGCCTGGGTTCGACGCCGATGATCGGTTTCGATGATGAAGCGGTACACCGCGAGTTCGGCCTCACGAAGGACGAAGTACCGGTCATGTTGCTGTCCATCGGCACGGAGCGCTCGGGAAACTGGGCACAGAAGCCGCGCCGCCCGATTACCGAAGTGCTCAATCTCGTTTAAGCGTTCATCAAATCACTGATACCAGGATAACTACGATGTCACGAATTACCGCTCTGACCCCGGACCAGGTGCCGGCCGAATCCAAGTCGACGCTCGATGCATTCACCAAGAACATCGGGTTCACGCCAAACATGATGACCGCCTTCGCAAAAAGCCCGATCGCGTTCAACGCGTGGGCCACGCTGCTCGGCTCCATGAGCAAGGCGCTCGACGTGAAGACGCGTGACAGCATCGGCCTTGCCGTGTCCGAGGTGAATGGCTGTAATTACTGCCTGACCGTTCACAGCTTTACCGCCGAACACATGGCCAAGCTGCCGGCCGATGAAATCATTCTGGCCCGGAAGGGGCATGCGACCGAACCGAAGCGGGACGCCGCGGTCCAGTTTGCGAAGAAAGTCATCGAGACTCGCGGCAACGTCGGTGACGCGGATCTGAAGGCTGTCCGCGATGCCGGCTACACGGACGCGAATATCATGGAGATCGTCGCACTGGTGGCCATGTACTCGCTGACGAACTTCTTCAATAACGTGTTCGATCACGAGAAGGATTTTCCCGCCGTTACGCCGGCTGGGGCGATCTGACATGCCCAGGACTACTGCGCTGAGTCCGGAGCACGTGCCGGCGGATTCGAAGCCGGCTCTCGATATGTTCACCAGGAGCATCGGGTTCACGCCGAACATGCTGGCGACCTTTGCGCAGAGTCCGATCGCATTCAACGCCTGGGCGACCCTTCGCGGGGCGTTGAACAGGGCGCTCGACGTGAAGACGCGGGAAGTCATCAGCCTCGCGGTGTCCGAGGTGAATGGCTGCAACTACTGCCTGGCGGTTCATAGCCTTGCAGCCAGCATGGCGAAGCTGCCGGCCGACGAAATCATTCTCGCCCGGAAGGGCCATGCAAGCGACCCGAAGCGGGATGCGGCTGTCCAGTTTGCACGGAAAGTCATCGAGCATCGTGGCCAGGTCGGTGACGCCGATCTGCAGGCCGTCCGCGATGCCGGCTACACGGATGCGAATCTCATGGAAATCGTTGCGCTGGTGGCCGTGTACTCGCTGACGAACTTCCTCAACAACGTGTTCGATCCCGAGAAGGATTATCCCGCCGTTACACCGGCGGGATCGATCTGACCATGGAGATGGATTTGGCATGAATATTCTCCATATCGACTGCAGCCCGCGTCCGGGATCGCACAGCCGCGATCTTTCAGCGGCCATCGTCAAGATGCTTCTCGAGGCCACGCCCGGCGCGAGCATCTGCCGGCGAGACCTCGGCACCGCACCACTGCCGCATGCTTCGCCCGACTACGCGACCGCTCTGTCGACGCCAGCTACCCTGGCAGCACCACCGAAGGGCTCTCTGGACCTTTCCGAAGTGCTTATTCAGGAGATCGAGGCGGCCGACGTGGTTGTCATCGGGACGCCCATGAACAACTTGACCGTTCCGTCGGTTTTCAAGGCGTGGATCGACCAGGTGCTGCGCGCCGGTCGCACGTTCATGTCGACGCCGGCAGGGAAGGTGGGCATGCTCCAGGATCGCCCGGTATTTATCGGCATCGCTTCCGGTGGCGTCTTTAGCGGCGAGCGTGCCAATCAGCCCGATTTTCTTACGCCGTATCTGTCGGTGGTGCTGGGTAGCATGGGTTTGAAGACCCTGCATTTCCTCGCCGTGCAGGCCACCGCTTTTCTCGACCCTGACCAGGCGACCCGCGCGCGGAACGAAGCGCTTGCGGCGATCGACTTTACGGTCATGGGATAGGTTTCATGAACGGAGCCAGCTGATGTTGACTGTCCATCACCTCAATAACTCCCGATCGCACCGAATCGCCTGGCTTCTCGAAGAGCTCGGCGTGCCGTACCGAATCCAGCATTATGAGCGTGACGCCAGGACAGGGATGGCTCCCGAGTCGCTCAAGGCGATTCATCCACTGGGGAAGTCGCCCATCGTGACGGATGACGGCAGAACCATTGCCGAGTCGGGGGCGATCATCGACTACATCATTCGTCGGCACGGGAAGGGACGTCTGACGCCCGCCCCGGAAACCGACGACTACGATCAGTATGTCCACTGGTTGCACTACGCCGAAGGCTCGGCGTCGCTGCCACTGATCATGAAAGGTACGGTGAACAGGCTCGACCGTAAGTGGCAGCCTCTGAAGAATCTCGTCGCGTCCGAGCTTCATCTTCACCTGAGCTACATCGATACGTCGCTGCAAGACGGCCCGTTCCTGTTGGGCGAGTTGTTCACCGCGGCCGATGTTCAAATGAGCTTCGTGGCCGAAGTGGCAGCGCTTCTGGTCGATCGTAACGACTATCCGGCGCTGGATACGTGGATTCGTCTCCTGCAAGCGCGTCCGGCCTATCGGCGTGCTGTCGATACGGGTGGCGACTACGCACTGGCTCGCGCGGGCGATTGAGAACGAACGCCGATACGTAGACTCGTTCGGGGCTATCCCGGATGGGCGATCGCGGGTTCACTAGGGGTGATAACGAGGACGTCGCTCCCATGTCGGGGTCCAGTTGCTCTTCCCACGATGGCTGGCAATCTCGCCGGGCTGTACGAACACGCACCTTTAACTCAGAGGAACCCCCGATGATCCGGAAAGTATCCGTCGCGATGGCGTCGCTTGCCCTGTCCATCGCCACGCTCGTTGCGCCCGTCAACGCCAAGGAGAAGGTCGCCGCTGCTCCGGCATCGATTGCGGACGCCTCCGGTGCCCTGCATGTGCCGGAGGGCTATCGAACCTCATACGACTACCTTGGCTCCTGGTCCGTCGCGGCGCCCAAGGGAAAAGATGGCGCGGCCCAGATTCATTCAGTCTATGCGTCGCCCAAGGCGGTCGATGGCTACAAGAAGAACGGCAAGTTCTCGGATGGTGATGTGCTGGTAAAGGAAGTCTACGAGACCGGGACGGCGCCGATGACCACTGGAATTGTCAGCCACTCGGAGAAGCTGATGGGGTGGTTCGTGATGATCAAGGATGAAAAGAACAGTCATCCGGGCAACAAACTTTGGGGAGATGGTTGGGGCTGGTCGTGGTTTGACGCTGGGGACACCAAGAAAACCACATCCACCGACTATCACACCGACTGCCAGGGCTGCCACGTTCCGGCCAAAGACACCGACTGGATCTATGTTCAGGGCTACCCCGTACTAAGAAAGTAAGGTGGTCGAGAGACGACGGTATGGCGGTGCCTTCGCTCCAGGACTCTTATGGGTCCCTAGAGGCCAGGTTAAAGCGGCAACTGCTCTTCGGGCTGGCTGGCGATGCCTTCGTGTATTGCCAGTTCCTCGATGGGCTGTCCGGGCATCTGCGCACCTTCCTTCGCCGGCGACTTCCGCATCGTCTCGATGATGTCGAAGATATTCTTCAGGAGACTCTGCTGGCTGTGCATGACGCGCTGCACACCTACCAAAGCAACCGGCCGTTAACCACCTGGGCGAGGGCTATCGCTCGTTACAAGCTCATGGACTTCTTTCGTCGCCATGCCCGGCGCGAGGCATTGCATGAGGTGGTCGATGACGAGTTACATTTCGGCAAGTCGGATGTAGAAGCGGCAGATGCTCGCCGGGATGTGGCCGGCTTGCTTGAGGCCTTGCCTGATCGTCATCGCGTGCCGATCGAGCTGGTGAAACTGCAGGGCCTCTCCGTGGCAGAGGCGGCCCGATGCAGTGGCTTATCGGAATCAGCCATCAAGGTTGGTATTCATCGGGGGCTGAAGCTGTTGGCGGTTCGCGTGCAGGTTGAGCGATGAGCACAGGCGACCTCGTCCGACGCATGGCCATCGGCCAGCATTTCGACAGCTTCGCCCACCGTGGCCATCGCAAAATCTGGATCGCGGCGCAGGCGCGCAATGATGCGCACCCGCGGGTCTACCGTCATCGTCGTGGTGTTCGTTCTTCCCGTCCTCGTCATCGTCATCGTGCCGAATACCTGGCCCCCAATCAATGCGCCATTCCGCCAGGCCCTCGCCCAAGGGCTTCAAACCGCTCTTATGGCCCTTCTCCAGCTTCTCGATGACGCCGAGTACCTTGGCGGCAGCCGCTGCTGCCAGGTCGTCCAGAAAGTCGCCGAAGGCGTCTAATTCACACGTGAAAATGCGGCAAGAACCGCCTAGCTCTTTGAGGGGCAGGATAAGGGGCAGGGATCGTGAGACGAGAAAAAGCCCACGGAGGGGGCCGTGGGCTCTTCTGGAGTAATCCGTCAATGCAATGCGGCAGGGGAACCGCTAAATGCCTGGGACCGGGCGCCTCTCGGCTGCCTTGGGAATAACTATACTCATCAGTATATGAATGGCTCCTGAGTTTGTCTCCTTCACGGCGACTCACGGCGTCCACCCCTGACGCGGAAACAACGTCCCTACGGTCGATTGGGGCGCCGCCTTCTCGTCACAGCCCGGAAAGGGTTTGGTGGAAGAGGCAACCAGGTTGAAGTCGTACGGGGCCGTCCACTGGACCTTGAAATACCGCGGTACGAGATTCCCATCGGTGTCCTCATTGAAGGTCACCTGCCACAGGGACGTGGACTTGCGGCAACGCGTGGGAGGGCCGTCGACCTCACCGGTGAGGGGGCCGCGTCTCTCTTCGGCGTGCAACTTTGCCAATGCGGTTCTCTCGGCGGATGGAGGTAACCAGCGGGATGCGTCCGCCCAGGGAGTGGTCATCCACTCATCGACGAAGGCCTGAGGGTCGAGGGCGGCAGGCGCAATACGCGTGACTACATGATTCGGCCCGATTCGATAATGGAGGATATGCGGCCGGACCAGCGCAATGCCGTCGATGCTGGAGCCCATGAACTGCACAAGCAGGTCGTTGTTCGCCAGGTGCGCTGCGGCAACAAAGTCATCGCCCATATAGAGCGAATCCTCCCGATCTATCAGAGCGGGCGGGGTCGTCGTGCTCCTGGATGCCTGCCACAGTGTCGTGTAAAGGACTTGCCAGTTCGATGAACACCAGGGCGAGTAGCCGAGCGTAACCACGAGGGGCGGCGGTGCAGGTTCGTTCCATGCCGTGTCCGAAGGGGATGTCGCGAGCGAGAGAAAATGCTGGGGCTTGTATTCGTCCTTGCCATAGCGGTCCTGCTCGATACTGATCAGCAGGCGCCAATGGTGATCCGGCCCCTGTTCGTAGACATAAGCCGACTGGTCGAAACCGCAGTTCATGCCCACACCTGTCACCACCAGAAGGTAGCGATCGTCGAGGCGGGCGATGCGGACCTCGTCGAGATACCCCCGCTGGTCCTCCGTGCGCGTGGGATCGGCACCACACCTGTACTCCTTCGAGTCCGGTCGGCCGCAAGTCAGTCTGGCCGCATCCAGTGTCTGGTTCAGCCGCGCACTCAGCGGCGTCAAGTCGTCGGACGCCAGGTAGTAGGTCGTGCCATCCGGCATGCTCGTGCCGGGTGCCGGAGGTAGCTGCTGCTCCACCCATGCGCGCAATGCCTGTTTCACCGGCGTGAACTCGGGTCCGGCATCGCGCTCCTCGTTTATGCCGTGGGAGTGGCGGACTTTTTCGAGTTGGGTTGCCAGGGGCGAGAGGTCGGGCGTCTGCGCCCAGATGGGAGCCGCTATAAACCCGATAGCCATTCCTGCCAGAACCAAGAGCAAACGCATGAAGAGTCCCCGGATGGTTCCAGCGCCTAGGATCGACAGAGAAGGTGGGCCGGATACCCCTGGCCAGCTTTCGCGGCAGATCCGGCGGTCGGATCATCACATGTCCGGGTAGCTGGTGCAGCACGGCGCTCCCTGGGGTTCGCCATCAGATCAAGTTTCTGACCCCACAGAAATACGGCTAGGATGCACCGGTGTGCCAGGCCGGACGCCGGCCCTCGGGCTGCCATTCCACATCGGTCAACATGGGGATAGAAAATGCTTCAGGGCAACCAGTTGCGTGAGCAGGGTTCGACTTCCGTTAGCGTCTTCTTTGGGTGCATGTTGCTCGGGGGTTTCCTCGCGCTAACGGGCTGCCAAACCGCTACGTCCCCTCCCGTGAAGGGACAAACTCCCGATAAAGCCGGTGCTGTCAGTTACAGCGTTGTTCCGACGGCTTCGTCGGGGGCTTACCAGCTCAAACACAGCGAACACGCTTTTGGGGCGCAGCCCATCGCTCGCGATGCGCCGGTCTATCCGGCGTCCATGGTCGGCCAGCAGCTTCCGCCAGTCAGCATTCACGTGAAAGCGATCATCGACGAACAGGGCCACGTCACCGATGTCAGAGATCTGGATGTGGCCTCGACGCCGTCCCACGCAGCCTTCTTCGCCGCCTGCCGGGAAGCGGTCCTCCGCTGGCAGTTCACGCCGATGACGGTGGTTGAGGACGTCGAGGATGCCCGGGGAAACATGTCCCAGAAACGTAAAAATGCGCCCTTCAGTCTCGACTATGCGTTTCGGTTTGAGCTGGTGGATGGAAAACCGACCGTCACGCCGCAGCCATAGACTCGCGACCTGATCGGCGAAGCCTTCATTGACCCGCCGTATTCGACGCCCACACAGCCGATGTCGGCCCGTAGATGACGAGGTTTCCGTCGCCCTGCAAGAACGCCTGCGCCGCCGTCTGGCCCGCGTTGCCCGATCGCCACAGCGATTCACCGAGTTCGCCGTAGAGCACGAAGTCACCCGACGGCGTCAGCTCGAGCTGCGCGCTGTCCTGGTTGACGGTGCCAGTGGACCAGAGCGGCTGCGACGAACCCTTATAGAGAACCAGGTTGCCGTCGTTCTGAAGGAGGAGCGTGAAGCGCCCGTCGCAGGATTGAAGCGTCTGGCCGGGCTTCAGCCCATTACCGGGTTGGAAAGCACCGCAGCCGGTCGGTGCCGTTACCGTCGCCAGGCTGACGGGGGTAAACAGTGCGAGATTCACGGCGCCGGCAATGGCGACGTAACCCGCATCATTGGGATGAAGGTGGTCACCGGAGTCATAGGCGGGCAGGAACGCTGTGGGACGTGCCGGGTCATGCGTGGCCGCATCCTGATCGACGACCGCGTCGCAGGTGGAATCCGGACCCTTGATCCAGGCATTGATGCCCTGGCGCACGATTTCACGCGCGGCGGTCCAGCTCGAGGATCCCTCCCACGGGGTGAGCGTCGAGCAGGCGAAGCGGACTCCCTTGGCATGTGTGCTGTCGATGAGTGACTGCATCGCCGCGATCACGCCCGGTACCGTCGCCTGGGGATTGCCGCTGCCGAGGTCGTTCAGCGGATCGTCGGAGAAGATCACCCAACGAACGCCTGCCTGACCCAGGGCATCGCGGCCAAAGCGTTTGAGCCCGCTCTCGCCGGAGCCATCCGCAAAGAGGTTGTTTCCGCTGATGCCTTCATTGATGACACCGACATCGATACCGGCAGCTTGCAGGCGCTCGGCGAGCCGGTTCGGCCAGCGATGGTTGGCCCCATAGGTCGACGCGTAACCATCGGTGATCGATGCACCGATCGCCACGACCGCACCACGGGTCGTCTGGCTCTGCACGTCGACATTGGTCAGGAACTCATAGTCGCCGATAGCAGTCGCATTGATGGTCGGGTTGCCCGCGACATCGCCGTCGGCCACATAGCGATCCTGCTGGCTGAAGGAATGTCCCGTGAAAGTGGACGGCGCCTGGGCAACGAAGAAACTCACGGCCACGTTGCCTAGGGCCGGAACAGGGAAGTCGATGCCGTCGCTGGTGATCGCCTGACCGGGTGCAAGCGTGACTGAGGAGAGACCGTTGAAGGTCAGGACGTGGTCCGTGCCAGCATCGACGGTAGAACCTGTCGTGGCGAGTGCACCGTGAACGTTCGACAAGGTCAACGGCCCGTTGCCATAGAGATTCGACACCGTGATGCGCAGGGCCGTGCCGGCGATGCTGGTATGCACGATCTGGCGTAGGGTCTTGCCAGTGGGAGCGCCATCACCCGTGTAGGACTGCGGAGCTACGCCCCAGGTTCCTACCCATGGGTCGAGGACATTTGTGGCGTGCGTGTTACAGGCAGCGAGTGCAAGGGCTGCCGATGCAATGAATCGTGTGTACGGAGCGCGGATCATGGGGGGCGTCGCTCGGGGGAGGGGAGAGCATCGTGCCACTCGACGCGAGCGCGGCTTGGAACGTGCGTCACATATCGGCCGGGACGCGAGTATCGGTCGCGACCCAGTTCAATTCCCAGGTGCGCCCACCATCCTCCGAGTAAGACTGTTCAAAACGCCACGAGGCATCCGTGACCTTCGAGATGACAAACCGCACGAAGATAGCCCGGCCATCGAGACTGTCCTGCCCGAAGAACTCACCGCGACCATCCCGAAATCCGCCATACACAGGCTCGGTCATGACGCCATTGCGCGCGCTTGCGAAGTTCAGGCTCCACTGCCTGGTCTGTGGGTTGTAGAGACGCAGGCTCATGCCCTCGATCTGCCCGGAGGGGCCTTTCACCCGCAACTCGACCAGGTTCGCACGGCCGTCCAGAACTTTTCGCACGACCGTGGTTCCGCTGTATTCGACCCATTCGCTTGACCCGGACAGCGGCTTTGCAAGCCGGCGCAGCTCGGTCTTCCAGGTGCCAATCTCCCAGTCGAAGTCGTGCTGCCCGTCCACCGGGCCAACGCTGGGGGAGGCTTGCGAAGGCATGGCCAGGGCGACCATAGTCAGCAACGCCACCCAGAGGAACGCACTGCTGGAGCGGTGTTGCAGGGTGTTCAGCATTGTCTTGTCCCGTTCGGCGAGATGCGGGAAGGATGCGATGGCGAGGGGACCATGAACAAGAAGGCACCTACAGGTAACCATGCCCAGATCGAAGGTTGTCCGCTTTCGGCGGCCTTCGGGGCGATCGGTGGCAAGTGGAAACTGACGATCCTGTATTGGCTTGCACATGGCGAGCTGCATTTCGCGGGGCTAGAGCGGCGCGCCGCACCCATTTCCCATAAGGTGCTGACGGAACAGCTGCGCGAACTCGAAGCCGATGGCATCGTCGATCGGACGCCGACCGGCGCGGTCCCTGCGCCGGTGATCTACCAGCTGACACCCTACGGGCAGACGTTGCTGCCGATCATTGAATCGGTGCGCTTATGGGGTGAGGGCCATCTGCAGCGCTCGGCGGTGCTCCCGCGCTCCGATGCGATGGCTTGCAGCCAACCTCTTTAGCATCACGACATTTCTGGAGACCAGCCGCTCGGGCTCCGTGCGCATTTGGTGCAATGCAGTAACATATCGCATCCCCCTACCGAACACCTCCGATGATCGACCTGATTGCCATCGACATGGACGGCACGCTGCTTGACTCCCACCACGCCATCTCGCCTCGGGTGAAGAAGGCCATTGCCGCCGTGCGCGCCCAGGGCGTCCGCATTGTCCTGGCGACCGGGCGACCCTTCTCAGGCATCGAGGAATACCTGGAGCAACTCGGCCTGGCTGGCGAGGACGATTACTGCATTACGTTCAACGGCGCTGTGATACAAAACGCCGCAGGCACGAGATCTGTGGCGGAAACCACGCTCGGCTACGACGATTTCATTTACTGCGAGAAAGTCGCACGGGACCTCGGCGTGCATTTTCATGTGCTCTACGAGCGGAGCATGATGACGCCGAATGCGGACATCAGCTCGCACACGGTGCGCGATGCGTACATCTCACGCACACCGTTGATCTACCGTTCCGTGGAACAGGTAGATCCGGCATGGCGCTTCCGGAAGTTCATGATGGTGGACGACGAAGCTGTCCTCGACAGGGCCATCGCCAACCTTCCGCCCGAACTCATGCAGCGCTATACGGTGGTGAAGAGCGCCGCCGATTTCCTCGAGATCCTTCACCCGGAAGCCGGCAAGGGCAGGGCACTCGAAACGTTGGCGGCGCATCTTGGCGTTGCCCCGGAGCGGATCATGGCGATCGGCGACCAGGAGAACGACCTGGTGATGCTCGAGTTCGCCGGGGTCGCGGTGGCCATGGGTAATGCGATCGATGCCGTCAAGGCTGTGGCGGATCATGTGACCACCAGCAACAACGAGGACGGCGTTGCCGTCGCGATCGAGCGCTATGTGTTGGGTAAAACGGCGTTGACTGGTTGACATGCCCGGGTTGGATGGTTATCCATGCCCGATGCCTATACCCGTGACACCGCCCCATATCGCGCTCGTCGAAGACGATGACGCCCTTCGCGATGACATTCTCATGCCGTGGCTGCTTGCCCACGGCTTCCACTGTGATGGGTTCGGCTCTGCCGCGGCACTCAGGGGTGCGATGCAGAAGGCCCCGTATGACATCGTGATCCTCGACGTCGGCTTGCCGGATGCAAACGGTTTTGAACTGGCGCGCGAGCTTCACCGCACGATGCGAATCGGTATCGTGATGCTCACCAGCCGCGATGCGACGACCGACCGGGTGCGCGGCCTCAACGAGGGTGCGGACGCCTATCTGGCCAAACCGGTCGACCTCGACGAGCTCGTTGCTACTTTGCACAGTGTGCTTCGTCGCCTTCGTCCCGAGCCACTTGTCGATAACGTCTGGCAGCTCACCGTCGGAGGCTGGTGCCTCGTTGCCCCGAACGGCAGGCGCATCGCGCTCAATGTGGCCGAGCGCAAGGTGCTCGGCCTGCTGATGGAGGTGCCGGGGGCGGTTGTTCCTCGTGCCGACATGGCCGCGGCATTGTCAGAGGACATCTACGATTTCGATCCGCACCGCCTCGAGATGATGGTCCACCGTCTGCGCAGCAAGATTGCCGATGCCACCGGCGAGGCCCTGCCACTTCGCACCGTGAGGGGCACCGGTTACGTCATGATGACCTGAGGTCGGCGCACCAGGCGACGGACGGTATCGACCAGCACCGTGGGCACAAAAGGCTTGGGCAGGCAGTGGATGTCCACACCGAAGCGCTGCAGGCGTTCGGCTTCTGCAGCGCCATGGGCCGAGATAAGGACGACCGGCAGTTGGGTGGTTTCCAGCCATGCGAGTTGGCCATCCGGATTCCCCGGCGCATGGCAGTCACTGACGACGACATCGAACGTGTAGCCAGGGTCGTCGAGTAACACGGTGGCTTCCTCGCCCGTCGCCTTGCCGATGGCGACACAGCCGGCATCGTCGAACGCATCCATAAGAAGCGCCCGGAGTTCCTCGTCGTCTTCGACCACCAGCACGCGCGGTGCTCTTTCTGGCCGGGTCTCAGGCGCCTGTTTTCTGCTCCCGTCGTGCATGCTGTCGACCATGGGAAGCCAGAGCCGAAAAGACGAGCCCTCGCCTGGAACGCTGTCGACCTGCACCCAGCCACCACTTGCCATGAAGGCGTCGCGAACGACGGCGAGGCCGAGGCCCGTCCCGGCGCCGATGGGCTTGGTGGTGAAATAGGGCTCGAAGATGCGCTGGCGGACTGCTTCGCTCATGCCTGAGCCGGTATCGCGAAGCTCGACAGCGACGCCGTCGACGCCTCCGTCCTGCCATTGCCGTAGCGTCGCCTCGAAGCGGCCGCCTCCGGGCATCGCGTCGCGCGCATTGGCGGCGATGTTGAGCAGCGAGAGTTCGAACTGCGCACGGTCGATGAGTACATGGGCCGGATGCGGTAGGCCTTGGTCGAACGAAACGACATGCGTGTCGACGAACAACTGTCGCAACATGGGTGCGGCTTCCTCCCAAGCTGCAACGATGTCGACCACCTCGGGGCGTATGGCTTCGCGTCGACTGAAGGTCAGGAGCTTGCGGCTCACAGCTGCGCCGCGCCGCGCGGCAAGGGCGATGCCCTGCACGGCGTCTTTCATGGGCCCGGGGGCGGGTGTGGTCCGCATCTGCTCGGCGTAACCGGAGATGACGGCAAGGACATTGTTGAAGTCGTGTGCGACCCCGCTGGCAAGGCGTCCGACCGTTTCCATCTTCTGGGCGTGGAGCAGGCCTTCCTGCGCCTGTTCCCGTGCGTGCATCTCGTCGCGCAAGGCGGAGACGCAGCGGTCGACGACGAAGGTGATGGCGAAGTAGCTCATCATCAGCGACGGCAGGTTGGCGGCACCTATCCACGGGCGAGCATAGGCGGCCTGTGTCAGATTGATCACATCGACGATGCCACCTGCGCAGAACATGAGGGTAAGCAGCCCATAGATGGTCCAGAGTGCGCGTCGCCCCAGCACAAGGCCGCCAAGCACGATGGTGAGCACCGGATAGGTCTGGTCGAGCAACTGCCGCGTCAGCCCGATGCTCACGTACATCGTCGTCAGCGCGATCAACATGGCGCCCACGAAAAGGGTCGTTGCGCGACGGACGTGACCCTTCTGTATGAGCCAGAGGGAAATCGCGGCGGCCGTCCAGACAACGACGTCAGCGGCGACATCGATCGTCACATCGTGGCGAAGGGGAGTGCGCACCACGCCGAGGTGATACGCCCAGCTCGCCGGCACGGTGACGAGGATGAACAGCATCAGCCATCTGAGTGCGGGCGCGTAGCGCTGATCGAGTCTTCGCATCCAGTTAGGTTTGGTTAGCATCGGTGACACTCGGTGCGTGTGACGAGGTGATGACATCCCTACGATGTGACGGCCGGCGCAATGCCGGAAAGACAGGACACAGGGCCACCGTTCGGGGAGGGATGCCGGGGGGCAACCGACGGGGCCAACGTGTAATTCCGTTAGGGAGCTAGAAGTGAAGCAACTACCTGAGACGTTCGGGCGCCTGCGTTTTGCAATGGCGCTGGCCATGACTGCGCCTGCCTTCGCCATGGCCGCGGAGACTCCGAAGGCCCATGTTGCTGCGGCGACCAGGGCAGCCGCTGCCGGCAGCACCTATGTTGCCGTTGATGGCGCGAATGATGGATCGGATGACGCCTATGCGGAACCCGGCACGGGCTCGGTCGCCATTGGGGCATCAAGCAGCGCGCTTGGCAACAGCAGCAGCGCCTTTGGTTACGCAAGCCAGGCCTTCGCCGACAATGCGCTGGCCCTTGGTGCCTTCAGCTTTGCCGGCGGCCTCAACGCGTCTGCTATTGGCGCATTTGCCACCGCCACCGGTGACAGCAGCGTGGCCCTCGGCTATGGCAGCGTTTCGTCGAATACGGGCGCTATGGCGCTGGGCGGGGCTGCGAGCATTCCGGATCCCACCGGGGATCACCTGATCGAGGCGACGACCACGGCCAGTGGCTATGCGGGTGTCGCTGTCGGATCCGGTGCCACGGCGCAGGCCGACTATGGCCTCGCTCTTGGCGTGGGAGCCAATGCCTCGGGTGATCAGGGCGTCGCCATTGGCCTGCAGGCACAGGCAACGGGCCCGGCGTCGATGGCCATAGGTAACTACGCGCATGCGGACGACCTTCTGTCCGAGGCCATTGGCTACGGCGCGGAGGCGTCGTCGCGCTGGTCGCTCGCCGTCGGTAATAACGCGCGTGCGTCGGGAGAGGGATCTGCCGCCATCGGCACGGGCGCTTACACCACCGGCGACAACCAGCTCGCCGTCGGTGAGGCTGCCATCGCCTCGAGCCAGTTCGGTGCCGACTCCGCGGTGGGCACCTATGCACACGCCTATGGTGGCAACTCCAGCGCGTTGGGGACGGCGTCGCTGGCCGACGGCTACGCATCGCTCGCTGTCGGAGGCGGCTGGGCCCAGGACGATTACGCGATCTCCGCAGGCTCGTATTCGCAGACGCGCGGCGTCGGTAGCATCGCCCTGGGTTCGAACGCCATGACTGGCGGACAGCGGCCGTCGCAGCCGGGCAGCGGCGATCCCGGCGACCCTGGCGGTTGCCTGATCTGCGTCAAGTCAAAAGCGGCCGGCGCGTCGCCCGACGAGGACGCGGACTATGCCATCGCCATCGGCGATGGTTCGCGCGCCTTCGGCCTGGGCGGCATTGCGATTGGCAGCAACGCCATGGTGCTCGGTACCAACAGCGTGGCCCTTGGCCAGGGCTCCATGGCCGACCGTGACAACTCGGTATCCGTGGGTGCGGCAACGACATGGACCGATAGCATGGGCTTCCAGCACGCCATGCTGGACCGGCAGATCACCAATGTGGCTGCAGGCAGTGAAGCGACCGATGCGGTCAACGTCGGGCAGCTCACGGATGCCATTGCAGGGGTCTCGGGCGGCGCGTCACAGAATGGCGCATCGATCGCCACGGCCTTCGGCGGTGGCGCGACCTACGGGCTCCAGGGCGTGACCGCACCGAGCTATCTCATCCAGGGCAATGCCTATAGTGACGTCGGTGGCGCGTTTGCGGCTCTCGACGGATCGCTGACCGGGGCGCTGAACAGCATCCGAGATCTCCAGCAGGCGGGCGGCGGCAACGGCGGTCAGGGTCCGGGGCATGGCCACGGCAACGGCGTCTCAGTGGGTGACGGAAGCATGGCGACCGATGGCCGCGACACGGCTATCGGCAAGAACGCCACCGTCGGCGCCGATGGCAGCACGGCGGTGGGTAGCAACGCGACGATCGATGCGACCGCGACCAATGCGGTTGCGATCGGCGCCGATACCCATGTGAGTGCACCCTCGGCGACTGCTGTCGGGCAGGGGGCTTCGGCCTCGGGCGCCAACAGCGTTGCCCTCGGTGCGGGATCCGTGGCGGCGGACGCCGATTCGGTCTCGGTCGGCTCGGCCACGCTTCAGCGCCGCGTGACCAACGTGGCGGCGGGCACCACGCCGACCGACGCCGCGAATGTCGGCCAGGTCGATCAGGCCCTCCAGTCGGCGAAGTCGTATGCCGATAGCCAGGATGCAACAACGCTGGGTAGTGCCAAGGCGTATACCGATCAGCGCTTCGACTCGATGAAGAGTCAGCTCGACGATCGCTTCCGCACCATCGACCGCCGCGTCGACCGTATCGGCGCGATGGGTGCCGCAAGCACGCAGATGGCCATCAACGCGGCGGGCGCGAGCACCTCCGGTGGACGCGTCGCCGTTGGCGCAGGTGTCCAGGGTGGTGAGCGCGCATTGTCGGTCGGTTACGCCACGCAACTGGGTGAACGCACCCGCATGAGCATCGGCGGCGCTTTCAGCGGCTCCGAGAATTCCGCCGGCATCGGCTTTGGTGTCGACCTGTGAGGACCTTCATCATGAATCCTGTTCGTGTTTTCATTCCCGCCGCGCTTGCCCTCGCCATCCTTACTGCCTTCCCGGCGAGTGCGGCAGCGGCGGTGACCGACCGGAAGGCCGATGTCACCGGCATCCAGGCCACTGGCCATTACGACCGTTTCATTGTTCGCTACCGCGCCGGCAGCAACGAGCGCACGCGTGCTGATGCGGTTGTGCAGAACATCACCGCGGCGCTTGCCCGTGCCATTCCGACGACTGGCCGTACCGTCCCCGTCACGGCTCGCGCGTTGCGTCAGATGGCGGTCGGAGGCACGGTAGTGAAGTTCTCCCGTGCGTTGGCTTCTTCCGAAGCGTCGAGCGTGATGCGGGCCATCGCGGCGGATCCTGCCGTGCTACATGTCGAACCCGACCTGATGATGCATGCGACAAAGGTGAATCGGGCTGCCGCGGTGCCTGACGATGAGTACTTCGCCGTCGCCCAGTGGGACCTGACCAACGCCACGGGTGGCATGAACCTGCCTGCCGTGTGGGACAGCTTTCCCGGTGTCGATGGCACCGGCGTCACCGTGGCCGTCATCGACACCGGCATCACCGAGCACGACGACCTCGACACGAACCTCGCCTCGGCGGGATACGACTTCATTGTGGACAGCTTCGTTTCTGGCCGTGTCTCCGACGGACGTGTCGCTGGCGGCTGGGATCTTGGCGACTGGACCAATGCAGAACCATGGCTCTCCGAATGCACGGACATCGATCACCCGCCCGAATCGAGTACCTGGCACGGCAGCAACGTCGCCGGCGTCATTGCCGAGCGGACGAACAACGCTATCGGCACAGCCGGTGTGGCGCCGGGAGCGAAAGTCCTGCCTATCCGTGCGCTGGGTCATTGCGGCGGGTACACCTCCGACATCGCGGACGCCATTGTCTGGGCCGCTGGAGGTCAGGTCGACAGCGTTCCCGACAACACCCATCGGGCCGATGTCATCAACATGAGCCTCGGCGGAGGTGGCGCGTGCGTCGACGACAGTGTGACGCGGGACGCCATCAACCTGGCGATCGGCCTTGGCACGACGGTCGTGGTCGCCGCGGGCAATTCCTCGGATGACGCGGCCAATTACACGCCGGCGAGTTGCCCGGGCGTCGTCACCGTGGGTGCCACCGGGATCACGGGGCGCCGTGCGTTTTACTCGAACTACGGCAGTACGGTGACCCTGGCCGCACCGGGCGGTGGCATCTATACGAATGACGCACCCAACGGCACCGTCGCCAATCCCGACGGCTTTATCTGGGCGGCGTACAACAGTGGGCTCACCACGCCGATTTCGATTGCAGACGGCGGAGTGACCTATGCCGGCATGGCCGGCACCTCACAGGCGACGCCGCACGTGGCGGCCACGGTCGCCCTGATGCTCGACGCCGCAAGCCGGATGAGCCTGCCGCGGCCGGCACCCTCCGACATCAAGGCCATGCTGGCAGCGAGCACACGGCCCTTTCCGCGCACGCCTGACAAGTTTGTCGGCAGTGGCATCCTCGACGCCCAGCGGGCTGTCGCCACGGTCACCGGCGTACAGCTGCCCGAGCAGATCACGGTCCTCGTACCCGGTGCGCTCTCCACGCCGGTATTGCGCGCGGCAGGTGGGTCCGCGGTGTTTTCCATCGACGTGCCGGCCGGGGCACGGAACCTGATCATTCGCAGTATTGGCGGCACCGGCGATGCTTCCCTGTTCGTCAAGGCAGGCGCGGCACCGGCAGCGGACGGCTCGGATGCTACGGCGCGCTCCGTGCATCCGGGCAACACCGAAAGCGTGATCGTCAACGCGCCGGTGGCGGGGACGTGGTTCGTGCGGCTCTCGGCGGTCAAGGACATGGAGAACGTCACCGTGTTGGCTACTTACGTGCGCTGATCGACGAGGGGGAGGGATTTCTGATCTCGTTAAAAAGCCGCGTTCTGGAAGGAGCGCGGCTTTTTTCGTCTGTACGACAACGGGCTGATTTACGGGTGCCTCAGGGGCTGTGCCTACAGAAAACTTCAAGTCGTCTTGATACGTTGATCTAGCTGACTGTGCTTCGCTTGACTTCATATCATCGGATGATATAGTTACCATGAGTTCGACAAAGAACGACCTCGATGCGCTCCTCAATCTCGATGGCGAAAGGGTCATTCTAGATGAGCTTTATTGGGTGAAGTTTGAAGTTCACCACGTAACACCAACAGACCGGATTCCCCACGGTATCCGCTACTCGTTGAGCCTTCATCGACCGGGTGGGCCGCGAATTCTCGGCTTCGACAATGCGCATGGCATTCCGCTTGCTGGAAGCCCTTACAAGTACGCCGGACGCGTCATCAGCTTCGATCACGAGCATGTCTACACTGGACGGCCCAACCCATCAGCGGTCCATTATGAGTTCAACAGCCCCGGTGAGCTTGTTGCTGATTTCTGGAAGGCTGTGGACGCTGCGCTCCTTAAGGAGATACCGTCATGATTGAGGTTCAAGAAATCAAGGTCGAAGAGAAGGTGCTTCGGATTGGCGTGAGTTCGAAGGAGGCTATCCGCAAGAGGACGATTGATATCGCCTCGGGTGCTTTGAAGCCGTCTGACCACGACCCCAAGGTTTGGATCACCTCGACTCAGGCGCTTGCTCAGCTCCTTAGCCCAGAGAATATTGGGCTTCTGAAGGTCATCCAGGAGACCCATCCGGCGTCGGTAAGCGAGTTGGCGCGGACCACAGGGCGTCAGCAAGGCAACCTCTCTCGAACGCTGGCAAACATGTCGCAGTACGGATTGGTGTCTCTGTCGAAAGAGGCGAACAATCAGGTGCGTCCCGTGGCGAATGCCACGAGGATCGAAGTTGAGATCGACTTTTCTGTGGCAGGCTGAAGGCCGCCTCTCAGTTCAGCTCTTTAATCCGGATGTTGCGAAACGCTATCTGGATGGGCGGCACGCCCTTGTCTTCGCCGCCCTGCAGCGCGATACGGCCTTTGTGGAAGCGTGCGTAATCTTCCATCTTCGCGAACTTCGTCTTTCCGACAAGGGCGGTCCATTCCGGCGTCCACAGGGTGGTGTCGACGGTCTTGTGTCCGTTCTGGAAGAACTGCACGTGGCCGTGGTCGACGATGATCTCGATGGCGTTCCAGTGGCCGTGCTCGTTGACGTTCTCGATGTCCGAGGAGATCAGGTCGAAGAGGTCACCGGAGCGTTCGTACAGCGTATAGCTGTCCGGCTTGGTGCACACGAGGTCGGCGATCTGCATCTCGGGCCCGGTTTCCCAGGTGTATTTGTACTTCGGCGATTCCTTGACGTTGAAGATCACACCAGCATCGGCGCAGGCAGTCATCTTCCAGTCGAGCTTGAGGTCGAAGTTCTCGTATTCTTTCTCGGTGACGAGATCCGCGAAGTCGGCGTCGGGCGCTTTGAGATCACGGTCGAGCTGGATCGCGCCGTCGACGACGCTCCAGTCCTTGCCCGTGCCCTTCTGACCGAAGGAGTGCCAGCCCTGCAGCGTCTTGCCGTCGAAAAGCGATTGCCAACCCTGCGCCTTCTCGGCGGCGGTCGGGACGGTGTCCGCGGCGATGGCGGGAAGGGCGGCGAAGCAGCAGGCGAGGGCAAGCGCACGAAGCATGATGGCGTTCCGGGGAGGGGAAACGCCGAGCGTAACCGCGGTGGCGCGTGGGATACCCTGCCGGAAGTCACGTTGCGAGCTGAAGACTCGCCCGGACTATAAACAAGCAGGGATGACGGCGGCTCCACATTCTCATGAGGAAACTACCTCTCAACGTCGTTTTGGCGTGGGAGGAGAAGGGCGCCGTCGTCTGGTGCATCTTCGACAACACGGCGCGGGGCGAGGCGATACCTAACGCACTGACTTTGATGTCGCAGCTGAGCGCTTGACCTTGCTCTTCTTCACGGCGGCCGCATAGCGTTCTTCGCCCTCGACGAACTTGTCGTAATAACGCACGACCATTTCGGCGACCTCGGTATTGATGATATGGCTGTCCATCGTCGGATTGTCCACGGCCATTTCCGTGGCCGCGTACATCACTTCGGTGGACAGGCGCATCGCAACACGCAGGGCGGCCGGGTCGGCGCTCGGGTAGCGATCGCGCAGGCCTTCGTAGCTCGTCTCCGCCACGTCGTCGTGTGAGGCCAGACGAATGTGCCGTAGCGTGGGTACCGCGCGAAGCGCCCGCATGATCCATACCGCGCCAGGAAAGGCGAGCGTTGCCGCGTTGATCGCCGCCTGCATGTCACGCAGGCCACGAATGCTGGCTTCACGCGAGCCGTCGTAGTCGAGCGCCTTTTCCTCTTCCAGCCAGGCTCTGTACGCCTTGTTCTGGCATTTCATCAGGCGCTCGCCGAGCTCCTTGAGGATGGCGTACTTGTTCGGGAAGTACCGATAGAGCGCGGGTGGCGAGATACCGGCCTTCGCGCAAACCAGATTCGTCGACAGACGTTCCACGCCTACTTCGCCGAGCAGGCGCGAGGTGACCTCGAGGATCAACTCGAAGGTTTCGACCGAGCGTTGTTGCATCGGTTGTTGCTTGGTGTCCAGCGGGATCGCGGGAAGCGCATCGGCTTTCTTCCGACGCGTGGCGCTATTCATGGGGTAGACCTCGGCGAGCGTCTTCGTGATTTTGAACGAAGACAAATTGGTTCCAGATGATACTTATTTCGCTGCAGCGTGCGTGCTGCAGCGCGATACCTGCACGAAACGTGTCGCGTGCCACGTAAGCGTCAAAGCTCTGTCATATGCAAACAGTAGCGTTAACTACTGTTTTCCACCACCCCTCCCCAACATTCCGTATCCCATTCCTTCGGGCTCGACAGAGCTGACCGTCGCGGGTAACCGCGCGGCCGATTCAGGCAGGAGTTTCAACGCAATGCATCACGCTGTACGTTTTGGATTTGGTCTGGCTGCTCTCGCAGCCGCTATCAGCGCCGCCGCCGAAACCACGGACGCGGATATCACGAAACACACGACGAACCTGCAGGGCGTCGCGGTTTCCGCCGGCATTGACGACCCTAACCTCGCACCGCCCGGCAGCGCGGCGGCACTCGCGCCGACGCAAGGCAATCTGTTCGAGATCGAGCCGCAGTCGGTCCTGAGCCGGAACTTCATCCAGACGATCGCGACACCCAAGGCGGATTACCTTGCGTTGCTGGAGCTCACGCCCTCGGCGGTGAATGCATCCCCCAACGGAGCGGGCTTCTCCAGCAAGAGCGGCACCATCCGCGGCTTCCAGGATGGCGAGTACGACGTGACCTTCGACGGCATCCCGTTCGGCGATCCGGGCGCCTTCGGCCATGCGACGACGGCGTTTTTCCCGGGCCCCTCGCTGGACAAGGTGGTGGTCGACCGCGGCCCGGGCACGGCGAGCAACCTCGGCAATGCGACCTTCGGTGGCACGGTGGCGCTGTACTCGGCACCCACGACCGACAAGCCGTCCGGTGAGGTGTCCGCCATGTATGGCAGCGGTGCGACCTGGCAGGTCGCCGGCGACGGCAATACGGGCGTGCTCAACAAGATCGGCACCGAGGCGTCGGTCAATTACAGCCATATCGAATCCAATGGCCTGATCGATGATGCGGGCTTCAAGCAGGACAATATCCTGTTCAAGGTGAAGCAGCCGCTGGGCGACAACACGACGCTGACTCTGGTGGCCGACTACAACAAGGTGAAATGGAACACCTTTACCGCTCAACCGAAGAAGCGGACGGACATCCTCGGGCTGGACTTCGGCGGCCTTAACCAGGATCCCGCCTCGCAGGGCTTCGCCAACTACAACATCGATGACCGCCATGCGGACTTCGAATACCTTCAGCTGCATGGCGACTACGGCAGCTGGCGCATCGACAACAAGTTCTATACCTACGGCCTGCGTGACAGCGGTCCGGGTGGCGTGGACCTGCTCGGCAACACGCCGAACATCGCATTGCTGCCCAACGGTGGCGTCCCCGGTGCGATCAACCACAGCCGTTACCGCGCCGCCGGCGATTTCCTCACGGCGGAGAAGGACATCGGCAGCGACTGGCTGGAGAGCACCCTGAAGGCGGGCATCTGGGCCGAGCGCACCTATCAGGTGCAGGACCAGGTCACGGTCGACCTCTCGACGATGACGCCGCAGGTGCTCAAGGGCGAGCCGAACGCCAACATCATCGATACCAACCAGCACACCAATACGACGCAGAGCTACTTCGAGATCGAGTGGCGGCCGCTGGAGAACCTGAGCATCGTGCCGGGTGTGAAGCAGATCGTGTTCGATCGCACGATCGACGGTGTGTCCAACTTCCTGCCGGTCGGCGGTGATGGCCACTTCGCCACCACGCTTGGCTCGGTGGCGGCCAATTACCGGTTCTCGCCGAACCTCGCGGCGTATGCGCAGGTGGCCAAGGGCTTCCAGGCGCCGAAGGTCAACATCATCCAGGGTCCGGCCGGCCATATCGATCCGCAGACGACCACGAACTACCAGGCCGGTGTGGTCTGGAAGACCCCGACCACCGTGGCGGACATCGATGTCTATTACATCGACTTCGGCAACCTGGTGAGCAGCGTCGAGGAGCCGATCGGTCCGGGCGGTTCGCTGATCAGCGTGTTCGCCAACCAGGGTGGCGTGATCTACAAGGGCGTGGAAGGTGAACTGACGCACATCCTGGGCGATTCCGGCTTCAGCTTCACGGCGAACGGCAGTATCAACAGCGCGTACTCCAAGACGACGCACCTGCAGATTTCCAACTCGCCCATGTCCACGGCCGATGTCGGCTTCATCTACGACCAGGGCCCGCTGTACGGCTCGTTCCTGGTCAAGTACGTGGGCACGCGTTTTACCGGCACAGGCGAGACCAGTGGTGCCAAGTACAACCCGAACACCAAGCTGCCGACCTACAACTACACCAACTTCAACATCGGCTATCGCTTCACGCCTGACCTGAGACTGCAACTGTCGACCAATAACCTGTTCGACCACCGCACGGCCATCCAGGGCAACGGCCTGGCCAAGGATCCGACCTTCTACTACCTGGCAGGTCGCAACTACACCGTGCAGGCTACCTACACGTTCTGATCGGCAGGCTTAAAAGGAAAGTCCATCGATGCACAGTCTCAACTCCATCGCACGGCGTACCCTCGCGGTCGCCGTCGCTTCCCTGGCCATGGCGGCACCTGCCGCCATGGCTGCCGATCATGCCACCGACGTCGACCCGTTCATTGGGTCGGACTGGTTCGGTGAGGTCTTCGTCGGCGCCACGATGCCCTTCGGCATGGTGAAGGTCGGTCCTGACGTGCGTGACTACGGCTATCGCAAGGGTTTCCAGAGCACCGGCGACATTCGCGGTTTCTCCCACCTGCACCTGAGCGGTGGTTCGGGCAAGTACGAGAACGCTCGTGTGATTGCGACCACTGGCGATCTCGAACCGGGCGCCTTCCATTCGCCACGCGCGAATGAAATGGCCAGCCCGGGTTACTACGCCGTGGATCTGACGCGCTACCAGGTGAAGGCGGAGCTGACTGCCACGCGGCGTATGGGTATGCATCGGTATACGTTCGCCAAGGACGGCGACGGACATGTAACGCTCGACCTCGACCTGCTCTACAAGGGTACGGGGGAAGAGACCCAGCAGTTCCTGGGCGGCGACCTGCGCGTGGTCTCGCCCACCGAGATCGCCGGCGTGGGGCACTATGCCGGCGGCTGGAACGAAGGTGGCCCGTATGACGTCTACGTGGACATGATCGTCGATACACCAGCGGCATCGACACGCACATGGCTCGACAAGACCGTGAGCGCGTCGTCGACGGTGCACGCCACCAGCGCCATGCCGCTCGGTGCCTCGTTCGATTACCAGGTGAAGGCCGGGCAGGCGATCCAGGCCAAGGTCGGTATTTCCTTCGTGAGCGAGGCACAGGCCCATCGCAATGCGACGGAGGAGGCGCGCGGCTGGAACTTCGACGGCGTGCACCAGACAGCCGTTGCCGCATGGAACAAGGCACTCGGCCGCATCGAGATCGCCGGTGCGGACGACACCCAGCGCCGCACGTTCTATACGGCGCTTTACCACACGATGATGATGCCGTCGGACCATACGGGTGAGAACCCGAAGTGGAAGTCCGCCGAGCCGTATTACGACGACTTCCAGGCGATCTGGGATACGTTCCGCAGCCAGGGCCCGCTTCTCACCCTGATCGCGCCGGACGTGCAGCGCGATATCGTGCGGTCGCTGGTGGATACCTTCCGCCATGCCGGCTACATGCCCGATGCGCGCGTCGGTAACGACAACGGTCGTACCCAGGGTGGCAGCAACGCGAACGTGCTGGTGGCGGATGCGTACGTCAAGGGTCTCACCGGCATCGACTACGCGACGGCATTCAAGGCCATGGTGAAGGACGCCACGGTGGCGCCCGCCGACGCGCGCAAGGAAGGACGTGGCGGTCTGGAAACGTACAACCGTCTCGGCTACGTGGCCCAGCCGACGGAGCGCGCTGGCTCGCGCACCGTGGAATACGCATACAACGACTTCAGCATCGCTGAAGTGGCGTGTGGCCTGGGTCATGACGACGAAGCGAAGCTCTACCGCGCGCACGCCGGCAACTGGGCGAACCTGTGGGACGCGACGAGCGAGCAGGAAGGCGTCACCGGCTTCCTTCGTCCGCGCAATGAAGATGGCACCTGGGCACCGCAGTACCTGGTCCGCCGCGGCACGTGGCCGGACTTCTACTATGAAGCGGACCTTTGGACGTATTCGCTGTACGCCCCGCAGGACGTACGCAAGCTGATCGCGATGTCGGGCGGCAACGAGGCCTTCGTGAAGCGCCTGGATACGGTCTTCGACCACCTGCATTTCGACATCACGAACGAACCGGGCTTCCTGATCCCGGACCTCTATATCTGGGCCGGCCGTCCGGACCTCACCGCCGATCGTGTCACCACGTTCCTGCATCGGGCCTTCGGCGCGGATCGTGGTGGCATCCCGGGTAACGATGACTCCGGCGCCATGTCCAGCTGGTACGCCTTCCAGTCGATGGGTTTCTATCCGAACCCGGGCCAGGACGTGTACCTGATCGGTACGCCGTCGTTCCGCGAGTCGACGATCGATCTTGGCGGTGGCAAGACTTTCCGTGTCCACGCCGAGAACTTCACGCCGGATGGCACGAACCGCTACGTGCAGTCGGCCACGCTCAATGGCCAGCCGCTCGACGCCGCGTGGTTCCGCCACGGCCAGATCGCCGGAGGCGGCACGCTGGATCTGGTAATGGGTCCGACGCCGTCGCGCTGGGGTACGACCTCGCCGCCGCCGTCGTTGTCCGACGCCGACTTCGCCCTTTGCAAACGCCATAGCCGCTGATCTACCCGAGGATATTCATGGCTTCCCTACGTTCCTACCTGCTGCCATTCGCTGCAGCCTCGTCCCTTGTCGCATCGGCGTCGTTGCTTGCCGCCACGAGCGAGATCCATATCAACCAGATCCAGGTCATCGGTACGCACAACAGTTATCACGCGGGTTTCGCGCCCAGCGCCAGGCGCGTGATGCAGAAAGAAGCACCGAAGGAATTCTTCGCGATCGACTATAGCCATCCGTCGCTGACCCGCCAGCTCGACGACGGCGTGCGTCAGGTGGAACTGGACGTGTTCTCGGACGCCAAGGGTGGCCTGTACCTCGATCCCGCGATGGATCACATGATCGCGCTCAATGGCCTTCCGGCTGATCCGCCGACGGCGGCGCCGGGCACCTGGGAGAAGCCGGGTTTCAAGGTGATGCACATCCAGGGCGTGGACCAGCGCAGCACCTGCCAGCCGTTCACCGCGTGCCTGGCCGAACTTCGCGCGTGGTCGAAGGCGCACCCGGGGCACACGCCCCTGTTCGTGCTGGTCGAGACCAAGCAGGAACCGCTGAAGGTGAAGATCCCGACGGTGACACCGGAGCCGTTCACCCCGGCCGTGTTCGATGCGCTGGATGCGGAGATCGCTTCGGTCTTCCCGCGCAACGAGATGGTCGTACCCGATGATGTGCGCGGTGGGCACGCGAGCCTGGATGAAGCCGTGCGCCAGGGTGGCTGGCCCACCGTGAACAAGGCACGTGGCAAGGTGGTCTTCCTGCTCGATCAGCGGAAGATGGAAGGTGTCTACAGCGAAGGCCATCCGTCGCTGCGTGGCCGCCTGATCTTCACCAACGCCACGCCGGGCGCCGAGGACGCTGCCTTCACCGAATGCAACGAGTGCTCGGCCGAAGACATCGATGGGCTGGTGCGTCGTGGCTATATCGTGCGTGCGCGTACCGACGATCCCGCCCAGGGGCAGGGCCTGAAGAACGACGGTTCGCGTCGTGACGTGGTCCTGGCAAGCGGTGCGCAGCTGATCAGCACGGACTACCCGGCGGGCGAGCCGTCGGAGCACGGTTACTCGGTGGGATTCCCCGGTGGCGTGACGGTTCGTTGCAACCCGATTCTGACGAAGAAAGGGCAGTGCAAGGACGCTGCGCTGGATGCTGCCGTGAAGTGATGTAGCGGTTATGACGTGGAATTCGGACCACGCATGATCCAGCGCTCGCCGAGAACGGGCGCGCCGGCGGGGCCGTCACCGAGCGGGAAGGTGACCAGCCTCGTCGGCGCGACGCGCAAGACGGCCCCGGGCGTGAGCGCCCCTCGACCCAGATCCTCACTGGCCACGTCGACTTCAAGGGTCTGATCGATGTCCGCCACGTAGATGTCCAGATGCGCGATGCTTCCCGCGAGATAGACGTGCCGCAGTCGCGCCTCCCAAGCCGGCTGACCTTCTGGTACCGACAGGGACAGATGCTCCGGCCTGACGTAACCCACGGCGGAGTGAAACAGCCCGCCCGACGCGCCTGCCGGAAGCGACCAACTTCCCGCGCCCCACGTGTTCGCTCGCCGCTCCAGCGCAATGCGGTTCGTCCGGCCGATGAATTCACAGACGAAGGGCGTCTCCGGATCCTTGTAGACCTCGTGTGGTCGACCCACCTGCTCGATGCGACCCTTGTTCATGACCACGATGCGATCGGCAAGCTCGAGCGCTTCCTCCTGGTCGTGGGTCACGAACACGGTGGTCAGGCCGAGCTCCTCGTGCAGCTCACGCAGCCAACGGCGCAGGGCGGTGCGTACCTGTGCATCGAGTGCACCGAAGGGCTCGTCGAGCAGCAAGACGTCAGGCTCGACGGCCAATGCACGTGCGAGGGCGACGCGCTGGCGCTGGCCACCGGAGAGCTGGCTCGGATAGCGGTTGCCCAGTTCCGCCAGCTGCACGCGCTTCAACAACTCGTCGACGCGCACGCGGATCTGGTCACGTGAAGGGCGGCGACGCCTGGGCCGCACACGCAGACCGAAGGCCACGTTCTCGCGCACGGTCAGGTGACCGAACAACGCATAGTGCTGGAACACGAGGCCCACATTGCGTTCCCTTGCACTGGCGGCCAGGAAGTCCTGCCCGTTCTGGGTGACGCTCCCTTCATCGGGATAGTCGAGCCCGGCGAGGATACGCAACAAGGTCGTCTTGCCCGACCCGGAGGGCCCGACGAGCGCGACGAATTCTCCCGGGGCAATGTCGAGACTCACGTCGTCGAGCGCGGCGATGTCGGGAAAGTGGCGGCTCAGCCGTTTGAGAGCGAGTGTCATCGATGATTCTCAGCGGCTTGATAACGCCATTCCAGGGCGGATTTCAGCGCCAGGGTAAGAAGGGCCAACAGGGCAAGCAACGAAGCGATGGCGAAGGCGCCGACGTAGTTGTACTCGTTGTAGCGCATCTCCACTTCCAGCGGCATGGTGGTTGTGAGCCCGCGAATGTGTCCGGAAACGACGGACACCGCACCGAACTCGCCCATGGCGCGTGCGTTACAGAGCAATACACCGTAGAGCAGGGCCCAACGGATATTGGGAAGCGTCACCCGGAAAAACGTCTGCAGGCCGCTTGCGCCGAGCACGCGTGCGACTTCTTCCTCTTCGCTTCCCTGGGCCTGCATCAGAGGTATCAGTTCGCGCGCGACGAAGGGCAGCGTGATGAAGATCGTGGCGAGAACGAGGCCGGGAACGGCGAAGATAATCTTCACTCCATGCGTCGCCAACCAGGGCCCGAACCAGCCCTGCGCGCCGAACATAAGGACGTACAGCAGGCCAGAGACCACCGGTGATACCGACAGCGGCAAGTCGATGAGCGCACCGAGCAATGCCTTCCCCCGGAATTGGAACCGGGTCATGGCCCATGCGGCGGCGAGCCCGAATACCACGTTGAGCGGCACGGTGATGACCGCCACCAGCAAGGTCAGCCGGATGGCAGCCATCGCCTCGGGCTGGTCGATGCTCTCAACGAAAGCGTGGGCTCCCTGGCGGAACGCCTCGACAAACACGGAAGCCAGCGGCACCACGAGGAAGAGACAGAGAAAGAGTATGGAGGCCACGATGATCGACGCCCGGCCAAGACGTCGCATGGCACTTGCCGGCCGCCCGGGGCGTCCCGCCGTCATGCGGACTGCTCCGCCCATCGCCGGGTCCAACGCTGCAGCGCGGAAACCAGGACGAGGAGAACAAGCGAAAACGTCAGCATGACCACGCCCAGGGCCGCCGCCGTGGCGTAGTCGAATTCATCGAGGCGTTGGACGATGAGCAGGGGTGCGATTTCCGAGCGCAGGGGGATATTGCCGGCAATGAAGATCACCGAGCCGTACTCGCCCACGGCCCGGGCCAGCGCCAGGGCAAAGCCGGTCAGCAGGGTCGGCACCAGCGTGGGCAGAACCACCCTGAGGAAGGTCTGCAGACCGGTCGCCCCGAGGGTCTCGGCGGCGTCTTCCACTTCCCGTTCCAGCGACTGCAACACCGGTTGGAGCGTGCGCACGACAAAGGGGAAACCGACGAATACCATCGCGAGAAGCACGCCAAGCGGCGTGTAAGCGACCTGGATGCCCAGCGGGACCAGCCAGCGACCGAACCAGCCGTTAGGCGCATAGATGGCTGTCAGCGCAATGCCGGCCACGGCGGTGGGCAGCGCGAATGGCAGGTCGATAAGAGCGTCCAGTATTCGCCGGCCGGGGAAGCGATAGCGGACGAGCGCCCATGTCACCATCAGGCCGACCACGACATTGAGGCCGGCGGCCAACAGCGCACCACCGAAACTCAACTTGAGCGCCGCCAGCGTGCGGGGCGATGCGAGCAACTTCAGGATGCCGGCCAAACCGACATCCGATGCCTTCCATGCCAGGGCCGCGAGCGGCAGCAGCACAATGAGGCCAAGGTAGGTGACTGCAAACCCGAGGCTCAATCCGAAGCCGGGCAGGACCCTTCGGCGCATGGTCAGTTGCCCGGGCCGATCTGGTCGAAGATGGCGCCATCGGCAAAGAACTTCGCCTGGGCCTTGCGCCAGTCGCCGAACACCTCAGCCAGGGTGAAGGTCTTCACCTGCGGGAACTGCGCGGCGTACTTCGCGGCCACCTCGGGCGAGCGTGGGCGGTAGAAGTTGCGTGCTTCGATGTCCTGGGCCTGGGGCGAGTACAGGAATTTGAGGTAGGCATCCGCGACCTCGCGTGTGCCGCGTTCGGCCGCGTTCTTGTCGACGACAGCCACCGGTGGCTCGGCAAGGATCGTGATGGACGGGATGACGATGTCGAACTGTTCGCCACCGGCTTCCTTCTTCGCCAGCAGCGCCTCGTTTTCCCAGGCGACAAGCACGTCACCGATGCCGCGCTGGGTAAACGTTGTCGTGGCACCCCGTGCTCCCGTATCGAGCACCGGCACGTGCTGGAAGAGTGTCTTGACGAAGGCCCTGGCTTTGTCGTCGTTGCCACCGGGTAGCTTGAGCGCGTAGCCCCAGGCGGCAAGGAAGTTCCAGCGGGCGCCGCCGGATGTCTTGGGATTGGGGGTGACGACCTGGACCCCGTTCTTGACCAGGTCACCCCAGTCGCGAATGTTCTTCGGGTTGCCCTTGCGGACGAGGAAGACGATGGTCGACGTATAGGGCGAGGCATTTTCCGGCAAGCGTGTTTGCCAGTCCTTGCCCAGCAGGCCACGGTCGGCCACGGCGTCGATGTCATAGGCGAGGGCGAGCGTCACGACATCGGCGGGTAATCCGTCGACGACCGCACGCGCCTGCTTGCCGGAGCCGCCATGGGACATCTGGATGGTGACGGTGTCGCCGTGCTTTGCCTTCCACTCAGTCACGAAGGCCGTGTTCACCGCTTTATAGAGCTCGCGCGTGGGATCGTAGGACACGTTGAGCAGCGTGATGTCCCTGGCCACGGCCGGCAACGTCATGACAGTAGCTGCGAGAGCCAAAAGGGTGGGACGAAGCATCATCGTCAGGCTCCTTGGGTAGCCAGATAGCCGGGCAGGGGGATGCACCGATGAAGCTGGTAGGCATGTCGTCACCGCGTGAAATGGCGGGCCTGACGAATCGACCGCCGCTTAGGACCGGGCAACGCCCCTGTAGGAGCCGATTCATCGGCGAAAGCCAACGGAGCGGTTTAGCGGGAGAGTCCATCGCCGGCATAGCCGGCTCCCACATGGGCCATCGCCGGCATGGCCGGCTCCTACACGAGCAAAAAAAAGCCGGCCCGAAGGCCGGCTCGCCAAGAAGTGACTCAGGGAAGGGTTAAAGCTGGATCGTCACCGCCTGTCCCGTGTAGTCCACTTCCTTGTCGGCCCTTGCTTCGAAATCCACGCCGGGCCGCGCCTTCTCCGCAAGCTGACGCACGCGGAACCGACGCTTCTCCACCATGCCGGGGAAGCTGCCCTGGCGTTCGCCCAGGTGGAGCGTATGCGTCGCATCGTCGTACGTCATGGGAATGCGGCTGGAGGCGCCTTTCTCGTAGCCGTAATTGGTTCCTTCATCCTCGTAGAGCGAGAAGCTGCCGTCGTGGCCGGGGTAGATATAAACCGTGATCGGCGCATCGGGCTTCTGCCCGGTGTACTGGATCGCCGGGCCAACCGGAACAATGGCGCCGGCGCGAACGAACAGCGGCATGCGGTTGAGTGGTGCGTCGGCGTCGATGGTCGTGCCACCGGCATGGCGCTTGCCTGTCTGGAAGTCGTACCAGTCCGAGCCGGCAGGCAGATAGACCGTGCGGCTGCGCGCACCGTATTCGTGCACCGGGGCGACCAGGAAGGCCGGACCGAACATGAACTCGTCGTCGATGGTGCGCACCCTGGTGTCGTTCGGGAAGTCCATCACCAGGCCACGCATGATGGTGCCGTCGTTCTGCCAGGTATCGCCGGCGAGGGTGTAGATGTACGGCATCAGGCGATAACGGAGGCGGTCATACCACGCGAGGGACTCGTAGACGTCCGAACCCTTCGGCGCGAGATTGAAAATCTCGCGATACGGGAACTGGCCGTGCGAGCGGAACAGGGGAGTGAACGTGCCGAACTGGAACCAGCGAAGATTGAGCTCGCGCCATTCTTTCAGGTCGGCCGCACCGGGCTTCTCGTAGCGCGGTTCCAGCGCGAAGCCACCGATATCGGTCGTCCAGTTCGGAATGCCCGCGAGCGAGAAGTTCACGCCCGCCGATATCTGGTCGTGCAGGTTGCTCCAGCGCGATGCGACGTCGCCACTCCATGTGGCGGCAGCATTGCGCTGCTGACCGGCGAACGACGAACGCGTGAGGATGAAGACGCGCCGATCCGGCGCACTGGCACGCTGGCCCTCATAGACGCCTGTCGTATGCATCAGCGGGAAGGAGTTGAAGAACGCGGCACCCGGGCCTTGAGCCGTCGGGCCCATGCGTAGCTTGCGCTCGGCGATATCGAGGTTCGAATGAATGTCGGGCTCGGAGGCGTCGAGCCACCACCCATCGATGCCGAGCACGCCGAGGTTCTCCTGGATCTGCCGCCAGTAGATGTCTCGCGCTTCCTTCGCGTACGGGTCGTAGATGGAGTTGAGGTAGCCCTTGCCGATCCAGTCGCGCTCGCCCTTTTCGACGTTGCGGCGGTAGATGTAACCCTTGGCGTCCAGTTCCTTGTAGTTCTTCGTTTCCGGATAGAACTTCGGCCATACGGAAATCATCAGCTGCACGTGCATGTCGTGCAGTTGTTTCATCATGCCCTTCGGATCGGGAAAGCGCGTGGCGTCGAACTCGTGCGAGCCCCACGCGTTCTCGGGCCAGTAGCTCCAGTCCTCGACGACGTTGTCCAGCGGCAGGCCACGCTTTCGGTACTGGGTCGCGGTGTCGACGATTTCCTTCTGCGTCTTGTAGCGCTCGCGGCTCTGCCAGAAACCGTAGGCCCAGCGCGGCAGCACCGGTGCCTTGCCAGTAACGGTGCGGTAGCCGGAAACGACGTCGTCGAGATTCGAGCCGGAAACGAAGTAGTAATCGACCGCGTGACCCACCTCCGAATACAGGGAGAGATCGCGCTGCTCCGCGGCAGGCTGTGGGTCGAGATGGTAGAGCGCGATATAGCCTTCGTTTGGTTTCCACTCGATCTTGATCGTGTGCTTCGTGCCGGCGTCCATCGGCAAGCGGATGTTGTGATACCAGGGGTTCCAGTTCTGGCGCCAGTCGTCGTAGACCACCTTGCCGTCGATGGTGACCTTCGCATAGCTGGACGAGTACAACCGGAACTTCTGCTCACCCGAGGACGAGGTTTCGATCGAACCTTCCCAGACCACCCGATCGGTTTTCTTTGCCGTCGGCTCGGCCGGCCAGGTCGTCAGGTCCTTGATGTAGGCGTAGTTGACCTCGTGCTCGACGCGCGTCGCCTTGAGTGTTTTACCGGCGTAGTAACGGGCGGTCAGGCCACCTTCCTTGCCATCGGCGTCGTAGAACTTCAGCGTCTGGCCGGCCAGCGGGTACTCGCGCGGATCACCGAAACGCGTGATCGAGTTGTTGTCCCATAGCAATCCGTAATTGCGCGTGGAGACGACGAACGGCACGCCGACGTCCATATTGTGCTGGGCGAGTTCGACATCCTCGCCTTTGTAGTTCATCTGGCGGTTCTGGTGTTGACCCAGGCCGTAGAACGCTTCGTCGTCGGGTGATTCGAAACGCTGGCGAACCGCGACGAACGGTTTGCCTTCGACAGTCGTCGCCGTAAAGCTGCGGCCGCCGCTGCGTTCGGCAAGGATCGCTTTTCCCTGTGCATCGGTAAAGCGGACAGTGCCATCGTTGGTGGAGACATGGGCTTCGAGGGCCGGTGTCTTCAGGACGACCTCGGCACCGGACTCATCGAGCGAGAACGATCCATCGCCGCCCGTCCTGACCGCCATCAGGCTAGCGGGCAGGTTGAAGTTGCCGTCCGGCGCGACCGTGACATGCACGATCTTCGGCGATACGAGTTGCAGGCGTACCTTCTGTGTCGAGTGATCGACAGCAACGACGGCACCGTCCGCGATGCGCGTCACGTGGCTGGCCGGCGGCGTGGCCTGGGCCGATGGCGACGACGCGCAACTGGCGAGCAGTGCAGCGGCGAGCGGTGTAAGGAGCAGGGTAACGAGGCTGGTTGGCTTCATGATCAGTTTCCGAGCGTAAGGTCAGCCGCGAGCGGCGTATGGTCAGAGGCGTCGCCGACATAGACCTTGAAGCGGCCGGTGTCGATCTGCCAGTCGTGGCGTTTTACGTCGTAGTAAGCGAAGGCGCGGCGGTCGAGGGTGAGCGAGACATGTCGCGTCTGGCCGGGAGCCAGTCGTACTTTCTCGAACCCCTTGAGCTCCTTCGCCGGACGGGCGACCTTCGCCGACGGATCGCCGACGTAGACCTGCACCACGTCCGCGCCATCGCGTGAACCGGTGTTGGTGACATCGACATCGACCGTGATGCTGTCGCCCGCATGGGCCTGCGTCGCGGACAGCGTCAGGTTGGCGAAACGGAAGCTCGTATAGGTCAGGCCGTAGCCGAAGGCATAAAGCGGCTGCGCCTTGCCTGGATTGCTCGTATACCAGCGATAACCGAGGAACACGCTTTCACCGTACTTGACGGTGGGGTTGGTGCCAGCAGGATGGGCGGGCGCGTCATAGAAGTCGTGGACCGGGTTATCGGCGAAGCGATGTTCGAAACTGATGGGTAGCTTGCCTTCGGGCGCGCGATCGCCGAAAAGGACTTCCGCGATAGCCTGCCCGCCTTCCTGGCCGGGGTACCAGTTCTGCAACAGCACGGGGACCTTGGCGAGCCAGCGGTCCGTGGCATACGCGCCACCGGACGTGACGGTAACGACCGTTCTGGGATTGGCCTTGGCCACCGCTTCGATCAGGGCTTCCTGGCCCCACGGCAGATCGAAGGTGCGATCGTAAGCTTCGCTTTCCGAGGTGGGATCGAAACCGACAGCCACGACGGCGGCGTCGGCCGATGCGGCAATCTTGCGTGCATCGGCGGAGATCAGCTCGTCGAGCGACACCACGCCCAGGCCCATGCGGCTATAGCTGACGTCCGGCTTGTAATCGAGGCGAATGTCGACGGCCTTGCCTGCCTGAAGCTCGACCGTCGCGTACAGCGGCGCCTGGCCCTCACGCTCCGGCTGCGTCGTGACAGGCTTGCCGTCGATAAACAGGGTGTACGTGTCCTTGCTCGCGGCGGCGGACAGGAACAGAAAGCGGCCGGACGTCTTCGGTACGAAACGGCCGCTCCAACGGATGCTGGTCCGGTCGACGGCGGGCGTGGTCCACAGTTCCGGCTTCCACTGGTCGATCTTGCCGTCCACATCGCTGGCCGTGGGCTTGCCGTCGAAGTTGGCGTTGGCGAAGGTCTCGCGTTTCAATCCGGGCGTGCCGTTCGTGGTGACGAAGGCTTCCTGCTTGAAGACCTGCTCGGGGGAGGGCAGGCCCCGGGCGTAGAGCACGCGAACCTTGCCGCCCAGGCGATCGGTCAGGCCGGTCAGGATGCTCTGCGTACGAAAGGTGTCGATATGCGAGCTGCCGCCCGCGCTGGCGCTGCCCGGATGGGCGGCCGGTCCGATGACGGCGATCGTGTGGATGGTGTTTGCGTCGAGCGGAAGGACCTTGTCGTTCTTGAGAAGAACGAGTGCTTCGCGCGCGGAGTCCAGCGCGGCTTTGTTGTTCTGTGGGTCGAACAGGGGCAGCGTGCTGTCTTTCTGGTCCCGGTCGAGGAAGCCGAAGCGCGCGGCGGTGCGCAGGATGCGGCGGACTTTGTCGTCCAGGGCGGCTTCGGTCAGGCGGCCGTCACGCAGCGCCGGAAGTATCGTCTCCGGTTTCATCGCCGTGGCGGCCGGCATCTCCAGATCGAGCCCGGCCTGGAACGCCTTGATGCCGTCGTGGGTTGCCTCCCAGTCGGAAATCAGCATGCCGCGGAAACCCCATTCGCCCTTGAGGATGTCGTGGCTGATGGGTTTGTTTTCGGAGAGATAATTGCCGTTGACGAGGTTGTAGCTGGTCATCACCGCGCCGACGTGGCCTTCCTTGACGGCCATCTCGAACGCGGGAAGGTAGAGTTCGCGCAGGGTGCGCTCGTCGATGACGGTGTCGAGGTGGCGGCGGTCGTACTCGGAGTTGTTCGCCGCGAAATGCTTCACGGTGGCGACGACGCCTTCGCCCTGTACACCTTTGATCAGCCCGACGGCGATCCTGCCAGCCAGCAGTGGATCTTCGCCGTAGTACTCCATGTTGCGGCCGTTCTGCGGCGCCCGATAGAGGTTCACGCCAGGGCCGAGCAGGAAGTTCACACCGCGGGCGCGCGCATCGCGGCCCATGGCCGTGCCGACGCGCTGGGCCAGTTCAGGATCGAAGCTCGCGGCAAGGCCGATTCCCGCGGCATAAGCCGTCGATGGGCCGGGCGCGCGAACGCCGAACGGGCCGTCGGACATGGTGAGCTTCGCCAGGCCGATCTCGGGAACCGGACGGACATAGAAATTCTCCACGCCGCCGAGCAGGGATACCTTCTGTTCGAGAGTCAGTTTGCCGAGCATGGCGTCGACACGCCGATCCACCGCTGTGTCGTCGACGGAGGCGATCTGTGCGACCGCCGAACCCGCGGCGAGTCCCGTCAGTAACGCGACGGTAAGTGCTTTCTTCAGCATCGTGCCTTCCTTCAGAACGTAGCGAGCTTGACGTGCAGCACCTGCGGCACGTCGGTGAAGTTGAGGCCGTAGTCGGTCTGGTCGCCGTTCCACAGGCGATCAAACACCCAGCGGCCGTTCTCGTAATGGCCTTCCTCGACGCGCGCAAGCATGAAGTTGCGCCGCGCGTCGGCTTTGCCGTTGCCGAAGTTCACGCGGGCCTGGCGGCCGGTGACGAGGTACTCGTCCTTGCCGATCTGGCCGATCAGCACGCCGCCGACGGGTTCGGCATTGCCGGGCGCCGGATCGACACCGAACTGCGGCTGGCCGTAGCCGATGTGTGCTGACCAGGCGCCCAGGTCGATATCCTGGGTGTGCCGGTCGACCGGTTCGGCCACGCCCCAGACCTTGCCCTGCCAGGACAGCTCGGCGAGTACGCCGGCCAGGGGTTCGATCAGCTTGTAGTTGTCGGCGAAGGCGTCGATCGTCTCGCTGTCGACCTTGCGGGCGCCGAGCGGGTAGTTCGAGTAGCCGGTGAAGTCCATGCCGAATGGCGAGAAGCCGATGGCCCGCTCGCCCAGCGCGGCGAACACATAGCGCGCATACGGCTTCGCATTGCCGGTTTCGGCGACGAACAGGGCATTATCCGGACGGGCGTAGCGATCGAGCACGGCGGTATAGCGTTCGTAGTCCGGCATGTAGATATCCGGAGCCAGCAGGTCGAGCGAGGGTGCCGCCGTCTTCCACACATCGAGCACGTTGTCGGTGGGACCGCCGCTGGAGTAGCCACCCGGCGGCCCGGGTTTGAACGGATCGCGCAGGGCCGCGTTGGCGTACATGGGAAGTTCGTACACCGCCTTGCCTGCATGGGCGACCTGCTCGATGTAGTGGGCGACCGACCAGGCGTGGAAGAACTCTGCCGCATCGGCACCGTAAACCTGCTGCCAGGTGCCGGGCTTCTTTCCGTCGCGCTTCAGCAGGGCATCGGGCACCGCGCCTGCGAAGAGCTTGTCGGCCGTCGGTGAGTGGTCGCGGTCGGTACCGTAGGTACCCGATTCGTTCTCCACCTGCATCATGATGACGGTGTGGCGGTCGCCGTCGATATCGCGCAGGTGCTTCATCAACTCGACGAAGGCCGTGCGGTCGGCGTCCAGCGTGGCGGGAGCATGGGGTGATAGCGATCCCAGGGTCTTGCCATCGCGATTGATCACGCGCGGGAAACGGCTGTTATCGAGCTTCACCCAGGCGGGTGCGTAGTTCGGACCGTTGTTCTTCCACGTGGCGAACCACAGCAACACGAGGCGAACGTTGTGCTCGCGTGCCTGGTTAACCAGGGTGTCGAGGAAGCTGAAGTCGTAACGGCCTTCGGTCGGCTCGATCTGCTCCCATGCGATGGGAACCTGCACGGTATTGGCATGCAGTTGCTCGATCGCAGGCCAGACTTTGCCCATCATCGCGGGCCATGCGCTTGAGTTGTTCACCTGTGCACCGAGGACGAGGAACGGTTTGCCGTCGACCATCAGCGCATGGCGTCCTTGTTCGCTCACCACGCGCGGCGTGTCGCTGGCCCAGCTGGTGGCGCAGGTCGCCAGTGAAATCAGCAGCGCGCTGGTCAGTGTGCTTCGTTTCATGGGGTACTCCGTTGGATCGCGCCTTCCGTACGGAATGGCGAGGCGGGCAGGCCTTGCTCATTCGTCACGTTGGCGTGTTCGGGGTTGTCGCTCCAGCCGTAACGTACGGCGACCGGATGGCCGACCTCGGCATTGGAAACGACGATGCTGCTGCCTTCGATGCGTGCCGTGGCAGGGTGGAAGTGCTGGTCGTCACCCGCGACCTCGAAACCTTCGGGAAGGCCACCGCCGCGGACGGCGAGCTGCCCGCCATACAGGTCGAAACCCACGATGGCGTTCGCGCCGTCGATCTTCAGATTGCGATAGCGCGGACCCGACCACGTAGCGGTGTCGCCGAACGCTGCATGGCGCATGGCGAGCGCAAGTCGATGCCCGACATCCTGCTTGTTCGTCGGGTGGATGTCTTTCGGATTGCCGATGTCGATGATGACGGCCTCAGCGGTCGCCGGTAGCGCCAGGTTCGCCGATTGCGATTCGCGCAGTTCGGCCCACGGGCTCTCATCGGCGGTGTCGATGCCGGAAATCCAGTTGGCCAGCTGCACCCAGACGAAGGGCAGGGCGGGTTGCTTCCACTCGCCTCGCCACTGGCGGATCAGGCCCGCGAACTGTTCACGGTAAGCGAGCGCCTCACGTGGATTGGCGTTCGCTTCACCCTGGTACCAGAGCACGCCGCGCAGCGGGTAGCCGACGATCGGGTGGATCATCTTGTTGTAGAGCAGCGTTGCGAGCTCGTTTCGTCCTGTGGTGGCGGTTACCGTGACGGCATCCGGGTGGAACAGCCACGGTCCTTTCAGCGGGTGCTTTTCACCGTCGTATGTCTGGATGTAAAGCAGGTTTGCATCGCCGTAGATGCCACCGTTGTTTGCGAGGTCCTCGACCTTGACGGCAATCGTGTTCGTCCCCGCATGGAGATTCCCGGGTGCGACGCGATAGGCACGTATATCGTTCCATCGGGCCTGCGTTGCGCCGACCTGCGTTCCATTGACGAAGCTGGTGTCGGAATCGTCGATCGTGCCGAGACCGAGCGTGATGCCTTTGGCCGCCTGCCGTGCCGACAGCGTGAACGTGGTGCGATACCACGCCGTGCCGTCCATGCCGTAATAGCCCTGGTCTTCCCAGTAGCCGGGGACGTTAATTGGCACCCAGTCTTTCGTGTCCAGATCGGGCAAAGCCCACGTCGTTCCGCCAGGCGGTGTGGTCTGGTCCCAGCGAGCGAGGTGTTGGCGCGTTTCGTCCGTCTTGACCTGTTCGTCGGCGTCCATCTGCTTCATGTGCGCGGCGACATCCTCGGCGCGAACCCCCGCGCTAGACGCGTTCATCCACGCTTCGATGCGGCTTCCGCCCCAGGTGCTGTTGATCAGGCCTTGCGCCACGCCGCTCTTCGCCTTCATCTCGCGTGCGAAGAACCAGCATGCGGCGGAAAACCTGCCGACGGTCGCGGGTGACGCGGCAGCCCACTCGCCGCCGGCAAGATGCTCGTCGGGCGTGGCCGCCCATGAATTGGGGATCTTGAAGTGGCGGATGGCGGGGTCGGTGCCGTTGGCGATTTCACGGGTTGCATCGCGTGTCTGCAACACCATGAATTCCATGTTCGACTGACCGGAGCAGAGCCAGACGTCGCCGACGAGAACGTCGCTTATATCGCGGTGCTCCTTGCCGTTGTCGACGGTGAGGACGTACGGGCCGCCGGCCTTGTGCGCGGGGAGGGCGATGTCGAAGTGACCGTCGGACCCTGCGTTCGCCCTGGCCGATTTTCCGTCGAAGGTGGCACGCACGGTCGATCCGGGCGTCGACCAGCCCAGGACATGCATGGGCTGGTCGCGTTGAAGAACGGCACCGTTGGTGTAGACCAGTGGGAGGTCGAGCTGCGCATGGGCGACCATGGGCAGGCAGAACAGCAGGCACGCCCCGGCAAGCGGCGCGAGCCTTCGATTAGTTGCGTTCATCGCCATAGAAGATTCCCCGGCCTCCCGTGGCGAAGTACACGCGTCCGAAGAGGCGCGGATCGCCGGTGACGTGGCCAATGCGTCCAAACTGGTGTGCGTCGTCATTGAGTCTTACCCAGCTCGCACCGTTGTCGGTCGAGCGATAGAGACCGCGTTTTCCTTCGCGCTTACCGGCGACGAACAACGTGGGCGTGGTGCTTCCAGATGCCGGCTTGCCGAAACCCAGCGAGTCGGCGACATCGATATGCGGAGCACGGCCGATCAGTCGGCCGTCACTGTTCCCGTGAATGAGTCCATGAGCCGGGCTGGCGAACCACAGGTCACCGGCTCTGCCCGGTGCAGCGAATGCCTCGCCGGCTTCGCCCACCACTGCGGCGGCGAGGCTGCCGGTAAGGGCCGTAAACCGACGGCCCCCATCGCGGCTGATGTAGAGCTGGCTGTCCGTCGCCGACCATGCGTAGAGGCGTTTCGGATCGACGCGGTCGGCAAAAACGCGTGAGCTTGCCGGTACACCGGCGACCCGCGTCCAGTGCACCCCGTGGTCGACGGTCAACCACGCGGCGTTCGCCTGTTTGGGGATCCATAGAACGGAGGCACCGTCGGCGGCGACGGCGATGCTTCCTGCGCCGTCGCCGTCCGCGGGTTCGCTGGCGAAGGCTTGCCACGACTGACCGCCATCCGTGGAGTAAGCCGCACGCACCGCCGTGGGCGTTCCGCGGATGCGTCCTGCGCGAACGACGATGTCTTGTGCCTGGCCCGCGACATCGATGCTTTCGGAGTTCATGTAGCGCGGCGGACCGGCGAGCTGCAGCGGCGCACGGGTCAAGTCGTCATGACGAAACCCGTCAAGGTCGCCTACGGCGCTGATGAGTGGCGGACCTTTGGCGGGACTCACCAGTCCGAGCGGTACGGTTTCCTCGAGACCTTCGTCCTGGAACCACCATGACACCCGCGCCCCACTGTCAAAGGCCTGCAGGTTTCGCGAGGCCCAGATACCGTAGCCGGTGACGAACATCGCGTGATCACTGTCGAACGGGTCGATGACGACCGTGGTCATCCAATGCGGCACGTGATCGCGGGTCCAGGTAGCGGTGTCGTGTTCGAAGTCGGAGCGGGCGAACACCTCCGTCCAGTGCTTGCCGGCATCGGTGCTTCGAAACAACAGGTCGTTGGCCGGCTTGTAGTGGGCATGCGTGCTCGCCAGCAAACGGGCAGGGTTCTTCATGTCGACAGCGATATCTCCCCAGCCGAAACCGCTGGGCTTGTCATCGCGCGGAATCGGCGTCACATCCGTCCAGGCGTGATTCGACGGCTGGTAATGCCATATCGCGCCGTCGTTCATGCTGTCCGGACCGGGTTCATCCCCATAGGTCAGGTACCAGCCGCCGCGACCGTCGGCACGCATATGGGTCGGGCGCAGGCCGGTCGGCTGTCCTGGGACGGGTTTCCATGCCTTTCCGCCGTCGCGGGATTCGAACACGGAGGTTTCGCGTGTCGACACACCGGCATAGATGGTCGCCGTGTCGTAGACGGTAAAAACGATGCCGATGGATTGCCGGCGCCAGCTATTCGCCGCCGTGGACGACAGGGCCGTGGCGACGGCGGGAAAGCTGTCGACGTGCGCCCAGGTGGCGCCGCGGTCGTCGCTGCGCCACAGACCGGCTCCGCGGGAGCCGAACATGAGCTGGTGGCCATCGGCGGGATTCACGGACAAGCGTTCGCCGTTGCCTCGCCCCAGTTCGTTACCACCGAGCTTGAAAGGCAGATCGGTGCGCTGGAACGTCGCCCCGCGATCGTCGGAACGGAGGATCGCGCCGTTGCCGACCTTCTCCGTCGTGTAAGTGCCGGCGGCCAGGTAGAGCCGCTCGGGGTCGGAGGGATCGAGTGCGAGGCTGTCGATGCCTGCCAGGTTGAAATCGTCCGCATCGATCCAGTCGGTGAGCGGTATCCAGCGTTTGGCTGTCGCGTCCCATCGGTATGCGCCGCCGACATCGGTGCGCGCATAGCACAGGCCCTGCACATGCGGGTGGCAGGAAAGGCCGCTGACGTAGCCACCGCCACCGATACGCACGCTGTTCCATGTGTAGGGAATGGCGTCGCGCGCGGCGGTTGCGGCGAGCAGGCCGCCCGACAGAAGTCCGGCCCCGATTGTCAGCAACGCGCTCCCCCATGACCGCCTGTATCGGTAGCTGCCCATCCTTCTCCCCGAAAGCTATAGCATGCCGACAGCCCGCTCAGAGCGGGCTGTCGGGTCTTGCATGGTCAGAATGTGAACTGTGCCTTCAGACTGAACAGACGATCGTTGATCTGCACATCGCGCGGACGCGTATCCAGACCGAAGATGGTCGCTCGCTTCGTGTTGGTCAGGTTCACTGCGGCACCGGTGAGCGAGAACGCATCGGTGACATGGTAGGTAACCGATGCATCCACCTGGCCGAACGACTTGTCGTAGATAGGCAGGTTGCCCGTGCCGTTGCCGGCTGTCGTTTCCACCCACTGGCTACGCCAGTTGTACGCGATACGCGTGGAAATCGGGCCTTTCTCGTACATCAGGATGAGGTTGTAGCTGTTCTTAGACAGGCCTTCCAGGGGAACCTGCAAGGGACGGCCGGAGGTATCGGTCGCGCTCGGGCTCGGAGCCTTGCTGTACACATAGGTGTAGTTCGCCTGCACACCCAGGCCGTTGAAGGGATCGGGCAGGAAATCGAAGAAGGTCTGGTAACCGGCCTCGGCGCCCTTGATCACGCCGTTATCGCCGTTCACCGGGCGCGTGACCTGGTAGACCTGTCCGTTATAGGTTTCGTTGAAGACGCCGTTGGCAATGAAACCATCGACGCTCTTATAGAACAGCGCGCCATACAGCATGCTGGTGGGGTTGTAATACCACTCCAGCGACGTGTCGTACTGCTTGGCCTTCATCGGCTGGAGGTTGGGATTGCCCGCGGAGCCGGTGAGGGCGTTGGCACCGCTCGCATCCGGCGTGGACAGCGAAAGCGTCGGGTTGAGCTGGTCGAAGTTCGGACGGGTCAGCGCCTTCGATGCCGCGAAGCGCCACTGCAGCGTGTCGGTCAGGTGGATATTGAGGTTCAGGCTGGGCAGGTACGAGTTGTACGTGCTGCTGACGTCGAGCGGCGAGTACGTGCCGCTACCGTCGGGATTGGACATGAAGCCCGAGGTCCCCACCTTGGTACGAACGCCGCGCATGCCGATGTTGCCGTCGACCGGAATGTCCCACATGCGCCAGCCGAAGCGAAGCACGCCGTAGCCCGCGTAAGTCTTCTCGGTCTGGTGGTTGGCCAGGAACGCGTTGTAGGTCAGTGGATCGGTGATGCCGAGTGCCGTGAGCGAGCCCGGATAGTCCGATAGCAGGGCTGGGTTCGGCGCGATGGTTTCACCGAAGGTATTCGCTTTGCCACGGAAGAAATCGTCATACGAATTGATGATCCAGTCCGACGACGGAAGCGACGAAAGGTCCCTGCCGAGGTAGCTGAAGCGGTAGCCGGTCGTTTCCGTGTCGGCCTTGCGGTCCGTGGTGCGTACGCCGAACTTCACGGACTGGAAGAAGTCGCTGTCGAGGGTGTACTCGGCATCGGCGCGCCACGCGAACTCGCGGCCCTTGCTCTTGTCCCGATCGTCCAGCGCGAAGCCCATCTGCTGGGTCGAGGGGTCGGTGAGCGAGCCCTGTGGGACGGTAAGGATCGGAACGCCGCCGGAGATGTCCTGGAACATCGACGGTGCCGTGGTGTGCGCGTTGAGGATGTAACGAAGCTGGTCCGTGGTGGCCTTGATGTACTGGAAGTCCGTGCTCAGCGTGAGCGAGTTCGTCGCATTCCACGAACCGCCCCAGGATATGTCGGTGGTCTTGGAGTGACGGGTCGCCAGGCTGGAGTTGGAGTCGACCGGGATGCCGGGGGTATACGCGCCGCTCGCGGCGTCGGTCGTACCGCTGAACGTGCCGCTCTGGAAGTCGCCGTTGGGACCGAACTGGAAGGGTGCGCCGGGCTGGGGAACCATGCCGTTCGCGCTGCTGTATCCGAAAACCGAATAGTCCTTCCACTGGAACTTATAGTCCGAGCGCAGCCCTTGCAGGTACACCTCGGAGTCGCCGTTCGGGCGCCACTGCAATGCCAGCGCGGTGCCCAGGCGCTTGCGGTCGCCATTGGTTTCGCCAACGCCGCCACCGTGTGGCACGTTGAGGGTCTTGCCTTCGTAGCCCGGATAGATCGTGTCCGGGCCGCCGGTGCCTTCATTGACCTGGTAGAACGGTTCGGTCGAAACGACATCCTGGCGGAACGCATGCTTCTGGTAGGCGACGTCGAGCAGCACGCCGAATTCGCCGATATCGGTATTCCAGCGGTTGCTGAAGAGGCCGGAGGCGGACGGATTGCCCTTGCTGGCCAGGTCGGCGTAGTCATATTCGCCGGTGACGGCGATCTTGCGGCCGTCGAAATCGAAGGGCTTGTGCGTGCGCAGGTTCACCGTGCCGCCCAGACCCCCCTCGATAATTTCCGCCGAGGGGTTCTTGTAGACGTCGATGCCGGCGAGCAGTTCCGACGGTACGTCCTCGAAACTCAGTGCGCGACCGCCATTGGCGGTGAACGCGTCACGGCCGTTGACCTCGGTGCGTACCTGGGTCAGGCCGCGAATGGCGATGCTGCTGCCTTCGCCGTAGTTGCGGTCGATCTGGATGCCCGAAATACGCTGGAGCGCCTCGGCGACATTACTGTCAGGCAGCTTGCCGATGTCTTCGGCCACGATCGAATCGACGATCTGGTCCGCGTTCTGCTTGATCTGTGCCGCCGACTCGAGACTGGCGCGCACGCCGGTCACGGTGATCCCGCCCAACTCGGTGGCGGTAGGATCGACCTGCTTGTTCGCCTCGGCCTTCTTTTGCCCCTCGGTCTTCTTCGGCTCCGTAGCCGGCTTGGCGGGCGAAGCATCCTGTGCGTGCACGGGCGCATGCATCAAGGCGATGGCAATAGCGATACCCGCGGACAAGCGGGCGATGGTCAGGCGCTGGTCGGCGCGCTGACCCCTGGTCTGTACGGACCGGTGATTCATTCTTTTGACTCTCCCCGAAATGTGTTCTTCGTTCCGGGAGGCTGTGCTCGCCGGATGTTTGCCACAGTGACCCACCCGCGCGCCTTATTTGCGCGCGGCGAAACCCTTTACCTGAAAGCGGTGGGCTCCCCAACGGACATCCAGTACCCAACCGGTGTCCTCACTGAGCTCCCGACGCCATGGCCCCGGATCGCAGACCGTCGCCCCTCTTCGACGGGCGGCATGCGACTGGGCTGCATGCTGGGGGGATGCGTTCTTGCGCACAATTACGAAATTGCTCTCGGGATTGACGTTTATTCGTTTGCGTTTGCCGCAAACGTACATTCGCTACCCTCTTGCCTGTAGTTTCCAACCCCACGACCGCGCGGGGGCGCGGGTGGGGAGAAATACAGCATGCGCATGCCTGATTCGGTCACCGGTTTCCTGCGCGGGTTCCTGGCGGCTGCCTTGTTTGCCTCCTGTGCATCGCATGCGCAGGTCGCGGCGCCGACCGCCGGCACCAACAGTGCGGAAACCATCGACCAGGTCTGGCATGAGTCGGGTAAGGCGTTCGACGCGGAACGTCATCGCTTGCTGGGGCGCGTGGCCGAAGGCGCCACCCAGGGGCCTTTCCGCGCGGACTGGGCCTCGCTGCAGGGCTATCGCGCACCGACGTGGTACGAGGATGCGAAGTTCGGCATCTTCATCCACTGGGGCATCTATACGGTTCCCGAGTTCGGCAACGAGTGGTACTCGCGCAACATGTACAAGCCGGGGACGCCGGAGTTCGCGCACCACATCGCGACATACGGGACACAGGACCGCTTTGGTTACAAGGACCTGATCCCGTTGTTCAAGGCGCCGCGCTTCGATGCGCGCGCCTGGGCCACGCTGTTCCGCGAGGCCGGTGCGCGTTACGTCGTGCCGGTGGCCGAGCATCACGATGGATTTGCGATGTACGACAGCCAGTTATCGGATTGGACGGCAAAGAAGATGGGGCCGCATCGCGACATCGTCGGTGAGCTGGCCGCTGCCATCCGCGCCGAGGGCATGCACCTGGGGCTGTCCTCGCACCGCGCGGAGCACGACTGGTTCTTCGATAACGGCCGGACGATCGCTTCGGACGTGAACGACCCGCGCTATGCCGCATTTTATGGTCCGGCCCATGCGCACGTCGCCACGCGCGGCGACCTCGACCTGGCAGCCGACTGGACGTACGTATCGCAGGCGTGGCTGGACGACTGGACGGCTCGCACCGCGGAAATCGTCGAGCGCTATCACCCCGACCTGATCTATTTCGACTGGTGGATCGGGCACCCTTCCTTCCGTAATGCGTTGCCGCCGGTGCTTGCTTACTACTACAACGAAGGGGCGAAACGCGGCGGTGTCGTGGTCGACTACAAGCTGGGCGCCTTTCCCGAGGGCGCCGGCACGCTGGACGTGGAGCGCGGCCAGCTAGACGGTATCCATCCCTCCCACTGGCAGACCGATACATCGCTGGGCAACGGCTCGTGGAGCTATGTCAAAGGCGACACCTACAAGTCGCCCGAGACCGTGATCCATACGCTGGCGGATGTTGTCAGCAAGAATGGAAACCTGCTGCTCAATATCGGACCCCGCGCCGACGGTTCGATTACCGACGAAGAGCGTACGACGCTGCTCGCTATCGGCGGTTGGCTCAAGATCAATGGCGAGGCCATTTATGCGTCCAGGCCATGGCGGGTGTTCGGCGAGGGTCCGACGCATAACGTTGCGGGCACGATGCAGGAAGGGAAGAGCCAGCCATTCACCGCGCAGGACATCCGGTTCACGACACGCGACGGCGTCCTGTATGCGATCGCGCTAGGCTGGCCGAGCGATGGCACGCTGAAGATTCGTTCGGTGACAGCGGACGATCGCGTGCGCAAGGTCACGATGCTAGCCGACGGTAAGACCGTGCCGTGGGCGCAGGAGATGGATGGTTTGCGTCTGACATTGCCGGTGAAGCCGGTGGGGCGGTATGCGTATGTGTTCCGGCTCGAAAAATAGCTTCATCGCATGTTCCGGGGCGGGCTCGCCTTCGGCCTCGCGTCGCTATAGCTGCGCTGAGGATTCGCCGCTGAAGCGGCTCCTGCAACGGCAGCGGACGTGCCCTTTCATTGCGAGCGATCAGGCCGCGTGAGGGTCGATGGTGATCGATGTGCCTGGGCGGAGCGTAATCGTCTTCGTCCATGCGCCCCATTTCAGGCGTGTCTGTTCGCCGCCGATGCTTCGCACCGTGACGGATGCGAGTTTGCCGCTTCTCCAGGACAGGTCGACCCGGAAACCACCGCGCGCACCGATGCCCGTCACGCTGCCCGATGCCGCCCATGCCTTGGGCAACGCCGGCAACAGCTCGATCATGCCGGGCCGTGACGACATCAGCATCTCGAGCATGGCCGTGGGCGTGCCGAAGTTGGCGTCGATCTGAAAGCAATCGGTATCGGCGTCGATGTTGTACACATCGAAGAAATTCTGCGCGGTGCCGTTGCTATGGTTCTTCGATGGCAACAGGTTGGTGAGCAACAGCCGATAGGCCTTCTCAGCTTGCCTGAGGCGTGCCCAGCAGATCGCACGCCAGGCACCAGCCCAGCCGTAGCTGCCCGTGCCTCGTGCCTCGAGCAGCCGGGTAACTCCTTCGATCAGCGCAGGCGGGCTGTCGTCGGTCCGAATGCGATCGCCGGGGAAAAAGCCGATCAGCGGAGACAAGTGCCGGTGCTGCGGTTCACCCAGGTCGTCCGGCGTCATCCATTCTTCCAGCCAGCCGGTCTTGCTGCTGACCTGGGGCAGGTAGAGCCGCGCCTGCAGCGTCGTTATGGACGCGGCATAGTCCGCGTCCTTGCCCAGTAGCGAGCTCGCCTGGCGATAATTCTCGAACAGGTCCCAGACCAACTCCTGCGAATACGTGTTGCCCTTGGCGCTGGTCGGGCCGTGCTCTGGCGACCAGTCCGCGTCGTCGATAAGGACATCGCGTGCAAGGCCGGTCGCCGGGTCTTTCACGCTCACGCTGATCAACCGGGATTCCCAGAACTCGCAAGCGCCCTTGAAGAAGGGATAGATGCGCGCGAGGTAGCTGCGATCCAGGTTGTATTGATAGTGCTGCCATAGGCTATTGCACAGCCACGCATTCCCGGCCGGGTGCCATCGCCAACCCCCGCCGCCGTAGATATTGGTGGAAATGCCCATGGTCCAGCCGGCGATCTTGCCCGAACTATTGCGATACCCGTTGCGTGGATCGTTGTAGTACTTCTGCGTAATGGCTGTCCAGGATTCCACCTGGCTGAGGCAGTAGTCGGTCAAGGCATCGAAGCAGGAAGGCAGGCCGGCGCGATCGGGCAGCCAGTAGTTCATCTGGATATTGATGTCGCTGTGATAGTCAGCCATCCAGGGAGGGGAGTTGTCGCTCAGCCAGAGGCCTTGCAAGCCGGTCGGCAAGCTATCACGTGAACCGGCGATCGTCAGATAGCGCCCGAACTGCAGATAGGACGCCTCCAGTTCCGGATCCGCAGGGGAGTCGGCAGTTGCCCGCGCCTGCAGGCGTGTCCACGTGTCCATTTCGCGCTGTGCTTTCGTCGATGCACCGAGGTCGACACGCATCGTGTCGAACAAGGCACGGTAGTCGGCTACATGCGTATGCAACAACACGGCCGGCGTCTGCAGGGCGGCGGCTTTTGTTTTCTGTATCGATAGCTTCAATGGATCGAGCGACGCATCCATGTAGTTCTTCGCCAGGTCGGGCGTGTAGTTGGTGCCACCGCAGAATATGACGGTAAGCGCACTGCAGTTCGTAAAGTGGAGTCCTTTTACGTCTGCCTTTACGGTCCCGGCCGTCGCAACGGCCATGACGTTCGCCGCATACCTGAGGCCATTGTCCAGGACACCTTCGAAATGGCTGGCTGCGCTGTCGGTCGCCCCATGGTCGGTCTGTGCGCGAGAGGTCTCGCCATGCATGCCACGCAACTGAACCGAACCGTTATATAGGCCGCCGCCTGCCTGCGATAGACGGACGGCGATCATGTCATCAGGGTGGCTGGCGAAGACTTCACACGTATACGCGACACCATCTTTCCGATACGAAACGCGGATGGTTCCCTGGTCCAGATCCAGCTCGCGACGATACCCGGTGATATTTGCGGCCTCATGGCCTTCCACCGACAGATACAACTTGGCCAACATCACCAGGCTACCGAAGTACCCGGTGGTGTATTCAAACTGTCCGTCGTTTCCGAGAACTACATCACGCTTGCCCAGCCACATGGAGGCATCAGTGAGATAGAGGAAACTCGACGCGGGGTCGCCTCCGACCAGTGCACCCAGGCGTCCGTTACCGATAGGCAAGCCTTCGCGCAGCACGTTCGACTCGGGTGCAGGCGTCTTGTACCAAAGGGTATGCCTTGCTTCCGATGCCGGCATGGGCCCAGCGGGGCGCTGCACGGGATGACTTTCGGCAAACCTCGGCAGGCCAATCCATGGCAACACCGCGGCCATCGCGCCGGTCATTCTCAGGAATCGGCGCCGATCCATCGGTTCGGAAGGCGCTTGATCGAGGTAAGTCTGCTGATCTTCGGTAGTCATCAACGCCCCTTTAGGTGCAGCTGCACCGGGAAATCCATTTGTAGGACAAATGAACCTAGACCGGCTCAGGCCGCGATGTCAAGAATTCTTCGGCCGCCTGGATACCGGACTTTTTCATGCTGCGCCGCAGCTTGTTGCGCGGGTGAAGCTAGGCATAATCATTAAATACTACAAATAGACGGTAGCAGCGGGCCGGTCTTTCAGGGGTAGGGGTGACTGGGATGTCGAGCCTTCGTGGTGTCGTTGTGGGTAACGGTGCTGGTGGGCGTGGGACGGCAAGCTGTATGTGCTCGTTGGACGGGGATATTCCACAGAGTGGGGGAGGGTAGCCATGCAGCTAACGAAATTGGCGGTCGCCGTGCGGCGGTCGCTTGTGGCAACGGGTGTCGCCTGGATGGTCGGTTACGGCGCACCAGGGTATGCACAGACAGCACCAGCAGCAGCGCAAGGACCAGGGGCGGCTCCGGCAGAAGCGCAATCAGCGGCGACGCCTGATAAGGCGGCCAAGCCTGCCAAGGGCAAGAACGACGAGAAGAAAGTAACCGAGCTTGAAGGTGTGGCTGTCACCGGCCAGCTGGCGGCGCTCCAGCGCGCGCAGGCGATCAAGCAGGACTCGGTCAACGTCGTCGACTCCATTTCAGCGGAAGAAGCGGGCAAGTTTCCCGACCCCAATGTGGCCGACGCGCTCCAGCGAGTTCCTGGCGTATCGGTGAACCGCAGTGGCGGTGAGTCCAGCCAGATCGCCGTGCGCGGCTTCGGTCCCGAATTCGTCGCCGTCACCATCAACGGCCGGCCGATGGCTACCGCCTCCGGTTCGCGTGCCTTCAACTTCGATGTACTACCGTCTGAAATCATCAGTGTCGCCCAGGTCAACAAGACCTCTTCCGCGGATATCTCCGAGGTCGACATCGGTGGCGTGGTGGACATCCAGACCGCGCGGCCGCTGGATTTCAATGGGTATCACGGGGCGTGGAGTGGGGCGGGCATCAACAGCAACCTGACGGGTGACTGGAAGGGCAAGACCACGCCGAAGGCCTCGGGCCTGTTCGGCTGGACGAACAAGGACCACACCTTCGGCTGGATGGCTTCGGCCTCCTACTACAAGCGGAAGGATACCCAGCTCAATACGCAGGCCAATTCCTGGTATGCCAACCAGGACATCTACACGGTGCCGGGCGCTGCCAACCCTACGTATACGAACGTGGCGCTCCCGGAAACCCTGGCAAGCAACGTGTTGGATGAGACACGTACCCGCAAGGGCTTCAGCGGCGCCATGGACTGGAAGCCGACGGACCAGCTCACTGTCGCGTTCGACACCTTGTACTCGAGCTACAAGGTCGACCCGATCGAGCACGAGTTCGGTCAGTACGGAAACACCTCGGATATCCAGTCGCTGACGACGGACGCCAACGGCACCGCACTGAGCTATGTACGTAACAGCTCCGGTCCGAACGTCATGGCGAACGACTATGTCGCGTCGTATGCGCCCAGCTACGAAAAGAGCTACCAGAACGGATTGAACCTCGGCTTCGACATCGATGATTCGACCAAGCTCAGCCTTGACGTGTCCAACTCCAAGGCCTGGAACAAGCAGAGCGCCGACGGCTATTTCCTCGTGGTCGGCGCGAAGAACTTCGGTACCAACCCAACCTGGACCAATAACGGCGACAACCAGCCGCCGACCTCCTCGAACATCCTCTCGTCCACCAACATGGACAACCTCGCGGCGCATTGCTGCAACGCGGGCTCCGGCAACAACGTGACCAACAAGGTCGAAAACTACCAGTTCAAGCTGGACAAAGCTTTCAACGACGGCGTGCTCACGCGGCTCGAGGCCGGTGTCCAGTACACCAACGAATGGGTGAAGTCGGTCAGCTTCGGCACGCCGAACGGCATCCTTTGCAACGCGTATTGTGGCTATACCATTCCCGTTCCGCCGGACGCCATCGGCGCGTACGTCTTCAATGCGCCGTCGAAGATCAAGGGTGTTTCGTCGCCCGGTCTGCCGTCGCAGTGGATTCAGTACGACCCGCGGGCCTATCTGAGCTGGCTGGCCTCGCCGGCCGCGTATAACCAGCTCCCCGATGACAAGCGCGAGGCGCTGCTTGCTGGCCTGGCGGCTAATGGCGGCACCCTGGACGCCATTCCCAACCCGGGTAGCTACAACAACGTGGGCGAGAAGGAGAAGTCGTTCTTCACCAAGGCCGTCTTCGAAGGCACGGCGTGGAACATGCCCTGGGCTATCGACGTGGGCGTGCGTTATCTCAACATCGTCTCGACGTCCACGGCGGTCAACCAGCCGCCGATCGCGTACTACGTGGACCCGAACGACACCAGCAATGGCCAGGTGACCTACGGCCCGCTGGCGCCGCAGTCGGCGAAGGGTGGCTACCACAAGTGGCTGCCGTCGATGAACCTGAAGTGGAACCTGCTGGACAACCTGATCTACCGCTTCTCGCTGTCCAAGACACTGACGCCGCCCGCACTGAGCAACCTGTACTACAACAAGAGCTTTGGCACGCGCCCGAACTCGCTGACCATCTCGCAGGGTAACCCGCAGCTCCAGCCGTACACCTCGCGCAACTACGACATGGGCCTGGAGTGGTACATCGACGATGCCAGCTACATCGCCCTGGAAGGGTTCTACAAGAAGGTCAGTAACTTCAGCACGCTGGTAAGCACGCCGGTGCCGTTCCTCACGAACGCGAATACCGGGGCTCCGTTCATCTGGTCGCTTACGCAACCGATCAACCTCAACTCGTCGAACATCTACGGCGAAGAGATCACCTTCAACTATCAGTTCACGCATCTGTTGCCCGAACCCTTCAACGGCCTGGGCATGGCCCTTAACTACACGCACGTAAAGAGCAGCACTGCGCTGAGTCCGGGCGTCATCGCGGCATCGGGCAAGTTCGCCGTTCCCGGTATTGGCGACTCGGCCAACGCGAGCGTGTACTACGAAAAGGGTCCGGTGCAGGTGCGCGTCGCGTACAACTGGCGTGGTAAGTACCTGGAGAGCCTCGCTTACGGTTCAGGCGCCCAGCCGGCCACGCGTAGCGCTTATGGCCAGGTCGACCTGAGCGCGAGCTACGCGTTGAACAAGCACGTGTCGGTGTTTGTCTCCGGTACCAACCTGACGCACGAGCATCTCTACGACTACTCCGTGTACAAGAATCGCTTCCTGTATGCCGAGGCGGACGGCACCGTCTACACGGTGGGCCTGCGCGGAACGTTCTGATGTCCCCCGGGACATGATGTAACCCGGCACCGGCTCGCCAGCGCGCGAGCCGGTGCCGATGCCTTTGTACTTCAAGCGAGGTGCCTTAGTGAGTCGATCCAGGAACGTCGTAGCGTCCATGCTGCTCATGGGTGCCCTGTCTTGCGGTATCGCGTCCGCAGAGCCCGCCACCGCGGGTCAGCCGATGACCATCGAGAAGGGGCACTTCGTCCTCGATGGCAAACCGTTCCGCATCGTTTCCGGCGAGATGCACTACGCCCGGGTGCCCCGCGAGTACTGGCGAGACCGCCTCAAGATGGCCAGGGCGATGGGCCTGAACACCATCACCACATACGTGTTCTGGAACGCCCACGAGGCGACCCCGGGGCACTACGACTTCAGCGGGCAGAACGACGTCGCCGAGTTCATCCGTGAGGCGAAGGAGGAGGGCCTGTACGTGATCCTGCGTCCGGGCCCGTACGTGTGCTCCGAATGGGAGCTCGGTGGTTTGCCCGCATGGTTGCTCAAGGACCCTGATGTCAAGCTGCGCAGCACCGACCCGAAGTTCATGCAGCCCGCCCAGCGCTGGCTGCATCGGTTGGGCGAGGAGTTGGCACCGCTGCAGTTGAGCCGCGGTGGCAACATTATTGCCGTGCAGGTTGAGAACGAGTACGGCAGTTTCGGTACGGACACCGCCTATATGGAGCAGATCCGTCGCGGCATCGTCGACGGTGGGTTCAACGCTTCGCTGCTCACCACGTCCGACAGTGCGGAACAGCCCGGCTCGCTGCCTGGCGTCCTGCAGGTCATCAACTTCGGTGTGGGTCACGCGCCGCAGAAGTTTGAAAAGCTGCATACCTGGCAGCCCGGCGGCCCGTACATGGTAGGCGAGTACTGGATCGGTTGGTTCGACCACTGGGGTGCTCCGCACCACGTCGCCCCGGCGAAAAAGGTGGCTGACGAACTGTCATGGATGCTGAAGCAGGGCTACTCGGTCAACTTTTACATGTTCCACGGTGGCACCTCGTTCGGCTGGATGAACGGGGCCAACTGGGACGACAACAATTACCAGCCCGATGTCACCAGTTACGACTACGACAGTCCGCTCGATGAGAGCGGGCGTCCGACGCCGAAGTACCTGGCGGCACGCGAGGTGATCGCCAAAGAAACCGGCGTCTCCTTGCCACCCGTGCCCGCCACACCGGGGACGCAGGCGATCGACGGCATCCGACTGGGTGAATCCGCATCGCTGTGGGATAACCTCCCAGCGCCGGTGTCCTCGGCCGAGCCGAGATCCATGGAGTCTCTGGACCAGGCCTACGGGGATATTCTCTATCGAAAACGCATCGACGCGGACGCGTCCGGTGAGTTGCGCATCGACACCCTGCACGACTACGCGCAGGTCTATGTCAACGGTAAACGGATCGGCACGCTCGATCGCCGGTTGAAGCAGGACCGCCTGAAGGTGGCCTTGCACAAGGGCGATACGCTGGATCTTCTGGTGCAGAACGACGGGCGCATCAACTTCGGCGAGAAGATGTTGAACGAGCGCAAGGGCATCCTTGGTGCCGTCAGCCTGAACGGCCAGCCGCTGCGTGACTGGCAGAACTACTCACTGCCCTTCGCCAACCCTGCGTCGCTGCCTTACGCCTCGGCGGCGTGCAAGCATGCGCCGTGCTTCTATCGCGCGACGTTCGACGCACCTGCCTCCGGCAATGCCGCCGCGGACACGTTCCTGGACACGGCCGGGCTGGGCAAGGGCTTCGTCTGGCTCAACGGCCATGCGCTGGGGCGTACCTGGCGTATCGGCCCGCAACGCACGCTCTACGTACCCGGCGTGTGGCTTAAACCCCATGACAACCAGCTCGTGGTGCTCGACCTGCTGGTCGAAGGTGCGCCTGTGCTCAGCACACGCAAGCAGCCGATCCTCGGCACGTCCACGGTGGGCATGCCATGACCCCTTCCTTTCTCCCGACACGAGGCGTATCGATGAGCGATTCCATGACGAACATCCTGCGAGGCGCGGTTCTCAGTGCCCTGGTCTGCGCCGCCGGCATCGCCGCGCCGGCGAAGGCGGACGAGACCGCATCCGTCCTGCCGCAGATGGGCTTCAACAACTGGAACTCCACCCATTGCCGGGCCGAGTTCGACGAAGGGATGATCCACGGCGTCGCCGACAAGTTCATCAGCCTCGGGCTGCGTGATGCCGGCTACACCTATGTCAACGTGGACGACTGCTGGGCCAACTGGCAGCGCGACAAGGACGGTCACCTGCAGCCGAATCCGAAGCGCTTCCCGAGCGGCATCGCGGCGCTCGCCGACTATATTCACCAGCGCGGCCTGAAGTTCGGCCTGTATTCCAGCGCGGGTACTTCCACGTGCGAGCCGCTGGAAGAAAATCGGGGCTTCCCGGGTGGTCTGGGCCATGAGAAGGATGACGCGAAGACGTTCGCCTCGTGGCACGTGGATTACCTCAAGTACGACAACTGCAACAACCAGAAGGTGGATGCGAGGAAGCGTTACACCGCCATGGCCGAGGCCCTGCGCGGTAGCGGCCGGCACATCTTCTTCAGCATGTGCGAATGGGGCGAGAACAAGCCCTGGCTCTGGGCGGGCAAGGACCCGGTCGACGCCAGCTCCTGGCGCACTACCGGGGACATCAGCGACAACTACGCCTCGATGCTGAAGATCTTCAAGCAGAACGTGGTACTCGATAGCTACGCGCACCTGGGTCACTGGAACGACCCCGACATGCTCGAAGTGGGTAACGGTGGCATGACGGATGTCGAGTACCGCAGCCACTTCAGCCTGTGGTCGATCATGGCCTCGCCGTTGCTGATCGGCACCGACCTGCGCACGGTGAAGCCCGAGGCGCTGCAGATCCTGCTCAACAAGGACGTCATCGCCATCGACCAGGACCCGCTCGGCGTGCAGGGCAAGCAGGTACGCGACGCGGACGGCATCCACGTCATCGTCAAGCCGCTGAAGGACGGCGGTCGTGCGGTGGCGGTGTTCAACGAAGCCGATACCGCGAAGGACGTCACCGTTGCCGCCACCGAGATTGGATTGAAAGCGGGTGGCAGCTACACCATGCGCGACCTGTGGGCACACACGGACGCGAAGGGCGATGGCTCGATCAAGACGAAGCTGGAGCCGCACGCCACGGTGATGTACCGCATCAGCAAGTAAGCTCACGGCATCGGCCGGGCGATCTTGCCCGGTCGATGCTGCTCACCTGGCAGGATCCCACGGTAACTGCCAAAGCCGCGACGATGTCATTGCCTTGATGCACGTGACGTCCGCGAGACAGTGCTCCGCAGCTCCGAAGCGAGGCGACTGGTGCCTTGCAGGACACACTGTTCTTCCCTCAAGTCGACACATAGCCTGTCAACGCGATGCTAACTTTCACCCCAGGTTTCCACCACATGCCAAGGGGGCGTGGAAGGAACGGGCAGGGTGTTTCAGGGGAAGGGCGGCCAGCCGGGCCGCTTCAGCGCATCGACTTTTAAATAGCCATACAGGTGCTCAAGGCTGTCCGCGTATTTGCGGACGGCACTGGCTACGCCTGCCTGGTGCGCGGCAGGGAAGTCCTGTGAATGGCGATTACTGCTCTATTGGGGCAATGGGGAGTTCATGAATTATCTTCACCGTACCAGGCGGGCGTCGTTGCGTCCGACGACGCTGGCCGTGGCGCTCGCTGTCGTGCTCGGCACATCGATGAGTGTCCATGCGCAGTCAACCACGGGTGACATTGCCGGTCAGGTCGACACGGCAGCCGGAAAGACGGTATCCGTGGTGGGGTCGACTGGCGTCACACGAGAGGTAGCCGTCGACGCACAAGGTCGCTACCGCATCGGCAACCTGCCGCTGGGTGCGTATACGGTCAATGTTCTGCAGGACGGCCACGTGGTCGATTCGCGTGCCAACGTGCAAATCAAGGTCGGCGGCAGCACGGATGTTTCGTTCAACCAGCCGGCGTCCGCGGCCAACGCCCAGGCGCTCGATTCGGTAACGGTCGTGGCCAACAGCCTGCCGCCGATCGATGCGACGGCTGTCGACTCGCGTACTGTTGTCACTGCTGCCACGCTGGCCCGACTCCCACTGGGACGCAACGCCGAAGCGATTGCCCTCCTGGCGCCGGGTGCGGTCGCAGGTTCGGGCAACCTCGGCAATGGTCGTTACCGCACGGTATCGTTTGGTGGTAGCGGTGCATCCGAGAATGCCTACTACATCAACGGTTATTCGACTTCCGATCCGTACCGCAACCTCGGCGGCGTGGGCCTGCCGTATGGCGCGATCGACCAGCAGGAAGTGTATACGGGCGGCTACTCGTCCAAGTACGGTCGTTCCGATGGCGGCGTGATTTCCCAGGTCGGCAAGCGCGGCACGAATGAATGGCATTTTGGCGCGCAGGTGCTCTGGGAGCCGAAGTTCGCAGCGGCCAGCCCGGGCAACATCTATTACAAGAATCGTAGTTTGCCCGAGGGCTACGGCTTCGAAGATCCGAACGCACCCGGCACGCTGTATCGCAACCGCGAAGACAACAAGAAATGGACGACCACGTACAGCGCTTATGTCGGCGGTCCGTTGATCAAGGACAAGCTGTTCTTCTTCGTTGCGGCGGAAGCCGAGAAATCCGAAGGCGCTTCGACCAATTCGGTGGAAGCCAACCCGGTGGCCACCAACCACTACACATACAACCTGCCGAAGTACTACGCGAAACTGGACTGGAATATCAACGATTCCAATATCCTGGAATTGACAGGCATCCACTCGACCGATGAGCAGCGTGGTACGTACGTCGGTTATGACTACGACACGCGTTCAAGCACCGGTCCGACCGGCGCCAATGCGGATACCTCGAAGCTCGATTCCAAGTACGCCATCGCCAAGTACACCTCGTACATCACCGAAGACCTCACCTTGTCGGCGACCTACGGCAAGAGCTGGACGGACGACTACCTGCACAACCCGACGCCGGGCCTGGGTGAACAGCCCTACATTGACCGCCCCTACAACCAGGACCCCGCGCTTGCCGGTGGGAACCAGCTGACCAACCTGAACTCCTCCGCGACCTCGCAGGATCCGGGTGCAAACAGCAAGACGCGTGGTCTTCGTGTCGACCTCGATTGGCACATCGGTGATCACCAGATCGCCGGCGGCATCGACAACATGCACTACCAGGGTCACAACGTCGGCACCTCTACCAGCGGTCCGGGCTACTACTGGCGGTACGGTGTCGCAGCGGATCCGACCCTTCCCATCAGTCCTTCGGGCGGCGTGGGCGCACCCGGCGGTGACGGCTATTACGTCAGCAGGCGCATTTTCTCGTCGGTCACCAGCATGTCCCTCGATCAGCGTGCGCAGTACCTCGAGGATCGCTGGCAGGTCAGCGACAAGGTGCTGCTGAGCATTGGTGTGCGCAACGACCGCTTCAAGAACTTCAATGACCAGGGCAGGAGCTACGTCAACAACGCCGCGCAGTGGGCGCCTCGCCTCGGTGCCGCCTGGGACGTCTTCGGCGACTCGAGCCTGAAGATCTATGGCAACTTCGGTCGCTATTTCCTCGCGCTTCCCAACAATGTCGCCGTGCGCGGTGCTTCGCCGTCGACGCTCACGTATGAGTATTTCGATTACACGGGTATCGATAACCTGGGACGCCCGACGGGTCTGACCCCCATCGGCAAGGGCCCGATATCGCCGGACGGCGAGTACGGTCAGCCGATCGATCCGGTCTCCGTCTCCGCGCGCGATCTTCGCTCGCAGTACCAGGACGAAGGCATCATTGGCTTCGACAAGACCCTCGGGGCCAATTGGGTGACTGGCGCCAAGATCACGGTACGCAAGCTCAGAACGGCCATCGATGACGTTTGCGACACCGGCAGGATTGGCGACAAGCTGGCCTCTGAAGGCATCGACCCGGACTCGGTTTCCATTCCGGGCTGCGTTATCTTCAACCCCGGATTCACCAACACCTTCAGCCTTGCCAATGCCAACGGCATCGGTCGTACCGACGTGCAGATGAGTGCGGCCGATTGGGGCTTCGACGAGAAGGCGAAGCGTCGCTACTATGCGCTGGACCTGTATCTCGACCACCCGTTTGACGGAAAGTGGCAGGGCCGCATCGACTACACGTTCTCCCGTTCGTACGGGAACACCGAGGGCCAGACCAAGTCGGACATCGGCCAGACCGACATCTCCAAGACCCAGGACTGGGACTCGGCCCTGCTGATGGATAACGCGAACGGCCTGCTCGCCAACGACCGTACGCACCAGTTCAAGGCCTACGGCGCCTATCAGATCGCACCGGAGTGGATGGTGTCGGGGAACCTTCGCCTGGCCTCCGGCTCGCCGAAGTCCTGCCTCGGTTACCTCGATGGCGCGGAAGATCCGGATCCGATCGGCTACATGTCGTCGTATCACAATTGCAACGGTGTTCCCTCGCATCCGGGTGACACGCGCAATCCGTGGATCAAGCAGCTCGACCTGGCCCTGACCTATCGCCCGGCCGCGTTCGACGGGAAGCTGGCCTTTGGATTGAGCGTCTTCAACGTCACCAATGAGCTCAAGCCGCTCAATAGCTTCTCGACGTATGAAGCCTCACCGCAGACGGTCTTCAACAACTATGACCTTGGCCAGTACTACCAGACGCCGCGCTATGCACGTCTGACGGCAACGTACGACTTCTAAGCAACGGATCGACTTATAAGAAGAGTGCCCTGCGAGGGCAACATGCGTCTCCCCAGTGCCGCCTGGACCCCCAGGCGGCTTTTTTTTCGTTCGCGTTCATGTGGGAGCCGCTTCAGCGGCGATAAACAGCTTGCCCCAACCCCATCGCCGGCATAGCCGGCTCCCACAGAAAGCTTCAGGCATCGTCGATGCGATGAACCTTTCTTTCGTTGAGTCTTCGCATGAGGACAAAGGCGGCCACCCCGTAAATAATGAATCCAAGCGGGACGCTCGCGAACCACGCAATGAACGTCAGTGGCGTTCCCTCGGCGAACGGATTTTCCGCCGACCCGATGTTCGGCGCGGGCACGAGGGCCTGCAGAACCCAGTTCTGCCAGAACAACACGTTCGATAATGCCTCGTGGCCTGCATCATCGGCTGCGAAAGAAAGAGCGATGAGTCCGAGCGTGACGGTCACGCCGATGACCGCCGCCAGCAGAATCCTCTTGACCATAGCGCCCCCCAAGGCCACATCGCGGGCCCGATAACCGGTTTACTTGCCGCCAAGGTACCTGATTCGCCGCCCGCGGCGGCCGTCGAGCACTCAGCGGGTCTTCGCTAGTGCAGGGGAGCCCCAGGGGGCGTCCGACAGGGTGGGAATAAAATCGTGCCCGGGACGATCTTAGCTGTCGTGGGCACGCATCCGTGCCGCGAACCGGAGGTCCCCGTTATGTCTGTTCCCGCCCAAGCCTCATACGCTGTCGCGACCGCGCGACCGACGTCCTATACGAAGGTGGCCGTTGCCATGCACTGGCTCATCGCGCTGCTGATCTTCAGCAACGTCGGCCTTGGCTTCTTCATGGAAACCTTTCCGAAGAAAGCGCCCGGACATGACGAGGTGTTGTTCTACCACGCCTCGCTGGGCAGCCTGATCTTCATGCTTGCCGTGTTTCGTTTGTTCTGGCGCTCCACCCACAAGCCACCTGCGTTGCCCGCCCATATTCCGTCGTGGCAGCAGAAGCTCGCCCATACCCTGCACTGGGTGCTGTATTCGCTGATGCTCCTGGTTCCGCTTACCGGCTACCTGCATCGCATGGCGGGCGGACACCCGGTCAGCTTTTTCGGAATCGGTTTCCTGCCGGTTCTCGTGGGTAAGGACGAGCCGCTGCGCCTGCTTACCGACACCCTCCATGTGAGCCTGGTCTGGGTCCTGTGTATCCTCGTGGTAGGTCACCTGGGAGCCGCCCTGAAGCACCGGCTCATTGACCGCGACGGGGTGATCCAGCGTATGTTGCGCGTATAACCGGTATGAGGACGCCGTCATCATGATGTCGACGAGTAGCCGCGCCTTTGTCGACGATCTGGCACTGCGCCATCTTGACGCTGCCTACAATCTCGGCCGATGGTTGCTCGGTAGCGAACAGGATGCGGCCGATGCCGTACATGACGCCTACCTGCGCGCCGCACGTGCTTCGGACACCTATGCCGGCGGTAACGAGCGCGCTTGGTGGCTGGCGATCGTCCGCAATTGTTGTCTCGCCCGCCTCGCCGCGCGCAACAAGGAAAAGAAGAACGTTGCGATCGATGATAATCCTGTCGCAGCCGAGCGCTGGATGCCGCGCGCCGATGCGGATGATATCGAAGAGCGCCTGGATAGCTCCAGACGCCGCGAACGGATCGAGATGCACTTACGAAACCTGCCGGAGACTTTTCGCGAAGTGCTGATTCTGCGTGAGATCGAAGAACTGTCTTATCGGGAAATCGCCGACGTATTACAAACGCCCATTGGTACCGTCATGTCCCGGCTGGCCCGTGGGCGTGCACTGTTACAGAAGGCACTGACCGATAACGGCACCATGGAGGCCCCTCATGGACTGTAAAGCTGCCAACGATCTGTTGCCACTGTACTTCGACGGCGAGCTGGATCGTGCCACCAGTCGCGAATTCGAAGCGCACCTGGATGAATGCGCCGATTGCCGTACCACCCTGATCGAACTCGATACGTTGCGCAGCTCGTTGCGTAAGGATGCGCCACGCTACAGCGCGCCCGAGGCGCTGCGTTCCCGCATCCGGGAGGAGGCGGCAGCTTCGTCCGCCCGTCAGTCCTCTCGATGGCAGCGGCCCCGCCTCGCGTTGGCGGCATCATGGGTGATCGCGTTCATCGCGGGTGGCACGACATTGGCTGTGTGGAACCATGCATCGACCGCTGGACAAGAGCAATCGCGGCTCACGCGCGATCTGTTCTCCAGCCACTGGCGTGCGCTGGCTGCGGCATCTCCCATCGATGTGGTGTCCACGGATCAACATACCGTCAAGCCCTGGTTCGCGGGAAAGATTGCTACGGCACCCGTCGTGCGGGACTTTTCCACCCAGGGATACGCACTCATCGGCGGCCGCATCGATTATGTCGGCACCGACCGTGTTCCCGTGCTCGTCTATCGGCATGGCAAGCATGTAATCGACGTCTTCGTACTGCCAGCGACGGCGGTGCATGGTAGCGACGGACCCGTTCAACTGCAGGGGTATGTGCTGGAAGGCACGATGCTGGGCGGGCAGCCCGCCGCGATTGTTTCGGACATGGATCAAGCCGAGCTGACGCAATTCAGGGATCTGTTGGATACATCGAGCCGTTCCGACAACACCCTAGGCGACCGATGAGCAAGGCGCGCAGGGCGAGCAGGACGGTGCATGCTTGCAATTCGGCGAATGTGCGCCTCAAGCGATCAGTCGCTACTATTCGGCGATGCAAGGACTCCCCGCCAGCCAAGTGAGATCCGAATGACCGTCACGGACATCGGAAGTCGCATTATCAAGGTCGATCACGCCGGCGAGTTCGGCGCCATATCGATTTATACCGGTCAGATAGTCATGGCGAAGCTGTTTGCCCGGGACCTCGTCCCCGAGCTCATCGAATTCCGATCGCACGAACGTGGCCACCGCGCCATCTTTGCCGCTGAATTGAACAGAAGAGGGCGGCCCCGCTGCAAAAGCTACTGGCTCTGCGGTTCAGGTGGGCTCGTCCTCGGCTTGGTGACTGGCTTGCTGGGACGCTCCGCCATCTCGGCGACGACGGTGGCGGTCGAGAGCGTGGTGCTCCGACACCTGGAACAGCAGCTCATCGATTTGCGGGGTATCGATGAGGCCGCTGTTCTGGCGATATCGGCCATCGTGATGGAAGAGCGCCTCCACCACGATCAGGCTGCTTCGCATGTCGCGCAGAGCAGCCTGTGGTCCCGGTTATTGAATCCGGTGGTCTCGTCGGCGACCGAAGCCGTCATCTGGTTGGGGATGCGGGCCTGATATCAGGTGGACTCACTCTGATAGGCGTCGTAAGTCGGACGCTTGAAGGTCAGGCGCAACGCCGACAGTAAGAAGTACAGCCCACCGAACGCCGCATAAGGGGCAAGCTTGGCGATCGTCGGGGCATCTCCGAATGCCTGGATGGTCATGAAGACGCCAGCCAGCGCCGACTGCGCGCCGCTGATCATCATGAATACCTGGCCGCCTATCTTCCTGCGGCGGATGCCGACGAAAAGCTGGAGTAGTCCAGCCAGCAGGGCCCATACACCGAAGATGAAGAGCCCGCCAGCGTTCCCGCGGACGGTCAGGGCGACGACGAGGACGGCCGCCGTCGCGATGCTGACCACGGCGTTGAGTCGCTGACCTGGATTGGAGCGCAAGCCGCCAGATCGCCGTGCGTCGAGGATGTTCGCCAGCGCATCCCACGCGGGATAGAGGACCAGGAGGGCGCCGGAGACGACGGGTGGCACTCCCAGGTTCGATAGCAGCACCACCAGCGCGACCCAGGCGAAGGCGACGCCAGAGCGGAGAAAGTAGAAGCTTCGTAAGGTGTTCATTGGGGGGATTCCTTGGGTGAGGAAATAACCCTACTAGTAGGTAGGTTACAGAGTCAAGCGTCAGCATGAACGCGCTTCTGAGCCCATCATGTTGAAGAGCAGACCTACTAAATGGTAGGCTTCGCCCATGAACACCCAGCAGAAACTCATCGACTCAGCGCGCTATCTGATCCAGACCCGCGGCTACAACGGCTTCAGCTATGCGGATGTCGCCGAGCAGGTCCAGGTCCGGAAGGCGAGCATCCATCATCATTTCCCGGCCAAGGCCGACCTGGCGCGCGCGGTCGTTGAAGAATCGCGAGCCGGCATCGTCGAGCAGATCGCGTTGCTCGACGGCGACGACTTCGATCCGGTGCAGAAACTGGGTTTCTACACGGGGTACTGGGAGCAATGCATCGCAGACGCGTCAGCTCCGTTTTGCGTCGCTGGCATGCTGGCGGCGGAGCTGCCTTCATTGCCACCCGAGCTGGCGGAGTGCGTCCGCGCGCATTTCCGTGACTTGTCGCGATGGCTCGAGACCATTCTCACCAAGGGCGCACAGCAGGGCGTGTTTCGCCTCCAGGGCGCGGCAAGTACGGAAGCCGAGGCGTTCATCTCGCTTATCTGTGGCGCGATGCTCACCGCGCGGGCTTTCGGCGATCCGTCGAAGTTTGCGGATGTCGCTCGTGGCGGTTTGCGTCGGCTTGTCAGCCCGACCGCATGATGTCTTACCACCTACGACAGTCCTCTGCCATGCACCTTGCCGCATTGTTTCCGGGGCCGGTCTGCGCAATGGCGACGTCCTGGTGACGAGCGTCGATATCAACCCCGTGGACGAAAGCCTGGACGCACCTGTCGTTCTTCACGTTCGCCGGAGCGGTGAACCGATGACGATCTCGTTCGATCCTCGCGGTGGATCGCAATCCGGTCTGGTTTGGACCTCAATGGGCCCAAACATGCGAAAATGCCCGGCCAAATCGCCTGACCGCCCGCCCGCATGATCCGACTCACCGACATCAAGCTCCCGCTCGATCACGCCGAAGGCGCCATCGAGGCTGCCATCTGCGCCAGGCTGGGGTTGGGCAAGAGCGGCATGCTCGGCTTCACGGTGTTCCGTCGCGGCCATGATGCGCGCAAGCGCGGCAACATCCAGCTGATCTATACGCTGGACGTGGAAGTGGCTGACGAAGCCGGTCTGCTCAAGCGGCATGCTGACGACAAGCACGTGCAACCGGCCCCGGACACCAGCTACCAGTTCGTGGCGCAGGCGCCGGCCGATCTGAAACAACGCCCCATCGTGATCGGTCTTGGGCCGTGCGGCCTGTTCGCCGGCCTGCTGCTCGCGCAGATGGGCTACAAGCCGATCATCCTCGACCGTGGCAAGGCGGTGCGCGAGCGCACGGTCGACACCTGGGACCTGTGGCGCAAGCGCAAGCTGGATCCCGAGTCGAACGCACAGTTCGGTGAAGGCGGCGCGGGCACGTTCTCCGACGGCAAGCTGTACAGCCAGATTTCCGATCCGCACCACCACGGCCGCAAGGTTCTCAGCGAGTTCGTGAAGGCCGGCGCGCCTGACGAGATCCTCTACGTCAGCAAGCCGCATATCGGCACCTTCCGCCTGGTGACGATGGCGGAAACCATGCGCGAGACCATCGAGGCGCTGGGCGGCGAGATTCGCTTCACGCAGCGCGTCGACGATGTGCTGGTGGACACCGCCACCGACGGTTCGCGCCAGCTCCGTGGGGTGGTGCTGGCCAGTGGCGAGCAACTGTTGAGCGATCACGTCGTGCTCGCCGTCGGGCACAGCGCGCGCGATACGTTCTTCATGCTGCACGACCGCGGTGTGTACATGGAAGCCAAGCCGTTCTCCATCGGCTTTCGCGTGGAGCATCCGCAGTCGATCATCGACAAGGCACGCTTTGGGTCGCAGGCGGGTCATGCCCTTCTCGGCGCGGCCGACTACAAGCTTGTGCACCACTGCAAGAATGGTCGCTCGGTCTACAGTTTTTGCATGTGTCCGGGCGGAACCGTCGTCGCCGCCGCGTCTGAGCCGGAGCGCGTGGTGACCAACGGCATGAGCCAGTATTCGCGTAACGAACGCAATGCGAACGCCGCCATCGTGGTGGGTATCGAGCCGAAGGACTTCGCGGCGTTCGACGATAGCGGCAGCCCGTTGGCCGGCATTGCCTTGCAGCGCGCACTCGAATCGCGTGCCTATGAACTCGGCGGCCGCGACTACAGCGCGCCGGCCCAGTTGGTGGGCGATTTCATCAAGGGCCAGCCGTCCGCCGAATTCGGCACGGTGCAGCCTTCGTACAAGCCTGGCGTGCATCTGACCGATCTCGCGTCAGCCCTGCCGGAGTACGCCATCGACGCCATCCGCGAAGCACTCCCGGCATTCGATCGCCAGATCAAGGGCTTCGGCATGCACGACGCGCTGCTCACCGGTGTGGAAACGCGCACGTCATCGCCGGTGCGCATTCGCCGCAACGACGATTACCAGAGCCTCAATACGCGCGGTCTGTTCCCCGCCGGCGAAGGTGCCGGTTACGCCGGCGGCATCCTTTCTGCGGCGGTCGATGGGATTCGCGTGGCGGAAGCGGTGGCGCGGAGTATCAACGGCACGGGTTGATTTCAGACCGGCCGTCTCGATCACCGGACGCAAATTCGGCAAGCTGCGTGTGTCACTGCGGAAGTAAAAGCACCGTGTATCGCGAGTGATACGCCCATTCGTTCGATTGCGGTGGCTGTGTCGCGGTTGTATGACGAGCTTTCAACTCGATCGGGGCGGGGCACATGACGATCAGGGTCATTGACGCGGATATCCAGAGCCTCGCACCCAGTGCGCGGTCCAGCTACCGCCAGGGGTTTGCCCAGGCCCAGACCGTGCTCGACCGGTTCGGCATATCCAACAATGCGCTTCGTGTTGCGCACTTCATGGCGCAGGTCCTTCATGAATCTGGCGGGCTGACTTTCCAGTTCGAGAATCTGAACTACAGCGCGCCGAGGCTGCCGGTGGTGTGGCCTGCTCGGTTTCAACCGAAGGGGCCGCTCGATCCGTCCCAATATGCGCACAACCCGGAAAAGCTGGCCAACGAAGTCTATGGCGGTCGGATGGGGAACGATGCGCCAGGAGACGGCTACAAGTATCGCGGACGGGGCCTCATTCAACTCACGGGAAAAGATGAGTACCGCGCTGTCACGGAGCTGATTCGCTCGAAGTTCCCGGGTAACGCGCCTGATCTGGTCGCATCGCCTGATGATGCCGTCAGCGCCGATTGGTGCGTGGCATCTGCCGCGGCCGTCTGGGAGCAGAAAGGATGCAACGCTCTGGCCGACGCGGATGCCATCAAGCTCATTACCCGCAGAATCAACGGCGGATATGTCGGCCTGGCCCAGCGCGAGGAGTGGTTGCGGAGAACCAAGGCCATCTGGCACTAGAAGGGGCGAACGGTTGCCCGTCCGCCCCTCCGCTTGTACGCGCGCCGGGTCAGTGCGTACCGACCGCCGCCACCTGCGCACTGGTGGTCGGTGAGGCCGCATTGACCACGCCCTGCACGCGATTCATCTGCACCTTGTAGCCAGCGGGCACGACATACGCCGTGCCTTCGCCATCGGCGACCTGCTGCGACACGAAGCTGTCGCCGATGCCTAGCCAGAGGACAGCCTTGCCCTTGGCGTTGGTCCACAGCAGGTCGGCCAGGCCATCGCCGTCGAAGTCTTCGATCGTCGCGACGCTGTAGCCGTCCGGCGCCGCCATGGTCTTCTGGCTCGATACGCTCGCGCCGTCCATCTCCCACCAGCGCAGCTTGCCGGTAGAGGCATTGAACCAGATCAGGTCGGTCTTGCCGCTGCCGGCGATCTCGCCGACGCCGACAAGCGCGAAACCTGCCGGTGCGTTGCTGCCATCGCTCTTGGTGAAGCCGCCCTGGCCATCGTTGATCCAGTACTTGACCGCGTTCTTCGATCCGGTCCAGACGATATCCAGGATGCCGTCGCCATTGAGATCGGCCAGGTTGGGCGTGAAGCCCGCGGGTGCGGTAACCGTCGTGGTCGCGCCCTGTTCGCAGCCCATGGTGTCGAAGCGGCCGAACTTGATGGTGCCGCTGCAATCGAAGGCCCAGAACGACACCTTACCGGTGCTTGCGTTGAACCAGACTTCCTTCGACTTCGCCGAGGCGTCGACCAGTCCGGCGCCGACCAGGCTCCAGCCCGCCGGATACGGGAAGCGGAAGTTCTCCCAGCCATAGCTGTAGACCGCCAGGTTCAGGGTGTTGCTCGTCGGGTTGTCGCTTTCCATCACTGTCTGGTTGGTGAGCTGTCCGCCGAAGATGTCGAACGGGATGGCCTTGACCTGATCACCCGGCTGGAAGCCGTCGGCCACCTGAGCGCCCTGATTGACGGGGATCCACGTGTCGCTGCTGAGCACGGTGCTCCCGTTCATGCGCACCAGGGTGGCGTTACCGGTTTTCGGGCCGACCAGAAGCAAGGTGCTCTTGCCGTCGAGGACGGAGTTCAGGCCCACGCCTGGGTTGGCGCTGTCGTTGGCGCCTGCCAGATCCCAGGTGCGGGGGATGATCTGTCCGCGGGTCTGTCTGGCGGCGATGGCGTTGGTCAGGTTGGTCACGTTGACCGAGCCCAGGCCGGTGGCATAGTCGTAGCCCTTGGCGGCCTTCCACGCGGTGACCAGCGAGGCGCGCCCACCGTCGCTGACGACGCCGTATTGCTGTCCTTTCTTGACGAAGCAATCGCCGGTGCCTGCGAAGCAGGGCACGTCGATATCGCCCGTGGCAACGTCGTGGAACACGCAGCTGGTGTCGTTGGCTTTGCAGCCTGCTGCTGGCGTGGCGACCGTGCCGTATTGCGCGCGAGCCAGACCGTAGAGCGTCGGGCCGACATTGCCCAGGCGGTTGGCGCTTGCCTGGTCAACGAGGGCTTGCACGCCGGCCATGGCCGGGGCGGCGAACGAGGTGCCGCCGGCACTGTTGAAGAGCGAGTCGGTCGGATCCAGGTAGTTGCACGGCACGCCGCCCTGATCGCTATCGGACATGCAGAAGATCAGTGCATGACCATAGAGGCCGTTCGCAGCGAACAGCGAGATATCCGGCAACGCCCGCGTGACGTTCTGGTCCATGCCGGCGATACCCTGCTGCCAGGTCGGCTGGGACCAGACGTAGCTCGGGCCGCCGCTGCCACCGGCGGTGTTCAGGAAGTTCTCGCCGGCAGCGGAGTTGCAGGCGTTGTTCGGATTGGCGATACCCAGGACCGCATCGAGCTTGGCGCTGGCGCAGGAATCGTTCCAGGTCTGCTCCGGGATATAGCTGATCGCACTGGCGCCGAGCTCGCCGTTGCCGGCCAGCCAGTACTTCTGCGTTTTCTTGAAGTCGTCGAAGTCGGTGCCGCCGACGGCGATGTTGTAAGGCGTACTACCCAGTCCGTTCACCGCGATACCGAAGCTGGAGGCGATCTGGTTCTGGTCGCAACCGGCCGAGCCCGCGTCGCCGGTGGAGACGAAGACGGTCACGCCTTCGGCAGCGGCGGTCGACCACAGCGCGGCGGCTTCATCGAGATCGCCCACGGCGGCGCTGACGGATTCACACTCGCCGTAGCTCAGGCTCATGATCGGCGGCGGGGCGTCCTGCTCCAGCAGGTTCTGCGCGGCGAGGAAGGCACCGAAGTCAGCACCGCTATCCGCACAGGAGGCCAGCGTCACGTTGGCGTCAGGCGCCGCGGCACCGGCCCACTCGGCATCGAGCGCGGCTTCGCCTTCGTCGGCATTGGTTCCCGGATCGCCGCAGCTGGTGTCGCCGGCGAAACCCGCCGGGTGCAGTTGCGTGAAGACGCCCTTGGCATCGGCCGGCAGGAAGGTATGCCGGAAGGTGGCGACATCGGCATCCAGCACGTTGGTGCGCTCGAGCACGGCGACCGTCTGGCCGGCACCACGTACCGGGTTCGTCTGGCTCCACAGCGGGTTGACGTTGTAGATGGTGCCGAAGTCGGCCGGCACGACATCGAACTGGACGTCGCCCTGGTAGACGAAGTTGAAGTCGGAGGAGGGTGCACCGGCGGTGACCCATTCACCCTTCTTGTTGCGTTTGACCGGCTGGGCGTCCTTCTTCTGCGGCTTCGGGAAGAAGTCGGTCAGTGAGGCGACACCGCGGACGACGGGTACGAGGGCCGTGGGCAACTTCTGCTCGGCGCTATTGGCGAAATGACGCTTGCCATCGGCGCCGGTGAAGTGGTGCAGGGAGGTACCGAATGCCTGCTGCACGGCACCCACCGATCCGGTGAAACGGATAAGCATGCCGTCGGCGGATACGTTCTTCACGCCAAGGCCCTGGCTGGCGAGCCATGCCTTCACCGCGACGATGTCTTTCTGGTTCGGTCCGAACTGCGCGCCCACCTGGCTTGCGGTCAGCCACTGGTGGAAGTTGGGCGAGGAAGGATTGTCCAGCGAGGCGAGGTAGGCATCGAAGCGTTTCTGCTGGTCGTCGCTGCGCTTGAGCACCAGGGTCATCGAGGAAATTACCTCGGTGGTTCCCATGGGACCGGCATCGGCGCTGCTGCGGACCCTGGCAGGCACGCTGCCTGGCAGCGTCGTCATCTGACTCTTGTCGACCGACTTGGTGATCAACGGCGTGGTGGTGATGCTGCCTACCGTTGCGGTAGCGGCAGCGGCGTGCGCATCGCATGCGGCACTGGCGGCAGCGAGCAGCGCGCCTCCCACAAGCCAAGGCCTGAACGTGATTACTGACATAGTACCCCCGAAGGAAAAGAGCCCGTTTTGCCTCGTAAGTTCTTGTGCCCAACCCGTAAAAGGCTGCCCCTTCGGCACACGTCCGCATGACGCAGGTTCATGCGGACAACCGACGATAGCTTTACATCCATCGCAAAGTCACACACGCTCGACTGGCCGGCTTCTCACCGAGTTCTCACCGCCGGACGTCGAGGGGAAAAGCGCGATGATGTCCCGGATTCGCAGTTGGCTTGCCCATACGCCGATCGACGATCCGGTCGACCGACGCAATGCAGGTTTCATGCAGCTGCTGTTGATCTTCGAGGGCTTGCGCATTCCTGCGACCAAGCTCTATCTGCTCGGGCTGCACGGGTCGTATCTGCAGGAACATTTTTACGCCAGGGCACGCATCGGGGCGCCCGCGGCGCTCACCATCGACCTCGGTACCGATCTGGCGATGACCGTATCGGCGTGGTTGGGCTTCTACCTGATCCGTCGCGGACGATTCCCGCTGGCCGTCGCCCAGTTCGTGGGCACCATGCTCGCCTCCGGCGCGGTGGCCTATGCAGCGTTCGGCTACCACGCCACCGACGGCAACCTCACGCTGATGATGATCCTGGCGCTGAGCGGCCTGATGCTCGGCCGTAAGGCGCTATGGATCACGTACGCGGCTGAAGTGGTGATCCTGGTGGTGAGCGTCGATCCGCTCAAGGCTTCCGGCGCCGGCGATACGCCAGGTGTTCTGCTTGCCATGTACAACCTGTTGCCGATGCGCGCGCTGACCAGCTACCTCCTGATTGCATTGATCGTCGACCGCAGTATCTATGCCTTGCGCGAGAGCCTGCTCGAGTCGGATCGGCGTCGGCGGCAACTGGCGCTGGAAATTGCCGAGCGCGAACGCACGCAGGAGCAACTGCTTCATGCACAGAAGATGGACGTCGTTGGCAAGCTGGCCAGCGGTGTCGCGCACGACGTAAACAACGTCTTCGACATCATCCTCGGCTTCTCCACCGAGCGTGACCGACTTCCCGCGGACGACGAACCGATGGACGGCAACACCCGCGCCGTGGCCGATGCGCTGGAGGGCATCGAGTTGGCGGCGCGGCGCGGCACGGCGGTGTGTCGCAAGCTGCTCAACTTCAGCCGGAACGACGTCACCCTTACCGAGGAATTCGATGCGGTGGCGGCGCTGCAGGAATTGCGCCCGCTTGCGAGGCAATCCTTGTCGTCGCATTGCCAGCTGCGCATCGAGCTTCCGCCGGAGTCGCGGCTGATCCGTTTCGACCGCAGCCAGTTCGAGATGGCCATCATCAACCTGGTGACGAACGCCCGCGATGCCATGCCCGAGGGCGGCAGCTGTACGATCACATTGGAAGACAGCGACGGATACGTGGCACTGTCGGTACAGGACACCGGTATCGGTATGGTCGAATCGATCTGCGCGCAGATGTTCGAGCCGTTCTTCACCACCAAGTCCGTCGACCGCGGTACCGGCCTCGGCCTGAGCGTCGTCCACGATCTGGTGGTGCAGGCCGGCGGCAGGACGACGGTAGAGAGCGTGCCGGGGCAGGGGACGACAATCCGGCTGTTGCTACCACGGATCGAATCGGTCGCCGAGGCGTCAGGCTTCCAGGACGTAGCCCGTGCCGTGGGCGGCGTTTAGCGGCAGTGGTTCGCCGAGGGCGGCAAGAACCTTGCGGCGCAGGCGATGCACCATGGAGTCGAGCCGGTGCGGGTCGAAGGCATCGACGTCATCGGTGAGCACGGCGATCAAGGCCTCGCGCGAGACGACTTCGTTAGTGCGCCGAAGCATCACGTCGAGCAGGCGGCGCTCGCTCTTGCTGAGCATGACGCGGCCGCCGGAGGGCGCCAGCAGGAACCATTCGTCCGGGCTGAGCGCCCAATGGCCGGCCGGTACCGTCGCCGGCTCCAGGCGCCGGGCCACGCTATAGAGCGTGGCCACGAGGACATCGATCTCTACCGGCTTGGTGAGGTAGGCGTCGGCGCCTTCGAACAGGCCGCGCACGCGGTCGACGTTGTCGCTGCGACCGGTCAGGATGATGATGCCGGCCCTGGGCACGGCGGCACGGAGCGAACGCGCCACTTCGAAGCCATCGCCGTCGGGCAGGCCGAGGTCGAGCAGAAAGATATCGGGGGCGCCTTTCCCGACCACCGCGTGCAGCTCAGCCGCGCTGCCGGTCGCGGTGACCTCGAAGCCGAACTGCCTCAGCTTGGGCGCAAGGATCCGGTCGCGCAGAAGGTCGTCGTCTTCCAGGAGCACCAGTCGCAACGGCCGCGCTGGCCCGCCGGACTCTGGCTTCGATGTCGTCACGCTAATGCCTCGATATCGCAAGGCCGCGAGCGCGGCTACCGAGAGGAGCTTGCCCTCACGGCGAGGCGAAAGCCAGCGGCGTTCTCACAGCTTCTCAATCTCCCGTGGTGGCTTCTTCGATCGAAGCGGGATGACGGTTCAGTGCGATGACCTCGATTTCCATGTAGCGGAACAGCGGCAGCGCGGTCAGGATCTCGTGCAGTTCGTCCGCATCGTTCACCCTGAAAATGCTGGTATTTGCCCATTTCCCGGTCACGCGCCAGATGTGCAGCCAGTGGCTATGCCAGCCTCGTTCCTTACGGCGCCCCGGACAACCATACATTCGTATTATCTTGCGACCTGGCGCACAGCCCGTCACCATCGGCAAAACTTCGCCGCCAGTTCCTGTGCGTGCGAAAAAAGAGCGACAAACTCGCGCCGCGATGCAATCTGGCTGTCCTCATATTCGAATCCCGGCATCACCGACTCACTGAGAAGCCCGTAGGTGCCGCCAGGATGGAGCTCCGAGCACTTCCACGCACCACCGGGCACAACGAGCTGCAAGGTCTCCCCGGCGGTGAGGTCCGGGCCGAGAACGTGCCGAGCCACGCGACCGGTTTCGTCCAGCAGCCAGTAGGTCATCGGCGCGCCCGCATGGAAGAAGTGGACGATGGGAGAGAGGTTCCGATGCAGGTAGCCCTTGGGCTCGTCGTCCGTGAGCATGTAGTAGATGCAGGTTCCGATGCTCCGCATTCCATCCTTTCCGGGGCGGCCCGTGCCGATGGTGATGTTATTTCGGTACGTCTCGGCGAAATAGCCGCCCTCACGATGACGATGCATCGAGAGCGCGCGAATGTAGTCGGCTTTAGTCACGTCGATCCCCAGCTCGGGTCAGGCCCTCGATGGGATACGGTGGGTCGAGGAATCGTTGGGCATGATATCCCTTGATACCTATGGTCCGGGCGAGACGACTCCGATAGTCCAGTGAGCGCGCTAGCCGTTCTATCACGTACCCGAAATCGTACTTCGGCGTCCAGCCGAGTTCCGCTCTTGCAAGCGCGTTGACGTAAACGCGATCGATGGCGGGAAGCATCGTCCACCCGCGTCTGCTGTACTCATGCTCATAAGCAGGAACGTGCCGGCGAACGATCCTGTCGGCTTGCGTGCGCAGCTCGACCAGGTCGTCCTTCGAGAAGGGCGTCGTCGCACTGACGACATACCGACCGAAACCGAGGCGGGTTGCGTTCTCCAGGGCGAGCAGATGTGCCGATACCACATCCTCCATGTCTACCCGGCGATACAGATACTCGGTGACTTTAAGGTTGTCCTGGTCGTATCGTTTCTGCATTTCCCTGTCATCGTCTGCTTCCTGGAAGAACCTCGATGTCCTGAGTACGACGCAGGGCAGTCCATGTCGGTAATGTTGCATTTCGCACAGATGCTCTGCGGCAAGCTTCGTGACACCGTAGATATTCTTCGGAATCGGGACGATGTCCTCGGTAATCCATGCCGCGGGTTCGCCCCATGAAGGCGTCAGCACGTGTCCGAACACACTGGTCGTGCTTGTGAACACGAACGAACGAGTGCCTGCTTTTACGCATTCTTCAAGCATGCATAGCGTCCCGTCGACGTTCGTCGCAACAAACTCGGTGGATGGGTGCGTTGCGATATGCGGCTTGTGCAGGGTCGCCGTATGCACGACGCCGTCGACGCCCACCAGGCCTCTCGCCACCAGCGACCGGTCCGTAACGGATCCGACCAGGCTTGTGTACGGCGACGGCTTCAGGTCCAGTCCGATCGCTTTGTGGCCGGCCGCCCTCAGGGTTCGCATCAGTGCTTCGCCCAGATGCCCCGCACTTCCTGTGACGAGGACTCGCATATGCATTATTGCGATACAGAAGTATCGAGAATCCCCTCGCGCACAGGCTGGCGCAATAGTTCTTCCGTTGTAGGGTGAACTTTTTCGGCCAATGCAACCCGTGACAACCAAAGTCTTTTCCGGGAGCACATACTTCGTCCATCCGGAAACACCTGGTACGCGAAGCCATGCAAGAACGTTATGACCGCCCTACGATCGTCCTCCATTGGCTAACGGCTGTGCTCGTGACTGTTCAGTGGCTCATTGGCCGCACGACGGGCCTCATGGCGCGTGGTCCGTTACGTGTGGACATCTGGTCGGTCCACGTCTTGCTCGGCATCTGCATCACCGTGGTATTCATCGCACGCATCGCTTGGCGGTGGCGCCGGGGGAGCCGGCTGCCGGGCGTGGGCACACCCGTCGAGCGCGCGGCCGCGAAGGTTGTCCATATCGGTCTGTATGTCGTACTGGGAATCGTGCTGGTGCTGGGCTTCGCCAACACGATCGTGCATGGCTTTCCTCTGTTCAACGTCCTGACCGTGCCGGGCAAGCAGGACATGGCAACGATCCTCCGCGTGAACGCATGGCACGGACTGGCTGCGAACGTGTTCGCTGCGCTGGTCCTGCTGCACACGCTTGCCGCCCTGGCCCATCACTACGTGCAACGGGATGGCGTGCTCCGGAGAATGGGGCGGAAGGGATAGGTCGCCGGGCCCAGATGTGTTGACATGGGGAAGTTCGAGGAGACTCCCTCAGTCATCGAGCTGGCAAACAATTCGCGCAAACGCTCCATCGTTGCGTTGAAACTCCGGGCGCGCGCCATAGAACGTTCCGTGGCCCAAGGCGACTACAAAACGCGGTGAATACGGGCCAGAGGGATCCATGGCGGGCGGGGCGAGGTCACAGGCCAAACGTCGGAGTGACGTCGCACCACCGGTCGGCTAGTGTGGTCCCGTACGATGGCTCAGCCACCCTGCCTCCTGGATCGACATCATGACCACGCTCAAGATCGCTTCCACCGCGTTGCTGGCACTGCTTGTCGCGATGCCCATGGCTGTCAGGGCCCAAACGGCTCAGAAGCCTGCGGAAGACGCGAGTGCCGCATCGCAGTACAAGAACCTTAATCTGACCAAAGACCCCAAGGCGGCCGCGCCGGGTGAATACAAGCTCGACCCGCACCACACGTCCGTGACGGCGAAACTCGCCCATATGGATCTGTCGCGCTACTCGCTTCGCTTTGACAGCGTTAGTGGCGGGTTCTCCTTCAACCCCTCGCAGGCAGCCGCGTCCGGGCTGGCGATTTCCATCGACCCCAACTCGGTCAGCACAGGAGATCCGACGTTCGACAAGAGAATCGCGCAGAAGTACTTCGAATCCGATAAGTACCCGGCCATCACCTTCACCTCTGCGACGGTGAAGATCACCGGTGAACACATGGTTGTAGATGGTGTTCTGGACTTTCACGGAGTGAAGAAGCCGGTTACCCTGAAAGTCGTCTATCGTGGCTTCGCTTCGCCACGCCTGGGCTTTTCGGGCGAAGCTACATTCAAGCGATCGGACTTCGGCGTAGGTCAGTGGGTTCCGCTGGAAGCCGACGAAGTCACGATTCTTATCGAGACCGAATTCGTGAAGTCCTGAAGCTCGCCACCCCTACGTCTTCCAGGCGCATTGCCGAAAAAGGGCAGGCCTCACCGGTTTATCTGTCGGAATTCTGCGATGCATGAACCACTCGTCTCGCCGTCCAACCCTCGCCGTGAGCCATCTGCAATCGCAAAGCTTCGTCGGAGAGTACGGACCAGCGAGGATTTCCTCGAGCAGATCGGCGTGCTCGCAGGCGTCGGTGGATGGGAGTTGGACCTGGCCACGGGCACCCTGCGCTGGACCGCCCAGACCTGCCGCATCCACGAAGTGCCGGCCGATCACCAGCCCACCCTCGAAGAGGCGATCGGTTACTACGCCCCGGCGGTGCGCACGGTTCTCGAGGCAGCGGTACTCCGCGGCATCGAGGAGGGCGAGGGCTGGGACCTGGAATTGCCCATGACCACTGCCAAGGGCAGGCAGATCTGGGTCCGTGCCCATGGTGCTGTCGAACAGCGGAAGGGGAAGGCCTCGCGTCTGATTGGCGCGTTCCAGGACATCACCGAGCGTCGCCGGGACATCGACGCATTGATCGCCAGCGAGCGGCGCTTCCGCAGCTTGTTCACCTATAGCCTCGGCCTGATCTGCACGCACGACCTCGATGGCCGTCTGCTGACGGTTAACCCGGCGGCGTGTCAGTCACTGGGTTATTCGGAAGCCGAAATGATAGGCATGCAGGTTGGCCAGCTCATGACGGCACGTGACGCGGCGCACGTACCGGAGTACCTGGCGAGGATCAATGCGCGTGGTACCGACGCAGGGCGTTTGCGCTTTCTGGCCCGGGACGGCACGCAGCGCGTCTGGCAGTACCACAACATGGTGGACACGCATGCTGGCGAAACGCAGGTGTTGGGCCACGCGCAGGACATCACCGAGCAAGTGCTCCAGGAGCAGCGTCTTCGCGAGTGGTCGATCCGCGATGCGCTGACCGGCTGTTACAACCGGCGCTTTCTCGCCCAGCATATGGAAAGCGCCGATTCCCGCACGACGTGGGCGTGCGTCACCCTGGACCTGGACAAGTTCAAGGAGATAAACGACACCTTCGGCCATCAACGCGGCGACGAAGTCCTGGTGGCGATGGCGACGTTCTTCCAGCGTCACGTCCGCGCTGGTGACTACGTGATCCGCCTGGGTGGTGACGAGTTCCTTGTCGTTCTACCCAACAGTGCGATCACCGAGGCCCATGAACTAGCCGGGCGTCTGGCAGCCGGAGCGGATGCCGCACTGTGTGGCTTCACCGCGGGATGCGCAGCCCACGTGGACGGTGCGTCCGTTGAAGCGACGCTGGCCGAGGCGGACCGCGCTTTGTATACGGTGCGACGTCGTCGTCGAGGTGAATCATGACCCCGTAAGAGCACCTGCACGGGCACCGCGAGTTCTTGCGTGCGGATGGCGCCTCAGCTGCTGCGACGCAACATCCCGTCGCCTATGCATTTTTGGCAGTTGACGCCCTTTTTACAGTGCGCTATATCTTGCAGCACGCAGCGCGCGCCAATTTGGACGTCCGTTCGCGTAACCCTTCCGGCATCCTATTGGCATGCCGATACGCAGCTCGCGATGAATGACGGACAGACCGCTACGATGCGTCGGCCCAATTCAAATGAAAACGCCAGCTGCGTCCTTGCAGGTCGTCCGTTCGCGCTCGTCCTCGCCGACGGCCTGCCGATCCTCGCACGTGCCAAGTTGAGCGCCCTGCGCTCCCGCGGCAAGTGCGTCGCCGGCTATTCCCCGCCGCAAAGCTCCCTCTGATCGTCCGACTGTCCTGATCGGCACGTTCACCCGTCCGTCGTGATGTCGACACATGCCCGCTAGCGCTGGCGTGTGCGATGTATTTCGTCCGGACCGCGCGACGAACCCGCTGATCAGCTGAACTGCGCATCGCGCGGCGCAATGTCGCGCATGTTTTCTAAAGCATCTCGGGGTGGGGGTGAGTCGTGTTTATTGATAAGGGTTTCAACAAGAAGTGTCTCGTGGTGGCGCTATACGCCGTGCTCGGTAGTACAGCATTCGCACAGGATGCACCTCCGGCCACGCCAACCACGCCGGCAAAGTCGTCTACGCCGCCAGTAAAGCCCACGGCGGACAGCCAGGCAACGCCGGCCAAGCCGGACAAGGCCGTGCAGATGAAGGCACTGAGTGTCGTGGCCAACCGCTACGACGCGACCAACATGCGCATGGATTCGATCAATACAGTGGACGTGTTGTCCGCGGCAGACCTGCAGCACACCGCCGTGCATAACGTCGCCGAAGCGCTGGGCCTGATGTCCGGCGTGAATGTCACGACCACGGGGTCGGGCTATTTCGGTGGTATCGACGGCGCGGCGCGCGGTGAGGGCATGTTCACCTCGGTGCGCGGCCTGCCCTCGGAGTACAACGTCAACCTGGTCAATGGCAGCAACGTCGCCCAGGGCATGCCGTACAGCCGTAGCGTGCAGCTCAGCTTGCTGCCGCCGTCGGGTCTGCAGACCATCGTGCTCAACAAGACCTCGACGGCCGATATGGACGGCGACGCCATCGGCGGCACGATCGACTTCCGCACACCGAGTGCGTTCGACTTCAAGAAGGATTTCAGCGGCAGCGTGACCGCCAGTGGACGTGTCGAGAGCCGTGCACGCGATTACGGCGGTAGTGGGCTCGGCAGTGGCCTTGCCGGCGAGCTGCAGGGCAAGTTCGGTGCGGAGAAGCAGTTCGGCGTGTACGTGAGCGGCTATTACGACTATCGCAACATCGCCAACAGCGAGATCGGCGCGGCGGAAAGTGCCTCGAACGACGGCTCCTGGGCTTTCCTGCACGCCACCTCCGACGGCCAGAACGCGCCCGGCTATGACCCGGCGCATAACCTGACCAGCCTCGGTACCAACGTCGGCGTGGCGTCCGGTTTCGAGCGGCGCTACGGCGGCAATATCTCGCTCGACTGGAACGTGGATTCCACGCTGAAAGCGTATGCGCGCATGACCTATGCCTATGCGCTGACCGAGCAGAACACCACGTATAACCAGCTGTTGCCGCAGGACGTGACCTACGTTCCCACGGCCGCGCCGGGGGTTTACGCCCCGAACATCGGTCGCATCGCCAACCGTTTCTGGTACGAAACCAATCCCGAGCGCGCCGACCTGGCCACGATCCAGCTGGGAGCGGATAAGACCGCCGGTGGCTGGACCATCTCACCCAATGTGTTCTGGAGCATCGGCCGCAACGATCGCCCGCAGCACGTCGAGATCGACGGCCGCGAGGACAAGTATTCGCAGGACAACTTCGCCTACAACCAGAGTTCGCTGCTCAGCTATGGCGGCAATGGCTTTCCGCATCCGGTGCTGACCCCGGGCCTGCTGAACTCGGTCAACAACCTCCAGAACATGTATGCCAACGACTATGGCGAAGTCACCGACATCCGCTCGGGTCAGAAGCGTGGTGGCGCCAAGCTCGACCTGCGCTACGACTTCGAGGACGGCCCGCTGCAGTCGATCAAGTTCGGCGTCAAGTACAGCGACAGCTCGCGCGAGTTCACCGATCGCGATTATTCGACCGCCGGTATCAACGATGGCACGACCACCCTCAACGATCTCGGCATCTTCAAGGGTTATTACAACCAGATCTTCCCGGGCAAGTTCGACTGGACAACGCCCCAGGTCAGCCGCTCGGCGGTTGCGGCACTGATCGCGGACCACCTGCAGCCGGGTGATCTGGATACCTGCGGCCAGCTCGACTACAACAACTTCAACTGCGACACCATGCGCGGCACCGAGGCCGTGACCGCGGCCTACGCGATGGCGACGTTCCAGAGCGGCCCCTGGGAGGTCATCCCCGGCGTGCGCTTCGAGCACACCTCGATTCGCAACACGTTCTGGACCACGCCACAGGACGCCGACGGGAACGAGGTGCCGGGCTACTTCTCCAACAACCACACCATCTACAACGAACCGCTGGGCAGCCTGTTCATCAACTTCCGCCCCGACGGCAACATCGTCTACCGCGGTGCGATCTGGCAGAGCTACACCCGCCCCGCGTTCGTGCAGCTCGGCGGCGGCTCGCAGATCAGCGTGTCCGATGGCGTGACCACCATCACCACCGGCAACCCCAATCTCAGCCCGATCAAGGCCACCAACGTGGACCTCGGCGCGGAATGGACCACGGAGAACGGTGGCTATGTGTCGCTGGCCAGCTACTACAAGAAGCTGCGCAACTACATTTACGACAGCGGCGGCGGCCAGGCCGATCCGAACACCTCCGGCGTGGGTACGGTGCTGACCAAGACGCCGACCAACGGTGGCGATGGTCGCGTGGTCGGCCTCGAGGCGACCTATCGACAGAAGTTCCAGAACCTGCCGGAACCGTTCGACGGCCTGGGCTTCAGTGTCAACGCCACGCGCCAGAACTCGAAAGTGGATCTGGGTCGCGACGGCTTCGACAACGAGCGCCTGCAGTCGGCACCGCAGCGCATGGCCAACGCCGAGCTGTTCTACGAGAAATACGGTTTCTCGGTGAACCTCAGCTACCACTACACCGGGTCCTACCTGTCGACGTACGACTTCCTCAACCAGGGTAGTCCGTGGGATGACCTGTGGATCCGGCCGATTCGCCGGGTGGACCTGCATGTCGGCTATGCGATGTCCAACGGCCTGCAGTTCGACCTGCAGGTCAGCAACCTGACCAAGCAGTACTCGTACTGGTCGCACATCGGCAAGAACAGCCTGGCCAATTCGGATATCGTCGATGCGGGAAGGACCACCCTGCTGACCGTGAAGTACAACTTCTGAGCATGCATCGACGAAGCTTCCTCGCGCTGTCGCTGCTCACCCCGCTGGCGTTTGCCGGTAGTGGGTGGGCGGCGTCGCTTGCCACCGGCCGCCCATCGGCAGCGCCGGACGGCAAGCCGCACGCCTTCACTTTTGGCAAGCGCGAGTTCCTGCTCGATGGCGAGGCGTTCCGCGTCCATAGCGGCGAGATGCATCCGGCGCGGATCGCGAAGGAGCACTGGCGGCATCGCATCCGCATGGCCCGCGCCATGGGGCTCAATACCGTGGCGATCTACGTCATGTGGAATCACCACGAACGCGAGCCCGGGGTGTTCGATTTCGAAAGCGGGAACCGGGATGTGGCGGGCTTCATCCGCCTTTGCGCGGAAGAGGGCATGTGGGTTTACCTGCGACCGGGCCCATACATCTGCGGCGAGTGGACCAACGGCGGCTTGCCGGCTTACCTCTTGCGCGATCCGGATACCCGGCTGCGCACGCGTGACGATCCGCGCTACATGGCCGCGGTGCGGCGTTACATCGCTGCGCTCGCGCCGCGCGTCGCGCCGCTCATGGCCAGTGCGGGCGGTCCGGTGTTGATGCTGCAGATCGAGAACGAGTACTCGATGTTTGCTGACGACATCGGCTATCTCGACGCGTTGCGCGATATCTGGCGCGAGAACGGCATTGCCGGCCCGTTCTCGGTGTCCGATGGCCTGAAGGATCTGCAACGCCGCAAGGCCTATCCGCATGGTTCGGCGCTGGGCCTCGACGGTGCCGACGTGGCGGATCTGGTGAAGGGCAGGGGATTTGCCGGTGAGTCACCCGTATGGGTGGGCGAAGGCTATCCCGGTTGGCTGACCCACTGGGGTGAGCCGACGTTCGCCACGAAAGACTATGAAGCCACGTTGCGCCACATCATGAGTGCAGGGTATTCGTTCAACCTGTATGTGGTGCATGGCGGGACGAATTTTGGTCTCACTGCGGGCTCCAACGCCGAAGACGACGGCTCGCAGTTCCAGCCCGTGATTACCAGTTACGACTACGGTGCTCCTGTCGACGAGCGGGGGCGTCCAACGGAGCAGTACATGCGCCTGCGTCGTGTGATCGCCGATGTCACGCGCGTCACGCCTCACGCGCTGCCGCCCGAGCCGGCTTCGGCGACGTTTGCCCCGGTGACACCGCGGCCATTCGCCGCGCTGTGGGACAACCTGCCGGGTGCGGCGGTGACCCTGCCTGCGCCAGGACCGAACGAGATTCTGTTCGGTCAGGACCAGGGGCTCGTTGTTTACCGTAAGCGGATCGCCAAGGGTGCGGTGTTGCGCCTGGAGAATGTGCGTGATTACGCGCTGGTCCATGTCGATGGCAGAGAAGTCGGGTCAGTGTCGCGCGTGGTGCACCCGATGCTTAACTCGAAGCCTGACCTGATGCTGCCGGATGCGAATTCCCCGGAGCGTACGCTCGAGATCCTGGTCGACACCTTCGGGCATATCAACTTCGGGCCTCGCATTGGCGACCATAAGGGGCTGATCGGGCCGGCGTCGATCGATGGGCTGCCGTTGCGTGATGTCGAGGCGTGGGCGATTCCTTTGGATGATGATTGGGTACGGGGGCTTCGCCCCATCGCCGATGAATCGGCTCCCACAACGGCAGGTTCCGCGGGTGCTGGCTCCGGCTCGGCAGGAGCCGATTCATCGGCGGAAACCAGATCGCCTCGCGGCCCCATCTTCTTCAAATCAACGTTGAACATCGAATCCCCCGGCGACGTCTACATCGACATGACCGCCTGGTCCAAGGGCTACCTCTGGATCAACGGCCAGCTCCTCGGCCGCTACTGGAACATCGGCCCCCAGCAGCGCCTGTTCTGTCCAGGTCCATGGCTACGCGCGGGCGATAACGAACTGCTGGTGCTCGACCTGCACCGCCATGCGCCGGCAGTCGTCACCGCGGCAGAAAGCCTGCAAGCCTCGAGGAGGCCCTGATGCGTGCCAGTGTGAGCGAACCCGGCGTGCCGACCTCGCCGCCACGCGCTATCGGCTTCTGGGGCGGCCTGTCGGCCAATGTGCTCAACATGATCGGCATCGGGCCGTTCGTGACGATTCCCATCGCGCTCTCCGCGCTTGCTGGCCCCTCCGTGTTGCTCGGGTGGATCGCCGGCGCCTTGCTGTGCCTGTGCGACGGCATGGTCTGGGCCGAGCTCGGTTCCACGATTCCCGAGTCCGGCGGTCCGTATCACTACCTGCGTGAGGCGTACGGTCGCGAGAAGGCCGGCCGCCTGTTCGGCTTCCTCTACCTCTGGCAGACCTTGCTCACCGCACCGTTGTCGATCGGTGGCGCCGCCGTGGGCTTCGCGCAGTACGCCGGCTTCCTGATCCCTTCGCTCGGCGACACCGGCAGGTCACTCCTCGCGGCGGGACTCTGCCTGGTCAACACCGCCGTGCTCTATCGCAAGGTGGGTCAGATCCAGCGGCTCTCCGTCTTCGTCACCGCTATCGTCGTCGTCGCTTGCGCGTGGATCGTGTTCAGCGGCATCACGCACTTCGATACGGCCGTGGCCAGCCATTTCTTCCAGGTGCACGCCGACTCGTCGCATGGTTTCTGGCTCGGCCTGGGCGCGGTCGCCCTGATCGCGGTCTACGATTACGGCGGCTACAACAACGTCTGCATGCTGGGCGGTGAGGTGAAACGGCCGCGGCGCACGATTCCGATGGCGGTGCTGGTCTCGATTCCGCTCGTGGCGGTGCTTTACCTCGGGCTCAACCTCAGCATCCTCGGCGTCTTGCCCTGGGAGCAGGCCGCGCATTCGAAGGCGGTCGTCGCCGATTTCATGCAGGCCATCCACGGTCGCACCGGTGGCACACTGGCCGTGCTGTTGATCCTGCTCGCCAGTTGGGGTTCCGCGCTGGTGATCCTGCTGGGCTACTCACGCGTGCCCTATGCGGCAGCGGCCGATGGTCAGTTCTTCCCCGTATTTGCCCGGCTGCATCCACGCGGTGGCTTCCCCACCGTGTCACTGCTGTTCGTCGGCGCGACCTCGGCGGCGGCGTGTTTCCTTTCGCTCGAGCACCTGATCGCGACCCTGATGGTCACGCAGATCCTGTTCCAGTACATCGCGCAGTGCTTCGCCGTCGTCGCCTTGCGCAAGCGACGCGCGGACGCGGACGTCTTCCGCATGCCGCTGTACCCGCTACCGATCGTGGTCAGCGTCATCGGCTGGCTCTACCTCGTTGCCACCGCCGGCACCTCGTCGATCGTGACGGCGGTGGCGGCGGTGTTCGTCGGCACCCTTCTTTTCCTGTGGCAAGCACGGAGGTCCCGCACGTGGCCATTCCCGCAACCCTGAAGTCGTGGGACGTTGCCGTGGTCGGCGAGATCTATGCCGACCATGTGTTCAGCGGATTTCCCCAATGGCCCGGTCCCGGCGAAGAGGTGATCGCCGAGAACTACCTGCGCGAGCTCGGTGGCGGTGCCATCAACACGGCCTGCGCGTTGTCGCGGCTGGGTCGTCGCGTGCGCCTGGTCGGCCTGATCGGTGAAGCCGACCTGGACTGGTTCGAAAGCCGCCTGGGTGACTTCGGTGTGAGCATGGATGGCATCCGGCTCGGCAGCGACGGTACCGGCATCACGGTCAGTGTTTCCACGGTGGAGGACCGTTCGTTCTTCACCTATGCAGGCGTGAACCGCGCATTGCCCGAGTTACTCGCCTCGCCGGAAATCGTCGCCGACCTCGCTGCCGCACGTCATGTGCACTTCGCGATGCCGTTGCCGCGCGACCTGGCTGCGATCCTGCTTCCCTTGCTGCGCCAAGCCGGCTGCACGACATCGCTGGATGTCGGCTACAGCCCGGCGTGGCTGCGCGACCCGGTTAACCGGCCCACCTTTCGCGACCTGGATCTGTTCCTTCCCAATGCGAAGGAAGCCGCGCTGCTGAGCGGCGACGAAGAACCCTCGTCGTTCGAGGCCTGGTCGATAGGCGCCGGCATCGGCCGCGCCGTGATGAAACAAGGCGCCGGCGGCGCGTGGATTGCCGACGAACGTGGCCTGCGCCGTGTCCCCGCGCCGCGTATCGATGCGGTCGATTCCACCGGTGCCGGCGACGCGTTCGACGCGGGCCTCATCGATGGCCTGCTCGATGGCGACGCCATCGATGGTTGTGTCGAGCGCGGCTGCGTCTGTGGCGCGCTGTGCACGACCGCGGCCGGTGCCCTTCAAGCGCTTCCCCATTCCCCCCAATTGAGGACCCTTCGTGAGCAGACGTACGGATCGTAAGATCGCATTGATCGGAGGCGGCGGTGTCCGCTCACCCCTTGTCGTATTTGGTGTGAACGAGGCTGCCGAAGCCCTCGGCGCGGCCGAGATGGTGCTGTACGACCCGGACCCCGCGCGACTGCGCATCATGGTCGACCTCGGCAAGGCCGTGGTCCGCCGTTTTGGTGGCGACTTGCGCCTGCGTGGCGCGACGTCGTTGGAAGACACGATCGAGGGCGCGGACTTCGTGCTCAACAGTGTTCGCATCGGCGGCATCGCGGGTCGGGCGTCCGACGAGCGCGCATCGATTGCGCAGGGGTATCCCGGCCAGGAGACCACCGGGCCGGCCGGTGTCGCCATGGCCCTGCGCACCATTCCCGTGGCCATCGAGCAGGCGCGCCTGGTCGAACGCCTCAGCCCGCAGGCCTGGCTGGTCAACTTCACCAATCCCGCCGGACTGATCACGCAGGCGGTGACCGACCACAGCAACGCGCGCATCGTCGGCATCTGCGACACGCCCACGGAGCTGTTCCACAACATTGCGCGCGCATTAGGCGAGCCGGCCGACGAGGTCGAATGCGACTACGTCGGGCTCAATCATCTGGGTTGGGTGCGTGGCGTACGCGTGCGCGGCGAGGAGGTGATCGACCGGCTGCTCGACAGTGACGAGCTGTTGCGCCAGCTCTACCTGGCGCCGCTTTTCGACTTCGACATGATCCGCACATTGCGGCTCATCCCGACCGAGTACCTGTTCTTCTACTACGAACGCCAGCGCGCTCTCGACAACCAGCGCAAGCAGGGCGGCAGCCGCGGCGGAGAGATCCAGCGACTCAACGACGACTTGTTAGCGACCCTTACCGCGCGACTGGACGCGGGCGACGGCGACGCGGCCGTGGATATCTACGCCGCTTACCTCAATCAACGCTCCGGCTCCTATATGAAGCTGGAAGCCGAGGGCGGTTCGGCCTTCGACCAGGGCGTGAGCCTGCAGGGCGACCCGTTCCGCGTGGCGACCGGTTATCACCGCATCGCTATCGACGTGATGAGCGCATTGACCGGCGCGAAGCCCGCGCGCATCGTGGTGAACACGCGTAACCAAGGCGCACTACCGGACCTGCCCGACGACGACATCGTCGAGATCGCGTCGGATATCTCGCTGGATTCCATCGTGCCTCGACCCATCGCGCCCTTGCCCGATGCGGTGAACGGCCTGGTGCGTTCGGTGAAGGCGTACGAGCGTGCGGCGATCGCTTCGGTGTTGAACGATCGTCGGCTCGAGGCGCGCAAGGCAATGCTGATCCATCCGGCCATCGGTCAGTGGACGCCTTCTGGCGATCTGCTCGATGCGCTACTGGGTCATGCCGATGAAGATGGTGAGTGCCTGTGCCAGGGGCCCGTTCACCGGCACCGCTAACGGCTCAGGGAGCCGCGTGCGGGCCCATTGCGCCGTAAGGCAGGACGGTCGCCGATGCGACCGTCGCGTCATGGCTGATGGCACCGTAAGGAAGCACGGCTGCCGAGGTGGCCGTCGCATCCGGGCTGATAGCACCGTACGGAAGGATGGCTTCCGGCGTGGCCTTCAGGCCATGGCTGATGGCACCGTAAGGAGGAATGGAACCCGCCTCGGTCATCGCGTTCCGGCTGGTCGTGGTCGGCGCGGAAGCCTGCGGGGCCGCCGGCAGGTCGGCCGACATGGCCCAGGAGCCCATGCCGATGAAGAGCAGGGCGAAGGGAAGCGAGCGGGCTCGCGAGTGGAAGAACGCTTGAATAGTCATGCGCGAATGATGCGCTGCAACAGAAACGTTATCCAATCGTTAATTACTATCGCCCCGATAGGGCGAACCGATCAGCGCCAGCCCAGTGCTGGCGCCACCTGGGTAAGAATCGACTCGATCAGGTGGACGTTGTAATCCACGCCCAGTTGGTTGGGTACGGCCAGAAGAAGCGTGTCCGCCTCGGCGATCGCCTCGTCGGCGGCCAGTTCCGACACCAGAACCTCGGGAACCGCCGCATAGGTGCGGCCAAACACGGCCTCCATGTTGTCGATGAAGCCGATCTGGTCGGTGGATTTGCTACGCCCGAAGTAAGCGTGATCCATGTCGTTCATCAGGGGGAAGATGGAGCGGAGGACCGACACACGTGGCTCCCGACCGTGCCCGGCGTTAGCCCAGGTGTCGCGATAAAGGCGGATCTGCCGGGCCTGCTGAACGCTGAGCGGCTCGTTGGTCTCATTGGCCTTGAGCGTCGAACTCTGCAGGTTCATGCCCATGTTGGCCGCCCACACGGCGGTGGCGTTGGACGCCGAACCCCACCAGATGCGCTCGCGCAGGCCCGGTGCATGGGGCTCGAGGCGGAGAAGGCCTGGTTGATTGGGAAACATGGGACGGGGATTGGGCGCAGCGAAACCCTTGCCCTCAAGCAACTGCAGGAAGACCTCGGCATGCCGGCGGCCCATGTCGGCGTCGGTTTCGCCTTCGGCGGGCGCGTACCCAAAGTGACGCCACCCCTCGATGACCTGCTCGGGGGAGCCACGACTGATACCGAGCTGCAGGCGACCACCACTGATGAGGTCGGCAGCCCCCGCGGTTTCCAGCATGTAATGCGGGTTCTCGTAGCGCATGTCGATGACGCCGGTGCCGATCTCGATTTTGCTGGTTCGCGCACCGATGGCCGACAGCAGCGGGAACGGCGATGCGAGCTGATTGGCAAAATGATGGACGCGGAAGAACGCGCCGTCCGCGCCGATCTGCTCTGCCGCGACGGCGAGGTCGATGGATTGTTGGAGCACGTCGCGTGCGGTGCGGGTCGCGGAGTGCGGTGAGTCGGTCCAGTGACCGAAGGAGAGGAAGCCGATGCGTTTCATGCGGACGATGATACGGCGATCTGCAAGTGGGATGCGCGTCGCAGTTCCTGCTGCTGAGGCCAGGTCATCTAAACCTCTTACGCACAAGAGGCATCCTGACTATCGGCGCATTGTCGCGCCGACCATCAGGAGACGACATGGATATCGAGGCCCGGCTGGCGCGGCTCGAAGCCCGGAATACGAAGCTCACAGTCATTTGCGGTGTGCTTGCGACTCTTTGTATGGCGCTGGGGACCACATTCGCAGTCGCGGGACCTGACGCGACCCAGCCCGGCGTGATCCACGCTAAAGGTCTCGTCATCGACGACGCCAACGGTCATCCACGCATTCTCATCGGTGCGCCCTTTCCGGACGTACCAGGTCGCATCCGACACGACGAGCGCTCGATGGCGATGCTCTTTCTTGACGAGCAGGGTCACGACCGCCTGACGGTTGGCCAGGCCATGACTCCGCAGATCAAGGGTAAGGTGCCCGCCCAGTTCCACCGCATCGGCGACTCCGTCGGCGTCACCATCCATGATCTCGACGGCAACGAGCGTGGCGGCATGGCATGGCTCAGCAATGGCCGGGGCGCCATCGCGTTCGATTACCCGGAGCGCGATGCCATCGGCATGTACGTGGACGACAAAGACCGTTCGGCCACCTTCGTGCTCGAGAATCCCGACGTATCCGTGGGTGACCGCAGCCTGTTGGAGCTGACCGCGCGAGGGAAGGGTGGCGAGTTGAGGCTGTTCGATGGCGCTGGAAAGGTGCGCACCCGGTGGTCACTGACCGAAGGCAGGATTGACGCGACGAAGCCTTGATCCTGTTAGTCGCCATACCATGATAAAGCCCCTACTTTTACGGGAATACCTTTGACGCGATAACAGTCTCCAGACAACACGGAGATGGCTTCATGCGCGTATTCCTTACTGGTGCGACCGGGTTCATCGGCAGCCGCATCGTTCCCGAACTTCTTGCTGCCGGTCACCATGTGATCGGCATGACCCGTTCCGAAGCCGGCGAGCGATCGCTCAACGCGGCCGGCGCCGAGGTGCATCGCGCCACGCTGGAAGACCTCGACAGTATTCGTGCGGGTGCGGCCAAAGCGGATGCCGTGATCCACACGGCCTTCGACCATGACTTTGCCAACTTCGCCGCCAACTGCGAGAAGGACAGGCGCGTCATCGAGGCATTGGGTTCGGTGTTCAAGGGTTCCGATCGACCGCTGCTCATCACCTCCGGTACAGGCATGGGCGGCAACCGGTCCGGCGATGTCGCGAGGGAAGATGTCTTCAATGCCGACCATCCCAACCCGCGGACCATTTCCGAGGTCACTGGCAAGGCCTTGCTGGAATCAGGAGTCAATGTCTCCGTGGTGCGCCTGCCGCAGGTGCACGATCCGGTGAAGCAGGGACTTATTTCACCGTTCATCGATATTTCGCGAGCCAAGGGAAAAGTAGCCTACGTGGGTGAAGGCAAGAATCGTTGGCCCGCGGCGCATGTGCTCGACGTCGCGAAGCTCTATCAACTTGCTCTCGACAAAGGCGAAGCTGGCGCGCGCTATAACGCGGTGGCCGAAGAGGGTGTCTCCGCACGCGAGATCGCGGAGGTAGTGGCTGCCGGCCTGGGCCTGCCGCTGGTTTCCTTGTCCCAGGATGAAGCGGCCGGGCACTTCGGCTGGTTCGGTATGTTCGCCGGGCTGGACATGCCGGCGTCGAGCACCTGGACGCGGGAACACCTTGGCTGGAACCCGACAGGTCCAGGCCTGATCGATGACCTCAAGCAGATGGACTACTCGATCGTCGCTTGAACTAACGCACCCCCTGAGCAAGACTCACCGCGCGCACTTCGCGGCCATCCTCAGGGGGAAACACCACATGCAAACCCGTATCCAGGGCACGGTCATGCCCGTGTTGGAAGTCCAGCTCGATCCGAATGACAGCGTCTTCGCCGAGAGTGGCGAGCTGTCGTGGATGAGCTCGTCGATCCAGATGACCACGCACACCCAGATGGGTGGTGGTGGTGGCTTCCTGGGGACGTTCAAGCGCGTCATCGGTGGCGGCACGCTGTTCATGACCGAGTACAAGGCCGTACGGACCTCCGGCGAAGTGGCGTTTGCGACCAAGGTGCCGGGCCACATCGTGCCGGTCACGCTGAGCCCGGGTAAGGAATACCTCGTCCATCGGCATGGATTCCTTTGCGCCACGCCCCAGGTCACCATCGGCGTGGGTTTCCAGCGGTCACTGGGTGCCGGCGTCTTCGGTGGTAGTGGGTTCACGCTGCAGAAGATCGGCGGCACGGGTACGGCGTGGCTGGAACTCTCTGGCGAGCTGATCGAGAAGCAGCTGGCGCCCGGCGAAACCTTGCGGGTTCACCCGGGTCACGTGGGCGCATTCGAGGGCTCGGTGAGCTTTACGATCACGACCGTTCCCGGGATCAGGAACGCGCTCTTCGGCGGTGACGGCATCTTCCTGGCGGCGCTTACCGGCCCCGGGAAGATCTGGCTGCAGACACTGCCCATTTCGCGGCTGGCGCACCAGATTGCCGAGTACATGCCGAGCGAGGGTGGCCGGGGCCGCGCTGGCGTGGGTGGTGCACTGCTCGGCGGCATCGTGGGATCCCTCATGAGTCGTGACGACAAGTGACCTATGCCCCCATCGCAAGGGTTCTGTGACGAGGTCGCAGGGTATTCAAATGGATGCCGGCAGGCCTAAAATGTCATTCAGAAAATTCGCCAATGGCTTTCACGCCTGGCGACGATGAAGTAGCCGCGCCCGTCTGGCGCGGGCTTTATTCTGTTTGATCACCGGAATCCCATAGTGAGCACACCCGCTTCGCTGCGTATTGTCCCGCTTGACAGCAAGGCGGACCTCGGTCGGTTCATCGAGCTACCTCACGCTATCCTGGGTTCCGACCCGGCCTGGATCCCGCCGCTGCACCTGGAACGGCGCCTGCATCTTGGGGCGAAGACCAATCCCTGGTTCGAGCATGCGCGCTGGAAGGCCTGGCTTGCATATCGTGGAACTAAGCTGGTTGGAAGGATTAGCGCACAGATCGATTCCCTGCACCTCGAATTGCATAAAGATGACGCGGGTTTCTTCGGCATGCTCGATGCCGAGGACAATCCAGAGACGTTCGCCGCACTGATGGGCGTGGCCGAAGAGTGGCTGCGCAGCGAGGGCATCAAGCGCGTGCGCGGCCCGCTCAGCCTTTCGATCAATGATGAAGTCGGCCTGCTGGTGGACGGCTTCGATACGTCGCCCTACTTTATGATGGGGCACAGCAAGCCGTACTACGGCACGCATATCGAGCAGGCTGGCTACCACAAGGCCAAGGACATGCTGGCCTATGTGGTCGAGCCGAACTTCCCTGCGCCCAAGGTGATGAAGCGCCTGCTCGGCAAGTCCAAGCAGAGCATCACGGTGCGTCCGCTCGACCGTAAACGGTTCGATGAAGAACTCGCCGTGCTGCGCGATATCTTCAATGACGCCTGGTCGGACAACTGGGGTTTCGTGCCCTTCACCGAGGCCGAGTTCAAGGATCTGGGCCATACCCTGAAGGTGCTCATCGCCTCGGAGCTTATCCAGATTGCCGAAGTCGATGGCGTGCCCGCAGCCTTCATCGTCGCACTGCCGAACGTCAACGAAGTCATCAAGGATTTCGGCGGCAAGCTGGCGCCGTTCAACTGGGTGAAGCTGCTCTGGAACCTCAAGGTGAAGTTCCCGAAGTCGTCGCGCGTGCCGCTGATGGGCGTGCGTAAAAGCTTCCACAACACCCCGCTCGGCCCCGGCCTGGCTTTCCTGGTCATCGACGCCGTGCGTCACCATCTCGTCGCGCGCGGTGTGAAAGAAGTGGAGCTGTCGTGGATCCTCGAAGACAACGACGGCATGCGTAACATCATCGAAGCGATCGGCGGCCGCGACTACAAGCGTTACCGCGTGTACGAGAAGGAGCTCTGATGACCATCCCATTTTCCCGGTTGGGACCGATACTCCTCGGCGTCGTCGCGCTCGCCGGTGTCGCCTGTTCGAAGAAGGGTGCCTCGGACGCCGACCAGAGCGTGCCGGTGGTGGTCGCCACCGCCCGGCAAGGCAGCTTTGTCGTCTACCGTTCGCAGCCGGGTACCGTGACGCCGTCCAACAGCGTCCTGGTGCGTAGCCAGGTGGATGGCGTGCTCAAGAGCATCGCCTTCAGCGGTGGCCAGACGGTGAAGCAGGGCGATCTGCTTGCAGAGATCGACCCGCGCGCATCCCAGGCACAGCTTCAGCTCGCCACCGGCGATCTGGCGAGCAGCCAGGCCAAGCTTGCGAACGCGCAGGAAACCCTCAAGCACTTCCAGGTGCTGTCCACCCAGGATTCCATCTCGGCCCAGCGTCTGGCCGACCAGAAGTCGCTGGTCGCGCAGTACGCCGCTGAAGTGAAGTCAGAGCAGGGCCGTATCGGTACGGCCAACCTGCAGGTCGCGAACGCTCGCATCACCTCGCCGATCAATGGCACGGTGGGCTTGCGCCGCGTGGATCCGGGCAACCTGGTCGGCCCGTCCGACGCGCGTGGCATCGTGGTGGTCACCCAGTCGCAGCCGAGCAAGGTGATCTTCTCGGTGCCGGTGAACGTGGTCCCGCGTGTGCTGCAGCGTCTCAACTCCGGTACCTGCATTCCGGTCGATGCCTATGGCGACAGCCCCGATGACGTGCTCGCCACCGGGCGCCTGCGCGCGGCGAACAACGAGGTCGATCCGGCGACGGGCACGGTGAAGTTCGAAGCCGAGTTCGCCAATGCCAACAACGAGCTCCTGCCCAACCAGTTCGTCACCGCGAAGCTGCCTGTCCAGGTGTTGCCGCAGGCGATACTGGTGCCGGCCGCGGCGATCCAGCAGGGCGCCCAGGGCCCGTTTGTCTATGTGATCAACGACGACAAGACCGCTGCCGTCGTGCCGGTCAAGCTGGGCCCGGGCGATACGACCACGGCCGTCATCGCCTCCGGGATCGCACCCGGCGCGAAGGTTGTCGTCGAGGGGGCGGACAGGCTCCGTTCCGGCACGTCGGTCACCGCTACGGCGAGTGCCACGCCCGCACCGGCGTCCGCTGCGAGTGCTCCGGAATGCCATAACCCGTGAACCCGTCCCGCCTGTTCATCCTGAGGCCGGTTGCGACCTCGCTGCTGGCCATCGCGATTCTGCTGGTCGGGCTCTTCGCGTACCGGTTCCTGCCGCTCTCGGCCTTGCCGGAAGTCGACTTCCCGACGATCGAAGTCGTCACCGCGTATCCGGGTGCCGGCCCCCAGGTCGTTGCATCGACCGTCACCGGACCGCTCGAGCGCCAGATGGGGCAGATGCCCGGTCTGAGCCAGATGTCGTCGACGAGTGCGGCCGGTGCGTCCACGATCACGCTACGGTTTAACCTCGAGCTGCCGCTGGATGTCGCCGAACAGGAAGTACAGGCCGCGATCAACGGCGCGGCGCCGCTGCTGCCGCCCGACATCTCACAGCCGCCGATCTATCGCAAGGTGAATCCGGCAGACGCGCCGGTGATGACGCTGGCCCTGACCTCGCCGACCCTGTCGCTGCGTGTGCTCCGTGAGCTGGCCGATACGCGCCTGGTGCCGAAGCTCTCCCAGGTGACCGGCGTGGGCCTGGTCAGCCTCGATGGCGGACAGCAGCCGGCGATCGTGGTGCAGGCGGATCCGTCGAAGCTCCGCGCGCAGGGCATGACCCTGGACGACCTGCGCGGCGCCATCCACGACGCCAATTCGAACCAGGCCAAGGGCAGCCTCGAGGGGCCGGTCCGGTCCTCGAACATCGCTATCAGCAACCCCATCGATACCGCCGCCGAATTCGAGCGCCTGACCGTGGGTCACCGCGACGGCGCCGTGGTTCGCCTGGGTGACGTGGCGAAGGTGGCCGATGGTGCCGAGAATTCACGCCTCGCCGCGTGGTCCGGCAAGGACCCGGCGATCATCCTGCTGATTCGTCGCCAGCCCGGCGCTAACGTGGTGGAGGTGGTCGACCGCATTCGCGACCTGCTGCCACAGCTGAAGACGACGTTGCCGGCCGCGGTCGATGTCACGACCCTGAATGACCGCACTCAAACCGTGCGTGCAGCCGTGAGCGACACGCAGCTCGAACTGATCTTCGCGATCGTCCTCGTCGTGTTCGTGATCTATCTGTTCCTGGGCAGCGGCACGGCGACTGTCATCCCCGGCGTGGTGGTACCGCTCTCGCTGATCGGTACGTTCGCGGTCATGTACCTGGCCGGCTTCTCGATCAACAACCTGACGTTGATGGCGCTGATCGTGGCGACCGGGTTCATGGTCGACGACGCGATCGTCATGATCGAGAACATCGCCCGTTATGTGGAAGCAGGCGAGGATCCCTTCGCCGCGGCGTTGAAGGGCTCACGTCAGATCGCCTTCACCGTGGTGTCGTTGACCTTGTCGCTGCTGGCGGTGTTGATCCCGCTGCTGTTCATGGGCGGCCTGGTCGGACGGCTGTTCCGCGAGTTCGCGATCACCCTGGCGGTGGCGATCCTGATTTCCTGCGTGGTGTCGTTGACGCTCACGCCGATGATGTGCGCCCGCATGCTCCGGCGCACGCCGGAAGCGTCCCAGCAGGGACGCGTCGCCCGCAAGGGCCGGCAATGGCACGACACCGTGCTGGCGAAGTATGCGCGGGGGCTCGAGTGGGTGCTGGCACGCCAGACCGCGACCCTGGTCACGGTGGCGGGGATGGCGGCGCTTGCCGTCGTGCTTTACCTCGTGATCCCGCGTGGTCTGTTCCCGACGCAGGATTCCGGCGACATCCAGGGCATTTCCGTCGCCTCGCCGACGGTATCCTTCGCCGCGATGGCCAGTCGCCAGCAGGCGTTGACGGCGGAGATCCTGAAGGATCCCGCGGTCGAGAGCGTGGCGTCCTTCATCGGTGTCGGCGACGGCGCGCTGTCGCTCAACAGCGGCCGCCTGCTCATCCATCTCAAACCGCTCGGCCACCGCAATCGCGTGCCCAAGGTCATGCAACGGCTCGCCGAGGCAGCCAGCAAGGTCGATGGCATCACGCTTTACATGCAGCCCGTGCCCGACCTGACGATCGACGATCGCGTGAGCCCGGGGCAGTACCAGTTCTCAGTCGAGAATGCGGACCCCGCGCTGCTTTCGCAGTGGCTGCCGCGCATCGTCGGTCCGCTACAGAACATCGGCAAGCTTTCGGGCGTGACCAGCGACCAGCATGACAAGGGCCTTGAGGCGTTCGTCCAGGTCGATCACGACCTCGCGAGCCGCTATGGCATCACGTCGGCCGCCGTGGGCGACGCGCTTTACAACGCCTTCGGCCAGCGCCAGGTGAGCACGCTGCTGACCCTCGCCAGCCAGCGCCGGGTGATCCTCGAAGCGGCCCCCAACGCCGATGGCACCTCCGGTGCGATGGGCGGCATCTATCTCGCGCCGCAGGCAGGTACGGGTGTTACCGGTGCGGACGCGAGCGATCCGTCGTCCACCTTGATTCCCCTGTCGTCCATCGCCCAGGTCAGCGAACGGACGGGGCCCCTCGTGGTGACCCGTATCGACCAGCTTCCGGCGGCGACGGTGTCGTTCAACGTGGCGCGAGGCGTTGCGTTGGATAGCGCGATAAAGTCCGTGGATGCCGCATGGCGCGACCTGAAGATGCCGGCCAGCATGCAGATGCGCTGGCAGGGTTCGTCGCAGGCCTTCCAGGCGTCGCGTGATGGTCAGCCGTGGCTGATCCTGGCCACGCTGATCACCGTTTATATCGTGCTGGGCGTGCTCTACGAGAGCTACATCCATCCGTTGACGATCCTGTCGACGCTGCCCTCGGCGGGCATCGGCGCCTTGCTGGCACTGATGATCGGCGGCTTCGAGCTCGACGTGATCTCGCTCATCGGCGTGATCCTGCTGATCGGTATCGTGCAGAAGAACGCCATCATGCTGATCGACTTCGCGATCGATGCGCAGCGGCAGCAGGGCCTCGCGCCGCGTGATGCCATCGTGCAGGCCTGCATGCTGCGCTTCCGTCCCATCATCATGACGACGCTCGCCGCCATGCTCGGCGCGTTGCCGTTGATGTTGGGCGGCGGCATGGGCGCGGAGCTGCGTCATCCGCTGGGCGTGGGCATCTTCTGGGGCCTGTTGGTGAGCCAGTTGCTGACGTTGTTCACGACGCCGGTGATCTATCTTGCTTTCGAACGCGTGCTGCAGCGTCGCCGGGCATGAACATCTCACGGCTATTCATCGACCGGCCGGTGGCGACATCGCTGCTGTGCCTGGGCCTGGTGATCGCCGGTGCGCTGGCGTGGCGCCTGCTGCCGATCGCCTCGCTGCCCGAAGTGGACGTGCCGACCATCAAGGTCTCGGCCTCTCTGCCCGGTGCCAGTCCGGCGACGATGGTCTCGGCCGTGGCGACCCCGCTTGAGCGTGCGCTCGGACGCATCGCCGGTGTGACCGAGATGACCTCGGTGAGCACGAACGGCGCGACGGATATCCGCCTGAGCTTCGACTTCTCGCGCAACGTGGTCGGCGCGACACGCGACGTGCAGGCGGCGATCAATGCCGCTCGCGGCGACTTGCCCTCCGACATGCCGGGCAGCCCGACCTACCGTGCGGTGAGCTCGGCCGATGCCCCCGTGCTCGTGCTCAGCCTGACCTCGCGCGATGCGAGCCCGGGACAAATGTATGCCGTCGCCTCGACGACCTTCAGCCAGATGCTGGCGCAGGTGGACGGCGTGGGCGACGTGGAACTCGTCGGTAGCTCCGTGCCGGCCGTGCGCATCGATCTGGATCCGACGGCGATGAACCAGCGCGGGGTGGGCTTCGAGCAGCTGCGCCACGCCGTCGCCGCCGCCGTCTCGAACCAGGCGTCCGGCGCGCTGGAGATTGGCGACCGCTACCTGCAGGTGGCCACGAACGGCCAGCTCGATACGGCGGAAAAATTCCGCGCGCTGGTGGTGTCCGGCCGCGACGGCACCGCCGTGTCCCTCGGTGACATCGCCCGTGTCGTCAATACCGTGCGCGACCCCGACAATGCGGCGCTCGCCAACGGCGAACCCGCGGTGCTGGCCCTCGTCCGGCACAAGGCCGGCGCCAATATCATCGAGGTGATCGACGGCATCACCCGGCGTCTGCCTGCGCTGCAGGCGTCCTTGCCGGGCGACATGAAGGTGAGCGTTATCGTCGATCGCGCGACATCCGTGCGCGGTTCGCTGAGCGGTGCGGAACATACGCTGGCCCTGGCAGTGGTGCTGGTCGTGGTCGTCATGCTGCTGTTCCTTCGGGATGTCCGCGCCGCGTTGATCGCCAGCGCCGTGGCACCGATCTCCCTGCTGGGCGCCATGACGGTGATGTATCTGCTCGGATACAGCCTCGACATCCTGTCCCTGATGGCGCTGACCATCGCGGTGGGTTTCACCGTGGACGACGCCGTGGTGGTGGTCGAGAACATCGCCCGGCACATCGAAGACGGCATGGCGCCGCGTGAGGCGGCACGGGTCGGTGCGGGCGAGGTGGGCCTTACCGTGCTTTCCATGAGCGCGGTGCTGATCGCGGTGTTCATCCCCTTGTTGCTGATGGGTGGCTACGTCGGCCTGTTCGTGCGCGAGTTCGCCGTCACGCTTGCGGTAGTGATCGCGATCTCCCTCGTGGTATCGCTGACCTTCGTGCCCATGCTGTGTGCGTTGTGGCTGAAGCCGGAAAGCTCGCGTCGTCGCCATGGCCGCGTTTTCCAGTGGAGCGAGCGCGCGTTCGCCAGGCTGCAGAAGGCGTATGACGATAGCCTCGTCGTGGCGCTCCGCCGTGCGCCGCTGACCATGCTTTCCTTGCTCGCGGTGCTTTGCCTGAGCGTTGTTCTCTACATCGTGGTGCCCAAGGGATTCTTCCCGCGCCAGGACACCGGTGAGCTCACCGGCGACTTCGACACCGATGACAGTGCCTCCTTCCCCGTGGCCAGGGCGAAGCTGGCCACGTTCCTCGATGTGGTGCGCGCCGACCCCGCCATCCAGAGCGTTGCCGGCTACGCCGAGCACGATTCGGGCTCGTTGTTTGCGACGCTGAAACCGCTCGCGAAGCGCGACGCGAGCGCCGACGAAGTCGCGGCCCGGTTGAACGCCAAACTGGCTCGCCTCTCCGGCGGAACGTTTACGGTCACCTCGGTGCAGAACATTCGCGTCGGTGGCCGTCGCAGCCGCGCGTCGAACGAATACACCATCCAGGCCGATTCGCCGGAACTCCTGCGCACATGGGCGCCGCGGATTACCCAGGCCATGACGACGATTCCGCAGATCAGCAATGTGCATAGCGACAATGGCGGTACGGCGCTGGCGACCTCGCTGGATGTCGATCGCGATACCACGGCGCAATACGGCATCAGCTACGCACGCGTCGACGGCGTCCTGCGCGATGCCTTCGCCGACCGCCGTGCGGCGACGATTTTTTCGCCGGCGGATCAGGTTCCCGTGCTGATGGGCGTGGCGCCCGAGCACGCGCAGTCGCCCGATGCATTCAACCAGATCCAGGTGCCCGGCGCCGGTGGAAGCAACGTGCCATTACTGATGCTGGGGCATGTGCGCCAGTTCAACGTGCCACTGAGCATCTCTCATTTCGGGCAGTCCCTGTCGGCGACGATCTCGTTCGACCGGGCGCCGGGTGTATCGCTATCGCAGGCGACACAGGCGATCCAGCGTGCGGTGGATCGCACATCCATGCCGACCTCGGTGCGTAGCACTTTCGCCGGTTCGGCGGGTGCGGCGCGGCAGGTGGCATCAAGCGAGCCGGCCTTGATCCTCGGTGCGTTCCTTACGCTGTTCATCGTTCTTGGCATCCTTTACGAAAGCTGCTTCCACCCGCTGACGATTCTTTCCACGCTGCCGTCCGCGGCGGTCGGCGCGGTATTCGCGCTGATCGTGTTCCGGACCGACTTCGACGTGATCGCCCTGATCGGTGTTTTCGCCCTAATCGGTATCGTGATGAAGAACGCGATCATGATGGTGGACTTCGCGCTCGCCGCGCAGCGAGGCGAGGGGCTGACGCCGGCCGAGGCGATCCAGAAAGCCTGTCGCCTGCGCTTTCGCCCGATCCTGATGACCTCGCTGGCGGTGATGGTCGCGGCGGTGCCCCTGGCCATATCGCGCGGCGACGGCTCGGAAATGCACGCGCCGCTCGGCATCGCGATGGGTGGTGGTCTGGTGGTGAGCCAGTTGTTGACGCTTTACACGACTCCGGTTGTGTACCTTTATCTCGACAGATTCAGCAGGTGGGCAGGACGATGGACGCAGAGTTTCAGGGCCCGAGGGGACGCCGCATGGTCGGCAGGCCGCAACGGAGCGCTGAAGTGAGCGCGCGGTTCCACGCTCACGGTCTACGCGCCGTTCTTGTCGCGGGCATCGTGGTGCTTGTCGCCGCTTGTACCGAGGTCGGGCCGAATTACGTGCGTCCGTCGACGGCTGTGCCTGCCGCGTACAAGGAAGCGAGCCTGCAGGCTGGTCAGCACGCGGAACCGGCGATCGCCGGCAAGTGGTGGGAGATCTACGGCGACCCCACGCTCAACGCGCTGGTGTCGCAGGTGGCGGTGAACAACCAGTCGCTCGCAGCTGCCGCGGCTCGCGTAGGCCAGGCCCAGGCACTCATTCAGGAGGCGCAGGCTGCGTCGGTGCCGCAGGTCAGCGCCGGCACCCTCAAGTCGGGCCGCAAGAACGAGAACGATGTGGGTATCGGGGTCACCTGGGAGCTCGACCTGTGGGGTCGGATCCGCCGTGATGTCGAGTCCCACCGCGCCATCGCCGAGGCAAGTAAGGACGACCTCGCCGGCGCGACGTTGTCGATGCAGGGGCAGCTCGTGCAGAGCTACTTTGCATTACGCCAGGACGATGCGGTGATCGGACTGATGCAACGCTCCGCGGATGCCGCCGAACAGTTGCACCGCATGGTCGGCAATCAGTACGCGCAGGGCCAGGCGTCCAGCTCCGACGTGGCCGGGGCGGTGATAAAGGCAAGCTCCGCGCAACTTCAACTGGCCGATACCAAGGCGGCCCGCGCGCAGCTCGAACATGCGATCGCGGTGATGCTCGGCAAGCCGCCCGCGGCGTTTGCGATCGCCCCGGCGCCCTTTGACGCGAATGTGCCGGTGATTCCGGCAGGTGTCCCTGCGAGCCTGCTGGAGCGCCGCCCGGACGTGGCCGCGGCCGAACGCCGGATGGCTGCCGCCAGCGCCCGCATCGGCGTCGCCAAGGCTGAGACCTTGCCCTCGATCAGTCTGGCCGCCGGCATCGGTATCCTGAAGGGCCCGACGGGAACGGCGGATATCCGGGCGCCGTTGTTCACCGGCGGTCACCTGACCGGGCAGCTCACCAACGCCGACGAGGCCTATAACGAGGCGGTCGCGAACTACCGACAGACCGTGCTCGATGCGTTCCGTGAAGTCGAAGACGGCCTCGTGGTGATCAGCACACTGGCGGTCAACGCCGAGCTCCAGGCCAAGGCGGCGACGGCGGCGACGGAGTCCGACCGCGTCACACGGAACCAGTACAAGGAAGGCGTCGCCGACTATCCAGCCGTCGTGGATGCCGCCAACGCGGCGCTCGATGGCGTCCGCGGCGACATGCAACTTCGCCTGCGCCGCCTGGATGCCAGCGTGAACCTCATCATGGCCCTGGGCGGCGGCTGGCAGCCGGAGTCCGTCCGCGATCCCAAATCCCCGCGCTGAGGTCTTGCCGCTAGGGCTCGGCTCCGCCATCGCCTTTGCGGACGAGTCCCCTCAACCCCTGAGGTGGCCGGAGGCAGAGCGAGAGCGACGAGCACGCACGGCACTTGCCTGGTAGGAGCCGATTCATCGGCGATCGGGTGCTTGCGGCACCCAGGCCTGAGTGCAAAACGCGATGGCGGAGCCGAGCCCTGAAGATTCAGCCCCGGACTAAAGCGGATAACTGGCGATCAGGGTCTCGAGGCGCGAACGGATTCCCTCGGCCAGTGGTGCCGGGGTGTCGTAATGCCGTTGGCCGGAATGGGCCTCGGCGACCATCTCGTCGTGGCGGGAACCCATCAGGCCGTTGATGGCCGCCAGGAACCGCGACATACGGAAGGCGTGATCGTTCGGACCGAGCGTCCTCAGCGTGTCGTAGAAGGACACCTGCATGCTGACGATCTTGCGCACCGTATGGAACTCATGACCGGCGAAGGCGGTGTCCGCCATGGCCTTTTTCAGGCCGCGCATTTCCGCTTTACGGAAAGCGATGAACCCCGCCTCGCTATCCAGGCGCGTGTTCTCCATCGAACGCCGTACGATCCACCACACAGGCTTTGACAGCAGTACGCGTAGCTTGAGGCCGCTGCGAACGATGCCACGGCGTTGACCGCCGCGAAACGCATCCTGCAGCTTGCCCAACTGGCGCGTCGTCCGGTCGAATAGGTAGTCCGAGACGTGATGCCTGCTGTATAGGCGTTGCGCAAAGCGCAGGTGCTTGTATCGCGCCCGGATGTACTTGAACTCGCGACGTTCGTCGTCACTCAGCTTTTCGTCGCGAAGCAGCTTCTCGACCAGCCGCAACAAGTCCGCGCGCGTGAAGCCGTCTTCCCAGAATTGCAGGCACAGCGAGTAGCACTGCCGTATCGATTCTTCCGGGCATCCCAGCACGATGGGGTCGGGCAGGGCGACATGGTCGTCGACGATGTCGTTGATCTCGACGGCGTCGAATAAACGCCGCAGCGTTTCCGCCGGAAATTTCTGCCACATGCGCGCACCACTGCCGATCATTGCTGTGCATCCTGAACCCGCTTACAGCGGATAGCGGGCGATCAGGGTCTCCAGCCGGGACCGGGTTTCCTTGGCCAGCGGCGCCGGCGTGTCGTAGTGTCGACGGCCTGACAGGGCTTCCGCAACCATTTCGTCGTGGCGTGAGCCCATCAGGCCGTTGATCGCCGCAAGGAAACGCGACATGCGGAAGGCGTGATCGTTCGGACCGAGCGTCCTTAGCGTGTCGTAGAAGGACACCTGCATGCTGACGATCTTGCGCACCGTATGGAACTGGTGGCCGGCGAAGTGGGTGCGTGCCATGGATTTCTTCAGGTCGCGCATTTCCGCCTGCTGGAAAGCGATCAGTCCCGGCTCGCTGGCCAGACGCGTGTTTTCCATCGCTCGCTGGACCATCGACCAGACCGGCTTTGACAGCAGCACCCGAAGCATGAGGCCATTGCGGACGATGCCGCCACGCCGGCCGCTGCGAAACGCATCCTGCAGCTTGCCAAAGACGCGCGTCGTGAGGTCGAACAGGAAGTCCGATCGGTGAGGTTTGCTGTATAGCCGTTGCGCAAAACGCAGATGCTTGTACCTCGCACGGATGTGCTTGAACTCGAGACGTTCGTCGGCGCTCAGCCCTTCGTTACGAAGCAATTTTTCGACCAGTCGCAATGCATCCTCGCGCGTGAAACCGTCTTCCCAGAACTGCAGGCACAGCGCGTAACACTGCCGTATCGATTCCTCGGGGCATGCCAGCACGATGGGATCGGGCAGTGAGACATGGGCGTCGACGATATCGTCGACATCCACGGCGTCGAATAAGCGCCGCAATGTTTCGGCCGGGAATTTCTGCCACGTGGGGCCACGACGGCGTGTCATGACTGCGCTTCCTCAGGCTTGTAGAACGACAGCGTGTGCCGCTTGCGGTAGGCGGACAGGGTCGGGACCAGGAAGAAAAACGCTTCCAGGCACTGACCGCCGAAATAGGCGACAGCCGCGCCCATGATGCCGAAGACATGCGTGAAACCGATGAGCAGCCCGACGTATATCAGCGCCGCGAGTCCCTGCGCAACCAGCGCCGCACGCTGGCGGCTGGCAATGTACAGCAACGATTCCAGGGGGAATCCCGCCATGGAAACCACGAGCGCGCCGCACATCACCTGCAGCAAACTGTAGGACTCGAGATACTTCGCGCCAAACACCGCGGAAATCAGTGGCTTTCCCACAACGAACACCAACAGTGCGACGAGGATGCCCAGCCCGCCGGCCAGGGCGGCCGAGCGCAGGCCGAGCTTCCACGGCCGCGTACTGGCCGGATCGAGGCGCATGATCTCCGGATAGAAGCTTTTCTGCATGAGCGAGGCGGGTGTACCGGCCGCGTCGAAGAAGGTCATCGCGACCTTGAACAGGCCGGCCGCGGTGGGGCCGAGCATGACGCCGACCAGCACGTTGGTGCCAGCATTACGGGCCGACCAGATCGAGTGGGAGAAATTGGTTGTCCAGACGAAATCCCAGGCGCCCTTGATGCGTCGGGCCGGGGCAAACAACCCCGGCCGCAGGGCATGCTCGATGTTCTGCCGGCGCAGCTCCTGGACCGCGAACACCCAAAGCGCGATGTCGCCGACCAGGCTGGACAGGTACCACGTCGCCAGGAAACCGGGGAAACCAAGGTGGGCGAAGTAGGCGATGATGCTGCCGATGGCGCGCAGGAAAGGTGTGACGGCCTGCTGCACGGCGATCAGGTCGAAGCGGTCGATCGAGCGGAGGATGCCCGTGGGCGTCGCCGCCGTCATGGTCGGGATCAGCGTGCAGTAGGCCAGCGCCCACCAGAAGTCTTCGGTCGAGATGCCCACCGAATGACTGAGCAGGGGCAACAGGATCATGCCGCCCACGGCCGCGACGATGCCGCTCGCCAGGTCGAGGCCGAACGAGAACCCGGTGACGTCACGGAAGCGCTGGACGTCCTTGTGGGCGAGGGCAGGGGTGCCGAACTGGACGACGAACTGCCAGGTCTGGAACTTGGCGATATCGCTGACCGTCTTGGCGTAGGCCTGGACGACGACCAGAGTACCGAACAGCGCCGGCGTCATGCCGCGGCCCGCGCAGCCGAGTGCCAGCAGGCTCAGCAGGGCACTGACGACGTTGCTCGAACCGAGGATGGACGCATTGCGCACGATGGCGCGAAACGCGCCATCGGAGAACCAGTGCTTCATGCCTTGACGCCGGGCCAGCTCCCGAACGCGGCACAGATCGCGTCGATCTGCTCCGGCGTGTGGGCGGCGCTCACGCTGCAGCGAAGCAGCGATTCGTTACCCGGCGTGGCCGGGGGCACCATGAGGTTCACGTAGACACCGTGCTTGAGCAGGTGATCCCAGAAACGCAGCGCTTCGAGTTTGTCGCCGACGAGCACGGCGACCACGGCGTTGGGCGCCGCGCCGAGGCGGAAACCGAGGGCCGAGAGGCCTGCGTGCAGGCGCTCTGCATTGGCCTGCAGACGCTTGCGAAGGTCGGTGGCTTTCTCCAGCTTGCGCAGCGCCGTACGCGTTGCCGCGATCGTCGCCGGCGCGAGGGACGCGGTGAACACGTACGGACGGCTGGCATAGCGCAGCACGTCCATGTCGGCGGAGTCGCCGACGCAGAAGCCGCCGGTATTGCCCAGGCTCTTGCTGAAGGTACCGACGACGAAGTCGACGTCCGCAAGGACGCCATCCACTTCGGCCAGGCCCTGGCCCTTCTCGCCGAGCACGCCCATGGAGTGGGCTTCGTCGACCAGCAGGGTGGCGCCGAATTCCTTCTTCACGCGGACGAACTCGCGCAACGGTGCGCGGTCGCCCAGCATGCTGTAGACGCCTTCGACGATGATCAGCGCGTCGGCGGCACCGTCACCGAGGCGACGCATGCGCTTGGCCAGGTCGTCGGCGTCGTTGTGACGGAAGCGGATGGTATTTGCGCCGGCCAGCGTGCAACCGTCGTAGATGCTGGCATGGCTGTCGGCATCGATCATCACGGTGTCGCCCGGACCGGCCAGCGCCGAGATCATGCCAAGGTTGGCCTGGTATCCGGTGGAGAACACGATGGCATCGCGCTTGCCGTAGAACCGCGCCAGGTCGAGTTCGAGCTCGCGATGCGAGGCGTAGCTGCCATTGGCCATGCGCGACCCGGTGGTGCCCGTGCCCGACGATTCCAGGGCTTCGCGCGCCGATGCGATGCAGTCGGCATCGAAGGTCATGCCGAGGTAATTGTTGGTGCCGGCGAGGATAGTCGGCCGCCCGTCGATGATGCCTTCGGTGGGCGAGACGATCTGGTCGATCTGCACGCCGAACGGATCGATGCCGACCGCTGCCAGCTCCTGCCGGACGGCACGAACCGCCTTCAGCCTGGGATTCTCTTTCATGCGATTTTTGCCCGTGGAATTCTGGATCAGTGACGCGACGTCGCCCGCTCGCTTACGCGTTCTCGCCTGCAGATTTCTGGATCAGCGACGCAAAGTCGCCTACCGTCCGTACTTCCGCCAGCGCATTGATAGGCACGGAAATGTCGAACTCGTCCTCGACGGCGACGACCAGATCCATGACCTTCAGCGAGTCCAGCCCCAACTCGCTCGTGATGCCGGTGTTCTCGGTGATCACCACCGGGCGACCTTCCGCGAAGGGGGTGACGAGTTCGATAAGTTGTGCAACAACATCTTGGTGATTCATGAGGGCACTCCGTTCAGTGCGCAGAGGGTTTGCCGAGCGTGTCGGCAAGACCGCGCTCGAAGCCGAAGACGGGTCGCCACCCGGTTGCGTGTTCGAAGGCAGTGCCATCGCCCACCCAATCGGCGTGCGTCACCTCACGCACCTTGCCGAGGGTCAGCATGGGCGCGTATCCGAAGATGCGCGCCGCAACGAGGTTAACGCCACCAACAAGTCGCAATAATGACGCGGGAATCGTCAACCGACGAATCGGCGCATTCCCGCGCAGCACGCGCGATGCCGTGGCGAGCACGGTATCCCAGTCGTAGCCTCGATGGCCGTCATCCAGTTCGTAAGTATTTCCCGAATCGCCTTCGGATGCCAGCCACGCGACCACCGCGGACGCGAGGTCGGCGACGTGGATGAGGGAAAAGCGGCCCTTGCCGTCGCCCGGGATCGGCGCCAGTCCACGGCCCATGCCCTGGAACAAGGGAAGCATTTCGCGATCTCCCGGGCCGTAGACGGCAGGCGGCCGGAGGGCGGCCCAGACCAGGCGGCCGGCGTTGGCTTCGAGCGCACGTTCACCGCGCCACTTGCTGCCCGCATAGTCCGAAAGCTGCGGCTCGCGCGCGGCAAGGGAGGAAATCAGCAGGTATCGGCCGCAGGAAGGCTCCCCGGCAGCAGCCTGGACCGTGTCCAGAACACCTTGTTCGTTGACGCGGTCGAAGTCCTCGCGCCGGGCGCCGCGAACGCTGCCCGCGCAGTGAACGAACGCGTCGGCACCCTTCACCAGGGTGGCCAACGCGGCGCGATCGGCGAGATCGCCGGGGATCCATTCGAGGTTATCGGTGTCCTTCAGGACACGGTCGGCCCGGGGCCGGTAGAGAGCACGTACGCGGTAGCCCGAAGCCACCAGCTGTTGCCGCAACGCGGTGCCAACGAAACCGGTGGCACCCGTCAGTGCGACGACGGGCTGCCTTGCGGCAGCAGGGTCGATCATGCCGCGGCAGCGGCCCGGGGAGCCTGTACGTGAGCCTTGGCCTGGCGCTCCAGGTAACCCACACGCGTGGCCGAACGCGACAGCTTGCCGGACGAGGTGCGCGGCAGGGTATGACGCGGCACCAGTTCGATGAGGCAGGCAATGCCGAGCTCTTCGAGCAGATCGCCACGGATACGATTGACCAGCGACTCGCGAATCTCGACATCGTCGGTATTGCACTGGACGACCACGGCAGCGACTTCCGCGCCATCCGGGCCCGGCACGCCGAATGCCGACGCGTCCTGCGAACGCAGTTCCGGCTGGCGCTCGACGATGCGCTCGATGTCCTGCGGCCAGATGTTGCGGCCGTTGACGATGATCATGTCCTTGTGGCGACCGGTGACGACGACTTCGCCGTCGACGACGTAGCCGATGTCGCCGGTGTCGAGCCAGCCATCGGCGGCCAGCACTTCAGCGGTCTTTTCCGGCTGCTGGAAGTAGCCCGACATGACGCTCGGACCACGAACCATGATGCGGCCCACGTGGAGGTCGGCGAGCTGCGTGCCTGCGTCGTTCCAGATCTCGAGCTCGTGGCCCGGCAGTGGACCGCCGCAACGGACGAAGCCCGTACCGGTACCGGCAGCGACCGGCGTCGCGATGAGGTCTTCGGCCAGGTTGGCGGGATCGATCCACTCGACCACGATGCCAGCCTGCAGCGGCGAAAAGCTGATCGCCAGCGAGGCTTCGGCCATGCCGTAAGACGGCACGAACGCGCGAGCGTCGAAGCCAGCCGGGGCAAGCAGCTCGGCAAAGCGAGCCGGGACTTCGGGCAGGATGGGCTCTGCACCGATGCCGGCGACACGCCAGTGGGACAGGTCGTACGAAGCGATATCCGACGGCTTCACACGACGCGCGCACATTTCGTAACCGAACGGCGGGCTATAGGCGATCGTGGCCTTCGACGAGCTCATCAACTCGAGCCAGCGACGCGGACGCATCGCGAACTCGCGCGTGTCGAGATAGTCGATCGAGCGCTGACCCGCCATGACGGTGAGCAGACAGCCGACCAGGCCCATGTCGTGATAGAACGGAAGCCAGGACACGAAGCGGTCGTCGTCACGCAGGTCGAGGCCGTGATTGTTCGAACCCTGCAGGTTGGCCATCAGGGCCTGCTCGGTAATCATCGCCGCCTTCGGCGTACCGGTGCTGCCCGAGGTGAACTGCAGGTAGGCGACTTCGGTCGGGCCGAGTGGCTGCAGTTCGACGTTCTGGATCGGCAGCTCGGCGAACGCGGCGGGCGTGCCCCACTTGGCGATATCCAGACCAGCGACGGCCTCGCCGAGGAAACCGATGAAGGCTTCCGACGCAACGGCCACCGAGGCGCCAGCGGCCTGGAGCATGCCGCGAAGCTTCTTCACGTACGCATCATGGCCGCCGAGATTCACTGTCGACGGTAGGGCGACAGGAACGAGGCCCACGTACTGGCAGGCAAAAAAGAAACGCAGGAAGTCAGCGTTCGTTTCCGCCACGATGGCCAGACGGGCACCGCGCTTCAGCCCGAGCGTCGCGAGTCGCTGCGCCAGCTCAAGGGCTTCCTTGCGGAGGGTCCGGTAGGGCAGGGCCAGGTCAAGCTTGCCGCCCGCGTAGAAGTTGGCACCAGTGACGCCATGTGCGGCGTAGTCCAGCACTTCTGCAAGGCTGGCAAAGTCCGCACGGCGCAGGGGCACCGTGTTCATGGTGGGCGTGGGTAGCCCGACCTGGATGGCAATGTTTCCGTCTGCGCTCATGGTCTTATCGCGTTCTCAAGCGTTCTCCGAAACTAGATGGGGACATTCCCATGTTGTTTCTAGGAGGTTACTGTACCTAATGGTACCATAATTGGTCGGTTTGTTAAGAATTTACTCAGTCTTTCGTTAAAGAATACGGAAGTTGCTTCAGCAACGCTACAGCCAGAAGTCGGGGTCCTTTCCGGGTCCTTTCCGATCAGCGTCGTTTGTGATCCTGATTCCACTTCGCGAGGTTCTTCAACGGGGCCTTCACGTACGGGCTTGCCTGGATCAGCGCAAAGATCGCGCGATTGAATAGCGTGCCGATCCGGTCGCTTGGCCGGTCGATGTCGATGAACAGCACCGCGCGGTATTCGTCGGTGTCGTTGTGGACTTCGTGCTCGTAGCTGTCGTCGAACAGCACCACCTTGCCTTCCTGCCAGTGGAGGATCTGGTCGTCGACCCGGATCCACACGTTCTGCCGGTCCGCCGGGACCTTCACGCCCAGATGGGCCCGGATCACCGCGCGGGTCGGACCTTTGTGGGCGTCGATGCGGTAGCGCGGCTTCAGGATCGAGAACATGGCAGTGCGCATCCCCGGCAGCCCATCCAGGGCGGCGGCGGTACGCGGACACACGGCGCAGTTTTCGTCCACGCGCTTGCCGTAAATGTAGAAACCGAACGTCTTCCAGTTATCACCCTTGGAGATGCGCTTCTGGTCAGGGGAGAGCTGGTGGAACGCCGGGATGTCCTCCGGGTGCTCGAGCAGGTGATCGAGCTCGGCGCGAATCCCGGGCCATGCGGCCTCCAGGCGGGGCACCCAGTCGAACTCCTTGTTGTCGATCACGGGCGTGGTCGGCACGAGCGAATGCTTCGCCTGGAAATCGCCGCTCCAGCGCAGGAAGTGTTTACCGCCCCGGATGAGCAGGCGGCGCCATAGCGGTGCTTGCGACGAAGTCGGAAGTAGTGTGTTCAAGTCTGTTCGAATCTTTGAGGTTGCGTTCTGTAGCAGGGCTTGTCGCGGGACGGCCTATGCGGCGGCGTCCTGGACGAACGGAAGCGGTGCTACGGCGGCGGTAACGGCGCGGAGCGCCTTCTCGAACACGTCGGCATAGGGTGCCCGGGTGTCCAGATCGAAGATGGGCGCACCGTTGAACCGGAGGCGCCTCATCACCGCGATCTTGTCGGTCAGCTCGGCCGTGCCATGGTCGGGTTTGCGTCCCTGAGCCGTGGCGAGGTCGATGTCCAGCTTGATCACCAGCGCCGGGCGGATCATCGCCATGCGCTCATATAACTTCTGCTCGCGTGCCGCGAGCTTGCTCACCAGCCACTTCTGGCTTCGCGCCATGCCCAGTCCCGGACCGTCGTAGCGGAACCCGGCGATTTCGGCCTGCGGATAGCGGTCGGTGATGACCAGCACGCCACTTTCCGCGAGGCGAACCACTCGGCGCAGGTGCGCGGCGCGCCACAGCGACAGGCCATACATCACAAGCGCACCCCAGGCGTTGGGCAGCTTGTTCTTCATGTCCTGCGCGTGCGCGGCCTTCGCCGCGAGGCGCTTCTCCAGGCGCGGGCCGATCAGCGGCAGGCGCTTGATCTTGTCGCCGGTCTCACCGGAAACCAGGCCCAGGTAACGACGCACCGCGGCGCCGTCGTTGCCCAGCCTTTTCACCAGGTCGTGGGTGAGCGTCGACTTGCCGGTGCCGTCGCAACCGACCACGGCGATGAGTCCGGCGACCGGCCCCATACTCACCGTCACGCCGCTGAAGCCCGGGCGGGCGACGCCTGGAGCGCGGCGCGAATCGCGTGCAGCGACGAGCTCAGGACCGCACTGGCCTCATCCCGCGCATCGAGGTCGAGGATGGGGGCACCGTTGAACTTGAGGTGTGGCCATCCGGCGATCTTCTCGCGTAATGAGGCGAGCTTATGGTCGGGCTTACGGGCGTGGGCCGTTTCCGCGTCGACATTGAGCCGGATCACCAGCATCGGAATGCTGGTCGCCATCCACTCGTAGAGCCGCCGTTCGCTGGCCCTGAGGCGGCGGACCCACCAGTTGCCGCCCTCGGTCTTCGCCAGCTGCGGGCCGTCGAAATTAAAGCCGGCCTTCTCCGATTGCGGATAGCGGTCGGTCACCACGAGCACGCCGCGACTGGCCATGGCCAGCATGCGAGCGAACTTGTGGGCGCGCCAGCGCGATAGCAGATAGATGGCAAGGGCGGTGACATTACCCGGGGGCGCGGACGGCCGATCGTGGACCTTGTCCGACTTGCCGACCAGATAGCGATTCATGGCCGGGCCGATGACCGGCAGGGTGGCGATCCATTCGCCGATGCGTCCCGACGACTGCCCAAGGTAAAGCGCCTCGGTCGGACCGAGCACGCGCAGCTGCGCAACGAGGTCCGCTTGCAGGGTCGACTTGCCCGAACCATCGCAGCCGGTCAAGGCGACGATAGACAAGGGGCGAGAAGAATCAATGGGTTGGGAAAAGGTACGCACACCAGATACCCCCCGGTTAGTGCTAGACGAATACAATTTTATTACATCGTTCATTTTGCGTCTACCAGAGTTCTACCGCCCCTTCACATATGCGAAGGCGCCGGCCACGAAGCCTACGAATTGTCTCAATCTGGATACGCGCTGGTATGATTTCAATGACAGTTTTCTTAATTCGGGCATGACAATGCGGGAAGAGTCCGGCGCCTTGGCGCCACTGATTGCCATAATCGGTAGCGATGGCTCCGGGAAATCCACCGTGGCCGACCACATTCTCGAGTGGGTCGGCCGCTACGGACCGGCGGGGCGGGCCCATCTGGGCAAGCAGTCGGGCAATGTGGGGCGCGCTATCGGGCAATTGCCGCTCGTCGGTGCGGCCATGGATCGTCTGATCCGCCGCAAGGCCGACGACGTGAATGACCGGCTCAAGGAAGACAAGCAGCCCACCCTGCTGCCGGCCCTGGTCATCAGCGCTTTTACCCTGCGACGGAAGCGGCGCTTCAAGCGCATGCTCGCTATGAGGAAGCAGGGCCTCATCGTCATCACGGACCGCTACCCTCAGATTGCCGTCCCGGGGGCCTACGATGGTCCGGGCTTTCCTGACAGTCCCGGCGGGTCACGGCTGGTACTCACCCTGGCGCGGCGTGAGCAGGCCATGTTCGAGTGGATGGCAAGCTACCGGCCGGATCTGGTGCTCAGGCTCAATGTCGACGTCGACACCGCATTCGCGCGCAAGCCCGACCATCGCCGGGATGCCCTTGCCCGGAAGATCGCGGTAACACCGTACCTGACTTACAGCGGTGCGCCGATCGTGGACATCGACGCCAACCAACCGCTCGAGTGCGTATTCAAGGACGCCGAGGACGCGGTGGCGCGGATCATGGCCGAGCGTGGCTATGTATTGAAGCAAGGCGAACCGGCGGTCGCTTTTCGCTAAGCATTTGAGGGGGACCTGTAACCGGATCGGGTTCTGAGGCGAATGGTCATACGTGCCTTTCCCGCGACCCGGACCAGGATGCCATGCCCTTCATTTCTCCTGCACCATGTGTGGCCGTTGTTGCCACGGCCTGCGCCTGCCCCTCGGACTTGCCGAAGCCCGGAACTGGCTTGGCGAGGGAGGCGATGTCGAACTGTTCTGCGAAGCCATCCCCTGGCCGCAGGAGATGCCGGCGGACGACGGCGTGGCCCAGCATAAGCGCAACCGCTCGTTCGCGGCAGCGAGCGGAACGCTTCCGGTCCGCGTCATTGTCTCCCTGCTGGCCACCTTCGAAGGGGCGTGTCCGAACCTGCGCAGTGACATGAGCTGCGGCATCTACGAGCGGCGGCCCATGGCATGTCGCATCTATCCGGCCGAAGTGAACCCGTTTCTTTCCGTGGATCCTGCACAGAAGCTCTGTCCTCCTGAGGCATGGACGACCGGGACGGTGCTGCAAACCGATGAGGGTCGTTGGGCCGACACGACCGTTGCCGAGGCGGTCGACAGTCGACGTGGGTCGGACTATCGCGAGGCCGATGCAAAGGGGCGTCTATGCGAGCTGCTCGGCATTGTCGAGGCTGGACTGACCAACGAGGGCGTCGTAACCCATACGCCAGAGCGATCACACTTTCTTGCAGCACTCGACGCGGTGTCGGTCGATGCATTGCCGGGAACGTCTCAACCGGATTGGGTACTGGTTTCGCATCGGGAGCGCACCCTGGCGCTTCTGGATTCAGCCGGAGCGAGTCTCATGAACGCGGGCGCGCTGACAAAAAGCGACAAGCGCTTCATTGCCTTCGTCGAATAGCGCGTCTGCTGAAAACCTCAGTAGTTCTTCGTAGTTCGCTGGTGATATCTAGGCCGTTTGTACAGTGGCCGTGCGCGCAGGATTGGACTAGATCAAGGTGACCCTCGCCTGATCAAGCCATTCTTGCGGAGCGCGAACTCATGTCCGTTAACGAAGAAAAACTCAACGCCTTTCTGGGAAAAGCCGTTGGCGATCTCGGCGCCGCATTCAGCGCGGTGCTTGTCCTGCTCGGCGACGAACTGGGCTTGTACAAGGCGCTCGCAAAGGAGTCCCTGACACCTGTCGAGCTGGCGAAGCGCACCGGCACCAACGAGCGCTATATTCGCGAGTGGCTCGGCAACCAGGCCGCGGGTGGTTACGTTGACTACGACGCGTCGTCGGGCCAGTACCGGCTCAATGAAGAACAGGCTGTGTGCCTTGCCGATCCTGCCGGCCCGGTCGATCTTGCCGGGGCGTACGAAATCGCCCAGGCACTCTTCCACACCTATCCACGCGTGCGCGACAACTTCCGTAGCGGTGCCGGCATGGAGTGGGGCGAACATCATCCCTGTCTGTTCCATGGTGTCGAACGATTCTTTCGCGGCGGATACCACGCTCATCTGCTGGATGCGTGGTTGCCCGCGCTTGAAGGTGTGGTCGACAAGCTCAAGCGTGGCGGCAAGGTCGCCGACGTCGGTTGTGGTCATGGTGCGAGCACCGTGCTGATGGCAAAGGCGTTCCCGACATCGCATTTCGTTGGCTATGACTATCACGCACCGTCGATCGACGTCGCTCGCGAGCGGGCAAGGGAGGCCGGCGTGATCAATGCATCGTTCGAACAGGCGGATGCGACCGGTTATAACGGCCGCGATTTCGACCTCATCGCGTTCTTCGATTGCCTGCACGATATGGCCGATCCCGACGGAGCAGCCCGCCACGCGAGAACGGCGTTAAAGGAGGACGGCACCTGCATGATCGTTGAGCCCGCTGCCGGCGACAGCACGTCGGACAACCTCAATCCCGTCGGTCGCGTGTATTACGCGGCGTCTTCGATGATCTGCGTACCGGTGTCGCTCGCCCGGCATGGTCCGGCACTCGGTGCCCAGGCCGGCGAGGCACGCTTGCGCAAGGTGATCGTCGATGCCGGCGGCTTCCGACGCCTTCGCCGTGCCGCGGAGACTCCGTTCAACATCGTGCTGGAGGCTCGGTCTTGATGAAGGTTACCCGAATACGAAACGGTCACTAGTTGTCAAGGTGGGGGTGTATCCGGTATATCTTGCCCATGACCGACGCGATTACGACACCCGAGGCAAGCCCGACGGGCGCTCCCGGCATCCGCGAGCAGATTGTGGAGGCCGCCGACGCGCACTTCAGCCGGTACGGCTACGCCAAGACCACCGTTGCTGACCTGGCCAAGGCGATCGGCTTCTCCAAGGCGTACATCTACAAATTCTTCGACTCGAAGCAAGCGATCGGCGAGGCCATCTGCTGGCGCTGCCTTTCCGCGCAGCTCGGAACCATTACAGCCGCCGTCGAGGCTGCCCAAGGCGCCCACGAGAAGCTGCGGGTGCTCTTTCGCACCACGGTGGAAGAGAATCGCGCCCAGTTTTTCGCTGATCGGCAGCTCTACGATATCGTGATCCATTCCTGCGCCGAAAATTGGGCGAGTTCAACGGCTTACGTCGTTGAGTTCGAGGCGTTACTGGCCAGCATCATCCGGGAAGGACGCGAAGCCGGTGAGTTCGAGCGCAAGACGCCGGCGGACGAGGTCCTGAAGGCGATCTGCCTGGCCACGTCGCCGTTTACTCACCCGCTCCTGCTCCAGCACAACCTCGATCAGATCGACCAGGGATTACCCGCAGTCACGAACCTGATCCTGCGCAGTCTCGCCCCCTGACGGTATAACTGAGTTTCCAGTGACCAGTTGACATATTGGTCACAAGATACGAAAGTGCGGCTTTCCTAATGGAAGCCCGCCGTGGATACGTTGCTCCCGATCCGTCGTTTGCTGCCTCCCGGGGTCGCTGCCCTGGCACTGGCCCTTGCCGCCTGCTCGCAGACGCAGGCGGATCCCCGGCTCCAGGCACCCATGGTGCGCACGGCCACCGTAGCGCCGGGTGCGCACGGCGAGCGCGCCTTTTCCGGTGTCGTGTCGGCCCGTGTCCAGAGTGGGCTGGGCTTCCGGGTTCCGGGAAAAGTCACCGAGCGGCTCGTGGACGCCGGCCAGGTCGTCAGGAAAGGCCAGCCGCTGATGCGCATCGATCGCACGGATCTCGCGCTCGCCAATGCCGCGTCGACCGAGCAAGTGGAGGCGGCGCGCGCGCAGGCGGTGCAGGCCGCCGCCGATGAAAAACGTCTGCGCGGCCTGGCCGATGTCGGTGCGGTTTCCCGTTCGGCTTACGACCTGGCCAAGGCCGCTTCCGACGCCGGAGCGGCGCGCCTTCGTGCCGCCCAGGCGCAGGCATCGGTCTCGGCGAACGAGGCCGGCTACTCGGTGCTCGTCGCCGACGCCGACGGCACGGTGGTCGACACCCTCGCCGAACCGGGCCAGGTGGTCGCGGCGGGCCAGACCGTGATTCACCTCGCCCATGCGGGCCCGCGTGAGGCGCTGGTCAGCTTGCCGGAAACGGTTCGCCCGGCCATTGACTCGATGGCACAGGCATCGGTGTTCGGCGGAGCAGGAGAGGCCGGGCCGGCACGACTTCGCGTGCTGTCCGATGCGGCCGACCCCGCGACGCGTACGTTCGAAGCGCGCTACGTACTGGAAGGCAAGGCCGCGGATGCGCCGCTGGGTGCAACCGTTGTTGTCCGCCTGCCGGACGGACGCGAAGCGGCCACCACCGTGCCGCTTGCCGCCGTTTACGACAACGGCGCGGGCCCCGGCGTGTGGGTTCTGAAGGGTAAGACGCCGGTGGTGACGTGGCGCCACGTGCAGTTGGGCAGCCTCGGCGATGAGACAGTGGCCGTGACCAGCGGCCTCTTGCCCGGTGAGCGCTTCGTTTCCCTGGGTGCGCATCAGCTTCACGAAGGCGAGCAGGTACGCGTGGCCGATGTGCAGGAAGCGACGAAATGAGCATCGGCTTCAACCTGTCCGCGCTTGCGGTACGCGAACGCGCGGTCACGCTGTTCCTGATCATCGCGGTATCGGTGGCAGGCCTTTTTGCCTTCTTCCATCTCGGGCGTGCGGAGGATCCGAGCTTTACCGTGAAGGTGTTGACGGTGGTCACCGCATGGCCCGGTGCCACCGCCGAGGAAATGCAGAACCAGATCGCCGAGCCGCTGGAAAAGCGGCTACAGGAACTGACATGGTATGACCGCAGCGAAACCTTCTCCCGTCCCGGGCTGGCCTTTACCACCCTGACGCTGCGTGACGACACACCGCCGTCAGAGGTGCCCGAGGAGTTCTATCAGGCGCGCAAGAAGCTGGGCGACGAAGCGGCGAAACTGCCGCCCGGCGTGTCGGGACCTCTGGTCAATGACGAATATGCCGACGTGACCTTCGCCCTGTACGCGCTCAAGGCGCGTGGCGAGCCGCACCGCCTGCTCGTGCGCGAAGCGGAGACCGTCAGGCAGCAGTTGCTGCATGTGCCGGGCGTCAAGAAGGTCAACATCATCGGCGAGCGTCCGGAGAAGATCTTCGTCGAGTTCTCACATGAGCGACTGGCCACGCTCGGCATCGCGCCGACGGCAATCTTCGAATCGCTCAACAAACAGAACGTGCTGGCCGCGGCGGGCTCGATCGAGACGCAGGGACCCTCCGTGGTCGTACGACTCGACGGCGCGTTCGACGACCTCAAGCGCATCGAGGACACCCCCGTCGTCGCCAACGGGCGCACGCTTCGCCTCGCGGATGTCGCGACGGTGCGTCGTGGCTACGAGGATCCGGCCATGTTCCTCATCCGTAACGACGGTGAGCCGGCGCTCATCCTCGGCGTGGTGATGAAGGAGCGCTACAACGGTCTGGACCTGGGCAAGGCGCTTGAGAAGGAAGCATCGGCGATCTCCTCGACGATGCCGGTGGGACTGACGTTCTCGAAGGTCACCGACCAGGCGGTCAATATCGCCGAGGCCTATGACGAATTCATGCTGAAGTTCTTTGTTGCCCTGGCGGTGGTGATCGCGGTGAGCCTGGTCAGCCTGGGCTTCCGCGTGGGTCTGGTGGTCGCTGCCGCCGTGCCGCTTACCCTGGCCGGCGTGTTCGTCATCATGCTGGTGACCGGACGCGACTTCGATCGCATCACCCTGGGTGCGCTGATTCTTTCGCTAGGCCTGCTGGTCGATGACGCGATCATCGTCATCGAGACCATCGTGGTGAAGATGGAGGAGGGCAAGGACCGCATCGAGGCGGCGACGTACTCGTGGGGGCACACGGCGGCGCCCATGCTGGCGGGCACGCTGGTCACCGCCATTGGCCTGATGCCGGTGGGCTTCGCCAAGTCGACCGCCGGTGAGTACGCCGGGAATATCTTCTGGGTGGTGATGTTCTCGCTGCTCACCTCGTGGCTCGTCGCGGTCATCTTCACCCCTTACCTCGGCGTCAAGCTGCTGCCGGATATCCGTCCGGTGGAAGGTGGTCATGCCGCTATCTACGGCACCCCGCGCTACAGGAAGCTGCGCCGCGTGATTGCCTTCGCAGTGCGCCGGAAGCTGGCCGTCGCGTTGACCGTGGTCGGCCTGTTCGTATTGGCTGTCCTGGGGATGGGCTTCGTCAAGAACCAGTTCTTCCCGGCGTCGGACCGCCCGGAAGTGCTGGTCGAAGTGCAGATGCCCGAAGGCACGTCGATCGAAGCGACCAGTAAGGCGGTCGGCGAAGTCGAGGCCTGGTTGCGCAAGCAACCCGAGGCGAAGATCGTCACCAGCTACATCGGGCAGGGCGCGCCGCGCTTCTACCTCGCGATCGCCCCGGAACTTCCCGATGCCTCGTTCGCCAAGATCGTCGTGCTCACCGACAATGAGAAGACACGCGATGCGCTCAAGTTGCGCGTCTGGCAGGCCGTGCAGGATGGCCTTGCGCCCGAGGCGCGCGTACGTGCTACGCAAATCGTTTTCGGTCCGTATTCGCCGTTTCCGGTGGCCTTCCGCGTTTCCGGTCCGGACGAGGGCCGGGTGCGCGACCTCGCGGCGAAGGTTCGCGATGTGATGCAGAAGAATCCGAGCATGCGCACGGTCAACAGTGACTGGGGCGAGCGCGTGCCGACGGTACATCTCGTACTCGACCAGGACCGCCTGCAGGCGATCGGCCTGAGCTCGCGCGACGCCGCGGACCAGCTGCAGTTCCTGCTCACGGGCACAACAGTGACGAAGGTTCGCGAGGACATCCGCTCAGTCGACGTGGTGGCCCGCAGTTCCGGGCCGACCCGTCTGGACCCCGCGCAGCTCAGTGCCTTCACGCTCGTGGGTTCGCATGGGGAGCGGCTGCCTCTGGACCAGCTTGGCCACACGGAGGTGCGCATGGAAGACCCCATCCTTCGCCGTCGCGATCGCATGACGACCATCACCGTGCGCGGCGACATTGGCGAAGCGTTCCAGCCACCCGACGTTTCGATGCAGGTGCTCAACGATCTCAAGCCGTTGATGGCAACGTTGCAGCCCGGCTACGCGATCACGACCGCTGGTGCGCTCGAGGAAGCGGGTAAGGCCAACGTCGCGCTCGCCGCCGTTTTCCCGGTCATGCTGCTCCTGATGATGATCGTGATCGTGTTCGAGGTCAGGTCCATCGCGGGCATGCTGATGGTCCTCGCCACCGCGCCGGTGGCTCTGGTCGGCGTCGTGCCGACGCTGCTCCTGTTCCACCAGCCGTTCGGCTTCAACGCCATCCTGGGTGTGATCGGCCTGGCCGGCATTATCATGCGCAACACCCTCATCCTGATTGGCCAGATTCACACCAACCAGCGACAGGGACTGGATACGTACCACGCGGTCGTCGAAGCGACGGTGCAGCGTGCGCGACCGGTCATCCTGACGGCGCTCGCCGCGGTACTCGCCTTCATTCCACTAACCTTCTCGGTCTTCTGGGGTTCGCTGGCCTTCACCCTGATTGGCGGCACGATCGGTGGCACGGTGCTGACCTTGCTGTTCCTTCCTGCGCTCTACGCCCTGTGGTTCCGCATCAAACCCGACAAGGACATCGATCCCGGCGCAGTCCCCGCAATAGCCCACTGACAAACGCCCCCCTGTGGGAGCCGCTTCAGCGGCGATAGCGCCCCCCAGTGCAAAAACCCTATTCTTCAATCGTAGGCTCAGCTCGCGAATAAGAAACCTCACCCCGCCGGAGCGCCTCAACAAGCCCCGTCACTTCACGATTCACCAGGTCGGGCCGGTCGACATGAATATAGTGGTCGCTACCCTTGGCAATGATGCGACGACTGATCGGCGACAGGTCCTTGCTCTCTTCCTGCATCTGGTTCCAGACCAACGAGTTCGCCCTGGCCACTTCCGGTGGCCAGTTCGACGGCATTGAGGTGGGATCGCGCGAGAGGATGAGAACGGGCAGGTGAGGGAAGGGGCCGACCTTGAGGGTTTCTTCGCCGGACTGCCGCACGGCGTCAAGTTCGGCCTCAAGCGCATCGAACTGCGTCGGGTCACAGTTGTTCGCTTGAATGACCGCGCTGTACGCCTCAAAGCCAGCCGGCACGCTCGAGCAGATGCCTTGTAGCCGGTACCAGCCGATCGTCATGAGTAATTTTTGCCAGGGCATCCCGGCTCGCTGGGACTCCTGGATGGCGACGAGGCTCCTGGGCACGCGATCGTCCTGAAGCGGTGTGGCTGCGTCGATGAATACCAGCGCGGCAAGCTCGCCCACGTAGCGTTTGGCGTAAGCGCGCAGGTAAAGACCAGAGATGGAGTGGCCCACCAGGACAAACGGTGTGTCGATACCCGCGACTCGCACAAGATCGTGCAGCTGCGCGGCAAGCGTGTCCGCGTCATGGGGGCGGGGCGTCATGGCACTTGAGCCGAAACCACTGCGGTCGAACGAGCAGACGCGGGTGACCCTGGATAACTCCGGCTGCACCTTTACCCAGGTCGTGAAGTCATCGCCCAGGCCCGTGTCCAGCATGACGGTGGGGGAGCCTTCTCCGGTACAGAACATATGCACGTCGTAACCGTCGACCCGGTAGATCTCGCCGGGAGCGTGCGCCAGGGAGCGCAACTTGTGTAGCGCGAGCTGGTTGTAAAGCGTCCCGGCAACCAGCAGGACGACGACCAGGGAGACCATGGCGATCGTGGCGACAACGAGAACGTTCTTGGGTCGGGTCATGTCATCCGAATGCTGCTCGCAGCCGTGCACGAGAGCCCGTGCCAACAGTCATGCGATATCAAATTAATCACAAATTCGGCAACTGAAAACAGATTTATCAGATAGCGCGGCTTATCTTCAGGCGACTCGTAAATACCCCTCAAGTCTCCCTGCGGGCTGTCGATAATCACGGCAGTGTCCAAGAGCGGGGAGGCTGTCATGATTCGCTACACGATCAAGGTCCGTATGGGACTTCGGCTGGGACTGTTGTTGACATTTCTGGTCGTCATAGGCGTAGCCGGCCTCTATGGTATCGACCGGGCAAACGCCAATGCCGCGACAGTCTACGAACACGCGGGCAAGCTGTTAGGTCAGATGGAAGGCCACCCCACGGATGCCTCGCTTGCCCAGGCCAGGCATTCGCTCGATGCGCTGGCGCAGGCTCAGATGGCACAAGGGCATGTCATTCTGAAGGTCGAGCTTGGCGCTGTGCTGGCCGGTCTTCTTCTGTCGGTGATTCTCGACGGCATCTTCGTCCGCTCGGTGACCACGCGCATTCGTGACGCGCTTGCGTTGGCCCGTACCGTAGCCGACGGCCGCCTGGATAATCGCATTCCGACACTTTATTCCGATGAGATCGGCGAGCTTCGCGCTGCCTTCCGCGACATGGACGAGCGCCTGGCCGGTGTGATCCGCCAGGTACGCGATGGCGCCGGTGCGGTGAATGTCGCCGCTGTGCAGATGGTGTCCGACAACGACAGCTTGTCCCGCCAGTTGATCGAAGACGCTACGGGACTGCGCGACACCGCCACGGGCATGGAAACCGTCTCGGCCCTGGTCGAGCAGACGGCAGAGCACGCGCGCCACGCCGATCGTCTTGCGGGCGAAGCGCGCAGGTGTGCCGAGGATGGCGGTGACGTCGTTGCGCAGATGCAGCAGGCGATGCAAGCGATCGGTGAATCGAGTGGACGAATCGCCGATATCGTCGGCCTGATCGATGCCATAGCGTTCCAGACCCGCTTGCTGGCGCTCAACGCGGCGGTCGAAGCGGCCCGTGCCGGTGAGCATGGACGTGGATTCGCTGTCGTCGCCGGTGAAGTACGCGATCTGGCCCAGCGTTGCACCGTGGCCGCGGGCGAGATCAAACAGCTGATCGCCGAAAGCCGTGAGAAGGTGGGTGACGGGACACAACTGGCCGGCAGTTCCGGCGACACCCTGGCGAGGATCGTGCACAGCGTGCGCGAACTGACCGATGTGGTCGGCCACATTGCCCGCTCCAGTGCGCAGCAGTCGCATGGCGTCGGCAAGGCAAGCGTGGCACTCAACCAGATCGACCAGGCCATGCAGGCGCACGAGTCGCTTCTGAAACAGGCCAGTTCGGCCAGCCGGCACATGCTCGAGCAGGCCGATGGTCTTGCCGACAATGTTGCCTATTTCACCTTCGCCCGCGCCTGATCGACAAGAGGAAAACCTGATGGAACAGCATTACGACCTGGTCATGGTGGCGTATTCGTTCGTGATCGCCACGCTCACCGGTTACTGCGGCATCGAGATGACGGCTCGGGTCCGGGCTGCCGCGCCTGATCAGAAAGGGCGCTGGGTGCTAGCGGGAGCCTTCGCTTTCGGCACCGGTGTATGGGCCATGCATTTCATGGGTATCGCCGCGATGACCATCGGCGCACCCGTGAGCTTCGATCTGCCGATCACCGCGGCCTCATGGCTGGTAGCGGTGGCGGTGAGCGCGATCGGTTTCTACGTGATCCGCAATGGTGTGCGCCTGTTTACCTGGTTGATTGCTTCGGTGCTCATGGCGACCGGCGTCTGCCTGATGCACTACGGTGGCATGTACGCCATGCGCATGCTGCCGGCCATCGAGTACCGGCCGCTGCTGTTCTGGGCCTCGGCCGGTATCGCGCTGGGTGCGAGCGGCGCGGCTTTGTTGATCATGACCTGGCTGCGTACGAGCCATCACTGGACCCACGTGGCGCTGCGCCTGGCCGCGGCCATTGTGATGGCGGTGGCCGTTACGGGTATGCACTACACGGGCATGGCGGCAGCGATGTTCGCCCCAGGCGCCTATTGCTCGCCTGGCAACCAGCTCAGCGATGCCTGGACCATCCTGGGGCTGGTGATGGTCGGAACGGCCGTGGTCAGCTTGTCGCAGTGGTGGGCTTTGCTGAAATAACCGCGATGCCGACTAGACTGGGATTCCCGGACCCAAGGAGATCGAAGACATCATGCACACGCTGCTAGTGATCGTAGGAGGCATTGTCCTGATGGGTCTATTCCTGCTGTTCGGCAATCTATGGGGCGGCGATGCCTCGGCGTCTCTTGCAACGGCCCTGAAGGCCTTCATTCCCGTCTGGTTGCTCGTGACCATTGCCAACCTGTGGATCGGAGTGGCTCGTGCGGGGTACACCGTGAGGGAGGAGCTTCCGGTGCTGCTGATCGTGTTTCTGATTCCTGCCGTGGTGGCCGCCATCATTACGTGGAGACTTTCCCGGGGATAGAACGGATGGGCTGCCGTTCGATCGTGAGCAACACCCGTGCAACCATTGTGAGCGGATAACGGCACTCACGGGACGGCCATGGGCCATGCACGGCCGGGAGGCCTGATGAAGTCGGACGAGCACAAGCTGGCCTGGCTTCAGGCGCTACGCGGTGTCGCAGCGTTGTTGGTGGTTTTCCTGCACGACAGGGAGGCGTTGAAGGTCGCGGGGCTGGATGGCGCCTTCGAGGCGATGTTCCCACTGGGCATGGGCGTGGACCTGTTCTTCCTGATCAGCGGCTTCATCATGGTCCTGACCACCCGGGGCTTCGACGGTAGCCTCGGGTATGCGTGGCGCTTCCTGGTCAAGCGATTCGTGCGCATCTGGCCGATCTACGCGATCGTGACGGTTGCCTATGTGGCTGTCGGGCAACATGGTGTGCAGGGCTTTCGCGAGCCCGGTGTCCTCGTGCAGGCGCTCGAAGGCCTTTTGTTCATCCCGCACGATCCCGTCCATTTCCCGCTGTACTTCCAGATGACCGTGGGAGTGGCCTGGACCTTGTGTTTCGAGTTCGGCTTCTACGTGGTGTTCGCCGCAGCCATGCTGTTCGGAAAGTACCGCTACCTCGCACTGGCGGCCTGGTTCGCCACCACCCTGGTCGTCGTGCCGGTAGTGCAGGGCACGCTGGACTTTTCCGTGAGTTCGCTCCACATCGTCCATGGGCTGCGCTACACCGTTTTGGCCCTCAATCCCATCGTCTGGGACTTCGTGCTGGGCATGCTGGCAGGCTGGATCTACATGTCGTCGCTGCGGGTCGACCGTCGGGTGCTGATAGGCGTGGTCACAGCGGCAAGCCTGCTGATAGTCGTCGTGGGGTGGCATGCCCTCGGCCTGGTGAATTTCCACGGGCCAAGGGGATGGGGATTGTTGATGGCGATCGCTTTCCTGGGGGTTGTCCTGTCCGCGAAGGTGAGGCCCTTCCAGGTGCCCGCGCGGATGGTGTGGTTGGGCGATGTTTCTTACTCGCTTTACCTCATCCACGTGTTGGCCTTCATCGTGGTCACCGCAGCAGTGGCTCAGTGCGGCCTTTCGGGTCCCGTGGCGGGCTTTTCGAGATTCGTTCTTCAACCCGCACTGGCGCTCATCATGGCCGCCGCGATGTATCGCTACGTTGAAGCCCCTCTATCGGGGTGGCTGCGTTCTGTCCTCTTGCCGGCGCGCAGGACCCGTCATACGCGATGGCTGGCGGAGCACTAGGCTGACGGCGTGCCATGCCAGGCTTCCGTCGCCTCGTCGACAGGGGCCAGGCACTCGACGCGCAATTCCTGGGGGCCCGGACTGCGCGGCGTCCCGACCGTGGTCACCAGCGAGAAATAGCTGAGCCGACGATTCCCGTCGACGAGGGTGAGCGGTATGACGGGGAGATCGGCGGCGCGGTCGTCCGTGCCGATATGCTCCGTACCAGGATAAGCGTGCAGTGAGTCCAGAAGCTCCCGGGTCGGTTCGTCGATTGCACCGCCGACCGCCTCCCGCCGCACGCGCTGGATCAGGGACGCGGACAGTCGCTCCCAATCGGCGACAAAGGGACGTAAGCCGGCGGGATCGAAGATCATCCGGAGAATGTTCCGCGGCCGAGGCCAGCGAGCCAGATCGATGAATGAGCCGAGCATCCGTCGGGTCGCTTCATTGACCATCACCACGTTCCAGTAGCGATCCATTACTAACGCCGGAAACGGCTCGTGCTGCGCGAGCATGCGCTCGAGCGCGTGGCGGACGATGGCGAAGGAGGCGGCGTCCCAGGACTCATCGACGTCGTAGAGCGGGGCGTAACCGGCGGCGAGCAACAGCTCGTTGCGTTCGCGAAAAGGCATGTCGAGCCCGTCCGCGACGACCATGAGTGTTTGCCGGGTAGGTGCACTACGTCCGCTCTCCATGAAGCTCAAGTGTCTCTGTGAGACGCCCGTATGGAGGGAGAGCTCGAACTGGCTTATGCCGCGCATGCCTCGCCATGCTTTCAGGATCCGGCCGAGCTCGCTTGGGGGACTGCCCGCTTGGGTGGTCATGTCATTGCGCCGCATGGGAAGAGGGGAGCATTCGATGCAGGCCGCACCGGGTCAATTACGTCGGAGGTAATAAGTGCGTTGGGTGGTTGGAGTTTACGCCGGCCCTGGCTTCATTACCCCGTACGTAATTGAGACGATTTCCTGCATTCCCATAATAGGTATCTCCCGGCCGACGAACCGGGTCCACTCCCCCCGATTCCTGGAGATACCCATGTGCACGACGAAAGCCACGTTCAATGAGTTTGTATTCAGCGCGATGCCCGGGTTTGACGAGGCCAGCTTCCGCAAGCTCTTTGCCCAGGCCATCAACCTCAAGACTATCGTGATCCACTGTTTCGACCCGCGGGCCGCCGAAATTCCGGAAGTGGTCGCAAGGCATTTCCCCGGCGAAATCTACCCCGGCGAGAATGTCATCGACGAAGCCGGCAACCGGGTGGGACACACCAGGACCCTGTTTCCGATATCGGTGGCGGGCGGGCGCGCGGTGGCTGGCCTGCAGTCGATCTCAACGATGGAGCATCTTTTCGGCCTCGAGAACGTGGTCGTCGTGCACCATTCGTTCTGCGGGGCGACGTCCTTTACCACCGACGGCATGCTCGGCGCGTTCAAGCACGAGCATGGCGTCGACATCTCTTCGGAATACGACCGCGGTAGCATCAGTATTTCGGATTTCAATTCATCGCTCGAGTACGACGTCGCGCTGGTTCGCGCAAGTCCCGGTGTGCCCAGGCATGTGAACGTCTACGGCTTCTTCTATAACATCGATACGGGCGAACTCACCGAAGTGGTGCGCGATCTCGCACGGACGGAAGCGGCATAGCGCGCAGCGCAGGACTTGTTGCGGGGCCTGAGGCGGCTTGGCCTCAGCGCCCCCGCAAAAAGACGTTTGTTCAATAAAACAATCGTCAATTGAACAAAGATTCCCTACGTATCCGCTAGCCTGCGGGCGTAGGCGCCGCCACGTCCGCTTCCCCCTCGTTTAGGAGCGTTGTATGGACGGCACGATCACCACGAAAGACGGCGTAACGATCTACTACAAGGATTGGGGCACGGGCCAGCCGCTCGTCTTCAGTCACGGATGGCCGCTGTCGGCGGACGACTGGGACACGCAGATGCTGTTCTTCCTGCGCCAGGGCTTTCGTGTGATCGCCGCCGATCGCCGCGGACATGGCCGCTCGAGCCAGACCGAAGACGGCAACGACATGGACCACTACGCGGCCGACCTCGCTGCCCTGACCGAGCACCTCGACCTGCGCGACGCCGTGCACATCGGCCATTCCACCGGTGGTGGTGAAGTTACCCGTTACGTCGCGCAGTACGGACAGGAGCGCACGGCGAAGATTGCCCTGCTCAGTTCGGTGCCGCCGATCATGGTGAAGACGGCCTCCAATCCCGAGGGCCTGCCTATCGAGGTCTTCGACGGCCTGCGCGCGGCGCTGGCGGCCAACAGGGCACAGTTCTACCTCGACCTGCCGACTGGCCCCTTCTACGGCTATAACCGTCCCGGTGCGACGCCTTCGCAGGGCGTCATCGACAACTGGTGGCGGCAAGGCATGATGGGCGGCACCAAGGCCCACTACGACTGCATCAAGGCGTTCTCGGAAACCGACTTCAACGACGACCTGAAGAAGATCGACAAACCGGCGCTGGTCCTTCACGGCGACGACGACCAGATCGTTCCGTACAAGGACGCGGGTGTGCTTTCGGCCAAGGTACTGAAGAATTCCACGCTGAAGATCTATCCGGGGTTCCCGCACGGCATGCCGACGACGCACGCCGATACGATCAACGCGGATTTGCTGGCGTTTATCAAGAGCTGAGTTTCGAGAGCGGATGCGTTTGCACGCCCGTAGTTTCCCGTGGTTTTACGCAGTGTCCTGCGCTATACGCAAGTTATCGCCGGGCATTCGTTGACGCCGTGAGTCAAGGTCCTGACGCGGTTCGCCGGGTCGCATCGTGAGACGAACGAACTCGCGTCGTCAAACTGACGCGCCACCTCGTTGGCGATCGAAACCGGCCTGTTGCCGGTGATGTCGAACGACTTGGCACGGCCATTGCTGACACGGAGAACCACCCAACAAAGGCTTTCGCAAATGACTACGATTGGTTCGTCCACCAGCGTCAATCCGATGCCCGCGATGCACGTTCGCGGCGGCGGCGGGCATGGCGGCCACGGCGGAAAGGGTCTGCTTTCCACCGATGCCGACACGACAACGGATCCCTTCACCGACAGCCTGACCGCTGCGACGTCGACCACGGCGGACCCCGCGACCGCCGCGGCGGCAACGTCGACGACGGCGGCTACGGCGGCTTCGGCCCTGAGCTCGACCGTGGCGGCACAGCTGCAGAACCTGCTCGGTATTGCCTGATCGAAAATGCCGCCCAGGAGAACCCTGGGCGGTCTTGCTTCATTGCGTATTGGCGTCGAGAAACGCGAGCAACCGTCCCCAGAAGTCGAGCTGATCCTTCTCTACCGCCAGCCCGTGGCCTTCGTACTGGTATTCGACGTATTGCGGCTCGTGTCCTGCCTTCGTCATCGCCTTGCGCATCTGGCGTGCATGATCCACAGGTACCCGGCCGTCGGCGATGCCATGGGCGAGAAGCACTGGAATCGTGATGTCCGTGGCGTGGTCGCTCGGCGAGCGTGACGACAGCTGCACCTTGTCGGTGCCGAGCACCGTGCGCAGATAAGTCATCCCGTAGTTGCTGCGAAAGATGTCTCCCCACGAATACAGCTTGTTGAGGTCGTAGACACCTGCCAGACCTGCTGCGCAGCGATACAGAGACGGTTCGCGCAGTGCGCCCATGAGCGCGGCATAGCCGCCGTAGCTGCCACCGTAGATACACACACGGTGGCCATCGGCCAGGCCTTGCGCCACTGCCCACCGCGTCGCGTCCGATACATCGTCCTGCATGGCCGCACCCCACTGGCCGTAGCCTCGGTGCATGAAGTCCTGTCCGAAGCCGGCCGACCCGCGGAAATTGATCCGGAGAACGGCGTAGCCATGCTGGGCGAGGATCTGGGTGTCCTCGTCGTAGCTCCACTTGTCGCGGATGAAGAACGGACCGCCATGCACCATGACGACCATGGGCGGCAGTTCGGCCGTCGGCTTGGGCAGGGTGATGAAACCATGCAGGATCAGGCCGTCGCGCGCCGTGACGTTGATGGTCGTGGTCGGCATCTGGCGCGCCGGATCGACCGCCGGCCGGGCGCGAAACAACAAGGCGCCGTGGCCCGACGCCCGGTCGATCAGATAGAACGACCCGGGGTCGCGGTCGCTGATGGTACGAACGATGAGGTGCTCGCCCTTGGCATCGGCGCTGGTCACCTGCACCTGTTCGCCGGGGAACGAGGTATTCAGCGCCTTACGCCAGACCACATCCGGGTCGGCATCGTTCCAGAAGCGGGCCGTCGGTGCGCCTGGACCGAACCAGGCTCCGATCGGCTCGAGTCCGTCGCTGGACATGATGATGTCCAGCGGGTCGGATACCTTGTCCTGCAGGAGTGTCTTACGCGCGCCGGTGGCGAAGTCGTAGGAGTCGATGCTGTCCGGGGCGGCGGCGTGTTCAGTCAACAGGTACGCGGTGCGGTTGTCGCGCGAGATGCCCGCCGGCACGACGTAGACCGCGCTGTTGGCACTATCGTTGAGCGGCTTCCAGCTGTCGTCGTCGCCATGCACGAGCAACTGTTGACGCGCGTTCTTGTCCATTGCCCTGGCAAAGCGAACCTTGCCTGCGTGGTCCAGTGTCATGACGGCGTCGGCGATGGGCGAGGAGGCTACCGGGGTGCCATCGCGCAACAAGTGGTCGGTGTCGACGCGGCTGATCTTTGTCTTGCAGTTGCCTTCCCCGTCGTATCCGGCACAGGAAACCACCAGGACCTCGTGGTCGTTGCCTTCGATCAGGCCAGCGAAGCGAACGGGCAGGGGCTTGGGATGCTTCTCGCCGAGCGTGACCAGGAAGAGGGCGGGATCGACGAGGGCTGCCTCATATCTTTCGTCGGCGACGTTCGCGCCGACGACCAGCACTTTCGGGCCCACCCAGGTCAGTTCGGTGACTTCGCCGCGCTTGCCCGGCAACACCTGGTATTGGGTTTCCATGGTTCGTCGGTCGAGCACGGAAACAATGGTGCCGTCCGGCGTATGCGAGGACACGGCAAGGTGTTCGCCGTCCGGCGAGATCATGGCCGCTTCGAAGTCCGCGCGGCGCAGGAGTTGCCGCGTGGTGTCGTCCACGGCAGGTGGGGCCACGGCGGTTGCCAGGCCCAGCAAAAGACTGATTAACATCCGCTCCCCCCGGTTCCGGATGTCACTAATATGCGACGCCGCCAGAGGGCTGTAAAGGGAGGCCGTCTTCTGGCCCATCAGCCACATGTGACCCGGCACAACGCGCTGCTAGGCTGAGCCTCCAGCTTGCCTGAAGGACCACCATGCTCCGTCGCCTCGCCTTGATCGGTGTGTTTCTTCCCCTGTCCGTTCATGCCGGCGAGTCGCCGGTGGAGAACTGGTTGCTGAAGACCGATATGTGGGGCAATACCGCTTACCAGAGCCTCACGCTCAGTCAGGACGGCAACGTCCTTAGCGGCACATTCGATGGCGACAAGCTGGTGGGAACCCGTCAGGGCAACCGCCTGGATTTCACTGTCACCGATTCGGATCAGGCGACCTACCGCCTGAAAGCCACGGTCGACGGCGCGGGCATGGTGGGTATAGCGGACGATCCCGACACCAATGCCCCGGGCAAACGCGTGACTCATGCATTTACCGGGAAGCGCTTGCCTGCGCGGCCGACTGGGTCGCCCAAGGTCTACACCTTCACCCCGAAAGACTATGCCAACGAGTTCTCCGCCACCCGCGCGCCTGTGCTCACCGTCTGGCCGGGCGACAGCATCCACACGCGGACGATCGACTCCGGTGGCGTGGACGAGAAGGGCAATACCGTGGCGCTGTTCGGCAATCCCCAGGTGGGTCCGTTCTACGTCATGTCGGCCGAACCGGGCGATACGCTCGCCGTCCATATCAAGCGTCTGCGTCTTAACCGGGACTATGCGGATAGTCTCGACAGCATCGTCGGGCCGGCGCTGGGGCAATCGCTCGCCGGTAAAGCCCAGGAACTGGGCAAGCCGGTACGGTGGAAGCTGGATCTCGCCAGGGGACTGGCTGCTCCGATGAGTGCGTCGCCGGCGCTGGCGAGCTACAGCGTTCCGGTGCGGCCGATGCTTGGCGGCATGGCCGTGGCGCCGGGTTTCGGTTCGCCCGCCATGTCCACGGGCGATACCGGTCGGTCCGGCGGCAACATGGACTTCAACCAGGTCGTCGAAGGCAACACGGTCTACCTGCCGGTGTACCAGCCGGGCGCGCTGTTGTACTTCGGCGACGCGCATGCCCTTCAAGGCGATGGCGAGACTTCGCAGTACGCGCTGGAGACATCCATGGATGTCGAGATCACCGTGGACGTGATCCACGGAAAAACAGTGCCGATGCCGCGCGTCGAATCGCCAACGCAGATCATGGCGCTTGGGCAGGCCGGCTCCATCGACGAAGCCACGCGCGCAGCGACCACCGGCCTGATCAAATGGCTCGCCCAGGACTACGGGCTGACGCTTTCCGAGTCGGCGCAGGTGTTGGGCAGCTCGGTCCATTACGCCGTCGCCAATCTCGCTGGTCGCAGCGTCGGCGTCGCCGCCAGCCTGGACAAAGCGTTGCTGTCACAGCTTGTGAAGCCGGCCCGACCGTAAGCCAGCGCCACGCCCTCGACACAGGTTTTTTCAATACGGCGTCCATGGCTTGGGGTAGCGTTTGCTGGCTTTCAGCCCCACACAGGACAGCTCATGAATGCGACCTCGAAGCTTCAGGAAATCGGCCAGAGTCTGTGGCTGGACAACATCTCCAGGAACATGATCGATACCGGTCTGCTCGAGACGTACATACGCGATTTCTCGATCACCGGCCTGACCTCGAACCCTTCCATTTTTACCAAGGCGGTTGCCGGTGGTTCGGACTATGACGCCCAGATCACCAGTGAGCGGGCGACGGGTGCGACGCCCGAAGAAATCGTGCTGCGCTTGATGGTCCAGGACCTTCGTCGCGCGGCCGACCTGTTCGCCCCGATTCATGAGGCGACCTCGGGCAAGGACGGATGGGTGTCCATCGAGGTGTCGCCTCACCTGATCAACGACGCCAAGGGCTCGCTGGAATGGGCACAACGGCTGCACGCGCAGATGGACCGGGCCAATGCCTTCGTGAAGATTCCCGGCACACGGCAAGGTGCCGTGGCTATCGAGGAGGCGATCTTCCAGGGCATCGCGATCAACGTAACCCTCTTGTTCTCGCGAGATCAGTACGTGGCCGTGGCGGAGGCATACATGCGAGGGATCGAACGGCGCATCCTCGGTGGCCTCGATCCGAAGGTACGTTCCGTCGCGTCAGTGTTCGTCAGTCGCTGGGACGCGGCCGCCGCGAAACAGGGACGCGCCGATCTGCGCAATCGCCTGGGACTGGCGGTCGCGGCGGACGTATGGGACGCCTATCAGTCCATCCTGGCCTCCGAGCGCTGGCAAACGCTGGCTACGGCCGGGGCGATGCCGCAGACGCTTCTATGGGCGAGCACCGGCGTGAAAGATCCCGAAGCCGACGACACGCTGTACATCACGGCATTGGTTGCGCCTGAGACGATCAATACGATGCCGGATGCGACGCTGCGTGCGTTTGCCGACCATGGAACGGTCAGCCAGGGCGGCACCCTGGACCGCGAGGCCGGTGCGGCGTTGCGGCGCGTAGCCACCGACGGTGGCCTCGACCTCGCTGTGCTGGCTGACAAGTTGCAGGTCGATGGAGGCGATGCCTTTGTTGCGGCGTGGGATGAGCTGTTGAAGCGTGTCGAGGGCAAGGTGACCGCGTAGATCCAGGCCCTTCGGTCGCTGCCTAACCAAGCGTGAAAACGGGGTGAATTAAGCCGGTCCGGAGCCGGGTTCCGAGCTGAGATTCGTACGCGGGGGAAACCATCTTGATTACGGTTTCCCGATGATATATTTACCCGCTACGACAGTTAACCAGCCTGGGCCCCATGACTTCGAAAGCACCCCGTGCGTCGCGTTCGCGCGCGATGGATCAGCGCACGTCCATTGCGCTGGTCGCCGTTATCGTCTTTTTCGTGGTCAGCGGCGTTCTCGCTTACGTGAACATACGGACCATTCGCGACGGCAATCAGAAGGTCATCCAGTCGCAGCATACGGTCGTCGCGCTTAGCGACATTCTTTCCAGCGCCCAGGACGCGGAGACAGGTCAGCGCGGGTTCCTGCTGACGGGGAACGAGCGGTATCTCGAGCCGTATCGCGCTGCCCTGGCAAGCATACCGGCGCGCCTTCAGTCCATAAAGGCAGCCACCCAGGACGATGCGGGTCAACAGGCACGCCTGAAGGAACTTACCGGCCGTCTGGACGACAAACTCGCCGAGCTCAAGGAGACGATCGAGTTGCGCCGAACGCGCGGTCTGGATGCGGCCCTGGCCGTCGTCAACAGCGATCGCGGGAAGGCCGCCATGGATGCCGTCCGGACCGGCCTGGGCGGGATGCAGGCGGAGGAACTGGCGCTGCGCGACAAGCGCGTCGTCGAGATGACTGCTGCCTATGGCAATGCGTTGACGAGCGGGCTTCTCAGCGGCCTGCTTGGCGTAGCGCTGACGGTGTTCGTCGCCGTGATGATCCGTAATGCATCGCGCACCCGAATACGCGCGACCTGGCTACAGGCAGGGCAGCTCGAACTGGCGGCCGTCATGGCGGGTGAGCAGGAGACGGAGACGCTTGGCGCGAACATCCTGTCGTTCCTTGCGCGTTTCGCCGATGCGCAGGCCGGGGTCCTTTTCGTCGGTGCCGCCAATGCTTACGAGCGTATCGGCGCTTATGGACTCGCCCCGGGCCATCAGGTCGTCGAGCGCTTCCTGCCGACCGAAGGCTTGCTCGGTCAGGCGGCTGCGGAGCGCAGGACGTTCGTCGTCAATGACGTGCCGGACGGGTACCTGGCCATCGGCTCGGCGTTGGGCCAGGACAAGCCGCGGCATCTCGTCCTCATGCCGACCGTGGTCGATGGTGAAGTCAATGGCGTGCTGGAACTCGGTTTCTTCAGCGCCGTGGACGAAGACGTCATTACCCTTCTCGAGCAGGCTTCCGCCGCCATCGGCGTCGCGCTCCGCTCGGCGACCTACCGCACCGACCTAAGCCGGTTGCTCGAGGAAACGCGCCGGCAGTCGGACTCGCTGCAGCATCAGGGCGAGGAGCTGCGGGCATCCAACGAGGAGCTCGAGGAACAGAGCCGCGCGCTCAAGCAATCCCAGCATGAGCTGGAGCAGCAGCAGGCCGAGCTGGAGCAGACCAACGCCCACCTGGAAGAACAGGCCAACCAGCTGGAATCGCAGCGCGACGACCTGGCCCGCGCGAATGAAGTGATCGAAAACAAGGCAAAGGAAGTGTTGCGTGCGAGCCGGTACAAGTCGGACTTCCTGGCCAACATGTCCCATGAATTGCGGACGCCGCTGAACTCGGCGCTGATCCTCTCCAAGCTGCTTGCGGACAATCCTCGCGGCAACCTGACGGAAGAGCAGGTCAAGTTCGCCCATACCATCCACTCGTCCGGCAACGACCTGCTTACGCTGATCAACGACATCCTCGACCTGTCGAAGATCGAGGCGGGTCACATCGAGATTCACGCGGAGTCGTTGTCCGTCGACCGCATGATCAAGGGCCTCGTTCCACTGTTCCAGCCGATCGCCGAGCAGAAAGGACTCACCTTCGAGGTATCAACGTCGGCTGGCTGCCCGCCCATCGTCGAGACCGATCGCCAGAGGCTGGAGCAGGTGCTCAAGAACCTGCTGTCCAATGCATTCAAGTTCACCGAGCAGGGCAGCGTGCATCTGCACGTCTCGTGCAACCGGCAGGGCGATTTCGTCTTCGCGGTGAGCGATACCGGCATCGGTATCTCGGCGGAGCAGCAGACGCGGATTTTCGAGGCCTTCCAGCAGGCGGACGGCACGATCAGCCGCAAATACGGTGGAACCGGCCTTGGCCTGTCCATCTCGCTCGAGTTGTCGCGTCTTCTTGGCGGCGGCATCGTCGTGGACAGCGAAGTCGGCAGGGGAAGCACCTTCAGCCTGACGATTCCGCGGCTACCGGGCGCCGTCCGGCTGCCAACATCCGCGGCTCCTGTGGTGGTCGAGGCCGCGTCCCCTATCGCACCCCGGATCCCCGACGACCGTTTCGAAGCCGCTGACCATCGCCGCTCCATCCTGGTCATCGAGGACGACGAGCGTTTCGCCGGGATCCTGCTCGAGCTTGCGCGCGAGATGAACTTCCGCTGCCTGATCGCCACCAGTGCCCAGGAAGCGCTTGCCCTGGCGAGGCACTACCTGCCGCAGGCGATCGTGCTCGATGTGGGCCTGCCTGATCAGTCGGGTCTCTCCGTCCTGGATATCCTCAAGCGTGACGTCCGGACACGCCATATCCCCATCCACGTCGTTTCGGCGACGGATCATTCCCACGCGGCACTTTCCATGGGCGCGGTCGGCTACCTGCTGAAGCCGGTCAAGCGCGCGCAACTGGCCGAGGTGCTGAACAAGCTCGACGCGAGGCTCTCGCAAGGCGTCCGGCGCGTGCTCGTGGTCGAAGACGACGATGTGCAGCGCGACGCCATCCGCCAGCTGCTCGCTTCGGCGGATGTCGAAACCGTCGCGGCGGCGACGGCGGCGGAGTGCCTGGAACATCTCAAGGGCCAGACCTTCGACTGCATGGTGCTGGACCTTTCGCTGCCCGACGCCTCCGGCTTCACGTTGCTCGAGACGCTGAGCGGGGAGGGCATCCATGCCTTCCCGCCGGTGATCGTCTACACCGGTCGCGACCTGACGGCCGATGAAGAGACGCGTCTTCGCGTCTACTCCCGCTCCATCATCATCAAGGGTGCAAAGTCACCCGAGCGCCTGCTGGATGAGGTGTCGCTGTTCCTGCACCAGGTGGTCACCGACCTGCCGCCGGAACACCAGCGGATGATCCAGGAAGCGCAGCACCGTGACGCACTGTTGGAGGGCAGGCGGGTGCTGATCGTCGAAGACGATGTACGCAACGTATACGCGCTGATCAACATCCTGGAGCCGCGTGGCTGCGTGCTCACGGTCGCCCGTAACGGCCAGGAGGCGATCGATGCCCTGCACAAGGCCAGTGACGGCTCAGGCAAGGACATCGACCTCGTGCTGATGGATGTGATGATGCCGGTGATGGATGGCCTGACGGCAACGCGCGCGATACGCGACGACCCTCGCTGGAAGAAGCTGCCTATCATTACGCTTACGGCCAAGGCCATGCCCGACGACCAGGAGACGTGCCTGCAGGCCGGTGCGAGCGACTACATGGCCAAACCCCTGGATGTCGACAAACTGCTTTCGCTGGTACGTGTATGGCTCGCGCAATGAACCTCGTCGAGAGCACGGTGGATCGCCTCGAGGCGATCGAAGTGGACCTTATCCTCGAAGCGCTGTTCCAGCGTTTTCACTATGATTTTCGTGGTTACTCCAAGGCCTCCATCACGCGACGCCTGAAGCAGTTGCGCGACAGGCTTGGCTACCGCACGCACTCGGCCATGCTCGAAGCGTTGTTGCACGATCCGTCCGTGGGGCCGCAGGTGGTGAGTTATCTGACCGTGCAGGTCAGTGAGATGTTTCGTGACCCTTCCTACTTCCGTGCATTGCGCGAGCACGTCGTGCCGCACCTGCGCACGTATCCGTCCTTGAAGGTATGGGTGGCCGGCTGCAGCAGTGGCGAGGAGCTCTATTCGCTGGCCATTCTTTTCCGCGAGGAGGGGCTGGACCAGCGAACGATGTTCTACGCCACGGACATCAACGCCGGAGCACTGGAGGCGGCCGCCGCAGGGGTGTACAACCTGGATCGCATCCGGGGGTTCACGGAGAATCACCAGCAGTCCGGCGGGCGTTCCTCGCTGTCGGATTACTACACGGCGGCGTATGGAAAGGCCTCGTTCGATCGTTCGCTGCGGGAGCGGGTCGTGTTTGCCGACCATAGCCTGGTCACCGATGCCGTGTTCGGCGAGATGCACCTTATCTCCTGCCGCAACGTGCTGATCTATTTCGACAGCACGCTGCAGGATCGGACCATCGGGCTTTTCAGTGACTCGCTCATACGCAAGGGGTTCCTGGGTCTTGGCTCGAAGGAAAGCCTCCGTTTTTCCGACCATGCTGGCGCTTTCCAGGAGTTCGTCCAGGAGGAAAGAATTTACCAGAAGCAGGATCTTTGACGTGGTTTCTCCCATCATCGGTAAGGACGCGGCTGCCATGAGTCCGGTTCATTTTCTTCTCGTCGACGACCTCGAAGACAACCTCGTCGCACTCGAGGCACTGTTGCGTCGTGATGACCTCGTGCTGCTCAAGGCACGCTCGGGAGAAGAGGCACTGGAGCTCCTGCTGGTCCACGATGTCGCCCTGGGCCTGCTCGACGTGCAGATGCCCGGGATGGATGGCTTCGAACTTGCCGAGCTGATGCGTGGCAATGAGCGCACGCGCCATGTGCCGATCATTTTCCTGACGGCGAGCAACACGGATAACCAAAGGAAGTTCCGGGGTTACGAGGCCGGCGCCGTCGACTTCATCCAGAAGCCCGTCGAATGGGACATCCTGCGCAGCAAGACGAGGGTCTTCTTCGACCTGCATCGCCAGAAGCAGCAGATAGCCGCGCAGCGCGACGAACTCGAAGCCTATGCCGAAACCCTGACCCGATCGGATCGTTACAAGGACCAGTTCCTGGCCATTCTTGCCCACGAGCTACGCAATCCGCTCACGCCGTTGCGGATGGGCCTTGACGTGCTCAGGGGCCAGCCGACACCTGAGAGGACCACACAGATCCACGGTGTCATGGACCGGCAGCTGGTGCACCTGGTGCGCCTGGTTGACGACCTGCTCGATGTCTCCCGGGTCAGCCAGGGCAAGATCGTCCTCAAGCGTGAAAAGGTCGAGGTGGCAGATATCATCCATGCGGCGCTCGAGGCGAGCCAGCCGTTCATTGACGGTGGTAACCACACCCTGCGGGTCAACACGGGGCCTGATGCGCTGTGGGTCAACGGTGACAAGACCCGCTTGACGCAAGTGGTCGGGAACCTGCTCAACAACGCGGCCAAGTACACGCCTTCGGCAGGCAGCATCACGCTGGACGCGTACCGCGATGCGCAGGATGTCGTCATTGCGGTTTCGGACAACGGCATGGGTATTCCGTTGACCATGCAGGCGAACGTCTTCGAGTTGTTCACCCAGGTGGGCGAACACCTGACCCGTTCGCAGGGTGGGCTCGGCATCGGCCTGGCGCTGGTGAAACAGCTTGTGTCGATGCATGAAGGGTCGATCGCTGTAAGCAGCGACGGAGAGAACGCGGGAAGTAGCTTCACTGTTCGCCTTCCGCTACTCATGCCGAGCGAGGACGAAGCCGCGGCGCGTGTCATTCCGGACACCGGCTTGAACGGTCGGGCGCTGAGGATCCTCGTCATCGATGACAACGCGGACATCGCCAAGACCATAGGCTGGCTGCTGAACGACATGGGACACGAGCACCAGCTCGTGCTCGACGGACGGACGGCCCTCGATGCCGCCCGTGATTTCCGGCCGGATGTAGTGTTGCTGGATATCGGTATGCCTTCGATCGACGGCTACGCCGTATGCCGCGCCTTCCGCGAGGATCCCGCCCTGGGGCATCTTCCCATCGTCGCGCAGACCGGGTGGGGGCAGGAGGCCGACAAGGCAGCAACCACCCGCGCAGGCTTCGACTACCACCTCGTCAAACCGGTCGGCTACGGCGAGCTGCAGCAGGCCCTCGCCTTCGTGGTGCATGCGGAGCAAGCCCGGGCAGGCTGAGGCATAACCTTCCAGCCTCTAAAGAGCACTCACCCTGTGGGAGCCGGCTATGCCGGCTGTGGGAGCCGGCTATGCCGGCGATCCCGCGGCAGCGGGCCAGGTTACGGCGGACCCAGCTGTCGTAGGAGCCGATTCATCGGCGATCCCGCGGCAGCGGGCCAGGTTACGGCGGACCCGTTTCGCCGCTGAAGCGGCTCCTACAGGAAGTGCCACATGCCATGAAGATCGTCTTTGCCAACCAGTTGCGAGCCATCGCGGCGCTGTCTGTCGTGCTGAACCACTACTGGGGGATCTTCTTCGTGCCAGCCGTGCTCGCGATCGTCGGGGTGCCCGCGAGCTTCGTCCCGTTGCAGCCGGCATACACGCGGCATGTCCTGGCGCCGGGGGCAGGCGGGTTTCTCTACGGCGCTTTCGGTGTCGCCGTGTTCTTCCTCATCAGCGGCTTCGTCATCCCGGTCAGCCTCAGGAATCTCTCGACCGGGCAGTTCCTCGTGCGGCGGTTCTTCCGCATCTACCCTGTGTACTGGTTCTGCCTGCTGATCAGCCTGGTCATGTACGTAGTCAGTTCCCGGTACTGGTCGACGCCACTTTCCGATCGGGTCACCTGGCCCTTCGTCACGCGCAATCTTCCACTGCTTCATAGCGCGGCGGGCATACCGTCGCTGGACTTCGTCTGCTGGTCGCTGGCCGTGGAGGTGAAGTTCTACCTCGTGTTCGCCTTGATCACCCTGATCGGGAAGAGCGCACACAAGGTCGTCATGCTTTCTATCGGGTTCCTTGCGCTGTGCTGCGTCGGCGCGTATGTCGCCACGCATGGCCTGGATCCGGGATCGTTCTTCTCGTACCTGATCTCGGATACGAAGTTCATGAGTTTCATGTTCCTCGGCTGCCTGTTCTATTACGTGCTTTACCACGAACTCGATGCGGTCACGGCGTTCGGTTACGGGCTGATCATCTTCGGTCTGTTCGTCGCGATCGGTTCGTTCTATGAACAGCAATATTTCGGGCCACTGGTAAAGAACTACACGTACGCCCTCGTACTTTTCTGGGTGTGTTACCTCGCAAAGAACCGATTCAGGAAAAACCGGATTCTCGATTTCCTTGCCGACATCAGCTTCCCGCTGTACCTGGTCCATTCGATGATCGGTTACGTGACCATGCCGATCCTGATCGACCAGGGCATGCCATACGGATTGGCGTGGCTCACGTGTGTCGGCGTGGCCGTACTTGTCGCCTGTCTTGTCCACACGTACGTCGAATTGCCTGTGAATGCCTTTGGCAAGAAGTTGACATTCGAAACTTCCTGCAGCAGCATGTGGCGAGGTTCGGACATCTAAACGTCCCGTCCCCCTGGACACATCGCGAGGCAACACCATCTTGATCCCGCAGCAGCTCACCCACACGCATTCCACGGCCGTCGCTTCGTCGATCGCTGCGTGTTGTTGTTGCCGCACTGCCTGATCCGCCAGCGCTAAGGCGCTGAGCCCGACCGCCGATCCGGCGGCTCGCTCCCCGGTCCCACGCGCGCCGCGCGGCTCGATGCCGCGTCGTCACGGCGTTGCCTGAAAAAACAAAGGAATACCCCATGAGGCATCCCCAGCCCTCGCGCGTCGCCCTGTCCGTGCTGATCGCGGCCGCCCTGTATACCAACGCGACCCACGCCCAGGACAAACCCACGGGCGATGGCAGCGATTCGGCCACGAAACTGCAAACCGTCGTGGTGACCGGGACCCGCTCGGTCAACCGTAGCCAGAGCAGCAGCCTGTCGCCCATCGACGTCGTTTCCGCGCAGGATCTCCAGTCCTTCGGCGATACGCAGCTCGGCGCGGTGCTGTCGCGGCTGGCTCCGTCGCTCAACTTTCCCCGGGCCCCGGGAAATGACGGCTCGGGCATCGTGCGTCCGGCCGCATTGCGTGGTCTATCCCCGGACGAGACGCTGGTTCTGGTCAACGGAAAGCGTTGGCACACAGGCGCTTTGCTCAACCTGCAGGGGGCACTGGGCCGCGGCTCCGCACCGGCCGATCTCAACTCCATTCCGCTTTCGGCCATCGATCACATCGAGATCCTGCGCGATGGCGCGTCGGCACAATATGGGTCGGACGCGATCGCGGGCGTGATCAATATTGTCCTGAAGGGTGCCGCAGGTCCGGGAACCAACGAGGCCAGTATCACCGCTGGCCGATACAGCGCCGGCGACGGTAAACAGTGGCAGGGAGAAGCCAGTCTTGGCGTGCCTCTTGGCGGTAACAAGGGCTGGGCGCGGCTGAGCGTGGTCGACGGCCATGCGGATGCCACCGATCGTGGCGGGCGCGACTATCGCGATCCCACCTCGCCGGTGTACGGCCAGCGCACGCAGCGGATCGGCGAGCCGGATATCCGCACCCACCAGGCGCTGTTGAACGTCCAGTACGCCCTGGCGTCGAACGTGGACTTCTACGCCTTCGCCGATACCAGCAGTCGCGAAGGCACGTCGCCGGCGCTCTTTCGCACGTACAACGGAACGCGCAACGTGCCGTCCATCTATCCCGATGGCTATCTGCCGCTCAACGATGTGCGGTCGATCGACAGCGCCATCGTCGCCGGTGTTCGCGGTACAACCCAAAGCGGCTGGCGTTGGGACATCAGCGGCAATTACGGCCGTAACCGGGTGAGCATCGATCCGATCCATACGCTCAACGTGGACCTGGGCGCGGCCAGCCCCACGCGTTTCAACGCTGGCCGGCTGATCGCCACGCAGAAGGCCTTCGACGTCGACATCGCCCGGGATCTTGCGCTGGGATGGCTGGATAACCCGGTGACGCTGGCCTTCGGTGTCGAATACCTGCATCAGGAGTACGCAATCGAGCCGGGCGATCCGGCCTCGTATTTCGGCACGGGCTCGCAGGGGTTTCCCGGTTTCACCCCTGGGGATTCCGGTAAGCATAGCCGCCACGATGTTGCCGAGTACGTGAGCCTCGAGAACCAGATCACCGACAAGCTCAGTGGCTCACTGGCCGTGCGTCATGAAGACTACACAGACTTCGGCAACACGACCTCGGGCACGTTGTCGGCGCGCTATGACTTTACCGATAGCTTCGCGCTGCGCGGTACCGCCGGTACGGGTTTCCGCGCGCCTTCGCTGCCCCAGCAGTACTACTCCACCACGTCGACCAATGTGATCGGCGGCATGCCGACGCAGATCCGCAACTTTGCCGTGAACGACCCGGTGGCACAGGCCCTTGGGGCCGAGCCCCTGAAGGCCGAGAAGTCGCACAACTACACCCTTGGCGCGGTATACGCGCCAGGCGCGTGGACGCTTTCGCTGGACCTCTACCAGATCACCATCGGTGATCGCATCGTGCCTTCGGAGAACCTCGTCGGCGACCAGGTTCAGGGGTATCTGCAAAGCCAGGGCTTCTCGAATATCCAGGGTGGCAGTTACTTCACCAATGCCCTGAAGACACGCACGCGCGGTGTCGACTTCAGCAGCGGTTATCGCCTCGACCTCGGCACGGCCGGGACGCTGCAGTTCACCGCTGCCTACAATCGCAACCACACGTCGATCCTTTCCGTCGCGCCCAATCCCCCCGCGTTGGCGGAGAACGGGCTGGAGCTGGTACGGGTAGGCCATATCGCGCAGGGCTACATCACGAACGGTGCGCCGCGCGACAAGATCGCTCTGGGAACCGACTACGGCCTTGGTCACTGGAACCTGCACGGCGCGCTTACCCGCTATGGCCAGTTCACCGTCAACCAGGATCCGGTCAGCAACCCCGGCTTCGACCAGGTCTTCCCGGCGCGCTGGTTGCTGGACCTGTCGGCCAGCTACGCGCTAAGCGGCTGGACGTTCACCGCGGGTGCCGACAACCTCACCAATGTCTACCCACAGAAGTACAAAGCCGGAAGCGATGGCGCCGTGGGTGGCACATGGCCGTACCCGGATTACTCACCGTTCGGCTACAGCGGGCGTTATCTCTACACGCGGGTCAGCTATCGCTGGTGAGCTGGATCACCTGCCGTGAAAACCGCTCCATTTCCTCCAGCTGCGGGCTCATCTGCAACAACAGCAGGTCGAGGCCCGCGGCGGAGAATTCGGCGATGCGTGCACGGACCTGCTCGGGCGTACCGACCAGGCCGGGACGCAGGCCGCGATTGGACACGGAGTATTCCTTGATCTTCAGCTCGCGCTCGAGCTGGGTTCCGGAAAGCCACTGGTCGAAGTTGGCGAAGCCGGGAGCCTCGGTGTCCAGTTCCGTGATGCGCTCGACTTCGGCCAGCGCCTCTTCTTCGGTGTCCCGCACGATCGCATAGGCGGCCATGCCGTATTGCATCGGCGGCAAGCCGAGGCGTTCACGACGGGCTCGCATGTCCGCGATCTTCTCGGCAATGAATTCGGGTTCGTCGCCGTGCATGACATAGGCGTCGCAGCGTTCGGCGATGAGTGACTTGGCCGCCTCGGATTCTCCACCGGCATAGATGGTGGGACGGGGCGACGAAAGCGGCTTCGGTTCGCAGATGGCATCTTTCAGCTGGTAGCGCTCGCCCGTGAAGGTGAAGGGGGTCTGCGACCAGAGACCGTCGACCACCTGAAGCCACTCGTTTGTTCGTGCGTAACGGTCGTCGTGCTGGTCGAATTGCAGGCCGTACTGGTTGGCCTCGTCAGCCCACCAGGAGGACACCACGTTCAGGGCAAGCCGGCCGCCGGAGATGCGGTCGATATTGGCGGCCTGCTTGGCGAACAAGGCTGGCTGGTGAAAATTGGGGCGCACCGCCACCATGATCTCCAGCTTGTGCGTCACCGCCGCCAGCGCGGCCGCACTCGACCAGGCGTCAAGCGCGGGCTCGGTAACACCCTTGATGTCGTTGAGGTTCAGTTCGGCGATGAGCGTGAGATCGTAGCCAATCTCCTCGGCGCGTCGGCAAAGGCGGCTGAGATACTCCCAGCTGGCTTCCATGTTTTCATCGCGGACGTTGCGTAACCATCCGCCGAAAACCGGTGCCCAGAATCCATACCTCATGCTGCTTTCCCCGTGGTGGCGTCGATGGCGTGTGTCAGGTAGTCGACCAGCTTCTCGTGTGGATCCCAGCCCAGCACGTTGAGCGGGTCGGCGACGAAATTGGAAAGGCCGTTGATGTCGTAGAAGCGACGGGCGCCGTCGCGATCGTCGATCATGAACTCGATGCCGCCGATATCGAGCTTCGCTGCGCGAGCGATGGCTTCGACCGCGCGGATGGCTTCCGGATCGGGCCTGTACTCGCGCACCGTGACCGTCGGCTTGTCGATCAGGCAGACATCGGCGGGGCACAGGTCGAACGTTCCGCCGTCGGTATTGAGGGAGATGGCGTAAAGAAACTTGCCGTCCAGGGTTTCCATGCGAACCATGTGCTGGTCGCGCGCGGGGATGTATTCCTGCACCAGGGTGACGCTGTCGATGCCCTTCGGCGTGGTGCCGTCGGCAACGGCCTGCTTCAACTCGTCCAGCGTGTCGTAGCGTGACACTCCGGCGCCCGACCCACCGATGTTCACCTTCACGATGACAGGAAAGCGAAGGCCTTTCGTGGCGGCGACGATGTCGGCCTGCCGATGAACGACATGCGTGGCGGGGATATCCAGGCCCAGCGACTTGATCACCGACATCTGGCGCGCCTTGGACGCGTCGATGGCGAGGGCGGGGGTACCGTTGATCACCCGCGTACCGTTCAACTCCCAGTGCGCGTAAAGCGATTGCGCGTAGAAAATGGGGTGCTCGTCCTGACGCAGGAACGAGCTCATCGCCAGGCGGCTGAACACCAACGGAGCCGGTGCGTCCTTCTCCGCGATATCGAATCCATGGTCCTGGAACTGGATGGCCTGGTACGCCACGCCGCGACGATCGAGTGTGGCGAAGAGCGGTTTGAACCATTCGGGGTGTTCGTAAACGATCGCCAGGGACGGTGAATTCGGCATGCGAGGGGCTTCGGGCTGTATTGACTTCCAGAGGATTCACATGGCTCGTAGTCAAAGTCAAGTGAAGATGGAAGTATGGACGTCCCAATGCTCATACGCGCGTGCGGCCTTGGCGTAGGATCTTTCGGCGTTGAAGCGGCTCCTATGGGAGGCGTCACCGAATTTCTAGCCGAGGCGCTCTACCAGGGCCGTCAACGCGTCTATTCCGTACGGCTTGCTCAGGATGGGTAGCTGGCGGTATTTCGTGGGCAGCTCATTGGGCCGGAAGCCCGTGAGCATTGCGACGGGAAGCCCGGTGGCACGAACGCGGTCGATGAAGGAGTCGCACTGGCCGTCCAGCAAGGTGTAGTCCACGAGGACGACCGTCGGTTGTCGGCGCAGCATCTGATTGGCGGTCCGGGCGTCTCTTGCGCAACCGACCACCGTCATGCCCGAACGCGCCAGTGCCTGGACCATGGTGTCCGTGAGCGTCGGGTCGTCTTCCACGATCAGGACTCGTGGCGAGCGGGCAGGCCTGGGATGATCCGGGACAGTCGCCATCGATCGCCTGCCTGAGAACTTTATCCAGGCAATATCCGGGTGAGCGACAGCATGGCTTGCCGCAAGCGTCGCCAGTTCATCCGCGAGGTCCAGAAGCGCGACGCCCAGCTCCGGCAGCGGAGCGGCTTCGTTCGTGCCCAGCGCAGCCATCACGCTCGCCGCCGCGGCCATGATCCGCAGCTGGCCTGATTCACGCGCTTCTATGACAACCAGGGCGGCCAGGAACCGGGCTTCGGTCAGGTCCTTGGAGACCACCGCATCGGCGAGCTCCGCAGCGTCGCTGATGATGTCCGACGAAGATGTGAACGTGTTCCGGTCATTCATGGCTAGCCTCCGGAATCTCTGCCGCCCCGGATATTACTCCCGGTCAGAGCAAGGAAAAAGTTCTTCGCGGATTACCGGGGCCGGGCGCTCAGCTTTCAGGCCGTGCATTCTTTCGCACCTCGCGCATGGCTCGCCGTCGCCGTCGCCCTCTACACTTGGGCGTCTCGCGGGGGAGACCTTGGTGCCCACCCTCGCTGCTCAGACAGTCCTCCGCGTTCGGTGCGGAAGGCCGCTTCGCGGCCCATGTATCTATCTGGCCTACGGCCGCTCCACTTGTGCGGAACTCGCCTCGAGGGTGGACACCAAGGTCTCTCACGACGATACGGTTGGGTGGAAGGAGAGCCGTTGCGTGGTGCCGTCGTTGCCCCCGACCGTTGTCGGAGCCCGGGGCGATGCGGACGCGGTTGCTAGCACCCGGTTGCCCAACACCTTCCTCGCGCCCGTGCTGACATGCCGGCCGACGATGCTGCCGCGCGCGCTTTGGCTCGACCCACGCGAACCTCAGGGCTCGGGAGAGCCTTCGGTGCCCACCCTCGAGGCGAGTTCCGCACAAGTGAGCGGCCGCAGGCCACATAAGACATGGGCCGCGAAGCGGTCTTCCGAACCGAGCGCGGAGGACTGTCTGAGCAGCGAGGGTGGGCACCGAAGGCTCTGCGCCCCTTCGTCCCCGATTCTGCACGGTTCGTCCCTTACCGCTGGCACGCGCGGCGGTGAGGGGCGAAAGTACTGCCCTGACCAGAGGGGAGGGAAGGGCGCATGGTTTCTCGCAGCATCAAGATCGTCGGCGGCGTGGTGGTGGTCCTCGTGGCGGGGGCAGCCGGCTTCCATGCGCTATCGGTCGGCGATCTCTTCCGCACGGCGACCAACTCGGTGAGCCGTTCGCTTTGCGGCGCGGCCTTCATCTCGCACGTGGATCCCGACCGCCTCTTCCGCGAGGAGCAGCTGCCGAACATGCGCAGCATCGGATGGGCGCTTCGATACGATGTCGACAGCCAACGGCGCGAGGTGCGGACGACGGTGCTGGGCGCATTCGGGGCGCGGGCGGTGTATCGGGATGGGCTGGGATGCCTGCTCATTCACGGCAACGAGGAAGTGCCCGATGTCGCTGGCCTTGGTCCCGCCAGTACCACGGATGTTAACGATGCCGGCGATGTGTCCGACCCCATGGGCTCCGTGGTCGTCGAGCCCACCGACCCGGCCATCCGTCAGGCGCTCGACGAGGCCTTTTCCGAACCCGACCCGAAGAATCCGCGACTGACCAAGGGCATCGTCGTGCTCCACGACGGCAAACTGATCGCGGAGCGCTATGCGCCCGGCTATGGGCCGAAAACGCCGATCTGGGGGCATTCCCTGTCGAAGTCGGTCACCAACGCCGTGGTCGGCATTCTGGTCGGCCAGGGCAGGCTTCGCAGGGATGGCACCGTCGATCACCTGCTGCGAATGGATAGTGGCCTGCCTTTCGACGAGACCGACGGTCCGCTCAACCCGATGTCGCGCATGTTCTTCCTCGAAAGCGACATGGCCCGGTATGCGGCCACCGTGCCGCCAGGGCATCCACCCGGTACCGCCTGGGCGTATAGCAACCTCGGTTACGTGCTGCTCTCGCGCATGGCGATGGATGCTGCAGGCGCTCGCGATGCCGTCGCCGCGGAACGCTTCGTGCGCAGCGAGCTTTTCACGCCATTGGGAATGCGCCACGCGGTGATCGAGACCGATGGGGCGGGCACGCCCGTTGGTTCGAGCCATGTCTACGCCTCCACCCGGGACTTTGCTCGCTTCGGACAGCTTTACCTCGACGACGGCGTGGTCAACGGCCAACGCCTCCTCCCCGAGGGCTGGGTGTCTTACAGCCACTCGCAGACGCTCGATACGGGCTATGGCGCGGGTTTCTGGACCAACCTCGTCAACAAGGGCAGCGTGCCGGTCTGGGACGCCCCGTGGGGTCTGCCGGAGCTGCCGAAAGACATGTACTTCGCCCGCGGTGCCTTCGGTCAGTACATCGTGATCGTGCCGTCGGAGCGGCTGGTCGTTGCGCGCCTTGGCATCAGCATCCACGGCGGCACAGGCATCGGCGAGGTGGTCGCGAGGATCATCACGGCGCTCCATCGGCACGACGCATCTCCGTAATCCTTGCGACATACCTCTCCGTACCCGACTTTTGGGCGCTATCGGAAGCGGCCGCACGCCGCTAGGCTCGTTCGTGGCAGCTTTCCCGGGGATGAGGAATGAGCAGCGTGGACATTGGCCGGACCTCGTCGAGGGTCGTGCGGCCGCCGTTTTACCTTGTCATGTCGTTGGCGATGGCAGCGGTCATCATTGCCGGCTTCTCGCGCACGGTGCCGGACGATTTCACGGCCGGTACGAGGTTTCCGCTTCTGCTGGCCATCCACGGCATGGTTTTCACGCTGTGGATCGTGCTGTTCGTCGCGCAACCGGCAATCGTCGCGCGCGGCTCGCTGAAGCTTCACCGCCGGATCGGATGGATTGGCGCGGCGCTCGCCTTCGCGATGCTCGTGATGGGGTTGGCGGCTACTCTGTTCGCGATTCGCTTCAACGCCGTGCCGTCGTTCTTCCCGCCGCCGCTATTCCTCGTGATGAACACGATCGGCATCGTGGTGTTCGGTGGCCTGGTTACCGCGGGCGTGCTTGCGCGCAAGAAGGCGGAGTGGCACAAGCGCCTGATGCTCTGCGCGACCATCTCCATCCTCGGTCCCGGCATCGGGCGGCTGTTGCCGATGGAATCGTTTGGCCGCGCCGCGCCCATGGTGATGTTTGCCGCCATTCTGGCTTTCGGCCTGGCCGGGCCGATCTACGACATGATCATCCGGCGTCGCGTGCATCCGGCCTATATCTGGGGCGTTTCCACGATCATCGTCAGCATGGTCATTACCGGGCCGATCGCGTTCACACCCGCTGCCCGGGCGCTGGTGGCATTCATCCGTCCGGCGTAGTTGCGACGACCGTTAGACACGCGAACCGTACCGCTTGTCACAGGCGCCACGCCGTCCGCCCTGTTGCGCAGGACACCCGCGCCATCTTGTCGTAGCGTTCCACCATGCACCCGACTGACGGCACTGTTCTGGACCTGGAACCCCTCGCATACTTGACCCGTTCCGTTGGGGAAAACGCCGTGACCGATCCGATGACATGGCCAGCGTGGAAGAAGTGGGGCCTCGTGCTGGCCCTGTGGACAGTACTTGCCGTGTCCTATGCAGCGAGTTCGGTGATCTCTTCCCGCGCGGAAGGCCACAGTGTCGGTTGGGGCAGGCCCCTCATCTGGACCTTCATCGACTTCTACCTGTGGATGTTCATCACGCCGCTGGTCGCCTGGCTTGGCCGGGTGACCACCAAGGAAAACTGGGGTCGCTTCCTTGCCATCCATGTGCCGGCCGGTCTGGTTCTGGCGACGGCGCAGGTCCTGCTCACGCTGACCCTGTACTGGTCGATCTGCGGGCCATCGCCTTCGATGAAGGACATTTCCTTCGGGGCCTTCGTGCACATGCAGTTCGTCTACAACGCCCACCTGAGTTTCATCACGTACTGGGTGTTGCTGGTATTGCTTCGCGCGATCGACTCGCAGCAGCGTCTGCGCGACGAGCGACTGCGTAACTCACACCTGGAAACGCAGCTCGTCCAATCCCAGCTGCAGACGCTTCGCGTGCAACTTCAGCCACATTTCCTCTTCAATACGTTGAATGCCATCTCGGCGCTCGCGCTTGCCGATCCCATGCAGGCGCGCCTGATGATTTCGCGGCTCAGCGATTTCCTCCGGCTCACGCTGGAGGAGCGGCACGCGCAACAGGTACCGCTGTCGCGTGAGCTCGAGTTCCTGGAGTGCTACCTCGGTATCCAGCAGGTGCGTTTCCAGGACCGGCTGGTCACCCATATGGATGTAGCCGGCGACACGGTGCGTGCGCTTGTGCCCAACATGATCCTGCAGCCGCTTGTGGAAAACGCCCTGCGACACGGCCTCCTGGACAAGCCCGAGCGGGGCACGCTGTGTATCGTGACGCGTCGCCATGGCGACGATCTGCACGTGCAGGTCGACGACGACGGGCTCGGACTGCCGCCGGAGGGTGCCAAAGACGGCATTGGCCTGGGAAACACGCGAACCCGGCTGAACATGCTTTTCGGTGGCTCGGCCACGCTCGAGCTGTCGCGGCGCGCCGATGGTGGCACGCGCGTGGAGATGCGCTTCCCGTACCGGGAGCAGGTGGCATGAGCGCGCCGGCCATCCGTGCATTGCTCGTCGACGATGAAATGCTCGCGCGCCTTGCGCTTCGCCAGGCGCTGGCCTCGCACCCGGATATCGCCGTCGTGGGTGAGTGCGGCAACGCAGCTGAGGCGAAGCAGGCCATCGCGGCACTGGAGCCGGAGCTCCTCTTCCTGGACATCCGCATGCCCGGGATGGACGGCTTCCGTCTTCTGCACGGGATGCAGCGAACTGCGTTGCCAATGATCGTCTTCGCGACAGCCTACGGCCAGCACGCCTTGCGGGCTTTTGACGCCAATGCCATCGACTACCTGCTGAAGCCGATCGACCAGGCCCGGTTCGACCAGGCCATGTGTCGGGTGCGGCAGCACTGGCAGGGCCTCAACGTCGCCCCGACAACCGCGGCGACGTCGTACCTGCAACGGATCAGTGTGCCGAGCGGCGAACATATCCGCGTCATCGCTACCGCGGACATCGACTGGATCCGCGCGGATGGCAACTACGTACGTATCCATGCCGCCGGTACATCACACCTGCATCGTGAACCGCTGACGGGACTGCTGGCGACGCTCGACCCCACGCGATTCCTTCGCATCCACCGGGGCATCGTGGTCAATGTGGACCGTATCGCCGAAGTGCATCCGCTCTTCCAGGGCAGTGCGGAAGTGGTTCTGCATGACGGTACGCGGCTCAACCTCAGCCGCCGCTTTCGCGCAAGTGCGCGCCATGCGTTGGGCATGAGCTGACCGTTCGCACCGCGCTGCGCGCCGTTCGTCCCACACGCAACACCATCGATCACATTTCGCATGCGGGTGCCTTCGCGAAGGCTCATCGTTCATGGGGTCAAGCCACCCTGTGACGAGGAACAAGTCATGCGATCGAGCACCTACATCCTGACGACCAGTCTCTTTCTCGGCCTTATCGCCGCCACTGCCATGGCCGGCGAGCTGCTGGCCCCCGGTGTCATCTCCACGGGACTGCAGGAGACGTCCGCGGCGGTGACCCCCGATGGGAAGACTGTCTATTTCATGCGATCGGACTTTGCAGAGAAGGACGATACGATCCTGGTCTCGCGCCGCGACGGAAAGCAGTGGTCCACGCCCGAGATCGCGCCGTTCTCCGGGCAGTGGCACGACTCTGAACCGGCCATTTCACCGGACGGCAAGCGTCTCTACTTCGTGTCGAACCGTCCCGTGCAGGAAGGCGGTACCGCGCTCGTCGCGGAGCTGGGTGGCAAGCAGTTCCCGGGCACGAATCTCTGGTACGTCGAACAACAGCCGAACGGTAAGTGGAGTGCGCCGGTACATGTCGATGGGCAGCTCAACGACGGCGCGCAGATCTACAATCCATCCATCGCCGCCAACGGCAACATTTACTTCTCCGCCCATCGTCCCGACTCGGGCAAGCTGTATCAGATTTATGTCGCAAGGCGCACGCCGTCGGGGTACTCGCCGCCGGAGCGTGTCGAGCTCGGTGACGTGGCGCAGAACCGCATGGACCCTGGTATCGATCCCCAGGAGCGTTACATCGTGTACTCGGGCAACGAGGGCGATTCGGTCGGTAGCACTGACATCTACATCAGCTTCCGGGGGGACGATGGGAAATGGGCGAAGCCGGAGCGTCTTCCCGGCGACATCAACAGCGCATCGCTGGACATCGCCCCGGTGCCTGGTCGCGTCTTCGGCGAGCTCTACCTGTCAAGCAACCGCTCCGATGGTCCGCGTTATCCGAAAGTTCACGACGACCTGGGATCGCTACAGCATCGTCTGGCCTCACCGGAAAATGGCTCGCGCAATATCTGGCATTTCGATATTTCGCTCACCTTGAAGGGGCATGGTCTGGACCGGTGAGGGGGCATCTGAAGCCGCGCATCGTCAGTCGGACCGTGTCAGCGGTCATGGCAGGCGCTCCGCGGTCGCCCTGGACTGACCGGTTGCCAACGCTAATGCGGCGGCCGCCGTGAAAGCACTGGCGCGCGCGTCCTCCTCGTCGGCCCGTGCCGTGCTCAGCGCATTGGCTTCGCCAGCCAGGTCGTCAAAGGTCGCCAGGCCATGGCGGAAGGCAGCCAGCGAAGCATCATGGGCGATGGTCGCGGTGCGCGTGACTTCAGCGGCCGCGGTTGCCGAGGCGAGCGCGGTCTGCAAGGCACTGAAGGCCTCGGCGACCTGCTTGCCGGCGACGTCCCGGGACCGGTGATAGGCATCCGTCGCGGCATCGCGCTGGGCGGTCGCGAGGGCCAGCTTCGACCGCCGGGCGCCGCCGTCGAAGAGCGTCCATGAGAACTGCAGGAAGATCGCGCCACCCGGCCGGTGAACGGACGACCAGGGCCCGCCGTCCGAACGAAGGCGCCCGTCGTTGAAGAAGGCCTGTCCGGTGGCACCGATGGTGGGTCGAAAATCCGCGGACGCTTCGCGTATCGCCGCATCGGCCGCGTCGATCTTGCCTTTCGCAGCGATCAGGTCCGGCCGGTCGGACAAGGCCTCGTTCACGTACTTGTCCACGTTGCTGGCAGGCGGAAGCGGAAGCACCTCGGCGGCATTGTCGGCAACCTCCAGTGCGCTCCCGGCCGGCAAGCCGATATCGGCGATGAGGGTAGCGCGCGCGAGGTCGGCCGTGCCCTGCGCGCGGACCACGGTGAACCGCGCCTGCGCAAGCTGTCGGTCCGAGCGTGCCTGCTCGACCGAGGTGGCAACACCACGTTGGCGGCGCTCACTCACCGCGTCGTTGTCGATACGCGCGGTGTCGAGACCTTTCTTCGCGGCACCCAGCTTGCCAGCGGACGCGCCGAGCGCGTAATAGTCGTGGCTGACCGTGTAAACGAGCGTCTGGTGAGCGCCGGTGAACGCGACGTTGGCGATAAAGGTCTGCGCGTTGGCACGGTCGAGATTGGCATCGCGCCGCCCGAAGTCGAACAGCAACCACTTTGCGGTAAGGGTGGGAATGACCTCGCGTGTGTCGGAGACGAAGTAGCCCTTGGGAACGAGATTCGATGGCACCGGCAGTGGCGTTCGCTGCGCACCGCCAAGTGCTTCGATGGCAATCTGCGGCAGGTAGGCGCTGCGCGCGATGCCGGCGCCTGCTGCCGCGGCGCGCGCTTCATTCCAGGCCTCGCGTGTTTCGGGACTGAGCTGTTCGGCCATGTCGATCAGCGCCGCGAGATCGTAGCGCTGGCCGGGAACGACATGGACCGGTGCCTCTTCGGGAGGTGTGGCCATGGCTGCCCGGGACAGCAACGCAAGCGCGTAAAAGGCTGCGCGAGGGCTAACGTGCATGTGTCGTCTCCTCGTCCAGCGCATCCAGCGCCTTGAGCATCGACGCGCGGATGCCTTCGTCTGCACCGGGTTCCACAAGGCACACGTTGGACCAGGCCACCACCTGCGCGAGCGGCGCAAGCATGCCCAGCGGTGCAGCCTCCGGGTGTCGCGCTTCACCGATATCGAAGGACGCAAGCAGGCTCAGGCGCGACCCTTCTTCCAGGTCGACGGCGGTGGCGACGATGTCCACCGCGGCCGGCGGCTTTTTTTCGTTGAGCAGCCGCGCCTGCCGCCTGATCACACGGGCGAGCACGGCCTTCGCCGCCGCGGTCGTGCTGACGGGCCATAGCGTCGAGAACACCAGCGACATGGCGACATTGCCCAGCACGATGCCGACCAGTCGATCGCGCAGCACCGTGAGGTCATCGGTCGGTCCGCTGTCCTGAAGCACGCCGAGGTAGAAGGCAAAGGCCATCTGCAGGCCGGCATAGGCGAGCAGCGGGCTGGCGGTGGCTACCCATGTGCAGAGCAGGGTGACCGAAGCGAACAGCACGACGAAACCGCCGATATCGTCCATGACGGGAAACAGGAAGACGATCGACACACCGGCCAGTACGCCGCCGATAAGCGCTCCGGAGAGTCGAAGCCCGAGTTTGTGGATGGTTTCGCCTGTGCTGCTCAGGGCGACGAAGAAGCAGGTGATGATCGAGGTGCGGATACCTGACCAGTCCAGTCCCGAATAGAGGATGTAACAGAGCATGGCGGCGAGCGTGGCCTTGAAGGCGAACCTCACCCTTGCCACGTGATCGCGCTGGGCAGGCGACGGGGGCAGGGGCGTGCCGGTTTCATCGCCGGGGTTGTCCAGTTGCCTGGCGAAATGCTGCGTTGCGCGGGCCAGTAGCGCGTCGTTCCCGGCGGTTGAGTGGATCGCCGCGACTTGTTCGAGTTGCACGGCGGCAGCGAGACGACGCAGCGCCCGCGGACCGAGACGCGAAGCCAGGGTGGTGAGTTCGCGCAAGGAAATCGTCGGCGTGCGCAGGGCCACCCGTTCGCCAATGCCGTCGGCGAACACCGCGCCGGGCTTGCGCCCGACGAAAAGCTCGACCAGCGGTACCAGGGTGCAGGCGCAGAAGACCAGCAGAAGCAGCCACAACAGCAGGTGCGTCAGCGCCTCGGTATTCGGGATCTGGTCGACCAGCGTCTGCGTGACCACTAACATGAAGCCGCTGAGGAAGAAGATCGGTCCCACCTTCGGCATGCGCGACAGGTACATCGCCCCGAACATCACCACGGCCATGGCCGGCACCCGAAGCGCAGGCTCGCCGACGTCCGCGATATACAACAGGGTGCTGAAGGCGATGCCGGCCGTGGCGGCAGCAAGCGCACCGATGGACAGCGTGATCGACGTGACGACATCGCGCTGCGCTGCCATGAGCACCACATAGGCGCCATACGCGGGCAAGGGCACGCGGAAGACGAGGAACACCGTCGCAAGGAAGGTGGCGCAGCCGGTCATGCTGGCCATGCGCACCCAGCGCACGCGGTCCATCCTCAGCTCGCTGCGAACGATATTCACCCATGCCGTCCGGTCGTCAGTGAACATGGGGTCCCCGCACGACGACGGTCACCGTCGCGCCGATGCGCATGCGTGCCGGAGGCGGGTCATCGAGCAGGATCCGCACGGGAAAACGCTGGGCGATGACCACCCATTTCAGCGACCGCTCCACCGTGGGGAGTCCGGGACCGCCCCCCACGTCACCCTGCACGCCGGGACTGAGGCTCTCCACATGACCCGCTACGCTGCGCGCCGTATCGCCGAGCAGCCAGACAGCTGCGCGGTCCCCTACGGCAATCCCTGCCAGATCGGTCTCACGGAAGTCCGCCACCGCGTACCAATGACGCGCGTCGACCAGGGTAAACAGCGGGTGTCCGGCGACTGCGTACGTGCCTTCGGCAATCTGCAGCCCCGTCACCACACCGTCGAACGGCGCGACCAGCCGCGTCATGCGCAGGTCGCGTTCGGCCAGCAGCAGGGCGGCACGGGCACCTTCGAGCTGGGCTTCCAGCGTGTGCGTGTCGCTGACGCCTTGCCGCGCCTGATCGGCCTGGCTCGATGCCGCGTCCAGCGCGGCTGCGGCGGAGCGCTGGTTGGCCACGGCTTCGTCCAGCTTCTGCTGGGTGACATAGCCGGGGGCGACCATGGGCTGTAGCCGCGCGAGCGTTTCGTCGGCGAGTTTCAGCTGTGTCCGTGCACGTACGACATTCGTCTGCGCCGCCTGGGCGCCTGAGTTCTGCGAGGTGACCTGACGGCCAGCCAGGCTCACCTGTGCTTCGAGGGCGGCGACCTGCGCGTGTGCCTGGCGTAACCGCAGTTCATACGGTTCCGGGTCGATCACGACCAGCAGGTCACCGGCATGCACCGCCTGGTTGTCGTGTGCGTGGATCGCGACGATGCGCCCATCCACGTCGGGCGCGAGTGCCGTGGTGTCGGCATACAGATAGGCCACGTGAGTGCGTGGTTGCGAATCGATGCGGAAAAGCACCAGCGTGAAGAAACCGACCGCGAGGGCGACGGCGATGACGGTCGCCACCGTGCCGGCACGGCGCGAGGGCGCGTTCATGCCAGCCACACGAGGTAGCTGCCGAACGTAAACGCCGCGGCGCAGGCCAGATAGAAAAGGACCGGAAGCGGGAGCGCGGCATCCCAGTGCCGTGCCACGCAGATGGCGCGCACTACGAAGGCGAAGATCACCCCGAGCAAGGCGAAAAGCAGCCAGGTGGGAAAGAATGAGCCGAACACGGAAATGGTCGGTGAAATCATGGTCGCTCCGTAGCACCGGCACGATCGCTGACCTGCCGCAGTTGAATGGCAACGTGGAGCTTGGCCAGCCAGTTGATGTCACTCAGGTCCGCGCCGAGGATTTCCTCGATGCGACCGAGTCGGTAGTTGAGGGTGTTTGGGTGAATGCCCAGCCGCTCCGAGGCCTGCTTGCGGTGTTGGCCGTATTCGAAGAACAGTGACAGCGTCTGCAGGAGCTCCTGCTCGTGTGACAGGCGGTCGATCAGTGCCTCGAGGTAGCGCAGGGCGCTGTCCGAGCGCAGGGCACTTTCCTGGAGGACGAAGTCGGAATAGGAGGAGACCGGGCCGGCTACCGCCGTGAGCCGGCTCGACTCGAGGGCGCGGAGCGCCTCGTTGGCGCTCGCGGCCCAGCCGGTCGGCCCGGCGTTCATGAGGCCGATGCCAACGGCGCGGACGTCGCGCGTGCTGTCCATGACTTCGCTGGCATAGGCGCGCATGAAGGTATCCGTCGCAAGCACGGAGTCGCCGCGCACCGTCGGTAGCCAGATCAGCACATGGCCACGGTGAAACGTCCGGACAAGTTCACCGGCAGAAACTTTCAGGCAACGCGAGACCGAAAGCACGATGCGATCCAGTTCACCCTCCATGCGCGAGGGCAGTACTTCGGAAAGGTCGACATCGAGGGCCAGGGCTACTCGTGGCGTCTCGGGATCCAGACCGAGGGCTTCCGTCGTGCGTCGGAAGGCAGCCGCATCGTCCGGGAAGCTGAAGATGATGGTTAGCAGTTCGTAGCGCAGGGCATCCCGCCAGCGCGCGCGTTGGTATTGCTCGTCGACATAAGCGGACGCGAGCCGTTGTGAGATGGCGTCGAAGAAGTCGAGCAGGAAGGGAGAGAACAGGGTGAGCAGTTGCTCGCGACTCTCCGGGCCGCTGCCGCATTGCTCGAGCAGGGTGTGCCACAGTTCACGAGAGCCAAGGCGCACGGCGTGCAGAAGGCTGGGCAGGGGCACGCCCTGGTGCACGCGACGGCGGCTGGACTCGGCCATCGTCATGAGCTCTTCATCGCCGGGCGAGCGACCGTCGACGATGGCCCTCAGCCATAGCCGTGTCGCGAACTCCACCGACTCGCGCACGTCCGCCCGTATGGATGGCGGCAGCGCCGCGTAGGCCGGATCACCCTCAAGCAGTGCATGGCTCGCACGCTCGACGATGGCCTGCGGATGCCGAGCCAGCGCGATCGCCAGTTCGGCAAGACTGCCGCTTGCCCGCGGCACGAAGTGATCCATGCGAGGTCTCCATGGCCGGGCGCCAAGGGGAACCATTGAACCGCCTGAGGCCCCACGCGTGCATCGTGCGAACCCACAACGAGGATGTGTTTTTACACAGGCGGATCGCGCTCGCTCGCGCGGCGCAGCGTTAGCGCCACGTGCAGTCGCGACATCCACGCGGCATCGTCGAGCGAGCCGCCGAGGATCTCCTCGATGCGACCAAGCCGGTAGTTCAATGTATTGGGATGGATACCCAACTGCTCGGACGCGTGCTTGCGATGCTGGCCGCTGTCGAAGAACACCGCGAGTGTCGTGAGCAGTTCGACTTCGTGGGAAAGGCGTTCCACCATGGCGTCGAGATAGCGCAGGGCATTGCCGCTGCGCAACACGCTTTCATTGAGGACCATGTCCGAGAAAGCGAACACACGGCGTTGCGGGGCCAGTCGCGGACCCTGGTCCAGCGCGCGGAAGGCTTCATCCATGCTGGTCGACCAGCCGCGGGCGCCCTGGTTCATCAGGCCGATGCCGACCCGCCTGACGCAGTTGACCGCGTTCGCGAGTTCCGTGGCCTGCCGCTGCACGAGGTTGTCGGCGGCGAGCACGGAGTCCCCGCGGGTCAACGGTAGCCAGATCACCAGGCGCTCGCGGTACAAGGAACGGACGAGGTCATCGGCGGGGATACCGATGCAGCGTGAGATGGCCAGGAGCGTGCGATCGAGTTCGCCCTCCACGTGGGAAGGGAGTACCTGCGGCATGACCACATCCAGCGCGAGGCAGACGCGCGGGGCTGACGGGTCGAGGCCGAGAGCCGATGCCGCCTTGTGAAAGGCCGCATCGTCGTCCGGAAAACTGAAAATGACGCTCGTCAACTCGTAACGCAGGGCGTCCCGCCAGCGTGCGTGCTGGAATTGCTCGTCGAGGTAGGCCGAGGCGATGCGCTCGGCCAGATCGTCGAAGTAGTCCAGCAGATAGGTGGAGAACACCAGAACGAGTTCGTCGCGAGCCTCGGCATCGTCCTTTGCCACCTCCAGCAGCGTCGACCACAGTTCGCGCGAGCCCAGGCGCACGGCGCGCAGCAGGGAGGTAAGGCTGACCCCCTGGTGCACCCGGCGCCGCGCCGTGTCACCCAGGACACGCAGTTCGGCCTCGGTGGGGGCATCGCCCTCCAGGATGGTGCGGAACCACACGCCGGCGGAGAAGGCGAGGAAGTCACGAACGTCCTGCTTGACCGTCGCAGAGAGGGCCGCATAGTCCCGGTCGTTGTCGATCAGCGTACGGCCGATCCGCGCAACGATGGGTTCGGGATCCTCGGCGATCGCCCGGGCCATCTCCCGAAGGCGGCCCTGCAGGCGCGGAGTGTGCATGGACAAGCGGATCCTCCCATGGCGCGCCGGGCATGCCGGCCATCTTTAATGAGTATGCGCGTGGGCAACTGTGAAACTCCACAAGCCGAACCACGTTTTTGACGATGGGCCCACCATGTGTCAACTGCTACAACAGGCATTGAGCGCGAACAGGCGCGAGCGGATGCAAGGGATGTTGTGCGGATATCGGTAACCATTCCCGAAATGGGGTCAAAACTACGGGCAAAAACCGAGCAACTAGCCAGTGACCAAGCCCGTATCGTCGAGCGGGTGTATGCGGCAATCACGGTTTCGGACGAGGCGTATCGCACGCTTCCCGGGCCGCACAGGGATGACGTGCATGCCCACGTCGCCTTCTCCGTGGCGCTTTGGTTCAAGACGTTGCTCGGCGGCCGTTCGCCAGGCCCGGGCGACCGCGATCTTCTGGAGGCCTATGGTCGGCGCCGCGTGCATCTGGGTGTGCCGCTGACGGCGCTGCTCGCGGCCATTCGCATCGGTTCGCAGGAACTTTGGGGGGCGATGGTGGAAGTGGGCCTGGAGGAGCGCGAGGTCCTCGAAGGGCTACTCACCACGGTGTGTCCCTGCCTGCTCGGGTTCTTCGACCAGCTGGCGCAGTCCATTGGCGTCGCCTATGTCGACGAGCAGCAGCGGCAGGCGAGATGGCGTGAATCGCTGCGCAACGAGCTGGTGTGCGTGGTCTTCAGTTTCCCGGACGATGCAAGCGGCTTCCGCCGCGCTTGCGAGTCCCTGGGGCTGGACTCGACCATGCCTCGCGTTGCCCTGGCGCTCGACCTTGCCATCCCGGACATCCTCGCCTCGCGACACGAGAGCGAAGTGGAGCAACTGGTGCTGGCTATCGCCCGGCAGCTCAAGCTGCCGACCGACGACCTGGTCAGTGCAGTACACCAGGGACGGCTGGTGATCTGGGTCCCGGCAGTGCGCGGCGAATCCATGCTCACCACCGACCGCCGGATGCGGACACATGCGCACTCGCTGGTTCGCGCCGTTTCGCAGGTTCATGGCGTCGGCGTGGGCTTGATGAACGAGGGTGCCGTGGGATGGGCGACCTCGGTGGACGAGGCATTCAAGGCCTTGCAGGCGGGGCGGCGTCGTGGCGATGACCCGCCGGTGTTCCTGTATTCCGACCAGGCCGTGACCGATAGCGTGCTCGGCACCGACAACGTGCTGCGCTACCTCAACTCACTGCTGGAACGGATATCGATCGAGCCGGAACTGCTGTCCACGCTGGCGACCTACTTCGACCAGGGCCAGCACCGGAAGCTCACCGCCAGCGCCCTCGGCATCCACCCGAACACGCTCAACTACCGGTTGGCACGGCTCGAGGCGATCCTGGGCGCGCAACTGGACGACGCCGGCTGGATATCGAAGCTTGACCTGGTGATCCAGCTTCGCCGGCTGAGCCGACACATCGGGATACCGTTGTAAAAAAGCATAGTCAGCTTGTCGCTATACACGATTCCGTGAAACGATGGCTCCGTTAGTCTGAAAGCATGGACGCTGCCATCCAAGCCCCACGGGGAGAACACGTGACCTTCCTCGATCGCGCCATGTTATTGGGCATCGGCGTTCTCGCCCTCGATTTCCTGTCTTGGCGTTTCCTGCGCTTCCGCGGCAGGAATCAGCACACTTTCGTGCGGATACCACTGTTCCTCCTGCTGTCGTACGTCCTGTGGACCTATGGCATGGTCCCGTTCGGCGAGGCGCCGTGGAAGGACCAACCGCTGCGTCATTTCCTTGCCCAGGCGCTGGAGCTGATGTGGTGGCTGCAGTTCGCGCAGATCGCGACGGCCCTGATGAGCGCCTTCGTGCTTCCCCAGGGCCTGCGCGAAAAGCTCTTTCGCGACGTGGTCCGCGCGCTCACGTTCATGGGTGCCTTGTTAGCCGGCCTCGTGTTTGTCGTCAATCTTCCGGTCGGCGGTCTGCTCGCGACCTCGGGCGCCGTGGCCATCGTGATCGGCCTGGCGGTGCAGAGCACGCTCGCGGACGTTTTCTCCGGCGTCGTGCTCAGTGCGACGGAGCCTTTCAGCATCGGCGATTCGGTCTCCATCGGGGATATCCAGGGAGAGGTCATCGAGAGCAACTGGCGGGCGACGACCCTGCTCAACGGCGATGGCAACACCGTCATCGTACCGAACAGTTCCGCGGCCAAGTCGAACATCATCAACCAGAGCCGTCCGGAGAAAACGCACGGCGTGGATGTACCCATCCAGGTAACCACGCATGCGCGTCCTGCCAGCGTCATCGCCGCGTTGACGGACGCGGTGACCAGTACGCGCGGCATTCTCCTTGCGCCACCGCCGACCGTCGCCGCCATTGGCCTGAAGGGTAAGCACGTCGACTACCGGGTGGTGGTCTACGTCGATGCGATGAGTGCGAAGGTAAAGGTGCGCAATCAACTGATCGATCAGATCCACAGGCATTTCCTTGCCAACGGTATCCCGCTGTCTTCTGGTCAACCCGTGCATGATCTGTCCAAGGACGCCGTGAGCCTGCTTCGCGAGATCGAGATGTTCCGTTCCCTCAGCGACGCGGAGCTCGGCCAACTCGCCGATGCCATGGATCGAAAACAGTTCGAGCCGGGGCAGATGATCTACGAGGTGGGCGTGCAGTGCCCGGACGAACGCCGGGCGCTCTACATCGTCACCTCCGGTGTCGCCGGGTTGCTCGCGGAGCACGCGGGGCGCTATGTCGAGATCGCGCGATTGTCGCCGGGCGATGCCGTGGGACGAGCCGGTGTTCTCACCGGCGAGAGCGTCCCCATCAAGCTGCGCGCCATCGGGCATGTTTCCGTCGCCTGGGTTCCGAAGACGGCTTTGACGCCGATCCTGCAGGCCAATCCTTCGGCGGGGCAGGACATGCTGGACGGACTCGTCGCTTTCCGGGCCATCGCGTCCGAAGCATTCAAGGACCTGCCGGTGAACCCGGAGTCGCACGCGGATATCTTCCACCGGCTGCTCGCGGGCATGCGTCGCCTGCACGGCCTGTCGCAAAGGCATTAAACGTGGCTTATATCAGGCCCGAAGCGCGGCTCAGTGAACTTCAGGCCCGGCACATAGCTGCCTACATGGAAGCGAACCTCAGTGCGCACATGCCGTTGTACCAGCTCGCGAGCGTCGTGCACCTTTCGGTCGGGCACTTCTGCCGCGCCTTCAAGGGGCGCTTCGGCGAGCGACCGCGCGCGTATCTGATGCGGCGGCGCATCGCGTACGCAAAATGGATGATGCTCTCGACCGATCAGCCGCTGAGCGAGATTGCGCTGGCCTGCGGCATGGCCGACCAACCCCACTTTTCCAATGTGTTCCGACGCATGACAGGCGAGACGCCGAGCCGCTGGCGAGCGGAACACCGGCAGCCCATGGCCGAGGTCGTCGAACCGGCGTAAGGCGTGCCGGTTAGCCGCCTTGCAATGCCGGCTCGGTCGCGCGCAGCTTCTTGCCGGGACGGCTGGGCAACGCATGCCGCCAGATACGCCAGATGACCTGGCCGAACTGACGGGGCAGGGAGCCGGTGTTGTAGTGCTGGCCGTAGCGCGCGCAGATATCCTTCACCTCGACGGCGATCGCGGCGTACCGATTGGCCGGCAGATCGGGATAGAAGTGGTGCTCGATCTGATGGCTGAGGTTGCCCGAAAGCACGTTCAGCAGTTTGCCGCCGGCGATGTTGGACGAGCCACGCAGCTGGCGCAGGTACCAGTGGCCACGCGATTCATTGCGGATCGATTCCTTCGGGAACACTTCGGCATCCGCCGTGAAGTGACCGCAGAAGATGATGATGAAGGTCCAGATGCTGCGCAGCGTGTTGGCCAGCATGTTGCCCAGCAGTACCGGCAGGAAGAACGGACCGGCCAGCAGTGGGAACACCACGTAATCCTTGAGCAGCTGGCGGCCCATCTTGCGGCCCACCGGGCGGAAATCGTCGCGCATCTGCGCGGTGGACTTCTTGCCGGCGAACCAGCGACCCACGCGAAGTTCCTGGATCGCCACGCCCCACTGGAACAACACCATGAACACCATCGCGATGACCGGCTGCATCAGGTAGAACGGACGCCAGCGCTGCTCGGGGAAGATGCGCAGCAAGCCGTAGCCGATGTCGTCGTCCATGCCGCGGACATTGGTATAGGTGTGGTGCTGGAAGTTGTGCGTCTTGCGCCAGTTTTCGCCGGTCGCGACGATGTCCCATTCGTACGTGTGGCCGTTGAGCTTGGGATCGTTCATCCAGTCGTACTGGCCGTGCATGACGTTGTGACCCAGCTCCATGTTCTCGAGGATCTTGGACAGGGCCAGCAGCACGACGCCGGCGATCCACGCGGGGATCAGTACGCTGTGTACGAACGCGCCGAGGAAAAGGAGCGCACGGCCGGCGACGCCGCACCAGCGCACCGAGGCGACGATGCGTCGGATGTACGCCGCATCACGCGGACCGATGTCGGCGGTGACCCGGGCGCGGATGGCATCGAGTTCATCGCCGAAGGCTTGCAGCTCGGCGGACGAGAGGGTGCGGTTGCGGACACGGCTCATAGGGATACTCAGAGGTCCAGAATCAGGTCGGTGCTCGGCGCGCTGATGCACAGGCGCACTTGCGAGGAAGGTTCGCTGCTGAGATCACCGGTGAGCAGTTGTCGCGTGGTGCCGGACTGGCGACCGCAGGCGCAGGTGTTGCAGATGCCCATGCGGCAGCCGTGGCGCGGACGAATGCCCTGCGCCTCGAGGCCTTCCAGCAGCGACATGCCGCGGGAGAGCTGCACGGTGCGGCCGCTACGCGCGAGCTGCACCTGTACTTCGCCTTCGTCCCCGGCGGCAGCGGCGGCCGGCATGCTGAAGGCTTCGGCGTCGAAGTGCGCCACCTGGCCGTCCAGGCGGTGGCGTGCGGCCTGCACGAAGCCGCCGGGCCCGCAGGCCAGCACACGACGATCAGCCAGCGCCGCGATCGCATCGAGCGGCACGGTATCGACCCGCGGATCCGGCTCGGCACCCTCACGGGTCAGCAGGTGACGCACGTGCAGGCGCGGGTGTGCTGCGGCCAGCGCATCCAGTTCGTCGACGAAGCACAACTCGTCGCGGCTGCGTGCCCAGTACATAAGGTCCACCTTTATCGGCATCCCGCGCGCGGCCAACGAGCGAAGCAACGCGCGCATCGGCGTAATGCCGCTACCGGCAGCCAGGAGCAACAGGTCGTCGGTCTTGCCCGGCAGCACCATGTCGCCAAAGGCGGTATCCAGAGAAATCAGGTCACCGATGCGGGCGTCGCGGGCCAGATGCCCGCTCACCAGGCCACCGGCGATCGCCTTGACGGTGATCGCCAGGCTGCCGTCGTCCAGGGGGGTGGGGCTGTAGCTGCGGACCAGCCGACGGCCTTCGATCTCCACGCCAACATTGACGTGCTGCCCGGGGAGCATGCCCTGCCAATGGCGATTGGGCCGGAGCACCAGCGTGACCGCGTCGCGGCTGGCCTGGGAGCGCGACACGAGCCGTGCCAGCGGCTGTTCCAGGGTCCAGAGCGGGTTTAGTCGGGTGGCCCAGAAATCGAACAGGGCCGGGGACACCACGCGCCGGGCCAGGCGGATGGGCCACAGGGGCCGCGGGGCTAGTATCGCGTTCATGGGGCACACTATACGCATGCACGCACACCTGTGTATACAGTTGTGCATTCTGCTGGGCGGGGTATGATTCAGGCCACATCTGCTGCCGACGCCCCATGACCTCGATCATCCTGACCCCGTCATCCGACCTTCCGCTGCCGCGGAAGCCGGCTATCGCGCGTGAGGACCTGATCATCGCCGCCCTGAAGCTGATCGGGCCGCACCGCAGCCTGTCGACAGTGAGCCTGCGTGAGGTAACCCGCGAAGCCGGTATTTCGCCGAACAGCTTCTATCGCCAGTTCCGCGACATGGACGAGCTGGCGATCGCCCTGATCGACCTGGCCGGCCGCTCGCTGCGCACCATCATCGGCCAGGCGCGCGAGCGCGCCACCTCGACCGACCGCAGCGTGATCCGCGTGTCGGTCGAGACGTTCATGGAACAGCTGCGCGCGGACGACAAGCTGCTGCACGTGCTCCTGCGCGAAGGCGCGGTGGGCTCGGACGCCTTCAAGCAGGCGGTGGAGCGTGAACTGAGCTACTTCGAGGACGAGCTGCGGGTCGACCTGATCCGGCTGGCTGCCGCTGAACGCGCCCGACTGCACGAGCCGGCGCTGGTCTCCAAGGCGATTACCCGCCTGGTGTTCGCCATGGGTGCCGTGGCGATGGACCAGCCCCCCGAGCGCGACCCCGAGCTCATTGAACAGATCTCGCAGATGCTGCGCATGATCATCACCGGCGCCCGCGTGCTGGATACCTCGCCGTCCTGATCCCGGCGGTCGAACCATGCGCAGAATCGGCAGGTTACCGGCAAGGTCGGTGACTCGACCGCCCGCCAACGCCATGATGGCCTTGGGACAGGGAGAACACATGCCAGCGCAGCATCGATCACCGCACCTGGCCGGAGCCAGGGGCGCGGCCATCCATCTGGACGAACACGAGCTGGCCACGTTGCGCCAGCTCGATGACACGAGCTTTCTGGCCATCGGTCGTCTCGACTGCGCGGTGTGCGACCGCCTGGCCCGACTCGGGCTAGTCCTGAAGGACGCGGACGAGTACTGGAAGATCACGCTGGCTGGCCGGCGCGTCGCTCGAGCCAGGGAAACCAGTCGTCTCAGCAGCTAGTGGCTGAGCTCATCGCCTTGCCCTGATTTTCCAGCGTGCGCTCTGGATATTTCGCTCGCCGACAATATTGTCGACCCACGTTTCATATGAGCCATCTGTGGCGTTCGAGAAGACGATGGATTGCACATAGGCATTCTCGGGAGCGCTGCACGTCACCTTGCCGCGCGTTCTTTCTGCCAATCTTGGAGGATTGGCTACCCTGACGGGATATCGATCGGTCGTGCCCGAGGAATAGCGGCAGATGAATAGGTAGTCGAACGGGTCCGTACGCCTGACCGAATTGCTCAGGACGTAGTCAAACGTAACAACGCGCGATCTCCTCCGGAGGGTGAGTGCCACCTCTGTGCTCCCGCTGAAGCCGTCAATCCTCAGAAAGTGCCCCTCGATATCGCCGTATTTCTCGGAGATCGCCCTCTCATCAAGCGAGCGGCTCAGGGGGTCAAGGGCGGCAGGCTTCTCTACCGAACTCAGTGCGAGGCTGCCAGGACCACTTCTATCGCCTCTCTCCGTGAGGCTGAATTCCGTTCCCTGGACGTCGGCCACCGCTCGAAATGCCTTCACATGTTCGAAGTCAATCCTGAAAACCGGGATCGACATCAGGTGCTGGGCATGAACAGGTGGAGTCGTCGCCATGGTAGCGATGAGCACGGTAAGAACCGATGGGATAAAAGTCCATTTCATGTCGGCATTCCATCGCTGAACACTCATGGCTCGCGCACACTCGCGAGCCGGAATTCACCGCCACAGTCGCGTTATATTGACTGGCGTTGACTCACGCGATGTTCGTGGTCGCGGCGAATAGACGCAACCGATTTCGTTCTGCATAAACGGAAGGAGCTATCGTCGACTCCTGTTTCCAAAGACTTATGCTGAGGATGCGGAGGGGCGCCTACTGCTTATCCCGCACTAGCGTCAGGTCGTTGAATTTGCGCCGCTCAATGACCTTGTCGACTTTTCCATCGACACCACGGCGAAAGATGAGAATGTTCCGCTCGTCGTCGCTTCCCATGAAAATATCTCCGCCCAAGGGCTCGAGCATGTTGGGTGTGCCGCCGGCGTGTGTCGTGTAGCTGAGTCCGCCGTTCTTGTTTACGACAGTCCATGCTCGCGACGGGGCATAGCGATAGGTACCTGCATAATCGTCCGCACGTACGTTCTTCACATCGACCCTCGGCGGTTCGGTCGGCAGGGTAACGTCGGCGTACCCGATCAGTTTCCAGTCGCTGCCTTCCTTTACATAGGTGAGAAGTGCCTGGTATCGCACCGTGAGCTTCTGACCGAACACGGTCTCCTGTTCGTACTCCTCGACCTGCAGGGTCGCGGTGTTCCCATGTTGGGTCACGTGCGCCTCGCGAAGCTCGATGCTGCCCGAAAAGCCTTCAGGGAAGGGGTGGAGGGATGCGATGGTGTCGGCTTTGTGCGTGACCCGCCCGAACTCGTCGACCAGCACGGCATCGTCGGCAAGAAGTCGCTGCCATGTCGCCCTGTCACCTTTCGGGATGGCGTCGACAAGAGCCTGCGTGGAAGCGACCAGCTGCCTGGTCAGTGTCGCGGGCGCGTCCTCTGCAGACACGGCGAAGCAACCGGTCAGCAGGGAAAGAGTGCACAGGGCTAGCGTACGTGTCGCCATACGAACCTCTTCAGGGGAGGAAAGCCGGGATGCCGTGAGTAAGCTTCACTCCTTGGCTTCATCCTTCGCAAGGGCCAGCGACAGGGCGAGCACGGCCGCACCGGCAAGGGCCAGGGGCGGGGCAAGCCCCCATCTCAGGACCATGAACGCACCAACGGCGGCGCCGACGAACAAGGCCAATATGGCGCGCACTCGCCGGCCGAGGTTGTGTCCCGGGCCACCGGCGAGGCGGGAGTCCGCGGCCAGCCCCGTAATGGTGCGGGTGACCACGGTGGTGGTCAGGTCGGGAACGTTCAACTGCCGCACTGTCGCATTGCGCGCCCCCATGGCAATGGCAACCAGGGCGATCAGCGTAAGACGCAGGCCCGCGGCGGTATCCGACGGAGCGGCGAACGCACAGGCTGCAGCGATCCAGAGCAGGCTGGCTTCGATCGTGGCGGAGACGATGAGCCAGCGGCGCCGGCTGCGACCGGTGAAAAACCTGCCGAGTCGCCCGGCGCCGATCGCACCCAGGCCGAACGCGATCAGCGCGATCACGTACAGCTCCCAGTGAAAGCCGCTAGCACCGGCGGCAGCGAAGCCCAGGAACACGACGTTGCCGGTCATGTTCGCGGTGAACACCTTGCCCAGCCCGAGCACGCTCGTCGCATCGACAATGCCGGTGGTCAGCGAAAGCAGGGTGAGCAGGACGACCAGGGGGTCCCGATCGGTCATGGCTGCCGGCGCGGGCATGGCGTCAGTCCAGGGCAGCCATGTCGAACACCAGTACCTCGCTGTCGACGCCATCGCTCAGGACCACGCGTTCTTCGGCGGTGATCTTCGCCGCGTCGCCTGCCGATAGCGGATGGCCGTTGACGTGCACCGTGCCGCGTACGACGTGCACGTACACCAGTCGCTCGTAGCCGATGTTGTGGTGGGCTGTTTCGTCCGGACCGAACAGGCCGGCGTAGAGGCGCACGTCCTGGTGTACGGTCACCGAGCCGTGTTCGCCGCTCTGGCTGGCGACGAGGCGAAGCTTGCCGCGCTTCTCGGCGTCAGGGTAGGTTTTCTGTTCGTAGCCTGGTTGCAGGTGAAGCTGGTTGGGGATGATCCAGATCTGCAGGAAGTGGGTAAGCGTTTTCGCGTGGTTTTCTTCCGAATGGGTCACGCCACTGCCGGCGGACATGATCTGCACCTCGCCGGGACGGATCACTACCTTGTTGCCCATGGAGTCGCTATGGGCCAGTTCGCCCTCGAGCACGTAGCTGATGATTTCCATGTCGCGATGCGAATGCGTGCCGAAGCCGGCGCCGGCGGCCACCCGGTCTTCGTTGATCACGCGAAGCGGCCCGAAGTTCATGTGGTCTTCGTCGCGGTAGTCGGCGAACGAGAAGCTGTGATGCGAATCGAGCCAGCCATGGTTGGCGTGGCCACGGTCGGCGGCGTGGCGAATGACGAACATGGGCTGACTCCGGAGCAGGGAAGGGGTGGCCGGGCGGACGGCCAGCATACCTGTCTAAGCTAAAGGACCGTGGATACCAGCTCTTGCACAAAGCAGTGCTTTGCAGGCCGATCGCAGCCGAGTGTCACGAACCGGGTCTAGACTGGGTCGTCTTTCGCATCAGGTTGCATCCGTGACATCCCAGGAACTGACGGTCTCGTCCGGTGAACTGACCGCGCTGCGGTTGATCGACATCGCTTACACCATCGACCTCGTGCAGGCCCAGACGCTCTGGGCGGCGCGTGCCAGTAGCGCGTTCAGCCGTTCGTACCTGTCCAGCACTCCGCCCAAGGCGGTAGCTTTTGGCGTCGCCCCCTTGTGGCTTGCCCTGGGCGAAGTGGAATTGATGCTGGGTGCGGGCCCGGTCGTGGTGCAGCTGTCCGTGCGCCTCTACGACTTCGGCGTGGCGGCGCTGGCCGCGCGGGTGAAGGTCAAGAACCAGCCATGGAGCCAGTTCGTCGCCGATTTCGATGCACTCGATCGTCTGCTCGGGCCGGCCGGCCCCATGGACTTCTGGACGGAACTGCTCGCGCGCGTTCGCGACATCATCTCGCCCGCCCTGGACCGACCCGCCATCGATGCCTCCCTCGAAGAGGACTACCTGATCGGTACCGTGCATGCGTTCGATGAGCCAATGGATGCGGCGGCGCTGAAGGATCGTGTCGACCTGACCAGCCTGCTTTCCGGCGAGAAACGGCGCCTGTCGCCGGCCGCGCGAAAGGAACTGATGTCGCGCAGCTTTTCTTACTACGCCGACGACCTGGTAGTGCTTACCTGGGATCGCGCCTTCATCTATGAGCCCCGTCGCGATTCCGACGTGGCCGATGTGATCGAAGTGGCCAACGCCCAGCTCGTCGAATTCCGCTACTACGACACCTTGCTCGACGACGAGCTTCCGCGCATGTACGACCGCGTGGAGAACGCGCGCAGCGCCGCCTCGGTGTTCGCGTCGCGACGTTTCGCCAACCTGGCCCGGCGGCTCTACACCCTCGTTGCCGAGGTGACCGAACTGACCGAACGTGTGGACAACGCGCTGCAGGTCACCGAGGACGTCTACCTGGCCCGCGTCTACAGCACCGCACTGGGGCTGTTCCGCGTGCCCACGCTTGGCGCCTCGGTGGACCGCAAGCTCGCCATTATCCGCGACACTTATGCAGCGCTCTACGAGGAGGCCTCCAGCCGCCGTGCGGAGCTTCTGGAGATATCCATCGTCGTGCTCATCATGCTGGAAATCACCATCACGCTAGTGCGCGGCTGGTAATCCCTTCGCGGACAGCCGGAGTCCGCTGGCCTTGCAGACGTCGACGTCCCGGTAGACCTCGCTACGCCCGTCGCGAAATGTCGCGCGCACATCTCGCAGGCAGGTGCCTTCGGGTAAGCGCACCGTGGTCGAGGTGAGCCCACCCTGGAGCGGCTCGCGCAGGTCGATCGACTCGTAACCGGTCGCGTTCGTGTTGGCCACCTCCAGCGCAGTCACGCTGTCGAAGCTGGCGTTGACGATACGGAAGAGTCGGCCGGGACCCGACGGAGGCTGAAAGTCGGCGGCAAGGGCGGGACAGGCCGCGGCGAGGACAACCAGCGCCGCGACGGCGAAGGCAAGACGGACCGGTTTCGTGCGCATGAGGCTCTCCTTGGTTGTTCGAGGCCTCAGGGAACCGTTTCCCGGGCACGACGAAAAGCGTTTCGTGACGAATCGTCGTGGCGCGCGGATGAATCGTAGTGGGTCATACGTCACGCTTCCCGCCGCCACGGCCGGGGCCTAACATGGGCGCCATCCCAGCTCGGACGCATCGCCATGAAGGTTCGACTCGGTACCGCACAGATCGGGCTGGCACGTTATGTCGGCCTCTGGACGATCGTCGCCGTGGTGTTCGCCGAGCAGCACTACCTGCAGGACGACCTCTCCGGCCACACCTGGAGCATCTTCGACTACCTGCGCTGGTCGCTGATCCAGTGGTACGTGTGGGCGGCGCTGGCTCCCCAGGTATTTCGCCTGGCGGCACGGTTTCCGATCCGCCCGCCGGTACGCCTGCGTGGCCTTGGCATGCAGCTGCCGCTGAGCTTTGGCGTGACCATGCTGGCGCAGCTGATCGGCGCCTTCTTCTCGATCTTCACCGAAGAGAGTTCCCTTGGCGAACAACTGAGCCAGTTCATCGGCCAGCACTTCGCCACGGGGCTGCTCACCTACTGGGCCCTGTTCGCGATCCAGCAGGCCATGTACTTCCATGATGAGAAGACGCGGCGTGAAGTCGAGGCCGGCCGCCTGGCGACCGAACTCGCGCAGTCGCGCCTGCAGGCGCTGAAGTCGCAGTTGCAGCCGCACTTCCTGTTCAACACGCTGCACGCCATCGCTACCTTGCTCAAGGAGGACGCACTCTCCGCCGAAGACATGCTGCTTCGCCTGAGCGAGCTGCTTCGTGCCTTCCTCGAAGATTACGACGGCCAGGAGATCAGCCTGCGACGCGAGCTGGTGCTGCTGGACCTTTACCTCGGTATCCAGCAGATGCGCTTCAAGGATCGTCTCACCACGCGCATCTACGTGGCGCCCGATACGCTCGATTGCGCCGTGCCCAGCCTGATCCTCCAGCCGATTGTGGAGAACGCCATTCGCCACGGTATCGGCGAGCGGCTGGGTGCCGACTGCATCGAGATCGAGAGCCGCCGCGACGGTGACACGCTCCGCATCGAGGTGCGCAACCGAAACAGCACACTGGAGAAGAACGGACAGGCCATCGGCACGAGGGCAGGGCACGGTATCGGCCTGTCCAACACCGAACTGCGCCTGCGTGAACTCTACGGCGACGCTGCCCACGTGCGCCTGGACATCATCTGGCCCGAAGGCGTGGTCTGCCGCATCCAGCTGCCGTTTCGCGAGATCGAGGAAATCGACGACGCGCCCGAGGTCGTTACCGCATGACGATCACCGCGCTGGTGGTCGATGACGAGCCGCTGGCCCGCAGCGCCATCGTGCGCCTGCTGCGTGACGACCCGGAGATCGAAATACTCGAAGAGTGCGGCGACGGCGTCTCCGCCGTTCAGGCCATCCGCAACCAGTCGCCGGACCTGGTCTTCCTCGACATCCAGATGCCCGGCATTCATGGCATGGATGTCGTCGCGACGATCGGCGCGTCCCGCATGCCCGCCACCGTCTTCGTCACCGCCTTCGAGCAGTACGCCGTCAAGGCCTTCGAAGCGAACGCCGTGGACTATCTCGTCAAGCCTTTCAGCCGACAGCGATTCGCCGAGACCTTGCAGCGCGTCAAGTCACGGTTGTCCGCCGTGGCGGTGCATGCCGCTGGCGGCTCCGGCATTCAACAAGTGCTCGATGCGCTCAAACAGCGCGATAACTATCTGGAGCGCATCCCGGTGCGTACCGACGAACACGTGGCCTTCGTCGACGTAGGCGACATCGTCTGGATCAAGGCCGATGGCAACCTCGTGCAGATCCACCTGGCCGATCGTCAGTACGAACTGCGGGAAACCATGGCGGCTCTCGCCGAACGACTCAACCCGAACCAGTTCGCCCGCATCCACCGCTCGGCGATCATCAACGTCCGTCGCGTGCAGGCCATCCACCCGTGGTTCAACGGCCACCATGTGGTCACCATGGACACGGGACAAAAACTGCGCATGAGCCGCTACCAGCACGAAGCCTTCCTGCGCCTGGTCTCAACCCGCCCCGACCCGCGCCCCGGCTAAACCCTTCTAACCATGGCCGGACTTGCACAGACTCTGTGGGAGCCGATTCATCGGCGATCCCGCGACAGCGGGCCAGTTCTCCTCCGCCTCGCACTCACTTCACGCCCCCCACGACACGCTCCCTGGCCATACGCGCTCACTATCGATGCGCAAGAACTTACGAGGCGCTTCGTGGCAGTCAAGGGAACCGTTGAACCGGAAGATCGCGCAGCGAGCCTCACGGCGCTACGTAACCTCAAGATGGCACGCTCGGCACACGCCTTCGTCCGCGGCAACACGGTGCAGTTCTACGACTGGCTGGAACATGCGGGACGAGCGTTGCCGAAGGGTCCGGACATCTGGATCTGCGGCGATTGCCATGTAAGCAATATCGGTCCGGTCGCTGACAACAACGGCGGCATCGACATCCAGATCCGCGACCTCGACCAGACGGTGATGGGCAACCCCGCGCATGACATCGTTCGCCTGGCTGTGTCGCTCGCCACCGCCGCCCGCGGTTCCGACCTTCCGGGCGTGATCACCGCGCGCATGGTCGAGCAACTCATCGACGGCTACGAGCGCGCCATGGGTAGCGGGCGAAAGGAGTATCGCCTCGTCGAGCGTCCGTCGTGCATCAGTCTGGTCATGAAGGCGGCGACCAGGCGCCGCTGGAAGCATCTGGCCGAGGAGCGCATCGCCGGGCCGAAGCCGACCATTCCGCTGGGCCGCCGCTTCTGGCCGGTCACCGAGAAGGAACGCTCCGAGCTCGAGGCGTTGGCCTCGGGTATCGAGATGCAGAATCTGGTCACGCAACTCGTGCACCGCGAGGACGATGCCACTGTCGAACTCGTCGACGCCAAATACTGGGTCAAGGGCTGCAGCTCGCTGGGACGACTCCGCTATGCGTTGCTGATGCGGGTGAGCGGCGGCAAGGAGCTTTGCCTGGTCGACGTCAAGGAAGCACTGCGCGCTGCCGCGCCGCGAAGCGCCACGGCGGAGATGCCTCGCGACAACGCGCTCCGCGTGAAGGAGGGAGCGCTCCACCTTGCCCCCAACCTGGGGCAGCGCATGATGGCCTCGCGCATCCAGGGCAAGACCGTCTTCGTTCGCGAGTTGCGCCCGCAAGACCTGAAGATCGACCTCGAACAGATGGAGCCCGCCGATGCCATGGACGTCGCCCGGTATCTGGGCAACGTGGTGGGCAGGGCGCACGCGGCCCAGTTGAATCGCGACCAGCGCAAAAGCTGGCTCGGCGAACTCGCACGCAACCGCCCGCAGAACATCGAAGCGCCGTCGTGGCTATGGCGTAGCGTGGTTGAGCTGGTACAGGCACACGAAGGTGGCTACCTCGAGCACTGCCGCAAGTACGCCGGCGCGCTCGCCTGATCATTGCATCGCCTCATTCGCAGGGCCGGGAAGCTGAGGGTTCGCCGGCGCAGCCGGCTCCTACAACGAATAGGTGAACTCATAGCTGTGTTTGCCATCGGCGATGATGATCTTCATCGAACCGCTCAAGCCTTTCAGCTCATCCGTGCCCGACTCCGGAACGACCTCGATCGTCCACTCCGTCGGGGCGCCTCCCACCATCAGCGCGCGGTGGATCATGACGAAGCTCCCTTTGCGACCGCCGAGCGTGCCACTGATCTTCTCCAGCGCCACATAACCGCCCGAGGTCTTGCCGTCGCCGGCGCCGAGCATCTCGCCCTGGCCGGTACCTTCGAGGTCGCCCTGGAACTGCTTTTGCAATGAGAGGCGGGACAAGCCGGAGCCCTCGGCGGCGGGGTTGTCCGGCGTCTGCGGTTTGACCTCGACGCTGAAGCTGCCCCTGGCGTGCTGCAAAGCGGCGTTGCTGTTCATGGGATCCCCGCACGTGGCGAATGTGACTGTGTTCACGGGTTATACGCCGCCCGGGCGCGAGGGGCGATATCTGCCCTACCATACGGCCACCATCCCGGTACAAGGCCACAGGTCCGCCCATGCACGCCCTCCTGTTCGACCGCTTCGGCGGTACCGATGTCCTGCGTTGGGACAGCATCGCCGACCCGGTTCCCGGCCCGGGCCAGGTGCTCGTCCGTACGCAGGCCGTCGGCCTGAATTTCGCAGACGTGTACCGGCGCAATGGCACCTACCATCTCTCCGGCGCGGCGCCGTGGATTCTTGGCTACGAAGGGGCAGGCGTCGTCGTGTCGCCCGGGAGCCCTTATCCGCAAGGCAGCCGCGTCGGCTTCGCCGACATGCCGTTCGCCAACGCCGAACTGGTCGTCGTCGACGTGGACAAGCTGATTCCGTTGCCGGACGACATCTCGGCGGAAACGGCCGCGGCCGTCCTGTTGCAAGGGCTGACCGCGCAGTACCTGGTCACCGATAGCTCGACGCCCCAGCCGGGTCAGGTGGCCCTGGTGCATGCCGCTGCGGGCGGCGTGGGCCTCCTTCTTGTGCAGATGCTACGTGCCAGGGGCGTGCTGGTGATTGGCGTCGCCTCGTCCGACGCCAAGCGTGACGCCGCGCGCCGCGCCGGCGCCGATATGGTCATGGGCTACGAGGATCTGGTCGAGCGCGTGCAGGACGCGACCGAGGGCGCGGGCGTGCATGTCACCTACGATTCGGTCGGGAGCACGTTGGGCGACAGCCTCGCAGCGACTCGCACGGGAGGTACCGTCGTGTTCTACGGTATGGCCGGCGGCGATCCGGCCCCCGTCGATCCGCGCCTGCTGATGGATCGCTCGCTGACCCTCACCGGCGGTGACCTATGGAACGTGCTCGTCAACGCCGACGTGCGCAGGCAGCGCGCCTCCGAATTGTTCGCGCTTATTCGCAAAGGTTCGCTGGTTCCTACGATTGCCGGCACGTTCCCCTTGCGCGACGGCGGCAAGGCGCACGCGTTCCTGGAGAGCCGCGGAGCGATCGGCAAAGTGGTGATGCTCACCTGATTCGGGTTCACACCGGTGAAGGCTGCTTTGACGGCACGTAGTGCATGTTAGGCGCCCGACCAAGCCGAGGTGTGCCATGGCCAAGAAAGACGCCGCAGAACTCCCCAAAGACCGACGCGGGCAGGGCGATGAACTCCACCAGACGGCCGGCGGCGATCACGCGCCGCTGACGACCAACCAGGGCCTGGTGGTCGGCGACAACCAGAATTCGCTAAAGGCCAATGCCCGCGGCCCGACGCTGCTGGAGGATTTCATCCTCCGCGAGAAGATCACCCATTTCGACCATGAGCGCATTCCGGAGCGGATCGTGCACGCGCGCGGTTCAGCCGCGCATGGATTCTTCGAGCTGACGGCCTCGCTGGCCGAGTACACCACCGCCCGCGTACTTACCGAGGTAGGCGAGCGTACGCCGTTATTCACGCGATTCTCCACGGTCGCCGGTGGCTCGGGCTCGGTGGACACCCCGCGCGACGTACGCGGCTTCGCCGTGAAGCTGTACACGAAGGAAGGCAATTGGGACCTGGTCGGCAACAACATCCCGGTGTTCTTCATCCAGGATGCGATCAAGTTCCCGGACCTGATCCACGCGGTGAAGATGGAACCCGATCGCGGCTTCCCGCAGGCGGCCAGTGCGCACGACACGTTCTGGGACTTCATCTCGCTGACGCCTGAGTCGATGCACATGATCCAGTGGGCGATGTCCGATCGCACCATTCCGCGCTCGCTGCGCATGATGGAGGGCTTCGGGATCCACTCCTTCCGCCTGCTCAACGCCAAGGGCAAATCCACCTTCGTCAAATTCCACTGGCGGCCGAAGCTTGGCCTGCAGTCGACCGTGTGGGACGAGGCGGTGAAGCTTGCCGGCGCCGATCCGGATTTCCATCGCCGCGATCTGTTCGAGGCGATCCAGGGCGGCAACTTCCCTGAATGGGAACTCGGCGTGCAGCTTTTTACCGAGGCGCAGGCCGCGAAGTTTCCGTTCGATCACCTGGACTCGACCAAGCTCATCCCCGAAGAACTCATCCCGTTGAAGATCATCGGACGGATGGTGCTGGACCGCTGGCCGGACAACTTCTTCGCCGAGACCGAGCAGGTGGCTTTCTGCCCGTCGCACCTCGTACCCGGCATCGACTTCAGCAATGATCCGCTGCTTCAGGGTCGGCTTTTCTCTTATCTCGACACGCAGCTGTCGCGCCTGGGTTCGCCGAACTTCCACCAGCTGCCGATCAACGCGCCGAAGTGCCCGTTCGCCAACCAGCAACGCGACGGGCACATGCAGACGCAGGTGCCCAAGGGTCGCGTTGCGTATGAGCCGAGTTCTTTGCAGGCCGACTCCCCGCGCGAAGATCCCACCCGTGGCTTCCGCAGCGCTGCCGTGCAGGAAGACGGGACGCGAGAGCGCGTACGTGCGGAGGCATTCGCCGATCACTACAGTCAGGCGCGTTTGTTCTTTACCAGTCAGACGGCATTCGAGCAGGCGCATATCGCTTCGGCGTTCGTGTTCGAGCTGTCGAAAGTGGAGGCAGTGCACGTGCGTGAAGCGATCGTCGGTCACCTTCGCCATGTCGACGAGGATCTCGCCAGGCGCGTCGCCGCCGGCCTGGCCATGTCACCGTTGCCGAAGGCGCCGAAGGCGGCCGCTCCCGTCGTGCCGATGAAGCCCTCTCCCGCCTTGCAGATCGTCGGCAAGATGAAGGCGACCCTGCAGGGGCGTGTCGTGGGCATCCTGATCAACGACGGCTCCGACGCCGCCGCGGTGGCGAAGCTGCGCAAGGCCATAGAGGGAGCAGGGGCCACGGTAAAGATCGTTGCGCCAAAGGTCGGCGGAGCCAAACTGGCCGATGGCAAGTTGCTCGCTGCGGACGGCCAGCTGGCGGGTACGCCGTCGATCAACTTCGATGCCGTGGCCGTGGTCCTGTCGGCGGATGGCGCCGCTGCACTGGCGAAGGAAGCCGCTGCGATCGACTTCGTTCGCGATGCCTTCGGGCACCTGAAGGCCCTGGCCCTGGACGACGGTGGACGTGCGCTCTTTGCCAAGGCGGGACTGGAAGCCGATGCGGGCGTGGTCAAGGCGTCGGACGCGGATGCCTTCGTCAAGCTAGCGGTTACGCGGCAGTTCGCGCGGGAGGCGAAAGTGCGTACGCTTGCGTGAGTGGGCGGTCGAGGTGACCCGGCCCGCTGCCGCGGGATCGCCGATGAATCGGCTCCCACATTTTCAGCCACGTCATGGGTTGCTTATGAATGCCAGGTCTCTTGCTATTTCCGCCTTCACCGTCCTCGGTCTGGCGACCGCCATGCCTTCGTCAGCTGCTGACGGTGACGACAAGGCGGTGCTCGCACCTGTGCAGGCATTCTTCGATGGCATGGCGAAGTACGACAGCGCTGCCATACGGGCTACGGTTCAGCCCGAAGGCAGCGTGGCTTTGTTGCGCAAGGGTAAAGTGGTGCGCATGACGTTGGGCGAATTTGCCGACCACATGAAGCCCGCGAAGGACCGCATCGAGGAGCGCATGTACGATCCGCTGGTCCGCGTCGACGGCGACATCGCCTTCGTCTGGGCGTCATACGACTTCCTGGTCAACGGGCAGGTGAAGCACTGCGGAACGGATGCGGTGAACCTGGTGCGTATCGACGGCCACTGGTTGATCGCCGGCATCGCGGATAACAGTCGGGACACTTGTCCTGCCCGATAAGCGGGCGCGATAAATCAGGCGTCGCCGAAGGCGAGGTCGATCTCGTTGGAGATAGCGACCATGGCCGCGCCATAGCCCGGTTGCGGTTCGCTGCCGGGCGGTCCGAGCAGGCGGCTGAGGGTCGAGGCCGCCTCGGCGATACCGTCGAAGCCTTCAGGTGCTGCCAGGGAGGCGATGCGGCGCGCGCGGAAGCGGCTTTCGTCAAGGTCGCCGGCTACCGCGGCCTCGTTCATGGCTACGGCGTCGAAGATGATGTCGCCCATGGTGAGGCTATCGGTTTCCTGGCGGTGCACGGCGTAAGTCCCTGATTCGACCCGGGAGAAGCATACAGCGTGACGGAGGCCCGAGGCGTCATCAGAATGTGAAATGGACGGCCTTTTGGAACATCGATTCAGTGCGGTACCAGCAGCCGGAACAGCCCGGCGACACAGGCTACCGCGGCGATGCCCCCGAGATAAAGTGCGACGAACCAGGCCGCCTGGCGCAGGCGCGGGTGCTTCGACATCAGTGATACCCCTCGTCGCCTTGTCGCACTTTTCCGCGGAAGACCCAGTACGCGAGGATGGTGTACGAAAGGATGATCGGAATGACGATGGCCGCGCCGACCAGGGTAAACACCTGGCTCGAACGTGGCGCGGACGCCTGCCAGATGGTCAGCGAGGGCGGAATGATGTTCGGGAAGATGCTGATCAGCAGGCCGCTGTAGCCCAGGAAGACAATGGCCAGCGTGAGCAGGAAGGGCGCCCGGTCGGCCCCGCGCCGCACGCTCGTCAGGATGCCGATCACGCACGCGAGGACGAGTACGGGCACCGGCAGGAAGAACAGCAGGTTGGGCATGGTCAGCCAGCGCTCGGCCACCCCGGGCTGTCCGAGGAGGGTCCAGATGCTGACGATGCCTACCGCCGCGGCCAGGCACAGCGTGAGTGGACGCATCAGCACGGCCATGCGGCGTTGTAGTTCGCCTTCGGTCTTCATCAGCAACCAGCCGCAACCGAGCGTGGCATAGGTCAGCAGCAGGCCGATGCCGGTGAACAGGTTGAACGGGGAGAACCAGTCGAAGGGGCCGCCGACGAACTTGCCGTCGCGGACGTCGATACCCTGCAACAGGCTGCCCAGGATCACGCCCTGGGCGAACGTCGCCACGCCCGAGCCCGCGATGAAGGCGAGATCCCACAGGTGCTGCGTGCGCCGCGCCTTTGCGCGGATCTCGAACGCCACGCCGCGGAAGATCAGCCCACAAAGCATGGCGATGATCGGCAGGTACGTGGCCGGAAGAAGCACCGAGTAGGCCACGGGGAACACGGCGTACAGGCAAGCCCCACCGAGCACCATCCAGGTTTCATTGCCGTCCCACACCGGGGCCACGGTGTTGAGCATCACTTCCCGCTCGCCTTCGCGATCGAAGAACGGAAAGATCAGGCCGATACCGAGGTCGAAGCCATCGAGCATGACGTAGAGAAACACGCCGAAGCCGATGATGGCCGCCCAGATCACGGGCAAGTCGATATGCATGGCGTGGTTACTCGTCGATGGGATCGGTAGGACGGGACAGCGGGCGATGATCGAAACGATCGCGACCCCGGCCGGTATCGTCGGAAGAGGAACCTTCGGCCTGGTCGCGTGGCAGGTCGGGACCCTTGGCCATGAGCTTGAGCATGTAGTAAATGCCGGTGCCGAAGACCAGGAAGTACACCATGATGAAGATCATCAGCGAGGTGCCGACCTGGTCCACCGTGAGCGAGGTCGACACCGCGTCGCGGGTCCGCATCACGCCATACACGACCCATGGTTGGCGCCCCGCTTCGGTGGTGATCCAGCCGGCGAGGAGCGCGATCAATCCGCTCGGCCCCATGAGCAGGGCAAAGCGCTGGAACCAGCGCGCTTCGTAGAGGCGCGCGTTGCGCCTGAGTAACAGGCCCAGCAGCGCGAGCAGCAACATCAGCAAGCCCATGCCGACCATGATCCGGAAGCTCCAGAAGACGATCGTTGAGTTCGGGCGGTCTTCACGCGGAAAGGACTTCAGTCCCTGGATCTCGCCGTCCCAGCTGTGGGTGAGGATCAGGCTGCCCAGGTGCGGCACGGTGACCGCGAAATGCGTGGTCTCGTTCTCCATGTCGGGCCAGCCGATCAGGTTGAGCGAGGTGCCACCGTGCTCGGTTTCCCACAGGCCTTCGATGGCTGCGATTTTTGCCGGCTGGTGTTCGCGCGTATTGAGGCCATGCGCGTCGCCCGCGGCAATCTGGATCGGCACGACCACGAGGATCATCCACAGCGCCATGGAGAACGACTTGCGAATACCTGCGTCGCGCCGTCCACGCAGCAGGTGCCATGCCGCGCAGGCGCCGACGAGCATGGCCGCCACGATGAACGCGGCCAGCGCCATGTGCACGAGACGGTAAGGGAACGAGGGATTGAAGACGATCTTCAGCCAGTCGACCGGCACGATCCTGCCGTCGATGATTTCGTAGCCTTGCGGCGTCTGCATCCAGCTGTTGGACGAGAGGATCCAGAAGGTGGAGATGAGCGTGCCGGTGGCCACCATCAGCGTGGCGAAGAAATGCGCCTTCGGCCCGACCCGGGTCCAGCCGAACAGCATGATGCCGAGGAAGCCAGCCTCGAGGAAAAAGGCGGTCATGACCTCGAAGGCGAGCAGGGGGCCGGTGACCGAGCCGGCGAAGGCTGAAAAGCCCGACCAGTTCGTGCCGAACTCGTAGCTCATCACCACGCCCGAGACCACGCCCATGCCGAAGCCCACGGCGAAGATCTTCGACCAGAAGAAGAACAGCTCCTTGTAGACCACCTTGCCGGTCTTCAGCCAAAGGCCCTCCAGCACGGCAAGAAAGCTGGCCAGCCCGATGCTGATGGCCGGGAATATGATGTGGAAGGACACAGTGAAGGCGAACTGCCACCGGGCCAGGAGTAGCGCCGTGTCGGATACGTTCACTCGAGGGTCCGTGCGTAGGGAAGCTGGCTCCCAGTGTCCCAAGTTGCCGGGCCAATGGATTGTGCAAATGTGGCATGGCGAGCGTGCTCACTAAAGTTTGAGGGGCACGGGCCGATGATCCTGCGACCCTGAACGAGGATTGCCCGTGACGCTTCGCCTCCAGCCGCTCATCTGCTGTCTCGCCATCCTCGTCTCAGGCTGCACGGGTGACGACCTCCACCTCTCGGGCAAGTCCATGGACGGCGCCGATATCGTCGTCGATGGCCAGCGCGGAACGGTGAGCTGGCACTGGGGTCCCAAGGCCTATTCGCAGCCTTTTACGCTTGCGAAGAAGGACGTTTCGCACGCTCCCGGCGGTTGGGACGGGACCATGGACCTGAAGCTGAGCAGCGGCCGGCATCTTTCCCTCAAAGGCGAGCACGGCACGTTCGTCTGCGAGCACGGCTGCGACGACCTGCACCTCCCCCTGCTGTGGACCGTCGCAGACAAGTAACCCCGTCCTCGCGGACAAGCCCCGCCCCTTGTAGGAGCCGATTCATCGGCGATAGGGTGCTCGCGGCAGACCCATCGCCGATGAATCGGCTCCTACAATGGGCGAGCTGCCTTGGCGCTATCCCCTATCCACGCAGGAAACATTCATGCGCCTTCGTCCCCTGTTTCTCGGTGTCGCCCTCGCCGCCGCACCGGCTTTCGCCGCCGCCACCACATCCGACTTTTCCGTAGGACCGCAGTACGACACCACGCACGTCTACGTAGCGCCACAGGATGTCGACGCCTTCGTGCGTAGCTTCGCGGCCACGTTCGAAGGGCAGTCGACGAAGCAGGGCATTGCCACGGTGACGCCGACGCCGTCGAGCACATCGACCCAGCTCGTGCAGAGCCCCTCCGGTGCGGTGTCCGTCTTCGGTTTCCGCACGCCGGTGCCGTATCCGTTCGGCCTGGAGCGCACGGGCTATCTCGTCACCGACCTCGATGCCGCGATCAAGGCGGCTGAACAAGCCGGTGCCGCCACGGTGGTGACCGCGTTCGACGATCCGATCGGTCGTGATGCCGTGATCAGCTGGCCGGGCGGAGTGAACATGCAGCTCTACTGGCACACGAATAAACCCAGCTACGAAGCACTACGCCACGTACCGGAGAATCGCATCTACCTGCCGGCCGCCAGTGCGGCGAAGTTCGTCACGGCATTCACGCGGTTCGCACACGGCAAGGTCGTCTCCGACGACGCGAAGGCACCCGTGACGGAAATTGGCGGGACATCGGGCACGTACCGCCGCATCCGCCTGGCATCCGGGTATGGCAAGGCAACGGTGCTGGTTACGGACGGTCATCTCGTATGGCCCTACGGCACCGAGGTCACGGGCTACGAGGTGGACGATCTCGCTGCCGCGTTGGCGCGGGCGACGCAATCCGGGGCGAAGGTGGTCGTGCCGGCGCACGAGGAGAGCGATCGACACGCGGCGATGGTGCAGTTCCCCGGCGGCTACGTCGCCGAGATCCACGCCGCGCGATGATCCTGTGGGAGCCGCTTCAGCGGCGATCGGGTGCTTGCGGTAACACCCATCGCCGCTGAAGCGGCTCCCACAAAGAGCATCAGGTTCGCTCAGAAATCGAACGTGGCCGAGGCCAGGAACGTGCGCGGCGTGCCCTGGGTGAGGTAACCGCCCGTGGCCGAGGCCCAGTAGCCCTTGTTGGTGATGTTCTGCACGGTAAGGCGGAAGGTTACCGGCACGCCTTCGAGCGTGCTGGAGGCGCGGGCGCCCACGTCGTACGTGGTCCAGGCAGGGATGTTCAGCGTGTTCGTCACGTTGACATACTGCTTGCCCGTGCGAACCGCGCGTGCGCTGAGCGTGATGTCCGGCGTGTTCGGGATATCCCACTCCGCGCCGAGGTTGGCCTGGAAACGCGGTACGCCGATCGCGTCGTTGCCGTTGTTCAGGCCGCCGTCGGTCTTGGTCAGCTCCGGCTGGATGTAGTTGGCACCGCCGAGCACGCGAACGCCCTGGGTCGGCTCACCGAAGAAGCTCCATTCGGCACCGCGGTTACGCTGCTCGCCGGCGATCGTGTACGTGTTCGTGGTCGGATCCACATAACCGCTGGGTTGCTTGATCTGGAAGAGGCCGAAGGTGCTGCCGAACGTGCCCGCATCCCACTTCACGCCCACTTCGTTCTGCTTGGACTTGTATGGGGCGAAGACGGTGCCCGCGTTGGTCACTGGCGCGCCGTTGAAAAGGGAAGGCGCGGTGTCGCCCTGAGTCAGTGCCTCGATGTGGTTCGCGTAGACCGAGAACTGCTCGCTGATTCGGTAGTTCATACCGAAGATCGGGCTGTTGGTGTACTTCTCGTATTCCGCGGTCTTGGCACCGTTGACGCCATTGACTGCGTAGGCATAGCCGAGCGTATGAAGCTTCTGGCGACGCACGCCCACGGTCACCTGCAGCTTGTCGTCCATGAAACCGAGCGTGTCGGAGAACGCCAGGCTGCGTAGCTGTGTGCGGCCTGTGTAGCCGGGGTCGCTGATCGGGCCGATGTTGTAGATGTAGCCCGGACGGGCGACCTGGACGGGATTGTAGATGTTCGTGTTGAACGTCGATGAGCCTGCGTATGCCGCCTTCTTGTTGGTGTCCAGCGCCGAGAAGCCAAGGGTGATGCGGTGGCTCACCTCGCCGGTATCGAAGTGGGCGTTGAAGCCCGCTTCGCCAGTGCCGGTATTGGCGACGTACGGCACGGTGAAGCGAGACTCGGTGGCATCGCCTTCGGCATTGCTGACGGTCGGGCTGACGTAGTCGCCGAACTCGTTACCGTGGTGCGCACCGACGGCCGCATAAGCGGTGAGCCAGTCGTTGATATCGTATTCGGCGCGTACGACGCCGAAGGTGTCTTCCAGCGACGAGCCCGACCATGACTGCGTGTAATTCTTGCTGGCACTGGGAGCCTTCGGCACCACGTTGCCGACGAAGACCACCGAGCGGCCACCGTTGATCGTCTGCTTCTGGTAGCCAAGATCGGTGGTGATGCGCAGGCGCTCGCCGGTGTAGTCGAAGCCGATGCCGATGGCGTTGACGCGACGGTTCTCGCCATCGACCGCGGTGCTGCCGTCACGCGAGACGGCGTTTACGCGGATGCCGAACTCGTTGTTGGTGCCGAAACGACGGCCGATGTCCACCGTGCCACCGATCTGCCCGTCGCTGCCGTAATCCACACCGACGCGGGTGATCGGGTCGACCGTGGCGCGCTTGGGCGCGATGTTGATGCTGCCGCCGACGCCCGAGCCACCCGGCGAGATGCCGTTGAGGAACGCGCTGGCGCCCTTGAACACTTCCACGCGGCTGACCAGTTCCGGCGCCAGCAGCTGACGCGGCAGAAGGCCGTAAAGGCCATCGAAGCCGATGTCGTCGGAGTTGAGCTGGAACCCACGGATCACGAAGGTCTGCGAATAATTGCCGTAGCCGAAGCCCGTGCGGACCGCCGGGTCGTTGGCGACCACGTCGCCCAGGGTGTGGGCCTGCTGGTCGCGGATGAGCTTGTCCGTGTAGCTGGTCATGGCGAACGGGACGTTCATCATGTCCTGGTTGCCGAGGACGCCGAAACGCCCACCCTGGGCCACCTGCCCACCGGCGTATGCCGCGGTGGGTGCTACCACGTCGGCCCTGACCTGGACGCCCGACAGCGTGGTCGCGTTGTCCTGGGGCTTGCGCTGGGTATCGTCGCTTTCATCGGCAGCATGGACCACGCCGGCGACGAGGAAGGTGCCGAGGACGGCAGCGCGGATGGAAAGGGTGAGGCGGCGGCGAGCCGGAAGCGCGGCGGTATGCATGGTGGGCCAATAGAAATGAGAATCGATCGCATTATGATCGATATTGCAACAGACGCCTAGGGGGCAGGCGTCCGGAAGCCACATCGCCGCTGAATCGCGGGCCGGAATTCGGTGCCAGCTGTGTGCATATTCGGCAGCCAGGCCCCATTCGTAGCGGGGTTCCGAGAGAGTTGCGAAGTCGATCACACGCCTTGACGGCCGATGTGTGGTCGACGGACGGTTCGGGCGGGCGCCCGGGCCGAGGACTCTCACTCGGATAAGGAACCACCATGGGACGCATGCAACAGCTCTTTCTGGCCGGCCTGCTGTCGGCCGGCTTTGCCTCGACCGCTGCCGCCGCGACGCCGCCGTCCACCGGCCTCGGCCAGGCATGGCCTAACGCGACCGACGTCAGCGCCAGCCCGCACTACCACGTGTATGTTTTCGAGCGTCTGGGCGTCCGTTATGTCCAGATCAACGATCTCAACGGCAACGTGCGTGCCGCCTTCGGCAATGCCGGCGGCGATATCTTCGGCTTGCCGATCGGTATCGATGCTAACCAGCTCGCGACGCCATCCGAGCCGTCCTCAGTGCCTGCCGGCACCACGGGCGAGACCATTTACCAGGATGACAGCAGCAGCGTGCTGGCCACACCGCAGCCGAATGGCACGATCAGCCTGCTGGTCATCGGCGATTGCAAGAATCCCGCCGAGTGCAGTGTCCACGGCCCCTGATCGGGTTGCGGACGCCGACGCTTACAACGCGTCGGCGTCCGCGTTCATGACCCTGACGCCGTCGCGCGCCGTGGAGCGGCGCGCGACATACACGCCGGCCATGAGCGAGGTGGAGACGATCAGCGCAAGCACGACCTGGGTCTGGATCATCTTCGGATCCATCAGGGTGGATGACGTCGAAGCCATCGCAATACTGGCGAACATGCCCGCTACGGCGGCACCACGCCAGCCGTGCCTGGCCGTGATGACAACGACCGGTATGGCCATCGCAAGGCGAAGGCCCTGCTGCATGTGACCGTCGGAGGAGAGCGCGCCCAGCGTCAGCACCAGCAAGACGGGCAGGGCGGCAAAGACAAGTTCGCGCGCAAGCGGGCTCGCCCATACGATGGACCACGACACATGTTCGTTTCGGGCGAAGCGTTCACGTAGCGCCAGGATCGTGGGCGTGAGGGTCAGTGCACCCAGATAGGCGCCGAGCAGGTAAGCGAAGAAGTAAGCGACCGGATCGATTTCCGGCCACCTGCCCGGGGCGGATGCCAGCGCGGCCAGCAGTGCCGCTTCGGTAAACACCGCGGTGATGACCGCAGCGCCCGCGGTGGCGAAGAGGATCATCGGCATGTTGATCTCGCCGCTGTCGCGGTAGATGCCGGCGTAACGGCGTATCCATGCGACAAGCAACATGCAGGGCGCGATCAACGGGGTCGAGGCGAGCAATCCCCAGACGATGCCGAAGCGCGGGATGCACAGGGCGGCGTTCTCCAGCACCGGTAGCGTCTCGCCGATGATCAGCGCCGGCCAGAAGCGGCGCGGCACCAGCAGCGCGCAGGCCAGCCGTAGCCCCGTCGGGAGTATCCAGTGGGAGAACGAGAAATGGCGGGTCAGTTCGTAACACGCGGCGTAGGAAGCGGCGGCGGCCACCATCTGCGTCCATGCGACACGGTCGTTGCTGGTTCCTTCCACGCTCACCTCCTTATCCGTACGAAGTGCCCTGGCTCATTGGGCAAGTCTGACAACGAATAGTGCTGCGTTGCGGAGGATCGGTAAGCACTTTCGTTATATTTGCCGATTCCGCGTGTCAATGGCGGCTCGGACGGCGTTCACGAACGCCATGTGCCCCTGGACCCGAGCTTCGGGTCCAGGGGCACGGGGTGCCCGCCATGAGGGTTGGCTGGGCGTTTTCTCAGCGCCCCAGGTCGCTCAGGAAGCGCTTCGTGTACTGCAGTGCCGTCGTGCTGGGCACGGAATTGCACGTCGGCGAAGCCGACCCTCCGGCACACGGCGTGTCGCGATCCAGCGACCAGAAATGCACACCCGCGAGCTTGTTGGTCGAGGCGTAAGCCGTGATCTTGTCGACGTTGGCCAGGGTGACCACTTCGCTCGATGCATCGTTCACCCCGATCATCGGCGTGATCTCGATCCTGCTCAGCGGAATGCCGTAGGTGTGCTGCAGGTTGGTCACGGCCTGGATGGCGGACTGGCCCATGTCGCAGCTGCCATTGGCGACGACGCAGATGCCCGAGCTCGCCCCGGAGCCATAGTCCATCGTCATCAGGTTGATCGTGTAGTTCGCCAGCGCGGAGGCCTTCACGGCGCGAACCACCATGTCGCCCGTCGTGTTGACTCCACCGAAGCTGCCATCGGACGCGGCGAGCGTGGCCAGGGTGAACGAGAAGCGCAGGTTGGGATACTGACCTTGCGCAGCGACGGCCCCGGCGATCAACGAATTGATCTGCGCTGGTGTCTGACCAGCCTCGATATCGAAATCGACGCCGACCATGTGCGGGCTCATATAGGTCGAAATGAACCTGGCCATGCCCGCGTTACTGCCGCAGGTGAAGGTGCCTGCCTGGCCGCCGGTGGACACGACATAGTTGATGCCGGCACTGTTCAGGCGGCTGATGTTGGCGCCGGCGAACGACGCGGCGGGCAGTCCGCCCCAGTTCTCGCTACCGCATTCGCCACTGGCGAAGGCGAGCGTTATGGCGCCAAGGTTGGGCACCTGGGTGGAGACGAGACTGCCACTGCCGACGACCGGAATGCGGGTACCGGTGACCAGCGTCGACATGATGTTCGTGTTCCAGTCGAGGTTGATCGTAATGTCCTTGTACGGACTGAACAGCAGATCGCCTGCGGCCGGTGGCGGGTTGTTCGGCGGCGGCGGGTCGTCCGGCGGAGGTGTGGTGCCACCGCCCGTACACGAACCTTGCGATGTCCAGGGCTGGCCCGAGCCGCTTCCGCCGCTGTGCGTGGCGGGGTCGTCACCCTGGGTCCACCAGTTGGCGCCGTAATTCACTCCGTTCTCGCTGGCCGTGCTTCCGCCCGTATACACCGAGCCGGCGTTCCATGCCGCCGCGCACGCGCCGGCGGCATGGGCCGTCTGCATCGGTACGACGGAAGAAAGGGCGAGGGCAATCGCTACCCCCAACGTACCGGAGCAGCCACCGAGCAACGCATGGGATCGCACGCTTGTCGTCTTCGTGAACATCGAACGCCTCCTGCCTGGGTTGGTGGCGTCTGATGTAGTCCTCGATGACAACGTTGTCTATTTGCCATGTGACGAAATGTGACGGTGGACGTGAAGAACGTTTTAACACCTCATGCCGCGCCGCAATGGCGCCGTCACGCCATTCTGACCCAGTACGCTGGGATTGTCGGGAAAGTCGATTGATGCGTCGCGGCAGGGCCGGAAAAATGTCTTGTCTCGTCACCATGTCCGGCATGACAACGACGGTCACCGTTTTCGGCCAGTGGGTAGGCGTGTTGTGCCGGATATGTCACCGTGCGGTGTCGCCGGGGTCCTATCCGGCCGTGTCACGGCATGCCTCCGTGGATCTGACTGGAGCAATGACGCATGCCGTCCCGTTTGAACATGATCGCCGTGGGTTTGATCGCGAGCGTCGCGGCGACTGCGGCAGTGGCGCAGGCAGCGGTACCGGCAGCAGCGCCGGCATATCCGCCATCGGGCGCGCCTGCCGGCCACGCACCGACCGATCCTCAGTTCGAGGCGGCGAAGAATTTCATTTCCTTCTACACCTTCAATCGCGTTGCCTATAAACAGGTGTGCGACAAACAGGCGGTCGATGTCAGTGCCTTCGTCAATACCTTCGTCAACGAAAACGCCGGTGCTTATGCCAGGACCATGTCGGTCCTGCAGGCGCATGGGCTATCCGAGGCAAAAGTGATGGCCAGACTACAGGCGACGATCGCTTCCTCGGAGCCCGATGTGCGCAAGGCGCTGGAAGACAGCGCGGTACGTGAGAACGCCGGATCGACGACGCTCGACGGATGTAAATTCCTCGCCGCGCATGGCGAAAAGCTCGCCACCGACCTCGACCTGAAGAAATCCCACCCTGAAGTCATCCAGGCTCTCAACGGAGCCAAGCCCTGAGCCCTGGCTAGAACCCCGGGAGGCGAGCGCTCACGCCTCGGGGTTCGCTGCGAGCCAGGCCGTGACATAGGTTTCGAGCGACTGGCGCGTCGGCACCTTTAGTGCCGCCTCGCGAACGAACGCGGTGGATGCCTTCAGGAATGCCTGCTTCGCGTGGTTGCTGGCCTGGCGCACCCTGGCCTGGCTCTGCCGGACCTGCACCAGATGTGGCGACGGCTGGCCGGGCTTGGCGAACTTCTGGTAGCGGCGCAGTTCATCGGCCACCGTGGCGGTGTCGGTGGCGGCCTGCTTCATGGCCTGAGCGGCCTTGCGTACGTCGATCAAGGCCGTCGATGCGGCCGGAGAGAGGTTGGTCATCCAGCGATCTTAGGGCATCGCGGCCGGCATCAGCCGATCTTTCGTCGCGCCTTGAGCTCGTGGGCGATGCGCTCGAGCAGCGGTTCCAGCGTGAGCGGCGCCTTGAGCGTGCGCAACGTGGCGCGCAATGCCCGCAAGTCCTGCTTCGCGCCGAGCGCGTCGGAGAGCCGGGTCATGGCATGCACTGCTGCTTTGTCCTGCGGCCCTCGCTTATGAGCGGATTTGCCGGTGGCCTTCAATACCTTGCGCCAGAACTCCAACTGCATGCGCAGGCGCCGGGCCCGTCGCCGCCAACGATGCAGGTTGGCGATCGAGCCGTCCTTGCGCACCCGTTTCTCGGCACTTTCCACCCGCCGCTCCGAGCGCGCGATCGCCTGCTCGATGGTGCGTCGGGTGACGGCCTTCCAGGGCAGCACCTCGATGGCGTCGCCGAGATCGCGAATCTGGTGGCGCCGCTTGAGGAAGCGCGGATCCTTGGTCAGCGCCGCGGCCAGTCGGCCGTCGCGACGGTTTTCCAGGGCATGGATGGCTTGCTGCCATTCGGTCGAGGGGCCGGGACCGGCCAACACCTGAGCCGTGTGTACCGCCACGTGGGAGTCACGCAACGGGGAGAGGCCCGTGGCCAGCTTGCCGATTCGTTCGGTCAGCGCCGGGAGCTGGTTGGCGAAGGGTTCCGCACCGAGCGTCAGAAGGCTCTTGAGTCGCCGTAAGGATTTGCGGGCTTCGTGGATGCCCCGATGACGGTCTTTCACGTCAGCCAGGGCGCGAGCCACGCCACGACATTCACGACCGGCCAGAGCGGCGAGGGCGGCTTGGATACTCGGCGCGGTCGGTTGTGGCATCCGGACTAAATACCATGAGAAGCGTGGTCATGCATTTCGGCATCGCTCTCCGGGGCCTAAAGAATCCGTGGCGATGGCCGATAGGTCGGTTCGACAAACGCGTGTTGTTCGTCCAGCGATCGTCCATTACGATGCCGCACGTTTTGCGCGGCGTACGCACGGACCAGCACGCGCACCTTTGAATATTCAGCAGGGATGCAACAGGGAATGAAAGGCCACAGTGCTGGCAATGGCGGCGCAGAGCCATGCGACGCGGAGTGAGACAGCCTCGCATGGTGAGTACGCAGTGACTTATGCGACGAGTGCGATCAATGCGGGCGGGAGCCTCGTCCTTCAGGCGGGGCATGACCTCACCAGCGACGGTGCGCAGCTCGGGGCGGGTAATCAGCTCGCTTTGACGGCTGGCAATGACCTCACTCTCAACGCTGTGACGGATCGACGCGGTAAGACGGATCTCGACATCGACGGGCATACCGTTACGAACAAGTCGACGAGCGATGAGACGGTCAGGGGCACGAGTCTGACCGGTGCAAATGGGGTTACTGCGATTGCGGGGCATGACTTGACGGCGACGGCTGCCAGCATTTCGGGTGGCGGCGGCATCGTGGCGCTAAGTGCTGGCCACGACGTCACGCTTAACGCCGCCCAGGAAAACCACAGCAGCTCGATCGACGCCAAGCACTCCAGCGGAGGCATGCTTTCAGGCAGGACTACGCGTACGCACGACAGCGTCACCGACAGTAACGTCATTGGTACAGCGATCAATGGCAGTAGCGTGGCCATCGACGCCGGAAACGACGTCAACCTGCAAGCGACCCAGGCAAGCGGCGAGCGCGGCGTGACCGTCGTGGCCGGGCGCGACGTGAATCTGACCGACGCACACGATGTGCACACCGAGGAGCACGATAAGAGCATCACGAAGTCCAGTGCCTACGGCGGCAATGCGGCGGTTGGCCAGCTCGGTAAGCAGAGCAAAAGCAATAGCGAGGAAAGCATCTCGTACACGACTGCCGTTGGCACTTCGCTGAGTGGCGGCGACGGAGTTCTCATTTCCGCGGGTCGAAATGTGACAGCGCTGGCCGCCACCATTGCCAGCACAGACGGTGCCGTGGCGCTTCATGCCGGTGGAGACGTAGACCTCCTGTCCGACCTCGATACGCGCGAGACGACGACGGATAGTGACCGAAAGAGCAGCGGTCACTATTACGGCACCCGAACGGTCACGAATCACGACGACATAACCGATACCAACGCGGTGGGCACCACTGTTAGTGGTCAGAGCGGTGTAGTGATCGATGCGGGCCACGATGTATTGGTTGTGGGTGGCGCGATAAGAAGCGCTGCCGGCGGCATCAGCGTTGCAGCTGGAAATGATATTTCCATTCTCGCGGCTCAGGATACCCACACGACTGATAGCAGCCAGAGTATCCGCGAATCGGGCTTCGAGCAGGTGCCCAATCCGCACCAAGGCACGCGCAAGGAAGAAACGAAAACCCAGCAGGTGACCACGGTAGGCACGACACTCGATGCGCACGGCCCCATCGTGTTGGCCAGTGCGGGCGACCAAACCTACCAGGCGATTGACGTCCACAGCGACACCGGAACGGCTCTTGTCAGCGGTGGTCACATCGACTTCGTGACGGCGACGGATAGCAGCGCTTATCAGCGCGACTCGAGCAAGCACAACGTCGCCTATCAGGGTCAGGACCACCGCGGACAGATCGATACCACTGAGCGGCAGAGCACGTTCAGCGGTCCGTTGGCTATCGCGGCCGCAGGCGGCATTACCGTAGGCATCGGGCAGAAAGAAGGCGAAACTCAAGCGCAGGCCATCGCGCGTGCAGCCACCGCCAATCCCTCCTCGGGCTGGATTTACGCGCTACAGAATGACCCTACGGTCGCGTGGCAAAGCGTCGATGAAACGCATACCCAGTGGCATGAGCATCACGAAGGGTTACGGCGCCGTGGTCACCATCGTCGTGACGTACTTCACGGCTGGCCTAGCAAGCGGGCCCGCAGCGGCGATGACGGGCGCCGCTGCCTCTAGCGGAACAGCAGCAGGATTAGGCGCGGCCGCTATCACCGGCGCCGTCGCTGGCGCCGCTGGCGGTGCGGCCGGCGCCGCAAGTCAGGGCAATGACTGGAAGCAGGCAGCGCTCAAGGGTGCTTACAGCGGCGCGGTTAGCGCGGGCCTGTTCTATGAGGCGGGAACTCTGACTCAGGGTTACGCGAACGGTAGTATCGAAAAGGTTGCAGCGCATGCTCTCGCGGGTGGTACGGCGAGCGAATTGACCGGCGGAAAATTCTTGAACGGTGCGGTGAGTGCCGGTTTCGCCGAGGGAATCAGTACTTATACGAACGGGCTTCAGGGATGGAAGCAGACCGCAGCCTCGACGGTTTCGGGTGCTGCGGGCTCGTGGCTTGCGGGTGGGGACGCACAGCAGGGCGCACTGGCTGGCCTTGCTGGCGATCTATACAACCGCGCTATGCATCCTGAGGAGACGTCGGCGGTTGATAAGCTAGTCGCTCAAGGCGCCGATCGAAACACCGTGTGGGCGGTCGCATGCAACCAGACCCACTGCTGGAGCGGTGACAACCTGGGCCTTATGAGTGGGCACACTCAAGACGAAGTGAGCGCCACACTTCAAACGATGACTCCGGATCAGTATCAGGCAACGCTTGCGCAGCTAAACCAAATAGCGCCGGACCAGTTCAAACTATCGACGATCGACAGCATCCGTGATTACCTGAGCGACAATAATGTGGGGACGCGGGCGGCCGGAACGTTTCAGTGGCTGACGGCAGGCGTGCAGGCCTTTGGTGGTCTTGCAATGTGCATTACAGGTTCGGGCTGTGCGGCGGGCGGTTATCTTTGGACGTCCGCGTGGGATAACGCCAACGCAGGCGCGTACGCCATGGTAAACGGCCAGTTTACATACACGGCCGGTGGTCAGCTCTTTCAGTACGCGGGTCTATCGCCGAATACGGCTGAACTTGCCTACGCCGTGACGCAGCTGTCCCCGGCTGCCTATGAGGCCTTCGCCGCAAATAGGTCTGTGAATCAGTGGACCGCATTCAATGTCTATTCTCGTGAGACTTATCTCAATCTTGCGGTTAGCCAAGCGGATTTAGATACGCTCGCGGCAAACGGCGTGAGATTTACTTCCCAGAACGTAGTCGCGACCGGAACGACGTCAGAGGGCGCGGTAGTTTTCCTTGAAACGGGCTCGCAGACTGCAGGTCTTCAACATATCATTGAACGACACGGTGATGACTTTGTCAGCAAAGGAATCGCTCAGTCCGACATTCCTGCAGTTGTTATGGAGGCAGTGACTCGAGGCACTATCGTTGGAACGAACGGATCTGCGCCTGTCTATCAGATTACATATGGCGGCGTCTCGAAGTATATTTCCGTTGGTGTGGGCTCAAACGGATTTATTGTTCGGGCCAACCCTGTTAGCACATGGAAGCCACTGAAATGAAGATTCTCAGAATGTCCGCTGAGTACGGGGCCCCTCCGCTATTCAATCCTCATATAGATAATATGGGGCATGTTGAGCTGTCCGAACTCGGCATATCGTCGCGTCTTCTTGCTGAGATCGCGGAATGGGATGCGCAGTTTCAACGTACATTTTCGCAGGAGTATCCGCCTGACTCCAGATTCGAGTCGGACATTGCGCGGGATTTACACAATGCTCGAGGAGAAGCGCTCGCTGATCGCCTTCAGGAGGAATTGGGAGGGCAAGCAGATGTTCAGTTTAGGCCTTTGCGATAAGCCGGGGCTTTATACGACAGTGTCTGACCTCAGTAGGTCTGGCGGCGTCATGGCGTCCGGAGGCTTCTGATCCGGAACGAACAAGGCATAATCACTCACGAATCGGACATCGTCTGGCTGGTGGACACGGTGGTCGATGGGCAATACGTGCTCTCGTCCGTGGTGTATCTGTCCAAGGCGACAGCGGACCACATGAAGAACCAGGGCGCGCTGATCGCCGGCGACCAGGTGGCGATCCAGTCCGGCACGACGCTGACGAACGAGGGGATTATCTCCAGCGACCATGGCACGTTGCTGTCGGCTGATACATTGATCAACACCGGCGTGCTGCAGAGCGGCGGCGCGCTGTCCGTCGCCACACGCGGCGATGTGATCAATGCTGGCACGCTGAACGCACAGAGCGTTTCCGTGCAGGCAGGCATCCGTAACGAGCGTTCCGGACTCGGCCAGGCGCAGCGCGTAGATGACCTGTTCTTCGGTAAACCGCGACTTCTTCATCGCTCCTCCGGGGCCCGATCGGGCCGGTGGGTGAAGCGACCTTACCTCTCGTTATGGGTTGTGTCGAAAAAGCGGGATAACGTCATTCTGGCGCTGAGCGACATCCTCGGATCGAGCTCTTTGGCGACGATATGTACGAATGTATCGAATAGAGATCGGCGGTCCAGTCGTAGAGATTGCCATCATCACAATCTTTGCGATTGGAGGGCCCCGTCGCAGGCCGCTTGGCGGACGCCGGTGACTACCAATCAACCAATGAGGATCGATCGTGCTCTCGTTCTTTCTGTTATGCCTTCTTTTTGTGCTTATCTTTCGCCACAAGACTGGGTCCATGGCCCGCTTCCTTCGGCAATTCAAGCTCGGTCACGTTTTCGCAGTCGGATTCGCGGGTTTCTATCTTCTTCTCTTTGCTCTGTGCAAGGCGCACAACGGCCTGTCAGACGCATTGAACTCGTTCTATTCCTACGTTCGGTCCCCCTCCATTGCACTGCTTGCAGTCACGTTCGGTGGGTTCCTGGTGTTTACGGTGTGGGTGTTTTCGTCCCGTACGACGTCAGACGACAAGTCCATTCGCACAGGCGTCTCGGGTGAGGCCGGTGCAGCGACAACGGTGGCTGACGGCGACAAAGCGGACGGGGACGACCCAGATCCTCGTTAACTCTGGAGTTTCGGCCACGGGCGGCCACCACTGCCCATCGAACCTGGCCATTCAGGGTGATTTTCACTAACTGACACAAGACGGTCACACCCCCTTGCTACCTCTGGTCTGTCCTAACCGGAGGCGCGCCATGAACAGTACGGTTTTGAGCGAGCCGACAGCCGGCTCTCCGCTAACCCGCTACCTGAGCCTGGGCGTATTCGCCGCCGTCCTGCTCGCTGCAGCGATCTACGTCGGTTCGCAGCTAGGCCACGACCTCCACGTCGCGCCGACCAGTCCTGCCTTCGAATACGTCCTGCTCGGCATCGCCTTGCTGATCGCACTGGGCTTCGAGTTCGTCAACGGCTTCCACGACACCGCCAACGCGGTGGCGACGGTGATCTACACGCGGTCGCTGCCGGCGACCTTCGCCGTCGTCTGGTCAGGCGGCTGGAACTTCGTTGGCGTGATGATCTCCAGTGGCGCGGTGGCTTATGCGGTGCTGCAGTTGCTACCCATCGCCCTCGTGCTCAACGTCGGATCCTCGACCGGCTTTGCCATGGTGTTCGCCCTGTTGCTGGCAGCCATCATCTGGAATCTCGGCACCTGGTACCTCGGCCTTCCTTCATCGAGCTCGCATACGTTGATCGGGTCGATCATCGGCGTGGGTCTCATGAACCAGCTGATGAATGCGGGCAACGCGAACGCGGCCGTCGACTGGAGCCAGGCGCTGAGCGTTGGCAAAGCGTTGCTGTTCTCGCCCCTGATCGGCTTCGGTCTGGCTTTCGTCTTGTTGATGACCCTGAAACGTTTCGTGAAAGCGCCCGAACTCTACGCGGAGCCGCACGGCGACAAGCCGCCGCCGTTCTGGATTCGCAGCCTGCTGATCCTCACCTGCACGGGCGTGTCGTTCGCGCATGGTTCGAACGACGGGCAGAAGGGCATGGGCCTGATCATGTTGATCCTGATCGGTACGGTGCCTAGCGCTTACGCACTGAACAAGGCCGTGACCCCGGGAGAGACGCAGACTTTCGTGTCTGTCGCCCATCACGCCAGCGAGACCCTTTCCAAGTACGCCACGGGCGCGCCGGCTGTCGCGTCGCCGCGTGATGAGATCGAGCATTACATCCAGACCAAGCAGGCCACGCCGGCGACGTTCTCCGCGCTCGTCGCGCTCACCGATCGCATCGGTGACCAGGTAGCCCAGCGTCCGTCGCTTGCGGATGTGCCGCAGGGCGAGATCAACAACGTGCGCAACAGCATGTATCTCAGCTCCGAAGCGCTGCGGCTGATGGAGAAGAGCAAGCAGCCGCAGTTCGCGCCGGAGGACCAGGCGGTGCTAGGCAACTACCACGGACTACTCGATAAATCGACGAAGTTCATTCCGACCTGGGTCAAGGTGGCTGTCGCTATCGCGCTGGGTCTGGGCACCATGGTCGGCTGGCGCCGTATCGTGCGTACCGTCGGTGAGCGTATCGGCAAGGAGCATCTCACCTATGCGCAGGGCGCTTCGGCTGAGCTGGTGGCCATGATCACTATTGGAGCTGCGGATCGTTTCGGTTTGCCGGTCAGTACGACGCACGTGCTGTCGTCGGGCGTTGCCGGTTCGATGGTGGCGAATGGCTCGGGGCTGCAGTGGAGCACGGTGCGCAGCATGTTGATGGCTTGGGTGCTCACCCTTCCGGTGTCGATTGCGCTGGCGGCGGGGCTGTTTTGGGTGCTTGTTAAGGTGTTTTGAGTGTGGGAGGTGGGAGGGATGGGAGGGATGGGAGAGGGCATCGCCGATGAATCGGCTCCCACACATCGGCTCCCACACATCGGCTCCAACACATCGGCGGTGCGGCGGCTCCTGTGGGAGCCGATTCATCGGCGATCTCTAAGCGACGGCGTCAGCCGAGCCGTCGCCAACAAGAGCCACCAGGTCGTTCTTTACCGTAAGGCAGTAAGCATCCAGCGGAAGATCGTTCGGCAGGATGTCGAACGGATCTTCAATCTGGTCACCCAGGGCGTCGAGCCCGAAGAACGTGTAGGCGAGCACGCCAACGAGCAGCGGCGTGAACCAGCCCACCAGGCCGACCAGACAGAACGGCAGCAGGAAGCAGTAGATGTGCACCGTCCGGTGCAGCAGCAGGAGGTAGGCGTAGGGCAGGGGTGTCCCCTGGATCCGCTCGCAGCCGCCAAGCACATGCGACAGCGATCCCAGCTCCTTGTCGATCGCGGCAAGCAGGATCGGATTCGTGCTTTCCGCTCGTGCCGCCGTGGCGTAGGCGATACCCATGTGAGCGAGAAGGGCACTCGGCCGGTTGGGCGAGGCCATGACGTTGACAAGGGTCGGTGGTGGTAGCCACGACGTCAGGTCCGCTGTGGGATCCCTGGCGCGCAGGTGGTGCCTCATCGCATAGGCGAAGGCGATCACGGAATGCACCAGTTCGCGGCGGGTGGTCTGGCTCGCGTCGGGCAGGAAGGCCAGCGTTTGCCGCGCGACATTGCGGCTGGCGACGATCAACTCGCCCCACAGCGTGCGGGCTTCCCACCAGCGCTGGTAGGCCACGGTGTTGCGGAAGCCGAGGAAGATCGCCAGCGTCAGGCCCATCAGGGTGAGCGGTGCCGCGTTCAGGCCGACTTTCAGCGTGAAAAGATGAAAGTCCGCCCAGACCACGCCGACCGAAAGCAGCACCGTGTACAGCACGCGCCGCCAGATCACCGGGATGATGGACCCGTTGAGGGTGAACAGGATCGAGCGGACGGTCGGGGTGCGCGAGTGGACGGTCATCGATCGGCGGCTTACTCGGCGTCCGGCGAGCGCTTGGTCCGTGGCTTACGTGGCTTGGGTTCGGCGCTGGCAATCAGGGACTGCAGGTAGGCGATGCCTTCCTCCGGAGGGAACCACGCCACTACGTCGGCCACGCTGAGGCCGTAACTCACGCGCAACGCGTTGAATGCGGCGCGGGCGTCGGCGAGCGGATCGACCTTGGGCGGCCTACCGCGGCGCGGCTTCTCCACGGGCTTCTCAGGGATCTTCTCAACCGGCTTTTCGACGGGCGGGGCGACCGCTGGCGGCTTGCCGGCGGCGTTCTGGCGGTCGAGTGCGGCGAGTTCGTCCTGGAACTGCTTGAAGTCATATTTACCGGACGAATTCATGACACTACTTCGATCGAATGTGGGCCCATTGTGACACGGCGGCCACCCCGGTTCGCCACGAAAACGGGCCGCAATCGCAATCAAGTGCCGCAGCTGACAGGGCGCTAGGATTGCGCCTACTTCGATAAGGACTGCGACCATGGCCGCCGCGCAGAAAGCTCTCTGGTACATCGAAAGCCATTTCGGCGCCGGGCTGGCCCTGGGCGATGTCGCGGCGGCGGCTGGCGTGTCGCCGTTTCACCTGACGCGTGTCTTCCAGGCCGCTACCGGTTGGCCGGTGGTGCGCTACCTGCGCGCCCGCCGTCTTTCCGAGGCTGCCCGCGAATTGGCGGCCGGGGCACCTGACATCCTCGATGTGGCGCTATCGGCCGGATATGGGTCGCACGAGGCGTTCACGCGAGCTTTCCGCGAGCAGTTCGGCACCACCCCGGAGGAGGTCCGTCAGCGCGGTTCGCTGGAGGGGCTGCGGATGGTCGAGGCGATGCGGGTGATGCAGGAACCGATGCCTGAGGTCCAGGTTCCACGCGTGGAAGAGGCCGGCCCGCTGTTGATCGCAGGCCTTGGCGCGCGCTACCTCGCCTCGAACTCCGCCGGCATTCCCGCACAGTGGCAGCGCTACGAGCAGGATGCCTGTGCGCGCTCGAACCGGGACTATGCCTACGGCGTCTGCTTCAACTATGACGACGAAGGCAACTTCGACTATCTCTGTGGCCATGAAGTAGCCAACTTCTCAGGCCTGCCGGCTGACTACACGCGACTGCGCCTAGCGCGACGTCCATACGCCGTCGTCCGGCACACCGCGCACATCGGCTCCATTCCGCTTACCTGGCGCGCCTTCCTTGAAACCTGGCTTCCCGCCTCGGGACTAATGGCAGCCGACGCGCCTGATTTCGAGCGTTACGATGCCGCCTTCGACCCCCGGACAGGCATGGGTGGCGTCGAAATCTGGGTGCCCCTGGCGCCCTGACCGCATCCAATCCGTCACCAACAGAGGGGATCCACCATGCCGTTCACGACGCGCGCCTGCCTGGCGCTGGCACTCACCTCGATCCTTGGTGTCGCTTCGGCGACCACCGTGGGCGAGACGCACCGCTCTACCACGACGCCCACCGCCGCCATGCGCGATGCGGCGCACTCGGACGCGCTGGCGATTACGGTGTGGTATCCCGCCGTCGACGGGGTGAAGGAAGAGCCGTTGGACATGGGCTCGCCCGGTCATCCGCTGTTTCTCGCCGGTCGCGCCGCGCAGGACGCGCCGTTCTCGCCCGGGCGTCATCCGGTCGTGCTGCTTTCGCACGGGTTCGGCGGGACGGCCCGCATGATGAGCTGGTTCGGCACGGAGCTGGCGCGAGACGGTTATGTCGTGGTCGGGGTGAATCATCCGGGCAACAACGGCATGGGGCCGATGACCGCCGCCGGTGCGGCGATGTGGTGGGAGCGCGCCGAAGACCTGAAGGCGGCGTTCGCCGCCGTTCGCAAGGACAAGGCCATCGCGGCGCATATCGATCCGGTGCGCCTGGGTGTGGCCGGGTTTTCGGCGGGCGGCTTCACGGCGTTTCTGTTGGCCGGAGCGCGCACGGATATCCCCCACCTGAGGGCCTTCTGCGACAGTCATCCCGATGACGGTGTCTGCAAGCCGCAGAAGGAAGCACCGGAGATTTCCGGGCCTGCTCTGTTCCACAAGGCTTACGAGGATCCCGCGATCAAGGCGCAGATTGCGCACGCCACGGACGATCATTCGATTCCCGGAGTGAAGGCTGTCTTTACGCTCGCACCGGCGCTGGTGCAGGCGATCGCGCCCGATAGCTTTGTACGGATCCACGTGCCCACGGCGATCGTGGTCGGTCTGGATGACAAGGTGGCCGAGCCGGCGACGAACGCGAACCTTGCCGCGAAGGCGATTCCTGGTGCGACGATCACGCGGTTACCCGGGGTCGGGCATTACGACTTCCTGAGCACCTGCACGGATGCGGCGAAGGCGAGCGTTCCGATTTGCGCGGATGTGAAAGTGCCGCAGGAGGCGACGCACGCGGAAGCATTGGCAAAAGCAAAAGCGCTGTTCGACGCAGCGCTGTAAATCCGGCCGCGCTGTAAATCTGTCTGGGAGATTTTTGTGGGAGCCGGCTTCGCCGGCGATTCCTGCGGAGCGATGACTCGAAGGTTGTCGCGGCCGGGTTTTCGCCGATGAATCGGCTCCCACAAAAACAATCAGGAAGGAACGCTGGCTTCGGAGCCGCTGGAGATGTCGTCGGCGTTGTTTCGCTTGAAGACGTCGCGGGCCACGTCGCGCTGATGGCTGCTTTCGGTGTGCACCGAAATCAGGATGCTGCCTTCACGGACCTTGGCGTCGTATCGCTTGGCCTCGAACTCGGGAATGCCCATGCCGACGAGGGCGCCGATGATGCCGCCGGTCGCCGTGCCGACTGCCGCGCCGCCAAGCGCGGCCATGATCGGGCCGGCCGCGATGAACGGTCCGACACCCGGTATCGCCAGCGCACCGATACCGGCCAGCCAGCCCAGCCCGGCACCCAGGCCGAGGCCGACCACGCCACCTGCCGTCGCGCCTTCGGGTGCCTTGGTGTGATGTTCGTGCGCGAAGTCACGCGTGCCACGACGGTCGGGCAGGAGCGCCGAAATATCGTCGCTGGTGAAGCCGGCCTGCTTGAGTTCGAGGACGATGTGCTCGGCCTGTTCGACGGTGCGGGTGGTGCAGTAGACGGATGCTTTCATGACGGTCCTCGCGGGTCAGTGTTTGCTATCGAGCTGGTTCTGGACAGTCGCAACGCCGGGCACGCCCTTCACGATCGACTCGACGCGTGCCTTCTCGGCGTCGTCCTTCACGGGACCCCTCAGGATGACGGTGCCATCGGAGGCGATGAACTTCACGTTGTGTGCGGACAGGGAGAGCGAATCGTCTCCAACGATGGCCTTGCGCACGGCGGCGGCGACCTTGATGTCTTCGGCGTCATTCGGCTGGTCGAAAGCGGTGGTCTGCCCGCCATGCCGGTCGCGCTGGTTGATCTTCGTGTTATCGGCTTTCGGCGCGTCCTGGGCGAACGCGGAGGTCGCCGCGAGGGCGGTGACGAGGAACATGACTGTGGATCGTGTGGTCACGGCGAGGCTCCGTGGCTGCGGTCCGCGCAGTACGCCTCAGCGGCCGTGAAACGCCGGTGCAGCCGGCGCGATGGTTACACCGCGCGGAAGGTCACGACCAGCACGTCCCGGTGGGAGGCCTTGCTCTGGTCCAGCGGCGTGACCGGCGTGACGCCGTGGAACACGCGCGGATCGTGGATCAGGGCGGCGTCGAACGCGTGGGCGAGCGTGAACTCACCGAGCGAACGCCCGTCGGGCGCATGGATTGTCGTCGTGCCGCTGGCAATGTTTTCTCGATCGATCAGGAGCACCAACACATAATCCACACCGTCGCGGTGGCTGCCTTCGGGCGTCGGCTCGCCTGCCGCACCAGCCGTGGCTTCGATACGGAACTGGTGGGCCTCGACGTGCCACTGGGCCACCTCCGGCGACAGTCCGCCGAAAAAGTCACGACAGAAGTCGAGGATCGCGCGCAGGGTCTCGCTCTGGGCGATCTCCGGCAGCACCGGGGCGAACCAGCGCTCGATGTCGCCTTGCAGCGTGTTGTAAGAGAGTGTCTGGAAGTGCGCCTGGTGCGGTCGGGCTTCGACGTGGCCGAACGGCGAGGCGGCGAACACCGCATGGCGGCGTCGGCGAAAACGCCCGGTTGCTGCAAGGTAAGTATCCGGCTCGAGCGCATTCCAGCTGGCGGCAAACGCCTCCCAGTCGGCCACCGGTGCGATGTGCTCGACCAGTCGACGCATGGCGTCACCCTGTACGAAGGCGAAGCCCTCGTCGCGCACCTGGTCGTGGAGGGTGGTTTCGGTCGCTTCGAGGGGGGCGTTCATCTGCGCAGTATACGGCCCCTGCGGCACGCCGGACTGCGGCAAACGGCCCGGCTCAGGGGGTGCGCAGGGGCTGCGGCTTGTCCAATGCCGCCAGCAGCGGGCCATCGCGATCGTAGACGTCGGGCTTGTACGCGAGTTTGCCATCGTCGCTGATGTCGACGGTCCAGTACGCCAGCAGCACGGGTACCGACGTCGGCAGGGTCACGTTCTGCGTCTTCTTCATGGCGATGCGATCGTCGATCGCCTGGCGATTCCATTTCTCGTCGTCGTTGAAAAGCAGCTGCACGAGTTCGAGGGGATGTTCGACGCGAATGCAGCCGGAGCTGGTATCGCGTTTGGTCTTGGAGAAGAGGTCCTGGTGGGGTGTGTCGTGCAGGTAGACCGCGAAGGAGTTGGGAAAGCGGATCACCACCTGGCCCAGCGAATTTCCCGGACCGGCGTCCTGGCGCAGGGTGATGCCACGCGGGTTTGCCCAGTTCACGCCGGCAGCGGAAATGGTGTTGCCGTTGCTATCCAGAACGCGGATACGGTTGTTGGCCAGGTAGGCGCTGTTGGCGCGCACCTTGGGCAGGATGTCGTTCTTGAGGATCGTCGGCGGAACGGTCCAGGTCGGATTGAAGGTGATGTAAGTGATTTGCGAGCGAAAGATCGGCGTGCTGCGGTAGGGCTTGCCCACCTGCACACGTGACTTCCACACCGGCTTGCCGTCGCGGTAGAAGCTGATCTTGTAGCCGGCCACGTCGACGACCACGAAGGTGCCCTCCAGCGCATGCAGCAACCAACGTGCCCGCTCCAGGTTGACTCGTACCTGGCCGATGCGCGTTTCGATCGGCACGTTAAGCGCCGTGAGGGTATCGGCGCCGACGCTGCCGTCGGCGTCCAGGTACTGGTCGGCCTGGAAGCGTTTGACCGCGTCGGTCAACGGCGAATCGTAGTGGTCCCCATAGGCGAGGGTAGGGTCGAGGTAACCGCCAGCGACGAGCCTGGCCCTGAGCGCACCGACGCGGGGATCCTTCATGCCCGGCTTCAACGATGGACCGTCGGGAACGCTGGGCCAGCCGCCTTGCGCTGCCATGGCCCGCAATTGCGTGAGCGCGTCGCGGAGTTGGGCGTAGAGCGGGTTCTGCGGCCGCGCCATGGCGAAAGCCTGGTCGACGCTGCTTTCGTCTATCGAGGTTTGCAGCATGGACATGCCCTGCTGTGCGTCGATCACCGCCGGGTCGAAGTTCCAGGTCGGGTCCAGACGCATGGGGTCGACCTTGCCGCGGGCGAGCTGGACCAGCGCCGTGATGTAGGCGCCGGTAGCGGCCACGTCGAAGTCGGCACGGCGCTCCGGCGATGCCGTGCTCCAGTCCGGTGCATCGACGGTGGCTTTGAGGGCAGGGAGGTCGTAGTCGTCCGGGAGCAGTCCGTCGCTGTCGACCGAGGCCAGGCCGGCCAGCAGCTGTTGCACGTTCGTCGGGTTGGACCAGGCGGCGGTGAAGTGGCGTTGGGCATAGAAGTCACTCACGGCTTTGCCAAGCGCGGCGTCCGGTCGGCTCAGGGGGCCACCCTGGAGCGGGGTCATCTGCTGGAGGCGGCCGTAAATGGCCGTGGCTACCAGGTCGTCGGCGGGTGGTGGTGCGGGTGCCGCGACACTGGTCGCAGTCGCCGGCAACTGGGCGACGATGGGCGGCGGCGAAGCGGCGGATGCGGCCTGGGACGGGGCCGGTGGCGTTTGAGCCGCGGCGCAGAGAGGGAGAAAAGCGGCCATGAGCGATAGCACAAGCCGGCCGGGCACGCATTTTTCCATAGTCATTATCAATCGATTCCGAATTCGTTGGCGTACCTGCACGCTTTCACACATATCAAGGGCAGAGATGTGACGGTGTTGTGGTCAATAAATGATCAGCGCGTTAGGATGCCCCGTCGTAACACCTCCCGGCTTACCGCATGATTCGATCGCTCCGTACGCTTATCGCGTCCGCGCCGCTCCTCGGCGCCGCGTTTTTCCTTCCCGCCCAGGCCCACGCCGCCGACACCCTCGGTGATGCACTGGCCAGGCTGGCTCCCTCGGCCGACCCCAAGGTGATCGGACTTGCCGTCCAGGCCTCCGAATGCGCGCAGACGCAGGGCGGTGCGCCTTCCGATCGCCTGGCCGTGATCGATTACTCAAAGCCGTCCTCCGAGCCGCGCCTGTGGGTGTTCGATACCGTCAAGCGCAAGCTGCTGTTCCAGGAGCTGGTTGCCCACGGCAAGAACAGCGGTGACGCGAACGCCACACGATTCTCCAACGCGCCGGAAAGCCTTGCCTCCAGCATCGGCCTCTTTCGCACGTCGGAAACGTACATGGGTAAGAACGGGTATTCGCTGAGGCTGACCGGGCTCGAGCCCGGTGTGAACGATCAGGCGCTCGCTCGCGCCATCGTCATCCACGGTGCCGCTTACGTGAACGAGGCGATGGCGAAGGTCGCCGGTCGCATCGGTCGCAGCTGGGGTTGCCCGGCCGTGCGTACGGCGATTGCGCACCAGCTGATCGACGCCCTCAAGGGCGGGCAGATGGTGTTCTCGTACTACCCGGATAAGCGCTGGCTCGCATCCTCCGGCTACCTGAAGTGCACGAACGGACAGCTGGCGCATGTCGAAGCCAACACGGTCGCTCGTGCGGGTGGCTGATGGCAAGCGTGCGAACCCGCTAGAATCCCGGGACCTAACCGTGGAATCCAGCATGAAACACGTTCTTGCGATCGCCGCCACCGTCCTCCTCGCGGGTTGCGCCACCAGCGGCATGAAGGACACCTTGCCCAAGCTCAGCAGCAAGTCGGACAAGACCGTGACGGCCTACGTGCAGTGCGTGTTGCCCAAGTGGCAGGCGCTGGCGCCGGATGCCAAGGGCGACGCCAAGCAAGACAAGGGCACGGTCAACGCCAGCAAGGACGGCGCTTACGAGCGCCTGGAGATCACCGCCAGCGGCTCCGGCTCGCAGGTCGTGATGTATGAACTGCAGAAGGTGAAGGGCGACTACAACGGCAGCTATCGCGAGGAAGCGATTTCCTGCCTCTCGTCGGCTCCTCCGGCTGCACCGGTTGCTCCTTTGGCACCGGCTGCTCCCTCGGCACCGGCCGCTCCGATGGCGCCGGCTGCTCCGTCGACTTCTGCTACTCCCCCGGCCCGGTAAGCGGGAGCTCGATGGGCTCGACCAGTTCGGGCCCATCGTTTCTTGGCGAGCTGACGGCCTTCGTCACGGGGTAGTAGACGAGATCCGGTTCGTTGGCGGCGTCCAGCAGCGCGACTGCCTTGTCGGGCGCTGCGAACAGCCACTCCTCCCAGGTACCCGGCGCGAGGATGACCGGTTGGCGGTCGTGCATGTCGCCGCCGACCTTGCCGGGCTCGCCGGTAATGATGGTGTACGTGCGCAGCGGCGCGTTCTCCGCGTCGCGCCATGTTTCCCATAACCCCGCGAACACCATGAGGCTACCGTCCGGCGGCCGGACGAAGTACGGCTGCTTGTGGCCCTTCTCACCCTGCCATTCGTAGTAACCGGAGGCAGGTATCAGGCAACGGCGCCGGCGTATGGCGGCACGGAACGCGGGCTTGGCGGCGATCCCTTCACGGCGTGCATTGATCAGCTTCGCGCCGATACTCATGTCCTTCGCCCAGGAAGGAATGAGTCCCCATCGATAAAAACCGACGTGGAGCGCGGCGTCTTCGGCCGTGACCACGAGTGCACGCTGGGTCGGCGCGATATTGAAGTGGTCCTCGCGCTGGTTGATCTCGCTGATGAGATCCAGCTCGAGACGATCGAGCACGTCGCGGGCTTCGCGCGACACGCTTACCGGGCCGTAAGTGGCATAACGTCCGCACATGGTGGCGAGCATAGCGCCGCGATCAGGCGCGCGGCGTAGACGCGACGATCAGGTGGCCGGTCGCGCGAGTCGGGCTCGTTCGACGGCGTCGAGCAGTTGCTCTCGATCGAAGGGCTTGACCAGGAAGACCGCCGAGCTCGGCGCCGGCCCCAGGTCTTCGGGCAACCGGCTGGACACGATGACAATCGCCGTGTCCGGCCGGTCGCGAAGTGCGGCGTTGAGCAGTTCCCGGCCGCGTCGCTCGCCCGGTGTGTCCGCGTGCACCACCATCAGGACGAGTTCGTTCATTTCCTGGAAGGCGCGCCGCGCATCCCGGTAGGTCATGGTCGCCCGGGTCTGGTAGCCGGCATCCTCCAGGACCATGGCCACCGTCTCGGCAACCATGCTCGCCCGATCGAAGACCAGGGCATTGGGACCCGCTGACGGCGTGAAGTTCATGGGCGGATTCTATCCCTCCCAGACTTTCCGTGGGGTGTCAGCTCGTGGGCTCCTGGGGCGGCCACGCGGCATTGATCGTCTTGACCCGGGACATCAGTTCGTGAACTTCGTCGTTACGGTCGGCGATGCGCTGTTCCTCGGCCGCCCGTTGTGCGGCGAAGTCATGGTTGGTGCCCTGGACGGCCTCATGGACCAGGCGACAGGTCTCTTCCACGTTGCTGGCGCGCGTGTGAAAGCCCAGGCGGTCGGCCAGGATCTCCATCTTCAGGCCAGGGTGGGTCTGCTCCAGCGCACGGGCGCGAACGATGAAGAACTGTTGCCAATCGCGCTCGGGCGCCCCGCTGAGCACCGCCTCGACGCGTGGGATGTCAGGCCGGTCGAATTGCTCGGTGTCGTCGATCGCTTCGAACGAGTCGATGTCGATCCAGTCTCGGCTGGCCATGGGGCAATCCTTGGGGTGTGGGCGCGGGATTGTTCGTGTGCGCATGTCTACGCGACGTGGGCGCGTGGCGCCGCGCCGTTTTCACAGATCGTGCACAGGCGGAAACCAATGCTCTTCACATTCCCCGCGGAGCCAACCCCCATGCGTTATATCGCCCTCGCCGGTGTCGTGCTGCTCGCCGGCTGCGCCACCCAGAACCAGCGCCATGTGGAGATTCATGATGTGCTTTCGAGCACGACGTTCTCCAACCAGGACACCGCCGACGGCAACGCGACGCTGAATATCGTGCGCGAGCAGGGCCTGTGGGGCGGCGGCTGCTCCAGTGCCATCTATCTCGACGACAAGGTCGTCGCGGATATGGAAATCGGGCAACAGCTGGTGCTTCACGTTCCCTCGGGCACGCGCAAGCTGAGCGTGCTGTCGCACGGCGCATGCAGTGGCGAGCGTCTTGATGCCGACGCCTCGGTCGGCCAGGGCGAGACGAAAACCTTCACCATCCCCGCCAGTGGCGAAGGCCTCGCGGCACAGGCTCCTCCGAAAGCCTGACATGGCTTGTCATCCGGGTCGTGAGGGCGTAAGAATCGACACACAGGCACACACACCGCCCATAGGGGGAGTTGCATCGTGCACCGTCGAACCGTTGGCCAGTATTCGGTGGAAGTACGCACGCTGAGAGCTCCCTCCGGCGTGTGGAAGGCGGCGTACATCGTCGAGCCTGCCATGCACGCTGGCCCGCGCGACTTCGTCATGATCACCCTGCTCGACGAATTCGAGGAAGAGAGGTTGGCAGTCGACGCCGCAATGGAACGCGGCATCAGCCATGCCGACTGGCTCGACGCGGCGCGCACCACCTCTGCCGGTTGACGTGACCGGCGCGGCGACCTCGTCGTAACGCCTCCGCGACGATAGGCCACCTAGCTTCGCCTGCATGAGGGCCTCCGGCCTTCACCCGGCGGAGTGGCATTCTTGCAGCGCACGATTCTCTACGTTCCCTTCAACGCCTCGGCGCACGGTCAATGGACCCTGCGCCGCAACGCCGACCTGGTTGGACAGTTCCCGACCCGCGACGATGCCATGCGCCATGCGCTGGCGCTCATCACGTCGATCCAGAACCTGCCGGGCCACGAGGTGGCGATCAAGGTGGAGGAGGAAGACGGTGTCTGGCGGCTGGCGTAGCGTCCTGAGCTTGTTGTGGGAGCCGGCTATGCCGGCGATGGATCGCGGCAACCTGGTTATCGCCGCTGAAGCGGCTCCCACACCGGTAATCAATTTCGGCAGGGGTCGCAGGATTTGAGATCGTCGCGCGGGATAACGGGCGCCCCTGTCCCCCGGATGCCGCCATGGCCGCCTACCTCAAAGCCCGCCTCACTGACGAGGCGGATTCCGCCCTGGCGATCAGCCATGACGGAAGCACGCTGGCCCGGCGGCTCAGCGACAAGTACAGCGATCGCGTCGCCACGGCATTCACCGTGTTCGGCCGCGAAGGCCGGTTCGTACCGCTACCGGACGACCTCCCGTCGGGTTTGTCGAAGGCGCTGATGGCGCGCGGTATCGAGCGCCTCTACAGCCACCAGCAGGAAGCGTGGGAGGCCGCTCGCTCGGGCCGTAATGTCCTGGTTTCCACGCCGACGGCATCGGGCAAGACGCTGTGCTACACGCTGCCGGTGGTGTCGTCGGTGCTGGAGGCCGGTGCCAAGGCCTTGTATCTGTTCCCGACCAAGGCGCTGGCCCAGGACCAGGTCGCCGAATTGCTCGAGCTCAATCGGGCCGGCGATCTCGGCGTCAAGGCCTTCACGTTCGACGGCGACACGCCGGGCGATGCCCGCCAGGCCATTCGTTTGCACGGGGACGTGGTGGTCAGCAACCCCGACATGCTGCACCAGGCCATCCTTCCGCATCACACGAAGTGGGCGCAGTTCTTCGAGAACCTGCGCTACGTGGTGATCGACGAGATCCACACCTATCGGGGTGTTTTCGGCTCGCACCTGGCCAATGTGCTGCGACGCCTCAGGCGCATCTGTGCCTTCTACGGCGTGCGCCCGCAGTTCATCCTGTGCTCGGCCACCATCGGCAACGCCACCGAGCATGCACAAGCGCTCATCGAGGACGAAGTCGTCACCATCACGCGCAGCGGCGCACCCAGTGGCGACAAACACATCCTTCTGTGGAATCCGCCGGTGATCAATCCGGATCTCGGGCTACGCGCTTCGGCCCGGTCGCAGACCAACCTGATCGCGCGCGTGGCGATCAAGGCGAAGATGAAGACCCTGGTCTTTGCGCAGTCGCGGCTGATGGTCGAAGTACTGACCAAATACCTCAAGGACGTCTTCGACCACGACACGCGCCTGCCGCCACGCATACGCGCGTACCGCGGCGGTTACCTGCCGACCGAACGCCGCGAGGTGGAGCGCGCCATGCGCGCGGGTGATGTCGACGGTATCGTCTCCACGTCGGCGCTCGAACTCGGCGTCGACATTGGCAGTCTCGATGCGGTGGTGCTCAATGGCTACCCGGGTTCGATCGCCGCCACGTGGCAGCGCTTCGGCCGCGCCGGGCGCCGCCAGCAACCTTCGCTGGGCGTGCTGGTCGCCACCAGTGCGCCGCTCGACCAGTACCTCATGCGACATCCGGCCTTCCTCACCGAAGCGACACCGGAGCAGGCACGCATCCAGCCTGACCAGCCGCTGATCCTGCTCGACCACATCCGTTGTGCGGCCTTCGAACTGCCTTTTATCGCCGGGGATGCCTTCGGCCCGGACGACGCCGGCCCCTACCTGCAGGTCCTCGCCGAAGCCGAAGTGCTGCACCAGGAAGGCGAGCGTTGGGAGTGGATCGCGGATAGTTATCCGGCCAACGCGGTGAGCCTGCGCTCGGTCGCCGATGGCAATTTCGTCGTCGTCGATCGCACCGAGGGGCGGCAGACGATCATCGCCGAGGTCGACTATTCGGCAGCGGCGTTGACCCTCTACGAGGGCGCGATCCACATGATCCAGTCGGTGCCGTACCAGGTCGAGAAACTCGATTGGGAAGGACGCAAGGCCTACTGCACGCGCACACGCGTTGACTACTACACGGACGCCATCGACTACACCAAGCTCAAGGAGCTCGAGTGCTTCGACGGCAGCAAGGCGGGCGAGGGCAGTGCACGACACGGCGAAGTACATGTCGTGCGTCGCGTATCCGGCTACAAGAAAATCCGTTACTACACGCACGAGAATATCGGCTACGGTCCGGTGAACCTGCCGGATCAGGAGCTGCATTCCACGGCAGTGTGGTGGCAGTTGCCGCAGAGTGTGCTCGACGATACCTTTCGCTCACGCCAGCATGCGCTCGACGGTTTCCTCGGCGCCGCCTATGCGTTGCACACGGCTGCCGTGGTGGCGGTGATGGCCGAGCCGCGTGATTTGCAGAAAGCCGTAGGGTCGGGTGATGGCGGCTGGTCGGCGCAGGTGGACGCCGCGGGTCGCGGGCAGATCCGCGCGCCGGACGGTGGCCTCGCGTTGCCGGATGCACTCGAGCGCTTTCTGCCCACCGTGTATCTCTATGACAACTTCCCGGGTGGCGTCGGCCTGAGTGAACCCTTGTTCCTGCGCGCACCCGAGCTCGTGACGCACGCACTGGCTACGGTCGAGGGCTGCGAGTGCAAGGCCGGCTGTCCCGCTTGCGTAGGTCCCGTCCTTGCGGCGGATGAGAACCGCGAGGAAACGCCGCGAGCGCTTACCGCCCGCGTGCTGCGTCTGCTCGGAGCCGCCGCGTGAGCGAGCTGGCCTCGAGGCTGGCTGCCCTCCGCCGCCAGGCTGGCGGCAAGCCTTCTGCTCCTGTGGGAGCCGCTTCAGCGGCGAAAGGGGTTGGCCTCGCTTCGCAGGAATCGCCGATGAATCGGCTCCCACAACGAGCCTCCACCACCATCGATCTCGCTGCGCTGCGTCGCATGGCCGGCGTGCGCGAACGCCTCGGCCAGCCACGCCTGCCACCACGCAACTTCAGCCGTGACGTTCCCGGTGATGAAATCTTCCCCGGCCTGCGCTACCTCGAACAATGTTTCGCCTGGCCAGATGCCCCTTCGGAACTCGACCTCACTTTCGCCCGGCTCACCACCGCGCGTCGCGAACATCTCCTGCACTTCGATACCGAAACCACGGGACTCGCCGGCGGCACGGGCACGCGCGCGTTCATGATCGGCGCCGCCGACTGGCATGACGGTGGTTTGCGCGTGCGCCAGCTCTACATCACCACCATGGCCGCCGAAGCCGCCATGTTGCGTACGTTTTCCGAATGGATCGATGCCGACACGGTACTAGTCAGCTACAACGGAAAATCCTACGACGCACCCTTGCTCGCTACGCGGTATCGCCTCGCGCGCATGGCCAATCCGCTCGCCGGCCTGACGCACGTGGATCTGCTACATCCCATGCGGCGTCGGTACCGCCAGATCTGGGAGAACTGCAAGATGCAGACAGCAGAGCGGAAACTGCTGCGCATCGTGCGTGAAGACGATCTGCCGGGATCGGAAGCGCCACGCGCGTGGCTAACCTATCTTCGCGGCGGCTCTTCCGGGGACCTCGTGCGCGTCGCCGCGCACAACCTGCAAGACGTACGCAGTCTCAGCGGCCTGTTGGTGGAAGCGCACGGATGGGCTGCGCTGGACGCGCAGGATCATTCGCTGCACGGTAACGAAAAATAGACGCCGACCCGCGCACGCTCGCTCGAGTTCCTTTCAAGCGGCTAAGGAGGCGATGGCATGAACGAGGCGACCAAACCCTGTGATCACGTCGGCTGTAATTGCCAGGTCCCGGTGTCGCGCGACTTCTGCAGCGAGAGCTGTCGCATGGCGACCGAGAGCCAGAATGTAGGAGGTGCCTGCGAGTGCGGCCACGCGGCCTGCCAGCAAAGGCACTGACGATGCGCCAGGAGGACACCATGACCAGCGATAAAGACCAGCCGACGTCCGGCTACCGCGAAGAAAACCTCAAACCATCGCAGGGAAAGCCCAAGGTGCCCGGCGAGGGGCACCCAAAGGAATCCCAGAACAATCCCAAACAGAAGCCCGGCAAGCAGGGCTCCTGATTAAGCCGCCTTGCGCAGCAGGCCGCCGATGGAAGCGATCGCACCGCCGATGGCCTGCGTCTTGTGGTCGTCGCTCATGGCGACGCCTTCAGCGCGGACGAACTCGATGTCGGTGACACCGAGGAAAGCGAACACCGCGCGCAGGTAGGGCTCCTGGAAGTCCATGCCAGCGGCCGGTGATCCGGGAAGGCTGTATACGCCGCCGCGCGAGGACGCGACGATCACGCGCTTGCCACCCGCCAGGCCTTCCGGGCCGGCCGAGGTGTACTGGAAGGTCTTGCCGGCGACGGCGATGCGATCGATCCATGCCTTCAGCGAGCTGGTGATGCCGAAGTTGTACATCGGCGCACCGATGACGACGACGTCGGCGGCGAGGAACTCTTCAAGCACGGCGGCGCCTTCGGCGGCAGCCGGATCGTTCTCGCCAGCGGGCAAACCCCAATGGCCGAGCGGGGCAGCGTGCAGGTCACGGTAGGTGACTTCGATGCCCGGGTGGTTCTTGACGAACTCCGCCGTGACGGCCGCCGTCAGGCCGCGGGAAACAGAGTAGGCGCCGAGCGCGCTGGCATCGATATGCAGGAGTTTCATGGGTTTTCCTCAGTCGTAGACCGCAGGATGCGGGACAGGAAAGACGATACGCCAGCGACAATCGCCTGATTAGCCGGCCTGGAGTAGACTCATTGTTTCGAATCAGAAACGACGGACCTACGATGGAAGGCGCACTGCAGGACCTCAACGATCTGTATTTCTTCGCCTCCGTGGTCGAACACGGCGGGTTCTCGGCCGCCGGCCGCGCCCTGGGCATCCCCAAGTCCCGCCTGAGCAAGCGCATCGCCCAGCTTGAAGAGCGCCTGGGTGTACGTCTGCTCCAGCGCACTACCCGCCGTTTCGTCGTGACCGAGATCGGTGAGCGCTTTTACGCCCACTGCCGCGCCGTGCTCGAAGAGGCACGGGCCGCCCAGGACGCCGTGGACGAGCTGCGCACCGAGCCGCGCGGCATCGTCAGGGTGAGCTGCCCCGTCTCGCTCGCCCAGAACGTGCTCGGCCCGATGCTGCCGGCCTTCCTGCTCGAGCACCCGAAGGTGCAGGTGCGCGTGACCGCGACCAATCGCCGTGTCGATGTCATCGGCGAAGCCTTCGACGTGGCCATCCGGGTCCGCGAGAAGCTGGATACGGACGCCACCCTGGTCCTTCGAAGCATCGGCTATGCGCGCAACCTGCTGGTCGCGAGCCCGAAATTCCTCGACAGCAACGGCCGCCCGAAGACCCTCGACGAACTGGCGGCGCTTCCCGCCTTGTCCATGTACGAGCATGAAGGCGCACAGGTGTGGGAACTGGTCGACTCCCATGGCAAGAAGGCGGCGGTCGAGGTCAAGCCGCGCCTGGTCAGCGGCGATTTCTCGATGCTGATCGCGGCGGCGGTGCAGTGCTGTGGCGTTGCCCTGCTGCCCGAGGACTACTGCGGCCCGCTTATCTCCAGCGGTGACCTGGAGTGGGTCTTGCCCGAATACACCACCGCCCAGGGCACGCTGCACTTCGTCTACCCGAGCCGCCGCGGCTTGCTGCCGGCCATCCGCAGCTTCGTGGACTTCCTCGCCGACCGCCTGCCCAAGGCGCAGGCCGAGTTCCATAAGGACTGCGACAAGGTGGCGGCCGATCCCAGCCAGGCCGGAGCGATCACCATGGCCCGCATGTTAGGATCGAGCCCTTCGGCCACGTTTGGCCGTCCAAACGAGTAAGGACGTTCGATGCAGCTCGAAACCAAGCTTCCCAAGGTCGGCACGACCATCTTCAGCGTCATGAGCCAGCTCGCGCTGGAGTACAAGGCGGTCAACCTGGGCCAGGGCTTTCCTGATTTCGAGCCGCCCGAGCCCTTGCGCGAAGCGATCGCGCGGGCCATGGCCGAAGGCAAGAACCAGTACGCCCCGGGTGTCGGCATCGCGAAGCTGCGCGAGCAGATCGCCGCGAAAACCGAACGCCTGTACGGCCATCGGGTCAGTCCGGACACCGAGGTCACGGTCACCTCGGGCGCTACCGAAGCGCTGTTCTCCGCCATCGCCGCCGTGGTCAGGGCAGGGGAAGAAGTCATCGTTTTCGACCCCTGCTACGACAGCTACGAACCGGCCATCGAGCTCCAGGGCGCGACGGCGGTACATATCCCGCTCACGCTGCCCACTTTCGCGATCGACTGGCAGCGCGTGCGCGAGGCGGTAACGTCGAAGACACGCATGATCCTGATTAACTCGCCGCACAATCCTTCCGGCGCGGTGCTCTCGCGAGCGGATCTCGATGAACTGGCCGCCATCGTGCGCGACACGAACATCGTCGTGTTGTCCGACGAGGTCTATGAGCACATCGTCTTCGACGGCGCGGAACACCAGAGCGTACTTCGCCATGAGGAACTGTCCGCGCGCAGCATCGTGGTTTCCTCGTTCGGCAAAACCTACCATTGCACGGGCTGGAAGGTCGGCTATGCCGTGGCGCCCAAGGCGCTTACCGCCGAGTTCCGCAAGGTGCATCAGTACCTGACCTTCTGCACGTTCAATCCGGCGCAGTGGGCATTTGCCGAGTTCCTCGAGTCCACGCCCGAGCATTACCTCGACCTGCCGGCGTTCTACCAGGCCAAGCGCGATCGATTTCGCGAGCTGATCGCGCCTTCGCGGCTCAAGCTGCTGGACGTACCGGGCGGTTATTTCCAGCTGGTCGATTACAGCGCCATCCGTGACCTGGACGACATCAACTTCAGCGAGTGGCTCGTGCGCGAAGGTGGCGTGGCCGCGATCCCGCTGAGCCCGTTCTACGAAAGCGCACCGGACACGCGACTGGTCCGGCTGTGCTTCGCCAAGAACGACGCCACCATGGAAGCCGCCGCGGAGCTGCTGTGCAAACTCTGACCGTTTCCCTCGTACAGGGCGCGACACGCTGGCACGACGCGGCCGGCAACCGCGACTACTACGGCGAGCTGGTGCGTGGCGCCGCGCCCAGCGACCTCATCGTGCTACCCGAGACCTTCCTTTCCGGGTTCACGAACGACACGCTCGCCAACGCCGAGACGATGGACGGCACCGGGGTGGCCTGGATGCGCGCACTCGCCACCGAAGTGAACGCCACGCTGACCGGCAGCCTGGTGATTCGCGAAGGCGATACCGTGTTCAATCGCCTTATCTGGGCATCGCCCGACGGCTCACTGGCCTATTACGACAAGCGGCACCTGTTCCGCATGGCGGGCGAGCACACACGCTATGGCGGCGGCAACGAGCGCCTCATCGTGGAACTGAAGGGTTGGCGCATCCTGCCGCAGGTCTGTTACGACCTGCGCTTCCCGGTGTGGCTGCGCAATGGCCGCCGCGAGGAAGCCGCCGGTGGCATGGACTACGACCTGTCACTGTTCGTCGCGAACTGGCCGGCGCCGCGTCGCCAGCCGTGGCGCACCTTGTTGCGCGCGCGTGCGATCGAAAACCTTGCATACGTCATCGGGGTGAACCGCGTCGGCGTGGACGGCAACGATTTGCCTTACGCTGGCGATAGCAGCGTCATCGATCCGGTCGGCGAGGCGCTGGTGGAACTGGGCACGCAGGAGCAGGTCGTCACCGTGGCGCTGGATCCCGCACCGCTGAAGGCTCACCGCGAACGGTTCCCCGCATGGATGGACGCCGACCGCTTTTCGCTGGATACCTCGGCCTGATCTAGCGGCTCATGTGGTATGTGGGATGTGGGATGTGGGAGCCGATTCATCGGCGATAGGGTGCTCGCGGCAGCCTGGCCCCGCTGTCGCGGGATCGCCGGCAAAGCCGGCTCCTACAAATACAGGATTACTTCGCGGGTTCGAAAGGTACGGCAGGCCCGGCCTTCAAGCTCTTACGCCAGGCCGCCAGCTTGTCCTCGATCCCATCGCCAACGGCGATCTGCGGTTCGGACGCCTCGAGCGCGTCCTTCGCTTCCCAGGAAGCAATCTCCGTTTTCGCCTTGCCGAATGCCTCGACGAAGTCCGGAGTGGCGTTCAGCCCATCGACGAGCCATGCGCGACCGAAGTAGGTGATGTCCGAGTCGACGCCGCAACCGAACGATGTGCGGTCTTTGCGTGCCGAGGTCAGCACGAGGCTTCCCGGTCCGCTCAGTTTCGGGATGAAGCCGCCCGAGTAGCAGGCGTTAACCACGACGACCTTCCAGCGGAAAGCGTGCCTCGACAGGATTTGCGCAAGCCCTTCGGGGTCGAGCTGGTCGAGGGGAATCGGGTCCATGTCGACCAGGAGCGAGTGGTCGCTGCCGCCGTGCGTGGCGAGGTAGACGACGAGGATGTCCTCGCGGGTATCCATGACCTTCGCCAGGCCGTCGACAGCGCCCTCGAGATTGGTCCAGCTTGCCAGCGGACGCGTGGACAGCGTCGCCGGATTGTTCTCGAGCACCAGCGTATGCCCCGGGCTGGCGAAACGCCTGCTCACCAGACTGTCGACGTATTCGGCCTCGTTACGGAACACGTCTTCCGAACCATCGCCGCCAAACGCCAGCACATAGACGTTGGGTTTGCCCGGTGCGCGCGGGGCGAGCGCGGCGACTGCCTTGCGCATGGCCTCAGGCTGGGCGGCGAACACCTGTTCCGGCGTCGGTGCGTCGCTGGGCCAGTCGCCCGAGTCGACGTCCACCGAGGTGTCGTCGATGGCTGTGCTTGTCGCGACGGCGGGATGGACTCCAGCCACTGTGTCAGCGGGCGTCGGCGCAGGCGCCAGCGCCGTTACCGCGACGGGCTCGCGGCGCGCCGTTGCCGACGGCGGACCCAGGTGCAGCAGGCCCACGGTGAGCAACGCGCCGGCAATGAAAGCCCCTAGTACGTAGATCGGCGTCCGCCGACGTGGATCAAGGTGTGATGGCATCGAAATCCGCCACGGCAGGGTGACCGGCGTCCGTCAGCGGCTGCGGCGGCCTGACCAGCTGCGTCGTTCGCATGCCGGCTTCGCGCGCGGCGTCCAGCTCCTCGCGGATATCGGAAAGGAAGAGCACCTGGGCGGGTGGCAGGCCGATCGCGTCGGCAATCTTGCGGTAGGAATCCGTCTCGCGCTTGTGCCCGGTCTGGGTGTCGAAGTAGTCGGAAAACAGCGGGGTCAGGTCGCCCATCTCGGTGTAGCCGAATAGGAGCTTCTGCGCGGCGACGGAGCCGGAGGAATAGACATAGAGCTTCAGGCCCTGCTCGTGCCATGCCCGCAGGCGGGCGGCTACCTCCGGATACATGTGCGAGGTGAACACGCCGGACTCATAGCCTTCGCGCCAGATCAGGCCCTGCAGGGCCTTCAGTGCCGTGGACTTGCGGTCTTCGTCGATCCAGCGGATCAGCAGGTCGATGATCTCGCCGCGCGAGGCTTCGACAATGCCAGCCTCCTTTGCCGCTTCGGAAAGCCAGTGCTGCACCTCGGCTTCGTCGGTATGCGTCTCGACGTAGGCCGGCAGGTGCTTACGTGCGTACGGAAAGAGCACGTCCTTCACGAAGTCGATCGAACTGGTGGTGCCCTCGATGTCGGTGAGGACGGCGCGGATGTCAGACATGAGGGAAGACCTGCGGAGCGGGGAGACTCCGCAGGATAAACGACGGGACGTGGAGGCGAAATGCCTGCGCCTCAGCGCAGGGCGAGGGATTTCATTGGCGGGTAGCCAGGTAGGGGACGTGCCAGGTGTCGATTCCCGGCTCGGGTGCAGGCAGCGTGTGCCAGAGCAAGACGCGGGTGAGCGTCCAGCGTTGTGGATCGATGGCGAGCAGCGACGAGTGCAGCCCAGGTTTGGGATGCGCGGCGGCGAGCGCTTGTTCGCGCAGCGAACGGGAGTTCGTGCCCGGCGCGATGGACGTCGTCTCCTGGGTCGCAAAAGCAGGGGGCCGGGTCGTATCGAAGCGACGAAAGCGCAGCACGGTCCACGTGACGACCTCGGGTCGTCCGAACGCTTCGCACAGCGCCGCGAACGCATCGGAGAGCAGAAACTCACGCATGCCGGTGGCCGAGCGCCAGACATAGAACGGCGCGTATCGGTTGGGCTGTCCTATCGCGGCATCGGAAACCAGGAAGGCCTTGTGCTCTAGCCCGGGCAGACCATCGAAACCCGGCCCCTTCTCGGTGACCCGGCGGTGGATGGGTGACATGTCCGTGCCGTCGGGGAAGTCGAAGCGGTACTGCATCGCGATCATGGGTCAGCCTGGAGCGAAGGTGACTACGAGCGTAGACCGATAGATCGCGATGCGGGCGCGCATGAGGCACCCAGCCACTCAGGCCGCGCTGGACGCCTTGGCGGAAGGATGCGGGCTCATGCGCGGGAAGCGCTCGGCGATGTCCTTGCCGGTGAAGCTCGCCACCCAGCCTTCGGTATTGGTGAACAGGCGGATAGCCACGAAGTAGGGCGATTCGCTCATGTCGAACCAGTGGGGGGTACCGTCGGGTACGCCGATCAGGTCGCCCTTTTCACAGAGCACTTCGTACACACGGCCGCCGATATGAAGGGTGAACTGCCCGGCGCCGGCGACGAAGAAGCGGACTTCGTCCTCGCTATGCGTGTGCTCGTTCAGGAACTTCGCCCGGAAGGCGGCGCGATCCGGGTTGTCCGGCTTGAGACTGATGACGTCCACCGACTGGTAGCCGTTCTCGGCCATCAAGCGGTCGATATCCTCGCGATAGGCGGCAATGACCTCGTCCTGCGTGGCGCCAGGCGCAATGTCGTGCTTCGCCTCCCACGCTTCGAAGCGCACGCCTACCGCGTTGAGAGCGGCGGCGATGTCGGTGTGCTCGGTGTGGACCGCTACCGGGTTGTCGTGCTGGTTGTCGTCGTAGATACGCAGACGGCTCATGGGGAAAGCCTCCTCAGGTCGAGTTCGCAGCCAAGCAGGAACTCCAGGGCTTCGAGATGGCGGCGTGTCTCCGCCATGTCGCGGCCCCAGGTGTAGATGCCGTGGCCATTGATTAAATAGGCATACAGCGGCTGGCCGCCGTCGATCCAGGCGTCCACCTGGGCCTCCAGCTCGGGCATGTGCTGTGTGTTGGGGAAAACGGGGATGTCGAGCACGCTTTCGTGCGTGGTGTAACCGGAGATCGCCTTCTGCAGCTCCCAGCCTTCCAGGCGAACCCGGCCTTCCGCGGCAAAAAGTCGCGAAGCGACGCTCTGGGTACGCGAATGGGTGTGGAGCACCGCGTTGGCCTGCGGGAAGCGGCGATAGATCTGGGTGTGGAGGCCGGTTTCGGCCGAAGGCCGGTGGTCCGAGCCGACGGCCTTGCCATCCATGTCCACGACCATGATGTCGTCGCGGCCGAGGCGTCCCTTGTCGCGTCCCGAAATGGTGATGGCTGCCAGCTCGTCGTCGATACGCATCGAGAAGTTGCTGCTTGTCGCCGGCGTCCAGCCAAAAGCGGCCAGTTCGCGGGCGGCATCGGCGATGGCGTCGGCGCGCTCGGCCAGCAGGGCGGGATCGACGTGGGAAAGAGTCTTCGGCATGGGGATTTGGACGTCCAAACAGGGGGCGAATATACCACGGGGTGGAAACCGGCCCCGGCGATAATGGGAACCACTCCTTTTTCCATGAACAGGTACGATTTCTGCAGAACCGGCCAGCCAGTCAGGCCGGCCCATCATCGACTGAGGTTTAACCATGTCGGAAGACAACAACAATATTGAGGGGCGTCGCCGTTTCCTCAAGGTCGCCGCCAGCGGTGTCGCCGTTGCTTCGGTGCTCGGCACCCTGCCGCGCATGGCCAGGGCCCAGGACCTGCCGCACCTCTCACCCTCCGACCCGACAGCCTCCGCCCTGAAGTACACCGAGGACGGCAGCAAGGCGGCTGGCAAGAAGACTCCCGGCGACGCCTGCCTGAACTGCAACTTCTACCAGGGCAAGGCCGCTGCCGCCTGGGGCCCGTGCCAGCTCTTCCCGGGCAAGGCCGTGGCCAGCAAGGGCTGGTGCATTTCGCACGCCGTCATGATCTGAGGGGGGCGGGCTCGCCTTCGGGCTCCGCCTGGGGGTTTTCGACGCGACTCCTGTCGCGCGAAAACGGCCGGCCATCCATGGCCGGCCCCCTGCGGGCCTTATCCAGTCGAAGCCCTCGCCTGCGCTACCGGCCCCGAGGGTCGCACGGGCAGCCACCGGCTCTTCCCCACGCTGGGGTTGATTGACGGCGTAGGAGCCGCTTCAGCGGCGAACCCTCAAGCTGTCGAGTGTGCGAGTGAGGCCTTGTGGTGATCGGGCGAGCGGCATCGTTGGCCTTAGCCGCTCAGATAGCGAGAGGTGCGCTCGACCTCACGAACCTCAGGATTGGGAAGAGCCGGCGGGTATCACCCTCGGGTCGCCGGAGTCGTGGCCCCAAGGGTGATACCCGCCGGGTCTTGCGAAGCCGTCCCGAGCCCGCCTGACTAACAAAAAAAACCAGCCCGGAGGCTGGCTTTTGTGTCCGAAATATTCATGTGAGACGCAAAATGCAGCTCAGGCGCGCCAGGCCGAGGAGCTGACTCGCCTGACGCGCTGAGCGGCAATCCGGGGCCCACTGCCAAGTGATTTACCCACGGAACCGGGATCATACTCCCCTCCGGGCGCGACCGGCCAATGGCAGTTAAATGACACCCACCTTTTTGCGCATTATTTTGCAAAAACAGCCATTTAACGAAAAAACCTCGCGTGGTTAGCGAGGTTTTAACGAGGCATCGGTTGGGAGTTCAGCCTGCTTTTCGGAGCTTGCTGTGGCGGTAACCGTAGGCCGTGTAAAGCGCCATTCCGACGACCGTCCAGACGCCCATCAACGCCCAGTTGTACCAGTTCATGAAGCACAGCAGGCCGATGCAGCTGACGATGCCCGCGATGCATGTGAACCACACCCACGGCACGCGGAAAGTGCGCGGCAGTTCGGGCGCCGTGAAGCGCAGGATCAGCACGCCACCGCACACCGCGCAGAAGGCGACGAGTGTGCCCATCGATACGAGATCGCCGAGGATGTTGAGTGGAAACACGGCAGCCAGGATCGCGATGCCGATGCCGGTGATCACGGTATTGAGATGAGGCGTGCGGTACTTCGGATGAATCGTCGTGAACACCTTCGGCAGCAGGCCGTCACGACCCATGATCATGAAGATGCGCGGCTGCGCGATGATCATGACCAGGACGACGGACGACAGGCCGATCAACGCGCCGACTTCGACGACGCCACGCAGCCAGCCGAGTTCAGGGTGGCTGCGTATCGCCGTGACCACGGGCTCGTCGGTGCCGAGCTGGCCGAACGGCACCAGGCCCGTCAGCACCGCGGCCATGGCGATGTACAGCACCGTGCAGATAGCAAGGGAAGCGAGGGTACCGATGGGCATGTCGCGTTGTGGATTTTTCGATTCCTGCGCTGCCGTCGAGGTCGCTTCGAAGCCGATGTAAGCGAAGAAAACCAGCGCGGCGCCGCGCAGTACGCCGGACCAGCCGTACTTGAAACCACCCTGGTTTTCCGGAATGAACGGATGCCAGTTGGCTGTGTCGACATGCTGCGCACCGACGATGATCACGATGAGGATCAGTGCGACCTTCAGCGCCACCATGGCCATGTTGATGCCGGTGGACTCCCTGATGCCGACATAGCAGAGCCAGGTAAGCGCGAGCGTGATGCCGACAGCGGGCAGGTTGAACAGAGCGCCGGTGGCGACCAGGTGACCGTCGACGTAGTCGAGCGGCGCGTTGGTCAGCGCGGGCGGAATATGGATGCCGACGTGGTCGAGCAGACTGACGAAATAGCCGGTCCAGCTGACGGCGACCGCGGATGCCGAGACACCGTATTCGAGCACCAGGTTCCAGCCGATGAACCAGGCCGCACCTTCGCCGAGCGTGGCGTAGGCGTAGGAATAAGCACTGCCTGAGATCGGAATCATCGAGGCGAATTCGGCGTAGCACAGCGCCGTGAACAGGCTGCAGATCGCGGCGAGGATGAACGACAGGATGATCGCGGGGCCGGCGTGGTCAGCGGCTGCGACGCCGGTGATGACGAAAATGCCACCACCGATAACCGCGCCGATACCGAGCGCGGTGAGCCCCCAGGGGCCAAGGGTGCGGCGCAGGGCGGGGCCGTGCGCGTCGTCGGGTTCGGCCTGGGGAGCTTTCTTGGCAAGTAACTGCTTGAGCATGGACGGCCCGGAAAGAAGTGTCATGGAGAGAATAGTCGCAAAAGGAAAGGCCGGCGGGTGACCGCCGGCCTTTCCCGGTTCGTTTCTATCAGCCGAGCGACTTGCGCAGCTTGCTGTGCCCGTAGCCGTACAGGAAGTAGATCAGCTGGCCGATGACGATCCAGCCGAGCATCAGGCGCCAATGCTCTTCGAAGGCCTGCCAGAAAAGGTAGACGCAGGAGACCGCGCCGATGATGGTGATCGGCCACACGAACGGCACGCGGAAGCTGCGCTTCAGGTCCGGACGGGTGTAACGCAGGATCAGCACACCGATGCAGACAGTGGCGAACGCGAGCAGGGTGCCCATCGAGACCAGCTCACCGAGCACGCTGACCGGGAACAGGCCGGCCATGGCAGCTGCGGCGACACCGACGATGATCGTGCCGATGTAAGGCGTGCGGAACTTCGGATGCACCTTGGCCATGGTGTTCGGGAGCAGGCCGTCTTTCGCCATCGAGAAGAAAATGCGCGGCAGGCCCATGAGCATCACGAGGATGACCGAGGACAGGCCGGTGATCGCACCGAGGATGACCAGCGCCTTCAGCCACGACAGTTGCGGGTACAGGCCAAGCGCGGTAGCGACCGGCTCAGGCGTGTTGAGCATGCGGAACGGGGCGATACCGGTAAGGACGAGCGCCACGGCGATGTACAGCACGGTGCAGACGGCCAGCGAGCCAAGGATGCCGATGGGCATGTCGCGCTGCGGGTTCTTCGCTTCACCGGCGGCGGTCGATACCGCGTCGAAGCCGACATACGAGAAGAACACGATGGTCGCGGCGCGGAAGATGCCGCCCCAGCCGAACGCGCCCGGGCCTTCAGATGCCGGAATGAACGGATGCCAGTTGGCCGGGTTGATCACCTGGATGGCGAAGGCAAGGAACAGCAGGATGACCGTGACCTTGATCGTCACGATGATCGAGTTGACGAAGGCGGACTGCGTGATGCCGACGTAGCACAGGCCCGACAGCGCGGCGATGATGACCACGGCCGGCAGGTTGATCAGCGTGCCGGTGGCCTGGATGTGGCCCTCGACGAACTGGAACGGCGCCGAGGCAAGCTGCGTGGGCAGCTCGAGGTTGGTGCCGACCAGATGGCCGACCATCCCCAGCATCTCGTTGAAGTACCCCGACCAGCCCGCGGCTACGGTGGCAGCGGCGAAGAGGTATTCAAGGACGAGGTTCCAGCCGACGAACCAGGCGACATACTCGCCGAGCGTGGCATAGGAATAGGAGTAGGCGCTGCCGGAAACCGGAAGCATGGCCGCGAATTCGGCGTAGCACAGGCCTGCAAGGGCGCAGGCGAAACCGGCGATGAGGAAGCTGATGACCAGGGCAGGGCCGGCATGAAGCGCGGCGGCCTGGCCGGTGATGACGAAGATACCTGCGCCGATGACGGCGCCGACGCCGAGAAGAACCAGATGCTTCGCGGTGAGTACCCGCTTGAGCTCGCCATTGTTTGCATGTGCGCCGGTTTCAATGTGCTCACCAGCGTCTACGTGCGGCGCGGCCTCGATCGGATGCGTCGCGAACAGGTGTTTCAACATGTGTCTCCCCTACTGCCGGAATGTTGCCTTTTATTATTGGGACCGCCGCGTGAGTTACGGTGGACACGCAGCTGCCCTGAAGCGCTGGCACGGCACCATAGCCCAGCGGGGCAAGGGCGTACAAGTTGCAATGCGAGGCACGCCAACGCATTACATACAGGAGTTGCGGATGTCGACCATGACTTGCGGCGGTTGTGCTCGGGCAAACCACGATGGTCAGAAGACCATGTTCAGTGCGACTTGCGGTGCAACATAATCGGTGGCGTTACGGCCGCCGACGCTGAACTGGACGCCGGCGATCAGACCGACCCTGGGGCTGAAGTGGTATTCCACGGCGGGCGCGAGGCTGAAGGCATGGGCCGGGTAATAGGCGTATTTCCCGTGGCCGCCTGCCGTTCCATCGACACGGGCGCCGCTTGCGCGATTCCAGATGCCTTCACCGACCAGTACCCAGCGGGAGTCAAGCACGTACTCGGCGGCCAGCGAGGCGCTCCAGGTTTCACCGGGCCGTGCGTAGCCGTAAAAGCCAGCGGGGGTGTTGTAGACACTGGGGCCGCGAAGGCGTACGCGACCGGGCGCCGGACTCCATGCCAGCTGGCCACGCCAGCGCAGCGCATGGCCGTTGTTTAGCCAATGGAGCTCCTGGGCGCCGAGGGCGAGCGTGGTGCGTCTGGCGCCGTCACCCACGCCGTTCAGGGCATTGGTATCGAGGTGGTGGTACTTGCCGGTAGGCAGGCGCTGCGCCAGCGATGCGGCAAGCACGAGCCCGGTGCCGTCAGCCTCGGGGGCCTTTAGACGTGTCTGCACGCGTACGGCGGAATCACCCATGCGCAGGCCATCGCTATGACTGCCACCGACCGAGGTTCGCGCCGCGTTGAGCGTGACCTGCACCGAGATGTTGTCGGTGAGGCCATAGATGATGGGGACCGCAACCTGCCATTGGCGAATCGTCGGCTTCTCGGCATGGCGGTTGCCGTCGCCGTCATACCAGCCACGGCTATTGGTGTGAATGAGGTACGGCTCGACATTGACCGAGTTGGCGGGAAGCGTATTGACCGCCGGTGTGACGAGGGGGCCGGTGAAGTTGGCTTCAGTATGATCCGGTGCGGCCAGGGCGGCGGCGGGCACGATGCCGGCGACCAGGGCGGCGGCGAGAAGACGATGGGGCGACATGCGCTTTTCCTTGCGATTTGCAGCCAGTGCTGCGGATGACCAACGCACTTCATGTGCGCGGGAGACCATCCTAGACAGGTGATGCCAGCGACCAACATCGGACTTGTCTGAAAAAGACGTGCGAGAATTCCGCGCCTGTCATCCGAGCCCTCGCCATGGACCATCCATACCTGACCCTGTCCCAGGCATTCGCAGGCTATGCGAGTCGCTTTCCCGGCGAGCCGGACGTGGCCCGGTTCAACGACTGGCTGCGCGGCGAGCCGCGTCCGTTTCATCGCGAAACGCAGGCCGGGCATTTCACCGGCTCCGCGTGGCTGGTGAGCGCCGATGGCGAGCGCGTCCTGCTGATGCACCATCGCAAGCTGCAGCGCTGGCTACAGCTGGGCGGCCATGCCGACGGCGACGCAGAACTGCCGAACGTCGCCCTCCGCGAAGCGCAGGAGGAGTCCGGGCTGGTCGATCTCGAGGTGCTGCCTGAGATCTTCGACATGGACCTGCACGTGATTCCGGCGCGTCGAGACGAACCGGAACACTGGCATTACGACGTGCGCTACGTCGTCGTCGCGCGCGGCAGTGAGGTGTTCACGGTGAACGAAGAATCACTGGACCTTGCATGGCGTCCCGTCGCGGAACTGGCGGCCGATCCGGCGGCGGATCAGTCGCTTCGCCGGATGGCCACCAAGTGGCTGGCCATGCAAGTCATGTGGGAGCCGATTCATCGGCGATAGGCGTTGCGGCATCACTCCTACATAGAGCGCGACATTAGTCGGCGTACTTTGCTGGCACCGGGTGCACCGTGCCGCACTGCTTGCAGGTGCGTGCTTCCAGGGAGCGGTAGAATTTTTCGAAAACCGGCGGAAAGTCCGATTCGATGCTGTCGAGGACGAAGTATTCCTCGTAGAGCTTGTGGTTGCAGTTTTCGCAGAACCACAGCAGCCCGTCGCGCTCGCCAGCGATGCGACGGCGCTCGACCACCAGCCCGATCGAGTCGGGCATGCGCTGGGGCGAATGCGGTGTGCGTGCGGGCAGGTAGAAGATCTCGCCAGCGCGTATCGGGATATCCCGTGCCACGCCGTCGTCCTGCACCTTGAGCACCATCTCGCCTTCGAGCTGATAGAAGAACTCGGGGCCTTCATCGTAGTGATAGTCGGTGCGCGCGTTCGGACCGCCGACGATCATGATGATGAAATCGCCGTCGACAATGCACTTGTTTCCCACCGGTGGCTTGAGCAGCGCACGGTTCTCGTCGATCCAGCGTTTCAGGTCGATAGGGGGAAGCAGGCTCATGGCAGGGCACCGTCAAGACGTTCGCACATCTTACCTGTGCAGGAGCCGATTCATCGCCAACCAACACATGTGGGAGCCGCTTCAGCGGCGAAAAGCCAACGGAGCGGTTTAGCTGTTGAGGCCATCGCCGGCATAGCCGGCTCCTGCATCAGCGGATGTGCAAAACTCTGCGCTCCCTGCCCAAGGACCCCGCCCCCCATGCTGTCGTGGTACCACGATCGCGTTCCCCTGCCGCCGCTTCGCCCCCCGCCGGAAGGCCGGCGCGAAGCCTCGGTCGTGATCGTGGGCGGCGGTTTTGCCGGGCTGAACACCGCGCTGGGGCTCGCTGCGCGAGGCGTGCGCGACATCGTTCTGCTCGAATCGAACGCCGTGGGTTTCGGTGCATCCGGGCGCAATGGTGGTTTCGTCTTCGCCGGCTATTCGCTCGGCGAGAAGGCGTTGCTGGCGCGGGCCGGAGCGGAGCGGGCCAGGGCGCTCTATGGCCGCACCGTCGATGCGGTGAACCTGATTCGCGAGCGCATTACGGCCTTGTCGATCGATTGCGACATGGTCGATGCCGGCGTCGTCTGGGCCAACTGGTTCCGCGACGCGGAGGTGCTTCGTTCGCGGCAACGTCTGTTGGCTGAACGCTACGGCGCCGACTGGCAGTGGATTCCTGCCGACGCGATGCACGAATTCGTAAACAGCGAGCGCTACCACGACGGTCTCTATGAACGCAACGCCTTGCACATCGACCCACTGGCCTATGCGCGCGGCCTGGCGCGCGCAGCCGAGGCGGTAGGTGTTTCGATCCATGAAGGCTCGCGCGTACGCATGCTGGAGCGTCACGGTCCGCGCTGGATCCTGCGGGTGGGGGACGCCGAGGTCGAAACCTCGCAGGTGGTCCTCGCCTGTGGTGGCTATCTCGCCGGTCTGGATCGGCGCATCGATCGCGCCGTGCTACCTATCGCTACGTACGTGATGGTGACCGAGCCGCTGGGTGACCGCCTCGCGGCCTGCCTGCGCACGCGTGCGGCGGTCTACGACACGCGTTTCGCCTTCGACTACTACCGCCCCCTGCAGGACACCCGCTTGCTGTGGGGTGGCCGGATTTCGATCCGCGATCGCTCGCCGGCCGCGGTGACCCGTCTGCTCAAGCGCGACCTCGAACGTGTCTTTCCTTCGCTCAGGGGCGTCCGGATCGCGCAGGCATGGTCCGGGTTAATGAGTTACGCGCGCCACGAAATGCCCCAGGTCGGAACGCATGGAAATGGCTTGTGGTACGCCCAGGCTTTCGGCGGCCATGGCCTGGCCCCGACCTGCGCAGCGGGCGAGGCTCTGGCGGATGCGATCGCCGGCGGAGATTCGACAATGGAGGCCTATTCGGGCTTCGGGCTGGATCCGGTGCACCGGCCGTTCGGGTATCTGGCTGCGCAGGGGGCGTACTGGAAGGCGGAACTGTCCGACTGGTTCAAGTCGCGGTTGGAAGGTTGAGGCTTGCGTTGGTCGCGGGGTCTCAGCGAGGGGCCCGATCCAGCCAGACCACGATGCCCTGGGCATTCAGGCGGATGTCGATCTTCAGCAACGTGACAATGTCGTCCCTTGGCAGCGTCACGCCTTGACGCTGCGCGCGGTCCACGTAAAGGTCGGCGAAGTCGGCCTCGATACGTTGCTCACGGTCGGCGGCCGCGGCGTGTCGCTTCGCGATGGCCACCATGGCGTCGATCGTCTCGTGGAGATCCCCTGCAAGGCGTTCCACCTCGGTCACGCGGCCATAGTGCGTGAGGTACATCGCCTCGGGCTCGTAGCCGAGCATGCGGTCGATCGAATGATGTGCCGCATCCGGTTCGAACTGCACCGGTGACGTGGTGGGAATGATGAAAGCCCCGCCGGGCGAATCGAGCTCGCGGTATGAAAGGCCGAAGATGTCACCGGTAAAGAACGCGTTGGAACGGTCATCGTGGATCGCGATGTGATGGCGGGCGTGGCCCGGGGTATCGAGGCAGAGCAGGGCGCGTCCAGCGAGGTCGACGACGAAGCCGTCGTCCGCCTCGACGACACGCCCGGCTGGCACCGCGGCTATCTCGCCATAGCTGCGCTGGACTTCCTCTTCGCCATAGACCCCGGCTGCGCCGGCGATCAGCGCGGAGGGATCGATCATGTGCCTCGCGCCACGCGGATGCACGGCGAGCCTGGCATAGGGCAACTGCTTCATCAGCTGACCCGCGCCGCCGGCGTGGTCCAGGTGCACGTGCGTGAGGATGACCCAGTCGATGTCTTTCGGCTCGAGGTCGGCTGCCTTGATCGCGTCGAGGAAGCGCGGCAGTGAATGCGTGGTGCCGCTGTCGATGAAGGCACCGCGGCCGCGTTCGACGACGAGGTAGGCGGCGTCGAACGTCGGGCGACCAAAGCCGGTGTCGATGGTGTGGATGCCGTGCATGGGCTGAAGAATATGCCAGGGCAGGTGAAAAGGGGCTCTTTCGCACCTCGCACACGGCTCGCCTTCGGCGTCGCGGGGCGGCTCGGCTTCGCCGTCGCCCTCTACACTTGGGCGTCTCGCGGGGGAGACCTTGGTGCCCACCCTCGCTGCTCAGACAGTCCTCCGCGTTCGGTGCGGAAGCCCGCTTCGCGGCCCATGTATCTATTTAGCCTACGGCCGCTCACTTGTGCGGAACTCGCCTCGAGGGTGGACACCAAGGTCTCTCACGACGATACGGTTGAGTGGGAGGAGAGCCGTGGCGTGGTGCCGTCGTCGGCCCCGGCCGCTTCCGGAACACCGGGGCGAAGCGGAAGCGGTGGCTGGCCCCCGGTCGCCGAACACCTTCCTCGCTCCTGTGCCGCCGTGCCTGCGGACGATGCTGTCGCGCGGCTTTGGCTCGACCCACGCGAACCTCAGGGCTCGGGAGAGCCTTCGGTGCCCACCCTCGAGGCGAGTTCCGCACAAGTGAGCGGCCGCAGGCCACATAAGACATGGGCCGCGAAGCGGTCTTCCGCACCGAGCGCGGAGGACTGTCTGAGCAGCGAGGGTGGGCACCGAAGGCTCTGCGCCGCGACGTCACCGAAGGCTCTGCGCCGCGACGTCACCGAAGGCTCTGCGCCGCGACGTCACCGAAGGCTCTGCGCCGCGACGTCACCGAAGGCTCTGGGCCGCTACGTCGAGCCCCAAAAAAGGCCCCGGTGTCACCCGGGGCCCGTTTCATCCAACCTTACAGCGCTTCGAAGATGCCTGCGGCGCCCATGCCGGTGCCGATGCACATGGTCACCATGCCGTACTTCTGTTTGCGACGGCGCAGGCCGTGGATCAGCGTGGCGGCGCGGATGGCGCCGGTGGCGCCGAGCGGGTGGCCGAGTGCGATGGCGCCGCCGAGCGGGTTCACCTTGGACGGGTCGAGGCCGAGATCGCGAATGACCGCCAGCGCCTGCGCGGCGAAGGCTTCGTTGAGCTCGATCCAGTCCAGCTGGTCCTGGGTGATGCCGGTCTGCCTGAGTGCCTTGGGAATCGCTTCCTTCGGACCGATGCCCATGATGTCGGGCGCGACGCCGGCCACCGAAAAGCCGACGAAGCGTGCCAGCGGGGTCAGGCCGTAATCCTTGATCGCCTTTTCGCTGGCGATCAGCAGGGCGCCGGCGCCGTCGGACATCTGCGAGGAATTACCGGCGGTGACCGAACCACCGAACTGGCCGTTGCGGAACACCGGGCGCAGCTTGCTCAGCACCTCGAACGTGGTGTCCTTGCGCGGGCCTTCATCGGTGTCGATGATGCGGCGGTCTTCGCGGATGCTGTGATTGAGCAGGTCCGGATATCGGTCGTCGAGCTGGAACGGCGTAATTTCGTCCTTGAACTCGCCGGCGGCGATGGCCGCGAAGGCACGCTCGTGCGACTGCAGGGCGAAGCGGTCCTGGTCCTCGCGGCTGACCTTCCAGCGCTCGGCGACCTTCTCGGCGGTGATGCCCATGCCGAAGGCGATGGCACGGTTCTCGTCGTTCTCGAAGATCGCCGGATTCATGGCGATCTTGTGGCCCATCATCGGCACCATGCTCATCGACTCGGTACCGCCGGCGAGCATGAGGTCGGCCTCACCCAGGCGGATGCGGTCGGCGGCCATGGCGATGGCCTGTACGCCGGACGAGCAGAAGCGGTTGATGGTGACGCCGGGCACTTGCTCGGGCAGGCCGGCCAGCAACACGCCGATGCGCGCCACGTTCATGCCTTGCTCGGCTTCCGGCATGGCACAGCCGATGACGGCGTCGGTGATCAGGGCCGGGTCGATGCCCGGGGCCTGTTCGATCACGGCACGGATGACGTGCGCGAGCAGGTCGTCCGGACGGGTGTTGCGGAACACGCCGCGCGGCGCCTTGCCCACCGGGGTACGGGTGGCGGCGACGATGTAGGCGTCTTGCACTTGCTTGCTCATGGGGTGGTTCCTTTAAGTGGGAAGGTCGGTTGCGTAAGAGCGCGTGGCGCGTCAGTTACGCAGCGGCTTCCCCGTCGTCATCGTGTGCGCGATACGGGCCTGGGTCTTTTCGGTCTGCGCCAGGTCGACGAAGTGGCGACGCTCGAGCGCGAGCAGCCAGGTTTCGTCCACCGGTGAACCGCGCTCGATCCGGCCGCCCGAGAGGGTGTCGGCGATGCGGCTGGCGATGTCGATGTCATGCGGCGAGGCGAAGTAACCCTCGGCCATGTTCGCCAGCGAGGCCTTGAACGTCGCCGTGGAGGTATCGCCGGCGGCCGTGATGGCGCGCGCCGGCATCGGCGGGCGATAACCGGACTCAGCCAAAGCAATTGCCTGGGCCTTGGCGACATGCAGCACTTCGTAGGTATTGAAGACGATGATGTCGTCCTTGCGCAGCAGACCCAGGGACTTCGCTTCGATCGCACTGGTCGAGACTTTCGCCATCGCCACGGTCTCGAAGATCTTCTTCAGGTATTCGAACGGGTCTTCCGGATTTGCCTGCCATGCGCGCACGGCGAATTCCTTCAGGCCACCACCGGCCGGCAGCAGGCCCACGCCGGCCTCGACCAGGCCGATATAGCTTTCCAGTGCCGCGACCGTGCGTGCCGAGTGCATCTGGAACTCGCAGCCACCGCCGAGGGCGAGACCGCGCACCGCGGCCACGACCGGTACCAGCGAATACTTGATACGCATGCTGGTGGCCTGGAAGTTCGCCACCATGGCTTCGAACTCCGCCAGCTTGCCGGCCTGCAGCAGGCCCAGCGCGCCCTTCAGGTCCGCACCGGCCGAGAACGGCTCGGACGGCTGCCAGAGCACGACACCGCGGAACTGCTGTTCGGCAAGGCCGATCGCGTGCTGGATACCGTCGAGCACGTGGTCGTTCACCGTGTGCATCTTGGTCTTGAACGAGATCACGCCGATGCCGTCACCGCTGGTCCACAGGCGCACGCCATCGTTCTCCCAGACCGTGGTGCCCTGGTCGAACTTCTCGCCGAGGATCGGATCCGGGAAGGCCTGGCGCTTATAGACCGGATGCGTTGAACGCGGTTTCTCGGCGTTGGCGCTGGCCGAGTACGAACCGGCCTTGCCGTGGACGCCGGTGCGGCCGTCGGTGACCCAGGCGGGCAGGGGTGCGCTGCTCATGGTCTTGCCGGCGGCGATGTCCTCGGCGATCCAACCGGCGATCTGCTGCCAGCCGGCTGCTTGCCACAGTTCGAACGGACCGAGCTTCCAGCCGTAACCCCAGCGGATGGCGAAGTCGACATCACGCGCCGTCTCGGCAATATCGGCCAGGTGATAGGCGGTGTAGTGGAAGAGGTCGCGGAAAACCGCCCAGAGGAACTGCGCCTGCGGATCCGACGAGGCGCGCAGCTTCGCGAACTTCTCGGCAGGGTCCTTGATGGCGAGGATGGCGCTGACTTCGTCCGAGGCCTTCTGCTCGGACACGCGGTAATCCTGCTTCTGCAGGTCGAGCACCACGATGTCCTTGCCGGCCTTGCGGTAGAAGCCGGCGCCGGTCTTCTGGCCCAACGCACCCTTGTCGATCAGGCCCTTCAGCCACACCGGCGGCTGGAAGTACGTGTGCCACGGGTCGTCGGGCAGGGTGTCGCCCATGGTCTTGACCACGTGCGCGAGGGTGTCCAGGCCAACCACGTCCGCCGTGCGGTAGGTGGCGCTCTTCGGGCGGCCAATGGCCGGACCGGTCAGCGCGTCGGCGGTGTCGAAGCCGAGGCCGAACTTTTCGGTGTGGTGCATGGTGGAGAGCATCGAGAACACGCCGATGCGGTTACCGATGAAGTTCGGGGTGTCCTTGGCATACACGACGCCCTTGCCGAGCGTGGTCGTCAGGAAAGCTTCGAGGCCTTCCAGCACGCCCTTTTCGGTGAGGCGGGTCGGGATCAGCTCGACCAGGTGCATGTAGCGCGGCGGGTTGAAGAAATGCACGCCGGTGAAGCGGTGGCGCATCTCTTCCGGCAATGCCTCGGCCAGGCCGTTGATCGACAGGCCCGAGGTATTGCTGGCCAGGACGGCGGTCGCGGACACGTGCGGTGCGATCTTCTGGTAGAGGTCGAGCTTCCAGTCCATCCGCTCGGCGATCGCTTCGATCACCAGGTCCACATCGGCCAGCAGGGCAAGATCATCCTCGTAGTTGGCCGGGATGATCGCCGCGGCCAGGCCCTTCTCGGCCAGCGGTGCCGGCGAGAGCTTGGCCAGGTTGGCGATGGCCTTGAGGGCGATACCACTCTTCGGGCCTTCCTTCGAGGGAAGGTCGAACAGCACGGTTTCCACGTTGGCGTTCGTCAGGTGCGCGGCAATCTGCGCGCCCATGACGCCGGCGCCGAGTACCGCGGCCTTGCGAATGCGTAACGGTGTTGCGGTCATGGTGATCTCCGGGGTGCAAAGGATCGTCCGCGGTCAGCGAGTGGCCGTGGAGGTCGAAACGGAAGGGTTGCGCAGGCCGGCGGCGGCGAAGCGAATCAGGTGCTCGGCGGCGGTTTCGCGGTGGTCGCGCTCGTCGACGTCATTCTTGCGCTGGATCACGCCGAAGTCGGCCATGGCGTAGGTCAGGGCGCCGGTGACGATGTCCAGCCGCCAGTAGATCTCTTCCTTGGCCAGCCCGGGCAGCAGCCGGGCGAACTCGCCGGCGAACTGACGCAATACGTGGCCATAGTTCTCCGACAGGAACTTGCGCAGGGTCTCGTTGTGCTCGGCGTAGGCCCGGGCCAGGACACGGACGAAGGCGGCCCCGCCGCCGTCGTTGCGGGAGAGGTCCAGCGCGGGCCGGATATAAGCGTCCAGGACATCCTCCAGGGAGGTGTCTTCCTGGCCTGCGACCTTGGCCAGCGCGGCCAGGCGACGGGTGTTCAGCTCGTCCAGGCGGCGACGGAACACCTCCTCGATGAGCTTATCCTTGGAGCCGAAGTGGTAATTCACCGCGGCCAGGTTGACCCGGGCGGCCGCCGTGACCTGGCGCAGCGAGGCCCCGGCAAAGCCGTGGGTGGCAAAAAGGGCCTCGGCCGCGCCAAGGATCCGCTCCTTGGTGCTGCGTTCGCGGGACGCGTACGGTGCGCTCGTCATATCGGCGGACTCCGGAGGCGGGAGGTAAGAATCAAACGATCGTTTGAGAATACGCCCGCGCCCGCCGGCCGGTCAATCCGGCAACCGCACATCGCTGCAAACGGCTTGCGATTGAGCTAGAATCTGTCAAGATTTCGTGAGCTAAGTCCGTCATTCGCGACGGCTTTAGCCCCAGACTTTCACCAGGCGTCCCCAGAGGCGCTGGCATACTATTTTTTCTTTTCCCATTTCCCCGGAGCATCCGTATGGCGCTGGAGCGCACCCTTTCGATCATCAAGCCCGACGCCGTCAAGAAGAACGTCATCGGTGAAATCCTCTCCCGCTTCGAGAAGGCCGGCCTCAAGGTCGTCGCCGCCAGGATGAAGCAGCTGACCAAGGAAGAGGCCGAGGGCTTCTATGCCGTTCATAAGGAACGTGGTTTCTTCAACGACCTCGTTGCCTTCATGATCTCCGGCCCGGTGATGATCCAGGCTCTCGAAGGCGAAGGCGCTGTTCTGAAGAACCGCGACCTCATGGGTGCCACCAATCCGAAGGAAGCCGCTGCGGGCACGATCCGCGCCGACTTCGCCGATTCGATCGACGCCAACGCCGTCCACGGTTCGGATTCGGCAGAGAACGCCGCCATCGAGATCAAGTTCTTCTTCAACGACTCGGACGTCGTTTCGCACTGAGTAACGCCGTGAACACCCCTGCTGACAAGGTCAACCTGCTCGATTTCGATCGCAAGGGGCTGCGCGATTTCTTCGCGGAGCTCGGCGAGAAGCCGTATCGCGCCGAGCAGGTCATGAAGTGGATCTACCACCGTCTCGAAAGCGATTTCGAGAACATGACCGATGTCGGCAAGGCGTTGCGTGAAAAGCTCAGTGCCAGCTGCTACGTCGGCCCACCGAAGACCGCGTTCGAGAAGACCGCGGTCGACGGCACGCAGAAGTGGCTGCTCGGCATGGATGGCGGCAACGCCATCGAAACCGTTTACATCCCGGAGCCGACCCGCGGCACGCTTTGCGTGTCGTCGCAGGTCGGCTGCGCCCTGAACTGCCAGTTCTGTTCCACGGCAACCCAGGGTTTTTCCCGCAACCTTTCCACTGCCGAGATCATCGGCCAGGTATGGGTCGCGGCCAAACATCTCGGCAACGTGCCGCACCAGCAGCGCCGTATCACCAATGTCGTGATGATGGGCATGGGCGAGCCGCTGCTGAACTTCGACAACGTGGTCAAGGCCATGAGCCTGATGCGCGACGACCTGGGCTTCGGCCTGGCCGGCAAGCGCGTCACGCTGTCCACGGCCGGCCTCGTGCCGATGATCGACAAACTCTCGGTCGAGAGCGATGTCTCCCTCGCAGTGTCGCTGCATGCAGCCAACGACGAGCTGCGTACCGAGCTGGTCCCGCTCAACAAGCGTTACCCGCTGGCCGAACTGGCCGCCGCGTGCGAGCGCTACATCAACCGCGCGCCGCGCACGACGATCACCTTCGAGTACACGCTCATGAAGGGCGTGAACGACAAGCCCGAGCATGCGCGTCAGCTGATCAAGTTCATGCGTCGACTGCCGGGTGTGAACAAGGTCAACCTGATTCCGTTCAATCCGTTCCCGGGGACGCGTTTCGAACGTTCGGGTCCGGACGAGATCCGCAACTTCCAGACCCAGTTGCTCAACGCCGGCGTTCTCACCATGCTGCGTCGCACGCGCGGTGACGACATCGACGCCGCGTGTGGCCAGCTGAAGGGGCAGGTCGTGGATCGCACCCGCCGTCAGGCGGAATTCCGCAAGAAACTCGAAGAGGGAGTGGTGAATGCGGCTTGAGCGGTGGGGGATGGTGGCTGCGCTCGCGTTTGCGTGCGCAGGCTGTGTGGGCGGGGAGTCGGGGCTGAAACCCACGACGGCCGCCGACGAAAGGGCCAAGGGGGCCGAGGTTCACACCGAACTCGGGCAGCGTTACATGCAGCAGGGCGACCTCAAGGGCGCCATGGAGAAACTGCAGCAGGCCATCCAGTTCGACCCGAACTACGCGCCGGCCCGCACCGTGCTCGGCGTGCTTTATGAAAAGATCAACGATCCGGTCAATGCCGAACTGAATTACCGCAGGGCGGTGGAGCTGGACCCGAAGAAGGGTTCGCTCAACAACAATCTGGCGGTATTTCTGTGCAAGCAGGGTCGGGCGGGGGAATCCCGGGTTTACTTCGATCGGGCGCTGGCCGACCCGTTCTATGAGACCCCGGACCTCGCCATGACCAATGCCGGCACCTGCCTGCTGGGTTCGAAGGATTACGATGGCGCCGAGGTTTACTTCCGGAAGGCGCTGGACCGTAATCCCAACAACCCCGATGCTCTGTATCAGATGGCGAACGTGTTGTACCTTAAGAACGATGCTTTCAGGGCTCGTGCTTTCCTGCAGCGCTTAGAGGCGCAGGGTCAGCCGAGTCCGACCGCTTTGAAGCTCGGTCACGATATCGAGCTCCGTCTGGGCGACGGGGAGGCCGCCCAGGACTACGCCAAACGCTTGCGCGAAAAGTTCCCGGATTCGGAACCCGCGCGTGCACTCGAAGCCACCGCACGTCAATGACTCCAGTATCTTCGAATTCGAATTCATCGGGTCAGGACGGTCGCGAGCAGGACTTGTTCGCAGGCATCGAGCCACATGCACCCAGGGAGGAAGCCATGGACCCGCAGACCGAGGCAAACGCCAACGAGGCCAGCCGCGTGCTCATCGATCACGTCGCGGACCCGGGCTTCGGGTCGCGCCTGCGCGCGGCCCGTGAGGCGCGTGGCTACACCGTCGAGGCCTGCGGCCAGGCATTGCGCCTGCCGACACGCCTGATTCGCCAGCTCGAAGCCGGTGAATACGGTGGTATCGATTACCAGGTCTACCTGGCCGGTTACCTGACCAAATACGGCCGTTACGTCGGCGTCGACGAGGAGGCCATCCAGGTCGAGCTCGCCCGCATGACGCCCCGCCAGCCCGATCTCGTGGTCACCGGTGGCGTTTCGCACTCGCGCTACCTGCTCGAGCGCTACGTGACCGCGGCGACCTATGTCGTGCTCACGGCGGTCATCGTGGTTCCGATGGTCTGGTTGGGCGTGCGCGGCACGCTCGACCGCGACATGGCCCGTCTCGCACCGTTGGATGCCGCGCCGGTGGCCCAGCAGGACGCGCCTTCGCCGGCTTCGTCGAGCGGCCTCGTTGCCACCACGACGGAAAGCAAACCGGCTCCGGTGGCCGAGCCGCGCGCCGAGGATCAGCAGCCGCTGCTCGCCTCGATGGCCATGTTCCCGCCGCTTGATCACAGCGCCGCCAAGTCACCCCTGGTGACTGCCACGGCTCCGCCCTCCGCAGCGGACCCCGCCAATAATGGCGTAGGCGCGCACGGCCTCACGCTCAGCCTGCCTTCGGCGAGCTGGGTCGAGGTCACTGCCTCGGATGGTTCGCGTCTCGAATACGGCATCCTGCCGGCCGGCACGCAGAAGTCCTACCGCAGCGACAAGACCCTCGACGTCCGCATCGGCAACGCCGCGGGCGCCCAGGCCACGATCGACGGCCAGCCGGTGGAGATCGACACCTTCCGTCGTGCCAACGTGGCTCGCTTCCGCGTCGATATCCACGACGGCAAGGCGGCGCCGGTCTCGTACTGACCGGTTTCCGCGACCGTAGCGTGTTCGCGCGGGCCCGCCGGCCCGCGCTTTCGGTTATCCTTACCTATTGATCCATGCCACTCCATCGCTGATGGCCGGTGTGGGCTCGTTCCCTCCAAAGTTTGGCTGCGCGGAGCGCAGTGGGTGATTGCATGTCTTTCGACGTATACGACGATTACGAGCAGGGCGAGCGAGTCCAGCAATGGCTTCGCAAGAATGGCGTGTCCATCCTCGTCGGCATCGTGCTTGGCCTGGTGCTGATCTTCGGCTGGCAGCAGTGGAAGTCCCATCGCGCCGGTCATGAGCAGGCCGCCGCCAGCGATTACACGGCGTTGCAGCTGGCCGTTGCCCAGAACAAAGCCACCGAGATCGACGTGCGCACCGAGGGTCTGTTGAAGGACTACCCGGACACCGCCTGGTCGGTATTTGCCGCCAGCGAACGTGCCCAGCGCAATCTGGTCGCCGGTCAGCTGGACAAGGTCGGTGGTGACCTGGAATGGGCCAAAGCCCATGCCAAGGACGAAACGCTCAAATCCCTGGTCGATCTGCGCATGGCGCAGCTGAAGTTCGCCCAGGGCAAGGCAGAAGAAGCCATCGCGACGCTCGACGCCATGCAAGGCAAGTCGTTCGCTGCGATCGCACAGGAACTCCGTGGCGATGCGCTGGTCAAGCTTGGACGCCACGACGACGCACGCAAAGCCTATCAGGCGGCGATCGCCGCGATGGGCGACAGCGCACCGCAGCGCGGTGTGGTTCAAACGAAGCTCGATGATCTGGCAGTGGCCGGGAAGCAGGGTGCATGAAACGTTTTTGGGCAATCGCGTTGACTTCGTCGCTGGTCGTTCTGGCCGGCTGCCATTCGTTCAAGAAGGAAAACGTCGAACCGCCGACCCCGCTCGACAAGAAGTTCGAGCCGACCGTCAAGGTCCAGCGCCTGTGGAAGTCCAGCATCGGTGACGGTGCGGCGGAGTCCGGCGTACGCATGCGTCCTGCGGTTGTCGACGGCGTTGTCTACGCCGCCAGCACCGACGGAAAGATCGCGGCTTTCGAAGCCTCGACCGGCAAGAAGCTGTGGTCCAAGAGCATCCGCCAGCACGGCTGGTTCGGCTGGGGCGATGACAAGCGCGAAGACGCCCGTTTCTCGGGTGGCCCGGGCGCCGCGGGTGACCTGGTCGCCATCGGCACGCTCGACGGCCATCTGTACGGCATCAACGCGAAGGACGGCGAGCGTCGCTGGGCTGCCGAGGTTTCCTCGGAAGTCATCACTGCGCCGGTCATCGTCGGCGACCTCGTCGTGGTTCGCTGCAACGACGGTCGCGTCTATGGCATCGACACCACCACCGGCGAACGTCGCTGGGCCTACGACCAGGCCGTGGTGCCGCTGCTCAGCCTGCGTGGCAACGGCCGCCTGCTCGTCGCCAACGGCGTCGTGTTCATGGGCACCGACGCCGGCAAGCTCACCGCCATCCGTCTCGACAACGGCGAGAAGCTCTGGGAGCAGACCCTCGCCACCGGCGAAGGCCGTACCGAAATCGATCGCCTGAGCGACGCCGATGGCGCGCTCGTCCTCGACGGTGCCACCCTCTACGGTGCGGCATATCACGGTCAGCTGACCGCGATCGACGGCCCCAGCGGTCGCCCGCTGTGGAACCACGGCTTCTCGACCTTCACCTCGCTGGACGTGCACGAAAACGCCGTCTACGGCGTGGACGACGAGTCCCAGGTGTTCGCTTTCGACAAGTCGACCGGCGCCAATATCTGGAAGCAGGGTGACCTGAAGTACCGCTGGCTCACCGGTCCTGCGGCGCAGGGCAAGTACGCGGTGGTCGGCGATCTCGACGGCCACATCCACTGGATCGACGGCAGCAACGGCAAGATCGTAGCCCGCGAGCGCCTGTCCAGCAAAGCCATTCGTGCCCAGCCCGTCGTGGTGGGTGACACCGTATACGTCGAAGATGTCGAGGGCCATATCGGCGCCTACCGCATCCCGACGAACTGATCCACAGGAATACTGCCCCTCCCATGTTGCCCGTCGTCGCCCTGGTCGGCCGCCCCAATGTCGGTAAGTCGACCCTCTATAATGCGCTGACGCGTAGCAGGGACGCCCTCGTCGCCGATATGCCCGGCGTTACTCGTGACAGACACTACGGTGTCTGTCGTCTTGGTCCGCGACCCTTCGTGGTCGTGGACACGGGTGGTCTGTCGGGCAGCGACGAAGGTATTGAGGGCCTGACGGCGACACAGGTTCGCCTCGCCATCGAGGAAGCCCACCTGCTGGTCTTCGTCGTCGATGCGCGTGACGGCGTGCTCCCGCAGGACGCCAGCATCCTCAACGAGCTGCGCCGCAGCGGCAAGCCGGTCATCGTCGTGGTCAACAAGACCGACGGCGTCGACGAGGCCGTGGCGCTCGGTGAGTTCGCCTCGTTCGGCATGGCTGAAACCCTGCCCATGTCGGCGGCGCACAACCGCGGCGTCGACGTGCTGGTGGAGCGCTCGCTCAACCACCTGCCCGACGATCGCGACGACGATCCGGGTCTTGCCGACCAGGGTATCCGTGTCGCCATCGTGGGACGCCCCAATGCGGGCAAGTCCACCCTGATCAACCGTCTGCTCGGCGAGGAGCGCCTCATCGTCTCCGATGTGGCCGGCACCACGCGCGACCCCATTCGCGTTCCGCTCGAGCGGGACGGCAAGCGCTTCACGCTGATCGATACCGCCGGTGTCCGTCGCCGCGCACGTGTCGAGGAAGCGGTAGAAAAATTCAGTGTTATCAAGACGCTCCAGTCCATTGCTGCCTCGCAGGTTACGGTGGTGATGATCGACGCGCGCGAGAACCTCGCCGACCAGGATCTCACCCTCATCGGCGGTGCCATGGAAGAGGGGCGCGCGCTGGTCATTGCCGTCAACAAGTGGGACGGCATGGACAAGTACGCTCGCGACCAGTGCATGGCCGCGCTCGGGCGCCGCCTGGCCTTCGTCGAGTGGGCGAAGACCGTCTTCATCTCGGCGCTGCACGGCTCCGGCCTCAGCGAACTGATGAAGGCTGTCGTCCGTGCCCACGCGGCTGCGACCAAGGTAATGACCTCCAGTGACCTGACGCGGACGCTCGAGAAAGCCTACGAGGCCTATCAGCCGCCGCTGGTTCGCGGTCATGCCCCGAAGCTGCGCTACGCACATCCCGGCGGTTTCAACCCGCCGACGATCATCATCCACGGCAGCCGCACCAAGCACATCGCGCCGGCGTATCGTCGTTACCTGGAAGGCTTCTTCCGGAAGCGGTACAAGCTGGAAGGCACGCCGATCCGCATCGATTTCCGCGATGGCGAGAATCCGTTCGCGGGCAAGAAGAACGTCCTGTCGGATAGCCAGCAGCAAAAGCGTCAGCGCATGATCCGTAACGCGAAACGGCGCGAAAAGTAAGCGTCGCCCTCATCGGGGAGCCTCGCATGTCTGAAGGTCTGGATCGGGAACGTTGGCTGGCCGAGTTGCGCCTGCGCGTTCCTGAAGTCGCCGCCGCTGAGGCCTTCGTCCGGCAGGCTGGCGGTGCGTTGCTCGTCGACGTCCGTGAGGACAACGAGCGTGCCAGTGGCACGCCGACCGGCGCGCTGGGTCTGTCCCGCGGGTTCCTCGAGCTGCGGATCGAACAGGCCGAGCCTGACCGTGATCGCGACATCCTCCTTCTCTGTGGCAGTGGCCAGCGCTCGCTGTTGGCCGCCGAAGCCCTGCAACGCATGGGCTATCGGAGCGTCTCGTCCGTCAATGGCGGCATGGGTGCCTGGAAGGTGGCGGGTCTTCCCGTCGTCGCCGGTGCGCTCGATGCCGACGCCGCCGAGAGGTATGCGCGCCAGGTGTTGCTACCCCAGGTGGGCGAAGCTGGCCAGGCGAAGCTGACGAATGCGCGCGTGGTGGTGATCGGCGCGGGTGGGCTCGGTGCGCCTGCCTTGCTCTACCTTGCTGCCGCCGGCGTGGGTCACCTCACGGTGATCGACGACGACCGTGTCGAGCGCTCCAACCTGCATCGGCAGGTGGTCCATGCGGATGCCCGCGTCGGCATGAGTAAGGCCGCATCCGCACGGATGACGCTGGCCGCATTGAATCCGCGCATCCATGTGCACTGCGTCGTCGAGCGCCTTTGCGCCGACAACGTTGAGGCCCTGATTCGCGAGCACGACGTGGTGATCGACGGCGCCGACAACTTCGCGACCCGCTACCTTCTGGCAGCGGCGACGCGACAGCTGGGTATCCCGATGGTGTACGCGGCGATCGAGCGATTTACCGGCCAGGCGAGTGTCTTCGATCCACGCCGTGCGGATTCTCCGTGTTACCGCTGCCTGTTCCCTGAGCCGCCAGCCGCCGCGGACGCACCGAACTGCAGCGAGGCAGGCGTGCTGGGCGTGTTACCCGGGCTGGTCGGAATGGTGCAGGCCACCGAGGCGATGAAGCTCATACTGGATATCGGGCAGCCGCTGGTCGGACGCCTCCTGACTTACGACGCGCTCGCTATGCGTTTTCGCGAACTGACGTTGAAGCGTGACCCGGAGTGCCCGGGGTGCGGGCGCGACGCGCGATTCACTGGGTATGTCGATCTGGAGCGGATGTGCGCCGCGGCAGGCTAGGCCCCTTGTGGGAGCCAGGCCCCTTGTGGGAGCCAGGCTCCTTAGTGGGAGCCAGGCTCCTTGTGGGAGCCGGCTACGCCGGCGACGGGCTAGGCGATGTCGTCCGGAACCAGAGAGTACATAGCAGCATCGACCGATATATCATTTACAACCAATCGGTTGCGTAACACTCCTTCGAACTTACCTCCGATTCGTTCAGCGGTTCTGCGGCTTGCGACGTTGTCATGGGCCGCAACGATCTCCAGTCGCGCAACGCCGACCGTTTCGAAGGCAAACCTGGCGGCCATGCGACCGCAATGTCCTGCAATACCAGTACCTTGTGCTGACTCTCTCACCCAGTACCCGAGGTTTGCAAATCGTTGCTCGCGGTTGAGGTGGTTGACGCCCATTCCGCCGAGGATCGCGTCCGTGTCAGCGTCGACGATCAGCATTTCGAAGCCGTCGCCGAGCAGCCAGGTCTGTCGGCAGAGGCCGATCCAACTCTCTGCCGCGGCATCGTTGTAACCGGCCGTGCACCAGTCCTGCCAGCGCCCTACGGTGGACACCGATTCGCGCACGGCCTCAGCCAGGAAGGGGGCATCCGCCATGCGGTGGGCACGCAGGCTCAGGACGCCGTCGGTCAGGTCGTGCGGGTAGGGAACGGTATCGAGGGTCATGGAGCGAGTATGCACGCGGCGAGGTCGGCCGGGCGCACTTCTACACATGATGCTTTGCAGCGATAATGTCTCGTTTTCGCAGGGCGAATTCTTCATGACCGCACGCATCCTCGACGGTAAGCGCATCGCCCACGAACTGCTCGAACATATCGGGCGCCGCGTTGCCAAACGCGTCGCCGAGGGTCGGCGCAAGCCGGGCCTTGCCGTGGTGCTGGTGGGCGAGGATCCGGCTTCCGCGGTGTACGTGAAAAACAAGCGCAAGGCTTGCCAGCAGGTCGGGTTCGAGTCGTACGGCTATGACCTGCCTGCGACGACGACGCAAGAGGATCTGTTCGCCCTCATCGACAACCTCAATGCCGATCCCGCCGTCCATGGCATCCTCGTGCAGTCTCCGTTGCCCGGGCACATCGACGAAGACGCGCTGGTCGACCGGATCGATCCGGGTAAGGATGTGGACGGCTTCCAGGCCGTGAATGTGGGCCGCCTCGCCCTGCGTCGGTTCGGCCTGCGTCCGTGCACGCCCAAGGGCGTCATGACCTTGCTTGGGCATACCGACTATCCCGTGCGGGGCCGGCATGCGGTCATCGTCGGGGTGTCCAATCACGTTGGTCGACCGCTTGCGCTTGAGTTACTTATCGCTGGTTGTACAGTGACTTGCTGCCATAAGTTCACGCAGAATCTCGAAGGATTCGTCGGTCAGGCGGATATCCTCGTCGTGGCCGCCGGCAAGCCGGGACTGGTCAAGGGCGAGTGGGTGAAGTCGGGCGCCGTGGTTATCGATGTCGGCATCAATCGACTTGAGGACGGTCGCCTGGTGGGTGATGTGGAGTTCGCGCCGGCAGCTGAGCGCGCGTCCTGGATTACGCCTGTGCCGGGCGGTGTCGGGCCGATGACCGTGGCGACGTTGATGGAGAACACGCTCGAGGCCGCGGAAGCCATCGACGCCTGATGCGCCTTTGTGGGAGCCGATTCATCGGCGATGCCCGGGTCTGTGTGGGAGCCGATTCATCGGCGATTGGCCTTGCAGCTACACCGCTCCGTTGGCTTTTCGCCGCTGAAGCGGCTCCCACATTTACCTTATGTCGTTTTGCTGCAACGCACGCTATAATGCCGCGATTTACTCGCGGGACTAATGCTCATGCGCATCCTTGCTGAGGCACTCACTTACGACGACGTGTTTCTGGTACCCGGCCACTCCACGGTCATGCCTCGCGACGTGGACACCTCGACGCGCTTCACGCGTGGTCTCCGCCTGAATATCCCTATCGTGTCCGCTGCCATGGACACCGTGACCGAGGCCCGCCTCGCCATCACCATGGCGCAGAACGGCGGTATCGGCATCATCCACAAGAACATGACCCCGCTGCTCCAGGCCGCTGAAGTGCGCCTGGTGAAGAAGTTCGAAGCCGGTGTCATCCGTAGCCCGATCACGGTGCGTCCGGATACCTCGATCGGCGAAGTCATGGCGCTCACGCGCGCGCACAACATCTCCGGCGTGCCGGTGGTGGATGGCGAGAAGCTCGTCGGCATCGTCACCAGCCGCGACCTGCGCTTCGAGCGCAAGCACGACGACCCGGTCCGCAACATCATGACCCGGGAAGACCGCCTGATCACGGTGAAGGAAGGCGCTTCGCATGACGAAGTGCTGGAACTGCTGCACCGCAACCGGATCGAGAAGGTGCTGGTCGTCAACGACGGCTTCCAGCTCCGCGGCCTGATCACGGTCAAGGACATCCAGAAGGCCCGCGACAACCCCAACGCCGCCAAGGACTCCCATGAGCGCCTGGTGGTCGGTGCGGCCGTCGGCGTCGGCGGCGACACCGAGCAGCGGATCGAAGCGCTGGTCGATGCCGGCGTGGACGTGATCGTCGTCGACACCGCCCATGGGCACTCGCAGGCGGTCATCGACCGTGCGGGCTGGGTCAAGAAGCATTACCCGCAGGTCCAGGTCATCGCCGGCAACATCGTCACGGGCGAGGCGGCGCGCGCGCTGCTTGGCGCCGGTGTCGACGCGGTCAAGGTCGGCGTGGGTCCTGGCTCCATCTGCACCACCCGTATCGTTACCGGTATCGGCGTGCCGCAGATCACCTCGATCGACCTGGTGGCCACGGCCCTCAAGGGTGAGATCCCGTTGATTGCCGATGGCGGCATCCGCTATTCGGGCGACATCCCCAAGGCGCTTGCCGCGGGCGCGTCGTCGGTCATGCTCGGCTCCATGTTCGCCGGTACCGAAGAGGCACCGGGCGAGGTCGAGCTGTTCCAGGGTCGTTCCTATAAGAGCTACCGCGGCATGGGCTCCATCGGTGCCATGCAGCTCGGCTCGAAGGACCGCTACTTCCAGGACGAAGCCGACGCCGACAAGCTGGTGCCCGAAGGCATCGAAGGTCGCGTGCCGTACCGTGGTCCGTTGCACAACATCATCCACCAGATGATGGGTGGCCTGCGTGCCTCCATGGGTTACATGGGCGCGGCCAATATCGACGAGATCCACGAGAAGGCCCAGTTCGTGAAGGTGACCGGTGCCGGCGTGCGCGAAGCGCATCCGCACGACATCCAGATCACGAAGGAAGCGCCGAACTACCGCCTGACCGACGCTTAAGGCGCTCGCTCCAGGTGACCCAGGACGCCCGCCTCAAGTGGGCGTTCTGCTTTTTCAGACTTTCGAACTGCAGGCTGCCCGATGACCGACATCCATAGCGACAAGATCCTCATCCTCGACTTCGGTTCGCAGTACACGCAGCTGATTGCCCGCCGCATCCGCGAGATCGGCGTCTACTGCGAAGTCTGGGCATGGGACCACGCGCCGGACGAGATCCGCGGTTTCAATCCGCGCGGCGTCATCCTGTCCGGTGGTCCCGAGTCCGTCACCGAAGACGAATCACCACGCGCGCCGCAGCTGGTTTTCGAGTTGGGCGTGCCGGTGCTGGGTATCTGCTACGGCATGCAGACCATGGCCGAGCAGCTCGGCGGTAAGGTCGAAGCCGGTCACCATCGTGAATTCGGTCCGGCGACGATCACCTTCGCCAGCTGCGCGTTGTTCGATACCGTGGTCGAGGAGGGCGAGTCGCTCGGCGTGTGGATGTCCCACGGTGATCGCGTCACCGCGATGCCGGAAGGCTTCGCCGCCACGGCGTCCACTTCGAGCCTGCCGCTGGCCGCCATGGCCGACGACGAGCGTCACTTCTACGGTGTGCAGTTCCACCCGGAAGTCACCCACACCAAGCGCGGCCTGGAGCTGCTGCGCCGCTTCGTCGTCGACATCTGCGCGTCGGCCACGCTGTGGGACGCCGCCCACATCATTGAAGATTCGGTCGCCCGCGTGCGCGAGCAGGTCGGCAGCGACCGCGTGCTTCTCGGCCTCAGCGGCGGCGTGGATTCGTCCGTCGTGGCCGCCTTGCTCGAGAAGGCTATCGGTGACCAGCTCACCTGCGTCTTCGTCGATACCGGCCTGTTGCGTTTCCAGGAAGGCGACCAGGTCATGTCGACCATGGCCGAGCACATGGGCGTGCACGTCATTCGCGTCGACGCGAAACAGCGCTACTTCGACGCGCTCGCCGGCGTGGAAGACCCGGAAGCCAAGCGCAAGATCATCGGCCGCCTGTTCGTCGAGATCTTCGACGAGGAATCGGCCAAGCTCGAGAACGTGAAGTGGCTGGCCCAGGGCACGATCTACCCGGACGTCATCGAGTCCGCGGGAAGCAAGACGGGCAAGGCCCACGTCATCAAGAGCCACCACAACGTCGGCGGCCTGCCGGAGCACATGAAGCTCAAGCTGGTCGAGCCCCTGCGCGAGCTATTCAAGGACGAGGTCCGCCGCATCGGCGTCGAGCTCGGCCTGCCGCGCGAGATGGTCTACCGCCATCCGTTCCCGGGTCCGGGCCTGGGGGTGCGCGTGCTGGGCGAAGTGAAGCCGGAGTACGTGGACCTGCTGCAGCGTGCGGATGCGATCTTCATTGAAGAGCTGCGCAAGCATGGCCTTTATGACCGGGTGAGCCAGGCGTTCGCCGTGTTCCTGCCGGTGCGTTCGGTGGGCGTGGTGGGCGACGGTCGGGCGTATGAGTGGGTCATTGCGCTGCGGGCTGTCGAGACGATCGACTTCATGACGGCGCACTGGGCGCACCTTCCTTACGACTTTCTTGATACCTGTTCGACTCGCATTATCAATGAGTTGCGTGGTATTTCTCGTGTTGTTTATGACATATCGGGGAAGCCGCCAGCTACCATTGAGTGGGAGTGACATGTACTAAAGCCTATAAATGGATAATATGTACTGGAGCCGATATATGGTAAATATTGGCTCCAGACTATATATTGGCGTCGACACGGGAGACGCCCATGGACTATCCGATCCGCTTGCCCAATGAACTGCGTGAGTATCTCCGCGCGCTCAGGAAGGAGCGGGGTCTGACGCAAGCGGCGGTCGGCGAGCTGATCGGCGTCAGCCAGGCCCGGATTGCCGAGATCGAAAACAATCCGGGGGTGGTCAGCGTCGAGCAGCTGATGAAGCTTCTATCTGCCTTGCAAGCCTCTCTGGTCGTGCGCGACGGAGGGCCTGCACAGCGACCTGCGCCGTCAGCGGATGCCACCATCACGCCCAAGAAGGGCGCTTGGTAGTGGGTGTCCTGAGCGCATGGATGAACGGTGAGCACGTAGGCATGTGGCGGGTCGATCGCGGCTCCCACACGTTCGCCTACGCGACCTCGTGGTTGGCTTCCGAGAAGGCTCGGCCGCTCTCGCTGTCGTTGCCGTTGACGCCGACCCTCTCGATCACCGGGCCAGTGGTCGAGAACTATTTCGATAACCTGCTACCTGATAACGATCGTATTCGCGAACGCATCGGAAGAAGGTTCAGCACACGATCGCTCGATGCCTTCGCCTTGCTTGAAGCGATCGGTCGCGATTGCGTGGGCGCTGTGCAGTTACTTCCGGAGGGCACGACGCCGGATGGCTGGGACCGCATCCTATCCGAGCCGCTGAACGACGCCGAGATCGCTGCGGCGCTTCGCTCGGTACCGACGGATCCCGCGGGCGCGGTCCGCGACGGCACACCTCCGTTTCGAATCTCGCTGGCCGGCGCTCAAGAGAAAACGGCGTTCGCACATATCGGTGGAAGTTGGTGCAGGCCGCTTGGCGCCACGCCAAGCACACACATCTTCAAGTTGCCACTAGGCGTAATCGCCAATACCAGCCGGATCGATATGTTCGATTCGGTCGAGAATGAGTGGCTTTGTGCGCAGATTATCCAGGCGCTTGGCCTTCCCGCAGCTCGCACCGACATGGCGACATTCGGCGACCAACGCGCATTGATCGTCGAACGCTTCGACCGTGAATGGGCTCCCGACGGACGGTGGATTATCCGTTTGCCGCAGGAGGACTTTTGCCAGGCTTTCGGTTTGCCGCCGCGGCTGAAATACGAGGACGACGGTGGCCCATCGGTCTCGGACGGACTGGCACTTCTCGCCGGAAGCTCCGATGCGGGAACCGACCGGCTGGCGTTTCAACTGGCGCAGCTGGCGTTCTGGTTGATGGCTGCGCCAGATGGGCACGCCAAGAATTTTTCCATTTTCCTGCGTCAGGGGAATGCCTACGACATGACTCCTCTATACGACGTGTTGTCTATCTGGCCGTATGTCGGCAAGAAGAGCGGGCAATTGCATTTACGTGATGTTCGGCTCGCCATGGCTCTTCGGTCGAAAAACGCGCACTACGATCTGTACACCATTCGCGCGCGGCACTGGCACGCGCTCGCGCGGAGAAATGGTGGCCTCGCTGTGTGGGCCGCCATGATCGCGTTTGTCGAAGGTGTCGGGGATGCCCTCGATGCGGTCGAGTCACGCTTGCCCGATGGATTTCCAGAGAGGATCTGGGAACCTGTTTCCCTCGGCATGCGCAAGCAGGCGGAACTTTTTCTATCAGAGGCGGCTGCACCTATTTAGGCTGGTTGCCGCTTCTCGTTCCTAACCACCGTGCCAGATTAGTCACATAAAGCTCCGTAGATCTCTTTGCCTCAGGCGTTACCCGCAAACTTCCGCCCGGCACCTCGCTAACAAAACTCGGCTTCCCATGATCCGGGTCCCAGTTGTAATCGGCAAAGTGGTGAAACGTCGACTGCGCGACGGCGGGCCCGGTTCCGTCAGGCTGCGGTTCGAACGCCACGGCAATCGCAAACGGCGCACCGGTCACCTCGCTCTTTCCGGTCGCGATGACGCGAGCACTGGCATCGCCAGAGGGCGCCGTGACATCACCTTCGTGCGGATGGGAGGGCAGGTAGCGTAAAGCGTTTCCTGGCGCATCAGGATCGGCGAGGACCGGATGCACCTCACCCACAGGCGAGATCTCCTGGAAATCGCCATTAGCACCCGAATGAAAGTTCGGCCAAAGAATGGCAGTGGTGTAGGGGTCATCGACGACGCGGCGCGAAACATCCGGATCCGGATTATGCGTATGGAAGTGGTGCGCCCGTCCCACACCCTGCAGGTCGCAGACCGAACAGCCAAGGTCCATATGATCGCGCGCGACCAGCAGGCCGCCGCCGCGTTGCCGGAAGCGATCGATGGCAGCCCGTTCCTCGTCATTGAGGCCATTGCCGACATCCACTGCGAACAACCACAACTGGTCGAAGTCGCTCTCATCGAGGGTGGCGAGCACCGGATCGGACGAGCCGGGCGGCGCCCCACGGTCGCGCGCCACGACCTCGTAAAGAGGCTCTCCGTCTGTGGCACGCGCACGACCGAGCAGTTCGCGAAGCAGTGAGAAGCGCGCGATGCTCCAGTCATCCGCGGTCGGTACGATGGTGGTCTGTAGAAGAATGCGTTTCTGGGTCATGTCAGCGGGAAACCTGGTCAGTACGTTTTAGATGATCAGCCGAGACGAGCCTGCGCGAGAGCGTTGTTGATCCACTGCACGATCGCCTGGGTCGGCATGGCACCCGACGTTCGAGCGACTTCGCGGCCTTCGTGAATCATGATCATGGTCGGGATGCTGCGGATCGCGTAGCGCCCTGAAATCTCCGGCATGGCCTCGGTATCGAGCTTGGCCATGCGCACGCGCGGCTCGAGCACTTTCGCCGCCGCTTCGAAATTCGGGCTCATCGTACGGCAGGGTCCGCACCAGGCGGCCCAGAAGTCGATGACTACCGGCAGCTCGCTTTTCACTGTATGTCGCTCGAAATTTGCCGCAGTCATATCGACGGCCTTGCCCGGGAAGAGTCGGTTATGGCACGTGCCGCACTTGGGGTCTTGTCCCAACCTGTCCCTCGGCACGCGGTTGAGCGCCGCGTCGACGGGGCAGGCGATGATCACCGAGTCGGAATGGTTATCCGCCGGGGAGGTTCCAGGTTGTTCGGACACGCGTGCCTTCCTCGTTCAAGCGTTGCAATCCAGAAGATGAGTGCTGCGATGCTGACGACCGCGCCTAGCAGGCAGACGCCCGGCCATCCGCCGACCGCGTAGACCGACGTCGTCGCCATGGCACCCAGCCCGCTGCCCACCGCATAAAACAGCATGTATACACCGACCATACGACTGTGCGCGTCGGGTCGTCTTGTGAAGATCATGCTTTGGTTTGTTACATGAATGGCCTGGGCGCCAAGATCGAGCAGAACGATGCCGGGCAGGAGCGCCCACAGCGATGTCCCCATCAGGGCCAGCGGTGCCCATGCGGCGATCAGCAGGACCAGCGCGATCGCCGTCGTGCGCTGACCGAAGCCTCGATCGGCCCAGTGTCCGGCACGCGCTGCGGACAGCGCCCCCACCGCGCCCACCAGCCCGAAGGCCCCGATCGCCGTGTGCGAATAGCCATAAGGAGGAGCGCTCAGCGGCAACACCAGCGCACTCCAGAAAATGTTGAGCGCGGCAAACATGAGCATCGCAAGGGTGCCGCGGACACGCAGCACCCGTTCGCTGCGCAGAAGCCCGAACATGGAGGCGATCAGGCGCGGATAGCCCAGCTGCTGGGAAGTAGCAGGCAGGACGGGCAGGGCTCGCCAAAGCAGGGTGGCCAGCACGAGCATCGCCGCGGCGGACGCCGCGTAGACCGCACGCCAACCAGCGAGATCACTGATGCCGCCGGCGAGCACCCGCGCCAGCAACAATCCGACGAACACACCCGACTGTGCCGCTCCGACGACGCGACCGCGCTCGTCCGGTCCGGCTGCGCTAGCGGCATATGCAATAAGCCCCTGGGTCATGGCCGTTCCCAGCAGGCCCGCACCTAGCATGCCGGCCAGGAGTGCCAGCGGTGAAGCGGCGAGGCTGACGCCAAACAGGACCATTGCCAGCGAAGTCGCCTGGGCAAGCATGAGCCGTCGGCGATTCCACAGGTCACCCAATGGGACGAGGAACATCAAGGCCAGTGCCGATCCTGCCTGGGTTGCGAGGACGACGCCCCCGATCGCTGCGCGCGGGATCGAGAAGTCGTGCGCCAATGCATCCAGCAAAGGCTGTGCGTAATAGACATTGGCGACGCTGAGGCCGCTCGCGCAGGCGAACAGTGCGACAAGGCCGCGGGGCAGGGTATCCGCCATGGAGATCCTTCTTGCTAGTTGCAAAGTGAAACTAGTTGAAGGCTAGGCAATGTAGTTGCAAAATGCAACCTTTAGGCAGGTGCATCTCAGGAACTCCGCATGACCGAACACTCCGTAGACAGCAATCGAACCTGCCCCGTCGGAAGATCACTCGATGTCATGGGTGATCGCTGGTCGTTGCTCATCGTTCGCGATGCGTTCGATGGGGTTCGTCGCTTTGGCGATTTCCAGAGAGGCCTGGGCGTGGCCCGCAACATCCTCGCCGATCGCCTGCGCAAACTGGTCGATGCCGATGTACTCGTCAGTCAGCCTGCTGCCGATGGCAGCGCTTATCAGGAATACGTGCTCACCCGGAGAGGAGAAAGCCTTTTCCCCGTGGTCGTGGCATTACGCCAGTGGGGCGAGAAGCATCTCTTCGACCGTGGCGAGAAGTACTCTCGCCTGATCGACACCGACACCGGGAAGCCCGTACCCGTCATGACTCCGCGCACGGCCGGCGGGAGTCCGCTGCCCCCGGCCCAGACAAGGGTAAAGAAGGTGGTTTGAGCTGCCCAGCGGTTCAGTCCTGCCGATACCAATCCTCCGAAGCCGGCACCCGCTCGGCGAGGAAATCCACAAAAGCCCGGACGCGCGTCGCCAGGTGTTCGTGCCCGACGAACACCGCGTGCGTGACCTGCCGCTCACCCGCATTGAACTCCTCGAGAATGGGTACCAGCCGCCCCGCGGCGATGTCACGCTCCACGTGATACGACGACAGCCGCGCAATACCTAAGCCGTCGACCGCCATGCGCCGTAGCGTCTCGCCGTTATTCGCCTGGAAGTTGCCGCTGATCGGGACGGGCCGGCTCTTGCCGGTCGCAGGGTCCAGGAAGGGCCACGCATTGAACGTGCGGCCCAGGTTGAAGACCAGGCAGTTGTGGTCGGCGAGGTCCTCGGGACTGGCCGGCATGCTGCGCCGTTCCAGGTACGCCGGCGAGGCAAACACCACGTGACCCGCCTCGCTGATCTTGCGCGCCTTCAGGCCGGAGTCGGGCAGCACACCGACGCGTATGGCCACGTCGGCGCGGTCCTCCACCAGGTCGACGATATTGTCGTTGAGGGACAGGTCCAGCTCCACCAGCGGATAGGCCGCGAGGAATTCAGGAATCAACGGGACGATCTTGCGTACGCCGAACGACACCGAGGCGTTCACGCGCAGCTTTCCCGACGGCACGGCCGCACCGCCATGGGCGACAAGGCGCTCGGTCTCGTCGATATCGGCCAGGACCCGCAACGCACGGGCATAGTACGTCTCGCCTTCCGAGGTGAGTTGCAGGGTGCGCGTGGTGCGCACGATCAGGCGCGTGCCGAGGCGGCTTTCCAGTCGCGCGACGAGTTTGCTGATCGCCGAGGGCGACAGGCCGAAACTCCGCGCCGCGCCCGCGAAGCTGCCGGACTGCACGACCCGCATGAAGGCCTCCATCTCTCCCGCCCGGTTGTCCATAAGCCACCTATTCGTGAATTGAGGGCATCAGTGTCGATAGCCGGGACCGTCTTGCCGCTGGCACCGTCGGGTTTCATATTACTCGTCAGGCCTTATTCGTGATGACGCGGAACGAATCCCGCCACGGTACCCCTTCGACCTGGAGACACCCCATGACCATTCGCGACAAGCTTCTGGCCGGCCCGCTGGGCTTCGGCACCGCCCCACTGGGCAACATGTTCCGCAACATTCCTGAAGACGAGGCTGCCGCCACGGTCGAAGCCGCCTGGGAGCAGGGCACGCGTTTCTTCGACACCGCGCCGTTCTACGGCGCCGGCCTCGCTGAAATCCGTCTGGGCCAGATGTTGGCGAAGCACCCGCGTGACGAATACACGCTCAGTACCAAGGTCGGCCGTATCGTCCTTGACGAGCTGGAAACCGGCGCCAGGGACCTGGGCGAGAAGGGTGGTGTGTTCGCCTTCGGTCGCCCGAACAAAGTCATCGACGACTACACGGAAAAAGGCACGTACCAGTCCATCGAGGACAGCCTGAAGCGCATGAACGTCGGACATATCGATTTTGTCTGGGTGCACGACATCGCACAGGACTTTTACGGCGACGAGTGGCTGGGCAAGTTCGAGATCGCGCGCACGGGCGCCTTCCGCGCGCTGGATCGCATGCGCGATGAAGGCGTTATCAAGGGCTGGGGTCTGGGCGTGAACAAGACCGAGCCGGTGGAGCTCCTGCTGGGCCTCACCAACGCCCGCCCGGATGCCACGTTGCTCGCCGGACGCTATACGTTGCTCGATCACGCCCATGCACTGCAGCGCCTGATGCCGGCCGCAGCGGCGAAGGGCGTCGACATCGTCGTTGGTGGTCCTTATAGCTCCGGCATCCTGGCCGGCGGCACGCACTTCGAATACCAGGCGGCGTCGCCGGAGATTATCGCCCGTGTCGAAAAGATCAAGGCGCTGGCCGCCCGACACGATGTACCGGTAAAGGCTGCCGCCGTGCAGTTCGTGCTGGCCCATCCCGCTGTGGCGGCGGTGATTCCCGGTGCCAGCAAGCCATCGCGTATTGCCGAGGACCACGCTGCGCTGAAGGCCGTCATACCCGCCGACTTCTGGCGCGAGATGCGCCAGCAAGGCCTTGTGTCGCCGGAGGCTCCACTCCCCGGCCTCGCCTGAGCGCCCTTTTTTTCAAGCAACGGATACCCCAACACGGTATCAAGCCTCATCCCTTATCAAGCACCAGCCCCACGCAGTACCGAGGAGACACTCTATGGCCCAACCCGCGCTGTTCAAACCGATCCGTGTACGCAACCTCGACCTGACCAACCGGATCGTGATCGCGCCGATGTGCCAGTACTCGGCCGTGGACGGCCAGATGAACGACTGGCACCTGATGCACCTGGGCACGCTGGCCAATTCTGGCGCGGCCCTGGTGACGATCGAAGCCACCGCCGTGCTGCCCGAGGCACGGATTACCTGGGCCGACGTGGGCCTGTGGGATGACGCCACGGAAGCTGCGATGAAGCGGACGCTCGACGGCGTCCGCAAGTGGTCGAACGTGCCGATCGCCATCCAGCTGAACCACGCGGGTCGCAAGGCCTCGACCGATACGCCATGGGTTGGCGGCGCCCAGCTTGCGCCGGACGACGTACACGGTTGGCAGACCGAGGCGCCGTCGGCTGTGCCCTTCCTCGACGACTATGTCGCCCCGACCGCCCTGGATCGCGAAGGCCTCGCCCGCGTCCGCGATGCTTTTGCCGCCGCCGCGGTGCGCGCCGCGCGTCTGGATATCGACGTCGTCCAGTTGCACGGCGCCCACGGCTACCTGTTGCACCAGTTCCTGTCGCCCATCTCTAACCAGCGGACCGACGAGTACGGCGGCTCGCTGGAAAACCGGATGCGTTTCCCGCTCGAAGTGTTCGATGCCGTTCGTGCTGCGTTCCCGGCCGATCGCCCCGTCACCATGCGTGTCTCGGCGACCGACTGGGTCGAGGATGGCTGGGACCTGGAGCAGACCCTCGTGTTCGCCCGGGCGCTCGAAGACCACGGCTGCGACGCCATCCACGTGTCTACGGGAGGGCTCGATGCCGCGCAGAAGATTCCGGTCGGTCCCAGCTACCAGGTGCCCTTCGCCCGCGCGGTGAAGGCGGCTGTGAACATGCCCGTAGTCGCCGTCGGCCTGATTACCGAAGCCGAACAGGCCGAGGCCATCGTGGCCACGGGCGATGCCGACATGATCGCCCTGGCGCGTACGGTGCTGTACGACCCCCACTGGCCCTGGCATGCGGCTGCCCAGCTGGGCGGCGTGATCCACCATCCACCAAAGCAATACCTGCGTTCGCAGCCCTCGCGCTTCCGGCACCTGTTCGCCGTGCCGGAGCACATGCGGCCCGAAGCGGGCTGGACCGAGGACGGCGAAGGACACTTCTCGTAAGAAGAAATGGCAAGGGTGCCAGTGCGCCGATAGGTACACTGGCGGCTCCCTCGATCTGGAGTGTCTCCCCATGGCCGCGCCCGTCCCTCCGTTCACCCATGAATCCGCCGTGCAGAAAGTCCGTCTGGCCGAAGACGGTTGGAACAGCCGCAATCCGGCCAAGGTGTCACTCGCTTACAGCGTCGACAGTCAGTGGCGGAATCGTGCCGAGTTCGCCACCGGGCGCGAGGAGATCGTCGCCTTCCTCACCCGTAAGTGGCAGAAGGAACAGGACTACCGGCTGATCAAGGAGCTCTGGGCGTTCACCGGTGATCGTATCGCCGTGCGTTTCGCCTACGAATGGCACGACGACAGCGGCAACTGGTTCCGCTCCTACGGTAATGAGAACTGGCAGTTCGATGCCGAGGGTGAAATGCACCATCGCTATGCCTGCATCAACGACCTGCCCATCGCCGAAAGCGAGCGCAAGTTCCATTGGCCGCTGGGTCGGCGTCCGGACGACCATCCCGGCCTCTCGGACCTGGGGCTCTGATGAGCAAGGAACCGAAACGTTGCACGTGGGCGGGCAGTGACCCGCTTTACACCGATTACCACGACGAGGAATGGGGCGTGCCGCTGCACGATTCGCGCATGCTCTGGGAACAGTTGATGCTCGAAGGCTTCCAGGCGGGTCTCGCCTGGATCACTGTGTTGCGCAAGCGCGAGACCTTCCGCAAGGCCTTCAAGGGATTCGATCCGGCGAAGGTGGCGCGTTTCGGTGAGAAGGACATCCTGCGTCTGCTGGACGATCCCGGCATCATTCGTTCGCGCGCGAAGATCGAGGCTACGATCAACGGCGCGCGCGTTTACGAAGACATGAAAGCGCGCGGCGAGACGTTCGACGCCTATTGCTGGTCATTCACCGAGGGCAAGGCGCTGCGCGGCGACGGACGCACCGTGCACGCGCAGACCCCGTTATCGGCGACTATCTCGAAGGACCTCAAGAAGCGTGGCTTCAAGTTCGTCGGCCCGACCATCACCTACGCCTGGATGCAGGCCGTCGGCATCGTCGACGACCACGCGCTCGGCTGCTTCCGGCGCTGATTACAACTTGACCTTTACCCCCAGGTTGAAGAACCGGCCGATAGCGCCGTCCTGGGCATAGGTCGGGTTGTAGTTGACGCCGGCATAGTTGGCCACGTCCAGCGGCGCCTTACGATCGAACGCGTTCATGACTGAAGCGGTCACGGCGATCTTCGGCGTGAACTGGTAGCTGCCGGTGAGGTTGAACTCGGTGAACGAACCGACAGTGCAGCTGGAATAGCCATCGGGAATGCAGTCACTGCCATACACGTCCGGCGCCGTGTTCTTCATGCCACTGGTGTGATAGAAGGTTCCGGTGAGGGTAAGGTTGTTCCAGATCATGGTGTTCGACCACGACTCACGATACCGCGGCGTACCGGCGCCGGAAGAGAGGTTGTAAGGACCGTGCGTGCCGGCGAACGATTCCACCGTGCCATCAGGCAGCGTCAGCCTCCAGGAAAAGATATCCGTACCGCTGAAGTCGGAGATGTACTGGATACCGTTACCGAAGGTGAAATGCCCCTGCAGGTCGACATCCAGGCCATCGGTCACCAGGGAGTTGGCATTGATATAGCTTCCGATCACTTCGATCGGCCGTGCCAACGCGTTGGGATTGAGCGGATCGGGTTTGTCGGCGATCACCTGGGTACCTGTCGGCAGGGCCTGGCCCGCGTAATACGCATCCAGAATCGCACCGGGGTCGGTCGACGTAATCACATCGGTTTTCTTGATGTGATAGTAATCGAATGACGCATTCAGCCAGCTCGTCGGCTGCAACACGATGCCCAGCGTATAGCTCTTCGCGCGTTCCGGCTTGATGTTCTTGTTGGCATCAGTGAACTGGGCCAGCTGGTACGCCTGCACATAGCCGTTGTTGCCATGTTCCGCAGCAAAGGAAGCCGGCGGGTTGTAAGTCACGAAACCTTCGTTGGAGCTCGAGCCGTTCTCCGAAAAGCTCGGCGCACGCACGCCCTTGGAGAACGTGCCACGCACCGCCAGCCAATCGAGCGGCTTCCACTTCAGGCCCAGCTTGGGCGCGAACTCGGTGCCGATATCCGAATAATGATCGACGCGGCCGGACAAGTCCGCCTCCAGCGAATCCAGCAAGGGTGCGTCGAATTCAAGATAAGCCCCTTCGACATCGCGGCTGCCCCGGGTCTGCGCATTGCCCAGGCCCTGGAACTCGTTACCCGGATTCAGTGACGGGTCGTTCTGTGCTTCGTGGCGCAGTTGGATACCTGCCGCCATACCCAGGGCGCCGCCGGGCAAGTCGAACAAGCTGCGATTGGCCGCCAGGTCGACGGCATCGAGGTCCGAGGTCGAGGTCTTGTTGTAGCCGGGCGCGAGGGCGTTACGTACCGCCGAGCTGTTCGACGCCGGATTGAGGAAATTGTAACTACCGGTATTGATCGCGTTGATCAGGCCGGCGTACTGCAGGTAACCGTACAGCTGGGTATCCAGGCTGGTGTGGTTGAGGACAAGCGCCGCGTCGTAGTTCCATTCGCCCCAGGTGCCTGCGACATCGCCAACGATACGCAGGTTGTGGTTATCGTAGGTGCCACCGCGGGGGATATCGCCGAACGCGTAGTTGAGCAGCGCCGCCTGGCCACTCGACGCGAACGGGTTGTTCGGGTTGAGGCTGCCGTTGCTCAAATACGCCGGCAACGCAATATTGTTGGTGTTGTTTGGCGTCGAAGTCTGGACCTGGGCCGGGGAATTGACCGTATCGGTTTTTGTCTCCATGTAGCTGAGCGACACGTACGCTTTCGTGGTGTCATTGATCTTCACGGTGAAGCGGCCATAGACGCCGCCTTCTTTCATCTTTGCCTGGATCTGGGTGTACTGCGCGGTCGTGTTCTGCTGGCAGTAGGTACCCGACTTGTCGGTGGTAAGAGTGCCTTTGACACCGCAGCCACCCGTCAGCAGGCTCGCGGTGGCACCGTCGTTCGGAATACCCGTGGTCACGTCGCCTGGCGTACCCAGCGTGCCGGGGGTCACCGAGCCGTAGATCGAACCTGAGCCATTGGCCGGCTGGCCGGGCTGGAGATTGGCGCCACCGATGCTGCTCAAGTCCTGGGTGTTGTAGGGAAAGCCGCGGTCGCCCGCCTGGATGGCGTTGTCCTCCTCAAACTGTGCGCTGAAGTAGGCGTTGTAACCGTCCTTGTTCAGGTCGCCGCCGCCGGCAAGGAAAGTACCCTTGCGCGTAAAGCCACCGCCATGGGCAGAGTTGCCTACGTCAGCCGACGCTTCCACACCCTGGTAGCCAGGTTTGAGAATTACATTGACCACACCGGCAATGGCATCGGCACCGTACAGCGAGGAGGCGCCGTCCTTCAGCACTTCGATGCGATCGACCGCGGCCAGCGGGATCGTATTCAGATCGACGAAGGAACGTTGGCCATCATCGGCGACGGCGTAGTTGGCGGCACGATGGCCATCGATCAGTACCAGGGTGGAGTTTACTGTCAGGCCGCGCAGGGCCACACCCGACGAGCCCGCCGCAAAGCCGTTGGTGAAGCTGTTGGGAATCGAGCCACTGTTGTCGGCGGAGATAGAGCGCACGACATCGGAAATGGTGGTGTAACCGCTGCGGGCGATGTCCTTGGCAGAGATCGTGGTCACCGGCGAAGCGGTTTCGGTATCGATACGCGGAATGGCTGAGCCAGTCACCGTGATGGTCTGCAGGGTGCTCGGCGTGGCACTGGTGTCCTGTGGGGTTGCGTCGGGGCCGGCAGCCTGTGCCCACGCAGTACTTGCAACGGGAGTTAGAAGAAACGCGGCCAAGGCGCACGTGAGCTTATTACGTTTCATGATGACGACCCTTACGCTTATTTTAGGCAAAGCGGTCTAGCCCGACGTGGTTGTCAGGTGGCTGAACGCGCTTGAAATGACGAGGTCGTTAGTAGGGGAAGACCTTGTCTGCCATCGAGTCTTTCATCATCACCGGGTGTACACAAGCACTTAACACGAGCGCCTGGAATTACGACAGCGGTGGATTTTCATGAATATCGTAGGCGTATACGAATGGTGTCGTTTACGAATCTATCGGCTTTTCCGGTTGTTACCGAACGAGTTCGTAAGTATCTTGATTTTGAGACGCCTCAAAATCCCACGTTGGTTTCGTTTTCATTTCATCAGAATGAACCGCAGGCAACGTGACGTTGAACTCAAGAAAATTTCGGGTTCAATTGTAACGAGCGGTGCTAAGGCGCTTAACTCAATACGAGCCGGGCGGGGCCTTCTCGCCCAACCATCCTTCCTCGGGGCGTTTGTGCGCCTTCAGTCCCTGCCAGAAGGTCAGGGCGCGAAGGGTCCATTGCCGGGAGATGGCCAGCGCGAGGCCGAATGGCGCCTTCACGGCATCGCGCCACGGTGACGCGCCCGGGTAGGCCGGTGTCACCCGCAAGTATTTTCTGCACACGCGATTGAACTGGTGCACGCGTGCGAGATGCACCGTGTGCTTGGTATAGAAGGTGACGCCGATGGAAACGGATACGCCGTCGCCCGGTTTCGCCCAGTCCGTGGTGGTGCGTGTCATGTGCGGTGAGGTGGTCGGGAAATACACACCGTCGCCGGGCCCGCTATCGAACTCATGGCTCGATGCACGTGACGATTCATTAAGCCTCACGTCGCGCAGCGTGTGGCTGACGATGAAGTCCTCCACATGGGCGGCCGTGACGGCATCGCGGTCGGAAGGCTCCCAGACGCTCAGCACCTTCCTGCCGTGCAGCTGGAGCCAGAAGTTGTTCTCGCGATCGATATGGAAAGGCGTCACCGAGGGCGGCGCCGAGATGAAGATGAAACCGGTGACGTTGAAAATACCCGGTTGCTCGCGCTCGATGGTCGCTCTCACGCCATCGATGATGGCCTCGAGCAGGGCGCGGTAGCGCGGTATCGCCTCGACGTTGTAGAGCGCTATCCAGGAGCCGGTCTCTTCGATCCGCTCGAAGACCTCGTCGATATCGCGTCCGTCGGGATGCTGCGCATCATGGCGGAACGCCGAGGCCTGGGTCATGCCGGGCTTGATGAATCGGCACTTTTCCAGGGGCATGAGTTCCTTCGCCAGCCGCGCCAGTTCCGGAAGCTGAAACAGGGGGTGGTGATGGAAATCGTGGTGCAGCCGGTTGATCCGGTGCGTTGAGAAACCTTGTGGATCGAGAGGCTGCACGCCCATGATGATGATCGCTCCCCTGAGGTCGGACCCGCCCTGCCAGGCACGGGAAGCGTCGTACTAACTTGCTCGCACCGCCACACTACCTACGGTCTAACCGCAAGGTATTGCGTGGCGAAGGCTCAGGCCGCCCGGGCAAGCCCCGAAGCCGTCACCGGCTTATTACGAAAGGCCACCCCCATCCGGTTGAAGGCGCTCATCAATGCGATCGCGGTGGAGAGATCGGCGAGCTCCTTGTCGCTGAACTCGGCGACGGCGGCGTCGTAGTCAGCGTCCGGCACGCCGGTGTCCGCGACCAGCGCGACCGACTCGGCCCAGGCCAGCGCGGCCTTTTCACGCTGGCTGAAGACCTCGCCTGATTCGCGCCAGGCACCGGTCAGGATCAGCTTCTCGAAGGGCACGCCGTGTTTGTGCATGTCCTGCGAGTGCATGTCGATGCAGAAAGCACAGCCGTTGATCTGCGATACCCGAAGGAAGACGAGGTCGATGAGGTGCTTGTCCAGTCCACTCTGCCCGAGGTAGCCGTAGACGGCGACAAAGCCTTTCATGGCGTCGGGAGCGATCTTCATATAGTCGATGCGGTGGCTCATGGCATGTACTCCGGGCAGGCGTGGATGTTTTTTAGGATGGGCCAGAGTCTGTGAGCTTGACGGGCCACTCGAAAGAGCCAAGAACGCGTGCCTGCGATGTACCATCGGTCCATGGACGGTTCCTTCGGCATTTCCCTCGACCGCGCAGGGCGGCTGTCGCTGTCCGAGCAGATCGCGGACGGCATCCGCGCCGCGATCCGCGAAGGACGCCTCGCACCCGGGGCCCGTCTGCCTTCCTGGAACGATCTCGCCGCCCAGCTGGGCGTGGCGAGGGGGACGGTACGCACCGCCTATGAGCGCCTTTCCGACGGGCAGTTCATTATCGCGGCCGGTGCCGCGGGCACCCACGTCGCGCGGCGTCCGCCCGCCAAGCGGCCGGACCCCGAAGCGCCGCGTGTCCGCGAGACGCTACGCGCCTTTCCCACCGGTGCGACGCAGCCCGTGCCGTTCCAGATCGGTGTGCCGGCGGCGGATCTTTTCCCCACGGCCCTGTGGTCCCGGATGCTGGCGCAGGCGGCTCGTGAAGCCGCGGCCACGCCGGTGGGTTATCCCGATGGGCGTGGTGAGCCGAAGCTGCGCGCCGAGATCGCCGGCTACCTGGCCGTCGCGCGGGGCTTCGCGTGTCATCCCTCACAGGTGTTCGTGACTAACGGCTACGCCGGGGCTTTCGGTATCGCCATGCGTGCGCTGCAGCTCCATGGTGCCCAGGCCTGGGTCGAGGAACCCGGCTACCCCTTCGCACGGACCGCCGCGGCCTGGGCGGGACTGTCGTGCGTGTCGGTGCCCGTGGATGGCGAGGGCCTGGACGTAGCGGCCGGGATAGCGCGTGCTCCGGACGCCCGATTGGCCCTGGTCACGCCGGGCCAGCAGGCACCGCTCGGTGTGACGCTTTCGCTGGACCGGCGCCATGCCTTGCTCGACTGGGCCCATGCCGGCGACCGCTGGATCGTCGAAGACGACTATCTGGGCGAACTCCAGCTCGGCCGGCGGGCCGCGCCCGCACTAGCCTCGATGGATAACCGGCGGGTCATCCACATCGGTACCTTCAGCAAGACCATATCTCCCGCCATACGGGTGGGTTATCTGGTCGTGCCGCCCGCTGCGATCGGGGCGGTGACCGAAGTGGTCGGCACGCTGGATCCCGCGCCATCGCCCTCCGTGCAGATGGCGGTCGAAGCCTATATGCGCGACGGCCATTACCTGCGTCATCTCCGGCGCATGAAGCGCGCGTACGCGGAGCGACGCGATGCGCTCGGCGCCGCATTGACCCGGCTTGGGATCGAACACGAAGCCGGCGCCCTTGCCATCCGCATGCATCTGCCCGAAGGCGTGGACGATGTGAGCGTGGCCCGGGCCGCGCTGGCCGAGGACCTGTCGCCGCTGCCGATGTCGCCCTGGTACGCGACGGGCGTGGCACCTCGCGGCGGACTGCTGCTGGGCGTGACCAATGTGCCGGCCGAACACGCGGCCGCCTACGCCGAGCGGCTCTGGCGGATCGTGCAACGCCAGGTCGCATGAGATAATCGCGCTTTATCCGGAAAGCCCTGCTTGTCCATCACACCCGACAACCTTTCGGTTCCGACCGACCCCTTCACCGACGCCGACCGTGCGTGGATGGCGCGTGCCCTCGTGCTGGCCGGGCACGCGCGCGATGCCGAAGGCGAAGTACCCGTGGGTGCCGTGCTGGTGGTGGATGGCGTGGCGGTCGGTGAAGGCTGGAATCGCAATATCACCCTCAACGACCCAACGGCACACGCCGAGATCCAGGCGTTACGCGCGGCGGGGCAGGCGGTATCCAACTATCGCTTTCCGGGGTCCACGCTGTACGTGACGCTGGAGCCCTGCGCCATGTGTGCGATGGCCATGGTGCATGCGCGCGTCGGCAGGGTGGTGTTCGGCGCCACGGATCCGAAGACGGGTGCGGCGGGCAGTGTCTTCGATACGCTGGTTTCCGATCGACACAACCATCGGGTCGACGTGCAGGGCGGCCTTGAAGCGGAAGCGGCCAGCGCGATGCTGCGTCAGTTCTTCCGCGCGCGCCGTTAAGCGTAGGATGCCAGCGCTTCGGCGCAGGACTGCTCGATCTTCAGCGTCAGCAAGGCATCGGCGCGCGTCACGCCGAGATTGACCGAAGCGATAGGTATCCCGCGTCGGGAGGCTTCGAGCACGAAGCGATAACCCGAATAGACCATCAGCGACGAACCGACCACGAGCATGGCATCCGCCCGGCCCAGATGCGCCCATGCGGTGTCGACCCGCGCGCGCGGCACGTTCTCGCCGAAATACACGACATCGGGCTTGAGAATGCCACCGCAGACGGTGCAGGCGGGAACGTCGAAGCGGGAGAAGTCCACGCCGTCGAGATCGGCGTCGCCGTCGGGTGCGATGGTGGCATGGAGATCCAGCCAGTCCGGATTGGCCGCTTCGAGCCGCGCCTGCATGATGTCGCGACGCGTGATATCCCCGCACTGCATGCAGCGCACGCGGTCGAGCCGCCCGTGCAGGTCCACGACATTGATGCTGCCTGCCGCCTCGTGCAGACCGTCTACATTCTGGGTGAGCAACAGTTCGATGCGCCCGGCATGCTCCATGGCGGCGAGCGCGCGATGGGCCACGTTCGGCTGCACGCTGCCGAAGTGTCGCCAGCCGATCATGCCGCGTGCCCAGTAGCGCGCCCGCGCCGGCGGACCGCTCATGAACACCTGCAAGGTCATCGGCGGACTGCGTTTCCAGGCCCCTTGGACATCGCGGTAATCGGGAATGCCGGAGTCCGTACTGATGCCCGCGCCGGTGATCACGAACAGTCGCGAATGCGTCTGTAGGAAAGCGCCAAGTGGATCGGCGGCATCGAGGGCGGGAAGGGTATTCACGGCCCCGAAACTATAGCCGATCGCCGTCGCGGTGGTCGCGAAGCAGGGCCAGGACGGCTGCGGCGTCTTCGCCGAAGCTACCGATCGCGCGGTCGATCGCATCGCCGCGGCCGTCGGCAAGGTCGCACTCCAGCAGTAGCCCCGCCTGGGCCAGTTCGCTGGCTTCGGCCATGCCGAGCACACCGGAAACGCGGTGCAGCCACGCTTGCAGATGATCGACGCCGCCTTCCGAAAGCAGCCTTTCGAGATCGGTGAGGTCGCGACTGAGCGCCAGGTCGAGCGCGGCGATCACTTCGACCAGGGCGGCCTGGCCTCCGAGGGTTGACCTCAGTGCGTCGATATCCACACGTGGCAGGCGTCGTGGCATGGCGAAGGCCAGTTCGACGATGACGCGCGTGCCGACCTCGGGCCCTGACTCGACCTGGAGGTGGCCACCGAGACGTTCGATCGAGGTCTTCGGTATGAGCATTTTCGGATCAGTGGCCAGCGTGGGAGGGCCATCGTCGGCCACGGTCAGGTGCAGCGTCTGGCTGGTCGGCGTCTCGCCAACGAGGTCCACCTGCAAGGCAACGTAACCACCCGCCGCGACGTCGATCGCGCGCTCGAGCAGGCTACCCAGAACCGTTCCCAGTTCATCCATCGCACCGGTCAGATCGGGTGCCACGGCGGGATCCACGTCCAGTTCCAGCGCGGTTTCGTCGGCCCTGGCCAGCGGCGCATAACGGCGACCAAGTTCGGCGAGCAGGGCTGGCAGGTCGTCGACCGGACGAAGCCGTTCGAAGCGGCGCGCGAGGCTGCCGAACAGTCGTGTCACGCGTGCGAGATAGTGTCTCCAGCTTGGCGTACCGATACGCGATGTGCTCAACTTCGCGCCCTCGGGAAAGGATCACTCATGGTGTACCGCGTTATGCTGGCCGACGATCACCCCGTCGTGCTCAAAGGCCTCAGCCTGGCGTTGGCCAAAGATGGCCTGGCCACTATCGCGGGCGAGGCGCAGTCGCCCGACGAGTTGCTCGCGCTGCTGCTCGACACCCCTTGCGATGCCCTGATTACGGACTTCAGCATGCCCGCACCGGGCCGTGACGGCCTGGCCTTGCTTGCGGAGCTGCGCGGGCGGTTTCCGGCACTCCCCGTGATGGTCATTACCACCCTGGCCAATCCGGCGCTTTATCGGGAGATCCTCGCGACGGGTGTGCTCGGGCTGATCGGCAAGTCCGGCGATGCGCGGGAAATTCCGGAGGCGTTGGTGGAAATCGTGTCGAACCATGTCTACCTCGGATCATCGGTACGGGCGTTGCTCGGCGCGCCGCCGGGCACGCCGATGGGAAAGTCGGGAACACTGGCGGATCTGTCGCCGCGCGAGGTGACGATCCTTCGCCTGTTCGCCGGCGGCAATAGTGTGACGGACATCGCCCGGGAAACCGGGCGGGGACTCTCCACCATCAGTCAGCAGAAAACCAATGCGATGCGCAAGCTCGGCCTCGAAACGGATGCGGAAATCTTTGAATACATCGACCGGCTGCGGCTTTAGGACTCGCGGGCGAGAGACCGCCGTCACGATAGCGGCGTGATGACGTAGGCGACATGGAAGAATTCTGAAAACATTGACAACTCCGTTCAGCGGCGCGGCCTACAATGTCGGGTCGAGGTGCCGTGCGTGCACCGCCCAAGGAGATAGCTTCGGTGAGTGCCAAGATCAGTCCGCTCGCGGGCAAGCCCGCAACTGAGATCCAGCCGGTCGACATCGCTGCGCTTCTTGCCGCTTACCGTGACCTGCGGCCCGATCCCTCGGTGCCCGAGCAGCGTGTGGTTTTCGGCACCTCCGGTCATCGTGGCTCCTCATTCGATCGCTCGTTCAACGAGTGGCACGTCTGGGCCGTGGTCCAGGCGATCTGCGATTACCGTGCCCAGGCCGGTATCGATGGCCCGCTCTTCGTCGGCATCGACACCCATGCCTTGTCGAAGCCCGCTTTCGAGAGCACGCTCGAAGTGCTTGCCGCCAATCACGTCGTCACGCACGTCTCCAAGGGCGGCGAGTTCACACCGACGCCCGCGGTCTCCCACGCTATCCTCGCGTTCAACCATGGCCGTGAGCGCGGAAAGGCCGATGGCATCGTGATCACGCCGTCGCACAATCCGCCGGAGAGTGGTGGCATCAAGTACAACCCACCGCACGGTGGCCCCGCGGATACCGATGCGACCTCGTGGATCGCCGCACGTGCCAACGCCCTGATTGAGAGCAGCCTGCGCGAGGTGAAGCGCCTGACATTCGCGCAGGCGCAGGGTGCGGCGAGCACGATCGAGTACGACTTCCTGCAGCGTTATGTCGACGACCTCGGCGATGTGCTCGACCTTGACCTTATCGGCGGCAGCGACGTGCGCATGGGCGTGGATCCACTCGGCGGCGCCGGCGTGCACTATTGGGCAGCCATCGGCGACCGCTACAAACTGAACCTCACCGTGGTCAGTGATGTAGTGGACCCGACGTTCTCCTTCATGTCGCTGGACTGGGACGGCCGCGTGCGCATGGACCCATCGTCCTCGTATGCCATGCAGCGCCTGATCGGCCTGAAGGACAAGTTCGACGTTGCCTTTGCGTGCGACACCGACCATGACCGCCATGGCGTCGTTGCACCGAGCGCCGGGCTCATGCCGGCGAACAACTACCTGGCCACCGCGGCCTGGTACCTGTTCCAGAATCGTCCGGGCTGGCGCGACGATGCCGCCGTGGGCAAGACCGCCGTGAGCACCGGCCTGCTCGACCGCATCGCGAAGCATCTCGGCAGGCCCTTGCTCGAGGTGCCCGTGGGCTTCAAGTACTTCGTCTCGGGTCTCTTCGACGGCAGCCTGGGCTTCGGCTGCGAGGAAAGCGCCGGTGCCTCGTTCCTGACCCGGAACGCGGCCGCCTGGTCGACCGACAAGGACGGCATAGCCGCCGCCCTGCTGGCCGGCGAGATGACCGCGAAGCTGGGTCGCGACCCCGGCCAGATCTACCGCGAGATCACCGAAAAGCTCGGTGACCCGGCCAATGCGCGCATCGATGCGCCGGCCACGCACGCACAGAAGGGGCGCCTCTCCAAACTGGCGCCGGAGCAGGTCACCTCGAAGACCCTGGCGGGTGATCCGATCGTCGCGGTGGTGAACCAGGCCAACGGCCAGGCCATCGGCGGCATCAAGGTCATGTCCGACCAGGCGTGGTTCGCCGCCCGGCCGTCGGGCACCGAGGACATCTACAAGGTGTACGGCGAGAGCTTCCGCGGCAAGGAACACCTGGCGAAGGTGCTCGAGGAAGCCCAGTCCATGGTCGATAAAGCCCTGGGCTGAGTTTCATCAGGACATGTGGGAGCCGCTTCAGCGGCGAAAAGGGACATGTGGGAGCCGATTCATCGGCGAAAAGGGACATGTGGGAGCCGATTCATCGGCGAAAAGCCAACGAAGCGAGAAAGCCGTAGGCCCCCATCGCCGATGAATCGGCTCCCACAACGTCCTTTCCCTAAAGAAACCCGAAGCCCCGCCGTAACGGGTGTTCCCCATACCTGATCGGCAACCTTCGTGAATCTCTTCCGCTCCACCCAGACGAGGTATACCGCCTTCGTCCTGGCGTATTTTCTTGCGCTCGTCGTCCTGACCTTCGTCGTGATCCGGTTGTACGTGACGCCCGACCTTCGCCGCAGCGAAGCCGAACGGGTCGGTCGCAACGTGGACGAGATCGGCCTGGCCATCACCAACAAGCTGCATCAGGTCGAGGCGCAGCAGCGCAGCATCACGCAGACCGTGGCGCTGATGGATAGTGCGTCGATCGACCGGTTGCAGCCTGGCCTGGTCGACCAGTACGGCGACCAGGACGTGTTCGGCGGCGGTATCTGGCCGCTACCGTTCAAGCGCGAGCCGACGAAGGAACGCGACAGCACCTTCGTCGCCCGTGATGCCGCCACCGGCAACCTCGTCGTCAATACGCACTGGAACCAGTCCGATGCGCTGAAATACTGGGAGCAGAGCTGGTACAAGAACGGCCTTTCCGCCCCGCGTGGTCACTGCCTCTGGGCGGATGCATACAAGGATGCTGCCAGCGCACAGCCGCGGACGAACTGCGCCATGACGATCTACAAGGGCGACGAAGTCTTCGGTGTATCCACCGTGGACGTGACGCTGGGCTTCTTCAACCGGCTCGTCGCCGACATGGAAGGCAAGGTGCACGGCCAGATCCTGATCGTCGAGCCGAACGGCACGATCGTCAGCAACACCACGTACATCAAGGACGAGATCGTCCTGAAGAAGCTGGCCGATCTCGCGGCGACCTCGCCGATGATCGCGCAGGTGAAGGATGCCATGCCCGAGCTGGGCAAAGCGAAGCAGGTGGAGCGCGACTACCTGGACGGCGAATCGCAGACGCTGTTCCTGCGACCGATCGTCGGTACGCCCTGGGTGCTCGCGACCAGCCTGCCGACACGCCTGCTCACGCAGGACAGCAGCCGCATCATGGGCAAGCTGGCTGCGGTGCAGCTGCCGCTGGCGCTACTGTTGCTGGCGGCGCTGGTGTTCGGCATTCGTCTGCTGATGAAGCAGCTGGACACGCTGAAGGTCAACATCGAGGAGCTCAATTCCGGTGAAGCCGATCTCTCGCGCCGCCTGCCGGCAGGCAGTGGCAGTGAGTACAACGCCGTCGTCGACAGCTTCAACCGGTTCATCGCACGCCTTCAGGACATGATGCGCCGCGTGCAGGCGAGCTCCACCGCGATCTCCTCCGCCGCGACCCAGATCGCCAGCGGCAATATGGATCTCTCACAACGCACCGAGGAACAGGCAAGTTCGCTGGAAGAAACGGCCGCCTCGATGGAGGAGCTCACGGCCACCGTGCGCCAGAATGCCGACAACGCCAAACAGGCCAACACGCTTGCGCGCGATGCGGCCGCGGCGGCACATCGCGGCAGCGAGGTGGTGGCCCAGGTCGTCACGACCATGGGCGCGATCAGTGACTCCTCGGCGAAGATCGCCGACATCGTCGGCGTCATCGACGGCATTGCCTTCCAGACCAACCTGCTTGCCCTGAATGCCGCGGTGGAAGCGGCGCGTGCGGGCGAGCAGGGTCGTGGCTTTGCCGTGGTCGCCGGTGAAGTACGCAGCCTTGCGCAAAGCTCGGCGTCGGCGGCCCGCGATATCAAGGCGCTGATCGCCGGGGCGTCGGAAGACGTGGCGCTGGGTGCCGAGCTGGTCAAGCGCACGGGCACGAGCATGGACGAACTCACCCGCAACGTCGCCGGTGTCGCCACCTTCATGGAAGAGATCATGGCTGCCAGCCAGGAGCAGAGCCAGGGTATCGACGAGGTCAGTCGCACCGTGACGCAACTCGACGACATGACCCAGCAGAACGCGGCGCTCGTCGAAGAAGCTGCCGCGGCAGCCAAAGCGATGGAAGAGCAGACACATAGGCTGGAAGAGGTAGTCGGCGGTTTTCGACTCTAAAGAGCGAAGCGCGGCTGCTAATATCACGATCGTCCCCACCAGGTTTCCGTCGATGTCCGCTCAAGATACGGCGCCGATCCGCGTGCTCGTCGGTTCGCGCAATCCGGTCAAGGTCGGTGCCGTGCGTAACGCACTGGCGCCGCTGTTCCCCGGCAGGCTGCTGGAATGCGAGGGCATGCATGCGCCATCCGGCGTGCCCGACCAGCCGATGACAGCCGCTGAGACACGCGAAGGCGCGGTCAACCGGATGAACTTCTGTCGCCAGAACGGAGATGCGGACTTCTACGTCGCCCTGGAAGGCGGCGTGGACGTGACGGAGGACGGACCGGGAACATTCGGCTATGTGGCTATCGCCAGCCAGGGCTATGTATCGGTCGGCTGCAGCGCATGGCTGCCGCTGCCTCCGGCGGTGTACGAGTCGCTGCTGGACGGCGAAGAACTCGGACACGTGATGGACCGGCTGTTCGGCACGGTCAACATCAAGCAGCAGGGTGGGGCGATCGGCCTGGTCACCAATGGGCATGCGACGCGTGAGAGCGCTTATACGCAGGCCATGGTGCTGGCGATGGCACCGTTTCTTCACCCGGAGCTTTATGGGTTGGGGGATTCGGCGGACTGAGGGGGATTGAGCCGAAGGGCATCGCCGATGAATCGGCTCCCACAGGAGCGAAGGGCATCGCCGATGAATCGGCTCCCACAGGAGGTGTCGCTCTGTGTGGGAGCCGCTTCAGCGGCGATGCTTTTGACGCTTAGCGCATACCACCCGACGCAACGATCAGCTCGCCGGTCAGCCAGCCGGCTTCATCGGAAGCGAGGAAGGTCACGATCGGTGCGATGTCGCCGACCTGGCCGATGCGGCCAAGCGGGGTCTGGCCAGCGGCCCAGGTCTCGAAGTCCGAACCGATGAAGCCGGCGCTTTCGGTGCCTTCGGTCTGGACCATGCCCGGGTTCACGGAGTTGACGCGGATGCCGCGCGGGCCCAGTTCGCGGGAGAGCACGCCGGTGATGGCGTCGACGGCACCCTTGGTGCCCGTGTAGACGGCGCTCTCGGCGGGCGTGATGCGAGTCACGGCCGAGCCGATGTTGATGATGCTGCCGCCCTTGCCGAGGTGCTTCGAAGCGGCCTGGCTCACCTGGATCACGCCGAGCACGTTGACGTTGAAGGTACGGTGGAACAGTTCTTCGGTCGTCGTGTCGATCGAGGCGAATTCATACACACCCGAATTGTTCACAAGGATGTCCAGACGGCCAAAGTGCTCGATGGCGGCATTGACGATGCCCTCGGCATCCTTCTGCTTCGAGACGTCGCCACCGACGGCGACGGCCTTGCCACCGGCGGCCTGGATCTCGGCGACGACCTTGTCGGCGCCGGCCTTGCTCGAGGCGTAGTTGACGACCACGGCGGCGCCTTCGGCGGCGAGCGACTTGGCAATCGCGGCGCCGATGCCCTTGGAAGCGCCCGTGACGACCGCGACTTTCTCTTTCAGCTTGCTCATGATTCGGTGTTCCTGGTGGTTGGTGTGAGTTGCTCCACCCATGCATGGGGACGCCCCCTCGCCACCTGTCATATGCGACCGGTCATAACACTTATGCCTCCCACGCAAGATTCATTTGGATCGAGGCACTTGAAAGGGCGCCGGCGCACCGCATTCATTCACCCGTCTAGTGCCTCCCCGGAAATCGTTCACCATGACCACTTCAACCCAGCTCGAACCCGTCGAATCTTTCGACTACGTTATCTTCGGCGCCACCGGCGACCTCACCATGCGCAAGTTGTTGCCCGCGCTGTACCGCCGTTTCGCCGAAGGCCAGATCACCAGCGACTCGCGGATTGTCGGCACGGCACGCTCGCCGCTGGACAATGAGACGTACCGTGAGCGCGCCCGCAAAGCGCTGGACGAGCATGTGCGCGCCGACGAACTGACCGACGCGACGGTAAACCGGTTCCTGCGTCTGGTTCACTATGTGAGCCTCAACGGCGCCGAATCGACCGGTAACTGGGACGGGCTGAAGGGTCTGCTCGAGTCCAACGCCGGTGAGGGTCGGGTCCGGGTGTTCTACCTGGCGACCGCGCCGGATCTCTACGGCGAGATTGCCCGTAACGTTTCCGAAAAGGGCCTGCGCAGCGAGACCTCGCGCATCGTTCTCGAGAAGCCTATTGGCACCGACCTGGATACCGCACGCAAGGTCAACGAGAACGTGGGCCGTTACTTCCCGGAGAACAGCATCTTCCGCATCGACCATTACCTGGGCAAGGAAGCGGTGCAGAACATCATCGCGCTGCGCTTCGCCAATCCGATGCTCGAGCGCATGTGGGACCGTGAGTCCATCGACTACGTGCAGATCACTGCGGCCGAAACGGTGGGCCTGGAAGGCCGCGGCGGTTACTACGACGGCTCCGGCGCGCTCCGCGACATGATCCAGAACCATCTGCTGCAGGTGCTTACCGTGGTCGCCATGGAACGCCCGAGTTCGCTCGATGCCGACGCGCTCCGCGACGAGAAGGTTCGCGTGCTGAAGTCGCTCAAGCCGCTCGATCGCAACAACCTGCGTGCCAACGTGGCCCGCGGCCAGTACGTGCAAGGTACGACGGGCGGCAAGTCGGTCCCGGCGTATCGCCAGGAGCTTCCCGGCGAAACCGAGAGCAACACGGAGACCTTCGTGGCGTTGAAAGCGGAAATCGACAACCCGCGTTGGCAGGGTGTGCCGTTCTACCTGCGCTCGGGCAAGCGCATGCCGGAGAAGGTGACTGAAGTGGTGGTGCAGTTCCGCACCGGTGAGCCCGGCCTGTTCGGCGAAGCACGTCCGGGCAGCCGCCTGGTGATTCGCGTGCAGCCGAACGAGAGCGTCACATTGCCGTTGTTCGTCAAGCATCCGGGCAATAGCTTCGGGCTCGATGAAGTGGACGCGCTATCGAAGCTCGGCCAGCCCGAGCGCATTCGTTACCGCGATTCCTATGAAGGCCTGATGCTCGATGCGGTCAAGGGCAGCCCGGCGCTGTTCGTGCGTAAGGACGAAACCGAGGCCGCATGGCAGTGGGTCACACCGATCCTCGAGGGCTGGAGCGAGGACGCTGCGGGTCCGGATAGCTACGAGGCGGGTACGTGGGGTCCGGATTCGGCACGCGCGTTGCTGATGCAGGCGGGGCATGTGTGGGTTGAGGATATCGCTGCCTGAGAAAGAGCATCGCCGCTGAAGCGGCTCCCACATGGGGCATCGCCGCTGAAGCGGCTCCCACATGGGGCATCGCCGCTGAAGCGGCTCCCACACAGGCGGGTCTTTTCAGCTCCTTGTGGGAGCCGATTCATCGGCGATGCTTCTTGTGCGGCTCACTATGTGCGGCTCACTAGATAACCACCGAATCGACGGCAGGATCGCCACCCTCCATCACCTGCATCAGCCGATCCAGCCCCTGCTTCAGGCGCATGCGGTCCTTCACGCCGCCCAGCGAAATCCGGATTGCCTGCTCTTTCGGTGAGCCCACCGAGAAGGCATCCGAAGGCGTGACCGCAAGGCCTTCCATGCGCGCCGTCATCGTCAGTGATCGCGCGGTCCAGCGTCCCGGCAGAGGCAGCCAGAGGTGAATCGCTTCCGTCGAGGCAGCCTCGGTTATGGTCGCGAGACTCGCCGGGCGCAGGATCCGCGCCGCCATCGATTGTCGCTCCCGCGCCTCTGCACGCACTGCCTCGAGTAGCCGCACAGCCGTCCCGTCATGAATCCATTGCGTCGCCAGTGAGGTCATCACCGGCGTCGACATCAGCGTGACGGCGCGCAGGCTGCCCAGGAAAGTGGAACGCGATGCGGCGTCCGGTGTCACGACATAGGCCGTCCGCAGGCCTGGGGTAAGCGCCTTCGACAGCGTGGAGATGTAGCAGCTCCGTTCCGGTGCGAGGCGAGCCAGCGGTGGAGGCGCTGCGTCGCATAGAGGCCAGTAGGGATCGTCTTCGATGATGCGCAGGTCGTGCTTCCGCGCGATCGCGACGATCTGTTCCCGGCGCGCCAGGGGCATCGTCGTGGCCGTCGGGTTACGCAGGGTAGGGTTGAGATAGATGACGCGCGCCTGGTGTGCCAGGGCAGCCTTCTCGAGCGCATCGGGAAGCATGCCGTCGGCGTCGCTAGCAACGGCGAAGAGCCGGCGGCCGAGCTGCGTGGCGGCGCTGATCATGCCGGGATACAACACCGGCTCGGTCAGGATGGTTTCGCCGGCGTCGCTCAGCGCGAGGACGAGGGCGGCAAGGGCCGCCTGCGCACCCGGGCAGGTGACCACGCGTGAGTCATCCAGCCGGCCCAGCATGGGGGCGAGCCACGCGACCCCCGCAGCGCGATCGGCGTCGCTGCCACCGCCCGGGTGATAGCTCATCAGCAGGTGGGAATCGGTGTGAGTGAGTATCTGATCCACGCCACGTTTGAGCAGGGCAGTGAGGTCGATACCTTGCGGTGGCGGCGGGATGTTCATGCCCAGGTCCACGACCTGCGCCGTGTCGAAGCGCGGGGCGGAGACGAAGGTCCCCATGGCGCCGTTGGCGTGGAGCAGTTTGCGTTCGCGAGCCTCCGCATAGGCACGGGTCACCGTGGTCAGGTCCATGCCCAGCGCGGTAGCCAGTTGCCGCTGCGGCGGCAGGCGGTCGCCTGGCCGCAGGCGCCCGTCGGTGATCGCCCTTTCCATGAAACGGACCACCTGCAGGTAGCGCGGTCCCTCCTCGTTGAGTGCCGCCGCCCAGTCGAGCCCTTGTATGGAGCTTGTCCGCGTCACAATGCCACCGATGTATGGATATTGTCGACGCATAGTATGCGCCGCATCCCTATATGGATGCATACATGTTTGCGTCGCTGTTCCACCGAATCTATCGGCCCGCGCTGCGTCTTGCCGCCGTGGGCGGCGCGTTACTCCTTCAGGGCTGCCGTCTTGCGCTGTTCGATCCGAAGGGCGATATCGGCAACCAGGAGCGTCACCTCATCCTGCTCTCGACGGGGCTGATGTTGCTCGTGGTCATTCCGGTCATCGCGCTCACCCTGTACTTTTTCTGGCGCTACCGCGCCACGAACACCGAGGCCACCTATGCGCCCGAGTGGTCGCACTCCACCGCGATCGAAGTCGTCGTGTGGACGATTCCCTGCGTGATCGTCGCCGTCCTTGCCGTGCTGATCTGGCGGAGTACCCACGCCCTGGATCCGTACAAGGCGCTGGCTTCCGAACGTCCGCCGTTGAAGGTCGAGGTGGTCGCTCTCAACTGGAAGTGGCTCTTCATCTATCCCGACTACGGCGTGGCCACGGTGAATGAACTGGTCGTGCCGGCGCGCACGCCGATCGAGTTCCACCTGACCGCAGACTCGTTAATGAACTCGTTCTTCATTCCGCGCCTGGGTAGCCAGGTCTATGCGATGGCGGGCATGGAAACCCGCCTTCATCTGATTGCCGATGAGGTGGGTACGTATGCGGGGCGTTCGTCGGCATATAGCGGTGCGGGCTTTTCGGGCATGCGTTTCGACACGATCGCGGTGAGCGATGCCGACTTCGCGGACTGGATAAAGCGCACCCGTACCTCGTCGCCGGCACTCACCGCCGATGGCTACCACGCGCTGACGGCACCCAGCGAGCATGAGCCGGCGCGCAAGTTCGGCAACGTCGAAACCGGGTTGTTCGAGCACGTGGTCGATCAATTCATGCCGAAGGCCGCCGGTGGCGAAATCTGCGGCCCTTCCGGCACCGTAGCCCGCATTCCCTCCGCACTCGCTCCGCAGCGTGCGGACACGCTTCCCCTGACGTCGCCGGCGAAGGACTGAACCGCATGTTCGGCAAACTCGATCTGTCCGCCATCCCGTTCCACGAGCCCATCATCATGGGGACCCTGGTTATCGTGATGCTCGGTGGCGCGGCCCTTATCGCCGCCATTACGTACTATCGCAAGTGGACTTACCTCTGGCGCGAGTGGCTGACCTCGGTTGACCACAAACGCATCGGCGTGATGTACATCATCCTCGCGCTGGTCATGCTGCTGCGCGGCTTCGCCGATGCGCTGATGATGCGCGCGCAGCAGGCCATCGCCGCCAACGGCTCGACCGGCTACCTGCCGCCGCACCACTACGACCAGATTTTCACCGCCCACGGCGTGATCATGATCTTCTTCGTCGCCACGCCGCTCATCCTCGGCCTGATGAACGTGGTGGTGCCGCTGCAGATCGGCGCACGTGACGTGGCCTTTCCTTTCGTCAACTCGCTGAGCTTCTGGTTGTCGGCAGTGGGCGCGGTGTTGGTGATGATGTCCATGTTCGTCGGCGACTTCGCCGCGACCGGTTGGGTGGCGTATCCGCCACTATCCGAACTGGGATACAGCCCCACGGTGGGCGTGGACTATTACATATGGTCGCTACAGGTCTCCGGCCTGGGCACCTTGCTGACCGGTATCAACCTGGTGGTGACCATCCTTCGCATGCGTGCACCGGGAATGACGCTCATGCGCATGCCGGTGTTTACCTGGACGGCGCTCATCACCAACATTCTCATCATCGGCGTGTTCCCGGTGCTGACCGCCACGCTCGCGCTGCTCAGCGCCGACCGCTACCTGGACATGCACTTCTTCACCAACGAGCTTGGTGGGAACGCGATGATGTACATCAACCTGATCTGGGTATGGGGTCATCCCGAGGTCTACATCCTTATCCTGCCTTGCTTCGGCGCGTTCTCGGAGATCATTTCCACGTTCTCGGGCAAGCCTCTGTTCGGCTACAAGTCGATGGTGTACGCCACCTCGTCCATCGGCGTGCTGTCGTTCTTCGTCTGGCTGCACCACTTCTTCACCATGGGCTCGGGCGCGAACGTCAACGCCTTCTTCGGCATCATGACTTCGATCATCTCCATTCCTACCGGCGTGAAGCTGTTCAACTGGCTGTTCACCATGTTCCGCGGGCGGATCCGCTACCACTCCTCGGTGTGGTGGACGATCGGCTTCATGGTCACCTTCGCCATCGGCGGCATGACCGGCGTGTTGCTCGCCGTGCCCGGTGCGGACTTCGTCTTGCACAACAGCCTGTTCCTCGTGGCGCACTTCCATAACGTGATCATCGGTGGCGTGCTGTTCGGCTGCCTGGCCGCGATCGGCTTCTGGTTCCCGAAGGTGTTCGGGTTCACGCTCAATGAGTTCTGGGGGAAGGTGTCGTTCTGGTGCTGGCTGGTCGGCTTCTACCTCGCTTTCATGCCGCTGTATGTGCTTGGCCTGGACGGCATGACGCGGCGCATGAACCACTATGACGATCCTGCCTGGCAGCCGTGGCTGGTCGTCGCGCTGATCGGCGCGTTGGTCATCGCCTGTGGCATCGCCGCCCTTGGTATCCAGCTGGTCGTCAGCATCCGCAACCGCAACGCCAACCTCGACATGACGGGTGATCCCTGGGACGGCCGCAGCCTGGAATGGTCCACCGCCTCGCCGGCGCCGTTCTACAACTTCGCCCATGTACCGGTGATCACGTCGCTCGAACCGCACTGGGATGCGAAGAAGGCGGGCACCGCGTATGTCGAGCCGGCGGCGTATGAGGACATCCACATGCCGCGGAACACGGGCGCAGGCTTCATCATCGCCGCCATCTCGCTCGCGTTGTGCTTCGCGCTTGTCTGGCACATCTGGCCGCTGGCGATCGTGTCGCTGCTCGGCATGATCATCGCTTTCATCGTGCGGACCTACGACCGCGACGTCGACTACTACGTACCCGCCGCCGAAGTCGCCGCGATCGAGCGGGCACGCTATGCGCGGCTACCGAAGACCCATCCTACCGCCGCCACACGCTACGACGAGGCCGCCTGAGCATGAGCACTACCCTTGCCACGGCCGGACATGGCCACGCGGAGCACGACGATGGGTCGATGACCACGGTGGGCTTCTGGATCTACCTGATGAGCGACTGCCTGATCTTCGCGACACTGTTCGCGACGTTCGGGGTGCTTGCCGGTGCCACGGCGGGAGGACCGGGGGGCAGGGAGCTTTTCGGCCTGCCGTTCGTGCTGACCGAAACCATGTTGCTGTTGCTGAGCAGCTTCACCTTCGGCGCCGGCATGCTCGGCGCCGCGGCGGGGCGCCGGCGCGTGCTGGTCGGTTGGCTAGCGATCACCTTCCTGCTCGGCCTCGGCTTCATCGCCATGGAGGTGCACGAGTTCGTCGAGCTGATCCACGACGGTGCGGGCCCCTCGCGTAGTGCCTTCCTTTCGGCGTACTTCGGGCTGGTCGGTACGCACGGCCTGCACGTGCTTTCGGGTCTGGTCTGGCTCGGCGTGATGATGCACCAGGTACTGCGCTTCGGCCTGGACGGCATCGTCCGTCGTCGGCTCGCCTGCCTGAGCCTGTTCTGGCACTTCCTCGACCTGATCTGGATCTGCGTCTTCACCTTCGTCTATCTGCGCGAGTTCACCCCATGAGTCACGATTCCCAGGCCCACGGCAGCATGCGGAGCTACGTGTCCGGCTTCATCCTTTCCGTGGCGTTGACCCTGGCTTCGTTCGGCGCGGTCATGTCGAATGTCGTTCCGGCAAATGGGCGCCTGGCGCTCATCGTCGCTTTGTGCGTCGCGCAGTTGTTCGTCCAGCTGGTGTACTTCCTGCACCTTGGCTCGGCACGAAGCCAGCGCGCGAATACGGCGATCTTCGCCTGCACGACGTTCCTGATCGCGGTGGTCGTTGCCGGCTCGCTGTGGGTGATGCACAACGCCAACGTCAACATGATGCCGATGCCCCTGTCGGTGCATCAGGCGATGATGCACGAGTAGCCGACAGGTTCGCGGACTAGAGGTTTCGCTTGCCGGCCGCCACCGATTCCAGCAGGGAAACCACGCACTCGCCTTCACCGGCGAGTGCGATTTCCACGGCGGTCCGGCCGCCCAGCTCCTGGATGGGCGTAAGCAGGAGCCAGTCCCAGACCGCCTGGTGATCGGGGTCGATGCCGTAGGCCAGGTCCGCTATCCGACGCATGATCCGGTCGGCCATCGCTCAGAATACGTGGCTGAGTGAGACGAAGAAGCTACGTGTGTGATCGGCGTTGACCATGGGGCTGTCCTTCACCGCATCCGGGAGGATGGTGTAGCGCATGCCGGCCGAGGTGACCCAGGAAGGCGACAAGCGGTAGTTCGCCATGAGGTTCACGTAGGGAGCGGTGCCACCATCGGCGTGGTACGCAGGCAGGCCGCTGCGCAGGGCCTCGCGGCCACTCACGCCGTAATAGTAGTCGTTGAGCGCGCCGTTGCTGCGCGAGATGCCGACGGTCGGGATGAGCGTGAGAGCGCCCTTCTTCAACGGGTAGCTGTAGCCGGCGTCGAGCAGGGTGCCGCCGCCGTGGCCGGTGAATTCCTTCTGTGCGCTGGCGGACACGACGCCCCATTCCGCCTTGTGCCTCCACGCCACGCCGGCCATGCCGGAGATGTTGCGGTTGGACAGCTGTTTCAGCTGTGCGTTGTCGGTGTCCTGGTGACGGAAGCGGTTGGCGAACGGGGAGACGAGCAGGGAGATCTCGTCGGAGGGCGTCGAAAACAGCTTGTAGCCGGCCGAGGCGCCACGGAAGTAGAACGACTTACCCTCGTAGTTCACCAGGGGCAGGGGCAAGGCCTTGTTGTCATAGCTGCGATACGGGCTGGGGGCCCATGCGGCGCCGATACCGAGGCTCCAGCCTGGTGCGCGGTCATCCGCGGATTGGGCCGATACGGCGCCAGACAGGCCGAATCCGGCGATCAGGGTGAGCAGCGAGGCGGAACGCGAACGGGATACCGACATACGGGAAGACTCATGGGGACGATAGGCTCCGGATGGTGGGAAACGGACATTGCCCGAACATTGCCCGGCCTGACGGGCATTTAGCTCGTGTTAGGATCGCGCCCCTTCGGGAGGTTCTGCATGCGCATACTGCTGGTGGAAGACGAGCCGGAGATGGCCGCCGCGCTCCAGGCTGGCCTGCATCGGCACGGCATGCTCGTGGACATCGCGACGGATATCGCGCACGCCACCGAGGCCCTGCAATGCAAGGTGCACGACCTGCTCCTGCTCGACAGGCAACTGCCCGACGGTGACGGAGCGACTCTTTTGCTCAAGGCACGAGCCACGCATGCCGACCTTCCGGTCATCATGCTGACCGCTCGCGGCTCGCTTGCCGATCGTATCGATGGCCTGGATCTCGGCGCGGACGATTACCTGGTCAAGCCCTTCGCGATCGAAGAGCTGCTGGCGAGGATCCGGGCGATTTCGCGTCGCCCCGCGCAAATCGCGTTGCCGGTTGCCACCGTGGGCAATCTCTCCTTCGACTTCACCGCTCGCGATGCCCACGTGGACGGCCAGCCGTTGCGCCTGCAGCGTCGCCAGCTGTTGCTGCTCGAAGCGCTGGCTTATCGCCATGGGCGCACGGTGCAGCGGGAGGTCTTGCAGGAGGCGGTCTACGGTTTCGACGATGCCATTCAGTCGAACGCCCTGGATGCGCACGTGTCCAAGCTGCGCCGGGCGCTCGTGGAGGCGAACGCGAGCGTGGAAATCCACGTGATCCGCGGCATTGGCTATCTGCTGCGGGAGGTGCGCGATGGGCAGGCACGCTAAGTCACTCACCGTCCAGCTCGGCGTTCGCCTCAGCGTGCTGCAGATCGTCATCCTGCTCGTTACTATCGCTGCGCTGACCTGGAGCCTCCTCGATACGCGGGCGGCATACATCGATGAAGGCCTCGCGCGTGACATCGCCCATGCCGTGACGGTTGACCATGGCGCGATGCAGCTACATACCGATGACGACCTGCGCGCCGTCCTCGACGCCGCACCGCGGATGTGGTTCGTGATCGCCGACGAGCAGGGACATCGCCTGAGTCACGGCACGGTTCCGCAGGGCTATCGGTCGCTGGTCGATTCGCTCGCTTCGCTGCAATCGTCCGAGGTGCATACGACGAGCGCACCCTATGAACTGGCCATGCGCGTCATTGTCGAGAACACGGCATACGGTCGTCTTCATGTGATCGTCGGCGGTGCGCCCTTGCTCGGTCTCGCACGCGTCTTCGTCAAGTTCTCGGTCTATATCGGTACGCGTATCGGATTACCGCTGGTGCTGGTCACCCTGGTGGCGGTTCCCTGGCTCATCCATCGATCGATGGCCGGTGTCGGCAAGGTGGCCGACCAGGCGCAGCGCATCAATATCGACGAGCGCGGCGCCCAGCTGGAGGACGGCGCGGTGCCCCGCGAGCTGCAGCCGCTGGTGCGCGCGTTCAACCTTGCACTGGAGCGCCTGGGCGAGGGCTACGATGCGCGCGACCGTTTCCTCGCGGACGCGGCCCACGAACTGCGCGCGCCCATCGCGATCCTCGAAGCCAGGCTGCATACCTTGCCCCCCGGCGAGGCGCGAACCCGCCTGCTGACCGACCTGGCCCGACTGGCCAATATCGCCGAACAGTTGCTCGACCTGCAGCGGCTGGGCAAGCAGGTCACCGAGTTCGAGCCGCTCGACCTGGTGACCCTCGTGCGCGAGGTCAGTGCCGACGTGGCGCCCCTGGTCCTGGACGCGGGCTACGAGCTGGCCATGGATGCGCCGGAGCATGCCGTCGTGGTCATGGGCGACCGCCTCTCCCTGTCCCGCGCCGTGACCAACCTGATCCAGAATGCGATCGCGCACGCGGGTGGCAAGGGCCTGATCCATGTCGCGGTGACGGAGGGTGCCACGTTCGAGATCAGCGACGAGGGTCCCGGTATTCCCGAGGCCGAGCGGGCGAAGGTGTTTACCCCGTTCTATCGGTTGCGACCGAGCAGCGTGGGGACGGGGCTGGGGCTGCATCTGGTGCAGGAGATCGTGGCGCGGCATGGGGGGAGCATCGGTGTGCTCGATGCGCCGGGTGGTGGCGCCCGGTTCTCGGTCCGGCTACCTGGGTCTTCATAGGTTCGTTTTTCTGGCTCTTCGTAGGAGCCGATTTATCGGCGATTCCTGCGGAGCGAGGGCCTGGACGGTGTCGCGACCTGGTTTTCGCCGATGAATCGGCTCCCACAGGATGCCTGAGGGCAAGTCCTTACTATTGTTTCCACGGGGTTCGACCGCATTATGGAACGAGCGGTGGAGCGGGCCCGCAACTGGCCTGCAGCCCCGATCTTCATCCCTCTGGAGGTCCCCATGTCCGACTATCGCAAGACCCCCGAAGCCCTCGCCAAGCTGACGCCCGAACAGTTCCGGGTGACCCAGCAGAGCGGCACCGAGCGACCGTTCCACAACGAATTCAATGACAACAAAGAGCCGGGCATCTACGTCGATATCGTCTCAGGCGAGCCGTTGTTCTCGTCCTTCGACAAGTTCGACAGCGGTTGCGGCTGGCCCAGCTTCACGCGCCCGCTCGAAGCCGACCATGTCGACGAGAAGCGCGACATCACCCACGGCATGATTCGCACCGAAGTGCGCTCGGCGAATGCGGATAGTCATCTCGGCCATGTCTTTCCCGACGGCCCGCGTGACCAGGGCGGCCTGCGCTATTGCATCAATTCGGCGTCGCTGCGCTTCATCCCCGTCGCCGACCTCGAAAAGGAAGGCTACGGCCAGTACGTCCACATGTTCGACAGCGAAACAGGAGGTGTCCTATGACTGCGCGCGCCATTCTCGCCGGCGGTTGTTTCTGGGGCATGCAGGACCTGATTCGCAGGCAGCCGGGCATCATCGCCACGCGGGTGGGCTATTCCGGCGGCGACGTGCCCAACGCCACCTACCGTAACCACGGCAGTCATGCCGAGGCGATCGAGATCGAGTTCGATCCGGCCAGGGTGAGTTACCGCAAGATTCTCGAGTTCTTCTTCCAGATCCACGATCCGACTACGCTGAATCGGCAAGGAAACGATCGGGGCGAGAGCTATCGTTCGGCCATCTTCTACCTCGATGACGAGCAGAAGGCCGTCGCCGAAGACACCATCGCGGACGTCAATGCCTCAGGCCTGTGGCCGGGCAAGGCGGTGACTGAACTGTCACCGGCAGGCCCTTTCTGGGAGGCCGAACCCGAGCACCAGGACTACCTGGAGAAGTACCCGAACGGTTACACCTGTCATTTCATCCGCCCGGATTGGGTGCTGCCCAGGCGCGCCGCCTGATCCCGCCTTGTGTGCCGGCTCTGGTATAAGGGCCGGCACGCAAGACAGGGGCGGGGGCCTCGACATGAAGACAGGGAAGAAAGGCTACGTCGCGATCCTCTGGGTCGCGTTGTTGGTGGCCATTGGTTTGCTCAGGGCGTCCAACCGGTATCTCATCGATATCGCCAACCACGTGCCGTCGCTGTTTGCGCTGAAGCTGATCGACGAACTCACCGGCTCGTTGAGCTTCGGCGTTTTTCTGCCGGTGCTGTTCTCGCTCCTGCGTCGAATCGCAGGCATCGCCTCGGTCCCGGCGCGCCTTCTCGGCCACCTGGGATTGTTCCTCTCGCTGTCCGTGGCGCAGACCAGCCTGATGCTGGGCCTGCGGCTAATGGTGTTTCCGCTGGCGGGCTACGCACGCTACGCGGCGCCGCCCACGGGGTGGCGCTACCTCATGGAAATGCCGACACAGCTGTTCTTCTATGCGGTGATCGCCCTGGGACTGTGGCTGTTCGATCGTTACCGCGAAGGGCAGGCGAGGGAGCTACGCGCTGCGCAGCTGGAATCGGCGCTGTCTGACGCGCGTCTGGACGCGTTGCGCCTGCAGTTGAACCCGCACTTCCTGTTCAACACCCTCAATGCCGTCTCGGAGCTCATGTACGAGCGGCCGCAGGTCGCCGACGAGATGCTCTCGCGCATCGGCGAGCTGTTGCGCGCCACGCTGTCGGCGACGACGCAGGAGCATCGGCTTGCCGACGAGTGGCAACTGCTGTCGCTCTACCTGGATATCCAGCGGGCGCGTTTCGGCAACGGGCTCGATGCGCACGTGGAGGGCGATGCGGCCCTCGATGATCTGCACGTACCGTTCCTGATCCTGCAGCCGCTGGTGGAGAACGCGATCGAGCACGGTGGCAGCGGCGAAGGCAGACGCGTCTGTGTCGATGCGAAGCGTGAGGCGGGCAGGCTGACCCTGCGCGTTCGCGACTTCGGTGGCGGCACGGCACGTCCTGGCCACGGCATCGGATACAGCAATGTGGATGCGCGACTGCGTCACCTGTATGGCGACGCCGCCGGTGTGAGCCGCGATGCGGCCGTGGGCGGCGGCTCGGTGGTGACCGTCTGGTTGCCGGCGCGACGTTGGGCAGCGGCATGAGCCTGCGTGTCGTCGTGGTCGATGACGAAGCGCCTGCGCGCGCCAAGCTGCGCCGCTATCTCGCCACGGCCGACGGCCTGGAATGGATTGGCGAGGCCGGTAGCGGGGTGGAAGCAGTCGCCCTCATCCAGCGTTTGCGCCCGGACGTGGTCTTCCTCGACATCAGCATGCCGGGCATGGACGGCTTCGGCGTGTTGCAGGCGCTGGGCGAGCCGTTGCCGGCGGAGATCGTCTTCGTCACGGCGCATGACACCCATGCCGTGCGAGCGTTCGAGGTGCACGCGTTCGATTACCTGTTGAAGCCGGTGGGCCCGCAACGGTTCGATCGCCTCGCCGCACGGCTGTGCCGGTTGCTCGTTCCCTCAGCGGGGCTCGCCGTGCGCGTGGACGGGTTGCTCGATGCCTTGCCGCCGCCCGCGCACTATGTCGAGCGCCTGCTCCTTCCGAAGGGCGACAGCGCGGAGCTGGTTCATGTCGACCGCATCGACCGCATCGAGTCGGACCGCAACTACATCGACGTCTATGTGGAAGGCACACCGCACCGATTGCGTGGCACGCTCGATGCCATGCAGACGCGCCTGTCGCCATTGCACTTCGTCCGGATCAACCGCTCGACGGTGGTCAGGCTGGATGCGATCCGCGAACTGAAGCCCTGGCCGGAGGGTGAGCAGCGGCTGCTCCTGCGCGACGGCGCCCGGGTGACCTGGACCCGCCGCTACCTCGGCCAGCTGCCGCCGGGGCTCGCACTGGAGCTCTAGCGCGCGTCGCCCGGACAAAGCCGGCCGTTCGTCCCTGGCCAGCCGGCATTCGTCCCGGCAGACCACGCCGACAACTCTCGCTTGCCCCAGACTGGGCAAAAGCAGAGGGGATGACCGTGGGTAAGAAAGCACTGATCGTCGGAGGCATCGTGATGGTCGCCGCCGCTTCGGCATGGATGGTGTTCCGTCCCGACCAGGCGCTGCGCGTCGCCGCGGGCGTGGCTGCTCACCACGTCTGCTCGATGACTTTCATCGGCGGCCAGGATCCCAAACGTACCTACGACGAGCTCGTGGTGCCGATGATCGGCAGCGTCGCGGGACACCTGCTCAGCGTGCATGTGTCGCCGGAGACGCAGAGCGTGGAAGTGTCGAGCCCCTTGCGATCGCTGGCCCGTGCGAGCTTCACCCGGGGCTACGGCTGCCGTCTCGACCTGCCGGGCAATGTGCCCCTGGTGGCGGATCCGCCGGAGGCCACGACCTCCGGGCGACTCGACGACGACTTCGCGCCGGACGAGGCCGTCGCCACGCGCAAACCGGCGGTGGCCGCGGCGCTGGATCGACTCTTCATCGAGCGCGAGGGCGAACCGGTGAAGCAGGTGAAGGCCGTGGTGGTCGTTAAGGACGGTGTCGTCGTGGCTGAGCGCTACGCCGATGGCTTCGACGTGCACACCCCGCTGATCAGCTTCTCGGTCGCCAAGTCCTTGACCAATGCGCTGCTCGGCATGCTTGTCAGTGAAGGCAAGCTGCGCGTCGACCAACCCCTGGATCCGCCGGAATGGCGGCAGCCCGGCGACGCGCGTGCCTCCATCACGGTGGAAGACCTCATGCGCATGCGTAGTGGCCTTGCGGCAGAGGAAGCGGAGTCGGCCTTCAGTCCCGTGGCGCAGATGGAATTCCTGCATGGCGACATGGCCGGCTTTGCGGCCGCGCAGCCGGCGAAAGAGCCACCCGGAAAAACATTCGAATACACCTCGGCCGACACCGTGCTGCTCGACAGGAAGATCGGCGAGTTGATCGGCGGCGGTCCGGCGGGTCTGCGGGCGTACGCACAAAGCAGGCTCTTCCGGAGCCTGGGCATGCACGATGTCACGATGGAGTTCGACGGCAAGGGCACGTTCATAGGGTCGACTTACCTCTACGCCAGCGCCCGCGATTACGCGAAGTTCGGCCTGCTGTACCTCAACGACGGCGTCGCTCCGACCGGCGAGCGGCTGCTACCGCGCGAGTGGGTCGCCTGGTCGCGCACGTCGACGCTGGGCGCGCCGTACGGCGCTGGCTTCTGGACCAATGACGGGCCGAGCCGTCCGGCGAAATGGCGTGTGGAAGGGGGCTTTCCCAAGGATGGCTTCTTCGCCAGCGGCACGATGGGCCAGCGCATCTACATCGTGCCGTCCGAGAAGCTGGTGATCACGCGGTTCGGCTACTCGGCGCCGCCCGACTACGGCATCGAGGACGATGTCGCGCTGATCAAGGCGGTTATCGAGAGTTACCGATAGCGAGCAGGTCCGGCATGCGGTCGATCACCGCCAGCGCGCCGATCGCATGCAGGTCGAGCGACTTGCGATAGCCGTAGCTCACCATCACGAAGGGCAGGCCGGCATCGCGCGCGGCGAGCACGTCGCTCTCGGAATCACCGACCATGAGCGTGTCGCTCGTTGCGACCCCGGCTTCGCTGGCCAGGTGCAGTAGCGGCACGCCGCTGGGCTTGCGTTCGGGCAAAGTGTTGCCGCCGACGATGCCGTCGATGTACCGCAGCATGCCGCGCGCCTCGAGCAGGGGGTGCACGAACTCCTCGTTCTTGTTCGTGCACACCGCAAGCTTCACGCCCTGGGCGTGCAGGGCAGCCAGTGTATCGACCACGCCGTCGTAGGCGATGCCATCCAGCGCCGTCTCGGCATAGTGTTCGAGGAAACCGGGCATCACCTTGTCAATATCCGCGTCACTGCCGGCATGACGAAAGGCGTAAGTGATGAGCTTGCGCGAGCCCTCGCCGATCCACTCGGTGATCTGCCCGACGTCGTAGGTCGGTAGCTTCCAGTCGCGCAGCGTGCGATTGACCGATTCGGCGATGTCGGCCGCGCTATCCACCAGCGTGCCGTCAAGGTCGAAAATGACCAGGGAAAAGGGGAAGGCCAAGGGAGACACTCCACACATAAACCCGACATTCTACGCCCCGGCCAGACCAACATCATGACCCCAGCTTTTCATGGCCTCCTGTAGGAGCCGCTTCAGCGGCGATAACCAGGTCGCCTCAAGCCCCATCGCCGGCATAGCCGGCTCCTACAAGAAGCGGAGGCTCATGCCTGCTGCAGCAGTTTCGCATCACGCCGCGGCGGAAGGCCGAACATCCGCGAATACTCACGACTGAACTGTGAGGCACTCTCGTAGCCGACGGCGAAGGCGGCCGTCTCGGCACTGGCGGCTTCGCCCACCATCAGCCGTCGTGCTTCGAGTAAACGCAGCTGTTTCTGATACTGCAGCGGGGTCATGGCGGTGAGGCGGCGGAACTGGCGATGAAAGGCGGACGTGCTCATCTGCGCGCCCGCGGCCAGATCGTCGATGCGCACAGGCTCGGCGAAACGGTCGCGCAAACGGTGAATGGCGGTGATCACGCGATGGGCATGTGTGTTGGCCAGCACCATGCGGGCCACCTCCGCGCGGTGGGGGCCGCTGAGCAGCCAGTACGCGATCTCGCGCATGATCGCCGGCTGGAGCAATGCAATGGCCTGGGGCGTGTCCAGCAGGCGCACGAGGCGCACGGTGCAATCGGCCAGCGGCCCGTCGAAATCCGTGACGAAGACGCCAAAGCCGGGACCTTCGCCGCCCGGCGCAGGCGTGCCGAGCGCGTCGGCCACCTCGCGCATGATCGCGAGATCGAATTCGATGATGATGCCGAGGAAGGGCTCCGTCGGACTGGCTTCCACCACACGCCCCAGCGCCGGTGTTTCCACGCTCACGATAAGCGCCTGGCCCGCACGGTAGTCCAGGTGGCGGTCACCGAACACGGCCCATTTCGCGCCCTGCACGACGATGCAAAGGGCGGGCTTGAATATGAGGTGGGCGGGCGGCTTTTCGTGGTCGGACCGCAACAGCACCAGGCCGGGCACGTCGGTCAGGTACGGGCCGTAAGGGTCCCGGCCATCGGTATGACGGAGCAGGCTCTGGGTCAGTTCGGGAATCATGTCGGCATCGTATGCCTGGAAGCAGGATCAGGCAAGAATGGGCCGGGTTCGCGCATTCCGTCGTGGCATGGACGGGCCTATCGTTTGCACAGGCCCCAAACCGAAGGACAACCCATGACCAGCACAAACCCAGCAAGTAACGTGACGAAGATCGCCCTCGTCACTGGCGGCAGCCGCGGCATCGGCCGTAGCACCGTGCTCCACCTGGCGGCACGCGGCGTCGACAGCATCTTTACCTATCGCGAGAATCAGGCAGAGGCAGCCAACGTCGTCGCCGCCGTCGAACAGCAGGGCAGGCGGGCCATCGCGCTGAAGCTGGACACCGGCGTCGCCGCTTCTTTCGATGCGTTCGTCGGGCGTGCGAGGACGGCCATCGGTGAACTCGGCGCCGAGCGCTTCGACTTCCTGGTGAACAACGCGGGCCAGTCGTTGCACAAGGCGTTCGACCAGACCACCGAAGAGGAGTTGGACGCCATCTACAACGTCCACTTCAAGGGTGTGTACCTGCTCACGCAGAAGCTCCTGCCGTTGATCGTCGACGGCGGACGCATCATCAATATCTCGTCCGGCCTCGCGCGTGTCTCCATGCCCGGTAGCTCCGCGTACGGTGCGATGAAGGGCGCCGTGGAAGTGCTGACGCGCTACATGGCCGCAGAGCTCGGCCCCCGCGGCATCGCGGTAAACACGGTGGCTCCCGGCGCGGTCGCTACCGACTTCAGTGGTGGCATGGTGCGTGACACCCCGGCGCTGGCCAAGCGCATCTCGGACATGACGGCGCTGGGTCGCGTGGGGTTGCCGGACGACCTCGGCGCGATGATTTCATCCCTGCTGTCGGACGATAACCGCTGGATCAGCGGTCAGCGCATCGAGGTCTCCGGCGGCATGCTGGTTTAATGTTGCGAGCAAGCCCAGCGCGACGACGACAGCGACACCACCGACCACCAGGGCAGACACCACGCCGACACTGTCGACCACCCGACCACCCATGAACGAGCCGGCTGCGATGGCAAGCTGGTAGGTCATGACGAAGAGGGCCGAACCGGCTTCCGGGTGGTCACCGGCGTAGCGTGAAACCCAGACGCTCAGCGCGACAGGCAGTGCGCCATAAGCCATGCCCCAGAGCAGGATGTCGGCACTGGCGCCTGCGTGGGACATGCCCAGAAGCGGCAGCGCGAAGATGGTGGCGCCAAGAAGGAGCATCGTGCCGGCGAGCGACCAGCGCAGGTTCTTCGCGATCGCCCTGGGGGCGATGAAATTGCCGATGAAGCCGACCACACCGAAGCCGAGCAGCACCGCCGTGATGCCGCGCTCATCGAAGCCGGCACGCTCGATCAGGAACGGCGCGATATACGTGTAAGCGGTGAAGTGCGCGGCGATAACGACCGCCATCATGATCAGGCTCAGGCGCGAGGTCGACCGGCGCAGCAGGCTGCGAAAGTCAGCCGTCTTCACCACGGTGTCCGATGGTAGCCGGGGCAAGAGGAAGAACTGTGCGATCAGGGCGATAAGGACCAGCGCACCGGTGGCAAGAAAGGCGTAGCGCCAGGAAGCGACACTACCGATGAGGGTGCCCAGCGGCACGCCGATGATCGTGGCGAACGTGATGCCGGCGAACATCGTGGCTGTCGCGAGGGCGGCCTTCTCGGGGCGTACCAAGCGGCCACCCGCGGCAAGCGCGACCGCCCAGAAGCCACCCAGCGCAATGCCCAGGAGTGCGCGGGCGAAGAGCATGGTGGCGAATCCCGTGGCGCATGCGGCGACGATATTGGCCGCCATCAGCAACACCGATAGGAGCATGAGCACGTTGCGGCGGTCGAGGCGGCCGGCAAGCATCGTGGTCAGTGGTGCCGCGATGGCCGCCACGAGGCCGGTCGTAGTGACCATCAGGCCGCCGATACCGGTCTTGAGGTGGAGTTCGCCGGTGATTTGCGGGAGCAGGCCGATCGGCAGGAATTCCGTGGTGACGAAGGCGAAGGCAGCCAGCGTCACGGCAGCCACGGCCAGCCAGCCATCCCTGGCGGGGCTTGAGGTGCTCGGTAGGGATTGATTATTCATCGCACCTATATGCCGCCCGGTCTTGCGGACTACAGGCCTGACAACGTCCAGACACTTCCTCCTCTACGGACGGAATGGGCATCGTAGTAGGCTCAACGGATGAGCACCCCGCAAGAAAACCTGCTTGGCAGTTACCTGAAGGACCGCCGGGCGAAGCTCGATCCAGCGGCCTTCGGCATGCCGACCACGCGCAGGCGTACGCCTGGCCTGCGACGCGAAGAAGTTGCCCTGCGCGCGAACGTGAGCGCCACCTGGTACACCTGGCTCGAACAGGGCCGTGGCGGTGCGCCCTCTACCGAAGTACTGAATCGTCTTGCCGCCGCCCTGGCCCTCACGGCCGTCGAACGCGAGCACTTGTTCCTGCTGGCACAGAACCGGCCGCCTGAAGTCACCTACCAGCCGTCCGCTGCGATCTCACCGCAGTTGCAGCGCGTGCTCGATTCGCTGGAGACGAGTCCGGCAATCGTGAAAACCGCGCAGTGGGACATCATCGGCTGGAACGCCGCCGCGGCAGCCGTGCTCACCGAATACGGTGTCCTTCCGCCGGAACAGCGCAACGTGTTGAAGCTGCTCTTTGCCACCGATCGCGTGCGCAACAAGACGCGCCATTGGGAAGATCACGCACGTTTCGCCGTGGCGGCATTTCGTGCGGACATCGCACGACTCGGCGCGACGGACCGCGTGAGGGGCTTCGTGGACGAACTGATCGCGCTGAGCCCCGCCTTCGAGGCCATCTGGAACGACTACGACCTGCAAAGCTACGGTGAAGGCACGAAGCAGTTCGCGCACCCACTGGTGGGCGAAGTCACTTTGGAATATTCGTCATTCGCCGTCGACGGCCGGCCCGAGCTTGGCCTGATCATCTATACGCCGGCGGCCGCTGTCGACAAGGAGCGCGTTGCCAGGCTGGTAGAGGCGAGGCGGCTGACCCGATCCGCCTGACCGGGAGTATGACCAGGCTGCTCGTTGCGTGGACCTACCGACGGATCGCGAGCACGCCGTCCAACGCCAGATCGGCCTTGAAGCCGGCTTTCTCCAGACGTTTGGCGACCTCGCGTGGCACATCGCGACCACTGGTGAGTTTGTTCGGGCTGCCTGTGTAATGAAACAGGCGCCCGCCGCGGCGGAGCACCCGCGCGAGCTCGTTGTAGAACACCTGCGAGTAAAGCTCACCGGCAATGCCAAACCTCGGTGGATCGTGCAACAGGGCGTCGATCGATGCATCGGCGAGCTGACCGATCGCCAGCGACACGTCGCCATGGGTGAGTTGCAGGCGCCCCGCGCTCGATGAGGCATCCGGGTCGGGCGACCACGGGTTCAGGGTGCGCAGCCACAGCACGTCCTCGTTTTTTTCGAACGAGATGATCCTCCCGACACCCGCCTCCAGGCAGCATGCCGCGAAGTAACCGAGGCCGCCACAGGTATCGAGCACCACCTTGCCACGAGGTTCGACAAGCGCAATCTTGCGGCGAGCGTCCTCAAAGGGCGATTCCTTCGAGGTGGGCAGCATCTTGATGCCGTCGATCTCGAAGGTCGGCGCACCCCAGTCGGTGGGCACCAGCTTGATCAGCGAGCCCGAGAAGCGAGATACCGGCGAGAAGTCATCGCCGTCCCAGAAATAGATGGTGCGGTCTTTGAGTTTGCCCGGGTACGGGAAGATCTGGCCGGATCGCTGCCATGCGTCAGGCAGCAACACGACGCTTTCGTCGGAGCGCCCCAGATCCATCGACCCCGCCCATACCGAGGCTCCCGCGTCGCGCGCGACCAGCAGCGTCCGGGCGAGCGGGAGCGTCAGCAGGGGACCGGCATAGTGCGACAAGGAAACTCCTGGTGCCGGGCGAACGGCGGAAAGCGATAATGGGGTCGCTATTCTAGGGTTCTGGCCGGTTGTGCGTACAAGTACGGATGGAAAATGGGTAATACCGGGCGCTAAATGGCCTTCGACGTTGACTCAAGGACGGTCGGGCATGCGTGCCGCGATGCTCACGATCATGGCTTTGGCCTTGCCGGCCGCGGTTCTGGCTGCAGGCCCACCCGGTGCGACGCATGCAGTCGCTTCGGTCCACGCGGGCGTGCCGGTGATCCAGATCCTGTCCTTGCCACGCCCGGCCACGGGCACGGCGCCGGTCGCCGATGAACTCATTCCGCCGGTTCCGTACACCGCGCAGACGGTCGCCTTCGTCAAGACGTTCGTCGTCACGGCAACGTACGAGGGCAAGCCGTACCGGATCGAGGTCGTCGTGGTGGACTCCCAAGGCCTCGTCTATTCGACTTCCCAGCAAGGCAGTTCCAGCGCACAGGACACCGAAAGCGGCGACCGCCTGGACGTCGACGTCACCGGCCTCTCACCGGTGGTATTCGATCTCTCCGTACGCAAGGCCGACGCGAACGCCGCCGCCGCACGCGATCGCGTGGCGGTCGGCGATCTGGAGCCGGGACATTCGGCCTTCGCGTTACGTGAAAACAAGCTTGCCGTCGTGGTCGAGAGGCTCGGCGACGAAGTCGATCTTCGTTAGACCTTCTGGACGTCGATGATCGCCTTGGCGAATGCCTGCGGTGCCTCCTGCGGCAGGTTATGGCCGATGCCTCCGCTGATCAGCCGGTGCTCGTACCTGCCGGTGAACTTTTTGGCGTAATTAGCCGGATCCGGATGGGGAGCGCCATTGGCATCGCCTTCCATCGTAATCGTAGGCACGCCGATGGTGGGGAAGGTGGCCAGCTTTGTTTCAAGTGCGTCGTACTGCGGTTCGCCTTCGGCAAGCCCGAGGCGCCAGCGATAGTTGTGGATCGTCACCGCTACATGGTCGACATTGTTGAAGGCGGGGGCGGAGCGCTCGAACGTGTCGTCGTCGAAGTGCCACTGTGGGGATGCCTGTTCCCAGATCAGGCGGGCAAAATCATGCGTGTGCTGCGCGTAGCCGTCGCGACCGCGGTCGGTGGCGAAGTAGAACTGGTACCACCATTGCAACTCGGCCTTCGGCGGCAGTGGCTTCTTGTTCGCTTCCTGGCTGCCGATGAGGTAGCCGCTGACGGATACCATCGCCTTGATGCGCTCGGGCCAGAGCGCTGCCATGATGTTGACCGTGCGGGCGCCCCAGTCGAAGCCGGCCACGGTGGCCTTCTTAATCTTGAGGGCATCCATCAGGGCGATGATGTCGGAGGCGATGGCGGCCTGCTGGCCATTGCGCGGCGTGTCCGCCGAGAGAAACTGCGTGCTGCCGTAGCCGCGCAGGTAGGGAATGATCACGCGGTATCCCGCCGCCGCCAGGATCGGCGCGACGTCCACGAAGCTGTAGATGTCGTAGGGCCAGCCGTGCAGGAGAATGACGACGGGACCCTTGCGGGGACCGTCTTCGGCGTAACCGATATCGAGGACGCCGGCCTTGACCTGCTTGAGCGCATGGAACGACGTGGCCCCGCCGGCCGGGGCATCGGCGGCACCGCTGGTAGCAGCGCCGGTGGTCCCGCTCACGGGACTGGCGCTGGCGATGGCACCCAGGCCGAACGGTGCAAGCGCCATGCCCAGCGCCGCGGCGCCCATGAACTTCCGCCTCTTCTGATCCAGTACGTCCGACATCGCAATCTCTCCCGTGGTCTGTGGGACGTACAGTAACGCCGCCGGTGGCGTGCTGATTGCACCGGTCTCCACGGTTTTGAAACGCTCTGTATCGCGTGCTTCCGCTGATACGTTCAGATACAAAAAAGCCGTCTTCGCAGTATCCTGCGGGGCTTATTCCAGGAAATACCGCCGTGATCGAGAAAGACCAGCTTGTGATGATGTTCGAACAGATCGCCGACAACACGGACTGGGACCTGTCCGAACCGCTGATCTGGGGCTTCTTCTTCACCGACGCCTCCGCGGAGAAGCTGCGCGCCGTGGCGCCCGTCCTCGAACAGCAGGGCTATCGCTTCGTCGACGTGTTCCTGGCCGACAAGGACGAACCTGCCGATCCCGATCTGTGGATGCTCCACATCGAGAAGATCGAGGTCCACACGCCCGATAGCCTTGACGCGCGCAACGGGGAGTTCTACCGGTTTGCCGCCGAGCATGGCCTGGGCGCGTATGACGGCATGGACGTTGCTCCGGTCAATCCCGAGGAAGACTGAGCCACCTCCGCTCCCCGTCTCCATGCGCCATGTGAAGAAGCCTTCACGAGGTAGTGGGCCGGAGGCAGTACCTTGACGCCATGCGCACTCCGACCGACCCCACGACCATGGACGATTCCGCTTACCGCCGGCTTGTCGAAGGCATTTCGGACTACGCGATTTTCTGGCTGCAACCGGAGGGTTCCGTGGCGACATGGAACGCTGGCGCGTTTCATGCCACCGGTTACGCCGCCCAGGACATGGTCGGCGCTCCTTTTTCCTTGCTGTTCTCAGGCGACGATAACGACGCTGACGCACCCGCGGCCTTGCTCGACCTGGCGCTTCGCGAAGGGCGCAGTGAGCTGGACACCTGGCTGGTGCGTAAGGACGGCTCGCGATTCTGGGCGCAGATCCTCGTCGATCCCGTGCGCGATGGCGACACGCCGCTCGGCTTTGGCGTGGTCATGCGTGACCGCACCGAACGCAAGCGCGTCGACGAGGAACTGAGGAACAGCCAGGAGCAGTTTCGCGTGCTGGTCCAGGGCGTGGCCGACTACGCCATCTACATGCTCGATCCCGGCGGCCACATCACCAGCTGGAACTCGGGCGCCGAACGGATCAAGGGATACGCGCCTCACGAAGTGATCGGACGCCACTATTCGGCGTTCTTCACCCCGGAAGATGTCGCGCGCGGCGAACCGACGACCAACCTCGAGGCCGTGGTGCGCGAAGGACGGATCGAAACCGAAGGCTGGCGTCTGCGCAAGGACGGTAGCCGTTTCTGGGCGCACGTGGTGATCGACCGCATTACGGACGATGCAGGCAAGGTCATCGGCTTTGCCAAGGTCACCCGTGACGTCACCGAGCGACGTGCCTCCGCACTAGCATTGGAAGAGGCACGCGAGGCGCTTTTCCAGTCGCAGAAGCTCGAAGCGGTCGGCCAGCTGACCGGTGGTGTGGCGCACGATTTCAACAACCTGTTGATGGCGGTGCAAGGCAACCTGGAACTCATGCGCGACCACGTCGAATTGCCGGAGCGCATGAATCGCCTGGTCGGCAACGCCTTGAGCGGCGTGCGGCGCGGGGTCAGCCTGACCCAGCGCATGCTCGCCTTTGCGCGTCGCCAGCAGCTGCACCTGGAGTCGGTCAATATCATCACGCTGGTTTCGGGCATGTCGGACCTCCTACGCACATCGCTAGGCCCGTCCATCGCGATCGAAGTCCGTTTTCCTCTCGCACTTCCCGATGTGATCGGTGACATCAACCAGCTCGAGCTCTGCGTCCTCAATCTTTGCGTCAACGCCCGCGACGCCATGGCGGACGGCGGTGTCATCACCATCCGGGCAGTGACCGAAGAGGTTCACGGCCCGCATATCCTGCATGTCGTTCCCGGCAGGTACGTACGCCTGTCGATTACCGACAACGGCTTGGGCATGGACGCTGCGACGCTCGCCCGCGCGACTGAGCCTTTCTTCACGACGAAGGGCGTCGGCAAAGGCACCGGCCTCGGTCTGTCGATGGTGCACGGCATCGCCCAGCAATCAGGTGGGGCCCTGCAACTGGAGAGCAGCGAGACCGGTGGCACGACCGTCTCGATCTTTCTGCCCGTTGCACCCTTGGGAGCCGCGACACTGCCGGCTACCGCTCCTGCCGGGCCCACCCGCGTTATCAGGGCTATCTCGGAGACCCTGGGGCCACTGCCTGTCATCCTCGTGGTGGACGACGATCCGCTCGTCCTCTCCACGGCGGTCGAGATGCTCAACTATGCCGGTTACGACGCGCGTGGCGCGGCCTCGGCGAACGAAGCACTCCGAAGTCTGGAAACGATCAGTGAACTCGTCGCCGTCGTGACCGATCATGCGATGCCCGGCATGACCGGGTCCGAGCTTGCCGCCAGGCTCGCCACGATGCGGCCCGGCCTGCGCGTGGTGCTTGCGAGCGGCTACGCGGAGTTGCCGGTCGCTGCGGCAGGAATCGCCGTGCAGTTGCAGAAGCCGTTCGGTCGCGACGCCTTGCTTGCGGCCATACGCGGAACGGCGTGATGTATCAGGGCTGGTCGGTCGAAGCCGCGGCCGGCGGGGCCTTCTTCATCCGTGCCACCAACATGACGTAGAACGGGGTCGCCATGAGCGGCAGGTTGCTCAGGCCTGGCCACCAGATGGCAACGATGATCGCTGCGAGCGCCATCGCAGGCATGCCGAGGCTGCGGCGGATCGCGATGGAGACGTCGTCCGCACTGACATCCCGGTACAGATAAGGCTGCCGGAGCGCGCGTTTCACCAGCCGGTACTGGCAAAGGCCGGTCACCACCAGGGTGAAAGCGTAGAACATCTGTGGCACGCGGTCGTTGAAATGAGTGCTCATCAGGGCCGTTGGAAACGGGATGAAGGCAACCATCATGAGCAGCGTCAGGTTGGGCCAGACGATGGCCGGGTCATAGTGGCCCAGCCGCCCGAACGTGCGGTGGTGGGCGGCCCAGAGCGCTCCCACGACATAGAAAGTAAGCACGAAACCGACAAAGTGCGGAATGAGGTTGGCCAGGGCCTGCACCCAGGCCTCGTCTGTACTGACGGCCGGCTCAGGCACCTTGATATCGATGACCAGCAAGGTCATGGCGATGGCGAAGACGGCGTCCGAGAAGAACGTGAGCCGTTCGACCTGCTGATCCTGATGCGGCATGCAAATACCCCCGTCTTGACCCCGGACCTGATCATCCCGCGAGCCGGCGCTGAGGGGAAGGGGACGGACTCCTGTAGAATCAGCCCATGGCACTCAAATCCACGGTCTTCAAGGCCGATCTGCAGGTCAGCGACATGGACCGGCACTACTACCAGGCGCACCCCCTGACCATCGCCCAGCACCCGTCGGAAACCGACGAGCGCATGATGGTCCGCGTGCTCGCGTTCGCGCTGAACGCCGATGATTCACTGGCCTTCGGCAAGGGCATCAGCTCCGAGGACGAGCCCGACCTGTGGCGCAAGGAGCTGACCGGCGAGGTAGATCTGTGGATCGAAGTCGGCCAGCCCGACGAACAGCGCATCCGTCGTGCAGCCGGCCGCGCCAATCGCGTCATCGTCTACACCTACAGCGGACGCAGTGCCGAAGTCTGGTGGAAGAAGACCTCGGCCGCCGTGGCGCGCACGAAAAACGTTTCGGTGATCGACATCGCGCCGGCCACGGTCGAAGCACTCGCTGCGCTCACCCAGCGCACCATGCAGATTCAATTCATGGTCCAGGACGGCCAGGCGCAGATCATCAGTGGCGACACGGTGCTCCCGGTCGAACTGACGACGTTGGCCTGAGCTTCAGTTTCAATCGGACGGATTTGAAGCAAATCGTCGTGGCTTGGCAGCGCTGCCGCTGCGTTTACGGGGTCGTCATTTTCGAGAAAGTTTTCGGTAAGGCGTAGGGGCGCACGATGTGTCCTCGTTCGAAATCAACGCCGATCCGAGGACAAACACGATAATGCGTACCACGACAAAGGCTCTTCTTTTTTCCACCGGCCTCATGCTCGGTGTGGCTGCCATGAACAATCCGGCCGCCGCGGCCACGCCGGCGAAGAACATCGTTCTGGTGCACGGTGCGTGGGTGAACGGCAGCGGATGGAAACCGGTGTACGACATCCTGACGAAGGACGGTTACCACGTATCTGTCGCTGAGCATCCGCTCACTTCGTTCAACGACGATGTCACCGCCGTGAAGCGCATCGTCGACTTGCAGGATGGACCGACCATCCTCGTCGGCCACAGCTACGGTGGCGCGATCGTGACCGATGTCGGCAATGATCCCAAGGTCGTGGGGCTCGTCTATATCGCCGCGCACGCGCTCGACGAGGGCGAGACCGAAGTCGGTAACGGCAAGCTCTATCCGAACAAGACCAAGGCCGTGAAGAAAACCGCCGATGGCTTTACCTATCTCGATCCGGCGTTCTATCCGGCCGACTTCGCGGCCGACCTTCCGAAGCCGCAAGCGGAATTCGAGGCGCAGGCCCAGGAGCTCACGGCCGCCGAGGTGTTCACTGTTCCCGCGGGGAAGCCGGCGTGGAAGACCAAGCCCAGCTGGTACGCGGTGGCTACCGCCGATCGCATTATCAATCCCGATCTCGAGCGGATGTACGCCAAGCGCGCGCACAGCCACACCATAGAAGTGCAGGGCGCCAGCCACTCGGTGTACGAGTCGCACCCGAAGGAAGTCGCTGCGCTGATCGAGGAAGCTGCGCGGAACGCCTAGGTACTGTGGGAGCCGCTTCGGCGGCGATCTGGCAATCGCCGCCGAAGCGGCTCCCACAAGGGTCAGGCGAGCTTTTCTTTCAGGAAGGCCCAGGTGCGGTCGTTGGCTAGTTTGGCGGCCGCTGCGTCGTAATGTGCGCCGCCGTGCCGCGAGAATGCGTGGTTGCAGCCCGGGTAGCTGTAGATGGTGACGTTGGGTTTATCGGCCAGTGCCTTCTTGATATCCGCCTGCGCCGTCTTCGGAATGTACTCATCTTCCTCGGCGAGATGCATCAGGAAGGGGGCGGCAATCGAGCCCGCCTCGGCGAGATAGCTCTCGGTGTCGCCGCCATGGAAGGCGACCGCAGCGTCGACCTTGCCGCGTGCGGCGGTGAGGAAGGTCATCAGGCCGCCAAGGCAGTAGCCCATGACGGCGACCTTACCCGTCGCTCCCTTGAGTTTGCCGGCGGCTGCGATGGTGGCGACGATGTCGGTAACGCCTTCGTCCCGCTGGTAAGCCATGTAAAGCGCGAGACCGGCTTTCCAGTCGGCCTCGGAGGTGACACTAAGATCGACTCCCGGCTGCTGACGCCAGAAGAGGTCGGGCGCGACGGCGATGAAACCCTGGGCAGCGAGGGCGTCGCAGGTCTGCCGGACATCTTCATTCACACCGAACACTTCATGCAGCACGACGACTGCCGGTGCTTTCTCGGCTTCGGGGTAGGACACGTAAGCAGCAAAGTCGCCCGCTTCCGTCTTGATGGTGATGCTCTCGTGCATTACTTCGTTCCTCAGTCAGTGTGTGGGAGCCGGTTCCCACAAATAAAAAAAGTGTCCAGCATGTGTGCCTCCCGATAGCGGGAAAGTTGCCTGGTCGCCGGATAGCGAAAGACCCGCCCCGGCATGGTGTCGGGACGGGTCTTTCGGGATCGCACGTTCTTACTTGTTGCCTTACTTCTTCAGGTCGTAACGATCGAGGTTCATCACCTTCGTCCAGGCTGCGACGAAGTCCTTGACGAACTTCTCGTTCGCATCCGAACTACCGTATACCTCGGCATTGGCGCGCAGTACCGCGTGTGAACCGAAGACCAGGTCGACGCTTGTCGCTGTCCACTTCCGCGTGCCCTTGCCGCGCTCGCTGCCTTCAAAGGAGTCCTTACCGGTCTGCTTCCACTCGGTGCGCATGTCGAGCAGGTTGCGGAAGAAGTCATTGGTCAGCTTGCCGGGGCGATCGGTGAACACGCCATGCGTCGCTCCGTCCACGTTGGCACCGAGCACACGCAAGCCGCCGATGAGCACGGTCATTTCAGGCGCCGTGAGCGTCAGCAGCTGTGCCTTGTCGATCAGCAGTGCTGTCGCGGGGACGCTGTAGTTGCCCTTGAGGAAGTTGCGGAAACCATCGGCGATCGGCTCCAGCGACGCGAAGGTCTCCACGTCGGTCTGCTCCTGCGAAGCGTCGGCACGACCGGGAGCGAAAGGCACCGTGACGGACGCGCCGCCATCCTTGGCCGCTTGTTCGACGGCTGCACTGCCCGCCAACACGATCAGGTCGGCGAGGGAGATCTTCTTTCCACCCGTACTGAACTCCGAACGTATGCTTTCCAGCTTCGCCAGCACCTTCGCCAGCTGCGCCGGCTGGTTGACCTTCCAGTCCTTTTGCGGCGCCAGGCGAATGCGCGCACCGTTGGCGCCACCACGCTTGTCCGAACCGCGGAACGTTGAAGCGGAAGCCCATGCGGTGGAGACAAGCTCCGCAATGGTGAGGCCCGAAGCAAGCACTTTCGCCTTCAGCGAGGCAACGTCGGCATCGGTGGCCAGTGCATGGTCCACGGCCGGAATGGGATCCTGCCAAAGGAGCTCTTCCTTGGGTACTTCCGGGCCAAGATAGCGGGCACGCGGCCCCATGTCGCGATGGGTGAGCTTGTACCAGGCGCGGGCGAAGGCATCGGCGAACTGCTCCGGATGCTCGAGGAAGCGCCGTGAAATCTTCTCGTAAGCAGGGTCGAGACGGAGCGCCAGATCCGTCGTGAGCATGGTCGGACGATGACGCTTCGATGCATCGTAGGCGTCGGGAATGGTGTCCTTGGCGTCCTTGGCGACCCACTGGTTCGCCCCGGCGGGGCTCTTGGTCAATTCCCACTCGTGGCCGAAGAGATTCTCGAAGAACTGGTTGCTCCACTTCGTCGGCGTCTGCGTCCAGGTGACTTCGAGACCACTGGTAATCGTGTCCGCGCCCTTGCCGCTGCCGTACGTGTTCTTCCAGCCGAAGCCCTGGTCTTCCAGGCCGCCGGTCTCGGGTTCGTTCAATACGTGCTTGGCATCCCCGGCACCGTGTGTCTTGCCGAAGGTATGGCCGCCTGCGATGAGCGCCACGGTCTCTTCGTCGTTCATGGCCATGCGGCCGAACGTCTCGCGGATGTCGATGGCCGATGCGATAGGATCGGGGTTGCCTTCGGGGCCTTCGGGATTGACGTAGATCAAACCCATCTGCACCGCGGCCAACGGATTCTCGAGCAGACGTCCGTCTTCCGTGCGGTCCTCTTCGATACCGTGCAATTCGGCTTCGGCCGTGATCACGCCTTCTTCGTGAGCGCCTGCGTCGTGTTCGTTGCCTTGAGTCTTGCCTTTGCCATAGCGATGGTCACCACCGAGCCACTCGGTTTCCGTACCCCAGTAGACATCCTGGTCCGGTTCCCAGGTGTCTTCACGGCCGCCCGCAAAGCCGAACGTCTTGAAGCCCATGCTTTCCAGGGCGACGTTGCCGGTGAGGATGATGAGATCGGCCCAGGAGATGCTGCGACCATATTTTTGCTTGACCGGCCAGATCAGGCGACGCGCCTTATCCAGGCTGACGTTATCGGGCCAGCTGTTCAATGGCGCGAAACGTTGCTGACCGCGACCACCGCCGCCGCGTCCATCGCCGATGCGATAGGTGCCGGCACTATGCCAGGCCATGCGAATGAAGAGTCCACCGTAGTGCCCGAAGTCGGCAGGCCACCAATCCTGCGAGTCGGTCATGACGGCGACGAGATCTTTCTTCACCGCCGCGAGGTCGAGCTTCCTGAATGCCTCGGCGTAGTTGAAGTCCGGGTCCATCGGATTGGATCGGGAAGAGTGCTGGTTGAGCAGATCCACGCGTAGCTGTTTGGGCCACCAATCCTTGTTCGTCGTACCGCCGCCGGCGGTGTGATTGAACGGGCACTTCGCTTCGTTCGTCATTCGCGCTTCTCCTGGGGTGGGCCGGGACGATAGATCGCCGACCGGCATTGCCTATGAACGCATGCACTCGACTATACGGCGAGGTCGGGCATTGCAGAAATTGATTGAAGTTATCGGGATAAGAGGCTGGGCCTATCGAAAACGCGTGTAAGACACGGATTTGCAAACGGGTTAAACCAAATGCCCTGAAGACGGCACACATGCGCAATCACAAATACGACGCGTTCGCATTCGTATTTATTTGCTTCATCTTGTCCGCCTATGGGGATCTCCAATGTCAGATATTCGTCTGAAGCCGCGCGTGTTGTCTGTCGCCGTACTCTTGCTGCTGGGTAGTCCTTCTCTGACACCTACTGTCCATGCGCAGGATGCCGTCAATCTCGCTCCGATCGCCGTGCAAGGCGTCGCAAACGATCGTGTTGATGGGCCTGCGCAGAAAAGCGCCGTGAGCAAGACCGACACGAAGCTCGAAGACCTTCCCGCCAGCGTGCAGGTCATTCCGCGTGCGCTGTTGAGCGAGCAGGGGGCGACCATGCTTCGCGACGCCGTATCCAACGCCAGCGGGGTCAACGCCGGTGGTCAGGACTCCAAGGGTTACTTCGATCATTTCCTCATCCGTGGGTTGAACGCGCAGATCTACAGCGATGGTTTCTCCGACGGCGACCAGTTGAGCGGTCTGTCGCATTCACTCAATGGCGTGGAACGCATCGAGATCCTCGAGGGACCGGGGTCCGCCTTGTTCGGTAGCGGTCCACCGGGCGGCACGATCAACATCGTGCACTACGCACCGTCCCCAACGCTGCACTATGGCGGCAGTTTGCAGGCGGGATCCTTCGGAACGATGACCGGTAGCGCGTATGTCACCGGACCGACCGGCGTAAACGGACTGGATTACCGTATCGACGCCACCGCCTCCCATACGGATGGGTTCCGCGACCTGGGTGGGCGCGATCGCGAAATCCGTCCGGCCTTCCGCTGGCAGTGGGGCAACCATGTCTCGGACCTGGCGTTCGACCTGCGCAATATCCACGAGACGCCAGACTCGTATGGCCTGATCTACTTCAACGGCACACCGATTCACGATGTCTCGCGTAACGCGAAGTACTCGTCCCCATTCAGTGAGTCACGCTCCGACTTTGCCCGGACGACCCTTTCCGACCAATGGACGGTGAACGACAACCTCACCATCAACAACCGGTTCTCGTACCTGCATCGCTCGCTGGACGTCGTCGTCAATGGCGATAGCGCGAGTACGAAGGTGAACAATGGCCAGGTAGTCAGCCGCCAGTTGCGCGAGCAGAACGATAGCGAACGGAGCATCGATTACCAGTTCGAACCGGTGTGGCGGTTCGCGACAGGCTCGGTACAACACACCTTGCTCACCGGTTTCGAGTACCAGCAGCAGAAGCTATCGACGGATCGCGCGACAGCCGATCTGCCGAATATTCCCGACGCCTTCTCGCCGGTGCCACCCGAGACATCGCTTACCGCGGTGAGATTCCTCTGCGATGCCAAGCACTCCTGCGATGACGACCGCCTCGGTGCTCGCTACTACAGCGCCTATGCCACCGATCAGATCGATGTGACCGACGCCTTCAAGGTTCGTGCGGGTGTGCGACAGGACTGGTGGGACACGACCTTGACCCCGCGCATCAGCGTGCCGGGTCATTTCGGCACGGACGCGAAGCCCTTGCTCGCCGGCGTCGGCGATTCACGAAACGATGCGCCGGTCAGCTGGAATATCGGGGCGCTGTACAAGGCGCTCCCATGGATGTCGCCGTATGTCGGCGTCTCCAGCAGCCACCTGACTAACTTCAATTCCGAGAACACGCAGAACGGCGTGGGTGAACCGGAATCCGCACTGCGATACGAAGCCGGCATCAAGTTCGCGTGGCTCGACGACAGGGTGCTCCTCAACACCGCCGCATTCGATGTCCGCCGTAACCATGTCGCCACGGCCACCACGCTCGATGGCGTGGAAACCGTGGTCTTCGACAGCCAGAAGACTCGAGGCGAAGAAGTTTCGGCGGATCTGGCCATCACCGACCAGTGGCACCTGCTCGCTAATGCGACGCACCAGGACGCCTTCATCACCAACAATCCACAAGGCATTACGTCGGAGGGTCACCGGCCGCAAGGCGCACCTGATCTGCTGGCCAACCTCTGGACGACGTATCGCTTTCGCATTGGCGGCCTCTCCGGTTTCCGTGTGGGCGCCGGTGTGAACTACCAGGACAAGAGCTACAGCGACATCACCAATGCGAGTTCCATTCCGTCCTTCGCCGTGGTCAACATGCTGGTCGGCTACGACGCATCGACGTGGGGTTTAGACGTGAACGTACACAACGTCACCGACCGCCGCTATTTCACCGCGGCCAATGGTGCCGGTGCATACGTCGGGGAACCGCGCAGCGCCTTCGTCACGTTGCGCGCGAATCTCTGATCGCGATGGGCCAGCGTCAGTAACCGCTGGCCCGTTTCCTTTCGCGCTCGTCGTTCCAGGCACGCTGCGAGGCTTCATCCTGGAAGGTCCAGGCGACGAAGCGACTCTGTTTGTTGCCTTGCGCCATGTTGATCGTGCGCACGTCGAGTGCCTTCGCGCGGGTCAGTTCACGGTAAATGGCAGGCAGGTGTTCGCCTCGTGCGACCAGCGTGGTGAACCAGAGCACCGTGCGCGAGTAGCTGGTGCTTTCGGTGATCATGGTGCGTATGAAGCGTTCTTCGCCGCCGCGGCACCACAGCTCGCGGCCCTGGCCACCGAAGTTCAGGTTGGTGGTCCGGGGAGGCGCCTTGCTGGTGGTATCGAGGTTACGCGTCTTGCGCAGGTTGCCGGCGGCGGCTTCCTTGGCCGATGCGTGGAAGGGCGGATTGCACATGCTGACATCGAAGCGATCTTCCGGGCGCAGGAGCTGCTCGAAGATGTGCTCCGGCTGCTCCTGGCGACGCAGGAAAATGGCTTCGCCGAGGCCGGGATTGCCGTCGACAATCCCTTTGGCCGCCCGCAGTGCCGAGGTATCCACTTCCGAGGCGGTGAACCGCCAGCCGTACTCGCGATTGCCGATCAGCGGATAGATGATGTTAGCGCCGGTGCCCACGTCGAGCGCGCGCACGCCGGGTCCGGTGGGGATCTCACCACCATTGGAACTGGCCAGGAGATCGGCCACACCATGGACGTAGTCCGCGCGGCCGGGGATGGGGGGCACGAGGAAACCCGCAGGGATATCCCAGTGGGCAATGCCGTACTGGGCCTTCAGCAGTGCCCGGTTCAGCGCCCGCACGGCGTGGGGATCCGAGAAATCGATGCTGTCCTCGCCGTGGCCGTTGTCGCCGACGTACGCCGCCAGCAAGGGCATCTGCCGCGACAGCTCGGCGAAATCGTAGCGACCGGTGTGGCGGTTGCGGGGGTGCAGGGAGGTCACCGCGGGGGCGGCGGATTTGGGTTTCTTCATCGCAAAGGGCCAGTTGGACGGCAGGACAGCGCTATTGTCGCAGATGCGCCGCCATGTTCCGTGGCACCATGGTTTTCTTTGCAAGGCCGACCCCATGGATGCCAAAACGGCGTGGCCCGACCGCGTGACCATTGACGGAACGGCCTTCAAGGCCCGTGTGGACTCCGGAGATGGCCTTGTCAGCCTCCCTTGTGCCTCCGAGCCCCAGGTGTCCGTGGGCGACGTGATCACCCAGACCGTGGGCCGCCGTGAGAATTCGCTCGAGGTGCTGGAGGTCGATTTCCAGCCGAACGGCTCGCTCGGTATTGGTACCGTCCATCGCCATCTGCTGGTGCTCACCGTGGAACCGACCACCTCGCAGGCGCATACGCAGCAACCTGGGGCGACTGCGGCCGTGGGGAACGTCGTCCCCCGCAAGGCGGCACTCCCCCGCAAGGCGGCACCGGTTCCTGCGGCCCAGGCCGCGCCGCCGAGCCCCCTCAAGCTGGCCGAGCTGGTGGAACGGGTGTCGCGAAGCGCCGACGCCGAGGCCAAAGCGATGCTGATCGCGCTTCTGGATAACGCTTCGGTCTCGACGATCGTCGGCCCGGTAACCGCCCTGGGCATGCGCGCGTTGCTGCGGTCCTGAGCATTGTGTAGGAGCCGGCTATGCCGGCGATGGGGGTGCGGCAGCCTGGTTATCGACGCTGAAGCGGCTCCCACGCTACGGAGCCTTGTATGGCGCCTGGCGGATAGCGGGTTGAGGAAGGTCGGCTTAGAGTTGGACGTGTCCTGCCACGTATCGGAGATGCCGCATGGTTACCTATTCCGTCCGCTGCTCGGACCAGACCGCGCACGATTGCTCAAGGACTGTCGAGGTCGACATCGGCATTCCCGATCTGACGCCCGAGCAACTGGCCGCCATTTTCGACGGTGGCCGTACCGGGGTGCATGCGCACCAGCTCGAGAGAGCGGACGACGCCTTCCGGGACCAGGGCGATGTAACGCCTGGACCCGATAAGACGTACTACGTCAAGGTCGAACTGGACTCGACCACGTGTACCGCCTGCCTGAAGGATCGAAGCACCGAGATCCCTGAGTTCGTGCCCGTCAAATAGCCACGCGGAACTGCACGTACGTCGTCCGCGGCGCGCCGACCATGCGTCCGGCGTTCCCGTCGACATTGCGCGTGTAGAAGCGCTTGTCGGCCAGGTTGTTCACGCCGGCGTCGATGCTGCTGCCTTTCCATGCCGGGATCTGCCAGCTCACCTGGGCATTCCACAGGCGGAAGCCGGGGATACGACCGACGCGCGCATCCGGCGTCTCCTGGACGGTGTTGGCCGTATCGGCGAACTGGCTGCTCTGATGGGTGCTGGACAGGTTGAAGGTCCACAGGCCGAGCTGGTACTTCGCGCCGGCGGTGTCGGTGCGGCGGGAGTAGAACGGCACGTCGAGGCCTGCCGTGGCGCCGGATTCCTGGATCGCCTTCGTATAGGTGAAGTTCGCATACAGGTCCAGGCCGCGCAGCGCCGACTGGTCCGCGAACTGATAGTCGATCGCCGACTCCAGGCCCTTGTGATCGGTCGCGCCGATGTTCTGGAAGGTCGGCGGCTGGATGCCCGGCACCTGCAGGATCTGGTTGTCGAAGCGCATCTTGAACACGGTCAGTTCCGCGTGCAGCTGCGGACCCTGCCAGCGCGCACCGAGCTCGGCAGTGCGCGCGAGCTCCGGCTTCAACGGGTTGGCCGCCGTCTGCGAATTGAGCTGGATGTTCTGCACCGGACCAAACGAGGTGCCGTAGTCCGTGAACAGCGTCAGGTCCCGCGTCAGCAGGTACGAGATGTTGAGCGAAGGCAGCGGCTTGTTGTTCAAGGTGCTGTACTGCTGGCCCAGGCTGGTGTCGACACGATCGGAGTCGATGTGCTCGAAACGCACACCCGGCGTGATGCGCCACTTGCCGATCGCGATGCGGTCGTCGACATAGGCCGCGCTGGCGTCGGTCGCGTTGTCGAAACGGGTGGGCGCAGTGACCTTGCCGCTCGCCGTGCTCACGTTGTAGCTACCGTCATCGCCGCGCTCACGAAGGTAGCGGTAACCGACGGTCACGTCGTTGGTGGTCGATCCCAGCTCGAAGCGCTGGGTGTAGCGTGGCTCGATGCCAAACACCTTGTAGTTGCGAGGCTGCACGGCCAGCTGCGTACCCGTCGTATTGATCAGGGTACTGCTGCGATAACTCTCGTTGTCGTAGACGCGCACCTCGACTTCGCTGGTGTCGGACAAGGTGTTGATGTAGCCGACATCGGCCGCCTTGCGGTGGCCGTTCCAGAAGTCGGTGGGACGCGTGTTCTGGAACGGGTCGGCATCGTATTGGGCGACGGTCAGGCCGCCGGGCGTGCGCGATTTGACGTCGTAGTAGGAGAGCTTGCCGTACACCTCGGCCGTCGGCCCCAGCGGATAACGGAACTTCAGCGCAACATCGTTGACCTTCTCGTCGCTGCCCCGACGCCAGTCGGTGCCGGTCATGCCGGAGTAGAGCAGGGCGAGCCCCAGTCCGTTCTGCATCGTGGCACCAAGGAACGTGCTGTACTGCTGGTTGCTTCCGCCACCCTTGCCGTAGGCGTTCTCGCGGACGGTCACGTCACCGGACAGGTCAGGCGTGGACGGGATGGCGCGCGTATTGAAGTTGATGATGCCGCCGACGTTCTGCGGCCCGTAGCGGACCGCACCACCGCCACGAACGACGTCGATGGATTCGATGTTGTTCAAGGTGACCGGTGCCACCGACAGCTGCGGCTGGCCGTAGGGCGCGAACGCCATGGGGATGCCGTCGAGCAGCACAGTGGAGCGGGGACTATAGCGGCCGGTCAGGCCACGCACCCCGATGCTGAGGGAGACGGCGCTGCCTGCCGAGCCGGAGTTATCGGTGGACTGGACACCCGGGATACGGCGCATGACGTCGCCGATGCTGGTTGCGCCCGTGGCCTTGATCTGCGTGCTGTCTAGCACCGTACGGGCCCCGGCGAAGGTCTTCACGCTGTCCTGGAGCCCCGTGCCCAGCCAGCTGCCGGCCACCTGGATGGAATCCAGGGTGGCGGCGTCATCTACCTTTGCCGGCTTGGCGTCCTGCGCCTGCGCGGCATACGGGCTGGCCGCGAGGGCGGCGGCGATGGAGGCCGCGCTGATGCGGAGGCGCAGGGCAAAGGCCCGGCGGGAGTGCGACGAAAGCATGCTGAGCCCTTGGAATGCGAATAGGTTGCATTTGCAATGGGGCAGGAGTCTAGCATGCCGTTCGACATCTGAAACTAGGGTGCGTGGAAGGCCGCCTCGATGTTATGGCCGTCCGGATCGAGGATGAAGCCGCCGTAGTAGCCGGCGCTGTAATGCGTGCGCGGCCCCGGCGGCCCGTTGTCGCGACCGCCCGCGTCCAGCGCGGCTTCGTGGAAGGCCCGGACGTCGTGCTGCGTCGTGACCCGAAAGGCCACGTGCACCGGCGGCTGGTTAGGTTCGCCCTTGTAGATCCAGAAGTCGGCCTTGCCATTTTCGCCAAAGCCGGCGACATCGGTTCGCCCGGTCACGGACGCGGGGATTTCCAGAAGCAGCTCATAGCCGATGGCTTTGAGCGTCGCCAGGTAAAAAGCCTTGCTTCGCTCGAAGTCGCGAACGTAGATGCCGATATGGTCGATCATGCGGAAGCCTGCACGAGTGGTTACGGTGCTTGCAGCTTAGCTGGATCCCGGCAGCCAATGCTCTGTCGGTAACGTGCGAACATGCCAGATAAGACCTGCCGGGAGGCAGGGCAGAGGGAAGTCTCAGACCGTGACCGCCGACCTGATCTACTCGCACATCCGCGTCGTGCTAAGCATCATCCTGGGCCTGGGCATCACGACCCTGCTCAAGGGCATCGCCTCGATCATCGAGCATCCCCGACGCTTCGGGTGGTCGTGGATCCACATGGGCTGGGTGGTCTGGGCACTCATCTCGATCATGACGTTCTGGTGGTGGGAAATCCGCCTTACCCAGGTGCCCGTGTGGACGTTCGGTTCCTACCTTTTCGTCCTGTGCTACTGCGCGTTGTACTTCATGATGTCGACCATGTTGTTCCCGACGGACGTACGCGAGTTCGGGAGCTACGAGAACTACGTTCTTCAAAGGCGAGGCTGGTTCTTTGGATTGATCGGCTTGCTGACGCTGATGGATCTTGTCGATACGTCGATCAAGGGCAGCGCACGCTGGCAGGTGCTGGGCGCGGCCTATATCGTCCATGCCGCCATCATGCTTGGCGTCGTCGTCCTGGGTCTGACGCAGAAGAGGCGGGGCGTCCAGCTGGCCCTTGCGCTGTTCACCCTGGCCTACCAGGTTTGCTACTTTGCCATCGAGTACTTCACGCTCTCGGTCGACTGAGCCGCGTTGGAGGGGGAGTGCATCCAAATCCCGGGCTGCCTGCCTCTAACTGGTACATGGCTACTTCAGCCAACCATCGAGACAGGATTACTTATGGACGGTGTCTACATCCCCATCATCGGCTTCCTCAGCATCGCAGCCATGTTCATCACGTTCTCCGTGCTGAACAGCTGGACCCAGTTCGAAGTGCAGCGGACGCTCCGCACCGCTCTGGAGAAGGGAGCGCCGCTGACATCGGAACTGGTCGCACAGATGGTCACGAACAAGTCATCGCGCAAGACGGACTTGCGCCGGGGTGTGATCATCATGTCCATCGGCGTGGCGGCACTGGTCGCGGGCCCGATTACAGGGAGCGTGCAGGAGTTCGCGACGGTCGCGGTGTTCCCGCTCTTCGTAGGGCTTGGCTTCCTGCTGGTGTGGAAGCTCGAGCGAAGGGACTCGACGAGCCATTAAGGGCAATGACCTGGATGTTGATGCCGAAGACAGACAGCGAGTTGATTTCCAGATTCCTTGCTGGGGACCAGCGCGCCTTTGCCGATCTGGTCAGGCGATACCAGTCACCCATCCGCCAGTTCCTGAGGCGGTTGGCGGCCGGTGACCACGCGCTGGCCGACGATATGGCGCAGGAAACGTTCCTCAAGATGTTCACCAGTCTCGCATCGTTCCGGGGTGACGCAGGTCTGTCGACCTGGCTTCACACCATCGCCTACCGGTGCTTTCTCAGGCACGTGGCCAGCCATTCGCGCCTTGAGTTCGTAGACGACGCGACCATGCCGGAAACGATGTCGGTGGCGCCGACCGCCATGTCGGACATCCTTGTGGAGCAGATGATGAAACACCTGAGCCTCAACGAGCGCCTGATGGTCACCCTGTCCGTTTCCGCCGGCATGAGTCACGCGGAGATTGCCGAGGTCACGCAGGCTCCGTTGGGCACCATCAAATCGCATATCAATCGCGCGAAGAAGAAGCTCGCGCGATTACTGGGTTCCGAGGAGGAATGCATATGACCGGCTTGCCACCGTTGGATAAGCTGCTTGCCTATGATCGCCATCTGGAGGGCGAGGCATTTACCCGGACGGTGATGAGCCGGGCTGCTCGCCGTAGCCACCGAGGATGGATCCTCGGTGGCTCGGCACTGCTTTCGTTCGCCGTCGTGATGGGTATCAAACCCGACAACTTCACGATGTTCGCGGACTTCCATCTTCCGCTTCACTTCCTGAGTGACGCCGCCGCTTCGGTGTCAGCCGGTGGTCTGATCGCGGCGTTGCTCGTCGCCGCTCTGGTGGTCGGTACCGGCAAGACCATCGACAGCATTTGACGGACGGCAGGCCTATGCGGCCTCACGATCCAGAAGGGCGCGCTCAGGAATGTCACGAAGTGCGTCCCAGACCATGCGCTGAAAGGGTGTGCCACGGAGGTCTAACGGTAGATCGAAACCGTCCCGAGGTGCCTCGACGAAAGCCTGGAAGCACGGAGATCATGCCTTTCCGGGTCGTGGCGACCAGCACCGAACCCAGGGACGACTCGCCGAGGGCAAACCCGATCTCTTCGGCTTCTGGACCGTCCGGGTCCGGCGTCCTCAGTTCGGGCCCGCAAGAATCGGAGTGTCAGCCCCGCGGTTTCGATGCGACCTTCCCGGCAATCCCGAGGAGGTTCTTCATGAAATTTGATATCGATTGGACCGCGGTGTCGGTCGAGCTCGACACCCACGGTTGGGCTGTCCTGCCGAACCTTCTGAGCGAAGCGCAATGCGACGGGGTTTCGAGGCTATACGAAGGTGGGCAGGGATTCCGAAGCCACGTGGTCATGGGCCGCCATGGTTTCGGCCGAGGGGAATATCGCTACTTCAGCTACCCCTTGCCACCGCTAGTCGAGGCGCTGCGGTCCTCGATCTATCCCCACCTCGCACCCCTGGCCAACCGTTGGCATGAGCGAATGGGGAAAACCGTCCGCTTTCCGCCCGCGCATGCCGCCTTTATCCAGCGCTGCCATGAGGCAGGTCAGGTGCGACCGACCCCGTTGTTGTTGCAGTACGGGCCGGACGACTACAACTGCCTGCACCAGGATTTGTATGGGGAGCACGTTTTTCCGCTGCAGCTGGCCGTCTTGCTTTCCGAGCCGGGTAAGGACTTCGCGGGCGGCGAGTTCGTCATCACCGAGCAGCGTCCGCGGATGCAGACCCGGGTGGCCGTTGTGCCCTTGCAGAAAGGCGACGCTGTTCTCTTCGCGGTCAACAGCCGGCCGGTAAGCGGTGTCCGGGGCGACTACCAGGTCAAGCTGCGTCACGGCGTCAGTCGCCTGCGGACGGGGCACAGGCACACCCTTGGTGTAATTTTTCATGATGCAGGCCGGTCTTCCTGACTGCGCCACGCCTGCGAAAGGGATACCTTTAGCATCGCTCCAATCCTGATTCCACCGACCAGAAAGGAAGACCAGGTATGAAATCAGCCTTTTATCTCGCGGCGACCGCCGCCGCCCTGTTCTCGGTAGCCGCCGCCGCGAAGACGCCGCTACCCGCCACCAGCGCCTCCATCGCCGCCGCCGTCGCCGATTCGCATCGACCCGAAAAGGACACCCAGCAGGATGCGGTGCGTCGGCCGGCGGACCTGGTCGCCTTCTCCAAGGTCAAGCCAGGCGACGTCGTCATGGACGTGTGGCCGGGCGGCGGTTACTGGACCCGGCTCTTCTCCCCGATCGTGGGAGCCAAGGGCAAGGTTTACGCTTATGTTCCCGCTGAGATCGCGAGCTTCAAGACCGATCCCGTCGCCGTGGCGAAAGCACTCGCCGCCGAGCCCGGACGTACCAACGTAGAAGCCATCTCCGATCCGATCGCCCAGCAACCGGCGCCATCGGCGTTCAATACCTTCGATGTCATCTGGACGTTCGAGAACTATCACGACCTCCACGACAGCTTCATGAAGGGGGCGAGCGTGGACGGGTTCAATCAGGCCGTCTTCAAGCTCCTCAAGCCCGGCGGTTATTTCGTGGTCGTCGACCATGCCTCCGCGCCGGGGGCGGGCTTGAAGAATACGGAAGACCTGCACCGGATCGATCCGGCGACGGTGAAGGCTGAGGTCGAGAAGGCCGGGTTCGTCCTCGACGCAGAGTCCACGTTGCTCGCCAGTTCGGCAGACGATCACACCCTGAAGATTTTCGACCCCGCGGTTAAGGGCAAGACCGATCGTTTCATGCTTCGCTTCAAGAAGCCGGCGAAGTAAAGTTGCGATTCGTTGACAGGGAGGGCAACACGATGAACAGCAGAAACCTTTACATCGACATGCTGCGCGGCGTGTCCATCGTGATGGTGATGCTGTTGCATTACTCCCTGTCGTACCGCTTGCACTCAGCTCCGCTGAACCAGTGGATTTCCGTGCCGGCCCTTCGCGCCATCTTCCTCAATGGAAACTACGGCGTTTCGGTGTTCTTCGTGATCTCGGGCTTCCTGATCACCACGAACATCGTCCGTCGTTACGGATCGTTGGCCGGCACCGACATCGTGCACTTCTACAAGCTTCGCCTGTTCCGCCTTTATCCCTCGGTGGCGCTCGCCCTGGTAATCATCACCGTGCTTGGCCTGGCCGGCCTTTCCAATTTCTCCAACGTGAACAAACACGAGGACTTCGGTAACGGGTTCTTCGTTATCGCCAATCTCTCGGTGCTCACGTTCTGGCACAACATCCTCATGGAGCGGGTGGGTTACTTCAACTACGCCATGAACATCTACTGGTCGCTGTCGGTGGAGGAAGTGTTCTACCTGCTTTATCCGTTGGTGCTGGTAGTGGCGCGCCGCCGATGGCAGCTCGTGCTGCTGGCGTGCGCGGCTATCGTCGTTGGGCCTGCATACCGCTGGATACACAGCGACGATGAGTTGTTCTTCATGTACGGCAATCTTGCCTGCGTGGACATGCTGGTCTTCGGTTGTGCCGCTGCTGTCGCTGCCAACCTTGTTACGTGGACCCCGCCTGTGCGCCGCGTGCTCGCGGTGCTCGGTTTCGTCGCGATGGGATGGGTATACATGCGGGGGATCGGTGGCAACGAGGCATTCGGCGCGACCCAGCTCGGCCTTGCCGCGGCGATCTTCCTCGTGGCCGTATCACGCCTGCCGCCAGGCAAGCTGGCACGTCGCGCCGGTCGCCCACTGGCCTGGCTCGGCTCGCACAGCTACGAGCTCTACCTTTTCCATATCGTCGTCCTTGGGGTCATGGTCGAGCTGGTACCCAGGGCGGCGATGACACCGGAGCGCAAGCTACCCATGCTTGCGCTGTTCCTCGTTCTCTCCGCGGCGTTCGCCTGGGGCGTGGCACGGTTCTTCGGCGACCCGCTCAATCGTCGCCTCCGTGCGCGGTTCGTCCGCCGGAAGGTGGACGCTTCAAGAACAGCCGAGCCATCGCAGGTAGGCTTCGAGCAAGGGCAGACCCCATTTACATGATCTAGGAGATTGTCATGCGTCGATTCAGATCAACGGTGTGCGGCCTGGTGGCGATGGCCGGCGTGCTGATCGGTACAAGCGCCCAGGCCGACAAGCGCACGCAGCTCTCGCAGAACGACCTGAGCATTCCCGGCTGGGAAGAAATCCAGATGCGCGTCGACCTCGATCCCGGGCACATCGCGGCGAATCATCGCCACCCGGGTGAAGAGATCATCTACGTCGTTGAAGGCACGATCGAATACGACCTGGAAGGCAAGCCCCCCGCAACGCTTAAAGCGGGCGATGTGATTTTCGTTCCCAAAGGCGTCGTTCACAGCGCGAAGAACGTGGGCAAGACGAATGCGGCGGAAATCGGTACCTATATCGTGCCCAAGGGCCAGCCGCTGCTCGAATGGGTGAAGTAGGGCGGCGACACAGGCCAGGAAGACCACGCCGGCCGGATTGCACAAGAATTCGGCCGGGGCAGGGCGCTGAATAGGAAGCCTTCGGCGACAGCTTCGTCGCCATGACGGAGACAGCGCATGAAACGCAGTCCGCTTCAGAGCATCCTCATCGATTCCGCCGCGATGTTGGCCGTCGTGGTCGGCGCCACCAGCGGCGTGGCCTGGGCGGATGGTCCTGCCAAGCCGGTCAGTCCGGTCATCATGATCAATAAGGCCGCGGTCACGGCGCAGATCGACACCACGCCATTGCGTGGTTCGCTCAGCATGCTGTCCGGATCCGGCGGGAACATTACCGTGCTGACCGGCAAGCAGGGCAAGCTCATGGTCGACGCTGGTATCGCTGTGTCCCGGCCGCGGATCGAGGCGGCGCTGGCGGCGATCAGTAGTGCCCCGATCAAATACCTCATTAACACCCATTACCACTGGGATCACACCGATGGAAATCCCTGGGTACGTGACGACGGTGCGATCATCATCGCCACGGCCGGCACCGTGAAGCGCGTTTCGACAGCGACCCGAGTCGACGATTGGGACTTTACGTTTCCGGCGCTCCCCGCACGGGCCGTTCCGACCGAGGTGCTGACAGCCAACAAGACCTACCACTTCGACGGCCAGACGGTCGAGGTCAGGTTGCTCGACCCGTCGCACACCGATACCGACCTGTACGTCGTCTTCAAGGAGGCCAATGTCGCCTCGCTGGGTGATCTTTTCTGGAACGGCGTCTACCCGTTTATCGACAATGAGAACGGCGGCGGGATCGACGGCATGATCAAGTCCGATGACGCGATCCTTGCCACGCTGAATGACGATGTGATCCTGGTGCCCGGTCACGGCCCCGTGGGCAACAAGAAACAGTTTCGTGATTTTCGCGACATGCTTGCCGGTGTCCGTGACAAGGTGTCCGCGCTGAAGAAGCAGGGGAAGTCACGTGACGAGGTGGTCGCGGCCAAGCCCACCGCTCAATACGACGCGGTCTACGGGCACTTCGTGATCGATCCGGACTTCTTCACGCGTATCGTCTACGACGGGCTCAGATAGCTTCCCAGGTCCCCATGTCCAGCGAGTCCGGCGACCATCCGTCCTCGAACAGCATCCACCGTTGCCGTAGCGCCTTACGGCGACGGACGATGCGACGCGGAACGAATTGCCAGTACTGCTCGGCCAGGACGAACGTCGCGTCGCCATGCGATCCGAACCGGACATCGCCGGTCATCTGAAGCACGTCTCCGGTGCGGAAGTCCGCGCACCAAAGCCCCGCGCGGGGATTTAGCAGGAAGTTACCGAGCGTGTTGTAGAACGTGTTGCCCGGGAACTCAGGCACGGTCAGGACCCCATCGGGTTCGACGCGCATGAAGCCGGGAAGGCCGCCCCGGTGGGAGACGTCGACCTGGCGCTCGTCGCCCTCGCGGTCGACGTAGGAGGCGACGAAGAACGTGTCGCTCGAGGCAATCATGGCGCGTGCGTGCTCGTCGAGCGCAGGCAATTCCTCGGCAATGACGGCTGAAAGATCGTCCGCCGTCGATACGAACGCCGCCGCCCTTGCCTGGATGTACTTTGGGCAATTGCCATAACTCTGCTCGATCGCCAGCCGGAATACGCCCGAAGACCGGCGCCCGATATGGCCGTTCAAGCGAAGACGCCGGCGTGTTGCCAGATCGATACCGATCATGCCGATGGCATCGCCCTGTTCGAGTCCTTGGTCTACGGGGTCCGAAGCGTCTCGTTCCACCGTGACATCGAGCGCGAACGCGCCGTGCGCTGCCAGAAACCCGGGATCCCCTTCGATCATGGTGGCCCAGGGCGCACCGTTCGTGTCGACGCTTCCGATCACCGCATATGACAGGCGGGCATAGAACGCCTGTTGCATCGCGCCGAGGTTGTTTCGAAAGATTCGGACATCCAGGCCGGCCAGCGTGTCGTCCACGCCTGCGCGATGCTGCATCTCGCGTTCACCGGCGTGCCAGGTCGCAGCAAGCTTCGAGCGATCCGGATCAGGCACGACGCACTCCAGGGTGGTCGACGCGTTTCATAGTCTCAGAGTTCCAGTTCCACGTCGCTCGACGGTAATGAGCAGCAAATCAGGATACGCCCCTCCGCGGGAGCCTGGAGCGGTTCGGTGACGTAGGAGACGCCGCCATCGACCATGGATGTCTCACAGTTGTGACAGACACCCGAACGGCAGGCCCATCGAACCGGCACATTGCAGGCCTCGGCGAGCTCCAGCAGGCTGGCGTATCGGGCATCCCAATGCACCGTCAGGCCGCTGCGGACGAAGGTGACGAGTGTGCCCTCGGTCGCGGCGTTGCCTGGCGGATGGGGTGGCCGGGACAGAGGGTCCACGAGCCCGGGGCGAAGGGCTTCCACGCCACCGAACAGTTCGGATGAGATGCTGGCGTCCGCAAATCCGGCGGCGCGCAGGCTGGTGCGTGCTTCCTCCATGAAGACCGTGGGGCCGCAGAGGTAGACATGGGCATTGATCGGGACGCCAAGGCCTTGCAGCAACGCCATGGTGATCCGGCCCTGCACGTCATAGTCGCGACCCATGTTGTCCGCGGCGTGTGGCTGGCTGAAGGCGATGAGCCGGACCGCTGAACCAAGCTGCTTGAGCAGGCCGTCCACTTCAGCGGCAAACGCGTTCTCATCGCCGCTTCTGGCTCCGTGAACCCAATACACCTTCCGCAAAGGAGATGCTGGTCTGGCGGCCAGTTCGTGCAACATCGCCAGAACCGGGGTGATCCCGATACCGGCGCTCCAGAAAACCAGGGGATGGTCATCGGTTTCAAGGCAGAAGCTGCCCCGCGGCGCACTGATGCTCAGGCGATCGCCCTCCTTGACCTGGGTATGCAGGTACGCGCTTCCCTCGCCACCGGCTCGCCTTACTGAGAAACGGTAGTGACCGGGCGTGCTGGCATCGGACAGCGAGTAACTCCGCACGAGCGGCGCCTGCGGAGGTGGCGGTGTCAGCCTGACCACGATGAACTGGCCAGCGCGAGCGGGAGGAAGGGGCTGTCCCTCAGTTGCCTCGAGGACAAAGGAGCGGACCGTCGCGTTCTCCATGCGTGCCGAGCGGACCAGCACGTCGCGAAAGCCGCTCCAGGCAGGGCCCTCGCTGGAGGCTGCCGGAGCAAGCATCGACGCCAGCGATTCTCGCCAAGCCGTGCTCAGGGCAGGCACCTTGACCGCGCGCTCCAGCGCGTCTCGCGGATGGGCGTTCAGATAGAGCAGAGCGTCAATCTCGGTGACGCTGACATCGCTGCCGGAGCGCTCCCTGGTGATGGCTTCGCCGGCTTCGATACGCCCTTCTTCGATCACGCGGCAATAGAATCCCGGCCGCTTATGCGACACCAGCAGGGATGGCATGCGCGGCTCCTGCATTCGAAGCCCCACGCGGTAGCAGGTGACGCGCGGCTGTGTCACTTCCAGAAGAGCTTCGCCGATGCGGAAACGGTCGCCAATGCAGACCTCGGTATCAGGCAAACCGTCGACGGTGAGATTCTCACCGAACGAGCCCCATTCCATCGGCGGCCTGCCCAGGAACGCCTCCCAGTACCGGTACGAATCGACCTGGTAGACCATCACGGCGCGGTGCTCTCCGCCGTGACCGGCGAGGTCGCCCTGGCCATCGCCGTCGATGTTGAGCCGCCGCACCATGACAGGGCCTCCGATGGGTGCCTTCCATACGCCGGTGTGGATCACCTGACCCTGCCAGGGAACATCCTTCGGGAGCCCGACATTCACGGAGATCAGCATGGCCACGATCGGTACCTCGTCGGGCGGATTCGCGAGAATCTTATCGTGCGATTCGGCAAAAAACACGCGGGCGGACAATCCGTCCGCGCCGGAAGACCGTAGGGTGAAACGCTATACAGCCCGGAGATCCGTGTCCATGAATGCGCAAGCCAACCCCGCAGCGAGCGCCGCGCCGGTCGTGGTCCACCACCGTTTCGCCACGATCGACGGATTGAAGATTTTCTACCGTGAGGCTGGCCCTGCAGATGGCCCGGTGGTATTGCTTCTCCACGGATTCCCGACCTCGTCGCACATGTTCCGCAACCTCATTCCGCTGCTCGCCGATCGCTATCACGTCATCGCGCCCGACTATCCGGGTTATGGCCAGAGCGACATGCCCGATCCTTCGAAATACGCTTATACCTTCGATGGCTTTGGCGACGTCGTGGAGAAGCTGTTGGGACAGCTGAACGTGACATCGTTTGCGATGTACGTGATGGACTATGGCGCACCTGTCGGTTGGCGGCTTTTCCTGAAGGCGCCGGAACGGATAACAGCGCTCATCATCCAGAACGGAAACGCATACGACGAGGGCCTGAAGACGTTCTGGGATCCCATCAAGGTCTACTGGAATGACGGCAGCAAGGCGAGCAGGGATGCGCTGCTCGGCCTTGTTTCGCTCGAAACGACCATTTTCCAGTACACCGATGGTGTCGACGACAAGACGCGGATTTCCCCCGACAACTGGGTGCACGACCAGGCGCTGCTGGATCGCCCGATGAATGCAGACGTACAGATGGATGTCATGTACGACTACCGGACCAACCTGCCGCTGTATCCCGCCGTGCAGGAGCTGTTTCGTAAACATCAGCCGCCGGCTTTAATCGTTTGGGGAGAGCGCGATTTCATCTTTCCCGCCGATGGCGCGCACCCGTACAAGCGCGACCTTCAGGACCTCGAGTTCCATCTGATCCCGACGGGGCATTTCGCCCTGGAAGATCGTGCTGACGAGATGGTGCCGCTGATTCGGGATTTCCTCGATCGGAAGGTCGGCAACGTGAAATAGCGCTGGCGGGGACACGCCCGATGGCCGGAATCAGCTCGCCTGCGTCTCGATACCCAGGATGGAGAAGTGATCTTGTAGCTCCGCTTCCGTGGCGCTCCTGGTCTCGGCGACGACTGCCTCCGGCGCTCCGGTGCCCTGGACCGAGAAGAAGGTCAGGTCGTGTAGGCCGATCATCGCCAGGATAGTCGTGATATAGGGCGTCAGGAAGTCGGGTTGGCGTGCACGCTCACCGGAAAAGCGGCCACCGGAAGCCACCGCGATATAGACGGGGCGGTCGCGCAGCGTGCCAACCTTTCCCGCGGCCGTCATATCGAAAGTCCGCCGGGCACGAACGACGTGGTCGAGCCACGCCTTCAGCGCGGAAGGCACGGTCAGATTGTGCATGGGCGTGCCGATGACGACGACGTCCGCGCTCTCGAGCTCTTTGACCAGTATCTCGGAGAGCGCCATGGATCCCTCTTGCGACACGTCGTGCAACGACGCCTGGGAGATCGCGTAGTCCATGTCCACATGGGGAATGGAACCATCGCCGATCACTCGATTCGTCACCACGGCCGCTGGCTCGCGCTGACGCAGCAACCCGATGATCTTGCAGGATAGCTGGTAGCTCTCGGCCACTTCGCCGCGGGGACTGCAACTTACATGGAGGATTTTCATCATGAAAGTCATGCTACGCGTCACGTGGCCTAGACCAAAGAGCCATGAATGGAGTAAATAACTGGGCCATGGCCACCTCAAGACCCAGTTATATCGGACCGTTGGATACCGACGCGGTGTCGCCTTATTACAGGCAGATCTACGATCGTTTCTGCGACGCCATTGTCGGCGGCGTATTGAAACCTGGCGATCGCGTCCCGTCGGCGCGTGCACTGGCCGACGAACTCGGACTGGCAAGGGGCACGATCGATGCCGCCTACTCCTTGCTAGTAGCCGAGGGATACATCCAGGCCCGCGGCCAGGCCGGTTCCATCGTGACGCCTGACCTCAAGCCCAGGCCATCCGTCGAGGCGGCAGACAAGGCGCCGCCCCCAATCCGCGTCGTTGCGAACACCTTCCGCCCGGATTCGATACGGCCCTTCCAGATGGGCTTACCGGCCCTGGATGCTTTCCCTCGCAAGGTATGGGCACGACTCGGCGCGCGTTGCGCACGGGAGATGCAGCCCTCCGACATGGTTCACCCGGCGGTGCATGGCCTGCCTGAGTTGCGATCCCAGATAGCCGCCTATCTGCAGGTATCGCGTGGCATCGCCTGCACGCCGTCGCAGGTATTCGTCACCTCCGGCTACCGCCATACGCTGTCGTTGATCGCGCAGGCGCTGTTGAAAGCGGGAGACAAGGTCTGGACAGAGGACCCCGGTTACCCGCCATCACGGGAACTGCTCGGTCATATGCGGATCGCTTCGGTGCCAGTTCCCGTCGACCGGGATGGCATGGTCGTATCCGAGGGTTTGCGCGAAGCACCGCGCGCACGCGCGGCGATTGTCACCCCTGCACACCAGAGCCCGCTCTGCGTTTCCTTGTCGCTTGCCCGGCGATGGGCCTTGCTGGACTGGGCAACGCGAAACCAGGCATGGATCATCGAGGACGACTACGACGGCGAGTACCGCTATGTCAGCCGACCGTTGCCGGCGCTGAAGAGCCTGGACAGGGAAGGGCGCGTGCTCTACGCAGGAACCTTCAGCAAGGTGCTATTCCCGAGTATTCGCCTTGCGTATCTGGTAGTACCGGAGGCCCAGGTCGAACGCTTCGAAGAAGTCAGCCAGGTTTTTGCCGGCGGCAGTCCGTCGCTGACGCAGGCCATCGTTTCGGCCTTTATCAAGGAAGGTCATTTCGCAAGGCACATTCAACGGACGCGAAAGCTGTATGGAGAACGGCGTGACGCAACGGCTGCCGGACTGGAGGGCGTGCTGGGTAAATACGTGAGCGTGGATTCCCAGCCCGGCGGCATGCACCTCATCCTGCGGTTGTCGGCCCGGCGCTCCGACCGCCGGTTGGTGGCGCGTATGCTCGAAGCCGGCCTCTACGCCGAAGCGTTGAGCGACTGGACCGTGCGTCGCGAGGGCGCCTCGGCATTGCTCCTCAACTTCACGAATGTCGATTCGCAGGCGAGAGCCGAGAGCCTGGGCAAGCGCATACTGAATATCATGGCCTAGTACGGAACACGATACTTGGATCTTCTTGGGTGATCCAAGTTGCGCGAGCATGGCATCCTCATCAACGACATGAAGACCCGCCATGACTCAGCGCATCGACTATTCCAAAGCATCCCCAGAAGGTTACAAGGCGTTCGGTGGTGTATACGTCACTCTCCTCAAGGGCAGCCTGCCCAAGGCACTTATCGACCTGGTCTACCTGCGCGTGTCGCAGATCAACGGCTGCGCGTTCTGCATCGACATGCATACGCGTGACCTGCTCAAGTCCGGCATCGAGGTGGAAAAGCTCGTCCTGGTGCCGGTATGGCACGACGCCGGTAACGTGTTCAGTGTCCGCGAGAAGAAGGCGCTCGCCTGGGCTGAAACGGTGACCAACGTGTCGGCCAACGGTGTGCCCGACGCCGACTATGAAGCCGTGGCCGGCGAGTTCAATGCGGCGGAGCTTGCCGACCTGACCTATGCGATCGGCCTTATGAATGCCTTCAACCGGTTCGGGGTCGCCTTCCGGTCGACACCCGCTGCCAAGAACTTCTGAGGACCGCCGATATGGCCTGGACCTTGCTCGGACTGGCAGGCGTGCTGGAAATCGCCTTTGCTTTCTTCCTGAAGTCTTCGGTCGGTTTTACCCGGTGGTTGCCCGCCGTGCTTACGGTAGTGACCGGGTTGTCGAGCGTCGTTCTTCTTTCGATCTCGCTGCGCACGCTGCCGGTGGGAACCGGCTATGCGGTGTGGACGGGCATCGGTGCGGCGGGTACGGCAATCATCGGCGTCGCTTTCCTCGGCGATTCGGCGGCACCCATGCGGCTGCTTTGTATCGCACTTATTCTGGGCGGTGTTATCGGCCTGAAGATGGTGTCGGCTGGCTAACGCTGTCTCACGGCTTCTTATAGCTCACGCGCCAGATGCTGTTCGAACCGTCGTCACTCACGAGCAGGGAGCCGTCGCCCGCGGCGGTCACCCCGACAGGCCGACCCCACACCTGCCCGTTGGGCAGCACAAAGCCGGTGAGGAAGTCCTGGTACTCGCCGGTGGCCCGATTGCCGCCATGGCGTGGCACACGAATCACTTCGTATCCGCCGCGTGCCGATCGATTCCAGGACCCGTGCTCCGCCGCGAAGATGTCATTGCGATACTCGGCGGGAAACTGGTCGCCGGTGTAGAACATCAGTTGCAGCGAGGCATTGTGCGGATTGAGCAGCACGTCCGGCACGATGGTCTTGCTCGCCAGCTCCGGATGCTTGCCTGCGTGGCGTGGGTCCTGGTGGGCGCCGATGTACCACCACGGCCAACCGTAGAACCCGCCTTCCTGCACATGCGTGATGTAGTCGGGCACGAGGTTGTCGCCGAGTCCGTCGCGCTCATTCACGGAGCACCACAGATCGCCGGTCTTCGGATCGATGGCAAGGCCGACGGCATTGCGTATGCCGGACGCATAGACGTGCATGTCCGAGCCGTCGGGACGAAGCACCAGGATATCTGCGCGGAGCTTCTCTGCCGGCGTGGTGTCCGGATCATCGACGTTGGAAGCCGAACCGACCGATACGTACATGCGCTTGTCGTCGGGCGAGAAACCCACGTCGCGCGTAGAGTGTCCACCCGCCGGCAGATCGACGATGTGCTCGGGCTTGGCTGTCGCCTGCAGGTCGCCGTCCTTATAGGAAAAGCGCACTACCTCGTCGGTATTGCCGATATAGACCCATTTCGGGCTCGGGCCGGCCGGGTAGAAAGCGATGCCGAACGGCTTGTTGAGGCCACTGGCGAAAACGTGCGTTTCCTTTGGATGGCCGTCCGCGGTAATGCCGCGGAACATCGTGATACGCCCAGCGCGCGTCTCGGCAACGAAGACATCACCATTGGGGGCCGTGCGCAGCAATCGTGGGTTATCGAGTCCGTTGGCAAACAATTCCACCTTGAACCCCGGGGGCGCCTTGGGCCATGCGTCGGATGGACGTTGCACCAGCTGCGGGGAGTTGCCTGCAGATTCGGTGGCAAAGGGCGCGGGCAGGTCGGTCACGCTGATCTTGCGGGTGGTCCCAGGTGATTCGTAACGGAAATCGGTGAACGGTGCCTTCGGCGCCGGCCAATGGCCAGGCACGTCAGGGGCGGTTGCGACGGGGGCAACCGGCCTGTTTGCGGTCGCGTCGAGCGACTGCGCAAAGCTCACCAGGTTCCAGCGCTCTTGCTCGGGCAGGGCGTTCCAGGCAGGCATGCCGCCGTTGACGTTCCCCTTGCTGATGAACCAGAAAAGAGCACCGGGAGATGCGCCCTTCACCTTGCTACTCGCCAGTGGCGGCACGTTGCCGTTGCCTTGTGCCGACGCACCGTGACAAGCCGCGCAATGCGCGGCATACGATGCCTTGCCCGCATCGATGCCGTTTGCCTGGGTCGCGAACGGGTTACGCACAGTATCGGTCGACGGTGGTGCGTCGTGGAAACGCGCTTCGGCGGCCTGGGCGAATGCATGGAATGGAGCGCTTGCACCGAGGACTGCGCTGAGCATGGCCACGCCTGTGGCGAGCCTTCCGGCTGGAAAGCGCCGGCCGGATGCAGAAGATGGCCGAGCGGTAGCGGGTGTGGCCATGCGGAACCCCTGGGTAGTCACCGGGCAAAGGTAGCCACTGCCCCGCTATCGTTCAAATGAATAATTTAATACGAAGCAGGGCGTGACATGACGCTTTAGCCGTCCGCAGATTCCGCACCGTTCAGTCGACTGCGGGGAAGTCCACATCCGTGTCATTGATGCGGTTGAATGTGTTGGTGAACACCGTCAATGCGATGGCCAGTGAGATCGCCACCAGCTGTGCATCCGAATACCCGGCAGCCCGGATATCGGCGACGGCATCGGCCGGGACCGTGCCGCTCTCCCGCATGATCTTGAGGACGAAACGAATGAGCGCGTCGCGCTTGTCGTTGCCGGTCGGCTCCATGTGCCTGATAGCCCGCGCTTCGTCGGCCGACAAGCCAGTCATCTTCCCCAGCATGGTGTGTGCCGCTACACAGTAATCACAGCCCGTCTGCGCACTCACCAACAGCTTGATTGTTTCGAGATCCTTCTTGCCCAGCCCCGCGGCGGCCAAGGCGGCCTCGGCGTTGAGATAGGCGGCAAGCGTCGCCGGAGCGAGGTGGCCCACGGCCGCAAAGAGATTGGGAACCTGTCCGCCGGTCAATTTGCGGACCTGGTTGTAGACGTCGGCGGTGGCACCGGTGGCGGTGTCGATGGCGGGGATACTGATACGGCTCATGGCGTGGCTCCTTGCTGGAGGTGGTTGGGATGGGAGGATTCTGTGCTTCCGGCCTGACATCGACGAGCCCCGATATGTGCTTTATGCTGCTCAAAAGGATCACGAGGTTTCTATGTCTCACGATATCGACTGGCTCAGCCGATTCCTGGCCACGGTGTCCGTGACGGGACGGCTGGAGATCCGCTGCTTGTACGGCGCACCCTGGAACATCACCTACATCGACTCGCCACCAGGCGAGATGCCCTACCACCTGGTGATTCGGGGCACCGCTGTCCTCGAGCCTCCACCCGGCGGGAAGCCGACGACGCTGGCGGCGGGAGATATCCTGTTGATGGTCCAGGGCGGAGCTCATGTCTTGCGCGACGTCAGTGGTCTGCCACCGGGCCCGGTGCATGAGCGTGAGGCGCTGAACGTGCTGCTCAGCGAGAACGAAGGGGAGGGCGAGCCTCTGGAAATGTTGTGCGGGCGCTTCGTTATCGCACCGCCACACGATCGATGGCTTCGACACTATCTGCCGCCGACCCTGGTCATCCGCGCAAGGAAATCCGGGAGCCACGATGAGCTACCTGCCGCGAACCGGTTGAGCCGACTCGTCTCGCTCATGCGCGAGGAGAGTGCCGATGAAGGGCTCGGCGGTTACGCGCTGTTGAACTCGCTGTCGTCGGCGCTATTTGCCTTGGCGCTGCGTGCGTCGAGCGAAGCAGACGCACCGCCTGCCGGACTTCTGTCGTTGGCTGCGCATCCGCGACTTGCGCCGGCTATCTCAGCGATGTTCAGTGATCCCGCACGCGCGTGGACGTTGCCCGAACTCGCCGCTTTGACCCACATGTCCCGGGCCACGTTCATGCGACGGTTCCAGGAGGGGCTCGGACGCTCGGCCAGCGAGTTCCTGCAGGACATCAGGATGAGCCTTGCCGCCAACGACCTGAAGAACCCCGGTCGGGCCACGGAAGTGGTTGCCGAAGCGGTAGGGTATCAATCCGTCTCGGCGTTCCGGCGGGTGTTCACGGAGCGGATCGGGATGACGCCGGGGGCGTGGCGTCGGCAGTTTACAGCCGGCGCGATATCAACTCGATCTGACGAGTAGCTTGCGAGCTGCTTCTGAGGGTTGCCACCGTACTTTCGCGGTTACTATTTGGAGTTACCGAACAGAGCACATCGAAGGGAGCTCGGACAAGATCAAGGGTCTTGTGCTCAAGGTCTGCTTTCTGAAAAAGAGCTGAGACCTTGCTCCAGAGAGGTCAGTTAGCGGCCGAACAGGTCGCGGCACCCTGCTGCATCGCGTGGAATTCGATGGAAAGCCCAAGGTCGTCCTGCGTAGGGGCAAGGAAGGACTCGCCCCACGGCCCTCGATACGTCGCCAACTTGCGCTCGTAGCCGCGCTCGACCCACCGCTGAGCCCGCCCCAGGTCAGCCACCCCGAAACTCACACCAAGAACGCGAGGGCCGCCGCTCGCCATGGTCTGCTCGGCCAGACCCGCGCCGTCCGGCTGAAGTGCCAACAGCGCCGTCGGACCGACCGGTATGCAGAATCCCTTTGCGCCCACCGCCGGTAATTCCACCGGCACGGCATGGCCGAAACCCATCTTTTCGAGCTGCCGGCGATCCGCATCGGCATCGCCCGAGACCAGCCATATCGACGAGAGCGCGCGTGCGCCGTTGGGGTGCTCGCGCGTCACGCGATAGTCGTCGGTATTGACGGGATCGAACTGGTCGGGTGCGTAGCCGGCCATGTAGTCGATGAAGAAGGTGTTGCTGGACAGGGGGGCTTTGTCGAACGCGAACAGGCGCCAGCCAGGCTTCGAGCTATCGGGGCCGGAGAAGAACGGCGTGACGGCGTAGTGCAGCGCCTGCAGCGAGCTATGGATCGCATCGACCGACGAGGAGCGGAAGCCGAACGTGCGCGCGCCGGGCCGGCCCTTCAAGGCGATCTGATCTTCCTTCATGCCCGGGTCGAACTCGGGATCCGCGCGGGTGATGCCGAGCAGTTCGATGAAGCTGGTATCCGAGAAGCGGATATAGCGGTTTGCCACCCCGCCGGGATTGCGTCCCGGCCGGACCTGGAAGCCGAGCTTGACCGCCATGACCGAGGTGGCCTCGTCGATTCCCCGGCCCCAGAGCAGGACGTGGTCGAGCCGGGTGGGGGAGGCTGCCGGTGTCGGTGCCGGACCCGCTGCAGGTGTCGAGGCCTGCACGGTACCCAGACACAGTAGGCATGCCGAAGCGAAGAGAGTCAGGCGCATCACGTACTCCAGGGCGTGCTGTTGATGGCTGTTTTTTAGGGCGCGCAGGCCACTATCCGCAAGGACAATTTCCGTGCGAAAACAGCCAGCGCCGGTCAGGCACTCGCGCTTCGACGCAGGGACTGCGGCGACATGCCGAACGAACGGACGAAGGCGCGGCGCATTCGATTCGAATCGCCAAACCCCGTCGACACGGCAATGTGGTCCAGGTTGAGATGACTGGTCTCGATCGCGATGCGGGCAGCTTCGAGCCGCAGGCCTTCGACAACCTTTGCCGGCGTCGCGCCGATCTCGCCGACGAAGGCGCGCGCAAAGTTGCGCGGACTCATGGCCGCGCGCTCAGCCAGCCGTTCGACCGTCATCGGTTCGGCAAGACGCGTACGCATCCATCCGATCAGGTCGCAGAAACGCCCGGTTTTACCGCCTTGCTCCACAAGGACCGAGTACTGCGACTGTCCACCATGCCGCCGTTGGTGCACGACAAGCTGTTGAGCCGTGCGTCGTGCGATGGCAGGACCGAGGTCGTCTTCGACGAGCGCTAACGCAAGGTCGATGCCTGCGGAGATGCCGGCCGAAGTCCACAGGTTGCCATCCCTGACAAACATGCGGTCAGCGTCGAGCCGCACGCCTGGGTAACGCAGCCGGAAGCGCTCGGCCGCGGCCCAGTGGGTGGTGGCGAGCCGTCCATCGAGCAGCCCGGCGTCCGCGAGGAAGAACGCTCCGGAACAGACCCCCGCTGCCCGGCGCCACGCGTCGCCACCGAGCAGGGCGCTGATGTCCGCCTGGCCCGCTTCGACCTGCGCCAGATTGCCGCCCGATACGATCACCGTGTCGAAGCGCCTCTGATCGATCGGTGCAGCGGCCAGGCATACGCCCGACGAACTGGGCACGATGCCGCCTCCTGGGGCCAGTACGTCGATGGTGTAGCTGTCCGGCCGGAAGCGCTCCGCCATCTCGAACACGGCGATCGGGCCGGCGGCATCCAGCAGCTGAAACCCGGGGAAAACAATGATGGCGATCTCGCGTCGCATGGGGGCCGTCACGTGATTTGCTCCAGTGGCGAGAAGGTGGCGGAACTCCCGAGGCACGTCAATTTCCCACCTTGAACACGGCTAACGTGTATTTATTAATCAATGATTTACAAGACCTATCTCGAATCCTTCGCATTCCCCCACTATGCCCCCATGGCGGCGTCCACAGCCCAAACCGAGGGCCCCCTTGGCGCAATCTGGGGGAAATCCCCGATGTTGAGCAAGGTGCGTCTTCGTAGTCTGGTGTCGCAGCTCGGCCTTGAGTTGTATTCCGCCAAGGAGCACGCACATGCCTCGCTATATCGTCGAACGAACCTTTCCCGACAAGCTTGATCTGCCCACCAACGAGGCCGGTGATCGCCTCTGCCGGAAGATCGTCAACACCAACGCTGAAGAGGGTGTCACCTGGGTGCACTCGTATGTGAGCCTGGATCGGACCCGCACGTTCTGCGTCTATGACGCCCCCAATCCGGAAGCCATCCGCGAGGTAGGGCATCGAAACAAGCTGCCCGTCGACACCGTCACCGAAGTGTCCGTGCTCGATCCGTACTTCTACTTAGGCACCGGGCATTCAGGCGTCGAGTCGGCCGCTCGCTCCCACCTGCGCACGCCCTGGCTTCCTTTCAGGTACATCGCCGCCTGAGGCGAAAAGCTTCAACTGCGGCACGTCGGTTCACTCGCTTGGAACCCGCCCGGTGCGAGAATAGGGCGGGTTTCGAGGAGTCTGTACGGTGGAACTCATCGAACGCGATTACTCCCTGCAACGCTTGCACGATGCGGTCGAGCGGGCAGATCAGGGCTCAGGGCATATCGTTCTGGTCAGCGGCGAGGCCGGCATTGGTAAGACCGCGCTCATCCGGCGGCTGGTGCGCGATCGCACCGGTGACGGAGATCGCGTGCTCTGGGGCAGCTGCGAGGCGCTGTTCTCGCCCAGGCCCCTTGGACCCATCTACGACATGGCCAACGCCTTCGATGCGGACGTGCAAGCCATGCTTGGCACGGACGGCCCTCGCGCGAGGCTTTTCACCGCCGTCCTGACCGACCTGCAACAGTCCTGTCGCACGACACTCCTGATTCTCGAAGACCTGCATTGGGCCGACACCGCGACCCTGGATCTGGTGAAATATCTCGCCCGGCGCATTCAACCGCTGCGCGCACTGCTCCTGCTTACCTATCGCGACGATGAGATAGGCGACAGGCATCCGCTGCACACGGTATTCGGTGACCTGCCGGCGGATGCGGCGATACGCGTGCCGCTGCTGCCGTTGTCTTCGGACGGGGTGGCCAGCATGGCGCGGCAATCGGGTTGTAGTGCGGACGGCATCTTCGCCACGACCGGTGGGAATCCGTTCTTCGTCACCGAAATCCTGAGGGCCGAAGGCGTACCACCCACCGTCCGTGATGCCGTGCTCGCGCGTGCCGCGCGACAGCCACCGTCGGTGCGGGCTTTGCTTGATCTGGTAGCGATCGTGCCGGCACGGGTCGAAATAGCCACGGTCGATGCCGTCCTCGCGCCGTCAGCGGAAACCATCTGCGCAGCGCTGGCGTCGGGACTGCTCACCGTCGCGGACGGCTGCTATGCCTATCGCCATGAGCTCGCCCGAATGTCGATGGAGAACGCCCTGGCCATACCCGTCGCCGCGGCCCTGCATGCACGTGTGCTGGCCCGCCTTGAATCCGGCGATGGCCATGTGCCTACGGCCCGGCTGGTCCATCACGCCGCCGGTGCAGGGGACACGACCGCGGTGCTGAAATATGCGCCGGTCGCCGCGGCTGAGGCGATCTCGCATGGCTCGCACTGCGAAGCGGCAAAACTCTACGGCATGGCACTGGCGCATGCATCGGCGTTGCCACCTCGCGAGCAGGCGGAGTTGCTCGGACAGCGCTCGTACCAGTGCTATCTGACGGACCAGGGCGATGAAGCCGTGAACGCCACCGTGAGGGCGCTGGCCATATGGAGTGATCTGGGTGACGCCACGCAGGAGGGCCACACCTTGCGCTGGCTGTCGCGCCTGCACTGGTTTGCCGGGCGCAACCGTGAGGCCGAGGTCTACGCGGACGAAGCGGTGGCGTTGCTGGAGCAGCTGTCCGAAGACAGCGAGTTTGCCTGGGCGCTCAGCAATCGATCACAGTTGTACATGCTCGCGGGACGAACCGGTGAAGCGGTGGCATGGGGCGTTCGTGCGATGGAACTGGCCAAACGCGTCGGCGACACCGAAGTGCTGTGCCACGCGATGACCAACGTCGGCACCGCGATGCACGCGCACGGTGAACCCGAGGGTAGGGATCTACTCGAGCGAAGCCTGTCCATCGCACTCGAGCACGGCTATGGCGAGCATGTGGCCCGGGCATACGCCAACCTGACCAGCACCGACGTCACCACTCGGGACTATATTTCGGCGGCACGGACGATTCGCGAGGCGTGCGCGTACTTCGCCGACCGCGATCTCGATTCCTGGGCGAACTACGTGCTGGCCTGGAAAGCCCGGCTGGACTTCGAGCAGGGACGCTGGGATGACGCCGCGAAGCTCGCCAGCCAGCTCATCGTCCGCGATGCGGTGGCGCCGGTGACACGGATCCCCGCGATGGCCGTGCTCGCGCGTATCCGCCTGCGACGTGGCGATACCGGTGCCACTGAAATCATCGACGAAGCAAGCGAACTCGCCAGCAATACGGGTGAATTGCAGAGGCTTGCGCCCATCGCGGCAGCACGTGCCGAAGCGGCATGGCTACGCGGCGATTCGTGCCTGAAGGATCCATGGGTACGGCAAACGTGCGAGATGGCCGAGCACCTGGGCGACCGCCGCGAACTGAGCGAGCTGAGTTTCTGGTGCTGGAAGCTCGGCGAGGGGAAGGGAGCATACGGCGACGGCGACGATCCCTATGCCATGCAATGGAATGGCGACTGGTCGATGGCTGCCGATGCCTGGCGTCGCCTCGGTTGTCCATTCATGCGCGCCATGGCGCTGTGGGACGGTGACGAGGGCAGCAAGCTCGAGGCACTGGCGATATTCGAGGCCCTCGGTGCTTGCGCAACGGTGAAGCTTTGCCGCGCGCAGTTGCGGCAGGCTGGCGTACGTGGTGTGACTCGGGGCCCCAGGGCCACGACCGCAGCCGACCCCGCTGGCCTGACCACACGCGAGCGCCACGTGATGAGCTTGCTGGCCAAAGGTCTGTCGAATGCGGAAATCGCACAGCGCATCGTGCGTTCCGAAAAGACCGTCGAGCACCACATATCAGCCATCCTGCGGAAACTCGACGTCTGTTCCCGAGGCGAAGCAGTAGCCGCCGCAGCCCGCCTCGGCCTGACAAACTAGCCCGCCCCGCCCCTGTCAACCCCCCCCCTGTGGGAGCCGATTCATCGGCGATGGGTGCTAGCGACTAACGCATCCTGGCCCCGAACTGCTTCCGCACATCCGCCGGCACCCCACCTTCCTCCAACGAAGCATCCAGCCGCCGCACCCGCGCACGGAACGCAGCCACCTCCTGTACAAAGCGCTCCGGGTGATAGTCGATAAGGCGATCGGCCTGCGCGGCTTCCGAGAGCTCGTCGGGGATACCGCCGAACTCGGTCCAGTGGCCCTTCAGCCATTCGACCGCCTCGCGAACGTCACGCATCTCACCCGCGAGGCCGTCGACGTCGGGCGCGTCACTGGGCCAGGTAACGTCCACCACCTGCGCGCTGGCGAAGTCGTGTTCCGGCAACGCAAGCCGCAGTGTCAGCGTGCGTCCCTCGAGCCGCCACGTGCCAGGCTTGAGCCCGGCATCACCCTCGACGCGCTGCAGGGTCTGGCCATCGACGGTCACGCGCGACGGCATGGCCGATGCGACGAAGGCCACGCTCCAGCGACGTGTCGATGCCATGCCCGCGTACTGACCTTCGCGCGGTGCGATACGCAGGCGCACCGCCTGCTTCGACCACTCGGTGGTCAGCGCGGTCCGCGCAAACGCCTTGCCACGGTAACCCTCGTCGTCGCCGGCGTCTTCGTACAATTCCGCCTGCTGGTTCTTGCGGGGATAAACCACGATGGTGCGGGCGCCGTCGTCGTTCGCGACGCTGTGCGTGGGGTCGCTGTTGGTGGGCACGATGGCGCCGGCGCGCGCGAACACCGGCACTTCGTCGAGCCGGTAGCGGGCACTGACCGTCCGGCCGCCGTGGAGCATGCGTCCGCGAGTCACATCGAACCAGTCGCCCTTGGGCAGCCACGCATCCTGTTTCGCAAAGCCGCCATCGCCAGCCGTCGCGGTAACGGGTGCCACCAGCAGGTCGTCACCGAACATGTACTGTCCGTTGGACTGGTACGCCTTATCCTCGTCCGGCCACGCGTAATACATGGGCCGCACCAGCGATACACCGGTATCGAAGGCTTTGCGGCCCATGGTGTACGTGTACGGGAGCAAGGTGTATCGCGTGAGCACGGTCTCGCGCAGCGCATCGAACTGCGCCGGTGCGAAGCGCGACGGCTCCTTGCGCAGGTCCGGATTCTTCGTCGTGTGAGTGCGCATGATCGGGCTGTACGCGCCGAACTGCATCCAGCGAATGTAAAGCTCGGGATCGATCCGGCGTGTCGCGGGGTCGCTCTCGTCACGGAAGGTATGACCGCCGAGATCGTGGCTCCAGTAGCCGTACAGGACATTGGAGGCTGTCGCGGTGAAGCGCGGCTGGAACGCCAGCGAGCCCCAGGAAATGATCGAGTCACCCGAGAAGCCGATCTGGTAGCGATGGTTACCCAGGCCGCCCCAGCGGTGATAGATGAGCGCGCGCTTCTCACCCTGTTGCTGCATGTGGGTGAAGAACACATGGTTGAGCCACCAGGTGTTGCTCAGGCCGGGCAGGGCCTTAGACTCACGCCATTGCTGCCAGTCCAGCCACCAGAAGCTCACGCCCATGTGTTGCAGCGGATCGAGCACCGCGTGAAAGAACGCCGCCATGTATGCCGGGTCCGCCGCTTCGAAGGCGAGCGGCTTCGCGGGATCGGCCTTCAGCTCGCCCATGAAACGGCCGTAGGATTCTTCATGCGGCAGGATGCCGGACGCCGGATGAAGATTCAGCGTCACCTTGAGGCCCTGGTCGCGGAGCCACTGCAACAGACGCTCCGGTTCCGGGAACAGGGCACGGTTCCAGGTGAAGCCGGTCCAGCCCTTGGTCTGGCCGTTCACGTCGTTCTGCGGGTGCACGGACGAAAGACCATCCGTGCGGTGCCAGTCCATGTCGATGACCAGAACGTCGAGGGGAATGCGGTAGCGCACGAAGTCGGCAACGACATCCCGCAGTTCGCTGTCGCTGTAGTTCCAGTAGCGCGACCACCAGTATCCAAACGCATAACGTGGCGGTAGCGGCTCGCGACCAGCCAGCAGCGCGAAATCGCGCAGCGCTGCGGTGTAATCGTGGCCGTAGCCGAAGAAAGTCCAGTCGGTGCAGTCCTGGCAAGCACGGCGATGCACCCAGGGAAGCTTTTCATTACCGAAGACGAAGCTGCCGGTGTCGTCGACCACGTGCCAGCCATCGCGCGAGAGCAGGCCGTCGCCGAGGTCCAGCGGTTTGTTATCGGCGGCGTGGCGATCCCCGTCCACTTGATCCAGCGTACGTGCCGTGCCACCGAGGTTGGCGGTGTCCTTCTGGCCCGGGTGCCAGGTGAAAGCGGGCTTCGCCTTGCTGGACGCGATGCTCAGGTTGTCGGCCGTAAAGACGCCTGCGGCTTCTTTGTAGCGCAAGGTGACATCGCTGGTACGAATGACCAGCCAGCCTTGCTCATGGGAGACCTTCGCATCGACGGCAGGGGCGTCATTGCGCGTGGCGAAGACCAGCGATGGCGCGTCCTCGAAGTGGCCCTCCTTGGCGTATTCCATGCGGATGACGCGTGGCGTAAGGACGGTGAAGCGGGCGGAGCCGCTGACGACGGATGGTGAAGCTGCCTGGGCGGCCGGTGCGCAGATGCAGATAAGGAGAAATACCGCCGAGAACAGGATCTTCCGCACTAGCGTCATTCGTCTGGGCCTGAGTAAAAGAGTGCTCAGTGGCAAACCCTACCATGTGAAGACGCCATCGCGTTTCGCTGCGGCGCTCACGAGGCGAGATGTGAGGGACATCACATTTCTGATGTGAAGAAACGGCACTGCAGTCCCGGATGCCTTCTTCGCATGGAATACTCCCGCAGGAACTTGCGAGACCCGGCATTGGAAGGGGCGGGCTGCAAGAGGGGACATCAGAATCGCTCTTCGGGACACGTGCCCGTTGAAGCGCTGCGCGTCGACGGCAAGGGAGCCGGTCATGGATGTGGTTGCGGAGCGAGAACCTGTTAGCAGGGCGAGCATTACGCAGGCGGACGATCCGCGCCGCGATAGCGTCTCCGACCCCGGGCTTGAGTCGCTGGTGTTGCTGGCCCAGTTTCATGGTGTCGCGGCCGATAGCGCCCAGATGCGGCACGCCGCCGGCATTGGCGACGCGCGGCTCAATGACGTCGACCTGACCCTCGCCGCGCGGCGCCTTGGACTCAAGGCAAGTATTGTGCAGAAGGACCTGGCACGCCTCGGTAGCGTGGCGCTGCCCGCTCTCGCGTTGCGCAACGACGGGCAAAGCTTTGTCGTGGCCAAGATAGATGACGCGCGCGTTCTGATCCACGACCCCAGGGAAGGGCGGCCGCTTCTCCTCGACCTCGAGGCGTTTGCTGACCGCTATGAGGGTCGACTCCTGTTGGTGACATCGCGAGCGATACCCGGATCTGGCCTGGGTCGCTTCGACGTGACCTGGTTCATTCCCGCGGTGATCAAGTACCGGAAGCTGTTATCGGAAGTTCTCGTCGTATCGCTCTTCATCCAGCTTTTTGGCCTGGTTACCCCGCTTTTCTTCCAGGTAGTGATGGACAAGGTGCTCGTGCACCACGCCCTGACGACGCTCAACGTCATCACCGTTGCCTTGCTCGGCATCACCGTGTTCAACGTGCTGCTTTCAGGCCTGCGAGCATTTACCTTCGCGCACACCACGAGTCGTATCGACGTCGAACTGGGTGCGCGTCTGTTCCGGCATATCCTTAAACTTCCACTGGCGTATTTCGAGGCGCGACGAGTAGGCGATACCGTCGCACGCGTGCGGGAGCTGGAGAACATCCGGAATTTCCTTACCGGGCAGACTCTGACGTCGGTCCTGGACCTCCTTTTCACGGTGGTCTTTCTTGGCGTCATGTTCGTCTACAGCGGCTGGCTTTCCCTTGTTGTCATGGTCTCGCTACCTCTGTATGGCATCTGGTCTGCCGCTATTACGCCCACTCTACGTCGTCGCCTGAACGAGAAGTTCGCGCGGGGCGCCGACAATCAGGCATTTCTTGTTGAAGCGATAAGCGGCATCGGGACGATCAAGTCGATGGCGGTCGACCCGCGACTGACCCGAACCTGGGACAAGCAGCTTGCCGCCTACGTTTCCGCAGCGTTCCGGGTGACGCGCCTGGCGAACGTAGGCCAGCAGGGAGTACAGCTGATCCAGAAGCTGGTGTCGGTCGCCATCCTCTACTGGGGAGCGAAACTGGTCATCGACGGTCAGCTGACGGTTGGGCAGCTGATCGCATTCAACATGTTGGCGGGTCAGGTCGCGAGTCCGATCATTCGGTTGGCCCAGCTCTGGCAGGATTTCCAGCAGGTCGGCATCTCTGTCGAACGATTGGGAGACATCCTCAATGCACGAACCGAGGTGGACGGAAGCCGCGCGTCGCTTCCTCCTATCAAGGGCAGGATTACGTTCGAACAGGTTTCCTTTCGGTATCGACCCGACACTGCGACGGTCATTTCCGATATCGACCTGGATATTTCTGCGGGAGAGGTCGTGGGCATCGTCGGCCGATCCGGTTCCGGCAAAAGCACCCTGACCAAGCTCATACAATGCCTGTATGTGCCGGAGCGAGGGCGGGTTCTGGTCGACGGCATCGACCTGGCTCTCGCCGACCCGGCCTGGCTTCGCCGGCAGATCGGCGTCGTTCTCCAGGAGAACTTCCTGTTCAACCGGAGCGTTCGCGAGAACATCGCGCTCTCCGATCCGGGCATGCCGATGGAGAAGGTCATCGCTGCGGCGATGCTTTCGGGCGCCCATGAATTCATCACCCAACTCCCCCAAGGTTACGACACCATGGTCGGCGAGCAAGGAAACGGACTCTCCGGAGGGCAGCGCCAGCGAATCGCCATCGCACGTGCCCTGGTGACGGATCCGAAGATCCTGATCTTCGACGAAGCGACCAGCGCCCTCGATTACGAATCCGAGCACGCCGTGATGACCAACATGCGTGCGATCTGCGCAGGGCGCACGGTAGTCATCATCGCCCACCGGCTGTCGACCGTTCGAGGCGCCGATCGGATCGCCGTGGTAGAGCAGGGCAGGATCGTCGAGATAGGAACACCGGAAGTTCTTCTGGCTCGTGAGGACGGCCACTTCTTTCGCCTCCATCGATTGCAGCGAGGCTGAAACCATGGGCTACCCCGACGATCGCTTCTCCATGCTCCGCCGGTATGCAGGCGCTCTCCATTCGGCGTGGCAAGCGCGCGGGGAATACGACGTTCCGTCGCGCACCAGGGATGAGCTGGCCTTTCTGCCTGCGCACCTGGAGCTGATCGATTCGCCCGCACCGCCCGCACCGCGTGTGGCCATGTGGTTGATCATCGCGCTGTTCACGCTGGCACTGATCTGGTCCTTTTTTGGCGAACTGGAAATGGTTGCCGTGGCAGAAGGAAAAACCGTCGCCGACTCGCGGACCAAGGTCATCCAGTCCGTCGAAACCGCCGTGGTCCGTCGCATTCTCGTCCGTGACGGTCAACACGTTGCGCGTGGTGACCTGTTGCTCGAACTGGACAGGACCGCGGCCCTTGCCGATACAAGCAAGGCCGACGACGCATGGAGGGACGCCACGCTGACCGTTCTCCGGTCGACCGCCTTGGTAAAGGCGGCGGCGCAGGGACAGCCGCCGCTGCTGATCGCGGACGCATCCCTGCCCAGGGATCTGCTTGAGCGTGCGCAAGCACTGGCGCAGGGGCAATACGTTGCCTATCGGTCCCGGTTGCAGTCATTGCAAGCCGTCGTCGTCCAGAAGCGTGCCGAGCTGGCTACGGTCGAAGCCTCCCTGCCGCCCCTTCGGTCCTTTCTCGAGGTAGCTCGCACACGGCTGGCCGATTACGAGAAACTGCTCGACAAGAAGTACGTACCACGCCAGGAGTATCTGCTCCGTAAGCAGGAAGTCCTTAGCGCGGAACGTGACCTTGTCGAGCAGAGCAGCCGGCGCGCCGAGCTTCGCTCCGCCATCCACACCGCGAGCGAGGACATGGTGTCGGCGGACACCGAAAGTCGCCGGCAATGGCTCGACGACGGTCGGCAAGCCGGGGAACTGGCTGCGCAAGCGGCGCCCGAGGCGCGCAAGGCGCGGCAGCACGACGATTCGTTGCAACTTCGCGCTCCCGTCGCCGGCACGGTCCAGCAACTCGAAGCCCATACGCAGGGTGGTGTCGTCACCGCTGCGCAGCCGCTCCTGTCCATCGTTCCCGACGATGACCCGCTTTCTGTCGAGATCACGGTACTCAACAAGGACATCGGCTTTCTTCGCGCGGGACAGCGAGCGCGAGTGAAGATCGAGAGCTTTCCGTACACCCGCTACGGCTACATCGACGGCACGCTGGAAAGCATCTCCCACGATGCGATCCAGGACGAAAAACTCGGCTGGGTTTACAGAGGCCAAGTGCGCCTGGACCGATCCACGCTTGTCGTCGACGGCGCGGAGGTTCACCTGGGCGCTGGCATGACCTTGTCGACCGAGATCAGAACCGGACGACGACGAGTGATCGATTACCTGATCGACCCGTTGCAGTCCGCCCTGCAGGAGTCCCTGCGCGAGCGTTGATGTCTTCACCATCCTTATCGTCGACTTACCCAACCTGCATGGAGCGAGGCACGTGACCGAAGTAACCCCCAAGTTCATCGAGGAAGCGCTGACGGCATTGACGCGCGCCTGCCTGAGCAACTCATTCCACTTCCTGACTGCTGCCAAGCTCGGCATCGACGAGCTTTCGGATTTCAAAGACTCGCTCGTTGCGGAGGCACTCGCATCAGCGGCTGAGGCGAATATCGCCGCTGTGGACTCCATCACTCAGATGTTCGGCCTGGCCGACAATGCAGCGTGGAACAAGGGGATCGCCAGCCTGCGAGGTTCCTTCGAATCCCAGCTCAGCAAGATGCGCGATGAATCCACTCCGATGGCCGACAAGATAAGCGAAGGCCTGAAGACGTTGAATAGTGGATTGGACGAGGGCGTCGAGGGCCTCGAAGGTCCCGCAAAGCTGCAGAACCTTCTCGGCGGGGTAAGCAAGGTCCTCGATATTGCCGACTTCAAGAAGGCGATCTGGGAGGATGACGTAGGCAAGTTTGTCGGCATAGTCACGGGCTCGATGACGACCGTTGTCAGCACGGCGTTCACCCTCGCTCTCGTCGCCGAACTGGGGTTGACCGTCGGTCCGGCCCTGATCCTTGTGGCGGCTGCTACGTACGCGTCATCGGAGTTTGGCGATGCCGTCGGCGATAACATCAACGAGCTTCTTGGTAAAACGAAGTTCGAATCGGACGCTGCGTTCATGAAGCGCGTCGTGAGCGACTCCGGAAATACGCTACTGCCGAACCTGCATGTGCGACTAATCTCCGGCGATGGCGGCGACAACGCGTTGGCGGCGGGAGCCGGCATCCGGGCATCCATCTTCGGGGCAGACGGTAATGACACCCTCCTTGGCGCCGAACTGGGCGATTGGCTGAACGGGGGAAGGGGCAACGACAGCCTCCAGGGCGCCGCAGGCGAAGATCGCCTGATCGGCGGCGAGGGCGATGACTTCCTGGTAGGCGGCACAAGCAGTGACACCCTTGATGGCGGGCTCGGCGACGACACCTATCAGTTTACGGACGCCGACTTCGCCCTGGCGGATGGCCACGCGAGTGTCGACACCATCATCGATGGCGACGGGATCGGCAAAATCACCTTCAACGGCCAGGTCATTGCGTTGGGCAATGCGCTCGACGGGGTGATATCAAGAGCCGGTTCCCAGGGTTACTTCTGGCAGACCGCGGACGCGCTGTTCAATGTGCTGATCGGAGAGCCGACACAGACGCAGACGCGCGACCTTATTCTCGTTTACCGCCCTACGAACGCTCGCATCGTAGTCCACAACTGGCGACCCGGCGATCTCGGCATCCGGTTGCAGGACTACAACATGCCGGGTTCGGCGGAGAATCCATATCAGCTGACAAACGGCGATGATCTCGTCGGGACCGATGGCGACCACGATCCGAACACGCCGATCAGCGGCCGCGATACGATTGCCGGCATGGACGGAAACGACGGCATCGACGGCGGCTACGGCGATGACGACCTGGATGGTGGAACAGGTTCGGACGTTATCCTGGGCGGCGCGGGGAACGATCGCATCCATGGGGGCGATGGCGACGACTTCATCATGGATGCCGCTATCGCCATGAACTGGAAGCGGTACTCCGAAGCCCAGCTCGCCGAGCTGCGGGCTGATCCCGACGTTCTCGCCCTGGGTGCAGGATGGTATGTCACCGCCGACGGCCTATGGGCGAACTCGAATTCGAATGATGCCTTCACTTTCCTGGATCCGAACGTCGCCCCGGGTGGAAACGATGTCATTTACGCCGGCGACGGAAATGACGTTGTCCGTTCAGGCGAGGGCAACGACATCGTCTACGGTGAAAACGGCAACGATCAGCTGTCCGGGGGAGCCGATGACGATGTCGTCAGTGGCGGCGACGGCAATGACATCATCCGCGGGGATCGCAACGATGCCGCCGGTTACACCATTGCTTCGACGGCAAAAGAGTTCGGCGATGACACGCTTTCAGGCGACGCCGGTGACGACGAGATCCTTGGTCAAGGCGGTGACGACACTATTTATGGCGGATCCGGCAAGGACAGGCTGTGGGGAGATGACCCGTCGCTGGCAGCGATCCACCACGGAAACGACTACATCGACGGTGGTGATGACGACGACTACCTCGAGGGTGGAGGCGGAAGCGACACCCTTCTAGGCGGAAGTGGCAACGACACGCTCTGGGGTGACGGCGACCCGACGGTTCTCGCCGAGGTAAACCACGGCAATGACACGCTCGATGGTGGCGACGGAGACGACATTCTGGCGGGCGGGGGCGGCAACGATGTCCTGCTGGGAGGCGACGGTGCCGACATTCTTCATGGCGACGACGTCCTGGGGCACGTCGCACAGGCGTTCCATGGGGCAGACGTTCTCGACGGCGGCCAGGGTAACGACTATCTCGAGGGCGGCGGCGGCGATGATTCGCTCTCCGGAAGCGACGGCGACGACACCCTTTGGGGGGACGCGTCCGTGTCCGGACTGGACAGCGCCTATCAGGGCAGGGACATCCTTGATGGCGGCGCCGGCAACGATCACCTGGTCGGTGGCGGTGGCGCTGACACGCTTGCCGGCGGTGACGGTAACGACATCCTGGAGGGCGATGCGGATGTCGCTATCGTCGCGACCAGCGCACATGGCAACGACATACTCGACGGTGGCGCCGGTGATGACATCCTCGTCGGAGACGGTGGGGATGATCAACTGGCAGGCGGGACCGGGGCCGACACCATCTACGGCGATCGCCAGAACCTCGCCGAGGCTGCCCACGGCAACGACCGTCTTGATGGCGGCGATGGGAATGACATTCTTTACGGCCAAGGGGGGAATGACATTGTCGTTGGCGGCAACGGCGACGATTACATCGATGGGGACGATGCGATTGTCAGCGAATCGGTTCAGGGGAACGACACCCTCGATGGTGGTGCCGGTAATGACTCGATCCGCGGACGGGGCGGCAACGACATTCTGATAGGCGGCACAGGCGTGGACGCGCTCGATGGCGGCCTGGGTAACGACGAATACCGGTACAAGATGGGTGACGCGTCCCAGCCGGGGTATTACGACTCGAACGGCTACTACATCATCGAGGGCATCACCGATGAAGACGGCTCGAATACGATCGTCCTCGATGTTGCAAGCACTAGCACGTCCCTGAGCCTGGTTCGTAACTACTATGGCATCGGTGATGTCGTCCTCAAGTACAGCGACAGCGATTCGATCTATGTCTATGACGGGCTTCGCGAGGGCGGTTTCACAGTGCGTTTCAACGATGGCGTTTCCATGACGCTCGATGAGATCGCCCGGCGGACACCGTTGGGGAGTTCCGCCGACGACACTATTTACGCGTTCGACTACGCCGAGACAATTAATGCGGGCCTGGGTTCCGATACGGTCTACGCCGGCGCCGGTGATGACGTTATATTCGGTGGCGACGGTAACGACCGTCTGTACGGCGAAGACGGAAACGACACTATTTACGGGGAGAACGGCGTCAATTCCATGTATGGCGGCAACGGAGACGACCTGCTCGTCGCCGGGGCCGGGTTCGGCTACATGGACGGTGGCGAAGGGAATGACACGCTGGTCGGCGGCGCGGGTAACGACACCATGGCCGGCGGCAACGGCGACGACCGCTTTGTCATTGGCCGGAATGGCAGCATCGACACGATCGACGACGCCCTCGGCATGAATGTCATTGCATTCTCGGGCTTCGACCTGAGCAAGATGTTCCTGAGACGGTCGGATACCTCGCTATCGATCAGTTTCACCGACGCCTACCAGAGTTACATCAACGTCGCCAACCTGTTCGACAGTTCGACCGGTCATGCCAAGCGAGGCTTGGTTGTCGAATTCAACGGGGTGACATACGCCTACACCCCCGAGATGATCGAGCAGGAAGTGGTTCGCGCGACGAGTATCGGCGGCCAGATCAACGGTGGTCCCGGCGACGACCACATCATCGGGTCGGATCAGATGGACTACCTCTACGGAAAGGACGGCAATGATCTGATCGAAGGGGGTGCGGCGTCCGATACGCTCGACGGCGGCCAGGGCAACGATAGCCTGCGGGGAGGCGCCGACGACGACACCTTGTCGGGCTCGTACGGGAGTGACCTCTATCTTTACGGACTGGGCGATGGTTCCGACAGGGTCACCGACATCGGCTACGCGACCGACATGGACGAGATTCGCTTCGACAGCGGCATCGCGGTAAGCGATGTCACCTGGCGGCGGAATAACAACGATATGATCCTGACCATCCGGAATTCGGGATCGATCACACTGGTTGGCTTCTTCATTTCCGCCAATGCGTCACAGATCGTCGACGGGATTCGTTTCGCAGATGGAACCTACCTGTCCACCATTTCCATGGCCATGCAGTTGAACAAGGGAACGGAAGCGGACGATATTCTCGTTGGCCTCACCCTCGACGATACGCTTGAAGGACTGGGTGGAAACGACAAGATATCCGGTGGTGACGGCGCGGACATTATTGTTGGTGGGAAGGGCAACGATGAACTGTATGGCCAGGCAGGGAATGACACCTACCAGTACGCACCTGGCGACGGGGTCGACATCATCGATACCTATGCAGGCAATCCGGGACCCGGTGCCGACGTGCTTGAGTTCCTGGCGGGGATATCGTCAACCGACGTGCTTCTCTATCGCGGCGCGGATGTCGGATCGACCACGGGCGCCGGGGATGACCTGATTATTGTCCTTCCGAAGACGCACGGCCAGGTGACCATACGCAACTACTTCCAGACGGATCAGTCACATCGTCTGTCCGACATTCGATTTGCCGACGGGGTCCATTGGGATGCAGCGCAGGTCGCCTCACGCGCGACAAACCTCGCCGGCGATGCGACCGTCATGCCCGGAACTGCGGGTGACGATATCTTCGTGGTCGACAATCGGGCCGATGTCCCCGGCTCAGGGACCCTTCCGCAGGGTGTCGACACCGTGTCGACTGCGATCGATGGGTACGTGCTGCCGGACCGCATCACCAACCTCATCCTGACAGGGCCTTTGAGCAGTGCCGGAACCGGTAACGTCCTGAGCAACACAATCACAGGAAACGACGGCGACAACCGCCTGTCCGGTTCGGTCAACGTGTTCTATTCAGGCAAGGACACGTTCGTCGGGGGCAAGGGCGACGACGTATATGTCGTGGACTGGAGCAACCCGTATTACATCGTCGACAGGGGCTACTACGACGATACGGTCGTCGAGAAAGCCGGTGAAGGCATCGACACGATCGTGAGCTATTCGTATAGCGCCGCGCTGCCGGATAATGTCGAGGTTCTGGTCGACATGTACGGTTCCTCGTCAGTTTTTACCGGGCATAGCGTGCTGGTAAGCGCGCAGCGCTGGCTTCAGGGAAACAGCCTGGACAACACCATCGTGGGCGGCGTGTCGTTTATGGGATTCGGGCTGAACATCGACGGTGGGACCGGAGCCGATCTGATGTACGGCGCCGACAGCAACGACACCTTTTACGTCGACAATGTCGGGGATCGAGCCATCGAGTTGCGCGGCGACGGTGGTGGAACCGATACGGTGAGGACGTCCGTTAATTTCACGCTTGAAACGAACGTGGAAAATATCATGTCCGTGGGGTCCGCAGGCCTCACACTCCGGGGAAACTCGGGTGCCAATCAGCTGTACGGCAACGACAATGGCGGTGTGGACACGCTCGCCGGCGGCGCCGGCGACGACAGCTACTACCTGGGCGCGGGCGACATTATCGTTGAGCTCGCGGGCGAAGGAAGCGATACCGTCTACCTTTCCGATAACGCGAAGACGTACTCGATCGCGAACTACCAGAATGTCGAGAACCTGGTCCTGACGGGCGGCACCTTTGGCTCTGCCGCCACGGTCACGGGTACGGCGGCTGACAACACGATTACCGGGGGCGTGTATGGCGATACGCTCATCGGTGGGGATGGCAATGACCGACTGACCGATAACGCAACCTACGTTGTCGATTACGACTTCCTGATCGGAGGCAACGGGAATGACACGCTGATATCGATGCGCGGTGATGACACGCTTGACGGAGGTGCGGGTGATGACTCCTTGCTCGGCGGCGAAGGATCCACGACGTACTTGTGGGGCCGTGGCGATGGACACGACACCCTTGTATCGGAACGGTCGCTCAACAATGCCATCGACGTACTGAGCATGCGCGGAAACGTGACCGCCGCGGACGTCTCTTTCAGTCGGAACGACCTCGACGTGGTGATAACCATTGATGCAACGGGCGACACGTTCACGATCAAGCAGTTTTACTCGCCCTATACCGCGGGCCAGGTAATGGATACGATCGAGCGCATCGACTTCACTGATGGGACGAGCTTCAGTCGGAGCGACATCGCCGACCGGACAGGTAGCGAAGTTGCCCAGGGGCAGTCGCTCGCAGGAGCTAAGCCGTCCGACGCTGCTTCACTGGTCCAGGGTGGAGCCTACCTGCCGCCATCGGCGATGAGCCAACAGGTCAGTCTGCTGGTCGCAGCCATGTCGCAGTTTGGTACGGCACCCGGTCATGCCGGAACCCATTCGTTCGACGAGTCGATGTTTGCTGGGATCGCGCAGCCCGGGTCGAATCACAGTCTCCAGTGGAAAACGCCTCCAGTTACCGATCTTCACGTGTTTTGATCCGGGATCCAGCGCGGCACGCGTGCCGCGCTGGGCATCCAGGGCGCGGCTTTTGACGTATATGTATCCTGTTGTTCTTCCCATTGACTCAGGAGACCGTTGTCATGAAGCCACTAATGACCCTTGTTGCGCTCGCACTGGCCGGTACAGCTGCCCTCGCGACCCCCGCTTCCGCTGCCCTGAAGGAGGGCACGCAAGCGCCGGACTTCACCGCGCCGGCCTATCTTGCGGGCAAACCGTTTACCTTCAGCCTGGCCGATGCCCTGAAGAAGGGCCCGGTGGTGGTCTACTTCTTCCCCGCCGCGCATACGGACGGCTGCAACGTCGAAGCCCATATGTTTTCGGAGGCCATCGACAAGTTCAGGGCGCTTCATGCGACGGTTATCGGCGTGACGGCGGGCAATACCGGTGAGCTCGCCGCGTTCTCGACCGAGAACGAACACTGCGGCGGCAAGTTCGCAGTCGCCGCCGACGAAGGCGCGAAGATCGCAAAACAATACGACTCGACGCTGATGATCCGGCCGGGCTGGTCGGACCGCACGTCCTATGTGATCGCCCCGTCGGGCAAGATCACGCACGTCTATTCGAGCCTCAAGCCGCAGAAGCATGTTCAGGAGTCGCTTGACGCGGTGAAGGCGATCGAGGGTACTCATTAATTCGCGAAACTGCGCGGTCTTCGATCTCGACAAGACGCTGTTATCGGCGGATTCGACCGTGGAGTGGATGCGCGGCTTGCTGCTGGCGTCACCGCTGAAGCTGATCGCCGCGCTGCCCGTGCTTCCGGTGGCGCTGGTGATGCTGCACATGCCGTCGGCGAGGCGCATGGGCGCATCCATGTTGCTGTGGATTGCCGCGTTCGGGCTCGATCACGTCGCGCTGGAGCAGAGCATCGATGCTTTCGCAGTGCGATTTGAGCAAGGCATGCGATCGCTGCGCTGGTTCGATGACGGGATGGCCACGCTAAGGCAGCATATCGCTCAAGGCGATCGCGTCGTCATTGTCACTGCCGCGCCGCAGTGGCTCGCCGAGCGTTTGCTCGTGTCGTTTGCCGGCGATTTGCAGGTCATTGGCTCGGATCTGCGAAGCGCAGGTGGCGGCTGGATCTTGCAGCGACATTGCCGCGGCGGCGAGAAGTGCCTCATGCTCGCCGAGGCAGGTTACGGGCAGGCGTGGCGGTGGGCCTATAGCGACAGCGCCGATGACGCACCGATGCTTGCTTGCGCGCAGGAAGCCTTTCTTGTCAATGCGAGCGCGAAGGTCCAGCGGCGAGCTGCCGCGCGCGGCGCATCCCGTGCTGTCATGGTGTGTTGGCGGTAGAGGAAGTGTGATGCCCATTGCGGTTTGACGTGGGCGACGCGGCAGTGGGTGAGAGCGTCCGCAAACTGTCACAACCCGTCGTGACAATCCCCCGTGCAGGGGACAACCAGCGCACGGGGACACGCATGACCATCCAGGATCGACGGCATTTCCTGAAGCTTTCCCTTGGCGCCGCGGGCGCCGCACTCACGGCATCGGTCGTGCCGCCGTCTATCCAGAAGGCGCTGGCGATACCGGCGGCACGACGCACGGGCACGCTGAAGGACATCGAGCACGTGGTCATCCTCATGCAGGAGAACCGCTCGTTCGACCATTATTTCGGCGGCATGCGCGGCGTGCGTGGCTTCGGTGATCCACGGACACTCACCCTTTCAACCGGGCGTTCCGTCTGGCACCAACCGTTAACCGCCGGCAGCGACGACTACCTGCTTCCGTTCCACCCCAAGGCGGATAACCTGGGCCTGCAGTTCCTCGAAGACCTCCCCCATGGCTGGAACGATACCCACGCTGCCTTCAATGCGGGCAAATACGACCAATGGGTGCCGTCGAAGGGGACGACGACCATGGCCTATCTGACGCGCCAGGACATTCCGTTCCACTACGCGTTGGCCGACGCCTTCACCGTGTGCGACGCGTACCACTGTTCGATCCTGTCCTCCACGGATCCCAACCGTTACTACATGTGGACCGGCTACGTCGGCAACGACGGTCAGGGCGGCGGACCGGTGCTCTCCAACGCGGAGCTGGGCTACGGCTGGACGACCTATCCGGAGCGTCTGGAAGCCGCCGGCGTGTCGTGGAAGATCTACCAGGACATCGGTACGGGTCTCGACGCTGCGGGCGGCTGGGGTTGGGGTTCCAATCCGTACATCGGCAACTACGGCGATAACTCGTTGCTCTACTTCAACCAGTATCGCAACGCCGAGCCCGGCAATCCGCTCTACGACAAGGCCCGCACGGGCACGAATACGCTCAATGGCCAGTCGCTGTTCGACATCCTGCAGAAGGACGTCATGGCCGATCGCCTGCCACAAGTGTCGTGGATCGCGGCGCCCGAAGCCTATACCGAGCATCCCAGCTGGCCAGCCAATTACGGCGCCTGGTATATCGACCGCGTGCTCGATGCGTTGACTGCCAATCCTGAGGTATGGAGCAAGACCGCGCTGTTCATCACCTACGACGAGAACGACGGCTTCTTCGATCACATGCTGCCGGCGTATCCGCCAGCGACGCGCGACCGGGGCTTGTCGACCGTCAGCATCGACGGCGAAGTGTATCCAGGCGGCAACGGCTTCAATCCAGGTGTTTACGGTCTGGGCGTGCGTGTTCCCATGCTGGTCGTCTCGCCGTGGAGCAAGGGCGGTTGGGTGTGCTCGGAAACCTATGACCACACCTCGATCCTGCGTTTTCTCGAGCAGCGGTTCGGCGTGCAGGAGCCCAACATATCCGACTGGCGGCGCGCCGTTTGCGGCGACCTGACGCGTGCCTTCGACTTCGAGGGCCACGATGCGCGCGTGCCGCAGCTGCCACCAACGAACGCCTATGAGCCGGACCGTGGCAGTCACAGTGATTTCAGTCCGACGCCGCCGACCAACCAGCACCTCCCGCGACAGGAGCACGGGCAACGCCCGGCGCGTGCACTGGGTTACGCGCTGGAAGTCACCGGCAAGCTCGACCAGGGGCAGGGAAGATATGTCCTTGGCTTCGGCAACACCGGCGAGATCGGCGCCTGCTTTAGCGTCACCTCGTCGCTGCGCTCCGATGGCCCGTGGACGTATACCGTGGAAGCCGGCAAGTCACTATCCGACTATTGGACGAGCTCAAACAGCGGTGATGCCTACGACCTTACCGTGATCGGGCCGAACGGGTTCCTTCGCCAGTTCAGCGGCAAGCAGCCCGAGACGGGTGAGGATCGCCGACGTATCGCACTGCCCGAAGTCACGATGTCGGACGGACATCATCCGGGCGAATTGCATCTTGTGCTCAGCAATGAAGGCGGGCGTCCTTGCGCGATCACCGTCCAGGCGAACGCGTACCTGCATCAACAGCCTCAGCGTTATTGGCTGCAACCGGGCGAGCGGGCAGAGGCTCGATTCGACATCACCGGGTGCGACCACTGGTACGACCTGACAGCCACCAGCGATGCCGATCCGTTGTTCTTGCGGCGGTTTGCGGGGCACCGGGAGACCGGGCGGGCTTCTGTGTCCGATCCGGCCCTCGGTGGCTGACCATCCCGAGACACCTATCTGCAGGATGCCAGGTTAGGGTTTCTGCCGGCGCGTGATCAGCCTTTTCCCTATGGGTCTGCGAGGCAGTTCGCCGCGAACATGATGCCGCCCGCCATGCCGTGCATGGCGGTACCGCCGCGGCGACGCGCCGCGGCATCTCCATACCGGCGAAAAGGAACGCATCATGTCACTGCAGACAACGAAGAACGACTGGATCATCAGCGGCCACGGTTCGACCGCCACGTCCACCAAGCCCGCGGAAACAACGGTGCCGGCGCACGTCCGCCTGGTGTTGCTCGCACCACCAGGGGCATTCCTCAGCAACCGGCTGGGCCAGGCCCTGGAGCGTGGTACCAGGATCGAAAAGCTGGTACTGCGTCAGAATGGGCGTGACAACGCGCACTCGCAGTCCACCTACGAACCCGGCAGCAAGGCTCCCAACCTGACCCTGCACTTTATCGGCCCGCGCGACATCGGCACGCCGACTGTCCCTCACGTCATCGGCGTGGCCGTGGATACGCAGCTAAGCGATTTGTGGGCGCGCATTCCTGCCAGCTCCCAGGTGGTCACCGTGTACTGGGCCGCCTGCTCGAACGTCGACAGCGACGCGCACGGTCCGACCGTCGATTACTGAGGCTCGCGTTGAGCTCGAGACCCTGCGGCGCCGTTCAGGCGCCGCAGGGCAAGGCGAAGGCCGATCCGATAGCCACTGCCGATATTGCCGTTGATGATCACCGTGGCGAGCGGGGCCTTGTGCAATCCTGCACAGCATTTGAGCCCATCGCCAAACTCGTCGTGCACGTCGATATACGGTGCACGCAGGTCGTCAATGGCTTCACTCAAACCCGCCTCGGGATGCGCGCGCATTTCCGGCGCCAGGCTGCCTGGATCGAGCAGCACGAATTCAGTGACCTCGGACCTGGCAGAGCCAACCAGCGCGATGAAATCGCGCAAGGCGCCGCATGTCCGCAGCTCCAGCGTGCGTCCAGCCTCAGAAGCTTGTTGCTTCAGGTTAGAAAGCTGGTCGGCAGGGAGGGAATGGCCGCTACCGTGCGGCCCACGAACAATTACGATACTCACGACACGGTACTCGTCATCGTTGCCAGAGCGAATGCACCATGGTGCAGGATAAGACCGTAAAGCCGCTACGCTTGAACGGGGGCTTCGGCGTAAATTCTTCGCAACACGATTAACCGCTGACGCAAGTAAGTCAAACAGCCGTATGCGACGAACCGTGCGCTGGTTGGCATGTGGCACCGCGTTTGCCGGTCGATGATGCGCAACCTCTCAACGCAGGATGCTCATCATGTTACGACGCGGTCTCCTTGGACTGGCCCTCGGCCTGTGTGTCGCCACCGCGGCGCATGCACAGAGCTCGGACAACAGCACCTTGAATGACAAAGTGTTTGCCGCCTATCAGGGCTGGTTCCATTGTCCGGGCAACCCGGGCCCGAACAGCAACTGGTTCCATTGGTCCTATGTGTCGCAGCTCGTGCCGGATGCGAGCACGGTCAGCGTTCCGGGCTATCCGATCACCGATGAATACCCTGCGACCTCACGTTGCCCGGTGCCCGGGCTGACGGTCAACGGACAGCAGGCCTACTTTTTCACGTCACTGGCGCTGGGAACGGCGGAGACGCACTTTCGCTGGATGCGTGAGTACGGCATCGACGGTGCCATGCTGCAGCGTTTCATCGGCTCGGTGCAGTCGTATTACGACGAGAACGACATCGTGCTGCGCAACGCGTTCCAGGCTGCGCAGGACAACGGACGCAGCATCATGATCGAGTACGACATGAGCGGCAACTTCAACGACACGCACAGCCAGGCCGAAGAGGACGCGCTGTTTACCCAGGTCACCAAGGACTGGACGCACCTCGTCAACGACCTGCATGTCCTGGACAACCCCAGGTACCAGAAGCACAACGGCAAGCCGGTCGTTGCTCTATGGGGCATGGGTCGCCCGGCCGACGAACTGTGGGGCATGAAGCCGGCGCTTGCCCGTCGCGTCATCGCCTGGTTCAAGGACACGGCGCATACCACGGTGATCGGCGGCGTGAGTCCCTACTGGATGGAGTTGCCGGAATGGAAGGACGTCCTCGCCATGCTCGACGTCATCCAGCCCTGGAACGTCGGCGCATACTCGAACGATGCCGATCTCGACTGGCAGTTGCAGAACCGCATCAAGCCGCAGCTGGCGGCGACCACGGCGTCGGGGCAGCTGTACATGCCGACCGTGCTGCCGGCCACGTCGGGGCGCGATCAATCCAACGGCAACCTTCCTTCCGTCGGTGCGCACTCGCTCGGCGGGTCTTTCTTCTGGCACCAGGCGTACGACGACCGAGCCGCAGGTGTTCGCACGATCAAGATTGCCATGTTCGATGAGGTGGGAGAGGGCACGTCGCTGCTGAAACTCGCCGGTAACGCGTCGGAGACGCCGTCACAGATCCAGTGGGTCAGCCTCGATGTGGATGGCCTGCGATTGCCGCACGATTGGAACCTGCGCATCGCGCACGAGATCGGCAACCTTTATCACGGTGTCGCCGGTTTCACGCGCAACACGCCGACCGATCCCGGTCCGTTCGATCTCAGTATCCCCGAATGCGGCGTGCTCGGACCGAACCAGCTCATTACGGCAAGCACACCGGTGTTCTCATGCGATGGCCATACGAGCCTTCGGCAAGAGAACGACGGCACGGCGGGTTTATACAGGGATGGCACGCGCACCGCGACGATCGGCCAACCGGGCACGTCCCACGGGAACCTGATCATGCAGGGTGACGGTAACTTCGTCAGCTACGACGCGAGCGGTGACGGACTCTGGTCGACCAGCACGGAGAACCACACTGGCGCCTATCTGTACGTCGCCAATGACGGGGGCGTTCGGGTGATCTACCAGGGTGCGGCTATCTGGCAGCGCCCAGCTGGCTGAATGTTCAAGTGATCCAACGTTCAGTGGCTGATCTTAGCGACGCAGCTTCACGCCACTGACCGCCAGCAGCCCCGCCACGATGAATGCCACGCCCAGCCATTCGCTGGGCGTCGGCTTCTCATGAAGCACGACCCAGGCCATCAGCACGCTGATCACCGGCACGGCCAGCGACGACACTGAAGCGACGGCCGTAGGCAGTCGACGTACCACGAGCAGCCACAGCGTCCAGGCCAGGCTGGTGGCCAGGATGACCGAGTAAGCCAGGCCAGCGATAAAGGCCGGGCTCCAGTCGATCGAACGCTGGGGGATAAAGAGCGTGACAATGCCCAGCGCGATCGCACCGAAGGCCATCTGCCATGCGGTGAAGGTGAGCGGGTCGGGCCCGTGGCGCTGGAACATCCGCTTGCTGGTGACCGTGCCCAACGCCCAGCAGACGCCCCCCAGGAGGGCGAATGCCGTACTGACCGGATTACCCAGCCCGTTCCATGGCGCGATGACGAAAGTAAGGCCAATGGCCGCCAGCGCCAGCCCGATCCAATTCCGGCGCAGTGGGCGCTCGCCAAGCAATAACCACGCAAGCAGCACGGCCCAGAACGGCATGGCGTACGCCAGCAGGACCACGTGGCCCGTGCCGCCTGACGTGAGCGCGAACTGACCCAGGCCCTGGAAGGCTGCGGTCTGGGCCAGGCCGGTGACGATGGTGCCGGCGAGGGGAGGGCAGGCCAGTGGTCGACGCATCACCAGCAGGACGACGAACAGAAGCACGGCTCCCATGCCGTAGCGCAGGGCACAGAAGTCGAACGGCCCCACATAGCGCAGTACCAGCTTCATCACGATCCAGCTGAAGGCCCAGATGATGACGGTGGCGCCCAGCGCGATGACTCCGCCTGTTGATGCTTTTGCCTCGTTCATGCCCGGCCGATCTGAGAACTGAAGCCGGTATCTTGGCTCATTCGGGACGGTATGCCGAACTACTCGCCCAGGAGCTTGCGAAAGACTTCATGGGAGTTGCGCTCGACCCAGTTCTGCTGAAGCAATCCGTCTTCGCGCACGTGCCAGATCGCGGTTCCGCTCATGTCGATGGGGGATTGGCAGGCTGAGGTTCCGAGGATGCCGTTGTTCTTGCCCGTCACGCGCCACCGCGACGCGACGCGATCGCCGCTCTCGTTCTGGAATGTTTCGACGATGTGGAACTCGAAATCGTTGATCTTTGAAAGGAACGCCGTGACCCATTTCTTGAATTCCGAACGGGAGCGGATCTCGACGCCGCCGGACGTGATGACGAAGTCCTCGGCGACCAGATGATCGATGGCATCGGGATTGCGCAATTGCCAAACTTCGCGCCAGAAGTGGTGCACGATGTCAACCGACGTTTTCTTGTTCATTACCTTGTCCTCGATGGCTGCCTTACGATGGCGAGTCCAGATCATCGGGCATTTGCGAGCGGTGATAAATCCGATATGGATTCACTCGTCAGGTGAAGAAATTCCCAACCCCTCCTGAAGGCAGGCCGTGATGAATGGCATGACGACGCGAACGATGGGCACCTGACGCAGATCGCTGTGGACAGCCAGCCAGATCTCGCGAACCAGGGGGGTGTATTCTTCGTCCTCGACACGAGACAGGCTGGTGTCGTGGTCGCCAACGAAGAAGGGCAGGCTAATGATGCCGGCTCCATGCCGTGCGGCCTGATATTGAACCTCGAGGTTGTTGCTCTGCATGACCAGGGGACGACCCCTGAGTACGGCTCGCAACCATTGTTGTTGCTCGGAGAGCTCCATGCTCTCATCGTAAGCCAGAAAGCCACGCGCGCTTGGCGCATGGCTGGCCAGGTATTCCCTGGTGCCGTAGAGCCAGAATGGCAGGGAGCCGATTTTTCGGGCAACCAGGTCCGGCTCGGTCGGCCGACTCAGTCGGATCGCCAGATCGGCCTCACGACGGGGCAACGAGGCGATTCGAGTCTCCGTGATGAGGCGCAGGCGAATGCCGGGGTATTGTCGCTGGAATTCATGCAGGCGTGGAGCGATCAGCCATGCCGTCATCACCGGCGGGGCACTGACCGAGATCTCGCCCCTCAATACCTCCTGGCCAGCTTGCGCAGCGCGCTCGACGGCAAAGACCTCCTCTTCCATGCGTTGGGCCATGGCGGCGATACGATCGCCGTCCGCCGTCAGGTAATAAACACGGGCGCGTCGATCGACAAGCTTGAGCTTCAGCTCGTTCTCCAGCGCCGCGATGCGGCGGGATACGGTTGCATGCTCGACGCCGAGCTCCCTTGCCGCCGCCGATAACGATCGTTGGCGCGCAAAGGCGGCGAAACAATGGAGGTTTTCCCAGTCGAGCATGGGAATTTTTTACCATCGCATGTCAGGTGATGGGGAGTTTATCACAGGGTCCGATCGGCGAATGATGCTCCCACTTTCCCTCAGTTGGAGCGTGACATGACGAACAAAGCCCTTACAGCCGGCCTGGAGTTCTTCCCCATGCTGATCGGCGGCAGGCGGGTCGACGCCATCGGTGGAAAAACCACCTTGAGTATCAACCCGTACAACCAGCAGCCATGGGCCGTTGTGCCCGAGGCCGAAGCCAATGACGCCGAGCTTGCAGTTGAAGCAGCCCGCGAAGCCTTTGACAACGGGCCCTGGGGACGAACAACGGCATTCCAGCGAGCGGCCCTGATGCGGCGGCTTGCCGACCTGATCGAGCGTGATGCAGAAAAGTATGCACGCATCGAGACCATGGATAACGGCAAGCTGTACAAGGAAATGCTCGTGCAATGGCGGTACATGCCCGAGTGGTTTCGCTACTTTGCAGGTTTGGCCGTATCGAATGATGGGCAGCTGCTGCAGAACGATCGCACCAATTTCATGGTCTACACGCGACGCGAACCGGTGGGCGTGGTGGCTGCGATCACCCCCTGGAACTCACCGATCATGCTGATGATCTGGAAGCTGGCACCTGCCCTGGCGGCCGGCTGCACCTTCGTGGTCAAGCCATCCGAGTACACGCCGGTATCGACCCTGGCGTTTGCGGACCTGATGCAGGAGGCCGGCTTTCCGGCCGGTGTATTCAATGTCGTCACCGGCGGCCCTGCCGTCGGCGCTGCGCTGACCAACAGCAAGCAGGTCGATAAGGTCGTGTTTACGGGGTCGACCCAGGTAGGCATTGCCATCGGCAAGGCGGCCATGGCGAATCTCACCCGCATATCGCTGGAACTGGGCGGCAAATCGGCCAACATCATCTTCGAAGACAGCGATCTGAATGCCGCAGTCAACGGTGCCATCAGTGGCATCTTCGCGGCGACTGGCCAGACGTGCATGGCTGGTTCACGTCTGCTGGTGCATCGCTCCGTTCACGACGAAGTCGTTCGACGCATCAGTGAGCGCGCGAAGACTATCAAGCTCGGCGATCCGCTCGATCCGGAAACGGAGATGGGCCCGGTCGTGAACCAGGTGCAATTCGATCGTATTACGGCGGCTGTGCGTCAGGCCGCGGAGGATGGTGCTACGGTGGCGGCAGGCGGCGGTGCTGACCAAGTCAAGGGCGGTCTGTTCATCGCGCCGACGATCCTGACGGGCGTGACCAATCGCATGACCATCGCGACGGAAGAGCTATTTGGCCCTGTTCTCGTGGTGATCCCGTTCGACAGTGAGGAAGACGCGATCGCGCTGGCCAACGACTCCGACTTTGGCCTTGCCTGTGGCATCTGGACGACCAACGTGCAGCGTGCTCATCGCGTCGCAGCGAAGGTTCGTGCCGGTACGGTCTGGATCAACGCTTATCGGATCGTTGCGCCTAATGCACCCTTCGGCGGCTTCAAACAGAGCGGTATCGGTCGCGAAAATGGTGTTGATGGCTTGCGTGAATACACGGAGAGCAAGTCGGTGTGGGTTGAGCTGTCTGGCGTAGCACCCGATCCCTTCACCCTCAACTGAGCCATGTTAGCCCACGTCATCCATTGGCGTGCGCTGTGGCGTGCGCTCGTCATGCTCACGCCAGTGGTCGCTGCGTTCGCTTATACGAATGATCCGGTTTGGCTGTTGTGCGCGTTGGTAGCTACATGCAGCCTGGTGGCCGCCGACCGCAGCGACCTGACGCCACCAGGAACCATAGTGCACGGAGCACTGGTGTCAGCCGGCTGGTTGTCACTTCTGTGGGCACGATCCAGCCCCGCCATCTATCTTGTTCTGGTGGTGGTCTACGCAGCCCTGGGCACACAGCTTGGCAACAGGCATCCTGCATTGCGCCCAGCAGCTCTCTTTGCTCTCGTTCCTATGCTGTACGTGAGTTCGCAGCTCGCGGACGAGGTGACATCGGGTCATGTCTTGCACATGGGCTATGTGTTTTCGATCCTGACTTGCGCCTGTGTGCCCGTGATTGCATGGAGGGTCTGGCTCCAGATCAGGGAAAAGCAGCCATTGTCCGACTGCACCACCTTGCCGGTCGCCGATGCCCCGGAGCCGACAGTGGCTTACGCAACATGGTTGGTTGGTACGGGCGTGATAGGGGTCCTGACCGCCGTCCTGTTGGCGGTCAGTTTTCCGGTAACGCACAGCCACTGGTTGATATGGTCGGCGATCATCGTTGCTGCCGATCCTTTACTTAGTCGATCCAAGATGCGGGCACGGGTCGTGGGAGGCTCCCTGGGCGCCATGTCGGGAGCGATTATCGCAGGATATCTACCGCACGAGCTATGGACGGTGGCGCTTCTAGGTCTCGGGGCGCTGCTGACACTCGTTGCGATCAAGCCCTATGGCCCCGCCTTTGGCATCCGCTCATCCCTGGTCGTCATGGGATTGAGCGTGGCTGGCGGTGAACATGTCGCACTAGTGCGAATGGTCGACGTTATTGCAGGCAGTGGCATTGGCTACCTGGGTTTGGCATTGGCGACAGTGAAGGTGCGCCGCCCGTCACCATGAACCCCTTCATGGTGACCGTGGCCCCCTTCAGGGTCAGATCGTTCGTTCCCACATCTGCTGCCCGGCAGCGACGGCCCAGTCGGCCGTATCCTTCGGGAAGATGTTCCGGAATGTACCGGTCTGCTCGGGTATCAGCTCGACCATCTTGCCGATCATGTCCTTCGGATCGAGACGCATTTCCGGCTTGTCGAGCAGGGCATCGGCCTGGTTCTTGAACGAGGCACGGCTGGTAAAGTTGACGTCGTCATCGAGCCAGCGATACGCGGCCTCGACCATGCGCTCGTTGAAGCCTGTAAAGAACGGCCCTGGATTGATGGTCTGGACCTGGATGCCGAACTCCTTCAGCTCGTCCTGCATCGCTTCGGCGATTGCCTGTATGGCGTGTTTAGTCGCCGAATAGGAGCCGACCATGCCGGGGCTGATGACCGCGAGCACCGACGATGTAAACACCACCTTGCCCTTGACCTTGGCCTTGACCCAGCGACGGACAACCCGCTGCGTCAGATCCAGCAGGGCGAACACGTTGACCTCGAAATTGTGCTTGACCAGGGCGATCGGGATCTCTGCTATCGGGCCGCCTTCGCCGATGCCGGCGTTGTTCACCAACACGTCGAAATCAAGCTTCGCCGCATTGGCGATATCGTATTCATCCCACATGTTTAACCGGGTGGCGGTGAGGTTTTCCAAGCCCATCGCAGCGGCCTTGTCGCGAAGCGCCGTTACCTGCGGCCATGACTCCGCAGTCGCAATAACGTTATGACCAGCCCTGGCAAGCCCGATTGCAGCGCCTTCGCCCAGGCCCGAGCCCGCACCAGTGATGAGGATGGTTCTAGCCATGTTACGTACTCCTCTGCTTGGAGTTTCCCGACCCCACCATGAAACAATCAATCGGGTGGCCTTGCTTGTCGGATTACGTACCGATTTGATCTTTTTCATCGGCGGCTACGCATTGAATGCGGCCCGACCCCATCAGCGGGACGGCGCGCCCTCCTGAAGAAGAGGGTGCGCGCGAGCGAACGCATCGAGCGCAGCGCAGTTCTTCACGATGTCGCGTATGGTCGGCGTGCTGTCGAGGTCGATCTGCAAGGCCTGGGCGCGGAAAACCAGGCTCACCAGGCAGATATCCGCCATGGTGGGATGGTCGCCGTGACAGAACTCGCCCGTTTGTGACTCGCTCGCCAGGCGCCTTTCAAGGCTTTCCAGACTGGACGTCAACCACTGAACCTGCCACGCATGCCACGCGGCCTCGTCAAAGCCACCGTGCAGTGTCAGGTACTTCTTTACGCGAGGCGGAAGCAAGGGATTGGTGTCGGTCACCAGCATGGCGGAGATGGACCGAACCCGTGCCCGTCCATGCAGATCACTCGGGAGCAGGGGTGGGTCAGCCACCTTCTCCTCGAGGAACTCCAGGATAGCCATCGACTGGGTCAACGGCGGGTAGCTGTCTTCGATCAAGGCGGGGATCACGCCCGCGGGACTGATCGCGAGGAACGCCGGGGACGTCTGTTCGGCTTTGTCCAGATCGACGAATCGCTCGTTCGCGAGCAATCCCTTCATGTTCAGCGCAATACGTACCCGATGCGTCGCCGCGGTACGCCAGAATGCGTAAAGTTCAAAGTCTGCGTTAGTTGACAATGGAAGGTCCTGCTGTCGTTGAACTGCCGCGAGAATGCGGCAGACTTGTTCCAGCGTCCAAGATCGATACGTTATCCGCGCTATAGGCGTTCCCTATAGCCTCGCGCTCTTCACGAAATGCCTCAGAACGGCTTTACCGGAAGATACTTCCCGTCCAGCGTTATGACCGCACGTTCGCCGCCATCCGGATCGGCGACCTTCTTCACATCAAGCTTGAAGTTGATCGCGCTGATGATGCCGTCGCCGAACTTTTCGTGGACGAGCGCTTTCAGCGTGGTTCCGTAAACCTGGATCATTTCGTAGAACCGATAGATGGTCGGATCGGTGGGAACGCCGCCTTCGATGCTTCCGCGAACGGGCATGGTCTGGAGCAGGGCGATCGCGTCCGCGTCCAGGCCGAGCTTGGTGCCGACGATCCCGGCAACGTTCGCCGGCAACGGATGCTGGCCGAGCAGCGCGGCGGTGACGAATGCCTCGGACAAACCGGTGCCCTCGGCAAGCTGTGCGTAGGTCAGCGATTTCTTCGCCTTGGCCAGAACGATGGTATCGGCGAGGTCCAGGCGGGAGGTGTTGCGAAACTGGATCTGGGTCATGTCAGGTCTCTTTGTGCGTGGGGTGTGGGGTCAAGCTGCTGCGCGGGCGGAGGGGTGACCGGCCAGCGCACCGAAGTTGCCGGTCGCGTGGTCATACGCATCGACAGCGCCGCTCTCGATGTCGTAGTACCAGCCGTGCAGGGCGAGGCGCCCCTCTTTCAGGGCGAGTCGCACGGACGGGTGCGTCTGCAGGTTAGCCAGTTGCGCGATGACGTTCTCGCGAACCATCGCTTCGATCCTGGCGGCGGCACTTTCGTGGGACCTCGCCTCGTTGACGACACGAGCCGAGTCCGCATAACGGAGCCAGTCGGCGACGGCGGGCATGTGTGTCATGCATGTGCAATTGGCCACGGCCGACATCGCTCCGCAGTTCGAATGACCGCAGACGACAATGTCTGTCACCTTCAACGCGACCACGGCGTATTCCACCGTCGCCGTTTCGCCGCTGGCTTCCAGGCCGTAGGACGGCACGATGTTGCCGGCATTGCGGATCACGAAAAGCTCGCCTGGCTCTTGCTGGGTGACCAGCTCGGGAACGAGGCGACTGTCGGAGCACGAGATGAACAGGGTCCGAGGGCTCTGGTGTTCGGCAAGGTTCTTGAAAAGCTTCGCCCTGGCGGGAAAAGCGTCACGCTGGAATTTAAGGATGCCGTTGATGAGGTCTTTCACGATGGGCTCTCGGTCTGGCTGGTGGAAGCGAGACTAGGCCCGACGGTTCATAACGTAAAATACCGATATATAATGCTGGCCATCGGTTTTTCTTATGGATCATGCATGCTCTCCCGCCATGTCCGATATTTCCTGGCCGTCGCAGAGAACGGCGGCTTTACGCGTGCCGCGCTGGCCCTGCACGTCTCTCAGCCGGCGTTGTCCCAGCAGATCAAGCAGCTCGAGGAAAGCCTCGGTGCGCAGCTCTTCGATCGCTCGGGGCGCGTGACACGATTGACCGATGCCGGCGAGACGTATGCGACCTATGCGCGCAAGGCCCTACGGGATCTGGAGGAGGGGAAGCGGGCCATTCATGATGTCACCGACCTCAGTCGGGGATCGCTGCGTATAGGCCTGACACCGACGTTCACGTCCTACTTCGCCGGGCCCTTGGTCGAGTCGTTTCACAAGCGATACCCGAATGTGAGCCTCTCACTGAGAGAGATGCCCCAGGACCGCATGGAGGCATTACTTGCCGTTGACGTGCTCGATGTCGGCATCGCGTTCGACGATGTCCGTTCCGCCGAAGTCGAAACCGTCGCGCTCATGATCGAGTCGCTCGCCCTGGTCGTAGGACGACGACATCCGCTCGCGAAGCGACGCAGGGTAGGGGCGCAGGATATCGCCGGCGAGTCGTTGATCCTCCTGACCGAAGAATTCGCAACGCGAGAACTGATCGATCGATACTGCCGCGAGAATCACATCCAGCCGACTGTCGCCATCGAGGCCAATTCGATCTCGGCCGTGGTTGAGTCGGTACGGAGAACGACCCTATCGACGCTTCTTCCGGCCGGCATCGCCAGTGGCAGCAGGGATCTGTTCGCCATTGCGCTCGAGCCGCAAACGCTTCAACGGACGGCCGCGCTACTCTGGCGCAAAGCGGCTTACCGGAGTGCCGCCGCCCAGGCCTTTACCGTACTAGCGCTCGATTTAAGCTCGCAATTTCAGGCGGGCGGCTCCCATCCCCTATCGGATTAATGGCAATGACTATCCAGCTCTATGGTTTCTGGCGTTCGAATGCGGCATTCCGCGTCCGTGTTGCCCTTGCATTGAAGAAGCTCAGTTTCGAGGAAATCGAAATCGACATTCTTTCGGGTCGCCAGTTCGATGCCGAATATGCCGAAGTGAACGCGGAGCACGTGGTTCCCACCTTCGTTCACGACGGCCATCGCATCTTCCAGTCGCTTGCCATCATGGAATATCTGGACGACCTCCAGCCGGAGCCTCGGCTACTACCGGCCGACGCAAAAGAGCGAGCCTATGCCCGCTCGCTCGCCCTGGTTTCGGCCGCCGATGCGCATCCTCTCGTCATACCGCGCGTTCGCAAGTATCTCGGCGAGGTATTGAGTGCCGATGCGGCTGCCATCGACGCCTGGGTGCGGCATTGGACGGTGGAAGGATTGGCGACGTACGAGCGCCTGCTGTCGCGGCGCCCAGCCGATCCCTTTGCGCTAGGGACCGCGCCGACCATCGCCGACATCTGCATCGCCGGCCAGATCGTCCTGGCCGAGCTTCATGGCCTGGACCTTGCGGCGTTCCCTGGGGTAGCGGCGCTCGGGAAGCGCTGCTTTGAACTTCCGGCATTTGCCAATGCGCATCCATTCCGGCAACCCCACTACCTAGCTAAGAAACACTAGGCGCCCCCAAGCCTGTCCATAACGGGCAAAATAGGCGGCTCGCTACGCGTGGTCCGTCCTTGCATCACCTCCGCGCCGTGCGGCCTTTCTCGTTACGGATCAAGCTCTTGAACACTATTACGCCACCGGCTGGCGAAGCCGATACCGCTCTGTTGGAGCGCTTGCGCGCAGCCGCGCAGCTGCTTGAATCGGTCGCCGCCGATCGACTCATGCTGGACAGCCTGCCGGCGGACGACCGCCAGCGCCTGTACCAGGCGGTGGCGCAGGTCTACCACCCCGACCCGGGCGAGCGTCGGGTCAGGCTGAAGGCTGCCCAGAAGGCACGGCATGCGTCGAAGATCCAGGCCGAGGACACGGTGCTCAACCAGACCGGCATCCGCGCGTTGCGCCGCAAGCCGGTATTCACCACGCCGAACGTGTTTGCTCCGGAGGGTTTCGAGGCGAACGACATCGCGCCCGACGCCGATGCCGCGCAACCGCGCGAATCGATCGAGCCCAAGCACTGCTATGTGTGCAAGAAGAAATATTCGGCGATCCATTTCTTCTACGATCAGCTGTGCCCTGACTGCGCCCCGTTCAACTATGCCAAGCGCACCGAGCTGGTCGACCTGCGCGGTCGCGTCGCACTGTTGACCGGTGGTCGCGTGAAAATCGGTTATCAGGCTGGCCTGAAACTGCTGCGCGCCGGTGCGGAACTGATCGTCACCACGCGCTTCCCGCGCGACTCGGCGGCACGCTATGCGGAGGAACCGGACTTCGGAGAATGGGGCCATCGCCTGCAGGTCTATGGGCTGGACCTGCGTCATACGCCGAGCGTCGAAGCGTTCTGCCAGGAACTGGTCGCCACGCGGCCACGGCTGGACTTCATCATCAATAACGCCTGCCAGACCGTGCGTCGACCACCCGAGTTCTACGCACACATGATGGACGGCGAGACGGCTGCGCTGCACGACATGCCCGAACACGTGCGCAAACTCGTCGGTCACTATGAAGGCTTGCGCGGCTCGAACATCCTGCCCGACGCTGGTCGCGCGACGGACTTGCCCGGCTTGACCCGCGCGGCCGAACTATCCCAGATGCCGCTGCTGCCCGAAGAGCTGCTTGCGCAGAGCCACCTGTTCCCCGAGGGCCGGCTCGACCAGGACCTGCAGCAGATCGACCTGCGCGAACGCAATTCGTGGCGATTGCTGATGGCCGAAGTGCCGTCGGTGGAATTGCTGGAGGTGCAGCTGGTCAATGCCATCGCGCCGTTCATCATCAACGCGCGCCTGAAGCCTCTGATGCTGCGCACGGCCGATCGCGACAAGCACATCGTCAACGTGTCAGCGATGGAAGGCCAGTTCTACCGCAACTTCAAGACCACGCGCCATCCACACACCAACATGGCGAAGGCCGCGCTCAACATGATGACGCGCACCTCAGCCACGGATTACCACAACGACGGCATCCACATGAACAGCGTCGACACTGGCTGGGTGACGGATGAGGATCCGGCCGATCTGGCAGCGAAAAAGGTGTTGGAAGAGCGTTTCCACCCGCCGCTGGACATCGTCGACGGTGCGGCGCGCATCGTCGACCCGATCATCAGTGGCATCAACACCGGCGAACACGTTTGGGGCCAGTTCCTGAAGGATTATCGGCCGACCGACTGGTAAGGCGAACAGGGCGGGTAAGCCTGCCCGAACTAGGAATGTTTCTTAGAAAATTTTCGTCCATAGGCCGAAAGTCATAGATGAATGACGTGCAAGTGCCTGTGCGACCGCGAATTTCGCGGCATAGGCCGTCGTTACCATCGCGTAAGTACTTGCGATGACACGTATATAAATCGTGAAAAACCGGTTGTTTGCTCGTAAGTTATTTTGTATATGTTACGGCGCATCGCGAGTCCTTGCGATGTTTGGGGGGAGGGCGTTCCGGGGAGGAATGCACTCACTTAGGGGTTTTGGCAGCCGATTGATGCAGACACCTGGTTCTTAACCGGGGCGGGATCGGCTAACCGTCGTTCGCAGAATCTTGCGATACAGCGGCTTTTTCCAGGGGGAATCCGCAACATGAATTCTCGTATCACTAGCGCCTCGATGCTGGGACGCCGAACCGCGCTGGCGCTCGCCATCGGCCTCGGCACCGTCTCGGGCGCCGTCGTGGCCCAGTCGAACGTTACCGGTTCGATTTTCGGCCAGGTCAGCCAGCAGGGCAGCACCGTTACCGTTTCGAGTGCCGACACCGGTTTCTCGCGCTCGATTCCCGTGGACAGCAGCGGTCGTTACCGCGTCACTTCACTGCCGCCCGGCAACTACAAAGTGTCGCTGGAGAACAACGGCGCCGTGGTCAGCACCCGCGACAATGTCACGGTGACGATCTCGGGCGGTTCCGAAGTTTCGTTTGGCGCGGCCGCTTCGGCCACCGAGGCTGCCACGCTCGAGGGCGTATCGGTCAACGCATCGGCCATGCCGACCATTGACGTCTCGTCCGTCGATACGCGCACCGTGCTCACCGCCGAGCAGCTCAATAAGCTGCCGATTGCCCGTGACGTGCTGGCTGCCGCGCTGCTCGCCCCGGGCGTCATTGCCAACGCCAGCTACAAAGATGCGCTCGGCAATCCGGTGCCCAGCTTCGGCGGCTCCGCGTCGTCCGAGAACGCATACTTCATCAACGGCTACGCCGTCACCAATCCGCTGACGGCCATCGGCCTCACGCAGCTCCCGTTCGATGCGATCGACCAGCAGCAGGTGCTCACCGGTGGCTACGGCGCGGAATTCGGTCGCTCCACCGGCGGCGTGATCAATATCGTCAGCAAGCGCGGCACCAACGAATGGAAGGGTGGCGTCTACACGATCTGGGAGCCGTCAGGCACCCGTAGCAATCGCCGCAATTCGTACTACCCGGATACCGGCGCCTATCCGTCGACCGATGGCACGATCTACCAGTACTACAAGAAGGACGCATCCTGGCGCTCGACGGTCGGTGTCTACGCCAGCGGCCCGCTGATCAAGGACAAACTGTTCGTCTACGTCGATGCGGAGATGAACCGTCGTGAGGGCCAGGGCATCGGCACCACGACCACCGCCGGTGCGATTACCTCCACCACCGCCAAGTCCAATGGCTGGAACGAGTACACCTACAAGATTCCCCGTTGGTTGGCTAAGGTCGACTGGAATCTCACCGACGACCACCACCTCGAATTCACCGGTGTCTCGGACAAGACCGAATACACCTCGAAGACCTACGGTTTCAACTACGCCGACGACTCTCACGGCACGACGCAGAACGGCGGCGTGTACCAGAAGGACGGCGGCGACATGTATATCGGCAAGTACACCGGTTATCTGACCGATGACTTCACCGTGTCGGCGTTGTACGGACAGCAGCACCTGGATCATATCCAGCTGCCCTATAACTACGACCCGAATTGCCCGCAGATCACCACGGCCACGGCACAGTCCCGCGCGCCGGGCCTGGTCTACGGCAGCTGCCAGACCTACGCGGCCGCCGTGCGCGTGCCGGGTGCGGAAGACAAGACCAAGGGTGGTCGACTCGACTTCGAGTACCGCATCGGCGACCACGACATCCGCTTCGGTGCGGATCACCAGGAAGCCAAGTCCTTCAGCGGTACGTCGCTGCCGGGCGGCTACAGCTGGGCCTACAACTTCCAGAACAACCCCAATGCCGCGATCGATGCCGGCCACGGCGTGGGTTCGCCTGCGGCCGCCGGTGGTCTCGGTAACCAGGGTTACTACGTCGTGCGCAACTACACGACTACGTCCGCCAAGATCCGCACGGTCCAGGAATCGCAGTACATCGAAGATCGCTGGCAGGTGACCGACCGGTGGATGCTCTCCCTCGGCCTGCGCAACGAACAGTTCAACAACTACAACGGCAACAACGAGATCTACGCGTCCCAGCGTCATCAGCTGGCTCCGCGCCTGGGTGTGTCGTGGGACGTGTTCGGCGACTCGACGATGAAGGTCTACGCCAACGCAGGTCGTTACCACCTGGCCATGCCCAACAACGTCGCGCTGCGTGCTGCGTCGGGCTCGCTGGGCACCAACGAGTACTTCACGTACACCGGCGTCGATCCGAACACGGGCGTACCGACCGGTCTGGTCAACGTGCCGGTCAACGCGGCAGTCGGCTATACCTGTAATGGCACGCAGGCGGTCAGCACCAACCTCGAGTGCGGCAACGCACCCGACCCCCGCACCGTCGCCGCCAAGGGCCTGAAGTCGCATTACCAGGACGAGTACATCGCCGGTCTCGACCAGGCACTCAGCGCCGAATACAACTGGGGCGTCAAGCTGACCTGGCGCCAGCTGCGCAGCGCCATCGACGATACCTGCACCCCGGTGCTGGGTGGCGCGTGCTTCCTGTTCAACCCGGGCGTGGCCAACACGTTCCGCGTCGAGCAGGCAGATGGCTCGTTCAACGAAGTGACCTACACCCGCGACCAGCTCAACCTGGGCAGGCTCAAGCGTAAGTACTATGCGATGGACCTGTACTTGGAGCATCCGTTTGCCGATCGCTGGTACGGCCGCATCGACTACACGTGGTCGCGCAGCTACGGCAATACCGAAGGCCAGCTGGCGTCGGATCTGGATACCGGTAACGGTGGCCAGCCCGATGTCTCGGTCACGCAGGACTGGGATCTGCCGCAGCTGATGGTCGGCGCCAACGGCCGCCTGCCCAACGACCGCACGCACCAGATCAAGGCGTTCGGCTACTTCCAGTTGAACGACGACTGGCGCTTCGGCGCGAACGCGCAGATCGCTTCGGGTCGCCCGAAGAGCTGCACGAGCTTCTACCCGACCGCCGACCGCGGCCTGTACAACGGCTCGTTCTACTTCTTCTGCGGCCTGCCTGGCACCCCGGGTTATGAGTTCTCGCCGCGCGGTTCGCACGGTTCGGCACCCTGGACGTACCTGGTCAACCTCAACGTTGCCTACACCCCGACCTGGCTGGACAAGAACCTGACCTTCCAGATCGATGTGCTCAACGTGCTGAACAAGCAGACGCCAACGTCGTACAACTTCCGCTACGCGCAGTCCCGCACCACCGTCAGCCCGCTGTACGACCGCGAGTTGAACTACACCGATCCGCGTGCCGTGCGTTTCACCGCCCGTTACGACTTCTGATCGGCAAGCGCTTTAGCAACTTCGCACAACAATAAAAGCCGCGGGGCGGTCGATCCGCCCCGACGGCAGCAACATGCAACTCCCCAGATCGCCTCCGCCCTCCCCGGGCGGGGGCTCTTTTTTGGTTCATCGCGGAATTCCGGGGACGTCGTTGCGGGCGTGGACGTAGCGGCGCAGAGCGTGACGTCGCGGCGCAGAGCCTTCGGTGCCCACCCTCGCTGCTCAGACAGTCCTCCGCGTTTCGTAGCGGAAAGACCGCTGCGCGGCCCGTGTTCTTATTGGCCTACGGCCGCTCCACTTGTGCGGAACTCGCCTCGAGGGTGGGCACCGAAGACTCTCCCGAGCCCTGAGGTTCGCGTGGGTCGAGCCAAAGCACGCGGCAGCATCGTCAGCCGGCATGTCAGCACGGGCGCGAGGAAGGTGTTGGGCAACCGGGTGCTAGCAACCGCGTCCGCATCGCCCCGGTGTTCCGGAAGCGGCCGGGGCCGACGACGGCACCACGCCACGGCTCGCCTTCCACTCCACCGTATCGTCGTGAGAGACCTTGGTGTCCACCCTCGAGGCGAGTTCCGCACAAGTGGAGCGGCCGTAGGCCAGATAGATACATGGGCCGCGAAGCGGCCTTCCGCACCGAACGCGGAGGACTGTCTGAGCAGCGAGGGTGGGCACCAAGGTCTCCCCCGCGAGACGCCCAAGTGTAGAGAGCGATGGCGAAGCCGAGCCAAGCGCGAGGTGCGAGGTGCGAGGTGCGAAAGAATGCACGGCCTGAAAGCTGAGCGCCCGGGCCCCGGTAATCCGCGAAGAACCTCTTTTTTTGTGCGCGGCGTACTACAATTTCGCGCCCGTCGTACAGGGGGGCAGGCATTTTAGTCAGACAGGGAAATCGATATGACGAAGCAAATCATCGCCGCGATGGCGATGCTGGTCGTGGCGCAGGCGGCATCCGCCGGTGGTAGCGTGACGCTGAAGAAGCCGGTTACGTTTAATGAAGACGCCGATATCGCGAAATCGGTGCTGACCGAATGCAAGCTGGAAGAGCAGCTGCCCGATGCCATCGTGTCATCGGCGAAGGATAACGGCCTGACGGTCGATATTTCGTCCGAAGCAACTACGGCTGGCCCGGGCCGGATCCTCGAACTGGAGATCTACGAGGCCGTCGCCGATGGCAATGCCTTCATGGGCCATCACAAATCCATGGCGATCAAAGGCAAGCTCTACGAGGGCGGCGAGGTTATCGGTAACTTCAAGGACCGCCGCATCTCCATGGGCGGCGCGTTCGGTCAGTTCAAGGGCAATTGCTCGGTGCTGGAACGCATTACCAAGGAGATTGGCAATGACGTCGGTACGTGGCTGAAGGAACCCACGAAGAACGCGAAGCTCGGCGATCTCGAGTAACCCGGGGAGGGGCGTGGCCGGCTGGCTGCGCCTCGCTCGAGGCAGTGCCGGTACGGTGAAAAACGAGGGGAGTTCGGCCCTAGCGGACCGCATCGTTCGCCGAGTCTGCCAATCGCATGTACAAATTCGCAGCAAAGCGTTCTGACGCGTCGGCTCGATTTCCGAGATGCAGGAAGGGCTCGATCACTTCCAGTTCCATCAGCAAGAAACGTCCCTGAGAGATAACCCCGTCTATGCGTGCATAGGCGACGTCGGCATGACCGATTGCCGCCGTAGCCTCCAGGACACGACTCGCGCTGGCAATCAGGTCTGCACCTGGTTCGGCCGCCAGGGCGACGCCGCCGAAATCGCTCTGTACACGATAGTCGCCAGCCTTGGGTCGCTTGATGACGGCGTGGCTGTATTCCCCGTCGAAGAATAGCAAGGACCACTCCCCATCGCTGGCAACTTCCGGCAGATAGGGCTGCACCAGATATTCAAACTCCAACGGGAGTTGCGCAACGACTTCATGGAACGCCGCTTCGCCAGCCACTCCGCGCACCGTGTGCCATGCCGTACCGCTCACCGTTGGCTTGATCACCACCTCGCGGGCGGGCATCGCTGCCAAGATGCTCTGCAACTGCCGTGCCGGCACGATCTGCGTCGGAATAATCTGAACGCCGAATCTCTCCAACTCGATCAGGTAGCGTTTGTTGCTATTCCAGAGCAATAGTTCTTTGTTGTTGATCGTCGGTACGGGTAGCTGACCCAGCCATTGCTTAAAGCTGGCGTAGTGCTTGAAGTAATCCCATGTCGACCGAATCAGCACGGCGTCGAACTTCGTCCAATCCACTATGGGGTCATTCCAGACGCAAGCAGTCGCCTCGATGCCGAAGCCTCGAAGCGACGTGACAAGGTGTTTATCATCCAGGTGGATATCAGGTTCGACGACGGAAGTAGCGATCGCCAGGTGATGCGTATAGGACGTGCGGTCCATCGCGCCGCCCATCAGTACTGGTACTGCAGCGTGACGCCGATGGTACGCGGCTGGTTAAGGGCCACCCGGCGCGTCGTCGGCAGATCGGCCGAGATAGCGACGGGCAGGTCGGTCTCGCCGCGCTTGTCGAACAGGTTGGTGGCATAGAGCGAGATATCGAAGCCGTTCCGACCCTCCACGCCCATGCGGACATTAGTGGTGGCGAAGCCGCCGCGGCGATAGAACGGGCTATCGCGGTCATACAGGAAGTTCGAGTTTCCGACATAGCTTAGGTCGGCGCGCATGAAGCCGTCGTACTGCACATTGACCCGATGGCGATACTCGGCCGCGAGCGAGCCGGTAAAGCGGGGCACGTTCACAAGGCGGTCGCCGTCCTTCGCCGAGGTGCCGGGCACGTCGTTCTTCAGGTGCGCGTCGTTGTAGCTGAAACCAGCGCTCAACGTCACTGCATTGACGGGAAGGAACTTCATTTCCAGTTCCGCGCCCTGGCTGACGGCCTTACCGAAGTTGGCGGTGATGTTGTAGCCGCAACCGAGCACGATCTGCTGCTGCACGTGGTCCCAATCGATGTGGTAGACGGATGCGTCGATGAGCAAGCGCTGCTCCAGCCACGCGCTCTTGAATCCCAGCTCGTAGTTCCACAGGGTGTCCGGGTTGTACTTGTTCAACTGCGACTGGCTCAGACCCAGCCCGGCCACTTCCGAACCGCAAAGTGCCGCCGGCGCAGGATTGTTCGGGCCACCCGGTCGATAACCCTGGGAGGCCGTGGCGTAGACCATGTTCTCAGGAGTGATCTGGTACTGCAGCGTGAACTTCGGCGTGCTGCCGTAATCTTTTGAATTGCTGTGCACGAAGCTCGGGCCGCCATTGAGCAGGCCGTCGCCGCCCTGCGAGAAGCCTTGTTTGACCTCAAACGCACGGATGCCGGCGCTGGCCTTCAGTTTATCGGTGATGTTCCAGGACAACTCGCCGAACACGGCGTACTCGTCGAGGGTAGCGTTACGTGTGCCCGCGTAGATCGTTGAATACGTCGGGAAGGGGTTGTTGAACGTCTCGTTGAATCCGGCAGGATACGGAATGGACGACTCAAGTGGTGCGCGGACATCGTGATAGAACGCACCGAGGATCGCCTGTACCGGACCGTCAAACTTGCTGGTGGCCCTCAATTCCTCGGTGAATTCCTTGTTCTTGTAGCTGCCGTACATCGTGGTCGGATAGACGCTCGGCAAGCCGAAGAAGTAGTTGATGACCTTGGAGCTGTCGTCGCGGAGGTTGACATCGCGGGTGAAGTACGAGGACGACGACATCAGTTCGAATGCGTCGAACTGCTTGTGGATGGCAATATTGGAGATCGTCGACTTCTGCACGTTGGCTTCGTTGACGTCGCGCACCTGGTACGGATGGTCGAGCGTCGCCGGGATCTTGTCATAGGTAAACGGCGATCCCAGCTTGGAATACTGGTAGATGAAGCTGGGCGTGATGGTAAGGGTATCGTCCGGCTTGATCAGCAACGCCACGCGCGTGCCGTAGGTCTTATACGTGTTGACGTTGTCTTTCTTCTTGCCGTCCGGATCCGCCTCGAGATAGTTGGACGGCGAGATCGGATAGCGGTCGATATAACCGTCGTCGTCGCGATAGTAGGCGGACACGCGCAGTGCGACCGCATCCTTGATCAGGGGGACGTTCAGCACGCCGTTGACGTTGGCGTTCGGGCCGCCGTGGTACGTACCCGAGACATCCGTCTTGATGCGGCCCTCGACGAAATCCAGGTCTGGCTGGTTGGTCACGTACTTGACCGTACCGCCCATGGAGCTGGAGCCGTAGATCGTACCCTGCGGTCCGCGCAGCACTTCGACGCGCTCGATGTCGAACACCGAAGGGTCGATGACACCTCGCGTCGACAGCAGCGCAGCATTGCTCGATGCCGCGATGGGCACATCGTCCAGGTAATAGCCGACGGTAGCGGCGGAGCCTGCGCTCGATGAGATGCCGCGAATGATCAGGTTGTTCTCGCCGGGGCCCGACGACGCGACGGTCAACGACGGTGCAATGCGCGCCAGGTCGACGAGGCTGGTGACGCCCTGTCGCTCGAGTTGTTCTCCGGTCAGCGCGGTCATGCTGATCGGCACCTTCTGGATATCCTGCTCGCGCTTGGCGGCAGTCACCGTGATGCCTTCGAGGGTCTGCGGCGTGTCGGACGCCTGGGCCTTCTTCTTCTCGTTGGCGGGGGAGGGGGCAGCCGTGTCCTGTGCGCTGGCCACGCCCGAAACCAGGGCCGCGGAAAGCAGGGCCGTGTAGATAAGGGTGCGCTTGAAATCGTGGTTCATGGAACTCCCCAGCGAATTGAACGTGCATACCTCTTACGCACGCTCGTCGATGCGAGCGTGTTCTTGAGTTCGTGTGCGTTGCCCCCGGACGTCGATGCCATGGACGAAAGCCATGGGCGACGGCCCTTGCTCGGTTGATGCCGGATGTCCCTGACCGGCTGCGCCTTCGATCCCCTGGCACCGGATGTATAGCCGTCTGAACCACATTTGCTGCGGTGCAGCTTCCGTGATTCGATCAGATCAAAAAGTTTTGATGACGTCAAGCTTTTTACGATAGGATCGGGTGGCAGCCGCAGATAGCCGCCTAAAAGGTTTCGCTACTTCTCTCATGCTCAAGGGGTGCCATGAAAACCATGTCCTTTCTTTTCTGTGCCGTGGGCGCAGTGGCGATGACTGCCTCCGTGTCGGCTGAAACACCGGCCGTGTCGACCTCCCAGGCCATCAAGCAGGCGCTCGACGCCAGTGCTGCCGCCTGGTCGGCCGGTGACCTGAAGACCTTCATGGAGTGCTACGAGCATGCCCCGGGCACCCGCTATGTAAGCGCGAGCGGCACCATCGAGGGGTATGAGGCGATCGAAGCGATGTATGCCTCGCGCTTTCAGAAGCCCGGCGCCAGCCTGGGCAAGCTCACCCTGGAACTGATCGACGTCAAACCGCTGGGTTCCCAGTACGCCTTTGTCGTCGGTCGCTACCACCTCAAACCGGACACCGGCGCCGAGGTCTCGGGGATCACCACACTGCTTTTCCATAAGGTCGGCACACGCTGGCTCATCAGCAGCGACCACAGCTCGTAACCATGGCCGCAGCACTGAGTATCGGTTCCGCGATTCGCGACCGACGACGGGGCCTGGGGCTCACCCTGCAGGCCCTGGCCGGCAGTTCAGGCCTTTCCATCCCGTTCCTCTCGCAGGTCGAGAGGAACCTCGCTCATCCATCACTGCTCTCACTGGAGGCCATCGCCCAGGCGCTCGATGTGGACGTCGATTACTTCGTCGGCGTACCCACGCCGGGGCAGATCGTCTGCCGGGCCGGCGAGCACGACCGGATCGACCTGGAATCGCCGGTGGTCTACGAGCGTTTGAGCGGTCGGCATCCCGAACGCAAGATGGAAGCGTTGCGGCTGATCGTTCCGCCCGGCCTCGTGGCCCCCACGATCCATCGGGAAGGCGAGGGCTTCTGGTACATCCTCAGCGGTACGCTCGAAATGACGGTAGGCCGGAAGAAGTTCGTGCTGAACGTCGGTGACAGTGCGCACTTCGACCAGAGGCATCCTTACAGCATGCGTAACGCCGGGAAGTCCGAGGTGCGCATGATCTGGGTCGGGACGCCGGCTATATTCAAGGACTAACCAGAGGAAGCACGAATGCCGTCTGAAGCCCGTTCGAGGGGACTACGCCGTCTCTCCGCCGCCCTTGCCGCCCTGATTGCCGTACCGGCTTTCGCTAGCCCGCCCCTGGCGACGCTGGTCTTCCGCGACGGCGGTCGACCCGTCCTTTCGATCACCGACCCGAAGGGCGGGCCGCTGGTGGACGAGGTCCTCGGGCTTCGTACAGCCGACGCCGATCTCACCCACGACATGAAGCTCGTGGGGACACAGACGCGGCAGCTGAGCGAGCGTTACCGCATGACGACAGGCAAGCGCCTCGATCGAAGCGCAAACCTGGCCGAGACGCGCTACTCGCTGCGTAACGCCTCTGGGCAAGCGCTCGACGTGGTGGTTCGGGTGGCCAATGACGGCGTGGCCTTCCGCTATGAATTACCCGGTGCGACACGAGCCACCGTGCTCGGCGAAGCCACCCGCTTTATCGTTCCTGCGGATGCCAGGGCATGGCTTCTACCCTACGGGCCGCAATACGAAAAGGAGCGGATTGAGACCACCGCGGGTGCCGCCGTTTCGGGCGATTACGGCTATCCCTCGTTGTTTCGTATCGGGGAAAACTATGTGTTGGTCACTGAGGCCAATGCCGATGGTCGTTACGACGGGAGCCGCCTGCACCACACCGTCGGAACCACCGACTGGCAACTGACCCTCGCTGACGGGCGTGTCGACAGCACGGGCATCACGCCGTGGCGCACCGTCATCGCCGGTGACCTCGCCACGGTGACCGAATCCACGCTGGTGGATGATCTGGCTGATGCATCGAAACTCACCGACACCTCATGGGTACGACCGGGCAAGGTCGCATGGTCCTGGCTCAGCGAACACGACAGCCCTTCCGACCCTCAGCGGCAGCGTGCCTATGTGGATTTTGCGGCGCGCAACGGCATCCCTTACGTTCTTGTCGACGAGGGCTGGAAAGACGCGTGGGTTCCCGACCTGGTGCGCTACGCCAATGCGAAGCATGTCGACATCCTGCTTTGGTTTCATTGGTCGAAGCTCGACACCTCTGCGAAGCGCATGGCGGAACTGACCAAGGTGAAGGGGTGGGGCGTCAAAGGAGTCAAGATCGATTTCATGGAGTCGGATTCGCAAGCGCGCTTCCGCTGGTACGACGACACGCTGGCCGACACGGCCCGCCTGCACCTGATGGTGAACTTCCACGGGGCAACCATCCCGCACGGTCTGGCACGCACCTGGCCGCACCTGATGTCGATGGAAGGTGTGCGCGGTGCTGAGAACAATGCACCCGCGGTTGGTAACACGATTCAGCCGTTCACGAGGAATGTGGTGGGCTCGATGGACTACACACCTGTCGCCTTCGACGCAGGACGACAGGAAGCGAGCATTGCGCACGAGGTCGCCTTGCCGATCGTGTTTGAATCAGGCTGGACACATCTGGCCGACCGCCCTGAAGCCTATGAATCCCGCCCGGTCGCACTGGCATTTCTCGACCAGATCCCGACGGTATGGGACGAGACGAAACTCATCGCCGGGACTCCCGGCCAGGAAGCGATCTTCGCCCGACGCAATGGTAATCGTTGGTTCATCGGTGCCATTGCGGCAGGGGCAGGGCGTCGGCTCACCGTGCCGTTGAGCTGGCTGAAGAACGGCGCCTGGCGTGCCGACATCGTCCGAGATGGTGTGGGTCGCGGCGATGTGGTTCGCAGTGTCCAGGATGTCACGGCGGACGGAAGCCTGTCGTTCGACGTACCGGCGAACGGCGGTTTCGCCGCGATCCTGTGTCCGGCGGCGAAGGGACAGGTCACCGCTAACTGCAGCATACCGCTCAAGCTGCAATAGGCTCGCCCTCGAGGCTGACAGGTGGCCCCATTTGGCGGGTGCGTCGTTGAGCCGGTAGGATTGAGCCGGGCGCACCTGGCGGATGGGGAACGACATGATGAAGATCGTAGCTCGGACAATCCTGCTCATTGCGATCATGGTCACGGCCGCGCCCGTACTCGCCCAACCGGGCCAGAGCGGCTACGCCAAAGTGAACGGGACCGAGCTCTACTACGAAATCCGTGGAGCAGGCCCGCCGCTGGTCATGTTGCATGGCGGGGTGGATCCGTCCCAGATGTTTGGGGCCCCGCTTGCGGCAATGGCAAAAAACTTCAAGGTGATTGCCATCGATGCCCGCGGGCATGGGCACAGCAAGGATACGGCCGCACCCTGGTCGATCGAACAAGCTGCCGACGACGTGGCAGCGGTGCTCAAGCAACTTAAGATCGACAAATCGAGTGTGATGGGCTATTCGTTCGGCGGCGCGATCGCGCTGCAGTTCGCGATCAGGCATCCCGACATGCTCGACAAACTGGTAGTCGTCTCGGCCCCTTATTCGAGCAAAGGCGAGTATCCGGAAGTCAGGACGGCCTTCGAGCAGATGCCCGCTTCAGCCGATGCGATCGGAGCGGACATCGCGAAGTCGCCTTTGGCAAAAATGTATCCCGGTGTCGACTGGCCAACGCTGATGCGCAAGACCGGTGAACTCGGCAAGCAGGATTTCGACTGGTCCGCGGGGATACGTGGCATCAAGGCCCGGACCTTGCTCGTGTTTGCCGATGCGGACTACATCCGGCCCGAACACATCGCCGAGTTCTACAAGCTGCTCGGCGGCGGGCGGAGGGATGCTGGATTGGATGGGTCGTTGCGCTCACCCAACCAGCTGGCTGTCGTGCCTGGCACGACGCATTACAACCTCATTGCGTCGGCGGCCGTGACGCAATATGCGACCGACTTTCTGAAACACTAGGACGCAAGGGCCTTACGAGAACGAACAGAGCCGGCAAACGCACGGTGGGCGGAGTTCGCCCACCGTGTCTTATGACTGTCAGACCTAGGCGGTCTGCGTGGCCGTCGCTGCCTGTCGGATCGTATTTACGACAACGTCCGGCTGCGAAAGCATGGGTACATGGCTGCTCTCGACCTCGACGATAGTGGCTCCCATGCGCTTGGAAAGGAAACGCTGAAGGTCGGGATGCACGGTGTGATCGTTCCTGGCGAGGACGTACCAGCTGGGCTTGGACTTCCACGCAACTTCCTGAAGCTTCTGCTGCTGGAAGAGGTCGGCAACAGGGGCGTAGTGGGTAGCCCAGACGAGCTTCTGTTCTGCTGCGGGAAGATCGCCCGCGAAGAATTCAACGCCATTCGGAAGCATCCAGGCACGTCCGTCCGCCACCTCGACGCGCGAAAAAATGTCGGATGGGAATTTGTCGAGCTGGCTCTGGACGGTCTCCCCGACGTCCGGCGCGACCGCTGCGATATACACCAGCGCCACGACGCGTTTGTCGACACCCGCGGCGGTAATCGTGGCCCCGCCGTAAGAATGGCCAACAAGGACAACCGGGCTGCCGACGCGATTGAGCGTGCGCTTCACCGTGGCCACATCCTCTTCGAAACTGTCGAGGCCGTATTGAACGGAAATCACTTCGTACCCTTCAGCCTGCAGGGGAGGGATCACCTTACTGAAGCATGAGCCGTCGGCCCAGATACCGTGACAAAAGACAATCGTGGGTTTCGTCTTAGACATGAGAGGCTCCTCTTAGGGTAATGAGCGTGTTTCTGGCACATCTGCATTCCGGACAGCGGCGCTCGATCGCCAATGTCACTCCAAACTCCGCCGAGACAAGACTGAAGACGGTTTGCTTTCCGGCGGGCACTGAATCCGTCCGCCATGGTGCGAGCATGCCGCCCGAACTCATGGAGCAGCCTATGTCTGGTTGCTCTCATCCGCTAGGCGGAAAACGCCGAATTAATTTACAAATGAAACACTTTCGGTGGAGCCGGGAGGCTACCTGATTCGGCCAGCGGGGCTGCGAGCGGGCCGTGAAATCCACACGCCGGCAACGCGTATTGCTTCGAGAGCAACGACCGTAACCAGCCGTTATGATCGCGGCATGACGCACACCTCCACCTCTACCGCTTTCGATCGGCGGATCCGCGACGATGAACTGGGGCACCTCGCGGTGCACGGCGTCCCATCGCTTCCCACGCCGGTCACAAGCGGCTACGCCAGTAACGAAGACGCCCGCATCTGGTACGCCAGTTTTGGTGCCGGACCGCCGGTTATCCTGTTACACGGCGGTCTTGGGAATTCGGGTAACTGGGGCTATCAGATTCCCGCGCTGGTCGAGGCAGGCTATGCGGCGATCGTGATCGACAGCCGGGGGCAGGGGCGTTCGACCCGCGATGAGAGGCCCTATAGCTACGAACTCATGGCATCCGATACCCGCGCCGTCATGGATGCGCTTGGCGTCTCCAGGGCCGCCTTCATCGGCTGGAGTGACGGGGCAGATATCGCCCTCGTGCTGTCGCGAGAAACGTCCAGCCGCTCGGCAGGCGTGTTCTTCTTCGGCTGTAATGTCGACAGCACGGGCGCAAAACCCTTCCATCCCTCCGCTGTGATCGACCGCATCTACAACCATCACGTCAAGGAGTACGCGGCGCTTTCACCCGTCGTGGGTGGCTTCGAGGCGATGCGTGACGATCTGGGGTTGATGCAGGCTGGCCAGCCGAACTACGGACCTGACCAGCTGGGGGAAATGGCTGTTCCGGTGTGGAGTGTCCTGGGTGAGCACGACGAGTTCATCGAGCGTGAGCACGCTGAGTACATCGCACGCAGCATTCCGGGCGCGCGGTTCGTTCTGCTGCCCGACGTGAGCCACTTCGCTCCGCTGCAGCGGCCAGAAGCCTTCAATCAGGTGATGTTGGAGTTCCTCGGCCTGTTCATTTCGGCGGCACGCCCGGGAAAGGGCTCGTGAGTGACGTCATCCAGTGCGAGGTGCATGGAGAACAGCAGGAAACATTCGTCTGTCGGCACTTGGTTCAGTCGCTCAAGACCGGCGAGAAAGTTGGCTTTTTCTGGTCTGAGGAGCCGCGGGGCGACGCATGGTGCTCAGCTTGTGAGGCTGTACGCATTCAAGAGGGTGGTATCAGTGGTGATTGGAATGAGCGATCGATGGCATTCGCGGCTATCGCGATTCTGTGCGGTGCCTGCTACGACCGCGTACGCGAGCTACATCACGGCCGGGGATAATCCCCAGCTACGGAACTCGCGATGAGCACTACTGAGAGTACGGAACGCGAGTTCTGGGTCCGTCTGGTTCATCAAGTCCACGACAGTGCTGGCGGCTTAGCTGCCGTGGGAGCAACACAATCCTCGTTGCTTCTGATGGCTGCCAAAGAACTCCTGTTGGGTGGACCCTGATGGCCTGAGCGAACTCTGCACCCGGTTCGCGCGCGACCATCAACTCATTCCTTAGCGACGCGATCTATTGTGGAGGGCGCTTCATGCTAACGAGCGCTGTCACATCGCGCCGATCATCTGCAGATGAGACCGCAACCGTCAGCCACTTCCCATCAGGGTATGCGCGGGCCTCGTCGTAGAGTTTGACGAGTTCCGGGCGCCATACATAACGCCGCTCTTCAAACTTCTCTCGTTCCGCTCGCCCCAGGACCACCTGGACTGAAAGCAGCCTGTATCCCGGCAGCAAGGTGCAGAACGCTTTGGTCTTCTTGTAGCGCAGGGTCCAACCGCGCTTCTTGCCACCGTAAAGCCATTCCGGCTCGAAAATGCCAGGGTAGGATGTGTCGATCCAGCTCCGCAGCTTCACCCAGTGCCTGAAGCCTTTCGCCCCGATCCAGTCGCGAACCGTGTTCTCATCGGGCGGTGCCGATTTGTCGTTGATCCTGTCGCCGATAGCAGGGCGCAGTCCCGTAACGCCTTCTTGCTGACTGTCGTGGCGGTTTCGAGACTTCATATATTTCCTGCCTTGGGGGAACCAGCTACGTCGTGCAGACGCCCTCGCCGGGAACATACGGTAAGCCCAGGCACCTGAGGAGCGAAACCCTCGAAGGAGTCGCCCAAGGCACCGCTTAAAGCGATACAGCGGACGTCAGTGACGCGAAGCTGATGCCTCGGTGCCGCCGACACGCATCAGCAAGGCCTCGCAGGCATCGTTGAGCCGCGTGACGTGCAACTGCTTCCCCTGCTGGGCATAGCGACGGCGTAGTGTCTCGATCGCCTCGACGGCCGAGTGATCGTCCAGATGCGCGCCGGAGCAGTCCAGCTCGACGTAGGCCGGATCGTTCTCGACGTCGAACATGGCCATCAGCCGTGAGGTGGCAGCGAAGTACAAGGTGCCACGCAGACGATAGAGACGGCCACCGTCGGGCAGCTCCTCGCGATTCACGCTGAGGCGATCGGCATGCTTCCAGGCAAAGGCGATCGCAGAGATCAGGACACCACAGAGCACGGCGGTGGCGAGATTGGCCAGCACGGTGATGACGGTCACGGCGACGATGGTCAGCGCATCGGAGAGTGGCAGCCGGCGCAGCAACGGCACGCTTCCCCAGGCGAAGGTTTTCTGCGCCACCACCAGCATGACGCCAAACAGCGCCGCCAGCGGAATACGTTCGATCAGCGGCGAGAGAAACAACACGAAGCACATCACCAGCACACCGGCCGTGATGCCAGACAAGCGCGTACGCCCGCCTGAAGTGAGGTTGATCATGGTCTGGCCGATCATCGCGCAGCCGCCCATGCCGCCGAACAGGCCAGACACGACATTGGCTGCGCCCAGCGCGATGCATTCGCGATTGGGCTGGCCTTCGGTAGCGGTGATTTCATCGACCAGATTGAGCGTGAGCAGGGTCTCAAGCAGACCGACCATGGCCATCACCAGCGCATAGGGAAACACGATCTTCAGCGTATCCAGCGTCCATGGCACCTGCGGCCAATGCAGCAAAGGCAGGCCGCCCTTGATGGAAGCGATATCGCCGACGGCGCGGGTGGGCAGGCCGAACAGATGCACGATCAGGCTGACGATCACGATCGACGCCAGCGCCGAGGGCACGACCCGGGTCAGCCGTGGCAGCAGATACACGACCAGCATGGCCACGAGCGCCAGGCCAAGCATCAGGTAAAGCGCATTGCCGCTGAGCCAGCCGCCGCCAGGCGCGTGTAGATGTTCCAGCTGCGAACCGGCAATCACGATCGCCAGGCCGTTCACGAAGCCGAGCATGACCGGATGTGGAATCATCCGCACCAACTTACCCAGGCGCAGCAAACCGAACAGACACTGGATCAGGCCCCCGAGCAGCACGGTCAGCAGGAAGTACTCGCTGCCGTGCTGTACCACCAGGGCCACGATCACCACGGCCATCGAGCCGGCCGCGCCGGAAATCATGCCCGGTCGGCCACCGAAGGCTGCCGTGAGTGCCGCGATGATCGCCGCGCCATAGAGGCCCATCAACGGATTGAGGTGCGCTACCAGGGCGAAGGCCATGGCTTCAGGCACAAGCGCGAACGCGGTGGTCAGCCCCGCCAGCAGGTTCTGGCGGACGGAGAGGGTGGAACGGGACATACGTATTTCCTGTGCGGCGTACGCAGACAGGCTCAGGCCGCCACGAAGCCGCACACCTTGCCACGCTGCACTGCATCGGGCAAGGCGGGAGGGCAGGGAATACGTCGGGTGGACTTATTTCGGTGTGAGCCGGTACAGGCCACCGGGTTCGGCATCTTCCAGTACCCAAAGGGAGCCGTCCGGCGCCTCTTCGATATCGCGGATGCGTTTGCCGAGGCTCCAGCGCTGGACCGCGGTGGCGCCACCCTTGGCGTCAACGGTGACGCGAATGATGCCCAGGCTGACAAGGCCGCTGATCAGGGCGCTGCCCTTCCATTTCGGGAACATGCTGCCCTTGTAGAACATGAGGCTGCCGGGCGCGATCACCGGCACCCAATAGATCACGGGCTTGACCAGATCGGTCCGCGTATCGGTCCCGGGGATGGGCACGCCGTTATAGTTCATGCCATACGAAACCAGCGGCCAGCCGTAGTTCTTGCCACGCTGGATCAGGTTCAGTTCGTCGCCGCCGCGAGGGCCGTGCTCGAGCTCCCACAGTCGACCATCAGGAGCGAAGGCGAGGCCATAAGGTGTGCGATGGCCGGTGCTCCAGGTTTCGGACGGCGTAAGGTTGGGGCCGGGGAACGTATAAGTGCTGACGACCGGCGCCGTTTTAGCTGCCTCGGTATCTGTCGCCGGATCGATCAGCGGAATGCTGCGAGCACCGACCTTTCCTGCCCATGGATTGCCTGGCGCAGGCTTTCCGTCCAGCGTCAGCCGCAGGATCTTGCCTACCGGTTGATCGGGATCCTGCGCGGGCGTGAAGCGCTGGCGATCGCCCACGGTGAGGAAGAGGGTTTTGCCGTCCGGCGAAAAAGCGATCTGGGCGCCGGCCTGGCCGCCCTTGCCCGTGGGCATCTGGCGCCACAGCACCTGGAAGTTATCCAGCCGCGCCTGATCGCCGTCCAGTACCAGTTGACCTCGCCCCATGGCCAGGCCGCCGCCATAGTCACCGGGCGCGACATAGGTGAGGTACACATTGTGGTCACGGGCGTAATGGGGCGAAAGGAAGACGCCGAGCATGCCGTTCTGACCTTCGAAGTAGCTGGCCGGCACGCCCTTGATCTCGGTCTTGGCGCCCTGCGGCGTCACCAGCTGGAGGCGCCCCACCTTCTCGGTCACCAGCATGCGGCCATCGGGCAGGAACGCGATGCGCCAGGGCAAATCGAAGCTGGCCACCTTCGTGATGTTGAAAGGAAGGTCGGGATCGGATTTCTGATCGCCTGCATTGGTCTGTGCGTGGGCGGTACTTGTCAGTAGAGCCGCGATCAAGAACCCGTTTGCCAGCTTCATCATATGCATGTCTCCTTGCGTCCGAGTTATCCGGAAGATCGTAGTGTTATCAATGCCGTTTGAGTGTGACGGTTTCTTTAATCCGGGTGGCAGAGCCGTAGCGGCACCCATCATCCCCGCGACGTTGCCCTGACGATCAGCAGCTCGCTCGCAGCTAACGCAAACGTGTCGTGAGGCGCTTCGACGGGCTCTTCCGCGAGGTTACTGCGCGACGTCCTGATGACATCGGCATGCGGCGACCATCTCAACCTCACATCAGCGGACCGATCGGATGCGTTGAAAAGCCGAACGATCCAGTCCTTTCCGTCAGCACTGCGCTTGAGCTCTTCCACGACAACGTCGGCTGGCTCAACGTGGAGTAGCGCGCCAACCATGGAGACCGCGCCGGCGGCGGCGATGACGACCAGGGGCTGACTCAGTCCGGTAGCGAACTGCGTGGCACGGGCAAAGTCTGCTCCCTTGTGTGGCCTGAGCGCGTAACGGAACGTCACAGGGCCCGCCTGCCACGCGCGATAGTTGGTTCCCCAATGGTTGTTCATGACCCAGGAGAAAAACGTCTGCGTCGGATCCAGGTGACGTAGCCACACCTCAGGGTCGGTCTGCGAATTCAGTTTGGTCGCAGTGATCCCGCCCACCTCGATCAGTGGGGCATCGAGGGTGACCCAGGTGATCCCGCCGGTCGTGTTCGATACATCGACCCAGCGACTCACCGGCATCCAGTTCTTACACGATCCAGGAAGCTGGTCGAGCTCCGGACGCACCTGCGCAAAAGGCACATCGACGGTCAGCTGTCCGTTCTCGACGGCGAACGGAAAGGCGAACTGGATACTCTCTTTCAGTACGGGATGACGACCCTTGTCATCCGTCGTCGAGGCATAGTCAGCGCGACGTTTGTCGACGGTGTTATCCAACTCGAGGAAGTCATGATCTGCAGCGAGACGGACCCGCCGCACGAGGCTCTCGCACAGTGGCGCGGTCGATTCGACACGAAGGCTAACGATCAGCGGGCCGCTCTCCTCGACGAGGATCGTCGCGGTGCCGCTCTTGCCAAGGTGTTGAGCGTCGTCGCCCTGCAGCAGGACGAACTCGTTCAATGTCCAGCCGCCTCGCGTGTCTACCAGGTTCGCGTCACTTCCAGCGACTGCCAGCTCGACAATATCGCCTGAGGCCTGGTCGATTCGCGCGCGGAGATGACCATTGCGAATCTCGCCATCCCGGTAACTAACAGGGACAGCAGGTGGAGTAGGGGACCCTTTGGTCACCGTGAATCGGGCCGTGCTCAGGCCAGGCATCTCCGGGATCTGCGTGGCGAGTTCGCCCGTGGACAAACGTTGCGAGGGCAGTGCGCGACCATGGGCGTCGGTAACGCGATCTCCCGCCGATGAAAGCTCGCGCGGGAGCAGTACGATTCCACCGCGGGGCCAGGAGGAGGTGTTAACGACATCGACCTTGCCTTGCACCGGGTCGGATAACTCCTTGGCTTCGGCAAACAACGCCCGTGACTTTCGTTCGGCGTCCAGGGCGAAGTCGCGCTTCACGCTCCACTGATTCACGGTCATCGAGGCTTCGGGCTGAGTCACGCTCGCCGCCGCTCCCCACGTATGCTCGGAGAAGAGCAGCACATCGCGCCAGGCGTCGTTGAACGCATCCGCGTTATAAGCGTGGGGTCTACGAAGTGCGAACAAGGTCGCCGCCTGGGTAAGGCGGTCGGCAGCATTCCGATTGATGGCTGTTTCCAGCGCCGATGAGGCTGCGCCGTCCTCCCAGTACGGAGTGAGGTCACCTTGCAACTGGGGCAGCTGGGATCCGTAGCGTCGTTCGAACGCCGTGAAGGCCGTGCTGGTGGATGCGATAGTGAACTTCGGCCACTCGTACGTCTCATTCCAGGCACGAGTGAACTCGGCGATGCCCGGGTCGGGTTCGGCATTGTCGCCGTGGCCGGCCCAGCGCACGTAGGAGATGTCGTAGGGGAAGCGAGCCTCGTCCATGCGTTCCTGATATTTTCCCACCCATTCGTCGTCGGCCGTCATCACGTGGGACATCGCATAGCCTGTCCACGGAATCCAGAAGAGGACCTTCGCCTTGCCAGATTTGGAAACCCACCAGAACGGCTTGTCCTGAAGCGTGTCCATGAAGCGGCCGATGCGATCGAAGTAGTTCGGCGCCGAAGAAAAGTAGCGAATGCCCGCCTGGGCCATCGCGTCGACCGTGCCCCACGTGTATCCCGGCACGTCACTCATCATCGCTGAATCGATCGTCGTTCCCGCCGCACGCGATAGCTCGGTGCCATAGCGAAACAGCTGCAACAGCTCTTCCGGGCGGCATAGCCCGGTCAGCTCATTGGCATACGAGCCATTGAGAGCAATCCACCCCTTGCGCACCGCTTCGAGGAAAGCGGCCTTCTCGTCGGGGGACTTGCGACGCATGTAAAGGTCGGCACCCCACAGCACTTCGAGGTTCCACACGAAGCGCGAGCCCTCCGGATACCCCGCCGTTCTCCGGGCGAGGTCGATCCCTAAGCTGATGTTGCGCATCTGCCGTTCTTCGACATCCGACTGCAGTTCGGTGTAGCCGAGGTCGTGGTGGGAATGAGGCAGGATGTACACCTGCATCTTGCGCACGGGATGCATCTGGACCGTGTCGCGCAGGGTCGCGTCACCCAGGCGTACGGCAAGGTCAACAGACGTGGGATGAGCGACAGGATCGATGAAAATATCGAACGTCTGCTTGCCGGCGGCAAGGGATCGCCGGTCGATCTCGACTCCACCAATCGACGTGACAACGGCGTCCTGCGCGGAGCTGGTTTCGAGAGTGAGGCGTATCGGCTGTTGTAAGCGACCGGCAATGCGCCGGAGTCCTCTGACGGGCTGGGCGATCTTCGATACCGTTTTCCCGGCCACCGCCTGGTCCGCTGCGGAGAGTGCAGGGCGACCAAGGGCTACAGCGCCAGAGAAGAGTGAGATCCCCTTAAGTACATCGCGACGCTTCATACGACATCCCGCTTCGTGGATGTCGGAGTATCCCAATGGCTTGGGAGTTTGTCACGATCTAAACGTAAGAATCCAGAGACACCCCGATAAATGCGTCCCTAAGCTCGGCCTTCCGGCTCGGGCACGTACAGAGTGCACAGACCTGCGATGAGCAAGCTAACCCCGCCCATACCAAGTGCCCAGATGGGCTGGTTGTGAAAGCACAGCCGCAGTAGTAGCCCGAGGACGCTGGCAGCGAGCACCTGCGGAATCACGATGAAGAAATTGAAGATGCCCATATAGACACCCATCTTCGCGGTTGGCAGGTTGTCCGAAAGCAGTGCATAAGGCAGCGATAAAATCGAGGCCCAGGCAAAGCCGACACCTACCATCGAGGCGAGCAGCCAGCGTGGATCGCGGATGTACAGGAACGACAACAAGCCTGCGCCACCAAGGCACAGGTTCACCACATGACTGATGCGCAGGCCCCATCGACGCACCATCAGCGGGATCACCACCGCGGCCAGTGCCCCGAATCCGTTGTATGCGGCGAACAGCACGCCAACCCAGTTGGCCCCTTCGTTGTAGGCGGATGAGCCGGTATCGGCAGTTCCGTAAATCGTCTGAGTCACACCCGCAGTGGTGTAGATCCACATCGCGAACAGCGCGAACCAGGAGAACAACTGCACACCGGCCAGTCGCCGCATCGACTCGGGCATGCCGAAGAGGTCGCCCGTGATCTCGCGCAACATCCCGCGGCTGCGGGTGCGGCTGAGCCAGGTGAGCAGGAGGCCAAACACGATCAGGCCGCCGGCCAGGAGGTAAACCTCCTTTTCGAGCGCGAAATGACTGATCGCGAACAAGACCGCGGCGCCAGCCAGCAGTAGTAACAAACCGGGTCGCCCGGCCTTCGACACATCCACCGACGGCCCTTCGGGCACGTTGTCGGTGAACGCATGCAGCTGTGCAGGCGGGTACTCGGGCGTGGTCAGTATGGTCCAGAGCACGGCACCCAGTAGTACCGCGCCACCGACGTAGAAGGCGTACTTCACCGTATCGGGAATGCCTCCGTCCGCCGCCACGTTGGCGACGCCGAACCGGGCCAGTACCCAGGGCAGGATGGAGGCGACCACCGCACCGGCACCGATAAAGAAGCTCTGCATCGCGAAACCAGCGGGACCTTGTCGCGTGGGCAGTTGATCGCCCACCAGGGCGCGGAATGGCTCCATGGACACGTTGATCGAGGCATCCAGAATCCACAGCAAGCCGGCAGCCATCCACAACGCCGGCGCGTTCGGCATCCACAGCAGTGCCAGCGAGGCGAACACGGCTCCGGCCAGAAAGTACGGCCGGCGTCGGCCCAGGCGGTTCCAGGTGCGATCGGAGTAGTGACCGACGATCGGTTGCACGATCAGCCCCGTGAGCGGCGCGGCGATCCATAGGGCGGGGATGTCATTTACGTTCGCGCCCAATGTCTGGAATATCCGACTGACATTCGCGTTCTGAAGTGCGAGGCCGAACTGAAGGCCCAGGAAGCCGAAGCACATGTTCCATATCTGCCAGAACGAGAGTGCGGATCGCTGCGTCATCGGTGCCTGACCTTCTGGCAGGCGACGTCGTTCCGCGAGGCCACGCCCGTCGGCGACATGCTCAGCGCGCACGAAGCGGGTCTGCACTGTGGTTGATCCAGGTCATCGGTACCTCCTCCAGTAACCGTTATGTCATGACCCGGCGCAACCCGCATGCTGCGGGCGCAGCATCGACGTCGTTGGTTGCCCTTGTAAGGCGAGGGTTCTGGCGGCATAGTCGATCGACAGTGTGATCACAGCGGAGAATCCATGCGGGTACGCCTCGAAGATGTGGCGCGCGCAGCGAGCGTATCGCCCAAGACGGTGTCGCGCGTGCTCAATGACGAGGCCAACGTGACCGATGCCACGCGCCAGCGCGTGCGTGCGGCCATGGAGGCGATGGATTATCGCCCCCATCCGTCGGCACGCAGCCTGGCGGGCAATCGCTCGTTCCTGGTAGCGATGTTGTACGACAACAACGATAACCCGTCCTCGACCTATCTGGCCGAAATTCAGGACGGCGTGCTCGAGGCTTGTGACGCGCATCGCTATAGCATGATGGTGCGGCCGCTACGCATGCGCGACGGCGACTTTATCCGTCGCCTGGATACGCTGATTTCCGACCATCATCCCGACGGTGTCGTGCTGACGCCGCCGATTACCGACTATGCGCCGCTGCTGAAACGCCTGCGTGAGCATAAGGTGCCCTATGCCAGTGTGTCGCCATTGCGGCGCGGAAAGACCCTGGGCGTGACGATGGATGAGCAGCACGCCGCGCGTGCGATCGTGGAGCATCTGCTGGAGCTGGGCCATCGGCGGATCGCTCACGTAATCGGCATCGCCAATCATGGCGCCAGCCGCTGGCGGTTGGCAGGCTATCGAGAGGCCATGGCCGCCGCGGGTTTGCCCGAAGATCCGGCGCTGGTGGTGCAGGGCGCTTTCACGTTCGGCTCGGGTGTGGAGGCGGCGCGGCAGCTTTTTTCCCTGGCGGAGCGACCGACGGCGGTATTCGCTGCCAATGACGACATGGCCACCGGCGTGATGTGGGCGGCGGGCGAGTATGGCCTGAAGGTACCTCACGACCTGTCGGTCTGTGGTTTTGACGATACGCCCCTTTCGCGCCAGCTCTGGCCGGCGCTCACCACTGTTCAGCAACCCAGTCGCGAGATGGGGAAGATCGCGGCCGAGCAGTTGCTGACCGAGTTACGCGGTCACGGCACCGGTCGGCTCGTACAGATGCCTTTCTCCCTGCAGATCCGCGGCTCCACAGCCATCGCACCCTGAGACCGCTCGCTCACCGGATGGGCAAAGGTCGTGCTGCAACGCAAATTGACAGCGCTGTCATTCCTGCCACCATGCGGCTCGGAAGCGTACCGCCGGTGCGCCAGCCTGGAGCTTTGACGTGCCACTGCTGCAGCGATCGAGCCTGTTTTTGCGACCCCTTTCCGTAGCGCTGTCTTTTGCCGGCGTCGTGCTGGCGACCGTTCCAGCCACGGCGGGCGAGGCCACCATCGTCCATCCCGAACAGTGGCCCCAAGGCGAATCGCCGCTGCCGCCTGACCCCGCGATCGAAGCCCGGGTCCGGGCTCTGCTGATGAAGATGTCGGTGGAGGACAAGGTCGGCCAGATGATCCAGGCCGACATCAAGTACGTGACGCCGGACGATGTGCGCGAGTATCGCCTTGGCTCGGTTCTGGCCGGTGGCAATTCCAAACCGCCCGGGCAGCCGTACCCCATTGCCACCCAGTGGCAGGCGCTGTCCGACGCGTTCTACCGCGCTTCCATGGACACATCGCGCGGAGGGCTCGCGATCCCGGTGCTGTTCGGTATCGACGCCGTGCATGGCCATAACAACCTGGTCGGCAGCACCCTTTTCCCGCAGAACTCCGCGCTGGGCGCCACGCGCGATCCGCAACTGATCCACGACATCGGTGAGGTCACCGCACAGGAACTGCGTGCCAGCGGCATCAGCTGGACGTTCGCGCCCACGCTCACCGTGCCACAGGATGTGCGCTGGGGCCGTTCCTACGAAGGTTACTCGCAGAATCCGGCGCTGGTGGCGCAATACGCCGCCGCGGTGGTCGGTGGGCTGGAAGGCAAACCGGGCACTTCCCAATTCCTCGACGCCGGGCATGTGATCGCTACCGCCAAGCATTTCCTCGGCGATGGCGGCACCCACGACGGCAAGGATCAAGGCGACGCCCAGATCAGCGAGGCGACCTTGCGCGACATACACGCAGCAGGCTATCCGCCCGCGATCAAGGCGGGTGTGCAGGTGGTGATGGTCTCGTTCTCCAGCTGGAACGGGGTAAAGATGGCCGGCAACAAGTCCCTGATTACCGGCGTGCTGAAGGAGCGCATGGGCTTCGACGGGATCGTGCTGGGCGACTGGAACGCGCACGGGCAAGTGCCCGGCTGCACCAACGAAGATTGTGCCGCGGCATACAACGCCGGACTGGACATGCTGGAGGCGCCTGACTCGTGGAAAGGGATTTACAAGAACACGCTGGCTGAGGTGAAGCGCGGCGTGATTCCGATGAGCCGGATCGACGACGCGGTGACTCGCATCCTGCGGGTGAAGATGCGTCTGGGCATGTTCGAGGCGGGGTTGCCATCGGCCAATGCACTGGCAACCAGGTCGGCGGAAGTGGTCGGGAGTCCTTCGCATCGTGCGGTTGCGCGTCGGGCCGTACGCGAATCGCTGGTGCTGCTGAAGAACAACCACGGCGTTCTGCCGATCGATCCGCGCAAGCATGTTCTGGTTGCCGGTGATGGCGCCGACAACATCCCCAAACAGAACGGCGGCTGGACGCTGACCTGGCAGGGCACCGGTCAAACCAACGCGAATTTCCCGGGAGCCACCTCCATCTGGGCGGGTCTCCAGGCACAGGTAAAGGCGGCTGGCGGCAGCGCCGAACTGTCGGTGGAGGGCGACTACAAGCAGAAGCCCGATGTCGCCATCGTGGTGTTCGGCGAGGACCCGTACGCGGAGTTCCAGGGAGACCGCGCGAACCTGGCATACCATCCGGGCAACGATCACGACCTCGACCTGATTCGCAAGCTACGCGGGCAGGGCGTGCCCGTGGTGGCGGTGTTCCTGACCGGCCGGCCGCTATGGGTGAATCGTGAGATCAACGCCGCTGATGCCTTCGTGGTGGCATGGCTACCGGGCAGCGAAGGCGAGGGCATCGCGGACGTCCTGCTACGTGCCGGTGACGGTCGTATAGCGCACGACTTCCACGGCAAGCTGGCCTATGCGTGGCCACGTAGTGCGGTGCAGGTACCGGTAGCGGCCATAGCGAAGGGTGAGCATCCGCAGTTCCCCTATGACTTCGGCCTGACCTATGCCGCTAGCGCGAAGACCGGCAAGTTGCCTGAGGATCCGGGCCTCGTACTAAGCAGCGAGCAGGCCGGCGTCTACTTCACCCGTGGCAAGCCGTCACAGGATGTCGTGGTGCGCCTGACCGGCGCGGACGGCGTGGCCATGAATGTCGCCGCCGCCCCAGCCGCCACGCCAGACGGCAGCCTGCATTTCAGCGCGCTCGACTATAAAGCGCAGGAGGACGCGCGCAGCCTGAGCTGGTCCGGTACCGGTGTCGGTGCGGCAAGCGTTGAACTGGTTGCGCCCGCGCCACTGGATGTGGAGCGTGAAACCAATGGTGATGTCTTGCTGGTGACCACGTTGAGGGTCGATGCCCTGTCAGCAGGAGATACCTCGACCCTTGGCATCGGCTGCGGTGCCGGTTGCAACGCCCAGGTGCCCGTCGGAGAGCAGCTTTCTACCTTGCCTAAAGGACAATGGCTGCGTGTGGGCATTCCGTTGAAATGTTTCCGCGATGCCGGTGCGAACATGAGCAGGATAGATCGGCCCTTTGAATGGTCCAGTCACTCCGGCGCGCAGATTGCCATCACTGACGTGTCACTGGGCACGGTCGCGGACCGAACCTTGTCGTGCCCGCCTCACGGGGACAAGCCATAAAGGTCGAGCCGCTGTTCTGAATTGCAAATGGACACCGTCTTCGTGGATCGGACGCCAGGACGCCTATTTGCTCTGCACCAATTTAGAGTCGCTGAAGGGCTCTGCTAGCGGTGCGAGGTCGTGCAGCATGAGTTTTTGAATGCCTTGATGACATGCTGCCCTGCGGCAAGCATTCATCGCAATGGAGCTCTATTATCCAGCAATGACAGCGCTGTCATTCGGGGTTGATGGCGCATCAGGGGAGTTGGGAAATCTTTGTCATGGCCGCCGCGTGCGGCGGACATCACTGATCCGAACGATTGATCGATGGGGAGAGTCAGATGAATCTGCGTCACAAGATGTTGTATGTCGCCATGTCACTCGCGTTTGCGCCGGGCACGCTGTTTGCTGCGGATCAGGACGCGACAGTGCAAAACGCGCCCTCGAAGAATCCAGAGGCTGCCGACAAGAAAGTCCAGAATCTGGATGCCATTTCGGTCAGCGCGACCAAGCGCGATACGCCGCTGCAGAAGACGCCGGTGGCGGTCACGGCGATCTCCGTCGACACGCTCGACCGAGAGCGCGTCATGACGGTGCAGGACCTGACCAAACTGGTACCCGGCCTGCAAGGTACATCGCAGGGCGATCATGGCGTCGTGACGCTTACCTTGCGCGGCATCGGCAATGACAGCGCCAAGACCGAATACGCCGATCCCGAAGTCGCCACCTTCGTCGACGGCGTGTACGCACCACGTGCCGAGGCTGCGTCGGGTCTGTTGCTGGATATGGACGGTGTCGAAGTGCTGCGCGGCCCGCAGGGCACCCTTTGGGGCCGCAACTCCACCGCCGGCGCGATCAGCTTCCAGACGGCCAAGCCGGACATCGGCGCGGGCTTTTACGGCAATGCGCAGGTGGAGGCGGGCAACTACAACCAGATCGGCTCTCGCGCCGCGTTCAACCTGCCCATCAGCAACACCTTCGCCATGCGCGTCGCCGTGGTTCACGAGCAGCACGATGGCTACGTCGATTACCAGGATCCGTCGGGCCAGCTGCCCAGCGTGGCACAGCAGCAGCAGACGTACCTCGCCTCCGGGGGCACGGCGGCCAACTTCAAGCCGATCGACCCCGGTCAGTACGTGCAGAAGGGCGACAAGTACAACGCTCAGGATCAGTCCGCCGCACGCGTCAGTGCGCTGTGGCAGCCGAGCGACTCGTTCAAGTGGAACCTGTCTTACGAGTACTTCATCGATCGCGGCACGCCCAGCATGAGCCTGATGCAGACGCCGCGGGAGGGGGAGAAATTCTGGTCCACGCTGAGCGACACCGCGCCCTATCTGCACCGTACGTCCAACACGGTGCGCAGCCGCATGGACTGGAACATCACCGACGGCATGCAGCTCAGTTACATCGCCGGCTACAACAAGTACTCGGGCCAGAGCGACTTCGACCAGGACGTCGGTGTCAGCGTGCCCACCAGCTTCACCACCAATGGCGTCTACCAGGACGATCGCACCAACAGTTCCCACTACAAGAACTGGAGCCAGGAAATCAACCTGAAGTCCACCGGGCCACAGACCGTGGACTGGATCCTTGGTGCGTACTACGGCTACGAAAACAACGACATCCGCTTCGACATCCCCATCATGAACGGTACGCGCTACGGCACCGTGAGCTGGCAGGGTTCCTTCATCCAGCCGAAGGAAACGGTGGAGTCGTACGCATTGTTCGGCCAGGGCACCTGGCACATGAGCGACCACTGGCGCCTCACCGGCGGCCTGCGCTGGTCGCATGACGACAAGGAGAACAAGGGCGGCATCAACTGGGGCTGGGCGTACGATCCGACCGTGCCGCAGCTGCCGATCTCGCCGGACGTGTATCCGGATCCGTCGAACGGCTTCAGCATCTCGCAGCGGAACACCGCCAAGTACAGCAAGAGCAAGCCGACCTGGCTGGTACGCCTGGATACCGACGTGAGCGAGAACGGCATGGTCTACGCCAGCGTGTCCACCGGCTACAAGTCAGGTGGTACGCAGGACGCGGGCACGCTATACAAGCCCGAGAGCCTGACCAACTATGAAGTCGGCAGCAAGTTCGCCTTCCTCGATGGCCACATGACGTGGAACACGGCCGTCTATTACGAAGACTTCAAGAACTTCCAGCTTTCCGCGCCCATTGTTTATCCGGACGGGAACCATGGCCTGGGCTTCTCCAACGTGGGCGGCAACACCAAGGTGCTCGGCTTCGAGTCCGAGCTGGCGTATCAGCAGGTGGACGATCGCTTCAACCTGATCTTCTCGGCCATTCCGAAGAAGAAGCTCGGTACGCTGATCTATGCCGGTTCAAACGACTACCAGGGCCTGCCGGCATGCCCGCCGGCGTCCAACCTCGCCAACTGCATGAACGTCACCGGCAACGATCTGCCGCATGCGCCGGATGTGTCGCTCACCGCCATCTACGAGCACACGTTCCACCTTGGCAACGGCGGACGCCTCACGCCTCGCGCCAGTGCGCAGTACCAGAGCTCGCAGTGGCTGAGCTACTTCAACCTGGGTTCGGGCGACAAGCAGAAGGCGTACGTGCGTGGCGACCTGTCGCTGCGTTACAGCGAGCCCGGTGACAAGTGGTGGGTCAACGGGTACGTGCAGAACGTGACCGACAAGAAGACCCGCACCAGCGCCGGCCGTTTCCTGATGGCCGACAACTCGCTGCAGTACGTGTCGCAATACCTCGCGCCGCGTACCTATGGCGTCCAGGTCGGCGTGTGGTTCTGAAGTAATACAGGGCGGCCCGCATGACGCACGGGCCGCCTGACGTTTGCCGTCCTACCGGCGGTGCTCGCAGGAGTGTCGCCTATCCCCTCCCGGGAATGGCTTATTTGCCGGGTTCGCGTGGGGCGGCCCGGCGTTTTTTTCGTGTAACACCGGCGGGAACACATCATGGCGCGTCTGAAGAAGGTGTTGGTCGTCGGTGGCGGCACCGCCGGTTGGCTTGCAGCGTGCTATCTGGCCAAAGCGGTCAACGCGTTCGATCCGCGGAGCGTGCAGGTACATCTGGTGGAATCGCCGGACATCGGCCTGCTTGGCGTGGGCGAAGCCACGTTTCCCTCGATTCGCGGCACACTGGCAGCCATCGGCATCGACGAGCGCCGCTTTCTGGTAGGCGCCACCGCGACGTATAAGCAGGGCATCCACTATCGCCATTGGGTACGGCCGCCAGGCACACCCGGAGCGGATCACTTCTTTCATCCTTTCAACGCACCCAGCCAGCGCCCGGGTGGCCCCGAGCTGTTGCCGTACTGGCTGCTGGGTGCCGCACCGGAAGGCATGTCGTTCGCCGACGCCGTGTCGATGCAGAGCGCGCTGGTCGATCACGCGCGCGCCCCCAAGCGCGCAAGGGATGCGGACTATCAGGGGCCGTTGAATCACGCCTTCCACTTCGATGCCGCCTGCTTCGCACGCGTGCTCGCCGAGCATGGCGAGCAGACGCTTGGCGTGGTTCGGCATGTGGCGACGGTGGAGCGCGCGGAGCTGGACGAACACGGCGCCATCGCGCGCGTGGTGACGAAGGAGGAGGGCGAGCTCACCGCCGATCTGTACGTGGACTGCACGGGACTGCGCAGCATGCTGATCGGCAACGTGATGCAGTCCCCGTTCCGCAGCCGTGCGGACGTGCTGTTCGCTGATCGCGCCGTGGCCATGCAGGTGCCGTACGAAAGCCCCGATGCACCGATCCCCTCATACACCATCTCCACCGCTCAGGAGGCGGGCTGGATCTGGGACATCGGATTGCAGAAGCGGCGCGGTACGGGCTATGTCTACTCGTCGCGGCACACCACCGACGATCGTGCCGAGGAAGTTTTCCGGCGCTATGTGGGCAGAGCAGGGGAGGGACTGAAGGCCATGCATATCAAGTTCGAGACGGGATACCGTCCCGAGCACTGGCGCAAGAACTGCGTGGCGGTGGGCCTGGCCGGAGGATTCGTCGAGCCGCTGGAATCCACGGGCATCGCACTGATCGAGCTGGCGACCTACCTGCTCACGCACCTGTTGCCCAGCGACACGGACAACATGGAAAGTGCGGCGCGTCATTTCAACGAGATGATGGTTGCACGCTACGACCGCATCATCGACTTCATCAAGATGCACTATTGCGTGAGCCAGCGGCGTGACTCGCCGTTCTGGATCGACAACGCCGACGTCGCCAGCATTCCGCAGACCCTGCAGGAAAAGCTCGCGAAGTGGAAGCAGCGTCCGCCACACAGGCTGGATTTCGTTTCCGACCTGGAAATGTTCATGACCTCCAGCTGGCAGTACGTGCTGTACGGGATGGAATTCAAGACCGACCTGGAGCCTGTGCGCAGCGCCTATCCGGACATGGAGGCGGCGCGCCAGGAGTTCACGATGATTCGGCAAGCGGCCGCTCGGGCGCTTGACGATCTGCCGGACCATCGAGAGCTTGTTGAACAGCTGTGCCGCGAACATAACTGCCGGTAGCCCAGCGCATGTAACCGACCATCGCGCTCGGACGAATGACCTCACGAATACGGACATTGTGTCCGAGCGTCTGGAGACCTCATGAACCATCGTTCCGTCACGTCATTGGCCTTTGTCGCCGCCTTCCTCGCCGCTGGCGTGGCTCATGCACAAGAGCATGCCCCAGCCGTCAAGGCTTCAGTGGAGAAATGCTGGGGTGTCGCTAAAGCAGGCCAGAACGATTGCTCCGCCGGACCGGGCACCATCTGCGCCGGCACGGCCAAGGCGGACTACCAGAAGAATGCCTGGATGAATGTTCCTGGCGGCACGTGCACCGCCATCAAGACACCCAAAGGCCATGGATCGCTGACGAAGGTTGGCTGACGGATCTATGGTAGATGAGTCTTTAGAGCATGTAAGTGACACCCGGAAACATTCGTCATCCCATTAGTTCCTCGTAGATTAGCCGCTACCCAAACTACGAAGAACATTCCCATGTCGCGCATTCACACCCCCCCGGTAGAGTCCGCCACCGGGGCTGCTGCGGAAATCTATGCCCAGATCAAGAAGGCCTCGGGATCAGTTCCCAACACCTTCGCATCCATCGGCGCACATGGCCCTGCTGCACTGAAGGCAATCCTGCAAGCCGATGGCGTGTTGGCTTCTGGCAGTCTGAGCAAACAGGACCAACAGACCATTAAGCTGCTTGTCAGCGCCGAAGCCGGATGTGACTACTGTGTCGCCGCATACACCATGCTTGGCGAGCTGAGTGGCCTGAAACCGGATGTACTCAGGCAGATTCGCAAGAAGGAGCTTACAGATGACGACAAGCGGAACGCGCTGATTCATTTCGTGCGCGACCTGGTGACGACAAGCGGCATAAGTTCGCAAGCCGAGTTCGATGCCATCAAAGAGGCAGGCTATACCGACGAACAACTCGTGGACATAAGCCTCGCGATCACGGTGGCGTCGTTCACCAACGTCTTTAATCGAATCAACGATACCGCTGTAGATTTTCCGTCTGTCGATTAAGGTTTTCCTGAACGGGCTTTTGCCCGGCGAGGGATGCCTTGAGTGCGGTATCCCTCGTGTTTTTCAGCCAGGCGAGTTCCACTGGATAGCTTCCGGGCCCATGCTGGTTTAAGTGACACTCTTTGGTGTCGCTTCTTCTACCGGTTAAACGGAGTCAGTCTTCTTTCTCCAGCGAGACGGGGTTACGCCCATGCGCAGCTTGAAAGCTCGCTGGAAAGCAGCTTCAGATTGGTAACCCACGGCTTCGGCAATGCCTGCAGTAGAGACGGTCGTGGCCCGTAGTTCGTTAGCCGAGACCATCATACGGATGTCCGTTAGCAATTCACTGGCCGACATGCCGAGCTTTTCCTGGAACAGACGGACGAACGTCGCTCGCGACATGTTGCACTTCGCTGCAAGAAGCGGAAGCGTCCAGGGATGGCCAGGGTCGTGAAACATCGCATCCAAAGCCGGGGCGAGTCGAGGGTAGCCCGCAAGGGCGAGTAATCCGGGTGGGACTTCTCGTGACTCACTGGCAAAACGTAAGGTCAGGGTGAACAGCGCGGTCGACAACGCATCGAGCATGGCGCGACCACCCAGATGGTCAGCGCCGCTTTCCGCCTGCATCAGGGCCATGAGGCCGTGTAGCGCGGCGCCGCTCTCGTTATCGGACGTTGTAGCCATGCCGCCGGTGTGAATAATCAGGCGCGCCGGAAGATACCGTCGTAAAAGCCGGGCGTGTGGCGGCATCAGTACAAAGCGACCACACAACATATCGAGGCGCTCCCCGTCTCCAGCGTTGTGGCTGAACACCAGGTTGGCCGCGACGCGACTCGACGCGGGCTTCGGTCGAGCGCCGCTACGATCGTGCAGCGAGTGCGCCTCGCCGTTGGCGATAAGCAGAATGTCGCCCGGCTCCAGATGTTGAGGGCTCATTCCGCTGGGCTCGACCAACGAGGCCGCCCCGTCCAGGACGATGTGATAGGCCATTTCGCCCTCCGCAAACGCCTCCTGATCGATGCGCCAAGGTGCTCCGTATTGGCAACGCAGATCGAGCTGACCGCGCACGGGAGTCATTTCTAGCAAGCGGCTTAACCAGTCCAGGGGCGGAGACATCAAGGGTACCTACTGATACTTCTGAGCATGTTTATGCGATTAATTGATATCGAAAGAATAGCTCGTTCTTCGTAAAGTGGTCTAGTCGCATAGCGTTTATCAACTCAACACACGAAGGAAGCACCATGAACGCGCTACTCCAGCTCTTAGCCAAATCCGGCCTATTGAAGAAAGACTTCGACTACCACCTGCTTCGTTTGGCGATGGTCGTCATCTTCGCGTGGTTTGGCTACGACAAATGGTTCCAGTCTGAGATCACGGCGCTGGCGCCGCTGATTGCGCATGGACCGCTGATCTCCTGGACGATCCCGGTCCTGGGCATTCACGGCACTGCCATCCTCCTTGGCACCGCGGAGTGGACCTTCGGCTCGCTGTTGCTGCTCGGCTTCTGGAACAAGAAGCTGGGTGTGTTGGGAGCCCTTGGCTCGATCGCCACTTTCATATCCACGCTGAGTATCCTTCCGTTCGTCCCCGATGGATGGGACGCGGGCGCTGGTGGATTCCCCGCGATGGCGATGAATGCGGCATTCCTCTTGAAGGACCTTGTCTTGCTAGTGGTCTCCGTCTATCTGCTCAGAGAAGACGTGATTCGTGCGCTGGGCCTTTCGCGTAAGAACTGAGATAGGGGTGGGTCAAATGCGCGCACCGGAAACGTGCCCATGCCTTTTAGCTTGGGAGGGGCCGCCGTGAAGGTGAAGCCCTCGACAGGTACACGGTCCAGCGCTGTCAGGTGCTCGACAATCGGGATGCCCGCAGCCAGCAAAACCGAGTGAACGGGACGGTAGCCGTCGGATGTGTCGTCGATGTTCAACGAATCGATACCGACGACGCGCGCTCCCTGGTCGCGCAGGTAGACCGCCGCCTGTTCGGTGAGGAAGGGATGGCCTTCGAAATACTGGTCGGTGCGCCAGTGGCGGTCCCACCCGGTGTTGATCAAGACGGCTCGATGGCGGCAGTCGACCGGCGCAAAATGCGTCCAATCAATCGCGCGCCCTGCGACGCCGAAGGTCCGAACGACCACTGCAGGTACGTCCGCCATCGTCGCCACGCTCAAGGCACTGAGATCGAAGCCATCCGCGTAACGGTGGAATGGCACATCCATGTACGTTCCAGTATTGCCTACCATCTGAATCCGTCCGATCTGGAACTCGGTACCCTCGGCATAAACGCCACGCGATTTCTCGCGGGACAGGTGGTCGCAGATGAGGGGCGCCGGCAGTCCCTTATAGGTCACCATACCGTCTTCGATCGTATGACTGAGGTCGACATAGCCGGCAGCGAGGACCGCATGGCCAGGTTCATCGTCCCGCCTGTCAGCTCGCTTGTGCTGCTCCTCGATCACTTGCTTATTGAGGATCCGCACGTCCGCAACCATCAGCAACTTCATGTCGCGGATGACGTAGGCCGCTAGCGCATCATCTGCAATGTCTTCTCCCTCGATATCCAGGCGGAAACCCTGGCCCTGGAGACCGCCTCCGTTCGAGAAAGTAATCTCAAAGTCAAAGCGCACGCGCCGGTCGGTCATGGCCTGGCCCTTTTCAGTCGGATGCTGTTGATTCAATCAGAGGGGCCGCGCGGAGGCCAGGACAAATCGCGCCAGATACCGGACCGTGTCGGGGCGAGGGCACTTCGAGGTTGCAAGCATGAGATGGCCCCTTTATCTGTTCGAGCTGGAGGACGATCGGCTTGTTGTTCACCGAAAGGACGATGCGTAGGCGGCGCTGGCAAGCTGAAGCGTGCTCATTCAGATAGTGCAAGCTAATCACTTCCGGCGGGACCTCTGCGCGTCCAGCATGCGCAGGTGTCTTCAGAACCAAGGTGCCTTCCACGTGCTGCATCCGCAATTTCATACGACCGAAGCTGGCCTCCTGATCCATCGTCCCATTTGGGAAGTGTTTGCTTTCTACCGGGACTTCACCCATCTGCCGACGTTTCTCGGCGACCGATTGTTCTGACCCACCAACGCCCCACGGCACGCTTTACATGCTTCGCCACGCTTAGAGCGCGCCAAATGCTGTCTGATATCTGTGCCGTTGCCTGGCCACACGCCGGGTCGTAAGGGAGTGCGCCTTACGCAAAGCGGGCGCCGGGCATTCGTGATTGGCGATGCAGCGAACATTCTCGAGCCAGATGTGGCCGGCGCCTACCAGGCTCATGCCTGAATCTCCGCGCGCTTCTTGAGATAGCGCGTTTGTCAGAGAGGATTCCCCAATGAACGCCACCGTTCTATCGCAACCAAGGTACGACCCGTCGGCTGATTCTGTCGAAACCCGGTTCCACCATGGGTACGCGTTTCAATCGAACGAAGGGAGACGCCACGCACTCCATCGAGCACTGATCTCAGTGGTGCTTAACTACCCGGACGACGACGCCACCTTCGATCGAGCCTGCGGGCTTGCCGGTTTGGATTCGAGCACCCCGCGCGTGGGTCTTGCATTTATCGTGGCGATGCCAGAAACGCCCCGGCACGCCGAGAGTACGCTCGAGCAGCTGATGGCTGCTTTCGCCGCAGAGCTCAACTTGGCCGTCGAAGAGTTGGTAGGTGCCCGATATGCGGGGAGACTGGTCATCTGGGCACCTGTGGCAAGTCGCGTTTCGACGCGCATCAATGGCCGCCGAATGCGGGCGCATGTCCTCTCATTGATAAACGTGATGCGTGGGATTGTAGGTGTCGGGATCGGACTTGTGAACGTGGGCGCTCAAGGATGGTCGACCTCAGCGAAGGAAGCGTTGGGCGTCTTAAATGCCGGTGGTTGCTGGGGTGGCATATCGCGAGTCTTCTCTCATCCCGCGCCTGATTTCCGGCTGAGCGATGAGCAAGCAAGAGGCATCACCTCGTTCATCGAAGCGCATCTTGATACTCACATGTCATTACGTGACATGGCAAATGCCACGAACCTGTCGTCTGGTCATTTCTGCCGGGCCTTCAGGGGACGTTTTGGTGTGCGACCCCGTGAATATCTGATGCTTCGGCGCGTGGCGCGCAGCAAGCACCTAATGCTTTCGACCGACAGGTCGTTGTGCGACATTGCGCTTGCGTGCGGGATGACGGACCAGGCGCACTTCTCGCGAACGTTTCGCCGTGAGATGGGAACAACCCCCAGCCGCTGGCGAGCCGAGAGGCGCCAGACCGTGGCGGACTGTGGCTCAGCTCACCGGAAACATCCTGACCCCGAGATCTCGGGCACTGCAGGGCAACTCGAGCGGCTTTGTAGTTCGGGCGAGGCAGCATGAGCGATTCCCTGCACAAGCTCTCTTGGGATGATCTTCGCATTGTGAAGGCCATTGGCGAGAGTAGCAGCCTTGCCGCCGCCGCCACGCTGCTTGGCGTCAATAACTCCACCATCTCCAGGCGACTATCTGCGTTAGAGGAAATCCTCGGCGTGGCCCTGTTCGACCGACGTCGCAGCGGTTACGTTCCGACAAGCGCCGGCGTCGAGTTGGTCGCCTTGGGCGAACGCGTTGAGAAAGACGTCGTCGGCGTAGTTCGCCGTGTGTCAGGCAACCTCCAGACGCATCGTGGTGACTTACGTATCACGACCAGCGACGCATTGCTGCTTGATTTCTTGACGCCAATCATCGCGTCTTTCCAGATGAAGAACCCGGAGGTGCGCATCGAGGTGATCGTCGCGAACGAGGCGCTCAATCTTGCACGGGGGGATTCAGATGTCGCTTTCCGAGCCACGCTTTCCCCGCCTGAAAACCTCTTCGGGCGGAAGGTTGCGACGGTTGCGTGGGCCACCTACGGTCGTAAGACAGACTACGCGCACGCATCATTGCCTGCCGCCGATCTCTATACGCGGCATTGGGTTTCATATGGAAAGCGCCTGTGCGGTCTGAGGGCCTTCCGTTTCGTGGAAGACCGCGTATCTCAAGAGAACATCCGCTACCGAAGCGACTCGGTTACCGGTGTGGCGGCGGGTATCTCCGCGGGGATGGGGATTGGCATCCTTCCCTGCATGCATGGAGATCTCGTGCCAGGTCTGATGCGTATAGGACCGATCGAATCGGAAATATTCGACGAACTCTGGATCCTGACCCATCCGGATATCCGCAAAGCGGGACGCGTCTTTGCCTTCATGTCTCACTGCGCAGAGATGATTACCCTACAGCGCGACTTCATCGCCGGTCGGGGAGTCCACGCGGGTCCGACGCTACTCGCGGAAAAATCGTCCAATCTTTAACGCGAAGGCGGTCATCGCAGATCATTGCCGCACGTGACAACAGGCCGTACCGGCTTGCAATCCTGCACATTCGATTCTGCATAAATACCGGGTCGCGGGGCATACAACGTACGTACCATTGGCAAACACAGACTCTCGCCATGCTGGCGAGCGTTCTTGTGTTCCCCCAACGGCTCTATGCGCCGTACCCCCTTGCCTACAGAGATGACTTCCCACATGAGCATCAAAGCCACCGCAAAGCCCGCCAGAACGCTGCTTAGTCCGACCGATCATGCGTTGGTCATGATGGATCACCAGTCGCAGATGGCGTTCAACGTCAAGTCAATCGACGTGACTAATCTGCGCACAAATGCGGGGATCCTCGCGCATACGGCGAAGGGTTTCAAAGTGCCCACGATCCTCTCGACCATCTCTAAGGACACCTTTGCCGGTCCGTTGTTCGCGGAGATAACCGATGCCTTCCCGGATGCGCAGGTCGTCGACCGCAGTACCTCGAATGCCTGGGAAGACAAGAACTTCATCGATCGCATCAACGCAGTCGGAAAGGATCGCTTGGTGATGTGCGGTCTGTGGACGTCCGTTTGTTGCAACGGCCCGGTGATTTCAGCGTTGGAGCAGGGCTTCGAGGTGTATGTGGTGACGGATGCCTGTGGCGATTGCACGCCGGAGGCACATGAACGGGCTATCGAGCGCATGATCCAGGCCGGCGCACGTCCTATTACGTCGCTCACCTATCTGCTTGAACTTCAGCGCGACTGGGCCCGCATGGATACCTACGACCTCACCACGGGTATCGCCATGAAGTTCGGCGGGGCATTCGGTATCGGCCTCCAGTACGTCAAGGCGATGTTCGGTGGAAGAGACGGAAAGAAGGACTGATTGCAGCGCTTAGTTCGGCCGGAGCGGAATTCCGCTCCGGCAGGAGTAGCCCATGAAACTATATCTCTTCTCACTCCTCGCCGGTCTGGTCGTCGGCTGCTTCTATTCGTTAGTCGGCGTGCGTTCGCCCGCGCCGCCCATCGTCGCGCTGGTCGGCTTGTTGGGGATCGTGCTCGGCGAGCAGCTCACGCCCGTCGTCAAGCAACTGATCCCCGCGCTGCATGCGGAGGCGTCACTTGAGAAAAGTCTCGCTCCCGCGGATGCGGCGGCAGACGACGCGAAACGCCGACCTTGAACGGAGCCCCTGATTCGCCGTTGAAGATTCCTATCTTCCGGGCGCTGTGGATCGCGACCATCGTCTCCAATATCGGCACCTGGATGCAGGATGTCGGTGCGGGCTGGCTCATGACTTCGCTCTCGACCAGCCCACTGATGGTAGCGCTGGTACAGGCATCTACAACCTTGCCGATGTTTGTGCTCTCCATGCCAGCCGGAGCGCTTGCGGACATCGTTGACCGGCGTCGCCTCCTGATCATCACGCAGTTGTGGATGCTGGGTGGTGCCGCCTTGCTCGCGGTTACAACGTTTGCGGGTCTGACCGGCCCAGGCCTGCTGCTCTCGATGGTGTGCGCCATTGCGACCGGGATGGCGCTGAGTGCGCCCGCTTTTCAGGCCACCGTACCCGAACTGGTTGATGCTGCAGCATTGCCTCAGGCAGTGATGCTAGTAAGCCTGGGCGTGAATATCGCGCGCGCGATAGGTCCCGCACTTGGGGGGCTCGTGATCGCCATCACCGGTGGCCCGGCGGCCGTCTTCGCGCTCAACGCGGTTTCCGGTATCGGTGTCGTCGTAGTCCTGCTCCATTGGCGTCGCGAGGCCCCACGAAGCGATCTCCCTGCTGAACATTTCCTTGGCGCATTGCGTGCTGGCGTGCGTTATACGCTGCAGGCACCGGCAATGTTGGCTGTGCTGCTGCGCTGTGTCGCCTTCTTCGTCTTCGCGAGCGCGTTGTGGGCCCTTCTTCCCGTGATCGGCCGGCGCGAACTACACCTGGACCCCATGGGATATGGAGCGTTGCTCGGCTTCCTGGGACTCGGAGCGGTGATTGGCGCCGCGATCTTGCCGGAGCTGTCGCGGCGAACCTCTTCTAATTCACTTGCGACCATTGCGTGCTTGTTGTTCGCTTTAGCCACTGGGCTGCTGGGAATGATCCATCACTTCGCAGCCACGGCAGTCGTGGTGTTCATGGCGGGATTTGCCTGGATCTCCATCATGTCGTCGTTCTCCGGCGCGGCGCAGATGGCGTCACCTGCCTGGGTCAAGGCGCGGTCGCTGGCGATCTTCATCCTTGTTTCCCAGGGCGCAATGACATTAGGTTCCACGTTCTGGGGCTGGCTCGCGTCGCAAGCAGGTATATCCGTCACGTTGATTACAGCAGGTACATCGCTGGCCGCCGTGCAGTTACTGCTGCTGCGCTTTCCGTTTGACATGGAAGCGACCCTCGACCTCGCGCCCGCGCCCAATTGGCCGACGCCGTTGGTGAGAAGCAAGGTGTCGAACGATCGTGGGCCAGTATTGGTCACTATCGAGTATCGCGTCGATTCGTCGAACGTCGCCGCCTTCGTACAGGCCATGATTCCCGTGCGCAGGAGCCGCCTCCGGGGCGGTGCGATGTTCTGGGCTATCTATGAGGATGTCGCGGTACCTGGCACGTTTCTCGAAACGTTCGTCGTACAGAGCTGGATTGAGCATCGTCGTCAGCACGAGCGTGGTACGCCCGTCGATCGCGGATTTGAGGAAACGGCGCAGCACTACCATCTCGGCCCGCCGCCCGTTGTCCGGCACCTGATAGCACCGTTATGACAACAACGCGCTTGCTGGCCCTGATGGCTACGCTGTTAGCCACCACTCCCGTATTTGCCCAGCAACTGCCTGCGCAGGTCGCGTGGCGCTATGACGAAGACTGGTCGGTTCTGAAGAATCTGGATCCCGCGGGGCTTCCGCCCTGGACCGCCGGGAAGTATGTGGAACTCACGCCAGGCGGGAAGGTCTGGCTTACGACCGGTCTCGAGATACGAGCTCGTTACGAGGGCTACCATGGCAATGGGTGGGGCAGTGCGCCTGCACCGAATGACGGTTACCTCTGGCTCCGTGCGCTGCCCTATGCGGCGCTGCGCGCCGGCCCCTTGAAGGTGTTCGTTCAAGGTATTGCGGGTTACGTCACCGGTCTCGCCACCCAGCCCGGTCCTGCTGACAAGACGGGTATAGATGTTTTGCAGCGTTTCGGCGAAGTATCGCTGAAGTTGGCGGACACCGCGATTGAGGTTCGCGACGGGCGGGAACTGGTCGCGCTAGGCTCGGAACGCCTTGTTGGTCTTCGGTATGGCCCCAACATTCCGCAGCCGTTCCAGGGCATGCATGCGAACATCCAGACCGGATCGGTTCGTCTTCAGTTGCTCAGCGTGCGCCCGGTGACGATCGGCCCGAACGATTTCGATGATCGTTCCTCGGCAACGCGGCGGTTGGACGCCGTTTACGCGACGATTAGCTTTGACCAGTCGGGAACCGATATCTACGCGCTTGATTACCGCAACCGCAGTGAGCAAGTGGAGCAGGGCATCGGCAAGGAGCACCGCGAAACCTACGGGGCGCGTTACTTTGGAAATGCAGGGCGCTGGGGTTGGAACTGGGAAGCGATGCTGCAAACGGGCCATTTCTCGGGCATGCCGGTACATGCATGGTCGTTGGGCACAGAAACGTCGTATCGCATCAGTCCTGTGACTATCCGCCTGCGTGCCGACACCATCAGCGGTGATCACGACGCCGGCGATCACACGTTGCAGACCTTCGATCCCATGTTCCCCAAGGGCAAGTACTTTGGCGAACTCACGCCGATCGGACCGAGCAACATCGTCAATCTACATCCCGGCGTCGATCTCGACCTGCGACGTGATCTCACGATGGGTCTCGCGGTGATCGATTATTGGCGTCAAAGTCGTGGCGATGGGATCTACGGCATCGCCGGCAACCTACTCCGCAGCGGGAGCGCAAACCATGCCCGCCATATCGGCGTCCAGGAGGAACTCGTACTAAATTGGCACCCGCACCCATTGGTGAGTGTCCTGGCGTCGTATTCCGTGTTCGAGCCAGGAGCATTCATCGAGCAGACCGGGCCCGCCCACATCATCCATATGATCGGGCTTGAGACGATGTTCCGTCTCTGAGAGCGCTCACGGTCCTTCGGCGTAGCCACGGAAGGCTCGGAACGCTCGCCACAGCTCGGTCGCGAACAGGGCTGGCTGCTCGAAGGCGGCGAAGTGTCCGCCCTTATCCACCTCGTTCCAATAGAACAGGTTCGGCCAGGCCGCCTCGGCCCATTTGCGCGGCGCGATAAACGTCTCCCGTGGAAACAGGCTGGCCCCCATCGGCACCTCGATCCGGTCCGGCGCGGCGCGTGAATGCGAGAAGAAAGTGTGGCTGCGCAGCGTGCTTCCGACGCCCTCCCAGTACAGGCGGGCACTGGACGTACCGGTGCCGGTGAACCAGTACAGCGAGATATCGTCGAGCATCTGGTCGCGGCTGAGGGCGTCTTCCGGTCGACCGGCATTGTCCGTCCATTCCCAGAATTTCTCGTACATCCACATGGCCAGCGCCACCGGCGAATCGCTAAGCCCATAGCCGATGGTCTGCGGCCGCGTGTTCATCTGGTCGGCGTAGCCGGCCATCTGATCGAGGTAGCGCTCGATCGCGTTGATCGCCCGCTGCTCCTCCGCACTCGGCTGCACCGGCAACACCTCTGGGACGACCAGGGGCAGGTTCACATGGGCGGCTAGCAAGCCCTCCGGGCGCTGGCTGGCCATGGCATGGGTGATGGCCGCGCCCCAGTCCCCACCCTGAGCCACCCAGCCGGCATAACCGAGCTTGTCCTGCATCAGGACCGTCCAGGCTCGCGCGATGCGCGCTGGGTTCCAGCCCGGCTCGGAGGGCTTGTCGGAGAAGCCGAAGCCCGGGATGGAAGGCACGACCACATGGAACGCGTCTTCGGCCCGCCCACCGAACTTTGTCGGCTCCGTGAGGCGGTCGATGACATCCAGGAATTCGACCACTGAACCGGGCCAGCCATGAGTCAGGAGGATGGGGAGCGCCCGCGGATGCGGCGACTGCACATGAATGAAATGAATGCCTACGCCGTCGATGCGCGTGCGGAACTGGGGAAAGCGGTTCAGGCGCGCCTCGAACTTCCGCCAGTCGTAGCCGTTGATCCAATAATCGACCAGGGATCGCGCGGCGGACAGCGGCACGCCCTGCGACCAGTCGGTCACCGTCTCGCGGTCGGGCCAACGGACAAGGCTCAGCCGCTGGCGCAGATCGTCGATGGCTGCCTGAGGGATGTTCGCCTCGAACGGCGAAATGCCGTCCGTGAGGGGCGGCAGCGAGTGCATGCTGGATGGATCGTACGCAGTTGACATGATCGATTCCAATTGTTTCTGTAGCAGTTGATACAAGCTTAGTCCGGCCAGCCCGATGCCACAAGAATTATTTTAATGATCGCTACAAAAAGGGTACGATTGCCCCATGACACGCAAGATCGCATTCGACTACGACCGGGCGCTGGACCGGGCTACGGACCTCTTCTGGAAGAAGGGCTACGCCGAGACCGGGCTGCGCGATCTCCTGAAGGTTATGGAGATCGGCGAGGGCTCGTTCTACAACACGCTCAAGAGCAAGAAGCAGCTCTACCTCACGTGTCTGCAGCGTTATGAGGACACTGTGGTCCACCTGCGTCTGGCGGCCCTGATGGCCGCGCCCACAGCGGCCGATGGTATCCGCGCTTTCTTCGGCGCCGTTCTCGACCGCCTGGATAATCCGGAGACGCCGTCCCGCCTGTGCATGCTGGCCGCCATGGAAACCGAGGAGGTGCTGCAGGATTCCGAATTGCGAAAACGCGCCCGGGAGGGCCTGGAGACTCTGCAGGGGCTGCTGTGCCAGCGTCTGAGCCAGGATCGAGACAACGGGTTGCTAGCGCCATCGCTGGCTCCGCAGATCATCGCAGCGGTGATCACCACCTACGTGCAAGGTCTCTGGCGCATGGCGTTAGTGGAGTACGACCGGCCCGGTTTCGAGCGACAGATCGATGCGTTCTTGACAGCGCTGGGGCTTTAACAGCGTTAGCGCTTTAACAGCGCCGCACAGTGCGAGAGGTGAATGCAATCGCGCGGGCGAAAAGACTCCGTAAAATTTGCTCGAGGCCAACATTTGAAGTGATTGTTCTCGTTGCCCCATCTAAACTGCGATCGATTTCTTCCGTATCTTATCGGTCGCGTACAAGCCCCAATGACAACCCAGTACAACTTTACAGAAGATCAGGAGCCGGGCGTTCTGGCGCCAATGGGCGTTCCTGTTTTCCGCAACATCTGGGCCGGCAATCTACTTACTAACCTTGGCGTGTGGGCGCAATCGGTGGCGGTAGCGTGGGTGATTGCAGCTGCCCACGCCGGGCCGATCATGGTGGCGATGGTGCAGGTGGCGGCGACAGCGCCGCTGGTTGTGCTACTGATTCCTGCGGGTGTGCTGGCCGACAACTACGACAAGCGGACGATCATGCTGGTGGGGCAGGTCGTGGAGATGTCGGGCGCAATCTTCCTTACGGTGCTCGCGTTCCTTGGGTATCTCGATCCAACCGCACTTATTCTTGCAGTGCTATGGATTGCGCTGGGCAGCGCGATTACCGAGCCTGCGTGGCAAGCCGCCGTGGGCGAGCAAGTGCCACGCCATATGGTCGGCGCTGCTGTGTTGCTCAATGGCGTGAACTACAACGTAGCGCGCGCCGTGGGGCCCGCCCTTGGCGGGTTGATGCTGAGCTCGCTCGCACCAAGCTGGGTGTTTCTGGTCAGTACGCTTACTTATATCGGTCTGCTCGTGGGGTTATGGCGGTGGCGACATGCGGTCGCAGAGCGAAGCCTGCCTCCCGAGGGCCTTCGTGAGGGCGTGGTGGCAGCGATGCGTTTCACCTGGAACTCGACAGTGACGCGCCTGGCCATGCTCCGGTCTTTCATGTTCGGGTTCGTTGCGAGCGTGATATGGGCCTTGCTGCCATTGGTGGCGCGTGAACGCCATGACGGCAGTGCCGCGCTATACGGTTATATGCTGGGCACACTGGGGGTAGGGGCCATCCTTGGCAGTGTGTTGGTGCCGCGTTTGCGCCATTGGCTCGGTTCCGGCCGATTGATCAGTGCCGCTGGGGCTGTTCTATCGGTCGTGCTGGTATTGCTCGCCTACGCGACGCCGCTTCCGGTACTTTTGCCGGCTTTGGGTGTTGCAGGCGCTTGCTGGATAACCGCACTCACCGAATACAACGCCAACGTGCAGATCCTGGTACCTGATTGGGTGAAGGGGAGGGCGTTGGCGCTTTATCAGACGGCGCTCTATGCAGGACTGGCGATCGGATCTTTCCTGTGGGGACATCTGGCCGAAACCATGGGCGTGTCCGGCGCGATTCTGAGTGCCGCGATAGTATCGGCTGTGTCGGTTTTGTTGCTCTATCACTCGCAGTTTCCACAGGTGGATGCCGCGGGCATGTCACCGGTGATGGGCAGCAAGGTCCTCGCACCGGGCGTTGCCTTCAATCATGAGCGTGGGGAAGTCGTCACGAGCATCGAGTACGTCGTTTCGGGCGAGCGGACCGACGAATTCGTTTCGCTGACCGTGGCCTTACGTCACTTGAGGCTACGGAACGGCGGTCGTTTCTGGGGCCTGTTCCGAGATATCCATGACGAAGAAGTCTGGCGCGAAGTCTTTCTCATCGAAAGCTGGTTGCAACACTTGCGCATGCTCGATCGATTGACTCTTGCCGACAAAGCCGTCATCGATCAGGTCATGGCATTGCACAGGGGGCCCGCACCGCCACGCGTCCAGGTAGGAGTGACTTACGAGTCAATCGACGCGCAAGTACCCGGTCGCCCGCCTGATGACACCATGAAGCCAGTCGTGTGAACCGTCTCCCGTCAGCCGCTCGTGCCACAGCGAACTGACCTCGAAGCGCTTCGTCGCATAGGGCAGCTCGTAAGTCCCGATGGGATAGGTCTGCGCGAACACGGCGGCCAACGGACGCGGCACGATGGCAGCGAGCTGGGTATCGTCGAGCAGGGCAGGGATGGCCATGAAGTGCGGGAGCGCCACGGCAATGCGCGACACCTTCGCGCAACCCGCGCATGCGCGTTCGTAGGACAGCCTGTCGTACATCTCGGAGCGTCGCGCCAATCCCCGTTCGGAGATATACCCGTCAACCGCGCCCTCGTGGTCGCCGCCGAGAGAAACGACCATCAATGATAAGTTCGAAAAGTCCTCCATGGTCATGACCGTGCGCGTACGAGGCGCTCTGGTGATGAGCACATCGTCGTAGTCAAACAGGCGGTCGGAGTGGAAGCGGGATGCCGCGGTGGAGAATGTTCCCACCGCCACGTCGATCCTGCCCAGGTCCAGTTGCTCGGCAAGGTCGATGCGTGTCGATGGTCGAACCACAATGTCGATGCGTGGAGCCTCGGCGGCGAGAATCTTGAGAATGCGCGGAAGCATGACCGTGGTGATGGAGTCGCTCGCGGCAATCGTGAAGACCTTGTTCGACGAGGCGGGGTCGAACTTCTGTAAGCCGATGCCCACTTCCAATGACGCCAGGGCTCGCCTGACCGGGTCGGCGAGCAGAAGCGCGCGGGCAGTGGGTTGCATGCCGGCTACCGTGCGGATGAAGAGCTCGTCGTCCAGCGTTTCACGCAGGCGCCTCAGCGAATGACTGACCGCGGACTGGCTCAGGAACAGTTTCTGGCTGGCCCGAAGGACGCTGCGCTCTTGCATGACAGCGTCGAAGATGCGGAGCAGGTTAAGGTCGAAGTTGTTAAAGGTGCCCGTCATACCGTCGATCCTCACCAATTCATGCAAGTGCACCGGGTGCATAAGCAACCTGCAAGGGTTTCACTTCCCGGTGGCCGACTGCAAGCCGATGATGTTCGAATGGTAATCGAAGCAATGAACCCATGAGCGATCCATCTGATAACGGAGTCCCTATGCTGGACCTAAGGCTTTCCCTCACGCGCGCGCAAGAGCGTGGCGTTGCCGTCGCCCACTTCAACGTGTCCGAGCTGGCCGCCCTCAAGGCGGTGTCCTTGTCGGCGCGGGAATTGGACGTGCCGGTCATTATCGGCGTTTCCGAGGGCGAGCGAGAGTTCTTCGGCGTTCGCCAGATTGCAGCGGTCGTACGCAGTATCAGGGACGAGTTCGACTTCCCGATCTTCCTCAATGCCGACCACACCCATTCGCTGGCCAAGGCGGTCGAGGCGGCCAAGGCCGGCTTCGACGCGGTGGCCTTCGATGGTTCGGCGCTGTCGCTGGAAGAAAACGCTTCGATGACGCGACATGCCGTCGAGCAACTCAAATCGATCAACCCAAAGATTCTTGTCGAGGGCGAGATCGGCGACATCGGCACCGGGTCTGAAGTACACGACACGGTGCCCGACCTGTCCAAGAGCCTGACCACACCCGAAGAGGCCGCGCAGTTCGTGGAGTCGACCGGAATCGACATCCTGGCGCCAGCGGTGGGCACCCTGCATGGGATGTTCCGCATTGCGCCCGGACAGGTGCCACCGCGTCTCAACATCGAGCTCATCGGCAAGATCAAGGCCGCCACCGGGGTCTTCCTGACCCTGCATGGCGGTTCGGGCACCGCCGATGACGAATTCACCCGCGCCATAGGCGCCGGAATCAACATCATTCACATAAACACGGAACTGCGCATCGCCTGGCGGCGAGGGCTGGAGGAAGGTCTTGCCGAGCGACCCAACGACGTGGTGCCGTATCGGATCCTTCCGCACGCGCTCGAAGCGGTGAAGCAGGTTGCAATGGCCCGCATGCGGTTGTTCAACGGCAGGGCCTGATCCCCGGGAGCGAGCCTGTCAAGGCGGCCCGCGCCAATGCCTGCGTATCGATGTACTCGCGGATCTTCGCCACCTTGCTGTCTCGCACGGTGATGGCGAAGGTCCAGTCGTCCTTGAATGCCTTGTTCGTAGCTTTGATCGCTCCCGTCGCAACGCCGACTATGAGAACCCGATCTCCCTATGTCCGCGGTGAGTGCCGGCCAGCGGCCAACCCTTACGCGGAACGATCCACTCGATGTCATGGGCGGACAACGCATTAACAGCCAGAATCACGTGCCGATTATGCACATTCAGGCGTGTCAGCTAGCGCTTCCTGAGGGCACGAAGACCGGGCCATGCTAAAACTGCCGTACGGGTCAAGGGATATACTCGCCAGTACGTTGCCAAGCCATCGTGCCGCCAACGTCCAGCTCACGCATACGACGAACAAAGGGAGAGTCCCGTGGAGGCGCACAACGTCGCGAAAGGGCCTATCGTACTGATAGTGGACGACAGTCCCGATAACCTTCTGCTTCTGTCGGAACTGCTTCAACCCCTTTATCACATCAGGTTGGCGGCAAACGGCGAAGAGGCGTTGCAAGCCGTCGTGGCGGGGGAACGACCAGACATCATCCTACTGGACGTCGTCATGCCTGGGATGTCTGGCTTCGACGTGTGCAGGAAACTCAAATCGCGCGTGGAAACGCGCGATATCCCGGTGCTCTTCCTGACCACCCTTGATGCGACGGAGGACGAGACGCGGGGACTGGTATTTGGTGGGGCCGACTACATCAACAAACCGATCAATCCCCCCATACTCATAGCGCGCATCGCCACGCATCTTCGACTAAAAAAGGCCGCCGATTTCCTGAAGGATAAGAACGCGTACCTGGAGCAAGAAGTAGCCCGGCGCACGCAGGAAATCACGGCGGTGCAGGAGGTCACGATCCTCGCTCTCACGTCGCTTGCCGAAGCCCGGGATAACGAGACGGGCAACCACATTCGACGCACGCAACACTACGTGAAAGCATTGGCGGATGGCCTCAAGAATCACCCTCGATTCGCGTCGACGCTGGATGAAGCCACCCAGCGGCTGCTTTTCCAATCGGCACCGCTGCACGACATCGGGAAAGTGGGTGTGCCGGACAGCATTCTGCTCAAGCCGGGTCGACTGACGCCGGAAGAGTACGAGGTCATGAAAACACACACGACTTTGGGCCGTGACGCAATTCAACGTGCTGAGGATCAGTTGGGCATGGATGTGCCGTTCCTTCGGTTCGCCAAAGAAATGGCCTACAGTCATCAGGAAAGATGGAACGGAAGTGGTTACCCGGAAGGACGATCTGGGGACGATATCCCAGTCTCCGCGCGCCTTATGGCGGTGGCGGATGTCTATGATGCCTTGATCAGCCCAAGGGTCTATAAGAAGGGAGCACCCCACGAGGAGGCTGCCGCGTGGATCGCGGAAAAGCGTGGGGTGGACTTCGACCCCGATGTCGTTGACGCGTTCCTCCAATTGCAGAGTGAGTTCCAGGCTATCGCCAGGCGTTTTGCCGACCGTGAAATACCCGCACCCGCGGGCTAATTGGAATGTCGCCGGGCCGTCCAGGGTCTGAAAACCAAAACCAGGCAAGGGCTTAGTTTGTATGAATGCCCTGTTCGAGCGGTTGGAACGTTTACCTTTACGCCGCCGGCTCCAGTTCGGCTTCGGCGGCATTCTTCTGCTCGCGGTGCTACTCGGCGTGTACAGCGTCGGTGTGCAGCGACTGCAGACAAATCAGATCGACAGGCTGTATGAGAAGGACATGTTGGGTCTTGTCCATATCGAAGCAGCGAGAGCCGCTCTGGGCGATATCGGTCAAAACCTCAGGGAGGCCGTGTTGGTCGTCCGCGCGGACGATCGGGCCGTAGCATTGCGGCGGCTCGCCGGCTCTGAAGCGCTCATGATCCAGCAGATCGAGCAGGCCAGGTCGCGCATCTATCGCGATCAGATTTTACAGGGTATCGCAGACTTCCAACGGGCCTTCACCAACTACAAGCGGCAGGTCGATCTCATCACGAGCACCGTCCAGAGTGACGGGCAGGCCGCCGCGGCCGAACTGCTCACGTCGGCAACATTTCGACAAAGCGATGCCACGGTCAACGCGACCCTCGCGCACGTCGAGGAAATGAAGCGTAACGGAGCCGACGCAGAGGTGCGCGAAGCCGGTGAGCGCTTTCGTCGAGGGGTACAACTCACGGTCTGGCTGCTCGCACTCGGCGTCGGGGGCGGCATTCTGTTCGGCTGGCTGATCAGCCGTTCCATCCGTCGCCCTGCGGAGGGCTTGCGGCAAGCGCTGGACAAATTGAGTTCGGGGCAACTCGATACCGTTGTGCCGTATACCGGGTACCCGAACGAAGTCGGCTCACTGGCGCGCAGCATCGTTGCTCTGCAGGGCGAAGCCAAACAGCTGGCGGACCAGCGCTGGGTAAAGACCCACGTGGCATCGATCACGGGTTCGCTTCAATCGGCCAACGACTTCGACGATCTGGCAGCGCGCTTCTTCGCCGTTATTGCCCCGCTTCTTGATATCGTCCAGGGTTCTTTCTGTTTGCACGACCCCCAATCGGGTCAACCTCGAATGCACACCAGCCCCGCGGGCGGAGGAACGCCGGTGGAGTTCACGAGTTTGCCGGTGATACGAAGCGGACGGCTTTACGGCGTTGTCGAGATCGCAGCGGTGTCGCCCTTCCACGCAAGGCAGCGCCAACTGCTCGACGAACTGATGCCCTTGCTGGCTATGAATGTGGAAATCCTGGAACGATCTGTGTGTACCCGCCAGCTCTTGGACGAAACACGCAGCCAGGCGGAGTTGACGGCGCGGCAGGCGGCAGACCTGAAGGCTAAGACGCTTGAGCTGGAGGGCCAGCAACAGACCATGGCGGCGGCGAAGGCGTGGTACCGGGGCATCATCGATTGCGCTCCGGACGGCATTCTCATCGCCGACCAAGATGGGCAGATCATGCTCGTGAACCCAAAGCTGGAAACGATATTCGGTTATGAAAGCGGGGAGTTGATCGGCGTGCGGATCGAGCGACTGATTTCACCCACGTCGGGCCACAAGCACAGCGATCTTCGCGAACAATTCTTCGTGCAGGGGATCAGCCGCCAGATGGGAGGAGCCAACATCGACTTGCACGGCATGCGCAAGGATGGCACGAGCTTCTCCGTGGAAATTGGCCTTTCCTTCCTTCCCGATATCGAGGGCAGGGGACGATGCGTGTGTGCCTCGGTACGCGACATCAGCGAGCGTCGTGCCATGGAAGCCGTCATCGTCAGGAGCGAAGAGCGATTGCAGTACATTCTGGACAGCAGCCCCATCGCCATCGCGGTCGCAACCAAGGGACGCATCCGGTTTGCCAACCCGACGTTCGTCGATGCTTTCGGCATCGGACCGGGGGAATCCACTGCTCGCATGTATGTCGATCCGGGTGAACGCGAGAAGGTATGGGAGAGCTTGAGCGCTGGTGGCGCGGTTACAGACCGCGAGGTGCGCATGTACAGCCGTGATCGCCTGCAACGAGACATGCTGGTGACCTATCTGCCGATCAACTATGACGGAGAGGCGGGCGTGCTGGGTTGGATGCTGGACATGACGGAGCGAAAAGCCGCCGAGACCGCCACGCAGCGTTCCAGGGATATCGCCCAGGAAGCCACTCAGGCGAAGAGCGATTTCCTAGCCAACATGAGCCACGAAATCCGTACGCCCATGAATGCCATCATCGGGATGAGCCATCTGGCCCTGCGAGCCAATCCGGAACCGAAGCAGCGGGACTATCTAGAGAAAATCCATCGATCGGCAGGCAACCTGCTAGGCATCATCAACGACATCCTCGATTTCTCCAAAATCGAAGCTGGTCATATGCGCATGGAGAGCGTGGATTTCCGCCTCGACGACGTATTGGACCAGCTGGCCAGCATGGTCGTACTCAAGCTAGAAGAAAAAAACCTGGAGCTCTCGTTCTACCCGGCGTCAGACATACCCCCCATGCTGGTGGGAGATCCGCTCCGATTGGGGCAGATATTGCTCAATCTCACCAACAATGCCGTCAAATTCACAGAGCAGGGTTCGGTCGTGGTCGGCGTGGACCCGGTGTCCATTCAGAAGGAAAGCGCTGAACTGCACTTCTGGGTAAAGGACACCGGCATCGGCATGAGTGCCGATCAATGCCACCGGGTGTTCGAGTCATTCGTCCAGGCGGACTCTTCCACCACCAGGCGGTTCGGTGGCACGGGCCTGGGCCTGGCCATCTCCCGTCGGCTGGTCACATTGATGGGCGGACGGATCTGGGTCGAAAGCGAGCCGGGCGGCGGTTCCACTTTTCATTTCCATGCGTCGTTCGGCGTAGCTGCCGCCGACAGCCTCCAGGCCCAGAAGGACTCCCAGGATACGAATGAGCAACGGGGGGCTACGCTCGCCGGCTGCCGCATATTGCTTGTGGAAGACAACGAGTTGAATCGGGAGCTCGCTGTGGAACTGCTCCATCAGGCCGGGATGAAGGTAGCACTGGCGTGCAACGGCCAGGAGGCACTGGATCTGTTGGCACATGATCAACGCTTCGACGGCATCCTGATGGATGGCCAGATGCCCATCATGGATGGCTATACCGCCGCCGGACTGATTCGCAACCGGATGGGCCTGACAAAGCTTCCCATCATCGCTATGACGGCAGACGCCATGGTGGGAGACCGTAAACGGGCTATCGCGGCCGGCATGAACGATCACATTGCCAAACCACTGAATGTGGATGCCATGTTCTCGACGATACGACGCTGGGTGAGGCCCAAGCCTAGAGCAGCGTCGATGCCCGCACCCCGCACCTCATCAGTGCCACTACCTGAGCTTCCGGGTGTCGATCAACGTGCCGGACTGGCAACCTGCGGGAACATGGCACCGCTGTATCGTCGCTTGCTGGACCTGTTTCGCCAGAACTATGCCCAATTCGATGAAGCATTTGCCACGGCCAGGCAAAGTACCGACGCCAGCGCCGCCTCGCGAGTGGCTCATACGTTAAGAGGCGCGGCAGGAAACATCGGTGCATTGAAAGTAGCGGAACTGGCCGCTCAATTGGAGAAAGCGTGCATGGCGGGGGCAGGCACGGGAGAACTGAATCAGGCCCTCGCCAAGGTAACTGCGGCGCTTCGTCCCATCATCGACCGGCTTCTCGCTGAAGACACATCATCCACTGGCCCATGATTTTTGCAGCGCCCCCGTTCAAAGAACGGGACTGCCCCTACGCAAGGGCACTAGCAAACGCGGCGCGCGTCGAAGGTCTCGTTGACAGTGAAGTAGCCGGCAACATGCTGTTCAAACCTCCCGGTGCCGACGGTGACGTTATCCACCCGAAGTGTCACGGTCCCGCCGGTGCCGAACTTTCCTTCTTCGTCGACTTCAATCTCGGCCAACAGCACGTGGTGCCCGGCCGGGATCACGCCCTCGGATGCCACCCGATAGCGGACATCGTTGTAGTAGTTGTGCTCCCAATAAAGCGCGTTCTCCTCGTCGCCGGCCGGGTATGTGAGACCACCGCACAAGGCGCCAATGGCCACTCCGCATATGCAGTATCGGACGGAATTTCCCCGTCGTCATCCGCGGTTCCACGCCGGAATGGGTAGTAGTTCTACGCACTTCTGGTCTTGTGAAACTACGCTTTCACGAAGTCCCAAGAGCACTCATGCTCGCTAACCTTGGGGCCTTGCGAGACGAGGCGTTATGAAACGGGTCGCGTTAGTTCCGGCACTTCTGGCCCTGACGGCGGCAACGGCGGCCTATGCCTCCGAGGGCGGCATGGGACGCCCCATCACAGGCCTCCAGGCATCGTCATACGCGGGGCTGATCCCGCCCACGCCGGGATGGATCTGGGCCACTGCCTACGCTTACTACGATGGGAAGATCGGTGCCTCGCGCCAGGTGCCGCTGACTGGTGGCGGCACATCGCTTGGGCTTGAAGGACAGTTCCAGCTGCTCTCGTTCACCGCGCTGTACATCTGGAAGACCAAACCTTCGTCGTGGAACTACGCATCCATGGTGACGTTGCCGTTCGCCAATGGACACCTCAGTGTCGATGCGCGTATCGGCCGCTTCAGTGGAAGCGTCCGAGATAGCAATACCGGCCTGTTCGACATGGCCTTTGCGCCGGTCATCGCGAGCCACCACTTCAGCGAAACGCGGCATATCTCGCTGGCTCTCTATGTCTACGCGCCGACTGGGGAGTACAAGGAGGGGCAGCTAGCAAACCTCACGCTTCACAATTGGACCTACTCGCCCACTGTTGGCTACACGCAGTTGTTCCAGAGTGGCTCGTTGGAATGGAGCACCACGACCGCTGTCGACCTCTACACGAAGGACTACGCAACGGACTATCAGAACGGCGCGGTATTTCGTATCGACTCACTTCTTATCAAGCGCCTTCCGTCTGGGTGGGGTATCGGCGCCGTAGGTGGTTGGATCAAGCAGATCGAGGACGACACGGGCCCGACTGCCGACGCCTTGAACGGCTTCAAGGGTCGTTCCGTCGCGTTGGGGCCGACGGCGACCTATTTGAAGAAATGGGAGGGTGGCCAGGTCGAGTTCTCTTTTCGCTGGCTGCATGAGTTTGACGTCAAGAATCGCCTGAAGGGCAACCCTGCGATGCTGACGGCGTCGCTCTCGTTGTAAGCATGAAGCTCAAGGAGAATGGCTATGAATTTGTCGTCTCTCTTCCAATTCACAGCGGTAGCGCTTTTAGCCATGTGGTCTTCTGCGGCGCAGCCTACACAAGATAATATGCAAACGCCATTACCGCCGGACGTTACCCAACGCACACTCGAGCGGCGGGCGATTGAGGCTGTCAACTGGGGCATGCCACTGGTCAACACAGATGCGATGCGTCAAGCCTATCTGCGTGATGTAGGGGCGAAATACAACGACATCCTTTATTTCTCCACACCTGCCGACTGGCATTTCCAGGTGACGACTCCGAACGCGTCCACGAACTACGTCTATTTCAACTTCAACCTAAAGGCTGGGCCGATAGTAATAGATGTACCCGCGCCTGCCGGCGCCGCACTCCTCGGTTCCGTCTTGGACGCATGGGACGTATCAACGGTTGGTATCGGGCCGCAGGATGAGAACAGGGGGCAGGCCGCAAGGTACCTGTTAATACCGCCAGGCTACAGCGGAGCGGTCCCGAGAGGGTTCATCGCCGTGAGGCTCCCGACCTACAACGGTTACACGCTGATTCGCGCGATCCGGGCAGGCACCCGCGACGCTGACACGGCAGCCGCGTTGGCATTGGTCAAGAAACTACGGGTCTATCCGCTGGCGCAAGCTGCCCACCCACCCGAACAGCGATTCATTGATATTCATGGCAAGAAGTTCGATGGTCTACCCAGCTTCGACGACAGCTTCTTCGTGAGCCTCAACCGGATGATTCAAGAGGAGCCGGTGCAGGAGCGAGATCTGGTCGCGATGGGCATGCTTATGAGCATCGGCATCGAGAAGGGCAAGGAGTTCAAGCCCAACGATGCGACCAGGCGCATCTTGACGCGAGCGGCTCAAGAACAAATGGCTGTCTTCATGGAAGGTATGAAGACTTTCGGGGAACGGTGGTGGCCTGATCGAGCCTGGGCGCTTCCGGACAAGCGGGGTGTCAAGACGAACTTCAGCTACGTCACCACCGATGCCATCGACGTGGATGCCCGGGGCCTATCCAACTTCGCCGCCTTCGGGTTTCCCAAGCGAGTAGGCGAAGGCGGAAGCATTGTGTACTTAGTCGCATTCAGCGACAGCACGCACGAGCCTCTTAGCGGTGAAAATAATTACAAACTTCACGTTCCCGCAAACGTCCCGGCACAGCAGTATTGGTCAGTCATCGCCTACGACAGTCGGACCAATGCCTTTGTGCGCGAATCACCCGCCGTGGGTCTCGATTCGTACAATGACGCCATGACAAGAAACGCCGACGGATCGGTCGACATCTACTTTGGTCCAGTGGCGGCGAAAGGCCAGGAGTCGAATTGGATTTTCACCGCTCCAGGTCGCGCCTGGTTCGCCGGTTTTCGCATCTACGATCCTGGCAAGCCGTTCTTCGACAGGGCGTGGAAGTTACCGGATCTTGAGAAGATGCCGAGTCATTAAACGTCGGTTTGATACGTGAGTGGATAACCGTGACGTGGCCTATCTTAGGGGGCACGGTGACGCTTGTTCCCTCTTGGTAATACTCGCCCGCGGCAGACCATGTATGTCCGGTGTTCACCGTTCGTCTGGCCGGAAGAGGACATCGGAGTAGGACGATTAGGGATGGTTATCAGGGTTAGGATGGCGTTCGCGATCAACCCGCCCCGCATCAACTTCATATGCGCTTCCTTTGTCTCGCTTATCACAAGGTGAAGTCGGAGCCATTCCGCCAAAGTCGCCGCCTCTTTCCTGTAAGCACAACGTTGCACCTCGTTAACCAAGCAATTCATATGTCACTGGATAGGATCGAGGAGATATTTCGCGTGGCGCATCGCCTGTGCCGCAGTGACGCCGCGAAGGTCATGCGTTTTCCGTGCTTTTAGGGTTGGGGATGCCTCGCGACCAAGTTTCAACGCTTTTCAGCTACCACTGAGGCGTTCCTCCGAAATAGCATATGCCGGTCTTCGAAGGAGCGTTCACATCGATGCCCGATTGGAACGTCTTTTGCTTAGACGTGTTTCTCCAAGTTAACAGCACGTCGGATCGCTCGCTCCAACAAGTTCGGCGTGTCTTGACATAGCGAATTAAGCGGCGTACTAGGTGAAGGAGTAGATGTGTTCCACGGGGAGAATGCCATGAATAACGCTTCGCTGATTGACCAAGCAGTCGATGAGTTCGACTTCGAACTCATCTTCTCCTTGTCCCCAGAGTTTTCTCCCGAGCCTGGTAAAGCCGACACAAGCACGTGCGCAAACTCGTGCGGCGGAACTTGCTCCGGAAATACATGTAGCACCTGCTAGCTTCAGGCGCGTGCATTGAAGTCATCTTGCATTCGGTCCTGCACGGGGGAGACGACCTTTGGGAAGGGATTCTCTAGAGCGGATAGTCAAGCGACTTTCACTACCGCTCGCATGGGGCGCTGCGCCTAGATCGACGCCAAGTGCAAACGAAAATTCATCGACGGACGAGCTGATCGCCGCGCATCAATCAAGCCTAGCGAATGGCAGAGCGGGTCTGGCGTTGACCTGCGGCGTCCTACATAAAGCTCATCCGGATTCGGGATGGGATAGGACAGCACACAAGTATTTGGAAGCATCCTTGGAAGTCGCTTCGTCTCGTATCGGCCTTTTCGACGGGCTCTGCGGCCTTGGGTTTGTTGCGGATTATTTGTCTTGTGGGCAACGGCGATATCAACGATTTCTAGCCTCCATCGAACTCTCCCTCAAGAGCGAATTGGACCGCGTATGCATTCACGTCGAGCGATCCGTTGAGGGATGCTGCTTCTCTCTTGTGGATATCATTTCCGGCCTTTCCGGCATCGCCATATTCTTAACGCGAAGAGCGAATGCAGGTGGCTCGCTGGAGATGCTAGAACAAGTAGGCGCACTGCTGACCAAATTTGTCGTAACGTCTCCGGGCAAACCTCTTTGGCGGCAACCGGAAGCATTACTGCAAGAAGAACGTTCGATCAGCGATCTGAACTTAGGACTCGCCCACGGACTTCCAGGAATTCTTGTGGCGTTGAGCAAGGTAAAAGCCGCTGGCGTCCAAATTGACAGAATCGATGATGCGCTTGAGATCGGCGTCGGGTTTCTAGAGAGGCTGTCTACACGTGATAAGTTTGGTCTTGACTGGGCGTCCTGGGGGGCTTCGAGCAACCTAGAAGTGGCGAGCACGAGCACGAGTTCGAGAACGGCATGGTGCTACGGAGCTCCCGGTGTATGTGCAGCACTATGGCATGTGGGCAAGGTGGCCAGTAGACGCGACTGGCAGGACCTTGCACGTGAAGGCATGGCTGCAGTGGAGGCTAGAACGCTTTCGAACGGCTGGGATGAGAGTCCAACGTTTTGTCATGGAACCGCAGGAGTACTCCATATCGCGCGACGCTTTTCGCTCGAGACAGGGGATTGCCTAAGACTAACTGACTTTCTGTTGCGCAGGCTCATAGATGACTATCAGCCGTTCTCGAAGTTCGGATATCGAGATTTTGGCGTTAACGGAGCGAGAGTTGATCGACAGGGCGTACTGCAAGGCACTGCCGGCATTCTGTTAGTGATCCTCGGATTCGTAAATCCACGTCTCGAATCAGATTGGGACGACATGTTCGCCCTGAGCTGATTCGTGCAGCCCAACTGGAGGCGGGTCGTCTTGACAGAGTCTATGTTCGTACCTTACAGATGGGCCGTCGTCCGATGCCCAATGTTACCCGCTGCACGTGCCTATGCGGATGCGTGTCTTACTTCCGAGCCCCCACCTGGCGTGCTCGCAGCTGTCGAAATCGCTAGCCCGACATTATCGAGAGAAGCCTATCGTCCCAGTACCCGGACAGCACGGGCAATTCGAAAAATTCAACGCTACGTCAGGCGTATGGCACTGCGCACGACTCCTTTTGGTCTATTCGCTGGAGTCGGAGTTATCGAATGGTCCGAATCTACTGATCTCAAGCTTGCGAACGAAACTCCCTTTCCGAGGCCAGTACTATCGGCCGAACTTTTAGATCATGTGCGGCGCCATTGCGAGTGCAGGCCAGAGATTCTCCGCGAGCTTTGTGTCAAACCTAATCCACTCATTCGAACGGTTGGCGACCGGCTTTGGCTGGAGGCAAGCTCTATTTATGAGCCTGGATCATTCTCAATCAAACGCATCCCGCTAATAGACTTCATACTCAAGACAGCATCAAGCACGTCACCGGTTAAAGTTACATACGCCGGACTCGCCAAGACGTTTCCGAATTTGACGGAGACGCGGTTTCTTGCAGTAATATCCACACTTCTTGAAAAATCGTTTCTGATAAGTAGCCTTTATCCAGTATATGCCTCGAAGCGAGCTGACGAAGGCTTGATCAACGAGTTATCCCGTATTCCAGCCGCAAATAGCTTAGTCGCTTCGATTCGTAAACTTCGTCGAGCGATGTGTGCATTTGAACGCGAAACTAAACCCTCACCGAAAGACATCGAGCACCTCCGAAACCTGGCTAGAGAAATCGCACCAGGCCTAAGTGGCGACGCAATAAAAATAGATGGAATGCTTGCAATTTCCAGTCGCCGGATATCTAGAGAAATCGCTGGCGAAGCAGCAAGACTCGCTGATCTGTTATGTCGGATTAACCCAACGCCGGTGCGACCATATTGGTATGATCAATTGGTGTCAGCATTCATTGATCGATATGGAATCTGTCGAGACGTGCCCGTCAACACGGTCATTCGTGACCACACGCAGCTCATCTTCTCGAACGCCGATAACAGCCGAGTCACCAAGCGAGACATTGCGCTGATGAAATTAGCGGCAGAGAGCTTAGCGAGATCGAAGCACATCGTGCACATCGATGACGCGCTGATCGATATCCTCTCAGATCCTGCGAGTTGCACGCCAAACTATCCGACCAGCTGCGATATAGCTGTCACCGTATGCGCATCCGACCAGGCAGCAATCGACCGTGGACAATTTCGTCTCTTGCTTTCACCTCTCGCGGGTACTCGGCAGGCCTGTCGTATGTCCGGTCGCTTCCTTTCCATGCTTGGAGACATCGATCATCAAAAAATGCGCGAGGTTTGCCTTTCGGATGAACAGTACTTGCAACCACGCGGACGTCTGCGAGCTGAAATTTTCTACAGTCCAAAGCGTGTAAAAATGCAGAACGTGATGGAGCACCCTTTTGGCTGGTCGCACCATATTCTGCTTGGCGCGGCCGAGAGGCCCGAGGGCTCTGAGATTCGTGTGGATGACCTCTATGTTGGCTTGAGAAACGACGAATTGGCGTTGATTTGGGCTCAGACGGGGGAGATCGTCGAGATTTCGGCACTCCACATGCTCAGTTATTCCGAGGGCTCGTCGCTAGTGAAATTCCTCAGCGAAATTGGCGGCTGGCAGTCAGGGCCATTAGGTGGGTTTGACTGGGGACTTGCTGAAATGTTTCCCCGACTTCCTCGAGTTGTATCAGGTCGAACAATTATCCGTCCCGCGCAATGGCGGCTTGAAAAATGGAACGTAGCAGACGCCACAGAGCTCTTCGCATTGATGAAGGCATTGGAAGTCCCTTCGGACATTTATGTCGCTAGCAGGGATCGAAGGTTGCTACTCAACCTTACGAATCCAGAGCACATTTCGGAGCTAATTACAGAGACCCGAAGACTAGCTCCTGGAGAAACACTTTTACTGCACGAGTGCATACCAGACATCGGAGACGCGTGGGTTAAAGGGCCCGGAGGCTTCCATTTCGCTGAGCTCACGATACCCCTTCGGCGGAGACCATCTCCGACGAAAACCGCTCCCACGCGTAAATCAGGCTTGCGTTGCGAAGAAAGCGGTCGGACGCAATCGCTGGCGGCCGACTGGGTCTACATCGCACTTTACACCGATTGGCACTTGCAAGACTGGATCATAGCGCAGGGTATGGAGATCCTTAACCGCCTCGTGCCAAGAACCTCTCAGTATTTCTACATACGCTACTCGAACCCGCGACCGCACTTACGCGTACGCGTTTTGCGAGGCGCACGATCGTCCGATGACATTGCTTCGACCATGGCAAATTGGGCTGATCAGCTCATTGAAAATGGCCTATGCAATGATCACTGCTTTCTACGATACGAAAGGGAGTTTGAGCGATTTGGTGGCGTCAAAGCGATGCAACTTGCAGAAGCAATCTTCTGTGCAGACACGCGTCTATGTGTCGAAATTGTGGCGTCGCGAAATTGTGGCCCGTTGTCAGTGGACGGTATCGATTTGTGCGTTATATCCCTCGATCGATTGCTTCAGGCTATGGGGCTTAATGAGTCGGATATTTGCGTATGGGGTCTAGATCCGATCGAGGAGCGGCAGCGACTCGGCACTGAGTTTCGCAAACGAAAAATTATTCTCAGGGACATGCTAAGCCGGGCTGATAGCGTTCCGGCTAACGTTAGGAAAGCACTGGACGATGCAACGAATGCTGTGAAGACGATTTGGAGGGACTACGTGCTTTTGCAGCAAGAAGGGGGATTGATTGCTGAGCTATCGGCGATAAGGCGATCGTTCGCCCACCTTCACGTGAATCGCAGCCTAGGTATCGGGAAAGAAACGGAAGATACCGTCATTTCGCTACTCAGGAAGGCTCGAAAATCACTGCTTATGCATCCGCAAGAATGATCGGCGTGAGAAGGAGCTATGAAGTAATGTATCCCGCACACGTAGCTGACTAGACCGTGTTATCGAGCACACGGAAGATTGAGGGGACGGGGCGCTGGCGCCTTCGGTCGTCTTTTAGAACCTTGATCGGTGCTGATACCCTTGCGGTACCGGTGCTCGCCCAGTGCGCCGGGGCCAATCAGGGAGGCCCATTGTGGCGCGGGATGACTTTTCAAAGCCGATAATCCGCGAGCTGCGCGAACGCGTGGCAAGCCATTGTTCGAACCCGGATTGCCGCCGGAAGACGGCCGGCCCGAAATCGGGAGGACGCGGGACGATTGTTTTGGGGGAGGCGGCCCACATCCACGCTGCAGCCCAAGGTGGACCCCGCTACGACGCTGAGATGTCACCGGCCGAACGCGCATCCATCGACAACGCCATCTGGCTGTGCCGTGGCTGTGCTCGACGCGTCGATCGCGACGAAGCGGCCTATCCGGCGACGCTGCTTCGCCAGTGGAAAACCCGCGCCGAAGATCTCGCAAGCGACGAGCTGGACACACGGCCCCCAGCCCATGGGGACGCCCAGGAAGAGTTGGTCGGGGCGTTGTCCGGGCACACCAAGCGTTTGCTACCGTCGTTGATAAAGAATGCCCACGCTGCGTCAGTGGAAACCTTGGAGCGGCTCGATCCTCGGTTCCATATCGAAAGCAGCCACCAAGGCGGCGTTACCCGGTTTCGCATCGAGGCCCTCGAGACCGTTCCGTTTCGCCTGTCCGTCCCCGAAGAACGCATGGCGGAGTGGAAGCGCGGTGTGGATGCAGCGCTGCAAGCGGGCACCCCCTTCGAGATCGACGCGGCCGGCTTCGCTGTACGGGGCTCGACATTGCTCACGGAAGCGTAGTGTTGACCGGTGGAGCCGCGTCTTGTGATGGTCGTCAGACCAAAGTGCCGAGCGATTAGCCCGTGTTATCGTGGTTACCGGTAACGCATAACAGTTCGTTCAAGCGAACGGCTACGCCGTTGCTTAACCCCAGCGTTAGGACTCAGAAGCATGTCCTCTACTGACCCGGATAAATCCACGGACGAATGTGTAGTTCATGATCATCCGGTGCCACCGAGTGAGCTCGGACGGTACAGCGTAGATCGTGATCCGCATTCGGAGCAAGACATTGCTAATTACGTCGAGGGACAAGCTCGAGACGAGACCGTGCTACACGTCGAGCGAGTGAAGCGCGAAATCGTTCTAGGCGATGCATACGACATCTGGGACGTAACGACCGACAAGGATCGCTGGTGGGTCATCACCAATCTCACCAACCTCTACTCGCAGAAGTACTTCCCAAGCCTCGACTACACGATCTCGTTTCATATAGGACTGATGGCTCGCCTCCGTAGCAAGCCTGACCGCATTGACCCACAGGATCCGAACCCATTCGACGAGGTTCTCCGGCGAGCCGATCAAGCCGAGGAACGCCATGACGCTGCAGTAGAAGTTGAAGACTTTCAAGCTGTCGGCATGCTTCTTCGCGAGAGCCTCATCTCGCTCATAACGGCCGTGCGCAGACGGGTGACGATCGACGAAAGCATCGATAAACCACAAGATGCAAACTTCATCGCTTGGTGCGAGTTACTGATGAATCAGCTGTGCCCTGGAGGCAGCAACAGGGACCTTCGGCAGCATCTAAAGAACACGGCGAAAGAGACTTGGCAGCTCACGAGCTGGCTCACGCACGCCCGAAGCGCAACTCGCACTGCCTCGTCCATTGCTCTTCACTCCTGCCAGACCATCATCGGCCATTACATTCAGATCCTGGAGGCAGAGCGCGCAGACCGGATTGGCCGGTGCCCGGTCTGCAAGTCCCGCGACATCCGCACTCACTTTGATGGTGCGATACCGCCAGATGGCGACTACTTCTCGAGCTGCGGCATCTGCGATTGGAACGATCATCCAGGCGCCCCGGCTGAGGTCTAGCCGCTCCTTTAGGCGGGTTTGCCCTCAGGAGGCTGCTTAAGCGAAACGTTGAACGTCTGCTGCTGGCCGCAAGGAGACATTGTTTAGGAAACCGAAACAGACCGGCCTATGGCTTGCACCACGTCAGCAAGGCACACTCGCGTGGATTTAGGCAGACGAATAACGAGGTGTGTCATGGACAGTGCGGAGAAAGGCGAGCTGGTCACTGAACTTCGCTCAACAGTCGAGCGCTGGGGTATTTCGAGGTGCGTCGAGATACCTGTTGCGGGGCTGCTCGCGCGGTGTCCTGTCGCATACAAGTGGAAGGCGCCATTCCGAAGCACGGTGTTGCGAGAGGCTTTTTTGTGGCGAATGCACGACCTGGGCGTCCAAATGCTTGCCTTAGTCGAGGCCGGGCATATTTTGGGACCGCGTATCTTGCTCAGAAGCGCGGTCGAGACGCTTGCGATGCTCTCATACCTCAACCAGCAAACAGCAGCGGTTGTTGAAGGGCGCATCTCGATGACAGAATTCGGTTTCTTGACGGGACAACTCTTATTAGGGTCACGAAACAAAACTACTGAACAGGAATCAGTGAACGTCCTCACCGTCCTCAAGCACGCGGACCGCCGCTGGCCGAAACTTAAGGGGCTGCACGAGGACCTAAGTGAGTCGGCCCACCCCAATTACACGGGCGTACTCTATGGATACTCAACGACAGAGCCCGAACGCTATGAGACCCATTTCGAAAATCACTGGTTGCACAGGTTCGGTGACCAGCAAGTTACGGCCATGGCTTGGGTTTTTGGCATGTTCGAAGAGGAATATGACCAAACGTGGCTTGCGAACATAGTTGAACTTGAACAGTGGCTTCGTGACAACGACGCGGAACTCCAGCGCGAGGCTGACGCCGACGACTGATGCACCCGTCAGCTCAAGCAAGGGCAAGAGATGAAAGTGGAACAAAACGAGGTCGAGGAACGCGCCTTCTTTCTTGACGTGGCGGCGATAGGGGCCAAGGCAGAACTTGATGTCTTCAGGGCGAGGACAATACAGCTCCAGCAGTATCTTTTTATCGTGTCTTTCCTGTCAATTGTCACCTCCCTTGGCATTTATTCGGTCAAGGAACTGACGATAGGGCCGGCCGTTCTCGTGACGAGCAAGGTGTCGTGGATATCCTTCTTTGAAATTGTCGCGACTGCATATTGCGCGGTAACTTTCGGGGCTTCGGCTTGGGTCGACACGTTTGTTTATCGCGAGAAGATCCGAGTTCTCGCTGGTCAGCTACGCCCGTATGTAGACCGTGCCACAAATGAATTTCATACCCAGGACAGCGTGACCGCGAGAATCGATGAGATCTGGAAGGAAACGGAGCAATTGAAGCGCGAACCAGACGGTTCGGACCGATTTCAGAAGCTTGTGAACGAGCAGTTCGAGCTGATGAAGATCGTCCACGGGCGGACGGAACTCTTCCGGGAAAAAGTGACATTTGCAATCCGTGCAATCCTGAAGACACGAAAGCTCCGAGCGATCTCCATCATTCTCGATATCGTCTTCCCGTTGGTGCTGGCTGGCATCGCCATCGTCTGTGTGTGGTCGGCCACAAAGTGGGTCGAATAGGCAGCACGATCTAGCCGCTTCTGTGCCGCCGGCGAACTCCATGGCGATGCTCAGTCTTCAAGAAGACGGGCAGCTGGATTGTCCGTCGCGCCCCCCGCTTGAAAGTAGCCCACAACGCTCGACACCGCCCGGTGTTCGGTCATTTGCATGATCGCCGGCAGCGACACCCCCTGGCGACTGGCTTCGGTTACAAACCCCGAGCGCAGACTGTGTCCGCCAAAATCCCCGACGAGCCCTGCCAGGCGCGCCCTCCGTTGGACGATCTCACCGACAGCGGCCGGAGAAAGGGCGGGCCCTACGCGCTGCTTCCATAGCCTGCGAAAAATCGCCCCCTCGGTAATCCCGGTTGCTGCTAGCCACGCCTCCAGTGCCTGCGCCGCCCGATCCAGAACCGGCTTGTCCGGCGTCGACGTCGCAGTCACGCCGGCCTGCTGGGTCTTGCTGTGCTCCAGGCGGTAGATAAAGCCCTGCGGGCCGATCCGGCGCAGGTCGCGCAGGTCAGCGGCCGCGACCTCACTGCGCCGTCGGCCACCACTGGCGAACGCGAAGCAGAGTAGGGCGCGGTCACGCAGGCCCTCGAGGCTGTCATCGCAAGTGGCCAGCATGGCCTCCAGCTCGACCAGGGTGATCGCGGTCTTCTTGCGCGGCCGTTCACCGCGCTTGACCGCGGCGCGCGCCGCGCGGCTCAGCACCGTACGGATCGCGGGCTGTTCGCACGGATTGGTCAGGTGCTTGAGCCTGTGTGCGGTGGACAGGACGGCGACCCGATGCCGAACCGTCGCCAGCGTCCAAGGGCCTAGCTTCGCTTTGAGTTCCGCAGCGACCAACGTCTGATCGACGGCCGGCGGCAGCTCCCACGCCAGTTCACCTTCGGCCGACCGGCGCACGACGTGGTCGACCACGAACTGAAGCACCGTGGCTTCGGGCACCGGCAGCGTGATGTCAATGCCATAGCGCGCCGCGTGCCAACCGGCCCAGTAGCGCAGGGCACTGGCATAACTGCGCGTGGTGTTGGCGGCGGCCGCCTCGGCAAGCAGTTCGCGCACAGCATCGGCGGCTTGCTGCGCCAGCTGGATCGGCAACGCCAAGCTGGAGGCCGGATGGGCGAGGGTCGGAATGATGGAATTATCTTTCATACTATGTAATGTATACTACGAAGTAGAGTCGCTACCCACGATAATCATCACTTATCGCGAGTACAAATCCAAGCGGGCAGGGCGTCGATCGAGGAGACCATTCCATGCGTACTGGTATCACCCAAGAGCAGGTCAACGCGGCCGCGGATGCGATCCTAGGCGCGGGCGAGAATCCGACGGTCGAAAAGATTCGCGCCGCGCTTGGTACAGGTTCGCCGAACACCGTCACGCGCATGCTCGATGCGTGGCGGAACAGGCTCGGCGAGCGGTTACGCGAGATGTGCGCCCTTCCGGACGTTCCGGGTTCAGTAGGGCAGGCGATGGTCGAGCTATGGCGGTTAGCCGTTGACCATGCCGACCGTGAAGTCACAGCCCGGCTCACGAACGAAGGCACCGCATTGGAATCGGCGCGCGCCGAGTTGGTTCGAGAGAAGGAGGGCTGGGAGACCCGTTTGCAGGCAGCCGACGCCGAAACCGCCAAGGCTAAGGCTGCTCTGGAGCTGGCCGAGCGCGCCCGTGCGGCGCTCGACACTCAGCTACAGGACAACCAGGCGCTCCGTGCCGACCTTGTGCGGCAACGTGACCGTCTTCAAGCTGTTAGCGATCAGCAAGCCCTGGAAATCAAGGAACTTCGCGTGATACTCGACGAACGAGATGGCGAACTTCGAAGGGATCGTGAGCAGAAAGAAACCTATATACGGAACGTCGAAGATCGAGCGCACCAAGAGATCGATCGCGCTCGACTAGACGCCAGGCAGTGGCAACACCGTTTCGAAACCTTAGAACGAGCGCATCAGAGCGCACTTGTTACGATTCAGACGGAGCGTGACCTATTACGCGATCAATTGCGCAGGGCAGATAACGAGGTGGCTCGTTCCAAGGGCATTGCTTCCGCGCTAGAGAAGTCGCTGGCCAAAGGCCGGACTGCCGCGCCACAACGTTCAAAAGCAAAGGGCGTCGTTGTAGCCGACGCAGCTGCAAAACGCAGCCGGAAGATGGCAGCGCGTGCGCCGAGAAAGCCGTAGGACACCCTAGGGTATCCGCGGCCGTGGCCTCGCCGGTGTCGTTAACCATGTCGCTTGAAAGGAATGACGACGTCGTTAATGAATGTGATGGTGGGCGTGCGCCGACAGCCGTCCAGCCGACCAGCTTGTGATCCTGCGAGGTTGTGACGCTAATTGGCGCCCGGACCCGATTTCCTGCCCAGCAGCATGCTGGAGTACTAATTGACGTCCCATCTCGGCGCTAGTGCCTTACATTCGAACATGCATAGAATCATCGGCTTAGCGTTGTCGATAAGATTGAACGTGACGTAATAAGGCGGGATGACACGGTTTACCGGCAATGTGTCACCAAAGAGAGGTAGCCGACAACAAGCAAGCGAGAAATGTGCCGCCATAGCCGTTTCGTCAAATTTGACATAATATACATTATGCGAAGTTATTGAACTTATCCGGCTGACACGCTGCAGGCCCGTACCCTCGCATGCCGGCGCCCCTAACCATGTCATGTTCCCGGATTGCTGCCACAGCGCTAACGGCTTCGCGGCGCGCATTTCTCCCTGCCGGCCCACCAAACCATGTCACCTATTTCGAGGCCGCATTCCACAGGCGCCTGGGCACGATCTTATAGAATGCTGAAATGCGCGACGCACGCTCCTTCGTTGGCGGTCACTGTTCGCTAACCACGTGCATGTGGTGATCGTAGTCCGCTTGACTCAGCAGCTTGGCGTCGTGAAGCGCTTCGTCCCAAAGCGAGCCGCAAGTACGACAGCGCATCAAAAAGGAGGGACCGGTTTCGATGACAGCTATGCGCTCAAACCTTTCGAACGGCGCATGGTAACCAACCACGCAGTCCCCACAACGTTGATGAAACTGTGTATCCATTGGGTCCGCCATCAGTTCATGTTTTCTCCGGGTCGAAAGCAGCCGTTTGCAATCAACATTAGTCGCTCCCCTCCCCCTCCCCTTTAATTATGAGTCTCTCGAATCGCACTGGCCGACTCCTTGAGATTCCGCCTTATAAGAAGTAACGTCTAGCCGCGCTGGGGAAAGCCGCCGCAATAAGGAACGCGCGCGTGGGGCATCCGAATGATCACCCTCGGAAGGGCAGCCCTGACAAGGCCCGTTTCTCGGTGCTTATGGGACATGATGGGAGATCATATGTGGGGTTATTACTTCGGCCTTGCACTACGGAGCAGCGGCCGGAACAAGGCATTGACGGCACTGGTCATCATGTTGCTGGCTTTCGGAGTGGCGGCTTGCATGGTGTCCTATGCCGTGTTTCGTGTGACCACGGGCAACCCAGTCCCCACCAAATCTTCCCAGCTTTTCGTGCCTCAGGTCGACAATGTGGGCCCGTCCTACAACTGGGACGGGGATCCACGTGCGGGACTCAGCTACAACGACGCCATGGCGTTATGGAAGGCACACGAGGCGAAGCGCCAGACGATCCTCTTTGCCTCGACCTGGCAGTTGAACCCGGCTGATCGCCCCACGCAGGCCATGTCGCTCAATGGCAACGCGGCGACCGCCGATTTCTTCCCGATGTTCGATGTGCCGTTTCTCTTTGGCAGCGGCTGGACGGCCGATGATGATGCGCGGCACGCCACGGTGGCCGTGATCAGCCAGCACTTGAACGAGATGCTGTTTAGTGGACGGAGCAGTATAGGGCGGGAGATCCGACTGGATGGCCAATTGTTCAGGATTATCGGCGTGCTCAAAGACTGGAACCCGCGGCCACGGTTCTTTGACATCGGCAGTCATGGAACCACGGCCTACAGCTTCGATGATGCGGGAGATATCTACGTCCCATTCACTCGCGCCACCGACATGAAGAAGGACAGTAAGTTCGTGTTCTGCCCGACGGCATCATGGCAATCGGACACCGTGCACTGGGACGCCTACCTGCACAGCGAATGCGACCGCATCGATGCCTGGGTGCAGCTCGATACCCCTGCTGAGGTCGTCCACTACCGGGAGTTCTTACACAACTACGCCGCCGAGCAACAACGCCTCGGGCGCTTCGCATGGGCGCCCAACGTCCGCCTGCGCAACCTGACGGACTGGCTGTCGTACCAGTTGGGCACGCCCAGGGTGTCGAGCCTGTCGATGCTGGTTTCCGGCAGCTTCCTCGTGATCGTGCTTGTGAACGTGGTCGGGCTGATGCTGGCGCGCTTCATGCGGCGCGCTCCGGAAATCGGCGTGCGTCGCGCACTCGGCGCATCGCGGGCCGCCATCTACCGACAGTTCCTGGCTGAGGCAGTGACGGTGGGGCTATTCGGCGGCCTGCTCGGTGTCGTGCTGACGCTGTTGGGTGTGCTGGGCGCCGAACACCTTTTCGCGCCTAACATCGCGCGCCTGGTGCATGCCGACATTTCGCTGATCACGCTAACCGTGCTGGTCGCGGTGTCCGCCACGGTGGCGGCCGCGTTGTATCCGACCTGGCGCGCCGCGCAGATCCAGCCCGCCTGGCAGATCAAAATCCACTGAGGTTTCCGTCATGGCCCTGAGCAGGACATTCATGCAACTGCGCCCGATTCTCACGGCGCTGAGACGTCACAAGGTCGCTACCACACTGATCGTGCTGCAGGTGGCGCTGACGCTGGCGGTCGCCTCCAACACACTGCTAATCGTGGCCGCGCGCGTTGTGCATCTCTCCCGCCCCACCGGTACGGACGAACCCCATCTCTTCGTCATCCGCAATGGCTGGACGATGGGCCAGGATGCGACCCAGGTCGATGCGAATATTCGTGCCGATCTACAAACCCTGCGGCAAGTCCCGGGCGTGCGCGACGCGTTCTCTAGTCAGGGATTTCCGCTGGGGGGATACAACGTCAATATTGTCACGCATCTCAAGCTCGACCCGGACCAGAAGACTGCCGCGCAATTGGTCACGTTCTTCGCTTCGGACGAGCACGCCATCGACACGCTGGGGATATCGCTGGTCGCCGGGCGCAATTTCCATCCCGATGAAGTTACCGCGACCGGCCCCAGCGACAAGATGGATCCTCCAAGCATCATCGTCACCCGCAGCCTTGCCGATAAGCTGTTTCCCGACGGTTCGGCCCTGGGCAAGACGGTCTACCTGCCGAATGGGCCTGCCGCCATCATCGGTATCGTTGGCAGCCTGCAAGGCCCCCTGCTACACGGCGGACCTTTGGATCACTACACGGTGCTCGTCCCCATGCGCTTAGCCGATCCTGCGGGCGTCAACTACATGGTGCGTACCGACCCCACGAACATGCAGCCGGTGATCGCCGCCGCGCTGAAAGCGCTGCAGGCAAGCGCTGGTACGCGCATCATCGCTGCGCAGAGCGGCGTCGTGACCATGGCCCAGGTGCGCGAGCACGCGTATGCGGACGACCACAGTGTGGCGACGCTGATGAGCATTGTCTGCGGCCTGCTGCTGTCGGCCACGGCTGGTGGCATCGTCGGGTTGAGCAGCTTCTGGGTCAGCCAGCGCCGCCGGCAGATCGGCATCCGCCGTTCGCTCGGGGCCACGACCGGCGATATCCTGCGCTATTTTCACACCGAGAATTTCTTGATCGTTAGTGGTGGGGTCGCACTCGGAGCCTTGCTGGCGTTCTACGCGAATATCAGCCTGATGGAGCTCTTTGAATTGCCGCGCATGCCGCTCTACGCGCCCTTGCTCGGTGCAGTGGTGCTGTGGCTGCTCGGCCAGCTGGCCGTGTTGGGTCCGGCCAGGTCCGCGGCAAAGGTGCCACCGGTTGTTGTAATTCGCACGGAATGACCTGGAGCTTAGGTCAAGAAAGCCGCCAAGGATGAGCGTCCTACGATTAGCCAGCACCTGCCTTGCGCACCAATGTATCAAACGCTGTAGACGTCTGCTCCTCGGTGAAGTTGCAGTGGCCATCGCCCACCGGATCGAGCACGGTAAGCCATTTCTTGGCTCCCGCCGCTCTGATCTGCTCCGGGTACACCCCATGGAATCGTGACGGGATGGTCTGATCGAACGCATTCCACTGCATCACGAGTGGGACTTCAATATGGCCCGTCAAGGTGACGTTGCGCTTGGCATAGGACATCGCTTCCGGTGAGGCGCTGTAGCGATGCACGTTATGATTGAACACGACGTCGTCACCGAAGCCCTCGTACATCTCCTTCCGGTTATCGACAGGCATCCCGCCCGCACGCTTTTCGATCTCGCGGAACGCCATGTAATACAGTGCCAATGTCGGCAGTGTTTCCGGCCTTTCCTCTAGACGCGTTGCCAATACGGCAGCTTCCCTCGGGTGCGTTTCCAATGCCCGGCCGATGGCGTCGGGCGAGATAGCTGGTGGAGAATTGGGTGCGGCCAGGTCGGGAATGACACCCGGTATCAACGCATCGAATGCGACCAGGGGCGTCACTACGCCTCGGGCCAGGAAATCCGGTGTGGACACCGTTAACCCGCAGGTGATCATCGCGCCCGTATACGCATGGGGATAACGTTCAATGCTTGCGGCGACGGCCAACCCTCCCAGCGAAAAGCCATAGATATAGGTGTGGGTCGGCTGGACATACGTTCGAGCAAAGTGCTGGCGGAGTCGCTCGTTGTCCGCAATAGCGTCGCTCACCGCCCAACCCTGCGATGCATATTGGCTCTGGGCGACGGCGAACCCTTTCTTGAGGAACATGGGAGTCGCATCTGCCGCCGTCATAGGCGTCGAGACAGGAGCTCCCACGGGCTGATAGCCATGCATAAGCATGACAAGATCGCCGTTCCAGTTGGCAGGGACATCGATGCGGTAGAGGGCATCGTGCAACTTTCCGGTATAGGCTCCAGGGCTGGGCTTTGCGGCATGGGCGGGCCAGGAGGCGATGACGCTGCACATGGCCACGACCAGGCAGAGTCCAGTAGCTTTGCGCAACGCTATAAATGTCATCTCACCACTCCAGTGGTCTGAAGTCGGGCGTCCAAAGTGAGAGGCTGCATTGTGATTTTCCCCTGGCTCCAGCGGATCATAGCCCGCTCCACTTGGGCCACGTCAATCGGCTTTTTTTGAGGCTGTCGATTTCCGCTCTGCTCAATCGACGTCTGTATATGGCGACCTCCGCCATCCAGGAGAAACCAAAATGACGACCCGTCCCCGCAAGCGTATCTTCGGCAGTCTTCCGACCGGTCGCGTCGGTCACGCAGCTGCATGTGCGGCGGCGCTCCTGCTCGGCCTGGCCAGCGGGTCGCTACACGCGAAAGACAGTCCCGGTATGGCGCCGATCGACGCATACCTGTTGGACCGGGCGACGGAGATCAGCCTGGCCAGGAGCGCCGCCCCGGCGGCGATTTCCAACGATGCGACCATCCTGGTGCTGACGCGTACGGGCTACGAAACAGCGGTCAAGGGGACCAACGGCTTCGTCTGCTACGTGGGCCGCGGCTTCGGCGGCGCGCCCGATTGGCCCGAGCGCTGGGACACCAGGATCCTTGCCGCCGCCTGCGATAATCCGCCAGCGGTACCCACGATGACGGCCCTCCTCAAGCTGCGCACCGCCCTTACGCTCGCGGGTAAGACCGATGTGCAGATCATGGATCGCATCAAGGCGGCCCTGCGGGCGAGGGAGATTCCACCGCTCGCGGCCGGCGCCATGTGCTACATGATGTCGAAGAACGCATACCTGTCCGCACAGGGCGAACACAACATGGCGCATGTCATGTTCTATGTGCCCAGCAAGGACGGCACGACCTGGGGTGCGAACCTGCCAGGTTCACCCGTGATCGGCGGCAACTACTGGTACCTGCTTCCGGGCCATGATGCTGACATCGCCACCCTTCCGCCTATCTCAGTCTTTCTGGTCGCAACAAGCACGTTCTCGGACGGCACTCCGGTAGCTCCACACGCCATGTAAGCCATCGCACGTCCGATCGTAGGGCTTGATGGCCTGCTCTTGTTCGAGGCCACCGAAATGACTCTACATACGAGCGGCAACCACGCGCCCGACCTCGGCGAGCACGGCGTTCCGCTGGCCGTCATCCATATCTGAGTTCACGTAGTACGCTGCAACCAGCAAGGGCTTTTTGCCCTGTTTCCAGACAATGGCGATGTCATTGTTTTGTCCACCCGTGCCTCGCCCTGCTTTATCGCCAGCATCGGCCTCGGCGGGAAACCCGGCGCGCAACATAGTCAATCCGGGCGTGGCGGCACGCAACCAATCGGAAAGTTTAGCCACCGACGTGGGCATAAGCAGTCCGCCAGACAACAACCTGCCGGCAACCTGCCCCATCGCCTCAGGAGTGGTGGTGTCGAGCACGCCACTTGCTATGTTGAGCTTTGGCTCCGTGCGGTCAAGGCGGGTGGCGGTGTCGCCGAAAGCCCGCATCGTGACGTTAAAGCCGTCCGGACCTCCGATGGCTTGCAGAAGGAGATTTCCGGCGGTGTTGTCACTCACGGTAATGGCGGCATCGCACAGCTGGCCAACGGTCATCCCCTCGCCATCGGCGTGAAGGCTGGTGACAGGTGCGTGGGAAAGGAGCACATCGCGCCCGTAGTAGATTCGGCGATCGAGACATTCCGAGCCTTTATCCACACGGTTCAGTACGGCCGCTACGGCAAGCAGCTTGAACGTGCTGCACATGAGAAATCGCTCGCTCGGTCGATGAACCAAGCGTCGACCGGTCTCGAGATCATGCGCGAAGACACCGAGCCTACCGCCAGAACGACGCTCCAGTTCCGCGAAGGTGGTGTAGGTTGATGGAGCCCCGAATGTCGCGAGTGGTAAAAAGGCCGTCCCGATCGCGGCACCGACCAGGAATTGACGACGGTTCAATTTAGATTCTCCTGGCTGTAATAATCCCATTGGCGCCGCTGTTCGGGACGATGCTGATCTACATCGAGGCAATCAAGTGAACCCATACCGCTTGATCTTGTACCAGAGCGCGCGCTCGCTGATCTCAAGCAACCTTGCTGCGGCAGCCTTGTTCCCTCCAGCCGATGCGAGCGCCGCTTCGATAAGATGTCGCTCGACTTCGTCCACGTGCGGCCTCAGCGCCAGTGATTGGACCTTTACCCGGGCGGAAGCATCGACTGGGGAACGACCCGCGAACGCTGGCTCCGCTGCCAGTTCAGCAGGCAGGTGTGCCGCGGCGATGACGTCTCCCCTGCACAGCACCATGGCCCGCTCGATGATGTTCTCCAGCTCTCGGACATTACCTGGCCATGCATAGGTCTGTAGGATCGCCAACGCGTCGGGTGACATCGCCGGCGGCGACCTGCTCAGCTCGATGGAGTATTTGTTGATGAAGTAGTCCACGAGCAAGGGGATATCGTCGAGTCGGTCACGCAATAGCGGCACGTCGACGCGCACCACGTTAAGCCGGAAGTACAGATCGCGCCGAAGCACGCCGGTGTCGACCGAATGCTGTGGATCGCGGTTGGTGGCCGCGACAACCCGCAGGTCCACGGGCGTGGCCGCGTTGCCCCCTACCTTCTCGATCACGGACTCCTGAAGAACGCGCAACAGCTTTGCCTGCAAACCGATCGGCATCTCCGTTATCTCGTCGAGAAACAACGTACCCCCACTGGCCAGCTCACACTTGCCGATCCGGTCACGTACCGCGCCGGTAAAGGCACCCTTGATGTGCCCGAACAGTTCGCTCTCCAGCAGGTCCGCGGGAATGGCGGCGCAATTGATCGGCACGAACAGGCCACTTCGACCCGATGCGACGTGGATGGCGCGTGCCACCAGTTCCTTTCCGGTTCCTGTTTCACCGACGACAAAAATACTGCTGCGTGCGGGCGCTACCTGCTGCAGGAGTTCATAGAGCGCCCGCATGGCGCGACTGGTGCCGACGAAGTCTCCCCAACCACGCGACACCTCGTCCTTGAGGAATCGGTTCTCGCGCTGGACCACCTGCATCGTCAAGGCACGTGTCACTGCCATCTCGATGGTTTCCATCTCGAACGGTCGGATGACGTAGTCGGCCGCGCCCACCTTCATGGCCGCGACGGCGGTCTCGATGGTCCCGTAGGCGGTCATGACGATGACCGGAATATCGTTATCGGCACCGCGCAGGGCGGTAAGGAGGCCAATGCCGTCCAGTCGGGGCATTCGCAGGTCGGTGAGGACAAGATCGAATGAGCCAGACTCGATCTTCGCAAGAGCCTCCTGGCCGTCACCGGCTTGCTCCACCTCATGCCCCATGGACCTTAGGGAAAGTTCGAGAATGCGGCGCATCTTCGCCTCATTGTCGACCACCAGGATCCGTTTCGTCGTCATGTCACAGGCTCTTGATGTTTGAAGCGGAGATTGAAGGAGGCGCCGCCCCAGGCACTTTCGCCGACGGAAAGCGTGCCCCCGTGCGCCTGTACGATCTGCTGCACGATGGTCAGGCCCAGGCCGATACCACCTTCTCGCCGGCTGAAGAAGGGATCGAAAATGTGCTCCCGAAACTCCAAGGCAACACCCGGACCGTCGTCTGCGACGCTGATCCACAGCGCTTCCTCGTCACGATGAGTACTGACCCGCACCCGGCCACCCTCGCCCACGAAAGACAGCGCGTTGAGGATCAGGTTCAAGAAGACCTGCATCATCTGCTCGCGATCGCAGCTGAGCAAGATGTCATCGCCGTCGGCCTGTCTCGACAGCGTTACGCCGGTGCGCTCGACACGGGATTCCAGCAGGGCCAGGACGCTGTCGACGATCTCAGGGACGTCGTGCAACATGAAATGCGGCGGATTTGGCCGCGCGCATTCGAGCAACAACGTCACCAGCCGGTTCAGTCGTTCGGTTTCGCTGAAAATGAAGCCGATCAGTTCGCGCTGCCTTTCGTCGAGGTCGGGCTCCCTTTGGAGAAGCTGAGCCGAGCTACGCAGGATCCCCATCGGCGTCCGGACCTCGTGCGCCATGATCGCTGCCATCTCGCCAACCACCGCAAGCTTGCCGGCACGGACGACCTGCTCGCGCGATTGCTCGAGCGCCTGGATCATTTCGGTGTACGCCCGATGTAGCTCACCGACTTCGGAAGTGGCGCCGGAAGGTATTTCCGGAAGCGAAGGTTGTCCCTGGCGGAAGCTACGCGTGAACTCCGTCAAGGACACGATCGGGGAGACGATGCGGTCGGACAGGCGCGACGAGATCCATAGCCCGGCTAGCAGCGTCACCATGAACACGCCGACCATGGCCCAGAGCAACGCCCAGATGGGACCGAACGATACCGTGGTCGGTTCGATCATGAGGGTGTGCCACCCGAGACCTTCAAAGGGCGGCGAGCCGCCGGATGTCGCCACACCGACAAGAAGCTCACCGTACCCCAGGCCCGTTCCCTTGTGGACATAAGACGTTGCACCTTCGACCGGAAGATCCCAGTCGTCCAGACGAAGTTGCCTTAGATTTTGCTGAGTGCGAAGTGCAGCGGATGCGCCGAGCACGTGGCCACCGTGATCGGCGAGGAGAAGCCCTCTGGCACCGTGATTCACCGCGCCATCGAGCAGATCCTGCACGGCTCGCCAGTCGAGGAACGCGTAGAGATACCCGATCGTGCCTTCGCCAAAGGCATTCGGAATGGCACTGCGCAACACGATAGCGCTCGTACCGAGGCCCCCGGATGACAACGTCACCGAGATCGAATCGAGACCCTGCCCGAGGACCGTGTGCCAGCCGGACAGGCTCGGTGCGTTACCGCCGATATAAGATGCCTCACTAGCGGCCACTACCCTCCCCTGCACGTCGGTGCACAGCAGCACGTCGTACACCTTGTCCTGGCCGGCCCGCAGGTTGGAAAGGAAGTTGGATAACCGCTTGTCGACATCCTTCACCCGGATATCCTGCATGACTTCGAGGCCACGCCAGACACGCATGTTCTCGACGTGGGAGAACAGGAAGGTGTCGATGCGCTGCATCATCGCGGTCGCGCCGAAGCGAAGATTGCCGGCGATCTCGGATTGCAGGGCGCTCCGGAACTGGAAGAACGACAGCGCACCGACCACGGTCATCGTGCCGAGCATGGTCCAGAACAGGAGCCGGAAGAGGGCCGATCGTGTCGTCAAGGCGGGTCAGCTTTGGGAATGCCTGCGTCAGTGTCGCAGAATCGGGCGCGGGTTATGCCATCCTGCGCCCGTCCACGTTTCACCCCTGAAGGTATCTCCATGAGCCGGCATCCGCATCGTCCCCTGGTCCTGGGCGTGATCGCTCTGCTGTCGGCGCTCTTTTTGGCGCCTCGCACTCGCGCGACGGACACGACCGGAAGCAATACATGGCAGCCTGCACCCTATTCTCTTGGCCAGGGACTTTACTTTCCCGACCAGGGTCTGCGGATCGGCGGATATGCCGACGTGCACTTCTTCGACCTGCAAGGCTCGCACGCGGATTCGAGCCTGCGCGACGTCAGCCTGTTCGTCACGAAGGACCTGGGTGACCGCTGGCAATTCTTCACCGAACTGGCCACCTCGCGTACGACGAACGTGACCGGGGCGCAGAACGGTGGCGGCCACGCCGAGGTCGATGTGGAACGGCTCTATGCCGATTTCCACGCGACACCGGCCATCACGTTCCGGTTCGGCAAGTTTCTCACGCCCATCGGCGAGTGGAACCTCGTTCACGCCGATCCGTTGACCTGGACCGTCTCGCGTCCCCTTTCCACGTCCGCCCCCTTCGCCCGCCATGCGGCGGGCGCCATGGCCTTCGGTACGGTCGCCTTAAAGGGGCGAGACCTCGATTATTGGATATTTGCAGACGACAGCAAGAACCTGGGTGTGGGTCAGGACGCCGACGATGCCTTTACCGACTACACGGGTGACCGAAGTCCTCGGAACAACTTCCTCCACGCGTACGGCGGTCGCGTGTTGTACCACCTGGCGGGCGATAGCCTAACCGTGGGCGCGTCCTACATAACCTACCAACTGCAGGAACCGCGGCACGACTACCAACTCACAGGCATCGACTTCACGTGGACTACGCGGTACGTGGAGCTCACCGGCGAGGCCATCTATCGCACGGGTGCGTCGCCGCTTTCCAGCGAGCGCGGCGGCTTTGTCGAGGCGGGCATCCCCATTGCGTCCCATCTCTACCTGATCGGTCGTGTCGAGCGATATCACACGTCCGTACCGGACACGACGTCGATTGTCCGGACCGAGGCCCTCAACTATCGCCCCGTCCCGGGCCTCGTACTCAAGCTGGAGCATCGCAATGGTCAGAACGGCGAAATCGTCCCGGCCGGCTGGCTGGCATCTTTCTCGGTGTTGTTCTGACTTATGCCAAGGCGCCGCAATGCCGCACGCCTCCTGTTCTTGCTCTGGGGGGTGGCTCTCGGGAACCAGGCCGTATGGGCGGCACAGGTGCAGCTTGCCGTGATCTCGGCGCCGACGGCGCCCCGTCTGTCGTTCGACCGGGACACGCTCCGCAACGTCTATCTCAAGCGCATCTTCGTCGACAGCGACGGCGTCAAGCTTACGCCGGTCAATCTGCCTGCCGACTCCCCGCTGCGTGACGCCTTTACGAAAAGCGTACTGCACATGGCCGAACGACCGATGCAGGATTACTGGGACAAACAGTACTTCCAGGGCGTGAGCCCGCCTTATGTACTGGCATCGGATGAAGCGGTTATCCGCTTCGCGGCGGCGACGCCCGGTGCCGTCGGCTATGTCGCTTCGTGCCACGCCGACACGAGCGTTCGCGTCGTGATGCTGGTTCCACTGCCGCCGACAATCAGCGAGACGAGCCTCTGTTCGGACCGCACTGCCACGCCCTGAATCACCCGACATTTCTTGCAGACAATTCGTGCGCACTGCAAGAAAGGAGGGCCTGTAGAACGAGTGAAGTTTAAGTTATTATCCTTGTATTCAATAGGATACGTCGGTGGCACGAATATCGCTTTGGTAAGCGTTATCTCCTCCCAGCGAGCGATCCTCCATGTGCCTGCCCCCGCTGCCGCAACCGTCCGACCCTTGCGTGCTCGATACCGTGGAGCCGTTGCTGGTTGAACTGCGCAATATAGTCGTATCGCAACCACGTCTGCGCGCACTGCTCCGTGATAGTCGGGAAAGTGCCAGCCCGGGATGGTCCCTTCGCGCCTCGTCTTGCGGAGGTGCCTGATGCGAACCATCCTGAAGAAACTCGAGCACCATGCGCTGACGCGACCGGACCAGGTAGCACTTGAAGATGCCGCCTCGGCGATGACCTATCGCCAGCTCTCACGGACGATCACGCAAGTCGGTTCGCGCATCGCCGCCGGGCGCGTTGCCGTGATGATGGCAAACGGTATTCCATGGGCTGTTGTCGATCTGACCATCGCCGCATGCGGCGCGGTTGCAATACCGGTGCCGCCTTTCTTCAGCGACGAGCAGCTCGCGCACTTGCTGACCGATGCGGCACCGGACCTTCTCATCACGGATCGTCCGGACTACGGCGTTCCCCTATCTCGCGTCTCGCGTCACGAGACGATCATGATTGCCCACACCGAACTCCATCTCTACAGCCTTCTCCCCCCATGCCGTCGCACCCTGCCCTCGGATACCGGCAAGATCACCTACACGTCTGGCACGACTCAACAGCCCAAGGGCGTTTGCATCACGCGCGCCGCGATAGACGAAGTGTCCGAGGCGCTGGCGAGCGCAGCGTCGACGCGCTCCGATGATCGCAGCCTTACGCTCCTTCCGCTGTCCACCCTGCTTGCGAATATCGGCGGCATCTATGTGCCAATCCTCCGTGGGGCGACGGCTATCCTCCCCCCGTTGGAGCGTTGTGGCTTCACCGGTTCAAGTACGGTGGAACCCGGGGCCTTCATGGATGCGCTTCACAGGTTCACGCCCACCGGAACGATCCTCGTCCCTCCACTGTTGGCGCTTGCCGTGGAATGCGCGCAGGCCGGTGCGCCCCTGCCTTCCACCCTGCGTTTCGTTGCCGTTGGCGGCGCGCCGTGCTCCGCCTCCCTGCTGCGCCGGGCCCGGGCACTAGGAATTCCTGTCTACGAGGGCTACGGCCTCTCCGAGGCCACGTCGGTCGTGAGCATGAACCGTCCCGGCAGCGAACGTGCCGGCAGCGTCGGCATGCCCTTGCCACATGCCCGTGTCCGCATCGCCGACGACGGCGAAATCGTCGTTTCCGGTGCACTTTTTGGAGGCTATCTCGGGCTATACGACCCGAGTCCCCAGGTCTGGCACACCGGCGACACCGGATGGCTGGACGCGGACGGCTTTCTCTACATAAGCGGCAGGAAAAAAACCGCGACTCTCGGACGCAACGTATCGCCGAAGTGGGTGGAGAGCCAGCTCGTTGCTACGCGAGCCGTCCAGCAGACTGCCGTGTTCGCGGGCCAATGACCATGACCCTCGACCTACGTGAAAAACGCATTCTACTCACCGGCGCCGCTTGCGGTATCGGTCGGGAACTGGCCGAAGCGCTCGGTGCAAAGGGCGCGCGGCTGGGATTACTGGGTCGTACGGATGCGTCCGTCGCCAGCCTCGAACACCTTGTCGCCACGCACCGGATGGATGCGGTCGTGCTACAGGCTGATCTCACCGACGCCGCGGCACGCCGTTCGGCCGTGTCTCGCATGGTTGAGGCCTACGGTCGCGTCGATGTCCTGATCAACCTTGCCGGGGTCCTCGATTTCCGCTTCTTCGACCAGTCCGACGCGAGTGCGATCACCCGGACCATGCAAATCAACGTTGAGGCACCCATGCAAATGGCGCGAGAGATACTGCCGGCCATGCTGGGTCGGGGATCGGGCCGTATTGTCAACGTAGGCTCCACGTTCGGCAGCATCGGTTACCCGGGATTTGCCGCGTACTCGGCCAGCAAATTCGCCCTGCGCGGTTTCTCGCAGGCACTGCGCCGGGAACTGCACGGCACCGGCGTGGGTGTTACCTATGTCGCACCGAGGTCTGTCCGAACGGCTTTCAATCCACCCGCCGTGCACCTCATGGCGGAACGAAAGCTTATGCATATGGATGAACCTGGCTGGGTGGCGTTGCATATCGTGCATGCGATCGAGAAGGAGAAAAGCGAAGCGTACATGGGCTTCCCGGAAAACCTGTTCGCACGACTTAACGGCGTATTTCCCTCGCTTGTCGACGGCGCGCTCAAAAAAGTCTTGCCTGACCTGGCGTATCACGCGAGGGGCGTGTCATGAGCACGCATATCGCACCTATTCGGCAGGGCATCTATCGCATCCTGATCTGCCGGCCCAACCATCGACTCGGTAACACCCTACTGTTGACACCGTTGATCTGCGAGCTTGAAGAACGCTACCAAGGTGCTGAGATCGATATCGTCAGTGAAGGCGAGATTGCAGAGGACGTCTTCAGGGGATTCTTCAGCGTCAAGACGGTGTTTTGCCTGCCGCGACGAGGGTTCAAGCACCCGATCGCGATGCTCCGTACGTTGTTCCGGATCAGGCGAACGCACTACGACCTGATTATCGATCCCACTCTGGGCTCCGGCTTCGCCAGAGCACTCACACGGCTTCTCCACGGACGCTTCAAAATTGGCTTCAGCGACAAGCCCACGCGCGCGCTTACGCATGCCGCGCCTCACGCCATCGCCGGTCGCCACATGGGGCATCGGCCGATAAATCTTGTCCGTTGGGCAGCCAACTCCATACAGACGACGTCACAATTCTATCCTCCGCTTGCGATCCATCTGACCCGGGATGAGCGCGCAGAAGGGGCCAGTGTTGTCGCCGCGTTAATGGCGTCTACCTCCCGTGAGAAGAAGGGGCCAGTCATCGGCATCTTCGGCAACGCTACGGGTACAAAGCGGTACCCCGAAGCCTGGTGGATGGACTTCATGGCTACTTTGCATGGCACCCTTCCCCACGCATCGATCATCGAAATCGTTCCCGCCCATGCGCGGTCGATGTTACGAGAGGCATGGCCTGGCTATTACTCATCCGATATTCGCCGCATGGCGGCGGTACTGGCCGGCCTGGACCTCTTCGTCACCGCCGACTGCGGCGTCATGCACCTTGGGTCGGCGACCGGCGTGACGACGATAGGACTTTTCAAAGCAACGGCACTCGACGTCTATGCGCCCTATGGTGGGTGCAACATCGGGTTCGATACCGCTGACGCCTCGGGTAGCGACACAGCCCTTCGTGTCATCGAGCTATTCGAGGCCACACGCGACAGTCCCCTGCTCCCGAAGGCGGTGCCGAGGGCAAGGCGAGCGCCGGCGCAGCCGGCCCATGGAGCTCACATCGGAGGCTGACGAATGAAAGTCGATCAATGTACCTCGCACCCTTTGTTCGGCATATCCCTCGGCCAGCGATTCGCTCGCGACCATCGGACCAGCCTGTCGCTCCTCGTCGGTAGCGAGGCAGGCGAGGACCTGGTGGCGATGGTGACACTCGAACGCGTCGGGCCGCGCCTGGAGTGGGAAGCGCTCGTATGGCGCGGGCCGATCGTGTTGACGGAAATGAGCGGGAGCTGCGCCGACGTACCCGGCGTGGTCGAAGCCCAGATCCGCAATCGCATCGCTGAGCGCGCGGTACGAAATTTCTCTCCTTTGCCGTTACCGCAAGCCCCGGAATCGAAGCGATGAACGACCCCATCGAAGAGCGCGTAATCGATATCGTTGCCAAACAGGTTGGCGCCGATCCGGCGACGATCACGCAGGACGCCACGCTCGAAGTGTTGGGGATTGCTTCGTGCCAAGGCATCGCGATGACTTTTGCCATTGAGGACTTGTTCGATATCAACGTGCCCGTCGGGGCGTGCGACCTCAAGGTCGCCACTGTAGGAGACATGATCGACGCCTATACCTGATGCTCACCGGGAACGCTCACGCCTGCCCGGTCCACCGGCTTTCCACGCGCGTACCTATCGCGGCGCTGTCAACGGGGTCATCAACCTCAGCGGTCAGGCGACAAGCGCTTTGGAAGTCCAAATGATAACGATCGGCGCGCCGCGATTGGCCGGTATGAATCCGGACTACCTCGCACACGCCTTGTCGATGTTCAAAGACGGGACTCGCCTCAGCGTTGTCATGCAACCGGTGGCGCAACGCCTGTCGGACGACGACATGCACGCACTCGCAACGTACTTTTCAGCACAGCGTCCACCGCTTGCGCCTGCACCGCACGCCCCTTCGGCGAACACGATTTCAGCCGGCAAGCGCCTTGCCGAAAGCGGAGTCGCATCCAGAATGGACGATGCACAGATCGAAGCATCGGCGGCTTACTTTTCCGTGACTAAGCCCTGATCGCTGTTTGATCCAAACGCCTGAGTGCGCTCGCTTCCGATCCAACGCCGGCCGTCCTGGAAGTCTGGCGTCTTCAAGCCTGTGACAAACAAGCGACACGCGCCAGCGACAAAACGCGTAGTCTCGCTCCGTAAAAATACCGAGGCGCCGAGTCCATCCGCCCTGCCCCCTAAGCTGCATACCGCTCTCCTCGTCGGCGGTTTACTGAGTGCGACCGTAGCGGCCGAATAGGTAAGAACGCCTAGTCAATATCGGTATTTCTGCCCTTGTCGACCGGCAACAATCGGCGGAGCGTCTGCCCTGCGAGGGCACGTCACTGGGACGCGCCGCTGCGCGATACCAGGCTCCCGGGGGCCCGCACATGACGATCGGACGCCTGTTGTTCTACGCAGCGCTCACAGCGTGGTGCTCCCCCTTGAGCGCTCAGTCCAGCCCCAGCCAGGGCGACGACGCCGCCGATCTGGCGACAAAACTGTCCAACCCGGTCGCCTCGCTCATCAGCGTGCCTTTCCAGTTCAACTACGACAGTTCGATAGGTCCCGACGAGCGCGGTCATCGGGTCGGCGTGAATATTCAGCCGGTCGTACCGGTATCCGTCAGTGACGACTGGAACATGATCTCGCGGACGATCTTGCCCGTCACTTCGCAAAGCGACATCCTGCCGGGCTCAGGGAGTCAATCGGGGCTCGGCGACATAACGCAAAGTCTTTTTTTCTCACCGAAGGCGCCTACTGCCAGCGGCGTGATATGGGGTGTTGGTCCCGCGTTCCTCCTACCCACGGCGACAGACGAATTGCTCGGTGCGAAAAAATGGGGGCTCGGTCCAACGATCGTCGTCCTGAAGCAATCGCGCGGTTTCACGTTCGGTTTTCTCACGAACCAGATCTGGTCGGTCGCAAGCGTAAAGAACTATCGGGACCGCGGCCCCCTCAGCAGTCTGTTCCTACAGCCCTTCGTGTCGTACACGACGCCGACCGCCTGGACATACGGTGTGAACGCTGAATCGTCATACGACTGGCACGCGCACCAGGCCGCGGTACCGCTAAATCTTTCCGTCGGAAAGTTGGTCCGGTTCGGCAAGCAACCCGTCAGCTTCACGGGTGACGTCCGCTACTGGGTGGCCACGAATGAAACGAGTCCGCACGGCTGGGGATATCGCTTCGTGATGACATTCCTGTTCCCGGAGTAGACCCTGAGCCGAGCCACGCCGAATCGCGCCCTCCTTGGACTTCCCGGACTTCGAATTAAGAGACATCCCCCGGGCCCGCCGCGGTACCCCGACTGTGTTTTTCCTCGCGCTGCCAGGGCCAGCGTCCCTCGACTTCAAGGATGAGTGACCAACTCAGGAATGTGCGGATGACCACGAGAAGACCGAGCGAGATCACGCTTTGGAACGAGCTGTCGAGCGCAATGGTGCGTACTATGTCTGCCGCAACGAGAATCTCGAGGCAAAGCAGGAGGGCCCGTCCAAGGCGCCGCTTGTACTGTGTGTAGCGCCCTTGTGGATCGGCCATTCGTCGGACGAGACCAAACAGGTAGATCGACGTCGCGGCGAGAATGGCGATGATGATCAACGCTGTCGCCAACAGCTCAATCGCGAGCGCAGCCAGATCGATCAGGTTGTGGGCGTTGCTGGCGAGGTCCATCGACCGCTTCCCCCTACTGAGAAGAGAGGCCTGTTCGCGAAAGCCAGGGCTTGAATGCCTGGGGTGGGAGCAACCTGGCCCTGGCCGGAGAGCCTCGCGAACGGGAGAATACAATGGCTCAGGTCTATCCTTGTCGAGCGAAGCTCGGTACGCGACAGATCAACTACGGATAACCATCCAGTAAAAATACCGGTCTGCAGCGCTTCCGCCCGCCTGGACATATGGGATTCGCGGACAACCTACCCTCACCTTGCCTGATCGTTTCACACCTCCCAGATTGATCGAATAATTCAGTGGGCGGTATAGTTCGCTACAAACGGTCGGTCGGTGCATCGACCGACCCTCGGGAGGGGTAACCGCATGAAGGCATTTTTCCTCAGCGCTCTGGCGCTGATCGCACCCGTGTTCGCGTCCGCCGCCGATGCGCCTGGCAACAACTACGACTGGCGCACCAATTGGCCGACCCACTACGTCTTTGCCGATGGCACGGATCTCGGCCTGTCCGTGAAGTATCAGTACGACATCGACCGCTTTTCCCACGACGATGGTCTGTATGAGAACGCACAGACGAACCGACGTAAGGAGTTCGGCTTCTTCATTCGCAAGAAGGGTGTGTACGACGCCACCGCTGTCTTCGATTTCCAGGCAAAGACCTGGCTCGACGTCTTCTTCCGCTTGCAGAGCAAAGCTGTCCTGGGCGACGACTATGGCGCGGTCCGTGTCGGCTTCATGAAGACCCCGGTGGGTTTTGAAGGCAATACCAGCACTGGCACGACGTCATTCCTTGAGCCGTCGCTGCCGATGCAAGCCGTCTACGCCAACCGTCGCATCGGCGTCGACTGGGCGTTGACGCGCAGGGCCTACCTCGTGCAATTGGGCTACTACAACGGTGGCAACCTGCAGGGTGATCTCGATGGGCGCATGGTCGCGGGTCGTGCGGCGTGGACGCCATTGAACGATCCCGGCGATGTGCTCCATCTCGGCGGCTCGGTATCACGTGAAACGCCATATGGCACGACCGACGGGCGCGGCCACTACACGCCACCGAACGCGCGCCTGCGCGCCCTGCCGGAAGCGGGACTCGCCACCCAGCGGCTGATCGACTCAGGCGTGCTGAGCGTGGCCGAACACGTGGACCGTCGCGGCCTCGAAGGCCTGTGGATACACGGGCCGTGGTCGGTGCAGAGCGAGTACCTGGACGCCAAGGTCAAGCTCGAGGACAAGCCGGCATACAAAGCACATGGCTGGTACGCATTCGGTAGCTGGGTGGCCACGGGGGAATCACGGACCTATAGCGGCGGCAACGTCTCCGACGTCCTGCCGAAGGGTCCCTGGGGCGCACTCGAGTTCCTGATTCGCTACAGCAGGCTGGATCTCGACGACGGGCCCACGCAAGGCGGAACAGAACACGACATCACGTTCGGCACCAATTGGTACCTGACGAAGTACCTCAAGCTGCAGGGCAACTACGTCCGTGCGATCAGTGACCATCGCGATGTCCGCGTCGATCCCCATATCGTCGAGGTGCGTGCACAGATCATGTTCTAGGCGGGCCTGAGAAGCAGTCCCAGCTTCGGCTTTCCGTCGTATCCTTCTCCTTCGGTGCAATGAAGAGAACCAGATCATGAGCTATCAACCCTCTCCCGATCGATACAACGGCCAGATGCCTGTTCGCCGCTGCGGAGAAAGTGGCATCGACCTCCCCGTGATTTCGTTGGGGTTGTGGCAGAACTTCGGTGGTACCGATGTTTTCGAAACGGGGCGTGCCATCTTGAGGCGTGCCTTCGACCGAGGCGTCATGCATTTCGACCTCGCAAATAATTACGGTCCGCCGCCCGGTTCGGCCGAGGAGAACTTCGGCCGTATCCTGGCCAGTGACTTCAAGTCCCACCGCGACGAGTTGATCATTTCGACAAAGGCCGGCTGGGACATGTGGCCGGGTCCCTATGGTGGAACCCGCGGTATTGGCGGAAGTCGGAAGCACCTCATTGCGAGCCTCGACCAGTCGCTCCGGCGCATGGGTCTGGACTACGTCGACATCTTCTACTCTCACCGTGTCGACCCCACGACGCCGCTCGAAGAGACCGTGGGTGCGCTGACGCATATCCACCGGCAAGGTAAGGCGCTCTATGTCGGCATATCGAGCTATTCGCCGGAGCTGACGCGTAAGGCCGCGGCCATGCTTGCCGATGAGGGAGTCCCTCTTTTCATCCATCAGCCCAACTACTCGATGTTCAACCGTTGGATAGAGGACGGGTTGCTCGATGTCCTGACCGACGTTGGCGCAGGTTGCATTGCTTTCTCGCCGCTCGCTCAGGGTCTGCTCACCGATAAATATCTCAACGGCGTGCCGTCGGACGCGCGCGTCGGTCGAGACGGGTCGTTCCGGAAAGATATGCTCAGCCCGGAGAATCTCGCGCGAATCAGGGCACTCAATGAAATCGCCATACGCCGCGGCCAGACGCTCGCACAGATGGCGATTGCATGGGCGCTTCGCGACCCCCGCGTCACCTCGGCCTTGATCGGTGCGCGGACCGTCGAGCAACTGGACAATTCACTCGGTGCACTGGCTAACCTGGATTTCTCTGCGGACGAGCTCGCGGAGATCAATATCCATGCGGTCGATGGCGGGACAGACCTTTGGCGGGGATCTTCCTCACTCTAGTCTAGCCCCCCTTTTTACGGTTTGGCTTCGCATTCACCTTCGCCTTCGCGGTGGCCTTGACCTTCGCGCTGGCCTTGGCCCTGGCCTTGGTCGGCGTGCCGGCAACCGCGGCCCCGGCGGCGGGACTTGCCAATGGCGCCGCCTCATTCGACGCCAGGCGATTCGTCGAGCGCTGCAGCAACGCACAAAGTGAATCGAACCGACAACAGCACTCGGCGTACGTTCCAGCGCCCTGACTGATGCCGAGAGTCGCATAGTGGTGCATGCCACGAGACCTCAATGCACCTGGCTGGCCGCTGCTCTGCGGCCAGTCGAGGCTGCCATTGCCCGCCACACGGGCCGGTATGAGCCAGTAATCCCCCGTGGCGTAGACACCGCCCGCGGAGAATGTCACCTGGATACCGTCTTCCAGGTCGAACGGCGTGCCCTCGGTGAGCGGCACGCAGCCCTGCGCATCCACTTCCTTGTTTTGGTCCCAGCGACGCATGAGCGGATGTTTCTGTGGGCTGTTGCTTATCGCATAGGCCGCCACCCCGTTCCGCGCGGCGAGGGTCACCAGGCCATGGGGTATGTCGATAGCGGTGACTTGCAGCAGAGGACCAGCCAACTGGCCCAGCGTGTAGTCATCGTCGACTAGTTCGACCCAGTCATTGACGGCGAGGCCCAGCCGCTGATCGCGACCAAGGCTTGCCACGGTCACGGCGATCAGTGCGCTGCCATCGGCCTGCGAGGTGGTGGCCGTCTGCAACACGGAGAAGATCACGGCGCCGTTCTCGCGGGAAAACTTGAAGCTTGCGCCACTGGCGCCACTCGCGGCGCCGGTGCTGCCTGCCAGCCCACCTTGGTGAATCTCCACGCGATACAGCTGGTTTTCGCACCCACGATAACGGGCGTCTGCGGCGATGACGCACGGATCGCTCTCCGACGGTAGCGGCCCCAATCGGGCCTGCATGAGCGGCCATGCATAAGTGGCGCGGGCGGCAAGGATGCCGCCGATCGAATGGCACAGGTTGCTGCCGCTGGCGACACCGGCGACAAGTGCCCGGCGAAGCGCATCGACTTGCCCGAGCTGGGCGTTGATTGCCGCAGACGCCCTGGCATCGTTGCCGGCGGCTTGCAGGCGTAGCTTGAGCGCCGCGGCGATGTTGTCCAACCCGCTCGCATCCAACCCGAGCAGCCGAATCTGCCAGATCGTCTGGGCGCGCGATGCCGTATCCACGCCATCCAGCGCGACGTCGAGCACCGACGGTGCTTCGATAGCCGACAGATGCCGCTCCCATACATCCAGCCATAACGCGAAACCCGGCGGCGGCTGATTCCAGCTGCCGGCGCTGTCGAGCGGCGCAGGGGCATAGGGCTGGCCAGCCAGCGTGCAGTCGACGTCGTTCTCGCAAAGGATGCCGTCGACATAGAAGTGGCCTGCTTTCACCGGCCACGCCGAAAGGCTGCCGGGGCCGGCCGTCACCTGGAACCCGCTACCGACTGCCCAACACGGACCCACCAGGTCGCGTATCAGCGTGTGCATGAGGTGCAGCTGGATGCCCACCTGCTCGTTCCAGTCCGCTTCCAGCAGCACTCTGCCCTGTTGCTGCAGCACGCGCGTCCGGTGATTGCCCGGATCGAACGTGACGCGTGCAAAGTCACCCTTCATGGTCGATCTCCTAGCTCGCGAAGAGGATGCCGGCGTTGGTGTTGGCCGGCACGTATTCCTGCAACCGCACGGCGAGGTTGGCCTCGCGCTGCGGTTCGTACAAGTCGTGGTAGACGCCCATCGCCGAGCCATCGGACGCGCCGCTGCGGATCTCCTCGCAGCAACGGTCGTGCAGGCGTACATAGTCGGGCGTTGAATAGCGAAGGCTGAGTAATAGCGGTACGACGCGGAGGATTTCCGTGGGACGCTGCGCCAGTGGTACCGCCGCGGTCGCCAGATCAGGCTGGCAATGAAAGCGCTGAGGTGTGCGTGAGCCGGGCGGTATAAAGCAAAAGCGCATGCAGCCCAGCTGGCGGCGCAACACACGCACCAGGCTCACGAAAATACTGTCCTCGGCCAGCTGGATACTGTGTGCCTGCACTTCGCCGATGACCGTGCAGCGCCGAATGCTGGCGGTCACATAGGCCACCGCTTCGTCGGGCGCTCCAATCGCCACGCGCTCGGTGCCGGTGGCATCCAGCACGCTGTCGCACAGCTGCAGCAGCGGTGGCTCGCCACGACGAGGTGGACTGATTACCGAAATGGGCCCGATGATGCTGTGCTCCACACGCAGCGACGCACGCGTTCCATCCAGCGTTACACTCGGCTCGCCGGGACGCCTGGGGTCGCAGTCGCATTGCAGCGTCCAGCCCGGCACCAGGGTGCAGTGGCGTATCACCAACTCGCACAGGTCTGCCGCCGGCGTAGCGCCGTCGGTGTCTTCACCGTCGACGTGCACTTCGACGCCTCGACCCATGATCAACAGGCCGTCCAGCAAGAGGCGGCTGCCGGCGCCGCCGCTTACGCTCAGCGCATCTTGCTGGTTGGCGCGCGCATCGAGCAGACGGAGCACCGGCCGTGTGCGATCCGCTGCGCGCAGCTGGATCGCTTCGCCAGCGGCCAGTTGAAGGTCGATGCTGCCGTCGTATACGCCACTTTCGGCCAGCTCGATGACCAGGGCTTTCAGGTCCGGCGTCACCGTCCTGGCCGTGGACCATGCCGCGAGCGCGGCGCCGATGCTGGCGAAATGCCCCGGTGGAAGACTGCCCGGGGTTGGATCACGGGTCGGAAGCACCGTATGCACGATGTAGCGCGTGGCGTTCTCCAGTTCGGGGGTTGTCCGCGCGTACTCGCCACCGCCAAGGTCGGCGGCGAAACCGTACTGATAGCTCACCCATACGCCATGCTTGGGGCGCGAGTTGGCCGGAAACATCAGGCGCCCACGCTCGGGATCGACCGCCACGCGCCCCTTGGGAATCTGGTAGCGCCACCCCGACAGCTCCGCCGTTATCAAGGATGACCGAGGCACCGGCATGCCCTGCCCCCTGGATGGCCAATCCGGGGCATAGATGAGCACGCTCTTGCCGTCTCCGTAGAGAGCGTCGGACACACTCGCGTAGTCGGCCAGCGGTCCGCGATCGGCGAAGCGATAACGGCGCAACGGCACCGGCAACTGGCTTTCCTGCGCTACGGTGGTCGCTGCCGCCTGGGTGTCGGGGCGCTGAAACAGGGGCGTATCGTTACCCAACACGCTGAACGTGTAGCAATGCGGCCCGATGTCTTCCACGCAATAGGCCGCTGTCGCCGTCACCGCATAGCTTCGCAGCCGGAAGACGAACAGGCCCAGGTCGGGCACGCCATAACGTCCTCGACGATGATGGCTGCCCATGCGCCTTACATCGACGCTGTGTGCCAGCGGGTCAAAAGCGCCGTTGGCCCAACGGATCCGCTGCATGACGCCCGGATCGCGCACATTGGCGGTGCCGCCCCGGTGTCGATGTGGGTGGTCGAGGTGTTGCATCCAGCCAAGCAGTCGATAGAACTCCACGGCCCGCGCTGGCCAGCCGGCGGCGTCGCGGGCCAGATCATCCAGTAAGGCGAGCGTCCCTTTGCGGCGGCGTGCGTCGATCGTGTTCGCCACGTCGGCACGCGGCGCGAGCACGCGGCCGAGTTTCGCCACCGGCGCACCGCCTTCCCCCAGGGCCAGCGCTTCCGGCAGCAGGGTATACCCGAGTAAGTCGCCGATGTAGGGAACGACCCAGTCATCGCAGGTCTCGATGAACCAGTTGTTGTAGAGCCGCGTGATATCCGCCTCCAGCAGATTGGCCTGGATCGTCATGACCTTCAGGAAATCCCGAAGCGGATAGCCGACCTCCGCATCGCGCATGCGGTAGACGACAGGCATCAAGTCGTAGAGGCGATCGGGGTTCGCGCTCATCACGAGGTCTCCTGCAGCAACAAGGTGTCCGGCACATTGGCGAGGAAATACGCGAGTTGGGCCGGCTTGAGCACGCCGTTGGCGTCATAGCGCGTACCCAGTACGGGCACGGACGAGTTCAGTTCGGTGGCCGGTTGCTCAGCGGCGCGGCTGACCCCGGTGAGGTCGTCACCCTCGTCCTGGGTACCGATGCCGAAACCCGTCAGGATGGCGGTCTCGTCCAGACTGCCAAATACATCCATGTCGACCCACGCCACACCACGTACGCCCTGCATGCAAGCAATGATCTCGCTGAGATAGATGCCCTTGGCCAACTCGCGTCGCTCGAAGCCGAAGCGTTCGAGCAGGCGTGCTCGCAAGACCGGCTCAATCGCATCCCAGGTGAAGTCGTCCAGCAGCCCGATCTTTGCGCTGAGCGTCAGCGCGAGCAGTTCACGCACATTGAGGCCCACGGACAGCGACGGATCGCCATAGCGCTGCATGGCCTGCAGGAGGTTCACGTAGAGATCGGAGGTCTCATCGATGGGCACATCGCCGGCACCCGCTATGGTGACCCACACTTTCCCACCCAGCTTCACCGCCGACGCCTTGCCAACGCCGCCGAATGTCCGGGCGAAATCAGCATAGTCTGCGACGGAGACCAGGCGATCGAGCGCGAGCACCGCCAGCGGCACATGGCGCCGTGCCTGATCGCGTGTTTCGGCATCCGCACCGCCGGTCGCAGGTAGCGGATTGATGACGTCCTTCACGCCCAGCGGCTTGGTGGCCAGCAGACTGATCTGACCCGCTTCGACATTGCCCGGCGTGCCGATGCCATTGCGATAGGTGGCGAGAAGATTCTCGATGCCGGTAGGCACGCGCGCGCCATGAACACCGTCGCCGAAAGTCACGCTGATCTTGCCGTCATCGGCGGTTGAGGTCACAAAACTGCGGTCGGCGTTTGTCGCGCCGGCAAGACTGTCTACTTCGTGCCATCGCACGCCATTCACGACCACCTTCAACGTGCTCTGCACGCCATCGACGGTCGGCGCGGAGACAAAGGTCAGCGGTGCCTGTTTCAGGGCGAATGTCGGCATGGCGACCGTACCGTCGCCATTGCCCAGCACTTCGTTACGGGTCTCACCGTTGGTCGCGCGAACGACGTTGGCATAGATGCTGACCGTGCTTCTCACGTACTGATACGCCAGGCCCTTGCTGGCGAACACCAGGGTGCTGTGGACGGTGTCGCCGGGAAGTTGGCTATTGGAGCCCTGCTCGATGCCGGCAATCATCACCAGTTCGGCGGCATTGACCGGGTTCGAGCCCGGCACGTCGGCGCGCCGACCCTGGACGATGACCCAGCGTCCCACCTTCATGCCTTCGATCGCCCCATCCAAGGTCAGGCGGGTGAAGCTATCCGTGGGAAGGTTGGCCGGACTGATATTGCCGACCACGTCATCGATAGGCACATTGGCCAGATTCAGCGGCTCGCTTTGCGCATAGACCTGCGTGCCACGCAGCGTCGCGGTGTCGGTGTCGCCGGAGATGTCCCACAGGGACGTTCCGGAATCGTTAGCGAGGGCAATCTCCGTCGTCTTGCCGCTCATGCCATAGGCGGTGCGCGGATGCACCGTTACGTTGCGTACCCTGGCCACGACGGGCAATGAACCCGGATCATCGTCCGGCTGACGGATGACGACGTAGCTGTCCGCCTCGATGCTGTCATAGGCGTTGTCCAGCTGCAGTACATCCGGGGACTCGTTCTGGGTCGATGGATTCCAGTCGGGTGCAGGACCCGGTACAAACGGCAAGGACGCCTTGGTCGACGCGTCGGTATTGGTCTTCAGGCCGGTCGGAACGACGGCGTTGTAGCCAAACAGGCAGGCGGGCGTCCGTAGCACATAGACGCCTGACAGCGCTGGCGAGGGGGTTCCCTGCGGCAACCCTGACCAGCCCGCATAGAAGCTGCCGATAAGGCGCGATTCGAAGTTGAGCAGCAATTGCGGTCGCGCATCACTGGCGGGTCCGAGCGACATGATCGCGCTTCGCGTCAGCTTGAGGCTGTTCGCGGGCTGCACGTTGGGTGCCTGCCTCAAGGCTTTGAACAGCACATCGATCGGGGATCCAGACATCGGTGGCGGGGGAACCGATGTCGTGCCGAAAGCGGCCTGAACAGCCTTGATAAACGCTGTGACAGGTGGCGGCCCGGAAGGAGGCTGATCGTGTCCGAAGATGGCGCCAGTCACCAGTTGGTCGTAACTGCCGCGGTTGTCGCCGCCGAGCAGGAGCATCCGACGCACCCAGGTGGCCGCGCGCTCCCACGTTGCATAGTGGGGGTGTGACGTATAGGCCGTCAGGCCGTCGAGTGCGACGCCAGCGGCATCGATGATGGCTACCGTAGCCGGATCCAGCGATTGAAGCGTGACCCTGGTGATCTGTGAGGCTTGCTGCGCCTCCGCCGCCTTGACCACACGCATGGCTTGTTCACCCGTCGCGAGGTCGCCGAACAGGAACAACAATCGATCGCCCTGCTTCAGATGCTGGTCCGTACCGGCGATCCACAGCTCGTTCATGCTCGATACGACCGCAACAGGAAGGTTCCGCGTTGCATCGGACGTCGGTGCCCGGGCGCGAATATCCTGCGGCCGGCTCAGGCGAGGCTTCAATACATTCCACTCACTACGGGCATCCAATGCTTCGGCCGATTCAAAGGTCTGCATCTGCTCGCCGGGTGCGGGCACCGACTGTGCCTTCGAACCAGCCGGGATGGTTACGGGACCGGAGTTGCTGTTGAGGGTGTAGGCGAGATAGACGCTCGCCGATACGCCGGGGCGCAGGCGGTAGTCGACCAGGCGACCCAGCTGCAGGACCGAGCAGCGCTCAGTCGCCGTACGCAGATAGCCTTCGTTAGCGATGCGTTCCTGGTAGAAACTGATGACATCCGCGCCGATGGCCCAGGCGTCCAGCAACGCTATCGAGGCGTCGTCGGGATCGCGCGTGCGCAGGCCTCGCAGTGCAGGTAACACAGCGGCACTCAGGTCGATCTGCATGGTCGCCATGAAGTCGGCATAGCTGCCGACCCGATAGCTCAGGGCATCGAGCCCAGGACGGTTGTACAGCGGCAAAGGTGTGCGCGCAGGCTCGCCGCACCCGCATGCACAGGCATGTTGACCACACGCGCTACAACAGCTCATCGGCCACCTCGCATGGTGAAAGTCATGCTGCCGCGATCCGGATGGTCCGGATCGTTCTCGACCTGGGCGATTTCCACGCTCGCCATAGGCAGTTCGCCATCCGCGGGCACGGCGCCGGACTGGCCACCGTCCGCGCGCGCCAGGGTGATCAACTCCACGTGCGCCACGCCGGTGACCGCCTGTGCTTCCGCGATCAGCGCGCTTTCGAGAACCGCCCCGCCCAGCAGCTGGCGATCCGGATGGAAAAGGCCGGCGCTGAAACGGTCGACGAGTGCCGCCTTGATATGCGCCTGCAGGAAGTCAGGCAGCACACAGACCGACAGTTCGACGATGACCGGCACATAGCGGGCGCCCAGCACGGCCAGATCGTGACCGATGCGGCGATAAGGCCACAGCGCCCGCTTGACCCCGGTCGCCAGCGTGGGATCGAGCACGTCGGTCCCCTGTGGATCGAGGACCACGTCTGCTTCGAACCAACTGCCGGTCCAGGCGAGTTGACAGGCGGCGTCCTGCACGCCGGGCTGCTGCTCGGCAAAGTGCGCGTAATCGTCGGCGACGATGGCTCGCAGCGGCTTCGCACGGAATGCGCCCGGCGCGAACTGCTTTACCTGCGCGGGATTCTCCGGTGCGCTGCCGCCACTGGCTGCCAAGGGATTGCGCGGCACCACCCCAGGCGGGGCAACGTCCGACTTCAGGGCAAACCAGACGATGCTTTCCCTGCCGACATTGCCTGCGGCGCCGTTGCCGACGCGCACCTGCGCGCGGAAGAAGTCGCCAGCGTCGGGTTGCCGCCCCAATGCGCCATCGCCGAAGCGCAGGTGAGCGTCGCCATCGTCATCCATCTCGACGACGTAATGACGATCGTCGGGACCGCTCTCGAGCAGGTCGCCCTGTGCCAGCCAGCCATAGGCATCCACCGGCAGGCCGTCTACGAGCACGTCCGCCAGGGGCCCGCCATAGACGCGCAACTGCGGTAACGCCTGGTGCGGATCGCGCGCGAGCAACTGACACACCGGGGCATGAAGGCCCGTGGGCAGCGGTTCGGCCCAGGTCAGCGGCGCGCCTTGCAGCATGTGGCCGGTATCGCCGGGTGGCCGTGTCACGTCCTGCACGGCGCCCTCGCACGTGCAACAGCCGTAGTGTGTCGTGCCGGGAACCAGCCAGCAGTCTTCGGCCAGGGTGCCGCAGCGCGTGCAGGCATCCGGCACGGCGGCCAGTGCAACGTCCAGGCCGGGATAGGTCGCGTGGTCCGCGCGGCCCGGTGGCACGCATAGGGCAGCGCATTGGCATTGCCCGGGTACATGATCACCGTGATCGACCAGCAGCACATTGCCTCGCGCCAGACTGACGTCGTGAATCCACGAACAATCCGGCGCCGGCATGCGTACCGACAGGCACAGGTCGAAGGGCAAGGCGTCGCAACGGTCCCAGTCCACCCGGAGCAACAAGGAGCCGTCGAGCGGATCGATCAGTTCCTGGATCGCCGTCAAGCGCACGGCATGACGATGCAGGGGATTCGCATCGTCTGGATTACCGGTGGCCGGGCCCAGCACTTCTTCGAAGATGAGCAAATCGCCTACCCGCAGCTTCAATGCGCGTTGGGGCGCCGTATCGAGCAACACCGCCTGTGTCGTCCCCTCAGGCAGACAGCAGAGCTCACCACCCCAGCTGTAGAAATGGATACTGCTTTGCGCCGCCACGACGGTGATGCTGCTTGCGCCATCCAGCGCCATCGGCTCGAATACGATCGCGCCATTGGCCCGGGCCGCGGCCAGTTGCATCGCATCGATGGCGCCTGGCGTGACATCGCCCTGCCCTGGCGGAGGTGCGATCAACAACAGATTGTCCAACGCCAGGGAGACCTCGCCCGCCGCCAGCGACAGCGTCACCAGGGCCCGTGCGTTGCAGCCCTCGTGCATCCGGTAATCCACCAAACGAGCGTGACGTCGCACCGAGATGCGGCGCCTCGCGGTTTGCAGATAGGCCTCGGTCGCCACGGCGTCCTGGTAGTAGCAAAGGTAATCGGCCACATACGCCATCACCTCGATCATGGCGATACCGACATCGGGCACATGGCGCTCCTGCCACGCCGGTACGTTCAGCGCCATGCGATCCAGGAACAACTGCCGGAAGCTCTCGTAATCCCGCGCGAGATAGTTGATCTCGGGCAACGGTGAAGCTGGCTTGACGCATGGTGTCTGCACGCCGCAATCCAGATCCCGGCCGCAGCCGAGGCGGAAGCGCAGTTCCGCGCAGGCATAGCGTGGATCGAAACCGGGATAGGCGATCCAGCTCGCGATGTCCGCACCTGAAGCCGCGTCCACCAGGCACAGGCAATACGGGCTGAAGTCGCCTTCGCGGTCCAACACGACGCGAAGGCACACGTCGTCGTGCATCTCGGGCTCGCGTTCCTCGCTGACACTCAAGGCACGCAGGCCGACGATGCGATCGCCCCCGCTCACGCGCACATGGGCAACGCCGATGCCCGCCGGAATCTCGCCGAACAGATGCACGCAAAGGGTGACGCCATCATCACCGACTTCGACATAGTCGATGCCATTCAAGGTACCGCCAAGGCGCACACGCTCACGCCTCGCATCTTCGGCGCAGGAAGGCTGCCAGTGGCAGCCAATGGGGACGCGACCCTCGGTGGATTGCCGGGCATTCATGGCGCGCTCCGGCTATAGGTGGCGCTGCGGGCATCGCCGGTGGCAAGCACCACGTAACTCAGTTCGACGGTCAGCGTGGCATCCTCGCTGCTGACATCAAGCGTACTGACCGTGATGACATCGCCCAGGTAGCGCTGCAACGCGGCCTGCAAGGCGAACTGCAGCGCGGCGGCCACCTCGGGACTGTTCGGGGCGAACACCATCTGCAGCAGACCCGTGCCGAAATCCGGTCGATTGACGCGTTCGCCAGGACTGGTGAACAGCAACTGCTCGATCATCTCCCTGACATGATCGTCGTACACCGCGGTTGCCGTGCGTCCGTGCCGGTCGAAGTGATAGGGAAAGTCGATGTAGATCGGCATGACCATGACCGCCTCACATGGCGCTCGCGCGCGTTTGACAGGCGACGATCAGCAAGGGCGTGCCGGTCGGTGCGCAGATCGCCTGGCTGTCCTGGCACAACAACGGCTGTCCGTTCGACGTGACACGCGTCGCCGAGCTCACGAACTGCGCGGTCACACAAGGTCCGTTCGCCGCGGTCGGTGGTGGCAGGATGCATCCTGCCACCACCCACGGACCCGACATGGCCACGGTCGGTTGGCCGCTGACCAGGACGCGTGGATTGGGCGCCGTCGCCTGTGCCTGGCCGGCATGGGAGCAAAGGACGCTGGCACCAACATGAAGCAGGAAACCTGGCATCACGCATCTCTCCTAGGTAACGACGAGCGCGCCGTTGTTGATGGTGACGGTGGGGCCGGTCAACACGATGGAAGCGCCCTTACCGTTTGAAATCGTGATGCCGATGTCGTTCACCACGATCATCGCGCCGGTGGTGCTGGTCAGCATGATGCCGCCGGTCGGACCAGGCAGATCGCTGATCGCGATGATGTTCTGCAGCCCCGATGCGAGCACGATGCTGGGACTGACCGGATTGCCCGCAAGTGCGAGCGCAGGCACTTCCGCGGCGCTGCCCCAGAACCCGCCGGTCCACACGGGATAATCCGGATCGCCCTGCTCGAACTCGATCCAGACGCCCGCGCCGATCTGCGGGACCACGAACGTTCCGCTCGACTTGCCGGCGATGGGCACGCAAGGCATGGCCCAGCTCGACGGCAGCAGGCCAGAGACATCCGGCACCATCGCCTGGAGTCGACCCATCTGTTCCGGATCGACGTTCTGCAGCACCGTGCCGCGGTACTTGCCGTAGTACTTGGTCATGGCGGCACCAGGGGCAAGGTGGAGATGAGTCCTTTGCGTGACAGATTGAAACTCTGTTTGTACTCGCCTCGCTTGATCGTGTGACGCACTTCGCTCACGTAGTGCAGGCCGTCAAACGCGGGACCGACACCGCGCACGCCCACCAGCTGGCGCGACTTGAGCACGCGCCCGTAACGCGTCACGTCGAGCGTGCCCAGCCCGGTCACGGTGTCTTCCGACTTCGCCGCCTCGGCCATGCCGAGCAGGAGTGCGCGCACGGGCGAGTACTTGGCCGTCTCGGGCAGTGTGCGCACTCGCTGAGGCGGCGGGTCGATCAGGCCCAGCGGCGGATTGAGCGGCCCCACGTCCGGAATCGGTAGCGGGATCGGAACCTTGGTCTGCAGGTTCTGCAGATAGACAATGGGCAACGTGCGCGCATTGCCGTCATAACTGAAACTGAGGCTCTCGACATTGCCGGCTGCGTCCATGTCGGCGTTGAGGGCGGGCTGTGGTACGCCGACCTTGATCTTCGGCCCCCAATACGCAGTGGTCATGCCCGGTGCCGGGCCCGGGTCGAGATAGAACACATAGCCCACGCGCGATGCCAGCAGGCGGATGTATTCCAGATCGGTGCCTTGCTGCGTCGGGATATGTTCGGTGGGAATCGGTACGTCGATGGCCACGCTCGGTATCACCAGCGGCACGATGCCCAGGAACGCATACTTGGCCAACAACAACACGACGATGGCCTCGGCAGGCATGGCCGGGTAAGGCAAGCCATCCAGTCCGGAGAACTCTAGCTTCTGCATCACCGTGGTGAGATCGTCCCCGCTCACCTGCAGCCTGGCGTGACGCTGATCCGCACCGGGCATGACCTGGGTCTTGGTGACCACGCCATCGATCAGCACTTGAGGCATCCCGTTGACCGTCACCACGACGATGACTCGCAACAAAGGAACCACACCGCCGCCGCTGAGCAGGAACAAGGTGTGCAGGGGCGATTGCACGCTGAGGGTGAATTCCAGGGTGAATGCACCGGCAGCTTCGTCCGGCTGCACCACTTCGACCTGGGTGAGCGCATCCAGCACGATCTGCGGCACCGGCACCGGCACCACCGGTCCGACCAGCAAGGTCAGGTGCACGCCCTTAAGCATGAGGCACTCCCGGGATACCTTCGGGCAAGGTGATGGCAAGGCGTCGCCCGACAGTTTCGGTCAACTCGTCCGGCCGCAACGCGCGGTTCGCATCACATAGGCGCCAGAACTGCCCGGGATCACCCAGGTAGCGGGCCGCGATGTTGTCCAGTCGCTCGCCTTGCACCACGCGATGCCACTGCAACAGTGAAAACTTCTCCGGCGCCGGAACAAACCGGCGCTTCAGGTACACCACCGGCGTACCGTCCGCGCGCACGAACGTAGCCGTGGGCGTCAGCGCGTAGCGACTGGTTACTGGAAAGTTCGTAGCCATACTGCCCTCATGGAACCCCTGTCAGACCCAGCCCCGACAACTGGCCCGGCGCCAGACCGGCCAACCGTTCCTTCTGCTGCAGGTAACTCATGAACAAGCTTTCTGCCTTGTGCCCCGTTGGCACGTCGTTCACCGACAACACGCGCATACCGAGACTCACCTTGGCGCGAATCGGGTTGAGCGACGTGTCGAATGCTTCCTCGGTAATGCTCAGCTCGGTCACCCGTACCGGAAGGATGCGCGACCGGCTCCAGACAAATAACGCCAAGGGCGTTTCCATCGGAATGATTTCCAGCGTGCCGATCTGCGCCAGCGTGCTGTTCAGGCTCAGCTGCGAACTCGTTGGGTAAATCAAGGTCTCCAGCGCCGCGAGCTGGGAGAAGATGCCCGACTGCGTCGTCGTGCTGTTCTGGCCGGGAAACTCCAGCTGGTCCGTGGCATCGATTTCCGCTTCAAGCTTGATCGTTTCCACCGGCGGCCCCTTGAGCCGCAGCACCTCGGACCGGTCGCCACCATCCGCGCTGATCGACTGCACCTGCAACGAGCGCGTGATCGAATCGGGGTTGTACTGCAGCGCGATCACCCGCAACAGCGCAGAGCTGTCCGGATCGATCAGTACGATGCCGCCCTTGAGGATGCGCGGCGAGCCGGGGAATGCGCTCATCGGGCGTGTCCTGAGGCGGGAAGATCACGTATGTCGCCGATCATGATTTCGCCCCCTTCCTGACCGCCTTATTGAGCGAGGGCGAGCAACCCTCCGTAATATGATGCGGATACCAATGAATATCGAACGACTTCCCTGTGTACTGCGACGGACACATTGGCTTGCAATTGCTCCTGTCGCCGGGCGGAGTCGATCCACCTGAAGGCCAACCGTCGTATCCGGCGAATGCCCAGGCAAGTGTGGCGTTGAAGTTCGCCGAAGGCGTCGCCAGGCCAGACACGCCCGTGCCTTTGTACAGATCGACAAGGGTCTTCATGTTCGACCTGGAAAAAGCGAAATGGGCGTCAGGGTCCTCCAGCGCACACAGATTGAACATGGTTCCGTAGATCACGTAGTTTGGCGTTCCTGCGTAGTAACATTCGCCATTGACCTCTACGGACTCACCACATTCCTGACCCTTTGGCGCACCCGTCGTCGCGCAATGCTTCGGCTGGTAATCCTTGCTGATCCACATGTCGTTGTGGAGTTCGCGGATGTCCCACGAGCAGTAGCCCACGCGCAGAGCGATGAGTGCGTCGCAGGCATCCTCGCGCTGATCCTTGGTCCAACCGGCGAACAGGCTACGGGCACGCCCTACCGCCTGGCCAACCTGAGCCGTCACGTCAGGCCCGCAGACGAATTTTGGCGCAGTCCCCTCGACGGGCTTCTCCTCTGACGAGTGGATATCGACGCTACGGCCCGACTGCTCGATGACGACGGCCCGGTTCAGCGTACGGTCTAGCTTTCGCCGATTCCCGGTGATGCAGTCGGTGATGGGGGCGGCGTCGACCGAAACGACGTTCTTCCGCGCTTCGGGAGGCAGCGCCACGTACAACGCTTGCGCGCGCGCCTTCCGCAGACTCAGATTTTTTCCCTGCTTTCCCGAGCAATCGGATAATCCGTGCAGATTCCACTGAACGTTCGATTTGGCGATGAAATTCACCAGCGACTTCCATTTCGCGGTGTCGTGCAGATTTCTCTTCACGACGCCGCTGTCGATGGCGAAGCCGACCACAGCGAAACCGTTCACCGTGCTGCCGTCGTCGGAAAGCTGCGCATAATCGTGAACGGTCATCGGATCCGAGTTCGATGCGTCGATCTCGCCCTTCTCGCGTGGCGGGCACGGGTCCAGTGACAACGATGGTTGCTCGCAGTTGACGAAGCGCTGCACCTGTTTTGCATCGTGACCGGGCGAGGACGTTGTCTGTGCCTCCCCGCCGCCGGCAGGCAACGGCGTGGGCGATGTCTGCTGCACGACGTGGGTCAACTCGTGCGCCAACAGGCGCCGTCCCGATGATGCCCCGAATGAGGGTACGCCTGGCCCCAGTACGACGTGATGCCCCGCGGTATAGGCGCTGGCTGAGACGTCGCGCGCCGACCGCGCCGCCGATTCGCCCGTATGCAGGCGTACGGCACTGAAGTCATGCCCGAAGCGCGACTCCATGTCGCTACGCAACTCGGCCTGCATGGGCTCACCGGGTCCTGAAAGGACTTCATCGACGCTGTCTGGCACCGCCATCGCTGAAACGTCCCCGCCGCCGCTGAATCGTTGGATCCGTGGTCCGGCCACCCCGGTACCGGGCGCCATCGAACTCGCCATCACCTGATCGGCGACGCGATCCGCCTCGGCTTCGAGCGGGTCGTTGCTCGCGCCCACAGCAAGCTTGCGCTGAAGGCCCCCGTGCTTTTTTGCACACTCTGCGCACTCAGGTTGGCCATGACTATGTGCTCCGCAGGCGCACTTGCGCTGCAACAGAGGAACAGCCGCCGACACCGATGCGCCACTCTTGGTCGCAAAGCTCGCCGCGCGCTCAGCCATGGCGCCCTCCGTTCACTCGGGAAGCTTCGACGCCATGCGCCGCGGCCTCGACGCCGAGGCTCTGCCCGACCGCGGCAGCGATACGTCCACCGACGCCGCTACGCACTTGTCCCGCAGCGGGCAGCTCGCAGGACGATAGTGAGGCCACGCTGCCGATGCCGGGCAACACATGGGCGGCACCGGGGGATGACAGCTGGCGCTGCAACTCGCGCTCCAGCTCTGCGCGCACTTTGCTCGCCCGTTCGCCGCCGAGCACGGCCTCGTCCAGCACCAGGCGCTCGATGTGCAACACGATGCTCATGGCTTCCCTCCCGCACTCTCCAGCCAGCGGAAGTCGGCTTCGTTGATAGGTTTGTCGAGCTTGCGAAATTCGGCGCGCGCCGCATCGAGGATCAGCGGCATGGTGATCTGCGCACCGGCGCTGGCGGCCGCAAAAGCGGCATTCAGGGCGATGCCCTGGATGCTGCCTCCCGTGAGCGCGAGCCGGGAAAGGCGTTCGATGTCGAGCGCCCCCGCCGCCGCCCTGGCCGGAAACACCGAAGCCCAGATCGCCTTGCGCTCGGCGGTGCCAGGGAATGGAAAATTCACCACGAAGCGGATGCGGCGCAGGAAGGCACTGTCGAGCGCACTCTTCATGTTGGTGGCCAGGATGGCCAGGCCGTGGAAGGATTCGAGTCGCTGCAACAGGTAGTTCACTTCGATATTGGCGTAGCGATCGTGGCTGTCCTTCACCTCGCTACGGCGCCCGAACAGCGCATCGGCCTCATCGAAGAACAGGATCGCCCCACCCTCCTCGGCGGCGTCGAACAGCTTGCGCAGGTTCTTCTCGGTTTCGCCGATGTACTTGCTCACCACCGCGGACAGATCGATCCGATACAGCGACAACCCCAGCTCGTTCGCGACTACCTCGGCGGCCATGGTCTTGCCGGTGCCGCTTTCGCCGGCGAACAAGGCGCTGATCGACAAGCCGCGATTCATGCGCTCGCGGAAGCCCCAGTCGTCGTAGACCGTGCTGCGCTGGGCCACCTGGTCGGTCATCTGGCGGAGCATGTCCAGCTCCGGTCCCGGCAGCTTGATATCGTGCCAGTCCGCCTTTGGCTCGATCCGTTGGGCGAGCTGGTCGAGCGCCGGCCGTGTGCGCGCCAGCGCGCCATGCCACAGGGATCGGCCCAGTGCATCGGCATCCTGACCGGGCATAGCCAGCGCGGCGTGCGCTATCTGCTCGATCTTGCCCGGGTTGAAGTCGAAATGGCCGGCCAGTTGCTGTGGATGATCACCGGCTGCTTCACCCAGGAGGCTTTGCCACAGGTTGCGTTGTTCGACCGGCGTGGGCTTGGCCACGTCCGCACTCAAGGTGTCTACGGCGTCGTTGTTCCAGGGCTCGCGCGTGTCGATGAAGGTGAGTCCACCTGCGCGCATGAGGAAGCGCTTGATCTGTGCCACTACGGCATCGCCGCGCTCGGTGTTGGCGGCATCCACATACAAGGCGATCGGTAGTAGCCGGCTTTCGCGCTGCCAAAGGCGCAGCAGGGTTTCCTGTTCCGCCATATCGCCCGGCAGCAGGTCGGCCGACAATCGATACAGACGCACACCCAGCGCGGCGGCCACGGCATAAGCAATGGCCTGCTTGCTGGGGCCATCGCTGCCGATCAGTTGCACCGTGGGCAGGGCTTCCCCCGCCGTCACGTGATGCAGGGTATCCACCAGGCGGTCGGCTACCGCTTGCTGTGAAGGCGGCAAGGTGGCCGGCGACAAGGGCACCAGCAAGGGTGCCAACCGGTCGTCGAGGTAGTTCATGCCTTTGACGAAGTTGACAATGCGCTCGTCGGCGCTCAATGCGGCGGCGATCAGCGGTTGCGGACCCGGTTGATGAATCTCGAGCAAGCGCCAGTAGCGCAGCGGCCGCTCGGGCGACAAGGCATCCCAGGCCGGCTGGTCTAGTACGACGAAAGCCAGGGCGAAGGTAGGCCAGGGTTTGCTCGCATCGTGCTGGGCCTGCGCGCACAAGGCAGGCATGCGCGTGTCCAGCTCCATGCCGACGCAAAGCAGCAGGAGTTCACGCTCGAAATCGGTCAGGCCAAGCCGCTGGGCCAGCAGCACCAGCGCGGGCACGGACGCCTCAGCGCCGTCGGCACCGCCATCCTTCCCGGGAGACCCGATGGACTCGGCAGGCTGCAAAGCCTGACCGCCACCACCACTACCCCCGCTCTCCGCCTGCGAGGCGGCGCGCTGCAGACGATCGCGCAACCCTGCCAGTGCCGTGACAAGGTATTGGTCGTTGGCGGCAAGCCAGGCGGTGTTGTCGCTCATGACACCACCACCTGCTGATGCGTGTCGAATGCCGGCACACTGCCGCTGAAATCGACCGGAATGCTGTCCGCGCCATCCACGCGCAACCGCACCGTATAGGTACCCTTGGCCACGTCGGCCACGCTGAACGTGATCGAGGTGGGTTGATGAAGATCCGCCGGATTGTTAATGCCCGATGGCGAAACCAGCTGATCACCAAACAGCAGGAACACGCGTTGCCCATCGCGCACGCGCGGCAGGCAATCGATGGTGAGGTTGATCGTGCCGGAAGGCGCAGTCTGCGGGCTGACGCTGATCGATGGCGCCAGGGCCAGCGGCAGCTCGTTGCTCATCACAGCCGGCAATCCCGGTGTGCGCAGCAACAAGGCCACGGTGTAGATTCCCGGCGCCCAGCGTGACGGAGCATCCGCGTCCTGCGAGACATCGGCAAGATGGACACCCAGGCTACCCGGCGCATCGCCCGGCACGGGTGCCACCTCGACCGGACCATCCAGGCGCAGGCTGCTGAAGCGCAGCATGGCATTCGTCACGGTCAACTGTCTTCCACGCAGCACGATGCGGTCGCCCAGGCGAGCAGCCGTCTGCTGCTGCGGCAGCGCAAGCGCGGTGAGTGCGGGCGCCGCGGACACCGAGCTGAAAACGCCCTGATCCTGCGCACCGCGCCTGAGCACGGGCAGATTGGCCCTCGAGGGACCCTGGCTGTCGATCAACACCACGGTGGCCTCGTAGGCCGACGACACGCGATAGTTGGTCTGGAACGCGGTCCATAGCTTCGAGATCTCGTCGATGCTTTGCGGCAGCGGCGTGCATCGGATGCGCTCGATCTGGTTTGCAAGATCGTTGTCGGGCAACGCGTTGCGGATGTCATTGCCATCGAGCACCGGACGATCGTGCAAGGTGCTCATCGCGGCGGCGAGCACGCGGTGGTTCACCGCATCGGTATCGCTTTCGCCGCGTCCCCAGGCCGTAATGAGGTAGTGCAGGTTCAGCGCCAGCGCCGGCTGCGCGGCTTCGCCGGCGAGCGTGCGGCCAGGCATGTCCAGGTTGCGCCACGCGGCGTTGTAGACCACTTGATAGAGGTACAGGTTCAACTGCGCCTTGCTGATCCCCTTGCGCGCGACATCCAGCGGCTGCGTGGTGACCTCGAGGTCGCTCAGGTCGCTGTCGAGCACCGGCATCTGTGTCATCAGCAGGTTGCGCAACGTCCGCGTGGCGGCCGCAATGGCGAGGACATTGCTCATGACGATGCTTTGCCGCGTTGGCGGAGGTAGTCATCGAGCGGGCTGGTGCGCGGGGCGTCCTGGCGCTGTGCAAGCTTGCCAGGCGTCGGCGTCGCGCGTACTTCCAGCCGACCGATGCTCACATGTACGACCGGCTCGTGCGTTGTTTCGGCCCGCATCGCCTGCCCGGCATGCGCAGCCTGAAAACGCGTCCCCACCGTGCCCGTGGGTGCAGTCGGCGTGCGAAACACCGATTGCGCCGGCACCAGCAAGCTGCCCTCATCCGCTACCGTGCGACCCTCCGTGGCCGATGGGTCATTCGGCGATCGCTCCCGTTGCACGTGCGCGGACGGAATCGGTCGCTCCAGCAACGCAGGCGAACGCCGCGAAGACGAAAGTCGGGGTTCTTCTGGCGCCAGTCCCGTACTGCGCGCGATCGGTGTTACCAGGGTGTGCTGATCCTCCACGCCATGCCGAACGGACGGGTGTGGCTCCGGCATCGTGATCGAGGGCACCGTCGCGGCCTCCCGCACGACGTTGTTTACCGGGGAGACTGGCGTCTCCCCGGGTGTCGCCACCTCACGCTCGACCAGCATCGCCTGATGTGCTGCAGGTGCGGCCATCTCCCGGGCCTCTTCCGGCATGCCCGTCGGCGAGCTCCGCTGCGGTTCGAACAACGATGGCAGCCGGGGTGAAAGCATCGATTCGCTGCCCAGCGCACGTGCGGTCACCCTGTCGATGAAGTCCCTCACGACACACACTGCTCGAGATAGGCCTGACGACGGCGTGGACTCATGGCGAGGATGTCCGCCTCGCTCCAGTGATACGAGCGTGCCAGGGTGTCGACATCACGCAGCAGCCGCAGCGCCCATGCATGCAGCTCCTGCCACAGAAAGCGCGCCATATCGAACATCGGCTCCCACTGATTACGGCAATCGGGACAGGTGAACGCGAGCGCCAGGTCGGTCTGCGGATCGGCATCCGCCATCGCACGGGCCAGAGCGAACTGCATATCGTCCGTTAGCGGTGCTCCGCCAGTGTCGGGCACGCAGCGCTGCAGAAGCAGGCGCCGCGCGCCGGCGGCATCCTCGCTCGCCTGCATCGCCAGCAGATCACGGCTGTCCGGCAAGCGAAAGCGAATCGGCTCGTCGTGGCCACTGACGTGCAACACCCGGATCGATATGTCATCGGCGTCCGGTGTCCCGGCGCCAGCCTGGTCCTCTTGTCGCAGGCTATCGACATCCAGGTCGACCTCGGCAGTCGCGCCACATGCCGGACAGCAGGCAACGCCGTGCATCCATCGACCGAACAGACGTTTGCGCAGATCCAGAAGCAGCGCGTCACGCCGCCCCAACGGCAACGCAAGCAGCGACGCCATGTCGAGGTCCTCACAACTGGTATCAAGCAGCCTCAGCCCGCGGGCGGCCGCGGACGACTCAGCGCCCCGCTCCCAGGTCTGCAGCAACTCGCTGGCCGAGGGGGTATGCATGGATCAGCCCGCCGGCACCGTGAAGCTGGGCTCGGTCGGCTCCTGCACGTTGACGTCGCGCTCCCAGCCCTCGTTCTCCAGCTTCAGATGCTGGATCGCCACGGCATTCGCGTTCGCATCCAGATCCGGCAGTGCCTGATATTCGGAGACCCAGCAACGAAAGAGCCGATAGGCGATCGCCAGCTGCCCTGCTTCGTTGTAAACCTCCAGGATCAGGTCCTTGCGAAAATCCTTCAACGAGGCCTCGGCACCGAGTCCCGCGCCGAAGTTCCACACCTTGTTCGCCCACTTCTCGAACTCAAGATCATGGGTGACACCACGTTCGATCGTGATGGCTTCGTATTCGGTACGTCCGGGCGATTTGCGACTGCTGCTCGGATCGCCCCCTTCGCGGTGCTTCACCACCTCCGTGGTGCGCTTGAGCCCGGAAACCTTGCTGACGCCCGCCACATAGCGGCCGTCCCACTTCACCCTGAACTTGAAGTTCTTGTAGGGATCGAAGCGCTGCGCATTGACGCTGAACTGAGCCATGACATTGTCCTCAGGTCTGGATCTGGCCGGCCATCTGCTGCAGTTGGATGACCACGAACTCGGCGGGCTTCAGCGGCGCGAAACCGACCACGATGTTCACGATGCCGAGATTGATGTCGTTCTGCGTGGTGGTTTCGCCATCGCATTTGACGAAATAGGCGTCCGTAGGCGTTTTGCCCTGGAAGGCGCCCTGGCGGAACAGGTTCTGCATGAACGCGCCGACGTTGAGTCGAATCTGCGCCCACAGGGGATCGTCGTTCGGCTCGAACACCACCCATTGCGTGCCGCGGAACAGACTTTCCTCGATGTACAGCGCCAGCCTGCGTACCGGGATGTATTTGTAGTCGTCGGCCAGCAGATCGGCGCCGCGCAAGGTCCGCGAACCCCACACCACCGGGCCGCTGAGCGGAAAACGGCGCAGGCAGTTCACCCCGATGGGATTGAGCATGCCGTTTTCATCGTCGGTCAGCACGGTCGACAGACCCTGCACACCATTGAGCGACGCATCGAGGCCAGCGGGTGCCTTCCACACGCCTCGCTGGCTGTCGGTACGCGCCATGATGCCGGCAACGATGCCGCACGGCACGAAGGTATCCAGCTGGCTCTGACGCGCCGGGTCCGATTCGATCACCCGCGGGAAGAACACCGCCGCATTGCGCGCGGACACGCTGCTGAGATTGAGTGTCGACAGGTCGACGTTGCCCGCGCTGCTCCACGCCGACGGAGGATCCACGATCAGCATGGCCCGACGGGCCACGCATAGTTCCAGGGCCGCCTGGTAAACGCCGGTGTCAGTGTCGCCACCACGCAGATCGGCGGGAATGCATAGCAGGTTGAACAGGTCCGTCTTCTTGAGCGCGTACATGCCGGTCTTCGCGCTTTCGCTACCTTTGTAGGTGGTGGCGTCCAGCACGGCACTGTCGACGGCCTGGCCCGTCACCCCGGCCGACGTGCCGTCCTGGTCCCACACCGTCTTGCCCGCTGGCGGATTGTTCGGCATGTTCGCGGGTACCGCCGTCGCCGGCGCGGACACGCGAACGAGCGACGACCCGGCAAGCAGAACGCGATCGACGCGACGCGGGCTTTCCTTCACGCTCAGGTTGAGGAAGCTCTCCTGCGCACCGGTGGTCATGTTGCGCACGGTCAGGTTGAACAGGTCCGCTGCCGCCAGGCCATACAGGGCTGCCACATCGGCCGACACCTGGTTATCGATGCGAACACGTAGCTTGTTGCCCCAGGTGCCCGCCGTGGCTGCCTCCAGGGGCACGCCCGTCACCTCGATCTGCGCCTTGGCCTCGCTGGCATCGCCTTTGTAAAGACGAACGATGATCGCCTTCGAACCACCATTGAGATAGAAATCACGAACCGCGTAGCCCATCGGGTAATTCGGATCGAGCGCGCCGAAATTGCGCTCGTAATCGCCGTAGCTGTTGATGATCACCGGCCCGTCGAGATCCGCATCCGTAGCGCCTTGCGCGGCTCGACCGATGAAGGCGGTAATCGACGTTGCCACCCCGGTGATAGTGCGTACACCACTGGGAATCTCTTCGACATAGACGCCCGGGTAACTCAGCGTGACAGGCATGACGGTTTCCTCGTGTATGGCCGGGTTCGAGCATCATCCCGGTGGCTTGCGTCCGGGATGATTGAGCGCGTAAAGCACGGCGCCATCAGGCAGGCGGTCGCGGCGAAGCTCCCCACGCTCCACCATCTCGCCAAGCGTTCGTTTGATGTGCTGCCGCTCTGTCTCGTAACGCTGTTGTGGAAGCCACCAGGTCACGATGCCATCGAGGGTGTCGGCAGCATTCGGATGACGTTGCAGGTAGGTGAGCACGGCACTCGCCACCTCGTTCCTGCCTGCCTCGTCGCTGGCTTTGCTCTCGACCACGGGCGTCTCCACAGTCCGTCGTGGCGACGCAAGTCGCATGCCACGGGTGGAGCGCAGGAAAATGCGATCAGATGGGGCTCTGGCGAGGTCTGACAGCCAGACTCCCGGGTCATCTTTGACCCGGATTCAGCGAAAAGTGGGTCTGCCTGCACCCACTCGAACGCCAGCGAGGCGGTTACGGCTGCGCGCGGAAGCGCTGCGTATCTATGCCGTGCTTCTTCAGCAGCTTGCCCAGTTGCCTGCGCTCGGTGCCGGAGAGGCGGGCTGCCGAACTGACGTTACCGCTGGTGCGTGTCATCAGCCGCGTGAGGTAGTGGCGCTCGAAGGCGACCATGGCGTGACCCTTCGCCACCAGATAGCGCATGTCCATCGGTTCGGCTGCACGGTCGTCGGACGCCTCGATCTCGCAGTCGCAGACGATGTCGACCAGCTCGGCGATCGCCGAAATATCCACCACCGACTGATCGGTGCGCATGTATGCACGCAACGCCACGTTTTCGACCTCCCGCACGTTGCCCGGCCACGGGTAGGCGCAAAGCATCTGCATGGCTTCGTCCGTCCAGGTCTTGCCGGGGCCATCGAGCCGCTGTGCCGCTTGGTGGAGGAAATGCGCGGCGAGCAGCGGTACATCACCATCCCGCTCGCGTAAGGGCGGTAGCCTGACGGACAGCGCGTTCAGGCGGTACTCCAGATCCTGGCGAAACTCGCCGTCCGCCACGCATTGGTGCAGGCTGCGATTGGTCGCCGCGATGACTCGCGCATTGGAAACCCGTGAGCTGCCGCCGCCGATCGGGCGGAACTCGTTGTTCTCCAGGAAGCGCAGCAACGTGACCTGGGCTTTGGGAGAGAGCGAGTCGACTTCGTCGAGAAACAAGGTACCGCCGCGAGCGTGATCGATCAGGCCAGGCTGAGCACATTTTGCATCGGTATAGGCCCCGCGCTCGTGGCCGAACAGCTCGTTCTCGATCAGATTGTCGGGCAAGGCGCCGCAGTTCACCGGGACAAAGGGACAGTCACACCGATAGCTTGCGTAGTGGATCTCGCGTGCAGCCAACTCCTTGCCCGTGCCGGTTTCGCCTTCGACGAGCACCGTCACATCGCATGCGGCATAGCGGCGACATTGTTCACGAGCCGCCAGGAACGCCGCAGATTGGCCGAGCATGGCGCGCATCGTCGCTTTTCCGGCAAAGCAATTCCACCCTGATGTGACTCATATCACATTTCAGGGCATGGAACATCGGTAACACCCCCCAGGGAGGTATTTCCCGATCGCGTTGGCCACTTGCCTGCCTTGTACCGTCGACCCTTCGGGGTTGAAGTGGACATCATCCATATAGAGATTCGGATAACGCAGCATCAGCGCATATTGGTCGTCAATGAGGATCGACTCGCGATTCACGATCTGCAGCGCCTGGGCATTCCTCACCTTGATACGCGCATTCGTGGGGCCAGGCGAACCGTCTTTTCTGACCGGAGTCGTGGACGCCCAGATAAAACGGGCACCGGAGGCAATCTTCCGAAGTGTCGCGACATAGCCAGGGAAGGATGCCGCGTACTCCTTCTCGGTATACGCCCAGCCGTGCATCCCATTATTGAAATGGACCACGCTGAATGTCACACCCTGCAACGCGGCGAACTCGTTCAACTGCGCATCCAGCCGTGGATCTCCCAGGCTGGTCGACGCAGCAAACAGGTAGACATTCGCTCTGCCACTGAGCTCATGCTGCACTTCCGGGAAGTAGTTGCGAGTTATGGAGTCGCCCACCAGAAGAACGTTCGGCAGCTTTTGATCGACCTGGTCGGGCCTGACTTCCCAGGTCCATTCGGTGACTTCAGGGCGGGACGCTACCTGGGCCTGGCAACACGCCGATACGAAAAAAAGTACCGACAGGCCAGTCGCTATCCAACCCCTGCAGTGTTTACGAATCATTCTTTCGTCAAGCCCCAGAGAAACGAGTCAGCGACAGCCGGTCCCACGGAGGTGACCATACGGACGCCTTGAAATCAACCAACGCCCCGGATACTGCCGACGCATCACCCTTTTGAGGGATTAGCGCGCGTTAGAACCGACGTGCGCAAGCAATTGCGACACAGGTCACGAAATGCATCCGGCACGTCATTTTTTTGACGCGCAGCCTTCGAATCAGCCTAGAATCGAAGAGGTATGTGGCAGCCCGCGCCGTCCCCCACGAGCGCAATCAAGCAGTAGACATGAATCTGAAACCGAGTGACCTTCCTCTGCTCGTCTCGCTCGATATGCTTTTGGAAGAACGCAATGTCACACGCGCGGCCTCCAGGCTACATGTCAGTCAACCCGCGTTATCGGCCCAGCTAGCCCGGCTTCGCCGCCTGTTCAAGGATCCCCTGCTTATTCCGTCCGAAACCGGGCGCGGCATGGTGCCGACGCCCAAGGCGGAAGAGATGGCCGTCTCACTCCGGGACGCGCTCGCACAACTTGGCACCCTGGCCGATCCGGTCAATTCGTTCGATCCCACGCGGGATACCGCCATGTTTCGCGTCGGCGGCTCGTTCAGCGCCATCAGCACCTTCGCCCGCCCCCTGATCCGCTCGTTCCATGACAAGGATAACCGCCAGCTGCGGCTGGCCTTCCCCAGCGGCAGCGAAGATGCGGACGTGCTCGGCCAGTTCGAGAACGGCGAGCTCGACATCCTCCTCGTACCGACCGAGCAGGTACCGCCGTCATTGAAGATGCGAGCGCTGTTGGCGGACGAATTCGTGATGCTGCAGCGTATCGGCCACCCGCGAGGTAACTTCGAGCTGACCATCGACGAGTATTGCTCGCTGGGACACCTTGTCGTTTCCTCATCCGGACGCATGGACGGCTTGATGGACATCCGTCTGAAGGAGCTGGGCCGGACGAGGGACGTGCTGGTTTCCGCGCCCTACGGCGACACGATCGGCTCGCTCCTGAACACGACCGACCTTGTCTGTACGCTCCCGCAGAGCATGATCCAGGCCGTGGGCCCCGGCGTGGAGCCTTTCGCCCTGCCCTTTAACCAGCCGGACATGTCGCTGGCGATGGCCTGGCACAGTCGACTGGACAAACAGCCCGCGCATCGATGGTTGCGTGACGAGCTGGTCCGGATCAGCAGCGGGCTGCGGCCGACACGACACACGCACGCCCCCGCTGTCCCCTCCCCCTTACTGGACCTCGTACTTTGATGGATACCATTGACCGATTTCTCGATCCGATCGATGAGAGCGCGCCATGCGGGCCGAACCTGGAATACGACCCGGCGTTTCTCGCCCTGGAGAGCCTCGCGGCGCCAGGTACCGAACGCGCGATAGGCGATACGGTGAAGCAGGCCGAGGAACCCGACTGGCGTGAGGTCGCCCGCCAAGCCGAGCAGGTAGCCGAGCGTACGCGTGATCTGCGCGTGGCCATCCATTGGGGCAACGCGCGGCTGAAGACCGAGGGCTTCGCTTCCTGGAGTGCCACGGTGGGGCTCGTCGCGGACCTGCTTACCCATTACTGGGACGATGTGCATCCCCGCGTCGACGGGGGCGATCCGGTCGAACGGATCAACGCACTGGCCGCACTCGCGGCGATCGACGGCACCGTGGGCTACCTTCGCAGCGTACCGCTGCTGCGTGCCGAGCGCATCGGCGCTTTCTCCCTGCGCGACCTGCGTGTGCTCAATGGAACGATCAAGTCCGCCGACGGCACCTCCGACGCGACGCCGGTCTCCCAGGAGATCGTGGACGCCGTCGTCCAGCACGTCGATGTCGACCTTCTGGTGTCCACCGGGGCGGCGATCACCGCCGCGTTGGTGCACGTCCGCTCGATCGGTCATCAGTTCGACGAACGCACGCCGGGTATGGGACCGGACCTCGACACACTCGAGCGCGATCTGCGCGACGTGGATGCTTTCCTGCGCACGCAGCTGGCGATCCGCGCACCACAGGCGCTCGTCGCCGATGACCAGGCCCAGGCACGCGACGAGCGGGGCGAGCCCGGCGTCGGCGCGCCCACCGAGGCACGACGAGGCGTTCGCGATACCGACGATGTGCGGCGCATGCTCGACGAAATCTGCGCGTGGTATGCGCGAAACGAACCATCGAGCCCGGTCCCACCCCTGCTACGTCGTGCCAGCCGCCTCGTCGGCCTGAGTTTTGCCGAGCTGTTGCGGACTCTTGCACCAGGTGGCCTGTCCGAGTTCCAGCAGTTATCCGGCGACGACAATCCGGGCTAACGCAGCAACATCCAGGCAAGCAGCCCGGCGATCACCACACCGCCGCCCAGGCACCATGGCAGAGCGCCCAAGGCGCGTGGCGCGGTGGCCGTAACGGCACGCCGCATCGGCAGCGCACGGCCTGGCGCCTCGCCACCGGCAAGTGCACGGCCACCGGCGGGACGCCGCAGCGTGTGCGAGGCCGCGCCTTCGGCAAGCAGCGCGGCCTGCAGTAAGGCCCGACGACGCTGCCGATACTCGGGCGTGCCCATGCGTGCCGCGCTGTGGGCGTCGTTCAGATACTCCAACTCACGGTTCACCTTCGTTTCCCACGCCATCATTCGATGTCCCTCACCAGGCGGAAACCGACATCGCGCTCGGCGGAGCCGTCGCTCGCGTGCATGCTCGTGACGGAGCAGGCGTCGGGCCCGCTGCGGTAGCTTCCGCCTCGAACGGCGAGGTCCGCACCCTTGGTCGTCCATTCCCAGATGCCGCCGACCATGTCGACCAGACCCCAGGGGTTGGTCACGCTCTTGCTGCTCCACTCGTCACCGCGGACGAAGCGCCCGAGCCCGGTCGATGCGGTGCCGCAGGTTGCATCCTTGCTGTCCCAGTCGCTTCCCGCGCGTGCGGCCAGCATCCATTCGTCGTCCGTCGGCAAGCGATAGCTGTAACTGCTGACCTGGGACAACCAGGCGGCGTAACGACGTGCGAACGCGACGGGAATCGAACGTGCCGGCTGGGTCGGCACCTGGCCGCGGGTGATCGCGCAGGTGCGCGTTGCACGGCAGTACTGGTCCAGGTCGGCGACGGTGATCTCCGTCCGGGTCATCGCGAAAGGCTTGCGACCATGTGGGATGACGACCAGGGCGGGTCCATGTGCACCGGCTGAGAACGTGTCGAAGCATTCCCGCGAACTACCTGCCAGGCCGCGTCGCGCACAAGGGTCGACGCGGGGCGCGGCGACCGGTGTCGAACGCAGCCGACTCACCACGTTCGCAAGGGAACCTTCCGGCAGGGCCTTCGAGGATCTCATGGCGGCCTCGAGTTCCTTGAGCCCATCGGGGTCGGTAGCCTTCACCGCATCCAGCTGCTTGCGTAGCGCCTCCTGGTCGGCGACCGAAACGGCCGGTCCCTTGGCTGCCGTCATCACGGCCAGTGCCAACTGATAGCGCGTATTGGCGGCGGCCAGGTCCGGCCGGTCGCCGGTTGCGGCAATTCCCGCGGCGACCGTGTCCGAAGCCTCCTTCCAGTGTCCGGCACCGCAAGCCGCACGCGCCGCGTCGAGGGCAGCACGTGCGAGCAGGTTGGCCGGTTCGTCGGTCGATACCGGTGCACCGCCGTCCGTGCCGCGCAGCTGGTTGTAGCTATCCAGCGCCTTGCCGAAATCGCCGGCGGCGGACGCCTGGCGCAGCGATTCCAGGCGCGCCGCCCTTTCCGCTTCCTGCATCTCGGCCGGGGAATGGTCGGCCGGCGTCGCGACGGTACTCGCGGCATCGGCCAGCTTCAGCTTCAACTCCGGGTTTGCCAGCAGACGGCTGGAGGGATCGATCGCACGAATCGTCGCCAGGATCGCGGGTACGTCATCGGCGCCGTTTCCGGTGAGCCGATTGGCCAGGATGGCCTGGCTCAGTCGCGTGTCGAGGTGGTTGAGCGCTTCGTCGCGTTCGTGCGCGACTTCCTCGCGGCGACGATCGAGCTTCGGCGCGAAGGTCTTCAGTTCCGCGCGCAGGGTAAACACCTTCTGGGCGCCGGCGTAGTCATAGTGGTCGTGCGCGGGATCCCAACGCGACGCCACCAGGCGAACCAGGAAGCCGTCGATGGCATCCGCGCCGTCGACCACGACATGCCGCCTTTCATCATTGTCGAGTGCTGCGAGGGCGTTGCGGACATCGTCCTCGCTACGGAAACCGTCCACCTGTGCAGGCGCGAAGCGGCGCAGCGTATCCGCCGTATGGCGCCGCTCGGCCTGCAATGACCCGAACCACGTGGCGGCAACGACGAGCACCATCAGCCCGGCGGTCGCCAGCAGCCACGGTGTTGCACGCTCGCGCAGGCGTCGCTTGCGCAATCCGGCCATCACGACGCTTATGTCGCCGCTGCGCTTGTCGGCGGTGAAGGCTATCGCGTCGACGAGTGCACGGTACTGACGCTTGTCGAGCCCCGGCACGGCGGGTGGGCGACGACCCGCGGCCAGCGCTTCCTCGGCATTCTGCTTGTCAAAGGGGTGGCGTCCTGTCAGCAATTCGAATACCACGCAGGCGAATGCGTAAATATCGTCCGATGGTGTCGGCGCCTTCCCCTGCAGCATCTCCAGGCTGGCGTAAGCAGGGGTCATGGCCCCGAGCGTGCCGGCATCGAACACCGTGCGGTCGTCCCGGTGCTCCGCGCCGATCTTGCCCGCCCGGGCAATGCCGAAGTCGAAGACTTTCGCCATGCCCGACGGAGTGACCATGACATTGCCAGGCTTGAAATCCGAGTGGACGATACCCGCCGCATGCGCGCGCACGAGTGCCTCGCCCATGTCCGCGATCAACGGCCACGCCTCGTCGAAGGCCATGCCGTCGCGCGCCTTCGTGCGAATGATCGTGCGCAGATCCTGGCCTTCGACGTACTCCATCGTCATGAAGACGTTGGTGCCGTCCTTGTCGAAGTCGTACACGCGAACGATGTGGTCGTTACCCAGGTGTTGCGCGCGTCGCGATTCCCGCTGCAGGGCGATCAGCGCGTCCGGATGCTTGCGGAACTCGTCGTTGAGCACCTTGACGGCCACGTAGGGATCGCGGTCACGTGCTTCCACCTTGCGCTCGTCGCGGGCGAGGTACACCACGCCCATGCCGCCACGACCGAGCTCTCGCTCCATGAAGAACCGCTCCTTGAGCAGGCTGCCTACGCCGATGTGTTCGCCCTGCGCAAGGTCGGCCATGTGTCGCCAGCTGTCGCCGGTGCCCTGTGATGCCGAGCCGGTGGCGGTGCCCTCCCCGGCCTGCGCATGCAATGGCTTGAACACGGTGGCGTCGCTATCGGCCGCTTGCACCGGCAGTACGCGGGTTGCTTCGTCGTCGGATGGTTTCATGAGTGCACTTCCAGAAAAGGGTCCAGCCTCACGGCGACCGCCGACACGTTGTCCCGCCCCGCGCGATCGAGCGCCATACCCACCAGCGCGTCGATCAGCGCCTGCGGGTCCGCATGGCGTCGGCAATGGAGTTCGATATCGGCGTCGCTGAGTTCCTTGTTGATGCCGTCGGAACACAGCACGAAGCACGTTCCCGGCCGGCGCGCGCGGACCACCCAATCGACGTAAAGGCGATCCTCGGCGCCGACGGCGCGTGTAAGCACGCCAGCTGGCGCACGAGCGTTGCCGCCGCCGAATCGCGTCTCGTCACTGCGGTCGCCGTGGACGTGGTCCTGCGTCACCTGCTGCAGCCGGCCGTCTTCGAAGACATAGGCGCGACTGTCGCCGACCCAGCCCACCGCCACGAGATCCCGGGTATGTACCAGCACGACGACCGTCGAGGCGACGGCGTCAGCCCGGCGCTCACGCGCGATGGTTCGAAGACGGTGATTGATCCGCAGAAGCTCATCCTCGATCGCGTCCATCGTCTCGGTGATATCCGTGGACAATCGCATCGAGCCAAGCTGCTCGACGATCAGCGCGCTGGCGACATCGCCCGCGGCGTGCCCGCCGAGGCCATCGGCGACGGCCCAGAGGCCGGTCACGTCAGCGACGAGGATTGCGTCTTCGTTGTGGCGACGTACGTGGCCGGTCTCGGTACGACCGGCGGAAAGATAGGGCGGATTCACGCGGGTTCCTCGTCGATTTCGACGCCGAGCAGGCGAAGGTAGTCGGCGGCATCGGGCATTCCGGTCAAGGCGATGCCATCGGCAGGCTGGTCACCCTGCCACCACAGGCTTCGGGTGCTGAGGCCGACAATGGGAGGCAGGCTCTGCGGCGGCGACCGTGCCGGGTCCGGCAACATCGCCACCAGGGCATCGAACATGGTGACGTCCATGCCATCGCGTGTGCGCGATGCGGCGGTGGCGAGCGTGTCGAACCACGCGTTAGCCGGCATGTGTGGCCAGCCGTCCGCGCTGCGCGGTGGCGAGACCGCCAGGACCAGCGGATAGACCCTGCCTACCCGGTCGAACGACGGCACCACCACGCCCACCCAGGGAAGGTGACCACAAACCTGCGTGGTCAAGGCGAAGCGCCAAGGTGGCGAGGCGAGGAACACCTCCCGCCATGACTCGCCGACAACGGCGGACGCCTTCGCCAGGGCGGACTGCATTGCCGCGTCCCACCGATCGACAAAACTGGCCGGCAAGCGGCGCTGCACGAAGTCACCGACGTTCGGCAGCTTGCCGTGGAATCCCACCAGTATGCGGTTCATGCCGGACACCGGAAACGGCGCACGCTGGTATCACCGAACGGGTTGTGCAGGCTGGATGCCTCGATGTCCACGGTCGCGCGTACCGCACCGAAACCGAAGTTCGCCCCGAAGCGGGTCTCGGTGCGCCGCTGCAGCGACGCCGCGTCCAGCGCGTGGAACCAGCCCCACTCGCCCGGATAATCCAGCGTGGGCAGCGGATTGCCGGCGCTGTCCCACGCGCTTATCCGCGTGGTCCCCGGCGTCGGGCCCGGCCAGCGCATGGTTACCGGCGTACTGGTTTCGCCGGCCTTGTACTCGAAGCGCTGCCCGTCGATCTCGATGAGCAAACGACCGATGCCCGGCGGAGGCGTGGTGATCGACAACGTGAAGCCCACTTGCGGCGCAGGACCGTCGCGGAAATAGGCCTGTCGAATCGCGTCGGCGAGCTGGGCCTGTGCGAGCACCGCGCCACCCGAACGCACACCGTCGGCATCGCGGAAGGTCCACGTGCTACCGCTGGTATCCACCGATTTCGAAAGGACCTGTTTGAAGAATCCATCGAAGCGGCCACCGTGGCCGAACAGGTCGGCGAAGTTCTGCAAGGGGATGTCCGAGCGGCTTTCCGATGTGAACGGGTAGCGCCCCTGGACGAAGCGCGAGCAGTCGCTACCCGCCGCCTGACGAAATCCGTCGGCGAGCGCGCCATCCGCACCCTTGCTGACCAGCGACTGGCTCGTACCGACAAGGCTACCCAGCCAGGTTGAAAGCGGAGGTGGCAATTGCCCTGCCTCCTGCCGCGCGATGGCCAGGGCAGGATCCGGCTGACCTAGGCTATCCGCGCCGGGCCGCAGCGTCAGCAGCGTCTTGCTCATCTGGTCCAGCACGCTGAGCACGCGATCCAGTGGCGTCGCGCCCGGTGAGCCGTCAGTCAACTGGTTGAGCGTGGCGAAGTGCTCGACGATCGGTGCGTCCGGGCGCTGCGTGGTAATGCCTGCCGTTGGCGTATTGCCTTCGGCGACCAGGCGGGCGATCTCGCTACGACCCTTCACCCGGTCGGCCACACGCCGCTCCGCAGCGGCAGCGACACGATCGGTGCCATCCGACGGTGTTTGTCGCAGCAGATCCGTGGTGTTGTCACGAACCAGCGCGAGCAAAGCCTTCAACGGCGAACCTGCACCGGCAAGCCGTGCGGCGACGCCGCTGGCTTCCTGCACGTTGCCCACCGGCTGCAATTGCAGGTCACCGATGAGCTCGTCCCACGCGCGGATGTAATCGGCCACATAGAGTGTCCTCACCTGCGCCGCGAGCGAGGCGCGGCGGACCGGATCGTTCACTTTCACGCCAAAGACCCAGTCATCCTTGGCGAAGGCGTCCACCGCCGTGGCGATACCGCCGCGCGCCGCGATTCCCGAGGTCCCGCCCTCTTCCACCATGGCGGCAAAGACGGGCCGTGTGTACAAGGCCGGCAGCGGCTTCGACAACGGTGCACCGCTGCGCCGACGAAACACCGTGCCGAGCAGCCCAAGCGTGCGGTCGAGCCGCACGGGCGCATCCTGGCGTGAGTCACTATCGAGCTTCAGTCCACCGTAGATCAGCGTCGCGAGATCTGCGGCGCGAAGTGAAGCTCGCGCGGCGTCGACCAGTGCGGGATCCAGAGGGAACGTGCGCAATGCGTCGCGGCCATCGAACAGGATACGGAAATGACCTTCGAGTGCATCGGCCAGTCCGTCGTCCTCGGGGAACACCTCACGCCAGCGCTCACGTGCCAGCAGCGCCAGGCCGTTGCCATCGCGATGCTCGGGCTGGCCAAGCATCAGGTAGCCCTTCAATGCATAGTAGAGGCGCTGGGGATCATTGGCTGCATCGCGCACGCCGTCGCGGAACTGCAGGGCAAGCCCCGGCACCACGCTCGCGTTGACTTCCCGAATGTGCGCCTCGCGCACCTGGTCGAACATCGCGGATCCTTCGAACAAGCCGAATCGCATCGACAGCGGGCGTTCGCCACTCACCTGTCCCGCCAGCTGTTCGGCACGCCCAAGCACATCCAGTCGCTGCAGGGCCAGCGCATCGTACTGACGAAGCGACGAGGGGACCGCCGTGCGTGCATCGTCGGGATAGTCGCGCAGGATCTGGCCGACGCTCGCGACGAAGTCGCCATTGCGTGCCGCGCTGGTGAACATGCCGACCAGCAGGCCCGCCGTGACCACGGCGATGGCGGTCATCGCGGCCGCCCCGACAAGACGGCGACGACGCAAGGCCGCCCTGTCGGCGCCGGCAAATCCCGCCTCGGGCAGGATCACCTCCCTGAGCAGGCGCTCGACGAAGAACGTCCGGCGTGGTGTGCGAGACACCGAGGTCGTCGCGGTGTGCATGCCGAACGAACGGCCGACGACCGACAAGACCCGATCGATCGGCGTGCCTTCCTGCGTGCCGGAGGTGAGGTACATGCCACGCAGGATGGGCGGGCGGCCGTAGGCATGACGGCCAAATACGGCTGTGCAAAGCGGCAGTGCAAGCTCCCTGAGATGCCGGAGCTGCTGCGGAAACGAGAGGATCCGCGCGCGCCGACGCACGTCGCGGTCGGCATGCATGCGCTCCACGGTCGCGCCATCGATCCGCTCGAGCAAGGCATCGAACTCACCACCGAGCAGTTCGGGAGCGCCGCCATCGACGCTGCGATCCTCCGGAAAGGTGACGCCCCACACCTGCGCGCGCCCTGCCGCGTCCAGCGTGTCGAAATGGTCGAGAAAACCGGCGACGAGGTCGAGCTTGGTAAATACCAGGTATACCGGCAATGCCATACCGAGGCGCGTGCCGATCTCGTCCACGCGTTCGCGCAGCGCGTCGCCGTGACGCTGACGCTCCGCCGGGTTCATCGTGAGCAACTCGGCCACACTGACGGTGAGGATCACGCCGTTGAGCGGCCTTCCCCGCCGGTAACGGCGCAGCAGTTGCAGGAACGCGTCCCATGCCGGCGCATCGACGCCGGGATCGGAGTCCTGGGTGGTGTAGCGTCCCGCGGTATCGAGGAAGACGGCCTTGTCGGTGAACCACCAATCGCACTGGCGCGTACCACCTATGCCGCCTACGGAACGCCTGCCCGTGGTGCCGAGCAAAGGGAACTCGAGTCCCGAGTGTTCGAGCAAGGTGCTCTTGCCCGACCCCGGTGCACCGATCAACAGGTACCAGGGCAACGCTTCGAGGTTGCCCCCGTTATCGTGCCGCTTGCGCAGCAAGGCAAGCGCCTCGGTGAAGCGCGCGCGCAAACCATCGCGCTCGGCCTGGGTGCGCGCCTCGACATCCTGGCGTCGGAGATCGTCCTGCGCGGCCATGTCGTCGCCCATGCGCCGGGTACGCCGCCTCGCCATCCACTGGCGTAACAGGACCACACCGATCCATATCGCGGCAACGACGAGGATGGCAACGATGCGGGCAGCCACGCCGGCCAGCGGCTGGTGCTCGCCGATGCCGAGGTACGGGCCGCCGAAGCCAATCAGCAGCGCACAGAGAAAGATGCCGATCGCCGTGCATACCCACACGTGACGGAACACATCGTCCAGGTTTTTCATCCGGCCTCCGGGACGAACAGGATCTCGACGCGACGGTTGCGCGCTCGGTTGGCGGGCAGGTCCGCCGGCGTGGCGATGGGCTGCGACGAGCCCGCACCGCTGGACTCCACGCGACGCGGGTCGTCGAGGTCGTGGGAAAGCATGGTACTGACGTTGCGTGCACGCGCCGCGGACAGTTCGAAGTTGTCCTTGAAGCGCAGCGAGCGAATCGGCTGATCGTCGGTGTGCCCGACCACGATGACGCGACCGCGCACCTGGTTCAGGGCTCGCGCAACACGCCCAAGCAACGCAGCCTGGTCTGCGGCGACCTCGGCTCCGCCGGAGGGGAACATCTCCGTGGCCGCCAGTCGAACGGTAGCTTGCCCATCCGGCTTCTCGTCCACCGACAACGCACCAGCACGCGCGTCATCGGCTAGCAACTGGCGCAGGCTGGCCGATGCCGGTTTGGCCGCGACCGCCGCAGGCAACGGCACGCCGCGCAGGCCGATGGCCGCCAGGCGCGCACTCACCGGTTCCACCATGCCGTTGAGCCGTGCATGCAGGAAGATCCAGACACCGAAGAGCAGGCAGCACGCCGCCAGCGCCGCTATCCAGACCGGAACGCCACGACGGGGCTTCAGTGGACGATCGACTCCCTGCCAGCGCGGCGACAGTGCTGCGGGCGTCGCTGTGCGATACGCCATGATCCGCCGGAAGACGTCCTCGCGACGATCCGCGAGTCGCGCCATCCCGCCGGGCTCGACGAGATACTTGCCGCCGAAGCCGAGCGCGAGGCAGAGATACATCATCTCCACCAGATCGATGTGGCGGACCATGTCCTGGGCCAGGCGATCGAGGATGACGAAGAACTTCTCGCCACCGTAGGTTTCGCCATGGAAGGTGACCAGCAGGGTCTGCCGGCTCCAGCCGGTCTGCTCGCCCCACGGCGAATCCAGTACCGCCTCGTCGATCATCGTGCACAGCACGTAGCGAGCCGCGACCGCGGTCTGCGCGTCAATCCCGGCGCGCGCGCCCGTATCCTCGAAACGTCGGATATAGGCGATGGCGCGGTCGCGCAACAGCGCGGCGTCCGGCGCCTCGGTACTGTCGCGCAGTTGCGCCGCGAGCAACAGCAGCGGATTGGCCGCGCGCACGAGAGGATTGCCGCCTGCCGAGGGCAGCTCCTGCAGCACGCGGCTCAGGTCGCGCGTCGGTTCGCGTTCACGCATGGGCGCCGGTGCCGGCGAACGAGCACCACTCGGGCGCACGATGGTGGCGTCCGAGCCCTGGGATGCGTCGAAGTCGTCATGCTTCATGGCATCAGTTCCTCACCGCCCACAGTTCCAGCGCGAGACCGTCGAAACCGTCGCCGAAATGCAGTGCGACACCACCGGACGTACGCAGCGTCTTCCACATCGGCGAGGCGGTATCGAGTTCGAAGTACTGGTAGCCCGCGTGATACGGAATCTGCCGCGGTGCGACGGCGAGCGACGCCACGGCGATGCCCGGCAGTTGCAGGTTCACCAGGTCGCGGATCTTCTCGACCGGCCCGATCTTCGACTGCGAAGGCAGGCGGCGACGCATGTCGGCGGAGGCGATGTCGGCCTTGGCGGCCAGCACGAAGGACGCGCTATCGAGCAAGCTGCCATCGGCCACGGTACCGACCCAGACGCCGTACTTACGTTGTTGCAGTGGCACGGGAACCGCCGTCTGTTCCAGCACCGCGCTCAGGCTCAGGCGCAGCGCCGCGATCACCGGCTCGAAGCTTTCGCGCAGGCGGTCATGGCGGTAGGGAGGAAAGGCCTCGCTGCGCTTGCCTGGCGTGGTGAACGTCGCCATTTCGCCAGCCAGGCCCAGTAGCAGGCGGTAAAGGTCTTCGGGATGGAGCAAGGGTGCCTCGGCCAGGTGCGCCACCTGGGGCTGGTAGCGATTGACCAGTTGCAGCATGAGGAAGTCGGCCAGCTCGGCCGTGCTCGTCCGGTCGGTACCGCCGACGCGACCGGCCAACGCTTCGCCGCGCTGGTGCAGCAGGCCGAGCAGTTCGGTGAGGAACAACGTCAGCCGTTCGGAGGCCCGGCAGGCCAGCGCGCTGGGCACGAAGGCGTCGTCGAGCACGACGCGGCGGTCGGGGCGGCATTCCACCAGATGTGCCAGCGGAAGTTCGACCAGACCTTCGCGCGCCTGGGAAGCGGCCGTCATGCGGGTACTGAGGCCACCGACTTCGAGCACCACCACGCCCGGCGTACTGCCCGATGCATCATTCACTTCCACCTCGCGCACCGCGAAACGCGCCAGCTGGCCCTGCACCTGCGTGCCCGGCCAGAGGCTTTCCGCCTGCGACGGCGAGCGCAACGGCAAGCTCAGGTAGATGACCTGGTCACGCCAATGGGTATCGATCTCCAGCGGCGGCGGCAGCGGGTCGCGGTCGGGCATGGAAAACGGCGTGCCATCGGGAAAGACGCCGCGCGCGCGGCGGATGCCGAGCTTGCCGATCGAGAGCAGGTCGCGCTCGATCTCCAGTTCGTCGAATCCCCATGGGTGGGGACGCAAGGTCGCCGCGCGCAGTTCCACGTAGCGCTCGGTGTATCTATCCTGCTGCTGCATGTGCTGCGGGCGAAGGAACAAGCCCTCGCTCCACACCACTTTGTTGAATGCTGTCATGGTCGGTTCCGGTCAGCGGCCGTCGCGCTTGGCGCGCGCCAGCTGGTCTTCATAGGCCCGGGCGAACTCGTCGCCGAAAAGGCGGCGGAAACGTTGCTCGGGGTCAGCGGCGAGGCCCTGGAAATGCGTGCGATAGCGCTCCCACGGACCCGCTTCCGTGGCAAAGCCGAAGCGCGCGCGACGCGGCTGGCCCTCTTCGAAACGCGACGGGTCGAATTGCGCAATCAGGTCGTCGAAGGCAGCGCGCACACCCGCCAACAAGGCAACCTGGTGCAGCCGGATATCGTCCATCGCATCGACCACCGCCGCCTCACCCGAGAGGAACGCCTCGTTGGGTGCGGCGAGCAAGCGTGATAACGCCTCGCTGCCCGTGGGTGCGAATTTCAGTGGATTGTTTTCCCGACGCTGGATCAACGTCGCCGGCAGGCGGAAGCCGTTCTTCAGTTCGGCACGCGCGCGCAACACGTCCATTACACCGTCGAGAACGAGCGTGAACAGCGATTCGATAGTGGCCGGTGCCGAAGGCGAAGCTGGTAACGGGGTCGGGGTCGGAGTCGGGGTCGGAGCCGAAATCGAAATCGGACCGGGCGTTGGCACCGGCACCGGCTGAGCCACCGGCTCAGGCTCAGGTGTAAGCAGAGCATCGACCTCTGCAGACGCCACACTGTCCTGCATGACGGGCAAGGTGAACACGCTCCGGGTTCGGTCCCAGTTTTCCGGCAGCACCGACGAACCACGGCGCTCAACGGCAACGGGATCCAGGTGCGGCGCATCGAAGTGCTCCACCATCGGCGACCCATGATTCCAGTGCGCCGACGGTTCGACGCCTGCCAAACCTTCCCGGGTCGATAGCGGGACGGAAGGAAACCAGGCCAGGGGATCCAGCGACGCCACGGCGCTGGCATCGCCGGGAATCAGCGTCGGCGACACGACCTGGGTCATCGACGGTGCAGGGGTCGACAACGGCTCACCGACGGACGGTTCTCTTTGCGATACACGCAAGGTACGCAAGGTGTCCTCGCGATTCCGCCGCGCGGTAGCCTCGGCGACCTGCGGTGGCACCTCCACGGTCACCAGGATCTCGAAGGTATCCAGCTGAAGGCGGTCGCCGTCGCTGAGCGATACCGGCTCACCGCCACGCAGCGGCGTGCCATTGAGCAGCATGCCATTGGTGCTTCGGTCCTCGAGGAAGTACAGACCGTTGAGGTGGCGCACGACCGCATGCTGGCGCGAAACGCCCTGGGCCTGTAGCACCCAGTCGCAGTGCTCGGCGCGGCCGATACTCAGGTCGTGGCCCTCGACGCGCACCGACGTACGTTCGGACACATCGCCGGCGTGCTCGCCGAGAATCGAGAGCACGAGGCTCGACGCGGTGGATGAGTTCATTCGGAAATCTCCGGTGGAAGCAGTCCCATCGCCGAGGCGACAAACGCGCGGCATTGCGCATCGAAGTCGGGACGCGTTGATGCAAGGGTGAGCAGCGCGGCCGCGGCCACCACGGCCATGAGCTGAGGGGCGACAGGCGCGACTTCCCTGCCCTCGCCATCGAGCAGGAAACCCTCCGACCAGGCGGCGCTCGCGGCAACCAGCGCGCCGATGCCGACGTAGTGACGCCCGGCAGCGAAGGCCAGGGCGCCGCGCCGGCGAGGCTCACCGCGCTCGCGCAACCACGCCTCGGCGACCAGCAAGCCATCCAGGGCATCATCGTCGATCGCTTCGCCGCGGACGCACTGGCACAGCCAGGGCACGACATAGCCACGCGGCATCAAGCGGAGGGCGACGCGCAACGCGGCACCGGCGTCGCCGTGATCGAGCAGTGCGCGGACGGCCGCACGCTCGGTCATCTCGTCGTGAAGGAGCGCGGCGACGCTCGCGTCCAGCCCCATGTCGCGGGCCGCCAGGGTGGTGGTGAGGGGCATGGGGCTCACAGCAGCAGGGGCGGCATGCCTTTCAGCACCGCCGGACCCAGGGTGGACGAGAGCATCAGGGCGGCGCCCGACGTCACCGCGATGGCCGCGGTGGCGTTGACGGTCACGGTGGCACCCGCCGTGATGGACACAGCGGCGCCGGAAGTAAGCGAGGTCGCACCGCCGGAAACCATGTTGATCGTCGCCGCGCCGTTGAGCGCGAGCCTGGTGCCCATGATCTGGATCTCACCGGTGCGTTTCATCACGATGCGCGCCAGACCGGTTACCAGTTCGATCTCCTCCCCCGCTTCGATACGCAGGCGGCGACCCACTTTCAGTGTGTCGTCGCGGCCGACCTCATGCGAACGGTCACGCTTGATCTGTCCGCTCTCGTCGCGGTCGATCGTCGAGACGTGATCGTTCTCGGCCTCATGACGAAGGTCGCGCTGCGCATGGAAGAGCAGCTCCTCAGCGCCCTTGCGATCTTCGAAGCGGATCTCGTTGGCCTCACCCGATGCGCCGCGCAAGCTGCGGCTGACCACGCCGCTGCGCGTGCGATCCTCGGGCAGCGCATAAGGTGGCATGTGCTCCTGGTTGTAGACACTGCCCAGGATCAGCGGACGGTCAGGATTGCCTTCGTGAAAACCAATGACGACCTCCTGGCCGACACGCGGGATGAATTGTGCCCCCCACCGTTTACCCGCCCAACTCGAGGCGACGCGTACGGGGCAGGACTGGTCCGCCTTGGGTTTGGACGATGGATTCCAGAAGAACGTGACCTGGACGCGCCCGTAACTGTCGACCTCGATGTCTTCGTCGGTCTGCCCGTACACCACGGCGGTCTGCACGCCTGCTATGACCGGCCGCGGCGTCGTCTGCGCCGTGCGGAAGGGTTGGCGGCTTCGAATCACACGGAACTCACAGGTGAAGGGCGCTTCGTCCTTGTCCGGTTCGACGCCGCCACCCTGGTAGTCGACCTCGACCAGGCGCGTTGTTGCGGCGACTACCAGGTACTCCTGATTCGCCTCGGCGAGCGGGAAGTCCTTCAACCGGAACAACGCGCCCGTGGTAAGTCCGACTGCGTCGGTGGCGCCCGAAGAGGTTGCCTGGGGCACATTCAGCGCATCGGCGCGTACCTGCGCATAACGCTGTCCGTCCGCTAGAGGCTGCGCATAGCCTACGGATCCATGGGGATAGTCGTAGATTTCCAAACCCGAGACGCCATGCGAGTCGGCACTGTCCGTTGCCTGCTCGGTCGCCAGCAGCGAGGCACGCGGACGCTGGTAATCGTAGTCGTCCAGGCGCACGCGGGTCGGGTTGACGGTACGGCCGGTGGTCCAGTCGCTTATCGACGCCTTCATCCGGTGGCCCCGCTCGGCAGGCGGTGCGTAAGGAATCGTCTCGAACGTGGCTACTGTCGAGTGAGCTCCAAGGGCGTCGGCCAGCACCATGGTGTGGCTTCCCGGCGCGTGCGTGAAGTAGTAGTAGATGCCCTCCTGCTCCATCAGCCGGCTGATGAAGTCGAAGTAGCTCTCGCGGTACTGCACGCAGTACTCACGCGGTGAATAGTTCGCCGTGAGGCTGAGTCGAACATCGCCGTAGCCGAACTCGGACAAGACCTCGCGGACGATCTGCGGCACCGTCTTGTTCTTGTAGATGCGGCAGTCCGAGGTCTGCCGCAGCAGCCAGGGCTTAGGGACCACGATGAAGGCATAGACGGCATACCGCACGTTCTCTATTTGCACGAACGCGCCCTGCTCGGCCTCGGCGACGATGCCGTTGTAGTACCGGACGTACCCTTGTGGCGTCGTCACGGTCACCGTCATCGGTGTACCCAGCAGCGCACGCAGGTCGACCGAGGCGTTCTTGCTGACCGCCTCGATACGAAAGGTGGACAGCCGCCCGAGTTCTTCGGTCGCGCTCATGTTGGCGATCAGCAGATCAACGGAAGCCGCCGTCAATGTTATGGCGTGGGGCATGAGGTTACGGGTCTTCGCGGTTCGGCGCGTCGGCCAACGAGCGCACCAGCGCACAATGGGTCGTGGCATCACCCGTGTAGGTGCTGTCGGAGAAAAAGCGCAGGTAGTCGTCGCGGCGCAACGGACGCCAACCGGGCGCGTACGCGCCGGACGCATCGAAGTACCTCACGTGTTTGGCCGTGTGCTTGTAGGACGTGAAAAGCAAGGTGAACCTGTCCAGATTGACCGTGCGAGCGGCGCTACCCAGGACGTTCTTGATGGCGGTTTCCACCACCGATGATCGCGCCGCTTCCGAGGTCAGCGCCACCACGCGGCTCAAGTCCGCAGTCATCTGGTTGCCACCACCGCCGCCCGCCAGAAGCGCACCATCGAAGTTCGTGCTACCGACGGTGGCGCCCAGGGTTCCTACATGATTGTAGGTGACGAGATTGATCCGCCCGCCGCCAAGGTCATAGGCGATCAGTTCGAAGTTCGGCGCACGGTAGAAATACCGACGCGTCGCATTGCCCGAGGTGTACACCACTTCGGTTTCGTTATTGGCTGCCGCATTTTGGCGGTCGGCCAGACGAAACTCCTTTAGGAACTCCGTGTAGCGCGCGGTGCTCAGAATGATTCTCATCGGGGTGCCTTGTGTTCCTGATCGATGTGCTTCGATCGCCGGTGCTCGCGGTATTAATCGGGGATGGGTATGACGCCGGCACTGCCCAGTCGTTCCATCCACGCCTTTCGCCTGGTGTCGTAGTCGACCCGTACCGGCGTTACCCCGTTCATTGCGGGCCGCGCCGACGTCATGTCGTCGCGCAGCTGGACCAGCCACTTACCGACGAGCTTGGAGAGCTCGCCGCGGATGAACATGCGGACCTGCTGACAGAGTTCCTCGCGGCCTGCCTCCGTTTTAGGCGCCTCTTTTCGGGAACTTTCTTTGGCGAAGTTCCTTCGGGCCGTGATGTCCTCGCCGGCATTGACCAGGTCACGCCACACTGTCATGGGATTCTCCTTGTCATCCCGCCCCCAAGCCCAGTCGATGACGGCTTGACTGAAGCGCGCCGATTCACGACCGAACGCCATGGAGTTGCCGTCGTTAGCGATGACTTCCTTATCGTCCTGGATCCAGTGCATTTCCTTGACGCGATCTTTCGCCTGCATCTGGATGAGTGTCGCGTAGGACGTTGGAAAGTGGCCACGGATCGTCGTCGCCTCCGGGCTGTTCCCCGCGCCGGTCGCCGCAATAAGCACCTGTTCGAGATTGAGTTCACGTGAGAGCTTTTTGAAGCTCGTAGCGACACACCCGTCGAAGTCATTGAAGACATGATTGCCCTTAGGCATGGGTCACCGCTCCACTTCCACGATGAATGTGCCGCGCCAGTCGGGCCTTCAGACCCGAAAAGAACGACTTCCCGGCATGGGTTCCCGAGGGCCCGAGCGTGATGTGGTGGCCTTCGAGCTGGAGCGGCGAGGCCTCAATATGCTTGCGAGCAAGCTGTACCAGGGGCGACATCTGTTGTTCGTACATGCGTTCGACGTCATCCTTCCAATCGGCCTTCAGGCCAATGTCGACCACGAACATGTTGATCAGGTCGGAGGTACTGGCACTGGCGAGCAGGTAGCTGCCAAGGATCGGGCTATCGTTGAAGACCTGCAGGGACAACTGCTCCGGTTTCTCCAGCCAGAGGTTGCCTGCACGCATGTCCTTGATGTCCAGGCCGATGCCGTAGAGCTTGAGGCCGAGGCTGGCGACCGCACCGGCCAGGCCGATACCGGCGTTGGTCGCCGTGCCGACATCCACGAACAGCCCGGCGATTTTCAGGCCCGTCGCCATGCCCTGCTGCGCAAAGTCGATGCTGTGCGAGGTAAGGTCACGCCGGATGATGATCCTGATCGATTCCGCGGCGGCATAGGGCGCGCCGGGACGAAAGCCTTGCAGGTAGAAGTCATGCCGGTACAGGTGCTTCGCGTCACGCACGACCGCCACGGCCACTTTCTGCAGGTCATAGACGCCCTTGACCACGCCGACGATCGGGGTAACGTCGGCGAGCAGCTTGCTGGCCTGCTCGCTACCGATCACCTGGACGAGCGTATCGAAACTGTCGATGTCCGCCATCTTTGCAATGAAGCTCTTGATGTCGGCATTCGTACCCGACGCGCTGAACGCAGTCGTCGATGAGTCCTTATGCGTCGCCAGATCGCTGATCGCCGAATAAAGCTCGTAGCCCATCTGCAGGAGTTCGCCTCCTGCATCGCGCGCACTACTGCTGCCAAAGTGCAGGTGCGTGCCACGGAACATCTGCGCCATGAGCTGCTTGCGAGACTTCGCGATCTCGCCGAGGGCCAGCCACTCTTCGCGGGTGAGTTGGGTTGCCATGCTCGTCTCCTTCGCCGGCGTCAGGCCGCGACCATCGCCGAAGCGACATCGACGCCGTCGAACCGATAGACGAACGCGCCGCCCGACGCGTCCACATGCACGCGTTGCACCGGCTCGTCGCCGATCGTCCGCATGAGCAGCTCCCGGCTGATGTCGGGCAACATCGTGTTGGTCAGGATGGCGTCGATCATGCGACCACCGCTCTCGCTCTCGGTGCACCGGCTGACCACCAGCGCCGTCGCCGCATCCGTGCATTCGAAAGGCACGCGGTAGCGCTCCTCGATACGGTGCTTGATCCGCGCCACCTGCAGGCGGACGATCTCGCCAAGCATGTGCTGGCTGAGTGGGTAGTACGGCACGGCGACGAGCCGCCCCAGTAACGCGGGCGGAAAGACATCGAGCAGTGGCACGCGCAGGGCGGTCGCCATCGTTTCAGCTTCCGGCACATGCGCCGCGTCGGCGCACAGACGTTCGATCGTCTCGGTTCCTGCGTTTGTCGTCAGGATGATGAGCGTGTTGCGAAAGTCTATCCGGCGACCTTCCCCGTCTTCCATGACGCCCTTGTCGAAGACCTGGAAGAAGATTTCGTGCACGTCCGGATGGGCTTTCTCGACTTCATCCAGCAGTACCACCGAGTAAGGACGGCGACGCACCGCCTCGGTGAGTACGCCACCTTCGCCGTAGCCCACGTAGCCGGGCGGCGCGCCCTTGAGCGTGGAGACGGTATGGGCCTCCTGGAACTCGCTCATGTTGATGGTGATGAGGTTGTGCTCGCCGCCATACAGCGTCTCGGCCAGCGCTAACGCCGTCTCGGTCTTGCCGACGCCCGAGGTGCCCGCGAGCAGGAAGACGCCGATGGGCTTGTGAGGATTGTCCAGCCCGGCGCGCGAGGTCTGGATGCGTTTGGCGATCATCTCCATGGCGTGGTCCTGGCCGATGACCCGCTGACCCATCAAGGAGGCGAGGTTCATCACCGTCTCCAGTTCGCTGCGCACCATGCGCCCGACCGGAATGCCGGTCCAGTCGGCGACCACGGCGGCAACCGCCTGCTGGTCGACCGCAGGCAGGATCAACGGCGAGTCACCCTGGCGTTCGGCCAGCGCCGTCTGTAGGGTGCGCAACCGGGCAAGCAACGATTCGCGCTCGCTACTATCCATGTCGACGGGACGTGACTCGTCTTGCGCCGCGTCACGCAATTGTCCTCGCAGCTCGAGAATGCTCGCGACAAGACGGCTTTCCTGGGTCCAGTCCTCTTCCAGGTCGGACAAGCGCCGCACTTCGACGCTCAGCGCCGCCTCGACCGCTACCTCGCGCTCGCTGGTGTCGATGCCCACCGCGCGTTCGCGACGGATGATCCCGTGCTCGGCCTCGAGCGCCTCGATCCGCCGGCGGGAGTCGGCGACGCGCGCCGGTACGGCATGGTGGCTCACAGCCACCCGCGCACAGGCGGTGTCGAGCAGGCTCACGCCCTTGTCGGGCAACTGGCGCGCGGGGATGTAGCGGTGCGAAAGCCGGACGGCTGCCTCGATCGCTTCATCGAGAACCTGGACACCGTGATGCGTTTCCATGACCCCGGCCACCGTGCGCAGCATCAGCACCGCCTTCGCCTCGTCGGGTTCGCCGACCTGCACGGTCTGGAAGCGCCGGGTCAACGCCGGGTCCTTCTCTATGTGCTTCTTGTATTCGGCCCAGGTCGTGGCGCCGATCGTGCGCAGCGTGCCGCGCGCGAGGGCGGGTTTGAGCAGGTTGGCGGCGTCGCCGGTGCCGGCGGCCCCGCCGGCACCGACCAGGGTGTGCGCCTCGTCGATGAACAGGATGACCGGCGTCGCCGACGCCTGCACCTCGTCGACCACCTGGCGCAGACGGCTTTCGAATTCACCCTTCATGCTCGCGCCGGCCTGCAGCAGGCCCACGTCCAGCACGCGTAGTTCCACCTCGCGAAGCGCCGGCGGCACGTCGCCGGCGACGATGCGCTGCGCAAAGCCTTCGACCACCGCGGTCTTGCCGACGCCGGCCTCGCCGACCAGCATGGGATTGTTCTGCCGGCGACGCATGAGGATGTCGACGACCTGACGGATCTCGTCGTCGCGACCGACGACGGGATCGATCCTGCCCTCGCGCGCCTGCGCGGTGAGGTCCACGGTATAGCGCTGCAGGCCTTCCCGTTTGCCCAGCTGCGCGGGCGCCGGCGAATCGCCCGCGTTACCCGCGCCGTCGCTCATGCGAAAGCCATCGGACGCGGTGAGCCGCTCCTCGGCCGACCCGGCGATCATGGCCGGAAGCTCGTCGACCAGACCCTCCGCGCGGATTTTCGCGAACTCGTTCGAGATGCCGGTCAGCACGTGACGCAGGCGACGCGTGCGCACGATGCCAGCGACGAGGTAGGCCGTGCGCACCTGGCTCTCGCCAAAGCTCAGCGTGGCGTACACCCAGGCGCGCTCGACGGCTTCCTCGATATCGGCCGACAGATCGCTGACCGCGGTCGCACCACCCGGCAGGCGCTCCAACGCCTCGTCCACGTCGCGTGCCAGGCGCGAAGGATCGATACCCACGTGGCGGATGATGCGGTGGAGATCGGAATCACCCATCTGCAGGATCTGCTGCAGCCAGTGCACGAGTTCGACCTCGCGATGTCCGCGCAGGCGACAGGCGACGGTGGCACCCTCGATGGCTTTATAGGCCACGGCATTGAGTTTGCCGAACAAGGCGGTACGGCTGATGTCGGTCACGATGGCGTCCTCGATCGATTCGGAAGGGAAAGGGGTTGCAGGACCAGGTCGTCGGCGTCGCCCGGGCCGGCGAACCGGCCCATCCACGCGGACAAGCCCATGCGGCTGCCGCGCCCCAGATGCGTCAGCGGCACCTCGTCGCGGCGCAGCACCGGTTGGACGTCCCAGTCGAGCCCGTCACCGACGTAGAAGCGCACGGCGGCGACCAGCTCACCAAGGGCTTCTCCGCCGGGCAGGAAGCGCCGGTAGTCGGCAAATGCCATCGGCCCGAGGCGGATGCGAAAGCGGTGTTGCGCGCTGCGCACGGCGGCGCCGAGCACCGCCGTCGTACCGATACCGGCCATGGCGGCGCCCATGCGCAGCCGCCCATCGTCAGGCAGGGGTAACCATGTCACCGCGAATTCCTCCAGGTGCACGGGCACGGCGAAGAAGGCGGCGAGCAGGGCCACGAGTCCTTCGGCGTTCCGCGCCTGGGCGACGATGCGTCCGGCCATGTAGCGACGGAACCGATCCGGCAACGCATCGCGCCCGGCCAGCGATGGACTGTCGATACCCACCAATGCACCGAGGAAGTGCGCGAAGGCGTCGTCCGCGGGGCGATCCATCTGTACCGTCGGTTGCGCGTCGGCCCACGCCCGATAGAACAGGCTGAGCATGCGGTGATGGAACACGTCCGCGAAGGCGGTGAACGTGGAATCGCGCGCAAGTCGCTCGCGCTCCAGCGTGTACTCGGTGAGGTGCAGGGGTAAGGCGCCGTTCGGCCCCCACAAGCCCAGCATCAGGCTGTGGATGCGAGGCGGTCGTACACCATCGGTCTCGACACGATCGATAGTGCGTGAGGCGAACCCCAGTGACGGCGTATGCGCAAGGCGAACCGGGTCGTCCGCCGGCCGCACGGAATGGCCGAGGCGCGGATGCTCGGCGTAGACGCACTCGACCCGCCGCAATGCCTCGAACCAGTCGAATGACGACGGGTCGGCACGCAGCGCGTCGAGCAGCCCTACAGGATCGGGCGCGTGCCGGAGCGAGCCGTCCACCGTGCCACCTCGTTGCGTTCATGGGTATGCAGCACGGTCTCGGTGAACGAGTTCAACGAGACGTACCGCGCGAAGAAGTTCTGCATGACCGAGCCGAACAGGAAGGCACCGGTGCCTTCGAAGGCCTGGTCCTCACAGGTCAGGCTGATTTCAAGGCCGCGGCCATAGGTGACCGGGCCTACGATGGGAAGGCGACGCACGATGGGTGACGAACGTACGTTGCGCAGACCCTCGATCAGGCGGCGCGAGGACGCGTCGTACTCGTCGCTGTAGAGCAGGAGCATCTCGCGCAGCGCCGCCGCGCCGTCGTCGTGCTCGAGCAACGAGAGGTAGTTCAGTTGCAGGTGACTGATCAGCTTCCATGCACCCTGCCCCTCCGCCATCGCGGCGCGCGGGCGCGTCGGCCCTGCCACGCAGCGGATCGACCGCACGGGCGCGTCGGTGTCGAGCATGAAATCCGTGGCTCCCTTCCCCACCGGCATGTGCAAGGGCAGATCGCGGTTGGTGCACAGCAGGCGCATGCCCAGCTGGCGCAGGCTGCTCGCGTACGGCGCCTCGCGTCCATCGACCAGCGAGAGAAAGACTTCGCCGCCGACATAACTCGAACGCGGCCCGTCGCGTCGTTGCCGTTGCGATGCCACGCGCGGTTCGCGGCGCAGCGAATAGAACGCTTCCGCCGGTTGGTGCCAGGTCCTGGCGTTACCGCCATAGAACGGAAAGAAGGTCTGCTCGGGTTCCTGGCTGTCGCCAAACCCCTGTACGTCCTCGACGTCGTAGACCTCGAAGTCCATCGGTCGCGTGCGGTCTGCCAGTACGTGGTATTCGGCAGCACCCTCGCGAAGGTGGATACGATCCGACCGCCGCGGAAAAAGGTTGATCGCCGGCGTGCAGAACAGGCGTACGTACGATGCATCGACCGCGTTGTCCAGCCGGGTCACGGCGCGGTCCAGCCAGACCACGATGTCGAAGCCTGTCGCACTGGAACGCGGAAGGAGACGGCGCAGCCCGGTGAACGCGGCAAACTGGAAGCGCTGGGGGCAGGCGAAGTACTCCTGCAGCAGGCGGTAACCACTGAACGAGCGATCGCTCACCGGCAGCAGCGCCTCGGCGTCGGTGAAGCCGCGCGGCTCGATGTTTGCCTGCGTCGCATGCCGGACGGCATCGCCCGCGACGACGGAAAAGCCCGTGCCGTTGGCCAGGACCTGTTCGTAAAGCAGACTGGCAAGGTCGCCGGCCCCGGCAAAGAACACGGGCAGTTCATCGAACGACAGCGCATCCAGTTGAACACCGGCATCCAGTCTGAAGCGCAGGCGAAACGCCGCGCGCGGGCTGCTCCCTGGCGGAACGCCCAAGCCCGCCGCCGCGATCGCGGCGGGACTGGAGAAATAGCGGGCTTCGTCGAGCGACAGAGGCAGCAGGTTCACCGCATGGGCCGTGCGGTATTCGCAGGCCGTGCGCTCGCCGAAGCCGATCTGGCTGCGCAAAGCCGTGCCCCGCGGGACGAGATGGCCTTCGCCTGGCAGGGTCTCGCCGCTGTCCGGCGACATCTCGACCACGGTCATCGACGGCACCGGCGCGAGGTACTGCGGGTAGAGCATGCGCAACAGGTGCTGGGTGAAGACAGGGTGCTGTGCATCCAGCTTCATCTGCACGCGCGCGGACAGGAAGGCAAAGCCTTCCAGCAGACGCTCCACATAAGGGTCCGCGCACTCCATCCCCTCCATGCCCAGGCGGCCGGCGATCTTGGGATACGCGCTGGCGAACTCCGCACCCGATTCACGGATGTGCTGGAGTTCCTGGTTGTAGTACCGGAGGAGTCTGGGATCCATGGGCTCAGCCGAGGCCGTCGAAAACACTGAAACGTGCGGTTTCCAGGTCGACCTCGGTCTTCAGGTAAAGGTTGAGAGGCAACGGTTGCGCCCACATCGTCGATTCGATGCTGAACGACAGCGTCAGGCGATCCATCCTTGCGGTGTCGGCCCTTACATCCACATGCAGCGTGGCGGGATCCAGGCGAGGCTCGAACGTCGCGATCGCCGCGCGTATGCGCTGGCGAAGCACTTCGATATCCAACCCCGCGATGGCGGCGCCGGTCAGGTCCGGGATGCCGTAGTCGAGGACCGAAGCCTCGACATACGGCAGCCCGGCGAGCTCTTCCGAGGACCAGTGCCGCGTACAGTTGAACAACCAGGCAAGGTCCCGCACGACGTACTCGCGCAGGCGCGCCGCCGTGATCACGCGCTTGTCCCGGCTCTCCTGCGCGACGTGCGGTTCGTCGTCGCGCAAGCGGTCCAATAACGACGGCTGCAGGCGCTCCTGGGTGGTCAGCTCGGCCATGTTGCGATCAGGCCGTGCCCTTCACCTGCTGCATGTCGTAGGTGAAGTCCTTGGTGCCACCCGTCGCCTTGCCCTTGTCGTCCTGGGGCTGGAACGCGTACTTGAACTTGCCGAAATGCAGGGTGATGTTTTCGGTCAGGCGCTCGTCACCGCCGCTGCCACCGGTGGACACCGAGGTGATCATTACGCCCTCGGTCAGTTCGATGGTGACGAAGTCAGTCTGCTCGCCGGTGGCGTTGGTGACATAGAGCGTCGCGCTGTCGACGCGTGCACCGGTGCATACCGCGTTAAGCAGCGCATTCGAGCAGGAGTCGACGAACTTGGTGATCGTGATGTCCTGCACATTGGCCTTACCGCCGGACGCGTAGCCCGCGCCGGTATGTAGGTTGCCCGAGTTACTGGCGCCCCACGACCACGCGATGATCGGCACCTGGTCCTTATGCTTGGCGTGGTTGGAAGCGCCCTCGATCTTTACCTGACCGGGGCCGAACTTGAGATGCATGTCGAAAGCCATGAACGCTTTTCCTCGATTGACGCGTAATTAGGGAAGGACTCAGGCGGCCTTGCCGGACGGCAGGCGAGCAACCAGGCGCAGCGAGACCGTGAGGCCTTCGAGCTGGTAGTGCGGCTTGAGGTAGAACTTGGAGGTGTAGTAGCCGGGGTTGCCCTCGACTTCCTCGACCACCACCTGTGCCGCGGCGAGCGGCTTGCGTGCCTTGGTCTCTTCGTTGGAATTGACCGGGTCGCCATCGACGTAGTTGAGGATCCAGCGTGTGAGCCAGTCCTGCATCTGCTCACGCGTGCTGAACGAGCCGATCTTGTCCCGCACGATGCACTTGAGGTAATGCGCGAACCGCGAGCAGGCAAACATGTAAGGCAAGCGCGCGCTCAATGCCGCGTTGGCCGTGGCATCCGGATCGTCATACTCTTCCGGACGCGCCAGCGACTGCGCACCGATAAAGGCGGCCATGTCGGAGTTCTTCCGGTGCACGACAGGCATCAGGCCCATCTTGTCCAGCTCGGCCGAGCGGCGATCCGTAATGGCGATCTCGGTCGGACACTTCATGTCCACGCCACCGTCATCGGTGGGGAAGACGTGCGCCGGCAGGTTATCCACCGTACCGCCCGACTCCACGCCGCGGATGCGCGTGCACCAGCCATACTGCTTGAACGAGCGATTGATGTTGACGCCCATCGCGTAGGCCGCGTTCTGCCAGGTGTACTTCGTGGAGTCGGCACCACTGGTGTCTTCCTCGAAGTCGAACTCCTCCACCGGGTCGGTCTTGGCACCATAGGGAAGTCGCGACAGCGTGCGCGGCATGGTCAATGCCACGTACTTCGCATCTTCGCTGTCACGCAGCGAACGCCATGCCGCGTAGTCGGGCGTCGAGTAGATCTTGGCGAGGTCGCGCGGGTTGGCCAGCTCACCCCAGCCGTCCATGCCGAGCAGGCCCGGTGCGGCGGCGGCGATGAACGGCGCGTGCGACGCCGCGGCGACCTGGGCCATGCCGCGCAGCAGTTCGACATCCTGCGGACCGTGATCGAAGTAGTAATCGCCAATCAGGCAGCCGTAGGGCTCGCCACCGAGCTGGCCGTATTCCTCTTCGTACACCTTCTTGAACACGGGGCTCTGGTCCCACGCCGTGCCCTTGTAACGCTTGAGCGTACGGCCGAGGTCGTTCTTGGAGAGGTTGATCACGCGGATCTTCAGCTGCGGATCCGTTTCGGTGTTGGACACCAGGTGGTGCAGGCCGCGCCAGGCACCTTCCAGCTTCTGGAAGTCCGGGTGGTGCAGGATCAGGTTCACCTGCTCGCTGAGCTTGCGGTCGATCTCGGCGATATAGGCGTTGATCGTCTGCGTAACGTCGTCGGAAACGATGTCCGCGCGATCGAGCACCTGCTCGGCCAACGTGCGCACAGCGGATTCCACCTCGACACGGGCGCGCTCGCTCTTCGGGCGAAACTCCTTGCTGAGCAAGGCGGCAAAATCGCCGCCCTCGGTGGTTTCGACGACGGCCTCGGCCGCCTGGGTTTGCGTGGTCGCCATCGGTCAATCCTCCTTTGTGTCGGTGGTGGCCGGACGCGTCGCGGCAAGCGCCGCCAGTAGCGCCGGATCCTGGATCGCCTGCGCGATCAGCTTCTCGGCGCCAGCCTTACCGTCCAGGTACGTACCCAGGTTGGCTAGCTGCGTACGTGCTTCGAGGAGCTTCGCCAGCGGTTCGACATGGCGGGCAATGGCCGCCGGAGAAAAGTCGTCGAGGTGGCCAAAACGCATCTCGATGGCCAGGTTGCCTTCGCCGGTCAACGTGTTGGGGACATCGAACGACACCGTGGGCCGTATCGATTCAAGACGATCGTTGAAATTGTCGACGTCGATTTCGAGCGCCTTGCGCTCCTCGACCGGCGGCAGGTCGCGGGCGCTCGCACCGGAGAGGTCGGTCATGACGCCCATGACGAAGGGGATGCTCACCTTCTTCTGGGCGCCGTAGAGCTCCACGTCGTATTCGATCTGGACGCGCGGGGCGCGATTTCGTGCAATGAACTTCTGGCTGCTCGACTTGGCCATCGTTTTTTCCTACGTAATCGATAGACACGATCAATCAAGATGACGAAGGTGTTTCACGTCATCAATCGAGCGGTCATTCTCGACCACGCCCCCCCTCGAGCTGAAATCGTTGCTCGGTATAGGAGGCATAAGGAGATGTGATAGCTGAAATCGAAACTCGTCGAATCGGCTTCGACGTAAAAGGTTGCGCTGCCGACGTGGCGACAGTCAGCCTGCTTTCAGTCCGCTCTCAGTCGGTAACACCAACGATCACGGAGGCAGCATCGAAGATCGCCAGTACAGCCATGCCCTCGACCAGCCCGAGGTTATCAACGCTGTCCTTGGTGATGATCGAGGTAATCGTCCCGCCACCCTCGATGTCCACGGTCACCTCGGTATTCACCGCGCCGGGATGAATCCGGGCCACCGTGCCAGGCAGCTGGTTCGATGCGGATAACCGCCCCTGCCCAGGCAGACCGAGCATGATCCAGCTCGCCTTGATGAGCGCGATGACCGGGCGCCCGGGAGTCAGTGCGAGGTTGTCCGTACTCTCTCGAGTCACGGTTGCGATGAGTGTGGCGCCACCCGTGGTCCGGATGGCGATGCTGTCGTTTACCGCACCCTGCTGGACGCGATCAACGACACCGGCAAGCTGGTTTCTCGCACTGGTTCGCATGGTCAGGTGCCTCAATAGATGGATGTCATCGGTCGCTTCGTCCCCGAGCGATGCAAGATGCTCGACGAACAGGCGGTGAGCCGATTCGATGCTGCGAAAGGACTTAATGAGGCGCTCGGCACGCGCGGTGAGCCTCGCCCCACCACCGCCCTTGCCTCCAGTCGCGCGCAGCACCAGCGGTTCACTCGCGAGGTTGTTCATTGCCTCGACCGCGTCCCATGCGCCCTTGTAGCTCATGCCCACGGCCTTGGCGGCGGCGGTAATCGACCCGGTCTGCCCAATCTGGGACAGCAGTTCGACACGGTCCAGCCCGCCCCAGCGCCGCGCGCCATCGGTGAGCCATAGGGAGCCTTCGTACTGGAGCATGCCGTCACCGATGGGTAGGACGGGATCAGTCTAGCTCCGGCACGGCTTGTAGGCTCAATAATTCGCTATATAGTCCACTTTATATTGCGTTCGGGCGCACCGGCCCGTCAGGGAAAAGGGGAGACACCATGCATCGGCTCGTGCTCGGCGCTGTGGCGCTGTTATGTCCCGTATTTACCGCTGCCGCCCTGGCGACGGACACTCCCACGACGGCCGATGACAAGAAAGACGTCACGACGCTCGATAGCGTCACCGTCACCGCCCGCCAGCGCGAAGAAAACCTGCAGAAGGTTCCCATCGCGGTTTCGGTGGTGAGCGGCGAATGGCTCGACCGTTCGTATACGGTCAACACGCAGCAGCTCAGCCAGCTGGTCCCATCGCTCTACTACAACTCCGCAAACCCACGTAATACGGCTTATACGATCCGTGGTCTGGGGTCGAACACGCTGTCGGTCAGCGCCGCGAATGACGGCATCGAGCCCGGTGTGGGTTTCTATGTCGATGGTGTCTATCACGGTCGTCCGGCAACGGCGGCCTTCGACTTCACTGATATCGATCGCATCGAAGTACTCCGAGGACCGCAGGGCACGCTGTTCGGCAAGAACACGACGGCAGGCGCTATCAATATCACCAGTCGCGCACCCACCTTCACGCCGGAGGGCAGCGGCGAGATTTCATACGGCGAGCAAGGGTTTTTCCAGGCGAAAGGCACGGTGTCGGGGCCACTGACTCAAACGGTGGCCGGCCGCTTCTCGGCGCAGTTCACCGAGAAGGACGGCTCGCTACACAACGTCACCACCGGCAAGGACGAAAACGAAATCAACAACTACGCCCTGCGCGGTCAGTTGCTGTTCAAACCGGACGACAGCCTCAATGTCCGCCTGATCGGGGATGTCTCCAATCTGGATTCGGATTGCTGTACGCAGAACTACCTGCGCGTCGGCAGCAGCCTGCGTAGTGCAGCGCGACAGTTCAATGGTCTGATCGCCAACCTGCCAGCGCACGGCCTTCCCGCCTATTCGCCGGCCAGCCGCAATGTGTACGACCGACTGACTGACATCGATGCCCCTCTGCATATCGACACGCAAGACGGAGGTGTATCCCTCAACGCCGATTGGAACGTGGGCGCCGTTACGCTGACCTCGATCTCCGCCTGGCGTTACTGGAAATGGGATGTCGCCAACGACCGTGACTACATTGGTGTGCCGATTCAGACCGTCCAGCGCATCCCCTCGCGCCAGGATCAATACAGCCAGGAGTTCCGTGTCGCCTCCAACGGTGACGGCCCCTTCAGCTATGTCGGCGGCCTCTACTTCTACACCCAGGAAATCAACGGCAAGCCGATCAGCATTTATGGCCCGGCCGCCACGTACTGGCTGGTCAGCACCACGAGCTTCCCTCGCATGCCGGACAACCTTGCGGACGGCTACGGCCAGTTCGGCAATTCGCACTACCGGATGAAGAGCTATGCGGCCTTCGGTGAGGCGAACTACAAGATCACCGATCGACTGACCGCAACACTTGGCCTTCGCTATACCTACGAAGACAAGAACGGCAACTACTCGACGACAGTATCCGGAGGCCTGCCGACCACCCCAGGCTCGATACAGGACAACGCAAAGCTGTCGCTGTTCCGCCCGCAGAGTTACAGCGCATCGGATAGCGGTGGCAACCCCTCGGGTCGCGTCAACCTGGGCTATCAGTTCACCGATAACGTGCTGGGTTACGTCAGTTATGCGTACGGGTACAAATCCGGTGGCCTCAATATGTCCGGCCTGCCGTTGGATGCTGCGAACAATCCGGCCCTGGCGACGGCCGTGATCAAGGACGAAACGAATACCACGCGGGAGGCTGGCCTGAAAACCGCCTGGTGGGACGGTCGCGCCACATTGAACCTCGCCGCGTATCGGACCGTGGTCAAGAACTACCAGGCCAACGTCACGTCCAGTACCGAGACCGCAGCCTTGCGCACTTACCCGGCGAACATTCCGGAAGTCCGGGTGCAAGGCGCTGAAGCCGACTTCGCAGCCCTCGTGTTCAGGGGATTCACCTTGCGCGCGTCGTTTGCCTATGCCGATGGCAAATACACGGACTATCCCAAGGGCCCCTGCCCGCTTGAATGGCAGAACCCGAATGCCGTCGGCGGATGCCAGCCACTCGTCGCGCCGGCCAGCCTGGCGATCAAGACCTCGAATCCACGCGGAAACCCCGACGTGCCAGGTGCCTACGTCCTGACCGGGTTGCCGCTGGCAGGCCTGTCCAAATGGGCAGGATCACTAGGCTTCGATTACGAATTGCCGATCGGCAACGACGCCTTCCTCGTCCATGCCGACACGAGTGCACGCAGCGGTTACAACTCCGATACGGCCAACTCCATCTACACCAAGATCGCCGGCTACGCCGTCGTCAACGGAAGCGTGGGCTACCGGTTCAACGACAACTGGGAGGTCGACGTGTTCGCGCGCAACCTCTTCGACAGGAACTACGTCACCGCGCTCACGGTGCAAACCGGAAACTCTGGTTTGATCCTGGGCCAGCCCAGCGACCCGAGAATGGTGGGCGTGACGCTACGTGCGCATTTCTGAGCTATTTTCGGGGTCGGTGTTACGCGTTCGCCGCGACCAGGGCGACGATGGCCACAGCCTCGACCATCTCGACGAGTGCACCCGCCGTATCGCCGGTGAAGCCACCAAGGCGTTGGATACCTGCCCTCCTCCAAACCCAGCCCGTGACGCATGCCGCGACGAGCGCAACGAGGCCGGCCCAGCCGAAACACAGACAGAAAGCCACCGTCAGCGCCAACGCGACGCGGCAGCCGTTCGCCGACGCACCTCGTAACGGCTCACCAAGGCCTTGCGAGCGCACGTAATCCGTAGTCAGGAACCACGCGACAACAGCAGCGCGACCGAGCAGCGGAGGAAGCAACAACAACTCCCAATGCCTGAGCGTCGCCAGCGCCGATATCTTGAGCAACAGGACCAGCACCAGGGCGACGACGCCTGCAGGACCGCTACGCGGATCTTTCATGATCGACAAGGTGCGCTCGCGGTCGCCCATGCCACCTATCCAGGCATCGGCGCTGTCGGCCAGGCCGTCCAGATGCAACGCACCGGTCAGGGCGACCCATGCGACGAGCACGATCGCTGCCGCGGGCAGCGCGGGCATCACATGCAACAACGCGAAAGCGCCGATCAGTAGTGCGCCCAGGAGGAGTCCGACCAGCGGATACCACTTCAGCGAGGCCGCCTGGGCCTGCGCATCGATGGCGATACGCGGCACGGGCAGCCGCGTAAGAAATCCCAAGGCCACGATCAGCGCCTTCATCATCAGACCCAGAGAATCGGATGCAGGGACGCGTGCGGCACGTCGATGCCCGCCATGTCCCCGAAGCCGCGGTCTTCCGCCATGCAGCGCAGCAGGCGGATCGCGCCGCCGTGTGTCACCACGAGTACGCGTGCCTCGGCAGCCTCCCTGGCCACATCGGCCAGGGCGGCTGCAAGACGTGTTTGAAAAGCCTCGAAGGTCTCCGCACCCGGCGGTGGATGCGCCACGGGGTCCGCCCAGAAGCGACCGAGCGCGTCGCCGTCCTTTTCCGCAATGTCCTCGATGGGCACGCCCTGCCAGTCTCCGAAGTGGTATTCGGCCAGGCGTGGATCGAGACGTAGCGGCAAGCCTCGCCGTTCGGCCAGTTCCGTGGCGAAGCGCGCACAGCGCGACATCGACGACGCCACCACGCGGTCCCATTCGTGCCCTTCCACGGACGCGCGAAGCTGTGTCCAACCAAGATCGGTCAAGGCATCGTCCAGCTGTCCGCGATAGCTGCGCTGCCCCGTGTCACCGTGCCTGAGCAAGTCGATGCTCATGCCTCGGATACACCGGCTTCGGCGAAGGTCGCCATCGAGTTGTGGAGCGCGCACGCCAGCCGCAACAGTGGCACCGCGACTGCCGCACCACTGGCTTCGCCAAGGCGCAGCCCGAGATCGAGCAACGGCTCCGCCTCCAGCGCCGCCAGCACGCGTGCATGGCCGCGTTCCTGCGAGCGATGCGCGAAGATCAGCCAGGAACGAACGTCCGGGTGAAGCCTCACCGCGGCGAGCGCCGCCACACTGGTGATGAAGCCGTCGACGAGGACAGGCAAGCCACGCTGCGCAGCCGCGATGAACGCGCCTGCCAGTGCTGCAATCTCAAATCCACCGAGCCTGCGCAGGCGCTCGCGCGCGGTGTCAGCGTCCGCGTGCAGCTGCAGCGCGCTTTGGATCACCTGCACCTTGTGTGCGATGCCTTCGGCATTCAGCCCGGTCCCCGCACCGGTGAGGATCGCGGGGTCCTCGCCGAGCAGCGCACAGGCGAGTGCGCTGGCCGCCGTCGTATTGCCGATACCCATGTCGCCACCGATGTAGATGTGCGCGCTGGCCTTGACGGCTTCGCCGACGCTCGCAACGCCCGCGGCGAACGCCGCCTCGAGTTGCGGCTCGGTCATGGCGGCGGACGTGCAGAAGTTCGCGGTGGACGGAGCGATGATGCATCGGCGCACCCCCGGAATGTCACCCGGATCGTTCACCGTGCCGAGATTCACCACCTCCAGCGTCGCCTGGAGTTCGCGGGCGAGCACGGCAATGGCCGCACCGCCATGGGCGAAATTACGCAGCATCTCGCCTGTGACGGCTTGCGGGAAGGCTGAGATGCCTTCCGCCGCCACGCCGTGGTCGCCAGCGAAGACGGCAATCCAGACGCGATCGGCGCGGGGCTGCTCACGACCCTGCAGGCTGGCGAGTTGCACGGCGAGGGCCTCGAGTTGGCCCAGCGAGCCGGGAGGCTTGGTCAACGTGCCCTGGCGCGCCAGGGCGAGCTGGGCGGTGGCCACATCCGGGACGCGAGTGGGGGCCGCGAGCCAGTCGTTCATAGAGGTATTCCTTTGAGGATCAGGGGCAGCCCGGCAGCGACGAAGACGACGCGGTCGCATCGTTGGCCCAGGGCCTGGTGAAGGCGGCCGGCTTCGTCGACGAAACGGCGGGTGAGCTCGCCCATAGGGGTGATGCCGAGACCGACCTCATTGCTTACGAAGGCCATGTCGCCGGGCAAGGTGGACAGGATGTCGAGGAAGGTGTCGCGCTCATTCTCGAAGTGCGCGCCCTCGTCGATACCGAGCAGGTTCGACAGCCAGAGCGTCAGGCAATCGACCAGCAGGAAGCGGTCGGAGCGGGCGTGCTCGCGTAGTACGGCAGCCAGGGCCACGGGTTCTTCGAATGACGTCCACGTGACCGGGCGGCGCGACCGATGGTGGGCGATCCGATCGGCCATTTCGCCGTCCAGTGCCTGTGCGGTCGCCACGTAGAACACGTCTAAGCCACTTTCCGTGGCGAGGCGTTCCGCGAACGCGCTCTTGCCCGAGCGTGCGCCGCCGAGAATCAGCGTCAGCATGCTGGCAGTCCGAAGAAGCATTCCAGAGCCGCGGTGTCCATGTGTGCATCGATGACCGCGGCGAGGCGTTCCAACGTCGCCTCACGCAGGGCATGGATGTCGAGCGGCGTGGGCGCCGCGAGACCGGCATCGCCGAGCCATGCGGCCAACGCCTCAGGATGGTCGAAGACGCCATGCAGATACGTGCCTATGATGCGGCCGTCGTCCGACCGCGCGCCGTCGCCTCGTCCGTCGTCGAGCCGAACTGCAGGACGGGACATCCCCGCACCTTCGCTCACCCCGCAATGAATCTCGTAGCCCGTCACGGCGGTGTCGCCGTCGGCCAGCCAGCCACGCACATTGCGTAGCTGTTTCATCGGCGCTAGCGTCGTTTCCAGCTCGAGCAGACCCAGTCCCTCGCTGGAACCCGCAGGACCTTCGAGGCCGGCGGGATCGTGCACGGCCTTGCCGAGCATCTGCATGCCGCCGCAGATGCCGATGACCCTGCCGCCATAACGCACGTGACGCAGAATGGCCGTGTCCCACCCCTGCGTGCGCAACCAGGCGAGATCCGCGCGGGTCGATTTCGACCCCGGCAGCACGATGAGGTCGCACGGAGGAAAGGCTTCACCAGGGCCAACGAAGACGCATTCGACGTCGGGATGCGCACGCAGTGCGTCGAAGTCCGTGTGGTTGCTGATGCGTGGCAGCGCAGGCACGGCGATACGCAGGCGCGCGTGAGGCTTTATCGCAGGCCCACGCGGAAGCGCATCCTCGGCTTCGAGTACCAGGTCGTGCAGATACGGCAGGACCCCGAGCACGGGCTTGCCGGTCTCGCGCACGAGCCAGTCCAGGCCGGGCTGCAAGAGGGCGATGTCTCCCCGGAACCGATTGATGACGAAGCCCGCGATCCGCTTGCGTTCGCTTTCCGATAGCAAGGCCAGTGTGCCGATGAGGTGCGCAAACACACCTCCGCGATCGATATCGGCAACCAGAATGACCGGACAGTCCACGGCTTCCGCATAACCCATATTGGCTATATCACGGTCACGCAGGTTGATCTCGGCCGGGCTGCCGGCGCCCTCGACCACCACTGCCTCATACGTACCCACGAGGCGTGCATGGGAGGCCAGCACCGCGGTCATGGCCACGCGCTTATAGGCGTGATAACCCACCGCATCCATGTTGCCCACCGGATGCCCGTGCACGATCACCTGCGCCCCGGTATCACTGTTCGGCTTTAACAGCACCGGATTGAAGTCGGTATGCGGCGCCACGCCGGCTGCCTGGGCCTGCACCGCCTGCGCACGACCTATCTCGCCGCCATCCGCCGTCACCGCGGAATTGAGCGCCATGTTCTGCGGCTTGAACGGTGCCACCGCCACGCCACGATGACGCAACCAGCGGCACAACGCCGCAACGACCGTGCTTTTGCCCGCGTCGGAGGTGCAGCCCTGCACCATGAGGACACGGGCGTTCATGCGATGGCCTCCGATAGCGCCTGGGATAGTGCTGCAAAGGAAGTCTCGTCGGCCGGGAGGCCGAAGCGTAGTGCCGGAGGGTTACCGAAGTGACGGACGAGGATGCCGCGCTTCGCGAAGGCGCGATGAAGCGCGGCGGCATCCGGGTGTTCGCAATAGTGAAAGAACTCGCAGCCGCCTGAAGGGGGCAGACCGTGCTCGGTCAGTAGCAATGCCAGTTGCGCGGAGGCACGGCGCAGCCATTCGCGCGCCGACGCTTGCCACACGGTGTCCATCAAGGCGCGCGCCACAACGTAGCGTGTGGGTCCGGTCAGCGTCCACGGACCGAGCGATCCAGCCAGGTCATCCAGCAACGCCGGCCATGCGGAAACGAAGCCTGCGCGCGCACCGGCGAGGCCGAAGAACTTCCCGACCGAACGAAGGACAATGAGACCCTCGCGCCTGTGTCCGCAGAGACTGTCTTCCGGGCTCACGTCGATGAAAGCCTCATCCACGACGAGCCATGGCCTTTGCCGCGCAAGCCCGGGCGCCGCTTCGCGACTGGCCAGGCGGTCATGCAGTGCCAACAGGGTCTCGCCGTCGGCACATTCGCCGGTCGGATTGTTCGGCCGGATCACCACCACGACGTCGAACTCGTGAGCGCGTGTGAGCAACGCGAGGAATGGCAGGGTCACCACGTCGTGACCGGCTGTTATCCACGCGTGAGCATGCTCCGCGTAGGCGGGTTCGACCACGGCCACGCGCGAACGCCCGCGCAACCGTGGTAACGCGGCGATGGCCGCCTGTGAGCCAGCGACCGGCAGCAGGTGGTGGGTGCCGTAATAGCCGCGCGCCGCGTCGAGCAGCTCATCATCGTCTTCGGGAAGCCGCTGCCACACCGTCGAAGGCACCGCGGGTAAGGGATACGCAAAGGGACTGATTCCCGTAGACAGGTCGAGCCAATGCTCGCGCGCGATACCGTACTCGCGCACCGCGCGACCGAGACGTCCGCCGTGTTCAAGCATGCGCTGCGACTCCCACCAGCAAGACGATGGCCACCCAGACGACCACGCCACGATCGACCAGCCGCAGCGCCTGCAGGATCGCATCCGTTCCGGGCGGGGAGCCTTCGCCTAGCTCGGGGCGGTCCTCCCAGCGACCGTGGTACGGCGCTGGCCCACCGAGGCTGACGCGCAAGGCCCCTGCCCCAGCCGCCATGACCGGGCCCGCATTTGGGCTATCCCATGCAGGCGCCTGCACGCGCCAACAACGCAACGCGGTCACGCCGTCGCCCATGGCGGCGTACGTCAACGCGGTCAGTCGCGCAGGTATGAAACCAAGGACGTCATCGGCACGTGCCGCCATCCATCCAAAACGGTTGTATCGGGCGGTCCGGTAGCCCCACATCGCATCCAGCGTATTGGCAAGGCGGAATCCCAGCACGCCGGGCCCGCCGAACAGCACAAACCAGAACAATGCACCGAATACGGCATCGTGTCCGTTTTCGAGCACGGACTCTGTCGCGGCAGCGGATACCTGCGTCGCGTCCAGGGCCAGGGTGTCACGGCTCACCATGCGACCCACCGCGATGCGGGCAGCGACGAGGTCACCGGCAAGCAACGCCTGCGCCACCGGCCGTGCGTGTTCGCCAAGGCTGCGCCGACCCAGCGAGAAATACAGGACGATCATGTCGATCACGAAGGCCAGTGGCGCGGGCGATGCTGCGCGCAACCACGCGAGTACGGCAACCGGCAGCACGACTGCGAGGGTCCATGCGGCCACGCCGGCAACACGACGATCGGCATAGAGATGTCGCTCGATGGCAACGGCCAGTGCGCCGAAACCGACGAGCGGATGCCACCGTCGCGGCTCGCCCAGGATCATGTCGAGCAGCAACGCCAGCACCATGCAAAGCGCAACGGTCATGCGAGGAACAGCCGTCGCGCCGCATCGGGATTCGACGGAAAATAGAAGTGCACGAAGCTCGCCGTCATACGCTGGCGGCGATAGACTTTCTCGGCTGTCGGCCCGCCATGCGGGTTGCTTGCGCCGGCCAGGGGAAGCGCATCGATGTTCGCTTCGGCGTAATGGAAGGAATGCCCGCGCAAGGCACCTTCGGGCAGTTCGACGCTTTGCATGCCCAACGCTGCCAGACGCTGCTGCATGGTCGCGTGGCCCTCGAGCAGGCCCGCCATCGCGCCGACATGACCGTCGCGATCGGTGAGTCCGTCCAGCGCATAGAGCAGGCCGCCGCATTCCGCGAGCAAGGGGGCTCCGCGGTCCACATGCGCGCGAAGGTCGCGACGCAGGTCGTCACGTGCGGCAAGCGCGTCGATGTGTAATTCGGGGTAGCCGCCCGGCAACCACACTGCATCGCACGCCGGCAGCGGGTCGCCTGCCACGGGCGAAAAGAAGTGCAAGGTCGCGCCCGCCGCGCGGAGTTCGTCGAGGTTCGCCGGGTAGATAAAAGCGAATGCGGCGTCGCGTGCGATGGCGATCCGGACCCCGTCCAGCCGTACCGATGCGGGCATGGTGGTGCCCGCGTCGAAGGCGACCGGCGGTGGCAGCTCGGTGACGCCCTGCTTGCTCCATGCGTCAGCGAGGGCGTCGAGCCGCGAGTCGAGATCGGCCAGTTCCGACGCGGCGACCAGTCCAAGGTGTCGCTCCGGCAACGTCATGGCGGCGTCGCGGGGCAGCGCCCCGTGCCAGGTCAGGCCGGGCGGCAGGCTGTCGCGCAGCAAACCGGCGTGGTACGCGCTGCCCACCCGATTGGCCAGGACGCCGTGAAGGACAAGCGCCGGACGATACGTGGCCAGCCCGTGCGCCAGGGCGCCGAACGTCTGCGCCATCGCACTGCCGTCGATCACCGCCATCACCGGCAGCCCGAAAGCGATCGCCAGATCGGCGCTCGAAGGCGATCCGTCGAACAGCCCCATGACGCCCTCGACGAGGATCAGGTCGGCCTCGCCTGCCGCTTCGTACAGACGGGCGCGCACATCCTCATCACCACCCATCCAGGGGTCGAGCTGGTACACCGGCGCGCCACTCGCACGCTCCAGGATCATGGGATCGAGAAAGTCGGGTCCGGTCTTGAACACGCGCACCCGGCGACCCTGGCGCGCGTGGGCTCGCGCCAGGGCAGCGGTAACGCTGGTCTTGCCCTGCCCCGAAGCCGGCGCGGAGACAAGCAACGCAGGGCAATAACGGGTCATAGCTCCACACCCTTCTGCGCACGGATACCCGCCTGGTACGCGTGCTTTACCACGCGCATCTCGGTCACCGTATCCGCCGCGGCGACCAGCTCGTCGGGTGCACCACGGCCAGTGATGACCACGTGCTGGCGCTCGGGCCGTGCCGCGAGGGCAGCCAGCACGCGATCGAGAGGAATGTATTGCTTCACCAACGCGATGTTCAGTTCGTCGAGCAACACGAAGTCATAGCCTGGATCGCGGAGCATGCCCTCGGCCAGTTCCCATGCCGCCGTGGCGGCTGCGATGTCGCGGGCCTTGTCCTGGGTCTCCCAGGTATAGCCCTCGCCCATCACGTGATAATCCAACGGGCCGTCTTCGAACATCCGGAAAAAACCCTCCTCGCCGGTTGAGAAGCTGCCCTTGATGAATTGAACCACGCCGCAGCGGAAGCCATGGCCAAGCGACCTGGCGAGCATACCGAAGCCGGATGAGCTCTTGCCCTTGCCGTTACCGGTGTTGACCACCAGCACGCCACGGTCGATGGTCGCCTTCGCGATACGCCGGTCGATGAGCTCCTTCTTCCGGCGCATGCGATCACGGTGACGGGCTTCCTCGTCCATCTCTTGCCAGGGCACTGCCTCGTTCATGCGCGTGCCGTCTGGCCGTCACGCGCTTGCGGAAGGAGGCGGAACACCAACGCCTGGATCACCTGCGACGCCAGCACGTACCCGGCCGCCGCACGCACGAACAGCGGTGCCCACTGGGCGAAGCGCTGCAGATACTGCCCCATGTTCGGCTCCGCGTAGCGGCCGCCCAGCCAGTAGAACGCTCCGTTCGACACGGCATACGACAGCGTGGCGCTGACCACGATGCCCGCGAACACCACGCCATGCGAGGCAAGCGAGCCGTTGTAGCGCGGGGCGAGAAGACGGCCCGCATACCACAGCACGGCGTAAGCCAGCGGCAGGAAGGCGTACGCCACCGTGATGCAGAAGTCGCTCACCCCGGCATAACTCACCGAGTACCAGTCGATCAGCACGGACAGGACGACGAAGCCGAGGAAGGCCAGATGCTTGCGCAGATAAAGGCCGCCAAGGAAGAACAAGGACATGGACGCATCGGGTAGATGAAGGGCATCGCCGAAGTGGTTGAAGCGCGTGGCGATCATCACTAGCGCGAACAGGCCGGCAACAGCGGTGAACAAGGAACGTGAGAGCGGCTTCATGAGTTGACCTCGAAGGTGGGACGGTTACGAACGGGGCTGGTAACGCAGGGTCAGCATCCAGTTGCGCTCCGGCTGGTTGTAATAGCGCGCAGTCTCGTAGCGACGATCGAATATGTTGTTCGCCGACAATTCGATTTTCCACGCCGGGGCGAAGGCATAGGCCATGCGAAGATCGGTCAGCGCGTAGCCGCCCAGCCTGTTGGCGTTGGCGGTGTCGTCGAAGCGATAGGCCGAAGCGAACACGCTCGCACCGACGCTGAACGCGCCGAAGCTGCGGTCGACATCGATATTTCCGGTGCGACGCGCACGACGCGGCAGCAGGTTTCCGTGCGTGTCATCGTCGCTATCGTCGATCGGCTGCAGCCAGGTGGCGTTTCCGGCGAGGCGCCAGTCGCCGAGGGTCGTGTCCGCGGCCATCTCGACGCCACGGATGCGCGAGCGGTCGATGTTGTTCGCCCCACCAAACGGGAACAGCGGACCACTCAGGCTCGAGTCGAACACGATCAAGTGGTCGATCTTGTTCTGGAAGCCGTTGACGGACCAGTGGCCCCAGCCCGGCGTGCCCCGCAACCCCAACTCCCAGTTCTTCGATGTCTCCGGGCCCAGATCCGGATTGCCGTAGTCGGGGAAATACAGGTCGTTGAAGGTCGGCGCCTTGAAAGCGGTGCCGTAGCTGGCCGTAACGCGCAAGGTCTTCGTCAGCGCATAGCCGTACTGGAGGCTGCCGGTGGTCTTGCCACCGAACTGGCTGTTCTCGTCACGGCGCACGCTGCCCTGTACGGAGCTGTCGCCGTACTCCTGCTGCCACTCGGCAAACAGCGCGTGGTTGCGGCGTGCATCGACGAGGTAGTCGGTGCTGCCAACCACGCGATCGCGTTGCCAATCGAAGCCCACGGTGGTGAGGCCGGCGGTGTCGCCGACGCGGCCGAGATCGGCCTGGAGGGAAGCGAGGTCACGATGCGTATTGAACGTATCGGCGTAGACGCCATTCTCGTAGTCGGTCGAAAGATCTTCGCTACGGCTCAGGCTGGCGGTGATCAGGACGTCCTGCGCCGGCTTGTAGCGCACGCGGCTACCCAGTACCTGGGTCGCCGACTCGGCAAAGTTGCTGCTGGTGCCGTCGTAGTGGTTGCGGCCTTCCGTACGCGTCGCCGTGGCGTCGGCGTCCCATTGGTCGTCGAAACGCCAGCCGCCCAGCAAGGACAGCGCATTGTTCCTGTAGCCATCCCTGTCCGGCTCATACGTGAAGCAGCCGGCGCCGCCCGGGCTGGGCTTCCCGCGGCACGCATTGATGCCGTCGGTTTGGTCATGGCTTGCCTGGACGGAATACCAGCCTTGCGCACCGCGACCGGCGAAACCGACCGAACCGCGCGCCGCGTCGTACGATCCCACGCCTACCGAGAAGTTCGGTACGAACGCGCCCTCGGGGTGACGGGTAAAGATCTGGATGACGCCGCCGAGCGCTTCCGAACCGTAAAGGCTGGAGTACGGACCGCGCACGATTTCGATGCGCTCGATCTGGTCGACCGGGATGTCCTGGAAGGCAGCGGTGCCGGAGGTGGCCGAGCCGATCTTGACCCCATCCACCATCACCAGCACGTGATCGGATTCGGTACCGCGCAGGAACACGGATGTGGCCTTGCCCGGACCGCCGTTGTTGGCGATCGACACGCCCGGGGTGCCGCGCAGCAGGTCGGCCAGGGAACGCGGCTGGAGACGTTCGATATCGGCGCGGTCGATCACCATTGAGGCGGCGAGGACCTGGCTCTGGGCCTGGTCTGTGCGACTGGCCGTGACGACGACCTTGTCCAGATCGGTGGAAGCATCATCGGCGATGGCCGCAGCGGGCGCGAGCAAAGCCATCGCGATGGCGACCGCGAGGGTGGAAGAACGAAATGACACGAAACAACTCCTGCTAACCGCGCCTACCCGCGCAGCATCAATGGCGAGGAACAGGAGGCGGGAAGACAGGATCGCGGAGGGCAAAAGGCCGACGGCAACCCACGACATGGCCCTCCGCCTGTCCGGTGTACCTCATGGCCGGTCTCCGGGCTCGCGAGCGCAGGGAATCCCTACCGGACGGCGCCTTCCCATGCCTATGGCACAGTGGCTTGATGCCGACCTTTGCTCGCCTACCGTTGCGGGGGCAGCTCCGGAATGGTGGCAGCCTCGAAAGGCCGCGCACGTCACCGGATTCCCGTTTCAATCCGCGGCACTGAAGCCTTGGATCACCTTGGGCGCCGTTAGTGTATCCGAACACGTCGCACGGCGGCATAGATGGCCAATCGCAAGAAATGGCGCCAGGCCGACCGGCGCACTGCCCGTCATATATCGATACTCGTGCCGTCAGAACGCTCAGTAGTCCCAATACCCTGGCACCCAACGGAAAGCATCACCGTCGATCGCCACCCGGCCGACCGACGGGAACGACAGGTGAGTCGCCACCAGCAGTTCCCCGCTCGCTGCCAGCTCCCGGAAGAGCCGCAGCCGAACGTTCACTGCTTCCTCGGGATCATGCTCGAAACCGTTCTGCCAATCCGGGTGATCGAACGCAACTGGAAACACAGCGTCGCCCGCGAACGTCAGTGCCTCACCGCCGGATGCAATACGAACCACGCAATGTCCCGGTGTGTGGCCCCCTGTGCGACGGGCAACCACCCCCGGCGCCACTTCGTATTCCTCGTCGAACTGCCGAAGCTGGCCGCGGTAGTCAGCCAGGAACTGCTTGGCGGTGGCTCGAAGCACGTCCGGGATCGGCGGCGGCATGACCGTGCGGGAGAAGTCCGGTGACTCCCAGAACGCGACCTCAGCGGCCGCCACGTGGATGCGCACGTCCGGACGAAGGCGCTCCTTTACACCGTCGCCCAGCAGCCCACCCACGTGATCCATGTGCAGATGGGTAAGCACTACGTCGGTCAGCGAGGCCAGGTCGATACCGGCCGCTTCGAGTCGCTTGACCAACTGTCCGGCGCGCGGGAAGCCCTCGAATTCACCGCCCAGGCCGGAATCGATGAGGATAATCTGCTCGCCACTACGCACGACGACGACGTTCACCGCCCAGTCGAACGATTCCGGCAGGAGCATGTTGTCCAGCCAGGCGGCGCGGCCCGCGGGTGCGACATTGGTCGACATCACCTCGAACGGGATCGGCAACACGCCGTCGCTGATCACCATGACGTCGATCTCCCCGATCTTCAGTGCATAGCGCGACGGAACAAGGTCCCTGGACGTTGCTTCAACGGTGTGTGGGATGCTGTGTACGGCGCTCATGTTCATCTCCTGCTTACCACGGTAGGGAACCGATGGGGGTTCCATCCTAGGTTTCAGCAGAAGGCTTCGGTAGGCATCGCAGCGGGCTCACGATATTGCCTGTTGCGCAACAATCTTCCTCCCCTTGTCCCCCATTACGCTATCGTTCGCACGCCAAGTCCAGGGAGTCATACATGCGTCGCCACCTATTGCTGCTTTTCGTCCTGATGTTCACCCTACCCGCCTTCGCCGCGCACGAGCCGATGTCGGACCCGCCGGTACGCGTGGGCATCGTGATGTTCGACGGCGTCCAGATCATCGACTTTGCAGGACCTTACGAGGTCTTCGGCAACGCCGGCTTTGGCGTGGTCACGGTGTCGCCGGACGGCAAGCCCGTGACCACTGCGATGGGCCTGAAGGTCACCCCCGATGCGAGCTTCGCGACGGCGCCGCCGTTCGACGTTCTGCTCATACCTGGCGGCGACGTGGCCGATGCGCAGCGCGATACGCGCATCCTCGACTTTATCCGCCAGCGCTCGCTGCCAGCAAAGCAAGTGCTCTCGGTCTGCACTGGTGCCTTCATCCTCGGTGCCACCGGTCTCCTCGACGGCGACAAGGCGACCACCTTCACCCCGCGGATCGACGAACTGGCTAAGGCCTTCCCGAAGATCCAGGTGATCCGCGACGTGCGCTGGGCCGACAACGGCAAGTTGGTGACCTCGGCCGGACTCTCGTCCGGCATCGATGCCGCATTGCACGTGGTGGCGAAACTCCGCGGCACCGACGAAGCCCGCACCGTCGCCCTGCGGCTGGAGTATGACTGGAAGCCTGAAGGCGGCTTCGTCCGCTCACGGCTCGCCGATCGCTATCTGACAAAGAAACAGCTGCAAGCCGGCGTTGACTGGCCGAAAGACGCGAAGTTCGACGAGTATGTCTCCGTCGGCGACCTCGACCAGTGGGTGACCCGCTATCACGTGCAGACAGCCACACCCGCGGCCGAACTGCTCGACCGCCTCGACGTCGGTGCGCGCAAGACCGGGCAGTGGAAACCCGCCGGTCCGCATCGCTGGAACAGCCGGCAGGAGAACCGTGATGTCACGCTGAGTTTCACCACGAAGTCCGGCGCCGACGCGTCGCATTACGATCTCGAGATGGTGCTCGTGGCGGCTCCGGTGTCCACGCGCTGATCGCCCCTGAGCCCGACGACTGCCCGAGCTGTGACGCCTTCTTAGAGGTACGGCAGGGCCGCATTCCTCACCCCATCCATTTAAGGATGCTTTGCGCGACCGCGGGGCACGAAAAGTACGTCGTATGCATGACACCCTCAGCGGATTCCAGAACCAATAAGTTCGCTGCAGCCAGGGGGAAACCGGTCGCGCCATTCTTGTCCCACACCCCATCGGTCGGCACGACGAGGTCGTTCCGGGCTTCCTGGAAAACGTTATCGACGACGCCATTACCGAGCCCGGCGACGAGGCCGCGAAGCCCGCTGTCGGTGGGTTCGTAGTTGGACGTGACGGCAAAGCAGGTCGTCGTCGATGTGAAGTCCGTATTGAGCTTCGTCAGGAATGTCCCTCCCGGTTTCATGCCCGCCAGGCCGTCCAGGCCGGCCAATGCACCATGGCTGATCATCTTGAGCACCGTGATCATGGCCTCGATGGTTTCTGTCACCGGACCGGTGGGAAACAACGTCAGTGCCGTGGTGATGCGATCGATCATGGACACCATGTGATCGGGATCGGCAAGCGCGGTACCGTTGTTGGGAGCTCCGACGAAAGAAACCCGACCGACATTCACACGCGAGGTATCGAGCGCAAAAGTGCCCAGGCCTTCCACCAGTACCCGGGCGACCAGGCCTCCGCGGCTGTGGCAGATCACGTCCAGCCGAACCGGCGCATCCGGCAACTGGCTCAATAACCAGCGCACGTTGTCGTCCGGACCGACACTGAGCGTCGGGTGGTCCAGCGCGATCACGCGTCCACCGTAGCGGTCATGCAGTTCCTGCATGGCATTCTGCGGCAGGTCACCGAAGCCACCATGCGCCGTACTGAAAGTGCCATGCACAAAGAGAAGCAGCGGCCCCTGCTCGGCCAGCGCCTTGATGCCTGCTTTATCGAGGTCAGGGACATCGGAGAGCTTGTAGTTCTCCGGCGTAAACAAGCGCAGGCGGTGAGGACGTTTCTTCGCCTCCCATGCCGAGGCAAAGGCGTTGCTGATGGCGCCAAGCACGGGGTCGGTTATCGGGTAGACGAGGACTTTCAACACACGGCGCGCCGCGGCACCCAGGATGCTTCGGCTGGTGACCGATGCGGTTCCGGCATCGCCCGATATCACCGATGCCGGTATGCGGAATCTCTTGACGGAACGCCCCGCTCTTGTCGTCATCGGCTGCACGTCGCCTGCGTCCTCGGGCAAATGCCAGCGCAGCGCTCCCGCGTCATCCATCGACAGGACGATCTGCCCGGTCTCCGCACCAAGGTCGGGCGTCTGCAGTTCGATGAACTCGCCGTCCTCCCCGCCTCGAGTCGCGCTAGTCCGCGTTGTTCCCGGCGCAGGGTGAATGTCCAGGTCGATCTGCTTGACGATGGTGACGTTCTGGGCCCGCAGCGCCTCGTCGAGTGCGGCCATGCCGTCGTCTGCCACCGCCGCACGGGAGCGTGTCGTGGCCGGCGTAGCATGCGATAGCGTTGCGGCGCCGCGCAGTCCGGGTGTGCGCAATGCATACCCCTCGCCCAGGGGCACCGCTTCGGCGGAACCGGTCAATGTCGTTGCCATGCGATGGCTCCTTATTGCGTCGTTGCGCGTTCGAGCGTAAGTCGCGGATGTCCGTAGTAGACATACGCAAGCCAGGTCGAGTCCGGAACTGACCCGGCCGCTGATGCGAACCGGCAGCGCAGGTCGCGCAGGATCGCACCAACGGGTTCGCCCTTGGTCGGTCCTGCCGGCAAGGCTCGCTGCCAGAATTCCAGCGCCACCGTGCGAGCCACCTCATCGTCGACTTCCCACAGTGCCCCCAGCACCCCACCAAAACCTCCACGCAGGGAATTGCCTGGAAACCCGCCCATATCACCGAGCAGTTCTCCGCCGATGCCCAGCATGCAGGCGTTGAGGAACAAGAGGGGCTGCTGGGCTCCGCCGTAACGGGCAGCGCGAAACAGATTCGAACGAATCGGCATCCCGGACTCGAGGAAGAGCGTCGAGGCGTCCGGACGCGTCGCGTCGAAGTCGCCATGACCGGCGAAATGCGCCGCCTCCACGCCGCCGATCCTCTCAAAACCTTTTTCCAGCGATGCGCCGAGAAAGCTACTCATGGCTTGTTCGGTCGCAGCAAGAGGGAGGGCACCGTGTTCGGTCACAAGCGTCGAAGCTTCGGCTTCCGCCATGGGCAATCGCATGAAGCCGCTCGCTGCCTTGTACCAGGCAGCCATCACGGCCATGTTGCATACCGACAGGCTGGCTATCGGATGGGTAGCCGGCCGAGGCGATGTCGTAATTCCGGCCGTCGGCGCTGCTGCCTTGTCATCCCGTAGCCAGCGGCCAACCAGGGCCTGGCAGCCAAGATAACTGGGCCGGGTGGCGTCCAGAGGCTGATCGACCCAGCTCAGCTCCCAGGGCACATACGGTTCCGCGCTGACGATCAACACGGCAGGCGCGTTCGGTGCGACGTTGACGGCGACTTCGCGTAGCGCGTCGAAAACAGCGGCGGGCAGGCACTGTGCGACGAGCCTGCCTACGCTCTCCAGCGCCTGGTTGAGCAGGATGCTCTGACCAACCGCCTTGACTTCAGTGACCAGGTCCGCCGCGAAGGTCTTCGCGTCCTGCCCGAGATCCATCGGAAACGGTCCACGCCCGCACGTGAGCGGGTGGAGGGAGAATATCTGGCATACGTACTGGCCACTCGATGCATTGCGATCGGGTTTGCTGATCTCGATGGTGAGGTCGGGCGCGGCTGGATCCGGCATCAGGTCCACGGGTGCGGACGCCCGCACGGGAGCCGACCATGATTCACCGACCCGGTCCTGCTGAGGAGGCGCCGCCTCACGCGAGTGGAGGATGATGAGCGGCCTGGACGCGATACCGCACACCGTTCCACCCACGAGGTAGCGAACCTCCAGCGTGGTCAGGAGGGGATGCCACGCATCGACTCGCTCCTCGCCGGTGAGCGTGAACCGCACACACGCCGACGCGACATCATCAAGGTTTACCGACATCGTGCCACGCCAGCCGTCGATGGCCTGGACTCCGGGACCTGCCGACAGCTCGACAACGACCTCAACGGACGCTACACCGGCCGGGGCTCGCAGGATCAACTGCCCACCAGCCACCCCCGCCTGGGCGGCAGTGCCGAAGCCGACCGTGACGTCGAATCGCTCAAGTGCAGGGACGAAATCCGGAGCGTCGATGCGTGGCCAGGCTGGAACATCCCTGACCTCGGACACCGCTACGACGGGACTCGACGCCGAACGCGTCGTGGCGGAGCGAGGAGACGCCTCCCCCGGGTCTATCCCTGGGCTACGAATGCGAGGCTGCGTCGACACGCCGGTGACCAGCGCAACGGCGACCGGCTCACCGGCATCCATCACGACGCTACTTGTCGGGAACGCCTGCGATCCGCTCTCTCGGGAAGGCGTGGATGATGCATCGCTCTCATGCAGTTGAAGCAGGTCGAGAAGGCTCTGTCCACCGGACGAACGCGCGCAACGTTCGAGCACCTCGCCCAACTCGCGCGCATACCAGAGCACCCGCGCACCCCACTGCCGGCGTATCGCCGCCCCGTAGCGGCTGGCGTCGCGCGTAAGCATCGTCGCCACGTCATCGACCGGCCTGCCCGTGCGGATGGAAAGCTGCGCGATGTACGCGCTCGCCGCGGGATCGTCGACGGAAATCCAGAAGCCATTCATGGCGAGCCGTTGGAGCACCGCCTCCGCAGTCATGTCGGCATCGAGGCTTATGACGGGTTTCAGCACGTCAGCCGTCCTGGCCGACAATGCTGCTCGCAAATTCCATGGCACTCAGCCCGTCGCCCGATTCGATCAGCAAGGTGTTATGAATTGCCGTGTTTCGTTCCGCGCTACGTAACGACATCCAACAGGCTAGCGCCTGTTGCTGGTTCGGGAACGACGAGATCGCCACCCCGTCATACGGCCCGAGACAGTAGAAGAAGCTATGCAGCTGCCCACCGAACGCTTCTATGGCCACGCGAACGACTTCGGCGCGATCCGAGGGTTCGGTTAGAAAGCGCTTGAGCTGATCGTCCCTGTAGGTCCACTGGGTCAAGTAGAAAAGCATGTTGCTCCCTCATTCGACATAGCGGCGCAGACTGGCGGGGACAAACTCGTGCAGCCCGTTTCCGGAGTCATCATTGATTCGCGGCGCATCGATGGATCGAACCGACTCGGGAATGAAATAACCGTACACCGCTCCGAAGACCAGGCTCGTGAGCACCATCCGCGGGAGGAACTCGAATGGCTCGCGACCGAGGAACAGAAGAATCGGAACCGAAACGATAGACGCAACCGCCAGTCCGACCGCCCAGGTCGAGGCATCGAGAAGTCGCCGCTTGATCCGGGAAGCGGTACCAGACCATCGGTGATCCTGTATGAGCCAGGCAGCCGCCGCTGCGTGCGCAAACATGAACGGAAGCAGCACCCAGCTGTATGCCAGGCATCTTGCGGCGCCGCTCTCCCCATCCAGGATCGCGCCGATGCCGACATTGATCGCCAATACGACGGCCATCGCACAAGCACCCGAGGCAACCACGAACAGCTTCGGCGTTCGCTGCCATAGCCCTGAATTGGCAAACCCCCAATGGCGCTTGGGTATGATGGCAACGGTAATTGAGCCGAAGATGTCCAGCGCGAGGAGAACGAAACGCACGCCGAGCGAAAGCGACTGCGAGTTGCCACTGCTCGGCGCCGGTGCCGGGAAGAGCGTGAAGTAAAGCCAGAGACTGACGGCCACAAGCAACGCAAAAGTCGCCAGCAGCAACGCCGCGGTCGGGCGCTTCTTACGGCCCAGGTCGAAACCCATCTTCGCGAGCAATGCGTCGCGGCCATGCCGGGTAACGCGCATGGCCAGGGTGCCCTTCGCCGCGAGCAGGCACGCGTCGGCATAGAAGGCTCGAATATCCTCGAGCATCTCGTCGGTCATGTCGTCGACCAGCCTGCGCAGGAGTTCGTCCATCTCGCCCGTGTCACGCGATGGGTCCGTATCGCTGACATACAGATACCTGACATCGCCCAGCCGGGTGATCGAAGTGATCGTATGCGATACCCGAAAGGCGAGCCGGTCAAAACGATGCCTGAGTAAGTCGATACTTGGCCGCGCATCGAGGGAGAAGGTCGTCGCTGCGGGCGATTCCTCCCACGCTCTTATCGTCAGGAACACTTCGGTAGCGGCCAGGAGCTTCTGCCTGGCCAACGCCACGGCAGGGATCGGATCATCGTCGAGTGCGATGCCGCGTGCCGTCAGAAGCAAGCGGGCGTCGGACGCAAACGAGGACGTTCCGAAACGCGCCGCGCTCATCACGCGGGATAGGCGCAGCACGGAACCCGGGATACTGGCCCACCGATGGGCGCGCTGCCGAAAGTACCGCGCCGTGGAAGGCATGGCTCGAAGCGACAGTGTGAGCAGCAATGCCAGCCACGTGGCGAGCGGGTGAGGGGCAGAACCCGTGCTCCATCCGAACGCAAGCGACACCAGACCGTATGCGAGCAGGAAGATACCCGAGTACAGCGTCATGTGACCCATCTGCGCGGCGTAGTACCTGAATCCCGTGGTGCAGCTCCGCGACCAGCTCGGCTGATTGAAACCGACGCCGGCCATCGAAACCACCACCACCCAGGCAAGCAGGATATCGATGGACGGTGCGGTAAGCATGATGCACTCCCTCTCGCCTAGCGGGCGCCGGAGCGCCGGGACAACATCTTTCGAAACTCGTCCTGGGCCTTCAGGTTTACCACCGGCGCTACGGCATACGTGGGAAGCGTAGACATGCTGGCCGGAGGTGTCACCGTGATCGGCGTCACGGGCGTCTTTCGGACGCCGGCCTGGAACACCACACTCGAACCGGAACGACTGAAAAGCACGGGAATGCCCCACTCCATTCCGCCGGCGCAGAGCATCCCCTGTCGCGCAGTCGTCAGGGCGTGCTCGACCGTCTCACCCATCGACAGCGAGCGATAGAAGCGTTCTGCAAAGCGCGCCGAAGCCCCGTCCGTGATGGGGAATTGCATGGCGATGACCATGGGCAGGCCCCAACTGACCAGCGACGCACCGGCACTGGAAATAGCGCCACGCGCGCCTTCGCAACAATTGAGGATGGCCAGTTGAAGACTCCCGTCCGCCTGCAACATGCCGCCCAGTCCCGACCCATACACCTTCACCGGCTTACCGTCGCCGTCCTGCATCAGTACGAAGCCACGCGTACGTTGTTGCCCCTGCTCGTCCGTGTATTCATCGACACCACCGTGGCCGATGAAGTGGAAGATGTGCCACGGCCCCTCCTGCATCATGTCGAACAATCTATCGGTGGATCCCCCATGCACCCACTTGAGCTCGACGGACCCCGCGGGGAGATCCTTCAGTGCCATGTCGATGCGGGTACGCTCGGCTTCGACGTCCAGATCCGGCCATTCGGCGGCGCAGGGATTCGACACCATCCCGAGGATCCGCACGGGTCCGTCGACGGGCAACCGGGTTGGTGGGCCTTCGATATCGAGGAACCGGACGATGGGAGAACGATTGTTCAGGCACAGGTAGGCGTCCTCGTGACCCATGGCCTTGTCGAACATGAATTCCCAGGGAAGCAGCGCGAGCTCGGGCGAATCGACATGCAACTTGACGCGCAGGCCTTCGAGCTCATCACTTCTCTCCCGGACGATGCCCAGGCTGGCTTCGAACTTGGTCGCAACCGCAAACGTATTGCGAAATATCGCGCGAAATATCTGGTCACCGAACTCGCGAAGCAAACTCTCTTCCTTCGACGCCGGCGACACACCCGACCCCGAACGACGCCTAACGGCATCGGCAAGCCGCAGACGCAATGCCTCCAACGACTCACTGCCGAACTGAAGGCTTATCTGCGACTTCTCCGATTCTCCCGCAGGAGAGTTCGATACCTTCGCAAAGTAACGATCACCCTCCACGGACAGCCGCAGGTCGAAGTCCAGGTGTTTCTTGTGCGTCGGCATAGCAGTTCCCTCATGGACTCTCGGTCGTGCGCGATCGCACCGAGGTCAGTCATCGGGTCATTCAGAAGTACGCTGATAATGCATAGTCATTGCTCTTCGGGCGCGAATAGCAATACCCCTTTTGGTTGCGCCAACAGGCATAAACAAATACGGCAAGTTCGCGTCAGTTACTTCTTTTCGCTCAGTGGAACTACTCGCCGAAAACCCCGCGTTTCATCGGATGCGTGTAACGATGGGATGTGCGAAGCAACTCATGAATCTGACTTACCGCGCCGATCCGATCATGTCGAACCGGGACCCGATGTCAGTGGCGCATCGACCGTGGGCAGCACCGCCGTATTCTGCGAAGCGATGATGCGCCACGTGCCGTCACGGCGTTGGTAGACATGCTTCATGCGCGTCAGCAGCACACCCGGCGACGTCGCGACCGCCCCGCGCGGCAAGGCATGGAAGTTGGTCACCCGTATATCGGTATCGACGATCGCCACGTCCGGACCGAGGAACTGGATGTGTCGCACCGTGCTCTCGAAGTGGCTGCCCTTGAAGGGTCCTGCCAGGACCGCGGAATGGCGCTCCCGAATTGCCTCGGCATTGGGCATGATGCCGCCGAGGATATTGACCAGCTCACCCTCGGGCCAGTATTCGTTCGCCCACATGGCGCCATCGGCGGTATTCCATGCTTGTGCGAGACGATCGAGCGATTGTCGGAGCGGCTTCTCGGCCAGTGCATCCGCGTGGGTGGGGGCGGCATGGGCAAAGGCCATGGCGCCTGCTGCAACGATGGAGAAGAACCTGCTTGTCATGAGTGATCTCCCGATAACCCGTGGTTGACGCGCCTACGCTTGCCGGGGTGGCCCGACAAGGCTCTTGCTAAGACTCCTCGGCTTTGCGCCGCTTGTCGCGGGCCCTGCGCTTCTCGGCATCGCGATCGGCAAGGCTCTGTTTCAGTAGAGCGCGTGCCATCCAGTGACTGACCTGCACCGCCTGCGTGGCTGACAATCCGCGAATATCGCGAAGCACCAGCAGTGCCTCGATACCCGTCGTCAACGCCAACGCCGACACCAGGCGTGAATAGGACGCGGGGCCCAGGCGTGTGCGCAAGGGATGCACGGCAGCGTCGATCCACTCGACTCGGCGCGTACCTCGCGGTGGCTGTTTGTCATCCGGCGAATGCAGAACGGTTTCGTGGATCATCGTGCGCAGCAACGCTTCATTGGCCAGGGCGAGCTGTTGCATCTGTCCGACCAACGCATCCACGCGCGCTTCGATCGCGCCGGTGGTCGTGCCCGTGGGAGCGGCATCGAGCGCAGCCTCCATGGATGGCCGCAAGCCTTCGAGTGCGGCTTCCGTCATGAGCTTCACTTGCGTGGGGAAATAGCGGTAAGCCGTGCGCCGTGAAACGTCGGCGGCATCCGCCACTTCAGTCACCGTGGGGCGAAAGCCCTTGGCAATCATGGCTGCCGCCGTCTCGAGCAACGCACGCCGGGTGCGCAATTTCTGGCTGCTACGGCCCTTCTCCAGGCCAGCCGCCGAAAAATCGTTCGAATGGGAGATTGACATGGCCAGATCCTAGCACTATGTTCATGGCACAAGAGTGCCATAAAGACACTCAGTTGTCACAAACGGCAGGAAGCCAGGGCAAGTAACGCCGCGGATCAATCGGCACAGGGTGGGTTCTCGCTTCGCAAGCGTCACAACCGTCGAAATCACTCAGTGGAGAAACCTCATGATCGCGAAATATCGATTGCTGCCGGCAGCGTTGGCGCTGATCGGCGCGTGCGCCCTAGCCTGCGCGTCAGCCGTGGCGGCTCACGACTCGGACGACAGGGATGACTCGAGCGACCTGGCCGGGACATGGCAGTTCCAGATAACCCTGCATAACTGCCAATCGGGCGCGCCCGTCGGCGCTCCGTTCCAGTCCTTGCTGACCTTTGCGGACGGCGGAACGATGACCGAAACCACGGCCAACTCCATGTTCTACCCCGCAGAGCGCGGTCCCGGCCATGGCGTGTGGAGCCGCGGCAGGCACAAAGGCCAGTACAGCGCGGCGTCCATCGCCTTCATCACGATGAATGGCGGACTCGTCAAGACGCAGAAGATCACCCAGACGATTCAGATGGGGCCCGGGCCGAACAAATTGAGCACGCCCCAGGCCACGGTCGAGTTCTTCGACCCGGCGGGGAATCTCCTGCAAACAGGTTGCGCCGTTGCGGTTGCGGAGCGCTTCGAACAGTAGTTGGGTTCGGTGGACGGACAGCGGTAGTAACGATGATCGCCGCTGTCCATCCGTCTCCTCGTCTACCGCGACGAGCGCTGCAGGCGTGGTGCCAACCCGCTAGCCGATATCCAGAACCGGCTCGAGATGCTGGTTTCGCCATGCCTGTCCCGAACGGTGAGTGTTGCGACGTGCTCACCTTCGACCATCGGTGGCGTGATCCAAACATCGTGCCCGACACCCATCTCGGTCCCATCGATTGCCCAGGCATGAGCCCGGTCTGGAAGCGCTTCGGTCCCGGCAGACATACCGTTTCCCCAAAGCCGCATTTTCGCCGTGTTAGTGACAGTAGCGCCGTCCAGCGGCCAGTGAATTGTCGCCACAGGTGGGCGGGCCGGGACCGAAATGTCTACCGGCTTCGACGTCACGGTGTGGAATCCGTTCGATACAAGCACCCGAACGAGGTGGCGACCGGGCGGGAGAACATTCAAGGGAATCTTCGTCGTGGTCGACCGCACTCCGAGCTCCAGCAAGCTCCAGGTTTCACCGCGATCGCTCGATAGCTGAAGGTGCGTCTCGCTGACTTCGCCTTCGGAAACGTGCCACTCCACAGCCATCTCTTCATGCCCCACCTCGGCACGTACCTCGTCGAGGGCGTGCACGCGCTTGGGAGCTTCCCGCTTCCATACCACTTCGCCGCGACGGACGACTCGCATGGCGGCCGCCCCATCCACATCAGGAAGGATCGCCTGTACGACGCGCGGACATTCCGATCGGCCGCCCGCGAGGCCGCCGCAACCACAACCACAACCGCCATCGTGTCCTGATCCGCCACTGTTCCCCCCACACGCGCCCACGGGGGAGTAATGGAACGCCCCGCTTGCGATGACAGTTCCGCCAGCATCGAGGATTTCCAGCAGCTCCTCGCCCCTGTCGCCACTCCCCCGAGCGGCGTCGACGCGAAGCACCGACCGGATGTCGAGCTGTCCATCGTGAAGCATGCCGGTGACGACAATCGATGGCTCGAGCTGCACAACGGTCCGCTCGTGAACCAGGAACTCTTCGACCGGCCCCGGGCGAGGCAGGTCGCGCGGTATGGAGTACTTGCGGTAGAGCTGGTAGTGGTCCCACCACGCCGGCCGGTCGCCCGAGGAGACGTAGCGGGGATTGAACCAGCTGCTCCCCATCTGGGCGTTGTAGTGATAGAGCGACGTCCACTGCGGACCGCAGTAGGACATGTAATCCTTCGTGGTGGCCGGGTCATAGATCGCTCCCGTGCTCACGTCCAGGCCGAATTCGCCAATGCTCGCGATGCGTGCGCCGACGGTGTCGTAGGGCTCATATGCAGGATAATTGGCATCGGGCGTCCCGACATTTCCGCAAGGCGAATGGGGGAAGCCCTGGTAGTGCCCCATCTCGTGGGCCATCGTAATGCCGTCACCCGAAATTCCCGCGCTTGCGCCACCGATGTCGCAGCCGATGACCGGACCGTTGGGCGTGGCGGCAGGTAGCAGACCGTAGTAGATGACACCCGGCTTGGTCCCGTCGATGACCTTGGCAAGCTGCAACCAGTACAGCAGATCGTTCCAGCCGGTCGAGCATCCGCCGGGGACGACGGCTGGTCCGGCCAGCGTCTCGGACCAGGTAAAGATGCCTGCCAGGGTGATGCTCGGCACGTTCTCGACAGGATAGGTCAGCATCGCCCAGGTGGCCGTACTGGCGAACTCCGCCGCCGTGGTCGGGCCGATCTGCACGGAGTTACCCGCGGTGTTCTTGCCCCAGTAGCGGATGGGGATGCCTCGTATCTGCAGCGTCTGCAACAAAGTCGCATCGACGTCCGCATATCCGCTGGCAGACGAACCTCTGGCTGACTCAATCTTTGCCACCACCCGGAAGTTCCCACGCATCTTCCCGGCCGGGATGACAAAGTTGAGTGTGTGGTAAAGACGGCGCCGGGTTTCGGCATACGACGTGCCCGGATCGTAGTTCACACTGCTATAGCCTTGCTGATCGAGAACACCAACATCCTCCCAGGCAAAGTGAGCATTACGACGCTGCATCGTCAGGGTGCCCGTGACTCCGCTATGCGCGATGAAGCCGCCGATATAGACGCGGACCCATGCAGGCTTGTTGGCAACAAGAGTGACCCCGTTGTCGGGTCCCTGATCGCTCTTGTCCGTGAGGTGTTGCCTGGCCTCGTACCACTGAATTGCCTGCGTTACCTCGATACCGGCGACATAGACATTGGAGAGGTTGAAGATGTCGCGATCCTTCAGGACAGCGCTTAGCATCTCAAGTGACAGATCGCTGAGGTTAGGCACGGGTTTTCTCCCTGGACGTCATGCAACATCGCACTGTAGTCAGGTGCCCATGGAGCGCGCATCGTCACTTGTACGGAGCGCCATCCCGTAAAACTACTTCAGTAGTCCGAGGGGAGGACATCATCTGGATGCCCTCCCCCATCTCACGTTTGCTACAACATTTAACCCTGCGTGCTTTGCAACGCTTTCCCGTCGGAGAGTTCTGCATCCGCCCGCTCAGCCAACAACGAGCTAGCCAACTGAATCAGCGAAGACAATCCGTTGCCACCCGCATCGCCACCACCCAGCGAGATCTTCGGCACGATGGCGATCTTGCCATCGCGAATCGCCTCGGCAAACTGCGCACCCAGTGTATTGATCAGCTGCAGACGCGCACCCTCGCCGGTCAAGGCCGCCGACTTCGCCTGGATCGCTTCGGCCTCAGCCTTACCCACCGCGGCGATCGCCGAAGCACGGCCGTCACCTTCGGCGGTCAGGCGGCGACGTTCGGCATCCGCATCGATACCGATCACATTCGCGCGCTTGCTCGCCTCCACCACGTTGGCGTCACCGACGTTCTTCTTGATATCAATATGGATCACCGAATTGGTCAGCTCGGCCTGGATATCCGTCTTGGCACGCGCCTCGCGCAACGAACGCTCCTTCACCGCCGACAGCTCCTGCAGTTCGAACGTCGCCACCTGCTCGATCGCCACCTGGCGGTCACGCAGCTGGTTGAGCAGCGTGTCGATACGTGCACCCGACGGATTGCCGGTGCTGCCATGCGGCGTACCGATGAGCACTTCCTGCAGTTCAAGGTTGTAGGCGGCAAAGCGCTCCATCATCTCGACACTGGCCAGCTGCTGGATATCCGCACGGTTCTGGATCAGCTGGATGAGCGTCTTCGTCTGGCCGATGTTCTTGAAGTACGCACTGACCATCGGATCCAGCGTCTGGTCGACCAGGCGCTTGATGTCACCAAAGCGCTGCACCACCAGCGGCGCCTTGCGGTAGTCGATGTGAACCACCACCGATAGCGGCAACAGCGGCTCGAAGGCGTCCTTGGTAATCAGCGACACCTCGGAGAGGTTCTCGTCGAACTTGTGCACATTGGTCACCTCCGGCGTCCACTTCAGGATGAAGTTGGTCGTCGGCACCAGCTGGATCTTGCCCGCGTAGAGATTGAACGCGTACTTGCCCGGCAGCAACGGCTCCTTCCACACGCCTCGGCAGGTACTGTCGACCAGCTCGCCATGCGAGTAACCCTCGCCCGAGCGGTCGGTACCGACCTTGCCGATATACGAGACCACCACGCCGACAAAACCAACCGGCACCACGGTCTTGGGGATGAAGTCCACCGTCGCGAACAGGCGATTGATGTAGTACGTACCTTCCACCAGCACCTGGTGCTGGCGGCCGCGATTACCCCCGGCACGCAGGAATGCATCGATATTCTGGAAGTTGTTGTGGAACGTCGCCTTGTCGGCCGCATCCTGGCCTACGCGCGGCGCGACGATTTCATCCGGCGGCAGCACCGGGCCGTCGTGCACCGTCACCACGCCAAGCATGTCGTTGGCGGTGTCATCCGCATCCGCCGAGGCCTTCTCGCGACGCCCACCGATGATCACCGGCGAGAAGCCGCCACGCTCTTTCAGCACGCTGCCCATGTGGTCGATGGTGCTGCGCTCTTCTTCGGACAGCAGCAATCCATGCACGCGCGACGCCGTGATGATGGCGAATTGCGCCACGTTGAACGCATACGTACCTTCGCGAAGAATGGTGCGTTGCGGACCCTTCTGGCCGTTAGCACGCAAGAAGGCGGCAACGTCCTCGATGCCGGGCTGCACCGTGCGACCAAGTGCCTGGCCCTCCTCCAGATCGTGACCGTCACGTGCGAAAACGTAGCCGATCTCGCCCTGCGGAATGGTTACCAGGTCGACCTTGTGCACGCGATACTGGAACGGAACGAAGTAATGCAAACCACCACGCAACAAGGTCGGCTGATAACCCACCTCGCCATTGAGCGCGATCAGTCCCCGAGTGACCGACGGCGCACCCCATAGCCGTTCGACCACGCCGACGCGATCGTTGGGGATGTAGACGATGACATTGGAACTAGCGACGAGCACGATCAGTACGACAACGGCAACTGCGATAGCAATAAGCCAGGTCATGGCTGAATGTCCTTAAGGTTTAAAAAAGGCCCGGCGCAACACCGGGGTGGTAACGCGGAACATCTGGAAAAGTTGGAAAACGTCTCACTCGACACAAAATTCGCGTGCACGCGGCCGCTGCCGCAAAGAGCAGGAGAGGCTTCTCATAAGAGGGGTTGAGGCGTCGTTCCCTACCCGATCAGGTGGGCGAGTTCGGCCTGTGCATCGATCACGTTCCGACCCATGACATCGAGTTCCTCGACGATATTCGCCAGCGGCGAATGCGCAGACAGCTGGCCAAACAAAATGTACTGCGAGCCCACCAGGCCCACATTCGACAGCGGCATGTTCGGACCCAGGCGCAGGCAGGCCTCGTTGAAGCGCAAGGGATCCTGCACCGTGCGCTGATCGCAGAGCGTTGTCGTCATGCGTATGTCGTACTCGGTCACCACCAGGTGCACTGGCTGGTCACCATAGGCCGCCAACGCAAGTTCGATCGACGCCGGTGTGGCCTGTAGCCACACACGCGAGAATTGCTGCTGGTTACCGGCATGCTCCTGCAACGCATCGAACAAGCGCTGCGTCGTCCATTTCTGGCTCATGGCCTGCAAATCCATCCCACCGATCAATAGATCGGTCCGCTCGTTGCGGTGATGCCGCAGGAACTCCCTGACCTGCCCCTGCTCGCCCTCGGTCATGTAGATCCTGGGGATCGTCATGCCCATCCGTGTCATCCGGTCACGGAACGCCTTCTGGCGCTCCGCTCCAGTACTGACTAGCTTGGTGGGTGGCATATGCGGACCGGTTCCGTTCCGGTGAGTGTTAGGCGTAACGTTAGGCGTAACTTACGCCGGTACCCAGCTGCTACACAATTACACGTAGGTCAGCCTGATGACGCCTCCACTGATTACCTCGCTGGCCGCGAGGTTAAGTCGCGGCCGAGGGCCTGCGAAAAGGGGTTTGCCGTGACCGAGCACCACGGGATGCAGGTAGATCTGGTATTCATCGACCAGGCCAAGGTCGGCCAGGCTTTGCGCGAGCTCCGGGCCCGCGACTTCAATGTCCCCGGGAAGCCCGGCCTTCAGCGCCCGTAGTTCCGACTCAACGTCATTGCCAATGAGGCTGGCGTTCGGGCCGACCGATGTCAGCGTACGCGACACCACCCATTTCGGTCGGCTGCGCCAAACCGCGGCGTACTCGCGCTCTTCTTCATCCCAGTCCGGGGAGTCTTCGTCCCAATAACGCATGACTTCGTACATGCGGCGGCCGTAAATCATGCCGGTCTGTTGGCGCACTTGCTCGATGAAGTGACGAAAGAGCGCCTGATCAGGGCCAAACGCCTGATGGTCGACGTACCCATCCAGGGACTGGTTCAATCCGAAGACAAACTTAGCCATGGGACTCTCCCGCTCTGGCCAGGCCGATCGCCCGCCTTGACTATAACGACGAACGACCGGCCCGGGATTCGACATCCATGTGGGAGGCAAGATCAGAAGATCCCAGGGTCCTCTGTTCTGGATGTATCGGGCGAGCCGTCCGGATGCGTGAACCACAACAACCGGTTGCGGCCCTGCGGGCAATCGCCGCCATCCGTCGCGGTGGTAAGGACGCCCATCGTGGTGGAGACGTCGCGACCGTAGCAGCTGCCCAGATTGTCACTTGCACGGAATTGCTGGGTACTGCGCTGGCCCGAGTGCCCTGTCACGGCGCCATTTGTGAAGGCGAGTGTATCGGCCGTATCGATGCTGTTGTCGACATCGCTGCGGTAGAGGACCAGATTGCCCAACTTCTTGCTGAACTGGCGCGAGAAGCCCTGCGTAACCGCGCTTGGTGCGGTAACGATGTTGCCTTCGGTGTCGAAGGTGTAGCCGAAGCTTGCCAGCAGCGGATAGTCAAAGTGAGCCTGCGTCGTCACGGTAAAGCCGAGCGGCCCCTGCCGTGTCTTCGTGGTGCTGTCGACTGTCGCGAGCTGGTCGATGCCTTGCTGGTAGTGCGCTGGATCGATCGTGAAGGACTGCGTGTTGCGGAAGGTCACGGTCTGGTTCACGTCGGTAGAAATCCTCCCGCGCGAGGTGTCCACGTAACCGGCCACGCGAAAGCTGCGAGAGGCGCGCGTCGCGATCGAGCCGCTTACGACGCCGGCCGCCTCGGTCAACTGATTGTCGATCGAGGCGACGGCTGCCTGGCCCTGCAAAGTGTTGGAGGTAACCGCACCGGTCAACACCTTCCGACCACGATCGAGGTAGACGAACAGGTTGCCGGTGACGGAGAAGTTGCCATTGGCACCCGTGACGCCGATAGCCAACGCATGCGGCTTGCCGTCGTTGAGCAGCGCGGCGAAAGGCGTCAGATCGACGCGGTAAGGCAGGAAGTTGAGCGCTTGCACGCCCGGCGTGGGACGCCACATGTAGGGATCGATGCCACCGGTGAAGATCCACGGATAGACCGGAGCGACACCTGCTTGCTGTCCGTCAATGGAAACCTGCACTTCACGGTACGAACCGCCGCCGCAACTCTGTGCTTCATCGGCCAGCGCGTCGGGTACACAGGAGTACCAGAACTCGTCGCCGCCCTGCCCCTGGGCGAACACGTCCAGATAGGCGCGTTCCACGTTGGTAGGCAAGGTGAGCGTGCGTGACAGCACATCGTTGCCGGTATTGAGTGCAACGGTGCCGCCTCCGGTGCCGTCCGATAGCGGAAACACCGCATCGGGCGCATCCACCTTCGGTGCCAACACGTTTGCCGGGTAAAAGACGAGGCGTGCGGAGCCGCTGATGATCCCGGTATAGGTTCCGTCGACGATATTGCCCAGGATCGCCTGACCGGTTTGAGGCTGGCCCAACACGCTGGCGAAGTCACTCACATCGCGTTCGACGTGCCAGCTGGGGGAGACCGTGGCGGAGGGCTCCTGTGTCGTGCCGAAGTAGATATTCGCACCCGCCAGCCACAAGGACGCGGTACGGTCGAACTGGCGGCCCGCCGTTACCGAGAAATCGGCTTCGAGCACGACTTTCGACCACGACTTGCCGCAACCCACCGGCGGCGCATAGGTATAGGGATGGTTGGAAAAATCCCGGAAGGTGAAGCCGTTGAAGAGCTCGACCGTGCAGGCCTTGCCTGGCGGCCTGGGCACGGAGGGGTCGGCTACTGCGACATTCGCCGACCCAACATCGAACCCGGGCGCCGTCGCAGCCTGGACAGCCGGCACCGAGCACGTCATGACACAACCGAACAATCCCGCCCGCAGGCCCTTGCGGACCGCCTCGTTGGTGATCGCCATCTACCGCTCTCCCCGAAGAATCCCCCTGCCAGCGAAACCTAGCATAGAGAACCAACCGTGTCCGGCGGAAGTGTAGGAGCCGGCTTCGCCGGCGATGGGTGCTTGCCACTGACTGGCCATCGCCGCTGAAGCGGCTCCCACATGAAGCCATGCCGCTTAGATCAACATGAGGCTATCCCGCCTCAGTCAACGCATGTCCTGCTTGCACGCCTGTGTAGAAACGCCGAGCAAGGCCGGCAACACCCGCGGTGTCACCACGATGCGATCGAGGTCAGGTGAGAAACCACTGGGATTGCCGAGCTGGATGGTGTTCTGCCCGGCGTGAAGCGGGATTTCCAGCACCTTGGCCACCGGGTCATCGAAGCTGCTCCCATCCAGGCTCAGTTCTTGCGCTGCCTTTCCGTTGACCGAGAGGAACAGCGAGCGAGCTCCGCTCGTGGCGTAGTCGATCTCGAGCTGATAGACGCCCGCATAGGGAGCTGTGACGTTCGTAAACGTCACGCTGTTTGCGCTGCCGCCGCCGATATTTCCCGCCTTGGCCAGACCCGAGGAATAATTGCTGAACCCGGCGGTGACGGTACCGCCGAGGATGGCAGATTCTGCCTCGTAGGTCGTACTCGTTGGCAAGGGTGCGTCACCAGTCCCACTGATCACGATGCGATCCAGATCCGGTGGGTAGCTGACCGTGTTACCGAAGCGGATGTGGTTCAGCCCCTTCTGAAGGCATACGGGAACCGTGCTGCTCGAGGGCAACTGGAAGCTGCTTCCACCTGAGTTGAAGGTGCGGAACGGACCATCGTTCACCTGGTAGAGGTACGAGCGCAGGCCGAGGGTGAGTGAATCGATCTGCATGAGATATGTGCCGCTATGCGGCGCATAAACGCCGTCGATGCTTACCGTATTGTTGGCACCGAGTCCCAGCCCACCAACCTTGAACCCGTTCGAACAGCCAGGGCATGCATACGCAGCGGCATTGCCCCCCAGAGTGCCCTGCTCCGCCTCGTAACTGGTCGTGGGTGTTGCCGCGACATGACCTGGCAGTGCCTCGACCAGCAACAACTGCGTGCCATGGGCGGGCAATACGACCTGATGGTCGGCAAGCGATGGTCCGAGCTCCTGATGGGTCCACAAGTCGCGCATGCGACGCGCACCGGTCATGCCGACCACATGCCAGGGCAGGTTGGCGACCGTCGTCGTCGCATTCATGTTGAAAAGCGCCACGTAGTAGCGGCCGTTTCCGAGGTCGGTCACCCATACGTTGATATCGCCAGCCAGCACCTGCTTCGTCTGCTTGCCGGACTGGTCTACGGCGATCACCTCGTCGTTGCCCGCGAGACGCTTGCCGGTATCGTCCAGACGCGTAAGGTCACCGCCAAGGTAAAGCGGTGCGTTCGCCATCGACCATATCGTCATGGCTGAACGCTTCTCGTCGATGCTCAGGCCGTCGAGGGCGCCGTCACCGATGTCCAGCGAGTCGAGATCATTCCAGCCCGTCGTCGGCCCCGAGGTGTCTTGCCAGGACGGCAGATCGCGCAAGCGTTTCTCGATGCGTGGCCAGTTGGTCAGCGTGGCGCAACGGCTTTCGCATTCCACGTCGTCGTCGATGCGACGCCCGTTGGCATAGGTTTTCCAGATGTCCTGATAATCCTTGTCGACCTGCCACGACACCGTCAACCAGATTGGGCGGCCGCTGTGCGCGATGGCCTTCGACCACGCCACGACATCGTCCCGATTGTCGATGCTCAGGTCGTCGCTATAAGAGCCGGGAGTCACACCGTCGAGCTTGATGAAATCCACGCCCCACGACGCGAAAAGGGCCACTACCGAATCCATGTACTCCTGCGCACCCGGCTTCGAGAAGTCGATCTTGTAGTGATACGGCGAGGTCCCCGGTCCACCGAACGCATTACCGGCGCGGTACGGCACCGCGAGGATGTCGGTGATGTGGTACGGCGTACCAAGGATGGGAGAATTGGCCTGCACTGCCGGTTGTTCGACGCCGGGGATCCAGTAGATGCCTGCTTTCTGACCGTTGGCGTGAATGTGATCGATCATCGCCTTGATGTCGGGAAACGTCGTCGGGTCAGGCGTAGGACGACCGTTGGCGTCGAATCCGCCCTGCCAGCCCGAATCGAGGTTGATGTACGTATACCCGTGCGCCTGCAGGCCCGACGACGCCAGCGCGTCGGATTGCCTGACCATGTTGGCCTGGGTGAGGAAAGCAGAATCGAGCGTCTGCTGGCTGAAGCTACTCCAGCCAAGATACGGCTTTTGTCCGACACCGTTGACCTGGGCCGATGCGCCGGCCGCCAGGGACAGCAGTCCGCAGGCAATGGCCAGACGGGTCAGGGAAGGAAGATGAACTTGCATAGCGCGACTCTCCTGTGCAGACGAAGGAGGCGCCTGTGAATGGGCGCCTGTCGAAATCCATAAGACAAACGTTCCCCGAAGAGCAGGTCGCCCTGCTCTCTATCCCATAGTCACAACCGGTCAAAATTCCCGCTCGATTCAATTGTAGTATTTAATGATTATATGTTCGCAAGCTGCGGCGCAGCATTCGTGCAGATCACTCGACGCCGCATTGGCGTAAGCACCGTTGCCTTGACCTGGTTCTCACTTTCGACGAAGCGCCTCTGCAACACTCGGCGGATTCTCGCGAGTCGTTGCCTAAATTTAGACGTCTAAATTTTCCCAGAGGAGCGCTTCCGAACATGAAGCCCGGCGTACTGCGCATACGCGTATCGACACTGCTGGCCGTAGCCAGCCTGACGGCCATGGCCGCCACCTTCCCATCGACGGCAGCGGAGCAGACCCAGTCGCCTCCTCGACCAACCGACGGGCCCACGGCCATGGCCCGCGCCCGCGTCGCGGCCGACGTATTAATGAGTTCCTATGAACCCGGAAAGGCCTGGTTCCCGTCCAGTTGGTGGAACTCGGCCGTGGCCCTGCAGACCGTCGGCGATTACATGCAGCGCACGGGCGACCGCCGCTATCTCGGACAGCTCAACAACACCTTCGAGAAAGACAAAGGCGTGTTTCCCGCCGGCGTGCTGTCTGGCGATCCGCTGCTGGGCAACTTCACCAGCCGTGCCATCGACGATTCCGAATGGTGGGGCCTGACCTGGTTGCAGGCGTATGACCTGACCCACGATCCGAAGTACCTGAACATGGCGGTGACGATTGCCAATTACGTCGACGGGTACTGGGACACAGGCACCTGCGGCGGTGGCGTCTGGTGGGACGGCGAGCGCACGTACAAGAACGCCATCACCAACGGGTTGTGGATCCGGCTCACCGCCGAACTGCACAACCGGATTCCTGGCGACACGCTGTGGCTGGGCCGATCCAGAACAGCCTGGACGTGGTTCCAGGGCAGCGGGATGATCAATGCCAACGGCCTGGTCAACGACGGCCTCACCAATGCCTGCACCAACAACGGCCAGAACGTGTGGAGCTACAACCAGGGCCTGGCAATCGGCGCCGGCCTGGAGCTTTGGCGCGCAACCCGCGACCCACAAGTGCTCACCTCCGTGCGGCGTCTGGCCGATGCAGCGGTCGGCCCCGACGCACTGGTGAACAACGGTGTGCTGACCGAAACCTGTGATGCCACCGACCAGACCTGCGATGACAACGGCAAGCAGTTCAAAGGCATCTTCATGCGCTACTGGAGCGACCTGGTCGACACCACGCACGATCGCGGCTACGCCGCATTCCTCGAACAGCAAGCCGCAAGCATCTGGGACGACGACCGCGATGCCGCCGGTCGACTCGGTACCCGCTGGTCCGGCGCGACCAGCGATGATCACCCCAATGTTTTCGACTGGCGCACCCAGGCGAGCGCGCTCAGTGCCCTCATTGGCAATGTACCTGCCTTCACGCCACTGGCTTCGTTGGCCGCCACCATGTCCCCGGCGCAACCGGTCGTCATGCCTGCGGCCTCGGGCGTTACGAGCATCCCCATCGATCTCGGCAGTTCGGCGACCGGCTTCTTCCCGCTCCTGGCGCTAGCCTCTGTCGATGCTCCCGCGGGATGGAACGCATCGCCTCGTGCCTCACTCGTGCGCTTGCAACCTCATGGCAATGCGATTCCCGTCAGCAGCACCGTTGCATTGAAAGTCAGCGTGCCGGGCACAGCCACCGACGGCCACCACATGATTACCGCCAAGCTTGTGGCACCCGGGCTAAGCTTTACGACGCAGGCCGACGTGCTGGTCGCGCACACGATAGATTTCGACACCGGCACGGTGGACGAAAACCCGTGGCTGTTCGACGCCGGCGGCTCACAGAGCAATGGCGTGCAGAACCGCTTCGCCGACGGCAATGCTCACTTCACCTATCGCCTGCCCTTCCCCGCCGATACCACCTCGGCGCACGTCACCCTGACCATCGACGCCGAGTTCCTGGTGCAGGCCAGTTCCGACAATGAGCACTGGACGACCGTGCTGCAAGAGACGCAACCGGTCACCGACGGCTCGAACAAGGCCGACCGTACCGTCGACCTGACGCCGTACCTAGGTGCCGGCGCCGACGGTTCCAAACCGGTCTACCTGAAGGTGTCGGACGCCTTCCCCAATGACGGGTGGGGCGGACGTGTGTATCACGTGACGGCGAATATCGTGGAGTAGCCTGGCGGGCGCCCAGGCCGGATGTGGGGCGTGCCCGGAGAGCCTGGCACGCCTCTTCAGAGCTTTGAAGGGTCCGATTCGAGCCGCGCGCTCTGATTGACGGCGTCGTCCTGTCCGTTGTCCAACAGTTCGAGCGCATCGCGGGTAGCTGAATGGGTCACCGGCGTCATCGTATCCTCGACAAGCTTACCCATCACGTACTTCATCTGATGGGTGGACTGGCTCGCCGACAGCGTCAAGGCAGCCTTGACCATGATTCCGTTGCGATATGCGATGTCGGCCTGGCTGCTCGACTTGTCGTCGATCTGCGTATACAGATAGTTCTGCGATGACGGGCTACCGGTGAGCGCAAGCGAACCGCCACTCAAGGGCGAGTGGAAGCTGGCAAGAAGGTGTGACGAACGCTGCTGCGACAGCTCGCGATTCCTCGTATCGGCGGCGCCCATATGGGTGGACTGCGAGACGTCGTAGGAGAACCCATCCACTTCGTCCGGATGCATCGGGTTCGACGCGACGGCCCGCTGCGCGAAGCTGGCATGGAAATCCGCCAGGCCGCTAAGCATCGCGTGCTCGCTCTTCGAACGCTGAGGACTTGCGACGTTCGTGCTACCCGGTTTGGCATCGTCGGCGGCGTTGAGCTCAGTGAACGCGTCCTTGAACATCGCCGCGAGCGCACGATCACCGTGTCCACGCGCCGTCGCCTTGTCGATCTGGTCGAGGTAGTTCGCCATCGCGGCCGTGCGCTGCGCGCCTGTGCCGAGAATAGCGGCCGAGGCATCATCCACACCGATGTCGATCGTGCCGGCGCCCGAGGTCACTTTCACGGCGCGGGAGGTCGCGTCTGCATGCAGGGCGAGCGTCATGGGTGGTTGGCCGTCGCTGGCCGTGCTCGCACTGAAGTCCACGGAGGCGAGCTCGCCTTTATCGAAGCCGGCCAGTGCGGTGAGATCGAGCTTCGGCGGTTGCCCCGCCATGCCGTCGATGGCGCTCTGGAAACCGTCTGCCAGTTTGGCCACTGCGGCCCGCTCGCTATCGTCTAGCCCATCGCTGGCCGTCGTCTGCACGGCCAGCTCGCCCTCGCTACCCATGAGGGAGAACGTCACCGCCTTGCCACTCGCCGTCGTGATCTTGAGGTTGAACGCAGTACTCGCAGAGCTGGCGGACGGATGCAGCGACACCGACTGCGCGAAGTCCGCACCACTACTGCCGAACTGGCCGACCAGCGCCGCGCCGATCCCACTGAACCTTCCTGTGTTCGTCTCGACGTTGTACTGCCGGGCTATACGCATGGTCACGGCGTCGTCCGAGTGCATCTGCCAGACCGGCATAGAGGGACGGGGGTACGTGGCTGCCGTATCCGGCCCCCCGGCCCCACTGAGGCTGATGACGACCGAAGGCTGTACCGCCGGCTTTGTTTCAAGCGGCTCGCCCGCGGTCCTGCCCGTCGACGACGCGGCGAGGCGCGTCATGATGATCGGAGATATGTTGTTTATCATATGTGGAGGCTATCGACCCGATCCGTATTATCTTGAGCCCTCCCCAGTGGCGCAAATCCAGGCGCAATAACGGCAACGAATGCCAGTGACACGTGGCGAGGATATTTTGGTGTGGTAGATGTGGATCTCTCACCAAGCGGGAGAACGTCGATATGAAGATGGTATTCATTGCTCTTGTCATGATCGCGGCAGCCGCATCGGCAAATGCCGGCGGCATAGGCAACCGCGGGGATCTGAACCATGCCCCCAGCAATGCCCCGGTGTGTCCTGACGGGCAGGTGGCTCAATTCGTTGGTGTGATCAACGGCAAGGCTACCTGGCGCTGCGTACCCGCTTGAACAAGGCGTCCTGTTAAAGAGGCAGGCCTTCTCGTTTCATCGGACAGGCCTGCCTTTTTTTATGAAGGCGGCTTAGCTGCTTATGAGCGGACGCACCACCGCCTCGCAGGGCAGCAACCGGTCGGTGTCATCGAGTTCCTCGGCATGATGCTCGCCCCATGCCCGAAGCTGCGCGATCAACGGCTCAAGGCTCAGCCCTAACGGCGTCAACGCGTAATCGACGCGATGCGCGTCATCGGCGCCCGCCGTGCGAAAGACAAGGCCGTGATCTTCAAGCGCGCGCAACTGTTGAATCAGCACCTTCTGCGTCAGCGATGGAATGTGCTTCCCCAGTTCGCTGGTTCGCTTGGGACCGCTCAAAAGCACGTGGACAATGACGGCTTTCCAGCGACCGGAAATGACCCCGAGCGCGCGCTCAAGAGGTAACCCGGGAAGATGTTTGGTGATGGTCATCATACCCACCAAATGGTGGGTGGAAAGCGGAATGCAAGGACACTAGCTTACGTCGATCCATTCTGCCGTTCGAGAATTCATCGATGACTACCTTGTTCGAAAACCATGCGCTCGGCGGTACCTTCGTGTTAAAGAATCGCGCCGTGATGGCGCCCATGACCCGAACCCGGACCTCGCCGGGGGACGTGCCCAACGCGCTGATGGCTACCTATTACGGCCAGCGCGCCGGTGCGGGCCTGATCGTGACGGAGGCGACCGACGTGTCCCCACGTACGAAAGGTTACGCCTGGACACCGGGCATCTACACTGAAGCACAGGTGCAGGGCTGGCGCCTGGTCACCGACGAGGTCCATCGCCATGGCGGGACGATTTTCATGCAGGCCTGGCATGTTGGCAGGCTGGCGCATACCTCTATGCTCCCGAACGGTGAGGCACCCTGGGGCGTGACGGCCGAACGCGCCAGTGAATCGGACGTCTTCATCCACGATACCAGCGGCAAGCTCACCTTTATTCGCGCCAGTGCGCCACGTCAGATCGAGACCGCGGAGGCGGCCATGGTCGTGGACGAGTTCGCCGCTGCGTTCGTCAACGCCAGCCGCGCAGGCTTTGATGGCGTGGAAATCCACGGCGCGAACGGCTATCTGTTCGCTCCGGCAGCCTGATCTGGTGCGGTGGATTCGACGGCGCGTCAGCACAGGCGGCGCTGGACACCGGCCTGGTCGACCTCATCGCGTTCGGGCGTCCGTACATCGGCAACCCCGATCTGGTCGAGCGCCTCCGCCATGACTGGCCGCTGGCCGAAGCCGAAAAGTCGACGTTCTACACGAGAGACGGCGAGAAGGGATATACCGATTTCCCGACCTGCGAACCGGTCACCTCATAGCGCCTGCTCTCGGCTCGCCCCGGATTCAGCCGTCGTCGTATGGTCTCCCAGCTTCCGGTAGATCCTCACGAAAACCTCTTCGGCGGCGAGCATCGCGACGATGACGACGATGAGTGCGACGACACCATGGAACGCCCCGAGGAAGCGGACGTCTTCGCCAAACATCTGCGCGATCGCTTCGAGGATGACGAACTTCGAACCGAACAACACCAGCCAGGCAAAGAAGAACCTGAGACCCGTGTTGAGCCGACCTGGTCGTGCCTTGAAGAAAGCTCCAATCTTATGCTCCAGGGCCATCGTCAGTTTCAAAAGCACCTGCAGGACGATCGCGGCGAGCAAGGAAGTAGTGAACGTGTCGATGAACACGTTCTTCCAGTACTCGGCAAAGAGGTTCAGTACGACCAGGTCGATCAGGATCGCCGTGACGTAACGAACATACGCACGCTGTCTGTTCGTCGGCGTAGCCACGACGGCCGGCATGAGTGTTTCACTGGTCATGGCTGTGAACCCTCGTTGGCAGAGGAGGTAAGCGCCTTCTGACGTGCAGCATCGCAGAGACGGATGCTCTCAATGTCAGTAGTTTCACTTAGTCCGTTTAGGTACAAGTGCCCTAGGCAGTAGCCTGCGGATGGCAGAGCCTTCGATCTTCACCGGTCGCTCCCAGCCAGTGCCACAGAGGGAAGAGCCGTGGTTCGCGGAACGCGCATCGGCTGGCGTTCATTCCCCATCGCCCTGGCCGTGGTCGCGATCGCATGCGTCAATAACGGGTGCGCGTTGGGACCTGACTACATTCGCCCGGACGTCGACGTCCCGGCGACCTACCGGTTCCCGGATGCGACGGCGCCAAACTCCTCCACCGCTATAGCAACCCTGGCCACGGTACCGGCATGGTGGCGAAGCTTCGGCGATGACGAGCTCAATGCGCTGGTCGACGAGGGGCTAGTGGCCAACCATGACCTTCGCATCGCCACGGCGCGTGTCGATGAGTTCGCCGCGGTCGTCGTCGGTACCAGGGCGCAGGGTCTTCCCCAATTAGGCTATGGAGCGAGCGCTGTTCGCCAGCGGGCCAGTCAGGACGTGACGAGGCTGCCGGCGAGCGTCAGTCCCATCAGCAACAACTACTCGGCGCTCCTGTCTGCCAGTTGGGAGCTGGACCTCTGGGGACGTGTGCGGCGCGAAACCGAAGCAGCGAAAGCCAATCTGTTCGCCACCGAACAGGCGCGGCTCGGCGTCGCCCTGACACTCGTCTCCACCATCGTCTCCGGTTACATCACGCTGCTCGACCTGGACCGCCAGCTCGAGGTCTCGAAGGCGACGCTCGAAGGTCGCCGACGCAACGTCGAGGTGTTTCAGATGCGCCTGGATGGCGGAGCGGTCTCCGAGTTCGAGATGATGCAGGTGACGGCCGAATACGAAACCGCCGTGGCATCCATTCCCGTGATCCAGCAGGCCATCGCCCAGCAGGAACATGCACTGTCGGTTCTCGTCGGTCGCAATCCGGGCCCGATCCGGCGCGGCCGCACCCTCCAGCAATTGAGTGTTCCGCCGATCCTTGCCGGCCTGCCGTCGGACCTGATCACCCGGCGCCCGGATATCCTCCAGGCGGAGCAGCAGCTGGTCGCCGCCAATGCACTGATAGGCGCGGCGCGGGCCCTTTATTTCCCCTCAGTCGCACTGACGGGTACCGGTGGTGCTGCCAGCAGGGCGCTCGATAACCTCTTCACCGGCCCGGCGCGTACGTGGTCGTTCTCCGGCCAGCTGCTCGGCCCGCTTTTCGCCGGCGGCGCAATCGACGCGGCGAACCGGCAGGCGGAGGCGCGGCGCGAGCAGGCGCTGGATGCGTACCAGCAAACGATTCAAAGCGCGTTCCGCGATGTCGATGACGCCCTTGCCGCCATCCAGGCCAGGCGAACGCTGGTTGCCTCGCTCGAGCGGCAGGTCGTGGCACTGACACGCGCGGTCGAGCTCACACGCTATCGCTACGACAACGGCTACACCGACTACCTTGAAGTACTCGATACCGAACGCAGCCTCTTCTCTGCGCAGCTGTCCCTGAGCTCGGCACGCGGCGACGGCTTACGGGCGCTGGTGGACCTGTATCGCGCATTGGGCGGCGACTGGATTGAACAGGTGGCGCCGTTGCCTCTTGCACAGCAGGCGGCCCCTCCCCTCTCCTTTACACGCTGACTCACGAGACGACGAGGGCGACGATGTCCACTCAGACAACCACCGATACCGCACCGCCAGGCTCCGCGCGCACCGACGATGCCGCCGTCACCGCCGCGGCGAGTGCGCAGCGGATTCGACGCCTCGTCCGCCTGGCGCTTCTGGTCCTGCTCGCGATGTTCCTCTACCACCTGTTCGCCGACCGGATCACGCCGTATACGTCGCAGGCGGCGATCGATACCTTCGTCGTGCAGATCGCGCCGGAGGTCTCAGGGCCAGTGGTGTCGGTGGAGGTCTCCGACAACCACGAGGTAAAGAAGGGCCAGGTGTTGTTCCGCATCGACCCTCGCCCTTTTCAGATCGCCCTGCAGGTAGCGCAAGCCAACGTATCGCTGGCGACCCAGGCCGCCGATGCCTCCGTGGCTGACGTGCGCGTCGCCGAGGCCCAGCTGAGCCGGCAACGCGTGGACCTGGCCGCGTCCCAGCAACTGGGCAAGATCGTGCTGGACCTGTCGGCGAAACGGGCCTTGTCGGAGACCTCGGCCATTCGTGCCCGGGCGGACATCGCGAAGACGAGAGCCGAGATCAGCCGCGGCGAGGCGGAGACCGAACGGGCTCGCATCCGCATGGGCGACACGGGAAACAGCAACGCGCAGATTCGCCAGGCCCTCGCCGCTCTGGCGCAGGCCGAACTCGACCTGAGCCACAGCACGGTCGTCGCGCCCAGCGACGGTGTCGTCACCAACCTGCGTCTGTCGCCGGGACAGTTCGCCAGTCGCGGCACACCTGTACTCAGCTTCGTCGCCAACGGGCCACGCTGGATCAGCGCCGCGATGCGCGAGAACCAACTGGGTCGTATCGCCTCCGGCAATCGCGCCTATGTCGTGTTCGACGATCGTCCCGGAAGTGTTTATCCGGCCCACGTCGATAGCGTCGGCTGGGGCATCGCGCAGGGCGACGAGGCCCCGAGCGGACAGTTACCGACGGTCAGCGCGCCCAGCGGCTGGCTCCGCGAGCCGCAGCGTTTTCCGGTGCGCGTCGTCCTGGATGCTCCAGCCACGTCATCCGCACAGCTTCCGCCGGGCCGCAGCGGCGCCCAGGCCAACGTCGTCGTACTCACCAGCGAGGGCTCGGTCATGAACCCGCTGGCACGCCTGTGGATAAGGATGGTCGCCATGCTCAGCTACCTGCGATGAGCACGAGCGACGCGACACTTCAGGCCGTGCTTCGCTTCGCCGTGGGCGTCACGCTCGCCTTCGTCGTCAGCGAAGCGATGCGCTGGTCGCCGAGCTTTCTCGCACCCGTGTTCACTGCTGTATTGCTCACCAATCTTCCGATCAGGCCGACCGTGAAGATAGCCGTGGGTCTGATGATCGTGATCACCGCGGCGTCGCTGTTTGCGCTGGCGCTAGCCTCACTGTTTCGCGGCACGCCCACCGTCATGTTCGGTTTGATCGCCCTGTGCGTCTTCGCGGCGTTTCTCGCCATTCTCAGCGGACGGCCACCGTTGCCCGCGCTACTGCTCCTGATCTGCCTTGCGACCATTCCAGTGGTGGTGATGATCGCACCCGCTCAGGCCGGGATACTGCCGGCAGCCCTGATCAGGAGCATGTTGGTGGCGTTACTGACCATCCAGCTCGTTTACGTAGCATGGCCTCTTGCACCGCCAGCACGATCTCCGCCCCCCGCGGTATCACGCACAGCGGCTCCCGGCGCCGTGGCAGCGGCTGGTGCCGCCATCGTGATGCCACTGATGCTGGTCTACCTGCTTTTCGGCCTCGCCGACGTGCTGCCGGTGATGATCGCGACCGTGATGCTGGTGGCCAACTTCGATGCGCAACGTGGCCGCATGCACGCGCTGGGCATGATCGTCGGCAATTCGGTCGGCGGCCTGCTTGGACTGTTATTGCACAGCCTGCTGGTTACCACGCCTACCCTTCCCTTCCTCTGCGTGCTGATGTTCGCGGTGCTGCTTGGCTTCGGCCAACGCACCAGCGCCGGCGGTCCGTCGGCCGGGCTGGCGATGCTGACCTGTAACGCCATGCTGATCATCCTCAGCACGGCGATTTCATCGGACGCAGGGACGCTTTCGTTGTGGCTGATACGCGTGCTTCAGTTCGCGCTGGCCGGCGCCTTTGCCGTGGGCACGATGAGCCTGGTGTGGCATCGTGATATCAGGGCTTTGCCGTCGCCTTCGGAGTGACCTGCACGGCCACCCCTTCCACGTAAGTCATCCTGGCAAGATCCCCGACCTTGAGTTGCGACATGCGTGCCTGCCGTGCAGGGTCGGTCACTTCGATCTTGCGCTGCTTGCCGTCGGGGCCGGTCAGCGTAACGGTGTGATTTGCCAGATCGAGCGCCGTGATCCGGCTCGTGATGGAGACGGACCGACCGATGTCAGCGCCCGGCTTGGCGCCCTTCGGGGCGCGTGTACTGTCACTCTCGGTTTCTATCCCCGGCGAGGCGCTGTTCGCGGGCAGGAGCTCGAGCGCGGTGGCCGCCTGGTAGGTGACCGCCACGACATCTCCCGCCCGTAGCTGCGCGAAGTTACGCACCTCCGGACCAGCCTCGATCGTGAACTCGCTCCCCTTGGCGTCACGCAGTGTCACGAAGCGGCTCTGGTGGTCCACGTTCGTGACTGTCGCCGATTCGGTTTCTTCGTGACGTGCCAGTTCGAATGCCCTGCCGTGCACTGTCGAGGCCATGGCGGGCTCCGCCGCCTGTGCCTGGGCCATGCCTGGCGCCGCAAGGGCGAGCGAAGCGACCAGCGAGACGATCGCCGGAATAAGGACTTTGTTCATGCGATCTCTCCAAGACAGACTGTGGGGGCCAAAGCGCGGATTCACTGCAGGTTGTCGCTATCCAGGCGCGTCCTCAGCCGCTTGCCTGCGGCATCGAGGATCTTGCCTATGTCGTGCCAGGTGAGGTTGTCCTTTTCGACGTCCTGCCCAGCCAGAGGATCGATAACCACGGCAATGCGCTTGCCGGAGGAATCAAGCAGCTCGGCCTCCAACGTCGCCGAAGCGATGTTGAGGTTGGGTCCGGCGGTCGCGGCGTTCTTCGCCGCGCCGATCACGAAACCGACGGGCGTGTAGCCGAGGATGCCGCGCTTCTTTTTTTCCGCGATCACGTTGGTGACGGCGAGGCGCAGCCGGAGAACGTTCGGGCCCGCGGCATCGACCACGGGATACGTCGGTTCGAGATTCTTGACCAGCGCCTTGCGCAGGTTCTCCGTGACGGCGGACAGCTCGTTCGGATCGATGCCCTGATACGTGGAATCCTTCGAGTACCAGACGAGGATCGGATCGATCTGGACCTTGGTGAAGCCCTTGAGGCTCGCTCCCGGCGCCAGGTAGATGAAAGACCCCTCGTGCTTGGGATCGGGCTGCAAGGCTGGGTAGGAGTCGAGGAAGCCGCTCTGCGGAGGCGGCGTGGCCGCTGTAGCCACGGTGAGGACGAGCAAGCCGGCAATAAGGCAAAGGGCACGACGCATGGGAAGCTCCTCATAAGCCGCGCCCAGGGAAGAGCTTCGAACCCCGCGTCACAGCCCGGTTCACGGCGCCGTTGTGGCGCCGACTGACGAGCAGCTTAGGCCCGTCAGTCGCGCTACGAGCCGGTAGTACTACCTAAGATTTACCCCGTAAGAGTTCGGCGAACCCGCGTGATCACAACGCAAGCCCCTGCATGCCGGCCGCCCCGGCGAAGACCGGCGTCTGTCCGACCTGGAGCAGCCTTCCATCGGCGAGGATCAGGAACGTATCGACGTTACCGCCCAGCGAATTGCCTACGTAAAGGAACAGGCCGTCCGCAGAGGCCTTGATGTCCGTCGGTGCCGCTCCCGCTTCCAGGGAACCGGCCACGCCGCCATTGACGACACTCAGCGAGCCATCATTGCCGATGCGATACGCACTGATGTTGCCCTTGCCGGCATTGGCGGAAAAAGCGAAACGCCCGGAGACGGTCAACCAGCACGCGGCAGCCTGATGGTTGGCGACATCGCTGGAAATAGCCCTGAGGTCGCCGTCACGACCGATGTCGTACGAGCTCGCCGCCGAGCCGGCCGCTTCCGACGTAACCAGATGTCCGCGCGCATCGAAGTCGAAGCCGAAGGGTTGCGGATCGTTCGAGGGCGTGATGACCGGATCGCGGGCGAGGCTGCCGTCACGCGCCACACCAAACAGTTCGAACCAGCCCTTGGCAGACGCATCCTTGACCGAGACAGCGAGCCAACGGCCATCGGGCGAGAACTGCAGTTGCGCCGGCGTCATGCCGACGTTGGGCTGGTTACCGACCAGCGGCGTGTCGGTACCGATCAGCCGCGTCTGTCCCGGCAGCGCTACCAGCTGTCCACCCGGCGTCACCTGGAACGCTGTGATGGTGGAGGTCCCTGCGCCATTGAGTACATACAAACGGTTGCCCTGCTGCGCGACGCTTACCGGATAACTGCCGCCCGACGACTGGACATCGACAAGGTGCAGCCGGCTGCCGTCGATCGCGAATACCGACACCTGGTTGCTACCGGCATTGGTGGCGAAGAGCCAACGGCCATCGGCGCTCTTGAGCAGTGCGTTCTGCGAACCCAACGGATCCGGCGGCGGGGCGGTGGTTCCCACGCCAACGCCTTTGCCACCCGTGGACACGACGGAGGTCTTTTCCAGGCCACCGAAGAAATTCCGCTTGAGGACAGCGACGCTGTTGCCCTGGATGTCGTTGGACATGACGTACACATAAGGCGAGTCGAACCGGCGCAGGTCGAGCAGGCGGTCCTGGTCCTGTGCCTGGGCAGCGCTGGCGGCCGCCAGAACCCCAACCAGACCAGTGGCAAGTTTTTGCGAAGTGTTCATGATCACGTCTCCCATAGAGCCGTATGGCTCCATAGGCTTTCGCTCCGGAAAACACTGCGGTTACATGCCGCATCGCGAATCGTGCTTCCCGTCACGGACTGCCATTCCTGTACGATAACGATTCTCACTACGAATGGCGTGCAACATGCTTTCCCGCATGATCCGGTGGTTCGCTGGACTTACCTCCCTGCTCCTGATCTCCACGATGTGCCTGGCCGCCGAACCCTACGCCGCCGATGCGCAGACGGCCTGGCGCCTGCTCGATTACATCGCCGTGGACTATGCCGGCGCGGTAAACCATGGAGCCGTGTCCAGCCCCGCCGAATACGCCGAGCAGCAGGAATTCGCGTCCACCGTCTCGGCGCATATCGCCGCCTTGCCCGAGAAGCCCGAGAAAGCGGCGCTGATCGCTAAAGCGAATGCGCTGCAGAAGGCGATTGCGTCGAAGGCCGACGCGAAGGACGTCGCGGATGCTTCGCACCGGTTGGCGGCCGCTCTGCTGGCCGCGTATCCCGTGCCCCTCGCGCCGGCACGCACACCGGACTTTGCGCACGGCGCGCAACTGTTCGAACAGAACTGCGTCGCGTGCCACGGCGCCACGGGCAATGGCGACGGCCCCGCTGCCAGGGCGCTGGCTACGCCTCCCATCGCCTTCACCAGTCAGGAACGCGCTCGCGAACGCAGCGTGTTCTCGCTGTACCAGATCGTGACGCAAGGCGTGGACGGCACGCCCATGCCGAGCTTCGCGAGCCTTTCCGACGACGATCGCTGGTCGCTGGCCCTCTATGTCGGCCACTTTGCCGTCCCTGATACCGTGGCAGCCGCCGGCGGGAACCTCTGGCAGCGCGACGCGAATGTGCACAAGGAAGTCCCCGACCTCACCTCGCTCGTCACCACCACGCCTTCAGCCCTCGGCAAGCGCATCGGGCAAGAACAGGCCGATGAGATCATGGGTTACCTCCGACGACATCCCGACGTGCTCGCACCGAAAGTTTCAGCGTCGTCGCTGTCCGTGGTGCGCGAGAAGCTTAAAGAGAGCCTGGTTGCGTACCGGGCGGGCGACAAGCCACGCGCGAGCACACTGGCTCTGTCCGCCTACCTGGATGGCTTCGAACCGATCGAGCCCCTGTTGGGCACGCGCGACAGCACCCTGCTCGAGCATATCGAAGGCTCGATGGGTGAATACCGGGCGGCCATTGAGCACGGCGCCACCGTCGACGATCTGACGAACCGCGAGCAGGTGCTGAGCACCTTGCTCGATGACGCCGAAGCCGCACTATCGCCACATGCCAGCAGCGCCCTTTCCACTTTCATCGGTGCGGCAACCATCCTTCTCCGAGAGGGTCTCGAGGCACTGCTCATCGTCGTCGCGATGATCGCCTTCCTACGCAAGGCCGAGCGCATGGAAGTGATGCCTTATGTACACGCCGGCTGGACGGGCGCACTCGGGGCCGGCTTCCTCACCTGGGTCGCGGCGACGTGGCTCATCGGCATCAGTGGCGCGAGTCGTGAGCTGACCGAAGGCTTCGGCTCCGTGTTCGCCGCGGTGGTGCTGCTGTCCATCGGCATATGGATGCACGGAAAGGCCCAGGCCGGGCAGTGGCAGCGCTATATCCGCGAACGCATGGCGACGGCGCTGTCGGGCCGCTCGGCATGGTTCCTGTTCGGTCTGGCGTTCATCGTGGTGTATCGCGAGGTGTTCGAGACGATCCTGTTCTACGCCGCGCTGTGGACACCCGGCAGTGGCGCGGCGCTTCTGGCCGGCGCTGCTACCGCCTGCGTCGCGCTCGCGATCATTGCCTGGGCGCTGCTTCGATACAGCCGCATCCTTCCCATCAGCAAGTTCTTCAACTACAGCTCGTGGCTGATGGCGATCCTCACCGTGGTGCTTGCCGGTAAGGGTATAGCCGCGCTGCAGGAGGCCGGTATCGTCGGGATCCGACCGCTCGCAGGCATACCCCGCCTCGAGCTGATCGGACTGTTTCCGACGCTGCAGACCGTCGCGGCCCAGGGCCTCATGGTGGCAGCGGTGATTGCCGGTTTCTGGGCCAACCACCGCAAGGCGCTGAAGGACGGTTCGCGATAGACGCCTTAGGCGTTCGCCCGTTTCGCGGGGACGAGTGGACTGCCGTAGTACTGATCGATCAGCTGCTGCCTTGAGATAGGCATGGCGATGAAATCCGCACCTTCCCGCGCAGCAGGCGGAAGGAACAGAATCATGGCGCCGCCGCCCCGCGTCTCGAACATCTCCAGCATCACGATGAACGCGCGCAGGGACGCCCTGGGAAGTCCTCTCACGCCCCACTTGAGCGGATCCATCTGGCCCTCGCGCATGATGCGTTCCGCGTGGTTCTTGCAGTACAGAAGCGGAATGTTGCGCTGATGCGTTTCGGGGTGTTCCGAGGCGTAATAGCTCCCTGTCGCTATCCCGTCGCGCAACTCCATGATGGTCCAGAACGGTTCGCCTGTGCCCGTCTCATCGGGCAGCGCCACGGCCGTCAGGCGTTTGGCGAAGAGCTGGTCAATCGATGGGAGGTCGGCGGGACTCAGCAGCTCGATGCCGTACTGATTAGCGAGGGTGTCCACGCCCGGCAGGTATCCACCGCGAGAAACCACCAATCCGATGGTGTTCCCTACATCGGCGAGCTTGAATCCGAGTTCGCCGACAAGCCCCCTGTCGACAGGGTGCTTCGGATCGCTGCACTCGATGGCAACCTTATAGCGAACGCCGGCTCGCTCGAATTCGTAATAGATATCGAAATGGTGGAACGCCTGGGACCGGCCCTTGATCCTCGCATTCTGCGTCACCAGGACCCCGTCACCTTTCAGCTGCAAAAGCAGCTTGTAGACGAAGCGGACCTCGTCTTCGAACCCGCGCGAGTCTTCCAATGTCTTCCCCCGAAGATGGCTGATGGATAGATGGACCCAGACAGGCTTATACGTTGGTCGGGGAAGTTCGGCAATGCTCCCGCGGCTTGCCCATCAGCGACAGCACCGACGCCAGGGCGTTGAACGCGGTCACTATGGCGAGAACCAGGGTAATCATGTACTGGCGAATGCCCGTCTCGGTCGAGTCGGCCTCTGACCAGTCTGGTGTCCACGTGGATCGGCGATAGCGAAGCCAGGCGCAGCCCGATCGAAGCCAGTCCGCAACTTCAGCGTTATCCACCAATGGCGTTGGATCACGCACACATGCTGAAGCCATGTCCTCAGGGGACGGCATGCCGGCTCCCGTGGCCAGATCGCGAGTTACCCTGCGTAGCGTCGCGCACCTCGTCTCGAAATCTCCGAGGCATTCCTCAACCACCAATTGTTGAAACGCCCATTGATGTCTCGCATTGCCTTCTTGCAACTGGGACTGAGCGAAACGACTCTCCTTGTCATTGATGAAATTCATGGCGATCGACAGGGAAAGCGCTACGGCCGCCACGGAAATGGTCACGTACAAGATATTTATGCCGAACAGCCACCTTCTCGACAGCCGCCCGGCGTTCAGTACGCCTATGGTTGCCGCCAGGAGCAGGAACCCCACCACGGTCAACAGCGAAGCCTGGAACAGCCCTGAGCTACCTTCATCGAGCGGTGTATCTCCCAGCAACAGGCAGACACATCCCGTAGCGCCGACAATGGTGGCGCACACAAGACGCATCGACCTCGCGGACACACCTTGCCTGTCTTTCTCGACCATAAATGTCGCCTCATGTTTTCGTCATGCGCAGATTGAGGCAAGAGAGTCTCAGCATTTGAGATGGGTGGTCCTGAATCAGAGACGACCTAGGTTACCTGACGTTTCCCAGCACATCCGCGCATGCGCCTGTGCGGTGCACTGGATCCCCATATGCGTCAACGCGCTTATCGCTTCAAGGCTGTGCGCCACGCGCTCACAATCCACGGTATGGGCACTCATGGTCCATCAACGAACCTATCAATGCAGCTATGTGAGTCAGCCTGCGTAAGCTGGTCAAGATACCCTTTGTAGGCAGGATCTTATTTCAAGCGTTGTGCAAGATACGCCACGACATGATGGGCCAACATGTCGGACCGTGATCCACCAAGCCTGAATACGGTACTGGACTTCGAGTCCTGGCGAGTAATGAGGCATGAGTCAGCTGATTCCATCAGGGCCAGCAGGTATCGCATTCGAACCTGCACGACAGGCCGAATACATAACCGCGACCGCGCTCTGTTGCTACATCACGTCGAAGGACCTTGCCAAACGGGAGGCGTCCATACATGCCGTATGATCAGTGGCAGCCACGAGTGACTCCTTGCTAGTTGGTTGTGGTCAGCGGGCCTTGGGTGGTGAGACACCCTTGGCCCGCGCTTCTCACCGCATTGAGAGATGGTTGCCTGCGCAGCATTCACAGCGACGACGCAGGCAACGGGAACGACCGTATCAAATCAACTTGAAGTTGTCTGTAGGCGCATCTAGAAAACATGCGCCTGCATGAAGTCGTCGGTCAGCGACACCACGTCATCAAGCCTTGTATCCATCGCAAAGTGGCCTGCATCGAGCACAACGACCTTCGCATCCGGGAGGTCACCCTTGAATGCTTCCGCCCCCGCGACGATAAACGCCAGATCGTGTTTCCCCCAGACAACCAAGGTGGGCAACTGATGCTGCTTCAGCCAAGCTTGCCACGAGGGATACGAGCTCAGATTGTTCTGGTAGTCGTAGATCAGCTCGGACTGGATAGCCGCTTCGCCGGGGCGATTGAGAAAGGCGTACTCATCCATCCATAGGTCGGGATCGTAAGCTTCCACGTCGGGATCACTGCCGATATGACGCGCACGCGTTGTCTCGACCAACAGGTGCACGCGACGAACCTCTGCTTCGTGGGCGTCACGATCTGACCAGAAAGCCTTGCGCTTCTCCCAGACGGCGCCAAGGCCTTCGTCGTACACGTTGCCATTCTGGAAAATCGTGCCGAGCACGGCCGCCGGACGTCGGACCGCCAAGCGCATACCCACCGGGGCACCGTAGTCCTGCATGAACAACACGTACCGATCCAGACCCAGTGCATCGGTGAACTTCGCGACGATCTCGGCAAGGTGCTCGAAGGTGTATACGAAGTCATCCGGTGCAGGGGCATCACTGTTGCCAAACCCGGGGTAATCCGGCGCCACCAGATGGAAGCGACGGCCCAACCGACGCATGAGGGCGTCGTACATGCGGGACGAGCTTGGCACGCCATGCAACAGGAGCAGCGTGGGCTTGTCCTTCGAACCCGCCTCTCGGTACGCAACCTTCAGGCCATCAATCGTGACTGTCCGGTATGACACCGGAGCGGTAGCAAAGCTATCGGACACGTTCATATCTCCAACGGTTTTGGTGGCGTTCCATGGATCAAAGGTCCAGATGCAAGGGTGCAGAACCCTCCGCGGGTACGGCGCAGCAAATAAGTGCTTCTCCGGCCGCGGGAATCAGTTCGGTAGGCTGTGGATACGTGACCTGGCCGCTGATCACCTTGGTGCTGCAGGCGCCACAGGTGCCACCGCGGCAGCTGTACTCAGGTGTGAGGCCGCGTTGTTCGGCAAGGCCCAACAGGCTGCCGGTGCCGGGTGACCAGCGAGCCTCCTTGGCCGAACGCATGAACATCACCGGTACCGACGAGGTCGCGGCGGTGGCGAGTTCCATCGGGACGCCGACCTTGCTTGCCACGCGCTTCAGGCTCGAAGACCCGAACGCTTCGGCGTGAATACGCGCGTCGGCGACATTGAGCGCAGTCAACCCGTCATACATCTGCTGCATGAACGATGCCGGGCCGCACAGGAAGAAGTCGTAGTCGTCGAAGGGGAGTCGTTGCTTGAGCAGTTCCATACCGAGTCGCCCAGCTACATCGAAGTCCGTGCCTTCGTCGGCGCCGCTCGTATCGCCGAGCACGCGAACATGGCGCAGCCCGCCCTTCCCTTCGCGGACCAGCGCTTCGAATTCATGATCGAAGGCACGCTCCGCCTTGCTGTGCGCCGCATGGAACACCCACATCGGGCGCTGATGGCGAGTGCGCAGCCCTTCGCGAACGATATGCCTGACCATGGCCAGAGCCGGCGTGATGCCGACACCCGCCGCAATGAATACGGCCGGACGACGCACGGCCGCGTCGATAGTGAAGGCGCCGCCCGGTGCGCGCGCTTCGATAAGGTCGCCGACGCGGACATGGTCGTGCAGATGGGAAGAGGCAAGCCCTTCTCGCTTGACGCTGATGCGCAGACGCCTATCGCCAGGCGCGCTCGAGAGCGTGTACATGCGCAGGACGGGGTCGCGGCGCCCATCCAGGTGCAGGCGAACTGGCAGATGCTGACCCGGCAGGGACGCGGGAAGCGCGGCACCATCAGACGGCGCAAGGTAGAACGAGCGGATCGACGCACTCTCCTGCACGACCTCGTCCACCCGGAACGGTCGCCACTGTTGTGCGAGCGCGGCCGCCTTCAGGCGTGCATCCGCATCCTCCCAGCTTCCGGTGATGGTCACGTTGGGCGAGGCGCCGCCTGCCTTTTCGGACCAGCGAAGCGGCAGCCCGCGCGTGCGATGGACGATTCGCTGCGGACGAAACCGCCATATCCGTTCCGCACCGAGGAACGCCGCGATTTCCGGTGCGTCCAGCACCACCTCGCTACGCCCGGTCATCTGCAGGACGTAGCCGCTATGAAAATCAACGAAGATCAATCCTGCGCGTGGATTAAGCAGGAAGTTGCCCAGCGTGTTGAAAAACAGGTTTCCCGAAAAATCTGGAATAGTGAGAACGCCATCCTCATCAACACGCACAAAGCCCGGCTTTCCACCACGGTGCGACACATCAACCTGCCGTACACCATCACGCACCACGTAGGACGCCACATAGAACGAGTCGGAAGCCGAGATCATCTGCCTTGCACGCTCGTCAAGGTCGCGTGTTTCGGTAACGGGGCCCGGACCGGTATCGTCGAATCGATAGTCGCGCAGCTGGATGTACTGCGGACAGTTACCGTAGCTCTGCGTCGGAACGATATCGAAGCCATCCTCACCATTTCGATGGACGTTGCCGTTGAGGCGATTGCGTCGCCTGGTGTGCAGCTCGATCCCGAGCATGCCGATGCCGTCGCCGTCCTCCATGCCGGCGTCGGCGGGGTCATTCGGGTCCCTCGGCAGGGCCACTCGCAACATGCGCGGGACCGGTGAGTGCATGAAGCCCGGACGCCCCGCACGTAGCGTGGCCCAGGCGTCGCCTGCCGGGTCCACCGCACCCAGCACCACGAACGGCAGCTGGGCGTAGAACTCGCGGTGCTGGTCGGGCATATAGTCCCGGGCCATCTGGCGTTGACCCGGGACCTTCATGCGTTCCACGGCGCCGACGCTGGCTTGAAGGCTTAGTTCACCCTCATGCCACGGCGAGGGCGCGATGGGGGAGATGAGCGTTTCCATGACAACGGATCACGCGGCCAGACCGACCGGGGTCTTATCGAAAGCAAGGAAGCCCGGCTGCGCTTCCATGCGGTGCAACCACAGCAGCACGTTCGGATAGCCGGCCAGGTCGACATTCAGAACCGGCTCGTAATCGACGCCCAGCAGGGACAGGAAGAGGCGCACGCGGTGCGAGTGCCCGGAGAGGTTGTGGTAGTAGAGTTTCATGCGCTGGCCTGGAATGCTTATACGGAGAGGACCCTGTCCAGTATGGGTTTCAGCTCTCGAAGCGGAATAGCCAGCGCCGCTAATCCATCCTTCCACCAAGTGAAACAATCGAAGGATCTTCTCGCAGGGCATGACTGGCGAAGTCGACAAAGGCGCGGATCTTCTGCGCCGCGTTGCGCCCTTCGTGATAAATCACGTGGATCGGCAACAGCGAGGTTTCCTGGTCCCGAAGAACCTCGACCAGCCGGCCGGAAGCGATGTGCTCGGCCACCATGTAGGAAGCCACTCGCGTCACCCCGAACCCATCCAGCGCAGCGTCGATCGCCGCATCGTTGGTGGAGACCGTCAGGCGCGGGTGAACCCGGACCACAGCTTTCTTGCCATCGCTGGAGAACCGCCACTCGTACGAAGGCGTCATGCCGGTCGCCATGATGATGACGTGGTCGGCCAGTTCGGCGACCGTCGTGGGCGCACCGTGGGCCGCCAGATAGCCGGGCGACGCACAGACCACTCGACGCAACTGGCCGACAGGCACGGCGTGATAGTTCGAATCTTCCAATGGACCGATACGCACGGCGACGTCGACCCCTTCGTCGATCATGTTGACCACCCGATCCAGGAACCGGCATTCAACGTCGATCTGGGGATAACGCCTGAGGAATTCGGTAACGATGGGGATGACCCGCATACGGCCGAACAACGTCGATGCGGTGACCACGAGAGTTCCTCGTATCGTCGCGTGCAATCCGGTGGCACCTCGCTCCGACTCGGCGATATCGGCAAGGATGCGGCGGCAATCCGTGGCGTATCGCGCGCCTATCTCCGTGACCCGGACCACACGGGTGGACCGGTTGAGCAGGCGAACGCCCAGGGCCTCTTCCAGCTCGGTGACCGCGCGGGTGACCACCGGCGGCGACACCCTGAGTTTCCTGGCTGCCGGGGCAAAGCCCTGCTCGTCGAGCACGGCCAGGAAGATCTCCATCGCCCGGAATCGGTCCACGGTCTGTCGCCTTCTGGGAATCGATAGGATGTTACGAGGTTCCCATCATAACCCACGGGATTCCCTCACGTTCTGGCTGCTATGGGATCAAGGTCCCATGTCGAAACGCGGGGACGCGGCGCTAAGTTGGCATGGGCACGCTTTGGCCCGGAGGGTCCGATTCATGAAACGGTCTCGACGCATCCTGTGCGCCATGGCATCCCTCGCCGTCACGGCCCTGCCCTCGTTCAAGGCGATGGCGGACGATGCGGGCAAGCTCAGCTGGGTTATCGAGCCCTACTTATGGGCTCCTTCGATCAGGAGCGACCTCAACCTCAGGCTCAGTCCGATCGAGCAGAGCAACACGGTCAGCTTTCCGGACATCCTGAGCAAGGTGAGTGCCGCTGCGGAGCTCCGCGGTGAGGCCCAGGGCGACGACTTCGGCGGCTTCGCCGATATCCTCTATCTTTCCCTGAAAGATCATCACTCGCGCGACCGCTTCTCGACGCACTCGTCGCTGAAGACCAGCATCGGCGAAGCGGCGGCCCTGTGGAGCCCGGGCGACGTTCGCTTCGAGGGCTTCGAGGGGTTCGCCGGCATTCGCTATTTCGACGCCTCGTTCAAGTTCCGCTTCGATCCGACCGATCCGGAAAGGCGTCGCGGGCGGGTCGATGTCAGCAAGAACCTTACCGACTTCATGATCGGCGCTCGTTACACCTTCCGGTTCACCCCCGCATGGGCACTCACGCTGCGCGGTGATGGCGGCTTTGGCGACACCGATACGAACTACAACGCGTCGATCCTCGGCAGCTATCGAACCCATCACGGCGCCTGGCTCTTTGGCTACCGGTACATGGTGACGAAGTTCGACGATCAGGGGCGCAACCTGAAGCTCAAGATGTACGGTCCCGAGGTGGCTTACGCCTTTATGTTCTGAGGGCAGCGCCCCGATCGCTTCAATTCTTCTTGGCACCTTCCGACAACGCGGCCAGTGCCTTCTCCACGCTCAACGAGCCGGAAACCTGGCTCGGCGGAAACGCCTGGAACGTAGCGAGGAACTTCCCGACGATGCCGACCGCGGGCATCATCGACCAGAGCTTCTCGCCCCACCACTTGCCGTACAGCATGCTTTCGCTCTGATAGCGTTCCCACGGGTCCGCGCGCAGGTTCGTCACCAGGGGCACGTTCGTCGAGTCTTCCTTGCCCGTGAACAGGTTGCCTTCGATAGTCTTGAAGGTCACCTTCCACGCGCGGTATCTCACGGCCATGAGGTCGGCGTTGTCGCTGAAGTAGAAGAACTCGTTTCGCGGGCCCTCCTTCGCTTCACCCGTGAAGAACGGCTTGAAGTTGTAACCGTCGAGATGGTTGCGGAATGTCTTCGCACCCGCCTGGTAACCGGTAAGGAGCTTCTCCTTCACATCGGGCACGCCGACCGCCGCCATCAGGGTTGGCATCCAGTCTTCAGCTGCCATGATCTCGTTGACGATCGTGCCCGGGGCGATCACACCGGGCCACTTCGCGAGCATGGGCACGCGGAATCCACCTTCGTACACCGTGCCCTTCTCGCCGCGGAACGGATGGTTGCCGCCGTCGGGCCAGCTGAAGATCTCGGCGCCGTTGTCGCTGGTAAACAGTACGATCGTATTCTCCGCGATGCCAAGAGCGTCGAGCTTGCCGAGCAGCTGCCCGACGATCCAGTCCAGCTCCATCATGGCGTCGGCGAACAGGCCAAACCCGCTCTTTCCCTGCCATTGTTTGTCCAGGTGCGTCCAGACATGGCAGCGCGTGGAGTTGTGCCAGAGGAAGAAGGGTTTGTCTGCCGCGACGGATCGGTCGATGAAATCGAGCGACAACCTCACCAGTTCCGCGTCGATATCTTCCATGCTGAACTTCGCGGCGGGATCCATGCCCGGGTGGGGCGGCAAGGGGCCGCCATCGGCGATCGTCTGGCAGCCCATGCGTCCCCACCGGGCATCTTCGGTTGCGTCGTCGGTCGTCGTCGCCTTGGTGTGGATGATGTTGCGCGGCCCGAACATGGCATGGAACGTCGGATCCTTCGGGTACTCGCTGTCGTACGGTTCTTCCATGGCGTTCAGGTGATAGAGGATGCCGGAGAACTCGTCGAAGCCGTGCAGCGTGGGCAGGTATTCGTTACGGTCACCGAGATGATTCTTGCCGATCTGCGCCGTGGCGTAGCCGAGTGGCTTGAGCAGTTCGGCGATGGTCGGGTCCGTGTCCTGCAGGCCTTGTTTGGCCGCCGGCATGCCCACCTTCAACAAGCCCGTGCGAAACGGTGTCTGGCCGGTGATAAACGCTGCCCGCCCCGCCGTGCATGACTGCTGGCCGTAGTAGTCGGTAAACAGGGCCCCTTCCCTGGCGATCCGGTCGATGTTCGGGGTGTTTCCACCCATCATGCCCCGGTGGTAGGCGCTGAGGTTCCAGATGCCAACGTCGTCGGCCATGATCATAAGGATGTTGGGTGTGGACATGGCACTCCCCTTCGCTCGGCATGGATAAGGAGTGAGCGTGCGTTCGTCCGTTGGCCCGTGCCATGGGACCTTGGTCCTACCCGGGTGCATCCTGCCTACGGCTAATTTACGGTATCGACTCGCATGGAAGCGGCGCAGACTGGGCCCTACAAAGAGGCTTTGCCATGCATGTCGCACAAGGCACCGTCCATATCGTCGATGACGAACCCGAGGTTCGCGATGGCCTCTCGCGCCTTCTCCGGTCCGCTGGATGGAGCGTAATCACCTACCCGACGGGACGGGACTTCCTCGAACGCATCCCCGATACCACGCCTGGCTGCGTCCTCCTCGACATGGGTATGCCGGGCATGAGTGGTGCGGAGGTGCATGAGCGACTCCGCTCCGCCGGCGTGACGATGCCCGTGGTGTTCCTGACAGGGTGTGGAACCGTATCGGTGGGCATCCATGCCATGACGCACGGCGCATTTCACTTCCTCGAGAAACCGATCGACGAAGAAGCGCTGCTGCCGGTCATTAGCAGTGCCGTGGAACGGGACCGCCGCTTGCGCGCCGAGAAAGCCGCCCGTGACCAGATCCGGCGATCGCTCGAATGTCTCTCACCTCGCGAGAGGGAGGTGCTCGAGCATGTGGTCGAGGGTCGCCTGAACAAGCAGATTGCCGGTGAAATGAATATCCAGATCAAGACCGTCAAGGTTCATCGTGGACGCGTGATGGCGAAGATGCAGGTGCGCTCCGTGGCGCAGCTGGTGCGCGCGTACGACCGCTTCGGGGCTCGATCGACGTGAGCGCGGTGTGGAGCGATGGCGGTGGCAGCCGCATATGGAAGGTCGCGCCATGCGTTCCGTTGGCGGCCCACAGGGTGCCCGCATGGGAGGCAACGATGGATCGGCAGATGGACAGGCCAAGGCCCGTCCCGTCCGGCTTACTGGTGACATAAGGCTGGAAGATTCGTTCGAGGTCATCCTCGGGGATGCCCACGCCTGCATCGATCACCCGAACTTCGACGCCACCATCGACGGTGGCGTGCGTGCTTATCGTCAGCTCGTGCGGAGCACACTGGTCGGCCATCGCATCGCACGCATTGAGAATAAGGTTGAGCATGACCTGCTGAAGGGCCACGCGATCGCCTTCAACCTTGGGAAGATGGGATGCCAGGCAAATTCTTGGCGTGACACCCTTGCGCGAAACCACGCAGCTGAGGATAGCCACGGATTCCCTGACCACGTCGTTGATCGCGAGAGGAACGAATGCCGCCTGGTTTTCGCGAAGCATGAGGCGAAGTCGTCCGAGCACCCCGCTCGCCCGTTTATCGCTCTGCACGATACCGACGAGACAGTCACGGATCTCGCCTCCGCCACGCTGTGATGCCGGGAGCAGGCGAAGCGCCGCCTGGGCATTGCTCAGGATCGCGGTCAAAGGCTGGCTCAGTTCATGGGCGATGGACCCGGCAATACTTCCCAGCAGCTGGACCCTCGACAGATGAGCCAGCTGGCCGCGCAGCCGAACCAGTTCGCGTTCCAGAGACTGCTCGCGGCATTCCCTATCCGGCCGGATGGATCGCTTGCGCAGGGTGGACATGGTGGAAGTCTAATCTGCGCCCCAGTCCCACACCCCAGTAGTTCCGCGCATTCGGTGCTGGCCATTTGGCCATCCGAAAAGTCTATGTACATTTACCTAGGGAAAGATCCGCACAAGTTCGCTTGTGGACGCCGGCGATTTTGCGAGCATGACTGATCACGTTTCCGGCGTGCCGAACGATGGAATGAATCGTGCCTAGCGACGATCCGAGCCCCTCTCTCCCTGTTACCCCCGGTCTTGATGACCGCGCGTTGAGGGACACCCGTGCCGGTGATGAGCGCGTCCTGATGGACTGGGTGCGCACGGGCATTTCGATGATCAGCTTCGGTTTCTCGCTCTACGTGATCCTTACCGGCTTCCAGAATGCTCCGAACGCCGCGCATGTTCACCCGCTGGCACAGCGATTCAGTCCATTGAACGTCGGTTTGTTCCTGTGCGGCGCTGGCACGCTGTCGATACTCATGGGCCTGGGCGAGTATGTGAGCGCCATGCGACAGCTCGGTCTTCACGCGATGCGTTACGCGTGGAGGCCTTCCTTCATCATCGCGGCACTGCTTTCGTTGGCGGGACTCTTCGTCTCCTTGAGCATGCTTTCCACCCTGTTCTAGAAGCGATGCCCCACCTCCAGGAAGATGTTGTAGTCGCCACCCTGCCGTGCGCCGACGCCCAGGAGGATCGGTCCGATCCATGAATTCAGACCGACATAGATGCTCCCGTTCAGAAGGGAGTTGCCCCAGCTCATCCGTGACCGATCGACCCATGCGTTGCCGTACTCGAGCGTGGTTCCCACAAGCGCGTCCTGGTTGAGCACGCGACCGATACGATACGAGTATCCCAACAGGGCCACGCCGTAGTCCTGGCCGGTAAGCTGGTTCGACTCGAATCCGACGAGGCGGGAGAATCCGCCCAGCCGATAGATGCTCTGCAGCGGCGCCACACCGCTGGTCGTCACGTGGTAGCGAAGCCCCACTTGCACCGAGTGCTTGCCGAACTGGTAGGCATCGATGGCATCGAAGTCGAGCTGGTCGAACTTCGTATCGGCGCCCAGGGAGCCGCGCGACCATGTGTATCGGGTTCGCGCAAGATAACCGTCGCGTGGGAAGTACGAGCTATCCAGGCGATCGAGCGTTCCTTCGACGTACACCTGGCCTCCCTCGAAGTGCGTCCTCGGAATGGCCGGGTCGCCGATCTGGATCTTGACGGTCCCGGTATCGCGCCGGTAACCGACGGTCACCGCGCCATAGTTGCCGAACTCACGGCCGAAACCAAAGCCGGCGCCACCTTGTCGCACATTGTATTCGGCGGTCCGGTCGCCGCGGGAGTCGAACGAATCGATCTGATAGGAGCGAACGTCGGCGCGCCCTGCGAAGAAGTATTTGCCTGCCACGCCCAGCGGCTGGTAGTACTCGGTCAGCAGGCCCGTCTCGTCGCCGAGCGAGGCGAGGACGCGAACCTCGCCACCACTGTCGTTGACCGGCGACCGCAGGATGCCAAGGCGCATGCTGAGGTCGAAGCGTCCGTTGAAATCGCCGCTGGTGCTCAAGCCGGCTTCGAGGTAATTCGGGCCCTGGAGCTTCTCGTTGACGTGGACGATCACGCCGTCCTGCCCGTTTTCTTTGACCAGCTCGTAGGTCACCAGGGAAAGCGTGGTCAATCCATAGACGCGGTATAGCTGGTCCTCGACACGCGCCGCGTCGAACGGCTTGCCTACCGGGATATCGATACGCGCCAGAATCATGCTGTCGCGGTAACGGCTGTGATTGTCCAGACGCACGAACTGCACGACGGGCGCCGGCGTCTGCCTGCCATGGCGCGTGGCGACGTTCTGCGCGTAGTCCGCCTCGTCGATCGACAGGCGGCTCAGGGCATCCGTGGCCGCATCGGCACCCTCTTTGCCAATGGCGAGCGCTTCCGGTCCCTTGGCGAAGGATGCGGTAGCAACACGGTCGCCCAGCGGTGGACTGACCAGCACATCGCGAGAGGTCAGCGTGGCCAGTTGCTCACGCGTATTGCGCACCGTGAGCAGGCCGGTCACCTGGCCGGTGATCTCCAGCACGTTCGACTGCGGCGTCACGGTGGCCAGCGGCGTGCCCACATCCACGGCGATGATGATGTCGGCACCCATGGCGCGCGCCACATCCACCGGCACATTGCGTGCTACGCCGCCGTCGACAACGACATGGTCACCGATGCGGACCGGGGGAAAGACGCCCGGAATCGACATGCTCGCCCTCATCGCCAGGGCGAGGTCGCCGCGGTCGATGACCACGGCCTCACCCGTATTGATGTCCGCGGCGACGGCGCGGTACGGAATCGGAAGGTCATCGAAGTGCTCGATCGTTGCAACCGACTCGATGGTCTTCTCGAACAACAGCAGGATGCGTTCGCCGGCGAGCAGGCCTCCAGCGATCACCAGTCCCTTGGAGCTGACGCCGACGCCGGGCGCCGATACCACGAGGGCATCGTCGGTCTTCCGGCGATACGAACGTTCACGGCGGTCGAGCGAATCGTTGAAGAGGCGATCCCAGTCGATCGCCAGGACAAAGCTCTGGATCTCATCGACCGACTTTCCGGAGGCGTAGAGCGCTCCCACCAGCGCGCCCATGCTCGTTCCCGCGACACAGTCCACGGGAATGTGCAGTTGTTCGAGTTTGCGCAATACCGCGATGTGGGCGATGCCGCGGGCACCGCCGCCGCCCAGCACGAGGCCGATGCGTGGCCGGTTCTCCGGTTGCACGGGACGCGCCCGGCAGGACAGCGTCGCCTCTTCCGCGTGGACCCGCGCCATAGGCACGGCTAGCAACGCTGCTAACGTCGTGAGCGACGCGAGCACGCGCACGCGCACGCGGCGCCTGATCATGGTGGCAGTCCCGCACGCATGGTGTTGCCTCCGGCCCAATTGAGCTAAGCGTAATCCGCCGGTTCACGCGTGAAGCTGGTATTAGTACGTAGGCAGTACTCCGCAAGAATGCGGATGCCTCGGGTGCTCAGGGCGCGAAGCTAGGTTGTCGGTTATCCCGCAACAACCCAGGAGCTTTGCAGATGAACGCTACCCCAAAACTGATGTGGGCCTTGGTCATGGCGATCGCCGTTGTGGCTACCGGCGCCTCCGCACAACAGTTCCCTGCTGCCTACCCCGCCAAGGGGCAGAGCCAGGACAAACAGGCATCTGACAAGAGCGCCTGCACATCGTGGGCCCGGTCCAACGCACAGACACAGGCCGTACCCGCCCAACAAACGGGACCCGCCGTCGGTGGGGGTCAACGCCTTGGGGGCGCCGCCAGAGGGGCGGCAGCCGGTGCCGTGATCGGGGGAGTGGCTCACGGTGACGCCGGCAGGGGCGCCGGTGTCGGCGCCACCGCGGGCGTGGTTGCAGGCGGCGTACGCGCGCGCCACGCCAAGGCGGCGCAGAACGAGGCGTCAGCCAACGTCAGTGCGCAGAACGAGGCTTCAATCGGCCAGGCCTATGGCGCGTGCATGAAGGGGCGCGGATATACCGTCAATTGACCGCGCCAGGGCATGTCATCCCCCTTCAGGCGGCTCCCAGAGCTCCACCTTGTTGCCTTCAGGGTCCATCACCCAGCCGAACTTGCCGTACTCGGAGTAGTCCGCCTTTTCCAGCACCTTGCAGCCCTCGTCGCGTAGCGCCTGGAGCAAGGCGTCCAGATCCGCTACGCGGTAATTGACCATGAAGCTCGAGGTGCTCGGCGCGAATTGGTCGCCACCCGCGGTGCCGATCGACCAGGCCGTGGTTCCCGTCGTCGGGTCACCGGCGTCATCGGTCCAGGGGAAGGCCGCGCCACCCCACGACTGCACGTCGATACCGAGGTGTTCCTTGTACCAGGCGCGCAACGCGACGGGATCGCGCGCGTGGAAGAAAATGCCGCCGATACCTGTAACTCGTTTCATCTGGGCCTCCGTGAGGTGAGGGGTCACAACAGCTTTCGATAGACGAGGAACCCGGACTTCTGCGCGATCTTGTCGTACAGATACATGGCGGTCGTATTCGACTCATGGGTCTGCCAGTACACGCGCCCTGCGCCAAGCGCCGTTGCGCGCGTGTAGACCTCTTCGATGAGCCCGCGGGCGACGCCCTTGCCGCGTGCACGCTCCGCGGTGAAGACGTCCTGCAGATAGCAGTTCGGCTGGATCTGCGTGGTGCTTCGGTGCAGGAGGAAATGCGCCAGTCCGATCAGCTCGCCAGCCTGCTCGGCAACCACCGCGTACATCGGCTCGTAGCCATCGAAGAAGCGGCGCCAGGTCGCGGCCGTGATCTCGGCCGGCAAGGCCGTCTCACCTTCCCGCCCGTAGAATGTGTTGTAGCCGTCCCAGAGAACCGTCCATTTCTGGAAGTCATCTGGGGTAGCGGGCCGAATGATCAGCTGAGCGGATGTTTCCATGGCGGCTTCCGTTTATACCGCGCTCTCGGCGGCGATCTTGCGCAACTGACGCTCGAACTCGTCGGGCGGCTGCCCTCCTGAGATCAGGTAACGGTCGTTGACGATCACCGCCGGTACACCGGTAATGCCACGGCTCTGCCAGAGTGCCTCGTCCCGACGGACTTCCCCGGCGTAGCGATCGGACTCGAGCACCGCGCGCGCCTCCGCCTGGTCCAGGCCCACCTTTCCGGCCGCCTCGACGAGCGCGTCATGGTTGCCCGGGTCGGTCTGGTCGGTGAAGTTCACGATGAACAACTGGCGCTTCAGCTCGTGCTGCTTTCCTTCCCCCGCGGCCCAGGCCAGCAGGCGATGCGCGTCGAAGGTGTTGTAGATGCGGCTCGCGTCCGAGGTATTCATGGTGAAACCGACCGACGCCGCGCGCTCCTTGATACGTTCGCGATTCACCCGCGCTTCGTCAGCGGGAATGCGGTACTTGGCGACGACATGCTCCACCGTGTTTTCGCCACCGGCTTGCATGTTCGGGTTCAATTCGAACGGATGGAAGGTAATCTCCGGCTCGATCACCTCATGCAGGTTCTCCAGCGCGCGTTCAAGGCCGCCAAGGCCGATGACGCACCAGGGGCACGCGATATCCGATACGAAGTCGATCTTCATTTTCTGGGGCATGGGGCACTCCGGTTACCATCCAGTATTTCGCGCCATAAGCTGACTTCATGCAACTGTCCATGCCTGCTCGAGTTCTCGCCGCCGTCCTGGCTTCCCTGGCCGTGCCCGCCATGGGGGTGGCTAACGCCAGCGAGCCCACGGCACCCCCCGCCGTTCCGCCGGTGCCTTCCAACGGCCTGGCCGCCACACCACCGATGGGCTGGAACAGCTGGAACCATTTCGCCGGCAGGATCACCGGAGCGGACGTGCGCGCCATGGCGGATGCCATGGTGGCCAATGGCATGCGGGAGGCAGGCTATATCTACGTCAATATCGACGACACCTGGGAAGGCGACAGGAACGCCGCCGGCGAGATCCAGACCAACGACAAGTTCGGCGACATGAAGGCCCTCGCGGACTACGTGCACTCGCGCGGACTGAAGCTCGGTATCTACTCGTCACCCGGCGCGAAAACCTGCGCGGGCTATGCGGGAAGTCACGGGCACGAGGAGCAGGATGCGCGCCAGTTCGCCGCCTGGGGTGTCGACTACCTGAAGTACGACTACTGCGGCGCCCGCGACATCTACCCGGTCACCCAACGCAACCAGGAGATGCTGTTCCGCAAGATGGGCGCCGCCCTGCTCAAGGCAGGCCGCCCCGTGGTGTACAGCCTCTCGCAATCGGGCGAGTTCGACATCTGGCACTGGGGCCCGCAGACCGGTGCCAACCTGTGGCGTACCACGCCGGATATCAGCGATGACTGGGGTTCCATGATCCAACGTGGCTTCCGCCAACTCGAGCTCAGCACCTGGTCGGGGCCCGGGCATTGGTCCGATCCCGACATGCTGGAGATCGGCAACGGCGCCATGAGTACCGACGAATACCGCACGCAGATGAGCCTGTGGTCGATGCTCCCGGCGCCACTGCTGGCCGGCAACGACCTGCGCACGATGGTCGCCGCGACGCGGGAAATCCTGCTCAATCGCGAAGTGATCGCCGTGGATCAGGATCCGGCCGGGTACCCGGCACGCCGCCTGGAACGCCAGGGTGACGTGGAGGTGCTGGTGCGCGATATGAGCGACGGGTCCGTCGTCGTCGGGTTCTTCAACCGGGGCGAAGGGGCGACGGTGCGACTGCCCTGGTCGAAGCTGGGAACACGCTTCGGCAAGGCGGTGGAGGCTCGTGATCTTTGGCAGCATGCAGCCATCGACACCCGCAGTCCGTTCGTCACGACCCTTCCCCGCCACGGCACGACGCTGGTTCGCGTCACACCCCATGGTTGAGCCGCTTCATGACGGGGCATTGGTGCCATGAAGTCACCATCGTGATTCGCGCCACGTAGCTACCAGGCAGGAAATCCCCAGCCTAGGATGGTGCATACCATATCGGTGTGACACAGGGGTAGCTCATGCGCATCAAAACCATCGCACTCGCTTGCGGCATCGGATTCTCCGTCAATGCTTTCGCGGCAGACATCCATTCGATATCCCGCCTTGCCGCCGGTCCGGAGAACGTTCTTTTCGTCGCCGATTGGAAGGAAGCGAAGGTCTACGCGCTCACCCTTCCGCCAGCGGCACAGAAGCCGGCAGGCACGACGTTCAACATCCTCGACCTCGAGACCGTCCTGTCGAACCAGGTGCACGGTGCAAAGGTGACCGTGGAGGATATGGTGGTTCGTCCGGGTACCGCCGAGGTCTACATCGCGACCAGCTACGGCCCGGAGAAGACGCCGGCGCTCTTCGTCGTCGGCAGCGACCAGAAGGCTCGCCGGGTGAATCTCGGTGAGGCGAAGTCAACCTCGATCGAACTCCGCGACGCCCCGAACGCCCAGGGGACCTTCTGGAAAAAGACGCCGGAACGCAGCTTCACCGTGACCGACATGAAGTGGCGCGACGGGGAGCTGTTCATCGCGGGCCTTTCCAATGAGACCTTCGAGTCGACGCTACGCCGGGTGAAGTATCCCTTCGGCGCGCAGCAGTCGATGACGTCGGTCGAGATTTTCCACGGCGGTCACAACCTGATCGAGACGCGCGCTCCGATTCGCGCCATGAGCTTCGCGAACCTCGGGGGAAAGCCGTACCTTGTGGCCGCCTATACCTGCACCCCGCTCGTGATCATCCCGCTCGACGACCTCAAGGATGGCGCGCATGTCCGTGGGAAAACGGTCGCCGAACTCGGTTACGGCAATACGCCCGCGGACATGGTTTCCTACTCGAAGACCGACCACGGCAAGACCGAAGATTTCCTCATGCTGGTCAACTTCAACCGGGTGTCGGATGTCATTCCGGTATCCGAACTGGAGGCAGCACGCGTGCGGCCGGGCATCGAGAAGCAGGTGCCCTTCGGTGAGATCACCGGGGTCAACCTGATGACGGCGCCGCTGTCCGGCACGCTGCGCCTCGACAACCTCGACGACAAGTCGTTCGTGGTCGTGCGTCGCGAACTCGAACAGGATGCCCTGCAGCTCGTGTCCATCGGCAAGGACCTCACCTTCCGCCTGACCGACCACGTCTCCGAATACGCCTTTCCCGATTTCAGCTTCAAGGGTAACGCCTTCCAGATCGAGAACATCAAGCCTCGCCAGGACGCGCTGCTGAAGGACGAAGGCCTTCCCGATCTCGTCAAGGCCACTCAGTAGTCATGTTCCTGCGACGGTTTCTCGTTGCTGCGATGCTCATTGCTGCGATGCTCGTCGCCGCGCTGGACGCAGCGCTTGCCGGGGCGGCGACACCACAGGCTGTCGTGGTTCGACCGTCGGGCCCCGAGGTACCGGCCAACCTGCTGCGCATCTCCATCGAGTTCACGGCACCGGTCGAAGGACCGGTGCTGGGCAGAATCGGACTAAGGCATACCGACGGCCGCGTCATCGAGGCGCCGTTCCTGCAACAGGAGCTATGGTCGCCAGACAGCCGCGTGCTGACGATCCTGATGCATCCGGGACGCGTTAAGACCGGGCTCAACGCACGTGAGCAACTGGGTCCGATCCTGGTCGCAGGCGAAAAGGTCGTCCTCACTCTTGATGGACAGCCTGTCAAGCAATGGAACGTCGGGCCCGAGGATCGTAATGGGCCTGTCGCCTCTGCCTGGAAGCTATCGCCGGTGCGCCCCGACTCGCGGGAGCCCCTCGTTGTAGCGCTGGACGGACCCATCGACGGCCGGGATGCGGACTACCTGGCAGTCGTCGACATGGAAAACCACCTCGTCGACGGACAGGCGAGCTTGAAAGATGGCGAGCGAACCTGGGCGTTCACGCCTGCCACGCCATGGCGGACCGCACCCTATCGCCTCATGGTCCGCGGCACGCTGGAAGACTCGTCCGGCAACCGCCTGAATGGTCATTTCGAAACGTCGATCGGCAACCCTGCTGCACCGGCGTCTGACGAATCCATTCCCTTCACCGTAGGACGATCGAATCGGAGGTGCCTAGCGCGTGTAGTGGTACCGGCACTGGGCGACCTGGATCACAGTGATCTTTTGCGGCCTGGCCTGACCTTTCGCAGGCTTGTCCATGTCGAAGAGGCGATACACCAGGCGGTGCTCCAGTGTGATCCGACGCGACCACCAGCCCTTCAAGTCACCTATTAAAGGCTCCGGCTTGCCAAGCCCGGTCCACGGAGTGCGCCGTATGTTTTCGATCAAGCTGTTTACGGTGTCGACGTTCGCGGGGACGTGCTCTTGCCAGTAGAGATAATCCTCCCAGGCCTTACTCATCCACCAAAGGTCTTCCCTCTCCTTACGCACTGCCATCCGGCTTTCCCTTTAAACGCTGTCCGGACCAAGTATGCGGGCGCCTGTCGGCAGGGACACGTCGGCCTCGGCCATCGCGGCCTGCAATCGAACTGCATTCGCGGCGCTACTGAACAGATACAGCGTCTCCTGCAGTGAGTTGTAGTCGCTCACGGACATTACGACGGCATCTTCGGCGTCACGACGCTTGATGAGGGTGATGTCGTGATCCGTCGCCACTGTGTCGAGCACCTCTTTGAGGTTGCTCCTGGCGTCGGTGAAATTGATGGTCCGCATGACTCGCTCCAACATGTACAGGTTTGCGTACATGTTGGAGTCTAGCCCAGCCTGCACCCCATCGGCAATCGGTCACGAGCCCGGCAACGGCGTCCTATCATTCCGGAGCCTTCGCCGGCACGAAGGGCGATACCGGGTCGCTCGCCGGGAAGGTCTCTTCCAGCGCCTGATCCTGGTTGTCGCTGGCTTTGTCTTTCCGCGACTTCTTTTCCTCGGTCGTTTCCGGGTGCGAGGGCTGACCGTGATCGGGGTGGTTTACGTCCTGGCGATCGTGGTTCATGGCGTTGGCCTCCTGTTGAGGAATCCATGGGGCGCCGGGTCGGGTGAAGGGTGGGTGGGGGGTGTGTTTAGGGTGAGGTGACATGCATCGCCGATGAATCGGCTCCCACAAGAGCGTGGGAGGGTTATGCCTGCGCAGCGCGGGCTCTTGTGAGGGCGGCGGCGAGGGCGGCTCGGGAATAGGGTTTGCGTAGGAGTTCCACGTCGCTGGGCGTGCCTTTGTCGTCGCGTTGCTGTGCCGTGTAGCCCGAGGCCAGTACGACGGCGACGTTGGCATAGTTCGCCCGCACGTAGCGGGCGAGATCCAATCCGTTGATCTCGCCGGGCATGATCACGTCGCTGAAGATCACGTGGATGTCACTGCGCTGGGCGAGTATGCCAAGCGCCTCGACCGCATCTCCCGCTTCGACCGTCGTGTAGCCCAGGGCGCTCAGCATGGCAACGGACACCTCGCGCACGTTGATGTCGTCGTCGACGACGAGCACGCGTCCATCACCTGCGGCCGTGGGTGCCTGGGTCACCGGTGAGGCGGCTGCCACTTCGTCGGTATAGGGCAGGCACAGGTCGATCGTCGTGCCCTGCCCCATTTCGCTGGTGACGTTGACGAAGCCGCCTGATTGCCTGACGAAACCGTACACCTGGCTCAGACCCAGCCCGGTGCCCTTGCCCATGGCCTTGGTGGTGAAGAACGGGTCGAAGATGCGCGCGGCCGTCTCGGGTGTCATGCCGGTGCCGCTGTCGCGCACACGGACGACCACGTAGCTACCCGCTTCCGCGTCCACGGCCAGGGCTTCGCGCGGCGTCAGTGTCGTCAGCGCGGTCATGATCGTAAGGCGACCTCCGTGAGGCATGGCATCGCGCGCGTTGATTGCCAGATTGAGGATGGCCGTTTCGAGCTGGTGCGGATCGCTTCGGCAGTACCAGCGTTGCGCGGGTTGCGGCAGTTCGAGCGAAACCGTCTCGCCCAGTGCGCGGCTGAGCAGTGTGGCGAAGGCGCGCAGCAGGTCATCGACACACACCGGCTGTGCCTGCAGGTCCTGTCGGCGGGAGAACGCCAGCAGCTGCTGGTTGAGACTGGCGCCGCGCTCGACGCCCGATTTCGCGGCCGCGAAGAAACGTTGGGCCCTGGCGTTCTCGCCTGGGATGGAGCTCTCCAACACGTCAAGGCTGCCGCCGATGACCATGAGGAGATTGTTGAAGTCATGTGCGATGCCACCGGTGAGCTGGCCCACCGCCTCCATCTTCTGCGCCTGACGCAACTGCGTTTCCATCAGGCGCCGTTCGGTGACGTCTGCGACCACGCCGACCAATCGTGCCGGCAGTCCGTCGCGATGGTAGGTGCGGCCAATGACGTGTACCCAGCGGCGGGCACTCTCCTCCGACGGAGAGCGCACGCGCCGTTCGAAGTCGAGCACGCCCGTGGTCATCGCCAGATCAAATGCAGCCTTCACCTCGGCCTGTTCGTGTGCGAGGAAGGGGTGCAAGAGGGAATCCGGCGTACGTGCCGCGGAACCGGCTTCCGCGAGCCCCAGGATCACCTCGGCCTGGCGCGAGATCGTAACGCTGCCCTGCTCCAGGTCGATGTCCCAACTGCCCATGCCTGCCGCATCCAGTGCCACCGCAAGGCGGTCTTCGGCGCTGCGCCGTTCGACCATCTCCGCGGCTAACTGCTCGTTGGTCGCCGCCAGTTCGTGGCTGCGCTGGCGAGCGTGGGTCAGGTCCGTCGCAATGATGCAGATGATGCGCGGCAGGTCCGCCTCGAATGGCAGATCCACGGCAGACAACGTAACGGGGATAGCGTGGCCATCAGTCCGGTGCAGCGTCACTTCAGCCGCCCGACCCGCACCCGCATCGGCTCCGCCAGACAGCAGCTCGGTCATCACCCGTGCATCGGCGCGCTCGAGATAGGGAATCACCGATCGGCCGATCATCGACTCGCGCGTCAGACCGAGCAAGGCGGCGAACCGGCGATTGCAGTACAGAATCACCCCGTCACTGGTGAGGGTGACGGCACCTTCCTGCATGTGCTCGACCAGCACGCGATACGGCCGGTCGGCGCTCTCAAGTGTGTAGATGCGCTCGCCATCGGGATGGTGGACGACCACGGCGTCCACTTCGCCGCGGCGAATCGCGTCCAGGGTCTCTTCCGCCTCGCGCAGCCGTTCTTCCAGCTGTTCGCGGCTGGGCAGCTTATCGCCAGTGTCTTCGTCAGCACGCACGATCAACCCTGCTGCGATTGCCGCGGGGCAAGATCGAGGCCGGCCAGCACTTTGAGCTCGTCGGAGAGGTCACCGATGATCCGGCGCAAGGGCTCGGGCAAGACCTTGACCAGGGTCGGCGTCGCGACGATCTGTAGCTCCCGCGTGGTTTCCGGGCGGTCGTACACGTCGATCACTTCGAGCTCGTACCGACCATCGAGATTTTCCTCGCAGATCTTTCGAAGGTTCTCGATTGCGCGGGTGGAACGTGGCGTCGATCCGGTGATGAACAGCCGCAGCTTGTAGTGCGGCAACCCAGTCGCGGACGAGGGCATGTCGGGAGGCAACGACGTCATGGCGTGGACGACCGCGGGATCATATCCAGACCCACCAGAACGCGTTCCGCGTTGGACAGGTCGCCGATGACGCGGCGCAGCGGCGGCGGCAAACGACGGATGAGCGTGGGCACCGCGACGATCTGGTCGCCGGCGGCAAGCTGCGGCGTCACCTGCAGATCCACCACCTCGATGCTGTAGCGCCCGGACAGATGCTCCTCGCACAACCGCTTCAGGTTGGCGATGGCCGCCAGCGACTTGGGCGTCTGGCCGGCCACGTACAGGCGCAGGTGCACCTGCCCGTCGTCGCCCGGCTGCATGTCTTCGACGGCGGTCACATGTCACCTCGCAACGTCGACATGACCGACCGGTCGGCGTCCCGGTTGGTGGCCTGCACGTCGTCCTGCTCGCCCATGCGGGTCACCTCGGCTTCTTCGCTCTCCAGTTCCGCCTGCAGCTCGGCAATCTGCCGTTCGACGGCAAGTCGGCGGCGCTCCAGCACACGCCGCCGGCCTGCGACCGCGTCTTGCCTGGTTTGTTCGACCTCGCGCTCGCGGGCCTCCTGCGCCACGCGCGCGGTACCGGTTAGCACACCGTCCGGGCCGACGTAGACCGGCACCATGTCGATGCCCTGGTCCGTCAGTCGGTACTCCCGCAGTTGCTTGGAGTGATTCATGCCGCGCGCCTTCAACAGCGAGAGCACGCGGTTGCGTTCACCATTGGCTTCGACGTCCGCCAGCGATATCCATATATCCATGAGCGACGACACGTTGCGCTCACTGTCGTTCATGGAATCGCCCGATGACAACAGCGAGGTGAAGAGCGCGGTGATGCCACGGCTCTTGCAGATGTCGGCCAGGCGCAGCAGCGTGGCGTTGACCTCCACCGACGGCCCGCGAAAAGCCGAGATAGGATCGACCACGATGACGCTGGGATTGAACGTGTCGATATCCCGATGCATCCGCGCCAGGTGCATTTCGAAGCCGTAGAGGCTCGGGCGGGCGGCTTCGAACTTCAGCAGCCCGGCTTCACGATGGCGCTGAAGATCGATTCCCACCGAGGCCATGTTGCGCGTGACCTGCGCGGGTGATTCCTCAAAAGCGAAGAACAGGCTCCGCTCGCCGCGCGCACACGCGGCATCGACGAACGACGCAGCCAGCGTCGACTTGCCCGTACCGGCGGAGCCCGACACCAGCACGCTGGAGCCACGATAATAGCCATGGCGGCCGAGCATGGTATCCAGCCCGGCGACGCCCGAGGAAATCACTTCCGAGGACACCTCGTGCGCCAGCCCTGCCGAGGTGATCGGCAGGACCGTGATGCCTTGCTCGTCGATGAGGAACGGATACTCGTTGGTGCCATGCGACGAGCCGCGATACTTGACCACTCGCAAGCGGCGCGTGGTCACCTGGTCGATGACCCGGTTGTCCAGCAGGATCACGCAATCGGACACGTACTCTTCAATGCCATAACGGGTGAGCTGACCTTCACCGCGCTCGGCGGTCACGATCGCCGTGACGCCCTTGGTCTTGAGGAAAGCAAAGAGGCGGCGCAATTCCGATCGGAGGGTCGCTGAATCTTCCAGGCCGGCGAACAAGGCTTCCACGGTGTCCAGAACGACGCGCTTTGCGCCGATCGTGTCGATGGCGTGGCCCAACCGCACGAACAGGCCTTCCAGATCGTAGTCGCCGGCCTGCTCGATCTCCCCACGCTCGAGGCGCACATAATCCACGACCAGCTTTTTCCGCTCGACCAGGCCGTCGAGATCGAATCCCAGCGACGCGACGTTGGTCGCGAGTTCTTCCTGGCGCTCCTCGAAGCTCATGAACACGCCGGGCTCGCCATACTCCTCGATGCCCTTGACGAGGAACGTGACGCCGAAGAGCGTCTTGCCGCAACCCGCCGCACCGCACATCAGCGTCGGGCGGCCTTCCGGCAGCCCGCCGAAGGTCAGCGCATCGAGGCCGCCAATGCCGGTGGGCGTCTTTTGCAGCGATGGGACTTTGGATGTCCCTTGGTCCTGGGCGGAGACCGGGTCGGTCATTCGATACCTTTGTTTCGCGGCTGATGAAAACTATGCCGGGAAAGGGTATCCAGACTGCGTGAAGCGCCGGTGATCGGGCCTGTTTTCAGGCTATCGCGGGGCCCTACCGTCGGGGCGCTCACCGCCCTCGATGTCTTCAAGGACCTCGGGTGTCGATTCGAACAGTGCCCGGTGAACCCAACCGCCCACCGCGCCGCCGAGCAGCGGTACCACCCAGAACAGCCACAGCTGACCGAGTGCCCAGCCGCCCTGGAACACCGCGACGCCCGTGCTGCGTGCCGGGTTCACCGAAGTGTTCGTCACGGGAATCGAGATCAGGTGGATGAGAGTCAGTGCCAGGCCGATGGCCAACGGCGCAAAGCCGACCGGAGCGCGCTTATGGGTGACACCGAGGATCACGATGAGGAAAAACGCGGTGAGAACGAACTCGGCGACGGCCGCCGCAGCCAGCGAGAAGCCGCCGGGAGAGTGCTCGCCGTAGCCGTTGGTGGCGAAACCCAGTGCGACGTCGAACCCAGGCTTGCCGCTGGCGATGATGAAGAGCACGCCACCTGCCGCGATAGCGCCGATTACCTGGGCCACGATGTATGGGACGACGTCCTTCGCCGGAAAGCGGCCGGCCGCGAACACGCCTACCGTGACGGCAGGATTGAAGTGAGCGCCGGAGATGTAGCCCACCGCATAAGCCATGGTCAGCACGGTCAGGCCGAAGGCAAGTGCAACGCCAGCGAAGCCGATGCCTAGTTCGGGGAATGCGGCGGCCAATACCGCGCTGCCGCAACCACCGAATACCAACCAGAACGTACCGAAGAATTCGGCCAACAGGCGCTTCGACATGGGAGACTCCTCGCGGTGAGTGGACCGATACTTGAGCCCCGGCAGCGCGAAGTCATGCGTACAAATACCTAACGGGGCTAGGTAAGCCTTCGCTAGGGAGCACCTTCCAACGGGCCTAGCCTGCGTGTGACCAGATCCCGGCGCGTGCGCCGTCGAGGACGTGATGCGCGCAGGCGTGCTCTTCAGCGAAGCCACCCACGTCGAGATGTTGCGACGGCTGCGGGTGATCCGGATCGACGACCGGCGCGAGATGGCGATGCGCATCGCCGTGGCGATCGGTGTCGCCTGGGTTCCGCTTTTCGTGTTGTCGCTGATCAGCAGGGACACCCCATCGATAGCGGCCTTCCTACGGGATGTTGCCGTGCACGCCCGTTTCCTCGTTGCCGTGCCGCTGTTCATCGCCGCGGACTACGTGGTGCTTCCGCGTCTGGAATCGATGGCGCGCTATTTCGCCGTCACCAACCTCGTGCCGCCGTCACGCATGGATGAGTACAACGCGCTGCTCGCAAGCAGTCGCCGCCTCAGCGCGGGCGTCTGGCCATCCGGGATCCTCGCCGTGACCGTCTATGCCCTGGTCGTTCTCCTGGCGATTATGGTCCCGAAAGACCTGCTTCCCCTGTGGCAGCGCGGCACGCTTCCCACCGGGCTGTCGCTCGCCGGTTGGTGGCATCTCGCCATCAGCCTGCCACTGCAGCTTGGCTTGCTCCTGGCGTGGTTGTGGCGCCTGGGTGTATGGACACGATTCCTCTGGCGCATGGCGAACATGCGCCTTCAACTTGTGCCGGCGCATCCCGACCAGGCGGGCGGGCTGCAGTTCCTGGCGTACTCGGCGAGGGTCTTCTCCACGCTCGCGCTTCCCATCGGCGTGGTCGTTGCCGGCACCCTGGCCAACAAGGTGATCGCAGGCGCATCGCCTATCGGCCACGAGGCCACACCTATCGTTACCGCGGCGGCCACGCTCCTGTTGTTTGCCACGCCACCACTGGTCTTCACGCGTGCCCTTCTGGCGGCCTGGCGTCGGGGCGTCTACCGTTACGGTGACCTCGCCGCGCGCGCCGGCGAAGCGTTCGAAAGCCGGTGGCTTGCCGAGGGCAAACAACTCGATGCCGAGCTCATGGAGCGACCCGACTTCTCGGCCACGACGGATCTGTACGCCATCGTGGCGAATGTCTATGCGATGCGCACGGCCATCTACGACATCCAGGGCTTGCTCTCGGTAGTGGTCGCCACGGTGCTTCCCTTCGTGCCGATCTGGCTTTCCGCCATTCCGTTCTCAGCGATCGTCAACCACCTTGTGGATGCGCTTTTCTGACGGCTCACGCTGCCACGGCCACCGACCCTCCACTTCGAGGATCAGCGACCAGCTGAGGAATGTGCGGATAATCACCAGAAGGCCGAGCGAGAGAACGCTCTGTACCGAACTGTCGAGTGCAATGGTGCGCACGATGTCGGCGGCGACGAGGATCTCCAGGCAGAGCAGCAGCGCCCTGCCCAGCCGCTGTTTGTATTGCGTGTAATGCGCGGGAGGATTGGCGACCCGGCGAAGCAGCCCGGTGAGGTAGATCGCCGTGGCGGCGACGATCGCGCAGATGATGAGCGCCGTTGCCAGCAGCTCGATGCCGAGCGCGGCGATTTCGATCAGGGAATGCGCGCTGCTGGCAACTTCCATAATGATGTGAGCCTTAACGATGTCGGCCTCAGTTCGCGTTGAGCAAGCTTAGGCGGCGCTATGCGGTTTGGACGCCGTAGTACCGCGTGATCGGAGTGCGTAGTACTACGTAGATGTGGGAGCCGCTTCAGTGGCGAGCCCTCGGCAGAGGGGAAGGCTTTCGCGGGCACCCGATCGCCGCTGAAGCGGCTCCTACAATTCGGCAGCATGTATTCATAATAATCAATTGGTTATCGTATATTCCCCACTAGATTATTACCAGCGCAAGAACGTCATCGACCCGCTACTGCCCTTCGTGCTACGTTTTTCCCACGTGATTCCGAGCCAAGTCGCCGTCCGCCCAGCGGACGGCATGTCCAAGCCAGGTTTCGAGGGAGCTTCAAGTCATGCCTCTCACTCGTCGCGAGTTTCTTAAAGTCACAGGTGTTGGGCTAGCAGCCGGAAGTCTCGGCATGCTCGGCTTCGGCGCCTCGGGCGTGGCGCAGGCCGCCGCCGTGCGACCTTTCAAGCTGGCCCATACCACCGAGACGCGTAACACGTGTACGTACTGCTCGGTGGCCTGCGGCATCCTCATCTACAGCATGGGCGACCGGGCCAAGAACGCCCTGTCGAACATCATCCATATCGAAGGCGACCCGGATCATCCGGTGAATCGCGGCACCCTGTGCCCGAAGGGCTCTGCGCTGCTCGATATCGTGCATGCCCCTACCCGTCTGAAGGCTCCCCGCTACCGAAAACCCGGCGGGACCGAGTTCGAGGAAGTGTCCTGGGACTTCGCGCTCGATCGAATAGCCCGGCTGATGAAGGAGGACCGCGACAAACACTTCATTACGCAGAACGCGGCCGGCACCACCGTCAACCGCTGGACCAGCACAGGCATGCTGGCGGCCTCGGCCTCATCCAACGAGACCGCCTACCTGACCTGGAAGGTGGCCCGCTCCCTCGGCATGGTGGTGTTCGACAACCAGGCGCGCGTCTGACACGGACCGACGGTGGCCAGTCTGGCCCCATCATTCGGTCGCGGTGCGATGACCAACACCTGGCAGGATATCCGCAACGCCAACGTCGTTATCGTCATGGGTGGCAATGCCGCCGAAGCGCACCCGTGCGGCTTCAAGTGGGTGATCGAAGCGAAGATAGAGAACGGCGCCAAGCTCGTCGTGGTCGATCCGCGCTTCACGCGGACCGCCTCGGTTGCCGACTACTACGCGCCGATCCGTCCGGGCACGGACATCGCGTTCCTCAGCGGCGTGATGCGCTATCTACTGGAAAAGGATGCCATCCAGCATGCCTACGTGCGCGCGTATACCAACGCCAGCCTGCTCGTTGCGGACGGTTTTGCCTTCGAAGACGGCCACTTCAGCGGTTTTAACGGCGAAACCAATACCTACGACAAAGCCAGTTGGAACTATGAGTTCGACGACCAGGGCTTCGCCAAAGCCGACGACACCTGGCAGAACCCACGCTGCGTGATCAACCTGCTCAAGCAGCACGTCTCGCGTTACACACCGGAAATGGTCTCGCGGATCACCGGCACACCGCAGGACAAGTTCCTCCACGTATGCGAACTGATCGCCAGTACTGCGGCACCGGACAAGGCCATGACCAGCCTGTTCGCGCTGGGCTGGACCCAGCATTCGGTGGGTGCGCAGAACATCCGCGCGATGGCGATGGTCCAGCTGCTGCTGGGCAACATCGGCGTGGCCGGCGGTGGCATGAACGCGCTGCGTGGGCATTCCAACATCCAGGGGCTGACCGACATCGGCCTGCTCTCCAACCAGATGCCCGGCTACCTGAGCCTGCCGACGGACAAGGAAACCAGCTTCGACGATTACATGAAGACGAAGCTGTTCAAGCCGCTGCGCCCCGGCCAGACCAGCTACTACCAGAACTACGGCAAGTTCGTGGTCAGCCTGCAGAAGGCGTTGTGGGGCGATGCCGCAACGAAGGAAAACAACTGGGGCTACGACTGGCTGCCGAAGCTCGACGTGCCGCTGTACGACATCATCAGGGCCTTCGAGATGATGAACAACGGCGAGATGACCGGTTACATCTGCCAGGGCTTCAATCCGCTGCAGGCCTTCCCGGATCGCGGCAAGATCCGCCGTGGCTTGAGCAAGCTGAAGTTCCTCGTCACGATGGATCCGCTGGACACCGAGACCTCGCGTTTCTGGCAGGACTTCGGTCCGCAGAACCCGGCCAAATCCACGGAAATCCAGACCGAGGTATTCCAGTTGCCGGTGACCTGTTTCGCCGAAGAAAGCGGTTCACTGGTCAATTCGGCGCGCTGGCTGCAATGGCACTGGAAAGCCGCCGAAGGCCCGGGCAAGGCCATGGCCGACATCTGGATCATGAGCGGCATCTTCCATCGCCTGCGCGACATGTATCGAAAGGAAGGCGGCGCCTTCCCCGATCCCATCCTCAACATGACCTGGAAATACACGAACCCGACCGCACCGGATCCCGAGGAACTGGCCAAGGAAATGAATGGCCGCGCGCTGGCCGATCTGACCGATCCGGTCACTAACGTGGTGACCAAGACCGGCACCCTGCTCGATGGCTTCGGACAACTCAAGGATGACGGAACCACGGCCTCCGGTTGCTGGATCTTCGCCGGCTCGTTTACCGAGAAGGGCAACCAGATGGCTCGCCGTGACGCGACGGATCCGCGTGAGCAAGGCATCGCGCCGAACTGGGCCTGGGCATGGCCTGCCAACCGACGCATCCTTTACAACCGGGCCAGCGCCGACCTTGACGGCAAGGCCTGGAATCCGAAGAAGCCCGTCATCGAGTGGAATGGCACGCGCTGGACGGGCATCGATGTGCCCGACTACATACCCACCACCAAGCCTTCCGACAACGTCGGTCCGTTCATCATGAACGCCGAGGGCCTGGGGCGTCTGTTCGCACTCAACCTCATGGCCGAAGGTCCCTTCCCGGAGCACTACGAACCGTTCGAATCGCCCTCGGAAAACGTGCTTCATCCCAAGGTGCCGAACAACCCGGTAGCCCGCGTGTTCGCCGACGATCGCGCGTCATTCGGACACCGGCGTGACTTCCCGTACGTGGCCACCACTTACCGACTCACCGAGCATTTCCACTTCTGGACCAAGCACGCACTGATCAACGCGATCCTGCAGCCGGAAGAGTTCATCGAGATCGGCGAGGTGCTGGCGAAGGAGAAAGGCATCGCGCAGGGCGGCTGGGTGAAGGTGTCGTCCAAGCGTGGCGAGGTGATCTGCAAGGCCTATGTCACCAAGCGCATCAAACCGATGACCGTGGATGGCAAGGCGACCCATGTGATCGGCGTGCCCTTGCACTGGGGCTTCACTGGCCAGGCGAGAAAGGGTTACGGCGCTAACACGCTGACTCCGTCGGTGGGTGACGCCAACACGCAGACGCCGGAGTTCAAGGCGTTCCTCGTCAATATCGAACGCACCGCCGCTCCGGCCACCTGAGGCGAACGTCATGTCGGATATGCAATCACAAGACTACGTACGTCGCTCCGCCACGACGATGACCCCGCCGAAGGCGCGCAGCCATGAGGACCAGGTAGCGAAGCTGATCGACGTGAGCCGCTGCATCGGCTGCAAGGCCTGCCAGTCCGCATGCATGGAGTGGAACAACCTGCGTCCGGAGATCGGTCACTTCGAAGGCTCCTACGAGAACCCGATGGACCTGGGGCCGAGCGTGTGGACGTTGATGAAGTTCGCCGAGTACGAGAACGAGCAAGGCAACCTCGAGTGGCTGATCCGCAAGGACGGCTGCATGCACTGCGAGGACCCGGGTTGCCTGAAGGCCTGCCCCGCCCCGGGCGCGATCGTCCAGTACGCGAACGGCATCGTCGACTTCATCAGCGACAAGTGCATCGGTTGCGGCTATTGCGTGAAGGGCTGCCCGTTCGACATTCCCCGCATCAGCAAGACGGATCACAAGTCGTACAAGTGCACGCTGTGTTCCGATCGCGTCGCGGTGGGCCTGGAACCTGCCTGTGTGAAGGCCTGCCCTACCGGCGCGATCATGTTCGGCTCCAAGACCGATATGACGAACTGGGCCGGAGAGCGCATCGAAGACCTCAAGTCGCGCGGCTTCGCGAAGGCCGGCCTGTACGATCCGCCCGAAGTCGGTGGTACCCACGTGATGTACGTGCTGCATCACGCGGACAAACCGTCACTGTATTCGGGCCTGCCAGATAAACCGCGCATCAGCCCGGTGGTCGAATTGTGGAAGGGAATCATCAAGCCCCTTGCCGTGATCGGCATCGCGATGGCTGCCGTCGGTGCCTTCTTCCACTGGACCACGATCGGTCCCAACGAGGTCACCGAGGCGGATGAGGCGGAGGCCGACCGCGTGTTGCGTGAGAAAGAGGAGGAGTCGACATGACCCGCCCGGCCAATGCGATCACTCGCTACACCACCTTGAACCGCGTCAATCACTGGATCAACGCCGGCCTGTTCATCCTGCTGGTGCTGTCCGGGCTGTCGATGTTCCACCCGATCCTGTTCTTCCTGTCCGGGCTGTTCGGCGGAGGCCAGTGGGCGCGCGCGGCGCACCCCTGGTTCGGCGTGCTGCTGGTGATCAGCTGGATCGGCATGATCATCCAGTTCTGGCGCGCGAACCTGCCTTCGAAGGACGACATCGCCTGGTCGAAGGAAATCGTCCACGTGATCACCAACGACGACGAACACGTGCCGCCGATCGGCCGCAACAACAGCGGCCAGAAACTGGTGTTCTGGTCGATGACCCTGCTGATCCCCGTGCTGTTCGTCACCGGGCTGCTCATTTGGGAGGTGTACTTCGGCGAAGCGACCTCGATTCCGGTGCAGCGCGCGGCGGTGCTCATCCATAGTCTCGCTGCGATCTGCGCGATCCTCGTCTGGGTGGTTCACGTGTACGCCGCGATCTGGATTCGCGATTCCGTGCGCAGCATGACCCAGGGTTATGTCACGCCGGGTTGGGCGTGGCACCATCATCGGAAGTGGTTCTACCAGCTGGCGGCGAGCCGTCGCGTCAGCAAGACCACGCCCAGGAAGAATCCGTGAAGCAAGCCGAGGCACCACCCGACGCGTCCTGGAGCGGTCCGTCCCACGCCGGGGTGAAGTCCCCCTCGCCCATTGTGACGCCCGACCCGGCCCTGCGTTTCGCCGCCACGGCCGCAAGACTCGACCAACTCGCCGCCGGCCATCCCATGGAACCCTGGCTGCGCTTCGTCGCCCGGCTCTCCAGGGCCCAGCACGCCGTCGCAACCACCCTAGCCCCAGCCGCCATCCTCAGCGCCGCCGACGTAACCCGCGCCACCGAAGCCCGCCTGCCACCCCTGGCCGCCGACGGCCACCCCCGCGCCCCCTCCTGGCGCGAAGCCCTGACCACCCTCCTAAACCACATCTCTGTGGAACCCGATTCACCTGTGGGGGCCAATACACCTGTGGGGGCCAATACATCTGTGGGAGCCAATACACCTGTGGGGGCCAATACACCTGTGGGAGCCGATTCATCGGCGAAAAACCTACACGAAACCCCCCTCCCCCCAGCCACCCTCAACGCCATCACCCAACTCCGCACCAGCGACACCACCACCCTCGAAACCCTCGCCAACAACTTTCTCCGAGGCCACATCCCCCTGTCCGATACAGCCGCAACGATCTTCATCGTCGCCGCCCTCCAGGTCTATTTCACCGGCTCCGCCGCACGCCTCGCCGCCAGCGACCTGCGCCTGCTCGAAGAACGCGCCCTCTGCCCCTGCTGCGGCTCACCCTCGGTAGCCGGGATCATCACGGCCACCGGCTTGATCCCGGGTACGCGCTACCTCTATTGCTCGATGTGCTCCACCGCGTGGAACCACACCCGCGCCGTCTGCGTCACCTGCGGCGGCACCCGCAAGGTCTCCCTGCAAGGCATCGAGGGCGACCCCGGCGTCGTCAAGGTCGAGGCCTGCGCCGATTGCCATACCTACAGCAAGCTGCTCTACCAGGTCCGTGACACCCAGGTCGATCCCTATGCCGACGACCTCGCCTCGTACGGCCTCGACCTGATGGTGAGCGAGGAGGGCTTCGCCCGCCATGCGCCCAACCCGCTGCTGCTGACGGGAGACAGCGAGGAAGATATCGGGTAGATAATCGGTCCATGGCCGAGCCCGAAACGAATGCCCTTCGCCGCCTCCCCGCCGTCGCCACCGTGCTGGCGACCACCGGTGCCGTCGTCTTGCTGGACCGCCACGGGCACGCGGTGACCACCGATGCGATCCGACGGGTGATCGACGAGGCCCGGAAAGCCCTTCAAATCGCGCCCACGCTGGCGCCGGATGCCGACGAACTCGCCCAACGCGCTGCACATCTCCTCGACGCACGGACGCCCGGCCTGCGACCGCTGTTCAACCTCACCGGTACCGTGTTGCACACCAATCTCGGCCGTGCGGTGTTGGCCGAGACCGCGATCGAGGCGGCCGTGGCATCGATGCGCCATCCCGTGGCGCTCGAATATGACCTCGACACCGGCTCGCGTGGCGAACGCGACGACCACGTCCGCGACCTCCTTCGCGAACTCACCGGCGCGGAAGACGCCACGGTGGTCAACAACAACGCGGCCGCCGTACTGCTCTGCCTCAATACCTTCGCGCTACGCCGCGAGGCGATCGTTTCGCGCGGCGAGCTCATCGAGATCGGCGGTGCCTTCCGCATGCCGGACATCATGCTGCGTGCCGGCGCCGACATGGTCGAGGTAGGCACGACCAACCGCACGCATGCCGCGGACTATCGAAATGCGATCGGTGAGCGCACCGGCATCGTGCTCAAGGTGCATACATCGAACTATCGGATCCAGGGCTTCGTCGCCGACGTGGGAGCGCGCGAACTGGCAGGCATCGCCAATGCTGCCGGCGTACCGCTTCTGAATGACCTGGGCTCAGGCAGCCTGGTCGACCTCGCGCGCTACGGCCTCGCGAAGGAACCGACCGTGCGCGAGGCCGTGGACGAAGGCGCTCGACTGGTCACCTTCTCCGGCGACAAATTGCTCGGCGGGCCGCAGGCCGGCTTCATCGTCGGTGATCGCACCCTCATCGCCGAGATCAATCGCAATCCGCTCAAGCGCGCGCTTCGCGTCGACAAGCTTCGGCTGGCGGCGATCGAGGCCACGCTCGAGCTGTACCGTGATCCGGATCGCCTTGCCGAACGGCTGCCGACACTGCGTTACCTCGCCCGGACTCGCGCGGATATCGAGGCACAGGCACATCGCCTGCTGCCCGCGGTAACGCAGTGTCTCGGCGAGGCCTTCACCGCCGACGTGGGCGAGTGCCAGAGCCAGATCGGATCGGGCGCACTGCCGCTGGATACCCTCGCCAGCGCTGCGCTGCGCATCCATCCGCGGGGAAGTCAGCAAGCCCTGGAGGGGCTGACGGCGGCGCTACGTGCGCTGTCGTATCCCGTGATCGGACGCATTTCGGAAGGCGCGCTACTGCTGGACCTGCGCTGCCTCGACCAAGCCGACGAAGCCTCGTTCCTCACCGCCCTGGGCGAGCTGGACGCGGCCGCCCTGGCCTCTCACCGCCCGTGATCGTCGGCACCGCAGGCCACGTCGACCACGGTAAGACGGCACTGGTCCGGGCGCTCACGGGTGTCGACGGCGACCGCCTGAAAGAAGAGAAGGCGCGGGGCATCACCATCGACCTCGGCTTTGCCTACCTGCCACTACCGGATGGCACGACGCTCGGCTTTATCGACGTGCCCGGCCACGAACGCTTCGTGCATACCATGGTCGCCGGTGCCGCCGGCATCGACATCGCCCTGCTCGTCGTCGCAGCCGACGATGGCGTGATGCCACAGACCCGCGAGCACCTGGCCATTCTCGATCTGCTCGGTACACGGCGCGCCCTGATCGCCGTGACCAAAGTGGACCTGGCGACACCGGAACGCCTGGCCGAGGTCCAGGCACAAATTCGCGAGGCAACGAAGGCGACCGCGCTGGCTGGGGCGGACATCCTGACCGTTTCGTCCGCGACCGGCGAATGCATCGACGCACTACGCGAGCGACTTGTCGCCGAAGCGCGCGCGCTGGATGAGCGCAGTGACGAAGGGCGCTTCCGTCTCGCGGTCGATCGCGTGTTCACGCTGCCCGGCATCGGTGTGGTCGTAACTGGAACCGTGCTTTCCGGATTGGTGCGTCTACGCGACGCGTTGCGGATCAGTCCATCCGGCTTGCTGGCACGCGTGCGCTCGCTGCATGCACAGAATCAGCCGGTAGAGATCGGTCGCGCTGGCGATCGGTGCGCCCTCAACCTCACGGGTGAAGGCATCACGAAAGATGCGATCCACCGCGGCGACATGCTCGTCGATCCCTTCCTTCATGCGCCGACCGATCGCATCGACGCCCGGCTGCACCTGCTCCCTTCCGAGCCGAGGGCGGTCGAGCCATGGCTCGCGGTTCGACTGCATCACGGCGCTGCGGAAGTCGGCGCCCGCGTCATTCCGCTTGAGGGCCAACAGCTGCGCCCGGGTCATGCCGCGGACGTGCAGCTGGTGCTGGACCGACCGATCGCTGCCGCCGTGCTGGATCGCTTCGTGCTGCGCGATGTCTCCGCCCGTCGCACCATGGGTGGCGGGCAGTTCATCGATCTGCGTGCGCCGGAACGTCATCGTCGGACGCCGGCGCGTCAGGCCGAACGTGCTGCATTCAGTATCGACGATCCGCGGCAGAGCCTCGCCGCGCTGCTCGATGCATCGTCCTCGGCGAGCGATCTCGACGTCTTCGCGCGCGACCGCGCGCTATCCGCGGCAGCCATGCAGGAGATCGTTGCGACACTCTCGCCCCTCGTCTTCGCCGACGAGGAACGCGTCGCGATCGGCGCCGCACAGTGGCAACGCTTTGTCGCCGCCGTGATCGAACGCCTCGAAGGCTTCCACGCGGCTTACCCCGACTCGCAAGGCATGGCGCGTGAAAAGCTCCGCAAGGCCGTAAAACCGGAGCTTCCCCCATCCGTTTTTGCCCTGGCTTTGCAGCACGTCGACCTTGCGAATCATGTCGCGCGCGACGGCGCCTTCGTGCGTCTGGCCAGTCATGTGATGCAATTGACCGCCTCGCGTGAAACGCAGTGGACGGCGGTCGCGCCCCTGCTAGCTGGCGAGGCGCGCTTTCGGCCGCCCCGCGTGCGCGACATCGCCAGCGTGCTCTCGCTTCCGGAAGCGGACACCCGTCAGCTCCTGAAACTCGTGGCTCGGATGGGCCTGGTCGACGAAGTCAGCCACGATCATTTCTTCCTTCGCACGACCGTTCACGAGATGCTGCAGATCGCAGCCGATATCGAGGCCCATGCAGCGGACAGATGGCTGACCGCCGCGCCGTTCCGCGACCGGCTCGACTGCGGGCGGAAGGTCGCCATCCTGGTGCTGGAGTTCTTCGACCGGCACGGTGTCATGCTCAAGCGCGGCACGCTCCGCCGGATCCAGCCGCGTTATCTGGACCTTTTCGCTCCGACCACGTAGCGTTCCCCGCTATGGAAGAGCATCGTCCCCGGTGGGGCGTCCGGACTTCAAATCCGGGTGAGGCAGCCAGTCTGTCTTGGGTGGGTTCGACTCCCATGCTCTTCCGCCACCTCAAGTCACCTCGATACCCGGGCTTCCAGCGACCACCGTGCCGACGATGCTCGCACTCGCATAGCCGGCCTCCTCGATCTGCACACGTATGGCCGCGGCGCGTTCCGCCTTGCAGGCGACCAGCAGGCCACCCGAGGTTTGCGGATCGGTAAGCAGATCGCGGCGCCATGAAGGCAGCTCGCTGGCCAGGCTGACGCCCTCGCCGTAGCTGTCCCAGTTGCGCTTCGACGCACCGGTGATGAAGCCCGCTTCGGCCAGCGCCCTGGCCTGTGCGAAGAGCGGAACGCGTGCCTCGTCGATAGCGATACGCACGCTGCTTCCGCGAGCCATCTCCATCGCATGGCCGAGCAGCCCGAAACCGGTGACGTCCGTGATCGCATGCACGTCGTCATCCTTGCCCAGCTCGTGGCCGATGCGGTTGAGCAGCGAGGTCGAGGCGATCATTTCGTCGTATGCGTCTTGCGGCAGGGCCTGCTTCTTGAAAGCCGCCGAGTAGACACCGACGCCGATGGCCTTGGTGAGGATGAGCACATCGCCCGGCTTCGCGCCTGTATTGCGACGAACATTAGATGGCGAGCAAAGGCCGATCGCCGCGAGGCCGTAGATCGGCTCGGCCGAATCGATCGAGTGACCGCCAGCGATCGGAATACCCGCTTCGGCGCAAATAGATTCGCCACCGGCAAGGATCGCCCTCACGGTCTCGATATCGACCTTGCCCAGCGGCATGCCGAGAATGGCCAGGGCCATGATCGGCTTGCCACCCATGGCGTAGACGTCCGATAGGGCATTTGCAGCGGCGATGCGGCCGAAATCATGAGGATTGTCGACCACCGGCATGAAGAAGTCGGTGGTGGCGATCACGCAGGTGTTTTCATCCACCTGCCACACCGCTGCGTCGTCGCTCGATTCGTTACCCACGAGCAACTGGGCGAACGGCAGGGTCGCCGCCTTGTCGGCAAGCAGTTGCTGGAGCACGGAAGGGGCAAGCTTGCAGCCACAACCGCCGCCGTGCGCAAGTTCAGTCAAACGCATACAAGTCATGGAAAGCTCCACCAAAGTCGCGCTGGCGCGACGGAGGGATTCTGCGGCAGCATAACCCCAGACGAATGTCCGGGAGGATGACATGCCTGTCGCTCTGCGTAGTACCCGCACCGTGCGCTGGTCCGTCTTCCTGCTGCTGGCTGTCGCCGGCCTGTTCTACGTGAAGTGGTTCCCCTACTACGGTCGCGCCTTCGACGCCGCATCGCAGCATTCCATCGGCAAGTCCATCCTCATGGGCGACGCATCCAGCGCGCCCGATCCCTCGTTGAGCGCCGCCGTGGGCTACGCGCTCGCGTACGGCAAGGCCATCTGGAAGGCCATGCTTCTGGGCCTGCTGCTCGGCTCTGGCCTTCAGGCGCTGATACCGGCGAGTTGGGTACAGCGTGCGCTGGGCAGCCGGAGCTTTGCCGGTACGGTGGCCGGCGGACTGATGGGTATACCGGGCATGATGTGCACCTGCTGCGCCGCACCCGTCGTTGTCGGATTGCGCCGGCAGCGCGCGGCCGCGGGGCCCTCGGTCGCGTTCTGGCTATCGAACACCATGCTCAACCCGGCCACCCTGGTGTTCACCGGCTTTGTGCTCGGCTGGAACTGGACCTTGCTGCGCGTGGTGTTGAGTGTGCCGATGGTTTTCGGCCTGGGCTACCTGGCCAACCGCTTCGCGACGAGGGAAGGCGTGGCGTCGGTCGATGCGCTTCGTTCCAAAGGCGTGCACGAGCCCGAATCCGAAGCCCGGTCGATGGCAGAGGTGGGTCGTCGGTGGGTATCGATCTTCGCCCGGATGACATTCCGGCTGATCCCCGAATACATCGTCATCGTGCTGCTGCTCGGCGCCGCGCGCGCCTGGATGTTCCCGCATATCGGCCCGGACATCGGCGAGCAATGGTTCTGGATCGTGGCGCTGGCCGTGGCCGGGATGCTCTTCGTCATTCCCACTGCCGGCGAAGTACCGATCGTGCAGGCGATGCTCGCGCTGGGCATGGGTATCGGACCGGCCGCCGCGCTACTGATGACCCTCCCGCCGGTGAGCCTGCCCTCGATGGCGATGCTGGGGCGGTCGCTATCCTGGCAGCTGCTGTTGGCGCTCGCCGCGGCGGTGGTGGGCTTCGGCGTGCTGGCGGGTTTGATCGCCTCCGCTTCAGGCATGCACTGACCTGCACCGACCTGAATTATTTCCGTACTTCGACCCACTGACTCCGCCAGGCGGGCGCGTCGAAAGGATCCGCGAAATATTGCGTTTCGTGCGCCACCTTGTCGTCCCTGAACTCCATGATGCTCACGGTGAAGGCGCGCTTGCCTTCGTACGTGATGATGTACTCGGTGACCCAAAGCTGGTCGCTGCCAACGATGCGGCGCACCTTGAACCCCGAGGGCTTGCCCGGATGGTGGCTACGAAGCGCCTGCAGGTTGTGCCGGCCGTGAATCACTTCGCCCGACTGCGGGTACTCGCACACCGCGTCGTCGTGATAGATCTGATGTTCGGCGAACTGGTCGCCCTCGGCGGATGCGGCCCAATGCTGGTCGATGGCCGATCGGATGCTTTGCTCGTCCATCCCGTGCCTCCGGTGGGTGAAGCTGCCTATCGGGACGCTAGCACCTTCGCGTCTGGGCGAACATCAACCCAAAGTATGCATAGGCGGCGCTCCCATCTCGGAGGTCAGGGCGGATACTAGGAAAGCCTGTCGAAGAGACCGCCGATATGAAGACCCTCGCTTTCCTAGCCGCCGGGATGATCATGGCTTCCACGGTAAACGCAGCATCCCTGCCCTCCAGCAACGCGACGACCACCTACCATCGGGTCACCGTCGATGGCGTCGGCGTGTTCTATCGCGAGGCCGGCCCCAAGGATGCGCCAACACTGGTTCTGTTGCATGGCTTCCCGTCGTCGTCTCGCCAGTTCGACAGCCTCATTCCGTTGCTTGCCACGCGCTACCACCTGATCGCGCCGGACTATCCGGGCTTCGGGCAAAGCGACGCGCCGGACCCGTCGACATACACCTATACCTTCGACCACCTGGCCGAGACGACCAACGGTCTTCTCGAGCAACTCGGTCTCAAGAAGTACTCGCTCTATCTGCATGACTACGGCGGTCCGGTAGGTTTCCGGATCATGCTCAAACATCCCGAGCGCGTGCAGTCGCTGATCGTCTCCAACGCCAATGCCTACCAGGAAGGTCTCGGCAAGAAATGGACGCTGATCGCCGGGTACTGGAAAGATCCGAAAGCCCATCCGGAGGTCTTCGCGGGCTTCATCTCGCAAGCCGCCACGGAGCAACGTCACACGCTCGGCTCCGCGCAGCCCGATCGCTACAACCCGGACACATGGACCGACGAGTTCGCGCACCTGTCACGCCCGGGCCAGCGCGAGATCCAGTCGGCACTGCTGTATGACTACCGTACCAACGTCGCCTCTTATCCGGCGTGGCAGGCATGGCTTCGTGAGCACAAGCCGCCGACCCTCGTGGTCTGGGGCAAGAACGATCCCTCGTTCATCGGCCAGGGCGGCGAAGCCTATAAGCGCGACGTACCCGCCGCCGAGGTTCATCTGCTCGACGCCGGCCATTTTCCATGGGATGAGAAGGTCGATGAGATGGCGGCGCTGGTCCTTGCCTTCCTGGACAAACAGCCTCGCTGAACGTGGCGGGCGCGCAACCACCGGTCGGGCCGCCTGACGCTTATACTGCCCAACTCGTTTGTTTCACTACGTACCCAAAAACATGTTGAGAAGCGACCAAGTTCTCGTCACCGTCGGCACCGCCTGCACCCTTTCGGCAGTGGGCTCGACGGAAACCTACCAGGCCCTCGTTGCCCGGTCGGACGAATTCCTCCCGCTGGCGGCGTTCGACGCCGGTCTGGTGGACATCGACCCGGAGGCTGCAAGTGCGGCCGACGGCATGCGCTGGGCCGCGGGCGATCACGCCGGCGAAGCGGTCACGCTGGATGAGCTCAGGCGCCTGCATGGTGACTCCCTGCGTGCCAACACCGGCATCCGGCATGTGCCCGGTGTGCGCGAACTGGCTCCGCGCGTCGTCACCGACATCGCCGCGCCGCTGCCGCACGATCTCGAAACGGTGGGCCTTCGCCGCCTGGCCGGCCTGCGCTACGAGGACATCCGCGCCTCGAAGCTCAAGGACATGCACGGGCTCTTCCAGGACGACCCGCTCCTGAGCCCTTCGTTGCAGGCCCAGCTCTTCGCCTATGGCGCGCTGGGCGCCCTGGCGGGACTGCCGCGCCCGCTGTCCGAGCTGGTTCCTAACCCGTTCGACTTCCGCGTCGCCTCGGCGACGGCTTTTGGCGGCATGGACGCGCTCGCCCAGTGGCTGCGACCGGATGCGCCCTTGCCGGAAGGCGGCATCCCCAAAGACACCTTCGCCGTGCGCCTCTCGCACTCGCTGGGCTCGCATGGCCCCGCGCTGGTCTCGACCATGCTTTCGCCGAGCTACAGCATCAGCCGGGTGCTGAAGAATCCGGAGCTGCGTGAATCGCTGCGTTCGGAAGATATCGGCTATACGCGCGTGCCGCAGGCCCCGATGACCGCCGTGGGCGCGTGTGCCTCGAGTCTCATCGCCCTTGCCGACGTCGCGCCGCAGATGCTGTTCGACTATCCCGGCTTTCATAAACCGCAGATGGTGCTGCTCACGGCGGCGGATGCCGCCCTGCAATCGCGCTACGGCATCCTCGAAGCCTTCGGCGGTGGCGCCCTGATGACGGGCGACAAGCTGGCCGCCAAGAACGCCGCGCATGCCGACGGCAACGTGCGCAGCGTGCACGACTCCCTCGCCCCGTTCGATGTCGATGCCGACGGCACCGTGGTCGGTCATGGTGGCTCGGGCCTGCTGGTGACGACGCTCGAATTCGCGCTACGCAACCAGTTGGATATCACCTCCATCATCGTCGGTTGGGGCCAGAGCGGCGAAGCCGGTGGCAAGGCGCACTTCGCCGGTGTCGGCTTCGGCGGCGAGAACGCGCTGGTCCAGGCACTGGACATGGCCTTCCAGGGTCACGGCTACGGCGTCGGCGACTTCCAGTACATGGCGGCTCACGCCACCGGTACGCGCACCAATTCGAAGACCGACCTCGGCACGGCGCTGGCCGGCCTGCGCGGCGCGGCCGCCCGGCAAGGCATGACCGGCGAGCTGCCCAAGCTCATGGTCGGCACGCCGAAGGCCGTCGGCGACGGACACACCATGGGCGAGACCGGCCTGAAGGCCATGTCGCAGGCGGTGCAGTTCGTGCTCGGTCGCACGGCGCCGGGCGTGCCGACGCTTCGTCGACTCGACCCGGACCTTGCCGAAATCGCCAGTCACTTCCACCTGCAGGCCGAGCCCTCGCCGGGCAGCGCCGATGGTGGCGCTATCTGCGCGACACAGGGTTTCGGTGGCTACAACGGTGCGGTTGCGCTGCGCTCGGCCACGGCTGAGGCATTCGCCCGTTATGAGTGCGATGCCGAAACGCTCAAGGCGTATCTCGCCGCGTGGCCGACCATCCGCAGCGAGCGCGAGAAGCGAGAGCGTGTCGCGCGACGCGGACCGAAGCTTGCCCTGGCGATGGCCGAGATGCATCGGTGGATCGGGCTGGACTGAGCGTGACCTTGATATAGTCGGCACGCCATGAGCCACCCCGACCCTGATGCCGCCACTGCGCCGACTGGCCTTCCGCTTCCCGCGGAGTGGCGGGCGTCGGGTGTGTTGGACGTTCGCGCACTCGACCTTGACTGGGCGGATGTTGGTTTACCGCCTGCGACGCTGATCGCCTATGACGTTGAAGCATTCGGAGTGAGCGCCTTCGCGCGGCACGGTATCGACATGCCGGGCAGCATCGAGCGCAGCGTGAAGAAGCGCCAGGCCGAGTTCTTCATGGGTCGTCTGGCTGCCGGATATGCACCTCACACTCTCTCCGCCCCCCCTGTAGGAGCCGCTTTAGCGGCGAAGGGTGCTAGCGACCCACCCACCCGGATGAAGCAGATCCCCATCGGCCCTTCGCGACAGCCGGTGTGGCCTGCGGGTACTGTCGGCAGCATTACGCATGCTGGGCGTTACGCAGCAGCCGTGGCAACGAGCGCAGCCAACATCACAGGCATCGGCATCGATATCGAATGCCGGATCGGCCCAGAAACACGCCAATCCGTCGAAGACACGGTACTGAACCCAGCCGAGAAAGCCTTGCTGCATGCGCTTTCCGGTGACCTGCCCTACGAGATGTTGCTGACCATCGCCTTCTCGGCCAAGGAGAGCTTCTTCAAGGGCAGCTTCGCGACCGTCGGTACCTACTTCAATTTCGACGCAGTCGACATCAAGGCACTCGACATTCCCGGCGGAACGCTCCAGATCGTCCTCAACCGCTCACTGGCAGCAGGACTGCCTGAAGGCAAGGCGCTCACCCTGCGCACGCAATGCATCGATGCCGACACCGTCCTCACCAGTTTCGTCTGGTGAAGCAGACGTCGCTCAGCTCTCCGCGCCGCGTCCTAACCGCAGCGACGTGATACGCAAGAGCACAGCGACCACACCGACAGGCCAGGCGAGCCACGTCATGCCAATGGCGTAAATCGCCAGCGCGGCGAACAACAGCGCGACGAAGACGTACTCGGCAAGCCATGCCCATGCACGTCGAAGCGACACACCAGTCGTGTGTTTCGCGACCAGCGCGGGATAGCCCCATGTCAGCGCGAGAGCGAAATACGTCGCGGACAACACCATGGCGTAGGCGACCATGCCCGAGCGCGACGCCGTGTCGATATTGACGAGAAAGAACCGGACTACCACGGGCAACAGTCCGATCATGCTGAGCAACAGGAGGTTGAGCCACGTGGTGGGCGCATCGACCGAATGCAGATGAGCCAGGTTCCGGCGGTGGGCGACCCACACTGCGGCGATCAACAGGAAGCTCATGAAATAGACCGCCAAAGGCATGGCCCATACCTGGAACAAGGTCTTCCCGGCTTCCATTTCGGGGTGGAGTTCCACCGCCGACAGCGTCAGCGCAATAGCGAACACACCATCGGACATCATGATCAGACGGTCGAGGTGACGTAGTCGCACGCGTTCTTCCGACAGGCCTGACGGATTCGTTTCCATGCATTCCCCCTATGGTTTTCCCGCCCGATCATGCTCCGGACGATCACGGTCGCGCTACTGCTCCGCGTCGTCTTCACCCATCGCAACCTGCCTCACTACGTGAATGAATGCTTCAAGGCTAGGTGGGATGCGTGTCCGGTTTGGATGATAGAGATAAAAGCCCCGGCTCGGTGGGGAGAACTCTTTGAGGAGCGGCACCAGCTTTCCCGCATCAAAGAATGGCTTCATCCACTCCTCGGTCCATACCGTGACGCCCAACCCGTCCACCGCGGCCTGGAGGGCAACAGCGCAGTCATTGACGATCAGCGAACCGGTGACCTGCAATTCGAACCACTTCCCGTCACGAGCGAACTCCCAGGGATAGAGGCCGGCCTGCCCGGCGCGCCGCCAATTTATGCAGCGATGTTCGCGAAGATCTTCGGGCACCTGGGGCATGCCGTTCTTCTCAATGTACGCCGGTGATGCGATCGCGATCTGACGCAGGTCGGGCCCGAGCCGCACTGCCACCATGTCGTGATCGATGTGTTTGCCAAGGCGAATGCCGGCATCGAACCCGTTGGCGACGATATCGCCCAGGCTTTCGTCGCTATGCAAGTCGAGGACTACATCGGGATAGTCGCGCTGGAACACGCCGAGCATCGGCTGGAGCAAATGCACCAGGGCCATTTGCGGTGCTGAGATTCGCAAGGTCCCACGCGGCGTGTCGCGAAGGTCGTTGACCTCGTCCATCGCCTCGTCGAACTGATCGAACAGCGGCTGTACGCGGGCGAACAGGCGGCTGCCGGCCTCGGTCAGTCCCACGCTGCGCGTGGTTCGATTGAACAATCGGACACCGAGGCGCGTCTCCAGGCCACGAATGGTCTGGCTAAGGGCAGACGGCGAAACGCCCAGTTGTTCGGCCGCACGCCCGAACGCACCTTGCTCGGCAATCGTGACGAACGCCTTGAGATCTGCGAACTCGGCCCCTCGCATTGTGTATCTCCAGCTTCAGAGGCCATGAATGGCCCAGGCGATTGTTGGTCGGTGGTGGCGAATCCATTCTATCTCGGGTTCGCAGCGCTCTTCCCGACCACCTCCCGAGACCGGCCAAATGCCCTTCGACGCTTATCCCAATACGAGCTGGCAGCCCATGCGCGCCATCGTCGCTCCGCTGGAGCCGATCTCGCCCACCCAGCACCTGCTCATCAAGGGCGGAACGATCCTGTCGATGGATCCCCTGGTCGGCGAACTTACCCGAGGCGACGTTCTTATTCAGGGCGACCGCATCATAGCCGTCGGGACCGATCTCGATGCCGCGGGTGGCCGCGTGATCGATGCCAGCGACATGATCGTCATGCCCGGCTTCGTGGACTCCCATCGACACGCCTGGGAGGGCCAGCTTCGACGCATCGACCCGGACTCGCCCACCCTGCTGGACTATCTGAACTCGACGCACTTCTCATTCGCCACACATTACCGCCCCGAAGACATGTACGTCGGCAACCTGCTGACTGCGCTCGGTGCACTCGACGCCGGCATTACGACCGTCGTCGACAACTCGCACAATGCGCGCAGCCCTTCGCACTCTGACGCCTCGATCGACGCACTCGAGGATGCCGGCATCCGCGCGGTCTACGCGCCAGGCCGCCCCCTCGCTGGGGACTGGGCGCAGCACTGGCCGCAGGACCTCGCGCGTCTGAAGAAGGAGCGCTTCGCCTCGGACGACCAGTTGGTGACGATGGCGATGATGTCGCAATGGGATCGCGACACCTGGGCGGCGGCACGTGCCTCCGGCCTGCGCATCATCACCGAGTTCCTCGGCCAGGAGATGGGCGAACTGCTTCCCAGCCTCCAGGACGACGGCCTGCTGGGCAGTGACAACATCTTCAATCACTGTACCGGCCTTACCGATGCGCAGTGGACCATCCTGCGCAACAACGGCGTCCAGGTGAATGTTTGCCCGCGTTCGGACGCGCAATATGGTCTGGAGGAAGGCCTCACGGTCTATCAGCGTGCGGTCGACCACGGCATCGCCCCGGCGATCAGCATCGACGTCGAAGCCTCATACGGCGGCGATATGTTCGCCGAAATGCGCGCGGTGTACTTCCTGCAGCGCGCGCACGCGCAGCACCGACGGTATACCGGTGACGCGAACGCGCCCAACCCGGTAACGGCGCGTGACGTCCTCACGGCGGCGACGATCAGCGGCGCGAGAGTCGCGGGATTGGTGAACAGTGTCGGCACGCTGACGCCAGGCAAACAAGCCGACCTGATCCTGATCCGCACCACGGACATCAACCTGTACCCGCTGAACAACGCGATCGGCAGCGTGGTGCACGCCGCGGAACGCAGCAACGTCGACACGGTGATTGTCGGCGGACGTATTCGAAAGCACGGCGGCAGGCTGGTGGGCATCGATATGGCAGCCCTCAGGGCGGCGACCGAATCGTCGCGAACCCACCTGTTCGCCGCCGTTGGCTATGCCGCCGACGTCCTCGCCGACGGTCCGCCGACCTTTGCCTGATCGCGAACTCCATCCGGCACGATCGGGAATACCCGTTCCTACCGTTGATTGCATCCCCTACTTCGAGAAGCACGCATGAACGCATCCATGAAACGCTGGGAAATCTCCCGGTTCGGTGTCGAACACCTGACCCTCGCAACCGCCCCTCGCCCAGAGCCAAAGCGAGGGGAGATCCTGGTCAAGGTCGATGCGGTATCGCTGAACTTTCGCGACAAGGAAGTGCTCGACAACGGCATGACGGCGAAACTTCAGTTTCCGTTCGTGCCGACCTCGGACATGGCCGGCACCGTCGTTGCACTGGGCGAAGACGTAACGCGTTTCGCCGTTGGCGACAAGGTCATCTCGACCTACATCACTGAGTGGGTCGACGGCGCGCCTGCCTCCTGGACAGAGATGCCGACCCAGGGCGGTCCCATCCAGGGCATGTTATCGGAGTATGTCGCCACGCCGGCGGCATGGTGCGTGCGCGCGCCACAGAGCCTCGACGCCGCGGAGGCGGCAACGCTGCCCATAGCGGGACTGACGGCGTGGATGGCTCTGGTCGAACTCGGCAACCTGAGACCTGGTCAAACGGTCGTGGTCCAAGGCACAGGCGGCGTGGCACTGTTCGCCGTGCAGATCGCCGCGGCCGCTGGTGCCGAAGTGATCGTCACCAGTAGCAGCGAGCAAAAGATCGATCGCGCGAAGGCGCTCGGCGCCCGACACGGCATCCATCGCCACCGCGAGCCCAACTGGGAAGATGCGGTACAAGCACTTACCGGCGGGCGCGGTGCGGACCACGTCCTGGAGATGGCCGGCGGCGACAACCTGCAGCGCTCCCTTCGCGCCGTGAAGCCCGGCGGCCGCATCTCCATCATCGGACTCCTCGCATCGGACGAGTTGCGCACGCCAATCATGCCCTTGCTGGGCAGTCGGGCAAACATCGTTGCGGTGGCCGTCGGACCCCGCCGCGCGTTGGAGGATCTCGTGAGGATGGTCGATCTCAACGCCGTTAAACCTGTCATCGACGGCCGCTATGCCTTTGCCGACGCACCGGCTGCCTTCGCGCACCTCGCGCGCGGCGCCTTCGGGAAGGTGGTGATCACGATGAACGACGCACCATGAAGCCGCTCACTGTGATGCCCTTCATCATTCTTGGTTTGTTCGGTCTCTACACACTGGAGCTTGGCGTGGTCGGCATCCTGCCGCTCATCGTCGAGCGTTACCACGTGACGATCGCCCAGGCAGGACTGTTGATGAGTGTGTTCGCGCTGGTCGTTGCGGCCTCAGGTCCGTTCCTCGTTCTTCTCTCGTCGCGGTTCGAACGTCGACGGATCCTGACGTGGTCGCTGTTCTGCTTCTCCGTGTGTAGCGTACTCTCCGCATTCGCACCCAATTACGCCGCGCTCATGGCACTACGCGTGCTACCCGCGATGCTTCATCCGGTCTTCTTCTCGGCGGCCTTCGCCGCGGCCGTGTCGCTGTATCCACGTGAGCAGGCCGCGCAAGCGACGACACTCGCCTTCATCGGCACGACCCTCGGCCTTGTCTTCGGCGTGCCGCTGACCACGCTCGTTGCGGATCTGGTTTCTTACGAAGCGGCGATCCTGTTCTGCGGGCTGGCGACCCTTGTGGCCGGTATCGGGCTACTCCTGCGCCTGCCCGAGCAAACGAACGTCAAGCGCCTGTCGTTCGGTCACCAGCTGGCCATATTACGTCGCCCTTCCGTGTGGCTCGCCATCGCGGCGACCGTGCTCGTTTTCACGACAAAGTTCGCGGTATACAGCTATGCGGCAGAGTACCTGAACACACGCGGCGGCCTCGATGCCACGACGATCAGTGTGCTGCTGTTGATCTTCGGGGTTGGCGGTGTCCTGGGAAACCTGTGTGCGGGACGCATGCTTGCCAGCTGGCCGGTAGCAACCGCCGTGGCGTTTCCGCTCCTGCTCGCCCTCGTCTACATGGTGCTGCTCGCTCTGGACGCCGCGACCTTCGCGACCATGGCCATCGTCGTGTTCGTGTGGGGTGGCATCCACACCAGCGGCATGGTGATAACGCAGACCTGGCTCACGCGGTCGGCGCCGGAAGCACACGAATTTGCAACCAGCCTGTATGTATCGTTCGCCAACGCGGGGATTGCCTTGGGCGCCTGGATCGGAGGCGTCTTTATCGAGACCTCTGGACTGGACGGAATTATCCGTTGCGGTTTCGTCTTCGCGGCGCTGTCGTTTGTCGCGATCGGTGCAAAGGCCATCTTGTATGGCGCAGGACCTGATTTTCGCCTGGCGGGACTCAGGGAATGAGTCCCGCCACCCGCATCGCCCCAATCGCCTGATCATAAACACCCACATCACTCCGGCTCCGCGCAATCAACTGCGCACCTTCAACCGCAGCGAAGATTGCCAGCGCCCTCGCCTTCCGCGCGGCCACGGGAACGCTGGCATCGTGGCGCTCAAGTGCCTTAGCAAGCCACTCCACATTCACCTCGGAAAAGCGCTCAACCTCCGCCTGCACTTCCGCCGGCAGCTCATCGCGCTCGGCCGCCATGACGCCACACATGCACATGCGGTTGTCGTTGACGAGCGCGGCGCGGAACACACCCACGTACTTCGTCATGAAGGCGGCCGTATCGGCATTCTCGTCGAGCGCCTCGGCAAGATAAGCCGCCATTTCGTCCGTGTAGCCCCTGGCCAGTTCCGAGCCGAGCGAGCCCTTGGTCGGGAAGTGGTAATGCACGCTCGCGCTCTTCACGCCCACTGACGCCGCGATGTCGCGGAAGCTCAGTGCGGAAAAGCCGCGTGACTGCACCATTTTTCGGGCGACGGAGAGGATGGTCTGGCGGGTGTCGGGGGAGGTCATGGCGATGTCCTTCAGGCTACCTATCGATTGATAGGGGTTGACAGGCTGAAAAGCAAGGCGCAATGTCTATCTATCACTAGATAGGTAACTTCCATGAAGATCCACGATATCCCCGGTTTCCCCAATCCGCTCCGCGTCCGTATCGTCCTGGCCGAGAAAGGCCTGTTCGACAAGGTCGAGTTCGTCAAGGTCGATCTCCCGGCCGCCGAGCATAAACGGCCTGCTTTCCTGGCCATCAACCCGACGGGCACCGTGCCCGTGCTCGAGCTGGACGACGGCACTTATATCTCCGAGTCCACAGCGATCACCGAGTACCTGGACAACCTCGACGGCCATCCGACCCTGACTGGCACCACGCCGTTGGAGAAGGCGACCATCCATATGATGCAGAAGCGTGCGGAGTCGGAGCTGATCGACGCTATCGGCATTTACTTCCATTACGCCACCGCCGGTCTGGGTGAAGGTCTGCTCCCGTACAAGAGTCCTGAGTGGGAGGGTCGTCAGCGTTGGGGGCAGATGCATCGTGAGAAGGCCGAGGCCGGTATGCGGTATTTCAACGAGGTGCTGAAGACGCAGCCGTATGTTGCTGGAGAGAACTTCTCGATGGCGGATACGACGGTGATTGGTGGGTTGCTGTTTGCCTCGTACGCGCAGATTCCTGTGCCTGAGTCGTTGACTGCTTTGGTGGCCTGGAAGGCGCGGGTGGATGGGCGGGAGAGTGTCAGGGTTGCTTCTGCCGGGTAGGAGCATCGCCGCTGAAGCGGCTCCCACAAGGGCAAGAGCATCGCCGCTGAAGCGGCTCCCACAAGGGTGAGAGCATCGCTGCCTTGCTCCTTGTGGGAGCCGCTTCAGCGGCGATGCTCCTTATCTTGCTCCTTGTGGGAGCCGCTTCAGCGGCGATGCTCCTTATCTTGCTCCTTGTGGGAGCCGCTTCAGCGGCGATGCTCCTCATATAGTCTCGATCTAAGAAATCAGATGCTGCGAGCCGGCCAGACGGAAGAAGGCCATTTGTTCGGACAGGCCTTGGGCTAGCTCCAGGGATGTGCGGCTTGCGGCGCTTGCTTCTTCAGCGAGTGCCGCGTTTTGCTGGGTGGCTTCGTCGAGGGCGGATACGACTTGCACGACCTGGTCGATGCCTGAGGATTGCTCGTTCGAGGCTGCGGAGATTTCCGCGATGATGGTGGCGACGCGTGCCGCGCCCTGGTGGATTTCCTCCAGGGAACGACCGGTCGAACGGACCAGGTCCGTGCCAGCGGTGACGCTCTCGCCGGTTTCGACGGCCAGCTTGCGGATATCGCGCGATGAGGTCGCGCTGCGCTGCGCGAGGCGGCGCACTTCAGCCGCTACGACGGCAAAGCCCAGCCCGTGATCGCCGGCACGCGCCGCTTCCACGGCCGCGTTCAGTGCAAGCAGGTTGGTCTGGAAAGCGATTTCATCGATCAGCCCGGCGATATCCGAGATGCTGGCCGTGGCCGCCCGGATACGCTGCATGCCCTCCTCCGCCGAGTGCGCCACTTCCGCCGCACGCTTCGCATCCGCATGCAGGTCGCGAGTCATCGTCGAGGCGACGCGGGCACCTTCGGAGTTCTGCCGGACCGACGCCGCCATCTGTTCCATGGAAGCCGCGGTCTCCTCAAGCGATGCCGCCTGCGACTGCGTGCGCTGCGAGAGGTCGTCGACGCCTTGTGATATCTCGGCGGCTGCGAGAGACACACTCTTCGCTCCCTGGCGTACCTGATCGACGACGGAGGCCAGCGTCCTGTCCATGGCACCCAGCGAGCGCAAGGTGTCGCTCAATTCGTCGTCTCCCGTGACCACGAGCGAGTGATTCAGCGCACCCTCGCTGATTTCGGACGCAAGCTTGCTGGCCACGCGAAGCGGCTTCATCACGGACCGAAGCAGCAACCAGCCGGCCACGCACAACACGATGAGCCCTGCCGCGGTGATCGCCAGGCTGGTCGCGATGGCGCGACTATGGCGGCCCTCGGCTCCGGCGAACTGGTCGCCGGCTGCCTTTTCATTGAGTGTCACGTTACGCAGGATGGCCGCGCTCTCGCGATCGAACGCCGAGGCGAGTTCGTGCAGGGCGAGATCCGTCGCCTCCTTGTGCTTGCCGTCGCGGAGCATGGTCAGCGACTGGGCCATCAGAGGTCCCACGGCGTGCCGTGCCTGCTCGAACTCACGTGCGGCGCTCTCCTCGTCCGCCGAGCGCAGGCTCTCGCCACGGTAGGACTGCCAGCGTGTGTCGATATCGCGATCCAGGGACGAGATAAGACGCGAGGCACCATCGGCTGCATCCGCCGTGCCGAACAGCAAGGCGCGACTCACCGCACCGCGCTGGGTCGCGATGGCTGCACGAATGTGCCCCACCTGCGTTACCGGCAGCAGGTTGCGGTGGAAAGTGGTGTCCAGGTCGCCAAAGGTGTCGTTGAGGGCGAGCAAGCCGACGCCGCCCAGCGCCAGGGCGATCACGAAACCCACACTCATGGCGGCGAATATCTTGCGTCCTACCGTAAAGCGCATCGTGCGTTCATTCCGCGAAAGAGAGTGATGGGGTATCGGCCCATCACTCTCTTCGTTTAGCCATATCAGCTATGCACGTTATGCACGATTACTTCGGACGGACCGTCTTGAACGATGCCCTGATTTCCGTAACGAATTCGTCCGGCTGCTCCCAGGCAGCGAAGTGCCCACCTTTGGGAAGCGTGTTGAAGTGGATCAGCTTGGGAAACGCCTTCACCGCCCAGCTTTTCGGCGCCGCGTAGATCTCGTCGGGGAACACGCTCACCGCCACCGGAATGGTGATGTGCTTGGGCTCGAAGAACGCCAGCTTGTTCTCCCAGTAGAGACGCGCGGAGGAGACGGCCGTGTGCGTCAGCCAGTAGAGCGTGACGTTGTCGAGGATATCGTCGCGGGAAAGCCCTTCCGGCTTGCCGTCGAATACGCGGGTGATCAACGCGTAGCTACGCGCATCGTGGTCGAGCATCCAGGCGGCAAGACCGACCGGGGAGTCCTCGAGACCGTAGAGCGTCTGCGGGCGGTTCGTCATCTCCTGCGCGTAGCCGAGGCCATGCTTGTAGAAAAAATCGAGCATGTCGTACGCGTTCTTCTCGTCTGGTGCCAAGCCAGCCGGTGCGGGAGCGCCGGCCGCGAGATCCTTGGCGATATCGTCCGGCACCGTCGCGGGCATGTTGGTGTGGATGGCGAGCAGTTCCGGTGGTGCCTGTACGCCCATCTGCTCCGTCACGGCATCACCCCAGTCGCCACCTTGCGCGACGAAGTGCTTGTAGCCGAGCCGTTTCATCAGGATGGTCCATGCGCGTGCGATGTGCTGAGGATCCCAGCCGACGGCGGTCGGCTTTCCTGAGAAGCCGTAGCCCGGAAGCGATGGAACCACCACGTCGAACGCATCCGACGCCTTCCCACCATGCGCGGTCGGGTTTGCCAGCGGGTCGATCACCTTCATCTGTTCGATGATGGAACCCGGCCAGCCGTGCGTGATGATGATCGGCAGCGCGTTCTTGTTCTTCGACTTGACGTGAATGAAGTGGATGTCCACGCCGTCGATGGTGGTCACGAACTGGGGCAACGCGTTCAGCCGATCCTCCACCTTCCGCCAGTCGTATCCGGACTGCCAGTAATCGGCCAGCTTGCGCAGCGTCGCGATCTGCACGCCCTGGGTCGCATCCGGCACGAGTTCCGGGCTCGGCCAGCTGGTGGCTGTTATTCGCCGATGCAGGTCCTGGAGGGCCTCGTCGGAAAAATGGATCTTCGGGAAGGGACGGATAGACATATCTTCAGCCGGCGACGCCGCTTGCATGGGCGAGGCACCCGCAGCGTGGCTGGGTGTTGGCAGGACGGTACAGACGGCTCCGGCGATAGCAGCCGCTGTCAGGAACTGCAAACGCGTGGACCGCATGAATTGTGACGCCATGACAATACCCCTCGTTGGAGATCAGACCTGCCTGCCGACGCGCTTGTGAGCGTCTCCGATGCGCAAACCCCGGTATTGGAAGCGTCCCCGATGGTTTGAACGTGATGATCTTGCGAAGAGTGGTCATACCTGCGGATGATTGCCACCCCGAAAAAACCGGCGCTACAGTGACGAGCGGGGGGTCGCTGCGGAGGTATCCCATGAAGATTCTGATGGTGCTCACGTCACACGACACGCTGGGGAACACGGGACGCAAGACCGGGTTCTGGCTGGAAGAGTTCGCCGCGCCGTACTACGTGTTCACCGATGCTGGCGTGTCAGTGACGGTAGCGTCCCCGAAAGGCGGCCAGCCGCCTATCGATCCGAAGAGCGACGAGCCGGACAACCAGACCCCGGCGCAGACACGTATCAAGGCCGACCCTGCAGCACTCAAGGTGCTTGCCAATACGGTGAAGCTGGACAGCGTTTCGGAGAAGGACTTCGACACCATCTTCTATTCGGGTGGGCATGGTCCCATGTGGGATCTCGCCGAAGACCCGGTGTCGATCGCCCTCATCGAGGCCTTCTACAACGCGGACAAACCGGTCGCCACCGTATGCCATGCACCCGGCGTGCTGCACCACGTGAAGTACAAGGGTGAGCCCATCGTCAAGGGTAAACGGGTGACCGGGTTCACCAACGAAGAAGAGGAAGAAGTGGGGCTTACCAAGGTCGTGCCCTTCCTCGTGGAGGATGAGCTGAAACGGCTTGGCGGCACGTTCGAGAAGGTGGCCAACTGGCAGCCCTTCACGATTACCGACGGCCACCTGATTACCGGGCAGAACCCGGCATCGTCGACCGTGACCGCCAAGGCGCTGCTCACCTTGATGGCCACGTTGCAGAAAGCCTAGGTCGCCGAACGGTCAGGCCGTGAGGTTCACCGACGCTTCGGTGGTCAGCGGCAGGAAGGTGAAGGTCTCTTGCAGGTACAGGGTCACGTGCGATCCGTTGTGCGAGTCATAGCCGATCGATACGTCCTGCCCCAGGTGCAGTTCGAAGTCGCCGCCACGGGCCGTGGTCAGCACGCCACCTTCGATAGCCGGCGCCCAGACAATGCCGCCGTCGAGCATGGCGTGCAGCTCGCGGAAGACGGGGTAGCCTTCATCGGTTGCCCCGTTGAGGTCCGCATAGGCCTTTGCGCCAATGGCCAGCTTGTAGGGTCCGTTCACACCGGCAAGGCGGAGTTCGTTCAAGGCCTGCGCCACGGCAACCGGGTACGCGGTCAGATCGGCGGGCAAGGCGATCGGCCTGTTGCTCGTCGTCTTGCGAATGCCCGCGATGCCGACATCGGCGTAGCCGTCGAACACCGCCCGATCCTCGGCGAATGCCAGCTCTTTGGCCGCATTTTTCAGCGGCTGGAGGTCCGGATCATTGGAACCGCGCGCGACGTTGTCGAGATCCTCGCGTGAGAGCGTAAAGGGCACGCGTAGTTCGACCATGGCCGCGACCTCGCGCTGCTTCACGCGGACGCTCCCGGACGATTCGAACTTACGTGTGTGACCGGTGCCCACGCCCGCATAGTCAAAGCCCTTGGGCCCGATAACATCGACGATGCGGCGCGCCGCCATGTATTCCTTCAGCGTGCGGGTAGCTTCATCTTCGATCTGCTCCCAGGCACCACCGCTGATGGGTGCGAGTTCGCGAAACAGGTTATTCATGGGTGTTCTCCGTCTTTAGCGAACCGATACCGAGTGAACCATCCGTTGCGCGCGGCGCGCTGTCTTGTCCGTTCGCATTGTTGCGGGCGCTTCCCTGGGCAGCTGGTGCATCGGGGATACCATCGAGGAACGTTGCCGACGGGACGAAGAACAGGCTGCCGGTGACCGCCGTGCTGAAGTCGAGGAGGCGGTCGTAGTTACCCGGCGGCTTGCCGACGAACATGTTGGTGAGCATCTGCTCCGTGCGCGCCGGCGAACGGGCATACCCTATGAAATAGGTGCCGAACTCACCCTTCCCCACCTCGCCGAACGGCATGTTGTCGCGCACGATGTCCAGTTCGACACCGTCCTCGACGATGGAGGTGAGCACGTTGTGTGCGTAGGACGGCTTCACGGCATCGTCCAGCTCGATGTTGGTCTGTTTCTGCCGGCCGATGATGCGCTCCTGCGCCTCCACCGGCACCGCGTTCCAGCGCTTGAGGTCATGCAGGTACTTCTGCACGATCACGTAGCTACCGCCGATGAAAGAGGCATCCTCGTCACCGATGACCGCAGCCTCGATGGCGTCGGCGTCCTGCGGGTTCTCCGTGCCGTCGACGAAACCGATCAGGTCGCGATCGTCGAAGTACTTGAAACCGTGCACCTCATCGAGCGTGGTCACCGCATCGCCAAGACGCGACATGATCTGCGCGGCCAGCTCGAAGCAGAGGTCTTCGCGTGTCGCGCGGATGTGCAGCAGGATGTCGCCGGGCGTCGACACCGCGCGGTGTACGCCGTTGATCTCCTGGAAGGTATGCAACTCGGCGGGACGGGGTCCGGCGAACAGGCGGTCCCACACGTCCGAGCCGAAAGCCATGACACAGGTGAGCCGCCCATCGAGGTCGCGAAAACCTACGGCGCGCAACAGGCCCGCGAGGTCACCACAGAGCGAGCGCACGGCCTCTTCGGCGTTGCCACCCGGATTGACCTTGAGGACGAGGAAAATGGCCGACCGCGTAAGCGTGGCGACGACGGGTTGCGCAACGACGGTAGCCACGAAGGGCTCCTTTCCACGGAAGGACGTAAAGCGGCCATTCTCGTCCGACCTCATGCCAACAGACAAGACATTGCGCTGACAGGAGGGTAATTTCAGCCCATGCCGTTACATCCTCATCGCCCGGAGCCAGCCCATGAGTCATCTACCGCCTTTTGACTACCTGACCTCATCCGCACGCTGGTTCGGCACGGAGGGCGCGAAATTCAACCAGACCGCCAGGCGTGTGCTCGAGCGGGCCACCCGCCGCGTAACCGTCACCGAAGACGTCAACGCGCGTATCGACGCCAAGACCACCTACGGCCAGCGCCTGGCCGATAAGGTCGCAGCCTTCGGCGGCTCGTGGACCTTCATCATCGTGTTCGTGGCCATCCTGATCGCATGGGTGGTGCTGAACAGCCTGTTGCTCGGCAGGTCCGCCGTCGATCCCTACCCGTATATCTTCCTCAACCTGATGCTTTCCATGCTGGCGGCCTTCCAGGCCCCGGTCATCATGATGAGCCAGAACCGCCAGTCATCGAAGGATCGCGAGATGGCGGCCTACGATTACGAAGTGAACCTCAAGGCCGAAGTGGAGATCCTCGCCTTGCACGAGAAGCTCGACGCGCTGCGCAACGAGCAGGTTGTGCAACTTCTCGCCCAGCAGCAGGCCCAGATCGACCTGCTCACCCGCCTGGTGCAGGAAGGCAATCGATAGGAAGCCCTCAGGCGTCCATTTCCTCGCAGGCCTGGACCATCGCACCGGGATGGGTCTGGTCACAGGGACGGTTCGGAATCACCGGCTCGGTCTTTGATGCCAGATGCGTCTGGATGTCCGCTCCGGCGGCCAGGGTCTTGCCCACCGGACACTTGTCCGCCATGACCAGCAAACGCGCCTTCTGCGCGTCGTCGAACGTGCCTTCGATGTAAAGCGCCCGCTCGAACGCGTCGCGTCCGGTAACCGCGTCGCGACGATGTGTTACCGATACCTGCACATCGGTCAGCGGAATGCCTTTGCGGCGCGCATACAAGCTCAATGTCATTGCCGTGCAGGCACCCAGGGCGGCGCTAAGCAGGTCGTACGGCGTCGGCCCCGAGGCGAGTCCGCCCATGGCCAGTGGCTCGTCGACGAAGAACGAAGGCCCCTGCGCGCTCACCCGCACCTGGAATTCACCTTGCCCGGTGGGCTGGACGATGACCGGTTGTGACGTCATGTTTGCTTATGCTCCTGGGAATGTAGTGCCGATTGCTTCGAGCCAGAGCGCCACGGCGAAGGCGCCGGGATCCGCATGGCCCAGCGCGCGATCGCCGAGATACGACGAACGGCCCAGTCGCGGCCGCATCTGTTTGGTTGCTTCCACGCCGGCATGTGCTGCTTTGATCGCGGCCTGGACCACGGCGGGAGCGGCATCGCCACGCGAGACGGCGGCGTCCATCGCATCCGCTGCGGGGATGAGTGCGTCGAGCATGGTGCGGTCGCCCGCCTTGCCTCCACCCAGTGCCTGCACGCCTTCGATCCCTGCACGGAACGCCGCCGCCCAGGCGTCTGCGGAATCCGCCTCGTCGCGCTCGGCGAGGTGACTCGCCGCGCGCACCACGAACGCCGCGTACAACGGACCCGAGGTGCCACCGAGCTCACGACGCAGGACCGAGGCGATCGTCTGCAACGCGACCGCGGGATGCGCCTTGTCCAGTTCCGGCAGTGCCGCCTCGACGCCTCGCGCACCACGCGCCAGGCTCAGGCCGATATCGCCGTCGCCGACCACGGAATCCAGGTCGGTCAACTCGTGCTCGGCCTTCTGTAACGCACCCGTGACGGCGCGGATCGCGCCGGCAAAGCGCGTCGAATGTCCGGTCGAGGTCCATGCCGGACCCGCCACCTGGGCAGTCTGCGTCAACGTGCGCGCCTTGACGGCCGGAGCAACGGTCACCGGGTGCGTTGGAACGCTCCAGGCCGCGGCCGATGCCGGCGCGAGCAGGCGTTCGCGACGCGCTTCATCCAGGCGCATCAGCGAAAGCGAGCAACCCGGCATTTCCAGCGCCGTGAGGAAGGTGCCGACCTGGACCAGGGCAACCTCGATCTTCGCCGCCTCCAGCCGCTTCAACGCATGGCGCGCAACGATGCCGAGTTCCTGCACGGCGGTGCCGCCCAGGTTGTTCACCAGCAAGGCCACGCGTTCCTGCGCGCGCAGGCCGCTACGCTCCAGCAGCCTGTCGAGCAAGGTGTCCAGCATGGCATCAGCCGGCGCGATCGTGCCGCGCTTCGCGCCGCGCTCGCCATGGATGCCAAGGCCGTATTCCACTTCAGTGTCCGAAAGCTCGAAGCCCGGCGTACCGGCGGCAGGGACGATACACGCGCCCAGACCCAGGCCCATGCTGAAGACAGCGTCGATGGCCGCCTGCGCTTCCCGCTTGACCTCGGCCAGCGAAAGGCCGGCTTCGGCAGCGGCGCCGGCCACCTTGTGCACGAGGACCGTGCCGGCGATGCCGCGTCGGCCGACCGCGCCGTCGTCGGTATCCAGCGCCACGTCGTCACCGACCACGACCACGTCTACCGTCACGCCGGAGGCGCGTGCCAGTTCCGCGGCCAGGCCGAAGTTGAGCCGGTCGCCGGTGTAGTTCTTGACGATGAGCAGCACGCCGGCCGGCCCGGCAACGGCGAGGATGGCCGCGAGCACGGCATCGACGCTGGGCGAGGTGAACACTTCACCGACCACGGCTGCGGTGAGCATGCCCTGGCCGATATAGCCCGCGTGAGCAGGCTCGTGGCCAGCGCCGCCGCCCGATATGAGGGCCACCTTGCCCGAGGCGGCATGCTCTGCGTGGTCCCGGCGGAGTACGACGTTTTCGCCGGCTATGCGAGTCAGGCGATCATCGGCGAGGACGAGCCCCTCGACCATTTCGCTGACGACCTGAAGCGGATCGTTGATGAGTTTCTTCACGTATCGTTCCTCGAGGCAGGTTTACGAACGCGCCCGAGTGGGGACGGGCAAGTGCCGGAAGTCTGGCATAGATTCACGCCGACCGGCGTTGACGCTGGCTTGTCATTGAAGTGATCATCCATTGATTCCGCAGGGGCAACACAGTCTTTCCATCAGGGGTACTTTCTTGCGCACGCCGCTTGAAATACAACCTTAGGGGCCAACCCACCGTCCGAAAGAAAGGAGTTCCATGAAGAGCATCGGCTATCGCGCGTTCCTGTTGGGCGTCGCTACCTCCGTCGCCGTGACCCTGTTCGCCACGGCGGCCGCGCCTGTCCAGGCCCAGGGAACCACCGCGAGCATGTTTGGCCAGGGTCCGGCCGGCGGCGTGGTGACCGCCAAGAGCGATACGGGCGCACAGCGTCACGCGACGATCAGCGACAGCGGTCGCTACAAGATTTCGCCGATCCCCATGGGGACTTATACCGTCACGCTCGAAAAAGACGGCAAGGTGCTCGACACCCGAAACAAGATCAGCCTGACGGTCGGCAAGGGCGCGGAAGTCGACTTCGCGTGCGAGAACGACAAGTGCGCGACCGGTAGCTGATCGCTCCGGCAACGACCTTCGCCACGATGATCCATCAAGGCCGCGCGGCTCCCGCGCGGCCTTGACGTAAAGTTGCAACATTCGGCCCCTAGCCTCTCGGCATCCCCCTGGAGCCGACGTGTCCGCCGAGACGCCGCAAAGCTGGGCGCGGCTGCTGGCCGACAAAGGGCCCACCCTCGCCAACTATTTTCTTCGCCGTGTCTCGCATCGCTGGGACGCGCAGGACCTCGTGCAGGAGGTTTACCTGCGTCTGCTCCGCTCGGGCGATGCCAGCGCCGGTGCGGTGCGCAACCCCGAGGCGTACCTGTTCACCGTTGCGGCCAACCTGGTCAAGGAGCACGCGCAGATGCAACAGCGCGCGCCCATCAGCAGCGAGGGCCTCGAAGAAGTGATCGAACGCCTGGCGACGCCATGCCACGCCGGTGCCGACGTCGATCGAGCGCTGCGTCGCCAGCGGCTGGCCACCCTGATCGGCCGGTTGTCGCCTAAATGCCGCGCCGTGCTGGTGATGCACTACCGCGACGACCTCTCCTACCGGGAGATCGGTGAGCGGCTTTCGATCTCGTCGAACATGGTCAAGAAGTACATCGTCAAGGGATTGGCCGCGTGTCGGCAAGGGATGGCACGTTATGAATGACCGGCGCCTCACCGAGGAAGCGGCCACCTGGTACCTCGACATGCAGGACGCGCCCGATGCGCGCACGCAGGCGCAGTTCATGCGCTGGCTGCGCCGCTCGCCCGAGCACGTGGCGGAGTACTTGGCGATGGCGCAGATGCATGGGGATTTGCGGGCGGCCACGGCGGCGGAGGAGATGTCGTTGGAGGAGTTGCGGGAGCTTGCCGGGAGTGAGAGTGCGGTGGTTGCGCTGCGGGCTGGTGTTCTTGGCGAGCACCCATCGCCGATGAATCGGCTCCCACAAGGAGGTGCGGATGCTGTTGGTGGGAGCCGATTCATCGGCGATGCCAGACCGCGACAACGTCGAACCAGGGTATTGCGCTGGACAGCCGCAGCAGCAACCGTCCTCCTGGCCTGCGGCAGCCTCACCGCCACCTGGCCATCACCCGCCGAGCCCGGCATCCGCTACGCCGCAGGCATCGATGTTCGCGAGGTCACGCTCGACGACGACACCGTCGTGCAACTCTCGCCGCAAAGCGCCATGGTCGTCCGCTTCGATACCGCTGCCCGTCATATCGAACTGGTCCAGGGCAGTGCCTCGTTCGACATCGGCAAGGATGCCGCCCGGCCGATGAAGGTCACGGTGGGTCGCCAGCAGATCGACGATGTCGGCACCGTCTTCGATGTACAGCGCAGCGACGGCGCCGCGCAGGTGACGGTCGTCAGCGGTCAGGTGTCCGTGTGGAACCTGCCCTCCCCGTGGCTGGCAAGGGCGCGCGCACGACTGACCGGTACACCCGCACCCCGCGATCGCCTCGTGGATCTGCGCGGCGGTGAAACGGCCCGCGTGGACGCGGATGGTCACGTCACCGGACACGGCCAGGCGAACGTGGTGGCCACCACGCAATGGCTTCCCGAAGACATCCGTTTCCATGATGCGACCGTCGCCGAAGTGGCGCGCCGCTTCAACGCGTACTCGACGAAGCCGCTCGTCGTGGATGATCCGGAGCTGGCACGCAAACGTATCAGCGGCGTGTTCCACGCCCGCGATCCCGAGGCCTTCATCGCTTACGTCGACAGCCTGCCGCATGTGCGTGTCGATCGCATGACCGACCGCGTCCGCTTCTCCACGACGCACCATGCGACGCAGCTGTAAGAAAAAATTCATCAAATGAGTGGTACCCGTCGGCCGGCAGCGGGACTCTTAGATGGGGTCGGACAGCGATGACTGTCCTCTGTGACCTCCCATCCAAGGTAAGTGACACCATGCGTAACTCGCTCGCCCTTTGCATCGCCCTTGCCCTTGCCGGCACCACCGTCGTACCCACGGTCGCACTGGCCGCTACCACCCAACCCATCGAAGCCATGCCGTTGGCACAGGCGCTGGACCGTTTCGCACACGAGGCAGGCTGGCAGGTGGTCTATGGCGCTGAGGTGCCCGACGGTCTGCGCAGCCACGCCGCGCCCGGACACGTACCTGCGGCCGAGCAGCTGTCCGCACTGCTGGCCGGCACGGGCATGACCTACCGCCTCGTTACCCCGACCACGGTGACCATCGTGCCGGGAAACGTCGGGGCCGGCCCGGCGCCGGCCGCAGCCATCCCGGCGATCGACACCCGTGACGAAGCGCAGAAACTCGCTCCGATCAGCGTGCACGCCAACGCCGTGGACACCCTCGCACCGAGCGCGGCACCACTGGACGCCACGCAGCCGACCTCGGTGATCGACGAGCGGTTCATTCGCGACGGCCTGCGTTTCAACGCCAACTTCGACGACATCATTAAGTACGCACCCAGCGTGACGGTGACCTCGCCCGAGGGTCCGGGCCTGGGCAAGAACGAAGGCATCAGCATCCGTGGTTTCCAGGACGGCCAGTTCAACATCACCTTCGACGGCATCCCCTTCGGCGACGCCAGCGACCTGCATCACACCACCTCTGCGTATTTCAACAACCACGTACTGGGCCAGGCGGAAATCGACCGCGGCCCGGGCGGCGGCAGCACGCTCGGCAACGCGACCTTCGGCGGTACGGTGGCACTGCGTTCGCGCGATCCGTCGGACGAGCCGGGCATCACGCCGTACCTCACGCTGGGCAGCTGGAACACGCGTGCCGGCGGCGTGACCGCCGACGAAACGGTGGGCAACACGCGTGTCTTCGCGGACGTCTCCAAGGAGTCGAGCGACACCTTCCTCAAAGGCACCGACGACAAGCGCGACCACATTTTCATCAAGACGATCAGCCAGCTCGGCGACGTCACCAGCCTCACCTTCGTGACGAGCTATAACCGCGAACACCAGAACACCGTGCAGGGCGCGACCAAGGAGGAGATCGATCAACACGGCTGGCGTTTCGGTCTTGGCGACGACCCGACCGTGCAGAACTACAAGGGCGCCAACAACGCGGCCTACTACTCCAGCTTCACCTATGTCGGGCTGACCAGCCAGGTGGCCGGGTGGGACGTCGACGATAAGGTCTACCTCAACACCTTCGATCACTGGGCGCGCAAGGCCACGGATGCGTCGGACATCGATCCCGCCGACAACGGCGTCACTTTCTACGACGCGAAGGGCAAGAAGGTCGCGACCTCCAAGACGGACCTCCCTGGCAAGCTCTCGGATTCGGGCTTCCACGCCTTCGGCAACGTACTTCGGCTCGGACGCGACCTGGGTGACGGCACGTTGCTCACCGGCATCTGGCTCGAGCGCAGCCTCGACGCGCGCTACCAGTATCCGGTGGACCTGACGACCGCCGCGAAAACCGGGACCAAATACGGCCCCGTGGACAACTACCTGCTCGACGATCGCACGGACACTGTACAGCCGTACCTGCAGTACGACTGGAAGGTCACCGATGCCATCACCGTGAGCCCGGGCGTGCGCTATTCCGAAGTCACGCGCAGCATCGATGCGCCGTTGAACAAGGTATCGCCGCCGGTACCGCTCAGCGCCGAAGCCACCTATCACGCCGCCCTGCCGTCGATCAGCGTGCACGATCGCCTCAGCGACTCATGGAGCGCCTACGCGCAGGCCGCCGAGGGCTTCCTCGCACCGCCGATCGATGTGATCCAGGTCAACGGCTCGCACAGCCTGCAGCCGGAGAAGACGAGGAACTACCAGCTCGGTACGGCTTACGCGTCGAGCAAGCTCACCTTCGGCGCCGATGTCTATTACATCAACTTCTCCAATTTCATCACCGAGACCGAGGTGGCGACGGACAACGGCAACGAGGACACCTTCATCAACGGCGGCGGCGCGATCTACAAGGGTGCCGAAATGGAGGCCACCTTCGCCCTCACGCGCGCGTTGAGCCTCTACGGCAATGCCAGCTACAACAAGGCGACCTACAAGGGCAGCAGCGTGCAGGTTGCCGGCACGCCAAAGATCACGGCCGCACTGGGTCTGCTATACAGCAACACGAACGGCTACTTCGGTTCGTTGATGGGCAAGTTCCTCGGCCACCAGTATGGTCTGGACAACACGACCGACGACGCCGGCAACATCCAGTTCGCCAACGATCAACGCATCGCCGGCTACCTCAGCGTCGACGCCGCAGCGGGCTACCGGACCGACAAGGGCCCGGCGGGTACCAAGGGCTATTCGATCAGCGTCGACGTCAACAACCTGTTCAACGTGCACAAGCTCACCGGCTACGCCGGCACGCAGTCGGTGAGCGGCGATCCACTCTACTTCGGCCTGCCCGGCCGTGGCATCTTCCTCGACCTCTCGGTGAAGCTATGAGAACCGCGCTCTCTCTTTTGCTCTTGCTTGCTGCCGTCGGCGTATCGGCGGCACCTGCCGAGCCGGTCGAGACCACCAGGCTCGACGTGGTGCTGATGCGCCACGGTGTGCGATCACCGACCAAGCCAGCGCAAACCTATGCCGCCTATGCCAACGGCGACTGGCCGGCATGGCCGGTCGCACCCGGCATCCTCACGCCCCACGGTCATGAGGGCATGACCGCCATCGGCGGGCGCGTCAGGCGCTTGCTGCTGGACGATGGCGTGATGGCCGCGGCTTGCCCGAAACCAGCCTCGTTCGTGGTGATCGGCGATACCACGCCACGCAATCGTGAAAGTTCGGCCGCGTTCCTCGACGGCGTGACCCCGGGATGCCGGGGCTCGTTCCTGGCCATGGAAGGAAGCGCGAACAATGCGCTGTTCCACTTCGTCAAGGACGCCGACAAAGGCAAGTCGGATGACGACGATGACGGTGCCTCAGCCACGCCGGTCCCACCACCCGCGCTCGCCGAACTGCAGACCCTCCTGCTCGGCTGCACGCCGGCCGATTGCACGGAGGTCGCGACACGCGGGAACAAGAAGCTGCTCGTAGACGGCCCCGACGGCCTATCGAAGGCCATGAAGCTCGCCGGCACGCTCAGCGAGAACCTCATGCTCGCCTACGCCGAAGGCATGCCGGTGAATGCGGTCGCCTTCGGTCGCGCGGACGTCACCGTGCTCGGCCGCCTGATCACCCTGCACAATGCGCAGTTCGCGGCCACGAAGAAAGCCATGCCCGCCGCGGCGAATGCCGCATCCAATCTCGTCGCGCACATCGCCGCCAGCCTGGACGCTGCCCACGGGGTGAAGTCGGGCATCGCGCCGCTCTCCGCGTCCGGCCGCGGTGTCGTCGTCCTGGTCGGGCACGACACCAACCTCGCCAACGTGGCCGGGGTCCTCGGCCTGGACTGGCATGATCCGCTGGCACCTGACGACTACCCGCCGGGCGGTGCCCTCGTCTTCAGCCTCGTGCATCGCGGGAACACGGATATCGTCCGCATTCGCAGCCTGATGCCTTCCATGGACGCGCTTCGCAGCAACCGCTTCGACGATGTCGCCGCGAAACCCGTTCGTGTGCAGGGCTGCGGCAAGATCGGCGAGTGCACGATCGGCGAATTCGATGCGCTCGTCCGCAGGGCCGTCGACCCGGCTCGTGTGGACGCTTCCCTTCCGGCCATGGTCCCGACTCAGGGCGAGAACAGGAAGTAGACGAAGCAGACGAAGAGCGTCAGGTGCACCGCGCCCTGTAGCAGGTGCGTCCTGGCGCTCGAGAAGGTGAGCAGGGAAAGCACCAGGGTCAGGACAAACAGGATGAGGTCCGTGTGTTCCAGCCCCAGGATGACCGGGTGATGGGTCATCTGGCCGATCAGCAGGATGGCCGGAATGGTCAGGCCGATGGTCGAGAGCACCGAGCCGAGGAAGATGTTTACCGCGCGCTGCAGGTCGTTACGGCTTGCAGCGCGAATCGCGCCCATGCCCTCGGGCAAGGCGACGAGGATCGCCATGGTCAGTCCACCCAGCGCGGCCGGCGCCTTCAGCGTCTCGACGACGTAGTCGACGGGGACCGCGAGCTGGTCCACGAGGAAGACCACGGGGATCATATAGGCGATGAGAAGCACCGCGGATGCGACGGGCCCGTACATTGACAGCTTCTCCGCGTCGCCGTCGCGGTCCGTGCATGCGTCCGTGGTGAAGTATCCCTTCAGGCGTTTGGTCTGCAGCCCAAGGAAGGTCGCATACAACGTGAGCATTACCACCACGAGGAATATCTGGTGGCCGAACGGCAGGGGCGATCCTTCAGCCACGTTGGTAAACCGCGGCAACACCAGGCCGAGCACGCCCAAGGGGATGATCAGTCCGAGGTAGGTATTCGCGCCTTGCAGGTTGTAAGCCTGTTCACGGTGCTTCCAGCCGCCCCACAGCAACGACAGCCCGACCATGCCGTTGAGCACGATCATGGTCACCGAGAACAAGGTGTCCCGGGCCAGCGTCGGGTTGTTGTCCCCATGCAGCATGACCGCCGAAATGCTCATGATCTCGATGGATGTCACCGCGATCGTGAGCACGAGGGTGCCGATGGGCTCGCCCAGGTGACGGGCGAGACGCTCCGCATGCCTCACCACGGCCAGTGCGGAGCCGAGGATGACCACGAACAGCCAGATGAACATCAGGACGAGCCAGGCCCGCGAGTCGAAGCCAGCGAAGAGGGAGTCGTGCTTTCCCAGGAAAACCGCGCTCGTCGCCACGGTCACGACCAGGAACCATTCCTCTCGCACAAACGCGGTCGGTGTGTTCATGCATGCTCCACGAAGGACGGCAGGCGGACCTTACCCTAACGTGCCCGACGTCGTTCCGGTTGGCAAGCAAACCAGTAGAACTACCTAACGTCGCATGGTGGAGCCTGCGGGTTGAGTCCTCAGGGCGAGGGCACCGGCCCACCGGTATCGCCGATCAACGACACCACGTCGAGCAGGCGCTGCTCGCGTACATCGAGTGCGTTCTGTTGAGTGCTGTACAGCGTGGTCTGCGCCGTGATGGCCGTGGTGTAGTCGACCGTACCCGCCTTGTACTCGTTGAACGCGATCTCCGAACCACGCGTGGCGTCGGTCACGGCGGCATCGAGCACCTCGGCTTGCTGCGCCAGGATGCGGATGCCGGCGAGATCGTCCTCGACGTTCTGCAAGGCGGTGAGCACGGTGCCCCGATAATTCGCCACGGCGGCTTCATACGAGGCCCGCGCGGCGGCGACCTGGCCATGGCGTGCGCCCGCATCGAAGATCGTCTCGCTCACGTCGGCACCGAGCGACCAGACGTGGTTGGCCACATGCAGCAGGCCCGCCAGCGGCGACTGCGAGAATCCGTCCGCGCCGGACAATGAGATGTCCGGATAGTAAGCGGCGACCGCCACACCGATGGCGGCATTCTGCGCAGCCATCTGACGCTCGGCCACGGCGATGTCCGGCCGGCGCTGGAGCAGCGTCGAAGGCAGCCCGACAGGAAGCGAAGGTAGCGTCGGCAGTGCGGTGCTGTGCGCGATGTCGAGTTCCTCGGGCGTCTTGCCGACCAGCACGGCAATCGCATGCGCGAACCTGGCACGCGATACGCCCAGCGCGATCAGGCTCGACTGCGCGTTCTCCAGTTGCGTGCGCGCCGCAATGACATCCGACGGCGGCGTGATGCCTGCGTTGCCCTGGTTCGCCACCACGCGCAGGAATTCCTTGTAGGCATCGACGGTGCGGGTCAGCAGGTCGATGTTGGCATCGGTCACGCGCAGGTCGATCACGGCCGTGGCCAGTGCCACCTGCTCGGTCAGCGTGGCGTTGGCGAGGGTTGCCGCGCCCGCTTCGGCCGTCGCCTTGTTTTCCTCGACGGTACGGCGCGTCTTGCCCCAGAAGTCCGGCGCCCAGCTCACGTTGCCTTCCAGCGAGCCGGCGGTGCGGATGCCCGGATTCACGCTGACGCTGTTGCCCACGCCATTGCTCGCGCTGCGTTGCTTGGTCGCCGAGCCGGTCACGCCGATGGTCGGAAACAAGGCGCTGCGGGCCACCTGAACCTCGGCCACTGCCTCCTGGTAGTTCTCATAGCTCTGGCGCACGGTCTGGTTGGATACCGACACCATGGGTTCGAGCTGATCGAGCAGCGGATCATGGAACACGGCCCACCAGTCGCCCTTCGGCGCGGCATCGCCGGGCTGCGCAGGACTCCATCCCGGCGTTTCCTTGTAGGCGACCGGCATGGCGACATCCGGTTTCTTATAGTCGGGACCGACCATGCAGCCGTGCAGCAACCACGCGATCGAGGCCACGAGGAGGGTTCGGGAAATCTTCATAGCGTTGTGCTCGCGTCGACGTGGTTCCATGGCAGGCGGTCGTTCCACCGTGCCAGCCTGGCGCGGAAACCGTCCAGGTAGAGATAGATCACCGGCGTGGTGTAGAGCGTGACGACCTGGCTGAGGATCAGGCCGCCCATCACGGTGATACCGAGTGGCTGGCGCAGCGAGGCGCCCTGCCCGATGCCGATCGCCAACGGTACGGCGCCAAGTACTGCCGCCGCCGTGGTCATCATGATCGGGCGCAGGCGGATCACCGCGGCGTTGTGGATCGCTTCGCGCGCGTCGAGCCCCTTGTCGCGCTGCAAGTGGATGGCCACATCGATCATCATGATCGCGTTCTTCTTGACGATGCCGATCAGCAGGATGATGCCGATCATCGCGATGACCGAAAACGGCGTGCCGAAGATGAGCAGGGCGAGCGTTGCGCCAATGCCGGCCGACGGCAGCGTGGACAGGATCGTCAGCGGATGCACCGTATTTTCATAGAGGACGCCGAGCACGATGTAAACAGCGACCAGCGCGGCGACGATAAGCAGCGGCATGGTCGACATGGACTGACCGTAGACCTGGGCCGCACCGGCAAAGCTGCCGTGGACGGACGCCGGCAGTCCGATCTGCTGGGACACCCGTCCGATGATGGCCGAAGCCTGGCTGAGCGAGCCTCCCGGCGGCAGGTTGAACGAGACCGTGGCAGCGACGAGTCCATCCTGATGGCTGACCTGGGTCGCCGTGTGGTTGCTCACGTAGCTGGCGATGGCGGGGAACGGCACCAGCGTCTCCGCTGCCGTACTGTCCGCACTGCCGCTCGAACCGCCGCCTTTTGCATTGGAAATGGCGTTGGTGAGCAGGTTGGCCTCGGCATCGGCGTTCTTCGCGTTGGTCGAGGTGTTGGTGCCCGACGCCGCGCTGCTCACCGTGGTGGCCGTGACCCCTTTCACCAGCGAACTCGACATCTGGGTCTGCTGCGTGCCACTCGCGTTACCGGCCGCGGTGCTGAAGCGTATGCGCTCGAGCATCTGCGGGTACTGCCAGTACTGAGGGGCGACTTCCATTACCACGTAGTACTGATTGAGCTCGTTATAGACGGTGGAAACCGTGCGCTGGCCGAAGGCATCGTATAGCCCGGTATCGATCTGGTTGGGTGCGAACCCGTAGCGAGCGGCCGTGGCGCGATCGAAGTTCACGAAGATCTGCAAGCCGTGTTGTTGCAGATCCGAATTGACATCAGACAACCGCTCCTTGCTCAGCGCGTCCACCAGCTTCGGCACCCAGGTGAACAAGGCATCCGGGTCGTCGCTGGTCAGCGTGTACTGGTATTCCGCAGCCGACTGACGGCCACCGATACGCAGGTCCTGTGCGGCCTGCAGCAGCAGACGCGCACCGGACACCGCATTGAGCTTCGGTCTCAACCGGTCCACCACCTGGGCGGCGGAAATCTTTCTTTCTGCCAGGGGTTTGAGTTCGATGAAGACATTCGCGGAATTCAGCGCGCGACCGCCGGTGAAGCCAGCGACCGAAGCTACAGCGGGATCCTTCTGCACGATGTCCTGCAACTGGGCGAGCTTCTTCTCCATGGCCTGGAAGGAGATGCTCTGGTCGGCGATGATCTGGCCCTGGAGGATGCCGTTGTCCTGCTCGGGAAAGAAGGTGGACGGTACAAAGCGAATCAGGAAGACGTTGAGGACAATCAGGCCGATCAGGACCAGCGCGACCAGCAGGCGGTGGTCCAGCGCGGTCGCCAGCGAGCGGTCATAACCCTGCTTGAAGCGTTCGAACTGGCGCTCCGACCAGACCGCCACCCGGCCCTGCTGTTTCGCCGAGCCCTTAGGCCGCAACACGAAGGCCGCCATCGTCGGCGTCACGGTCAGCGAGATGACCAGCGAAAGCAGGATGGCGATCGACAGCGTCACGGCGAACTCGTGGAACAACAGGCCGACGATGCCGGGCATCAACAGGATAGGCAGGAACACCGCGATCAGCGACAGGCTCATCGAAATCACCGTGAAACTGACTTCGGCGCTACCGAGCAGGGCCGCTTCGCGCACGTCCATGCCCTCGTCCACGTGGCGGACGATGTTCTCGAGCACCACGACGGCATCGTCCACCACGAAGCCCGTACCGATGGTTAGCGCCATCAGCGACAGGTTATCCAGGCTGTAGCCGAGCAGGTACATCGGGCCAAACGTGCCCACGATGGAGAGCGGCAAGGCGACCGCTGGCACCAGCACCGCACGGGGCGACTGCAGGAAGATGAAAACGACACCGATGACCAGGAGCACAGCGATGAACAGCGTGCGTTCGGTATCGTCCACGGCGGCGTTGACCGACTGCGAGCGGTCCAGTGCCACACCAACATGGACATCGTGCGGCAGCGTGGCTTCGACATTCGGAAGGACCTTGCGGATCTCGGCGACGGTCTTGACGATATTGCTGCCGGGCAACGGGTAGACAATGACGAGCACGGCATTCTTGCCGTTGTACAGGCCCGCATTGCGCACGTTCTCCGCGGAGTCTTTCACCTCGGCGATGTCACGCAGGAAGACAGGCGCGCCCTGCCGATAAGCCACCACGATGTCGCGATACGGCGCGGCCTTGCTTATCTGGTCGTTGGACAACACCTCGAAACGCTGATCGCCCTGGTCGATATGACCCTTGGCGCTGTTAGCGTTGGCGGAGCTCAACGCCGCACGGACATCCTCCATGCCAATGCCGTAGCTGTTGAGCTGGTCGGGCTGCAGCTCGACGCGAACCGATGGCAAGGCGCTGCCGCCCAGGGTGATCTGCCCCACGCCGTCCACCTGCGAAAGTTGCTGCTGGAGGATCGAGTTAGCGGAATCGTAGAGCTGTGCCCGCGTCAGGGTGAACGAGGTGAGCGCCAGCACCATGACCGGTGTGTCGGCCGGATTGAACTGGCGATACGTCGGGTTGTTGCGCAGCGTGCTTGGCAGGTCGGCGCGTGCGGCCTGGATAGCAGCCTGTACATCGCGCGCGGCACCATTGATGTCGCGCCCTAGGCCGAACTGGATGACTACCCGCGCCGAGCCCACCGAGCTGGTCGAGGTCAGTTCGGAGACATCGGCAATGGCACTGAGCCGCCGCTCCAGTGGCGCGGCCACCGTGGACGCCATGATGTCCGGACTGGCGCCGGCCATGTTCGCCTGGACGACGATGACCGGAAACGTGACGTTGGGCAGCGGCGCTACCGGCAGGTTGAAGTAGCCGAGCGCGCCGGAGAGCAGGATGGCGACGGCCAACAAGGTGGTCGCCACCGGACGCCGGATGAAAAGACCCGGGATACTCATGACTCGTGTCCGATCGCCTTCTGCGTCGGCGCGCGCCGCAACCTGACGGCAAGGCGGTCGAAGAACAGGTAGATCACCGGCGTGGTGAACAGCGTCAGCAACTGGCTGAGCGCCAGGCCGCCGATGATGGCCAGGCCGAGCGGCCGGCGCAGCTCGGAGCCCGTGCCGTTACCGACCAGCATCGGCAGTGCGCCAAGCATCGCCGCCAGGGTCGTCATCAGGATCGGCCGGAAACGCAGCAGCGAGGCCTCGAAGATGGCCTCCGCAGGTGGCTTGCCGTGTTCGCGCTCCGCCTCCAGCGCAAAATCCACGATCATGATCGCGTTCTTCTTCACGATACCGATCAGCAGGACGATGCCAATGATGCCGATGACGTCCAGGTCATGTCCCGCCACCATCAGGGCCAGCAAGGCGCCGATGCCGGCCGAAGGCAGCGTCGAAAGAATGGTCAGAGGATGCACGAAGCTTTCGTACAGCACCCCGAGCACGATGTAGACGGCGACCAGCGCGGCGATCAGCAGGTAGACCTCGCTGGAGAGCGAATCCTGGAAGGCCTGCGCCGCGCCCTGGAATGACGAGGTGACAGATGCCGGCAGGTGCACCGCCTGCTCGGCCGCGGTGATCTCCTTCACCGCCGAACTCAACGAAGCGCCGGGAGCGAGGTTGAAGGAGACCGTCACGGCAGGGAACTGCGCCAGGTGACTGACCACCAGCGGCGCCTTCACGATCTGGATCGCGGCGATGCCCTTTAGGGGCACCTGTCCGCTGCTACCGGTTTGGCTGGGCAGGTAGATGTCGCCCAGCGATTGCACAGTGGGCAGGCTCTCGGGCTTCGCCACCAGGATCACCCGGTACTGGCTGGATTGCTCGAAAATGGTCGACACGATGCGCTGTCCGAGCGCGTCGTAGAGTGCGTTGTCGATCGTCGCCGGGGTGATGCCATAGCGTGCGGCGAGCTGGCGATTCACCTCGACGTTCACTGCAAGCCCGTCGTTGTTGAGATCGCTGGTGACATCGGTGATCGAAGTGATCTTGTGCATACGCTCCACCAGCGCAGGCACGTACTTACCCAACTCCTGCACCGAGGAACCCCGCAACACGAACTGGTACTGGTTGGGCGAGACCGTGGTATCGAGCGTGAGGTCCTGCTCCGGCTGCACGAACAGGCGAATACCCGGCACGTCGGCCGTTTCATCCTGCAGGTGACGCGAGATCTCGGCGGCGCTGAGCGAACGGTCGTCCTTCGCCTTGAGGCCGATCAGGAAGCGCCCGTTATTGAGTGTCTTGTTGGTGCCGTCGATGCCAACGTACGAGGTCAGCCCCGTCACGTTGGGATCCTTCAGGATCACCTCGGCCAGCGCGGCCTGCCGCTTCACCATGGCGCTATAGGACACCGAGTTGTCGGCGACGCTGATGCCCTCCACCGCGCCGACGTCCTGGGTCGGGAACAGGCCCTTGGGAATGACCACGTAGAGCACGACAGTGAGTGCGACAGTCACCAGGAAGACGACCAGCGTGAGCGTCTGGCGGGCCATGACGAACCGCAAGCCGCGCTCATATGCGGCCAGTGTCTTGTCGAACAGGCCTTCGCTGATCCGTTCGAAGCGGCTCGGATGCCGGTCTACCTGCGCACGGAGGATCCGCGCGCACAACATGGGCACCAGGGTCAGCGAGACGATGCCGGAAATGACGATGGTCACCGCCAGGGTCACTGCGAACTCGTTGAACAGCCTGCCGATCACCCCACCCATGAAAAGCAGGGGAATCAGCACGGCAATCAGGGAAACGGTCAGCGACACGATGGTGAAGCCGATCTGCCCCGCGCCTTCCAGCGCCGCCTCCAGTGGCGCCATGCCCTCCTCGAGGTAACGCACGATGTTCTCGATCATCACGATGGAGTCATCCACCACGAAGCCGGTGGCGATGATCAGGGCCATCAGTGAAAGGTTGTCGATGGAGTAGCCCAGCTCGTACATCGCGGCCAGCGTGCCGATCAGCGATACCGGCACGGAAATGCTCGGGATGATCGTGGCCGGGATGTTGCGCAGGAAGACGAAGATCACCAGGACCACCAGCACGATAGCCAGCCCTAGTTCGAAGGCGGCATCGGCGACCGACGAACGGATCACGCCGGTGCTGTCGGAGACAACCTCTACCTTCATACCCGCCGGAAGCGTCGACTCCAGCTGAGGCAGCTTCGCCTTGATCTGGTCGACCGTAGCGATGACATTCGCCCCCGGCTGTCGCTGCACATTCAGCACGATGGCCTGGGTCTTGCCGAACCAGGCGCCCTGCTCCGTATTCTGCGCGGACTGCGTCACCCGGGCGATATCGCGCAGGTAAACCGGCGCGCCGTTCTGGTACGAGACCACGGTGGCCAGGTAATCCTTCGGATCGCGGATCTGGTCGTTGCCGTTGATGGTGTAGTCGAGCTCGGGGCCATCGAAGTTGCCCTTCGGCTGGCTCACATTGACGTTGGCCAGGAGCGAGCGAAGGTCGTCGATGTTCAGGCCGTAAGCCGCGAGCTTCTTCGGGTCCGCCTCGACGCGAATGGCCGGAACGTTACCCCCCGCAGGCACTACCAGGCCCACGCCCGGCACTTCGGCGATCTTCGAGCCCAGCCGGTTGTTCGCGACATCTTCCAGCTGCGGCAACGACATCGATGCCGAGGTCACGGCCAGGGTGAGGATCGGCAGGTCGGCCGGGTTCACCTTGGCGTAGGTCGGCGGTGCCGGCAGGCCAGCGGGCAGCAGGCTGTTCGCGGCGTTGATCGCCTCCTGCACGTTCTGCTCGGCCACATCGAGGCTGAGCGAAAGGTCGAACTGCAGTGTGATGACCGAAGCGCCTGCCGAGCTGTTCGAGGTCATCTGCTGCAGGCCCGGGATTTCACCCAGCTGCACTTCGAGCGGAGCGGTCACCGTGCTCGCCATCACGGTAGGACTGGCACCGGGATAGAAGGTCTGTACCTGGATGACCGGATAGTCGACCGCGGGTAACGACGACACGGGAAGGAACTTCACCGCGACCAGGCCAACAAGCACAAGCGCGAGCATCAGGAGCGCGGTGGCTACCGGCCTGAGTACGAACAAACGGGAAATGTTCATCGGATCGCGTGCCCGCCTTTACGACGCGTGGCGTCGGGTTGGCGCAGCGCCCGCCGAGGATCCAGCGGCGGGCTTCGCGCCGGCCAGCTTCACCTTGGCGCCGTCGGTAAGGCGGTCCATACCGTCGGTTACGACCGTCTGTCCGGCAGTGAGGCCGGCGGTGATCACCGTGTTCTTGCCGTCGCTCGGACCGAGCGTCACCTTGTGCACCGAGACTGTCTGGTCGGCATTGACCAGGTAGACGAAATCGCCGGGCGCGCCGCTCTGCACGGCTGGCGTCGGCACGAGCACGGCCTGCTTCAGCGTATCCACCAGCAGGCGCACGTTGACGAACTCGTTCGGGTACAGCGCTTCGTCGTCGTTGTCGAACGTCGCACGCAGCGTGACCGTACCGGTGGCCGTGGCCATCTGGTTGCCCAGCGCATAGAGCTTGCCGGTAGCGATCTGGCGGCTGTTGTCGCTACTGAAGGCGGCGACGGTCAGCGTGGTATCCGCGGTGCCGAAGCGCTTGAGCACATTGCCTAATGAATTCTGCGGCACGGTGAACTGCACCGTGGTCGGCTTCATCGTGGTGATGGTGACGATGCCGGGGGATGTCGACTGGGTGACGTAGTTACCCGGATCGACCAGCCGCAGGCCGACGCGCCCGGCGACTGGCGCGGTGATATGGCAGTAGGCAAGGTCGAGGTCGAACTGCGCGATGTTCGCTTCGTCCGCCTGCACCGCCGCTTCGTCCTGCTGCACGGCGAACTTCTGGTCGGCGAAGGTCTGTTCGGCAATCGACTTCTGCTCGTTGAGCGTGGTGAAGCGAGCGAGGTCGGAGCGCGCCTGGGCAAGCGTGGCCTTGTCCTTGGCCATCTGCGCCACGGCCTGGCGCTTGTCGATCTCGTACTGGCGAGGGTCGATCTGTGCCAGGAACTGGCCTTTCTCGACATCCTGGCCTTCCTTGTAACCCACCTCGGTGAGGTAGCCGCTGAGCTGTGGCAATACGTTCACGGTGGCCACCGGGGTCACGGTGCCGAGTTCGTTGAGCAGCTCGGGCATGTCGCCGAGAGTCGCCTTGGCCGCGCTGACCAGCTGCGGTGGCGTGACAGGCCTTTTTTTGCCGGAACCACTGATGACGTGGAAGAGCACCAACGCGACGATCACGATAGCTACGAGCGAGACGATCAGCAGACGCCGCCCCTTGTGTGGCGGGCGCTGGGCTTGTGTCGCATCACTCATGAATCGATCTCCTGGCTTATCCGGTCGGGCTAGCTAACAGGAACGCACGAGGTCCGAATGCGTTTAATCAGGGTGAGGCCTGTTTAACCTACGCTCATCCGCTTCCATTCGCAGGATTTCGCGACGTAAACCCAACCGACCGCAAGCCGTTGTCATCATCAGGCCCACTTCCCCAAGGTGCTGTGATGAACACACTTCGCTCGATTGCCCTGGCTACGCTCTTCACCGTGGCCGCCTCCGCAGGCACGTCCGCTTCCGCCCAGGTTTACGTCGATACCGGCGTGGATATCGGCCCGGAGCCCGCCTGTCCCTACGGTTACTACGAGTACGCGCCCTACCCCTGCGCGCCTTACGGTTATTACGGCGCCGAGTGGTTCACCGGCGGCCTGTTCATCGGTGCGGGTCCATGGTTTCGCGGGCCGCGGGGCTTTCGCGGCCACGTCGATCCGCGCTTCGATCCGCGCCGCGGTTACGCCCGTCCCCTGCCGCAATTGCATGAACGTCCGGCACCCGGTACGCGGTTCGACAACATCCCTGGCTTCCATGGCGACGAATGGCATGACGGCCGCGGTAACCCGGGGCGCGGTGACGGACGCCGCTGACTCAAGATCCTTCGATAAACGCCGCTACACAGGGAGGTCAACAGGGAAAGGAGCCTGAAGGATGACAATAACTTCATTAAGCGCGGCGGCGGTGCCGGTCTCCTCGTTGCCGCCGCGCAGCACGGCGGCGGTGCCGACCTCGTCAGCGGCTAACCCATTCGCAGACCTCGTCGTCACAGCTTCACGCGAGCCATTCGGCGCTATCGGCCGATGCCCGCCTCAATTTGACTGAAGATCCGAAGTCGCAGAATTACTACTACAGCCAGATCAGCGACTCCGCGCAAAGCAACGTGAACATCGGCTATCAAAAAGGTCGCCTGGTGCAGGCAACGCAAAGCAATACGGCAAGCCAGAGCGCTGAACGGTCGAAATACGTCATGGGCCAGAAGGTCGAAGACGTAACGACGCCGCTGAAGAAATCGCAGCAGCGCGACCTGCTTCCCGTGCTGCAGCAAATGGAACGGCATCCGCCGCAAACGACGAAGGAACGTGACGAGCGCGGCCGGGAACTTGCCGGCATCCACGATAGCCTGGGCTTTCAGACCGACCCGGTCGCCCTCGACTAGCCAGGCCCCGCATCTCAAAAGAGATGTCTAGAGGGCTATACATTCGAAATTAGTTTCGATATAACTGGCTCACGTGCTGCGACGCAGCACACTTTTGTTACATAGGGATGTAGCCGGCACCAGCCCGTCTACCGGCACCCACGACCCGGCGAATCCGCCGGCGTCAGGGTCGCGCCTCCAGGGGATTTTCCTTCGATTACCCGTCATGCCCGGCCCTGCGGCAGCAGCGACCGTGTGCGCTTACGCCTGAAGAATGGTTCGAGGAGAGCGTCGTTCATGTCCAGCAAGACTCCCAGCATCCAGCGTGCCCTGGTTACCGCCCTTGCGCTGGCGATCAGTTCCGGCGCATTGGCGCAGTCCACCACCGGCAGTCTTTTCGGGCAGGCGCCAGCCGCCGCCGGCGAGACAGTGACGGTTACCAGCGATACCGGTTTGAGCCGGGACCTTCCCGTCGACGAACGCGGTCGCTTCTCGGCGGGCCAGCTACCCCTGGGCACGTACAACGTGAGCCTCAAGGTCGGCGGCAAGGTGGTGGACACGCGGCAGAACATCGCGCTCAAGGTGGGCGCAGGCACCGAGGTATCCTTCATCGCCTCGCAGGCGCAGTCGATGGAAGGCGTTACGGTATCCGCCGCAGCCTTGCCAAGCATCGATGTCTCCACGGTGGATTCGCGCACCGTGGTCACCTCCGAGCAGCTGGCGCGCCTGCCGCTGGGTCGCAATTCCGAAGCCATCGCCCTGCTTGCACCGGGCGTGGTCAACAACGGCGGTAGCTTCAAGGGCCCCACGGGTAACTCCCTGGTGAGCTTCGGCGGCTCCGCGGCCAGCGAGAACGCCTACTACGTCAACGGTTTCTCCACCACGGATCCCCTGCGCGGCTTCGGCGGATTGTCCCTGCCCTACGGCGCGATCGACCAGCAGGAGGTCTATACCGGCGGCTACAGCGCGCAGTACGGCCGGTCCGATGGCGGCGTGATCAACGTGGTCGGCAAGCGCGGCACCAATGAATGGCATTTCGGCACGCAGGTACTGTGGGAACCGAACTTCGCGCGCTCCAGCCAACGCAATCGCTACTTCGAGAACGGGCTTCCGGCATCACCCAAGGCCGGCCAGCTGTATTCGCCCGACAGCAAGGATTCCGCGACCAGCACCACGGTCAGCGCATATGCGGGCGGCCCGCTGATCAAGGACAAGCTGTTCATCTTCATCGCCGGCGAATACGAGCGGCAGCAGGGCACCACCGTCAACCCGGTGAGCGGTTTCAGCAGTACGAAGCCTTATGTCGACTATCGATACAACGAGCCACGCTGGTACGGAAAACTCGACTGGAACATCACCGATAGCAATATCGTCGAGCTCACCGGCGCCTCCGACAAGTACGAAACCTCCGGTACCGTCTACGGTTACGACTACCAGACGCGTACGCGCCAGGACCGGATCGGCGGCGACGACAACATCAAGACCGGCGGCGACCTGTGGACGGCCAAATACACCGGCTACCTGACCGACGACCTCACGCTTACCGCGCAGTACGGCAAGCTGAAGAGCGACGACTACGATGCGCCCGCCGGCTACAACGCCGATCTCACCTATGTGGATGGCCTGACCAATCAGAACCCCGCACTGAACGGTGGCGCGCCACGCGGCAACAACCAGACCGTCGCCAGCCTGAGTCCCGCCGGGCGCGGCAACCGCACGACCAATACCCGCATCGACCTCACCTACAAGATCGGCGATCACACCATTACGGCGGGTATGGATAACCAGACCGCGAAGGCCCTGGACCAGGGCACGATCACCTCCGGACCCGGCGGCTATTCCTGGACGTACGGCCAGGGCGACCCGAACACGCCGATCTCCACCGGCCTGGGCGTGCCCGCCACCGGCGGGTTTCCGAATGGCGCGCAGGGCTATTACGTCATCCAGAACATCAACAGCAGCCTGGCCACCGTGCGCTCCACGCAGCGCGCGCAGTACATCGAGGACAAGTGGCAGATCAACGATCGCTGGCTGCTCTCGGTCGGCCTGCGCAACGACCAGTTCGAGAACTTCAACAGCGATGGCCAGCCCTTCGTGACCCAGCACAAACCGCAATGGGCACCACGCCTGGGCGCCAGCTGGGACGTGAACGGCGACGCAACCTTCAAGGTCTACGCCAATGCCGGTCGCTATTACCTCGGCCTGCCTTTGAACCCCGCGCTCAATGCGGCCGGCGGTGCACTGACCACCTCGCAGTACTTCACCTATGGCGGCATCGCCGCGGACGGCACACCAACCAACCTGACCACCATTTCACCGCCGGTGGCGGCTAACAACACCTTCGGCCAGCTGCCGGATCCCTCCACCGTCACCACCAAGGGCCTGAAGTCGGAGTACCAGGACGAATTCATCCTCGGCTTCACCAAGACCCTGGGTACCAAGTGGGTTTATGGAGCGAAGGCGACGCAACGCATCCTGCGCAATGCGATCGACGACTACTGCGATATCGACCTCGTGCTGGCCAAGGCACAGTCGCTAGGCTACGACGTGACGACAGCGAGCAACCCCGTCAGTTGCTGGCTGTTCAATCCGGGCAAGGCCAATACGTTCAACCTCGTCGACACCGCGGGCAACCACGTCAGCGTGCCGCTCACCAACCAGGAATTCGGGTTCGACCGCCTGAAGCGTCGCTACTACTCGCTGGAATCCTTCCTGGAACATCCCTTCGACGGCACCTGGTACGCACGGGCCACGTATACGTTCTCGCGCAGCTACGGCAACACGGAAGGCCAGCTTCGCTCGGACCTCTACCGCGAGTCGCGCGGTACCGGCCAGACGGCCGTGTCGACCACCCAGGACTGGGACAACTCGTACATCATGGTCAACACCAACGGGCCGCAGAACAACGATCACAAGCACCAGCTGAAAGTGTTCGGCTACTACCAGATCACCCCCGAGTGGCTGGTCAGCGGCAATCTCAGCATGATCTCCGGTGCGCCCAGGCCTTGCCTCGGTTACTTCGGCCCGGATCGGGAAGACCCGGCCGGCTACGGCAATAGCTACCACTTTTGCAACGGCCTGCCCTCGCCGCCGGGAAGCCACGGCCGCCTGCCCTGGGTGCGCCAGCTCGATGTAGGTGCGACGTATCGGCCCGCGTTCGCCGACGCAAGGCTGGCATTCAATGTGAACGTGTTCAACGTCCTGAACGAGCAGCGCGTGGTGGGCATCTATCCGAACGCGGAGTCGAGCCCGAACCTGGCCAACCCGCTGTACGGGACGCCGACGTCACGGCAGCTGCCGCGTTACCTGCGGCTCAGTGCGAATTACGACTTCTGAAGCAGCAGCATCTGTGGGAGCCGCTTCAGCGGCGATGGCGGCGCGGCAACCTGGCTATCGCCGCTGAAGCGGCTCCTACAGGGGGCATGGTGTGGCGGTCAGGAGTCGTCTTCGGGGTTGCCTTCGTTGGAATAGGCCTCTTCCGACGCTTCGTCGTCGGCGTCACGATTAGCTGGCATCGCCTTGGGCAGCTGCTCCGCCGGAGCTTCGCTACGACTCTTGCGCAGGTCGTCGATGATTCGCTGGTTGATGCTCTGGAACGGGTTGCTCATCGTCGACCCCAAAAGGCGGTACATCAATGCCGCGACGTTCGCGGCGGGAAGTGTTCCGGTTCACTGATCACCGAATCGGGCGCCGCGACGGACTTGCGTCCTCTCAGCTGCTTCGCCGTAAGCGGCAGGCACTCGCCCTTCTCGTTGATCTCGCGAATCGCACACGCCGCCGGGTGCGTGGCCGCGGCGACATCGTAAGCCTCGAGCATCCAACGCCTTGCCTCGAGGTAGGACGGCCGATCCTTTGAAATCGTGGACATGGCGCGATACTCCCGCTGGGCGACATCGACGCGCGCCGCCAAGCGCGAGGCTGCGCCCGGCGGCGTTACCTTGCCGTTAGCCTCGCGGGTACACCACGTGCACCTTGTGTTCACGCCCGTCGTCCTGAAGCGACAGGGTATCGCCCTCGATGGAAGCACCATCGAGCAGGATGCCCGTCGATTCACCTTCACGCGCCGGGCGCAGATCGATGGAGTACGTGGAAGCTCCGAACACGTAACGCAGGCTGTAACCCGCCCATGAGCCCGGCACGCAGGGGCGAATGCGCAACCGCCCCTCCTGAAGGCTCAGCCCCAGCAGCGATTCGATCAGGAGGCGGTACATCCAGCCCGCGGAGCCCGTGTACCAGCTCCAGCCGCCGCGGCCCACATGGGGCGCCACCGAATAAACGTCAGCCGCAAGCACGTAAGGCTCGATCTTGTAACGCTGGACGGCATCGGCGTCGCCGGTATGGCTGGCGGGGTTGATCATGCGCGCCAGTTCCCAGGCGCGGTCGTGGTTGCCCATGTGCGCAAAGGCCATCGCGGCCCATACGGCCGCATGCGTGTATTGCCCACCGTTCTCGCGCACGCCAGGCACGTACCCCTTGATATAGCCCGGGTCCATGGCCGAACGATCGAACGGCGGGTCGAGCAGGCGAATCAGCCCGACGTCGTCCTGCACGAGATGACTGCCCAACGACGCCATGGCCTGCGTGCGGCGTTCGTCGCCGGCGACGTCCGAGAGGACCGACCAACTCTGCGCGATCGCATCGATGCGACATTCGTCGTTGCTGGCCGAGCCCAGTGGCGTACCGTCGTCGAACCAGGCGCGCCGGTACCACTCGCCATCCCAGGCATGCGCCTCCAGAGCGGTGGACAGCGTCGCCACCTCCGCCATGCAGCGGTCCGCGAAAATCGTATCGCCGCGCGAACGTGCCGTCACCGAGAACTCGCGCAGCACGTGGACCAGGAAGAAGCCTAGCCAGACGCTCTCGCCCTTGCCGCCCTCGCCGACCTTGTTCATGCCGTCGTTCCAGTCGCCGCTACCCATCAGCGGCAGGCCGTAGCGCCCGCGTGGCATGGAGTGCTCGATGGCACGCACACAGTGTTCGTAAAGGCTTGCGCGAACACCCGACGGGCGTGGCAGGTCGTAATAGGACTCTTCACCGGGACGCAGCGGGCGACCTTCGAGATATTCGATCGATTCATCCAGCACTGCGGCGTCCATGCTCGCATGCACGTAGCGGCTGGTGGCGAGGGGCAGCCAGAGGTAATCGTCCGAGCAGGCCGTACGCACCCCGCGTTCGATCGGAGGATGCCACCAGTGCAGCACGTCGCCTTCGACGAACTGGTGCGCCGCACAGAGCAGCAGCTGGGCGCGGGCCATGGCAGGCGCAGCGTGCTGGGTGGCCATGGAATCCTGCAACTGGTCGCGGAAACCGATGGCGCCGCCAGACTGGTAATAGCCACTGCGCGCGAAAAGACGGCTGGCGATGGTCTGGTAGAGCAGCCAGCCATTCGCCATGGTGTCCATCGCGGGCTCGGGGGTCCTGGCCTGGACCACACCGAGCAGGCCACGCCAGTGCGCGCGCACGGCAGACAGCACCCTGGCGGCGGAGCCGTCCTGACGGAAGCGCTGCACGAGGCTGCGGGCCTCGGCCTCATTGCCCCCCATGCCCAGCCGGACCACGACCTCACGCGATTCGCCGGGCTCGAGAAGGAAGACGACGCGCAGGACGCCGCAGGGATCCAGCCCGGCGCCGATGCGGTTGCTCCAGCCCTGGCGACGCATCGCCAACGGCGAATCCATCCGTCCGTTGCGGCCGAGGAACTCGGTCCGGTCGCCACCCACGGAGCGTTCGCGGTCGCCCATGTCGAAGAAGGCGACGCGACCGGGGAAGTCGCTGTTGTAGGCGTTGCGTGCGAAAAGCGCGCCCGTGATCGGATCGACCTCGGTGACGACGTGCATCGAACTCTTCTCGCGGACATCGCCGAGCAGCCATTCCACGTATGCGGTGACCGAAAGGCGACGCGCCTCGGGGCCCTTGTTGGTCACCGTGACCACCTGGAACTTCACCGGCGCATCCAGCGCGACGAAGGTTTCCAGGCGCGAGTGAAGCCCTTCCTCGTCATGCTCGAAAGTGCTGTAGCCGAAGCCGTGGCGCGTCGTATAGCTGCCCTTGCCGCGCACCGGCAATGGCGTCGGCGACCAGACGCGGCCGTTAGATTCGTCGCGCAGGTAAACGGCTTCGCCGCTCGCATCCTCGACCGGGTCGTTATGCCACGGCGTGATCCGGCAGCCATGCGCGTTTTCGGCCCACGTATACGCGCCGCCGCTCTCGGATACCACGCTTCCGAAAGAAGGGTTGGCGAGCACATTGCACCACGGCGCCGGCGTTTCGGCGCCCTGCTCCAGCACGATGACGTACTCGCTGCCATCCGCGGAGAAAGCGCCCGTGGGCGGTTTCGCCGCAGCCAGTTCGGGACGTGGCAGGCGTGGCCACGAAGCGGGCTCCGCGGCGGCCGGACGCGAGTCCAGGCGATGACGTTCCATCTGTTCGGCCAGCGAGCCAAGGCTGTCGACCACCACGATGCGCGCGCTGGCTTCCATCACCAACCGGTCTTCATACGAGAGTGGCTGCGCGGCGCGAATGAACACACCGCCCGGCCGGTCGAGCAGGGTCGATTCCGTCCCCGAGGCAAGCAGGCCGGTCAGGGCGTCGTGCAGTGTCTGCCGATAACCGGTGCTGTCTTCGTTCCAGATGACCAGGTCCACGGCCAGGCCGCGCAGCCGCCAGTAAGCGGCCGCGTGGATGAGGTCGCGCGCGACATCGAGCCGGGCGATATCGCCGATCCGCAGCAGCACGATCGGCAGGTCGCCTGAGACCGCCTGCCCCCATAGCCCCGATTGCCCGCGCGCATTCGCGGCGATGAGCGCCGGCTCGGCGCGCAGGGCGAGGTTCGGATAGACGACCGAGGTCGCCATGTGTTCGTAAAGCTGTGCATCGGCCAGCGTGTTGTTCGCCTGGCGCAGGGAGACCTGGCTGTGCGTCCACGCGAGGTCGAACACGCGGTCGGACAGGTGTCGATCGCGATACTTCTCGATCAGGCGCATGCAACCGTCGCGTGTGTCCGCCACGCCGGTCACGAAGTCGAGCGTCGCGGTCTGTTCGGGATCCAGCGTAATGCGGACCCGGATCGCCACGATGGGATCGAGGACGGCGCCCGCCGTGTCGCTCAGGCGATCCATGCCGACATCGAGCGCCGCCGGTTGTGCGGTGCTGCGTCCGCGCCCGATGAACGTGGCGCGATCGGTCTCGTAGGAAATCGCATCCACGTCCACGTCGTGGACGGCCACCAGATGACACATCCATGGTGGCTGCTCGTCGGCTGAGCGCGGACGGCGTGCGCACAAAAGTGCCTGCATCGACGCCACGATCTCCGTGGTGACGAACAGCTTGCTGAAGGCCGGATGCGCCATGTCGCCGTTAGGGTCGGTCAACACTACTTCGGCGTAGCTGGTCAGCTCGATGGTGCGGCGCGTGCGTCCACGATTGGTGACGCGCGTGCGGCGCAGTTCGATATCGTCTTCGGGCGAGACCACGATCTCGGTGTGCGTCTCGAAACCGCGCTGGCGCACGCGGAACTCCGCCCGCGACTCCGAGAAGATAGCCTCGAACAGATCCGTACGTCGCGCTACCGGTTGGTAGGCCGTGGTCCAGACGTCGCCCGACTCGGGATCCCGCAAGTAGCAGAACATGCCGTGGTTATCGCGGGTGATGTCTTCGCGCCAGCGGGTGACTGCCATGGCATCGCGACGACTGTAGCCGCCGCCGGCACTGCTCACCATGACGTGATAGCGCCCATTGGAAAGCAGCTGTACGGCCGGACGCGGGCGATCCGGATCGGTAAACAGGCGAAGGCGCGCCTCGGGCGTCGACGGCGCCGTGGCGTCGTCACCCAGCCCGGCGGTATGCAGGTACTCCGTCGCGCTTCGTGGCACACGCTCCTGAAGCAGCAGCGTGGTGGCCATGATGTGCGGGTCCGATTCGAAACGGCGCTGCATCGGTTGGCCGAGCAGCAAATGGTCGATGGCCAGCAGGGACATGCCCTGGTGATGGGCCATGAACGAACGCACTACGACGGCGTCCTGCCCCGGTGGCAGGCGGGACGGCGTGTAATCGACCGCTTCGTACAGACCGAAACGACCTGCCAGGCCAGCGTCGGCGAGCCGTCGCAGGTTGCTGGTGGCTGCCGCGGGGGCGACCATCAGCGCGAGCACGGTGGCATACGGCGCGACGACGAGATCGTCGCCAAGGCCGCGTTTGAGACCCAGCCCGGGTACGCCGAAGGCACGGTATTGATAGGTCAGCTGCGCGTCGACGGCGTTGTAACCGGACTCCGACACGCCCCATGGCAGGCCGCGCTGCTTGCCGTATTCGATCTGCCTGGCGACGGCCGCCCGGCAGGTCTGGTCGAGCAGGCTGCCCTCGTAGGTCGGCATGACCAGCATCGGCATCAGGTACTCGAACATCGAGCCCGTCCACGAAAGCAGCACAGGCGAGCCACCCGTGGTCGTGAGCAGGCGACCGAGCGAGAACCAGCTTTCCTGCGGAATCTGGCCCTGCGCAATAGCGACGAAGGTGGTCAGCCGCGCCTCGGAGGCCAACAGATCGTAGAACGACGCATCGAGCACGCGCCGGTCGATGTCATAGCCGATGGACATCAGGTGCCGGTTGTCGTCGTACAGGAAAGCGTGGTCCATGATGGCCAGCTCACCTGCCAGTGCGGCGATATTGCCCAGTGCCTCGATGCGCGCCTGCGCGGCGGCGCGTTGGGCGGCGTCGGTTGTCCCCTCGCTGCCCATCTGCAGCAAGGTCGGAATGCCTTCGACGTGGCTTCCACCTCGCCACTGCTCCGCCTCGGCGATCAGCTCGTCGCATTGCGCGCTTAGACGGGAAAGCCAGAAGGCCGCTTCGTCAGATGGTTCGCGCGCAAGTGCAGGCATCACCATGCGCAAGCGATCGGCCTGGGTGCCCGCGAACGCGAACACCGCGTCCATCGATCGGGGCGGCGAAGCCACCGCGGTGAGCAGTTCGTCCGACCACGCCAGCAGGTCCGGCCGGTCGGCATCGTCCACGTGTTGACCAAGCACGCCGAGCGTGTCGCGCAGGCCTTCGATCGACGCGGCACGAAAAACCGGTTCATGCGGTAACGCCATCAGCCCTCGCTGAAGGGTCAGCAGATGCCCGGCAAGATTGCCGCTGTCCACGCTGGATACGTAGAGCGGACGCAACGGCGTGAGTGTTTCGGTGTCGTACCAGTTGTAGAAATGGCCACGGTAACGCTCGAGCGCATGCATGGTCGCGAGCGTGGCGGTCGTGCGGCTGATGACACCGCCGAGGCCGAGGAAGCCGAAATCGTACGCGGCCAGACTCGCCAGCAGGCCCAGGCCCATGTTGGTGGGCGACGTGCGCCGGGCCACCCTGGTCTCGGGCGTCATCTGCACGTTGTCCGGCGCCAGCCAATGGTCGTCGTCACCGACGTGGGCCTCGAAGAATGCCCAGGTTCGCCGGGCAAGCAGGCGAAGGAAGGTCCGATCCGCGTTGCTTGGGGCGTAAACATGGCTGACATCGGGACGGCTCACCCACCAGGCGAACACGGGCGAGAGAAACCACAGCATGAGCACCGGCGCGGCGATGGCGAGCACCATGGGGCGGTCGACCGTGAGCAGGACGGCGAGAACGACCGCCACGGCGGGGCCGGCCCACAGGGAACGCCAGGGCACGTTATGCGTGCCCCTGCCGCTGCGTTCCACCTCGCTGGACGAACGCCACTGCAGCAGATGCCGGTGGCTGATCACGATGCGCCACAACGAGCGGACGATGGCATCGAGGCTTACCCGGGCCTCGTGGGGCAACCAGGCCATCGAGAAGACCAGGCGCAGGCCATGCTGGCCGGTGGCGACCAGCGAAGCGCGCGCGTGCTGTCGCCAGCCGATATCGCGAGGCTTGCGCGAGGCTTCCATCAAGGCCTGCAGCAGCACCGGCACGAAGGCCATCGACAGCACGCCCAGTGTCCAGCTCAGTACCGGGGCGATCCACAACCAGCCTGCCACGAGCAGGGCCAGGGCCGCAGGAGCGCCCGCGCTGCGACGCAGATTGTCGAAGATCTTCCAGCGCGACAGGTGGCTTAGGTCGTTACGCCGCCATCCGCCACGCGTGGGTACCGTGGGCATGAGCCATGGCAGCAACTGCCAGTCCCCACGCATCCAGCGATGGCGACGAAGGCTGTCGTCGACATAACGTTCCGGATTCTCCTCGAACACCAGCACGTCGCTGAGCAGGGCCGTGCGCGCGAAGCAGCCTTCGATCAGGTCGTGGCTGAGCACGCGCTCATCGCGAAGGCGTCCCGCCAGTGCATGCTCGAAGGCATCCACGTCGTAGATGCCCTTGCCGATGAACGAGCCCTCGTGGAAGAGGTCCTGGTAGACATCGGAGACCGCACGGGTATACGGATCGATACCGGCATCGGCGCCATAGAGACGCGCATAAGCCGACCTCGCCTGCGCGGGAAGACCGATGCCGACACGCGGCTGCATGATGCCGTAACCGGCTACCACGACGCCGCGGGCTTCGTCGAACACCGGGCGGTTCAACGGATGGTCCATGGCCGCGATCAGCAGGTGCGCGGTGTCGCGTGGAAGCTGCGTATCGGTGTCGAGCGTGATGACGTAACGCACCGGAGGAAGGCTCTCTATCCGCCCGACGATCAGCGCAAAGCGCTCCCGGCCCTCGCCACGGAGCAGGCCATTCATCGCCGCGAGCTTGCCGCGCTTTCGATCGGCACCGATCCAGCGCTGTTCCGTCTCGCTCCATTCGCGTGGACGATGGAAGAGGTAGAAGCGATCGATAGCTTGCGAGGGATATTTCGCGTTGAGCGCGTCGACGCGCTGCCTGGCACGCTCGAGGATGGCGGCATCGCCGGGCATCGAGGCGGCATCCGCATCCATGAAGTCGGTCAGCAAGGCGAAGTGCAGGACCTCGTCACGATTGGCGAGAAAGCGCACTTCGAGCGCGTCGGCTACCTCGTCGACATCGTCGGGGCTGCCGAGCAAGGTCGGCACGGCCACCATGCTGCGCGCCCGGGCGGGAATGCCCTCTGAGTAGTCCATACGTGGCAGCTGATCGGGCTTAGTGACGAGCACGGCCGCCAGGTTGAGCAGGCTCAGGGTGAGCTGGCTGGCGACGATCAGTGCGCCCAGGGCCAATGCGGCTGCGATCCAGCCCGAGCCGGGTGGCAAGGAAGCGCTTTCGACGAGGCCGGTGGTGAGGCCTGCCAGTAACAGGAAGAACGCCGTCAGCGAGAAAGCGAACGGCGCCCGATCGAAAACACGCCGGCACCGCGAAGCGAAGGACTGCCGGGTGCCCAGGCGACGCTCGAGTGCAGGAAGCCCCGCACCGACCAGGTGATAGCCAACGTGCGTGACCGTGCCATCGCGTGGCTCACCCGGCTCGGGGCAGCTCGCTGCGAGGGCGGCGCGCGCCGTGGCCACTTCACCGATACGACCCGCACGAGCCAGGCGTTCCACGGCGTGCCGGTAGCGGTCGCGACTGGCGAAATCCATCGCCGCATAAATACCCGCGGGGTCCTCGCGCAGGCAGGCCTCGACCAGGCTGGCGTGCTCGACGAAGTCGCGCCAGTCGACCGTCACCAGCGCGCGAAGGCTGCCGATGCTGTTGCCGACGGATACCTGGTGCGCGGCCTGCTGCTGCGACTCCATCTGTACCAGATAGTCGATGCTGCGGCCGGATTCGGCCAGGCGCTGCTCGATCCACCCCAGTGGCATGGCCAGCGCAGGCCCCTGCCCTTGCAGACGGCGAACGAGTTCGGCGACGAAAGGTGCACTCATCACCGGCGAGGAGCGCGCCATGTCGGCGACGACCAGCACGACGTTCTTCGGATCTTCCGACGCCATGCGCGTCATGGCGTCGGCCCAACGTGTGGCGCGACGGCGCCTGGCCTTGTCGAGCATCACGCGCGCGGCGATGCGCCTTAGGTTCTCGATCAGCGCGAGGCGCAGCATGATCGGGATGGCCCACAGCTCACCCAGCTTCAGTGGCACGACGGACTGATACGCCTGGAGGAAACGCGCCAGCCCCGCTGCATCGATGCGGCCGTCGCCGTGCGAAATCACTTCGAGCGCGATGTCGTAGACGCGCGGCAAGCCCCGTGACGGACCATCCTCCAGTTGCACCAGCTCGCGGCTGTAGCCCTTGGGGAAGTCTTTGTTGGCGATGCGGATGTGTTCTTCGATCAGGTAGAGGTTGTCGAGCAACCATTCACCGGCGGGCGTGGTGCCCGCGCCTCGCCGCCCGGCCGCCATCAGCGCGCGGCAGACATCGAGGATGACCCGTTCGTTATCGGCCAGCCTGGGCAACAGCCATTCCGCGGAGCGCTGCTTCGCCACTTCGTGGCGTTTCGCGAGCACCAGCCCGTGGGCTTCCATCTGGTCGGCGTTGAACAGTTCCGCCCGCAGTGCGGGCTCACGCTCTGGACCCGGAGCGTCATGAAGACTTGCGCGCCTGAACAGCTCTATATCCTGCCCCTTGGGGGTGGTGGGATTCGTTTCATGGATCAGCGCGGCGTGGGCCCTGGGGGCCGCCGGTCCAGTCTACGCTCTCCCGGAGGCGCTAGCGTGCGGTGCGGAAGGTGAGGTTCAGGCGGTCCATCCCCGTCAGCGGATGATGCGATGCCTTCAACGGCAGCACGCCGTGGTAATTCATGCGCGACGGACCGCCCCAGACGACGACGTCGCCATGGACGAGCGGGACATTCAGCGGTTTGGTGCCCTTGCCCTGGCCGCCAAACTGGAACATGGCCGGCACGCCCAGCGACACGGACACGATGGGCTCCGAATCGCGCCGCTCGTTCCGGTCCTGATGCATGGTGAGACGCGATCCAGTGACATAGCGGTTCACCAGGCACGCATCCGGCACGAAACGGTCGAAGCCGGCCTCGGCAGCCGCTTCCGCTGCCAGCTGCATGAACAGTGCCGGCATGGGTGGCCACGGCTGGCCGGTCTCGGGATCGATCGCGTCGTAGCGGTAGCCGCGGCGATCGCTCACCCAGCCCACCTTGCCGCAGTTGGTCATGGCCACGCTCATGGTGTGACCACCGGGGGTGACCAGGTGCCGGAACGGCGAGACCGTGGACAGCGCGTGAATGATATCGACGAGCGCGGCCCCTTCGTCCAGGGCAAACGCACGCAGAACCACGGCGCCCGGGCCGAGCGGCTCATTGCGTCGCTCGGTGGAGGGAGAATCGGCGAAGAGATCCGCAGTCATGCCCCTATTATCCCCGTTACACACCCTTTAGTACCCAGTTGCGCGAGAATCGGTTATCGCCCACCTGAGCTCCTTCCGATGTCCCAGCCTGCCACACCGTCCGACCCGGAAGTCGACCCCACCCTGCAGCACAGCGGGCTGGATTTCCCGGTCGTGGGTATCGGCGCGTCAGCCGGTGGTCTGGCAGCGCTGAGCCGCTTCCTCGAGGCCACGCCCGCCGAGCCGGGCATGGCCATCGTTATCGTCATGCATTTGTCCCCCCGGCATGACAGCGTCGCCGATCGCATTCTCCAGCGCTCCACAAGCATGCCGGTCATCCAGGTGGTCGAGGCGCTGCCCCTGCAGAAAAACCACGTCTACGTGATTTCGCCACGCAAGGCGCTGTCGATGAACGACGGCTACCTTCGCCTGATCGACATGGAGCGCCCGCGCGGCAAGCACGTCGCGATCGATTTCTTCTTCCGTACCCTGGCCGAGGTGCACCGCGAAAAGGCCTTCGCGGTGATTCTGACCGGCACGGGATCGGATGGATCGGTCGGTATCGCGCGCATCCGCGAACGCGGCGGTATCACCCTGGTGCAACAGCCCGAGGATGCCGAGTACGACCAGATGCCGCGCTCCGCGATCGCCACCGGCGCCGTCGACGTCATTCTTCCCGTCGCCGAACTTCCCGCACGCATCGTCGCCATGGCACGCGATGCATCGCGCATCGTCTTTCCCGCTGGCGCCGCGCTCGACGACACATCTGCCATGGGCGAAGCGGCGGCGGAGGCCGGGTCTCGCGAGCACGAGGATGCCCTGCGCGACATCATGATCACCCTGCGCGCGAAGACCGGCCACGACTTCCGTGCCTACAAGCGCGCCACCGTGCTCCGCCGCATCGAGCGACGCATGCAGGTCAACGGCCAGCAAACCCTCGAAGGCTATCGGGACTTCCTGCAGGAGCACGCGCACGAACGGCCCGCGCTGTTGAAGGACATGTTGATCAGCGTCACCAATTTTTTCCGCGATCGTGAAGCGTTCGAGGCGTTGGAGCTCGAAGTGATTCCACGACTTTTCGAGGAAAGCTCCGAAGACACGCGCATCCGCGCCTGGAGCGCCGGCTGTGCGACAGGCGAGGAAGCCTATTCCCTGGCGATGCTCCTGACCGAGGCGGCCGCACCGAAGTCGGTCCCGGTGCAGGTGTTCGCCACCGACATCGACGACGACGCCATCGCCCATGCCCGCCATGGCTTCTACTCATCCGCCGTGGTGGCTGATGTTTCGCCCAGCCGCATCACCCGATTCCTCACCCGCGAGGACGATGGCTACCGCGTGCAGAAGAGCCTGCGCGAGAAGGTATTGTTCGCCAGGCACAATGTATTGCAGGACCCTCCGTTCTCGAAGCTCGATCTGATCGTGTGCCGGAACCTGCTCATCTACCTCAATCGCGATGTGCAATCGCATGCCCTGGAGATGTTCCATTTCGCGCTACGCCCGGGCGGCTACCTGTTCCTGGGTAGCTCGGAGTCCGCCGAAGTCGTATCGAAGTACTTCACGCCCGTGGACAAGAAGAACCGCATCTATCGCGCCAGCGCGGTTGGCCGTACCGGTATTTACCTGCACTCGCCAACGCGCCTTCCCTCGACTGTACTCAGCGCCGGCGCGACGGCTGCCGCTGCGGCCGCACAGGACCGCCGGGACCATTCGTTGAGCGAAATCCACCGCAAAGCAGTCGAAGACCGCGTGCCACCCAGCATCCTCGTCGACCGCGATGGGCATGTCGCGCACATGTCCCAGAGTGCCGGCGTCTACCTCCGCCTCACCGGCGGCGCGCCGTCCTACCAGCTCGCGGCCCTGATCGTTCCCGAGCTGCGGCTGGAACTGCGCACATCGCTCTTCCAGTCCACCCAGGACGGCACCTCGGTACGTGCGCGGGCCGTAGACCTCGAACGCGATGGCCGTATGCTCTCGGTCAGCATCGAGGTACGGCCTGTTCGCGACCAGGACCAGGTCGGTGGCTTCCATCTCGTGGTCTTCCACGAGGGCCCTGCGCGCAGCGCCGCACCGGCAGAGTACGCGGACAACGAACAGACGCCGATCCTGCTCCAGCTGGAAGAGGAACTGAAGCGTGCGAAGGAACAGTTGCAGGCTACCGTGGAGGAGTCGGAGTCCTCCAACGAGGAACTGAAGGCGTCCAACGAAGAACTGCAGTCGATCAACGAAGAGCTCCGTTCGGCCACCGAGGAGCTGGAGACCAGCAAGGAAGAACTCCAGTCGATCAACGAGGAGCTCATCACGGTCAACCACGAGCTGAAGCTCAAGGTGGAGGAAACAGCCAAGGCCAACGACGACCTCAGCAACCTCGTCGCCTCCACGGACATCGCCACCGTCTTCGTCGACCGCGACATGTGTATCAAGCGGTTCACCCCGCGCGCCGCCGACGTGTTCCGGTTAATCCCCGCGGATGTCGGCAGGTCGCTGCTCGACCTCAACCACAGCCTCGTCTACCCCGACCTTGCCGCCGATGCGTCCCTGGCTTTCCAGGCGTTGCGGACGATCGAGCGAGAGGTCGGCAGCCAGGATGGCCGCTGGTACATCTCCCGCATCCTTCCGTATCGCACCGCCGAGGACCGCATCGAAGGCGCGGTGATGACCTTCATCGACATCACCCGGCGCCGCGCCGCCGAAGAAGCCGCGCGAAGCAGCGAGGAACGCATGCGACTGGTGGCGGACAGCGCAGTGGATTACGCGATCATCACCACCGACCCCGAGGGCATCATTACCTCGTGGAGCAAGGGTGCCGAGCGCACGTTCCGCTATTCCGACAGTGACGCCATCGGCCGCCATGCCAACCTCATCTTCACCTCGGAAGACCGCGCGCAGGGTGCGTTCCAGGATGAGATGGAACAGGCGCGAACGCACGGCCGCGCCAGGGACGATCGCTGGCATATCCGCGCCGACGGCGAGCGTATCTTCTGCAGCGGCATCACGACCCCGCTGAACCAGGGTGGATTTCACGGCTACGCCAAAATCGCGCGCGACATTACCCAGGAGAAGCGCCGGGAGCGCGAGCGCGAGGAACTCTTCCACGCCGAAAAAGCCTCGCGCGAGGCGGCGCAGAGCGCCGTGCTGATGAAAGACGAATTCCTCGCCGTGATGTCGCACGAGTTGAAACATCCGCTCAACCTGATCCTGATGAACGCGGAACTCATCGCCCGCTCGGCCGCGGTCGGCGGCGACGCAACGACGCAGCGATCGGCCGACGCGATCCGCAAAACCGTGGAAGGACAGGCGCAGATCATCGACGACCTGCTCGATCTCTCCCGCCTCAATACCGGAAAACTCGCCCTCAACATAACCGAAGTCAATGTATCCGATTGCCTGCGGCGTGTGGCCGACGGCATGCGCGACGAGCTCGCGGGGCGGTCGGTAAAGTTGAGCCTTGCACTGCCCTCCACCGACGTCATGATGACGGCCGACGGCATACGCGTCGAACAGATCGTCTGGAACCTGCTCGGCAATGCCTTGAAATTCACCCGGGCGAACGGGCGTATCTCGGCCACCCTGAGCATCACCGGCGAGCATGTGCGCCTGGAAGTAACCGACGACGGCATCGGCATTTCATCTTCCCTGGTCGGCCGCGTGTTCGACATGTTCGAACAGGGAACCACGCTGAAGAATCGCGCCACCGGCGGCCTCGGCATCGGCCTGGCACTGGTCAAGCAACTGGTCGACCTTCACGGCGGCGAAGTCTCCGCCACCTCGCCAGGGCCCGACCAGGGCGCATCGTTCCTCGTGGTCCTGCCAGTCCGGTCGGTCCGACAGAGCGAAGCGGCGATGATGATCACGGCAGGCTGGAGACCGCAGCTGGTCGGCCGCCACATCATGGTGGTCGATGACGCCGACGAATTGCTCGGGCCCTTCGCCGAACTGCTGCGCCAGGAAGGCGCCAGCGTGACCACCGCCATGACGGGCACCGTGGCCTTGTCGATCCTGGCCTCCGGTGACTACGACATCCTGCTTTCGGATATAGGCATGCCGGAAATGGACGGTCACGAGCTTATTGAAAGGGTCCGCTCCAACCCAGCCACGCGAGACATCCTGGCCATCGCCCTGACCGGCTTCGGCCGCCCTCAAGATGAACGGCGTGCGCTGAAGGCGGGCTTCGATGCGCACATCAGCAAACCCGTATCGATGCGCATCCTGCTGGCCACCCTGGCGCGCTTTCCGGCCTCGCGCTCCGGTTCACCGTTGTAGGAGCCGATTCATTTGCCGTTGTGGGAGCCGATTCATCGGCGAAGCTCTTCGCGAGCACCCATCGCCGCTGAAGCGGCTCCCACAAGGGCATCGCCGCTGAAGCGGCTCCTACAATGGCATTCGCCGCTGAAGCGGCTCCTGCGCATTCGCTCACTCGCCGAGGAACTTGCCCAGCAAGCGCCTCAGTTCCTCGAACTCGGCGCGGGTGAACGACTTCAGATGGGCGTTGAGCACCGGCGGCACGATATCGGGAATCGCGTCGGCCACACGGGTGCCCGCGCGGGTCAGGGTGAGGTTCACCACGCGGCGGTCCTTGTCGTCGCGGGAGCGCTCGAGCAGGCCCTTCTCCTCGAGCTTGTCCAGCATGCGGGTCATCAGGCCCGTGTCGATGCCCAGCAGCTTCGACAGCTCGAAAGGCGTGCTCGCCGTGCCCTTGCTGAGCGAAACGATGATGCCCATCTGCTGGCTGCTGATGTCCAGATCCTTCAGCGCCGCGTCGATATCGGAGGCGAGCAGGTTACGTGCCCGGGCCAGCAGGAAGCCGATGCTCTGGGTGTGCACGAAGTTCTTGCGGGTGTAATGGTCCATGGCCCGATTATGGCCCATCAATGGCCGCCTGCCGCGGCGGCCGCCCCGCCGCCGCCACGGGTCGACCGGGCCACCCAGATCAGCGGGATGATGACGATGAAGGCCACCCCGGACAGCCAGAAGATATCGTTGAGGCCGAGCATGGTCGCCTGGGCCGTGAGGCCACGCTCGAAGAAGGCCATCGCGCCGTCCGTATCCGCGTGCAGGGTGCCGCGTAACGTGGCGATCGTATCGAGAAAACCGGGATCGTAGACGTTGGCACGCTCGGTCAGTTGCGCGTGATGGAAGATGGTCCGGTCACTCCAGCCCGTGGCAAGCAGCGAGGTGCCCACCGCGCCGGCAAAGACACGTACGAAGTTTGACAGGCCGGCAGCCGCGGGCACCTGGTCCGGGCGCAATCCGGACAGGATGATCGCCGTGAGCGGCACGAAGAACAGCGCCGTAGGAATGCCTTGCAAAAGTGTCGGCAGGACCAGCGTGAAACTGTCGACGTCGGTGGTGTACCGCGACCGCATGAAAAAGACCATCGCGAAGCCGACGAAGGCCATCGTCGCGAGCACTCGCGAGTCCACCTTGCCCATGATCCGTCCCATCGCTGGCGCAAGAATGATGGCAAAGATGCCCAGGGGCGCCGTGACGAGCCCGGCATCCACCGAACGGTAGCCGAGATAACCCTGGATCCACTGCGGCAGGATGACCAGGTTGGCGAAAAAGACGCCGTATGCCACCGAGATCGCTATCGTTCCGCCGAGGAAGTTCCGGCCCGCGAACAGGCGCAAGTTGACGATCGGACGTTCTTCGGTGAGTTCCCAGATGACGAAGAAGACGAAGCTCACCAGGGCGAACAGGCCCAGCGCGCAGATCAGCGGCGAGCTGAACCAGTCCAGGTCCTTGCCCTTGTCGAGCATGATCTGCAACGAGGCCACCCAGGCGATCAGCGAGACCAGGCCCATGACGTCGATAGGAACGCGTTTGGACGGTGTTTCGCGGTCGCGGTAGATCGTCCACACCACACCGGCGGCGAACAATCCCACGGGAATGTTGATGTAGAAAATCCACGACCAGCTGTAGCTGTCGGTAATCCAGCCACCGAGCGCGGGGCCCGCGATCGGACCGACGGTCGCGGTCATCGCCCACAGGGAGAGCGCTGAGGATCCCTTTTCCTTGGAAAACGTGCCTAACAACAGCGCCTGGGACAGAGGTACCAGCGGTCCCGCCGCCACCCCTTGCAGGACGCGCGCCGCAAGTAGCACGGGCAGGGTCGGGGCAATGCCACATAGCCACGATGAGAAGGTGAACGCGAGGATCGCGAAGACGAACAACTTCACCTGCCCTACCCGCTGGGTGAGCCAGCCGGTGAGCGGAATCGACACGGCGTTGGCGGCGGCGAACAGGGTGATGACCCAGGTGCCCTCATCGACCGACACACCCAGGCTGCCGGACAGCGTGGGAATGGCGACGTTGGCGATCGACGAGTCCAGCACGTTCATGAAGGTGGCCAGGGCCACCGCCACGGCGCCCAGCACGAAACGCACACCGGTCAGTGGCGCGGGAGGGATTACTGCGGATGACGACGACATGGGACGTCCAGCTTCGATATATCTGACATATCAGATATGTAGGCAAAAAGAAGGCCGCGGTCGTCTGCCCGCAAAGACGTTGCGGGAGGCGGCGGTCCGTCCGGCATGCTGCATCGCAACTGCCTGACATAGACTATATCTGACTATGCAGCTATATGCAAGGCATCGGCTTTCCGTTTTACGTACTTCTACTCATGCCATACCCGCCACGACAGCTTAACTATGTACGACGCCCGCACCTCTGCCATGGAGTTCGCCATGCCTGACTGGAACCGTACCCGCCGAGCCCTCGCCGTGCTGCTTCCAGCAGGCATCCTCGGTGCCTCCACCATCCTGGGTTCGGCGCAGGCGACCGTCCTGCCAGCCACGCCTGCGACCGCGAGTCCCGGCGACGTGACCCTCAACGTGGCTGACCGCCTCGCCTCCATCCGCGAGAACGTCGCCCGGGATGCCGAGGAGACCCGTCCGCTTCGCGGCACCGCCTACCCGCTGCTGGCCTGGATGAACTTCGGAGGGTTCGGCTGGCGCAACGGCGGCTGGCGAAATGGCGGCTGGAGGAACTGGGGCAACGGTTGGCATAACTGGGGGAATGGCTGGCACAACTGGGGCAACGGCGGCTGGCATAACTTCTGGCACAACTGGTGAGCCGCGGTGGATAGCCCGCCGTGTATCGACACCGTGGTGCTGCAGCCCACGCCCTTCTGTAATATTGCCTGCCGCTATTGCTACCTGCCCAGCCGTAGCGACACTTCGACGATGTCGCTGGACACGGTACGCGCCGTGTTCGCCGCCGTGTTCGCCTCGGGCTGGTCCCATCCCTGGCTTACCGTGATCTGGCACGCCGGCGAGCCGCTGGTGATGCCCGTTGCATACTACGAGGAAGCGTTCTCCCTCATCGCATCGCTGTGTCCACCCGGGATCGAAGTACGCCACGCCATCCAGACCAACGGCATGTTGATCGACGCGGCCTGGTGCGCGCTTTTCCGGCGTTGGGAGGTCGGCGTCGGCGTGAGCATCGACGGCCCACGCGAAATCCACGATGCCAACCGGGTCACGCGCCAGGGTCGCGGCACCTATGACAAGACCGTCGCAGGCATCCGTTGCCTGATCGACAAAGGCATCCCTTTCCACGTGATTTCGGTGCTGTCGGCGCAAGGCCTGCAGGCACCGGACGAGATGCTGGCGTTCTACCGGGAGGTCGGCATTACGGACGTGTGCTTCAACGTCGAGGAATCCGAGGGTGACCACGTTTCCGAACTATTCTCCGAAGGCAACGCCGAGGCACGCTTCCGCGCGTTCCTCAGCACGTTCTGGCGGAAATCGCGCGAGAGCGCCGGCATTCGTTTCCTGCGCGAGATCGACGGCATGCTCACGCGCATCCTGCGACCGGACGAGGCCGCCGGCGAGAACTCCCAGGTACAGCCCTTCGGCATGATCAACGTGGACTGCCACGGCAACGTATCGAGTTTTTCTCCCGAGCTGCTGGGGTTGAAGAACGCCGACTACGGCGACTTCATCGTCGGCAACATCCACACCGATTCGCTCCAGGCCATGCGCCAGAGCGACGCCATGCGCGCGATGCACCGTGATATCGCGGCCGGCGTGGCCGCGTGCAAGGCCGAGTGCGCGTACTTCGCCGTGTGCGGCGGCGGTTCACCGATCAACAAGCTGACTGAGAACGGCAGTTTCGCCACCACCCGGACCTCGTTCTGCGACCTGGTTCAGAAAGTACCCACGGACCTGATCCTCGAAGCGCTGGACCGGCTCGAGACAGTCCTCGACGACGACATGCTGGTGAGGAGTGCGTCATGATTGCAAAGTCTCAACTTGTTTTCGTAGTCGCCGCGGGCTGGCTGTGGCTCGCCGCCAGCGCGGCGGCGCAGCAAGCCCCTGCCCCGTCCACGGCGGAACCAGCCACCGAGCAGGAGGCCGGCGACGATGCGATCAAACCCCTGTTCAAGGTCAGCAGCGTGGAACTCATACGCAGCAGCCACGCGCCCGAGCTCGACATCGTTCGCGTGCGCGGCCTGAGCAGCACGGAGAACTGGAGCGACCCGCAACTGGTCGCCATCTCGCGTGGGCCGTCTGCCGACGGCATGCTCGACCTGCTGTTCGTCGCCCGCGGGCCGGACGACGCCTCCAGCGCGACGAAATTCGGGCCCATGGAAGCCATCTTCGTGATCGAGCCCGGACACCCGTACAAGGGTATCCGCGTGCGCAGCGCCACCAATACGGTGAAGCTCAGCCAGCTCCCCGGCTATGCCGAAGCGCAGGGCCGCGAGGTGGATTGCTCGAACTGCGTCGGCAAGACCTTCGTCCCCAAGGGCGGCTCCGCGGGCGGCAAGGACGCGGTGCGCGAAGAGGACCTGCCGGCGAGCACGCGCGTGCTGCGCGAGAACGACGGTATTCGCAAACTGGATACGGACCCGAACCGGCTGACGCTGATCCTTGGGCCTAACGATCGCATCGTCGAGGCGTTCTGGGATTGAGACGATCGGGCGAGCACCCATCGCCGATGAATCGGCTCCCACATAGAGCGGAGCCGAGCTGATTGTGGGAGCCGCTTCAGCGGCGATTATCCTTGCCTCAGCCCGCGCCACGCAGTGTCGTGACGACGCGCTTGACCACATCCTCCTCGGGCAGCTTGCGCCCGTAGTGATCGAGGTAAGCGCCGTTTGCGCCGACGAGGAAAAGCATCGTCGAGTGATCCATGAGGTAACCGCCATCGACGGGCACCTTCTTGAAGTAAACGTGGTACTCGTCGGTGATGGCACCGATCTGCGTGGTCGTGCCTGTCAGGCCGACCACGTCCTTGCCGAAGGCGCGCACATAGGCCTGCAGCCTCGCCGGCGTATCGCGTTCGGGGTCGATCGTGACGAAGACCGGCGTGACCGTCACCCCGCTGGCCTCACGTACGGCGCCGGCGATCTTCACGATTTTCGCAAGGTCCACGGGACAGATGTCCGGGCAGGAGGTGTAGCCGAAGTAGAGAAGCAAGGGCCGTCCGGCGAACGATGACTGCGTCACGGCATGCCCATCCTGGTCGGTCAACTGGAACGAACCACCCACGGTGGGGCTCGCCGCGTGGACCCCGGAAGCGACCAGGCACACGGCGAAGAGGACGAAAGAGAGACGGCGCATCAGAACGATCCGTTGAGCGTGATCGAGACGCCCAGCAAGCCGGACGTCTGCCCGCCCTGGCGTGACCTGCCGCCGGACAGTGCCAGGTCGACCAGGCCGGTCACGTGGTAGACCATGCTGGCTTCGGTGAGGTACTCGTTGGTCCGCGGACCACCAGTCGGTGAAATCTGCTTGTTCGTATGCGTGAGGCCGTAGGCAAAGCGACCGGCGTCGAAGGTGAGCGACGTGGTCAGGTACTCGGTGTCGAAGCCGGGTGTGCCGTTCTCGTTGTGCACCTTCACGTACTCGACGAAGGGCACGAGGTCCAGGTAGCGACCGGCGAGCGTCGGTCCGAGTTCGGTCGTGGCCACGAAGGGAATCATGTAGCGCACGGAGGCCACGCGCAGCTGCTCGTTCGCCGCCGTGGGCGAGGCGGCGGACACATCGCCCTTATGGTTGGTCATGTAACCCACCTGCACTTCAAGGTACGGAATGGCCGCGGGTGCGCGCCAGTTGACCACGGCGGCGGCATTGTTGAGCTTGCCCGTATTCGTCGCGCCACCGTCGGAGCGGCGCGCCTGCTGTGACGGACGCAGGAAGGAACGGCTCAGTACCGACGTGTCGGCGGCGTAGAGACTCAGACTCGGTGCGATGGTGCCCCAGTTGTCCGTAAAGAAGCGGTACTCATAGGTGCCGCCATTCATCCCGCCCAGTGCGTACGGTGCGACGAAGTCAGAGGTGTAAAGTCCCGGCGCGGCATCCTGTGCGCGTCCGAACGGCACGTCGAACTTGCCCAACCGGAAGGACGAGACGTAACCCTGGTGGTACCAGTTGACGTCGGTAATGTTCAGGCCGGTGCCACCGAGCCAGCGGCGCTCGCCGGGGCGCGTATCCGTCACCGGGCTGACTTCGCTGCCCACCCAGATCTCGTCGATCGTGGTCAGTCGGAAGTGCACCGCCGTGGTGATGTCGAAGTATCCGTTGGTGGTGACGTTATGTGGCTGATTGGGCACGCGCAGGCTGGCAAAGTCGTACTGGATGGCCGTGCTGTAATCCATGCCCAGACCGGGGTAGCGGCCGTTGCTGGCCTGCGCCTGCCCCGCAAGCGCGAGTGCGAGCCCCATGCCGACGTAAGCTGCGCGCCGCTTCACGGCCTGACCTCAGGCGCCGGACCGAGCGGACGGCTTGCGTTGGACGGAGGCGTGAGCGGATTCCCCCCCGTGTTGCGCAGGTACGTGCACATCTGGTTGTCGCCGTAGATGCCGCCGAGCGGTTCGAGCTTCACGGCCTCCTCGTACTCGGCAGGACGCACCACCTGGATCACCTGCATCATGCCGCCGTCTTCGTGCTCCATAATGTGGCAGTGATAGACGAACTTGCCGAGGATGACCGGGTCCGTGAAGGGAATGAGCACCGTGGTCGAACCCAGGGCGGGAATGAACACGTTGTCGCGATAGCCGATGAAGTCGACATCCTTGCCGTTGATCTTCGTCACCTGGAAATCAAGCTGGTGGATGTGGAACTGATGAAGTTCCTGGCTGGGATTGACCAGGGTCCATTCTTCGACGTCGCCCAGTTTGACCGTGGTGTCCACGCGACCGATGTCGAACTGGCGGCCGTTGATGAAGAAGGCGTTGGGGTCGGAGTCGGAGTCCTGGAAGATGAAGCGACGGTGGTTAGCCGGCGTCACCTTGCGCAGGTCGGTCACGGCGGGATACGGACTGGTGATCGTCACCGTCTTCATGGGCTCGCCCGACGAAACGAGCGTACCCAGTAGCGCGCCGGCGTACGTGTCGCCCGCGGGACCGGTGTTCGCCGAACCCAGCTTCAGGGGATAGGAACCGGGTGCGGGGCCCGTCACCAGGATACTCACACGCGCCGACGGGCCGATCAGCATCTCGTCGACGCCGACCTGCTTGACCACCGTATCGGCGTCCTGGGACAGCAGTTGCATGTGCACGCCGTCGATTCGGATGCGGAAGTACTGGTTCGCGGCGATGTTGAACAGATGCCAGAGCTGCGTTTCGCCCGGATGAATGCGGATGGTCGGCTGGAACTGCCCGTTGATCGTCCGGATGGAAGGCGCACCGGTGACGATCTCGCTGGCGAGCGATCCAGTGAAGGTCTTCTGGAAGTTGCGCAGCACGAGCGCGCGCTCGCGCACGTCCTTCAGTTCCGGGAACTGGTCCTTGATGCCATCGACGAGGATCGGCCCGGCGAGGCCACCTGACACCTGGTGCTCGGCGCCATCGTGGAAATGGCTGTGGTACCAGTACGGTCCCGGCGAATGGTCGTCGGGCAAGCGCAACACGTACTTGCCCACCTCGTGCGGGCCAGTGGTGCGAAAAATGCTGTCGCCGTCGTCGAGCGGGGACACCTGCATGCCATGAAAATGCAGGTTGGTCATCTCGTCCATGCGGTTGTCGAGCGTGAGCGCAATCGTTCCGCCCGGACGCGCACGGATGAGCGGTGCGTCGTAGTCGTCGTTGAACACCAACGATGTGTAAGGCGTGTTGCCGACGAGGATCTTCGACTTCGCGGCGACCAGGGTGACCGTGGTCACGCCGTTCGCGTCGTAGGTGAACTCGCGCGGTGGACGCAGGTCGTCGGAGGGCGGGTCGGCCAGAGCCGTGCCTGCAAGACATGCCAGGAGGGCGAGGGCCGCCGCGCGCAGGGGCCTGCGTCTGGTCATGCGTCTAGTGCCGCTCGTTCTGGTTAGCGACATCCGCCGCAAGGCGCAACTCGTCGTTCGCTTGCTCGAGCAGGCGCTTGGCATTCGCCGCGTGTCCACCCAGGCGCGAGTCGTTCATTTCCTGCGCCTCGCTCACCAGATGCCAGGCCTGGACGATGTTTTCCTGGGCCTGGCGCAGGTTGCCGTGCCGGTTGCCGATGTCCACCGTCGGACCCTGCTGGGCCTGCGTGGCGCAGCCGAACACCAGCGCGGCGCCGACAGCGGCGCCCAGCAGAATGGACTTCTTCATCGTGGAACTCCCCATGACCGGACAGACGCCGACGCACGACGCGTCGACTCCCCTTCCCGCTCATGGTGTCGCCCAGGGCACGAATGGTCTTTCGGATATGCATGGCCGTTTTCCGATTCGAACGGCCCAGGCATGCCTCGCCAAGGTCTGGACAGTCCATTCGTTCTAAGTAGATTTTCGGCTCTCCGCACGAGGCGACAGGCGTACCGTCTTGTCAGTCGGCGAGACCGGGGGCCGGACCGATCATCCTGACCCTCGGGGCCCCGACGCGGAGGACGGCAACGTGCGCCTGGACGAGACTTCATACGCGCTTGCGCGCGACCTCACCGCCTCCACCGCCGTGCACCTCGAAACCATCTGGCATGTCCCGCCGGTCCTCGCCCGGACGGCACCGGGCGTACTGGCCACCCGCTGGATCGACCGGTGCGGCTCGGGTACCCGGACCGCCGTCATCCCGACGGATCGTTATGTGGTGCGCGTTTTCCTGAGCGCGACCTCCATGCGACTGATGGCGGACGGCCGAACCGTCGTGAACGGCGCGATAGCCGCAGGGAGTGTGCACGTCAGCCTGCCGGGCCAGGCGCTGACGATGTGCACGGATGGTCCGGGTGACAGCCTCCAGTGGTATCTGCCGGCATCATTCGTCCGCGACGCTGCCAGGGATATGGACTGCGTGGCTCTGCTTGACGGCGCAACCTTCGGTGGCATGTACCGCGACAGTGCCATCGAGCAGCTGGCGCTCGCGCTGCTCGCCGCCAATGCGGGGTCTTGCACGCCGGGCACGGCAGGGCATTTCGCGATAGCCGTCCTCAGCCGCCTTTTCCAGCTCGCCAGCACGGCCACTATCGACGGGCTCGACCCGGTGAAGCTGGCGATACCGCGGTGGCGCATGCAGCGCGTGGACGCGTACATCGGCCAGCACCTGGGCGATCCGATCAGCCTGGCCGCGGTCGCAGCCGCGGCGGGGTTATCGCCCATGCACTTCGCCGCACGCTTCCGCCTGGCCACGGGGCAGCGTCCGCATCACTACATCCTGCGCGCGCGTATCGAATACGCGAAGGCGCTGCTCGCTTCGTCGGGGCGGTCCGTCGTCGAAGTGGCCGGCGACACCGGCTTCCGCACCCAGGCGCACTTCACCACCATATTCAAACGCTTCACCGGCGCCACCCCCTGCGCCTGGCGACGCGAACGGTCTTTGGGAGATCTATCTTCTGTAGGAGCCGATTCATCGGCGATTGGGTGCTAGCTGCGACCTTGCCCTTGTGGGAGCCGCTTCAGCGGCGATCGGGTGCTAGCCGCAAGCTTGCCCGCTGCCGCGGGATCGCCGATGAATCGGCTCCCACAAGGATCTTCTCCCACAGGAGATCTGGGGGCTTAAGGCGCCGGATGCGCCACGCCAGGCGCAGCCGAAACAATCCCGATCAGCTCCGAAACGCCCAACCAGAGAATCTGCAGCCCGATGCAGAAAATGAAGAATGCGAACAACCGCATCACCACCTGGGTGCCCGCCGTACCCAGCTTGCGCTCGATGGGCTCGGCAAAGCGCATGCACAGGTAAATGCTCGCGGTGATGATCACCAGGGCGATACCCACCGCCGCGAAGTGAATCAGCGTGGGTCCCGCCCGCGGCGACCCCGTACCCAATGCGATGGCCACGGCAATCGAGCCCGGGCCCACCGTTAGCGGCAGTGTCAAAGGATAAAAGCAGGGATCGCGCCTGCCGTGGCGATGGTCTACCGCGGCAGCCTCGTTTTCCTGGTCCTCCTCGACGTCGTCAGGCGCGTCGAGCAGCCGCCAGCCCGCCATGGCCACGACCAGCCCGCCGGCCACGCGAAGCACCGGTATCGAGATACCGAAGAAGCCGAGTACATAGGCGCCGACCAGCAACGATGCGAGCAACAGCGCAAAGCTGTTCATCGCCACGCGGCGCGCCATGTCGGCACGCTCGGCATCGGTCGCATGCGGCACGATGCTGATTGCCATGAAAGCCGCCGCGGGCGGATTAATGATGGGAAAAAGACTCGCGACGATCAACAGAACAGTCTTGGTCAGCTCTTCCCACATGGGGCACTCCTGAAGGTATGTGCTGCGACGCAGGATGACAGATTCGTGTCACTTGCCGCATCCTCGCCGCCGGCGCGTCAGGGGGCGCGTCGCCACATCATTAAACGCAGGGATAACGATGAATTATCGACGCATGACGCCGTGTCTTGCCGTGCCCGCGCTACAGCTACGTCCGCTGGCCACCGCATGTGCCATGGCCCTCCTCGTGTTCTCCGGCAGCGACGTCTTCGCGCAGGAGCAGACGCCGTCTCCCACTGCGGCACAAAATGAGACGCCGTCCACAAAACCGGCAAAAACCGCGAAAGAAAAGGAAAAACACGCTGCCAACCCGGACGCCGTGAGCAATCTCGACGCCATCGTCGTCACCGGCATCCAGGGCAGTATCCAGAACTCGCTGAAGACCAAGCAGGCTTCGGACAACATCGTCGAAGCGATCTCTGCCGAAGATATCGGCAAGCTGCCGGACAGCAGCATCGCCGAGAGCCTGGCACGCGTGTCGGGCCTGGCTACGCAACGCGTGGACGGTCGTGCCAACCAGATCTCCATTCGCGGTACGCCGCCCGATTTCGCCGGCACCACGCTGAACGGCCGCGAGCAGGCCACGATCGGCGAGAACCGCGGCGTGGATTACGACCAGTACCCGTCCGAGCTCATCAGCGGCGCCGTGGTCTACAAGACACCCGATGCCAGCCTCGTCGGCCAGGGTCTTTCGGGCACCATCGACCTGCACACGATCAAGCCACTGGACGTGCCCAAGCGCACCTTCGCCGCCAACCTGCGTGGCGAGAACAATACCAATGGCAGTCTCAACCACGGTACCGGCGTCGGTGACAGCGGGCACCGCGCCAGCTTCTCGTACATCGACCAGTTCTTCGACCACACGCTCGGCCTGGCCGTGGGCTTTGCCCAGCTCGACTCACCCGTGCAGGAAAAGCAGTACCAGGCGTGGTGGTGGAGCAACAACAACGGCCCGAACGGCGCCGAAGGTCAGTGGGGAGCCGCGCACACGCCCGGCCTGCCCGACGACGTGCTGTCGCAGGAGGGCGCCCAGCTGCGCGCCAAGTCCGAGAAGCAGCTGCGCAACGGCCTGATGACCGTGCTCGAATGGGCACCGGACGATCACTACCATTCCACACTCGACCTCTACTACTCCACGTTCGACCAGAAGACTTACCTCAACGGCGCGCAGTGGTCGAGCAGCCCGTACGACAATGTTTCCTACTCGAACATCGGCACCGTACCTGCGCAGCCCTACCCGATCGTCACTTCCGGTCACATCGACGGACTGAAGACGATCCTGCAGAACGAGTACACCAAGGAACGCGACAAGCTGTTCTCGGTCGGCTGGAACAACCAGTACGACTTCGGCAACGGCTGGAACGCCACCGCGGATCTCTCGTATTCCAGCGCGAAGAAACACCTGCACGACGCTTACCTGTTCGCCGGCCTGCCCGGCCAGGCGACGTCGTCCACGGACTTTCAGACCAGGCGCGACGAAGGTTTCCCGGATTTCAGCCCCGGCACGGACTGGTCCGACACCTCCGCCGTGAATTTCACCGACCCGAACAACTACGGTTACAACGGGCGCGAGGAATACGACAAGCAGAAGGACACCATCAAGGCGATCCGTCTGGAAATCAGCCATCCGGTGGGCTGGATCTTCAGTGACTTCAACTTCGGGGTGAACTACTCCGACCGCGAAAAGACCAAGCAAGCCGACGTGCTCTTCGCCTGGCTAAATGGCAACGGGTCCACCTCGGACGATTACGTGCCGGGCTTCGCCGCGCCGATCGACCCATCCTCCCTGAGCGGTATCACCGACCTGGGTTACGGCGGCATCCCCGGCATCGTAAACTACAACGTATTGCGCGCGCTGAGCGACCAGTTCTACGAGACCGAGCGTAACGGCCAGGGCGACTGGAGCCGCAATTACACCGTACGCGAGAAGGTGCCGGTGGTGTACCTCAAGTTCAACATCGACACGATGCTGGGCGACATCCCGCTGCGCGGAAACATGGGCGTGCAGGCCGTGCGTACGATTCAGTCGTCCGAAGCCCTGCAGACCAATGGCGATGCGCTGGTCGGCCGCATTGCAGACGGCACAAACTACAACAAAGTCCTGCCTAGCCTCAACCTCGTGGCCGAAGTGGCTGACAAACAGTACCTGCGTTTCGGTCTGGCCAAGACCATGGCGCGCGGCCGCATCGACGACGAAAAGGTCGCCACGTCCGCCAGCGTCGCGCTGATCACCGACGGTCCCGCCGCCGGCCAGGTGCTGTGGTCCGGCAGTGGTGGCAATCCGCAGCTGAAACCGTATATCGCGGTGGGTGCGGACCTGTCGTGGGAGAAGTATTTCGGCACGGCGAGCTACGTCGCGGCGGCCGTGTTCAACAAGAACCTGCTCAACTACATCTACAACGAAACCACGCTCGATTACGACTTCTCGCGCTACACCAACGACACGCCAACGCTTACGCCGAGCAGCACCATCGGTTCATTCACAACGCCACAGAACGGCACGGGCGGCAGGATGCAGGGCCTGGAACTGTCCGGCTCTTTCGAAGGCGGCCTGCTGACGCATGCACTCGACGGCTTCGGCATGCTGGCGAACTTCTCGCTGACCAACAGCTCGCTGCCGGTCAGCGCGGTATCCACGATTCCCGGCAGCCCGTCCACCCTGCCCGGCCTGTCGCGCAAGGTGGCCAACCTCGCCTTCTACTACGAGAAGTACGGCTGGTCGGTGCGCATCGCCGAGCGCTACCGCTCGTCGTTCACGGGCGAGGCGGTGGCTCTGTTCGACCAGCTCGGCTACCAGAAGATCCTCGCCGACAAACAGACCGACTTCCAGCTCGGCTACGCGTTCAACGAGGGCCGCTGGAGCGGGCTGTCGGTGCTGTTACAGGTGAACAACCTGACCAACTCGCCGGAGAAGACCCAGCAGATCGCCTCGCTGCCGAACAATATCAAGATCGCCCGGCCGCTCGACTACAACACCTACGGCCGCACGCTGATGTTCGGCGTCAACTACAAACTCTGAGTCCGGCTCAGCCGGGCCAGGGTGTATCCGAAGCGGGCTGGCCGAGGTGTTCCTCGGCCGGTCCCGAGCAGGCCCAGCACGGCACACCAATCTGGCAACCGACCTCCTCGTCGATATACGTCACCTCACCCAGGCCCTTGCATACCGGGCACGGCTCGTCTCCTGGTTTTGCGTGGTCTGCTACGGGCATGGCGGCGGCCCTCATGCGGTTTTCGATCCCTCGTTATACCCTTCCGCCAACGCGGGCGCGTCGATGCCGGAGAAACGTGCATGCTCAAGCAGGACCGATCGGGCCCGATAACGCGGCCATCGTTTGCACGACGCCTTCTCTGGACGATCGCAGGTGTGCTCATCCTCGCGCCGCTCGTGTATATGGGCGCCGCCGTCGTTCTCGGCGCCATTCCGTTGAATCGGGCCTGGCAGCCCGCCAACGAGGGTGTCACCGTGTGGCTGACCACCAATGGCGTCCACGCGGGCCTGGCGATGCCGGCCAGGCATCCGCAGATGGACTGGACCCGTCTGTTCCCGCCCGTGCATAACGCGCATGCGGGTGACGTCGACGACGCTGAGTACGTCACCATCGGCTGGGGTGATCGCGCGTTCTACCTCGACGTACCACGGTGGCGAGACCTCACCACCTCGACAGCGCTCAAGGCAATCGCCGGGCGTGACGCCGCGGCGATGCATGTGGAATACGGTCCGGCACCGGAGCACGACCCCACGGCACGACGCCTCACCCTGACTCCCGCCGCCTATGCAAGGCTGGTCGCCTTCGTCCGCCAGAGTGTCACCGTCGACGATACGGGTACGGCGGTGTGGATCCCGGGCCACCATTACGACATCAACGATGCCTTCTACGAAGCCAACGGCCGTTACAGCCTCTTCGTTACGTGCAACCAATGGACACGCAACGCCCTGGCCGCAAGCGGCGTGCGCGTGCCGGTGTGGTCACCGTTCGACAAGGCGCTGTTCTGGCAGCTGCGCGGCGAAGCCAGTCGTTAGGTCCGCGTGCCTTCCGCGATGGCGGCGACACGCTCACGTAGCCATCGGTGCGCGGGGTCGGCCTGCATGCGCGGATGCCACGACGCATACATGGAAATATCGTGCGTGGGGATCGGGAGTTCGAAAGCATCGAGCCGTCCGGCGAAGCGCTGGACCAGCCGCGAAGGCATGACGCCCACGTAATCGGTAGCCTCGAGTATGTCGGGCATCAGGTGATACTGCGGGACGGACACGGCCACCTGGCGCCTGCGCCCGAGCCGGTGCAGGTAGTCGTCCATGAAGCCATGAAAACCGCCGCCGTCCAGCGACACGAGCACGTGACGGAGCGCGCAATACGTATCCAGGTCGGGAGGCGTGCGGCCGCGCGGGTGACCCTTTCGCTGCGCCATGAGGTAACGGTCTTCGAGGAGCACACGGGCTTTCATCGCTGGCGGGATAAGGCTATTGATGCTGACCAGCAGGTCGACCTCGCCACATTCCAGTTGCGCACCGATACGGCCGGGATCCACCGGCCGAAAGGCCACGCAGATACCGGGCCCGGCGTGAGCGGCTATCCAGGCAACGAGGTCGACACCGAGGATGGCCACACCGTTGTCGCTCAGGGCGATCTGGAAGGCGCGCGTGCTATGTGCCGGATCGAACTCCGGCGCATGGGTGACCACGCGATCGAGGTCTCGCAACGCCGCCCGCAGCGGTTCGCGCAAGGCCGCCGCACGGGCGGTCAGGGTCATGCCGCGCCCGGTTTCCGCAGGCAACAGCAGGGGATCGCCAAACGACTCGCGCAGACGTGCGAGCTGGGCGGACAGCGCGGGCTGGCTGAGCTTGAGGCGCCGCGCCGCCCGGGTGACGTTGGCTTCTTCGAGGAGCACGTCGAGTGAGGCCAGCAGATTGAGGTCGATCCGACTGATATCCATGAAATGGATGGCTCGTATATCTGGAATCGATGTTGATTATAGGTCGACGGACCCGAAATAAGGCGCTCCCTTATCGTTGCGACGCCGCCATGGCCCGTCTTTCCGCTCCCCTGGTGCTGCGCATTCTCAGCATCTGCAACTTTGCCCTCGGAAGCGCCTCGCTGGCGGTCGTTGGCGCCCAGGCTTCGATGGTCGGCTCTGGCATGACCGTCGCGCAAGCGGCCGAGCTGGTCGCCGTGTTCGCGCTGACTTTCTCCATCGGCGCTCCGCTGGCGCAAGTCTTCATCGGTCACCGGCGGCGACGCGATGTGCTGATCGGCGGCCTGCTGGTCCTGGCTTTCGGTTCGGTGCTGTGTGCCGTCGCGCCCGGCTATGGCTGGTTGCTGGCGGCCCGCGTGCTCGCAGGTCTTGGCGCCACCGTGGTGGCTCCGATGGCTTCATCCATTGGTGTCGGCCTCGTGCCGCCCGAGCGGCAAGGACACGCCCTGGCCGTGGTCTTCAGCGGCATCGCCATATCCAGTGTTCTCTCCGTACCCCTTGCCATCGCGGCCTCGGCGGCCTTTGGCTGGCGTGTGGTGTTCGTGGGGCTGGCGGTGCTGGCCAGTGCGGCGGCTTTGCTGGTCTGGCTGACGGTGGACGACGAGTCGCGAGGCGTCCGGCTGGATCTGCGAAGGTTGTTGAGGGCACTCACCCATTCGGCCACCGGCACAGGACTGGCCGTGATCTTCCTTCAGGTCTCCGGCTACTTCGTGACCTATACGCTCATCACGACACTGCTGCGCGACCGTTTCGGCGCAGACACCGCGACCGCATCGGGCATCATGTTCGGCTTCGGTATCCTCGGTGTCGCCGGTAACTGGCTGGCGCAACGCCTGGCGTTGCGCTTCGGTGCCAATCGCCTGCTGTATGCCGCGATGGGCACGATGCTACCGGTGTTCCTCGCCCTTGCCGTCGTACCCGCCTACTGGTGGGCGCCGGTGCTGCCATTACTGGTCTGGGCCTTGTCACAGGACGTGTTCTATCCCTCACAGCAGCGGCGCGTGGTCGAGCTTGAACCGGAAATACGCGGGCTGGTCCTTGCGCTCAATTCGTCGGGACTGTTCGCCGGTATCGCCTTCGGCTCGTTTCTCGGCGGCCGCATAGCGCAGGCCAGCGGCGTCGCCTCCCTGCCGCTGGTCTCGCTGTTGTTGACGGCGCTGGCGCTGGCGGCGTTGACGGTATCCCGCCAGGCCGCACGCAAGCACGAGGTTCAGGCCCGATCGATGCGCGCCGCATAGCAGCCGTACGCCGCATAGTGCACATGTGCATAGCTTACCGAGGACATCGCGAACATGCGCTCGATCGCTTCGTCCAGCACGCTGCCCTCGACGAGGACGGCACTGGCAATGTGATCACGCTCGTCGAATCCACGCAGCGCAAGCGTACGTGTACGCAATACCTCGGGCACCTCATCGCTCACATTGCAGGCTTCGGTCGCGCCTTCGCGAATGAAGATAGCGTGGCTGGAACGATAAGGGGAGCTGGCAGGCTGGTGGGTGTGATTGAGCAGGAGCAAGGCTTCGCCGCGGCGTGCGTTGCGTAGTTCGATACGCTCGGGGTAACCCGTATCGTCCTGGGCGATGACGCGAATGACACCACGCTTTGCGAGCTGCTCTTCGTCCAGCCCATACAGCGACGTGAAGGGCTTCGGGTCGATACCGGTAATGCGGAAAGACATGGCGTGGCTCCGTGGTGGGTATGGCGCCATGTTCCACTCGCGTGCCGTACACCACCATCCGGATCTTGCGTTACGAAACGGCTTTTCCATCGCGACGAAAACGCGCCGGCGTCGTGCCCATGACGCGTGCGAAGGCCTTGCCGAACGCCGACTCGGAGCGGTACCCCACGCGATCGGCCACGGCGCCGGCGGTGAGCTCACCACGGCGCAGGAGATCGGCCGCCACATGCATACGCAGGAGGGTCAGTACCTCGTGCGGGGCGACGTTTCCTCGCGCCTCGAAGTGACGCGCGAACGTGGCGCGCGACATCGCCGCCTGTTCGGCCAGCGAGGTAACCGTCCACTCGCGCTCGGGCTCGCGCAGCATGGCCAGCAAGGCGCGACTGAGCCGGGGATCGACCATCAGGCCGAGCAAGGACGGCGGCATGATCCCGTCGCGCAACTGTGCGCGGAGTGCGAAGACGAACAAGGCCTGGGTCAGCGCCGTGACCACGGCCAGGGCGCCGGGATCCATGCGCGCCACTTCGTCGCGAAACATCCTTACGATGCCGGAAAGTGCATCCAGTCCGTGTTCGCCGCCGAGCCGTACATGGAGTATTTCGGGCAAGGCACTGAACAGCAGTCGCCCCGCGTCCGGCGCGAAGGTGAAGCGCCCGCAGAGCAGGTCGAGATCGGTATCGCCTTCCGTGTTGCGCTTGATACGAAAGGGGCCCGCGTGGTCGAGGGAGACGGTCGTGGTGACATCCCGACCGCGCAGATCGTGCACGCGGTGGCGGGTGCCCTGGGGCAGTACCAGCAGGTCACCGGCTTCCATCACCACGGTGTGACCCGGCAGCTCCATGGCCGCGCTGCCGCCCAGCACGAGATGAAATGGCGCCTCGCCGGCTTCGGCATCCACGTGGTCGAGGCTGAAGCCACCGGCCAGCTGGCAACGGAGGTCGAGGACGCCCTGGACCTGGGCAAGTTCGAGCACGCGGGTCAAGGCATCCATGAGACGTTCGCGCCAGTCATTGAGTGATATGAGTATTCATGCTCTCACTCTGGCGAGCAACACTTTCTTCGTCCCCTCCCGAGAAAGTCGCCTCCCATGAACACCACTGCCCGCAACATCCTCTCTGCCTTCGTCCGCACCGAGCGCCTCGGCCCGAACCTGATGCGCATTGCGATCGCCATCGTCTTCCTCTGGATCGGCGCGCTCAAGTTCGCTCCCTTCGAGGCCGACAGCATCACGCCCTTCGTCGCCAATAGTCCGGTGATGTCGTTCTTCTACAACCATCCCGACGAATACAAGGCGCACCTGACGCATGAAGGCCAGCTCGTGCCCGAACAGCGCGAATGGCAGACCGCGAACAACACCTATGGTTTCTCCACCGGCCTTGGTATCGTCGAATGGACGATCGCCCTGCTCGTGCTGTCGTATCCGCTGTCGAAGAAGCTCGGCCTGCTCGGCGCCTTCCTCGCTTTCGCCACAACACTGGTCACCCTGTCCTTTCTCTTCACGACACCCGAAGCATGGGTACCTGCGCTGGGCGATGCACAGCACGGATTTCCTTACCTCTCCGGTGCCGGACGCCTGGTGATCAAGGACACGATGATGCTGGCCGGTTCGTGGATCATCGGCATCGATGCGGCGAAGGCTATCCTCGCCGGCAATCGGAAACGATAACGGCGGCGACGGCAAGGCCATGCGCATATGGCGCCAGCACGATGCCCATCAAGGCGCCCGATGACGGCACGAGGCCGATGAAGCAGCACTGCACGGGATGCCGCGCTTCTTCGACCCCCTGTAAGTCACGTGAGACGCATGCGCCAGAACTAGAACGTTTCGCGTATTTCCCCGCGCACGGGGCAGGACCATCATGTTCCTACCGACGACACAAACCCGTGCCGCCGGCCATTCCCGAGGATTACCCCATGCTTGACTGGCCTGCCTACCGCAACGAGCTCGGCGCACGTATTGGTGAGATCGCCAAGCTCAGCCCGGACACAATCAAGGGTTACCAGACCTTGTCCGGTGCCGGCGCGAAGACCAACCACCTCGACGCCAAGACCCGCGAACTGATCGCCCTGGCGATCTCGGTCACCACCCGTTGCGACGGTTGTATCACCGTGCACACGGCCGAAGCCCTCAAGCAAGGCGCAACCCGCGAAGAGATCGCCGAAGCCCTTGGCGTCGCCGTCGCCCTCAACGCAGGCGCCGCGCTGGTCTATTCCGCCCGCGTCATGGACGCCACCGAAGCCTACTCAAAAGCCTGACCCCCGCCCCTTGTAGGAGCCGATTCATCGGCGAATGGGTGCTCGCGAAACCCTCCCCCGCTGCCGCGGGATCGCCGCTGAAGCGGCTCCTACATCCGTTCCGGGACATCGATAGCAAGCAGCGACAACGCCCGCTCCAGTACGCGCAACGTAAGCACGCAAAACCCCAACCGCGACGTACGAATGTCGAGATCAGGCTCTGCCAACACCGGACACTCGGCATAAAACCGACTGAAGCGTTGCGCAAGCCCGAACGCATACTCCGCGAGCACCCCCGGCTGCATCAGCCGCGCCGACTCCGCCACAATGTCCCCGAAGCCCAGGCAGGCAATGACCAACGCCCGCTCGCTGTCCGCCACCGGAACGCCCGGCTCCGCGGCGCCGCCACCCGCCTTTGCCAACAACGAACGCAGCCGCACACACGCGTACTGCAGATAGGGCCCCGTGCGACCTTCAAAGGCGACGAGCCGCTCGACATCGAACACATAGCCCGACAACCGCTCACCCGAGAGATCGGCGAATTTCACCGCGCCAAGGCCGATGCTCCGGGCGAGTGCAAGCTTGCCTGGCGCATCCAGCTCCCTTCCGTAACCGGAACCTTCGATGCGCTCGGCGGCCTTGTCCACCGCTTCGTCGATCAGGTCAGTGAGCCGGGCCACGCCGCCATCGCGCGTCTTGAACGGCCGGCCATCGCGCCCATTCACGGTGCCAAAGCCGACATGGATCAACTCCACGCCTGCCGCGATCCCGGCCTTGGCCGCCGCACGGAACACCTGCTCGAAATGGAGTGCCTGTCGCTGATCGACGACGTACACCACACGTGCGAGGCCTTCGTGCATGGCACGCGCTTCCAGCGTGGCCAGATCGGTCGTCGCATACAAGGCTGCACCGTCGCGCTTGGCCAGCAATAGAGGTGGCACCTCGAAGGCGTCCTCCGCCATGGCGATATCCACGACCAGCGCACCATCGCTTTCGCGCGCGACGCCGCTGGCGCGAAGCCGCTCGACCAGGGGCGTGATGGCGTCGCGCACATCGCTCTCGCCGTCGAGCGCATCGAAGACGACACCGAGCTCGCGGAAGTCCGCCACCTGCGAGGTCAGGCTCAACGCCCGCAGGGAACGCCACAGGGCAAGTAACCCGGGATCACCCGCCTGCAGGGCTGCGGTGTCGGCGCGGGCCTCGGCCATTCGCCCGGCATCGCTGCGGCAGGCAGCGGCCGCCTCGGGATACAGATGTTCGAGTTCGTCCAGGGTCACCGGCGCGTTCGACGGGAAAACCTCGTTGACACCACCGTTGAAGAAAGCCAGTGACGGGTCACGATGCCGTATGGCCGAGCTCAGCATGCCCATCTGCAGGCCCCAGTCGCCCAGATGCGCATCGCCCAACGTACGCCAGCCCAGAGCCCCGTGGATGCGGCGCAGGCTTTCGCCGAGTACCAGCGAACGCAGGTGGCCCACATGGAGGGGCTTGGCCACGTTGGGACCACCGAAGTCGAGGATCACCAGACGGCCTCGCCCGGTGTCGGGTAGACCAAGGCGCGCATGAGCCACCATGACCCGCGCGGACGTCGCCAGGAAAGTCCCCGCCAGCGTCAGGTTGACGAAGCCGGGCCCGGCGACTTCCACCGCCGCAAACATCGCCTCCTGGCGGAGCAGCCCGGCGATGTCCTCGGCGATGACCCGGGGCGGCCGCCCGACGTCACGGGCCAGGGCCAACGCCGCATTGCACTGGAAATCGCCGAAATCCGGCCGTGTGGACGGCTGGGCACGCGCGAGCGCCGTTGGCAGGCCAAGGGCCGCGAACACACTGACTAGCGAGGCGTCGACATGCGACGCCAGGGACAGGAACATGGGTTTCTCCGTAAACAATGGGCAAGGGCGCACGCACGGGCGCGCCGGATGGCTTCAGCGCATCGTTCGTCGTCGGAGCAGTCGTGTTGCATGCATGTGCCCGATTTAGCCGGAAAAGAGCAGTCTTCGCAAGCAAGCAACGAATCCATGGGTATGCTCGAACACAGGCTACTGAGGAGACTCCTATGACGGCTTCAAAGCGACCCGGTGCACACACCGTCGTGATCGTGGGCGGCGGCGCGGCGGGCATTGAACTGGCGGCACGGCTGGGCAAGCGCGGCGACTTCGATGTCGCCCTGGTTGACCGGGACGCCAGCCACTTCTGGAAGCCACGCCTGCACGAGCTTGCAGTCGGCCTGTTGGGCGATGGCGAAGAAGCCGTACCCTACCTGGCGCACGCACAGTCGCACGGATACCGGTTCGAACCCGGTGCGCTCAAGCACGTGGATCCCAGCGCAAAGACCCTTGCCCTGGACGAAGTCCGCTTTCCACTCACCGACGAAATCATCCTGCCAGCGCGCATACTGAAGTACGACACGCTCGTGCTCGCCTTCGGCAGCCGCGTGAACGATTTCGGCACGCCGGGTGTCCTTGAATTCTGCGACATGCTGGACAGCCCCGCCCAGGCGATCGACCTGCGTCGCAAGATCCTGGCACTCGCGCTGCGCACGGCGGGCGATCCCGACAAGCGCATCAGCATCGGCATTGTCGGTGCCGGGGCGACTGGCGTGGAACTGGCGGCCGAGCTCCACCACGCCTTCAACGACATGCACCGCTATGGCGGCCTCGATCCCGCCAGCAAGCTGGACATTACCCTGATGGATATGGCGAAACGCGTGCTTCCCAACGTCGACCCACGCACGTCGGAGTCCGCGGAAAAAATCCTCCTGCGCATGGGTGTGACGATACGCACCGGCGTCGGTGTGGATGCGGTCGAAGACGGCGCCTTCCATCTGTCCGACGGCAGCAGCGTGCGTTGCGATATCCAGGTGTGGGCGGCCGGTGTCACCGGGCATGACATGGTGAAAGGCCTCGGCCCCTTCGAGCTATCGAAGGACCGGCGCATCCTGGTCGACGCCCAGCTGAAGGCCAAGGGCGTCACCGACATCTACGCCATGGGCGACTGCGCCTTCGCCACCACCACACCCGGCGGCCCGAGCGTGCCACCCACTGCCCAGGCCGCCCACCAGCAGGCGTCGTACCTGGCACGCGCCCTGCCCCGCGCCCTGCGCGGCGAGAATGTCGCGCCCTTCGTCTATCACTCCAAGGGCACGCTGGTTTCCCTGGGCGAGCGCCAGGCCACGGGCGAGCTTCCTTCCGGGCCCAAGGGCCGCTCGATCATTCCGATGCGCGGGTGGTTGGCGAAGATGCTCTACGTTTCGCTACAGCAGCTACACCGGGCCACGCTGCATGGTTGGCCGCGTGCAACGGCATTGTGGCTGGCCGACTGGCTACGAAATACCACCCTGCCGCCGGTAAAGCTCCACTAAAGCAAGAAAGCCCACGCTCTTGTAGGAGCCGATTCATCGGCGAACCCTCACCACAGATTTAGTGAACGAGGCTTTGCATCGCCCCGGAATTTGGAGCAAGGGATTGCGTACGATTGCTTATACGGGCTCAACGGAAAGATTGACGCGATAGCCTACCGCAGCCAGTGCGGCCTCGACTTGCTCCAGCCTGGAACCGTGGGTCAGATCGAGCGGGCGTTCGATCTGCGGAGCGTGCATACCAAGCTTGCGCGCAATGCTTCGGCTTGCGCGTGTCGCAAAATTCACGCAAGAACCCGCCCAAGCCGCTATAAGCAAAGGTAGACCGATCAACCGGTCCTCGGGATAGTGACGTAGATCACGTCCGGCCGGTAGCCGAGCCGCTACGTTCCGCTGTCCCCCACCCAGGAGTCGCGATGCAAGCCGCGCCCTTACCTGACGACGAAGCACTCCGCCTCGAACGCCTGCGCGGCCTCGCGGTGCTGGATACCGCGCCGGAACCCTTCTTCGACGGTATCGTGCGGGTGGCCTCCCTGGTCACGGGCTCGCCGATTGCCCTGGTCAGCCTGATCGACCACGATCGCCAGTGGTTCAAGGCCCAGGTCGGCCTGGAGGGAGTGACCGAGACGCCCCGCGACATTTCTTTCTGTGCACACGCGATCCACGGAAACACTCTGTTCGAAGTGCGCGATACCCACGAAGACCAACGCTTTGCCGATAATCCGCTGGTCGACGCGGATCCACACATCCGGTTCTATGCCGGCATGCCCATCGCCATTGACGGCGGATCCGGCATGGGTACGCTCTGCGTCATCGACCGTGTGCCACGGGAACTGACCGATACCCAGCGGGAGATCCTGACCACCCTTGCCGGTCTCGTGGGCATGGCATTGGAACAGCGCGCGACCGCCGTCGAACGCAACGCCGCGCTCGCTCGTGAGATCACCCTTGAGCGCGACCTCAGGCGTACTGCCCAGGAATGGGAGATGCACCGCCGACGTGCCGTGGCGTCATTGGAAGCCAGTGAGCGCCGGTTCCGCCAGCTATTCCATTACAGCCTCGGTCTGATCTGCACGCACGACCTCGACGGCGTCCTGCTCTCGGTCAACCCCGCCGCGGCCCAATCACTGGGCTACCCGATCAACAGCCTGATGGGCCGGTCGCTCGCCGACTTCATGCGGCCGGAAATGCTCCCGGCATTCCATGCCTACCTGCGCCGTATCATCGACGAGGGTAGCGATTCGGGTCGCCTCGAGCTGCGCGCAGCGAATGGCGAACTACGGATCTGGGCCTATCACAACGTGCTCGACGAGGACGACCAGGAGCGCTACGTGCTCGGCCACGCACAGGACATTACCGAGCAACATCGACAGGAACGCCAGCTGCGCGAGTGGTCGCTGAGCGATCCACTCACCCATTGTTTCAACCGTCGTTATCTCGGCCAGCTCGGTGAGATGGCGCGCGACGAAACGCTCGGCTGCATCACCGTGGATCTCGACCATTTCAAGGCGGTCAACGATACCTACGGACACCAGCGTGGCGACGACGTGCTGGTCGATATGGCGAAGTTCCTGCGGGCACGCGTGCGTGATGAAGACGCCGTGGTGCGTCTTGGCGGCGATGAGTTCCTGGTGGTATTGCGCAGTGCCGATGACAGGCAACTCGCCGAAGTGAGCGATCGATTGCGTAGTGAAGCCGAAGCGGCACCGATCGGATTCACATTGGGCGCCGCCATGAAGCTCGCGGGAACGCCACTGGATGCCGCACTGAGCAGCGCCGACCAGCGCCTCTACGAGGCGCGAGCCTGTCGCGGCATCCGGTGAACGTCGCGGCTTCCGGCGAGATGTGGGAGCCGCTTCAGCGGCGAACCCTCAGGCTTTCATGGCTGCGAACGAGGTTGTGCAACGACCGGGCGAACGGGTCAACCGCCCGCCCGATCCGATTCAAAGCCTCATTCGCCATATACCGCCGTTGAGGGATCGCCGGCGCAGCCGGCTCCTACAGTTCCGCGGTTAGTCGACCGTTATGCGGTTAGCCGAAGGTTCGGCGGTTATTTGACCGCGTGCTCCAGGGCTTCGAAGTCTTCCTGCGACAGCTTCAGCGATGCGCCCTTGACGTTCTCTTCCAGGTGATCGGGGCTGCCGGTGCCGGGAATGGGCAGGATCACCGGTGAGCGCTTGAGCAGCCATGCAAGGGCTACCTGGCCGTCCGTCGCATCGAGCCTCTTGGCGATCTTCGATAGCACCGAACCTTCCTTGGCCAGTTCGCCCGCGGCAAGCGGGAACCAGGGGATGAAGCCGATGTTGTGCTTGTCGGCGTAGTCGACCACGGCCTCGCTCTGGCGGTTGCCGAGGTTGTAGAGGTTCTGCACCGTCGCGACCTTGAAGAATTTCGATGCCGCTTCGATCTGGCCGACGTTGACCTCGGAGAGGCCGACGTGACGAATCAGGCCTTCGTTCTGCATGTCACGGATGACACCGAACTGCTCATCCTGCGGGACCTTTTCGTCCACGCGATGCAGCTGCCATAGGTCGATGCGTTCCACGCCGAGGCGGCGCAGGCTCATCAGCACGCACTGGCGGAGGTACTCGGGACGGCCGAGCGGCGCCCAGATGTCCGGACCATGACGGGTCAGGCCGCCCTTGGTGGCAATCACCAGGCCCTTATACGGGTGCAGGACTTCGCGAATCAGGTCCTCGCTGACGTAGGGACCATAGCTATCGGCCGTGTCGATCAGGTTGACGCCAAGCTCGGGCAGCTTTGCCAGGGTCTCGCGCGCGGCCTTGGGGTTGGCCGGATCACCCCAGATGCCCTTTCCGGTGATGCGCATGGCGCCGAAGCCGAGGCGGTTGACCTCGAGGTCGCCACCGATCTTGAACGTGCCGCTCGCGGATGCGTTGATGCTTGCCATCTGTAGACTCCGTTACGTTGGGACGAGGGAAAGTCAGACAGACATTGGTACGCCATTGAACGTTTAAAGGGCGTTGTGAAACATCGATGCAATGATGATCGACATCGTAGAAGCTTGCGTTCGAGCGAGCTTGAAGCAAGCCGTGACAAACGGCGCGGATTTCGTCCAAGGTCGGGCCATGTGGGGCCACGCCATTTAGGGCCACGCCATGTAGGGCCACGCCATGTAGGGCCACGCCATGTAGGAGCTGCTTCAGCAGCGATAGCCAGGTTACCTCACCCCCATCGCCGGCATAGCCGGCTCCTACAGAATGACCAGGCTACCTCACCGCCATCGCCGGCAGCCGGCTCCCACAATGAAGTGGCTCCCACAATGAAGGGGTTCCCACACATTTAAAGACGCGCGGCGATCGCGTCAAGCAAGCGCTCCACGACCGCGCTGTCGAGCGGCTCGACCGCAAGCGCCTGCTCGATGCGGTCGATGTCCGCGGCAATGGAGGTCGCGCCCCATACCAGTGCGCCGCCCTTGAGGCGGTGGGAAAAATGGGCGGCGCGAGTGAGGTCCGCCGCGGCCAGGGCGGCACGGATGGCGGCCAGGTCGGCCAGGCACTCCTTGATGAAGGTCGCATCGATCTCCGATTCCGTACGCGGCGCCACGAGTGCCGCCTTGAGTCCCTCAAGCGACAGGGGCTTGCCCAGCACGGTATCGATCCCGCTCTCTTCGCATCGCCGTATATGCGCTTCGCCGTGATTGGCCGAGATAGCGATGAAGCGCGTACGCGGTCCTCCGGCCGAGCGTTCCCGCGCACGCAGCTCCGCGGCGATGTCATAGCCCTGCATGTCCGGCAGCTCGCAGTCGAGTAACACGCCCACGAAGCGCCCTGCCTCGAACACGTCGATAGCCGCTTGCCCATGATCGACCGATTGCGTCGCGTAGCCGATGAACTTGAGCTGCGCGGTGATGATCTGGCGGTTCGCGGGATGATCCTCGACAAGCAGCACCGTGCCGATCGGCTCGTCCTTCGTCACACCGAGCGCGTCGTCGTCGGCAACGGTCGTCACGGCAGGCACCAGGCTGGTCGGCAGTTCAATGCGCACGGCAGTGCCCACACCCAGCTCGCTGGTGAGATCCAGGCGCCCACCCAGGTGGGTCACGATATCGCGGCAGATCGCCAGGCCCAGCCCCGTTCCGCCAAGCCGCGTATCGAGCGGTCCATGCGATTGCGCAAAGGCGCGGAACAACTCGCGCTGCCGATCCACCGGCACGCCGATACCCGTGTCGAATACGTCGATCACCAACCGGCGCACGCCGTCGGCGGTCTCTTCCGTGCCTTGCCACAGCGCGATACCGACGTGTCCGTGCTGGGTGTACTTCACCGCATTGGCCAGCAGGTTTTCCAGCACCTGGCGCAGCCGGGTCTCGTCCAGAAGCAACCAGGGCAACGGGCCCATGGGAAGGTCCAGGCGAATCTTGAGGTCCTTCGCCTCGATCGCCGGACGTTGCGACTCGATCACCTGCCGCGCCACGGCCAGCGCGTCACAGGAGACCAGATCCGGGGTGAAACCCTGCACTTCGGATCGGGTGTAGTCGAGCGCACTCTTCAGCAGCGTACGCAGGTTGCGACCGCTCGCCTGCGCGATGGCCATGAGGTCGCGCTGCGGGCCCTCAAGAGGTTGCCTCGCCATCAGGTCGATCGATGAGACCACGGCGTTGACCGCATTGCGTACTTCGTGACTCATCACCGCAAGCAACATGGTTTTCTGTTGCTCGCCGCGCCGTGAGGCAAGCTGCGCGCGACGCATCTGCCACAGCGCGAAGATCAGCGCGAGCACCAGCGCGCCGCCCAGCGCGATCTCCACCTGATACACCGAAACCACCTGCGACAGCGTCGGCGCACGCAGGTACGCCGTCTCCAGCCAGCGCTCGATCACCGCCTCGTTCTCGTCGGCCGTGATGCGCCGCATGCCCCCATCGAGCATCTCGAGCAGCTCCGGCTCGTCGCGTTGCACGACCACTCTCACCGTCACCGGGATCTCCGGCACATCCCCGGCGATGCGCAGGCTGGAGGCATAGTCGCGGCGCACGATGGGGTGGTACGCCACATCCATGCCCACTGCGGCATCCGCGATGCCGCTTTCCACCGCGGCAAGCACTTCGTGGATATCGTCCAGAGGAAGACGCGTGACCAGCGGATGCTCGCGTTTCAGCCAGGACTCGTAAGCACCGCCACCCTTGAACGCGACCGTATGCCCGTCGAGATCGCGCATCTCCACCTTCGCCGGCCCCACCGTACGCGTCACGATCAGCGTACGGCCGACATAGAAGGGCGCGGAAAGAAGCGCGCGATCGCCCAGGTCCGCCACGACCATGCGGTCACTGGTGGAGGGAAGCAGGTCGACGCGATGCTCGGTGAAGGCCTTGACGGACTCCTCCCAGGAACGGGTGTGCACCGTCTCGAAATGGACGCCCGTATGCGCTTCGACCAGGGCCAGGTACTGGCTTACCAGCGGATTGGCCTCGCCGCCGCGTATCTCGGCGCCTTGCTGGGGGTCGATCGCGATACGCAGCACGGGATGTTGCGCGACCCACCGCTCGCGGACCGGGTCCGGCGGATCGGTGGCGGCACCGGCGGTCACGACGAACGCAAGGAGAAAGAGCGCGATCCATCGCCTCACTTCGGCGGCACCTCGCTGTCCGATTCCAGGAGATACGCACGCAGCATGTGCAGCTCGTTGTCCGCGCCGATGGCCAGTTTCCGGTAGGCCGCCGTCTTCTGCGTGCTCACCGTCTTCAGGCTGCGGTTGAACTTGTTGGCGATCTGGGTGACCGACAGGCCTTCGAGCACGCAGCGGACCACTTCCCACTCCCGGGGTGAAAGCCCCGCCATGGGGTTGTCCACCAGGCCGCTCATGATGCCCGGAGGCAGGTACTCGCGGCCGGTCATCACTGCCTCGATCGCACGAATGATCTCATCCGGTTCCTGGCTCTTCGCGACGAAGCCGTGGGCACCCGCCTGCAGCAGGCTACGAATCACCAGGCGTGACCCATGGGCCGAGACCACGAGGATCTTCAGTGACGGGTGCGACGCACGCAGTAGCTTGATCAGGGCGACACCGTCGATGTCGTCCATGGCCAGGGAGTAGTCGATCAGGGCCACGTCCACGGGCATGGCGGCCAGCATCGCCCGGAAAGGTTGGCTGCCGCCGTGGCTGCCGACGATCAGGATCGAAGGGATTTTCTCAAGGTGCGCGATGAGCCCTTTGAGGACGAGCGCATGATCGTCCAGCAAGGCCACGCGTACTGAGCCGGTGTAGGTGCGCGCGGACATGAGTCGATCTGGGAACTGCCTTGTAGTCATATGCCCTGCCTCTGAAGCGGAGCGGGATGAACCATATATCGGCAATGGAGGCTTGTAAACGCCACCGACCCCGCAAATCCGGCATCGGCCATTCGTCTACCTCCGTAAGCCGTACAGGCAATCCACGAGTGGGTTGCTAACCTCTCATCGACCCGCAAGACGGGGATTCCGGACCATCAAGGGGTAGGACGCGGGCATGGATACAGTAAGCCGCAGACCGGCCGGCACCGCCGCCGTGCGCGAACCCGTTGCCGAGGGCCAGTCTTACGACGCCGCCGGCGAAACCGTCACGCTGTCGCTGGACACGGTGCGCATCGGCATCGTCGGCCTCGGATACGTGGGCCTGCCGCTCGCAGTCGAATTCGGCAAGCGCTACGCAACCCTTGGATTCGACATCAATTCCGGACGCATCGAAGAGCTCCGGCGGGGCCACGATGTCACCCTGGAAGTGGATGGCGACGAACTCGGTGCCTCGCGCCGGCTGCGTTTTTCCTCAGGAATCGACGACCTGGCGGAGTGCGATGTCTACATCGTCACCGTGCCGACCCCGATCGACGATGCGCGCCGCCCGGACCTCACGCCGCTGATCCGGGCGAGCGAGACCCTGGGCAAGGTGCTCAAGCGCGGCGACATCGTGGTGTATGAATCCACGGTCTATCCGGGCTGCACCGAGGAAGTCTGCGTGCCGATCCTGGAGAAGGTTTCCGGTCTGGTCTTCAACGAAGATTTTTTCGCCGGCTACAGTCCGGAGCGAATCAACCCCGGCGACAAGACCCATCGTGTTACGGGAATTCTCAAGGTTACCTCGGGTTCGACGCCGGCCACTGCCGATTTCGTGGATGCCCTGTACCGCTCGGTGATCACCGCGGGCACGCATCGGGCCAGCTCCCTGAAGGTTGCGGAAGCGGCCAAGGTGATCGAGAACACCCAGCGCGATCTCAATATCGCCCTGGTCAACGACCTCGCCATCCTTTTCAACAAGCTGGGCATCGACACGCTCGAGGTGCTCGAAGCCGCCGGCACCAAGTGGAACTTCCTGCCGTTCCGACCAGGCCTGGTCGGCGGGCACTGCATCAGCGTCGACCCCTACTACCTGACCCACAAGGCCCAGCAGGTCGGCCACCATCCCGACGTAATCCTCGCCGGCCGGCGCACCAACGACGGCATGGGCACGTACATTGCCTCCGAAGTGGTACGGCTGATGGTGCGCAAGGGGATCAATCCCGTGCGCGCCCGCGTGCTCATCCTCGGTCTGGCCTTCAAAGAGAACTGCCCGGACCTGCGTAACACCCGCGTCGTCGACATCATCAACGCCCTGGACACCTATGGCGTCGGGGTGGACGTGCACGACCCCTGGGTGCGCGCGAGCGAGGCCGAGCACGAGTACGGCATCACGCCCATGGCCGACCCGGCGCATGGCGCGTACGACGCCGTGGTCGTCGCCGTGGGCCATCGCGAGTTCGTCGCCCTGGGCGCAGCGGGCATCCGCGCCTTCGGCAAACCCGAGTCCGTGGTCTACGACGTCAAGTACGTCTTGCCGCGCGACGCCGTGGACGGACGGCTTTGACCGCGGACCGACCAGCATGAAAGTGCTCGTGACCGGCACGGCCGGTTTCATCGGCTCCCACGTGGCCATGCGCCTGCTCGCGCGTGGCGACGAGGTCATCGGCTTCGACAGTCTTTCCGACTACTACGACGTGGAGCTGAAGAAGGCCCGCCTGGCGCGTTTTGCCGACAAGCCGGGCTACACCCATATCCATGCCGATCTCGCCGATCGCGATGCGGTGGAAAATGCCTTCGTCACGCACAAGCCGCAACGGGTGATCAACCTCGCTGCGCAGGCGGGCGTGCGCTATGCGGCCGAGAATCCGCACGTATATATCGCCAGCAATGTCACTGGCTTCCTGCACGTGCTCGAGGGTTGCCGACGTCACGATGTGGAGCACCTGGTTTTCGCATCGACCAGCTCGGTGTACGGCGCCGATACGCGCATGCCGTTCTCCGAACACCAACCGACCGAACATCCCCTGACGCTGTACGCGGCGTCGAAGAAGGCCAACGAGCAGATGGCGCACAGTTATGCGCATCTCTACGGCGTTCCATGCACGGGCCTGCGCTTCTTCACCGTGTACGGCCCCTGGGGCCGACCCGACATGGCGCTGTTCCTGTTCACCAGGGCGATCCTCGCCGGCGAGCCGATCCAGGTGTTCAACCATGGGCACCACAAACGCAGCTTTACCTATGTCGACGACATCGTCGAAGGCGTATTGCGTACGCTGGACCAGATACCCGAAAAAAATGCGAACTGGTCGGGCGACCGACCCGACCCGGGTTCCAGCGGCGTCGCGCCGTACCGCATCTACAACATCGGTAACGAAAAGCCGGTGGAGCTCATGCAGTACATCCGGGTGCTTGAGAAGTGCCTGAAAAAGACGGCGCGGATGGAGATGCTGCCCCTGCAGGCCGGCGACGTGCCCGACACCGAGGCCAATGTCTCCGCTCTCGTCCAGGCCACAGGATACCTGCCGAAGGTGGATGTCTGCGAGGGTGTGGGCAAGTTCGTGGACTGGTACCGCGGTTACTACCGGGCGTAGGACGCGCCGGAAAACAAGAACAAGAACACAAGACACCACGTTGGAGATGCACCCCGTGATCATCGACTACCTCGACAAGTCGGCAGCTGCCGACTATCAGGCGGACCTCTGCGTCATTGGCGCAGGCCCCGCTGGCATCGCTATTGCGCGCTCTTTCATCGGCACCTCGACCACCGTATGCCTTATCGAAGGCGGTGGCCTGGCCGGTGAGGATCGCAGTCAGTCACTGTACGAGGGCAGCTCCGCGGGTAGCGCCCCCTTCGACGCCGGCACATCGCGCATGCGCGTGTTCGGTGGCAGCTGCACACTCTGGGGCGGCGGCTGCATTCCCCTGGCCGATACCGACCTCGAGCCACGCGACTGGGTACCCGAAAGCGGCTGGCCCTTGCGCTACGCCGACCTGGCGCCCTGGTACGCCAAAGCGCGGGAGTTCTGCCATATCGATCCGGCACATGCCTTCGGTCCCGGGAGCTTCGAGGGACCGACCCCACGCGCGCCGCTCGACCTCGACCCCGAGGCCATGGTCAATTTCATCTTCGCGCGCAGTCCGATCACCTTCGGCGAGGCTTACCGCGACACCCTTGCCCAGGCCTCGAACATCACCGTGCTCCTGCACGCCAACGTGATGGAACTGCGCGCCACGGACAATGCGAGTGCCGTGACCGAAGCCACCATCGGTTCACTCGACGGCCGACGTGGTCATGTGCGTGCGCGGCACTACGTGCTGGCCGCCGGCGGTATCGAGAATGCTCGCATCCTGTTGCTCTCGGACAGCGTGGCGACTCACGGCCTCGGCAACGATCGCGATCTGGTCGGTCGTTATTTCATGGATCACCCCAGCGGTGCCATCGGCAGCATCCGTTCGGAACGTCCCGATCGCCTCACCCGCCCCTACGAGCGCAGCATCGGCAAGGTACGCGCATCGGTCGCCTCTGAAATCGGCCTTTCGCTCGAAGCGCAGCGCAAGCACCGCACGCTGAATGCGCGCGTGCATCCGTTCGCCGTCGAAGGCGAAGTGCCACGCGGCATCCGTGCCCTGCGCGAGGTACGTGCAGCCTTGCGGCCACCCACGCGCGATGAGGCCACCCTGCTCGAGGCGCGACTTTCGGCTGCGCTACAGAACGGGCCCGGCGGCGCGGCGGCCCTCGCCATGCCACAGAATCTTGCCATCAGCGCGATGCGCCTCGGCCTGCACCTGGGCGATGTGATCCGCGCGGTGGCGCAAAAGGTGGGCGACAAACCGACGGTGAGCAGTGATCGCGTGGAACTGGTCGGCTTCTTCGAGCAGGCGCCCAATCGCGACAGCCGGATCATGCTCGACGACACGCGCGACGCGCTGGGTTTACGTCGCGTCCGCGTGGACTGGCGACTGACCGAGCTGGACCGACATACGCATCGGATGCTCGGCGCGCTCACCGGCCAGCGCCTGGCCCTGGCCTGCGCGGGGCGGTTCGATGCCGCAGCGTGGACGACCGATCCCAACAGCCCCGCCCAAGTGCATGGCACAGCCCACCACATGGGTACGACGCGCATGGCCGAAGACGCGACACAAGGTGTCGTCGATACGCAGGGCAAGGTCCATGGCGTCGCCAATCTCCATGTCGCGGGCAGTTCGGTGTTCCCCACGGGTGGCTGGGCATTCCCGACCTTTACGCTCATAGCGCTCAGCCTGCGTCTGGCCGAGCAGTTGCGCGTACTTCTCGACGTCGTCTGACCCGGCGTGTAACGAGGGTGTTACAGGGGGCGATACATCGATGCATCACACAGCCGTTTGGCCTAGCCGTGTGCAAACCGGAAGTGCAATCGACAGATTGGGCCCGGGTTCCTAGCCTCCATGTATCGACACGTTCGGACAACGTGCGGAGGGGAACACGATGATCCGTCTTTTCAGACAGCCAATCGTACGCTGGCTCATCCTGATGGGTGCCTGCGAACTGCTGTTGCTTGCCGCCTCGCTCAACATCGCGGCGTATATCCGCTTCGCACCCTCCCCCGACGACCTGGCTGCATCGAACCAGACGCTCACCGCTCGCGCGGTGATGTTCGCGGCGGTGATCTTCCTGGGCATGGCGGCACTGGGCGAATATCGCTCCACCCTGCGCATGAGCTGGCGTGGCCAGCTCGCCCGGCACGCCATCGCTTTCATTCTGGGTGGTCTAGCCCTGGTCGTCGGCTACTACGTGATTCCCCAGGCCTATGTCGGCCGCGGCGTGCTCGGCATGGCGCTGCTCATCGCCTTCGTCGCCACGGCAGCCTTCCGCGGCCTGTTCATGCGCCTGGTGGAAATGGAATCACTGAAGCGCCGCGTCGTCGTGCTCGGTGCGGGACAACGCGCAGCGCAAATCCACAACCGTATGCGCCGTCGCTCGGACCGCCGCGGATTCTGCCTGGTCGGCTACCTGCGCGGCCCGAACGAAACGGTGATGGTGCCCGAGAACCTGTTGCTGGCTCGCAACGAATCGCTGGCCCAGCTCGCGCGCCGCGAACACCTCAACGAAATCGTGGTGGGCGTGGACGATCGCCGTGGCAGCCTGCCGATGGACGACCTACTCGCGTGCCGCCAGCTCGGCGTGCAGATCACCGACCTCACCACGTTTGTCGAACGGGAAGCCGGCCGCGTCCAGCTGACCATGCTCGATCCGTCTTGGCTGGTTTTCTCCGGCGGCTTCAACGCCTCGCCGCTTGCCGTGTTCCTGAAGCGCGCCTTCGACATCACGGCAGCGCTTGCGATCGCCCTGCTCTGCTGGCCGATCATGCTCGGTGTGGTGCTATGCATTCGCGTCGAATCAGGACGCGGCCAGCCCATTTTTTACCGGCAGGAGCGCGTCGGCGAGCATGGCCGTCCGTTCTGGCTCTACAAGTTTCGCAGCATGCGCACCGACGCTGAAATGGATGGCGTGGCACGCTGGGCCAAGAGCAACGACGACCGCGTTACCCGCGTCGGCCGGATCTGCCGCAAGCTGCGCTTCGATGAACTGCCGCAGCTATGGAATGTCATTCGGGGTGACATGAGCATCGTCGGGCCGCGCCCGGAGCGTCCGCAGTTCGTCTCGGACCTCGAAACGAAGATCCGCTATTACAACCTGCGCCATAGCATCAAGCCGGGCCTCGCCGGCTGGGCGCAGCTCAGCTACCCGTACGGTGCCTCCGAGGAAGACGCCGCCGAGAAGCTCAAGTACGACCTCTTTTATGTGAAGAACCACAACCTCTTCCTCGACATGGTGATCCTGATCGAGACCGTCGAGGTGGTGTTGTTCGGGCGCGGCGCTCGCTAAGGCGTGGATGCCATCGTGACGGACGTATCGGTCGAGGCATCGTCTTCTTCCGAGCCAGCGGCCGGAATCAGCGACCATGCGACCACGGCGACGATGACCAGTGCCGCAAGCCAGAGCCAGCGGGTTCGCCATCCGCGCAGGGGCGTGTCTTCGAACCGCTCGGCACCCTCGAACGAGACCGAAGACGGCGCCGCAGGCGCGTCGCTCTCGAGGTATGCGACCGATTCCGCACTCGCTGCCACCACCGATACGCGCGGCGACGACACCGCTCCGGGCAACCGACCATGACGCCGATGGAATTCCATGGCAGCGCTGTACTGAGCGGTGAGGCGTTGCAGGCGCGCGGCGGCAAGGGCGTCGGCGCGGCTGCCGCGGCGGCGATCCGGATGCCAGGCGGCCACGTGTCGACGGTAGGCCTGCTTGAAATCGGCCAACGTACAGTTCGGCTCCAGGCGGAGCTTGCCGTAAAGGTCGAGAAAGTCGGTTTCGTCAGCCACCGTGCGGCTCCGCTGAATTGCCCCGCAAGCGTGGCCCACGCCCGGGCCCCTTGCAAGTACAACTTTTGGAGAACCTCGATGCGCCAGGCACGCCGGTTCGCGCTCGCCGGGCTCCTCTTCGGAGCGCCCGCCATGTCCTTCGCCGCCGATGCCGCGCCTCCCTCGCTCGGCGCACACGTGTTCCTTGGTCAGGGCGAGGGTCTCGGTGTAAGCCCGGCTGTCACACCGGCCATGGATACCCAGGCGACCGGTAGCGTGTTTGTCATCTTCAACGCTGGTTACAGCAGTAATGACGGTTCGCCCGCCGATACCTACGGAAACCGGTGGAAGTCGCTCGGTCGTCCCCTTACTTATGCCGATTATGGCGACCGCTTCAACGTACAGGCCTATGTGGCAAGCGCGGGAAAGGGTGGGCCCGCACACACCGTCTCCATCACCAAGCGCGGCGAGCCCAAGGGCGAACTGTCCCTGCCCTTCGTCGAAGTGCGCAACGCGTCTCGCATCCAGGCCTTCGCTCAGAACTATGCAGACAAGGCACTGGTCGTGGCGAGCGACGAGATTACTGTCGACGGCCCGGCCACCTTGCTGGCCTTCTGGTGGGGCGACGGTGGGGTCAAGAGCATGACGGCGACGCCGGGCGACGGCTTTCAGCTGATCGATGCTTTCGTCCAGTTGCCCGACGAAAGCGGCGTTCAAGGCGCAGTCGCATGGCGTCAAGTAGAAGCCGCGGGCACGTATCGCGTGCACTGGACTGTCGCGCCCGTGCAAGGCGCCGCTCTTTGGATCATCGCGATCCGCTGAACACTGTCCGATTCCGGACGTTCGTGAGTCCTGACGTATCCTTTGCAAGCCCGTCGTACCGCGCTTTTCTTTGAATGACGGACAACATAATCGCAAAGCCTGTCGCGTCATGTGTCCGAAATCGTACGTTGGCGCCTACAACCATCGACCTATTTTCTTTGCAATTACATGGGATTAGCTTTGGCTTCGACACCTAGGGCCGCGGCGAGTCGACGGAATCGCGACGGAGCTTGCTGGGAGCAAGGCGGGTTCAGTCCGCGCAAGGATGCCAAAGGGCAAGGACGCCCCGGACTGAGCAAGTGTGCGTATAAGGACGCTGGATGCATAGAGCGCACCTCGCACGCGGCCCCACGGTGTCGACTTCGGAAACGACCATGCCGCCCCGAGCCCGGGACGGCATGACCGCTTTAATGACGGGAAGCGATGTCAGAACGTAACGCGAATACCTACGTTCCCTGCCCAACCCTGCATGCCGTAACTGCCGACGAAGTGCTGATACGTGCCCTCGCCGTAAACCTGCACATGCTCGCTTAGCTGGCTGACCGCGCCCGCTGCCACTTTATAAGCATTCCCGACGCGACCCGAACCGAAGCGTTGCGAGAGATCCCAATCGGCGCTCGACACATCCGCATTCGGGTCGCCGTTGCTCGTATGCGTCAGGTCGAGGTTGGCATACGGCATGAACACCCGATTGGCGGTGCGCATGATGCGTCCACCCAGCGTCGCACTCGTCTGCTTCGCCGTGCCCAGACGCACGTCCAGTCCATCGCCGTCGGTGAAGTCGCGAAAGTTCAGCGACTGGTGCTTCAGCTGAAATCGCGGCTCGACGGTCCAATCGTTGCCAAGTGCGAACGGCATGCCCGTCTCCACCGACATGGTCCAGCCATTCGCACGCACGCGCCCGACGTCCGCACCGCGCAGGTCGGTCCCCACGTCGCCGCTGTAGCTCGTGGAACCGAGCACCCCATCCACCCAAAGACCGTTGCCCTGCTGCCAAGTGATCCAGGCGGACATGCCATTGGCGCGGTACTTCGCCGAGCTGTTGCCATCCGCCGCCTTGGGCGTGACACGCGTTGTGCCGTGGTCAGCAGCCCAACCCGCACGCAACGTACCGTTGTCGCCGTCGAGCGCGATGAGGCTGCCACCCACCTGCAGTGCGTTCACCTGCTGGTCGAAATCGTAGCCGTAACGCTGGAACGAGAGGTTGGACGAGTAGCGGAGCTGGCCGCCGAGGTAACGTGCGAAGACCTCGCCGCCGATCGGATCGTGGGATGTTCCCGTGCGCAGATCGCCCAGACGCTGGTGCAATCCGTCATTCATCATGTCGCCGTACGTCAGCAGGGCGGCCGGGGCAGATAGATACGAAGGCAGCTGCGGCACGACGGCGACGCGACCACCCGGCGGCGGGTCGATCGGATCGACCGGCGGCTCACCAGGATCGACCGGCGGTGTCGTCGGATCGACCGGATCGCAATCCGTCTGGCAAACGTACACGGCGCCCAGGCGGTAGTCCCAATTGAGCGACCCTGTCGCCAGGGCGTTCTGCGCCTGGTCCGTCGTGCCGGGGCCGAATGCGTGCAAGGTATACGAGTACGGGCCGACAGCCACGTAGCCGCCGCGCAGGACGAAGGCATCGGCACGCGACGTACCGGCCACCTGGATCAGCGAAATGCCCTCGTCGGCACCGACCAGACCGTTCGTGTTGCGGTCCGACGATGCGCCGACGCCCGAAGGAGTCACCACGATCGCGACCGGCCCCGTCGTCGTGACATTGCCCTCGATAAGTAGCCGGTCGGTGGCCTGCGACGCCAATGCGCCGCCCTCGTTCATCACCGTGTTGAACGCAATCGTGCCGCCGCTGCCGGCGAGATCGCCGTGGACGGTGGTGGCGCGATGACTACCATCCGTCCCGGGCTGGAATGCAAGGGTGCCGCCATTCAACGTATAGGCGCGCAGATCGGAATCGCCGGTGACATTCCAGGTAGAGCCCGCCGCCTGCGTCATTGCGTTGACAGCGATCATCCGGCCCGTGATAGCGGCGCCCGAATCGTTGAGGTTGATGTCCAGGACACCATCGTCGACGGCGAGCATGTCGCCGGAGATGTGGCTTCCCTCGATACCAACGGTCACTTCAGTCTGAGTTAGTGCCTCGATGGCGACACCATTGCCGCCGACAAGCTTCGCACCGTTGCGCAACTCGATCGAGGCAACATTGGGACGAGTCGGACCCGAAATATCCTGCACGCGGATCGCGCTTCCCGTAACGCCGACCGAGGCGGATGCGTCGACGACGACGAGGCGACCGAGGTCGCTGATGCCCCGGGTGTCATCCGCAATGATGATGCCGTTCTGCTGTCCGTAGGCGGTCGACCCGCCAAGGATGTTCGCCGTACCGTTGGAGATGCGCACACCGGATGCCGTCGTCAACGTGCCTTCCGAGCGCGTAGCCTGGTCCAGCGTCAACGTGCCACCACCGGAGAGAAGTATTCCATCGGTACCGCCGGTGACGGTCGAACCGAGCAGCGTTGCGCTCGACGGCGCTGCGCCCTGCAAGCTAAGACCCCGGCCCGTCGAATCGTTGACCAAGCGCGAGCCAGTAATCGTCGCCGTTGCGCCATCGTGAAGCTCAACGGCGGCTCCGAACAGATTGGTCGTGGCACTGGCCGTGCCGTTCGTCATGGTGAGCGTCGCACCGGTGTCGACGACCGTGCGCAGTAGCTGCCCTCCGTCGACGACGAGCGCCGCGTGGTCGAGAGCGGTCCACGTCTCGACAGGTGAATTCGTATTGACGATGGCACTATTGCCTGCACCGGTAACGGTGCCGCCGCGTGCCGAAAAGGCCGGGAGCGCACAAGCGATGGCGATAACCGCGCACAGGTGCTTACGCACGGGCAAGCCGCATGAAAATGCATGCATGATGGTATTCCTTCAATGTTCAAGTGCGTCACGCAGGAATGCGTGAACGGCAGCCCTGATACGCCATGGGAAAGGGGGAGCTGGCGTGGGATACGCGCGGTGGCCGGATATCGGCTGCGTATTCCAGCACACGGACAACTACCCGACCATGGGGTGTTGTCCTAAAAACCAGGCACGAATCGTTGCATGCGTCCTCCTCGCCATTTCCGTTAGCGCTGAACGAACCGATGTGCTTGTGAAGTCGTGTGCCTTATGGCGGTTCCGGCGCCTCGAGCATCGACACTGGCTTAGCTAATCGATAACGGGTGATTGATTCGTGAATGTGCGACGGGCTGGGCCTTTCGATCGTCAGTGGCCGAATATCGCTAATCGCGCCTACAACTTACGGCATATGTACGATGCGCCACACTCGGGAATACGGTGGCAGCCCAATCAGGACGTACCACGACAAGGAGCAAGTCATGGGTAAGAAGCCCGTCGTCGGCCCACAGGGCCGGCACTCGACTGTTATCGTTGCGCAATGGGGCAATCCCCTGGTTCGCGGCTCGACGGATGTATTGAAGTCCGTTTCGGACAACGCACTGCTGGCCGAGGTGCCACTTCCCTACGCGCCCGGCGTGACCGAAGCGCTTGCCGACGGCACGATCACCCGACCGGTCCTGGCCGCACCGCTCAAAGTCACCGTTGCCAAGTGGGATCAAACCGAAGAAGAAGATCTGGTCTTCCTTTTCATCGACGGAAACGCCGTTGGCGATCCGTCCGGCGTACCCATCAAGGACCAGCCGGATCCGATGCAGCTGACCATTCCGGTCGCGGATATGGGCGCACTCTCTGAGGCGAGTCACGAGATCATTGCCCGGATGGGCAGCGGCTTTGGCGACTCTTACGTCACCAAGCCTGCCACGATCATCATCGACATGACGCCTCCGGGTGGCATCACGCTACCGAAGATCGATTTCGACGACGCGTATGAGCAAAATGGAGTCACCCTTGCGCAGGTGGTAGCCGACGGGAATGTACTGAAATTTACGATCGCCTCGTACGATGATCAGCAGGATGGCGATCTCATCAAGACCTTCATCCAGACCATCCCGGCGCTGCCGGCACTGCCCGCAACCGAGACGGCGGGTCCGGAGATTCCCGTAGGCAATACCACGGAGGAGCACTCAGGCGCCTTCACACTTGCCCAGCTACAGGCAGCCGCCGCAACGGGAAACGTCGAATTCTGGTACGACGTCTACGATAAAGCGCTCAATAAAAAGACGGCCGATCGCGCCCCGCTGCGCATGCTGGTCTCAGGTTCACCCGATCTGCTGTCAGCCCCACGAGTTCTGCTGTTTTCGGACGATAATCTTATTCACGAAGGCGATGCGCGCACACCGATCGAGGTCGAGATCCCGCAGTTCGGTCACGGGGACGTCGGCGATGTCATATGGTTGCTTCTCGGTGATGCACTGCCCATCCAAGTCGACGGCCCACTTATTGAAGCGGACCTGCCGACAGATCCCGCAGTGCCCGATCCGACAAAGTCCATCCGCACGATCAGCGTTCCCTATCAGTTCATCGCGGCATTGCAGCCTGTCGCGGCGGGTGTGGTGAACCCTGTCTTCGGCTTCGACGTGCGCTACGAGGTCAGGCGGGGCATTTTCAGCATTCCGTCGCCGCCACTCGCCGTCAAGGTGGACCTCACCCTGGCCGGTGGCGAAGATCCTGATCCGGAAACACCCGTGCATGGCCGGCTGCAAGGGCCCACGGTCCGGCATTCCGCCGTTGGCGCAATCGATAACGAGATTCCCATCGGCTATACGCTCCCGGTTTTCGCGGTGATTCCGCACCTGACGAAGACTCCAACGCAGGTCGAGGTATTCGAGGCTGGCGACGAAGTTCAACTCTATCGGCTCGAAGTCGACGGTGCGACCGAGGTCCCCATCGGCGACAAAACAAAAGCCGTGGTCGGCGCCGACCTGAATATCAACTTCAAACCGGCTCAGATCGTTCCCGGCAGCTGGCAAGTGTTCTACAAGGTAGGCCGCACCCTGGCGACCGGGCAGGTAAACGAGGCGTTATCACCCGCTCAGACTGTCGTCATCCAGGACCCGGGCGGGCAACCGGGCGGACCCGACGTGTTGCCAGAGGCAGTATTCCGCGAAGGGGTGGTCCAGCAGGGGCAGACGCTCCCCTCGATCGGCTACACGCGTGCATCGAACGGTACTATCGTGCGCGTCTACAACTACCTCAACATGAAGGTCGACGACAAGATCGATCTGGTTTGGCAGGGCAACGACAAACTACGTGGCGATGGCGCCGATATTGCCGACGCAAAACTATCGCTTACACATACGGTGGTTGCGGAGGATCTTCTCGAGAAGGACGACCGCCTGGACGACGATCTGAACCCTCCGGACGATCCGGTCATGAGGATCTTCGTCGACTTCGATATCCCGTATGAGGAGATGAAGAAGATCAGGCCATCGGCAGGCTCTGTAGCGGTGGCCTACGGATCAGCGCGGGCGTTCTACACCGTGAAGGCTCTGGCGGGCGGTGCGAACGCATCCAAGCCCGATCCAAAGAAGGCCGAGGTATTGGTGATCGACGCCAGGCCGCCAAAGCCGTAATCATCGGAGCGCCGCTTTCGCGGCTGTCATAAGGACATGACATGAAAAAGCGTTATCCGCCGTTTTACCGCAAGGCCAGCCGGGGTATCCCGGGTGGCCTGGAGGCCGTCAAGGCCGACCTCGCCGCACCGGATGTGCCGGATATCCGCCGCTTCGGTGGCATCAACCGTGCGCACATCTTTCCACCGCCGGGGCGCGGTGTCCTCGTGCAGATCGATGCCTTCAGCCTGTTCGAAGGGGACCAGGTCAGTGTGTACTGGGCCAGCACCGCCGCGCCGGCGGCCAGTGCCAATGTCCCGCCTAACCAGAACAGCCCGCTGGATATCCCCGTTCCTGCCGACAGGCTGCAGCCCTATCCGGGCAACATCGAGGTCTGGCACACGATCTACCGGCCAACCTCTCAGGAAACCTTCATCTCCGAACGATTGCCCGTCCTGGTTGACTTCGATGTCCCCGGCGACCCGGATCCGGACCAGTCCACGCCTTACATCAACGAGAACCTCGCGCCTATCAAAGGCCTCGATGCCGGTATTCCCGTCGGGATGCCGCTGACCATCCGCGTGCCGCGCTGGCGATATTGCAGCTTTGGCGACAAGCTCATCGTCTCCTGGGGCCCGGTCGACCTGCCATTCGAGGTCATCGAGGATTCCTTGGGCGATACCGGCCCCGATGTATCGATCACCGTGCCCTGGGCGATCATCGCGAGCGTCAACGGTGGCCTGGCTTTTGTCACCTACCATGTCGAGGACAGCGTCACCAATCACTCGCTGTGGGCAAAGTCGGTCGAGGTCGATGCCAGTACCGGTGGACGACATCCCATGCCGACCGTGCTCGACACCGACGACTTCGGCAAGCTGCCCATCGAGGTGTTGAACTTCGGCCCGGTGCGCGTGCAGGTGCAATACCCCGCCTACGCCAGCGGCGATATCGTCGTCCTGACCTTCGGTGGCATCAACCGCGACGGTATCGCGCTGCCCGATGCCACGTACACCTTCAACTGGCCCGATCCCGCCCCGATCCGCCACACCTTCGAGGTGCCCTACGACAAGGCCCTGGCCCTGGTCGGCGGCGAGATCCGTGCCTCGTATACCGTGCAAACGACCACCGCCCCCAAGCCGGCCCCATCGGCGATCGCCGTGACCTTGGTCACCGGCACGCCGGTCAAGCTGTCCGCACCGGTCGTGGCTGAAGCCGTCGGTGGCGAACTCGATCCAGCCGCACCCGGGCTCTATGTGGCCGTCCTGGTGCGCGCCGATTATCCCTTCTTCCAACCCACCGATCGCATCACGCTGCACTGGCGCGGCGAAAGCCTCGATGGCCAGACCATCGTCAGCGACCAGCAGTTCCAGCTCGGTAGCGACGCGGTCAATGGCGAGTTTCGCTTCTCCGTCGCCCGGGCCAAGGTCGTGCAGGTCGCCGGCGGCAAGGTGACGGTCAGCTACGAGGTGCAAACCCCGGGCAATATCATCGTGTCGTCCGAAGCGCTTTCCCTTGCCGTCAAGACCGGTAGCGGCAGCGTCGGCCTGCCTCCGGCCATCGTCGAAGGCGCATCGCCTGACAACACCCTCGACCCGGCCGATGTGGGCGACAGCATCGTCGTGCATGTGCCCGCGAATGCCGGCTTTCTGCCCGGCGATAAGATCCAAGTCGTCTGGCAGGGCGTCGGTGTCGGCGGCTCGTTCACCACCTTACCGGAAGCCGCCAACACCGCGGGTGTGCGCTTCGAGGTGGACAAGTCGGTGCTGGGTCCCAATGCCGGGCAGCGGGTCACCGTCTACTACATCCTGATCCGGCCGGGCGTCGACGACGAGGACTCCGACAAGCGCCATATCACGGTATTGGAGGATTCGAGCGAAGGCGATCTGCCGGCACCGACCGTCGCCGAAGCGCCTGCAGGCATCCTCGATCCCATCACGGTCCCGGTCACCGGCGTCACCGTCGTCGTGCCCGCCCGCGCCGACCTCGTCTCCGGCGATAGTGTCACCGTCACCTTTGGTAACTACACCTCCTCACCACCGCAGGCCGCCCAACCCGGCATGACCATCCTCGTTCCGCCCGGTGAAATCGCCAGGCACCTGGGCAAGAGCATCAGTGTCTTCTACACCCGCTGGCGTGGTGGCGTTGCGACCAACTCCGATGTGATGACGCTGCAAGTACTCGCTATCGAGGACAATGATGCGCAAGTCGTCCCGCCATCATTTGTCCAAGCCAACGGCACCTTCGTCCTCGACCTCAACACGTTCACCGGTGATGCCACGATCCAGGTCACTGCTTGGCCGCTCATGGCGATTGGCCAACGCTATTGGGTCAAGGTTGGCGCATGGGATATTCCCACGGACCCCGTGACGACGGTGGGCGACTTCACGCTCACGCTCAATCGCGATCTTCTCGACACCCTCCCCGATGGAGCCACTCTCAGAATCCGCCTTCTCGTCTCGTTCGATGGCGGCGGTACCACGACAGCTAAACCCTTTGACTCGTCGCCATACACCGCGCGCGCCGCCCTCTCTCTCGTTCTGCTCGCGCCGGAGCCAGAACTTGTCGGGCCGGATCAAAAAATCGACATCGGCCGAATTGTCGACCCACGAGGATTGAAGGTAACTGTGAGGCGATACGAAGGCATGAAGGCCGGCCAGGCTATTGAGCTCAATTGCGTCACCGACCTGGGCGAGCAACCCCAAGGGAGACAAACCGTCGACGCCATTCGCGACTACGAGTTCTTCGTTTCAAAGCCCTACCTCGAAACTCTCGTCGACGAGCTAGGCCTGGCGAGTGCGAGATTCCACTATGTAGTGAAGGCAACAGGCATCGACGAAACCTCACCACCCAAGAATGTGCAGTTCTATCGAATTCTAGCCGGCGAAACTTTCGAGACAGTTACCCACGGCACCCTCATCCAGCCGGGGCAATCCCTTACCCTTTCGACCATGACAATCAAGTGCCCCGCCGACGCGGCGGCCATCGCGATCGGAAAGGGTACCGGTGTCTTTCCGCCCTACCTGACGAATACCTGGATGTCAGCGGGTTCAACAGGCTCCGGGCGTATGGCGACGGACTCGCCGCACGGCCCGCGAGACGACACCATTGATACGGCCGTCGTAGTCGACGCTTCGTTGCGGCAGACGAGCGCCGTGGCTCCATCTATCGACGCCGAGTTTATATTCAAGACACCCTGCTCGACAGTCACACTCGGCGTAGTCAGCGCTTGGGCTCATCCTACCCGCATAGATTTTGGGGCGTTCGACGCATCCGGAGCCCCGGTCGGCCAGGCTGAGGCGCTTGGAAAAATGCAGTTCGTCACTCTGACCGCTCCCCCGGGCAAACGAATCACGCGACTCACGATGCGAGGGTTCGGTGCGGTGGACAACTTTACATTCACGTCATAGCAAGTGTGCACATGCCAGCGCAATAACAGCTTTGGATTCACATTGACGGCTCTGCATCATGCGGGGCCGTCACGACAACCAGCCCAGGGCTTCGCCACGAGCGATGCAGTCGCGTGCAAATCAGACGGGAGCGAGAGAATCACCATGAAAATTCTGAAACTACTCATTCTGGCAGTAACACTCATAGCCTGCGCTCCCGCCATCGCAGGACTAAAAGTGGATAACGTCGTACCCGACCCGAACGGGCAATATCCAGGACATTCCTTTCTGTATCGAATCACATACATCTCCGAACTGGCATTACGAGCGGAATCGGTTGTGCCTCGTCCAGGTCATCCTTCAACACCTGCATGGGAGGAAATGCGATTCTGGCCGGGTTATCTCTTATGGGCCAGGTAGCACGCGTGTCATAGCTACCGACTCGGACAACCATGAAGTCGCTTACACCGTTTCCACGGCAAATGTTCACTTCTGGTCGATGTCGACGTCAGCCACCACGCACGCATGGTGCGTTGGGGCATTCGCAGCCGCGTCCCTGCGTATGCTGAGCCTCGCCGAATGGCAGGCTTTCCGTAGCTGCTACCTTCCAGGAAGCCAGAACAACCACGTTTGCTGGACGGCTGATTCCTCGAGTCCCGGTTATTATTGGGCCTTCGTTCCAAACACAGGGTCAACTCATGAATTGGCCGGCACTGCACACGCCATCGGCGAAGGCTTCACGTGACCCCTATGCCTGACCCCATGGCACGGCCCTCGGCCATTTGCCCACCCCGGCTAGCACGCCAGTTGTATATGCCGTCCCTGACCCGGGGGCTATAAAGATTCCACAGACGTGAAAGGGACACACCGTCCCTGACACGTAACGGGGGATCGCATGAAAGCCGAAGGCACGGCGTGGTGGATGAGGGATACCAGGGGTAGCACGACGACGTTCTGCGAAGCGCAATACGCCTCGCAGGGCCCCGCCGTTGCCGTCTCGTCCATTTGGCCTATGCCGTCTCGCTCTCCCAACGGGTACGAGGCCGAAAGATGAACGATGCACTATCCACCTCCTGCCACGGTGCCGACACCGTCCATGGTCGCTTCGTCTCGATTGCCAGGGCGTGGCCGGAACGGATTGCCGTTGCGTCGGACGCACTGAGCCTGACGTACGCCGAGTTGGATGCACGGAGCGACCGCGTCGCAGCCAGCCTGGTCGCGGCGGGTGTCGAACCAGGTAGTTACGTCGCACTGTTGATGGAGCGTTCGGTCGAGGCGATCGTTGCCCTGTTCGGCGTGCTGAAAGCGGGTGCGGCTTATCTGCCGATCGATACGCGGTGGCCTGTGGAGCGTGTGGCGTTTGCGTTGCGTGATGCGGATGTGGCGGCCGTTGTCGCTGATGAAGGGCTGGAAGTTCTTAGTGATGAAATTCCTCTCTTTACGGTTCCGGCACTGGAGATGGGTAGTCGCGAGGACCCTTCGCCGCTGAAGCGGCTCCTACAGGGTAGCGGCGGTGGCGATCTTGCTTATGCGATGTATACGTCGGGGTCGACGGGTACGCCTAAGGGGGTGGAGATTCGTCATGTCGCCATTCTTCGGTTGGTGTTGCGGTCGGATTACATCGACTTTAATGCACCAAAAGTGTTGCATGCCGCGCCGCTCGGCTTCGATGCTTCCACCTTCGAGATCTTCGGTCCGCTGCTCAATGGCGGTACGTGCATCGTCTACCGCGAGCGCGTTCCCACGGGCTGCGGCATCGCACGCACCGTCGAGCGCCATGGCGCCGAGATCGCCTGGATAACCGCGGCCCTGTTCAATGCCATCGTCGACGACGATGCAAGCAATCTTTCCGGCCTGCGTGTCGTGCTCACAGGTGGCGAAGCGCTTTCGGTGCCTCACGTACGCAAGGCCTATGCGGCACTACCGGCGACGCAGCTGATCAATGGCTATGGTCCGACCGAGTGTACGACGTTCGCGACGACGTATCGCATTCCACGTGATCTGCCCGACGAACTTGGCACCATTCCCATCGGTACGCCGATCGGTGAAACCTCGCTGCATGTGCTCGATGAGGCGGGCAATGACGTCGAACCCGGCCAGACCGGCGAGCTGTACATCGGTGGCAACGGCGTCGCACGTGGCTACCTCAACCGCCCCGAGCTCACCGCCGAGCGCTTCGTCGCCGGTGGCACGCGTTACCGCACGGGCGATCTTGTCCACTGGCTGCCCGACGGCAATCTTGCCTTCGTCGGCCGTGTCGACGGGCAGGTGAAAATCCGCGGTTACCGCATCGAGACCGGCGAAATCGATATCGTGCTTCGCGCCCTGCCCGGCGTTGCCGCTGCGGCCGTGATCGCCCGGGAAGACGCACCCGGCGAGAAACGCCTCGTCGCTTATTACGTCAGCCATGACGTTGGCGTTACCGCCCGAACCCTGCGCGATGCCCTCGCGCTGACCCTTCCCGAATACATGTTGCCGGTGGCCTGGATGCGCCTGGACGCGCTGCCGGTCAACGACAACGGCAAACTCGACCGCCGCGCCCTGCCCGCGCCCAACAGTGCAAGGCCCGAACTGGCGGCGCCCTTCGTGGCACCGCGCGGCGATGTGGAAACGCGTCTCTGCGCCATCTTCGCCGAGACTCTCGGCCTGGACGCGGTCGGTCGCGACGACAATTTCTTTGACCTCGGCGGCAGCTCCCTTCTTGCGACGCGTGCCATGACTCGCGTGCATGAAGAACTGTCGCCGACCCCATCCCTGGTCGGCTTCTTCGCCGAGCCAACCCCCGCCGCCGTGGCGGCCACGATCGAAGGGCGCTCCACCCGCCAGGCGTTGGCGGGACGCTTGTCAGGTGGCGCGTCGGCAGTCGGCGAAGCGGTGGCGATCATCGCGATGGCCGGTCGCTTTCCAGGCGCGCCGGATGTCGAGACGTTCTGGGACAACCTCTGTAACGGTCGTGAATCGATCCGCTTCTTCACCCCGGACGAACTCGACCCGGCGGTGAGCCAGGCCGATCGCGACGATCCGGACTATGTGGCCGCACGCGGCGTGGTCGACGACGTGGAACAGTTTGACGCTGGCTTCTTCGGCATGTCGCCGCGCGAAGCCGAGCTGACCGATCCACAGCAGCGCCTCTTCCTGGAACTCTGCTGGGAGTGCCTGGAGCGCGGTGGGTATGTGCCCGACGCGCAGGAGGCGCCAGTCGGCGTGTTTGGCGGCATGCATAACGCCACCTACTACCAGAAACACATCAGCGGCCGGCCGGACCTCATCGACAAGCTCGGTGCCTTCCAGGTGATGCTCGGCAACGAGAAGGACTACCTGGCCACGCGCGTCGCCCACAAGCTCAACCTTACCGGTCCGGCGATCAGCCTCAACACCGCCTGTTCCACCTCGCTGGTCGCCATCGCGCAGGCCTTCGATGCCTTGCGTGCCGGCCGTTGCGGCATGGCGCTGGCCGGCGGCTCGTCAATCTCCTGCCCGCCAAACAGCGGTTATATCGCGCAGGAAGGCTCGATGCTGTCACCCGACGGCCATACGCGGACCTTCGATATCGAAGCACAGGGTACGGTGTTCAGTGACGGCGCGGCCGTGGTCCTGCTGAAGCGTCTTTCCGATGCGCTACGTGACGGCGATCCGATCTACTCGGTGATCCGAGGCGTCGCGGTGAACAACGACGGTGGCGTCAAGGCCAGCTTTACCGCACCGAATGCTGCGGGCCAGGCGGCTGTGATCACCATGGCCCTCGATGACGCCGGTGTGTCACCGCGCGATATCTCCTATATCGAAGCGCATGGCACGGCCACGCCACTGGGCGATCCGATCGAGCTCGAAGGGCTGACACAGGCTTTCCGTCAAAGCACGGCTGATAAGGGCTTCTGTGCGCTGGGCTCGCTGAAGAGCAATGTCGGCCACCTCGTGATGGCCGCCGGGGCCGCGAGCGTGATCAAGACCTCGCTGGCCCTGTGCGAACGTCGCCTGCCGCCGTCGCTGCATTTCACCGCCGCCAATCCGCGCCTGAATCTTGCCGACTCGCCCTTCGTGGTAAACGACTCACTGCGCCCCTGGCAGACGTCCGGTGGCCCCCTGCGCGCGGGTGTCAGCTCGTTCGGCGTCGGTGGCACCAATGCCCATGTGATCCTCGAGGAAGCGCCGGAGCGCGTGCCCTCCGATGTCGCCAGTGGTGCGCAGCTACTGCTGGTATCCGCGCGGACACCGACGGCACTCGGCCATGCCGCTGCACGACTCGCCGATCACCTCGCCGCACATCCGGACGGCAATCTCGCCGACACCGCGTGGACCCTGGCCCGTGGTCGCAAGGCCTTCGTCCAGCGCACCCATGTCGTCGCCACGTCGACCAACGACGCAGTAGGCAAGCTGCGCGACATCGCCGCTGCCGCCATGTGTCGTACCTGCACCACGCCGTCCCCGGGCATGGTCTTCCTATTCCCGGGCCAGGGCTCGCAGTACGCCGCCATGGGTCGCGAACTGCACGCCACCGAGCCGGTGTTCCGCGCCGCGCTCGACGACGTAGCCGGTGCGCTGCGCGACGAACTGGGCTTCGACCTGCGCGATCGGATGTTCTCGGCCGACGCAGACGCCTTGAAGGCGACAGAGCTGACGCAGCCCGCAACGTTTGCGCTTGAATATGCACTGGCCCGCCTGTGGATGAGCCTCGGCGTTGAACCGGTGGCGATGATCGGCCACAGCGTTGGCGAATTCGCCGCCGCCGCGCTGGCCGGCGTGATGCCGCTGGCCGATGCCGCACGGCTGGTCGCGCGCCGTGGCCGCCTCATGCAGGCGCTACCTGCCGGGTCCATGCTTTCCGTTCGTCTGGGAGCCGCCGAACTGCGGGCGCGCCTCTCAGACGCTCTTTCCCTCGCCGCCGAGAACGCGCCGAACGCCAGCGTGGTCTCCGGCAACACGGAAGCGGTCGAAGCCTTCCGTATCGCGCTTGAGGCCGAAGGCGTCGCCTGCCGCCTGCTGCACACCTCGCACGCCTTCCACTCCGCGATGATGGATCCCGTGCTGGACCCGTTCCGCGCCGAAGTGGCCGCGGTGCCGCTCAGCCCGCCACGCATCCGCATCGTCTCCACCCTGACGGGCCTGCCGCTGACCGACGAAGAAGCGACGTCGCCGGATTACTGGACCCGGCACATGCGCAACACCGTGCGTTTCTCCCCGGCACTGTTGCACGCGCTCGAAGACGGTACGCACGCCTTCCTTGAAGTCGGTCCGCGTCCGAGCCTTGCCCTGCTTGCGCGACAACACTCGCAAAGCCGCGGCCGTACGATCGTCGCTTCGCTGGGCGACGGCCCCGCCGACGAGCGCGCCGCGTGCCTCGGTGCCGCCGGTGCGCTGTGGTCCGCAGGCGTAGCCATCGACACGGGCGCCTTCGACCATCGCGAAAACCGGCGTCACGTGCGCCTGCCCACCTACCCCTTCGAACGCAAGCGGCACTGGATCGACGCACGCCTTCCGGCCTCCGTCACCCCGATCGCCGCGGCCACGCCGCTCGCTTCCGTTTCTCCCGTCGTTCCGGAGTCCCTCATGCCGATGCCTTCCGCACCCACCAGCAGCGCCCGTCCGCAGCGCCTCGTCAGCGAACTCCTCGCGCTCTTCGAGGATGTCTCGGGAACCGAGTTCGAGGATGTCGACCCGGGTGCCAACTTCGTGGAACTGGGACTGGACTCGCTTTCGCTCACCCAGGTGGCGTTGCAACTGCAGAAGACTTACGCGTTGAAAATCACCTTCCGCGAACTGATGGACGGCTGCTCGTCGTTCGAACGGCTCGCGGCGCACATCGATCGCCTGTTGCCGGCTGAAGCCCAGTCGGCGGCGCCCGCGCCGGCGGCCATGCCCGCTCCGGTCGCGGCGGCGGCGCCCGTGGCGATAGCCATGGGCGGCGGACTGGTCCAGGACGTGATCGCGCAGCAAATGCAGATCATGCGGGAACAGTTGGCATTGCTGGCGGGAGCCGCCGCTCCCGCAACTGCTCAGATTGCGCCACCGCGCTCGGTAGGAGCCGCTTCAGCGGCGAATGTAGGAGCCGCTTCAGCGGCGATAACCAGGTCGCCGCAAGCACCCATCGCCGCTGAAGCGGCTCCCACACAGGGCACAGGCCCCACACAGAGCACAGGCCCCACACAGAGCCCGGCGACCGACGAAGAGGTCGCGCTCGCCCACACCACCTACGACGTCAAGAAGGCCTTCGGTGCCATCGCACGCATCCACCACGGCGCGACCGAACTCAGCGGCCGCCAGCGTGCTCGGCTGGATGCCTTCATGCGCCGCTACATCGAGCGCACGAAAACCTCCAAGGCCTATACCGAAGAACACCGCGGTCACCTCGCCGATCCACGCGTGGTCAACGGCTTCCGTCCGCTGTTGAAGGAAATCGTCTACCAGATCGTGATCGAGCGTTCCAAAGGCTCGAAGGTGTGGGACCTCGACGGCAACAGCTATGTCGACGCGCTCAACGGCTTCGGCATGAATCTGTTCGGCTGGCAGCCCGACTTCGTGCTCGACGCGGTGCGCAAGCAGCTGGACGCCGGCTACGAAATTGGCCCGCAGCATCCGCTGGCAGGCATCGTCGCCAAGCAGGTCTGCGATCTCACCGGCTTCGACCGCGCCGCCCTGTGCAACACCGGTTCGGAAGCGGTCATGGGTTGCGTGCGAGTAGCGCGCACCGTCACCGGCCGCGATACGCTGGTGATCTTCACCGGCTCGTACCACGGCATCTTCGACGAGGTGATCGTCCGTGGCACCAAGAAACTGAAATCCGTACCCGCCGCGCCTGGCATCCTGCGCAACACCTCCGAACATGTGCTCGTGCTCGACTACGGCACCCCGGAGTCGCTGCAGATCATCCGCGAGCGCGCGTCCGACATCGCCGCCGTCCTGGTCGAGCCGGTGCAAAGCCGTCGCCCCGACTTCCAGCCGGTGGAGTTCCTGCAGGAATTGCGCGCGATCACTGAAGAATCCGGTTCGCTGCTCATCTTCGACGAAGTGGTCACCGGATTCCGCGCACATCCACGCGGTGCCCAGGCCGTCCTCGGGATCGACGCGGACATGGCCTCCTATGGCAAGGTCGTCGGCGGCGGCTTCCCGATCGGCGTCATCGCCGGCAAGCGCCGCTTCATGGACGCGCTGGACGGCGGTCACTGGCGCTTCGGCGACGATTCCACACCGACCGTGGGCGTGACCTACTTCGCCGGCACCTTTGTGAGGCATCCGCTCGCCCTGGCCGCCGCGCATGCCGTGCTCACCCATCTCACGAATGAAGGCGGCCAGCTGCAGACCACGCTCAACGCAAAGGTCACGGCCATGGCCGAGGAACTGAACGCGTTCTGCGTGAGCGTCGGTGCTCCGATTCACATCGTTCACTTCGCTTCCGTGTGGAAGACCACCTTCACCGAGGACCACCCGCTGCAGGACCTGCTCTTCGCCATGATGCGCAGCCGCGGCATCCACATCCTCGACAACTTCCCCTGCTTCTTCACCACCTCGCACAGCGAAGCGGATTTCGCCGCCATCGCCACTGCGTACCGTGAATCGGTTCTCGAATTGCAGGAAGCGGAATTCCTGCCGCGCCGCCGCGAAACGACCTCCTTCGATGCCGAGCGTCCGCCCATGCCGGGTGCACGCCTGGGCAAGGATCCCGAGGGCCGTCCCGCGTGGTTCGTTCCCAACCCGGATGCGCCGGGCAAGTACCTGAGGGTCACCGCATGACGCAGAACGAGCTGGCCGCCGCCACAGCGGTCGACTATGACCCCTTCGCCGGTGCGCCGTTGTCGCGGCTCGTGCCGACCACGGAGCCGCAACGCGAGGTGTGGCTGGCATCCCGGCTGGAGCCGGAAGCCTCGCTAGCATACAACGAAGCGGTGTCAATCACCCTCAAGGGCCTGCTCGACGTGCCGGCTCTCGAATGGGCGCTGCAGGGAATCGTGGACCGACACGAAGCCCTGCGGTCCACCTTCAGCAGCGACGGCGAAGGCCTCTTCGTCGCCGAACACACTACGCTCCCTATCGCCTTTCACGATCTCTCGCTGCTCGCACCGTTCGAGAGCGACGCGAGGATCATGAACGCGTTCAACCGCATCGTCACCACACCGTTCGATCTCGAACACGGCCCTCTGGTGCGCGCGGAACTGTTCCGCCTCGCCGGTGACAGGCACCTGCTTACCATCGCCGCGCATCACATCGTCTGCGACGGCTGGTCTTTTGGCGTGATCGTGAACGATCTCGCCGCCCTCTACGCGCAGCGCACGGGCCAGGGCACGGGCCCGGCCGCCGCGGGCGCGTTCTCGAACTTCGCGTTGGCCGAGGCAGCGCACGCCGGCAGCGGGGCGGCCCGTGAGGACGAACAGTACTGGTTGGGCCGGTTCGCCGGTTCGGTACCCGTGCTGGACCTCCCCACCGACCATTCCCGTCCACGCCGTCGGTCGTTCACCTCACGGCGCGAAGACCGCACGCTGGACCCGGCAGAAGTCACCGCGATCAAACGCCTGGGCGCCGCCCATGGCGCGAGCTTGTACGCGACCCTGCTCACCGGCTTCGCCGTCCTGCTTCGCCGCATTGCGGGGCAGGACGACGTCGTCATCGGCATGCCGTCGGCGGGCCAGGCGGCGGAAGGCCACGATACCCTCGTCGGCCACTGCGTCAACGTGCTGCCGCTGCGCGCGCAGGTCGATGAGACAGCTAGCTTCGCCCAGCTGCTGGGTACGGTGCGCAATGATCTGCTCGACGCTTTCGAACACCAACGCTACACGCTGGGCAGCCTGCTCCGCCGCCTGTCGATCGCGCGCGACCCCTCGCGCCTGCCGCTGGTCGCCGTGCTGTTCAACCTCGATGCACAGCTTGACGAAAGCACGGTGACCTTCCCGGGCCTGCGCTTCGAGGTCGAAGCCGTGCCACGCGCCTACGAGAACTTCGAACTCTTCGTCAACGCCGTCCAGGTCGACGGTGGCTTGCGCCTGGAGTGCCAGTACAACGCCGATCTGTTCGAAGCGGCGACAATCCAGGGCTGGCTCGACGCCTACGCCATGCTGCTGCGCCAGGCCGCTATCGATCCGACCCTGGAAGCGGTGGCGCTTCCGGTCGTCTCCGATGCCGTCTACCGCGAACTGGCCGCTTTGCAACCCGCGCCAACGCCGTTTCCGGAGCTGCGCCTTGCGCATGAGTTCTTCGAACAGCAGGTAGACCGCGCACCGGAACGTTCGGCTGTGCGCCACGCCGACCGCGCGTTGAGCTATGCAGCGCTGGAGTCGCGCTCCAATCGTGTCGCCAATGCCCTGCGCGAGCGTGGCATCGGCCACGGCGACCTGGTTGGCCTGTCGCTCATTCGTGGCCTGGACATGGTCGCCGCCGTTCTCGGCGTGCTGAAGTCCGGCGCAGGCTACGTGCCGCTGGATCCGACCTTTCCGGCCGATCGTCTCGCCTTCATGGCGGAAGACGCCGCGCTGGCCGCGCTCGTCGTCGACGACAATGCCCCACTGGCCTTCCCGTTCGACCCGACGCGCGTGCTCTCCCTCACCAGCGAAGAAGTGGTGCACGCTTCCTTCGAGCGGCCCGAGCGCAACCGCAGGGCCGCCACGCCCGATTCGGTCGCCTACGTCATCTTTACTTCCGGTTCCACCGGACGGCCCAAGGGTGTGCGCGTGCCTCACCGCGCGGCATCCAACTTCCTGACCAGCATGCAGCGCGTACCGGGCATCGCGCCGGACGACCGCCTGGTCGCGGTCACCACGCTCTCGTTCGATATCGCCTTCATGGAACTGATGCTGCCGCTGACCAGCGGCGCCGAGATCGTCGTTGCCGGTCGTGACGATGTGCGCGATGGCGGTCAGTTGCGGCGCCTCATCGAGGAGGTGGACGCCACGATGATGCAGGCCACCCCCGCCGGCTGGCGCCTGCTCGTCGACGCCGGATGGCACGGCCGCCCGGCATTCCGTGCCGTTTCCGGCGGTGAGCCGTTACCGGTCGATCTCGCCGAAGCCCTGCTCGATCGCTGTGGCGAAGTGTGGAACGGCTACGGCCCGACCGAAACCACCGTGTACTCGACCTACTGGCGCGTGTCCGATCCGCGCGAAGGTATCTACATCGGCCGCCCCATCGCGAACACCACGGTGCATATCCTGGATGAGCGCGGCAACCATTGCCCGCTGGGCGTGCCCGGTGAAATCCATATCGGCGGAGCCGGCGTGACCCTCGGCTACCTGGATCGTCCGCAGCTCACGGCAGAACGCTTCGTCCCCGATCCCTGGTCGGAAACCCCGGACTCGCGCATGTACCGTACGGGCGACCGCGGTCGCTGGCTGGCCAACGGCATGATCGAACATCTCGGCCGCCTGGACTTCCAGGTGAAGGTGCGTGGTTATCGCATCGAGCCCGGCGAGATCGAAAGCGTGCTCGCCGACACGCCCGAAGTCGGTCGCGCCGTCGTCATCGCGCGCGAAGACCGCCCGGGCGACGTGCGCCTGGTGGCTTACGTCGTTGGTCGCGATGGTATCGCCGTGAGCGAAGAGAGCCTGCGTTCGCGCCTGCGCTCGCGCCTTCCCGACTACATGATTCCGCAACACATCCTCATGCTGGATGCGATACCGCTCCTGCCCAATGGCAAGACCGATCGCAAGGCCCTGCCGCCGCCGATCGCCCATTCCGTGGCGACGCCCGGTGAACGCATGGCGCCACGTAACGAGGACGAGCGTCGCGTGGCCGCCGCCATGGAGGCCGTGCTCAGCCTGCCCGACCTCGACGTGCGCGACGACTTCTTCGCCCTGGGTGGTCATTCGTTGCTGGCCGCGCAGCTCACGGCCAGGCTCAACCGCGAATTCGCTGTCACGCTCTCTTTCCGGACGCTGTTCGACGCGCCAACCATCGAACAGCTTGCCGCGGCGATCGGTTCGCAAGTGGCCAGTGGTACGGCGCCCGCCACCACGCCGATCGACCATCGTCCCGACCAGGACCAGGACCACGCGCCGTTGTCACTCATGCAGCGCCGCCTCTGGGCGCTCGAGCGCATGCATCCGGGCCGCGTGACCTACAACGCGCCGTCTGCGCATCGCCTGCGCGGCCGCATTGACGAACATGCGTTCGACATGGCCTTCCAGGCCCTGATCCAGCGGCAGCCGAGCATGCGCACCGCCTTCCGTGATGCGGGCCAGGACATCATGCAGGTGGTTTCGCCGCAGCTGGAGTACCCGCTGTTTCCCGCGGAGGATCTCTCCGACCTGCCCGCCGTGGAGCGCGAAGCGCGCCTCATGCAGCGCCTGCAGGAGCTCACCGACACGCCGTTCGACCTGGGTAGTGCCCCGCTGTTCAGTGCGCGCATGTTCCGCCTGTCGGCCGACGAACACGCGTTCTTCTTCATGCCGCACCACATCATCTGGGACGGCTGGTCATTCGACATCCTCTATAACGAACTGTCGGCGCTGTACCGTTCCTTCGTCGCGGGCCTGCCTTCACCGCTGGCGGCGCTGCCGGTGACTTACGGTGACTTCGCCGAGTGGCACTCGCACTGGCTGGATTCGCCGGCTTTCCAGTCGCAGCTCGGCTTCTGGCGCGAGCGCCTTGCCCAGATGGGCGACGTGCATGCGCTTCCGACCGATCATCCGCGCCGCCCGGGCATGTCCGGCCTCGGTCGCACCGAGTGGATCCGCGTGTCGCGTGAAGACACCGATGCCATGCACGAAGTGGCGAAACAAGCCGACGCCACGCTCAACATGACACTTCTCGCGCTGTACTACGCAATGCTGTCGAGCTCGGCGGGCCAGCACGAACTGGTCGTCGGCACGCCGGTGCGCGGCCGCAACCAGACCGAAGTCGAATCGGTCATGGGTTACTTCAATAACCTGTTGCCGTTACACGTGAGTGTGGATCCGGCACTGTCGTTCCTGGAGTTCGTGCGTCATGTGAAGCGGACCGCCATCGAAGCGTTCGGCCATCCGGACGTGCCGCTGGAATACCTGCAGCGTGAGCTGAAGGTCGGCCATGGTGCGGGCGCGACGCTCTATCAGGCGCTGTTCTCATTCCAGGACGCTCGCCAGCGCTCGGTCGATTGGGGCGGTCTCGCCCACGAACAGATCCTGTTGTTCCAGAGCGCCGCCACCGAAGACCTCGGCCTGTGGTTCCTCGAAAGCAACGCCGGCATGGTCGGTGGCGTCACCTACAATGCCGACCTGCTCCAGGCCAGCACCGCACGCCTCATGCGCGAACGCTACCTGGACATGATGCACCGGGTGGCGGCCGATCCCGCCATCGCGGTGAGTTCGCTCACCGCCGCTACGCCTGCCGAGCGCGAGAAGATGCGCGGCTGGAACGCCACGGGCAGCGATGCACGCCTGCCGCTCGATCTCTACGCCATGGTGGAAGCGCGCGCCAGGCTCTCGCCGGACGCGACCGCCATCGTCCATGGACCGCGCACCACCAGCTACGTCACCCTGCTGCGCCGCGCCCTGCGCATGGCGGTCCTGCTGCGCGACCGCGGCGCCCTGCCGGGCAGCGTGGTCGGGCTATGTGTCGATCCCGGCGCCGACCGCATCACCGGTCTTCTCGCCATCGCACACACGGGTAGTACCGCCTTGCTTCTGGACCGCGCCGATCCCGCCGCGCGCCTGCGCGACATCGTTGCCGACGCACGGATGACCGTGATGATCGGCGACATCGCGCTCGAAACCACGCTGGACTGGCCGCGCGCCTGCGCGCTCTGGCTCGACGCGGACCACGCCGAAATCGACAGCGTGCGGCTGGACGACGTGCCGGTCGGCGCCTATCCCGAACCCGATGCTCCTGCGATTGCTTTCCACGTACCCGGTGCCGATGGCAAGGCACGCGGCGCGGCGCTTTCGCATCGTTCCATGACCAACACCGTCGAAGGCCTGATCAACGCGCTCGACCTCGGCGACGGCCAGCGCATCGGTGGCGATGCCTTGCCGGCCGATCCCATGTCGATGATCGAGCCGCTGCTCGCCCTCGCCAGCGGCGCCGCCTGGGTCGTCCAGGAGCCGCAGGACCTCGCACGCGGCGAACTCGTATCGCTGGATCGCTTCATCGCCACGCCGGAAACCTGGCACGACCTGCTCGACCACGGCTGGGCGGGCGATACGAACATGCATGCGGCCATCGTCGGTGGCACGCCCACGCCGGAAGTCGCTGCCCATATCGGTGAGCGCTCAGCCGGATTGTGGACATTGTTCGGTGATGCGCTGTCGGCGCCTGTCGCTACGTGTGGACGTGTCGACCGTGCCGTGGATGCACTGCACGAAGGTCGTCCGATCGCCAACAGCGAAGTCTGGATGCTCGACGACGACGGCGAACCCTGCCCGATCGGTGCGACGGGTGAAGTGGCCATCGCCGGCCGCGGCCTTGCCATGCCCTTCGGGACGCGGGCCCTGGCGGATCGCCAACCGGGCGACGATCGTCTCGTGCGCACGGGTTATCGAGGGCGCTGGCTGGCCGACGGACTGGTCCAGGTGCTTGATCGTGACGACCGTCGCATTCGCCGCCACGGCCTGGACATCGAGCCGAGCGCGATCGAAACCCTCCTGCTCGCCCAGCCCGGTATCGTCCGTGCGCTGGCGGTGCCGCGTACGGGCCACGCCGGCGACCAGCGCATCGATGCCTACGCGGTCGCCACCCCGGGATGCCTGCCGGATGTCGACGGCCTCCGTGCCGCCCTCGCCGGCCACCTGCCTGCCTGGTCCATGCCTGCGAACCTGACGCTGCTCGACGCCATGCCGATGCTGGCGACGGGTGAGCCGGATATCACTGCACTTCCCTCGCCCGCGGAACAGCGCTCAGCCAGCGGAACCCCGAATAGCAACGAACCAGATACGGAAAGCGAACGCCTGCTCGCGTCGGTGTGGCAGGAATTGCTGGGCATGTGCCGCATTCGCACCAGCGACAACTTCTTCGACGTAGGCGGCCATTCGTTGCTCGCCGTCGACATGGCCATGCGCGTACAGAAACTGACGGGCGTGCAACTGAACCTGCTCGATATCGCAAACGGCACGCTCGGCACGCTGGCCGCGGATCTCGCCCTGGCCCCGCCAGCGGCGCCGACCGCCTCCAGGCGTGGCCTGCTCAGTCGCCTGCTCGGGCGCGGCTGACACATGGCACCGGGGGGAACGCCATGATCACGCATCTTGCCTGGCTCGCCTGCTGGACGTCGGCCCTGCTGCTGGTCCACGTCTTCGTCGGCTACCCCGTGCTGGTGTGGCTGCAGGCACGGCTGCGTCCGCAGCCGGTGGCGCGCCGCGCCATCCTGCCGACGGTGAGCATCGTGATCGCGGTGCACGACGGCGCAGGCTTGATCCGCGCCAAGCTGGCCAGCCTGCAGGCCCTGGATTACCCGGCCGAACTCATCGATATCGTGATCGCCTGCGACGGCTGCCACGACAACACGGTGACCACAGCCCGCCGTTCCACCGATCCGCGCCTGACCGTGCTGGATTTTCCGAATCGCCGCGGCAAGGCCGCGTGCCTCAACGACGCGGTGGCCCTTACCCGCGGCGAGGTGCTGCTGTTCACCGATGTGCGTCAGAAGCTCTCGCCCACCGCGTTGACCGAGCTGGTCGCCAACCTGGCCGACCCCACGGTGGGCGCGGTCGGTGGCGAACTGCACATGGAGAACGTGCGCACCGGATTCGCACAGGGCGTCGACTTCTACTGGCGTTACGAAAAAGGCATTCGCCACGCGGAAAGCCGCTCCGGCTCCACCATCGGCGTGAGCGGCGCGCTCTATGCCATCCGCCGCAACCTGTTCCAGCCTATTCCGCCGGGGACGGTACTCGACGACGTGCTCGTGCCCATGCGTGTCGCCGCCCAGGGCAAGCGCGTGGTCTTCGAGCCACGCGCAATGGCCTGGGACCAACCGTCGCAGGTGCCCGAAGACGAGCGTCGCCGCAAGATCCGCACGCTGGCCGGCAACTACCAGCTGATCCAGCTCGCCCCCTGGCTGCTCGTGCCCTGGCGCAATCCACTCTGGCTGCGTTTCGTCAGCCACAAACTGCTGCGCCTGCTCGCACCCTGGCTCATTCTCACCCTGACGCTGAGCACCGGCGTGTTGATCACCCGCCACCCGATGTATGCGTTCGCCTTCAGCAGTCTCGTCGCCGGCGCCCTCATGGTCGGTCTCGCACGCCTGCGCCCGGCGCTCGGCCGCCTGCTTCCCCTGCGCATCGCAGTCGCGTTCTTTTACCTCAACCTCTTCGCGGCACAGGCCCTGCTGGCCTTCGCACGCAATCGAAGGCTGCACCTATGGTGATCGATATGAACGGTGGCGCTCCAGGTATCCGTGGCCGACTCGGCGAACTGTGCTATTCCAGCGGCCTGCTGCATTCGCTGCAGCGGGTGCGTGCGTGGTGGCAGCGTGACCTGCGTATCCTCGCCTATCACCGCATCATGCCGCTGCCGGATCCGGACACGTACGAATTCGATCTCGAACTGATCAGCACCCCGCCGGATCAGTTCCGCGAGCAGATGCTGCGCATCCGCAAGTATTTCCGGCCGATGCGGCTGACCGACGTCGTCGCCGCGCTGGACGCCGGCGAGGCGCTGCCACCGGATACCGTCGCGGTGACCTTCGACGACGGCTACGACGACAACTACCGCATCGCCGCGCCGATCCTCGACGAACTCGGCGTGCCGGCGACCTTCTTCGTTTCCACCGGTCACATCGACAGCGGCAAGCCGTATGCCTACGACTGGCTGGTGCACATGATCCTGACGACCATTGCGCCGCGCCTTGTGCTGCCGGAGCTCTCGATCGACATTCCGCTGCCGCCCGACCGCGCCTCGCGTCGGCGCATCGCCGGAAGCATCCTGCTCAAGATGAAGTGGCTTGATGCGCTCGGCCAGACCGCCATGACCGAGCGCCTGGAATCGGAGTGGAACATGCCCTCGGCGAAAGCACGGCCGGTCGAGTGTCGTCCGATGACCTGGGACCAGGCGCGGGAGATGGAGGCCGCCGGCCTCGAATTCGGTTCGCACGGTGTCCATCACCGCATGCTCGCGCGCCTGCCCCAGGACGAGATGGAGCGGGAGATCCGCCAATCCAAGACCACGCTCGATCGCGAACTGAAGAACCCGGCCATCCTCATGTCGTATCCCGTGGGCGGCGACCGTGCCTATAACGATGCCGTGATCGCAGCGACACGCAATGCCGGATTCAAGCTGGGTTGCAGCTACATCTGCGGAACCAACGCCGAGCCTTCCGAGAACCGCTACTCGCTCTACCGTCTGCCGGTGGAAAGCAACATGGGCCCGGGCTGGTTCGCCGCCATGCTCGCCCTGCCTCAACTGATGAGCTATCCCACGGCCGCGCACGAAGCGAACGGCCCGAAGGAACACGCATGTTCCCCCTGATCCTCCTCTACGTGGTGCTCACGATCATCCGGCCGCAGGACTACCTGCCGGGGCTGGAGAACGTGCCCATCCTGCCTGTCGTGTTGCTGCTCGCGTTCGCCTCGTGGCTGTTCTCGAGTGCGAAGACGTTCGCCGCGCCGCAGTTCCTTATCCTGCCGGCCTTCCTGCTGATCCTGATGATCTCCGAGGTCACCAACGGCTGGACCGGTGGCGCGATCGACGAGCTCGCTCGCTTCGGCCCGGTGGTGATTGCCTTCTTCGTCTTCGGCGCCGCATGCAGCACGCAGAAGCGCGTACGTGTCGCCATGGGCGTCTTCGTCGTCTGTGCGGCGGTGCTCGCCTTGCACGGCGTGGAGCAGTCCCGGCTTGGCACTGGCTGGACCGGAATTCCACTGAGCGAAGGCGGGCGCATCCAGTACGTCGGCATCTTCAATGACCCGAACGATCTGGGCTTGCTGTTTGCCGCATGCCTGCCGATGGCGGTGTTTCTTGGCCGTCGCGGCACGGGGGCGATGCGTCCGGTGTGGCTCGGCTGCGCCATGCTGCTCCTCTACGGCATCGTGCTGACCAATTCGCGTGGTGCGCTGCTCGCCGTGCTCATCATCGCTGGCTGCTACGTGTGGTATCGCAAGGGCGTCGTGGTGGCGGGCATCCTCGGCGTGGTGGGCCTGACCGCGATGAAGCTGGTCTCCTCGCGCATGGACGAACTGGATGCCGGGGAAGAATCCGCCGCCGGACGTGTCGACGCCTGGTACGCAGGCCTGGAGATGTTCCGCGACAACCCCGCTTTCGGCGTGGGTGCGGGCAACTTCACCGAGTACAACGAACTCACCGCACACAACTCCTTCGTCCTGGTACTGGCTGAAACCGGCTTCGTCGGTTTCGTGACGTGGCTGGCCTTCGTCGGCTACGGCTTCTGGATGATGCTGACCATCATCCGTCACGTGCGCGTGCCCGGCACGGACCCCAAGGTGGAAGCCGAATGGGTCATGGAAAAGCAGCTGGCGCTCACCCTTCTGCTTTCGCTGTGCGGTCTTTTCGCCGCCGCTTTCTTCCTCAGCCGCAGCTACATGGTGGTGCTCTACCTGATCGCCGCGATGGTCGCGGGTCATTACATCGGCGCACGCAAACGCTGGCCGGAACTGCCCTTCTTCCGCATTTCCGATGGCGGATGGCGCTGGGTGCCGGCCGCCGCGGGCAGTGTCGCCGCCCTCTTCGTTCTCGTCGCCGTGCTGCTGAGAACCGTATGAGCCTCTATGAATCCGCCCTGCGCAAGGTCATCTGGCCCGTCTACGAAGGCGGCCTGCGTCGACGCGCCACGCCGACGCACATGCGGCGCTACGAGAGCGATCAGTGGCTCAGCCCGGAGCGAATCCAGGCGCTTCAGTTCGAGCGGCTGCAAGCCCTGCTCGAATGGTGCTACCGCGAAGTGCCCTACTATCGCGAGCGCTGGAGCGCGCTCGGCATCGCGCCGCGGGACATCCGCAGCCTGGCCGATTTCGCGCAGCTTCCGGTGCTGACCAAGGCCGATATCCGCAACCATGCCGATGACCTCAAAGCCACGTCATTGAAAGGCGGCCTCGGTTACAAGGCGACCGGTGGTTCCACCGGCGAACCGCTACGCTTCGGCTTTACCCGCGAAAGCAACGACCGCCGCGTCGCGGTGATGTGGCGCGGTTACGGCTGGGCTGGCTCGCGCATGGGCCGGCGTACGCTCTTTCTCTGGGGCGGCCCGGTCGGCAACCCCAGTGCAAGCCACCAGCTGAAGGACCGCATCTACAACGCCGTGTTCGCACGCAAGCTGCTCGACAGCTTCCGCATGAGCGAAACCAACCTGGCCGACTACGCCGACGCCATCGACGCTTACCGGCCGGAAGTCATCGTGGGGTACGTGGGACCGCTGGTGCGCCTGGCCGAATGGCTGCTGGCGAACAACCGTCGCGTGGCGTCGCCCGCCTCGATCATCGGCGCCGCCGAGGCCCTGCACCCGTTCCAGCGCGAGATCATCGAACGTGCCTTCGGCGCACCGGCGTTCAACACCTATGGCTGCCGTGAGTTCATGCTCATCGCGTCCGAGTGCGAGCAGCGCGAGGGCCTGCACGTGAATGCCGATCACCTCGTGGTGGAAACGCTCGACGCCAACGGCCAGCCGATTCACAAGGGTAGCGGTGAGATTGCGATCACCGACCTGTTCAACTATGGCATGCCATTCGTCCGCTACGTCAATGGCGACATGGCCACCCATGGCAGCGGCAAGCCCTGTTCCTGCGGCCGCGGCCTGCCGATGCTGGCCTCGGTGGATGGACGCAAGCTCGATGCCATTCGCACGCCGGCCGGTCATGTCCTGCCGGGTGAGTTCTTCCCGCACATGCTCAAGGATGTCCCGGGCCTGACCCGCTTCCAGCTCGTACAGCGCCGCCTGGATCGGCTGGACCTGTCGATCGTGCGCGGCGAAGCGTTCAACGATCAGTCGCTCGACTATATCCGCCATGAAGTGGCCAAGGTACTGGGCGAAAGCGCCGAGCTGCATTGCCACTTCGTCGACGATATTCCGCTGACCCGCAGCGGCAAGTTGCGCGTCACCGTCTCGGAGCTGGCCTCGTGAACATCACCCACTTCGTCGAGAACCTCAATCGCGGTGGCCTGGAGCGGATGGTGCTCGACCTGGTCACCGAACAGCACCGCCTCGGCCACAAGGCGCAGGTGGTCTGTCTGTTCGAGCGCGGATCGCTCGCCGGCGAACTCGATGCCCTTGGCATCCCCGTGCACGCCTGCCATAAGCGGACTGGCTTCGACCTGCGGGCCATCGGCCATGCGCGTCGGTTCATGTCTGCTCACCGCACCGAGGTACTGCACACGCATAACGCGGTCGCTCACTACCAGGCCGTGCTCGCCTCGGCCGGCATGGGTATCCGCCAGGTGGTGAACACCCGTCATGGCATGGGGGGCCAGCAGAAACCGGGCCGGCGCGAATGGCTGTTCCGCCGCGCCATGAACGCCACCGATGCCGTGGTCGCCGTATGCGAGGCGTCGCGTCGCGACGCGGTGCATCGCGGTATCGTGCCGGCTGCGAAAGCCTGCGTGGTGCCGAACGGCATCGTGCTCGGCGGCTTCGAACTGGCCTCGGACACCATGCACGAGCGGCTCACCCGCATGCTGAATGTGCCCGCGGGCACGCAGATCATCGGCACGGTCGGGCGGCTCAACTGGGCCAAGGACCAGGCCAGCCTGATTCGCGCCTTCCGCCAGGTCCACGCGAGCCGACCGGACACTGCACTTGTCCTGGTTGGCGACGGCGAGTTGCGCGAGACGCTGCGCGCCTGTGCCTTCGACGAAGGCGTGGCCGGAAGCGTCCATTTCCTTGGCGACCGCAACGACGTGCGCCAATTGCTCCAGGGCTTCGACCTGTTCGTGCTTTCGTCCATCACCGAGGGCTACTCCATGGCCCTGCTCGAAGCCTGCGCTACCGGCTTGCCGATTGTCGCGACCGACGTCGGCGGCAATGCCGAGATCGTCAGCGACGACGCCACCGGACGCCTGGTGCCTCCGGCCGACGCGCCGGCACTTGCCCGCGCCCTGATCGGCATGCTCCACGAGTCCCAGCGCGCCTCGTCGTTCGGCCGGGCCGCTCGCCAGTGGGTGGAGACGCACGGATCGCTCGAAGCCATGGCGGCACGTTACGGGAAGCTCTACTTTGGCGACATGGAGGCGGCATCATGAAGATCCTGATCCTGACCAACCTGTTCCCGACGCCCTGGGATCCTCGCCGCGGCACCTTCAACCGCCAGCAGTTCCAGCGCCTGGCCGAGCGCCACGAAGTGGATGTGCTCACCGCGGTCGACTTCCGCGACCGCCTGGCCGGCGCCAAGGGCAGTGTGCACGTGCCGGGTGTCCACCGCGACCATTTCACCTTCTACCACCCGCCGCGTTTCGGCCGCTTCCTCAACGCCTTCTGTTTTTTCGCCAGCGTGATGTGGCAGCGCGGCAGTGAACTACGCGCCGCACACTATGACGTGCTGCTGGCCAGCTGGGCGTTTCCCGATGCGGTGGCCGGTGCCTGGGTGGCGCGGATGCTGGGCATCCCCTATGTAGTCAAGGTGCATGGCAGCGACCTCAACGTGCAGGCCGAAGCACGCCTGCGCCGGCCGCAGATTCGTGCCGCCCTGCGTGGTGCGGGAGCGGTGATCGCGGTCAGCAAGGCCCTGGCACGCAAGGCGGTGGCCCTGGGTGCGCCGGCCGACCGCGTGGAAGCGCTCTACAACGGCGTCGACACGCGGGTCTTCAACCGCGGCGATCGTACCGCCGCGCGGCAACGGCTAGGCCTTCCGGCCGAAGTGCCCATCGTGCTTTACGCAGGTAACCTCAAGGCCACCAAAGGCTGCCACGACCTCATCGAAGCGTTCCCCATGCTGGTAAAACGCCATCACGACGCACGCCTCATCTACGTCGGTGAAGGCCCCTCACGCGCGAACCTGGAAGATCGCGCCGCCTCCTTGTGCTGCGCGCCGGCCGTGCGCTTCGAAGGCGCGGTGGATCACTCTGCGCTCGCCGACTGGTTCCGCGCGGCCGACGTGCTTTGCCTGCCCAGCCACAACGAGGGCGTGCCGAACGTCGTGCTCGAGGCCATGGCCTGCGGCACACCGGTGGTCGCGACGGCCGTCGGCGGCATTCCGGAAGTACTGCCTGAGACGGCAGGCCTGCTGGTACCGCCGCACCAACCGCATGAACTGGGCACGGCGCTGGTCGAAGCCTTCGAGCGCCATTTCGATCCCGTCGTCATCGCCGCGCATGCGGCCACGTTTCGCTGGGACGAAAACATCGACCGTCTGGAGCACACACTCCATCGCGTGGCCGCCGGAGAACCGGCACATCTTGGCGCAAATGCATGAACTGGAAACTGAAAAAGCACGACCTGCTCGGCCTGCTGCCTGAAGCACTCGTGCTCACGCGCACGCGCGACCACGACCTGCGTTACCTGAGTTTCGACGACGGCCCGGACCCGGAGCACACGCCGAAGCTGCTCGACACGCTGGCGCGGCATGGCGTGAAGGCGAGTTTTTTCCTGGTCGGCGAGAAGATCGAGCAATATCCCGAAATCGTCCAGCGGATCGTCGCCGACGGTCATATGATCGGCAACCATTCGTACAGCCACTGGTCCTTCAGCAACATGGACCTGCGCAAGCAGCTCGACGAGGTGTACAGGACCGACGCCCTGCTGCGCCTGTTCGACAACCGGCCATACCACCGCATGCGTCCGCCGCACGGCTATATCGGCGCGAAGCTGCTGCTGCATTTCGCCCGACGCAAGCGCAGCTTCATCTACTGGTCGTATGACAGCCTCGATTACCAGGACCGCCCGATCGAAGCGCTCATCTCGCGCCTGCGCAACGATCCGCCGGCCGCTGGCGATATCGTGCTCATGCACGACGACAGCGACAAGGCGGCCGAAGCACTCGACGTGCTCCTGCCGGAGTGGATCGACCAGGGCATTCGTTTTGGCGCGCTTCCCGGCAACGCCCCTTGAACATCCTCTACCACCACCGGACGCGCGGGCGCCACGTGGAAGGCGTGCATATCCGTGGGATCGTGCACGCGCTGCGTGGGCTTGGGCATGAGGTGTCGGTCATGTCGTTTCCCGGTGCGGATCCGGAACGTGAGCAACCCGAGGCGGCTGGCGGCGAGCGCGGTCGCCTCGCAGGCTTCGTGACGAAGCTGCCCGGCGTGGTGTTCGAAATGTTCGAGCTGCTCTACAACCTTGTCACCCTCCTACGGATGCAGCGCGCGTGGCGCACGCATCCGCCGAAGCTGATCTACGAACGTTACTCGCTGTTCCTGTTCGCCACGGTGTGGCTTGCCCGCCGTCGCGGCATCCCGCTGGTGCTGGAAATCAACGATTCGGCCCTGGTCGACCGGGTACGGCCGCTGACCATGAAGGGCCTTGCGCGACGCATCGAAGGCTGGTGCCTGCGCCATGCCACCGGCCTGGTATTCATCTCCACCTATTTCCGTGACCAGGCCATCGCCGCCTATGGCGACATCGCACCCTCGGTGATCTCACCGAACGCCGTCGACCTCGCCCGCTTCGATCCGGGCCGCTTCGATCGCGAGACCCTGCGCCAGGAGCGCGGGCTCAGCGGGCGCACAGTCTGCGGACACATCGGTGCCTTTGCCCACTGGCATGGCGTGGACGACTTCGTCGAAGCCATCGCGAACCGGCTGCATGACGTACCCGAACTTGCCCTGGTCTTCGTCGGCGACGGCAAGACCCTGCCGGCGGTGCGTGCACTGGTCGCGGAACGCGGCCTCAGCGAACGCGTCCTGCTTCCGGGCCGGGTGCCGCACGAGGACGTAGCCAGCTGGATCGCCTGCATGGACTATGCCGTGTTGCCGAATTCCAATCACTACGGTTCTCCCATGAAACTGTTCGAGTTCATGGGCATGGGCGTTCCCATGGTCGCACCGGATTACGCACCGGTCGCCGAGGTGATCGCCGATGGCCGCACGGGATGGTTGTTCCCGCACGGCGATGCCGCCGCCTGCGTCGAGCGCGTGCTCGAACTGGCCCGGCTGACCGATGAGCGCAGGCGCGTGGGTCATGCCGCGCGTGATTACATCGCCAGCGAGCGGCAGTGGCGCAACAACGCCGAGCAACTGCTCACCCTGGTGCCAGCCGGAGCCGCCGTGTGATCGTCATCGCCCTGTTCGTCCTGGTCCTGCTCGTAGTCGCCGCCGCGGTGACCGTAGCGATCCGCGCGCGCAACATGCAGTACTGGCTGTGGGGATACCTCACCCGGCCCAAGATCCCGAAAGTGACTGGCCCGGTCCACATCATGTTCTGCTTCGTCGACCACTTCGAGCCAAACTGGGGCCGTGTGGACATGGACACGCAGCGCCGTCGCGTCGACCGCTGGTGCACGGACTATCGCGCCCTGGCCTCGCGCCACCGCGATGCCGACGGCCGCGTGCCGCAGCACAGCTTTTTCTACCCCGAAGAGGAATACGTGGAGGAGCACCTCGACAAGATCGAGTCGCTCTGTGCCGACGGCTATGGCGAAATCGAAATCCATCTTCACCACGACAACGACACGCCGGAGAATTTCGTCGCCACGATCGATCGTTTCAACCGGCTGCTGCACGAGAGGCACAACGCGTTGCCACGCGATCCGGCAACGGGGCAGCTGCGCTTCGCCTTCATTCACGGCAACTGGTGCCTGGACAACTCGCGCGCCGATGGCCGCTGGTGCGGCATCAATAACGAACTGATCCTGTTGCGCGAACTCGGCTGCTACGCCGACTTCACTCTACCCTCGGCACCCAGCGACACGCAGACGCGGATGTCCAACGCCATCTACTACGCCGCCGACGATCCGCATAAGTGCAAGTCACACGATACCGGCGTGCGCATGCGCGTGGGCGGCGAGCCGTCGGGCGATCTGCTGATCGTCCAGGGCGTGCTCGGCCTCAACTGGAAGAACCGCCGCTTCGGCATCATTCCCCGCATCGAGAATTCGGACATCCGCCGCGGCTGCCCGCCCACGCCATCACGCGTGGACCAATGGGTACGCACGGGGATCCACGTCGAAGGCCGACCGGAGTGGACTTTCATCAAGATCCACACGCACGGCACGCAGGAGGGCGACATGGACACCCTCCTCGGCCCGCCCGTGGATGCCATGCACGATTACCTGGAGTCGACGTACAACGACGGCCGCGACTACGTCCTCCACTACGTCACCGCGCGCGAGATGTACAACATCGCCAAAGCCGCCGAATCCGGCATGACCGGCGACCCCGGCCGCTACCGCGACTTCGAACTCCCCAAACCCGGCCAGGCCAACCCTGTGGGAGCCGCTTCAGCGGCGAATGCCCCTGTGGGAGCCGATTCATCGGCGAATGCTCCTGTGGGAGCCGCTTCAGCGGCGAATGCTCCTGTGGGAGCCGATTCATCGGCGATCCCGCGCCAGCGGGCCAGCACCTAAGGCCCACCAAACCTCCGCCGCGTATCCGCAACACTGAAATCGCAATACTCATTCACACAACCGACCAGCTTCGGATCATGCGTCGAAGGCCCCCGCGCGCCCGTACACCACGCATACCGAACCACATCCGCCTTGAGCTCATCGCAAGCGCCCGGATACTGAGGCGATCTCACATAGGTAAACCCCCGATGGAAGATCCTGCCCGTCGATGCTCCGGATGAAGCCGCCGCCGGCGCGACGCATCCGGCCAACCGGTCGAACGCTTCCGCCGATACAAAAATCTCTTCCGGGTCGTCCTGGGCACCGAACGCAGTCGCTTCCCAGTCGACCTTCTTGAGGCAACCGGAAATCTTGTCCCGGGCGTCATGCGCCACGCTGGTGGCCGACCAGACGGCCAGGAGAACGCACGCCATCCTGAGCAGTAACCTGCTTCCCTTCCCGTTCATCGCCACACCCCGTGACCGCCGCAGCCGGGTCAGGCTGCATGGAACGCTTCCTGGCGGAGAATCTTTCACCGTGTCCGTACAGAATGCGTGAACGTAACAACGACCGCCCCAATCGCCACGCCACCTGTGGGAGCCGATTCATCGGCGATGCTCTTCTCGCACCAGCCAATTCCAAGCCTGTCAATCACCTGCTACGTCACTGCCGCATACGCGCAACGATGGTAGCGCAGACGGGATTGAACAGACGCGAGAAACGAAGCATCCTCGAAAGAGGCCCCATTGACGGCGGCCTCCGGCGCGCCAAAGCGTGCCGTCCAGCCAAGCATAAGGAGCATGCCATGAAAATTCCGTCTGATTGGAAAGTCTCATTGGACGATATCAATGAGACCTTCAATGCGTTTAAACCAGGACCACTCACCGTCGATGGACAAGAGGGAAAGTGGCTCACGATCAGCACGGATACGCCTGGGAAGCATCGGTTCACCAATGAAGGCGACCTGCCGCCCGAGGACTACCTTGGTGGCCTCATCCACGTCGCGATCGACGGGCCTGGCATCGTTACATTCAAACCATTTCATCCCCGCTCTAACCTGATGTTCGCCGCCTGGTCATCAAATGGCCTTGAAACGTCGTTCAAAGCACGCTTTTTCGGTCCCGACAACGCCACGATCAAGGAGTACGAGCTGTCGGCAATGGAGTCCCATTTTTACGGACACCTTACGGACCTCGACAACCTGATCGCTGGAGTTGACATCTCCATCCTGAATCCGGAAGGCAGGATCCTGTCTGTCGACAATTTTCTTACCGCAAACCAGCATCACGTTAATAATCTTACTGAACTGATGAGGCGCTGATCGCCACAATGTCACGCTCTCGGGGAGTCGCCCGACTACCTCCGGGCGGTTCTCGGGCGGCTTCCTGACCTTGTCGCTAGCACCCATCGCCGCTGAAGCGGCTCCTACAGAAAAGCGTGAATCTCAGGACCGCACCGGAAATGACGCCGGCACAGCAACTCATTACCACCATCGCCGGCAGCGACAGCGAGCCACTCCACTGCTCGGGTGGGCCAAAGGCCTCGAACATCACGATTCCGAGGACGGCAACGGAAAGGAACGTCACCACCCACAGTGCATACGCTAGCAACTCGGCGCGCGAGCTGTACTTGAGGAATCCGACGAAGCTCAATGCGAAGACCGCTGCACCGACGACCAACGTTGATCGAAAGCCATCGTGCCCAACGCAAAGCAACAACGCGCCGCCGACGTGCGAGGACACACAACGCAGAAGCACGGGAACCGCGGCGAACGTCAGTGCGGTCCAGGGCGCCGGGTAGCGCCTCACCATGGCAGCCGAGACGGCCGCGATCATCGATTTCTTCCAGATCATGGGCCGGAAGACTAGGGGTCCCTCACGGCGACGGATATCGGATCATTCTGAAAAATACGCCGGATTGTTCCGATGGAATTGTCTAACAGGCAGGCCATCCCCTAGCATCCACACCATGTCCCGCCCACTTCCCACGATGATTCAGCGCCTGCGCCGCCACAAAGGTGGCTGGCTGCTGTTGATCGCGGCGCTGATGATCAAGATCGCAGCGGGAACCGTGTGCGTCATGGACGGCCCCAGCCTGGCATCCAGTGCGCCGTCCGGCGATCACGCCGAGATAGTGAGCGTGTTGCAAGCATCGACCTCTTCCGTAGACGACGGCGATGCTTGTCTGCTCGGTGAGCCCGGCGGCTGCCACTGCGCTTGCGCACACGCAACAGCATTACCCGCGACCATGCCCGCTCTCATCGCTGTCGTCGGCTTGCCCACTGTCGTGAGCCACCTTCCGGCGGCACCGATGCCGCTGTTCAATCGCGCGCCGCTACGGCCTCCTATCGCCTGAAACCCTCCGTCTCCGACGCTCGCCCGGCATGCCGGGCGCGTCGGTCGTTGCTGGTTTTCAGGAGACTTTCCCCATGTTTTTGTTACGTGCCGCGCCCTGGGGCGCCGTGTGCGTGTTCCTAGCCGCCACCGTTTCCGCTTCCCCGCACCCGGACGAGTCAGCGCCGGCCCCGATCCCACCTCCTGCGCTGCAAGCCGCGCTTCGTGACCTGTGGGCCAACAGTCCGCAGGTGCAGGTAGCCGATGCCGAGCTGCGCGCCGCGCAGGCACGCGCTCGCGCCGCCGCACAACCGCTCTACAACCCCTCGGTGCAAGTGGAGGGCGAGAACGCGGATGTCGATCGGCGCACCGCCGGTGCCAGCCTTGCGCTGGATCTGTTCGGCAAGCGTCGGGCCCGGACTGTCGAGAGCGACGCAGAGGTGCGGGCCAGCCAAGCGGCCTACACGCTCGCACGTCGCGATGTCACCGCGGATTGGCTGAAAGCCTGGGCGAGCGCGATTCTCGCGCGGGAACAAACCGAGCTGGGTCGTCGACGCCTGGCCCTGATGGGGCGTTTCGACGAGCTGGCAGCCCAGCGCCTCAGAGTAGGCGACATCAGCACCTCGGAACGCGACCTGGCCGGCCTGGCCCTGGGCGAGGCGCAGATCCAGCAGGCGTCACTGGTTGGCCAGGAGGCTATCTCGCTGGCCGCCTTAGCCGCGGTGGGTAGTGATACCAACGCGGCTTTGCCCGGACTGCCCCCGGCCCTGCCTCCAGAGGCGGATGCGATCGCTCCCATGCCGGCGACCGACCGGCCGGATCTGATTCGGGCGCAGGCGAATCAGGACCGCGCCGAGGCCGGCGTCGTGGTCGCCCAGCGTGCGCAGCGGCCCGATCCCACGGTGAGCCTGACTGGCGGGCGCGTGCGAAGTGGCACGCGCACGGATCGTGTCGTCGGCATCAGCGTGTCCATTCCGATTCCGATCCTGAACACCGGTCGCGCCGAGATCGCCGCTGCCCAGGCCGATGCCGACGCGGCATTCGCCTCACGACGGGCGACCACCTTGCGTTCCGATGCCGCACTCGAACAGACCCGGGCCACCTATGCCGCCCTGCGCGGCGCGGCGGCGTCATTCCGGCAAAGCCGCGCCAACGCTTTCGACGAACGCGTCCAGACCCTCGAGAAGCTGTGGCAAGCCAGCGAGATCGGCACCTCGGACTACCTCGTGCAACTCAAACAGAGCCTCGATTCAGCACTCTCCAGCCGCGCGCTGGAAAGCCAGACCTGGCAGGCCTGGTTCGATTACCTCGCCGCCTCCGGTCGCCTGACCGAATGGATCGATGGCCCCTCCAAGGACACTTCCCGATGACCGCGCGCCTTCTCCATCCCACCGTCCTGTCCCTGTCACTGGCCGTGCTGCTGGGTAGCCCCTCGCCCGCCGTCGGCGCGGAAGAGGCCACGAGCCATCCTCTCGTGCTCGATGCCGCTGCGATCAGAACGGCCGGCATCGTGGTCGAGACCCTTGCCGTCCGTACGGTGTCCGACCAGATCAAGGCACCCGGCGAGGTCAAAGTCGATGCGTACAACACGGTGCTGGTCTCACCGCGGGTCGCATCCCAGGTCATCGCCCGCAAAGCCAGGCTGGGCGACATCGTCGCGGCTGGCTCACCCCTCGTCGTGCTTTCCAGCGTCGAGGTGGCGGAGACACAAGGCCAGCTCATCGTAGCCAGCCAGGATTGGCAGCGCGTGGCTGCACTCGGCGCGCAGGCGGTGTCGGCACGTCGCTATAACGAAGCCCTGGTGCAGCGCGATCAGGCCAAGGCGAAGCTCAGGGCCTACGGTTTGTCCGACGCGCAGATCACCCGTCTGATCAAGCGAGGCTCATCCGCAGCGGACGGTAGCTTCGAGCTGCTCGCTCCACGTGCCGGGCGCGTGACGACCGATGCGTTCCTGGTCGGGGAACGGATCGAACCAGGGCGGCCTCTGTTCACCCTGGTTACCGAGTCGTCCGTGTGGGTCGAGGCGCGTCTTTCCCCTGCCGCCGCTGAACAGGTCAAGGAAGGCGATACGGTGACCATCGTCGCGCATGGCACCGAGTTGCCCGGCAAGGTCGTGCAGCGATCGCACCAGACCGATGAAAAAACCCGCACCGTCGATGTCCGCATCCAGGTGGCCAATGAGAAAGACTTGCTGCACCCGGGCGAACTTGTGGAAAGCCATATCGCCATCACCTCGGCTACGCGGCAACTGGCGGTGCCCGCAGAGGCCATCGTGCTCCTGCAGAACCAGGCCACGGTCTTCGTGCGAACTACCCGGCCCGGCCAGTTTGAACCGGTTCCGGTCGAGGTCGGCGACACCCGCGACGGTTGGACCGAGATCAAGCAGGGACTCGCCGCGGGTGCACCGTACGTGCGCAAGGGAGCGTTCGCCTTGAAAGCTCGCATCCTGCGCTCGCAGTTGGGAGAAGACTGATGCTGGAGCGTCTGGTCGAACTCTCCCTCAAATACAAAGTGCTGGTGCTGATCGTCTTCGCTGTGGTCGGCTTCCTGGGTTTCCAGGCCGTTCGCACCTTGCCGATCGACGCCTTCCCGGACGTAACACCGGTGCAGGTGAACGTTTACACCGAAGCCTCCGGCCTTGCCGCCGAGGATGTCGAGCAGTTGCTTACCAATCCCGTGGAGTCGGCACTTGCCGGGTTGCCGAAGGTCGAGGAGATCCGCTCGGTCAGCCTTTTCGGCCTGTCCTACGTCTCGGTGTACTTCGCCGATGACATGGACATCTACTTCGCGCGTCAGCTGGTGAACGAGCGCCTGCAGCAGGTCGGCGATCGCTTGCCAGCAGGTTACGGCAAACCAGAAATGGGCCCCAATACCTCGGGTCTCGGCCAGGTGTTCTGGTACACGGTCGAGCGCGCCGATGAAAAGCTGAAGAACGCCCCGTCGGACATGGACCTGCGTACGCTGCAGGACTGGACGGTGCGGCTGATCCTGCGCACGGCACCGGGCGTGGACGATGTCACCTCCTGGGGTGGTCAGGAGAAGCAGTACCAGGTGCGGGTCGACCCGATGCGGTTGATCGCACACCACCTCGGCTTCAAGGAAGTGATGCAGGCGCTGGAGGCAAATAACGCCCAGGTCGGCGGCAACTTCATCGACGTAGGCCGTGAGCAGTACCTGGTTCGTGGCCTGGGCCTGGTCAAGAACGCCAACGATATCGGCAACATCGTCCTGAAGAGCGAAGACGGCACGCCGATCTACGTTCGCGATGTCGCCACCGTTATCGAGGCCGGCGCGCCGCGTACCGGCGCGGTCACTCGCGATGGCAAGGAAGTGGTGATGGGCCAGGCGTTAGCCCGCATCGGCGAGAATGCCAAGAGCGTGGTCGATGCCGTGAAAGCGAAGCTCGACACGGTCAGGCAGGCGCTGCCTCCCGGCACCACGATCAAACCCGTGTACGAGCGCACCGACCTGGTCAATGCGGCGGTCGGTACGGCGGTGCGGGCGCTGATCGAGGGCTCGATCCTCGTCGCCATCGTTCTGTTCCTTTTCCTGGGCGAACTGCGCAGTGCGCTGATCGTCGTGGTGACCTTGCCACTGGCCATGCTGATCGCATTCATAGGCATGGAGAAGGCCGGGCTCTCAGCCAACCTCATGTCGCTGGCGGGCCTGGCGATCGGCATCGGCATGATGGTCGATGGCTCGGTGGTGATGGTCGAGAATGCCTTCCGCATCATGGCCGAGCGCAAGGCGCATGGCGGGCACGTCGACAAGACCGCGGCCGTGCTCGAGGCGGCCCGCGAAGTGGCAAGCCCCATCGCCTTCGCGATCGGCATCATCATCGTCGTCTTCCTGCCGCTGTTCAGCCTGCAGGGACTGGAAGGCAAGATGTTCAAACCGATGGCCCTCAATATCACCTTCGCCATGGCCGGCTCGTTGATTCTCGCCCTGACCCTGATTCCCGTGCTGGCGGCACTCGTGCTCAAGCCGAAAACAGAGAAGGACACCCGGTTGGTCGCGACTCTGAAACGCGGCTACGCCCGCGTGCTTGACTGGTCACTGGCCCACCGCAAGGCGGTGCTTGGCATGGCCACGGCCGCGCTGGTCGGGAGTCTGGCGCTCTTCCCTTTTCTCGGTAAGGAGTTCATGCCCAACCTTCGGGAAGGCGCGATCATGTGGCGAATCACCTCGATTCCATCCGCCTCGCTCGAGGAATCGATCGATATCTCGAACCAGGTCGCGCAACGGATCAAGGCGAAGTTCCCCGAAGTCGAGACGACCTTGTCCATGATTGGCCGCGCAGAGAAGGGCGAGACGGCCGACGTGAACTACATGGAGGTCTACACCCCGCTCAAGCCGAAGGAGCAGTGGCGCGACGGAGAGACGTTGGAAAGCATCGAGGAAGCGATGCAGACCGAACTCACGGCGCTCCTTCCGACCGCCGTGGTCAGCTATACGCAACCCATTCAGATGCGCATCGAGGAGCTCATCTCCGGCGTGCGCGCGACGCTTGCATTGAAGCTCTACGGCAATGACCTTGCCGAACTGGACCGGCTGAGCGCCAGGATCAAGAACACTCTCGCCACCGTGCCTGGCGTGGCCGACCTTGGCCTGGAAGCGAATATCGGTAAGCCGCAGATTCGCATCGAGATCGACCGCGATGCCCTGGCTCGTTACGGCCTCAACGCTGACGACATCCTTACCGTCGTGCGTAACGGCATCGGCGGCGAACCCGTGGGTACCCTGCTCGATGGCGTCAAACGCTTCGACATCGCCGTGCGTTTGAACGAAGCGAGCAAGTCCTCATTGCCGGCGATCGAGCGGCTCCCGGTAAGCACGCCTTCCGGCGCGTTGATCCAGCTATCACAGGTAGCGAAGGTCAGCACGGCGGAAGGGTACTCGTTCATCCGCCGCGAACAGCTGCAACGGTACGCCGTGATCCAGATGGACGTGCGCGGCCGTGATATCGATGGCTTCGTCCAGGAAGCGAACGCGAAGCTGGCCCAGGCAGTCAAACTACCGACTGGCTATTACACCGAGTGGGGCGGAGCCTTTGAAAACCAGCAGCGTGCGTTGAAGCGGCTGTCGATCATCGTCCCGGCAACGATCTTCTTCATCTTCGTCCTGCTCTATACCGCGTTCAATTCGGTGCGTTACGCCTTCCTGATCCTCGCCAATGTGCCTTTCGCGGTGATCGGCGGCATCGTGGGTCTGTTCATCACCGGGCAGTACCTCTCCGTGCCATCTGCCATCGGCTTTATTGCGGTGTTCGGTGTGGCGATGTTGAACGGCATTGTCCTGGTGAGCTTCCTTAACGAGCAGCAGAAGGCCGGGCTCAGCGCGCGTGACGCCGTGGTCCGGGGCACGGCACTACGGCTGCGCCCCGTCTTGATGACCGCCAGCGTGGCAATCCTGGGACTGTTGCCTATGCTGCTCTCATCCGGCGTCGGGGCAGAGACTCAGCGACCGTTGGCTACGGTGGTGGTGGGAGGGCTCATTACCTCCACCTTGCTTACCCTCGTCTTGCTGCCCGTGCTGTATGACTGGATGGAGCAGCGCCGGGCGAGGAAGGGCGAGGCCAAGGACGGCAACATCACGCCAGCCAGCTGACTATTCCCTCCCCTGACAGGAGCACGCACATGTCTTCAGCGTTCGATGATAACGAGGCGACCGGTGACGGCGACCTCACGGATTTGCTGGGCGAGCTGCGTGTTCTCTTACCCGCCTCGCAGCTGCTCTCTGGCTTCCTTATCGCGGTACCGTTTGCACCTGGATTCTCACGACTTGTCGGTTCCGAGCAGCACATCTTCCTCGCGACCTTCATCTTTTCGCTGATCAGCCTGGTGATGCTCAGCGGACCGGCGATCCAGCATCGGCTGATCCGCCCGCTGCGTGACCGCGAGCGGTTCAAAGTGGTCGCAGGACGACAGATGCTGGCCGGTGCGGTGACCCTGGCCATCGCCCTGGTGCTCGTCACTCAGCTGGTGCTGTCCGCCGTGATGGGCGACACCGTAGGCAACATCGCGGCGGCGGCACTGGGAGCACTGATTGCGCTGATGTGGTGGGTCCTGCCCTGGTGGTTACGCAGTCGTGGGCATGTTTAACCGAAACGCAAATCCGAAATAGCGATCGAGCGAGCGCTCGGGATGAAACGGAATGATGCAGGACCGTTGCGGATTCTCCCAACGGTCCTGCATCTCGTATCCCAGCTTCGCCAGTCCGCCGAGGAACTCTCTCTCGGCGGTGATCCGGTACGGACAGCAGGCGGTCCCGATGTTCTGTACCGTGAAATACGACTCGCGCATGTGGATGGGTACGGAGTTGAGCAGCAGGAACCTCGGCTTGATCGCCATCGCACGCAACGCGTCCTCGAGCGAATAGCTCAGGTACTGCAGCGAACCGGCAGCGAACAGCACGTCGGATCCCGCTGCCGCACTGACGTCATCGGCAAAATGAAGCTGCCTGGCCATATCATTCTGGCTCGCCCAGCGGGCGCCCGCCGCATTCACGGCCGGCACATCCATCACCGTCCAGCTCAGGTGCGAAGGATAATCGAGGTACTTCTGATACGCGTAATAGGCGATACCGATATGGCCACCTATGTCGAAGACACGGTGCGCGCCGTTGGCGAACCAGCGTCCCAGCCAGTAGATCATCGGGTAGTCGTTGATAAAGACCCGGCGGGTCCGCTCGCGGTACAGGTCGGCGGATTCGGTGTTGTCGTAACCACTCACGCTCGACGGCGGAATACTTGCCCGTGCCTCGTCGAAGGACGGAAAAACACCCCGGTACAGGTGATGCGTGAGCGCATGATGGGCGAAAAATCGCCTCGTATAACGTGCTTCCTGGAACTGGCGTAACAACGGCAGCCGTGCCATCGCCTCCGTACGGGTGGAGTCGACATGGGCGTTCATGGGCAACTCGTGCAGCTTCGGCAGCTGCAGCATGCGCCCCGCTGTTCTTGCCGAATATACGCCTCGCGCGTTAGGTCGTCCGACCTACGGATTTTCTGCGGATCATATCGTTACGAACACGATGCAGACCCTGATACAGCCAGCGAACCGGCGCGTAAGCGTGAAATCCTGCGGTCGCGCGCGTCGCACGGACCACGTAGAGCGAGCCACACGCCTCGCTACGGCTGGCGAGCACGCGTTTGTACTGGTTGTCGCCGTAGCCGAAACTGATCCTCACTCCCGGAAAACGATCGATAAGGGCACGAATGGCCTCGAACGTCGCGACGGAGCCGATACCTACTTTGGCGACGTCCTCGTCGTAACCCAGGTCATCGACCAGGTAGGTGCCGCCGAGCAGGTAACCATGCACATAAGCCAGCGGCCGGCCTTCCCTGACCACCACGTGCCCGATCAACTGCCCTGCCGCGGCGAGCCGGGTGAACAGCGCGACGCGCTCCGGCGCTTCCCAGTCGGTGGGCAGATCGGCGTGATGCCAGGTACGTGCGTAGAGTTCGTTCATCAGCCGGCAATACGTCGGCATGTCCTCGGCGCGGTCGAAGGTATGCAAGGCGGCATCGCCGCCCAGCTTGCGATAGGCGCGACCCACCCGCTGGGTGAGGTCGCCGCGCTTCTTCTTGTCGAAGCCGGCCAGCCACGCATCCGATGAGGTCTGCGGGTCGATCGACCATTGCACCTGGTCGAGCAGATGCGCCGCCACGGTGCGAAAGCCGCCACCGCGCGAAAGCGCCTCGGCGAAGCGATTGGGCAGATCGGCCTCCTGGATGCGCACGACACGTACGTCGTCGTCACCCATCAGCTGGCGAGCCACCACCAGGCCGACGATATCGCGGTTGGCTTCATCGGCCACGATGCCCGCACCGAGCAGCCGCAGGGCCGCGCCGCGATACAGACGAACGCGACGGCCGGCGACATCGAGCCGCGCGGTATGCACGATCGCCAGCAAGGGCGCGTAGCCGACCACCTGCCCGGTACTGTCGCGTACCACGATCACATGCGGCACGGTGCCGTCGTGCCGGCTCTCCACTTCGAAGGCGATCCAGTCCGGATGCTGCACGATGCCGCTTGCCGCCCCGGATAGCTCCGCGACAGCGGCGAGCTCTTCGCTCATGGCGCGCACTTCGTCGACGGTACGCAGGATGGTGCTCAGGTAAGTCATGGGCTGGCCTTCGCCGCGGACGGCTGGACGAAGTTGAGGGCGCGCAGGAACACACGACCGGGAGGCCCAAGGCGACGACTGATGCCGGCCATCAGCAGCAGGTCGTCGTTGGTCCAGTAACGGACGACGACGCTTAGCGGCGCATACACAGCCATGAACACCGCGGCCCCCACCAGGAAACCCAGGCGGGACGGCGTGGCGACCGTGACCCCCCACGCCGCGGCGGTCGCCACGAGGCCGACCATGAACAGCCGGGACATCGCCGCGACCGGCAGCGCGCCGCTGGTGGCCTTGCGCAGGTAATGAATGGCCAGCGCCATCTCGACGATGCGCGTGGCTGCGTACGTGATCACCGCGCCGGCAAGGCCGAACGTCGGGATCAGCGCGATGCCGAAAACAGCGTTCGCGACGACGGCGACCGTGGCGATGCGGATACGGTCGTCCTGACGATCGACGACCGTCTGGAAGGCTGCGATGCCGTTGCCGATAAGCAACAGCCCGCCCAGTACGAGGGTGGCCTCGATGGCCGGGATCGCATCGACATAGCGGTTGCCATACATCAGCCTGACGATCTCCGGCGTCGTCACCAGGCCGAGGCCCGCGATGGCGATACCCACCGCCCAATAGAAGCGCGTGGCTTCGGAGAGAAAACGCGCGGCGCGCGCCGTCCCACTCTCACCGAAGGTCTTCGCCATGTAGGGCAACAGGGTCGACGTAAGGCCGACCGAGAACAACTGGACGGCACCGCGCGTCAACGTACCGGCGATCGCGAAATAGCCCACGGCCACCGATCCCGAGAACGTATTGAGCAGGAAGACCTCGATGGTGCCCACGCGGAACGAACCCATCAGCACGAGTACCGCGGTCAGCTTGAGGTGCCGGTTCACCCGTGCATTCGTCGCCGGTGGGATCGGCCCGGGGGCGAACGACCGGCAGTAATGCCGATAGCACAGACGATTCAGGAGGTTCAGCAGCAGGCAGGCGACGGCGAACAACGCGACGAAGGTAATGAGGTCGGCGTGCATCACCATGGCGCCGAGGACGAAGAGCATGCCGACGATGCCGCCGACCACCGTGGCAATAGCCTCGGGTTCGAAGCGCTCCTGGCCCTTGCCGATGGCCACGAGCACCGCGTAGTTCGATTTGGCAACCACGGCAATGACGACCAGGACCATGATCGGCAGCAGGGACGTGCCCCACTCGGCCGGACTGGTCAGGGCGGCGATCAAAGCGAACAGACCGATAACGACCAGCGAGCTGAAGGTCTGGATGCGCGAAAAGCGCGCGGCGAGACTGGAGGCGAGTCCGGGATCGCCCATGCCGTCGGCCTCGGCGATGAACTTCGTCGACGAGGTGGTGAGTGCGTGATTCGAGCAGACAATCAGCCAGCCGCACAACCAGACCGTGAAGGCATAACGGCCAAAGTCGGCCGGACCCAGAGAACGAGCAATCCACACACTCATCAGCAGCCCGAGCGCGTACTCGATATACGTCGACACCGTGACGATACCGATACTGCGCAGGACGGCGACGCGACGGTTCATGGCGCGCTACCGAGAAGGTTCGACGGATGGGTGAGACCGGAGCCCGCCGGCTGCTTGATCATCCACTGCGCGACGCCAGCGCCACGATTGTTCCAGTTGAATCGGCGCAACGTATCGGAGATGGACGCGCAGGACTCGCTATAGGACGACGACAGCGCCGCGAAGCGTTTCTTCAACGCCGCAGACTTCACCGGATCCTTCTCGAAGTAATAGGCAGCAGCCACCGGCAGCCCCAGCTCGACGGTATGACCGTCGCTGTACCAGCCTTCCGACTCCTGGATCTTCATCAGGGCGTCGGTCTTTGCGCGCGACGAAGACCAGTACCAGGCAATCTGGCCGCCCGAACCGGAGCATTCGTTGCGCCAGTCGTGGGGGTGCACCAGCAACGAGGGATCGATCCAGCCGTAGCGCTCCAGGTAAGCGCCGAACGCCGTGATCATCGGCGGGATACGGGCATCACCAGTCACCAGCCACGCGTGCCACAGGCCATCGACGATGTTCTCGCTCATCCAAGGCGAGGCGCCGCGCACGTCGTTGTCGCCGCCCGGGTCGTTCTCGTGGACGTTCCAGCTATTGCGCCAGGAGCCGTCGTCGCCCAGGCCATCGGGATTGGCGTGCTGCTGGTCGCTGAGCCAGCCGACACGTGCGGCAATCCGTTCGCGGTAGCGAGCATCGCCGGTGAGCTCGAACGCTGCCACCGTCTCGATCAACCCGAGTCCGGAAAGGCGTTCGGTGAAATAGTCATCCGGATGCTTGTACGGTCCGGGCGGCCCGTTCCAGCCGCCGCTGTTCCACAGGTCGGCCATCTTCGCCACCGTGGCGGAATCGTGCATGGAGTCGTCGCCGGTCAGGGCCACGGCGAGCAGGATCGGTTCGATGTAGACGTACTTGACGTCGCATGGCTTGTCATCCGGCATCCAGCCACCGCCGCACGCCGGGCTCACGGCGGGACCGTCGCGCTTGATCCCCGCCATGTACCAGCGGTAGCTCTCTTCGGCCGCCTCCAGGTAATCGGCGCGGCCGGTGCGTATATAAGCCTTGAACAGGGTGGACGGCCGGTCGAACAACCAGGCGGTCGTGTCCTTCGCCGGCAACGCCGCCGCCCACTTGAACTGGGCATCGACATAGCGGGCATAGGGCTCGTCGCGCGTGGCGACGGACTGCGGCCCGGCGATCAGCGACGCGGTCAGCCACTCCGGGGTCAATGTGCCCAACGCCGCGGGACGGTCCTTGACCAGACCGCGTGTATACGGCCAGGCCGGCAGATCCGTCGTGCGGGGCTGGCCCAGCGCGAAGTAATACGTCCCCTGCGCCGCCATGAACTCGGCACGCACGGCGCGTAGGCTGCCATCACGGTAATGCCAGGTCAGCATGCGCGTCACTGCCGCAGGCACTTCCTTGCCGTGTGCGTCGAGAATGCGAAGGTGTTCGGTATCGCTAAGGACGCCCGGAGGCAAAGGAATGCCGACCGACAACGGCAGGTTGTCGCCGTGCCCCGCGACACGGCGAACATCGATACGCTGCGCGGCGACGACGCCAGGTTCGGCGGAGCGCGCTTTCTCCGAGGCCAGCGAAGCGGCCAGGGCGAGCACGCAGCCGATCACGAAGAGGACGTGACGCAGAAAGGCAGGGGTGGCGACAGGCGCGGCATCGTCTTTACGCAGGGCACGCCTGCGTTGACGAAGAGACACGTGCGAACGGACGCTCATGCCACCGACGCGGTGGGCAGGTTCGCGCCGGCCAGGTGGTACTCCCAGGTCAGCGCGGTGCGCACGATGAAGTCGAGATCGTCGTAACGGGGCGTCCAGCCCAGTTCCTGCCGCAGCCGGTCGCTGCAGGCGATGAGCTTGGGAATATCGCCGGGCCGGCGTGGCAGCTCGATCACGTTGAGGGCATGGCCACCGACGCGCGCGACGGCGTCGACGACTTCGCGCACGCTGTAGCCGTGACCGTAGCCGCAGTTGAGCGTCAACGACGCACCGCCCTCGCGCAGGTGATCCAGCGCCCGCAAGTGCGCAGCGGCAAGGTCTTCGACGTGGATATAGTCACGCACGCCGGTGCCGTCGGGCGTGTCGTAATCCGTGCCATAAATCGACACGCTGCGGCGCTTGCCGACCGCGTGCTCGCAAGCCACCTTGATCAGCAGCGTGGCCTCGGGCGTCGAATGTCCGATGCGGCCGAGCGGATCGCAACCGGCCACGTTGAAGTAACGCAGGATGACATGGCGCACCGCACCGGTTGCCGACCAGTCGCGCAACATCGTCTCGGACATGAGCTTGGACGTGCCATACGGATTGATCGGGCGTGTCTGGGTGTTCTCGTCGGCTACGCCGTCGTCGGTCGTACCGTAGACGGCCGCCGTGGAGGAGAAGATGAACTTGTCCACGCCCGCTTGCGCGCAGCAGGCAAGCAGGTTGCGCGTGTTGCAGGTGTTGTTGCCGTAGTACTTGAGCGGATCGCTCATCGATTCCGGAACCACCGTATGGGCGGCGAAATGCAGTACGGCGTCCACCTGGTACGTCTCCAGGGTCCTGGACACGAGTTCACAGTCGCCGACATTACCTTCGACGAAGGCCGCGCCACCCACGGCTTCGCGAAAACCGGTCGAGAGGTTGTCGATCACCACCACGCGATCGCCGCGTGCGATCAGTTGCTGCACCGTGTGGCTGCCGATATAACCGGCGCCGCCGGTGACCAGGACGGTATTCATGGGTGCCTCCCGGCGCTTGCCGGCGGGAAGTTGCGCGAGAGCCAGCCACCGACGCCATCAAGCAGTCGGGCACGGTCGCCGGTGAGGATGTACGTGTGGTCAGTCTCGGCGGCGTAACGCGTGGTGACGGCGGGGTGGCTCATCACCTTGCCGAAGCACTCGCGAAACTGTCGCGCGTGGTTGAAGTAATTGCTGATCCCCCCGGAATAGACCAGGTACAGTTTCATGCCACGCCCGACCATGCCGGTGAAGTCGGCGATGACCTCCTCGCGCGGTGCCGGCGCCACGGCGAAGACCGGCTGGGGTGTCGTCTTGGGCGTGGCCGGTGCACCACCCGCGCGACGCATCAGGCGACGTGCCCAGCGAGCGGGATCGGCCAGTCGTGGCAGGTAGTATCGAAGCTTGTAGCCGAGGGTGCGGAACGCGTAGCCGTCGAGGAAGATGGCGCCGGAGACGCGTGGATCGGTCGCCGCAACCACATGCGCGTTCTGCGCACCGGAGCACAGGCCAAAAAGCACGAAGCGCTCGCAGCCGGCGCGTTCGCCGAGCAATTTCATGGCGTCGTCGAGATCGGCACAGACCTGCTGTGCGCGCGTCTGCTGGCCACCGCTCGCGGCGCTGTCACCCACGGTCGACAGATCGAAACGCAGGGTCGGGTAACCTGCGGCATTGAGCTGACGGGTCAGCTCCACGTGCAGACGAAACGGCCCGATTCGGTGAACGAGACCGGCATTGAGCACGATGACCCCGGTTTCACCTCGCGGGCCTTCGGGCAGGCCGCTGATGCCGACCAGATGCCGGGCCCGGCCGAAGCGATGAGCTTCCTCGCGCATTACGCGACCTCCTTCAAACGACCCGCCACCGCCTGGATGAGCGGGTGCGAGAGGATCGCCGTCTCCAGCCGCTCGAGGTCGTCCCACGGGGTCGGTGGCGTGATCGCGGCCACCTTGCCGCGATGCGAAACGATCCGCTCCCAGCGAGCGGTGGGCGATGCCGGCATGGAGTCGAGCACCAGCGTCGGCACGTTGGCCGGTGCGACGAGCAAGGCGGAAAGCTGGTGACGCAGGTTCTGGCCGATATCGAAGCCCAGCCACTGGTCGGCCACGTCGCTGTGGCTGCGTGGCCGGTTGAACCGGCCGGCGTCCTCGCGCAGCGCTGCCTGCATGGCATCGAGTCCGGCCACGTAGCGGTCGCCCTCGAGTACCGGGTCCCAGGCAATCACTTCCATGAAGCGTGCACGCTCCGCGGCGGTCAACGCGACACTGCCGCCCAGCCGTGCGCCAAAGGCGATGACCCGATCGATACCCGCACGCTGGCGAAGTTCGGTTGCCGCCGTGACGGCATCGCTCACGCAGCGGTCCCAGTCCACTTCCGCGCTGTCGCCTGCGGAATCGCCCGTACCGTAGTAATCGAAGCGCAGGACGGCCATACCTTCTTCGGCCAGCGATTGCGCCAGCTGGCGGTAGACCCGATGGCAGCGGATGAGGTCCTGTCCGAGGGGAGGGCACATCAGCATGGCGCGGCGCGCCGGCACGGATGGCGCGTGATACATGCCAAACAAGCCGGCATCGGGGCCAAAGAAGAACGGCATTTCAGCATCCAGGCGCATCGTCATCTCCGGTAGACCACGCCGACGAAAAACTCGGTTTCGCGGTAGCTCTGGCCGACCGCGTCGCTGGTCCGGCGCTCGCGCGCCACCGAGGCGTGCCAGCTCCAGTGGCGGTTCCACTGCTGGCCCAGGTCGAGGCCCAGCCGTACGGTGCTGTCCTTGCGGTCGAAGGAGTCGTACTTGGTGCGCTCGTAGGTACCAAAGCCGGTTAACGTCAGCGTAGGCTTGAGGCGGTAACCCACCCCGGCGCTCACGCCCTTGGCGGTCTGGTCGAACGTGTCGTCGGTGAGGTAGCGAAGCTGGCTGTACGACGGTGACACCGTGACGCTCAGGCGTGGCTGTTGCCACACCCAACTGGCTTCGAAGCGCTTTTCCTTGTAGACATCCGATCCGATCACGGCGCTGCCGACACCGATGCCGGTCGAGGTACCGCGACCGAGGCCGCCCGTATTGGCGAAGGGATCGAGCGCTTCGGCGCGGTCGGCAGTGGCGCCGTTCGCCGCGAGCAGTCCCGGCGTGGTGATGATGTCCTGCGCCGCATCCGCGTACTGGTACGTGCCGGCAACGCTCAGCGAGTTCTGCGTCGTCGGCTGCCACCCGATCTGGATACGCGCCAGCGGCGAGGTCGCATTGCGGCCTTCGTCGAAATTGAGCCGCGTGCCACCGAGCAGGATGTCCGCGTCGAAATGCGCCAGGTTGCTCGTGTAGCGCAGGTACGCTTCCTTGCGGTCGTAGTTCGCACTCGACGGCTGCTTGTCGAAATTGACCCGCTGGAACTCGACGTTGCCCGAAAGTGTATCGGTGGGGTTGAGATCACGGAACACACGGAACGCGGCAAGGCCGCGGGACGAGTCGAACTCGTCGACCTTGGACGCGTAGCTGTCGATGTAGCGCAGCTCGACCTGACCGCGCGCCGCATCGCCGAAACGCATGCGCAACGTCGGCCCGACCACGATCACATTGGTCTGCTGCTGGTTGTCAGGCGAATCGGCCGAGAGCTGGTCGACCGGCTGCACACCGGCATAGTCTTCCAGGGAAAAATCCAGGCGCTCCGGTATCGCGGTCCAGTTGGCCTGTGCGGCAAGCTGGGTCTGCGTCTGCGGGTCGAAATGGTTTTCCAGGTACCTGCGGTATTCGAAGGTGCCGGCGACATTGGCCTGAAAGGTGGAACCGAGCTGGGTGAACTGGAAGGTGGCGCCGGGCGTAAAGATGTTCTCGCTGATCGGCTGGTCGGACGACAACGCGATGTTGTTGCTGTGTTCGAGCCCTGCATAAAGCGTGTAGTCGAAGGTACCCGCAAACGCCATGGTGGGTGCCGACGCGAGCCCGATCACGATGGCACGGGCGAGCCTTGTCGATGCCGGCATGTTCCCTCCCTAAACCCCTGTATGCGCGGAACGCCTGCCGGTTGTTCCACGCGGGAGTCGTCCTTACGGCGACTGATTGAAAACCACGCCCGCGAGCTTGGCGGGATCGAAATTGGCGACGGCCTGGTTGATCGACGCCGGCGTGTCACGCCCGTAGCCGGCCACGATGACGACGAAGTCGGCCAGGTCCGCGAGGATGCGCGCGTCCGGCGAGCCCTTTACCGGCGGTCCGTCGAGAAAGAGATAGCGATCCGGATAGCGGCAGCGCAGCGAGTCGAGCACCGCGCGCATGCGAAACGAGGAGAAGTATTCGCCGCTGTTTTCGCGCGACTTGCCCGCCGGGATGAGGCGCAGGCGCGGCACCCCCGTGTGGTACATGATCGAGGCGATACCGCGCGAGGGATGTTCGAGGAAATCGATCAGGCCGCCGGTCTGCGGTTCGATGCCGAGCGCTTTGTGCTGGTTCGGGTAGCGCAGGTTGCAGTCGACCAGCAGGCTGGTCTTGGCCTCGTCGAAGGCGAAGGCCGCCGCCAGGTTGCGGGTAACGAAGCTGCCGCCCGAACGTGGGCTGACGGCCACGACCAGGGTGATGAAATTGCTTTCGCCGGCCATCTCGAGCAGCCGCGTCCGGATGCCGCGAAAAGCGTCCGATTGCTGGCGCACCGACTCTTCGCGATGGATAAGGCGCTTGCGCTCGCAATCGATGGGCGCCAGCGCGCCGGCTTCTTCGCGCATCCGCGCGATCGAGTGGCTCGGCGTCGCGTGGCTGTCGCCGTGATGGGCGTCGTCGAAATCAATGTTATCCGCGGCCAGTTTGCTCATGGTCAACCCTTCATCCTCATCCAGAACAGCAGCAGATACACCGCGCCTACGCCAGCGACGATCAGGCCGAGCATCATGTTGTGCAGGTGATCGCGCCGGCGGTCACGCGGCGTGGGGTAGAACGGAATGGAAGCGAGCACCGGGAAGCCCGTGGCGCGTTCCAGCTGGCCGACGGAGCGAACGCGTGGATCGAAGCGTGCCACCGCGAACAGGAGGCTGAAGGGAATTGCCAGGGACAACGCGAGACCGGCCAGGCCGAAGTGCATGAAACGCAGGCCCGAGGGCACCAGCGGCATCACGGCCGGGTTCTGCACGAGGAAAGTCAGGCCGCGCTGCTCGGCATCGAGGTTCATCGACACGCGCGCGTTCTCGCGGCGTTTCAGGAGGTCCTGGTAAACGTCGCGGTTCACGTTGTAGTCGCGGGTGAGCTCGGCGATGACGTTCTCGGAACTGGCGATGCGCTTGCTCCGCTCGAGTTCGGACTGCAGCATGCCTTCGCTCGCGCTGACCCGGGCCGCACTGGCGGCGGCGTCGCCACGCACGGCGGAGAGCTGCACGCGCATCTGCTGGTAGACCGGGTTCATCGTTGTCGAATGATCGATCGGCATCGGACCGCCCGCTGCGCGCTGCGCGTCGGCGGTCTGGGCCTGCCGGCGTACATCCTCGATCTGATGGCGCAGACGGATCACGTCCGGATAATCCTCGGTGTAGTTGAGCAACAGCTTGTCGAGCTGGCCCTGCAGGTCGCCCAGCTGGGTCGTGTAGATGCCGCCGACCGTCTGCACCGCGTTGACCTCGGATTCGCCGTTGATCTGCGAGGCGATCGAGGCGGCCTGCGACTGCTTCTGCATGTAGTCCATGCGATTGTTTTCGATCTGCGTGCGCAACTGGCTGATCCGCGAGTTGGTGTCCACGTCGTTGCCCGGGCGCGCATCGGCATTCGCGTCGCGATACGACTTGAGCTTGCCTTCGGCATCGGTCAGCTTGCCGCGATAGGCCTCGACCTGGCTGTTGATGAACTCGTACGCTTCACGGCTTTCGCGCTGCTTGGATGCCAGGCTCTCACTGATGAACAGCTGGCCGAACGCACGGGTGACTTCGAAGGCCCGTTTCGGATCCGAGTCGAAGTACGTGATGGTGATGAGATTTTCGCGATTGTTGATGATCTTGGTACGGCCCTTGATGCCGTCGATGATCTTGTCGCGTTCCAGCGCCGACGGGCTGTTGGCGAGCCAGCCACCGCTGCGCAGTACCTCGTCGAGCACGCGACGGCTGAAGATCACGTCGCGGGCAATCCCGGCACGGTTCTTGTTGCCCGTGGCCGAAGCCGCGCCTTCCATCAGCGGCGTGATGATGCTGCTTTCCTCGGCGAGGATCGTGGTCGACGCCTCGTACTTCTTCGGCCACACCAGGCCGACACCGAGGGCGAGCAGCGCGATCACCGCGAAGATCACCCCCATCGCGATGCGCCGCCTGCGCGCTTCACCGATCAGTGCGGGCAGGAAGCCCGTGAAAGGAACAAGTTCCCCGCTCATCACATACCCCTGTCAGAAAGAGCGCTGCGGCACCGTAATCACATCGCCGGGCTGTACCGGGTAGTTGTTGCTCAGGTCGCCCTGCTGCAGGATTTTCTGCAGTTGCACGGCGTAGGCCTGGGTGGCGCCACCCTCGCTGCGCCGATAGAGCTCGGTGCGGTCGGGCGCGGCGAATTCGGTCGTGCCGCCTGCGGCGAGTACGGCGTCGAGCACCGTCATGCCCTGCCGGTAAGGAATGGAAATGGGACTGCGCACGGCGCCGGTGACACGGACGCGCGAGAGGTACTCGTGACTGCGTAGCGCCGTGAGGATCACGGCAACCTGGGGATCGCGTATGTACTGGGCCAGCTTCTGCTGGATCTCGGCACCCACCTGGTCGGTGGTGCGTCCACCGGCGGCGACATCGCCCACCAGCGGTACGGTGACCTTGCCGTCCGGTCTTACCGGTACGCTGACACTGAGGTCCGGGTTATGCCAGACCGTGACCTGCAACTGGTCGTCGACACCGATCAGATACGACTCGACCGCCGGGTTGGCGGCATCCATCTTCGGTGGCGCCGAGGTAATTCCGCCTGTCGCGCATGCCGTCAACAAGACGGTGGCGAACAGTGTGGCGACGCGATTCCAACGCTTCATGGTGACACCTACCCCTGTGACTTCGCTCGGTCGGTATCGTCGTGTCGATAGGGGTCCACGTCCATTCCAACAGCCCGCCTATGCCATTTGACCGACGCGCCTAAAGTTGCGAAGTGCGCCATGCTTCAGCGCCAGCGAAACGAGGAGGACGGCTTGCCGGAAGCAGCGGACATGGTTGGACGACTGACCCATCCCGCCGTCCAGGGACTGCTTCTGGCCCTGCTCTCGACGGCACTGGTGCTCTGGCGGCGCCCTCGCACGGCGGTGCTCGTGGCCGCGCTCGCCCTGGCCTGGATCTGGGTCGCTTCGACCCCCGCGCTGGCACTGCGCCTGCGCAACGGACTGGCGACCGTCGCCGGCTTATCCACCCCACATGCCGACGCGATCGTCGTGTTGGGTGGCGGCAAGTTGCCGGTGTCCGACTGGTCGCGCACGACGACACGCGCCGGCCGCGGGCTGACCTTATGGCGTGACGGCTTCGCTCCCCTGCTGCTGGTGTCCGGTAGCGACCAGGCCGACGACCTCGCGCGCGGCTTTGTCCTGTCGGGAGTCCCCGACGACCACCTGCGTGTGGAAAGCCGCAGCATGAACACGCACGAAAACGCGCGCAATTCGGCCGCCATCCTCAAGGCGGACGGCCTGTCCGACGTGCTGCTTGTCACCTCGGCCATCCACATGCGCCGGGCAGCCGGATGCTTCCGGCACGAAGGCATCGTCGTGACGCCGGTCCCCGCGGATGACGGGCATGCGCGGCTGGTCGACGCACCCGCGTGGCTCCCCCGCCGCGACGCCCTGACCCTCACCGCCCGCTGTCTGCGCGAGTACCTGGCCCTGTGGATCTACCACCGCCGCGGCTGGATGTAACCAAGACTGCCCCTTGTAGATGCTCTCTTGGCGGTCAAGCGTTCTTGAGATGTTCGGGGCTAAAGAGCTTCGAGGTATCGAAGCTCTCGTCGTTGCGGATGCAGGCCCA
>NZ_QAOX01000001.1 GCF_003050935.1 Luteibacter sp. OK325 | reverse complement strand
AGGCCACATAAGACATGGGCCGCGAAGCGGTCTTCCGCACCGAGCGCGGAGGACTGTCTGAGCAGCGAGGGTGGGCACCGAAGGCTCTGCGCCGCCACGTCACCGAACGCGGAGGACTGTCTGAGCAGCGAGGGTGGGCGCCGAAGGCTCTGCGCCGCTACTCGACGTCCCCGGAATTCCGCGATGAACCAAAAAAAATCCCGCCGGGCCCTTGAGATTACGTATATCATCTTCATTAAAAGTACGTTCGTAATTTCACTATCCAGCAGGTACCGCCGTGGCCGCCGTCATCGATACGCCTGTCCCCCAAGCCGTCGGACGAAAAAAGAGCTTGAAAATCATTGGCCTGCTTGGCCTCATCGTGATCGTCGGCCTGTATGGAGTTCATTGGTGGACGACCGGGCGGTTCATCGAGGACACCGATGACGCCTACGTCGGCGGAGACATCACCGTGATCGGCTCCAAGGTGCCCGGGTACATCCAGGGCATTGCCGTTACCGACAACCAGGCCGTCCACAAGGGCGATCTCCTGGTGAAGATCGACGATCGCGATTACAAGGCAGCGCTGGAAAAGGCCGAGGCGGCCGTGGCGGCACAGGAAGCGTCGTTGCGCAACCTGGATGCGGTGGCCCAGTTGCAGCACAGCGTGATCGCGCAGGCCCAGGCCGGCCTGTCGGCGGCCCAGGCCGAGGCGAACCGCTCGAAACTGGACGACCAGCGCTACCGTGACCTCGCCGGTCGCTCGGCCGTCTCCGTGGAAAGCGCACAGCGCGCCCAGGCGGACTTCCAGACGGCCCACGCGGCTACCGATCGCGCTTCGGCGGTGGTCCAGGGTGCGCAGCGCCAGCTGGACGTCATCGACACGCAGAAGCACCAGGTCGAAGCCGCACTTAGCCAGGCACACGCCGAGGCAGATATCGCGCGGTTGAATCTCTCCTACACCGAGCTGCGCGCGCCGGTAGACGGCGTCATCGGCAATCGTCGCGCGCGCGTGGGGACGTATGCCGCGGCAGGTAGCCAGATGCTCGTCGTCGTACCCGCGCATGGTCTCTGGGTGGATGCCAATTTCAAGGAAGACCAGCTCGCCCGCATGAGCGTGGGGCAGGTGGTCGACGTCCGCGCCGATGTGCTGCCGGGCAAGAGTTTCAAGGGCCACGTGACCAGTCTGGCACCGGCCACGGGCGCGCAGTTCAGCGTGCTGCCGCCGGAGAACGCCACCGGCAACTTCACCAAGATCGTCCAGCGCGTACCGGTCCGCGTCACTCTCGACGGTAACGACGGCGACCTCGGTACGCTGCGTCCGGGCCTTTCGGTTACCGCGACGATCGATACCAAAGCGCCATGAGCCCGATCGCTCATCTCACCCAGGGTCAGAAGGTGTTCGCATTCGCGAGCATGTGCCTGGGCATGTTCATCGCATTGCTCGACATCCAGATCGTGTCCGCCTCATTGCGCGATATCGGCGGCGGCCTCTCGGCTGGGGCGGACGATACCGCCTGGGTGCAGACGAGCTATCTCATCGCCGAGATCGTGGTGATTCCGCTCTCCGGCTGGCTGAGTCGCGTGTTCTCTACACGCTGGCTATTCGCCGTCTCGGCCGCTGGCTTCACCCTGACCAGCCTGCTGTGCGGCCTGGCCTGGGACATCCAGAGCATGATCGTGTTTCGCGCCGCGCAGGGCTTCCTTGGTGGCTCGATGATCCCGATGGTGTTCACCACCGCGTTCGTATTTTTCGAAGGAAAGAACCGCGTGGTGGCGGCGGCGACGATCGGCGCGCTTGCTTCGCTGGCGCCGACCCTCGGACCGACACTCGGCGGCTGGATCACCGATCACTATTCCTGGCACTGGCTGTTCTTCGTCAACCTGGTTCCCGGCGCGTTCGTGACGATTGCCGTTCCGATGCTGGTGAAGATCGATGAAGCCGATTTCTCCCTGCTCAAGGTGGGCGACTGGCTGGGCATCGCGTTGATCGCCGCCTTTCTGGGCTGCCTCGAGTACACGCTCGAAGAAGGCCCGCGCTGGAACTGGATGCAGGACTCGACCATCCGTACCACGGCCTGGATCACCCTGATCTCCGGCGTGCTCTTTGTCTGGCGTGGGCTTACCGCCGAGCACCCGGTCGTGGATCTTCGTGCTCTCAAGGACCGCAACTTCGCGCTGGGTTGCTTCTTCTCCTTCGTCACCGGCATCGGTCTGTTCGCGACCATCTACCTGACGCCGCTATTCCTCGGGCGCGTGGAAGGCTACAGCGCATTGCAGATCGGTAAGGCCGTGTTCTCCACGGGCGTCTTCCAGATCCTGACCATTCCGATCTATTCGATGCTGGCCAACCGCGTGGACCTGCGTTGGTTACTGATGATAGGCCTGGCGCTGTTCGCCGTGTCGATGTTCGAGTTCACGCCGATCACGCACGACTGGAGTGGTACGGAGCTGTTGCTTCCCCAGGCGCTTCGCGGCATGGGCCAGCAGCTGGCTATTCCGCCGACGGTGACGCTCACCCTGGGTGGACTGCTGCCTTCGAAGCTCAAGCAGGCGTCCGGTCTGTTCAACCTCATGCGCAACCTCGGTGGCGCGATGGGCATCGCCGGATGCGCAACCATCCTCAGCGATCGCACCAACCTGCATTTCTATCGCCTTGCCGAACACCTGACCCCGACCAACGAAGCGATGAACAGCCTTCTGCCCAACCCGGCGGATACCGAGAACTACACCGCTGCGTTGCAATCGCTCTGGCAACTGACGTTCCGTGAGGCGCAGACGCTGACTTACAGCGACGCCTTCCTCTCCATCATGGTGTGCTTTGTCATCGCGACGGTCATGGTGCCGTTGATGCGCAAGGTGCAGCCGCCCAAAGGACCCTCCGCCGATGCGCACTAAACTAATCTTTACCTTGTTCGCCGTAGGTCTCGCGGGATGCACGGTCGGGCCCGATTACGTACGGCCGGACATCGCCACCCACGCGACGTGGCACGAGGCCGATGCCCTGGCCGCACGCCAGGTCGCCGCGCCGGCGCCATCGCTGGATGCCTGGTGGAAAGGGTTCAACGATCCCGAACTGGTCACCATCGTCGATCGCGTGATGGCACAGAACCTCGATCTCGCCGCTTCGACGGCGCGGGTAGAGCAGGCGCGTGCGGCGGCGGCGCACGCACAGGCCGATCGCATGCCGAGCGGAAGCTTCGACGGCAGCGTCGCCCGGCAGCACCAGTCCACACGCAGCCCGCTGGGCAAGATCGCCAGCGCCTTCCCGGGCTACACCCGCAACCAGACGATTCAGGATGCCGGTGCGGGTGCCAGCTGGGAGCTGGACCTCGCCGGCGGTCTGCGCCGCGGTGCCGAAGCCGCCGACGCGGAGTACCAGGCCGCCGAAGCCACGCATGTGGGTGTGCGTATCTCGCTGGCGGCTGAAGCTGCCGACGCCTACTTCCGCGTGCGCGGTGCACAGGAACGCATCACTATCGCCGAAGAGCAGATCCGCAACGAGTCCGGCCTCGTCGATCTGGTTCGCATTCGCACGGAACATGGTGTCGGCACGGCGCGCGAGAACGCCCAGTCCGAGGCATTGCTTCTGCAGGCAAGGGCGACGATCCCGCCGCTTAGGATCGAACTGGAGACGCAGCTCAATCGCCTCGACGTGCTCATGGGCGCCGCGCCGGGAACCTATGCGGCGGAAATCGGCGGGGCCGGAAGGTCCTACGTGGTACCCGGTGTGGACGCTGCGGGTGGCCCGGCCGCACTGTTGCGTCGTCGGCCGGACGTGATCGCCGCAGAGCGCGCGCTGGCCGCCAGCAACGCGCGCATCGGCGTCGCGGTGTCCGAGTACTACCCCTCGATGTCGCTGTCCGCGCTACTTGGCTTCAGCACGCTCGGCAGCGGTCACCTGCTTACGGGTGTCGCCTTCCAGCCGCAGGGTGCGCTTGGCCTGCACTGGCGCCTCTTCGACTTCGGTCGGGTCGATGCCGAGGTACAGCAGGCAAAGGGCGCCAACGCCGAGGCGCTCGCTAAATACCGCGGGTCCATGCTGCGCGCGACCGAAGACGTAGAAAACGCCATCGTGTCCCTCAGCCAGCTCGAAGCCCAGCATGCGCTGCTGACTGACGAGGTGGACGCGCACACCCGTGCCCGCGACGCGGCGCAGGACGCATACAAGGGCGGCGCGATCAGCCTCATCGAAGTGCTCGACGAGGACCGCCAGCTGCTCGCCTCGCGTGACCTGCTGTCACAGGTCCATACCAACGACGCGCGTTCCGCCGTCGCCGCCTTCCGTGCCCTCGGCGGTGGCTGGGACGCGCCGCGCGATGACGTTGCCACGACGGAACACTGAGCCATGCGCTACGACAAGGAACACAAGGACCAGACCCGCCAGCGCATCGTCGAGACCGCCGCCTTCCGCTTTCGCGAACACGGCATCGAAGGCGAGGGCGTGAAGTCGCTGATGGCGGCGGCGGGCCTCACCAACGGAGCCTTCTACAACCACTTCGAATCCAAGGAAGACCTTGCCCGGGAGGCGGTTACCGCTGCGCTCAAGGAACGCGTGGCGCGGCTCCGGCATTGGATAGACACAGGGCAGGGACTTGGCGGCCTCATTCGCAGCTACTTCTCGACCCGCCACCGTGACAACCCCGGCCTGGGTTGCCCCTCGTCGGCCGTGGCCGCTGAGGTGGCTCGCCACTCCGACCCGGTGCGCGAGGCCTTCACGGAAGGAGTGAACGAGTTCCTCGATCTGGCCGCCACGCAGTGGCCGGCGCTTCCGGCGGTCGAGGCACGTTCGCGTGCCATCGCCCTGTACGGGCTGATGGCAGGCACCATGCAGGTCGCCCGCGCGACCAATGATCCGGCCATGTCGGAAGAAGTGCTCGCGGCCGGTCGACGAGCGGCTCTCGAACTGGCAGGCATCGAAGAGGGATAATGCGGTCCTGACCCAAAGCAGGACCCCGTCATGGCCGTCGACACCGCCGAGAACGTCGGCAAGCGTTTCTCCCTCGAGCAGATGCTCGGTGCCCGCGAGCAATCATGGGTGGCCTTGCGTGACATCGCCTCGCGCGTTGCAGCGGGGATGAGCGAGCCTGAGGCCGTCGATCTCGCTGGTGAGCGCCTCGCCGCCGCCGGCATGCAGCGCATCTGGCACCCGAGCATCATTCGCTTCGGTGCCAACACGCTGAAGACGTTTCGTCAGCGCTCCGCGCCGGATACCGTTCTCGCAGCGAACGACATCTTCTTCATCGACCTGGGGCCGGTCTTCGACGGCCACGAAGGCGACGTCGGCGATACCTTCGTGGTCGGCGACGATTCGATGATGCACGCCTGCTCGGAAGCGTCACGCGAGCTCTTCGCGCGTACGGCGGCGCGATGGCGCGAAGGCGTGACGGGCGTGGCCCTGTATGACTACGCCAGTGCCGAAGCCGAGGCCATGGGCTGGCGCCTCAACCACGCTACCAAGGGGCATCGGGTCGGCGACTATCCGCACGCCGTGCACAAGGCCGGCGCGCTCGGTGGTTTCGACGCCGTGCCCGTACCGGGACTATGGATCCTGGAGATCCAGATCGCGCATCCGACCTTGCCGATCGGGGCGTTCTACGAAGACCTGCTGATAGCGTGACTGGCGATTTTGTCGGTGTCGTGCGTCAATCGGGGTTTGTCCCGACGCGAGGCACCAAGGATGGATCGAGTTAGTAGAGCGTTTCTTCTGGCATGTGTTGTCTGCCTGGGTTTTCTCGGGGCCGCGTGCTCGAAGGCGTCACCTGAAGGCCCGGCTGCCGCTGCGAGAGTCCAGGCAGCTCCGATGCCGACCGAACCACCGGCGCCTCCGCCCTACGCGCTGGACGACACCGAAGTCCGCACGCTGCGTGCCGATGGAACTGGCCGCGACTATCAGGTCCTCGTCAGCCTCCCGCCTTCTTACAGGAAGGACCCGAATCGGCGGTACCCGGTCATCTTCGTGACTGATGCCAACTACGCTTTTCCGTTGATTCGCAGCATCGGCCGACGCGTCGGCGATCACGGTGACGGCACCGAGGACTTTATCCTCGTTGGCCTCGCATACGCCGTCGGCGACACGCCCGAGTACAGCCGTCGACGCGATTACACCCCGACGCCGCACGGCAGCTCAGATGCCGTTTCCGATATGCCGGGGCGTCCGGTGGTCTATGGCGAGAGCGACATCTATCGCCGCTTCATCAAGGATCAGGTCTTCCCCCTGGTCGCGGCGAACTACCGCGCTGACATGAGCCGGAAGATCTACGCCGGTCACTCTTACGGCGGTCTCCTGGGCCTCGACATGCTCATCGCACAGCCGGACATGTTCCAGTACTACATTCTCGGAAGCCCGTCCCTGCAGTTCGATCGCCAGGTCGAGTTCGCACGCATGCACAAGGCCACGTCGACGCTGAAAGACATGCCGGCCAATGTGCTGATGGTGCTCGGTGCCTACGAGACCGTCGAACCGTCGGCGCGTGATCCGCGCTTCAACCGCAGCGTCGACATGGTGCGCAATGCGCGCCGTTTCATGGACGAGCTCAAGGCGAAGCGATATCCCGGGCTGCATATCCAGATGACGACCATTCCGGACGAAGATCACCTCACCGTGTTTCCTGCGGTCATCACGCGGGGACTGCTCTGGGCGTTGCCGGGCAAGCGGGACCTACAGAGGTAAGTCGCACATCGATCTGCGAAAAATCGGCATTGCGGTGTATCAACGGCACGTTACCGGTTCTGATACGCCGTCGTTCCCTTTGGATGGCCAGACCCGTTAGGATCGAACGTTCGTTAATGTCGAACCGGAGATCGCGATGGGGTTTCGCAAGTTGCTTGGGAGCGCGGCACTGGCCGCGCTGCTCTCCACGAATGCGCTGGCGGCGCCCCCTCCCGGTTACTCGGGTAACCCCGTGTTTCCCGGTTGGTACGCCGATCCGGAAGCCGCCATCTTCGGCAACCAGTACTGGATCTATCCGACCACGTCGCTCGCGTACAGCGAGCAGACCCATTTCGACGCGTTCTCGTCGCCCGATCTCGTCCATTGGACGAAACATGCCGACGTGCTCGAGATAAAGGCGATTCCCTGGGCGAAGAAAGCGCTCTGGGCGCCGGCCCTGGTCGAGAAGGACGGCAAGTACTATTTCTTCTTCGCCGCCAACGACATCCAGAATGACAAGGAAGTGGGCGGCATCGGCGTGGCCGTGGCCGACAAGCCCGAGGGGCCGTTTAAAGACTTGCTAGGCAAACCACTGGTCGGCGCCTTCCACAACGGCGCGCAACCGATCGACCAGTTCGTCTTTCGTGACGACGACGGTACGTACTACATGATCTACGGCGGCTGGAAACACGCGAACATCGTCAAGCTGAAGTCGGACTTCACCGGCGTCGAGCCGATGGCCGATGGCACGGTGTTCAAGGAGATCACACCCGGGCCGGAGTATGTCGAAGGCCCGTTGATGTTCAAGCGCGACGGGCACTACTACTTCATGTGGTCGGAAGGCGGCTGGACCGGTCCCAACTATTCCGTCGCCTATGCGATCGGCGATTCACCGATGGGCCCGTTCAAGCGCATGGGCACGATCCTCAAGCAGGACCCGAGAATCGCCACCGGGGCCGGCCATCACTCGGTGTTCCACGTCGCCAGGGACGACAGCTGGTACATCGTCTACCACCGGCATCCCCTCGGCGACACCAAGGGCAACGATCGCGTGACGTCCATCGACGTCATGTCGTTCGCCAAGGACGGCAGCATCCTCCCGGTCAAGATGACCAACGAAGGTGTCAAGGCGATTGCCCTGCGCTGATCGGCCCCGTGCTGATCGACTCAGGGAAGGGTGACGATCACCTTTCCGGCGGAACGGCCGCTCTCGACCAGGTCGAGGGCGGCATTGCCGTCAGCGAGCCGAAAGCGCTGGGAGGACAACACGGGCACCAGTTTGCCTGCATCGGCGAGGCGCGTCGCTTCGGCCATGATGCGTCCATGCTGCTCGCGCCCGTTGCCCGTGAGCAGCGGCGTCAGGGTGAACACACCTGAGTACGTCGCCGAGCGGAAGGACAACGGCGCGAGCGAGTGCGTACCCCAACCGAGGCTGCTAACCACGTGGCCGCCGTAAGGTCGCGCGGCGATGAAAGAGGCGTCGAGCGTCGCGCCACCGAGGGTGTCGTAAACGACGTCGAACCCCTCGCCGTTCGTGTACTTACGGACGATCGCCTCGATGTCATCGACGTGCCGGTCAACGGCAGTTGCGCCCATGGCCGTGATGGTTGCCAGCTGGGCAGCGCTGCCGGTCGCGACGACGCGGGCACCAAGCGCCACCGCCAGCTGGATCGCCATGCTGCCGACACCGCCCGCGCCACCGTGCACTAGCACCAACTGCCCAGCTTGCAGCTTGGCGCGGTCGACCAGGCCTTCCCAGGCGGTGATGAAGCCCAGCGGGATGGCCGCAGCATCAGCGAGGGGGATACGGGAAGGAGCGCGAGCAAGCAACCGTGCGTCGACGCTCGCAAATTCAGCGAGCGAGCCCTGCACACCACCGACGCCGCCGATCATGCCGTAGACGGCGTCGCCCGGCGCGAAGCCTTCGACGCCATCGCCCACCGCTTCGACCGTCCCCGACATATCGATGCCCAGCACGGCCGGTGCCGGTTGTCGGGCATGCGCGGCCTGGCCGGCGCGGATCTTCGTGTCCAGCGGGTTGAGTCCGGCGGCCCGGACACGGACGAGGACGTCGCCGGGGCCCGCAACCGGGCGCGGAAGCTGGGTCAGGACCAGCGGGCTACCCGGCGCGTCGAGGCGCAGGGCGGACATCGGGTGGGAGGTGGTCATGACGGGCTCTTATGGGCGACGGTGTCGTCCTTGGTCACTACGTTAGTCCTTCAATCACGCATGGAGAATGCCCAGGATTGCACGGCATGCATGCATAAATGCATGATGCAGCATGGAATGGAGCGACCTGCGCGTTTTTCTGGCGGTGGCACGCGGCGGCACGCTCGGCGCCGCCGGGCGCGAGCTTGGCCAGGCCCAACCGACCATGGGCCGGCGCATCCGTGCGCTCGAGGCGGACCTTGGCCAGACCCTGTTCCAGCGAACCAGCGTGGGTTTCGTCCTCACGGATGAAGGTGCGGCCGTCCTGGCGCATGCCGAGCGCATGGAATCGGAAGCCCTCGGCATCGCCCGTGCCGCCAGCGGCCACGCAGGCGAAATCGAGGGAACCCTGCGCGTGTCGTCTTCCGACTGGTTCGGCGCGCACGTGCTGACGCACGCCGTCGCGGCGATGCATCACCGCTATCCGGCTGTGACGATCGAACTGGTCACGGATGCACGATTGCTGAGCCTCGCGCGCCGCGAGGCAGATCTCGTCTTTCGTATCGCACCGTTCGACGAGCCGGACATCGCACAGCGCAAGCTGCTTCACATGCCCTACGCCGCCTACGCGGCGGCGACGCTCGACGATACGGGGGCACTCCAGCGCATCACGATGGACACGGCATTCAGCGACATGCCCGACGTGGCGTGGCTGCAGGCGCGCATGCCGGGAACACACGTCGCGTTTCGCAGCAACAGCCGCGAAGCCCAGGCACGCGCGTGCGCGCTTGGCGTGGGTATCGCGGTGTTGCCCTGCCCACTTGGCGACGCGACGCCGGGGCTCCGCCGCGTCGATCTTGGTGAATCACCTCCCGGTCGCGACGTATGGCTCGGCTACCACAGGGACCTTCGACATCTCCCGCGCCTGCGCGCCTTCATTGACGAAGTGTTTCTTGTGGGAGCCGGCTATGTAGGAGCCAGCTATGTAGGAGCCAGCTATGTGGGAGCCGGCTGTGCCGGCGATCCCGCGGCAGCGGGCCAGGGCGCCGCGAGCACCCATCGCCGCTGAAGCGGCTCCCACAGGGTGGACCACAGGGTGGACCACAGGGTGGACCACAAGGCGGGCCGCAGGGTTGCCGTCACGTCGAATCAGTCACGAGTATCGTCGACGATTTCCACGTTCGGAAACGCCTTGCGCACGCAGCTCACATAGTCACCCGGCTTCAACCCGGAGAACGGTGTCTGGTAACCCACCAGCTTGCACCCGGCCTGCTCGGTCCAGTTGTTTTCCCAGTAGATAGGCAATGCCCCGGCACCACCTTCGGCAAACTGTTTCATCCCTTTACAGCCAAGTACTTCATCGGCCGCCACGGGCACGCCGAGCGTGGCGGCGAACGCGCGGTAATAAGTAATGCGATTGGCCGACTGCGCATGCTCCGCGCTACCGCCGCATTCGACGCCGCCGTTGATGATCTGTGTGGTCACGCCGAAACCTGGCACCAGGCCGGCAGCGCGATCGGCATCGTTGGGCTGCCAGGTGCCGTCGATCACGTGCAACATCGAGGGCTTCGGTGGCTGCGGGTAGGTGAAGAAGAATGTGGCGCTGGCGAGGTTGAGCCACGTATCGGCCACCCGTTCCGGCGCGTCGAGCAACGCGCCGACATCACCGTACATGGCCTCCGAGAAGGGGCCGTAGTTGTAGTTGTACGACAGCTGCTTGGCACCCCGACCGAAGTAGCTCTTATACGTACCATCCGGATACTTGCCGCACGGCCAGGTCTGGACTATCCAGCCATCCACCTTGCACTCGCCGTTGTAGCCGTCACGTGCGCCTTCGTTCCAGCCCATCTCGCGCACATAGGCGAGTGCCTGACGGAACTCCTCGATCGGGCGCCAGGATTCGTGAGCGCCGGTTTCCTGGGCGAAGTGCGCGAACATCGTCGCGAGCGTCTTCCGGCAGATGGCTTCGGCGTCCCGACCATCGGTGTAGTCGTCGCACACGGCGGGGAACTTGGCGACGGCCTGAAGGAAGCCGCGATAGGTATATTCGGGCGCCCGCAACGGAAACAGGTACTCGAAGCGCGATTCGTCGATGATCGCTTCGACGCGTCGAACGTTCCGCGGGTTGCCGGTACGCCGGGGCGCCACGGCTTCCACGCTTGCGTTGTCCAGCGTGCGAATGGATGCGCGCACGGCCGTCATCAGCGGGTCGGAGGTCAGGCGCGCCTCCTCGGCGAGCAAGGTACTCAGCCATACCTTGCCCGGCTCACCCGGGTCCGGATGGCCCGGATCGACCGGATCTCCCCCAGGGCAGCCGGTGGGCGATCCCTGTGCGGCAACCTCCCATGGCGTGTCCCAGGGATTCGGGGCAGTGGCCACTTCGTCCGGCGTATGGCCGGCCTCCACCCACCATTTGGCCCTGAAAACGTCATTCTTGTAAGCGACCACGCAGTTCTCGGTATACGTGCGCGCCGGACTGTATTCGAGTGCCAACGAGAGACCGGGTACGGCAAGGGAAAACAAGGCGAGGGCGGGGCGGGTTGCCCGGTGATGCAGGATGTTCATGATGGCCTCCATGCGGCGTTGTCAGGTTCGATCGAAGCGCCGTAACGGCGCCCATCCACCGTAGCCGTCGCCGCACATGCAGCACATCGGATATGTCTGATTCTTCGCCGTTGTCGATCATCCGACGCTGCTGGCCCGTCACTTTCATCAGAACTGTGAAATCCAGTGCGTATCCGGCTACGCCGCGGCGCACCATGACGCTCGACATTTCAACCCGCAAGGATTGGTTACAATCGGCTCACGGGCAGGGGACGACGTCCCCAAAGGGAGTAAGTGAGCATGCGTTACGAGAAAGGTCACAAGGAGCTGACTCGGCAGAAGATCGTCGAGGCAGCCTCCGAACGTTTTCGCGCCGACGGTATCGATGCGGTCGGCGTCGTCAGTCTGATGAACGATGTCGGCCTGACCCAGGGTGGTTTCTACAACCACTTCGGATCGAAGGAAGACCTCGTCCGGGAGAGTGTCGCCAACGGCGCCAGCAGCGCCGCCGAACGGATGGCCGCGCGCATCGCGGCGTCACGGGGCGAGGGCTATCGGGCGCTGGTCAACGGCTATCTGTCCGTCGAGCACCGCGACCATCCGGAAACCGGCTGCGTCGCCGCCGCGCTATCGGCCGAGATGGGTCGTCGCCCTGTGGAGACGCGCGCCGCCTTCACCGAGGGCTTCGGCGAGATGGTGGACGTCATCGCAGGGACACTGCCGGATGCCGTGCGTGGCAAGCGCCGCCGTACGCTGTCGATGGCGGTATTCGCTTCGATGGTCGGTTCGCTGTCGCTATCGCGTGCCGTCTCCGAACCGGCACTGTCGGACGAGATCCTGGCGCTCGGTCGCCAGTCCGCACTGGAACTGATCGAAGCCGGCTGACCGGCGCGCCAGGATGGGTGGCCGGCCCACGGCCGTCGCCCGTCCTGGCGGCTACATCGCGGTGGTTCTGTCCAAAAACGTCGATTCCGGCGGCATGCGCGAGGCCACATTCGGCGTAACCTGACAGCCTGTTTGTGAGTCAGCCAATGGGGCCCTCGCGTCCCACCAGCCGAGGAAAGACCATGGTTACCTTGCGCGTGAATGGCGAAGAACGTCAGGCAGATGTCCCGCCCGATATGCCGCTGCTCTGGGTGTTGCGCGACGTGATCGGATTGACTGGCACCAAGTTCGGCTGCGGCATCGCCCAGTGCGGCGCCTGCACGGTGCACATCGATGGCCAGCCCATTCGCTCCTGCCAGATGCCTGTGTCGGCCGTCGGCGACCGCGCCGTGACGACGATCGAAGCCATCGGACAGACGCCGGAGGGCGCGAAGGTGCAGCAGGCCTGGCTTGCTGTCGATGTCGTGCAATGCGGCTACTGCCAGTCAGGGCAGATCATGTCTGCGGCCGCACTGCTGGCGCGCACACCGAACCCCACCGATCGCGACATCGACACCGCGATGGCCGGCAACATCTGCCGTTGCGGCACCTATGTCCGCATTCGCGAGGCCATCAAGCAGGCCGCGACCGGACAACCGCAGGGACTCCAGGTCATCGTTGACGGGAGCGCGGCATGAACGCGCGCATTCGTGGCGGGCACGGCGTCGACGAAGGACGTCGCGGGGCGCTCAAGCTCGCCGGTGGCGGGCTGGCGGTCGCCTTCCTGTGGACCGCGGGCCTTGGGCCTGCTTTTGCGCAGATGAATCCACGCCGGCAGCCGACAGACGAAGCCGCGGCCGTTGCCGACGGCAACCCGCCCTTCGCGCCCAATGCCTTCATCCGCATCGACGCCGACGGTAGCGTGAGGCTGGTGATGCCCAGCGCGGAAATGGGCCAGGCCATCTATACCGGCATCTCGATGATGCTCGCCGAGGAGCTCGGCGTCGGTCTCGACCAGATCAAGGTCGAGCATTCGATTCCAAGCGACGCGCTCTACGGTATTGCCCTGCTGGGTGGCGGCCAGATCACCGGCGGGTCGACGAGCACCCGCGGTCAATGGCAATCGTTGCGCGAAGCGGGTGCGGTCGCGCGCGAGATGCTGATTGCCGCCGCGGCGGCGCAATGGCAGGTCGAGGCCGCCAGTTGCTCGGTGTCGCGCGCCACGATCACCCATGTACCCTCCGGACGCACGCTCGGCTTTGGCGCTGTGGCTGAAGCGGCGGGCAAGCTCCCGCAGCCGGCGACCGTCACGTTGAAGGACCCGAAGAACTTCACCGTCATCGGCAAGCCGCTGCGCCGTGTGGATTCACCCGACAAGGTCAACGGCGGCACGCAGTTCGGTATCGACGTGAAAGTGCCTGGCATGAAGTACGCCGCCGTGCGTACGAGTCCCGAACTGGCCGGCACGCTCGGCAGCGTCGGCGACACGAAGGCACGCGCGATTCCCGGCGTGGTCGATGTCATCAAGCTCGACAACGCGGTTGCCGTGGTGGGTGAGCACTACTGGGCCGCACAGCGTGGCCTGGATGCGCTGGAGATTGAATGGCGGCACGGCGTCAACGAGCATCTCGATACCGCCACGCTGGTCGCTGCGCTGCAGGAAAGCTCGCGCAACGGACCTGCACTGGTCGGACGCAAGCCGAAAGGCGAGGCCGCCGCCGGCGGCAAGGCCGTGGAAATGACCTTCGTCACGCCGATGCTGGCGCATGCGCCGATGGAGCCTCTCAACGCCACCGTGCACGTAACGCCGGGCAAATGTGAGATCTGGACCGGCACCCAGGTGCCCACGCGCGTGCAGAAGGAAGCCGCACGCATCTGCGGCATTCCACTCGAGGCGGTGACGGTCAACAACCAGTATCTCGGCGGCGGCTTCGGTCGCCGCCTGGAAACCGATCAGGTTGAACAGGCGGTGGCCTTTGCGAAACAGGTGTCGTATCCACTGAAAGTGATCTGGAGCCGCGAGGAGGACATCCGTCACGATCGCGTGCGTCCGCTTTACTTCGATCGTATCTCGGCCACCCTCGGTGACGACGGCAAGCCTACGTCGTGGAAGCACCGCATCACCAGCGGCACCGTGCTCGGAAGGTGGTTGCCGGCGGCCCTGGGTAAGGACGGCATGGACAGCGACGCCATCGAATCCGCGGCGGACCTGCCCTATGAGATGGACAACGTGCTCGTGGAGTGGGTGTACCACGTGATGCCGCCCGGACTGGTCGTCGGCTGGTGGCGCGGCGTCGGCCCCACGCACAACCTGTTTATCGTCGAGAGCTTCATCGATCACCTCGCGCAGACCGCCGGCAAGGATCCGCTCGCCTATCGGCGCTCACTGATGAAGCCCGGTTCGCGTCCCCTGGGTGTACTGAACCTTGCCGCGGAGAAGATTGGCTGGGGCAGCCAACCGTTACCTGCACGTGTCGGTCGCGGCATCGCGGTGGCATCGCCGTTTGGCAGCCATGTATGCGCGATCGTCGAGGTCGAGGTGACGGCGCAAGGCGTGGTGCGCCTGCGCCGCGCGGTGGTTGCCGTGGATGTCGGCATCGCCATCAACCCCAGTTCCATCCAGGCGCAGGTGCAGGGCGGACTGCTGTTCGGACTGAGTGCGGCGATGTTCAATGGCATCACGCTCAAGGACGGCATGATCGAGCAGAGCAACTTCCACGACTACCGTTCGCTGCGCATCAACGAGACACCGGCCATCGAGGTGTTTACCGTGAACAGCGGCGAATCGCCCGGTGGCCTCGGCGAGGTCGGCACGGCCATCGCCGCACCCGCCCTGGCCAATGCCATATTCGCGGCAACCAGCGTACGCCTCACCGAGCTACCGGTGACGCGTACGTCGCTGGCGGAATCCGCCGAGGCGCTTAAACACGTCGTGGACATCGGGACCGGAAAGGGGGACATCGCATGAAACGTCTTCTCCTCCTCGTCGTACTCGTCCTCATCATCGGCACGGTGGCGTACTTCATCCTCAATCGCACGGATCCGGCCGCAGGTACGGCGCCCTTGATCGTCGGTGCGCCAGCGAACGCCGACCCGGTAGCGCGCGGCGAATACCTGGCCCGCGCCGCCGACTGCATTGCTTGCCACACCGTGCCGGAGACCGGCAAACCGTTCGCCGGTGGCCTGCCGTTCAAGCTACCTTTCGGCACGATCTATTCCTCCAACATCACGGCGGACATCGAGACCGGCATAGGCGGCTGGAGTGACGAGGACTTCGTGCGTGCCGTACGCGAAGGCGTGCGCAAGGACGGCAAGCATCTGTATCCGGCCTTCCCGTATACCGCCTACACACAGCTCAGTCGGGCGGACGTGCTGGCGATCAAGGCTTACCTGTTCACGCTGCCGAAGGTGCGCCAGCCGGAACGGCCTAACGATCTGGGCTTTCCCTTCAACCAACGCTGGGCCATGGGTTTCTGGAACGCGGTGTTTTTCCGCAGCCAACGTTTCGAGAACGACCCCTCGCGCACGCCGCAATGGAACGCTGGCGCCTATCTGGCCGGGCCACTGGGCCACTGCGCCGAATGCCACACCCCACGCAATCTGGGCTTCGGTCTGAAACACGGCGAGGCGCTGGCCGGCGCAGAGCTGCAGGGTTGGCGTGCCTGGAACATCACCTCCAATGAAGCGCACGGCATTGGCAAGTGGAGCGACGAAGCGTTGACCCAGTACCTGCGCACCGGCCACACCGAAGGTCACGCGTCGGCGATGGGCCCGATGGGCGAAGCGGTCGCGCACAGCCTGCAGTTCCTCACACCTGAAGACACGGCGGCTCTGGTGACCTGGCTACGTACGGTGCCGGCGCGCGAAGGCACCGACCCGGTCGTGGTCGATCCGAGGCCGAAAGCCGTGGTCGCGTCGAATGCCGCCGCTCCGGGTGGCGATGTGGAAGGTGAAAACGCGGACGGTCGGCGTCTGTTCGAGGGCGCCTGCGCCAGCTGTCACCAATGGAACGGAGCGGGGCAGCAGACCCCGTATGCGGGGCTTGCCGGTACGCGCGGTGTGAACGATCCCAAGGGCCTCAACGTCACCCAGGCCATCCTGCACGGCGTGACGATGCGCATCGGCGATACCGACGTTTACATGCCGGCCTTCGGGCACGGCTATAGCGATCCCGAAGTGGCCGCACTGGCCAACTTCGTCATCGGGCACTTCGGCGGCAAGCAGGGCGAGGTGACCGCGGCGGACGTGGCTAAACGGCGCGACCTCTAAAAAAGGGTTCTTCACGGATTACCGGGGCCCGGGCGCTCAGCTTTCAGCCCGTGCATTCTTTCGCACCTCGCGCATGGCTCGCCTTCGGCCTCGCTCTCTACACTTGGGCGTCTCGCGGGGGAGACCTTGGTGCCCACCCTCGCTGCTCAGACAGTCCTCCGCGTTCGGTGCGGAAGGCCGCTTCGCGGCCCATGTATCTATTTAGCCTACGGCCGCTCACTTGTGCGGAACTCGCCTCGAGGGTGGACACCAAGGCCTCTCACGACGATACGGTGGAGTGCGATGAGAGCCGTGGCGTGGTGCCGTCGTCGGCCCTGGCCGCTGCCGACACCGGGGCGAAGCGGAAGCGGCTGCTGGTACCCGGTTGCCGATCTCGTCCCTCGCACCTGTGCCGGCGTGCCGGCTGACGATGCTGCCGCGCGCTTTGGCTCGACCCACGCGAACCTCAGGGCTCGGGAGAGCCTTCGGTGCCCACCCTCGAGGCGAGTTCCGCACAAGTGGAGCGGCCGTAGGCCAGATAGATACACGGGCCGCGCAGCGGCCTTTCCGGTACGAAACGCGGAGGACTGTCTGAGCAGCGAGGGTGGGCACCGAAGGCTCTGCGCCGCCACGTCACCGAACGCGGAGGACTGTCTGAGCAGCGAGGGTGGGCACCGAAGACTCTGCACCCCTACGTCCACGCCCGAAGCGACGTCCCCGGAACTCCGCGATGAACCTAAAAAAGACCCGATCAGCGCGCCGGCACCGGCGGCTTGCCCATGGCGGCCGCCTTCTCGGCGATCTTCGCCTTGATGGCCGGAATCGCGGCGAGCGCGGCCCGCTCGCCCTCGAGAATAGCGACGTTCTTCTGGTCGAAGTCAGTCGGGCCGATCTGGCCGACCTTCGGCCGGATCACGATATCGGCGCGGCCAAGCTCCTGCTCGGCCAGTTTGCGACCCATGATGGTGATCGACTGGCCGACGATGCCGACCATGCCGGCGGGATTGCTGCCGTCAGGGCGTGCCGAAATGTCCACGGCGATCACGATGTCGGCGCCGAGCTGGCGCGCGGCATCCACCGGTACGGGACTGACCACGCCGCCGTCGACGAAATGCTTGCCGTTGATTTCCACCGGCTCGAACACACCCGGGATGCTGCTCGATGCGCGCACGGCCTGGCCGGCGTTGCCGCGAACGAAGATCGCCCGCTCGCCGGTTTCCAGTTCGGTGGCCACGGCCGCGAACGGCGTGTGCAGCTTCTCGATCGGCGTGTTCTTCAGCAGGTCGTTGACGTAATCCTGCAGTTTCTGGCCCTGCACCATGCCGCCGGAAAAGAAGCGGACATCGCGGATCTTGCCTTCATCCAGGGAGAAGGCGGTTTCCTGTAACTGGAAGGCATCCATGCCGCTGGCATAAAGCACGCCGACCACGCTGCCGGCGCTGGTCCCGGACACCACGTCGGCGTGGATGCCGCTGGCCTCCAGCATCTTGATCACGCCGATATGGGCGAAGCCCTTGGCCGCGCCGCCACCGAGCGCGAGCCCCACGCGCGGCTTGGCCGCCAGCACGGGTACCGCGTTGTCCAGGCGGGCATCCGGCTTCGTGCCGCCGAAGCAGCCGGTGAGCAGGGTGGTGAAAACCAGCGGAAGCCAGGTACGGGCGCGAAGCGTCATGGGGGCAAACCGAGAGAGGGCTGGCGGATCATCGGGCACCGTCGCGGCGCACGAATGACAGGTAAGTGGCGGAAACCGGGCGACGAAAGGCCGTCCGGCTGTTGGTTCAGTCGCGGGTGTCGTCGGCTTCCACGTGGTAGCGCGTGGCGATCTCGATTTCGTGCTTTGAACCCAGGAACACCGGGACGCGCTGGTGCAGGGCAGTCGGCTGCAGGCTCATGATCGGCTCACGGCCCGTGGTCGCGGCGCCACCGGCCTGTTCGACGATAAAGGCCATGGGGTTGGCTTCGTACATCAGGCGCAGCTTGCCGGTGCCGCCCTTGGCGGTGATCTTGGCGTCCAGCGGATAGATGAAGACGCCGCCCCGGGTGATGATGCGATGCACGTCGGCCACCATCGAGGCGACCCAGCGCATGTTGAAGTCGCGCCCACGTGGTCCGGTCGAACCGGCGAGCAGTTCGCCGATGTAACGCTGCATGGGTGCTTCCCAGTGGCGCTGGTTCGACATGTTGATGGCGAACTCGGCCGTCTCTTCAGGAATGGTGATGCCCCGGCGGGTCAGCACGAAGCTGCCGTGTTCACGGTCGAGGGTGAACTCATGCACGCCATGGCCGAAAGTCAGCACCAGCACGGTGCTCGGGCCGTAGACCACATAGCCCGCGGCAACCTGGTCGGTGCCCGGCTGGAGGAAGTCCTGGACCTTGGGCTCGGTGACGCCATCCGGGCAGCGCAGGACCGAGAAGATCGTACCCACCGAAACGTTCACGTCGATGTTGGACGAGCCGTCGAGCGGATCGAACAGGAGGAGGTGGTTGCCCTTGGGGTAGGCATCCGGGATGGGCTGCGGATCTTCCATCTCTTCAGAAGCACAGGCGGCGAGGTGGCCGCCCCAGGCATTGGCCTCGAGCAGGATCTCGTTGGAGATGACGTCCAGTTTCTTCTGGGCTTCGCCCTGCACGTTGTCCGAGCCGGCGTTGCCGAGCACGCCGCCGAGGGCGCCCTTGCCGGTCGCCACGGAAATGCGCTTGCAGGCGCGGGCCACCACCTCGATGAGGAGGCTGAGCTGGGCATTGATATGCCCCTCGCGCTTCTCCTCGATCAGGAACTGGATCAATGAAATCGGTTTCGTCATCGGGACAGACTCAGGCGCGAAACCACGCATTGTCCGGGTGCCGGGTGAATGGCGCCAGAGGTCTGCTGACAGAACGTTGTCAGTAGCCCCCGCGCAGACTGTCCCTCTACCGAAGCAACGGAGAGGGAAGTCGCATGAACCGCTTTCTCGATCGTCTTGCCGTGCTCTACGCGCCACTCGGGCGCCGGGGGTTGCTGATGGACGGGCAGTACCGGTTCGCCCCCGATGCCGACCGACCGCCGGTCATGCGGAGGCGGCCGGCTCCTGCCAGGCCGGGCTCCGGGAAATCCACGAAGACCACAAGGGAATTGCACGCATGAATGCCAGTCGGATCAAGTTCCACCACGCACCCAACAGCCGTTCGGGAAGCACGCTGATGCTGCTCGAAGAACTTGGTGCGCAGTACGACATCCATGTGATGAACCTGATCGAGGGCGAGCAGCGCCAGCCGGCCTATCTGAAGGTCAATCCGATGGGCAAGGTGCCGGCCATCGAGCATCTCGGCGGCCTTGTCACCGAACGGCCGGCGATCTTCACCTACCTCGCCGACCTGTTCCCCGAAGCCGGCCTCGCACCTGGCCTCGGCGATCCGCTGCGCGGTCCTTACCTGCGCTGGCTGGCCTTCTACGGCTCCTGCTTCGAGCCAGCGGTGATGGATCGCTTCATGAAGCACGAGCCGGCGCCCACGTCGACCTGCCCGTATGGCGACTTCGACACCGTCATCGACATGATCGAGGCCCAGCTGGCGACGGGTCCGTGGATGTTCGGCGACCGTTTCACCGCCGCGGACATCCTCTGGGCCAGCGCCCTGGACTGGACCATGCGCTTCGGCATCGTGCCGCGTCGCGATGTGTTCGAGACCTATGTGGCGCGGCTGATGGCTCGTCCGGCCATCTGCCGCGCCACCGGGCAGGATGCTGCGCTGGCTCGCGCGCAGACGCTGGCCGTCGCCTGAGGCCCCGGATATGCGTGGCCATGACGTTCGCCGCTTCCCGCGCCCCGCGCGGGAGGCGATGATTCGACCATGCGCCGCGCCGACCGCCTGTTCCTCATCATCAACGCCCTTCGCGGACGGCGGACGGCGTTGCCCGCGCGACAGCTGGCCAGCACGCTCGAGGTCTCGCTACGCACCGTCTATCGCGACGTCGCCGACCTGCAGCTCTCCGGCGTCCCTATCGAAGGCGAGGCCGGAGTCGGTTATGTCCTGCGCAAGGGCTCGGACATTCCGCCGCTGATGTTCACCGCCGACGAACTGGAAGCCCTCGTGGCCGGAACGCGATTTGTCCGCGCGTTCGCCGGTGAGCGGTTGGCGCGCGAGGCGCAGTCGGCCCTGATCAAGATCGAGGCCGTGTTGCCGCCCGATCTTCGCGAGCGTTCGGCGCAATCGAAGATCTTCGCACCGATCTGGCGCGATCCTTTCCAGAACCAGGTCGCCGCCATGCTCGACCGCCTCCACGCGGCCATCGCCGGGCACTGCGTGCTTTGCCTGGACTACCGTGATGCTGAAGGGCGCACGTCCACACGGGAAGTGGAGCCGCTATGCCTCTCGTTCTGGGGCGGCGCGTGGACGCTGGGTACCTGGTGTCGTCGTCGCCAGGCGTTTCGCAATTTCCGGCCGGATCGGATCGAAGATTGCCGGAATGAAGGCGAGACGTTTACCGACGTACCCGGGCGGGACCTTCAGGCTTACCTGGACACGATGCGAGGGCATTACGCGGGACTGGAATGATCCGGGAATGCGATGATCGGGGTTTTCCCGCCAACGGTCTCCTGCATGTCCCCCTGGATCCGCGCCATCGCCTTCGCCGGTATGTTCGCCGCTACCGCCCACGCCGCTACGCAGACGGCGTCGCCGGACGAAGCCTTCAAGGGCATCTATACGAAGGAATGGAGCTGGCGCAACGGGCAGGCGGGCATCCTTACCTCGGGCGAGGCGCAGCCCGGCGACGGACGGCTGGACACGGTGGACGCCGCCAGCCAGGCCAGGCGCCTCGTTTACTGGAACGACGTCCTGGCGCAACTGGATCGTATCGATCCGCATAGCCTCAGCGGCACCGTGCGCGTGGACTACGCGGTGTACCACGAACAGATCACCAACCTCGCGGCCGCACAGCGCTTCGCGCAGTGGCAGATGCCCTTCAACAGCGACTCCGCGTTCTGGTCCGATGTCGGCTATGTGCTGCACGGCGACGACCTGCGTACGCGCGAGGACTACCAGCACTACATCGAACGCGTGCGCCAGATCCCCGCCTATATGGACCAGGAGATCGCCAATATGCGCCTGGGCCTCGCGCGCGGCTTCACCGTGCCGCGCGAGGTGCTCGACGGCCGCGACGTGTCGATCGCTGCGGTGGCCCAGCTGAAGAACCCGGAAGACAGCGCGCTCTACAAGCCGTTCAAGACGCTGCCGAAGTCGATGCCGGCCAAGGACGCCGAAGCGCTTCGCGCCGAAGCACGAACGGCGATCGCCCAGGGCGTCATTCCCGCCTACGGCAAGCTGCTGACCTTCTTCCGCACCGAGTACGTGCCCAAAGCGCGGCCCACGCTGGCCGCGGAATCGCTGCCGGACGGCAAGGCCTACTACCGCCAGCAGATTCGCGAATACACCACGCTGAATCTTTCGCCCGACGAGATCCACGCCATCGGCTTGCGTGAGGTGGCGAAGATCCACGAAGCCATGCTCGAGACCATGACGACCACCGGTTTCAAGGGCGACTTCCCGGCCTTCCTGCAGTTCCTGCGCACGGATCCCCAGTTCTACGCGAAGACGCCGGATGAGCTGCTCATGCGCACGGCGTGGGTGGCCAAGCAGGTGGATGGCAAGCTGGGCAAGTATTTCGGCCTGTTGCCGCGCCAGCGCTTCGCCATCGAACCGGTGCCGGCGGATATCGCGCCGTATTACACCTCGGGGCGCGGCGGTGCGGACGTCTATCTGGTCAACACCTACGACCTGCCGTCGCGTCCGCTGTTCAACATGCCTGCCTTGACCCTGCACGAATCCATGCCGGGCCATGCGCTGCAGCTGGCGCTCTCCGCCGAGCAGGAGGGCTTGCCGCCGTTCCGTCGTGATGGCTACATCTCGGCTTACGGCGAGGGCTGGGCGCTCTACTCGGAGTACCTGGGCGAAGAGATGGGCATCTACCACACGCCCTACGAACACTTCGGTTACCTGACCTACCAGATGTGGCGTGCCTGCCGTCTCGTGGTGGACACCGGCATCCACCACCTCGGCTGGACGCGCCAGCAGGCGATCGACTACCTCACGCAGAACACAGCCTTGAGCCAGCGCGAGATCGCCAACGAAGTGGATCGCTACATCAGTTGGCCCGGTCAGGCGCTGTCTTACGAGCTGGGCTATCTGAAGATCCGTGAGCTGCGCGAGCGCGCCGAAGCGCAACTGGGCGAGAAATTCGACCTGCGCGCTTTCCACGACACCGTGCTCGCCCTGGGCTCGGTGCCCCTGCCGGTCCTCGAGCAACACGTAGACGCCTGGATCGCCGGCAAAAAATAGGGTTCTTTCATGTAGGAGCCGCTTCAGCGGCGATGGCCAGGTCGCGGCACCCCCCATCGCCGGCATAGCCGGCTCCCACATGAAGCAGTGCATACATCGGCCGGCGTTTCCGTGACGCTTATCCACATATAGGGTATATTGCAGAATAACTCCACAGGTAGAGCAACGATGCACTCAGTCATCCACGCCGAACCCACACCCACCGGCGACCTCGGTGGCCCCGCGCTCCGGGCCTTCTTCGCCCTGGCCGAGCGCTGGAAACTCCGGGTCACCGAGCAGCGCACCCTGCTCGGTGACCCACCCGAATCCACGTATTTCAAGTGGAAGAAGCAGCAGGACGGCACGCCCTCGCGAGATGTCATCGAGCGAATCAGTTACCTGCTCGGTATCTGGAAGGACCTGCAAATTCTCTTTCCCGACCCCGCCCAGGCCGATGCGTGGCTGCGTAAGCCCAACGACGCCTCCTTGTTCGGCGGCCGTCCGGCCCTGGACCGCATGCTCTCGGGCAACGTCGCCGACCTCTATGTCGTCCGCCAGTATCTGGACGCCCAGCGCGGCTGGAACGGATGAGCACCACGCCCCCCAGTGGGAGCCGCTTCAGCGGCGATGGGTGCTCGCCACTACCCCCCCTCCGCCGCATCCGCTGGACCCACGCCTACCGCATCGTCCCCAGCCGGTTTCCGCCGGTGGGACTCTTCGACCGCATTGCCGAGCCGAAGGACATCGACGCGGTGATGGCGATCGAGTCGCTGACCAATCCACGCCTGCGTGACGAAATCGGCGCGCTGAGCCTGGTACCTGCGTCGCGTCGCGTCTCAGGGCCGGGCACCACGCCGATCATGGCGGCGTTTGCGCACATCCTGCCCGAGGGCAGCCGTTTCTCCGACGGTCACTGGGGCGTGTTCTACGCGGCGCACAGCGTGCCCACGGCCATCGAAGAAACCGTTTTTCACCGCGAGGCTTTCCTTGCTGCGACGCATGAGCCGCCTACTGACGTTCAGGTGCGCTGCTACAAGACAGCTATCGCAGGAAAACTGCATGACATCCGCGGAGGCTGGACGGCCGAGCACGATCCCGACTCCTACACGGCGAGCGTGAAGCTCGCCCGCGCCCTTCGCGATGACGGCTCAAACGGTATCGTCTACGACAGCGCGCGCCATGAAGGAGGCGAGTGCGTTGCCTTGTTCTACCCCGATCTCGTGGCGCCGTGCGTGCAGGCAGAACACCTCATTTATCGTTGGAACGGCACGCGCGTCGAAGCAGTGCTGAAGGTCACGCCCGTCGAGCGTCAGGGTTTACCTCGTAGACCGTAAGCGGTTACGGTATTTCAGATGACACGCCTGACGATACTCCTCACCCTTCTCGTTATTTCCTTCGGCGCCGTTGCAAGAGATGCCGACCACGGTAAATGGAACGCGGACATCCAGGCCTTCGAGGTATCGGACAAGGCCAATCCGCCGCCTGCTAACGCCGTGCTTTTCATCGGCAGTTCGTCGATCCGCTTCTGGAAGACGCTGGAGACGGACTTTCCGGGCTATCGCGTGATCAATCGCGGCTTCGGCGGCTCCGACCTCGATGATTCCACGGCGTTCGCTGACCGTATCGTGGCGCCTTACCACCCGTCGGCGCTGGTGATTTACGCCGGCGACAATGACCTCCAGGGCGGCGACTCACCCGAACAGGTTCGCGACGACTTCGCCGCTTTCGTCAAAAAGGTACGGCAGGACCAGCCCGACTTGCCCATCGCCTTCATCGCGATCAAGCCGAGTGTCGCTCGCGTGGCCCTGCTGGCGAACATCCTCCAGGCCGACAGGCTGATTCGGCAGTGGGCGATGACCCAGAAGAACGTAGCGTTTCTCGATGTCGTGCCCGCGATGCTCGACGCGCAGGGTCAGCCTAAACCGGATCTGTTCATCGAAGATGGGTTACATATGAACGCGAAGGGCTACGCACTGTGGGTTGCACAGGTGGCGCCGTGGCTCGCCGAGCACGCGATGGCAGCCGAAGATAAACGTAGGCAAAACGCGCCTACCCCGTAATGCGGGAACTTCACGCGATCGCCCTTATCTAAGTCTGTGATCGCCGAGAGGCGACCTGTTGTCAGACGACCGGATGTCATTGGTCCTTCTGTCCCGGGTCCCGCTATTTCCCCTGATAGCCTGGACCCGACACCGACCCCGGCAGCTCCTCCCCTGGCTGCCGGGGTTTTATTTTGCCCGTCTGTAGGATGTGGGAGCCAGAGCAGTCCCCCATAAAGCAACGGGCGGGCAAGTCTCTCGACCCACCCGCCCGCAAGGGCACACACATTTGGTTTGGATCAGACCGTACGCGTACGACTCGCGTAAGGCCGGATAGACGTATCGAAGGCGCGCCAGCGGCCGTCATTTCCTTCAATATTCAGAACGATGTCGGAGAGCGCATTCGCCTGCTCGATCCGACGGGCCTCGCTCACTGCGCATTCCAGGGCGTCATCGCGCGAGCAGAACTCGCCATATTCGGTCTCGTTCTTCTGCAACAGCCAGAGACCCGGGCCCACGGACTCGAACGGAATATCGAAGACGACCACGATGGACACACCCTGTTCAGCGGAAAGTAAGTCCATCGTAGAGGCCCATTCGTTAGGCAACCGTTGGGATTCAGTTGTCTGCGCCTGAAGCGAAGCCCTCGCGGCTGCCCCGATGGAAGACTTTATCCGTCGGAACAACATCGCCAGCCGCCACCGCCGTGCTCTGGCCGAGCTTCTCGTAGATCGGCGTGAAGTCCGGACGGGTCGCATCGAACAGCTGGGCGAAGTCGTCGATGACGAAGTACGTCTGCTGGAAGGTGTCGATCCTGTAGCGGGTGTTCATCACGCGCTCCAGGTCGAACCCGATGCGGTTCGGCGCCGTCGAGTCGATTGAATAGATCGATTCGCCCTTGGAGCTGACGATGCCGGCCCCGTAGATGCGCAAGCCCTTGTCCGTCTTGATGAGGCCGAACTCCACCGTGTACCAGTAGAGGCGGGTCAGGTTCATCAGCGCTTCGGGCCCGATGGCGTGAGCCTTCATGCCGCCTTTGCCGTACGCCTGCATGTAGTCGGCGAAGACGGGGTTGAGCAGCAGCGGCACATGGCCGAACAGGTCATGGAACAGGTCGGGCTCGGACAGGTAGTCGAGCTGGTCCGGCTTGCGGATCCACCAGCTGACCGGAAAACGACGGTTGGCCAGGTGATCGAAGAAAACTTCGTCCGGCAGCAGGCCTTCCACGGCCACCACTTCCCAGCCCGTGGTTTCACCCAGCACCTTGTTCAGGTCGGAAAACCGCGGAATGCCGCCATCACCCAGGCCGAAACGCTTCACGCCATCGAGGAACTCCTGGCAGGCATAGGCAGGCAGCAGCTCACGCTGGCGCTTGTAGAGCGTGTCCCAGACCTCGTGATCCGTCTTCGAATAGCTCTCCCACGGCTGCTCCACGGTGCCGGTCGCATAAACGGGCACGTAGCCACGGTCGGTCTGCTGGTGTTCGACGCGACGGGGGGTGTCCATGGCGGGCCTCCTTGGGGCGGGCTGGGTGGGTAGGACACCAGCTTAGCGGGCCTGGGGCGCAATGGGCTTGTGTTGTTGCGCGTCGAGCAACTCTTCATGCAACAATATGGCGTCTTCAGGAGTAACGGCAGCACAATCATGCAAACCACTCTGGACCGCACGGACCTGCGCATCCTCGCCACCCTGCAGACAAATGGCCGGATTACCAACGCCGAGCTGGCTACGGAGGTGAACCTCTCTCCCTCGGCCTGCCTGCGCCGTGTGCAGAAACTCGAAGCCGACGGTGTGATCGCCGGCTACGGCGCCCACCTGGAACCGCGCGTGCTGGGCCTCGGCCTGCAGGCTTTTGTCCGGGTGCAGCTCTCCCGGCACGAGGCCGAAGCCATCGACCGGTTCACCGAGCAGGTAGCTGGGTGGGAGGAAGTGGTGTCCTGCTACGCGCTGACGGGTGACATGGATTACCTGCTCCAGGTCTACGTTGCCGATCTGGACGGGTTCTCACGCTTTCTGCTCGATCGCCTGCTCAACTCAGCAGGGGTCGCCGACGTAAATACGAGCTTCGTCCTACGGACCGTCAAGGCTTCGACCGCCTTGCCACTCGGTAACGTCGCCGTTTAGCGCCTCGCAAGCCCGCGTGTCTTAAGAACAAAGACAACTTCCTCTAGCGGCGCACGCCGCCCATCGTTAATCTTGTGTTCTTGATGGAAGCCACCTCCGCCAACCTGAGCTCCCGAGACCGCATGCGACCGCTTCGTTATCTATGGCGGGTGCCGCTGCTGTTGCTGCACATCGTGTTCGCCATTCTGATTTGCGCCGTCATCCTGACCTGGTCGGGCGCAGTGATGAAGAACGGCCGTGAGCCGTTCGCCCACCGCGCAATCCGCCTGTGGTCGATCCTGCTGCTTCGCATATTCGGCTTCCGCAGCCGCCGTTTCGGCACGCCGCTACCGGATCCGGTCCTGTTCGTCGCCAACCACACCTCCTGGCTGGACATCACGGTGGTGCACTCGCAGCGCGCCGCCTGTTTCGTCGCCAAGGCCGAGATCGCGGGCTGGCCGCTGGTCGGCTGGATGGCCGCGCGTGGCGGCACGATCTTCCACCGTCGTGGCAGCAACCATTCGCTGGCCTCCGTCATGGCGGTGATGGTCGAGCGTCTTCGTGAAGGCCGCTCGGTCGCCGTGTTCCCCGAGGGCGGCACCGGACACAATGGCGTGCTCCGCGTTTTCCATGCGCGCATTTTCCAGGCGGCGCTCGACGCCGAGGTGCCGGTCCAGCCCGTCGCCCTGCGGTTTGCGCGCCAGGGCCGCCGGGTGATCGACGCCGGCTTCCGCGACAACGAGACCTTCATGGGCAACTTCATCCGTCTGCTGGGTGAAGCCCCGCTGGACGTGGAAGTTCACTTCCTCGATCCGGTGCCGGTATCGGACGATGGCCGCCGGCGCATGGCCGAGGCGTCGCGCGAGCGTATCGCGCTGGCCCTGGACACCGACACGCTCGCATGAGTCTGCCTAAAGGCTCAGACTTCCTGCCGCCGTGGCCGCTGCGCAGCGGGCACATCCAGACCATGCTTTCCTCCAGCGGCGTGCGCCGCCGGTTGCTGCCCAAGCGGGCGCAACAGGTGCAGGTGGGCGCGCGCGAAGTGCTGGTCGACGTGGGCCAGGGCGACCGCCTGAGCGGTCGCTACACGGCACAGACCACCGGCGGCGAGTCGCGCGGGCTTGCCATCCTGTTCCACGGGTGGGAAGGCAGTGTCGATTCGACCTATGTGCTGCAGACGGGTAGTCGCCTGCTCGAAGATGGCTGGGACGTGTTCCGGCTGAACTTCCGCGACCACGGCGACAGCCACGGACTGAACGAGGCGCTCTTCCATTCCTGTCGCATCGACGAGGTGGTTGCCGCCCTCGGCGAGATCGCGCGGATGTTTCCTGCGAAAACCATCGGCGTGGCGGGTTTTTCACTCGGCGGCAATTTCGCGCTGCGCGCCGCGATGCTGGCGCCGCAGCAGGGCGTGCCGCTGGACTACGTATTGGCGGTTTGCCCGATCGTCGATCCGGCCGAAGGCCTGTTTTCGCTCGAGAAGGAAGCGCCGTGGATCTACCACGCCTACTTCATGCAGAAATGGCGCCGCTCGCTCCGGCTGAAACAAGAGGCCTTCCCGCAACAGACCTACTTCGAGCTGAACGAACTCAAGCAGAACATGCGTGAGTTGACGGCTTCCCTGGTCCTGCGACACACGGACTTCGGTTCGCTCGAGGCCTATCTGGACGGCTACTCGATCGCCGGCGACCGGCTGATGAACATGCACGTTCCGGCCACCATCCTGACCTCGAGCGACGATCCGGTCATTCCGATCGGCGCCTTCCACGCGTTGCGCCTGCCGCCGAATATCGAACTCGATATCGCCAGCCATGGTGGCCATTGCGGCTTCATTCGCGATTTCGGCATGACCAGCTTCACCGACGACTACATAGCGGCCCGTTTCGACGCCATCGCCCGCTGACCTGATCTTCGCAACGGCGGAGCCAGACTGGGCAGAAGTAACGAGGAGATCCCCATGCGCCTGAAAAGCGACAGCATCGAGAACGGCAAGCCCATCCCGGCCATCTTCGCCTTCATGGAGATGGGCGAGCCGATCAAGCCCGCGGGCAACGTTACGCCGCACCTGGCCTGGACCGAGGTGCCGGCGACCGCGAAGTCGTTCGCCATCGCCGTGATCGATACGGACGTTCCGTCGAAGCCGGACGACGTCAACGTGGAAGGTCGCGAGGTTCCTCGTCACCTTCCGCGCGTGGAGTTCGTGCACTGGCTGATGGCGAACATTCCCCTGGAATGCCGCGAGCTGGGCGAGGGTGCCTGCGGGGAAGGCGTCGTTGCGCGCGGCAAGAAAGACCCGGTTGGCCCCCCGGGATCGGTCCAGGGACTGAACGACTACACGGGCTGGTTCAAGGGCGATCGCGACATGGAAGGGCATTACCACGGCTACGACGGCCCCTGTCCGCCGTGGAACGACTCGATTGCGCATCACTACCATTTCCACGTCTATGCGCTGGATGTCGATACGGTGGCCCTCGAAAACGGCTTCTCGCTTGCCGAGCTGCGTGATGTCATCAAGGGACACGTGGTGGACGAAGCCGTGATCACCGGTACCTACTCGCTCAACCCGAAAGTGAAAGCGTGACGAAGAGGTGAAGCGCGGGGCTGAATGACGTTTGAGCGGAGCCGGGGGACTTCACGCGGCATGCGCGGTGGCCGGGACTAAATGGGTTCCGCGCCATCCACCTACTGGAGTACCCGACCATGCTGCATTACGCCCTCGTCTTCCTCGTCATCGCGATCATCGCGGCGGTATTCGGTTTCGGCGGCATAGCGGGTACGGCTGCCGGCATCGCGAAGATCCTCTTCATCATCTTCCTGATCCTGGCGATCATTTCGTTCTTCCGCGGTCGTAGTGTCTAGCCACGGTCGGATGACCTCTACGTCACCCTTCCTGTCCTAACCTGTCCCACCCCGTTTCCGGAGAACTTCGTCATGAACAAACCCGCCGACCATGTCGCCAACGCCGCGACCGCCGCCGCGAACACCGTATCGGCTGCCGAGCGCATCGACGCCAGCGCCGAGCGAGTGAAACAGGCCACCTCCGATACTATCGACCGCACGAAAGACGCTGTCGACCGCGCTGCGGATAAGGTGGAGTCGTCACTGCATAACGCCACCGACAAGGCCGCCCACGGCGCGACCCGCGCCGCCGAGAAGGCCGAAGAGGCCAAGCTGCGCGGCAAGGAAGCGTATGGCGAGGCCGTGGACACGGCGAACGACTGGCTGGACACGGCGCGCGACTACGTTCGTGAGAAGCCGGTACAGTCCATTGCGCTGGCGATCGCTGCCGGCTGGCTCGCCGGTCGCATCCTGCGCAGCTGATTCACTTCTTCCCGGGGGCAAGACGCATGCTGGAAGACGGTCCCTCGGGGCAGGGCGCGGTGGATGAGCCCGTACCGGACGCGGAAGCGCCCAAGGTTGCAGGTGTAAAAATTCCTGCGTGGTTCGATGAAGTGCGCAAGCTGGGCCTCGGGCTGAAGAGCCTGTTTGGCGCCCAGCTTCGCCTTGCCTCTGCGGAGTTGGGCCTGGCGCGGAGCGGCATCACCTTGATGTTGTTCATGGGCCTGGCCGCGATCGTCTTCGCCGTCGCGTTGGGGTTTACCCTGCTCGCACTGGCCGGCTGGGGACTGGCCCAATGGTTCGGTTCGTGGGCATGGGCACTCACCGCGCTTGCGGGTGTGCAGCTGGCCCTGCTCATCGTGGCCATCCTGGTATTCCGTCGGGCCATGCACTGGCTTACCCTTCCCGCCTCGCGAGGGGAACTTGCCAGCCTCGTAAGGGAAGCGGCAAGGCAGGGGAAGGCCGAAGGCGAGCTAAAGGCGGAGGACTAAACAATGGGCATCTTCAGCAGCATGGCCAGGGTCACCAAGGCACGGGCGGAGGTCGCGCTCGCGCGGCAGCAAACCGTTGAGCCCGCCGCGGCGCTTATCGCACGAGGCTACGAATACCCGTTGACCGTACTCGGCATCGCCGCCGGTTCCGGTGTGCTCCTGAGCAGCGTGAAGATCAATCCGCTCGCGGTCCCGGGGGTAAGCAGTCTTGTCGCTGGCGGTACGGCCGACATCATTGGCAAAGTGATCTCCATGGCGGCAGGCAGTTTTCTCGGCGATCTCGCCGGCGGTGCGGCCGATGTGACCGACGAGGCCGCGTGAGCGACTTCCCCAGTCCGTTGCCTGTGCCGGAGCCCCCCACGTCGCCGCAGGGCGTCGCCGTGTCTTCGATGGCTGCCGCGCGTTCTCGTCGTAATCCCGGTAGCAGTCGCAGCACGCGACGCATCTCGCGGCACCTGCAGGCCATTCGCATCTCGCTCACCGGCATGATCCTGCTGGCCGCCGTCTACACGGTCGCGATCGGCAAGTCCTTGCTCGTGCCCCTGGTGCTTGCCGCGTTCATCGGGCTGGCCCTGAACCCGATCGTGGTCGCCGCTGCGCGCATCCGCCTGCCGCGCTGGTTCGCTGCCGTCACCGTGATGCTGCTGCTTGGCGTGGGACTGGTTTCCGCCGTGGCGACACTGTCGACGCCCGCGTTGAACTGGTTTCACGAAGCGCCGGCGGCGATGCGCGCCTTTGCGCCGAAGATCAAGCCGATGACGCAGCAGATCGAGGCAGCGAGCCGGGCCACGCAGACTCTGGTCGGCGGCACCGTAGCCCGCAATGCACCGCAGGCCAGCAACGATTTCGCTTTCACCGCCTGGGATATCGTCGCCGGTGCGCCGAAGGTGCTGGCCAGCGTACTTACCGTGGCGCTGCTGGTGTTCTTCTTCCTCGTCTACGGCGATGAGATATTGCGGCGGGCCGTCGAGATATCACCGACATTCGCTTACAAGCGGCACACGGTGAGTATCGTGCGCAGCATCCAGACCGAAGTGTCGAGTTATCTGCTGCTGACGGCAGCGATCAACGTCACGCTCGGACTGGTGACGGCCGGCATGCTTTACCTCTACGGTGTGCCCGATCCCCTGCTCTGGGGATCCGTCGCAGCCATCGCCAACTTCATTCCTTACGTCGGCGCCATCACGACGACGACGATCCTTTCGATCGTCGGCGTGCTTCACTTCCAGGAACTGGGCCCGGCGTTATTGCCCGCGGCAACCTTCGCCGGTATCACGGCGATCGAAGGCAACCTGCTGACGCCGATGCTCCAGGGTCGCCGTTCACGGCTGAGCCCCGTCGCCATCCTGCTCTGGTTGCTGGTCTGGGGCTGGATCTGGGGCATTCCCGGCGCGCTGCTCGCCGTGCCGATGTTGACCTGCGTGAAGCTCATCACCGCCAAGCTGCGTGGGTGGGAGTGGTTTGCGCACATCATCTCGCGCTGAGGCGGCCCACTGATCTCAGGTGCTTTCGCGTACCTGCATCTCGAATGAAACATCCACACGACGTTTGATCGGCGTGCGACCGGAGATGCGCTCGATCAGTTGCTGAGCGGCGATACGGCCGATCTCATGCCGAGGCGACATGATGGTAGTCAGCGAAGGCGTCACCAGGCTGGCGAAGGGCAGGCCGTTGAAACCGGCGATGGCGATCCGCTTGGGTACGGCAATACCTTCGCGCTGCGCGCGAAGAATGGCGCCGACGGCGAGGTCGTCGTTGGCGAAGAAAATCGCGTCGGCCTTCGGCTTCATGCGCAGCACTTCCATCAGCGCGTCGCCACCGCGCGCGGGATTGCTAGGCTCTTCATACGACAGCGCTTCGCGCCGGGCCAGTCCGTGTTTCGCCAATACGCGATCCATGCCCTTGTATCGCTGCGCGGCGCGATAGTCCGCATCGATGCGACAGCCGACGAAGACGATCTGCCGGTAGCCGCGCGCGACGAGATGCTCGGCCATCGCCTCGCCCGCCTTGTAGTGGGAAAGGCCGACATTCATGTCGATCGGTTGAGCGCCGAACTCCATGGTTTCGACCACGGGTTTACCCCAGCGTTTGAGCAGGTTGCGCGTGCGGTCGAGGTGGCGCATGCCAGCGATGATCATGCCCGGTGGCGACCAGCCGAGGAACGTGGAAACCGCCGTGTACTCGCGTTCGAGGTCGTACTCGGTGTTGCCCAGCATCAGCTGGTAACCGGCAGCCTGCGCCACTTCCTGGATGCCGGCGACGATCTCGACGAAGACGGTGTTCGACAGCGAAGGCACGATCACGGGAATGACGTTGGAGCCCGCCGAGGCCAGCGCGCCGGCGACGAGGTTCTGCACGTAACCCAGTGCGTCGACCGCCGCGTCGATGCGCGCGCGCAAGGTATCGGAGACCGTCTCGGGCTTGTTCAGGGCGCGGGACACGGTCATCGGCGAGACGCCCGCATGCTCGGCCACGTCTTTCAGCGTTGCCGTGCGTTCGGCGGGGGCTTTGGTGGGACTCATGGGTTGATCGACTCCTTCGATGTTCGCGCTAACACCCTGATCGAAGCGGGATGATGAAGCAAACACCAGCGGCCGGCCAGCCTTTCCGACGACCGTTTATTGTGCATCGCATCATTAAAACCTTTTACATCAATGCCCTGAAATGATTGCGCAATCATTTTCACGGGCCTATAGTCCGGCCACACGTGGTACCCGCATTCAAACGTGTTGGTCGGAGGTGTTGTGATCCAGTTGTCCCGCGAACCCGTTACGCAGGCCATGCTCGGCGCCCGCGGCATCGTCAAGCGATTCGGTCCGGTGGACGTCCTGCGTGGCATCGACCTGGAACTTCGTCCCGGGCGCATCCTGACACTCATGGGTGAGAACGGTGCTGGCAAGTCGACGATGTTCCGCATCCTTGCCGGCCAGCTGCAGCCCAGTGCCGGCGAACTCACGCTCAATGGCGAGGCCCTGCGACTGGCGTCGCCTCACGCCGCTCACGCGCACGGCATTCATCTGGTGCCGCAGGAGCCGCTCCTGCTTCCCGAGTTGACCGTCGCGGAAACGATGTTCCTCGGTCGCCTGCCGATGACCGGTGCGATCTTCCGTCACGTCGACTGGAGGGATGTGCGCCGGCGTGCACAGGCGGTCCTGCATATGCTCGACCTGGATATCGATATCGACCGTTGCGCAAAGACCCTCAGTATCGCGCAGCTTCAGCTGGTCGAGTGCGCCAAGGCGTTGTTGCACGACTGCCGCATCATCCTTTTCGATGAGCCGACCTCACCGCTCACCTCGCATGAGGTAGATAACCTGTTCGTTATCATGCGGCGCCTCGCCGCCGATGGCTGCACGCTGAGCTTCATCAGTCATCGCACCGAGGAAGTGCTGGAGATCAGCGATGACATCGCCGTCCTGCGCGATGGGCGACTGGTCGACCGTGCGGAGCGTGGCAGTTTCGATCGCGCCCGCCTGCTCTCGACGATGGTGGGGCGCACGCTGCGTGACATACCGAGGCGTGAATCCAGTTACGTCACCGAACAGACCGTGTTGGAAGTGGAGGGCCTGGCAAGCGAGCCCAGCTTCCGTCGCATCGGCTTCCAGCTGCGTCGCGGGGAAATCCTCGGATTAGCCGGCCTGGTGGGCGCCGGCCGCACGGAAATCGCCGAAACCATCTTCGGCGTCCGCCGGCCGACGGCCGGCAGCGTGCGGCTCGCTGGCGAGACTGTCACCAGCAAGCCCTGCCACGACCTGATTCGCAAAGGTCTGGTCTATGTGCCGGAGGACCGCGCACGCCACGGTGCGGTGTTGTCGATGACAATCGCGCAGAACGTCACCTCGGGCCTGCTCGAGCGCGTGCGCCAGTCCGCAGGCCTGCTCAGCGACGCCGACGAGACACGCCTCGGCACAACGGCGATACGCGATTTCCGCGTGCGCTGCGCAGGTCTCGACCAGCCCTTGCGCGAGCTGTCCGGCGGCAATCAACAGAAGGTGGTCTTCAGCAAGTGGATCGCCACGGGGCCCAAGGTCGCCATCCTCGACGAGCCGACGCGGGGCGTCGACGTGGGGTCCAAGGAAGAAATCTACGAATTGATCGAAGCCATGGCGCGTGACGGCATGGCTGTGCTGGTGATCTCCTCGGAAACGGAAGAGCTGGTACGCCTGTGCGATCGCGTGCTCTCGCTGTACGAAGGCGAACTTGTCGCGGAACTGACCGGCAAGGAGATCACCCCTGCCGCAGTCAGCGCGTCCTACCTGGGTAGCGTGCGTGCGGAGGGGACCGCGTGAGTGCCGTCGCCATGCCTTCGCGTCGCCGCGCCGTCGCTCCGCGCTTCACGATGACGCGCGAGTTGACACTTGTTGCCGTCACCGTCGGTCTGACAGTGATCGTAGGCCTGCTCAACCACGACTTCGTTGGTGCACAGAACCTGCGGTTCATGCTCCTCAACTCCGTCGTGCTTTCGCTCGTGGCGCTGGGCCAGACGCTGGTGATCGCGATGCGAGGCATCGACCTCTCGGTGGCGCCGATCCTCGGCCTGGCGGCGATGGTCTGCGGGTTGTTGGCGCAGACGCACGGGCTGTCCCTCGCGGTGGCATTGCCGCTGGCGCTGTGCATTGGCCTGGTCCTGGGGACGATCAATGGCGTTCTGGTCGCAACGATGGACATCCCCCCGATCGTCGTGACCCTGGGCACGTATAGCTTGTACAGCGGACTGACCTTCCTTTATTCCGATGGAACCCAGGTTGACGCGGTTCCGCCGACCTTCGCGGCGTTTGGTAACGGCCGTCTGTTCGGCATCGTTCCCTTACCCACGCCCGTGGTCGTACTTCTCGTCGTCCTTGCCCTGTGCTGGTACCTGCTGCGGCACACGGGATTCGGACGCGCGGTGCTGGCGGTTGGCAACAACGCCGCCGCGGCGTATGCCGCCGGGTTGCCTGTCACCTGGGTGCGCATTCGCGTTTACGCCCTGTCCGGGACGCTCGCCGCCTTCGCCGGGCTGATGTTCCTTTGCTACACGGGTTCGGCCACGGTCACGGCGGGCACCGGCGATCACATCGAACTGCAATCCATCGCCGTATCGCTGATCGGCGGCACGGCCATCGCCGGTGGCCGTGGCAACCTTATCGGCACGGTGCTCGGTAGCCTTTTTCTTTCCGTCGTGCTGACTGCCCTGGTATTCCTGCACGTGCCGCCGATCTGGTACTCGGCGGGTGAGGGCCTGATGATCCTCGCGGCGGTCCAGGCAGGCTTCGGTCGTCGGGGAGCGCGCGCATGAGCGCCCTGTCCGACATCGGTACGCCCGCCGCGACCGATGCCCCCATGGGCAGAAGGCGTCGCCGATTTCTTTCCATGGGCGGCTGGGAGCTCTCGCTGTTGGTCCTGCTTGTCGTCGTGACGACGGGCTTTGGCCTCGTGGTGCCGGGGTTCTTCGACGACGTCTCCGGCTTCCTTGCGATGAGCAGCAATTTCCTGCCATTCGGTATCGTCGCGCTCGGTCTGTCGCTGGTGATCTTCACCGGAGGCATCGATCTGTCAGTGGGTGCCACGGCGAGTCTTGCCGCCGTTGTCGCGGCGCAGCTGTGGGCGACGATGGGCCTGAACATCTGGGTGGCCAGCCTGCTCGGTCTGGCCATGGGCGGCGTACTCGGCGCCATCAATGCGGCGGTTATCGTCTTCTTGCGTATCGAACCGTTGATTGCCACGCTGGCGACGAGCTTCATCTACACCAGTGCAGCGGTAGCCGTCGCCGGCGACTCACCCCCGTCGGGCTTCCCCGATGCCTTCAACAACATGGGTTCGGGCGCGCTTGCATTGGGTAGCTTCCAGTTCCCGTACCAGCTTCTGCTCTTCATTCCACTGGCCGTGATTTTCTGGCTGCTGGTCGGCCGCAGCGCTTTCGGGCGCAAGCTCGTTACTGTCGGTTACAACAGCGAGGCCGCACGATACTCCGGTATCCGCGTGCCGCGCGTGTTGGCGGCGGCCTATGTCATCAGCGGCATGATGGCGGCGCTCGCCGGCCTCGTGCTCTCAGCCTATTACAGCGCGGCGCGCGCCGATATGGGCGACGTGCTCCTGCTCACTACCATTGCGATGGTCGTCCTCGGCGGTGTCAGCATCTTCGGCGGCGAAGGCAGCATGGGGGGCGTGATCGTCGCCGTGCTGCTGCTCGGCCTGCTCCGCCAGGGCATGCTCATCGCCGGATTCTCGGACATGGTGACCTCCATGCTCACCGGGGCGATCCTGATCGGCTCGATCGCCATTCGCAACGTCTTCAGCACCCGGGTCGGCGGCTTCGGCAAGCGCCTGCTCGCATTCATCCGCCGACCCGCCGCCGCGGGGCCCGACACCAATCGTCACGACGCGCCTTGAGCGTCGCCATCCATCCGCAGGAGGGAGTCATGATCACCGCCCGTCGCATGCTCGTGCTTGCCGCCACCGCCACCCTGGCCATGGCGTCGGTCGTTTCCGCCCAGACCGTCGACACCTCGAAACGGATCAAGGTAGCGATGGTGCCGAAACTCGTTGGTCTGTCCGTCTTCAAAGCCAACCAGCAAGGCGCCGAGGCAGCGGCGAAGACGCTCAACATCGACTTTCTCTACACCGGCCCGGTCACCGCGTCGGCGCAGGGCCAGGTCGACGTCTTCAACAGTCTTATCGCCCGCAAGTTCGATGTCATCACGACCACGTCGAACAATCCGACCCAGCTCGCGCCGGCTCTGAAACGTGCGATGAAGCAAGGCATCAAGGTGGTCTCCTACGACAGTGACGTGGCACCGGACGCGCGTGACTTCTTCATCCAGAACACCGAGTACCCGGCTTTCGGCAAGGCGCTGGTCGACTCCGTCGCGAAGTACATTCCCGCCGATTCGGAAGTAGCGATTCTGTCCTCGACCAAGGACGCCACGATCCAGAACGAATGGATCAACGCGCTGACTGCCTATATGAAGACCGCCTATCCGAAGATGAAGATCGTGACGACCGAGTACGGCCAGTCCGATCCATCGAAGTCACTGACCGCAGGCCTCAATATCCTGCAGGCGCATCCGAATGTCGCGGCCATCATCGCGCCCGACGGTGCTTCCGAGGTCGGCGCGGCCGCTGCGGTACAGAAGCTTGGCCGCACCGGCAAGGTGTTCGTCACCGGCTGCAGCAATCCCGACGCGATCCGTCAGTACGTCAAGGCGGGTGTCATCAAGGCCAGTCCGTTATGGGACGAGGTGAAGGAAGGCCAGTTGGTGATGCACGTGGCCCGCCTTGCCGCAAACAACGCGCTCAAGCCGAACGATACATTCTCCGTTCCCGGCCTTGGCAGCTACACGGTCAAGGACAAAGTGATCATTTTCAGCGAGCCGCTGATCTTCACCGCCGAGAACGTCGACCAGTACAAGTTCTGATTTCCCCATCCCCAAGGAGTTTCCATGAAGCGCGTGATCTTTACCGGCGGTAGCGGCAAGGCCGGCCGCCATGTGGTGCAATACCTGGTCGACCAGGGCTACCGTGTGCTCAACCTGGATACCAAGCCGCTCGACAATCCGGCCGTTCGTACGCTGATCACCGATATCACCGATTCGGGCCAGGTGTTCAATGCCTTGTCGAGCTACACGGGCCTGCACGAGTTCGACCCGAACCTGGCGCCCGAGCCCATCGATGCCGTCGTTCACTTCGCCGCGATCCCACGCATCATGATCGTGCCGGACAACGAGGTGTACCGCATCAACGTCATGGGTACCTATAACGTGATCGAAGCCGCCGCCAAGCTGGGCATACGCAAGGTGATCATCGCCTCCAGCGAGACGACCTATGGGCTGGTGTTCAACCATACGCCGCGTGATCCGGACTACTTTCCGCTCGATGAGGACTACCCGGTCGATCCGCGCGACAGCTACGCCCTTTCCAAAATCTGCAACGAGAAGACCGCGCAGGCCTTTGCCGGTCGCACGGGCATGGATATCTACGCGATCCGCATCGGCAACGTGATCGAGCCGCATGAGTACGCAGGATTCCCAAGCTTCTTCGCCAAACCGGACTTCCGCAAGCGTATTGCCTGGAGTTACATCGACGCCCGCGACCTCGGCCAGATCGTGGACCTTGGCATCCAGAAAGACGGGCTCGGCTTCCAGATCTTCAACGCGGCAAACAACGACGCCTCGTCCGACCTTCCGACCGCGGAGCTGCTGCGCCGCTATTTCCCGAACGTGCCGGTCAAGGGTGAACTCGGTGAGTACGAGACGTTGCTCTCCAACCGCAAGACGCGCGACGTGCTGGGTTTCCAGGAGGCGCATAACTGGCGCCGCTACGTGAAGCCCTGAATCGAAGGAGGAAGCGAACATGACCACCCAGACCACTCTCGTGATCGTTCATACCGGCCCGGTGACTGTGCAGCCGTTGAGCTCGCTCGGGCCGGAATTGCTGCCGGGCGTGCGCATCGTCAATCTCGTCGACGACAGCCTGCTCAAGGAGACGATGGCGGCCGGCCAGGTCACGCCGGCGGTAACGCGGCGCCTCGCCCAGTACATGATGATCGCCCAGGAAATGGGCGCGACGCTGATCCTTAACGCGTGTTCGTCCGTGGGCGAAGCAGCGGACACGGTGCGTCCGCTGCTCTCGGTGCCGATACTGAAGGTGGACCAGGCGATGGCCGAGCGGGCGGTGGCGAGTGCCACGCGGATCGGCGTCGCGGCCACGGTGCAGACCACGCTCGACCCGACCGCGCGACTGATCGAGCGCGTGGCGCGTGACGCAGGCAAGTCGGTGCAGGTCAGGCGCGCGCTATGCGAGGGCGCGTTCGACGCCCTGATTGCGGGTCGCACCGACGAGCACGACCTGATCGTCGAGCGGGCATTGCGCGAGCTGGCAAGAGATGTCGACCTCATCGTGCTTGCTCAGGTGTCGATGGGCCGCGTCGTCGACAAGCCTGGAAGCCACTTCGACGTTCCCGTGTTGACCAGCCCTCGTCTGGGCATGGAGCGTGTGGCCGAGCTGCTGCGTGGCCAGCTGGAGCGCGCGGCGTAAATCAATGGGAGTGATCACCATGGGTCGCCGATGCCGCGGATGTGCCAAACGCGCGGGAAAGGTCGGCGACCTGGTCCGGCGAGAGAAGGCGCGGGTCGAGGCCGCGAAGAAGCAGATGCAGCTTCGCGGTTTCCTCCAGCTCCTCCATCGCATTCACGGCGGCGGCGAGCGAGGTGCCGGCGACGACGGGGCCATGGTTGGCCAGCAGGACCGAAGCGTAGCGCCCGGCCAGGCCGCGAATGGCATCGGCCACCGCGAGGTCGCCCGGACGATGGTAGGGAATGAGAGCGGTATCGCCGACGCGCATCACGTAGTACGGCGTCAGTGGTGGCAATACGGACGACGGGTCGAGGCCAGGAAGCATGGACAGCGCCACGGCGTGTGTGGAATGCAGATGGACCACGGCACCCGAACCGGCCCGCGATTCGTAAAGCGCCTTGTGCAGCGGCGCTTCCTTGGTGGGTTTGTCGCCATCGATGAAGCGGCCATGCGCATCGAAGCGCGAGAGGCGGGCGGGATCAAGGAAGCCGAGCGAGGCATCGGTGGGTGTCATCAGCAAACCGCCGTCGCTGAGCACCGCACTGATGTTTCCGGACGAACCATGGGTAAGGCCGCGTTCGAACATCGATCGGGCGAAGAGGCAGATCTGCTCACGCAGGCGTGACTCGCTCATGGCACCGGCTCCTGTGGGTGACGTAATGGTAGCGCAATCAGCAAAACAATCTTCTGGAGAGCCCGTATGTCGATGAGTGGATCGGACACGATCCCCGAAGTCAGTTCAACGAGCGCCCCCGCGGCGGACCGATGGGCCGGCCTGAGGGTGGCCGTCACCGGACTTGGCTCCATGGGGCTCGGCATGGCCGCAAGTTTGCTGCGCGCCGGCGCGCACGTCACCGGCTTCGACCCCGGCGAGGATCGGCGTAACGCCTTCGCCGCGCTAGGCGGCCGCATTGCGACGTCGGCGACAGCAGCTTCCGACCACGCTGACGTGGTCGTGAGCGTGGTCGTCAACGCCGACCAGACCGAGGCATTACTCTTCGGACCCGATGGCATCGCCACGCGCATGGCGCCCGATGGCGTCTTCATTTCATGCGCCACGGTGGCGCCGGACAAAGCCCGAGCCATGGCACAGCGCCTGGAAGCCACCGGCCGCCGTTACCTGGATGCACCGATCAGCGGCGGAGCACAGCGCGCGACCGATGGAAGCCTGACGGTGATGGCATCCGGCAGTCCTGCCGCCTTCGATCGCGCTTCGCCCGTGCTCGACGCGATCGCCGGGAAGGTGTATCGACTCGGCGACGCCGCGGGTCAGGGCGCGGCGTTCAAGATGGTCAATCAGCTGCTTGCCGGTGTGCATATTGCCGCGGCGGCGGAGGCCATCGCATTCGCTGCCAACCAAGGCCTCGATCTGCAGCGTGTGTACGAAGTGATCACGGCTTCGGCGGGCAACTCGTGGATGTTCGAGAACCGCGTGCCGCACATGATCGACGGCGACTACACGCCGCGAAGCGCCGTCGACATCTTCGTCAAGGACCTGGGCATCGTGCTCGATATGGGCCGGTCCAGTGCGTTCCCCGTACCCCTCGCCAGCGCGGCACTGCAGCTCTTTGTCATGACATCGGCCGCGGGAATGGGGCGGGACGACGATGCGTCCGTGGCACGGCTCTACGCACGCATCGCAGGCCTTGACCTGCCAGGTGAAACCAGCGCAACCACCGACCACCCCTGAGAGAATCCCCATGCCGCGTTTTGCCGCCAACCTCACGATGATGTTCAACGAGCACGACTTCCTCGACCGCTTCGACGCGGCGGCCGCGGCGGGCTTCGGCGCGGTGGAGTTTCTGTTTCCCTACGACCATCCGGTAGAGCAGGTAGTCGATCGCGTGGAGCGCAGCGGTCTAGCCGTGGTCCTGATGAACCTCCCCGCAGGCGATTGGGCCGCAGGCGAACGCGGAATGGCAGCCATTCCGGCGCGCGCCGCCGACGTGCGCGCCGCCTTCGAACGCGCGACGCCCTACATCCGTGCGTTGCGTGTGCCGCGTGTTCACCTGATGGCCGGCATCGCCCCGAATGACGACCACCACTGGCGCGCGTATCGTGAATCGATTCGATGGTGCGCGGAGCAGGCGATGGCGCTTTCGGTCGATGTCCTGCTGGAGCCGGTCAACCGTCGTGACATGCCCGGCTACTTCATGAGCGACGTCGACGCCGCCCTCACGCTTATCGACGAACTACGCTTGCCGAACCTGAAGCTCCAGCTCGACCTGTATCACGCACAGATCATTCATGGGGACGTGACCACGCGTATGCGTCGTGCGATGCCCGTGCTCGCTCATGTCCAGGTGGCCAGCGTCCCGTCCCGCCACGAGCCCGATGGCGAGGAGCTAAACTATGCTTTCCTGTTCGCCGAACTCGATCGGCTCGGATATACCGGGCATGTCGGTTGTGAATACCGTCCGCGCGGCCGCACCGAGGACGGGCTCGGCTGGCTCGCTCCCTGGATGAACGGCGCGGAGGTGGCCGCATGAGCCTATACCTCGGTGCCATCGCCGATGACTACACGGGCGCCTCGGACCTGGCCAGCACGCTCGCAGGCAATGGCCTGCGCGTGGTGCAGACGATCGGTGTACCGCCCGACGGCATGGTGCTACCGGACGTAGACGCCGTTGTCGTCGCGCTGAAGAGCCGCTCCATCCCCGCCGGTGTCGCCGTGCGCCAATCACTCGCCGCGGACGCGTGGCTGAGATCCCACGGCGCGAGACACGTGTTGTTCAAGATATGTTCGACGTTCGATTCGACGGCCGAAGGCAATATCGGGCCAGTGACCGAGGCGCTGGCATTGCCATCTCGCGCCATGCCCATCGTTTGCCCTGCCTTCCCGCGCAATCGCCGCACGGTGTACCAGGGGCATCTGTTCGTGGGCAGCGACCGCCTCGATGAGAGTCCGCTCAAGGACCATCCGATAACGCCCATGCGGGATTCCAGCCTGTTGCGGCTGATGAGTGCCCAGAGCCGTCTACCGGTGGGACTGCTCTCCCTGGCGGTGATCCGCGCCGGCGACGACGTGGTGCGAACCGAGCTGTCACGGCTGCGACTTGCCGGCTGCGGCAGCGTGGTCGCCGACGCCTTGACCGATGGCGACCTCGAGGTGTTGGGGCGTGTGGCGCTGGATGGCACCGTGTCGACAGGCGCATCCGGCATGGGCCTGGGCCTGGCGCGGGCGATCGTCGTCGACCGGGAGAACCTTGGCGATGTTGGTGTAATGCGTGCACCCGACGACCTGCGCGGATCGCTGGTACTCGCAGGCAGCTGCTCGGCGGCCACCCTCGAGCAACTCGACATAGCCGAGCACGAATGGCCCGTTCTCCGTCTTGGCGCCGAAGACCTGATCGCGGGGACGACGAGCGTAAAAGCCGTGGTCGACTGGGCGCGCCTTCATCTGGCGGAGGGACCGGCCGTCGTCGCGACCAGTGCTTCCCCCGATCGCGTCGCAGCCCTGCAGGCCGCGCACGGCGTACAGCGTGTGTCGGCCCTGCTCGAGGGAGCGCTCGCGGAGATCGCCTCCCAGTTAGCGGACGAAGGGCTATCGCGACTGATCGTGGCGGGCGGCGAAACCTCCGGCGCGGTAGTCGACCGGCTGGGCATTGAAGCCTTCCTCATCGGCCGCGAACTCGCGCCGGGTGTGCCAATGCTTCACGCGCTCGGCCGGCGGCACGCGAACCTGCGCCTGGTATTGAAGTCGGGGAACTTCGGTAGCCCGGGATTCTTCACCGAAGCGATCATCGCCGGGTGAGCTGGCCCGGCCCGGCAGCGATGGCCGTGCGGTGAACCGGTCGGTTCAAGGCTTGCGAAGGCTCGCAGGCAAGCGATCTGCGAGAACTTGCTTGGGTCGGCGTTCCTACCAGCTCACCCGTGCGCGATCCCGAAAGAAGCCACCGTTCGCGGCTTCACGCTCCGACAGGAGCGCCGCCCACACGATGCCTTCCGCACTTTCCGCAACAGGACGTCCGCCACTGCCGCCGAGACTCGTCGCGGTCCAGCCGGGGCAAACCGCGTTCACGAGAATGCCGCTGCCTTCCAGCTCGCGCGCTGCCACCTGCGTATACGCATTGAGTGCCGCTTTGGAAATACGGTACGCCGGCGCTGTCTCACCACACATGTTGCTGACGGCGCACTCACTGGAAACGTTGACGACACGGCCATAGCCATTGCGCTGCATCAAGGGCAACGCGGCCGCAGTGAGGCACCACGCGCCGAGCAGGTTGGTATCGAATGCACCACGAATCGCTTCGAGGTCCGGCTTCGACACACGTGCGTCGTGATCGAAGTAACCGCCTGCATTATTCACGAGAATATCGAGCCGACCGAACCGGCCGTCGATGTTGGCGATGGCCGCCTCGATGTCGGCCGTATGCGTGACGTCGAGCTTGATCGCATAGGCGTCGCCGCCCATGTCACGCACGGCCTTCAACGCCTTGTCGCCCTTGCCTGGCTGACGCATGCCCATGAACACGGTGACGCCCAGCGATGCGAGCTGTTTGGAAACCTCCAGTCCGATACCGCGATTGGCACCGCTCACCAGCGCGATGCGCTGGGTGAGCGGTGGTTCCACGGCGGTCGGGTTCGATCGCTTCGTCTGCACGGGCAGGCGATGAACCTTCGCGGCGCTCATGGGGCTTTCGCAACCTCGCTACACGCGTTGTTGCCACAGGCCTGCCACCCGCCACCGAGTGCCTTGTACAGCGACACGGCGCGGGTGTTGATGCCGGCTTCGGCCTCCGCGAGCTGGTCTTCTGCCGAAAGCTGCGTGCGTTCGGCGTCGAGAAGTTCGAGGTAATCGGTACGGCCGGCGTCGTAGCGGAGCTTGGCCAGTTCCGCGGCGCGGCGGCTCTCCTTCGCCTGCACCATAAGCTTCTCCACACGTACGCGCTGCTGGTTGAAACCGACCAGCGAGTTGTCGACATCTTCCAGTGCGGTTAGCACGGTGCGATCGTAGTTCGCCTGGGCCTCCTCTGCCCGCGCGCGGGCGCCCTTCACGCCGGACGCCACACGCTGCACGTTGAGGCCGGACCACGAGATGCTCGGTGCCAGCGACCAGGCCCGCGAGTCCGCACCACCGAAGTCATTGCTGCGGCCGGCAAGGAAACCGATGAATCCGCCCAGCGTGATATGCGGGAAGTAATCGGCCTTGGCCACGCCGATACGGGCGTTCGCGGCGGCAAGCTCGCGCTCGGCGATGCGAATGTCCGGACGGCGTTGCAGCACTTCATCAGCACCGCCGATGGCGAGGCTGACGTCGATCGGCTTGAACGTGGCTGGCGAGAGATCGATGTCGAGTTCGCCCGGACGCTCGCCGAGCAGCACCGCAATGCGGAACTGGTCGGCCTGGGCCTGGGTTTCGAGCACGGGTAGCTGTGCCTCGACCGCGGCGAGACGTGCCCTGGCCGAAGCGAGATCCTGCTCGGCACCGGTTCCGACCTCGACGCGTGCATTGATCACCTTCAGCGAATCCTGCTGGTTGGTGATGTCGCGTTTGGCCACATCGATACGAAGCTGGGTGCCACGCAGGTCGAAGTAGTTACGCGCTACCTCGGCGAACAACGTTACCTGTGCATCCTGCAGGGAGGCCTCACCCGCGCCAGCGTCTGCACGTGCGGCTTCGACCGAGCGACGGATGCCGCCGAACAGATCCAGTTCCCACGAGGCATCGAAGCCGGCCTGATAGGCCGTCGTGGTTATGCGCTGATCGGTGAAGCCCGGCTGCTGTTCACGGCTACGCGAATACGACACCCCGGTTTCGACGTCCGGTATCTGTTGCGACCTGGCACTGCCCAGTGCAGCGCGCGCCTGGTTCAGGCGGGCGACCGCGATCCTCAGGTCCGGGCTGCCCTTGGCTGCGCGGACGATCAGGTTGTCCAGGGTCGGGTCGCCGAACTGCTTCCACCACTGCGCCTGGAAAGCCGCGCTGGTCTGCTGCGCCGGGTCGACGCCCTGCAACGTGACCGGCGCTTCCTTCGGTGCGTGGTAATCGGGGCCCACGCTCGCACAACCGGCGAGGACGAGGGCCGCGAACAGGGCCGTACTATGGAGAATGGTTTTCATGATCACGACTCCCGAGCCGCGTGTTCGAGGAGACGACGCTCACGGCGTGCTGCACGGTTCGCCGCCGAGCGTTCGTTCCAGCCGCGGATCAGTACATAGAAGAGCGGGGTGAAGATCAGGCCGAAGAAGGTGACACCGAGCATGCCGGCGAATACCGCGACACCCATGGCATGGCGCATCTCCGCACCGGCGCCGTGCGAGGTCACCAGCGGGACTACGCCCATGATGAACGCGAACGAGGTCATCAGGATCGGACGCAGTCGCAGGCGGGCCGCTTCGAGCACGGCGTCCACGCGGTTCATGCCTTCGATCTCCGCTTCACGAGCGAACTCGACGATGAGGATGGCGTTCTTGCAGGCCAGACCCACCAGCACGATCAGACCGATCTGCGTGAAGATGTTGTTGTCGCCACCGGTGACGATGACGCCGGCAATCGCGGACAGCAGCACCATCGGCACGATCAGGATGACCGCGAGCGGCAGGCTCAGGCTTTCATACAGCGAGGCAAGCACCAGGAACACCAGCAGTACCGACAGCGGGAACACCAGCACCGCGGTATTACCGGCGAGGATCTGCTGGTACGTCAGTTCGGTCCACTCGTAGCTCATGCCGTTCGGCAGGCTGGCGTTGACCAGCTTCTCCATGGCTTCCTGTGCCTGGCCCGTGCTGTAACCCGGTGCCGCGCCGCCATTGATCTCGGCGGTGGGGTAGCCGTTGTAATGCTGCACGCGATCCGGGCCGTTGGTCTGGCGCATGGTGAGGAACGAGCCCAGCGGGACGAGGTCGCCGGCAGCATTGCGGGTCTTCAGGCCCACCACGTCTGACGGCTCGTGACGGAACGACGGTTCCGCGGACACGTTCACCTGGTAGGTACGGCCGAAGCGGTTGAAGTCATTGACGTAGAGCGAGCCCAGGTACGCTTGCATGGTCTGGAACACGTCGCCCAGGTCGATACCTTCGGACTTGGCCTTCTCACGATCGATATCCGCGTCGAACTGCGGCACGTTCACCTGGAAGCTGCTGAACAGGTGGGCAAGCTCAGGGGTCTTCTGGCTGGCGCCGATGATGCCCTGGGTCTGCTTGAACAACTCGTCGAAGCCGAGGTCGCCACGGTCCTCGAGCTGCATGCGGAAACCGCCGATCGTACCGAGACCGTTAACCGGCGGCGGCGGGAAGATCGCGATGTACGCGCCCTGGATCGAGGCGAACTTGGCGTTCAGGCGCGCCACGATGGCATCCGCCGAGAGGTCCTTGTCGCGACGTTCCTCGAACGGCTTCAGCGTCACGAAGACGATGCCCGAGTTGGTGCTGTTGGTGAAACCGTTGATCGACAGGCCCGGGAACTGCACCGCATTAGCGGCACCCGGGTCTTTCAGGGCGATGTCGCCCATTTCGCGGATGACGGTTTCAGTGCGATCGAGCGAGGCGGCATCGGGCAACTGCGCGAAGGCCACCAGGTACTGCTTGTCCTGTGGCGGCACGAAGCCAGTCGGAGTCTTTGCAAAGCCAAGCACACCCAGGCCGACGAGGCCTGCATACAGCACCAGCATCACCGCGGCAAAGCGCAGGATCTTCTTCACGCCACCGACGTACGTATTCGAGGCGCGCTCGAACGTGCGGTTGAACGGACGGAAGATCCAGCCGAGGCTGCGATCCATCCATACAGTGAGCTTGTCCTTCGGTTCGTCACGACCCTTCAGCAGCAGCGCGGCGAGGGCCGGGCTCAGGGTCAGCGAGTTGAAAGCCGAGATCACCGTGGAGATGGCGATGGTGAGGGCGAACTGACGATAGAACTGGCCGGTCAGGCCGCTGATGAAGGCGGCAGGCACGAACACGGCACACAACACCAGTGCCGTGGCGACGATCGGCCCGGTCACTTCGGTCATCGCCTGGCGCGTCGCCATCTTCGGATCGAGCCCATGCTCGATGTGTCGTTCGACGTTCTCCACGACCACGATCGCATCGTCGACGACGATACCGATGGCCAGCACCAGTCCGAACAGCGACAGCGCATTGAGGGAGAAACCAACCAGGTACATCACCGCGAACGTACCGATCAGCGAAACGGGCACGGCCACCAGCGGAATGATCGATGCGCGCCAGGTCTGCAGGAACAGGATCACCACCAGCACGACGAGGATGATCGCCTCGAACAGCGTATGCACGACGGCTTCGATCGAGCCGCGTACGAACACGGTCGGATCGTAGACGATGGTGTAGTCGACGCCCTGCGGGAAATCTTTCTTCAGCGTCGCCATCTCCGCGCGGACTTCATCCGAAATGGCGATGGCGTTCGAACCCGGACGCTGGAAGATCGGAATCGCCACGGCCTCGCGGTTGTTCAGCAGGCTGCGCAGGGCGTAGTTGTTCGAGCCCAGTTCCACACGAGCGACGTCGCGCAGATGGGTGACCGAGCCGGTGGGGTCGCTACGCACGATGATGTTGAGGAAGTCGTCCTCGGTGACGAGACGGCCCTGCGTATTGATGTTGACCTGGAACGCATTCGAGTTCGGACCCGGAGGCGCATTGAGCGCGCCGGCGGCCACTTCGATGTTCTGCTCACGGACCGCCTTGATCACGTCACCCGTGGTCAGGTTGCGGATGGCCAGCTTCTCCGGGTTCATCCACACACGCATGCTGTACTCGCCTGCGCCGAACAGCTGGACATCACCCACGCCGTCGAGACGGGCGAGCTGGTCCTTGATGCGCGTGCGGGCGTAGTTCGACAGGTACAGCATGTCGTAACGGTTATCCGGCGAGGTCAGATGCACGACCATGGTCAGGTCGGGCGAGCTCTTGGTCGTCGTGACACCGAGGCGCTGCACTTCCTCGGGCAGGCGCGGCAGGGCCTGCGAGACGCGGTTCTGCGTCTGCACCTGGGCGTTGTCGAGGTCGGTACCGAGGGCGAAGGTGACCGTGAGGGTCATCTGGCCGTCGCTGGTGGCCTGCGAGGAGGTATAGAGCATGCCTTCCACGCCGTTGATCTGTTCTTCGAGCGGCGTGGCGACGGTTTCGGCAATGACCTTCGGGTTGGCGCCGGGATAGCTCGCCTTGACCACGACGGTCGGTGGGACGATCTCCGGGTATTCGCTGATCGGCAGCTTGAACACGGCGATACCGCCCGCGATCAGGAACAGCACCGACAGCACGCCCGCCAGGATGGGGCGTTCAACGAAATATTGCGCGATTTTCATGAGGGATCAGTCCTGGTTCTGCGCCACGCTGTCGACGCCGGCAGGACGGGCGGCGGCGACGTTACGCGCGCTCTCCGGTACCAGCGAGGCCATCGCCACGCGCTTCGCATTCACTTCCACGCCCGGGCGCACGCGCTGCAGGCCGTTCACGACCACGATGTCTTCGGCGTTGAGGCCGGAGTCGACGACGCGCAGGCCGTCCACCAGCGCACCGGTGGAGACGCGGCGGTATTCGACCTTCTTGTCCTTGCCCACGACGTAGACGAACTTGTTGCCGAGATCGGTACCGACCGCCTTGTCGTCGATCAGCGCGCGCGGCTGGGTGTTGCCGCTACGCAACTCGACGCGGGCGAAGAGCCCCGCGGTATACGCACCGTCGGTGTTCGGGAACACGGCGCGCAGCCGGATCGTGCCGGCACCGGCGCGGATCTGGTTGTCGACGAAGTCGATCTTGCCGACGTGCGGATAACCTTGTTCGTCGGCCAGGCCCATCTCCACGTCGGGCGCATGGCCGTTCGCGCGGCGCAGGCGATCGAGCTTGAGGAAGGTCTGCTCGTCCACGTCGAAGTAGACATACATCGGGTCGACGGTCACGACGCTGGTCAGCGTGTCGGCCGGGGTGACCAGGTTGCCCGCAGTGATCTGGGCGTTGCTGACCTTGCCGTCCACCGGCGCACGAACTTCGGTGAAGGAGAGATTGAGGCGGGCGTTATCCAGCGCCGCCTGCACCGAGGCAACCTGCGCCTTGGCGCTGGCCGCGGCGGTATCGAGGCGATCGGCTTCTTCTTGCGAAACGGCGTGCTGCTGGACGAGCTTGCTGCCGCGGGCGGCATTCGCGTCCGCGTTCTTCGCTTCGGCGCGGGCCTGGGCGAGGTTGGCGGCCAGGCGGTCAGTCTCGGTGCGGTACGGGCGAGGGTCGATGGTGAAGAGCAGGTCGCCCTTCTTTACCGTGGCACCTTCGCGGAAATGCACCGTGTCCACGTAGCCGCTGACGCGCGGCTTGATCTGGATCGTATCGACGGCCTGGATGCGGCCGGTGAACGCGTTGGCGTCCGAGACGGGCCGCAGCAGCACCTGGGCCACGGTCACTTCCGGGGCCGGCTTGGCGGCGGCGGGCTCGGCGGCATGCGTCGGCGAGCTGCCGGCACCAAGCCAGAGTGCCGAGGCGATCGCCACGGCGAGCGCGGACGAACCGAACAGGAGTTTCTTCTTCATGACGATGTCCTGAGAGCTTGATTAGGTAGGCGGAAAGTCGTGCGGCGGCGCAGGATGCAACCTCAACTTTGGTTAAGGTCAAGCCGGTCCGTCTCAGGGGGCGTAATCTAGGCCTTGCCTGTCAAGGCTTAAATGGGTCTACAATCATCGCGCCTGTGATTCACAGTCACGAATGAAGATCCCCGGAGCCGGCGATGGAAGACTTTTCCGCTATCAGCGTTTTCGTACGTGTGGTTGAGGCCAAGAGCTTTTCTTCCGCAGCGCAGCATCTTGAGATGACCCCATCGGGTGTCAGCCGGGCCATTTCCCGCCTCGAGGAGAGCCTGGGCGCGCGGCTGTTCTTCCGCTCGACACGTTCGCTGCGGTTGACAGACGATGGCTCCGCGTTCTATGCGCGTTGTAAGGAGATCCTCGCCGATCTCACTGAAGCCACCGAGGCTTTGGGGTATGCCAAGACCAAGCCTGTCGGCAAGCTCAGGGTGGCCGCTTCATCGGCGGTCGGCCGTGCGGCGCTCATCCCGAATCTCGCCGAATTCGAGGCAAAGTTTCCTGACATCCGCCTCGAACTGACCATGTGCGACTTCCCATTCGATCTGAATGAAGAAGGTTTCGATTGCGCCATCCGCATGGGCGAGCTGGCCGATTCCAGCCTGATTGCGCGCAAGATCGGCCACTTCAGTAACGTGCTCTGCGCGTCGCCGGCCTATCTGGCCCGCCACGGCGTGCCGACGACCATCGAAGACCTGAAGACCCACCGGACGGTCAATTTCGTCCATCCGAGCACGGGCAAGCCGTCCCAATGGCAGTTCGACTCCCCGGGTGGTCGCGTCGCGGTGGATGTGGACGCGCACATGATGATTAATGACGGCGAGTCGGTGATCCAGGCAGCCATTGCCGGCCTGGGCATCATCCAGACACCCCATTGCCTGGCGGCGAGTGCGCTCGACAAGGGCCTGCTCGAAATCATCATGACGGACACGATCTCGACCGGCTCCAACCTCTGGATCGTCTACCCGCAGAAGCGCCATCTCTCGGCGCGCGTGCAGGCCTTCATCGAGTGGACCAGCGAGCTGTTCCAGCGCACCAGCACGCCGCAGTGCCAGATCGTGCAGCAACAGATGGCCGAGCTGGAAAGGCGCCGCAACGGCGAACCGGCCCGCATCGCCGCGGTGGCGTAAGCGACGCTTCATAAAACTTCACCCGCACTTCAGGCGCTTCACGCCGCATAGCGATTCACTCGGAGCTCTTCCCACGGAGCTCCCGCCATGCGCCACACCTTTGCCGCCCTGATGCTTGCCGCCGCCTTCCCGGTGGCGGCAAGCCAATACCAACCGCCCGCTGCCACCGCCGACGGTTGGCCTGTCGCAGAGGCCGGCAAGCTCGGCTGGGACACGGCTACCCTGGCCAGTCTCGATGACAAGATGACCGACGGCAGCTTCAAGCAGATCACCAGCGTGCTGGTGGTGGACCACGGCCGGCTGGTTTACGAGCACTACTTCAACGATGGCTCGGCCGACCTTCTCAACGACGTTCGTTCGGCCAGCAAGAGCCTGACCGCCATGCTTGTCGGCGCCGCCATTGAGCGGGGAGCGATCCATGACGCGAAGCAGCCGGTGTACCCGTTCTTCCCTGATATTCGTATCGACCACCCGGACCCGCGCCGGGCGGGCATCACCATCGAGGACCTGATCACGATGAGCTCGATCCTCGAGTGTGATGACGAAAACGCGTTCTCCGCCGGCAACGAGGAGCACATGTATGTCTCCGAGCGTTGGCTGGACTTTGCCCTCAACATCCCCATCCGCGGCTACGCGCCCTGGGTGAGCCGGCCGAAGGACTCGCCGTACGGCCGCGCTTTCTCGTACTGCACCGCCGGCGCGTTCCTGGCCGGCGCCGTGGTTGAGCGGGCGACGAAGTTGCCGCTTGCCCGTTTCGCGCACGAGGCGCTGGAACAGCCGTTGGGCATCACGCAGGTGAAGTGGAACACTTCGAGCGAGGGCGTCGGCATGGGCGGGGGTGGCACGCGCTATCGCTCGCGCGACCTGGCCAAGCTGGGCCAGCTCGTCGCCGACGGCGGCCAGTGGCACGGGAAGCAGGTACTGCCGAAGGCATGGGTGGCCACGATGCTGACGCCGCATGCCCAGGCCCGTGACGATGCCGACTACGGCTACCTCTGGTGGCAGTTCCGTTTCCCGATACGCGGGGTGGAGACGAAGGCATGGGCCATGAGCGGCAATGGCGGTAATTACGTGTTCGTCCTGCCCGAGCGCGGTCTGGTCACCGTGATCACCAGCCAGGCCTACAACAAGAGCTACGCTCACCCGCAATCGCAGACCCTCTTCCGCGACTACATCCTCAAGTCCCTGCCACGCTGATTGCTGTCCTGCATAAGCTGCCGGGTCTTCAGGTCGGCGGGACACCAGGGTGCCGCAAGCACCCGCTGACGTTCCGCCGCGACCCGGCGATCGATCGCCGCGATGACCGCTTCGAACGCGGGATCCCCTGCGATCGATGAGAACAATGGCGAGGCGCGGAGATAGCCGGCGTCTCGCCATCCTTTGTCCACCGCATCGGAAAGGGCCGCTATCGCGCCTCGTCGGTCGCCGGCCGCCTGCAGCAGCACCACCAGCTCGATGCGGCCGACCGGCCAGGGGTCGTCGGCCAGGCTGGAGCGCGTCTCGGCGATGCGTTGCCGGAGCCACACCGGATTCACCGGCACGGGACCGTAGATGGCCGCGAGCGTCGTCTGCAGCCTTGAGTCGGGACGAATCGCACGTGCCTGGGCGAACGCATTGGCGGCGGCGACCGGGTCATTGCGGCGCAGGGCGAGTTCACCCTCGAGCTGTGCGAGCTCGGCGCGAGGTGTGCCGCGCTCCCGTGCCTCAGCCAGCGCGGCGCGTGCTTCGTCGAAACGTCCGCGGGCGAAAAGGAAGCCAGGCCACGCCAGGTTGGAGAAGACGTTGTCGGGCGACAATTCGAACACGTGTCGAAAGCGCACTTCAGCCGCCGCATCGAAGCCGAGCAGTTCGTACTCGCGTGCGACCTGCACGTCACGAAAACGCACGCGCGCCGGATCGCCGTGCATATCGAGATTGGCCCGCAGGGCATCCGCCAGGCGGCCTTGTTCCTGATACAGGTAAGCGGCGGACGAGCGGCTGGCATCGTCGGTGGGATCCAGTCGCACGGCATGTTCGTAGCCGGCGATCGCCCCGGAGATGTCGCCAAGGCAATCGCGCGCATAGCCGAGCGCGGACCATGCGTCCGCCAGCTCGGGACGCAAAGTTACGGCGCGGCTAGCCAGGCGCAGCGCATCGCGCGCATCGTCCGCACCGGCGTTGTAGAGACAGGTGCGCGCCGACCGCGTGCGGCTCGCACCGGTCAGCGCATCGGCATCGTCGGGTGCTTCGTGCAAGGCGCGGTCATAGAGGGCCAGGGCTCGTTCGTTGTTCTCACGCTGACCCATGGCGGCGTACCAGTGAGCGCGCTGGAGCAGTTCCTGCTGCGCGGTGAGTACCGGCTTCTGCTCATGAGCGAGGAACCCCGCGCCGAGTGCTACGGCGGCCAGTACGCCGACTGCGGCGAGCGCCGGCCAGACGGAATGCCGTCGCCGCGGGGCTTCTCCTGCGAGTCGCTCGGGCAGCGCACCCAGCTGGTATCCGCGCCCGCGTACCGTGCGGATGTAACGTGGCTGGCGCGCGTCGTCACCCAGTGCCTGGCGTAACAGGCGGACGCGCTGGGTCACGGTTTCTTCGTTCACGACGGCGGGCGCCCAGACAGCCTCCATCAGTTCATCGAAACCAACGACGCGATCGCCGCGTTCGATCAGGCAGGCCAGTAGCTGGAAACTGAGCCCGGCGATGTCGAGCGTGACGTCACCGCGCTCCACCCTCTGGCGTGCCAGGTCGACCGTGAGATCGAGCAGCCGGTAACGAGTGGTCATGGGCGGGCCGGCGACTCAACCGCCCGCTGGGAGCAGGAGCAACAACGCGATACCGAGCACGATGCGGTACACCGCGAACACAGTGAACTTGTGCGAGCGGATGTAACCAAGCAGCCACTTCACCGCGACGAAGGCGACGATGGTGGAGACGACGAATGCGACGCCGAGACCGGTCCAGTCTTCACCGGCGGCACCGCCGTGCTTGAAGGTCTTCAGCAATTCGTAGCCCGTCGCCGCATACATCGTCGGAATGCCGACCAGGAAAGCGAACTCGGTGGCAGCCGCTCGGTTGCTGGTGCCCGCGAGCATGGCAACGAAGATGGTTGCCGCGGAACGCGAAGTACCGGGAAAGACGCCCGCAATAATTTGCGCCAGGCCGACCAGAATCGCCACGCGCCAGCTGATCGCGACCTCGTCGGGCCGGTTCATCGCGACCTTCTCCGCCACGATCATCCAGATGCCGCCGGCGATCAGCGCCCAGGCAATCGGAGTCACTGTCTCTGGCAGCTTGAAGCCGAGCTTGGTCACCACCAGTCCCAGCGCTGCGGTGATCAGGAACGCCACGGCCAGCTTCATCACGTAATCGCGGGTTTCCGGGCGGCGCCAGTTCCTGGCCATGCTCCACAAGGTGCGCCAGTAGATGAACGTCACGGCGAGGATCGCACCGGCCTGGATCGCCACGTTGAACAGGTCGGAACGTGCGCCGAGCCAGCGCTCGGCGATGAGCAGGTGACCGGTACTGGAGACGGGCAGGAATTCGGTGATTCCTTCGACGATGCCCAGGAGGATGGCGCTGATCAGGTCGTTCACGTGGGGAGTGTTCCGGACGGGGAGGACGGCGCATAGCTTAGCCGCTGTCGACCGCCATCACGCGGTGCGCACGCGGTGCACTGATATTTTTCGATGTCGCAAGCAGCTTTACGTGGAATGCCATGGCGTCTTCATCCAGCCGGTTCCGTCGTCGATGCGATGGTGCCCGTATTGCCGTTCTCGGCGCGGTCCTGTGCGTTTCCGCCTGTGCTCCGGCGGTGCGGCCGCCCGCCTTCGCGCCCCGCGAGGAAGTGCCGGTCGCTGGGCTGCGCACGACGCAGGCGGGCTGGCCGCAGCCTGAGTGGTGGAAACGTTACGGGGATGCACAACTCGACCATATCGTCGACATCGCCATGCGCGGCTCGCCCGATATGGAGCAGGCCGAGGCGCGCTATCGCGCCGCCATGCGCGCGGTCGACTCTGCGCGGGCCGACCTGAATCCCCAGGTGCGCGGACTGCTCAGCGGTAACCATGGTTACAGCGACGTGGCAGTGAAAGGCAACGTGCCGGGCGCTACGGGCAGCGCGCAAAGGTTCCAGCTCAACCCCGGCAGCAGCTGGAGCAACAGTGGCGCGGCTGGTGCGCTGGCAACATGGGATCTCGACCTGTGGGGTAAGCAGAAGGACGCCGTGTCCGCCGCCGTGGGTCAGGCCCGTGCCGCCGAAGCCGAGCGCGCCTCGGCCGCGACCTCGCTGCAGTACAACGTGGTCAACACCTATTACGAATGGCAGGCGCAGCAGGCGCGGCTGCTGGTCGCAAGGCATGTCGCGGAAAGCTCTTCGCAGTATCGTGAGCTGGTGCAGCTGCGTGTCCACGGCGGTCTGGACGATCCGACGTCGCTCGACCAGGCCGACGGTCAGCTCGCGCAGCAGCGTCGTTCCGTGGCCCAGCTCGAGGGCGCCGCCAGCCTCGATCTTGTCCAGCTGGCCGCGCTGGCGGGCGTGTCGCCGAAAGACCTGGGTACTCTCGTGCCGTCGCCGTTGCCCACGCCCGACACGAGCCTGCCGGCCGATGCGCGGCTGGGCCTGCTGGCGCGCCGGCCTGACATCACCGCCGCGCGCTGGCAGATCGAGGCCTCCTCGAAGAACATCGACCAGGCGCGCAAGGCCTACTACCCCGATGTGAGCCTGATCGCCCTGGGCGCCTTCCTGCGCACGTATCCCGATCTCGGTTCCGGTACGCGCACCGACCTCACGCTTGGCAATATCGGTCCGTCCATCCAGCTGCCGATCTTCAGCGGCGGCCGGTTGCGAGCCCAGTTCGAGAGTGCGCAGGCCCAGCTGGACAGTGCCGTGGCGCAGTACGACGGTGCCGTGGTGCAGGCCGCCGGAGAGATCGCCCAGGGCGTTACCACCTTGCAGATGCTCGGCGACCAGCGCGTGCAGGTAGACCGGCAATACGAGGCCAGCGCGGCGCAGCGGACCAAGGCCGCAGACCGGCGATCGAAAGGCCTGATCGACGATCGCACCTGGCTCAACGCCGACATGCAGCTCGACCAGCAGCGCGATGCGCGCCTGCAACTCACCAGCCAGCTTCTCTCGGCGAACCTGTCCCTCATCCACGCGCTCGGCGGCGGCTATCACGCCGACGACGTGCCCGCTCTTCCGGCAGGCGAAGCCGGCAAGGAGTCCCCGCGATGACCCCCGAAAACGACGAGCCGCGCGACGAAGGCGAAGCCGGTGCCGCGCCGCTGCCTTTCAAGTATCGCTACAAGTACCTGCACAAGTACGGTGACGAATCGCCGCGCGGTGAGCGCGAGGGCGATGACGGCAACGACGAGGAGAAGAAGGACGAGGACAGGAAAGACGGCGAGAACGATAAGGACAAGGACGATAAGGACAAGGAGAAGGAAGACCCCAAGGCCAAACGCAAGAAGATCATCGTCCTTTCCGTTATTGCCGCCGTCTTCATCCTCGCAGGCGTCACCTGGCTACTGCTTTACATCTTCGTCTTCTCGCAACGCGAGACGACCGACGATGCCTACGTCAAGGGCGACATGGTGACCATTTCGTCGCGTATCGCCGGCACGGTAATCGAGGTCGGTGTTGAGGAGACCGAGCGCGTGCACCAGGGCCAGGTGCTGATCAAACTCGATCCCGTCGACGCACGCGTGAGCCTCATGAATGCGGAGGGGCAACTGGCCCAGGCCGTACGCGAGGCGCAGGCGAAGATGCAGCAAGCCAACCAGGCCGACGCGGCAATCCCGCAACGCCGGGCCCAGTACGAGCAGGCGCGTGACGACTACAATCGCCGCCACCCGCTGCTCGAACGTCGCGCCGTCTCCGCCGAAGAAGTGGATGCCGGCAAGCGGCAGATGGAGCAGGCCAAAGCTGCGCTGGATGCCGCCCAGCGAGAAGCCGCCGCAGCGCATGCGCAGGTCGACGGCACCACGGTCGAGAACTATCCAGCCGTGATCCAGGCCCGATCGCAGTTCCGTAACGCATGGGTTAACAACGGTCGCAACGCCATCGTTTCGCCGATCGAAGGGTATGCGGCGCGTCGTCAGGTACAGGTCGGCCAGCGGATTCAGCCGGGTCAGGACCTCCTCACCGTCGTGCCTCTGTCCGACCTGTGGGTAGATGCGAACTTCAAGGAGACACAACTCGAGCACATCCGCATCGGCCAACCGGTGAAGATCACTACGGACATGTACTCCGACGTGGCGTACCACGGCAAGGTTGTCGGACTGAACGCGGGTACCGGCAGCGCGTTCTCGCTGCTTCCCGCGGAGAACGCTACCGGCAACTGGATCAAGGTCGTGCAGCGTCTTCCGGTGCGAGTGGCGATCGACGCAGAGGACCTCAGAAAGCATCCGCTTCGCATCGGCCTGTCGACCGATGTCAATGTGGATACGCACGATCGGGATGGTCGTGTGCTTTCGGATACGGTGCGCAGCAAGCCGCTGGCAAGCACCAACGTCTATGAGCAGGAGATGGGCGAGGCCGACCAGCATGCCGAGGAGATCATCCGCGCGAACACCGTGGACACGACACCGAAGCCGGTGTCGGCGAAGCGCGGGGGCTGATCGATGCCCGGGCAGGCCGGCAACGGGGCGTCGAAGGCACCGCTGGCCGGCGGCGCACTGGTGCTGCTCACCGCCGGTGTCGCGCTGGCCACGTTCATGGAGGTGCTCGACATCTCCATCGTCAATGTGTCGGTGCGGACCATCGCCGGCAACGTTGGCGTGAGCAGCAACGAAGGCACGATGGCGATCAGTGCGTATTCGATGGCCAGCGCCGTCATGCAGCCGTTAACCGGCTGGGTCGCGCGTCGCTTCGGAGAGGTACGAACCTTCATGACCTCGGTCATGCTGTTCGTCGTGTTCTCGGCGCTGTGCGGCTTTTCGCAGAGCATGCCCATGCTGATCGTTTTCCGGCTGTTACAGGGAGCCGTCTCGGGCCCGATGGTGCCGCTGTCGCAGACCCTGCTACTCAACAACTATCCCGTGGCCAGGCGTCCGATCGCGCTGGCGCTGTGGGCGATGACAGTCGTGGTCGCTCCGGTGTTCGGGCCGATCCTGGGTGGCTGGATAACGGACAATTATCATTGGTCGTGGATCTTCTTCATCAACATACCGGTCGGCATCTTCGCCGTCGTTGTGACATACGCGCTGCTGCGCGACCGCGAATCGAAGGTGGTCAAAGCGCCGATCGACGCGATCGGCCTGTTCCTGTTGGCGGTAGGTATCGGGTGCCTGCAGTTCATGCTCGACAACGGCAACGATGACGACTGGTTTACTTCGAAGACCATCACCGTGCTGGCCATCGTTTCGCTGATCTGCCTGACCTTCCTGGTCGCGTGGGAATTGATGCACAAACACCCGGTGGTCGAGCTCCGGCTGCTGGGAAGACGTAACTTCTTCGTCGGCGTACTTTGTCTTTCGCTCGGCATGTTCGCGTTCTTCGGCGGAACGGTGGTCATGCCTATGTGGGTGCAGGAGGTCCTGGGTTACACGGCGACCTGGGCGGGCTTCGTCGTTGCACCCATAGGCATTCTTGCGATCGTCCTGTCACCGCTCGTCGGTGCGTTCCAGAGCAAGTTCGATCTGCGCCTGTTGAACACGGTGGGTTTCGCCGTGTTCGCCACCGCATCGTTCTACATGTCCACGCTGAGTACAAATGCGCCGTACAGCGAGATGGCCATACCGCGACTGTGCATGGGCGCGGGCATCGCTCTGTTCTTCGTCCCGGTAAACCAGATCATCCTGTCGGGGATGCCGGACGAGGAGGTCGCCAGCGCGTCGGGCCTGTCCAACTTTTTCCGAACGCTGGCAGGCAGTATCGCGACAGCGGTGAGCACGACGATGTACTCGCACCGAACGACGTATCACCACGCGGTGCTGTCGGAAAGCGTGAGTGCCGGAAGCCGCGCCACCACCGAATACCTGGATCGCTTCCAGGCCCTGGGCGTGCAGGGTACGACAGCCAACGCCGCGTTGAACCGTATCGTCGACATGCAGGCGGCGACACTGGCGGTTAACGATGTCTTCTGGGGGTTTGCCCTGATCTTCGTATTGGCGATGGTCGCGGTGTGGTTCGCGAAACCGCCGTTTGTGTCGGGTGGTACGGCGGGGCATTGAGTTGAGGGGACGGGATATCGCCGATGAATCGGCTCCTGCACAAAGCGACAAGGTCGGCCGCTTGCGCAGGTCTTGTGTAGGAGCCGCTTCAGCGGCGATCAGCCTGGCCGGCCGTCGAAAAATCCAACGCTTCGGTCAGATCCCCCGGCGCAGCCCCACCTGCCGCCACCATCGCATCCTCACGCATCTTCAACCCGGGCAGTTTCTCCAGCTTGAACCGTCGCGTAAGGAAGCGCGCAATCGATCCGGTATCGTAGATCGTATGCTCCACATGCCCGCGCTTTGCATACGGCGAGATCACCAGCGCCGGAATGCGTGTGCCGGGACCCCAACGATCGCCCTTCGGCGGCGCGACGTGGTCCCACCAGCCGCCGTTTTCGTCGAACGTGACGATGACCAGCATGTCTTTCCACTGCGGGCTCGTGCGCAACGCATGCACCACGCCTGCAATGTGGCGGTCGCCGGCCTCCACGTCCGAGTAGCCGGCGTGCATGTTGAGGTCGCCTTGCGGCTTGTAGAACGACACCGGTGGCAGCTTGCCCGCAACGACATCGGCCAGGAAAAGATTGGTCTTTGCGGTTTCGCCTAGGCCACCGTCGCGAAGGTGCCGCTTGCGTGCGTCCGTGCCTGGCGCGAGGGTCACGAAGTAATTGAGCGGCTGGTGATGCGGCTGGAAGTTCGGCGTCTGCGGGAAATGCTTCTCATCGGCGTCGCCGTCCCCCTTGCCCTCGAGCGCGGCCTGAAAGCCACCGCCATACCAGGCCCAGTCCACACCCTTGGCGGAGAGTACGTCGCCGATGTGCTTGTGCTTCTGCGGGACGAGCGTATTGGCGCTCGTCGCGTCGGCCAGCAAGGGGTTCCTCGGGTCGACGTTGAAGCCGGGCGAATAGGGCGGGCCGATGGTGTTGACGGCGAAGAAGTCGGGCGTTAGCTGGCTGTGGTGGGCAAACTTCGGCTTGCCCTGCATGGCGCTGGCTGGCGACTCTTCCGCCATCTTCAGGCGATAGTCGAGCGCATCACCGCTCTCGGTCACCGCGATACCGAACTGCGAGGGACTCTTGTCGGCGTCCGGATAGAACGGCGGCTGCGCGGCCACGAGGTATTGATGGTTGAGGAACGAGCCACCGAAGGCACCCATGAAGAAGTTGTCGCACAGGGTGTACTGCTCGGCGAGACGCCACAGGCGCAGGTGTACCGGCGCCGCCGCGTAGTGGCCCATGGTCATCGCACCGCTGTCGCCCCAGGCGACGAAGCCATCGTTCCTGCCACCGTTGATCTGCAGCTGGTTGTTGTAGAACGAGTGCACGAGATCGCGGGTGACCACGCCGTGCGGCAACGGCGTGCCGTCTCCCGTGTGCAGCGCCCATGGCGCGTTCGGAACGCCGGTGATGTCCTGCTCGCCCACCTTGTACGGCTTATGGTCGACCACCTGCTGGTGCGGCACCAGGCCGCCCCATACCGGTGGCAGGGTGACCAGCGGTTTGCCGTCGCGGTCGCGCTGCAGGTAGCGCTCCGGCGGCACGGCGCCCAGCGGTTGCTGCAAACCGGGAAACTCGGCGAACAGGTTATTGAAGCTGCGATTTTCCGCATAGATCACGACGACGTGCTGGATGCGCTTTTCGAGCAGTGCATCGAGCTCCTCGCCGCCGGGCGGCGGCGCAAGTCCTTTCGATTCGCCGGCAGCGACCTCGGCCACGCCGCCTAGTGCCAGTACGGCGCCGGTGGTGGCTATGCCGCCGAGCAGGCGTCGGCGGCCGGCGTCCGGCGTGTTGTTGTCGGTTTTCTTAGTCATGGAGTCGTTCGCGATGGCGGGGTGGCAGGCGCGAGCACCTGAGGGGGAGAGCTCGACCACGGGGAACCGGCAGGGTAATCGATGTAGGTTTCAGGCAAAACCTCTCTCTAGGCGGCCGCGGGGCGATGCGACAGAATCGGTTGGAACCTCAGGGGACAGGGATGGATACTGTGACGGGAACGGCCGGGCGCTCTAGCCGGGGAAGTGTGTTGGGGCGGGGCGCAACGACAGCGGCCATCGCCATCGTCGCCTATGCCGCCATGGACATGTGCCATGAAGTACTGGGACACGGTGTGGCCACGTTGTTCGTGGACGACGTGACCCCGGTCTCGCTGACCACGGTGGCGCTGAGTTCGAAGGGTGCCAGCCGCCTGGTCGCGCTGGCGGGTCCGCTGATGAACTTAGTGCTGGGCGTGCTCGCAATGGCCTGGTTTCGCCGCCGCACAACGGTCGGGACAGGGACCTTCTTCATGTGGCTGTTCGCGACGGTGAACCTACTCAATGGCACCGGCTACCCGATGTACTCGGGCATCCTCGACTTCGGCGACATGGCTGCCGTGATCGCCGGATGGCAACCCCACCTGCTCTGGCGCACCGGGCTGGCTGTGTTGGGTGCGGCCGGCTATTACCTGGCCCTTCGCGTTGCTTCGGCATCGTTGGCCCGCTGGCTCGATGCCGGCGGTGTGCGCCGTAAGGTCATCCCACGTCTCACCTGGCCGGGCTACGTCGCTGGTGGTTTGCTGCTCGTTGCCGGTGCCGCGATGAACCCGATACCGAATCTCGTTCTTCTGGTCGGGGTCAGCGGTGGCTTCGGCTGCATGTTCGGGATGGTATTCGTACCGGCTTTGCTGGAACCCGCCGCGGCCGAAGCGGCTGGTGAGGTGCCCTGGGGATTCTCATGGACGTGGGTCGGCGGTGCTGTCCTCGTTGCGGCGCTCTTTGTCTTCGCCGTCGGACCCGGCATCGCGCTGCATGCCTGAACTGATCCTACTACCGGGGATGGACGGCACGGCGGCGCTTTTCGGTCCCTTCGTTGCTGCCCTGAATGACCGCATCCCGACGCGCTCGCTCGCTTATCCGGCCGGTGCAACCGATTATCGGGAACTCACCGCCTGGGTCCGCCAGAGGTTGCCTCATGGCGAGTTCGTGCTGCTGGGCGAATCCTTTTCCGGACCCATTGCGGCGAGCCTGGCCGCAGAACGTCCCGACGGCCTCGTAGGTCTTGTTCTCTGCTCGACCTTCCTGCGAAATCCGCGACCTATCGCGCGCCACCTCTTGCCCTTGGCCGGGATGGTTCACGTCTCTCGAAGTACCGCGCGAATAGTGGCATCAGCGCTTCTTGGCAGGAGGCATGACGCGGCACTTCGGCAGCAGTTTGTCGATTCCGTCGGCAGCATGAGGTCGGCAACCCTACGGGGGCGTCTGCGATCCGTGTTGTCTGCCGACGGCTCGATGGACCTCTCGGGTATCGAAGTGCCGGTGCTGTGCCTGCGAGCGACCGACGACCTTCTCGTTCCGCGATCCGCTGCCCAGTGGATAAGGCATGTCGTGCCATCCGCGCGGATTGTCGATGTCGTAGGGCCGCATGCACTACTTCAAGCGTCACCCGTCGATTGCAGCCGACTCGTTGCAGACTTCGTCGCTTCGGTGTCCAGCCATCGCTAGTCAGGCGCAACCGGCGTTCCCCTTAGCGCTTCAAGGGCTCAGGATGTTCACCCAGGTACTGCCGCATGCTGTCCGACGCATACTGCTCGCCATCGCGCTGCTCGAAGCGATCCAGGAAAGCGTGGATCGACGTGTAGCGCTCCGGGTCGTCGGTCTCGATCTGCGCAAACGTGCGGAGCGCGTAACCGTCGGGGTTGTCGTCATCAAGCCGGATGAGCGACGACGCGATCGTCTTGGCCCTGTCGTACCGATGTGCGGAGTTCAAGTAGAGGAAGCCCAACTGGGTCAGCGTCCACACATCGTCGGGATTGCGCTGGATAGCGTACGACAGCAGCCGTTCCGCCTCTGCGGACTCCTTTAGTGCCAGCAGGGCCACGCCTGCATTTCGGGCGACCTCTATGGCATCCGGATGGTTGCGCGCGGCGTTCTTGAGCGTCGTTCGAGCCCAGTCCTCGTAGCGCGCGTGCTGTGATGCGAATCCGATGACATAGAGCGCGTTTGGTTCGCCGTCGTCGAAGCGCCAGGCTTCGACGGCAAGGATCAACGCCTGGGAAAACTCCCCGTCGCGGTAAGCCCGGTTAGCCAACGCACCGAGATCCACGGCCGTCGCAACCTCCACGGCGGCGGCCAGGAAGTCCGTCTTTGCACGGTTCCGAATGGACGGGTCTGTCGCCGCCTTCATTCTCGCCCGCCCGACGACAACCCAGAGAAGCGGAAAGCGATTCGCGATTGCCGCAGCGTCGTTTGCCTGGCTCAGAAGGGCCGGAGCGCCAGCGCCCCAGTTACTCCCGCTCATGGACGACTGGATCAGGCGAGGTGACATGGCGCCTGGCGAAGCGATACGGCCACTCGCCAGGGCTTCTTCGGCGTATGTTTCGTCGCCAGTCAGAATACCCAGGCTGAACCTGTCGGCAGACACGAGAGGGATCGTCGGCTGCATATTCGCCGCGCGATCCAGCTCCGCGCGGGCGAGAGCGGCGAGCTTCCGCATGGCGACCCATTTTTCTTCCGGCGTGTCGCTGGCTGCATCCTCGCCACGCGCTACCCAGGCGGCGCTGTGGTACTGAAAGCCGCTGGCAGCTACTGCGAATGCGCTTTGTGGACGTTGCTTCTTCCAAGCGTCAACGGCCCGGCGGGTTTCCGGCGTGAATTCCGTCAATCCCATCCGGTAGAACGCACCGTCAAGCCGTGACTGATCCGTCGGGTCTTCGGACTGGGTATGTTGATAATCCCCCATGACGCGGTCGACTTCCGCTGCTTTGCCGTCGGCGACCAGTTGACGGAACTCCGTCAACGTCATGGTCGGTCGATACCTATACCGGCAGTAAGCAGCGACGCCCTCAGCGTGCCAGTGCGAATCGGGCGGGTCGGGCATCCTGAGACAGCGTTGCAGTGGATCGGCGATTCTCGACGTCTCGATGACCCGGGCCATGAAACTTCGGAACGGCAGCGCCGGTCTTGTCACCGCCATGGGGACGACTGCTTCGCGCGTTCGCGTTTCCCGTACAGCCAGTGCCCCGCCGATGGCAGCCAAACCAACGGCAACGATGACTACGATGCGAGCCCCTTGTCCTGCCATGTCCCCATCCCTGTCGGCGGCGCGATGGCTGGATCATATCCATCCTCCGTGGGACGGGCCACCGTCGCGACTCACGGGCCGGACACTGGTGCAACGGGGTAGTAAATGCACCACTTTGGTGCATTTGCACACCTGTCGTAAACCCGTTCTATGATGCGAAAGCTTGGTCCTGGCCGCCCCGTCGATGGCGGAGCTGCTGGCATGGCGCTTGCTAAATGGACTCCGCCCACCTACCCGAGGTTTTTATGTCCGCCGCTTCGAAAGTGCTGAACCTGATCCAGGACGAAGAAATCGAGTTTGTTGATTTTCGCTTCGCCGACATCCTCGGCAAGCACCATCACACGACGTTTCCCGCTCACGCCATCGACGAGAGCACCTTCGAAGACGGCAAGATGTTCGACGGTTCGTCGATCGCCGGCTGGAAGGGCATCAACGAGTCCGACATGGTGCTCATGCCGGATCCGGAAACCGCCCACCTCGATCCGTTCAGCGCCCACAAGCAGTTGATCCTGCATTGCGACGTGCTCGAGCCGAGCACCATGCAGGCTTACGGCCGTGACCCGCGCTCGATCGCCAAGCGCGCCGAGGCCTACCTGAAGTCGACCGGCATCGCCGACACCGCCTTCTTCGGCCCGGAGCCCGAGTTCTTCATCTTCGACTCGGTCCGCTGGCAGAACGACATGGGCCGCGTGTTCTACGAGATCGGCTCCGAAGAAGCTGCCTGGTCGTCGCGCTACAAGTACGACGGCACCAACACCGGCCACCGTCCGGGTGTGAAGGGTGGTTACTTCCCGGTTGCGCCGGTGGACAGCCTGGGCGACCTGCGCGCCGATATGTGCAAGGTGCTCGAGTCGCTCGGTCAGGTGGTCGAAGTACACCACCATGAAGTCGCCAACGCGGGCCAGTGCGAAATTGGTACGCGCTTCAACACGCTGGTGAAGAAGGCCGACGAACTGATGACGATGAAGTACGTCATCAAGAACGTCGCCCACCAGGCTGGCAAGACGGTGACCTTCATGCCGAAGCCGATCGTCGGCGACAACGGCTCGGGCATGCACGTGCATCAGTCGCTGTCGAAGAATGGCGAGAACCTGTTCGCCGGCGACCTCTACGGTGGCCTGTCGCAGACGGCGCTGTGGTACATCGGCGGCATCTTCAAGCACGCCCGTGCCATCAACGCTTTCGCCAACTCCACGACCAACAGCTACAAGCGCCTGGTCCCGGGCTTCGAAGCGCCGGTGATGCTTGCCTATTCGGCGCGTAACCGCTCGGCTTCCTGCCGTATCCCGTACGTGTCGAGCCCGAAGGGCCGTCGCATCGAAATCCGTTTTCCGGATCCGATGCAGTCGGGCTACCTGACCTTCACCGTGCTGATGATGGCCGGCCTGGACGGCATCCTGAACAAGATCGACCCGGGTGCACCGGCCGACAAGGATCTCTACGACCTGCCGCCGGAAGAAGAGAAGAACATCCCGCAGGTCTGCGCCAGCCTCGACGAAGCGCTTGTCGCCCTCGACAAGGATCGCGAGTTCCTGAAGGCCGGCGGCGTGTTCACCGACGACTTCATCGACGGCTACATCGCGCTGAAGATGCAGGAAGTCACTCGCTACCGCGCCAGCACGCACCCGCTCGAGTTCCAGATGTACTACGCGATCTGATCGCGATCCAACGCGGGGTGAGGAGAAAGGGGGCGCCTTGGCGCCCCCTTTTAACGTCTATCACGGCGTAGGTATGGGTAGCCTGCAGTTGGTCAGTTTGGCGGCGGGAAGGTTGCCGTCGGCGAGAAACCGACCCGCCGCCTCGGAAAGGCATGGACGGTCGGTTCGCGTGATGACGCCATGCGAATGCAGCCCGCGGGCGACCACCATGCTCGCATTGCCGTGCCCCTGTAGCATCATTGCCGCGTTGCGAAACGGCGCCTCATCGTCGAACTCGGCATGCAGCATGAGAAAGCGTGGTGCGTGATCGAGTACGGGCACCGACGTGTGCCCGAAGGCTCCCGGCCACTCACTGCAGACCATGCCCTGAAAGGTCTCGTTACCCACGCCCGCCGGCCACGAGGCATGCAGTTCACGCGTGCGCTCGCGCCAATGCGCATGCGTCGTACCCCAGGCACCGTCGTTACAGCGCGCCGCGAAGGCGGTGGCGACCAGCGCGGGGGCCAGGCCGAGGGCGCGCGGGCCGAATCCATACGGGTCGCCGGTCCGATCGGCCTCGAGTGCCTGCAGCAATCGATTCGCTGCGGCCCGAACGGCGCGATCATCGCTGTGGTGGGTCGCCAGTTGGATCGTCGGCAGCGAGTCGCGCAGGCCTTGTGTCGACATGGCGGCGTCACGTTCCAGCAGGCGAGCCATGGCAAGCGCGGCCGACAAGTCATCCGCCGAGCGAATGCTTCGGATCCAGGTGGCGTACACCGACGAAGGTAGCTTTCCCAACCGTTGATTGATGACGGCCGCGTCGGTGCCCCAGGCAAAGCGATCAGGCTCCGCGACGAGTGCAGAAACGGCTCGACGGATGGTGCGCCCGCGCTCGTCGACACGCGCCTCTACTGCCTCAGCGATGGATCCGTCGGCATCCCAACTGCTATCGAGCACCATGCGACCCACGTTCTGCGGGTAGCGCTCCGCATAACGGGTTGCAACCCAGCCACCACGACCGACGCCAAGCAGATGCAGCTTCGGCTGCCCGAGTGCTTCGCGCAGCCTCTCCATATCCTCGACGCGCGGGCGCATGCCGATGTGTGCATGCGTCGGATCGTTCTGGCATGCCGTGGCTATAGCCCGGGCGAGGTCTTCCGCAACCATGAAGTTCGTGAAGGAAGCATCGGTACCGAGCGATGCGTGCCGTGGCAGTCGCGCGGTCGCCGACAGGCAGTCGCGACCGCCGGCATCGTCCATGCGACGCTCTGCCAGGCCCACGAGATCGAGGCGGCGCGCGACGTTGTGCCAGCTACCGCCGCCATTTAGCCACGTTGCCGCCATGGCCGGCACGGATCGCTCAATGGACGCATCGAACTCGTCGGGTTCCAGCAGCAAGGCGCCGTCGTGACGCTCGCCACGCTCGCCGGTGGCGATGACTCGCACGACGTCGAGGTTGAGGGTGCCGGCGTTCGGATTGGCATAGTCACGCGGTACGACGAGGCTGGCGCATTCGGTACGCGCGGTTGTGTCGCCCGGCGACGTGTTCGACGCGGCGCAGCCGGTCCAACGGAGCGGGGCAACGGATTCCGCCGAGGCGGGCAAAGCCGCGACGAGAGCAGCGGCGAGGAACGTGAGTGAGATCGGTTTCATCGGCATTCCATGGCGAGTGTGTTTCGGGGAGCGCAGCCAACGATCGGCTGCGCGTTCGGTTGTTTGCGTGACATCCATCAGCTTTCGCGAAGGCGCCGTGCAAGCTCATCGCGGACAGCGCCCTCGCCCCGCGTGCCCTTTGCATCACGGGCGTAGCGCGAAGGGGAAGCCGGCACGAAGTCGCATCCGGACAGGCGTTGCTCCGGCAACTCACCGTCAAGCAGGAAGCGGCCGACGGCTCGTTCGACACACGGGGTCGCCGACATACCGAACACGCCGTGACCTTTCATGTCACGGGCCACGACCATGTAGGTATTGGTCGAAGCGCTGAACGCCCGAAACGCTCCCCTCAGTGGTGTCGCGGGGTCGAACTCGGCCTGGATCAGGAGCATCGGCGGCGCCTTGGCGAGTTCAGTCATGGGCGGACGCCACCGGGGTCCCGTCGGCCAGTTCACGCATGTGAGGCCGATCGTGACCGCATCGCCGCTCGCGGCCGGGTAACGGGCGGCGATGTGGTTAGCCATGGCGCGCAGGGATTTCGCATCACTTCGCCACGGTGTATCACCGCACACGACGGCATCGTAGACAGAGAAATCGACGAGGCGGGCTGTTACAGGATCGGGTACCCGGCCTCCCTCCATCGACGCGGTGAAGTCGATCGCGGCGGCGCGGATGGCACCGTCGACGACAGTGTCGGTGCTGAAGGCGTGGCCCTCGATCCGTGCGAGAAGACGGTCGCGCTTACCCTCCCCGTCAATGCGGACCCAATCGGCCATGGTCAGTGCGGCAACGAGTTGCGCGGGAGTGTCGATAGCCGAAGCCCAGGCTTCCCGTGCCCGATGGGGCATGTCGCGGAGACGAGCCAGGACCTCATCCGCATTCGTACCGATTCCGTACTTCGCCGGTGCGGCGAGGGCAGGTAGCAACGCGGCCTGCGTAAAGAACGCCTGGCGCTCATAAGGCTCCCTCGCCACCTGGCCCTCGAACGTGCCGGCATAGTTCATGACCGAGTCCAGCACGATGCGACCCGCCTTGGTGGGATGGGCGGCCGCATAGAACGCACCGACCCATGTCCCGTACGAGATGCCGACAAAATTCAGAACCGGTTCGTGCAGGGCGAGTCGTGCCTGTTCCATGTCGCGAACGTGCTGCAACGTACCCACGTGGGGATGCAACGGGTCCAGGGCGCAACCGGCAGCGTAGGCCTTGGCGTCCTTGACGAAGCCATCCCAGTTCCAGTCGGCGAGGTCGACAGTGGGGTCGTGTCCGTCGCTTGCCTGCTCCGAGCGACAGGCGAACCGCGTTCCACCGCGCAGCCCACGAGGAATGACGGCGACCAGATCGTAGCGGTCGGCGAGTCGTCGTTTATCGCCGTCGAGCGGATGGTCGAGAGAGCGGGTCGACCATAAGTATCCGGTGCCCGGGAGGAAATCCAGCGGATTGCCGCCAGGGCCGCCGAAGTTGAAGAAGATCGTACCCTGGCGCTGGGCGGGGTCCCCGGCCTTGAATCGCACGAGGCCGACCGTGAGTGACCCAAGGCCAGGCGCGTCCGCGTCCAGCAGGGCGGACATGGTGCCGCATTCCAGTCGTTTTCCCAGCTCGGCTATCCAGCTCGCATCCACAAGTTCGGGCGTGCACGTACGCCAGGAAATCGTCGACACGGCAGCGTCCACAGAAAGGACCGTGGCGAAACCACAGCAAGGCATGGCAAAGAACGCGAAAAGGCACGCGCGCGCATGCCTCCGACGTACGAGGGATGGGTTCATGGACGGCCCCCCAACTGGCGGGCAAAGGAGGCATTGCGCATGCCCGAAAGCTCCGAGCGCAACGTCCCCGCCACGCCCGGGCGCGTGAATCCGTGTCCAGGTCCGCCATGGGCTGCCTGGGTGGCAGCGCAACGGTATTCGCGTCCGGCCGGCAGTATGCCGGTGAGCAGGTAGCGTCCGACGGTGTCTTCGACGCACGCGGAGTCGGTGAAACCGAAGATGCCATGTTCATCGATGCCGTCGGCGATGAGGAGGTGCGTCATCGAGGTTCGCTCGAGCACGGCAGTGGCGCTGCGTAGCGGCGTGACCGGATCCAGCGCGGCATGGACCATGAGGATGTCGCCCGCGGCGCCGATCCGGCTCAGCGGTGGACGTATCGCCTGCGCGCCACCCCAGTACACGCAGTGATATTGCAGCCCGCGCCCGTTCGTTGCGGGAAGGGTCCGGACGAGCCTCGCGATTCTGGACTGATGATGGGCGGTGTCGCCGGTGTACGGGGTGTCATTGCACATCACGGCCGCGAACACGGAATCGAGTGCGTCGAACCGAAACGGCTCGGGCTGGTGGGTCGCGGGAAACAGGCGCCAGGAAGAGAGTATGGCCTCGTCGCGTATTGCCGTGTCGATCGTGTCCTCCGTATGGAATCGATGTCTGAGCATGCGTGCGATTAGTGTCTCGAGGCTCATATCGGGGTCGGCGCGCAGCCAGTCCGACACGGTCAGCGCACCCAGCAGATTCTCGGGAGTTTTCCAGAGACCGCCCCAGGCGTGTCGCACCGGAAAGGTCAGTCCATCGATTCTGGCGACGACCGCGGCGACATCCGCGCCCAGCCCGTAGCGATCAGGATGATTCGCAGCAGGCTCGCCGACGAGGCGATCGAATCGAGCCTGCGAGGCCTCCTTGTTACGGGTGACATTCGTGTCCCAATCGGCCGTCCAGTCCATGCCGGAGTCGAGCACCATGCGCCCGACGTGTGCGGGAAACGCTGCGGCATACCAGCTACCCAGCCACGCGCCGTAGGAATATCCCAGGTAGTGCAGTCGTGGTTCGCCGAGGGAGCGACGCGCGGCTTCCATGTCGTAGGCTGTCTGCTCGGTGTTGATGAAACGATGCATGGGATTCGCGCGACAGGCAGCCGCCGTCGCACGCATGTAGCGTTCCATGGCCTGCACGTTCGCCGGGGAAGGGTCGGCGACGATGTCGTTGTAGTCGGTCGCTTCGGCTTCGGAAGTGCATGCAAACGGCGTTCCGCCGGCAAGGCCGCGGGGAACCACGCCGACCAGGTCGAACTGCTCGGCGAGCTGTTTCTTCGTGCCGTGCACCGGGTGGTCGGCGTAGGCGTCGTCCCAGTACTGGGCCAGCGATGGGAGGTAATCCATCGGTGTTTCGCCCGGCCCGCCGGGGTTGAAGAAGATTGCGCCCTGCCGTTTCGCAGGGTCTCTGGCCGCCACTCGGATGAGGGCGACGTCGATGCTTCCCGCCTCTGGATGGTGATGGTCGAGCGGCACGGCCATCGTGCCGCAGCGCAGTCGTTCGCCCAATCGGAAGGCGCCTTGCCGTACGAGGGACGACGAGCATGCCGCCCATTGGATCGTCGCGGGACGGAGCTCGGGAAGGCGCCAGCCAGGGTCATCCTGGGCGACAGACGCGCCGTGCCATAGCAGCATCGCCCCTGTGGCGAAGGTGGCTCGTTTCTTCATCGTGACGCTCCTTTGGGGGGATCGTTACGGTAGGAAGACGTGGCCACTGGAGGGAGCGGCGCACGCCGTGGATGGTTGTGGGCCGCCACCCTCAGATGAAGCCGGACTCTTCAGAACTCCTCGTGACCTACTGGTGCGAGGGGGCCGTCCATCGGCGAGGGTTCGACGGCAGCCGGCGGCGTGCGGCCGGGTAGGGCGTCCAGAGGATTGGCAAAGAACTCGTCGCAGGCGAACGCGCGCGAACGTGTCACGGGCAGCGCGCCGGTCAAGAGGTAACGCGCTGCTGTCCGCTCGATGCAAGAAGACGTCGTGAAGTTGAACACGCCATGCAGGCTCGAGCCGCGAACCAGAAGCATGCGCGCGTTGGTGAAGGCATCCAGGATGTGGCTGGCACCCGTCAGCGGTGTTGATGTATCCATTTCGGACTGGATAAGCAGGAACGGTGATGCACGTCCCAGTGCCGTGAGATCCGGCTGTCGGGCTGTCGGGCCACCCCAGCGCGAGCAGGTGAGCTCTTCGAGCGTTTCGTCGCCGATGAAGCCAAGGAATCGTCCGGCGTAGCGCCGCGAGGATTCGCGGATCTCGGCTTCGCTCCTCGGCCACGGCACGTCGTTGCAGCCCATGGCGATGCGCACGAAGTCGCCCTCGGGCTCACCCGGAGAGTCCGCGGACGACACGGCGTACAGCCTCCTGGCCAGCTGGCCGGCCTCAAGGCGCAGGCGTCGATCCAGCCCCTGGTCGCTACTGAACGTTGCGCGGTCGATGAACCGTGTCATGGATTCCAGCGTCGGCGGGTTATCGCTATCCAGCCATCCCGCTAATCGCAGGGCGGCCGCAAGTCGGGCCGGAGAGTCCAGTTGCCTCGCCCACGCTTCGCGTGCGCGCGCAGGAAGGTCGTCGATGGCGGTGGCGACAGTGTCAGCGCTTTCGCCCAGTCCGTAGCGGGCCGGATCGCGTAGCAAAGGCGCGACGACGTTCTCCGTGAAGGCGCGCTGCCGTGCAACCAATGCCAGAAGCGCGGCCGAGCGATACCCGTGGATGAAATCCATGGGTGAATCCAGCAGCAGGCGACCGGTGTGCGTCGGATAGATGGAGGCGTACCACGCGCCGACCATTCCGCCGTAGGAGATGCCATAGAAATGGAGCCGTTCGTCTCCGAGGACGCGACGAACCATGTCCATGTCATGGGCGTGCTGTTCAGTATTGACGTAGCGGGCCTGCGGCGGTGCTGTACACGCATTCACCGTGGCCTGGGCTTCCTCGACGACCAGTTGCCAGTTGGCATCGTCCGGATGGGTGGGAAGGAAGGCATGCGGTAGTGGCTGATCGCCCTCGCAGCGATAGGCCCCGCTGCCCACAAGACCGCGTGGTATCACGGCGACGAGATCGTAGCGGTCCGCGAGCCGGCGTTTGTCGCCCTCATCCGGATCGTCGAGGCTCATGCGCGACCAGCCTTCGCCCATCGACCGAAGCAGTTTGCCCGGATGTTCCCCTGGTCCGCCTACGTGGAAGAAGACGGCGCCTTCGCGCTGCGTCGTCTCGGCGGCGCGAATGCGGATGACGCCGACGTCGATCGTGCGCCCGTCGGGGGCGACGTGGTCGAGCGGCGCTCTCATGCGGCCGCATTGCAGGCGGGCACCGAGTACGCCGGACGCCCTCCCCACCCACGATTCGGGGCACGTGTTCCAGACGATGGGGAGATTCGACGTGGCGCCGCAAACGGCGGGCAGGCAGGCAAGCGCGGCCAGGGCGACAAGCGGGCGACGGGAGACAGGCATGCTTGGTGGTTCTCGTGCACGAGGGGACCACGAAACTACGCGGCGGGAACCGCCGGCCATATCGGTGTGCGACGCTGCGACCCTGGCGTTTCGTCGGGTCGGCTGTAAGGATCTCCCGGCTTGTGCCCGGCAGGATGGCTTGCTACTGGATATGCCAGCCGTGTGTCACGACGAGCGATTGCCCGGTGAGTGCATTCGATTCGAAGCCGGCGAGGAAGAGTGCGGTGTCGGCGATATCGCCAAGCGTGGTGAATTCACCATCAACGGTGTCGCGCAGCATCACGTTGCGAACTACGTCTTTCTCGCTGATGCCGAGCTCACGCGCCTGTTCGGGAATCTGCTTCTCTACCAGCGGCGTGCGCACGAAACCCGGACAGATGACGTTGGAGCGGATGTTGTCCTTCGCGCCTTCTTTCGCGATGACCCGCGCAAGGCCGAGCAGCCCGTGTTTCGCCGCCACGTAAGGCGCCTTGAACTTCGAGGCGACGTGCGAATGCGCCGAGCCCATCAGGATGATCGAGCCACCGCGCCTGGACGTGACCATCTGGCGCATGGCGGCCCGGGAAGTCAGGAACGCGCCGTCCATGTGGATGGCGAGCATGCGCTTCCAGTCCGCGAACGGAAAATCCACCAGCGGCGAAATGATCTGCACGCCCGCGTTACTGACGAGGATATCGACCGGACCCAGTTCGCGCTCGACGTGCGCGAAGCCTTCGTCCACCTGGGCTTCGTCGGTCACGTCCATGGCGAGGGCAACCGCGCCGTGGCCCATCGCCGCTGCGGCATCGTTTGCCTTGTCGGCTGCGATGTCGGCGACGACCACGCGCGCGCCAGCTTGCGCATAGGCCTCGGCAATCGCCCGGCCAATGCCGCTTGCCGCACCGGTGACGAGAGCGACTTTGCCCGTCAGGTCATGCATGGCTCACGGCTTCCCGAGTACGAAGGTCGCCGCCTCACCCTGCGCGGACGATCCGGCGATCCAGACCTGGAAGTCACCCGGCTCGGCTTCGAACGTCTTGCCATCGCGATGCGTGAAGGCGAGGTCCTCGCGGACCAGCTCGAAGGACACTTCCTCGGACGCGCCGGGCGCGAGGAGGATCTTGCGGAAGGCCTTGAGCTCGCGGACCGGTCGCACGCGACTGGCGACGCGGTCGTGAATGTACAGCTGCACGACTTCTTCGCCCGCGATGCCACCCGTGTTGGTGACCGTGGCACGGATCATGATGGTGTCGTTCCAGCCCACCTGAGCCTTCACCTCCGGCGTCGTATAGGCGAACGTGGTGTAGCTGAGACCGTGGCCGAAGGGGTACAACGCGTCGAAGGGGATCTCGCGATAGCGCGACTTGAACGCGGGCGGTTGATCGGCGAGTTCCGGGCGGCCCGTGCGCAGATGGTTGTAGTAATAAGGCTGTTGGCCAGCGTCCTGCGGAAAACTGACGGGCAAGCGTCCGGCCGGGTTGTAGTCGCCGAAGACGACGTCGGCGATGGCGGGGCCGGTCTGGCTGCCGAGGAACCAGGTGACGAGGATGGCGTTGGCGTCGCGCACCGCACCGGTGAGGGCGAGCGCGCGGCCGTTCTTCAGCAGGACGACGAACGGCGTGCCCGTGGCCGCCACGGCCTCGGCCAGGGCCTGCTGAGCGGGCGGCACGATGATCTGCGTGCGCGATTGCGCTTCGCCGGAATACACCTGCGGCTCACCGATGGCGAGCAGCACCACGTCGGCGCGTCGTGCCGCGGCAACGGCAGCTTCGATGCCCCCATCGGTCGGCTCTTCGATACCGCTGCCGGCGACGACTTCGAGCGCGGCGTTCCCGTCCAGCGCATCACGCAGGCCCGTTTCGATATTCACGTGGCGCGTCTTGTCGCCGAAAAGCGTCCAGCAACCTTCGAGATTGTCGACGTCCGCGCCGAACGGTCCGATCAAAGCGATCTTCTGGCCCCGCTTGCGCAGCGGCAGGACGCCGTCGTTCTTCAGCATGACGATGGAACGTCGTGAACCGTCGCGAGCCAGCACGGCGTGCCCGGCGTTCTTCGAGGTGTCCGCCTCCACGGCGGGATCGAGCGAGCGGTACGGATTGTCCAGCAGTCCGATCGCGTTCTTCACGTTGAGGACGCGGCGCACGCCTTCGTCCAGCACGTCCATGGGCACGTCACCCTTCTCGACGAGGTCGGGCAGGTGGGCGGCATAGAATCCGCTCTGCATGCTCATGTCCACGCCGGCGAGGAAGGCCAGCCGTGAGGCATCGCGCTCGTCGTCGGCAAAGCCGTGGGCGATGAGTTCCATGTCGGCGGTGTAGTCGGAAACGACGAAGCCTTCGAATCCCCATTCACCTCGCAGGATGTCGGTCATGAGCTCGCGGTTCGCCGACGCCGGCACGCCGTTGATATCGTTGAAGGCACTCATGAAGGTGAGCGCGCCTGCATCGAGTGCCGCCTTGAAGGGCGGCAGGTGAACGTCACGCAGCGTCTGTGGTGCGATGTCCACCGAGTTGTATTCCATACCCCCGGCCACGGCGCCGTAGGCCGCGAAGTGTTTGGGCGTCGCGAGCAGCGAGTCATCGGCCGTGAGGTCGGTGCCCTGGAAGCCGCGCACACGCGCCGCGGCGAAAGCCGACCCCAGCACCACGTCTTCACCCGCACCCTCGGCCACGCGCCCCCATCGCTGGTCGCGGGCGATGTCGACGGCCGGCGCGTAGGTCCAGTGGATGCCCGCGGCGGTGGCTTCGATCGCGGTCGCGCGTGCCGTTCGCTCGGCGAGGTCCGGCTCGAAGGTCGACGCCTCGCCAAGTGGAATGGGAAACACGGTGCGCATGCCGTGGATCACATCGGCGCCAAGCAGCAGCGGAATGCCCAAGCGGCTCTCTTCCACGGCGACACGCTGGGCCTCGCGACCTTCCACGGCGCCCACGCCGTTGAACAGCGCGCCTACGCGTCCCGCGCGCACCTGCTCGAGCACCTCGGTGGCGCCGCGCGCGTTGGTCTCGGGATTGATATCGGGTGCGAACGGGCGCACGGCATCGGCGAATACACCCAGCTGGCCGACCTTCTCTTCGACGGTCATGCGGGCGATCAGGTCTTCGATGCGGGGGTCACGGATCATGGTGGTCTTGGCCTGGAGACTGTCGGCACGCATCTCGGCGCCGTAAGCGAGCAAGGATACCGGCATCGGCGCTCCAAGTGGGCATGTAAATAGCGTTACACGTAAACGATTACGGCGTTGGGGCGCAAAGCGTTCGTCATGGCCGGAGCAACCGTCCGCGGCCGCCTCCCACTCGGGTAAATCCCGTGGTTGGGTCAATGGCCGCCGCCGCCCGGCTACTCCGCAGCCGAACGCTTAACGTAAGTCGTAACGTAGTTGCCGGAAAATATTGATTGGAAAGCTCCGATCGCAAAGCGTTTCCGGCAAATGATCGCGCCGCGATTCACCCTGGCTTTAGCGGCACGTCACAATCGATCGACGGGGGTCAAAGCGGTGAGGTGGTGACGGTGCAATCGGCTCTCGTTCCCGCGGTGATCGAGATGCGCGGCATCGGCAAGGTGTTCGACATAGGGGCGATGGAAGTCCATGTCCTCAGCGACATCCACCTCGATATTCGTCGGGGCGAGTTTGTCTCGATCGCCGGGCCGTCCGGTTGCGGGAAAACCACGCTGCTGTCCCTGATGGGCGTGCTCGACATACCGACCTACGGGACATTTCGCTTTCTGGGACAGTCGATGTCCGGCCTGGGCAGACGCGCCCGGGCACGCCTGCGAAACCAGCACATCGGTTTCGTCTTCCAGGCTTTCAACCTGATCGGCGACATGACGGTTATTGAGAATGTCGAATTGCCGCTGTCGTTCCGCGATGGCATGAGTCGCCGCGAGCGTGCGGATCGTGCAGCCAGCGCGTTGGCCGATGTCGGCATGGCACACCGCACGCGCCACTATCCCGATCAGCTTTCCGGAGGGCAGCAGCAGCGCGTGGCTGTCGCCCGGGCGCTCGCCGGCGAGCCGTCCATCCTGCTTGCCGACGAGCCAACGGGCAATCTCGACCTGCGCAACGGCGAGACGGTGATGGCCCTTCTCAGTCGCCTGCACGCGTCGGGTCGGACGATCTGCATGGTCACCCATGATGAGCGGTTCAGCAGTGTGGCCGACCGCACCATCCGGCTGCTCGACGGCTGCATCATCGACGAAACGACGTACCGCCAGCGCCAGCGCGAAGCCGAGGCGGGTCTGGACGAACGTCGAAGCACGGAGTCGTTTCCGTGAGGTCGCCGGTCGACGGGCTGCCGCGGGCATGGCGCGCCCTCTGGCGTCCGAGATGCTTCCTTCCACTTGCCTCGTTGACGCTCGGGATTGGCCTGGCCGCCTTCACCAGCGCCCTCACCATGGTCGAATCCCTGTTAAGGACGCCACCGTTCGTCCATCACGCCAGGATCGTCATGTACGGCGAGGAAGATCGCGACCCTGCCAGTCGCGCGGCATCGCCGATGTTCTACGACGCCATCGGCCTTCCGCCAGGCGCGACCTCACATGGTGCCGCCCAGGTGCCGGAATCGGTGAACCTTCGTTTCGGCGAACGCGTCAGGCTTGCACGCGCCCAGCGTGTCGACGCGGGTTTCCTGCCGACGCTGGGCGTACCGTCGGTGCTTCCGGAGGATCCCTCGATCGCGTTCGAACGCGGAATCATGCTGTCTCACGCGTTGTGGCGTGATGGGTTCGGCGCCGACCCGCACGTGGTGGGGCGTCCTGTCGGGGTCAATGGTACGGCGATGATCGTACGCGGGGTGCTGCCGTCGGACTACCGGCTCCTGGCCGACATCGACCTCCTGATACCGCTCTCCGCGGCAAACATGTCTCGTGACAGCGCCGCGAACCTGATCGCTGTCGCACGACTGGCTCCCGGGGTTTCGGGCGATAGCGTGACTCGCCAGATAAGGGCAACGCTCCTGGCCAGCAATCTGCCGCAGCGTCCGGGGTGCCTTTGTGTCCCGATGTACGGCACGACTCCGCTCGACGTTGTGCTGACCAGCAACGCAAGGCCTGTGGTGCTCATCTTCTTTGGCTGTTCATTGCTTGTCCTGGCCATCGCCGGCATGAATCTATCCAACCTCATGCTCACCCGGGCGTTGCAGCGCACTCAGGAAACCTGCCTGACAATAGCCTTCGGTGGGCTGGGTTGGCGCCCAAGACTTCTGCCGATCTTGGATGTCGTCGCGATCAGCATCGGCGCCCTAGTCATCGGGCTGCCGATTGCCCGCACCCTCGTCATCGCCGTTCGTCCTGTCGTGCCGGAGTCATGGCTCCTCTCGGCGCTACCGATCGATCTGCACTGGCGCGCCTGCGCGGCCGCCGCACTCGCCTCCGTCACTGTCGCCGCGATGTCGACCATGCTCGGGTCGTTGCGTGCGAGACCGGATCAGCTACTGCGCATGCAGTTTGCGTCGGGTAAGACATCGCTGGTCGGCCTGGCGCAGCGCGCGCGTCGCCTGCTTGTGCTGGTGCAGACGACAATCGCAACCCTGCTGTTGGTGTTTGGAGTGGCCACCTCAAGCCATATGTGGCGAGTGATGCGGATATCCCTGGGCTTTGAGCAGACTGGTGCGAGTTTTGTCGAAATCAATCCGGATGCCAATCAGTTTCCGCAGATCGACGACGTGCGCCGCGCTACCGACATCATCCGCGTCGAGGCGATGAGTGAGCCGGGGGTCGACTCGGCGGGGCTGTCCACCTGGCTGCCTGTCAGCCGCGGCTTCTTCATGCCCTTCCGTCTGCCGAACGGTAAGGTGTCGTACCTGCAATACGGATTGATCTCGCCAGGGGCCATGGAGTCCATGGGAATCAACCTCATTGCCGGTCGTCCCATCGGAGCTGGCGATCTTGCGACGACGCCACCGGTTGCGGTGGTCAACCAGGCCTATCTCGATCGCGTCGATAGTCGCGGCATAGGCGGCTGGGTGACACCTGCTTCGCCGCATGGCGAGAACCGACCCATGCGCATCGTGGGCGTGGTGGCGGACACGCGGCTCGCAGGTGCGGAACAGGCCGTGCTGCCAGCGGTGTTCCTGCCTTTCTCCCAGGTGGACACCGATGTCTACGCGTTCGTCCGGCGCTTCGCACCGACGTTCGTCATCGTTCGCGGGTCTGGCCAGGAGGCCGTCGCTGCGCAGGATCTACAGAAGCTCGTCCGGCGAGCCGCTCCTGGCCTTGCAACGGGGCACCGGCAGTCGTTCCGGCAGCTCGCCCGCCAGGCGACCGCACAGACGCGGCGCAATGCGGCGCTCGCCGCAGTGTTCGCCGGCATGGCACTCGCGCTCGCATGCATTGGCCTGTACGCGGTCCAGTCACTGGAGGTGACCAGCGGCCTTCGTGACATCGCCCTGCGCGACGCGCTCGGCGCGACGCCCATGGACCAGCTCGGCCGTCTCCTGTCACGCGGCCTCGGCATGGCCATGCCCGGTATCGCACTCGGCCTGGTTGCCGCCATTATTCTCGAACGCAACCTCGCGCATCCGGCGGTCGAGACCGGGTCGATCGATGTCGGCGTGGTCGCCGCGGTCGCCCTGCTGGTGATGGTCGCGGCTCTGACGGCGGTGGCGTTGCCGTCGTTGCGTGCTGCCGTCGTGCGACCCGCCTCGATCCTGCGCAACGAGGGAACCCATTCATGACCCAGCGTCCTGCCTTCGCCCTCCCCGTGCTCATCGTCGATGACCATGCCGATGTTCTCGTTTCGCTGCGCCTTCTTTTCAAGTCCGCGAACATCCCGTCGGTGCAGGTTGCGTCGCCAGGTGCGGCCCTCGACGCGGTATCGCGCGTCGAGTTCTCCTGCGCGGTACTCGACCTCAACTACACCGCGGACACCACCTCCGGCCACGAAGGGCTCGAGCTCATCGCGCGCCTGCGCGAAGAGCTACCCGACCTTCCGCTGGTGGCGATGACTGGCTGGGGGAACGTCGAACTGGCCGTACGTGCCATGCGACTGGGCGCGGCGGATTTCATCGAGAAACCCTGGAGCAACGAGCGCATCCTGCATACGGTGCGCAGCCAGATCGGATTGCGCGATATCCGCGAAGAAAATCGGCGTCTTCGCGCAGAGAACGCACTAGGCAGGGACATGAACGACGTGCTGCGCACCTCGGAATCGTCTGCGATGCGAGAGGTGATGAAGCTGGCATCGCGTCTTGCGGCCGGTGACGGGAACGTCCTCATCCTGGGTGAGAACGGAACCGGAAAGTCCTTGCTGGCGCGCGAGATCCACGCCATGTCATCCCGCGCCGAAGGGCCGGTCATCCGGGTGGACATGGGTAGCCTCCCCGAATCGCGCTTCGTTGACGAGATGTTCGGCGACAACGAACCACGACCACGCCCGGGTCGCTTCGAGCTGGCGCAAGGCGGAAGCCTGATCCTGGAGGAGATTGGCAATATTCCCATCCCCCATCAGGTCAAGCTGCTGCGTGTGCTTGAAGAAGGTGAGCTGGAGCGGTCCGGCTCGACATGCACGCACCGGGTCAATGTCCGCGTTATTTCGGTGACCAATGCAGACATGGATGCCGCGGTTCGCGCCGACCGGTTCCGGCGGGATCTTCTCTATCGCCTGAATGCCATGCAGATACGCTTGCCCGCCTTGCGCGAGCGGGCGGAGGATATCGTTCCGCTTGCGCGTCACTTCATGCTGCGCGAATGCCGTCGCCGCGGCCGCGGCAGCATGTTCCTGGCCTCCTCCGCCGAGCGGGCGATGCGTGCCTACGAGTGGCCGGGCAACGTCCGCGAGTTGGAACATGCGGTGGAGCGTGCGGTCCTGCTGGCCGAACGGGATGAGATCGACGTGGACGGCCTGAACCTGTGCCGGGCCGCGGACGCCCCGCTCCTGCTGGACCGGCTCACACTACCGGAAGCGGAAGAAATGCTCATACGGAACGCCCTGGATCGAAACGACCACAATCTGCAGCGTGCCGCCGATGCGCTCGGCATCTCAAGGCAGTCGTTGTATCGCCGGCTCGACAAACACCGCGTCCGCTACGGCTTCGAACCCGTCGAGTGAGGGGGCGGGCATGACCTTTCGTCAGCACCCCCGTGAGACGACGACGGTGCGCGACCGTTCCGTGACGCTGCGCATCGACGCTGCACTGTGGGCAGGGATTTTCGCGACCCCGCTTGTCGCAGGTGGCACGCTCGTGGTCTTCCTCGATGGTCTTTCGGTGGGCGCGCGAGGGAGCATCTTCGGTGCCGGGTTCTGCCTGAGTCTTCTCGTCGGATGGATAGGTGGCAGCCGCCTGGTGACCACACTCGGTACCGTTCTCGACCTCCTGTTCGCTATCCGCGAAGGCGACTACAGCATGCGTGGACGGGTCCGTCCCGGACGCGACCCGCTGCAGGGGCTGATCGCTGACATGAACCTGTTGACCGACGATCTGCGTGGTGGGAGGCGCAAACGTACGGAGACGTCCCGGTTCCTGGGCAAGACCCTGGTCGCGCTGCACAGCGCTGTCTTCGTGGTCGACGAGAAAGGCCACCTGACATTTATCAATTCGGCTGCCCGCCGCCTGATCGGCGCGGAACGCGCCGCCGTGGTCGGACGAGACGTAACGTCACTGGGCCTGGCGGAGCCCCTGGGCGCTGCGGATGGCGCCATCCTCACACATCGGTTCTCTTCGGCGAATGGTCGATGGGCTGTGCGCCGGGCAGTCTGGTACAGCGAAGGGCGAGAGCACACGATGGTGATCCTTCACGATCTGAGCGCCGCGCTGAGCGAGGAGGAGCGCCGTGCGTGGCAACGCCTGATACGTGTGCTGAGCCACGAGCTGAACAACTCGCTCGCCCCCATAGGCTCGCTAGCCGGTAGCCTGTCGGCCCTGCTCGACGCACAGGATCGGACCACGCTCGACGAAGAACTTCGTCTCGGCCTGGAGGTGATCGGCCGGCGCGCGCACTCGCTGACACGCTTTCTCTCCGGTTACGGCCGGCTCGCGCGGCTGCCTCCGCTACAACGGCATCCGTTCCGCCTGGACGTCGCCCTGCGGCGCTTCGCGCTGCTTGAGCAACGCAAGCCGATCGATATAAACGGTGGTGAGCCGATCACGCTCGACGGCGACGAGGACCAGCTCGGCCAGGCCTTCATCAATCTATTGCGAAACGCGGTCGAAGCAACCCTGGGCACGGACGGTGGCGTCCGTGTCGATTGGGGCACCGAGGGCGATCATGTGCGTGTGACGATCGAGGATGACGGTATCGGGTTGCCGCCGAGCGACGGTATCTTCGTTCCCTTCTTCACCACCAAACCGGAAGGCTCGGGTATTGGCTTGACGCTGACGCGCCTCATTGTCGAAGCGCATGCCGGAACGGTAGAGCTGGCGGCGCGCTGCGATGGAAGAGGTGCGGTGGCCACCGTGCGCTTGCCCATGCGTCCGGGTGCGGACGACACTGTCCGATTCCGGACAGCAAAAGCGACCGAAACCGGTCATGCCGGGTAGAAAGTCGCGACATACACCCGACCGTACCCTCCCGATCCCATCGCGACACTGTCTCGCGACATAGACGCACCCTAGATTCGGATCGCACCCCGCGCTTTATGCGCAGTGCGTCTCATCGCTCAATCAAAGGAGGAGCCATGCCGAACATACTCGACCTGCAGAACCTGCCGACCGACCCGGCCTGGGATCGCGGCAACACCGGTCAGTGCGGATCGACCGCCAGTATGCATTGTTGCTTGAAACATCAGATGGACGGATTCGCAGGCTAGAAAGCAGTAGAACGGCACACGAGGTGACGTCCGGGTCGCCTCGTGTGCTGGTTTGCACCCGAACATGGAGAGACGGGACGTTATGGAACGAAGGGCCCAGCTATGGCAGTACACCGCGGTCGATCGGGAGTTCTTTGAACCCTATGCCAGTCGCCCCGTGCTCGAGGACGACTTCATCGTTCCGGTACGGCGAGCGCTGGCGGCACACTGGACGATCGAACGGTCCGGAATCTGGGTGCACTGCCAGGCACCGGACACCGTGCTGCCGATGCAGGGTTGGAAGATTCACATATCCTCGATCGCCTCCACCGCGCATATCGTGTTGTCCATCACCGCCGCCACACTCGGCACATCCGGCACGGCGTTCAAGTTCGCCGCCGACCACAGGATGCTCGGCGCCATCAACGGCAAGCGGTGGCCCCGAGGTGGCTCGGGCAAGTTCATCACGGTATATCCGCGAAATGTCGACGATTTTCGTCAGGTCATTGCGAACCTCCACGCAGCGTTGTCCGGCTACGTCGGCCCGTATGTGCTTACCGATCGTCGTTACGCGGATTCTCGCGTACTCCACTACCGCTACGGCGGCATCGTGTCGGACTCTCGTATCTCGGCGGGCGGGCGTGTTGAATGGCTGTTGAGACGGCCGGACGACGACGTCGAAGAGGATGACCGGTCGCCGCGATTCCGCCTTCCCGACTGGTTGCGCGATCCCTTCGGAACGGCAGCTCCCGCGGCTCCGGCGTCCTCCGTCCTGCTGGGAGCCGGTCGCTACCGTGTTTACAAAGCACTGGCTTTCTCCGCCGCGGGCGGCGTGTATCTCGCTGACGATCTCGACGAGGGCCAGCGTGTTGTCATCAAGGAAGCCAGGCCGTTCATTGGCGATCGGCAGACGGCAAAGGAGAGCCTGCGCAAGGAATTCCGTCTGCTGCGTTGCCTCGCTGCCCTGCGCGTCGCACCCCAGCCGATCGCGTACTTCGAAGAATGGGAACACAGCTTCCTGGTCGAGGAATACCTGCGTGGCGACACCCTGCGAATCTGGCTCGGCAAGCGCTATCCCTGGCTGAAGACGCAGGCGACGCGAGATGACGTGGCGCGCTTCCTTGCCGATGTCGTCGCGGTATTCAGCCGCCTCGCCGATGCGATCGCGAAGGTGCATGCCGTCGGCATATCGCTGGGCGACCTCTCATTTCACAACATCATCGTGGACGCCAACGGTGAAGTGCGCCTGATCGACCTGGAAGCTGCCGTCGAGCAGCGGCTCGACGCCCCATTGCTGCTTAGCACGCCGGGCTTCGCTTCAGGGAGCCCGGCGCCCCGGGACCACGCAGAGGCGGAAAGCGAAGACGTCTACGCCTTCGGGGCCAACCTGCTTGCCGCGATGATCCCGGTCAACGCGATGCTGCCTCTGGACCGCGATGTCGCGTTGCGCTTCGCCCGATGGATGAGTGACGACATGGGTTATCCGCCCGCCGTCGTCGAGGCCATCGCTCGGCTGCTGGATCCGAACCCCTGGAAACGACCCCTGCCGACGTCGGTGATGGTGACCTTACGTGGCTCCCTGGCGTGCGTGCAGACAGGCGCCATGTCGGTGCCTCATCATAACGACGCGGTCCCCCACCCACCCGCTCAAGCGGATGCGCTGTTCGCCTATGTGACCGCGCAGGCCGAACGTGCCCGACCGGACCGGTTCGTGCCCGCCGCCCCCGAGGTCTTCGAAAGCCATCCCTGGGGTGTGGCTCATGGGGCGGCCGGCGTCCTGCATGCGTACCTGCGTAGCCAGAGGGAGCCGCCCGAAGGACTGCACGATTACCTGCTCGCCGGCGTCGATGCGGGCCACCGACGCGGGGTCAGCCTCATGTCGGGCGACGCGGGAATCGCGTGGGTGCTCTTCGAGGCCGGCGAGACGACCCGCGCGACCGATCTGCTGCGCGGCGAATTTTCCGCGAACACGATTCGTTCTTGTCCGGGCCTGCACGAGGGCATCGCGGGCTGGGGCCTGGCTCGTATCAAGGCCTGGCATGAAACCGCCGACGAGCACTTTCTCACGGCGGCGGGGCAGGCGGGGGACGCTTTGCTGTCTGTCGCGATCAAGGAAGACGATGGCAGCCTGCGATGGCCTGACGGTATACAACAGCCCGTGGGCCTCGCCTACGGCGCCGCAGGCATCGCTCTTTTCCTTCTTCATCTGCACGTCGCCGTGGGTGACGAACGTTTCCTGCGCGGAGCCACAGGTGGCCTCGCCTTCGACCTCGCGCAGCGGCGAAAGAACGCCGATGGCGCCCCGACGTGGCCGATGTTCATTGGCTCTTCCACGTGGGTTCCGTACCTCTGTCAAGGCACGGCTGGCATCCTCGCCGTTGTCGCCCGGTTCCTCGCCTGCACCGGCGACCCGCATTATCGGGACGTGCTGCTCGCCAGCGAGGGCGACCTGCTACGCCGGCACGCGGTCAGCCCGGGCCTGTTCGATGGTCTGGCCGGCATCGGCGAGACCCTTCTCGACCTCGCGCAGTTTGTCCCTGAGCGCGGCAGGTTCTATCGCGATGCGGCGCATCACGCCGCACACGGCATCGAGCCCTTCCTCATCCGGCGCGATGGAGGGCTCGCCGTACCGGGCACCGAACTGCTGCGCATCAGTTGCGATCTGGCCACGGGAGGGGCGGGCGTCGCCTCGTTCTTCGACCGATTGCAGCACGGGGCTCCGGCCGCCTTCATGCTGGACGAACACCTGCCGGCACCGGTACGTCAGAGCCGGAACTTCGCCTCCACCAGGTAGCTTCGCGAAGGGTAGGGGTAATACACGTAGTAGCGACGATTCGTGAGGTTGTCGACGCCGGCGCCTAGCTCCACGTGCTCGCTCACCTTCCACGTGAGTTTGGCATCGAAGGTGAGGAACGCGCTCGCGCCACCGAACGTATCCGGATGAACGTCGCTGTGATCGAGGGTGTTGTACTGACGACCGGAATAGCGCCCGGCGAGGGTCATGGCGACATGCTCGCTGGCGTGGTACGTGCCGACCAGGTTCGCGCGCCAGCGCGGAATCCGATAGAACTGCTTGCCTTCGGATGCCGGATTTCGCGCATTGCTCACCGTTGTCGCCTGCGTATAGGCCGCGTTGGCGCTCAGGTCGAATGTCGACCACCAGACGCCACTGCCGTCGTAGCTGGCTTCGGCGCCGCGCGTGCGCACGAGGCCGACGTTCTGCACGCTGGTGACATTTGGAAACACCGTGGTGTCGGTCTGGCTGAACAGCGTATTGCGTGTATCGCTGCGGTAGACCGTGAATCGCGCCACGCCGTTGGGTCGGTACCACTCCGTGGACAACTCACGCGAAAGGTCGTTCTCAGGCTTCAGGTTGGGATCGTTGTTGATCAGTGCGATGCCGTTGAACGTACCCTGGAACAGCTCGTTCACCGTCGGAAAGCGGTAGGCCCGCGCAGCGGACAGGCGAACAGTCACGGTATCACTGGCGTCATAGGCCAGCGAGGCCTTGGGCGAGGTATGCGATTCCTTTCGCTCGGGGTAAGCGACCGTGGCCGTCGACGTGGAACGCGACCCGTCGAATGCACGCCATTGCTCATAGCGCGCGCCCACGGTCAGTCGCCAGCGTTCGATCAGCTGCCACGCGTCCTGCAGATAGACCGCCTGCGTTTGCGTGCTACCGCCGTTCGCGCTGGTCAGCGCGCCCGCGTCGCCGTTACGCCAGTTGGCAAGATTGTAAGTGGCGTTATCCAGCGCATACCCGTCGAAGTGATAGCCGAAGCTTACCGAGTGCGTGTTGGGTTCGATGTTATCGGGAGTGTGGCTGGCGCGCAGGTCGAAGGTGCGCCAGCGGCTACCGTCGCCAGCGGTGAGTAATCCCGTGCCATCGTCGGTCACGGCATTGGCCACACGGTCGCGGTTTCGGTCCATGTCGAAGTAAGACGCGTCGCCTTCGATGTTCCATCCGCTATCACGATGGGTTCCCAGTGACACGCCGTACAGATAGTTTCGGCTTTGCCGTGTGCTCGGGGCAAAGAAGTTGGCCGGCACGGTGTACTGCTGCCCGCCGATCGTCACCGGCCCCGACAACACGGGCTGGCCGTTCGCATCGCGCAGGAAGGATTCCGTACGGTGCGATAGATCCTGCTTCCAGTAGCCGGCAGTGATCGCCGCAGTGAGCTCGGGCGTGATGTCATAGGTCAGGCGCGCGTGCGCTTCGTCCTGGCTGCTCGCCTCCTGGCCCTCGCTGTTGATGCCGAGTACTTCTCGCGGCAGGCCACTGGCACCCGAGTCGCCGATGGCGCCGGTGACCGGATTTCGTGTGCCCGGCAAGGTAGAGCGATTCTGCGTGGCGTAGACCAGCGGCTGACCGTTGGCCTGAAGATGGGACACCCCGATCAGGAAGGCGAAGCGACCGTCGCGGTCACCGAGGGTCGCGGTCTGCCGGCTGCCGCCGTAGTCGCGATCCACACCGTAGGTGTGTACGTGTTGGGTGAACGCCTGCACGTCACCGGTGACCTCGAGCTTCTCCGGCATGCGCGTGGTCATCAGCACGGTCGCGCCGATGGCGTTGCCGGGGTAGAGCGCCGAGTAAGCGCCGTAGATCACGTCGACGCGCGACAGGTTCTGCGGGAAGGCCATCGACCAGCGCGGCGGGTTCGCCCAGTTGTTGCCGAGCAGGTTGGAGAGCAGCAGGCCGTCGAGGTAGACCAGCCCGCGCGCGCTCTGCTGGTTACTGGTGCCGCGCACGGAGAAGGTCGCGTTCTCGTCGCCGGTGAAACGCTTGCGGATGCCGAAGGAGGGCAGGTACTTCAACGCATCCTCGGCATTGATCACGTTGAGATGGTCGAGCTGTGCGGCGGTGATCGTCTCGACGGCGGAGGGCAGATCGGGGTCCACGGGCGTCCCGTGGCTCGCAGCCGATACCCGCACCTCGCGCAGCGTGGTCGCGCGTTGCGGATCATCGGGGCCGTCCGCGGCGTGGACAGGCAGGAAGGTAGCGCCGATGGCGCAGGCGACGGCGCGCGCAAGGGCGCGTCCATCCGTGGGGAACAGGGTCATGGCGATAGGTCCGTGGGTCGGTGGCGTACGGCGGGATCGGAAGCGATCAGGCGTGCGCGGCGACCGGCGGACCTCGTGGTGGGGCGTGCAGGATGGCCACTGGCACATGCGCCCGTGCGACCGGAAGGTCGGCGGGGACGTAGCCGGGAGAGGGCGGGGCATGGCCGATGTAGAAAACGGCACCCAGCGCGGGCGTCTGCGCGAAAAGCGTGCAGTAGCCGCAGGCAGCGCCATCTCCCATGGCACCCGAATCGTGGGTGGCCGTGGCACCGTGGTGTTCGCCCGGCGCCCCTTCACACCAGGCACCGAGGTCCGGGAACACGAAAGCTGCCGACACGGTCCGCGAGACCGACGGCGCCAGCACGGTGAGCCAGACGGCGACCAGCGCCATCCATCCCAACCAGCGGTTTCGTGCCAGACCACGACGCACGTCGGCGTCCCCTATGTTTCATACCCTGGACGTGGGTCCAGGGATGATGTCACGAAGCGGGGTGAACGGAGTGCGACACGGTGTCACGTTCCTCCGGTGGCGGTAGTGGCGGCACGGCCACGGGATTGACGAGCACGGGCGGCTCGCGCAGGCACAGCACCAGCAGGACCGCGACGGTGCCGACCGTGGCGGCGAGGAGAAAGCCGTCGAGGATCGACAAGGTGTAGGCCTGGCCACGCACCGCGCTGAGCAGCAGTCCGGTCCCTCGCGCCGCGGGCGCTCCGGTGCCCTGGGTGGATGCGCCGAAAATCTGCGTGTAGGCGACGATCCGGGCGTCGGTCAAGGGTTCCCCGGCGATGACATGCTGGCCGATGAGGTTCGAGTGCAACTGTTCGGCTTTCCGCGTGAACGTGACCAGCACCGATGTTCCCAATTGCCCGCCGAACAGGCGTGCGGTCTGGATGATCGCCCCGAAGGTGATGCCATCGGCCGGCCCGACATGGTGGCCGAAGAAGTAGATGACGGCCGTGAGTTCCAGTGTTTCGCCGATGGCCTGCAGGAGGAGGGCGAGACTGAAGTTCGATTCCGTCCATTCGGAGGTGATGCCGGTGGCCAGAAGAAAGCCCGTGGCAGCGATGGTGAAGCCCGTGCCGATCGCGAAACGCGCATCCACGCGGTTGAGCAGCCAGGCGACGGTCGGCGCGATGACCAGTTGAGGCAGCGCGACCCACAGTGCCGCATTGCCGACCTCTTCCGGACGCAGGCCGCGCACCTGGATCAGGTAGTTCGCGACCAGCGTGTTACTGGCGGTAACCATGAAACGTGTCGCCAGCACCAGCACGATCAGCAGGATTAAATTTCGCCGCGCGAGCAGGCCGAAGTCCACGCTAGGTGTATCGAGCGTCGATTCATGGAGAAGAAACAAGCCCATGCATATGACGCCCAGCGCGAGCAGGGTGACGATCAACGTGGAAGAAAACCAGTCAAGGCGATCGCCCTGGTCCAGGGCGATGAAGATGAGCGTGAACCCTGCGGCGCCCATGAGCATGCCGCGGAAGTCGCCGTTGCGCAGGTAGTCGCGGTCGATCGGCAGTCGTCGTAGCCCGAACCAATAGAGCACGAAAAGAGGGACGGCGACGACGGTGTTCTGCCAGAAAATCCAGTCCCAGGTGATGTGTTCCACGTACCAGCCTTCGAGGGTCGAGGCCAGGTTGAGACCGAGCACGATGTTCATCGCGTACGCGGCCAGGCCCCATGGCCACAGGCTCTTCGGCAGCGCGGTCAGGATGAAAGCGGCCGTCAGCGGGATGAACGTGCCGGACCCGAGCCCCGCCAGGCATTGCAGCACGAGCAGCACGCGCAGGTCCGGCGCGAAGGGAATGAGGAACAACGCCACGCCGTAGACGACGCACCCGACCAGGAGCACGCGGCGTGGCGTGAATGCGCGACCGAGGAAGATCGACAATGGTCCGATCATCATCTGCGAGGCGGTGAATGCGGTGGGAATCCACGCGCCTTCGTCGAAGCCGGCGCTGACGGCCCCGCGCACATCGGCCAGGCCGATCGACGTGAGTCGCGAGGTCAGCGTGGTCGCCAGCGCACCGACCAGCACGGCAACGATGCCCAGCCAGGGGAGGTTGGCCGGGGGCGCGGGCGCTGCGGTTGCCGTGGAAGCGGTTGCGTTCATGGCGAGGCGGACGCAGCGGTGTCGGGCTGGCGTGGCACCGCATCGCCCTCCTTCCAGCCCCCGCCGAGGGCCTTGATCAGCGAGACGGCGGCGAGAAGTCGCTGCTGGTCGTTCTCGACGACGGCGCGCTGGCTGCCAAGCGCCTGGCGTTCGGAATCCACCACCTCGAAATAGCCGGCCAGGCCGCGGTCGTAGCGTGATCGGGAAAGCTTCGCCGCTGCCGTTGACGCATCGACGGTGGCATCCAGTGCGGCGCCGCGCTCACGCAACCATGTGGTATCGGCCAGTGCGTCCTGTACTTCCCGAAAGGCAGTGATGCCGGTCTGGCGCCATTTGGCCTCCGCGCCGCGGTAGGCGGCTTCCGCAGCTTCCAGGCGTGAACGATTGCGCCCGCCTTCGAAAATCGGCAGATTAACGACCGGACCGATCGACCAGATCTGGCTGTCGCTGCTAGTGAAATCGCCCAGCCGGCCGCTGGCCAGTCCCCCCGTCGCCGTGAGACTCACCGAAGGAAAGAATGCTGTCCTGGCCACGCCAATTCGTGCGCTAGCGGCGGCCAGGGCGCGCTCGTCGCTGGCGACATCGGGGCGCCGCTCCAGCAAGGTCGAAGGAAGGCCTGCAGGCACGTCGGGCACGTTGGGCGTCCACGTGACGGGCGCCACGGTGAAATCCGCCGCGTTGCGTGCTTCGAGAACAGCGAGCGCGTGCTCGAGGTTGTCACGGCGTCGACGCGCGTCGGCGAGGTCGGCACGTGTCTGGCTCAGTTCGGCGCGGGCGCGCAGCACGTCCAGGTCGCTCACGACGCCGGCGCGCGCTCGTCGATCGGCAAGGCTGAGTTCGTCCTCGCGCAGGCCGACGGTGCGTGAAAGGATGTCGATCTCGCGATCGCTGCTGCGCAAGGACAGATAGGTCGACACCGTGGATGCGGCAAGGCTCAGGCGCACCGCGGCAATCGCGTCGGCACTGCCCTGCATCTCGGCGCCCGCTGCCTCCACGCTGCGCCTTACGCGACCCCACAGATCCACTTCATAGGCGACTTCGACAGGTGCCTGCCACACCGTGGTCTCGAGGTACGGGAACCGGTTGGCGACCGTTCCGGAGGTACGGCCCCGCGAGTAGCCGGGTCCAAACGACACGTCCGGGAATTCATCCGCCCGCGCGACACCAAGCAAGGCCCGGCTCTGGTCGAAGCGGGCCAGCGCCCCGGCAAGGTCCTGGTTGGCGGCGAGGGTGGCGGTCACGTGCCGACCAAGCTCGTCGTCGCCAAACAGGTTCCACCAGGCGTCCGGGAGTGGCGCAGTGTCGGCCGGAGCCTGTTTCCAGGCGTGCGGCGCCGGGGTATCCGGCCGCTGGTAATCGGGGCCCAGCACGCAGCCGCCCAGGCAGGTGGAGAGTAACGCCAGCACGAGCGCCCGCGATGTCATAACCCGGTTCCGTCTTCTGGCACACGGATCTTGACGATGGTCGATAGCCCGGGAGCCAGCCGTTCCCGGTAGCGGCGCAGGTCATCGTCGGTGAACAGGATCTTCACCGGAACGCGCTGGACCACCTTGGTAAAGTTGCCGGTGGCGTTGTCCGGCGGCAGTAGTGCGAACTGCGAGCCCGAGGCGGGCGAGAGGCTGTCCACATGACCGATGAAGGTGAGGTCCGGAAGTGCGTCGATGGTCATCCGGGCTTCGGTGCCCCGCTTCATGCCATGCAGCTGGGTCTCCTTGAAGTTGGCCACGACCCACACCTGGTCGGAGACGATCGAAAGCAGGGTCTGGCCTGCGTTGACGCGTGCGCCCACCTCGACCGACCGCCGCCCGACGTAGCCGCTGACCGGAGCCAGTACCTTGGTATAGCCGTAGGCCAGGTTGGCGTCGTGCAATGAGGCTTCGGCAGTGGCCACCTGCGCCCGGGCCGACTCGCTCGCGGCCGTCGCGGCGACCTTGCGTGCGTCCGCACTCGCCTTGTTCGCCCGCGCGGAGTCGGACGCTGCCTTGGCCGCGTCGTATTCCTGTTGGGAAACGCCGCGGGGCGTTTCATTGACCAGCTCGCTGGCGCGCTTCAGGTCGAGGACGGTCTTCTCCACGCTGGCCTGGGCGGCCACGATCGAGGCGTTGGCTTCGACGATCTGGGCGTCGGCGCTGGCCACCTGCCCCTTGGCCCGGTCGATCTCGGCACGCGCCTGTTCCACCCTGACATCGAAGTCGCGGGTGTCCAGTTCCAGTAATACCTCGCCCGCCTTGACGTGCTGGTTATCGTCCACGTGCAGGGCGACCACGGTGCCAGTGACCCGCGGGGCGATCGGATGAAGGCGTCCGGTGATATAGGCGTCGGTGGTGGTTTCGGTGCGGTCGAGCCAGAAGAACAGCACGATGACGATCGTGCCGACCACCAGCAGGCCTCCGATGATGCGCAACGCGTGTTTCATTCCTGCCTTTCCTCCACGGACACGGCGTCACGCTGCCACCGCCCCCGTCAACTTGCTTGGCGAATCGTGCGGGAGCGGGCACGATCCGGGTCGGTCCTCACGTTTTCCTTTCGCCCCGATGGCCATGCTGTCGAGCCGCCACGAGACTACTTCCATGCCTGATGCCCGTTACGATGCCGCCTCCCCTGTGCGCGAAGGCTCCCCCTTTCCGCGCGGCGCCACGTGGGACGGCAAGGGCACGAACTTCTCGCTGTTCACCGCACACGGCACCCGTGTGGAAGTGTGCTTTTATGACGAAGGCGGCATCGAAACCGGGCGCATCGACCTGCCCGAATATACCGACGAGGTCTGGCACGGCTATGTCCCGGGCGTGGGCCCCGGCCAGCTGTATGGCTACCGTGTCCACGGACCGTACGAGCCGGAAAACGGCCACCGCTTCAACCCCAACAAGCTCCTGCTCGATCCCTACGCGAAACAGATCGTCGGCGACCTGACCTGGGCCGACGAGCTCTACGGTTATACGGTTGGCCATCCCGATGGCGACCTGAGTTTCGACGAGCGTGACAGCGCCCCGTTCATGCCCAAGGCGATGGTGATCGATCCATCCTACAAGTGGGTGGAGCACGGCAAGCCATCGGTCCCGTGGACCCGCACGGCGATCTACGAGACGCATGTACGCGGCTTCACCATGCGGCACCCCGACGTTCCCGAACGCCTGCGCGGCACCTTTGCCGGCATGGCCACGCCGGCGGTCGTCGACTACATCCGCGGGCTTGGCGTGACATCGGTCGAGCTGCTTCCCGTGCATGCCTATCTCGACGACCACTACCTGCAGGAGAAGAACCTGCGCAACTACTGGGGCTACAACAGCATCGGCTTCTTCGCGCTGAAAACGCGATACATGTCCGGTGGCGATCCCCGCGAGTTCAAGGACATGGTCGCCGCATTCCACCGGGCAGGGCTCGAAGTGATCCTCGACGTGGTCTACAACCACACGGCCGAAGGTAACGAGATGGGTCCGACGCTCTCGTTCAAGGGCATCGACAACGCCAGCTATTACCGCCTGGCCGAAGACAAGCGGTATTACATCAACGACACCGGCACCGGTAACACGGTGAACCTCAGCAACGCGCGCGTGCTGCAGATGGTCAACGATTCGCTGCGCTACTGGGCGACCGAAATGAACGTCGATGGCTTCCGCTTCGACCTCGCCACCATTCTCGGGCGCGAGCCCTACGGGTTCGACGAGAACGGCGGCTTCCTAGATTCCTGTACGCAGGATCCCGTGCTCAACCAGGTGAAGCTGATTGCCGAGCCCTGGGATTGCGGTCCCGGCGGCTATCAGGTCGGCGAGTTTCCGCCGGGCTGGGTGGAATGGAACGACAAGTTTCGCGACACCGTGCGCGCTTTCTGGAAAGGTGAGGGCGGCAAACTGGCCGAGTTCGCACGGCGCTTCACCGGCTCGGCGGACCTCTTCGACAAGCGCGGCCGCCGCCCGTACGCGTCACTCAATTTCATCACCGCGCACGACGGCTTCACGCTGCGCGACCTGGTCAGCTACAACGACAAGCACAACGAGGCGAACGGCGAGAATAACCAGGACGGCTCCAGCAACAATCATTCGTTCAACCACGGTGCCGAAGGCAACACGAAGGACGCCGGCATTCGTGCCATGCGCCAGCGACAGTCGCGCAACCTGCTCGCCACGCTCTTCCTCGCCCAGGGCACGCCGATGCTGCTGGCCGGCGACGAGCGCGGCAACACGCAGCAGGGCAACAACAATGCCTACTGCCAGGACAACGAGATCAGCTGGATCGACTGGAGCGACGATCCTACCCAGGGCGGTCTGGCCACCGCGGTCCGCGACCTGGTCGCCCTCCGTGACCGCTTTCCTATCCTGCGTCGCGGCCGCTTTCTCGACGGCCGCTATGACGACGTGGCCGAGGTGCGCGATATCGTCTGGCTCAATCCTGGCGGTGGCGAGATGCAGCCGGAGCATTGGGAGGACCCGCGGGCACGCTCCATCGGCATTCTCCTGGATGGACGCAGCCAGGCCTCGGGTGTGCGCGAACACGGCAACGACCAGACGGTGCTTATCCTGGTCAACGCGTTCGACGGCGGGGTGGAGTTCACGCTGCCGCAGGGTGCATGGACCGTGGCCTTCTCCACCGACCTCGACCTGTCTGTCGATACGCCGGCCGAGGACGGCAAGCTGATAGCGCCGCCGCGCAGCTTCGTGGTCCTCGCCGCAGGGTAAGGGGATCGTTGACCCTGCGGCGTGGGCCTACCTATATTGCGAAACCTTCCGCCAAGGACCGACCCCATGCGCCTTCGTCCGCTCGTTGCGCTCATCCTCCTCGTCGGTTCGGGCGGTGCTGCGGCCGCCGACCTGGTCGTATCGGCAGCCTCCAGCCTGACCGACGCCTTCCAGGCCGTCGGCAAAGCCTATGAGGCGAAGCATCCGGGCACCCATGTCGTGCTCAATTTCGCCGCGTCCGACGTCCTGCGTCGCCAGATCGCCAGCGGCGCGCCGGCCGATGTGTTCGCCTCCGCGGATGAGACCGCCATGGACAAGGCCGTGGCGGCGAAGGCGATCGACCCCGCCACTCGCCAGGACTTCGCCACCAACCGCCTGGTCCTGATCGTGCCCAAAGGCAGCAAGACGCAGGTGACCGCGCCGGTCGACCTCAAGGCCGACACCGTGAAGCGCGTGGCCTATGGTGACCCCGCCTCAGTGCCGGTGGGCCGATATACCAAGGCGGCCCTCGAGCAGCAGGGCCTGTGGGACGCCGTCTCAGCCAAGGGCGTGCTGGCGCAGAACGTCCGGCAGAGCCTCGACTACGTGGCACGTGGTGAGGTCGATGCCGGATTTGTCTTCGCAACGGACGCGGCCATCATGAAGGACAAGGTCGACATCGCCGCCACGGTGCCGACGCCTAAGCCGATTACCTACCCGATCGCCGTCGTCGCCGGATCGAAGCAGGCGAAGGAAGCCGCTTCCTTCGAAACCTTCGTGCTGTCGACCCAGGGGCGCGGCATTCTGGCCGGGTTCGGCTTCCAGGCACCCTGAGGCCTCGTGGGCGCGATCTGGGTACCGCTCGCGCTCACCCTCAAGGTCGCGCTGTGGGCGACTGCCATCAACCTCGTGTTGGGTGTGGCCGTAGCCTTTGGGTTGTCGCGCTGGCGCTCACCTGCGCGTGAGGTGGTCGATTCGATCCTCACCCTGCCGCTGGTCCTGCCGCCGACGGTCCTGGGTTATTACCTGCTCGTGCTTCTGGGCCGACGCGGCGTTTTCGGCGCATGGCTGGATCGGCTTGGCATCGAACTGGTGTTTACCTGGCAAGGAGCGGTGATCGCCTCGACCCTGGTGGCTTTTCCCCTGGTGCAGAAAGCCGCGCGGGCGGCCTTCGAAGCGGTGGACCCCCAGTTGGAGAGTGCCGCGCGCGTGCTTGGGCTGCGCGAGGCCGCCGTGTTCTTCCGGGTCTCCCTGCCCCTGGCCGCACGCGGCATTACGGCAGGCGCGCTGCTTGCCTTCGCGCGGGCGCTCGGTGAATTCGGTGCCACCCTGATGATCGCCGGGAACCTGCCGGGCCGTACGCAGACGCTGTCGGTGGCGATCTATGCCGCCGTGCAATCGGGTGACGACACCACCGCTGGCATCATGGTCGCCGTGACCTCGGTAACCTGTGTGATCGCCTTGCTGCTTGCCGGATGGCTGGCGCCGGACCACCTGCGGCGGTCGCGCCCATGAGCGTGGATATCGCGATCCGCAAGACACTGCGCTCGGACGATCGTCACTTCGAGCTCGATGTGGCCATCGTGTCGCAACAGCGACGGGTCGTGCTGTTCGGGCCGTCGGGCTCGGGCAAGAGCCTGACACTTCGCGCCGTGGCCGGCCTGCTCACGCCGGATACCGGTCATGTGCTCGTCGATGGGCGCGTTCTCTACGATTCGGCGGCCCGTATCGACCTGCCCACGCGAATGCGCGAAGTGGCCTATGTGTACCAGGACTACGCCCTGTTCCCGCACCTCACCGTGGCGCAGAACATTGGCTTCGGCCTGGACCGTGGCTGGCTGAATCCTCGACGGCGCCGACACGACGAGCGCGTGCGCCGGTGGGTCGACAGCTTCGAGTTGGGCAATGTCGCCGACAGTTACCCGTCGCGCATTTCGGGTGGACAGAGGCAGCGCGTGGCGCTGGCGCGGGCGTTGGTGTCCGGGCCGCGCATCGTCGTTCTCGACGAGCCGTTCGCGGCGCTCGATCCCGCGTTGCGTGGCCGCATGCGCAGCGAACTGATGGCACTGCAGGCGCGCCTCGACCTCCAGCTCATGGTGATCACCCACGACCCGGCCGACGTCGAGGCGCTCGACGGCCACACCTTCGAGATCCGCGATGGCCGGGTGGTGGGCACCCCCGACCGTCCCCCGCTCGTGGGATGATGCCCGCCTTTCGTGAGTGACCACCCGGCGAGACAGGCGACAGTAGTGACGGCAGGGCATGACAAACAAGGCGGCAGGGTCATCGCGACCCACGCCATCAAGTACCTGCTCACCGCCGCCATCGTCGGTGGCGCGATCTTCCTGTTGCATCGCTATATCGCAAGGATGGCCTGGCACGACGTGCTTGCCGCGATCGAACGGATTCCACGCTGGCATGTCGGTGGCTCGATCCTGGCGACCCTGGTCAGCTGGGCCTGCCTCACCGCTTATGACGTGTTTGCCGTGGAAACCGTTGTGCCGGGCAAAGTGACGATGCGGATGAAGGTCTTCTCCGGAGTGACCACGCACGCCATCTGCAACGCACTCGGCTTCCATGCGATTACCGGGACCGCGTTGCGTTACCGCATGCTATCCACGCAAGGCGTCGGCGCTCCGGACGTTGCGCGCGTGGTCGGCCTGGTCGGCTTCGCGGTGGGCATGGGCTTTGCCGCCGTCACCGCCATCGCCTTAATGCTGGAGCCGGCCATCGCCCATGGCTGGGGTCGGTGGCTCGGTTTGTCGCTGATCATCCTCTTCGTCCTCCTGTTGCGCTGGCTGGCCGGCAAGCACGACGAACTGCAGATGTGGAAGTTCACCACGCCGGTGCCCTCCGCCCGTTCGGCCGGCGCGCAGATCGTTCTCGGTGTGATCGAGATGGTCGGCGCGATCACGGCCATGTACCTGCTCCTGCCGACCGACATCGCGGGGAGCTTCCTCGACTTCGCGCCGATCTACGTGGGGGCGATCCTCGCCGGCATCGTCAGCAATACTCCCGGCGGTATCGGCGCGTTCGAGGCGATCACACTTGCGGCGTTCCCGCAGGAACAGCGTGCACCGGTTCTCGCCGCGCTCCTCGCGTACCGCGCGATCTACGGCCTTGGCCCGTTCGTGCTGGCGTCGATCGCCCTGGGTGCCTACGAGGTGCGCCGGCGTACGAGGAATGCGGGTTGAATCACGTGCGTTGGCTCGTCCTCGTCGCCGCGATGCTCCTTGCCGCCTGCGCGACGCCGCACGCCCGACGTACCGACGTCCTGTTCTGGGACCAACCGCAGCGCGAAGCAGCATTCCGCACCATGGAAACGCATTACGCCAGTAACGTCGTGCGGCACGGGGTCGCGCACCCGTTACCCCCTGGCGTGCCAGTGCGGCCTCGTTTTGTTGATGGCAGCACGCTCGATGCGTATATGGCGGCACACCATGTCGCCGGCATCATGGTCGTGCAGGATGGCCGCGTGCGTCTGGAGCGCTACGGCCTTGGCGCGACACCCGATACGCGCTGGACCTCATTCTCCGTGGCCAAGTCGTTCACCTCGACCCTGGTCGGGGCGGCGCTGCGCGATGGTTTCATTCACAGCCTCGACGACAAGGTCACGCGTTACATCCCGGAGCTTGCGGCCGGCGCGTATCGTGATGTCACCGTGCGTCAGCTGTTGACGATGACCTCGGGCGTCCGATGGAACGAGGATTACGTCGATCCCCGATCCGACGTCGCGATGATGTACGAAGGCTCACGCCAACCCGGCGTGCCCTTGCTGGTGTCCTACATGGCGGTGCTACCGCGCGAGTTCGTACCCGGCGAGCGCTGGGTCTACAAGACTGGCGAGACCGATTTGATTGGTATCCTCGTCGCTCGCGCCAGCGGTAAGACGCTGGCCGCGTATCTCTCCGAGAAGGTCTGGAAGCCGTACGGCATGGCTTCCGATGCGCTCTGGCTGAAGGACGAGATCGACGGCACAGAGGCTGGCGGCTCGGGTGTTTCGGCCACACTGGCAGATTACGCGCGCCTGGGTCAGTTCCTGCTCGATGGCGGCATCGCGAACGGAAGGCCTGTCCTTGCGGATGGCTGGATTGCCGACGCCACGCACAAGCACGCAGACATCGGCGTGCCTGGTCGCGGCTACGGCTACCAGTGGTGGACGTACGACAACGGTGCCTTCGCTGGCATCGGCATCTTCGGGCAACTGCTTTACGTCGATCCCTCCCGCCATCTGGTGATCGTGCAGATGGCGGCGTGGCCGGTGGCCACGAATGATGAGCAGGCCAGGGCACGCACCGCTTTTGTCCAGGCCGTCATCGCGGGCCTCGTTCGCTGAGGCCACCCGACCGGGAGAATGGGCTTAAAATCCCCGGACCCTCCCCCGATACGTACGAAGGCCAGCCCCATGGCGCTCACCTGGAACGATCTCATCTGCACGCCGGACAAGGAAGCGATCGATGCGCTCGCCGAATCCTGGAACTGGCTCATCGGTGACGCGTTCACCCCGCTGCTGTTCACGGCGCTGGGCGACATGTTCTTCGAAGCTGATGCCGGCGGCATCTTCTGGCTGAACACCGGCACGGCCGAAGTCGAGCGCGTCGCGGACAACGTGCCGGAGTTCAACAACCTGCTTCGCGAGGAAGCCGCTGACGACTGGCTCCTTCCGGGGCTCATCGAAGCGTTGCTCGAAGCCGGCAAGACACGCGCGGAAGGCGAGTGCTACAGCTATGTCACGTTGCCGATCTTCGTCGAAGGCGAGTACACGGTGGAGAACCTGAACCCGGTTCCTGCGAAGGAACACTTCGAACTCACCGGTTCGATCCTGCAGCAGCTCGACGATCTCCCTGATGGCGCGGATGTCGACTTCGAGGTAAAGCACTGACTCAAGGCGTGTCTTGATCCGTTCGAAGATGTTCCAGACGCTCCGTAATGTCGTTATGCACGTCGGCGGCGCTGTGGTAGACGCCCGTGCGAGCAGCATCGTCACGCGAGGCGATGCCGCGTGTCAGGAATTCGCTCTGGTCGCGAGCAGGGTAGTTTGAGATTTCTATCAAGTTCTGGTCCGGATCACGCAGGTAAACGGAGCGTATCGGCCCAGTCGCGCCGGTACGCTCGACAGGGCCTTCTTCGATGGCGATGCCCAAGGCCTGGAGTTCACCCATCACTTCGTCGAGCGGCGTGCTTGCAATGAGACAAAGATCAATCGCCCCGGGCGTTGGTGTTTCTGCCTTGGGTTCGAATTCCTTGCCAAGCTGGTGAAGATTGAGCTTCTGCCGGCCAAAGGTCAGTGCCTTGCGGCCTTCGCCGAAGGTGACCACGTCGAAACCGAGCACGCGGGTGTAGAAGGCGACCGTCACATCGATGTCGGTAACGGTAAGAACGAGATGATCCAGGCGGTCGATTTTCATCCGCCAGACAATACGCCACTCATTCGATGCATGCAGCCGCGCGCGCTTCGAGGAGCGTACGCTCACGCTCGTTGCGCGTCATGCCGGCGGCACGCAGAAAGGCCTCGCGTGCCGCTGCGTAACGTCCGAGGCGAAACAGCAGGTCGCCCTGCACGCTGGGCAGCAGGTGGTAGTCCTTCATCGAAGGTTCGTCCACAAGCGACTCGACGATATCCAGTGCCACATCAGGTCCCTCCGCCATCGACACCGCGACAGCACGGTTGAGTTCGACGACGGGCGACGGTACGACGTCGACCAGGGCGGCGTAGAGCGCGGCGATACGCGCCCAGTCGGTATCTTCGGCGCGCGCGGCACGCGCATGGCAGGCAGCGATGGCGGCCTGCAAAGCGTACGGCCCTTTCGCGCCACCCAGTCGTTCGGCGCGCTCCAGTGCCTTCAGCCCCAGACCGATCAGGAGTCGATCCCAGCGGCCACGATCCTGTTCGAGCAGGAGGACGGGTTCACCATCGGGGCGCGTCCGCGCACTCGTCCGTGATGCATGGATTTCCATGAGTGCAACCAGTCCGTGCACCTCCGCTTCGTTCGGCATCAATCCGGCCAACACGCGGCCCAGGCGCTGTGCCTCGGCGCAAAGGGTCGGGCGCATCCAGTCGCCGCCGGTGGTCGCCGCGTAGCCCTCGTTGAATACGAGATAGACCACGCGAAGTACTGAGGCAAGTCGCTCCTTGAGCTCATCGCCCCGCGGAACTTCGTAAGCTACCGCCGCATCGGCAAGGCTGCGCTTGGCGCGCACGATCCGTTGCGCGACAGTGGCTTCGGGAACCAGGAAGGCGCGCGCGATCTCATCCGTGGTCAGGCCACCGAGCAGGCGTAGCGTAAGGGCTACCTGGGCCTCGATGGAAAGCACCGGATGGCAGGCCGTGAAGATCAGCCGCAGCATGTCGTCGCCGATATCATCGTCCAGGGCGTCGATCAGCGCGTCATCGGCCGATTCGAGCATGCCTTCCATGTCCTTGCCCAGCGCTTCCAGCTTGCGTCCGGCCATGCGCTCACGGCGGATGCGATCGATCGCACGATGCTTTGCCGTTTGCGTCAGCCACGCGCCCGGATTGTCAGGCACGCCAGCGGTCGGCCACTGTTCGAGCGCAACGACCAGGGCATCCTGGGCCAGCTCTTCAGCCAATCCGACATCGCGAACCATGCGGGCGATCGTCGCGATCAGCCGCGGGGATTCGATCTTCCAGATCGCATCGATCGTGCGGTGGGCATCACGGGTAGTCATCACGGCGGATCAAAGCATCCGCCGTGATGAGAGGCAAGGCGCGCTGCGGCATCAGCTGAGCGTGGCGAGCAACTCACGCATGGCATACAGCGGCCGGATCTCCAGGCGGGCGTCTTCGCCGTCGGGGAAGGGATAGGTCTGCGTCCATGCAATGACCTCGTCGATCGAGGCCACGCGCAGTACCCAGAATCCCGCGACCATTTCCTTTATCTCGGCGAAGGGTCCGTCGAACACGGTGGCACGGCCCTTGCCAAAACGAACCCGCTTCGCGTGCCGGCTCGATGACAGACCGAAACCGGCGATGAGGAAACCGGCCTCGTGACCAGCCTTGTTCGCTTCCATCATCTTGCCGAGGATTTCCGGACCCGGATCGAAGTCCGTTTCGCTGCGCTCGTTGGCCTTGAGCATCACGATGTAGCGCGGCAACTCCGAGTCGCCTTCGGCCGGGTCACCGAAGCCGGATAACCCGCCCGGGCAACCGATGGGCCGTACTTCGACCTCGGCCGCGCCGTGGGCGTCCTCTGCCGGCCAGCCCGATACCCAGGCGACGGCCTGCTCCATCGAATCGGCCTCGATGATGCTGAAGCCCGCCACCAGCTCCCTGGTCTCGGCGAAGGGCCCATCCACCACGACAGGCCGGCGACCATCGGCGAAATGAATGCGGACGCCGTCGCGGCTGGGCTTGAGGCCCTCTCCGGCCAGGAAGCGCCCGTCAGCCGCCAGCGTATCGAGATGCTCGGCCATGGCATCGACCAGCTCGCGGCTGGGTGACGCTCCGGCTTCGCTATCGGTGTCAGCCTTACGTACGATCAGGAAGCGCATGCCTTTCCTCCGGTTACGGGTTGGGACGCTTCTCGGCGCCGTTGATCATCCAGCTGGTGCCGAACTTGTCGGTGAACATGCCGAAGCGTTCGGCCCAGAACGTTTCGGCGATCGGCATATGAACGCTGCCGCCCGCGGACAACGCGGCGAATACGCGATCTGCTTCCGCGGCCTCATCGAAGCCCAGGGCGATCGAGACACCGTGCATGCCCGGGAACGGCATATGGGGTGGGCAGTCCGAGGCCATCAACCACTGGTTACCAATCTGCAACCGGGCATGCATGATCTTTTCTTCAGATTCCTTCGGCAAGGCCGGCTGCCCGGGTTGCGGCGGCATCTCCTTGTAGCGGCCCATCATGAGGATCTTCGCGCCGAGCACCTTCGCATAGAACTCGAAGGCTTCCTCGCAGTTGCCGTTGAAACTGAGGTAAGGGGTAACGGTCATGGCGGTGTTCCTTTGGAGGAGGGGTCAGGACTTCGAAGCGACTTCCGCGTGCATGCGTTCTACCGTTGCGCGGGCTTCGGGGGTCAACGATTCTTCGCCGAAATCGTCCATCTCGAACATGCGACGAATCTCAATTTCCGAGGTGTCTCCTTCCATCGGATTCGGGGCGCGCTTCATCCACTCGATGGCCTCGTCGAGCGAGCGAACCTGGATCAGCCAGTAGCCGGCGACCAGTTCACGGGTTTCCGCGAACGGTCCATCGGTGACGTCACGCCGGTCGCCGTTGAAGCGGATACGTGCGCCGTCGCTGCTCGGGCGCAACCCGTCGGCGGCGAGAAGCACACCTGCATTCACCAGTTCCTCGTTGAACCTGATCATCGCCGTCATCAAGGCCTCGCTGGGCATTTCGCCAGCTTCAGAGGCCTTCGTCGCCTTGAGGATCACCATGAAACGCATGTGCCTTCTCCGTTGCCATAGCCGGGTCACTCCCCGGCTTTCATGACTACGTCGATTGTGCCCCCAGCGAATCGACATCGGTGTACGAATATATTTCAGCGGGATGTGCCCACGAGCGCGCGGGTGTTTCAAAACTGCAACGCATGCCGTCCGCCTCGAAGGCGACCGTCGCCACGCCGCCGGCCTGGCTGGCCAGCACCCGCTCGATGAACCGGATACCGAAACCGCGACGGGCAGGCGGCGCCACGGGTGGCCCGCCGGTTTCCTTCCAGGTCATGTGCGCCCGCTGCGAAGCGGCATCGAACCGCCAGCACAGGTCCACCCTTCCCGACGAGGTCGACAGCGCCCCGTATTTGGCGGCATTGGTCAGTAGCTCGTGCACCGCCATGGCGACTGCCACCGAGGGGGCCGACGCCAGCATGAGCGGGGGGCCGCCGATGGCGATGCGCGAGTGGCCCGGATCGTGGGGGGCGATGGTGGTTTCCAGGACGCCGCGTAACGCCACCTCCTCCCAGGCACGGGTCACCAGCAGGTCATGTGCACCGGAGAGGGCCCGGAGTCGACTTTCGAACGCTTCCAGCGATTCGGCGACCGGTCGGTCGGTGTCGAAGCTCTGCGTAGCCATGGCCTGGACCACGGCCAGCGTATTCTTCACCCGATGGCTCAGTTCGTTGACCAGGATACGTTGCGCCTGTTGCGCATCCCGATGAGCCGTAACATCGATGCAGCTACCCCAATAGCCGGCGAAGCTATCGTCGCGATAAAAAGGCTTGCCGTTATCGAGTAGCCAGCGGTACATGCCGTCATGGCGGCGGAGTCGGTACTCCATCGAGAAGGGCTCGCGAGCCTGGAAGGCGCCCGCGTACGTGGACAGGCAGCGTTGCAGATCCTCGGGGTGGACACCTTCGGCCCAACCCTTGCCGACTTCGTCGATCATCGGGCGCCCGGTATAGGCTAGCCAGGGTAAGTTGAACCAGTCGCAGAGCTGGTCCATACCGGAACGCCAGATCATGACGGGCGCAAAATCGGCCAGTTCGCGAAACTCGCGGTCGCTGGCTGAGAGGGCTCGTTCATAAGGACTCTTGGCCTCGTGGTACATCCATTTCCCCTTCGCTCGTCCCCGTGCCGGCCAACGATATCGCAAGTGATGCGTCCGTTGAACGCTTCGAGCGCGGAGGCGTGAGACCGATCACGTGACGTGAAATGCGTAAGTGATTTCCGATTTGTTCTATTGCGAATGCATTGCAAACCAGCTTCACGCACAAGCGCCCCGAAATCTCCCGAAGCATGGCGGCGCTATGTCAGAATCCGGACGCTGTCACGACAGGGGTCGGGCGCAGCATCACCTTGGGGATACGTAGGAAGGCTGCCGGAACACCGCCCTGGGCGCGTGGCCGGCGTTGACGTATTCGCAGGCACGGCATCACGCCGTCATACGAATCAAAGGATCGGAAGGGAACATGGATCTGCTTCGTTTCATCGCATCGTTACCCGTCCGCCTGCTGCGCGGCCTGCTCTGGCTGCTTAGCACGGCCCTGCGCCCCGTCTTCGGCAATATGTCCTGGTCCGCGCCCGCCTGGGTGCCGGCGACCGGGCGGGCCGCTCGCCAGCATCCCCTGAAGTTCACGGGCACCATCGCCGGCGTGCTCATCTTTGCGGCCGCCGGCTGGTTCGGCTGGCACTGGTGGGAGAGCCGCCCGAAACCGGTGGAACCGAACCGGATCACCTTCGAGGCGCCGGCGCCGGACATCAGCGACTACGACCACGCGCCGGTGACCATCCATCCCCTCACGGTCACCTTTTCCGCGTCGGCCGCCAGGCTGGAGTCGCTGGGCAAACCGGTTACCGATGGCATCGCCATGGACCCGAAACTCGCGGGCCAATGGACCTGGGAGAACGATCGCACGCTGCGGTTCGTTCCAGCGGCCGACTGGCCGGTGGGCCGGAAGATCGAGGTTCGCTTCGACAAGGCCAAAGTCTTTGCGCCTCACGTGCTCCTGGCGGATGACCACTTCGACGTCGCCACGGCGCCCTTCACGGCGCGCGTGGTCAATGGCGAGTTCTACCAGGACCCGCAGGACCCGACCAAGAAGAAGACCATCATCCAGCTGGGCTTCAACTACCCCGTGGACGCAGCCCAACTGGAGAAGCACCTCGCGCTCGACCTGCGCAATCGCAACGAAAAACATGGCGCGGAGCTCAAGTTCAGCGTCACCTACGACGAACACCACCTCAACGCGTTCGTGCATTCCCAGCCACTCCAGCTCCCCCGTGATGATGGCTCGGTAGGGCTCAAGCTCAACGACGGCGTGCGCAGCAGCCGTGGTGGCGATGGCACGGAGAAGGCGCTGGAGACCGCGGTGCGCGTGCCCGGCCTGTACAGCCTCACGCTCGACGAAGTCTCACCTACCCTGGTCGACAACGCGCGCTTCGAGCCGGAGCAGGTCGTCGTCATGACCTTCGGTGGCCCGGTCAGCGATGCCGAGTTGACCAAGCACCTCCACGCCTGGGCCATTCCAAAAGACACGCAGCACGCGTGGTCGGCCAGCGAAATCAGTGAAAGCGATCTTCGCTCCTTCACGCCGCTAAAACCGGAAGTGGTGCCGACCGAAAACGACTGGTCGGCCGCGCAGAGTTTCCGTTACCACGCCGAACCGGGTCGGCGCATCTACGTGCGCGTGGACAAGGGGATGACCTCGTTCGGCGGTTATGTGATGGCCAAACCGCGCGTCGATATCCTCACGGTGCCCAGCTACCCCCGCCTGCTTCGCTTCATGGCGGACGGCTCCCTGCTCTCGCTGAGCGGCGACAAGCGAATTTCCGTCGTCTCCCGGAACATGCCGGGCATGCACGTCGAGGTCGGCCGGGTGCTGCCTGACCAGTTACAGCATCTGGTTTCGCTCAACTCCGGCACTTACACCAAGCCCGAGATGTACGGTTTCACGCCGGACCATATCGTCGACCGCTTCGTGAAGAACGTCTCCTTCCCGGACGAAGGTCCGGGGAAGGCGCATTACGAAGGCTTCGATCTTGGCCAATACCTGGCGGCAGGCAAGCGGGGTGTCTTCCTGCTCAAGCTCTCGGGCTACGACCAGCAGGCCGAGCAGGAAGCGCGCGAGCGCCGGGTCAAGGCCGCACGTGAAGCCGCGGCCAGTGACGCGGGCTCCGACGTCGACGCCATGGTGGCCGAAGCGGAAAAGGATGATGACGACGGCGGCCACGCACCGTACGACTGGCCGAAGGACGAGCGGCTCGTCGTGATCACCGATCTGGGCGTGATCGCGAAGAAGTCGATGGATGGCAGCCAGGACATCTTCGTCCAGTCCATCCGCACCGGGTCGCCGGTGTCGGGTGCCTCCGTCACGGTGATCGCGAAGAATGGCAGCACGCTATTCACCCAGAACACCGCTGCTGACGGACGTGCGCACTTTGCCAACCTCAAGGGCTTCACGCAGGAGAAAACCCCGGCCATGTACGTGGTGCGCCAGGGGGAGGATCTCTCCTTCCTGCCCGTGACCTCGTATGACCGCACGCTGGACTTCTCCCGCTTCGACATCGGCGGCGAGCCCAACGCGCACAGCCAGGGCCAGCTATCCGGTTACCTGTTCTCCGATCGCGGCATCTACCGTCCCGGCGATCTCTTCCACATCGGCATGATCGTGCGCGCGAACAGCTGGACGCGCAGCGTCGCTGGCATGCCACTGATCGCCGAGGTGGTCGACCCACGTGGCACGACCGTGCGCCAGCAGACCGTATCAATGGATACGGCCGGCTTCGCCGAGCTCGACCATACGACGGCCGAAACCTCGCCGACCGGCAACTGGACGGTGAACCTGTATATCGCCAAGGACGGTAAACCGTACTCGCAGATAGGCAGCACCACGGTACAGGTGAAGGAATTCCAGCCCGATCGCATGAAGGTCTCCGCCAAGCTTTCCACCGCCGTGACGGAAGGGTGGGTGAAGCCGGCGCAGCTCAAAGCACTGGTCGACGTGCAGAACCTGTTCGGTACACCGGCGGCGGATCGACGCGTCGAGGGCTCACTCACCCTGCGCCCTGCCTTCCCCTCGTTCCCCAGCTACAAGGACTATCACTTCTACGACGTGCGCCGCGCCAAGGAAGGTTTCGAGGAGAAGCTCGCCGACGCGAAAACCGACGACAAGGGGCATGCGGAGTTTGCGCTGGATCTGTCCAAATACGCCGACGCCACCTACCAACTGTACTTCCTGGCCAAGGCCTACGAGGCCGAAGGCGGACGCAGCGTCGCCGCGGCCACACAGGGCATGGTGTCGTCGAACGACTGGCTCGTCGGCTACAAGGCCGTCGACAACCTCGACTACGTGAGCCGCGATGCAAAGCGTGCGGTCAACCTCGTCGCCATCGATCCATCGGCAAAGCGTATCGACCTGAAGGGCCTGAAGCAGGCCATCGTCGAAACGCGTTTCGTCTCCGTGCTGACCAAGCAGGATTCGGGCGTCTTCAAATACGAGTCCAAGGCTCGCGAGACCACGGTGTCTGAAACGCCGCTGGTCATCCCGGCGGCCGGTCTCGATGTCGTGTTGCCGACCGACAAGCCGGGCAACTTCGCTCTTGTACTGAAGAATGCCGAAGGCAAGGAGGTCAATCGCGTCGCCTGGTCGGTGGCTGGCGAAGGCAACGTGTCGCGCTCGCTCGAGCGCAACGCCGAGCTGCAGCTCACCCTGTCGAAGAAAGACTATGCACCCGGTGAGGCGGTGGACATCGCCATCCGCGCGCCGTATGCGGGCAGCGGCCTGATCACCATCGAGCGCGACAAGGTCTACGCCCACGCCTGGTTCCACGCCGAGTCGACCAGTACGGTCCAGCACATCACCGTGCCTGCCGACTTCGAAGGCAACGGCTATATCAACGTGCAGTACGTGCGTGATCCGTCCTCGGACGAGATCTTCATGAGCCCGCTGTCGTTCGGCGTGGTGCCGTTCTCGGTCAACATGGATGCGCGGCGCAATGTGCTCGCCGTGGAGTCGCCGCAGCTGGTCAAACCGGGCGATACCGTCACCTTCCACGTGACTTCCACGACGCCGACGCGCGCAGTGGTCTTCGCCGTGGACGAGGGCATCCTCCAGGTCGCGCACTACAAGCTGGGCGATCCGCTGCAGTACTTCTTCCGCAAGCGCATGCTGGAAGTATCCACTTCGCAGATCCTCGACCTGATCATTCCGGACTTCCAGAAGCTGATGACAATGGCGGCACCGGGTGGTGATGCGGACGGCGCCATCGGTCGCCAGCTCAATCCGTTCCGTCGCAAGCGCGACAAGCCAGTGGCCTACTGGTCCGGCATCGTCGACATCGATGGATCGCGCGACCTGACCTACAAGGTGCCCGACTACTTCAACGGCAAGCTGCGTGTCATGGCGGTCAGCGTCTCGCCGGAGAAGATCGGCACGTTCGAGGGCGCGACCACGGTGCGCGGTGACTTCGTGCTCTCGCCCAATGTGCCGACCACGCTCGCACCGGGCGACGAAGCGGAGATCAGCGTGGGTGTGGCGAACAACCTCACCGGCCTGGGCGGCAAGGAAGTGCCGGTCGCGGTGAACCTCAAGCTCGGCCCGCAGCTGCAGATCGTCGGAGACGCGGCGAAGACGCTCAGCCTCGGCGAGATGCGCGAAGGCGTGGCGATCTTCCGGGTCCGTGCCACGGACAAGCTGGGCTCGGGCAACATGACCTTCACCGCGGGATTCAACGGCAAGTCCGCGAAGCAGAGCGTGGATCTTTCCGTGCGACCGGCCTCGCCGTTGCGTACGGATCTCGCCTTCGGCCATGTCGATGCCCATGGGCGGGGTGACGTGACCTCACTGCGCGACATGCACGACGAATACGCCAAGCGCGATGCCTCGTTCTCGACCGTGCCGATCGTGCTTGCGCGCGGGCTTGCGGCCTATCTTGTCGACTTCCCGCACTACTGCACCGAGCAGGTGATCAGCGCGGCGATGCCGGCCCTGATCCTTGGCAAGCGTCCCGAGTTCGGCGACATCAAGCCGGCACGGATGATCGGTGACGACACGCCGCCGGCCGATCCGGTCGCGGCCTTGTTCGACGTGCTGCGTGCGCGCCAGAACGGGCAGGGTGGTTTCGGCCTGTGGACGGCCACGCCGGATACGCACGTCTTCGCGACCGACTACGCCGTTCACTACCTCATCGAGGCCGGCGACCATGGCGTGGCCGTGCCCGCCGACCTTCTGGCTTCGGCAGATAACGCCCTGCGCCAGATCGCCGCCGATGACGGCGGCGATACGTTGGTGGCAATGCGCGAGCGTGCCTATGCGATCTATCTGCTCACGCGTCAGGGCAACGTCACCACGAACGACCTCGCCTCGTTGCAGCGTCGTCTCGAAGAGGTCTATCCGAAACAGTGGCACGACGACCTCGCGGCGGCGTGGCTGGCTGCCTCGTACCAGCTGCTACACCAGGAGAAGCTGGCCAACGACCTGATGGCGCGCCCGCGCAAGCTGCTCGCGCGCCAGCCGGTTGATGAGACCTACGATTACAGCGACTACTACGACACGCCGATCCGTGACGCGTCGGTGCTCTACCTGCTGGCAAAGCACTTCCCGGAACAGGCAAAGGCCTTGCCGCCGGAGACGATCGAGAACCTCGTGCGCCCCCTCGGCAAGGGTCACTACAACACGCTGTCCTCCGGCATGATCATCATGGCGCTGGACGCATGGGCCACGCAGGCTGGCGGTGACGTAAGCAAGCTCTCGATCGGCTCGGTGGCAGCGAACGGTACCGTCAGCCCGATCGGCGCGGTGAAGGGCTCGCTGGTCGATGCCCATTGGGCCGCCGGCGCGCAGCGCCTGCGTCTGGTCAACGACGCCGATGCGACGGCATGGTATGGCGTTGCACAGACCGGCTTCGACCGGAAGCCTTCGGCCGATACGCGCAAGGACGGACTCGAGATCGTCCGTACTTACACGGACACCAAGGGCAAGTCGATCGGTACGGTCAACACGGGAGACGAGATCGATGTGCACGTGAAGGTTCGTTCCACCACCGACCACGACGTGCACAACGTCGCCATCGTGGACCTGCTGCCTGGTGGCTTTGAGCCGGTGCTCGATACCGCCCCACCGGCCGATGCCGCGGAAGCGACTCCGTCTTCTGACGAGTCCACGTCGGATTCGTCTGGTGCGTCGGATGAAGTCGATGCTCCTGCGGATGGTGAGGGTGACGGCGGAGCCGCCGAGGGCGCCGACGACAACACTCCTGCCTGGCGTTCGCCCATCGGCAATCCGGAGTCGACCTGGAAACCCGAGTACGCGGACGTTCGCGAGGACCGCGTCGTGGTCTACGGTACGGCAAGTACCGACGTGCAGGAGTTCATCTACCGGATCAAGGCGACCAATGCCGGCAAGTTCGTCATTCCGCCGGCACTGATCGAATCGCTTTACGACCGGAGTGTGCAGGCACGCGCTCCCGGCGGCGGCGCCATGACCGTGGAGCGCAAGCCTTAGCGACCATGTAGGAGCCGATTCATCGGCGATCCCGCGCCAGCGGGCCAGAATGGGGCCAGCACCCAATCGCCGATGAATCGGCTCCTACACGAAGGCGTCGCGATACCGCAGAACACCGATGAAGTTCCTTCACCGCCTCTTCCGGATCAAATGGCACAACGCCCTCGTGGCGTTGCTGCTGCTTGCCGCGTTGCCCGTGGGTATTCGCCTTTGGCCGCACGCGCCGTTACGCGCGTGGTTTCCCTCCTCGACAGCCGTCTACGACGCCGACGGCCGTCTCCTGCGGCTTACCCTCGCCAGCGATGACCGTTATCGCCTCTGGATTCCCCTCGAGGACATCTCGCCCGCTCTTGTCGATGGCGTGCTGCTGCACGAGGATCGCTGGTTCCGCTGGCATCCCGGGGTAAGTGCCTGGGGCCTCGTGCGTGGGGCCTGGGTGACTTACGTCAGGCATGGCAGTCCGCAAGGCGGTTCCACCATCACGATGCAGCTGGCGCGGCTGATCTGGCATCTCGACACGCGCAGCCCCCGGGGCAAGCTTGTGCAGGCGATGCGCGCGATGCAACTGGAAGCGGAGTACTCCAAGCACGATATTCTCGAGGCCTACCTCAATGCCGCGCCCTACGGGCGCAACGTGGAAGGTGTGGGCGCGGCCAGCCTCGCCTACTTCGGCAAGGCGCCGGCACGGCTCAGCCTTCCTGAAGCGCTGACGCTGGCGGTGATTCCGCAGGACCCCTCACGCGGACTTCCCGGCAACGTCAACGGCAGCGCCGTGATCGACACGGCGCTCAAAGCCTCGCGTGACCGTCTTTTTACCCGCTGGGCCGCGAAGCACCCCGCGGATGCGAGCGCCGCTCCGTTGTTCGAGCTTCCTCTGCGATTGCGCCCCCTTTCGCGCCTGCCGTTCGAGGCGCCGCACTTCGTCGAGCAGGTGCTTGCGGAGCGCCGGCTCGACGGTAGCGACGACATGCGTGTCACGACCACGCTCGACCTGGGTCTCCAGCACAGCCTGGAGCGTCAGGTTCGCCAGTACGTCGAACGCAGTGGGGACCGCGGTATCCGCAATGCCGCCGCGATCCTGATCGACACCCGCGACATGGGGATCAAGGCGATGGTCGGATCCGCCGACTATTTCGATTCATCGATCTATGGGCAGGTCAACGGAACGCAGGCGAAGCGTTCGCCGGGGTCGACGCTGAAACCCTTCATCTACGGCCTCGGCTTCGATCAGGGCCTTCTCCATCCTGAAACGGTATTGCGCGACGTGCCATCGGCCTTCGGCCCGTACACCCCGGAGAACTTCGACGGCCACTTCCTCGGGCCGGTGACGGCGACGCAGGCCCTTGTGCGTAGTCGCAACATCCCGGCCGTGCAGATCGCCGCGAAGCTCGCCAATCCGAGTCTCTACCAGTTCCTGCACGACGCCGGCATCTCGCGCATGGCCAGTGAAAAGCATTACGGGCTTGCGCTGGTGCTCGGCGGTGGCGAAGTCACCATGCAGGAGCTGGGCGGACTGTACGCCATGCTCGCCAATCGCGGCGAGCTCCGCCCGCTGCGCACGCTTGCCAGCCAGCCGCGTACCCGGGGCACGCGCATGCTCAGTGAAGAAGCCAGCTTCATGGTCATGGACATGCTGCGGCAGAATCCGCGCCCGGACGATGCGGTGGCCGCCCAGACTTCCCGGCTACCCATTTACTGGAAGACCGGTACGTCGTGGAGTTTCCGCGACGCATGGACAGCCGGTAGCTTCGGGCCGTATGTCCTGGTGGTGTGGATCGGCAATTTCGACGGTACCGGTAATCCGGCTTTCGTCGGCGTGGACGCCGCGGCGCCCTTGTTCTTCCGCATCGCCGATTCCCTGCGCGCCGAGCGTCCGGGACTGGCGGAGCCGATTCGCCGCAATCCTCCCAACCTTCGTCGCGTGCCGATCTGCCTGGCCAGTGGCGACCTTCCGAACGCGTGGTGCCCGCAGATAGGCAGCACCTGGTTCATTCCCGGGAAGTCGCCGATCCGCGTGAGCAATATCCATCGGCCGATCGTGGTCGACACGGACACCGGGAAGCCCGCCTGCCCGCCGTATGACCCAGAACGCACGCGGACCGACGTATACGAATACTGGCCGTCCGATCTCGCTCGCGTGTTCGCCCAGGCGGGCATGGCACGCCGCATTCCGCCGCCGTTACCGGATTGCCAGGGGGGCGGCCAGCTGGCGGGCGATCCCCCAAAGATCACATCACCGCTCAAGGGAAGCACCTATCAGATCCGCGTATCGCGCCTTGGCAATGAACGCATCGGCTTTTCGGCGACGACGGACGCCGGCGCACGCACGCTCTACTGGTTCGTCGACGACGCTTACCTGGGCAGCGTGGCCACAGGCCAACCGTTGATGTGGGCACCGGAGCGGACGGGCCGTTTTCTCATCCGCGTCGTGGACGATCACGGCCGCACGGATTCGCGCGACCTGAGCATCGGCGCCGTCGAATAAGAACGGACGCGGGATGGCGTAATGTATGGGCTTCCTGACGAGGAGCCGCGCCATGAACAGCACGATCATTCCCTGTCTTCGCTATCGCAGTGCCCTCGAGGCGATCGATTTCCTCTGCACCGCCTTTGGCTTCGAAAAGCAGGCGGTATACGTCAATGCGGAGCACCAGCACGTCGTCGACCATGCGCAGCTCACCTTGGGCGGCGGCATGATCATGCTGGGTTCGGTACGTGACGACACGCCCTTTAGCCAGCACATGGTTCAACCCGACGACGTCAATGGTCGGGAGACGCAATGCCCCTGCGTCATCGTGAGCGATGTACGCGCGCACTACGAGACCGCGAAGGCCCATGGCGCGCGCATCGTGGACGATTACGAAGAAAAGGAATACGGCGGCGCGGGTTACTCCGCCCGCGATCCTGAAGGTCATCTCTGGTACTTCGGAAGTTACGACCCGTGGGCCCCGCAGCCGGGCTGACTTCAGCGGCGACCGTGCTCCGCCATGTACAGACGAATCTCGTCCTCGGCGATGTCCGCCAGCGCGCGAAGACCTTCTTTCTGCGCTGCGTCCAGGCGGCGCGGCGTGCGGTCGATCACGCATAGCGAGCCCAGTGCATGGCCATCCGGACCGCGTAGGGGGCAACCGGCGTAGAAGCGAATGTGCGGGCTCCCTGTGACCAGCGGGTTCGCGCTGAAACGTGTGTCTGCGCGCGCGTCTTCCACCATCATCATGTCCTCGCCGAGGATGACGTGGTTGCAGAACGCCTGCTCGCGAGGCGTCTCCGTAAGATCAGTTCCGAGTGCCGACTTGAACCACACGCGCTTCGCCGTAAGCAGCGAAATAACGGATATCGGCGTACCGGTGATCAGGCCCGCGAGCCAGGTGATGCGATCGAAGGCGGGGTCGGCGGTCGTGTCGAGCAAGCCTGTCCGACCCACCATGCGCAACCGTGCCCCCTCATCGTGCGGCACCGGGTAAGGCGGCGCGCGTTCGGCGCGCAGCTCCTGGGGCATCGACTGAAGGGCGTCGGCCGACATGGCCGTTCGCTCTTCGAGCAGGGCAATGACCGCGCTCTGGCGCATGCGGCGATGACCGCCGGGCGTCTTCCAGGATTCGAGCGCACCGCTTTCGATCCATTTCTGCGCGGTGCTGACGGAAATACCAAGCAGGCGCGCGGCGTCACGCGTGGTGAGCGTGGGATCGTCTTTTAAGGAGCTAACAGAATGTATGACCAAGGCGGCAACGTGCGTAAGGGTTAACGTATTGACGCTAACACAGGGTAATGCTTGTCACGCTTGGCAACGCTCGCGTTTTTCGGTGGGCAATGTCGGAAAACGTGCATCGCGACGCGGTAATGACGCTACAAGCTATCCGGGCCGGATGGCCGCAGATAGCCGTTCGACCTTGCCGAATCCGCGCACTTTCTTGCGGACTCACTTTCTGGCGACACATCGCATACGAGTCGGATACATGTCGAGGCATTCAATGCCGGGCGTCTACTTTGTCGTGAAGGAACCGATCCGATGGATGCCGTCGTCGAACAACAAGTAAAAACTGCCCACCCGAAGGCGGCTATCGTCACTACGTGTATCCTCGCCGCGCTCGCTGGCCTCATGTTCGGCCTGGACATTGGCGTGATCTCGGGGGCAACCCAGTTCATCCAGTCCGACTTCAAGGTATCGGACAGCGTCGTCGAGTGGATTGTCAGTTCCATGATGCTGGGTGCGTGTGTCGGTGCGCTGGCTGCTGGCTGGATGTCCGCCACACTGGGACGCAAGCGTTCGCTTATCTTCGCCGGTGTGGTTTTCATCGGCGGATCGCTGTTCTGCGCGGTCGCCGGGTCCCCTGCCATCCTGATCGTCGCACGCTGCGTGCTGGGCATCGCCATTGGCGTGGCCACCTTCACCGCACCGTTGTATCTCGCCGAAGTCGCTCCGGAGAAGATTCGTGGCGCGATGATCTCCACTTACCAGTTGATGATCACCACCGGCATCCTGCTCGCCTTCCTCTCGGACACGGCATTCAGCTCGACGGGCAACTGGCGGTGGATGCTTGGCATCATCGCCGCGCCCGGCGTCCTGTTCCTGATTGGCCTTTTCTTCCTTCCCGACAGCCCGCGCTGGCTGCTGATGCGCGGCCGGCGCGAGGACGCGCAGGTGGTGCTCGCGAAGCTGCGCGGCGACGAGGCGGTGGTGAAGAAGGAAATCGCGGCCATCGATGAGCAGTTGAAGACGAAACAGCACGGCTGGAGCATGTTCTCGCAGAACGGCAACTTCCGTCGTTCGGTGGGACTGGGCGTGCTGCTGCAGGCGATGCAGCAATTTACCGGCATGAATGTGGTGATGTACTACGCGCCGCGCATCTTCAAGGACATGGGCTACGACACGCACGCGCAGATGTGGTTTACCGCCGCCGTCGGCCTGACCAATGTACTGGCCACCCTCATTGCCTTCGGGCTGGTCGATCGCCTGGGCCGCAAGCCCATCCTGTATGCGGGTTTCACCATCATGGCGATTGGCCTTGGCGTCGTCGGCACGATGATGGGCCTCGGTATCCATTCGCGCGGTGAGCAGTTCTTCACCGTCGGCATGCTGCTGCTCTTCATCGTCGGCTTCGCCATGTCGGCCGGCCCGCTGATCTGGACGTTGTGCTCGGAAGTGCAGCCGTTGAAAGGGCGCGATTTCGGTATCGCCGCATCCACCTTCACCAACTGGGCGACCAATTGGGTGGTGGGTGTCACCTTCCTCAGTCTGCTCAGCGGCATCGGCAATGCGCAGACCTTCTGGCTTTACGGCGGACTCAACGCGGTGTTCATCGTGATCACTTTCCTGCTCGTGCCGGAGACGAAGGGCGTCACGCTGGAGCAGATCGAGAGCAACCTGATGAGTGGCAAGCCGCTGCGCAGGATCGGACGCTAGGCACGTGCTACCTGGGGATGCCGAGGCGGGCCGCGGATCGTCGCAGGTTCGCCCGGTCCATCCCCAGCTCCCTTGCCGCCGCGGCCCAGTTATTGGCATGTCGTTTAAGGCTGCGCTCGATGAGGGAGCGCTCGTAATGATCGACATCGGCGCGCAGGGAAAGCCCCCTGGCTTCCTCCGCGAATGCGACCGGCCCGGGCGCTGCGGCCTGCACCACCGGTAAATCGAGATCCGCAGCCGACAAGGTCACCGCCCGGGCCCTGGTCCCCTGTCGCGACAGCGCCTTCAGTGCGCTTCGGCCGATGGTGTGTTCGAGCTCCCGCACATTGCCCGGCCACGTCCACCCCAGTAGCGCCGCCTGCGCGTCGCTGGCCAGACGTAATCCACTTAGGCCGAGGCGTCCCCGGTTCTCTTCGAGGAAGGTTCCGGCAAGCAACAGCACGTCGTTCCCACGTTCGCGTAAGGCCGGCACGCGCAGCGGGTACACGCTGATGCGATGGTAGAAATCCGCGCGACAACGACCCGCCCGCACCTCGTCAGCAAGGTCGCGATTGCTGGCGGCGACGATCCTCACATTCACCCGGTGCTCGCGATCGGAGCCGACCCGCTGCAGTTGGCCGCTCTGCATGACGCGAAGGAGGGTGGCCTGGGCCGCGAGCGACAGGTCGGCCACCTCGTCGAGAAACAGTGTGCCGTGATCGGCCAGCTCGAACTTGCCACGCCGGTCGGACGTGGCACCGGAGAAGGAGCCACGCACATGGCCGAACAGTTCGCTCTCAACCAGGTGTTCGGGCAGGGCCGCACAGTTCACGGCGATCAGCGGCCGGTCGGCGCGTGGCGAGGCCGAATGGATGGCCTGGGCGACCAGCTCCTTGCCGACGCCCGTCTCGCCCCGGATCAATACCGTCAGGTCGCTGCCGGCGACGGTGGCGATGTCATCGGTCAGCCGCCGGAAGGCCGGACTGCGGCCGGCAAGCACACGGCCCGGTGCCTGGCCGGCCGCCAGACGATAGCCCTCGGCACGTGCACGTTCGTGTTCGGCGGATCGCTCGAGACCGCGCATGCGCTCGGCAGCGGAGACCGTCGCGGCGGCGAGGCTCGCGAAGGCGCGTACGGTGGCGAGGTCGGAGGGTTCGAAGCGTCCGGCTTCCAGCGCATCGAGTGTCACCAGGCCCCACGGTTTGCCGTCGATCAGTAGGGGGCACCCCATGCAGTCGTGAACATCCAGCGGGAGCTCGGCTTCGACCAGGCCGTCGTACGGATCGGGCAGGCTGCTGTCGGCCGGGAACAGTGTCGGCCCCTCGTGGGCCAGCAAGGCGGCGAACCGGGGGTGGTCCGCTACGGGAAAGCGACGACCGAGGGTGTCTTCGGTGAGACCGTCGACTGCCAGAGGTACGAGTTCGCCGTTGTCGAGACGAAGAAGAGCACTGGCGTCGCATCGCACCAGTGAGCGCAGGGTCCCGAGCAGGCGCCGGTAGCGTTCGAATTCCGGGAGCTCCCGCGAAAGGTCGTCGACAAGGGGCAGGAGGGCATCCAGATCGGCGGGCGATGTAGTCATTTCGACCTCTGTAGGGTCAGAGTGACCCACATGCGATGCGGGTCACTCTGACCCTTGCCCATTCTAACTCCATGAACTTCCAGCCATGTCGGCTCTGGCATGGGACGTGGATAAAGAAAGCATCCCAAACATGAGAGACCCGACAACATGATCTCCGCCGAATACCGCGCCATCGTCAGCTCGACCGTACCCCTCCTCGAAGAGGGTGGCGAAGCGCTGACCACGCATTTCTACCGCATCCTCCTCGACGAACACCCGGAGGTGCGCCCGTATTTCAACCAGGCCAATCAGGCGACCGGCGAGCAGCCACGCGCTCTGGCCAACGGCGTACTGATGTATGCACGGCACATCGACAAGCTCGAAGCCCTGGGCGGCCTCGTCGGCGGCATCATCAGCAAGCACGTGTCCTTGCGGATTCGCCGTGAGCACTATTCGGTCGTGGGCGCGTCCTTGCTCCGTGCGATTCGCGAGGTGCTTGGGGCCGACATCGCCACCGACACGGTGCTCGAGGCCTGGGGCGCCGCCTACCAGCAACTGGCCGATATCCTCGGCGATGCCGAGGAAGTCATTTATGACCGCGTGGCATCGAGCCCGGGTGGGTGGCGTGATGGTCGTGCGTTCGTCGTTGCCCACAAGGTGCAGGAGAGCGACGAAATTACCTCCTTCCACTTCGTGCCGGTCGATGGTGGCGCCGTGTTGGTGCATGAGCCGGGTCAGTACATTGGGTTGCGCGTGCAGGTGGGCCAGCAGGACGCTCGCCGCAACTACTCGCTATCGGCGGCTTCGGACACGCGGGGCTACCGGATCAGCGTGAAGCGTGTACCCGGTGGTGCGGTATCGAACTATCTGCACGATCACGTACACGTGGGCGACGCGGTCGAGCTCTTCCCGCCCTCCGGCCATTTTGTGCTCGAGCACAACGATCGCGCACTGGTACTGATCAGCGGAGGTGTCGGTATCACGCCGACGCTTGCCATGCTGCACGCCGCGCTGGCGACCGAACGCCCGATTCATTTCATCCACTCGGCTCGTCACGGCGGTGTACACGCCTTTCGCGACGTGATCGACGGGCTGGTGGCGGAGCACCCCAGGCTGCGTCGTTATTACTGCTACGAGACACCGCGCGAGGGCGATCCTGCGCCCGATGCCACAGGCTTTCTCGACAAGGACCTGCTTGCCGCCTGGCTGCCAGCCACGGATGCAATGGACGCGTATTACCTCGGGCCGAAGCCATTCATGAAGGCTGTTCGGCGGGCATTGCGAGATCTTGGTGTTCCGGACGTGCGGGCTAAGTTCGAGTTCTTCGGGCCGGCTTCGTCCCTCGACTGACTCGTATCACCATGTGTGATGTTTCGTCTTGAGAAGGACGGCCAAATGGGCAGGGCGTCGCCCTTCGATGTGAGTAAGAAATCTCCACTTTTGAGTAATCTTCCATATGGATTGAAGGGTGATTCCTACACACTTCGACTGGCGCTCGCGTTGGTCGAGCTCGGCTGCGTGATGCGCGGGGATGATCCCGTGTCTCCCCCAAGCCGACGACCGCTCCGGTCGTTGATCAACACAAAAAACAGTAAAAGGTTAATTGGATGAACCTCAAGGCAACACTTTCCGCCCTGCTCATCGCAGGCCTGGCGGCCCCGTCGGCATTTGCCGCCGCCGAGGGCGGCACGATTACGTTCGATGGCTCGATTACCGATGTCACCTGTACCGTCCATGGCGGCGATCAGGGCAACGGCCCGGACTTCACCGTCAGCATGAAAGGTGTGAGCGCGGGTGCCTTCGCAAATGTGGGCGATGTTGCCGGGCGAACGCCTTTCCGCATCTACGTCGGCGCCTCAGGTGAGGCGTCTTGCAAAGACGGCACCAAGGTGTGGGCGGCATTCGAAAACGGCTCGACGGTCGATCCGGCCAGCGGTGCACTCAATGTGACCGGTGGTGCATCCGGCGTGCAGATCCGCCTGTTCGACAAGGCGGGCACACCGATCGACATCCTGGGTAACAACCAGGGCGCGGTGCAGGAAACGGTCACGAACAACCAGGCCACGCTGGTCTATGAGTCCGGCTTCCAGCGGACCGACGACGTGGTCGCGGGCGAGGCGGATAGTTCCGTGGTGTACGGCGTTCGGTTCGAGCCGGTCGGCCCGTAATCCCTCGCGTTGTAAGTAGCCAGAAAGGCGATCGCCGGTGAATGCCGGTGATCGTTTCGTCCACACGAAGGAACGCCTCCAACATGCAAGGAACGAACCGGATGACTCGGCGGTGGCCGTTGGCGCTATGGGCCGTGGCGACCCTGCTTGGCGCCAGGCCCGCTTCGGCCGGCGTGGTCATGAACGCGACGCGCTACATCTATGACGCGAACGCCAAAGAGATTACGGTGAAAGTAAGCAACAACGGCAAGCTGCCGGTGCTGACCCAGGCCTGGATCGACGACGGCGATGCGCGGTCCACGCCGGAGCACGTCAATGTCCCGTTCAATCTGACCCCGCCCATCGCGCGGGTGGAAAGAGGGAAGTCACAGACACTTCGTATTTCCCACACCGGTGGCACCATGCCAGCCGATCGGGAGTCGCAATACTGGATAAACGTGCTGGAAGTGCCGCCGAAGGCTGAGAACGCTGAAGACACCAGCAAGATGCAGCTGGCCTTCCGCTATCGCCTGAAACTGTTCTACCGGCCGGAAGGCCTGCCAGGCTCGGCGGCCGCGGCGCCGAACAAGCTGTCATGGACGCGAGCTGCGGACGGGGGCCTCTCGGTGAGCAATCCGAGTGCGTATCACGTGACGCTGAATGATGTTCGCCTCGATGTAGACGGACGCGACGTTTCCGTCGAGCCCTTTGCGATCGGTCCGTTCGCCTCGACGACGCGTAAGCTCGAGAAGGCGCTTCCGTCGGCGGGCGAAATCAAGCTGCGCTACCAGAGTATCAACGACTACGGCGGCTTCGTGACGTATGACAAGACGGTCGGCTCGCCGTGAGCCATCGTCGTACTGGCATGCGGCTGGCTCGTCGCCCTCTGGCGGTGGCGCTCGCCCTGCTCGGGCCGGCAGCTGTCGAAGCCGCGGCCATTGACCCGGCCGGACTTGATCCGGCGATCGACCCGGCGACGCCCCAGGCGACGTTCAACGCCGACTTCATCCATTCGTCCGGTGGTGCTATCGACCTTTCTCGCTTCGAACGCGGCAACGTTACGCTGGCGGGCATTTACCGACCCAATGTACTGGTCAACGGAGAGCCCATTCCCGGGACCCGTGAGGTCGCGTTCCGCCAGGTGGCCGATAGTGAGAGCGCCCAGCCGTGCTTCGATCGTGCGATGTTGCTGCGATTCGGTCTTGACACCGAGAAGCTCAAGGCCCGCACTGCCGGTGACGGATCCGTTCACTCGCTCGGTGAGGCGCCCTTCTGTGGTCACCTCGAAAACTACGTTCCCGGAGCCACCGTTGACTTCGACGATGGCGAACAGATCCTGCATGTCACCTTGCCCCAGGCCTTCCTCCGCTCGCGTGCGAGAGGTTATGTCAGTCCCGAATTCTGGGATCAGGGCGAGCAGGCCTTCATGCTCAACTACAACGCAAACACGTTCCAGGTGCGTCGCAACGGTCAGCGCTCCACTGATAGCTATGTCAGCCTGAACGCCGGCGCCAACCTGGGCGGCTGGCGTTTTCGCCAGGCCGGTTCGCTGTCGCTGCGAGACGGCAGCAACCGGTGGCAGAACACGCAGGTCTACGCCCAGCACGATCTCACCGATGCCCGGGCGCAGCTGACGGTTGGCGAGGCCTATACCAGCGGCGATATCCTGGACAGCGTGCGCGTTCGTGGTGTCGGTATCGTCAGCGACCAGCGCATGTTGCCGGCGTCGCAGCGCGGCTACGCACCGGTCATCCGCGGCGTGGCGGAAAGCAATGCCCAGGTGACTGTGCGCCAGAACGGATACGTCATCCACAGCACGACGGTTGCGCCCGGCGCCTTCCAGATCGATGACCTGTACCCGACGGGCTATGGCAGCGACCTGCAAGTCACGATCACCGAGGCCGATGGTCGGACGAAGACCATCATGATCCCGTATACCGCCGTGCCACAGATGCTACGCGAGGGCACGGCGCGCTTCGGCCTCTGGGCGGGCCAGGTGGAGGAATCCAACCTCCCCGACACGCCCTTCATCTTCCAGGGCACCATGCAGTACGGGGCCACGACGAATACCACGCTGTACGCCGGCGGGACGGCGTCCAACAGCTACGTTTCGGGCCTGGTGGGTGCCGCCGTCAACCTTCCCTTCGGCGCGATCGCTCTTGATGTCATGGGCTCACGTGCTGCGTTTCGCCGGGAGGGTGTTCGCCGTGGCATGAGCACGCGCCTGCGTTTTTCACGCTCGATCACCTCGACTGGAACGACCTTCGGTCTGGTGGCACAGCGATTCTCCACGCGGGACTATCTTGGAGTGACTGATGCGGCCAGGCTTCGTAGCCGCCTGCGACGCGGTATTTCCGGTGATGTGATTGGGGGCGAGCGCAGTCACTTCGACGCCAACATTGGCCAGTCGCTGGGTGATGGTCAGGTGTCGCTGACCGGCTCGTTGGCCGATTACTGGGGACGTCGCTCGCGGAGCGTCGACTACACGCTTGCCTATGGCAGCAGCTGGCGTTCGTTCTCCTACAACGTATCGGTGCAGAGGTCGCGCCTGGGCGATGTATTCGGACCGGCATCCGGAGATCGGCGACGAGGGGCGACGGATACGACGGTCTATCTGTCGTTCTCGGTACCCTTGGGGAGCGCGCCCTCTTCGCCAAATCTTGGCGCTTCATACAACCGTGGCAGCGGCAACGGTGCCAGCATTCAGGCAAGGTTGAACGGCACGCTTGCCCGCAACGACGACCTGACGTACACCCTGGGTGCGGGGCGCTCGGAATCGGCAGCGCGTTCCACGTCGAGTACCGGCTACGCCAATCTCGGCTACCGCACCTACGCGGGAAGTTACCGGGCGGGTGCCAGCCGCGACAGCGGCGGTGGCACGCAATACTCGCTCGGCGCAAGCGGTGCGATTGTCGCCCACCGCGACGGCGTGACGCTGGCGCAGGAACTTGGCGAGACCAATGCCATCATCCATGCGCCGGGTGCGGTGGGTGCGCGCATCGAAAGCCAGGCGGGTGCGCGCCTTGACCGCTATGGCAACGCCGTCGTACGCAGCCTTTTGCCCTATCAGCTCAATACGGTGTCGATCGATCCCCGGGGGGCATCGCACGACGTGCAGCTGGAAAGCACCACTGAAACCGTTGCACCCCGGGCCGGTGCTTTTGCGCGGCTCGACTACCGCACGTCCGTTGCGCAGGCATTGTTGATTCACGCGACCCGCCCGGATGGTAGGCCCCTTCCGTTCGGCGCGTCCGTCTACGATGCCGCCGGCCAGGTGGTTGGCGTGGTCGGGCAGGGCAGCAAGGTCTTCGTGCGTGGCGCCCTGGCGGGCGCGAAGCTGACGGTGAACTGGGGCGACGAGGAAGGCGGAAGCTGTCGTATCGACGTCCCCGAGTCGCTCGATGGGCTCGAAACCCATGGTTTGCATCGTTCGCTTCGTGCGCGCTGCACGGAAGCCGGTCCCGGACTGGCGATGAAGAAAGCGGCCTGACCAACGCAGACAGATCATATCGGGACGCGGAGGCGCCCGTTCGCACCCGGCGACCGCTCAGACCATTGAAGGTCCACGCGGCGTACGACACATCGAAGTACACCATGGAAAAGGGACAAGGCGGTGGTACGTCCACCGTGGTCAAGGAGCGCGCGCGCGAGAAGCTGCTGCGCGACCTCGGCGACACATTCATGAGCGCGTTCAACGACCCGACGACGGTCGAGATCATGCTTAACGCGGATCACCGCCTCTGGCAGGAGAGGCTCGGTGAGGGCATGCGCTGCATCGGAACCATGCGGCCGAGCCAGTCTGAGGCCGTCATCAAAACCACGGCGGGTTACTACGGCAAAGAAATCACGCGCGCCAATCCCGTGCTCGAGTCAGAATTTCCTCTGGACGGATCGCGCTTCGCGGCGCAACTGCCACCTATCGTCAGTGGGCCGACGTTCGCGTTGCGCAAGAAAGCGGTCTCTATCTTCAGTCTCGCCGACTATGTCGCCAGCGGGACGATGAGCGCGCAACAGCGTCACGTGCTGATTGAGGCTATCCACCGGCATCGCAACATTCTTGTCATCGGCGGCACTGGATCCGGCAAGACCACACTGATCAACGCCATCATTCGCGAGATGGTGGACGCGAACGCCGACGAGCGCGTCTTCATCATCGAGGACACTGGCGAGATCCAGTGCTCGGCGGAGAACTTCGTCCAGTACCGCACGTCGTTCGACGTCAGCATGACCCAGCTGCTTCGTACCTCGTTACGTATGCGCCCCGATCGCATCCTTGTAGGCGAGGTGCGCGGTCCCGAAGCGCTGGACCTGCTCATGGCCTGGAACACGGGCCACGAAGGTGGAGCGGCGACGCTCCACGCCAACGATGCACGCGCCGGGCTATCGCGTCTGTCGATGCTCATCAGCATGCACCGCGATGCACCGCGGCCCATCGAGCCCCTGATCGGCGAGTCCGTTCACATGCTCGTGCATATCTCGCGTACCCCCAGCGGCCGTCGCGTCCAGGAAATCGTAGCTGTGGATGGTTATGAGGATGGGCGTTATGTGTTGCGTGATCTTTGACAACTACCTACCGGAATCACGATGCATTCTCCGATATCCAAACTATTGGTAAACCCAAGTTTCTTGCGTGTATGCGCTCTGATCGTATGCGCCGTGTTCGTGTCAATGCTTCCGGATGTGGCATACGCCACCGACGAAACCGGGGATGCGATGCCCTATGTGAGCTATCTCACCAAGTTCCAGAAGACCCTGGAAGGCCCGGTTCCCTTCGCTATCTCGCTTGTCGGAATCGTGGGATGCGGCGCCATGCTCATTTTTGGCGGTGAGATCAGTGGATTTCTACGCACGATGGTGTTCCTCGTTCTGGTGATCGCAGTCATCGTCCAGGCCGGAAGCATGGTGAGGTTCCTCGGAGGCAAAGAGAGCATCACTTCGCATGAGCCTTCGGGCGTCCCGGCGACGATTTTACGGCACGTGGCCTGATGGCGACTCGAACCGTACCCATCCGTCGTGCGGGTAACCGCGACAATCTTTTAATGGGCGGCGACCGCGAGCTGGTTCTGTTCACCGGACTACTTGCCGGCGCCTTGATCTTCTCGGCGCACGACATCAAGGCCGGCATCTTCGGGGTGGCCATGTGGGTAGTCGCCCTTCAGGTCTTTCGTCTGATGGCGAAAGCCGACCCCAAGATGCGATTTGTGTACCTTCGCCAGCGCCTTTACCGGAAGTACTACGCACCGCGCTCGACGCCGTTCCGTGAAAACGGACCGGCGGAGGAGAGGCAGTACCGATGATGGTCTGGATCATCTCGGGGATGGCGATCATCACGGCTGTCCTCGCTCTCTTGTTGATCGCGAGTATCCGTCGTCTCGATGCGGAGCCGAAGCTGGACTTCCGCCGGCCGCATGGCCAGGCGGTAGCGGACCTGCTCAACTACGCCGCCGTCGCCGACGATGGGGTGATCGTTTGCAAGAACGGCGCCTTCATGGCCGCCTGGATGTTTGAAGGCGATGACGCGGCAAGTAGCACGGATGAGCAGCGCGAGACGGCTTCCATGCGAGTGAATCAGGCCATGTCGCGACTGGGCAATGGCTGGATGCTCCACGTTGACGCGGTGCGCCGTCCGGCAAACGGGTACGCGGACGCCTCGACCTCCCACTTCCCGGACCCGGTCTCGGCCGCGATGGACGAGGAGCGCCGCCGTCTGTTCCGTAGCCTGGGCACGACCTACGAGGGATACCTCGTGATGACCCTCACCTACTTTCCGCCGCAAATAGCCCAGCGCAAGTTCGTCGAGATGATGTTCGATGATGACTCGGAGGTCGCCGGAAGCACCGAGCAGACGCGCAGCCTGATCGGCGACTTCCAGCGAGAGTGCCGCGGGTTGGAGAACAGGCTGTCCAGCGTGTTTCGCATGACGCGACTCAAGGGTCATGTCAGTGACACAGAGGAAGGTCGAAAGCAGACGCACGACGACTTCCTGCGTTGGTTGCAGTTCTGCGTGACCGGGCTTGACCATCCGATACTGCTACCGGACAACCCGATCTACATCGATGGTCTCATCGGCGGTCAGGAGATCTGGGCGGGTGTTGCGCCGCGCATCGGCCGACGTTTCGTTCAGGTGGTGGCGATAGAAGGATTTCCGCTGGAATCCTACCCCGGAGTTCTCGCTTCGCTTGCGGAACTCCCTAGCGAGTATCGCTGGTCGAATCGCTTCATCTTCATGGACCCACATGAGGCGCTGAAGCAGATGGAGAAGTTCCGCAAGAAGTGGCGGCAGAAGGTGCGCGGCTTCTTCGACCAGATCTTTCAGACCAATACCGGTTCGGTCAACTACGACGCGCTTTCAATGATGAAGGATGCAGAGGCGGCGATCGCCGAGATCAACAGCGGCCTCGTCGCCCAGGGGTTCTTTACCAGCGTCGTTGTCGTTTCGGACGAAGACCGCTCGCGACTGGAGCGGTCTGTTCGCCAGATCGAGAAGGCGATCAACTCTCGTGGTTTTGCCGCGCGGGTCGAAACGGTCAATACGATGGACGCCCTGTTGGGCAGCTTTCCAGGTCACGGCGTGGAGAACGTTCGCCGTCCGCAGATCAATACGTTGAACTTGGCCGATCTACTGCCGAGCACCACGATCTGGACGGGGCAGGCACACGCCCCGTGCCCCATGTATCCGCCGAACTCGCCACCGTTGATGCAGTGCGTGACCCAGGGTGCGACGCCTTTCCGTCTCAACCTGCACGTGAACGACCTGGGCCACACCTTCATCTTCGGTCCGACGGGCGCGGGTAAATCGACGCATCTCGGCATGCTCGCTGCGCAATTGCGCCGTTACGAGGGCATGTCGCTGTATTGCTTCGACAAGGGACGTTCCCTCTATCCACTGGTCAAGGCTTGCGGAGGCCTGCATTTCGATGTGGCGGGCGACGACGACACGCTCGCGTTCTGTCCGTTGCAGTTCCTCGAGAACAAGTCCGATCGTGGATGGGCGATGGAGTGGATCGACTCGATGCTTGCGCTCAATGGTGTGCAGACGACACCGGCGCAGCGCAATGAGATTGGCAATGCAATCCTGTCGATGCATCACTCGGGTGCCACGACATTGTCCGAGTTCGTTCTGATGATTCAGGATGAATCGATTCGCGAGGCGTTGAAGATCTACACGGCCGACGGCGCGATGGGTCATCTTCTGGACGCGTCGGTCGATGGTTTGCGCCTGTCGGACTTTGCGGTTTTCGAGATCGAGGATCTTCTGAACCTCGGCGACAAGTTCGCGCTTCCGGTTCTTCTCTACCTGTTCCGCCGCATCGAGTCCTCGCTCAAGGGGCAACCTGCGGCGATCATTCTCGACGAGGCCTGGCTGATGCTCGGGCACCCGGTATTCCGCGCGAAGATTCGTGAGTGGCTGAAGGTACTTCGTAAATCGAACTGCCTGGTCATCATGGCGACCCAGAGCCTGTCCGATGCGGCGAACTCAGGCATCCTCGATGTGATCGTGGAGTCGACGGCGACGAAGATATTCCTGCCGAATCCCTTCGCCCGGGACGACGATGCGGCGGCGCTTTACCGACGCATGGGCCTGAACACCCGGCAGATCGAGATCCTCGCCACGGCGGTACAGAAGCGCCACTACTACTACGTGTCGGACAAGGGGCGCCGGCTCTACGACCTCGCGCTCGGTCCCCTCGCGCTGGCCTTTATCGGTAATACCGACAAGGAATCCATTGCCACCATCCGCACGCTGGAGGCCCGCTACGGTGAGGCTTGGGTACATGACTGGCTGCAGCTCAAGGGCCTGCTACTCGCCGATTACGGAGTCTGATCAATGAGCATCAAGAAGAAGAAAGTGAGGCCACGCCCGGCCCCCGCACCATTGGGGACTCCCCATCCGTATCTCAACGCCAGGCGTAGCTGGAACTCGCACGTCGGCAGCCTCATTGCTTCGCGCACGCTCTGGCAGGCCATGGCACTCATCAGCATGTTGGTCGCCTTCGCCGCCGTCGGCGGCGTGGTGTACATCGGCAGCCAGTCCAAGTTCGTGCCCTACGTGGTCGAGGTGAACGCGCTGGGCGAGGCGATGGCCGTCGCTCCTGCGTCAGAGGCAAGCAAGGTCGACCAGCGCATCGTTCGTGCCTCGGTGGCGGAGTTCATCGTCAACGCACGTACGGTCACGCCGGATATCGCTATGCAGCGGCGGGCGATCTTCAAGGTGTATGCCCTGATGGGATCGGGCAGCGTCTCGACCCGAAAGATGACGGCATATCTCAATGGCACGCCCGACACCAATCCGTTCAAGCGAGCGGAGAAGCAGACGGTCAACGTGGAGATCGTCTCCGCCATCCCGCAGACCTCGACCACCTGGCAGGTTGACTGGATTGAGACGCAGCGGACTCGCAAGGGCGAGATCATGGGCAAGCCGTATCGCATGCGGGCACTGCTCAACGTGAACAGCAATGCCGTACCGCCGGACGCGTCCGATGACCAGATCCGCCTCAACCCCATGGGTATCTACATTTCCGACTATTCCTGGTCGAAGCAGTTTTGACAGAGCACGTCCAATGAAAACAACCTTTTTCGTCGCCGCATTGGCGACGCTTGTGGTGGGCACCGCGTCCGCCACCACCGAGACGGAACTCGCCAATCAATTCTTCTCCACCGACAATCCCAGGCTCACCGAGCAGGAGAAGGCTGGGCTCGACATCTCGCGCAAGTGGGTTGCCAGCACGTCGGCGTCGGTCAAGCCGGTGCCGGGACCCGATGGCACCATCCGCTTCCTCTTCGGCCAGTCGCAGCCGAGCATTGTCTGCGCCGTGCTTCAGGTGTGCGACGTCGAGCTGCAGCCCGGTGAGCAGGTGAGTTCAGTCAATCTGGGCGACGCCGTTCGCTGGCTGGTTGAGCCGGCACTGTCGGGTGGCGGTGACGATGCTATCCAGCACCTCGTGATCAAGCCGTTGGACGTGGGCCTGGAAACGTCGTTGATGGTTACCACCAATCGGCGCACTTATCACCTTCGGCTGCGATCTCACCGCACCGAATACATGCCGCGCGTGGCCTTCTCATACCCGGAATCCGCGGTATCGAAGTGGGCTGCAGTGAAGAAGCAGGCAGCTTCCCGGCAGGCACGGAAGGGTAGTGCGGCGAAGAATGAGTATCTGGGCAACCTTGACTTCGCCTACCGGGTGAACGGCAATGCGCCTTTCAAACCGTCGCGGGTCTACAACGATGGCGTGAAGACGATCATCGAGATGCCATCCACCTTCTCGCAAGGCGAGGCACCGACCCTACTGGTGATCCGCGAGAGCGGAAGTATGTTCAAGAAGGACGAAGAGGTGATGGTCAACTACCGCGTCCAGGATGGACGTTACATTGTCGACACGTTGTTCGAGAAGGCAGTGCTCGTGGCTGGCGTAGGCCTGGGTCAGCGAAAGATCACGATCGAGAGGCGTCGATGAGGCGGTCGCATCTCCTCGTCCTGATGAACACAGCCTTGCTTACAGGATGCGTCCCGGTGTCGCCCAGGATCGCTATGGCCGACCGCGATCCACTGCGTCGCGCCGTCGTCGAAGATGTTGCCGATGGCATGAGCAGGATCTTCGAGGCGGCCGACACCACCCTGGTGCCATCACGGGCCATGACTGGCTCGTTCGACGCTGCGTTGATGGCCGCACTGCGAGCGAAGGGCTTTCCCGTCGCGGTCTCTGTCGGGCGTGGTAAAGCTTTCGATTGCCGGGTCGATCCGCTAGAGGGAAACATGTATCGGGTCACGGTGCACGTTGGCGATACGGAGCTCTCCCGCCTTTGGGTTCTCGATGGGGCTACCGCCTACTCAGGTGGTGCCTGGGCGCGGCGGGAGTGAGTGGCGTGGAGAAGCCCCAGCCGGAGCCAGGCGACACGAGTCCGGATGTCGAGCTGGTTACGCACTCCAGCGAGGCTCCGTCGGGCGTCCGCCGCGTGAACAACGTTCCGCTGCTCATTGTTGGCGGCGTGCTCGTCGTGTTCGTGATTCTCGTTGCAATGGTGGCGTCACAGCGGGGCGAACAGGAGGAAGCCGAACCGGCGGTAAGTGCCGGGATGCTCCCTGAGAACAGTCAGGTGCTCGATCAGATGCTCGCAAATGGAGCCTTGGCCGGCCTGGTGCCCGATGCGGATGCAGACCGCATGCGATCGTTTCCCGTTGCGCGCGTGGCAGACCCTGATTCTCCGCCCGTTCCAGGTGACGCTACCGCCGCCGTGGGAATCGTAAGGGCTGAACCTGACCAGGCGGCCAGGGAGCGCATGAAGCTGTTCCAGACGGCCACCCATGCGAAGACGGGTATCGGCAAGTTGACAGACGCCTCCGTCACCCCGCAAGTGGACAAGAAGGAAAAGAAATCCGACCTGGACGACGACTCGTTGGGAGATCTGCCGCGGGACCAGCGCGTGCCTGTCGCGGCCGACGGTGATTATTCGAAGTTCGATCGGGCGCACGGGGCTGATGGTAAGAGGCAGGATCGCTGGCTCCTCGACTCGGACGTCGAGACTCCGCGCACGGCTTACGAACTGCGCGCCGGGTCGGTCATCCCCGCGACGATGATATCCGGCATCAACTCCGACCTGCCGGGGCAAATCACCGCACAAATCTCGCAGGACGTCTTCGACACGCCGACCGGGCGACACCGGCTCATTCCGCAAGGCTCCAAGCTGGTCGGTCGCTACAGCCACAACGTGGTGATGGGGCAATCGCGAGTGCTCGTGGCATGGCAGCGCATTGTCTTCCCTGACGGCAAGGCTTTCGACATCGGTTCAATGGGTGGCGCGGACAGCGCGGGATATGCCGGCTTCGAGGATCAGGTCGATCGTCACTACGTCCGCGTGTTCGGCTCGGCCATTCTCATGTCGGGTATCGCAGCGGGCCTGACATCCTCTCGCGTCAGTCCGGAGAACGATCCCTATGGCTCATCGAATGCCGCAACGCTAAGCCAGACCACTGCCCAGCAGATCGGTGAAGTGGCGTCGAAGATGATCGAGCGCAATCTGGATATCGCTCCGACGTTGAAGATTCGACCGGGCTATCGCTTCAACGTAACAGCCGTCAAAGACCTCACGTTCGATAGGCCTTATCTGCCCTTCGACTATTGAACATTCCACCACCACCACCACCACCACCGCCACTGACCGGCCCGTCCGGCAAGAGAACCTGGAGCTTCATCATGAAGGAAAAAACAAAAGCAGCCATCCGCTGCTTCACTCTCGCTGCGTCCGTGGCGACGGCATTGCCTGCGCAGGCCATGCTTGTCTTTGACATTCCGAACTTCGTCGTCAACAAGTTAAGTCTGGTCCAGCTTAAGTTGATCAAGGACGAGCTTCACAACACTGACAAGGGAACAGTTAACTACAACACGCTTGAAATCAATAAAAGCACACTTGAAGTCAACAAGAGTGTTCAGTTGAGCTATGAGAACAATTACGCGATCGATGCCAGTTTCACGTGGATATTCAACAACGGCGGCGAGATCATTCCGATACCTAAGCTGATCCAAGGCAAGCTGAAAGATATCCTGAATAATAATTCCGTCGAGAAATACACCGCTTACTACCGGGATGCAGATGGGTTCGGGGATTTCCCCGAAGGTGGATACAAAGACAACGTGGCATTCGAGGGCTCGCGATCCAGGAAAGCGGCCAATGACGCGCTGGTTTCGTCGGTCAATCTCGAGCGGGAGGCGATCGGAAGTGAGTTCACTCAGCTCGGAAGTCTCTCCGCCAGGATCAAGGAAGGACAGGGCCAGGGACATCAGCTCCAGGTTGCGAATGCTTTGGCGAGCACGCAGGTGCATCAGATGATGAAGTTACGGTCGATGATGGTTGTTTCAGAGGCTGCTCGTGCAGCCGAGGCGCAGGTTGCTGCCGAGAAGGATGCGCGCGCCATCGCCGTTAGCAAGCACATGCGCGCGGGCCTCGGGACGGCGGCAAATCAAAGCGTCGCGCCACGCCCGAAGTACTGATGGCTAGCCACGACGGACCCGCCGTCGTGGCGACGATTTACCTGACGTTAGTTGATTTGATCCTTCCTACTTCGCATAGCAGAGTTAAATGTACTCACGAACACTCGCGCGGTTCATAGCGTTCGCCGTCCTGCTCGTCGTCGTCGCCCCGAAGGCCCTCGCGAATCCGATCGAGGGAGCGGAGATGATCGACGCGGTATGGCAGAGGTTCGAAGGCATCGTGCCGGCAGACCAGATACTGGACGCTGCCCGAAAACTGTTCTGGGCCCTCGCATCGATCAGCCTTGTATGGACCCTGGGAATGCTGATTGTCCGGCAGGATATCGGAGAACTGCTGATGGAGATGCTCCGATTTGTGTTGTTGACGGGCACCTTCTTCTGGTTCCTCGACAATGCGAGCTCCCGTGGCGGTGGTGGCGACTTCGTAAGGGTCATCATGTCGTCGTTCTTTCAGATGTCGAACGGTAGCGAGCTAGACGCGACCTTTCGCTCCAATGCGTCCGCAATACTCTCCAGGGGCCTCAACGTATTTTATAGGGTGATCGAGGAGACGCATGGCGCCGATGCTGAAGACCAGCTTCTGGCCGGCGTCATGGCGATTCTCGTGCTTCTTGCCTCCGCGCTTATGGCGGCACAGTTCCTCGTCGCGCTTGTCATGGGCTGGATGCTCTCCTACGCAGGAATTTTTCTTCTCGGATTCGGTGGCGCGCGTTGGACATCGTCGATTGCGGTGAGCTACTACAAACACGTGCTTGCCGTAGGTGTCGCGCTGTTGGCACTTAGCTTTATCGGCACCGTCGCATCAGGGCTCATCGACACGTACAACGGCGCGTCGGGCGGCGATCCGACGCCGGGCCAGTTCACCTATCTCGGCAGTCTGTTGGCCGCGCTGACTCTGACGTTGGTACTGTCGATACGAGTTCCGCAACTCCTCTACACCCTTGTCACGGGCTCGCCGCTCGGTTTGTTCACAGGCACCGCCACCATGGCCGGTCATGCGATTGCAACCGGCGGGAGTGCGGTGTGGGCGTCAGCCATGAACGCTCTTCCAAGTGCCAATCATGGAGACAATGCAAATGGCGGTATGAATCGTCCGGGCTCAGTCATGGATGCCGTGCAGCGATCTGCCGCGGCCACGGGCGGACCCGGGGATGCTTTCCATGTCACTTCGGGATCCGACCCCTTCGGAGTCACACGAACTGCGGACTCCTATCGGCATTCCCTTAGCGGAAGCGTATTTGCCAGCACGCACGGCGTGGAAGCATTTTCGTCGTCGAGTGCCGGCGATAAGCATTCGCCGCTACGGGCCGGCGAAGACGCCGCCGGCATCCGTCCGACCTCTGCGCGGGAGGGGCGAACCGTTGGCTCTGGCCCGCACGTGCGTGAGGTTCCAATGGAAGACGCGCCAGACGCAGTGGCCGCTCGGGATGGCAGCGCATCGACGTTCATCCACGAAGCGGCTTCGACGCCCGATTACGAGGCTGAGCTCGGTGCGATCGAGGCGTCCCGAAACGGTGCTCTATCGAATAGCGTTGACCTACCGGCCGGCTCGCCGCCGTCCCATGTCGCCGATCTCCCGCACCTCTCCACGGGTGCGCAGCATGCGAATCCAACGGTCGATGATGTGGTGACGGCAGACGAGCAACGGGTCGATCGCTCTGTGCACGATGCTTTGCAAAGTTCTTCCATCACGGATGCCACCATCACGCAGCCCTCGGACTTGCGCCAGCAGGTCGATACGACGCCCGGTAGTTCGTCCCTGGTGGCGCAGCAGAGAGCGGAGCCCTTGCAGGTGATTGAGAGCGTGCCGACGTCGCTCTTACCCGCTGTCGAAACTACTCCGGATGTACTGGCTTCGACTGATCGGCCCGGTAGTACGAATGTGCTGGCGGCGCTCGGGGACGACGGACAACTGACCTCGACTGGTCAGGCTAGTGGGCTGAAAACTGCTGCGAGTGACGTCCCCGGTAACGACGACATTAGCGCGGCGACCGCTCAACCCGCCACGTTGAGGTCGAGCGATTCCAGCCCGCCGATGCCGTTGATGAACGACCGGACCGCGATCTCGAGCGATGTCCCGAGATCGGATGCGGTTGTCGTGCAACGCGACCTGGATCTCCAAGGCGGAGATGTCCTTCACACCGAGCCTGCGGTTCCGCGCCCTGCCGTCGATAGCCGTGACATGGGGGTGGCTGGCGAAGTCGTGCCGCCGCCTCTCGATAACGCACCATCGGACGACGACAAATGATCGACACCCTCCCCGACATCCCCGCGCACCGCCAGGAAATGGTGAGCTGCTCGCTAGGTGCCGCACTCGCCTACGACATCCCAGCCAACCTGCTCCTGGCGATCGCCGAGAAGGAGTCCGGCAAACCCGGCCAATGGGTCCGCAATGAAAACGGAACCTTCGACGTCGGCTCCCTGCAGTTCAACACAGCCTACCTGCGCGAACTCAATCGCTTCGGAATCACTCCGGAAGATGTGGCGGTCCCAGGCTGCTACCCCTTCATGCTCGCCGCCTGGCGCATACGTGGACACCTGCGCAACGACCACGGCGACATCTGGACACGCGCATCGAACTACCACTCGCGAACGCCGCGCTACAACACGCGTTACCGTGCCGATCTGATCCGCCGCGCCACGCGCTGGACCACATGGCTGGATAGCCACTTTCCCACCCACGACGTCGTCGTGGATGTCACTCCTTACGGACCGAGGTAAGCAATGAAATACCGTCGCGTGACGACCCGTCGAAACCTGTTGTGCGCTCTTGCCGCGTGCGCCATCTGGCCATCTGGCGAGGCACTGGCCGCACAAGGGGGGTGTGAGTGGCGAAACACGGCAACCTACACGGTCGCGGTGACCGCCAATACACCCGTTTGGAATGGCATGCCTCCTGGCCACGCGCCTCGGGAAGGCAAGGCTGCCGGGGATGGCGTCACGCTACTGGAGTGTCTTCCCGGGGATGCCACCTTCAAAAGCGAGTACAGGGCGCCCGTGGAAGGCGGGCTTGTACCGCTTACGGTCCGGGGCGCCCGCTCAGGGTTCGGCATCGAGGTCTATATTCACGAGCTCAACGAGGACCGGTTGCACAACATTCCGAGCACCTACCAGCGAACGTTCACGGAGCAATGCGTGCCAGACTGGTTTCCACCCGAGGAGTGCAATCCGGTGACGAGTTCCGATGCCGAGGTCGGATACCGGATTGTCCGCATGACGGGAAATGTGGAGTTCGGCACCGTGGATGCAAAGGACATCGCCATTCAGTATGCAGATCCACCGCGTGGGGCGCCCAGACTTGCATTCAGGCACGTCAAGGTGACCCACCTGGCATTCGTACGACCCACCTGCAGCATCGCAGTCGCCGATCTGAACCAGACGGTCACCCTGGGTCCCTACAACGCTAGCAACTTCGCAACACCCGAGCGGGCTACGCCGTGGGTGAAATTCAACCTGACGACGAAAGCATGCGAGGCGTCGAAAGGTATCACCGCCAGGTTTACCTTCGGCATGATGGGGCAAGCTATCGGCGGCGAACCGACCCTCTATCCGCTGGACGGCCCCGAGCATGTCGGCCTGGAACTGTCGGATAAGGACCAGAAGTCGATGGAAGTAGGCAAGCCGATTTCCTTCGACGCCCTCGGCACCGGCGAGGCTTATCTCTTCCACGCCCGCTTGAAAGAAACCGGTGGCACCGTCCGTGGTGGTGTCTTCCGGCGTGGCGTGCAGGTACTGGTCGACTTCATGTAACCACGAGCCGGTTCAAAGCTGTGGCGGTTCGCCGTTCGCGGCGTCAGTATTCGGCGACCAGCGTATGAAAGGGCCGGGGGATCTTTATCCCATCGACATCCCAGCCCTTTGCCGCGCGTCCATCGATGGTTACTTTCACGGGCTTCACCCGGTCGGGCCAGAAGACCCGCAACGGCGTGTCGGCATGGATGCCCTTGCCCAGCGTCACGGTAAAGGTATTGCCCTCCCGCCGCGCGGTCATGCTCAACACCCCATAAGCCACCGGCAGCTTCGTCACCGACAGTCCCTTCCCGGCAACCCACGAGGGTGGTACCCCCGGCAACAGATAAAGCCCATCATCCGCCTCACGCATCAGCATCCCGAAGATGGTCCGTGCGTACTCCGATCCGATCCAGGTATGCGGCATATCGCCCAGATACCCCGGATGCCGCAGCCGCGAGTGCACCACCTCGGCCCACATGTTCCACTCCGGCGGACGGCGGTCGCGCACTACGTCCGTTAGCAGCTCCTCGGCATCTTTCGGTCGATCCAGATACACATACGTCAGCACGTTGCGCAGTTCGTACGGGGTGTACGCGAACAACTCGCCCGGTGCCTCGCGCTTGCGCACATCGGCAAGATAGCGGTCAAAGGTACGCGCGAGCGCCTCGGGAGGAAGCACGTCCATCTGCCCCGCGGGGTCGAGCGCAATCGAGACGCTGGTTGGATCGCCATCACCAAGGTCCGCTGCGGCTGGAATCGTGTCGACACCCTTCCACGCCATCGTCGCCTCGATCGACTTGCGCAGCGACTCGCGCAGCGCGGTGTACTGGGCATGCGCGTAAGCAGCCAGCTCCTTGTCGCCCCACTGCTCGGCCAGCCACGCGCCATCGTGCCAGCCCTTCAGCGCCCAGTAGTCATCCCAATAGCTATGGGTGGGGCTCGAGTAGCCTTCGTGACTGATGGATGGCGCGATGATGCCGTGGAACCGTTCGGGCGCAGGAAGGTTGGCGAGATAGCCCGGAACCATGGTGCGTTCGCGCAACTCCTGCATGAAGTGCATTGCGGCCCGAACCTTCGGCTCAAACGTTTTTACACTGGCAGCACCCCCACCGAACCGCGCGACATCTGCAACGAGGTTGATGAATTCGCCCTGGCTGTCGTACTCGATGTCGGAGCCGAAGCCGCGATTCACGCTGCCGTCGGCATTAAGGATAGGCGAGACCAGGCCGTTCTCGTGCACGGCATGCGCGGCATACCAGTCCAGATAGTCGCGCGCCGTCTTCGTCTCACCCATGCGTAGCAGGATCGATGCGGTCGCCGCGCCATCACGGATGAATGAGCGGTTGTAGTTGCGCGGACCCGCCTGCATGGCATGGCCGGTCTGGTTGACCAGCATGTACGCCGCCTGCGAACGCAGGATGTTCACCAGCGATTCGTCCGGCAACGAGATGCCGACACCACCCAGGCGCTTCTGCCATTCGCCGGAGACGCCCGCCGACAACGAGTCGAACGCGTCTGCCTTCAGGACACCGCGGTCGATCGCCGGCGGTTCGGGCAGATGCCCGTTCGTATCCGCGGGAGCATTCCCAAGCGGAAACGCCAGGACGATGTCGCGTTGCTCGCCAGGCGCCAAATGAACACGGTAGTCGAGCACGGCTGCGGCAAGACCATCGTCGTCATGCGCCTCGCGCGTGGTGGGAACCTTACCGGCGGCGACCAGGCCTGTGATCTCGGTTTCGCCATGCGCACCGAACGGCGATGCACCTGCAGCGTCCACCGCCGTAAGCGACGCAAGCAACGTCCGACCTTCCACACGCACGCCGGTATTCGCCGCATCACCGGTGATGGCGATGTCATGAACGGGCGACGCACCACCGTTCTGCCACGGCGGATTGACCTGGATCGGCCTCACGACGAGTGACAACGAACCGTCCATCGGTGTGCTGCCGGTGTTGGTCAACCGATGGCGAAGCATCACGACAGGCTGCGAACCCTCCTGCAGCGCGAAGGCCTCGCTGGTGACAGCAAGCCCGGGCTGCGCCACCCAGCCCACCGAAGGCATCGGTTTCCATCCATCACGCAGTGCGTGCGTTCGCTCCGAGCCGTCCGAGATACTCGCGCGGCCGGATGCGTCGCGCCAGATCACCTGCACCTGCGGGCCGCCCTTGTAGGGCTCGATATTGCCGTACTCGTCGAAGATGGATTTTTGCAGGCCCGCCGGGACGCCGACCGCCGTCCAGTACACCTGCTGCATGTGCAACGAGGAAGGGAATAGCGCCGCGTTCGCCCGGGAAGCGGCCACCTGGTAGCGCTTCATGGGCGTCATCACCCGTAGCGGTCCCAGCAGCCGTAGCCGCTTCACCGATGGAGCCGCTCCGCCCTTCAGTCCGACAACCAGCCGCAGCGCCTCGACGTCGCGTGGCTCGCGCGCGGCCAGGTAAGAGCTATCCCCCGCGCTGCCCGGATCACTGTCGATCGAGGACCAGTGGCCCTTCGTATCGCGTCCTTCGAGCACGGCACCATCGCGCGGACCTGCCCACTCGACGTCGAGCCCGGCGATGTTCACCGGGCGGGGCAGGGCGATATCCAGCTGCCGCATCCCCTTCGGACCCTTGCCGACGAGGGTCCGGGTGCTGCCATCGGCCCACAGCGAGGCGCCATCGGCCGTGCCGTCCAGCCCGGCGATGCGCGCGGCGTCGTTCGCGGCGAAGGGCTCGAACTCGAACACGGAAACGCCCCAGTCGGCTGTGCGAGCCGGCGCGGCCAGCCGCACGTAACGGGCTTCAGCGGCAGGAAAGACGAGGTATTCCGTACCACCGGGCGAGTCCGTGACGCTATAGACGGGGTGGAACGCCTTGCCGTCGGTCGACACCTGGATCGAGTACGAGGCGGCAAAGCCGCTATCCCAATGGATGCGCACGCCGCCGATCCTGGCAACTTTGCCCAGGTCCACCTGGAACCACTGGCCCGGGCTGAAGCCACCGCCCCAGCGGGTCGTCTCGTCCGTGTCGATGGCGTGGGCAGGCGCCAGTGCCGGCACCTGTTGCGACGAGCTGCTCGCCCGCCATTCGCTACGGGGTGGCAGTCCATCGGCGGCGAAAGCCGGGGTAACGGACAACAGGCCGAGAAGGGCCAGGGTAAGGCGGGCGGCGCGCGGGGTGCTGCGGTAGGACATGTAAGAAACCTCCGGGGAGGTCACCAAGCCTAGGCACGTAACGCCATGTAACCAAGCCTTCGGCGCTAGAATCGATGGTCTCGCGAACTCTACGAATGCCCCGATATGCGTAATCCCCTGCAGGAACAGTTGCTCAAGGCCGGTCTGGTCAAGAAGGACAAGATCGCCAAGGTCGTGCGTGAACAGGCCAAGCAGCGCCAGGGCAAGGCGCCGGTCGCTGCCGACGAAGCCCAGGTGGATGCGCGCAAGCTTCAGGCCGATCGCGCCGAACGGGATCGCGCCATCGCCGCCGAGCGCAACGCCGAAGCACGGAAGAAGGAAATCCGCGCCCAGGTTCGCCAGATCGTCGAAACCAGCCGGGTGAAGCGCGACGGCGACATCGCCTATCGCTTCACCGATGGTGAAAAGATCACCAGCCTGCTGGTGAGCGAGCCGCTCCGCGCCCAGCTTGCCGCCGGCGTGCTGGCCATCGCGAAGCTGGACGAACGCTACGAACTCATTCCGCGCGTGGCGGCGGACAAGATCCACATGCGTGTCTCCGACGTGGTCGTCTCCGATCACGGTCGCAAGGACAGCGCACCCCTCCCGGCCGACGACGATGACGACTATTACAAGCAGTTCGTCGTCCCGGACGACCTGATCTGGTAAGGAGCGATTGCCGATGAGCGTTCTGGTCACCGGCAGCGCCGGACACCTGGGTGAGGCGATCGTCCGTCGCCTGCGTGCCGAAGGCCGCGAGGTCCGCGGCATCGACATCAAGGCCTCGCCGTTTACCGATCACGTAGGGTCGATCACGGACGAGGTCTTCGTTCGCGACGCCATGGCGGGTGCGAAGTCGGTGATCCACAGCGCTACCCTGCACAAGCCGCACGTTGCCACGCATTCGAAACGCGAGTTCGTGGACACCAACGTGGCGGGTACGGTCGCCTTGCTCGAATCCGCCGCGGCTCATGGCGTGGGGGCTTTCGTCTTTACCAGCACCACCAGCGCCTTCGGCGCGGCATTGTCGCCAGGACCTGGTGAACCGGCTACCTGGATCGACGAAGACGTCACCCCCATTCCGAAGAACATCTACGGCGCGACCAAGATCGCCGCCGAAGGCATGTGCGAGCTGGTCGCGCGAAAGGATCGCCTTCCCGTCATCGTGCTGCGAACGTCGCGCTTCTTCCCTGAAGATGACGACAATGCCGGCGTACGTGCCGAGTACGACACGCTGAACATGCAGGCCAACGAGCTGCTTTACCGGCGGGCAGACATCGAGGACATCGTTGAGGCGCACCTGCTGGCGGTCGCCCGGGCGCCGGATCTCGGCTTCGGGCGCTACATCGTTTCAGCCACGCCTCCGTTCACCCGGAACGACGTGGCGGCCTTGCGTACCGATGCCGCCGGCGTGGTGCGCAGGCTGTTTCCCGGTGTGGATGCGCTTTACGCCGCGCGTGGCTGGAAGCTGCTGGCGAGCCTGGACCGCGTTTATGACAGCAGTCGGGCGTCACGGGAGCTGGGCTGGGTGCCCCGGCGGGACTTCGCCTTCGTGCTGGAGTGCTTGCAGCGCGGGGACGATTTCCGCAGCGACATGGCCCGGGCGATCGGGGTGAAGGGGTATCACGACACCGTTTTCGAGGAAGGGCCCTATCCTGTTATCGGTTGAGGGGTTCCATCGCCGCTGAAGCGGCTCCCACAAAAGGCGTCGCCGCTGAAGCGGCTCCCACAAAGGGCGTCGCCGCTGAAGCGGCTCCCACAGGGCTGTGATTCCTGGTGCCCTGTGTGGGAGCCGATTCATCGGCGATGCTCTTAGCGAATCAGGCGACCGGCTTGGACCGATCCGTCTCCAGCGCCCGATTGATCCGCAACGCCAGCAGCGTGCAGGCCGCACCCGAAAGCAGGTAAACGCTCACCGCACCCAGGCCGAAGCGGGTCGACAGGCCCAGGGCCACCAGCGGGGCGAAGGCCGCGCCGAACAACCAGGCGAAGTCGGACGTCAGGGCGGCGCCGGTGTAACGGTAGCGCTTGGCGAAATTCGCCGTGACGGTACCGGCCGCCTGGCCATAGGACAGGCCGAGCAGGGCGAAGCCGATCAGCAGGAAGGCGTCCTGCGCGACCTTGCCGCCGCCGAGCAGCCACGGCGAGGCGATGGCGAACAGGGCGATCAGTACGGCCATGCTGCCCAACGTGTTGCGGCGGCCGAATTTGTCGGCAATCACGCCCGAGGCCATGGTGCCCAGGATCGCCAGGAAGGCGCCGATGAGCTGCACCACCAGCACGTTGTTGATGTCCTGCGAGCGGTTAAGCGCGATCCAGGACAGCGGAAAAATCGTGACCAGATGGAACAGGGCGTAGCTGGCGAGGGCGGCAAAGGCGCCGATAAACAGGTTGTAACCCTGGGCCGTCACCATCTCGATGATGCCGATGGGCTCGAGCTCGCGCTCTTCCAGAAGCTGGGTGTATTCCTCGGTCACGACCAGGCGCAAGCGGGCAAACAGCGCCACCACGTTGATCGCGAAGGCAACGAAGAAGGGGTAGCGCCAGCCCCAGCTAAGGAAGTCTTCCGTGGAAAGCTGGGTGTGCAGGAACAGGAAGAGGGAGGCGGCGATCAGGAAGCCGACCGGCGCGCCCAGCTGGCCGAGCATGGAATACCAGCCGCGGCGGCCCTTCGGCGCATTGAGTGAGAGCAGGGAGGGCAGGCCGTCCCAGGAACCGCCGAGCGCAATGCCCTGCAAGAAGCGCAGCACCGAGAGAATCACAATGACCGCGTACCCGTGCGACGTGTTCGCCGGCAGGAAGGCAATGCACACCGTCGAGGTGCCCAGCAGGAACAAGGCCGCGGTGAGCTTGGTGCTACGGCTCCAGTTGCGCTGGATGGCCATGAACAGCGTGGTGCCGATCGGCCGGGCGATGAAGGCGAGCGAGAAGATGGCGAAGGCGGCAAGTATGCCGTCCAGCTGGCTCAGGAACGGAAAGAACACCGACGGAAAGACGAGGACGGACGCAATGCCGTACGTGAAGAAGTCGAAGTATTCCGAGGCACGGCCGATGACGACGCCGACCGCGATTTCGCCTGGGGCGACGGGGGCGTGGCTGGTTTCGTGCTGGCGGCGGACGTCCTGTTCGGCGCCTTCCGCGGCATTGTGATGGGCGTGTGAAATGCTCGACATCGTATTCGGCCCGGTCTTGGGAATGGATAGCAGGATAGCGAAGGATCGCACCACTCGGCTTGTAGGGCCATGGGACAAAGTGTCCTATGGTCTTGAAAGGCAGTTAGGCGTACTTTTTCGTGTCCCCACGGTTGCCTCCATCATGCGAATGTCCATGAAGATGATGCGCGGATTGCTGATCCCCGCTTTGGTCCTGCTCTTGTCGGGCTGCGACGCCGTGCTGTTTTCGCCCTCCGGCGACATCGCCCGGCAGCAGCGCGATCTCATCATTATTTCCGTGGTGCTGATGTTGATCATCATCATCCCGGTGATCGCGATGACCTTCATGTTCGCCTGGAAGTACCGGGAATCGAACAAGAGCCACGACGACTACGCCCCGGACTGGAATCATTCCACGGTCCTGGAGCTGCTGATCTGGTCGGCTCCCCTGCTGATCATCATCGCGCTGGGCGCCATCACCTGGACCAGCACGCACAAGCTGGACCCCTACCGCCCGCTCGACCAGATCGACGCGTCCCGTCCCGTGGCCGAAGGCACCAAGCCGCTCGTGGTCGAGGTGGTCGCGCTGGACTGGAAGTGGCTGTTCCTCTACCCGGAACAGGGCATCGCCACGGTGAACGAGATGGCCGCGCCGGTGGATCGCCCGATCGAGTTCCACATCACCGCTTCGAACGTCATGAACGCGTTCTTCGTCCCCTCCCTGGCCGGCATGATCTATGCCATGCCGGGCATGGAGACCAAGCTCCACGCGGTAATGAACAAGACCGGCGATTTCGAAGGTATCTCGGCCAACTACAGCGGCGCTGGCTTCTCGGACATGCGCTTCCGCTTCCATAGCCTGTCCGACAGCGACTTCGACACCTGGGTGGCCAAGGCCCGCGCGAACGGCAACACGCTCAGCCGCGAGGACTACCTCAAGCTCGAACAGCCCAGCGAGCGCGAGCCGGTGCACTACTACAACACCGTGGCGCCTGGCTTGTACAACGCCATCCTCAACCGCTGCGTCGAATCGAACCGCATGTGCATGAGCGACATGATGGCGATCGACCAGCAGGGCGGCCAGGGCGTGGTGGGCGCGTACAACGTCACCTCGCTCGATGCCGGTACCCGCTCGCGTCTGGGTGTCGCCGACGACGGCAAGCGCTACGTGGGTGCCCTGTGCGCCGCCCGCGGCGCTACCGGTGCGCCGGTGACACCTGCCGGACGTCCGCTCTGAGCGGCCGCCTTTTCCGATTCAAGCCTCGCCGAGTCCGGTAATGAACACACCCGATCTAGTCAAACTGATCTTCGGACGCCTCACCATCGAGGCGATCCCGTACCACGAGCCGATCCTGATCGGCACGTTCGCCGCGGTTGCCATCGGCGGCATCGCGCTGCTGGCGGTGCTCACCAAGTACAAGCTGTGGGGTTACCTCTGGAGCGAGTGGTTCACCAGCATCGATCACAAGAAGATCGGCATCATGTATATGGTGCTCGGTGTCGTCATGCTGCTGCGTGGTTTCTCCGACGCCATCATGATGCGCGCCCAGCAGGCCATGGCCTTCAATGGCAGTGCCGGCTTCCTGCCTCCGCATCATTACGACCAGGTGTTCACCGCCCATGGCGTGATCATGATCTTCTTCGTGGCGATGCCGTTCGTCACCGGCCTGATGAACTTCGTGGTGCCGCTGCAGATCGGCGCGCGTGACGTGGCGTTCCCCTTCCTCAACAACTTCAGCTTCTGGATGACCGTGGCCGGCGGCATGCTGGTGATGGCTTCGCTGTTCGTTGGCGAGTTCGCCCGCACAGGCTGGCTGGCGTATCCACCGCTTTCCGGGTTGGCGGCCAGTCCGGATGTCGGGGTCGACTACTACATATGGTCACTACAGGTGGCCGGCGTGGGAACGACCCTCTCTGGCATCAACCTGCTCGCCACGATCATCAAGATGCGCGCGCCCGGCATGACCATGATGAAGATGCCCGTCTTCACCTGGACCTCGCTGTGCACCAACGTGCTGATCGTCGCCGCCTTCCCGGTGCTGACGGCGGTGCTCGCGCTGCTCTCGCTCGACCGCTACGTCGGCACCAACTTCTTCACGAACGACTTCGGCGGCAACGCCATGATGTACGTGAACCTGATCTGGATCTGGGGCCATCCCGAGGTCTACATCCTCGTGCTGCCGCTGTTCGGCGTGTTCTCCGAAGTGGTTGCCACCTTCAGCCGCAAGCGCCTGTTCGGTTATGCGTCCATGGTCTACGCCACGGTCGTGATCACGGTGCTCTCCTACCTGGTCTGGCTGCACCACTTCTTCACCATGGGTTCCGGTGCGAGCGTCAACTCGTTCTTCGGCATCACCACGATGATCATCTCGATCCCCACGGGCGCGAAGATCTTCAACTGGCTGTTCACGATGTACCGTGGCCGCATCCAGTTCGAAGTGCCGATGCTGTGGACGATGGGCTTCATGATCACCTTCGTGATCGGCGGCATGACCGGCGTCATGCTGGCCGTGCCCCCGGCCGACTTCCTGCTGCACAACAGCCTGTTCCTGATCGCGCATTTCCATAACGTGATCATCGGCGGCGTGATCTTCGGTGTCTTCGCCGGTATCAATTACTGGTTCCCGAAAGCCTTCGGCTTCAAGCTCGATTCGTACTGGGGCAAGTGGTCGTTCTGGCTGTGGCTGACGGGCTTCTACTTCGCCTTCATGCCGCTCTACGTGCTCGGCTTCATGGGCGTGACCCGTCGCATGAACCACTTCGAAGACCCGTCCCTGCAGATCTGGTTCATCATCGCCGCGTTCGGTGCCGTGCTCATCGCCGGCGGTATCGCAGCCTTCCTCATCCAGATCTTCGTCAGCATCAAGCGCCGCGAGGCGCTGCGCGATGTGACGGGCGATCCCTGGCACGGACGTACGCTGGAGTGGTCGACCTCGTCGCCGCCGCCTTCCTACAACTTCGCCTTCACCCCGGTCATCCACGAACAGGATGCGTGGTGGCAGATGAAGGAGCGTAACGCCGAGCGTCGTACCGAAGGCTACCTGCCGATCCACATGCCGAAGAACACCGCGGCCGGTGTGTATATCGCCGCCTTCGCGTTCGTCATCGGCTTCGCGATGATCTGGCACATGTTCCTCATCGCCGGTCTCGCCTTCCTCGGTCTGCTGGTGACCGCGATCGGCCATACCTTCAACTACAAACGCGACTACTACATCCCCGCCGACGTCGTGGCCCGGACCGAGGCCGCCCGCACGGAAGAGCTTGCCGCCCATGTCTGATATCCATGCCACGCCTTCCGCGGCCGTCGCGGACTCCCAGGACCTTCAGTTCTGGATGAAGGAAGACCACCACCCGGAAAACGGCACCTTGCTCGGGTTCTGGATCTACCTGATGAGCGATTGCCTCATCTTCGCCTGCCTGTTCGCCACCTATGGCGTTCTCGGCCGCAGTTACGCGGGCGGCCCCTCGGGCGCCGACCTGTTCGAGCTGCCGCTGGTGGCGGTCAATACGACGATGCTGCTGCTGTCTTCGATCACCTACGGCTTCGCCGTGCTGGAGATGCAGAAGAACCGCCGCGGCACGATGATGGCCTGGCTGATCATTACCGGCCTGTTCGGTGCAGCCTTCCTTGGCATCGAGCTGTACGAGTTCGCCAACCTCATCCATGAAGGTGCAGGCCCGCAGCGCAGCGCGTTCCTGTCGTCGTTCTTCACCCTGGTCGGTACCCACGGCCTGCACGTGACCTTCGGCATTGTCTGGCTGATCACCTTGCTGGTGCAGGTGGGCCGCTTCGGCCTCACGCCGGCCAACAAGCGTCGCATCATGTGCCTGTCCATGTTCTGGCACTTCCTCGACGTGGTGTGGGTCGGCGTGTTCACCTTTGTCTACCTGATGGGAGTGCTGCCGTGAGCGCGCACATCGAATCGCACGACCACCATGACGATCACGGCCACGGTGAAGAAGTCAGCCACAGCACGCTGAAGGGTTACATGGTGGGGTTCTTCCTCGCCGTGGTGCTGACGGCGATCCCGTTCTGGCTGGTGATGGGCAAGGTCATTCCGAACCCGCAGACGCTGGCGATCGTGATCCTCACCTTCGCGGCGATCCAGATCGTGGTCCACATGATCTACTTCCTGCACATGGATACGAAGTCGCAGGGTGGCTGGAACATGCTGGCGCTGATGTTCACCCTCATCCTGGTGGTCATCACGCTGACCGGCTCCATATGGGTCATGTTCCACCTCAACTCGAACATGATGCCGGGCATGTCCCATGACATGACCGAGCAGCAGGTGAAGAACCTGCCTTGAGCATGGACGCGACAAACGAACCAAGGACGCCGCGCTCACCGCGCGGCGTCTTCGTTCTGGGCCTGCTGGCTGTGTTTGGAGTCGTCGTCTTCATCGGGTTCGTCGCGCTCGGCACCTGGCAGGTGCACCGCCGTGCCTGGAAGCATGACCTCATCGCCCGCGTGGATACGCGCGTGCATGCGACGCCGGTGGATGCCCCCGGTCGCGGCCAGTGGCCGCAGGTCAGCGCCGCCAACGACGAGTACCGTCGCGTAAAACTCACCGGTAGCTTCCTCCAGGATAAGAGCGTTCGCGTTCGTGCCAGCACCGAGCTCGGCATGGGCTCGTGGCTGCTTACGCCGTTGCGCACGCTCTCGGGCGATATCGTGATCGTGAACCGCGGCTTCGTCTCGACCACGTGGTGCGCGGGCAAGGCCATCTGCACGCCGGGCCCTATCGGCACGACGACCATTTCCGGCCTGTTGCGAATCAGCGAGCCGAAGGGCGCGTTCCTGCAGAAGAACGACCCGAGTGGTGACCGCTGGTTCTCGCGCGACGTCGCGGCGATTGCCGCATCGAAGGGGCTGGCCGGCGCTGCGCCGTATTTCATCGATGCCGACGCGGCTTCATCGCCCGGGCGCGGCGAGGGCAATGACGGTCCGGTGGGCGGGCTTACGGTCATTGCATTCCCGGATAACCACCTTAGCTATGCGATCACCTGGTTTGCGCTGGCGTTGCTGACGCTGGTGGGTGGTTGGGTGGTGTGGAAGGACCAAAGACGGAAGCATCGCCGATGAATCGGCTCCCACACAAAGCCTGCGCAGGTCTTGTGTGGGAGCCGATTCATCGGCGATAACCAGCCGCCGGGACCTTTCCCGGGTCCGGTTTCAATTTCCCGGGCCCCGAACGTCTTTAAGGGTATGCCTCTGCATTACCCCGATCCCGCCACGGTCCACGACGCCACGCTTGGCTGGGCATCCGCCCGGCCGGTGCGAGGCGCCCTGGCGCTTGTTGTCGACCATGCCCGCAGGCGCGCCGCCTTGCGGCGCCTTGGGACGATGCGCGAGCGCCGGTTGGTCTACCTGCTGCGCAGCGTGGTCTCCTTCCGCCGCCAGGCGACCTGGCTGGGCCTGGTCGGCAAGTCGCGGGCCATGCGTGACGCCGCCGAGCTGAATCCCCGCGTGTACGAGCGCTGGCAGCCACATTACATCTCGCGCGAGTTCAACCTGGCCACGCGTGCGCGTGTGATCGAGGCGCACTACCGGTTCGTCGCGCGCGAATTTCCGGAGCGTCTGCGCACGCGCCTGCTGAAGGGTCACGATGTCCGTCTGGCCACGCTTCCCCTCGGCGATGGCGAGATGGCGTTCCTGCACGCGCGTGCACCGGAGAACGAATCCACGGGCGAGATGGGCCTTTATCTGCTCAATGCCGACAAGGAAGTGATCTCGTCCTGCGCAATCACCTTCGCCGGCGTGGATGGCCTGCTGGTGGGTGCGATGCGCGGCTCATGGGCCTATCTGGGCCGCGGGGCCATCGCGCGCTTCACTCGCGCTACCGGTGGGTTGCGGCCGCGCGACCTGCTGCTTGCAGTCGTTCGTGCGCTGGCGACCTACTACGGCATCGATCGGGTGCGCGGTGTGTCGCGAAGCGCCCACCCGCTCGATCGTCGTGCCGGCGTCACCACGGCGTCGTACGACCGGTTCTGGCGACGTCATGGCGGCACACCGGGTGACGGCGGATGCTATGAGATTCCATGCCTCGGGGTATCCAGTGGGCGCGCCGAGCGCGACGCCTTCCGGCACGAGGCCTGCGAGGTCACCCTGCGCTCCTTCGCGCGCGCGACGGGTTAGAAGTCGTAGGTGCCGGTAAGCAGGACGACACGTCCTTGCCGTATCGGCACGAAGGTCTCGTCGAAGTTCACCGCGTACAGCGTTCGTGCAAAGAGGTTCTTCACGCCCAGGGTCACCCGCCAGTTCTCGCCGTAACGGGACACGTTGGTCTCCACGCTGGCCTGGCCCGGAATGCCGAAATATTGCCCGTCGTTCGTGGTGCGGCCTTCGCTGCGGCTGCGCGCAAGGATGCCGGCGGCGACACCCCAGGGCTTGATCGACCCGTTGCCGAAGCGATAACTGGCCCACGCGGCTGCCTGGTGCTTCGGTGCGCCGGTGGGCCGGGTGTCGTCGTGATTGCGTATGCGCGACTCGGTGAGGCTGGCCAATACGTCGAAACCGGGCGCCACACGACCGGTGAACTCGAGCTCGATGCCGCGATTGGTCTGACCGGGCCCCGGTGTGGCGAAGAACGGGGGCTCTGGCGAGACCAGGTCCACGCTGTGGTCGACACGGATGCGATAGACCGCGGCGGTCAGGCGCGCGCGCTGATCGAAGAGATCGATCTTGCTGCCCAGTTCCACCTGTCGCGACGTCGCCACCGGTAATGGCTGGCCATCCTTGCCCAATAGCGGATCGGGCTGGAAACCGGTGGAGCTGTCCGCGTAGAGCGAGACTTCGTGCGTCAGCTTGTAGACCACGCCGAGCTTTGGTATCCAGCGTTGCTTGCGCACTTTTCGCGGCGAACCGTCCTCCCAACGGGTATCGAGTTCGTAGCTGGTGCGCCGCACGGCGGCGAGTATGTTCCAGCGATCGCCCAGCGCGATCTGGTCCTGCAGGTAGACCCCCGCGTTGGTCTGCCAGGAGCCACCCAGCGTCTGCACGGTGGTGTTGACCGGCGTGAGCAGCGCATTGAACTTCGCCGACATGGTGCTGCCGGTGCGCAGGTCGTAGGCCAGTGGCCGGGTCACGATCACCGCGCTGCGATCGGCTTCATCGACCGACGTGCCTTCGGTGATGCTGCCGCCGCCACTGTCACCGGCGTGTGTGCGGGCGAGGTCCATGCCGACCAGGACGGTATGGGTGACCTGACCCGTGCGGAACGTGCGCGTGAGATCGTTCTGCCAGGTCCAGTAGGTGCCGGAGTAGCGAAAGCTTCGCGCCACCGCCGACGACCCACCGCCAAAGATGGTTTCCGGGCTCGCCAGATACGACCAGCTGCTGCCGTCGCTACGTTGGCGAACATACTGGCCGCGACTATGCAGCGCCCAGTCGTCCGCGAAGTCGTGATCGACCTCGAACACCCCGCGTACGGTGCGGTAGGTGGAAATATCACCGGGATTACCCGGCACGGAACGCACCGGTGACGCCGAGGACAGGGAAGGGCCGAGCAGTACCGTGTGCTCGGGACCGGGCACGCGGTTGTCGACGTACTCCAGTCCGCCCATGACACGGGTATGGTCGCCCTGCCAGGCAAGCGAGGGGGCGAGATAAGCACCGCGGCCACCACCGTCGCCCTGCGGCGTCTTCGCGCCGCGCTGGCCCGAGGCAACCAGACGGTAGGTCACGGCACCATCTTTGGACGCGCTCCCGGCGAGGTCGACGCCGAGCCTCGCGCCGTCGTACTTGCCGACCGAATAATCGATGGTGCGGACGGTTTCAGCCTGCGGACGCTTCATCACCACGTTGATCGAGCCGCCGAAGTTGTTGTTCTGCGATGCATCGCCGAGGATCGCCTCGGGGCCGCGCAGTACCTCAACGCGTTCGATACCAATCAGCGGTGGCAGGTCTTCCGTGCGGGCGATGCCGTTGGGCATGCCGTCGGTCATCCCGTGCCCGGCATCGAAGCCGCGGATCAGGAACAGTGGCGAGCCGCCATAGCCGTCCACGTACTGCACGCCGGCGACGTAACGCGCCACGTCGCCGATATCCACCGCCTGCTGCGCTTCGATCACATCGCGCGTCACCACCGTGACCGACTGCGGGACATCGCTGAGGCGTGCTTCGGTACGTGTCACCGTGCGGGTGGTATCCGCCTTGAATCCGTTGTCCTGGATCAGGCCCTGCACATCCACGGTGGCCAGCGGCACCACGCTGCCCGGATCGAACGCCACGGAAGGATCGAGCGGCAACGGTGTCGCGTTGTCGGCTTTCTGCCGCTGGCGCACGACCACGGTGCGTGCGTCGTAGGTCTCGCTTTCCAGATCGGTGCCGGCAAGCAGTTCGTCGAGGGCCGCGTTCGGGGTGAGCACGCCGCTGGCGCCGGACGAGCGCCAGTTGGCGATCGAGCCGGATGCGGTCAGTACCTGCACATTGCTCTGCTTGCCCCAGGCCAGCAGGGCGGTCGCCAGCGGCTGGGGAGCGATGTCGAACGGGATGACGGTGTTCCCGGAACCCTCGGCCGGCGCGTCGGCGGCACAGGCAACACGAATCGCCCACACAAGCGCAAGAGCGCCGGTGAATGCGCGCCGGCGCCCGCGAAGCGAGTACTGCAAGATCTGCCGTCCCAAGGAGTGAATTTCAGCGCGGCTTCTGACTCCGCGTCATGGATGTCTGGCGAGCCAGCTCCAGCCGGTCGGCGTAGGTGTCCACGCGAACCGGGAAGACCCGCGGCAAGGCGGATACCCAGCTGTCGATGGTATCGACCTCGACGGTACCGGTAAACGTCAGGCGGCCCAGATCGGCGTCGGCCAGCCGGATCGGCCGCGCGCTGTAGCGGTTCACGTTGTCCAGCACCGAGGCCAGCGGTTCGTTGACGAACTCCAGCCGGTGGCCGCGCCAGGCGGTGGCCGAGGCCGCTGTCACGTCGAGGATGCGCATCGCCTGGGTCTCAGGGTCGTACGAGACTTCGCGGCCCGCGCCCAACTCCACCGTGGCGGCGTCGCCGTCGGTGGCCAAAGGCGAGACGCGTACCCGACCTTCCGTCACCGCCACGGTGACGCGGTTCCCCGTCCGGCGGACATTGAAGGCGGTACCCAGGTCGCGGATCCGCAACGGACCGGCCGTGACCACGAAGGGCCGCTCCGCATGCGCGACCCGGAAGAAGGCCTCGCCGGCCTCGAGATCCACGGCGCGCTCGTCGCGGCCGTATCTCGCGGTGATCGAGGTGGCGCCGCCCAGTTCGATGCTTGAGCCGTCCGGCAGGGCGATGTCGCGGTGCCCGGCCCGTTCGCTGGCGTACTGGCGCGTCGACTCGGGACCCGTCGACCGCAGCGCTACGAACAAGCCCGCGCCGAGCACGACGATGGCCACGCCCGCTGCCAGGCCGAGGGCCAGCCGCGGTGGCGCACGACGCATCGTCAGGGGGGCATAGCGCGCCACGAAGGCCTCGCGCGTGGAACCATCCATGACGGCAACCGATTCCGCCACGGCGCAGGCGCGGTCGAACGCCGTCGCGTGGCGCAGATCGGCTTCGAGCCACTCGCTCCACTGCAGCATGGCCTGCTCGGGCAGCGCGGGGTCGCGCAGACGCGACCACCAGTCGGCGGCGGTGTTCTCGATATGACGATCGGCGGAGGCAGCGGTATTCATAAGGGGTTCTCCGCGCGATCACGGCGTTCACGGCAGTGTGCAAGGGCGTTGGCGACGTGATAGCGCACCATGCGCTCACTCAGTTTCATGTCCCGCGCAATCGCGGCGAAATCACGCCCGTCCACCACATGCATGACAAAGGCCCGGCTGGTCTTCGGTGGCAATTCGTCCAGTGCCTGGCGCAGGCCGCGCCATTGCTCGACGGCGGAGGCATGCTGTTCGGGAATAGACGTGACGTGCCAGTCGTCGTCGTCCGGATCCACCGGCGCGGCGGCGCGCACGTTGCGCATGCGCAGGCGGTCCACGGCCAGGTTGGAGGCCGCCCGGAAAAGAAAGGCCCGCGGCGAGTCGATCCGGGTCGCCTCGTCCAGCGAGAGCAGCTTGAGATAAACCTCCTGCGCTACTTCCTGGGCGTCGGCGTGCGAATTCAGCCGCGCACGCAGGAAACCCACGAGCGCCGCATTGTGTTCACGGAACAGGGCAACCACCTGTGCGGCACGTTTACCGCCCGCTGGCGTGCCCGCCGCCTCGGAGGGATCCATGGTGTGTCTGACCGCGTTCATGAGGCTGAGAAGGGTTCACTATAGGTTCGCACGGTGGGAAATCGACGCCCGTACGGGCAGAACGAGCGCCGATTTCCGCACCGGCGAACACCCTAGACGTGCCAGCCCCGGAAAATTGAAATGGGAATGGCCCAATACCCTTCCGTCGGTTGTAAGGGACCTGTCAGCCGCCTCGACTAGCATCGGGGACCGACCTGGCAATGCCCCTTTGTTTGATGACCTCCCCCGACGAACGATCCCTTCGCCGCGAGTTCGGCTGGTTCATGCTCTTCGCCCTGGTGGTGCTAGCGGCCGGTATCGGCATGCGCGACCCCTGGCCGCCGGACGAGCCACGCTTTGCCCTGGTCGCCCGGCAGATGCTCGAATCCGGCCAGTGGCTCTTCCCACACCGGGGCACGGAACTCTATGCCGACAAGCCGCCCATGCTTATGTGGACCGAGGCGGTCTGGATGTGGCTCACAGGCGGCTGGCGTGGCGCGTTCCTGCTGACATCGCTCTTCTCCGGGCTGGGCACCCTGGCCCTGGTCGCCTATCTGGGCCGTCGCCTGTGGAACGCACGGGTCGGCCTCCACGCGGCGGCTATCGTGCTGACGACGATGGCCTTTGTCGACGTGGTCAAGCACGGCCAGATCGACCCGCTCGAGCTGTTCTGGATCACCCTGGCCAACACGGGCCTGCTGCTGCACTGCCTGCGTGGTCCCGACTGGAAGATGTACTGGCTGGGTTGCTTCGCCGCCGGCCTTGGGGTGATTACCAAGGGCGTAGGGGTAATCGCGTTGCTCATGCTTATCCCCTATGCCGTAATGCGCATGCGGCAGTGGCCGGGCCTCGCGCGGACCCAGGGCGACGGCTGGCGCTGGGCCGGTGGGGCGGTGGCCTTCCTGCTGGCGATCGCCGTCTGGCTGGGACCGATGCTGATCGCGGCCTACGGGTTGCGCACGCCCGAGTACCTGGCGTACGTGCAGGACATCCTCTTTCACCAGACCGCCGACCGGTACGCCAACTCATGGATGCACGAGGAAGACCCGTGGTTCTTCCTGCTGGTGATCCTGCGTTTGTGGATGCCGACCTGGCTGTTGATCCCGTTCCTCGTCCCGCGCTGGCGGGAGGCGCTGCGCCTGCGCGAGCCACGTGTCTGGATGCCGCTGGTGTGGTTCGTGCTGGTGCTGGTGTTCTTTTCCATCCCCAGCGGCAAACGCGCGATCTACATCCTGCCGGGCCTGCCGATGCTGGCCCTGGCCATGGCGCCTTACCTCGGCGACCTGATGAAAACGCGCTGGCTGCCGAGGCTGGCTTTCGGCATCACGGTGGCATCGGGCGTGGTGTTCGCCAGTGTTGGCACCTGGGCCTGGATGGCCGCGCCGAAGGCGGCGCGGCGCATCGCCGCGGGCTACGAACTGCCCGATAACGGTCAGTCGCTGTGGCTGTGCGTCGTCGCGGTCGGCGTCGCCTTTCTGCTGGCCGCCGCGGTGTACCGTCCGCGGCGCGGCGCCCTCGCTCTCATGCTCGGTGTCGGTCTTGCGTGGATCGTCTGGCCGGTCGCGACGTATCCGTTGCTCAATGCCAACCAGTCCGCCACCCAGCTGATGAGCGAGGCCGATGCGCGCATTGGTCCGGACGGCCAGCTCGCCCTGGTCTCGTGGCGAGAGGAAGTGCTTTACCAGGCGCGACGCCCCGTGGCCGAGTTTGGCTTCACGCGCGACGCCGCATTGCAGATGGCCGACGCCCGTGCGTGGCAGCGCATTGATCCGACGCATCGCTGGATTCTTCTCAACGAGGACGCGCTGGATAGCTGCGTGATTCGCGAGAAGGTCGTGGATATGGGCCTTGCCAATCGCGTGCGCTCGGCGTTGTTGCCGGGGGATGGGAGTCGGGCGGGGTGCGTGCCGGAGGCTTTGCCGCTGGCGCCGGTGTTGGAGGAATAAGAGCATCGCCGCTGAAGCGGCTCCCACAAGGAGCGACCGCCTGCTCCTTGTGGGAGCCGCTTCAGCGGCGATGCTTTCTTTGCCCCTGTGGGAGCCGCTTCAGCGGCGATGCTTTCTTTGCCCCTGTGGGAGCCGCTTCAGCGGCGATGCTTTCTTTGCCCCTGTGGGAGCCGCTTCAGCGGCGATGCTTTCTTTGCCCCTGTGGGAGCCGCTTCAGCGGCGATGCTTTCTTTGCCCCTGTGGGAGCCGCTTCAGCGGCGATGCTTTCTTTGCCCCTGTGGGAGCCGCTTCAGCGGCGATGCTTTCTTTGTCCCTGTGGGAGCCGCTTCAGCGGCGACGCCCTAGCGCTTCGGCGCCTCGGCCATCGTTCGCTTCAACATGCGCTCGTACTTCTTCTTCGTGCGCGACGCATTGTGCGCACGATTCATCGAACAGTGCGGCACGATGTTCTTCTCGCCGAAGCCATCGATCATCACCAGGCGCGGGCCACCGCGTGAGTCCTCGCCATACACCACGTTCCACGCATGCAGGTCGGCGGCGATGACATTGTGGCTGAGCAGGCGAGCGTAGAATTCCTCGAGCTCGACCCGCGTCTTCTCGGTGAAGCCTTCGGCCTGGACCCAGGCATGCAGCGTCGGCGCGAGCTGGCCGTCCGGACGACGCACCTTCTCCACGATCTGCCCCATGCCGATGTCGGTCATCTCCAGGCCGACGATGCGCGCCAGCGGCGAGGTTGCATACGCGCCCACGTAGATACTCGTGACGTATTCCTTGAACTCGCGCACGAAGTCCTTGTACGGCCCGCTGCGCGCAATTCGGCGATACCACGGTGCCTGGTTCCAGCGCTCTTCGATCGATGCGCTGGTGATCACCTTGATCAGCAGGTCGGGGTCGTCCGGGTGCTGGTACACCTCGCGGATGTGCCCATTGGCGATCGGCTTGGTGTCGGCCAGTCTGAACATCGTCGGTCCTCGTGCGGGCCTGAAAGGCTGCTGTAAGTCGTTTCTTGGGCGCACAGTGTAAAGTCTTCGGGTCGTAACCTGCCCGGATACTCCATCGTGCGCAAGCTCACCTGGCGTTTCATCGTTGCCGCCCTCGTCTTCCTGACGCTTTCCCGCGTCGGCCTGTCCGTGTGGCAATGGTCGCGCGTCCACGACGGCGGTGGCCTCTGGCCGGTGCTGCTGGGTGGCTGGCGCATCGACCTCTCGCTCATCGCGATGATCGTCGCCCTGCCCGCACTGCTGTCGCCCTGGCTCGGACACCGGGCATGGCCCACCCGCATCGCGGCATGGTGGTTGCGCTTCTGGTGGCTGGCCTTCGTCCTGCTGGAAGTCTCGACACCGCAGTTCATCGTCGAATACGACACGCGTCCGAACCGCCTGTATTTCGAGTACCTGACCAGCCCACACGAAGTAGCCTCCATGCTGTGGAACGGCTACAAGCTGTCCGTCGCCGCGGGTCTGGTGGCGTTCGCACTGATCGGCTGGCTCGGTTTCCGCCTGCTGCCGACGCGGCAACCCGATCGCGCTCCCGTGCGCGGCTGGATGCGCCCCGTGGCCACCGTGGTCCTGTTCGCCGTGCTCTTCCTTGCTGGCCGCGGCACCCTGCAACATCGTCCGCTCAACGCCTCGCAGGTCGCCTTCACCAACGACGCGATGGTCAACACCCTTCCGTTGAACTCGCTCTACAACGTACTCAACGCGGCGATCGCGCTGGGCAACGAGCGCTCCGCATCGGCGGTCTACGGCAAATTGCCCGATGACGAGATGCAGTCGATCGTGCGCCGGGCGGCTGGTCTGGACGGCCCGCCGCTCGATGCCACTTATCCCAGCCTGCATCGCCAGCAGGCCACGCGAAAGGGCGACAAACCGTACAACCTGGTGATCATCCTCGAGGAAAGCCTGGGTGCGCAGTTCGTCGGCAGTCTCGGTGGCGACGGTTACACACCCGAACTGGACAAGCTTTCCAACGAAGGCTGGTGGCTGACCCGCACCTACGCCACCGGTACGCGCTCCGCGCGCGGTCTCGAAGCCGTCACCACGGGTTTCCTGCCGACGCCGGCCGAGGCCGTGCTCAAGCTGCCGCGCAGCCAGCGCGACTTCTTCACCCTCGGTGCCTTGCTCGACACCTTCGGTTACCACACGCGCTTCCTCTACGGCGGAGAAGCGCACTTCGACAACATGCGTTCGTTCTTCTTCGGCAACGGTTTCAACGAAGTGGTCGACAGCGCGAGCTTCAAGACCAAGCCGGGCTTCATCGGTTCCTGGGGTGCGTCCGACGAGGACATGTTCAACGAGCTGCACCAGCGGTTGATGGACGACAGTGACAAGCCGACGCTCACGGTGGCCTTCTCCGTCTCGAACCACACCCCGTGGGAGTATCCGAAAGGCCGGATCACGCCGGAAGGCGAGCCCGCCAGCAACGCCAATGCGGTGCGCTATGCGGACTGGTCGATCGGTCGCTTCTTCGACCGCGCGAAGCAGTCGCCGTACTGGGACCACACGGTGTTCCTGATCGTCGCGGACCACGATGCACGCGTGTTCGGCGCCAACCTGGTGCCGGTCACCCATTTCCACATTCCCGCGCTGATCCTCGGCGCCGGCGTGCCGGTGAAGAAGGACGACCACATCGTCAGCCAGGTCGACCTTGCGCCCACCCTGCTTTCGCTCATCGGCATCAGCAGCGAGCATCCGATGCTCGGCGCCGACCTGACCCAGCGCTACCCGGACCGCGCCATCATGCAGTACGGCGACAACTACGGTTACCTCAAGGGCGATCGCCTCATCGTGCTCCGGCCGAATCAGCCGGCGGCGCAGTATCACTACCTGATCGACGGCGAGAAGTTCGATCCGGTATCGATCGACCCGACGCTGGAGAAAGAAGCGCTGGCGCACGCGCTGTGGCCGAGCTGGGCATACGCTCAGCAGCGCTATCGTTTGCCGCCGGGAGCCACCGCCGCGAAGCCCTGAAGGCGCCACCGTGTCACTGGTCAGTGCTGGTTTCGCGCGCGGGCTTCGTCCAGCGTGTGGCAGAGCAGATCCACGCTGGCGAGGATCGAGGCCGAGGGCAGGGCGAGGGTCGGGGCGTCGATGGTGATCACGTTGTCGTGCTTCACGGCGCGGAGGAACCCGCTCTGGCGCCAGCTGGCCAGTGCATCGCGGCCGCCGTCACCGCCGATGATGACGTCGGGGTCACGTGCCAGCACGGCCTCGCGGGTGACGGTGGGAGCCGCCTGCGAGAGGTCGGCGAAGATGTTGTCGCCACCGCAGAGATCCAGCGCGTCGTCGATAATCTGTGCGCGGCCGATGGTCATGAGGGGGCGGTCCCAAATCTGATAGAACACCTTCAACCGCGCCTTGCCGGCATAGTCGCTGCGAAGCCTTGCCAGCGAGGCGTCGAACGCGGCGGCGTTCCGGTCGGCTTGTTCCTGGGTGCCGGCCAGCGTGCCGAAGCGCCGGGTCGCCGGGGCGACATCGGCAAGCCGCGTCGTTTCCGAATAGAAGATCGGGATGCCGAGCCGGCTCAACTTTTCCACCTGCGCAGCCGGCGTACCGCTGCGCCAGACGACGATGACATCCGGCTTCAGGCCAACGATCCGCTCCAGGTCGATCATCGTGGCATCGCCGACGATGGTTACCTTCTTCGCTTCGGCCGGGTGATCGCTGAAGCGCGACGTCCCCACGACATAGGCCCCGGCGCCGGCGGCGAACAGCGCATCGGTAATGTTCGGGGCAAGACTGACGATGCGATGCGCCGGCGCCTTCAGGGTCACGACGCGACCCGCGTCGTCGGTCACGGTAACGGCGGCGCTGGCGGTGCCCGTCATGAGAAGCGCGAGCAGGGCGAAACGGCGAATCATGGGGAGAGTCCGTTGAGGCGTCCGGCGCGGAAGAAGCGTTCCCCGTCGAGCGTGACGCCGTGGATAGGATGGTGGAATGCCGCCGACAGGTGATCGCTGGTGATCACGTCGTCTTTCAGACCGGCGAGCGCGCCACCGTTGCCGTCCAGAAGCACGGCATGCGTTGCATGCTGGAAGGCCAGGTTGATGTCGTGCACGGTATACACCACGGATTTCCCGTCGTGCGCCGCCGTGTGCAGCAATTCATGCAGCGTCTTCATCTGGTGATGAAGGTCCAGCGACGACAGGGGTTCGTCCAGGAGCATCACATCGACATTCTGGGTGAATAGCGCTGCGATGTTCACGCGCTGGCGTTCGCCGCCGGACAACGTGGTGACATCGCGTTCCGCCAGCGACTCGAGTTCGAAGGTACGCAGGGCGCGCTGTGCAGGTTCGAGATCCTCGTCACCCCATGCCCAGAACGGCAGGCGCGGATGGCGTGCGGCGATCACCGCTTCCATCACGGTGAGGCTGAAGGCGTCGACGATGGATTGGGGCAGGAATCCGCGCAGGCGCGCGAGTTCGATCGGGCGGTAGCTGGCGATGTCGCGTCCACCCAGGGCAACGCGACCGTGGTCGGGGTCACGCAAGCCGGCTAGCGTGCGCAGCAGGGTCGATTTCCCTGCGCCGTTCGGCCCCAGTACGCACCAGACCTGGCCTGGCTCGACGCGCATGCTCAGCTCGCGCACGAGCAGCCGATCACGTATGGACAGGCTGATGGCTTCGGTGGCGAGAACGCTGCTCATCGGCGTTTCACCAGCAGGAACATGAAGGTCGGCACGCCGATCACCGCCATGACCGCACCGACCGGCAACTGGATGGGATCGGCCACAATGCGCGAGATCGTATCGGCTACGACGACCACGATGCCGCCGCCGATGGCGCACGCGGGAATCAGTACACGTTGGTCGTTGCCGATGACCCGGCGCAGGGCATGCGGCACCACCAGGCCAACGAATCCCACCGTGCCGGCCGTGGTCACCGCCACGGCCGTCGCCAGCGAGGCGATGACGAAGATCGCAGACTTCACCACGTTGGGGCGTACACCCAGCGCGCTTGCGGATTCTTCGCCGCGGCCGAGCAGGTTCAGCTGTCGCCCGAGCGGTACGACAAACAACACGCCAAGGAGCAACGCGATGACGGGAAGCAGCGGGTTGGCGACACCGCTGAGGTCGCCCATCATCCAGAACAGCATGCCGCGCAGGTTCTTGTCCGGTGCCAGCACCAGCATCATGCTGACGATGGCGCCGAAGCCGGACGCCAGCATCACGCCGATCAGGATCAAGTCGGTGGAGTCTTCGCGCTGCGCCGCACGCTGGCGCGAGAGGAGGTCACGATGGCCGAGCACGAACACGGCCAGGCAGGCAATCAAGGCCCCCGATGCCGCACCCGCCGCCGTGAGCACCGCACCCAGGCCGCCGAGCATCGCACCGAGGGCGCCGACGGAAGCGCCGCCGGAGAGGCCGAGCGTGTAGGGATCCGCCAGCGGGTTGCGCACCAGGATCTGCATCAGGCAACCCGACATCGCCAACAGGCCGCCCACGCCGTATGCAGCGATCGAGCGGGGCAGGCGCAGTTCCCAGATGATCGAGTGCATCGGCGTATCGGCCGAAGACACCAGGCCCTGCCACGATGCCGCGACGGTCGAGTCACCGCCACCGAGCAGCACCGAAGCCAGCACGGCGGCAAGGCTGACGATCAGCATGCCAAGCCATAGGCGGACCGCCGATCCGAATGTCGTCATCATCGTGTGGCACGCCCGTCGGGCCAGTCGATCTCATAGCGGGTACTGCGGCCGCCGCCGGGAAGCCGGCGCAGGAGACCCTTCTCCGTGAGATCGCCCAGGTGACGCGTGGCCGTGGCCTTGGATACCTTGGCCACCGCCTGATACTGCGAAGCATTGATGCCATCGGCAAAGCCGCGTTCCCCGCCGTCAAGCAGCCTGTTGATGACCTTGCGCTGCTCGGCAGATAGTACGTACTCCCCGTGTTGACGCCAGAACCGCGCCTTGCCGAGCACGCGGTCGATGCGCAACAACGCCTGCTCGAGACTGTCGAGCAAGGTCTGCAGAAACCACAACAGCCACGCCGTGATGTCGAGATCACCCTTCTGGCTTTCTTCGAGCACGCGGTAGTAGCCCGACCGATCGGCCAGGATGCTGGCCGACATCGTGTAGAAGCGAATCGCCTGGTGTTCCGCCTGGGCCAAGGCAAGATCGGTGATGGCACGCGTGAGGCGTCCGTTGCCATCGTCGAAGGGATGCAGCGTGACGAACCAGAAGTGGGCGATGCCGGCGCGCAGGAGGGGATCCAGCGTGGACGCCTTCGCACTGGAGTCGAACCAGGCGAGAAACGTGTCGACTTGCGTGTCGAGGCCGGCGCGTGGCGGCGCTTCGAAATGCACGGTCGGTTTGTCGAGGCGGCCGGATACGACCTGCATGGGTTCGTCGCCGCGAAGTTCGCCGACGCGAATGCGCACGGGTAGCAGCGTTTCCTCGGCAGGAAACAGCAGGCGGTGCCAGTGGAACAGCCGCGGGAGATCGAGTGGGCTGGCATAGTGCTGCGTCGCGTCCACCATCAGCTCGGCGAGGCCTTCGCTGCGTGGCGTGCGGCGTCCATCCGCGTCCCCGTCGACGCCCAGCCGCTTCGCCAACGAAGAGCGTACCGAACCCGCGTTCAGTTCCTCGCCCTCGATGGCCGAGGACGTGACGATGTTCTGCAGCAGGGCATCCAGTTCGGTCTCGAGGCCGGCCTCGGTGCCGGCGGAATCTACCGCTCCCAGCAGGCGTCCCTGGGCGAGCTGGCAGGCCCGCAGAAGTGCGGGCACGCGGTCGCCATGCCAGCGAAAGGCAGGCCAGTCAGCGTGTTGCCAGATCCATTTTGGGTCGATCATTTCGCCTCGCGCGGGCTTCATGAGCCGAATAAGGCCGCTATTCGGCTCATAAGGTGAGCCGAATATATCCTCTAATCGGCTCATCCGCTACTTAAGAACCCTTCGCCACCAGCTTCACGACACTGGAGAAATCCAGCCCGCCGTTGCCTGCCTGGCTGTTCATCGCGTAGAGGTTGCGCGCGAGTTCACCCAGCGGAATCGATGCGCCTATGCCCATCGCCGCTTCGGCTGCGAGCCCGAGGTCCTTGAGCATGAGATCGTTGCCGAAGCCGCCGGTGTAGCCACGCGAGGCGGGCGCGTTTTCGAGAACGCCAGGCCAGGGATTGCATACTTCGGTCGCCCAGCTGCGGCTGGTACTCACGGCCATCATCTGCGACAGCACCGCCGGGTCGAGGCCGTGTGCGACGCCCAGTGCGATGGCCTCGCCGGTGACGGCCATGATGACGCCCAGCGCCATGTTGTTGCACAGCTTGGCCACCTGGCCCGCGCCGCTGGCGCCGACGTGGAAGATGTTCTTGCCCATGTTCGCCAGCACGGGGCGCGCACGCGCCAGCGCATCGCTGTCACCGCCCACGATGAAGGTGAGGGTGCCGGCGGTCGCGCCGGCGGTGCCACCGGACACGGGGGCGTCGATCATCGCCAGCCCGCGCGCGTTGGCCGCCTTGGCCACCTTCTGCGCGGACGCCGGGGCGATCGTGCTGCAGTCGATCACCAGCGCCCCGGCGGGTATATGCGAAAGCAGACCGCCCTCACCGAGGTACAAGCCCTCCACATGGCGACTTGCCGGCAGCATCGAGATCACTACCTCGGCGCTCCGGACGGCCTCGATGGCGGTACTCGCCGCGGTGGCCCCCTGTGACACGGCCTGCGCGATCGCGTCGGCGGCCAGATCGAAAACATGCAGCGTGTGCCCGGCCTTGAGCAGGTTGGCGGCCATCGGGCCACCCATGTTGCCCAGGCCGATGAAGGCGATGCTACTCATCGTTGCGTTCCTCGATGCGTGTCGGTGCCCAGGTCACGCAGCGGGTGTTCCCCAGCGTGCCAGGGCTCAATGAAGAAGGGGGCAACCCATGCCGGCGTTGCGTCGGCAAGCGTCGCCGGACGCCAGTGCGGTGTGCGGTCCTTGTCGATCAACAAGGCACGGATGCCTTCGGCAAAGTCGCCGTAGCCGGCGCAGTGAAGCGAGACCACGTATTCCAGGCGAAACGTGTCAGCCAGGGACAGGAGTCCGGCACGCCGTTGCAGCGCAAACGCCAGGCGTGCCGAACCCGGTGCACCGGCGTCCAGGGTCTGCCGCGCTGTCGCCAGCCACGGGTCGTCGCCAGGCATGGCCTGGATCGCGGCAACGACCATGTCGAGGGCGCCGTGTGAACAGGCGAAAGCGATGGGGGCCTGATGGGTCTGCAGCGGCCCGGCCGTGGCCGGCACGGCGAAGCGCGCCAGAACCTCGGTGAGCATGGCCGCATTGGCCTTCGCATCGTCCGCCCATGACACCAGCAGGAGCGCCGCATCGAGCGCCTCGCGGCTTTCCGCAGGCAGCTGCACGTCGGCAAGGCCGGCATGGATCGCGTCGCCGCCGTTGAGCGGTGCGCCGGTGAGTGCAAGGAAAACGCCTGCGTTCCCCGGAACCCGGTGCAGCAGGTAGCTGCCGCCGACGTCCGGATACAAGCCGATGGTGATTTCCGGAAACGCGAGCCGCGAGCGTTCGGTCACCACGCGGTGGCTCGCGCCGGCCATCAGGCCGATGCCGCCGCCCATGACGATGCCGTGACCCCAACACAGGATCGGCTTCGGGTAGGTGTGGATCAGGTAGTCGAGCCGGTACTCCACCGAAAAGAAGTCGCTCGCATAGGTATTGTCCCGAACGTCACTGCTACCGCTGGCCTGGTAAGCGCGCATGGACTTGTACAGGCTATGCAGGTCGCCGCCCGCGCAGAATGCTTTCTCCCCCGCACCCTGCAGGACGACCACGACGACCGCATCGTCCGCCGCCCACGCGCGCAGCCGTTCGTCGAGCAGTCGCACCATCTCGAGCGAAAGGCCGTTGAGGGTCTTCGGCGTGTTGAGCGTGGCGATGCCGATGCGTTTGCCGTTCTCGCCGGCGTGTTCTTCGAAAAGCACCGGTGCTTCATCCACCTGCGGGAGGGTCGCGTCACTCATGCGTTCGTCCACTGGGGCGCGCGCTTTTCGAGGAAGGCGAGCACGCCCTCCTTCTGGTCCTGGCTGTCGAACAGGTCGACGAAGGCTTCGCGCTCGCTGACCAGGGCCGTCGCGTGGCTTTGCGTGCGCGTGGCCTGCACCAGTCGCTTGCATGCGGCGACACTGGTCGGGCTCTGCTTGCCCGCCTGCAGCGCCCAGGCGATGGCGCGCGTTCGCGATTCGCCCTTCGGCACGACTTCTTCGACCAGGCCGATGCGCAGTGCCGTCGCCGCATCCACGCGCTCACCGAGGAGGATCATTCGCTTGGCCCAGCCTTCACCGACAAGGCGGGCGAGATTCTGCGTGCCGCCCGCGCATGGGAGCAGGCCGACGCCGGCCTCGGGCAACGCCAGCTGAGCCTGTTCTTCGACGATGCGCAGGTCGCACGCCAGGGCACACTCGAGACCACCGCCCATTGCGTAGCCGTTGATTGCCGCGATGCTGACGCCGCGGAAGGCGGAAAGCGCCTCGAACGCTTCACCGAAGCGACGTGCAGCTTCGCGGGCCACGGCCTTGTCGCCATCGGCAAACTGCTTGAGGTCGGCGCCGGCCGAGAAGAACTTCTCGCCTTCGCCGGTGACTACCAGCGCGTAGATGTCGCGGTTGGCGTCGAGGTCGTGGACGAGGTTGCGCAAGGCGACCAGGCTGTCGCGGGTCCAGGCGTTGGCCGGCGCGTTGGAAAGCGTGACAACGGCCACGTGACCGTCGATCTCCAGCGTAAGTCCGGTGTAGCGCGTCGCGGTGTCGCTCATCGCAGTTCCTCTTCGGTATTGAGCAGGTGACGCGCGATGATAACGCGCATGATTTCGTTGGTGCCTTCGAGAATCTGGTGCACGCGGGAATCGCGCAACAGACGCTCGATCGGGTACTCGCGGATATAACCGTAGCCACCATGGATTTGCAGGGCGTCGTTGCAGATGGCGAAGCCCGCGTCGGTGGCGAAGCGCTTGGCCATCGCGCACCAGACGGTCGCGTCGCTGCTACCGGCGTCGAGCTTGCGTGCGGCGGCGTGCACCATCTGCCGCGCGGCGACGAGTTGCGTGGCCATGTCGGCCAGCTTGAACTGCAAGGCCTGGAACTCACCCAGCTTCTTGCCGAACTGCTTGCGTTCGCCCATGTAGCGGCGGGCCGCATCCAGGGCACCCTGTGCAGCGCCCAGTGAACAGGCGGCGATATTCAATCGGCCACCATCGAGACCCTTCATGGCGATCTTGAAGCCTTCACCCTCCGCTCCCAGGCGATGGTCCGCGGGAATGCGCACGCCGTCGAAGCTCACGCTGCGCGTGGGCTGGCTGTGCCAACCCAGCTTCTCCTCGTTGCGTCCGTAGCCAATACCATGCGAATGCGCAGGAACAGCGAACGCGCTGATGCCACGAGCGCCACCCTCGGCCGTGCGCGCCATGACCACGAGCATGTCCGTGGCGCCGGCACCGGAAATGAAGGCCTTGCTGCCGCTGATCAGGTAGGAGTCGCCGTCACGCTCGGCGCGGGTTTTCAACGAGCCCGCATCCGAGCCGGCACCCGCCTCGGTGAGACAATACGAAGCGAGCTTCGCACCGCTGGCCAGAAGCGGTCCCCAGGTGTCACGTAGCGCGGGGGTGGCGTGCGCGGTAAGCATCCATGTGGCCATGTTGTGGATGCTGATGAAGGCCGCTGTCGACGGATCGACGGCAGCCAGCTCCTCGAACACGATGGCCGCGTCCAGGCGGGTCAGGCCTGTGCCGCCGGCCTGCTCGTCGACATAGAGGCCGCAGAAGCCCAGCTCGCCGGCCTTGCCGATCGCCTCGCGCGGGAACTCGCTCTGGGCATCCCAGCGTGCCGCATGCGGGGCAAGCTCGGCCAGCGCGAACGCGTGGGCGGCGTCGCGAAAGGCCAGCTGGTCCTCGGTCAGGTCCGTCTGGGGTGGTGGAATCCGCGGGATATCCATCACAGCCACCATCACTTGAGGCTGATGGTGGTGTTGACGCCGACATGCAGGGTGTCGTCGTCGAACCAGCGCTGCGTCACCGTCTTGGTCTGCGTGTAAAACATGACGACCTGCTTGCCGTACGGACCGAGATCGCCCAGCTTCGAGGCGCGCGAGCCGGTGAACGAGAACAGCGGCACCGGAACGGGGATCGGCACGTTGATGCCTACCTGGCCCACGTCGATGTCTTCCTGGAAGCGACGCGCGGCGGCACCGGACTGGGTGAACACGGCGGTGCCATTGCCATTCGGGTTGGCGTTGACGAGTTCGATCGCGTCGTCGAGAGAGTCGGCGGCTAGGATGACCAGCACGGGCCCGAAGATCTCTTCGTCGTAGATGCGCATGCCGGGACGAACGCCAGAGAAAATGGTCGGGCCGACGAAGTTGCCTTCCTCGAAGCCGGGTACCTGCGGCTTGCGGCCGTCGAGCTCGAGCGTCGCGCCTTGTGCCACGCCCGAGGCGATGAAGGCCTCGACGCGCTCGCGCGCCGCGCAGGAAATCAGCGGGCCGACATCGGTCCCGGCGGCGTTGCCCGCACCGACCCTCAGTGTCTTGGCCTTGGCCACGAGGTCGGGAATCCAGGACTGCGCCTCGCCTACCAGCACGGCAGTGGATGCCGCCATGCAGCGTTGCCCAGCCGCACCGAACGCCGCGCCAGCGAGGGCGTTGAGCGTCTGTTCCTTGTTTGCGTCCGGCAGCACCACCGCGTGATTCTTCGCACCCATCATGCACTGCACGCGTTTGCCGCTCTGCGACGCGCGGTGATAGACGTGGGTGCCGACGCGCGTGGAGCCGACGAAGGAGACCGCCTTGATATCGGCGTGATCGCAGATCGCGTTGACCACGTCTTCGCCGCCGTGCACGACATTGAGCACGCCCTTGGGAATGCCGGCTTCCAGCGCCAGTTCCACCAGGCGCATCGTCACCATCGGATCCTGTTCGGACGGCTTCAGCACGAAGGTGTTGCCGGTGGCGATGGCCATGGGGAACATCCACAGCGGAATCATCGCGGGAAAATTGAACGGGGTGATACCTGCGCATACGCCGATCGGCTGCAGCAGGGTATAGGTATCGACGCCGCCGGCCACGTTGTTGGCCAGTTCGCCCAATTGCAGGTTGCCGATCGCCGCCGCGTGCTCGACCACTTCCAGGCCGCGGAATACATCGCCCTCGGCGTCGGGAAGGGTCTTGCCCTGCTCCGCGCTGAGCAGGGCGGCGAGCTCGCCCATATGCTCGCGAATGAGTTGCTGGTACTTCAGGAAGATGCGGGCGCGGGCGCCGATGGGTGTCTTGCGCCAGGTCTTGAACGCTTGCGCGGCGGCGGCCACTGCGGCGTTCACTTCGTCGGCGGTGGCGAATGGCACCCGCGCGAGCACCGCCTGCGTGGCCGGGTTGACGACATCGCGCCATTGGGTGGTTCGGGATTCGACGAAGACGCCGTCGATCAGCAATTTAACGGTCGCGACATCGGTCGCAACTGAGTCCAGCTTGTTCATGGTCCTGCTCCGTACGCTCACCCGCGAAATGGGTGCTGCGGAGCAGACAAGAGGACGCGGAGCAGCAGGGGACAGCCGCGCCGTATCAGCCCGTCCGGTTGCCCGCCGCAACACCCGAGGAGGCACCCGAAGGCACCTGCACAGGCCGGTCTCCGGGCTTGCGAGCGATGCATACCGCACCACCCCGACACCTTCCCGCGCCAGGCGCAGTGGTCTCTTCGTCGGGTGTTCTCGCTTACCGTTGCGGGGGCAGCGCCGGAATAGGATCTTGCGATCCGCACCGGCTTCCCGTTTCACCCTGCGCGCCGCGTAAGCGACGGCAGGACACCTGTGATTTCCCCAGTGTAGCCGGGCGGCGGGATTGCTCAAGCTGCGCTGCGGTAGAACTCAGCGGCCGACGAGTGCCTGCAGGTGGGCGGGATAGCGTTCGCCCTGCAGCGGAATCTTCGAAACCGAATCGTCGATCTCGCGCAGGTCGGCGGCATTGAGCACGACGTTGGCCGCACCGAGGTTCTCTTCCAGGCGGTGCAGCTTGGTCGTGCCGGGAATCGGGGCGATCCACGGCTTCTGGTGCAGCAGCCAGGCGAGTGCGATCTGGGCTGGCGTGACCTGTTTTGCTTTTGCGATCGTGCCGAGCAGCTCGACCAGCGCCTGGTTGGCCTTGCGCGATTCCGCCGAGAAGCGCGGCACGCTGTTGCGGAAGTCCTTGCTGTCGAAGTTCGTGTCCGAGTCGATCTTTCCGGTAAGAAAGCCCTTGCCCAGTGGGCTGAACGGCACGAAGCCGATGCCGAGCTCTTCGAGCGTGGGGATGACTTCGACCTCCGGCTCACGCCAGAACAGCGAGTACTCGCTTTGCAGTGCCGCCACAGGCTGCACGGCGTGCGCACGGCGAATCGTCTGCACACCGGCCTCCGAAAGACCGAAGTGTTTCACCTTGCCCTCGGCGATCAGGTCCCTGACCGCGCCAGCGACGTCCTCGATCGGCACGGACGGGTCCACGCGATGCTGGTAGAACAGGTCGATGACGTCAGTGCGGAGCCGCTTCAGCGATGCCTCGGCGACGGCCTTGATGTGGTCGGGGCGGCTATTGAGCGCGCCCTGCACGCCGCCGACATCGAAACCGAACTTGGTGGCGATCACCACCTGGTCGCGGAACGGGGCGAGCGCCTCCCCGACCACGTCCTCGTTGGTAAACGGTCCGTACACCTCGGCGGTATCGAAAAAGGTCACACCACGCTCCACCGCTGCGCGGATCAGGGCGATGGCGGCTTCGCGTTCGGTGGCGGGGCCGTAGCCGAAGCTCAGCCCCATGCAACCAAGGCCGATGGCCGAGACCTCGAGACCGGTGGATCCAAGTTTGCGTGTCTGCATGTCATGTCCTCTTTGAGAGAAGCAATCTAGGGTCCCCACGCGCGCGCGACTAGGCGGCCAAACGGCCTTGCTCTCATAGTCGGAATTCATGAATCCCTGGACTTTCGTTGACGGAATGGCCTGCACCAAGGCTTTCGACCACCTTGCTTCGTCCGTGGTGCTAAAGTTTCGCCATCACTCATGATCAGGCTTCACGTGTCATGCGCAAGGATCTCCACGACCTCGTCGCCTTCCTTGCCGTCGCCAGGGAAGGCAGCTTCACGCGCGCCGCGGCCAAGCTGGACACCACCCAGTCGGCCCTGAGCCACACCATCCGCAAGCTCGAAGGCCGCCTCGGCGTGCGTCTGCTCGCCCGCACCACACGCAGCGTGTCGACCACCGAAGCAGGGCAGCGGCTGGTGACCAGTATCGGTCCGATGTTCGATGACATCGAAGTGGAGCTGGCGGGCCTGAGCTCGTTCCGGGAAAAGCCGGCCGGAGCGATCCGCATCAGTACGTCGGTCCATGCGGTCGAGGCCGTGCTCCAGCCCATGCTGGCCACCTTCCTGCCGATGTATCCGGATATCCAGGTTGAGGTATCGGCCAACAACGAGTTGGTCGACATCGTTGCCGAGCGCTACGACTTCGGCATCCGGCTCGGAGAGCAGGTCGGCAACGGCATGATCGCGGTTCGCGTCGGCCCCGACTTCCGCATGATGGTGGTTGCCGCGCCGTCGTACTTCGAACATCACCGCCGGCCGTCCGTGCCGCAGGACCTCACCACGCACAACTGCATCAACATCCGTTTGCCAACCTACGGCACGCTGTTTCCGTGGGAGTTCGAGAAGGATGGGCGCGAGATCAAGGTTCGCGTGGAAGGGCAACTGACCCTCAACAGCACGGCGCATATCCTGCGCGCGGCGCTGGACGGTCTGGGTCTGGCCTGGGTGCCCGAAGATATGGCAGCGCCCCACATCGAGCGGGGCGACCTCGTGCCGGTGCTGGAGGACTGGTGCGCGCCGTTTCCGGGCTACCACCTCTACTACCCCAACCGGCGGCACACCTCGTCGGCACTAACGCTGTTCGTCGACGCGCTTCGTTACCGCGGATTGGCGTAATCTTCGCATCAGGCGCGCAGCACGCGCGGTAACCCTGACCGAGGAGGCGTTATGAGCAAGGGTATGGATTCAAAGAAGAGCGACAAGAAAAAGCCGGCCAAGACCATGAAAGAAAAGAAGGCCGCCAAGGACGAAAAGAAAAAGAACGCCCGTTAATCCGAGCGTTGTGTGGGAGCCGGCTATGCCGGCGATGGGGGTTGAGTCAACCTGCCATCGCCGCTTAAGCGGCTCCCACAGTGGGTCCCACAGTGGGCTTGAAACTTCTTATTTTGCTGCTGCCGTCACCCGCCAAACCGTGTCGCCGACATCGTCCGCGACCAGAATCGCGCCTTCCTTGTCCTGCACCAGCCCCACCGGGGCGCCGAACAGCTGCTTCTCGTCCTTCGAGTAGAAGCCGCTGACGACGGATTGCGGCTTGCCGACCGGCGTACCGTCCTTGAATGCCACGAACACCACCTCGTAACCGCTCAGCGGTGAGCGATCCCAGCTGCCGTGTTCGCCGATAAAGGCGCCGCCCTGATACTTCGCCGGTAGCGCGTTGCTGGCGGACATCAGCAGGCCGAGCGCGGCCACGTGCGAGCCTAGGGCGTAGTCGGGCTTGATCGCCTTGGCGACCATGTCGGGGCGCTGCGGTTTGACGCGGGTGTCCACATTCTGGCCGTAGTAGCTATAAGGCCAGCCGTAGAAGGCGCCCTCGTGCACGGAAGTCATGTAGTCGGGCACGAGGTCGGCGCCGATCTCGTCGCGCTCGTTCACGATGGCCCAGAGCTTGCCGGTGGTCGGCTCCCATTGCAGGCCGGTCGGATTGCGCAAGCCCGAAGCAAAGATGCGGCTCGCGCCCGTGGCGACGTCCACCTCGAGGATGTCCGCGCGGCGGTACTCCACGGCCAGGCCGTTCTCGGTGATGTTGCTGTTGGAGCCCACGCCCACGTATAGCTTGCTGCCATCCGGGCTGGCCAGGAGCGACTTGGTCCAGTGGTGGTTGATGGTATTGGGCAGGTCCGTAAAGCCGACGCCGGGTGTCTTGATCTCGGTTTCCCCCGTCACATAGGGAAACTTCACGATGCCGTCGGTATTGGCCACATAGAGCGAATCACCGATCAGCTGCACGCCGAAGGGCGAGTTCAGGTTCTCGATGAAGGTATGTTTTTCCCACTGTCCGCTCGTGCCGTTCTTGCGCAGCAGGGTGATGCGGTTACCGCCTTTGCCGCCCTTGCCGGACTGGTTCTTCACTATGCCGGCGATCAGCTGCTTGGGCGTGGTCAGCGGCTCCGTGCCCGGGCTGTTGGATTCGACGACGAGGATGTCGTCGTTGGGCAGGACATAGAGCTGGCGCGGATGCATCAGGCCGGTGGCGATGCTTTCGATCTTCAATCCTGGTGCGACCGTCGGCGTCTGGCCCTGCTTCCAGCCGGCCTTGTCGGGCACCTGCATGGGTGGCACGAGAAAGCGCTGGGCCCTGGGCAGGGCCGGATTGCTGCCTGATTGCTGGTCCGGCTGGTACGAAGCCTTCTGGTCGCACCCGCCGAGAACGGCGACGCAGGCCATGGCGAGAACGCTGCGGTAGGGAATCTTATTCATGGATGAGGTTCCCCGGAGCGGACTGTTGCACCGCCATGACGATGTGACCGATAGCCAGGAGGAGGACGGTGGCGACCGAAAGCCACACGCCCGCGGGAATCACCGCATATGCATCGCGGCTGTGCACGAAGGCATTGATGGTGGCCACGATGATGGCCAGCAGGTTGAGCCAGAAATCGAGCCGGTCGCCGCTAAGCGCGCTGCGGCGGGAGGTGATCCACACCTGCACGAGGTTGACCAGCCGCGGGATGATCGCGAAGACCAGGCCGATGACGATGAGCCATGCGGCGGCCTTCATCCAGAGAATCTCGCCACTGCGGGCGTAGACGATGTCGAAGATCAGCGCGGCGACGAAGAAACCGAAGGGGATGGGATTGAGGAGGCCGTAGATGGCATTGGCCACGACGGAGCGACGCGGTGCGGCACGGTAGCTCATGGGCAGCTGTCTCGATGGGAGGAAGGGGCTTGCGGGCTGACGCTGCAAGCTAGTCTGCGCGGTGTCGAGACTATGTCTTGGACCGGACCCCTCCCGCCGGCGGCCCAGCCCGACTAAGATCGGTTCATGGCCTCTGTAAGTACCTCGAACGATCCGGACGCAACGCCCCATTACCCTGCCGGCCTGCGCATTATCGCGGTCTATATGGCGGTGAAGACCATCGGGCTCATCCTTATCGCCATCGCCGCGTTCCGGCTGGATCGCCAGGAAAGCTTCCAGCACCTGGTTCAGTGGCTGGAGCACCTGCAGCTGACCGACAGCAACGAAATGCGCTGGAGCCTGGTCCACCTGCTCGAGGCCATGGGCCCGGCAAAATTCGTCGCGGTAGGCATCGTGGCGCTGGTCTATGCGGCCATCTTTGCCACCGAGGGCATTGGCCTGTGGCTGCGCAAGCACTGGGCCGAATGGTTCACCGTGATCGCGACGGGTTCGCTGGTGCCGTTCGAGCTTTACGAGTGTATCGAGCGCTTCAACTGGCTCAAGCTGGCGGTCCTGGTAGCCAATGTGCTGATCGTGATCTACCTCGTCCGCATGGCGATGCGGCCTCGCGAGGGGCATGGGGCCGAGGCCGTTCCCGCAACCTGACGGCCTCGGGGGCCATCACGCCGGTCCATTCTCAAGGCGTTTGATATTCTTTCCGCACCCGGGTTCACGTCGCCATGCCGGCGAAACAGCCCGGTCGGCGTTCGCGTGTAAAATGGTCGTCTTTTAGCCAGTAGAACCGTGCAAGCAGCACCTCAACGGTCGACGGTCCGGGGCCCGGCGTTCATTCGCATGCTCACCCGGCTTACCGATGTCGACGCCCCACAATCGGGTGCCTCCCTTCCGGACCGGCTGAGCCATTGGCTCGACTGGAAGCAGGCGATTGCCCTGTCCACGGCGCTCGATGGCAAGCCTTCGGAGCCGCCTGACGACGTGCCTGCCTTCGGACAGGCTGCGGAGGACGAGTGTCTGCGTTCGCGTGACGCCCTGATCCAGGCGATCGCCGCCGACCGTGCCTTCGTGACGGCGGCACAACGCGAAGCCCAGGGCATGCCGGGTATCGACGCCGCAAACGACTACGCGCCGCTTCGACAGCGTTACATCGCCCTGCAAAGAAAGATCCAGGCAACGACGGGCAGCCTGCGGGGCAACCTGCGCGACATGCTCGCCCAGGCATCACCCGAGATGGCCCGGCTGGCGGAGGTCGATGCGGTGATGGAGCTGGCGCTGAGCCCGCGCGAGCAGTCGCTCCTTGGCAAGCTGCCCACGCTCCTGGGCGAGTACTTCGATGGTTTGCGCCAGCGCGCGCAAACCACATCCGCCGAGCCGTCCGCCGCGTGGCTGGACGTGTTCCGCAAAGACATGCAGAGCGTATTGCTCGCCGAACTGGACGTTCGTTTTCAACCGGTCGAAGGCCTGCTTGCAGCGCTTCGTGCCAGCTAACTGGAAAGTCATGTTCAGAAATTTTCTCAACCTTGCGGTGTTCATCGTCGGCCTCGTCGCCGTGTGCTGGATCGGCGCGGGCTATGTAGGGTCGAACCCGCTGGGCGCCGCCGTCGCGTTGCTGATCGGTGCCTGCTACGTCGCGGGTGCGCTGGAACTACATCGTTATCGCCAGGCCACGGGCACGCTTCAGGCCGCCGTCGCCGATCTGTCCGCGGCACCGCCGAGTCTCGGTGGTTTCCTCGAGCGGCTGCACCCCAGCCTGCGCAACGCCGTGCGGCTGCGCGTCGAAGGCGAGCGCGTGGCGCTGCCTGCGCCGTCGCTTACCCCGTATCTGGTCGGCCTGCTGGTTCTGTTGGGCATGCTCGGCACGCTGCTGGGCATGATGGCGACACTCCGGGGCACCGGTCTGGCGCTGGAAAGCGCCTCGGACCTCCAGGCGATCCGCGGCTCGCTGGCCGCTCCGGTGAAGGGGCTCGGCTTCGCCTTCGGCACGTCCATCGCCGGCGTCGCCACCTCGGCGATGCTGGGACTGCTGTCGGCCCTTTGCCGCCGCGAGCGGCTGGAAACCGTGCAGCTGCTGGACGTGAAGATCGCGACCACGTTGCGCATCTACTCGCAGACCCATCAACGCGAGGAGGCATTCAAGCTTCTGCAGCAGCAGACCGAGGTGATGCCTGCGCTGATCGACCGCCTGCAGACGATGATGGCAGGCATCGAACAACACAGCCGGGAAGCGAGTGAGCGGCAGCGCGCCAGCCAGGACGCCTTCCACGCATCAACCGGTGAGATCTACGCGAAGCTTGCGTCGTCCGTGCAGCAGTCGCTGAAGGAAAGCGTGACCGAAAGCGCACGCGCCGCGAGCGCGGCCTTCCAGCCGGTGATGGAATCGACAATGGCCGGCCTCGCCCGGGAAACGGCCTCGCTGCACGACACGGTGACGCATGCCGTGAAGCAGCAGCTCGAAGGTTTGTCTTCCGCATTCGGGACGAGCACGACCGCCGTTGCGGCTATCTGGAAGAGCGCGGTCACCGAACAGCAGCGTTCGAACGAGACGTTGGCGCAGGAGCTACGCACTTCGCAGGGGCGCTTCGCCGAGACCTTCGAGCAGCGCTCGGTCGCATTGATCGATGGCGTCGCGGCACGTCTCGACACCACAGCCAGCGACGTCGCCGAAGCCTGGAACGACGCTCTGGCGAAACAGGGGGCGGCACATGAAGACCTGGCTGCGCGCCATGAGCAAGCGCTCGTCGCCGCTTCGGCAACCTTCGAGGAACACGCGTCCTCGCTTGTGCGCGTCGTGCATGTTTCGCACGAAGACCTGCAGGCCAAGCTCCAGGCGCGCGACGAAGAACGACTGACGACCTGGACCGATTCGCTCACCGCGATGGTCTCCACACTGAACGCCCATTGGGAGCAGGCCGGCGAAAACGTTGCCACTCGCCAGCAGGACATCTGCGACACGCTGGCGCGCACGGCTGGCGAAACCATCGCCGAGATTTCCCGTCTCGTCGACGCGGCCTCCGAAGCGCCGAAGGCGGCCGCCGAGATCGTTGCCGAGCTGCGCCAGAAACTCTCCGACAGCATGGTCCGCGACACCGCCATGCTCGACGAGCGCAGCCGTCTGCTTGCGACGCTGGAGACCCTGCTCGACGCCGTGAACCACGCCTCGACCGAGCAGCGCGTCGCCGTGGACGCGCTGGTCACCACGTCGGCCGACCTTCTCGAACGCGTCAGCACGCGTTTCACCGATCACATCGAGGCCGAGACCGGCAAGCTCGAAGTCGTGGGTGCGCAGGTTGCCGCGAGTGCCGGCGACGTGGCGAGCCTGGGCGAAGCGTTCGGTACCGGCGTGCAACTTTTCGGCAAGTCCAACGACGCGCTCATGGAGCGCCTGGCGGTCATTGCCACCGCACTGGATAACTCGCTTGCCCGTAGCGATGAGCAACTCGCTTATTACGTCGCGCAGGCAAGGGAAGTCGTCGATCTGAGCATGCTCTCGCAGAAGCAGATCATCGAAGAGATGCAGCAGCTTGCCCGCCATCGCGCAGCCGCCGGGGCGGAAACGGCATGAGTGACGACATCGAGTTCGAAGGGGAATCGGTCGCGCCGATCTGGGCCGCCTTCGGCGACCTGATGTCGGTGCTGCTGGGTGCCTTCGTGCTCATCCTGGTGGGCGTGATCGGCATGCAGTTGCAGCTGACGCATCGGTTGGACGAAGAGGTCAAGCAGCGGCAGGCCGAAGCGCAGCGGCGCATGACACTGGAGCAGGCGCTGGCCGCGCCGTTGGCGGCAGGGCGCGTAACGCTGGTCAACGGACGCATCGGTATTCGCGGCAGCGTCCTGTTCGCGTTGAACTCCGACCAGCTGCAGCCGGAAGGTCGCGAGGTGCTGAAGAGCCTGGCAGGCCCGCTGTCGAACTACCTCACCACGCGCGACGAAGTCCTTATGGTCAGCGGTTTCACCGACGACCAGCAGGTGCACGATGGCAACCGTCACTTCGCCGACAACTGGGAGCTTTCGGCGCAGCGTTCCCTGACCGTCACGCGTGCGCTCATCGCGGACGGTGTGCCGGCGCCGTCGGTGTTCGCCGCAGCGTTCGGTTCGGAGCAACCCGTTGGCGCGAACGACAGCGAAGAAGGACGTGCGAAGAATCGCCGCGTGGAGATCGCTCCGATTCCGAAGCCGTCGTCGAACAACGCGACCCCCCATGCGCCCTGATCGCGGGCCGCTGGGACGCATCGCCGATGAAATCGTCGCTCGCTCGTCGTCCTTTCCGGAGCTGGCGGCGCTCGACCATTTCCAGAAGCTCTGGTCGCGGATGCGCACCGAGAGTCAGTTGCGCCAGTCCCTCGAAAACGCGCCGGAGAACGCCGGTCCGCTCAATTCGAGTGCCCTCGTCCACCGGTCGATCGCGTTGATGCGCGACCTGTCGCCGGGGTACCTCCAGCACTTCGTGTCCTACGTCGACGACCTGTCGTCCCTCGAACAGCTCGGCCGCGGTGCTGCCGCGACGCCCAGGGATGTGCCCCAGGCCGCCACCATCGGTAAGCGGCCCAGGGCCAAGGCGCGGTCACGCCGCGAGTAAAGCGGTTACTGCGCCTCGACCGCCTTGGTCTGCATCGTTGAAGCCTCCCCACGCGCGACCACATACATCTGCTGGCTCATTTCCTTGAGCAGTGCATGCGGGTCGTCGCCCTTGGCGTAGAGGTCCATGTGCGCCTTGTTGGGAAGGAAACGAATATCCGACCTCGCGTGAAGGCCGTCGAGCACGGCCTTGAGCTTGTGCACGGCGCCGTCGAGGTACCAGGAATCTTCCGTACCGACGACGATATGGATCTTGCCGTCCAGGTCGGGCTTCAGCGTTGGCCAGTTCAGGCGGATGTATCGGGCAATGTCGTAGTGCTCGATCCAGTACGCCTGCACCTGGGGATCGATCTGGCCTGAGTAGCGATCGAACAGCAGCATCGGCGTGCCGTCGACATTCCTCGGCGAGAACACCCACTCGTACGACGACACCTGGCCGCCGTACGGGCCCAGGACGCGCTCGAGTCGCGCGGCATCCGCGAAGGATCCTTCGCCGTGAAAGTGCACGCGGCTGATTGGCCAGAGCTCGCCATCCGGGCGTCGATAGAAATTTGCGTTGCGTGTGTAGATGTCCACGCCGGAGAAGTCGTGGAAGTCGACCGGGTCGGGCGATGTCGACCACGTGCCACCGAATACTTTCGGATACTGCGTCTGCAACCAGAGCGTTGCCCAACCACCGGACGAATGCCCGGTAAGGAGTCGGCCGGAGGGCTTCGCATCCATGCGGTACTTCGCTTCGAGGTCGGGAATGAGCTCCTTGGTGATGGCGTCACCCCACGGTCCGTTGTTCACCGAGTTGGCGAACTCGTTCGTGCCCGTGGCACCCGATTGATCCAGGAACACCCAGATCATCGGCGGCATCTCACCCTTGGTCATCGCAAGGTGCACGGTGACGACATCATCGACGAGGCTGTCCTTGTCGCCTCCGTAAGAATGGGTGAAGTAGACCGTGGGATAGCGTGCGCCGTCGGTCTTGTTGTAGCCGGGCGGCAGCAGCACCCATCCGCGCATGTGTATCGGGCGCCCGGTGAAGGCGGAAAGGAGCCGGCTCGTGATATCGAGAGGCCGGGTGCTCGCACGCGCCGCCGGTGCGTCGGCTTGTATGTCCGGTGTCTCCCACTCCAGTCGCCACGGATCGGGATTCGATCGCACGGCAACGAGGGGCAGGGTGGCAGGAAGCACCAGCGGTAGTCGTACGCTGACCACCGGGCTGATCAGGTCGCCGGTGTCGCGGCCGCTGTAGTTGTAGTTGTGATCCTGGTCGAGCACAGCCTGCAGCAGGTATTGGCCCGGCGGCAGTTGCGAAAAACCCTCGGGGAAGGCGATCGCATCCGTGTCGATCTCGGCAGCCTGTTCCGGTGCAAGCCTGAGGATCTCGCGCGCCGCCACGGCGGTGCGCTTGGGGTGCCATGGGTCGGCGTCGACCTGGGTCACCTTGCCATCCCTCGTCAGGGCCTTGGCTGAGCTGGCCAGTGTCGCGAAGACGAGCAGGCGCCCGGAGACGGCATGGGTCGCGGCGCCGTCGAGCTTCACCATGATGATGGGCGGCGTATGCGCGGCCCGCCAACGTAGTGCGATGCCGCTGCCTAGAAGGCCCGCGGCGATCAGGGCCACTATCCAGAGGGCGGTGCGCATCGTAAGGCTCTCTCCATATGCGGACGGTTCCCTGTCCGGTAGGGGCATCGTAATACCGAACGTGTGCTGGGGTGATGCGCTTCATTCGGAGGCAGCAAGATCGTAAGGATTTTCGGGGCGCGTCGTTGAGAACGGCATCAGATATTCTGCGTTGTTGGCATTCCCTCGGCCCTGGCACGCTGCCAATGCACGAGGGCATGTGCCTGCGCCGTCCGCTGGGCGCCAACACGAGCGATCGCACCGATCGCTTCGAGGGCGAGCGCCATCCGTCGACAATCGACGGCATCCGATTCGTGGACGAGTTCGCCGAGCAGTTCGGCGATGCCGCCGGCATACCGCATCCACTCCGTGGCTTCATTCAGCAGGTCATGCGGGCTCGCGTCCGCATCGATGTCGTTCGAGTCAGGCATGGTCTTTTCCTTGGGTGCCGCTGCATCGCGTCAAGGTGCGGCACACCATGCATGGCATGGCGTACCGCGGATCAAACGGACTCACGGGTTCACCGGCGGCCCGTGACCGGGCGCCGAGTGGTTTGCCTTGATGAAATGTGTTGCGGGAAGCAGCCCTGTTCTCGGGTCACACGGCGACGCGCCGCGTTGCTCGGCCGAGAAAAAGCTCAGGGGGACGGCTGCCGCCGCGGTTCGTCAACCGTATCTGCGGTGTGGGCAGAACGCTCGGTAACCGGTGGGTGTGTCGCCGAGGGGATTCGGCGGGCGAGCGGGTGCCGTATGATGTGGCGCAGCCATATCAACTCCTTTCTAGTTGGTTGTGGTTAGCGGGTCAGGGGTGTTTGTACCACCTCTGGCTCGCGCTTCTTCACCGCTTGAAGCGATGGTTGTCTGCGCAGCACGGTTAGCGATGACGCAGGCAACGGTATGACCGTAGCAAAACAACCTTGGGTTGTCTGTAGTCCCGAGTGATGGTTTTATTCGCGACGCACTGCTGCACACTTTGCCGTGAGGATCATGCGTCATGAGCAAGCTCATTCTAGCCACCTTCCATTGGGTCCCCGAGCTTCCGCGAGGCTATGTGCGCGACATCCGCGTGCGCTGGGCGTTGGAAGAAGCCGGGTTGCCTTATGAAGTCCAGAGCGTGCCGTTCGGCAACAGAGGCGCGGAACATTTTCGGCACCAACCCTTCGGCCAGGTGCCTTGGCTGATCGACGGAGACATCTCTCTTTTCGAGAGTGGCGCCATCCTGCTTCATCTGGGTGAGCGCAGCGAGGCGCTGATGCCTGCGGATTCACAAGGTCGCGCCGAGGTTACGGAGTGGCTCTTCGCGGCGCTCAATTCGGTTGAGGCAGCCAGCCAGCATTGGACGCTCTTCGCGTTCTCGGGTCTTAGAAACGAGACGCCCGAGTGGAAACTACTCGATGACTTTCTCGGGGCGCGGCTTAAACACCTGGAGCCCATCCTCGCCCGTCGCGAATGGTTGGCGACCTCGTTCTCGGTTGCCGACATACTCATGGCGGATGTGTTGCGCGTCGTCGATCGATTCGATGGCCTGGCGGGACATCCCGCATGCCGCGACTATGTCGCGCGAGCCACATCCCGGCCGGCCTTCTCCAAGGCCTATGCAGACCAGATGGCGCATTTTGCTGCTGCCGACTGAGGTTGTTCTCTGCGACGGAGCGGGTCATAAACTAGTCTAATTTGACCAATCAAGGGCTCTGAGTGGTCAAATTAGACAAACCGGAGCCGGCACATCGCGAACCACATCAACCCACCAAAGGAACGGCCCGTGACAACCTATCAAAGGACTGCTGTCTTCATCTTGCGGCTTGTTGGCCTTGTCTGGACGGTCTTCTTTGCTTTCATGTGGGGCATGTACGCCGTCGAGCTTGCCTTCGGCATCGAAGTGCAGCACTACCCCGCGCACACGATCATTGGCAATGTCGGCTACATCGTATTGGGCATCGTCATCGCCGCCGCATCCAAGCCGCTCGGTCGCCTGATCGGGAGTGGACTCGACGCTTGATGGAGCCATTTGGCCTATCGGCCCCACGGCAGGTTCGCTATGCTGAATTCACAGTCGAAATCCAGCGAGAGCCCAGAACCGTCGTGATCCAGGTGAGCCGCAACGTTAGCGAAGGGAATTGCGATCGCCATGGATGAGCGAAGGTCGGAACCCAGCTGGTTGGTCGGCGGCTCCATTGCCTTGATCACCCTGGTTACCCTTGCCGCCCTCTATGCGCCGCGGTTCGTCCAGCCCCGGGCGGCAATCAAAGCCACCGCGCGAGTGCGGCAGATCATGCCTGCCGTCGAGCTTTGGCTCAGCACGACCGATCACCGACTGAAGCTGACGCCGCAGCCCGATATCGAAACGACAGCCCGGGACGCATCGACCGCCGATATCGTCATCGACGCCAAGACCCGGTACCAGACCATCACCGGGTTTGGCGCGGCCATGACCGACTCGTCGGCGTGGCTGCTCCATACCAAATTGAGCGCGCTGCAACGCAAGGCCTTGTTGACCGAACTGTATGGTCCGCCGCCGAACCTCAACTTCAACATGATGCGGCTGACCATCGGTTCGTCCGATTTCTCATTGAACGTCTTTACGCTTGACGACATTCCCTTCGGGCAGGCCGACCCGCAGTTGAAGCACTTCAATGTCGCGTCGAACCTGCAGGACGTGATCCCCATGATGCAGGAGGTGATGGCCGTCAACCCCGGCATGCTCACCATCGCGTCACCATGGGGCGCGCCGGCGTGGATGAGAACGACCCAGAATCTCCTCGGCGGAGAACTGCTGGAGCAATACGAGAGTGTTTATGCGGACTACCTCGTCAAATACCTTGACGCCTACCGCAGCCATGGCATTCCTATCTTCGCGTTGACGCTGCAAAACGAGCCCGCGTACGCGCCGATCAGCTACCCCGGTATGACGGTGGGCGCCGAAACGCGCGCGCGCATCGTTTCGAAGTACCTTGGGCCCAAGCTGGCAGGCCGCAAGCCAAGAACCGAAATCCTCGAATGGGATCACAACTGGACCCCCGTCGAGGAACCCCTGGCCGTGCTGGCCGATCCCGACGCCGCGCGTTACATCGACGGCGTGGCATGGCACTGCTACGGAGGAAGCCAGCACGAACAAGGCAAGGTGCATCGCGCGCACCCCGATAAGGATGCCTACATAACGGAGTGCACCGGCGGCGACTGGCCGTTATCCGTTAACGGTGAGTTGTTGTGGTTCAGCAGAAACCTGTTGGTGACGGGCATCAGGCAGTGGGCGCGTGGCGTCGTGTACTGGAACCTGGCCCTTGATGAGAATCATGGCCCGCACTTTGGCGGGTGTTCCAAATGCAAAGGCGTGATCACGATCGATTCGCAGACAGGCGAAGTGACACGTAACGAGGAGTACTACGCGCTTGCGCACTTCAGTCGATTCGTCGAGCCAGGCGCGTTCCGGGTGAACTCGACCGACACCGACGTCGACGACAAGGGTATCGCTAACGTCGCCTTTCAGAATGTGTCGGATGGATCGCTCGTGCTTGTGGTGGTGAACCTCAACAAGGACGAACGCCGTCTCTCTGTCACTGACGGACGCAACCGCTTCGAGTACGCGATGCCGGCGGAAAGCGTGGCGACGTTCGTGTGGGATCCGGATCTGGCTACCGGCTGGATACGACGGGCCCAGCGGTGGTTGAGCGGGACTCGCGCTCAGATCCCCGTCGAATAGCTACGAACCTCCCCTGCGTGCAGGGGAGGTCTTTTGCGTGCTTGCACTTCGTCGTGGATCAGTGCCAGATGCCCTTGATCTGCGATACGGTGAGGCCGTTGATCAGGCAGTGGTTGGGATTGTTCTGCAGCGCGTCGATAACCACATTGCCACCGAGGTTGATGACCGTGGATGCCCTGGCTATTCCCCGGTTCGGGCCCCACACGCGTGTACCATCGGTACCGATAAGATTCGTTACGTTGACGGCCGTTTCGCTGGTGTCGGCGCACAGCACCGACACCCCCTGAAGCTTGCCATTGCTGTCACTGTCTTCCTTGCCGTAGTTGTTATTGTCGTTGGCCACGCCACTGCGTATCAGCAGCCAGCCCTTCGGAGCGGGATCGCCGTTGCGTGCAACGGCGGAGAAGGGCAAGCCCAACAGGCACGTAAGAAGCGCTGCGGTGAGAATCGTATTCTTCATGGGATTTCCTCGATATCGTGTTTCGCGCGGCCATGGATGGCAAAGGAAATCCCCGCCCGGGCGATGGCTGGCCGACGCGACGGCCATGCGCCCGCCGCCAGAATCCCTCTCGCGAGTTGTGCGGCCTATCGGTCGATTGCTGAGAATCGGGGGGCGAAAAGCTGAGGGTGAAGCGCTGAGTGCGCGCCGGGCCGCGAGGATGACTTTGTACCCTGGCAACCGCTGTCGCTGTTGCTACCCTCTGGTCCTCAGCCGGAGATATCGCATGAAACCTTCGCGCAAGACCAAGGGTATGGCGGCGCTGGTCATGACGCTGTCCTGGATCGCCTGGTTCTCCATACCGGCTCATGCCGGCGCGCAGCACACCGATGTCATGAACGCCTTCGACGTGGAGACACCGGTACGGCCGATGCCGGTTCGAACTAACGGCATGGTCCAGATCAGTTACGAGGTTCATCTCACTAACTTCTCAAATGAGAAGCTCGAGATAACCGACGTCAGCCTGGTCAACGGTTCTGATGGAGACGATCTGGCCTCCTTTTCCGGAGATGCCTTAGTTGCGGTCGCCCATGTTGTTGGCGAAACGGCGGGACGTAAGGACAATACCGTGCAGGTCGAACCCGGGCGCCGAGTTGTGCTCTTCATTGACCTGGCCGTGCCGGCTTCGCGTCATGTCGAGTCCATTCGGCATCGAATCGGCTATCGCATACCGGACGCTCTTGCCACGCATAGCTTCTTGTCCGAAGCCATCGCGGTGACTTCATCGAAACCGTCGCTCATCGGACCACCGCTGAGTGGTGGTCCCTGGGTGGCAATACACAGTCCCTTGTGGGCGCGCGGGCATCGCCGCGTGTTCAATGCGGTGGCGGGTCACGCAAAGATTCCCGGGCGATTTGCCATCGACTGGGTCAAGGTCGACGAACGCGGTCGCACCGCGAAGGGTGATCCGGATCTGGCCACGCAGACATTCGGCTATGGCGATGCCGTGCTGGCGGTGGACGATGCCGTCGTCGTGGCCACCCGCGACGGCATGGACGAACCTGCGCATATTTCGCAGCGTACGACGCACCCCCTGGCGGAAGACGCTGGCAACTACCTTGTATTGAAGCTTCCCGACGGGCGCTTTGCCTTCTATGAGCATCTGAAGAAAGGCAGCATCGCGGTGCAAACCGGCAACAGGGTCAAGAAAGGGCAGGCCATGGCGTCGCTTGGCTTCTCCGGTGAATCGACCGGACCGCACCTTCACTTTCACATCGCGGATTCGGATTCCCCGCTCGATGCGGAGGGCTTGCCCTTCGAGATCCAATCCTTCAGGCAAGTGGGGAGGTACGACGACGTGTCCCGGCTCGGGAATCCATGGACACCGTCGGGGCCAGGCGATCCGATGACTCGCCACGATGAGTGGCCTGGCGCGAGCACGGTGGTTTCTTTCGGAACTGTGACGAGATAGCGACGTTTTTCATTGACAACGTTTCCGCCGTTGACCAAGTTAGGCTGATAACGACAGCCTGGGGATGGCCTTGAAGTATTCGGTGATTGGTGTGGGCGTAGTGTTGTCCACGATGCTCGCGTCGTGTGCGTCGCCGACGAAGCCCTCTTCGACCAGTGAGCAGAACGACATCCAGGTCACCGACCTGCGAACGAATGAGCTGAACCATCCGCTCGCTCTTGTCACAGCGGCTCCATCGTTCTCCTGGAAGCTCGTCGATAACGCCCGCGGCACTACCCAGGTTGCATACGAAGTCAGGCTCGCAAAGGATGGCGACTCCCCCACGCTCTGGGATTCGGGATGGGTCGACGATAGCCAACAGATCGGCGTGCCTTATGCAGGAGACGCACTGACGCATGGGCAGGCGTATGCGTGGCAGGTGCGCGTGCGTGACAACCACGGGAAGACATCCGCCTGGAGCTCGTCGGCGCGTTTCGAAACGGACCTCGACATTCCCAATGACTGGCACGCGTCGTGGATCGGCCCTGCCGATCCTGCCGGCACCAGCGCGATCCTCCGCAAGGCGTTCGATCTGTCGCAGGCGCCAGTACGCGCGCGCCTGTATGTTTCGGCGCTCGGTGTCTATCGCACGTATCTCAACGGCCAGCGAACGGACGGCGACATCCTCGCCCCCGGCTGGACCGACTACAACAAGCGCATCCCGTATCAGGCATACGACGTCACCGCACAGCTGCACGCGGGGCACAACGTTATCGCGGCCATGCTGGCACCGGGCTGGTATGCCGGTCACATCGCCAGCTTCGGTCCGGAGAAGTACGGCAAGTCACCGTTATTCTCCGCACAACTGCGGCTCGATTTCGCGGACGGCACTCACACATGGGTGAAGACGGATGGAACATGGCAGGCAGCGTCCGGTCCGTTCCGCCAGGCTGACATCATCATGGGTGAGACGTACGACGCGCGTGCCTTGCCTGAGCGTTGGAACGACATAGGGACAGTCTCCACGGCGTGGGAGGCGGCCCGCGTACCTGCTGGGGGCGATGCGCATACGCAGCTATTGCATCCCCAGGATGACGTACCGGTGCGTGTGACGGGCAAGCGCCCGGCCGTGTTGCTTCCGCGTCAGCCGACAGCGGGTGCGCGTCTCTTCGACCTAGGCCAGAACATGGTTGGCGTGGTCGAGTTGAGAGTGAAGGCCCGCGCTGGCAAAACCATACAGCTGCGTTACGGCGAGATGCTCAATCCGGATGGTTCGCTGTACACGGCCAATCTCCGCACCGCGAAGGCGACTGACCGCTTCACCCCGGCGCAGGACGGCGAGCAGTCGTACACGCCAACGTTCACCTACCACGGCTTCCGCTATGTCGAGGTTACCGGCCTGGATGACCCGGCCGATGTGCTGGCGGTCACCGGCCTCGTCGAGGGCAGCGACCTCGCCTGGACCGGCAAGCTGGACGCCGGCAACACCATGCTCGATCAACTGCAGTCCAACATCACCTGGGGGCAGCGCGGCAACTTCTTCTCGATTCCCACCGACACGCCGGCGCGCGACGAGCGGCTGGGCTGGGCGGGCGACATCAACGTATTCGCACCTACCGCGAGCTTCAACCAGGACACGTATACCTTCCTGTCGAAGTGGCTGCGCGACATGCGCGACGCGCAGACCCCCGAAGGCGATTACCCCGGTATCGCACCCAATCCGGTTCACATGGAAAGCGGTGCCGGCTGGTCGGATGCCGGGATCACGGTGGCTTACACGCTGTGGCACACCTATGGCGACCGCCGGGTGATTGACGATGGCTACGCGTCGATGGGCCGTTTCATGGCACTGATAGAACGTCGGGCCGGCCCGGATCTGAAACGTGTACATGGACCCTGGGCCGACTGGCTGCATCTGGACGATCCGACGCCCCCCGACCTTCTCGGTACGGCATATCTGGCTTACGACGCCCGGTTGATGAGCGAGATGGCAGCGGCGACGGGTCATGCAGCGGACGCGGCGCACTATGCTGATCTGGCTGAGCGCACGAAGCGTGCCTTTGCCGCGCGTTATCTGCATGCTGACGGGACGCTCGGCACAGATAGCCAGACCGGCTACGCGATGGCTATCGGCATGGGCCTGGTACCGCCCGCCATGGTCGCGGATGCCTTTGTACGAACGATCCATGCGAGACACGATCATCTGGCCACCGGTTTCCTCGGTACCCCCTGGCTTCTGCCAGCACTGTCGGCGATCGGGCAGAACGACCTCGCATGGAAGCTGCTGCTCAACCGCGATTACCCTTCGTGGGGTTACGAAATACAGGCGGGCGCAACGACGATGTGGGAGCGCTGGAACTCGCTGAAGCCCGACGGCAGCTTCGGTGACGTCGACATGAACTCCTTCAATCACTATGCCTACGGCGCCGTGGGCGATTGGATGTACCGGCACATTGCGGGCATCGCGCCGCTCGCACCTGGTTATGCACGGTTCGCCATTGCACCCACGCCTGGCGGCGGGGTGACGCACGGCGGTGGCAGCCTCGAGTCCGCCTATGGGCGCATTGCCACGTCATGGACGATCGACGGCGGTCGCTTCAGTCTCGATGTCACAGTGCCTCCGGGGACCACGGCTGAGGTAACGATGCCGAAGGTCGACGCAGCGAGTGTGCAGGAGCAGAGGCAGTCGGCGGCTTCGATCACGGGCATCAGCCAGCTGCACCCTGTGGCTGCGGGTGCCATGCTCTCGTTGGGCTCGGGGCACTACGTGTTGACGGGCAAGGTCAGCGACTAGAGCGTGGGCAACACCGATCGCACATGCGCTTCAAAATGACTAAGCAGCCTGGACGGCGTCCGGTCGGCGGTCTGAACGGTAATGCCCACCGAGGGAAGTGCGGGTAAGCCACTCGAAGCAGGCAGCACCTCCAGATCGGGCGGCACCCCGGTCTGCGTCATCACCGTTATCGCCTGGCCCGACCGCACGACGGCGGTCAGCCCCGAGACGCTGCCACTAGCGTAGGCGATGCGATAGCGACGTCCCGCGCGATCGAGGCTGGATGTGGCGGCCACATGGTCGAGGGCATCCGGATCGGACAGTGCCAGTTGCAACGGATCCAGATGAAAGGCATCGCTGCCTTTCCGGCCGACCCAGACGAACGGTTCGCGGCGCAGGAACTGGTCGCGCTGCGGGCTATCCGGTTGCGAGGTTATGGCGATATCCAGGGACCGGCCCTTGAGGCGTTCGAGAAGCCGTGGCGTGGACGCGCAAACCACTTCGATGAACACCTGCGGATGCAGGCGCGAGAACGTCTGCAATAAGCCGGGCAGAAAGATCCGTGCATAGTCGTCGGGACAACCGAAACGTAGCTGTCCGGAGAGGGTCGCGCCGGTAAGTTCCGCGACGGCTTCATCGTGCGCACGGAGAATCTTGTGTGCATGGGCGAGCAGGCGCTCGCCATGGATCGTAAGGGACACGCCGCGACCGGTCCGGATCATCAGTGGCTGTTCGATGGCCTCCTCCAGCTTCTTCACCTGCTGGCTCAGCGCCGCCTGTGTTCGACCGACCTGTTCCGCGGCGCGACTCATGACGGTCGCGTCGGCGATGGCGACGAAATTCCGCAATAGCGCGATATCGAGTCGAACGCCCATGCCATCACCCCGCGTTATGTGGCCGAAGCCCGATATTAGCAATTCTTAATCCCGGCCAAGCTGGATAACCACGCCTTATGAGGCTCATTAGAGTTATTAGTTATCGCCGCCGGCGAGGCATCGATAGGATCGCGAGACTTCCATAAAGCAGGGACAAACGCATGAGGATAATGCCGAGCCGGGCAGGATGGCTGTGTTTCATGGTCTTGGGAGTGGCCGTTACGGCTGTCACCGCGGCATCGCCGCCTCCGAAGGGGCAGGACCTGTCCATCGGCATGAGCGATATCCCGAAGAAGTTCACCGACATCGTCCCCGGCGGTCAGGACTTCCTCCGACGTGTCGTGATGATCCCGATGCGTGACGGCACGAAGCTGAATACGGTCATCGTGATACCCAAGGGCGCTCATGAGGCACCCATCCTGTTGACGCGTACGCCCTATAACGCGGAAGAGCGCGCCGGAAACGCACGGAGCTCATCGATACTGGCGTCGCTCCCGCTCGGCGATGCCGTATTCGCGCAGGCCGGATACATTCGCGTCTATCAGGACGTACGCGGAAAGTACGGCTCGGAAGGCGACTACGTGATGATGCGTCCGGTGCGCGGCGCGTTGAACCCGACCAGGGTGGACCATGTCACCGACGCCTGGGACACCATCGACTGGCTGGTGAAGAACCTGCCGGAATCCAACGGCAAGGTCGGCATGATCGGCTCGTCCTACGAGGGATTCACGGCGGCCATGGCGCTTCTGGATCCCCATCCCGCACTCAAGGCCGTCGTGCCCGAGAGCCCGGTCCTGGATGCGTACATGGGCGACGACTGGTTCCACTACGGCGCCTTTCGCAACCTGATGCTCGGTTACGTGCACATGCAGACCGTGCAACAAGGCCCCGGTGCGGTAACGCCGAGCGATACCTACGACAAGTACGAAGAGTTCCTGCGCGCCGGCTCCACAGGCGACTACGTTCGCAGCCGTGGGCTCGACACCTTGCCGTTCATTACCCGCATGATGGCGCACCCGGCCTACGATGCGTTCTGGCAGGGACAGGATCTCGTCCGCTTGCTGGCTGCACGTCCCTCCTCGGTACCCACACTGTGGGAGCAGGGCCTGTTCGACCAGGAGGACATGTGGGGTGCGAACCACGCCTGGCTTGCACTGAAAGCCGCGGGCCACTCGTCCAACAACTGGCTGGTCATGGGGCCGTGGTCGCACAGCCAGGTGAACGGCACCGGTTTTGCGGTGGGCCCGCTGAAGTCGGAGGGCGACACATCGTTGCAGTACAACCGCGACATGGTGCTGCCGTTCCTCAATGAACACTTGCGTGGTGGCCCATCGGCGCAACTCGCACGGGTGTCGATCTACAACACCGGTGACAATCACTGGGACCACCTCCAGGACTGGCCCGTGGCTTGTGAGAAGGGTTGTGCGGCCGGCCTGAAGCCGCTCTACCTTGGCCAGGCCTTCGGTCTGTCCTTTGCTGCACCTTCACAATCGCAGGCCGGTGACACTTACGTCAGCGATCCTGCCAAGCCGGTGCCTTTCCTGCCGCGTCCCGTGCTGGATCCCTTCTACGGTTATGGCTCGACCTACGCCGGATACAAACCGTGGAGCACGTGGTTGCTGCACGACCAGCGCTTCGTGGACGGCCGGCCGGACGTGCTCACGTACGAGACCTCGGTGCTGACCTCACCGATACGTGTACGCGGCATTCCCGTCGCGGATATCCGCGCGATCACGACAGGAACCGACGGCGACTTCGTCGTGAAGGTGATCGATGTCTATCCGGCGAATGTACCCGGCGATCCGACCATGAGTGGCTACGAGATGCCGATTGCGCTGGACATCTTCCGCGGCCGCTATCGCGAAAGTTTCGACCATCCGACCGCGGTACCGGCGAACGCGGCCCAGCGGTACCGATTCGATCTGCCCAACGTGAATCACGTCTTCAAGCCCGGCCATCGGATCATGGTGCAGGTCCAGTCGACGCTCTTCCCGTTGTACGACCGTAACCCGCAGACCTTCGTGCCCAACATCTTCAACGCGAAGGCCGCCGACTATCAGCCGGCGAACATCACGATTCTGCGTTCCAGTCAGCAGCCATCGGCGGTCTGGCTGCCGGTTGTCGATCAGTGAGGTGATCGGAGAGGCCGATCAAGGGGCGCGTTGCGCGTTACCACGCACGCGCCAGAAGGCGACGGCCATCACGATGCACGCGACAGGCAGCATGAAGCCGAACTCATCGATGGCATACGGCGTGATGCGACCGCTTGGGGCGGTGATCGGCGTCAACCACACCTGGATGAACAGGTTATGGCTGCCATGCAGGATAGCCGCCGGCCAGACGCTGCCAGAACGCAGCCGCAGCCAGGCGAATGCAAAACTCAGTGCAACTACCATGACCGCGAAACAGGCAATGGCGAACCATACCGGTGTCCCCGAGTTGTAATCGGCGAACAGGATGATCGGCAAATGCCACACCGCCCAGATGATTCCGGTGAGGAAGGTGCCACGCGTAAAGCCGTAGGCTCGTGTTACTTCGGGGGTGAGGAATCCGCGCCACCCCAGTTCCTCGCCCAGGCCGGTAGCCACACCGCTGACCATGCCAACCGTTCCGAAGATGAGCAACGATCCGGTCGCTATCAACCATGGCGATGCGGACGGCCAACCGAGGGATTTGCTCATCTGTTCAAGAAAGGCGGGGTTGCCGAAGTGACCCATGTCGCTCACCCACACGATGACATAGGCGATGCCCGCATAGGCCAAGGGCAACAGGTACGCCATCCAGGCGTAGCGCCAGCGGCCCCATCCCCACCCAAGCTCCGACAAGGGTTTGCCGGTCAGGCGACAGGTCAGGATCGCCGCGGTTGCCGGTGCCCACATCAATCCGGTGACATACATGCCGCGGGCGCCGCCGACATGCCCGCAGGCGATGATCAAAGCGTAGAAGATGGCGCTGATGCCGAACGCCAGGAGCAGAAAGACGGCGATTCTCGCCTGCGGTTTCTCGATGACCATGGTTGTTCTCCCCTCTTGTAGATGTCATGCGACCTGCGTGATGGCCCGATCGAGGATGTCCAGTGCCAGGTCGATCTCGTCCTCGCTCACATTCAACGGCGGTGCGATCCGAAAGACACTGCCCATCCCGGGTAACTGCACGATATTCATACTCAACCCGAGCGACATGCATTGACGGGTAATCGCCGCGCCAAGAACCGGTGCCGGTCCTCTCGACGCGCGGTCCTGCACTATCTCCACGCCTAGCAAGAGGCCGCGTCCCCGCACGTCGCCCATGCACTCATGCTGTGTCTGGAGTGTACGCAACCCCTGCTCGAGACGCGCGCCGGACACCCTGGCGCGACCGACCAGGCCATCGCGTTCGACAATTTCCAACACCTTCAGGCCGACCGCGGCGGGGAGGGGGTCGGAAACGTGGGTGGTGTAGAACAGGAACCCGCGGTCGTGGCACGCTTGCTCGATGTCGGACGTGGTGACGACCGCCGACAAGGGAAGGCCTGCCCCGAGGGTCTTGGATAAGGTGAGGATATCCGGCACGACGTTATCCCGCTCGCAAGCAAACATAAGCCCCGTACGGCCGATGCCTGTCTGTGCTTCGTCCACGATCAGAAGCATCTTACGTTCCTCGCACTTCGTCTTGAGCGCGGTCAGGTAGCCCGGCGGCAGGTCGATCATCCCACCCGAACTCAGTATGGGTTCGGCGATAAAGGCGGCCAGGCTACCGGTGGACTGACGATCGACGAGGGCAAACGCATGGTCCAGCTCCGCCTGCCAATTCCAGTTTCCCTCGCACACCCATTGGGGGCGATAGGCGTGGGGTGCGGGGATGGCGAACGAGCCGACCGCCGCCGGTCCGTAACCCTTCCTCCCGGCGCTGTAAGTCGCCGACGAGGCCGCCCCCGTCATGCCGTGCCACGACTCGGCAAAGGCCACGATCTCGTATTTCCCCGTGGCAAGCTTTGCCATCTTGATCGCCGCCTCGTTGGCCTCTCCACCGGTGCTGAGCAACATGCTGCGCTCGAGATTGCCCGGTGTGAGATCTGCCAGGCGACTGGCGAGCTCGACCACCGGCCTCGACAACATGCCGCTGAACAGATGGTCCAGATGGGCGACGTGATGCGCGACCGTGTCCACGATCTCGGGGTGGCCATGGCCGAGGATCGCGCTCATCTGGCCCGAGGTGAAATCGAGGATGGCCCGGTTGCCGGCGTCGTAAACGTAGCTACCCTGCGCTCGCTCGACGATCATCGGTTCGAACTGGCCGCCATAACGAATGAGATGTTGCCGCGCCTTTATCCAGAACTGCGTATCTTCATTCTTCGACATGAGCACCTCTGTTGAGATTTGACGCACCACGCTCGAGGCTCTCGCCACAGCGGGCTCGCGTCGACCATAGACAGAAGATGGCCATACGGATAACGAATACTCATTATGGGGAACATAAGGCTTTCGAATACCTCGCAGCCGGCGTGCCTCTCGATGTTGTCCGGCGTCGTGTCCCACAGCGCTGGGATAATCTGGCGTAAAATCACCGCATACGTCTTTATTGATCTCTGAGGTCCGTTCCATGGCGAAGAAAACCCTGAGCGCCATTGGCACGGCGAGCGACGGCATCGCGCGGACTCCGTCGAAGAGCCAGAAAGCCTTCAACGCACTGATCGCCAGGATCGAAAAACGTCGTGCCGCGCTGGCCGAGTGGGAGGTGTTCGGCGCCGATTTTCAGCGGAGGTTCAACGAAGAATTCACGCCGCTTCTGGGTCGCTTCAATGCGGTACGCGTCGAACTGGTGCATCGCCTCGATCAGGCATACGACACGAAGGGTCTGACGAAAGTCGAGCGCCGGACAATCGGGGAGCTGATTACGCATATCGCGGGCAAGTTGATGGCCTCCATCGATGATCCCGCCATCGCAGAGCTTCACCAACGTTACAGAACACACGATCCGGAAGCCGAGGCGGCCGCGTTGGACGATCGGCGCAGGATGCTGGAAGCCGTGTTCGGCGCAAGCATCGCAGACGATGTCGACCTGGATTCTCCCGACGACGTGATGCGGTACGTGCGCGAGCAGACGCATCAGCAGTACGAGCGCGAACGCGAGCACCAGGAGGCGCGCGAGAACTACCACGCCAACCGTAAGAAGTCGCCGAAGCGCGAGGCGGCTGAAGAGCGTGCACGCGCCGAGCAGGCGGAAGTCCATCTATCAATACGCGAGGTCTACCGCAAGCTGGCAAGTGCGCTACATCCCGACCGCGAGATCGACCCTGTCGAGCGCGAACGGAAGGCCGCCCTGATGCAACGGGTGAACATCGCTTATGCCAGCCGAAGCCTGCTTGATCTACTCGAGATTCAGCTGGAGCTGGAGCACATCGACCAGGCGGCGTTGGACAACATCAGCGAGGACAGGCTCAAGCGCTGGAACACGATCCTGAAAGAACAACTCAGTGATCTTGAGATGGAGCTAGGTGAGGTAGAACTCGGCTTCCTGATCAAAAGTAGGATGAACCCTGCGCTCGTCGTGTCTCCGAAGAACGTCAAGCGCGCGCTCACCGCTACCATCAACGACATACGCGAAACCATCAAGGGATTCGAGCAGTATGTCCGCGTGGTCGATGACGGCAGAGGCCTTAAGCCTTGGCTGAAACAGATGAAGTGGCATCTGGCCGAGATCTAATCGCCCAGGAATGCCTGCGTCGACACGACTTTGGCATAAATGCACCTGTGGCTCACTCGGGCCTCAAGAGAGTTGATGAGCAAGCAACATGGTTGCCGTCGACCCCGAGGGGAATGTCGATTACCCACAATGCACTCTTGCGCAAAATGGTATGTCGACCCACCATGCGTGATACCGGGGCGGCGATGATCGAATACCCCCGGCCTCCACCACCCTTCTTCAGTCCCGGACCTCATGACCCGACCCATCGACACGTCCGGCCTGCTCGGTGACACCGTAGCGCGCGACTACTCACGCAAGCTCAGCCAGTTCAACGCGTTCGCCGGACCGGAGCTTCGCCAATCGATCGCCAGCCTGGGATTGAAGCCGGGCATGCACGTGCTCGACGCAGGGTGCGGCACGGGAGACGCGCTCGAATGGTTCCGAGCCGAAGTTGGTGCAGAGGGATCAGTCACGGGGATCGACCTTGCGGCGGCTCACACGGCAGCCGCACGCAGGATGGCGCCGGCAGACACGCTAGTAGTACAGGCGGACTTGCTGAAGCCCCCCTTGGCTGGCCACACCGTCGATCTGGTCTGGTCGGTCAACACGGTCAACCATCTGCACGATCCGGTCGCGGGCGTGCGGACCCTGGCGGGCCTGCTCCGTCCCGGTGGCCGGATTGCACTAGGGCAGAGCTCGCTGTTGCCGGACATGTATTTCGCCTGGGACGCCAGGCTCGAGCGGTTGGCCAATGAAGCGGTCCGCCAGTACTACCGCGACCGCTATCAGGTCAGCGAACGCGACCTGACCGCCGTCCGATCCGTCGTGGGGCTGTTGCAGCGATCCGGGTTACGCGACGTCACCGTGCGCACGGTGATGATCGAGCGCACATCGCCGCTGCGCCCGGCGGACGAAAGCTACCTTCTGGAGACGATCTTCCGGAACACCTGGGGCGAGCGACTGCGCCCGTACCTGTCGGACGAGGATTTCGAAGAGCTGACGCAACTGTGCGATCCCGAGCATCCCGACTTCGCGCTACGTCGCCGGGACTTCCACTTCCTGCAAAGCTTCACCCTGGCCGTCGGGACGGTCGACGCACACTAGCGTCGCCGTTCAATCCAGCGGCCTCACCCAGATATTGCGATAACTGATAGGCGACGAGGGATCGCCATGCGCCTGAAGCTTGATCGCCGCATCGGCGTACGGCGTGTACTTCGGCTTGCCGATGTAGAAGGTCTCGCCGGCAAGCTGGATGTGGTTCTGTACCACTACGCCATTGTGGATCACCGTCACATAGGCCGGTGACTTCAGCGTACCGTCGGCGGCAAAGCTCGGCGCTGTCCAGATCACGTCATAGGTTTGCCATTCTCCCGGCGGGCGCATGGCATTGACCAGGGGAGGCGTCTGTTTATAGATGCTGGCCGCCTGTCCGTTGACATAGGTCTTGTTCTTCCACGAATCCAGGATCTGGAGTTCGTAGCCTTCGTCCACCGGCCCGGTCGAGGCGAGGAACACACCGCTGTTGCCGCGCAGCTGGCCTTCGCCAGCGACGTCCTTGGGTATCTGCCATTCCAGATGCATCTGGTAGTTCTTGAACCGCTGTTTGGTCTGGATGTTGCCTGCGGCCTTGTCGACTGTCAGCACACCGTCGTGCACCTTCCAGTGTGCCGGGGAATGGTCTTTGGATGATTCCCATTGCGCGAGGTCGCGGCCATCGAACAGCACGATGGCGTCGGAGGGAGGTGCGCCGTCCTGATTACCCGACGCCACGATCCTGGGCACCGGCTCCCACTGTTCGGTCGCCTTGGGATCGGTCTGTGCCCATGCGGACGATGGTCCGATGGCGGCAAGAATGAAAAGGGCTCGATGAAAATTCATACCGTGCATATCCTGAGTGCCTCGGCAAACGAGTCGAAAGGGTCGGTTCGCGAAGGCATGAACTCGTGTGCGATGAAACCCTGGAAATTCAGATCCGCGATCGCCTTCGCGATAGCGTGGTAGTTGAGCTCCTGGGTGCCGTCGATGTCATGTCGGCCAGGTACGCCGCCGGTGTGGAAATGACCGATCCACTGGATGTTGTCGCGGATGGTGCGGATCACATCGCCTTCCATGATCTGCATGTGATAGATGTCGTAGAGCAGCTTGACGTTAGGCGAGTTGATGCCTTTCATCACCGCAACACCGAACGCGGTGCTGTCGCCCTGATAGCCGTGGTGGTCGACCTTGCTGTTCAGCAGCTCCACGCACAGGGTGATGCCGTTCTCGGCTGCGTAGGGCGCAATTCTGGAGAGACCCGCGACGCAGTTGTCGACCGCCTGGCGCTCGTCGATGCCCGCCGTGCGGTTGCCGAACATGGTGATCAGATTGGTCACGCCGGCACGCTTGGCGAGTGGAATCGTCGCCTCCAGTTCCTTCAGCAGCGTGGCGTGGTTGGCCGGGTCATTGAAACCCATCGCGATGAAGTTATCCCGCTTGGCGGGGTAGCCCATCGATACCGCCAGGCCGCTGTCGCTCACCACGGCCCATTCATCCGCATACAGCAGATCGACGCCGGAGAAGCCAATGGTCTTCAGGTGCTTGCACAGTTCGGGAAGTGGCGCCTTGGAGGTCCAGCGGCTCAGCGACTGCTTGAGGCGCCCCGGGTGTGCCTTCTCGGGAGCGGTCTTGCCGCGCACGGTATCGGCAGAGGCGAGCAAGGGCAGCGTGCCGACGGCCGCCGCAGCAGCGGCGAGGCGACCGAGTACGGTCCGGCGGCTGATGCCGGGAGAGGTGGTCATGGTTAGTCGAGCCCCAGTATGTCGCGATTAAATGCGCGGTCGCCGCCGGTCGCGGCGAAGTCGTCGAACGCGCGCTCGGTCACCTTGATGATGTGGTCACGGATAAAGACCGCGCCTTCCTTTGCGCCTTGCAGGGCATCCTTGATGCAGCACTCCCATTCGAGCACGGCCCAGCCCGGATAGTCGTACTGCGCAAGCTTGCTGAAGATCGCGCCAAAATCGATCTGCCCGTCGCCCAGCGAGCGGAAGCGTCCGGGCCGGTCAATCCAGTTCTGGTAGCCGCCGTAGACGCCGGCGCGCCCACTGGGACGGAACTCGGCATCCTTTACATGGAACGCACGGATGCGCTCATGATAGATGTCGATGAACTGCAGATAGTCCATCTGCTGCAGGACCATGTGGCTGGGGTCGAAGAGGATGTTGGCGCGCGGGTGGTTCCCTACGGCCTCGAGAAAGCGCTCGAAGGTACCGCCGTCATGGAGGTCTTCACCGGGGTGAAGTTCATAACAGACATCGACGCCGACCTCATCGAACGCATCGAGGATGGGCCGCCAACGTTTCCCGAGCTCTGCGAAGGCTTCTTCGATCAGCCCGGCAGGGCGTTGTGGCCACGGGTAGAACAGATGCCAGGCAAGCGCACCAGAGAACGTTGCATGTGCGGTCAGGCCGAAATGCCTGCTCGCTTTTGCCGCAAGCTTGAGCTGCTGCACGGCCCAGGCCTGGCGTTGCGGCGTGTTACCACGCAGTGCCGCTGGCGCGAAACCATCGAACAAACGGTCGTAGGCGGGGTGCGAGGCGACGAGCTGCCCCTGCAGATGCGTAGACAGCTCGGTCACCGCGAGCCCGTGCCCGGCCAGCATGCCCGCGATGTCCTCGCAATAAGCCTTGCTTGTCGCGGCCAGTTCCAGATCGAACAGGCGATGATCGTTGGTGGGAATCTGCACGCCGACAAAGCCGAGTGATGCCGCCCACCGGGCGATATCGGGGAGCGTGTTGAATGGCGCCGTATCGCCCGCGTACTGGGCGAGAAAGATGCCTGGCCCCTTGAGCGTTTTCATGCGCATGCTCTCCGCATTGGATTCATGGGTCAGATCTTCAGTTCCGTTTCCACAGCCCAGGCTTTGCCATTGCCTGCCTGGGACAGCGGTATGTCGGCCTCGAAGCCACCGGGGACGGCGACATACTGGAGCACCTGCGTGCAACCGGGCTGGGACATGAAGAAGCCCAGCATGGTCAGCTTCTTGGTCATCAGCACGAAGTTGGCTTCGGGTGTCAGCGTGTGACCCTGCGGGGTCTCTATCGCCTTGCTGTGTAGCCTGGTCACCAGGGACTTGCGCTGCGCGTCGTCGAGCTGGAGAAAAGGTTTGCCACCGGCCTTGTCGAACGCGGCAAGCGCGGTGAGGTACCGCTGTTGATCGGCCTTGCTATAGACGGCCTTGAACATCTGATCGATAAAGGCTGGCACGCCCGCATCGAGGGCTCCCGGGGTATCGGTGCGCGGGATGACAATGTCGACCACCGCAGCGATCAGGCCGCTTTGCGCCGGACTGAAGAAGAGGGGCGCCGTTCCCGGGTTCTGTGAAGCGGCATGGGCATCAAAGACAGCCAACAGGGACGGCGCGGCGATAGCGCTGACGGCAAGCGCGGACATGCTTTTCAACCATTCGCGACGGTTCATGGGCATATCCTCAGATGTTGCCGCGCTTGAGTTCTTCCACGGCGTGGCTGGCCGCGCGTGCGGTCAGCGCCATGTAAGTCAGTGACGGATTCTGGCAGGCGGACGACGCCATGGCCGAGCCGTCGGTGATGAAGACGTTCTTGCATGCATGCATTTGGTTCCATTCGTTGAGTACCGACGTCTTCGGGTCGCGGCCCATACGCGCGGTACCCATTTCATGGATGCCGGCGCCGACGTTGGCCTGCATCGTGAAGGAGCTCACGTCGCGGTAACCAGCGGAGCTCAGCATTTCCATCGCATCGGTGATGATCTCCTTGCTCATCAGCCTCTCGTTCTCCCTGTGCGCGGCATCGAAGTTGAGCACGGGCATGCCGTACTTGTCCTTATGATTGCGGTCGAGGGTCACCATGTTCTGATGATTGGGCAGCATTTCACCGAAGCCCATCATCGAGACCCACCAGGGGCCCGGTTTCTCGGCGGCGTGCTTGAGCTCGTCGCCTAGTACCGGCGCGTTGACGAGCCGTGTCCAGTCGCTGCGACTCGCGCCGCCCTGGTAGCCGAAGCCACGCAGATAGCTGCGCTTGTCCGTGCCGACGTTGCGGTAGCGTGGAATGTAGAAGCCGTTGGGCCGGCGCCCGGAGTAGTAGCGGTCTTCATGGCCTTCGACCCGTGCCCGCGCACCGTTGCCAAAGATGTGGTCCATGATGTTGTGGCCGACTTCGCCGCTGTCGTTGCCAAAGCCGTTGGGGAATCGGCTGGACACGGAGTTGAGCAGGATATGCGTGGTGCCAAAGGTGGACGCGTTGAGGAAGATCACGCGCGCGAAGTACTCCGTCTGATGACCGGTCTCCGCATCCAGTACACGCACACCCGTCGCCTTGCCTTTGGTGTCGTCGTAGATCACCTCGTAGACGATGGCGTTGGTGACGATCGTCATGTTGCCGGTTTTTTCGGCGGCGGGAAGGGTTGAGGAGTTACTGCTGAAGTAGGCGCCGAAAGGGCAGCCACGCATGCACAGGTTGCGATACTGGCACTGCGCACGCTGCGGACTCTTGTCGTGCTTGAGCGGCTCGGAGAGGTTGGCGGTGCGGCCGATGATGAGCTTGCGCTTGAATTTGTCGTCCAGCTTGCCCTGGAAATCTTTCTCGACGCAGTTGAGTTGCATCGGCTTGAGGAACTCGCCGTCCGGCAATTGCGCCAGATGCTCGGTGGACCCGCTGACGCCGATGAAGTGTTCGACGTAGTCGTACCAGGGAGCGAGGTCGTCGTAGCGGATAGGCCAATCCACACCGACGCCTTCCTTACCGTTAGCCTCGAAGTCCATGGCACTGAAGCGATAGCTCTGTCGACCCCACATCAGCGAGCGTCCGCCCACATGGTAACCACGGAACCAGTCGAACGGCTTGGTCTCTTCATACGGGTTGTCGACATCGTCGACGAACCAGTGCTTGGTGGACTGTGTGATGCCGTAGAACGAAGGACGCGTGTGTTTCTGATGGCGCGCGATGTCTTCCTGCGTCGGTTCGTCGGCGTACGGCAGTTCCCAGGGTGCTTTCATGGCGGTTGGGTAATCGCCATGCTTGACCATGGGACCGCGGTCGAGAACGAGGGTCTTGAGTCCCTTCTCGGTCAGTTCCTTCGCGGCCCAACCGCCGCTGACGCCAGTACCAACGACGATGGCGTCGAATGTGTTCTTTTCCATGCGTATCCCTTGGGAGTCAGCGCAGCGGGCGCAGGTAGTCGTAGTCGACGCGGGCAGCGTCGAGCTGGCTCATGCGGGCGAACGGGCCCTCCTGCTCGACGAAGCAATGCTTCAGCCCGGAGGTGTCCGCCGCCGCCATGATCGGCTTGTAGTCGAGCGTGCCGCGCCCGAGTTCCGCGCCCGGATAGTCCTTCGCTCCGCCCGGCAGGAAATCCTTGGCATGCATCAGCGGGATGCGGCCGGGGTTCGCCTTGAAGTAATCCACGGGACTCTTGCCACCCGCATGGACCCAACCGCAGTCGAGCTCGAACTGCACGAGCTTGTGATCGGTTTCCTTAAGAAGCACGTCGTAGAACGTCTGCCCACCACCGACGTCGGTGAATTCGAGATGGTGGTTGTGGTACGCGTACTGCAGTCCCGCTTGCGTGGCCTTTTCGCCGAGGCGATTCGCATACTCGGCGGTGCGCTTGGCATCGTCCAGCGAGTAGGCCGGTTCCGGCGCGCTCCCTCCCTTTGCTGCCTGCTCCTTCTGCATGATCGACGGGAGCATGCTGCTGACGATGTACTTCGCGCCAAGCGCATGTGCGGCTTCGATGCCGGGCTCGAAGCCGAGGCTGTCGAAATGCATGCTCGGACAACGCAGGCCTGCCTCGTTCAACTGATCACGCAGCGTCTTGGCCGTGCTGGTGATGATGGCTTCGATTTCCGTGTAGCCGATCGCCTTGAGCGTCTTGAGCGTGCCGGTGGGGTCATCCTGGTATGCCTTCAGCACCATGTAGAGCTGAATGCCGAGCGCCTTGCCCCGCGCCGCGGCGGCGAGGACTTGACCTGGCGCGCCAAGGGCGAGCCACGCCGCCGTGCCACCAAGCGCGGAACGAGCCAGGAACTGCCTGCGAGTCATCATGAATGGTTCTCCGGGGAATCAGTTGGCGTCGGCGACAGGGATGCTTGCCGTCGCCTTGCGGTCCTTGAATAGCAGTACGAAGAGGACCAGAACGACCGCGGCGCAAGCACCGGCAATCATCCAGATCGCGTACCAGTCGTGCGTCACGGCGCCCTGGGCATCGGTTCGTGCGTAGGTATCGACGACCAGACCGGACATCCAGGAGCCGACGAACATGCCGAGGCCGTAGGTCAGGAAGGTGATCAGTCCCTGCGTTGCCGCGCGCAAGGCGGCCGGCGCCTCGCGATCGATATAGATCTGGCCGACGACGAAGAAGAAGTCGAAGCAGATGCCGTGCAGGATGATGCCGAGCCAGAGCATCCACATCAGCTCGCCCGTGCCGCCAAAGGCGAACATGGCATAACGCAACACCCAGGCCAGCATGCCCACGGCGAGCATGTACTTCACGCCAAGGTGCCGGAAGAACCACGGGATGAGCAACATGCACAGAATTTCCGACATCTGTCCGCCGGTCATCTTGCCAGCGGCGTTGACCACGCCGATCTCGTTGAGGAACAGGTTGGTGAACGCGTAATAGAACTGCAGCGGAATACAGATCAGGAACGACGCGAGGGCGAAGACCGCCATCGACCGATTGCGAAGCAGATGCAGGGACTCGAGCGGGAGGACATGACGTATCTCGAACTGCTTGTGGCGCGCGAGCGGCGGCGTCGGCGGCAGCGTGAAGCAATAGCCCGCCATCACGACCGAAAGGCCGGCGGCCAGGAGCAGGGGCGACGCCGTCGCCTCCACGCCCCAGGCGCCGACGATCAGGCCCATCACGATCCAGCCGAGCGTACCGAACACGCGGATCGCGCCGAACTCTTCCTGCGGATCGTCGATATGCCGCATGGCCAGCGAAGTGGTCAGCGCCAGCGTCGGCATGTAGCAGAGGCTGTAAGCCAGGAGGGTGGCGTACAACACGGCGAACGAACTCTGTTGGGCGGCGACCACCAGCAGGACGGCGCCGACGATGTGCAAGAGGGCGAGCACGCGGCGCGTATCGAATAGTCGGTCGGCGAGCAGACCGACGAAGAGCGGCGAGATCATCGCGCCGATGGCGGTGGTGCCCGCGACGGCGCCGATTTCCGTGCCGGTGAAATGTAACGTTTGTCCAAGCCAGGTGCCGACGGTGACGTACCAGGCACCCCAAATCGCGAATTCGAACAACATCATCAATCTAAGGCGCCATTTCATCCCCGTTTCCCCTTTGTGCGTAGTGGTCCGAGAGGGTCTTCGACGTGCTGCCATACGCCGCCGGCGGCATGGCTCTTGAGCATCGCGTCGACCAGCAGGCTGTTGCGATAGCCGTCGGCGAAAGTAGGTAGCGCGGCTGGTTTGGTTTCGGGCGTGCCACCGCGGCGAATCCATTTATAGGCGTCAGCGATCAGGTTGCCGAATGCGTCTGCCCAGGCTTCCGGGTGGCCTGCGGGCAGGTGCGCGTAACCGCGCGCAGAGGGATCAAGCAGCGCGGGATCTCGCGTCAGTAGCGCATTGGCCTGCGCGTGGTGGCCGATCCAGAGTTCGTTGGGCTGCTCCTGTCGCCACGCCAGTGAAGCCAGGCGCCCGCTTACCTCCAGGCGCAGATCGTTCTTGTGACCGGGAAGCACCTGACCGACGGTGACGCAGCCGCGCGCACCGTTGTCGAAGCGCAGCAGCACACTGGCCAGGTCCTCGCTGGTGATCTTGATCTTGCGCCGTGATGTCGATTTGGCTGCGCCCGCGAAAGCCTTCGGCGAAGCCGCCGGCACCTCGCGGACCGGCACGGCCGTGTGCAGGTCGGCCAGTACCGCGGTTATACGCGCGCCGGTCACGTGTTCGGCCAGGTCGCACCAGTGCGAGCCGATGTCACCAAGCGCGGAGCTGGCACCACCCCGTTTGGGATCGAGGCGCCACGAATAAGCGCGCTCGTCGGTCAGCCAATCCTGCAGATAACAACCATGGACGAATACCGCCGGGCCGACCTTGCCCTTCGCGATCATCGCGCGTGCCTGCTGCACAAGCGGGTAGCCGCGATAGTTGAAGGTGACGACGTGCGCGACATGGGATTCTCGCGCGGCTTCGTACAGCTCACGCGCTTCCTGCGTGCTGCTGGCCAGCGGTTTGTCGGAGATCACATGCTTGCCGGCGCGAAGCGCCGCCAATGAGACCTCCCTGTGCAAATGGTTGGGCGTGGTGTTGTGAACCACCTGCACGGTGGGGTCGGCCAGCAGTTCCTGGTAGCTCGCGTAGGCTCGACCGGCGTTGAGTTCGCGCGCCCGCTTCTTTGCGGATTCGGGGCTGGAGCCGGCGATGCCGACGATATCGACGCTTCCCAGACGACGTACGGCATCGAGGTGATGCGCGGCGATAAAGCCGGGGCCGACGAGCCCCATGCCGAGCTTCTTCATCGGGTTTGCGCCCTGGCGCTGGTCGATATGGACTGGCCTGCCATTTCCCCTCCGATGCGTCGATAGCAACCGAATGTATTCGATTACATCGGTATAAACACTGACGTTGGTCGCTTTACATGTATGGAGTTTTGGTTCAACACATCAGGCGCGTTCCCGCTGAGCGCCTTAAACGTGGCAAAGTGTTTAGCAGATGTGCAAACGCCGATGCAACGATTTTATGTAATCCATTACATTGCACTGCACAAATACCAGGCGGGACGACCGCTTCGGACATATCCGTCTTGGGCGCTGCCAACTGGTATCGTCCGAGGCACAACGGCGATAAAGGGACTGGAACGGGTGAGTGCCGACGGATCCAAGCGTAAGCGGCAGGGCGCCAAGGGCGAGGGTGCGAATGCTGCGCTGCAGCCTGCGCGTGTCCGGACGGTCAAGGAAATCGCGACCATCGCAAAGGTTTCAGTGGCAACTGTTTCTCGCGCCTTGCAGCGGCCCGAGCTGGTCAGCGAAGCGACGCGCTTGCGCATCCATGAGGTGGTCAAGCGTCTGGGCTATACGCCCAATGCGCTCGCGCGCAACCTGCGCACGGCGCGTACGCGACTGATCATCGCCTTGCTCCCCGACATCGCCAACCCGTTCTTCTCGGAGGTGATTCGCGGCATCGAGCAGGTCGCGTACGAGAATGGTTATTCGGTGCTCCTGGGTGAGACACAGAGCAGCCTGGTGCGCGAGCAGGCGTATGCCGACATGGTCGCGGCGCGCCAGGCCGACGGCATCATCACCATGTCCCACCGTGTACCGGCGATCCCCATCGACGGCCGCCTGCCTGTGGTCAATGCGTGCGAGTACGTCAAGGACAGCAACATCTCTAGTGTCTATATCGACAACGTCGCCGCCGCGGGCTTCGCGGTCGACTATCTCGTTACGCTGGGGCACCGCGATATCGCCTTCATCGCTGGTCCGTCGTCGAGCCCGATATGCGTGGATCGTGAGCGCGGCTACCACCTCGCCCTGCAGCGGGCGAAGATTTCCGCCAACCCCGCACTGACCACCGTCGGTGACTTCTCGACCGAAGCGGGCGAGCGCGCCATCGAGCTGTTCCTCTCGCGAGGACAGCCGTTCAGCGCCGTGTTCTGTTCCAACGACGAAATGGCGATCGGGGCGATGCGCGCATTGAGCTCGCATGGCCTGCGCGTGCCGGAAGATGTCTCCGTGGTCGGCTTCGACGATATCCGCTTCGCGCGCTATACGTCACCGCCGTTGACTACCGTTGCCCAGCCAAAGAATGCCTTGGGGCGCGAAGCGATGACCATGATGATCGAACTGCTCAACGATCCCGCGGTGCCCCCGCGGAAGAGAGTGCTGTCGGCTGATCTGGTGGTGCGGGGATCGACTGCGCCGCGTGTGACCGGGCGCGATCTCACGTAGTTTGGCCACTGTGACCAGATAACCTTGGATTCGGCGAGCCTTATGCTCGGCTGCACGTGGCGACAAATGGAGTTGTGGCTGCCGTCGCCGCGTTAATCTTGCGGACTGGTGCAGGCGGCGTAACGGTCGCCCTCCACCTGCGTAACCTCGCCGCGGCCTTCGGCTGTGACGCTGCCTGTGTAGTGCTTGGCGCTGTCGAAATCCACATGCGCCGAAGCCGGCGGGGCCGCCTTGCAGGTGAGCTTCCACGCCAGCGAGGTACTGCGGCGTCGCTTGTCCGTGGCGGTGCACTCACCCTCCGCCGGCGTCCACGCGGCGAACGTGGTCCAGGGATCGGCACCTTCATCCACGCAATGCCAATGCACTTCCGGTGCACCTGTCTTGCCGTTGGCCACGTGCCGCACAAGGATCTTCCACAGCCCGGGCATGGCGCCGAAGTCACCGGGATCGGCGTGGACAGGTGTGGTCGCAGTTATGGCAAATGCACACGCGGCGGCAGCGGTGAGCAGGGAAAGCTTCATCATCATCTGACTCCTTGCGAACACGAAAACCCTGCCCGCTTTCGCGGGCAGGGTCGGTATCGAGCGAACGGTGAGCGATCAGTCAACGATCGCGGTCGTGTCGCTGACGTCCTTCCTGGTGAAGTTGAACATGTCCATGAGGTTGCCGATGGCCGGTGCGTTCACCGGTACATACGGGTTCTCCTTGAACGACACCGGGTTAGGCAGGTTGTCGCGGCTGCGGGCGGAGATCTGGTCCTTCAGGTTCCAGTTGGCCTCGACGAATTTGTCGAACGAGACATGGTCGTAGTACGTGTGCACGACCTTGCCGCCGAGGGAGTACTTCGACACCACCAGCAGCGGGATGCGCGTGCCGTCGCCGAAGAAGTCGATCGGCTGGATGTAGCCGGAGTCGTAGTAGCCACCACCTTCATCGAAGGTCACCATGATCACGGTGTCGTCCCACACCTTCGGGTTGGCTTCGGCCATTTCGACGATCTTGCGCACGTAGCCTTCGAACAGGTCCAGCTTCGACGAGGCCGGATGGCCATCGAGGATGCCGTCCGGCTTGGCGATGGAAACGGCCGGCAGCGTGTTGTTCTGGATGTCGTCGTACAGGTCGTTGATGTCCTGGTTCTTGGCGCGCAGTTCCGGGTTGGTCATGACCTGGGTGGAGTACAGGAACGGATCGCAGATGTTGCAGAAGGTGCCGGCCTCGCCGTCTTCCTTGCCGCCACCGAAGCCTTCACCGTAGTACTTCCAGGAAACCTTGTGCTTCTCCAGCAGCAGCGCCAGGTTCTCCTGCGTGGTCGGTGGGATGGTGAACTGGTCGGCGCCCAGCGGAGCCGGCGTGCCGTCACCCATGTAGCCTGGATTGTAGTTGTTCACCAGGTAGTAGGCCTTGGCCTTGCAGTCCGTGCCCTTGAACGTCAGGTACGGCAGCGAGCGCAGGTAGTTCTTGACCTGCTTCACGCCCGGCTGGCTTTCGTCAGCGCAATTGACGTACGAACCACCACCGTAGCCGTCCTGCACCCACCAGTTGTTGGTACCGAACTGCGCGTCCGGGTTCTCGATCTGGTTTTCCGGCGGGGTGGCCGGGTTGCCGTTGGCGTCGGCGTAGTAGATCAAGGTGCCGAAGCCCAGCATGATGTGGTTGGCACCCGTGCCACCCATCACCGACTGGTGGAAGTTGTCGCTCAGCGCGTACTTCTGGGCCAGCTTCTTGAAGTAAGGCGCATCGCCCTGGGCCATGTTCAGGAACTGCATGGCGGTGGAGCCTTCACCGGTGGTCTGGTCGTTGAAGTTCGCCGGCAGCGGAGCGCCGTTGTTCCCTGCGCCCATGGTGGTTTCAACCCACGGGAACAGGTCGTTGCGGCAACCGCTGGGGTTGGCGGCGGTAGCTACCCTGGTGTCGCAATCGAGCTGCTGCCACATCTGGAAGAAGCGGTGCACGGGGCTGTTGGCGTAGGCGTCGTAGCTGATGGATGCATGCATGTCCACCGGCGCGTTGACTAGCCTGGCCGGGAAGCGAGTATCGACCACGCCGTTGGGCAGGCCCGTGCCACCGGCAGCGAGCATGTCGTAGGTGCCATCGGGCAGGGCCGGCTCAAGGGCCTGCGCCTGCGCCGCGGAAGCGAAGGGTGCCGCGGTGGGTGCGCCACCGGTGTTCATCTGCGGAAGCGTCTTGTACTTGCCGGCCTTCTTCGGCGACATGTCGAACTTGCCGGTGCTCGAGGCCATGAACTGCGTGGCAAGGTCCACGTTCGGACCCGGCGTGCCGTCTGCATTGACGATGCCCTTGGACAGCAGGTTGTCCACCGACTGCCCCTTCGGCGCGGTGTAGGTGCCATAAACGTGGTCGAACGTGCGGTTCTCGCCGATCAGCAGGATCACATGCTTGATCGGGGTGGCGGTATTGTTGCTGTTGTCCTGGCCCTGGGTCGGCTTGTGCAGTACGACGACGCCGCCGGGAAGGCCAACCTGGTTCTTGAAGGGAGCCACGGGCACATTCTGGCGGAACTGTGCATCGTGGTCGGGCGGAGTGGTGTCCTGGGCGCTGACGATGCCGGCGAGGCCGACGGAAAGCGCACCCATCAACAGCGGCAAAAGCCGCGTGCGGCGCAACGACGTAACCATTGTGAATCTCTCCCTACTGGAAGTCTTCCCCCTGATGCTTGTCGACTAAGGTTGTGGGTGGCCCGTCGACCGTCGTGAGCATCTGCCCCGCATGTGACGAATCGTTGGCACGCAGGCGACAATGCGCGAGGGTGTGATGACGCTCACGTGTCAACGCAAGATATTGCGAACAATCTTCGCGGGTTTGGCTTTCAGCGTCGCGGGGGCGGCTCGCGGGGGAGACCTGGGCGCCCACCCTCGCTGCTCAGACAGTCCTCCGCGTTTCGTACCGGAAGGCCGCTAACGCGGCCCGTGTATCTATCTGGCCTACGGCCGCTCCACTTGTGCGGAACTCGCCTCGAGGGTGGGCACCCAGGTCTCTCACGACGATACGGTTAGCTGTAAGGCGAGCCGTTGGCGTGGGTGTGGTTGCCGAAGCGGACCGTTACGGCGGTCCTGCCGGCACATCATTTCCGGCTCCGTCAGCGCCTTCGTAGCTGCTGCGCTGCCTCGCGAGGACGATCGCGACTGGCGCGACGCGGGTGACCGTCTTGCGATGACGATGGCGACGAGCCAGCAGCCGAAGCAGCGGCGCTTCGTCGGCTCGACCCACACGAACCTCAGCGCTGGGAAGAGTCTTCGGTGCCCACCCTCGAGGCGAGTTCCGCACAAGTGGAGCGGCCGTAGGCCACACAGAACATGGTCCGCGCAGCGGACTTTCCGGTACGAAACGCGGAGGACTGTCTGAGCAGCGAGGGTGGGCACCGAAGGCTCTGAGCCTAACCCCCTCAGGGTTCAGACCAGTTCGTACGGGCGCATCATCTCGTTGTCTTCGTGCTCGAGGTAATGGCAGTGCCAGACGTATTTGCCTGGCTCGCCGTCGAAGCGCGTGATGATGCGGGTGACCATCCCGGGGTCGCAGCGCACGGTGTCTTTCCAGCCGGCTTCGTGCGCTGCCGGTGGTATCGATGGACCGGTGAACTTCAGTTCCTTGCGGGCGTTCCACGCGAAGAGGTCGAACGGACGGCGCTCCAGTACCTGGAAGCGCACAAGGTGCAGGTGGATGGGATGCGCGTCGCCCGTCACGTTGACGAACGTCCAGGTTTCGACCGTGCCCTTCTTCGGTTTTTCGCTGATGGGATCGCTCCACATCTTTCCATCGAGCAGCATCGTCATCGGGTTGCCGCCCGAATCGTCCTGCTCGCCCAGTGCAAGCACGCGATCCAGCACGGCCATGGATGGATCGATGCGCTGGATCTGCCGCAACGCGGCCGGTACCACCGAGGTATCGCGGCGACCCTTGGCGCGAACGCGGAACTCGACGATGCCGTCGGCCTGGTGGCGCAGCTGCACCGACTGGCCCGCATAAGCACTGAAGTCGACGATTACCTCGGCACGTTCGGCCGGGTAGAGTTCGATGCTCAGGCGATCGGTAGGCGCTACCAGCAGCCCCTGGTCGCTGCCAATCTGCTGGAACGGCTTGCCATGTGACAGCGACAGGTTGAAGAAGCTGGTATTGGCCGCGTTGATCAGCCGCAAGCGGTAGCGGCGTGGCTCCACTTCAAGATACGGATACAGCTTGCCGTTGCACAGCACCGCATCGCCGCGGCATTCGGACACCCAGGGTGCCTCGGGATCTTCCGAAACCGGGTAGTAAAGCTTGCCGCTCTTGGCGAGCAGGCGGTCGTAGAGCATCAACGGAATGTCGAATTCGCCCGAGGGCAGCCCCAGGGCTTGCTCGTCTTCGTCGTGCACATGGAAGCTGCCGAACAGGCCCGCGTAGATGTTCAGCCGCGTGATGCCCATGGCGTGATCGTGGTACCACAAGGTGGTGGCGTCCTGGTCACCCGGGTAAAGAGCAGTCACCGCTTTACCCGGCACGTACCAGTCTTCAGGCCAACCGTCGTTCGGCGCGGAAACGCGCGCACCGTGCACGTGGGTGACGGTGCGAACGTCGGGTTTGGATTTCTCCGCGCCATGAATACCGTGATCGATAGGCAGGAAATGCCGGGTGGGAAGCTCGTTGGCCCATTCCACCAGTACCGGCTCGCCACGGCGCGTCACGATCGTGGGGCCCGGCGTGGATCCCGCGTAACCCCATTGCGGTGTCGGCGGCAGATCCCGGTGCACCCTGGCACTGAATGCCTGCATCGGCATGCGGTAGAGCGGCAGCTGCTGGCCTCCGAACGCGGCGTGGGTACGCTTGCCCGTGGGCAGGGCAATCGGTGGCACCGGCAGGGCATCGACAAACCTTGCCATGGTCACCGGGTTCACCAGCGGCACGTTCGGCGCGGCCAGGGCCGGCATGGCCATCCGTTGCTTCATCGGCATGGCCATCGGCGTATCCATCGCCTGGGCCACGCGCCATGGTTCGACGAAAACGCATGCACCGGCGAATCCGCCGGCAACGCCCAGGAAACGGCGTCGGGAAGTATCCATGGGAAGTTATCGTTGATTGCCTGTCGTGCAGCCCACCGTAGGTCGGCTGAATGACAAGGACATTTCAATCTGGGTCATTACACATGTTCCTTCATGTGGCAGCGGCAAGCGTCTCATCGAGATTGGAAGGCATGGCCATTCCGACTCGGTGGCAGCGTTCTATGCTGAGATGAAGAACACTTGCACCGCACGTCGCGCTCTTTTCGTGTGCGTTATTTCAGGCGATATCGACATCGTGGGGACGATGGGAAAGTCGACCGAGAATCCCGATTGGTCCGTCATAGATCTTGATGAGATCACCGAATTCGCACCCGATAAGCACGGACGAGAACGATGATGGCCCTGGCCTGGACTGCGATTCCCCTGATACGGCGGGTTGACCGGCGTTACAGTTTCCCGGACCTTGGAGCGGGTCTTGGGCCGATGCATGCCAGATCGGGTGGGTTCGGTTCGAACGAGCGCGTTCGCATCCTCGCTTAAGGCATCGAGCAGGCGGTTGGCGGACAGAGCCGTTGAAAAATTCGATGAAAAGGCTGCCGCGTAGTTCGACAGGTTTTGGCGGCGGGCGATTGCCCGGTCTGCGGAACCTTCGTTGTGCTCGTACCCCGTTGATTTCTGCCTATCCGACATACAGAAGGAGGATTGCCAACACAGCGACCTCGACAAAGAAGAACGAAACCAACCGAACGACAAGGATTCTTCCGTTCTTTTGGCACACACGGTAAGCGAGGAAAAAATTAAGAAAGGGCCACGCTACAAAGAATATATAACTGACTAGCGCTCCCGGTTTGAAGAAGATTGCTGAAAGAAGATGCCCGAGGACGATCATGGGCACCCACATCGCTATCAATAATAGGTTCTGCATTGCTAAATTGACGGAACCTAATAGGTTGTGTTCAGGCCCTTGGGGTCCGTTGCCAGGCGGATCCGTCAACCGTCGACCCCCGTAAACTTACTCCAGACATAAACCGAGGTCTCCGGGCAATGACGTCGTCGGCGCTGCCACACATCTAGGTTGACGACACGCCTGCAGGGAGAGACTCGTTCGACAACGGGCGATGCAGACGACGACGGTGATGACGGGAGGTAAAGGAGTCCTTTTGCCCTAGGGGCAACATCCGAGAGGTTCCGTGCGCTGGCTGTCGACTGTCACACCGGGTTCTCTTGCACGAGTCCCGTTGCGACGACCGCCTCAAGGTATTGAATCGCTTGCGGGTCGTCGAGGATGCCCGCGACCAGCATGGATTCCCAATTATTGGGTGTGCCGTAAGTTGAGTCCAGCGACTCCAGCTTACCTTTCAGCGCATCATGCATAGTTGCGCCATATTTCAAGCCTTCGAGAACGATCTTGGGATCACGTGCCATGTTCGTCCAGCGTTCCCCAAGCGTCGCGCAGATACTCGTCTTCCGTACTACATTCTCCAAATGCCACTCAACTGTGGTCAGTGTTGCATCTGTCAAACTCGGGTGCGGGATCAGTCTGAGGACGGGTATGGAATAGGGTGGGATGAACTGGATTATGGCAAGCCTCTGATTCAAGAAACTATCGAAGTAGGGGTGAATGGTTCTCTCGTCGGGGGATGTTCCAGAGTAGATTTCGCCCTTCTTTCGATTGCACTGGTCACAGGCGGGAATCAGATTCGGTGAAAAGAACGCGAACGCGGGCCACGAGCTCTTGGGCAAGAAATGGTCCACAGTCGCGGAGCACGCCGATCCGCAGACAGGGCAGACGCCGGGCGACAAGGCGTCTCTTATCTCAGATATGAACTCTAGGGGCGCGCACTCGCTCCGGTAATGGGCCTTCATCGCCTCGCGGAGACTGCTCGGGAAGACAGGATGCCACGGAGGAGCGAGCCCTGGCGCCGCCATGTAGTGCTTGTACGCCAAGGCGACTACGCCGCGGAAGACTTTCAAGTCAGGGTAGGAGCTCAGCGCCTTGTTTCTGCTCATGGCGCTCATGTTGCGGCGATCTTCGATGGGAAGTGGTGAGACCTTCTTCACGCATCACCTTCTTGTTCTGCCGTTACCTGGAGCGACGCGCGCACATGGCTTATGGCTTCGTTGCTATAGTCTTCGCGAAGATCCTCAAGCCAGCTGATGTTGTCGGGCGCACCCCTTCCCGACAAAGCATCTATGGTCAAGCGTGCCAGCGTGGGTACGGTCTCATCTCCGAACACATACGCCGACACCGCGGCGACGCTCGCGCCAAGCGTTTGAAGTCGCGGTCGACGGATGATCGATTCGCCACCTTTGGTTCGACTCATAATGGACACGTCGCGGCGGGTAACTTCCCTAACGACGAACGGGGAGTGGCTTGCGACCAGAGCGAATGAGCCGGTGAGTTTGAGGATCTCTCTAAGCAGACTCATAAAGCGAGTAATGAAGTTGGGATGAAGGTGATTCTCCGGTTCGTCGACCAGGACGAGCGTTCCTACTTCAATAAATGCACACAGGTTCAATGCAAAGCGGAAGAACATCTCCTGACCGCTGCTCAATGGGATGCTTATGCCCGAACGCGCGTCTAGAAAAATTGGCGGCCGAGTGACGTCGATCGATGCGTGTCGCTTGAGAAAGAACCTGTCGTCGCCTACGAGAGTTGTGATCGGAAGAAACCTCGTTCCCTTTCCGACTTCGATCTCATCTCTCGACCTTGCGGCCGATTGTTTCAGCGGAAGTGCGATTCGCTTAAGGTCAAGCCAATCGTTCAATGCTTGCTGAAAGATATCTATGCGTGGCATGCCGCCAATCATCTCGGTGTCGCGAATTAGATCAAGCAACGCGGCTGTCTGAGAGACCCTCCTGGTATTGGAGTTCGACCTCGGCGATAGTGGAAAGAACCGGTACTGGAGGCGACGCGTATGTGACAGGCCCGTCGGAAGCGACGTCTGGCTCGCGATTCCAGAGAAAGCTATCACCCGGCTAAATTCGCCTTTCGGCGTGAGCGTAGCCTTCGGTCGGCCGTGCGCCAATGCCTTGATCAGTTGCGATAGTGTCTGGGACTTGCCGACACCGTTTTCCCCGATCAACACATTGATTCGGCGATCGAAGAATCTACTCCTGCCGAAATCGAGATCAACGATGTGTGGTGTCGAGAAGGAGTCCAGTTGAAACGTCAGTCGCGCAGACGCCTCTGCCTTTTCCATCGAAGCTTGTTCGTTGCCCTGGAGGACGTGTCGAGCCCTGCGATACGCAAAGTATCGCGTCGAGGAGCGAAGAACGGCCGTGCTGAAAGCATCCCCTTCGATCGCCGATGCAAGCCACAACGCTCGCGGCTCCCTGAGCTCGGCATCTGGAATATCATGCATGGCGTTTAATACTGCCCGCGCCTCATCGAGACCGAGTGAATCAACTAGCAGTCGATATTGGCTCAGGTCACCTTGTAGTGTTGCGAACCACGTCGAAGGGCCGTGGTGCGATGAATCGCCTCCATCCGACGGAAACTCCGCGACCGGCGCAGTACCGACGTAGCTGTCGATAAACTCCTTCGTATCTGCATGACTAGAACATGCGAGTGCCGCGAAAAGGCTCGGTTCATGCCTCGCCGTGCCATTCGGCCCGCATACAACATAGTCAGTGAGTAGCCTGAAGCCGTGGTCGTTCCATCGATCCATTGCTGGCCAAATGAAAACCGATCGTTCGACGAGATGGCTGGCCGCAGCTTCGCGATTTTTGGCGAAGAAGAGCTTGTAGTTTTGGGTCATACCCTTGACCTTATTCCGACGATGTTGTGCTTCTTCCGACGGCATAACCCTGAACCGGCGGCAGGACGGGGCCGCCTCTCGGTTTATGGTCGCCTGACTAACTCGCCACGGCTGACTGTACGCCGACAGCACTCTCACAAGTTAGCATCGAACCGCGGCCGTATGCGATCGGACGTAGTTTACCAAGGCGCCCCATTCTGCCCAAGTACGTGTCGGGCAAGCCACCATCGTCTTGTCGCCGGACTCCTTCCATTGTCGCTACCGATCAACCTCGGCAGGCCGAGCGCGCCATCGGGCGTCTCGATATCGTGCAAATCCGGGACTGGTGCGGCGCCAGCGGCACTACTTTGGAGAAGATGATTCGGGAGTTCGAGAGGCGCCTGGAAGACCCAGCATTCGCCGAGTCCCGGGAGGCCGATGGGCGCCGGGCGAAGTAAGCTGAGCGCCAGAGGGGAGGGGCGGGGGCGAAGTGTATGGGGAACCTCCTCAAGGGGAGTGGCCCTTGTCCGACACAGATAGACAAAGCGGTGTTTAGCGCAAGGAATCTCAGGGAGGGAATGCGTGCCGAATTTGACCATCCATCTGCTCAGAAAAGGACTGAAGCATTTTTCCGATGCTGTCGGCTACGGCGACGCCCGGCATTACTCCATCGACATTGGAGAGCGGCACATTGGTGATCTCTATGTCGCCCCCAAGCAGGAAAAGAGTCCGCCGTGGGCGGCTTTCTTCAAGGGGTATGTCGACGACCTGAGTGTGCTCGGCAAGGTCAAGTCGACGGGCGCTGTCCTCATCGTGCACACCGAGAGCCGGCATTTTGCCCTGACCTTCGGGCAAGGGCAATTCATTCTCAACCAGGACATGATTGAGGAGCGCTTTGGTCTACTCGCCACCCTCAACTCTTTGGAATCGGATGCGCTGAGGAGTATCGACAAAGAGAACGTTCGATGCCGCCGACCAAAACAGTCGCGTGCAGGTAGGTTTAACAGCAGCGCCCAGGATTTCGGCGTCGACATCAAGCGTGACCTCATCAAGGGCATTGTCGGTTTTCCAAAAGAGACGAAGATGCTCGGTCGTCGCATGTCCGGTGACGATGCACTGACGGTGAGCAGGGATATCAACCTGACGTTCTAGTTCTTGTGTGTCTGCCTATTGGGGAAGCTTACGCCGGGGTTACTCATTTCGTCCGCGATGCACCGGCGCCCATGGTCGACTACTGGGCGGGAGAGGCATCGGTCGTCAACTTCCGAAACCTAAGCAAGACGGCAAACCATGACTGTCGGGAGAAGTCAGTTACGCGGTGCGGAACATGCCGTCCAAGTAACCATTTAGTTAAAGGCGACCCACGTACTTCACAACTACGCTTGGAACGTTTCAGGCAAGGAAATGAAAGCGTGTAATCGCTAGGCATTTCCGGCAAATCGAACTCTGGCCGCTACTATCACGGGCCCCGTGGCGCATCGGTCAATATGACGAAGAATCCCAGCGTTGCTGTTTCCGATCGAGATGGATCGGCCGCTTGGCGACTTCAACTTTAGACTGCTATAACTCATCGATTTCAACGCAGCCAGGGGGCTAGCTTGCATCTTCATTCGTATCGCCTGAGGAACTTTCGTCGGCTAAGGGATGCTCATCTTGAGCTAGATGGCGAGATATCGATATTTGTTGGGTCGAACAACAGCGGAAAGACTTCCGCGACGCAGGCAATCCATTCCTTTATTGCGGGCGGAAAGGGTCGATTTAGCCTCTACGATTTCAGTTCCTCGTGCTGGAAAGAGTTTAACGAAGCCGGAAATATGAATCTGGCCGACCCGGTACCTGATGGCTTCTCCCTACCGAGCATAGACCTCGATCTTTGGTTCGAAGTTGCGGCGCCTGATCTTTACCTAGTGATTCCACTGCTCCCCAGCACAGCTTGGGAGGGCACCAAAGTCGGCATACGAGTTTCGCTGACAGCTCGAAGCTCAGTTGACGTCGTTCGAAACTACCAGGAGGCCAAGGCTCGGGGTGCCGAGCAGGCTGCCGACCTGCCGTCCGGGTCAGGATATGTGCCTTGGCCTCACTCCATGGCGGACTTTCTCCAGCGGGAGCTCCATAGTGAGTATGAGCTGCGCTACTACATCTTGGACCGGACGCAGTTTGACGAGAGCTTCCATGAACTTGGCGACTATGTTCCAGATGAGTTAGGTGGCGAACCGGGCGGCGGTACGATTCTGAGATCGCTTGTCCAGATCGACAATCTTGGCGCTCAGCGACACCTTGCTGATCCTAATCCCGAGGCTGGTGGTAGGTCAGAAGACTTGTCAAAGCGGCTAAGTCGTTTCTACAAACGTAACCTCAATCAGAGGCGGGATGACCATACGGCTCTAAAGGCGCTGTTCGAGTCGGAGCAGGCGTTGAACGTCCACCTAGATGGGGTGTTCAAGCCGATGCTTGATCGGCTGGCTAAGCTTGGCTACCCCGGGATCAACAACCCCAAGCTGAAGATCATGTCCGCGTTAGATCCTGCTCATGTGATGAGCCAGGATGCGCGTGTCCACTACCAGATCGGAGATGACGACGTCGCAGCGACGCTTCCCGACAGTTATAACGGGCTCGGATTCAAGAACCTGATCTACATGGTCGTGGAGATTCTTGACGCGCAAGCTAAGTGGGCGGCGATGGAAGATCGTCCGCCGTTACATCTAATCTTCGTGGAGGAGCCGGAGGCACATCTGCATGCTCAGCTGCAACAGGTTTTCATCCGCAACGTCCTTGACCTAGTCAAGATTGAGGATGATAGAGATAGCATCTTTAGCAGTCAGATGGTCATCACAACGCACTCGCCCCATATCCTCTACGAACGAGGGTTTCGGCCAATTCGTTACTTCAGGCGCAAGAAGATTGGCGACGAGCAGCTGACGGAGGTACTTAACCTCTCTGCCTTCTACCAAAACCAGTCAGATGATCGTGACTTTCTCGAGCGATACTTAAAGCTGACGCACTGCGACCTGTTCTTCTCCGATGCCGCGATCCTGGTGGAAGGCAACGTTGAGAGATTGCTGTTACCTGTAATGATTAGAAAGGTGGCAAAGTCCCTCCGTTCAGCCTGCCTCTGCATTCTGGAAGTAGGAGGCGCATTCGGACATCGCTTCCAGGCGCTCATCGAGTTTCTTGGCCTGACCACGCTCATTATCACCGACATCGATAGCGTCGCGCTCGTGGATCCAGAAGGAGACGGTGCCAACGATGATGAGGTGGAGGAGTTCGAAGTCCCGACCGACTCGGGAGAAGACGCCGGGATGGACGGGGAGATTGACGGGTTAGGCAAGGCCGGCGAGCAAGTAGCCCCAGCGCCTAAGAAGAAGTACGGCAAAGCTTGTTTGCCTGCCGAGCCAGGAGCTGCGACCTCGAATCAGACACTCATAAAGTGGCTTCCCGGCAAGCTCACGGTCGAAGAGCTGCGTGCTGCATCTGACGCTGAGAAAACTCACGAACTCAAGGACGGGGCGAAGGTTCGCGTGGCGTATCAGATTGAGCGAGCCGTCACGTGGCAAGGGTCTACCGAAGCGCTCTGTGGACGTACCCTTGAAGAGGACTTTGGTCTCGAGAATCCGGAATGGTCTCAAGCGGTGGCCAGCAAGCAACTCGGTCTGATAGTGAAGGGGGAAACTGCTGGGCCTGCGGCTCTTGCTAAAGGTTTACATGAAAAGGTTTCGCGCAAGGCCTTCGATAAGACCAAGTTCGCACTCGCTGTCCTCACGGAAGACGAGGGCTCGTGGCACGTCCCCGCGTACATTCGTGACGGCCTCGTTTGGCTGAAGGACGAGGTGCGGATTGAACTGGAACCCGTACTTCCCGTTGCCGCCCTCATCGCCGAAGACTCGGCTTTAGGGGGCGGGCGTGAATAGTCGGGCGAACAAGCCGGATACCCAAGCTGACATCGACCTACGCGCCTGTATTGAGCACGTCCCGCCGAGGAGCTTCATAATGAAGGCCGGCGCAGGTTCGGGTAAAACCACCTCCCTCATTAAGGGTCTATCGTCGGTTGTCCGCATGCACGGTGGGAAACTACGGAGGGCCCGACAGCGTGTCGCCTGCATTACATACACGGAGGTCGCAGCCGGGGAGATATGGAAGGATGTGGGCAGTGACGCACTGGTCCACGTCTCGACTATCCACAGCTTCATGTGGCTTCTGGCGAAGCCCTTCCAGAGTGATATTCGTATTTGGGTGTCAAGGCGCATCTTGGAGAAAATTGAGGCGCTTGAACGGAAGCAGGCCGAATATGGCGCTAGAGTTCAACAGCGAACGAAGGACAAAGACAGCCGGGACCTCGTTCGCCTCCGTCGACAGTCGGCTCGCGTCTCCACAGTAAAAAGCTTCCGTTACGGGACGGGTAGCGATTACGCAAAGGGGATTCTCGGTCATGACGACATTTTGAAGCTCGTGCCCAGCCTTATTGCCGACCGTCGCCTGTTCCGGGCTCTTCTAGCGCGTCAGTTTCCCTTCGTGTTTGTTGACGAGAGCCAAGACACGACGACCGAAGTTGTGGAAGCGTTGAAGATCGTCGGGCGTGAGGCCGGAGTTCCATTTTGCCTTGGTTTCTTCGGCGATCCGATGCAAAGAATCTATGCGACCGGCACTGGGTTAGTAGAAGCGGAGCCCAATTGGATCGATATTCCGAAGCCTGAGAACTTTCGCTGCTCAACAAAGGTTTTGGCTCTCGCTAACGCCATTCGCAGCGGTGGGGACGATCTCGTTCAAGTTTCCGGCGAACGGCTCGGCCCCGAGGGCGCTGTTCCTACCCCAGTGGGGAACGCTCATCTCTTTATTCTTCCTGCTGACGGTACGCGGGATGCCAACCTCGACCTAGTACGAGGGTGGATGGCCGGACAGACCGGGGATGATCAATGGCGTCCAGGCGCCGATGACCAAGCGCGCGTGAAGCTTCTCGTAATTGTTCACCAGATGGCCGCAAGGCGGCTCGGGTTCGGAGACCTGTATTCGGCGCTTAACTCTAGTGCGCCGTCGGCGTTTAAAGACGGCTTCTTGGACGGGACCGCGTGGCCGATTTCGCCATGCGTGAAGTTCCTGATCCCTATAGCGATTGCTCACGCCAGCGGCAAGCAGCTTGAAGTGATGCGTCTCGTCCGCGAGCACTCTCCTCTCTTCGACAAAGATTCCCTCTTGGGTGTCGACATCGCGGAGCGACTTAAAACCGTGGGAGCGTTGGTCGCCTCGATTGCAGACGCAATATCCGGTGCCTCTGCCGCAACGATTGGAGACCTTCTGAAACTGGTTCATGTCGGAGACCTACTCTCTTTCGACCCTAGGTTGGTCTCGTACTTAGATCCGGACTCGATCGGACCTGCTGAGCCCTTGCCCGACCAGCGGGAAGACCAGGACGACGAAGGTCGAGAGCAGGACGAGTCTGAGAAGGAACTGGCATCAATGGATGCTTTTCTGGCTTGTCCCGCTAGTCAGCTTTTCGCGTACCAGGCGTACATCTCCGAACGATCGCCCTTTCGGACTCAGCAGGGCATTAAGGGTGCAGAGTTCGCTAGGGTGCTCGTCGTCTTGGACGATGCGGAGAGTACCCACTTTCAGTTCTCTTACGAAAAATATCTTGGGCTCAAAGGGCTTTCAGATAAGGACCGAGAACACATAGCCGCTGGTGAGGAGACCACGGTTGATCGAACGCGCCGTCTCTTCTATGTGAGCTGCACTAGGGCATTGAGAGACCTAGCGGTCGTCCTCTTCACGGCGGATCCCGAAAGAGCTGAGGCGCACGTGCGTCAACTTAACCTGTTTGAGGATGGCGCCATTCACACAAACGCCGTCTTCGAGGGGATGTAGCCCTAGAAGCACTTAGCCAGGCTGTTCAGCCGTAAAAAGGCAGAAAATATCATTCTGGATTGCACCCTATCGTGTCAATCCGGCCATTTTATGCGCCGGTGGCTACCAGCAGAAGCGCATAACGAGAAACCGTTGGTGGGCCCACCAGGACTCGAACCTGGAACCAAAGGATTATGAGTCCTCTGCTCTAACCATTGAGCTATAGGCCCGTGCGGGGCGGCCAAGTGTAACCAATGGATGTCCGTTCGACGATGGGCGCACATCCATGTGGCATGGCAAGGTGGCGTGACTAGGCGCGTTATCGGATGGTCGACAGTTCAGCAGGCCCCCCCTCATGCTTGACGGGTTTCCAACAGCAAGGGGGTTCCATGAAGAGGATTCTGATTTCCGCAGCACTGGCCGTCGCGGCCCTGGCGTTGCCGGCACTGTCGATGGCGCAATCGCGTCGCGTGGTTGTCGTGCATCACCCGGTGCACCACCGCGTGTATCACCCGGTTCACCATCGCCACGTTTACCACCGCCCGCCGCCGCGTCGTTACCACCACCAGCATCACCCGGTCGTGGTTATCCATCGCTGAGTCGTAGCTACGGCTTTTAAGAAGACGCCCGCTCTAGCGCGCGTTTTTTCAGCCCAGGCTCATCAACGCCTACCATAAATCCACGGATGCCGTGGACAGCTTCCGAGAGTGGACCGCACACGTTTTCCTATACATACACGTTAAAGTATCACTACTATGACACCTAGTTCGCGTTGTTATGATACAAGAGTGTGCATATGACCGATGTCGCCAATCTTGAGATCTACCTGGACGGCGCCTGGCGCGCTGTTGCCTCGGTCCGTGTCCTTGGTGCTGCCGAGCGCGGCTGGGAAGCCGGAACGGACGTGGGGTATAGCGCCGGCTATGCACTCGACAACGAAGGCCGGACGGATGCCGCGGCGTTAAGCGTCAATCTGCCTGTCTCGTTGGAATCCACCAGAGGGGAGACCTGGCCGCCGTTCCTCGCCGATATGCTTCCCCAGGGTTTCGGCAGGCAGGAACTGTTGCGACAGCTTGGTATGCCGGAGACATCGGCGGCTTCGGCTGACTGGCGCTTACTGCTCGCTGGCGCGGGCAATCCCATTGGCAACATTCGCGTACGCGAGGCAGCTGTTCGCCTGGAGGAACATGCGCTCCGCGATCGCCGGGGCTTCACTGAAGGCGAGGTCGTCGAACGCGGCGACGCGTTCACCGAGCACCTGGTAAGGCACGGCCTGTTCGTTGCCGGGTCCTCGGGCGTGCAGGGAGAGTGGCCGAAGCTTCTTCTGGCGGAAGGGCACGACGGCCTCTACTACCTCGATCATGCGCTCCCTGACGAGGACGTCGCCGCTCACTGGCTCGTCAAGTTCTCCCGAGGGCCGAGCACCGCTTTGGCGACCATTCTTCGCCTTGAGGCACCGTACATGGAGCTGGCGAGACATCTCGGTCTGGACGTCTACGGAAGAATGCGAGGCGGCCCGAGAACATTGTTCATTCCCCGGTTCGATCGGGCAGTTACCACGGCAGGCGTCCTCCGTTATGCGCAGGAGAGCATTGCGTCACTGTGTGGTCTGGCAGGCTTCGGGCTCGCGCCGTCACACAATGTCGCCCTCCGGCGCCTCGCGGTAGTGTGTTCGCACCGGGAGCGCGATGTCGTCGAGTACGTGCGCCGCGATGTTGCCAACATCGCACTGGGCAATAAGGACAACCACGCGCGCAATACGGCTATCCAGCGGCGCGCGGATGGCTATGTCGGGCTGACGCCGCTCTTTGACTTTGTTCCGATGATGCTGCATCCCGACGGCATCGCTCGCCGTATGCGCTGGGAGAGTGACGATGGTGGTGCACCGCGCTGGGCGAGCGTTATTCGGCAGGCGGTGGACGCGACGGGTATCGAAGCGGCCGCATTGACCCGCGCGCTCATCGAGATGGTGGGGCCGCTGCGCCGCCTGCGTCAGCGGGCCCTGGAGATCGGTGTCGACGAGGCGATCATGGATATGCAACGTGCGTCCATCGACGATATCGTCTCCCAGCTCGAGGCCCTCTGAGCGTGGACAAGCGCTTCAAAACGTTAACGACCGCCGAAGAGCTCGACATGCGTCGGGCCCTTCTGGACGACATCGAATCACATCCGGGGCGTCCGGTCCCCGAAGTGATTCGTCTCATACGGACGACGCTTCGCTTCACCATCGCCGAATACGCAAAGTTGTGTGGCGTATCGGCGCGCGGCCTTCAGGACATCGAACGTGGCATCAAAAGTCCGACGTTGGAAACCGTAGCGAAGCTGCTGCGCCCGCTGGGTTTGCGGGTAGGCGTCGTGACGCGTGATGCGGTGGCGCGTGCGGAGGCGGCCGCGAAAGCGCGCGAAAGTTGAGGGCGCCTTAGGCCTTTGCGCAGGGTCAGGACCGCAGCGGCTTCCCGCAGCTCCCATAGAAGCGATCCCCTGGTTCCACGGCCAGGCTACACGCGGGACCGGTGGGCGGAGCAGCCGTCACCGGCTCCGCCCAGCCGTGTCGCATGGGGTCCGGTTTCCTTAGGAGCATGAGCGTGCGAGAAGGCCGATCACAACGACGGCCGCGAGGACGACGAGTCCTCCCGCCTTGCTCGACCTCCGCCGCGGCCTGTATTCGCTCGTCGGTCTCAGCGGAGTTATCGGTGCAGGATGCGTCTGCAGCCACTTCGCATGACATGCGCCGCAGAAGAGGCGCGTCTTGCCGATACGCCACGCGTCGATGGTTCGTTGCGTGTGCGGGGTGAGCGCCTTGCAGCGCCAGCAGTTGAAGAACCGTTCCTTTGGGGATCGGGGGCTTGAGTTCGTGAGCGCGAAGACGATCGTGCCCAGGACGATGATTCCCAGGATCACGCCGACTACGTCTTTGGTCGACAGGCTGTCCATTTCGCTATTCCCTTTTGCTGTGGGGATTAGAGCGCAGGTGTTGGGGCGGCTGCTACCGTGCATCCACGGGAGCCGGAGGTTTGATGGGGTGGGGTGATCTGGTTATCGCCGATGAATCGGCTCCTACAAAAGAAAACGCCCGCTTGCGCGGGCGTTTTCGTCTAACCAGATGTCGCTACCGATCAATCGATATCAAGGAACGACCGCAGCGTCTCCGAACGGCTCGGGTGACGCAGCTTGCGCAGGGCCTTGGCTTCGATCTGACGAATACGCTCGCGGGTGACGTCGAACTGCTTGCCGACTTCTTCCAGCGTGTGATCCGTGTTCATGTCGATGCCGAAGCGCATGCGCAGTACCTTGGCTTCACGCGGGGTGAGGCCGGCGAGTACGTCGCGTACGGTTTCCATGAGACCGGTTTCGGTCGCCGACTCGACGGGCGAGCTGGCGTTGGTGTCTTCGATGAAGTCGCCAAGATGCGAATCTTCGTCGTCGCCGATCGGGGTTTCCATGGAGATCGGTTCCTTCGCGATCTTCAGGACCTTGCGGATCTTGTCTTCCGGCATCTCCATTTCCTTGGCCAGTTCTTCCGGCGTCGGCTCGCGGCCGAACTGCTGGAGCATCTGGCGGGAGATGCGGTTGAGCTTGTTGATCGTTTCGATCATGTGCACCGGAATACGGATGGTGCGGGCCTGATCGGCGATCGAGCGGGTGATGGCCTGACGGATCCACCACGTCGCGTACGTCGAGAACTTGTAGCCGCGGCGGTATTCGAACTTGTCCACGGCCTTCATCAGGCCGATGTTGCCTTCCTGGATGAGGTCGAGGAACTGCAGGCCGCGGTTGGTGTACTTCTTCGCGATGGAGATGACCAGGCGCAGGTTGGCCTCGACCATTTCCTTCTTGGCGCGACGGGCTTTCGCCTCGCCGACGGACATGGCGCGATTGATTTCCTTGATGTCGGTCAGCGGCAGGTACAGGGTGCGCTCGATAGCGGCGAGCTTTTCCTGTTCACCGTCGATCACTTCACGGTAGTTCTTGATGTTCGGCGACCACTTCTGGCGCTTGCGGCCCAGCTCGGCGGCCCACTCGAGGTTGCCTTCGTTCGACGGGAAGCTCTTGAGGAACTCCGCGCGCGGCATCTTCACCTGCTTGACGAAGATGTCCATGAGCACGCGCTCGTGGTGACGGATGTCGTTGACCACTTCGCGCAGCTTGCGCACGAAGCTGTCGATCAGCGCCGACGGGAGCTTCAGGTTGAGGAAGGCTTCCGACATCTGCTCGCGGATCTTGGCGAGCTTCTTGTCGTTGATCTCGGCCTTGGGCGCGGTCTTCTGGAACTTGCCATGGAGCGAGCGCAGCTCTTCCATGCGGCGCTTCACTTCTTCCGGATCGGGACCGGTCGGACCGGCTTCCTCTTCCTCGGCGGCCGGAGCGCCTTCGACTTCTTCCTCTTCCTCGCCATCGGCTTCGGCGGCGGCAGCTTCGGCGGCCTCGGCAGCTTCAGCCTTGGCGGCGTCCGCGGCTTCCTCGAGGTCGGTGAAGCCAGCCAGGATTTCGCTCAGGCGGCGCTTGCCTTCCACGTGCTGGTCGTATTCCTCGAGCAGCAGCTGGATGGTGAGGGGGAAGCTGGCCAGCGCGGTCTGGACCTGGTTGAGGCCTTCCTCGATACGCTTGGCGATGGCGATTTCGCCTTCGCGGGTCAGCAGCTCGACCGTGCCCATCTCGCGCATGTACATGCGCACGGGGTCGGTCGTGCGGCCGACTTCGGCGTCGACGGCCGACAGCAGGGCCACGGCTTCTTCAGCGGCGGATTCGTCATCCGTGCTGGAGCCCGGCGCAGCGCCGTCGGAGATGGTGTCGGTGTCGGGCGCGGAATCATGCACCTCGATGCCGACGCCCTTGAGCACCGCCATGATGTCTTCGATCTGCTCCGGATCGACGATGTCGTCGGGCAGGTGATCGTTGATTTCCGCGTAGGTCAGGTAGCCCTGCTCCAAACCCTTGGAGATGAGCTGTTTGATTTCAGACTGCTGCTCGTGAGCTTTATTAGTCATGCCGACCGCCGCGGGTTACAGGAACCGATCAGTATAGTCATTTGATGATTTTTTGACCAGTTTTCAAGTGGATCGGGCTCATCGAGGGGACGCAAGAATCGCGCCAGATGGCCGTTTCCGGCCGGGCGTCGAGCGTCGCGATGAGAAGAAAGGGCCAATGGGACCCCGTAAGGACGCCTCAGCGCACCTCCAGACGGAAGGTGACCGGGCCATCGTTGATGAGATGTACCTTCATATGGGCACCGAAGCGCCCGGTTTCCACCCCCGGGGCGTGCGCGGCACGCGCCAGGGCCACAAGGCGGTCGAACCAGAGACTGGCTTCAGCGGGGGCGGCGGCCGTGGTGAAGCTGGGGCGCATGCCCTTGCGGGTATCGGCGGCAAGAGTGAACTGGCTGACCAGGAGCAGGCCGCCACCGGTATCGGCGAGGCTGAGGTTCATCTTTCCCTCGCTGTCGGAAAATAGGCGGTAACCACGGAGGCGCTCGAGCATGCGGACGCACTGAGCTTCACCGTCGCCCGGCTCGACCGCGACCAGCGCGAGCAGGCCGGCGCCAATGGCACCCACGGTTTCTCCCTCGACATCGACACGCGCGGACTCCGCACGCTGGATCACTGCAATCATGGAAAGGCTAACGGCGGACGGCGGCCAAGCTTAAAGGAGGCTGGCACGCGGCGGTACACTTCTCCGGATGCGCCCCGATATCTACCTCCTCTACCTCCTGCTCCGGCTGGTCAGCCTCTTTTCGCTGCGTACCGTGCATTCGGTCGGTGCCTGGATGGGCCGGCGGGCGTTGCGCGCCCACTCGCACAGCACGCACGTCACCGCCGTCAATCTGCGTCTGACGCGCCCGGAACTGACCGACGCCAAGCGGGCTGAACTCCTGCAGGAGACCATGGAGGAGGCCGGCAAGTCCGTGACCGAAGTAGCCGCGATCTGGGGCGCCGGCGCCGACCGCTCGCTCGGCCTGGTGCGCGAGGTGGTCGGTGGCGAGCTGTTCGAAGCTGCGCTGGCTTCGGGCAAAGGCGTGATCATCGCCGCCCCCCACCTGGGATGCTGGGAGCTACTCAATTACTGGCTCTGCAGCAAGACACCCATGGCCATCCTTTACCGGCCACCGCGCATCCAGGCGATCGAAGCGCTGCTGCGCAAGGTGCGCGGCAAGCTGGCGCCCGAGCAGGTAAGGGCGGAAGGTGCCGGTGTGCGCACGCTGTTCAAGCGCCTCGGCGCCGGCGGTACGGTCGGTATTCTCCCGGACCAGCGGCCGCGTGAGGGCGAGGGTGTGTTCGCCCCCTTCTTCGGCGAGGAAGCGCTGACCATGGTTCTCCTGCCGCGCCTGGCGGCGCGCACGGGAGCCACGGTGCTCTTCAGTTTTGCCGAGCGGTTGCCCGAGGGTGCCGGTTTCCGCATCCATGTCCTGCCGGCCCCGGAAGGCATCGACAGCGCCGACCTCGACGTGGCCTGTGTCGCGCTCAATCGTGGCGTGGAGCAGTGTGCGGAGCGTGCCTTCGCGCAGTACCAGTGGCACTACAAGCGTTTCAACGCGTCCGGCCGTAACCCTTACTGGATCAACCGTTCCGCGAAAGGCGGTTGAGGAAGACGGTCATTTCCTTCGCGGCCTGCATGTCACCGCGGCCGGTCGCCGTGGTGATGCCCTGGCCCCATGCCTCAGCGGCGCCGGCATCGTCGTCCATGGCCAGCAGCGCCTTGCCCAAGAGTTTCCAGGCCGCGGAATACGCGGGGTCGAAGCCTAGCGCCTCGCGGAAGGCGGTGGCCGCCTCGGCGTAGCTGCCATCGCCCAGATGGGCGTTACCGATGGAAAAGCGCAGCAGGGCCCCGTCGCGAACGCCGCCGATCTGTGCACGCAGCCGTTCGACGAGGGGGTCGGTCATCGCGCGGCGGTCCGCGTGCGCCAGTAATCCTGTGGGTAGAGCAGGGTCGGCTGCTTCGGCTCGGGGGGCAGGTGACCCATGTGCAGCGCATTGAGCGTGGGGGCGTCCCAGATCATCAGCCAGCCGGTGCGCGAAGGCTGGATCAGCCGGGCGAAGCGGAAGGCGTTCGCCGGCGGATGCTTGGCATAGGACACCACCAAGCCGTCCGGGTGGTGCCGGGCGAAGTCGTCGAGGCTGTCGCCGTCGTGGATGGCGTCGTCATCGTCGTCATCGTCCGCCTGCGGGGCGGAACCCGGCAGCTCGTTGAGCCGCGCGATGGGGTGCATCAGGCGTCCGGCGAAGTGGTACTGGCCGTTGTACTCGGTGCCCAGGTTGCCGATCGGGCGCCCGGCCGCATCGGCCTGGGCCAGGAAGGCCGACGCCGGGGCGAGGTCGTAGCGATACCACAGGCCCATGGTGAACAAGGCATTGAGGGCCACGGTGCCGATCAGGCCGGCGAAAGCCAGCCGGCGCATTTCACCGCGACCGCGGAGCAGGAGCAGCGCGCCGAGGACGACGAAGATCACCCCGAAGAAGCGCGAGTACGGTGCCATCCCGGTGAGCCAGATGTTGTCCGGGAAGTGCGTCGGCACGACCGACGGCATGGCGAACAGCACGATAGCGAGCAGGAAGGCGCCCAGCGACAGCGGCCACGTGCCGAGGGCGTAGTTCGAGGCCAGTCCCTTGTGACGTTCGCGCAGATCGGCCACGGCGGCCGCCACGAGCATGGTCACGCCCGCCAGCTCCGGCAGTGCGTAGTAGAGCTGCTTGCCACCGATCAGCGAGAAGGTCAGCAGGACCGGCAGCAACCACACGATGAGGAACTGCAGGCCGGACTCGAGTGGCTGGCGCATCAGGGCAACAAACAGCGGCACCAGCACCAGCACCAGCAGGATCCGGTCCACCACCAGGAGGATCTGGTCCACGTGTGCATTGACGGGTGCGACGGCAGCCGAAACCAGCAACAGGAGCAAGGCCACGCCGGCGACGATCAGCGCCGCACCCGTGCCTGCGCGCCAGGGGCGACGGAGCAAGGTCATCGGCAAGGCGACGATGCCACGCAGCCAGCCGCTCAGCGGGAACACGATGACCGGCAGGTAGATCAGGTAATACCAGGCCGCCCGCGGATGGCTCTGTAGGCCCGGGGTATGGTTGGTGGCCACGCGTCCGGCGGTCTGCGTGAAGAACAGGCGCTGTCGATACGCCTCGCCGCCCGCCTCGCCGGCGGGAATCGCCCAGGCAAGCAGGATGGCGAAACCCAGCACCAGGCCGAGTAAGCCGAAACCGTACCAGCGGGCGCGGTTCTCGCGTGCCCAGGTGTTCCACAGCGGGCCGAGCAGGAACGGAAACAGTACATGCACCACCATCACCGGCCCCTTGGTCAGCAGGCCGAGGCCGACCATCAGGCCGAACAGCCACCAGCGGGGCTCGGCACGGGTTGCGGTAGGGGTGAGGCAGAGCAGGGCGGCCAGCACCCAGACCACGAGGAGCACCTCGTACATGATCTGCAGGCCGAACAGGAAGGCGTAGGCGAAGGCCATCAGCAGCCATGGCGTCGCTTTAGCTACCCATGGACGCGTGGGAAACAGGCGGCCGGCCAGTACGGAGGCAAGCACCAGTTGCACGGCGCCGAAGACCACCTCGAGGATGCGCGGCCACACATCGTTGACGCCGAACACGGCCCAGCCCGCATGGATCATCCAGAACAGCAGGGGCACCTTCTCGCTGTACGGGTCGCCATTGATATGCGGCACCAGCCAGTGGCCGTGCGCCCACATCTCCCACGCCACGGCGAGCGTCCGCGTGGAGAACATCGGCATCGGGCCGTGCGAGAAAATCGCGAGCAGGGCCATCACCGACCACAGCGGCAGCCATGGCCAGAGGGCGCGAAGATGTTCCGAGCGGATATAGGCGCTATTGGACAAGGGCGTCGTCACCGTTAAAGGATCATGAATTCTAAACGTACGATCGGTGGAATGGCTGACTCCACTCCTACCGCCCCTGTCGTCGCCGGAACGTGGACGCCGCGGCCGGTCAGGCCGGGCCCCAATACCCGATGCGTCGTCGAATCTTCAGTTTGCGCCACAGATTGAGGGGCTTGCGCCGGCGGTTACGCCCACCTTCGGCAATGAACTGGTCGATCGCGTCGAGCACCCGTTCGCTGGATTTGCCGTCGCGGTACGGGTGGATACTGGTTCCGAAGTCGTCGATGGCCTTCATCAGCTCCGGCGAACGGGCCAGGGCACGCTCGATGGCCGGCTCGAATTGCTCCGCGTCGTCGATATCGATCAGCTGCGGGCCGGGAGCCCGGTTCTTGAAGGTCACCACGGGTTTGCCGGTGAGCAGGAACTCGCTCAACGCCGACGAGGTGTCCGAGCACATCATGTCCGCCTGGCCGAACAGGTCGAGGATGTTGTCGTCGTCGGCGAAGCGGAGGTACTCGTTCGCCAGTGCGCGGTATTTGGCCGTGGTTTCCGGGTTCATCTTCGGGTGGAAGGTGACGATGAAGCGGTAACGGCCGTTGCGTGAGAGCTCGCGCACCTTGTCGTAGAGGATCTCCGCGGCGCTCCACGAGGGTGAGAACGTGGAGTGATAGAGGATCACCGGCGGCTGGCGCAACGGCGGCACCGGTCGCGCACCCATCTCGCCCATGAAGGGGTCGAGCTTGGGCCAGCCGGTTTCCTTCACGGCAAAATGGCCCATCTGTGCGGCGATGTCGCCAAACGCCTTCGTGTCCTTCGGGCCGGTGGTGCAGTAAAGGTCGAAGAAGCCGCGGATATAGATGTGCCGGGGCTTGCCGGCATTGAAACCATGGAAGGTTTCCACCTTCACGCCCGGAAAGAAATGCGGCACCGCGTTGCTCGAGGTCACGACCGCGATCGGGTTGAAGTGGCGCACTTCCTGGGTCGTCCGCAGCCAGGTCTCGCCGGCCACGAGGTCTTCGCCGCCGGGACCGTCGAAGAACCATGCCGCCTCGTCGCCGCGCGCGCGGATCGCGTCCTGCAACGGACGCAGGATAGCCAGCGCGTAACGCTCCGAGCCGTAGAGGAGGTAGTGCTTCTTCATGTGGGGGTTTCCGAGCCACGGTCCAGGCCGTGACGGTGCAGGGCCGTGGCGGCGGACTCGCGTGAGGCAGGGTTGTGCCGCATTTCGTAGTAACGCATGCGCTTGTAGACGGCGTAGCTGGCTGCGGTCTGGGCGATGATGAAGCCGCGCCAGCCGTCGAACATGGCAAGGCGGAACACGTAATCCTTGATGAAGGCGAGCAGGAAGACGAACGGCGTCTGCCACATCCGCGGCGACTGGCCTTTGTCGTACCAGTCGCGGCACTTCAGCTCGGCATAGCGCAGCACCTTGAGTTGTTTCTCGACCAGGCTGGGGTTGTTCACGTGGTCGAACGGCGCGCGCAGCGTGCGTGCCGCGCCATCGAAACGCAGCGATTCGTGCACACGGGCGTCCGTCCAGCGGGCGCGCTCGCGATGCCACAGGCGCGCCATCTTTTCGCCGACCGCAGGCCGGTACCAGCGCATGGGCGCGCCCATGTAGATGGTGCGCCGGCGCAGGAACGCGGCCGCGTCACCGCTGGCCTGGATGGACGGCAACGCCGATTCCAGTTCGGCGGCGAGCTCCGGCGAGAGGAACTCGTCGGCGTCCAGGGCGAGCAGCCAGTCATGACTGGCCTGGGTGGTGGCGAAATTGCGCTGGGGGCCGAACCCAAGCCAGTCCTGATGGACCACGCGCGCGCCGTGCGCCTGCGCGATGGCCACCGTGTCGTCCGTACTGCCGCTGTCGACCACCACCTTCTCGGTCGCGAACGGCACGCTGTCCAGGCAGCGGGCGATCGTGTGCGCCTCGTTATAGGTGATCACTACAAGGGTCAGGGAATGGCTCGCCATCGGGAAAGTCTAACCGAATCGCCTGTGAGCTATCCTTCGCCCCCATGCGCATTACCGTTGCCATCATTACCTACAACTGGCCTGGCGCCCTCGAGCGCGTGCTCGAATCTCTGGCCCGGCAGACCCGTCTGCCTGACGAGGTCATCGTCACCGACGACGGCTCGACCGGCGAAACACGCCGCGTGATCGAGCGCGTGGCGACGACCTTCCCGGTACGCCTGGTCCACCTCTGGCAGCCCGACGACGGGGCGCGCATGAGTCGCGCGCGCAATCGTGCCATCGCCGCGGCCACGGGCGACTACATCATCATCCTGGACGGCGATATGGTGGCCGAGCCGCACTTCGTCGCCGATCACGAAGCGTTTGCCACGCGGGGTTGCTACGTGCAGGGCTCGCGCGTGCTCAGCGACGAAGCACTGACCCGACGCATGCTCGCCGATAGTTCGGTCCGCGCCACCTTCTTCACCCCCGGCATCGAACGCCGCCGTCACACCCTGCGCATGCCCGTGCTGGCGCGCTGGTATGCCAAACCGAGCCAGAAGACGCGCGGCATCAAGAGCTGCAACATGGGATTCTGGCGCGAAGACCTGCTCATGTTGAATGGTTTCAACGAGGGCATGACGGGCTGGGGCCGCGAGGACACCGAGCTGGTCACGCGCGCCTTCCACGCGGGCATGCTTCGGCGCGAGCTGCGCTTCAGTGCGCTGGCGACGCACCTTTACCACCGCACCCGGAAGAACATCGTCGACAATCCGAACGACCGCATCCTCGACGAGACACGAAAGCTCGGCCTGGTCCGCTGCGAGCTCGGCATCGACCAGCACCTGGCGGAGTTTGTCACGCCGCCGCCGGACGTACGTCCCGCTTCAGCGTAGGGCGTCCAACGCTACGCCCAGGCGTGAGGTAAACCTCGCCTCGTTGTCGAGGTACCAGCGGCGCGCGTTGGCGCCGAGGGCCTCCCGCTCGCTCGCCGGCATGGCGATAGCGCGTTCCACTGCCTGCTCGAGCGCGGCTTCGTCGAACTGCCACGTGCGCGCGAGATTGAACGGTTCGCCCTCGGTCGCGCGGACGGGCAAACCGCGACTGGCGTCGATCATCTGGTTCATGGGTGCGCCATCACAGGCCAGCACGACCGCGGCGCAGCTCATCGCCTCGACCAGGTAGTGACCCCAGCCTTCCGTTTGCGACAGGCAGAGGTGGAACGCGCAGGCATTCTGCAGGCGGTGGACTTCCGTATCGGGCAAATGTTCACGCACGATCCGCAGGTTGGTCGCGCCACCTTCGTCTTCGGCTGTGGCGCCCCCGCGAAGTACGGTCAGCAGTGGCCATTCCGGGTGACGCTTCCACACCTCGATCAGGCGCGCCGTACCCTTCAGCTGGCTGGAACCTGCCGCGTGAAGGAATCCCCTCGGATCGCGTGGCACGCCGGCGTCGTAACGGTCGGGGCTGCGAAAGCCGACTTCCAGCGCGCGCAGGCCGAGATCGGTGAAGATCTTCGTCGCTTCATGGGTCTTGGTCAGCAGGCCATCGTAGCGACCCAGGTAGCGCTGGCCGCGCGCCGAGACCCACTCGGGGTTAGGCATGAGCAGGTTGCGGCGGGCCAGCCCGAAACTGGCGGGGCGCACATGTTCCAGGGAAAGGTTGATGTCGAAGCGCGGCGCGCCCAGGAGCATGCGCAGACGCATGCTGCGGAGCTTCCAGGCGCCGTCATGCCGGCGTGAGCCGAGCCGGGAAACGGTGACCTCGTGGCCAAGCTCGCGCAAGGCGTTTTCCACCACGCGGATGTCATGGGACAGGCCGCGCTGGTTGTCCCAGGCGAGCAGGTGGATACGCAAGATCAGTCGCTCGCGGCGGTGCCGCGCCGCGTCGACACCGGCAGCGCCGTGGCCATGACGAAGCCGAGCACGAGGAAAAGGAAGAACGAATGCGGCATGGCCCGGTAGAACACGTTGTCGGTCATGGCCGACAGGACATACATCGTGACCACCGCCAGGCCGGCCGTGGCGAGGGTGGCCACCCATTCGTCGCGATCGCCCAGGCGGCGGATGAAGTGGACCGCCGGCAAGGCGAACAACAGCAGCACGATCAGCAGCGCTGGCACACCACCGGTCGCCGCGGCCTCGAGGTATTCGTTATGCGGATGGTCGTACTTGGCGATGGATTCGCTCGCCTCGCCGCTCGCGACCCTGGCGCGCGTGTAGGCGCCGAACTGGTCCACGCCAACGCCGACGAGGGGGTGCTGGCAGAAGGCGGCCCAGGCGGATTGCCACATGGCCATGCGTTCGCGCACCGGGCCCACCGAATTGTCCTTGCTGAACGTGGACATCTCACCGCTGACTTCGCTGAAGCGCCGCACCACCTCGTGGTCCAGGGCGGTCGTGGCGGTCACGACGCCGACGACCAGCACGCCCACGAAGACCAGCGCGCCACGCCACTTGCCGGTGCGGCGGATGTGCACCGCGATGACGATGAGCAGGGCCGGTATGAAGGCCAGCATGGGCCCGCGGCTGTGCGTCAGGATGGCGCCGTAGGCGCCCACCGCGACGGCGACGCCGTGCAGCCAGCGCTCGCCTTGGGCAATGCGCGGCTGGATCAGCCGGATGATCGAGAACAGGGTCATGCACAGCGTGACCATGGTGAACTCGATGGCGCTCCAGTCGCCGCCGTTGATGCCATACGCCCGGTCCACCCCCATGATGTGGCGCTGGACGATGCAGGAGCCGCCGAGCACGAGGGTGGTTACCGCGAAGAAGGTCCAGATGCCACGCCAGTGCAGCCGCCCGGTAAACACCGCGGCGGTGACGAGGAACACCAGGGTCTGCGCGGGAAGGTCGAGTTCGTTCCAGCCCAGTCGATGGAAGGCGATATTGAACACGGCGTAGGCGAAGCGCAGAACGCAGATGACCACGATCGCCCAGGCGACCCGGTAACGGAGGCGGGTTTCCGCACGCGTGATGAGCATGACGATGCCGGTGATGACCAGCACCAGGATCGGCAGGGCCTTGATCTTCCAGGGAACGGACACGGCGATCGGTATGATCGCCACGAGCGCACTCAGCAGAAGCGCTCGCCAGGAGCGTGTTGGATCAGCGGCCGGGGTGGCTGCGGTCATGCATAACTTCCATAAGCGCCCGTAAGGGACGCCGCGGCCACGGCAATGCCAGGCTGCGGTTCGGGTTCGCATGGGCACGCGAATTGCCCAAGATGTTACAGCTTGCGGAGCAAGGCGTAATACATGCCGTCGAGATCGCCGTCGCCCGGGAGGATCTGCCATCCGCTGCCGGTCGGCTGACCCACCGGCAGCGTGAGCGGCATGGCCATGACATCCGACCTGCCAGCCACGAACGCGCCCACGACGCCGTCGTTCTCGCTCCGCAGGATCGAACAGGTCACGTAGAGAAGACTGCCACCGGGTGCGAGGAGGTCCCAGCAGGCGGCCAGGATGCGTCCCTGCTGCACGACCAGTGCCGCCATATCCGCGTCGCGACGATGCAGGCGTACATCCGGCCGGCGTCGGATCACACCCGTGGCCGAGCACGGCGCGTCGATCATGACCCGGTCGAACGGCTTGCCGTCCCACCAGGCGGAGGCGTCGCCCGCATCGCCTGTGACCACGTCGGCCCTCAGGCCGAGGCGCTCGAGGTTCTGGCGAATCCGTGGAACCCGCTTTGCTTCGGATTCGACGGCGACCAGATGGACATTGGCCCGCTCCAGTGCGTGGCAGGCCTTGCCGCCGGGTGCGGCGCAGGCATCGAGCACACGTTGGCCGTCGACAAGGCCGAGAAGATCCGCGGGCACCTGGGCGGCGCCGTCCTGGACCGCGAAGTCGCCTTGGGCGAAGCCGGGTAGCCGGGTGACTTCGGTGCTGTGCGGCAGCACCAGGCCATCGGCCAGCCAGGGGTGCAGTGCGACCGTCAGGCCGGCGCCCGTCAGGCGCTCGATGACTTCCTCGCGGGTCGCGCGGTTGCGATTGACGCGAAGCATGAGCGGCGGCTCTTGGTTGGCCGCGGCCATGATCTCCTCTGCTTGTCCGGGCCAGTCGCGGGCGATCGCGGCGGCGAGCCAGGCCGGGTGCGCATGGCGCGTTGACGGCGTGGCGTCCAGCGCCACATTCAGCGTCTCGCGTTCACGCTGCCAGCGCCGCAGTACCGCATTGGCCATCCCCGCGAGTCGCGGGCGGCCCAACTCACGCACGGCCTCCACGGTGGCCGCGACGGCGGCGTAGGCTGGCAACTCGAGCACTTCCAGCTGGACCAGGCCGATGACGAGCAGCGCGTGGATGACCGGCGCGTTGCGCCGGATCGGCTTGTCCAGCAGCTGGTCGATTGCCGCGTCGAACCTGGGCCACCAGCGCGCACCCTCATTAAGAAGGGCGGTGAGCAGGGCGCGGTCGCGCGAATCGGGAAGGCGCGGGAACGCCCGGTCGGCCACGTCGCGCAGCGAGTGTCCAGACAGGGCGATATCGGCCAGCGCTTGGGCAGCCAGGGCACGGACCGAGATGGGCTTGTTCACGAGGCGGCCTGCTTCAGTTCCGGCCGGGCATTCAGGTAGTCGGCCGCGCCGATCGGGCGTCCGCCCGGGCGCTGAACGGAGGTCAGGCGCAGCGTGCCACCGGCGCATGCGATGTCGATGCCTTCCCGTGTCGCGGCGATGACCTGGCCGAGCTCGGCACCAGAGGTGATATCGATCGCGCGCGCGGACCAGATGCGCAGGCGCTCGCCGGCGACATCGGCCTCGGCAACGGGCCAGGGATTGAACGCGCGGACCTTGCGTTCAAGGGCGATGGCGGGAAGCTGGAAGTCCAGCCGGGCCTCGGCCTTATCGAGCTTATGGGCGTATTCCACGCCCGCGTCGGACTGGATGCGGGCGGTCAATGTTTCGCCAGCCAGGGTGCGGCGCAGGCCTTCGGCGAGCGCATCCGCGCCCAGCGCGGAAAGGCGGTCGTGCAGGCTGCCGCCGGTTTCGTCGGCTGCTATGTCGGTGCGTCGCTCGACAAGGACGGGCCCGGTATCCAGGCCCGCTTCCATCTGCATGAGGTCGACGCCGGATTCGTCGTCACCGGCAAGAATCGCCCGCTGGATCGGGGCGGCCCCGCGCCAGCGCGGCAGCAGGGAGGCGTGTACGTTCCAGCAGCCGAGCCGGGGAATGGCGAGAACTTTGCGTGGCAGGATCAGGCCATAGGCCACCACGACCATGAGGTCGGGCGCATACGCGGCGAGCCGATCACGGTCGGCTTCGGCCTTGAACGACTCCGGCTGCTCCACGGGAATGCCCGCGGCGAGTGCCGCCGCCTTGACCGGGCTGGCGGCGAGCTTGCGGCCGCGTCCGGCAGGGCGATCCGGTTGGGTATAGACAGCCACGACCTCGACCCCGGTATCGCGGCAGGCTTCAAGGCAGGGCACGGCGAAGTCGGGTGTGCCGGCGAACACCACACGCAAGGGACGCACCGGCGCGCTCAGGCGCTTGCCTTGCGTTGCTTTTCCATTCGCTTCAGGAGGATCCCGCGCTTGAGCGGCGAGAGGTAGTCAACGAAAACCTTGCCGGCCAGGTGATCCATCTCGTGCTGGATGCAGACGGCCAGCGGACCTTCCACGTCCACGATGATCTCGCTTCCCGACGCGTCCTGTGCGCGGACCTTCACATGCAGGGCGCGCGTCACGTCGGCGTAGATACCAGGGAACGACAGGCAGCCTTCCTGGTAGACCTGCTGGCCATCCTTCTCGAGGATCTCGGGATTGATTAGCACCATCGGCTCGTCGCGGTCGTCGCTCATGTCCGCCACGAGGACGCGCTTGTGCACGTTCACCTGGGTGGCGGCCAGTCCGACGCCATTGGCGGCGTACATGGTTTCGTACATATCGGCGACGAACTGCTTCAGATCGTCGTCGAAGACGGTGACCGGGGCGGCGACGGTGCGCAGGCGCGGGTCGGGAAATTCCAGGATGGTTAGGGTCGACACGGTGTCACCTTGAACGGTTACGGGCCACGGCGGCGCGTCCTGCCTGGAAAAATGCGGGCAAGTCGGCGAAATCCAAGCAGCGCGACCCTGTAGGATGGCCCCGTATTCTACGCGCGCAGCAGGGGCCGGGCGAGCGTCCGGACGTATTGTGCCCGTTAACGATTCAGTTACACTCGCGACAGCACCGGGGAAGGGGGAAATCCCGCATGATCAAGAAGTTCGCCATGCTGCTGGGCGGCATGTTTTTCACCGTGGCCGTTTATGCCGCCGCGGCCCAGCTCCGTCCCGATCACCCGGACACCTATACGGTGCGCAAGGGCGACACGCTGTGGGACATTTCGGCGCGCTTTCTGAGCAAGCCATGGCTGTGGCCGGAGATCTGGCAGGCCAACCCGCAGGTGCGCAACCCGCATCTGATCTATCCGGGTGATGTCCTCAACCTCTCGATGAACGGTGGCAGCACGCACCTCGGCCTGCAGCCGCGCGTGCGCGCCGAGGGCGATGCCGTCACGGCGATCCCGCTGGCAGACCTGCGTATGTTCCTCAAGGAACTCCGCGTCATGGACGCCGACGCCGTCGAGCAATCGCCTTACCTGGTCGGGTTCGAAGAGAATCACCTGCGCGCCACACCAGGCAACAAGGTCTACGCCAAGAACCTGGACTCGGCCGCGCCGGGCCAGCGCTGGGCCATCGTCCGGCCGACCAACCGCTTCCGCGACCACGGCGGCGACACCGGCAACATCGACAATCTCGGCAATCGCGAGCACGGCTCGTTCGTGGCCGATGAGCTCGACAGCGACGTTTCCATGGCGCCGGGTCCGTGGCGTGAGGATTCGGCCCATGACACCCACAACGGTCGGGGCACCGACCAGGGCGTCGAGGTTTCCGTCATCGGCACCGCCGAAGTCATCGCCACCAACGGCGAAGTGGCCAGCCTGGTGCTGGTCGAGTCGACCATGGAAGTTCGCAAGGGCGATCGCCTGATGCAGGTCGACGACAAGCCTTACGACCCCTACTTCTACCCGCATGCACCCAAAGCCATGCCGGCGGATCCGCGAGTGATCGGCTATACCGACGCGCTGAACGGGGCCGGTAGCCGCCAGGTGGTCTCCATCTCGGCGGGCACGGCGGACGGCATCGACAACGGCACGACGTTCACCGTGATGCATCAGGGTGACAAGATCGCCGACGAAGTGTCCGGCAACTACAACCGCCGCGATACCTCGCCCAAGGTCCAGTTGCCCGACGAGTACGGTGGCCACGTGATGGTCTTCCGTACCTTCGACCACGTCAGCTACGCCCTGGTCATGGATGCCCTGAAGCCGATCCAGAAGGGCGACAAGCTCACCCTTCCGGAGTGACGCAATCAGCTCGCCCCTACTTTTGGTGGGAGCGGGCTTGCCGGCAACGGCGATGAAACGGCCGCCCCCTGGGCGGCCGTTTCCACTTCCGCGGGCAGCGGGTCGGGCCTCTACACTGCCCGGATGATCGATTCCGATGACCTCCGTGAGTGGCTGATCCTCCTGCGTACCCCCGGCATGAACGCCCGCCGCCTTCGCGAGGGCCTGGTAAGTCGGGGTGGCGCCACCCCCTTGCTGCGCTGGCTGGCGAGCCACGGGGATGCGCTGACCGCCGAGGGACGCGCCTGGATCGCCGCTCCCGACGAGGCCACGCTGGCTCGCGACCTCAGCTGGCTGTCGGGTGACGACCAGCGGCTCCTGCGCTGCACGGATGAGGATTTCCCGCCGCAGCTGGAAGCCATTCCCGATCCGCCGGTCGCGCTCTTCGTCAAGGGAGATGCGTCGCTGCTTCTGCGTCCCCAGGTCGCCATCGTCGGTGCCCGCCGCGCCCAGGCACCGGGCCTCGCCAACGCCAGGCGGTTTGCCGAGGCGCTCGCCGTGGGCGGGCTCCTGGTCACCAGTGGCATGGCCGATGGCATTGACGGAGCCGCCCACGAGGCGGCGCTGGACGCCGGCGAGCCCACCGTCGCGGTCATCGGCACGGGTCCCGACCGCGTCTATCCACCCAAGCACCACGCGCTGGCCCGGCGTATCGCCGCCCATGGTGCCATCGTGAGCGAATACCCGCCCGGCGTGGCCTCCCAGCCGCACCACTTTCCCCAGCGCAACCGGATCATCGCCGGCCTCAGCCTGGGGGTGCTCGTGATCGAGGCCGGCTTACGATCCGGGTCGCTGATAACGGCCCGCGTCGCCGGCGAGCAGGGGCGCGAAGTGTTCGCTCTGCCCGGATCCATTCACAATGCGTTGGCGGAAGGCTGTCACGCTCTCATCGCCGAGGGTGCCCGTCTGGTCCAGCGTGCCGATGAGATTCTAGGCGTACTGGCGCCTGCGGCGGTCGAGCTGGGCGTCGAATTGCGGGCCCGGCTGGACCGCTCCGGGCCGGCTCCGGCAGTCGGACGGCGCAAGACCGGTCCCTTCGACTGGCGCCAGGATGACGAATATCGCCGCCTTCTTGACGCCATGGGTTACGATCCCGCCTCTTTGGACGCCCTGATCGGTACGACGGGCTTCACCGCCGGCGCACTGTCTTCGATGCTTCTGATGCTTGAGCTCGAGGGCGTGGTTGCCTCCCTGCCCGGGAACCGTTATCAGCGCGTGGTCTGATCGCCGAGGCTTGACAGCCGTCACGGCGATATGTTTCCAACTAAATATATACATACGCTGGGGTTCACTCGCCCCGACGGACTTCGGAACCGACTAACGCATGGCTAAGAACCTCCTCATCGTCGAATCGCCGGCCAAGGCCAAGACGATCAACAAGTACCTGGGACCCGACTTCCAGGTACTGGCATCGTATGGCCACGTGCGCGACCTGCGACCGAAGGAGGGCGCGGTCGACCCCGACCACGGCTTTGCCATGGCCTACGAGGTCATCGACCGCAACGAGAAGCACGTCGACGCGATCGCCAAGGCGGCGAAAGTAGCGACCAGCATCTATCTCGCGACCGACTTGGATCGCGAAGGTGAGGCGATCTCCTGGCACATCAGCGAAATCCTCCGGGAACGCGGACTGCTCGAGGGCAAGGACGTCCAACGCGTGGTCTTCAGCGAGATCACGCCGCGCGCCATCAAGGAAGCCGTCGCCAACCCGCGCAAGCTCTCCCACGACCTCGTCGATGCCCAGCAGGCCCGCCGCGCCCTCGACTACCTGGTCGGCTTCAATCTCTCACCCGTGCTGTGGCGCAAGGTGCAGCGCGGTTTGTCGGCAGGCCGCGTGCAGTCGCCGGCGCTGCGCATGATCGTCGAGCGCGAGCTGGAGATCGAAGCCTTCACGGCCCGCGAGTACTGGACCATCCAGGCCAACATGGCTCACCCCCAGGGCGACTTCGACGCCCGCCTGGTCAAGCTGGACGGCAAGAAATTCGAACAGTTCGACCTGACCAACGAGGCCGATGCCACGGCCGCGCGCGCCGCGCTGGAGAAGGCCGCGGCTGGCAGGTTCACGGTCGGCGAAGTCACCAGCCGCGAGCGCAAGCGCCGCCCCGCACCGCCGTTCACCACCTCCACGTTGCAGCAGGAGGCCGCCCGCAAGCTCGGCTTCTCCACCAGCCGCACCATGCGAGTGGCCCAGGGCCTCTACGAGGGCGTGTCGCTCGGCAGCGAGGGCAACGTCGGCCTGATCAGCTACATGCGTACCGATTCGGTGGCCCTTTCCGACGACGCCGTGGCCGAGCTGCGCGAGCTGATCGCGCGCGAATACGGCAAGGGCGCGCTGCCTGACGCGGTGCAGGTCTACAAATCCAAGGCCAAGAACGCGCAGGAAGCGCATGAGGCGATCCGCCCCACCTCGGCCATGCATATGCCGCGCGCGGTGGCCTCGTTCCTCAACGACGACCAGCGCAAGCTCTACGAGTTGATCTGGAAGCGCACCGTCGCCTGCCAGATGGTCCATGCCACCCTCAACACCGTCTCGGTGGAGTTCCCGGTCGGCGAGTCGGCCTTCCGCGCCACAGGTACCACCGTGATCGACCCGGGCTTCCTCGCCGTGTACGAGGAAGGCAAGGACCAGAAAACCGAGGACGACGACGAGCAGCGTCGCCTGCCGCGCCTGGCCCAGGGCGATGTCGTGCCTGTGGCGGCCGTCGTGGCCGACCAGCATTTCACCGAGCCGCCGCCGCGCTTCTCCGAAGCCAGCCTGGTCAAGACGCTCGAGGAATACGGCATCGGCCGTCCGTCCACGTACGCAAGCATCATCCAGGTGCTGCTCAGTCGTGAATACGTGCTCCTGGAGAGCCGTCGCTTCCGCCCCACCGACGTGGGCCGCGCGGTGAGCCAGTTCCTCTCCGGGCATTTCGCCCGCTACGTGGATTACGACTTCACCGCCCGCCTCGAAGACGAGCTGGACGCGGTTAGCCGTGGCGAAGAAGCCTGGGTGCCCTTGCTCGAGCGCTTCTGGCAGCCATTCAAGACCCTGGTGGACGACAAGACCGAATCGGTCGATCGCAACGAGGCCACCGGTGCGCGTGAACTCGGCGAAGACCCGAAGAGCGGCAAGCCGGTCTCGGTGCGCCTGGGCCGCTACGGCGCTTACGCGCAGATCGGCAGCAAGGACGACGAGGCCAAGCCGACCTACGCCAGCCTGCGCCCGGGCCAGAGCATGCACACCATCACGCTCGAGGATGCGATGGAGCTGTTCAAGCTGCCGCGCAACCTTGGCCAGTCCGAGGCGGGTGAAGACATCACCGTCGGCGTCGGCCGCTTCGGTCCCTTCGTGAAGCAGGGTAGCACGTATGCCTCGCTCAAGCCCGAGGACGATCCGTACACCATCGAGCTGCCGCGTGCGCTCCAGCTGGTGCAGGAGAAGCTCGAGGCCATCGCCAACCGGATCATCACCGACTTCGGTAACGACATCCAGGTGCTCAACGGTCGCTACGGGCCCTACATCACCGACGGCGAGAAGAACGCGCGCATCCCCAAGGACCGCGAGCCGAAAACACTGACCCTGCCCGAATGCATCGAGCTGCTCGCAGCCGCGCCGATCAAGAAGCCGCGCGGCGGCAAGGCGTCGAAGAAGACGGCCACCAAGAAAGCCGCCGCCAAGAAGGCTGCGACGAAGAAGGCCGCCGCTCCGAAGGACGCGACGGCCAGGAAGACGGCGGTGAAGAAGACGGCAGTCAAGAAAGCCGCGACGAAAAAGGCAGCGACGAAGAAAACGGCGACGAAGAAAACCGCCGTGAAGAAGGCGGCCGCCAAGAAGGCGCCGGCCAAGTCGGCTGCCGCCAAGTCGGTGTCCCCGTCCGTCGACTGACATGCGTCGCTTCACTACGGCTACGGTCGATGCCGCTGCCGCGCTCGTGCGCGGTGGCGGCGTCCTCGCCTACCCCACCGAGGCTGTCTATGGCCTCGGCTGTGATCCGCACGATCGCGACGCCTTCGACCGCCTGTTCGCCCTGAAGGGACGCCCCGCGACGCAGGGCGTGCTGCTCATCGCCGCCGACTTCGACCAGATCGCGCCCTATATCGATCTCGCTGCGGTTCCGTCGGCCGTCCTCCGCGATGTCCGCGCCTCGTGGCCCGGGCCCCATACCTGGATTTTTCCACGTAGCGGCCATGTGCCTGACTGGGTGGCTGGCGCCCATGCCGGCATTGCCCTGCGCGTGACCGCGCACGCTCCCGCCGCCGCGTTGTGCCGCGCCTTCGGTGCGCCGCTGGTCTCCACCAGTGCCAATCCCCACGGCGAAACGCCGGCGCGCGACGTGGCCACGCTGGAGCGTTTCTTCGGCGAGCGCCTCGACGGCGTGCTCGAGGCGGCGCTCGGCGACCAGGCGCGGCCCACCACCATCCGTGACGCCCTCAGCGGCGCTATCATCCGCGCCTGAGAGGGGGAGTACGCCGTTGTCGATCGTCCATACCGAGATTTCCGGGCGCCCGGGCGCCTCGCCACTACCGTTGCTCGTCGGCTCGCCTTCCCGCGTGGTCGCGTGGCGCGGCGGGCATGCCGTGACGGCGGCAACCTTCCTCGCCCATGTACGCCAGGTGGCGGCGACGCTTCCCGAGGCCGGGAGCGCGGTCAACCTTTGCGAAGACCGCTACGCCTTCCTTGTGGCCTTTGCCGCCCTGGTGACGCGCGGCCAGACCAATCTGCTGCCGCCCTCGCGGGCACGCCACGCCGTCGACGAAGTGATGGCGAATCATCCCGGTGCCTACGCCATTGGTGAGCTCGACCTGTCACCCGCGCCCCCGGGCTATCTGCGCATGCCTGAGCTGGACGACGTGCTGCCTGCCTATGGCGGCATCCCCTCGGTTCCGGCCGAGGCGGTGGTCGCGATCGGCTACACCTCGGGATCGACCGGCAAACCCAAGCCCAACGTGAAGACGTGGGGCAGCTTCGTCGCCAGCAATGCAGGCAACGCCAGCATGCTCGGCCTTGCCATCGGCGACGCGTTCCATGTCGTCGCCACGGTGCCGCCCCAGCATATGTATGGCATGGAGATGTCCGTGCTGATGCCGCTGCTTTCCGATGTGAGCGTGCATGCAGGCCGGCCGTTCTTCCCGGCCGACGTCGCCAGCGCGCTCGCTTCGTTACCCGATCCGCGCGTACTGGTGACGACGCCGGTGCACCTTCGTGCGCTGATCGAATCCGGCGTCAGCCTGCCGCCATTGGCCGCCTTTGTTTCGGCGACGGCGCCCATGCCGGTCGAGCTGGCCACGTCGGCTGAACAGCGCTTCGGTGCGCCGCTGCACGAGGTGTTCGGCTCGACCGAGACCTGCGTGTTCGCCAGCCGGCGCACGGCGGTCGACGAGGACTGGAAGCTCTACGAAGGCGTCGTTCTGCATCCACAGCCGGACGGCACGCTCGTGGATGCACCGCAACTGGCCGAGCCCATCGCGCTGGCGGACATCGTTTCGCTGCACGATGAAGGACGCCGTTTCCGTCTGCGCGGGCGCAATACCGATCTGCTCGAGATCGCCGGCAAGCGCGCCTCGCTGGGGGATCTCAACCGCCGCCTTCTGGCCATCGAAGGCGTGGATGACGGCGTATTGTTCCAGCTGGACGAAGGCGATGCGGCCGGCATTCGCCGCATCGCCGGTCTCGTCGTCGCCCCCACGCTAACCGTCGACGCCGTCCTCGACGCACTGCGTCACGCGATGGATCCGGTGTTCCTGCCCCGGCCCCTGCGTCTGGTCGAGGCGCTTCCACGCAACGAGACGGGCAAGCTGCCGCGCGCGCAGTTGATCGAGCTGCTCGGCAATCGCTGAGCGCATTCGGTCCGTGCGTTCAGCGCGGACCGAATGCGCCAAGATCCTGAAGCATCTGGCGGGCGAGAGTCACCCGTTTGCCACCGTCTTCGGCGTTCCTGATGTCGATGTTCATGGCGAAGAACCAGCGCTTGCCGTCGTGTTCCACCCAGCCGACGTACCAGCCAATGTCGCTGGCCCTGGTGGGATCGGCATTGTCCTGTGCCGCGTTCGTGCCCCAGCCGGTCTTGGCGTGCAGTTCGTAGGTCGGCGCTGATTCGTAAACGGTGATGCGACGGGCAATCTCCTGGGCGCGGGCCGAGAACGGCAGTGTGCCGTCGGCCAGGCGGCGCAGGAAGGCCACCTGCTGTTCTGCCGAGATGCGCAGGCCTCCATCGAGCCAGAACCGGTCGATGCCGCCGGAGATGTCGTGGTTGCCGTAGTCGGCCTTGTCGACCCAGGCCTGCATGCGCTGCTGCCCGGCGCGACGCGCCACCTCCTGGTAAAGCCACACGGTGGAATAACGCATGCCGCTGGCGAGGCTGTTGGCCCGGTTCCATTCCGTCATCGGCTTGCCGCCGATCGAGCGCACCTTGCCGTCCCAGGGAATCGTCTCGAACTCGTCGGTGACAGCGCCGGTGTCGATCGCGACCATGGCGTTGAAGACCTTGAACGTGGAGGCGGGAAGATACGCGTGACGCGCCCGCGCCGAATCGAACACGTGCATCGTCTTCGTGCCTTCTTCGTAAACCAGCAAGGTGCCACGCAGATGAGCCTCGGCGAACGTGCGGCCCCACTCGGGGTGCTCGCGCCAGGTATCGGCATGGGCCGTCGTCGCGAGGACGAGCACGGCAAGGGCGCTGAACAGGGTGGCAAGACGAGGCATGGTGATAGTCCTTAGGGTGGCATCCGCGCACAGCCTGCGGGCGCATGGGGGTCTTCACGGGGCGCCCAGGAGGCGATTCCGGGGCACGTGGTCGTTCGCGCCGGGTAGAATGCCGGGTTCAAAGTCTGGAGACACCCCATGAAAGTCCTCGTTATCGGCGGCGGCGGTCGCGAACACGCGCTGGCCTGGAAGCTCGCTCAGTCCGCCCGGGTGGACGAGGTCATCGTGGCGCCAGGCAACGCCGGTACCGCGCGCGAGCCCGGCCTGCGGAACGTGCCGATTCCTGTGACGGATATCGACGGCCTTCTGGCGCTGGCAAAGAGCGAGGGCGTTGGTCTCACCGTGGTCGGACCCGAGGTGCCGTTGGTCGCTGGTGTCGTGGACCGCTTTGCTGCCGAGGGCCTGCGTTGTTTCGGTCCCACGGCCAAGGCCGCCCAGCTCGAAGGTAGCAAGGCCTTCGCCAAGGACTTCCTGGCCCGACACCACATTCCCACCGCGCACTACGCCGTGTTCACCGAACTGGCGCCGGCTCTCGCCCACGTGCGCAGCACCGGCGCGCCCATCGTCATCAAGGCCGACGGTCTGGCGGCCGGCAAGGGCGTGGTCGTCGCCATGAGCCTCGACGAAGCCGAGGCGGCGCTGGATGACATGCTCGGCCAGCAGGCCTTCGGCGATGCGTCCTCGCGTGTGGTGATCGAGGAATTCCTCGACGGTGAGGAAGCCAGCTTCATCGTCATCGCCGACGGCAGGCACGCCTTGCCAATGGCGACCAGCCAGGACCACAAACGCCGCGACAATGGCGACCTGGGCCCGAACACCGGCGGCATGGGTGCTTACTCGCCGGCGCCGGTGGTGACTGACGAAGTGTCTGCGCGAGTGATGCGCGAAATCATCCAGCCCACGCTCGACGGCATGGCTGCCGACGGCGCGCCGTTCACCGGATTCCTTTATGCGGGCCTGATGATCGACAAGGCCGGCGCGGCCAAGGTCATCGAGTTCAACGTGCGCTTCGGCGATCCGGAAACCCAGCCGATCATGCTGCGCCTGGAATCCGATCTCGTCGATCTTGTTGAAGCGGCGCTCGATGGGGACGTCCGTCGTGTCGAAGCAGCATGGGATCCGCGGCCTTCACTCGGCGTCGTGCTCGCCGCGGGCGGATACCCCGGGAAGATCCGTACGGGCGACGTCATCCACGGCGCGGACCGATCGTTCGGCCAGGATGTAAAGGTGTTCCACGCCGGCACGGCAACCGATGTGCAGGGTGTAGCGGTGAGTTCGGGCGGCCGCGTTCTGACGGTGTGCGCGTTGGGTGAGGATCTGGCCGAAGCGCGTGCCCGGGCCTACGACGCCATCGAGCGCATCGACCTGGCGGGTTCCTTCTATCGGAAGGACATCGCCTATCGGGCTCTCGGGCGCGATTGAAAGAAATGCCCCGGAACGAAACCGGGGCCTTTCATCTCGACGACGTCGTTACAGCCCGTGGCGCAGGGCAATCGTCTGCCAGCGCTCGGTGGTTTCCACTTCGCGGTACTCGTATCCGGGAAGTTTCTGGAAATCGGAGGGGCGGCCCGAGAGAGTAGGTACCCAGTCCTTCTCACTGGGCGCTGACGGGTACGACGACCATGGACGCAGCAGGAAGTGGTTCGGATTGGGCGCCATTCGCTGGTGGCGCGATGCATCGAACTTCGCGTTGATCGCCCCCGCGTGCACATGAAGGCGCCAGGTTTCCCCGCCGTCGTACATGGAGTGGATGCGATCGGCCGACCACTTCCATTGCTGGTTGAGGGTGTTTGCCGCGCAGGCAGTCGTGGTCATGCTTCCATCGCCTGGAGCCGTTGTGAGGCAGGCACCGTCCGCGCGATTACGATAGGTACTGTCGGCCTCCAGGCTCCATTGTTGCGACCGATCGCCTTTGTCGCACGCGGCAAGCTCCACCATGCCGTTATCGGCCTGAAGGCATTCGCCAAGTCCCGCGAGGCTCTGGATGAGGATGGTCGGACTGCGCGTGAGATAGGGTGACGAGAGGTCGATCTTCGAGACTACCCAGGGCTGCGCGTCGCCATCCTGGGTGCCAGCCTCGTTGACGTCCTGTTCCCACGGCAGGCCCTTCTCGTCGAGACTGAAGGGGTCGATCGAGGCGCGGTCCGGGAACACACGAGGGCCCCGGTCAGGATCATCGCGGACGCCTGACCAGGTGAAACGCCGGTTCTCTACCGTGCCTCGCGACGCGATCAGAATGGTCTGTTCGTAGTCTCCATCGACCCTCCATTCGGAGGCGGTAGCGAGCGACGCTTCACGCATCATGGGGGTCATCTTTCGTGTCGACAATTTCTCCGCGCCAAAGTAATCGGGATTGCCGCTGATATCGTTCGCGAGAGGGAACGTCCATGTGCTTGCAAGACCCCACCGGTACGTCTGCGCTTTGGCGCTGACCGAGTAGTCCTCGACGTTCATCTCGACGGCGGAGCGCTCGCTGGTTTCAGATGCGAAGGCCAACGAAAATGGGACCTTCCCCTGGTAGAAGATGCCGTCCTTATTGAGCCCGCGCGCGTACTCGGGTGTGATCGACGCCGTCAATGTGCTCTTGCTCGTGATGTCCTCGGTGATCTTGCGGTTGGTCGCACCGCTGGTCTTCGGTATGGCCTGCAGCAGCTGCGCGGCCGGAGCATCTCCCTGCCATTGCAGGACCGTCGTGGCGCGGTAAGCGTTCGGAGCAAAGAGATAGAAGCCCTCGCCAACGCGCTCGAAGTAAGGGGTGCTGTTTTCGTCATCACGATGCTTGAGCACCCCATTTGTATGGGGGATCACATGGACGGCGGCTTCCACGGCGATCACCTTGTAGTCGTGGCTTGCCGTGGTGTCGCGCATGACACGGATCGTCTGGGATGCGGACCGGCCGTTGCTTGCGATTGTCTGGTCGTCGACCCGAAGAAAGGCGCGATCTCCGTGGATCTCGTCGTTCAACGGCCCGTCGGACCTCAGGGCTTCGAAATGGGGCGCCTCCGAAGGAAGCATGGCGGCGAGGACCGTGTCCGACGCCTTTTGCCAGGCCGCCGCGGCGTCCGGGTTATGGAAATCCGCGGTGATCGAGGTGACGTCCAGACCATCGGGTGTCTGTCGGTAGATGGCGACGCGGCCTATCGGCTCGAAGCCGAAGGTCGCCAGTTCGTGGCGTGCCTCGCCCGCGAAACTGGTGACCAGGATCGCGGCGCCCTGATCGAACAACCTCCGCACCTCGGCCCGCAGCGCACCGTCACTGAGCGACGCGCTGGCAACCCATGCGGCAAGTGGGACCCCTTGGCCCGCGGATTCAGTGGGGGATGTGTCCCGCAACCGGACGGGAGTGATCCACCCGGTTGGATTGCCTCCGGTGGCGGTGAGGGTGGCCGGGATATCGGCCACGGCAAGAACAGCCGGAGCCAGGGAGTGGGTGCGTGATGTGCCACCGGCGCGTGTATCTGCCTGTGCCGCGTCGGCGAATGCAGGTACGAGCGTCGCGAAGCACGCCGGTAGGACGATCGAAAGGTATCGACGTTTCATTGCGCCAAATCCTTGGCAGTAGGAGGAAGAAGACATCTTGTCCGGACGCACCCGAAGTCTGATGTAGGTCGAGTCCGACGAAGTGCGTGGGCCTTCGTGCAGGCCCTACGCTCGGCTACACTCGTTGCCACCTTCGTCGATGGCGCATGGAATGTCCCAGTTCTCCTTGTTGGCTAAGCGACGCTTCGCGCCCTTTTTCTGGACGCAGGCACTCGGCGCGTTCAACGACAACGCATTCCGCAACGCGATGGTCATGCTCGTGGCGTTCCAGATGGCCTTGCCCGACGCACAGGTCTCGCTCTACACGAACCTCGCGCCGGCATTGTTCATCCTTCCGTATTTCCTTTTCTCCGCGACAGCCGGGCAGATTGCGGAGAAGTTCGAGAAGACCCGCCTCATCCGTTTCGTTAAGCTGTTCGAAATCGCGGCCATGTCTGTCGCCGCGATCGGATTCTTCACCCACCACATTTCGCTGCTGCTCGTGGTGCTGTTCCTGATGGGCATGCACTCGACGATGTTCGGTCCGATCAAGTACTCGATCCTGCCGCAGGCGCTCGAGCGCGGTGAGCTGGTCGGCGGCAATGCGCTGGTCGAGACGGGCACGCAGCTGGCGATGTTGATCGGCATGATCGTCGGCAACTCCCTGATGCTGATCGCCGGCTACGGTACGCTGGCGGCTTCGTTGGCCACGATCGCGATCGCCGTCACGGGCTATCTCGTGAGCCGTTCCATTCCGGCTGCGCCGGCCACGGCGCCCGACCTGAAGTTCAACTGGAATCCGCTGAGCGAAACCTGGCGCGTCCTCAAGCTCACCCATCAGGACCGCGCCATCTTCAACGCGGTGCTGGGTATTTCCTGGTTCTGGTTCTTCGGCACGGTGATGATCGCGCAGCTGCCGAACTACACACGCCACGTGCTCGGTGGTGACGGCTCGGTCAATACGCTTGCGCTTACGCTGTTCTCGATCGGGACCGGCGTGGGCTCGCTGCTTTGCGAGAGGCTTTCCGGAAAGCGTGTGGAAATCGGCCTCGTGCCGATGGGTGCCTTCGGGCTGACCGTGTTCGCGGTCGACCTGTTCTTCGCTCATCCAGCGGTGATCGCGGGGGCATCGTTGAACTGGACATCCTTCCTGGCGGTGCCCGGTGCGTGGCGCGTTGCGCTGGACCTCGCCATGATCGGCGCGTTCGCGGGTTTCTACGTGGTGCCGCTGTTCGCCTTCGTGCAGAGTCGGGCGCCCCGCGAGCGCCTGTCGCGCATTATTGCCGGCAACAATATCGTCAATGCGCTGCTGATCTGCGCCGCGTCCGCGTTCGGCATCGGCCTGACGATGCTCGGTCTCAGCGTGCCGACCATCTTCCTTATCACCGGCCTGATCAACATCGCCGTCGCGATATACATCTTCACCCTGGTGCCCGAGTTCATGATGCGGTTCATCACCTGGGTACTCGTGCACACGCTTTACCGCGTGCGCGTGGACGGGTTGAAGAACGTGCCGGACGAAGGCGCCGCGCTGGTGGTATGCAACCATGTGAGCTTCATGGATCCGCTGATCCTCATGGCCAGCGTGCGTCGGCCCATGCGCTTCGTCATGTACTACAAGATCTTCAACATCCCGGTGCTGAATTTCGTGTTTCGTACGGCGAAGGCGATTCCGATCGCCGGGCGCAACGAAGACGAGGCGCAACTGGCCCGCGCGTTCGAGCTGATCGACGAGGCACTCGCGGCAGGCGAAGTAGTCTGCATCTTCCCGGAGGGCGGCCTGACCAAGGACGGCGGCATCGCGACCTTCCGCCCCGGCGTCGACCAGATCCTTGCACGTCGCCCGGTGCCCGTGGTGCCGCTGGCGCTCAGGGGGATGTGGGGCAGCATCTTCAGCCGGCGCGACAGCGCGCTGCACCGGTCGCGCCTGCCGCGCCGGTTCTGGTCGAAGATCGAACTGGTGGGCGGCGCGCCGTTATCGGCGATCGAGGCAAATGCGGCGGTGCTGGAATCCCGGGTGGGTGAGCTTCGCGGCGACAAGGCCTGAGTCAGGCGACCCACGCGGCGAGCACGATCACCGCGACAACGGCAAGCCACACAACAAGCACGCGGCGGATTACGCGTCGCGCATCTTCGAGTTCCGCCACCGGATCGCTGACGTCCTGGACGTAGCCGTCGCCGGCCTCGACATCGGCATCCACGCCGGCACGGGCCACGGCGCCGAGGAAATCCGGGTCCAGGCGCGAACGCGGGCTGCCCGAGGTGTGATGCCACTGCTTCCAGGCGCCGATGACAGCATCGAAGTCCGAGACCAGGGCCATGGCGAACACCATCAGGTGGGCGGGAATCCAGTCCAGCGCATCGGCGACGCGCTGCGCGGCCGTGCGCGTGGCGCTGTCCAGTGCAAGCGATGCATCCCGGCCGAGGATTTGTGCGAGCCGATAGCCGAGGCCGCCAGCGGGGCCGAGCAGCAGGAACCACAGCAGCACGCCGAAGCGGCGGCGCAGGGCGCCGTAGAACGCCGCTCCGACCAGCGCCGGCGCGAACCAGGTCAGCGCATTCTCGTCATGACGCAGGGCTGCCATGGCCTCATCACGACGCAAGGTGTCGGGCGCGCGAAGAATGGCATCGATATCGGTTTCGATTTCACGCGGGCCGAGGGCATAGACCAGCACGGCGATCGAGAAGACCAGCCATGCGAGGTCGAAGAAGGGCAGTGAGGCAAGAATGCTGGCGATGATCGCCGCGGCGATCACCGGCACCAGCAGGATGACGGCGACGCGCCCGGGCCCGGAGGTATCGCCCAGGCGATTCACCCAACTGCGGAACCAGCGATCGTCACGCCAGCGCGCGAGCTGCGGCACGCTCCAGACGATAACGAGGGCGATAAGTACGGCGAGGAGACGTAGAGCCATGGCAAGCGTGATCCGCTGGTCGATGGCCCGATTGTAGGGGATCAGCCGCGGGGCGGCGCACTCGCGATGAGTTCGTCGAGACTGACACCGCGCAGGCCAAGCCAATGCTCGATCAGGCGGTAGGACACCGACAGCGGCGGCGGCACGCCAAGCGTCCCTGTGGCCACGCCGGTCACGATATCGTCGACGGAGAACCAGCGCGCGTCTTCGAGTTCGTCGTCGCGCAGGTGGATCTCGCGCGTTCTGGCCGTGGCGGTAAAACCGACCATCAGCGATGCGGGAAGCGGCCAGGGCTGCGACGAATGGTAGGTCGCGTGGAGCACTTCGACGCCGGATTCTTCGCGCACTTCACGCCTTACGGCGTCTTCCAGCGACTCGCCCGGCTCGAGGAAACCCGCCAGGGTGGAATAGCGACCGGCGGGCCATCCCCGCTGCCGCCCGAGCAGGCAACGGTCGCCGTCTTCGACGATCACGATGATCGCGGCATCGGTGCGCGGAAAGTGCAGGTGCGCGCCATCCGGATTCGTACACTGCACGCGATGGCCCGCGGCGACGACGAGCGTGGGCGCGCCGCACTGGCTGCAGAACCGGGTCTGCCGCTGCCAGTGGGTGATGCCCTTGGCGAAGGCGAATAGTCCCGCATCGAAGGCGGCGAAGACCAGGCCTGCTTCGCGCAGCGAAACACGGCGCGCGCTGGTCAACGTCGTGAAGATTTCCGCCTGCGCTTCGTCGACGACGAGCGTGAACCACGCGACATGACCGGCGAGCCCGAGGAAGGTGGCGGGGATATCGCCGAAGCGCTCGCCGCGCATATTCGGGGACATCCATTGCGGTGCGTCGTCGTCGCTACATGCGAAGGCCTGGCCGTCACTGTCGAGGACGAGGAAGCGACTGCTCGGGTCGCGCTCGAGCTCTTCGAGCCAGAGGCGGTCGTCACGACGTTCGGCCATGCGGTCGATGTCGATGCCCGCGAAGACGTTCTCGCGGGCGCGCACCGCCACGGCCCTGTCGCGCTCCTGCTCGACCGTCACGCCGCGCAACCACTCATGCGCTGAACGACGAGCCGCAGCCGCAGGTCGTCTTTGCATTCGGATTGCGGATGACGAACTGGGAGCCGCTGAACGACTCCGCGTAGTCGATCTCGGCACCCGTAAGGTATTGCAGCGAAAGCGGATCGACGACGAGCGTAACGCCTTCACGCGAAACGGCGAGGTCGTCCTCAGCCTGGTCCTCGTCGAAGGTGAAGCCGTACTGGAAGCCCGAGCACCCGCCGCCGCTAATGTAAACGCGCAGCTTGAGGCCGGGATTGCCTTCTTCCTCGATCAGCTGGTGCACCTTGCGGGCAGCGGCCTCGGTGAAGATCAGTGGCGCACCAGCGGACCGGTAGTCCGGGGACGGCGCCATGGGGAAGGGGTTGTTCATGCCACCCATAATGGCGCCGTTCGGCGGCAGGTCAAGCCTCGGCGGGAACCGGGGCCGCTTCGATGGCCGCCTGGGCCAGCTGCCGGACCGTGGCCGGGGCGCGGTGGATCATCTTGCCGTTGACCTGGGCGCCCGCCGCCATTTCCAGGACCTGATACTGAACGTCGCCGTCGATCCGGGCCAGTGGGGCGAGTTCCAGGCGTTCGGATACGTCGATATTGCCGGTGACGCCACCGTTGATCACCGCGTGAGGCACCTCGATGCGACCGATGACGCGGCCGGTCTCACTGATCGTGAGTACGCCGTCGCCACTGGTATCGGCATGCACCGAGCCCTCCACCACGCCGTCCAGATGCAGCGTGCCGCTGAACTGCACATCGCCGCGGATGGTGAGGCCGCGGGCAATCAGGCTGGTGGCGGCAGCGCCGACGGAGGGGGCCTGGTTCTTCCGGTTACTGCTGAACATCGTTGACCTCGTCGTTTCGGGTGGCGTCTGCCCAGGGGATCGTACTGGTGACGGGCTCGTCGCCGTCGGCGCTGGCGACAATGCGCAGGCGCGTCGGCTTGAACCCGGCGGGTAGGGTGAAGCTCCCCTGGATCTGCTGGAAGTACTTGAATGAGAAAGGTAGCCCCGGCGAAGGTGCGGCCTGGCCGAGGGCCGGTCCCTCCAGCGTCGCGACCTTGCTGCCCTGGATGCCTTCAACGGCCAGGGTAAGGCTGCCCTTGAGCACCTCGCCCCGCCTTGCGTTCTGGGTGAGCGTGATTACAACGTTCCAGGCATTGGGCGAGCCCTTCACCGGCTCGGTGCGCGCGCCCTGGACCTTCAGGCCGTCGCGTTGGCCGTTGCCACCGACCAGGCGCGAGTAGAACGCGAGGTCGGTGCGCAGGCCGCTGATCTCTTCGTCGCGCTCGGCCAGGTTTCGCGTCAGTTCTTTTGCGGCAATCCCGGCAACCTGGCCGGCTCGCTGGAGGTTGGCAACCTGCTGGCGCAACTCCTCGTTTTCCGCGCCAAGGGCGCGAGCGTCACCGCGGTTCGCGACGGCGGCGGGGCCGTGCCCGACCAGCATCCAGACGATCAGCCCGACGATGATCAGGCTGGCCGACCAGGCACCAAGCAGCAACCAGCGCTTGCGGGCCTCGCGAGTCGCATCGGCGAGGGTGCGCACGACGAACCGTGGCGGATGCCGGGAAGTCATGGACGATTCCGTGGAGAAGGCGTGAAGACCGGATGGTATCGAAATCCTGTGGGAGCCGCTTCAGCGGCGAAGGAATCTCGCGACCGCCTCACAAAAAAGGTTCTTCGTGAATTACCGCCGTGCGTCCGCTTCCAGACCGGGCATTCCTTGGCACCTCGCACCTCGCGCATGGCTCGCCTTCGACGTCGCGGCCTCGGCTGTGCCATCGCTCTCTACACTTGGGCGTCTCGCGGGGGAGACCTTGGTGCCCACCCTCGCTGCTCAGACAGTCCTCCGCGCTCGGTGCGGAAGGCCGCTCACGCGGCCCATGTACCTATCTGGCCTGCGGCCGCTCACTTGTGCGGAACTCGCCTCGAGGGTGGACACCAAGGTCTCTCACGACGATACGGTTGAGTGGAAGGAGAGCCGTTGCGTGGTCCCGTCGTCGGCCCCGGCCGCTTCCGGAACACCGGGGCGATGCGGAAGCGGTTGCTAGCACCCGGTTGCCCAACACCTTCCTCGCGCCCGTGCTGACATGCCGGCCGACGATGCTGCTGCGCGCTTTGGCTCGACCCACGCGAACCTCAGGGCTCGGGAGAGCCTTCGGTGCCCACCCTCGAGGCGAGTTCCGCACAAGTGAGCGGCCGCAGGCCACATAAGACATGGGCCGCGAAGCGGTCTTCCGAACCGAGCGCGGAGGACTGTCTGAGCAGCGAGGGTGGGCACCGAAGGCTCTGCGCTGCTACGTCACCGAACGCAGCGACGTCCCCGGAATTCCGCGATGAACCAAAAAGAAAGCCGCCTCGCGGCGGCTTTTCCGGATTGGAGGCAGACACGATTCAGTCCGACAGCTTTCCGACCTTACTCAGCATGTAACGCTCCGGACCGATATCCGAAATCAGGCTGAACTGCGTCTCGAGCCAGTCGATGTGCTCTTCTTCCTGGCCAAGGATGAACTTGAACAGGTCGCGGCTGACAAAATCATGGATGCCTTCGCTATAGGCGATCGCCTCGCGCAGATCCTTGGTTGCGATCATCTCGAGGTCGAGGTCTCCCTGGAGGGCTTCGACCACGTTCTCGCCGATGCGCAGCTTGCCCAGGTGCTGGAGGTTCGGCAGGCCGTCGAGGAAGAGGATCCGCTCGATGAGCTTGTCCGCATGCTTCATCTCCTCGATCGACTCTTCGTACTCGTGCTTGGCGAGTTCGTTGTAGCCCCAGTCCTTGAACATCCTGTAATGCAGGAAGTACTGGTTGATCGCAGCGAGCTCGTTGTAGAGCACCTTGTTGAGGAATTCGATGACTTTTGCGTCGCCCTTCATGAGGGGTCTCCCTGACTGTTCAAGGCACGACTATACGTCGCCGCAAAAGGCCATGACGAAACGAGAATGAAGACGGTTCGCGTCCGCGAATGCGGCACGCAAGCGCTCAGGCGGGGCGGGGCTCAGGCCGGGCTGGGCAGGAACGTCAGCACCGAGCGGGTCTGCTCGACCGCGTCGCGCAGGCACTGGCGGGCTTCCGGTTCACAGGCGCCGCAGCAATCCGAACAGCCCGTACGGGCCTGGAGCTGGGCGAACGACTCCACACCCTCGGCCGCGGCGCGGCGGATGGCGTGATCGGTGACGGCATTGCACATGCAGATGTACATGGGTGCGCATTCGAATACGAATGCGAACGATTGTCAACTACGCAGATGTGAAGACGGGCGAGATGTTAAGACGGAACTATTCGCCGCCCCGGGCCAGGCGCAGGGCCTCGGCTTCCTGCGGGCAGGTGCCCACCGTGACCGAGCAGGTGACTTCCACCGTGGGCGCGAACTGACGCAGGGCCCGTTCGTAGACCTGCCGCTTGAAGTTCACGACATGGTTGGCCGGGTACCAGAAGTCCACCCAGCGCCAGAGGTCGAACTCGGGCTTGTCGCAGGCGTCGAGCTTCAGGGCGTCCTCGCTGCCGGTCAGGCGCAGCAGGAACCAGACCTGCTTCTGGCCGATGCAGGTGGGCCGCTGGTGATGGCGGACAAAGCGGCTGGGCAGCCGGTATTTCAACCAGCCGCGCGTCTCCGCAAGCACTTCCACGTGATGCGCGTGCAAGCCGGTCTCTTCCTCCAGCTCACGGTACATCGCCTCCAGTGGTGTTTCGTCGCTGCGCATGCCTCCCTGGGGAAACTGCCAGCCGTCACGATTGACCCGGCGCGCCCAGAACAGGCGGCCGTCCCCGTTGAGGAGGACGATCCCCACATTCGGTCGATAGCCATCAGCGTCGATCATCCGCCCTCCGCGAACTTGTCGCGCGCCAGCCGGCGGTGGCCGGATACACGCTATGCGCCCGATTCAACCACACCGCGAGAAGCCTGTACAAGGCGCTACTTGAACGGAAAGCCCACCCCGATTAAACTGCCCGGCCTTCGCGAGCCCGTCTCGCGGACGACCAGGTTCCACGGCTAGGTAGCTCAGCTGGTCAGAGCGCGGCACTCATAATGCTGAGGTCGGCGGTTCGAGCCCGCCTCTAGCCACCAGAAGAAAAAGAAGGCCGCGCCCCATGGGTGCGGCCTTTTTCTTGCGCCTCATTCGGGTCACGCCGACCGAAGGGTGTCAGGCTCGGGTGTTTCCTCCACGCGCGGCGGATTGTCCAGAACTGCGCGGGCCAGCTCGATGACGTTATGCACGCGCAGCTTGGTCATCAGGTTGGCCCGATGTAGCTCGACGGTCTTCGGACTGATGTTGAGCTCGCTGGCGATGACCTTGTTGAGCTTGCCGTTCATGATCCCGTCCAGAACCTGGGACTCGCGGCGTGTAAGCCCGACATCGGGTCGAAGTGAGGTCAGCGAGCTTGCCGCCGGCTCGTCCCCAGCCGGCTCGTCATGGGACAAGGGCATGAGGAAGACGGCTTCGAAGCCGGTGGACTGTACGTCGATCGCCTGGCGCGTCATCCGGAATCGCCGGGCCGGTGCGTCCCTGTCGCGGAAGATCACCTCGCCGGCGTCGCCGCTCGGCTCCAGATGGCTGTCGATCCACGCCGGTCCGGCTCGTCCGCGGCCTATGCCGAATTCGCCGAGGAACGCCCCGTTGACCATGACCACCCGCCCGCTGTCTCGCCGCCAGACCGCGCAGGGCCAGGGCAGGGCGGCGAACACTTCCTCACACAGTGCGCCTACGGGCGCACTGTCGGGCGAACCACGTCCAAGGCCCATGAAGCCTCCCGGTTGATGTGGCTTGCAGAGCCCCCCGGCTCCGCGCTTGTAGTTACCAACGTAACGGTTATCCCATGAAAGCGCCGGAGATCACGGGCGTCATCAGTAAAAGTGCGAACCCCGTCGTGAAGAGGCTTTTGACGGAAATCGTTTACGTAACTGTCCGTTACAATAAGCGGTCACTCCTTCGATCCGGTTCCCATGCGCATCTTCAAGACATTCAACATCGAGGCGGCCCACCGTCTGCCGAATGTGCCCGAGGGGCACAAGTGCGCGCGGCTGCACGGGCATTCGTTCCGCGTGGAGCTGCACGTGGAAGGGCCGACCGACCCCGTATTCGGCTGGGTGATGGACTTCGGCGACCTCAAGGCGCGTTTCCAGCCCCTCTACGATCGTCTCGATCACCATTACCTCAACGACATCGAAGGCCTGGACAACCCGACCAGCGAGAACCTGGCCCGGTGGATCTTCGAGCGCCTTCGCGTCGATGTGCCCGGCCTGGCCAGGGTCGTGGTACATGAAACCTGCACGTCGGGAGCAGAGTTTTCCGCCGACATGGCGTAATCGCGGATTGATACAAAAGGCAAAAGCTGCCTGCGCAGGAATTCGCGGTTGCCGCGTTGCAGCAGACGGGTCTACACTCCGGCACCTCCCCGTTCCCCAACGGTTGCCCCGATGTCCCACGCAAGCGGTTATGCCGATTTCGCCCGTTTCGTCGAGCAGGCCACTGCTGCGCAGGCGTTGGCCTGGCGCGGCATGGAGCGGGTTGCCGATTTGCACCTCCAGGCCATGGAGGGCCACGCCCGCGCGGCAAGCGGTCTGATGGCGGACGCCATGACGGCGACGGATGCGAACGCATTGCGCACGCTGATGGCCCGTGGTGGCGATCTGCAACGTGAAAGCGTGGAGCGCGCGGCATCCGCCGCGGGCGACATATTCGATGTGGCCGTGGAAACGGCTACATCCCTCGGCGCACTGGCAGGTCAGCCCGCCCGGGCCTGACCTACCGCGGCTCCCTCGCCAACGACGCGACGGATGTCGCGCCGGCGGGTGGTTATGGCCTTTCTTCGCTTGTCCCGTTGTTTACGGCACTGGTATACTTTTCCAGATTAAACCGTGGCCCGTTGAACCATCTGGTGCCGCCTTCGAGCGAAACCACGGGAGCCTCGCGTTGCTCAACAGTCTTGCAGCCGGTCGTCATCTCGCCATGCGCGTCGTTTTCGCGCAGTTGATGGTGGCCGTCATTGCCGGACTGGCATTTCTCCTGCAGGGGCGTCCGGCCGGTCTGGCTGCCTTCGCGGGTGCCCTGATCGTCGCTATCGCCACCGCGCTGCTCGCTGCGCGGGCGTTCAGTGCGCTGGGAGGTGCAGGGGCAACGTTCGTCCGCTTTCTCGTGGGCATGATCCTTCGCTGGATCGTACTCATCGGTGGACTGGCGCTCATTCTGGTTCAGTGGAAGCTGCCACCCTTGCCCGCGCTAGCGGGCCTGGTGGCGGCCTTCGCGGTCAATGTATTTGCATTCAGATTCAAGGGTTGAGGCATGGCGAGCGAACCGCAAGGCGGTCTGACCGAATACATCCAGCACCACCTGGGCCACCTGACGGTGAATTTCAGCACCGATCATGGCGCGTTCTGGAACCTGCGCATCGACTCCCTCGTGGTGTCGTTCGTGCTCGGTGCTGCGTTCTGCCTGTGGTTCTGGCTGTACGCCCGCAAGGCGACTTCCGGCGTGCCGTCGAAGGGCCAGGCCCTGGTCGAGCTGGCGATTGAATTCGTCGACACCCAGGTGAAGGACACCTTCCACGGCGACCGCCGCACGGTCACGCCGCTGGCGCTGTCCATCTTCATGTGGGTGTTCTTCATGAACGCGATGGATCTGCTCCCGGTGGATCTCGCCGGTTGGCTGGTGCACACCTTCGCCGGTGCCGAGGTCGCGGAACACACGCATTTCCGCGCCGTGCCCACGGCCGACATCAACACCACCGTCGGCCTCTCGCTCGCCGTGATCCTCATCGTGATCGGCCATGGCATCAAGGCCAAGGGCGGCTTCGGTTACGGCAAGGAAATGCTGACCGCGCCGTTCCATGCCGAGAGCCTGTGGGCCAAGGCCATCCTGCTTATTCCCAACCTGCTTCTCAACGTCGTCGAAACACTGTCGAAGCCCGTGTCGCTCGCCATGCGACTGTTCGGCAACATGTACGGTGGCGAATTGGTGTTCATGCTGATCGCCGGCCTGATGGTGAGCTGGATCGGCTTCGTGCCTGGCGTCGTGTTCAACACGGCGTGGGCGATCTTCCACATCCTGATCATCGCCCTCCAGGCGTTCATCTTCATGATGCTGACGATCGTCTACATCGCCACGGCGCGGGAACACCACTAACTCACCGCACCGACGTTAAACCAGTCCATTCTGTTTCGTTTCACACCACCCTTTCGACTCTAAGAAATCCCAGGAGAACACCATGGAACTCGCCTCGCTCTTCGCCCACGTCCAGGGCATGACCGCTATCGCCATCGGCGTGATCATCGGCCTCGGCGCACTCGGCGCCTGTCTCGGTATCGCCATCATGGGCTCGAAGTTCCTCGAGTCGGCCGCCCGTCAGCCTGAGCTGGTTCCGCTGCTCCAGGGTCGTATGTTCCTGCTCGCCGGCCTGATCGACGCGGCGTTCATCATCGGCCTGGCGATCGCCCTGCTGCTCGCTTTCTCGAACCCGCTGATCAACGTCCTGCGCACCGCTTCCGGCGGCTAAGCAAGCGTTTGTCTTTGTCGCCGTGGCCGCAACGCCACGGCGACCGTCAGTACCCCAGCGTTCGGAGTCTTTGGAGAGATCATGGAAATTAACATGACCTTCCTGGGCCAGATGATCTCTTTTGCGATCCTGGTCTGGTTCACCACCAAGTTCATCTGGCCCCAGCTCAACGGTGCCATTGAAGAACGCCAGAAGAAGGTGGCCGAAGGGCTCGCCGCGGCCGAGCGTGCTCGTGCCGAGCTGAAGGATGCCGACGCCAAGGTCGCTGTCGAGATCAAGCAGGCTCGCCTCCAGGCGACCGAGATCATCGACAAGGCCCAGCAGCAGGCCAACCAGCTTCTCGAGAAGGCTCGCGCCGAAGCCACCGGTGAGATCAACCGTCTGAAGGCGCAGGCCCAGGACGAGATCGCCTCGATGGCCCAGCGTGCCCGTGAACAGCTTCGCGAACAGGTCGGCGCCCTCGCCGTGCGTGGCGCGGAGAAGATCGTGCAGCGTGAAATCGATCCGGCGGCCCACAGGGCGCTGCTCGACCAACTCGCCGCCGAGATCTGATCATGGCCCAGGCGCTCACCCTCGCCCGTCCCTACGCACGCGCCGCTTTTGAAGTGGCGCATGCGTCGGGTTCGCTCGCCGACTGGTCCCATGCGCTGAACTTCGCGGCCGTGGTCGCGGCGGATCCGCGCGTCGCGGGCCTGTACAGCGATCCGCGCGTGCTGCCGGCCCAGTTGGTGGCTTTGCATCTGCCCGAAGGCGTCGCCACCGATGCGCCTTTCGCCAACTTCCTCGGGGAGCTGGCCGAGAACGGTCGCATGGTGCTCTTGCCGGAAATCGCGGCGCTCTACGACGACTACAAGCGTGAGTCGGAGCAGACGCTCAAGGTCAAGATCACGAGCGCGCTCGATCTCGATACCGCGCAGGCAGACCTGCTGCGAGCATCGCTGAAACGTCGCTTCAAGCGCGAGATCGAACTGGATACGCACGTCGATCCGGCGTTGCTCGGTGGTGTCGTCATCGACACCGGCGAGCAGGTCATCGACGGTTCCGCGCGCGGCCGCCTGCAGCGGCTGGCCAGCGCGCTGACGCACTGATACGAATTAAGGAACGCACCCATGTCCAGCACCACACTGAATCCGTCCGAGATCAGCGAGCTGATCAAGACCCGCATCGAGCAGTTCAAGCTCGGCGCCGAGGCACGCAACGAAGGCACGATCATCAGCGTGTCCGACGGCATCGTGCGCATCCACGGCCTGGCCGATGTGATGCAGGGCGAAATGATCGAACTGCCGAACAACACGTTCGCCCTCGCGCTGAACCTCGAGCGCGACTCGGTCGGCGCCGTGGTGCTCGGTGAATACCAGCACCTGCGCGAAGGCGATGCCGCCAAGACCACCGGCCGCATCCTTGAAGTGCCGGTTGGCCCGGGCCTGCTCGGCCGCGTCGTCGACGCGCTGGGCAACCCGATCGACGGCAAGGGTCCGATCGACGCCGTGGGCACCAGCCCGGTCGAGAAGGTCGCGCCGGGCGTCATCTGGCGCCAGTCGGTCGACCAGCCGATGCAGACGGGCTACAAGTCCATCGATTCGATGATCCCGATCGGCCGTGGCCAGCGCGAGCTGATCATCGGCGACCGCCAGACGGGCAAGACCGCCGTCGCGATCGACGCGATCATCAACCAGAAGCACTCGGGCATTAAGTGCATCTACGTGGCCATCGGCCAGAAGCGCAGCTCGATCGCCAACGTCGTGCGCAAGCTCGAAGAGAACGGCGCGCTGGCCAACACCATCGTGGTCGTCGCTTCGGCCTCCGAAGCCGCCGCCCTGCAGTACGTCGCGCCGTATTCCGGCTGCGCCATGGGCGAGTACTTCCGTGACATCGGCGAAGACGCGCTCATCGTGTACGACGACCTCTCCAAGCAGGCCGTCGCTTACCGCCAGATCTCGCTGCTGCTCAAGCGTCCGCCGGGCCGCGAAGCCTATCCGGGCGACGTCTTCTATCTCCACTCCCGTCTGCTCGAGCGCGCTTCGCGCGTCAGCGCCGAGTACGTCGAGAAGATGACCGACGGCAAAGTGAAGGGCAAGACGGGTTCGCTCACCGCGCTGCCGATCATCGAGACCCAGGCGGGCGACGTTTCGGCGTTCGTTCCGACCAACGTCATCTCGATCACCGACGGCCAGATCTTCCTCGAGACCGACCTGTTCAACGCCGGTATCCGTCCGCCCGTGAACGCCGGTATCTCGGTGTCGCGCGTCGGTGGTGCTGCGCAGACCAAGATCATCAAGAAGCTCAGCGGTGGCGTGAAGCTCGCCCTCGCCCAGTACCGCGAGCTGGCTGCGTTCGCGCAGTTCGCCTCGGACCTCGATGCCGCCACGCGGGCCCAGCTGGACCGTGGCCAGCGCGTGACCGAACTGATGAAGCAGCCGCAGTACTCGCCGCTGTCGATCGCCGAACTCGGCGTGTCCGTGTTCGCCGCTGAGAAGGGCTACCTCGACGACCTGCCGATCAACAAGGTGCTGCCGTTCGAGAAGGGCTTGCACGCCTTCTTCCGCCAGAACCACGCCGACCTGATGACGAAGATCGACGAGACCGGTGACTGGGACAAGGACATCGAGGCGACCTTCAAGTCGGCCACGGACGAGTTCAAGAAGACCGGTAGCTGGTAACAAGCGAGACACGCGGGGCGGGCGACATCGCCCGCCCCGTGGAACACCTGGCGCCACCCTTTACAGACGAGTAAGCCATGGCAAGCGGCCGCGAAATCAAAACCAAGATCAAGAGCACGCAGAACATGCGCAAGGTGACGCGTGCGCTCGAAATGGTCTCGGCGTCGAAGATCCGCAAGGCGCAGGACCTGATGAAGGCATCGCGTCCCTATGCGCGCCTGATGCGCAAGGTGATCGCTCACGTCGCCCAGGCCAGCACGGACTTCGTGCACCCGTTCCTCACCGAGCGCGAGAACGTCGCGCGCGTCGGCTTCATCGTGGTGTCGACGGACCGCGGCCTCGCCGGCGGACTCAACTCCAACCTGTTCCGTCGCACGCTCACCTCCATCCGCGAGTGGCAGGGCAAGGGCGCCGAGATCGACGTCGTTGCCGTCGGCCAGAAGGCCGTCAGTTTCTTCCGCCGCATCAAGGGCGTGAACCTGATCGGCACGGCGACGCACCTGGGTGAGAAGCCGAAGCTCGAAGACCTCATCGGCGTGATCAAGGTGGTCCTCGACGCGTACTCCGATAACAAGCTCGACCGCGTGTTCCTGGTCTACAACGACTTCGTGAACACCATCGTGCAGAAGCCCACCATCGAGGCGTTGTTGCCGGTGTCGCTGGTCGCGCAGGAACTCGAGAACGCCGAGGGCAAGGCATCCGAAGGCGTGAAGGTCGAGCAGACCCACGACTGGGATTACATCTACGAACCCGACGCGCGCACGGTGCTCGAGCACCTGATGACGCGGTACATCGAGTCCGTCGTGTACCAGGCTGCGCTGGAGAACCTCGCCAGCGAGCACGCGGCACGCATGGTTGCCATGAAGGCCGCCTCGGACAACGCGAACAAGGTCATCGGCGAACTGACGCTGGTCTACAACAAGGCACGTCAGGCGGCGATCACCCAGGAAATCTCGGAAATCGTCGGCGGCGCCGCCGCGGTCTGACCGAAACCCCAAAGCGATGGCGACGCAGCATGCGGCGCCGAAACAGAACCTTACGAAGATTCATCCGGAGCATTCCATGAGCCAGGGCAAAGTTGTTCAGATCATCGGCGCGGTCGTCGACGTCGAATTCGCGCGCGACCAGGTGCCGGAGATTTACGACGCACTGAAGGTCGACGGCACCGAGATCACCCTCGAAGTGCAGCAGCAGCTCGGTGACGGCATCGTGCGCACCATCGCGCTCGGTTCCACCGACGGCCTGCGCCGCAACCTGATCGCCCGCAACACCGGCGAAGGCATCAAGGTGCCGGTCGGCACGGCCACGCTCGGCCGCATCATGGATGTGCTCGGTCGCCCGATCGACGAAGCCGGCCCGATCGGGGAGACCGAACAGTGGGTCATCCACCGCGAAGCCCCGGCTTACGACGAACAGGCAGCCGGCAACGAACTGCTTGAAACCGGCATCAAGGTCATCGACCTGATGTGCCCGTTCGCCAAGGGCGGCAAGGTCGGCCTGTTCGGCGGCGCCGGCGTCGGCAAGACCGTCAACATGATGGAGCTCATCAATAACATCGCCAAGGCACACGCGGGTCTGTCCGTGTTCGCCGGCGTGGGTGAGCGTACGCGTGAAGGCAACGACTTCTATCACGAGATGAAGGACTCCAACGTCCTCGACAAGGTCGCGATGGTTTACGGCCAGATGAACGAGCCGCCGGGTAACCGCCTGCGCGTCGCGCTGACCGGCCTGACCATGGCCGAGTACTTCCGTGACGAGAAGGACGAGACCGGTAAGGGCAAGGACGTCCTGCTCTTCGTCGACAACATCTACCGTTACACGCTGGCCGGTACCGAAGTGTCCGCGCTGCTCGGCCGTATGCCGTCGGCCGTGGGTTACCAGCCGACGCTGGCCGAAGAGATGGGCGTGCTCCAGGAGCGCATCACCTCGACCAAGACGGGCTCGATCACCTCGATCCAGGCCGTCTACGTCCCCGCGGATGACCTTACCGATCCGTCGCCGGCAACCACGTTTGCGCATCTCGACGCAACGGTCACGCTGAGCCGCGACATCGCCTCGCTGGGTATCTACCCGGCCGTCGATCCGCTCGCTTCCAGCAGCCGTCAGCTCGACGCCGCGGTGATTGGCCAGGAGCACTACGACATCGCCCGTCGCGTGCAGGGCACCCTGCAGCGCTACAAGGAACTGAAGGACATCATCGCCATCCTCGGCATGGACGAGCTGTCCCCGGAAGACAAGGCTTCGGTATCGCGCGCCCGCAAGATCGAGCGCTTCTTCTCGCAGCCGTTCCACGTGGCTGAAGTCTTCACCGGCTCGCCGGGCAAGTACGTCGCCCTGAAGGACACGATCCGCGGCTTCAAGATGATCCTCGACGGCGAGCTCGACTATCTGCCGGAGCAGGCCTTCTACATGGTCGGCGGCATCGACGAAGCCATCAAGAAGGGCGAGGAAATGGGTGCGAAGAAGGCCGCGTAAGCGCCTTCTTTCCCCACTCCTTACCTAGGAAGAAAAAGTCCATGACCCACACCATTCGCGTCGACATCGTCAGCGCCGAAGCTGAGATCTACTCCGGTGAAGCCACGCTCGTGGTCGCCACCGGTGAACTCGGCGAACTGGGCATCGCGCCGCGTCACGCGCCGCTGATCACCCGCCTCAAGCCGGGCCACGTGGACGTGGTCGGTGCCAACGGCGAGCGCCAGCAGTTCTACGTCTCTGGCGGCATCCTCGAGGTGCAGCCGCAGGTCGTGACGATCCTCGCCGATACGGCCGCCCGCGCGGCCGACCTCGACGAGGCCGCCGCGCTGAAGGCGAAGGACGAAGCCGAAGCCGCGCTGGCCAATCGTGGCGAGACGCTGGATGTCGCCGAAGCCCAGGCCAAGCTGGCCGAGGCCCTGGCCCAGCTCCAGGCCCTCGAGCGCATGCGCAAGACCCTCAAGCACTGACAGCAACCCCCTGTATCCCTGTAGGAGCCGATTCATCGGCGATGCTCTTCAAATGAAACCGGCGCCCACTGCGCCGGTTTTCTTTTATTCATCGCGGAATTGCGGGCGTCGCGGCGCAGAGCCTTCGGTGACGTAGCGGCGCAGAGCCTTCGGTGCCCACCCTCGCTGCTCAGACAGTCCTCCGCGTTTCGTACCGGAAAGGCCGCTGCGCGGCCCGTGTTCTTATTGGCCTACGGCCGCTCCACTTGTGCGGAACTCGCCTCGAGGGTGGGCACCGAAGGCTCTCCCGGACCCTGAGGTTCGCGTGGGTCGAGCCAAAGCGCGTGGCAGCATCGTCCGCAGGCACGCAGGCAAAGGCGCGGGGGAACGTGATCGGCACGCGTACCAGCCATCGCTTTCGCATGGGCCAGGAGTTCCGCGAGCGGCCGGGGCCGACGACGGCACCACGCCACGGCTCTCCTCCCACCCAACCGTATCGTCGTGAGAGACCTTGGTGTCCACCCTCGAGGCGAGTTCCGCACAAGTGAGCGGCCGTAGGTCAGATAGACACATGGGCCGCGTGAGCGGCCTTCCGATCCGAACGCGGAGGACTGTCTGAGCAGCGAGGGTGGGCACCAAGGTCTCCCCCGCGAGACGCCCAAGTGTAGCGAGCGACGGCGAAGCCGAGCCCGCAAGGCCGAAGGCGAGCCATGGGCGAGGTGCGAGGTGCGAGGTGCCAAAGAATGCCTGGTCTGGAAGCCGTCGGCCTTCATGTGCCTGTGATCCTGAACACGCCACACTGCCCCGGTCGTCCCCCGGTACCCCCGCCCATGCACATCCGTTACCGCCGCAGCCTCTGGATCATCGGCGTCGTCGCCGTCGTGCTGATCGTCGCGCGGATCGTCCTCCCGTACGTGGTCCTCAACTACCTCAACGGCCGCCTGGCGAAGATGGGCAACTACTCGGGCCACATCGTCGACATTGATATCCACCTTTGGCGCGGCGCGTATACGATCAACCGCCTGTCCGTTACCAAGACCGACGGCAAGCTTCCCGTGCCGCTGTTCGACACGGCACGCGCGGAGATCTCACTGAGCTACACCGCACTGGTCAAAGGGCGGCTCCGCGGCAAGATCGACTTTTTCGACCCCGTGGTTAACTTCGTGGACGGCAAGGGCGAGGGCGACACGCAGACCGGCAAGGGCGTCGATTGGCGCACGCCTTTGAAGGCGCTCGTCCCGACACGTCTGGAAGAGGTCAATGTCTACAATGGCACCGTGACCTTCCACAACTTCGTCTCAAGCCCGAAGGTTGACCTCAAGATGACCGAGGTCAACGGCACTGCCACCAACCTGACCAACGTGCAGCGCGTCGGCGGGTCTCGCGTGGCCCATATGCACGCCACGGCCAAAGTGCTCGGCGACGCACCGCTGGAGACGACCGCGGAGTTCGACCCGCTCGAGCGCCTGGGTGACTTCCACTACGAGCTGAGCATCCGCAACATCAAGCTGGTCAAGGCGAACGATCTCGCGCGGGCCTACTCCGGCCTCGACTTCGCCGGCGGTGAAGGCGACTTCGTCATGGAGCTGCAAGCGAAGGATCGCAAGCTCAACGGCTATGCCAAGCCGCTTTTCCACGGCTTGCAGATATTCAGCTGGAAACAGGACGCCGAGCAGGATCACAAGGGGCCGGTCAAGCTGGCGTACGAAGCCCTGGCCGAAGGCGTCACCAAGGTCTTCAAGAACCAGTCGAAAGACCAGTTCGCGACGCGCGTGGCCATTTCCGGCACCATCGGCGACAAGAACATGTCCGCTTCGGACGCGATCATCGGCATTCTGCACAATGCGTTTGTCGAGGCCTATAAGCCCAATCTCGAACACCTCACCCATCGGCCGGACAACAAGTAGCCGACTTGGCAGGGGAGAAAAAACGCGCGACAGTGCGGCCCTGTCCTTCTCGCCAGGCAAGACCCCCATGACCGCTACGCCCCTTCATGTCCTGATTCTCGCCGCGGGTGAAGGCAAGCGGATGAAGTCCGCGTCAGCCAAGGTGCTCATGCCTCTGGCCGGTCGGCCATTGCTCTCCCACGTGATCGATGCGGCGCGTTCGCTCGAGCCCACGGGCGTGCACGTCGTCTATGGTCACCATGGTGAACAGGTCCGCGCGGCATACGCTGCGGATGCCTCGCTGGGCTGGATCGAGCAGCGTGAACGCCTGGGCACGGGTCACGCGGTGCGCACCGCGCTCGAAGCCCTGCAGGCCGCCGGCAAGCTGGAGGGACGCGTGCTGATCCTCTACGGCGACGTGCCCCTGATCCGTGGGGAAACCCTGGCCGCGCTTGCGCGCGCCGGCGAAGGTCTTGCCATGCTGGCCACGCGGCTTGCGGATCCACGGGGCTACGGGCGTGTCGTCCTCGATGCGGCAGGCAACGTGCGCCACATCGTTGAAGAGAAGGATGCGAGCGCCGCACAGCGCGCCATTGACCTGGTCAACACGGGCATCGTCGGCGGTGATGCCGCGCGCCTGTTGGCATGGACGCAGCGCCTCGGTAACAGCAACGCACAAGGCGAGTATTACCTGACAGACGTATTCGAAATGGCCGCGACCGAGCGCGCGCCCGCGGCATGCGTGGATTGCGATCCGGTGGAGGCATCCGGTGCGAACGATCCCTGGCAGTTGGCCGGGCTGGAAGCGCTCTATCGCGAGCGCATGGCGCGCGAACTCGCACTCGCCGGTGTGCGTCTCGCCGATCCGGCAAGGCTCGACGTGCGCGGCAAGGTCACCGCGGGGCGCGACGTCGAGATCGACGTCAACGTGATCCTCGAGGGCGAAGTGTCGCTGGGCGACGAGGTGCGCATCGGACCCTTCACGCGCATCCGCAACGCGACCCTCGCGGCGGGGACCATCGTGCTCGCGCATTGCGATCTCGATGGCGTCGTGACGCATGGGCCCTGCACGATCGGTCCGTTCGCCCGTTTGCGTCCGGGAACGGACCTCGCGGCCGGTGTGCACATCGGTAACTTCGTGGAGACGAAGAACGCGGTGATCGCCGAAGGGTCGAAGGCCAACCACCTGAGTTATCTGGGCGACACAGTGATCGGCAGCAAGGTGAACATCGGCGCAGGCACCATCACCTGCAACTACGACGGCGTGAACAAGAGTCGCACCACCATCGGCGACCGAGTATTCGTCGGCTCGAACAGCTCGCTGGTCGCACCCGTGACCCTGCACGAGGGGGCCACGATTGGCGCGGGTTCGGTGATCACCAGGGACGCGCCGGCGGATACGCTGACCATTTCACGGGCCCGGCAGACGGCTATCGAAGGCTGGCAGCGGCCGACGAAGAAACCTTGATTAGAGCCGCCTGATACGAGCAGCAGATCAGGCGCGATAGCGCCAGCCGTCGATTTCGACGAGTAACTCGGCTCGGCAAATGTCGCCGTGGACCAGAAGCAGTGGCGCATCCGGAAGATGTCTGGCGGCGAAGGCGCGAACCACGGCCTCGTCGTGCGGATGCCGCACGTAGATCTTCAGCGGCGCGAGGTGATCGAACCCGGAGGGTAGGCCGCCGGCTTCGAGCAGGGTATCGAGGTTGCGCAAGGTCTCGCCCAACTGCGCCGCGATGTCGCCGGCATGCGCTGACGCATGGCCGACGACCGCCGCCGTACCGGAAATCGCCAGCACGTCGTCGGCCGGGAGCAGCGTCGCGCGGGCGAAGCTCGGCGGGGTGCGGCCGTACTGGCGCGGATAACGCCAGGCGCTGACCTGACGCGGATTCTCTACCTTCGTCCCCGGCCGGTCGGTGGCAAGCAGGTACACCTGCAGCAGGCCCGGTTCCGCGTGATGGCCGATCGCCGTGGCTGCGGGGAAGCCCTGGGCGAAGACGTCACCCATGCCACGGATGCGGCCGGTGCAGAAGTGCTTGTAGCGTTCGTCGTCACCCGTGCCCTCGTTGATGGCCGCAAGGTAGTTCCAGATGCGCTGCACATGGCGCTCATTGCTTGCCGCCAGGAGACGCGACAGCAGGCCGTAGGCATAGTCCGCCGCTGCTTCGGTACCGCCGTGGTCATCTTCCCTGCACTCGACAGCGGCGAACAGCCAGCCGCCCCCCCGTGACCACCGAAGGTCGCCGTCGCGCCCGCTGGCTACCTCGGCGCCGACCTCCCACACCTCGGCCAGGCCCTGGCCCAGTGGTTCAAGCGCCACGCGCAGCCAGCGAGGATCATCGTGATGGACGGCGTCTCGGCCGAATCCAAAGGCGGCGAGGGTTTGCGGCGATAGCGCCGCGGACGTGGCCTGGTAGCTCACCAACGGAGCGGGAGGGGCGGTAAGCGGCGAGCGCTCGCGCATTTCACTGCCTGGGGGCATCGGGCATTCCGGTAGTCGTCGAAGCCATCATATCGTTCCGTTGTCAGCGCGGCGTGTGGGTGAGGATGGCTTCCGGACGCTGAACGGACCCACGGGTCCGGCGAGGCCCCTGTGTTAAAGTCCATGGTCGCTGCCATCCGGGGGGAGGCAGGTATATCGAGACCTGGAAAGACCACATGGCAACGCAAACCGAAGCACAGAAAGAACTGGCAGAACTGATTGTCACGAGCCTCAACCTCGAGTCGGTGAAGCCGGCCGACATCGATCCCGAGGCGCCCCTTTTCGGCGGCGACCTCGGCCTGGACTCGATCGACGCCCTCGAAATCGCGCTTGCCGTGTCCAAGCGTTACGGCTTCCAGCTGAAGTCCGACAACCCGGACAATCGCACTATCTTCACAAACCTTCGGTCGCTCTCCGAGCACGTCGAACAGCATCGCGCCGCGGCCTGACGGTCGTTCAGGTCGTACTCGCCCCCGCCGTGTTCTGCTGCGCGCAGATCCCGGGGCGACGACCGACGCGTCGCCGTTCCTCCCAAGGCCCGGAGCCAGCCGTTGACCGACACCGCCAACATCGCGCCCTACGTCCGCCCGCTGCATTTCGATGCCGCGCACCCCAGCTTTGCCGGTCACTTTCCGGGGCAGCCCATCGTCGCCGGCGTGCTCCTGATCGAGCAGGCCGCGGAAGCGCTGCGTGAGTGGTGCGGCCTGGGCGTGCGCCAGGTCGTCGACGCGAAGTTTCTCGCACCCCTGCTGCCCGGCGAAGACGCCGAGCTGGAGCTCCTCGCCCTGGCCGACGCGCGCTATCGCTTTACCGTTCGTCGCGGCGCCGACACCCTTCTGCGCGGCACCCTGGAAGCGGAAGCATGAGCCACTGGAAGCAGCGCGAAGGCGGCGGGCATTTCGCCATCTGGGTGATCCGGACGATCGCCATGCGGCTCGGGCGCGACGTCGCACGCATCCTGCTTTATCCCATCGCGTTTTATTTTTTCCTGCGTCGCGCCGACGAGCGTGACGCCTCGCGCCGTTACCTTGCGCGCGTCCTGCATCGACCGATCACATCCCGGGATGTCTTCCATCACATCCACATGTTCGCGGCGACGTTGCTCGATCGCATGTTCTTCCTCGCCCATGGCGAGCGCGACTTCGTCGTCGATGTCGAAGGCCTGGCCATCCTCGACCGCTATCTCGATGCGCGCCAGGGTGTGCTGCTGATCGGCTCTCACCAGGGCAGCTTCGAGGCGCTTCGGGCTCTCAGCGGCCGCCGTCCCGACGTGCCGCTGCGCGTGGTGCTGGACAAACAGAAGACCCCCGCGCTCACGGCCATGCTCGAGGCGCTTGCGCCGGACGTTGGCGCCGCGGTGATCGACGCGGCACTCGGTGGCACTTCGGTCGCCCTGGCGATGGCCGAAAGCGCGCAACGAGGCGGCATGGTGGCCTTGCTCGCCGATCGTGGCCACCAGAACGAGACCACACGCATGGTTCCGTTCCTCGGTACGCCGGCGCCCTTTCCTGCCGGGCCATGGTTGCTGGCTTCTGCGCTGAAGATTCCCGTCGTGCTGTGCATGGGTATCTATCTCGGCGGCAATCGCTACAAGCTGATTTTCGAAGCGTTCTCCGACGGCATCGACATTCCGCGGGCCAATCGCAAGCCTGAACTTGACGCCGTGATCGGACGCTTCGCCGTGCGTGTTGAGCACTATGCGCGCGTCTATCCCTTCAACTGGTTCAATTTCTACGACTTCTGGCAAGAAACCGGCGCTGCTGACGAACCTGCCGGCGCTGCTGCCGCTCACGTGTCCGGCCACTCAGAGGTCTGAGCCCGATGACGCGAAAGCGTTGGCGACACAGACGACCCCGCCTTCCATTTCTGCCTCTCGATCCTCATGGCCCCGCATGCTCGCCAAGACTGACTTCATCGATCTCATTCCGCACGCCGGCGACATGTGTCTTCTCGATGGCGTTGTCGTCTGGGACGACACGTCCATCCATGCGACGAGCGTCAGCCATGTACTCGACACGCATCCACTGCGTGGTGAGCATGGGCTGCATGCCGTACACCTGGCTGAGTACGGAGCGCAGGCGATGGCCGTACACGGTGCGTTACGCGCGCGCGAGCGGGGTGAGACGGAACCACGCCCGGGGATGCTGGTTAGCCTTCGCGGTGTCAAGCTGGCTACCGACCGCGTGGACACGCTGCCAGGTACGCTGCACGTGCGCGCGCAGTGCCTGATCGCCGACGATACCGGCGCGCAGTACACGTTCCAGATCGAGCATGAAGGCGTCGAAATCGCCTCGGGTCGCGCGGCCGTCATTCACCCGAAGATGTGACCACCCGCATAGCCGTCGGCCCGGAGGGGTACCTGAAAGGGGACTGATGAGGAGCCTGACCGCCCCCTCCGGGCCGACCAGAGCAGTCTGCGTCGCCGTCGTCTCAGAACCCGCGACTCAGGCCACCCGTGCGAACAGCTCCGTACGTTCGCCTTCAATGTCGAGCAGCTCCCCAGCCACCTCGCGCAGCGACGGGTGATCGTCCGCGGCGCGCTCGACAATGCTTGCCGCCAGCAGTCGCATCATCCTGACGGTGCCACGCAGTCGCTCTGCCAGCGTGTCGTCGTCCATCACGTCGTGCAGGGTGCTATTCATGTCGGCAAACCAGGCAAGATCGCGCTGGTCGAGCATGACCTTTGGATTTCGACCGTTCGAAACGGTGTGCCAGGACTGGAAAAAAGCCTGCATCTTCGTGTTCAGATCGGTGGCGGCAATCAGCTCGTTGCTCATCCTGGCGATGAAGGCGCTGTCGCCCAGCCGCTTCTGGAACACGATCTGGCAGAGTACTCCCCAGTAATACGCGTAATCCCAGATCACCTTGATCGGTAGCACTTCGGCGTCACCGAAGAGGTTGTACTGCCCGCGATACATCTTCAGCGTGCCTTCGTAAAACGAGAAGAACAGCCGCTCGTAGAGGCGAGCATGCGGTGCCACGTTCTCACCGCGGCGATCATGGCCGATCAGTAGCGTGATGTACGTATTGGCGATGGCGATGAAATCGCTGCCGGGCGAATAGAAGGGATCGAGAAAGGCACCGGCTTCACCCGTCAGGGCCCAGCGGTCGGAAGAGAACATTCGTGAACAGCTGTACGAGAAGTTCCGGAAGAAGGCGAAGTCCAGCAGCTTTTCGCGCCGCTCGATCACCTGGCGGGCGACCAGCGGCTGGTGTTTCTCCAACCAGTCGACCGCAAGGTCGAAGGTCTTCATGCCTTCAATCGGGTGCATGGCCGCGTCGGCGACGATACCCACCGAATGCGCACCTGAGGAAAGGGGGATCAACCACACCCAATACCCTGGTCCGCACAGATGATTGGTCGAACGCCAGCGTTCGGGCGGCCGACAGCGCTCCTTCCACTCCGCGTCGTCGCACCAGCCGTCGATCTCCAGCCGGTCATCGATCCGGAACCACACGGCATTGACGTGATGGCCGTTGTCGCGCGTGAAATCGAACTTACGTCGGATCATGCCGGCGCGGCCCGAAGCGTCGAGCAGCCAACGCGCGTGCAGCACCAGGTCGCTGCCGTCCGCTGCGCTTGCCCGAACCGTATGTGGCGCCTCGCCTGCGCCGATGTCGAAGCCGCGAACGGTAACGCCGTCGCGAAAATCGATACCACGCCGACGCGCCTCGTCGCCGAGATAGTTTTCGAGGATGCCGCGATCGATCTGATAGCTCGGCGTCGGCAGCACCGCGCTGACGCCCAGTTCCGTCACGTCAGCCAGGTCATCCTGGCCTTCGGAGAAAAAGAAGCGGAAGCCGAACTTGCGGATATGCGAGCTTTCAAGATGGTCGCGAAGGCCGAGCGTGTCGGCGAAGTAGTGCGCCGCGATCTCCACGGTTGACTCACCCACCTTGTGTGCCGCCGCAGGCAACGGACGCGCTTGCCGCTCGAGCACCACGATGTCCATGTCCGGGTATTCGCCCTTGAGCTGCATGGCGAGCGAGAGCCCGGCAAGGCCTCCTCCCAGGATGACGGCGTCGTGCGGCTTACGGTCCATGTTCCACCTCGGGTGTCAGTGTGCGATGCCTGGTTCGATCGATTCGGTGGCACCGATGATGGTTGGCTCACTGCGTGAGCGTCGGTAACTGGCCAGGAAGTTTCCGTAGTGGAAGACCCTGCCGACGGTGTAGACCGTGATCCGGGTGACATCGCGAACGGGATTGAAATGGCTGACCCTGAAGTCGCCATGGTACCGCGAGGCGATCGGCACCGAGACGACGCGGGTGCCGCGTTCGCGACAGGCGGTGATCAGTAATGCGGCTTCGAAGACAAAGTGCTCCGCAGGAATGTCGACCAGGTCGAGCACGGCGCGCGGGTAAAGGCGCTGGCCGCTCTGCGTATCCGCGATGGGTTGTGCGCATGCACAGGAGATGCCCCAGTCGGCGACGGCGTTGGCACGGCGGCGACCGGGCGGTTGCTGGTCGCGGTCGAGGATCCGTGCGCCGATGACAATGCAGCCGGGATGCTCCTGGCTCGCGGCGAGGATGGCCGGAATGTCGGAGGCGAGGTGCTGGCCATCGCCATCCATGGTGACCACGGCATCAAATCCCTGGCGCAACACTTCGCGGAAACCGCTGCGCAAGGCTTCGCCCTTGCCACGTCGTGTGGGGTGGCGAAGCAGGGTGACGGGAAGGGCGCCCACGATATCGGGCGTGCGGTCGTCCGAGCCGTCGTCGACGACGATGACCGGAAGCCCCAGCGCCAGCGCTTCGCCCACCACGCGGCCGATGGCTCCTTCCTCGTTGAGGCAGGGGATCAGGATGCAGCATCGTTCGACGCTCGCATTCACGTGTCCACCCCCACATCGACATGGAGATCGAGTTCATGGGCCGCAGGAATACGCAGCGCGGTGGTGCGCGCCAGGGCAAGGGCATGCACCAGGGGAATGGCCTGCGCCGAGGGATTGCTTGCGGCCACATCATCCAGCCAGGCGTTGCCGGTTGGCTGGCTACCGCTATTTCCCGGTGCCGGCGTGACATCGAGGCGTATGGCGGCCGCGTCCGCATGGGGCGACAAGACCAGGGCGACGGCAAACGGTCCGGTGGTCGCGGTCATCTCGCCCAGCGGTCCCGCCCCGGCAATGTCATAGCTGGCCAGTAGAACGTCGCGGTCGTCGGCGACGGCGAGCGTCGCCGCTTCAAGTAACCCGGCGCCAAACGTAGTTTCGCCGCCGGAAACGGCGCTGGAACTCGCATGGCAGTGCGTGGCGATGGTCCAGTAGCCGGCCGGTGCGTTGTGCACCGAGTTATGGAACTTCGTCGGGGACAATTCGGTCGGTGTGCCGGCGAGCGTTGCGCACATGTAGTCGGTAATGGTCTGGTCGCCATGCGCGGAAGCGAAGACGCAGGGCAGCGTGGCTGCATCGACGCCGCTCATTCGGACCGCCTGACCGGCGACGGCGGCAGCGAGCAGCACGCTCTCCGGCGCGCGTCGGCGCTCGTTGGGCGGGAGCACGTCGGCCATCGGACGGGCCTCGGCGGCGGCCCCCGCGCGACCGGCGGCGATCTCGCAAAACGCATCCCAGTCGGCGGCACCCGGCGCCCACACGCCGATACCTTTTACCCAGACAGTCAGGGCGGCGCTCATGCGGGTTCTCCCTCGTGAGCGAATGCCAGGCAGGCATTGTTGCCACCAAAACCAAACGAGTTGCTCAGGGCGATACGTACGTTGCCTTGTTCGCCCGTCCAGGCCATCTGCGGACCGCATAGGGGATCCGGGGTCGTCGTGCCGAGGTTGCCCGGGATGCGCCCGTCGCGCATGGTGAGCAAGGTGATCACCGCCTCGAGGATGCCGGCAGCGCCGAGCGTGTGGCCGGTGAAGCCCTTGGTCGAGCTGGCGCGCGTGCTCGCGGGGAAATTACGCGCGACGAGTGCGGCTTCCACCTCGTCGTTCTTCTGGCTCGCGGTGCCATGCAGGTTGATGTAGTCGACATCGCCGGCTTCGACGCCCGCGCGGGCGAGGGCGTCGCGCAGGGCGATCTCCGCACCGAGACCTTCAGGATGCGGCGTGGACATGTGGTGAGCGTCGCTCGCTTCGCCATAGCCGATCAGCAGCGGGCCGGACGTGCTTTCGGTCGCGCGTTCGAGCAAGGCGAAACCGGCGGCTTCGCCGATCGAGATGCCACTTCGGTTCGCATCGAAGGGACGGCAGGGCTCGCCTGAAACCAGTTCGAGCGAGTTGAAGCCGAACAGCACGCTGTCGCACAGCGTGTCGGTGCCACCGACCACGGCCGCGTCTATCAGCCCGAGGCGGATCATGCGCTCGGCATTGCCGAAGACCTTCGCACTCGACGAGCACGCCGTGGCGACGGTCAGGCAGGGACCTTCGAGATCGAACACGGCGGCGACGAAGCCGGCGAGCGAATGCGGCGTGTGCAGGACGGGGCGGTGAAGGTCTTCCGGCATGCGGCCATGGTCGAGACGGCGGTAACCTTCCTCGGTGGCACCGATGCTCGAGGTGGATGTGCCGAGCAGTACCGCCACGCGAGAGGCACCATAGCGTTCGCGCGCATCGCGCACGGCGTCGATGAAATGGTCCTGGCGCAGGGCCAGCCAGGCCAAGCGGTTATTGCGGCACTCCCATTCGGCGAGTTCAGGCGGTAGCGGCTCATCTTCGAGGCCGGCCACGCGGCCGATCCAGCAATCCAGCGAGGCCGAGCTGAAGTCGTTCGGGGTGAGGCCGCCACGTGAGGCAAGCAGGGCATCGGCATGGGCATCGAGGCCGCGACCGAGGGCAGAGGTCGCGGTATACGCGCGAATGGAAAGAGGCGACATGGGATGGGGCATACGCGCGAGCCTATCCTTTTTGCCTGATAGCGTCTCGTGAACGCCGGGCCCCGGTTCAGCCGATTGCACCCGCGCGAGCGAATGGCACAGACTGCGGGTCTTCCCGCGGGCCTTCCCCATGTCCGGTTTACTCAAGCCCCTGCGCCGAGGCGTCTGGCGATACCTCAGCGATCGCGACATCCTGCTCGCCGCCCTGGTGACGGCGATCGCGTTTGTCGGCAGCCTGGGTCTGTTGTATGTCGTGCATGCGGTGCGGGTCTGGCGACTGGCGCGGCACAGCCCGGTCATGGCCGCCCGCCGCGACACGTTGTTGATCTTCGGCCGTCGCCTTGTCGACGATCGCCCGGAGCATGACTTCGTCGGCCGGCTGATACGCGGCCGCGATAACGCGCTGGCCGGTCGCGCTGACCGGGTGCTTCTGCTTGGTGGCCTCAGTGGCGGGTCCGTCAGCGAGGCCGAGGCGGGGCGGCGATGGCTCGTCGCGGAGGGGTGGCCTGGCGACGTTCCGCTGCTGCTCGAGCAGATGTCGATCGACTCGCTGGAAAACCTTCGCCACGCCCGCGAGTTGCTCAGGGACCGCGCCGGTGCCGTCTTGCCGCCGGTTAGCCTGGTGACCAGCCGCTATCACCTGGCGCGTTGCATGTACCTTGCCCGTCGCCTGGGCTTCGATGCCTCGCCCATCGGTGCGGAGGAGCGCCTGCCGGTGAACCGCCGCTACGTGCTGCGCATGCTGATGGAGGCCGGCTACCTGATGTGGATCGATACGGGCATGCGGTGGGCGGCGCTGATCGGCAACCACCGCATGGCGGCCCGCATTTCCTGAGCTGTCGGCAGCGCGCGGCGGCGTGTCGCAGAGGGGATCCCGAGCGTCTTGCTAAGCTCTGTCTCATCGATACCCCGAGAGGATGCTCGCTCCCATGTCCGAACAAGCCAATCTTGCCGAGTCGTTCCTGCGCGGTCTGCAGGACCGTATCTGTACCGCCATCGAAGCGATCGACGGCAAGGCGAGGTTCGAGGAAGACGCCTGGACGCGACCGGCCGGCGGCGGTGGACGCACCCGGGTGCTGCGCGAGGGCGGTGTCTTCGAGCAGGCCGGGGTCAATTTTTCGCGTGTCTCGGGCTCACCTTTGCCTCCCAGCGCGACAGCACACCGCCCGGATCTGGTCGGCGGCAGTTTCATCGCCACCGGCGTGTCGCTGGTGCTGCACCCGCGCAACCCATACATCCCGACCACGCACGCGAACGTGCGTTACTTCGAGGCGTCGAAGGAAGGTGTTGAACCGGTCTGGTGGTTTGGCGGCGGCTTCGACCTCACGCCGTACTACCCCTTTGACGACGACGTGCGACATTGGCACACCGTCGCCAGGGATCTGTGCGAACCCTACGGGGACGATGTCTACGATCGCTACAAGCGCTGGTGCGATGAGTACTTTTATCTCAAGCACCGGGGTGAAACGCGTGGCGTCGGCGGTCTCTTCTACGACGACCAGAACGAAGGCGGTTTCGACCGCTGCCTGAACTTCATGCGCGATGTCGGCGAGGGTTTCCTCGACGCCTACCTGCCGATCGTCGAGCGTCGCCGCGACACGCCCTACGGCGAGCGCGAGCGCGAGTTCCAGCTCTACCGGCGTGGGCGCTACGTGGAGTTCAACCTCGTCTACGACCGCGGCACGCTGTTCGGCCTGCAATCGGGTGGCCGCACCGAGTCGATCCTGATGAGCCTGCCGCCGCGCGTCCGCTTCGAATATGGCTTCACGCCCGAAGCGGACAGCCCCGAGGCAAGGCTCGCCGAATACCTCAAGCCCCGCGACTGGGTGTAACGCCCATCTCAGGCGGTCGCGGACGCATCCGCACGCTCGGTAGGAGCCGATTCATCGGCGATGGGTGCTTGCGGCACCCTGGCCCGCTGCCGCGGGATCGCCGATGAATCGGCTCCTACAGAAATTGCCCAGGTGTTTTACGGAGCGTTGCCGGAGAACTTCTTCGCCGTCGCACCCTCGATCTTGCCGACCGTGGCCGAATCGCTGACATAGAGCTCGACATCGCGCTGGAAGGAGAGGGTGCCCTGCACCACGGCGTGCGGACCGATCACGATCTTCGGGACCCGGTCGTTGCTGCTGAAGAAGCTCATCGAGGGCTTCTTCACCAGCAGGCCGCCTTCGACCTTCGAGCCTTCGCCGATGGTGATATCCGCGTTCGTCGTTTCGATGCCGCCGCCGACGTGAGCGCCTTCGAGCGAGATCTCGCCGTTGACGTTCGTCAGCTGGCCCTTCACGTCGACGCCGCGCTCCAGCAGGACGCGCCCGTTTACCGTGGTCACTTCCTCCGAGACACGCGCGTTGTCGTGCAGGGTCAGGCCGCCGTTGACCGATTTGACGATGGTCGCGGTGGCGCCCTTGCCCAGTTCCACGGCGCCATTGACCGTGCTGGCCTTCTGCACCACGGCGTTATCGCCGATGCGGACCGAGCCGTTGACGGTGTGGACGTCGCCCGCGTGCTGGCCGGCCTCGACCTGGGCCGTGCCGTTGACCTTGCTGACGTCGTCGTCGCTGGCAAGGGCGGCACCGGATACGGAAAGGGCGATGAGAAGCGAGATCAGGGTACGACGCATGGTGTGCTGCTCCACGGGTGGACTAGGACTCCTAGGATGCACCTGCTGGCCGCAAGGTTTAGCGTGACTGATGACATGGGCACCTGAACCGCCAAGTTGACTGCCCCGGGGTCAGGTTTCACCATGGGATTTTTCCTCCCCATCGTTGGACGCCATGTACAAGCTCGTCATGATCCGCCACGGCCAGTCGGCCTGGAACCTCGAAAACCGCTTCAGCGGCTGGGCCGATGTCGACCTCAGCGAGCAGGGCGTAGCCGAGGCCCGCGAAGCCGGTCGCCTGCTCAAGGAAGCCGGTTTCACCTTCAACCTGGCCCACACCTCGTACCTCAAGCGTGCCGTGCGCACCCTGTGGCATGTACAGGACGAGATGGACCTGATGTGGATCCCGGTCGTCACCGACTGGCGCCTCAACGAGCGCCACTACGGCGCCCTGACCGGCCTCAACAAGGCCGAGACGGCGGCGAAGTACGGCAACGAACAGGTTCACGTCTGGCGTCGCAGCTATGACACCCCGCCACCGGCCCTCGAGGCAGGTGCGACCTCGTTCGCTGACGACGACCGCTACAAGGGCATCGACGTACCCCTGACCGAGTGCCTGAAGGACACCGTCGCCCGCGTGCTGCCCTACTGGCATGACGTGCTGGCTCCGGCCATCCGCGCGGGCAACAACGTGTTGATGGCCGCCCACGGCAATTCGATGCGCGCCCTGGTGAAGTACTTCGACGGCATTTCGGACGACGACATCGCCGAGCTCAACATCCCCAACGGCATCCCGCTGGTATACGAGTTCGACGCCGACCTCAACCCGGTAAAGCACTACTACCTGGGCGACCAGGCCGAGATCGAGGCCAAAATGGCCGCCGTCGCCAACCAGGGCAAGGCCAAATAAAAAGAATGTGGGAGCCGATTCATCGGCGAAAAGGACAATGTGGGAGCCGATTCATCGGCGAAAAGCCAACGAAGCGGCGAAGCGGCATTCCCCACGGCCCCAGAGGGAGGGGGTGACACCCGTCACCCCCAACACCTGTCAGTCAGCCCTCGAACGCCCCGCGCCATGACGTTAACGTAGCCTCACACCGCCACCCACCGAGACCTACGCCATGCTGGCTCCGACCGTCGTCCCGTTCATCGTCGCTCCGCTGATGGCCTTCGCCGTCTATCGCCGTGTCCGCGGCAGCTTCGGTCGTCAGCCGATCCGCACAAAACGCATGAGCATCCGCGTCGCGATCTTCGCGGTCATCGCCTGTCTGACGCTGACCTCCGGTCTGCAGGACGTCCGCCTGGCCGAAGGCGCACTGGGCGGGCTCGTCGCCGGCGCCGCATTGGCCCTCGTCGGCCTGCGCCTGACCCGTTTCGAGTCGAACGCCGAAGGCGCCGACTTCTATGTGCCCAATCCCTGGATCGGTGCCGCACTCACGGCCCTGTTGCTCGGCCGCATGGCCTGGCGCTTCCTGGTGCTGGCGCCGATGTTCAGCGACGGGACGGCTGCCGTGCCGGCCCATACGCCGGCGCCGGGCAACAGTCCGCTGACCATGCTGGTGATCGGTCTGACCATCGGCTACTACATGGCTTACTACGCGGGCGTGCTGTTCCACCATCGTCGCCACAAGCGGCTGGCCCAGGCAGCCTGAGCCAGCCGGGGCGCCCTCGCTCAGAGGGCGTCGTTGTCCAGTTCGCCGGTGCGGATGCGGACCACCTGCTCCAGCGAGCTGACGAAAATCTTGCCGTCGCCGATCTTGCCAGTGCGGGCGGCGACCTGGATCGCCTCGACCACGCGTTCGATCTGGTCGTCGGCCACAGCCACTTCCAGTTTGATCTTGGGCAGGAAGTCGACGACGTACTCCGCGCCGCGATAGAGCTCGGTATGGCCCTTCTGCCGGCCAAAACCCTTCACTTCGGTCACGGTAACGCCCTGGACGCCGACCTCGGCGAGGGCCTCGCGGACGTCGTCCAGCTTGAAAGGCTTGATGATGGCGACCACCAGCTTCATGTATCACTCCTAGGGCGCAGCCGCTTGCCGGCGCGCGGACAGCCATTGTGCCATCCGGCTCCCGGGGCGTCTTCTGGGGCGTTTGTAGGAAAAACCCTACACTACGTGTAGGCGTAGGCCTATAGCGCCTACAAACCAATCACCTAAACTTCATTCACGACATCGGGGTGCGCAAGATGGATGTGCAGGGTATCGATCAACTCGCACAGCGGTTGGCATCGTTGGTTCCGCCAGGGTTGGCGCAAGCGCGTGAGGATATGCACGCCAACTTCAAAGATATTCTGGCGCAGGGACTACGCCGCCTCGATCTCGTTACTCGAGAAGAATTCGATGTTCAGAGCCAGGTTCTAGCGCGGACGCGCGAACGGCTCGAAGTTTTGGAAAAGCGCCTCGCCGACCTGGAAGTCAGCGCTGCGGCTCCTGGCCAATAAGGACGGCCAAACGTCCCGGGACCGCCCCCGATCCGTCACCCTCACCCCGAGAGCGGTCGGGGGCGGTTATTTTCCCAGTCGACGCAAGGAGTGCGTATGCGAGCCCGATCCCTACAGGATCACGGTAGTTCGCCGCCGTATGGGATCCGTTACCGGTTACGATATCCCTCGTCATGAGCCTCGCCGTCACCCTCTCGCGGGCGCAGGAAGGTGTCACCGCGCCGCAGGTCGTCGTCGAGGTGCATCTGTCCGGCGGCCTGCCTTCCACGTCCATCGTTGGACTGCCCGATTCGGCGGTGCGCGAAGCGCGTGATCGTGTCCGTGTCGCCATCCAGAACACCGCCTTCGAATACCCCAATCGCCGCGTCACCGTAAACCTGGCGCCCGCCGAACTGCCGAAGGACGGCGGCCGGTTCGACCTCGCCATTGCCCTGGGCATTCTCGCCGCAGGCTCGCAGGTCCCTCGCGAGCGGCTCGACGACTGTGAGTTCCTCGGTGAGCTGGCGCTGTCGGGTGAACTGCGCGCCGTTCCCGGCATTCTCCCCGCCCTGATTCGCGCGCGCCGCTGCGGTCGGCGCATCGTCGTTCCTCGTGCCAACGCGGCGGAAGCGGCGCTGGTCGGCGAAGCCGATGTACTGCTCGCCGACAGCCTGGCGGAGGTCTGCGCCTGGCTGGGCGGGCATGGCACCCTGGGCGCTCCGGCGGCGGCAACCGACTTTTACGACCTGCCGACGTGCGGGCCGGACATGCGAGACGTGCGCGGCCAGTACCAGGCGCGGCGCGCCCTGGAAATCGCCGCGGCGGGAGGGCACCACCTGCTGATGATCGGTCCGCCGGGCACCGGCAAGACCATGCTCGCCGAACGCCTGCCGGGCATCCTGCCACCGATGACCGAATCCGAAGCGCTGGAGAGCTGTGCCATCCGCTCGCTCTCCAGCGAAGCCATCGACCCGCAATCCTGGCGCCGCCGTCCGTTCCGCGCGCCGCACCACACGGCGTCAGGCGTCGCGCTTGTCGGCGGGGGCTCGACGCCGCGACCGGGTGAGATTTCGCTGGCACATAACGGCGTCCTCTTCCTCGACGAGCTTCCCGAGTTCAGTCGCCACGTGCTCGAAGTGTTGCGCGAGCCGCTCGAGTCCGGACAGATCGTTATCTCGCGCGCCGCACGCCAGTCCACCTTCCCGGCGGAGTTCCAACTGGTCGCCGCGATGAATCCGTGTCCGTGTGGCTACGCCGGCGATCCGACTCACGACTGTCGATGTACGCCTGACCAGATTCATCGTTATCGCGCACGCATTTCCGGCCCGCTTCTCGATCGCATCGACCTGTGTGTCGAAGTACCCCGCGTACCGATCTCCGATCTGACGGCGCCTCGTGGTCCGCACGACGACGACAGCACCACCGTTCGTCGCCGCGTCATCAACGCGCGTGAGAAGGCACTGCTTCGCGCCGGCCAACCGAACTCCGAACTGAGTGTGGTCAACCTCGAACGCGACTGCGCGCTACCGCAGGCCGAGCGTGAATGGCTCGAAGGGGCTGTCGAGAAGCTCGGTGCATCCGCGCGTGCGTACCATCGTGTGCTTCGCGTAGCGCGCACCATTGCCGACCTTGAAGGTGGGGCGGGGTGTGTGGAGCAGCATCATCTTGCCGAGGCGTTGCATTACCGGCGGTTTTGATCTTTTCGCAAGTGTTATTACGCGCCACGAAAGCAGTAGTTTTTTATCCCGACATGCTGACAGTGAGCACGTGAGCGTGCCGCTTTAGTACCCTACGCGACACGCAAGGCCCTGGTGACTGTGGTGCCCCTTCGAAAGAACGGACGATGACTGTGCATCGTTGATCGATGTGCAGCGGACTCGTTCCCTTTATCGGAGAAAAAGATGAATTTCGCATTCGTGCACGTGCGAGTACTACGCGCGGCCATCCTTTCCACAACAGCTTTCATTTCGAACCTCGAACATTCCCATGCCGCGGAAGTCGGCGCAGAGGTGGCGAAAGATTCGACCAAGCTCTCGGCCGAGCAGCGCAAATCGCTCGAGCCCGTGCTACGAGGATTGCTACAGGCCCATGTGGATGTACAGGAGCGAGTGCCTGGACAGGCACCGATCATTGTGGTCGGAGACGTGTCCTTCAACGATTCCGGCGACGAGTTGTTGGTGGAGCTTGGTAAGGGTTACGTGCCTACCTATTACGGAGGCGACTTCGAAGATCGCATCAATGCCTTGGCCACCACGGTGTACGTGTATATGGACAAGATCGGGCCGCTTCGAGGCGTGGACTTCACCTTCGAGGGGAGGGACATCCTCGACTACTTCCCTTACGAGAAAGGACTCAAAGAACAGGCTGAGATGTCGCAGCGCCAGACACTATTTCATCGGGCCGACGCCGGAAAAGGCCGCGTGCTTGTCTCGGCGGGTCATGGCTACTATTTCCACAAGAAGTTCGGATGGACTACGCAAAGGTCGCTAGTTAACGGAATAACCGAGGATTTCGCTACACCGGCATTTGCCGCATCGCTGGATAGCTATCTCGGCTCTCGTGCCGGAGAAGAGGTATTCAGGGCTCGGTCCCAGGCGCGAGACAGGCATGCTGAAAGCGGTAAGCCGTGGACGGACATGGCAAGCCGCTACTTCCTCGAAAATATGCTTCCGAACGCTCCTGAAATCTGGAACAGTAAACCCGGTAAAGGCGGCGACATGGAGGAGTACGAGCAGGACATCAGAAGTCGTCCGCTCTACGCAAACCATCTCGGTGTAGACGCTGCCATTCATCTTCATACAAACGCGACCGAGAACCCGAACACCAGGGGCATCCGAATCTTCTACACGAAAGGTCGGGACGTAGATGAGCGCCTTGCGACGGTGGGTCTCTGCTATATCAAAGAGAGTTTGAAGTCCAATGCCGCTTTTGATGCATTTCCTGTTGCATCCGAGCCGAGTATCGGTCGGTACGGAGAGAACACGTACGCGACTATGCCAAGTATCGTCGCGGAGATTGGTTTTCATTCCAACAAGGAAGACGCCGCAGCAATCGGAAGCTACGTTTTCCGTGACCTGGCGATGCGAGGTCTTGAAAAGGGATATCGCATGTTTCGCGAGGGTCGCGGATGTGAGGAGTTCACGGTTACTCATCCAGAAGTGAATCTGGTGTCGGGAGCGCAGTACAAGGCGGACGTAGTGTTCGTCTGCACGCCACGATATGGGCGATTCAAAGATCCCGCCGTGCCACTGACGATCGACTACGGCTGCACGGCTGTGAAAGATCACCCGTTTACGATCAAGTGGAGCGCGTCATTTATTGATGCGGATGGCATCAAGGCGAAGACGGCGGTGACGATGACCTGCAAACCTAAATCAAGCCGCCCGGCGTAAGTGGATGAGGGACTGCGGTTGCAGGGACGTCTGTCCTGCAACCGCTAGGAGGAGCGCATGGCCACCACCGGCGGGACCGCTGCCGCTCGCATCGCCGGTGCCAGCACGGCCAGTTGACCCAGAACCCACAGAGCCATGGCGCCGATCGGCAGATACCATGCAGGCAGCCTCGGCAGCTCGTAGATATTCATAAGGGCCAGGTTGATTCCGTAAGCGAGAGCCATCCCGAGGACGATTCCGATCGTCACGATAAGGAAGTTCTCGATCTGAAAATAACGCAGGACATCCTTCCGCGTTGCACCCAGCGCACGCCGCACGCCTATCTGCCTTCGACGTTGCGCCACCCAGAAGCTCGCCAGCCCGACGATGCCCAGGGCCGTCGTGCCGAGAAGCGCCACGATGACGGCGATAAGCAATCCCGTCATGACCCGGTCATTGAGGAAAAACTTCTCGCGAAGCTCACCGATGGTCCTGCTTTGATCAAGGTCGAGGACGGCGTCCGGAGCGATCTTGAGGGCGGCCGTCCTGGCATCGCGCATGACGCGCGGGAGATCGTCGGGGTTCGCTCGCAACAGATATTTTCCGGCGAACTGAGGGCCAGGCATGGCGGGCACCACGATCGACCAGTCCGCATCCTTCTCCTCGCCGGAACCGGGCTGTGGGACGGTCAGGTGATCGACGACGCCGATTACGCGGAAGTGGGTGTCCATGGACCATATCGTCTTGCCGAGCGGATTTTCGTCCGGCCAGAAGTGCTTCGCCAGGACCTGGGTGATCAGGACCGGAGCTTCCTTTGGCACGAACTGCGTTACCGACATGTATTCGTCTGGCGCTGGCATGCGCCCGGACAGGAGACGGATACCCATCGCATTGGCGGCGCCGGGCCCAGTGACATAAAAGTCCACGACGCCGCCGAACTGCTGGCCGGCCGCGTCGAGATGGACGCCCGCGATGACACTGGCCTCGCCGAAAGGAACGGCGCCGACGGCACTCACGGACTGCACGCCGGCCACTGCTCGCAGGCCGGCCATCACTCGTGCATCGAGGTCGTTCGCCTGCTCGGGATCGAAACCTTCCAGCTTGATCGTGCCCAGCGCCTGTTCGTCGACACCGCTCTGCACATGCATGGCTTGCACGCGGCCCGCGATAAGAAAGCATGCGTTGCACAGCACGGCGCATGCCAGGGCGATCTCGAGCGCGATCACGATGGTGGCGATGCGGTGCTTGCGCAATGCGGCAAGGACGGGCTGGATCTGCAGGTCGGCCATGTCAAAGCACCTTCAATTGCAATGCGGGCTCGACGAGGCTGGCGCGCGCCGCGGGTAGCAGGCCCGCGAGAAGACTCGCTCCGATGGAAATCAGGAACGTTGCCAGGAACATCGACACATCCAGGTGTACGAAGTCCGCATACGGAACGGGCTGCTGGCGGACGAGCCAAAGCCCGAACAGCGTGAGGAATAAACCACCGAGTCCCCCGAGCCCACCGATCACGCCCGCCTCGACCAGGCACTGGATGAAGACGGCACGACGCGTGGCGCCAAGCGCGCGCCGCAGGCCGATCTCCCCACTCCGGCGCAGGAACTTTGCGAGAAGTAGCCCGACGACGTTGCACACGCAGATCGCCAGGAACGCGAACGCCAGCGATGTCTGCAACTTCACGTCACCGGGCACGACGCCGTTGAAATCGAGCCACTCCGGCAGGCTGCGCAATCGTGTGTTGTCCGCTCGGGTGATGCGCCCGAGCGATTGTTGCTGAGCGACGTAGCCGTCGAGGAAGCGGCGATACGATGCGACCCTGGTAGCGTCGCCCAGTTGCACCCACAGAGCCACCCAGACACACGACGCGTTCTGCAGGTGTCCCGGTGTCACGGGATTCGACCAGCACGTGAAGGGCTGGAAGTTTCCGTCGTTGATCTCCAGTGCCGTCGTGAAGGGCGTGATGACACCTTCCGGCTTGTCATAGAAACTGGCCGTGTCACCGCCACTGAAGCGACCGCCGCGTACGTCGTAGAAAAGAGGCGAGGGACGCCACGGTGCAAGGACGCCGACGATGCGCACGTCGCTGTCCTTCAGGCGCAAGGTCAGGCCGACACTGTTTTGCCCGCCGAACAGACGGTCGTTGAGATTGGCGGAGATCACCGCGACGCGGGCATGCGCGGCGTCGTCCTCGGCCGTCCAGCTGCGACCGAACCGGATCGGGACCTCGAACATCGTGAAGAAATCGGAGGTCGTGGAGAGCATCGAGAGCATCAGTGGCGGCAGTCGTGTGTCGGGTGCCAGTAACTTCACTCGACTGTTGATGACGAGTGCCTGGCGATCGGCGCGGTGCGCGCTCCACAGGTCCATCGCGGACTGGTAGTCCATGACATCGTGAGGCTCGCGGGCCTTCGAGCCAGGGTCGGGTTCGACCTGAGGGTAGAAGATCTGCCCGCTTCGTCCACGCAGCGGATCACCGGAAAGCAGGTGCATGATGGTTAGTGTCGTCATGCTCGCACCGATGCCAACGGCAATCGCGAGGATCATGAGTACCGTCAGGACCTTGCTGCGCCTGAGGCTGTGCAGCGCCAGGTCGATGTAATAACCGATCATGCGTGTGTATCCCCAGTGCGGCACGTAACGTCCCGACGGCCCGCACCACCCCTGGCCGGCCGCTTCGTCTTCCTGTGCGACGAGCATGCGCCGGTGGGAAAGCGCAGGCATGTGCAAGAGGTCAGGTGCGCCCGCCGTTGTCGGGTACACGCGCAGCGGCTATGGTCGGAGCCTTATTCTCCGTCGATCCGACTCTTCTCATGCCACTGTCTTTCCAGCGTCTGTGCTACTCGATGTGCCTTTTGCTCGCGGTCCTTTCAGTGCTCACGGCATCGACGGGAGCTACCGCATCAACGCAAGAGCCGGGCGGTCGTGCGGTGCATGTGCATCTCGACAACGGACTTCCCGGCACGGCCAGGGTCGACGATGAGGGGCATCCGATCGATGCCCACGACGGCCAGATCCAGCGCTTCGGCGACCGCTATTATCTCTACGGCACGCGTTATGGCTGTGGCTTTCGCTGGAACGACAAGAAGGCTCCGTTCTGCGGATTCGTTGTGTATTCGTCCAGCGACCTTGCGCACTGGCGCGCCGAAGGCCCGCTCTTCGACGCGACAACGCCGTCCTGGCAGAAGCGCTGCGACGGGTCGACTTATGGCTGCTTCCGCCCGCACGTGGTCTTCAACGCCCGGACGCAGCGCTACGTTCTGTGGATCAACAGCTACGAAGTGGCTGTTGGCTACCACGTGTTCACCGCCACGACGCCGACCGGTCCCTTCGTCGAAGCGCCGCTACCGAAGCTGGCCATCAACCGTGACCAGCCTCCCGGCCTGAATCACGGCGACCACGATGTCTTCGTCGACCACGATGGCACGGCTTACCTCGCGTACACCGACTGGCGACGGAAGGGCGATATCGCGATCGAGCAACTCGATGAAAGTTATCTCAGCGGTACAGGGCGCTACGCGCGCGTTGGCCTGAAGGCAACCGAGGCGCCATCGATCTTCCGTCGCGGTGACACCTACTACCTCACGTTCTCCGACCCGAACTGTGGATACTGCACAACCGGCACGTCATATCTCCATGCCACATCGCCGCTGGGTCCGTGGACGGGCAAGCCCGCGAGCGGTGAGATGGCAAGACAGCATCGTGGCCTGAAGATCAGTGCCACGTCCTGCGGCGGGCAGCCAGCCGATGTCGCGACCCTGCCGGGACCGGATGGCCCCGTCTTCCTTTTCCAGTCGGATCGCTGGGACAACGGCAACCCGAGCGAGACCCATGCGACTCACTACTGGGAGCCACTGCGCTTCGACGCCCGCGGCGCCATCGAACCACTGAGTTGCGCGAGTGGGTTCGACATCGACATGACTGGAAACACCAGCAATTCGCGGGCCAAAATCACTCCAAAGAGTTAATACTTATTTCATGTACTGAGTAGTTGACGAATCCCGGGGGCGAGCGGATAATTCTGTACCAGGCGGTTCTCTAATGGGCTGCCCGCCCCGCTCCGGTGCTAGATACCCCTCCCTCCCCCCGCTCTAGCACCGGGGCCCGGCCTTTTCTCCACAACGATCCTTAGCTGTCCTTATCTCGGCCCGCCTCACGGTGTTGGCCGATTTTCTTTTGGGACGAGGGATTATTCGTAGCGGCTTTCCTTGACGCGGGTAAGCCTCAGCCGGGAGAATGCCGCCGCGCTCGCGTGCCTTGTCATTCCCGCGACCGCGGTCTCCCCCGGACCAGCCAGCCACGCTCGCCTTCGCGACCCAGCCAGCAAGCCCTCCGTTTACCTCAAGGAAGCTTGCCGTGCGTCCCTTCGATACGCTGCTCCGTCGTGCCCTCCCGTTATGCGTCTCCGCACTGCTGATCGTACCGATGGCTCGCGCCGCGGATGATGTATCAGAGAAAGACAAGGACAAGGTCACCGACCTGCAGGGCGTGAAAGTCCGCGCCTCCACCGCGCCTCAGGCCACCGTGGCCACGAAGACCGATGCGCCGCTCATCGAGGTGCCGCAGTCGGTGTCGGTGGTCAGTCGTGAAGACCTCACGTTACGCAACGTGCAGAGCCTGTCCGAGGCGCTGAACTACACGGCAGGCACAGCCTCCAACGCGACGGGCACTGATCAACGGTACGACTGGCCGACTATCCGGGGCTTCGACGCGGGGTCCTTCGGCATCTACCAGGACGGACTGAGATCCCAGCCGGGCGGCCTCAGTCTCCGTATCGAGCCTTACCTGATCGAATCCGTCGCCGTGCTGAAGGGGCCGAGCTCGGTGCTCTACGGACAGAGCAACCCGGGCGGCCTCATCGATGTCACCAGCAAGATGCCGACGACGGAGTCGCTGCACGAGGTAGGCATCCAGCTCGGCAACTACGCACAGCGCCAGCTGCGCACCGATCACGGCGGAAGGCTGGACGACGCGGGCCACTGGAGCTATCGCCTCACCGCGATCGGCTTCGACGACGACACGCAGATCGACCACACCTATAACCGTCGTCTCGCCATCGCCCCTGCGATCACCTATGCGCCTGACGACAACACCAGCGTCACGTTGCTGACGAACTATCAGCGCGACCTGACAAATAGCCTGTATCCGTTTCTACCGGCGCAGGGCACCGTGCTGTTCAACCCGAACGGCAAGCTGTCCACGTCGCTTTACACGGGCGACACGAACTGGGACAGCTATCGCCGGACCCAGTCGGCGGTGGGCTACAAGATCGACCACAGGGTGGACGATGTGTGGAGCTTCCACCTCAATGGGCGCGTCGCCCGGCAGACAACGAGCTGGCGCCAGCTCTACGGTAGTGGCCCACTGTTCCCGGACTACAGCACGTTCAATCGCTATGCGATGGACAACGACTCGCAGACGAACAGCTACCTCATGGACAACAGGGTGACGGCCAACTTCGCAACCGGGCCGGTGCAGCATGCCGTGCTCATGGGGCTGGACGTTTCCCAGACGCACAGCAGCCAGAGCGAAAGCGATGGCCTGGGCAATCCCTTGAGCGCTTATGCGCCCGAATACAACCTGCCCATGGCGCCGCTGGGCACGCCGGGCTTCCGTAATCGACAAAGCCTGAAGCAGACCGGCGTGTATGCGCAGGACCAGTTGAAGTTTGGTGGCGGCTGGGTGGCGCTCCTCGGCGTGCGCCGCGACTGGACATCGATGGGTGGACTCGACCAGATCGCGGACGCCGCCAGCCGTCAGGTCGACAGCAAGACCACGGGGCGTGTCGGCCTCGTCTATCAGACCTCGTGGGGTCTTGCGCCGTATGTCAGCTGGTCGACGTCCTTCCTTCCCAACAGTGGTTTCGACTATCTGGGGCGTGGTTTCCTGCCGACCACCGGTCGTCAGATCGAGGGCGGCGTGAAGTACCAGCCGGTGAACGTGGACGCGTTCGTGACGGTGTCGGCCTTCGAGATCCACGAGGGCAACGTGCTCGTGACTGACGCATTGCACCCCGGTTTCTCGCGTGCGGCCGGCGAAGTGCGCTCGCGAGGGGCTGAGTTGGAGGGTGTGGCGAATCTGACCGACGGGCTGAAGCTGCGTGCGGCCTACACCTACACGGACGCCGAGACGACCCGGTCCAGCGTCGTGTCGGATATCGGTAAGCCGCCCGGCACGGTGCCGATGCATATGGCATCCCTCTGGGCCGACTACACCGTGCACGAAGGGGTTGCACGCGGTCTTGGATTTGGCGGCGGTGTACGTCGTGTCGGCGAGAGTTACGGCGGCACCTACCATCCGGATGTGACGACCGATGCCACGCGGGACTTCAACGTACCGGCTTATACGTTGGTGGACGCCGTTCTTCGTTACGAAATGCCGAGCGTCTCGCTCGCGCTCAACGTCAACAACCTGCTCGACAAGCACTTCGTGTCCGTCTGCTATGGCGAGCTGGGGTGTTCATGGGGTAATCGCCGCACGGCGATGGCGAGTGCGACCTATCGCTGGTAGGAACCCACTCGAGCAGGCCGCACCCCTGTGCTGGAAGGTGCGGCCTTTCGCGCGAGGCGGGTGTCGTTGAGGACGAGACTTACGCGGCCGACGCCGGGTGGAACTGCTCTTCCTCGGTCGAGCCGCTCAGCGCCGAGAGCGAACTGAACGAACCCGAGATCACCTGGTTCACCGTATCGAAGTAGCCCGTGCCGACTTCGCGCTGGTGCTTCGCAGCGGTGTAGCCGTCTTTCTCCGCAGCGAATTCGGCTTCCTGCAATTCAACGTAGGCCGCCATCTGGCGGTCGCGGTAGCCGCGTGCCAGCTGGAACATGGAGTAGTTCAGGGCATGGAAGCCGGCGAGCGTGATGAACTGGAACGCATAGCCCATTTCGCCAAGCTGCTTCTGGAAGGTGGCGATGGTCTTCTCGTCGAGATTCTTCTTCCAGTTGAAGCTTGGCGAGCAGTTGTAGGCCAGCTTCTTGCCGGGATACTTCGCGTGGATGGCCTCGGCGAAGCGGCGCGCCTGCTCCATGTCGGGCGTGGCGGTCTCACACCAGATCAGGTCCGCGTACGGCGCGTAGGACAAGCCGCGGCTGATTGCCTGTTCGATGCCTTGCTTCGATTCATAGAAGCCCTCCACCGTGCGCTTGCCGGTAAGGAAGGGCTTGTCGTTTTCGTCGATGTCCGTCGTGACGAGCCCCGCGCCCATGGCATCCGTGCGGGCGACGATCAGGGTCGGCACACCGGCGACGTCCGCGGCAAGGCGGGCGGCGATCAGCTTCTGCACGGCTTCCTGCGTCGGGACGAGCACCTTGCCACCCATGTGGCCGCACTTCTTCGCACTGGCCAGCTGGTCTTCGAAGTGCACGCCGGCGGCGCCGGACTCGATCATATGGGTCATCAGCTCGTACGCGTTGAGCACGCCACCGAAGCCCGCTTCGGCGTCGGCCACGATCGGCACCAGCCAGTCGATGTGGTCTTTGCCCTCGGCGTGGTGGATCTGGTCCGCGCGGAGCAGGGTCTTGTTGATCTTGCGGACGACATTGGGCACCGAGTCGACCGGATACAGCGACTGGTCGGGATACATCGTGCCTGCGGTGTTCGCGTCGGCTGCGACCTGCCAGCCCGACAGGTAAATCGCCTGCAGGCCAGCCTTCACCTGCTGCATGGCCTGGTTACCGGTCAGCGCACCGAGGGCATTCACGTACGGCTTGTCGTGGATCGAGCGCCACAGGCGGTCGGCGCCGCGGCGAGCGAGCGTGTATTCGACCTGCACCGTGCCGCGAAGACGAACCACGTCCTCGGCGGTGTAGGGACGCTCGACGCCGTTCCAGCGGTCGTTGTTCTTCCAGTCCAGCACGATCTGTTCGGCGGTATGCGTCTTCATGGTGTGGCTCCTTGGAGAATGATCAGGACAGGTGTTCGTAGGCGGGCAGGGTGAGGAAGTCGCGAAGTTCGTCGGCATGCGTCAGCGCGGAAATCAGTGCGGCTGCCTGGTCGGCACGCGCGGCCCCTGGATGCGAGCTCTCGCGCAGGCGATGGCAGTGCGTGGCCAGTGCGTGGTCGAACAGCGCGAAGTCGATCGGTGCGTGGTCGCTGAATTCCAGCGGCTCGTGGTGCAGCCATTGCCAGAGCTGCGCGCGTGCGATCTCAGCAGTGGCAGCGTCTTCCATCAGGTTGTGGATCGGCACGCAGCCAAGCCCTTCCAGCCAGGCCGCCGTGTAGCGCAGGCAGACTTCTACGTTGTTGTCGAAGCCCGGACGCGTGATCGTGCCGATCGCCGGCGCAATGAGCGCGTCACGCGAGGCGACGACGTCGTCGCGCTGAACATGCAACTGGTTCGACGTGCGCATGTGTTCGTCGAAGATGGCCTGGGCGATCGGTACCAGCGCCGGGTGTGCCACCCAGGTGCCGTCATGGCCCGCGGTCACTTCACGAAGCTTGTCGGCGCGCACCTTGGCCATGGCCTCGTTGTTCGCCGCTTCGTCGCCCCGAATGGGAATCTGCGCGGCCATGCCGCCCATCGCGAAAGCACCACGACGATGGCAAGTGCGGATGAGCAGCTCCGAATACGCCTTGAGGAAGGGCGCCGTCATGCCGACCTGGCCGCGCTCCGGCAACAGGCGGTCGCCGTGCGCACGGAAGGTTTTCAGGTAGGAAAAGATGTAATCCCAGCGACCGCAGTTCAGGCCGACGATGCGGTTGCGCAACGCGTGCATGATCTCGTCCATCTGGAAAACCGCAGGCAGCGTCTCGATCAGTACCGTGGCCTTCATCGTTCCGTGAGGCAGGCCCAGCACGTTCTCCGCGTGCGCCATCACCGACTCCCAGAGCGCCGCTTCTTCCATGCTCTGCAGCTTGGGCAGGTAAAAATAGGGGCCGCGATCACGCCCGTGTAGCGCCTTGGCGTTGTGGAAGGCATAGAGGCCGAAGTCCACCAGTGCGCCGGCGACCACATCGCCGTCAACCTCGGCATGGCGTTCCGGCAGATGCCAGCCGCGGGGGCGAACCACCAGCACGGCGGGCTGTTTGCCCACGCGGTAAACCTTGCCCTCGGCGCTGGTGAATTCGATGGTGCCGTCCACCGCGTCGCGCAGGTTGCGCTGGCCTTCGATCTGGTTGGCCCAGGTCGGCGCGCTCGAGTCCTCGAAATCGGCCATGAAAACCTTCGCGCCCGAGTTCAGCGCGTTGATGATCATCTTCCGCTCGACGGGCCCGGTGATTTCCACCCGGCGATCCATCAGGGCCTCGGGAATGGCCGCCACCGACCAGTCGGCGTCGCGGATTGCCACGGTGTCCGCCCTGAAGTCGGGCAACTCCCCTGCGTCATGGCGCAACTGGCGGGCGGTGCGTTCGGCAAGCAAGGCCAGGCGGTGGCTGTCGAATCGGCGGTGGAGATCCGCCACAAAGGCGACGGCGCCCGGGGTCAGGACATCCGCATAGGTATTGCTGCCGTCGCCGAAGCGGACGCCGGCCAGGGGGTCGATCACGCTCTTGGGAACTGCCATGGGATCGTGCCTCGGGATGCGGGTCTGGTGTTCACCCTAGGCCCGGGGCCACGTTTTTGACAAAACAAATGTTTTAAAGATTTACATTAACAATGCTAATGTTAGATACAACTAATTAATTTCATGGGCTAAATTCGATGGTCCGCAAGCTGAATTCGACGAAAAAGGCTGTCGTGAAGCGAGCGAAGCCACGCATGGCCGATCGCCCTGCCGACGAAGAAGGTGGCCGGTTCTATTACAAAGGGAACCGCCTCAAGCAGCTGCGGGCCTTTGTCTACACGACCCGGCTCGGTACGCTCAGCCGCGCCGCGGAGGCCCTCTTTCTGTCTCAGCCCTCAGTGAGTCTGCAGCTCAAGGCATTGGAGCGAGAGCTTGGAACCCATTTGTTGGAGCGCACCCGGCGCCGCATCACCCTGACGGACGCCGGCGAGGCGCTGTACGAGCTGGCCCGTCCGCTGGTCGAGGGCTTCGAGAATCTGGATCGTGAGTTTCAGACCAGGACCAAAGGCGCCCAGGCGGGCAGGCTGACCGTCGCTGCCGGCTCGTCGACCATTCAGTACCTGCTGCCGGAGCTGGTGAAGACTTATCGCGAGCGTTTCCCGCACGTGCATCTGGCCCTTTCCAATGTCACCAATCGTGACGGGCTGGCGCTGTTACGTAGCGACGAAGTCGATATCGCCGTGGGTTCGATGATCGACGTGCCACACGACATCGCCTGGGCGCCGGTCTATCACTACGATCCTATGTTGATCATGCCGCCTGACCATCCACTGGCGTCGAAGACTGACATCCGCCTCGAAGACCTCTCACCCTACGGCCTGATACTGCCGCCGAAGCGTCTCACTACCTATCGCCTGGTCGACATGGTTTTCCAGCAGCGGCACGTTCCCTACACCGTTGCGATTGAAGTCGGCGGCTGGGACGTGATCAAGCAGTATGTCGCGATGGGGCTCGGCATCTCGATCGTCACGGGAATCTGCATTACGGAGGCGGACCGCGAGCGACTCGTTGTGCGAAACCTGCGGCAGTACTTCCCGCAACGCAGCTACGGCGTGGTGATGCGCAAGGGCAAGTTCCTGAGTCCAGAGGCTCGTGCATTCATCGACTTGATCCGTCCCGGCCTGCTGACGCATCGCGACTACGACGAGTCGGGACACTCGGAGCGGTAGTCATCAGGCGTAGGTGTCGACAGATTGTGCGCGGAGCATCAGAGCAATGGCTTGCATGCCGTGGAGCGCGTCGACGGCCGCTTCGTCCATCGCTATTCCCAGTGCGTACATCGGGTTGTTCGCGGCCACGCCGATGCGTAGATGATCCTCCATCTGAGCGATCATGTTCTGCGGATGGTCCTTAACGTCCAGTGTGATGAGGCCGAGTTGTGTGGCCGCGAGGTGCGAGACATAGCCTTCGCGATGTAGAGCGTTAGCCAGCTTCTCGAGTTCGCTGGGGCGAATGGATGTCAGGTCGACGCCTTCGAGATGTTTCCTCACCACGTCGGGGATGTTGCGTTCCCACGATTTGCGTCCTCGGGCTTCGATCGGCTCGTTCACGTAGCCAAATTCATTAGGCCGCTTCTTTTGAAGCTGCCAGCCGGCGCTGTCTCTCGCGGGCGCTCTCGACGCAAAAGTGACTTCCATGACGGGCTCCAGAATGACAAGGAGCCCGAAGCATCCAACGGCAGCCTGGCCGATGCTGCCAGCGGTAACTGATATTCAAGTGCGCCGTCACCAAGGTGATTCGAGCGATAACGCGAGGTGCGCGACGCACGCCGACATTTGCGTCAGGTCTCGTCACAATCCACGTCGTCAGCGGAAAAAAGCGTTCTCCTTCGCGATAGCGTTCCTCTGCCTTATGGCACTAAGCGAGGAGACAAAATGGCAATCATCAAGACCAGGCTTTCTTATCTGTCGGCGCTCGCACTCGCTCTTGCTGTGCTGACCATCCCAGCGAACGCGACACCACTCACTGTCGGTAAGCGGTGTATCGGGACCCTGCCTGAGTTAACGTCGCACGGGGTTCTCTCACCAGGCGCGCGGGAGGTCGACTTTCGCTGGGACACCACCTGCGTCGGTACATTCTCTGCATCCGTCAGTGGAGGCGCCACCCTCTCCATCCAGCGTGCGCAGGGCGGCATCTGGTACACCGTCGGTTCCGGTGTTTCCGCCATCATTCCGAACCTGGGGCCGGGAAGCTACCGAATTGTTGTGCAGAACACCCAGTATCACCGCATCAACTATTCAGTTCGGCACCGACGCGGCCTGGGCTAAGACCAGTGCGGGGCGTGTACCCATCACGCCCCGCGATGCTTGCCCTGATAGCCGGCGAACATTGCACGTATCGAAGCCAGGTCTGCTTCCGTGCTCCCGGTGGCGTGAACCAGCGGGCCTACGGTGAATGTCTTCGTCGGATAGTCGATGAAGATCGGCAAGATTGGCACACCGGCGGCACGTGCAATGCGCAGGAACCCCGACTTCCACTGCTTCACCGGTTTGCGTGTGCCTTCCGGTGCGATGCCCAGCCACATCTTTTCGTGCGTGGCGAAGCGTTCGACCATCTGGCCAACGACGTCAGTCGCCGCCTTGCGATCGATGGCGATCATGCCGAGGCGACGCACGATCGGGCCGAACGGCCCGTTGAGGACCTCGCGCTTGATCATTACACCGAGGTCGAGGCCCATCGCCGACTTCATCAGCAACCCCCACACCCCGTCCCAATACGACGAGTGCGGCGCACCGATGACCACGATTTTCGGGAGATCCGGAAGCTCGCCGACGAATCGCCAGCCACTGCGCCGAATGGCCCAACGGCTCAGCCTCATCCACCAGGAATCGGGTAGCGAAGGAACGTTTGGCGGCAGATGCTCGGGATAAGGGCTCAATCGCTGCTCCAGTCACGCGAGCGCCCGCGCTTGGTCTGGCCCCGCTGCGTCTTGCCTACGAGGCGGCGTTCCTTCGAGGCACGCGTGGGCTTTGTCGCCACACGCTTCTTCGCAACCACGGTAGCCTCGCGGATCACGTCTACCAGACGGTCGCGCGCGTCGTCGCGGTTACGGGCCTGATCACGAAAACGCCGCGCCTGGATAACCATGATGCCTGCGTCCGTCATTCGGCGGTCACGTCGCGCGAGAAGGCGCTCGCGTACCTCGTCCGGCAGCGAGGGAGACGAAGCAACGTCGAAACGGAGCTCGACGGCGCTCTCTGTTCGATTAACGTGTTGTCCCCCCGGACCGTCGGCACGCATGAAGCGCTCGATCAGTTCGCTGTCGGGGATTGCGATGTTGGCAGTGACGATAAGCATGGCCGGCGGATTCTAGCAGCGCTCCTCCTTGTCGCGTTGTGCAGCGCGCGAGCCACGCGAATGACGGGGCGCCGCCTACATCGGGTAATGGGCTGCGCCCAGGTTTGAGCCCCGCAACGGCAGGCCACTATCAAAGGCCGGCTCCTGAAGTCTTTGCATTGGAATAAAGTATGTTTAACGTTAATCTTGATCCTTGGTCGCCCCTCCACGCGGCCGAAGGCCCGTACATGGACGACACAATCAAATTGGCGCAGCTTCGCCTGTTGGCTGAAGCCGGGGCTGTGTCGACCGCGACGATCGTCGGCCGCAAATCGGGTTGGACGGTGCGTGTTGATGTGGACGGAGACGCACGCGTGTTGTGTTCGGCCGACGGCACACTGCGCGTTTTCTCAACGACCGATAGCGCCATCGCCCAAATGGCGCGCCTGGGCGTGACCCGGTTAAGCGTCATCGCCGATGCGTACGAAGCGGGAACGCTGCGCGCCCCTCGCCCCGACCGCGCCGTAGTGCTGAAGGAGACTGCGGAGTACGCGAGTTGGCTAAAGGCAAAAGTGGAAAAATCGGCGGCGAGAGTCGCCTCGGGCGAATCGAGGCTTTACTCCATTGATGAGGCCAAATCCCGTGTCGCGGAACTGATACAAGGCTTGGAGGCTCGTAAGAAGCGGTCGCCCTGATGCCGGGAACGCGCGTTGACCTTCATCTGTCGGAAGAGGCCCTGCAGGATCTTGAAGCAATCGCTGACTGGTACGAGTCTCAGGCAGCTTGGCAGGCCGCGAAGGATGTCCTGGAGAAGATCCTGGATGCTATGCATACCTGTTGTTCTAGCTCGACGCCTTCCACGCTTCGACCTGCTCGGCGTACGCACTCGACCAGTTGAAGCGCTCAAGTAGCTTCAGCCACGTCTCATCCAGGCCCGCCTCGACCGCCATGAGGCGTCCGTCGGCGGGATGCTCAAATTCCAGTCGCGCCGCGTGCAGCAGCAGACGATGCGACGAGAAGTACTGCTTGAACAGCCGATTGTGATCGCCGCGCCCGTGCTGGCTGTCACCAACGATCGGATGATGAATGTGCGCAAAGTGCTTGCGAATCTGCCGAAAGCGTCCGGTGCGCGGCTCCGCGACAGCAAAGGCGTAGCGCTGCTTGTCATAGCGACCAAGGGCGATATCGACCTCTGTAGTGCCGAGTTGCTTGTAGTCCGTTGTCGCATCGCGACGAGGCCCGGTGTCGCGGGAGCCCGGCAGCGGATAGTCGATCGTGCCGGTTTCGGGGTCGGGCCAGCCGCGAACCACGGCCAGGTAACGCTTGCGCACGCTGCGCCCCATGAACTGTTCGCCGAGCTGCCCGGCAGCTTCCGGCGAGCGCGCAACGAGGAGTACGCCTGAGGTGGCGCGGTCCAGACGGTGCGCGAGGTGCAGCTTTCCCTCGACCTGCTCGCGGAGGAGGTCGATAAGGAAGGCGTCGTCCGGGCCGACGAACTTCGACCGGTGCACCGCGAGGTTGGCCGGCTTGTTGACGGCGACGATGTCGTCGTCCTGGTAGAGAATCTCGAGCATGGGATCAGCCGACGCGACGCGGCCAGCCGGCGGCAAAGGCGAGTACGCCCGCCACGGCGGCCACGATCGCCGGCCACACGCCACGCGCGGCCAGCGTGCCGACCAGGGCGGCGCAGAGCAGCAGCGACGCGCCCAGCAGGCTGCATGCGACGAGCCTGCGCATACGCCGCGCGTCATCACGGGCGGCCGCAAGCGCGAGCGGGTCCGCGACCTGGTGGCGCTGTCCGCTGGCTACCTGGCGCAGCGCATCCCGCAGAAGCTCCGGAGCCTGCGGTGCCGTGTGAATCCATTGCGGCAGGCGGCGACGCACGTCGCGCAGTGTGGCGCGCAGGCTGTAGCGCTCGCGCAGGATGCGGCGAAGCACCGGATGCGCAACAGCCCAGATGTCGATCTCGGGGTCGAGCATGCGGCCGACGCCTTCAATATTAAGCAGGGTCTTCTGCAGCAGGATCAGTTGCGGCTGCAGCGTGAGCTCGAACTTCCGCGCGGTCTGGAACAGCTTCACTACCAGCTCGGCGATGGAGATCTGCGCGAGAGGGCGGGTGAAGTAGGGCTCGCAGACGGTGCGTACGGCCGCTTCGAGTTCGTCCAGGCGGACGGTCGACGGCATCCAGCCCGCGGCGACATGCAGCTGCGCAATGCGCGCGTAGTCGCGCTCGAACAGCGCGATGAAGTTCTCGGCCAACCAGTACTGGTCGGCTTCGGGCAGGGAGCCCATGATGCCGAAGTCCAGTGCGATGAAGCGCGGCTCGTCCACCCGGGCGAGGTCGACCCAGATGTTGCCGGGATGTGCGTCGGCGTGGAAGAAATTGTCGCGGAATACCTGCTCGTAGAACAGTCGCACACCCTTCTCGGCAAGGTGCTTGCGATCGAGGCCGGCTGCGTCGATCGCCGCGATATCGTCGGCGCTGACGCCATAGACGCGCTCGAGCGTGAGGACGCCCTCGGTGCTCAGCTCCCAATGCACTTCGGGCACGTAGAGGTCCACACCGCTGGCGAAGTTGCGACGGAGCAGACTGGCACTCGCGCCTTCGCGCTGCAGGTCGAGCTCATTCGAGAGCATCTTCTCGACTTCGGCGACCACTTCGAGCGGACGGATCTTGTCGGCGTTCGGATGCCAGCGATTGGCGAGTTCGCCGAGCGTGTGCAGGAGGTCGACGTCGCGGGCGATGCGCTTGTCGATGCCGGGGCGAAGCACCTTGACCACGACGGCGCGGCCGTCGTGCAGGGTCGCGGCGTGCACCTGGGCGATGGATGCGGAGGCGAGGGCGGTTTCGTCGAAGCTGGAATACAGCGTCGTTACCGACGCTTTCAGTTCGCGCTCGACGATTGCGCGCGCCTCGGCGCCGGGGAAGGGCGGCACCTGGTCCTGAAGGAGCGCGAGTTCGTCGGCGATGTCGGCAGGCACGAGGTCGCGCCGCGTCGACAGCACCTGGCCGGCCTTGACGAAGATCGGACCGAGGTCGGTCAGGGCCAGGCGCAGGCGCGCCCCGCGCGGTAGTGCGCGAATGTCGGTGGGCGCGCTGGGAAACAGCGGCCGGATCAGTTTCAGTGGCCGGAACAAGTGCGCCCCATCGACGAGGTCGTCGAGGTCGTACTTGAGCAGGATGGCGGCAACGCGCATCAGGCGCGGCAACAGACGCAGCGGCGTCATGCGTGACGCCCCTTCAGCGCGCGCTCGAGGCGGGCCAGGCGGGCCTCCGCGCGTTCGGTTCGCTCGCGCACATCGTCCACGCCGTCCAGGAAGGCGTCCGCCTCGCCGGGGGCCACGGCGACGCGCCCCTCGTCACGAAGCCAGTCCGCGCCGTCCTCGGTGAGGTGTGAAACGGTCTCGCGAGCGTGCGCCAGACCATCGCGCAGCGCTTTCGCCAACGGCACCCCGATGGTGTCGCCGAAGGTTTTCGCGAATGCCTCTTCGACATCCGGCGCGTATTGGCGCGTGAGCTTCTCGAGCCGGCGGGCCAGTTCGGCGTCACCGGCGATATCCACCTTGCCCGGGGCCACGCCGTCGTCGTCGCGGCGAATCGCCATGGCCACCAGGCTGGCCGGCGACGCCGTGACGCGCAGGCTTCCGCCTTCTTCCGGGGGACCGACGCGAAGGCGTCCCTTCTCGACCGAGATGCGCAGGGCGAGGTCGGGGCCGCTCAGATGCACCTGCACGCTGCGGCCGTCGAGTACGTCCAGACGGGCCCGGGTATCCGGGTCCAGGTCGACGGCACGGTTGAGCGCTGACTCCATGGCGCGTCCGGCGAGGACACGGAGGGGGCGGGGCAGGAATCGATTGGGGCCGGCGTCAGCCGAGGGACGATCGGAAGTCATGTTGCGATTGTAGCCCGCCGGGCAGGGCGGGAGCGGTGTCCGGCGTGTTCAGGACGCGCCGTCGAAGCCCGATTGTCGCCAGACCTCGAACACGGCGACGGCCACGGCGTTGGACAGGTTGAGGCTGCGGTTACCGGGTCGCATCGGCAAACGGACACGATGTTCTTCAGGGATGGCATCGAGCACATCGTCGGGCAAGCCCGCTGTTTCGCATCCGAAGAGGAGTGCGTCGCCTTCGGCAAACGCGATGTCGGTATGCAGGCGCTGGCCCCGGGTTGAGAAAGCGAATACCCGTGGATGGCCGATCGCGGCGAGGCAGGCGCTCAGGTCGTCGTGGACGGCGACGCTTGCGAACTCGTGGTAGTCCAGGCCGGCGCGGCGGAGACGGGTGTCGTCCAGCTCGAATCCGAGCGGTCGCACCAGGTGCAGGGCCGCGCCTGTATTGGCACAGAGGCGTATGACATTGCCCGTGTTGGGCGGTATTTCGGGTCGGAAGAGGATGACGTGGGGCATACCCCCATTATGAGGCGATGCGGGGGCAGACGATGCCATCCGTCGGCAGCCCGCAGCCATTCGTGACCGCGCTGGCTGCCGTGCCGACCGTGGCCAGCTGAATCGGGTTGCCGGTGTAGGCGAGCATATTGCCGAGAATCAGGCCGCAGACGACGAGCGAAGCGACGAGAAGGCTGCGGAGCATCAGGAGTTCGTGTTTCATGGCGTGGGTTCCGTATTTTCTTGAGTGGCTGGTAGTTAGAACATCTGGCCGAGGGTCAGGCCGCAGATCAGCATCGAGGTCACGAGCAGGCTGCGCAGCATCAGCATTTCGTACTTCATGGCGTTCTCCGGATCGATGCCGGGTAGGAAGGCCACCCGGCTTGGCAGGACTAGTAACGCAAACGCCGTGCCAGCTTTTAAGGGTGCGCAATCAGCTGATTCGTATGAGGTTTGTCAGGTCGTCGCGTGACGCAGCGTTGTCCGCGGACACTGACCACGCGTGAGCGGACACCGTCCGGACCATGCCGGACCTCCGATTGCGTCCGATGGACCGCGCGGGCTAGCCTCGGTGGAATCGGGCCGTCGAGGCCTTTAGGAGATCGCCATGAAGCTTCGATTCGCCCTGCTTGCAGCCGGGCTGATGTCCGTTGGAGTCGCTGGAGCGGCCACCACGTCGCCCGACGCCATTCCGGACATCCCCTTCACGCGGTTCCAGCTGCCCAATGGCCTGACCGTCGTGGTCCATGAGGATCACAAGGCGCCCGTCGTCGCCGTCAGCATCTGGTACCACGTGGGTTCGGCCGACGAGCCGGCCGGCAAGACAGGCTTCGCGCATCTGTTCGAGCACCTGATGTTCTCGGGCTCGGAGAACCGCAAGGGCACCTATTTCCAGCCGTTCGAACTGGCCGGTGCCACCGACATGAACGGCACCACCTGGTTCGATCGCACCAACTATTTCGAAACGGTGCCGACGACCGCGCTGGACATGGCCCTGTGGATGGAATCCGACCGCATGGGTCACCTGCTCGGCGCGATCGGGCAGAAGGAGCTCGATACCCAGCGTGGCGTCGTCCAGAATGAAAAGCGCCAGGACGAAAACCGTCCCTATGGCCGCGTGGACGAGAATGTCCTGGTCAATACCTACCCGGCCAATCATCCGTATCACCACGACACCATCGGCTCGATGGTCGATCTGGACGCAGCCTCGCTCGCCGACGTGAAGCAGTGGTTCAACAGCTACTACGGCGCGGCCAACACCACACTGGTGCTCGCCGGTGACATCACGGTGGCCCAGGCAAAGGCCAAGGCCGGGAAGTACTTCGGCGACATCCCCTCCGGCCCGCCGGTGCCTCGCCAGCAGCCCTGGATCACCCCCGTCGCGACTTCCACGCGCGGCACGCAGCACGATCAGGTCGCGCAGACGCGCATCGTGCGTACGTGGGTGGTGCCGCAACTGGGCAGTGACGACTCCGTCCAGCTCGACCTCGCCACCACGGTGCTCGGCGGTGGCAAGACGTCGCGCCTCTACCAGCGCCTGGTTTACCAGGACAAGCTCGCAGACGACGTGAGCCTGGGCATCGCACCGTTCGCACTGGCCAGCCAGGTGCAGCTCACCATCGACGTCAAGAATGGCGTCGATCCGGCCAAGGTCGAAGCAGCCGTTGCGGCCGTGTGGAAAGACTACATGGCTACCGGCCCAACGGAAGACGAACTGGCACGTGCCAAGGTCAGCAACCGCGCCGGCTTCGTGCGAGGCCTGGAGAAGGTGGGTGGTTCCGGCGGCAAGGCGGTGATTCTCGCCGAGGGCCAGGTCTATCGTAACGACCCGGAGGCCTATAAGAAGGACCTCGAGCGCGCGCAGAACGCGAGCATCTCCTCGGTCCTCGCTGCGTCGAAAACCTGGCTTGCCAAGGGCGACTACACGCTCACCGTGCTGCCCGCGGCGCCGGGCTTCGACCCGACGGCCGAAGACAAAGCGGTAGTCGGCCTCAAGGTCGCCACGGGGCGTCCTGCAGCGGTGATGCCGGTTGCGAAGACGTACACCGTCGGCAAGTCGGACGTGGATCGCAGCAAGGGTGTGCCGTCGGTCGACAGCTTCCCCGATCTCTCCTTCCCGAAACTGCAGCGCGGCAAGCTGAAGAACGGTATCGAAGTGGTGCTCGCCGAGCGCCACACCGTACCTGTCACCCAGATCAGCCTGTTGTTCAATGCCGGCTATGCGGCGGACCAGGGCCGCAAGCTCGGCACCGCCAGCTTCACCTCGGCGCTGCTCGACGAAAGCACGAAGACGCTGGATTCGGTCGAAGTGGCCCGTCGCAAGGAACGTCTGGGCGCGATCATCGGTTCGGGCTGTTCGCTCGACAACTGCTCGATCGGCCTCAACGCGCTGAACTCCGAGCTCACCCCGTCGCTCGCCCTGTTCGCCGACATTGTTCGCAACCCCGCCTTCAAGTCGGACGATATCGAGCGTGTGCGTGGCCAGTGGGTGGCGGGCATCGCGCAGGAGAAGACCGAGCCTACCGGTCTTGCATTGCGCACCTTGCCACCACTGCTCTACGGCAAGAATCACGCTTACGGCATTCCGTTCACCGGTAGCGGTACCGAGAAGGCGATCGCTTCGCTCACCGCCGAGGATCTCGCTGACTTCCAGCGGGACTTCCTGCGTCCGGACAACGTTCGCATCCTGGTCGCCGGCGATACGACGCTGGCGCAGATCCTGCCGCAGCTGGATGCCGTGTTCGGTGACTGGACGGCGCCGGCGAGCGCCCTGCCGAAGAAGAATATCGGTCAGGTGGCCGAGCAGCCCAAACCGCGCGTCTTCCTGATCAATCGCACCGATGCGCCGCAATCGCTGATTCTGGCCGGCCTGCTTGCGCCGTCGACCAAGGCGAAGAACGCGCTCGATCTCGGCATCGCCAACGGCGCGTTCGGCGGCACGTTCACCTCTCGGCTGAACATGAACCTGCGTGAAGAGAAGCGTTGGGCCTACGGCGCGGGCAGCATGCTGTCCGATGCCCAGGGCCAGCGACCGATGTTGTTCTACGCCCCCGTACAGACCGACAAGACGGCCGACTCTGCTGCGGAAATCCTCAAGGAAGCACGTGCCGTCATCGGCCCGAAGCCACTGACCGACGACGAGATCGCGAAGATCCGGGCGCAGAAGGTCCGCGCATTGCCGGGTAGTTTCGAAACTACCTCGGCCGTGCTCGGTGCCATGACGGGTATCGTCATCTACGACCGGCCGGACGACTACGTGCAGACGCTCAAGGGCCGCATCGAAGGCGTCGACCGCAAGGCTGCGGAAGACGCGCTGACGACCGTGATCCATCCTGACGCGCTGACCTGGGTCATCGTCGGCGATCTCAGCAAGATCGAGGCACCCGTGCGTGCGCTGAACCTGGGCGAGGTGCACGTCGTCGACGCCGACGGCAACCCGGCGAAGGACGTGCAGCACGGTAAAGCAACGAAAGCGACCAAGGCCACGAAAGCGACCAAGGTTGGCAGCGCGCCGGCGGAGCAGAAGTAACTTGCATGAGGGCGCGGTCGAAGAAGATCGCGCCCTCACGTCAGTCCGGCTAGCATAAGCAGCGATCGAACCCCCGGAGTTCCAAATGCGCAAGGCTCTCGTCCTCCTCGTTCCCCTCGCCCTCTCCGCCTGTACGTGGGGCATCAAGCTCGACGACGGTGCGCGAAACGTGCGCACCGCCTGGAACGGCGATGTCTCCAGCTGCAAAGAGCAGGGCAAGGTCACGGTGTCTGTCATGAACCGCGTCGGCCCGGTGGATCGCAACGACCTGAAGGTTCGTGACGAACTGGAAGTGCTCGCACGCAACGAGGCGGCCAAGATGGGTGCGGACACGGTGAAGCCGCTGGCCGATCCGAGCGAAGGCTCGCAGCCCTGGGGTGCTTACACGTGCGGTAGCCGCAATGTCGGTCCGGCGCGCAGCGATACGCCAGTGCCGGCTCCACAGGGAAGCAGCACGCCGCAGGCGGGCTTCGAAACCGTGCCATTGAAGAACAACTGATCCTCTCCGACGTCGCTTCGCTCAGAGCGAAGTGACGCCGTCGCGCGCCCGCGCGGCGAACGTCGCCGTCACCCAGTCGATGAACACGCGAACACGTGGGGACAACTGGCGATTGTGCGGATACAACAGCGAGACGGGCGAAGGCGTGGGCGGGTAGTCGGGTAAGACCGGCACCAACCGACCCGCTGCCAGATCGCCAGCCAGGTGATAGCGCGGCACCTGGATCAGGCCAAGCCCCAGGCGGGCAAGGTCGATGTTGGTATCCGAGCCGGTCACCGTGACGACGGACGGCAGATTGACGAAACGAGTCTCCCCGTTCTGGATGAATTCCAGCGGCAGCGTGCTTCCGGTGGCAGTGGAGAGGAAGCCGATCGCAATATGGCCGTCGAGGTCGTCCGGGGTTTGCGGAATGCCGTGGCGTTCGAGATACGCCGGACTGGCACAGGTCACTTCTTCCAGCATCGCGATACGGCGCCCCACCATGCTGCTGTCCGTCAGGTCGCCGACGCGGAGCACGCAGTCGACGCCTTCGCGCACGAGGTCTACCCAACGGTCGCCTTCGCCCAGGTGGACGCGGAGGCCCGGATAGCGCGCGAGAAAATCGGGAAGGTCAGGCAGCACGAAGGTGCGGGCGAGCGTGCCGTGCATATCCACGCGCAGCAGCCCGGTCGGCCGCGCATCGAGAAAGGCACCTTCGGCGTCCTCCACCTCGGCCAGGATCGCCACGCAGCGCCGGTGGTACGCCTCGCCGTCGAGCGTCGGGCTTACCTGGCGCGTGGTGCGCTGGAGCAAGCGGACACCGAGTCGGGTTTCCAGGCGCTTGATGGCCTGGGTCACCGTCGACCGGGGCAGGTCCAGGTCGGAGGCGGCCAGGGTGAAGCTTCGGCGCTCCACGATGCGGACGAAGAGACGCATGGTGTCGAAGCGGTCCATGGCATTGTTCCGTTCGATGGAATAGTGAAGTCATATCCTGCTGGATTATCCGAAGGGCGGCAACGTTCATGCTGTTCTCGCCCGGCAATGTCGCCGGAACCGGAGAACCCAGATGAGCCAGAACACCCAGAAAGTCGCCATCGTGACGGGCGCCTCGCGCGGTATCGGCGCCGCAGTGGCCAAGCGCCTCGCCCACGACGGCTTTACCGTCGTCGTCAACTACGCAGGAAGCGCCCCCGCCGCTGAGGCCGTGGTCCGCGACATCGAAGCCGCCGGTGGCAAGGCCATCAGTGCCCAGGCCGACGTCTCGAAATCCGCCGACGTGCGCCGCCTGTTCGATACCGTGCAGGAGGTCTACGGTGGCGTCGACGTCCTGGTGAACAATGCTGGCGTGATGGCCCTGGCCAACGTGGCCGACCTCAAGGACGAGGACTTCGATCGCCTCTTCGCGATCAATGTGAAAGGCAGCTACAACACCATGCGCGAAGCCGCGACCCGCATCCGCGAGGGCGGTCGCATCATCAACTTCTCCTCCAGCGTAGTCGGTCTCCTGCAGCCGGGCTATGCCGCCTATGCCGCGACGAAGGCGGCCATCGAAGCCACGACCATGGTGCTCGCCCGCGAGCTGCGCGGCCGCCAGGTCACGGTGAACGCGATCGCCCCGGGTCCGACCGCGACCGACCTCTTCCTCGATGGCAAGTCGCCCGAGCTCGTCGATCGCCTTGCGAAGCTGGCGCCGCTCGAGCGTCTCGGCACGCCGGACGACATCGCTGCGGCCGTGGCTTTCCTCGCCGGTAGCGATGGTGCCTGGATCAACGGCCAGGTGCTGCGCGCCAACGGCGGCATCGTCTGATCAGCAGCCTTCTCTTTGCATCCCTTTTGGAGAAATCATCATGAAGCAGGTCATCCTGATTACCGGCGCGTCCAGTGGCTTTGGCCTCTTGACCGCGCGCGCCCTGGCGGCGGCCGGTCACATCGTCTATGCGAGCATGCGCGATATCGCCGGCCGCAACGCGGCTAATGCCGAGGCCGTGCTCAAGGAAGGGAAGGAGCGCAACATTGACCTTCGCGTGGTCGAACTCGATGTCACCTCGGACGCATCGGCCGAAGCGGCGGTGAAGACGATCGTTGGGCAGGACGGCCGCCTGGATGTGCTCGTCCACAACGCAGGTCACATGGTATTCGGGCCGGCCGAGTCCTTCACTGCGGAACAGTACGCGCAGCTTTACGACGTGAACGTGCTCGGCACGCAGCGGGTCAATCGCGCCGCGTTGCCGGTCATGCGTGCGCAGCGGAAGGGCTTGCTGCTGTGGGTGTCGAGCAGCAGTGTCCGCGGTGGCACGCCGCCGTTCCTCGCCCCTTACTTCGCGGCGAAGGCAGCGATGGATTCACTCGCGGTGAGTTATGCCGGCGAACTGGCGCGCTGGGGCATCGAGACGTCGATCATGGTCCCCGGCGCCTTCACTAAGGGCACGAACCACTTTGCGCACTCCGGAAAGCCTGCTGACGAGGCCCGCGCCGCCGAGTACATGGACGGTCCGTACGCCGGCATGCCGGATCGGATCCTCCGTGGCCTGGCCGCCCTCGAGCCCGCTGATGCGGACGCAGGCGAAGTGGCTACGAAGATCGTCGAGGTGGTGAACCTGCCCTTCGGCAAGCGACCCTTCCGTGTCCACGTGGATCCGTCGCAGGACGGCGCCGAGATCGTCAACGGCGTGGCCGATCGGGTCCGGCGGGAATTGTTCTGGCGGGTGGGGATCGACGATCTGTTATCTCCCAAGGCCTGAGGCTGAACGGGCCGCGCCGGAAAGGTGGCGAGGCCTGTTCGTAACTCTCTTCAGATCGAACAGGTATTGATTATACATAAATGAACTATATACTTATGAGGTAATCAGTCGACAGGACGGCCCTCCATGAGCGATTTCGCCCCCACCGAAGCGCGGCTCCAGGTCACGCTTTCAAAGTATCCCGGCTTCCCGCGTGACCCCGCCGCGCTCGTCCGGCTGATCAAGCATCTCTACAAGGAGATTCACGACGAGGCCAACGCGGTGATGAAGCCCTACGGGCTCAACCACCCCGAATACAACATCCTCATGATGATGTACGGCTCGCCGGATAACTCCCTGAATCCGTCGCAGCTCGCCGATGCCGCAGGGGAGAAGTCCGCCAACGTGACCCGGCTGACCACGCAACTCTGCGAGAAGGGCTATATCGCGCGCGCCTCCAGCGAAGATGACCGTCGCAAGGTCACGTTGACCCTGACGCCGGAAGGCATCGCGCTGATCGAAAGCTTCCTGCCGGCCATCGTCACCCTGCTTTTCCGGCAGACGCGAAAGCTCGATACCACCGAGCAGGCCCAGCTGGAAGTCCTGCTGAAAAAGATGCTCGCCGGGTACGGGGAATAAGCAGCACTCGTCATGTCCGCGTCCGATCTCTCCATGGCATCACCCTTCAACCGTCAGGCCGTCGTCGAGACCCTGCGCGAGGAGGCTTCCGTGTGGTTGTTCGTCGTGAAGACGCTGGTCGCCTTCTTCCTCACCGGCTGGATCGCCATGCGCTTCGCCTTGCCGGCACCGTCCACGGCGATGCTGACGACGATCATCGTGGCCAACCGCCAGTCCGGCATGGTGCTGGCGAAGAGCTTTTATCGCGCCATCGGCACGCTCGCCGGCGCCGCCGCAGCGATCACCATCGTGGCCTCGTTCCCGCAACAGCGGGACCTCTTCCTGCTTGCGCTGTCGCTGTGGATCGGCCTCTGCGCCGGCGGCGCGACGCTGTACCGTAACTTCAAGTCATACGCCTTCGTGCTGGGCGGCTACACCGCGGCCATCGTGGCGGTGCCGGTGATCGACAACCCGCCAGGCGTGTTCGACTCTTCATGGGCGCGCATCAGCGAAGTTCTGCTGGGTCTCGCCGTCAGTGGCGTCGTCAACGACGTGATCTTCCCGAGCCGGATGCGCGACGTGCTGCGTCGCGCCGCCCGCGAGCAGTTCTCCCACTTCGTTGCCTTCGTCCGCGACAGTACGCGCGGCAACGTGGCGCGCGAGACCATGGAAAATGCACATCTTCGCTTCGTCCGTGCGGCAGTCACGTTCGAGGACCTGCGCAGCTCGGTCATCTTCGAAGACGCCGAGGCGCGCGCACGCAGTGGCCACCTGCGCCTGTTCAACCAGCGCTTCATGGCGGCTTCGACCAGCTTCCAGTCGCTGCACCACCTGATCAACCGCCTGAAGCGCGCGCACCGCGACCTCGCGGCCGACACGCTGGTTCGCCTGTATGCGCCCGTCGGTACGGCGCTCGACGCGCCGATCGAGGCTGGCGCCGTCGCGCGGGTATTGCTGCCACGGCTCGTCGCTGCGCGCGAGATGATGCGCAAGCAGACACCATCGTTGCGCGACTCGTTGACGGATGCGCAGGATGTGCGCGACTTCGACACCGGTGCGTCGCTGCTGGCGCGGTTTGCCGATGAACTGCACGCTTATGTCGATGCCGCGGCGTCGCTGCAGACGCCACGTGTCATCGCCGCCTCGGGTGAGCGGGTGCGCTTCGATCGCGGAAACGACTTTCTGGGTGCCGGGATCGCCACCTTGCGCGCCACCCTGACGATGCTGGGCCTGGGCACATTCTGGATCTACAGCGCATGGCCGCTGGGTTCCAGCGCCATGCTGCTCGCTACCGTTTTCGCCGGGCTATTTGCGACGATTCCCAATCCGACACGCGTGACCTGGATGGTGATGCTCGGCTACCTCTCGGGCATGGCCGCCGGCTTCGTCTGCGAATTCTTCGTGCTTACCCAGGTGGACGGATACCCCTTGCTGGTCATCGGTATCGCGCCCTTCCTCGCGGTCGGGCTGGTCATGATGATGAGCCCGCGTCTGGCGTCGTACGGACTGGGCTGGGCCATGGGACTGGCATACATCCTCGCGTTGAAGAACGTGCAGGTTTACGACCCCGCGCACTTCATCAACGATGCCATCGCCCAGGTCGTGGGGCTCGGGGCAGCGGCGGTTTCGTTCGTCGTGATTCCTCCGGCGATCGGCAGCGCGTGGCTTCGCCGGCGCCAACTCGTGCGGCTGCGCGGTCAGGTGGCCCTGGCCGCCGAGGCACCGCTGCCAGGCCTGCGACATCGCTTCGAAAGCGTGAATCACGACCTCGTCAGCCAGGTGGTCGCGCAAACCGAGCCGGGCAGCGCCGATTCCCGCGCCCTGGTCGCCTGGGCGCTGGCGGTGCATGAAACCGGTCGCGCGCTGATCGAGTTACGCCACGACATGGCTCGCGCCGACCTTCCGCTCACACTGCGTCCCTACCTGACCGATGCTTTGCACACGCTTGCGCGCTTCTACGAGAAGCCGGCTCCGGCCGGCTACCTGTTGGCGCGCGACGCCGTCGCCACGGCGATCGCCAGCGTTGGCGAACATGAAGACGCTCGCCACCTGCTCGACCACCTCCACCTCGTTCGCATGGCACTGCTCGACGGTGAATCCGTCCTCGCCGCGTACATGCCTGACGCCCCGCTTGCCAAGGAGATCATCCATGCCTCGTGAGATCGCCCTCGGCGACGCCCTCGTTCCGGGGCTGCTCGTCCTCTTCGTCCTGGCCCTGCTGCTGCTCTGGGCGCTTGACTGGGTGGCAGGCCGTTTCGGCCTTTATCGCCTGGTATGGCACCCGCCGCTGTTTCGCCTGGCTGTATTCGTCTGTGTCTTTGGCGCTTGCGCGCTTTTCCTGCTCTGAGTGATCCCGCCATGAAATTGCCGACCCTCATCCGTTTCGCCGTCACCGCGATCGTCGTGCTTGTCGCGGCCTTTGTCGGGCACACCATGTGGAAGCACTACATGTACTCGCCGTGGACGCGGGATGGCCGTGTGCGCGCGGAGATCGTGCGTATCGCACCCGACGTGGCAGGCCTGGTCACCGACGTGCGCGTGATCGACAACCAGACGGTGAAGAAAGGCGACCTGCTCTTCGTTGTCGATCGTGCGCGCTACGAGAACGCCGTGGCCCAGGCCAAGGCGAACCTCAATGCCGCCGAGGCGGCCGCGCGTGCCGCCGGTGCGAGCATCAACGCAGCTTCCGCGGGTGCTGAGCAGAGCCGCGCGAACTACGAGATGTACCAGGCGCAGTCGGAGCGTCGGCAGAAGCTGATCAATAACGTGATCTCGGCCGAGGACAAGGCCAACGCGGCGGCCGCTGCGAACGCTGCTAAGGCGGGTTGGCAGCAGACATTGGCTGGCACCAAACAGGCCAGCGCAGCGCAGCAGCAGTCGCTCGCGGCGGTGGCCCAGGCGGAAGTCGAACTTGCCTCAGCGCAACTCAATCTGGACCGTACGCAGGTGCTCGCCCCGGTCGATGGCTTCGTTACCAACCTGGACGTGCGCGTCGGTGACTACGCCAACGCCGGCACGCCGCGCCTCGCGCTGATCGACAGCCATTCCTATTGGATCTACGGCTATTTCGAGGAGACCAAGCTGCCCGGCCTGCGCATCGGCGATCCCGTGGACATTCGCCTGATGAGTGGCGGCGTGCAGTTCAAGGGCGCTGTCGAAAGCATTGCGCGTGGCATCACCGACGCGGATAACCCTACCGGCAGCGACCTGCTGGCCGACGTGAATCCAACCTTCAACTGGGTTCGTCTGGCGCAGCGCGTGCCGGTACGCGTAAAGATCGATACCGAGCATCTGCCCGTGGGCACGGTGCTGTCGGCAGGCATGACAGCGACACTGGTGGTGCATCCGTCCCGGCCCGAGGCGGTTGCCGTCCGGTAAACCGCGATGGCTCAGGCGTGCGGCGGCGCCAGCCGAGCCAGCCGCAGTTGCAGCCACTTGTCCACGTCCGGCCATTCGGTGGCGAGGATGCTGTAGCAGACGGTGTCGCGGAGCGAGCCGTCGGGGCGGCGCTTGTTCGCGCGGAGGACGCCTTCGCGCTTTGCCCCGAGTTTCTCGATGGCGCGCTGCGAATCCTGGTTATAAGCGTCCGTGTGGAACGCGACGGCAACGACGCCCACGTTCTGGAAGGCGTTGTCGAGCAACAGGTGCTTGCACGCCGTGTTGACGTGGCTGCGCTGCCAGCGGCGCGCGTACCAGGTGTAGCCGATGGACACGCGGGAGGGGTCGTCCTCGATCTCGTAATAGCGCGTGGAGCCCACGACCTGGCCGGTTCCGGTCTCGCGGATCACCCAGGGCGACATACGGCCTTCTTCCTGGCCGCGAAGGGCGGATTCGACGTAGTCCGTCATGCGCCCTGGCCCGGGTACCGAGGTGAACCAGAGGTCCCACAGGTTGCCGTCGGCGGCAGCCTGCTCCAGCGCGGGAATGTGCGCCAGGGTCATCGGTTCGAGGGTGACGTAGGCGTTTTCGAGGCGGACAGGCGTCATGGAGCGGATCTCAGGCGTCGAGGTCGGGGATCAGGCGGCTTTCAATCCGCGAAATGGCGTCTTTCAGCAGCAGCTTGCGCTTCTTCAGGCGGGTGAGCTGGAGCTCGTCCCGGGTGATGGAGGCGGCCAGATGGTCGATGGCCGTGTCGAGGTCGCGGTGCTCGACCTTGAGCTCGGACAACCGTTTGTTCAGTTCGGCGGGATCCTGGACCTGCATGGCATTGGCCGGGCGGGAGGTGAAGGACACAGTGTAACCCCCGGCGAGGTCCCCCGCAGCGGCTACAATAGGGGGCCGCCCCTCCCGAACACCGCCGAAGCATGTCCGCCATTCCCGACGTCACCCGCAAGCAGACCTACGAAGCCGGCAAGCTCGCCAAACGCCTGCGCCGACAGGTCGGCCAGGCGATCGCCGACTACGGCATGATCGAAGACGGCGATCGGATCATGGTCTGCCTCTCCGGCGGCAAGGACTCCTACACGATGCTGGACATGCTGCTTTCGCTGCAGGCGAAGGCACCCGTCCACTTCGAGCTGATCGCGGTGAACCTCGACCAGAAACAGCCGGATTTCCCCGCGCACGTGCTGCCGGAGTACCTGGCCGAACGAAACATTCCGTTCCACATCATCGAGCAGGACACCTACAGCGTCGTCACACGTGTGATTCCGCAGGGCAAGACCATGTGCAGCCTGTGCTCGCGCATGCGCCGCGGTGCGCTGTACCAGTGGGCCTCGGACAACGGCATCACCAAGATCGCCCTCGGCCATCATCGTGACGACATCCTCGGCACGTTCTTCCTGAACATGTTCTACCAGGGCAGCCTGAAGGCGATGCCGCCCAAGCTCCTCTCGGACGATGGCAGTCACGTAGTGATCCGCCCACTGGCCTACTGCCGCGAAGACGACATCTCCGCGTACGCCGAAGCGCGCGCCTTCCCGATCATCCCCTGCAACCTGTGCGGCTCGCAGGAGAACATGCAGCGCAAGGTAGTCAAGCGCATGCTGGAGGATTGGGAGAAGTCCAATCCGGGGCGGAGCGAAACCATTTTCCGCGCGATGGGCAACATCGCCCCGTCGCAGCTGACCGACCGCAAGCTGTTCGACTTCGCGGCGCTGGGCGCACGCGAGGGAGCGGCGCGCGCCGACACCCATGCCTGGCTCGCCGGTGGCGACGCCGGCGACGACAACGACTGATCATTCAAGACCCGCTTCAAGGCCCGCCGACCATGACCCTCTTCTCCGCTGTCGAACTCGCTCCGCGCGATCCGATCCTTGGCCTCAACGAAGCCTTCGGCGCCGATACGCGGCCGGACAAAGTCAACCTCGGCGTCGGCGTTTATTACGACGCCAATGGCCACGTACCCCTGCTGCGCGCCGTGCGGGCAGCCGAAAAGGCGCGCCTGGAAGCGCAGCTGCCACGCGGTTACCTGCCCATCGACGGCATCGCCCTCTACGACGCCGCGGTGCAGAAGCTGCTCTTCGGCGCCGGCTCGTCCTTGCTGGCCGAGCGCCGCGTCGTCACCGCGCAGGCGCTGGGTGGTACCGGTGCGCTGAAGATCGGTGCGGACTTCCTGCATCGCCTGAATCCCTCGGTGCCGGTCGCCATTAGCAACCCGAGCTGGGAAAATCACCGGGCGCTGTTCGAAGGCGCCGGTTTCCAGGTCGTGGAATACCCGTATTACGACGCCGCCACCCACGGTGTGGATGTCGACGCCATGCTCGGTGGACTGGCGAAGTTGCCCAAGGGCGCGATCGTCGTCCTGCATGCCTGCTGCCATAACCCGACGGGTGTCGACCTCGGCACCGACGACTGGAAGCGCGTGATCGAGGTCGTGCGCGAGCATGGGCTCGTACCGTTCCTCGATATCGCCTACCAGGGCTTCGGCGATGGCATCGAGGCCGATGCGATCGCCGTGCGCCTGTTTGCCGATGCCGGCCTCCCGTTCTTCGTCGCCAGCTCGTTCTCGAAGTCGTTCTCGCTGTACGGCGAACGCGTCGGCGCGCTGTCGATCGTTACCGACTCACATGACGAAGCGCACCGTGTGCAGTCCCAGCTGAAGCGTGTGATCCGCACCAACTATTCCAATCCGCCGACTCACGGCGCCGCCGTGGTCGCTGCGGTGCTCAACCATGACGATCTGCGCGCCACGTGGGAAGCTGAGCTGGGTGAAATGCGCGAGCGCATCCGTACGATGCGTCGCGGGCTCACCCAGCGTCTCTCGGCCCACGGCGACTTCGGGTTCATTGAAGCGCAGCGCGGCATGTTCTCGTATTCCGGGCTGTCGTCGGCACAGGTGGATCGCCTGCGCACGGAGTTCGGCATCTACGCCGTAGGCACGGGCCGCATTTGCGTGGCCGCGCTCAACGACGGCAATCTCGACCGCGTCGCCGAGGCGATCGCCAGGGTCATCTAGCCGTCCATCGCCATCTTCGCCGGCGAACGCCTGCCGTTCGCCACGGCCTTCCATTTGCAAGAGATATCCCGATACATGTTCTTTCGAAACCTGACGCTGTTCCGCTTCTCCGCCCCCGTTGCCACCGATCTGGACCGCCTCGAAGAGGCGTTGCCCGAGCATCGGCTGCGCCCGGTCGGTCCGATGGAAATGTCGACGCGCGGCTTCATCTCACCGCTCGGGCGTAAAGAGGAAGCGCTGGTCCATATGGTGGGCCGCAACACCATGGTCACCGTGGGCAGCGAGGATAAGCTCCTGCCGTCGGCCGTGGTGAACGACGAGATCGCCAACCGTGTGCAGAAAATCGTCGACGAGGAGGGCCGCAAGGTCAGCGGTCGCGAGCGCAAGCGCATGAAAGACGACGTCATGAACGAGTTGCTGCCGCGTGCCTTCGTGCGTACCTCGCGCATGTCCGGTTACGTCGACAAGAAGAACGGCTGGTTGGTGCTGGATACCTCCAGTCGCAAATCGGCTGAGAACACCCTAAGCCAGGTTCGCGAGGCCCTGGGCAGCTTCCCGGCGGTGCCGCTGGCGCCGGAAGAGTCACCGCGCATCCTCATGACTCATTGGGTGGCGACGGGCGAGCTTCCGGCCGGCCTGGTACTGGGCGACGAGTGCGAGCTGCGCGACCCGGCGACCGCCTCGGGCGCCATCGCCCGCTGCCGCCGCCAGGATCTCGACACCGATGAGATTCGGGAGCACCTGCGCACCGGAAAACAGGTGTTCCAGTTGGGATTGGTCTTCGACGACCGCATCTCGTTCGTGCTCGGGGAAGACCTGATCCTGCGTAAAATCAAGTTCACGGACGTGGTGCTCGACGGACAGGCGGATAGCCCCGAGTCGGCCGCCGCGGAAATGGACGCGAATTTCGCCCTCATGGCTCTCGAGTACGAGCGTCTTCTGGGCAAACTGGAAGAGTGGTTCAAGCTGCCGCGTCCGGAGTAACCCCGGGGGCGGTGTCGCAGGATTCGATATGGCTTGGTGGCAAGTTCGTCGGGATCGACCAGAGACTCGCGACATGGCATCTGAAGAAGGCGAATGGCTGGAATTGTCGACCCCGACGGGCGGCACCATTCGTGTGCTTAAATCCGCGCATCCGCGCGCACGCAGGCTGCGCCTCACGGTCACCCCCAAGGGCGCTCGCCTTACCTATCCCAACGGCACGCATACGGCGCAGATGGCGGCGTTCCTTCGCCATCATGCCGACTGGCTCGAACAGAAGCTCGGCGAGTTTCACCTCGATGCGACGCCGCTGCCCGGCCTGAAAGTCGGCGTGCCGGCCACGTTCCCGTTTCGTGGGGAAGAGGTGGCGCTGGACTGGGCCGAAGGAGCCTACCCACGCGTCGACCAGCACGCCGGGGGTCTCACCCTGGTGATTCCGAAACCGCATACCCGTGCATTGCTGGTGGCGCGTGGCTTGCTGGCGACTTACTTCGAGGCGCAGATTCGCCGGGACGTGTCGCGCTGGTTGCCCGCCTACATTCCGCTCATCAACGCCGCTCCTACCGCGCTCAAGGTACGCCCGCTGAAAAGCCTGTGGGGCAGCCTCGACACGCGCGACAGGATCAACCTCGATCTCGCGCTGGCCCTCGCGCCACCCGCGGCTCTTCGCTATGTACTCGTCCACGAGCTGTGCCACCTGAAGGTGCGCAACCACTCGCCACGCTTCTGGCATTGGGTGGAAACCGTGTTCCCCGATTACAAGGAACAGCGTGCCTGGCTGCGTACGCACGGGAGCGGATTGAAGATGCAGCTGGACCGGCTAATCGCTGACGTCGCCGACTGAGGCGGCTTCCATTGCCGCCTCAGTCGGTGATGACGGATCAATGCGCGAGCGCGAAGCCGGTGATGATCTTCGCCGTCTCTTCCGGCTTCTCGAGCATCGGCATGTGGTTGCAGCCATTCATGATCGTGGCACCGATCGAGGGTGAGCTCTTCAGCCCGTTGCGCAGCGTATCCAGTGCGGAGACATCGATGATCTTGTCTTCACGGCACCAGATGCCGAGCACCGGCATCTGCAGCTTGCCGATCACCGGATCCAGCGAGTAAGCCTGCGCGGGTTCCTTCAGCTGCTCGAAGGTGTGCGCGATGAAGTCGTGGTCCTTCTCGTTGCGTGCGAGCAGTGCGTCTTCGAGACGACCGGGAATGTTCGGCTTTACCAGGAAGATGCGGCCGAGCAGGGCTTCGAGATCGGCGCGGTCCTTGAAGAGGAACGGATCCTTGCCTGCCTTCACCTCACGAACGAAGTCGTTTTCCTTGAAGGTGAGGCCCAGCGAGCTCATCAAGACGAGGCTGGCAACGCGCTCCGGATGCTGATCGGCGTAGACACCGGCCACCGCGCCACCCATCGACTGGCCGACAAGCAGGAAGTGCTGAGCCCCGACAGCCGTGGCGAAGGCTTCAAGACGCGTCGCCTGTGCCGGGATGCCGTAATCGCCGCCTTCATTGCGCGAGGATTCTCCCCAGCCCGGCAGGTCGGGAGCTATCACGTGGAAGTGATCGGTCAGGCCCTTGGCCATCGTCAGCCAGGTTTCCTTGTTCGCAGCGAAACCGTGCAACAGAACGATGGTCGGGCCGTCGCCGCCTTCGTAATACGACCATGTCGTATCGCCCGCGACTACGGTCTTCTTCTCCATGTGCGCCGACATGGCCAGGCGCGCCGCGTCGGCCTTGAGCAGCAGCGACGGGGCGATCAGGTAGACGCCGCCGGCGCCGATGCCCAGCACAAGGGCGACCACGACGAGGAACTTCAGGCGGCGGAGCAGCAGGCGCTGCCAGAGCGGGCGGCTGTCGGCGGAAGCGAGTGTCGGTATCTTGGCCATGGGCGCTTACTTCTTCTTCGACTTGCCAGCGAGAATGGCTTCGACGGCCTGCTGGGTCATCGGGTGATAGCCATTCTTCGCCTTGGCGTAGGTTTCTTTCGCAAATGCCAGGCCTTCCGGTGTGCGGGCGAATGCGCGGTACACCGGCGTGGTCAGGTACAGGCGGCCGATGCGGGTAATGTGCTCGGAAGCGGCAGTCCATACATCCTTGTCGCCAGCGGCGATGGCGTGCGCATACCAGCGCATGCCGATCTCGGCGTTGGGCGTGCCGGTGAGATGCCAGGCGGCATCGATTTCCTTGATCTTCGGCAGCGGAGTCACATCCGGCAGGCGGTCGAGGAAGTACATCCACTCCTGGGTGTTCCAGGTCTTCGCATCGAGCTTGTCGGCCGACAGCTTGCCGGCGAGGAAGTCGGTACGCTGCTTGTCGATGCCATCGAAGCGTGCGGAGGTCGGCAGAGGTGCGTCCTTCGGGATACCCGACTGCCAGATCCATGCACGCGCCTCGGCCTCGCTCATCTTGCCCGGGTACTTATCGAGCAGGTTGGCCTTGAGGTAGGCGAACATGGTGTCCGTATCGATGCTCTGGAACGCGAAGTGGGCGAAATAACCCTTCAGGTAGGTATCGAAGGTTTCACGGCCGAAGCGCTGCTCAAGCGTGCGCAGGAACCATGAGCCCTTGTCGTAGGCGACCGAGGAAAGCGAATCGTCCGCGCCGACGCCACGCGCGTCGGGCGTGAGCTTCTGCGAGTTGACCGGTATGTTGCCGATCGTCTTCTGCAGTTCGCGTGCGGAGAGCAACGCTTCCTCATCGGCGAGCGTCTTGCCGTAGACGGCTTCGGTGATGCGGCCCTGCACGTAGGTGGTGAAACCTTCGTTCAACCAGATGTCACGCCATGCGGCGCTGGTCACCAGGTTGCCCGACCAGGAGTGCGCCAGCTCATGCGACACCAGCGAGACCAGGCTCTTGTCGCCCACCAGCACCGTCGGCGTAGCGAAGGTCATGTTCGGGTTTTCCATGCCGCCGAACGGGAACGACGGCGGCAGCACGAGGATGTCGTAGCGACCCCATGCATAGGGGCCGTAAAGTTGCTCGGTGGTGGCGATCAGCTTTTCGGTGTCCTCGAACTCGTGCGCAGCCTTGCCGACCACACTGGGCTCGGCATAGACGGCACTGCGCGGACCGGTTTCCTTCACGGCGATATCGCCCGCGGCGATCGCCAGCAGATACGACGGAATCGGATGCGGCTGATCGAAGGCGAAATCACCGTTGAGCGGATGCTTCGTATCGTTGATAGCGCTCATCACCACGCGTACATCCTTCGGCGCGCTGACATGTGCGTCGTAGGTGAAGCGGACGGCAGGCGAGTCCTGTAGCGGCACCCACGAACGCGCGTGGATCGATTCCGACTGCGAGAACATGAAGGGCTGCTTCCTGTCGGCGGTCTGGTCCGGCGTGAGCCACTGCAGGCCAGAAGCCTCGGGCACCGTGGTATAGGCAATGCGCACGCTACCCGGATGGGCCGGTGCTTCGATGGTCAGCTTCGAGCCGAGTTCCTTGTCGCGCGGGGCGAGGGCGAACTTGAGCGGTGAAGCCTTGCCCGAGCCGTCCACGGCCTCGACGCTGGCGATCTTCAGGTCGCGCGTGTCGAGCACGAGGTCCTTTGCCCTGGCGTCCTTCCAGTCGAGCTTCAGCGTGGCGTTGCCGGCCAGCTCGCGCTTGCCGAAGTCCAGCTTCAGGTCGAGATCGAGGTGGGTGACCTTGACCGCGCCAGGTTGGGCATAGGAATGAGGGTCGGCGGCGAAGGCCACGACGGGGAACGCCATGGTGAGGGCAAGTACGGGGAGCAGACGCATCGAGGGGATCATCCGATGGAAGGAGAGCCCCAAGTATGCCACCGCTGTCAGAGCTTGTAGGCCCGATGGATCGCGACGATCCCGCTGGTCAGGTTGCGGACTTCGACATGGCCGAAACCGGCCTTGAGCATCATGCCCTTCAGGGTTTCCTGGTCGGGATGCTTGCGAATGGACTCGGCGAGGTACTGGTAGCTGTCGGCGTCACCGGCGAAAAGCTTGCCCAGGCGTGGCAGGATCTTGAACGAATGCACGTCGTAAAGCTTCGAAAGCAACGGGCTCTGCACCTTCGAGAACTCCAGCACCAGGGCACGACCACCGGGCTTGAGAATGCGGAGCATGTCCGCCAGTGCCTTGTCCTTGTCGGTGACATTGCGCAGGCCGAAGGCAATCGTAACGGCGTCGAAACTGTTGTCTGGAAACGGCAGCATTTCCGCATTCATCTGCGCCCAGCGCAGGCCGGACACGAGGCCACGATCGGTCAGGCGGTCGCGGCCAACACCGAGCATGGCGGCGTTGATGTCGCCCACCACCACTTCACCCTCGTCGCCTACCACCGGCTTGAGCAGGGCGGCGATATCGCCCGTGCCACCGGCGAGATCGAGCACCCGGTCGCCACGGCGTACGCCGCTCACTGCCACGAAGTGCCGTTTCCACAGACGGTGGACGCCGAACGACATGAGGTCGTTCATGAGGTCGTAGTTACGCGCGACGGAGGTGAACACCTGGCCGACAAGCTTTTGCTTGTCGGCCAGGGGAACGTCGCGGAAGCCGAAATGGGTGGTTTTCTGGGAATCCATGCGTCGCATGATACCCCGGTTCATTCCCCGCGGCAGCCGACGGGCGGCTTAGCGGGAACCCGGCGGCGGTAGCCGGTTCGTCACCTCGAACTGGCCCCTGCCCAGTCGGAGAGGGCCGCCGCCGACCGGGTGTGCAATAAACACATTCGTCGGTCCGCCGTTGGGCGCAAGCAGCGTCGCGTTGGGGACACCTCCGGCGTACTGGCCCGCGGTGGTGCTGGAGGCCACTCCAGCGCTCCCGTATTGCCGGAGCACGTAGGGCGACAACGGCTGATACAGGCTGGAGGGATCGATGCGGACGGCGAAGCCGCCGCTTCGCGTGATGTGATGCACTCCCATCGCTTCGTTGATCTGCGCGATCGGCGCCGTGGGCGGCACACTGGTGAGACGAATGCCATACATCTCACGTTCGATGAGGCCGGACGTGATCTCAGCCAGGTCGAGGCTGTATCCGCGGCTCGTGGAACTCAGCAGGTAGCCACTGGTACCGCGGGTGCGTACCAGACCACTCGTCTGGAAGGGTCGGTTGTCGTAGTACCAGAGCTCGGCCGGGGCTTCAGTCCTCGGTATCGAACGATATCGTCCATACCGGAGGGTGAGATCCACAGGCGCAGCGCTTGCGGTGCCTCCGAGGCGCTGGGCCTGGCGTAGGCGTCCGCGAATGAGGGCGTCATTCCAGCGAAGGCGCTGCGCAGGGGAGATGGCAGGTGGTGGCGTCAACAAGGGGCCTTCGTAGGCGGTGTGCTCGAACCTTATCCGTCTGGCGACGAGCTCGAGTTCTACGGGGTCGGGAAAGGACAGTTCGACCTCGGCCTGGAGTTCGTCATACAGGTCTGGCTGCCGTTCCGCCATTCCGGCCTGGCCGCGGCCGCTGCCGCCACGAAGTCCGACCCTGCGATACGCCCAGGTCCCGGCGGACGTACGCTGGATGGCGGGGCCGCCGAACGTCGTGCTTGTCTCCGGACGGCTGAGCCGCCAGGTGGCGTAGTCGTGGTCGCGAACGACCCGGTAGAGCTGACCACGGTGTTCGATGTAGGTCTTGCCCTGGATCGTGAAGACGCCTTCGCGATCGGCCTGGCCCGTCTTGCGAATGTTCTTTGCGACAAAGCGAGGTTCGAAGATCACGGCCGGCTGCGCCGCCGGCCTCGCTTCGACGAGGCGTCCGGCAGCGGTGCGAAAGCGCGCCCCCGTGATGGCATGGCCTACGGAGGACGAGCCCAGCGAGTAGGCGGGAAGCGCAGCGGAAAGCGAGGTGTTGTAGAAATCCGCGAAGTCGACGAAGGCCTGGGCATGGTCCCCCGCCTTGACGTTGTCATAGAAACGCCACGCCGCCTGTGCCGCGCGTGCTGGTGCCGTGACGATTCCCTTGACCGCATCCTCGACGATCCGGTGCGTTGTCGTCGTGCCCAGACGCTCCACCAGCCATGTCCAGTTCGCCCGCTCCGCACTGCGCGTGAATGCCTGTACGTTGCGCAAGCCGAGCTGTACGTCCACCTCATAGGCTGCGCTGAGAAAGTCGCCGCTCACCTCGCGCTCGTCGAAGGCCGCCTGGGTTCGCGTGTAAGCGGCGTTGGAACTCGATCCCAATACCCAGTTGGCAAGGTTGTCACCGGCGAACTCGCGTGAGCTGCCGTTGGGAAGTGCGTGGGCGTACTCCGCGGGAAGCCTGTCGAGAAGGTATTCCCGGAAGGCGGGATGATAGAAGAATTGTCGGCCGGCTTCGGCCCGGTCGGCGAACTCGCGGAAGGTGAGGCCATCGGGTGCATCCGGCGTGTAGAGAACGACGCTCGCCACGCTGGCCGGATGTCGTACGCCAAAGGCGAGGATGTCGCGTAGCGGTGTGCCGAGGTAAGTGATCTGGCGCACAACGATGTCTCATGTCCCTCAATGCGTGCGCGGTCGACCGCTATTGGCGTGTCCAGTGCGGCCTTCACCCAGCGGTAACCGCGTTCAGAGCGATCGGGGAGAAACGAGCGCGGCGCATCGTCCAGGTAGTAGGACAGTCGTGCCTCTGCAGCGAGGAAACGCATGTGTGTCGACTGCAGGCGGGCGGCATGGTCACGGCGTATCGCCGCATCATTGCCCGTGCGGAATGCCGAGGCTGCGTAGTCCTGATACCGCGACGAAAGATCGAGGTCGCGGACGAGACGACGGATGGCTGTATCGTCCAGCGTGTCGATGGTGGTGCCGTCGCTCGTGTGTGCGCTGAGCCTTGCCGGATCGAACGCGGCGATGTTCTGGTAGGCGAGGTCGACCAGCTTGATGTGCTCGGGCGTCGGCCCCTCGAACAGCGCTTGCAGCGACGCCAGCCGAGCGGCGGGGTCGGCGCCACGATCGATGCTGATCCGGATATCCGCCGGATCATGAGCGATACCGAGTGCGCGCAGGCGTTCGGCAATGACGGCAGACGCGTACGCTGGCAAGCCCAGCGGTGCGCTCAGGCCAGCCGTGGCTTCGTCGACGGTCACGGCATCCGATACGGAACGATAGACATTCCCGGTGTTCCGCCATTCAGCGGCGACGTCGACAGGAACGCGCTCGAGCCGTTGTTCGTTGATCGCCTCCATAAGGGCGGCATGGCGTATGGCAAGCACGTGCTCTGAATCGAACATGCCATCCAGGCGCAAGGCGTCGAACGCTGTATCCCTCAGCGTCCGCGACCTGGCGTTACCCTCGTCGTCCAGTGAGAACTCGAACCACGCCTGACGAAGCTTGTCACGCTGTACGTCGATCAGTCGATCGACCAGTCTGCTGAAGGGGCGGCCGACGATGTCACGGGAATCGACGAACGCCTCGGGACCGATCGACGCCACATGCTGGCGCGCCATGCCGGGAAGATCCGGGGACAGGACAAGTGCGCTGCGCGCGCGCCGCTCCATCTCGGCATGGGCGTCGACCAACCGCGGGAACGATTCCCAGCCATGGTCGCTTGAGAACACAAGGGTGTGGTCAGGCACGCGTTCGTCCTGGACGAGCAGGACACCGGCGTAGGTTTCCTGGCCGAACAGTAGTTCTCGAACCTTAAGGTGGGAAGGAAGATCGGCGCCCGTACCCGACGTCAGCGAGGTGACCAACGCGAACTCGGACGGGTCGAGTATGCCGTCCTGGTGAGCAAGCACGGCGAGATCGCGCGCGCCGGCCGCGATGCGGCTGGCGATCGTCACACGTCGCGATATGGCCAAAGAGCCATCTGCGGGCGGATGACTCCAATACGCATCGATGGCGAGAAGGTAAGGAGCAAGCGTGCCTGGCTCGATGCTGTCAGGAAGTGCGGGAAGGCTGGCTTGCTCCGTAGCGAGCCAGCCCTGCAGACCGATAACCCGGTCGAACGCTTCCGAGGCGTGCTGATAGACGCTTTGGAGATGCGGCGGTGGTACCTGTGGGGGAGTCATATCCATGGAGATTTCCTTATCGTGATGGTTCAGTGGCGAAGCGCGCTGTATGGCGCCGGACGCCGACCGCGTCGCCCCAGGTCGATGATGTGTTCGGAGTAGATGCGGATTGGTTGGCTGCTCTGCAGCAGGTACTGGTACTCGCCGTTGGGCAGGAGGCGGCGGCGCAGCTCGAGGCTTGCCCCCGGGCCGGGCACGGCATGGTGAGGACCGACCCACCGCCACGGGTCGCGAAGGTGCACCGTGTCGATCTGCATGGCGTAAGCCAGTGGATCGCGTTGGCCGGCCTGCTGTATCGGCGACGTGCCGAGTGCCTCGGACAGTCTCGCGGCCGGCATTTCCGGCGGAAGGACGGAGACCGGATAGGTACGCGTGCCGCGTGCGGTGTCGACCCAGGCGGCGTCGTGCCCCAGCGTGATTCCTTCGCGATTCAACAACGGCCAGACCTCCCGTTCGAAGAGCCGGTCGCTGAAATACCACATGCGGTCGGGCCATTCGTCGGGAGGGACGAGCTCGCTGGCGGGCACGCCCTCGGTGACGGTCGCGCTGGTGGAAGCGCCCGATCGTCGCGGTGGTACGCGAGGCGTGCTCCTGGCCACCGCCAACGCATCATCCCAACGTCCCTGCTGGCTGGGCGAGAGTGTCGGCGCGGGAGGTAGCGGATCGCCGGTGGACGATGAAATCGAGGGAGACTGGATGTCGATGCCCTGCGCTACTCCGGGTGAGGGTGGCGGCGACGGCAGTCGACGACCGTCGCTCTGCGCATATCCACGAACGCGCAGCACTTCCGCACGCTCGGTGGCAAGGACGAAGCGGGTGTCCAGTTCGTGCAGGAACACCCGTCGCTGGTGAGCGCTGAGTTCGGCGATATCCGGATGAAGGAGTGGGTCGAGGATCATCGCGCTGCGAGGTTTGACCACCAGTTTCATATACGCCCCGTCGTCCCTGACCAATGCGTTGGCGCTCGGATTGTCGATCAGCGCAGCGGTGATCTCGGCCCGGAAGGGCTCCATCACCGCAGGCATGGCAATGGGCGCAGGTGCGGCGGGCGCAGCAGGGTTCGGTGCCGGCCCGGCGACGGCCGCGCCATCAGGGACAAGACCACCTGCGGGCGCTGCGTCGTCGCGAATGGCGACTCGGCGCAACCGCTCGCGCAACCTCCGCATGCCTCCGCGCAGGCCGACATCGAGCGCGTAGACCCACCGGTCATCGACCCGCTCGATCAGCGGACCGGTGAAGTTCGCGTCGAGGGCTCCCCGGGACGGCGCGAGGCGCCAGCGGCCGTAGTCGGCATCGTGGCGGACGAGGAACAGCGTGCCCTCCTGTTCGACGTAAGACTGGCCGCGCACACGGAAGATACCTTCCTGATCGGGCTTGCCGGGCTTGCGCAGACCGCGTGCCGCGTAGCGATCGTCAAAGCGGACCTGCGGCGTCGTGAGACGCACTCCGGAACTTGCGACGCCGCGTGTCGCCGTGCGGGAGCGTACGATGGCGCCAGCGATGTGGCGTCCGCCGATGTACGGTGGCACCACGAGGTTGAGCGCGTTCACGTAGCCATCCGTAAAGGCGACGAATGCTTGTCCGGTATCGCCAGCCTTCACGTGGTCGTAAAAACGCCAGGACGCCTGGATCATGCGCGCGAGGCTGGCCGGCACATCCATGACCGCCACTTCCGCCAGGTGCGCCGGCGGATTCAGACGGGTTTGCAGGTAGCCAAGCAACGCATCGTTATCCGCACCAGCGGTGGTCCGCGCAAGGAATCGTGCATCGCGCCGGTACTTTTCGACGGTCGCGTCATACGTCGCCGCGAGAAAATCCCCACGCACCTCGCGCTCGTCGAATGGCTCGACGGTCTGGGTGTACGAAGCATCTCCACTGGCACCGAGCACCCAATGGGCAAGGCGATCGCCGGCGAACCGGCGTGTCGCCCCATTGGATGACACGGTGGCGAACTCGGCGGGAAGTCGGTCGAGCAGGTACTCGCGGAACGCCGGGTGATAGAGGAAGCGCTTCGCGGCGTCCTGTCGGTCCTCGAACTCGCGGAACGAGATGCCGTCCGGTGCGTCCGGCGTATACATGACGACGCGCGACGCACTTGCCGGTGTGCGCGAAGCGAAGACGAGGATACCGTCCAGCGCAGCCTGCCTGTAGATGATCTGGGAGGCGACGATGTCGTGTTTGTCCACCTGCCGCTGGCTGGTCGGCGTATCCAGCGCGGCGCTGACCCAGCGAAATCCCCGCTCGTCCCGGTCGTCGATGAAAGAGCGTGGCTCGCCCGGCAGATAGTACGAAAGCCGCGCCTCGGCCGCCTCCAGGCGCATTTGAGCGACTTGTACCGTCATGGCCAATTTTCGCGCAAGAGCGCCCACCGGCCCCTGGCGAAGACGCTGTTCAACGTGCGCCTGATGGCGGTTCGCGATGTCGAGATCGCGGACCATGTCGCGAACTGCGCCATGGCCAAGGCGGTCGCGAAGCGATGTGCCCTTCGCGTCCTTCGCGTGCAGGGTGTCCAGGGAGAACCGACCGATGTTCTGGCATGCGAGTTCCACCAGCGACATCTGCCGTGGCGTCGTCGAGCCGGGCAGCGGGTCGAATGCCGCGAGCGGACCTGGCAGGACCTTGATCCGTGCGATCTCGACCGTGATCGCTTCCGGCGAGTCGTCAATGCCCAGGGTCGCCAGCTTCGCCGCCAGCTCGCGTGACGCGAAGGCGCGCAAGGTCAATGGTGCCTGTGCGCCGGCGGCCATGCGGAACATGGCTGCCGCTGCGAGCGTATCGTTGTAGGAATCACGTGCTTCGTACCACGCGGTGCGGACGTCGTCGGGAACGCCCGCCAGGCGTTGCGCCATGGCAGCTTCGAGCAGCATCGCTTCACGCAGTCTCTCTATGGCGTGGATGTCGAGCATCGCCGCCGGCGAAAGTTCGTAGCGGATCCGGTCGCCGAGACGTGTCGCGGCGTCAGGTTCGTCGCTGTCGAGGCCATGATCGTCCGCGGCGAGCGCGATACGGGCGAGCTGCACATCGATCATGCGGGTGGCCAGGGCGTCGAAGATGCCGCCAGTGAGCTCCCTTGTACCGACGGTGCCCCGCAGCTTCGCTTCAGCGAGCGCGTCAGCTTCGAGGCCGAATGCATCCTCGGGATCTACCGACTCCAGCAAGCGACGTCGGGTGGTGTTGAGCAAGCGCTCCAGCGAGTCGAAAGCTTCCCAGCCCCCATGCGCGGTGAACAGCAGAGCGAGGTCGGGCATCCTGTCGTCCACGACGACCAGCGAACCAGCGTGGGGAGATTCACCCAGCAGAAGCTCGCGTGCGTGCACGCCCGCGGGAAGGACACCAGTGTTCGTGGCGGCGACGCGTGTCGCAAGCGCTGCGGCGGCTTGCCCAAGCGTTCCATCGAGGCCTCGTAGTGTGGCCTCCTCTTTCATCACGTCGGCGAGGTGACGGGCTAGTGCGATGCTACGTACTTCACCACCGGTTGCCTGTGCCGATGACCAGAAAGTCGGCAGTGCGTCGAGCAGGGCTTGTGCGCCTTGCGCATTGGCCTCGGCCAGGGACGGCTGCCCTTCGTACAGGCGGTCGATGGCAGCGGACGTGGCAGCGAGGCGCCGCAGTGCGTCGACGGCCGCCTGGCTTTCGCTCTGCACGACTTCCGGCGATGTGGTCGGTTGGACGTCCATGTCGTTCTCCTTGCGATAGTGGTAGGTGATTAGAAAGAGCGCAGGCCGGTGCGAAATTCGCCGGCCTGCAGAGATATGCCGGCGAGATCTCGCTGGCGGCGGGGGGATAGCGGCGCGATGCCCGGGTCCGGCGCGGGCAGGGTCGGCTTGATGACGAATTCCAGTCCGGAACGGCGAGTGACGGTGTAGACGTTGAACTCGTAAGTGCCGTCCGCTCGCTGCCGGTCACGCAGCTTCCCGAGGTCGATTTCGACATACGCCCCGGCGATGTTCCGCACGCGTTCGTCGGTGAAGCTGTTTGACCGGCCCCTTCCCCGCATGATCTCTACGATCTGCCGTGACGGGCGGTTAGGGTCGAGCGTCATCACGTGGAGCCCGGAAGGCCCCGTCGCGGCCGGAAGCGACTGATTCAATGTGAGCGTCGTTCCCTTGAACATCGCGTGGCGGAACGGGGTGGTGTAATGCCAGACCGTGGTGGGCCACTGGCTGCGTTCGAGTTTCTTGAGTTCGAAGCTGGTTGGCGCTGGTGGCGAGGGCGTACGTATGTTTGGCGGCGGCCGGCGAGCCTCCTCGAGTGCGCTATCCCAGTGGCGTGAGAGAACGGCGCTCGTAGGCCGGTCATGCGTGCGATCGTAGACGAGCCGCTTCACCACGCCGGAACGGAGGCCCTGGCGCGCCAATGCCTCGACCAGGATATCGATGTCGTTGCTGCTGAGGCCCGCCGTCTCGGGATTCAGTCCGCGATAGTCGACCAGCAGTTCGGCCGGCTCCCGATCATAGAGATCGGGCTTGTCCGATGCTCCACCGCGCAGTCCCACGTGTTTGTTGTGCTGCCACTGTCCGGTGCCATCGCGAGACACGGGTGGCGAATAATCGGCCGATGAATGGTTGGGCTTTCGCAGGCGCCAGGTCGCGTTGTCGCGATCGAAGTGCACCCGGTAGGCGTTCCCGCCATGCTCGATATATCGGTTCGCACCGAACTCGTAGACGCCGTTGCTCACGGAGCGCGCATCCTGCAGGCGTACGCCGCGATCGACGTAACGTGGGTCGAACGTGGCATCGAGATCGGGCAGCCGTACCCGTGACGCCACCAACTGCCGCGGCCTTCCGGGTACCTTCGTGAGCACCGTCCGGCCAAGCGAGCGCACCAGGACCTGACTTGCCGCCAGATCGCCGATGGATGAAAAGGCATCGATGAAGTTCTCGAAAGCCTGTAGGCGTTCGTCGCGGCTCACGTTCTCGATTCCGTTCCAGATCGCATGGAGCGCCCTGATGCTGCCGGCTGCCGCGCCAAGGCGCACGGGCAGGAAGCCTTCCGCGAAGCGAGCCGACAACACACCGATCGACTTCGCATGGTCGTAATCTGCCTCTCCCGTGGAACGGGCGAATTCCGCGGCGTCGCGGCCAAGCTGGCCGAGCGCTACGTCGTACGATGCATCGAAGATGTTTCCGGCGATTTCGTCTTCCTTGAAGCGGCCTTCGGTCAGTGTGAAGGGACGCTCGCCGCTCTGACCGGAAAGTGCCCAGACGGCACGCCGCGTACCCGTCGAGACGCGAAAGCGGCGTGTGGCGCCATCGCGGTCTATGGTTGACCACGCTGCAGGTAGCCGTTCGAGCAGATACGGCTCAAACGCCGGGTTGTGCAGGAAGCTGGCGGCTGCGGCCTGGCGGTCGGTGAACTCGCGAAAGCTGCGTCCGTCGGGTGCATCGGGCGTATACAGGATCGTCCGGTAGACACTTCCTTGCGCGCGCACGCCTATGGCGAGGACATCCTTGAGACGTGCGCCTTCATAGACGACATGGCTTGCAACGATGTCGTGATGCTCGACGCGACGCCGCCCCGCAGCCGCGGGTGCATCCAGGATCGCCTCGACCCAGCGATAACCACGTTCGGCGTGATCGTCGATGAAATCCTTTGTGTCGCCTTGGATGTAGGCGGTCGAACGCGCGTCGATCAGTTCGAATCGCATCCTCGCTTCCTGCAGTTGAGCTGACGCGGCGCGGGCACGCTGGCCCTGTGCGGAGGTCTTCAGCTGGCGCACGAGATAGTTCTGGTAGCTGTTCCTGAGGTCGAGGCCGCGAATCATGTCGACGATGTCGTCGCGTCCGAGTGCCAGGAGGAAACCCCCTGAACTCGTCCTTGCTTGCATGCCGCGCATTTCCAGGAAGCCGAAGTTCTCGCGGGCAAGGTCGACCAGCGATCGCCGCTCGACGTCGGTGCCGCTATAGCCGTAGGTGATACTGGATGTCGTGCCGAACAACTCGATCGTGATGTCCGCGGGGTCGTCGGCTATTCCCCGGCCTCGCAGGACTGCGCCCAGCGTAAAGCGCGCGAACTGATCGATGGATGCGACCTTGTCGAGGCCCTCGTTGGCGAGAATGCGCCCTGCATCCGCCAGGGCCGTTCGGTAATCGACGAGCGCCTTTCGCCATTGATTGCGCAGGAAGTCGGGAAGTTGCGCGAGCCGCAGCTCCTGAACCGATGTGACCAGGCGGGCTTGCCTACGCTGGAGCATGGCCTCTACATCGAGATAGTGTTCGGCCGATAGCGCATCGTGGAGGCGATCAGCCAGGCGGAGTTGCCGGCCCTCGCCATCATCGCGCAGCGTCCATGCATCCATCACCCTGCGTCGTTGGACATCGACGATGTTCTCCGCCAGCACGTTGAGGGCGTCGCCCCCGATCTCGCGCGACGTTACGGACACGTCGCCGGTCAGAGTGGGGGCATCGTCATCGGCAAGGCCAGGAAGACGTCCCGTTGCAGCCAGTGTTTCGCGCAGGCGCTCTTCGATTTCCGTATGGAGAGGCTCCAGTCCGTTGAATCGCTCCCAGCCACGATCGGGTGTGAACAGCAGGGCAGACGGGGCGTCGTGGTCGTTGGTGACGACAAGGCTGCCCGCGTAACGGAACGTGCCTGCCGTGAGCTCATGCACGTGGACGTGCGGCGGTGTCAGGTGTCCTTGCGTCCGGGTGAAGGCGAGGATCGCTTCCCTGGCTTTCTCGTCCAGGCTTCCGTCGGCGACACCGAGTGCCGCCTCGTCCGACATAACCGCGGCCCAACGCAGCGCGAAGGCTTGTACGCGGGCGACGGGGCGTTGATCCGGATAGGCGGCGACGGGAGCTCGCCAGAAGGCGGCGAGATGCTCCAGGAAGATAGCCCTGGTCGAAGGATCGCCATGAAAAGGAATGGTCGGGAGACGGCTCTGCTGGTCGATCAGCCAGCGTTGGGCGTCGGCGATGCGCGATATGCGTGTTGCGGCTTCGTCGCCATGAGCGCGCGCGATCGCCGGAAGCGCTTCCGGGGGTGCCATATCCATTGGCATGTCTTCAGTGAGCGTGGGCGCACACTGTAGACAGTCCCGCCAAGCCCTGGCTGTCGGGATCGTCCGAGATGGTCGGGGGCGGCGGTCGCGATGTAGGCTCCACTAAGCTGACATCGCGACCGCCGTTTCGCCTACGAAGGCTATGCGTCAGTGACGGGAGGGTGGCCGCCCGCCGGGGGTGAAGTCTGCCGGTTCAAGACCGAGGAAGCCAACCGGATAGCCCACCTCAGGCTGGATCACATAGGTGGGCTCCGGACCGCGCCGATCTTCGATGATCCTGAGGCCAGGAGAAGTCGGCGTGCCGAGTCGGTTTCGGAAGCGTTCGAGGTGCAAGCGGATCCATGTCGGCCCTCCTGCGCCAGCCGGCGCCCGGGTGGTTGCTCGAAGGCCGGTGAGGCCAGATCCAGGCAAGGCCTCGAGTGACAGCGCGATGGGACCTTCTCCAGCCACGACGGCACCGATCCCAGGCGGATAGTGCCAGAGTGCAGCAGGCCATTCGTTCGTTGGCAGCACGCGCCAGGAAGCGCCGGGCGGCGGTCGCAACCCTGTCTGTAGTGGTTCCGGCGGCGTCGCTCTCGCCGTGCGCAACGCGTCGTTCCAGGCGGTGCGCTGGCGCAGCGTCACCCCTCGTGGATGGGCGCGCGATATCGCTTCCCAGTAGATCAGGCTGCCCTCGCCCCCGTTGCGGAGGCGCCCGTTGAATGATTGCTGGAAAGTCCAGCGTTGAAACTCGGTGAGCCCCTCGAGCTCATGACCGGTGACACTGCGTGTGTGTGGCTGCGGAAACGCGACGTCATCGACCCAGCCGCCACGCAAGCCGATGTCCGTGCGCAGCCGCCAGCCACCGGCCACCGTCCGCTCCACGGCAGGTCCTGGCATCGCGGCATCCAGCGCATTGGGATGGGCGAGACGCCACGTGCCCGAGGACACATCGTGCCGGAGTTCGAAGACATGCTCGTGCTGACGGATGTAGCGATGTCCGTTCAGCCGGTGAATGCCGGAGGTATCCGGCCTGATGCCGCCCAGGTCGATATCGCGCACGGCGTAACGCGGATCCAGACGCTGCCGTGCATCCCTGAGTGGGATGCCCGCATCCACGCTGCGCATGGCGTTTCCGCCGGAACGTAGCGATAGCCTGTACCGCGCGGCATTCGACATGCCGGTATACCAGCCGGCGAAGCTCAACGACGCCGTATAGGCTTCGGTGAAATCCACGAAGGCCTGGCTACCATCGCCTGCTTTGACGCTGTCATAGAAGCGCCAGGTCGCGCGCAGCGCCTGCCCGACCGCGCTCGCCGTATCCTCGACCAACGCGCCCGGCCCACGGAGGGCGCGCAACACACCGTGGAAAATGCCGGCGACCGCTTCGGTGTCGGCCCGGGCGGTACTGCGACCCAGCCACGCGACGTCGCGCGCCTGGCGCACGATCTCGGCGTCGAAAAGTGCGGTACGCACGTCACCGTCGACCACGCGTTCCTCGAAGGGCACCTCGGTGATCGTGCCACGTCCGTCACCGGGGGCTGCCAGCACCCAGTGTGCCTGCCGCGTGGCCTCGGAGACGCGGAAGCGGCGACCGGCACGGTTGGGCAGCGGTTCGCCAAATTCGGCGGGCAGCCGCCTCAGCAGGTACTCCTGAAAGGCGGGGGCGTAGAGGAATTCCCGGCTTGCGGTCGCGCGGTCGCTGAACTCACGGAACGGGCGGCCATCGGGCGCGCCGGGTGTATACAGCACCACTCGCGATGAACTGCGTGCGTCCCGGACGCCGATGATCAGCACGTCACTGACAGCCGCGCCCCGGTAAACCAGTTGGCGCACGGTGATCCGGTGACCACCGACAGCGCGCCTGGTCGCGGCCGCCGGGCTGTCCAGCACCGCTTCGACCATGCGGTATCCGCGTTCGCCGCGGTCGTCCAGGAAGACAGCGGGCTCGTCGCGAAGGTAGGTTTTCATACGAGCGGCGGCGGTTTCGACGCGCATGCGTGCCTGCTGCAGCCGCATGGTCGTGTTGCGGAACTCGCGACCGCGAGGGTCGCTCACTTGCTCGCGCAGGTAGGTATTGAAGCGCGGCGCCAGGTTGAGTTCGCGAGCCATATCGCGCAGCGCCTGCACGTCCGGGCTGGACGAGCCGGGGGGAAGCCCGGCGGCGACGACGCGAAGCCGTCGGCCGTCGTAGAAGCCCGTGTTGAGCAACGCGAACTCCACAAGACTCAAGCGCCCAGAGGTTGTCTCCCGATTCGCGCCGATCCCCGGCAAGGCGAAGCCCTCGCTGCCGGTAGCTTCGAGCTGGACATCGTCTGGATCCACATGGATGCGGCGGCGGGCGAGCGCAGCAGCAAGTTCCCTCTGACTCCATGCTGCGAGTGTGAGCGGCGCGTCATCCACGTGGTGTCGTGCCGATGCCGCAGCGACGAGTCTGGCCAGCCGATAACCCTCCATCGCATTCCGCCAGCCTTGGGCCACGTCGGCGGGTACATGGGCGAGCCGCTGCTCATTGAGGGCCACGGCCAGGCGTCCTTCGCGCTCGACGAGCATCGCGAAGATGTCGAGCTTGTCATGCAGGTCGAGTGCAAACGTGGCGTCATCGGCGAACCGCGATGATGGCTCCGCCTCGGCTGCCGACGGCCACGCATCCTCGACCTTCTCTCGCTGCAAAGCGGTGATACGTTGCGCCATCGCACGAAATACGTCGGCTTGCAGGGGAAGCGAATCGACGAAACGATCGTTCGCCATCACCCGATCGGTATCGTCGGCACGCACGCCCGAAAGCTCACGCCGTCGAGCGAGCGCCTGGCGCCACATCGTTTCCGTCTGGGCATGCAGGCGATCGAGACTGTCGAAGGCGTCCCATCCGCGATCGGGCATGAAACGCAGAACGATTGTGGGATGGGTGGGCTCGATCACGATCACCGCCCCCGCGTAATCGACCGCGCCGACGCGTAACGAACGGGCTTCCATGCCGGGAGGCAGGGGTCCACCCAGCGAACGTGCGAAGCGTTCCGCCAGGCCGGCGGCGGCTACGTCGAGCGTGCCATCGGTGCGTAGGACAATGGCATTGTCGCGCATGGTTGACGCCAGGCGCGCAGCCAGCACGTCGATGCGCGGCACAGATGGTTTCCCGGGCGCGTCTTCGACCGGCTGTTGCCAGAACGCGTCGAGGCAGCCCAGCCACGCATCGCGGCCTTCGACGGCCGGGTTCGCGGGCACGGCGGGCACCGCCTGCTGCTGCGCGGCCAGCCAGGTCTGCACGGCGACAAGCCGACCAAGGCTGTCGATAGTCTCTTGCCGTGTACTGCTGACGATGGCAGGCGGAGCCTGCGGGGGAGCCGTGTCCATGCCGCATCCTTTGCGTGGGAATCCAGCGCAAAGGGTAGAAGGTCGGCGGCGGGAGATATGTCCCTGCCGACGACGACATGGTGTCGGCCTTACGACAGCAAGGTTGTCAGCTCAGGGATGATTCTTGTGCCGCGTCTCTTCATTGGCGACATGCCGGTCGTGCAGCGACTCCGCCGAGGTCTCACCCGGATCGTCCGGTGGACGTGCGTCGAGGTCGCGATCGTTTTCACCGCCCGGGGTGATCTTGAGGATCGAGTGGCGCACCTCGCGGGCGAGAATCACACGTGCGTCGCGCACCATATCTTCCAGCGCGTCGCTGAAGTCGAGCTTGCCGTTCGGGTCGGTCCAGACCACCTTCACTTCACGCAGCTTCTGGATGAAGCCGCGGAAGAGCGCCTTGTCGAAGAACTCCGGTGCCGATAGCTCATTGAGCAGGCCCAGGCGCTGCGCCGTGAGCGTGCAAGCGGTTTCGAGCTCGCCGGAGCTCATCGTATGCGGTCCATTCTTCACCAGCGCGGCGATGGCGATGTAATAGCGCTCAAAGGCCTGCAGCATGCTCCGTGCGATCACGCGCAGCTGGTAGGCGCCATCGTCCTGCCCCGGTCCACGCTCGAGCACCCGACCTTCGCTGCTGGATTCGAGGATGCCGCGGCGAACGAAGAACTCGATCGTTTCCTGCACCTCGTGGGCGAATCCTTCCTGGTCCCAGGGCAGGAACAGCTCGCCCTGGATGAACGGGTAGATCAGTTTGCCCAGGCGCAGGACGGACGAACGTGACATGCGTCGGTTGTTGAGGAAGCACGCGGCCACCCACGCGGCAGCCGCATTCAGGTGCAGCACGTTGTTGCGGAAGTACGACAACAGCACGGCCTGCTCGCCTTCGGTAACGAGCACGTCGCCGAGCGGATGGCGGACGCGGCGGATCCAGCCCATCTGTTCGCCATAGGCGATGATGCCCTGTGGATTCATCGGCGTGATGGTGACCCGGTCCGAATACGGAAGCTCCTGGAACAGCGATTTGGTCAGCTCGAGCTGGGCGACCAGATCGTTCTCGGCCATCGCATGTTTGGGCGTGGCCAGCAGCGCGAGCGCGATCAGGTTGATGGGATTGACGTCGGCGGCGCGGTTGATGTTGACCTGGATGCGTTCGGCGAGATCGTCGACCAGGTGACTCATCCATTCCGGCTTGGCATCGTGTTCGGCGGTGGTCTGTCGCCAGTCGGGCGCGACCGAATCGAGCATGGGCGTGAGCAGGATGGGCTCGCCGAAATTCAGTGTGACGTGCCCGTAGCGTTGACGCAGCACCTTCAGGCCACGGATCAGGCCAAGCAGGGATTCCTTTTCCTTCGGCTTGCCGGAAAGCTCACCGGCATACGACTTGCCTTCCATCAGCTTCTCGTAGCCGATGTACACGGGCTGGAACAGCACCGGACGACGCGGTGCACGAAGGAAGGCGCGCAGTGTCATCGCCAGCATACCGGCGCGCGGGGCGAGCAGGCGCCCGGTACGCGAGCGGCCGCCTTCGATGAAATATTCCAGCGGCACGCCGCGATCGACCAGCTGGGCGAGGTATTCGTTGAAGACCACCGAATACATCGCATTGCCCTTGAAGCTGCGGCGCAGGAAGAACGCGCCGCCACGACGGAGGATGGGGCCGACGCCAGGCAGGTTGAGGTTCACGCCCGCGGCAATGTGCGGCGGCACCACGCCCGAATAATGCAGCTGGTAAGAAAGCAGCAGGTAATCGGTGTGGCTGCGATGGCAGGGCACGTAGACCACTTCATGACCCGGCGCCGCGGCGCGGGCTTTGTCGAAATGGTGCATGGCGATGCCGTCGTAGAGCTTGTTCCAGAAGTTGGAAAGCAGGAACGAGGTCGAGCGGACCACCGGGTGCGAGTAATCCGCCGCGATCTCCAGTGCGAAATCGCGTGCGCGTCGTTGGGCCTTGGCCAGCGTGATGTTTTCCTTGCTGGCCGTGGCGGCGATGGCGTCGCGCACCGGCTCGGTGTTCAGCACCGCGTCGACCACGGTACGTCGATGCGACAGGTCGGGGCCGATCACGGCCGCACGGATGCGGCGGAAGTGGGTGCGCAGCACACGGGCAATCTTGCGCGTGAGTCGCTCCGGCGACAGACCATTTGAATCGGCCAGCACGCTACGCAGCGACACCGGTGCGGAGAAATGCACGACGGTATCGCGGCCATTGAGCAGAAGGGCGAGCATGCGGCGGAAACGACCGACCACCAGCCAGTTTTCGGCGAAGAGCACGCTGAACCAGCCGCTCTCACGATTCGGTGCGCGGCCCACGTAAATGGAAACGGGCACGACCTGGATATCGCGCTGCGGATCGTCTTCCAGCGCACGGATGAGCTGGCCGATCGGCTCCTTGGGCCCACGCGCATCCGTGCGACCGAACAACCACCCATGGCGGCGGCTCAGGGAGAACACCGAGCGACGGCGGCGGCCGGGCAGCTCCAGCAACTGCATCGGGCTGGGCAGGCCGGCTTCGCGACAGGCGCGTTCGAGGATCAGCGCGTCGGAGGCGCCGTCACGCTCGATGGCGTAGCAGACGGCCGCTCCGCTGACGAGCAGGGCGGTCGGCTCGGCGGGATCGCGCTTGATCCGTACCCAGGGTTCGAGAAGCCGACCCAGTAGCTTGAACCACCAGGGTGAACGGGCGACATGGATGTGCGGACCCGCACTCATCGGAAATTCGGACATCGTGGGATTGTACGGCTTCAGCGGGGCCGGGCGGTTGCGACCGGCGCACCATCGTTTCGCGGCGGTGGCGGGGCGGCCGTGCCGGGCAGGGCTGGCGCGCTACCCGTCGGCGCAGGCTGCGCCGGCGGATTGAGCTGGAGGTGCTCGGCGCGGACACTCTGCAGCAGATCGCTGTCGTACCAGCGGCCGTCGAGAAGCACCAGGGTGGCTTCGGTCTGGATCGGCTTGTCCAGCAGGATGTAGGTAATTTTCACGTGCGCCGACCCACCACTGTTCTCGATGGTGTCGATGCTGATCGACTCGAAGCTCTTGTCGATCGACAGCCCGTAAACGGCAAACAATCGCTTGAATCCCATCCACCCGGTCGACCAGGTGGCCATGGACTGCTCGAAGGTCATCGCGTGCAGCGCATCGGGCGTGGAAAGGTTGGCTTTGCGCGCAGTATCGACAAGGATGCCGATCGCTTCCTTCGCCTTGGCCTGGTCGCCCCATGGCACGGTCTGCGTCCAGGGCGCGACGACGTTGACCGCCTCGCGCAGCTGGCGCTTCTGCGAGACGGTGAGGTCCTTGGCCTGATCGATCGCCGTGAGCGCCATCGACTGACCGACGCCGGAGAGTAACGGCATCTGGTCCTTGTAGTCGTGGTCGAACCGGACCAGCGTCGGCCGGAGGTCGGCGAATAGCTTCTTTTCCGCGTCGGGTTCGGTCAGGCGCTTTACGCCAGCCTCGAACTTCGCACGATCGTCGGCATCGAGCGGCTCGGTAGGCGCGTTTCGCTTCACCCAATCGGCGCGCAGGGCGGCAAAGTCCGCCGGCGGCAGGGCGTGCCTCCAGAACATGTCGAACTTGCCGTCGCGAAGCAGATCCAGCGAATCGCGCATGGCATCTTCGGGCGAGCCGCCACCGGGCGTGCCGGGGGCATCCTTCGGCTTGTGGTTGCAGGCGGAAAGCAGGCCGACTGCCAGCAGGAGGATCCAGGCCAGGTGCGATAGGCGGCGCATGGGGGCTTCGACGTCTTCGGGAGGCGGGGACGGGGAGCGTACAAGAAAAAACCCCGGAGGCTCATCGCTTCACGGGGTTATCCAGCCCGAGGCCGGTAAGGGAAATGGCCTTGCCCGCATTGCTTTTGGCGCCACGGGTTTCGGCGAGAGAATAATAGTTAAATAACATTGCTAAAGCAATGCCTTAACTTTATCACTGTAAGTTGATGATTTTATTGGGTGCGAAGCGACTCGATCTTCTTCTGTCGGCGCTCGCCACGCGGCAGGCTGAAGTCGTTGTCGAAGAGCGCCGGTTCCCAGCTACCGTAGGTCGGGTTCGGCAGGACGAACCAGCGCTCGCCGATCCACGCCGTATAGGGAGCCATGGCCCTGGCCCGGCCCTGCACGTTGTTACCCAGGACATTGGCGAAATCGCCGATCTGATCGCCGAACTGCATCAGCACGCGATAGTTCTTCGCGACCAGCTGGCGACGGCAACCCTTCTCGCTGCCCACCTGCTCGCAACCTTCGACGAAGGTACCCAGGCCCAGGAAGGATTCCTTCCCTGCCACCGGGAAGCCCGCCGAACGCAGGTTGGCCAGCGTGGCTTCGTCCAGGTCCTTGGCGCGGTTGGAAATATAGATGACGGCGATGCCGTGCTCGGCGGCGAACTTCGTGAATGCGAGCGCACCCGGCAGCGGACGCGCGATCGCTTCCTTGCACCAGGCTGCCCAGTCGGCTTCGTTGAACTCGCCTCCGGCGCGGATCAGGCGTGCCTGATAGGGCGAGTTATCAAGCGCCGTTTCGTCGATATCGAGCACCACGGCGGGCTTCAGGCCTTTGAGCGAAGCGTGGGCTGCGCGGTCGTCCTTCGGCAGCGCGTCCCAGTTCGGATCCTGCTTCGCTTTGAGAAGTTTCTCCTGCGCATCGCGGAAGGTCTGCAGGTAGATGAAGTCGTGTTCGCTGGCGTTCTGCGACCAGGCCACTGCATTGAGGTTGTCATCGGCGGCAGGGCCGGTGGCGGCGGGAGCCGCTACGGGCGCAGCTACTGCCGTGGCGGTCTGCGTGTGGGGCGTGGCGGCACAACCCGTGAGCACCAGGGCCGCGGCGAGCGCGACCGGAACGAACTTCATCATGGGAACCCCTTGCGAAACAGGCATCGTCGCCCGTGGGCCGGCGATTGTCCGGGGAGTTTACGACAGCGTGACGACGGGAAGCACGCCTCTGGCGCATAGCCCCTGCGTCCTGACAGACTGCGCCCTCATTCCCGACGAGGTCTTTCATGGACGTCGCCAGCCCGCGCACTCATGTCATCCGCATCGCCAGCTACATCGCGATGGGTCTCGGCCTTTTCCTCGTGCTCTACCTGCGGTTGCTGCCGGCCCTGCTCGCCGGATTGCTCGTGTACGAGGTCGTGGTGTCCGTGGCACCCCTGATGGGACGCCGATTGTCGGGCGACCGCGCGCGCGTGCTCGCCGTGGCCCTGGTCGCCATCGTCGTCGTTGGCCTGCTGAGCTTGCTCATCCTCGGCGGCATCAGCTTCTTCCGCAACGAGATCGGCAATCCCGAGGATCTCTGGCAGAACAAGCTGATGCCCCTGGTCGAGCGGGCTCGCGAGCAGATGCCGCAGGCCGTCGTCGCCCGGTTGCCGGAAAGTGTCGACGCGCTGCGCATCACGGCGCTCGACTGGGCACGCTCTAACGCGGGCACCCTGCAGCTTGCCGGCAAGGAGGCCGCCCGTGTCCTCGTGCACATCCTCATCGGCCTCGTGCTCGGTGCGATCGTAGCGCTGAGTCGCACACGCCCCTCGCACCAGGCTGGCCCATTCGCAGCGGAGCTGAGCTTGCGCAGTGCACGCCTGGCCGATGCGTTTCACAACATCGTGTTCGCCCAGATCAAGATATCGCTGGTCAACACCTTCCTGACCGCGGTGTACCTGCTCTGCATCCTGCCTTTGTTCGGCGTGCACCTGCCGCTGACGAAAACGCTGATCGTGATCACCTTCCTCGTTGGCCTGCTGCCCGTCATCGGCAACCTGCTGTCGAATACGGCGATCACCATCGTTGGTCTGTCGGTCTCCCTTTACGTCGGTATAGGCGCGCTGGTCTTCCTGATCGTCATCCACAAGTTCGAGTATTTCCTAAACGCGCGCATCGTCGGCAGCCAGATCCGGGCCCGTGCCTGGGAGCTCCTGGTAGCCATGTTGCTCTGCGAGGCGGCGTTCGGACTGCCTGGCGTGATCGCGGCGCCGATCTTCTACGCATACCTCAAGGCTGAACTGGAAGCCGGGCACTTGATCTAGCGTTCATCGCCGGCCTGATGGAATCCCGCCAACTTCAAGGAGTGTCACCCATGGTCAGCACGCCAGGCGATTCGCGCAACATTCGCATCGCCACCTACGTCTTAGCGGCGCTTGCGCTGTGGGGCGTCGTCATGCTCCACCTGGTATCGGCCCTGCTGGCCGGCCTGTTGGTCTATGAGGTGGTCGAGGCGCTCACGCCACTCATTCGACGCGTCATTCCCGGTGAGCGCGCACGACTGATTGCGGTCGGTTTCGTCGCGATCGTCGTGGTTGGCGCCCTCATCCTGATCGTGGTCGCCGCGCTCGGCTTCTATCGGCGCGACATCGGCGATCCCCAGGAGTTATGGGATAGCAAACTGTTGCCGTTGTTCGACAAAGCCCACGAGCAGTTGCCGGCGTGGCTGACCTCGCGGCTCCCGGACAGCTTCGTCGATTTCCGCGAGCAGGGCATGGGCTGGGCCCACGAGCACGCGGGCGATCTCAAGCTGGTGGGTACCACGGCGGCGCGCGTGTTCGCGCACATCCTGATCGGCCTGGTGCTCGGCGCCATCGTTGCCATTTCCCACGGCTCGGGAGGGCGCCCGGCACGTCCGTTGTCTTTCGAGCTTTCGACCCGGGCGATGCGCCTGGCCGATGCTTTCCACAACATCATCTTTGCCCAGCTGAAGATTTCGGCGATCAACACCACGCTGGCGGCCCTGTTCCTGCTGGTGGGCCTGCCGATGTTCGGAATTCACGTGCCGCTGGCCAAGACCCTGGTGATCCTCACTTTCATCGTCGGTCTCCTGCCCGTAGTGGGCAACCTGATTTCCAACGTGCTGATCACCATCGCCGGCCTGTCGGTGTCGCTATGGGTCGGCGTGGCGGCGCTCGGCTTCCTGATCGTGGTGCACAAGCTGGAGTACTTCCTCAACGCGAAGATCGTCGGCGGACAGATCCGTGCGCGCACCTGGGAGCTGCTCATCGCGATGCTGGTGTTTGAGGCGGCATTCGGTCTGGCGGGGCTGGTGGCCGCACCGATCTACTACGCGTACCTGAAGAGCGAGCTCGAGGCTGAGAAGTTAATTTGAAGGGTGGAGCTATCGCCGATGAATCGGCTCCTACCGAGCGGGATTGAGGGGTCAGGCGGAATCAGGCGCCGCTGGCGAGCATGGCGCGGATGCGCGCCATGTGGGTGGCCGCGGTTTCCATCTTCACTTCAGCGTCGGCCTCGGGATCCTTACCGTCCCAGTGCAGATCGTCCTGCGGCAATTCTTCGAGGAATCGGCTCGGATCGTTCGAGAGGACCTCGCCGTACTTGCGCGACCTGGCTGAGAACGACAGCGTCAGCATCTCCTTGGCGCGCGTGATACCCACGTACATCAGCCGTCGTTCTTCATCGAGGCGGCCTTCGTCGATCGCGCCTTCGTGCGGCAGCGTGCCGTCCTCGCAGCCGACGATGAAGACGAAGCGGAACTCCAGGCCTTTCGCTGAATGCAGGGTCATCATCCGCAGCGCGTTGCCCGGGTCGTCGCGATCGGCGTGACTGAGCAGGGCAAGCTGGGCGGCGATGTCGCCCGTGCGTCCGCCGTCCTTGCTCATGGCACGGAACCAGTCGGCGAGTTCGCGCAGGTTGCCCAGGCGACGCTCGCGCAGCACTTCATCGGGCGTCGAGGCAGCGATCTGCGCGCCGTAGCCGGTCTTCTCGATGATCGTCTGGACCAGGTCGGCTGCGCTGAGGTGGTTGGCGTCGCTGCGCAACTCGTCCATCAGTCGTGAAAAGTTCGCCAGCGCGGAAGCGGGACGCGACGAGATCGTCTTGAGCACGGTATCGCTTCGCGTCGCCTCGAGCAGCGAGGCATTGCGCGTTTGCGCCATCTGGCCGAGTTTCTCGAGCGACGTCGAGCCGATCTCGCGCTTGGGCACGTTCACCACGCGCAGGAAGGCGGCATCGTCGGTCGGGTTGGTCAGCAGGCGCAGGTAGCAGAGGATGTCCTTCACTTCCGCGCGATCGAGGAAGGACAGGGCGCCGCTCAGGTGGTACGGCACCTTGGCCAGGCGCAGCGCCTTCTCCAGCACGCGTGCCTGGAAGTTGCCGCGGTAAAGAATGCAGAAGTCGTCCCAGCGAGCGCCCTTGTCCTTGTATTTCTCGTGCAGGCTGGAGGCGATCGCGGCGATACGCTCGGCCTCGTGGTCGTTGTCCTTGCATTCCAGTACGCGGATCGGAGGTCCCTCGACGTGGTCGCTCCACAGCTTCTTGTCGTGAACGTGGGGATTGTTCGCGATCAACTGGTTGGCGGCACGCAGGATGCGCTTGGCACAACGGTAGTTCTGCTCGAGTTTGATCACGCGCAGGTTGGTGAAGTCGCGTCCGAGCTGGTCGATGTTCTCCGGGTTGGCGCCGCGCCACGCGTAGATGCTTTGATCGTCGTCACCCACGCATGTGAAGCGCGCCTTCGGCCCCGCAATCGCCTTGAGCAAGCGGTACTGCGCGTCGTTGGTGTCCTGGTACTCGTCGACCAGCAGGTAGCGAAGGCGCTCCTGCCAGACGGCGCGTGCGTCGTCGTCGGTTTCCAGGATACGCAACGGCAGGCGGATGAGATCATCGAAATCCACCGCATTGAAGGCGGCCAGACGTTGTTGGTACAGGTCGTAGATCGTCGCGGCTTCGATCTCGCGCGGGCTGCGTGCCGCTGCCATGGCTTCCTCGGGGGTGAGGCCGCCGTTCTTGGCCTTGCCCACGAGGTTGCGGATGCCCTGGATGACTTCGGGCTTCACGCCTTTGGGCGAAAGCTCCTTGATCATGTTTGCGCTGTCGTCGGCGTCGAGCACGGAGAACCCGCGGCGCAGCCGCGCACGTTCGTGTTCGATCTGCAGGAACTTCAGGCCCAATGCGTGAAACGTGCAGACGGTGAGGGCTTTTGCCGATTCGTCGGAAATCAGCTTGCTCACGCGTTCGCGCATCTCCTTCGCCGCTTTGTTAGTGAAGGTGATTGCCGCGATCTTCTCGGCGGCCAGATGGCGGCGCGAGATCAGGTGCGAGATCTTCTCCGTGATGACACGGGTCTTGCCGGAGCCGGCGCCGGCCAGCACGAGGAGGGGGCCGTCGCAGTATTCGACAGCCGCATGTTGCTGCGGATTGAGCATGTGGGATCGGCCGGACAGGGCAGCGGACGAGGTAGCGGATGGTAGCAGGTGGGGACCCGCCGGCGGGGGTCCCGGAACAGGCTCACCGGCGACGAGACCGGGCCTCGGCCCACAGCGGCCAGGGGCTTGGCGCTACCATGTGCGGTCACGCACCGGAACGATCCGCATGGCCAAGCTCTACTTCTACTACTCGGCGATGAATGCCGGAAAGACCACCACGCTGCTGCAGAGCGCGCACAACTACCACGAGCGGGGCATGCGCACGCTCATCCTCACGCCGGCGCTGGACAACCGCTATGGCGAGGGCATCGTCGCCTCGCGTATCGGCCTGCAGGCGCGGGCCATGCGCTTTGCCGGCGACGAGAACCTGCTGACTATCGCCGAGCGTGACATCGAAAGCCGCGGCCCGCTGCACTGCGTGCTGGTGGACGAAGCGCAGTTCCTCAGCAAAGGCCAGGTCTGGCAGCTCTCCGACGTCGTCGACAAGCTGGGTATCCCGGTGCTCGCCTATGGTCTGCGCACGGATTTTCGTGGCGAGCTCTTCGAAGGCAGCAAGTACCTCCTCGCCTGGGCGGACAACCTCGACGAGATCAAGACCATCTGCCATTCCGGCAAGAAGGCCACCATGGTGGTACGCGTGGATGAACACGGCCGGGCCGTGACCCAGGGCCCACAGGTTGAGATCGGCGGAAACGACCGCTATGTCTCCGTGAGTCGCGCCGAGTTCAAGAGCATCACCGGCGGCGACGGCCGTATCGAGCTGCAGCAATCCGTGCTGCCGCTCGGCGAAAGCGACCCAGATCAAGGAAAAAGCACGTGACCGAGACGACGAACACCGCCGCCGCATGGCCGCGTCCGCACTGGCAGCCCAGCGAGGAGGAGGCGGTGCTGCTTTTCTTCGTGTTCGGCGCGTTCCCCGAAGACCTGGTCATACCCGCCGCACGCTACGGTAGCCCGGGCCTCCCCGAAGGTGTGGAGCTGCAGCGCTTCCAGAATGCGGTGCTGGCGCGCTGGGAGGGCTACCCACTCTCCGGTGCCCTCGGTGAGTTGCTGAAAGAAGACAGTCCCGAAGCCTATGCCGACGCCAAGGCGGCGCCGCACGTGATCGCCATTCGTGGCCGCTTCCCCGATAGCGACCACCTCGACTACCTGCGCGACACGCTGGGTGTCGTGGCTGCGCTGACCGACATCGGCGGCAAGGCCGTGATCGATCCGCAGATCCTCTCGCTGTTCGATGCCGCTTCCTGGCGCGAGCATTATCTCGTACAGGGCGGTGCACCTACCCGTCATCACGTACTGATCCTGTGCAGCCCCGAGGAGACCAAGGGGCGTTCGTGGATCCGTACGCGTGGCATGCGCAAGTTCGGTCGGCCGGACATCAGCCTGACCAACGTGCCCGATCGCGAGATCGACCGTGCGGGCGCGTTGTCGGAGCGATTTGTCGACCTTGGTGCCCTCGGCGCGCACTTCGAGCAGCACCAGACGATCGAAGTGGATGGCGTGGCCGGTGGCCTGACGGTAGAGCTGTCCGGCGACGAGAATGATCCGATGTTCAACAACTCTCATGCCGCGATGCGCTGGCCCGACTGACCGTTTGCGCTATCGGAACTCGTCGGGTGCGCTCAGCGTGAGCCACTCGACGAACTTCGCCGTTTCGCCGACCTCGTGGAAGTCGACGGCGACAAAGTTGGGCTTGCGCCGGGCGACAGGGCGGCAGTTCTCCAGGTACCGCCGCGACAGGCTTTCGAAATCGTTGTCGTTATCGGCATGCCAACGTACCGGCAGGTCGTGGAATTGATTCATCGTGAAAAGCGGGCGCCAGCCCGGCTTGCCTTCGATGGTGCGTCGATTCAGCCACCGCCCTTCATCGGCCCATCGGCTTACGCAGCCGTAGTCGTGTAGCAGCACGGGAGGCCCGAGGCTCCAGTAGTTTTCGACGGTGTAGTTTCGGCTCGACATGACGCTGACGGCGCCGTCGCCCACACGAAAATCGCCGGTGTTGTTCGTGTTGAGGCTGAAGATCAGTACCCGCTGACCCCTGTCGCGTAGTTGCCGATAGGTGGGCCACGCGGGGGTGTCCCATGTGTCCGGCTGGAATGTTCTCCCGGCCAGGCCAGGGGCCCTCGCGAGTTCCTCGGTCAGCTGTGCTGCCGACGTCTCATCCTCGAGCTGGAGCGTGACGATCGCATCGGGGTTGTCGTCCAGATACGGCAGGAGCGTATCGTTGAGCAGGTCGGCGAAGGCAACCGAGCTCGGGCTCGTGCAGACCTTATGGCACAGCCGCACGCGGCCGTAGTCGTAATGCAGGTCCAGCATCAAGCCACGGACGCCTTCCGCCAGTTGAGTTGCGATTGTCTGGCTCTGGTTGGGTACGTTGCCGTTGCTGGTGAATGCGTTGTGGGTCGTCACCCAGCTGTATTGGTCGAATGGGCGGTCCATGTCCTCGGGTGTGCGGGCCACCGACGGCGTTGCAACGGCGAGGAGGAGGCAAAGCGTGGCGCGTTGGGTCGTGATCACGCGGCGTTCCGTGCATGCGATGGATGGCACACACGATAGGAGGCAGCGCACCGTGTCCGCTGTCAGCGCAGAACCCGATTCGACGTAGGGCTAGATCAGCGCTGGCAAGACGGGCAGTAGAACGACGCACGCTGGCCCAAGGTGACCACCTTGATCGGCGTGCCACACGCCTTGCACGCTTCGCCCGTGCGTCCGTAGGCGAACAACTCCTGGAAGAAGTAGCCCGGCGCGCCGTCCGGTGCCAGGAAATCGCGCAGCGTGGTGCCTCCGCGCGTGATCGCGTAGGCAAGGATGCGCTTCACCTCGGTGGCGAGCTTCGCATAGCGCTCGCGCGATACCTTGCCTGCGGCGCGACGAGGGTCGATGCCAGCGGCGAACAGTGCCTCACTCGCATAGATGTTTCCGACGCCGACGACGACCGCGTTGTCCATCAGGAAGGTCTTCACCGATGCGGTTCGGCCGCGTGACAACGTCCACAGCAGGTCGCCGTCGAATTCGTCGGTGAGCGGCTCTGGCCCGATGCCGTCGAGCAGCTCATGCGTCTGGCCGGGCATCTGCCAGAGCAGGGCGCCAAAGCGACGTGGGTCGGTAAAACGCAGGACGCGTCCCGTGTCCATGGCGATGTCGACATGATCGTGCTTGCCGATGGGCGTTTCCGCCGGTAGCACGCGCAGCATGCCGGACATGCCCAGATGAAGCAGGGCGGTGCCCACCTCCGTGCGCAGCAGCAGGTATTTCGCGCGCCTGTCCACGGCGTCGATGACTTGCCCGGGAAGCAGGGTGGCTATTTCCGGAGGGATCGGCCAGCGCAGATCCGGGCGACGCAGGACCACGCCGGTGACACGGTGTCCCTCGAGATGAGGGGCGATACCGCGGCGGGTGGTTTCGACTTCGGGAAGCTCGGGCATGTACGCAAGATGGGGTGTTTCAGGGCGTCGGGCAAGCACCAGCGCTTGTGCTCACTGCACAGGCTTCATGGTGGTCGGCAATGCCTGGGTGCGCGGTGCGCGGGGCAGGGCTTGCGCCGGAACGAAGGCGATGCGCTGCCCCACACGGGCGTAGCGCTGCTTACCCAGGGCGGTCATTTCGCCGAAGTCGATGCGCGTGCCGTCGATCGTGAGCACCGCGATCGGGGGCGCAAGACCCACCTTGGCCGGATCGAAATCGTCGGCGGGCTTCCAGTCGGCCACGGGGGTCGCTGCCAGCGAGGCGAGTTCCTCGGCGCGGCCTTCGTCGGTAGTCGCGGAGTCGACATTCACCCAGCGTCCATTCCGCTTCTCGAACCGCTGATCGGGCAGGCCCTTGAGTGACACAGCCATGTGCGTGACTGTCTCGGGGTCGAGCGCGGTGAGCGTGTGCTCGCGCGCATCGGCACCGTCGGCATGCCACTGCCAGCCAACGGCGCCGAGCAGTAGCGCGACAACCGCGATGCCGACAATGCGGAGCATCACGTCAGCGCCTCCGCCGGCGCCATGCGATACCCGCGCCGAGACCGAGCAGCAAGGCAGGCAGGGCAATCAGGAAGCCGAACGTGATCGCGTTGAGTCCGTCCTGCGAGAGGGAAATCACCCGGTCCGGCGCGCCGCGCGTCGGCAGGTTTACCAGGACGTCGTCGCCGAGCAACCAGTCCACGATACGCTCACCGAGGGCGCGATTGCCGCCATTGCCGACATACGTGTTGGAAATGAAATCGCCATCGCCGATGACGACGGCGCGCTGCTCGCTCTTCGCCGGGCTGGGTGACAGCCGGTTCAGCGCAAAGCCGAAATCCAGCGGCCCCTTGAGTTCGCCGGTTTCCGGATGGAAGGCAATGGTCGACGGCTTGTCGTTGTCGATGCCATCGAAGGTCGTCCAGCTGTGTTCGCCGGAGCGCAGGAAGGGTACGACCGCCCAGTCATGGTCGGACACCTGGGCCAGCGCCGCTGTCTGCGGGAACAGGCTGGTGTCGCGGAAGCCGCGGGTGATGGCATGGAAGGGGTAGTCGCCGACCACGACATTGCGGGGATCCTTCACGCTGAGCGTGCTGCCCTGTCCGTCGACCAGCACGCCGGGAAGGACGCGTACGCCAAGCACATCGGCAAGCGCGCCGGTTCCCAGATCCACGTTGCCCGGTTCGGTCATCCACAGCAGGTTGCCGCCGGAGCGGACGTAGTCGACCAGCGCGGCGATACTGCCGGCGGGTAACGAGGCAGTCGGGCTGGCGAGCACGACGAGATCGGTGTGTTCGGGAACGCCCTGGGTCTGACTGAAGTTCAGCGGCACGGCACGGATGCCCCGACGCTCGACCTGATTCATGAAGATGCCGAGATCAGCGTTGGCCTGACCGTCGGCCTGGCGTTCGCCATCGCCGGTGACGAAGGCGACAACGCGCTCGCCGCCGCGTGCGAGACGCTCGAGGGCGTTGGACAGATTGCGTTCGTTGATCGGGCTTTCGACGCGTTGTTCGCGGCCGGCGTAGCGCACCAGCAAGGCACCATCGCCGGCGATGCCGAGCTGGCGCGACGCGGCGGGATCCAGGTCCGGGTCGACAAAGGACAGCGTCAGGTCCTTCTTCCCGCGCGTGTAGCGCTCCATCACGGCGGCCACCTGTTCGCGCAAAGGGCCGGTTGGTGAAAGGTAACCGACGACCTCGACAGGCCCTTTCAGCGTTGCCAGCACGGCGACACTTTCCGGCGCGAGGCTCGCACGCGCGCCCTGCGTCCAGTCGGATGTCCATACGTGGCGCGAGCTGAGAAAGCCGATACAGCCAGTCGCCACGACCAGGGCCAGCAGGATGAACCAGCGGTCGAAACGGCGCATTACTGGCGCTCCCTGTCGCCGCCGAGGCGGCGGGTGGCGAGGATCAGGGACAGTGCGATAGCCAGTGCGAACCAGATCAGGTCACTGGAGACGACGAGCCCGCGCAGGAGGTTCTGCAGATGCGTGGCCATGGTCAGCCATTCAAGAAAACCACCGGACACGCCGGCAGCCTGGGCACCGCGGTCGATCGTCCACAGCACGAGGGTCACGATAAGCGCCATCGCCGCCGAGATCGCCGGGAACGACGTCGCCGCGGAGCAGGCCACCCCGATGGCGGCGAGGGTGGCCAGGAGTAACGCGGTACCAAGCGTGGCAGCGGCGAGTTTGCCCCAGTCGGCGGTGGATTCGGCGCCGACCATCAGGGGCATCGCCAGCGTCGCCAACAGCCACAGTGCGAGCCAGAGGAGGACGGCAAGATACTTGCCGATGACGATCCGCCAGGGGGCGAGCCCCGTTGAGGCGAGCAGCGCCAGCGTGCCGGTGCGCCGCTCGCCGGCAAGCAGCGACATGGTCATCAGCGGGACGACCAGGAAGGCCAGCTTGGCCAGCTCGGCCAGCAAAGGTATGGCGACCAGGTCGGTGAAACCCGGCGCGTCGGCCATGCCCGCGAGCTTCACCTGGGCGCCGAGGAACTGGCCGAGCCCGAGGACGAAGCTCCAGGCCAGCCAGGCAATGGTCAGGGCGGCGATCGCCCAGGCGAGCGGACGCACGGCTAGCCGACGCAGCTCGAGGCGGGTCACGGCGCCGAGGCTCATGCGCCGGCTCCGGTGGCAATGCCGAAGAAGGTGGCTTCCAGTGTCTTGCCCCCCGCTTCGTCATGGAGGGGGGCGTCGTGACGAAGGCGCCCCTCGTGCAGGATCGCCACCCGATCGCACACGGCCACGACCTCGCCGAGCACATGGGTGGAAAGGATGACCGCCGCACCCGACGCTGCCCGCTCGCGGATCAGCTTGCGCAGTTCGCCGATTTGCACCGGATCCAGTGCGTTCGCTGGCTCGTCGAGGATGACCAGGGCAGGCTCGTGGACCAGTGCGCATGCCAGGCCGAGGCGCTGGCGCTGGCCCTGGGAGAGCACGCCGGCCAGGCGTCGACGAAGGTCCCCCAACTGGAGCCGGCCGATAATGGCGTCGGCGGCCCTTCGTGCCGCCCATCGGGATGAGCCACGAAGGCGCGCAAAGGCGAGCAGGTGCTCGTCCACCGACAGTTCGGGCCACAGCGGTGCAGCCTCGGGCAGCCAGCCGACCAGCGAGCGGGCGATTCCTGGATGGGCGACGAAGTCGCGACCGTCCAGGGTGATACCCCCGGATTCCGGCCGAAGCGCCCCGGAGAGCATGGATAAGGTGGTCGATTTGCCCGCCCCATTGACGCCCAACAGGCCGAGGACTTCACCGCGGTTCAGGGAAAAAGAGACGTCGGTCACGGCCGCGCGGCCGGCCCGGCGCCGGAAAAGGCCGGTGACGTTCAGGAGCGGGAGGTCGGTCATGCGCCTACGTCGCCGAAAAACCGGCTTCTCGCGGGATCATGTGGCCAACAAGCGGCCTCGGCGGGGCGTGTCTGAACGGCGAAGGGAAAGCTCATGGGGGCGATTGTGCGCAAAGGGCTCCGCTTCCTACAACCGCCGGCTTCACATTTCACTAAAGACCGTGCTGGTGGGTATGGAATTGGGTGGTTAGACTCCTGATATACACTTGTACTTTCCCTTCACTTCCCGCGCGGTACCGACTAAATGCTCGACACCCTGCTCGATTTCCTGGCCAACGGTCTCTCCCGCGCAAGTTGGGGCGAAATGGTGGTCTATGTGCTCGTGGTTACACAGCTCACCATTTTCACGGTGACCCTGTATTACCACCGCAGCGCGACCCACCGTGGCGTGGATTTCCACTGGACCCTCAACGGCTTCTTCCGTTTCTGGGGCTGGCTGACCACGGGCATGGTCGTGCGCGAATGGGTTGCCATTCACCGCAAGCATCACGCCAAGGTCGAAACCGAAGAGGATCCGCACAGCCCGCAGGTCTTCGGCATCAAGAAGGTCTTCTTCGACGGTGTCGCGCTCTACCGTGAGGCCAGCTACAACAAGGCCGACATGGAGAAGTACGGCCGCGGCACGCCGGACGACTGGTTCGAGCGAAAGCTGTTCGGCAGCCATCCGTACTGGGGCCCGACCCTGATGGCGATCATCAACGTATCGTTGTTCGGCGTCATCGGTCTGGCCATCTGGGCCATCCAGATGATCTGGATTCCATTCTGGGCCGCTGGCTTCGTCAATGGCATCGGGCACTGGTGGGGCTACCGCAACTTCGAAAGCTCGGACACCGCGACGAACATTTCGCCCTGGGGCTTCTGGATTGGCGGCGAAGAGCTGCACAACAACCATCACGCCTTCCCGAGCTCGGCCAAGTTCGCCCTGCGCAAGTGGGAGTTCGATATCGGCTGGGCGGCGATCTGCACGCTGCGTGCGCTGGGCCTGGCCAAGGTGCTGCGCGTCGCGCCGACCCTGAACCTTCGTCCCAACGTGCACCTGCCGGACGCCGAAACGCTCAAGGGTGTGCTGGCGCTGCGCTTCCAGGCCACTACGGACTACTACCGCAACGTCATCCTGCCGACCATGCGCGAAGAGGTCAGCCAGGCTGGGGACAGTGTGAAAGCCGTGCCGCGTCGCGTGCGCCGCGCGCTGGCCGATGGCGGCCGTTGGCTGGATAACGATGCCCGCGAGCGCATGCATGCCGCGCTGGCCAATCGCCCGGCGCTGACCACGGTCTGCGAGTTCCGTGCGCGCCTGGTTGCCCTGATGGAAGAGCGCGGCGCCGACAAGGCGCTGAAGTCGCTCCAGCAGTGGATCGTCGAGGCGGAGCAGAGCGGCATTCGCTCATTGCAGCAGTTCGCTGAAAGGCTGAAGGGGTATTCGGCGGTGGGTGCGTAAGCATTTCGCTCACTGGTAGACGAAAGGCCTGCCATTGGCGGGCCTTTTTTTTGGTTCATCGTGGATTGCCGGGGCCCGGGCGCCCGGCGTTCAGGCCGGGCATTCTTTCGCACCTCGCACCTCGCACCTCGCGCCTCGCGCATGGCTCGCCTTTGGCCTCGCGGGCTCGGCTTCGCCATCGCTCTCTACACTTGGGCGTGTCGCGGGGGAGACCCTGGTGCCCACCCTCGCTGCTCAGACAGTCCTCCGCGTTCGGTGCGGAAGGCCGCTTCGCGGCCCATGTATCTATCTGGCCTACGGCCGCTCCACTTGTGCGGAACTCGCCTCGAGGGTGGGCACCGAAGGCTCTGCGCCGCGACGTCACCGAAGTCTTTGCGCCGCTGCGTTTGCGGCCGCCGCGGCGTGAGCTGGTAGCAGGCAATCGTAGAGCGCAGACAACAAAAAACCCACCTTGCGGCGGGTTTTCTGAAGATCTGCAAGGCGCGAGGCGCTCTTACTTGATCTTGCCTTCCTTATATTCGACGTGCTTCCGGATGACGGGGTCGTACTTCATGAACACCATCTTTTCCGGCGTGTTCTTCTTGTTCTTGTCCGTCGTATAGAAGTGCCCGGTTCCCGCGGTGGAAATCAGGCGATGCTTATCACGCTTACCAGCCATGTTCGATCTCCTTAGATCTTTTCGCCACGGGAACGGAGGTCGGCGAGCACGGCGTCGATGCCGTTCTTGTCGATCGTGCGCAGCGCGTGGTTCGAGATGCGCAGCTTGATCCAGCGATTCTCGCTGGCAACCCAGAAACGACGCTCGTGCAGGTTCGGCAGCCAGCGGCGACGGGTGCGGTTGTTTGCGTGCGAGACGTTGTTACCGGTCTGCACACCCTTGTTGGTGACTTGGCATCTACGGGCCATGGCGACCTCCTTTAGATTATTTGACCGCCCTTTGGCCAGGACGGCATCGGCCCAGCCGCGACCCATGAAAAGGGGGCGCCACGCGATGGCTGGAGGGGGTGGAGCATCCCCGCCGCTTGAGGCCCGCATCGCGTGACGGGCCTGCCCGACGAATCGGGTTGGCATAGGGAAGCCGGGCATTCTCTCAGAATTCCACGTGTTCACGCAAGCCGGACTGTGCGGCGCCCGGGGTTGTGTGAAACAATCCCCGCTTTCGTGCCTCCGCACGAAGCAGCCTATAAGACGCCTTTCCGAGGAACACGCAATGGCAGACATCACCCCCAACGGCCAGGCCGGCCAGCCGCAGCTCGTCCTGCAGAAGATCTACGTCAAGGACGCTTCCTTTGAAGCGCCGAACGCGCCACAGGTCTTCCAGGAAATGGGCGAGACCGAGGCCCAGCCGCAGGTCCAGCTCAACCTGGGCCACAAGGCCGTCGACCTCGGCAACGAGCAGTTCGAAGTGGTCCTCAGCCTCACCCTTACCTGCAACCTGGGTGAGCGCACCGCATATCTGGCCGAAGTCCACCAGGCCGGTATCTTCGGCATCGGCGGCTTCACCAGCGAGGATCGTGACGGCATCCTGGGTTCGTACTGCCCGAACCTGCTGTTCCCGTACGCTCGCCAGATGGTCTCCGCCATGATCCAGGAAGGCGGCTTCCCGCCGTTCCTGCTCCAGCCGATCAATTTCGATGCCCTGTACGCCGAACAGCAGCGCCAGCAGGTCGAGGGCGCCGGGGCCCATACGCTCAACAGCTGAGTGATGACTCCCGTCTCCCGACCCACCGTCGCTGTCCTCGGCGCCGGTTCCTGGGGCACCGCGCTGGCTGCGCTGTTGGCGCGCAACGACGTCCCCACGAGGTTGTGGGGGCGCGATGCCGACGCACTCGCGGCCATGGCCGCGTCGCGTCGCAACCTGCGCTACCTGCCGGACCTCGATCTCCCGACCGAGCTCAGCTATGAGCCCGACCTGGCGACGATCCTGCGTGGCGCAGGCATCGTGCTCATCGTCGTGCCCAGTCATGCCTTCGCGTCGATGCTCGACGAGATCGTGCCCATGCTCGATCCGGGCGCGAAAATCTCGTGGGCTACCAAGGGCTTCGAGACCGGTACCGGTCGGTTCCTGCATGAGTTGGTGAATGAAAAGCTGCCTGGGCGACCGGCGGCGGTCATCACCGGTCCCTCGTTCGCGCGCGAAGTGGCGGCGGGATTGCCGAGCGCCGTGACCGTGCACGCCACCGACGACGCGTTCGGCAAGGAGCTGGCCGTGCTGTTGCATGCGCCGGATTTCCGCGCCTATACGGGGAACGACATCCTGGGCGCCGAGCTCGGCGGTGCGATGAAGAACGTGCTGGCCGTGGCCACCGGCGTGGCCGATGGCATGGAGCTCGGACTCAATGCCCGCGCCGGCCTGATCACCCGTGGCATGAACGAAATGCTCCGCCTGGGCGTGGCACTCGGTGCCCGTGCCGAAACCCTGATGGGACTGGCTGGCCTGGGCGATCTGGTTCTCACCTGTACCGGCGATCTCTCGCGCAACCGCCGCCTGGGCCTTGCGCTTGGACGCGGCATTTCGCTCGAGGACGCTGTACGCGAGATCGGCCAGGTGGTCGAGAGCGTGGTCACGGCGGATGAAGTGGCCCGCCTGGCCGGATTCCATGGCCTCGACCTACCGATCGCGGCAGCCGTCCGCTCCGTCCTGCACGGCGAGGTGACCCCCGTCCAGGGCCTGCGTGCCCTGATGGGACGCGAGCAAAAGCCCGAGTATCCGGTCGACTTGTTCGCCAACCGCCGCGGCTGAGACCGCGGCGCTTCTCCCCCTTCGCTGAACCGGGGCGATCCTCAGGAAAAAAGTCTTACGGGCACGTTCTGCTGCCTTTGCTAAGCTTCCTGTTTTGATCGTGCGGGCGGGATCGATACGGATGCATCAACCGGACGACAAGCGCAAACGAAATGAGGTGGCGCCGCCGCTGCCTCTGGCGTGGCAGCGTGTGCTCGGCCAGGCCGAGCCGGCGGTGGCGGGCGAGCGCAGCGTGCTCGGCTTCTTCCTCGAGGCCATCAATGACGACCACGAGCCGGCAGCGCGCCTCGACGTGGCACCCGTGCTGCTCACGCTCGGAGCCGATGGCCGTTACTCGCGGCCCATACCGCTCGACAGCCGACACCTTCCCGATGCCCCACTGACCGATATCGAGCGGCGTCTCGCGGCGACCCTGCTCGGCCTGCCGCAGACCCTGCGCAAGAGCCGCAGCTACGCCCGATTCGCCGGTTCGTTAGGTGATCACCTGCTTGCCGACATTCTCGACGCCGCGCCGTGCTTCTTCGGCGGGGTGGCTGGCCTGCAGCTCTCGCGCGGCAAGCCGCATCCACTGAAGTGGCGCTGGAACCTCGAAAAGGACGGCGGCCAGAAGCTGGTGCCGGCGGTACCGGCTAGCCAGCGACTGTTCCGCATCGGCTCGCTCTGGTTCCTCGATGCCGAGCACGCCGAAGTCGGTCCGCTCGAAGCCGATCCTGCTGAAACGACGTGGCTCGACCTGCCGCCGCTGGCACCTGAGAACACCGCGGTGTTTCGTGCCGAACTGGCATCGACGCCGATGGGTCCGCGCGTGCCCGCCCCGCAGGTGTTCGGCGAAATGCGCCGCGCCGAGGTTTCGCCGCGCCCTGTGCTCGTCCTTCACGCGCTCACGCGCCACGCGCGCCTGGCTGCTGGCACGCCGCCGTTGGCCTATGGGCGGCTCGCCTTCGACTACGCTGGCGAACGCCTGCCTGGCCGCGGCGGCGAACCCCTCGTCCGGCGTGTGCGCAACGGCGTCCTGCTGGAGATCTGCCGTCGCCGCGCCGAAGAGCTGTCGACCATGGAGACGCTGGAAACGGCGGGCCTCAATCCGGCCGTGGATACCGAGGGTCTCCCCTGGGACATGGCCGACACCTTGCCCGACGATGCCTGGCTGTTTCCGGGCAAGGGCTACGCCGGCGCCCTCGAAGTCAACACACCTGCGCGCTGGCTGGCGCTGCGACCGAAGCTCGAAGCCGATGGCTTCCTGCTCGAGTACGCGCCCAGCTTCCCCTTCGAAGTTCTCGAGGGGCCGGTACGCTGGTACGGCAAGGCCAACGAAGACGATGCCGACCAAGCGTTCGATCTGGAAATCGGTATCGATGTCGAAGGCAAGCGGGTCAACCTGCTGCCGGCCGTCGCGCAGGCGCTTGCCGAGCATCAGCTCAGCCTGAGTCCCGCTCCCGGTGAGGCGGAAGACTCCGTCTGGTATGCGCCGGTCGATGAACGCCGCCGCGTACCCGTGCGGCTGAAAGAGTTGCGCGGATTGCTCGCGCCCCTGGCTGAGTACCTCGAAAAACCGCGCCAGCAGCTGCACCTGCCTCGGGTGCAGGCCGGTCGTCTCGAGGAGCTTGTCCAGGCGTTACCGAGCGGCGGCTCGTTTGAAGCGCCCGAGCGACTGCGCGGCTTCACCAAGCGCCTGCGCGAAGCCGCCGAGCGCGCGAGCGACGCCGTGCCTGCAGGCCTCAACGCCGAGCTGCGCGGTTACCAGCGCGAAGGCCTGCGTTGGATGAATGCGCTTGCCGAGGCGGGCACCGGTGGCGTTCTCGCCGATGACATGGGCCTGGGCAAGACGCTGCAGCTGATCACCCATCTGCTCGCTTTGAAGGAGGCGGGCTCGCTGCTGGCGCCCGCCCTAATCGTCGTGCCGACCAGCCTCGTGCCCAACTGGGTTTCCGAAGTGGCACGTTTCGCGCCGAGCCTTCGCCTGCTTGCGCTACACGGTCCGCAGCGTGCGGAAACCTTTGCCCACATGGGTGAGTACGACGTCATCCTGACAACGTACGCCTTGCTGCCGCGCGACGTGGAAACGCTGAAGAAGCAGCCGTTCTCGCTGGTTGTCCTCGATGAAGCGCAGCAGGTTAAGAATCCTCGTACGCAGGCACGTCGCGCACTGCTCGCCATGAAAGTCCCGCGTTGCCTGTGCCTCACCGGCACACCGCTTGAGAATCATCTGGGTGAACTCTGGTCGCAGGTGGACCTTGCCGTGCCCGGCTTGCTGGGCGACGAAGGTGCGTTCCGGCGCCATTACCGCGGGCCTATCGAGAAGCACCAGGACGTCGAATGCCAGGAGCGGCTCAATCGCCGCATCGCGCCGTTTATCCTTCGCCGCACAAAGGCGCAGGTGGCTTCCGAACTCCCGGCGAAGACGGAGATCACCCGTCGCGTCGTGATGGAGCCGAAGCAGCGCGACCTCTATGAGAGCCTGCGCCTGTCACTCGCCGAAGAACTGCGTGAGGTTATTGCCCAGCGTGGCATCGCGCACAGCGGCATCATCGTGCTCGACGCCCTGCTGAAGTTGCGCCAGGTCTGCTGCGATCCGCGACTGGTCAAGCTCGAAGCCGCACGTGGCGTGCGCGAATCGGCCAAGTTCGAATTGCTGATGGACATGCTCCCGGCGCTGCTTGCCGAGGGGCGTCGTGTCCTGCTGTTCAGTCAATTCACCGAGATGCTGAAACTGATCGCGGTAGAGCTCGACCGTCGTCGCCTCAGTTACGTCACGCTCACGGGCGAGACGCGCGATCGCGCCGAACCCGTGCAGCGTTTCCAGGACGGCGAAGTGCCGCTCTTCCTGCTTTCACTGAAGGCGGGAGGCGTGGGTCTCAACCTGACCAGCGCCGATACGGTCATCCACTACGATCCGTGGTGGAATCCTGCTGCGGAAGCACAGGCAAGCGATCGTGCGCACCGCATCGGTCAGGACAAGCCGGTGTTTGTTTATCGACTGATCACCGCCGGCACCGTGGAAGAACGCATCGAAGAGCTGAAGGCCCGGAAGGCCGAACTTGCCGACGCCGTGCTCGAGGGTGGTGGCAGTCGTGAGCGGCTGAGTTTCGACGAAAGCGACCTGGACGCGTTACTGGCGCCATCCGCCTGATGAGCATGCCGTCGATTCGTGTCGGTATCGCACGCGAGTCTTGTAATCCATGGGTAACATATCGTAACTTATGGGTTACGTTCGCTCGATGTACGAGATCATTCACAGTGAAGCGTTTCACCGCTGGATTAACGGCCTTCGCGATCGCGACGCACGAGGACGGGTGGACGTCCGTCTTCGTCGCCTCTCACTCGGTCACCTGGGCGACGTGAAGCACGTTGGAGAGGGCGTTCGCGAGATGCGCATCGACTACGGACCCGGCTACCGCATCTACTTCATTCATCGGGCCACGGTACTTATCGTGCTTCTCTGCGGAGGCGATAAGAAAACGCAGCAGGACGACATTCTGCGGGCTACCAAGCTCGCGAAAGCATGGGACAAGCACGCATGCAAGAGAAGTTCACTCGATGGGATCCCGTGGAACGGCTTGTCACTGAAGCCGATCAAATGGCTTACCTCAATGCGAGCCTCGAGGAGGATCCTGGCGACGGCAGCCTCATTCGTGCCGCGCTTGGCGACATCGCACGCGCACGCGGCATGAGCCGTGTTTCGCGCGCGGCAGGTATATCGAGGGAGGGGCTTTACCGCGCACTTTCCGTGGACGGCAATCCCGAGTTCGCAACGGTCATGCGCGTCATGCGCGCGCTAGGTCTGCACCTGCGCGCGACATGACGGCTTGATTCACCGACGAAGCGGTGTACCGCCAGCTTCCACGATCGCCAGCGCGGCGCCACCGATCAGGCCCGGCTCCGGGTTCATGATCGCCTGGGTGGGCACCTGTTCCATGGTGTCGCGGAAGCGACCCTTGGCTTCGAAGCGCTCGCGGAAATTGCCCTTCTGGATCCACGGCAGGAGGATCGGGGTCATGCCGCCGGTGAGATAGACGCCATCCCACGCACCTAGCGTGAGCACGAGGTCGCCGGCGACGCTGCCGAAGATGCCGGCAAAGGTCTCGACGGCGCGGGCACACATGGGGCAGGTTTCGTCGGTGGCGCGCTTGGTGATTTCTTCCGGCGTGATGCCTTCCTGCGGCTTCTGTCCGGAGATCTCGCAGATGGCTTCGTAAAGGTTCACGAGGCCCTGGCCACAGATCAGGCGTTCGTTGGAAACACGGCCGTAGCGCAGGTTGAGCACCTTGAGGATCTCGATGTCCTCGGCGCTGTGCGCGGCGAAGCCGGCATGACCGCCTTCGGTCTGCAGCACGCTGACCTTGTCGCCGCGGATAAGCAGGCCGCCCACGCCTAGGCCGGTGCCCGGGCCGACGACGACGAAGGTCTGTTCATCTTTGGCGCCAATCTTCGGTACGGCCAACTTGCCGACCGGGACGAGATCCTGGTGGCCATCGGCGGTCGTCTGATCGGTCATCAGCATCACCGCCATGGACTGGGCGGCGAAGTCGTTCACCAGGTGGACCCACTCGAGGTCCAGCTCCTTGGCGAGGCTTTTGGCCGAGATGGCCCAGGGATTGTTGGTGACCTTGACGGTCTCGCCGTTATCGATGCGGCCGGCGGCCGCGATGATGGCACGCTGCGCCTCGTGGCCGGCATCCTTGAAGTACTGCTTGGCGGCGTCGCCCAGCGAGGCGTAGTCCTTGACGTGGTACTTGCGCACGCTTTCCTGGATAAGCGGTTGATCTTCATCCGGATGCGCAATGCCGAAGCGCACATTGGTCCCGCCGAGATCGGCGAGCAGGGTAGGCGCCTTGGCGCTCACGTTGGCCATGTTTGGGAAACCTGTCATGTCACGGAAGCTCGCAAGGGTGCCTCGCGAGGGGGCTGGCGTCTAGTGACGGTTTGCTCTGTATTGCGTTGACACGCACAGCGCTTCCAGGATGTGACAGGCTAACCGACAGTTTGACGTAAACGATTACGTTGGCAGAATACCGCATTGCCCGGGGCAATGGCAGGCAGTTGCCTGACAGACCGGGACCCAACGGGAGAGTGAGTGATGGCAGCCGTCCGCCTGGACAAGGTGCGCAAGGTTTATCCGAACGGCCACGTGGCGCTGAAGGAGGCGAGCTTCGAGATCGCTGACGGTGAGCTGATGGTCCTCGTCGGCCCGTCAGGCTGCGGCAAGACGACGCTGTTGCGCATGATTGCCGGTCTCGAGTCGATCTCCGGCGGCACGATGATGATCGGCGACCGTGTCATCAACGATGTCGCGCCGAAGGATCGCGATATCGCCATGGTGTTCCAGAACTACGCCTTGTATCCGCACATGACCGTGCGCGAAAACCTCGGCTTCGGCCTGCGCCTGCGCGGTGCATCGAAGGCGGATATCGACAGCCGCGTGGCCACGGCATCGGAGATGCTCGGTCTCGACGAGCGCCTCGACCATCGGCCGGCAGCACTGTCCGGCGGACAGCGGCAGCGTGTCGCGCTCGGCCGCGCGCTCGTGCGTGATCCATCGGTCTTCCTCCTCGACGAGCCGTTGTCGAACCTCGATGCGAAACTGCGCCTTTCGACGCGGGTGGAAATCGCACGCATCCATCGCCGCGTCGGCGCCACGATGGTCTATGTCACCCACGACCAGATCGAGGCGATGACCCTTGGCCAGCGCATCGTCGTGCTCAACGCTGGCGTGATCCAGCAACTCGACACGCCGATGAACCTGTACAACAAGCCGGCGAATCTTTTCGTGGCGGGCTTTCTCGGTAGTCCGGCAATGAACCTGTTCCACGGTACGTTGCGTCGCGCTGATGGACTGCGCCTGGAAATGAAGGAGGGCACGGTGCTCCTTGGCACCGACGCCACTCCGCTGGCGTCGTATGTCGACAAGGCGCTGGTCGTCGGCATTCGTCCGGAAGACCTGCTTACCGTGGCAGACCACGCGGGGGTGGATGAGCGCTTCAGGGCGCACGTCGATGTGGTAGAGCCGGTAGGGAACGAGGTTTTTCTCAACATGCGTCACGCGGGCGACGAGCTCGTGTCGCGAGTACCGCCGTACTCCACGGTGCAGCCGGGCAGCGAAATCGCCCTGGGCTTCCATGCCGAGCGCCTGCATTTCTTCGATCCGGAATCTACCGCGCGTATCGACGTCGCATGATCTTGTGAATAAGAACCATTCTTATTAAGATGCGCTGACGCCACCCGACGAAAGGCGGCGCAGACTCTCCCCCCGAACCGGCCGCCAGCCGGAGGCACGACGCCTCCTTCGCAAGCTCCCGAACCGTGCCGTTACCGGCACGACCTTGCGAAGGAAGCACCACGTGTTGCCAAAGAATGTCCTCGCTGCGCTCACCGGCGCGGCTCTCGCCTGCCCGCTCGTCGCCCTGGCCGCCGACGCCGTCGCTCCCGCGGCCAACGCCGACGACCTGCCGCGCATCACCGTCACGGCCATTGGATCGGCCTTCAAGTTCGACGTGCCAGCCACCGTCTCGGTCATCGACCGCCAGAAGATGGATCGCCACCTCGTCGCCGATATCCGCGACCTCGTGAAGTACGAGCCGGGCGTCTCGGCCGTCGGCACGGCCGGTCGCTGGGGCCTGGACAGTTTCAACATCCGCGGTCTCGACGGAAATCGCGTCGCCATCCTTACCGACGGCGTTTCCGCCTCGAGTTCGTTCGGCTTTTCGACGACCGGCATGCGCGCGGGCCGCAGCTTCGTCGACCCGGACACGTTGAAAAGTGTCGAGATCACCCGGGGGCCGGCTTCCGCGCTCGATCCATCCGACGCGCTCGGCGGCACGGTTCGCTATGTCACGAAGGATCCATCGGATTACCTGCGTGCAGGCAAGGACGTCTATGTCTCGGTGAAAGAGCGCTATAGCAGTGCGGATCGCTCGCTAGGTACCTCGCTGACCCTCGCCGGTGGCACGCCGACCGACGGCATCGTGTTCGTCGCGGATCATCGCGAAGGTGGCGCACTGAACAACAAGGGCGACATCGACAGCACGAACTACCTGCGCACACGACCCGATCCCCTGTCGCAGAATACGACCAGCGTGCTCGGCAAGTATGTCCACGTCGCGCCGACCGGCCGCGAGGACCGCGTCACCGTCGACATGTACCGCAGTAACGTCAGCACCGATGTACTGAGCGCACTCGGTCAGGCCAGCACTACGCGTCTTCTCACCGACCAGGCGGACGATCGCGCGACGCGCGCTCGTTTCTCCGTGGGCCAGCGGTACGCGAACATCGAGCTGGGTATCGTCGATCGCCTCGAATGGGACGTGTACTGGCAGAAATCCGAGACCGAATCGACCACGCGCACGCTGGCCAACGTGCCCTCGCGCAATGCCACTTACGACCGCCTCTATCTCAGCAACCTCGACGAACGTCTCTACGGCGCCAGGCTGAATCTGTTCAAGTCGATCACCGGTGGCAGCGTGGAGCAGCGCATCGCCTATGGCATGGAAGTCTCGCGCACCACGCCAACGGGTGATCTCGGTGGTGAAGGTCGTGACATTCGCACGGGCATCGTCTCCAGCAATACACCGTACATGCCGGAGAACTATCCGCTGCGCTTTTTCCCGAAGAACGACACCGATCGCTATGCCTTGTTCGCGCAGGACGAAATCGCCCTGCTGGACGGTAAATTGCGCATTACTCCGGGCGTGCGGTGGGACCATTACGCGTTCAAGCCCGATATGTCCGATCCGTACTACAACAGCTCGTTCGTGCAGGACGGCCTGGACAACGTAACGAAGAGCAGGTTTTCGCCGAAGCTTGGCGTGTCTTACTCGGCGACCGACGCGATCGAGGTCTACGGACAGTATGCGCAGGGCTTCCGTCCGCCGCTCTATAACGAGCTCGCCGTGGCCTGGGGTACGCCGCGTCTGTACGGCATCGTGCCCAATCCGTCGCTGAAGCCGGAAACGAGCAAGGGCGTGGAATTCGGTGTTCGCGGCAACGGCGATCTCGGCTATTTCTCCGCAAGCGCGTACTACAACCGTTACCGCAACTTCATCTATGGCGGTTACACGCTGGATCGCAGCCAGTGGCCGCAATGGGCGCTCACCCAGAACCTGCTGATCGTGATGCAGGCGGTGAACTTCCCCAAGGCGACGATCAAGGGGGTGGAGGCATCCGGTGGATTGCGCCTGGGTACGCTCAGCGACGCGCTGCAGGGCTGGCGCATCGAGGGCAACCTCGCTGCATCGAAGGGTGACAAGCAGGTGGTCGGCCAGTCCGGTTGGTCGCCATTGAACAGCGTCGACCCCCTGAGTGCCGTGCTCGGGATCTCCTACGACGCGAAGGCCTGGGGCGTCGAGCTGCTCGGCAAGGGCGTGCGTCGTAAGTCTCGCCTCGACACGTCGGCGATCTTCCGCGCCCCTGGCTACGCCACCATCGATCTCTATGCACACTGGAAACCGACCGAGTCGCTGGAGCTGATGGGTGGCTTCACCAATCTCGCCGACCGCAAGTACTGGGACTGGGGCTCGTTGCATGGCGGCGTGCTGACCAACGTCGCCATGGGCGGTGGCGTCGACGATGCCCAGGTCCGCAATGCCCAGATCGAACGCCTGACCATGCCCGGTCGTGCCATCACCGTTTCGGCCCGTTACACCTTCTGAGGAGTTGACCGCCATGCAAGACATGCACACCGCAACGGCCCCGCGTATCGATATCCCCGCATTGATCAGCGACTGGCGTCGCCTGCGCGAAAGCGAGCCCGGCCTTCGCGCGCGCGATGCGGCTGAACGCCTCGGCGTGAGCGAGGGCGCGCTCGTGGCCAGCCGCGTCGGCGACGGCGTGACCCGCCTCGAAGGCGAGCTCCCGGAGCTCATTCGTGAGCTACCCACCCTGGGTCGGGTGATGGCGCTCACGCGCAACGCGTACTGCGTGCACGAGAAGAAGGGCAGGTACGACAACATCGATATCGGTGGCGTCATGGGCATCGTGCTCGATGAGGACATCGACCTGCGCTTGTTCCTGCGGCATTGGCGCTATGGCTTCGCCGTGCGCGAGACCTCGCACGGCCGCGAGCTGGAGAGCTTTCAGTTCTTCGACGGTGACGGTCGTGCGGTGCACAAGGTGTACGCCACCGACGCCACGAACCAGCCGGCATGGCGTTCGCTGGTTCATCGCTACACGGCGGCGGTGCAGTCGCCACTGATCGACTGCGTCGCCGTGGACGATCCCCTTCCGGCCCGTCTCGATGACGCCGCCGTCGATATCGACTCGTTGCGTAATCACTGGCGCGCGCTTCGCGATCCACACGATTTCTTCGCCTTGCTCAAGAAGCACAAGGTAACGCGCACGCAGGCACTGCGCCTGGTCGGTAGCGAGTTCGCCACGCGTGTCGATGACGGCGCCATGCGCCACGTGCTCGAGAATGCCGCGGTCGGCGGTGAGTCGTTGATGATCTTTGTCGGTTCGCCGGGTGTCGTGCAGATCCATACCGGTCCCGTGCACACGGTGAAGATGGTCGGCCCCTGGCTCAACGTACTCGACGACGGTTTCAACCTGCATCTGCGTAGCGACGCCATCGCCAGCAGCTGGATCGTGCGCAAGCCGGTGCCCGAAGGTGTGGTGACCTCACTCGAGCTCTATGCGAACGACGGCACGCAGATCGTGCAGGTGTTCGGCAAGCGCAAGCCGGGCATACCGGAGCGCGACGACTGGCGGGCGCTGCTGGCGAAGCTGGAGGGGCACTCATGAAGAAGCAGGCAAGCGGCCGCGCTCCTGTAGGAGCCGCTTCAGCGGCGAACGAGGGCATGTGGGAGCCGATTCATCGGCGAAAAGCCAACGGAGCGGAGATGACGCAGCGCCTTTCGCCGCTGAAGCGGCTCCCACACGGTGCCCGCCCCGTCGTGGTTCTTTTGCTCGGTCTCGCGGCGTCATCGGGCTCATTCGCCGCATCGCGCATCGTTTCGCTTGGCGGCGACGTGACGGAAACCATCTACGCCATCCACGCGCAGGGTGAACTGGCCGCGGTCGACAGCACGAGCAGGTGGCCTGAAGCCGCCACGAAACTGCCGGACGTCGGCTACGTGCGTCAGCTCAGCGCCGAGGGCGTGCTCGCCTTGCGCCCCGACCTGATCCTCGCCACGCACGATGCCGGCCCTGCTTCGGTCATGACACAGCTGCACGACGCGGGTATTCGTATCGAGACGTTGCCAGCCTCGCGCAGCGCGACCGATATCGAAAACAAGATTCGCGCGATCGGTCGGCTGACCGGGCACGACAAGGAGGCCGACGCGCTCGCATCCGATGTCGCCCGGCAGTTCGCGTCGCTGGCTACCGCCGTGACGGCGATGCGGTCGCATCCGCGAACGGTGTTCCTGATGTCGACCGGGCAGGGCAGTCCGATGGCGGCAGGCCGCGAGACAGCGGCCGACCGCGCGATCGCTTTGGCTGGAGGGGTCAATGTGGCCACGGGCATCGAGGGATACAAAGCGGTATCGCCTGAGGCCCTGGTGGCGATGAAACCCGACGCGATCCTGCTGATGAAAGAGAGCGAGGACGCCGTCGGCGGCATCAACGGGGTGCTCACGCTCCCGGGCGTGGCCGACACGCCAGCGGGCAAGGCACGTCGCATCTATTTCGTCGAAGGCCAGGCCTTGCTTGGCTTCGGGCCACGTACACCCGCCGCGGCGAGTGAGCTACAGCGTCGTTGGGCAACCGTGGCGCCATGAATGCCGTCACCACCGCCCTGCACAGACCGCACTCGCGTCGCCGTACCGCGCTGGTCGCGCTGGTGGCGATGCTCGTCGCCTCGGCACTGTGGAGCCTGTCGCATGGGGCGATCGACATTCCCGCGAGCCAGGTGGCGGGCGCGATCGTGCGGTGGTTGGAGGGAGCGGCGGCGAGCGGCGACGATAACGTCGTGCTCATGCTGCGCTTGCCGCGGCTCTTGCTGGCGATGCTGGTCGGCTCGACGCTGGCCAGCGGCGGGGCGGCCATGCAGGGCCTCTTCCGTAACCCGCTGGCGGACCCCGGCCTGATCGGTGTTTCGGCGGGTGCGGCCCTCGGAGCTGTCGCCGCCATCGTGTTGGGCGGCTCGAATGGATCGTGGCTGGTCGCGGCGCTTGCCTTCGCCGGCGGCCTGACGGCGACCTCGTTGGTGTACGTGCTTGGCCGTCGACGTGCTGGCGTTGCCAACCTTCTGCTGGCTGGCGTGGCAATCAACGCCATCGCCATGGCCGGCGTCGGCCTGCTGACCTTCATGGCCAGCGAGAATCAGCTGCGCGACCTGACGTTCTGGTCGTTGGGTAGCCTTGGCGGCGCCAGTTGGACTCGCGTGGCGACGGTGGCGCCATGGGTCGTCCTGCCCCTGCTGTGCCTGCCCAAGGCCGCGCACGCCCTGAACGCCTTATTGCTGGGCGAGGGCGAAGCGACGCTGCTCGGCTTTCGACCCCAACGCCTGCAACCCTTGCTGGTCGGTCTGGTTGCCCTCGCCGTTGGCGCATCGGTGGCGTTCAGCGGCGTGATCGGCTTCGTTGGCCTGGTGGTGCCCCATCTGTTGCGCATGTTGTTCGGTCCGGACCATCGTTTTCTCCTGCCCGCATCGGCTGTCGGCGGCGCCTTCCTGCTGGTGGTGGCCGATGCGCTGGCGCGCACGGTGGTGGCGCCCGGTGAGCTGCCTATCGGGGTGCTCACGGCGCTGGTCGGCGGTCCGTTCTTCCTGTGGCTGCTGTTGCGCCGACGGATCGGGGAGGGCATGCGATGAGCCCCACGTCTACGCTTTGCGCGCAGGCCTTGCGGATGCTTCGCGGCGGCCGCCTGATTCTGCGTGACGTGTCGCTCACGGCCACCCCGGGCCGGCTGCTCGTTCTCGTCGGCCCGAATGGCGCCGGCAAGAGCACGCTGTTGTCGACGATGGCGGGGCTGCTCAAAGCCGATGAAGGGCAGGTCGTGCTCGATGGCCGGCCGCTGGGGAGCTGGCCGCCGCGCGAACTGGCCCGGCGTCGCGCGATGCTCTCCCAGCGCGTGGACCTGGAGTTCGGCTTCAGTGTCGAGGAAGTGGTCGGTCTCGGTCGTAGCCCGCATCTGCCCGACTCCATGCGTGACGATCGCATCGTCGATGCCGCGCTGCGCGCGGCGCACGCGTGGGGTCTTCACGGAAGGCGCTACACGGCGTTGTCCGGCGGTGAGAAGCAGCGGGTGCAGCTTGCCCGCGTGCTTGCCCAGATATGGGAAGGGGCGGCGGCAGGCGCGTGGCTGTTGCTCGACGAGCCAGAGGCGGGGCTCGATATCGCGCATCAGCATTTCATCCTGCGGCGGGCCCGCGCCTGCGCGGCGGCAGGCTTCGGGGTGATCGCGGTGCTGCACGACCTGAATCTGGCCGCTCGCTATGCCGACGAGGTCGCCGTGCTGGCTGGTGGGGCGCTTTTGCGTCATGCGAAACCGGAGGAGGCGCTGGAGCCCGCTTTGCTATCGGACATCTATGGCATCCAGCTTCGGCGCCATGCCGGAGGCGCGATCGACGCTCTTTAAGAGTAGCAGCCGCCATGACCGGGCCTGCGACGGTTTGGCGCCCTGACAGGGGCCCTGCCGGGAGTAAAATGGGCGGATCGCCACCGAGCAGGCAGCCGTCCCATGACCTTTCCCGCCGTACGTATGCGCCGCATGCGCCGCGACGCCTTCTCCCGCGCCCTCATGCGCGAGAACGTCCTTACCGTTGCCGACCTGATCATGGTCGCCTTCATCGTCGAGGGCGAAGGCGTGCGCCAGCCGGTGCCTTCGATGCCCGGCGTCGAACGCCTCTCCATCGACGAGCTGGTCAAGCTCGCGGCCGAATGCGTCGCCCTGGGGATTCCAGCGCTGGCCTTGTTCCCATCGGTCGACGGTTCGGCGAAGACCGAGGATGCGCGCGAGGCCTGGAACCCCGATGCCCTGTTTCAGCGCGCGACGCGCGAACTCAAGCACCGCTTCCCCGAGATGGGCCTGATCGGCGACGTGGCCCTCGATCCCTACACTACCCACGGCCAGGACGGCCTGATCGACGAAGACGGCTACGTGATGAACGAGCCCACCGTCGAGGCCCTGATCAAGATGTCGCTGGCCCAGGCCGAGGCGGGCATGGACTTCGTGGCGCCTTCGGACATGATGGACGGCCGTATCGGCGCCATTCGCGAAGCACTCGAAGATGCCGGCTACATCCATACACGCATCCTGGCGTACTCGGCAAAGTACGCCTCCAGCTTCTACGGCCCCTTCCGCGACGCGGTGGGCTCGTCGGCGAATCTCGGCAAGGGCAACAAGCACACCTACCAGATGGACGTCGGCAACAGCGACGAAGCCATTCGCGAGGTGGAGCTCGATCTGGCCGAAGGCGCCGACGCGGTCATGGTCAAGCCTGGCTTGCCGTACCTCGACATCGTGCGCAGGGTTAAAGACACCTTCGGCGCGCCTACCTTCGTCTATCAGGTAAGCGGCGAGTACGCGATGATCAAGGCCGCCGCGCAGAACGGATGGCTCGACGAGAAAGCCGTGGTGATGGAGTCGCTGCTGGCGATGAAGCGCGCCGGGGCCGATGCGATTCTTACGTACTTTGCGGTGGACGTGGCGCGCTGGTTGAAGGGGTAAGTCCGAGGCCTCGCCGCTTCGTTGGCTTTTCGCCGATGAATCGGCTCCCACATCGCCTCGATGAAGCTGCTTTCGTCCAAATCGCGCAGGCGTGCCCGTGACATAATCGAAGGCGATCTTTCGGGAGTCACGGGATGGATGGACATCATTTCCTCGAGACGGCAGTCGTCTTTCTGCTGGCAACGGTGGTCGCCGTGCCACTTACAAAGCGATTCCGCCTCGGCGCCGTCCTCGGCTACCTGCTCGCCGGCGTTGTCATCGGCCCTTCGGTTCTCGGGCTGGTAAGCGATACCGCAGGCGTCGCCACGATCTCCGACTTCGGCGTGGTGTTGATGCTCTTCGTCATCGGCCTGGAGCTCTCACCCTCGCGACTGTGGGTGATGCGTCGTGCCGTGTTCGGCAGCGGCAGCCTCCAGGTGCTCGCCTGCGGGCTGGCGATCGGCGCGATGGGCTACTTCCTGTTCGGCCTGACCTGGAAAGCGGCCGTCATCATCGGCGGTAGCCTCGCACTTTCGTCGACCGCGTTCGGCCTGCAGATCCTCGCCGAGCGTAAGGAAGCCGGCACCGTCTACGGACGACAAGCCTTCGCCATCCTGCTGTTCCAGGATCTGGCCGCGATCCCCCTGATTGCCGCCGTGCCGCTGCTTGGTGGCGCCCTGGCGCGCGACACGCACGCGCCCGACATCATGAGCGTGATCCGCGTGGTGGGCACGATCTTCGCCGTAATCGTCGGTGGCCGGCTGTTGTTGCGTCACGTGTTTCGTTTCGTGGCGCGGGCAAAGAGCACCGAGGTCTTCACCGCCACCGCGCTGCTCGTGGTGATGGGCACGGCCTGGCTGATGGAACTGGCCGGCATTTCGACCACCCTGGGCGCCTTTCTCGCGGGCCTGCTGCTGGCCGACTCCGAATACCGCCACGAACTGGAATCGAACATCGAGCCGTTCAAGGGCCTGCTCCTGGGTCTGTTCTTCGTGAGCGTCGGCATGTCGGTGGATCTCGCGCTATTGGTCGCGCAGCCGCTGATGGTGCTCGGCATGGTGGCCCTGTTGTTGACCGTGAAGGCCTTGCTTATCGTGCCCCTGGGCAAGCTTGTCGGTGGGCTCACCTCGGCCGATTCGGTCCGCCTTGCCGCGGTGCTGGCCAGCGGCGGCGAGTTCGCCTTCGTCATCCTCAACCTTGCCCAGCAGAACCGCCTGATCGACGACAGCCAGCGCAACCTGATGGTGATGGCTATTTCGCTGTCGATGGCACTGACACCACTGCTCGTGCTGGCGGCATCGCGCCTGGTGCACGAGCGGGTGCGAAAGCCCGATCGCGCCTTCGATACGATCGAAGCCGATACCCCACGGGTCATCATCGCGGGGTTCGGACGCATGGGCCAGATCGTCGCTCGTGTGCTTCGTGCGCAGGGCATCCAGTTCGTTGCCCTGGAAAGTTCGGTGGAGCAGGTCGAAACCTCGCGCCGCTTCGGCGGCACGTCATTGTTTTTCGGTGACCCGGGGCGCCCCGAAATGCTCCGCGCGGCGCAGGCTGACAAGGCCGAGGTATTCGTCATCGCCACCGACGATCCGGAAGCGAACATCCGCACGGCCCGTCTCGTCCGCCGGCAGTACCCGAACCTGAAAATCGTTGCCCGTGCGCGCAACCGCCAGCACGCGTTCCGCCTGATGGATATCGGCGTGGAGGACCCCGTGCGCGAGACCTTCTACTCCAGCCTGGAGATGACCCGGCATGTGCTCGAATCGCTCGACATGCCGCCCGAAGTTGTCGAGGCGCGCATCGCGCGTTTCCGCAAGCACGACAGCCAGGTGTTACGCGCGCAGTACCTCGTGTACGACGACGACGCGGCACTGATGCAGAGCACGAAGGATGCGCTCCACGACCTCCAGCAGCTGTTCGAAGCCGATGCGGTCGAGGAGCGGGTGCGCGAGGAAGATCACTGAGTCAGCCTTCCGAGCGCACCCGCCAGGCGGCCCGTCAGTCCGGCTGGGCGGGCTGACGCAGCGTCTGTCGCACGCTGGGGATGGCGCCGACGCGCGTGCCCAGTTCGTGCGCGATATCCACGAAGCCCAGATGACGCGCCACATCGCCCGCGGTGCGGCCGAATGCGTCGGCGGCGTTGCGATTGGCACCACGGTGCAGGAGGACGCGCGCCGGTGGCAGCAAGGCGTGCATGGCGCTGGCGTGCAGCGCGCTGACGCCACGGTGATCGGCGTGTTCAAGCTTTGCGCCGGCGTCGATCAGCACCGGGACCAGCGCGCCCAGGTGAGTCGCATCGGCCACGCTGCCCGGACGCATGTGCGCGCCGAGCAGAAGCAGCAGGGGCGTGGCACCGTCCTTGTCTGCCTTGTTCACGTCGGCGCCCTTGCCGATCACGATGTCGAGCAGGCGGCGTGCACGAAGGCTGTCATTGCCACCGAAGCAATACTGGGCTGCCGCGTGCAGGGCCGTGTGACCATGCGCATCTTCGGCGTTCGCATCGGCACCATGGGCGAGCAGCATGTCGGCGATCTCGGGATAACCGAGCGTTGCTGCGATCATCAGCGCCGTGGCATCGCCGGGCAGGCGCTGGTCGACGCTGACGCCGCGCGAAAGAAGAAGCTCGACAATGCCCTCGCGACGCGCATTGACCGCGGCGGCGAGCGGCGTGATGCCAGAAGCGGCAGTGACGGTCGGATCGGCGCCAGCGGACAGAAGATGCGCGACGACATCGCGTTGGCCGGCACCGGCGGCACGCAGGAGTGCGGTGGCTCCCTGGGCGTCGCGCGTGTCTACACCGAAACCGAGTTCGAGCAGGCGATCCACCGCCTGCGTGTCGCCGGCACCTGCCGCGGCGGGGAGGTCGTCGGCGCGCAGGGCGCGGCGCGGCAGTGGCCAGGCCGCCCAGCTGAGCCAGCGCTCCACGTCGCCGTGGCCGATACCCAATCCGTAAGGCGTTTCGCCGTTGACATCAGCCGCCTCGGGGTCGGCGCCATGCGCCACCAGCCGGCGTACCAGGGGCAGGCTCTCGCCGCCCTGTTCCAGCGCCGCATGCAACGGCGTACGTCCGCCCGCGTCGCGCACGTTCGGATCCATGCCGCGCGCAAGCAGCGCATCGAGCAGGGCCACGCGACCGGTAGCCGCTGCCATGTGAATGGGAGTGCGACCCCGGCTGTCCGCTCCATAGGGATCGGCGCCGGCCTCGAGCATGGCGAGGGTAAGGCGTTCGTCGGCGCCGTCGGCGCCGTCGAGGCGGCAGATGGCCTGGCCGAGCAGGCCTGCGCCCGCCGGCGTGGCACCGGCGCGCATCAGCTGGAGGAGGGCATCGGCGGCCTGCGGCAGCTGCGGAAGCAAGGCGTCGAAGAGGCGTCGGCCAAGCAGGTTCGGTTCGTCCGCCGGCACGGCCAGGCGCGTTTCGGCACCCAGGCCATGATCCAGCAGCCATGCTCGCGCGGACTCGAAGCCCGTGCCGGCGAGGTCGACATACAGCGCGGCGAGTTCTTCCGGGGGCCATTCGCGCACCTTGCCGGCGAACGTCGAAGCCACGGCCCAGTGGCCGAAGCGCAGGGCGTCGTAGAGGTGCATCGGCGAGTCGGCACCCGCTTCGGGCACGACCGATTCACTGAGCGAGGTCGGCAGCGGCGTTTCCGGATCGAGCAGGGCGACGAAGTCCCATCGGCCGGCTGCCGCCGCGTGGTCGAGCGCACTACGGCCGTCCGCGCCCGGTTCCTTCGGTTGCGCGCCCAGGGCGAGCAGCGCGCGTACCGTAGTCGCCTGCGCACGCGGAGACTGGCTGGCGAGGGTGAGGGCGTCGCGACCGTGACCGTCACGCGGTGAAGCGTCGGCATTGGCTTCGGCAAGTAGCTGGACGATGCCGTGGGCGCCAGCGCGGGCGGCCTCCATCAGCGCGGTGGTTCCATGGCGGTCGGCCAGATTGGGATTGGCGTTCGCCTGCAGCAGGGTACGCGCGATTTGTTCGTGTCCCTCGGCGGCGGCGGCGATGAGGGCCGTGCGGCCCGACGCATTGACGGCGTTTACCGGGCCCTTGTGACGGAGCAGCACCTTCACGCCCTCGGCGTCGTCGTCCGCGATACCCGCCGCGGCCACGAGGGCCGGCTCGCCACCGACCGGCGCCGGCTTGGCACCATGCTCCAGCAGGAAGCGCGCAAGCGCCCAATTGGCCGCGCGACAGGCGATAGCGAGCGAGGTGTCGCCGGCAGCGTTCACCGCGTCGACGGAGGCGCCAGCGTCGAGCAGCATCGCGGCTACCGTCGGTTCGGCGCCAAGCGCGGCCCCGTGCAAGGGCGTGTTGCCCTCGGCGTCGGTGCCGGAAGCATTCGCGCCGTTGGTCAGCAGGGTCAGGACGGCTTCCGGACGGCCATGCCAGCTGTCACGCGTGGCCGCGATAAGCGCGGTGACGCCGTTCTGCGAACGGTCGACCTGCGCGCCGCGCGCAATGAGCGCGCGGAGCAGCCGCATATCGGGCGAGAGTGCGGCAAGGGTGAGCACCGGGCGCTGGTCGCGGTCGCCCGGTTCCGCGCCAGTGTTCGGATCGGCGCCGGCTTCGACGAGTGCCACGGCGCGGGCGATATCGCCTTCGCGCGCAGCGGCGAGCAGGGCGCGCTCACGAACACCCGGCTGGCTTTCTTCGCTGGAGAGCACGGGAATCGGGGTGGGTGCGGCCGGGGCTTCGACGACGGGTTCACGGCGGGGCTCGGCGCGCGCCGTGCGGATGTGCCCACGGTGATCGCAGAGCAGCGCGCGCAGCGTGCGGTTGGCGATCACCATGCCACAGACAGGCAGCAGCACGACGCCGTAAATGCCGAGTGCGGCGAAGCGCATCTCGGACGGAAAGACGCCATAGAGGCCGGCCAACGCGACGGCGCAGAAAGCGAGTATCAGCAAGCCAAGGGCAGCCGGCACGAAATGCGAGAAGAACCGTTCCTCAGCAGAGAGGTGGCGTCCGAACGAGATGGATCGCGCGACGGCGGTGAAGATCCACGAGCCGCTATTGCTGTCTTCCGGGTAGGCGTCGTCCCAGAGAAAAAGCAGGCCAAAGGCCGGCCAAACGCGCCACAGGGCGGCGAGCGCGACGACCAGGGTGGCGGCGAGCAGCAGGGCCCACCCGAGGCTGGGTGCCTGGGTCAGCTTCAGGACGGGATAGGCGACCAGCACGAAGACGACGAACGTATAAGCGGTAAACATCACCACGTGCGCGGAGCCCCGGCGCAGTGTCGTGCGCAGGTAACTCTGTTCCGGATCGAAGCCGATGGCATGGCACACCGCACCCATGGCCAGGGCGTTGGCGAGCAGCAGTGGTATCAGCGCGAGCGGCGAAGCGGTCAGCCCGGCGCACGCGACAGCGGCGAGGGCAGGGAGGAACCAGGGCAGTGCCTTGATCAGCGGTGGTCGTCGACGTTTGGGATTGGCCATGCGCGGCAGTATACGGACGCCACAGCGGTGACGCGGTAACCCCGCGTTAACCCGTGTTACACGAGGCGCCCGTGTGCGTATTCGGCTGGGTCAGGCGCGGACGAGCGTCTGGTCGGGGTCGATCTGCCGGTTGAAGTTGGGCTGATTGCAGACGGTGAGGGTTTCGTTGGACGGCGTCTGCAAGTGCCAGCCGCATCCGCTGAGATTGGTCAGGATGCGGTCCGAATCGTCGTGCGGCAGCTTCCGCTGGGGCGTCAATTCCACCTCGAGGACGAAGCGGAGTTCGCCCAGCAGGAGGACGAGCGGCTCGGGAAGCATGTCGAATCCGTCGCGGCGGGTCATCCAGACGTAGGTGTCGGGCTTGCGCAGGCTTGCGTAGACATAGCAGTGCATGACGGCAGTCTCGCTTGCGATTCGGCTTACCACCCTACCAAAACGAGCGCTCGGTTGCAGGCTGTAAACCCTTGTCGTTACACCTTTGTTGCATTAGCACTTGCAAATTTCTCGTCAAGTCGTCCAGAGTTCCACCCCAGATTGTTAAACGCGCGTATGAAAACGGATAAATTTTAGGTTTTCCGCGACGTAACGTCGACCCAGAGCAGAACAAAAAAGCAGGAGCCCCACCGAATGTCGAAGCTGAACCTCCATACCCGCCCGCTGGCCATTGCCGCCCTTTCGCTGGCCATCGCCGGCGCGCTGGTGGCTCCCCAGGCCGTGCACGCCAGCGCTTTCCAGCTTAAGGAAAACAGCGCCGCCGCCCTCGGTCGCGCCTTCGCCGGCTCCGCCGCCGCAGGTGACGACGCCTCGGTGATCGTGAACAACCCGGCCGCCATGTCCCTGCTCAAGGGCAATGTCGTCCAGGCTGACGTCACAGGCATCAACTTCAGCACCAAGTTCCACGGTACCGCGACGGACGCGCAGGGCCGCCCGATCTCCGGTGGCAACGGCGGCGACGCTGGCACGACCATCCCGGTCCCGGCAATGTACTTCGCCACCCAGGTCAGCGACCGCGTTCACATCGGCCTCGGCCTGACCGCGCCGTTCGGCTTCAAGACCGAATACGACTCCGACTGGAAGGGCCGCTACAACGGCGTGAAGTCCGACTTCAAGTCGTTCGACGCCACGCTGTCCGCCTCGTTCGACGTCACCGACACGTTCGCCGTCGGTGCCAGCTTCATCGCGCAGAAGACCAGCGCCGAGCTGACCAGCGCGATCAACTACAACACCGTCGGCCTCGGCCTGATTCAGCAGGCAGCCGCTGCCGGCCAGCTCCCGCCGGCCGCCGCCCGCGCGCTTGCGCAGCAGTACGCCACCGTTGTCCCGCCGGGCAGCGACGGTGTCGCCCGCATCAAGGGTGACGACTGGGCCTACGGTTGGCAGCTTGGTGGTCTGTGGCGTCTGACGGACTCCGATCGCCTTGCGCTGAACTACCGCAGCAAGATCAAGCACACGCTCGAAGGCACCGGTAACTTCACCATGCCGTCGAATGTCACGGCCGTCCTGTCGAACCCGACGGTTGGTGCGTTGCTCGGTAGCGGCCAGCCGCCGTTCACCCACACCAATGGCTCGGCAGGTTTCACCACGCCGGCCGTCGCGACCGCCAGCTACTGGCACCAGGCATCGAAGTTCGGTTGGGGTATCGACGCATCGTGGACCAAGTGGGACTCCTTCCAGGATCTCACCGTCAACTTCGAGAACCCGAACCAGCCGCAGTCCACCGAGCACTTCGGCTGGCATAACAGCTGGTTCGTGTCCGTGGGTGGCGAGTACTACATGACGGACAAGTTCACGCTGCGTACCGGTGTCGCCATCGACACCACGCCGACCGAGGACCAGAACCGCGACGTCCGCGTGCCGGACTCGACCCGCAAGTGGCTCTCTTTCGGTATGGGCTACAAGGCCACCGACCGCCTCGAGATCAATGCGGGCTATGCCCACATCTTCGTCAACAAGGCACACATCGCCGGCGGCGAGAGCTCCACGCTCGATCGCATCGCTGGCGAGAGCGACGACAAGGGCAACCTGCTGAGCGTGTCGGCCAAGTACGCATTCTGATCGTCTGATCAGCAAGGCCTGAAAACAAAAACCTCCCCGGCAACGGGGAGGTTTTTTTATGGCTCTTCACGCATTGCCGGGGCCCGGTCGCCCGGCTTTCAGGCCGGGCATTCTTTCGCACCTCGCGCCTCGCGCATGGCTCGCCTTTGGCCTCGCGGGCTCGGCTTTGCCATCGCTCTCTACACTTGGGCGTGTCGCGGGGGAGACCTTGGTGCCCACCCTCGCTGCTCAGACAGTCCTCCGCGTTCGGTGCGGAAGGCCGCTTCGCGGCCCATGTATCTATCTGGCCTACGGCCGCTCCACTTGTGCGGAACTCGCCTCGAGGGTGGACACCAAGGTCTCTCACGACGATACGGATGAGTGGAAGGAGAGCCGTTGCGTGGCCGCTCCCGCAACACCAGGGCGATGTGGAAGCAGTTGCTGGTACGCAGTTGCCGATCACGTCCGTCGCGCCTGTGCCGGCGTGCCGGCCGACGATGCTGCCACGCGCTTTGGCTCGACCCACGCGAGCCTCAGGGCTCTGCTCCGCTACGTCCGCGCCCGCCGCGGCGTGCGCGGGTTGCAGCGAGTGAGGCGACGCCTTCGGCGTCCCGGAACTCCGCGATGAACCCTTCTTTACGTCCCGCTACCGCAGCACTTCTTGAACTTCTTCCCACTCCCGCACGAACACGCATCGTTACGACCGACCTTCGATGAGTCACGTCGCACAGTCTGTCCATGTCCCGGATGGCGCCGACGATAAAGCGCCGCCAGCTGAAACGGGATTTCGTTGAGCAGGCCCATCCGCTCGTTGAACGAAGGAAGCGGAAGTGCTGGCATATCCGGCGTCGGCTCGGTCTGATCCGCCGATAGAGTCATGAGCATGCCGATGAAAGGGTAGAGACTCTCGTCCGTCCAGTCCGCCCATTCCTCACCCCATTCGTTCAGAGCAAAGCGAAAGCCGACGGCCCAGTCGCTGGCGATCGGGAAGTCGCCGGTATAGGTGCTGACGTCGTCGATGTCGTCGAATTCTTCCGGCGAATCGATGAAGGGCAGGGATTCTTCGCCCAGTACTGCCGGGTCCGCTGCCACACGATCGGCGATGACCTGCCAGAACTCCCGTAGCAGCGCGTCGGCCTCGTTGCGTTCGGCGTCCGAGGACCAGGGCGTCGCGCCGCCTAGTTCCAGGACGGCCATGCAGGCATCGACGTCCACTTCGATCGGTCCCACCAGGGCAGCCGAGAAGAGGCCGTCGAGGGTCTCGAGCGAATAGCGGTTGGTCGACGACAGCAGGTCGTCGAGGCGGCCGAGCTTGGTTTCACTCATCTGCATGTGGGCGGCCTCAGTACGCGTATTCGCGGAAGATCGGATCCACGCTGCCATTCCAGCGACCGTGGAACAGTTCCAGCTTGGTATCGGCCTGGGTCTTACCCGACAGCGCGATCTCTTCCAGCGGCTCGAGATAGATCGACTCGTCGGTACCGCGGTGTCCCTGCACGTTGCGACGCTTCAGGCCATGCGAAGCGATCTTCACGGCTTCGAGCGCGAGCTCACGCACGCTGTGGTTGCGGAAGCGCAAGGCCAGGGCATCCTTCGGCACGCCGTCACGCAGCGCGTGGCGCTCGGCCCTGGTGAAGTCCTTCACAAGATCCCATGCGGCGTCGAGTGCCACGTCGTCGTACAGCAGGCCAACCCAGAAAGCAGGCAACGCGCACAGCGAGTTCCATGTGCTGGTGTCGGCGCCGCGCATTTCCAGATACTGCTTGAGGCGCACTTCCGGGAATGCCGTGGTCAAGTGGTCGGCCCAGTCCTTCATGTTGGCTTTCTCACCCGGTAGCGCGGCGAGTTCGCCACGCATGAACTTCTTGAAGTCCTGGCCGGACAGGTCGACGTACTTGCCGTCGCGGTAGCTGAAATACATCGGCACATCGAGGATGTAGTCGACGTAACGTTCGTAACCGAAGCCGTCTTCGAAGACGAAGTCGAGCATGCCGGTACGATCGGCGTCGGTGTCGGTCCACACGTGCGAGCGGAACGACTTGTAGCCGTTCGGCTTGCCTTCGGTGAAAGGCGAATTGGCGAACAGCGCCGTCGCGATCGGCTGCAGTGCCAGCCCCACGCGGAACTTCTTCACCATGTCCGCCTCGGTGGCGAAATCGAGGTTGACCTGCACGGTGCAGGTGCGGGTCATCATGTCCAGGCCGAGTGAACCGACCTTGGGCATGTACTCACGCATGATCTTGTAGCGGCCCTTGGGCATCCACGGCATCTGGTCGCGGCGCCATTTCGGCTGGAAGCCCATGCCGAGGAAGCCGATGCCGAGTTCCTCCGCCACCGAGCGGACTTCGCGGAGGTGCTCGGTCACCTCGTCACAGGTCTCGTGGACCGAGAGCAGCGGTGCACCGGAGAGCTCCAGCTGGCCGGCCGGCTCCAGGGTGATGTTGGCCATGCCCTTGGTCAGCGCGACCGGCGTGTCGCCTTCACGGGCGACGTCCCAGCCGAAGCGCGTGGCCAGCGTCTCAAGGAGCTGGCGGATGCCCGGGCGGTCGCCGTCGAAAGGGGGTGGGGTGAGGTCGTCCGTATAGAAACCGAACTTCTCGTGTTCGGTACCGATGCGCCAGGCTTCACGCGGCTTCTCGCCAGCGGCGAGGTAGGCGACCAGATCGTTACGGTCGCCGATGGGCGTGCTCTTGGCGGCGCTGGGTATGGACACGGACTTTCCTTGGACGAGTGCGGCGGGGCCGGTTGCCGGGACACATGGGGGCGCATGCCTGCCGGGAAAAGGTGTTATGCCCGGCGGCGCAGCGTAGCAAATGCCGCGGATGGGCGTGAGAAACGAAAAGGCCGCCCGGAGGCGGCCTTTCGCTGGATTCTACGAGGCGCGCTCAGCGCTTCATCGAATTGAAGAACTCGTCGTTGGACTTGGTGTTCTTCATCTTGTCGAGCATGAACTCCATTGCGCTGAGTTCGTCCATCGGGTGGAGCAGCTTGCGCAGGATCCAGATCTTGGCGAGCAGGTCCGGCTCGATGAGCAGGTCTTCGCGACGCGTGCCCGATCGGTTGATGTCGATAGCCGGGTAGACGCGCTTCTCGGAAATACGACGGGACAGGTGCACTTCCATGTTGCCGGTGCCCTTGAACTCTTCGTAGATCACTTCGTCCATCTTCGAGCCGGTGTCGGTCAGCGCCGTGGCGATGATCGTCAGGCTACCGCCTTCCTCGACGTTACGCGCCGCGCCGAAGAAGCGCTTGGGGCGCTGCAGGGCGTTGGCGTCGACACCACCGGTAAGGACCTTGCCGGAGCTCGGAACCACGGTGTTGTAGGCACGGGCCAGGCGGGTGATGGAGTCGAGCAGGATCACCACGTCCCTCTTGTGCTCGACCAGGCGCTTCGCGCGCTCGATCACCATTTCGGCGACCTGCACGTGGCGCACGGCGGGCTCGTCGAAGGTGGAGCTGATGACTTCGCCGCGAACGGTGCGGGCGATCTCCGTGACTTCCTCGGGACGTTCATCGATCAACAGCATGATCAGATGGACGTCCGGATGGTTGTACTGGATCGCCTGGGCGATGTTCTGCAGCATCATCGTCTTGCCGGATTTCGGCTGGGACACGATGAGGCCACGCTGGCCGCGACCGATCGGCGCGACGAGGTCGAGGATGCGGCCGGTGATGTCCTCGGTCGACCCGTTGCCACGCTCGAGCTTGAACGACTTGCGCGGGAACAGCGGGGTGAGGTTCTCGAACAGCAGCTTGTTCTTCGACGCCTCCGGCGGATCGCCGTTGATGTCGTCGACCTTGAGCATCGCGAAGTAGCGCTCGCCTTCCTTCGGATGGCGGACGCGACCGGTGATGTAGTCGCCGGTGCGCAGGTTGAAACGGCGGATCTGGCTGGGCGAGACGTAGATGTCGTCCGGACCGGCCAGGTACGACTCGTCGGCCGAGCGCAGGAAGCCGAAGCCGTCCTGCAGGATCTCGAGCACGCCTTCCGCCCAGATGCCGCCGCCGGATCGGGCGTGGGCCTTCAGGATATTGAAGACGACGTCCTGCTTGCGCTGGCGGGCGACACCCTCGCGCACACCAAGCGATTCGGCGAACTCGAGCAGCTGGATGGCGTTCTTGCGCTTGAGCTCGGTCAGGTTGATCAGGCGATCATTGCTGCCGGCGTCGGCGTTCTCGTCGTCGTCGACCGGATAGCCGTTGTTGCTGCGCTGGCTCTGGTAGTTATTACCGCCGCCGTTGCCGCCGCCACTATTGCCCGGATTGCCACCGCCGCCGCCGCCACCCTGGCGCTGCTGATTGCGCTCGTTGCGCCGGCGTCGGCCACGACCTTCGCGTTCGGCGTTGTTGGGGTTGTTCGGGTTATTCGGATTGCTATGGCGGTTCTGCGGCTGGTTCGGGTTTTCGACCCGGCCCATCTGCTGATTCTGCGCGCCCTGCGACTGGCCGTTGCCGTTTCCGTCGCGGGCTTCGTTCTGCGCCGGACGCGCCTCGTTGCCCTGTTGCGGGCTGCCCTGCTGGCTGGCTGGCGGCTGGTTGTTGAGCTGGAGCTCAGCCTGCGGTGCCGGCGAAGGAGAGGGGGCCAGTGCCGGAGTAGGCAAGGGAGGAAGTGCCGGCACGGACGCCGGCGGGCGGGCCGCGGCGGGTGTGGGAGCCGGGGCGGGCGCGCTCGTCTCTACCGCAGGTGCTTGAGCGGCGGGTGCCTTTCGGCGAGTACGGGGACGCGGTTCGGTCGCAGGCTGGTCGCCGGCGCCCTTGGCGTCGCTGGGATTTTTAGTTTCGATATCAGACACGGGCAAACCTCACGGGGCGCCGTTGAAGAAAGAATGGGAGAGGGTTCGCAGCATGGGGGACAAGGCATGTCCCGGCGAACTCCTGAAGCCTAGCATCGCGTGAGGCGCGGCGTAAAGCGCCTCACGCGGCGGCTTAAGTGAAACGTACAGCTAAAGCGATCAGATCGAGGTCTCGATGAACTTGGTCAGCTGGCCCTTGCCCACGGCGCCGATCTGCGTGCCGGCAACCTTGCCGTCCTTGAAGATCATGAGGGTGGGGATGCCGCGAACGCCGAACTGGCGCGGGGTCTGCTGGTTCTCGTCGATGTTGATCTTGACGATCTTCAGCTTGCCTTCGTACTCGCCGGCCAGTTCATCGAGCACCGGGGCGATGGATTTGCAGGGGCCACACCATTCCGCCCAGAAGTCGAGCAGGACGGGGGTGTCGGAATCGAGGACTTCCTGCTGGAACTTGGCGTCGCTCGTATGGGTGATGTTGTCGCTCACCGTGATCTCCAAAAAGGGGGTGAAAGGGGGTTGACGACCGTGACGCCAGCATCGGCTACACTAAGGAGCCCCATGTCGCGGGTCCAACCGGAACCGAAGGTCTTGGCTATTGCAGCCGGTTGCCCTCATTCCAACGCAACTAGGGGCGCGATACAAGCGATTCAAGGGCGCCGACGGGATGGCTTCCGTTGACATAGGTGAACAGGCTCCGTCCAGAGCCCCTTCACCTATGCCAGCGGGAGCCGTCGGGTCGCGCGCCGCCGCCTCCGGCCATCGTGCGCCGGGCGCGTCGTACGGCCGCCGGCATGGCACCGGCCGCCCCCGACTCTCCCGTGACGCCGGCCGGATCCCCCACCGTCCCGCAGCTCTTTCAGCTGCCGGGCCGCTGCCGCGTATTTGCGGCACGAGACTCCAGGTCACCCACCCACCATGTCCCAAACCGTTCTCACCGACGTCTTCTACGAAAACTTCGACCTTCATCCGCTTCTTCAGCAGGGCCTTGCCGCCGCCGGCATCACCCGTACCACCCCGATCCAGGCGCTGACCCTCCCGGTCGCCCTGCTTGGCCGCGACGTGGCCGGCCAGGCGCAGACGGGCACGGGCAAGACCTTCGCCTTCCTCGTCGCGCTGATGAACCGCCTGCTCAACAACCCGGCAGCGCCGGATCGCAAGGACGCCGACCCGCGCGCCCTGATCATCGCGCCGACGCGCGAGCTGGCGATCCAGATCGAAAAGGACTTCCAGGTCATCGGCAAGGCCACCGGCCTGCGCAGCGCCCTGATCTACGGCGGCGTGGACTACGACAAGCAGCGCCAGCAGCTGCGCGACGGCTGCGACATCATCATCGCCACGCCGGGCCGCCTGCTCGACTACTACAAGCAGGACGTCTTCGGCTTCGGCAGCGTCGAGGTCATGGTCATCGACGAAGCCGATCGCATGTTCGATCTCGGTTTCATCAAGGACGTACGCTTCATCTTCCGTCGCCTGCCGGCGCGCGAGAAGCGCCAGGTGCTGCTGTTCTCAGCCACCCTGAGCCACCGTGTACTGGAGCTCGCCTACGAGCACATGCACGAGGCCGAGAAGATGGTCGTCGAGACCGAGAACGTCACTGCCGACCGTGTGCGCCAGGTGGTCTACTTCCCCTCCAAGGAAGAGAAGATGCCGTTGCTGCTCAACCTGCTCGAGGAGAGCAAGACCGAGCGCAGCATCATCTTCGTCAATACCAAGGCCGCGGCCGAGCGCATCACGGATCGCCTCAAGCGCCACAACTTCCGCGTCGGCGCTATCTCCGGAGACGTGCCGCAGGTGAAGCGCCAGAAGCTGCTGCAGCGCTTCCAGGACGGCCAGATCGACCTGCTCGTCGCGACCGATGTCGCCGCCCGCGGCCTGCACATCCCGGCCGTGAGCCATGTGTTCAACTACGACCTGCCGCAGGATGCCGAGGACTATGTCCACCGGATCGGCCGTACCGCTCGCCTGGGCGCCGAGGGTGACGCGGTCAGCTTCGCCTGCGACCTCTACGCCATGGGCCTGCCGGACATCGAGACCTACATCAACCAGAAGATTCCGACCGCCTCCATCGAGGCCCGGATGCTGGTGATGCCGGCCCCGCGCCCGCGTGCCGACGGTGTCCAGGACGAAATCGACGACCCGAACGACAACGACGGCCACATCCCGACCCGCGGTGCGCCGCCGGAGAAGGGTGGCCGCGGCGGCAGCCGTGATGGCCGTGGCGGTCCCCGCTCCGGTGAGCGCTCCGGTAGTCGCGAACGTACGGGCAGTGCCGAGCGTCGTCCGCGTACGCCGCGTCCGGATGCAGCCGCCGCAGGCGTCGCTGCGCCGGTCGAAGTGCCGATGAAGACCGTGGTTGTCGCCGAGACGGTTGCCGACCTCCCGGCCGCCGCCGAGGCCATGGCCGCCGATGGCGCGCCGAAGAAGCGCCGCCGCCGCGGTGGCCGTGGTCGCGGTGCTCGCGAGGGTGCCGAGAATGGCAACGGTGCGGGCAGCACCACGACGAACGTCCAGGGCGAAAAGCCGAAGGCCCCCGGCGCGCCGCGGCAAGCGGCCGAGGGGCAGGGCAATCCGAACCGCCGTCCGTCGCGCCAGGTGGCGGCTAACCGTCCTTCGGTCGGTGCGCCGGCCCCGGTTGCCTCGAGTGGTCAGGAGAAGGTGGGCTTTTTCCGTCGCATCGGTCGTTTGTTCGGCGGTAGCTAAGGAATCGCCGATAAATCGGCTCCCACGGACAGCACGGCCCGGCATCGGTCGGGCTGTGCTGTCTGTGGGAGCCGCTTCAGCGGCGATGCCCCTGTAGGAGCCGATTTATCGGCGATCAGCGCGAAGCGCGATCCACCCACCGCAAAACCCACACCACTTCCCTTATCCTCTGGGGTTCAACGGGCCAACGGGTAACGCGGTGATCGGTTTCGATCTGGTGAGTAAACGGTACGAGGGCGATCACCAGGCCCTTACCGATGTGTCGTTCAGCGTCGAAGCCGGCGAGATGGCGTTTGTCACCGGTCACTCCGGTGCCGGCAAGAGCACCCTGCTCAAGCTGCTGGCCATGATCGAGCGCCCGACCAACGGTGTCGTCACCCTCGACGGCCAAAAGCTCAACACCGTCCGTCCCTCCGATATCCCGCGTATCCGTCGCAAGCTCGGCATGGTTTTCCAGGACCACCGGCTGCTGATGGACCGCACCGTGTTCGCCAATGTGGAACTGCCGCTGGTGATCGCTGGCGTGGCTCCGGCTGACCGCGGGCGCCGTGTGCGCGCCGCCCTGGAAAAAGTGGGCCTGCTCAGCTACGAGAAGCAGCTACCCGAGTTCCTCTCCACGGGCGAGCAGCAGCGTGTCGGTATCGCCCGCGCCATCGTCGCCAAGCCCGCGGTGCTTATCGCCGACGAACCCACCGGCAATCTCGATCCTCAGCTGGCGATGGAGATCATGGGCCTGTTCGCCGAGTTCCAGCAGGTCGGCACCGCCGTCCTCGTCGCCAGCCATGACCTCATGCTGATCAAGCGGATGAAGAAACGCGTCGTCGTGCTCGATCACGGCAAGCTGGTCGCCGATGTCCCCGCCATGGAGGTGGTATGAACGCCGTCCGCGAACAACGCCGCCAGCCCGAGCCGGAGAAGACCCGGCGTAGCGGTCCTCGCCACGTGAGCGCCTGGCGCGAACACCATGTGTGGAGCCTGTCGATCAGCCTGCGCCGCCTGGGTGCCCGGCCATTGGGAACGTTGCTCACGGTGGCCGTCATGGGTGTCGCGCTGGCGCTGCCGCTGGCTTTCTACCTGCTGCTCGGCAACGTGCAGCGGATGGGCGATGCCCTCGGTCGCAACCAGTCCATCAGTGCCTTCATGAAGCCTGGCCAGAACGGCGCGATGGCGGAAACCGCCGCATCCGCCCTCCGTGGTCGTCCCGAGGTCGCCGAGATCGTCGTGCGGACCCCGAAAGACGGCCTGGCCGAGCTGGCCGAGGTACAGGGCTTCTCCGGATCGCTGCAATCGCTCGACGTGAATCCGTTGCCGTACGTGTTGTCGGTGCAGCCAAAGGCGGGCCTGGCGATCGAACAGGTCGACCGGCTGGTCGAGTCGATGAAGGCGACCCCGGGTGTCGATATGGTCCAGGACACCGGCGCGTGGCGTCAGCGCCTCGACGCGCTCCTTGGCGTGGGAAGCCGCGCCGTATCGCTGCTGGCCCTGCTGCTCGGCGTCGCCGCGTTGCTGGTGGTCGGCAACACCATTCGCGTGGACATCCAGAGCCGCAGTGCCGAGATCGGCGTGCTGTTGTTGATCGGCGCCAGTCGTCCTTTCGTTCGCCGGCCTTACCTGTACGCGGGGATCTGGCTCGGCTTGCTCGCCGGCATTCTCGCCGTGGTCCTGGCCGCCGCCCTCGAACTCGCCATGGCCGGCCCGGTGGGACGGCTGACCGCGGCCTACGACGGCAGCGTCAGTTTCGGCGGACTCCCCGCATGGCTGCTGCTTTCGGTACCCTTCGCCTCGGCGTTGCTCGGGTGGCTGGGCGCGCGGCTCGTCAGCGCGCGGCAGATTCGCCGCGCGGCAGCGGCCTGAAGGGGAGACAGGGGTGGGATCTCACATCGGTTCGGGTGTCGCCGGCGCTGCGCCGCGAATCCTGTTGGTTGACGGCTCCAAAGTCGTCCGCCAGCTGATTTCGCGCGTGGTCGCGGCCGAGGTGCCAGGTGTCGAGATCATCGGTGTGTCCACCGGCGCCGAGGCGCAGTCCGAACTGCAGCGCGGCGTCTTCGATTTCGTCACCGTGGCCTTGCGCCTTCCCGATATGGACGGCCTGGATGTGGCCCGCTTCGTCCGCGAGTCGGCCCCGCAGATCTACATGCCCATCGTCGTCGTCTCCGGCGATGTCGAGTCGCGCCTGCATCGGCGCGAACTGGGTGAGTACGTCACCGACTACTTCGACAAGTCGCTCGGCTTCGGCGCGCTCGCGGAATTCATCCGCGGCTATGTTCGACCCGAAGGCGGCGCCGAAGGCGAAGTGCTCTACGTGGAAGACAGCCGCGTGGTTGCACTGGCCACGCGCCGCATGATGGAAAAGTACGGACTCACCGTTCGTCACGTGATCAGCGCCGAAGATGCCATCGCCTACCTCCACGAAGCGAAATCGCGTGGTGAAGTCGGCGCGGATGTCGTGCTGACCGACGTCAGCCTGAAGGGTGAGCTCACCGGCGGCGACCTCGTCGAGTGCATCCGCAACGAGTTCGGCTACGGCAAGGGCCTGCTGCCTACGCTGATCATGACCGGTGACGAGAATCCGGCGAACCAGGCCGCGCTGCTGCGCGCCGGCGCCAACGATCTCGTCGAGAAGCCTGTCGAGGAGAAGTTGCTCATCACGAAGCTGCTGTTCCAGCTGCGCGTTGCCCTGCACCTTCGCGAAAGGGCGACCGGTTGAACGAGCGCGTACGACTGGAAGCCTCCTGGAAGCAGCGGATCGGCGATTACCTCGATCGACCCGACATGCTGGCGCTCTCCACGTTCCTTCGTGACGAGAAGGCGCATGGCAAGGAAATCTATCCGCCCGGTCCGGACATCTTCAACGCCTTCGAGCACACGCCCTTCGACAAAGTGCGCGTGGTCATTCTCGGCCAGGATCCGTACCACGGTCCCGGGCAGGCGCACGGACTCAGCTTCTCGGTACGCCCCGGTGTACGCGTGCCGCCGTCGCTGCAGAACATGTTCAAGGAGATCGAGGGCTGCCTCGGCATTCCTCGTCCCGATCATGGGTGCCTGACGCCGTGGGCCGATCGCGGGGTGCTCCTGCTCAATGCCGTGCTCACCGTGGAAGCGGGACAGGCCGCTTCGCATCAGGGCAACGGTTGGGAAGGCTTCACCGACGCTGCTATCGAGGCCCTGAATCGCGAGCGCGAGGGCCTGGTGTTCTTGCTATGGGGAAGCCACGCGCAGAAGAAGGGGCAGCTGATCGACGGCAAGCGCCATTTGATTCTGCGCAGCGTGCACCCCTCGCCGCTGTCCGCACACCGCGGCTTCCTCGGTTGTGGCCACTTCGCCAAGGCGAACGGGTATCTCGAGTCACGCGGTGAGGCGCCGATCGACTGGTCGTTGCCGCCGCGCACCGAGCTCTGAAGAAAGCGTCCTGCAGAAGTGACAAAGCCCGCGAGCCGAAGCTCGCGGGCCAGTTTAGGATCCGAGGTGCTTGTCATCGCACATTCGGCCTGCCGCGGCTGCCACCCGAAGGTCTCACCGAGGTCTTGAGATCGGCTATTGCCGACGGACGAGTGCAAGTTAATTGCTGGACGCCTAACAAGCAACATAATCAGCGCGCAAACCCTATTTTTCAGAAAAGTTCGAACATATAAGCGATGGCGCGACGAATGCCGTCCATGGTGGCCGCATCCACTCGATCCTCGCCAAACCGACGGTGGCCGCCGTGGCGCGCTGAAGCGGAGAGGCTTAGCCGTTCGAGACTGACCACCGTGAGCATGTCGCACTTCGCCCATCGGGCGCCTGGCTTCTCCCGCCAGCCGGGAGGCATTGCCGCCACCGAAACGGGGACATGCCAGAGACGACGCCTGGCCGGAGCCGTCATGCTTATGGGAACGATGTTGACTAGCCCTCGTCTGCCTTGCAGGGCCCGCCCCACAACCACGGCGGGACGGATTTTGACCATTTCAGCACCGACGACCGTCCCCGCCGCCGGGAAGCGGCAGATGACGACGGTGCCTGGATCGGGCGGAAAGGCGAGGGCCATTGGTCTACGTTAGGTTGCCCGCTTTCCCTTTAAAGCCAGCCCCCAGCCCCAATAACTGTAGGCACGACGGCCACATAGCCTCGTCGACACCCCTGTCGCCGCTCACTCCGCGGCCGGGGAGCCGTCTGCCTCCTGAACACCCGGGTACCCCCTCTGGACATGCCGGATCAATTTCTGTACCATAGCGTACAGTTAACCGATATGAACTTCGGCATGGCTTAGCACTCTCACTTCGGGACTGCTAATCTGCACACCAGTTTTCAGGAGGTTCCACACATGTCTCAGGTCCTCGCCACCCGTAACTACGGGCTCCCGAGCGTCGTTGGCAGTCTGGATTCCTACATCTCGGCGGTCCATCGCATCCCGGTGCTCAGCCTTGACGAGGAGCAGTCGCTGGCGCGCCGCTTCCGTGACGACGCCGATCTCGACGCCGCCAAGCAGCTCGTTATGTCCCACCTGCGTTTCGTGGTCCACGTGGCCCGTGGCTACAACGGCTACGGCCTGCAGCTCTCGGACCTCATCCAGGAAGGCAACATCGGCCTGATGAAAGCCGTGAAGCGCTTCGACCCGGATCAGGGCGTTCGTCTGGTCAGTTTCGCGGTTCACTGGATCCGTGCCGAAATGCACGAGTTCATCCTGCGCAACTGGCGCATCGTGAAAGTGGCCACCACCAAGGCCCAGCGCAAGCTGTTCTTCAACCTGCGCAAGAGCAAGAAGCGCCTGGGTTGGATGAATGCCGAGGAAGTCCGCGTGGTCGCCCAGGACCTGGGCGTGCCCGAGGCGACCGTCCGCGAGATGGAATCGCGTCTGTCCGGTCGTGACGTCGGCTTCGAGGCTCCGGCCGACGCCGATGACGACGACAAGCCGGCACCGGCTGCCTTCCTCGTCGACGAAGGTGCGGATCCGTATGACAACCTCGCCGAAGAAGACGCGAGCAAGAACCAGATGGGCGCGCTGTCGTCGGCGCTCGGCAACCTGGACGCCCGCTCGCGTGACATCATCCAGCGCCGCTGGCTGGCCGAAGACAACAAGGCCACGCTGCAGGATCTTGCCGATGAATACGGTGTTTCCGCCGAACGCATCCGCCAGATCGAAGCGAACGCCATGAAGAAGATGCGCGTCGCCATCGCCGCCTGAGTGGGTCGTTGGGCGTAAGATCCGGAACGGCCCCCCTGGTGGGGCCGTTTTCCGTTGTTTCCCTACGGAGTACAGAGGATGCCCAGGGCACTGGTCATCGAAGATGATGAAGTCACCGCCCGCGACATCGTCGCGGAGCTGGGTGCGCACGGCCTTACAGCCGAGTGGGTGGCCAATGGGCGCGACGGTCTTGCGCGTGCCCTTGAAGACGGCTTCGACATCATCACCCTCGACCGCATGCTCCCGGGCATGGACGGGATCGATGTGGTGCTCGCCCTGCGCGAGCGCTCGGTGGATACGCCGGTGCTGATGATCAGCGCCTTGTCCGATGTGGACGAACGCGTCCGCGGCTTGCGCGCCGGGGGCGACGACTACCTGACCAAGCCGTTCTCGCCGGATGAACTGGCCGCACGCGCGGAAGTCCTGCTGCGCCGTCGGCAACCCAGCGCCAACAGCAACCGGCTGCGTGTTTCCGATCTCGAACTCGACCTGGTTCGCCATAACGCTTTGCGCAACGGTCAGCCGCTGACCCTGTTGCCTACCGAATTCCGCCTTCTTGAGTTCCTCATGCGCAACGCCGGCCAGGTGGTGACGCGCCAGATGATCTTCGAGCATGTGTGGGGTTTCCATTTCGATCCGGGTACCAACGTGATCGATGTCCATATCGGCCGCCTCCGTCGAAAGATCGACGGCGCCGGCCAGGTGCCGCTCATCCGTACGGTGCGCGGCTCGGGGTATGTCATTGCGCCCGCTGATTGACGCCTGGCGTTCCTCCACGTCGCGCCTGATTCTCATCTACGGCGCGCTTTTCGCCATCTGGTGCGTGGTGCTGCTGGGCGTCGTCCAGTGGGAGTCTTCGCGTTACCTGTCCAGGGTCGTCGATGGCATGCTCGCCGCGCGCATCCATTACCTGGAAGGCACCGATCCGCGCCGCCTTCCCGATACCGTGGAAGCAGCCAGCCAGATCGACGTGCAGGGTTTCATGTGGGTCGGCCTGTTCGACCCGCAGGGCAAGCGTATCGCCGGCAATATCGACGCCGTGCCCCAGGATCTGACCGAAGACGGCGTCGTCCGCTCGATACAAGCGAGCCTTGTCGATCCGAAACGCAATACGCCGACGCGCGTGCGTGGCGTGACGCGCTTGCTGCCCGACGGCGACCGGTTGGTCGTTGCCAAGGAAAGCGCGACGATCGATGGCGTCGGCGCAATCATCCGCCGTGGTCTGCTATGGGGCCTTTCACTGACCCTCATCCCGGGTGTCCTCGGCGGCATCCTCATCGCACGTGGGCCCGCGCGCCGCATTCGTGCGATCCAGCAGGCGATGGAGCCGATTCGCGAAGGTGATCTCAGCGTGCGGTTGCCCGTGACGCGCGGCGGCGACGAAGTCGATCTACTTGCGTCCACGGTGAACACGACATTGGGCGAAATCGAGCGGCTGCTGGGCGAGGTCAAGGGCGTGACCGACAACATCGCCCATGACCTGCGTACGCCGCTCACGCGCATGCGCACGCGGCTGTACCGTCTGCAACAGCAGTTCGACGGCAAGCCCGAAGGCGATCAGCTGGACGCGTGCGTGGCCGAGATCGACACCGTGCTGTCGCGCTTCCGCGCGTTGCTGAGGGTGTCCGAGCTCGAGGATCGCCAGCGCAGCGCGTGCTTCGAAACCCTCGACCTTGGTGGCGTATTACGCAACGTGCACGAGTTTTACGCGCCGTTGGCGGAAGATCGCGGCCAGGTCTTCGAGCTGGAAGTCGGTCGGTTGCCGCCGTTGCGCGGCGATCCGCAACTGATGTTCGAAGCCTTCGCGAACCTCGTCGGCAACGCCATCAAGTTCACCCCTGACGGTGGTTCCGTACGTCTGGTCGCGAGCACCGATCCGACCGGCGACGCGCGGATCGACGTCGCCGACACGGGCCCGGGCATTCCGCCGAACGAACGCGAGGCTGTGTTCCGCCGGTTCTATCGCAGCGATGAGACGCGGACGAAGCCCGGCTGTGGCCTGGGCCTGGCGATCGTCAGCGCTATCGTGCGCCTGCACGGCTACTCGCTGTCGGTGGGTGGAACCGAGAAGGGCGCAGTCTTCTCCGTGGTGTGTCCGGCCACCTAAATAATTCTTAACTACGCCGACGGAAGGTACGGGCGCAGAATTCGCCGCGACGCAACATCGCGCTCGGAATCCGTCCCTCATGATTGGCATCGTCCGGATCGCACTTTCGCGACCGTATACATTTGTCGTTCTCGCTCTGCTGATCCTTATCGTCGGGCCGCTTGCGGCCTTGCGTACGCCGACCGACATTTTCCCCGACATCAAGATCCCCGTGATCGCCGTGGTGTGGCAGTACAACGGCCTGCCGCCGGATCAGATGGCAGGTCGGGTGTCCTCGCCGTTCGAGCGCGTGCTCACCACGACGGTGAACGACGTGGAGCATATCGAAGCCAGCTCGATCAACGGCTTCGGTATCATCAAGATCTTCTTCCAGCCCACCGTCGACATCCGTACGGCCAACGCGCAGGTGACCGCCGTGGCGCAGACGCTGTTGCGTCAGTTGCCCGCTGGTACGACACCACCACTGATCCTCAACTACAACGCGTCGACGGTGCCGATCATCCAGCTGGCCTTGTCGGGTGAGGGGCTGACCGAGCAGAACCTGGGCGATCTTGGCCTCAATATCATTCGCCCGCAGCTGACCTCGGTGGCCGGTGCGGCCATTCCGTTCCCCTTTGGCGGCAAGACGCGCCAGGTGCAGATCGACATCGACCCGCCGGCGCTCCAGGCGCGTGGGCTATCGGCGCAGGACGTGGCAAACGCACTGGCAGCGCAGAACCTGATTACGCCGGTCGGTACGCAGAAGATCGGCCAGTACGAGTACACGCTGCAGCTCAACAACTCGCCGTCGGATATCGATGAGCTCGGCAACCTGCCGATCAAGAGTGTCAACGGCGCTACCGTATTCATTCGCGACGTGGCCCACGTGCGCGACGGCGCGCCGCCGCAGACCAATATCGTGCACGTCAACGGCGACCGCTCGGTGCTGATGACGGTGCTCAAGAATGGCTCCGCCTCGACGCTGGCGATCATCGCCGGCATCAAGGAGCGCGTCGCGGCGATGAAGGACGCGCTGCCGCCCAACCTGAAGATCGCGCCCATCGGTGACCAGTCACTCTTCGTCAGCGCTGCCATTGAAGGCGTGGCGCGCGAGGGCATCATCGCTGCTGCGCTCACCAGCCTGATGATCCTGCTGTTCCTCGGTAGCTGGCGCTCGACCGTGATCATCGCCACGTCGATCCCGCTCGCGATTCTCGGCTCGATCGCTGCGCTGTCGGCGTTCGGCGAGACGATGAACATCATGACGCTCGGCGGCCTGGCGCTCGCCGTCGGCATCCTCGTCGACGATGCCACGGTGACCATCGAGAACATCAACTGGCATCTCGAGCAGGGCAAGGACGTCGAAACCGCGATCCTCGACGGTGCCGCGCAGATCGTCACGCCGGCTTTCGTCTCGCTGCTGTGTATCTGCATCGTGTTCGTGCCGATGTTCTTTCTCAACGGTGTCGCGCGATTCCTCTTCGTGCCCATGGCCGAAGCGGTGATGTTCGCCATGATTGCTTCGTTCATCCTCTCGCGCACCCTGGTGCCGACGATGGCGAAGTACCTGCTTCATCCGCATTCGCACGACGATCCCCACGGCGAAGGCAAGAAGCCGTCGCGCAATCCACTGGTACGCTTCCAGCGGGGCTTCGAGGCACGCTTCGAGAAAATCCGTGCCAGCTATCATGGCCTGCTCGAACTGGCGCTGCATCACCGCAAGGTGTTCACGATCGGCTTCATGGTGTTCGTGGTGCTCACCTTCGCACTGGTGCCGATGCTGGGTCGGAACTTCTTCCCGGCGGTCGATTCCGGCCAGATCCTGATGCACGTGCGTTCTCCGGTCGGTACGCGCGTCGAAGAAAGCGCGCGCCTCTTCGCCGAAGTGACCGACTCGGTCCGGCGGATCATTCCGAAGAATGAGTTGGGCACCGTGGTCGACAACATGGGCCTGTCGTCTTCGGGCATCAACAACACGTACAACAACACCGGCACCATCGGTTCGCAGGATGGCGATATCCAGATTGCGCTGAACGAAGGCCATGCGCCGACGGCGGATTACGTGCGAACCTTGCGCGAGAAGCTGCCGCGTGAGTTCCCCGGCACCACCTTCTCCTTCCCGCCGGCAGACATCATCAGCCAGATCCTCAACTTCGGCTCGCCCGCGCCCATCGATTTGCAGGTGCGTGGCCCGAACCTCGCCGGCAACTTCACTTACGCGGATCGACTGCTGCGCGAGATTCGTCGCGTGCCCGGTGTGGCCGATGCACGTATCCAGCAGTCGCAGGCCAGCCCTGGCTTGAATATCGACGTGGATCGCAGCCGCGCGCAGCAAGTGGGTATCACCGAGCGTGACGTGACCAACAGCCTGGGTGTGAACCTTGCCGGCTCCAGTCAGATCGCGCCGACCTTCTGGCTGAATCCGCAGAATGGTGTGTCGTATCCGATCGTGATCCAGACGCCGCAGTACAGCCTCGATAGCCTGCCCGACCTGGAGAATGTGCCGATCAGCGCGAGTGCGGGCCAGGCGGGGTCGCAGATCCTCGGTGGCATTGCACACGTGTCACGCACCGCGACCAATGCCGTGGTGAGCCAGTACAACATCCAGTCCATGGTCGAGATCTACGCGACCACGCAGGATCGCGATCTTGGTGCCGTGGCCACGGATATCCAGAAGATCATCGAGGCGAACAAGAAGTTCCTGCCGAAGGCGTCCACTACTGCGCTGCTCGGCCAGGTGCAGACGATGAACAGCGCGTTCTCCGGCCTGATCTTCGGCCTGCTCGGCGCGATCGTGCTGATCTACCTGCTCATCGTGGTGAACTTCCAGTCGTGGAGCGATCCGTTCGTGATCGTGACGGCGCTGCCGGCCGCTATCGCCGGCATCATCTGGATGCTGTTCGCGACGCACACCACGTTGTCCGTCCCCGCATTGACCGGCGCCATCATGTGCATGGGCGTGGCGACGGCGAACTCGATCCTGGTGGTGAGCTTCTGTCGCGAGCGCCTCGATGAACTCGGCGATGCGACGGCCGCTGCGCTCGAAGGTGGTTTCGTGCGCTTCCGTCCCGTGCTCATGACCGCGCTGGCGATGATCATTGGCATGGCGCCGATGGCACTCGGCCTCGGCGAAGGCGGCGAGCAGAACGCGCCGCTCGGTCGCGCCGTGATCGGTGGCCTGGTCTTTGCAACGGTCGCCACGCTGTTCTTCGTCCCCATTGTCTTCAGCATGATCCACGCCCGTCGTGGTCACCCGTCCCACAGCCCGGCCCGTCCCGGGGAGCCCGTCCATGTCTCCTGAATCCCTGCACACTCCGCCGCCGCGCCGACTCCGCCTGGCCGGCATCATCGCCGGCATCGTGCTCCTCGCGATCGTCGTGGCCGGTGTCGCCACCCGCGCCAATGACTCGCGCAAACTCCGTGACTGGACCGACGAGCAGGCCACGCCGACCGTCAACGTGGTTGCGCCGCTTGGCGGCCAGGGCGGTGGTGACCTGAACCTCCCGGGTCGGCTCCAGGCCTATGCCCGCGCGCCGATCTTTGCGCGCACCAGTGGTTACCTGAAGTACTGGAAGGCGGACATCGGCCAGAAAGTGAAGGCCGGCGAGATCCTCGGTGAGATCGAGACGCCCGACCTCGACCAGCAACTGCTCCAGGCCAAGGCGGACCTCGCCAGCGCACGCGCCAACGAAGCGCTGGCACAGACCACGGCAAAGCGCTGGCAAGACATGCGCGACTCCGACTCGGTTTCCAAGCAGGAAGTCGACGAGAAGACCGGCGACTACGACGCCAAGCACGCCCTTGCCGCCGCTGCACAGGCGAACCTCGAACGCATCCAGGCACTGAAGGGATTCGCCAAACTGACGGCCCCGTTCGACGGTACCGTGACCGCACGTGAGACCGATGTCGGCGCCCTGATCAACGCCGGTGGCGGTGGGCAGGAGCTCTTCGTGGTGTCGGATACGCGCAAGCTGCGCATGTATGTCAACGTGCCGCAGAACTACGCGCCGGCGATCAAGGCGGGTGAAGCAGTCAGGCTCACCGTGCCTGAGTACCCGGGACAGACCTTCACTGGCAACATCGAAACCTCGTCCGCGGCAATCAACGCGGCCTCCGGTACCACCCTGGTCCAGGTTGCCGTCGACAACAAGGACGGCAAGCTGCTCCCGGGTAGCTACGCCAGCGTGACCTTCGATCTTCCGGCGAACGCCGCCCTGCTCAGCGTCCCTGCGAGTGCCCTCGTCTATGACGAGAAGGGTCTGCGTGTGGCCTTGGTCGATGCGCAGAACAAGGTGAAGTTCAAGGACGTGACCATCACGCGCGACTTCGGCAAGACGATCCAGCTGGGCTCGGGCATCGCCGCTGGCGACCGCCTGATCGAAAGCCCGCCCGATGGCCTGGCCGATGGCGATACCGTGCGCATCAGCGCGCCGAAGAAGACGGCGGAAGGCGACCATGCTCCGAAGGCCTGATTCCGCAAGCGGCTCCCGCTCGTACCGGGCAGGTGCGCTCGCCACCCTGGTTTCGCTCGGACTTTCGGCGTGCTCGCTCGCGCCGACCTATAAGGTCCCCGACGTACCGGTGGCCGACCAGTACGCCAACGCGAATTCTCCGTGGGCGGAAGCGAAGCCGGCAGACCATCTCGACCGCGATGCATGGTGGAAACTGTATGGTGACCCGCGTCTGGATGGCCTGCAGACGAAGCTGATCGCAAACAATGCCAGCCTCGCTGTCGCGCTTGCCCACTACGAGCAGTCCGAAGCCTTCACCCGGCAGGTGCGCTCGGGGCTCTTCCCGACCCTGGGGTTGAATGCCAATGGCCAGCGCGATCGCGAATCGGACACGCGTCCGCTTCGCGGTACCACCTCGCCGGCGACGTATAGCTCATACACCATCGGTGCGCAGGCAGACTATGAAGTCGACCTGTGGGGGCGCGTGCGCGACTCCGTGGCCGCCGGCACCGCCGAACAGGCCGCCTCCGCGGCTGACCTTGCCTCGGTGCGCCTGAGCCTGCAGGCCCAGCTGGCCGACAACTACCTGCAGCTCAACGGGCTGGATCGTCAGGTCAAGGTGCTCAACGAGACCATCGTTGCGTTCAGTCGTGCGCTCGAGCTCACGCAGTCGCGTCACGACGGCGGTATTTCGTCCGGTCTCGACGTAGCTCGCGCGCAGACACAGCTTTCCAACGCGCGCTCGCAGCTTACCCAGGCGCAGGCGCAACGCGCGCTGATCCAGCATGCGATCGCGGTGCTCGTCGGTGATTCCGCGTCGACGTTCAACCTCGCGACCAACGATGCGCAGGTCAAGGTGCCGACGATTCCGCTCGATGTGCCCTCGGTGATCCTCCAGCGTCGTCCTGACATCGCGGCAGCCGAACGGCGCACAGCCGAAGCGAACGCCCGTGTGGGTGTCGCACGATCGGCATACTTCCCGCAGCTGACGCTCGATGCGCAGGGTGGTTGGCAGAGCGACGTGTGGGGCAGCATCGCGACCGCGCCGAACCGTTTCTGGGCGATCGGACCGACGCTGCTTCTGAGCGTGTTTGACGGCGGCCGTCGCAAGGCCGTTGTCGATGCCGCCAAGGCGGCGACGGACGAGGCCGGCGCGAAGTATCGCGACGTGGTGCTCAATGCCTTCGCCCAGGTCGAGGACAACCTCGTCCTGCTGCGTGATCTCGGTGCGGCACTCACCGACCAGCGTGCTGCCGCCGATGCGGCACAACGGTCCGTCGATCTCTCCCTGGATCGCTATCGCAACGGCGCCGTCGGCTATCTCGACGTAGTACAGGCACAGACGGCAGCCCTCGATGCCCGCCGCAGCGTGATCGACCTCGAAACCCGCCAGTTGCGCGCCAGCGTCCAGCTGATCCGCGCCCTCGGCGGCGGCTGGTCCCAGGCATAAGGCGTGATGCTGTTGTAGGAGCCGATTCATCGGCGAAAGCCAACGGAGCGGAGACGCCGTAGCGCCTATCGCCGATGAATCGGCTCCCACACAAAGCCACCTGTGGCGCCGTACACTCGGCGCCATGCAGGCCATCCTCGAACGCCAGAAGCTCGCTCAGCTGACCGACGGCTCGCCGTCGGCGGCTGTCCGCATCGATCGCCTCGATCGTGCCATCGGCCTCCTGGTCGATCATGCGACCGAGATCGCCGAAGCGCTACGCGACGACTTTGGCCATCGCTCCATACAGGGCTCGCTGATCACCGACGTCGCAGGGTCCATCGAGCCGCTCAAGCACGCGAAGAAACACGTGCGCCGCTGGATGCGTCGCGACCCACGCAAGGTGTCGCCGGCTGTGCTCGCGCTGCTTGGTGCACGCGCCTGGGTCGACTACCAGCCCAAGGGGGTCATTGGCCTGATCTCGCCGTGGAATTTCCCGTTCAATCTCACCTTCGGTCCACTCGCTGGCATCCTTGCCGCGGGCAACCGCGCGATGATCAAGCCCTCGGAGTTCACGCCACGCTCGTCCGTGCTGATGCAACGCATGGTCGCGGAGGCCTTCGATGAGACCGAGCTCACGGTGATCACCGGCGGTAGCGATGTCGGCGAGCAGTTCTCCGCGTTGCCGTTCGATCACCTGATCTTTACCGGTGCAACATCGGTGGCGCGGCACGTCATGCGTGCCGCCGCGGACCACCTGGTGCCGGTGACGCTGGAGCTTGGCGGCAAGTCACCAGCCATTGTCGGACGCGACGCGGACTTCGATCTCGCCGCGAAACGATTGATGTTCGGCAAGACGCTCAACGCAGGACAGGTGTGCGTCGCACCAGACTATGCACTGGTGCCGCGGGATCGCGTGGAGGCATTCGTCGATGCCCTGCAGCGCGCCGTGGCCGGCATGTTTCCCACGCTACGCGACAACCCCGATTACACCTCCATCGTCAACGAGCGCCATCACGCACGGCTGCTCGGTTATCTCGACGATGCGAGGACCAAGGGAGCGACGCTGCGCGTGCTCGGGCGAACGGACGAAGCGTTCGACGACCGCCGCATCGCGCCGACCGTCGTATTGGACGCGAATGCCACCATGGACGTGATGCGCGAGGAAATCTTCGGGCCTCTTCTTCCTTTCATCCCGTACGACGGTGTCGACGCCGCCATCGCGCACATCAACGCGCACGCGCGTCCGCTGAGCCTGTACTACTTCGGCAACGACCGGGCCGAGCAGGAGCGCGTGCTTGCACGCACGGTAGTCGGTGGCGTGACCATCAACGACACCATCCTGCACCTGACCATGGACGAGCTGCCTTTCGGCGGCATCGGTCCGTCGGGTATGGGCGCGTATCACGGCGTCGATGGCTTTCGTACCTTCAGCCATGCGCGCTCGGTCTATCGGCAGGCGCGCTTCGACATCTCGGCAATGCTGCGACCGCCGTATGGAAAGGTGGTAGACCGATTACTGAGCTTTAAGATCCGTCGATGAGACTTCTGTAGGAGCCGCTTCAGCGGCGATATCCAGGTTGCCGCAGCGCCATCGCCGCTGAAGCGGCTCCTACAACAAACAAAAAAAGGGGCCGTGAGGCCCCTTTTTCGTGACACCTTGAAGCGAGACTTAGAGCTTCGCACCCAGCAGTTCTTCCAGCTTGCGCTGGTCGGCCGCGAACTTGCGAATGCCTTCGCCGAGCTTGTCGGTAGCCATCGCGTTTTCATTGTGGCCCCAGCGGAACTTTGCCTCGTCGAGCTTGGCCGGCTTGGCTTCCTTCGCACCGGTGTCCTTCAGGGCAATCGGCAGGTCGCCGGTGTTCTCGTCCAGTTCCTTCAGCAGGTCCGGGGCGATCGTCAGGCGGTCGCAGCCGGCGAGGGCCTGGATCTGGCCGATGTTGCGGAAGCTCGCGCCCATGACGACGGTTTCGAAGCCGTGCAGCTTGTACCAGTCGTAGATGCGACGGACCGACTGTACGCCCGGATCTTCAGCCGGTGCGTAGGTCTTCTTGTCCGTGTTGGCGACATACCAGTCGTAGATGCGACCGACGAACGGCGAGATGAGGAACACGCCGGCTTCGGCGCAGGCCACGGCCTGTTCGAAGCTGAAGAGCAGCGTGAGGTTGCAGTTGATGCCTTCCTTCTGCAGCTTTTCCGCGGCGCGGATGCCTTCCCACGTGGAGGCGAGCTTGATCAGGATGCGCTCTTTCTTGATGCCCAGTTCGTCGTAGAAGCCGATCAGGCGCTTGGCTTTGTCGATCGAGGCGCTGGTGTCGAACGAGAGGCGCGCATCCACTTCGGTGGAGACCTTGCCCGGGACGATCTTCAGGATTTCGCGGCCGACGAGCACGGCGAGACGGTCGCTGGCGTCGACGAGCTGCTGCTCGCGGTTGTTGCCCTGACCCTTGGCCCACTGCACGGCCTCGTCGATGTAGCCCGAGTACGTCGGGATACCGGCCGCCTTCAGCAGCAGTGACGGGTTGGTGGTCGCGTCTTCCGGCTTGTACTTGGCAATGGCCGAGATGTCGCCGGTATCGGCTACGACGGTGGTGATCTTGCGCAGTTGTTCGAGCTGAGTGGTCACGTTGGGGTTTCCGTTACCTGGGAGACCCCTATTGTCGCGCCGATTGCCCCCGGCGTGTAGGCATCCAAAGGTTTCGGTTCAGCAACGCGGCGTTCTGTCAGTACAGGTCGATCGGATCGACGTCGAGCGACCAGCGCACTTTGCGTGCCTCGGGCAGGCCGATGAGAGCGTGCTGCCACGGCCGCAGGAACGTGTGGAGGCGCGCGCGCGAGCCGGCCTCGACCAGCAGTTGGCCCCGGTGGCGACCGGCACGCAGGGGCATCGGCGCGGGCATAGGCCCTGCGATACGCAAATCGCCCGGCGGTCCGATGGCGGCGTGGGCCTGGGCCAGGAAGGCGTCGACCTCGGTACGACCCAGTGCGTCGGCGCGAAGCAGTACCTGATGGGCGAAGGGCGGCAGTTCCAGCAACCGGCGTTCCTCGAGCAATTCGGTCGCCACGGCGGCGTAGCCACCACGCAGCAGCGAATGCAGCATGGGGTGATCCGGATGGTGCGTCTGCAACAGGACGCTGCCCGGCTTGCTCGCCCGCCCGGCGCGTCCGGCCACCTGCACCACGAGCTGTGCGAGGCGCTCGCCGGCGCGGAAGTCCACGCTGTGGAGGCCTTCGTCGACGCCGACGATGGCCACCAGGGTGAGGTTGGGCAGGTCGTGTCCCTTCGCCAGCATCTGCGTGCCAACAAGGATCGCCGGCTTGTCTTCGCGCAGGCCGTCGAGGATCTCACCGAAGGCATCTCGCCGACGGGTTGTCTCGCGGTCGATGCGAACCACCGGCACGTCGGGAAAACGCGCGGTGAGCGCCTCTTCAAGGCGCTCGGTTCCCTGGCCTTGTGGACTGATGTTGGCCGACTTGCAGGATGGGCAGGCGGTCGGCACCGCCATGGTGTTATCGCAGTGGTGACAGATCAGCCGACGTCGACCGGCGTGGAGGGTCATGGGCCGGTCGCAGCGCGGACAATCCGCGTGCCAGCCGCAGTCGTAGCAAAGAAGCACGGGTGCGTAACCACGTCGGTTACGGAAGACCAACGCCTGTTCGCCGCGCCCGACACAGGCGGCCACGGCATTCATGAGGGTGGGCGACATGCCGTGATCGAGACGCTGGGCCCGCATGTCGACGATCTGCACACGGGTCGACTGGGTGGCGCCGGGCCGTCCGCGCAAGACCAGTCGCTGGTAGCGTCCCGCCTCGACGTTGCCCAGCGTCTCCAGCGATGGCGTGGCCGAGCCCAGCACCACCGGCACACCATGGGCGCGGGCACGAACGAGGGCCAGGTCGCGTGCGTGGTAACGGAAGCCTTCCTGCTGCTTATAGGAAGCGTCGTGTTCCTCGTCGACGATGATCAGGCCGGCATGAGGCAGTGGCGTGAACACCGCCGAGCGCGTACCGAGCACGACCTTGGCACTACCGTTTCGTGCCCGGAGCCATGCGCGTGCGCGGTCACCTTCGGCGAGATTGGAATGCAGTACCTCGATCGTGACGCCGAGCCGCTCGCGCAGGCGACGCACCGTCTGTGGTGCCAGGCCGATCTCCGGCACCAGCAGCAGGGTCTGCTTGCCATCGGCCAGCGCCCGCTCGATCAGCGCGAGGTAGACCTCGGTCTTGCCGCTACCGGTGACACCGTCGAGCACATAAGGCTGGAAGCGGCCGAATCCTTCGCCCATCGCGGCGACGGCAGCCGCTTGCTCCTCGCTCAGCGCCGGGCCGGGGGCGGGGGTGGCGGGAAGGGAGGTCTCTTCCAGCTCCATTTTTTCGACCAGACCTGCATCGACCAGGCGACGTGCCGCGGCGCGCCACCCCGGCAGGGCGAAGCCGAGTTCGTCGGCGGCACGCGGGCCATCGACGAGCGCCTCGAGCAAGGCGGCCGAGCCACCCTTACGGCTGCGCGCATCGCGGGCGCTGCGGCCCTGGGTGGTGAGCGCCCAGACCTCCCGGCCGGTCGCCGGCAAGGGCCGCGGCTCGCGCAAGGCCAGGGGCAGCGCGTTGGCGAATGCCTCGCCGGGCGCGCCGGCCCAGTAGTCCGCCGCCCAGGCCAGGGTGGCCAGGAGTTCGGCGTCGAGCAGTGGCGCGTCGTCGAGGACCTCGCTCACCCGCTTGAGGCGTTTCACGCCCACGGCCGCCTCGGCCGCCGGATCGATCACCACGCCGACCATCTCGCCCCGCCCGAACGGTACGCGCACGCGCGACCCCGCCTGCGCGATTCCTGTCTCGGGAGGCAAGTAATCGAACAAGGTAAGGAGGGGCACCGGTAAGGCGACACGGAAGACGGCGGTCATGCGACCCCTAGTTTAACGACCTATGCCGATTTCGCTGGTCAATGATTGACCAGTGCGCCATAGGCTTGGACTGATTTGAGATCCCCCAAAAGAGGAATCGGAGGTAAGTGCCCGCCCCGAAGGGGGTTTCCGTGTTATCCACAAGACCTGTGGATAAGTCTGTGGATGAGCTCCGGATGGAGGGCATCCAAGGCGCATGGTTGGGCCCTTGGGGTTAGCTTGGGTAGATTTTAACCAGACTGAAATATGACAATATTTCAAAGACTTAAAAATGCGTCGCCGGGTCCGTTCATCTGCCGTCTATAAATCCTTGACAAAAGCGAAGCCGTCTCCGGGCCTGTGTACAACCACTTGTCGGCTAGGAAAAAATCCTAGTGGGTCATGCCGATGACGGCGGCCATGATCACGGCGCTCAATAGCAGCCAGAAATAGACGCTGCCTATCAGCCAGTACTTCAGGATAGTCATCGGCCATCCCTGCCGGTACACGCGCTTCTGCATCATCAGCAGGTAGATCGGTATCCAGACCCACATGGCGAACTGAACAAAACCGATGGCGGTCCCTGCCAGGGCGAGTCGGGGACCGATAGCCTCCCTGGCGAAGCTGAGCAGCATCAGGAAGAGCAAGGAAATAAAGATAAAGGCGTGGCTGTGCAGGCTGACGATGAGGTGTTCCATGTAGAGCCGCCGCCGGAACACATAGAACAGCTTCAGCACCAGGGCGAACACCGGGATCATGAAGAACATGGTCTGTGGCAGCACCGAGAAGAAGCCATCGAGGATGCGGTGAATGGCCTCCTCCTTGCCCGGCCCCTTGTTCAGGATCGGGATGAAGTTGGCCCGGAAGTGGCCGAAAGCGACGTTGAGTCGCCGGTTCAACGCGTCAGGGAACCAGCTGACGTCGATCTGGGGGTTGTTCCCGAACATCTTGGTGACCTTGGCCTCGCCACGGCTCGCCACGTCCGCTGGAGCGATCTCGCCCTCTTCGGCCGTTATCGGGGGCGCCTTTAGTTGCACCAGCCGCGCGTTCGCGGCCTCACGGATCAAGGCTGCGGCGGCCCCGAGGCCTGCCTTGGCCGCGCCCGGCAAGTTGGGATCGTTGCGTGCCGTGCGCACCTCGCGGACCTGGTCCTCGTAGAGCGTATGGACTTCGCCGGCGGTCTTCGCGCTGGCGAACGCGTCGATCGAATCGCGCGGCGCCGTTCCCTCGACGCCGCCGACCTTCATATCGCCGATGGCCAGGTGCATGAAGAAGAAGGCGAGCAGGCAGAAGACGAACATGAGGCGGAAGGGTGCGATGTAGCGCACGCGCCGCCCGGAGAAGTATTCCAGGGTGAGGAAACCCGGCTTCGTGTAAAGCGGCGGCAGGGTGTGCACGATGCGTTCGTCGAGATGGAAGAACAGGTCTCCCGCGTCCTCGAGCATGTGCGAAACCGGCTGGATCACGCTTTTCACGGACTGGCCGCAGTCGTGACAGAAGGCGCCCTGGAGCTCCGCGGTGCAATTCGCACACAGCAGGACGGGCGACGGCTTCAGTTCGTTCATCATAACCCCGTGTTTTCCCCTTACGAATTCGGATGATGGCATGACAGGCGGCTACAATGGGCGGCCCTCCCTGCGTGCTTTCCCCCATGTCATTCGACCGTGCCCGCGCGCGTCGCGAGATCGGCGCCACCGTCCGGCTGGCCCTCCCGATGATCTTCGCGCAGCTCTCCGCCATGGCGCCCAACGTCGTCGACGCGGTGCTCGCCGGGCATCAGGGCGCACACACGCAGGCCTCGGTGGTCACCGGTGTGAATATCTGGGTGCTCGCCCTCGTCTTCGGGCTCGGCACGATGATGTCCGTGCCGCCGACCGTGGCGCAGCTGGACGGCGCAGGTCGGCGTGGCGAGGTTGGTGTGATCTTCCACCAGGCTCTCTATATCGCCTGGGTTCTCGGTGCGATCATGACGTTCGCCGTCTGGCATGCCTCGCCGCTGATGGCGCTGTTCGGCGTGGTGGAATCCATGCGCGCGGATGTCACGGCCTTCCTGCATGCGATCTGCTTCGCGGCGCCGGCGCTCACCACCTATTTCGCTTTGCGCGGTCTGTCCGAGGGCCTGTCCATGCCACGCCCGTCGATGTACTTCAGCTTCGGTGGCCTGCTCATCCTGGCGCCGCTGGGCTACGTGCTGATGTACGGCAAGCTGGGTTTCCCGGTCATGGGTGCGCGCGGCAGCGGCATCGCCACGGCGATCGTGCTGTGGCTGGAGACGATCGGCTTCGCCATCTATGTCTTCAACCATCGCAACTACCGCGATCTCAACCTGCGCCAGCGCATGGCGAAACCTGACCTGGCGAAGATCGGCCAGTTGCTCAACATCGGCCTGCCGATGGCAGTCACCCTGTTGATGGAAGCGGGTATGTTCGTCGCCGTGGCCCTGATGATCGGCCGCCTCGGCGAAACGGTCACAGCCAGCCATCACGTGGCGCTCAACGTCGCGTCGGTCGCCTTCATGATTCCGCTGGGCCTGTCCATGGCTATCACCGTGCGCGTCGGCAATGCTGCGGGACGGCGCGATATCAAGGGCGTGCGCTATGCCGGCATGTCCGGCATAGCGCTGGTGCTGGTCACCCAGTTCGTCTCTTCCGGAACCATGCTGCTCCTGCCCGGCCCGATCGCCAGTCTCTACACCAACGACCCGGCGGTGATCGCCATGGCTTCGCAGCTGTTGATCCTGGCCGGGTTCTTCCAGTTTTCCGATGGCATCCAGGTCGCCTCCAACGGCGCCTTGCGTGGCCTGAAGGACACGCGGGTGCCGATGGGCATCACCATGTTCGCGTACTGGGGGGTGGGGGTGCCGGTGGGCTGGTGGCTGGCTTTCCCCCACGACATGGGCGCGCGCGGCATGTGGATGGGTCTGATCGCCGGGCTGAGCATGGCGGCGATCCTCCTTTTCCTGCGCTTCTGGCGGAGCAGCGCCACCGGCCGCTGGCCGGAAGATGCCGGATCGACGCCCCTGCCAATCCACACGTGATGCCGTCGCGCCGACGCGTTACGCTCGACACAACCTTCGAGGAACCCGCTTAGATGCCGGACCGTCACGACGTCACGCCGCCGCCCCTGCCAGGTCGCCCGCAACCCCTTCCGCCGCCCCGGCGCGGAGGCGGTTTCGGCCGGTTCCTGCGCGGCCTTGGCCGGGGCATCAACATCACCCGGCTGGTCATCATCAACGTGATCTTCTTCGGGATCCTCGCGGTGTTCCTGATCGCGCTGATGGTCAGTGGCCATACCGGCGCGATCGAAGACAAGACGGTCCTGGTGCTGGCGCCCGAGGGTGCCCTGGTCGAGCAATACAGCGCCGACGCCTTCTCGCGGGCTATCTCCCGGATGTCCGGCGACGGCGTGAAGCAAGTGCAGGTGCGTGACCTCGTGCGTGCGATCGACACCGCCGCAAAAGACAACCGGATCAGCCAGATCGTATTGCGCGCCGACAAGCTGCAGGCAGGCGGTTTCGCCGCGCTGCGCGAAGTGGGCGCGGCTCTGGACCGGTTCCGCGCCGCGGGGAAACCGGTACTCGCCTGGGGCGTCAGCCTGGAACAGGGCCAGTACTACCTCGCCGCCCACGCCGACAAGCTTTACATCGATCCGCAGGGTGGCGTGATGGCCACGGGTCTGGCCAATTACCGCCTGTTCTACAAGGACCTCCTCGACAAGCTCGGCGTGGAAGTGCACCTGTTCCGCGTCGGCCAGTTCAAGAGCGCGGCCGAGCCATTCATCCTCGATCACGCCTCGCCGGAGTCGAAGGAAGCCGATGCCTATTGGCTCGGCGGCTTGTGGACGTCCTGGATCGAAGAAGTGGCGAAGATGCGCCACATCGCTCCGGCGACGCTGCGTGCGGACGTGGACAACCTCGCCGAACGCGTGCGCGATGCCAACGGCAGTCTCGCTGACCTGGCCGTGCAGGAGAAACTCGCCGACGGCATCGCCACCGAACAGCAATTCGTGCGCATGCTGCGCGAGAGTGGCGTACCCGTTGGCAAGAAGGACCAGGGTTTCCGACAGGTCGAGCTCGACGGTTACCTCGCCGACCGCGGTCTCTCAACCACCGACATGCTGCAGACCGGCCCGGGTGTCACCGTGGTGGTTGCCGAAGGCGAGATCACCGGTGGCAAGCAGGCTCAGGGAAGCATCGGTGGCGATTCCACCGCGGCGCTGATCCGCACTGTGCGCGCCGATCGCCGTACCCGTGCGCTGGTGCTGCGCGTCAATTCGCCGGGCGGTGAGGTCTACGCCGCCGAACAGATTCGTCGCGAAGTGGAACTGACACGCGCCGCCGGTATCCCGGTGATCGTCTCGATGGGTGATGTCGCTGCGAGCGGTGGTTATTGGATCTCGATGAATGCCAATCGCATTTACGCGGAGCCGAACACCATCACCGGTTCGATCGGCATCTTCGGCATGTTCTACACCGTGCCGGATACGCTGGCCAAGATCGGCGTGAAAAGCGACGGCGTCGCCACGAGTCCGCTCGCCGGTGCCTTCGATATCACGCGACCGCTCGACCCGAAGGTGAGCGTCCTGATCCAGAGCATCATCGACAAGGGCTACCGCGATTTCGTCGGCAACGTGGCCAAGGCACGCGGCAAGGATTTCGCTTCCATCAACGCGATTGCCCAGGGCCGCGTATGGACCGGCCAGCAAGCGCTCGACCGTGGCCTGGTCGACAAGATCGGCAACCTCGACGACGCCATCCGCGATGCCGCTCAGCAAGCGAATCTCGGCAAGGACTTCAACGTGCGTTATGCCGAAAAGCCGATGGGCGCCTTCGAGCGCTTCCTGACCAGTGTCGGCGGTAGTTCGGAGACGCACGTGGCACTGTCGTGGGGTTTGCGCCTGCCGAGCTGGGTGGCCGAGTTGCCACGTCTCGCGCCGGAGTTCGCGCTGTTCCGCACGGCCGAAGCCGGTAAGCCGCACGTATACGCTTATTGCTTCTGCACGCCGCGCTGAGGTCGCGCCACGGATGAAGCACGCACCTGGCGCAGCTGCCACCGCCCGTTCATGGCGCGTGGCATGTCTGGAGGACGATGCGCAGCTACGCGAGGGCATCATCATTCCGGGCCTTCGCTATTACGGTTTCGCCGTGACCGGTGCGGGCACGGCGGCGGAACTTTACCGGCTCATGATTGGCCAGGCCTTCGACATGGTCGTGCTCGATATCGGTCTGCCCGACGAAGACGGGCTGAGCGTCGTGACACACCTGCGTGAGGTATCGTCGGTCGGCATCGTGATGCTGACCGGTAACAGCAGCAGGCAGGACTATCTCGAGGCGTTGGGCAATGGCGCGGATGCCTTCCTCGCCAAGCCTGTCGATGTCGAGACGTTGGCCGCCACGTTGAACAGCCTTGCACGGCGCCTGACGCGCGCGCCGCCGACGTCCCCGCCCGTAGCCGCAAGGCCGGGCTGGCAGCTGGACACGAATGACTGGTGCCTGGTCGGCCCGGGAGGCAAGGCGATCGCGCTTACCGCCCCGGAACGCTGCACGCTGCGCCATCTGGTCGATGCGAACGGCGAGGCCGTGTCTCGCGAGACGCTTATCGCCGCGTTGGCGAGCGATGTCTATGACTTCGATCCGCACCGGCTCGAGATGATGGTGCACCGCCTGCGGCGCAAGGCGCAGGACGCCACGGGAGAACCGTTGCCCTTGCTCACCTCGCGCGGCAAAGGCTACCTTTTCGTCAGTGAGCCGTAGGGGCGCGGGGCAGCCTCAGTACGAACTCGGTGCCCTCGCCCGGCGCACTGATGACCTCCACCGAGCCGCCCGCCGCTTCGATCATGCTCGCCACGATCGACAGCCCGAGGCCGGTACCGCTTCCCGTCGGCTTGGTCGTGTAGAACGGCTCGAACATCTTCTGCCTGATGGCGTCAGTCATGCCGACGCCATTGTCGGACAGGCGAAGCGTTACCTCATTGCGATCTTCGTCCACCGATAGCCTCACATCGAAGCTGCCGCCATCGGGCATCGCATCGCGCGCGTTCGCTGCGATATTCAGGATCATCAGTTCGAACTGGCCACGGTTGAGCCGTAACGGAATAGCATGCCGCGGGCGCGCAATATGTAGCTTCGCATAGCGACCGAGCAACTGGTGAAGCATCGGCTCCAGTTCACCCAGGGCTTCGTCGGCATCGAACACGTGTAGCTCTTCAGCGTCATGACGGCTGAAATTGAGCAGCTTTCGGCTGATCGACAGCGCCCGCAGAGCCGCCAGTTCGATGCCCTCGAGTGCGGTGAGCAAGGCAGGCGTGCCCCTGTCGGCGAGTTCTTCACGCTGTGCCGCGTAACCGAGCACTACGTTCAGCACATTGTCGAAGTCGTGAGCCACGCCGCTCGCGAGCCGGCCCACGGCATCCATCTTCTGCGAGTGAATCAGTTGGCTTTGCGTACGCGCGCGCTCTTCCATCTCCCGCTCCAACCGGCGGTTGCCCTCCGCCAACGCGTGTGCGCGCTCTTCGGCCTGCCGCAAGGCCGTGCGTAGCGCGGCAATGGCACGGTCGAGAATCAGTGCGACCACACCATAAGCGAGGGCGAGCATGGGTAACGTCCGGAACGCAGCCCACTGACCGTGTTGCGGGCCACCCAGCCAGGTCGCATCGGCGAGCTGGCCGAGCGCGAAGATGCCGACCAGTGAGCTGTAGCTGACCCATAGCGCGCGCCTGCCGAGCACGATGCCGCCGGCGGCCATGATCAGGATGGGAAGCGGGTCGGGAGGCGAAAGCCGGTAGCCGGTTTCGGCATAGGCGGCGGCGGCGGAGGCCAGCAATACGCCAACGAACATCCAGACGGCGCGCGCGAAGTATCCGCGACGGATCAGGACGACGCCGGTCCAGGCGGCAGAAACGATCGCGGCATCGCTGGCGAAATCGACCCAGTCGGCGGCCCGCCACGAGGCCACGGGTTTCCAGCCGTCCAGCCACGTCGCGTAAATGCGAATGAGAGGCACAGCGACACCGACCGCGACCAGAAGCCACTGCATGAACGGCGCGCTGAGCTGCTCGACCGGATCGTCTGTGGGGGCCCGGGCAAGCCACTCCCGCATTGAACGGAAAGCCCGCATACGCTTCCAGAACCACCTGAGATAAAGACTGCGCACCCATTCTTGCCCGCGGCAGCTCCGTGAGCAAGCGTGAGGTTCGGGAGATTCGTGAGTCCCGTGGGTATGCGTGCGTGTTTTTCCCGTGACAGTGAACGACGCTCGGCTCCGGTTCGATCAGTGGGACGGATAGACGTCCCTTCATTCAATGGTTGCCGAAGGGGTGCGCGTCTTGGGTCGGTTCGATTCCGGGGCGCTGAGGGGCGCGGAGCGCACCCGGACGGTCTCGGGGAGAAAACGCAGGTGAACACGATTTTCAGCAAGGTCTGGAGCTGCGCGCTCGGCGCAGTCGTTGTCGCATCCGAACGTGCGCGCGCCAGGGGTAAGGGACGAAGCCGCACCGTTCGCCGGTCCATGACCATCATCATGGTAGGTGGCCTGGCTTGCGCGCCGTTCGCCGCCAGTGCCTGCGGCAGCTCGCTGTGGGCTGGCGGCCCGGCCACGGATGCCAGCGACGTGGCCCTTTGCGCGGCGGCCTTTGCCAGCATGCAGGACGTCCAGGCCTCGTCGGTGACCACGGGAACGAATACGGCCGTTGCCGACAATACGCCCTACCTGAAGCTCTCCGACGCCAAGTTCGGCACGTTGCCCGCCGCGAACGTCGGCGGCTATGCGGATGTCGCGCTCGGCGTGGGCGCGAACGTCGCCGGTTCGAACGGCGTGGCCGTGGGCATGAACTCGCAGGCGCTCACCGATGGTGCGATCGCCCTCGGTGCGGGAACCACGGCAGCGGGTAACGCCGCCATGGCGATCGGCTACGGTGCCAACGCAAAGGGCAACAACACGATGGTCATCGGTACCGGTTATGCCGATGCACTTTCTGCGGGAAGCATCGTGATCGGCAACGGTGCGGAAACCATCGATCCGACGGCAACAACCGGAAACACCAACAGCATCGTCATCGGTACCAATGCGCTGGGCTACAAGTCAACGAGCTCGATCGCGATCGGTTACAACGCCGCGTCGGCGCAGAACACGCTCGGTGGCGTCGCTATCGGAATGAGTGCCGTTACTTATGGAAACGGCTCGGTTGCCGTCGGCGACGGCACGTACTCCATCGGTGGTGCGTCGCTTGCAATGGGCGGCTGGATCGATGCCAATGGCGACGGGAAGCTTCCCGGCGCCAATGGTCCGGGCGGCGAGAAGACCTGGGCGTACGGATACGCAAGCAACGCGGTCGGCGCCGCGGCCATTTCGTTCGGTGACTACACCACCGCAATCGGCACGCTCGCCTATGCGGGTGGTACGGAAGGGGTTACCTCTGGCGCAGTCGGCGTTGGCTATCTTGCCTTCGCGAAGGGTGCGGGCAGCGTATCCGTCGGCATGAAAAGCCAGGCGCCCAACGACAACGCAACCGCCGTGGGCAACGCGAGCGTGGGCTATGGAACGGACAGCGTCGCCCTGGGCCATAGCGCGATCGCCGGCTGGACCAGCGATATCGCGATCGGTACCAATGCGCAGGCGCGAGGCGGCAGTGGCGTAGAGAACCTGGCTATCGGCCTGGGCGCCACGGCCGGCAATCCGGACGCCGATCCGGCCGACGCGAGCCAGAACGTTAACGACTCGATGGCAATCGGTACGGCAGCGCATGCGAGCAAGACGCAATCCATCGCGATCGGCATGAACGCCATCGCCGCAGGTGAGCAGAGCGCGTCGCTGGGCGCCGGATCCGATGCGGAGGGCGACTACTCCGCGGCGATCGGTGCCGGAAGTTACGCCTCTGGCGTTGGCGCAAGCGCTTTGGGCAGCGGCGCCGTCGCCACCAACGATTTCTCCACGGCCGTGGGATATGGGAGCGGGGCTATGGCGGACGACGCCGTAGCGATCGGCGCTGCAAGCCAGGCGCTGAACACCCACTCCGTCGCACTTGGCGCGGGCTCGGTCGCCGACCGTGACAACAGCGTTTCCATCGGTAGTGCGGGTGCGGAGCGACAGCTCACCAACGTGGCGGCGGGTACGAACCAGACCGATGCGGTCAACATGCAGCAGCTCAACATCGCGCTTGCGCAGACCGGCACCGGCACAGCCGCCAATGCACAGGCGATCGACGCACTCGGCAGTGCCCTGGGTGTGGCACTGGGCGGCGGCGCGGCGATGACGCCGGCCGGGTTCGAGGGTCCGGCGTACTCGGTCCAGGGTACGTCGTACTTCGGCGTCGGCGGCGCAGTCAGTGCGCTCGACAGCGTACTGTCGCAGATGGGTCTGCGGCTGGACCAGATGGGCGTGGCGGGCGGCGGTGGCGGCATGTCCATGGGATCGGGCAACGGCATGGCAATCGGCGGAGGTAGCGTCGCCACCGATGGACGTGACACGGCTGTGGGCAACAACGCGACGATCGGCGCGGATGGCAGCACGGCGCTCGGCAGCAATGCGACGATCGGTGCCGCGGCGACGAACGCGGTCGCGATCGGAGCGGACACGAACGTGACGGCGCCCTCGGGTACCGCGCTTGGCCAGGGCGCGCAGGTGACGGCATCCAATGCGGTCGCCCTCGGTGCCGGTTCGGTCGCCGACCAGGCCAATACGGTGTCGGTAGGTACAGCAACCAACCAGCGTCGCATCACCAGCGTGGCAGCGGGTACCGCACGCACCGACGCAGCGAACACGGGACAGGTGGACGACGCTCTCGCCACGGCGAAGTCGCATTCGGATGCCGGCGACCAGGCAACGCTGCAGGCCGCCAAAGCGTATACGGACCAGCAGGCGGGAGGCGGTGCGGCACTCGACAGCTTCCGCAACCAGGTCACTGATCAGTTCAGCAAGGTCAATCGCCGGCTCGACCGTGTCGGCGCCATGGGCACGGCCATGTCGCAGATGGCAATGAATACATCCGGCCTTTCGGGCGAGAACCGTATCGGCGCCGGTGCGGGCAGCTATAGCGGCCAGTCGGCGGTGTCGGTGGGTTACCAGCGCGCCTTCAACAACAACCGCGCGACGATCTCCATCGGTGCATCTGCGTCGGGCTCCGAATCGTCTGTCGGTATCGGCGGCGGCTTCAGCTGGTAATCCCACCCTTTTTCTTCAAGGATTTCGACACATGCATCCTCTGACTACCCTTCGCCTGGGCGCGCTTGCCGCGGCGATGATTCTTCCGGTCCACGCGGCCGACACCCAGGTGCTGCCCACCGTCGCTGTCAAGATCCGCAGTGCCGGCATGGAAAGCGATGGCAAGTACGACCGCTTCATCGTCACCTATGCGCCGGGCAGCACCCCGCGTGCCAATCACACACTCGTCGAGCAGGGCGTCGCGACAGCCATTTCCCGTGCACATCTCGACATGCGCTCGGCGCAGTCGGGTTCCCTGGCTTCCCCGCCCGCAGCCAGATGGCAGCGCAAGCTCGCCATCGGCGCCGATCTGGTGCGCACGCCGCGCAAGCTCTCACGCGACGAATCGCTGGCCCTGATGCAGCAGATCGCGTCCGACGCGTCGGTCGTCCACGTTGAACCCGACGTGTTGCTGCATGCGGTGGCCGACGTGAAGGCACCGGGGACACTTCCCGCCGGTGTTGCCACGAGTACGCCGGATGACCCCATGTATGCGCAGTACCAGTGGCATATGCATCCGGGCGACGGCAGCGCCACGACAGTCGGTGCGGACACCGCGGCCTACGCGAACAAGGGTGGCAGCGATGCATCGGCGGCCTGGGCGATGGCCGATGGGTCGGGCGTCGTCGTTGCCGTCCTGGATACGGGCATCACCCACCATGCGGATCTCAATCTCGAGCTGGCGGGTGACGGTTACGATTTCATCGACGACGCGCTCGTCTCGGGGCGCGCAACCGATGGTCGTGTACCGGGTGGTTGGGACACGGGTGACTGGACGACCACAGACCCATGGCTGTCTCAATGCACGGATGCCTCCAACCCTCCCGAGGCCAGCAGCTGGCACGGCACGCACGTGAGCGGCACGATCGCCGAGCGCAGCAACAACGCCGTGGGCATGGCGGGTGTCGCGCCCGGGGCGAAGATCCTTCCCGTTCGCGTCCTTGGCCACTGTGGCGGCTACACCTCCGACATCGCCGATGCGATCACCTGGGCGTCGGGTGGCCACGTCGACGGCGTGCCCGACAACACGTATCCCGCACAGGTGATCAGCATGAGCCTGGGCGGTTCGGGCGTGTGCGACGCCAGTGACGTGACGAGCACGGCGATCGCCGGCGCGATCGCGCGCGGTACGGCCGTCGTGGTCGCTGCGGGCAACAGCAACGACGATGCGGCGGGCTACTCACCGGCGAGCTGTCCGGGCGCCATCGCCGTCGCATCTGTCGGGATCACCGGCAGGCGCGCCTTCTATTCGAACTTCGGTTCGACCGTGACCGTAGCGGCGCCGGGTGGTGGCATCTATGCGAACGACGCCGCGTCGGGCAGCGGGAGCGTGAACGCGGGCTTCGTCTGGTCCACGCTCAACAGCGGCACGACGGTGGAAGACCAGGCCGTCTACGGCGGCATGGCCGGCACGTCGCAGGCGACGCCCCATGTGGCCGGCACCGTTGCGCTGATGGTGGGTGCGGTGAAGGATGTGGGCCATGCACCGCTCACGCCGGACCAGATCCGCCTCGCACTGATCAACTCGGCGCGCGCGTTCCCCATCGCGCCTGATCACCCGATCGGCATGGGCATCGTCGATGCGAGCGCCGCCGTGCAGGCGGCCATTGCCTCGGACACGCCGATCGCGTCGGTGGTATTGAGCAACGGCGTGATGGTGACCGGGCAGGTTGGCAAGGCCGGTACGTCGGCACTGTATCGCCTGGACGTACCGGCGGGTGCGCGCAACCTGGTGTTCCGCACGCTCGGTGGAACCGGTGACGTGTCGATCTACGTCAAGCGCGGCGTGCCGCCGACCGAGAGCGGCAACAACGCGGATTTCCAGTCCGTGAAGCCGGGTAACAACGAGTCCGTGATCCAGACGCTGCCCGCTGGCGGCACATGGTATGTACGCGTGGCCGGCGTGAAGGACTATGCCGGCGTCAGCGTCTCGGGCAGCTTCACGGCCAACTAACGCATCGGAAGGGCCGAGGCGCGGACGTTACTGCGTCTGCGCCTCGACCGCCTCGCGTTGGTGTTTCGCCTGGTCGTCCACGGTTTTCTGCACGTCCTGCGCTTTCTTCTTCTGCGCCTCCATCGAATCCCAGGGCGTAGACACCCGCGCCTGCGGTGTCGGCGGTTCGTGCGGTGTCGGCGGAGCCGGCTTCGAGCAGGCGGCACAGAGGATGACGAGCGCGAGCGGAAGGGCGGTGCGGATCATGATGGTTCCTCGACGGTCCCGTCGAGTCTCGCTCGCAAGGCCGGTCAGCGCAATCGCGCGCCGTAGAAACCGTTGCCCCGTTCCACTTCCATGGGCCAGCCGAACAGCTCCGAGAGGTGGTCATCGGCGAGCAGGCGCTGTTTAGGGCCCTGATCGAGCAGGCGACCGTCCCGAAGCATCACCACATGATCGATCTCCGGCACGATCTCCTCCACGTGATGCGTGACCAGTACCAGGGTGGTGCCCTCGCGCGCCAGTTCGCTGAGCAGGTCCAGGAAGCGTCGCCGAGTGCCGGGGTCGAGCCCGCCGCAAGGTTCGTCCAGGAGCAGCGCGCGAGGCCGGTGCACCAGCGCCCTTGCGATCAGCACCCTGCGTGCTTCACCGGTCGACAGTGTCGATACGTCACGATCGGCCAGGTGGTCCGCGCCGACGCGCAGGAGCGCCTCCATGGCACGGTCGCGCATGGAGACGTCCACGACGTGGTCGGGCCCAAGCGTCATCGATGCGAAGAAGCCCGAGAGCACCGCATTCAGGGCCAGCTCGTTGCTACCCTCGAACTCGCGGCGCAGGTCGGACGACACGACGCCGAGCAGGGAGCGCAGTTCCGCTACGTTCCAGCGATCCCGCCCGAAGATGCGCACCACCGGTGAGCCGTCCTCGTGGACGAGGGGATACAGCCGTCGCTCGATCAGCTTCACCAGTGTGGACTTTCCCGAGCCGTTGGGGCCGAGAATGGCCGTGTGCTGGCCGGGTGCGATCGACAGGGACAGCGCGTCGAGCAGTGTCCGGTCCTCGCGCAGCACCGTGGCGCGGTCGATCGAAAGCAGGGCGTCGTGGTCGGTCATCGCTCCATCCTGTCGCAAGAGGCCGATACGCTCAACCCTTCGTCGTAACGCTGGCACGCTGTACGATTCGACCAACGACGGAGACCACTCATGCATCCACGACTCAGCAGCTGGCGCCTCGATGGGCGCACCGCCCTCGTTACCGGGGCCAGCAAAGGCATCGGTTACGCCTGTGCGCGCGAACTCGCCGTCCTGGGTGCCGATGTATTGCTCGTGGCCCGTGACGAGCTCCAACTCGAGGAAGTGCGCGACGAACTCGCCGAGGAGTGCCCGGACGTGGAGATACTAGCCATGGCCGCCGACCTCTCTGATGAGGAAGATCGCCTCGCGGTATTCGACTGGGTGGCCGACCTCGAGGTGAACCTGTCGATCCTGGTGAACAATGTCGGCGGCAATACACCACGTGCCACGCTCGACTACGAGCCCGAGGAATACCGCCAGCTCTTCGAGCTGAATGTCTTCTCGGCGTACGAGATGTGCCGTTCCGCGTATCCGCATCTCGTGCAACACGCCAACGCCGCGATCGTGAACATCGGCTCGGTCTCCGGTATCACGCACGTGCGCACCGGTTCGCCGTACGGCATGACCAAGGCCGCCTTGCACCAGCTCACGCGCAATCTCGCCGTCGAATGGGCGGAAGACGGTATCCGCGTCAATGCGGTGGCTCCGTGGTACATCCGCACGCAACGCAGCGAGCCGGCACTGGCGAACGCGGAGTACCTGGAAGAGGTACTCGACCGCACGCCGATGGGGCGCATCGGCGAGCCGGAAGAAGTAGCCGGTGCCGTCGCGTTTCTCTGCATGCCCGCTTCGAGTTATGTCACCGGCGAGATCGTCGCGGTGGACGGCGGGTTCCTTCGCTACGGGTTCTGAAAGGAAGATTGCGATGAAGTCGACCCTCGGCTTGCTGCTTCTCATCGCCGCATCCCCCGTGGTCCATGCCAAGGCGTGTCCCGCCGACGCGATGCTTCAACGGCAATGGCTCATGGCCGAAGAGGCACGTGGTCACCTCAGCCTGCATTTTCAGCGCGGCAAGGTCGACTCAAACGACGATTTCGATCACCGCGTCGGGGACGCTCTTCGTGGGCTCGCGACCAAAGGCCACGTGATCGCCTATAGCGGCAATTTCCACAACATGAAAGTCGCGCCGCCAGGACTCAATGTCGTCCCTGCAGGCGCGTACGTTGGGCCCACGTTCACGCATATCGCCATCGTCGACGTGAACGGAGGCACGGCCTGGTTCTCGACGGCTGAGGGTACGGGAATGCATAAGCTGACAGCCAAGCGTGCAGGGTACGGGAAGCCGGGAACGCTGATCGACGGCCATGAGAACGGCTACGACTTCATGTATCTGGTCCCGACGTTTTCCGCGTCACCTCCGAGCAAGCCGGTTCCGGCAGGCGGCGCGCCGCAGCAGGGCGGAGCCACACCTTAAGCTTTTGGCTCGGTTGCCACGATTCGGTCCGACTGCCGCCATGGGTTGCGAGCATCTTTAGGGCTGCCTATGGAGAGGGAGCAGTGAACGATGACGACGCCTTTGCGCATTCGCCGCGCGGTTGCGGGAGACGCGCACCAGATTGCGACCTGTCTGCGATCGCTTGGGTACGGCGCCGACCCCCACATGGTTGAAGGGAAACTGGCTGCGCTTGGCGAAGACACCGACGCCGTCTTCATTGCGTGTGAAGGTGTACTTATTGTCGGCGTCGTGAGTATCCACATCACGCCACTCTTCCATGCGCCCGGACATCTTGCACGCGTCACGGCGCTGTCCATTCGCGACGGTCATCAGCGGCGAGGCGTCGGGAAAGCACTCATGGCCGTGGCCGAGCAATGGAGCTGGGCGACCGGCGCAGCGCGCATCGACTTGACCAGTGGCAATCACCGTCGCGAAGCTCACCGGTTCTACGAGTCACTGGGGTATGGCACGGACTCACGCCGCTTCGTGAAGAATCGCCCCGCCTAAGGTCGAGCGACTGGCTGTCAGCGGCAAGACTGGAGCTGCTCGCGCAGCTGTGCGTCTTTCGCATCGAGCGGTGCGCGATCGCTCTTGAAGGCGTTACGAATCTGCCGCTGCGTCGCATCCGCATCGGCTTGCAATGCCTGGCAGGTCTCCGCAGGACTCAGTTCGCGACACTGGTCCTGCACCCATACGTAGTTGCGTGTCGCGATCGCCCCGACGTTGCCCCTGCCTCGATTGAGCTCCGGGGCCGAAGCCACGGCGGAGTTGGGGTTGCCGTACGTATCGGATAGCGATCCGCTGGCGGCGCCGAGTACGCCGAGTGGTGCCAGGTAAGGCTGCGGATTGCCGTCGGCGCTGGTGTAAGACTTGCCGTCTGTCGCACGGATGCAGCCGAACATGCGGGGCAGGGGGTTCAATGGTTGAGGAGGCGGCGGCGCTTCGGCCTTCGCATCCTCCCGTTGGGACGCGCCGGGCATCGGCGCGACCAGACCATTGGCTGGCGCGGAGTCCTGCAACTGGAGGGTCTCCTGCCGCTGGCTCTTCGCGCACGGCGTCTGCTGGTAGATGGTCTGTCCGCCAGCCACGCACTTGTACACGGTTTCCGCGCTCGCGCCGCCGCCGGCGGCGAGGACCGGCACGGCAAGCGCGAGCACCATGCGGCGCATGCTCAGAAGTCCGCGACGTGATCTTCGGAGGCGAAGCCGAGGGTCATGGCGCCTTCGCCGACATTGACCATCCCGGTGATGCTCATCGGGCTTTCCAGGATCTCCACGCCGGCGTCGCCACAGACGCGGGTGAGGGCGTGGTAACCCGTCAGGGCACGCATTTCCTCGAGGTCGCCGCCGTAGCTAAGCGAGAGCGAGGGCACGAGAAGTCCGGCCTGGACGCGCTTTGCCGCATAGTCGAACAGCACCTGGGCGCCGTGGTCGAACCCGCGCACCTTGCCGACCGGCCCGGTCTCGCCGCGATGGGCGCGCAGGATCGGCTTGATATCCAGTGCGGTGCCCAGCATCGAACTCATGAAACTGACGCTGCGGTCACCCTTGCTGCGGGCACGCGAACGCAGGTAGTTGAGGTCGCGCGGCAACATGTAGCCGTAGGAGCAGTCGGCGATGTGCGCTACGCGCTCGCGCACCTCGGCCGGCGATTTGCCGGCCTGGATCATCCGTACGGCTTCGGCGACCACGGGGCCGGAGCCGGCGAAGATATTGCGCGTATCTACCACGCGCATCAGGAAGGGCCCGGTGATCCCTGCCGCTTCGCGAATGGGGCGGTAGTTCTTCAGGATGGCGAAGCTGGCTTTTATCACGTTGTCGTGAATGGGGCTGCGCGTGGCCATGATGGTCAGGCAGACGATGCAGTCGTACTCCTTGACCAGGCGGTCGAGGAACAGGTTCTGTACGTCTTCCACCGAACTGGGTTCGGTTTCGCCCGAGTGGCTCTTGCTGCCGAGCTTCTGGTCACGGAAACGCTGGATCTCGACCGGATCGCGGTCGTCCTTGAACTTCTGGCCGTCGACCTTGACAGTGATCGGCATCACGGCGATGCCATTGCGCTCCAGGAAATCCTGCGGCACGTCGCAGGCTGCATCAATCGCTACACCGATTCGCATCGGGCACTCCCCCGTCGAAGGCCCATGGCCCAGCGGCAACCCGAAACGCCCGCTGCGTTCCACCTCGCCCCGCTTGGGCCGGATGCTACACTTGCCCGAATGAATTTGGCACTCCGCCGGCGTGGCGTCGCCGGTAACCGCGTCGTCGGTCCGTGAAGGCAGCTCCCTGCCGCCGGCGCCTGCGCAACCGGATTCCCCATGAAAACCAAGAACGACATCGTCTCCAACTGGCTGCCGCGCTATACGGGCACCCCTCTGGAGGCCTTCGGCCAGCACATCCTGCTGACCAACTTCGGCCATTACGTCGAGCGCTTCGCCCTCGACCACGGCGTGGAAGTGCGCGGCCGCGACCGGCCCATGCCCAACGCCACGGCCGACGGCATCACCCTGATCAACTTCGGCATGGGTAGCCCCAATGCCGCCACGGTGATGGACCTGCTCAGCGTCATCGCGCCGGAGGCGGTCCTGTTCCTCGGCAAATGCGGCGGCCTGAAGAGAAAAAACTCAATCGGCGACCTGATCCTGCCGATCGCCGCGATCCGCGGCGAGGGCACCTCGAACGACTACCTGCTTCCCGAAGTTCCGGCCCTGCCGGCCTTCCAGCTCCAGCGCGCGGTCTCGACCATGATTCGCGACCTCGGTCACGACTACTGGACGGGCACGGTCTACACGACCAATCGCCGCGTGTGGGAACACGACGAAGCCTTCAAGGACTACCTGCGCCGTACGCGCAGCATGGCCATCGACATGGAAACGGCGACGATCTTCGCCGCCGGCTTCGCCAACCACATTCCCTGCGGTGCGCTGCTTCTGGTATCCGACCAGCCCATGATCCCCGAAGGCGTGAAGACCGAAAGCAGCGATGCTGTCGTTACCGCCAACTATGTCGAGCGTCACATCAAGGTGGGCATCGAGGCGCTCAAGCTGGTCCGCCGGCACGGCCGCAGCGTGAAGCACCTACGCTTCGAAGACGACTCAAGCGACTGACCCACAGCGCGACGCGTGCTGTTGCAGGAGCCGCTTCAGCGGCGAAGGGTGCTCGCCGCACCCACCCGACAAGGAAGCAAATGAAGCCCCGCGATCTCATTCTAGGCATCCTCGTCACCCTGATCTGGGGCAGCAACTTTTCAGTCATCGAGGTGGGCCTGCGCGACCTCGATCCCTTCCTGCTGACCGGACTTCGTTTCACGTTCACGGCATTCCCGCTGATCCTGTTCCTGCCGCGTCCGCGTGACGTGCCGGTCGTTTCCCTCGTGGTGTACGGCCTGCTCTTCGGCGTCGGCCTATGGTGGGTGGTGAACCTGGCGATGTCCAAGGGCATGTCGCCCGGACTTTCATCGCTGGTGCTGCAGTTCAGCGCGTTCTTTACCGTGATACTTAGTGCCGTCGTAATGCGTGAGGGCGTGCGTGCGCCGCAGCTCGCGGGCATGCTCGTCGCCGCAGCCGGGCTATTGGTGGTGATTCACGCCACGACCGGAACATCGACGGCACTGGGCGTCGTTCTGGTGTTGCTCGCAGCCATCAGCTGGAGCTTCTGCAACCTGATCGTGAAGCGGCACAAGCCGAAGGACATGATGGCCTTCATCGCCTGGTCGAGTGTGTTCTCTGCCCCGGTGTTGTTCGTACTGACATACGTGAACGAAGGCGCAGCGCCCTTCGTCGCGCTATCGCATGGCGTTTCCTGGGCCGCGGCGGGATCAGTCCTGTTCCAGGCATACGTCACGACCGTGTTCGGTTACATGGTCTGGAACAACCTGATGAAGAAGTATCCGGCGGCGAGCGTCGCGCCGCTGTCGCTGATCGTGCCGGTGTCGGGCATCGTCACTTCGTATCTGGCGTTCGATGAGCACTTCGCGACCGGCGTGTGGGTCGGCACCGCGGTGATGCTTGCTGGCGTAGCGATCTTCGTCTGCGCGCCTTACATGCGAAAGCAACAAGGCGCGGCAGCCTTGTAGGAGCCGATTCATCGGCGATCCCGCGTCAGCGGGCCAGGATTTGGCAAGCACCCGATCGCCGATGAATCGGCTCCTGCATTAAGGTTGACAAAAAAAAGGCCGCTCTATCTAGAGCGGCCAATATCCGGGGAAATGCTTGCTGTTGTTGTTATGCGATATAGCTAAGCGTTTTCGTTACAGCGTGAAGTCGTAGCGGGCTCCCAGGCGAATGGTGCGCGGATCGGAGAACGAACGAGCACGCTTGTACTGCGGGTCCGGGGTGCCACTGTCGGTCTCGCCGTACTCGTAGTACTGCGTAACACGCTGCTTGCCGAGGGCGTTGAATGCGTCGGCCGAGAGCGTGAGCTTGTGGTCGGCGAAGGCCGGCTTCCAGGCGACGCTCAGGTCCACGTTGTACGTCCACGGCGTGCGGCCGAAGGTGCCGCGCTGGGCAGGCTCGCCATTGCAGTAGAAGTAAGCAGCGCCGTACTGGTTCGGGTCACCGCCGACGGAGTCCGGGCGGGTGCCGATGCAGCTGACCGGGTAACCCGAAGCGATACGGGTGACCGTCGAGAACGCCCACTCATCGTTCGGCGCATACGTGCCGTAGATGCGCAGCTGGTGCTTCTGGTCGCTCGGCAGGTCGCCGTTGGTGTTCTCCATGATGGCCGGGAAATCCCAGCTCTCGGTGGTCGACACGTCGGCCTGGACGATGTTGGAATCGAGCTGGCCTTCGGAGTTGCCGTAGCTACGCGAGTAGGTGTAGTCGATCTTCGCGTACCAGTGGTCGCTGAACTGGTGTTCGGCGTACAGGTCGAGCATGTAGTAGGCGCGCTTCGCACGCGGCTCGCCGATATCGGCAGCGGTGAGCGGAACGCTCAGGTACTCGCCGGGAGCGGGGGACACGGTGAACGTGTTCGCACGGCCCGGGTTGTACAACCAGCAGCCCGTGCTTCGGGCGATACCGGCCGCGACCTCGTCGCTCAGGCCGTTCTGATCGCCCCAGTTCTGGATGGGCGAAGAGTCGCAGGTATCGTCGATCAGGCTGCGCAGGCGACGGTACATGGCCTTGGCGCCGACCACCCAGTTGTCGTCCAGCTGCTTGTCGGCACCGAAGATGTACTCGTCCTGGTAGTACGAGTGCAGGCCCTGCGCGGAAACGGTCTTCGCATCCGGCGGTACGCCATTAGCGCCGTTTTTGTTGAAATTGCCCGAGTACGGGCCCGCGACCAGGCCGGTCGGCACGCCGGTGGTCGGGTCGATACCGGTGAAGCCGAACAACTGCGACGGATAGGTGGACGGACCGGCACCGCGGATGGCCACCGAGGTCGGCAGGCCGAGATGGTAACGGCCGGCGTTGGCGTAGATCTTCAGCGAGCTGTCACCGTAGACGTCCCAGGACGCACCCAGGCGCGGATCGAGCTGGTGACGTGCACTGGCATACGCCTCGCCAGAGCCGTTGTAGTTGGTGAACTGCTCGTTGCGCAGGCCGAGGTAACCATGCCAGCGATCCGTGATCTGCCAGTTGTCTTCGATGAACTGCGAACGCTGGTTGGTGCGCGCCGACGTACCCGTGCTGAGTGCCGTCTGTTCGACGTAATAGCCGTTGGCGAAGTTAGCCGCGTTGTACACGCCGGGGTCGAGACCGAGTGCCGACAGGCGGCTCTTGATTGCCGCGCCGGTGCCAAGGTCGTTGTAGGTGTAACCCGTACCGCCAGTCGGAAGAGCGCCCGACGTGGCGCGCAGGACGTAGTTATCCACGCCTCCACGCAGGTCGTGATCGCCAAGGCGGTACTCGATATTGGCGCTCCAGCCATGGCTGCTGTCTTCCGCGCCGGGCAGGAGGAAGGTCGAGCCACCGACGGTGCAACCGGTCTGCGGGCTGTTAGCGAATGCCGCGCGGTGATCAAGGATGGTCGGGCATGCCTGGCCAGTGGCCGAGGTGATGTCCTGGCTATGGTCGGAGTGCGAACGGCCGTACATCGCGTTGACGGTCAGGTCATCGGTGATGTAGCCGGTGTAGTGACCGATATACGTGTTGCCGCCGGGTGTGGCGTTGGTCTGCGTGCCGTTGTAGTTCTTCGTGTAGACGTGGCCGAGGTAGTCGCCGCGACCGGTATCGTAGCTGTATGCGCTGATGGATTGGTCTTCGGTCTCGGTGTCGCCGATGCCGGTGAACTCGAGGATGTTGTTGTCGGTGATGTTCCAGTCGATCTTGGTCAACCAGCGCTTGGTCTTGGCGACGTCGTGTTCGTCGTCGCTGGTGGTGTTGGGACCGGTGTAGTCGCCAGTATTCTTGATCCAGTCCGCCGCGGCGAAGATGAACAACTTGTCCTTGATCAGGGCGCCGCCGATGGAGCCGGAGTACTGCAGGTTTTCGTTGTTGCGCAGGGCGTACGTATTGCCTCTCTGGTACTTGGTGCCGTCGCGCAGGTCGATGTCACGCGGCTGCTGGTTCAGGCCTTCCGGCGACCAGAACATCTGGACGTCGCCCTTCCACTCGTTGGTACCGCGCTTGGAGACGACGTTGATCACGCCGCCGGTGGAACGGCCGTACTCGGCGCCGTAGCCGCCGACCAGCACCTGTTCCTGGTCGATCGCGTCGTACGGCAGCTGGCGTGAGCTCACGCCGGTCAGCGGGTTCGTGGCCTGGAAGCCGTTGATGTAGTACGCGTTCTCGGAGGCGGACGAACCACCGAAGGACAGCGCGTTACCGTAGCCGCGGACCGCGGGTGTGGTGCCCGGGGCGAGCAGGGCGATCGAGCTGATCGATGTGCGGGCGATGGGCAGCTTGGACAGCTGGTCGGCGGTGAGCACAGTGCGCGAGTCGACCGAGCTGACGTCGATGCTGGGCAGGGTGTTGGCGGTGACCTGGACGCTACCGAGGTTGGTGGCGTCACCGGCCGCGGCGGCGGCCGCGGCGAAGGAGACATCGGTACCCTGGCTGATCTGGGTCTGCACGCCCTTATGCGAATCGACGGCTGTGCCGTTGTGCATCAAGGTAACGGTGTAGGTGCCGATCGGCAGCGAGTTGGCGCGGTAACGGCCACCGGAATCGACGGTGATGTCGCGGCGAAGGCCGTTGTCCGTGTTCTCGATATGGATAACGTCGCCGGGCGAGGCGGAGCCGAAGATGGCGCCGGTGGCGTTGCTCTGCGCCAAGGCCGCGCCGGCACCGCCGATGGATACGGCGAAAGCCACGGCAAGCGCGAGCTTGCGACGCGGCGGCGCGACTGAACGGGTTGCGTACTGCATGTAACGTCCCTCCTGAAAAAACGCGTGACGAATAAACGGGATGAGTTCGTCCGCATCCGCGCGGCACGCGGACGTTCCGCCGGAAAGACCGGCGGGCGGAGAACCAAGTGGAAACTGTCGTTCGGCCGTGCGCCTCTTACCGGGCGGGCGGCGTCACGTCGTCAATCGAAAGGGGTGCGCGCGATGGCGTGGTGTGGCATTTCTTTTGCTCCCCAAAAAGATCGTGCAAGACGTCATCCATGGCGAAAGTCGCACCCGCTTCATATCCCCTGAGGCGAGTTGACGACAGCGCCGAAACGGCGCGTGAAAACAACGTAAAGCACCCGCGTTCCTAGGAACAATAGGAATAAGTCCTAAGCAATTATTTGCGCGGCAAGTAATTACGAGAGAATCCATCCAGGGTGCCCCGGTTCGTAGGAGCCGATTCATCGGCGATGGATTCTTGCGATGACACAAAAAAAAGGCCGCTCTATCTAGAGCGGCCAATATCCGGGGAAATGCTTTGCTGTTGTTGTTATGCGATATAGCTAAGCGTTTTCGTTACAGCGTGAAGTCGTAGCGGGCTCCCAGCCGTACGGTGCGCGGATCGGAGAACGAACGGGCGCGCTTGTACTGCGGGTTCGGATCGCCGGCTGCGGTCTCGCCGACTTCGTAGTACTGGGTCACGCGCTGCTTGCCAAGGATGTTGAACACGTCGGCCGACAGCGTCAGCTTGTGGTCCGCAAAGGCCGGCTTCCAGGCGGCGCTCACGTCCACGTTGTACGTCCACGGCGTGCGGCCGAAGGTGCCGCGCGGGGCGGGCTGGCCATTGCAGTAGAAGTAGCTGTTGCCGTACTCGTACGGGTCGCCACCATAGGCTTCCGGACGGGTGCCGATGCAGCTGACCGGGTAGCCCGAAGCGATACGGGTGACCGTCGAGAACGCCCACTCATCCGTCGGCGCGTAGGTGCCGTAGATGCGCAGCTGATGCTTCTGGTCGTTCGGCAGGTTGCCGTTGGTGTTCTCCATGATCGCCGGGAAATCCCAGGTCTCGGTGGTCGACACGTCGGCCTGGACGATGTTGGAATCGAGCTGGCCTTCGGAGTTGCCGTAGCTACGCGAGTAGGTGTAGTCGATCTTCGCGTACCAGTGGTCGCTGAACTGATGTTCGGCGTACAGGTCAAGCATGTAGTAAGCACGCTTGGCCCGCGGCTCGCCGATGTCGTCGGCGGTGAGCGGCACGCTCAGGTACTGGCCCTCAGCCGGCGACACGGTGAACGTGTTCGCGCGACCCGGGTTGTACAGCCAGCAACCGGTGCTTCGACCGATACCGGCTTCGACTTCGTCGCCGAGGCCGTTACGGTCACCCCATGCCTGCAGCGGTGCGGAGTCGCAGGTATCGTCGATCAGGCTGCGCAGGCGACGGTACATGGCCTTGGCGCCGACCACCCAGTTGTTGTCGAGCTGCTGATCGAAACCGAAGATGTACTCATCCTGGTAGTACGAGTGCAGGCCCTGCGCGGAAACGGTCTTCGCGTCCGGCGGAATGCCGTTGGCGCCATTCTTGTTGTAGTTAGCGGAGTACGGGCCCGAAACGAGGCCGGTCGGCACGCCGGTGGTCGGATCGATACCGGTGAAACCGTAGTACTGCGACGGGAAGGTCGACGGGCCGGCGCCGCGGATAGCGACCGAGGTCGGCAGACCGAGGTGGTAACGACCGGCATTGGCGTAGATCTTCAGCGAGCTGTCACCGTGAACATCCCACGACGCGCCCAGGCGCGGATCGAGCTGGTGACGCGCGCTCGCATACGCCTCGCCAGAGCCGTTGAAGTTGGTGAACTGCTCGTTACGCAGGCCGAGGTAGCCATGCCAGCGATCCGTGATCTGCCAGTTGTCTTCGATGAACTGCGAACGCTGGTTGGTACGGGCGGATGTGCCGGTGCTCAGCGCCGTGGATTCGGCGTAGTAGCCGTTGGCGAAGTCAGCCGGGTTGTAGAGCGCCGGATCGAGGCCGAGGTTGGTCAGGCGGCTCTTGATGGAAGCGCCTGTGCCGACGTCGGCATAGGTCCAGCCGGTGCCGCCGGTCGGAAGTGCGCCCGAGGTAGCACGCAGGACGTAGTTATCGACACCTCCGCGCAGGTCATGATCACCCAGGCGGTATTCGATGTTGGCGCTCCAGCCATGGCTGCTGTCTTCCGCGCCGGGCAGGAGGAACGTCGAACCACCGACCGTGCAACCGGTCTGCGGGTTGGCCTTGAATTCGGTGCGGTTATCAGTGATGGTCGGGCAGTTCTGGCCGGTCGCCGAGGTGATGTTCTGGCTATGGTCGGAGTGCGAACGGCCGTACATCGCGTTGACGGTCAGGTCATCGGTGATGTAACCCGTGTAGTGACCGATATACGTGTTGCCGCCCGGCGTCGCATTGGTCTGCGTGCCGTTGTAGTTCTTCGTGTAGACGTGGCCGAGATAATCGCCGCGGCCAGTCTGGTAGTTGTAGGCGTTGATGGACTGGTCGTTCGTCTCGGTGTCGCCGATGCCGGTGAACTCGAGGATGTTGTTGTCGGTGATGTTCCAGTCGATCTTGGTCAACCAGCGCTTGGTCTTGGCGACGTCATGCTCGTCGTCGCTGGCCGTGTTGGGACCGGTGTAGTCGCCTGAGTTCCTGATCCAGTCCGCCGCAGCGAAGATGAACAACTTGTCCTTGATCAGCGCGCCGCCGATGGATCCGGAGTACTGCAGGTTTTCCTGGTTGCGCAGGACGTACGGGTTGCCACGCTGGTACTTGGTGCCGTCGCGCAGGTCGATGTCGCGCGGCTGCTGGTTGAGGCTGTCGGGCGACCAGAACACCTGGACGTCGCCCTTCCACTCGTTGGTACCGCGCTTGGAGACGACGTTGATCACGCCGCCGGTGGAACGGCCGTACTCGGCGCCGTAGCCGCCGATCAGCACCTGTTCCTGGTCGATCGCGTCATACGGCAGCTGGCGCGAGCTCACGCCGGTCAGCGGGTTCGTGGCCTGGAAGCCGTTGATGTAGTAGCCGTTCTCGGAAGCCGAGGAACCACCGAAGGACAGCGCGTTGCCGTAGCCGCGGACCGCGGGGGTGGTACCCGGGGCGAGCAGGGCGATCGAGCTGATCGAGGTGCGGGCGATGGGCAGCTTGGACAACTGGTCGGCGGTCAGCACCGTGCGCGAGTCGACTGAGCTGACGTCGATGCTGGGCAGGGTGTTGGCGGTGACCTGGACACTGCCGAGGTTGGTGGCGTCGCCGGCGCCGGCGGCGGCCGCGGCGAAGGAGACGTCGGTACCCTGGCTGATCTGGGTCTGCACGCCCTTGTGCGAATCGACGGCCGTGCCGTTGTGCATCAAGGTAACGGTGTAGCTGCCGATCGGCAGCGAGTTGGCGCGGTAACGGCCGCCGGTGTCGACAGTGATATCGCGGCGCAGACCGGTGTCCGAGCTCTCGATATGGACAACGTCACCAGGCGTGGCGGAGCCGAAGATGGCACCGGTGGCGTTGCTCTGCGCCAAGGCCGCGCCGGCACCGCCGATGGATACGGCGAAAGCCACGGCAAGCGCGAGCTTGCGACGCGGCGGCGCGACTGAACGGGTTGCGTACTGCATGTAACGTCCCTCCTGAAAAAACGCGTGACGAATAAACGGGATGAGTTCGTCCGCATCCGCGCGGCACGCGGACGTTCCGCCGGAAGACCGGCGGCGCAGAGAACCAACTTAAAAAATTTCGTTCGGCCGAACGCCTCTTACCGGGCGGGCGGCGTCACGTCGTCAATCGAAAGGGGTGCACGCGATGGCGTGGTATGGCATTTCTTTTGCTCCCCAAAAAGATCGTGCAAGACGTCATCCATGGCGAAAGTCGCACCCGCTCATCATGTCCCCTGAGGCGAGCTGACGACAGCGCCGAAACGGCGCGTGAAAACAACGTAAAGTACTACGGCGGTTCGTAACAATAGGAATAAGTCCTAAGCAGGTATTTGCGGTCTAAATCGCAAAAAGATACGAAGCAAGTGCCAGTTGTCTTGCCTCCCGCGGCGCCCGCCGTTTAACGTCGTCGGATGGCCCTAGTCATCACGATTCTCGTTCTTCTTCTCGTCGTCGCCGTCTCCGGCGCCATCGTCCGCATTCTTCCCGTTCGGCTGCCCTTGCCGATTTTGCAGATCGCTTTCGGCGCTCTCCTGGCCCGGCCGTTCGGCATGGATGTCGAATTCGATCACGAACTCTTTTTTCTCCTGTTCATTCCGCCGCTGCTTTTCGCCGACGGATGGCGTATCCCGAAGCGCGAACTGTTCCTTCTGCGCGGTCCCATCCTGGCGCTGGCCATAGGGCTGGTCTTCTTCACGATCCTGGGCGTTGGCTATTTCGTCCATTGGATGATCCCGACAGTGCCCCTGGCGGTCGCGTTCGCCCTGGCCGCCGTGCTCTCGCCGACCGATGCCGTCGCGGTCACCTCGATCACCGGCGAGACGCCGATTCCCTCCAGGTTGATGCACGTGCTGTCAGGGGAGGCGCTCCTCAACGACGCATCGGGGCTGGTCGTGCTCCAGTTCGCCGTGGTTGCGGAAGTCACTGGCACGTTCTCCCTGGCCAGGGCATCGATGGACTTCGTGGTGATGGCCCTGGGCGGTGTCCTTGCCGGGGTGCTGGTGAGCTATACGTTCGGAATCGTCCGGCGACGCCTGGTTCGCTGGAGTGGCGAGGTGGATCCGGCCAGCCAGGTGGCCCTGCTCCTGCTGCTTCCGTTCGCCGCTTACCTGCTTGCCGAGCATTTCGGGGTCTCGGGCATTCTCGCGGCCGTTGCCGCGGGCATGACGATGAACTACACCGACGTGCTAAAAGGCGGTTACGTGGCCACCCGCATGCAGAACGGTGCGGTCTGGTCCATGGTCGAGTTCACCTTCAATGGCCTGATCTTCCTGCTGCTCGGCCTGCAGCTGCCGGGCATTATCGGCGGCGCGAAAGGGGATCTCGCGCAAGCGGGTGGTGGCGAACTCTGGTACCTGCTTGCCTATGTGTTCGCGATCACGCTTGCCCTGGTCATTCTTCGCTTCATCTGGGTCTGGGTATCGTTGAGATTCGTGCTGATGCGCGCCCTGCATCGGGGCGAAAAGCGTCCCAGGGTAGGCACGCGCATGGTCTGGACTACGGCCCTTGCCGGCGTGCGCGGAGCGATCACGATGGCGGGTGTGCTCTCCCTGCCGTTAATGAAAAGCGAGGGCGTTCCTTTCCCCGTGCGACACCTGATGATCCTGCTGGCCAGCGGCGTCATTCTCTGCACGTTGGTCATCGGCACGATCGGTTTGCCACTGGCCGTGAAGGGGCTGAAGTTTCCCGGCGAGGACCCGCGCGTGCGCGAGGAGCGCAAGGCGCGCGCACTGTCCGCCGAAGCGGCGTTGCGCGGCATCGCCGATGAACAGCAGCGTGTGGACGAAAGTGGCGACGTGAACGCCATTGCGCTGGCCTCACGTGTTGCCTCACGTGTGATGGCCGACTACCAGCAACGTCTCGAAGCGGCGGGCGATGAAGGCGACGTACCCGAGAAGGCGCGCGCCGAAGCGGGCACGGAGCGCGTCATGCGCCTGGCGGCGTTGCGTGCGGAACGACGCGAGTTATACAACCTGCGTCGCAGCCATGAGATCAATGACGATACGTTGCGTACGTTGATGCGGGAGATTGATCTTGCCGAGGCTTCGTTGACGAGTTTGCATTCCGGGTAAGAGCATTGCCGGATAGGCGCTCAGTCATGAGTGTCGCCGGCCAAGAGCATCGCCGACGAATCGGCTCCTACAAGAGGCAGAATTCCGCTCTGTGTGGGAGCCGATTCATCGGCGAAAGGTGCTGGCCTCAAAGCCCAAAAAATGCCTCAGTAGTACGCACGCTAGCCTCGGTCAGCGCTTCCTTCGACTCCCCCCGATCGCGCGCCACTTCATCACGAATATGCGCGAGGTACATCGGCTCGTTGCGTCGGTGCCTGGGCATGGGTCGGACCGTCCTCGGCAGCAGGTAAGGCGAGTCGGTCTCGAGCATCAGCCTGTCGGCAGGAATGAGCTTCACCAGCTCGCGCAGGTGCGCGCCGCGCCGCTCGTCGCATATCCACCCGGTGATGCCGATGTGGCAGTCCAGGTCGAGGTAGTCGCGCAAGGCCTCCTCCGTATCCGTGAAGCAATGCACAACCACGGCAGGAACGCGGTCGCGATAGCGCTTGAGGATGGCCAGGAAGTCGTGGTGCGCATCGCGCTGATGCAGAAACAGCGGCTTGCCCACCTCGACGGCAATTTCCAGCTGCCGTTCAAAGACCACCCTCTGCACGTCGCGCGGCGAGTAATTCCGGTTGTAGTCGAGCCCGGTTTCGCCGACAGCACGGACTTCCGGCTCATGGGCTAACCGCCGAAGCACGTCGTCGGTCGCTTCGTCGTAGTCCACGGCGTGGTGGGGGTGCACGCCCGCCGTGGCAAACAGGCGACCGCCACTGGCTTGTGCCAGGGCCAATGCGTGCTCGCTTCCCTCGCGCGAGGCGCCCGTCACGATCATGCGGCCCACGCCGTGCGCACTGGCACGAGCCAGCATTTCGTCAAAGTCTTGACGAAAGGATTCGTGGGTCAGGTTGGCTCCGATATCGATCAAGTCCATGATTTCTTTCGCTTTGAGACAAGGGTTTGAACGTGAAGACCAGAGCGTTATCACCACGCAAGGTCATGAATTGGAAGGTGTAACGCCAGCACAAACGTGCTGTGACGGGGTTTCCTGCATCCGCCATTCGGCCTATCTGAAACTTGCCGTCAAAAGATTGACGTTCGTATTTTCCTGCTGCTAGGTTCCAAGAACGGACGTCAAGAAGACGACACCGAGGAGAGCGCAGACGGATCTCGAAACCAGTAGCAGGGGGCGTCCCAAGGGGCGTCAAAGTGAGGCGGCCGGCAAGCGGTCGTCCACCAGCAGTACCACGGGCAAGGGGACATGCAGATGGTAAACCGCAGCACCGCGGGGACGCTCGTCGACCCGCCGATCCGGGGTTGTACCGCGCCATAAGTCGTCTTCGGATTTTGCGTTGAGGGGAACGTTGAATCCTTCAGGTGTTTGCGCCGGCGAGGGGGCCTTCGTCGGCTGGCGTGCAGGGAGGGGTCCCGGCGCCGCACTAGGGAGGTACAGGTAATGACTTCACGAACACTGGCACAGGCTATCGGCCTCGTGCTGACGGGCATGCTTATGGCGGGAGCCGCTCAGGCCGCCGACACACCTTCGACCCAGGCCACGCCAAAGGTCCGCGCGGTCCAGGCCGGGCAGCAGGTCGCCATCGATCCGGTGACCGGAGCGATCCGCGCACCGACCGATGCCGAGCGGGCCGCCTATTCCAAGGCATTCCAGGCTCGACAGAGCCGGGTTACGTCGCTCTCCACGCAACCGCGCACCAACGCCGACGCGAAGACGACGATCCGCAAGGTCACCCTTCAAAGCGGCGGGAAAGCCACGGGGATGCGCCTGCCACAGGAGCGGATGAGTAGCGTCGTCGCCACACGCGCGGCGGACGGCTCCATCAGCATTCACCATGACGACCACGGCGCCCAGGTTGCGCCCAAGGCACCGGAGGTTACCCGATGATCCGCCGCGGCCTTCTCTACTCAGCCCTTCTCACGGCCGGTCTGTTTGGCGCCATGAGCGCCAGCGCCGCCGAGATCAAAATCGTCAACCAGGACGTAGGTACCGGCCAGGGTCTCGACGACCACACGCCCGCCACGCCCGTGGGAGGCAATCCGGGCACGACCTTCGGTCAACAGGCGCTCAACGTCTTCCAGTTCGCGGCGGACATCCACGGCGCTTACCTGAAGAGCAACGTTACGATCGTCAACAACGCCACCTTCGAACCGCTGGAATGTGACGCCACCGGCGGTGTGCTTGGATCATCCGGACCCTTGTCCGTTTTCACTTTTGATGCCGCCAATCTTCCGGCAGGGGCCAAGGCCAACATCTGGTATGCCGGGCCGGAGGCCGACGCACTGGCTGGCGAAGACCTGGATCCGGGCAATGCCGACATCCAGAGCCAGTTCAACGGTGCACTGGGCCAGCCCGGCTGTATCGAAGGGTCGAAGTGGTACATGGGTCTCGATCACCAGGTGCCCGCCGGGCAGATCGACTTCCTCAACGTCGTGCTGCACGAAATGTCGCATGGCCTCGGGTTCCTGGACCTCACGGACCTCACGACCGGCGAGGACTTCCCCGGCGGTGCCGACTCGCATCCGAACATCTATGGTTTCTTCGTCAAGCATGACGGCACGCTCTGGGACAATCTGACGCCGGCCCAGCGTGTGGCTGCCGCCGTTGACGACGGCCATCTCGCGTTCTCCGGTGCGACGGTGATCGCCGAGGCGCCGCTCGCGCTCGGCCTGCCCGATGTGTACCGCGTAACCGCGCCGGCCGCTGCGGCTGGCGATTACCAGTACGCCCAGGCGAGCTTCGGTCCGACCGCCACCGCGACGAACTTCTCCGGCGCCGTGGTGCAGGCTGTGCCGAACGATGGCTGCGCCGCCATCACCGACGCCTCTGCCGTCGCCGGCAAGGTCGCGCTGATCGATCGCGGCACCTGCGACTTCGCGACGAAGTCGCTCAACGCCCAGACCGCCGGCGCCAAAGCCGTCCTTCTCGCCAACAACCAGCCCGCCGCAGTGACGCCGGGTGGCACGCCTGTCTCGCCGGTGAACATCCCGGTGATCCTGGTGAGCCAGGTCGACGGCAATACGCTGAAGGCGAACCTCGCCGGCCTCACCGGCGCCGTGGGCAAGGGCACCGGTCTGGCCGGCACGAATGCCGACGGCGTGCAGATCTATGCGCCGGCGGTGCTCGCGGAAGGATCGTCGTTCTCGCATTACGACACGCGCCTGACGCCGAACGCGATCATGGAATACGCCATCAACCAGGATCTTCGTGGTGAGATCGACCTCGACCTGGGTCCGGCGCTGTTCCAGGACATCGGCTGGGGCATCGACCGCAGCAACCAGTTGCTGCTCACCTGCAACACGGGCATTCCGAAACTCGTGCCGGGCGGCATGATCATCGGTGCCAACGTGATCGCCAACGCGAAGATCCTCGCTGGCAATGCCGCCAACGTGGGCACCTACCGCGCGGGTGTCAGGGCCTACGAAGGGCAGCTTGCCGCGGCCGGCCTGATTACCGCCGGCCAGGCCACAAGCCTCAACGCCTGCCTGTCCGATGCGGAGACGCAAAAGCAGTACGACGCGTGGGGTCCTCCGGCAGCACCGCCGGCCATCGTGCTCGTCAACAACGCCGCCCTTAACAACCAGAAGGGTGCCGCCGCCTCGACCACTGCCTACCAGCTCACGGTACCGGCCAACGCGAAGACGCTCACCCTGCGCACCTACGGTGGCTCGGGCGATGTGTCGATCTCGGTGACCGATCCGAAGGGTGTGGTGAAAGCGCAGCCCAATCGTCCGGGCAACAGTGAACCGTTCACGGCGACCAAGCCCGCTGCCGGCGTGTGGACGCTGACCGTGAAGGGTGAAAAGGCGTACTCCGGTGTGAGTGTGCTGGGTGCGTACACGCTCTGACGCATGACCTGGAAGAGGCCCCGGTTTGCCGGGGCCTCGACCTTCGTGGGGCCCGCATCGCGGGCAGGGGAAAAGACACGACGTTTGGATGGCTGGACGGCTTTCGGGCCGCCGGTCTTCGGGACACCTCGTCCGCCGCGGTCGCGACGGACTGGCGATGGGCCGCGCGCCGCGCGCCCGCGCATCGATCGCTAATAAGCGGACATCTGGGAGGAAGGTTCACGTGAATACCATCTACAGCAAGGTCTGGAACAAATCGCTCGGCATCCTGGTCGTGGCATCGGAGCTGGCGAGAGCCAACGGCAAGGGCGGTGCCTCCCGACGTCTGCGCGCCGCGATGGCCGCGCTGCCACTGGCCGCCGGCGTGATGCTGGCGCTGGGTAGTGCGCCTGCGCAGGCAGGCAACGTGTGCGGTGGTTATCTGCTTGGCATCCAGGGCAAGGCGCCGGTCGCCAAGGGCGACGATGCCTTCGCCTGCGGCACCTCGAGCAAGGCCGCCGGCAACTACAGCACGGCGGTCGGCACGGCAGCGATCAGCAGCGGCGACTACAGCGTCGCACTGGGCCAGAATGCACAGTCCTCCGGTGCCTGGTCGACGGCACTGGGTCAGAACGCCCGCGCCACCGGCACGGACAGCGTCGCGCTCGGCGAATCGTCGTTTGCCAGTGGATCGGCCAGCTCCGCCTTCGGTACGGACGCGAGCGCCACGGCGAAGAACTCCGTCGCCCTCGGCGATGGATCAGTCGCCAATCGCGCCAACACGGTGTCGATAGGCAAGGTCAACGAAGAGCGCCAGCTGGTGAACGTCGCCGATGGCACGCAATCCACCGATGCGGTCAACAAGCGGCAGCTGGACAAGGTCTCGACCTCGGTAAATGGCGTATCGACGCGGGTGGACACGTTGTCCACGAAGGTCGACGGCGTATCGACGCGGGTAGACCAGCTCGCAGAAGGCACCAGTGACGCTGCGCATTACTTCAAGGCGAATGGCAACGGTGACGGCAGCGACGATGCGCTTGCAACCGGTCAGTACGCGACGGCATCCGGCTCCGGAGCTTTCGCCGGCGCTGATGGTGCAACGGCGACCGGTAGCGGTGCCGTAGCCACAGGCGTCAACGCCACAGCGAATGGCTATGGCAGCATCGCCACGGGTCAGAACAGTGCCGCGTATGGTGCGGGCGCACAGGCCAATGGCCCCGGTAGTGTCGCGGTCGGCGGCGTCGCTGTCGACGCGGATGGCAACCCGCTGATCACCAACGGTGGCGTCCCGGTGGATACCGGCGCGACCAGCGCAGGTGTTGGCGGCACGGCCGTCGGCGCCAGTGCGCAGGCGAGCGGTTTTGCCGCCGCGTCACTTGGTGTCGGTGCATATGCGAGTGGCGTGCAGTCGACCGCAGTGGGTGCGGTGGCGAATGCGCTCGGTGATTTCTCCACGGCCAGTGGTTCGCAGGCGACGGCGGCAGGTGACCAGTCCGTCGCCAATGGCTTCGGTTCGACCGCCTACAGCGCGGGATCGACGGCAGTCGGTGCCGGTGCCAGTGCCTCTGGCGCAGGCAGCATCGCGATCGGCAACTTCGCCGAGACGGGCTTCGGTCTGTTCGGTCTCGAGAGTGCCAACGCCGTCGCCGTCGGCACGAACAGCTGGGCGCTGGGCAACAACGCCACGGCGCTCGGTGCGAATGCCTGGGCACTGGGTGAGAACTCCGTTGCGCTGGGTGCGGATTCGCAGGCCGATCGTGACAACACAGTGTCGGTCGGTACCGCAGGACACGAGCGACAGATCGCGAACGTCGCCGCCGGTACGGAAGACACCGACGCGGTGAACAAGGGTCAGCTCGATACGTCGGTGAATGGCGCGACGCGCTACTTCAAGGCGACGGGCAACAACGACGGCAGCGACGATGCACTTGCAACCGGTCAGTACGCGACGGCTTCGGGCTCGGGCGCATTCGCCGGTGCCGATGGTGCCACGGCGACCGGCAGCGGCGCCGTTGCCACAGGCGTCAACGCCACAGCGAATGGTTATGGCAGCGTCGCTACCGGACAGAACAGCGCCGCCTACGGTGCCGGTGCACAGGCTAATGGCCCGGGCAGCGTCGCGGTCGGCGGTGTCGCGGTAGATGCTGCAGGCAATCCGCTCATAACGAATGGCGGCTTGCCAGTCGACACTGGCGCTACCAGTGCAGGCGTCGGCGGCACGGCCGTGGGTGCGAGCTCACAGGCGGGCGGCTTTGCTGCCTCGTCGTTCGGCGTGGGCGCGTATGCGAGCGGTGCGCAGGCGACGGCAGTCGGTGCGGTGGCGAACGCCACAGGCGACCTCTCGACGGCAGTCGGTACGCAGAGCGCAGCGACGGGAGCGAGTAGTGTCTCGGTTGGCGAAAGCGCGCAAGCGACGGGTGATGAAAGTGTCGCGGTCGGTGGCAGCACTTTCTTCGGCTTTATTCCCGCCCAGGCAACGGGTACCGGTGCCTCCGCGTTCGGTGCGGGTGCATGGGCGACCAACGACTACGCGACGGCCCTGGGCTGGAACAGCTGGGCCGACGGCGTGAGCAGCACGGCCATCGGTGAATCGGCCATCGCGGGTGCGGCGAACTCCGTCGCGCTCGGTGCCAGTTCTTATACCGACCGGGCGAACACTGTGTCGGTGGGCGACGTCGGCAGTGAGCGCCAGATCACCAACGTTGCCGCGGGCACCGAAACCACCGACGCGGTGAACAAGGGCCAGCTCGATGCCTCGGTGAACGATGCGACGCGCTACTTCAAGGCGTCTGGCAATGGAGATGGCAGCGACGATGCACTGGCCAATGGCCAGTACGCGACGGCGTCCGGTTCGGGTGCCTATGCGGGTGCCGATGGTGCGAGCGCGTACGGCAGCGGTGCGGTTGCCGCCGCAACGAATGCGACGGCGAACGGCTATGGCAGCGTCGCCGCGGGACAAAACAGCGCGGCGTACGGCGCCGGTGCACAGGCCTCGGCCAACAGCGCCACGGCCATCGGTGGCCAGGCGCTGGACGCGAACGGCAATCCGTTGATCACCTACAGCGCCACCGGTGAAGCAGTGGGACCGGCCAATGCGTCCGGCCTTGCCTCAACGGCGGTGGGTGCGAGTGCTCAGGCGGAGGGCCAGTTCGGCACCGCCCTCGGCACGGCGGCATTCGCGCAGGGTGAGCAGTCCACGGCCACTGGTTTCCTTTCGGAGGCCTCGGGTGTTGGCGCGACCGCGAATGGTGCACAGGCCTATGCGGCAGGTGACCTCTCGGTGGCTTCGGGCTACGGCGCGTCGGCATATAGCAATGGATCGACGGCTATCGGCGGTGGCGCTAGCGCATCGGGCGAAGGCAGCGTGGCCATCGGCAACTACGCCGAGACGGGCTTCGGGCTGTTCGGTCTGGAAGCCGCCAATTCCGTTGCCATCGGCACGAACAGCTGGGCGCTGGGCAACAACGCCACGGCTCTCGGCGCGAACGCCTGGGCGCTGGGTGAAAATTCGGTGGCGCTGGGTGCGGATTCGCAGGCTGACCGTGACAACACAGTATCGGTCGGCACGGCGGGTCATGAACGGCAGATCGCGAACGTCGCCGCCGGTACGGAAGACACCGACGCGGTGAACAAGGGCCAGCTTGATACGTCGGTGAATGGCGCCACGCGTTACTTCAAGGCGACGGGCAACAATGACGGCAGTGACGATGCGCAGGCGAGCGGTCAGTACGCGACGGCATCCGGCTCGGGTGCTTACGCGGGCGCCGATGGCGCGACGGCGAATGGCAGCGGCGCGGTGGCCACGGGGGTGAACGCCACGGCAAGCGGCTACGGTAGCGTCGCCACGGGCCAGAACAGCGCCGCCTACGGTGCCGGTGCACAGGCTAATGGCCCGGGCAGCGTCGCGGTCGGCGGTGTCGCGGTAGATGCTGCAGGCAATCCGCTCATAACGAATGGCGGCGTGCCGGTCGACACCGGTGCGACCAGCGCGGGTGTCGGCGGCACGGCGGCCGGTGCGAGCTCGCAGGCGAGTGGTTTTGCCGCCTCGTCGTTCGGCGTGGGTGCGTACGCAAGCGGTGCGCAGGCGACGGCGCTCGGTGCGGTGGCGAATGCCACGGGAGATCTTTCGACGGCTGTCGGTACGCAAAGCGCAGCGACGGGAGCGAGTAGTGTCTCGGTTGGCGAAAGCGCGCAAGCGACGGGTGATGAAAGTGTCGCGGTGGGTGGCAGCACCTTCTTCGGCTTCATTCCCGCCCAGGCGACCGGCGTCGGTGCGTCTGCATTCGGTGCGGGAGCCTGGGCGACGAACGACTACGCCACGGCGCTGGGCTGGAACAGCTGGGCCGACGGCGCGAGTAGCACGGCCATCGGCGAGTCGTCCTACGCGGCGGCAGCCAATTCGGTCGCGCTCGGTGCCAGTTCGTTGGCTGACCGTGCGAACACCGTCTCAGTAGGCAGCGCGGGGAGCGAGCGCCAGATCACCAACGTTGCCGCGGGTACCGAAACCACCGATGCGGTGAACAAGGGCCAGCTCGATGCGGTCGCCGGTGGCGTCAGCGATGCCAGTCACTATTTCAAGGCGAATGGCCTCAGCGACGGTAGCGACGATGCGCAGGCGGTGGGTGATTTGGCCACGGCCGCAGGCTCGGGTGCTTTCGCGTCGGGCACGGGTGCGACGGCGACGGGTGCGGGCGCGAATGCGGTGAACCAATTCGCCACGGCGAATGGGTACGGCAGCACCGCCAGTGGACAGAACAGCGCCGCCTTTGGTGCAGGTGCACAGGCGACGGGTGCCGGCAGTGTCGCGGTTGGTGGCAACGCCGTCGATGAGGACGGCAATCCTCTTATCTCGGACGGCAGCGGCAACCCCGTCGACACCGGCGCGACCAGCGCGGGCGTCGGTGGTACGGCGGTCGGCGCGAGCTCCCAGGCGGGCGGCTTCGCGGCGACGTCGGTCGGCGTGGGCTCCTTCGCCAGTGGTGCACAGTCCACGGCATTGGGTGCCGTCGCCAATGCGACCGGCGACTACTCCACGGCGGTAGGCACGTCGACAACGGCATCGGGCGCGGGCTCGGTGGCCGTCGGTGGGCCGAGCAACCTGCCGGGCGTGGGCCTCATCTATACCGGTGCGACCGGCGACAGTGCCGCCGCGTTCGGTGCGGGTGCGCAGGCCACGGCGGATTACGCCACGGCGCTCGGTGGCGTCGCCGCTGCCGAAGGTGTCGGTAGCACGGCGCTGGGTTACTTCGCCTATGCGCAGGGTGGAAACGCTACCGCGCTGGGAATCAACAGCTGGGCATCCGGTGCCAGCAGCGTTGCAGTGGGCGATTTCTCGACCGCGATCGGCGCGGGCGGGGTCGCCGTCGGCGCCAACAGCACCGTGCAACGCGATGCCGCGAACAGCGTCGCGCTGGGTTCGAACTCGCTTGCCACCCGCGCCAATACGGTGTCGGTGGGCGACCGCGGCAGCGAACGGCAGATCACCAATGTCGCGGCAGGCGTACAGGGCACCGACGCTACCAACGTCCAGCAGTTGAACGACCTCTCCGATAGCGTGAGCAGCGCGAGGCACTACGTGTCGGCAACCGGGGCTGCCGACGGCTCGGACGATGCGAGTGCCACGGGCGACCTGGCCATCGCGACCGGGGCGGGAAGTAGCGCCAGTGGAGACCTGTCCACCGCCAACGGTGCCTTCGCCACGGCGAGCAAGACCTCGTCGACAGCGATCGGCGCCTCGGCCAACGCCGGCGCGGCGGGAGCCACGGCCATCGGCGACAGCGCCAGGGCCCTGGGCGTCAATTCGGTCGCGCTCGGCAACGGCTCGCTGGCGACGCGTGCTAACACGGTGTCGGTGGGCAGCGCGGGCAACAACCGTCAGATCACCAACGTGGCATCCGGCACACAGACCAACGACGCGGTAAACCTCGGCCAGTTGAACACCGCACTCTCCAGTGCGTTCTCGGGTACCTCGAACGTGGCAGGAAACGCCATGGCGATGGCCCTGGGCGGTGGCGCGACGATGGGCGCCAACGGCTTCGTTGGCCCGGTCTACCGGGTGCAAGGCGGCTCGTACGGTACGGTCGGTGACGCGGTCGGTGCGCTGGATGGCGCCCTGACCTCGCTGAACAGCCGCGTCGGCACCCTGGAATCTAAGTCGGCCGGTGGGACCGGAACGGGGACGACGCCGATCCGCCGCAATGCGGTCGCCGCGGCTCCTGAGTCGGTGACCACACAGGGCGTGATGGCGGCAGCGGTCACACCGCCTGTCACACAGGCTGCCGCGGCACCTGCCGCGCCGGTCGCGGCAGCGGCGCCAGTGGCGGCGCAGGCCGTCGTCCCGGGGACGGGCAATGGCATCGCCATAGGCACGGGGAGTTACGCCAAAGACCCGACAGACATCGCGGTGGGCAACAACGCCAGCGTGGGGGCCGACAACGGTACGGCAGTTGGTAACGGAGCGACGGTGACGGCGGCGGCGACCAACAGCGTCGCCCTCGGCGCCGGTTCGGTCGCCGACCAGGCCAACACGGTCTCGGTGGGTGCGGTGGGCGCCGAACGGCGTATTACCAACGTTGCCGCTGGCACGGCGGCCACGGATGGGGCCAATGTCGGCCAGGTGGATCAGGCCGTGGCTACCGCGAAGTCCTACGCGGATCAGGGCGATGCAGCGACCCTGAACAGCGCCAAGCAGTACACCGACCAGAAGTTCGGCGACGTGGTGAGCGGCGGGGCCTTCGATCAGTACAAGAGCCAGGTCGACCATCGCTTCAACGACCTCAACGACCGCCTGAACAAGGTAGGCGCCATGGGCGCGGCGATGTCGCAGATGGCCTTCAGTACCCAGGGCGTCAACGGCGACAACCGGCTTGGCGTGGGCGTCGGCGGGTATAAGGGGCAAGGAGCGATGTCGGTTGGCTACTCGCGCAGCCTCAGTCCCAAGGCCACTCTCACTTTCGGTGCCGCGATCAGCGGCGGTGAGACTTCCGGAGGTGTAGGCGTAGGCATAGGCTGGTAATCAGCCCGGCGAAATCCTACGAGTAAGCCCGGAGGGCGCGGAAGCCGGCGGTGACGCCGGCTTCCGCTTGTTGCGCCACGTCGCGGAACATGGGATTCACGGTCGCCGTCGACGCACGGTATGTGCTACCAATAGCGGCCCGCGCGGTCAGGAACGATCGCGTGGATAGACCGCTTTAACGGACCGTGAGGAAGGCATGTCTGCGATGACTGAGCATAGGGATATGCTGACCGGGGAACCGGGAGAAGCTCAGGTCTGTGCGCACCTGGTGGCGCATGGCCGCCTTAAGGACACTGACCTCGTTCGGGCCCGGCGCCTGCATGACGAGACGCCGGAGGGTACCCTTACCTCGCTGATGGCCCGCCTTGGCCTGGTTTCCGAGCGCGACCTGGCCGATGCCTGGGCCGAACTGCTCGGCCTCAACCTGCTGTCCGCCAAAGACGCCCCCGACCTGCCCCCGGCCGATATCGAGCTGTCGGTTCGTTTCCTCAAGCAGTACCACGTCATTCCCGTGCGCGAAGGCGAAGACGGCCTGGCGCTCCTCGTCGCCGACCCGGCCGATCCCTACCCGTTGCAAGCGGTCCGGCTCGCCACCGGTCGCGACCTGCCCCTGCGCGTAGGGTTGCGGTCGGAAATCGACGGGCTCATCGAGCGCTACTATGGCCAGGGCCGTTCCGCCATGGGCAGCATCGTTGAAAGCCTGGACGGCAATGCCACCGAAGAGGATGACGTCGAGCACCTGCGTGATCTCGCTTCCGAGGCGCCGGTCATCCGCCTGGTCAACCTCATTCTCCAGCGTGCCGTGGAACAGCGTGCGTCGGACGTTCACATCGAACCGTTTGAGAACCACCTCAAGGTGCGCTATCGCATCGATGGCGTGCTGCATGAAGTGGAAGCGCCACCGTCGAGTTCCACCGCGGCGGTCATCTCGCGCGTGAAGATCATGGCGCGGCTCAACATCGCGGAGCGGCGCCTGCCCCAGGACGGCCGCATTCAGTTGCGCGTTCAAGGCAAGGAGCTGGACCTGCGCGTGTCCACCGTGCCGACGAGCTTCGGCGAGTCGGTGGTCATGCGTATCCTCGACCGCGAATCGATCATCTTCGATTTCGCCTCGCTGGGCTTTACTGATAACTTCCGCGACCGCTTCGTCGAGGTGCTCGACCGGCCGCACGGCATCCTGCTGGTGACCGGACCGACTGGCTCGGGCAAGACGACGACGCTGTATACCGCACTGGCGCAGATCAACACGCCCGACGTGAAGATCATCACGGTGGAAGATCCGGTCGAATACCAGATCGAAGGCATCAACCAGATCCAGGTCAAGCCACAGATCGGCCTGGACTTCACGGGGGCGCTTCGTTCCATCGTCCGCCAGGATCCGGACGTCATCATGATCGGCGAAATGCGCGATCTCGAAACCTGCCGCATTGCCATTCAATCCGCGCTTACGGGACATCTGGTCCTGTCCACGCTGCACACCAATAGTGCATCCGGCGGCATCACGCGCCTGTTGGACATGGGCGTGGAAGACTACCTGCTCGGCTCGACGGTGAACGGCATCCTCGCGCAGCGACTCGTGCGCCGGCTGGATCCGGAAACGGCGATCCCGTACGAAGCCCTGCCCGAGGTCATCGAGCAGTTCGATCTGCATAAGTACACCGACGAGCGGCCGATCCGCCTGTGGAAGCCCGGGACCAGCGCGACCAACCCGACCGGCTACCGCGGCCGTCGCGCCATCATGGAGTTCCTGGTGATGAGCGATCCGCTGCGTCGTCTGGTCATGCAGCGTTCCGATGCCGGCGAAATCGAACGCCAGGCGCGGGCCGAGGGCATGCGCACGATGTATGAAGACGGCCTGGCCAAGGCCGTGGCCGGCGTCACCACGATCGAAGAAGTCCTTCGCGTCACCCAGGAATCGTAGGCCCTCCCATGAGCCAGTTCCGTTATCGAGCTATCAGCGCCGCGGGCGAAGCGCTCACCGGCAGGATGGAAGCCGCGTCGGTGGAAGACGTGGTCGCGCGCCTGCAGGACCAGGGCCACACGCCACTGGAGGCTGCGCCCGCCGAGGGTGCGGCCAGCGGTGGCGGTTTCGCCGCGTTGTTTCGCAAGGGTGTCTTCACCGGCGATCAGCTCGCCCAGTTCACGCACCAGCTGGCTACCCTGCTCAGCGCGGGCCAGCCGCTGGACCGCGCCCTCGGCATCCTTCTCGACCTCCCGGAGGGCGAGAAGGCGAAGAACCTCGTCGAACGTGTGCGCGACCGTGTCCGTGGCGGCACCACACTTTCTACGGCGCTCGATGAAGAGAACGGTGTCTTTCCGCGCCTCTACGTCAGCCTCGTGCGCGCTGGCGAAGCCGGTGGTTCGCTCGACGAGACGCTGCGCCGCCTGGCGGATTATCTCGAGCGTGCGCAGGCCCTGCGCGGCAGCATCATCAATGCGCTGATCTATCCCGCCTTCCTGATGGTCGGCGTGCTTGGTTCGCTGGTGCTCTTGCTGGCCTATGTAGTGCCGCAGTTCGTGCCGATCTTCGCCGACATGCAGGTGCCGATCCCGCTCATTACCAAGGTGGTGCTCGCCCTGGGTACGGTGATCAGCGACTGGTGGTGGGCGCTTGGCCTGGTGATCTTCATTCTTGGTGTTTTCGTGCGTCTTCGACTTCGCGATCCCGAAGCGAAGCTTGCCTTCCACGCGCGCCTGCTCACGATGCGGGTCTCGGGGCCGCTGTTGCTCAAGGTGGAGACGGCGCGCATCGCGCGGACGCTGGGCACGTTGTTGAAGAACGGCGTGCCCCTGCTTTCATCACTGGCCATTGCCCGTCAGGTCACCGGCAACCGCGCGCTCGACCTTGCGCTGGAGCAGGCTGCCGAACGCGTCAAAGGTGGCGCCGGCCTCGGTAGTTCCCTTGCCCAGACGGAACGCTTTCCGCGTCTCGCGCTGCAAATGATCCAGGTCGGCGAGGAAGCCGGCGCCCTCGACAGCATGCTGCTCAAGGTGGCCGATACCTTCGACATCGAAGCCAAGCGCGCCATCGACCGCCTGCTGGCGGCGCTCGTGCCGGCTCTGACCATTGTCATGACCGTGATGGTCGCCTTCATCATGGCGGCTATCCTGCTACCCCTGCTCAGTCTCACCAGCAACATCAACTGACCGTATTCGTTCCAAGGAGCTCTGCCATGCGCGCGACACGTACGCTTCGACCCCGCCTCTCCCGCGGCTTCACGCTGCTCGAAATGCTCGCCGTCATCGTCCTGATCGGCATCATCGGCGCCATCGTGGTGACCCAGGTCGGCAAGAACGTCGACAAGGGTAAGTACGGCGCGGGCAAGGCCCAGGTCGTCACCCTGGGCCAGAAGGTCGAAAACTACGCGCTCGATAACGGTGCGCCGCCGCACGACCTCGGCGACCTGGTTGCCAAGCCCGCCGATGCGCAGAACTGGCAGGGCCCGTACGCGAAGGAGTCTGACCTTAAGGATCCGTGGGGCCATCCGTTCGGCTATCGCTACCCGGGCGAACACGGCAGCTTCGACCTCGTGTTCTACGGGCAGGATGGCAAGTCCGGCGGTGACGGTTATTCCGCCGACTACGGCAACTGGCAGTAAGCGACCCGGCACGGCCATGCATACGCGCGGATTTACGCTGTTTGAAATGCTGGCCGTGATCCTGCTCATTGCGATCGCCGCGGCGGCGGTCTCGATTCCCATCACCCAGGGGCTCGCCAGCGCACGCGTGAATGCGGCCAGTGGCGAGCTCGCTGCCGCGTTACGCTGGACGCGCGCGCAAGCCATCGTGAAGGGCGAAAGCCTGGCACTCGAGGTGGACACGTCGGCGTCGACGTATAAGCCGCCGGGAAAATCCCTGGTCACCCTGCCCAAGGATATGCGTGTCTCGATCACCAGTGCCCGCGAGGACCAGGCGAACGCGACCACCGGGCGCATCCGTTTCTTCCCCGACGGCAGCTCGACAGGCGGCCGCGTCACGCTGACGCGCGGGCAGCGCGAATGGCACGTCAACGTCGCGTGGCTCACCGGCGCGGTCAGCGTGGTGGATTCGAAGTGAGGTATCCCGGTCGCCAGCGCGGTTTCAGCCTGCTCGAGATCATCGCCGCCATCGCCATCCTGGCGATCGCCTTCGCGGCGCTCATGCAGGTTGCGGGTAGTTCGATGAGCCTCACGGCGCGGGCCAACGAACGCACCCAGGCGGCGCTGCGCGCACGTACGCTGCTCGACGGCGCGTTCGTCATGGAGCCATTGCGCGAAGGCGACAGCGAAGGTCGCTTCGACGACACGTACCGCTGGCACATGAACGTTACCCGCTATGTCACCCCCGATGTGAAGCCGGCGGCAGATGGCGCCACCGCCAGCCGCGTGTATCGACTGGATCTGGACGTGACATGGGGTGTGGCCGATAACGAGCGGCACGCGCGGTTCTCTACCCTTCGCATGGGTGGCGCGAACACGGACGGCTCGCCATGAGACGCACGCGTGGCTTCAGCCTGTTGGAAGTGCTCGCGGCGCTGGCGTTGCTGACCATCGTGTTGCTCGGGGTCTACTCGGGCATCAGTACGGCTTCGCGTATCGTGCGTAGCGGCGACCAGGCTATCGAGCGCATGGACGAGATCCGTTCCGCACAGAGCTTCCTTCGCAGCGAGCTTGCGCAGGCGCTGGCCGTCCCTTTCGACCAGACCGATGACGGCGATCCCATCGTGTTCTCCGGTACCTCGCGCACGCTGCGTTATGTCGCCCCGATGCCGGGTTACCTGTCGAAACTCGGCCCGCAATTGCAGACAGTCTCGCTGGTCGACGATGGCCGTCAGGGCTATCGCCTCGAAGTGACGCTTGCGATGCTGCCCCCGGATGGCGGCGCGCCGCAGCCGATCGGCGAGCCCGAGGTCCTTCTTCGCGGCATTCGCAAGGGCTCGATCTCCTATCGCGGCATGGACGACCAGAACCGCCCTGGCGACTGGCAGGAAAGCTGGGACGATGGGCGGCGTACGCCCTCGCTGGTCCGTATCGAGCTCGACGTCGGCGGCAACGTGGCCTTCCCGACACTGGTCGCACCTATCCGCATCGATGCGTCGGCATCGCGCAATGGCCTTTCGCTGACGCGTGGTGCGCGCGGGCCGGTGATTCGATGAATCGTGAACGCAACCGCGGTGTCGCGCTGCTTATCGTCCTGTGGGGCTGCACGTTGTTGGCCATCATGCTTGGCGGATTCGCCGCGCTGGCACGAACCGAGGGATTGCAGGCGCGCTACCAGTTCGCCCAGACGCGTGCCCACTACGCTGCGGAGGCTGGCATGGTCCGCGCCATCGAGGGTCTACAGACGACCGATCCCGATGCGCGCTGGATTGCCGACGGACGCGCCTACGTCTTCGAGTTCGACGACGCCAAGGTCAACATCACCGTGGTGGATGAAGATGGCAAGGTGGACCTCAACGCCGCCTCCGACCAGGTGCTGACGGGCTTATTCAAGGCGGCCGGCGCCAACGACGACAAGGCGAAGAGCCTCTCCGCCGCCGTCCAGGACTGGCGCCGTCCCGGGGATGCCGCCTCGCCCAATGGCGCCAAAAAGCCCCAGTACGACGCCGCAGGCCTCGGTTACGGTCCGCGCAACGGGCCGTTTGCCACGGTCGAGGAGGCACGGATGGTGCTCGGCATGGACCCGGCGATCTGGACCGCCGTCGCGCCCGTCCTGACGATCTGGTCCGGCCGCGAACGACCGAACACCGAGCATGCGCAGCCACTTGCGCTGGCATCCATTCCCGGACTTGGCGAAGCGGGCGCCCAGGCCATCCTGGCCACCCGCGGGCAGGTCAACGGCGCGTCGGTTGCCGGCGGCAATGGTGTCACGCACACGATACGTGCGGAGGCCATCCTTGACGACGGAACCCGAAGTTCCCTTACATCGACCGTCCGACTACGTGGGATAAGATCCGGTAACCAGCCCTACGCGATACTGCGTTGGCGCGAAGGAGATGTTGAATGACCGCTTTGCAGGATGCCTCCCAGCTTCAGCTCGACCGCCTGCGCCGTGCCTGGCGCGGCAGCGCGCTGCCGGGCTTTCTGCGCTGGTGGGGTGGCGAGTTGTCGGCGCTGTTGCCAGTACGCTGGCGTCAGGCCTTCGCCGGTGGCGAGCGCTGGTACGCGCTCGAACGTGGCGAGGGCGTCTGGCAGCTTCGCCGCGCCGGCGAGAGTCTGTCCATCGTGGAAGCCCTCGACACCGACACCGTCGAACACCGCGCTGCGCTGCTGGCGCGTGCCCTGGGCGAGTGCGACCCCGCAGACCGCCGCATCGCCTTGCTCATGCCTGCGGCTCAGGTGCTTCGGCGTCGTCTGGTGCTGCCGGTCGCCGCGCGCGACAACCTGCGCCAGGTGGTTGGCTACGACATCGACCGGCAAACGCCGTTCCGCGCGGAAGACATCCACTTCGGTGTGCGCGAGCTCGGAGAAGGCGGCCCGGAAGGGCGTTTCGTCGCCGAACTCGCCGCCACGCCGCGCGCCTCACTCGACCCGTTGCTCGACGAACTCGCTGCCCTTCGGGTTGCCCCCGATCGCGTCGACGTGCCCCTGGGCTACGGACTGGCCGGTGTCGATCTGTTGCCGCCTGCGCGTGCGCCGCGCCGCGTGGATCGTCGCCGCCGATTGAACCTCGCCCTGGTCGCGGCCATCGTGCTTCTTCTGTTTGGCGCCATGGCCGCATGGCTGCACAATCGGAACGTCGCGCTCGAGACCATGCGTGCCGACGTCGATGCCATGCAGTCCGACGCACAGCGGGTGAAGGCCCTGCGTCAACGTCTTATGGACAGTGCGGGAGCCTCCGGCTTCCTCGTGCGTCGCAAGAGTGAGTCTCCGTCGATCCTTCCAGTGCTCGATGAACTCACCCATCGCCTGCCCGACGACACCTGGCTGGAGCGCTTCACGCTCAACGCCACGGGCCAGATCGGCTTCCAGGGCCAGAGCCCACAGGCCGCGCGGCTCATCGACGCGTTGAAGGGTGCACGCAGTATTGGCGAACCCAGCTTCCAGGGCACCATCCAGACCGATCCCACCTCCGGCAAGGAACGCTTCTATATGCAGGCGAAGGCACTGATGCCGAAGCCCGGGGTTGCAACACCTGCAAGGGCCACCTCCGCAGCCGCGCCCGCGCCGGCACCTGCGTTGACGAAGGCGGCGGCGACTTCCGCGATCAAGGAGGACGCCCGTGCGCATGAAGCCCGCTGAGTCCCGCGTTGCAGCGATCCTGCTTCTGGTCGTCGCCGTGGCGATCGGCTACTTCGTATTAATACACTGGTGGTTCGTATCACCACAGCTGGCGATCGCCGCCGACATGGACGATCTGCGCGACACACAACGTCGATATGCCGCTGCGATCGCCGAGCGTCCGCAGCTGGAGAAACGACTGGCCACGCTCGAGCAGGGCCAGACACGGAGCGACGCCTTCCTCGCCGGCGACGACACGAACGCCGCCGCGGCGGGCCTCATGCAGCGCATCGTGGATGTCGCGGCGGCCCATAAGGAAGATGGCGCCTGCGACGTCGTGCAGAAAATGCCCGTGCCGAGCCAGGAAAAAGCCGGCGATCCGTACCGGAAAGTCACCGTGAATATCAGCCTGCGCTGCCAGATGCAGCCGATGACCGCCGTGCTTCACGATATCGAGGAAGAAACACCGTACCTCTTCATCGAGGACTTCAGCATCTATCGCAATCCCGTTGCTGCGCGAGCCGGGGGCGCTGCGCCGATGGAAGTGCAGTTCACCGTGTCCGGTTATATCCATGCCGCCCGCGCGGCGAAGGCGGCCACATGAACGCGGCCGGTCAACGTCGGCTGACGCCGGTGCTCGCCATCATTGCGCTCGCCTTTGGCTGCACCGCCGTCGCCTTTGCCATGGGTGTAGGGCGAGGGGTGCGTTGGGACGATCCGGCCGCACCGGAAGCCTTGCCACCGCTGCGCGCCGCGGCGATGCCAGCCACCTCGCCATTGAATCGCTACGCGGAAGTCTGGCAGCGACCGCTGTTCATGGCCGACCGTAAGCCCGTGGCGGCAGCGGACACCGATGATGCATCGAGCAACATCGGCGATCTCGAACTTACCGGCATCATCATGACTTCGGACCTGCACATGGCGTTGCTGCGCGATCGCGGCAAGGACATGACAGTGCGTGTCAAGGAAGGCGCCGCGCTGGCTGACGGTCACTGGACACTCGCCTCGCTGACACCTCGCAGCGCCCTGTTCGACAACGGCGGCCAGCGCCGCGAATTGACGCTGAAGGTTGCTGCTCCCGAGGCGCTGACCAAGGACGCTGGCCGGCCGGGTGCCGTGCCGATACCGGGACAGCCCCCGCGCAACAGCCCGGCCCCCTCAGGCAACGGCGTGCACGTGGAGCAGGCATCCGGCATGACCGGCCCCACCTTGCCCCGTCCACCCGCCGCACCGGCGCGAGATGCGCCGCCCCGACAGGACGACAGCGCGCTCCAGCAAGCCAGGATCGAAGCCCTCAAACAAGCCGTACAGAAACGCCGCATGGAGCAACAACAACAGCGGCAGCAAGCGCAGGACACGCAGTAGCGGGCGCATGAGGCGCTCACCACGGAAGGAAGGACATCATGAAGCGACTCAAACTCGGCATGGCCGTCGCGGCGGCCCTGCTTGCGACGGGCTGCGCCCCCCACAACGCGCGGTTAGCCAATAACGATATCGCGCGTGAAGCCCTTACCGGTGTCGATAATCCCGTACCGGAGCCGCTCCCGTTACCTTCGGCGCAGGGAAATGAACCGTATCCGCCGACGGCGGAAGGCCCCGGGGCGCAGAGGGAAATCAGGCACGGCACTGGCACCTTCATCCGGCCGCACGCGCTGAAAGAGCCACGCCAGTCGGTGGCCGGTGAAGGATCGGTCACGCTCAACTTCGAAGACCAGCCGATCGAAGCCGTGGTCAAGGCTATCCTCGGCGATCTCCTCGATGCGAACTACTCGCTGGCACCGGGAGTGCGCGGCACGGTTTCGTTCTCGACATCGAAACCGGTCAAACGCGAGGAAGCCCTGCCGATCCTCGAGAACCTGCTGTCTTGGACGGGAAACGCGCTTGTTCGTGAGCACGGCCGATACACGGTGGTGCCGACGGCGCAGGCCGTCGCCGGGCGGCTCTCGCCAAGCCTCGGCGCGACGGCTCCCCGCGAGGGCCTCGGTGCACGGCTGTTCCCGTTGCGTTTCGTCGCCGCGCCCGAAATGGTCAAGCTTCTTACACCGTTCGCAGCGACGGATTCGATCCTCCTGTCCGATCCGGCAAGAAATGTCCTGGTGGTGGCCGGCACGCGCGAGGAACTGGACAACGTCGCACAGACCATCGACACCTTCGATGTCGATTGGGTGAGTGGCATGTCGGTAGGTGTCTTCGGTCTGCGCAATGCGGGAGTCTCCGAACTGATGCCTGCACTCGACTCCGTCTTTGGACAGAAAAGCGGTGCGCCCGTCGCGGGACTGATCCGCTTCATCCCGATCGAGCGCACCAACGCGATCGTCGTGATCGCTACGCAGGCCGGTCACATCGAGCAGGTGGGCGAGTGGATCGAGCGCATCGATCGTGGTGGTGGCAACGAGCCACGGCTCTTCGTGTACGACGTCCGAAATCTTCTCGCCTCGGATATCGCACGTTATGTTGGCAACATCTTCGGCGGTGCCGTCAGCCAGGACACACCGGCGGCGCAGATCGCGCCCGGCCTCACTGGCATCACACTGAGTGGAGCCGCGGGCGCCGGCGACAGCGGGTTCGGTGAGGGCGGCGGGCTTTCAGACACTCCCGCCGCGGACAGCGATGCCTCATTCTTCCAGGCGCCGTCCGCAGCATCATCGGGCAGTGAGAAGTCCGGCATTCGTATCACGGCGGTCGACGCGAACAACCAGTTGATGGTCTATGCCCGGCCCTCGCAGTGGGCAGACATTCGTCAGGCCATCGACCGACTCGACGCCGTTCCTCTACAGGTGCAGATCGAAACACGTATCCTGGAAGTGGTGCTCCGCGACAACTTCCGCTTCGGCGTGCAGTGGTACCTCGAGGGACTCGCCGGCGGTAACGGCGCAGTCAGTCAGCCGGGCAACAAACAGCAATGGGCATTGGGCAGTGGAGGCGGCACGCCGCTGACTGGCGACACGCTCTTCTACTCCTTCGTCAACAAGAACGTACAGGTCGCCTTGCGCGCGATGGAAACCAACGGCAACACGACGACGCTTTCCGCACCGTCGCTGGTGGTGGTCAACAACCGCAAGGCGCGTATCCAGGTCGGCGACCAGATTCCCGTCACCCAGACCTTCGTCAACCCCACGCTGGGTAGTGGCAAGGAAGTGGGCCAGGTGAGCTACAAAGACACCGGCGTGATCCTCGAGGTACGTCCGCGAGTGAACCCGGGCGGCCTGGTCTACCTGGACGTGACCCAGGAGGTCAGTCGGGCGGACGACGCCGTGGTCGCTGGCCAGAACGTCTCCATCGCCAAGCGCAAGCTGGACACCCAGGTCGCGGTACGCAGCGGGCAGACCGTGTTGCTGGGTGGACTCATCCGACAGCGTGATAGCCGCGGCCATTCAGGGGTGCCCTACCTGTCGCGTATTCCGGTGTTGGGCGCCCTGTTCCGTAGTCGCAGCGAAGACCTCATGCGGACCGAGCTGATCGTACTGATCACACCGAAGGTGATCGCCAACGGAGACGATGCGAAGCGTGTTTCCGATGAGTACCGAAAGCGCTTTCGTTCTTTGCAACCGCTCGAAGCGGCGACGCCGAAGGCCGGGACCGTGCCGGCCGGGCCAGCCAGCGCGGGATGAATCCGGGCGATCCTGCGCCGGCTTGCGTAACATAGCCGGCGCATGACTCCTGTCTTCCCGATCACTCCGCTCCTTCCCGACATCGTCGCCTCACTGGCGGAGCGTCCGCGCCTGGTGCTCGAAGCGCCTCCCGGTGCCGGCAAGACGACCCAGGTGCCGCTCGCCTTGCTTGCGGCGCCATGGCTGGCGGGCGCGCGCATCGTCGTGCTTGAGCCACGTCGCATCGCGGCTCGCGCCGCGGCGACCTTCATGGCCGCGCAGCTGGGCGAGCAGGTGGGCGAGACGGTCGGCTACCGCATTCGCTTTGAATCGCGCGTGGGGCCTCGTACCCGTATCGAAGTCGTGACCGAAGGCATCCTCGGACGGATGATTCAGGACGATCCGGCGCTCGAAGGCGTTGGTGCGATCCTGTTCGACGAGTTCCATGAGCGGCATCTTGCCGGCGACCTCGGCGCCGCGCTCGCCCTCGATGTGCAGGCCAGTCTGCGGCCAGACCTGCGCCTACTGGTGATGTCGGCAACGCTGGATGGTGAACGTATCGCGCGCTGGCTCGACGCCCCCCGCCTGAGCAGTCCTGGCCGAAGTTTCCCGGTGTCGGTTGTGTATTCGCCCGCGCGACCGCAGGAGACGACGGAGCAGCATCTTGCCCGTACCGTGCTCCAGGCATTGCGCGAGAATCCTGGCGATGTACTCGCCTTCTTGCCTGGCCGGCGCGAGATCGAACGCGCACGCGGCATGCTGGAGAAGCAGGGTGACGATCTTGAAGTCGTGGCACTGCATGGCGAGCTGTCGCTGGCCGAACAGCAGCTCGCGCTGGCGCCGGCAGACGCCGGCGTGCGCCGCGTTGTCCTTGCGACCAATGTCGCCGAATCGAGCGTGACCCTGCCGGGCATCCGTGCCGTCGTCGACGCCGGTCTTGCGCGTGAGCCGCGGTTCGATCCCCAGTCCGGCTTCACGCGGCTGGAAACCGTCAATATTTCCCAGGCCTCGGCGGACCAGCGGGCGGGCCGGGCAGGTCGCGTCGCCGAGGGCATGGCGTATCGCCTATGGCCACAAAGCCGCCGTCTCGAGCCGTCGCGCACGGCGGAGATCGAGCAGGCTGAGTTGTCCGGTCTTGCACTGGAACTGGCGGGCTGGGGCAGCGATGACCTGCCGTGGCTCGACGCGCCACCGGCAGGTGCCATGAGCCAGGCACGCGATCTGCTGCGACGCCTTGGGGCCCTCGACGAGGCTTCCGCGATAACCCGCCTTGGTCGCGACATGCTTGGGCTGGGCGCCACCCCGCGCCTGGCCGCGGCGGCCTTGCGCGCGCCGCCTGAGCGACGCGCGCTGGTCGCCGACCTGCTCGCCTTGACCGAAGCCCGCTCGCCGCTGCGAGGCGAGCAGGGCCGAACCGACGACTTCCGTCAGCGGGTCTCCGCGCTGCATCTCTGGCGTGACGCTGGCGCCCGTGGTGCACGTGCGGGCTCGGCCGACATCGGCGCACTCGCCGCCATCGAGAAGGCCTCATCCGGCTGGCGCCGGCGACTCGAGGTCCGTTCCGCTGCCAGCGGCGTACCCGATTCGCATGCGGTCGGCGATCTCCTCGTTCACGCCTTTCCCGACCGTGTCGCGCGTCGCGACGATAGCCAGCCCATGCGCTACCAGCTGGCGAATGGTCGTGGTGCGCGGCTGCATGAAGCGAGCGCGCTGCACGGTGAGCCATGGCTGGTCATCCTCGACCTGCGCCTGGATGCACGCGACAGCCTCGTGTTCGCTGCAGCGCCCTTCGATCCCGATGTACTCGAGCGCGATCACGCGGACCGCTTCGTCACCGAGCGTGTCCTGCGATGGGACGACGAACGGCAGATCGCTGAAGCCTTCGAGGAACGGCGTTTCGATGCATTGGTGATCTCGCGTAAAGCCATTCCGGTCAGCGGCGACGATGCCATGCCGGCGCTGCTCGCGGCCATTCGTGCGCGCGGCATCGGCAGCCTTCCGTGGAGCGATAACGCGCGGCGCCTTCGCGCGCGCATCGGTGCCTTGCAGGCGTGGCGCCCCGAGCTGAACCTGCCGGACGTTGCCGACGCGATGCTGTTGCGCACCCTGGAGTCGTGGTTGTCGCCTTATCTCTCGGGCAAACGTCGCCTCGAAGCCTTGCAGGCCGCGGAGCTGTCCGAAGCACTCTCGGCCATGCTCGACTACGATCAGCGTCGCGCACTCGACGCGCATGCGCCTGAAGAATTGAGAGTGCCCAGCGGCATGACGCGCCGGCTGGAATACGGCACGCGCGACGACGATGCCGGTGCGCCACCTGTGCTTGCTGTGAAACTGCAGGAGCTGTTCGGCCTGGCCGATACGCCGCGCGTGGGCGACGGCCGCGTGCCGGTCATGCTGCATTTGTTGTCGCCCGCAGGACGTCCGATCCAGGTCACCCAGGATCTCGCCGGCTTCTGGAACCGCACCTATCCCGAAGTGAAGAAAGAACTGAAGGGGCGCTATCCGAAGCATCCCTGGCCCGAGGATCCCTGGACGGCGACAGCGACGCACCGGGCGAAGCCCCGCGGGACGTAGCCGCACTTAGTTACTCGTTCATCGCCTACGTGGATAGCTGAGTGCCGGGCCAGAAACGTCCGTGCGCGCCGATGGTCTGGCATATCCGTGCCTGCTTCAATAGCGAGGCCGCTTTCGTTCTTTTCGCGGCCTCTGAGAAGGAATTTCATGAGCACTTCATTTCGGCCTGCGAACGACTCAGGCCCGTACCACTTGCGTGCGGTCATCCGTTTCGCGCTACCCGTCGTCGCTATCGTGGCCGGCGCCGCACCCACATCTTCCCACGCGACGAGGCAGACGGTCGACGTCATCTCGGCGCTGATCCAGGAGTACTCGCGGGAAGGTAACAGCGCCGAGTACCTCAATCGTATCGACGACCGGGGGTACGAGCGCTATGTCCTCAATCGGCCCGGCTTTCCCTACGCCGATGTCCTGCAGGTCTCGATGCCGGAGCCTGACGCGCCGACGCGTCGGGCCATCGCGTCGCTTTCCACGCCCGAATATCCTTTGAATCATCGCGATTTCCACGACATGAAAGTGTGGGACCTGGGCTACACCAAGAGCCGGGTCGGCCGGGAGATTCCCAGACTGCCCACCGACCTCGGGGCGATCCCCGGAGCGTCGAGCCTCGTCAAAGCGGGAGTCGACCCGGATATATACATGCAGGCGATTTATCTGTCCGGCGTGGACTATCCCATTATCGCGGCGAACTACGCGCTCGCGGCACAGATCCTGCGCGCCAAACTGACATCGACGCCCAAAGCCCTGTGGGCGCAGCACGGGCTTCGGCACGATGTCCTCGACCGCTTCCTTCATGCACCGACGGTGCGCGGCGTGTACGACTACGACCTCCACTATCTCATCCATGTCCTGGACGGTGCGATGTCGACGTGGTCGTCCGGCTCGCAGAGCAGCTACGGGCTACGCGAACTGCCGACGAATCTCCGCGTCGCCCGCATTGCCGCCGCCTATCGTGAGCGCATGCCCTACGAGCACGAGCCATGCCGCGATGATCGTACCTACGACTCCCGCTACGCAGGCATGGGCGGCGTCGACAAGCGGCCACTATGCTTCGACGATGCGACCGACCGCGCCGTCCACGCCTGGTATGCGATGCAGTTCCGTGCCGAACTGTCATCCATTCGCTTGCCGCGTAGCGGTACAACGGCCGAGGAACGGATGGCCGTGCCGCTGAACATGAGTCGGCAGGGCTGGATCGGCATTCGCCGTAACGGCCTCATCGAGGACACGATCCGCCTTGAGGTCGTCGAAGCGAAGATCGCCGACCGGCTCCTCGCCGATGGGCTACTGTCCTACCGCGACGCCTTCGATGTTTCCCAGCGCGCCCTGCGCCTGGCCTGTGCAAGGAAGCACTGATCATGCGAAACAGATCACGGATCAACGGCGCGCTTGCCGCCATCGTCGCGCTATGGCTCGGCATTACCGCGCCATCGTTCGCACAGACGTCTCCTCCGGCCGGAGTTACCGAACTCGCCGTGGAGCACGACGACGACCACATGGTGCAGACGTGGCTCGGCGTTGCGTTGAACGACTATGCGAACGCCATGACGCAATGGCTCCTGGACGCGGCACACGCAAACGGCGGCTTAGTCACAGAACGGGCGCTGGTTCGCTTCCAGCAACAGCTACGTCGGGCTACGTTCGCCTACTTCGAGTACACCTACGAGATCGACGGCGTGCCTTATAGCCGAATCTATCTGGCGGCATCCGGGCGCCCTTTCGCAACGTACATCGATCCGCGTGCGCCGGGCCTGGTTGCGCCCGAACGGCCGGATGCCGCCTACTTTGCGTCCGATGACGTCGTTCGCCATGCGTCCGCTGGCGTGGGTGAGGGTTCGGATGTCACCCCGAGGACGAATCGTCCTGGCATCCCGAACCGGGGCAATGACGCCGAGATCAAGGTCCTGCAGTCGATCATGCGGGATATCGACGCGGGATTCGTCGAACGGAACGGACGTCTGACCGGCTTCGTGAGCAAACAGCCCTGCGACTCCTGCAGCGCGGCACTGCGCCAGTTTGCGCTCGAGACCAACGCTGAGGTCCACGTCAACTACGTCCATGGTGCCAATGAAGATGGCTTGCGAACCCCGGCGTGGACGGCGTTGCGACAGGCCCGCGATTCGCTGGTCAATGACCTGACAACGATGCTGACCCAACCGGCGGCCGCCTTGCCGCGGGCACCGGACCACCCTGTGGACGACGACGTACCTTCGACCTCGGTCTGCGGGCAGCCGTGAAGGGCGTCGACTCCTCACGCGCACAAGGATGTCTTCGTGTTCGATAAGTTTCGGGACGGGCCCTGTCGACCTGGAGCCACCATCGTGCTCGCCTGCGCATTAGGCGTTGCGCCAGGCGAGACCCTTGGCCTTGCGGGAGGGCTTACCGTGCACGCTCCGCCGCCAGGTGATTTCACGGCGATCTGGATGGAAGAGCGAATCAAGGCGAATGGTCTGGCCGCGGCCATGCGCGACGACGACAGCGTCGTGTCGAGTCTGCTTGTCGATCCATCCTCGCCCTATAGCGCCGTCGCCGATTTGCCAAAGCGTCGCCTTGGTGGTGCTCCCTGGGGGAAGGCGCTGCGGCAAATGAAAGATGAATTCGATGCACCGATGACCGACGACGAGGCGAAACGAGCCGTTGCGTGGGATCTGGGCCTGACCAATGCGTTGCCGGGCCTTTCGGCGGGGGACCAGCCCGTCGCCTTTGCCGGCGATACCCTGGTCCAGGCCAGCCTCATCAAGGCCGGTGTCTCGGTGGATATCTTTCTCCAGTCCCTTAGCCTGTTCGGCAAGCGGCACTACGCGGTCGCCGCTTACTATGCGGTCGCGGTGCAGGTGCTTCGCGATCGTATCCCTGCGCTTCCAGCAGCAAGACGCCGCGCTTCCGGGGTGCGAGAGATGGCGGTCTTCCGCTTCCTCCTTGCTGACGGGCTTATGGATATCGTCGGATCGGATTGGTCATACCTCTCGCACATGCTCGAATCGGAGATGTCGGGCTGGCACGCCGGACGGGTGACGATCCATGGTCACCGGGAGATTCCCGTCGCCTTTCGTGTGGCTCGCGTGGCGGCGGCGTATCGCCAGTCACTGCCCTACGAGGGTCATCCGCCCTGCAATGCAAACGGCACAGGCGATCGGGCGGTAGCGGCATCGAGGCCTTACGATGCCACGCGTGAACTCTGCCTGCCGCACGCCACCGATCGCGCGGTGCACGCATGGTATCGGCGCGTACTGGAGGCACAGGTGGCGCAGGACGAATCGCATCACGGTCTATGGCCGATCGAGCTCGCGCCGGCGCTCGTATCCCTGACCTACGCCCGATCCGGTCGCGAAACGATGCCGCATGGTGAACTCTTCGCCCGCCATGCGGGGCACACGGAAACCGCTGACCGCCTGCTGATCGAAGATCGCATGCGTGGCGCCTTCTCGGACGAGGATGCGGCGGAGGTGCTTGACAGCCACATCGCGGCGCACATGTGCAAGGAGCGTGGTCGATGATGCGCCGGCAACGGCGCCAGTGCCTGACGGCAGTTCTGATGATTCTGCTTGCTGTTGCGGGCATGCCCGCGACCGCGGGCGAGGTGAAGAAATACGAATGGACCTACGACTACGACGACATCGTCCTGTGGCATCTGCACCTGAGTTTTCTTCACCACGCTATTCCTTCCGTGGAGTGGTTCCTCAGTGCCACGTCGCACATGAAAGGGAATCGCCACGCCTTTCGTGAATTCGGACGGCAGTTCTTCTCATCCACCTTCGCGAGCTTTCAGTACACCTACACCTTGAACGGCATGGAACACACGCGAACCTACTACGCGCGTTCCGGCGAGGACCCACCCAGGCTCGGCGTGCGCGGACCGACGCCGCCGCTATACAGCAACTATCTGCAGGTACAGCCTACTGAAGTCCATGCCACGTTGCTGTCTTCGGATGAATCGGCGATCACGTGGACTGCCCTAAAGGATGGCCGTCCCGCGGACGCGCGACGCAACGACGCCGAGTTGAAAGCTGTGCGTTCGATCGAACGCGATCTGATCAACGGGCGTGTCCCTTCGGGTGGCGAAGTCACGGCCTTCGTCAGCCAGCCGATGTGTCCTTCCTGCGAGATGGCCGTGCGGATGTTCGCCCTGCAGTACGACATCGACGTGAACGTCAATGCGCTTTCGGGCGATGGTGGATGGGCCTCCCAGCGATTCATGCGCAAGCGGGTTGCCTTCTTCACCTCGGCGCTCGGATCGGTGACGAGGTCCGGATCAGGCTTCAGGCCGCCGACGCCTCCCCCTTCCGGGGATGTGGCCGGCTATTGCACCGCGCCGCTCTCGTACTGAGGCGGTCGCGAGAATCAGCCCAGTGGCCGGACACGAAAGTTGCGGCCCTTGATCTTGCCGGCACGCAGACGCTCCAGAGCCTTGTTGGCGAGATCCCTGCGGATAGCCACGTAGGCACGTGTGGCGAAGACGTCGATCTTGCCGATGTCCTTGGCCTCGAGTCCCGCGTCACCGGTGAGAGCGCCGAGAATGTCGCCGGGTCGCAGCTTGTCCTGGCGGCCGGCGTCGATCACCAGGGTTTTCATCGCCGCGAGGTTGAGCACCTTGCGGCCGTCACCTACGGGTTTGGCGGGATAGCGCAGCATCGGGCCGCCGAGACGTTCTTCGATCGCGCGGATTTTCGGTTGTTCGCGCGAACCTACCAGCGTGATGGCCAGGCCCTTCGCACCGGCACGGCCCGTGCGACCCACGCGATGCGTGTGCGTATCGGCGTCGTGCGCCACGTCGTAGCTGATCACCAGTGGCAGGTCGATGATGTCCAGGCCACGCGCGGCGACATCGGTAGCGACGAGAATGTTGCAGCTGCGGTTGGCGAAGCGAACGAGTACTTCATCGCGGTCGCGCTGTTCGAGATCGCCATGCAGGGCCAGCGGCGAGAAGCCGCGGCGATCCAGTTCGGCGGCCAGCGTCTCCGTATCCTTGCGCATGTTGCAGAAGACCAGCGTCGCTTCTGGCTTCTCATGGGTGAGGATACGCGACAGCACGTCGGGCTTGTTCGCAGGTTCCACCTCGATCATGCGCTGCTCGATGGTGTTTTCGTCGTGCTTCTCTTCCACCGTTACCGTCACCGGATTGCGCTGCACGCGACCACTGACGGCGCGGATGGCATCGGGATAGGTCGCGGAGAACAACAGCGTCTGGTGATGCTTCGAGATGCGCTTGACGATATCGTCGATGGCTTCCTCGAAGCCCATGTCGAGCATGCGGTCGGCTTCGTCGAGCACGAGGACCTTGATGCCGCCGCCGTGCAGGCTCTCGCGCTTGAGGTGCTCCTGCACGCGGCCCGGCGTGCCGACGACGATGTGGGGATCGTGCTCAAGCGAGGCGAGCTGCGGGCCGAGCGGCATGCCGCCGCAGAGGGTCAGCAGCTTCACGTTGGGCAGGTTCACGGCCAGGCGGCGGATCGCCTTGCTCACCTGGTCGGCAAGCTCCCGGGTGGGGCAGAGCACCAATGCCTGTAGTTTGATCTGCGTCAGATCAAGCTGCTGTAGCAGCCCAAGGCCGAACGCCGCCGTCTTGCCGCTACCCGTTTTTGCCTGGGCGATCACGTCGCGGCCTTCGAGGATCGAAGGAAGGCTTTCCCGCTGGATCGGTGTCATCTCCGTGTAGCCGATGGATTCCACGGCGGCGAGGAGGGCGGGGGAGAGCGTGGTCTGGGCGAAGGCATTCATGCGCCTATGATCGCATGTCGGGCCTTGGGCCGCCCCTGAGGGGCTTAGCAGCCGGTCGTCGGGTTCTTCGAGCCGCGGGGTCTGGGCGGCGGCGATGCCTCCATCGAGCTTTCCGAGACGCGAGGGAGCCGGATCGGACCGAGTTGGAAGGAGCGCCGCGCCCATGGAGTGCCTTTGAAGTTTCGTCCCATGGCTCGCGGGCTCAGTGACCGCCTTACCTGGCCTTCGCGGGCGCCATTCAGAAGATCCGTTGCCAGTAGAGGCCGTTCGCTCACGGCGTCGATGAGCTGGCCGCCTCGCACACGTGCGCTGCCTGAAGCGAGGAGTTCTCGCTCTGCCGCGCGGGGCAACGCTGGATAGACCTGGGATACCCGCAGGTCGACGGCATAGGTATCGGCGAAGCGTTTCATGCTGTATTGGCAGGACGCGCAGGTGACCTCGCTGACACTCCCGTAGATACTCCCACCACGGGGGAGGGTTCCACTTCGTAAGTCCCTTTCGATAGCCCGCAGCGCCTTGAACTCGGGGTCGAGCGCGCGATCCCTCCCGTCGACGACAAAGGAGCCGAGCGCGGACTCATCGCCAGCGACCACCGATGCCCGCACGTTGATCTCGTCGAAGTCGGCATAGAAGCGATCGTCAGCAAGGTCGGCGGCGACTTCGTCAGTCGAAGATAGCCGGCGACTGAACAGCCCTTCCTCGTCCTCGGAGCTCATGGGACTGGTGGGTGTGTCCGGCGTGCCCGGCCGTGTCGGACCCTCGAATACTGACTTGGCCACCGAGCCCAAGGAGCGGCCACCCATGGCGTGGTAGATCCGAACATTTGGCACGCCGTTGATCTCGAATCGATACTCGAATCGGGCAACGGGGGCATCGCGCATGGCATCCTCCAAAGCTTCCCATCGAATGGCCCGATAGTCGTCGCGGTAGCGCTCGTCGATCAGTGCCCGCATGGCGTCGACGTAGTACTGACTGGTCGTTTCGAGCAACGCGGTGACGTTGCCCTCGTCCAGCGTAACTCGCCCTAGCTCGACGACACCTGCCCTGCTTGTCGGGCAGACGACGGACGCGAGAATGCCGGCCGAGAGGGCGGCAACGAAAGCGGGACGCATAGTGCTCACTCCGGAATAGGGCAGAAAAGGCGATCGGCACGTTCAGCGGCCATGTCGGCTTCGACGGGCGTGAGCGCTTCCGCTGTGACGAGATCGTCGGCCACGACGGCTTCGACCACTTCGGCGAGGCTTGCTAGATCGAGCAGGGCCAGCAGCACTCCGGCGAGCTCGGCGAGGCGCTGCATGCCGCTGTGCTCGCGCTCGGGGACCCAGGCGGCTTGCCGTCGGGCTTCGTCGACGTACCAACGATGGACGGCGCGATCGGTCGCCGCGACGAAGCAGAGCGGGCGATCGTCTCCTTCCGTCCCGGTCCCGGCATGGCCCTCGCGCGGCGTAGCGTCTGGCTTGCATGGATAGCTGCTGATGTAGCCCTGTGCGTCCCGGTAGGCAGCGGCCACACGGGCGACGCGGAAGGCGGTCGGCAACGCCCTGATGCCGTTGGAAGAGCGCCCTCCGGGCTGCCAGTGGATCAGTCTGTGCTGAACAAGAATGGAGAGGTATTGCATGTCATAGCTGGAAACCTGGTCGAGATAGCGAGCCGCCATGACGCGACCGAATACCTTCTCGTCGATGCCCAGCAGTGCCCGGCGCTCCGGTGCCGTCGCGCGAACCTGCTCACGCAACACCTGCATGGCGACCGCGTAGGTCGCCGCGCGCGCCGAATGACGGAAGCCGGTGAGGTCGACCATATGCCAGAAGATGTCAGCGTCGACATCGCCCTTTGTCGCTCCGGCGGCGACGAAGGGATCACGATAGCCGTTGCGTGGCCCCACCTCCCGGCCTGGTCGTGCGCGGGTCAGGCCCAGGTCCCAGTTGAGCACGGCCACGGCCGATGCAGACGAGAGGTTGCCCGGCAGGCGCGCGAGTACCTCCGGCCAATCGACGTCGTTCGTGAAATCGGGTTCTTCGACGGTTTCCGAATAGGGCGACATCGGGTTGGCCAGTAGCTGGGTCAGGAGTTCGCTTTCCGGAGGTGAGAAGGCGGTCGCACCTCCAACGCGAGCGACGCGCTCGCGTTGGAGGTGCGAAAGGACATCGACGCCGATGGCGGTCGTCGCATGTGCGCCTTGGCTTACAAATACGGCGACGCCTGCGGCGATCGTTCGCGAACATCGGTTCATGTCATTCGCCGCAGGGCTGCGCAAGTGATCTCGCCGCCTCTTCGGCCTCGATGCTCTGGACGGCCTTGGTCTCGAGCCAGCCGCCTTCTTCGGGAGCTGTAACGGCATTGCGTTGCAGGTTGGTCCTCGCGTAATCCTTGCGAGCCAGCTTCAACTGGGTGGAAGCCTCCTTGCTCTGTAACAGGGTGTCGTCGGCTAACCCCACCTCGGCGCCTGGCTCTACCAACTGATGGATCGTTCCGTCGATGCCGTATTCTTCGGCCAGATTCTCGGCAGCGGCAGTACAGGACGGGCAAACCGCCTTACTTACGTAGCCGGTCAGCGTTCCTCCCGCCTCGACGGCGCCCTCGGCCACATCCTTCTCGATCTGGCGGAAAATCTTCAGTTCGGCGTCCGCCGAGTGTATGGCGGCCTCCTTTCCGCTGGACCGGACGATGCCGTCGTCGACCGGCGCAAGATTGCGTACGCGGATGTCGGTAGGCGTGTCGGCGGGGTAATACTTCCGTTCGCTGAAATCCTTCGCGATGTCCTCCTCTGACATGGAGTAGGGCCGGGACCCCTCGGATTCCGAGCCGCTCGTCCCGCTCGTTCCACTTGTGCCGCTCACGGCATTGCCGTCGACCCCGATCAGCTTGTTGCGGGCGAGAACGACTTCCATCGCGGGGCCACTTCGCGCATGGTAAGTGCGTGTAAACGTTCTGCCGTTCCTGGAATACGAATACGTCATCCGCGACACGGTTGCAGAATGCACGTCGCTCCGCAGCTTACCCCAGCGGCCTGAGTTTCCGCCGGCGGCAAGCTTCTTCTCAACGATGATCGTGCGAAAGGCGTCGGCGAAAAGTTTCGAATCACTGAAGAGGGTGCCCTCGATGCCCGGGCCACCCGGGGAGACCTCGATTTCGATCTTGCCTGCGTGGGCCATCGAGGCTGAAAGGCCGAGCGCCAGGACGCTAAGGCGGAGACGATGAAGGATGGGTCGAGTCATCATGGGCGGATCCTGCAGGTGAGCTGATTGACGCGTTCTTCGGCGAGCGCGGCTTCGTCTTCGGCGAGAGCACCCTCGCCAACTAGTTCTTCAATGGCAGCCGCCTCACCGAACTCGAAGAACGGAGCGAGATCGCCGAGGAAGAGGACGGTGTTGATCAGGAAGGAAAGGCGCACGGAGGCCCAGTCCGTTGGTTGGTGGGCGCGGCGTACCCCCTTGGCTTCCTCTCGCATCTGACGCCGGTACCACGAGTGCACGGCGCGATCGGTAGCCGCGACAAAACAGAGCGGGCGATTCTTCTCGATGTCCTCCGCGCTGCGCGGCTCGCGTGACCTTGGCTCGTTTCCCTGGCAGTAGCCACTCGTATTGAGGTAGCCCCGCGCGTCGCTGTACGCCGCTGCGACGCGAGCGATGCGATAGGCGGTGGGCAGCTGCCTGCGCCCCTCGGCGTCAATACTGAAGTCACGCTTTGATATGGCATATCGCATGATGTCGGCGATATACCTGTCATCGTCTTCACCCAGCTGGTCCACATACTTCTGCGCGAGGTAACGCTTCAGGACATCCGGTTTGATTCCGCGCGCCTCATATTCCTCGGGAGGATGGTTACGGATCTCGTCGCGGAGCAACTGCAACGCCACGGCGTAACCAGCGGCGACGGTGGACATCGCTCCGTTGAAGTCTCTGGCCTTCCAGAAGATGTCGGCGTCGATACCTGCCTTCACCGCGTTGGCTGCGACGTAGGGGCCTTTGAAAACAATCAGTGAGGCGTCGTCGACGTGGGCTTCAACATTGACTCGTGCCTTTGTGAATCCGCCCTGCCATTGCAGCATGTTGAGCACAGTCGCACTTTTGTCGGCGGTATCGAGCGGCAAGCTGCCGACGAAATCCAGCCACCAGACCTCGTTGGTCAGCGGTGGATCCTCACGCAGGTCGCTGTAGGGGGAGTCGGGATCTTTGAGGAGCCTGGAGGCGAAGGCGCGCGTGTTGTAGTCGAGTGCACGGTCGACACCAACGTCGGCGACACGATGGCGAACGAGTTCGCGGTAGACGTTGACCGACGTGGGCTCCGCAGCGAACGCGGGTAGGGGGAGCGGGGCGGCGAGGCACGCCAGCCGGAGTAGAGACTTCATGTCTGGGAAACATCCTTGTGTGAATCCGGGTGCCGTCTTCGTGTCGGCCCGCGTAGTCTCTGACAAGGCATGACAATGTTCCGTCGGGGTTACCCCAGACGGTTGCGGTCACGTACCACTTGTGTGTGTCAGCGGATTCGCAGCGGCTGTAGGCCGTCGTATTGAACCCCGCGCTGCCGTTACCAGCGCGTACGTTCGGGGAGCAGGCCCTGCAGCTCGGCCTCGGTCAGGTTGCGCCACTGACCGGGCTTGAGGTGGCCCAGCTTCACATTGATGATCCGCACGCGGCGGAGCTGGGTCACGCGATAGCCGAACGCCGCCGCCATCAGGCGGATCTGCCGGTTGAGACCCTGGGTGAGCACGATGGAGAAGCCGAACTTCGCGATCTTGCGCACGCGGCACGGGTCGGTCATCTGGTTGTGCACGCGCACGCCCTTGGCCATGCCGCGGATGAACTCGTCGGTCACCGCCTTGTTCACCGCCACGAGGTATTCCTTCTCGTGGTGGTTCTCCGAACGCAGGATCTCGTTGACGATGTCGCCATTGCTGGTCAGCAGGATCAGGCCTTCGGAATCCTTGTCCAGCCGCCCGATAGGGAAGATCCTCTGCGGATGGTCGACGAAGTCGACGATATTGCCGTCGACAGTCTGGTCCGTGGTGCAGGTGATCCCGACCGGTTTGTACAGCGCGATATAGACACCCCGGGTCTTTGCCGATTCCGGCGCCATCGTGCGCGCGACGACGACCTCGCCGTCCACACGCACCACGTCGCCGTCGAGCGCCTTTGCACCGGCGCTGACCAGTTCGTCGTTGATCGTTACCCGGCCGGCGAGGAGTAGCTCGTCGGCTTCGCGTCGCGAACACAGGCCCGCCTCGCTGATGTACTTGTTGACCCGCATGGCGTTACGAGCGCAGACCCACGCCGCGCGACAGCAGGCGCAAGGCGACGAAGCTCAGGCCGACGACGAAGACCAGCATCACGATGAAGGCCGTCACGATGGGCACGTCGCTCACGCCGAGCACGCCGAAGCGGAAAGCGTTGACCATGTACAGGATCGGATTGGCCAGCGAAATGGTGTGCCACGGCTCGCCGAGCAGGTCGACCGAATAGAACACGCCGCCGAGGTACGTCAGTGGCGTGAGCACGAAGGTTGGCACCAGGGCGATGTCGTCGAACTTCTTGGCGAACACGGCATTGACGAAGCCGGCCAGTGAGAACACGGTCGCGCCGAGCACCACGGAGAGGAAGGTGATGATCGGGTGGGCCACGTGCAGGTCGGTGAAGAACAGGGCGATCACCAGCACAAGGGCACCGACGATCACGCCGCGGGTTACCGCACCCGTGACATACCCGAGAAGGATCACCCAGTTCGACATCGGCGAGACCAGCATTTCCTCGACGAAGCGACCGAACTTCGCGCCGAAGAACGACGAGGAGATGTTGCCGTAGCTGTTCGTGATGATGCTCATCATGACCAGGCCTGGGACGATGTACTGCATGTACGTGAAGCCGTGCATCTGGCCGATACGGCTGCCGATGAGCTTGCCAAAGATGACAAAGTACAGCGTCATCGTGATTGCCGGCGGGATCAGGGTCTGCGTCCAGATGCGCAGGATGCGCGCGATCTCGCGACGAACGATGGTGTTCAGTGCGACGAGGTTGGTGGCAGCGCTCATGCCGCGTTCTCCCGGCCGTGCTCGACCAGTCGGACGAAGAGCTCTTCCAGGCGGTTGGACTTGTTGCGCATGGAGGTCACGGTGACGCCGTGCGACGAGAGTGCGGCGAACAGGGAGTTCAGGTCGTGGGAGCGGGACATCTCGGCTTCGATGGTGTGATCGTCCAGGGTGCGCAGGACCACGCCCGGCAGCACGGGGAGGACACCCGGTGCGCTGGGAACGTCCAGCACGAAGGTTTCCACGTCGAGCGTGGCGAGCAGGCTCTTCATCGAGGTGTTCTGCACGATGCGACCCTGGTCGATGATCGCGATGTTGCGACAGAGCTGCTCGGCTTCCTCGAGATAGTGCGTGGTGAGGATCACCGTGGTGCCCGCCGCGTTGATGCCACTGACGAACTGCCACATGGAGCGGCGGATCTCGATGTCGACGCCCGCGGTGGGTTCGTCGAGGATCAGCAGCTTCGGCTCGTTCATCATCGCGCGGGCGATCATCAGGCGGCGCTTCATGCCGCCCGACAGGGTGCGTGCCTGGAGGTGCGCCTTGTCCCACAGGCGCAGCTCCTTCAGGTACTTCTCGGCACGCAGGGAAGCCTCGGCGCGACCGATGCCGTAGAAACCGGCCTGGTTCACGCAGATGTCGAACGGCTTCTCGAACTGGTTGAAGTTGAGTTCCTGGGGCACCAGGCCGATCAGGCGCATCGCCTCGCTGCGGTGCTTGTGGATCGATACCCCGAAGATCTCGGCATCGCCCGAGGTCGAGTTGACCAGGGAGGAGAGGATGCCGATGAGGGTCGACTTGCCGGCACCATTGGGACCGAGCAGGGCGTAGAAGTCGCCCGGCTCGACGGTCAGGGAGATGCCTTTGAGGGCCTCCACGCCGTTGCCGTAGGTCTTCCGTAAATTATTGACGTTTAAAGCAGGAGTGGTCATGGGCTGCGCCGGGATGCCAAGCCGCTTATTATACCGGGCTTTGTCCGTCCGCCTTGTTCCCGCACGTCAACAGAGACTTTCCATGGCCGAACAATTCCAGCTCCGACTCGCCGACAGCTTCATGCTCGCCCCCTCGGTACGGCATTTGTCGTTCGAGCGCGCCGACGGCCAGCCGCTGGCCTTCGTGCCGGGGCAGTTCCTCCAGGTCCACTTCCATTACGACGACGGCAAGCCGACCAAGCGCAGCTATTCGGTAGGGACCATCGGTGACGGAACCGGGCCGGTCGATCGGGTCGAGATCGCCGTGAGCTACGTGGACGGCGGGGCGGCGACCAGGCTGCTGGGCGGCCTGAAGGCGGGTGAGACGATCGAGGCGAGCGGCCCGTATGGCCGTTTCTGCCTGATGGACGCCGACCAGAACCAGCGTTACATCCTGATCGCCACGGGTACCGGCGTGACTCCTTACCGCGCCATGTTGCCGCAGATCGCCAGCCTCATCGCCAGCCGTGGCTGCCGCTTCGTGCTCCTTTACGGCGCCCGCAACGAGGGAGAGCTGCTTTACGGCGAGGAGTTCGAGGCATTCGCCCGTACTCACGAAGGGTTCGATTTCCACCCCTGCCTGAGCCGGGGCGCCCGGCCAAACCCGCGGCCCCATGACCGCCTCGGCTATGTCCAGGACATGCTGGCGGAGCTGGAGCCCAACGGCGAGCGGGACATCGCTTACCTGTGCGGCAACCCGAACATGGTCGACGCCGCCTTCGCCTCGCTGAAGGAACAGGGGCTCTCGGTGCAGCACATTCGCCGCGAGAAATACATCTCTTCGCGCTGAAACGGCGCCCCGGCCTATACTTCCGCCCCATGCACGCCCACGTCCTCCCGCCCCATCTCACCCCGGAAATGCGGCGCTACGCGGCGCTGGACCAGCGATTGCTGGCCGCTGTCCGTGCCATCCGCATCCTGCCGACCGTGTCCTGGCCGGCGTCGGTCGAAGAGCGCCTGATCGAAGAATTCGGGGCCGGGCGGCTTTCGCTGCCGGATATCCGTTACCGGCCACCCGACCTGGGCGGCACCCGGGCCGAGCTGGAAGCCATCGAGCGGGAGGTCTGTGAAGACCATCCGATCGCCGAGTATCTGCGCCGTACGGCCGAATCCTGGCGTGTGGCCACCGAGATGCTCGATGCCGCGGGCACCGACGGTGTCACCGTCGCCTCGGTAGCGCTTTACGGCAAGCCGGGCGACGCCATCCCCGGAAGCAATCGCAGCAACCTCGATGCCGCCCGCTATTTCGTCGACCTCGCGGACGAATTGGGCGCCGATCTGGAAACCGAGGACGCCACGGGCACGATTCCGGCCGAAGAGCTGCGTCGCGATATGTCCGAGATGCTCGATGCCTTCTTCTCGCCGGGCACGATATCGGTCGAAGTCGATCCCGAGCTCACCGCCAAGGCGGCGGCCGGCGCGACCCGCATCCGCCTGCGCGGTGGCATTCACTTTACCGAATACGACCGGCACCAGTTGCTCGCGCATGAGGCATTCGTCCATTCGCTCACGGCGCTCAACGGTCGTGAACAGCCCGTGCTCGCCTCGCTGGCACGTACATCGCCGCGCGTCACGGCCACGCAGGAAGGCCTGGCCGTATTCGCCGAGCTGATGTCGGGCGCGATCGACATTTCGCGGCTGAAGCGCATCAGCCTGCGCATCCTCGCGATCGACATGGCGCTGAACGGTGCGGACTTCGTCGACGTGTTCCGCTATTTCCGCGAATGCGGGCAGAACGTCGGCGACAGCTTCCATTCCGCCCAACGCGTGTTTCGCGGTGTACCGCTGACCGGCGGCTCGGCCTTCGCCAAGGACAACGTTTACCTTTCCGGCCTGCTGGCGGTGCATACGTTCTTCCGCTGGGCGCTACGCCAGCGCCGTCTCGACCTGTTGCGCAACCTGTTTGCCGGCAAGCTCGCCCTGCACGACGTGATGAGCCTCGAGGCTCATTTCGCCAGCGGCGATATCGTCGCGCCGCGCTATCTCCCACCGTGGATGCAGCACGTCCATGGCCTGGCCGGGAAGCTGGCCTTCTCTCTCTTCGTCAACCATATCCACATGGCGGGCGTAGAGGCCGAGGAAATCTCCCTCGGCCTGTAGCCCGTAGGGGTTACGGGTCGGGCACGATGGTGAAATCGCCTGGCGACACCGCGAAGAAGGGGCGCCAGTCGCAGCGCAGGCGCATGCGTGCATGGTCGGTCGGTGTCGCGAGGGTGGGTAGCATCACCTCGGCTTCGCCGCTGTTGCGCACGTCGGTCGCCAGGGGAGTGGCGAGCCACGTGTTGCCGCCATCGATGGAAAGATCGATCTCCAGGAAGTGACAGGAGATCGGTTTTTCGGTGGTGCCGGCGACGTCCCAGCGCACGTGCAACGCATGCCCACCGACGCCTCGCACGGCCGCGTCCGGCGATAGCACGGCGAAGGGGCGCCCGTTGTCGACGACGCGCAGCCGGGTATCGGCGCTGGCGACGGTCGCGTGCTCGCCGCCGTTGTCCCTCACGGTGAGGCGGAAGTCGAGCAGGCGCGAGGTGGTCGGCAGGGTTTCGCCGGGCTCGGCGGTTTCATGGCCAAGCACGGCGGCCATCCTTGGAAAGCTGCGGCTGCCCGATAGTGTCGGTGCGAACGAACGGAACAGGGGGCCGTAGCCTTTATCGGTCAGTGCGCCCCGTTGCTCGTCGCCGACATCCATCTGCTCCCAGGTATAGGTCAGGTGACGCCCACCCGCCTCCTGCTCCGCCGAGCCTTCGAGCACGAAGGGTGTGCGCGCCGGGATGACCTTTTCCTCAGCGAACGGCTCAGGGTCGAACCATGGCGCGGATACCGGATTGATGCGCTTGCTGGCGCAACGCCCACCGCGTGAACCCAGCCAGGCCTGCATCTGCTCGATGTTCGTGGCGTGAAAGTACAGGTCAGAGCGCGCCTGCAACGCTTGCGCGTCGCCGCCACAACCGGAGGGTGCATAGCCCATGGCTGTGCTGCCACTACCGGGTTCCACGGCACGATCAGGCAGGGTCGGACGACTACATCCGTTGGCTGTGGGCCATGCGCCGAGCTGGCGCCCGAGAACGTGAATCATGAAGCCAATCGCGTAGGGCTCGCTCTCGGGATGCGCATGGCCACTCCATGCCGCGGCCTTGTGCGTGGCAAAAAAGTCGGCGCGCCGATCGTCACTGCACGAGGTGCCGATATGACTCTCGCCACCGAACAGCGTCGTCACGGCGTGGCCGATGTCGTAGTTGCGCTTGCCGATCTCGCGGTCGATCAGCTGTACGGTGGCGGGGCCTGGGTCCATGCGACGGTAGGGATCGCGTCTCGGGTCGGCGCGGATGATCCTGTCGTTGTCGTCGACCAGGGTGAAATGCACGCCGACATCGGTTTCGAAGACTTCATTCGCGCGGTTCACCGCGTGGACGATCTCGCCGAGCGCGCCTTCCACCGTGCCGCCGAATTTTGCGGCGTAACGGCTGTCGGCGGCGACTGCAAGGCGGAAGTCGTAGCGAATGCCGCCACCCCCTCGTGCCATGGTCATCCTTGCGGGAAGCCCCTGCGCGTGAGCGGTGGCCAACGCGTCCGCCGGGGCAGCCGACGCGTCGCCTGGCGCTACGTTCGATGTCGACGCCACCTCACCCGGTCGAAGCATCCACTCGGCATTCCCGTCGCGAACGCTGGCTCGCATGCCTGACTTCGACAGGTCCAGCCGCACGGTTCGCCCTTGCGCGTCGCTGCCGCGAAAGCTGCGCATGCCGGGGAACTTCTTCGCGAGGACGGGTGGGAGGGTGCCCGAGTCGCGCACGCGGAAGCGCGACGATGTGGTGGCGCCCGTCGGGAGGGTCACCTCGACGCTACGACCCGACTCCTGAGGCAGTCGTAGCAAGCTCCGGCGCAGCGCCGGCTCGTCGGCAACGACATTCGCCTGTGACACGAGGGGGAAAAGGCCGCCGACCAGGGCGGTAACGATGGCGAAACGCGACATGACGATCCTCGACGAGCAAGAAGGACCGTCGACGGTAGGCGCGCCAGCGTCGGTAATCTGCCGGATTCCGCATGGCTGACATGTAGCGTTTTCATATCACAGGATGTCGCAATGCAACACAGCCCGGGTCGGGCGAATCGCCATGGCGGTGCTAACATCGACGCTTCACGGCGCGGCTTCGGGTCCGCCGTTCGTCCCCTTTCATCTAGCTCCCCACAGGACTCCATGGCCATCTCCGAGGAACTGCGGCAAGCCGCGCTCGAGTACCACCGCCTTCCCCGTCCGGGCAAGATCAAGGTCACGCCGACCACGTCGCTGCTGACCCAGCGCGATCTTTCCCTGGCCTATTCGCCGGGCGTCGCCGCGGCGTGCGATGCGATCGTCGCCGATCCTCGCGAGGCCGCTGAACTCACCGCGCGCTCCAACCTGGTCGCGGTGATCACCAACGGCACGGCCGTGCTCGGCCTGGGTAACATCGGCGCGCTGGCGAGCAAGCCGGTGATGGAAGGCAAGGGCGTACTGTTCCAGAAGTTCGCCGGTATCGATGTGTTCGACATCGAGATCAACGAGAACGATCCGGACAAGCTGGTCGACATCATCGCCAGCCTCGAGCCGACCTTCGGTGGCATCAACCTCGAAGACATCAAGGCGCCGGAGTGCTTCATCGTCGAGCGCAAGCTGCGCGAACGCATGAAGATCCCCGTGTTCCATGACGACCAGCATGGCACGGCGATCATCGTCGGTGCCGCGGTCATCAACGCGTTGCTGGTCACCGGCAAGAAGATCGAAGACGTGAAGCTCGCCACCACGGGCATGGGCGCCGCAGGCATCTCCTGCGTCGACATGCTGGTGACGCTGGGCATGAAGCGCGAAAACATCCTCGCCTTCGATCGCGACGGTGTCCTGCACACCGGCCGCACCGACCTGGACCCGGACAAGCAGCGCTACGCGCGCGATACGGACAAGCGCACGCTGGCCGAGATCGTCGTCGGCGCGGATATCTTCCTGGGCCTTTCGGCCGGTGGCATCCTCAAGCCGGAAATGGTCGCGACCATGGCCGAGCGCCCGATCATCTTCGCGCTGGCCAACCCGAATCCCGAGATCCTCCCGGAAGACGCCAAAGCCGTGCGGCCGGATTGCATCATGGCCACCGGTCGTTCGGATTACCCGAACCAGGTCAACAACGCCCTGTGTTTCCCCTATCTGTTCCGCGGTGCGCTCGACGTGGGCGCGTCGGTCATCAATGAGCAGATGAAAGTCGCCTGCGTGAATGCCATCGCCGAGCTGGCGCGACGCGAAGCGTCCGACGTCAGTGCCCGCGCCTATGGCGGCAAGCCGCCGAGCTTCGGTCCCGAGTACCTCATTCCGCAGCCGTTCGATCCGCGCCTGCTCATCCAGCTGCCGCCGGCGATCGCCAAAGCCGCGATGGATTCCGGTGTGGCGGAGCGTCCCATCCAGGACTTCCCGGCCTACATCGACCAGCTCACCAGTTTCGTGTTCCGCACGGGCCTGCTGATGAAACCGGTGTTCGACCGCGCCAAGGCCGATCCCAAGCGCGTGGTCTACGCCGAAGGCGAAGAAGAAACCACGCTGCGCGCGGTGCAGACGGTGGTCGACGAGGGCCTGGCCCGACCGATCCTGGTCGGTCGCCCCGACGTGATCGAGCGCCGTATCGCACGCGCCGGCCTGCGCCTGAAGCCGGGCGTGGACTTCGAGATGTGCAACATCCATTCGGATCCGCGCTTCGAGGATTACTGGCGCCTCTACCACTCGATCATGGAGCGCCGTGGCGTCACGCCGGCCTCCGCCAAGGCCGTGGTCCGCTCGCGGCCGACCGTCATTGCCGCGCTGATGGTGGAGCGGGGCGAGGCCGACGCGATGATCTGCGGGCTGGTCGGCACGTATCACAGCAAGCTCGACTACATCACCGACATCATTGGCCTGGACGAGGGCATTGCCGAGGCGTCCGCCATGGCGGCGGTATCGACGGAGAAGGGCACCTTCTTCTTCCTCGACACCTACGTGCAGGACGACCCGACGGCCGAGCAGATCGCCGAAGCCACCCTGCAGGCATCGCTCCGCCTGAAGCTGTTCGGCATCCAGCCGAAGATCGCGCTGCTGTCCAACTCCAATTTCGGCGGCCGCGAGACCCGCAGTTCGAAGAAGATGCGCGAGGCGCTGCGCCTGATCCGCGAGAAAGCGCCGCGCCTCGAGGTCGAGGGCGAAATGCAGGCCGACGTGGCGCTCACTCCGGAATTGCGCGAGAAGATCTTCCCGAACTCGCGCCTGGAAGGTAAGGCCAACGTCTTCGTCTTCCCGAACCTGGACGCTGCCAACACGGCCTACAACATGATCCGCGTGCTCTGCGACGGCGTGGTCATCGGCCCGATCCTGATGGGCGTGGCCAAGCCGGCCCACATCCTGACCCCTCAGGCCACGGTGCGCCGGGTGGTCAATATGACCTCGGTGGCCTGCGTTGAGGCGCAGATTCGGGCGGGGAAGCCGCGTACCGTTGTAAACGACTGATTGAGCGGCGCTTTGCGCCGCTTCGCCGATGAATCGGCTCCCACACAAACCCCCATACCGCCGCGTATGTGAAAACTTCGCGGTATCATGGAAAGGTTTTCCCGCCACCCCAGCGGGCTCTACATACCTCATGAAGCGCGCGCCACGCGCGAGCGGAGCATCCATGGACCAGATCGACGATATCCTGAACCAGGACCTCGACCCCACCGAAACCCGTGAATGGGTCGAGTCGCTCAACGCCGTCATCAATCACGACGGCACCGAGCGCGCGCACTTCCTGCTGGAGCGCATGGTCGACTCCACCCGTCGTTCGGGCGGCTACCTGCCGTTCGACCCGACCACCGAGTACGTGAACACCATCCCGCCGCACATGGAAGCGCGCAGCCCCGGGAATGCCGCCATCGAATGGCGCATTCGCTCGCTGATCCGCTGGAATGCGCTGGCGACCGTCGTGCGCGCCAATCGCAAGCCGGGCGACCTCGGTGGCCACATCTCCAGCTTCGCCTCCTCGGCGACCCTGTACGACGTCGGCTTCAACCATTTCTGGCGCGCTCCGAGCGAAGACCATCCGGGCGATCTCGTGTTCCACCAGGGTCATTCGGCGCCGGGCGTGTACGCACGTTCGTTCCTCGAAGGCCGCATCAGCGAAGAACAGCTCGACCTCTTCCGCATGGAAGTGGAAGGCAAGGGCAAGGGTCTCTCCTCGTATCCGCATCCGTACCTGATGCCGGACTACTGGCAGGTGCCGACCGTGTCCATGGGCCTCGGCCCCATCCAGGCGATCTACCAGGCGCAGTTCTGGAAGTACCTCGAGCACCGTGGCCTCATTCCGAAGTCCGATCGCAAGATCTGGTGCTTCATGGGTGACGGCGAGTCGGACGAGCCGGAGTCGCTGGGCGCGATCTCGCTGGCCGGCCGTGAAGGTCTCGACAACCTCATCTTCGTCATCAACTGCAACCTGCAGCGCCTCGACGGCCCGGTACGTGGCAACGGCAAGATCATCCAGGAACTGGAAGGTGTGTTCCGTGGTGCCGGCTGGAACGCGATCAAGGTTGCGTGGGGCAGCTACTGGGATCCGCTCCTCGCCCGCGACACCACGGGCAAGCTGCGCCAGCTGATGATGGAAACCGTCGACGGTGAGTACCAGGCCTGCAAGGCCTTCGGCGGCGCGTATACGCGCGAGCATTTCTTCGGCAAGTACCCGGAAACCGCGGCGCTGGTCGCCAACATGTCCGACGACGACATCTGGCGCCTCAACCGTGGCGGTCACGATCCGCACAAGGTCTACGCGGCCTACCACGCGGCCGTGAACACCAAGGGCATGCCGACCGTGGTCCTTGCCAAGACGGTGAAGGGTTACGGCATGGGCGCCGCCGGTGAGTCGCAGAACCCGGCGCACAACCAGAAGAAGATGGACACGGATTCGATCCGCGCCTTCCGCGACCGCTTCAACATTCCCATTCCCGACGACAAGCTCGACGAAGTACCGTACTACCATCCGGGCAAGGACTCCGAGGAAGTGCAGTACATGCTCGAGCGCCGTCGTGTGCTCGGCGGTTCGCTGCCGCAGCGTCGCCGTAAGTCGGACAAGTCGTTCACCGCGCCCACGCTCGAAGCTTTCGAGCAGATCACCAAGGGCACCGGCGAGCGCGAGATCTCGACCACGATGGCTCTCGTCCGTGGCATGAACCTCATGCTGCGTGACAAGGAACTCGGCCCGCGCCTGGTCCCGATCGTCGCCGACGAAGCCCGTACCTTCGGCATGGAAGGCATGTTCCGCCAGATCGGCATCTACGCGCCGTTCGGTCAGAAGTACCGTCCGCAGGACGCCGACCAGCTGCTGTACTACCGCGAAGACCAGAAGGGCCAGGTCCTCCAGGAAGGCATCAGCGAAGCCGGCGGCATGAGCGCATGGCTGGCGGCGGCGACGAGCTACAGCATCAGCAACGTGGCGATGCTGCCGTTCTTCATCTACTACTCGATGTTCGGTTTCCAGCGCATCGGCGACCTTTGCTGGGCGGCGGGCGACATGCGCGCGCGCGGCTTCCTCATCGGTGGCACCTCGGGCCGCACCACGCTCAACGGCGAAGGCCTGCAGCACGAAGACGGCCATTCGCACCTTCTTTCCGGCGCGATCCCGAACGTCATCTCCTACGACCCGACCTTCTCCTACGAGCTGGCGGTGATCCTGCAGGACGGTACGCGCCGGATGATGCAGGAGCAGGAAGACGTCTACTACTACATCACCGTGATGAACGAGAACTATGCCCACCCCGACCTGCCGAAGGGTAGCGAGGAAGGTATCGTCAAGGGCATGTACCTGTTCAAGGACGGTGGCAAGGCGAAGAAGAACGAGCCGCGCGTGCAGCTGCTCGGTTCGGGCACGATCCTGCGCGAAGTCATCGCCGCGGCCGAGTTGCTGGAGAAGGACTTCGGTGTCACCTCGGACATCTGGTCGGTGCCGAGCTTCTCGGAAGTCCGTCGCGAAGGCTTCGATGCCGAGCGCTGGAACCGCCTGCATCCGGAAGCCACGCAGCGCGTGCCGTACATCACCGGCCTGCTCGGTGAGCGTCAGGGCCCGGCCATCGCCGCGACCGACTACGTTCGCGAGTTTGCCGACCAGGTCCGTGCGTTCATGCCGGACGGCATGCGTTACACGGTGCTGGGTACGGACGGCTTCGGTCGCAGCGACACGCGTGCGAACCTGCGCAGCCACTTCGAGGTCGACCGCTACTGGATCGCCCACGCGGCCCTGGCCGCGCTCGCGAAGGACGGCAAGGTCAACGCGAAGGACGTGAGCCGCGCCATCAAGGAATACAAGCTGGACGTCGACAAGCCGAACCCGCTTTACGCCTGATAGCAAGCAAACGAGAGGGGCCGGAGCAATCCGGCCCCTTTTTTCTTGGTCTCGTGTGGGAGCCAATTCATCGGCGATGGTGGGAGCCGATTCATCGGCGATGGTGGGAGCCGATTCATCGGCGATCCCGCGCCAGCGGGCCAGACCAAGGCAAGCACCCCATCGCCGATAAATCGGCTCCCACCCGTCACATCGTGTCCATGGCTTTGCCACCGTGAAGCTGGTATTTCTTTCATGGCATACGACTTGGGATTCCTGCCATGCGCTACGTTCTTCTCGCCACCGCCGTCCTCGCGCTCACCGCCTGCGCCACCACGCCTTCCGACCACGGCTCGCGGTCTCGCCTGCTGTACATCGCCGGCAGCAAGGTGCCGTGCACGAACGGCGTCATGAAGACCGAATGCCTGCAGTACCGCGAAACACCGACGCAGGCCTGGCAGATCAACTATGCGCCGATCGAAGGGCTGGACTGGAAGGCGGGCAATGAGTACCTGGTGAAGATCACCGAGGTGCATGCGAAAGATGTGCCGGCGGATGCATCGCCGGTGACCTGGCATGTCGACAAGATCGTCGAGCAGCATCCGGTGCAGTGAGGCTGGGCAGCAACAGATGGGGTATCGCTTTCTGTAGGAGCCGCTTCAGCGGCGATGCTCTTCCAGCGACCCACTCGCCTGGTCGTGCCGCCTTTTAAACGACGCCTACAGACAACCGTAAGTTGATTTGATACGGTCACACCGTTGCCTGCGTTGTCGATTCGAAAGCACGTCGCAGGCAACCATCGCTTGATGCGGTGAGAAGCGCGGCCCGAGGGTGCTTGAACACCCCCGGACCGCTGATCAAACCAACTGTTCTGGAGCTGATTTGACTACGTCACATCATACGGCACTCGCTCGCCCGCCGAATCCCCTCGGCGACACACCCACCGGTTACCGGGACGTCTGCTTACGTCGCAGACACGGTTGAAGAACCGCGGCGGCAGTCGCTTTCATGAGTTTTTTCTTGGCCGTCCCACCCGGCGCGTAGCCGTGTGCTTCAACGACCAGGCCTGACGCCGCAACCCACTTCATCAATCAAGCCACCCGGCGCCCGGTCACGGGCCGCCGATGAAACCGCGAGTCCGTGTTTTAACCGCGGCACGTTGCGCTATGCGTGACGTGCCGCACCTGGGCTCGCGTGTGGCTTCGCAGAGGAAGCACACCATGAACGCATCCACCTCAGGCTGTCCGAACTGTCGGGCCGATGCCTACGTCAATCCTCACGATCTCCTGAACGAGGCCACCGAGTGGCTGCAATACGCGCGAGGTCTCACGCAGTTGCTCGCGGAACTCGTCCATGAATCGGACGCCGTCGACTGCCAGCGCATGGCGCTCGGCCTCGAAGCCATCGGTGCGCTGACGCGAAAGGGCCTGCAATGCACGGCGGATGCGCATGCGCGGATGTCGTGGGAGCGAGCGGCTCTGCGTGAGAACGGAAGGCGGTGCGAATAGAAGAAATCGGAAAAGTGCGCCCAATACGTCCAAGGCTCTCTTATTCGTTTGTCACTTAAAGCATGCTTGTAAATCAACGTTACAGTGGCGGAACGGAAACGCATGAGCGGCAAGATCAAGGCAATTATCCTGCTGGTCCTCGGACTGTTCGGTCTGGTGGGTGGCGAGTATCTGGCGGGCTTTCTGACGCTTTGGATACTGGGTCTCAAGCAAGTGCCGCTGGAGGCGGCGACGTACTGGCAGTACTTCCGTGCGCTGGATCTGCCGCAGGTCGCGCCGTACGTCATGAAGATACAACTGTGCGGCGCCTTCGGTTTCGGTGCGCCGTTGCTGGCGTGGTTATGTCTCCTGATTCCGGCGCTACGGGCCAGGCCCGAGTCCACGCACGGCGAAGCACGCTTCGCGACGCTGTCCGACCTGAAGAAGGCCGGCCTGCTCAAGCAGACATCGCAAAGCATCCTCATGGGCAAGTACAAGGGGCGCTACTTGTGGCTCGGCGGTGCGCAGCACGTCATCACCATCAGCCCGACCCGTTCGGGCAAGACCACCAGCGTCGCCATCCCGGTGCTGCTGTCCTACGAAGAGTCGATGGTGGTGCTCGACCTCAAGGGCGAGCTGCACAAGGCGACGAGTGGCTGGCGCGAGGCGCTAGGCCACGACATCCGGGTTTGGGCACCGTACGACGAGAACGGCAACACGCACCGGTTCAATCCGATGACAACGCTGGCCGGCATGAAGCCAGATAAGCGTATCGGCGAGATCCAGACCATCTCGGCCATCCTGTATCCCGACCAGCCGGGTGGGGATCCCTTCTGGACGTCGCAGAGCCGTGCCGCATTTACTGCCTTCGCCTCTTTCCTGTTCGAACGATGGGACCAGAAGGTGGCGTGCTGCATCGCGAGCGCGCAGGACATTCCGGACATCAACGCGTCTCCGGACTTCCCGAGCTTCGAACGCGTACTTCGCTTCTCCAGCGGGGAAGACATGGACGGAACGAAGGAGTTGCTCGACGCTCTCCTCAAAGACTCGACGTACGCCTTCATCACCCCGCAGACCCGAACGGTGTTCGGCAACCTTGCAGGCCTGGCCGAGCAGACGTTCTCGTCGGTCATCGCCTCCATGCAGGCGCCGTTGCAGCAGTTCCTCAGTCCGATCCTGGCGGCGGCCACCAACGCTAGCGACATCGACGTCACCAGCCTCCGCAAAAAACTGACCACGCTCTACGTCATCATCCCAACGAACAAGTTGGACGAGAGCGCCAAGTTACTGAACATCTTCTTCAGTACGGTGATCGGCAACAACCTCGGCAAGCAGCTCGGCGAAGAGCCCGACCTGAAGTACCAGATGCTGATGCTCATGGACGAGTTCACCGCCATGGGCCGGGTGGATGTCTGGGCCAAGCGCATCTCCATCTCCGCCAGTTACGGCGTGCGCGACCTATGCATCGTGCAGAGCCGTGCCCAGCTGCGTGCCGCCTACGGCGACCACGATGCCGAGAACTTCATCACCAACCACGGTGCGCAGATCGTCTTCGCGCCGCGTGAGCAGAGCGATGCCAACCAGTACAGCGAGATGCTCGGCTTCAAGACGGTGCGCAAGGAACATAGGAACACCAGTCGAGGCAACGGCTCTCACCAGGTGTCGACCAGCCACAGCGAAGAGCGCCGCGCCTTGCTGTTGCCGCAGGAGATCAAAGAGTTACCGGCTGACGAAGAGTTGATCTTCTACGAAGGCTGCAAACCGATTCGCGCCAGGAAGAACTGGTTCTTCAAGGACAAGATGTTCAAGGAGCGCGCGGGTGTTCCGCCCGTGGCCGTTCGACGTAAAACGCAGGCGCAGGCGCAGGCGCAACCGCAACCGCAACCGCAGTCGATGGCTCTGACGACATCGGGCGGGCCGAAGTCGACGGATCCGTTCACTGAGTCGCCGAAACGAGCTCGCGCCGCATGATCGGACCGACACGAGCGACCGTGGTAACTGACGGGTTCGATAAGGACGAAGGCGTACGGCCTTCGTCGCTACAGCCCGTATATCGGCTAACCGTCCCCGATCGTCACTACGACCTCCAGCTATTGCGCGATCTCGAGATAGCCAACGCGCGGACGCGTCGTGAACTCGGTCCGTTGCCGTCTGGTGGGCTCCCGGTGGCGATCAAACGGAGGCCCGAACTACCAAGCGCGCCATCGAATGCCGAAACGCAAGCTGACGATTCAAGGAAGGAGGAAACAATGGATTTGAAATATCTGGCCATGGCGGCTGCCATGACGGTGACAAGCGGCTGTCATTCGGGAATCAAGTCCTGGCACATGAAGTCGAAGGTCGAAAACGGGGTGCTGAAAATCCCGTTCTATGACCACAGTTTCGGCGCCAGGTGCTTCGACACGCTGAGGTGTCGCGTGCTCTACGACAACGCGTACATTGTGAATAGCGGATCGCCGAGTGGGCCATTTACTCAGCGCGATCGAGACAACCTCAACGCGGGTTGGGGGAACCTCGAGTTCCCTTCTGTCGTTCGTGTTTCCTGGACATCGAAGGACGGTACTAACCACGACGAGAAGATCAATCTTGGCGAGATCTTCCGCTCTGGGATGGTTCGCTATCCAGCCGACCTCGATGTTAATGACGTAAAGACCAGCGTGCCTCCGAGCGCACCGAACATCATTCTCGTAGTCGAGGATCGTGCGATACGCGTCTACATGAGGGCCTGGATCCCGTTACTTCGGCCGCGATTCCCCGGCAGAGAGCACTCAGACTTTAGACACGATCCCGTCATAGCGTATTCGCAGACGTTCTAACCGGAGTACATGGACGTGGTAGAGAAACACAAGCGTGACAGCAAGGGCCGCCTGCGCGACGACGTGCGAACAGATCCGGTGACGGCGGCCGATCGGAAGGCCTATACCAAGGCGGCCCATGAAGTTGGCGACCTGTCTGTCCCGCGCATGTTCAATTCGTCGGATCCGCACTCTCGATTCTACATCGCGAACTTCGACGGCACGGGGAACGACCTATGGAAGGACCCCGAGCACGCGACGAATGTCGGCAAGCTTCATCTTCAGCTTGTCGAAGCAGGTGATAGCGAGTCTCGGATTCATTCGAATTACATCAAGGGAGCAGGAACCCAAGACGGTGTGATTGCCAGGACAATCGACAGCGGAACCGGTGGGTCTTACGACGAGCGTATTGAGTGGATGTACTTTGAGTTCATCACGCAAGCGAAGAAGTGGCTCGACGCTGACCCCGATGCCGACATCCGAATCCTGGCTACGGGCTTCAGCCGCGGAGCGGAGCAAGCTGCTGGATTTCTTCGCTTGGTCCACGAGCGGGGAATTCAGAATCCGTTGGGGCGAGAAGTGATCCACCATGCGTTCGGTCCCGACACTTACGAATGGCACCTTCCACCCCTGAGGGAGCCAGGAAAGACTCTGATGAGTGAGGCCCTCTTCGACCCTGTCGGAACAGGCGCGCCTAACAACCATGATCGACAGCCCACGAGCGCGATGACGTCAGGGATACAGATCACGGCCGAAGACGAACGTCGTAATGCGTTTCCGTCCACTCAGATCATCCCGCCCGGGCGTTCGGCCGACGGTCGGTTCGTCGGCATGACCTTGCCCGGCGCTCATTCAGATATCGGTGGAAGCTATCACCAGAATGGCCTTTCGATCCTTACCTTTAACATCTTTGCCGACTACATTAATGCGCTCGCCGGTAAGACAGTCGCTCACAGGTTAATGGTGCCGACCGATCCGGACATGTTTGTGATCCATCACTCCGAGGATCACCTCCGTATCTACAGCACGTCGGAATTCCGGCACGACGGTTACCGCGACATCATGGGCTCCCAGGCCTCGCCGCCGCACTGCAACGACAAACGCAAATTAATTCTCTGTGCGCCGCCCGATCGGTTCGATCCACGCCTGGAGGATCAGGTGGGTCCACGCTATCCCGTGGGGATCCATGGTCCCGATGCCATCCGTGAACTCAGCGACCCGATGCATCCAGATCACGACATGTATCGCTCCGCCAGCGTGCAGCTTGCGGAGTTGCACGCTCGCGCAGGCATTGACCTCAACCGGGGTCAGGTCGATCAGCTGACCGCGGGCCTCGTTATCGAGGCCAAGCGCGGCGACATGACGGCCATCGAGGATGTCCGATTCGGTAAGGACTTCAGTCCGGAGCGACCGACGCTCCAGGCGTTTGAGGTGTTCGGTGACGAGATCGCCAATCCTCGATCCAGGACGGCGAGCATCGATGCGCTGAAAGCTCTCGATGTTCCGCCAGGGGTTTCAAACCAGCAGTTGCACATGCTCAACCTCGAGAGGGAGGCGGTTGCCGGTCGAGAGCAGGAAATGCCCCTTTCGAGAGACAACCCGTTCGCGCTAGAGCCTTCGGCTTCCGCGCTGTCACAGCCGGTGCCCGTCGTAAGCCCCTCGCAGGACGCTGCCCTCGGACAGGCTGACGAGAACGCCATCCGCACGCTCCAAAAGAACCTCAATACACTCGGTATCCGCGACATGGCAGGCGAGCCGCTGAACACCCACGGCGCCTACGATGTGGCGACACAGACGGCTGTGGCAAGGTTCCAATCGAGTCATGCATTGCCGGTGACGGGGCAGGCCGACGACGCGACCCGCAACAGGATTGAGGGGCAAGCTTTTATTGCAGAGTTGCAGCAGCCGGGTCAGGTCAGAATGCCTACCGAGGCTCGCGTATCGCAGATCTCGACGCCTTCGCCCGCCACGGCCGCGTACGAATCGCCTATTCAAGCCCCCATGGCGCGGGCACCCGCGCCACCGATGCTGGCGCAGCAGTCCCGCAGCGACCCTCGCAATCCGGACAGCACAGATCACGCCCTTTACAGCAAGCTGCAGAATTGTCTCCCGGAAGCAACGGAAGAGCGCTTGATGCAGTTCACCGCCGCGTGCCACCGGCACCGGATCAACGCTGGCAACCTCAGCGGTCTGCACACGGACTACGACAGCATGACGTTGACCATCAACTCGCATGGCCTGATGGCGACACCCGCTGTGGTCGACATGAGCACGCCCCCACCTGAGTCCGAGCAATCGATCAAGCAGATCCAGCAGTTCGACCAACAGATGGATCAGATCGCTCAGCAGAGTCAGGAGCGGAGTGCGCAGATGGGTCAGCAAGGGCCAGTGATGTGATTGCCGCAAACGTATCACCGTTGAATCGGCACCTACCGTCGGGGAAGATATCCATGATTCGCAAGATTGCGGCAGCATCTGTCGTATGCCCGGTGCTCGCATTGTTCGCGGTGGAGGTCCAATGTTCGGCCTTGCAGTCCACCAGGCCCGCGACCCTTGAAGCCCGGGGAGCTCTCGCGGAGCACGCGACCAAGGGCGGTCCCGAGAAATCGCTAGATACGGCTGTTGAGCTGGGCATCAAGCAGGCCTCCCTGTCGCCACGCGAACGGATGAACCGTGGGATATCGGCCTATATGAAGCTTCTCTCTGAGAATGGCGTTAAGAAATATGCGGCGACGAGCTTCCTGAGGTTCTACATGCTCAGGGCCCGTAGCGTTCCCGACGTTTGCCGAGCGGAGGGAGTCGACATGTCGGCGTACTCATATGCCTTCCAACTGAAGCACGCAGCGATGTTCCGTCGAGCGAGTGACTTTACGAATGGATATAGGCCACCGGCTGGTGGAATGATCTCATCCGAATACTTGGATCGTGCAGAGGGCGCCGCAGGCGCTCGGAGGATGCTGTCCAATATTGCGATCGGGCTTCAAGGTTCGGGGATTGTCGATGGTTGCGTGCACCTGGCCACCAACGAAGCCGATGCTTCCTCTGTTCAGTCATTTGCGACTGAGTTTCCTGAACTCGCGGCGGTGCTAACAATCAAGCGCGCAACGGACAATGGCTCGCCTAGATCGGAGAAGGTAGCTGCTGCGTCAAGCAGCGAAACACGCGTCCAGGCGGGCATCGATAGTGCGACGGATCCGGTAGAAGCTGACTTGAAGGTGCTCAACCACGACGGCGCCAAGAAGTACGCCGCAGCGCACTTTTTCGCCTTCTACATCGCGAGGACTCAGACGGAGCCGGCCGTGTGTCAAGCGGAAGGCGTCGACCTTACGGCGTACGTACGTGCATTTCGCTCTATGTACAAGGTGGAGTTCGCTCGATCGGTAGAGCTCACGGAGGGCTCCATCTTTGCACTTGAGCAAGTGAGTTCAGACTTGCTCGCCGTGCGGGAGCAAGGCGCCACCGTAGCTCGGCGATTTTTAGCTGATCTTGCGGCTTCGAATAACAAGACTACGGTAGCAGACGGGTGTGCCTACCTTGCAGCCCACATAGCTGGTGACGCCGCTATAGAGTCGTTTGCGGAGAAGTTCCCTGAACTCGAACCGATTCTCATGTCTGATTGAGGTGGCGTCCTACTTGGAAGGCACGTACATGCCCCTTCGAGTCGGCACGCGGCGGAGCTCGCTCACGGGGAGAAATTCGGCACCATGCGGCTATGTTCTTTACGGCAAAGAAAAAGGCCGGGATCACTCCCGGCCTTTGATATTCAGACGTGCCTGCTCAGTCGTCGCTACGCAACGCATGACGAATCAGAAGAAACGTTCCGATAGCCGCAGCGGCGATACCGATGGTCACGCCCGGGTTGCGACGCACCTGCTTACGCAGACGGCGATACTGATAGGTCGCCTCATCGGCGAGATCTTCCGCCAGGTAACGAACCTTCTGGCTGCTGCCGCTGTTGCGCTTGGCGAACTTGTTGGTGACGCGACGGGTGCGCTCGAGCAGGTCGTTGCCTGCGCCGGTCGCCTCATCCGCGTAGTGGCGAACGCGGCCGGATACGCCGTTGACGGCGCTTTCGACCTGCTGCGCGAACTCACGATTTCTGCTCATTGGATGGCTCCCTCTCAAGCGTTGCTGACGGGAACCGACTTTGCGGCCCGGGTCGTGAGGGTCGTGTAAACAGGCAAGTGCCGGATTGAACAGGGATTCAGGCTCGTCGTTATCACGCGAAGTCGTATCTGCCACCCTTGCTGAGCGCCGCCTGGTAGGCCGGGCGTGCGTGGATGCGCTCGAGGAAGGCGTGCAGCTTCGGCCGCGATGCGTCGAGCCCGCCCCGGCTGGCCGCGGCCTCCAAGGGGAAGCTCATCTGGATATCGGCCGCCGTGAACTCATTGCCGGCGAACCACTCCGACTTGCCGATTTCGCCCTCGAGGTAGTCCAGGTGCAGCTTCAGCTGGGGGTCGACGAAGGCCTTCTGAGCGCCTTTCGCGAGCATCCGGGCGACCGGCTTGGCAAAGAACGGTACCGGCGCCGTCTCCATGCGCACGAAGACCAGCTTCAATAGCAGGGGCGGCATCGCCGAACCTTCGGCGTAGTGCAGGAAATAGATGAAGCGCAGCCAGTCGGGACTACCGACGGGAGGCTTAAGGCGGCCCTGGCCATAGCGTTCAAGCAGGTACTCGACGATGGCCCCCGACTCGGCCAGCGTCACGTCGCCGTCCTGGAGGATGGGCGACTTGCCGAGCGGGTGAATGGCGCGCAGCTCCCTGGGTGCCAGCATGGTCTTGGGGTCTCGCTGGTAACGCACGATCTCATAGGGCAGACCAAGTTCCTCCAGCAGCCAGAGGACGCGCTGGGAGCGCGAGTTATTCAGGTGGTGGACGATGATCATGGCTGGCCCGCATCTGGAAGAGGGCGCAGCGTAGCAGCGCGCCCCGTAGACATTCCATCGACGGGCGGAGAGTAGCGTCGGTGGTCTGCCACTACGAGGACACCGCCATGGGCCGCGAAGCCGACACGATTCACACCGACAAGGGCACGATCGGGCGTCTGCAGGCGCTGGTTCACGAGCTGCCCGATAACGCGAAGGTCGTCCTTCATCTGCAGGATGGCTCGACGATTCAGGGTGTTGTGGTTGTGGTACCCACGGTGCAGGCGTTCGTCGATGCCAGCGGGACCGAAGGCATCAACGGTGTGGTGAAGCTGATTGATAACGACCGGCCGGCGTGGTCGGCGACGGTGTCGTTGGACACCATTGCGCGGGTTGAGCATCTGGATTCTGTGGTCTACGGTACGTCGCAGACCTGACGTGTGCCATGTGGGAGCCGCTTCAGCGGCGATCAAGGCTGGCTACGTAGCGATGCCTAAATCGCCGCTGAAGCGGCTCCCACAAGGAGCGCGGTTAGCTGGAACTCGTCGGCAGAGTTTCCTGGAGCTTCTTTGCCTGCTCGGGGAACGCGCTGCCTTGCGCCGCCACCGTGGCCGTGACGAGCTTGCGCGCTTCTGCATCGCGGTTTAGCGCATGCAGTGCCTTCACCCGATAGGTCGCAACGCTGATCGTGTTGGCGCCGTAGGCTTTCTTCGCGGCGGTCTCGAGATAAGGCAGGCCTTGCTCGAACTTGCCGCTTTCGACGAGTCGACGCCCGTAGCGATAGTTGTAAACGTAGTCGTCCGGATACGCGGCGATCAGCTGCTTCTCCAGCGTGTCGAGCTCATCGCCCGCCTTGGCCCGAACGAGGTAGACACGCAGGTTGTCGGCGAGATTGCGGTCGCTCTTCAGATCGCCGTGGAGCTTTTCACGACTGAGGTTGATCGCCTTGCGCAGTACCGCTTGTTCGCCGGCGGAGTCGCCGAGCGCGGCATCCAGATCGGCGGCGGTAAGTACGGCGCTGCGCTGGTCGGCACACGCGGGCAAGGCGGTGAAGATCTGCGTCGCCAGGTAGTCGTCGTATGCGGGCTTTTGCAACGACAGCGAGGGCTGTCGCGTCGCTGGTGGCTGTGCAGAGGTCGATTCGATCAGGTCGTCGAGCACATAAGGACGGTCGCAGCCGATGTTCCCGGCCAGCACCTTCGTCGCGGCATCCGCGATGCCTTTGTCATTCTTGTCCGCCTTCGCCTCGAGCAGAAGCAGCTTCTGCTTAACCAGGGCAACGCGCTTGTCCTTGTCCGACACATTACGAACCATGGCCGGCAGCGTATCGAACCAGGCCATGCCTTCCTTGCCCTGGTAACGCAGCTGGTAGGTGTCAAGCACGTCGGCCACCGAGGCGAGCGAACCCTTCACCGCTTCGTCTTTCTGATGCGAAAGCCGGGAGTCGCCGGAAAGAAGCGACGCAACCTCGGGATAGAACTTCTCGCGAGGCTGCTCGGCAAGGATGCGTCCCAGCTCTTCGCCATCCGGACCGATGGCGACATAGGTGGGCAGGAAGTGAACATTGAGCTTGTTCATCCACGCCTTGTCCGCGGGTTTGTCCGCGTCGGCCTCATAAAACACGATCTTCTTCCCGAGATCGTCCCATTCCTTGCCGTTGAGGACATGGCTGGCCATGTAATAACACGAGTAACACCATACCGCCTGGAAATCGACCAGCACCGGCTTGTGCTCACGCTTGCCCTGGGCGAGCGCGGCATCGAGACTGGCGGGACCCTCGTGCGCGGCATAGGCCGGCGCGACAAGGGTGAGAAGGGCGGCGGCGAGCAGGCGCTTCATCGTGGACATCCCCTTTGGCGGTATAGACGTCCACTTTATTAGCACGTTTCCGGCGCTGTGTCAGAGGGTATCGCTGGCGCCTTCGATGGGCTCGGGGTCCGATACCAGGCCCTGGCGGCGTCGCAGGGAGGGGAACCACCAGGTCCACAGGCCGACCACGACCAGGGTGCCGATACCCCCGATCAGGGTGGCATTCACCGCGCCCAGGGCCGCGGCGAGGATGCCGGACTCGAACTCGCCCAGCTGGTTGGATGTGTTGATGAAGATGGCGTTGACCGCGCTGACCCGCCCACGCATGTCGTCTGGCGTCTCCAGCTGCACCAGGGCCCCGCGGATGACCATGCTGACCATGTCGAACGCGCCCAGGGCGAACAGCGCGACCAGTGATAGCCAGAGCGTGGACGAGAGCGCGAAAACGATGGTGGCCACGCCGAAGCCCGCCACGGACGCGAACATGATCGGCCCCACGCGTCGCGTCAGGCTGTTATGGGCAAGCCACACGGACATCAGCAGCGCACCGACCGCGGGTGCTGCACGGAGCAGGCCAAGGCCCCAGGGGCCGGTGTGCAGGATGTCCCTGGCGAAGATCGGCAATAGCGCGGTGGCGCCACCCAGCAGCACCGCGAAGAGATCCAGGGAGATCACGCCGAAGACGGCGGGACGATGGCGGATGAAGTGCACGCCAGCGAACAGGGTCTTCAGCGTGGCCGGCTCACGGCGCGGCGGCTGGTGGTCGTACGACAGTCGCGACATCAGGGTCAGTGCGATGAGGTAGAGCGCCCCGGAGACCGAATAGACCACGCCGGGGCCGGCGACGTAGAGCAGGCCGCCGAGGGCGGGGCCGGCGATCATCGCCGCCTGGCCGGCCGAGGCCGTTGACGCCATGGCACGTGGTAGCACGGCGGCTGGGACCAGCGCCGGGAGCATCGATTGCAGGGCGGGGAATTCAAAGGCCTTGCCAACACCGACCACGAACACCAGGGCGAGAATGCCGACCTCGTTGATGTGCCCGGTGAGGCTGAAAACAGCGAGAAGCGCGATCGCCAGCCACTCGATGGACTGGCAAAGGGTGACGATGCGGCGCCGGTCGAACTGGTCGGCCAGGTGGCCGGCCGGCAGGGCCAGCAACACCGAGGGCACGAACTGGACCAGGCCGATGAGGCCGAGGTCCAGCGCACGATGGGTGATCTCGTAGATCTGCCAGCCGACCGCGACGGACATCATCTGGAAACCGAAACTGGAGGCGTTCTTGGCGAACCAGAAATGCAGGAAGGCGCGATGGCGAAGGAGGGATACGGCTTCCGGGGACGACGAAGTCATGGGCGATCCTTGGGGAGTCGGGCGATTCTACGCTCGCCTTGCCAGCGGCCGCGCCGAAGGGCGAAGCTAGGGCTTCGTTTCCGGGATGCCTTCGCCATGCGCCGTTACTCTCAGCTCGCCGTTCTCCTTGCCACCGCCACGATGGGCGCCTGTTCACAGCCGTCCGAGCCCCAGGCTGCGCAGCAGGCACCGGCGAACAACCAGGCCGATGAAGCGGCGAAGAAACTCGAGACCTATCAGCAGCTGCTGAAGCTGCACAACGATGGTCCTGCGGTGCAGCTGGGTCACGAGATCGTCGACAAGTATCCGGACACCCCGGCCGCGGCCGAGGTGAAGCAAACGCTCGACAACCTCGAGACCAACTACAAGGCCTCCAGCGAGAAGGCGCGCCTGACGGCTCTGTGGCTCTACCAGACCTCGCCCATGCAGGGCGGCACGCAGAGCACGGCGACGATCCAGTCCACCCGCCCGACGGGCGAGGAGACGGTGCGGCTGATCCTCCGCCGCCACACTGCCTGGGGCCAGACCGTCTTTCTCTACGCCACGGCGGGGAAGGGATTCGTCTGCAAGGGCGACTGCACGCTAAAGGCCACCTTCGACGGCAAGCCGAAAACGCTGAAAGCCTTCCGTCCGCCGACCGGCGAGCCTGCGTTGATCTTCCGTAACGATCCCCAGTTCATTAAGGATATGGCGAAGACCAAGCGGATCACCATTGACGTGGTCACGGTCAGCCGGGGCGAAACCACGCTGACTTTCGAGACAGGTGGTTTTGATGCGGATAAGTGGGCGCCGCTTTCTAAGAAGAAGTGATGCGTTCGCGAGCACCCTATCGCCGATGAATCGGCTCCTACATCAAGCGGTCGGATCGCCGATGAATCGGCTCCTGCATTTTGGATCGGCGCGCTGGTTTTAGTGCAGGAACAGCTTTTCGGTGATGCGCGTTAGCGGCCACTCGAGCATGGTGTTGAGTCGGGCCGGGAGGTCGAGTGGGCGCAGCAGCATCTTCACCGTCATCTCGGCGGGGAGGTGCTTCTTGAGCAGGCTCTCCGCGCGACCTGCGATGCGACGGAACTCCGCGTCATCGTTCGCCTTATCGGGATGGCGAATGTTGAACACGTGACGCAGCGCAATGTCGCTGTCTTCGTTCTTGATCTCGCTCAGACGCTTGAGCAAGGTGCGCAAGGTGCTGAAGCGACCGATCTTGTCGCGCTCGCGATAGATACGGAAGTGCTGGTAGAAATTCTTGTAATGACGGACTTCATCGCTCTTGATGTAGTTCGTCAGTTCGCGCAATACCGGCTCGTCAGTCACGTCGTTGAGGGCGCGATAGAGGCTCGCCGTTCCCGTTTCGACGACGCAGCGTGCGGCAAGCTCCAGGCCTCGGTTCGGTTCGAGCTCGTCGGGCGTGCAAACCGAACCGTAATGAGCGAAAAAGTTCTTGAAACCGGTTTCCCAGTCGAACTCCGGCCAGACGTGGCGCACATAAGCCGCGAGCGCACGGCCGTGCTGCATCTCCTCGTGCTCCCAATGATCGCGAAGCCAGGCTTGCAGCGTCTCGTCGCCGGCGAAGTGGTCGACCAGGAGGTGGGTGTAGAGGTCCGAGCCGCTCTCGACGAACGAGGAGCTGCACAGCAGCAGGAACAGGTCTTCGTTATGCCTGACCTTCTCGATGTCGATCCGCGAGAGGTCCAGTTTTTCGAGCGTCCATGGCAAAGTGGCGGCGTAGCTCACTCGTTTTCCCCGATCGCTTTGTCTTATCGCCCAGCGGGCATCTGACCGAATTGTGACAAAGCCGGGCGGGCATGGCTACGCAGCATCCTTGCGGCTACCGGACCACCGTCACCGGCACGTGGGCCTTGGCCAGTACGTCGGTCGATGTCGAGCCGACCAGCCAGCGGGCCAGGGCGCCGCGCTCGGTGTGCCCGATGACGATGTGATCCACCCCGTGCTGGGCCACGTAAGAGAGCAGGGCGTCCCCGGGGCTGCCGTGGATGAGGTCGACGGCCACCGGTACGCCCGCTTCGGGCTTCAGGGCCTTGACCTCGGCGTCCAGCGACTCGAGCCGCTCCCTGCCGTTGTCCGTCATCATCAGCGCCGCCGTATCGGCCCCGTTGTCGATCTGGAGCACCGAGAGCACCTGAACCCTGGCGCCGGCGCAGGCGGCCAGTTCCAGGGCGAAAAGGTAAGCGCGGCGGGCGGTTTCGGAGCCGTCATAGCCAACCAGGATGTGCTTGGGCATGGGATTCCCCTCAAGATGCGGCGTTGGATCGATAGTAAAGCGGCCTGCTGTGCACGGGGAGTCGGTTCACGGGCAACCGACGAATCCTCCGCTTTCCTGAACGGGTGTCAGGGGCCTCCGGGTTTCTTCACATTCGTGAGTACAGAATCCGTCTCGCAGCTTCCTGCCACCTACCCACGGAGAAACGAACATGATCAAGCGCATTACCGGTCTGGCTGTCCTGGCCCTCGCCGCTGCAGGTACCTTCTCCGTGCAGCCCGCCAAGGCTGACGCCGAGGTCAAATGCCACATGACGTTCAGCACCACGGGTTGGGCTGCGATCTACAAGAAGGCCGATGGCCGGGGCCATGTCCGCTGCGATAACGGGCAGAGCGCCGAGGTGATGATCCATGTGCGTGGCGGCGGTCTCACTGCCGGCAAGTTCAGCATCGAAGGTGGCAAGGGCGAGTTCACCCACGTCCATGGCATCAGCGAGATCTACGGCGAATACGCCAGCGGCGGCGCCAACGCCGGTGTCGTGAAGAGTGCCGAGAGCGCGGCGATGACCAAGGGCGAAGTCTCCCTGGCCATTACCGGCACGGGCCGTGGCTTCAACCTGGGCGTCGACCTGAGCAAGTTCGAGATCGAGAAGATCAAGTAAGCCTGTACTTCGTCGATCCATGGGGCGCCCTCCGGGGTGCCTCTTTTTTTTGCGAGTCGCAGGCACCATGCAACCGAAAGGGGCGGAACCCGCATTCACGCGGACGAGTACACTTCCCTTCATTCCCACCCACCGAGGTTTCCCCATGCGTCGCCTCTTTACGCTTCTCGCTCTTAGCCTGGTTACCGTCTCCGCCTGGGCCGCCACCCCGACCGGCCCCGCCGTCGGCGACAAGGCGCCCGACTTCAAGCTGCAGGACCAGAAGGGCGAGTGGCACAGCCTCGACACCGAGAAGGGCAAGTGGCTGGTGGTCTACTTCTATCCGAAGGACTTCACCGGCGGCTGCACCACCGAGGTCTGCACCTTCCGCGACGACATCGTCAAGCTTCACAAGGCCGGTGCCGTGGTCTACGGCGTCAGCCTGGACGACGTGAAGTCGCATGCCGAATTCGCCGCGAAATACCACGTCCCGTTCCCGCTGCTCTCGGACGCCGATGGCGCCATGGCGACGAAATACGACGTGCTCAGCGATGAGAAGGGCAGCAAGTACGCCCGTCGCGAGACCTTCCTGATCGACCCGGCCGGCAAGATCGTCAAGGTCTACAAGGACGTGGATCCGGAAAAGAACTCCGGGCAGGTGCTTTCCGACCTCGCGCAGCTGAAGGCGTCGGGCGCCTGAGCATGTTCAAGGCTCTGAAAGGCGCCCGTCACGCCCGTCCGTTCGCGCCCTGGCGCATCGTGGTCTGGCTGGTAATGCTGCTGGCTGCCTTAGGCTTTGTGATCAATACCTACGGCGCGATCCTGGCCGCCAATGCGATCGGCGCGTTGAGCGCCGAGGCGATTGCGGCAGGTGGACCCGATCCGCGCATCCTCACGGCCTGGTCGCTGGGCTACGCCTTAGCCGCTTTCGCCGTGATGGTGCTGGCGCTGGGAACGCTGCGCTGGCGCGAGTGGGGCCGTAGCGCCATGCGCGTCGTGGCCGGCGTGCTGGCCGTGTGGGCCGTCTACACGGCCGTGGTCGCCTTTCACCAGGCGCAGGAGATCGGTGTCGTCCTCAGCCAGGCGGGTCTGCCGCCCGAGTTGCTGGCCCGCGGCATGAAGACACGCTCCATCCTCATGATGGGCGTCGTACTCAAGGCCATCTCCGTGCCGGTGCTGGCCTGGCTGGCCTGGGTGCTCGGTAGCGTGTCGGTGCGGCAACAGTTCGCCCAGCCGGTGCTGTGACCCGCATGCCCTTCCGCTCGATTTCCTTCGTCGTCGCCGTCTGCCTTGCGGGCGGCGTCGCGGCGCAGGACGCGCCCGCCGTTTCCTGCGGCGTGGCCAGTAGCTACGACCTCACGGTCCGTACGGATGCCCTCCTGTTCGAACGACCCGAGGTGGCTCCGCGCAGCGTGCGGATGCACGACGGCAGCCTTGCGACAGACGGTCGTGCGGTGAGCCTGCGGCCCGACGAACAGGACCGTGTGGCCCTGTTCGAGCGAAATGTCCGCAGCCTGGTGCCCAAGGCCAAGGCGATCGCCAGCGATGGCGTGGACATTGCCGCGCGTGCCGTCCGCGAAGAGGCGAGCAGGGCTTCGCCGAATTCGCTGAGCAGCGGTGAACTCGACCGGGCTCTCGCCAGTCGGGTCGCCGATATCAAGCGGCGGATCGCCGCGAGCCAGAGCACCCGCGACTGGCAGGCGGACGCCATGCGCGCTTACGCGCAGGAAATCGTGTCGGACATTGCACCCCTGCTGACCCAGGATGTGGGGGGTGAGGCGATGCAGCTGGCCATGAACGGCGACCTGCAGGGCGCGGCGGCGCTGCGCGACCGTGTGGCGGATGTCTCCACGGGTGGGCAGGCACGCGTCCTGGCAAAGCTGGAGGCGGCGCTCAGACCGAGGGTCCAGGCCCTCTGCCCGTCTGTCCGGCAATTGGTCGACCTGCAGTCGGGGTTACGCGATGCAGCGGGTCAGCCCCTCATGTTGATCGAGACAGGCGGATGACCGCCGGCTGACCGGATCCCGGGACGTTTATCACCGGCTAAGTCCGACAGGTCTAACGTTTCACCCATGGAACGCAACTCGATCCGTGTCGTGAATGGGCTGATTCGCCGCGTTATCGCGGATCGGGATCTTTATGGTCAGGCGGCACGTGGCGTGCGAGAGCCGGGCCTCAAGGCGATTCTCCAGGAATCCGCGGATTCCCTGACCACGATCGCCGCTGAGTTGCAGGGCGAGGTGACCGCGACAGGCGGTCGACCCGCCACGGCCGGCGGCCCCATGAGCGGCGTCCGACGCAGCGTGATGGAGGCCTCGGCCAAGCTCTCCCACGATCCTGATGTGACTTACATCCGCACGCTGGAACTCATGGAGCGTCGTTTGCTCGATGCCTTCCTGCGCCTGGAATCCTCATCGGGCGACCGGGCAATCGTCGGCCGGCATATAGCGCGTCTGCGCCTGCTGCACCTGGACATGGTTCATATGGGCGGCGCGACGGGCCGCTGAAGACTCCGGCCCTCAGGCGGCGCGCCTGAGTTCGCTGAGGGTCTGGTGCATGTGGCGATCGGCGGATACGCGCACATGACGCGCCGCCATGCGCGTTTCGCGGTCCGCGAAAAAATTCGCGAACGCGATGGCGTCGCCGGGATCTTTCCGCACCGCCATCTGCACGCCTTCGCGAAAGATGCCCCACGCGTGGCCGACATCGGCGATGTGGTACTCGATGACGTATTGATTCATGTGCAACCCTCGGTTTCGATGCGCCTGTCGGCGTACGTCAACAAGAATCGAGGGTCTGATCTGCGTAAGAAATCAGATTAGTCTGAAAAATCCGACTTTCTTTTGAGAATGAGCTCAATTCTCAGTCAGGTTTTGAGCGGCCTGAACCAGCTTCGCCACGTGCGCCCGTAATGCCGCGACCATGTCGGGAAGCTGTCGCAGCGCGGCCTCGGCGTCATCGCCTCGAAGCTCCCTTTCGAAGCGCTCGAGCATCGTTGCGGCGCGGGAAGGCCCGAATACGCTCAAGCCGCCACTGAGGCGGTGACTCCACGCGGCGGCCTCGCCCGGGTTGCGCAGACTCGCCGAGCCGGCGAGGTCGTCCTGCATCGCCGCAGCAAACCGGGTCACCATGGCGGGGAGCATCACGAGGCTGCCGAAGTCCTCACGCAAAGCCTCGAGGTTCCAGACCGTGTCCGCGACGGTGACAGCCGCCAAAGCGCCACGTAGTGCATCGAGCCGTACAGGCTTGGTGACGAACCCATCCAATCCGCTGGTGAGGCAGCGTTCCTCCTCCTCGGGCATGGCGTTGGCCGTCATGGCGATGATGTGCAGCGTGGCGTCGTTCGCCCGAAGGGCACGCACCAGCGCGTAACCATCGCGTCGAGGCATTTGCAGGTCGGTCAGGAGCACGTCGAAGGCATGGCCGGTCGCTGCCAGCAGCGCCTGTTCGCCGTCATCGACGATCGTGTGCCGGTGACCGAGTCGCTCCAACTGCGCAGCAATCAGTTCGCGATTGGTGGGATTGTCCTCGGCGACGAGCACATCCAGCGACACGTCGGCGCACACCAGGCGGGCGGGCGTCAGTAGTGCATCCGGCGCTTCGCCGACGACCACCGGCAAATCCAGGGTAATCGTGACCCGGGTGCTCGTACCGGGCTCACTTGTCATGCCGATATCACCGCCGAGCAGTCCGACCAGGCGTCGACTGATGGCGAGGCCGAGGCCGCTGCCACCGAAGCGACGCGTTGTCGAGGATTCGGCCTGGGTAAACGGGGCGAACAACCGGACGATGTCGTCAGGCGCGATACCCATGCCCGTGTCCGCCACGGTGATGTGCAACTGCTGGCGGCCAGTGTGATTGCCCACCACATCGACCATAAGGGTGACTTTGCCGCGCGCCGTGAACTTGATCGCATTGCTGACCAGGTTGAGGAGGATCTGGCGCAAGCGAGCGCCATCGGTGAGGACGTAGCGGGCCAGACGTTCGTCGATCCGCCGCTCGATCAAAATTCCCTTTTCATTGGCTTGCCAGGCGAACAGTTCGACCACCGCCGTGGTCAACTCGCGCAGGTCGACCGGCCTGTGCTCGACAGCGAGCTGCCCGGCCTCGATCCGTGAGAAGTCGAGCACGTCGTCGAGAATCTGCAGCAATGCTCCGGCCGATGTTTCCGCGGTGCCAAGCAGGCGTCGTTGCGCTGGCTGGAGCGACGTCGAGCCAAGCATCTCCAGCATGCCGATGACGCCGTGCATCGGCGTCCGTATCTCATGGCTCATGGTTGCCAGGAACTCGCTCTTCGCCCGCGTGGCGGATTCGGCGGCTTCCTTGGCTGTCGCCAGCTGCGCTGATTGCAGGCGACCTTCGGAGATGTCTATCCAGTAGCCGGTGAACTCGACGGCATCGTCGAGGCGTCGGGGCACGGCATGCGAGGCCACCCAGCGCTCCGGCGATGCGTCACGAATGCGCATCTCCGCATGGATCGGTGTGAGCGACGTCGCCGCGCGAGCGACCTCATCCATCAGGCCCGCCTGGTCGCGCATGTCGATCCGCGCGAAGGCGCTGCGCTCATCGTGGAGAAACGTGTCGGACGAGATGCCAAAGATGGGTTCCGGATTGCCGCCGACATAGACGAAGTCGATGCGGCCATCGTCGCGGTAGAGGAAGCGATAAACCACCGCAGGTATGTTTCGTGTCACGTCGGCCAGCTGCGCTTCGGTGCGCTCGCGCCGCCGGGTCTCGCGCCGCAGGCGGAGATAGGCATGGCTGATCAGGAGCAACAACGCCAGCACGACGGCGCCTGCGGGGCCGACCTTCCGCGCGATATCCCTCCACGATCCGCCCCAGGTGTAGTCCGAACGAAGCCAGGTATTGCGAATCGTCTGGCTCCGGCGCTCGGGCATCTGCGCGATGACGCGGTTGAGCAACGGAAGCAACGGGGCGAAGCGTCGGTTCAGCGCCATCGATATGCCAGCGCGCTCGCCGGAGGGGGCGGCCACCTTGAGCTGCGCGGGGTAGTCGTGACGAATGAGTACCTCGGCGGTGGCGATGTCGCCCACATAGGCGTCCACCTTGCCGGAGGCCACGGCCGATAGTCCTTCGGCGGTAGTGGAAACCGGCGTGACTTCCACGGACGACATCGGTGCGACCGCCGCCGCCACGGCACCCTGGGCGAGATTCGCCGCGATCCTGCGCCCGCGCAGATCGTCGGGCCCCGTGACGAGGAAGGCGTTCTCGCGGGTCACGATCATGACCGGCAGCTCGAGGTAGGGCGCGGTGAAGTCGAAGTGCCGGCCCAGCTCGAGGTTGCTCGCGGATGCCGCGGGGAGCAGGTCGATGTCGCCGGCGACCGCGCGCTGCACGGTGTCGTTCCAGTCCGCCGTGGTCACTGTCTCGGTGCGCAGTCCGAGCACCCGGGCGGCTTCGCGCAGGTAGTCGATCGCCAGCCCCTCGGCATCGCCATCCCTGCCGATCTGGGAGACAGGGGCCGCGGTCGGATCGATCCCGATTCGGAGCACCGGGAGCCGGGCCAGCCATGCCCGCTCGGCCGCGCTGAGCGCTACCTCAGGGCGTGCGGCGATCGTCGATGCATGCGCGTCGGCGTGCCTGGCGGCAATCGCCGAGGGCGAGTCCGCGTCCGCTTGAAAGATCGTGACCTGGTCACTCTGTCCGGTGTGCTCACTCCGCGTGTCGGCCAAGCTCGCCTGCAGGCATGGAGCGAACAAAACGCCGCAAAAAATGGCCAATATTCTCAATTGCTTCATGGTGTTCCTTCGACCACGAGCGGACGATTACTGTAATCTCCACGATGGTAAGACGAGTAGCACATCTCATGGAGAGCGGCTGCACACATCCGCTTACGAGGGAAGACATGGTTCTGCGAACGATCATTGCCGACGATCACCCCGTGGTCCTGATGGGGGCCCGTGCCGCCCTGGAGGCGGCCGGTGATATCGAAGTGGTCGGCGAAGCTGCCAACGGCGACCAGCTCGTCGACCTGCTGGCGTCTCGTCCGTGCGATGTGGTGGTAACGGATTTCTCGATGCCCGGTGGTCGTCATGGTGATGGATTGTCGCTGATCGACCTCATTCGCCGGCGCTATCCGCGCCTGCCGGTGGTCGTGCTAACCATGGTGAACAATCCGGCCGTGCTGCAGACCATGCGCAGCCGCGGCGCGCTGGGTCTGTGCGACAAACGTGCGCCCCTCAAGGAAGTGGCTGTCGCCGTACGCTACGCCGCCTCCGGTCGGGCGTACATGAGCGATACGATCCGGCGCCAGTTCGACGCCGGTGGCGTGCAGAGCACGGTCGATGCGGTCCGTCTGTCCGCACGGGAAATCGAGGTGGTCCGGCTCTACGTCGGCGGCATGTCGATCTCACAGATCGCCGAGCGGCTGAGCCGCAGCGTGAAGACGGTCAGCCGCCAGAAGCGCGACGCCATGCGCAAACTCGGCATCGACCACGACAGCCGTCTCTCCGAGTACGCGCGCGAGCGCGGGATCGCCTCCTGACCCCCTGCCGGAAGTCAGGGCGTGACCAACCGCCCATGCGTCCCGGCGCGGAAGGGCCTAAACCTTAGGCCAGCCGGATGCATCGAACCCGGTGAACATCCGTTCCCTGGGGAGAAGGGTCATGCGCCATCCGATCATCGCCGGCACCGCCGCCATCGCCTTCACGCTTGCCGCAACGGCCGGCCAGGCGACCGGGTTGAACTTCAGCACCGATACCTGCAAGCAGGACTATTCGACGCCTTACGATGTCGACGTCACCGCGGCTGGCCTCTCCTTCCACCGTACCGATGGCAAACCAGCTGAGGTTTTCCTTCGCGATGGTGACCTCCGGGTCGACGGCAAGGCCGTCGCCGTGTCGCGCGCCGACGCCGATGCCCTGCGTCGTTACGAAGCCGGCGTCCGTGCCTTGATGCCGCAGATCGCGACGATCGCGCGGGAGGGCGTGGAGCTCGGTTTCACGGCGATGACCACGGTGACGCTGTCCTTCGCCGACGGCGACCAGCGGGGAAGGATGCTGGAGAAGCTCAAGCGGAAGCAGGCCGAAGCGCTGCGTGAGATCGACGAAGGTGTCGGTGCCGGCCACTGGTCGGCGGACCGCATGACCGAGACCGTCGCCGGGTCGGTATCCGATTCGGTCGGTGAACTGGTGGGTTCGGTCACGTCGAGCGCGGTAACTGCGGCACTTTCGGGCGATGCGAGCAAGGTGGCCGCGTTACAGGCGCGGGCTGAATCGCTGGACAAGGCGATGAATCGCGAAATGGACAAGCGCTCGAAAGCGCTTGAAGCCAAAGCGAACGCCATTTGCCCGCAGCTCAACGATCTTGCCAGCCTGCAGAAGGGCTGGAGCGTGCGCCTGGTCAACGGCAAGCCCCTGGAACTGATGACGATGAAGCCGAAGGGCGAGCATCACGACGACGACCATGACGACGACCACGACAGGAAGGTCGTCAGCTTCTGAGGCGTTTGTCGAGCCATGCCACGATGTTATTGACGCTGTCGCCGTAGAACGTCCGGTACATTTCCTCGGTGACGTAGCCGATGTGCGGCGTGGCAAGTACGTTGGGCAGCGTGCGGAACGGATGATCCGCCGGTAGCGGCTCGATGTCGAAAACGTCCACGGCTGCGCCGGCAAGACGGCCATGCGACAACGCGTCGATCAGCGCCTTCTCATCGACGATGGGGCCGCGCGAGCTGTTGATCAGGCGCGCGGTGGGCTTCATAGCGGCCAGTTCGGCGGCACCGATGAGGCCGAGCGTCCGCTCGCTCAAGCGTGTGTGGATGGTGAGGAAGTCCGACTGTGCGAGCAGCTCGCTCTTTGTAACGCGGCGCACACCGATGGCGCTGGCAGCTTCTACGGTCAGGTTTTCGCTCCAGGCGATCACCTGCATGCCGAAGGCCTGGGCGATCCGCGCGACGGCTGAACCGATCCGGCCCAGGCCAAGAATGCCAAGCGTCTTGCCGCTCAGCTCAGTACCGAGGCCGACCTGCCATTCCCCGGCACGCACCGACGCGGCTTCGCCCGCGATGTTACGGGCCAGACCTAGAATGGCCGCCCAGGTGAACTCGATGGTCGGCGTCGAGGCGTAACCCGTGTGCATGACGTCGACGCCGTGCTTTGCCGCGGCATCGAGATCGATGGACGCGTTGCCTCGTCCGGTGGAAGCAATCAGCTTTAGCCCTGGCAGGGCCGCGATCAGCGCCGCTGTCATGGGCGTGCGTTCGCGCATGACGCAGACCGCATCGAAGGGTGACAGCCGTTCCACGAGAGTGTCATGGTCAAACACGTGGTCGTGGAAAGCGGTGATGTCCGCCCGGCCCTTCAGCGCGGACCAATCCGCGCTCTGCATCGCCACGCGCTGGTAGTCGTCCAGCACGGCCAGTCGGATCGTCTTGTCGGTCATGTTGTGTTCCTGGTCAGGCCGGCTGGATGAGGTCCCAGCCGTTACCGTAAAGATCTTCGAAGACCACGACGCTGCCATAGGCTTCGTGTCGTGGTTCCTCGCGAAAGTGGACGCCATGCTCGCGCATTCGCGCGTGGTCGCCTGCGAAGTCGTCGGTGTGCAGAAACAGGAAGACGCGACCGCCACCCTGCTTGCCCACGTGCGCACGTTGTTCGTCGGTGACCGCACGTGCAAGCAGCAGGCGAGTGCCGTCCGAACCGCGGGGAGCCACGGTTACCCAGCGCTTGCCTTCGCCCTGGGGGGTGTCTTCGATCAGCGTGAAACCCAGTGCGCGCGTGAAGAAGGTGATGGCCTCGTCATAGTCGTGGACCAGGAAGGCGATGGCGCCAAGGGACGGCATAACAGAATCCTTAAGGTGCTGCGGCGTGCATTCGCCGTATCCGGACCGTAGAGCCGCCGGCAAAGGTGATCACGAAGGTCGAGCCCTCGTGCTGCTGTTTCGTTACCGGGAGGGGATCAGTCTTTGCGACCGCGTCCAGCTCGGTGCGGTGATACCGGGCTTCCTCGCCGGTTGGATTGATCGTCATCGGCGGCCCCATGCGTTCGAAGCTGGTGAAGCGGGTGGAGCAGGTCTCGCAATCCGGACGGCTGATCTCGGGAAGCCGCTTGGCCCAGATCCAGTATTTGTTCTCATGGGGAATGATGATACGGCGGTCGTTGCCACCGCCGATCGGACGCCCGGCAACGGACGACCAAACGCGGACGATGCGCGAGTCGCTGCAGTCCGCCGAGGCGCATTCCTGGAGCACTACGTAATCGTTGTCGTTGAGGTGCTGCGGTTCCACGCTGAGCACGTCACCTTCGACCAGCGCCGTGGCGGGGAAGACCACGCTAGGCATGCGCGGATCGACCTTGAAGTCGCCGGAGATCAGGTAGCCACCGCGACTCTCGGTATAGGCGTCCGCGGTGACGGTCACGCCCGGCAGGTTGACGTCGCGTGCCGGCGCGATCTGCTGGCCGGAGGCGGGCAGGGCCATCGCGGTGGCGATCGAAAGGGCAACGAGTATCCGTACAGGTGGCATGGGTGGACCTCCTCGGCGCGAAAGCACCAGGGTCAGAATTCTACTGCTGTCCGGCATGGTTAGTCGCCATGACCCAACGGGCAAAATGACAAGAGTTGGTGCCGTTTCACGGGCCTAAGGTTGCATGGAAAACACATGAAGAAACAATTAATTAGCTGTCATCGCAAGTTCGTTGACGGGCGATCTGGCAAGCGAATAGATTCGCCGCCACGGATCACCGTTCGGTGCACAGGGGCAGGGAATGATCAGCAATGTTCAGGGAGCGAACGTCGTTCGCTCGACTTTCCGTCAAGGGTTCTCACTGCGACACTTCGTGATCGCAGCCTCGCTCCTGCTACCTATATCGGTAGCCTGCGCGCAGACCATGGTGACCCCCGAAGACGAGTACAAGAAACTCGTCAAGGTCAACGAAGATCTTCAGCCCCTGGGTGAGAACCCCTTCGGCGAACGCATCGGTCTTTACGACGGCAGCCTCTCATTCGAACAGGTCGATGTGTCCGTGCCGGGTACCGGACCGACCATTACGATCGGTCGCGAGTTCACCTTGCATGCGGCCGACGACCGGCCCGACCTGCAGAACCGCGCCTTCGGTGACTGGGACCTTGACCTGCCCGAAATTGTCACCACGACGGCCAACCAAAATAATGTTCAGGGCTGGCTGGTGGAAGGGGCGATCAACCAGAAAGACATCTGCACCGGATTCAGCCGTCCACCGAGCGTGGCCGCGCCAGCGGGCGATTCCGCCCGTACCGATTGGGAGCCCGATGCCTGGTGGCAGGGCTATCAGCTGCATATCCCGGGCCAGGGGAATCAGGATCTCCTTCAGCGTTCCGCCCAGAACACGGCATCGCCAAGCGCTACGTTCTACCAGGTCAGCTATCCGGACTTCCCCATCGTCACGACGCAAAACTGGACCGTGGGCTGCGTGCAGCACGCGGCCCCCGACGCGGCGACCCAGAGCTTCATGGCGATCGCGCCGGACGGTACCAGGTACTGGCTGAGTCAACTGACCTACCGCAATATGCCGACGATTCACCGGCCGCTCTTCTCGTCACCTTCGGGCTTCGCGGCGCATACCGATATCGCTCTGTCGCCGGCCCTTTCGAGTGACGATCTGCTCGTGCGACGTGAGGGCCGTATGCTGGTCGATCGCGTGCAGGACCGCTTCGGTAACTTCATCACCTATACCTATAGCGGCGACCAGGTCGTCGCCATCGACGGCAGTGATGGTCGCCACGTCTCCATCGCCTACGTACCCGGTACGCCACGGATATCGACCGTCACCGTGGTGGGTAATGCCGCTGGCTCGCGCACCTGGACCTACGGCTACACGAAGATCGGCCTGCTGACCCAGTTGACCTCGATTGTCCAGCCGGATGGGTCGACATGGTCGTTCGACATGACCGCGCTCAATAACGCATTCATCAACATGAGCTCGGCACCAGGCACCTGCGAGGCGATTGGCACGCCCGGAAACCTGGGCACGACGTACACGGCACACATCACGCATCCGTCGGGCCTGAGCGGGTCGTTCACGGTTGCGGGCGTCAAGCGCGGGCGCTCGAATGTTCCGCAGTCCTGCTTCTCAGGCGGAGTCAACCAGCCGAACACGTCGACGCTTCCCGGTACCTATGCGTCCATTCCGGACGCCTGGTACAACATGTCGGTTATCCAGCGCCAGTTCACCGGCACAGGCATCGGCACGCAGACCTGGAGCTACGCATACTCGCCATCGTTCGAAAGCTGGTCGAAGAACTGCACCGCCGGATGCCAGGGGACGGTCTGGACGAAGGTGATCTATCCGGATGGCCATGCCGAACGCAGCACCTTCAGCAATCGGTACGACTACAGCGAGGGTCTTCTGCTGGGTGAGGAGATATTCAACGGGGATGCGGATGTCACCGCCCTTCGAAGAAACATCGAGTACGGGTATGTGAACCCGAATCCGGCAGTCGACGGGCGTGCTGCCTCTTATGCCCACCCCTGGGGGTTCGCCCCGCAAGGCCGCGTCAACAGCGCGCATATCGGCGAACACATCCCGATGGCCATCCGCGACGTATTCCAGGATGGCGATCAGCTGGAGTGGTTCGCCAGTGCTTACGACGCCATGGCTCAACCCACTTCCGTGGAGCGAGTCAACAATCTTGGGTTCCTCGTGCAGGAGCGGACGTCGTACCTGAACGACTTCCCTCACTGGATGATCGGACTGCCCACGACAAGCGAAAATCTAACCGCGGGCGAGACCGTTAGCGAGAACGTCTACAACCCGACCGACTTCACCTTGCTCGAGCGCCACCATTTTGGTCGCACGGTGATGAGCTATACCTTCAATCCGCAAGGTCAGCTTGCAACGTTCACCGATGGCAACAGCCATACGACTTCGCTACAGAACTACTACCGCGGTATTCCGCGCACCATTCTGTACCCGGACGGCACCGGGCAGTCGCTCGCGGTCGACGACCTGGGTCAGATCACCGCCATCGCGAACCAGAAGGGCGATGTCACCAGCTACGGCTACGACGTGATCGGACGTCTCTCCACCATCGCCTATCCGGGCGGCGACTCGGTCGCATGGAATGCGCAGCACATCGTGTACGAACTCATGCCCGCGGCCGACCGCAACATTGGCGGTGTGCACTGGCGGAAGACGACCACTCAGGGCAACAGCGTTGACCAGCTCTACTACGACGCGATGCTCAGGCCAATCATTCACGATTCGCACCCCGCCGATAACAGCATCTACTACAGCATGCGCACGGACTATGACTGGAGGGGAAATCAGTCTTTTCAATCGTACTGGTATACCGGTGCTCCGTTCCCATCCAACATGGGTAATGGCCTTGCTACTTTCCGCGACGTGCTTAATCGCCCGAACGGGACGCGGCATACGTCCGAGCTTGGTGACCTGATAACGATCACCACGTATCTTGGCGGCGGCCGCACTCAGGCGAAGGATGCGAAGGGCAATATCACCACGAACACCTTCCAGATGTTCGACGAGCCGGCCTATGACCAGGTCATCCACGTGCAGGCGCCCGAGAGCGTCGACCAGGCGATTCTCCGCGACACGTACGGCAATCCGCTGATCATCACCCAGGATGGCGCTGGCCAATTAGTCAGCAAGAAGCTGAGCTACGACAGCGAGCACCGCCTGTGCCGCACGTGGGAGCCGGAATCCGGCAGCGAGATCATGGCCTACGACAACGCCGACAACTTCGCCTGGAGCGTGTCCGGCGCGTCGTTCAACGGCACAGGCTGTGGGCAGGACCAGGTGGTGGAAAGCACCAAGACCGTGCGTGCCTACGACGCCATGAACCGTGTCACCTCGATTGTCTATCCGACCGGCACCCAGCCCAGCACCTTCACTTACGATGCGCTGGGCGATATGGCGACCAGTACCTCGGGTACGGTCGGCTGGACCTTCGGGCGCAACAAGAGAAGCCTGCTTACCAGCGAAACCCTGTCGATCGATGGCCACAACTGGACGCTGGGATACGGCTACGATGCCAATGGCACCTTAAGCTCGACCAGCTATCCCGATGGCGAGTTCGTGCCGTACAACCCGGACGCCATCGGTCGCCCGACCATCGTGGGAAGTTATGTGTCGAATCTGTCGCTCTTCAAGGACGGAACGATCCAGTTCTACCAGATGGGTAGTGGTGCGAGCTATGTCGGCACCAAGAACCTTCGGGACACGTTCGGCAATTTTGCCTTCAGGCAGCCTGGTACAACGCCCGTCATCTCCGAGAACATCACCTACGACGCCAACGGAAACGTCACCCAGCTCACCGACATCGCGACGAACAACCAGCGCACCAGATCTATGACGTACGACGGCCTGGATCGTCTCACCGCGGCCACGGCGGGCAACCTGTGGGGAACCGAGTCGTATACCTACGACACGCTCAACAACATTCGCAGCCTGACGAACAGCTCAGGTACCAGTACATACAACTACGATGCCTTCAACCTGCTGGCGTCGATCAGTAACAACGGCGTACCGCAGCACACGTTCCGCTATGACGCACGCGGCAATACCGTTGCCAAAGACTCGCGAGTCCTCAACTTCGACCTGGCGAATCGACTGATCTCGATCGACGGTAGCGGTACGTACACCTACGACGCCGCCGGACGCCGCGTGAAGAAGGTCACGCCAGCGGGAACAACCTATTACGCCTACAGCAGTACCGGAAAGCTGATGTGGGATTCTGATGCCGCAACGGGGAGCGGCACCGATTACATCTATCTTGCCGGGCATCTTATCGCTGGCCACCGGCCGGTGGCGGCGGGCGGAGTCTCGTACTACTACACGAATCCGCAAGGATCGGTACTCTCTACAACCGACGCGTCCGGCAATGCGCGTTCGTCCAATGACTATCGTCCTTATGGCGAGAACGCTCTTGGCACTCCCGGCAGCGGTCCCGGATACACGGGCCACGTCAACGATAGTGACGTTGACCTGGTGTACATGCAGGCGCGCTATTACGATCCTGGAACGGGACGCTTCCTGAGCGTCGATCCCAAGACACCGGCCGCGGGAGACTCATTCAATTTCAATCGATACGCGTATGCAGATAACTCGCCTGCGCGCTTCGTTGACAAGGATGGTCAAAAGCCCGGAGATCCCTTCGCAACCCCCGAGATGGCGGCTCTGGACGCACTCCGTTTCATCAATGGAACATCCATACTGACTAACCACGAATACCTTGGATACATCGTCGTTTCGGGCAAGCAGTTTGTAGCCACCAATCCGGTGCAGATCAGTGAAACCGGGGGCAACGCCCCGATGCCTGCGGGCTCGGTCGGTGACTATCACACGCATGGAAATTACAGCATGCGGTTGGGCCCGAATAACGTAGTGGCGACGGGCGATCCCAACAAAGACAATCTGAATAGTGACAATTTCTCGCCGGACGATATGAAGAGGTACACCGACTTTGCAGGTGATCTTGGTCAGTATCGTGGATATTTAGGCACGCCAGGCGGCAACTATTACATATTCTACAATGGTGCCAAGGGCGACCTGGCGAAGATCGTCCAGCAACAACAGCAGCAACAGCAACAACAGCAGCAACAGGAACAGCAGCAACAACAGGAACAGCAGCAACAACAACAAGAAGCAGAGGAAGAGCAGCGATAGATCACGCAGTGAAGATGGGTAGCAGCGTCCTTCGATCGAGGCAGTCAGATATGAGTATCGTCAAACGACAACGGGTTTTCGCTTTGATAGCCATGATGGGGTGCGCATGCCACCCGGTGTTGGCACAGATGCAACCCTTGACTGATTTCGAGCCGCTGGAGACTTACAAGGAAGCAGTGAGCTGCACCGAGAAGGACTGCAGAGTGACACCTGAGCAAGTACTGGCATTAGGTAAAGCGGTGCAACTTTATAAAGTAGATATGCCGAAGGTGAAACGGATAAGCCTGCAGGTCGGCAGTAAAGATGATTTGATCAACGTAACGATTTTCCCCGATACGGGTTCGGCAGCCCAGGAATTCGGTGCGCCGGGAGGAACAACGGCTGTCACTTATATTTTTGATTCGTCGGGATCCCATTTGGAGAAAAAAATCTATAACCGGTAGGGGATCCCGACGACCGATCCTCACGTGTTGACGGGGGCCAAGGGAGGCCAGCGTGAAGCTGGTCATGAGCGCCCTTTTGGAGCCGAACTTGTCGCCGCTCCTAGCGAACGTAGCGGAAGGCGTTTCGTCCGACGGCCTGATCAGCCCAGGCGACGCGCAGCCGCTTGGCCATGGCATCATTAATTACGCGGTCAATGACCGCCGTATCGAAAAATACGAAGTGGTCGATGGCCGCAGTCAAATTACAATGGTGAAAGGCTCCATGACGGAGCGCGAGGCAACAGCGCTTGAGAGATCTGCGAATGCCCAACAGCCTGCAATCAACAATGATAGTGACGTTGACCTCGTGTACACGCAGGCGCGCTATTACGATCCGGGTGTGGGACGGTTTTTGAGTATCGATCCGGTAACCCCTTCTGCCGGAAATCAGGCAAATTTCAATCGCTATGCGTACGTCAACGACAACCCGATCATGCGCATCGATCCAGATGGTCGGACGACGACATGCACGAACGGTCAATGCGTGATCACGGCCGATACCTACAACGTGGCGACATCGAATGGCCAAACCACGCTGGAAAGTCCTAAAATAAGGGCGGCCGGTGAAACCGGCAAAAGCACGGTGGCCGTTCACAACGGCCCGGAAGAAAAGGTAGGCTTCATCGTGAAGGGCGAAGACGGCAAGCTCACTGTGCAGAACTCCTCCGACACAAAGACGGGATCAACTAACACAGCGAAGACCGCGAGTGCGAAGATACCTCAGGGTGAGGTCGCGCTAATTCATGGCCACATCGACAGCGGCCCTGCAAGAACTAACAGTATGGTCGTCGCATGAGGTGGCTGAGGGAGATCTGCAATCTTGGGAAGACTGAAATCGATCCAACGGCAAGTGCTGGGGCAATCGACAGTGGCATGGGAGGCGGTCAAGGCCGGCACCGCCCTAGAGCACGCCCGGAGTAACCGATGAAAGCACCGCGACGGCCACCGCCTCCGTGGACGCCCTTGGTACCATCGATCTGGACCATTCCCATCATGTAACGCAGCGGGCACCACTTAGGAGCGACACGTGGATATAGTCTCATATGGCTTTTTCGGCGGCGCCGCCCCCGGATCTACTTACTTCTTGATCACGCTGTTCCGTCTTCGGAAAGTAAAGATCGAAGCGGTAGAACTGGCCAGGCAACAGGGCGAGTTTCTGGATTTCGATTCTTCGGAAAATCAATCGTATGATTTCTTGCTCAATCCACAGAAATTTATCAAGCCGACCGACGGTCCCGGTGCGCGAAGCGGAAAGAATTTGCTGCTCTCTGTCCGGGATAAGACGTGGAAACGAATATGGATCGCCATGATCTTGACGACCGTCGGAATTCCGCTTGGTATGTTCTTAGCTGTCGCTTCTAATGAGTATTTCTTGAGGCAGCCGTAGCGGAGGCGAGCGGCAGGGGATCTGGTGAAACGGGATCTGGCAACCTAGCGCGTTTGGAAGGCCAGTTCTTGAAGGACGGGCTGATGTCGAACGAGACGTCACGCTGGCAGGAAAGAACGCACCCGAGGCCGAGCGCGGCGAGACGATAGTGCTGTACACCATAGAACGGATGTATCCCAACCAACGAGCGAAAAGGCGGCGTGGCGCAAGCACTTGTTGGTGGAACTCGGCGAGCTGCTCGCACCGCACCGTTTCAAGTTCGTTGCAGCCCGTCGGTCCTATCGACGGGACACAGCGACAGGTTGGCAATGGGGCGGGCCCGGAACTAACGCGCATGCGAAGTAACTGGTGATGAAAAAATACTCAAGGTCATTCTTTTCCACGAAGTCTTGATGCTGCTCATGGCGGCTGGTCTGACCGCAATCATTACTCGATCAGCAACAACGGCGTGCCGCAGCACACGTTCCGCTACGACGCGCGCGGCAATGCCGTTGCCAAGGACGCGCAGAACTTCAACTTCGACCAGGCCAACCGCCTGACATCGATCGACGGAAAGGGTACGTATACCTACGACGCCGCGGGTCGTCGCGTGAAAAAGGTGACGCCGGCTGGCACGACGTATTACGCGTACAACGGCGCCGGTAGCCTGTTGTGGGACTTCGACGCGGCAACGGGCAACGGCACTGACTACATCTATCTCGCCGGGAAACTAATAGCCGCTCACCGGCCCGCGTCGGCGGGCGGAATCTCTTACTACTACACGAATCTGCAAGGATCGGTACTAGCTACGACAGATGCGCTCGGCAACTTCCGATCGTCCGACGACTATCGCCCTTACGGCCAAAGTGCTCTTGGTGCACCTGTCACTGGCCCTGGGTATACGGGCCACGTCAATGATAGTGACGTCGACCTCGTGTACATGCAGGCTCGTTACTACGACCCCAACTCGCACTTTCTCAGCCCGGATCCCGTCAAGCCAACGCCGGGTAACGTGTTTACCTTCAATCGATATGCCTATGCCAACAATAACCCTATAAAGAACGTGGATCCCGATGGAAGGTGTGTCGAGGACCTCTGCATCGGCGAAGCCATTGTTGCTTGTGCCGCGACACCCTGTGGGCCGGCAGTGGCGGCAGGCGCTGCGTTGGTATCTCTCTATACCGTGCGTGCTGTTGAATACACGATCTCGTACATAGATCAGCAGGCGCCCGTCACGCAAGACATCCGCTCAAAACCGCCTGCTCCTTTACCTGAGGCCGGGGGGGCGCCTCATTCGATACCGGATGGGAAGGGCGGCTACACTACATACCCCACCGGAAATGCCAATGAAGGGAAGCAATATCGGCCTAGTGGAAAGCCCCATGACGGGATAACTCGGTCAAACGTCAAGGAGTGGGAACCGAATCCGAACAATCCCAATGGCGGAAAAGGGTCCGATGTTGTCAGAAAGCCCAGGCCCGACGAGGTTCCTCCCGCGCCGCCGCCTCCTACTCCGCCTCCAACGCAACCGTAAGCGGGCACACGATGAATCTGGAACAGCTGGTCTGCCTCACAAACGAGATGGTCGCAACCATTGAGGAGTTAGACGGTTACCTTTTTCTAGACAGGTTCAATGAGGGCCCGGCACGACTGCGCGAAAAAGTCCTGACTCATGCGACCACCGAAGAAGCGCAAAGCTGGCTGAACATTGTACTTATTGACCAATCACTGAGTCAGATTGTAGGGGACGATTGGAGCCTGGATGACCCTGCGGTCAAACAGATCCTGTCGTCGATCGAGAAAGCCTGGGGCTATCAGATTGAGGCCAGGTTTCCTCAGGTGAAGTTTTTCATTTCGAGAATTTTCGATCCGGAGTACGGCGATGTCGGGCTGAAGCTGACTAACGTAAGCAATGCCGAAACGTAGTGAGCGAATATACGGACTTCTCCAAAAGTAGCCCCGACGTCACCAACTTTCGAGACCTGTGAGGCGGCCGACTGCAGTGGCGACGTCCCTAGATCGAGGCGGTTAGATATGCCCATCGCCATGCGACACGTGTTGTTCGCTTTGATAGCCATGACTTGGTGCGCGTGCCATACGGTTTTGGCACAGGTCCAACCATTGACTGGTTTCAAGCCGCTAGAGACCTACAACGAAGTAGTGAGCTGTTCTGAGAAAGACTGCAAGATGACGCCGGAGCAATTTCTGGCGGTATGCGGTGCTGTGCAGCTTTATAAAGTAGATATGCCAAAGGTGAAGCGGATAGCGGAAGGCGAGGTAATGACGACCAAGGCGATCACCCTGCCGGACATCGGCGACCGAAACGTTGTAGCAGCTATACGTTCGGCGAACTTACCGGCGGGCCTTAGTCCCGGGAGTTGGGATGATTGGCTCGCTATAGATGAAGACCGAGGAGAATGGGGCATAGCGTTGGACAGGGCTGCCAGTTCGTCGCGCTGGCTGAAGCTCGACTACTCCGAGAAGTGCCAGCTCGCATCTAGCCTGCTTTCGCCCTTTCACGTTGAGGAGGAAGTGCTCGTTAAGTTCGTGAGAGCTGCGGATGGTGTGAACCCATCACCGTGAGCGAAGAAGCGGCGTGGCGCAAACACCTGTTGGCGGGGCTCGGCGATCTGCTCGCGCCCCACGGCTTCAAGTTCATTGCGGCCAGTCGGTCCTATCGCCGCGACACAGCGACGGGCTGGCAATCGGTGCACCTTAGCTTGGTCGAACGCCCGGCGGATTTAGTAAAACCGTACGTCCTTACGTATCTGACACGATTCGAATCTCGTCTGTTATTGACATCACGGGCTGCGCGCGAAGCGCTCCGCGCCGGCGACGGGCGGAAGCCACGTCACGGCGCGATCGGTATAGATCTCGATAATCGGATGAAGCCCTTCCATGTTCTCGAGCGTACCCGCTTTGACCAAGACCACGCCCGGCATCATCGATACCTTCGTGATGATAGGGGAGCCACAATTGCCGCAAAAATGGCGATAGGAAAGCTGCCCGCTATCGCCCGTATCCGGATAGGCCATCGTTTCGCCGTGCTGCTCGTAATCCTGTTCCCTGAAGAACAGGTTGACCGAGAACGTGCTTCCGCTCTGCTTCTGGCAGTGCGTGCAGTGGCATACGGCAACGGCCTGCGGCTCGCCTTTCACCACATATGACACCGCGCCACACAGGCAACGGCCTTTTCGTTCATGCGTCATGTTAGACCTCTGTAACCTTGATTAGCTTGCGGTTGATGAACTCGCCGATGCCGAGCTCCGACAGTTCACGGCCGAACCCGGAATTCTTGACGCCACCAAACGGCGTCTCCGGAGCGTCGATGAAGCAGGTGTTGATGTAGACCATGCCGGATTCGATACGCGCAGCCACCTCCTTGGCATGCTTGATATCGGCGTCGAAGACGTAGCCGCTCAGGCCGAATTTCGTGGCGTTGGCCAGCTCGATGGCCTCTTCCTCGGTATCGACGACATAGAACGACAGCACGGGGCCGAACGCTTCTTGCTGGAAGAGTGGGTTCTCGGGAGAAATATCCGTGATGATCGTTGGCTCGAGGAAAAATCCCGGCCGGTTGACCCTCGAACCGCCCTGGACCACGCGCGCGCCGGCCGCCCTGGCGTCGTCGATCTGCTTGAGTAGACCTTCCAGCGCGCGCTCGCTGACGATGGGGCCGAGCACGGTATCCGGATCGGTAGGATCGCCTACCTTGATGGCGGCGAAGCGCTCGTTCAGGGCAGCCAGCATCGTGGCGCCACGCGCCTTGCCGACGACGATGACACGCTTGATGTTCACGCAGCCCTGGCCCGAGTTGTACGTACGGCCCATGACGACCTGCTCGATGGCGTGCTCGAGCGGCGCGCCTTCCAGGATCAGCGCCGGGTCACTGCTGCCGAGCTCGAGGATCGCCTTCTTGAGGTTGCGGCCGGCGCGCTCGCCGACGGACGTACCTGCCCGTTCGCTGCCGGTCAGCGTCACGCCACGCACGCGGAAATCGTCGATCAGGCCACCGATCTGTTCCACGCTGCAAAAGAGGTTGGTGTAGACGCCTTCCGGTGCACCCGCCTCTTCGAACAAGCTGGCAAAGGCGAGCGCGCACTGCGGTACGTTCTCGGCTTGCTTCAGCATCACGACGTTGCCGGCAACGATCTGCGGTGCGGCGACGCGGACCAGTTGGTAGTAGGGGAAGTTCCACGGTTCGATGGCGAGGATGACGCCGATGGGTTCAGCGACCACGGTCGCGCCCGGCACATCGGGCAACGCCTGTGCGGCCAGGAATTTCTCGGCGTTATTGGCGTAGTAATCGAGGATGTCCGCTGTCAGGTCGACTTCGAAATAACCGAAGCGAGTTACCTTGCCCATCTCGAGCGTGAGGAGCTTCTGGTACTCGTCGCGTTTCTCGCGCAGTATCTTCGCGGCACGGCTCAACACCCTGGCGCGTTCGGCCACGGGACGATGCCGCCAGTCCTCGCGATAGCGCTTATCGGCAGTGGTCAGGGCGGCGAAGATCTCTTCATTGGTCTGGAACGGGAAATCCTTGACGAATTCACCTGTGGTTGGATTGGTCGTACGAAAGCTCATGGTTTTCTCCTCAGTCTTGAAAGTTGAAGCGAATCGTTTATCCACCGGGCCTCAGGACACCGCGGAAGCGGGCACCACCACTCTTCATCCGGTCACAGGCCGCCGCCGTGCCGGGCCGCCAGTCCTGGAAACCTGAACAACAGACATGGTCTTCATCGTGGCCTCTGAAGGATGGACCGAAATCGATTTCGGTCAATATATCTAGGTGTATGGCTAAGATTCAAGGGCTGATCACGAATTGATCGATATCGCTTTCGGTATCATCAGAAGCACCCTTAGAATGTCTTCCAGCGCTAGGGGATACTTGCCGCCGCAATCGTTTTCGACGCTCTCCACGGACTAAAGAACCGGAATGAATATTCAGGAATTTGCCGCCACCCTCGGGTTATCCGTGAGCACGGTCTCGAAGGCGCTCAACGGCCGGGAAGACGTCAGCCCAGCAACTCGCCAGCGGGTCCTGAAGGCAGCGGAACAGCACAGCTTCTCGCCGGACCCCACGGCCCGACGCCTTCGTCGGCAATCCAGCGACACCGTGGCCTTCGTCATTTCATCGCCCCAGCTGTCGTTCGCGCACCCCTTTTTCCTGGACATGCTGGTCGGCGTGAACGATGCGATGGACGCCGGCGGCTACCAGGTCATCATCGCGTCGGCGCGGAGCGTCGAAACGGAACTCGACGTCTTCAAGCGACTTATCAGTAAACAGCGTATCGACGGGCTTCTGTTCGGGCGCACGCGGCGGCACGATGAGCGGATCGCATACCTGCTGGAACACGACGTCCCCTTCGTCACCTTCGGCAGAAGCCAGACCTCGGACGACTATCCCTATGTCGATATCGACCGCTTCGTCGTGGGACGTGCAGGTTGCGCGCGCTTCATCACCCTCGGGCACCGCCGGATCGCGCTCATCCATACGCCCGAGTATCTGATGCTCAGCCACTTCGAACATGAGGGATATAAGGAAGCGTTACACGCCGCCGGCATCGCCTACGACGAAACGCTCTGCGTCGAGGCAGCCATGGCAGAAGAAGACGGTGCCCGCGCCGCCCGCCGCTTGCTCGAGCTTCCCGATCCGCCGACGGCCATCGTGTGTGGCCACGACTTCATCGCGATGGGCGCCATGCGCGCCATCGCGGAAACGGGCAGGACGCCGGGTCTGGATGTCGGCGTCATCGGCGCGGACAACCATCCCTTCGGCAGCTATGTACAGCCAGCGCTTACGACGTTCTCAGCCGATACACAGCATGCAGGCAAACGCATGGCCGAAATGCTACTCGAACGACTGTCAGGCAAGTCCTCCCGCGAACTCCAGGAAGTTTGGCTCCCGCAGCTGATCGTACGTGCATCGGACGGTCCGCACCGCTCAGGGATGTAAATTCCAGCGCCGCAAGTGATCGACGTTGCGCTCATGTGTGCGATCTGAATTTCTCGCGAGCCGTTACGTTCGCGATGTCGAGCATCACCAGGTCTTGTTCCGCCATCCGACGAACGGATCGCCGGGGTGGGCATTCGCCGGAGTCGCTTGGAAATACCTGGGGCCGAGTCAGTCAGTCAGGTGGCTGACAAGGGTGCAAGCGCAGGTGCTGGCAACATGGCCATGGCTGCCGTAAGCATCGCAACCCTGGGAAAAGGTGAGGAAGCGGGCAATGCAGCGAACGGTGTTGCTGAGGTAGCCGAGGACGTCGTCCAAAGCTCGGGAACCCTGCTCCACTATACAGATGCAGCAGGAGCTGCTGAGATCCAGGCATCCGGAGTAATCAAGCCTGATGCGGCCGGACGGGTCTTTCTCACTACTGATAAAATTGCGGCGAAAGACGCGAATAATGCCCTGTTCATGGGTCAAGGTGGATCGAAGGGCTAGCACGTCGTCGAAGTCGAGATGAAGACGGGAGCCGGGTTCAGACCAGATACTCAGGCAAATGAATTGGTCCATCAAGGCGCCATTGGAGATGGTAGACAAGCAGATCTCACGGTAAGAGAAAATGACCACTAAGGCGATTACCCTTTCGGACATCGATGACCTTCTTGCTCTGCACAAGGGGTTGATGGAATCACGTTACTGCACGACTCCGTACGACTCCTACGTCTCCGGTAGTCCGCGGTTGGCCGATATCCATCGCAATGTTGTAGCAGCTATACGTTCGGCGAATTTGCCTGCAGGACTTAGTCCTGACAGCTGGGACAAATGGCTCGCAATAGATGAGGATCGCAGAGAGTGGCGCGTTGCTCTGGACCGGGCCGCAAACTCTTCACGTTGGCAAAAGCTCGACTATTCGGAGAAATGTGAGGTCGCAACGAACCTGCTTTCACCCTTTACCGTTGATGAGGAAGTGCTCGGCAAGTTCGTGGAAGCCGCCGACCGTATGGGCGCGTGAGTGATGCGGCGCCGCTGAGTTCTCCGGATTCTCGGTCCGGAGTATGGCGATGTCGGGCTCGCCATCGGCGGTTCCTCTTCGACGATGTGTTCGATACAAAGTGGATCGGCTGGTATTCGACGGCTGAGAAGGCTCAGGCCGCGATCGATAGAGCGGTTCTGCTTGGGCGATTCCGCGACCACCCCGATGGATTCGAGCTGCTTGAGGTTGAGGTAGACGAGGTCTATTTCGAATGACGATAAGCATGGATGGCCTGCATATGACGCTTGGCCTGAAGCTGCCGCAGCTACCCGTCGAATTCCACACTTCGGTGACGCAATCTCAGGGCACCACCGTACTTGACGTCTCCAGGGTTTCCTGGGCCGGTATCCAGTGACCGATAGTTTGACGCCGAATTCGCAAATAATTTGTCGGACAGTGTATTCGACTTGTTGCAATGGCCTCAGATCGGCCACGCAAACGACCCTTACAGCCGACACGGCGTGGTGTCGCGCCTCGTTTCGCTAAGAGTCGCCGGGCTGAGGCGCTTCAAGTACAAACTCAACCACAACCGGCATACCGAGAGGCGAACTGGCGAGCCCGGCAACCAGTCGGACCGGAAGCATCTCCTTGCCGAATATTCTCTGCAGAAGGTCCGATGCTCCGTCAGCCACTTTTGGGTGATCAACGAAGTCCGGGGTAGCCAACATGTAAACGCACAGTTTGACGACGCGGGTGACATGATCGAGCGATCCCAAGAATTCGCGAGCGGCGGCTAAGCCACTAAGCATGGCCTGCTCTGCGGCTTCCTTACCCTGTTCCGTCGTCAGGTCCGCACCGATACGACCGCGAACCCGCGGCTCATGTCCCCACACGGGAACCATGCCGCTGAAGTACACAAGGCTATTGCTACGCACGGCCTCTACATAGGAGCCGAACGGCGAGGGAGGGGGCGGGAGTTCGACGCCCGACGCCGAGAGCCTTTGTTCCGCAGTCATCAGGTCGGTGTTGATGCTCATTTTCATTTTATCCCGCTTTATTCGTGGCAGGCACCTCGCGACGAACGGTCTTCGAGTCGCCCTTTTCCGAGCATACCAATGCGGCCTTGCTTTCGGCTTGGAGCGACTTGCCGTGGTGGCGGCACCGGGCGTGAGACGCGTGATCCCCTCGCGTTGACAGGCGAGAGGGGGCAAAGGCCGTACCAAGGCGATCTGTTATATTTTCTAAAGCCGAGGCAGGGCTATCGATCAATAGCGCCATAAGGCAACCATGAACGTCCAGGCCTTACGTTACTTTCTAATGGTCTCAGCGACGGGTAGCTTTCTCGCGACTGCCCGGCGCTTTGAAGTCCCTGCGTCGTCGGTGTCTCGCGCGATCGCTTCCCTTGAAGAGGAACTGGGTCAACAGCTCTTTTACCGGAGTACACGTGCTGTCCGGCTTACCGAACAGGGGGAGCGTTACGCCCTACAGGTGCGGGAGGCCATTGCACTCCTCGATGACGCAGCAGGTCAGCTTGCCGATAACGGCGGCGGCGTCCGGGGATTGGTACGGATCAATGCGCCGATAACGCTTGGCCGGTTGCATATAGCCAACCTCGTCAACAAACTGCAGGAACGATATCCCGAACTTTTGGTAGAGCTTACTCTGACGAACACCTTCATCGACCCGGTGCAGGAAGCAGCGGATATCACCGTTCGGGTAGGGCGGCTGGTGGATTCGGGCTTGATAGGGAAGGTGGTGAGTACGCATCGATACGTCCTCGCGGCGAGTCCTGAATACCTCGCGTTGCGTGGAGCGCCACAGGTACCGGACGATCTGTTGCAACACAATTGCCTCGTGCTCAAGGGTCCTCAGGAATCACAGCGTTGGAATTTTCGGCGTTCGGCCAAGGATGCCTTCCAGCCGGTGGATGTAAGTGGCTCCCTGCGTAGCAATAACTCCGAGGTGCTGATTGCCGCCGCCATGGCCGGCCGCGGCATCGTGCTTTTTCCGACCTGGCTCTTCGATCCAGCGAGCTTTAAACAGGGGAAGCTCATCAGCTTATTGCCGGACTGGAATATCTCCGCGTATGCCGACGAGCTCTACATTCAGATTCTCTCGCCGGAGAACCGGCTTCGATCGCAAAGGGTGCGCGAGGTATCCGCTTTCCTCGTCAACGCGATTGGATCGCCTCCGTACTGGGACAACGTGTGACATCTACTGACCGGGCTGTGTCGCCGTCCCAGCCCGACTCCAGAGCGCGATGGCGACGGCGACCAGCAAGAGCGCGGCAGACATGAGCATGGCGCCTCGCACGCCACTCATGACAGATGCGCCGGCACCGCTGGCCACAACGGCGCCAAAGATAGCCACGCCAGTCGCGCCGCCCACTTGGCGAGCGGTGTTCAGCACGGCCGACGCCGTACCCGCCTGCTGGCGTTCGACACCGGAAAGGATCGACGTCGTCATGGCAGGCACCGCAAAACCCATGCCGAGCGGGACCAGCGCCAGGCCCGGTAGCATGTCGAGGAAGGTCGCATGACCCGAGATGCCGAACAGGCCGAGCAGTGTGTAGCCGGAGCAGCCAACCAGGCCGCCGCCCACCATGAGCGCGCGCAAGCCAAAGCGCGCCGACAGGCGGCCGACGGCGATGTTCGAGAAGAAAGCCGTGCCGGTGAGGGGCAGGAAGATCAGTCCGGTCTCGACTACGCTAAAGCCGCGCACGATCTGCAGGTAGAAGCTGAGTATGAAGATCACGCCGTAATAGGTGAAGTTGGCCAATACGCCGAACATCACGGCACCCGAAAAGCGCATGCTGCGGAACAGGGTCAGCGGCAGCATCGGCGCCCGAACGCGGCCTTCGACGATCAGGAAGGCGGTGCCGGCGACGAGCGCAAGAGCAAATCCGCCCCGAACCGCCGGGCTGGAAAAGCCCAGTGCGTGCACCTCGATCACCGCAGCGACGAAACCGATCAGCGCGAGCACGGACAGTAACTGGCCCGGAATGTCGAAGTGGCGCGGCCGTGCCGTGCGCACCATGGGTGGCACAACGTAGTACGTCAGTGCGAAGCCGAGCACGCAGATCGGCACGTTGACCCAGAAGATGCTGCGCCAACCGGCGAGCGACAACAGCATGCCGCCGATCACCGGGCCGGCCGCGATGGAGATACCACCGGCTGCAGTCCACCACCCGACCGCTTTGGCCAGGAGGTTCTTATCATGTGCGTAGGTGGCGTTGAGAATGGCCAGTGAACTGGGCACGAGCAACGCCGCACCCACGCCTTGTACCGCCCGCGCTATGTTGAGCGCCATCGCCGAAGGGGCTGCTGCGCAGGCGATGGAGGCGAGCGCGAACAGCGAAAAGCCGCTCATGAACGCCCTTTTGGAGCCGAACTTGTCGCCAATCACGCCTGCCGAGAGCAGAAAGGCGGCGAAGCCCACCGTATAGGCGTCGATGACCCACTCCAGCGTGCTTACCGGGGCGCCCAACTCCGCACCTACGCGCGGTAGCGCGACGTTGACGATGGTGACGTCCAGCTGGACGATGACGAAAGCGAAGCTGGTGGCAAGCAGGACAGCCAGCGAGGCCCGCGGTGTTGCAGGGTCTGATGAGATGTACATGATGTTTCACCGGAAGCGTGGAAGCCCGTCGCCATTCAGGCGAAGGGCTTCACAGGCGTTTTTCATCGGCCGGCGCTCTGTCCGCCGTCGACGTGCAGGATCTCGCCAGTGACGAATCCGGCCGAGTCCAGGAACACGATGGCATCGGCGACCTCGCTTGCCTCACCCATGCGACCCAGCGGATGGAAGCCGCCGAGCATCTCGTGGTATTCCTCGGCATGCATGGGTGTCTTGGTGACGCCCGGTGCGACGGCATTCACGCGGATGCCTTTTCCGGCGTATTCGATCGCCAGTGCGCGCGTGGCAGCGTTCAATCCACCTTTGGTCAGCGCCGCCAGCGCCATGCTCGCACCGCTGATGCCGTTCTCAATGCTGGCGGTAACGGTCACGACGTGGCCACTCGCATGCTTCTCCATCTCTGCGACGGCGAGCTTGGTGATATGAAAGAAGCCCGCCATATTGACGTTCATGACTGAGTTGTAGTCTTCGAGCGTGTTCTCGGTGAAAGGCTTGCCGATGTAGATGCCAGCATTGTTCACCAGGGTATCGACGCGCCCAAAATGCGCGACGGCTTCCGAGATAACGCGCTGCGCGGTGGCCGGGTCACCGATGTCGCCAGCGACCGTCAGGATGTTCGGGTCCGCGGACGGTGTGATCGAGCGCGAGGTCGCGACGACGCGGTAGTCGAGCTTGCGAAAGGCCTTGACGATTTCAGCGCCGATGCCCTGCGATGCACCGGTAACAACGACAACTTTCTGTAATGCACCCATGATGTTCTCCGAGTTGGGTCGTGAGACGTAGAAGAGAGAAATGAACGGCTGGATGGCGTTCAAGATGGGTCGAGCGGGTGCCGCCGACAATCAGGTCGGTTTGCATTTCAGTGTTGTCGAATCGACAATTTTCCTCGTCGGACAGGCTTCCAGAAAGCCTACGGTGAGGCCATGCCGGAACTACGCGCACGAAAATAGTCAGCTCCCTGCTGGGCCTTCGGGTGTCGTAGGAACGTTCGAAGGAAAACTTGCAAGTTTGCCTTGTAAGTTACGGTGTGCGGCCATAGCGTAAAGGGATGGCCAAGCAATCCTCTGTGTTCCCCGGCGTCGACGCCGCCGCTTCCGACCTTCTTGCCGCTTGCGGGCAGCTCGTACGTCGCCTGCGTGCCGAGTCCAACAACCAGGAGCTGAGCTGGTCGCAGATGGCCGTGCTGATCCGCCTGGAAGAGGGTGGACCCAGTTCCATTGCCGACATGGCCCGCGCCGAGTTGGTGAAGCCGCAGTCCATGGGTGTGACCTTGTCCGTCCTGGAGGAAGAGGGCCTCGTCGAGCGCCGGCCTCATCCGACCGACGGGCGTCAGTTCCTCTTTGCACTAACGGCCGCCGGCGTTGAGGCACGTCGCCGTGTCCGTGCCGCGAAGCGGACGTGGCTGGCCGGTGCCGTCGCCACCCTGACCGACGACGAGCAACGCGACCTGCTCGTCGCCGCCGCGGTGATTCGCCGCCTCGCCGATTCGACGTCTCGGGATCCTGCGTGAGATCCCTCGCCGACCGTACTGCGTCGGCCGCGTCCATCGACCACCCCTTCGGATGGCGCTTCGTGTTGCCGCTGGCGATGGGCTCGTGCCTGAACCCCGTCAACTCGACCATGATCGCGACGGCGCTGCTGCCGATCGCCAACGACTTCCACGCCACGGTAGCCGAGACGGGTTGGCTGATCGCCGGGCTGTACCTCACCAGTGCGGTGGCGCAACCGACCATGGGACGTCTGGCGGATCTGCTCGGTGCGCGCCGCGTGTATCTGGTGTCGCTGTTGCTGGTGATGGTCGCTGGCGTAGCAGGTCGTTGGGCGCCTTCGCTCAACTGGTTGGTCGCCGTACGCGTGTTACTCGGCGTAGGCACCTCGGGGGCCTATCCCTCGGCGATGCGTCTGTTTCGAGAACGCGCAGACCTCACCGGCGCCGCGCCACCGCGCGTTGCGATGGGTGTGCTTTCGTTGACAGGCATTGCGACCACCGCTATTGGCCCTTTGCTTGGCGGCTTGCTGACCGGGGCATTCGGTTGGCACGCGATTTTCACGGTGAATATTCCGCTTGCACTGTTTACGCTGGTCACCGTGCTTGCCTGGGTTCCGGCTGATCCTCCGCGCGACCATGCGCGCCGTTCGTTGTTCGCCGAGCTGGATGTCGCCGGCATCGCTCTTTTCGCGGGGGTGCTGCTGGCGACGATGGTGTTCCTGATGGACATGGAGCATCCGCGCTGGCTGGCGCTGCCTGTTGCCGCTGCGCTGGGTGGTGCATTGACGTGGCATTCGCTGCGTCGCCGCGAGCCATTCATCGACCTGCGGATGTTAGCGCGGCACGTGCCGCTCACCGTGACTTATCTGCGTGCGGCGGCGATCTTCACCGTTATCTACTGTGTTTTCTACGGTTTCGCGCAATGGGTGGAAGGTGCGGGCGGCTATTCAGCGGCGGAAGCCGGGCTCGCCACGCTACCGATGTCGATCGTTGCCGGCGTGGCTTCGCTGGCGGGAGCGCGCACGCAGGGTTTGCGCGGCCCCTTCCTGCTCGGCTTCGCTGCGGCGCTTGCTGGTTGCGTCGCATTGTTCTTCCTGCACGCAAGTTCGCCGCTTTGGATCATGGCGGCCGCGGTCACTTTGTTCGGCCTTCCGCAAGGTTTGATGTCCACCGCGACGCAGGCTGCCGTCTACATGCAGGCGCCGGCGGAGCAGCTAGGCGCGGCTTCAGGGCTGCAACGCACGGCGAGCTACATCGGTGCGATCGCGGCGACGAGTCTGCTCGGCATGGCGTACGGCCACCACGCGACTGACCACGGCCTGCACACCCTCGCCATCGTCATGGGCTGTGCCTGCGCCTTCCTGCTTATCGCCACTGTTTTCGATCGCACCTTGCCGGTCGCGATCCCTTCTTCCCACCCACGTCCCTGAGGAATTCTCCATGCCGCTTAGCCAACTCGACGCCAATGCCGCCCTGATCGTTGTCGACCTTCAGAAGGGTATCGTTGCGCTGCCGACCGCGCACAACGCCGCGGATATCGTCGCGCGTTCCGCTTCACTCGCCCGCGCGTTCCGCGCATCGGGTCGCCCGGTCGTGCTCGTTCATGTCACGGGTGCCGCGCCGGGCCGCACGGATGCGGGCGCGCGCGCCTTCCCGTCTGACCCGTCCTTCGCGGAATTCATTCCCGAGATCGAGCGGGCGCCGTCCGATCACATCATCGAGAAGAAGCGCTGGGGTGCCTTCCACGGGACGGATCTCGACAGCTGGCTGCGCGGCAAGGGCATCGAGCAGGTGGTGATCGTCGGTATCGCCACCAGCATTGGTGTCGAATCCACGGCGCGCTTCGCCAGTGAGCTTGGGTATAACGTCGTGATCGTGCCTGACGCGATGACGGACATGGTCGCTAGCGCCCACGACAACAGCGTCAACACGATCTTCCCGCGTCTGGCTGAGACGACGACCACGGCCGAGTTGCTCAAGGCCATCGGCTGAGACCAGCCTTCCTCCGCCGCCCTGTCGAGATTGGCGCTGAGCCCGTCTCGACAGGGCGACGGGGTGTCGTTCCTAGGTGTGGTGACCGTGCTCGTCATCGGCCGTGAGGCCGACGCCCGCGCCGGCTGCAGCGCCGCCGGCCATGCCGGCGCCCATGCCTCCGCCGCCCATGCCGCCTCCACCGCCGGCCTTTCCGCCACCACCCTCACGGCCATCGCCCTTGCCACCTTCGGCGCGCGACTTTCCGCCTGAACCACTGGAGGGGCGGGTCGGGCCCTGCTTGGGAATCGCCACGCTTGCCGGGATCGCGTCGAGGTCCAGCACGCTACGAATGAAGTCGCGTAGCGCGACCACGAGCTCGGCGGTATGCGTGGGCCTGCCTTCGGCCAGCTCGGTCGCGGCCCTTGCCGCCAACTCCACCTGCTTCTCAGTGCCCAGCAGGATGATGTCCGACAGCGCGGCCTCTACCGCGTCACGCACGCGCCGCGCTCGTTCGTTGCCTGATGACGCTGCGACATCGACGGCAGTCTGCCCAGTGTCCATTCGGTGCAGGTCTCGCAGATGCGTGGGATCGACTGACAGGTTGCCAGTGAAGGAGCCGCCGAGCGTCTTGTAAGCCGCAATCAATGTGCGCAGTCGCTCGTTGATCTGCCGGTTCTCCCGCTCGCGCCGCTGCTGGATCGTCTGCATGGCGAGCAGCCGAATGCCTACGCCGATGAGGGTGATGACCGCCAATCCGAAGAGGGTGGAAAGGAGGCCTTGCCAGGAGCTGAAGTCGAGGTTGCGCATGAGGGCATCCTTGGGAAGCGCCAGAGAGCGTGGCGTGAAATACCGTCCGCTTGCAATTGTAAGGAATATTCCTTACTTTGGGTATCCGTACCGAGGAGAGTGGTCATGCCGAGCATCCAGGAAATCGCCACCCTCACGTCCAAGGGGCAGATCACCTTGCCCAAGGCGGTGCGCCAGATCCTGGGCGTCGAAACGGGTGGGAGAGTGGTGTTCGAAGTTCGCGACGGCGAAGTCATCGTCACTTCTGCGGCATTGGCTCACGATGACCCTGCCATCGGCTCCTTCCTCGATGTGTTGGAGGCCGACATACGTCACGGACGCCACGTCGGTAGCCTTCCGGATGATCTCGCTCGCGCCATGCTCGAAAGCGCAGGACGCGTTGCGGATATCCCTGATGAATTTGAAGGCGACGTGGAGCTCTGATGCAGGTCGATGGCTGGACGTTGCTGTTCCACGAGTGCATCGTCGAGCAGCTTTCGCGGCTTCATTCCGCGGCCCTGAGAGCGGAGCGACAGGATCCAGCGGGGTTCGAGGGTAATGCGAACGTGCGGCTCTTTCGCGCACTGAGTCACCTTCTTCTGCATGCGGTTCCAGGCGATCCGTCTCGAGAGGAGTACCGCCAGGGAAACACGCTTGGCACGGCACATCGCCACTGGCGTCGGGCGAAGCTTGGACGAAGGTTCCGCGTGTTCTTCCGCTTCGATTCGCGCTCCCGGGTCATCGTCTACGCGTGGGTCAATGATGAGGGAACCTTGCGATCTTCCGGATCTCGGTCGGATGCGTACGCAGTTTTTACGAAGATGCTGGGTCGGGGTAACCCACCGACGGACTGGGATGCCCTCGTTTCCGAGAGCGCCACAGGCTGGAAGGGGCCGCACCGCGTAAACGACCGCCCTGAGGGATAAGGCTGAAGCAGGCGCCTGTCCTGTGCCGCCCCACCCGGCTTCGTGGATAATGGCGGTCTCCCCCTATTCCAAAGCATGGGTATCACCTTGCTTCTGATGATCGACAACTACGACAGCTTCACCTTCAACCTCGTCCAGTACCTGGGCGAGCTGGGTCAGGAGGTCAAGGTGGTGCGTAACGACGCCCTCACCGTCGCGGATATCCGCGCCATGGCACCTTCACGCATCATGATTTCGCCGGGACCGGGCACGCCGGACGATTCGGGTGTGTCCATCGACATCCTCCGCGAGATGGCGGGCGAGCTGCCGATCTTCGGCGTCTGCCTCGGGCACCAGGCCATCGGCCAGGTGTTCGGCGGCAACGTGATCCGGGCGCGCGAGATCATGCACGGGAAGACCTCCCCGGTGAAGCATCGCGGGCAGGGCGTATTTGCCGGCCTGCCGAACCCGTTCGAAGCCACGCGCTACCACTCGCTGGTGGTGGAGAAGCACTCGGTGCCGGACTGTCTCGAAGTCACCGCCTGGACGGAACGCGAAGACGGCTCGCTCGACGAGATCATGGGTCTGCGCCATCGCACCCTGGATATCGAAGGCGTGCAGTTCCATCCGGAATCGATCCTGACCCAGCACGGTCATGACCTGCTGCGTAACTTCCTCGGCATGCCGTTGCCGCTCGCCGCGTAAGAAAGGATCCCCGCTCCATGCCGATGACTCCCTCCGAGGCGCTGCAGCGCACGATCGAGCACCGCGAGATCTTCCACGACGAGATGATCGAGCTGATGCACCAGATCATGCGTGGCGATGTGAGCCCGCTGATGACGGCGGCGATCCTCACCGGCCTGCGCGTAAAGAAGGAAACCGTCGGCGAGATCACCGGCGCCGCGCGTGTCATGCGCGATCTTTCCGCCAGGGTGGATGCCGGTCCGCATCCCCACTTCATCGATATCGTGGGTACCGGTGGTGATGGCGCGTCTTCGTTCAATATCTCCACGGCGTCGATGTTCGTCGCCGCGGCCGCGGGCGCCCGCGTCGCCAAGCACGGCGGGCGCAGCGTGTCGTCGAAGTCGGGCAGCGCGGACGTGCTGGAAGCACTCGGTGCGCGTATCGACCTGCTGCCGGCCCAGGTGGCCGTGTGCATGGACGAAACCGACATCGGCTTCATGTTCGCCCCCAACCATCACCCGGCCATGAAGGTTGTCGCACCGGTGCGCAAGGAAATGGGTGTGCGTACCCTTTTCAATATCCTCGGCCCGCTGACCAATCCGGCCGGCGCGCCGAACATCCTCATGGGCGTGTTCCATCCCGATCTCGTCGGCATCCAGGTGCGCGCCCTGCAGGCGCTGGGGGCCAAACACGCCCTGGTCGTGTGGGGACGTGACGGCATGGACGAGATTTCGCTGGGTGCTGCCACCCTGGTGGGCGAACTGCGCGACGGCATCGTGCGTGAATATGAGGTGGAGCCTGAGGATTTCGGACTTTCCATGGCCTCCAGCCGCAACCTTCGCGTGGAAGACGCGAATGAGTCGAAAGCCATGCTTCTGGACGCGATTTCCGGTGTCCCGGGTGTGCCGCACGACATCGTCTGCCTGAATGCGGGCGCGGCACTTTATGCCGCCGATGTAGCGCCTTCCATCCAGGCAGGCATCGATCTGGCGCGGTCAACCATCGCAAGTGGCGCCGCTCGTGTAAAAATGAACGCGTTCGTGGCCGCTACGCAGCGGCTCGGCGCCTGATATCGTCGGGGCTCCCCACCCCGTCCTTACCCTAGGAAGCGCTTCGATGCCCGACATTCTCCATCGCATCCTCCACCGCAAGGCAGAAGAAGTTGCCGAGCGTAAGCGCAAGGTGTCGTTGGACGACCTTGCTGCTCGCGTGGCGGACCTGGAAGCCACGCGGGGCTTCGTCGCGGCGATCGACGCCAAGCTGCATGACGGCAACCCGGCGGTCATCGCCGAGATCAAGAAGGCCAGCCCCAGCAAGGGCCTGATCCGTGCCGACTTCAATCCGGCTGAGATCGCGCGCAGCTACGAGCGGGGCGGCGCGACATGCCTCTCCGTGCTGACCGATGCCGACTTCTTCCAGGGCCATGAAGACTACGTGCGCGAGGCGCGCGAGGCCTGTTCACTGCCGATCCTGCGCAAGGATTTCATCGTCGACGAATACCAGGTGTACGAGGCCCGTGTGATCGGTGCCGACTGCATCCTGCTGATCGTGGCGGCCTTTGCCAGCAAGGAAGGTGGCGACGTCATCTATGACGACAAGGCGCTGCTGGAACTCTCCATGCTGGCGGCGGAGCTCGATCTCGACGTGCTCGTCGAAGTACACAATGAAGACGAGCTGGAAATCGCACTGGACCTTCCGGTGCCGCTGATCGGCGCGAACAATCGCAACCTGCGCACCTTCGAAACCTCGCTCGGTACGTCTCTGCGCCTGAAGGATCGCGTCGGCGACGGCACCCTCGTGGCCGAATCCGGCATCCACACCCCCGAAGACGTGAAGGTTCTGCGCGACAAGGGCATCGACTGCTTCCTCGTCGGCGAGGCGTTCATGCGTGCCGCCGATCCTGGCGCCGAGCTGCGCAAGCTGTTCGGCACGCCCCCGCACAGCCATCCGCACAAGCACTAGAAACCGAATGAATCAGGGGATCGAAACGGCAGTCGTCGATGACACTGCCGGTGACGCACGACGCGTCGTCTTGTTCGACTTCGACGGTGTCATTGTCCGTCACCAGACACTCGAACTGTTTTTCCGTGAGCGTCTTTCCGGCGTCGGCCGCTGGCGTGTGCTGCTGGCGCTCCCCCTGTTGCCGTTCATCCCGTTGCTGATCGGCACGGTCGCCGGCAATCGGCTGCTTGGGCGCGTTTTCCTCCGCGTGGTGACGTTCGGTCGTCGCGAAGCGACCTATCGGCGCCAGGTGGCGGCGTATGCGCGCACGTATGCGCGGCGGCCCGGGGTGTTTCTGCGCGATGCCGTGGCCACCCTGCGTCGTCACGTGGATGCCGGCGACCGGGTGATCATCATCAGTGGTAACGACCTCACCATGGTCGAGGCGATCCTCGACGAGGTGAGCCTCACGGGCTACGAGCTGATCGCTTCGCAGACCCGGGGTGGCCTTTTCGGCGTGCATTTCACCCGGCACAACGTGGACGGCGTAAAGGTCACCACGCTCGACCGTGCCGGTATCGCCAGACCCTGGGCCGTGGCCTACAGCGACTCCCTGTCCGATCTGCCCATGTTGCGCGCCGCCGACGAGGCGAAGCTGATCAACCCGAGCGTTAAGGTCGGGAAGAAGGCCGGACGCGTCCTCGGCGACAAGCTCGAAGTGCTGTACTGGTACTAGTGCCGCGCCGCCGCTTGCGTGGGCCCTCCTGCCGCCGCTAGCCTCGCTATCCGTCCCCGTCCCCGGATTAACGATGTACCTGTCTTCCCTGCGTGAGCTCGCCCTCGGCAGTCGCCTCAAGGCGCTGAGCGATCACTTCTACCAGGCCGTCGACGAGGTCTATCGGGCCTGCGGCGCGGACATCGAGTCGCGCTGGTTTCCTGTGCTTCGCTTCCTGCGCGATGTCGGCCCGACCACGGTGACGGACATGGCCACCGCGATCGGACAGACGCACTCCGCCGTGAGTCAGCTCGCCGACCGGTTGGTCGAGGCAGGCATGGTGGTACGACAGCGCGACCCGCAGGACGGTCGGCGCAGTGTGCTGGCGCTGACCGATGCGGGCGAGCGAGCGCTGGGTGCGCTTGGACCGGTGTGGCTGGCGATCCGGCGGGGTATGGCCGAGTCCATGGGTCCTCGCGGCCTGGCCCTGCTGGATGCCATCGATGGTTGCGAGCAGGCGCTCGGCGAACGGCCCCTGGTCGACGCGATCCTTGTCCAGCGGGCCGCGCTATCGCAGGAGCAGGTCGAGGTGGTTCCGTTCGAACCGGCCTTGCGCGAGCACTTCCGTCGCCTCAACCAGGCGTGGCTGGAGCGCTATTTCCACGTCGAGGATCTGGATCGGACGCTGTTCGCCGATCCCGAGGGCCTGGTGATCGCGAAGGGCGGGGCGATCTTCTTCGCGCTGTATGCCGGCGAGGTGGTCGGCACCTGCGCCCTGCTCAGCGAAGGGGAGGGTGTTTACGAGTTGTCCAAGATGGGCGTGGACGAGAACTATCGCGGGCTCGGTGCCGGTCGCAAGCTGCTCGACGCGGCGATCGGTGAATACCGCCAGCGCGGTGGCTCCCACCTGTTCCTGGAGTCGAACAGCAAGCTGGCGCGGGCGATGGGCATGTACGAGCGGGCCGGCTTCGTGCGCCAGCCAGCCATCCGCCCGGGCTCGCATTACGAGCGGGCGGATGTCTACATGATCTACCAGGGCCCCTGAGGGCTCAGCGGGTGCCGCGTACCACGATCGTCTTGCCGGCCACGTCGATCATCCGCTCTTCCTCGAGCTGCTTGAGCACGCGGCCGACCATTTCCCGCGAACAGCCGACGATCCGGCTGACTTCCTGTCGCGATATGCGGATCTGCGTACCGTCCGGGTGGGTCATGGCGTCCGGCTCCTGGCACAGGTCCAGGAGGGTGCGCGACACACGGTTGGTCACATCCATGAAGGCCATGCGGCTGACCTGTCGCGAGGTTCGCAGCAAACGCTGGGTCAGCTGGGAGCCGATCGCGAAGAGCAGCTTGGGGCATTCGGCCGAGAGCGAGCCCTCGAGCAGCTGGAACAGGCGCTCGTAGCTGATCTCGGCCATTTCCACGGGCGTGCGGGTACGCACGAGCGACTCGCGCTGGGCCTGTTCGACGAACAAGCCCATCTCGCCAATAAACTGGCCACGGTTGATGTAGGCCAGGATCAGCTCACGGCCTTCCTCGTCCTCCGTGCAGACGGCGAGCGAGCCTTCGACCACGTAATAGAGCGTGTTGGCTGGATCACCCGGTCGGATGATCGCGGTTTTCCCCGGGTAACGGCGGCGGTGGCAAGCATCCAGAAAACGGCCCATCGACGCCGGATCGGGCGCGAAGCCCAACGGTGCCTGGGATCGTTCGAATGCCTGTTGCAACAGATATTTAAGTTGAGCCACAGCAGATTCCGTTGAGTCTCACTGGCATAGCGTCCCCTTCAGCGGCTGGCCGACGGAATTCCGTCAGGTGTCGATGACTCGCCATGTCCCCGGCAGATTATTGCAGACATCCGGTCGTCAAAATCCACACTTCCACGTGAAAGGTGACGGGCTTGTTCAAATTTTCGCCATCTTGCCTCATAATTTCACCCCCTCGGCGCCAGACCCCTTGTCTCACGCCGTACATAAGGGGAAGGCAGACTTCGGGTCTGCCTGTTCTCATTCATCTTTGCGGGGACCCTAGCTGCTAACCCGCGTCTACTGCTGGCCGATCATCCCCCGGCCTCGGAGAGTCGCTGTGGTCAAACCGCTTCCCCGCCTTCGCCTGCAAGGTTTCAACAACCTCACCAAGGCGCTGAGTTTCAATATCTACGATATCTGCTATGCCGTTTCGGAGCAGCAGCGCCAGAACTACATCGAGTACATCGATGAGCAGTACGACGCCGACCGCCTGACCCAGATCCTGACGGACGTGGCCGAGATCATCGGCGCGAACATCCTGAACATCGCGCGCCAGGATTACGATCCGCAGGGCGCTTCGGTCACCATCCTCATTTCCGAGGAGCCGGTGGTCGAAAAGCTGGGCCGGGACACGATCTCCGGTGCCGTCGTGGCGCACATGGACAAGAGCCACATCACCGTCCATACCTACCCGGAAACGCATCCGCACAATGGCATCGCGACGTTCCGTGCCGATATCGACGTCGCCACCTGCGGCGTCATCTCGCCGCTGAAGGCCCTGAACTACCTGATCGACAGCTTCGAGTCGGACATTGTCATTGCCGACTACCGCGTGCGCGGCTTCACGCGCGACGTCAAGGGCAAGAAGCACTTCATCGATCACAAGATCAACTCGGTGCAGGACTACCTGGCCAAGCACATCCGTCAGAAGTACGAGATGTTCGACGTGAACGTGTACCAGGAAAACATCTTCCACACGAAGATGCACATCAAGGACTTCGACCTCGATACGTACCTCTTCGAGGCCCAGGCCGACGACCTCTCGTTCAAGGAGCGCCAGCGCATCGAGTCGCTGCTCCGCCGCGAGATCGAGGAACTCTTCCACGGCCGCAACCTGATGTGACGAGAAGCCCCGCGAAAGCGGGGCTTTTTTTATGCCGATGCGTTGACCTTGATGAAGTCGATGAAGGCGCGCAGCGGGGCGGGCACGAGTCGCCGGCCGGGGTAGTAAAGGAGCGGCCCCGAAAAGCTCGGCCACCAGGATTCGAGCACGGGCTCGAGGTCGCCGCGTTCGAAAAACGGACGGAGCCAGTCTTCGAACAGGCAGACGATCCCGGTGCCGGCCACTGCGACATCGACCGCCAGATCGGTGCCCCCGCCGATACGTACGATCATCGGGCCGGTGGGGTCGACGACCACGACCTCGCCGTCCCGCTCGAATTCCCAGGCCGGCATGCTGCCGCTCGGGAAACGACCGCGCAGGCAGGCATGGTGGAGCAAGTCGCGAGGGTGTTCGGGGTGTCCATGACGGGCGAGGTAGGCCGGCGAGGCGGCAGCGGCGAAGCGCTGCACGCGCGGCCCGATGGGTACCGCGATCATGTCCTGTTCCAGGCGCTCGTCGTAGCGGATGCCGGCGTCGCAGCCGGCCGCAAGGACGTCGACGAAGCTTTCCTCGGTCGTCACGTCCAGCCGGATGTCGGGGTAGGCGGCCAGGAACGGCGGCACGATGGTCGGCAGGACCAGGCGGGCCGCGCTGACCGGCACATTGAGACGCAGCGTCCCCGCGGGCCGGTCGCGGAAGCCGTTCACCACGTCGATGGCCGAATCGACCTCGGTCAGGGCGGGGCCGAGTCGCAGGAGCAGTCCTTCGCCCACCTCGGTGGGCACCACGGTACGGGTCGTCCGGTTGAGCAGTCTTACGCCGAGCTGGGCTTCCAGTCGACGAACCGCTTCGCTCAGCGCCGAGGCGCTGCCGCCGCTCAGGCGGGCGGCCTCGCGGAAGCCGCGGGCGCGCGCTACGGCGACGAAGGCACTCAGGTCTGCGAGGTCGGCCATGGGATCCTCAAGGGCTTTACTGTGCGAAAAGGCGCACGACCTGTCCCGATTGTGCACGGTTATCGTGGCAGCACACAGCGCCTAGGATGCACGTCTACCCACGGAGACCCGTCATGTCCCAGATCAACGCATCCGGCACGTTCGCCCTCGGCGACCACACAGTCAAAAGGCTTGGCTACGGCGCCATGCAGCTCGCCGGCAAGGGGGTTTTCGGGCCGCCAAGCGACCGCAACGCGGCGCTCGCCGTCCTGCGCGAAGCGGTGGAAAGTGGCGTCGACCACATCGACACCAGCGACTTCTATGGTCCGCACATCACCAATCAGCTGATCCGCGAGGCGCTGCATCCGTATCGGGACGACCTCGTCATCGTGACCAAGGTTGGCGCGGTGCGCGGACCGAAGGGCGAATGGCATCCGGCGTTTTCAGCCGAAGACCTGACCCGTGCGGTGCACGACAACCTGCGTAACCTCGGCAAGGACGTGCTCGATGTGGTGAACCTGCGCGCCATGTTCGACGTGCACGGTCCTGCGGAAGGTTCGATCGAGGAGACATTTTCGGTGCTGGCGAAGCTGCAACAGCAGGGGCTGATCCGTCACCTCGGACTGAGCAACGTCACGCCGACGCAGATTGCGGAGGGCCGGAAGATCGCCGCCGTCGTGTGCGTGCAGAACCAGTACAACCTGGCGCACCGCGACGACGATACGCTTATCGACGACCTGGCTGGCGAAGGTACGGCCTACGTGCCCTTCTTTCCCTTGGGTGGCTTCACGCCGTTGCAGTCCTCGACCTTGTCGCGTGTCGCCGAGCGTCTCGAGGCCACGCCCATGCAAGTCGCACTGGCGTGGCTGCTGCACCGCTCGCCGAACATCATGCTTATCCCGGGAACCTCGTCGATCGGGCACCTTCGGGAGAATCTTGCGTCTGCCGCCCTGAAGCTGCCCGGTGATGCCCTCGCCGAACTGGATGGCATCGGAAGTGACAGCACCACCTGATCGACCCTTGGGTACGCCCGCCATTCACGGCGGCTTCGGCGGCTGCCGTTAGATCCGGTAGGCAACCGCTTTCATCACGGCCGACGCGGCATGCATCAGCTGTGGGAGCGGCCACGGAAGGTCGATGCCGCCGCGCGCCTGTGCTGCGTCGGCATGGCGGATCTCGTCGGCCTGCATCTGGCGCAGGATGGCGCGGCTACGGTCATCCTGCGCGGGCAGGTGCTCGAGGTGCTCGGCAAGATGGGCTTCCACCTGGCGCTCGGTTTCCACAACGAAACCCAGGCTGATCGGGTCGCCCACGGCGGCGGCGGCCACGCCGATGGCGTAACTGCCGGCGTACCAGAGTGGGTTGAGCAGGCTGGGGCGGCTGTCGAGCTGCCTGAGGCGCTCCGCGCACCAGGCCAGGTGGTCGGTTTCTTCCTGGGCGGCGTGCATCAGGTGTTCGCGGGTTTCGTCGGTGCGGGCGAGGGCGGCCTGACCGACATAGAGGGCCTGCGCACAGACCTCGCCGACGTGGTTGATCCGCATCAGGCCGGCGGCGTGGCGCCGCTCGGCGTCGTCCAGGGGCGCGTCGGGCACGGCATCACCGGGAGAGCGGCGCGCGGGCTCGGGCGAGCCTGCCACGGCTTCCATGGCGCGTTCCAGGCCGCTCAGCAGGCGGTCGAGAGGGCTCAGGGTGCGAACGGTCATGAAGGAACTCCTTACGAACGGATACGACGCAGGTTATAATGGGCGACTCCCGAATCCAGATGAAGACGCTGCGGCCGCTTGTCGCGGTAGCCGCTCAGGAACCGGGACCGCTTGTGAACGGGCCCCGTCATCCATTATGATTGTCGGCCCGAAGCTCACCTGCACGGTGGGCTTGCGCGACGAGGGAAAAGTCCGCTATTCTCTCGCGCCTTTGCTTTCACCGATTCCGTGTTCCGTCTCAACGGCGGCAAACCAGGTATTTGAAATGAAAACGTTCACCGCCAAGCCGGAAAGCGTCAAGCGCGATTGGTTCGTGGTTGATGCCACGAACAAGACCCTGGGTCGTCTTTCGACCGAGGTCGCGCGTCGCCTCCGCGGCAAGCACAAGCCCGAGTTCACCCCGCACGTCGACACCGGCGACTACATCGTCGTGATCAACGCTGAGAAGGTGGCCGTGACCGGTGCCAAGCTGGACGACAAGATGTACCACCGCTTCACCGGCTACGTCGGCAACCTGAAGACCACGAGTCTCAAGGATCTGCTGGCTACCCACCCGGAGCGCGTGATCGAGATCGCCGTCAAGGGCATGCTGCCGAAGAACCCGCTGGGTCGCGCCATGTACCGCAAGCTCAAGGTGTACGGCGGCGCCGAGCACCCGCACACCGCGCAGATGCCTCAGGCGCTGGAAATCTAAGGAATTTACATGGCTACCCAGCAGAATTACGGTACCGGCCGCCGCAAGACCTCCGCCGCCCGCGTGTTCCTTCGCAAGGGCACCGGTGGCATCGTGGTCAACGGCAAGCCGCTCGACCAGTTCTTCGGTCGCGAGACCTCGCGCATGATCGTGCGCCAGCCGCTCGAACTGACCGAGAACGTCGACAAGTTTGATATCATGGTCACCGTCGCCGGTGGCGGCATCACGGGTCAGGCCGGCGCCATTCGCCTCGGTATCTCCCGCGCCCTCGTCGAATACGACGAAGCGCTGAAGTCGCCGCTGCGCAAGGCTGGTTTCATGACCCGCGACGCCCGCGAAGTCGAGCGTAAGAAGGTCGGTCTGCACAAGGCCCGCCGCGCAACGCAGTTCTCGAAGCGCTAATCATCGCGCTTCAAAGTTCGACGCACTAAGGTCAGAGCGCGTCGAGCCAAGGTTTATTGGGAGATCGTCTAACGGTAGGACGACAGCCTCTGACGCTGTCTATCTAGGTTCGAATCCTAGTCTCCCAGCCAAACGAAAAAAGCCTCTGAGAAATCAGGGGCTTTTTTTTGCCCGCATACGACGAATGGGTGATTCCGTTGCTGAATCGACCGGCCTTCTACCAGGCGGTAACCCAAGCCACCGAGACCGCTCCGAGGCAGCAGGCACTGACAGCCAGTATCGCTAACGTCCTCAGCAAACGCTCCCTCCATTGACGATGCAGTCGAACAGCGAATGTCCGACGCAGCGTGCGGTGTCGCGCTCTTTGTTCGACGAGCGTTCGATCCTGTCGGGCGTGGTCCGTGCAAGCCTGACGGTAGGCCTCGAAAGTCAGGACCCCGTCGTCGCTCCTTGCGTCATATAGCCGTCGTAGCAGGGAGGGCAGCACACGCAGGGGATGCTGCATGATTCGGACATGTTCAAGCAGAACATCGTCCAGTAGCTGTTCCGTGCCGGCGTCCTGCTCGAACCGCAAGCACGCCATTCGCGCAGGCAGGCGGATCATCAGGGCAAGTTCTCCCGGTGTGGGAGCCATCACCTGGCAGATGACAGGTGGAATTGCCGTACTGTTCGCAACGTGGCCGTCCAGGGAGGGATCCTGACAGGTCGCGACGATCGCGATCTGTCCGGTCGCCGCCATCGTCGACATTGCCTCGAGAAAGGCACGCGCCATCGTGGCATCCGTACTTTCGCGCAACAGGACATCGAGGTCGTCAACGAACAGCATCAGGACGGCACCGTGCCCGTGAAGTCGGTGAGCGATGCGCCCGAGAACGAGGTTAAGGTCTTCGAGTAGCGACCGTGTCAAAGACGCGTGTTCGCTTTCGACGAAAATCGGTTCTCCGTCGATATGCCACGCACACAGGGCGGTGGCGAGCGCGTCCCAGGGACGTCCGTCGGCACGATCGCCGCGGAGCATGGCGAATGCCAGGGCGCGCAACCCGTCGTATCCCGCAGGGCTAAGGAGCGGTGGGGCAACGCCGGCACATACGAGCGATGTCTTGCCGCTCACCGGTGGACCGTATACGAGGAGGAACGCGTAGCCTTGGCTATGCGCTCCCTTGAGGCGCTTAAGACCTTCCGAAGCGCATCGCCTGCGTCCGAAGAACAACGGCGCCTCCAGGAAATCGAAGGCCGGGCCGCCTGGATAGGGCGGCGCGGATGCCGCAAGAAGTGGCAGTTTGACCGCGGAACGGCCGTCCGGAAAAGCGACCGACGCCGTTACCTGGTAACCGCGTTTGCGAATTGTCGCAATGTAGCGGGGCGCGCGTGCGTCATCGCCCAGCGCGCGACGCAACTGGGCAATGGCTTTGTGCACCGGATTATCCCCGTAGAAATGGCCGGCCCAGCAGGTGGTGAGTAACTCATCGGTCGAGAGCACTTCGGGTGCCCGCAACGCCAGTGCGACCAGGACATCCATCAGTTTCGGTTCGAGCGACATGCGCTCTTCCGGGCGCTCGATGACGCGCTGTCCGGGACGCACCGTCCAGTCGCCGAACGTGAAGAAGGGGGGCCTCATGGCGATGATGCATGCCGCGGCCAGGCCGGACTGTGCCGCGCTAAGTCCTTGGTCTGTGGGAAGAAGGCCCGCCGTAAGGTTTCCGGAAGGACACCCGGGCGCCTTTCCGACAAGGCTCTACGGCATCTTCCACCTGGACAGCACACATGAATGGACATCCTTTCCCTGGCCCTGAGGCCGGGCACATTTTGTCACAGGCCTTCCGGGCCAGTGACAGAGGCGCCGGTGCCCGCACTACCGTGGTTCTCGCCGATCAGCAGGCCGTCCTGCGCGATGCGGTGGCGGCCGTGCTGCAGACACACGAGGGCGTGGATATCGTCGGGAGCACGGGTGACGGGCAGGAATGCGTGCGTATGGGTCAGGACGAGCGCCCCGATCTGCTGATCTTCGACACGGCCGTCGCCGGCATGTCGGGGCTCGAAGTCGCGCGACGCATCGCCAGGGACTCGCCGGGTACGCGGATGCTTTGCCTGTCCGCGCGGGAGCAGGCTCATTGGGTCAGGGCCGCCTTCGACGCCGGTGCCCACGGCTATGTCGCCAAGCGAAATACGTTCGACGTACTTGCACGTGCCATCGACGGCGTGATGCATTCGGGGTCCTACGTCAGTCCCGACGTCGCGCATGTCCTGGTCAACAGCTTTCGCGGTCGTCCCGTCCACCCGGGCGCCAGCGGCGATGAACTGAGCAATCGCGAGAGGGAGGTGGCGCGGCTGTATGCCGAAGGGCTCGCGACGCGCGAAATCGCCGACCGCCTTCACCTCAGCATGAAGACGGTCGGTACCCATCGCGATCACGTGATGGCCAAGCTCGGCATCCGTGGCATTGCCCAGCTGACACGCTACGCGGTCCGCGAGGGGCTCGTCGATGTGGACGACTAAGCGAGCGAATAGGTTCGCAACCCGAAACGAATCAGTGCGCGACCGATACCGCACGCGCCCGCATGAGCGGATAGTTTCACCCAACGGCGCGGAGTTCGCCGATGCAGAGCACACACGGATGGCTGACTTCTCCCGGTTCTTTCCTATCCTCCTCAAGCACGAGGGTGGATACGTCAACCACCCTGCCGACCCGGGTGGCGCTACCAACAAAGGAATCACGCTCGGCACGCTGTCACAGTGTTCGCGTGCGTTGCTCGGGCTCCCCCCCAGCATGGGCCTTCTGCGCGATCTGACCGACGAACAGGTCGGCATTATCTACAAGGCGCTTTATTGGGACGCCATTCGCGGTGACGACATCGCCTCACAATCCCTGGCCAGCCTGGTGTGCGACTTCCAGGTCAACGCGGGCGCCACGTCGTCGCGGTTGCTGCAGATGGTGCTCAACGAGCATGGCACCCGGCCAGCACTGGCCATCGACGGAGTGATCGGATCGCGCACCCTGCGCGTGGTCAACGCCTGCGACGCCGCCCGGATACACGCCATGTTCAAGACGCGACGCGTCGACTACTACCGCGGCCTGGCGAAACGGCGCCCTTCGTTGCAGTGCTTCCTTGCCGGATGGCTGCGGCGCACCGAATCCTTTGCCTACATTTCGCCTTGAAGAAGGACATGATACGTGGCTGCAGATACACCGCTTCCCGGTCTCATCGAGGCAATGGCCGGTGCCGTGATCGATGCGCAGGATCGCATCGAGCGACGACAGATGGCTTACCTCAGCGAGTACTTCGACGAGGACAACCGCCCGAAAAGTGTCGTCATCCGCATGCCGTCCATGCAGCCGGATGCGAAGGTCGAGGACGAAGACCTGTACAGGGCGCCGCTGCTGCCCCTGGTCTCGACGAACCTTCTGCGGATCAAGGACGTCGAGATCAGTTTCGACGCCGACCTGGGACATCTCGTCGAGCCAGCGGCGGCTCCCGCTGTGACCGCATCGATGGACGCGCGGCCTGGCTGGGAGTTGCCTCGCGAGGCAACACGTCCGGTGCTTCAGCTGGACACGACCGCGGCCAGCGGCGGCCGCAAGGCGGGCTCGGTTCGCGTCGTGATGCGCGTGGAAGGTAGCGAGCCCAGTGACGGGATGGCCCGTCTCATGGCCCATTTAGCGCAGACCCAAGGGGTCTTCCAGACGTTCAGGCCGGAGAGCTGAGGCGATACCGGTCGAACCACGCCGCGCATCCCGTGCGTCGTGTCTTGCCAACAGTAAAGGAGTTACGACATGGCAGAACTCGTGAGTATGTCCAGCCAGTTCCAGGGTCTTCCGATGGGTGACCTCATCGGTGCACCGCTCAGCGCGGCATGCGATGGACAGATCAAACTGGCCCAGGCCACCGCCGACTTCATCAAGGTCGTCGGCTTCCTGCCCGACGCCGAAAGCGCGGACGGTATCGGTGACACCCGCACGGCATCGTTCAAGTTCAAGCGTCCCGTCGAAAATCCGGACGGGAGCATCTCCGACGAAGAAGTCGAGATCGACGTACCGCTGCTTTCGATCGTAAAGGTGCCGAACCTGGCGATCAGTACGGTTGATATCACCTTCGACATGGAAGTGAAATCGACGGTCACCGAGAAGGAATCTAGCAACAGCTCGCATGCTTACGACGCGAACATGTCGATGAAGTTCGGTTTGTTCAGGGCAAACGTCAAGGTGGCCGGCTCGGTGGCTTCGGCCAAGGAGAACACCCGCCAGTCCGATAACTCCGCGAGGTACCACGTCGCTATTCACGCGGAAGACAAGGGTATGCCGGAAGGCCTTGCCCGCGTCATGGACATCATGCAGTCCGCGTGCGCCCCGCGTAAGGTCACGGCCGTGCCGACCGCCGCAGCGGCGTAACGGATGGTCGCGGCACCCCATTCCCCTCCCCCGGGTGCCGCGGCTTTTTCAAAGGAGTGAACTCATGTTCGATCTTACGGAAGTCAAGTTCGTCAAGCGCATCGTCGTCGGCACGGACGATCCGAACCAGATGCGTTCCGAGCAACAGGTCGAGGAAGCCAGCGACATGCTCAATCGTTGCTTCACCGAGTCCCCCAAGGGCTCCATCATCGGCATGGAGAAGAGCTTCAAGGTTCTCCAGATCGGCGAGCATCAGGTGGTCCTGCAATGGATCTGCTATCACGTAGGCTTTCCGCGAAAGCCCGCCTGGCTGCCGGCAGCGTAGGAGCAGGTCATGGTTCATACCTCGCTCGACCAGCTTCTGGATGCCGTCACCCGTGCGCTGCGTGACGCCGACCATTCCCTCAGACGCCGGGACCACGCCGGGCCTCGCCTTGCCGAACTATCCATGGCCTTCGACTTCCGCCTGCGGTATCGCCGTGTCGCGCGTCGCCGGCGCGAACTGGTCATGCTTCTCGGGCGGCCGCGCTTTGCCTGGCTGGATCGCCGGCCCGTGCATCAGTTGAGACTCGTCTGCCTCGCCGCCTCGAACTGGCAACCCTGCCTGGAAATCGACGGCCGTTTTATCGACCTTCGAGGGTGTGCGTGAGCGTCGCCCGTTATCCCCGCTCACTCAGCGAGCTTCACGTTTCCGCCGAGTGGGAGGCGATTCTGCTGACTTACCTCGAACTCCCGCCCCGCGGGTCGAGTCGATGGTTGTTACCGGCGCGCGGCGCCGTGGTGTTCACGTCAGTACGCATTGCGACGTTCGTCTTGCTTCTTGTTGTTTCCTGACCGGAGATTTCCATGTTACGTACTGTCTTGCTGGGATCCTTCGTGCCTGCGTTGACGCTGGGTGTGTTGGCCACACCGTGCGCCGCAGAAGATGCGCCTTCGCACGACGGCCATTGGCGTGGGGTCGTCACCGCGTCGATCCAGAATACTGTCCGTCTCGATGCAACCATCGATCGACAACGAGCGTCACTACACTTTGGCGAACCAGCCAACTGCAAGATCGTCGCGGACCATCTGCGCGATGCCGATGGCAGCAGCTTCTACCGCTTCCATCCATCGACTAACGGCGGCGGCTTTTGTGCGCGCCTGTACCCGGGTGAACTGATGGTCAATACGCCTGCTCCGCGATCGATCGCTATGGCGTTCCAGCGTGCGGAGTCACGCTGGGCCGGTGTGCTCAAGCGGGCCGACAGCACGAAGGAGTAGCGCCATGGATCCCACCCTGATCGATCGCCTATGGCTGCTCCTGGCCGCTGTCGGTGGAGCGGTGATTCCCGTCGCGTTATCGGATAGTTCGCGAGGCCGCGCTGTCGTCAGGGTCATATGCGGCACGGTACTCGCCGTATTCCTGGCGCCCGCGATCGGCAAGCGTTACGTGAGCGATTCCGACCCCGAGATCCAGGCGGCCGTGGCGATCCTTATCGGCTGTTTCGGGCTGAACCTCACGATGATCGTGCAGGGTGTGATCGAAACCCATGTCGAAAAGGCAACCAAGCGCGTCGTAGGACGCTTTCTTCGAGGTATCGGTAAATGATCGTGATGATGACCTGGTTCAATCTCGTCTGTTCGTCCCTGATCGCAGCTACCGCGCTGTGGCAGGTGACCGATGCGACGCAGCCGCGCCTGGAGCGGCTCTGCATGACGCTTTTGGCATGCGGAGCGGTAGTCAATGTGGTCGGTGTGTCGGAAGCGGTGGCAGGCACCAGCACGGGCCTTCTCTCGCATGCCTTTGTCTGGCCCAGTGAGGCGGCCCTGAACCTCGGTGCCGCCGCCATGCTCATGCGCTGGAGCTATGCCGCCCGCAAAAACCCGGGGACCACGGGTCGGCGACCCCAGGAATGAGCGGATTCGGCAGGGTGCCCGCCGCACCCCGACCGATGAGGGAAAGTGCAGGTATCGACCATGGGCAGCCCGGCCCTGGACGGCCCAGGGTCGAGCTACCGGTCCGGCGCGATCCTCGCGCGGGCTAGCCAACCTGCCATGGGAATTCCGACATGCGTACTTCGACCCGTTTCCTGCTCTCATCCCTCCTGGCGTTGCCGCTGGGCGTGACCGCCGTGCATGCACAGAGCGCCTTCTCCGGTCTGGGACAAGCATCTACCAGCGCCGTGGGTGACGTCAGCTCCAGTTTGAACTATCACGTCTACGTATTTACCCGTGGCGGCACGCGCTACATCCAGGTGAACGACGCCAGTGGTGCCGTGCGTGGCGCGTTCGCCATCACCGCCTACAAGGCGGTCGGCCTGCCCATCGGTTCCGACGCGAGCCGGCTGGCCACGCCGGACGAGCCACTGCCCCCGCCGGCCGTGACCACCGGTGAGACGGTGTATTCGGATACCTCGACACACGTGTTCGTCGCCCCGCAGCCCGATGGCACGATGCAGATCAACCTGATGATCGGCGACTGCAAGAACCCGGCGGAATGCAGTTCGCACGGGCCCTGAGGGACACCGGGCGCCGGGCATTGCCCGGCGCTCTCCCCGCGGCGCAGCCTCAACCGTGGTGGTGCGAGCCGGCGTGCGCGACCAGCGGATGGCTCGCTGCGAGGCGACGCGCCACCCTGACCCCGAACAACAGGGACGTGGAGATGGCGAAGGCCAGGACGACCTGTGCCTGGATCATGGCCGGGTCGCGGAGCTCGAAGGAGGTCGAAGCCAGGGCGATGCTAGCCAGCATGCCGCCGATGGCGCTGCCGTGCCAGCCTTGACGCAGGGTAAGCACGACGACAGGAAGGGCCATGGCCACCCGCACGCATTGCAGTGCCGTGCCATCCAGCTGTGAAGCGGCGACCATCAGCAAGGCGAGGGTCGGGATAGCGATGAACAGTGCGTCGCGCGTGAGACGGCTATGCCACACGGCCTTCAGTGTCACCACGCCGCCGGGCTGCAGGGCCAGGCGCTCGCGCAAGGCGAGGATCATCGGGGTGAGGGTCAGGGCACCGAGATAGGCACCCAGGAACCACGCGAGGAACAGGGGAATGGTGACCCCGGGCGCTTCCGAGCCATCGCCCATGGACACATTGGCCAGAGCGGCGCCGTTGGCGATACCGTTGATCACGGCGCAGACGATGGTTGCCACCATGATCATGCCCATGTGGATCTGGCCGTCTTCACGGAACAGGCCAAAGTGCTTACGCATCCAGGCCACGGCCGGCATCATCAGTGCGATCGGCGGGAACGACACGATAACGGCCCAGAGCACGCCGAATGCCGAGGCATGCAGGGCGGCCATCTCGGCGATGGGGAGCGTTTCACCGACGGCCAGGGCGAGCCAGTAGCGTCGCGGGACGAGAAAGAGGCAGGCCAGGCGCAGGCCGGCGGGGAGCATCCAATGCGAGAAGGATACGTTGCGCGTGAGCTCATAGCAGGCGGCATAAGCCCCGGCGACAGCTAGATAGCGTCCCCAGATTGCCGGATCCCTGCTGATTGAGCCCATGGTCGCCCCTCTGCGCCGATACACCTAGTTTGAAGGGTTAGCGGCCGCACCGCCATCAAATACAGGGCTGCAAACGAGATTTGCCGATTCCGCACGCGAATCGCGAGGGTGAGGCTGCGGCCTACCAGCGAAGCACGCGAGGGCCGATCAGGGCACCCACGGTTGCCGGGATAGTCATGCCGAGCAGATACCACGTGGACCAGAACGCCGGCGACATCTCCGGGCAATGCAGGCAGTAAGCCACGGTAGCGGTGGCGCCCGCGAGCAAGCCCACGGCCGCACCGGTAACGCGCGGCCGCACCGGTGCCATGCCGCGAACGGCCCAGAGCATGGCCGCGAAGGCGGGCATGGACAGCAGCGCGATGAGGATGGGGCAGACACGCCACGTATGGCCCAGCACCAGTGCCACGCGCGAGTCGGTGGACGCCCGCGCCAGCACGACGGCCATACCGGCCCAGGCGACCACGACAGGTGCGGCCAGGCCCGCCCAGCGGGCGCCGATGCGAACACCCGGGCGGGACAGCCGCAAGGTGAGCCACATCGCCGCCGAAGCGATACCTACGGGAAGGGTCAGGCGCAGCCAGAACATCGGCAGATGGACCACCTGGGTGAGATCCGGGCGCAGCCCCAGGCCCGCTGCCATCAACAGCATCGCCGCGACGAGACCGAGCAGGAGCGCCAGGGCGAAACGACGGGCCGGCGCACGGCGGTCTACCGACGGCGTCTGGTTCGCCAACATGCCGATGAAATCGTTTGTCTTCATACGCCGCCCCGTATACGCGCAGCCAGCGCCTTGAGGCCGCGATGCACGCCCACTTTCACGGCCGACTCCGAAATGCCGCAGCGCTGCGCGGCCTCGGCCACGGAAAGGCCCTGCAATTTCACGAAGACGATCGGCAGACGGTGGCGGTCGGGGAGTGCTTCGAGCAGGCGACCGACATCGCGGCGCGCATCGGCGGGTTCGACATCGGAGTCGACGAAAAGGCTGCCGTCGTCCTCGAAGGGCTCGTGTAGTGCTTCGCGCCGTGAATGGGCGCGAAAGAAGTCCATGAGCTTATAGCGCGCGATCGCATGCACCCATGCAGTAAGCGGCTGGTCGTCGCGGTAAGTGTGTCGCGCATTGTGCACGGCGAGCAGTGTCTCCTGGAGTATGTCTTCGACGTCGGCCTGCGCGCGGGGCAGGCGACGGCGCAGGTAAGCGCGCAGGTGGGAACCGAGACCGTCGAGAAAAAGCCGGTACTGGGCGGCATTGCCGCCCAGGCCGAGGACAAAGCAGCCGCGAAGTTCGATCTCCGTGGCCGAAAGTCCGTCAGTCACCCGATCCGTGGGGAATGTTGCTGTCGTTGCTGAGCTGTCCATGGACAGGGATATAGCCATGCCCGGCTCGCTATCGCAAGAGCCTTGAGTCGAGCCTTGCGATGCCGTCATGGGGGCCATGTACGCCTAGTTCGTTCGTGCGGGAGGTTTGGTTACAACGCGCGAAAGAAAGAAAAGCCGACAAGCGTTGTAACCCATCCGCCCACGGTGGCGAATTCATTCGTGAAGCCGGACATCGTGTCCGTCCCTCCCCGAAAGGAGTTCCCATGAACCATCGTCACGTTGCCTCCCTCGCGTTCACCGTTGCCGCCCTGGTCGCTGGTGTCGCCCATGCCGATGCGCAGAAAGATGCGAAGAAGCCCGCCGTCGAGAAATGCTGGGGCGTCGCCAAGGCAGGCCAGAACGATTGCGCCGCTGGCCCGGGCACGACCTGCGCCGGTACGGCCAAGGCCGATTACCAGAAGAACGCGTGGAAGAACGTCCCGGCCGGCACCTGCACCGCGATCCAGACGCCCAAGGGCAACGGCTCGTTGACCAAGGTCGGCTGAACAGGCGTGATGAGCATGTCGCCCGCCGCTGGCATCGGCTTCAAGCCGCAGCACTTCGACGCAGCCATGAGCGGCACGTCGGATGCGTTGTGGCTGGAAGTGCACCCCGAGAACTACATGGTGGATGGTGGCCCGCGGCTGGCGATGCTCGATGCGTTGGCGGGACGCTTTCCACTCTCCCTGCATGGCGTATCGCTGTCACTGGCCGCCGCGGCGCTGCCGAACGCCGCACAGTTACAGCGTCTGCGCCGCCTCATCGACCGGGTCGATCCGGTGCTCGTGTCCGAGCACATGGCCTGGTCGAGCTGGGCGGGACGCTATGTGCCTGACCTCCTGCCGTTTCCGCGGACGCACGAGGCGCTCGCTCAGCTTGTACGCAATGTCGTCCATGCCCAGGAGCGCCTTGGGCGGCGGATATCGCTGGAGAACCCCTCTCACTACCTGGTGCTGGAAGGGCACGAGTGGAGCGAGACGGATTTCCTCGGCGAGCTCGTCCGTCGCAGCGGTTGTGGATTGCTGCTGGACGTCAACAACGTGTACGTCAGTACGCATAACCTCGGTGAGGATCCTCTCGTCTACCTGGATACCTTTCCGCTTCATGCGGTCACGGAGATCCACCTCGCCGGTCACGCCCCCGATGACACCGGCACCGCGCTGCTCATCGACTCGCACGATGCACCCGTCGCCGACCCGGTGTGGTCGCTCTACCGTCACGTGCTGTCGCGTGCTGGCGTCCGACCGACGTTGATCGAACGCGATGGTGATGTACCGTCCTTCACAACCCTGCTTGCCGAGAGGGAGCGCGCCCACGCCTTGCTCAATAGCGAAGGCTTGACCGCATGAACCGCCTCGCATGTTTCCAGAACGACTTCACGAATGCGCTCTACGGAGACGCGGCTGACTTCAAGCCTGCACACCAAGCCGCCTTCGCGATCTATCGCAACACGGCCATGCGCGCCTGCCTCGATGCCCTGGAGGCGAACTATCCCGCCGTCGTTTGCCTGGTCGGGCGTGAGTGGTTCCGCGCTGCCGCCGCCATCCACGTCACCGAGTCCCCACCGCGCGACCCACGCCTGACCACCTATGGCGATGATTTCGCGGGATTCCTCGGCGCATTTCCGCCAGCGTCCGAGCTGCCGTACCTGGCCGACGTCGCACGTCTTGACCGCCTGTGGACGGAGGGCTTCGTCGCTGCCGATGCCGACGTTCTGGACGCGTCGATGATCGCCTCGCTGGGACCCGACGCCCTCGGCGCGCTCAGGCTGCATCGTCATCCGGCGGCGCGCACGTTCGCCTCGTCGCTGCCCGCCGTATCGATCTGGCAAGCAAGCCGGAACGGAATGGCAGTCAGTGCCGATCTGGTCTGGCGAGCGGAGTTCGCCATCGTCACACGCATCGATCACGAGGTGAGCGTCACACCGGTGGACGCAGCGGCATGGCGCCTTTTCCAGGCCAGCACCGAGGGCGCTTCGTTGGCCGACGCCGCGCTTTCGACCCTGGAAACGCACCCCGACACACGCATCGACCTCCTCCTGGCCAGCCTGCTACAGGCTGGCGCATTCGCTACCTGAAGGATCCACCATGGAATCGCTCACCTCCCGATGGAATGCCCTTGCCGATCGCATCGGTGCACTCCTTGGCCATTCGTTCCTCGCCCTGGTCGCGCGGCTCTCCATCGCCGCGATCTTCTTTCAGTCGGGTCGAACCAAGGTCGAAGGTTTCCTCACGATCACCGACGGTACGTATCAGCTGTTCGAGACCGAGTACAAGCTTCCGCTCATTCCGCCGGAGATTGCCGCGCACATGTCGGCGTATGTCGAGACCTTCGTGCCGATGTTGCTCGTGCTCGGCCTGGCGACACGACTCTCCGCCTTCGTCCTGCTTGGCATGACCACGATCATCGAGATCTTCGTCTATCCCGATGCGTGGCCCACTCACCTGTCATGGGCGGCTATCCTGCTGTATCTCATCGCACGAGGCGGTGGCCGGGTGTCGGCCGATCACGTGATCGGCCTGCGTTGAAATAGTTTTGCCTCTCGTGTAACCAACGCCGTGGGCAGGACGAATCAGTTCATGCCACACCGGCAAACTTTCCCTCCCGGAGAATGAACATGCATACCGCCACTCATAGCATCGCCGCTGCCGCCGCCATCTTCGCCGTGTCCGCCGCGGCGATCTCCGCCCCGGCCCAGGCCGCCGAGCCGGCCGCCGGCAAGACCGTGCATTGCTACGGCATCAACAGCTGTAAAGGCACCTCGGACTGCAAGTCCGGTAACCACGCGTGCAAGGGCCAGAACGACTGCAAGGGCCAGGGTTTCAAGGCGGTTTCGATGAAGGAATGCTCGGCCCAGGGTGGCAGCACCACCCCGCCGGCGCAGTAATTTACCTCGCCCGGTCGCCATGGCGACCGGGCTCCTGCCGGAGTACGTCATGCCTTCCCAGTCGCTGCCAGCGTTCCACGGCTTCGGTCTGGGACTGCGCGTCCCGCACTACGCCGACTTCATCGCGACGCAGCAGCCGGTCGACTTCGTCGAAGTGATTTCCGAGAACTTCATGGTCGACGGCGGGCGTCCGCTCGACATCATCGATCGCGTTCGCGAGCGTTACCGCGTCGCCTTGCACGGCGTGTCGATGAACCTTGGCTCGGTGGACGAGGTCGATATCGACTATCTCCGCCGTCTGCGTGCACTGGCGCGTCGGGTCGATCCGCTGTGGATCTCCGACCACGTCAGCTGGACGGGCGTCGACGGCTTCAACTCGCACGACCTGCTTCCGCTGCCCTATACGGAAGAAGCGCTCGATACCCTGGCAGCGAATGTAGCGATAGCTCAGGACGTTCTCGGTCGCGCGCTGGTGCTCGAAAACCCCTCCACGTACCTTGCCTTCGCGGACTCGATGATGACCGAGGCGGCCTTCCTGTCGGCGTTGTGCGAGCGCACGGGGTGCTACCTGCTTCTGGATGTCAACAATATCTACGTGAGCGCGACGAATCACGGCCTCAGTCCCGACGACTGGCTGGACGGCTTGCCACTGGAACGTGTTCGCCAGGTGCACCTGGCCGGACACAGCCAGGGCCGCGACATGTTGATCGACACGCACGACGCGCCGGTGCCGGATCCGGTCTGGCAGCTCTATGCGCGATTCGCTTCGCGACTCGGCCACGTCGCCACCATGATCGAGCGCGACGATCACATTCCGCCGCTGGGCGAGCTCCTCGCCGAATTGCAGCGGGCCCGTGAGATCGCCACGTCCGCGACACGCCGGGCCGCATGAACCTCGACGAGCTGCAGCGCCGTTTCGCCGCCTCGGTGTGCGGCACCCGTGAACCCGGGGACTTCGACACGCGTGGCATGCGTGTTTATGCGAACAATTACCGCGGCCAGCTCGTCACCACGTTGCGCGACATCCATGCGAAGACCCGGCTCTGGCTCGGTGACGAAACGTTCGACATCCAGGCGGAACGCTATGTCGACGCGCACGCGCCATCTTCGTGGACGATAGATGCTTACGGTCACGCCTTTCCGGACATGCTCGAGGCGGCCTACCCGAAGGACCCCGACGTCAGCGAGCTCGCATGGCTGGACGGCGCGCTGCACCAGGTGTTCGGCGGCGCTGATGCCCAGGCGATCGATGCGACCGCGCTGGTCGCCGACGATTGGGAACGTATCGAGTTCGTTTTCGTTCCGAGCGTCCGGTTCCGCCGTATGCGCAGCAATGCCGTGGCTATCTGGAAGGCGCTTGCGGAAGAGACCATGCCGCCGGCTTCCGTGGAGCTCAAGGCCATGGGCGGCGTCCGCGTCTGGCGCAGGGGGCTCTCGCCGCAATTCGCCAGCATGGAGGCCCATGAGTGTGATTGCCTCGACCTGGCACTGACGGGCGCCACGTTCGGCGAGATCTGCCAACTGCTCGGTCGGTGGCACGGCCCCGGCTCGGTAGCAGCCGAGGCAGGGACGTTGCTCCGCGCGTGGGTGGGCGATGGTCTGCTTCTGCGGCTGCGCCAGGGATAGAGCACGCTGGCGGCGCCTCTAAAGGTTGACCCCACGGGCGCGCACGCCGACAATCCGCACAACTCATCCCCTCCCGTGATCCCAGCCGCACCGTCCGGCAGGGAGGTAAGCCATATGCGCAACGTTTTCATCCTCGCCCTTGGCGCGATCCTCGTTGTTTTCGTGTCGCCATCGATGGCGTCCGGCGGCAGCTACCTGGTCGACGATGCATCCACCGCGACACCCGGTCGTTGCCAGCTGGAAAGCTGGCTGCAGGTGTTTCGTGGTGGCACTCACGCCGCGTGGTCGGTGCCTGCCTGTGGCGTTGGCCCGGTGGAGTTCGGCCTTGGCCTCGGTGGTCAGTCCCATCCGGGACACAACCTGCAGAACCCTTCGATCAAATGGCAGCTCCGAGACGGTGACGATGCCGGCATCGGCCTTGCTGTCGCCACGGATACGACGCTGCAGAACGGTCATCGGGTCAATAGCAACGTCTACGCCGCGAGCAACTTCGGTATCGACGACGAGCGTCGCCTGATCGCGAACGTGAACCTCGGCATGACCCGCGCGGAGCAGGGCGCATGGCGACGCCTGGCCGGTGTCGGCTTCGAATTCGCCGTGACCAAACAGGTCGCCCTGCTCGCCGAACGGCTATGGACGGCGCGCCTCTCCCAGGCGACACAGGCAGGCGTACGTTTCTACTTCGGCAAGGACGAGGGTAATAGCGTCGACCTCGTCGCGGGTCGCGAGCGTGAGCATGCCTTGCCGGCATCTCACTGGGCCACGATCGGTCTGAACCTCGCCTTCTGAATGCACCCGGTAGACTGAGCCGATGAACGACGACGCCCACCTCACCCACGGTCTCGCGGGAGACGAACTGCCGCCCGACTGGCCGCCGCTTACCCTGACCGAGGTAGACGTGCTCCTGCGCCGTTATCCCGTCCGTGGCACCGTTGAGGCGTTGCGCTGGCGTAGCCCCAGGCCGTTATCGGCTGCCGCACTCGTACAAACGGCGACGGGCGACGTATTCGTGAAGCGTCACCATCGGAGCGTGCGCTCCGCCTCGACACTTGCCGAGGAGCACCGCTTCGCTGCCCATCTGCGGAAACGCGGAATACCGGTACCGCATGTGTTTCAGGACATCGACGGCGAGTCGGCGGTCGCGATCGGCGAGTGGGTGTATGAAGTGCACAAGCCGGCACTCGGTGCCGACGTGTATCGCGATGCGTTTTCGTGGTCGCCGATCGGTGGCGTCGCCCATGCGCGCGCCGCGGGTGCGATGCTGGCGCGGTCGCACATGGCGGCGCGGGATTACCGGGCGCCACAACGTTCCACGCACATCCTGGTTGCGCGCGCCGAGATATTGTCATCGCCGGACCCGATTGGCGCCATCGACGCGGGACTTCCGTCCCGTCCCGCGCTGGAAGCCTATCTGCGTGAGCGTGACTGGCGCACGGACATCGCCGGGGCCCTGGCACCGTGGCACGGACGTGCCGTCGAAGGCATTTCCCGGCAGTCGCGGTTGTGGACCCACGGCGACTGGCATGTGTCGAACCTGTGCTGGAGCGACGCGAGTGACGACGCGCGAATTACCGATGTCCTCGACCTGGGCCTCTCCGCGGAGACGTTCGCGCTTTTCGACCTGGCCACGGCGATCGAGCGCAACGCGATCGCGTGGCTCGATATCACGCGAGGTGATATCGGTCGTGCCGACCTCGCGCTCGCGCTGATCGACGGTTACCGAGGTATCTGCCCGCTGGCGACGGATGACCTGGCCCTGTTGGCCGACCTCCTGCCGATCGTTCATCTTGATTTTGCCTTGTCCGAGATCGAGTACTTCGAAGGCGTGACGCGGCGTCGCGACCACGCCGATGTGGCTTACCACACCTTCCTGCTCGGCCACGCCGCCTGGTTTACCGGCCCGCATGGACAGGCCCTGCAGGACGCGATCCGCCACGCGGGCCGGCAATTCGTGGTTCAATAGCGGTTCTAGAAGCGGGGGTGCCTGGCGTTGCCAGGCTGAGAGAGTCCCTTGGAACCTGACCCGGTTAGTACCGGCGTAGGGAGCTTGCAGAGCCACGGACGTCCCAGGACGACGTGGCTCGCCGTCGCTTCGTCCGTGAACCTGAAGACGACGATGACTTTTTCCCGTACCCCGCTCGCCCTGGCCTTGCTTTCGATGCTCGGCGTGGCGCATGCCACCGATGACACCGCGCCGCAGAAGGCTCGTACCCTGTCGACCGTGGACGTCCATGCCACCACGTCCACCGGGTACCAGGCGGCCGATTCCCAGCTCGACACCTTCGGCAGCTTCGGCAGCGCGCCGCTGCACGACACGCCGGCGGCGATCACGGTGATCACCCGCGCGCAGATCGACGACCGCCAGCCGCGGACGCTCAGTGAGCTGGTGCGCGGTGACTCGGCAATCAACGACAACTATGCGCCGGCGGGCTATTACCAGGACGTGTCGATTCGTGGTTTCCCACTGGATCTGGCGACGGGCTTCCGCTTCAACGGCATGATCATGTCGGCCGAGCAATTGCTCGCGCTCGAAGGCAAGGAACGGGTGGAGGTGCTGAAGGGCCTCGGTGGCCTGGAAGCCGGCGTCGTCGAGCCCGGTGGGCTCATCAACTACGTCAGCAAGCGTCCGGCGGAAGTGCACACGCTGACGATCGGAACGGACTCGCACGGTTCCAGCTACGAGGCCGTGGACCTGGGCACGTGGTTCACTCCGTCGTTTGGCGTACGCGTGAATGCCGCCAACGAGAAGACGCACGCCGCCATCGAACATACCGATGGCCGGCGCAGCTTCGTGTCCATCGGCGCGGACTGGAAGATCACCGACCAGGCGACCTTGTTGCTGGACACCGACTACCAGACCAGCGGTCAGCGGTCGGCGTCGGGCTATCAGTTGCTTGGCGGCACGCAGATTCCCGAGCATCCCAGTCGCACGCGGCTGCTTGGCTACGAGCCCTGGCAGCGGCCGGTCGGCATCCATTCGAGCAACACCTCACTGCGTTTCAACTACCGCTTCAACGACAGCTGGAATGCGCAGGTGTCCGCAGGGCACAGTCATACGGTGATCGACGACAACGTCGCCTTCGCCTATGGCTGCTTCTATGCCGCCTCGTGCGCGTCCGGTGCGACGCCGGGTTACTTCTTCGCACCTAACGGCGACTACGATGTCTACGACTTCCGGAGTCCGGACGACACGCGACAGAACGACGAGCTGCGCGCGGTACTCACCGGGACGTTCGCGACGGGTTCGATCGACCACGAACTGAACGTGGGCGCCAGCGCGTTCCGTCGCACCGTCGACCAGCGTGCCTATGTGTACGACTACGTCGGCACGGCGAACATCGACGACCGTGTGCCGCCGTATTTCGATCCGTCACCGAACGAGCCGGGCCCTTCGGAACGGCGCCTCACCAGCTGGCAGCGGACGTTGTTCGCGATCGATCGCGTCCATCTCGGTGAGACCTGGCAGGTGCTTGCCGGTGCGCGCCTGGTCAAGCTCGACGAACGCGCATACGACGACACCGGTGCGCTCGAACGCGATACGCGCATGACCAAGACGCTGCCGCAGGCCGCCGTGTTGTGGCAGCCGATCGCGCCCCTGACCACCTATATCAGCTATGGCGAAGGCCTTTCGCTGGGTCGCGAGGCACCGTACTGGACCTCGAACGGCGGCACCACGCTGGCACCGTTGCAGTCGCGCCAGGTCGAAGCCGGTGTGAAGTACGCGGTCAGCGACGCGCTCGACCTGCAAGCTGCGGTCTACCGCATTCGCCAGGCTTATCAGTTCGCCCGCCCTGACGATACGGCGGAAGGCTTCACCTTCGTACAGCAGGGACAGGAGGTACACACCGGCCTCGAACTCAACCTGGCCGGCCGTGTCACCGACAACCTTCGTCTCACCGCCAGCGCCAATGTGATTCGCGCACGCGCCGAGAACACCGGTACGCCAGACTACGAAGACCATCAGGTCGTCAATGTGCCCCGTTGGCGGACGGCTGTTTACGCCGACTACTCGCTTCCGTTCGCCCCGCAGTTGGCGGTACTTGGCGGTTGGCGTTATGCCGGGACCAACGTGGCGACGCCGAACGGCGACACGCGCGTTCCCGCATACCATGTGTTCGACGCGGGCCTGCGTTTCGTCACCGCCGTCGGCGGCCATGCGATGACCTGGCGCCTCAACGTGGACAACGTGTTCAATCATTTCTACTGGCGTGACACCGGTACCTCGGGCGGCGACAGCTATCTCTTTCCCGGCATGCCGCGACTGGCCCGGCTTTCGATGACTTATGACTTTTGAGCTCTCGCTGTTTGAACTTTCCGCCGCGCTGGTCAGCGCGGCGGGCGTGTGGCTGACCGCGCGGCGAAGCCCGTGGTGCTGGCCCGTGGGACTGGTTTCGGTGATCGCTTACGCGTGGATCTTCGTCGATGCCAAGCTGTATTCCGATACGGTCCTGCAGGTGATCTTCGCGGTGCTGATCCTTTACGGGTGGCAGCGCTGGTCGCGGAATCTCGACGGTAGCGGGCACGTCCGCGTGGCGGAGCTGGACACGCGAAGCGCGACCCTCCACCTCGCCGTCGGCACGGCGGCTGCGCTGGCGCTCGGCTATGCGATGCACCGCTACACGGACGCGTCGTTGCCGTGGCTCGACGCGGCGCTCACCGCGTTCAGCCTCGTCGCCCAATGGTGGCAGGCTCGCCGCCACGCGGCCGCGTGGTGGCTATGGATCGCCGTCGACGTAATCTACGTGGGTGAATATGCCTACAAGTCGCTGCCGATCACGGCGGTGCTTTATGCGGGCTTTGTCGTGCTGGCCGCGTTCGGCTTGCGCGCGTGGCGTCGGGAATCGACGGTGCCCGCAGCAGCCTGAGCGCCGTCAGAGCTTCGGGATGCGGATGCGGCTGACCATCAGCGCACCGGACAAGGCGAACATCAGCGACAGAGGATGCAGGCCTAGCGAGGCGATGTGGACGCTACCGAACCATAGGTTCTCATGCAGCGCCCCCATGGAGGCGGCGACGCAGAGGACGGCAACCAGCAGGATCGACGTCGGGATGGGCGTGCCTTCGAAATAGGTGACCTTGCCCTCGGCGTTCGAATTCACTTCGGCAGTGACGTTATAGCGAGCAAGGCGCGAGACCCCGCAACAGACGAAGATCAGCAGGATCGCGCGGTCCAGGCCACCCTGCATGCCGCAACCGTAACCGATGACGGCCGGCGCGACACCGAAGGAGATCACGTCGGCGAGGGAGTCCAGTTCGCGGCCGAGCAGCGACGCCCGCTGGCGCCAACGGGCGATGCGTCCGTCGAGGATGTCGAAGACCAGCGCCAGCAAAACCAGTCCGGAAGCCGCGTACAGGTGCCAGATTCCGCCTTCCTGCAGGTAGGTCATGGTCGAAAAGAGTGCACCCACGCCGCTGGCGGCATTGCCTAGCGTGAACCAGTCGGCCAGGGCGAAGTCGCGGATCATGGAAAACGGTCGCGGTTTCGTGGTCATCGGCTTGCTCGGTTAGACGGGACGTGCAAGCTTACAAGGACTCACATCGCACGATGGCAGGCCCATGACTTCACGTGCCACCCAGCTCGCCGCGCAGCTCATCCGCAACTTCCATGATGCCCCCGCCGAACGCTTTGTCCGCGAGCCCCTTTACGACGCCGTCGGCATTCGCCTCGGCACCGGGACGGCCGCGGAGAAACTCGGTGCCTCTTTCGACATCGTCGCGCCCGGCAAGATGTCCTGCCCTTACCATTTCCACTATGCGCAGGAAGAGATGTTCGTGGTGCTGGAAGGCGAGGGCACGTTACGCGTTGCCGGTGAACGGCTGCCTGTGCGTGCCGGCGATGTCGTCTTTATTCCGCCGGGTCCGGAGTATCCGCACCAGTTCATCAATACGTCCGATGCGCCCCTGAAGTATCTGTCCATCAGCACGCGTGAATCGCCGGAGTTCGTCGAGTATCCGGACTCGGGAAAGCACTCGTCCATCGTCAGCAGGCCCGACGGCTCACGTTTCAGCTATGTGCAGCGGATGGAGAACGGCCTGGATTACTGGGATGGCGAGCCCTAGAGCGCACCGGCCGGCTGCACCAGCACATCGAGAAAGGCCTGCGCTAGGCGACCCGGCGCTTCACCACTTCGTGCGCGATAACCCACGACGATTTCCCAGCATGGTTCCTCGTTCTCCGCGATGTCGGCGAAGGCGATCGGTCTCGCATGGCGGTCATCGCGGCGGATCTTCGCGATCGACTCCGGAACCAAGGCGATGCCCAGGCCTTGCGCCGCGAGTTCGATCAACATGCCCATGTCGTTCACCTCGAAGCGGATGCGCCGGGTGAGCCCCGCCTCGGTGAAAGCCTCGTCGATGAGTTGGCGCATGCCCCAGTCGGCGCGGAGGTCGACATAGCTCTCCTGTGCGAGATCGCTCAACGTGACGTCGTGGGCACCGGCCAGTCGATGCTTGGGCGGGCACACGGCCACCAGGCCTTCGCAGACCAGTAATTTCGTGACCACGTCCGCCACGGGTGTGGTGGGCGGCTGGGTGAAGGCAATGTCCAGGTGGCCATCGCGCACTTCTTCGAGCAGGTTGGCCGAACCGTCGAAGCGGAGTTCGATGTCGATGCCGCCAAAGGCTTCGCGGAACCGTCCCAGCGTGGTCGGCAGGTCGATGAAGGGGGCGAGGCTCTGGATGGCGCCGATGCGTAACCGCCCGCGTGCCAGGCCGTGCACCTGGGTGACCGCCATGCGCGCGGTGCGCGCGGCGTCGAGCACCCGATGGGCTTCTTCCAGCAGGACGCCGCCGGCGGCGGTGAGCGCCACGCTGCGCGTGGTGCGGACGAACAACGGACCACCGAGTTCTTCCTCCAGGCTGCGGATGGTCTGGGAAAGGCCGGACTGGACCACGTTGAGGCGCTGGGCGGCTCGCGTGAAATGGCGCTCCTCGGCGACGGCGATGAAGTATTCGAGCTGCTTGAGGTCCACGGCGTATTGAGTCTCAGGGATGCTTAATTCGATCAGAATTTTCCATTTTACAGATCAATGGCGGGAAGGCTAACGTGAGCAGGTTCACTCCCCACAAGGACTCCCCATGGAATACCGACTGCTTGGCCGCTCCGGCCTCAAAGTCTCCACCCTCACGATGGGCACGATGACCTTCGGCGGCCAGGGCAAATTCGCCTCGGTCGGTAGCTCCGGCGTCGACGAAGCGCGCCGGCTGATCGACATGTGCATCGACGCCGGCGTGAATCTCATCGACACGGCGAACGTCTATTCCGACGGTCGTTCGGAAGAGATTATCGGTGAAGTGCTCGGCGGCAAGCGTCCGAAGGACGTCCTGATCGCGACCAAGGCGCGCTTTCCCATGGGTGATGGCCCGAACCATGGTGGCCTGTCGCGCTATCACCTGATTCGCGAATGCGAAGCCAGCCTGAAGCGGCTGCGCACGGACGTGATCGATCTCTACCAGGTTCACCAGTGGGATGGCCTGACGCCTCTGGAGGAAACCCTGGAAGCGCTCGACACCCTCGTTCGCGACGGCAAGGTGCGTTACCTGGGTTGCTCCAACTATTCCGCCTGGCACCTGATGAAGGCGCTCGGCGTGAGCGAGCGTGAGCACCGCCAGCGTTTCATCAGCCAGCAGATCCATTACACGCTGGAAGCGCGCGAAGCCGAATACGAACTGCTGCCGATTTCGATCGACCAGGGCCTCGGCGTGCTGGTGTGGAGTCCGCTCGCCGGCGGGCTGCTTTCGGGCAAGCACCGTCGCGATACCAAGGCCCCGGAAGGCTCGCGCCAGCTGGCCGGCTGGACCGAACCGCCGATCCGCGACGAAGAGCGCCTGTGGCGCGTCGTCGACGTACTGGTTTCAATCGCCCAATCGCGTGGCGTGTCGGGAGCGCAGGTCGCGCTGGCCTGGTTGCTCGAGCGTCCTGCGGTCACCTCGCTGGTGATCGGTGGTCGTACCGAGGCACAGTTCAAGGACAACCTGGCGGCCGCCGAACTGAAGCTCACGGCCGAAGAGCGTCAGCGTCTGGATGAAGTCAGCGCGCCGCCGGTGCTCTATCCGTACTGGCACCAGTTGATGACCGCATCGGATCGCCTGGGTCCGGCCGACATGCCCCTGCTGGCGCCGCACCTCAAATAAGGTGCTTATTGTCGTTGTACGAACCGGCTACGCCGGCGAACCCTCAGCGGTGATGTCGCGAACGAGGCTTTGCATTGCATTGTGCGGGCGGTTCAACCGCTCGCACGATCACCATAAGGCCTCATTCGCGTACACGACAGCTTGAGGGTTCGCCGCCGAAGGGGCTCGACGCCAGATCAGGTTTCCGGCGGCAGCAGCGGTACGCAGCTGTCGGCGGTGCACTCGATGTGCAGCTTCTGCTGACGGCCCTGGCACTGGGTAAAGAACAACGCGTGCTGTCCGTCGACCTCGACCACGCGGATCATGCGGTCGCACTGCTGGATGGCAGCGACGTTCTGGGCGGCATTGAACATGGAAGTCCCCACGCGCGGATCGAGGCTTGCCGGGCCGCCCGGCTGGAAGGCCGTGGCGATCTCCTGTTCATGCGGCTGAGCACCGTTGCTTGTGGGCGCGTCGGCCACGGCTTTCGTGTCCACCGAGGCGGCCGAGGCGACAGGCGCTCCGGGCAGGCCTGCAGATGAAGCCACGCCGCCCACGTCGGTGCCCATCAGGCGCAACTGGCTGGCGTAGTGGTGCGCGGCGCCGTTCGAGTAATCGATGACGACGCCGATGATGCCGCCAAAAACGATGTTGCCCCAGACCATGCCGCGCGTGGAGGCCGGGAACGACTGCTGGGCGACGGTCGCACCATCCTTGCGGCAGTTCACCTCGAGCGGCTGGCCGGAGCGGTGCACCGTGGCGACACCGGGAGCGGTGACGTTCACCGACCCGCGGTCATTGGTCAGGCGGCAGCTGGCACCGGTAATGACCTGGCCGGATGCCGTTTGCGGCTGGACGCTGACCTTCTGGTGCGTGCCGCCGGTGATCGATGCGCAAGCGGTGACGCTGGCAATACAGGCAACGACAAGGCCGTTCTTCCATAACGTATGCATAGTGCTTTCCTTCGTCTGGCAGTCGCGTGCGTCCCACACCGACACCGAGTCGGGCCGGATACAGGCAACCTGGAAGCGAGAAGTGGCGGTCCGCGTGTCCCCCGACACGAGCGGCTCCGGCGGAAACCAGCCCCCTGACGGTTCCGTGGGCGGAGTTTGAGATATTTCGTAGGTCTTTGTCACGGGTGTCGCGGCCGCCCGTGACCCTGCCGGAAGGCACCGTGTTCTCCATGCGCGACCTGCCTAGAATCGGAGGTGCACCTCGGACCCGGGAGCCACGAATGACGTCGAGAATTTTGCCGTTTTTGCTTACTCTGTTTTGCGGGGTAGGGGTCGTGACCCGCGCGGAGGCGTCGTCCGGGTTGGCGGCTTTCCCCGCCTTCGAGGCCACGGGAACGCAATCCAGCGAGGGACTCGACGCACGTTGGCGGGAGATCGTCGACCGCCGTTCGGGGGCGTACGCGACCCGTGCGACGCATCCCGTGCGCTCCACCGCCGATGGCCTGGACGCCGATGGGCGCTGGCATCAGGACATCTCCGGTGCCGTGCATCCCTTCGATTCGGACGAGGCGAAAATCGTTGCCGTGACGGAAGCCTGGTTGCTGCGCTACGGGTGGCTGGAGAACGACGGCACCGCGTATCGCGATGACGTGCAAGTGGGCGAGAACGGAACGAGCTTGCGTCGGGTCGTGGCAACGCCACGGGATGGGCGGGACGTCACGCTCTGGTTTGACCAGGCCACGAAACACTTGCGGCGCGCGCAATGGCGTTCCTCGTTCCTTACCTTTACACGCGACTTTTCCGACTACCGGGATACGGCGGGTATATCGCTGCCCTATCGCTTTATGACGGTCGCGAAAACGGACAGCGGCACCGAAGACGGCAGCGAAACCGTGCAGGTCGACCGCTACCGCCGTCTGGACGAAGCAGCCCTCGCCACAGCGCTCGCCCGTCCGCCCCGGCTTCCCGGCGACGTCACGATGCGCGGCGATACGCGAGTGGCCAGCGTGCCGATGACGCTTGAAGGCGGCGCGCTGCTGGTCGATGTCTCGATCAATGGGGCAGCACCGTTGCCGTTCATCCTCGACACCGGTGGCCACGCCATCCTCACCGAAGCGGCGGCAAAGAAGCTCGGCGTGCGTGGCCAGGGCAAGGGCGTCAGCACGGGATCAGGCCCCGGCTCGATGCCAACCTCGTATGCGCATGTCGACAACCTCGGACTGGGCGAAGCGAACGTGCGCGACCAGACGTTCCTTGTCATGCCTTTCGGCTTCGGCTTTTCGGATCGCGGGGAGCGTGAACCCATCGCTGGCATCCTCGGGCTGGAGGTATTCGAACGTTTCGCGGTCACCTTCGACTACGACCATCGTCGCCTGTTGCTGTCGCCGTTCGATATCGGAGCGGCGCCGACGGCCATGACAGGCACCAGCGTCCCGCTGCGTTTCACGTTCGACATGCCGGTGATCGACGGCACGCTGGACGGCAAGCCGGGCGTCTTCGGCATCGACACCGGCAATAGCGGACGCCTGCTCATTTTCCCGCAATGGCTGCAACGCAATGGCCTGATCGATCGCTACCGCAAGGGTTATGCCCTGGTGGGTGGCGGTGGTGTCGGCGGCCCTTTCGTATCACGACTCTCGCATGTCGAGTCGCTTGGCATGGGCAGTCTGATCGTGCACGGCCACATCGCCCAGCTCACGCCACCCGATGCCGGTGCCACAGCCAATGTCAGTGAAGCGGGGAATATCGGCCAGGACGTCCTCTCCCGATTCACCGTCTATGTGGACTACCGGCGCGCCGCCATGACGCTGGCGCCTCGTGCGGTTGCGGCGAAACCCGGCAATGCCGACCCCGGCCTGCGCGCCGGACGCAAACCCGACCAGCCCGATCGCTTCATCGTTTCCGCCGTGGTGGCGGGCGGCCCGGCGGCGAAGGCAGGCATCCGTGTCGGCGATGCCATCCTTACGGTAAACGGGGTGTCGGCAGCGCGCCTTGGCGGTTGGGGGCTGCGTGATGTCTTCGACCGGGCGAGCGATGGCCAGGCGGTGGTGCTGGGCATGGTGAACGGGCGAAAGGTGACGCTCCACCTGGTCGACTTCGCGCCCGGCTGAACTTCGCGACTTTTTCAGAATTCTTCCATGGGCGGAAGCGGTGGACTCCCGCATTATTCACGGGTCGCCGCAAGTCACCGGGTGGCAACGGCCGGGGCGTGGGACGCGCTCCGGCCGTTCTACGTTCAGGGCTTCGGTGACGAACCCCAGTCTTCGGGGGTGAATGACAGGTGCAGCACGGTGCGCGTGCCGTCCTCCAGTGGCGGATGGTAATCGAGTGTGGTGCAACCACCGGCCAGCTGGCGCTTTGCCGCCAGGGACATCGCCTTCGCCATCTGTGCGCCATATGCCGGCGTACCCGACCGAGTGAGCTTGAGAGCCATGCGGAAACCGTCGGCGCTGACACCATCGGGAAGATCGCCTGGCGCCGATTCGCCCGGTTGAAGTGCCACGATGTCCATCTTGCGACCACACGTGCCCGCACTAACGACCTCGACGCCGTCGAGAAGGCCCTTGACGAAGGCGTCGGCGTTCTCGGCAAGCGAGTCGACGGCATCCACGGTCGTGGTCAGCCGTATCTTCACGTAATACAGCTTGCGGTAGAACAGGTAGGTTCGTGAGGTCAGCATGTCCTGCTGGGCGTCGAACACGATCGGCAGGAAGCGGCCCTCGATCTTCTTCCCCCCGGCCAACGAGGCGGTATACGCGGATTCGTCGCCCCACCAGACGTTGCGATAGATCTCCTGGCGTTCGGCATAGGCCACCGATTCGCGAAAATCCTCCGCTGCCTGGTGCAGCATCTTCGCGCTGTCGCCTTCACCCGCGGGGTAGATGAACACGTCCGCGATGATCCATTCGGCATGGTCGATGCGATAACGCAGCGACACGCCGGCAGCGATGTCTCCTTCGTCGGCGTAGTTCTTCACGCCAGTAAGCGTGGCGTCGGACAGTCGCTTGGGCGCAATGATCCAGGTGTCGTCCACCACGCCGCGATGGCTGCTCGCGTCGGGCAGGGCGAACGGCGGCGCTGCCGGCGCTTCCTGCGCATGCACACCCAGGCCTGCCGTCAGGCCGAACAGGACGGGAATCACCTTCCACCGCAACATCGTCAACACAACCCCTGGAAAATCGAACGCGAACCCCGTGTGAGCACTATAGCCATCCGTTTGCCTTAACGGGAGCGTCGGGATACATGGAGCCGTCGACGCAGAAAAGCCAGGGTCAGCGTTTCCAATTTTCGTGGAAAAACGACACCGGTTTCCGGCACGCGGCGGTGCAGTTCCCCATCGAGCCACCCCGCGAATACCTCAGGATGGATATACGAAGCACGACACACCGCCGGCGTGTTGCCGAGCACGCTGGCAACCTCCTTGACCGCGGCGGCCAGGACGGCCTTCACGGCGCGTTCGCCACCCTCCTGGGGCAGTGCCGTGACCGCCAGGATGGCGACGGCGTTGACCGTGCCGCCCCAGGTGCGGAAGTCCTTCGCCGTGCACTCGCTGCCGGTCACCTCCCGCAGGTAGTCGTTGACCATGCCTGAGTCGACCGGCTGACGCTGCCCCTCATCGTCGAGGTACTGGAAAAGCCTTTGGCCGGGCAGGTCCTGGACCTTGCGTACGGCCTTCACGAGCCGGCGGTCGTCGAGTGTCACGTCGCGCCACTGGCCGCTCTTGCCGCGGAAGTGGAACTCGATGCGACCGTGGCGCGCGGCAACGTGGCGGGAGCGCAGGGTGGTCAGGCCGAAGGAGTTGTTCTGCTTCGTGTATTCGTCGTTACCCACGCGGATCATGGTCTCTTCGAGCAGGCTCACCACGAGCGCCAATACCTTCTCGCGGGGGAGTCCGGGCAGGGCGAGGTCCTTGCGCAGGCGTCGGCGCAACCGCGGCAGCGCCTCGCCGAACTCGATGATCCGTTCGAACTTGTCACGGTCGCGCACGCTCCGCCATTTCGCGTGATAGCGGTACTGCTTGCGCAGCCGCGCATCGCGTCCGGTGGCCTGCAGGTGCCCACGTTCGTTCGAGCAGATCCATACCTTCGTATACGCCGGCGGGATGGCCAGGGCGCGGATGCGCGCAAGCACGTCCTCGTCGGTGATCCGCTTGCCGTCGACATCCATGTACTGAAACGAACGCCCGCGCTTGCAGCGGGTGATGCCGTTGTCGGTGTCGCACACGTAGACCAGGCCCGCCGCTTTCGCGTGGGCGCGTTCTACATCGGGCACCACGAGGGCGACGTCGGGCGGCTTCCTGGACATGGCCGGCAGTGTGAGCCGGCCGGCGATCAAGGCACGGTGAACGCGGCGTCAGTCGACGCGGCAGTACACGGCCTTGAGATATCGGTTCTCCGGGACATTGCTCGCCACCGGGTGGTCCGCGCCGGCTCCGTCCACATGGAGGACCTGGATGTTGCGGCCCGCATTGAGGGCGACGCGGCGGATCATCTCGAGGAAGTCGTCCTCGCTGACCAGGCCCGTGCACGAGCAGGTCAGGAGGATACCGCCCGGCGCGATCACGTCGAGTGCCGTGCGGTTCATGGCGAAGTACTTCTTCAGCGCGTTGACCACCTGGTTGCGGTCGCGCGTGAGCTTGGGCGGATCGAGGACGACGGCGTCCCAGGTGTCGCCGCGTGCGATCGCCGCGCGCAGCCACTCGAAGACGTCACCCTGTTCGAACGTTGCCTCGACATGGTTCAGCCGGGCATTGTCGCGAGCGACTTCGAGAATGGCCGCGTCGGCGTCGACACCCATGGCTTCGCTTGCGCCGGCCTTCATCGCATGCACGGCGAAGCCGCCGGCATTGCAACACAGGTCGAGCACGCGACGCCCACGGGCAAGCTGGGCGAACCGGCGGCGGTTGTCGCGCTGGTCGGCGAAGAAGCCGGTCTTGTGGCCGAGGCCCGGCGCGGCATGGAATGCCAGGCCGTGCTCGTGCACGTCCACCGCGGCGGGTGCATCGTTGGAGCGAACGTCGAACGATTCCTGCCGTTGAACGTGCTCCTCGGCGAACCAGTAGAGCGACGCACCGGGAAAGTGGCGCTGCAGCTCGGCGTGGATGGCCTCACGGAACCGCCACATGCCGGCGGCGAAGTACTCGACCACGAGATGGTTGGCGTAGCGGTCGACGACCAGCCCGGAGAGACCGTCACCTTCACTATGGACCACGCGCCAGGCGTCACTCACCTCGTCCAGCCGGAGCAGTTCGCGGCGCAGCTCCACGGCCTTGGCGATGCGCGAAGCGATCCAGCCCTGGTCGATCGCCTGGTCGGCGTCCGTGGTGAGCAGGCGCAGCGCGACGCGCGCATGGCCGTTCCAGAATCCACGCCCGACGAAACGACCCTTGGCATCGAGCACGTCGACGACGCTCCCGGGCGGCAGGCGTTCTTCGGGTTTGACGATCTGGGCCGACCAGACCCAGGGGTGGCCGGGGACGCGGTCGGTTTTCAGGCGGATGCTGGGCAGGGCAGGGGTATTCATCCGGGAATGATACCGGGGCTCAGCGACCGAAGCGCAGGATCAGCCAGGAAACCAGGGCCAGCAGGTTGATGCCCAGGTGCGCCGGCGACGGTCCACCGAGGGCGAGCAGCCAGCCGTGCGTCGCGATGGACCAATCGAAACCCAGCCGCGGGGCGTGCTGCAGGGTGATGAAAAGATTGGCAAAGGCACCGCTGGTCAGCGCGTAGCTGAAGACCGGTGTCGCGATCAGGGGTGCCTGGAGGAACTGCGCCCAGATGGACATCTGCGTGCCGCGGCCGTCGTTGCTGGCCAGCAGGATGCCGGCGACCAGGATGAAGGCGAACAGCAGCACGCCGAGTACGGCGACGATGGCATCGACGCCACTGAAGCGGCCGCCGAGGAGGCGATCGAACTGGTGGACGAGGCCGAACAGGCCGCCGGCGATTTCAAACACGGCAATGACGCGGGTGAAAAAAGAATGCATGGGTTCTCCGTGGGTTAGAGGTCGTCGGCGATCTCGTGGAGATCGGCGATGTGCTGTTCCCACCAGCGCGCTTCGGCGGCGAAGGGGAAGGCGGCGGGGAAGGCCGGATCGTGCCAGCGCTCAGCGATCCATCCTGCGTAATGCACCTGGCGCATCGCACGCAGCACGGGAATCAGGGCCAGTTCGGTGGGGTCGAAATCGCGGAACTGCCCGTAACCTTCGAGCAGCGCCTTCATCATGGCGTCGTCGCCGGCAAGCATCCACAGGTCCTGCACGGCCGGGCCGGTGCGTGCGTCGTCGAGGTCGACGAAGTGGGGACCGGCGTCGGTCCACAACACGTTGCCGGGGTGGCAGTCACCATGAAGGCGAATACGTTGCACCGGTCCGACCGCATCGATCCGGTCGGCGACGGCAGCATCGACGCGGCTGGCTGCGAATCGGTAGGGGTCGAAGAGGTGTGCAGGCAACAGGGCGGAGCCGAGCGTCGCGCGCATCGGCGCTTCGATCATGGTTGCGCGGTCGAGAGTGCCACGGGCCTGGAAACGGTCACGCGCGCCCACCGCATGCATGCGTGCGAGCAGGCGGCCGAGCCATTCCAGCTGATCGGCGGATTCGAGCGAGGGCGCTCGTCCACCGCGCCGCGGATAGAGTGCATAGCGATAACCGGCATGGCGCAGCAGTGTCTGCCCGTCGAAAATCAGTGGCGCCACCATAGGCAGTTCGGCGGCCGCCAGCTCGAGGGCGAAGTCGTGTTCTTCCGCTATCGCGGCGTCCGTCCACCGGCCGGGCCGGTAGAACTTGGCCACGACGAAGCCGCCGTCCTCGAGGCCGACCTGGAAGACGCGATTCTCGTAGCTGTTGAGCGTCAACAGGCGGCCGTCGCTCCACGAGCCGGCCGCATCCACCGCGGCGAGCACGACCTCGGGCGACAGCGCCGCATACGGCGCAGCGTCGCTCACGAGCGGAGATTCCCCGGCGCGCCGCCCGGCGAAGGAATCACGGCCATGGTCAGGCGCGAAAGACAGACCAGCTTGCCGGCTTCCTCCTCGATGCGGATTTCCCACACCTGGGTGGTACGTCCCAGGTGAATGGCTTTCGCCGTGCCGGTGACCAGGCCACCGCGCACGCCACGGATATGGTTCGCGTTGATGTCCAGGCCCACGGCGATTTCCTTCTCTACATCGAGCGTGAGCAGGGCGGCCGTGCTGCCGAGCGTCTCGGCCAGGACCACGGAGGCGCCGCCATGAAGCAGACCGAAAGGCTGCTGCGTGCGGTGGTCCACGGGCATCGTGGCGCGAAGCCAGTCGTCGCCAGCCTCCGTGAAGCGGATATCGAGCGTTTCCATCATCGTGCCGCGGCTCCAGCCGTTGATCCGGGCAAGGTCGACGGGTTGCTTCCAGATGGCCATAGACATCGTCAGTGATTGGGCAAGCCGTCATTGTCCTACAATGCGCCGGTGCCCACCGTAACCCTGACATCGTCCGGCAAGCGATTCGACGCCGCTGCCGACGAAACCGTGCTCGAAGCCGCTCAGCGCGCGGGAATCGCCCTCCCGTATTCGTGCCGGGGCGGCGTGTGCGGAAGCTGCAAAGCCACCCTCGTCGAAGGTGAATGCTCCTACCCGCGCAATCCGCCGACGGCCCTCTCAGGGCCGGCGCGCATGCGCCATGCGATCCTGCTCTGCCAGGCCGTGCCCTGTGGCGACATCGCGATTCAGGCGCGTGAGATAGCTTCGGTGGAAGACATTCCGCACCGTCGCGCCGAAACCGAGGTGATCGAGCGCCGCCTGCTGGCGCCGGACGTGGTCGGCATCTGGCTGAAGCCGCTCGGCGACGACCGGCTCAACTGGCTGCCCGGCCAGTACCTCGACGTGATCCTCGACAACGGCAAGCACCGGCCGTTCTCGATCGCCAGCGGACCGCGCGCCGATGGGGCGATCGAGCTTCACGTACGGCACGTGCCCGGTGGCGGCTTCACCTCATGGGTGTATGAGTCGCTACAGGTTGGCGACCGGCTGACTATCGAGGCGCCGCTGGGTACCTTCGTGCCGCGCGAGGACTCCGAACGGCCCATGCTGTTCATGGCCGGCGGCACGGGCTTCGCTCCGGTGAAGGCGATCGTCGAGCACTTCATCGCGCTGGGCACGCGCCGGCCCATCCACCTTTACTGGGGCGCGCGCATCGCGGCGGATCTGTATCTCGCCGACCTCGCACGCGGATGGGCGGCGGACATACCGACGATCACCTTCACGCCGGTACTGTCCGATCCGGAAGCCGCCCGCGACAGCGGCCTGCGCGCCGGCCTCATTCATGAGGCCGTGCTCGAAGACCATCCGGACCTGAGCGCTTTCGACCTCTATATGGGCGGGCCGCCGGCAATGATCGCGGCGGGACGCCAGCTGTTCATCGATGCGAACCTGCCGGAGGACCGGCTGTATTTCGATTCGTTCGACGTGGCGCCGGACGTGCTGGATGCGATCCTGCGCGGTCGGGCGGGGATTCACGGGCTCTGAGGCGTTGAGCTCACGCCGCGGCGGGCGCGGACGTAGCGGCGCAGAGCCTTCGGTGCCCACCCTCGCTGCTCAGACAGTCCTCCGCGTTTCGTACCGGAAAGGCCGCTGCGCGGCCCGTGTTCTTATTGGCCTACGGCCGCTCCACTTGTGCGGAACTCGCCTCGAGGGTGGGCACCGAAGGCTCTCCCGGACCCTGAGGTTCGCGTGGGTCGAGCCAAAGCGTGTGGCAGCATCGTCCGCAGGCACGCAGGCAAAGGCGCGGGGGAACGTGATCGGCACGGGTACCAGCCATCGCTTTCGCATGGGCCAGGAGTTCCGCGAGCGACCGGGGCCGACGACGGCACCACGCAACGGCTCTCCTTTCATTCGACCGTATCGTCGTGAGAGGCCTTGGTATCCACCCTCGAGGCGAGTTCCGCACAAGTGGAGCGGCCGTAGGCCAGATAGATACATGGGACGCGTGAGCGGCCTTTCCTTGTCGAGCGCGGAGGACTGTCTGAGCAGCGAGGGTGGACACCAAGGTCTCCCCCGCGAGACGCCCAAGTGTAGAGCGCGATGGCGCAGCCGAGCCCGCGAGGCCTATTTTTTGCCCTTCGCGACCGGCAGCTGTGCGGTCTGCCAGGCGTAGGTGCCGCCGTCGAGGACGAAGACCTTCTGGAAGCCGGCCTTGATCAGACGGTTGGCCGCCTTGCCGACGCCGCGGCCGTCCTTGTCGATCAGCACCACCGGAAGTTCCTTGGCCTTGCTGAGGTCCTTCTGCGTTTCCGGATCGAACTGGCTCATGGCCACGTTCTTGGCACCCGGAACGTGGGCCTTCTCGAAGTCGGCGCTGGCCGAGAGGTCGATGATCAGCGGCGTATCGCGGTTGATCAGCTGGGTCAGGCCAGCCGGGGTGAGGGTCTTCCACTTGCGGAAGAGGGTCATCACTTCGCCACCGAGCAGGGCGAGCAGGATCGCCACGAACAGCGCGACCAGCGCCAGGTGGTTGCTCGCGAATTCGGGCAACTTGTGCAGTACGTCGTTCATCGGGTTCTTGCGCGTCCCAGTGGGGATAAACGGCCGATTATATAGGCTTTACTTCGGCGAGAAGTCAGGCAGGCCGGTCATCAGCCACCACTTCTTCTTTTCGGAGTCGTAGCGCCAGCGCTGGTGGTCGATCACGGTCCGTTCGGACTGGGTATTGATGTTGACGACGTTGATCTGGACGACCTGGACCACTTCGTTGTCACCATCGGGCCGCGGACCGCTGCCCTCGTCGTAGCCGGTGACGCGGAGCTGGTCGAGCCGACCGCTTTCGATCGAGCTCAGCGGGTGGTCCTTGGCGAAGTCCTTGTCGATAAAGCTCTGCGCACCTTCCCAATCGCCCCAGCGGACGGCCGAAGCATAGGAGTTCGTGATACGGGTGAGCGCTTCATTACGGACGTCCGTGGCACATCCGGTCAGCAGGGATACGGCAAGGGCGAGGACAAGCAGGGCGATACGGCGCATGGCGGGTTCCATCGTGGCGTCGGCCGGCATTATGCCCGGCGTTTGGCGACGAAACGCGCATCCAGGCTGGCCAGCGGCTTTCCGTCGGCGCCGGGTACCACGCAGGTGAAGTCGCCGCGGGCCCGTCCACGGGCCTTCAGCATGCTGAAGAAGCCCTTCCAGTTGGCTCCCGGGGCGAGCGTGGCCTCGGCGCGGAGATCGGCCCAGATGGGATCCAGGTAGCGCACCGTTGAGTCGGCGACGAAGACGTCGCAGTCCTCCCCGCGCTGGCGCAGCACGGCCTCGACCAGGGCCCAGCAGGTCAGGGTCATCAGGGCGACGATGCTCCCACCGAAGGCGCAAGCCTTGTCGTTAATGTTGGGCAGCAGCGGTGCCGTCATGACCAGACGCATGCCATCGAAGCTGTCGATGCTCACCGCCATGGCCCGCGCGAGGGGAATGCCATCGAGGATGAAGCGCTCGAGATCGGCGAGGGAGATGTCGTTGGGAGTCATAAGCCGTGAAGTCTACGAGGCAAGGCAAACCGTTCGCACCCGTATGGCCGGACCACGACCTTCGGCATTGGTCCGGAAGGCGCCAGCTTCCTATCCTGAGCGCTCAGTAGCAGGATGCTTCCGTGAGCCGTAGCCACCCCCTTCGCAATGTGACTGTCGTCATCACCCGTCCCGCGGGTACCGCCGGGCCGCTTTCGCGGCGGGTACGCAAGCTGGGCGGCATTCCGGTCAGCGTGCCGGGCCTTTCGCTTCGCGCGACGGAGGACGCCTCGGCCGTGGATGCCGCGCTGCGCGCCGCACTCCAGGGGGACGTGCTCGTCTTCACCAGCCCGGCCGCCGTGCGCTTCGCTGCCGATGTGCTGCCGTTGGCGACCCGGGCCACGGTGATCGCGGTGGGTCGCGGCACCGCCCGCGCGCTGCGAAGCGCCAACCTCTCCGATGTGCGTTTCCCGGACACCTCGCAGGACAGCGAGGGCGTCCTGGGCTTGCCCGAGTTGGCGGCGGTCGAGGGTAAGCGGGTCGCCCTCATCGGCGCCCCCGGCGGCCGGGGCCTGCTGCGCGAGCAACTCGCCGCGCGCGGCGCCCTGCTGGACGAGGTCCACGTCTACCACCGCGTAGCTCCGCGCATCGATCGCCGTCATATCGACCCGCTGCTGAAGCTGGGCCGCCGCTCGGCGGTCCTGTTGTCCAGCGCCGAAGCCCTGGATCACCTGCATCGGGCGCTGATCGCGCCTGCCTGGCGCCGGCTGGTCCAGGCGGTCGCCGTGGTCAGCAGTGAACGGCTTCGGGACATCGCCCTGGCCACCGGTTTCGAGCGGGTGGTCGTGGCGCGCTCGGCCCTCCCGGGCGACCTGCTCGCGGCCGCCGCAGGGGTTTCGTTCACGGGCCGTTGAGGGATGTATTCCATGCGTTGCCGTATGGCCTGCTAGCATGCCTCGCATGACGACCGAGACCCCACCGACCGCACCCATTCCGGCGACGCCGGCCCCGGCCGCCGCGCCTGCCTCGGCCAGCCCACGTCGGCCGGCAGACCCCGCGCCCCGCCGCGGTGGTGGCGCCCTCGCCGTGGCCATCCTGATCTCGCTGGCTGCCCTTGGCGCCGCTGGCTACACCGCTTACACCGTCTGGACCATGCGCCAGGACCTCGGTGCCGCCAATGGCCTTCGCGGACAGGTCGACACGCTGCAAGGCACGGTGGATGGTTTGCGTGACGACAACGCCAACCTGCGCCGTCGGGTCAGCGATGCCGATGGTGTGAACCGGTCGGCGCGCGAAGAGATGCTCGGCATGTCCGAACGTACGAAAAATCTTGAAGACGCCGTCGCCAATCTGTCCGAGCGAAGCCTCAGCGGTCACGACGCGATGTTGCTCGACGAAGCGGAATCCCTGCTGCGCATGGCCAAGGAGCGCTTCGCCCTGTTCGGCGACGCCAGTGGCGCGTTGTCCGCCTACGATCTCGCCGACAAGACGCTGGCCGGCGTCAACGACAGTGCCTTCGCCGCCGTTCGCCAGAGCCTGACGGCCGAGCGCGAAGCACTCGCCGCGGTTGCGCCCTCGGCGCGTGCAAGCGACCTCGATACGCTCGCCGACCTGCGGGCCCAGTTGCCCACGCTGCCACTGAAGGACCTGGACGCACCCTTGGGCGAGAACGAGACGCGCGGTTTCTGGCAGCGCGCCGGTGATGCGCTCGGCAACATCGTCAAGGTCAGTCATGACGACGGCACGCCGATGGGCCTCGCTGACGATCGCATCGCGCGGGAACTTGCCGCCCTGGATGTCGCCCATGCGGAGGCCGCCGTGTTGGCGTATGACGATCTGGGTCGTGCCGCCGCGCTGAAGCGTGTCGATGCCACGCTCGCCGCGCGTTTCAATCCGAACTCACCCGCCGTGCAGGCCGCACGGACGCGTATCGCCTCACTGCTCGCCAGCCAGGCCAAGGGGACGGAGCCGAAACTGGGCGCCGCGCTCGCCGAGTTGCGTAACCTGCGTTCGGTGCACGCGCTGCAGGCCGGTTCCTATGCCGCGCCGGCGCATGCCGGTTCGGTTGTGCATCCCGCGTCTTCCGCATCGACTGCGCCGGCCTCCTCTTCGACGGCCGTTTCGAAGGCCACGCCATGAAACTCTGGCGCTGGATCGTCGGTCTCATCCTCGTCGCAGTCATCGCGGCGTTTGCCTGGCATTGGGTCGCGGACGACCCGGGCTATGTGCTGATCCACCTGCGCGGCACTACCTTGCAGCTGACCGTGGTCAGTGCCGTGGTGATCCTGCTGCTCGCGTGGGCGGTGATCGCCGCGCTGGTCACCCTGATTCGCTGGCCGTTCGGCGCGTTGAATAGCCGTCATCGCCGGCTCAGTCGTCGTCGCCTCGCCGATGGCCTGGTCGCACTGATCGAAGGTCGCCACGGCGAAGCCGAGCGCGACCTCAATCGCGCAGCACGTTATCCGTCGGTGCGCGGCCCCGCGCTGCTGGCAGCCGCTGAAGCGGCCGAACGCCACGGCGAATCCACGCGTGCGCTGGAAACCCTCGACCTCGCCGCACAGGAAACCCCGCGTGCGGCGCGTGTACTGCGCGCTCGTCTTGTACGTCGAGCGGGCCGATCCACCGAAGCGGCGGCACTGCTGGCGCCGGAGGCGAACAGCGCATCGCTCACGCCATCGGGCTGGATCGAATACGCCGAGGCGTCGCTGGAATCCGGCGATGCCCGCGGCGCCGTGCGCGCACTGGAGCCACTGCAGAAGAGTGGTGAACTTGGTGCGCGTGCGTTCGCCGACCTCGAGAGTCGGACGGTCGCGGCGTACATCACCAGCGCGCCCGACGGCGCCTCGCTTTCCACGCTATGGTCGCAGCTTCCGAAGGGCCAGCGCCGATTGCCGGCAGCGGTCGACGCCTACGCACGTCGCGCTTCGGCGTTCGGCCAGAGCATGGCTGCGATGGACGAGATCGAGACGGCCTTGCGCCGCGAATGGTCGCCCTCCCTCATCGCCACGTACGGCAGCATGGGAGCGGAAGATCTCGAGCAGCGCCTCCGTCGCGCGGAAGGCTGGGTCGATACCCATCCGAACGATGCGGCCCTGCTTACTGCCGTCGGCCGCATGTGCGTGCGTGCGCGTCTTTGGGGCAAGGCCAAGCCCTTCCTCGAACGTGCGTTGGCTATCGAGCCGAATGCGGATGCATGGGAAGCCCTTGGCGACGTCTACGTCGGCGAAGCGCATCCAGAGCTCGCGCAGCGTTGCTATCGCAATGCGCTGGCGCTCGCTCGCGGCGAATCCACCGAAGTACTGCCCGAGTCACGCAACCATCGCATCGACACGCGCGTCACCGCGGTGGAAGAGCGCGATCAGCATGGTGTGCCGCGGCTTTCGCCGTGAGCACGTTGCTGTCCACGTAAGTTCCCTTGTCAAGGATGGTTCGCGTGACCGGCTGCCGATAGCTGATGCGATAGGTCACGCCTGGAATCAGCTTATAGTCGAAATCGAGGTCGAAACTCTTGGATAACGTCTGCCCGGGCTCGAGCCGGACAAAGGCCGTTGTTGGATCCCTTGGCGGATCGGGAATCGCCCGGTGCGCGAATGCGACCGAAACGCCGTGCGGATCGAAGATGTTGAACAAGGGCCGGGCGAGGTGGGTCCCTGGCGTCATCGGCGGTGTGAGTGCCTTGTCCAGGTAAAGCGTCACCGGGCCGCGATTGGCCAGCGTGACGACGATCCAGCGCTTGTCGTGGCCGGGAGCGGGGGACTCACTGATGGTGACATCGAGGTCGCTTGCGGCACGCACAACCGCGGATGACGTCGCGTGCGTCCTGGACGCGGTCGGCGCGGTCTGCGGCAGCTCGGCCGTCGACACAGCCAGGTAAACGACGAGGCCGGTTATCGTGACGACGAGGAAGCCCCGCACGCGAGGCGTCCATTCGAGGCTGAAAAATCCCTGGCGACGCTGCTTCGGGTGCGCCTCGATGGCTTGCCGTTCCGGGGCGGGTAACGCGTCGTAACGGGAGGCCCATTCCTGTTGGCGTGTCGGCTCGAGATAAAGGCCCAGGTACGAAGGAAAACGTCGGAAATCGTCGCGAACTTCTGACCACCGCCTGACGATCTGCTCCGGCAATGCGCCCTTCGACGCTTCGGCTCCTTCGATCAGGGACAGCCGATTCGCGCGGAAGATCGGCGCGATGCCGTTCCACACCATGCGTTGCGACTCGACCGCTTCGATCCACATGCCCCTGGGGCCGAGCGCTGCGAGGTGACCGATCTCCTGCCAGTGGAAGTGTTGCGTGGCGAGATCGAACACGTATGCGCGCTTCCGGAGCAAGCCCCTTGCGAGACGATCGATAAGGACTTCCTCGAATATTCCCGGCGCGTCGATGTATTGCAACCGAAGTCGGGCGGTACAGGCTTCCAGTTCCCGCTGGATTTCCGACGTTTCGCCGTACGCAATTCGAGTGGCCAGCCAATCGATGAGTCGCAGGGCCTCTTCTTGCGGGTTGACCGCGACAACGGCTGGCGCTGCGGTGGAATCGCCGGCCGCCTCCGCTTCGACTGCGTCCGTCTCGACGGTCGGCTCCACCGCCGACGGTGACAGTTCCACCGCGACGTCGTGATCGTCTTCGGCGACCCAGGCGCGCGCAGCTTCATAGGCTTCGCGCAGCCGGGCGAACGCCGCCGGATCTGTCGCCGGGTCGATTATCTTGACGCGTACGGCATACGCGCGGCGTACTGCGCGCTCGTCGGCGTGCGGCGGAAGCTCCAACAGCTCCAGGAACCAGGGCAGGGCCATGCAGGCTGTTCCTCAGTCCGTCAGGTCGGGAGCAAAGTGATCGTTCGCCTCGATGCTGTGCAGCGCTTCGCGGAACAAGGCGGCGTCGCGTGCGACAAGACGCGGGTCCTGCGTGGCCAGGACCTGCTCGAAGCTCAGGATCATCTGTCCGAGATGGTCCCGGACCTGACCGAGCAGCTGTTCGTAGAGCCTTTCCGCCCGGGCGAGCAGGGTGCGATTCTCGAGCGTGTCGCGGGGATGAACCTTCAGTGCCGCCAGCGCTTCGAGCCGCCGCGCGATCTCATCGGCCCCGAGGCCCCCTTCGCTGCCTTCGATGACAAGACGGCGCGTTTCCGATGTCGCGACAACCCTCACTTCGACTTCGAGCAGGCCGTTGACATCGTACGTGAAGCGCACGTCGACACCCTCTGCATGGCCGGGGCCGGCTTTGAGGGGCACGGTCACCTCGCCGAGCAGGATGTTGTCGCGGACCAGGCGCGACTCGCCCTGGTAGACCTCGATACGAATCGACGACTGACTGGGATCGATAGGCACGTAGCGTTGCGCGCGACTTACCGGGACCACGTTGTTGCGCTGGATGATGGGGGAATAGAGGCCATCCGCTCGTGCCCCTCCATCCATGCGTCGTGAGATGGCGGTGCCGAGCGTGTAAGGACAGACGTCCGTCATCACCATCTCGTCCAGCGCCTTGTCCTTCATCTTCAGACCTGCCTGGACAGCGGCGCCGAGGGCAACGACTTCGTCGGGGTTTTGTCCCATGGCGGGAAAACGACCGAACATGCGCGTGGCCAGTGCGCGGATCATGGGCATGCGCGTCGCGCCACCTGCGAGAACGACGTTGTCGAGGTCCGCGGCACGGATGCGTGCATCGCGAAGCGCTCGTTCGATGGGGCGCCATAGGCGGGTGAGCAGCGGCTGCGACAGTTTCTCGAATGAATCCGGATCGAGTTCCACTCGCGCATCGCTGCCGCGCCAGGAGATATCGAAGCTGGCGTTCGGCTGGGTGCCGAGCAGGCGCTTCGCCTTTTCGGCCCGCGCGACGAGCCGTTGCATGAACACCGCGTCTTCGCGCGCGGCTTCCGGAATCCCGTTGTGGAAAGCGAGATCCGCGATCAACGTGACAAAATCCTCACCACCGAGCATGTTGTCGCCGGCGCTGGCGCGCACTTCCATCACGCCGTCGAACATCTCCAGGATCGAAACGTCGAAGGTGCCACCGCCCAGGTCGAAGACAAGGAACTGCGTCTCGCCCCGGGCATCATGCAGGCCATAGGCCAACGCAGCGGCTGTCGGCTCGTTGAGCAGACGTTCCACCCGTAGCCCCGCCAACTCGCCTGCTGCACGCGTGGCCTTGCGCTGGGCATCAGAGAAGTAAGCGGGAACAGTGATAATCGCTTCGGTCACCGGGACACCGAGCGCGGCCTCGGCATCGGCCTTCAGTGAACGCAGGACGAGGGCGGAAAGCTCTTCCGCCCGATAGTCGCGGTCGCCAAGGCGAACCGTGCGCGCGCTGCCCATGTAGCGCTTGAACAGGGAAGCGGTTTGCTCGGGGTGCGTCTGCAGGCGCTCGCGTGCCGCCTCGCCCACCAGCACGCTGCCGTCCTGGTCGATGCCGACACAGGAGGGCGTGAGCATCGCTCCCAGGGCATTCGGGATGAGCTGCGGCGCGCCATCGATCCATGCCGCGACGAGGCTGTTGGTGGTGCCTAGGTCGATCCCCACGATCATGTCTGTCTGTTCCCTGGTGCGGTTCGCGCCGCCGCTCTCAGGGCACGCCACGACACTCCCGTGGATGGGAGCGTGGCGCGTTGGAGCCCCTTACAACGCGGTCAGATTCGCGTAAGCGTAAACCAACCACTTGCTTCCGGCATCCTCGAAGTTCACCTGCAGGCGCATGTGGGCCCCGGCGCCCTCGGCGCTGACGACCGTGCCTTCGCCGAACTTGGGGTGGCTGACCCGCTGGCCGAGCGCGATGGGCGAGGCTTCCACCAGGGAACTGCCGCCGCCACCGCCTGAATAACGGTCGGCGTAGGCCGGGCGCGATACCTGCACGCGGGGGCGCAGTTCGTCGATCAGCTCCGGCGGGATCTCGCCCAGGAAGCGCGAGGGCCGGGCCAGCATCTCCGTGCCGTGCATGCGTCGCGACTCGGCGTGCGAAACGTACAGGCGCTCGCGCGCTCGCGTGATGCCGACGTACGCGAGACGGCGCTCTTCCTCCAGACGGTTGTCTTCCTCGGTGGAACGCTGGCTCGGGAACAGGCCTTCTTCCATGCCGACGAGGAATACGATGGGAAACTCCAGCCCCTTCGCCGAATGCAGCGTCATCAGCTGCACGCAGTCGTCCCACGCTTCGCCCTGGCCTTCACCGGCTTCCAGCGAGGCGTGGGAAAGAAAAGCCGAGAGCTCGTTGAGGCCGGCGTCGACGTCTTCAGGGGTCATCTCGAAGCGACTGGCGACGTTGACCAGTTCGTCCAGGTTCTCGACGCGTGCCTCGCCATTGCCACGCTTGTCATTTTCGTAGAAATCACGCAGCCCGGTGTGGAGGATCGCGTGCTCGATCTGCTCGGCAAGACTCAGCGCCGTGGGCGATTCGTCGCCGTCGAGCCGGTCGTGGCCGCCAAAGGTGCGTGCAAGGTTGTCGACGAGGCCGATGAAAGCCTTGAGCGCATTCTTCGCGCGCCCGGCGAGGCCGCCGATGGACGCTTCCGTCAGCATGGCCTCCCACATGGAACTGCTGTCGGCACGCGCGCGTCGACGCAGCTCGTCGAGGGTGCGATCGCCGATGCCACGCGGTGGCGTATTCACGGCGCGCTCGAAGGCGGCATCGTCATGGCGGTTCGATGCCAGGCGCAGGTAGGCCAGGGCATCCTTGATCTCGGCACGCTCGAAGAAGCGCAGGCCGCCGTAGACGCGATAAGGCAGGTCGCGCTGGATCAGCTGTTCTTCGAAGTTGCGCGACTGCGCGTTGGAACGATAAAGGATGGCGCAGTCGCGCGCATTACCGGTTTCGGCAATGTGCTCGCGAATGCGCTCGATGACGAAGCGTGCTTCGTCCTGTTCGTTATACGCGGCGTACAGCGCAATGCGCTCGCCTTCGCCGCCATCGGTCCACAGCTGCTTGCCGAGGCGGCCACCATTGCGCGAGATGACCGCGTTGGCGGCATTGAGGATGGTCGAGGTGGAGCGATAGTTCTGCTCCAGGCGAATGGTTTTCGCGCCAGCGAAGTCGTTGAGGAACTGCTGCACGTTCTCGACCTTCGCGCCGCGCCAGCCATAGATGGCCTGGTCGTCGTCACCGACCACGAAGACCTGGCCGGTGCTGCCGGCGAGCACGCGGATCCACGCGTATTGCAGTGTGTTGGTGTCCTGGAACTCGTCGATCAGCAGGTAGCGCCAGCGATCCTGGTAGTGCTTGAGTACTTGCGGGTCTTTCAGCCAGAGCTCGTGCGCACGCAGCAGCAGCTCGGCGAAGTCGACCAGGCCGGCGCGCTGGCACTGTTGCTCGTAGGCCTTGTAAATCTCCACGAAGGTGCGCGTGACCGGATGGTCGCGATGCTCGATCGCGTCCGGGCGCTTGCCTTCGTCCTTCCAGTTGTTGATCTGCCAGCTGGCCTGACGCGGTGGAAAACGCGCTTCGTCCAGGCCAAGGCCGGCGATGATGCGCTTGATCAGCCGCTGCTGGTCGTCCGAGTCGAGGATCTGGAAACCTTCGACCAGCCCCGCCTCGCGCCAGTGGCGCCGGAGGAGACGATGGGCGATGCCATGGAAAGTGCCGACGGTGAGCCCTTGCGTACCGCCCGGGATGATTCCATCCAGGCGCGTGCGCATCTCGCCTGCGGCCTTATTGGTAAAGGTCACGGCGAGAATCGCCCACGGCGGTACCCGCTCGACCTGGGTCAGCCAACCGATGCGGTTGATCAGGACACGGGTCTTGCCGGAGCCGGCACCGGCGAGGATCAGATAGTGCCCGGGCGGGGCGCTGACGGCCTCGCGCTGGGCGTCGTTGAGGGAATCGAGGAGATGGGAAACATCCATCCCCCCATTGTACCGGCTGGGACTCAGTTCTTCCGGGAGATGCCGGCGACAGCGACGATGCCGCCGATGACGATCCCCGCGATGCCCACCCACTGCGGGATCGACTTGTCGTGCGTGGCCTCGAGTTTGGCCGAACCGATCGAGGCGATCGTGTCGGTCTTCTGGTAGCTGCCGTTGCCCAGGGTGACCCACAGGCCAAGGCCGATAAGGATGACGCCGACGACGATGAGACCTGCGCGCATGGTGATTCCTCCCGTTCCAAGTGGCGCCGAGGATGCGGGTGTGAATGTGCAGGTTGTGTAGGCAAAAAAAACCCCGAGAGCCAGGGGAGCTCTCGGGGCCGGGTGGAAGACCGGAACCAGGGGAAGAACCGGTCCACCTTGAGGGGGCCTCAGGGAGGTGAGACCCACCGATGGGACGCCGTTGCGTGCGTCCGAATATATAGACGGACAAAAGCCGGCAAAGTTGCATCGCCGACGCAAAAAAAATCAGCCCGCGTTCATGGGCCGATTTTTCAATCACTTGGCGCAAGGCGACATGGTCGACTAAACGGAAAACTTACGTATGGACGGCCAGGTGCGGCCGGAAACGCTTAGCGCACGCTTAGTGCGCCTCGTCCCAGTTGGCGCCCACGCCGATATCGACCTGAAGGGGCACGCTGAGCGAGGCCGCCCCCGTCATGTGTTTCTCGATGCCGGCGCGTATCTCGTCGACGGCATCGGCGCGGACTTCGAAGACCAGTTCATCGTGCACCTGCATCAGCATGCGAACGTCGTCGCGCGGTTCGATCCACGCCGAGACGGCGATCATGGCCCGCTTGATGATGTCGGCTGCCGTGCCCTGCATGGGCGCGTTGATGGCCGCGCGCTCGGCACCAGCGCGAAAGGCCTGGTTACGCGAGTTGAGGTTCTCGAGGTAAAGGCGGCGGCCGAACAGTGTCTGGACATAACCGTCGCGGTGGGCCTGCTCACGCGTGGCGTCCATGAAGGCACGCACGCCCGGGTAGCGTGAGAAATAGCGGCCCATGTAGTCGGATGCTTCGCCACGGTCCACATTGAGCTGCTTGGCCAGGCCGAACGCGCTCATGCCGTACATCAGGCCGAAGTTGATCGCCTTCGCCGCGCGACGCTGATTGGTCGTGACCTCGTCGGCAGGCACGCCGAAGACTTCCGCGGCCGTCGCGCGATGCACGTCGCCACCTTCCTGGAACGCCCGCACCAGGCCTTCGTCGTTGGAGAGGTGGGCCATGATGCGCAGTTCGATCTGCGAATAGTCGGCGGCGACGATGCGCCAGCCCTCCGGAGCGATGAACGCCTGGCGGATGCGTCGGCCCTCTTCGGTGCGCACCGGAATGTTCTGCAGGTTCGGGTCCGATGAACTGATGCGGCCTGTCGCGACGGCGCCCTGGTGGTAGCTGGTATGGACGCGACCCGTGCGCGGATTGACGATGCCGGCGAGCTTGTCGGTATACGTCGAGCGCAGCTTGGCCAGGCCGCGGTACTCGAGGATCAGGCGCGGCAGTTCGTGGGTTTCGGCGATGGCTTCGAGCGCTTCTTCGTTGGTCGAAGGCTGGCCGGTGGGCGTCTTGATCTTCGCAGCGAGACCGAGTTCGTCGAACAGTACGGCCTGCAACTGCTTCGGAGAGTCCAGGTTGAACTCATGGCCGGCGGAGGCGTGGGCCAGCTGTTGCAGCTCCACCATGCGCTTGCCCAGCTGCTGGCTCTGCAGGCGAAGCACATGGGCGTCGATGAGCACGCCCGTGCGCTCCATCTTTGCCAGCACGGGAACCAGCGGTATTTCGATGTCCGTATAGACCGCGCGTAACGACGGTTCCGCTTCGAGCTTCGGCCACAGGGCGTGGTGCAGGCGCAACGTTACGTCGGCGTCTTCCGCGGCGTAACGGCATGCCGTGTCGATGTCCACCTGCGAGAACGAGATCTGCTTCGCGCCCTTGCCAGCGACCTGTTCGTACTTGATGGTGGTGTAACCGAGGTATCGCGTGGCAAGGGAATCCATGTCATGGCGCGTCGCGGTCGCGTTGTAGATATACGACTCGAGCATGGTGTCGTGCAGAAGGCCTTTCACGTCGATGCCGTAATGCGACAGGATGTTGATGTCGTACTTGCCGTGCTGGCCTACCTTCGGGCGCGAGGCATCCTCGAAGATCGGCTTCAACGCGCCAAGCACGTGGTCGCGCGGTAGCTGCAGCGGAGCGCCGGGATAGTCGTGACCCAGCGGGATATAGGCTGCCTTGCCCGGTTCGACGGCAAGCGACACGCCGACGATATCGGCGAGCATCGCGTCGATGCTGGTGGTCTCGGTATCGAAGGCGATCAGCGGTGCGGTTTCGAGCTTCTCCAGCCACGCGGCGAATCGGTCTTCGGTGACGATGAGTTCGTAATCGCCTTCGACCGACAGCGACGCGTCCGGCGGTGTGTGCGTGGCGGCGGGCGCCGCGACAGGGACCGGCGCGGCGGTCGTCGCCGCGTTGTCCAGGTCCTTCAGTGCGGCCTTGAAGTCATACCGCGCGTAAAGCTCGCGCAACGCGTCGGTATCACGCTCACGCATGGCCAGCCCAGTGGGACGGTACTCCAACGGCACGTCGGTACGGATGGTCACCAGCTCGCGCGACAGCGGCAGGCGCGGTATCGCCGCGCGCAGGTTCTCGCCGATCTTGCCACCGATGCTGTCCGCGTTGGCGAAGAGGTTCTCGAGGTTGTGGTATTCGCCCAGCCATTTGGCTGCGGTCTTCGGGCCGCATTTCTCCACGCCGGGCACGTTGTCGATGCTGTCACCCATGAGGGTGAGGTAATCGACGATCTGGTCGGGCCGCACGCCGAACTTGGCGAAGACGCCATCCACGTCCATCGTGGTGTTGGTCATCGTGTTGACCAGCAGCGTATGCGGGCCAACCATCTGTGCGAAATCCTTGTCGCCGGTCGAGATGATCGTATGAATGCCTTCCTCGGCCGCCTGGCGGGCGAGGGTGCCGATGACGTCGTCCGCTTCCACGCCGGGGACGCACAGGATAGGAAAGCCGAGCGCACCGACAATCTTCATCATCGGGTCGACCTGGGCCCGCAGGTCATCCGGCATCGACGGACGGTTGGCCTTGTACTCGGGGTAAAGGTCGTCGCGGAAGGTGCGGCCCGGCGCATCGCAGACGAAGGCCACATAGTCCGAACCGGCCTTCGTCGTCGTGCGCAGCATGTTGACGATGCCGAACAACGCGCCGGTGGGCTCGCCGAAGGCGTTGGTCAGGGGAGGCAGCGCATGGAAGGCGCGATACAGGTACGAGGACCCGTCGATGAGCGTGAGCGTAGGCATACCTCCGATTCTCTCATGGCCGAACGCGGACCGTCCGTTCACGTGGAAAGCGGCATGCGGCTTGCTATCCTCGTCACCCCGCACGGAGATTCCCCATGAACCGCTCGCACGCCCTCGTTGCCGCGCTCGCCCTGGCCCTGGCACTTCCCGTGGCCGCCCAGACCGCCACGGATCCGAAGCTGACGCCGTTGCCGCCGCCGCCGGCCCTCAACGATCCGGGCGTCAAGGCAGGCGAGCCGGACCGCTCGGGGCAGAAGCCGATCGAGCGGCCGGTGCCGTACGACGAGGCTCAGGACGGCCGCACCACGCCAGCCACCTCCGACGCCCAGGGCTCGACGGGGTCGTCCATCCGGTTGCCTTCCATGCAGGACAACGGTGGCACCGACGCGCGCGGCCAGGAGCCGCCCCAGGTAACGATCCGCCAGCAGGGCGACGACCAGGTCCAGGAATTCCGCTCGGGCGGCAAGCTGACCATGATCGTGGTGACGCCGAAGAACGGCGTCCCGCAGACCTACATGGCCGATCCCGACGGCAAGCTGCATGACCCCAAGAACGGGCCGGTCGATCCGGTGTACTACAAGGTGTACGAGTGGGGTGCGGCGCCCAAGCCGGTCAACTCGAACTGAGTCGCGGCCATCCAGCCTCAGTCATCGAGTTCGGGGTAATGCCGGAAGATGCCTGAGGTGTTGAACGGGATGCGTCGCTCCGACGCCAGATAGGCAGCGACCTTCGGTCGGTCCTCGACACGCTGTTTCAGGTCGCGGAGCAGCGGCACTTTCTGCTTCGCCATGGCCCTGGGAAAGGCGTACTCCAGGCCGGCCATGATCTGGAAAAGCGAGAGGTCGACATACGAATGCTCGCGCAGCGGGAACTTGCCGCCACCGCGTTCCACCGCCTTCTCGAAGTAATCGAGGAACTTGGGAATGCGGTTCTCGCGGAAATCCTTCGAGCGCTTCTTTGCCTCCGCTTTCTGATCCTCGTAGTAAAGCTCCGATGCCACCGGGTGGTGCGTGTCGTGTACCTCGGCGACAAGATCGGTGATGGTCAGCTCGAGCTGATGCGCATGCAGGCGCCTGGCTTCGCTTTCCGGCACCAGCCCGTGGCGAGGCCCGAGGTAGTGAAGAATATTGGCCACTTGCGCGATGATCAGTCGGCCGGACTTGAGGAACGGTGGCGCGAAGGGCAAGGCGCCTTCGTGTTCGCCATCGAGGAACGGTGTCATTACCTCGTCGCCCTCGATGCGCGCGACATCGGTGTACTCAGCGCCTGCGTCCTCCAGGCATAACCGCACGAACTCACCGCGTCCCTGCAAGCCTGTCCAGTAATACAGCTGATAGCTCATCGCATGCCTCCTGTCGGAAGGCGGGCATCATCCGTCGACGTCGCTCAAGCCAGCGTGAGCGCCATGTCGCGAAAGGCGTTCCATACCGTCTGCGCAGGCGGCGATAACGAACGGGCGCGCCGGCGAATGAGCGTGACCTCACGGTACAGCTCGGGGGAAAGATTCACGGCAACCAGCCCGGGGCGCAGGGCATCGAGCGATAGCGCTGGCGTGACTGTCACGCCGAGCCCGGCCTCCACCATGCGAAAAGCGGTATGGGGATGTCCGACCTCCAGCGTCACGCGCACCGGGATGTTTCGCGTGGTGAACGCCGTGTCGATCAGCCGTCGGGAGCCGGAGGCGTGGTCGAGAAGGATGAGCGACTCATGCTCGAGGGCCTTCCAGGTGACGTGGCGCTTCGTCGCGAACCGATGGTCCGCCCGGCAGACAACACTGAACGGGTCGCGCAGGATGGTTTCCACGTCGAACTCTTCCGGTGTGGCCGGTTCCACGGTGAGCCCGAAGTCCACCTCACCTCCGCGCACGGCGTCCAATACCTGGGCCTGGCTCTGGTCGCGAAGGAGGATCTCGATCGCCGGATGCGCGGTCGCGCAATGGGCTATGCATGCAGGCACGAGGCCGGCGGAGAGCGTCGGAACGGCCGCCATGCGGACGCGCCCGCGCAGGGGATCGGATTGCGTGCGCACCTGCGCCAGCACGCCATCCAGTTCGTCCAGCACGCGGGACGCCGCCTGCTCGAGGTAGCGCCCGGCCTCGGTGGGCACCACCTCGCGCGTACTGCGGTCGAACAGCCGCACGTCGAGCTCAGCCTCCAGGTCGGCGATCAGGCGGCTCACCGCGGGCTGGGTCAGATGCAGGGCGTCCGCGGCACGACGGAAATGCCGGTGGCTGGCCACGGCGAGGAAGGCGCGAAGCTGGCGCATCGAGACATTCATGCGATTAATGTATCACCGGATCAGATAAAACAATTTGTCTTATCAGTCGGCAGGGGGTGCAATAGCGATCTCCCGTCCCCCGCTGGTCACGCTCATGCGCCGCTTCCTGCCCGATGGCTTCACCCTCTCGCTGATCGCCACCGTATTGCTGGCGAGCTTCCTGCCCTGTCGTGGTGTGACGGCGCAGGCTTTCGCCGGGCTGACGGATATCGCCATCGCCCTGTTGTTTTTCCTGCACGGCGCAAAGCTGTCGCGGGAAGCCGTCGTGGCAGGTATGACCCACTGGCGGCTGCACCTCACCGTGCTGGCGAGCACCTTCGTCCTGTTTCCGGTGCTCGGGCTGTTGCTAAAGCCGGTGTTGTCCCCGCTGGTGTCACCCGACCTCTACCTGGGCATCCTCTTCCTGTGCACGTTGCCATCGACCGTGCAGTCGTCGATCGCGTTTACCTCGATCGCACGCGGCAATGTGCCCGCGGCGATCGTTTCGGCTTCCGCATCGAGCATGCTCGGCATCTTCATTACGCCGTTGCTGGTCGGGGTAATGATCGCCGGCACGGGGCAGGGCGGCCTGTCGTGGCATGCGGTGGGATCGATCGTGCTTCAGTTGTTCGTGCCCTTCGTCGCCGGCCAGGTCGCGCAGCGCTGGATAGGCGGTTGGGTGCGCAAGCACGCCACCTTGCTGACCTTCGTGGATCGGGGATCGATCCTGCTGGTGGTCTACACGGCCTTCAGTGCGGCCGTACTGCAGGGGTTGTGGAAGCAGTTGCCGCTGCCGGTGCTCGGTGGCCTGGTCGTCGTCAACGTGGTGTTGCTGGCGTGCGCCTTGCTGACCACGCGTTACGGCGCCCGGGCACTTGGCTTCTCACGTGAGGACGAGATCACCATCGTGTTCTGTGGCTCGAAGAAGAGCCTGGCGTCCGGCGTACCGATGGCGAAGGTGCTATTTGCCGGCCATCCGCTGGGGCTGATCGTATTGCCGATCATGTTGTTCCATCAGATCCAGCTGATGACGTGTGCGGTGCTGGCGCGGCGGTATGCGGTGCGGCGTGAGGCGCAGTCGAAGCTGGTCGCGAGCACCCTTCGCCGATAAATCGGCTCCCACAAAAGCAGCGATTGTGGGAGCCGCTTCAGCGGCGATGCTCCTGGCTCAATGGCGGAAATGCCGAACACCGGTAAACACCATCGCCATATCATGCTCATCCGCCGCGGCGATCACCTCGTTGTCGCGCATGGAACCGCCCGGCTGGATCACCGCGCGAATGCCGGCGGCGGCGGCCGCGTCGATACCGTCGCGGAACGGGAAGAAGGCATCGGAGGCCATGGCGCTACCCGGCACCACAAGGCCCGCTTCCTCGGCCTTGAGGCCGGCGATCTTCGCGCTGACCACGCGGCTCATCTGTCCGGCGCCGATGCCGACGGTGCGATTGTCGCGGGCGTAGACGATGGCGTTGGACTTGACCATCTTGGCCACGCGCCAGGCGAACAGGAGGTCGTCCAGTTCGGCCGGCGTAGGCTGGCGCTTGCTGACGACCTTGAGTTCGTCGCGCTGTACCTGGCGATCGTCGGCGGTCTGCACCAGCAGGCCGGAGCCGACGCGTTTGATGTCGTGCGTGTTGCGGCCATCACCCGGCGGGATCTCGAGCACCCGCACGTTGGCCTTCTTCGTCGCTTCTTCCACCGCGCCGGCATCGACCGCCGGGGCGATCAGGACCTCGACGAACTGCCGCTTGAGAATCACCTTTGCCGTTTCCGCATCCAGCGGGCGGTTGAACGCGATGATGCCGCCAAAGGCCGAGGTGGGGTCGGTGGCGTAGGCAAGTTCATAGGCGGCCAGGGGATCGCTCGCCACGGCCACGCCACAGGGATTGGCATGCTTGACGATGACGCAGGCGGGCGCGTCGAACTGGCGCACGCATTCCCAGGCCGCATCGGCGTCGGCGATGTTGTTGAACGAGAGCTCTTTGCCCTGCAACTGGCGGAACGTCGCCAGGGTACCCGGCGCCGGGTACAGGTCGCGATAGAACGCACCGGCCTGGTGCGGATTCTCGCCGTAGCGCAGATCCATCACCTTCACGAAGCGACCGTTGGACTGCTCCGGGAACTCCGCGTGTCCGGCGATGGCCGTGTGGCTCTCATCGAGCGTGACGCCCGAGAGGTAATCGCTGATGGCGGCGTCGTAGTTCGAGACCCGATTGAAGGCCGCCACCGAGAGCCTGAAGCGCGTGGCGCGGGAAAGGCCGCCCTTACCTTCGATCTCCAAAAGCGCGCCTTCGTACTGCGTCGGATCGGTAAGCACGCCGACATCGTTCCAGTTCTTCGCCGCGGCGCGCAGCATCGCCGGTCCGCCGATGTCGATGTTCTCGATGGCGTTCTCCAGCGTGCATGCCGGATCGGCCACGGTGCGTTCGAACGGATAGAGATTCAGCACGAGCAGGTCGATCGGCACGATGCCATGTTCGGCCATCACGGCGTCGTCGGTGCCGCGGCGGCCGAGCAGGCCGCCATGCACGCGCGGGTGCAGCGTCTTCACGCGGCCGTCCATGATCTCGGGGAAGCCGGTGAGGTCGCCGACATCGCGCACCGGGATGCCGGCATCGCGCAGTGCTTTCGCGGAACCGCCCGTGGAAAGGATTTCGACGTTGGCCGCGACGAGGCGGCGGGCGAGTTCGGTCAGGCCCTGCTTGTCGGAAACGCTGACAAGCGCGCGGCGGACGGAAACGAGATCGGGCGTGGGCATGGGCACTTCCGGGGAGGAAAGCGCTCCATTATAGCGGCCCTTTAGGAAATGCCGTGGGCGGCCAGCTTCTTGCGCAGGGTGGCACGATTGATGCCGAGGGCGACCGCAGCGCGGCTCTGGTTGCCTTCGTGGAAAGCAAGGACTTCGCGCAGCAGGGGACCTTCGACTTCGCGGATCACCAGGGCATGGAGACCTTCGCCGCCTTCGGTATCGCCGATGTCCGCCAGGTAACGACGGACGGTACGGCTGACGCATTCGCTGAGGGCACTCTGCATGGAGGTCTCGTTGGCGGCCTCACCGGCAGTTAGTCTCACAGCGTTCAAGGCATTCCCCTCTCGCAGGCCGGGACACGAGTCCCCGGTCGGTTCTTTCAGTATGGTCGCTTGGATTGCGACACGGCCACACCTTACAAGGGGGTCGAGCGTCGCGAAGGGAATCGAGTGTACTCGTCCCGGAGGGTGATGTGCAGGCTTGTAAAAAGAAATTTTTTCGAACGGTCAGTCGAAGCTGAAGGCGAAGGCGACTGCCCGCTGGCCCGGGTCTTGCACTTCGAACACCATCGCCGTGGTGGCTCCGCCATCCAGCCCGCGTGCGCGCACACCGGCGTCGCCCACATAGTCGGTCGGCTCGAACCGGCGCATGGCCAGGCGTTGTCCATTGGCATCCGAAAGCACGATGGTAACGACGGGGTAGGGCTGCGCAAACGACGCATCATTTCGTACGCTCGCCGTGATGAGCAGCCCGTCACGAACGGAAGGATGCTGTTCGACGTCGCGGGCCATCAGTCGCAGGCGCGTCGGTTCCGCGACCAGAGGCAAGCGACAGCCGACGACGGAACATCCGGCCTGCAAGGCAGGCCCGATGGTCGGGTCGGCGATGAGCGAGTCGCGCTTGGCCCAGGCGAGCTGCGCGCCGAGACCGAGCATCAGCGTGATGCAGACTGCCGTCCATACAGCGCCTTGCCATGAGCGGCGCCGGGCCTTGGCGAACTTGGGGGTGAACGTCAGCTGGGAGAAATCCTCGGCAGGCGCCTCGGCGTACGCCGGCTCGGTGCCTGGATCTTCCGGCGCGTCCGGTATCGGGCGGGGTCGGAACACCGCCACCTCGACGAGGGGAGGTTCCTGATCGAGTGCCCGCTCGGGCAGCCGCGTGAACGGCTCCGGCGGCAGTTGCGCGGCCAGCGTGCCGAGGGCGTTGAACACGGCCTCGCAATGCCCGCAGCGCACGCAGCCGCACGCAGGCACCAGAAGCTCGGCTTCCAGTTTGTAGACCGTAAGGCACTCGGGACACTGCGTATACATCGTTAGATCATAACGTGGGCGACCGGTAGAATCGTCGATCCGTCCACCGAATGGCCGTCCCGATGCCCTGGCTCGAACTCTCCCTGACGATCCGCGCCGCCGAGCAGCCGCGGGTCGAAACCGCCCTCGAAGACCTGGGCGCGCTGTCCATCACCCTGCAGGACGCCGACGCCGAAACGCCCGATGAAGAGGCCATCTTCGAGCCGGGCGTGGGCGAACTTCCGCTGTGGAACCAGATTGTCCTGAACGCGCTCTTCGACGCGGACGCCGACAAGCGCGGCCTCACAGCCGCCATTGCCGACGACCTGCCCTTCATCGAGCCCGCGCAGATCACCTGGCGGGTCGTCGACGACCAGGACTGGACGCGCGCCTGGATGGATCAGTTCAAGCCGATGCCGTTCGGCCGCCGCCTATGGGTCTATCCGTGGAACATCGAGCCGCCGGTCGAGGGTGACATCGTCGTCGTGCGGCTCGACCCGGGCCTGGCTTTCGGTACTGGCACCCATCCGACCACCGCCATGTGCCTGGAGTGGCTGGACAGCCAGCAGATGGCCGACAAGCTCGTGCTCGACTACGGCTGCGGCTCGGGCATTCTCGCCATCGCCGCGCTGAAGCTGGGCGCTGCCCGCGCGGTCGGCATCGACAACGATCCGCAGGCGCTGATTTCCTCGCACGACAATGCTGAGCGCAATGGCGTGCACGCCGATCTGGCCGTCTATCTGCCGGGCGAGGCGCCGAAGGAACTTGCCGACGTCCTCGTCGCCAACATCCTTGCGGGGCCGCTCGGCGAACTTGCGCCGACTTTCGCGGCTGCCGTGAAGCCGGGCGCTCCGTTTGCTCTGTCGGGCATTCTTCATGGTCAGCACGAGGAGCTCCTCGTGCGTTATGCGGAGTGGTTCGAGGATCTCGAAGTGCGCACGCTGGAAGACTGGGTGCGCATCAGCGGACGTCGCCGCGGTTAGAAGTTCTTCGCGGTCTGGGCTCGGCTTCGCTCTCGCGGTGGCGCTTGCGCCTTGAGGGAGGGGCCTCCCAGCCGACGCCTCCCCTGCCGAGGCGCGCACGAACCGGATGCGATGGCGAAGCCGAGCCCTGCAGATGATGTAATCACCGACTCTCGCGATGAGTCACGACAAAGGCCGGAGTCACACAGTTGCATCACCGTGCGGCTCCGGCCCGTTATCGAAACATCACGCCGAAGGCGGCGGCGTTTCTTTCTGCTCAGCCATGCGCTTTTCCAGGTAGTGGATGTTCTGTCCACCCTGCTGGAAACCGACGTCGGCCATGATGCGCTGCTGCAGCGGGATATTGCACTTCACGCCTTCGATCACGGTCTCGGTCAGCGCCATGCGCATGCGCGCGATGGCGGTGGCGCGGTCGGGACCGTGGACGATGATCTTGCCGATCATCGAATCGTAGTTCGGCGGAATGCGATAGCCGTCGTACAGGTGCGTGTCGACGCGCACGCCCGGGCCACCCGGGGCCTCGAAACGCTTCACCGTGCCGGGGCTCGGCATGAAGGTATCGGGATCTTCGGCATTGACGCGGCACTCGATCGCGTGACCGGTGAACACGATGTCTTCCTGGCGAATCGACAGCTTCTCGCCACCGGCGATCAGCAGCTGCTCGCGAACGAGATCGATGCCGGTCACCAGTTCAGTCACCGGATGTTCCACCTGGATACGGGTGTTCATCTCGATGAAGTAGAAGCGGCCGCCCTCGAACAGGAATTCAAAGGTGCCCGCGCCGCGATAGCCGATACGCAAGCAGGCGTCGACGCAGACCTTGCCGATCTCGGCGCGCATTTCCGGCGTGATGCCCGGAGCTGGCGCTTCCTCGACGACCTTCTGGTGACGACGCTGCATGGAGCAGTCGCGCTCGCCCAGGTGAATGGCGTTGCCCTGGCCGTCGGCAAGCACCTGGATCTCCACGTGGCGTGGATTTTCCAGGAATTTCTCCATGTAGACCTGATCGTTGCTGAAAGCCGCTTTGGCCTCCTGCTTGGTCATGACGATGGAATTGGCGAGGTGGGCTTCGGTGCGCACGACGCGCATGCCGCGGCCACCGCCACCGCCGGACGCCTTGATGATGACCGGGTAGCCGATTTCACGGGCGATGCGGATGTTTTCTTCCGTATCGTCACCCAGCGGACCACCCGAGCCCGGCACGCAAGGCACACCGGCGCCTTTCATCGCACGAATCGCCTCGACCTTGTCACCCATCAGGCGGATCACGTCAGCGGTGGGGCCGATGAAGACAAAACCGGACTGCTCGACCTGTTCGGCGAAGTTCGCGTTCTCGGAAAGGAAACCGTAGCCCGGATGGATAGCCTGGGCGTCGGTGATTTCGGCGGCGGCGATGATGCGCGGAATGTTGAGGTAGCTCTCGGCCGAGGGACCCGGGCCGATGCACACCGATTCGTCGGCAAGGCCGACGTGCTTGAGGTTGCGGTCCACGGTGGAGTGCACCGCGACCGTCTTGATGCCGAGCGCGTGGCACGCGCGCAACACCCGCAGCGCGATTTCGCCGCGGTTGGCGATGACTACCTTCTCGAGCATGACGTGGGACCTCAGGCGATGACGAACATGGGTTCGTCGAATTCGACCGGCTGGCCGTTCTCGACCAGGACAGCGACGACGGTACCCGAGACGTCTGCCTCGATCTGGTTGAACATCTTCATCGCTTCGATGATGCCCAGCGTTTCACCGGCCTTGACCTGCTTGCCCACCGTGGCGAACGCCGGAGCGCCCGGCGTGGACGACGCATAGAAAGTGCCGACCATCGGTGCCTTGGTTACGTGGCCGGCCGGAAGGCCGCTTTCGACCGGGGCGGCGGGTGCGGCCGCCACGGCGGCGACGGGAGCAACTGCCACCGGGGCGGCCTGCATCGGCGCGGCGTACATCTGCGGTGCGGTGCCCTTGGGCACGCGCGACAGGCGGACGACTTCTTCGCCTTCCTTGATTTCCAGCTCGGCGAGGTTCGATTCCTCGAGCAGGTCGATGAGTTTCTTGATCTTGCGCAGGTCCATGGGACAAACCTTATGGTGGAATGGGGGTCAGGCGGCAGGCACCGCAAGGCGGAGCAGGGCGGCTTCGAGCGCCAGACGATAACTGTCGCCGCCGAAGCCGCAGATCACGCCCGCAGCCAGGTCGGACATATACGAATGGTGGCGGAACGCCTCGCGGGCATGCGGATTGGACAGGTGGATCTCGATGAACGGGATCGACACGCCAGCGAGGGCATCGCGAATGGCGATGGAGGTATGTGTGAATGCGGCCGGGTTGATCAGGATCCAGGCCACGCCTTCGTCGCGTGCCTGATGGATCCGGGCAATCAGTTCGTGCTCGGCGTTGGACTGGAACCAGCTCAGTTCGTGGCCTGCGGCCTGGGCGCGCGCCTGCAGCGAGACATTGATGTCGGCGAGGGTTTCATGCCCGTAGACCGATGGTTCGCGCACGCCGAGCAGATTGAGGTTGGGTCCGTGCAGGACGAGGATCCTGGCCACTGTTCACCTGTGCCTTGGGTCCGGGGTTCCGGAACGCCGCGCAGTGTGCTCCTGTCCCTCCGGCTTGTCCAGTTCGGTGAAGATCGGCGTAGATCGCTGGAGATCGCGACTTTCCATGCTGTGCCGTATGGTGAGAGGAGCATCGCCGCTGAAGCGGCTCCCACAGGGTCATCCCTCGGGAAACAGCTTCTTCCAGCCCTCGACACCGAGCTCATCCAGCGTCGCCATGTTCGCCTCGAAGATTTTCGAGGCGTCCGGGAAGGCGGCCACGGCCTTGTCGATGCTGTCCTCGCGCAGCAGGTGCAGGGTCGGGTAGGGCGAGCGGTTGGTGTAGTTGGTGATGTCGCCGGGGCCGGTGCCCTCGAACTGGAATTCGGGGTGGAAGCTGGCCACCTGGATCTCGCCCTCGAGGCCCAGGTCTTCGACGGCAAGGTCGGCTACCTCCAGGAATTCGTTGAAATCCTCGAAGTCTTCCAGCACGCCCGGGTGGATCAGCAGCGTGGTGTCGACCGTTTCGGCGCTCACGTCGCGCAGATATTCCAGCTCGCGCTTGAGATCGTCGAGCAGTTCGAGCGGCTGTGTTGCCGCACTGACGACGTAGCGAATCTGGCCTTTCTTGTGCACGGCTTTGGCGAACGGGCACAGGTTGAGGCCGATCACCGCTTTCTCGAGCCAGAGGCGGCTCCGGTCGATCGCTTCGTCGGGGGATGGCAGACCATCCATGGGAACTTCCTTCATCGTGCGGGGGCAAGCCATTCGTCGAGTTCGGGACCGGTAAAGGTACCCACTTTGCGGCGCAGGATACGCCCGTCTTCGCCGATCAGGACGCTATAGGGCAATACCCGGCGCGTGTTGCCGAAAGAAAGCGAGCCACCGGGCGCATCGGCGTCCACCAGCATCACGGGGTAGCTCACCGGTCGTTCGGCGAGAAAGCCGCGAACCCCGGCCGCCGTATCTTCAGCGAGCCCGAGGACCGCGACATTCCGGTCGCGATGTCGCGAGTACGCTGCGTCCAGCAGCGGCATCTCGCGTCGGCATGGTCCGCACCAGCTGGCCCAGAAGTTGATCAGCACGCGCTTGCCATGCCAGTCGGACAGCTGGCGCGGCTTGCCCTCGACGGTGACGAAGCTCGCCTCCGGCGGCAGATCGCCGACATCGGCCACGGTGACGCCCTGTGGCGGTGGTGGATGCAGGCGCCGATGTTCGACCCACAAGCCGCCCGTCGCTCCAAGGATCGCCAGCACGACGATCCAGAAGGTCGGGCCGCGTGTCATGGCGACGCGGCAGCTTCGAGTGCCTGCTGCACCGTGTCGTAAGTGAGCACGGTGGACAGCTTGTGTCCGTCGCCGCCGCCCTTCGGGTAGACCACATAAAGCGGCACGCCCACGGAGTGGTACTGCTCGAGGAAGGCGGCGATCGTCGCATTCACGTCGGTCCAGTCGCCGCGCATGTACACGGTGCCGGTGCGCTTGAGCAGGGCCTTGAACGCATCCGTGTCGAGCACGGCGTGTTCATTAGCCTTGCAGGTGATGCACCAGTCCGCCGTCATGTCGACCAGTACCGGCGTGCCGGCGGCGCGCAGTTCGGCGAGTTTCGCGGGCGAATAAGGCACGATGCCGTCGGTGGCGACCGTGGTCGCGGTCGGCGCCGGCAGGCCGTGCACGGTCCACAGCGCCGCCACGGCGCCCACGGCCAGAACGGCGGTGAAGAGCCAGGACAAGCCGCCGCTGCGATGGCGGGTGCGCCCGTACCACCACAGCGCCATGGCAAGCAGCACGCCGCCGGCCAGCACCAGCGCCGTCGCATCCGCGCCGCGCTGCTTGGTCAGTACCCAGAGCAGCCACACCGCCGTGAGGTACATCGGGAAGGCGAGGGCTTGCTTCAGCGTCTCCATCCAGCGGCCGGGACGCGGCAGCAGGCGGGCTATCGCCGGCACGAAGCCGATCAGCAGGAAGGGCAGCGCGAGGCCGAGGCCGAGCGCGAGGAAGATCAGGAAGGCTACGGCTACAGGGGCGGCGAACGCGAACGCGATCGCCGAACCCATGAACGGCGCCGTGCATGGGCTGGCCACGACGACGGCGAGGACGCCGGTGAAGAAGTCGCCCGACGGTCCCGAGCGCGAGGCCAGGCCGCTGCCGACATTGCCCAGCGAGCCGCCGATCTCGAAGACGCCGGACATCGACAGGCCCACGGCGAGCATGACGTAGACGAGGATGCCGATAGCCAGCGGCTGCTGGAACTGCGCACCCCATTGGATGCCGTGGCCGGCGGCGCGGATGCCGACGATGATGACGCCCAGTGCGGCGAAGGCCACCAGCACGCCGGCGGTGTACCAGAGGGCGTGCCTGCGTGCGGCGCCCTGGCTCTCACCACTCTCCAGCACGGTGATCGCCTTCAGCGACAGCACGGGCAGTACGCATGGCATCAGGTTGAGCACGAGGCCACCCAGCAGGGCCAGGCCAATCGCTGCGATGAAGCCGAGCGGTGCCTCGCTCTTCGGGACCAGGCCAGGAGGCGGGGGCGTCGGCGCGACTTCCTTGACCGCGGCGGCTGCCGGCGCCGAGGCGGTCGGTGCCGCAACGTTCACCGTGCCCGCCGCGAAGTCGACGCTGATATGGCGCTTCATGACCGGGTAGCAGATGCCGTTCTCGAGGCATCCCTGGTAGGCGACGTCGAGCTCGGCGGTTTTCGCGTTCGCCGCGCCCTTCAGTGGGACGGGCACCTCCACCTGGTCGAAGTAGACGATGGTGTCGCCGAAGTGTTCGTCGTGATGCGCGACGCCGCTCGGCCAGTCCGGCTCACCGGCCGTCACACCGGAAGGCGAGGCGACCGTGATCTCGGTCTTGTCGCGGTAAAGGTAGTAGTCCTTCGGCATCGTCCAGCGCAGCAGCAGCGCGTCGTGCGACTTCACCAGGGCTTCGAAGCGGAAGGCCTGTTCGGCCGGCAGGGCTGTTGCGTCCGTGCCGGGGACCGTGGCGGGGGCACCGAGCAGCGAGGCACCGCTCGCCGCGGGTGCGCCGACTGCCGGTGCGGCAGCGGGCGCGGGACCCGTCGGAATGGTCGACGCGCCACCGATGGTGAGCTTCAGGTGCTCGGTATTCGGCGGGTAGCAGATCTTCGGCTCGATTTCGTGGCAGCCCTGATACTGCACGTCGAGGGCGAGCGTTGTGGTGCCGGCGGCGAGCAACTTGTATGGCACGCTGGCTTCGATATCGCCGTGATAGATCTCGACATCGCCAAGGTATTCGTCGTGCTTCTTCAGTCCGTCCGGTAGCGTCGGGTCGCCCAGCGACACTGCGGCAGGATCCGCCGCTTTGATCTTGATCCGGCCACGGTAGAGGTAATAGTCCGGCGCGATGCGCCAGTGCAGCTTGACCATGCCGGGTTGGCTGGCGTCTGTCGTGAGGTGGAACGCCTCGGTGACAGGCAGCAGGTCGTCATCGTTCTGTGCGAACGCGGGCAGGGCAACGAGCAACAGGCCGAATGCGGCGACCAGATTCCGCGCAAGGCGGTGAAGCGACGACATGGTGATCTCCGTGGAGCAAGAGCGGTGACGAGGCGCGTGGGGCGTCGATCATTATGACCGGGCGAACCCGGGTTAGCTTGCGTCGACGCTGACGCTAGCCTCCAGCCATGCCAGGTAGGGCTCATGCCCGGCCACGACGGGGAGGGCAACGATTTCCGGCACGTCATAAGGATGTCGCGCCAGGACGAAGCGCTCCACGGCCGCAAACGCCTCGCGGGTCGTCTTCGCCACCAGCAGATCTTCCTCGTCGGTGACGATCTCGCCTTTCCAGCGGTAGGTGGACCTCACGCCCGGCAGTCGGTTCACGCAGGCAGCCAGTCCCGCTTCGACGAGGGCTCGGGCGAGGGAGTCGGCGGGTTCGCCCGAAGGGCAGGCAATGAGGACGGCAATGGGTTCGGACATGGGCCGATTGTGGCCTGTTCAGGCCTTTTTTGAACCCGGGGCCTTGAACGGTTTCGTCCCGCCGCCATCTGTCGAGCAACCACAGCTCTTCCGAATCAGGAAAGCTTAGGGCTAAAATTCTGGCACTCACCCTGAGCAAGTGCTAACAGGGTGGACCTTTTTCCTTATCCGTCAAACACATGTTTGGAGAAGTCATGAGCAAACTGCGCCCGCTGCACGACCGCGTCATCGTCAAGCGCCTCGAAGAAGAGCGCGTTTCCGCCGGTGGCATCGTCATCCCGGACAGCGCCACCGAGAAGCCCACCCGTGGCAAGGTCCTCGCTGCCGGTACCGGTCTCCTCCTGGCCAGCGGCCAGCTCCGCCCGATGGGTGTGAAGGAAGGCGACGTGGTCCTGTTCGGCAAGTACGCCGGCCAGGAAATCAAGGTCGACGGCGAAGACCTGGTCTTCCTGAAGGAAGACGACATCGTGGCGGTCCTGGAAGGCTGAGCGCTCGCTCGCCCCGTTCCTCCCGATCTCACCTACTAAACATTTAAGGATTCAAAGACCATGGCATCGAAAGAAGTCCGCTTCGGCGAAGACGTCCGCGCCCGCATGCTGAAGGGTGTCAACACCCTCGCCAACGCGGTCAAGGTCACCCTGGGCCCGAAGGGCCGCAACGTCGTGATCGAGAAGAGCTTCGGCGTCCCGACCGTCACCAAGGACGGCGTTTCGGTCGCGAAGGAAATCGAACTCGCCGACAAGTACGAGAACATCGGCGCCCAGATCGTCAAGGAAGCCGCCTCGAAGACGGCCGACGCAGCCGGCGACGGCACGACGACCGCGACCGTCCTCGCCCAGGCGTTCGTCCAGGAAGGCCTCAAGGCGGTTGCCTCCGGCATGAACCCGATGGACCTCAAGCGCGGTATCGACCAGGCCGTCACGGCTGCGGTCGGGGAGCTGAAGAAGCTCTCCAACCCGACCGCCGACGACAAGGCGATCGCCCAGGTCGGCACGATCTCGGCCAACTCCGATGCGAACATCGGTGACATCATCGCCACGGCGATGGGCAAGGTCGGCAAGGAAGGCGTGATCACGGTTGAAGAAGGTTCGGGTCTCGAGAACGAGCTCGACGTCGTCGAAGGCATGCAGTTCGACCGCGGCTACCTGTCGCCGTACTTCATCAACAACCAGCAGTCGCAGCAGGTTGAACTGGACGACCCGTTCATCCTCATCCACGACAAGAAGATCTCCAACGTGCGTGAGCTCCTGCCGGTGCTCGAGGCCGTCGCCAAGGCCGGCAAGCCGCTGCTGATCGTTGCCGAGGAAGTCGAGGGCGAAGCCCTGGCCACCCTCGTCGTCAACACGATCCGTGGCATCGTCAAGGTCGCCGCCGTCAAGGCGCCGGGCTTCGGCGATCGTCGCAAGGCCATCCTGGAAGACATCGCTGTCCTCACCGGCGGCACGGTCATCTCCGAGGAAGTCGGCCTGGCGCTCGACAAGGCCACGATCAACGACCTCGGCCATGCCAAGCGCGTCGTGATCACCAAGGAAAACACCACCATCATCGACGGTGCCGGCGAAGCCACGCTCATCCAGTCGCGCATCGGCCAGATTAAGGCGCAGATCGAAGAGACCTCGTCGGACTACGACCGTGAGAAGCTGCAGGAGCGTGTTGCCAAGCTTGCCGGCGGCGTTGCCGTCATCAAGGTCGGCGCCGCGACGGAAGTCGAGATGAAGGAAAAGAAGGCCCGTGTCGAAGACGCCCTGCACGCTACGCGCGCAGCCGTCGAAGAAGGCGTGGTCCCGGGCGGCGGCGTCGCCCTGATCCGTGCACTGAAGGCGCTCGAAGGCCTGAAGGGCAAGACCTCGGACCAGGACGTCGGCATCGCGATCACCCGTCGCGCGCTGGAAGCTCCGTTGCGCGCCATCGTCACCAATGCCGGTGAAGAGGCTTCGGTCATCGTCAACCAGGTCAAGGCCGGTGAAGGTAACTACGGTTACAACGCCGCGACCGGCGAGTTCGGCGACATGATCGCCTTCGGCATCCTGGACCCGACCAAGGTCACCCGCCTGGCACTGCAGTACGCCGCGTCGGTTGCCGGTTCGATCATCACGACCGAAGCGGCCGTGACGGAAGTGCCGAAGAAGGACGACGGCCACGGCCACGGTGGTGGCGGTGGTGGCATGGGCGGCATGGGCGGCATGGACTTCTAAGTCCAGCCCTTCGGCTCGTACTACGAAAAGCCCCGCGAAAGCGGGGCTTTTTTTGTTGGGGGTTCGGCCCTTTGTGGGAGCCGGCTATGCCGGCGATGGGGTTGCGATGATCTGGCCATCGCCGCTGAAGCGGCTCCCACATAGAGCGACTACTTACTGGCCAGCACCAGCTTCAGCCTCGTGCTCGGCGCCGCCAGCCTGGCGGGCAACGTCGATGCCTGCGTCAGGAAGCGCATAACGGACCAGCAGCGGATCAAGCTTGTTCTTCAGGCGGAGCAGGGCGATGTTGCCCATGGAGATATCGGTCTGTTTCGTGCCCGCGTCTTCCGGTGCCGCGTTGGCGTCCGGCGAGCGGGTGAGCGAAGCGAGCGAGCTGCCGAGTACCTGGGTCAGGGCAAAGTAGGCGTCGTCATGGATGCCGGCGCGTTCCAGCACGAGGCCAGGAAGCATCCATGACGCCATGTCGCCATGTACCGTTGGAGGGCCATCGTTGTGGGCGTCGACCAGTACCCACGGGACCATCTGCGTATCGAACGACTGGCCGTCGCGGAAGCCGGCGTGGTTATAGGTGTTGGTCAGTGCGGGGAGATGATCGCCGTAGAACAGTAGGATGGTCGGGCGCTCGCGTTTCGCGAGCAGGTCAGCGAGCCGACCGAGCTCGGCGTCCGCGTGATGCATGTGGTAGACGTAATTCTGCCATTCCAGCTTGTCCTTTCCCTCGACGCCTGCCGGGACGGGAATGGCATCGCGCTCGGCGACATTCGTGTTGTCGGCGCCGTCGTACGGCCCGTGCGCTTCGATACTGATCGCAAAGACAAGGCGTGACGGGCCGGCGTCGGGCAGTTGCGCCATGATCTCGTCGGTCATGGCGCTGTCGGCCATGTAGGTTCCATCGTTCTTCGCATTCGCGGGGAAGTCGGCGCGCGAGACGAAGCGATCGAAGCCGATGGCCTTGAACGCTGCCGGGCGATTCCAGAAATTCGGATTGTGTCCGTGCAAGGCCACGGTTTCGTAGCCATGCGACCGCAGCGCGCGAACCATGCTGGGCACCACCTGGTTGTGCAGGTCGAGGTATGGATAGCGCATGTTGCCGAAGTAGCGCAGCGACAGGCCTGTAAGCACTTCGAACTCGGTGCGGATGGTACCGCCGCCGAAGGTCGGCACATGCAGGCCGCCGCCACTGCCTTCCTGCGTGAGGCGGTGCAGGTTGGGTGCGACATCCTCGTCGTAGCCATTCACCGAGGACGGATCGAAGAACGATTCGCTCTGGATGATCACGATGTCCGGTGGCTGCCTCGTATGCTGCGCGGCCTGCGCCATGTGCTGGCGCAAGGCGGCGTCGTTGTCGCCGATGAGCTGGAGCGCGGCCCCGGGATTCTCCTTGGGCTTGTTGCGCGAGGCCTGCAGGTGGAACTGCATGAGGTTGGAGACGACGCCGTTGTATCCGGCATTCTCCGACGGCGACCAGGGCATCATGCCCAGGCGCTGACCGTTGTAGATTTTCGCCCAGCCTGGCGTGCCCGCGAAGAGAGTGACAAAAAGGGTGCCGAGGGCAAAGGTGGCGATGATCCGGCGCCCGTAGGTGCGGCGCGCGAAGACGGTGGGCTCGTAACGCACGAGCAGGACCACGACGGCGATCAACGCCGCAATGGCCAGGTAGGGGGCGATGTCGCGCGGCAGGTATCCCGAAAGCAGGGCGAGGCCGCCATTGCTCAATTGCCCGACCAGTCCGAAGTCCGCCGGCAACAACGGCGTGCCCAGATTTTTCATCTTGATCGCGCTTACCGCGAATACGATGCCCTGGACAAGGAACGCGACACCGAAGGAGAGCCAGGTGCGTCGTGTAAGGGTGAGCAGGAGAGTGGCCAGCATCAGGCCGGGCATGGCGTTGGCAATCAGGTGACCCGGGCGGGCCATCCACTGGTCCGTGCCCACGCCGGGGTTACCGTCGATGAGTCCGGTGAGCAGGACGAACATCAGCGCCGTCACGAGCGGGAGCGCGATGCGCCCCGCACGGTCACGCCAGGTTTTCGATTCGCTAGCCATACAAGCCGACTTCCGCGTTCAATCCCGGTGGGGCTAAGGACTGTAACGGAATGGACATGAATCAGTTGTCAGCGGACTTTTCTACGATTCTTCGTAAGTTGACGCTTCAGGCACAATGATCACCTCATGAATGCATCCACGCCGGCTCCGCGCGAAAGCCCCGAATTACGCGCACTGATCGACCACCGTTATGCCGACGTGATGGCGGCATGCCGGGCCGCCCGCATTCCCGTTCACGACGATGCGGGCGTCGCCGAGCGCATCCGCCGGACGCTGCTGGCTTCGGACTTCGCCTTCGACGTATTCCGCCGCCAACCGGAGCTGCTGGCACCGGCCGGTCTGGAGCGTCTCCGTGCCAGCGCGGACGCAGCGACACGCGGTGGTCTGCTGGATTTGCCGGCCGACGAAGATCGCTGCATGACCATGCTGCGTCGGTTTCGTCATGCAGAGGCCGTTCGCCTGGTGTTTCGAGATGTAAACGGCCTCGACGACATCGACGAAACGCTGTCGTCGACCAGTGCGCTTTACGAGACCTTGCTCAGTGCCGCTTTGCGCTGGTCGGAGAACTCCCTGCACGCCCGCTTCGGTCGTCCGCGCGACAGCGCCGGCGTCGAGCAGCGCATGGTGGTGGTTGGTTTCGGAAAGCTCGGCGGCAATGAACTGAACTTCTCGTCGGATATCGACCTGATCCTCGCCTACGCGTCCGCCGGCGATACCGATGGCACGCGATCGCTCGACAATGGCGAGTATTTCATTCGCGAGGCGCGCCAGTTGGTGCGACTTCTTGCGGAGCCGACAGTTGACGGCATCTGCGCGCGCGTGGACCTGCGGCTGCGTCCGTTCGGCAATGCCGGCCGCCTCGCGCTGCCGTTTGCAGCCATGGAACAGTATTACCAGCGCGAAGGTCGCGACTGGGAACGTTATGCGTGGATCAAGGCGCGTCCTGTCGCCGGCGATCGCGCCGCCGGGCGCGAGCTGCAGGACATGCTGCGTCCCTTCGTCTACCGGCGCTATCTCGACTACACGGCCTTCGCGGGCCTGCGCGAGATGAAGTCGCTCATCGACGCCGAGGTGGCGCGCAAGGATCTTGCCGGTAACCTCAAGCTGGGCCCCGGCGGCATTCGCGAGATCGAATTCGTCGTCCAGCTGACCCAGATGATCCGCGGCGGTCGCGATCCCGCCTTGCGTGTGCGTGGGTTGCTGCCAGCGCTGCGCGCGTGCGAGGCGCGCGGGTACATTCCGACCGCCCGCGCCAAGCTTCTCCGTGCGGCGTACCTGTTCCTGCGCCGCGTGGAAAACCGCGTGCAGATGCTGCGCGACGCACAGACGCACGACATTCCCGATGACGAGCTTTCACGCGAAAGGCTGGCGCTGGGGCTGGACTATCCCTCGTGGGAGGCCCTGGCCGTGGAACTGGCCGCGCATCGCGCTGCCGTGTCCGCGGAATTCGCCGCCGTCCTCGTGCCGGAGGCCGGGCAGACCGCGACGGCACCCGTCGCCGATATCGAGTTGTGGACGGCTGCACGGGATGGCTCGCTCAGTGCGGCGACGCTGGAGGCTTCGGGTTTCGCCGCGGGCGCCGACGCCGCGGAGCAGTTGACGAAACTTCCGCAGGCCGCCGCCGTACGGTCCATGTCCGCCCGCTCCGGCGAGCGCCTTGAGCGGCTCATGCCACAACTCATCGGCGCCGCGCGCGCGAGCTCATCGCCCTCCGCAAGCCTGCTGCGCATGGTGCGCCTGGTGCAGGCCGTGGCGAGGCGATCCTCGTATCTGGCGCTGCTGGACGAACAACCGAAGGCGCGTCGTCGCGTCGCCAGTGTGTTCTCCGACAGCGCCTTCCTGGCAGAGCGCGTGATCGCCCAGCCCTTGTTGCTGGACGACGTGCTCGATCCGCGCATCGACCAGCTTCCACTGAAACGCGCCGATATTTCCGTGGAGATCGCGCGCACCCTGGGTACGCTGGACGAGCGCGATGCGGAGCGCGAACTCGAGCGTCTCAACGAGTTCCGCTCGAGCATTGCGTTTCGCCTCGGCCTGGCATTCAACGATGGCCGTGCCGATGCCCCGGCCACCGCCCGCCGACTCGCCGGTCTGGCCGAGGCCGTGGTCGCCGCCGTGCTCGCCCTGGCGACACGCGAGCTGGCTGCACAACACGGACGGCTGCCCGGCGACGGGGGCGGTTTTGCCGTGCTGGGCTACGGCAGCCTGGGCGGCGAGGAGCTGGGCTTCGCTTCTGACCTGGACCTTGTCTTCGTCTACGACGGCAAGCTCGCCAATGCGATGAGCGACGGTGCGCGACCGGTGGACGGGACGCGCTGGTATCAACGCCTTGCCCAGCGCGTGATGCACTGGCTGAGTGCGCAGACACACGCCGGCAAGCTGTATGACGTCGACACCCGTTTGCGGCCGGACGGCTCGAAGGGTCTGCTCGTCGCCAGCGTCGATGCCTTCGAGGCGTATCAGCGCGATCGTGCGTGGACCTGGGAGCACCAGGCACTGCTGCGTGCGCGTCCGGTGGCCGGTGACGTGCGTCTGGGTGGCGTCCTCGCCGATATCCGTCGGGAGATCCTTTCCGCCCCGCGTGACGCGACGCGGGTGATCGCCGATGTCAGTGCGATGCGCCGACGCTGGCGCGCCGAGCGCGATCGCTCCGACGCCGCGCGCCTCGACATCAAGCAGGGCGTGGGCGGCCTCATCGATATCGAGTTCCTGTTGCAGGGGCTGGTGCTGGCGAGCGCGGCGGAGCATCCGGCGTTGCTGGACACGACGGCGAGCAGTGCGCTGATCGATGCACTGCGTTCGGCGGGTCTGTTTACCCAGGCCCAGGCCGACACGCTGCATGTGGCGCATGCCGATCTTCTGCAGATGGGCCTGGCTTGTACGCTGGACCTGCGATCGCGCATCGCGCAGCGCACGCCGGCCCTCGATGCCGCCTGCGTCGGCGTGAGCCAGGTGGCGCGAGAGCTGGGTTTCGACCTCGAAGGCGCCGACGCTACGTCGTCGCAGGCTGTCTGAACCGGCCGGCCGGCGCTATGCTGTCCGGCCGTTCACGGACCTGACCTGCGATGACCCGACCCTCGTTGTTGATCGACACCGACCCCGGCGTGGACGATGCGCTCGCCATCCTCATGGCGCACGAGCACGCCGACGTGACCGCGCTCACTGTCGCCGCCGGGAACGTCGGGCTGGGTCATACGGTTCGCAATGCGCGCACGCTGGTCGAGTTGATTGGCGCGAGCACGCCGGTGTTTGGTGGCTGTCCCTCGCCTCTGGTGCGTGCACCGGATGAGGATGCAGCTTTCGTCCACGGCGCCGACGGCTTCGGCGACGTGGGTTTCGCCGAGCCGACGCATCCGGTCGAAGCCGAGCACGCGGCGCTGGCGCTCATCCGGTTGACGCGCGCGCGTCCGGGCGAGCTGACGCTGGTCGCCCTCGGTCCGCTGACCAATCTCGCCCTGGCGGTCCGGCTCGATCCCGCGCTGCCGCAGCGCGTCAAGCGCCTCGTCGTCATGGGTGGCGCGGTGACCGGGCATGGGAATACAGGCAAGATCCCGGCCGAGTTCAACATCGGGTTCGACCCGGAGGCCGCGCATGTGGTCTTCGAGGCATTCGGGATGTTCGACCTGGTCGACTGGGAAGCGACCGTGCGCCACGCTTTCCCGGACGAGGCGTACGACGGCTGGGTCGCGTCGGGCGACGTCCGGGCTTCCTTCTTTGAGAAAATTTTTGCCACGGCGCGCCGTTTCAACGCCGAGCACGAGCGGACGGGCTTTATCGCCGCCGACGCCCTGGCCATGGCCGTGGCACTGGATCCGGACATGGTCACCCGTGCCGAAACGCGCCACGTGGCCATCGAACTGGACGGCCGGCTCACCCGTGGGGCGACCGTGGTCGACTGGCACGGCCGGCTGGGCGGCAAACCGAACGCCCGTATCGTGCTCGAGGTGGATCAGGAACGGTTTGGCCGCCTGATAGCCGGGGCGCTCGGTGTGGCGTAATCCCCTGTGGGAGCCGATTCATCGGCGATCCCGCGGCAGCGGGCCGGGCTTCGGCAAGCACCCATCGCCGCTGAAGCGACTCCCACACGGCCAGGCAGTCCCACAGGTGGTTGCCCAGACGGGTCCGACTTGATGTCCGGGACCCTGCTGGTTACAATGCCGCTCTTTTCACCCCGCTAATTCTTAGAGTCACGACATGAAAGAGAACATCCATCCGAAGTACCAGTCCGTCGTTTTCCAGGACCTGTCGTCCGATTTCGCGTTCCTGACGCGTTCGACCATGTCCAGCAAGGAAACGGTCAAGTGGGAAGACGGTAACGAATACCCGGTGATCAAGCTCGATATCTCGAGCCACTCGCACCCGTTCTATACCGGCAAGCAGAAGACGCTCGACGTCGGCGGTCGCGTCGACAAGTTCCGTCAGCGCTACGGCCAGAAGTAAAACGGTTCGATCCGCGCGCCGCCTGCGGGGTGGCGTTTCGCGAGGATAGACAGACACGGGGCGAGCCCAAGGCTTGCCCCGTGTCTTTTTGCGTGTGCGATCCGGACGCCGGCCAACGGACGTTTGAATAGCCTCTGTGCGATAATGGGGAACTTCGGCCGCACGTGGCGGCCGGTACGACACCTCTCCCCCGGGGTCGTTTTTCCCAACATCGCTACGTTTCGCCAGCCCCTGGCGGAACGGGTACAGAGAGAAAGAGGAGCTCGCCGTGTCCGACGCCAAAACCGTCAAATTGGTCGATGAATCCAACAAGCCCGTGAGCGAACTGCCGGTCATCGGCGGCACGCTCGGCGCCGAGTGCGTCGACATCGGCACGCTGTACAAGGACACCGGTTACTTCACTTACGACCCGGGTTACGGCAGCACCGCCAGCACCAAGAGCGCCATCACCTATATCGATGGCGACAAGGGCGTCCTGCTGTACCGCGGCTACCCGATCGAGCAGCTCGCCGAGAAGTCCACCTTCCTCGAGACCTCGTACCTGCTGCTCAATGGCGAACTGCCGAACAAGACCGAGTTCGCGAAGTTCGAGCACGACATCACGCATCACTCGATGATGCACGAGAACCTCAAGTTCTTCCTGCGTGGTTTCAACCACGACGCGCACCCGATGGCCATGCTGGCCGGCTCGATCGCCTCGCTGTCGGCGTTCTATCACGACAAGCTCGACGTCGATAACCCGGAAGACCGCAAGCTCGCCGCCATCCGCCTCATCGCGAAGATGCCGACGATCTCCGCAGCCATCTACCGTCACTCGATCGGCTGGCCGACGCGTTATCCACGTAACAACCTCGAGTATGTCACCCGCTTCCTGCACATGATGTTCGAAGTGCCGAGCGAGCCGCTGGAACTGAATCCGGTCGTCGCCAAGGCGCTCGACCTGCTGTTCATCCTGCACGCCGACCACGAGCAGAACGCGTCGACCTCCACGGTTCGTCTGGTCGGTTCGACCGGTGCCAATCCGTATGCGTCGATCGCCGCCGGTATTACCGCGCTCTGGGGTCCGGCACACGGTGGCGCGAACGAAGCCGTGCTCAAGCAGCTCGGTGAGATCGGTACCGCCGACAAAGTGGAGACCGCCGTCAAGCGCGCGAAGGACAAGAACGATTCCTTCCGCCTGATGGGCTTCGGCCACCGCGTGTACAAGAACTTCGATCCGCGCGCCAAGATCATCCGCGAGATGTGCCACAAGGTGCTCGAGGAACTCGGTGTCAACGACCCGCTGCTCGATGTCGCCATGAAGCTGGAAGAGGCCGCACTGAAGGACGACTACTTCGTCGAGCGCAAGCTCTACCCGAACGTCGACTTCTACTCGGGCATCATCTACAAGGCACTGGGCATCCCGGCCGAGATGTTCACCGTGATGTTCGCCATCGCGCGTACCTCCGGCTGGATCTCGCACTGGATCGAACAGCACGAGACCCCGGGAGCACGTATCGGTCGTCCCCGCCAGATCTACACCGGCGCCGACGTTCGCGACTACGCTCCGAGCGACAAGCGCTAAGAGAAAACCCCGCGAAAGCGGGGTTTTTTTTGACCTGTGAGAATGCTTCGGAGGGTCCTTGTGGGAGCCGCTTCAGCGGCGATAACCCGGTTGCGGGAAACGGGCTATCGCCGATGAATCGGCTCCTACAGAGCGCGTTACAGGGCGGAAGCGTTGAACGCTTCGATGTCTTCCTCAGCCAGCAATGCCTGCACCATTGGCGCGGTCGCCCGGCGCATCGGTCGGTCGTCCACGCGATCCAATGGTGCCTGGCGTAGCGCATCCAGTGGCAGCACGGTCAGGTCGAACGGTATTCCGTCGGCGCCGAACAGCAGTACAGGATGTTCGCTCTGCTCATTGCCCGACCAACGCAGGCGCCGTGTCTGCGTCTCCAGTGGGATGCCCTGCTCCTGGAGAAACAGCACCGGTGCTTCCGGGTCGTCGCTGAAGACATGCAAGCAGACGGCCGAATGCTCGTCGGCCGTGCCTTCCAGCACGGCACCCACCAGTCGCGCGTCGAATCCGCGAAGGAAGCGCAGTGCTTCAACGGCCGCTTCGCGTCGGGCACGCAGCGCCTGGGGCTGGGAATCCGCCTTGAAGATGCGCTGGTGTTCACGCAGTGCATCCTCGATCTCGTTGTTGCGGGGCAGGGCCTGTGCGTCGGCGATGCCGAGTCGCTCGGCCGCCTTGATCTTCGCGTGATGGAAGTCGCGAATGCCGTGTTCACTCATCAGGCGCGCCGCTTCCTGGGCGACAAGGGCGCGGTGACGCTGCGTCCGGTCCTGTGCGTGGATCTTATGGTGCTCGCCTCGTGCCATGACTCACCCCCGTGTGGTGTGTATGTGTACGTCAGAAGATGTCGTAGGCGTGGTCCTGCTGTTCCTCCTGCTGCTTCTGCGCTGCCTGTTCGCGAAGACGGTCGACGTCCTCGACCTTCATGATTTCGTTCATTCCGCCCGGTGAAGGCAGGCCCGAGCCCGGGTCGATCTGTACTGTGGCGATGCCCGGAGGCATGGCCAGCGTGTGCAGCGACTTGTCCTTCAGTACGGCGCCCATGTAGTCCATCCAGATGGGCAGTGCCGCCTTGGCGCCGAATTCGCCACGGCCAAGCGAGCTGAAGTCGTCGAAGCCGACCCAGACGGCCGTGGATACATCGCCGTTGAAGCCGACGAACCAGGCATCGCGATGATCGTTGGTCGAGCCCGTCTTGCCCGCGAGGTCGTCACGGCCCAGGGCGCGTGCCGCCGACCCGGTGCCGCGCTTGATCACGTCCTGCATCAGCGAGGTCACGAGGTAGTCGTTGCGTACGTCGATGACATGGGGTGCGAGCTTCGGCAGCTTCGTCTGGTCGGCGTGCGCATCCGCGGGAAGGACGGCGTCGCCCGTACCGTTGCCGCCGGTGCTGCTGACTGCCGCCGGCCTGGCCGGAATGAGCGCGGTGGATGGCTGGGTCGGCGGCCCGGCCGGCGTCGGGTTGAGCAGGCGCTCCTGGCAATCCGCACAGGCCCGCTCCGGGTTGGCGACATAGACGGGGTTGCCGTCGCGGTCGTCGATGCGTGCAATGAAGTACGGCGTGACAAGGTAGCCGCCGTTGGCGAAGACGGCGTAGCCGCGCGCCATACTCATCGGCGAGACCGATGCGGTACCGAGGGCGAGAGACAGGTTCTGCGGCAGGGCGTCCGGCGTGAAGCCGAAGCGCGTCATGTATTCGCGGGCATAGCGCACGCCGATGGCATCGAGCAGACGGACCGAAACGAGGTTCTTCGACTGCACCAGCGCCTCGCGCAAGCGCATCGGTCCTGCAAACTTGTTGTCGTCGTTCGCCGGCGTCCACATGCCATCGGGGCGCGACGGATCGGGGAAGGCCACCGGCGCATCGTTGACGATGGAGGCTGGTGTGAAGCCCCGCTCGAAGGCGGCCGAATACAGGTAAGGCTTGAAGCTCGAACCCGGCTGGCGTGCCGCCATCACGGCACGGTTGAACTTCGAGCGAAGGAAGCTGAAACCACCTACCAGCGCACGGACGGCACCGTCTTCGGGGTCGACCGAGACCAGGGCGGCCTGTACAGCGGGAATCTGGGTCAGGTGCCAGGCGCCCTTGCCTGAATCGGGCTTCGCTTCGGTCGTGGCCTTCGCGGTGTCGGATGCCTTCGCGTCTTCGTTGATATCGTCCTTCTCGCTACGGATGAGGCGAATCACGTCCCCGCGTTTGAGGACGGCATCGACACGCGTCGGCGCCGCGCCCGCGCGGCCCTCGTTCACGTAGGGCCGGGCCCAGGCGATCGACTCCAGGCTCAGCGTCGCCGACTCCTTCGCGGACAGGTACACCGTCGCCTCCTTCGCCCCGGTTTCGGTGACGATGGCCGGCATCATGCCCGCCACGCTCGTGTAGCCGGCGAGAACGCGGTCATAGTCCTCGGGGCCAGCCTGGGCAGGGAGCTCTTCATGGCCTTCCGGTCCGCGGTAACCGTGGCGCCGGTCGTAGGCGGACAAGCGCCCGCGAAGCGCATCGTTGGCCGCCGCCTGGCTGTCGCTGGGTACGGTCGTGTGGACCACGTAGCCCTCGGTGAGCGCGTCGTTGCCCAGCTTCTCGAGGACCTGCTGACGCACCATTTCGGCAAGGTATGGCGCGTCCACCTCGATCTGCTGTTCATGCGGGAAGGCGTCGTTCGGCTCCTTGATGGCCTCGTCGTACTCCGCCTGGGTGATGAAGCGGTTGGAGAGCATCTGCCCGAGCACCCAGTCGCGACGGGCAATCATCCGCCTGGGATTGTTCAGGGGGTTGACCACCGACGGCAGCTGGAAGGTCGACGCCAGCGTCGCGCATTCGGCCACGGTCAACTGATCGAGGGTCTTGCCGTAGTAGTAGGAGGCGGCTGCGGCGAGGCCGTAGGCGCGATGGCCCAGGAACATCTTGTTGATGTAGAGCTCGAGGATCTGGTCCTTGGTGAGCTCGTTTTCCATGCGCAGGGCAATGAATACTTCCGTCAATTTCCGCGAATACAGCTTTTCGGGGCTGAGGAAGAAGTTGCGCGCCACCTGCTGGGTGATCGTCGATCCGCCGGGGCCTTTGTCGCCCCCGGAGACGATAACGTGGATGCCGGCGCGGGCGATGCCGTGCCAGTCGATGCCCGGATGGCTATAGAAATCGGCATCTTCGGCCGATAACACGGCATTCTTGAGGCGTGCGGGTACGTCGGCGATGTGCACGGGAATGCGTCGGGTCTCGCCGAACGAGGCGATCAGCCGCCCGTCCGAGCTCAGTACCCGGAGCGGAACTTGCATGTGATAGTCGCGCAGGACCGCGACCGAGGGCAGTCGCGGGGCCAGCAGCCAGTAGGCGACGCCAATGGCGCCTGCTACAAAAAGGATGCCGGCCAGGGCGAGGTACAGCGCAATGCGCAGCAGACGCTTGAGGATTCGCATGGAGGGGAAAGGGGCCGCCGCCGTATGGGTCGTGGCGGAGTATAGAGCCAAGCCGGGGAGGCGAAGGGCTGGGGGACGCTCGACCGGTTCTGAAGGGTTTTCGCTAACCCAGTGACAGGATTTGTGAATTAGTGCCGGTAAGGGTCGATTTCGCCCGTTGCCAATCCGTTAAGTTTTAGATCTAATGCCTTCGCGCCGAAGACCAATTCCGACAAAGGCGCGGGGAAGGGGGACAACGTGGGGCTCTTTACACCCAAGGCGGCGCCTTTGATAGGCGTCGACATCAGTTCGACCGCAGTAAAGCTGCTGCAGCTCAGTCAGGCAGGTGGGCGCTATCGCGTCGAACACTATGCCGTCGAGCCGCTGCCGCCCAATGCCGTCGTCGAAAAGAACATCGTTGAGGTCGAAGCGGTGGGTGAGGCTATTCGGCGGGCACTGGCCCGATCCGGATCCAAGCTCAAACACGGCGCTGCTGCCGTGGCCGGCTCCGCCGTGATCACCCGCATCATTCCCATGTCGGCCGACCTCTCGGAGGATGACCTCGAAGGTCAGATCCAGGTCGAGGCGAACCAGTACATTCCCTACCCGATCGAGGAAGTTAGCCTCGATTTCGAGGTCGTCGGGCCGGTTCGCGACAACCCCGAGATGAACAACATCCTCCTCGCCGCCTCGCGGACCGAGAACGTCGACATGCGCATCGCCGCGCTGGACCTTGGCGGACTCACCGCCCGGGTGGTCGATGTCGAGGCCTTCGCCATGGAGAACGCGTTCGCCATGGTGGCGGACCAGCTGGCGGTCTCCCGGGACGCCCTGGTGGCGGTCGTCGATATCGGCGCCACCATGACCACCCTGGCCGTGCTGAAAAACCAGCGGACGATCTACTCCCGCGAGCAGGTCTTCGGCGGCAAGCAGCTCACCGACGAGATCATGCGTCGCTATGGCCTTTCCTACGAGGAAGCCGGTCGGGCCAAGCGCAAGGGCGGCCTGCCCGAGTCCTACGAGATGGAGGCGCTGGAGCCGTTCAAGGAGTCGCTGGTCCAGCAGGTAAGCCGCCTGCTCCAGTTCTTCTTCGCCGGTAGCGAGTACAGCCGCGTCGACCAGGTTGTCCTGGCTGGTGGTTGTGCCTCGATCGAAGGCATCACGGAGCTGCTCGAGCAGCAGCTCAGCGTGCCCTGCGTCGTCGCCAACCCGCTGGCCCGCATGGCGCTTTCCAGCCGTGTCCAGGCCCAGACCCTGGCCCAGGACGCGCCCGCGCTGATGATTGCCGTCGGCCTCGCCATGAGGAGCTTCGACTGATGGCACATATCAACCTGCTTCCCTGGCGCGCCGAGCGGCGCAAGCTGCGCGAACGCGAGTTCTACATCCAGCTCGGCATGGCTTTTGGCGCCGCTCTCGTGGTGCTGATCGCCTGGTCTTTCTGGATGGACGCGCGTATCGACAACCAGACCGAACGCAATACGTACCTGCAGGGCGAGATCAAGCAGCTCGACGACCGCATCGCCAAGATCAAGGATCTCGAAAAGGTTCGCGCGGGCTTGCTCCAGCGCAAGCAGATCATCGAGCAGTTGCAGGCGAACCGTTCGCAGATGGTCCATCTGTTCGACGAACTGGTGAAGACCATCCCCTCGAGCGCACGCCTGGCGGGAATGAAGCAGTCGGGCGATTCCATGTCGCTCGACGGCGTGTCGCAGTCCAACTCCAGCGTGGCCGAGTACATGCGCAACATCGAAGCGTCGCCCTGGATGGGCCATGCCGACCTGCGCAAGACCGAAAACACGCATGACGCCTCGCGCATGCCCTATGTGTTCGGCCTCGACGTCCGCCTGAACGATCCGGGCGATACGCCGGACGGCGCGCCCGCTGGGTCCTCCAGTACGGCTGCTCCGGCCTCGGCGCCCGCCGCGGCTGCCGTTCCGGCCCCGCTGGCCGATACGGCGAAAGCCGTGGTCGGCAAGCCCGCTACCGGTACGACGACCGCCGCTGCGGCTCCGGCTGCCACTCCGGCCGCTGCACCGCGCCCGGCTTCCGCCACCACGGCAGGAGCCAAGCCATGAAGTTCTTTGACGATCTGCGCAACCTCGATCGCCATAACGTCGGCGGCTGGCCGAAGGCGATCAAGCTGTTCTTCACCGTCCTGCTGTTCGCGGTGGTCGTGCTGGCTGGCTGGTACTTCGAAATCAGCTCGCAACAGGACGACCTCGCTTCGGCGGAGACCAAAGAGGACTCGCTCAAGGTCGAGTTCTCCCAGAAACAGGCCAAGTCCGCCAACCTGGAAGCCCTCGAGCAACAGCTAACCGAAATGCAGGACATGCTGCGCACGCTGCTGCGTCAGCTGCCCAGCAGGACGGAAATGCCCGAGCTGCTCATCGATATCTCGCAGACGGCGCTCGCTGCGGGTATCGAGACCGAGCTGTTCCAGCCGGGTCCGGAAACGCCGAAGGACTTTTACGCGGAGAAACCGATCACGCTGCGCATGGTCGGTACCTATCACCAGTTCGGTACGTTCATCAGCGGCGTGGCGTCGTTGCCGCGCGTTGTCATCCTGACGCTGCACGATGTGTCGCTGAAGCCCAAGGTCGCCGACAAGAACGGCACCGGCTCCGGCCAGCTCGTGCTCCAGGGCACGGTGAAGACCTATCGCTACCTGGAAGACGACGAGACCGCGACCCCGGCCAAGCCGGCCAAGGGGGCCAAGTGATGAACGCCACATACACCAAGCTGCGGCCCGTCGCTTCCGTCCTGTTCGTCGCGTTGGCACTGGTCGGTTGCACGAAGGGTACGTCGGACCTGCGTGAGTGGGTCGACGCCGAGAAGCACAAGAAGGGAGAGCCGATTCCGGTCCTCCCGGTCATTCGCACGTTCGAGACGTTTGCCTACCAGGACCAGGGTGCTCGCGATCCCTTCAGCCCCAGCACGGCTGAAATGGACACGAATGTATCGTCAGGTCCGCGGCCGGATGAAAACCGTCCCAAGGAGCCGCTCGAGATGTTCTCGCTCGACACCCTGAAGATGGTTGGCACGGTTGGTGCTGGTTCCAGTCTCGAAGCACTCGTAAAAGATCCGGGTGGGGTGATCCATCGCATCCACCGCAATGAATACATGGGGCAGGCCTACGGTCGCGTTACGGCCGTCGGGGAGGATCGGATCGATCTGGTCGAACTGGTGCCAAATGGCCAGGGCGGGTGGATGGAGCGTCCGGCAAGCATCGCGGTCGGCGAAAAATAAGAACTCGGGGATGACGCACATGACGACCAACTTCCATCATCTGCCGGGTAGCGCGCGCCATCGCGCGCGCCGCTGGGTGCTCGGCGCCACGCTCGCTTTCACCGGCGTGTTCGCAGGCAGCGCATCGGCAGCAAACGCCCTGCAGAATGTCAGCTACGACGCACAGCCCGGGGGGCGCATCGAACTGACCCTCGCGTTCTCCGAAACCGCGCCGGACCCGAAGGTCTTCACGACCAACAATCCGCCTCGTATCGCGATCGACCTGGCTGACACGACCAACGGGTTCAGCAGCCGGCACATCGACATCGGCAAAGGCTCCACGGCCGGTGTTTCGGTGGTAGCCGCCGGTGGGCGCACCCGCGTCACCATCGAGCTGTTCCGCGAATCGGCCTACCGCACGCGTGTCGAGGGCAAGAACCTCATCGTCACCGTGAACAACGGCCCGACCGGTGCGACGACGACCACGGCCACCGTGTCCGACCCGACCAAGGCGCTGCCCTCGAGTGCCGGTACGCCGGTGTCGAACATCGACTTCCGCCGTGGGCCGAATGGCGAAGGTCGCGTCCTGGTAACCCTGGGCAGCTCGGCTTCCACGCCCGAGATGCATCGTGAAGGCGACCACGTCATCGTCAGCCTGGCCGGTTCCAGCCTGCCTGCGAAGCTGGCCCAGCGACTCGACGTGCTCGACTTCGCCACGCCGGTGCAGTCGATCGAATCGAAGGCCTCCGCGGGCGGCGCCCGCCTCGACATCCGCACCAAGGGTGAGATCGAGACGTCGGCCTACCAGAGCGGTACCGAGTACGTGATCGAAGTGGCGGCGAAGAAGGTTGTCGCGCCGACCGGAAAGGCCGCCAAGGGTCAGGAGCCGACCTATTCGGGTTCGCGATTGACCTTCAACTTCCAGGATATCCCGGTGCGTTCGGCTCTCCAGCTGATCGCCGATGAAGCGAAGCTCAACCTGGTCGCCTCCGATACCGTGGGCGGCAGCGTCACCCTGCGTCTGGTCAACACCCCGTGGGACCAGGCACTCGATGTGATCCTGCGTGCGAAGGGCCTCGATAAGCGTCGCAGCGGCAACGTGATCTGGATTGCACCCCAGGGCGAGTTGGCCACCTACGAACAGAACCTGGCCGATGCGCGCCAGAAGGCCCAGGACACCGCCGAACTGGTCTCCGATTACATCCCGATCAGCTACGGCAAGGCAGAAGACATCGCCAAGCTGCTGACCTCGGGCAGCATGCAGGCGTCGGGCGGCGGCGGTGCAGGCCAGACGGCGCGCGGCTTCCTTTCCAACCGCGGCAGCGTCTCGTTCGACGACCGCACCAACACGCTGCTGATCAACGACACGCCGGACAAGATCCGCGACCTGCGTGAGCTCATCGGCACGCTGGACCGTCCGGTGCAGCAGGTGCTGATCGAATCGCGCATCGTGGTGGCGACCGACCAGTTCACCCGCCAGCTGGGTGTGCGTTGGGGTGCCCAGGCGTTCCGCACGAACCCGAGCGGTCAGGTCATCAGCACGACGCCTGATCTGAGCAGTGGCACGAGCACGGCGGGCGGCGGCGGCACCGGTGCCGCCGGCCTTGCCACCAACGTACACAACCTCAACGTTGGCACGGATACATCCAATCTCATCACCTATCCGGGTGGCTACAACGTCAACCTGCCGGTCGCAAATCCTGCGGGCAGCATCGGCCTGGCTATCCTCGGTGCCAACTACATGGTTGACCTCGAGCTGTCCGCCGCGCAGACCGAAGGCCGCAGCGAAGTGATCTCCAGCCCCCGCGTCATCACCGCCAACCAGCAGGAAGCGGTGATCAAGCAGGGTACCCAGATCGGTTACGTGACCTACCAGGCCTCCAGCTCGGGCGGTGGTGCAACGAACGCGACGGTCCAGTTCAAGGACGCCGTGCTCGAACTGCGCGTCACCCCGACGATCACGGCCGACAGCCGCGTATACCTGAAGATCAACGTCAAGAAGGACGCGCTGGCCAGCCAGACGCCCTCGCCGGGCGGTGGCTTCGTGCCCTCGATCGATACCCGCGAGATCAACACCTCGGTGCTGGTCGACAACGGTCAGACGGTGGTCCTGGGCGGTATCTACGAGATCACCAAGTCCAATACGACGGACAAGGTGCCGGGTCTGGGCGATATCCCGGGTCTGGGCGTGCTGTTCCGCCGCACGAACCGCACGAACAACAAGGCTGAGCTGCTGATCTTCGTAACGCCGCGAATCCTCTCCGATTCCCTGCGTTAATCGCGATCGTAGTGAATGAAAAGGGCGGCCTCCGGGCCGCCCTTTTTTTTGCGCCCAAGGCCAGGGATGACTCCCGGCCCTAAACTTCTGCGGTCCGCTGTGGTCTCATCGACCCTCTACCCGCACGAGAGCCCCCGATGTCCGAGCTGCCGATTGCCACGACGCCCCTCCAGGAAGCGTTCGTCCGCCTGCGTGGGGAACTGTCCCGCGGCATCATCGGTCAGCCGCACCTGGTCGAATGCCTGCTGATCGCCCTGCTCGCCGACGGCCACCTGCTTGTCGAAGGCGCGCCCGGCCTGGCCAAGACCACGGCGATCAAGGCCCTGGCGACCCGCGTGGAGGCGGATTTCCACCGGATCCAGTTCACTCCCGACCTGCTCCCGGCCGACCTCACCGGCACGGATATCTTCCGCCCGCAGACCGGCACCTTCGAGTTCGAGCGGGGGCCGCTGTTCCACAACATCGTCCTGGCCGACGAAATCAACCGCGCGCCGGCCAAGGTGCAGTCGGCGCTGCTCGAGGCCATGGCCGAGCGGCAGATAACCATCGGGCGCCGCACCTGGCCGTTGCCCGATCTGTTCATGGTCATGGCCACGCAGAACCCCATCGAGCAGGAAGGTACGTTCGCCCTGCCTGAGGCGCAGCTCGATCGCTTCCTCATGCATGTCACCATCGGCTATCCGGACGCCGACGCCGAACTGGCGATCCTCCGCCTCGCGCGCGAGCAGGCTCGCGAAGCCATGCATCCGGTGTCACCACCGGCACACGTGCTACGACCAGCCGATGTCTTCGCCGCGCGTGACGCGGTGCTTTCCGTGCACATGGCCGCACCGCTGGAGCTCTACATCACGCAACTGGTCGTCGCGACACGCAATGCGGCGAAATACGGGCCGGAGCTTGCGCGCTGGATCGCCTGGGGCGCCAGTCCGCGCGCAACGATCGCACTCGACCGCTGCGCTCGTGCGCATGCCTGGCTTGCCGGGCGCGACTACGTCATACCGGAAGACATCCACGTGATCGCTCACGAGGTGCTTCGTCACCGCGTGTTACCCAGCTATGAGGCCGAGGCCGAAGGCGTGCGCATCGATTCGGTGATCGCTCGCCTGCTGGATCTCGTCCCGCTGCCGTGAGCGCCGTCGTCCCCATCCCGGATGGGCGCGTCCACGTGTCGTTGCCCGAACTGATCGCGCTGCGCGCGCGCGTGGCGCGTGCACCCACGCCGCCCGTGGTCTCGCGCGTACCACGCAGTGGCCAGCGGCCGGGACGGCTGCACGGACGCGGCATGGACTACGCCGAATCCCGCGTCTACCAGGCCGGCGACGATGTGCGCCGCATGGACTGGCGACTGACAGCACGCAGTGGCGTCGCACATACCAAACTCTTCGAGGAAGAGCGTGAAGGCCGTCTCCTGATCCTCCTGGACAGCAACGCGAGCATGCGCTTCGGTACACGCACGCGCTTCAAATCGGTCCAGGCGGCGCATGCTGCGGCGATGGCCGCTTGGTACGCGGTGCGTGGCGGCGACCGCGTCGGCGTGCTCGTGTTCGGCGGCCAGCGTCAGCTCCTTCGTCCCCAGGCCGGAACACGCGGAGCGCTCGCCGTGGCCGGCGCGATCGCCGCCTGGGATGCCCTGCCACCGGGCGCGGACGAGACACTTTCGTCGGCACTGCAGCGCGCTGGCCGCCTGATGCATGGTGCCTCCCGCGTGCTTCTGGTCAGCGACGGCTTCGCCGTCGACGCTGCCGCACACGGACGCATGCTCGGTCTGGTCGGCAAGGCGGAAGTGTCCATCCTCAATGTCGCGGACCCGCTCGAACTCGCCCAGCCGCCGGCAGGCCGCTACCCGTTTGCCCATGGTGGCATGCACTACGATGTCGTCCTCCAGGGCGAGCGCCAGCGGGTGGACTTCGCTCGCACGCTCGGTGAGGGCGTGCGCAGGCTGTCCGCACTCGCCACCGGACTCAACCTGCGACAGCGCACGGTCGATACCAGCGCCGACCCGCTCGATGCCGTGGTCGCGCTGCTTGGCACGGGGAGGGCACGTTGATGCCGCAGGCCGGCCCCGAACTCCGTGATATCCACGTGCCGACGGTGTCGATGTGGTGGCCGCTCGCGCCCGGGTGGTGGGTCCTGCTCGCCCTGCTGGTTGCAGCGATCGTCGCAGGCGTATTTTTCCTTCGTCGCCGGGCAGCGTGGCATCGTCGTGTCGACGCCGCGCTGGGCGACCTGCGCGACGCGACCGCGCGCTATGTGGAAGACGGAAATGTCGCGGCGTTCGCCACGGCCGCCAATCAGCTGCTGCGTCGCGTCGCCCGCACGCGCGATCCGCACAGCGTGGTGCTGAAGGGCGTGGCCTGGCACGATGCCCTGGCAACCCTGTCACCCCGGCAGGACATCCATCGCCTGGCCGCCATCGAAGACGCCATCTACCGTCCCGAGGCGACCCTCGACGTGCTGCCGACCGCGCAAGACGTCGAAGCCTGGGTACGCGTGGCGTGGCGAAGGGGGTCGTCGCATGTCGTTGCCTGACTTTGCATGGCCCTGGCTGTTTGCCGCTCTTCCGCTGCCGTGGCTGCTGCGCCATGCGTTGCGCCCCTTGAAGCCCGCGCAGGCGATGAACCTGCCGCAGCCGGGGCTGTCACTGGTCGCGGCGGCCGTGACGCGCGCGCCGTTCGCGGCAACCCTGCTGCTGGCGTTTGCCTGGCTTTGCCTGGTGACCGCGGCGGCGAGGCCGCAGTGGCTCGGGCCGCCGGAGCCCCAGCAACGCAGCGGACGCGCGACCATGCTCGCCGTCGACCTGTCCGGCAGCATGTCGCTCGACGACATGGAACTCGCCGGCCGCAACGTCACGCGCTTTGCCGCGGTCGAAGCGATCGCTGGCGACTTCATCGATCGCCGCGCGGGTGACGAACTCGGTCTGATCCTGTTCGGCTCGCAGGCTTACCTGGTTACACCTCTGACTTACGATCTGGATGCGGTGCGTGCGCAATTGCATGGCGCTGTGGTCGGCTTGCCCGGGCGCGAAACCGCCATCGGCGACGCGCTGGCCGTGGCGGTCAAGCGCCTTGCCGACATGCCCGAGCAGGCGCGCGTCGTCGTCCTGCTCACTGACGGGGTGAACAACGCCGGATCCATCGCGCCGCGCGAGGCGGCACGCGCCGCCAAGGCAGCTGGCGTTCGCGTCTATACGATCGGCATCGGCGCAACGGCGATGCGTGTGCCGGATTTCTTCGGTAGTCGCGTGGTGAATCCGTCCGCCGACCTGGACGTGTCCATGCTCACGGACATCGCCAACCAGACCGGCGGCCGCTTTTTCCGCGCTACGGACAGCGACGAACTCGCCCAGGCCTATCGTGCGATCGATGCACTCGAGCCGGTGCCCCAGCAGGGCGCCGCCCTCAGGCCGCGTTACGAACTGTTTCGCTGGCCCTTGCTGGCCTCGCTTGTCCTGTTCGCCATTGCCGCGCTGCCGCGTTACCTCGGGCGGAGGTCGGTCGCATGACCGCATGGCTGGGCCAGCTGCATTTCATCGAGCCGCGCTGGCTCTGGCTGCTCGTGCTCGTGCCCGTGCTTGCATGGCTGGTCGGCAGGCGTTCCTCGGAAGTCCGCGTGCTGGCGCGTCTGGCGGATCCGCTGCTGCTGCCGCATCTGCTCGACGGGAAACCCGCTGCATCGCGCGCGCCCGTGCTCGCCTTCGTCGCTGCCGCCGCGCTGGCCGTACTTGCTCTGGCCGGACCCACGTGGGACCGGCAATCGCAGCAACTGTTCGCCGAGCGCGCCGCCCAGGTTGTCGTCGTGTCGATGTCGCCGCACATGCTTGCCCACGATGTCGTTCCGGATCGACTCAGTCGCGCACGTTACAAAGTGCGCGAACTCTACGCAGCGAACCGCGACGGAATGAACGCCCTGATCGCCTATACCGGCGAAGCGTTCACCGTGGCTCCGCTGACCACGGACGCACACAGCGTGGACGACCTGCTCACCGCGCTCGCCCCGGACACCATGCCCGTGGCCGGCGACGATCCGGGCAAGGCGATCGACATGGCCGCCGACCTGATTCGCCACGCCGACGCGCGGGGTGGTTCGATCGTGCTGGTGACCGACCACGCCGACGCCGCTGCGGCGGGCGCCGCGGCGCGCGCACGCGCGGCCGGCGACCGTGTGTCTGTTCTCGGCCTGGGCACGCCACGAGGCGGTCCCGTCCCCGGTGACGATGGTGGATTTCTCAAGGACGCGCAGGGTGCGATCGTCATGGCGCCTCGCAACGACGCATCGCTGGCCGCCGTCGCATCCGCTGGCGGCGGTCGCTATGTCACTACCACGGACGACCAGTCGGACGTGGCCGCGCTCGCCTCGGCACTGCATGGCGACGGCGAGGGCAAGGCCGTCACCGGTGCGATGTCGGGCCAATGGCAGGACCGCGGCCCATGGCTGCTTCTTCCGCTGCTGCCGATCGTGGCGCTGGCGTTTCGACGCGGATGGTTGCTCGTGTTGGCGCTGATGTTGCTGCCCACGGCGCCCGTCCATGCCGACGGTCTTACGGGCGTCTTCCGCACGCGCGAGCAGCAGGCTGCGAAGGCGCTCGCCGATGGCGATGCGAAGCGTGCGCAGGCACTGGCTACAAGCAATCGCCTACGTGGCGCGGCGGCGTACCGGGCGGGAGACTACACGGCGTCGGAGACCGCACTCGCCCACGGCACGGACACGGATTCGCAATACAACCTCGGTAACGCCCTCGCTAAACAGCAGCGCTACGAAGACGCCATCGCCGCCTACGATCGCGCGCTGAAAGCCAATCCTGCCAATGCCGATGCCGCCGCGAACCGGAAGGCGGTAGCCGACTTCCTGCAGAAGCAGAAACAGCAGGACCAGGAAAAAAACGACGGCAAGCAAGACGGCAAGAGCAAGCAGGACAAGAAGGAGGGCCAGTCGGGGAGCCAGGGTAAGGATCAGCAGGGTCAACAAGGCCAACAGGGCCAGCAGCCGGGCGCCGATGGCAAAGGCGAGCAGAAGGACCAGCAGGGCTCGCAGGACAAGACCGGCGAAGGCGAGGGAGGCGACAAGGGCAAGGAGGCAGGCAAGTCGCAAGCGCCTCAGGGCGAGGCGGAGGCCAAGTCGGCCGCCGAACGCCAGCAGGCGGCACAGGCGCAGGCCGCATTGAAACAGCAGATGGATGCGGCACTCGCCGGCAAGCAAGGCAAGCCGACAGACGACAAGCAACACGACCTCGGTGAGATCTCTGCCGAAGACGCTTCCTCGAAGCTGCCGCCCGACGTGCGCCGCGCACTGATGCGCGTACCGGACGATCCGGGTGGCCTGTTGCGGAGAAAATTCATGCTCGAATACCAGCGTCGTCACGGCGCCGAACCGGAGGAGTGACGATGCGTTACCTGATGCTGGCCCTCGCGCTGGCAATGCCATCCCTGGCCGTGGCGCAATCCGCGCCGCCGGTGGCATCGCTCGACCGCAGCACCGTCGGTGTGGGTGAGACGGTCACGCTGAATATCGAGATAGGCGATGAGTCGGCGGACGCGCCGGACCTGTCGCCGCTGACGACGGACTTCGTCGTTCTGGGCACGTCGACCAATCACTCCCTGAGCATCGTCAATGGGCGCCGCGAGGCGCACACCATCCTCGGCGTGGCCTTGCGTCCGCGCCACGAGGGACAACTCACCGTCCCGGCGCTCGCCATTGGCGGCCAGCGTACCCAGCCGGTATCGCTCGCCGTGGCTGCCTCATCGGACACCAACGCTTCGGCCGCCGACCGGCCGGTGGTACTCGAAGGAAAGGCCGAGCCGATCCAGGCCTACGTGGGCCAGCAGATCGACTACACACTGCGGCTGTATTTTGCGGTGAACCTCGCCGACGGTCAGCTCGGCGATCCTTCGGCGGAAGGCGCCGAGATACGCCGCGTCGGCCAGGATGCTAACTACCAGAGCACGCGCGGTGGCCGACGCTTCAACGTCATCGAGCGTCACTACGCCATCTTTCCGCAGCGCGCGGGCAGCCTCGAGATCCAGCCGCCGACCTTCCAGGGTACGGCGGTCGATCCCAGCGACGCTGGCTCATTTTTCGGTGCCGGTGCGCCGGTCAGTGCCGTGGCCGACCGGCTCCACGTGACTGTTCGCGAACGCCCCTCGTCGGCGCCGGACGCTGCCTGGATTCCCGCGCGCGAACTGAAGCTCGCCCTGGAAGGCATGCCAGTCGATGGCAAGGGGCGCATCGGTCAGCCAATCACCCTGACAATGCGCCTCGACGCCGTGGGCATGCCCTTCGAAGCACTGCCGGCGCTGTCGCTGCCGAAGATCGACGGTGCGGACGTCTATCCCGACAAAGCGGTCACCGGCGGCGGCACCAGCGGGGCGTGGGTGACCGGACGCCGTCAGCAGGGCTTCGCCGTGGTGCCGACGCGTAGCGGAACCCTGCACATTCCCGAAACGACGCTGCACTGGTGGAACGTGGTCACCGACAAGGCGGAAGTCGCTACCTTGCCGGCGCGCGATATCGAAGTGGTTGCCGGAGCAGGTGCGACACCGCTGCCCGCCGTTGGCGGGTCCGTGGCGCGGCCATCCGCGGGTATGCCGGCCACCGCCGCCCCGACCTCGTCGATACCGTCAACACCCTGGCGTTGGTTCTTCCTTGCGGCTGTCGTCCTGTGGCTGGTCACCATCGCGGCATGGGTGATTTTCGGCCGCCGCCGCCCGGCGCCAGGCGCGGCAACGCCGGTCCCAAGCGAGCCTGTGCGCGAGCGGCCCGCGCGCGAGGCGTTCCTTTCCTCCACGTCGGCCGATCCCGCAACGATGGACCGCTTGCTGCTCGCCTGGGCGCGGACGGTGCGGCCGTCTCTTCGCAGCACGGGCGCCCTGTCGGCGGCGCTGGGCAGCGAGGAGCAACGCACCGCGATCACCATGCTGCAGCGTGCGCGTTTCGCCGGCGGAGCCGTGGACGGCGCGGCGCTGAAAGCCGCGTTCACGCGGGGACTGGCGTGGTCGATCCCGCCCGGTGACGACGGTTCGTCCGGCCTGCCGCCGCTCTATCCCAGGTAATCGCCGTCAGAGCAGCCGGTCGTAGGCCTGGGTCATCGCTGGACCGAAGGTGCAGAAGAGCACGCGGTCGGGCCGCCACGGCGCCTCGCGCACGGTGTTCACCGCGACCCGCGCCGCCGCATCGGCCGGGTACCCGTAAACCCCGGCGCTTATGGCGGGGAACGCGATGGATGCGACCCCTTGTGCCTCAGCCAGTTTGAGAACATTCCGATAGCAGGCGGCCAGTCGTTCGGGTTCTTCACGGCTGCCGCCATGCCAGACCGGACCCACGGTATGGATGACGAAGCGGGCAGGGAGGGCGAATCCGGGGGTGATACGCGCGTCCCCGGTCGGACAGCGGACCCCCGGGGCGACCTCCGGCAGCGCCCGGCATGCGGCCAGCAGGGCCGTTCCGGCCCGCCGGTGAATGGCGCCGTCCACCCCGCCGCCGCCCAGAAGGGACTCGTTCGCCGCATTCACGATGGCGTCGACCGCCAGCAGCGTGATGTCGGTCTCGATCAACTCCAAAGCCATGCTGAATCCTTCTGTGACGGTTGCGCCGCAATTGGCTAGGATGTCCCTACCGCCCTTTCGCACCTTGCCCAAGGTTATGGCCGACCAGCTCAAAGTTGAAGACATCTCGTTCGGCTATCTGCTCAACGACGTCACCCTGCTCTTTCGCAAGCACTTCGACCGGAGGGCGGTGCGTTTTGGCCTGACCCGTGCGCAATGGCGGGCCCTCAAGGCCCTGCATCGGCGCCCGGGCATGCGGCAGAACGAGCTGGCCGAACAGCTGGACATGGAGCCGATCGCGGTGGGCCGGGTCATCGACCGCCTGCAGGCGGCCGGTTTCGTGGAGCGGCGTGCCGATCCGAAAGACCGGCGCGCCTGGCGCCTTCATGACACCGAACAAGCACGGGGTGTCATCGATGGCATGGAAGATATCGCCCGCGGCCTTCGCCGCGACTCCACGGCCGGTATCTCCCCTGATGACCTGAAAATCATGCTCGCGGTGCTGGACCGCATGAAAGACAACCTCCAGAGCCTCGACGGCCCGTCCGAAGAAAGCTGACCGGCCGGTCAACCGAATGTCCCGACATGCGTTCTCCAGACGGATGTCCGAACCAACGACCATGCCCGCGTGCCCCAGCGCGGCGACCGGACCTTCAGGATTCGGCCGGAGCTCACATGCAACGTTCCCCAGGGAAGAAATTTCTCCTCATAGCGGTCCTGGTCGCCGCCGGTGCCATCGCGGCGACGATCTGGCGCCACGACGCGGGCGGCAAGGACGGCCCGAAACCCGGTGACAAGGGCGCGGCAGGCGTCCCGGTCACCACGGCGATCGCGACCCGCGGCGAAATCGACCTGTCGCTTAAGGTAATCGGACGGGCGGAAGCGTATTCGACGGTGAACGTGCGGTCCCGCGTCAACGGGCAACTGGACGTGCTCGCGTTCACACCCGGCACCCACGTGAAGAAAGGCGATCTGCTGGCCCGGGTCGATCCGCGTCCGCTGAAGGCGGCCTTCGACGAGGCCCAGGGCAATGTGTCGCGGGACCAGGCGCAACTGGTGAAAGCCGAGGCCGACCTGGCCCGCTACGAAAATATGCTCGGCAAGGGCTTTGTCAGCCGGGCGGATTACGACCTGTACAAGGCCAACCTCGGTGTTGCCCGCGCGGCGCTGGAAAGCGATCGCGCCGCCGCCCGTGCCGCGCAGACCCAACTCGACTTCACCACCATCAGTGCGCCGTTCGACGGCGTGACCGGTGCACCCCTGGCCTATCCCGGCGCCACGCTCACCGCCGACACCACCGATATCGTGGTGCTCAACGAAGTCGACCCCATCCGCGTCGCGTTCTCCATTCCCGAGGACAGTCTTGCCGCGGTGCGCACCAGCCTGCGCAACGGCGCGCTGCCCGTGCAGGCGACGATTCCTGGTGATAAAGGCACGCCACTGCAAGGCGAGCTGGAGTTCATCGACAACGCGGTGGACGCGACCACCGGCACGATCATCCTCAAGGGCCGTTTCCACAACGCGGATGGCCGACTTACCCCGGGTCAGTTCGCCGACGTCATGCTACCGACCACGCGCCTGACCGACGCGGTCAGTGTGCCGGTGATCGCGCTGCAGAGTTCCACGTCGGGCTCCTTCGTTTTCGTCGTCAAGCCGGACAAGACGGTGGAACAGCGCAGCGTCACCACCGGCGCCACTGCCGCCGATCGCGCGGTCATCGACAAGGGCCTGGAGGGTGGCGAGCAGGTCGTTACCGAAGGCCAGATGCTTCTGGTAGACGGCGCGCGCGTGCGCATCGACAAGGGCTGAGGAGCGCGGATGAACCTGCCGGAACTCTGCATCCGTCGCCCGGTGATGACGACGCTGCTGATGGCAGCGCTGGTCATCTTCGGTATCGCCGCGTATCCGCGGTTGCCAGTGAACGAACTACCGAACGTCGATTTCCCCACGATCAACATCAGCGCTTCGTTACCTGGTGCGTCCCCGGAAACGATGGCCTCGTCGGTGGCCACGCCGCTCGAAGCGCAGCTGTCGACGGTTGCCGGCATCGATTCGATGACCTCGTCCAGCTCGCTCGGCTCGACCACGATCACCGTGACGTTCTCGCTCGACCGAAGCATCGACGGTGCGGCGCAGGACGTCCAGGCGGCCATATCCGCCGCGCAGCGCCAGTTGCCGCAGGACATGCCCACGCCGCCGACGTATCGCAAGGTCAACCCGGCCGATGCGCCGATCCTGTTCCTGACCATGCAATCGTCGACGCTGCCGCTTTCCACGGTGGACGACTACGCCGAGACCGAGCTGGCGCAGCGCCTGTCGATGGTCGACGGCGTGGCGCAGGTGAACGTATACGGTTCGCAGAAATACGCCGTGCGCATCGCGGTCGATCCGGATCGCCTCGCTGCCACCGGCATCGGTGTGGACCAGATGCGTGACGCGATCGCCGCGGCCAATGTCAACAAGGCCACCGGTTCGCTCAACGGGCGGCGCCAACTGCTTTCCATCCGTTCGGACGGCCAGCTGATGCGCGCCGCCGACTACGGCCAGATCGTGGTGGCGTATCGCAACGGTGCGCCGGTGCGCCTTTCCGACATCGCGGTGCCTCGTGACAGCGTGCAGGACGACCAGAAGGCGAGCTGGTACAACGGCAACCGCGCCATCACCCTGGCCATTCAGCGCCAGCCGGGGGCGAACACGGTGGCAACGGTCGACAAGATCCTCGCCCTGCTGCCGGCCTTCAGCGAGACCTTGCCGCCCTCGGTGAAGCTGGCTGTCATGTACGACCGTTCAGATTCCATCCGCGATTCGGTGCACGACGTGCAGTTCACGCTGATCCTCGCCGGCATTCTCGTCGTCATCGTGATCTACCTGTTCCTCGGTAATGCCTCGGCAACGTTGATTCCCGCCATCGCCTTGCCTATTTCCGTGCTCGGCACCTTCGGTGCGATGTTCGCGCTGGGTTACAGCCTGGACAATCTCTCCCTGCTGGCGCTGACGCTCGCGGTGGGTTTCGTCGTCGACGATGCCATCGTGATGCTCGAGAACATCATGCGTCACATCGAGCTCGGCGAGACGCCGTTCGAAGCGTCCGTCATAGGCGCCAACGAAATCGGCTTCACGATCTTCTCGATGACCCTGTCGCTGGTCGCGGTGTTCATCCCGGTGATGTTCATGGGCGGCATCGTCGGGCGGCTCTTCCATGAGTTCGCCGTCGTCATCAGCGTGTCGATCCTCATTTCAGGTTTCGTCTCGATCACGCTTACGCCGATGTTGTGCAGCCGCTTCGTCAAGGCGCACGCACACGACAAGCGAAGCTTCATCGTGGTCTGGTTCGATCGTGGATTCGCGGCGATGACCAACGGCTACACCAGCACGCTGGCCTGGTGTATGCGCCATCCACGCATCGTGGTCGGCGTATTCGCCCTGAGCCTCGCCGCGACCGGCGTGTTGTTCGTGATCACGCCGAAAGACTTTATCCCCGCGGGCGATAGCGGCCAGTTGCGTGTCACCACCGAAGGCCCCACCGACATCTCCTTCGCCGCGATGTCCGCGCGCCAGCAGTCCCTGGCCGATATCGCGCGAAAAGATCCGAACATCGAAGGTGTCATGTCCAGCGTGGGTGCCGGCGGTGCGCGCGCCACGGTGAACTCCGGCTCGCTTCTGCTACGTCTGAAGGATCCGGCCGAGCGGGGGCACACCACCCCTGACCAGATCATCCAGCAGCTACGGCACAAGTTTGCCGAGGTGCCGGGTATTCGCACTTATATCCAGAACCCGCCATCGATCCAGGTCGGTGGGCGGCAGTCGAAGGCGCAGTATCAGTACACGGTGCAGTCGACCGACCTGCACGCGCTGTATGACTGGTCGGGCAGGCTCGTCGCCGCCTTCCAGAAACTGCCCGGTTTCCAGGACGTCACTACCGATCTCGACCTCAATAGTCCTTCGATGGTGGTCACCGTCAATCGCAACAAACTGGCGCCGCTGGGCCTGACGATGGACCAGGTGCAGACGGCACTCGGCACGGCGTTCGGCGAGAACCAGATCTCCACGATCTACGCGACGGCCACGCAGTACTGGGTCATTCTGCAGGTCGAGCGGCGCATGCAGGACGATCCCGCCGTGCTGTCGAAGCTGTATGTCACCGCCGACAGCGGCAAGCTCGTACCGTTGAATACGGTGGCGAGCTTTGAGCGCAAGCCGCAGGTGCTGACGGTGAACCATCAGGGCCAGCTTCCGGCCGTGACGGTGTCGTTCAACCTCGCACCCGGTGTCTCGCTCAGCGACGCCGTAACGCGCATCGATCGCGCGACGGCCGAGCTGAAACTGCCCCCTACACTGAGCGGCAGCGTGCAGGGCACGGCGCAGGCCTTCCAGGATTCCGTGAAGGGCATGGGCCTTCTCCTTCTGCTCGCGGTATTCGTGATCTACCTCGTGCTGGGTATTCTCTACGAGAGCTTCATCCATCCGTTGACGATTCTGTCGGGTCTTCCGGCCGCCGCGGTGGGCGCGTTGTTGACGCTGGTAATCTTCAACGCATCGCTGGATCTCTTCGCCTTCGTCGGCATCATCATGCTGGTCGGCATCGTGAAGAAGAACGCGATCATGATGATCGACTTCGCCCTGGAGCGTCAGCGCCAGGGAGGCGTCACTCCGGTCGAGGCGATCGCGGAAGCCTGCCGCGTGCGTTTCCGCCCGATCATGATGACGACAGCCGCCGCGTTCGCGGGCACGCTGCCCATCGCACTGGGCATCGGTGCGGGCGCCGAAACACGGCGCCCGCTGGGCCTGGCTGTGGTCGGTGGCCTGGTGGTCTCTCAGATCCTGACGCTGTACCTCACGCCGGTGATCTACCTGTATATGAATCGCCTGCAGGATCGCCTGGCACCGGCGAAGCAGTTCGAGACACATCCGGCGCACTGAGGCCAGCCTTATGTGGGAGCCGATTCATCGGCGATAGACGCTGCGGCATCTCCGCTCCGTTGGCTTTTCGCCGTTGAAGCGGCTCCCACCTTTACCTATGCAATCAATCGTGCGCGCCGTCCTTTGCGAACGCGCCCGGCTTCGAGCCGAAGTCGCCGTTGGCCTGGGCTGCCATATAGGCGAACGCCGCGTAGACAGCCACGTTCTGCGCCAGTGCCTTCGGGTCGATCTTGTCGAGAGTGTCGTTGGCGTTGTGGTGGAAGTCGAAGTAGTCCGTGCCGTCCTGGGTGAGCGACAGGGCCGCCATGCCCTTGCCATGCATCTGCGACAGGTCGGAACCACCGCCGCCCGGCTTGTTCGGATCGTAGGCAACACCGATCGGCTCGACCACCTTGGCGATCTGCTGGATCGCGCCGAGCGCTTCGGGCTTCACACTCGCCGTCATACGCCAGATGCGGCCGGCGCCGAAGTCGGATTCGGTGCCAAGCTGGAACTTCGACACCTCTTTCGCATGCGCCTCGGCATACGCGCGACCGCCCCACAGGCCCATCTCTTCATTCGAGAACGCGATGACGCGAATCGTGCGGTCAGGACGCTGCGGCATGTCCTTGATCAGTTTCGCGGCCGCCGCGGCGATAGCCACACCGGCGCCATCGTCGATCGCGCCGGTACCGAGATCCCACGAATCGAGATGGCCGCCGATGGCGACGACTTCGTTCGGGTGCTTGCGGCCGGTGACTTCGGCGATCACATTGGCGCCTTCATAGGTTCCTGCAAAGCCGACGTCGAGCTCGAGCTTGAGCGTGACCGGCTTGCCTTCCTTGAGCACCCGCTCGAGTTGGTCGGCGTCCGGCAGCGACAGGGCAGCAGCGGGAATAGCCTGCTTTGGATCAGTGAATCCCGTGACACCCGTGTGCGGCGTGCGGCTGTGTGCGTCGGTACCCGCCGAGCGCAGCAGGTAAGCGGCCGCGCCCATCTGCGCGGCGAGCACGGCACCGCGCGTGCGCGTGGCCGAACCCATGCCGTAGTCGTGGCCATCCTTCTGCTGCTGCATGTGGGTGCTGACGTAGACGATCTTGCCCTTCACGCTCGCCGGGTCCGCCGCCTTGAGTGCGTCGAGATCGTTGAAGGCGACCACGTCGCCGGTGAGACCGCCAGCGGGCGTGCCAGCGGAATAGCCGAGCGCGGTGAGTGCCAGCGGCTGCGGGAACGGCGCGACGATCTCGGCATGCTCGCTGCGGCGCTGCCACAGCGGATAACTCACCTTCTCGGTGTAGACCTTATCGAAACCCATCGCCTTGAACTTCGCCACTGTCCAGGCGACGCCTCGAGCATCAGCGGCGCTGCCGGCCAGACGCGGACCGACCTCGGTGGTGAGTGCGGAAACGAACTCATAGCCGGTGTTGTCGTTCATCGCGCGGTCGCGAAGCTCGGTCGCCGCGGTCACCGCCTTGTCCGGAATGGTCGTGGCCTTGTCGGCGGCGTGGGCGGAAAAGGCGAGTGCAAGGCACGCGGCTAGCGCGTGGAGACGAAGCGTATGGCGCATGGGGACCCCCGGGGACGGAAAGGTCGATTATGACCCCACGACGGGGTGTCCCCGCGTAGGTAGGAAGTCATGCCTGGACCAGCTCAGGTTCCGGGTGGCGCTGTCGCGGGCAGGTTGACGACGGCACGCAGACCACCGTCCTTGCGGTTGCGCAGTGCCACGCTGCCGCCATGGTCCAGCACGATCGCGCGAACGGTGGCCAGGCCCAGCCCGATGCCACCGGTATCGCGGTTGCGCGACGCTTCCAGGCGGAAGAATGGCTCGAACACCTGCTGTTGCATGGCTTCAGGGATGCCCGGACCGTCGTCGTCGATTTCCAGTACGCATCCGTCGCCGGTGCTGCGCAGTCGCAGACGAACGCGTTCCCCGTACTTGAGTCCGTTCTCGACCAGGTTCACCACGGCGCGCCGCAGCGCGATCGGGTCGCCTTCGAGGGTGATCGCCGCACCCGGCTGTACCGTCACATCGTGGCCGATGTCGGCGAGATCGTCGACGACGCTTTCCACCAGCAGGCGCACATCCAGCCGCTGACGATGCACGCCCTGCGATCGGTCGCGAATGAAGTCCAGTGCGGCAGAGATCATCGCCTTCATTTCCTGGATGTCCGCTTCTACTTTGTCGGCGAGCGGCGATGGCAAGCCGTCCAGGCGAAACGTCAGGCGCGTGAGCGGCGTTCGCAGATCATGCGCGATGGCGGCGATCATCTGCGTGCGCTCCTGCAGCAGACGGTTGATACGCGCCTGCATGGCATTGAAGGAGTCCACCGCCTGGCGCATCTCCGGCGGTCCTTCACGCGGCAACGGCGGTGCACTGGTGTCGCCGCCGAGCCGCTGCGCGGCTTCCGAAAAGCGCCGGATGGGTGCGGCGAGCGCACGGGCGAAAAGGAAGGCAACGGGCAGGAGGATGAGAAGGCCGAGGGCGAGCAGGAGGAAGACCTGCTGTTGCAGTACCGTCGGGAACGGTTCGACGGGCACGCTGGCGACCCGCCAGCGACCGTCGGACTGGCGAAGGGCGACGATGGAGCCACCGCCCAGTCCAAGTCGGGTCGGCCCGTGCGATCCGGGTGCGTCGTGGTTGGTGACGAAGACGCGCAGCCGCTCGCCGGGCACATTGAACATGTCCGCAAGGCGCATGGCGATACGCGCGGAGGCGGGCTCGTCGAATGAAGCTGGCCCGGCCGGTGGCCCTGCGGACGAAACCACGTCGAGTTCGGCTTCGCCGCGACGATCGAAATCGGCACCCGGTGGCGGTCCACCGGCGCCGTCACCGAACGGACGCGCTTCGCCCAGGGGATGGTCGGCAAACGGCGATCGCTCAGGCTGGAGCACCGCCGCGAGCTCGAACAGGCTGACGGCGGACAGACGCAGGGGCGGCCGTATGACGAGCACGGCAAAGCCGATCGCCGCGGAAACCAGCAAGGCGCAGACCATCATCAGGAACGTGCGCGAGAAGATCGACAGGCGGGGCAGATGCATCACAGGCGCGATACCTTTGGCACCAGCATGTAACCCTCGTTGCGCACGGTGCGGATCATCTCCGCCTGCATGCGATCGTTAAGCTTGCGGCGCAACCGGCTGATCTGCGTGTCGATGGCGCGGTCGAACACTTCCGAACGCCCGCCATGCACCAGGTCGAGCAACTGGTCGCGGCTGAGGATGCGTTGTGGGTGCTCGACGAAGCTGCGCAACAGGGCGAACTCGCCGTCGGAGAGGTTGATGAAGATGCCGGTGGGGTCGCGAAGGTCGCGGCGCGTGACATCCAGGCGCCAGCCCGCGAAGCCATAAGGTCGCGCATCCTCGACCGCCACGGGCTCGGTGTTACCGGTCCTGCGCAGGACAGCACGAACACGCGCGAGCAGTTCACGCGGATTGCAGGGCTTGGCGAGGTAATCGTCGGCGCCGACTTCCAGGCCGATGATGCGGTCGGTATCGCCGCCCAGCGCACTGAGGATGATGACCGGCGGCCCTTTGTCGGCGGCCAGTCGTCGTGCGGCGCTGAGCCCGTCCTCGCCCGGCATCATCACGTCGAGCACGACAAGGTCCGGACGCTCGCGCTCGATCGCCAGATTCATCTGCAAGGCGTTCTCGGCCGCCTGCACGCGGTATCCGTGACCACCGAGGAACTCCGTGATCAGGCTGCGCAGTTCGGGGTCGTCGTCGACGACAAGGATGAGCGACTGGAGATCCATAGCCATGCGTAGCTTGATACCAGACCAGTCTACGGCGCGTTTGCCAGCCCGGCAAAGAAACTGACACAAACCGGACACACGCAGACAACGGGCGGTGACGAGCGCCAACTAGCTTGGCCTCACCGTTCGGTCCCATGGATGCCACCCGCATGAAGCCCTTTTCCACGCTGCCGCCCCTGCTGTTTGCCCTCGGCGTGGCGCTGGCCGCCGTCGCCTGGGCCCAGGAGCCGCCGCATGCGCCTCGATCACGGGATCCTCAGGTCGAGGCTGCCCTCGACGATTGCTGGATCGACATCGATGGCAAGGCGGATGACCCCGACGATGGCGTCGATGCGGACCTGATGGAACTGTGCATGGCCGACAAAGGGTTCGATTCGCCGCCGGGGCCGCCGCCAGGGCCCGGCGACGGCCCGCCACCACGCCGCTCCAGCCCCTGATTCGGGAGTCGCCCTGCGTTGTCTACCCAGTACCACGATGTAACCGCCTTTCCGGCGCCTCCGGGTGCAAGTGCGTCCACGCGCCTGTTCTGGGAAAGTCTGTCCCGGCGGCAGGGCGTGAGCACGATACTGGACGGCTATGCCGGCGAGCGACTGCGCCTGGCCACGTTCCGTCACCGTCCACACGTGTTGACCGGAGACTCCCTCGCTCGCATCCATCGGGGGGCGGCGCTGCTCAGCCACCACCTGGAGGGAGGCGCCACCGTGGAGCAGCACGGCCGGCAGGGTGAGATCGCCCCAGGGGATTTCTGCCTGATCGACCTGTCCCGGCCCTTCCGCCTGCAGATGGGGGCCGCCGCCGTGCAGACGCTCTACATGCCACTGGCAGCGCTGCGCGAGGTCATGCCGCGGATCGACCAGTTGTCCGCCATCGGCCTCCATGGGCACCTCAGCGCCGTGGGTTACCTGCGTGTCCTCTTCCAGGAGTTGTTCGCACATGCTGGCGAACTCACCGAAGCCGTAGCGGATCGCGTGGCGGATGCCATTCCGCACATGCTTGCGGCGGCCTTCGAGTCAACGGCCTCACTCGAGCCTTCACCTTCGCAACTTCGCCAGCAGTACAGGCAGCAGGTTCGTCGCTTCGTACGGGACCACCTCGCCGACTCATCACTGTGCATCGAGATGATCGGCGCAGGCGTAGGCCTTTCTCCAAGCTACCTCTTCGAACTGTTTGCCGACGAACCGCTGACGCTGATGCGCTGGGTGCGTGCCGAGCGGCTTGCCCGGTGCCGTCGGGAACTTGCGGATCCCGCATTGCGTCATCGCAGCATCGCGCAGGTGGCACAAGCGTGGGGATTCGGCGACATGACGAACTTCAGTCGATCATTTCGCGAGCTCTTCGGGATTTCCCCGCGTGGATACCGTCAGGCCAGCCTCGAAGGAACTCTCGGAAGGCAACTTCTTTCGGACGTCCATACGTCCGATTAATCGACAAGTCACACGGCACTTTCCGCCGCCTCGAAACGTCGTCTTAACACTAAATTGAGGTTGTCGCCGGGCCACGTGGGGAAAAGCGCCTGCCGGGCGCCTGCCCGGCGGAGACGTCAATCCATCTTTCGGGGAGTGCTTCACAGTGCTGATGAATAAATTTCAATGGGCGCGCCTGAGCCGGATCAGCCTCGCGCTGAGCGTGGCGCTGGGTAGCGCCGGGGCCATCGCCCAGTCGACCACGGGCAGTATCTTCGGTCAGGCGCCGGTCGCCGAAGGCGAGACGGTGCAGGCAAAGAGTACGTCCGGCCTGACGCGCGAAGTGGCGGTAGACGCCCAAGGGCGTTACAGCATCGGTTCGCTGCCGCTCGGCACGTATACGGTGGCGCTGATGCAGGGTGGCAAGGCCGTCGACTCGCGCAACAATGTCACCCTGCAGGTCGGCTCCGGTACCGAGGTTTCCTTTGCAGCCGCCAGCGCCGCTGCGACCAGTCTCGGTTCGGTCACCGTATCCGCCAACGCATTGCCGGCCATCGACGTGACCAGCGTCGACGCCCGCACGGTCATCACGTCCGAGCAGCTGGCCAAGTTGCCGCTGTCGCGCAGCGCCGAAGCCATCGCCTTGCTTGCGCCGGGCGTCGTGCCCGGCTACAGCGGCTTCAAGAGTGGCACCACCGGCGGTTCGCTGGTTTCCTTCAGCGGTTCGTCGGTCTCCGAGAACGCTTATTACCTCAATGGCTTCAACACGACGGATCCGCTGAGCGGCTTTGGCGGCATCAGCCTTCCCTATGGGGCTATCGACCAGCAGGAGATCCTCAGCGGCGGCTACGGTGCCGCCTATGGGCGCTCCGACGGTGGCGTCATCAGCCAGAGTGGTAAGCGCGGTACGAACGAATGGCACTTCGGTGCGCAGGTGCAGTGGACGCCGGCCTCGCTCGAGGGTGTAAGTCCCGGTTCGTACTACGTGACCGGTTCCGATGCGGGCAACATCTACCGTCGCTACTCGGACAACAAGTCATGGACGACCACGGAAAGCGCGTATGTCGGCGGCCCGTTGATCAAGGACAAGCTGTTCTTCTTCGCCGCGGTGGAAGAGTCGAAGAACGTCGGCAACAGCGTGGGTTCGGTCACCTCGTCGTACAACACGAACTACGAGTACCACGACCCCAAGTGGTACTCGAAGATCGACTGGAACATCACCGATAACAATATCCTTGAACTGACCGGCGCATCGCAGAAGACGTCGTACAAGGGCAACCTGTATGACTACGACTATGCGACCAACACGACCGGTGGGCTGAACAGCTACGACACCTCGACCAAGAACAGTGCCGATGTGTATGTCGCCAAGTTCACCAGCTACATCACCGACGACCTGACGCTTACCGCCCTCTACGGCAAGCAGAAGATGACGTACTTCAGCGATACGCCGGGATACGATCCCACGCAGATGTATATCGACGATCCGGAGAACCAGAACCCGGCGATCACCGGGGGCAACAACATCGTCAATTCTCAGACCGTGCTGACAGCCAACGATCCCAGCCACCGCGCAACCACGAACAACCTGCGCCTGGATCTTTCCTGGAAGATTGGTGATCACACGATCACCGGTGGTATCGACAACCTCAACTCGCACGATATCGACGACGGACAGACCGCCGACGCGTGGGACTACGGCTTCGGCGACCCGGCTACGGCGATCAGCGACAGCCCGTTTGTCGCAGCTCCGAACACAGGTGCAGGCGGCGAAACCGGCTACTACGTGTCGCACTACCTTTACAGCACGGCTGCTTCGGTTCGAGTCAAACAGCGCGCCCAGTACATCGAGGACAGCTGGCAGGTCGACGACCGCTGGCTGGTGAAGATCGGCCTGCGCAACGATCAGTTCACCAATTACAACCCGAATGGTGAAGCCTTCCTTCGCATGACCAAGCCGCAGTGGGCGCCGCGCCTGGGCTTCAGCTGGGACGTCAACGGCGACTCGACGCTTAAGGTCTACGGCAACGCCGGTCGTTACTACCTGGCCATGCCCGCATCGGTTGCGCTGCGCGCTGCTGCCGGGTCGCTTTACACCAATGAGTACTACACCTATACCGGTATCGACGGAAACGGCAATCCGACGGGTGTGACCCAGCTTGCATCGGCAACCGGTGGTGCGGTTTCGGCGAACAACGAGTACGGGCAGTCGCCGGATGCAAAGACGGTTGCCGCCAGCAACATCCAGTCCGAATACCAGGACGAATACCTGCTCGGCTTCACCCAGCAGATCAATCCGGACTACGTGTGGGGCATGAAGGCGCAGGTCCGCAAGCTGCGCAACATCCTCGACGACATCTGCGATACCGGCACGATTACCGACAAGGCGACGTCGCTCGGGTACGACGTGGATCCCAGTACGCTCAACGGTTGCTACCTGTCGAACCCGGGGCGTAGCAATACCTACCGCATTCCAGACCCGGCGGGCGGTTACTACAATGTCAGCGTCTCCGCGGATGACTTCGGCATGCCGAAGGCCAAGCGCAGTTACTACGGCCTGGAAACCTTCTTCGAGCATCCGTTCGATGGTAAGTGGCAGGCCAAGGTGGATTACGTTTTCTCGCGTAGCTACGGCGACACCGAGGGCCAGGTGCGCTCCGATATCGGGCAGACGGACGTTTCCGCGACAGTGGACTGGGACTTCGGCAAGCTCATGGAAAACTCCAACGGCCTGCTCGCCAACGATCGTAAGCATCAGCTGAAGATCTACGGGTCCTGGCAGGCAGCGCCGGAGTGGATGCTCTCGGCCAACATAGCGATCCTTTCCGGCACGCCGAAGACGTGCCTGGGTTTCTACGGCGCGGATGAGAGCAATCCGGTCGGGTACGGCAGCTACTACCACTACTGCGGCGGCGTCGCTTCACCGCCGGGTGCGGCCGGTCGCGAGCCGTGGCAGCACATCGTCTCCCTCTCGGCCGAATACCGTCCGATGTGGGCCGACCAGAAGCTTGGCTTCAACGTGATGATCTACAACGCGCTCGGCGAGTCCGTTCCGACGGCGACATACGTGCAGTACGGCAGCTCGACCGCGCTCGATACGAACTACAACAAGGTCACTTACTTCAGCCAGCCGCGTTACGTCCGCTTCGGCATCAACTACGACTTCTGATAGCAACCGCGTTCACAGCTGACCACGAATAATCCGAATACCAATAATAAGTGCCCGAGCCGGTGACGGCTCAACTCCCGGGCATAACGAGTCTCCCCAGATAGGCCGCCGATACCCATCGGCGGCCTCTTTTTTTTAGGTTCGTCGCGCATTTTCGGGAAGGCATGCGGTGCCATGTTCGCGGGGCCGCGGGGGGCGGCTCGGCTTCGCCGTCGCACCTTACACTTGGGCGTCTCGCGGAGGAGACCTTGGTGCCCACCCTCGCTGCTCAGACAGTCCTCCGCGTTCGAAAAGGAAGGCCGCTACCGCGGCCCATGTATCTATCTGGCCTACGGCCGCTCCACTTGTGCGGAACTCGCCTCGAGGGTGGACACCAAGGTCTCTCACGACGATACGGTTGAGTGGAAGGAGATCCGTTGCGTGGTGCCGTCGTCGGCCCCGCCCGCTCGCAGAACTCCTGGCCCATGCGAAAGCGATTGCGGGTACCCGGTTGCCGAACACCGTCATCGCGCCTGTGCCGGCGTGCCTGCCGGCGATGTTGCCGTGGGCTTTGGCCCGACCCACGCGAACCTCAGCGTTCGGGAGAGTCTTCGGTGCCCACCCTCGAGGCGAGTTCCGCACAAGTGAGCGGCCGCAGGCCACATAAGACATGGGCCGCGAAGCGGTCTTCCGCACCGAGCGCGGAGGACTGTCTGAGCAGCGAGGGTGGGCACCGAAGGCTCTGCGCGTCACCCCTCCCCTCCGTTGGCTTTTCGCCGCTGAAGCGGCTCCCACATGGTTTTATCTAGCGCCCCTGCTGTGAACGAAGCAGGTCGCGGATTTCCGTCAGCAACACGACATCGGCAGCCGGCGCCGCCGGGGCTTCTTCTTCGCGGCGGGTGAGGCGGTTGATCGCCTTGACCACGATGAAGATGGCGATGGCGACGATGACGAACTGGATCAGCACGTTGATGAAAACGCCGTACTGGACGGCGACTTCGGCTTTCTTCGCGACGGCATCGGCCGGTTTGAGGACCCATTTCCAGTCGGAAAAATCGATACCGCCGATCAGCCAGCCGATCGGCGGCATGATGATGTTGTCGACCAGCGAGGTGACGATCTTGCCGAATGCCGCACCGATCACGACACCGACCGCCAGGTCGACGACGTTACCGCGTAGAGCGAATTGCTTGAATTCCGCGACGAAGCTCATCGGTCTTTCTCCTTATTGGCTGAACGTGGAACGTTGAAAACTAGCGAGATGGATGTCGGCAGTTCGCGAAGTCAGCTCACGCGGCCTTCCAGCGTCGCGACGCCGTCGAGGGTCGCACGGAATGTATCGCCGCGCACGAGGGCGGATACGCCGGCCGGTGTACCCGTGTAGATGATGTCGCCTGCCTTCAGCTCGAACAGCTTCGATAGCGCGCTGAGGATCTCCGGCACGTCGAGGAGCATGTCGCCCAGCGTGGCCTCCTGGCGCAACTCACCGTTGATCTCCAGCGCGATGCGCGTGGAGGCTGTCGGTGTCACTTCCGATGCCGGGACCAGGGCCGAGATGGGGGCCGAGTGGTCGAAGGCCTTGGCGACGTCCCACGGCGCGCCCTTGGCCTTCGCCTGCGCCTGCAGGTCGCGGCGGGTCAGGTCCAGGCCTACGCCGTAGCCCCAGACCAGCTTGCCGGCCTGCTCGACGGAAAGGTCCGAGCCGCCGGCACCCAGGGCGACCACCATTTCCACTTCATGGTGGAGGTCGCTGGTTGCCGAGGGGTAGGGCACGTCGGCGCCATCGGTGACGATGGCATCGGCGGGCTTGGTGAAGAACATCGGGTTTGCCTTGTCGACCGAGGCGCCCATTTCACGGGCGTGGTCGGCGTAGTTGCGGCCGATGCAAAAAATACGGCGGACCGGGAAACGCGCGGTCTGGCCGAGGACGGGGATGCTCGGCTGGGCCGGCGCGGGGATGATCGTATTCATCGCATCAGGTTAGCAGGTGACACCTGTCACGGCAGATGACTGATGGGCGGAAGTGGTGCAGCTTCGGCCCGGGTCGCATGATCTTGCCATCCGATGGGACCGCAGGGGACAGAGGGAAGCATGAATTCGAACGCCGAGCTGCTGCGGCAGCTGAAGATCGATAAATCGCACAAGGAAGCCCACGGTGGCGGAGGTGGGGGCAACGGAACCCGGCTCGCTCTCATCGCGGCTGGCGTCCTTGTCGTACTGCTTGCGGCGGGTGCCGGTGCCTGGGTCTTCGTTGCCCATCGCCCGGTCGAGGTGAAGACCGCGACCGCCGTGTCGCCATCCGCCAATGCGGAAGCCGGCGCGGTGCTCCAGGCCACGGGTTACGTGACGGCACGTCGCCAGGCCACGGTCTCCGCGCAGATTACCGGCGCGCTGACCGAGGTGCTGATCGAAGAGGGTGACCGTGTAACGAAGGGCCAGGTGCTCGCCCGCCTCGAGGACAACGCCTTGCGCGCCAGTCTGGACGCTGCCCGGGCAAGCGCCGCAGCGGCCCACGCCACCGTGGCTCAGACCCAGGCCCAGCTCGACCAGGACCTGCGCGATGCCGACCGCGCCGAGGCGCTGGTCGGACGCGGTCTGGTGTCCAAACAGGTATCGGAACAGGCCCGCACCCAGGCAAATACCTTTCGCGCCCAGCTCAACACCGCGCGGCGCCAGGCCGACTCGGCCGACGCGCAGGTCCAGGTCGGGCAGGTCAACCTCGACTACACCGTGGTTCGCGCCCCGTTCGATGGGGTGATCACGGACAAGGCGGCCCAGGTCGGCGAGATCATCTCGCCGCTCTCGGCCGGCGGTGGATTCACGCGGACCGGCGTCGGCACCATCGTCGACATGGATTCGCTGGAGATCGATGTGGACGTCAACGAGGCCTATATCGGCCGCGTGCAGCCGAACATGCCTGCGGAGGCCGTGCTCGACGCCTATCCCGACTGGAAGATTCCCGCCCACGTGATCGCCATCGTCCCGGCCGCCGATCGTGGCAAGGCCACCGTGAAGGTACGCGTCGCGCTGGAGAACAAAGACAGCCGCATCGTTCCCGACATGGGCGTGCGTGTTTCCTTCCTCGAGCGTCGTGCACCGGCGCAGTCCGCGGTGCCAAAGGGGGTCTTCGTTCCCGCCGCGGCCGTCGTGCAGCGCGATGGCCATGACGTCGTCTTCGTTATTGCAGACAACACGGCGAAGCGCCGGCCCGTGACATCCGCGAAGCCGTCCAGCGGTGACATGCGCCTGGTCACCGACGGCGTGGCCACCGGCGAAACCGTCGTCGTCGCACCTCCCGATTCTCTCGCCGACGGCGCCGCCGTCAGCATCGCCAAAACCACACCCTGACGCGTACGGAGACATAACGATGGCCACCCTGATCGACATCCAGGATCTCTCCAAGGTTTACGAGCGCGGCCGGCAGAAGGTCGAAGTGCTGCATGGTGTGAACCTGAAGATCGAGGAAGGCGACTTCCTCGCCCTGATGGGCCCCTCGGGCTCGGGGAAGACCACCTTGCTGAACCTGATTGGCGGGTTGGATACGCCGACCGGCGGCAGCATCACGGTGGCCGGCGAACGTATCGACCAGCTCGGCTCTGGCGCGCTGGCCAAGTGGCGCGCCGCGCACGTCGGTTTCGTCTTCCAGTTCTACAACCTCATGCCCATGCTCACCGGTCAGCGCAATGTGGAATTGCCCCTGCTCCTGACCAAGCTGTCGGCGGCGCAACGAAAGCAGAATGCGTCCATCGCGCTGCAACTGGTGGGTCTGTCCGACCGCGCCACGCACAAGCCTTCCGAACTCTCCGGCGGCCAGCAGCAGCGTGTGGCGATCGCGCGGGCCATCGTGTCCGACCCCACGCTGCTGGTCTGCGACGAGCCGACGGGCGACCTCGATCGGCAGTCCGCCGAAGAGATTCTCGGCCTCCTGCGCGAACTCAATCGCGAGCACGGCAAGACGATCGTCATGGTGACCCACGATCCCAAGGCCGCGGAGTACGCAAACCACACGCTGCATCTCGACAAGGGCACCCTTGTCGAGCAAGCCGTGGCCTGAGCGAGGAAGCCGGCATGAAATACATGCATCTGATCTGGGCGGCGCTGTTCCGGCGCAAGTCCCGCACTTTCCTCACCCTGGTGTCGATCCTCGCTGCCTTCCTGCTCTTCGGCATGCTCGACGCCACACGTGCAGCCTTCGATTCCGGTGACAGCGTGATCGGTGTGGATCGCCTGATCACCACGTCGCGTTATTCGATCATCCAATCGCTACCGGCAAGCCTGCAGACGCGCATGGAGGCCATCCCCGGGGTGAAGTCCGTGGGCTACGCCAACTGGTTCGGCGGCATCTACCAGGATCCGAAGAACTTCGTGCTCAGCTTCGCGGTCAGCGAAAACTACCTGGACATCTACCACGAGATGGAATTGCCGGCGGACCAGCGCAAGGCCTACGAGACCACGCGGACGGGTGCCATCGTGGGCGAGGCGTTGGCGAAGCGTTTCGGCTGGAAGGTGGGCGACAAGATTCCCCTGCAGTCGACGATTTTCCCGCAGCGCAACGGCGACAAGACCTGGCCGTTCGACATCGTCGGTATTTACACGCCAGCCAAGGGCGCGGCCAACGGCACGGACCAGCAGTTCTTCTTCCACCACAAGTATTTTGAGGATGCCAACGCGTTTCACAGCATCGGCACCACGGTGGGATGGTACGTGGTGAAGCTCACGTCCGCCGACAAAGCCGACAGTGTGGCCAAGGCCATCGATGCGCTGTCGGCCAACTCGGACCACGAAACCAAGACGCAGACCGAGCAGGCATTCAATGCTTCGTTTGCAAAACAGCTCGGTGACATCGGCCTCATCGTCTCGGCGATCATGGGTGCGGTGTTCTTCACCCTGATCCTGCTGACCGGCAACACCATGGCGCAGGCCGTACGTGAGCGCACGAACGAACTCGCCGTGCTGAAGACCATTGGCTTCTCCAGCCAGAGCGTGCTCGGCATGGTGCTTGCCGAAGGCGTGCTGTTGCTGGTGTTGGGCGGCGTGTTGGGGCTGGCGGCTGCCGGCATCGTCGTGCCTATTGTCACGAAGCTCAGTGGCGGCGCGCTCAACCTGCCGCCGATCGGTGCATCCACGTGGATTCTCGGTGTCGTACTGATGGTGGTGATCGGCGCGCTCGTCGGCGCCCTGCCTGCCATCCGCGCGATGCGTCTCAACATCGTCGACGCGCTCGCCGGGCGCTGAGGAATACGACATGAAATCGATGAAGAAACTTGGCTTCGGCCTGTTGATGTTGCTGATCGTCGCCGCCTTCCTCGCGCTGTGGACCGCGCTGCCCTGGCAAGGTGTCGTAGCGCTCGCTGTGATCCTCGTACTGTGGATGGCACTGACCCGTCGGGGCCGGCAGACCTGGCAGGTCACCCGCGTGGGACTGGCGACCGTGACCCAGCGACTGGGTTCGTCTTCGGTCGTGGTGGTCGGTATCGCCGGCGTCGTCGGCGTGCTCGTGGCCATGCTCGCGATGAGCGATGGCTTCGCCGAGACCCTGCGCTCTACCGGCAACGACCGCACTGCGATCGTGCTGCGCGGTGGCTCGCAGGCCGAGCTCAATTCCATTCTCGATCGTGACAGTGCCAACGTGGTCATGCAGGCGCCCGGCGTGAAGAAGGACGCGCAAGGCAAGCCCATCGCCTCCGGCGAACTGGTGGTGGTGGCCAACCTGCCGCGCAAGGGCGATCCGAACAGCGATTCCAACGTGCCGATTCGCGGCGTCAGCGAGGATGTCTGGACACTCAGGGACCAGGTGAAGATCGTCGAAGGTCGGAAGTTCCGGCCGGGCCTGGGCGAAATCATCGTTGGCAAAGGGGCGAAAGCGCAGTTCGAGGGTATCGATGTCGGCAAGACTCTGCGTCTGGCCGGGCAGACCTGGACCGTGGTCGGTGTGTTCGAGTCACACGACGCGCTCGAGTCGGAGTTGTGGGCCGATACGCAGAGCGTGGGGTCGGCCTACCGGCGCGGCAGCAGTGTGCAGTCGGTCACCGTGCTGCTGGATTCACCAAAAGCTTTCGACACGTTCAAGGCCAACCTCGTCGCCGACCCGCGGCTTAAGGTCGACGTAAGTACGACGCAGGACTATTTCAGCAAACAGTCCGAAGGCCTGACCAAGGTGTTGCGCGCGGTGGGTATCACCGTCGGCGTCATCATGGCTATTGGTGCCATCTTCGGTGCGCTCAACACGATGTTCGCCGCCATCCAGGCACGGGCCCGGGAGATCGCCACGCTACGCGCCATCGGCTTTCGTGGAGTGCCGGTCGTGGTCTCGGTGATGCTCGAAACCATGATGCTCGCCCTGCTCGGCGGACTCATCGGGGCCGGCGTGGTGTGGATCATCTTCAACGGTTACACCACCTCCACGCTCGGGGCCAACTTCAGCCAGGTGGTCTTTCGTTTCCATGTCAGTGGCGAACTGCTCTGGACGGGTATCAAGTGGGCGCTCGCCATCGGTTTCATCGGCGGATTGTTCCCGGCGCTGCGTGCGGCGCGTGTCCCGGTGACAACGGCACTTCGCGAACTCTGAGACAGCGGATCGCGCGGAGCCTTACAGGGCTTCGCGCGGCTCGCGCACACCGGCCCGGTCCTGCTCGATGCAGGCGTGCGCATGCATCAGCCAGCGACCGCCGCGGTCGAGGCAGGCGTCGTACTCCAGGTAGTCCGCCACGGGCGATGAGATACCCGTGGCCGGCTTTTCGCGAAAGCTCTGGCACGAAGCCACGGCCAGGATGGCGATGCCGAACAGGGTGCCACCGCGCGCAACACACTTCGGGGTAAGCCGGGACATGGGACGCTCCTCCAACTGAGGAGTCCGAGCCTAGGTCGCGCTATCGCGGACCGACATCGAATAATTCTGAAAAAATGGGTGGCGAAGCCGGAGTGAGACCTGCATCACACTCCGGGGTTTTCAGGCCTTGCGCACGCGCATCATCGTGATGATGCCCACACCGACCAGGATGATCGCCATGCCGGCGAGGTCGAACGGCCCGACATGCTCGCCAGCCAGTGCTACACCGAACAGCACGGCCACCGGCGGATTGACATACGCATAGCTGGTGGCCAGTGCGGGACGCACGGTCTTCAACACGTAAAGGTATGCGCTGAAGGCAATGATCGAGCCGAAAACGATGAGATAGGCGACAGCGGCCGTGGCGCCCGCTTGCGGATGTGCCGGAAAACGCTCTCCATGGAGCAGGGCGATGATGCTCAGCGAGACGCTGGCGCAGAGCATCTGCGCAGCGGTGTTCATTGGACCCTTGGGCATGTCCTGGCGCCTGGACCACACCGACCCGAATGCCCAGGCCATGGCGGCGCAGATCAGGGCGATGGCGCCGAGCGGCGAGCCTGAGAGGCCCGCGCCGAGGTTAAGCACGATGACACCGACAAAACCCAGCATCAGGCCCGCGGTTTCCCCACGCGTGGGCCATTCGCCATAGATACCGCCGAATACCGCGGCGAACAACGGCATGCTCGCCACCGCCACGGCGGCGATGCCCGAGCTCACCGACTGTTCGGCGAAACAGACCAGGCCATTGCCACCGGCCAGCAGCAGGGTGCCGACGATCGCCGCGTTCTTCCACTGGGCGGCGGTCGGCAGGGTCGCGCCGCGCACGCGTAACACGGCGAACAGCGATACCCCGGCGATGGCGAAGCGAATCGCCGCGAGCATGAAGGGCGGATAGCTCACCAGCGCATAGCGGATACCGAGGTAGGTCGAGCCCCAGATGACGTACAGCGCGAACAGCGAAAGCGGAACCATCCACCTCGGGTCGGTGGCGACGGAGGCGGGCGCGGGCGTCGTGGAACAGGCAGGGTCGGACATGGCGGATCCAGGCTGAATTCGGAACGATATCGTCGCGACGCGCAACGCGGTAGCGAAACGTTCGAAGGTCAGCCTTGAGCCGCGCTCATGGCACGCTCGGTGGCCAGCAATTGCTGCTTGATTTCCAGGCCCCATCGCCAGCCGCCCAGGCTACCGTCCTCGCGGATGATCCGATGGCAGGGAACCAGCAGGGCAAGCTTGTTGCTGCCGCAGGCGCGACCGATCGCCCGCGCCGCCTTGGGTACGCCGAGTTTCGCGGCCAGCTCGCCATAGCTGAGGGTTTCACCGCGCGGAATCCGTGTCAGCGCATCCCAGACGCGCCACTGGAATGCGGTCGCGGCAACATCCACCGGTGGCATCGCCGGCGTATCGCCGTCGTCCCAGCCGAGGTCGCGGGTGACACGCGCGATCACCGCATCCAGCCACTCGTCGCGGCCTTCGTCCACGCGTTCGCGTCCGGCCAGCGGGAACTCGTCCGCCAGCCGTGTTTCCAGTGCCGTGTCGTCATCGCCGAGCGTCACCGAGCAAATGCCCTTCGCTGTGGTGGCGACCAGCAGCCGCCCGAGCGGCGTGCCGGTGGTGGTGTAGCGGATCGAAGCACCTGCGCCGCCCGCGCGGTAGCTGGCCGGGGTCATGCCCAGCCGGCGGTCGCTTTCCTCGTAGACCCGGCTGCCGGAGCCGAAGCCGGCCTCGTAGACCGCGTCGGTCACGGGGGCGCCGTCGCGCAGGGCTTCGCGTAGCTGGCCGAACCGGCGCGCGCGGGCGTACTCGGCCGGACTGACGCCGTAGCGGCGTCGGAAGGCGCGTTGCAGATGGGTGGGGCTAAGCCCCGCGACGGCGGCGAGCGTGGCGAGATCGCTGGCGCCGTCCTCGCTATCGAGCGCGGCACGGACACGTTCAAGGGCGTCGTCGGTGGCGGGGCGCATGAGCTGAACCTGGGTTTTCATCGTGGCCTCCAAGGGTTGGAGACCAGCGTAGGCGGGGCTGTGCCCCGTCACCATCCGCTTCTTGCGCGCGGATCTGCTTGCGAGGGTGCTTAGTGGTGGACGGGGTCGCGCTGGCGGATCACGACGAACTCGCCCTCTAGCACCTTCGGATCCTGCGAGGTGTGCGAGGCCGACGGGCGCGGCGTCGCGGTGGCGCCCCCGCGAGCGAGCTTCCACTGGCGCACGGCCAGGAACACGAGACCACCGGCCAGCAGCACGCCGATGACGACCACGCCGAATACCAGCAATACGCCAAGCACGGCCAGACCGGCCACGACGGAGAGGGCGCGGGCGAGCGGATTCCGCGAGCGGCGAATGGGCGGGAAGACGAAGCGCATTGGTTAAAAATCCGTATGGCACAATGACATGCGTGGTACCCCTTTACCTTGGGGCAACCCATCCTCATAGACAAGTGCCATGACTCCTAACGCCGACACCCCTCCGCTCTGCCTCCTGGCCGACATTCCCGACGGCAATGCCATCGAAGTCGAAGCCATCGTCAACCTCGAGGTGGAGTCGCTCATGGTCTACCGCCACGGTGACCAGGCCCGCGCCTATTTCAACGTCTGCCCGCACGCGGGCCGTCGGCTTGACTACGCGCCCGGGCGATTTCTGGTCCGCAACGGGACGATCATCTGCGCGGCCCATGGCGCCACCTTCACGGCGGACAGCGGCGATTGCACGGCGGGGCCTTGCAGGGGTGAGCGTCTGCGCGGCGTGCCGGTGGCGGTGCATGAGGGTGTGGTGCGACTGGCCTGAGAAACGTCTCGGCCGAGGGCTTCCCCCTCAGCGATACATGAAGTTGATCGTGACCAGGGTCAGTGTAAGCACGATGATTGTCAGAGGCAGGCCGACGCGCAGAAAATCCTTGGCGCGATAACCACCCGGACCCGCCACCATCATGAGTGCCGGATGGCCCGAAGGCAGCAGGAAGGTATTCGACGACGACACCGCGACAATCAGCGCGTAAGCCGACGGGTTACCCCCCGTACTCACCGCCACGCTGATGGCGATCGGCACCATCATCACGGTGGCGCCCACGTTCGACATGACCTGCGAGAACATCAGCGTAAGCACGGCGATCGACAGCTGCAGCGTCCACTGCGGCGCATGGCCAAGTACGGCCAGCACTTCCTGGGCGATCCACGAGGCGGTGCCGGTGGAGTCCATCGACCAGCCCAGGGGAATCAGACAGGCCGTGACGAAGATGGTCTTCCAGTTGATCGCCTTGTAAGCCTCGTCCATGTTCAGCACGCCGGTCAGCAGCATGCCGACGGCGCCGGTCATCATCGCCACGGAGAGGTCGAGGTGGGTGAACAGCGCCAGGCACTTGGCCAGCACGAAGAAGAAGACGGCCTGCCAGATCTTGCCCGGGCGCGCCTCCTCCTTGGGTACGTCGGTGACCACCACGAAGTCGCGGTCTTCCTCGGCCAGTATCAGGTCGCGCCACTTGCTATGCAGCACCAGCGTGTCGCCGGCGCGCAGGGTCACCGCGCGGACGTCCTCGCGGAACACTTCATCGCCACGATTCACCGCGAGCACGGAGATGCCGAAGCGCTTGCGCAGGCGCAGCTCACCGACGGTCTGCTTGATGAAACGCGAGCTGGGCGGCACCACCGCCTCGGAAATACCGGCGCGCGTCGTGTTGAACTGCTCGCCGAGCTGGCGCAGGCGCATGGACACGCGGCATAACTGGTTGTTGGCGAAGGCATTGATGGCATCGCGCGGAGCCAGTACGCCAAGCACCGTGCCCACCCAGATCATCTGGTCGGACGGCGGCGCCACGCGGCTCTCGTTGCCGTTCTTGATCGCCAGGATCAGCGGCGCGCCATGCAGCTGCTCCACTTCGCCGATGCTCATGCCGACCAGCGGGCTTTCCGCCGTGACGGTGAGCTCGGCGGTTTCGCCAACGATGCCATAGGTGTCGGCAAAGTAGCTTTCCGTGCGTCCCGGCGTGACCTTGAGGCGATCGTCTTCGCGCTCGGGCAGCAGCTTGCGGGTGAACAGGTAGAAGAACAGTACGCCGACCACGGCCAGCACCAGACCCACGGGGGTGACGCTGAAAAGGCCGAACTTGGGAATGGTGTGCGCGCCCGGCGGCAGATTGCTGTTCGCGCTGGCGATCAGGTCGTTGAGAACGATGAGCGGCGAGTTGGCGATCAGCGTGGTGTTGGTGGCGGTGAGGATGCAGAACGCCATGGGCAACAGCAGGCGCGACATCGGCACGCCCGTGCGGGCGGAAAGGCGGCTGGTCACGGGAATCATCAGCGCCGCCAGCGCCTGGCTGGGAATCACCGCACTGAACAGGCTGGTGACGCTGTTCACCACCACGCCGAGCCGCGACTCCACGCCACGCGCCATGCGCATGACGAAGGCAGCGGTAAGGTTCAGTACGCCGGCGCGGTCGAGGCCCGCACCCATGATCATGATGGCGATGATGGCGATGACGGCGTTGCCGGCAAAGCCATTGAATACCTGGTCGCCGGGGATCAGGCCGGTGAGGCCGATCGCGACCACGACGAGCAGGGCCACCATATCGGCCCGGATCCACTCCAGAACGAGCATGAGCATGGTGAAGCCCACCAGGCCCAGCACAAGGATCATTTCGGGAGTGAGGGTAAGAGCCACTAGCCGGCTATCCGGATCCGGTCGGTTGGGACGTGCGGTGGCATGGTCTTGCCAGGCGGCGAGTGATGCCGCAGGAGTATACGCGTTGGGGGTGGCTCCCGGCTGAAGCGGGCCGCATGGCAGCCCGCGTTTCTCCGGTCAGTGGCTGCCCTTTCAGCGGCTGAGGTTGCTCAGGGCGAGGTCGACGATCGAATCGCCGCGCCCGCTCATCACCGCCTTCAACGCATAAAGGCTGAAGCCCTTCACCTGCTCGCCGCTGATCTTCGGCGGCATGGACAGCTCGAGGCGATTGCTGACCACGTCAAGCAGGGCAGGGCCCTCATGCGAAAGCACCTCGGCGACGGCCGAAGGCAGGTCGCTGGCACGGGTGACGCGGCGGCCATGGATGCCCATGGCATTCGCCATTGCGGCGAAATCGGGGTTCTTCAGCTCCACGCCGGTTTCCAGCAGTCCGGCCGCCTTCATTTCCAGCTCAACGAAGCCCAGGGTGCCGTTATTGAGCACGATGACCTTCACCGGCAGGCCTTCCTGGGCGAGCGTGATGAAGTCGCCCATCAGCATGGAGAAGCCGCCGTCGCCGGATAGCGAAATGACCTGGCGGCCCGGATGCGATGCCTGCGCGCCGATTGCCTGCGGCATGGCGTTGGCCATCGAGCCGTGCACGAAGGAGCCAAGCAGGCGGCGTTTGCCGTTCATGCGCAGGTAGCGCGCGGCCCAGACGGTGGGCGTGCCGACATCGACGGTGAAGACCGCGTCCTCTTCGGCCAGTTCGCTGACCAGTCGGCTGAGCTGCTGCGGATGGATCAGTTCGCGCCCCGGTTCGATCGCGGCGAGCTGGTCCAGATCCTGCCGTGCCCGGGCGTAATGAGCGAGGCAGCGATCGAGATGGCCGCGCACGCGCATGGGCTCGAGGCGGGGAAGCAGGGCGCGGATCGTTTCGCCCACGTCGCCGACGATGCCGAGGTCGACACGGCAACGCCGGCCGATGTTGCCCGGACGCAGGTCCACCTGGGCGATCTTCGCGTCCTCCGGATAGAACTGCCGATAAGGAAAATCGGTGCCGAGCATCAGCAGGGTGTCGCAGTCTTCCATGGCGTGATAGCCGGAGCTGAAACCGATCAGGCCGGTCATGCCGACGTCGAAGGGGTTGTCGTACTCGACATACTCCTTGCCGCCGAGCGCATGCACGATCGGCGATTTCAGGGTGTCCGCCAGGGCGATCAGGTCGTCGTGCGCGCCGGCCGTGCCGCGCCCGCAAAGAAGGGTGATGCGCTTGCCTGCGTTGAGCAGGGCCGCGAGCGCGTCGAGTTCACGCTCCGCCGGAATCACCTTGGGCTTCGGTGGCAACAGCCCGGCGGCCGGCGTCACGGCCTTGACCAGGGCCTTGCGCATGGCCACATCGCCGGGGATCACTACGACGGCCACGCCGCGCTGGCCTACCGCTGCGCGGATGGCCGAGTCGAGGACGTGCGGCATCTGCGCGGGATCGGACACCATCTCGCAGTACACGCTGCACTCGCGGAACAGCTCGGTCGGGTGCGTTTCCTGGAAGTAGCCGCTGCCGATCTCGGCGCTGGGAATATGCGCGGCGATGGCCAGCACGGGCGTGCGCGAGCGGTTGCAATCGAACAGGCCGTTGATGAGGTGCAGGTTGCCGGGGCCGCAGCTGCCGGCGCAGACCGCGAGCTCGCCGGTCAGCTGGGATTCGCCACCGGCCGCGAAAGCGGCGGCTTCTTCATTGCGCACATGGACCCATTCGATGCGCTTGCGTTCGCGCAGGGAGTCGGTGATCGCGTTGAGGCTGTCGCCGACCAGGCCATAGATGCGGCGGACGCCGGCTTCTTCGAGGGTTTCGGCGATCAGATCGGCCACGCTTGAAATGGACATCGGGAGGGTTCCGTAAGCACGAAGCCCCCCTTATGCCAGCTAAGCGGTCAAGGTGTCGTGGTCAAACCGCGCCATTCGTACAGATAGTCCCAGACACCGTGGCCCAGCCGCGTGCCGCGACGCTCGAAGTGGGTCTCGATGCGCCAGGCGGGGCGCTCGGCGCTCACGCCCGGACCCACGCGGTTATGCCAGCCCGAGGCGGCTTCCATGGTTTCACGCATGTGTTCCGCATAGGCCTCCCAGTCCGTCGCCAGATGAAGCAGGCCGCCCGGCGCCATGCGCGAGGCCAGTAGCTCGACGAACGCCGGCTGGACCAGCCGACGCTTGTTGTGGCGCTTCTTGTGCCAGGGATCCGGAAACCAGATGCGTACTTCGGACAGGCTGGCGGGAGGAATCTCGTGCTCGAGCACTTCGACCGCATCGTGTTTGTACACGCGCACGTTGCTGGCCTCGCGCGCAGCGAGTGCGTTCATCAGGCGGCCGACGCCCGGACTATGCACTTCCACGCCGATGTAGTCGCGAGCCAGGTCGTGCTCGCTCGCCCAGGCCAGCGCTTCCCCGTTGCCGAAGCCGATCTCGAGCACGCGCGGCGCCTCGCGGCCAAACGTGGCGCCGAGATCGCGTTCGCTCGCGTTGTAGTCGAGCCCGAAACGGGACCAGTGATCGTCGAAGGCGCGTTGCTGCGCCGTGGTCATCCGGCCTTCGCGCAGTACGAAGCTGCGGATACGGCGGAGGTAGGGCGCGTCGCCCGTGCTGTCTTCGTCGTGCGTCATGTCAGCCGACCAACCCATCGATCGGGCTCGACGCCGAGGCGAAGCGCTTGCGCGGAATGCGGCCGGCGTGAAACGCGGCGCGACCGGCTTCCACGGCGAGCTTCATCGCATGCGCCATGAGCACCGGATGCTTCGCACCGGCGATAGCGGTATTCATCAGCACGCCGTCGCAACCGAGTTCCATGGCGATGGCGGCGTCCGAGGCGGTGCCGACACCGGCGTCGACGATGACCGGGACCTTGGCGTTCTCGATGATCTCGAGCAGGTTGTAGCGATTCTGGATGCCGAGGCCCGAACCGATCGGTGCGGCCAGCGGCATGATCGCCGCGCAGCCGATGGCCTCCAGGCGACGCGCCAGGATCGGGTCGTCCGAGGTGTAGACCATGACGTCGAAACCGTCGGCCACGAGCTTTTCGGCGGCGACCAGGGTCTGCACGACGTCGGGATAGAGCGTGCGCTCGTCGCCGAGTACTTCGAGCTTGACCAGGTTATGGCCGTCGAGCAGCTCGCGGGCGAGCCGGCAGGTGCGCACCGCATCGTCGGCGGTATAGCAGCCGGCGGTGTTCGGCAGCAGGGTGAAGCGATCCGGCGGCAGGGCGTCGAGCAGGTTGGGCTGGCTCGCGTCCTGGCCGATGTTCACGCGACGGATGGCCAGGGTAACGATCTGCGCGCCGGCGGCTTCCGTCGCCCGGCGGGTCTCGTCGAAATCCTTGTACTTGCCCGTGCCGGTGAGCAGGCGCGAGTGGAACGTGCGTCCGGCGACGGTAAGCAGGTCGTCGCCAGCGGGGGAGTAGTGGTTCATGCGGGGTCTTCCGTCGGTGGGCGCGGCTCAGCCGCCGCCAATGGCATGGACGATCTCGACCCGGTCGCCGTCGGCGAGCCGATGGGTCGCGTGCGCGCTGCGCGGCACGATCTCGAGGTTCACTTCCACGGCCACGCGCTTGCCGGCATAGCCGGCGGCATCGAGCAGGGACGACACGGATGTGCCGGGCGCGCAATCACGCGCATCGCCATTGAGGGTGATATGCATCCAGCCATTGTAACGGGCGGCCGTGGCCGCCGCGAACCGGTTGCCTCAGCGGCCGCGCCCGTACCCGTTGCCGCCGCCATTGCCACTGCGCAGGGGAATGCCGGTGCCCGGCTGGTTGCCGGTACCCATGCCGGTGCCCGGCACCGAGCCGCGATTGGCGTTCACGCCGGTGTTGACGGGAATCGGCTGGGGATACTGGTTCCAGCCGTAGTTGCCGTTGTGGTTCGAGTCGCGTTCCTGCCTGGGGGCCGCGATCTGCGCGCCGGGCTTGCCGTTCGGAGGATTGGATTTCGCGCCGACGGTGACCGAGTTACCGGGGGGCTGGTAACCGTTGCCGTCGTGGCCGCCGCCGTTACCCGGGTAGCCGCCGTGGTCGTGGTCGTGGTTATGGCCGTAGCCGTTATTGCCGCCGTTGCCTGGGTAGTTGCCGTTGCCTGGGTAGTTGCCGTAGCCGCCCGAGTAATAGCCACCACCGCCGTAGTTGGCGGTCTGGTCGCCATAGCCACCATTGCCGTAGCTGCCGCCCTGGCCCTCGTAGCTGCCGCCCGAGACCTGGCCGTTCACGTACAGGCGGGCGGGTTGGGGCAGGGTGCCGGTGCTGACGGTTTCCCGCCGGACCGGTGTGGACGGGCCAGAGATATAGCTGACGCCCGGCTTGGGCATGTCGGCCGTAGAAACGGTCCGGGACTGGGCCGAGGCCGCGCCGGCCGCGCCAAGCGCGAGCGCGGCGATGACGGAAAGCGAGAGCATTCGATGCATGGCCCGGTCCTCGTAGGAATTCCCTGCCACGATTATGCGCCCGCCGCCGGGGGGCGGTGGGGCGGCTCCCTGGGGCGTTCAGCCGGGCGCCACCTTTCCCCTCGCGGCGCTGACGTATTACCATCCCCTGCCGACGCGGGTGTAGCTCAATGGTAGAGCTGTAGCTTCCCAAGCTACTGACGAGGGTTCGATTCCCTTCACCCGCTCCAGTTCGCGCAGCGCTCTTTCCATTTCCAGCGCCGAGACATTCCCCACGCACATTGCCACCAAGCCGCCGCACCGCTAGGCTCGCGTCATTCACGGGGCTCGGGGGAGTTGCGATGAAACCGTTTGTTCTGTTGCGGGTCGCGGCGATTGTCGCGTTTCTCTACGCACTCGGTCACACCCTGGGCATGCCATGGGTGCCCGACGAAGGCCCTGAAACGATGGCCATCGTGCAATCGATGGCGGCACACCGTTTCGACGCGATGGGCGCGCAGCGATCGATGCAGGACTTCTATTTTGGCTTCGGGATCAGCATCAGCGTCTTCATGCTCGCCCAGGCCGTCCTGCTCTGGTTGATTGCCGGGCAGGCCCGTCTCGATCCGGCGCGCATGCGGCCTTTCATCGCGGTCTTCCTGATCGCATTCATCGCCAATGCGATCATCGCCGCCATGTACTTCTTCGCGGTACCTTGCGTGATGGCCTCGATCATCGCCATTTGTCTCTTAGTCGCCTGGATTGCCGCCAAACCGGTTGCTACCTGAGGGTGTGACTGTCAGGTGGACTGGGCGTTTCCCACGTCATGCGCGCATGGGCGTGAGCCGTGCATTGCACGCCCATCTGCGTCAGTGCCCCAATTGCTTCCAATCCAAGCGCCATGCGCTGGCAGTCGACCGCGTCGGCTTCGTGCACCAGATCGGCTAACAGTGCGGTAAGACCGCGTGCAAATTGAAGCCACTCGGTCGCCGCATTCATAAGCTCGTGTGCCGACGCTTCGGGATCGACGTGATAGGTGATGCGCCCATCCAACCTGTGGCTGTTCGATGCAGTCATTGCCTCTCTCCTTACGTTTCCTTCCTCACGTCCAGGTGCGGCACGCCATGCGTGGCACGACGTGCCGCGGCCCAAACGGACTCGCGGGTTCACAGGCGACCCGTGACCGGGCGGCGGGTGGCATAGCTGATGAAGTGGGTCGCGACGTCAGACCGTTTCAGCAGTCCACGCGGCGACATGCCGGGTAAGACGACCAAGAAACTTCTGAGTACAACGGCTTCCGCCGCGGTTCTTCAGCTGTGTCTGCGACGTGAGCAGACGGCTCGATAACCGGTGGGTGTGTCGCCGAGGGGACTCGGCGGGCGAGCGGGTGCCGTATGATGGATCTCAGCCATTATCAACTCTCGATGTTGGTTTTGGTTAGCGGGCCAGGGGTGTTAGTAGCACCTCTGGCTCGCGCTTCTTCACCGCGTAAAGCGATGGTTGTCCGCGAGGCGTTTGAGTCGACGATGCGGGCAACGGTTAGGACCGTATCAAATCAACTTACGGTTGTCTGTAGGTGTGAAACCAAGCGAGTTCGTTTCGTTTGTCGGAACGACATTTTTCGCATAGGGTGTGCGCAGCGTACACAGCACAGGAATGCCATGAGAATCTTTCACGAAGGACACGTCGAGCGAGCGGTCTGCGATGTCGATGGGGTGGTGACGGTGACTTTTCGCTATCGGGATGTCTCCTTCTCCGATGGGTCGGGTGTAGTGCGCGACCTCCTGTTCGGCGTGTGCGACACATGTGACGAAGTGATCCTTTCGCCGCCACAGTCTTTGCGGGCGATTTCCGCAGATCGTAATCGCGTCACGCGATAGGCCCGGTTGTCCGCATGCAAGCTCGCAAACTCGTACGGTCACTTCGCATTTTTGCGCCGTTCTCCTGAGATATTTCTGCAGGTAGACTTTTGCAGAATCACGGAGAGATACACGATGCGTCAGTCACGCCGGAGCATTTCGTCAGGTCGCGCAAGAACGATCCTCCTTACCATCCTGTTGTGCCTCGGCGTACCAGCGCTCAAGGCACAGGATGTTCAACAACCGGCGTCACCGCCAAGCGATGAACAGCTGGCCAGCGCGAAGTGCATCTCGGGCATGGAGAAATTTCTTCCGGGTGAGTATTTCTATTGCCTGGCAGCCCAGAGCTACGGCGAGAACAAGCACCGTTATGCGGAGAAGTTCTTCAAGGAGGCGGCAGGCTGGGCCAGCAAACCTGCGCAATACGTTCTGGGTGTCATGGCCTTGAACGGCGATCAGCAACCGGTGAATCGACCTCTTGCGCTGGCCTGGTTCGCGTTGGCGTCGGAACGTCATACTCCGCGGTTCCAGGCACCTTACGATGAGTTAAAGGGGCAGCTAAGCCCCGCGGAACTGGCGAAGGCGGATGACTATCTGGACTCCATGAAGAAAACCTACGCAGATGCCGTGGCGGGACCCCGCGCCGAGCAACGTTATGGCGACGGCGTGCGTCGTCTGGTGGGCGCCGCGGCGTCCGGTACCTACTGCATGGAAGGTGTACGGGACGCCAGCCAGCTCGCCGGAGTGGGGAGCATGGATGCCGGGACGATCAGTTCCATGACTTCGTCCTGCGTCCCGTCACAGGTCGTCGTGAAGTATGTCGACAGCAAGGCCGCGGACGTCTTTGAAGGCTGGAGTGGGCACGTCAGCGTCGGTGCCATCGACGTGGTGCAGTAGAAGAGCGACGCGTACCCCTCTCAGGTACGCGGCGGCTCGTAGTAAGACGCCCAGTCGGGAGAGGCCGCCGTCCTCAATCAAACTGCACGAATTCAAGGCCGCCGTTGAAAACGGCGTTATGCGTGCCGAGCGAGTCCTTGCCGACGCCGTCGTAGGGACTGTAATCATTGAACGAACGGACCTGGTCCGGCGTCATGTGGAAATGCCACGGCGGAAGGCCCCCGGGGAGGCCGTTTCCGCGGCCACCGGAAGAACGGTGCCCAGCATGAAGACCCATGCGGCGCATGCCAGCACGATGATTCGACGCATTGCTTGCCCCCTGTCAACCCAGCCCTGTCACTCGGTGCTGGCGAGTATCCGACGCAACCCTTCGCGGGTCCAGCGGCGCTCGCGTTCCGGTATCAGACCCGGTCCCAGTAGGGCGGACTGCCAATGTGTTCGAGCAGGAAGTCCCTCACTACCCGTACCTTTCTCGACCGCGAGCGATTTTCAGGCGAGACCAGATGGATGCCGGGAGGCTCCGCTTCCACGGAGCTCTCCCAGTTGGTCAACAGTTTCACCAGACGACCCTTCCTGAAGCTGCCGGACTGAAACAGCCACGTGGGAAACAGCACGATGCCCAATGATGATTCAGCGGCGGAGACCAGTGTTTCCGCGTTGTTGCTCTGAAAGCTGCCGTTGACGTCAAATCCTTCATACTGCGCATCGCCGGGTTTGCGAAAGTACCAACGCTGCGCGCCCCGATAGCCGCGATACACCAGACAGTTGTGCCGGGCGAGGTCGGCAGGGCTCCCGGGTATCCCGTGGGCGTCCAGATACTCTTTACTCGCACAGATGATGTAGCGCTGCGGTCCCACGTCGCGGGCGACCAGGCCGGAACTCTCCAGGTGTCCGACGCGAACCGTAATATCCGCTCCCTCCTGCACCGGATCGATGAAGGCATCGGTGAGGGTGAGCTGGACCGACAGGTCGGGATACGTCTTCAGGAGGTTGTTCAGGACCGGCGCGATGTGTAATCGACCCAGGGCGACCGGTGCATTGATGCGCACCAGGCCCTTGGGGTTGGCGTCCTTATCGGCCGCCTGTTCCGCGGCCATGTCCAGCAGGTCGAGGGCTTCTCTCACCACCAGGTAATACCGCTCACCCGAGTCGGTCAGGCGCACCGCGCGCGTATGCCGGTAAAGCAGTTGCTGGGCCACTTCTTTTTCCAGCGCTGCGATGTGCCGGGAGACCGATGAGGCCGGGACACGGAAGTGGCGCGCGGTCGCGATGAAACTTCCCGTTGCCGCGACCATGGCGAAGTAACGTAAGGAATTGAGCTGCATCGAGTTGTCCTGCAGGCAATGATGTATTCAATTTTCGACTAATTGTTCCGATGAAGGCATTGCACCACGTTTGCCACTCTGTTGGCGGAACTCAACTCATGAAACACGTTTGGCTTATCCCGCTGGTTGTCGCCGCCGGGATGGGGTTGTCGGTCGAGGCGGGACTTCTGGGGCCTCTGGGCGAAGAGGTCGGGCACGCCTGGGCTGTCGTGGGCATCTTCGCCCTGGGCTCCTTGCTCCTGACCTTCGGCCTCATTTTCGGTCGCCCGCGTCTTGCCCTGATGTTCTCGCAGCCGCGCTGGCTGCTCACCGGTGGCGTCCTCGGGCCCGTCTACGTGGCAGCGCTGACCATCGCGACTCCGTTTGTCGGCGTGGGCCTGACGATGGTCGGCATCCTGTTCGGTCAGGTCGCCGCGAGTCTGGTCATCGATCATTTCGGCTGGCTGGGGAGTGCCAGGCGCGAAGTCGACGGTTATCGCGTGGCCGCTCTCGTGGCCATCCTCGTTGCGCTCTGGTTGATCCATTAAGGAACGTCGCCATGCTCATTTTCATGATCGTGCTTGTTGTCGCCAGCGGCGCCATCCTGTGCGCGCAGTCGGCTATCAACGGTCGCCTCGGTTCGCACGTAGGCGTGCTCGAAAGCGCCTGGCTGACCTTCACCCTGGGCGCCATGCTCAGTCTCCTCTATGCCTTCTTGTTTGAACCCCAGCATGCGCTGACGCTGTTCACGGCACCGCGTTGGCAGGTCACCGGCGCGTTCTTTGGCGTGGTGTACATGCTCGTTATCGTATTTGCGATGCCTCGCGTGGGCACGGCCGCCGCGACGGTTTCGGTGATCAGTGGTCAGCTTCTGATGAGCCTTCTGATCGATAACTTCGGTTGGTTGAACAATCCCGTCATCCGGCTGAGCGGCGCCCGCTACGCGGCAATGATCCTGCTCGCCATCGCGCTCTTCCTGATTTATCGCAGTAACGCCCGGCAGGGTGCGCAAGCGATGGCATTGAACGGAGAAAGCAATGAGCATCCCCACCTTAAGCAAAGTTGATCACATCGGCTTTACCGTGCCTTCGATCGATCAAGCCGTTGAATTTTTCAAGAAGCACTTTGGCTTCAAGGTTGCCTACGAACACGGCCCGTTCGCGTCCGACGACGACTGGATGAGCGTTCATCTGAACGTCAAGTCGCGCGATGTTCTAAAGAAGATCGTCATGATGGAAGCCGGTAACATGCTTCTGGAGATCTTCGAATATGCTGCGTCGCAGGCGCAGAACAAGGTCGGGCCGCTGAACTCGGACGTGGGTGGCCATCATGTGGCGTTCTATGTCGATGACATGCATCAAGCGGTCGAGTACTTGCGCGCACAGGGACTGACCGTTCTTGGCGAACCGACCGTGATGGAGCAGGGACCTACCGCGGGCGAGACATGGGTGTACTTCCTCAGTCCCTGGGGCATGCAGCTCGAGCTGGTCTCATACCCGAACGGAAAAGGCTGACGCAACCAATCGTGGAGCTATCGGCACTACCTGCCTTTAGCCGGGGCTCGCCCGACGCATCATGGAACTGGCCCGCACGAACTATCGGAACATCCAGGGCCTGCGCGCGATCGCAGCCCTGATGGTCCTGACCAGCCATTTGTTCTGGGACATCGTTCCCATGCGGACGCATTGGGCGAGGACAGGGTTCACGGCCGTCGGGATCTCCGGCGTCGATATCTTCTTCGTTATTTCAGGTTTCATCATCTATCACGTGACCCGGCGATCGGCCGGCCAGGCCGCGCTCATCGGGCGGCGCGCGGCGTTCCACGAATTCGCGATGAAACGCTTCATCAGGATCTATCCGCTTTACTGGATCGTCTTCGGTGTCGCCACCGTGATGTTGATCTGGCTGCCGCCGGCGAGCTCCTTCGTGAAGAAACCCCAGCTCGAACTGCTCCTGCTGGTGAACAGCCTTCCCAACTATCGCGTCCAGGCGGCGTGGACCCTGACGTTCGAAGTCTATTTCTACGCGGCCACGGCGCTCAGCATGCTTTTCTTTCCGAAGCGGATCTACACGGGCCTGCTTGGGTGGTTCGCGACGATCGGCATCGTCACTGTGCTTGCCGCGGTGTTCCGCCTGAATATTCCGCTCGACTACGTGTTCGCTCCGATCCTTCTCGAGTTCCTGCTGGGCATGGGCGTCGCCGTTCTCATCGAGCGCGGCGAGAGCCGTTACCGCCTGCTCGCACTTTGCGCGGGTGTGGCCTTGTTGCTCATCGGAGCCGTCCCATTGCACGCGGACGGCGGTCGTGCAGCGCTTTCGTATCTCCTGCGCCTCGCGTGCTGGGGATTCCCGGCGGCTCTCATCGTCTACGGTGCAGCGGCGTTCGAGCTCGGCAAGTCGCGAGTCATGCCCATGGCGCTGCAGTACCTGGGTGACGCGTCGTTCTCGATCTATCTCTGGCACGAGGTGATCTTCACGAGCGCCGCCGCCGTATTTGATCGCCTCGGGTGGGTAGGGGTGGTCAACCGTTCCCTCCTTGCCCTGGTCATGGGCCTTATCGGGCTCGGCGCGGGCCTGCTCAGCTATCGCTTCCTCGAGAAGCCCCTGCTGAGGGGATTGGGCAGGCGCTTGCCTGGACGACCCGTCGCCACTCACTCGCTGGAGCCCGCCATCGCGGCTCCAGAGCGCTGACGAAACCCTGACACCACAACGGCGACGATGGTGCCTCCATGACAAAGCCGGGAACGCCATGTCCGAGACGATCTTCGAAGCTCTCCGCGAGAGCCACGTTATCCAGCGCTCACTGATGCGCAAGCTCATGCGTTCAGAGCCGGGCGAGTACCGGGTGGAGTTGTTCTCCGCGCTACGTATCGAGCTGGCCGCCCACGAAGCGGCCGAGGAGCGCTTCCTCTACGTGCCGATGCTGATGGACGACCGCGGGCTGCACCCGTCGCGCGATGCGCTGGCCGATCATCACAAGATGGACGACCTCGTCGAGGCGTTGCAGACGGTGACTCACGCCGGTCGCAGGTGGGCCGCCAACCTCGGCAAGCTTTCCGAGGAGCTGCACGACCATCTTCGCGAGGAAGAGCGCAGCTTCTTCCAGCTGGGCGGCAAGATCCTTACCGCCCGGCAGAAGACCTCGCTGGCGAAGAAATACCGCAAGGAGTATCTCGCCCTGCACAAGCGGCTCGCCAGCGAGTAGCGGTCAGCGCTGCCGAAGGAAAGCTTGGGAAAAGCCTTTTCGGGGATCATCCTGCCTTCGACCCCCGCCTGACACCGAGCCCGCGCCCCGACCATGCACCTTCTCCTGTTGGAAGACGACGCCGAACTGGGCGAAGCGATCAAGCACGCGCTCGAGCAGCAGTCCTATGCGGTGACCTGGCTTACCGACGGCCGCCAGGGCGCGGCGGCACTGGCCGACGGCTCGGTCGATCTGGTGTTGCTCGACCTCGGCCTGCCAGGCAAGGACGGCCTGGAGGTGTTGCTGGAGGCCCGTCGGGCAGGGGTGAAGACGCCGATCCTGGTGATGACGGCGCGGGATGCACCCGAGGCACGCATCAAGGGGCTCGACCTGGGCGCGGATGACTATCTGGTCAAACCGTTTCATCTGGGCGAACTGGCGGCGCGTATCCGCTCGTTGACGCGCCGGGCCCAGGGCCTGGTCGACAACCGCGTGGAGGTCGGCGGTCTGGTGCTCGACCTGGCCACTACCGACGTTGCCTTCCGTGGCGAACGCATCTCGCTCACCCGTCGCGAGTTTGCCTTGCTGCGGATCCTGATGGAACGCGCTGGCCGGATCGTACGGCGCGAATCCCTCGAAGGCTCGGTTTATGGCTTCGATACCGTGGTGGACCGCAACGCCATCGAGGTGCACGTGCACTGGCTGCGTCGCAAGCTGAGCGCGGAGGTGATCCAGACCGTGCGCGGGATCGGGTACATGATGCCGAGGGAGCCGAAGTGAGCTCGAGCAGCCTCCGCACGCGCATCACGTGGCTGATCATCCTCGTGCAGGTGGCGGTGCTCATCCCGTTGGGCATCTTCAGCTTCCAGAGCGAATTGCATGAGATGAACCACCTGCTCGACGGGCGTCTGGCCGAAGCCGGACGCACACTGGGTACCCTGATCGCCTATGGCCAGGGTGGCTATGCAGGGCAGGATCCCAGTCGTGCGCTGCAATTGGCCACCGAAGCCCAGCGCGGTAGCGTGGTGATCTCGGTACATGCCAGGAACTTCGAGCCGGAGGTCGGTTTCCAGGCTTACGACCCTCACGGCACCCTGATTGCGGCCACCGCCAATCTGGCCGACCTTCCGCCGCCTGCGCCTGGCGAACGCGGCTTCAGCAACATGGAACACGGTGGTGCGCGATGGCGGTTATTCACGCTGACCAATCGTTTCAACCTCACTATTCGCATCGGTGAGCGCGCGGATAATCGCAGCGACATTACCGACGGACTCATCCTGGAGCATGGCCTGCCCCTGGTGATCGGCTTGCCCCTGCTCGCGTTCCTGGCGGGCGTTGCCGTAAGGCGTGGCCTGCGGCCGGTGGACACGCTGACCCGTATCCTGGCGCGGCGCGAACCCGGCAGCCGCAAGCTCATCGCCGTCGATGGCTCGCCAGACGAGATCAAGCCGCTCATCGTGACCCTCAACCAACAGCTGGAACGGCTGGAGGACGCCATCGAGCGCGAGCAGCGCTTCGCGGGCGATGTCGCCCACGAACTGCGCACGCCGCTTGCCGCCACCATGATTCACATGGAAGGTGCGCTTCTTACCGATGATCCGGTAGAGATTCAATACACCGTGCGTAACGCGCGCCGCAGCCTCGCACGCCTCGCTCGCCGCATCGAGCAGATCCTGGCGATCGCGCGGCTCGAAGCGGGGGCCGCTTCCCAACACCGCGTGCCGCTCGACCTGGTAACGATCGCTACCGAGGTGATCGAGGAGTTGGCACCGGGCATGGCGGAAAAGGAGATCGAGCTCAGCCTGAACCACGACGAACCCCAGCTCTACGTCTCCGGTCACGAAGTCGCCTTGACCGCCATGTTCCGTAACCTGATCGAGAACGCGCTGCGCCATACACAGGATCGCAGTCACGTGGACATCGCACTCACACGCGAGGCGGGCAGGGCGTTGATCACCGTTTGCGATGACGGTCCGGGTATTCCCGCGGAACGACGCGAGGCGGCATTTCAGCGCTTTCATCGTGGCTCCGACAGCAAGCAGACGGGGTTCGGCCTCGGGCTGAGCATCGTCCAGCGCGCTGTGGAACTGCACGATGGTTGGATCACCTTGCTGGAAGCGCCGTCCGGACACGGTCTGCTCGTTCATATCTCCATCGACGCTCCTTAGCCGGACAAAAGAATTCCACAAGCATCGGTACGGAGAATGACCCAGGGCACTTCTGCCCGGGTCAGATGCCATCGATACCGCCGATGAAACGTAACCTCGTCACGCCCCCGGACCCCATCGCGGCGGAGCGCTGCACATGCTGGCGCTAGTCCGTATCGCGCTGGCGCGTCCCTATACCTTCATCGTACTGGCCCTGTTGATCCTCATCGCGGGCCCGCTCGCGGCCTTGCGCACGCCAACGGATATCTTTCCGAACATCGGCATTCCGGTGATCAGTGTCGTCTGGACCTATAACGGCCTGCCGCCAGACCAGATGTCGGGGCGCGTGATCTATTACTACGAGCGTCAGCTCACCACGTCGGTCAACGACATCGAGCACATCGAGTCGCAGTCGCTGCCCGGCGTTGGCGTCGTGAAGATCTTCTTCCAGCCCGGCGTGGATATTCGCACCGCAACGGCGCAGGTCACCTCCATCTCGCAGACGGTGGTCAAGCAGATGCCGCCGGGGATCACGCCACCGCTGATCCTCAATTACAACGCCTCCACGGTGCCGGTGCTACAGATGGCGCTGTCCAGCCCGGTTCTTTCCGAAGCCACCATCCGCGATATAGCCCAGAACTTCATGCGGCCGACGCTGATCTCGGTGCCCGGGGTGGCAATCCCGACGCCGTACGGCGGCAAGCAGAAGCAAGTGACGCTTGACCTCAATCCGCGAGCGCTTGCGGCCAAGGGTTTATCCGCGCAGGACGTGGGCAATGCATTGGCCGCGCAGAATCAGATCATTCCCGTGGGTACGGCGAAGATAGGCACCTACGAGTATCACGTCCAGCTCAACAACAGCCCGGCCGCGATCGACGAGCTGAACGATCTGCCGATCAAGACGGTCAATGGCGCCACGATCACCATCGGCGACGTGGCTCACGTTCGCGACGGTGCGCCACCGCAGAACAATATCGTGCGCGTCGACGGCAAACGCGCCGTGCTGATGCCAGCGCTCAAGAACGGCAATGCGTCCACGCTCGATGTCGTCGCCGGCATCAAGAAGCTGCTGCCGTTGATCGGGGAGACCCAGCCGAAGTCGCTGAAGATGAGTCTCCTGAGCGATCAGTCGATCTTCGTGAAGTCCGCCGTCGCATCGGTGGCGCGGGAGGGCGTGATCGCCGCGGTGCTGACCTCGGTGATGATCCTCTTGTTCCTTGGCAGCTGGCGATCCACGGTCATCATCGCGCTGTCCATCCCTTTGTCGATCCTGTCGGCTATCGCGTTGCTGTCGCTGTTCGGGCAGACCCTCAACGTGATGACCCTGGGCGGCCTCGCGCTGGCCGTCGGCATCCTCGTCGACGATGCGACGGTCACCATCGAGAACATCAACTGGCATCTCGAGCAGGGTAAGGGCGTGGTGAGCGCCATCATGGATGGCGCGAAGCAGATCGTGACGCCGGCCTTCGTGTCGCTGCTTTGCATCTGCATCGTGTTCGTGCCGATGTTCATGCTCGATGGTATCGCCGGTTTCCTGTTCCGGCCGATGGCGCTGGCCGTCATCTTCGCCATGGCGTCGTCCTTCATGCTTTCGCGCACGCTGGTGCCGACGCTCGCCATGTTCCTGTTGAAGCCCCATCGCGTCGAGGGCGGCAAGGGCGGTCATCCGGAGGACGGCTACCTCAATCATCACGAGGGAGACCAGCACCGTCCGGCACGGCATGGCGTGCTGGTGCACGGGCTGCTTGCGTTCCAGGCCGGCTTCGAACGCCGCTTTACCCGGATTCGCGATACCTACTACGGCACGCTCGCCATGGCGCTGGACCATCGCAGGCAGTTCGTCGCGGGGTTCCTCGGCGTTGTCCTGCTGTCCTTCGCGCTGGTTCCCGCGTTGGGTCGCGACTTCTTTCCCGCGGTCGACTCCGACTCCCTATCCATGCATGTGCGCGCGCCCATGGGCACCCGCGTGGAAGAAACGGCTGCCGAGTTCGACCACATCGAACGGGCCATTCGCGAAGTCATTCCCCCCGACCAGCTCGACGCCATCATTGACAACATCGGGCTGCCGCTCAGTGGCGTGAACCTCGTCTACAGCAGCAGCGGCACGATCGGCTCGCAGGATGGCGATATCCAGATCGTGCTCAGGCAAGGGCATCGGCCGGCAGCCGACTTCATGAAGCGCTTGCGGGAAACCCTTCCGCGCCAGTTCGCCGGGACACAGTTCGCCTTCCTGCCTTCGGACATGACCAGTCAGATCCTCAACTTCGGTTCTCCCTCGCCGCTGGATGTATCAGTCGCGGGGCGCGACAGGAAAGCCAATGAAGCCTATGCGCAGGCTCTCATGAAGGAGCTCCGCAAGATCGACGGCATCGTCGATGTGCGCCTCCAGCAAAGTTCCAGTTATCCGCAGCTCAACGTCAAGGTGGACCGGATACGCGCCGACAGCCTGGGTATCACCGAACGCGACGTCACCAACAGCATGGTGTCATCGCTGGCCGGTAGCTCGCAGGTCGCTCCCGCGTTCTGGCTGAATCCGAAGAACGGCGTGTCCTACGCCATCGTTGCGTCCACGCCGCAATACCTCATGGATTCCATGGCCGACCTGAAGGCGCTGCCGGTGACGGCGTCCGGTGACGGTGCCACGCAAATCCTCGGTGGCGTGGCCAGCTTCACCCGCGGACCCAGCGACGCCGTGGTATCCCACTACAACATCATGCCGGCGTACGACATCTATGCCTCCATCCAGGGGCGTGATCTGGGTGGCGTGGCCAGTGACGTGCAGCATGTCCTGGCGCGATTCGCATCCCAGCGACCCAAAGGCTCGCTGGTCAGTCTGCACGGCCAGGTGGGCACGATGAACGAGGCCTTCAGCGGCCTGCTGTTCGGCCTCGTTGGCGCCGTCGTGTTGATCTACCTGCTCATCGTGGTCAACTTCCAGTCTTGGGTGGATCCGTTCGTGATCATCACCGCGCTTCCCGCCGCGCTCGCCGGCATCGTGTGGATACTGTTCCTCACGCATACGAGCCTTTCGGTACCGGCACTCACCGGCGCGATCATGTGCATGGGCGTAGCGACGGCGAACGCGATCCTCGTGGTGAGCTTCTGTCGCGAACGCCTTGCCGAGCATGGCGACCCGGTCAAGGCGGCGCTCGAGGCCGGTTTCACCCGCTTCCGCCCGGTGTGCATGACCGCACTGGCGATGATCATCGGCATGCTGCCCATGGCGCTCAGCCAGGAGCAGAACTCACCACTGGGCCGTGCCGTTATTGGCGGGCTGATGTTCGCGACCTTCGCCACGCTGCTTTTCGTCCCCGTCATCTTCGCCATCGTGCATGGTCGCGCCGCGACCGCAACGTCCGATCAGCGCCTCATTGGAGACCAGCCTCATGTCGCATGAAGCCACCACCGCCATCGCGGGGCGGCCACCCCGTGTCCGCCTTGCCCTCGCCATCGGCGTCGCGCTCGCATCGGTCGGCGTCATTGCCGGGCTTGCTCTGCGCGCGGTCCAGTCGCGCGATCTCAGCACATGGACGCAGGCACAGCTCACGCCCAGCGTGCAGGTCATCTCAGCCTCCGCGTTGAGCTCCGCGCAGGGACTCACCTTGCCGGGCCACCTGGATGCATGGATCGCCGCGCCCATCCACGCACGCGTGGGCGGTTACCTGAAGCAATGGAATGTGGACATCGGCGAGAAGGTGAGCGCTGGCCAGTTGCTCGGGCTCATCGAGACGCCGGAACTGGACCAACAGTTCGAGCAGGCCAAGGCCGAGCTCGTTCGCGCCCAGGCCAACGTCCGCCTTGCCGACACCACGGCCCGACGCTGGAAGAACCTGCTCGAATCGCATTCGGTGTCCAAGCAGGAAGCCGACGAGAAGGCCAGCGAAGCGGAGACGGCGGGCGCGAACCAACTCGCCGCGCGAGCCGATGTCGACCGCCTGGCTGCGCTCGAATCGTTCAAACGCATTGTCGCCCCGTTCGATGGCACGGTGACCGCACGCAACACGGACATCGGCGACCTCATCACAGCCAATTCGAACGGCGGCGAGCCCCTGTTCTCCGTGGCCGACACCAGCAGGATGCGCCTGTATACCCAGGTTCCCCAGGGTTATGCATCGTCGATCCTGCCAGGCATGAAGGTGAAGCTGCTGGTGCTGGGTCACGGCGGTGAAATCGTGGAAGGCACGCTGATCGGCACATCGCGGGCCATCAACCGCGCATCCGGCACGTTGCTGGCGCAGTTCGAAGTGAAGAATCCGCATCAGGATCTCCTGCCGGGCGACTTCGCCGAGGTTCAGCTGACGACGCTCGCCGCCGCTAACACGATGACGGTGCCGGCGACGACCTTGCTGTTCCGCGCCGCCGGTCCGCAGGTTGCCGTCCTGGGCCCGGACAACAAGGTGGTATTGCGCGACGTGCATATCGCAATGGACCTGGGCGACAGGCTTGAGATCGACCAGGGCCTGCAGCCGCATGACCGGATCATCGATCATCCCACCGACTCACTCGGTCAGGGCGATGTGGTTCGTCTTGCCCTGCCGCAGGCCGATGGAAGCCGACATGACGCGAACGCGTGAGTCGATCGTGCGTGCGGTGTCCGCGGTATGCCTTCTGGTTCTGGGTGGCTGTTCGCTCGCACCCGACTATGTCAGGCCAACGATCGGCCATCTGCCGGATGCATACAAGGGCGTTGCCGATCCGAAGGGCTGGAGTATTGCCCGACCCGACGATGTTGGCGCCAGAGGCTCGTGGTGGAAAATTTACGACGATCCCGTGCTCGATGGCCTGGAAGACAAACTCGACACCAACAACCCGGACATCGGGGTGGCGGTGGCGCGGCTGGATGCGTCGCGAGCGTACCTGCAGGAAGTCGGTTCGCAGCAGGCGCCGCATGCGGGTATCGATGCGAGCCCCACGAATGACCGGCAGTCCGACAATCGCCCGCTTCGTGGGTCCAGCCAACCGAACGAGTACGACACCCGCACGGTGGCCTTTGGTGCGGGATATGAGCTGGATCTGTGGGGACGCATCCGCAACGAGGTGGCGCAGGGCCGCGCGCGTAGTGATGCGGCCCAGGCCGATCTGGCGACAGCCCGGCTGAGCTTGCAGGGCCGCCTGGCCGACCTCTACATCGGTCTTCGCGGCGACGATGTCGAACTGCGTATCCTCCGCGACTCCCTGGTCGCCTTCGGTCAGGGCCAGCAGATGACGCAGCAGCGGATGGCCGGCGGCGTGTCCTCGGGGCTCGACGTGGCGCGAGCCAACGCGCTGTATGCCGATGCCCAGGCCCAGGCCACCGAACTGGGCGTCCAGCGCACGCTCACCGAGCACGCCATCGCGGCACTCGTTGGCGAGCCCGCATCCATTTTCTCGTTGGCCGACCACACCGCCTCGTTGACGGTGCCGGGTATTCCCTTGAGTGTTCCCTCCACCTTGTTGCAGCGTCGGCCGGATATCGCCGCGGCCGAACGTCGCGCGTATGCGGCCAATGCCGGCATCGGCGTGGCGCGCGCAGCGTTCTATCCGACCCTGAGCCTCGGCGCCGCGCTGGGTTGGCAGGACGTTGGCCACGGCGATCTTCTGTCCGCGGGCAACCAGTTCTGGAGCCTGGGTCCCCTGGCTTCGCTCAACCTCTTCGATGGCGGGCTGCGTCACGGGCGCGAGGCCGAGGCGAGGGCGGAGTTCGCGACCGCCTCGGCGCAGTATCGCGGCGTCGTGCTGAAGGCCTTTCAACAGGTGGAAGACAACCTGTCGTTGTTGCAGGCGCTGGGCCGCGAAGAGCGCCAGGAGAACACAGCGGCGGAGGCGGCAAAGCAGTCGCAGACGCTCGCCACCAACCGCTACAACGAAGGCGTCGTCAGTTACCTGGAAGTGGTGACGGCACAGGCGACGGCGCTGACGGCCGAACGCACGGCTGAGCGTGTGCGCACCCGCCAGCTGCAAGCCAGTGTCGACCTGATCCGCGCCCTGGGTGGCGGCTGGACCGAGCGTTAGTCGTTTGTCGGAGCGTGTCTTGTTTCATACCCCAAGGAGAATCAGCACCATGTCATGCGCCTATCGAACCCTTCGACACGCCCTGGTCATCATCGCCAGCACCGGCTTGTCTGTCGGGTGCACTGCGGTAACCCAGACCAGGACGGTCGAGACATCCGATACGTACCAGCACTGGTCCGAGAAGATGGATCACATGCCGTTCCTGTTCCACTTGCCCGATGGTCGCACGGAAGCCTTCGACGATCACGGCAAGGCGTGGGCAGATGCTGGAAGTCACATCGAGGCCAGCGGCGCGGATCGTGTCGAGGTCTACATCGGGAATTTCTCCGGCCGCTCCGATACGCTATGCGCCGTTCAACCGAAGGCACAGCTGTCAAACGCGAGTGCTGACGATGCGAACGTGCTGTCGGCCCTGTGCGACCATTCGCGCACGGTGGTTTCGTTCAGTGACCATGCGAGACCAAGGGTGCTTGCGGCAACCGACAACTATGTCGGTCGCGTTCGCCACCTGCTCCTGAACGGCATCTGGAAAAGCGTCGCGCAGGAACCGGACCCGAGGCCGTATTGACGATTTCCGTGCGCGAACTTTCAGAACATTCAGGGCCTGCGCGCCGTCGAGGCCCTGTCGGTCCGAGTGGCGTCAGCGCTGCCGGAGAAAGCCCTCCACGGCGCTGACGAATGCTTGCGGCTGCTCCTGATAGCTGAAGTGGGCGCTATCGGTGAGCTCGACGAAGTGGCCGTTCTTGAGCTCCTTCGCGAAGGTTTTAAGCGGTGCGGCGCCGACCGAGTAATCGTATTTGCCGACGATGACCAGTACGGGCATGGACAAGCCCGTCGGGTCCGCGCGGTAGCAAACAAAATCGGACTTCGGCCCGAAGACGGCCCCCGCGACCTCGCCCGAGCTGCGGAAGCCGCCCTCGGCGTCGATACGCTTCTGCTCGGTCTTTCCCTCGGGCTTGCGAAACTGCTGCATGGTGTAGAACACCGTCGGATCGGGAAGCTTTTCGGCCGCCTCCATGACGAAGGCGAATCGCGCCCTGCTCAGGGCACAGCGATCTTTCGGGTCCGTCGCCGCCAGCGCGCGGCCAGCGTCAGTGGCCTGTTCCGCTTTCCACGCGTCCGGCTGGCTCGCCTTGAGTGCATCCATCCAGACGCCCATTGCCGCCGGCATGTCGATGGCCGCGTCGACCAGGATCAGGCGGTCCACGTGTGCGGCATAGGTCGTGGCATAGGTGGCCGCCACGGCGCCGCCGAAACTATGGCCCATCGGAATGATGCGATCCACGCCCAGGGCCTTGCGCACACCTTCGACGTCAGCGGCCATGGCGCCCAGTGAATAGTCCCTGGAGATCGGCCGTTCGCTGGCGCCGGAGCCGCGCTCGTCCATGTAGACCATGGGGGCATCGCCTTCGAGCATCGGCCCGGCGGTGCGACGGAAGCTGTAGCTGTTGTAGCCGGGACCACCGTGCAGGAAGACCACGGGCGTATCCGTGGGCTTGATGTCGCGGGAGGTCCAGTAGGTGATGCGTACGCCGTCCACGACGATGTCGTGGCGAGCCTGTTCGGCGTGGGCGGAGGCGACGGCAAACGCCGCGAGAGCTACGACGGCTTTGAGCATGATGCTTCCTTTCCCCTGGGCCCGTGCTGGGCTCGATTCCATCGTAGGAGCTTGCGATCGGCGACAAGCGTGCGATTAGTCATGCCATGCCCAATGGCATGCCGGCGCGGTACCCTTGGCGCCTGTGTCCCGTTTTTCTGCAAGGAATTCCCCGTGACCGATCGCAAGAACGTTGCCAGCTGGCTGACCGACATGGACGGCGTCCTCGTCCATGAGAACAAGGCCTTGCCGGGGGCGCCCGAATTGATCCGCCAGTGGCGGGACCGCGGTACGCCGTTCCTGGTGCTGACCAACAACTCGATCTTCACCCCGCGCGACCTCAGTGCGCGCCTGCGACGGTCAGGCCTGGATGTGCCCGAAGAGCAGCTGTGGACCTCGGCGCTGGCAACAGCCACCTTCCTCAAGGACCAGTCGCCCGGCGGCTCGGCTTTCGTCATGGGCGAGGCCGGCCTCACCACGGCGATCCACGAGGCGGGCTTCATCATGACCGACACCGCGCCGGACTATGTGGTGCTCGGCGAGACGCGCACCTATTCCTTTGCCGCGATCACCAAGGCGATCCGCCTCATCGGCAATGGCGCGCGCTTCATCTGCACCAATCCGGATGCGACCAGCCCGAGCGCCGAGGGCCCCTTGCCCGCGACGGGTGCCGTCGCCGCACTCATCACCCGCTGCACCGGCCGCGAGCCGTACGTCATCGGCAAGCCGAACCCGATGATGTTCCGCTCGGCGATGAACAAGCTCGGCGCGCATTCGCACAACACCGGCATGATCGGCGACCGCATGGACACCGACGTCGTCGCTGGTATCGAGGCAGGTCTGCACACGGTGCTGGTGCTCAGCGGCATTGCCACTCGCGAGGACGTGGAGGGCTATCCGTTCCGTCCGGCTGAAATCCTCGATTCCGTCGCGAACCTGCTCGAGGACTGAAACGAACCATGAGCGCGACTCTCGATATCCCGGAACGCCGCACGCTCGGCCGCGGTGACGTAAAAACGCTGCTCCTGTCCGCCCTCGGCGGCGCGCTGGAGTTCTACGACTTCGTCATCTTCGTGTACTTCGCGAAGACCATCGGCCACCTGTTCTTTCCGCCGGGCACATCGGACTGGCTGGCGCAGCTGCAGGCCTTCGGTATCTTCGCCGTCGCGTACCTCGCCCGGCCGCTCGGCGGCATCGTGATGGCGCACTTTGGCGATCGCATCGGCCGCAAGCGGATGTTCATGCTCAGCGTGTTCCTGATGGCGGTGCCGACGCTACTCATCGGTGTTCTGCCCACCTATGCGACGCTGGGCGTCCTTGCGCCGCTGCTGCTCACCCTGCTTCGCGTGTTGCAGGGCCTGGCTATCGGCGGCGAAGTGCCTGGCGCCTGGGTGTTCGTGGCCGAGCATGTGCCGCAACGCCGCGTGGGCCTCGCTGTCGCCAGCCTCTCGGCGGGCCTCACTGCCGGCATCCTCATGGGCTCGCTGCTTGCGGCGTGGCTCAATGCCAGTCTCTCCGAGGCCGACATGCTCGATCACGGCTGGCGCATCGCCTTCATACTCGGCGGGGTGTTCGGTTTCTTCGCCGTCTACCTGCGCCGCTGGCTAAGTGAGACGCCGGTCTTCGCGCGCATGCGTGAGCGCAAGGAACTCGCTGAAGAACTGCCAGCGCTGGTCGTCGTTCGCGATCACCTGCCGGGCGTGCTGTTGTCGATGACGGTGACCTGGGTGCTCACCGCGGCGATCGTCGTGGTCATCCTGATGACGCCGACACTGATGCAGACGGCCTTCCACATCGTTCCCGCGCGGGCATTCGCCGGAGGCAGCATCGCGGCGCTTACTCTTTGCTTCGGGTGTATCGGCGGTGGCTTGCTGGTCGACCGGGTGGGGACGGCTCGCGCCATGCTGATCGCCTCGCTCGGCCTGACGTTGAGCACGTACGCGCTGTACCTGGATCTCCAGGCGGGCGGCGCCAACCTGTTTCCGCTCTACGCGCTCGCCGGCGTGTTTGCCGGGGTGGCGGGCATCGTCCCGGCCATCCTGGTGGCGTCGTTCCCGCCGGCGATCCGTTTTTCCGGGATATCCGTGTCTTACAACATTGCCTACGCCATCGCGGGCGCGGCCACGCCGGTACTCGTCGGCTACCTGGCCAGGACGGCCGGCGGCCTGGGGCCGGCGCACTATGTAGCGATCGTCGCCCTGGCCGGGGTGGCCGCGTCGATCTACATGATGCGAACCGGGCGGGGTTCCCTGCGCCGTTGAAGTCTCCGGGGGTCGCTGGACTGTTCACGTCGATTTCATGGGCGTGACAGTCCCGAGGGGCCCGGTGATCGTGCCGGTTGAAACCGGACACCACCTTCGGCATGCTTTTGCATCCGGACCGCTCCCCCGGTCCACCGCCGTCCCCCTACCTTCGCACCAGACCCATGACTGATGTCATCACCCTAGGCTGGCGCGAACGGCTCGCACTTCCGTCGCTCGGCGTCCCTGTCCTCAAGGCCAAGCTCGATACGGGCGCGCGCTCGTCGTCGTTGCACGTCGAGTGGCTGGAGGTGGACGAACGCGAGGACGGCACCTGGCTACGCTTCCAGGTGCGTACCACCCGCAAGGGTGGCGTGTCCGATCCCTGCGAGGCGAAAGCCATCGGCCAGCGTACGGTGACCGACTCTGGCGGCCACGCGACCACGCGCTGGTTCATCCAGACCGAAATCGAGCTGGCCGGGCAGTCGTTCCTTGCCGAAGTGAACCTGACCGACCGGCGGCACATGCTCTTTCCCCTTTTGCTTGGCCGGACGGCGCTGAACGGGCGCTTCCAGGTCGATCCCTCGCTTTCCTATTCACAGACGCCGCGCCGCGCCGTCCGGGAACCCACATGAAGATCGCCATCCTGTCGCGCAATGCGCGGCTGTACTCCACGCAGCGACTGGTGGAGGCGGCGCGCAAGCGCAAGCACACCGTCCGCGTGATCGATCCGCTGCGTTGCTACATGAGCATCGCGCCGCAGATGTTCGCCATTCACTTCAAGGGCAAGCCGCTGGGACCGATCGACTGCGTGATCCCGCGCATCGGCGCCTCCAGCACCTTCTACGGCACCGCCGTGCTCCGCCAACTGGAACTGATGGGCGTGTTCACGCCCAATCCGTCGGACGCCGTCCTGCGCGCCCGGGACAAGCTGCGCAGCCTGCAGATGCTCGCGGTCAAAGGCGTGGACATGCCGGTGACCGCCTTCGGCGACAACCCGGACGACACCTCGGACCTGCTGGCCATGCTGGGCGACCCGCCGCACATCATCAAGCTGAATGAAGGAACCCAGGGTGCCGGCGTGGTGCTGGCCGAGAAGCGCTCGGCCTCGCAGAGCGTCATCGAGGCCTTTCGCGGCCTCTATGCCAACTTCCTGGTCCAGGAGTTCATCCGCGAGGCCAACGGCAGCGACCTGCGCTGCTTCGTGGTCGGTGACCAGGTGGTCGCCGCCATGCAGCGGTCCTCGGCACCGGGCGAATTCCGCGCCAACCTGCACCGGGGCGGCTCGGCGGCCGCGGTCGAACTGTCCGACGACGAGCGCCGCGTGGCCATCCAGGCCGCCTCGGCCCTGGGCCTGGAGGTGGCGGGCGTGGACCTGCTGCGTTCGTCCCGGGGTCCGCTATTGCTCGAAGTGAATGCCTCGCCGGGCCTGGAGGGCATCGAAGGCAGCACCGGCGTGGACGTCGCCGACGCCATCATCGCCCACTGTGAAAGCCGCCTCGCCTCGCGCCCCGCGGTCGTCAAGGCCCGCCGCCCAAGGGCCCCGAAGGGATTAACAGCGATTTAAACGGGCGTCGCCTATAAAGGTCCCACTGTGATTCCGCGACGCGGGGTGACGGTATCGGGGCAGTAGTTCTTTAGGCCCGGGCGGGCTTTCCCGTCCGGGCCTCTCTTTTACTGCTGTCCGCTTCACGGATTCGGCGTTAAGCTTCCGGTCGCAATACTGATAAGACTCACCCGCGACCGCACAATGGAGTGCCGAATGCGCGTTCTGGTCATCGAAGACAACACCGACATCGCGACCAACATCGGGGATTACCTCGAGGATCGCGGCCATGTGGTCGATTTCGCCGGCGACGGCGTCACCGGGCTGCACCTGGCTGTCGTACACGATTTCGACGTCATCGTGCTCGACCTGACCCTACCGGGGATGGACGGGCTGGATGTCGCCAAGAAACTCCGCCACGAGGCGCACAAGCAGACGCCGGTGCTGATGCTCACGGCGCGTGACTCGCTGGAGCACAAGCTCACCGGCTTTGAGTCCGGCGCCGACGACTACATGACCAAGCCCTTCGCCCTGCAGGAACTGGCGGCGCGGCTGGAAGTGCTGGCACGTCGCGGCAAGGGTCCGCAGAGCCGCGTGCTCAAGGTGGATGGCCTCACCTACAACCTCGACACCCTGACCGTGACCCGCGAGGGCAAGTCGATCCAGCTCAACCCGATCGGCCTGAAGTTGTTGCAGGCGCTCATGGAGGCCAGCCCGTCCGTGGTGACGCGGCAGGACCTCGAGCAACGGGTATGGGGCGAGGAACTGCCGGACTCGGACTCGTTGCGCGTACACATTCACGGGCTGCGTGCGGCCATCGACAAACCTTTCGAGAAGCCGCTGATCCATACGCGTCACGGTATCGGATATCGCATGGTCGATCCGGATGCGGTCCAGACGTAAGCTTCGTTTTCGCCTCATAGTCACCTTCACGCTGTTCGGCTTCAGCCTGAGCGCTCTTTTCGCGTACGCGGCGCTCAACATTCGTGAGCGCGTCGAAGAGCAGCTGATCAACTCGGCCATGCAGGACGAGGTCGACTCGATCAACGAGAAGGTCCTCGCCAACCCGAACGAAGCGCCGCCCATCGAAATTGTGAAGGGCGCGACCTTCAGCGAGCGCACCATCTACAAGGCGCCGCTCGCGTGGCAGCCGCTCGATACGGGTGTCCACGACATCTACGAGACGGGGAAGGACGGGCGCGACCACCACTACAAGGTGGCCGTTCGCCGGAAGGGCGGCATCATCAATTTCCTTCAGTTCGATGTCTCGCGCGACGAGCTCGGCAAGCGCCAGCTGGTCACCAGCGTGATCGCGGCGGTGTTCCTGTTCGGGCTGTTCTCGCTCGTACTCGGTGTGTGGCTGTCCTCGCGCGTCCTGCGTCCCGTGACCGACCTCGCGCGCCGCCTGCGCGACTTCCGCCGCGTGGGCAAGGCCGAGGCGCTCGCTCCGCACTTCGCCGACGACGAAGTGGGCGAGCTGGCCGTGGCGCTCGATGAATACGCCATGCGCCTGACCTCGGTGGTCGAGCGCGATCGCGAATTCAATTCGGACGTCAGCCACGAGCTACGTACCCCCCTCGCGGTGATTGCCAGCACGACGGAACTGCTGCAGGGATCGCCCGACCTGACCGACAAACTGCGCGAGCGACTGAAGCGCATCGAGCGCGCGTCGCGCCAGGCCACCGAGCTGATCGAAGCGCTGCTGTTGCTGTCGCGCGCCGAACGGCGTGGTCCCACGCGCGGAGAAACCACCGACGTGGCCAAAGTCGCGTCGGACGTGATCGAAAGCCAGCGCCCGCAGATGGGCGGCAAGCCGATCGAGATCGAATTGATCTCCGACGGCTCCGTGTCGGTGAATGCACCGGCCTCGGTGCTTTCGGTCGCGCTGACGAACCTCATCGGCAACGCGATCAAGTACACGATGGAAGGCAAGGTCACCGTGCGCGTGCTCGACGGCCGCGTGGACGTGATCGACACCGGCCCCGGCATCAAGCCCGAGGACGCCGAGAAGTTGTTCCAGCGTGGCATCCGCGGCGAAAGCGCCACGGGCGGCGGTGCGGGTCTCGGTCTCGCGATCGTGCGTCGCCTGTGCGAACTGTACGAATGGGACGTCTCCCTGCGGCCGCGCTCGGACATGGCCGGCGCGATTTCGACGATCGATTTTCGCTGACCGGGGCAGACGTCCAGACGTCCTGTCACATCAGCTGTCACTAAGCTGCCATTTAACTGCACGACTATCCGACGCTTCCACGGCGCGTGATGGGCACCCTCAGGGGAGGTGTGCCGCGACGCGTCCGCGAGTGTAAGGATGCAGTCCCTTGTTCAAGCAGACCCTTCTGGCCGTTGCCCTCGGCATGGCCCTGACCTCCGTCGCCTACGCGACCGATACCGACACCACCGCTCCGGTTGACACCAGCGCCAGCGCCGCCAAGCGCGACAAGGTGCAGGACCTCGATGCGGTCTCGGTGATCGGCACCGGCGAAACCCGTCAGGTGCAGCGCCTGCGCCCCTCGGATCAGAAAGCCCTGCCGCCGGGAACGAGCCTCCAGAAAGTTCTCAACACGCTTCCGGGCGTGAATGCGCAATCGGTCGACGCGCTGGGCACCAACGAACAATCGATGACGCTGAGCCTGCGTGGCTTCAGCGGCACGCGCCTGGGTTACACGCTCGACGGTATGCCGCTGGGTGACAGCGCCTACAACAACTACAACGGCCTTTCGATCAACCGCGCGCTGATTTCCGAAAACTTCGCCGGTGCCGAACTCTCCGAGGGCATCGGCAATCTCGGCACGCCGTCGACGAGCAACCTGGGCGGTACCATCGCCTACACCTCGAACGACCCGTCGAAGACGATGGGCGGTCGCGTCTCGGAGACCCTGGGCAGCGATGCCAACCGTCGCACGTATGCGCGCTTCGATACCGGCGAGTACAACGGCTTCTCGATGTACCTGTCCGGCGCCAAGACCACGTCCGACCTGTGGAACGACCAGACGGCCTACAACGGCTCGACCACGAAACAGTTCAACGGCAAGGCCGTGTGGAACCTGGACTGGGCGCGCTTCACCGGTTTCGCGGACACCTCGCGCACCTCGCAGGCGGACTACTTCTATCTGTCCAAGAGTGAGCTGGCTCGCGGTCTTGGCTGGGACTGGGGTGGCTCCGCGCCCAACTGGCAGAAGGCGATCGGCAAGGCGTACTGCAACGCCGGCACGCTCAACGCGAAGCTCTGCGATAAGAGCGGTGCGGATACCGACGCGGATGGTGCATTTACCGCGGGCCAGATCCTGCGCAACGACGATCTCTACTACCTCGCCGGTGACTTCTTCCCGAGCGATTCGGTCACCATCCACGCCCAGGTCTACCACCACGAGGACGCCGGTGAGGGTCACAACTGGAACAGCGGCACGTATTCCTACCCGGGTACGCCGCAACAGTTGCCGATCATCTTCCGCAACACGCTCTATACGATCAATCGCACCGGTGCGGTGCTTTCGGCCGGTTGGGATATCGCCAACCAGCATATCGAAGGCGGTGTCTGGTATGAGCACAACGTATCCACTGCCTCGCGTTACAGCAGCTACGTGACCGGTCCACGTGACCTCAGCGGGCCGATCGACGCGACGCCCGATCTCGGGGTCTTCGACCAGCGCACGGTGTGGAATACGCGTCAGGCCTTCCTGCAGGACACGCTCACCTTCCTCGATGACGCGCTCACGATCGACGTTGGCGTGAAGAGCCCGCACGTCACCTCGCGTGCGCAGGCGCTGCCCGGCGACGCCGCGAAGCCGATTCCCGCCAACTCGAACAACCAGTTCGCGACGGGTTCGCTCAGCGCGAGCAAGGCGCTTCTGCCGCAGTTCGGCGCACGCTACAAGCTTGCCGAAGGTCAGGAGATCTTCACCAGCTTCTCGAAGAACATCGCCATGTTCCAGGGTGGCTTCAAGCTCGGCCCGCAGGCCGTGGCCCAGTCGGTCTGGGACACGCAGGCAGACCTGAAGCCGGAGAAGTCGCGCAGTCTCGAAGCGGGTTACCGCATCGAGACCGACCAGGTGGCCGCTTCGGTCGCCGCGTATAACGTGCGCTTCGATAACCGCCTGCTCCAGTACAACCCCTGCGACTCGCGCCAGCCGGTCGGGCCGAGCTGCGGTAACCGCTTCTACAACGTCGGCGGCGTCAACAGCCATGGCGTCGAGCTGACCTTCGTCTGGCAGCCGACGAGCAACCTGCGCTGGTACAACTCGGCCTCGTTCAACCGCTCGACCTACGCGAGCGACTATGTGCAGGCCGGGGTGGTCCAGCACACCAGCGGCAAGATCCAGACCGATACGCCGACCAAGCTGTTCGCGACGCAGATCGACTGGACCCAGGGTCCCTGGTTCGCTTCGTTGCGCGGCAAGTACACGGGCAAGCGCTACTACACGTACACCAACGACCAGGGCTTCGGTGGTTTCACCACGTGGGATATGTCGGGTGGATACGACTTCGGCCCGGTGTCCGTCGCCAAGGACGTGCGCCTGGCTCTGAATGTCACCAACCTCACCGACAAGCGCTACGCGAGCAACTTCGACTCCAGCGCCTTCGTGCCGAGCGACCCGGCTGGTACCGCCTATGTGTTCCATGCGTCGGCGCCGCTGCAGGTCTTCGCTACGCTGGATGTGCGGTTCTGATGGTCCACCGGATCGCGGGTCTCGGCGCGGTGCTAATGCTTGGCAGCGCCTCGGCGCAGAACGTCGATGTGCGCGTTGCCGATGTGGCGCAGGCGCCGTTACCGCGTTCCGTGGAGCTCGGCGGCAAGACGTACGTCGATCACGGTCTGGTCGCCACCGGCTCCTTGCCCGCGGGGACGATCGACTTCCTCGGCGACACGCTGGGTTCGTTCTCGTCGCTGGCGATCGAGCCGGGTAGCTGGAAGCGCGATGGCGACACGTATACGGGCGTGCTTTGGACCTTGCCCGATCGTGGGCGGAATGATCCCGAGCACAACGTGTTCTTCGATTACCGCGGGCGGCTGCATCGTTTTCGGTTCTCGATGAAAGTGTGGGAGCCAGCTAGAAAAGTGTGGGAGCCGGCTGCGCCGGCGATTCCTGCGGAGCGCGGTAACGAAGCCGCGTCGCAACCTGTTATCGCCGCTGAAGCGGCTCCTACATCGGGGGCGGTATCCCTGCAGGTCGATGGCGGGCTCGAGCTGCGCGACCTTGGTGGAAAGCCCTTTACGGGTGCGGAGCCCGGGAAGGGCGTGCGGAAGGAGCGCGGCATCGTGCTGCCTTCGCCAGCCAGCGGTATCGGCGAAGGCAAGGTATCGCTCGATGCGGAGTCGTTACAGTTCACCCGCGACGGTGGCTTCTACGTCGGCGACGAGTACGCCGCCAACGTCTATCGTTTCGATGCGAAGGGCAAGCTCACGGGCATCATCGTGCCGCCGAAGGCGGTTCGTCCATTGGATGCGGACGGCAAGCCTGACTTTACCTCGCTGAAGCCGCCGGTTACCGGCCGACGCAATAACCAGGGCGTCGAAGGCATGGCCTTGTCGCCGGACGGCACGCGGCTGTTCGTGGTCTTGCAGAGTGCGCTGATTCAGGACGCGGAAGCCCGTGAGGTTCCCGCGGATGCATCGGGTCGCTCGCTCGCCCGCGTGCTGGTGTATGACGTAAGCCATGGCGGCGTGCCAAAGATGCCGGTGGGTCACTACGTCGTGCGCCTGCCCGTTTATGCCGATCGCGGCGACGGCGGCGCACCGAACAAGACCGCTGCCCAAAGCGAAATCCGCGTCCTCGACAACCACACCTTCCTGATGCTGGCACGCGACGGCAACGGCCTTGGTGCCGAGGGTGGCAAGCCTATCGTCTACAAGAGCGTGCTGCTGGTCGACACCGATGGAGCCAGCAACCTGTCGGGGACGACGTACGAGACATCGACGACGTCGGTTCTTGGCGGAGACGGCAAGCTGCGCGACGACATCCGCGTCGCGACATGGAAGCCGCTGGTCAATCTGCTCGATCCCACCGACCTCGCACGCTTCGGTCTCGGCATCGAAGGGGGCAGGAAGGACACCACCCAACTCTCCGAGAAGTGGGAAGCGATGGACCTTGTTCCGGCGCTGGACCCCACGCGCCCCGACGACTGGTTCCTGCTTGTCGGCAACGACAACGACTTCATCGCGAAGCACTGCGTCATGGACGGGCAGGGTTGCGATTCGGCCATCGACAACGACAACCGCATTCTCGTGTACCGGCTGACCTTGCCGGGCATGCGTTCCACCGCCGCCTCCAACCACCGATAAAGGGTTATGCGCATGATGAAACGTACGGTTCTTTCGCTGCTCTCGGCGACCCTCATGCTGGGCTCCGTCGCCAGCCACGCCAATACGCCGGCTTACGTCGACAGCAAGGAATACAAGGTCCTGGTCGACCCCTCGCGCTTCGCCAGCAATCCGTCGAGCGCAGCAGCCACCTTGCTGACGAATCTTTCCACTCGCCTGTCCGCTCTGGGTTTCGATAAGACCGTCACCGGCAACTTCGCTGCAGCCAACCGCGACACGCTGGCTTACTACGACACGCCGGGGACGTGCCCGCTGAACAAGCGCGGCTACTCGGTGCGTACGCGCGCCGGCGGCGATACCGATATCCAGTTCAAGTTCCGCCATGCGGACGAAGAGCTGTCCTATTGGACGGACGTGTCCGGTGCGGGCAAGAACAAGTCGACCAAGCTCGAGACCGACGTGACGCCGGGCAACCTCGTGCTGGCGCATTCGACCAAGCAGGACGCGACCACCACGCCGACCACGGTGGCCGCGCTGATCAAGTTGTTCCCCGGTGCGACGGCGTTGTCCGACATGTCCACGTCCGCGCTGTCGAAGGTCGCTGGGGTAACCGTGACCCAGCAGGAGTACGACGGTCCGGTGTCCGACATCGGTGAGTCTATCGCGGAGTTCACGTTGACTCTTTGGTACATCGACGGCGCCACCACGCCGGCGCTGGCCGAGCTGTCGTTCCGCGTCGACGCCGATGAGGACAACTACTTCACCACGCCGGTGCTGACGCGTTCGCAGACGCTGAACACGGCGATCGGTTCGATCGGCAACAACTGGAATATCGCCAACGATGGCGGCAAGACGAGCTGGCTGTATGCGTATCGCTCGTCGTCGTATCCGAACGGGTTCTGCAATTAAGTTGCTCTAAGAGCATCGCCGATGAATCGGCTCCTACAGGAAGCGACCATGCCCCCTGTGGGAGCCGCTTCAGCGGCGATGCTTCTTGCTCAGAGCGCCTCGAGCCAACCCCAACGGTCCGCGGTCTTCCCGCTGAACAGGCCGAAGTAAAGCTCCTGTAGGCGACGGGTGATCGGGCCACCCTTGCCATTACCGATCTGCTTGCCGTCGACCGCGCGAATCGGCGTGACTTCCGCCGCCGTGCCGCACATCAGGATTTCGTCGGCGAGATACAGGTATTCGCGTGGCAGGTCACGCTCCACGACTTCGATGCCGTCCTCGCGGGCGAGGGTCATCAACGTGTGGCGGGTGATGCCGGTGAGGATCGACGCGCTGGCCGGCGGCGTATGCAGCACGCCGTCGAACACGAGGAACAGGTTCTCGCCGGCGCCTTCGCTGAGCAGGCCGGTCGAGGCCAGCGCGATGCCTTCGCCGAAGCCGAGACGACGCGCTTCACGCGCGATCAGCTGGCCGGAGAGGTAGTTACCGCCGGCCTTGGCGCCCGCGGGAATGGTGTTCGGCGCGAAACGCTGCCAGCTGGACACGCAGGCGTCGATGCCGTTTTCCAGCGCCTCGGGTCCGAGGTAGGGGCCCATCGGCCAGGTGGCCACGGCCACGTCGGTCGGGCATTCGGCCGAGAGACCGAAGCCACCCAGGCCACGGAATGCGACCGGACGCAGGTAAGCCGCCTTGAGGTCGTTCTTCTTGACCACGTCGCGACAGGCCGCGGCGAGTTCGTCGATGGAGTAGGGGATCTCGATGTCGTAGATCTTCGCCGACATGTACAGGCGCTTGAGGTGGTCGGTGAGGCGGAAGATGGCCGCGCCTTCCGGTGTCTCATAGCTGCGGATGCCCTCGAACACCGAGGATCCGTAGTGCAGCGCATGCGACATGACGTGGACGGTGGCATCGCGCCAGGGCTTGATCTGCCCGTTCTGCCAGATCCAATCGGGGTAGTTCTGCATGGGTTCGCTCTCCAGGGGACCGCCCATGATAACGCGCGGCGCCAGTCAGGCCATGGCGCGACGCGTCAAGGCGCACCGCCAGGGTCAGGCTGGTGGGCGCAGCCAGAGGCAGCCGGAGTCCCGCACCACGCTGAAATGGGCGCGCCGGGTGGCGGCCTCGTTGCCGGGCCCGGAGGTCACGGCGTCGAGGCCCCCGGCTTCATTGCCCTCCACCGCCAGCAGGGGCTGGTGGACCAGCGTCTCCATGTTGCGGATGTTCTCCACCGCGCCACCGCTGCCATAGCCGTTCCAGAGGATCAGCCCACCGATGCGATTGGCGTCGCGGTTGGCGAAGGCCTGGGCGATGCCCTCGCGCAGCCCGGCCACGTCTTTCGCGCAGAGCAGGCCGGTGCTGGGGCCGGCCGGCGCGTCGGGGGAGCTGGAACTGGTCGCGGGAAGCGCCGGTGGCATGAGCGAGGTCGCGCCGATGCTCGTGCACTGCCGGTCGGTGAACACGGGGCGGCCGTCCGTGCCGACGCATCGGTGGATCGTCGTCTGCGCGGCGGCAGGAAGGGCGATCAGCAGCAGCAACAGGACGAGGGCACGTTTCACGAAAGGCGTCATGCGTGGCGGCGGTGCGCCATCATCCGCGTACGCGCTTCAGCGGAGAGTGACGGCGCGCACGTTTAGCGAGCCGCGAGCCGCTCCAGCACGCCGATGGTCGCCTTGGCCCGGTTGATCGTATAGAAGTGCAGGCCAGGGGCGCCGCCGTCGAGCAGACGCTGGCAGAGTTCGGCCACCACGTCGGCACCGAGGTCGCGCACGGCGGCGGCATCGTCGCCGTGCGCCTGCATGCGCTTGACGATCCAGCGGGGAATCTCCGCGCCGCACTGCTCGGAGAACCGGCGAAGCTGGGCGAAGTTCGCGATCGGCATGATGCCGGGCACGATCGGAACCTTCACGCCCAGGCGGGTCACGTCGTCGACGAAGCGGAAATAAGCGTCCGGATTGAAGAAGTACTGGGTGATCGCGCCATCGGCACCGGCGTCCACCTTGGCCTTGAAGTGGCGCAGGTCGACCAGCGCGTTCTCGGCTTGTGGATGGGTTTCCGGATAGGCGGCCACTTCGATGTGGAAGTGGTTGCCGCTGTGCTCGCGGATGAAGGCGACCAGTTCCGCTGCGTAGCGGAAGTCGCCTGGCGAGGCCATGCCCGAAGGGAGGTCGCCGCGGAGGGCGACGATGCGCCGGCAATCGGTGGCCTTGTACAGGTCGAGCAAGGCGGCGATTTCGGCGCGGGTGCCACCCATGCAGGACAGGTGAGGCGCCACGGAAAGGCCGTGCTCGGCGCGCAGCCGTTTTACGGTTTCGTCGGTGTAGCTCAGCGTCGAACCGCCCGCACCGAAAGTCACCGAGACGTAGTCCGGCGTGTGTTTCTTCAGCCGGCCGACGGTCGTGTCGAGCTGGGCGCGCTGCTCGTCGGTCTTGGGCGGGAAAAACTCGAAACTAATGGCGGGCATGGGTGCGGTTCCCGGAACGATGGCCTGAGTATATATCTTTCCATCCAGATGGAAAGATGGCTGAATGCTGCAAGCAGCCTGCTGTTCCATGTGGGAGCCGCTTCAGCGGCGAATGGGTCCTTGCGCTGATCTGGCTATCGCCGCTGAAGCGGCTCCCACACAAAGCGGGCGTCATAAACAAAAAAAGGCGCCCGAGGGGCGCCTTTCCGGTGTTGCTATGAAGCCATCGATCAGTAGCGGTAATGGTCCGGCTTGTACGGGCCTTCCACCGGCACGCCGATGTAGTCGGCCTGGTCCTTGGTCAGCACGGTGAGCTTCACGCCGATCTGGGCCAGGTGCAGGCGGGCGACTTCCTCGTCGAGCTTCTTCGGCAGGCGGTACACCGTCTTCTCGTAGGTGTCCTTGTTGGCCCACAGGTCCAGCTGCGCCAGCGTCTGGTTGGAGAAGCTGTTCGACATGACGAAGCTCGGGTGGCCATGGGCGCAACCGAGGTTCACCAGGCGGCCTTCGGCCAGCATGTAGATGGCGTTGCCCTTGGCGAAGGTGTAACGGTCGACCTGCGGCTTGATCGTCTCGCGGGTGACGTCCTTCGCGCCGTTGAGGCGATCCATCTGGATTTCGTTATCGAAGTGGCCGATGTTGCAGACCAGGGCGTTGTTCTTCATCGCCGCCATGTGCTCGAGCGTGATGATGTCCTTGTTGCCTGTGGTGGTGACGTAGATGTCGCCGAGGCCGAGGGTCTCTTCGATCGTGGTGACCTGGAAACCTTCCATCGCCGCCTGCAGGGCGTTGATCGGATCGATCTCGGTGACGATCACGCGGGCGCCGAAGCCCTTGAGCGAATGTGCGCAGCCCTTGCCGACGTCGCCATAACCGCAGACCACGGCTACTTTGCCCGCGACCATCAGGTCGGTGGCGCGCTTGATGCCGTCGGCCAGCGACTCACGGCAACCGTAGAGGTTGTCGAACTTGCTCTTGGTCACCGAGTCGTTGACGTTGATGGCCGGGACCAGCAGCTTGCCCGCTTCGGCGAGCTGGTACAGGCGATGCACGCCGGTGGTGGTCTCTTCCGAGACACCGCGCCATTCGGCAGCGACCTTCTTGAACCAGCCCGGACGGGCGGCGGCGGTGCGCTTGACCAGGTCCTTGATGACCTGCTCTTCGTGGTTGCCGCTGGGCGTGTTGACCCAGTCGCTGCCGTCTTCGAGTTCGACACCCTTATGGATGAAGAGCGTGGCGTCGCCACCGTCGTCGACGATGAGCTGGGGGCCGAGTTCGCCCGGGTGGGTCAGCATGTCGAGCGTGCAGTCCCAGTACTCTTCCAGCGACTCGCCCTTCCAGGCGAACACCGGCAGCTCGCCCTCGGCCATCGCCGCGGCGACGTCGTCCTGGGTGGAGAAGATGTTGCAGGAGGCCCAGCGCACCGAGGCGCCCAGTTCGCGCAGGGTCTCGGCGAGGACGGCGGTTTCCTTGGTCACATGCAGCGAGCCGGAGAGACGCACGCCCTGGAGCGGCTTTTCCTTGGAGTAGCGCGCACGGATCTGCATCAGGCCCGGCATTTCTTCCTCGGCCATGCGGATGCGGCGGCGACCGAGCGCGGCTTGCGTGATATCGCGGACCTTGAAGTCCTGGAAAGAGGTATCTTTGGTGACGGCGTTCATGGGGCGTAGCTCCGATTGGTTACGGGGGCGCCGTTGTACAGGAGGCCGCGCCGAGCCTGGCCTATGGGAGACCCCATGGTCGCAGCGCCCCTCGGCGGGCAAAACGGTCTCCCATTGTATCGCGGAATCCGGATGCAGGGATGAACACACTTTTTTAGGTACTCTCGGGGTTCCGATGACTGCAGAGAGCCCGATGGAAGCCGCCCGCGATCCCGAATTCCTGCCCCACGACGGCCCCCTGCGCGAGGACGTACGCCGCCTCGGCACCCTGGTCGGCCAGATGCTCGCCGAGCAGGGCGGCCAGGCCTTCTACGAGCGCGTGGAGCACGTGCGAACGACCGCGATCCACCGCCGGCGCAGTGGCGCCGCCGTGGATGCGCTCGCCGAGCCGCTGACCGGCCTGGAAGCGGCCGACGCCGAGTCGTTGGCCCGCGCCTTTGCCACCTATTTCCAGGCCGTGAACACCGCCGAACGCGTCCATCGCATTCGCCGCCGTCGCGACTACCAGCGGGAGGGTGGCGCGCCGCAGCCGGAGTCGCTGGCTGCCGTGCTCGCCCGCCTCAAGAAGGACGGGGTCAGCCGCGACGAACTCACCGCGCTGCTCGGCCGTCTCGATGTCGAGCCCGTGTTCACCGCGCACCCGACCGAAGCGGTGCGCCGCTCGTTGCTGGAGAAAGAGCAGGAGATCGTGCGCGCCCTGGTCGACGAGTTCGACCCGACGCGCACACCGCAGGAACTGCGCGACGACGACGCGCGCATCCTCATGGCACTGTCGGCCGGTTGGCAGACCGCCGAGGCCTCGCCGGTGCGGCCGAGTGTGCAGGACGAATTCGATCACGTGGGTTTCTACATCGCGCGGCCGATCTACCGCGTGCTTCCGGCGCTGTACGAGGCGCTGGAGCAGGCCATCGCGGAAACCTACGGCGAAGGCGTGACCATTCCGCGTCTGCTGCGTTTCGCCACCTGGGTAGGTGGCGACATGGACGGCAATCCGAACGTTAACGCGGAGACCATCGCAGCGACACTCGGTGCGCAGCGTTCGCTGGTGCTCGAACGTTACCTCGACGACACGGCGGAACTGGGCCGGCTGCTCAGCCAGACCGACGACCGGGTGGCGCTCGACGATCGGCTCGTGCGCCGCCTGGAGCGCTACCACGAAGAACTCCCCGACGCTGCGGCGCGCATCCGTCCGCGCCATGCGGACATGCCGTACCGAAGCTTCCTCAAGTTCGTTGCTGCGCGGCTCGAAGCCACACTGCACGAGCAGACCGGGGCCTATGCCTCCGCCGACCAGTTCATCGATGACATCGGGCTGATCGAAAAAAGCCTCGTTGCCCATGGTGGCAAGCATGCCGGCGCCTACGCCGTCGGCCGTCTTCTCTGGCGCGCACGCACGTTCGGATTTCATCTGGCGCGCCTGGATGTACGCCAGGACGCGCGCATTCACGACGAAGCATTGTCCGCCTTGCTCGATGACGCGGAGTTCGCCAATCACGACACGCCAACGCGCGTGAAGACGCTGCGTCCGTATGCGGCGGGTGAGCGCAACTTCGTCGCTGGCGACGACCACGAGGCGGCGACGATGTTGCGCGAGGTGTTCGCCACGCTGGCCGATTCGCGCAAGCGTTACGGCCAGGAAGCGACGGGGCTATACATCATCAGCATGGCCGAGAGCGCGGCCGACGTGCTTGCCGTACTGGCGCTCGCGCGTCGGGGAGGCCTGGTCGAAGACGGTCGCGTGCCGCTCGATGTCGCTCCCCTGTTCGAGACCATCGACGATCTCGCCGGCGGCGCGGAGACCTTGCAGGCATTGCTCGACGATCCGGTGTACCGGGAGCACCTGAAAGCGCGCGGCGATCGCCAGTGGGTGATGCTCGGCTATTCGGACAGCGGCAAGGACGGCGGCACCCTGGCCTCGAAGTGGAGCCTGCAGCGGGCCCAGGTCGATCTTCTCGACGTGGCGGCGAAGGCGGGTATTCGCGTTGCGTTCTTCCATGGTCGCGGTGGCTCGGCCAGTCGCGGCGGTTCACGCATCACGCCGGCCCTGATGGCTTCGCCGCGCGGTTCGGTCGGCGGTGTGCTGCGCGTGACCGAGCAAGGCGAAGTGATCCACCGCAAGTACGGCATCCGCGCGCTCGCCGTGCGCAATCTCGAGCAGACGCTGGGTGCGGTGATGCGCGCTTCGCTGCGCCCGCGCGAGGTGGAAGTGCGCGAAGAGGCCTGGAAGGACACCATGGCGAAGCTTTCCGCGGAGAGTCGCAAGGCGTACCGCGCCTTCGTCGATACCGAAGGCTTCGTCGACTATTTCCGTGGTGCCACGCCCATCGACGTGATCGAGCGCATGACCCTGGGATCGCGCCCGGCGCGCCGCCGCAGCATGAAGGGCGTGGAAGATCTCCGTGCGATTCCCTGGGTGTTCTCCTGGACGCAGTGCCGCGCCGTGCTTACCGGCTGGTACGGGTTGGGTAGCGCCCTGGAAGTCGTGGCGAAAGAATGCGGTGAGGAACACCTCGTGCACATGGCACGCGAATGGCCGTTCGTGTCGACGATGCTGGACGACGTGGAAATGGTGCTGGCGAAGGCCGACATCGACATCGCCGAAGCGTTCTCGAAACTTGCCGGGCCGCTGCATGAGCGCTTCTTCCCCATGGTCCGCGCCGAGTTCGAACGGACCGTGGCCTGGGTGCTGAAGCTCAAGGGCGCCGATGAACTGCTGGCCGGCGACCCGCGCCTTGCCACCTCGATCCGCCTGCGCAACCCGTACGTCGATCCGATGAGCCTGCTCCAGGTCGACCTGCTCAAGCGCTGGCGCGCGACGGGCGGCAAGGATGACGCGCTGCTCAATGCCCTCGTGGCCTGCGTCAACGGCGTATCCCAGGGCCTGCAGAACACCGGCTGAGCCACTGCCGTAAAAGTCGATGAGACGGCGGCTTTCGCCGTCTCATCGCGCAAAGAGAATCCGCTTCGGGCCTAAAGTCCCCCTGAAGTCTGCCGACAACGCCGGTGTAAGGGCATCCGCAAGGGATGCCCGAGGACTTCGCAAAGGCACCGTATGAACAGCATCGTCAATCGCGCCACGGCGCGCAGCATGAGCGTGGGCGCCCGCCTTACGCTGCTCGTGGTCGGCATCGTAGCCGTCGGTGTCGCGGTGCTGACCATCGTCGTGACCACCATGGTCTCGCACGAGCTCGAGACGCGTGCACGCGACGATCTCGAACGGGGCAACCGCGCCATCATCGCCACGGTGAATACCTTCAGTGGTGCGTTGCTGGCCGAGTCGGATCGCTTCCTCGGCCTGTTCAAGAGCTATTACCCCGGCACGTTCACAGTGGACGACAAGCACCGAGTGATGATGAGCGGCCACACCGTGCCCACCCTGTTGCATGACGGCAAGGCGCTCAATGGCGACTTCACCCAGGTGGACGAGTTCTCCGCGCGTGCACACGTTGTCGCGACGCTGTTCGTCCGTGACGGGCCGGACTTCATCCGGGTGACCACCTCGCTCAAGAAGGAAGACGGCTCGCGCGCGGTCGGCACGTCCATCGACCACGCCCACCCGGCCTTTCCGCAGCTGTTGTCCAACAAATCGTACGGCGGTCCCGCCGTCCTGTTCGACCGCCCCTATATCACGCGCTACGAGCAGATCCATGACGCCTCGGGCAACGTAGTCGGCGCCTGGTTCGTCGGCGTCGAGATCACCAGCGAGATGGCCAATCTCTCCCAGGAAATCGCCGCCATACGGATTGGCCAGAGCGGCTACTACTCGGTGATCGACGCCAGCGCCGGCAAGCGCTATGGCACGTTCATCGTCGATCCGATGACAAAGGATGCCGCGATGAGGGCCGACGGCGCCGCCCTCAAGATGATGGATGTCGATGGCCAGCCTGTGTTCGGCCGCATGTTGTCCGGCAAGCACGGAGAGCTGCATTACAGCGCGAGCGTGGACGGTCACACGGTGAACCGCCTCGCCATTTACGCCACCGATCCCGCCTGGAGCTGGCTGGTCGCCGGCACGGTGGACATGGATGAGCTGTATGGCCCGGTGAGGCATCTGCGCATGGTCGCGGTCGGCACCGCCGTCGGCATGGTCGCGGTGCTTTGCATGCTGCTCTTCGTTGCGATCCGTGCGCGCATCACGCGGCCGTTGTCGCACGCGGTCGAGGCGGCCAGGCGCCTGGCCGAGGGCGATCTCACGGCGCGGCTGGAGTCCACGCGCGGCGATGAGATCGGCCAGTTAATGCGTTCCATCGACGGCATCGGCGACGGCCTTGGCGATATCGCCCGGTCCGTGCGCAAGGCTACGGCAAGCATGACGGGAAGCACGTCGGAAATCGCGGCAGGTAACGCCGACCTGTCGACGCGTACCGAAACCCAGGCGCACGAGCTGCAGATGACGGCGTCGAGCCTCGACGAGCTGACGCGTACCGTGCGTGACAACGCGACCAACGCGGCGCGTGCAAGCACGCTGGCCGAGCATGCCAGCGTTGCCGTGCAGCAGGAGGCCGGTGCGATGCAGGAAGCGGTCGAGGCCATGAACGGCATCCAGACCTCGGCCCAACGCATCGCCGACGTGATCGGCATCATCAACGGCATCGCCTTCCAGACCAACATCCTGGCGCTGAACGCGGCTGTCGAAGCGGCGCGCGCGGGCGAGCAGGGCAGGGGCTTTGCGGTGGTGGCGGAGGAGGTACGCAACCTGGCCCATCGCAGCGCCACGGCGGCGAAGGAAATCGAATCGCTGATCACTGAATCGGTGGAGCAGGTGGACGCTGGCCACGGCCTGGTGACCGAAGCGGGCCGCAATATGGCCACCGTGCTCGGTCGCATTCGCGACGTGGCCGACCTGATGGGCAACATCAGCCGGGCGACGAACGAGCAATCCGAACAGATCGGAAGGATCAATCATGCCGTGTCACGCATGGATGATTCGACCCAACAGAATTCGGCACTGGTGGAAGAGGCGGCTGCGGCGGCGAAGAGCCTGGAAGATCAGGCGGGTGAGCTGGCGCGGGTGGTCGAGGTGTTTCGGCTGTAAGCAGGAGCATCGCCGCTGAAGCGGCTCCCACAAAAGGCCGCTTGCGGTCGCGGGCGAGCCGGGCTTTATGTGGGAGCCGATTTATCGGCGAAGGGTGCTCGCGATCACGTATGTCGCCCGATCACCCTTCCAGCTCTCCCCACCGCGCGAACGCGGTATCCAGTTCGGCCTGTACCTTCGCCAGTTCCTCGTTGCCACGCGTAATCGCCGCAGCATCCTGCTGGAAGTACTTCGGATCGTTCATCGCCGCGGTGCGCCTGGCGATTTCCGTCTCGAGTTCCTCGAGCTTCGCTGGCAGCAGGTCCAGCTCGCGTTGTTCCTTGAACGACAACTTTTTCTTCGGCGCCGAGGCGGGTGCCGGTGCCGGAGCCGCCACTGCGGCAGGTGCCACGTTGGTTTTTGCATTCGACGCACGCGCCGCAGCGATGATCGGCTTCTGGCGCAGCCACTCGGTGTAGCCGCCGATGTACTCGCCGACCTGGCCGTCGCCCTCGAGCACCAGGGTGCTGGTCACCACGTTGTCGATGAAGTCGCGGTCATGGGACACCAGCAGCAGCGTACCGGTGTAGTCGCCAAGGAGCTCTTCGAGCAGCTCCAGCGTTTCCACGTCGAGATCGTTGGTCGGCTCATCCATGACCAGCAGGTTGGATGGCTGGGCGAACAGCTTGGCCAGCAGCAATCGGTTGCGCTCGCCGCCGGAGAGACGGGTGATCGGCGCACGCGCACGTTCCGGCGAGAACAGGAAGTCCTGCAGGTAGCCGATGATGTGCTTGCGCTGGCCGTTGAGCTCGATGTACTCGCGGCCCTCGGCCACGTTGTCCAGCGCGTTCATGCTGTCGTCCAGCGTGGAGCGGTGCTGGTCGAAGTAGGCGATCTGCAGGCCGGTGCCGAGGGTGACTTCACCCTGTTGCGGCTTGAGCTCGGCAAGCAGGATCTTCAGCAGCGTGGACTTGCCTGCGCCGTTCGGGCCCATGATGCCGACGCGATCGCCGCGCATGATCGTGGTCGAGATGTCGCCGAGTAGCGTACGGCCGCCGTAGGCCTGGGTGATGTGCTTGGCATCGACGACCTTGCGCCCGCCCGCCTGCGCGACGGCAAGCGTGATCTTGGCCGTGCCAGACTGTTCGCGGCGTTCGGCGCGCTCGTTGCGCAGCGCCTTGAGTGCGCGCACGCGGCCTTCGTTGCGAGTGCGTCGTGCCTTGATACCCTGGCGGATCCAGACTTCTTCCTGGGCCAGTTTGCGATCGAAATGCGCGACGGCCTGCGCTTCCGCATGGAGGCGCTCTTCGCGGCGGCGCAGGTAGTTGTCGTAGTCGCCCGGCCAGCTGGTGACGTTGCCGCGGTCGATCTCGACGATGCGCGTGGCCAGCGAACGCAGGAAGCTGCGGTCATGGGTGATGAAGACGATGCTGCCGCTGAAATTCTTCAGGAAAGTTTCGAGCCAGGCGATCGCCTCGATGTCGAGGTGGTTGGTCGGCTCGTCGAGCAGGAGCAGGTTGGGATCGCGTACCAGCGCCTGGCCGAGCAATACACGACGCTTCATGCCGCCTGAGAGGTCGGCGAAATCGGTATCGGCTGGCAGCTCGAGTCGCTCGATCACCTGCTCCACGCGGGACTCGAGGTCCCAGGCGTTCAGTGTTTCGATCTTCGTCTGGACTTCGCCCAGTGCGTCCATGTCGCCTTCTTCCAGCGCGTGATGGTAGCGGGCGAGCAGATGACCCAACTCGCCCAGGCCATCGGCCACCACGTCGAAAACGCTGCCGGTGGTGTCCTGCGGCACTTCCTGGGTCAGGCGGGCGATCCGCGTGCCGCCCTGCAGGCGGATCTCGCCGTCGTCGGCATGGATTTCGCCGGCGATCAGCTTGAGCAGGGTGGACTTTCCGGCGCCGTTGCGCCCGACGATGCAGACACGCTCGCCGGCATCGAGGGAAAGATTGACCTGTTCGAGCAGGAGCGGGCCGCCGACGCTGTAGTCGACATTGAGGAGTTGGATAAGGGACATCCGCCCATTCTACCCGCCCGGGGGGCCCTTCAGGCTCTTGTAGGAGCCGATTTATCGGCGATCCCGCGGCAGCGGGCCAGGCAGCGGCGAGCACCCATCGCCGATGAATCGGCTCCCACGGAGAGCCGGGTCCCCAGGCGGGGCCGCCATGATCAGGCGGTATCCACCCTGTAGCGCGTGTGCTGGCGCCACGTGACACCGGGTCGCAGGATCGCGCCTTCGGCCTCGGGGCCGTTGATCTGGTCGGGGAAGGCCTGAGCCTCGAGCGCAAAGCCGGCGAACGGGCCGTAGGGATCTTCGCCGCGGCTGGGCTGGCCGGTGAGCTTCTGCCCGCTGTAGAACTGCAGTCCCGGCCGGTCGGTCTCGACACTCAGGCGACGGCCGCTGGATGGTTCGGTAATGACGGCGACCGGTCGCAGCGCCGAACCCGTCGGCCCGCGCGGGATATAACAGTGGTCGAAACCGCCGACCAGGCGCAGTTGCGGATCGGGCCAGTGCAGCCGCGAGCCTATCGGCGCCGCGTCGCGAAAATCGAACGCCGTGCCCGCCACATGCTGGCGGCCGACGGGAATCGCCCCCGCATCGATGGCAAGGAACTCGTCCGCGTCGATCCGGATCACGTGATCGCGGACATCCGGACGGCGGTCGTTGAGATTGAAATAGGGATGTGCGGTAAGACTCAGCGGGGTCGGCGCATCGGAGGTTGCTTTGTATTGCAGGTCCAGCGTGCCGTCGTCGTCGAACCGGTAGCGGAGTTCCACATGCACCTCGCCGGGAAAGCCGCCGTCGCCTTCAGGTGAGACCAGGCGCATCACCAGCGACTCGCCGTCCGGTTCCACATCCCAGCGCTGCAAATGGAAGCCGTAGTGTCCACCGTGCAGGTGGTTGCCACCATCGTTGCGATCCACCTTGTAGTCAATGCCATCGAGTCGAAAACGGCCGCCGCGAATGCGGTTCGCCCAGCGGCCGACGATGGCGCCCATGTACGCGTTCGATTCGATGTACTGCTGCGCCGTGGCATGGCCGAGCAATACCTCGCCCACGCGACCCTGGCGATCGGGCGACTGCCAGGAGAGCAGGGTGCCACCGAGATCGGTGATGTCGATCTGCGCATCGCGTGCGTTGCGCAGGGTCCAGCGGTGGAGCGGTCGGCCGTCGGGAAACTGGCCCCAGGCGGTGGCATTGGATACAGGCATGGATGGTGCGGTCCCTGCGGGCAACGATCAGGTTGCCGCCGTCTTGCGATGGAGGTCGAGGTATTGGCGTGGCGTACAGTCGTACTCGCGCCGGAATACCGCATACATGTATTGCAGTGAGGTGAAGCCGCAGCGCAGCGCGATGTCGGCGAGCGGTACATCCGAGTTGGCGATGAGGTCGCACGCGGTGTCGAGCTTGTGCGTGAGAATCACCTGGTGCACGGTCTGCTTGAGCTCGCGTTTGAAGTGTTCTTCGAGCACCGTGCGCGACACGCCGACGTAATCGGCCACCTGTTCGGTCTTGATGCCGAGGCAACCGTACTGGCGAATGTAGTGGCTGGCGCGCATCACGTGCGGGCTGCGTATCGGATGGAACTTGCTCGACGCCTGCACGTTGATGCCGACCGGCGGCACCAGCACACGCGTGCCGGCGCAATCCATGCCGCGCAGCATCTGGTGCAGAAGGTGAGCGGCCGTGCGTCCCATTTCCTCCGCGCCCTGGATGACCGAGGTGAGCGGAATGCGGGTGAGCAGCTGGGCCATCGGATCGTTGTCGATGCCGACGATGGCGATCTGTTCCGGGACCGCGATGCCGCCCATCACACAGGCCTGCAGCAACTGGCGGGCGCGCGCATCGGTCACGGCGACGATGCCGATCGGCTTGGGCAGTTCGGCCAGCCAGGTCACCAGTTCCTCGACGGCCTGCCCCCAACCGCCGGCACTGGTCGGCGAGCCCTGGTAGACCATGCCTTCCACCGACTCCTCATCCACGATGGCGCGGAACGCGTGCTCGCGTTCGTGGGCCCAGCGGCTGGTGGGATGCGGCGGCAGGCCGTAGAAGGCGAACCGGGTGAGCCCCTGCTCGATCAGGTGGTCGTAGGCGAGGCGAATCAGCCGCGCGTTGTCGGTGGCGATATAGGGCACTTCGGCCGGGTAGTTCGCCGGGTCGTGGTAGGAGCCGCCGATGGCCACCACGGGGATATGCAGCCCGCTCAGCGCCTCGGGCGCTTCGGGATCGTCGAAGTCGGCGATGACGCCGTCGCCGCGGAACTGGCTGATGTCGCGCATGCGGCTGCGGAAATCTTCTTCCATGAAGAGATCCCACTCGACGCGGGTGCTGTTGAGGTAATGCCCAATGCCGGCGATGACCTGGCGGTCATAAACCTTGTTCGCGTTGAATAGAAGGGCGATGCGATGGGGTGCCATGGCCGGGGAAATTACCACGCCACGCGTTAAACGGGTCATGACGCACCGCGGCAAAGAAAACAACGGGAACGGCGAGGGAAATCGCAATTGCGCCGCATACCCCCTGCTCGTCAGCATCGTTGGAATTCGTCCCCACGTTCGTCAAGGAATTGTTATGTCGTACTTTTCCAACATCCCCAAGATCGCCTTCGAAGGCGCCGGCTCGAACAATCCGCTGGCATTCCACCACTACGATGCCGGCAAGCAGGTTCTGGGCAAGAGCATGGCCGAGCACCTGCGTCTGGCCGTTTGCTACTGGCATACCTTCGTCTGGCCGGGTTCGGACGTGTTCGGCGCCGGCACCTTCGACCGCCCGTGGCACACCGCCGGCGACCCGATGGAAAAGGCCCGCGAAAAGGCCGACGCGGCGTTCGATTTTTTCAGCCGCCTGGGCACGCCGTTCTACACCTTCCATGACACCGACGTGTCCCCGGAAGGCGCGAACCTGGCCGAGTACAAGAACAATTTCGCCGCCATGGTCGACGTGCTCGAGAAGAAGCAGGCCGAGACCGGTGTGAAGCTGCTCTGGGGCACGGCCAACGTATTCAGCAACCCGCGCTATGCCGCCGGCGCGGCCACCAACCCGCAGCCGGAAGTGTTCGCCTATGCGGCGACCCAGGTGCGTCACGCCATGGAAGCCACGCATCGCCTCGGCGGCGCGAATTATGTTCTCTGGGGTGGCCGTGAAGGCTACGAAACCCTGCTCAACACGGATCTCAAGCGCGAGCGCAACCAGCTCGGCCGTTTCTTCCAGATGGTGGTGGAGCACAAGCACAAGCTCGGCTTCAAGGGCACGATCCTGATCGAGCCCAAGCCGCAGGAGCCGACCAAGCACCAGTACGACTACGACAGCGCCACGGTCTACGGCTTCCTCAAGGACTTCGGTCTCGAGAACGAGGTCAGGACCAATCTCGAGGCCAACCACGCCACGCTCGCCGGCCACTCGTTCCAGCATGAGGTCGCCACGTCGATCGCGCTGGGCCTGTTCGGCTCGATCGATGCCAACCGCGGCGATCCGCAGAACGGTTGGGACACCGACCAGTTCCCGAACAGCGTCGAAGAGCTGACCCTGGTCACCTACGAGATCCTCAAGGCCGGCGGTTTCACCACGGGTGGCTACAACTTCGACACCAAGGTCCGCCGCCAGAGCAGCGCGCCGGAAGACCTCTTCCACGGTCACATTGGTGCCATCGACGCGCTGGCGCTCAGCCTGGAGCGGGCGGCGAAGATGATCGAGCGCGATGCGCTGGCCGACTTCAAGGCAAAGCGTTACGCCGGCTGGGACGCGGACTTCGGTAGCAAGATCCTGCAAGGTGGCTTCACGCTGGCTTCGCTTTCGGACGAGGCAATCTCCCGCGACATCCATCCGAAGCATGTTTCGGGCGGCCAGGAGTTGCTGGAAAACATCGTGAACCGCTATATCTATGGGTGATATGAAACCCGACATGGACGCTTCGGCACGCATGTACCTCGGTATCGATCTCGGCACCTCCTCCGTCAAGGCGGTGCTCGTCGACGACGCGGGAGAGGTGCGCGCCAGCGCCACCAGTCCGCTCGAGGTCTCGCATCCCAGGGCGCGTTGGTCCGAACAGGACCCCGCGACCTGGTGGGCGGCGACCGAGGCCGCTGTTGCGGATGTTCTCAAGGGAACCGATGCCCGCCGCGTGGCGGGCATCGGCCTCTCGGGGCAGATGCACGGAGCGACGCTGCTCGACAAGTCCGACAACATCCTGCGGCCAGCCATCCTCTGGAACGACGGCCGCTCGGACGTCGAATGCGCGGAGCTGGAGAAGGTGCCCGGTTTCCGCGAGATCACCGGCAACCTCGCCATGCCCGGGTTCACCGCGCCTAAGCTGGCCTGGGTACGCAAGCACGAGCCGGAGGTGTTCAGCCGCGTCGCCAAGGTGCTGCTGCCGAAGGACTACCTTCGCCTCCTGCTCACCGGCGAATACATGACCGACGCCTCGGACGCTGCCGGCACACTCTGGCTGGACGTTGCAAAACGCCAGTGGAGCGATGCCATGCTCGCGGCCACGGGACTCGACCGGTCGCACATGCCGCAGGTGTTCGAAGGCAGCCAGCCCGCCGGTCGGTTGCGCAAGGAGCTGGCCGAGCGCTGGGGCATGGATACGGTGCCGGTGGCGGCCGGCGGTGGTGACAACGCGGCGGGGGCGGTCGGAGTCGGCATCGTCCGTGACGGACAAGCCATGCTGTCGCTGGGCACGTCCGGCGTTTACTTCGCGGTCTCCGATGGCTTTCGCTCGAGTCCGGAGCAGGCCGTGCATAGCTTCTGCCATGCCTTGCCCGATACCTGGCATCTCATGTCGGTCATGCTCAATGCCGCCAGCTGCCTGGATTTCACCGCTCGCCTGACCGGCCAGAAAGACGTACCGGCCCTGCTCGCCGAGGCCGAAGCCCGTGGCCTCAAGCCCGACGGTCCGATATTCCTGCCGTACCTCACGGGGGAACGCACGCCGCACAACGACGCCCACGCACGCGGTTCCTTCACCGGCCTGGGTCCGGACACCGATCGCGCCGATCTGGCCAATGCCACGCTTGAAGGCGTTGGCCTCGGCCTTCTGGATGGGTTGCTCGCGGTGGAATCCACCGGCCTGGTTGCCGAAGAGATCACGGTTATCGGCGGTGGTTCACGCAGCGCCTACTGGATCCGCATGCTGGCCGACATCCTCGGCAAGCGCCTGGTCCTGCGCAGCGGAGGTGAAGTCGGTCCGGCGCTCGGCGCGGCGCGTCTGGCCCGCCTCGCCGTGGACCCGCAGGCCACGCTGGAACAGGTCTGTCCGATGCCTGCCGTGACGGCGACCTACGAGCCCGATGCAGCGCGTCATGCTTATTTCCTGCAAACGCGCCACCCTCTGTTCCGCCGTACCTACGAACAGTTGAAGTCCCTGACTACCGACGCCGTTCGCGGCGACGATTTCCGCCCTTCCTGACGGGCGTTCCATAAAGCACGGAGATAAGCATGAAGCAGAAGGCTCTATACACGGTCCTCGCCGTATCGATGGTCGCCGCAGGCGTATTCGCCGCTCCGCAGGCGCATGCCAGCAAGGAAAAGCCGGTCATTGGCTTCTCCATCGACGATCTGCGCGTCGAGCGCTGGACCAAGGACCGCGACTACTTCAAGGCCGCCGTCGAAGCCAAGGGTGGCACCATCTCGGTTCAGTCGGCCGATGCCAACGAGCAGAAGCAGATCTCGCAGATCGAAGGTCTGATCGCCCGCAAGGTCGACGTCATCGTCATCGTGCCGTTCAACGCCAAGACGCTGACCACGGTCGTCAACGAGGCGAAGAAGGCAGGTATCAAGGTGATTTCGTACGATCGCCTGATCCTCAACGCCGACGTCGACGCCTACATCTCGTTCGACAACGACAAGGTCGGCCAGATGCAGGCTCAGGGCGTGGTCAATGCCGCACCGAAGGGCAATTACTTCCTGCTCGGCGGCGCCCCGACCGACAACAACGCCAAGATCCTCCGCGAAGGCCAGATGAAGGTCCTCAAGCCGCTGGTCGACAAGGGCGACATCAAAATCGTCGGCCAGCAATGGACCAACGAGTGGCTCGCCTCGAACGCCCAGTCGATCATCGAGAACGCGCTCACCGCGAACAAGAACAACATCCAGGGCATCGTTGCCTCGAACGACGGCACGGCCGGCGGCGCCATCGCCGCGCTTACCGGCCAGAAGCTGGCCGGTAAGGTCGCCGTGTCGGGCCAGGATGCCGATCTGGCCGCGATCAAGCGCATCAAGGCTGGCACGCAGACGATGACGGTCTACAAGCCGATCAAGACGATCGCCACCGATGCCGCCAACCTGGCGATCGACCTTGCCCAGGGTAAGACGCCGCAGTTCACCTCCAAGATGAACAACGGCAAGGGCGACATCAACACCATCCTGCTCACCCCGACCCTGCTGACCAAGCAGAACGTCGACCTCGTGGTGAAGGACGGTTTCTACACGCAGGCCCAGGTCGGCCCGTAAGCTAGTGTTAGCGTAAGATCGGCGACGCCCCCGCCTCACGGCGGGGCGTCGCCCTGCTAAAGGAAATATTGGTGAGCGAATACCTGTTCGAGATGCGCAACATCGTCAAGGAATTTTCCGGCGTGCGCGCGCTCAATGGCATCGACCTGGCTGTCCGGCCGGGCGAGTGCGTCGGCCTGTGCGGTGAGAATGGCGCCGGCAAGTCGACCCTGATGAAAGTCCTGTCCGGTGTGTATCCCTACGGTACCTGGGAAGGCGAGATTCTTTTTGACGGCAAGCCCCTGCGCGCGGCATCCGTGCGTGACAGCGAGGCGGCCGGCATTGTCATCATCCACCAGGAGCTGATGCTGGTTCCGCAGCTCTCCGTTGCCGAGAATATTTTTCTCGGCAACGAGATCCGCAAGTTCGGCGGTGTGATGGATTACGACGCGATGTATGCGAAAGCCGATGCATTGCTCGCCCGGCTCAAGCTGAAGGACGTCAACGTCGCGGCACCTGTGATGAACTACGGCGGCGGCTACCAGCAGCTGTTCGAGATCGCCAAGGCGCTGGCCAAGAATGCACGTCTGCTCATCCTCGACGAGCCCTCCTCATCGCTGACTTCCTCCGAGACCGACACGCTGTTGGCGATCATCGAGGACCTCAAGCATGATGGTGTGGCTTGCGTGTACATCTCGCACAAGCTCGAGGAAGTGGCGCGCGTCTGCGATACCGTCACCGTGATCCGGGACGGCAAGCACATCGTCACCAAACCGATGAGCGAGATGACCACGCATTCGATCATCACCGCGATGGTCGGCCGGGATATCGAGAACCTGTTCCCGAAGGTGGACCACGACATTGGTGAGGTGATCTTCGAAGCCAGGCACGTCACCTGCTGGGACCTCGCCAACCCGAACCGCAAGCGTGTGGACGATATTTCCTTCCAGCTTCGGCGGGGTGAAATCCTCGGCATCGCCGGTCTCGTGGGCGCCGGCCGTACCGAGCTCGTCTCCGCGATCTTCGGCGCCTATCCGGGTCGTTACGAGGCCGAACTCGTCCTCGAAGGCAAGTCGATCAAGATCAAGAGCCCCGAGCAGGCGATCAAGGCCGGCCTCTCGCTTGTACCGGAAGACCGCAAGCGCCAGGGCATCGTCCCGTTGCTTGGTGTGGGCGACAACATCACGCTCGCCACGCTGTCGCATTACGCGCACGCGGGCCAGATCGATCGTCAGGCCGAGCTGCAGGTGGTCGAAGCCGAGATCAAGCGGCTGCGCGTCAAGACAGCAAGCCCGGAGCTCGCCATCATGGGCCTGTCCGGTGGCAACCAGCAGAAGGCGGTGCTGACCAAGATGCTGCTGCCCGGTCCCAAGGTGCTGATCCTCGACGAGCCCACCCGCGGCGTCGATGTCGGCTCCAAGTACGACATCTATAAACTCATGTTCGAGCTGGCCGCCAAGGGCGTCGCGATCATCATGGTGTCCTCGGAAATGCCCGAGGTGCTCGGCGTGAGCGATCGCGTCCTGGTCGTCGGCGAGGGTAAGCTGCGTGGCGACTTCAAGAATGTCGGCCTGACGCAGGAGCAGGTGCTCGCCGCCGCTATTTCGCATGCCGCCGAGGGGCCCGCACACGCGGCCTGATCCTCAAACCTTTTCACGCGTTACCAGGGAAGCTCCTCCATGCAGTCGCAGCAAATCCAGCAACTGTTCGTCCGTTACAAGATCCTCGCGCTGCTCATCGCCGTCGCGATCATCTGGGTGTTCTTCCACATCAAGACCGATGCGGCCTTCGTCACACCGGGCAATCTGTCTAATCTGTTCCGACAGATGGCGATCACCGGCATGCTCGCCTGCGGCATGGTCTTCGTCATCATTGCCGGCGAAATCGATCTGTCGATCGGCTCGCAACTTGGTCTGCTTGGCGGCGTGGTCGCCATCCTCACCGTGAACCAGGGCTGGGGCACGTGGACCGCCATCGGGGCGGTGCTGGTGCTCGGCCTGCTGATCGGCGCGGTCAACGGCTACATCGTCACCAAGATGCGCGTGCCGTCATTCATCGTCGGCCTGGGCGGCATGCTCGCCTTTCGCGGCATCGTGCTCTTCATCACTGGCAGCTCCACCATCGCTCCCGCGCCGGACAATCTCATCGCGATCGGGCAGGGCTTCGTCCCGCCTGACGTGTCGAGATGGATCGGCGGGCTGATCTTCCTGGCCATGGTCGCCCTGACCGCGCGCCGTCGCGTGCGCCGCACCAAGCTTGGTTTGCAGCAAGCCGCCGTGTGGATCGACGTGGCGAAGATCGTGGCGATCGGTGCGTTCATCTTCGGCTTCGTGCGCATGCTCAACGACGCCAACGGCATTCCCATTCCGGTGATGATCCTGCTCGGCCTGCTTGCCGTGTTCACCTACGTCTCCACGCAGACCGTGTTCGGCCGTCACATCTACGCGGTGGGCGGCAACATGGAAGCCACGCGCCTTTCCGGCGTGAACGTGGCACGCGTCAAACTCGTCGTGTTCGCGATCATGGGCCTGATGTGCGCCTTCGCCGGCATCATCACCGTGGCACGTACCGGTTCGGGGTCGCCCTCCGCCGGTACCGGCGGCGAGCTCGACGCGATCTCGGCCTGCTTCATCGGCGGCACCTCCATGCGCGGTGGGTCGGGTACGGTCTACGGCGCGCTCATCGGCGCGCTGGTCATGGCCAGCCTCGACAACGGCATGCAGTTGATGGACGTCGACAACTCCTGGCAGATGATCATCAAGGGCGTGATCCTCGTCCTCGCCGTGTGGGTCGACGTACTTTCCGGCTCCAACCGCAACGGTTGATTGCGTCGGGCATCGCCGCTTACCCAAAGCATCGCCGATGAATCGGCTCCCACACAGAGCGAGTCCCTCTCATTGTGGGAGCCGGTTTTTTTGTGGGAGCCGATTCATCGGCGAATGGGTACTGGCCAAAACCATCAGGAAATACCATGGACGACCTTCAACGCCTCCAGGGCACCTGGACCCAAACCCGTTTCGAAGAGAACGGCGTCATCGATCCCCCGGATGTCCACGGCGGCAACGGCGCGATCACCACCATCGAAGGCGATACCTTCGCCGTCCACCTGCCCACGGGCGAATTGCTGCTCGCAGGGCGCTTCATCTTCGACCCGACCACCACGCCGCGTTCGATCACCTGGATCGACAGCATGGGCGATGACACGGGCAAGCTGTTGCCGGCGATCTACGAACTGGACGGTGATTCGTTCGTCTTCGTCGCGGCGGACGAAGGCATGCCGCGGCCGGTTGAATTCGTGACCTCGCCGGGGCTGACATTGCGTGGCTTCGTTCGGCGTAACGCTCCGTAGCTATCGCCGCTGAAGCGGCTCCCACACCGAGCAGAGTCTGCTTTATGTGGGAGCCGCTTCAGCGGCGATGGGTGCCCGCGATCACTTTCCGCCGTTCAAAGCCCGCGCCATCTTCAAATGCTCCTTCAGCGTAGGCAGCGTCTTCGTGGCAAACGCCTGCAGCTCCTTGTTCGAGCCCTTCTCCGCTTCCACCTCGAACATCGCAACAGCCTTCTGGTGATCGGCCACCATCACCTTGGCAAACTCCTTGTCGAATGCCGCCCCGTTGAGCATCTTCAGCGCGTTGATGTCTTTCTGGCTCGCCGGCGGCGGCGAATCGGCGAGCGCGTATCCGCGGTCACCCGCGGCGAGGCTCTTTAGTTCCTCGCCCGCCTTGGTGTGATCGGCGACGATCTGCCGGGCAAAGGCCTTCACCTTGTCCGAGCCGGCGTTGGTCTCGGCCAGCTGTCCGGCCTCGATCTCAGCAGCGCCCGCACCGCTGGCGTTGGTGACGAAGCCGGCGTCGGTCGGCGTGCCACCCTTGGAGTCGGTGTGCTGGGCGAACGCGGCCATGGGCATGGCGGCGACGAGGAAGGCAGTGGCCATGAGGCGGGGCAGGGTGCGTGACATGGTGGCTCTCCGTAGACGAGCCTCAGATGTCGCACCCGGGCCATGAAATGGCTGTGACCATAAGGTGGTGCCTTGAAATGTCGGCCCTCACGGGCCCTCAGTTCACGGCACCATCGCTCCGACGACCGGCTTACCGTCGACGAAACTCCGTATGGCGGCTACCGTGGTGTCCGTCGCTTCTTCCATCAGCCAATGGCCTGCGCCGGGAATGACCAGACCCGTGACGTTCCCCGCGGCATTGCGCATGACGAGGGCCTCGTTAGCCCCAAACGACTTCTCTCCGCCGATGGCGAGCACAGGCATGGTCAGTTTGGTGGCCAACGAAGCCTGGTTGATGTCGGCATCCTGGCGAATAGCGCGGAACTGGGCGAACGCTGAGTGCATCGCGCCCGGGCGGGCATAGATGTCGGCATAGTGCTGTCGCGTGCCCTCGTCGATCTTGCTGGGGTCCCCGGCAAACTCGTTCCAGAATCGATCCAGGTAGATTCGCTCGCGCCCCGCGACCAGGCGCTCCATGTCCGGACCGCCGAAATCGAAGTGCCAAAGAAGAGGCGAGCGCACGATCTGGTCCCAGGGAGGGATGCCGGGGACGGGCGCATCCATCACGACCAGGCGCACCGTCTTGTCCGGGTAACGGGCTGCGTACGCATAGGCCACCATGGTGCCGATATCATGGCCGACGACCACGGCACGGTCGATGCCAAGCTGGCTAAGGACCGCGCGTATGTCCCCCGCCTGGGTCTTCTTGTCGTAGCCACCGTCCGGATGCGACGACAGGCCCATGCCCCTGAGATCGGGTACGACGACGGTGTGGTCCTGGGCCAGGTTGCCGGCAAGCGGCGCCCACATGTCGCCGGTATCGCCGAAGCCGTGCAGCAGCACGACGGCCGGACCTTTGCCGCCAACGCGGACATGGATGGTGGCACCGTCGGTATGGATGTCCTGGACACGGAAGGAAGCCGGAAACGGCCTGACATCGGCTATCGCTGGAAGGCTAAGTGCAGCAAGAACTATCGCGGCGCATAAAAAGCGAACCATGGGGCTGCTCCAGACGGATTTACCGCACTGTGCCACAGGTGATGATTCGTCCATCACATCCGTGGGTAAGTGGCTTCCACGGGCGATCTGGTGGTCGCGGGCTAGCGCCGGGTACGATGCTGTCTGTTGAGGGGGCTTATGACGACCATGGACATCGTGCGTCGATCGCTTTGTGGTTTGTCATCTTGCTGCCCATCGTCGTTGCCTGCCTCGCGGCATTTCCCCAGCTCATGTTCAAGCCGCAGGAGCGGATGCTGCAGCTGACTCCGGAGGGATGGTCCAGCACGATTGGAAGCAAGTCAGGGTCGAAGCCCTGGAAGGAGATCCGCGGTCTTGCAGAGACGCCGGAGGGATTGCTCATCGTCGGCGACAATGGGAATGCGATGGTTGTTCCGCAGCGGGCTTTTGTCGACGGGTCGCACCGCGCGGCGGTAGTTGCCGATGTCAGGAGCTGGTTTGCTGCGTCGCGGGTGTCGGGCTGAGCGTGGTTTGTGCGTTTGTCGCGAGGACCCTATCGCCGATGAATCGGCTCCTACAGGGTAGCGGTGTAGCGAGAAGGGGCAACAAAAAGGGGCGCCCTGAGGCGCCCCTTTTTTCTTGCGTCGTGCAAATCGCTTACTTGCTGCGAGCAGCCTTCACGCCGAGGCCGGCGGCATCGCGCAGGATCTCGGCCTTGTCCGTCTTCTCCCACGAGAACGCCGTGAACGTGTTGCCGTTCTTGTCGGTGACATCGTAGGGCTTGCGACCGAAGTGACCGTTCGAAGCGGTCTGCTGGTACATCGGGTGCACGAGGTCGAGCATCTTGATGATGCCGAACGGGCGCAGGTCGAAGTGCTTGCGGATCAGCTTCTCGATCTTCTCGTCGGCAATCTTGCCGGTGCCGAAGGTGGTCACCGAGATCGAGGTCGGCTCGGCGACGCCGATGGCGTAGCTGACCTGGATTTCGCAACGGTCGGCAAGGCCGGCCGCGACGATGTTCTTGGCGACGTAACGCGCGGCATAAGCAGCCGAACGGTCGACCTTGGACGGATCCTTGCCCGAGAACGCGCCACCGCCGTGACGGGCCCAGCCGCCGTAGGTGTCGACGATGATCTTGCGGCCGGTCAGGCCGCAATCGCCCACCGGGCCACCGATGACGAACTTGCCGGTCGGGTTGATGTGGAACTTGGTGCCCTTGTGCAGCAGCTTCGCCGGCAGCACGGGCTTGAGGATCAGCTCGCGCACGCCTTCGATGAGGTCCTTCTGCTTCACGTCCGGATCGTGCTGGGTCGAGAGCACGACGGCGTCGATGGCAACGGCTACGCCATCCTCGTAGCGCAGGGTGACCTGGCTCTTCGCGTCCGGGCGCAGCCACGGCAGCGGCGAGTTCTTCTTCTTGCGGACCTTGGTCTGCTGCTCGACGAGGCGATGGGCGTAGTGGATCGCCGCCGGCATGTATTCGCTGGTCTCGTTCGTTGCGTAGCCGAACATCAGGCCCTGGTCGCCAGCGCCCTGTTCTTCCGGCTTCTTGCGGTCCACGCCCTGGTTGATGTCCGGGGACTGCTTGCCGATGAGGTTCAGCACGCCGCAGGTCTCGCCGTCGAAGCCGACTTCCGACGAGTTGTAGCCGATGTCGAGGATGACCTTGCGGGTGAGCGCTTCGAGGTCGATCCACGCACTGGTGGTGATTTCACCCGCGACGATGGCAACGCCGGTCTTCACCAGCGTCTCGCAGGCCACGCGGGCACGCGGATCCTGGGCCAGGATGGCGTCCAGAACGGCGTCCGAGATCTGGTCGGCGATTTTGTCCGGATGGCCTTCGGAGACCGACTCGGAGGTGAAGAGGAAGTTGCTCATCGAGGGTATATATCCTTCTTTACGGATAAAGAGATGAATGGGGCGCGCCATGATACACGGCCTTTGCCGGGTTTGCAGGGGGAAGGGTACGCCCGGGGGGTGACGATTGCATGGATGTTCAGGCTCCCGGGGCAGGGTTGCCCTGCGCCAGGCTGACCTCAGGCATTAAGTGTGGGAGCCGCTTCAGCCGCGATACCCGGCGGAAGCCGGGCTCCGGGCTCCGGGGCGAGCACCCTTTCGCCGCTGAAGCGGCTCCCAAAACAAGCACAGTCTTCGGGATCAGACCGCGGCGGTGAGGCGCTCCCGGGCCGCCTTTGCCACCGCCACCATGCTCTTCAAGGCAACGGACACCTCCGCCCAGCCTCGGGTCTTCAGCCCGCAGTCTGGGTTCACCCAGAGCTGGTCGGGGCGGAGGACCTGGAGGGCACGAGCCAGCAAGGCGGCCATTTCGACCTCGGTCGGCACTCGGGGCGAGTGGATGTCGTAGACGCCCGGCCCGATACCGTTGGGGTACTGGAAGCGGGTGAAGGCGTCGAGCAGCTCCATGCGTGAGCGACTGGTCTCGATCGAGATGACATCGGCGTCCATCGCGGCGACGGCCTCGATGATGTCGTTGAACTCCGAGTAGCACATGTGGGTGTGCACCTGGGTGGCATCGCTGACCCCGCCAGCGGTAATGCGGAAGGCGTCGACCGCCCAGGCCAGGTAAGCGTCCCAGTCGGCACGACGCAGGGGCAGGCCCTCGCGCAGGGCCGGTTCGTCGATCTGGACGATACCGATCCCGGCTTTCTCCAGGTCGTGTACTTCGTCGCGCAGGGCGAGCGCAATCTGTCGGCAGACTTCGGAACGGGCAAGATCGTCGCGGACGAAGGACCACTGCAGCATGGTCACCGGGCCGGTGAGCATGCCCTTCATGGGTCTCTCGGTGAGCGACTGGGCATAGGCCGACCACGCTACCGTCATCGGCGCGGGACGCGCGACGTCACCGTAGATGATCGGCGGTTTGACGCAGCGTGAACCGTAGCTCTGCACCCAGCCGAGCGACGTGAACGCATAGCCGCTCAGCTGCTCGCCGAAGTACTCGACCATGTCATTGCGTTCGGGCTCGCCGTGCACCAGCACGTCGATGCCGGCATCTTCCTGGAAACGCACCACGCGACGCACCTCGTCACGCAGGATGCTGGCGTAAGCGTCATCGTCCAGTTTGCCCGAACGATGCGCCGCACGCGCGATACGCAGGTCACTGGTCTGCGGGAACGAACCGATCGTCGTTGTCGGCAGGTCGGGCAGGCCGAAACGCTCGCGCTGTACGGCGGCGCGGAACGCAAAAGCGGAACGACGCTGCCCGAACTGCGGCGTGAGCTGGCGAACTCGGGTGCGTACATCGGCACGGACGACGTCACCGGAGGCCTGGCGGCCGGCAACGATCTCATGCTGGCGGGTCAGCGCCTTGCGTGCCGTTTCATTGCCGACAACGGCGTCGGCGTAACGGCGCAGTTCGGCGATCTTCTGTCGGGCAAACGACAACCACCCGGCGAGGTGCGATGGCAGGTGCTTCTCTTCGGAAACGTCAATCGGCACATGCAGGAGCGAGCACGACGTCGAGAGCCACAGGCGATCGTTGCCCAGGCGGGCGAGCAGGCGATCCACGCGGGGAAGGATGGTCGCTGGATCGCTCAGCCAGATGTTGCGGCCATCGAGCAGGCCGGCGGAAAGCACGCGATCGGCAGGGAGGGCGTCGAGTACCGCATCCAGCTGGTCGGGAGCGCGCGCGAGATCGACGTGCAGGCCAGCGACCGGGAGCGACGTGGTCAGTTCAAGGTTGGCGCCAAGCTCACCGAAGTAGGTGGCCAGCAGCACACGAACGCGACCGTGCGCCGCGATGGCGGCATACGCTCGCCGGAACGCGTCGCGCCAGTCCGCGTCCAGGTCGAGCACGAGGGTGGGTTCGTCCACCTGGACCCAGTCCGCACCCGCCCCGGCCAGGGCGTCGACGACGTCGAGCCATGCGGGCAGCAAGGTATCGAGGAGGGCGAGCGGGTCGCTGCCGTCCACGGTCTTCGACAGGCGCAGGAAACTTACCGGTCCCAACAGCACCGGGCGCGCGATGTGACCCGCCGCGACGGCCTCGCGATACTCGGCGACGACTTTGTCCGGGCGCGCGACGAAGCGCTGTCCGGCCTCGAGCTCCGGCACGATGTAGTGATAGTTCGTGTCGAACCACTTGGTCATTTCCAGGGCATGCAGATCGACATCGCCGTCCTGGTGGCCGCGGGCCATGGCGAAATAGCCGGCCAGGGCATCGCGCCCGGTAAGCCCGCGGTAGCGCTCGGGAATGGCGTCGACCAGCACGGCGGCGTCGAGCACGTGGTCGTAGAGTGAGAAGTCGTTGACCGGGACGCTGTCGGCTCCGGCGTCGCGGGCAAGCTTCCAGTGACGCTGGCGCAGTTCACGGGCGACGGCGAGCAGTTCGTCGGCGTGGCTTTCTCCCTTCCAGTGGCTCTCGAGGGCGCGCTTGAGTTCGCGGCGTCGGCCGATGCGGGGGAAGCCCGGGTAGGTTACGTGTGGCATGGATGATTCCTCTTCGTGGCAAAGAGGAGGGAAGGGCGGCTGGTCGCCGACGCACGCGTGCCGTCGCGACGGAGCACGGCGGGCCGAAGGGCGTCATGTGGCTAGCCGTCGACCTTCGCCCCCGCGGGCGAACCGGAGCCGCCCCTCGCGGGACGACATCCAGGTCGGACGGACCGTTCGCACCCATGACGGCGCGCTCGTTCCGGTCGGCGGCAGGTCTTCGGGCTCGTGGATGTGGCACCGGACTGGTGCCGCCTTGTCCGTCGCTTCCCGGATCCCGATCGATCCAGTGCCTGTGACGGACTCGTCTCCACATACCGCTGCGGGGCAGCGCCGGATTCCCACCGGCTTCCCTCTTAGCTTTATCTTTCTATTCGCATAAAGAGATAAAGACCGCTGACCGGCGGAAAATTAGCCGTATGGACGCCCGAAGTCAATCGACGGCGATGCATCGTGTCGACATCCGGGCGGCGAACATGTGCCGACACCCGGGGAGCGCTGCATGAGCGGAAGGCACATCGTGATGGCGACCGTCGGATCGCAGGGCGACCTCTTCCCTTTCCTGGCGGTGGGGCGGCAACTGCGGGAACGGGGGTATCGGGTGACGATCGGCGCCCACGGCATCCATCGCGATGCCGTATTGGAGGCGGGCCTCGACTTCGTGCTGGCCAGCGGCATCGCCGAGCCCGAAGACAAGGCCGCGTTCGCCGCGCGTGCCTTCCATCCCTGGCGCGGACCGCGCTTCGTTGTCCGCGACCTCGCCGCTGCCGATGTGGCAAGCAGTTATGCGGCGCTGGCGCCCGTCTGTGTCGACGCCGACGCGATCGTCACCTCCACGCTCGCCTTTGCCGGGCAAATCCTTGGCGAAACCCGGCGGATTGCCTGGCTATCGGCGGCGTTGTCCCCCGCCGTATTCCTCTCGGCATTCGATCCTCCGGCCACGGGCATCGACTGGCTGGATCGATTCCTGCGTTCGTCGCCCAGGCGAGGCGCCTGGGTACGGCGCATTGGCGAGACGGTGACATCGCCCTGGACGAAGGCGGTGCGCAGCTTCCGGCAGTCGTTGGGGCTTGCTCCCGTATCTGTGTGGGGCGACCCGTTTCATCGCGGCCAACACGCTCGGGATGGCGTGTTGGCCATGTACTCGCCGCTGCTCGGGCGCCCGCCGAAGGACGCGCCCGCGCATAGCGTGGTCACAGGCTATTGCCGCTACGCGCCATCCGGGGACGTGTTGCCGCTCGAACTGACTGCTTTTCTCAACGCCGGTGAGGCCCCGCTCGTATTCACGCTGGGCTCGGCGGCGGTGCATGCCGGCGAGACCTTCCTTCGCGAGAGCATGGCCGCTGCCGCCGCGTTGGGTCGACGCGCCGTGCTGCTGACGGGATCGCCTGAAATGCGTGCGCGCCTGCCGGTCGTGCTGCCCGCAGGTATTGTCGCGGCGGAGTACGCGCCACATGGCGCGCTGTTCGCGCGCGCCGCAGCGGTGGTGCATCACGGTGGCGTCGGCACGACGCAGGAAGCCTTGCGTGCAGGCTGCCCGGAACTGGTCGTGCCCCATGGCTTCGACCAGCCGGATAACGCGGCGCGTGTCGTTCGACTTGGGGTCGGCGACGTGTTGCCCGCATCGCGTTATCGCGCCGACCTGGCTGCGGAGAAACTGTGTGCCCTATTGATGGACGAGGGCGTCGCAGTGCGAGCCCAGCGCGCCGCCGCGGCGATCCGCGCAGAAGACGGTGCGCATGTCGCCGCGGATGTCATTGAGCAGGCGATTGCGCGGCGTCCACGGACCTAGGCCCGCTGCGCGGGTTCGCCGCTGAAGCGGCTCCCACACGGAGCATCGCCGATGAAGCGGCTCCTACAGAGCTTGCCGCGTATCGGGGCCTGCTTTCTGTGGGAGCCGCTTCAGCGGCGATTGGGTGCTGGCGCTTACGCAGCAACCCTGGCCTTCACCCCATAACGCGACGCAGGCACCGACTTCGACAGCTCCGGAAACAGCGCACGACGCGCCGATTCCAACGCATCCACCAGCGCCGTCGTCTCCACCGAAGGAATCGTCACCAGCTCACCCGCATCGAAACCCGCCAGCGACGCGTCGACCATGTCCTCGGCGCTCATCACCCAATCCTTCGGCAGGTTCTCTACTGCCGTGCCGGCGACGGGCCAGAAATCGGTCGCGGTCGCACCCGGCAACACCGCCTGCACCTTGACGCCCTTGTCGGCGAGTTCGTGATGCATCGACTGGCTCAGGGCCAGCACAAACGCCTTGCTGCCGCCGTACACACCATTGAGCAGCTCCGGCGCGATCGCGACGATGGACGCAATGTTGATGACGGCGCCCTTGCCGCGCGCAACGAAGCCCGGAACGACCTGATAGGCCAGGCGCGTCGGTGCCGTCACATTGAGGGCGATGAGGTCGGTCATCCTGGCAATGTCGGCCTGCAGGAGAGGCGCTGTCGCACCGACGCCGGCATTGTTGACCAGCAGGGTGAGGTTCGATGTTTCTCTGATGACCTGCTCGACGCGACGAAGATCCGCATCGAGCGTCAGGTCGGCCGCGACGATGCTGACATGCCGGCCGGTGGTGGTCGTGATGTGCTTGGCGAGAGCGTCGAGCTTGTCCTTGCTGCGCGCGACCAGCACGAGGTCGTAACCACGACGGGCAAGGCGGTCGGCGTAGACGGCGCCGATGCCGGAGGAAGCGCCTGTGACCAGGGCCGTGCCGAGAGAATTGTTGCTCATGACTTTGATCCCTTGAAGTATGTGTGTATGCACTATTGCGAACAAAAAAAGTCAGCCCATCTGGCCCATGCGATGAAACGCTTCGCGCGCCGCCTCGGCGGCGGACTCGCCACCGAACTTCGAGACGAACTCCGCCTGGGCCTGGGCCCAAAGCTCGCCGGCCTGGGCCGACTTGGCCAGACCCGCAGGGGTGAGTACGTAAACGTTCTGGCGCGTGTCCTCGGCCGAGGCCGCCACCGCGATGAAGCCATCGCGCTGAAGGGGTTTCAGAGCGCGCACGAGGCTCGTCCGATCCATGACCATCTCATCGGCCAGCTCGCGCATGCCAATACCCGGACGGTCTTCAACGGCCACCAGGATGGAAAACTGTGAGCTGGTGAGGCCGGCGGGGGCCAGATGACGCTCATAGGAGCGTGTCAACGCCCGCGCGGCCTGGCGGGCCGCGAAGCAGTTGCAGAAGTCATTACGGGTTGCCATGGGGGCATCATGACCGTGCATACACACATGTGTCAAGCACCCCCGAACTGGCGGCCGTTGCCGCGGCCATCGCCGATGAATCGGCTCCTACAGAAGACGGGGCTACTCGAAGCCTACGAAGGGGTGGGGTCCATAGGCCTTTTCCAGGGTCGCCGTCTCGTCGTCGGACAGAATGAGGTCGATCGCGGCGACGGCATCGTCCAGATGATGTGGCTTCGAGGCACCGACGATCGGTGCGGTCACGCCCGAACGATGCGCCACCCACGACAGCGCAACCTGGGCGCGCGGCACCCCGCGCTGTTCGGCGACCTTCTTCACCGCTTCGACAATCGCACGGTCTGAATCCTCGGTGGCGTTGTACAACGTGCTTCCAAAGACATCGCTCTCCTGCCGCGTGCTGCTCTGGTCCCAGTCGCGCGTGAGGCGGCCACGTGCAAGCGGACTCCATGGCAGCACGGCGATGTTCTGGTCTTCGCAGAAGGGAATCATCTCGCGCTCTTCCTCGCGCTGCAGGAGGTTGTAGTGGTCCTGCATGCTGACGAATTCGGTCCAGCCATGCAGGCGCGAGGTGTAGACCATTTTTGCGAACTGCCAGGCGAACATGGACGATGCGCCGAGGTAGCGCGCCTTGCCCGCCTTCACCACGTCGTGCAGGGCTTCGAGCGTTTCCTCCACGGGCGTGGTGTGATCGAAACGATGGATCTGCAGCAGGTCGATGTAGTCGGTACCCAGGCGCGTGAGGCTGTCGTCCACCGAATGGAAGATCGCCTTGCGCGAAAGGCCACCGCCGTTCGGTCCCTTGCGCCAGTGGAAGAAGGTCTTCGTGGCGATCACGACTTCATCGCGCCGTGCGAAATCCTTCAGCGCGCGGCCGACGATCTCTTCCGACGTGCCGTCGGAGTAGGCATTGGCGGTATCGAAGAAGTTGATGCCCAGATCGAGGGCCTTCCGGATGAACGGTCGGCTGGTTTCTTCGTCCAGGGTCCACTCGTGGTTTCCACGATCGGGTACACCGTAAGTCATGCAACCCAGGACCAGCGGGGAGATGTCGAGGCCGGTGCGGCCGAGTTTCACGTAGCGCATGGGGATACTCCGATGGGGACTTCCGGAAGTGTGATCCCTAAAAGGCATGTGGGAAATGAAACTTCCTTAATTTCTGGCATCCAGGGCTTCGTCCCGCGCGTCCATCGCCGATGAATCGGCTCCCACAAGGAGCCCTGCACCTCTGTGGGAGCCGCTTCAGCGGCGATCCCTGCGAAGCGTCCCCTTGAAACACGCCGAACCCTCCCTAACTTAGGGCCCAGCGAAGACTCGATGCCCTTGCCGGCCATCACCGGCGGGGCGTAGCATCCTGCCCCTCACCAAGAGAGCCCAGCCATGTTCCGCTGCAAGCATGATTTGATGTTCGTCACACCGATCGCCCCATGGGTGCGTCGCGGGTGCGCGCGTCCCATGCACGGCGGAGCGTCGTTCACGTAACGGCGCGCCGGCCTCGAAGAACACGACAAGCACCCGAAAGGGTGCTTTTTTTTGTCTCGAATCTGCCAGTCCACACCGGAGCAGCGTGTCATGAAGAACAGCCGCGACCCTCGATCCTGACCGTCCCGCTCAGCCAGGGGCGGCGGTAACAGGATCGGGGAGTGCCTCGCTCGACGAACCATCGAGCCCCTGGCGACCCCATCAGGAACCGTTAGCCATGAGTACCACCACGCGCGAAACCACCATTCCCGTCGACCGTTGGCGCAACCTCGGCATCATTGCGCACGTCGATGCCGGCAAGACCACGCTCACCGAACGCCTGCTCTACAAGACCGGTACGATCCATCGCACCGGCGAGGTGCACGACGGCGCCACCACCACCGATCACATGGAACTCGAGCGCGAGCGTGGCATCACGATCGGCGCCGCGGCCGTGCGCGCGAACTGGACGCCCGAAGGCGGCCAGCCGCATCGGCTGACCCTTATCGATACGCCTGGTCACATTGACTTTGCCATCGAGGTGGAGCGTTCGCTGCGTGTGCTCGATGGCGCGGTGACGGTGTTCTCCGGCGTCGCCGGCGTGCAGCCGCAATCGGAAACCGTCTGGCACCAGGCGCGTCGACACGGCGTGCCGCTCATGGCCTTCATCAACAAGATGGATCGCCCCGGTGCGGACTTCGATGCCGTCGTCGCGCAGATGCGTGACAAGCTCGGCGCCAATCCGTGGGTGGTCGCCCGCCCGGTCATCGAAGGCGAGCATATGACGGGCCTGGTCGACCTCGTTGGCGAGCGGACCTGGCGATTCGACGATGCCGGTACGCCGAGTATCCACCCCTGGGACGACGCCGAGCATGCGATCCATGCGGGCGCGCGTGCCGAGCTCGTCGCCGCCGTGGCTGACCGCGACGAGGTGCTGGCCGAGCTGTGGCTCGCCGATCAGCCGATCGATGCGGCTGCGCTGACTGCTGCCCTGCGTCGCGGCACGCTGGCTCGCGCCGGTTCGCCGGTACTACCGGGCTCGGCGTTCCGTAACGTCGGTATTGAGCCTTTGCTTGATGCCTTCGTCGCCTACCTGCCGTCGCCGCTGGATCGTCCCGCCGTCGTCGCACATACCGACAGCGGCGACGTGATGATTGCGCCCGATGCGAACGCGCCGCTGGCTGCGCTGGTCTTCAAGGTGGTTAACCAGGCGCATGGGCCGCTGGCGTTCGTGCGTGTGTACTCGGGTCGCCTCCATGTGGGCGATGCCGTCTGGCGTAGCGGGACCGATCGCGTGCAGCGCGTTGGCCGCCTTGCCGTCGTGCGCGCCGAAGATACCGAAGCGGTCGAGGCTGCGGAGGCAGGCGACATCGTTGCGATCGCCGGCTGGAAGGACGTCGCCACGGGCGAAACGCTGGCCGACTCGCATCATCCGCTGCGTCTGGAAACCATCCAGGCGCAACCGGCGGTGCTGTCGTGGCGGCTTTCGCCGGAACGCTCGGCCGACCTGCTCAAGCTCGGCAACGGGCTCGCTCGTCTTGCGCAGGAGGACCCGTCCTTCCGCGTGGGGACCGATCCGGACACCGGCGAAACGCTGGTCTGGGGCATGGGCGAACTCCATCTCGAAGTGATGGTGGAACGCCTGCGCCGCGAGTGGGGTGTGCAGGTGCGCACCGGTTCGCCGCGCGTGGCTTACCAGGAAACCCCGGCTTCGGCGTCGGGTTCGATGGAAGGCAAGGTTGCCAAGCAGACGGGTGGCAGTGGTCAGTACGCACGCGTGGTGCTTTCGGTCACCCCCACGGGTGAGGACTCGAACCGCTTCGAGGACAAGACCACCGGTGGCGTGATTCCCAAGCAGTTCCAGCCGGCGGTGGAGAAGGGTGTCCTGTCGGCCTTGATCGAAGGCCCGCGCGGTTACCCGGTGGTCGGTGCGCATGTCGTGGTGACGGATGGCCAGGCGCATGCCGTGGATTCGAACGAGATGGCGTTCCATCGTGCCGCGCAGATCGGCGTGAAGGCTGCGCTCGAAGCCACGGGTACCGTGCTGCTGGAACCGGTGATGCGCGTCTCGGTGAGTTCGCCGGGTTCGGCGGTGGGCGATCTGCTGGGTGACCTGCAGCGTCGTGGCGGGCAGATCGTGAACCTGACCGACACGCAGGAACGCACGGAGATCGAGGCCGATGTTCCGCTTGCCCAGCTTGAGGGCTACAGCACGGCCTTGCGTTCCCTGAGCCAGGGCCGCGCCTCGGCGACGGTGGCCTTCCATGCCTACCGTCCCGCGGCCGTGCAGGAGGCTTCGCGCAAGTTGGCGTGATGCGGTGAAGCATCGCCGCTGAAGCGGCTCCCACAGGGTTCCCGGCCGGTCCGGGTGTCTTGTGGGAGCCGGCTGTCTTTGTGGGAGCCAGCCGCTTTTGTGGGAGCCGATGGCTTTTGTGGGAGCCGATTCGTCGGCGATGGGTGCTCGCGACACCGATCGGTCGCCGCCGACGCGGCTCCTACACGGCGACCCATCGCCGGGTTACGCTCCACCCATGATTTCCTATCCCGATGCACTGGCGCTGTTACTAGGCGAAGCCGTCGCGCTCGATAGCGAGCGTGTCGGCATCGACGCCGCGCCAGGACGCTTCCTGGCACGTGACATCGTCAGCCCCGATGCCTTGCCGGGCTTTGATAACGCCGCGATGGACGGCTATGCCGTTCGTGCGCAAGGGGAGACGATCCCCGCCGATTCGGCCTATGTCGTAGCCGCCATGCATGCGGCCGGCGACGATACCTACGACTATCCCGAGGCCGAGGCCTGCGAGATCGCCACGGGTGCGCGCATGCCTGCCGGCTTCGATACCGTCGTACCGGTGGAACGTACCGAGCGCCATGGCGATCGTGTGCGCTTTGTAGCGGACGAACGTCGCGGCCAGAACGTACGTCGTGCCGGTAGTGATCTCGAAGCAGGCGACATCGCGTTGCACCTCGCGCGGCGTATCGACGCGGCGGCCGTGATGTTGCTTGCCGCACTGGGGCTGGATCATCTGGATGTCGTGCGACGCCCCCGCGTGGCCATCATCAATACCGGCAGCGAACTGAATGCAGGCGGCCCGTTGCCACTGGCCGGCATCCACGATTCCAACGGACCCTTTCTTGCCGCGAGCCTGTCCCGCTGGGGTGTCGACGCCATCGGGCGTACGCGGGTGCCCGACCAGGGCGACACATTCCACCTTGCGATCCGGGACGCGTTGGCGCGCCGCGCCGACCTGATCGTCACCACAGGGGCCGTATCGGCGGGCCGATTCGACTTCGTGCCCGCGGCACTCGCCTCACTGGGCGCCCGCGAACTCTTCCACAAGGTCGCGATGCGGCCGGGCAAGCCGCTGCTCGCCGCGCGTTTCGAGAACGGTCCCCTCGTTATTGCCCTGCCGGGTAACCCCATCGCCGTGGCCGTGGGCTATCGTTTTTTCGTCGCGCCAGTGCTCCGGGCCATGGCGGGTTTGCCCCCGGAACGACCCACACGCACGCGCCTCGTGTCTCCGCCGGCGGTGCGCGAAGGCATGCAGCATTTTGCCCTGGGCCAGCTTGCCCGCGATGAGACGGGTTTGCCGACGGCGCACATGACGCCCGCGCAGGCGGCCTATCGCATCCTGCCGTATACGCTCGCGAACGTCTGGTTGTCGGCACAGGAAGCCTACGGGACATCGGTCGATGCATGGCCGCTGGATCCGGCGGACGCCTCATGATCATCGGCCTCATCCTCGCTGGTGGCTTGTCCTCGCGCATGGGCGAGGACAAGGCGCTGATGACGATCCATGGCCTGAGCATGCTCGACCGCACCGCGCGTATCCTCCGCGGCATGGGTGCCGAACTGGTCGCGGTGAGTGGTTCGCGTCCTGGCGGCATTCCCGACCGCTGGCCGGAGGCCGGCCCGGTCGGAGGCATGACCAGCGCTGCCCGGGTCCTCCCCGACGCCGAGGTGCTGGTCGTGCCGGTGGATATGCCCCGGCTGGGTCACGCCGTGCTCGGGCCCTTGTTATCGCATCGCTCCCTGCGGGCCACGCGATGGGCGGGACATCCACTGCCGATGCGGCTCACCCTCGACGCCGCAACGCGTGATGCACTAGCGATATTGATGACGCAGATCGGTCGGGATTGTTCGGTCTCCGCCTTGCAGACACGGATCGGCACGACCACACTGGCCCTGGACGGATTGGATCCGCTCCTTCTGGCCAACTGCAACACCCCTGACGAATGGCGCGAGGCGAACGCATGAGGGTACAGCTGGAGAACGATACAGTTCGCGTGCGGATCGACGAGGACGAACTGGGCGAACTGCTCGGGAATGTGGCCCTGCTCGGCTCGACCGCCTTCGGCAAGGCGTTCGTCATGCGCTACTCGGTGGACGCCACCGGGGGCGGCTCGTGCACGCTCGAGGGCAACGCCCACGAATGGCGACTCAAGGTGCCGATGAGCGAATTATCCGCCTTGCAGTCGCGCCTGCCGAGCAAGGATGGCCTCGTGTTCGACATCCCTGGACACGATACCGTGGCGACCACCGTTCGCTTCGATGTCGACGTAAAAGACAGCCTGCGCCGCCGCCGCTGACCGAGGTAATGTGGGAGCCGCTTCAGCGGCGATTCCCCGGCTCAGATAATCCGCTGCGGCCGGCTATAAACATTGAACCGCCCCGGCCGCGCAAACCCGATCAGGGTAAGTCCACAATCGGCGGCAAGATGCACGGCCAGCGCCGTCGGTGCCGATATCGCGACGACGATGGTGATGCCGGCAACCGCCGCCTTGGTGACCATCTCATAGCTCGCGCGGCTGGTGATCACGACGAACCCGTCGTTAGCATCGATCTGCGCTGTACTCATCGCGCCGATGAGTTTGTCCAGCGCATTGTGCCGGCCGACATCCTCGCGAACGCAGGTGAGGGCGCCATCGGGTAGCGCCCATGCCGCCGCGTGGACGGAGCCGGTAAAGGCGTTGATCGGCTGCGATGCGCGCAGCGATTCCAGCGCCCGCTCGATGGCGTCGACGCCGATCGTCGGACCCATGCCCACGGGATCGGGATGACGCACCACATCCTCCAGCTCGCGGCTGCCGCAAATGCCGCACCCGCTGCGACCGGGCAACAGCCGCTCTTTGGGGGAGCCGGCTCCGCCGGCGATGCCTTTGTAGGAGCCGAATTCATCGTCAGTGCTCTTGTAGGAGCCGATTTCATCGTCAGTGCTCTTGTAGGAGCCGATTTCATCGGCGATCCCCGCGGAGCCTTCCGTTGAAGCCTGAGGCGAGCTGCCTTCGCCGCTGAAGCGGCTCCTACAGGTCTTCGACGTACGGATGTTTACGGTGATGCCTTCGAGGACTTCCTGCACATCGATCCGCTCGATTTCCGCGACCGAACCGACGCGACCCTCGGTGAGGGCGAACCCGCGCGCGAAGTCTTCGAGGTCGGTCGGCGTTGCCATCATCACCGCGAACGGCTCGCCGTCGAAGTGCATCGCGATCGGCACTTCCTCGGCAAGGCGGTCGTCGTCCGGCGTCGCGACCCCGCGCTCCACGCGGAGCACGGGCCGCGTCGCACATCCTTTCGGTAGATCCCGATCAGACGGCATGCGCGACGCGTGCCTTCGGCGCTTTTCGTGCCGGCTGGGCGGAAACCGTGATTCGTACCGGCACCGACTTGTACGCTGGCGTGCCGGACCGGCGGTCGTGGCTTTCCAGGGCGATGAGTGCATTGCCTTCGGGGTAATACATCGCCACCGAGCCTTCGGCAATGTCGTACTCCACCGCAACGAAGCCATCCACGGCGCGTCGCTTGCCATCGGCGGCGTTGATGCCCGTGGCGACCACATCGATCCGGTCGCCATGCTTGAGACCGCGTGCGGCGAGGTCCTTCGCGTGCATGAAGATCACGTCGCGCCTTCCTGTCACGCCGCGGTAGCGATCGTTCAGCCCGTAAATCGTGGTGTTGTACTGATCGTGCGAGCGGATCGTGGTCAGCATCAGGTCGCCATCTTCGGGCGAGGGATCCTCATCCAGGCCGCGCGCAAGAAGAAACCGGGCACGCTTGTCGGGGGTGGCCCAGTCGCGCTCGCTCGCCGCCACGCGCAGGCGGAAACCACCCGGCTGGCGCAGCCGTTGGTTGAAGTCGAAGAAGATCGGGAAGACCTTCTCGATGTCCTCGCGGATCAGGTCGTAATCGCCGACCAGGCCATCCCAGTCGACACGCGTTTGTGGGAGCGTGGCCTTGGCGATGCCGCGCACGATCCACGGCTCCGACCTCAGGTGTTCGGAAGCCGGCGTCAGACTGCCGGCGGAGGCATGCACCATGGACATCGAATCTTCCACGGTGACCGATTGCGGCCCGGTCGCCTGAACGTCCAGCTCGGTGCGACCGAGGCAGGGCAGGATGAACGATTGCTTCGCGAGGATGAGATGCGAACGGTTGAGCTTGGTCGCGATGTGCACAGCGAGGTCAAGCCCACGCATCGCTTCGAACGTTTCTTCGGTATCGGGCATGGCCACGGCGAGGTTGCCGCCAAGGGCAACCAGCGCCTTCGAGCGGCCGTCGCGAATGGCGATCACCGCGGCGACCGCATCGTGTCCGTGTTCAACGGGGGGTTCGAATCCGTAAGTGCTCCGGATACCTTTGTTGAGACCGTCGTCCGGCTTCTCGGTAATCCCGACGGTGCGGTCGCCCTGCACGTTGCTGTGACCGCGCAACGGGCAGATGCCGGCACCCTGGCGACCGATGTTGCCGCGCAGGAGCAGCAGGTTGGCGATCTGCTGCACGTTCTCGGTGCCATGGGCGTGCTGGGTAATACCCATGCCGTAGCAAACGATGACGCGTTTGGCCCTGGCGTAGATATCGGCCGCCGTTTCGATCTCGGTCCGGCTCAGTCCGGACTTCGCTTCGATGGCGTCCCAACCGGTGGCATGGATGTCATCGACGAGTGCTTCGTAGCCGGTGGTGTTCGCTTCGACGAATTCGCGGTCGATGACGCCCGGCAGGCCTGCGGCGATCGCGGTCTGGTCGGCGGCGAGCAGGAACTTCATCATGCCCTTGAGAACGGCTACGTCGCCGCCGATCTTCAGCTTGTAATACGTCGAGGCGATGCGCACCGAACTATTGGTGATCATCTCCACCGGATGCTGGGGTGAGGTAAAGCGCTCCAGGCCGCGCTCCGGCAACGGATTGAGCACCACGATGGGGACGCCGCGCAGCGAGGCTTCGCGTAGCGTCGACAGCATGCGCGGATGGTTGGTGCCCGGATTGTGGCCGATGCAGAAGATCGCATCGCAGTGGTCGAAATCCTCGAGCAGCACGGTGCCCTTGCCCGAACCAATTGATTTCGGCAGGCCCACGCTGGTGGCTTCGTGGCACATGTTCGAGCAGTCGGGGAAATTGTTCGTGCCGTATTCGCGAACGAACAGCTGATAGAGGAAGGCAGCCTCGTTCGAGGCACGCCCGGACGTATAGAACTCGGCCATGTTCGGGTCGGGCAGGGCGCGCAACGCTTCCCCGATGCGTCGGAAGGCTTCGTCCCATTCGATCGGCTGGTAAGTGTCACTGGCGCGGTCGTACGCCATCGGGTGGGTGATCCGTCCGAGGCCCTCGAGGGTGTAGTCGGTGAGGTTCCACAGGTCGGCGACCTTGTTCTTCGCGAAGAACTCCGGCTTTACGCGCTTGGCCGTGGCCTCCCAGGTGACGGCCTTGGCGCCGTTCTCGCAAAACTCAAACGAGGAGGTTTCCTTCGGATCGGGCCAGGCGCAACCCGGGCAATCGAAGCCAGCCGGCTGGTTCATCCGGTGCAGCGCGAGGGTCTCGCGGCCGAAGGCGAGCTGCCCACTGATGGCGCGCGCTACGGCGCCAAGCGCGCCCCATCCGCCCGCCGCCGCTTCGTAGTCGGCGACGCCTGGGACATCGGGCAGTTCTTTCTCGCTCATGGGTTCGCCTCGTGATCTGACACCTGTGCCAATCCTAAACGGGACGGCGTTATTAATCGCGCGATGTGCCGTCCGTTGTCGGCGGACTGGCAGAATCCTTGCGTGTCGCGGCATATGTGCCTCTGCCGCAATCACGCCCTGCCTGACTCCCACAGGGCGCTCATCGGAGCATCGGTCCCGTTGCTGCAATGCACAATATTCATGACGTAACGCAAGTCATGCGTTCTACGCATACCTGATAGTTGCCCCATCGCGTTGTTCTGCGGCCCCCGGGCCGACAGCATCGCCCCCGCTCCGCCATCCTTCGGCGGCTCCAGGGGGCTTCAATCCATGATCCATCGTTTCGCCATCGCCGCATTGTTCGCTCTCGCCACTTCGGCTGCCGTGGCGCAGACGACCCCGGACGCACAGGAACCTCGCCAGACGACACCGGAGAAGCCCAAGGACACCCGTGGTCCCGTGGATCGCCTGCGTGACGACGGCATCGCCTTGCGCTTCGTCTGGGCCAACGACTGGGCCGGTAGCGTGCGTGGCGGCGAGCGCCTTGGCGCGACCAACGGCGGCGGCGTGGTCGGTGGTGCGGATCTGGACATGGGCAAGCTGGCCGGCATCGACGGTGGCAAGATGCACATCACCTTCGCCCGCTATTACGGCCAGAGCGTGGCGGCCAATGACATCGGCGTGCTGCAGAAGATCCAGGGTTACTGGTACCCGAAACGCCAGTGGGAGCTCGCGCAGCTGAGCTGGGAACAGCAGTTCTCCGACAGCCACATCAACGTGCTCGCCGGCCGACTCAACGCGACCTGGCAGTTCGCGCGCTCCACTTACGGTTGCCGTTTCGTCAGTGCGCCGGATTGCCCGTACCAGCTCACCAACACCTCCGGTGGCTTCAGCGGCTTTCCCTATGTGAACTGGGGTGCACGCGTGAAGTACCAGCCGGACGCGCGTTACCTGTCGATCGGCGCGTTCGAGATCAATCCCGACCGCCGTAACAACAACGGTCTCAACTGGGGCTTCAACAATGCCACCGGCGTGATGATCCCGGTGGAAGCCGGTTACGAAACCAGCTTCGCCAACGATCCCTATCCGAAGCACCTGAAGATCGGTGGCTGGTACAACTCCGCCGACTTCACCGATCCGGAACTCAATACGAAGGGCCTGCATCGCGGTCTCGTCGGTGGCACCGCACGTAGCTACGATGGCGGCCGGTATGGTGTCTATGTGCTCGCCGACAAGGTGGTCTGGAAGCCGGATCCGAACACCAATACGCGCAATCTCGCGGTATTCGGTTCGCTGACCGGCCCGCTCGACAATGCCGAGAACTACACGCTGCAGTCCACCTTCGGCCTGCTGTGGACCGGCCTGTCCGCGGCCCGCCCGACGGATTCGCTGGGCTTCCAGGGCACGCTGTTCCGCTTCAGCCGCAAGGCCATCGGCTACGAAGACGACGTGATCCACAAGGACAGCGGCACCAACGACCACTTCACCCGCAACGAATGGATGACCGAGCTCAACTACAGCTACAAGCTGTTCCCCGTGGTCAGCCTGGTGCCGAACCTGCAGTACATCGTGCACCCGGACATCCTCGGCAACACGGTGGGCGTGAAGCGCGTGCCGGCCAACGCCATCGTCATCGGCCTGCGGGTCATGGTGAACATGGGTGGCCCGGGTAGCCAGTGACGCTGCTCCCGCCGCATTCGCGCCATAATCGGATCACCCTGGACAGCCGGTGCGCGACGCAACCTTGGACCTGAAACACCTGCAGAGCTTCATCCGCATCGTCGAGTTCGGCAGCCTTACGCGTGCCGCGGCGACGCTGGATGTCTCCCAGTCGCTGCTCAGCCGCCAGGTGCGCCAGCTCGAGATGGAGCTGGGCACGCACCTGCTGGAGCGCAACGGTCGCGGCGTCGTCGCCACCGAAGCGGGCCGCGAGCTGGTCGAGCACGGGCGGGGTATCCTTCGGCAGGTGGAAGTGGCGCGGCTGCAGCTCGGGCAGGCCCGCGGGGTGCAGGCAGGCAAGCTCGCCATCGGCGTGCCGCCCAGCGTGGGCTCGCTGCTGACGGTCGAACTGGTGATGCGCTTTCGCGAACGCTACCCTGCCGCGCAGATCAGCGTGGTCGAGGCGTTGAGCGCGAGCCTGCTGGAATGGCTGCAGCTGGGCCGCCTCGACTGCGCGCTCCTGTACAACCCCGCGGTGAACGCGAACATGCGCTTCCGCCACGTGCATTCCGAAGAGCTCTACCTGATCGGCAGCACGCGCGACGGACGTACGCTACCCGACGCCGTGCCGTTGGGGACGCTTGGCCAGTATCCCCTGATCATTCCCTCGCCCCTGCATTCGGTGCGCCAGCTGATCGAAGCCGACGCCGCACGCTACGGTGTCTCGCTGGACATCCGCCTCGAGATCGACGCCGTGCGCTCGCTGCTGGACCTCGTGGAGCGTGGCGTGGGGTACGGCGTACTCTCGCGCAATGCGCTGCTGGCACGACGCGGTGAGCATCACCTGCGCGCGGTGCCGATCGTGATGCCGAGCATCGTGACGCGTCTGGTCGTGGCCACGCCGACTCAGCGCCCGATGAGCACGATTACCGAGCGCACCCTGGTGCTGGTCGATGAGTTGATTGCCGAGGGTCGGTTAGATCCGGTGGAATAGCATTCGGCGGATTGCGGGCTCGCCTTCGGCCTCGCGTTTGGGCTCGCGGTGCGTCGCAAGAGCCGGCGGGGCCAGTGCCACCCTCGGGGCCACGACTGCGGCGACCCGAACAGGAAGGGCCGCCCAAAAGCGGCCGTTTATCTATTGCCCTTCGGGCCGGGTCGGGCTCCGCCTGGGGGTTTTCGACGCGGCATCCTGTCGCGCGAAAACGACCGGCCATCCATGGCCGGCCCCCTGCGGGCCTTATCCAGTCGAAGCCCTCGCCTGCGCTACCGGCCCCGAGGGTGGCACTGGCCCCGCCGGCTCTTCCCAACGACGAGGTTGATTGCGGAGCGTGCCCTGCTGTCAGTGCTGAGGGGTCACTGGCGACGCGTGCGATGTCGCCGCATGCTTACTCGCTGCCGCCTGCCGCCTGCCGCACGATGCACGATGCACGATGCATGACGTATGCGAAAGAAACGGTCGCCTGTCGGATAGCGAGCGGTGCGCTCGACCCCACGAACCTCAGTACTCGGAAGAGCCGGCGGGTATCACCCTCGGGGCCGGTAGCGGAGGCGAGGCGTGCCACCGGAAAAAGCCCGCAGGGGGTCGGCCATGGATGGCCGGCCGTTTTCGCGCGACAGGAGTCGCGTCGAAAACCTCCGGTGGGGCGCCGACCCGGCCCGTAGGGCAGTAAGTAAACGGCCGCTCTTGCGGCCCTCCCTAGCGGGTCGCTGCAGTCGTGGCCCCGAGGGTGATACCCGCCGGCTCTTGCGAAGCACCGCGAGCGTGAAAACGAGGCCGAAGGCGAGCCCGCCCCCGAAACTTCGCGAAGAGCCAAGAGCTTCGCCGCTGAAGCGGCTCCCACAAGGGGGGCGTTGGTGCGTTGCATCAAATGCAATCCGGGTGCTCGGTCATGAGGATTGTGCATAGCAGATAAGTGGTGCATCGCGTTGTTCGCCTTGCCTGCCGCGAGGACCATCGTCCCGGTTCAAGACCGTGGTGATAACGATGGCTCATGAGATTCCCTGCTGGTACATGCGTGGTGGCACCTCGAAGGGGCCATTTTTTCTCGCCAGCGATCTTCCCGGGGACAAGGCCACCCGCGACGCGGTGATCCTTGCGGTCATGGGATCTCCCGACGAACGCCAGATCGACGGACTCGGTGGCGCGCGCACCCTGACCAGCAAGGCCGGCGTCCTCTCGCTTCCGGAGGACGGAGCCGCCGATCTCGACTTCCTGTTTGCCCAGGTCGGCATCGCCGATGCCACCGTCGATACCACGCCGAATTGCGGGAACATGCTCGCCGCGGCACTGCCTGCCGCTATCGAGGCCGGGCTGCTCGCCGGTGACCATGGCAGCACCACGCGCCGCGTGCGTACGGTGAATACCGGCGTCATCGCCGAGATCACCATCGAGACGCCTTTCGGTCGCCCCGTGTACGACGGCAACGCGCGCATCGACGGCGTGCCGCGACCGGCGGCTCCGGTGAGCTGCGGCTTCCTGGATACCGAAGGATCGGTCAGCGGAAGCCTGCTGCCGACAGGCAACCTGCGCGACATCATCGACGGCGTGGCGGTGACCCTGATCGACAACGGCATGCCGGTGATGATCATCGCGGCGAGCGATCTCGGTGTGCGCGGTGACGAGCGGCCGGAAGCGCTCGATGCCGATACGGCGCTGAAGGCTCGCATCGAGGCCTTGCGCCTGCAGGCGGGCCCGCTGATGAATCTTGGCGACGTGAGCAAGAAGCCGATCCCGAAAATCACCCTCGTCTCCGCACCCCGCGCGGGCGGCGCGATAAGCACGCGCACCTTCATTCCGCACGACTGCCACAGCTCGATCGGCGTGCTCGGCGCCGTGACGGTCGCCACGGCAGCGGTGCTGCCCGGCACGGTCGCCCACGACCTCGCGGTCGCCGGCGAAGGCGATACGCGCTCGCTGTCGATCGAGCACCCGAGCGGCGAATTCAGCGTCGAGGTTGGCCTCGACGGCACGCGCGTGATCCGCGCGGCCTTGCTGCGTACCGCCCGGCTGCTGATGCGCGGCAGCGTACCCATCTCCCCCTCGATCTGGCGCGGCCCCGCCGCCTGATCTCCCCCCTGGAGCAGTAAACCCATGTCCGATACGAAGACCGCGCTCATCGTGAGCGCCCACTCCGCCGACTTCGTCTGGCGCGCCGGTGGCGCCATCGCGCTGCATGCCGCACAAGGTTGGCGCGTGCATATCGTCTGCCTTTCCTACGGCGAACGCGGGGAATCCGCCAAGCTGTGGCGCCAGCCCGGCATGACCATGGACCGTGTGAAGACCGATCGCCGCGCCGAAGCCGAAGAAGCGGCCGGCATCCTCGGTGCCAGCGTCGAGTTCCTCGATATCGGCGACTACCCGATGCGCGCCGACCTGGATGTGGTTTTTCACCTGGCGAAGATCTACCGTGAGCTGCGTCCCTCCTTCGTGCTGAGTCACTCGCTGAAGGATCCCTACAACTTCGACCACCCGCTGGCCACGCACATCGCCCAGGAAGCGCGCGTGGTGGCACAGGCGCATGGTCACGAGCCGGCGGTGCCGGTGATTGGTGCACCGCCGGTTTTCCTTTTCGAACCGCACCAGCCCGAGCAGTGCGAGTGGAAGCCGGAACTGTTCCTCGACATCACTCCGGTGTGGGAAAAGAAACGCGCGGCTTTCGAGACCATGCGCGCCCAGGAACACCTGTGGGAGTACTACACGCGCGTCGGCTTGCAGCGCGGTGCACAGGCGTCACGTAACTCGGACTTCAAGATCACCTATGCGGAAGCGTTCCAGCGCGTCTTCCCGCACGTGACCCAGGGCACCCTCGCATGATCGGGGTGGTCGTACGTAACCGTCCGGCGATCAACGACGACCAGGCCGCTACGCTTGCGGCGATGGGCGTGGCTACGGTGCACGAGGCCCAGGGCCGCACCGGATTGCTGCAACCGCCGATCCGGGCCATCCAGCAGGACGTGGCGATCGCGGGCAGCGCGGTCACCGTCCTCGCCCAGCCTGGCGATAACTGGATGCTCCATGTCGCCGTGGAGCAGTGCCGGCCGGGCGACGTCCTCGTGGTCGCCTGCACCACCGAGAACGACGACGGCATGTTCGGTGACCTGCTTGCCACCTCGCTCATGGCGCGGGGCGTGGCCGGCCTGATCATCGACGCCGGCGTACGCGATACCGCCGAGTTGCGACGGATGGGTTTTCCTGTCTGGTCACGCGCCGTGCATGCGCGCGGTACGGTCAAGGCGACGCTGGGCTCGGTCAACGTTCCCGTCGTCATCGGCGGCCAGTACATCAAGCCGGGCGACGCGATCGTCGCCGACGACGACGGCATCGTCGTCGTTCCCTTCGCGACCGTCGATGCGGCCATCGCCGCTTCGCGCAAGCGCGTGCTCAACGAGGAAGCCAAACGCGCGCGTCTGGCCGAAGGCGAACTCGGTCTCGATATCTACGACATGCGCCAGCGTCTTGCCGAAGCCGGCCTGCGCTACGTCGACGACCTGCCGAACGAATGAACATGAAATCCTGCCTCCCGCCCGATCCGAACCCCACCAAGCCCGAACAGCAGATGCCACCGCAGTCCTGCGACGCGCACTGCCACGTCTTCGGTCCTGCCGATCGCTTTCCTTACGCGGCCGACCGCAGCTACACGCCGCCGGATGCGCCTTACGAACACCTGGTGGCACTGCACGACTTCCTCGGCTTCGACCGCGGCGTGATCGTCCAGGCGAGCTGTCACGGTACCGATAACACCGCGATGCTCGACGCCATCGCCCGCGGCCAGGGCCGCTACCGGGGCGTGGCCATCGTCGACGACGGCATCGACGAGGCGGGTCTGGCCGAACTGGACGCCGGCGGCGTTCGCGCGGTGCGTTTCAACTTCGTGCAACACCTCGGCGGTCGTCCGGACATGCGCGTGTTCTGGCGCGTGCTGGATCGCGTGGCGGAAATGGGCTGGCACGTGGTGCTGCACCTGGACGCCAACGACATCGTCGAGCTCCAGGATGTGCTCGGGAAGATCCGCGTGCCCTTCGTGATCGATCACATGGGGCGTGTCCAGGCGGCGCAAGGCGTCGAACAGGAACCATTCCGCCTGCTCGTGGCGCTGATGCGCGACAATCCCCTGGCCTGGGTCAAGGTATGCGGCGCGGAGCGCGTCTCGGTCGGCAAGCGTCCGTTCGACGACGCCATCCCGTTCGCCCGCACCCTTATCGAAGCCGCGCCGGATCGCGTGCTGTGGGGAACGGACTTCCCGCATCCGAATATCTCCAGGGACATGCCCAACGATGGCGGTCTGGTCGACCTGATGTTCCGCTTCTGCCCGGACGAGTCGCTGCGCAAGCGTCTCCTGGTCGACAATCCCGCGCGCCTGTACGACTTCACCTGAGCACACTCATGTCACTACCCAGCATCGCCAGCACGCTCCCGACGCCGAAGCCGCGCAAGCCCTTCTACCGGCAGCTCTATATCCAGGTGCTGGTCGCGGTGGTGATCGGCGTGATTCTCGGTTACCTGTCGCCCGCGTACGCGGTGAAGATGAAACCGCTCGGCGACGCCTTCATTGCGCTGATCAAGATGGTGATCGGCCCGATCATCTTCTGCACCGTGGTGACCGGCATCGCCGGCATGCGCGACATGCGCAAGGTTGGCCGGGTGGGCGGCAAGGCGTTGCTCTATTTCGAGATGATCTCGACGGTGGCGCTGTTCTTCGGCCTCGTCGCCGGACACATCTTCCATCCGGGTACGGGCTTCAATGTGGACCCCACCACGCTGAAGTCCGGCGAGATCGGCAATCTCGTGGCCCAGGGTCATAACATCGAGTCGATCGAGTTCCTGCTTGCGATCATCCCGAACACCTTCATCAGCGCGTTCGCCAAGGGTGACGTGCTTTCGATCCTGCTCATCTCGGTGCTGTTCGGCTGCGCACTGGCGGCCACGGGTGATCGCGGCAAGCCCGTCTACGACGTGATCGAGGCCGGTGCGCAGGTGTTCTTCAAGATCGTCCATTACATCACCGCGGTGTCGTCCATCGGTGCCTTCGGCGCCATGGCCTTCACCATCGGCAAGTATGGCGTGGTGTCGCTGGTACCGCTGATGGAACTGATCGGCAGCTTCTACCTGGTCTGCGTGATCTTCGTCGTGCTGGTGCTGGGTATCGTCGCGCGCATCGCGGGCTTCAGCATCCTGCGTTTCTGTGCCTATATCCGCGACGAACTGCTTATCGTGCTGGGCACGAGCTCCTCGGAGGTCGTGCTGGCGCCGTTGATGCGCAAGATGGAGGAGCTGGGGTGCCCGAAGGAAACGGTTGGCCTGGTCGTGCCGACTGGCTACTCGTTCAATCTCGACGGCACCAACATCTACCTGACCATGGCGATCCTGTTCATCGCCCAGGCGCTGAACATCGACCTGACGATCGAGCAGCAGATCACCGTGGCCATCGTCGGCATGCTGACCTCCAAGGGTGCCAGCGGTGTCGCCGGCGCCGCGCTGGTGATGCTTGCCTCGACGCTTAGCGTGGTGCCGGTGGTGCCTGTGGCAGGGATGGTGCTGATCCTTGGTATCCATCGCTTCCTTGGCACGGGCCTGGCCATGACCAACCTGGTCGGCAACGGTGTTGCGGCCATCGTGGTGTGCGCGTGGGAGAAGGAACTGGACCGTGAGAAATTGAAAGCGGTTCTTGCAGCGGCGTAATTGCTGCTCCTGTGGGAGCCGCTTCAGCGGCGATGGGAGCTTGCCTCACTGCTGGCCCGCTGCCGCGGGATCGCCGATGAATCGGCTCCCACAGGAATCAGGCTCCCACAGGGATCAAGCTCCCACAGGGATCAGGCTCCCACAGGGATCAGGCTCCCACAGGGATCAGGCGGCGAGGGATCAGGCGGCGAGGGATACGCCGGCTTCGAGGGCGTCGAAGTAGTCGCGGGTGAGGCGCGTCTGCGTGGTGGCATCTTCGGCGCGATTGACGACATCGCGGAAGGCGGCGTTCTCCGGGCGGTCCTTCGCGTACCAGCCCAGGTGCTTGCGTGCGATGCGCACGCCCATCTTCTCGCCGTAGAACGCGTAGAGGTGGTCGAGGTGACCGCACAGGATGTCGCGTACCTCGGTGGGCGTGGGCTCGGCGAGGTGATGGCCTGTCTCGAGGAAATGCGCGATCTCGCGGAAAATCCACGGTCGTCCCTGCGCACCGCGACCGACCATGATGGCGTCGGCGCCGGTGGCCGCGAGGACCTCACGCGCTTTCTCGGGTGTGACGACGTCGCCGTTGGCCATCACCGGGATGCGCACACTGGCCTTGACCGCGGCGATGGTCGCGTACTCGGCGTCACCTTCATATTTGTCGGCACGCGTGCGGCCGTGCACGGCGAGCGCGGCGATGCCGGCGTCCTCGGCGATACGCGCGATGGTCAGGGCATTGCGGTTGTCGCGATCCCAGCCGGTGCGGATCTTCAGCGTGACGGGGATGTCCACCGCCTTGACCACGGCGGAGAGGATGCGCGCCACCAGGGGTTCGTCCTGCAGGAGCGCTGAGCCCGACCATACGTTGCAGACTTTCTTCGCCGGGCAACCCATGTTGATGTCGACGATCTGCGCACCGTTGTCCGCGTTGTACTTCGCCGCCTCGGCAAGCATGCCGGGGTCGTAGCCGGCAATCTGCACGCTGACCGGCTCGGGCTCACCGTCGTGATCCATGCGGCGCAGCGACTTGGTCGTATTCCACAGGCGCGGGTCGGCGGTGGTCATCTCGGACACGGCCAGGCCCGCCCCCATGCGCTTGCAGAGGAGGCGAAAGGGCTTGTCGGTCACGCCAGCCATGGGTGCGAGCACCACGCCGGGCGCGATGGAGTAGGGGCCGATACGCATGGGGCGATTTTACGCGATCCGGGGCGGCGGCGTGGCCAGGCGCCCGCAGGCGGTTCAGCGGGCCGTTCTGGCGGTCTTTTTCACGGCGGCGACAGCCCCCGCGGCATTCACTTCGAGCATTCCTTTCTTCTGCGCGCTGGTGCTCAGCAGGATCGCGTGGATCGACGCCGGGTCGAGACCGGGGGTCAGCGAGAGCATCAGGGCCACGATGCCACTCACGTGGGCAGTGGCCATCGAGGAGCCGGAGGTGAAATCGTAGCCGCCGCCGGGCTGGGTGGTCAGGATGTCGTTTCCCGGCGCGCTGACCACCCCGGGCGGAGCGGGCGTGGTCGCGCTGGTACGGACCACGATGACGCCGGGCGCCCCGTCGGGGAAGCCGCTTAGCTTGCCGTCCGGCGGCATGGCGGTGATGACGATGCGACCTTCGCTGAGGATCTTGGCGAGCAGTTTGCTGAGCAGTGGATCGGCGGGACCGCCGAGGCTGAGATTGACGATGCGCGCGTCGGTATCGTTCACCGCGGCAAGCGCCTTGGCCAGGGTAAACGAGTTGCAACGGGCGCCGCCCTGGGCGCCAGCCGGATACCAGCAGGCCTTGTAGACACTCAGCCTGGCCTTGGGTGCCATGCCGACCATGCCCTGGTGGTTGTCTCCTATGGCCGCGATGATGCCGGCGACTTCGGTGCCATGGCTGTCTTTGTCGAAGGCGGAGGCATCGTCGTCGACGACGTTGCGTGCGTCGCCGATATGCCCCTGCAGGTCAGGGTGGCTCATGTCCACGCCGGTATCGACGATGGCGACGCGGACGCCTTCGCCCTGGCTCGAGTTGTGCGCGAGGGCGGCGTCGGTTTCGACGAACCCGCGCTGCAGGTCGGCGTAGGGATCGTTGTATTTGTGCGCGTCGGCGGTGTCGGCCGAGTACACGGAATAGTCCTGCAGCGGCTGCGCAAGCTGCACGCGTTCGTCCTTCTGCAGGGCCGCGATCAGCTCGTCGCGATCGATGCCCGGAGCCGGATGGAGCACGACGCAGTAGAGGTCGAGGGCCTTGATCGGCCAGCCACTGACTTCCTGCAGGCCGTAGCGCTGTTTCAGATCCGCGAGCTCGGAGATCGCCCGCTGGCCTGCGCCGTAGTGCGCGGACGGCGCGTAGCCGAGCAGGCTGGAGCCTGCGTGCGTGGCGGCCGGTGTGAGGGGATTGGCCACGGCGAGCACGATGTCACGACGGCTGTCCATGCGCGTGACCGCGCTGGCCGGTGTGGCGCTTGCGCTGGATTCCACGGACGGAATCGAGCGCGCAGGGGCGCAGGCCGCCAACGTTGCAAGCAGAACCAGCAGGGTGGCGGCCCCGATCTTCATGGATTGGCGTTCACCGGCTCGGCGAGGCGAACACCATGCGCGGCGCGAAGGCGCTGCACGGTCTTGGTCGATGCCGCGGCACCGCCGGCAGGAATCACGGTATATGCGCCAACGTCGTTCGGCCCACCGACCACCTGCAGCTGCATCGAACGCAGCAGCGTGTTCCAGTCGGCCACCTTCATGCTGTTATCGAGAACGACATGGATGGCGCCCGCCGGCACGGGAGCGGCGTCCTGGCTCAGTGTGCGATAGGCAGCAGGCTGAGCCGTGCCTTCCGCGAGGAACCTGGCGCCCAGCGTGCCTAGCCCGACCGCCTGGATGAGCACGGCAGCCACGAGCGCACGGGTCAGCCAGCTGCCGCCGGTGGCGCGCGAAGGCGCGGTCACCAGCACCGGGGCGTCGATGCGGGCGAGCAGGCGGCGCAGGCCGAGTTCGGGGTCGATGGACACATCCGCCGGCAGCGACATTGCCAGGCGCAGGCGTTTCTGTTGCTCGAACTCCGCGCGGCAGCCATCGCATTCGGCCAGATGGCTCATCAGCCACTCGGTCTGCTCTTGCGGCGCACTGTCCTGGAGCACCCAGGGCATGGCTTCCCAGGCGCGACCACATTCACGGCCGGTATCCGTCGGCATCCTCATGGCACATTCTCCCTCGAAACGGATGTGGCACCGGCCAGCCCCGGGAGCACGTTGCGCAGTTTCACCCGCGCGTGGAACAGGCGTGCTTTCACCGTGCCAACCGGGCACTGCATGATGACGGCGACGTCGTCCAGGGTGTGGCCGACGCCGTAGACAAGTTCGATCACGACCCGCTGATCCGCGGTGAGACGATCCATCCCCTTGCCCAGCCAGTCGCGCAGTTCGCGGTCTTCGTCGGGGTCGTGGGAGGGAATACGGTCTTCGGGAATTGAATCCTCGTCGACCGGTTCGCTGCCGTGCTGACGCAACGCCTTGAGGCCGCAGCGGTAAGCGATGCCCATGATCCAGGTGGAAACGCGCGAGTCACCGTGGAAGCTCCCGGCTTTCTGCCAGGTGATCCACAGGCAGTCGTTGATGACTTCCTCGATGATGTCCGCGCGTCGGGTCAGACGCGACAGGAAACGGCTCAACCGCCCGTGGTAGCTGCGGTAAAGCACGCTGAGTGCCGTGCGGTCGCCCGCCGCCATGCGTTGCAGCAGGAGGCGATCGGTGGAGTCGGCGTCGGTGTCCGCGTCATTCATGGGTTGGTTGCAGCAAGTCGGGAGACCAGCGTGAGTACCCCTTTCGAGGGGAAAGGTTGCTCCGGCTCAGAACCTCCGCGAGACAGTCGCATTCCACGGTGAGACGGCGGGAGACCCACGCGGCCGGGGTGCGTGCTCGGTCATGATGTGATTGAGCTCGACCCGCCAGCCCTCATTCTCCCACACCAGGCCCGCATGCCCGTACTGGTAACGCGGGTAATCGCGCTCGTAAGGGGGAATGAGGTATTGGGCCGTGCCGACGCCTGCCGACACCGACAGGTTCCACACCAGCGGCCAGCGAAAGCCAATATCGGCGGCCCCGCGCGGCCCGCGACCGCCCGTATGGATGAGCTGGGCCGCGGAGACGCCCAGGGTGAGGACATCACGGTAGATCCAGTTGGCAGCCAGCTCCACGCGGTCGTAGATGCGCCAGTGGGAGTCGTTGCCGTAGCGGTAATAGAGAAGGCCCGACTGCATCTGCCAGTCGCTGGACAGGGACCAGGCATACGAGGCCTGCGCCAGGGCCTCCACGATTTGTCCGGGCGAGCGCGTTTCGCTGCTGGCCGAAAGGCCGAGCGACCAGCCCGAGGGCGTGGTCCAGGTCAGGGCGCCCTGGACGACGGGGGTCTTCGGGGTGACAGCGAGGCCGCGATCGACGAGTTGGTTGCTGACCGCCACGACGCCGCCAAAGCTCGACGACTGGGCGTGCAGTACGCCGGAAGAGCCCCCCAGCAGCAGGGCGACCAGGCAGGCGCGCCGGGCACACGAACGCGTCGGCACGGTGGCGAGCCACCATGCCGACGGGGTACCCCTGTGTATGGACCCGGGGTGGCTTTGCCGCATCACGTCGTCATTCGGATGTCTTCAGTGAACGCTGCTCAGGTAAGACAAAAGATCGTCCAGCTGCTTCGCGTCAGTGAGGCCATCGTATTTCATCTTCGTCCCGGGATTAGCTGTTTTGGCAGGTTGCGACAGGTACCAGTGAAGTTTGTCCTGGGTCCACGTCCACTGCGCCTGCTTGAGCGCATCGGAATAGTTGTAGTCGGCGATGCTGCCCGACTGGCGCCCGACGATACCGAAGAGGCTGGGGCCCTTCTTGTTGCGACCCTCCTTCACGGCATGGCATTCGGCGCATTCGGATTTGAAGACATCGGCGCCGGCGGATGCGTCACCGGCGCGGACGGCTGGGGATGCCGCGAGCCAGCCGACGATCAACCCGGCCACGGCAACGCCGTGCAGCCACCGGCCCCGGTGAGCCTCAGAACGCGAGGCTGGCGGAAAGGGAGAAAGCATTCAGATCTCCTGCATTGGTTGGTCGGACGCCGGGGGGAGCGCCGAAGATGTTGTCATTGCGACCGTTGAACCGCGTGATGCGATACCAGGTGGCGGCCAGCTTGAGGTTGGCGATGGTGGTGTACGAATCGTCCTTGCCGAACGGTGCCCAGAACAGCGTGACGATGTTGGACGTGGCGTTCGGATCACCGAAGGGTGGGTAGCGCACCTCGTCGTGGTTACCGGAACTGATCAGGTGCGAAACCGAGAGGCTGTAGGTCTGGTGGAACGTGTAGGTGGCCGTGAGCGTCTGGTCGTGCACATCGCCGCGGTCCGGCGCGGCCACGCCACCCGGTCCGAACAGGTCCGCGCCATATTTCCGCTGTTCAAGGATGTTGACGTAGCTCAGCTGGAGAATGTGCTCGCGGTTGCCCAGGTACTGGTAAGTGAGGTCGTAACCGAGATCGGTGAGGTCGTCACTGGGCCCGGATCGCGGCAGCGATCGATGCGTCGTCAATGCCACGACGCCTGCGGAGAAGAACTGTTTCTTCATGTCCTTCATGTACGCGAAGCGGAAATAGCCGGTGTCGTGCAACGTGCCCGGGTCGCTGGCGATGTTGTAACCGAGGTGATCCTGCGTCGACGTCGGTAGCGAACGGTAAGTTCCTACTTCGCCATACCAGTTCTTGTCGTAGAGGGCGTACATCGTCGCGCCGATGACACGGTTGGTCGGTCCGTTGGGGGCGGCCTGGCTGAGGAACGTGCCGGTGACGCCTATCGGTGAGATGAACGACGCGTTGGGCAAGGCCGCGATCGGATCCTGGAAGCCGGGGCTGTTGTTCACGCTCACGCCGAGGGTCAGGTCCTTGCCGCCGAGTTTCAGCTCCTTGGCGACGAAGCGCAGGTCCACATTGCTCAGTCGCGTGTTGTAGGTGTTCTTTCCCGTGCGATCGGCCTCGACCTTTACGAAGCCACCGATCTGGTCGGTAAGACGGCCCGCGAGGTAGAGGTCACCTTCGGTGAGGTCCGTCGTGCTCTTACCCGTCGCCGGATTCGTGTGCGTTTCGGTCAACTGGCCCGAGACCGGGATCTTGAAGCCCTTGCCGTCCGTATCGGTATAGCCGTTGAGCTTGAAGCGCATGCCGTAGGGCGTCAGCTGCGGGCCATAGGAGCCGGCGTGGCAATCGGCGCAGGCCGAGCCGGTCTGTCGTGCGTAGGCGGGAATCGCTTGTACCGACGTGCTGGCGAACATCAGCAGCGCCGCGACGGCCCAGCCCAGGTGTGCAGGCCGCGCCCGGCGGGTGACGCGTCGGATCAGGTGGGACAACATGACAGTTCCTTGTTTTCGTGTGGTCAGCGACGGCGTTTGGGCCACATCCGGCGGAGCACGCCGTCGCGCATGACGAAGTGGTGCCAGAGCGCGGCGGCGATATGCAGGCATACCAGTCCCAGCAGCACCCAGGCCGCATTGAGGTGCCAGGTCTGCAGGGTGTCGGCGAGATCCTCGTCGGCGGCGACGAAGTTGGGCAGCGTGACGCCGAACAGATGCACGGGCTTTCCTTCCGCGCTGCTCAGCGCCCAGCCGAGCAGGGGCAGGGTGACCAGCAGGGCGTAGAGGGCGATATGGGTCAGCCCGGCGGCGGCGCGCATCGGCCAGGGCGATTCGCCGGATGGGGACAGTTTGCCGACCCGCAGGCGGACGAAGACGCGGACGGCGAACAGCGCCAGTACGAACAGGCCGAAATGGCGATGCCCCTCGAGCAACCACAGGCGCACGTTGCGCCCATCGAGCTGGTCGCGGGTGAGGATGAAGGCGGCTGCCATCACCACGCAGATCACCGTGAGCCAGTGCAGTACGCGCAGCCGTCGCGGCAAGGGGGTCAGGGCCACCTGGCCCGTGCTCCTCGCCGGCTTGCCCCTCAAGGAGCCGCCTTTCAACGGCGTCAGTGGATTCAGTCCCATGCCCGAGCTGCCCTTCGCATCGCTGCCAATGCGATTGAGTGCCGTGCAGGCGGCGGAAGGTTGCCGCAACCTTTGGCGACAGGGCCGGCACTCAACTTCGTACGACGCCATCAACGAAACAGTGCCTGGCTGATCCCATGGAAATCGAGCGAATCCAGTTACAGAAGCACGGCGATAGCCGGGGCATGCTCGTTTCCCTGGAGCAGAACCGGAACGTGCCGTTCGAAATCCGGCGGGTCTACTACATCTTTGCCAACACCCCGGATGTACACCGCGGGCAACATGCCCATCGCCACCTCACCCAACTGGCGGTGCCGGTTCGTGGCTCGGTCACGCTGTTGCTCGATGATGGCAGCGGCCCGGCGACGGTCGTACTCGACGATCCCACCCAAGGGCTGCTGCTCGGTAGCATGGTCTGGCGTGAGCTCTACGACTTCAGCGACGACTGCGTGCTGATGGTCCTGGCCGACCAGTTCTACGACCCGGCCGACTACATCACCGACTACGCGCAGTTCCTGCGCGAAGTACACGGTGAACGTTATTTGGAAGGGGTTGCCCTGTGACGAAGGCAGCGTAATGGACCTGCCGTTCCTCGATGTGCGTGCCATCAATGCCCGCCACGCCGATGAGCTGAAGGCGGCGGCGGCACGCGTCATCGACTCCGGCTGGTATGTGCTCGGCCCGGAAGTGGAAGCCTTCGAGCGGGAGTTCGCTCAATGGTGCGGCCTGCCCCACGCCGTCGGTGTCGGCAACGGACTGGACGCGCTGTCGCTGATCCTGCGCGCGTACAAATCGTTGGGCAGGCTGGCCGACGGGGACGAGGTCATCGTGCCCGGCAACACGTTTATCGCGAGCTTCCTCGCGATCACACAGAGCGGACTGGTACCCGTCGCCGTGGAGCCGGAGCTGTCCACCTTCAATCTCGATCCGGCGCGCGTCGAGGCGGCCATCGGGCCACGAACACGCGCGATCATGCCGGTGCACCTGTACGGTCAACTGGCCGATATGCATGCACTCACGGCCATCGCCCATCGGCATGAGCTGCTGGTGATCGAGGACGCGGCCCAGGCGCACGGCGCCACTTGGTCAGGGCGCCGTGCGGGCGCCTTCGGCGACGCCGCGGCCTTCAGCTTCTTTCCCGCGAAGAACCTGGGCGCGCTGGGCGATGGCGGCGCGGTCGTCACCGCCGACGCCGAACTGGCCGGACGCGTGGCCGCGCTGCGCAACTATGGTTCGCTGGAAAAGTACCGGCACCTCTACCAGGGCGTGAACTCTCGCCTGGACGAGATGCAGGCGGCGATGTTGCGCGTGAAGCTGCCGTACGTGGACGCGGATGTCGCTCGCCGCCGGGCGATCGCCCGGCGCTACCTCGCGGCCATCCATCATCCGGACATCCTCGTGCCGACGCTTCACAGCGACGAGCGCCACGCCTGGCACCTGTTCGTGGTCCGCAGTGCCCGTCGCGACGCGCTGCAGGCGCACCTGCTGGCGCAGGGCATCCATAGCCAGGTTCACTACCCCGTGGCTCCGTACCGGCAACCGGCCTACGCCGTAGCCGATGCAGTGAGCCTGCCGCTGACGGAGCGCCTGCACGACGAGGTACTCAGCCTTCCGATCGGACCGACGCTCGGCGACGAGGCGGTGGAACGCGTTATCGCGGCCTGCATGAGCTTCGGCGCACCGGCATGAACCTGGCTCGCGCCGGCTTCTACTCAGCCATAGGCACAGCCGCGCGGCTGCTGGCCGGCCTGGTCGTGATCAAGCTGGTGGCATGGTTCGCCGGGCCCGAAGGCGTCGGCCGGCTGGGGCAGTTCATGAGCCTTATGTCGCTGCTGGCCGTGCTCGCCGGTGGAGGCATCAGCGCTGGCATCGTCAAGTACGTGGCCGAGTATCGCGGCGACCCGCCGCGTCTTTCGCGCCTGCTCGCCGCGGCACTTTCATACGCGCTGTGCGCGTCCTGCCTGATGGGGCTTGCCGCACTGGTCTTCAGCCGGCAGCTCGCGATCTGGATCCTCGGCGACGCTAGCTTCGAGAGCCTCATCCGCGTGCTTGCACTGGCCCAGCTGGGCATCGCCGCGGTGAACTATGTGCTGGCTGTGATCAACGGCTTCATGGACGTGCGGCGACTGGCTTTCATCCAGGTGATCGGTTCGGTGCTCGGTATCGCCATGGCTGCGTGGCTGGCCAGTCGCTTCCAGCTCTACGGCGCCTTGCTCGCCCTCGTACTCGGTCAGCTGGCATGGCTGGCCGTGGCGCTGCCCTCGTGGTGGCGCAGCCCGTACTTTCGCCAGAGCCTGCCGCGGCTTCGCTTCGATCGCGAGATGAACGGCCGGCTTGCCGCTTTCTCGTTGATGACGATCAGTTCGGCCTTGCTTCCGCCGCTGGTGAACATCGCCGTACGCGACCACCTCGCGCTCCAGTTCGGCTGGCAACAGGTCGGCAACTGGCAGGCCGTCAGCAAGGTGTCGGATGCCTACCTGCTGTTCCTTACCGCGGCGATAAACATCTATTACCTGCCCAAACTCGCTTCGATCAGCGAGCGTGGGGCACTGGTCGGCGAGCTGCGCAACGCTTACCGGCACATCCTTCCTGCCGTGCTCGTGCTGGCCGCGCTGGTGTACGTGGCACGCGGATGGGTGACACGGATGCTCTTCAGCACGGACTTCACCACGGCCGACGATCTCTATGCGCCGCAGCTGGTCGGTGACGTGGTCAAGATCGCTTCCTTCGTCCTCTCCTACGTGATGCTGGCCAAGGCGATGACCCGTCTGTTCGTGGCCTCCGAGATCGCCTTCGGCGTGACCTACCTGCTGCTTGTCTATGTGTGCACGGCACATTTCGGCCTGGTCGGCGCCATGTACGCCTTCGCCATCAACTACGTCGGCTACCTGCTTTTCAACGTGCTGGTGGTTCGCCATTACCTCGGAGGGTTACGCACATGACGGGCGAACTGAACGAGGCAGTGCGCTCCCCGCTGGTATCGGTACTGATCCCCGCCTTCAATCATGAAGGTTTTGTCGAGCGCTGCCTGGATAGCGTCCTGGAGGATCCTTACCCGGCCAAGGAGATCGTCATCATCGACGACGGCTCCACGGACCATACGGCCGAGCGCATCGCACACTGGGTCGCCGTGCACGGTGCCGAGATAGCGGTGGAGTTCGTGCGGCGCGAGAACCGTGGGATCGCCGCGACGCTCAACGAGCTGGCGGCGCGCTCGCATGGCGAGTTCCTTCGTATCGGCGCCAGCGATGACTACCTCTTGCCCGGCGGCCTCGAGGCACAAGTGCGCTACCTGATGTCGCACAGGCACAAGGGCGCCGTCATCGGCGATTCGATCGTGATCGACGGCGACGGCAACCGCCTCTACGACAGCGGCATGTGCGACCTGCATGGTGCCGACAAGCGCCTGTATGATTCGAGCGACGGCATTCGTCGCGCCGTGATCGGTCACTGGGCCATCGGTGGTCCGGTCACCCTGCTGCGCAAGAGCGTGCTGGAGACCGTCGCGCGCTGGACCGAGGGCCTGCGCATCGACGACTGGGACATGTTCCTTCGCCTGGCCGCGCGCGATGCGCTGGGTTTCATCGACGTCACCGTCTGCGCTTACCGGCTGCATGGTGCCAATTTCAGCAAGACACGGCATACCGCCACGCGCATCGTGAACCTGGCCGAATCGCGCGAGGTGGCGATGAGTCGCCTGTGCCTGTTCGACGAGCCGTATCGCACGCTGTTGCGTGCGCAGGCGCAATACATCAGCGCAAAGATCGCCTTCCTGCAGAAGCGCCACTCGCGCGTGGCGCTGCATCTGGCCGCCTACGTCTCCCTGCTTGCCCTGTCGAAGCTGCGCCTGCGCACCGCGCACCGCCACGCGGAGGGCGTATGAAGCGATTCCTGCGCCAGCCTGCAACCTATATCGCCTGGCCCCTCCTTTTTGCGTGCGGGCTGACCTTGCTTGCCTACGATCTTCCGGCCGGCTATGTGGAGGGCATGCTGCTGCTGGTGGTGGGCGCGGTCGGCATCATCCTCTTCGACGCCTTTGCGGGTATCCGCCTGCCTTCGATCGCCCGTTTCCGCGCCCACGACTACACGGGGAGCCGCGAGGCCTTCGTTGCGCTGATATTCGCTGCGGTGGTCATCGTCTTCTGTGGTCTGGACCTGACGCTGTTCCCGGTGCCCTTGCTGGACAATCCGGCTTCCTACGCGACGATGGAGCCTGGGCGCGAACACGTGCGACATATCTCGTCGCTGTGCTGGACCCTCCCGCCGATCGGATTGCTCTGCACGCGCTACCGTGGCCTGCGCAACGTGCTCATCACGGTGGGCCTGGTGTTCCCTGTGCTGGTGATCGACCGCAACCGGATCTTCGCGGCGCTGTTCTCCTTCGCCCTGGTCATCCTGTTTCGCCGCGACCCACACCGGCCGTTGCCGTGGAAGTCGGTCAGCGTGATCGGCGTGATCGGGGCCACCGTGTTCTCGGTGCTGGGCGCCGTTCGCTCGGGTTCGCTGGACAACGTGAACCTGCCATTCAGCGCGCTGTATCGTGCCTCGCCCCAGGGCATCAAATGGCTGGCCCTGTATGTGAGCGCCGGACCTTACAACTTCGCATCGATGGTGACGAAGGGCTACGCCAACGCGAGCATCCTTGTCGGCCAGCTCGTCCCGCTCAGCGGCCCGACGGTCACCGCCGCAGCGGACATTCCCTTCGATGCGCCGAACATCAACGTGGGCACGGAGTTTCTCCCCTTCCTGCTCGCCTTCGGTCCCTGGGGCGCCGTGCTCTCGATGATCCTTCTCTATGCCCTGTTGCTATGGAGCGTGCGCCGGCTCCGTGCCTCGGTGTCGCTGTTTTCGTTGCTGATTTTCCTGCGCGTGGCCTATGTCAGCCTGATGTCGCCCTTCGCGCCGCAGGCCTTCATCTGGACCAACGCGGCTTTCATCGTTCTGTGCCTGCTCATGCAGCTCTTCGCGGCCTTGCTGCCGAGCCGGCGTGACGGCGTCGCCATTCACCTTCCCAACGAGCCTCACGCATGGAACAAAACGAGATCTACCTGATCGACCTGTGGCACATCTTCCGACGCGAATGGCGCTGGTTTGTCGCCGTGCTCGTCGTGGTGCTCGGGCTTACGTTTGCCTGGGTATCCACGGCGAGGAGCCAGTGGGAAGCCACCGCGTGGATCCAGATCGGTCAGGTGGGATCCGCGCCGGTCGGCCAGGACCCCAAGGTCGAGCCACTGCTTCGCGTGATTGCGCGCGTGCAGACCGTGCCGTTCCAGGACGATGTGGTCCGCAGCCTGGGGCTCGTACCGGACTCGGCCGAGGCGCGGCTGTATCGCAGAAGCCTCAAGATCGATCCCAACCCGTTTGCCAATCTCTTCAAGCTCACCATCCGCGCCTATTCGGCACGCCAGGCGAATGAGCTCGCCAGGGCCACGCTCACCCAGCTGCAGGCGGTACACCAGCGACTCGATGCGCTGCCGCTGAAGCTGGCCAACGATCGCCTGGATGAGCTGGACAGCAACCTGCGCATCGCGCTTGCCGACCGCGTCCGCCTGACAAGCGGCACCGAATCCGCCGACCACGCGGCCGCGGCGCTTGCCGGCGTCCTGCTTGCCAGCAAGAACGAAGACATCCGCGCGCTGCAGCAGGCGCGTAGCGAGCTGGTCGTGCGCCTTGCACCCAACTACACCTATGAGACCTCCATGCCGTGGCCGGTGTACGTGCCCGAATACCGTGCCTTTCCCAACAGCGTCCTCAGCATCGGGATCGGCATCGTGTTCGGCCTGTTCCTTGCCGGCGTGGCGGCGATCGGACGCAATGCGCTACGGCGTCGTTCAACCAAAGCGCGCCCGCTCGGCACTCACTGATCCGAACCCCCGGAAACGACCGATATGAGTGCTCAACCGACGCCTGAACCGATCGACGACGCGCGTCTGCTCGACACGCAGCGGGCGTTCGACAGCGTCGCCGCCGACTACGATGGCCCGCGCGGCAACAACGCGCTGATCCAGCGCATGCGCCAGACGCTGTGGGATACCGTGGTGGCCGAGCTGGGCGCCGGCTCGCGCCTGCTCGACCTCGGCTGCGGTACCGGTATCGACGCGGCCGAATTCGCGCGGCGCGGCTACAACGTCGTCGCGACGGACTGGTCGCCCTCCATGGTCGCGCGCACCTTGTCCCGCGCCGGCGACGTCTCGCTGGGCGGGCGCCTCCAGGCCAGGCACCTCGGCGTGCAGGAGCTCGGTCGACTCGACGGCAGTTTCGACGGCATCTACTCCAATTTCGGACCGCTCAACTGCGCGCCGGACCTGAAAGACGTGGCCGACCAGTGCGCGCGGCTTCTGCGGCCTGGCGGGGTGATGGTTTTCTCGGTGATGGGTCGCATCTGCCCCTGGGAAGCGGCGCACTACGCCTTGCGCGGCCGGTTCCGTCGCGCGGCGGTGCGTGGCGCACGTGGGGCCACGGCGGTGGGCATGAACCGCCATACCATCTGGACGAAGTACTACCTGCCGCGCGAGTTCTACCGTGCCTTCGCCGGCCAGTTCCGGCTGGCGGGCTACAGCGCGCTGAGCCTGTTCATGCCGCCGCCGTACATGGTCGATCGCTACGAACGGCGGCCGGGCTGGTACGAGCGCCTGGGCCGGCTGGATGACCGCTTCGGCAAGCTGCCGCTGCTGCGCGACATGGGCGATCACTTCCTGATCGTGATGCACCGGCGCTGACGCCATGTCCGCGCGACTTACCTCGACGGATTCGACCCTGGTAGGCGGAGTGACGATGCTGCCTCAGGGTGCGTCGCGCGCGCCGCTGAATCTCCGCGGCGGGCGCGTCGCATCGTCGTCCGCAGCTAACGCTTTCCCTGTCGACGTGCGCGATCACCGGATCTTGCCGGGGCTGATCAACGCGCATGAGCATCTACAGGTTAACGCCGTGCCTCCGCTGCGCCGTGCCGAGCCTTTTCCGAACAGCTACGCCTGGATAGATGCCTTCCAGCAGCATTTCCACGACGCCGATGTCGCCGCCGCCCTGCGGGTCCCGAAGTCGGTCCGTCTTCGCCATGGCGCGCTGAAGAACCTGCTCGCCGGGACCACCTGCGTGGTCCACCACGACCCCTGGCACGCGGCGCTCGATGAGGATGACTTCCCGGTGGCGTTGCTCCGCGACCACGGCTGGAGTTACGCGCTCGATGGTCCGGAATTCGGGCCGCCGGTGAGCGCGAGCTACCATTCGACGCCTGCGGACCGCCCCTGGATGATCCATCTTGCCGAAGGCACTGACGCGGTGGCCGCCGCGGAGCTGGCGCGCCTGGACGCGCTCGGCTGCCTCGGCAGCAATACGGTATTGATCCATGGCGTCGGTCTTGACGCCGCCGATATCGAACGTGTCATCGCCCGTGGCGCTGCCGTGGTCTGGTGTCCCGGCAGCAACCGCGCCCTGCTCGGACGCACGCTCGACCCGCGCCGGTTGTACGCGGCAGGTTGCCTGGCGCTGGGTAGCGACTCGCGGCTCAGCGGTCGTCGCGACCTGCTCGATGAGCTGAGCGATGTCGCGGCGCGAGGTGAATTGTCGAGCACGGCGCTGCTCGCTCTCGTCACGACACAAGCGGCTCGCATCTTCCGCCTCGGCCTGCGCGGCGGCCTGGCCGCCGGCGCACCGGCTGACCTGCTGATCGTGCGGGATCGCGAGGGCCTGGCCGCGGACAGCCTGGTCGGTCTGACACGTAGCGACATCCGCGCGGTCGTGCGCGAAGGCGTGCCGCGCATCGCCGATCCCGACTTCGCCGACTGGTTCGCCGCCGCCGGCGTGGACACCATCGCGGTGCAACTGGACGGCCGCCCGAAGCTGATCGCGCGTTCGCTGGCCGAACCCGCGGTGTTCGCGCTCGAGCCCGGTCTCGAGGTTTCCTTTTCTCATGACGAAAGCGAGATCGATCTCGCCATGGAGGCCCGGTGTCACTGACGTCCCCTTTGCCGGTACTGGAGCCCCTCGCAGCCTATGCGCTGTGGTCGTCCGACTACCCCGCACACGCGCACAACCCGGTGATGATGGCCGAGGAGCGTGCGATGCTGGCCCTGATGCCCGAGGCCCTGCGAGGTCGGCACGTGCTCGACGCCGGCTGCGGTAGCGGACGCTATCTATTGCATGCCTTGCGCCGCGACGCGTCGCGCGTGACCGGCGTCGACCTCTCCCCCGACATGCTCGGTCGGGCGCGCGAGGCGCTGGACGGATACATCGCCGAAGGGCGTGTCGAGCTGCGCCAGGGCGACCTTGCCGCCATGCCCGTGCCCGGTTCGCTGGCGGACCTGACGATATGCGGCCTGACCATCGGGCATCTCGAAACGCTGGCTCCCGCACTGGCGGATCTGCGCCGGGCCACCCGTCCTGGCGGCCGCATCCTCTGCAGCGATGTGCACCCCATCGGGCACGCACTGGGCTGGCAGCGCGACTTTCGAGCGGGCGGCCGGAGCTACGCGGTGCGCCATACTCGGCATCTCTACAGCCACTGGCATGCGGCCTGCGCGACGCTCGGCCTGGCCATCGAACGCGTGGAAGAACCGATGCTCGATCCTGCCGATATCCCCGTCGGTGCGCATTTCGACCCGATGGCCCTCGAACTTCCCGTGGCCCTGGTCTTCCAGCTGAGGCGTATCGCGTGAGCCTATCCGACACATCGACGCCCGACACGGGGCGTTCGCCACGGACGTTGCTGATCAACCCGACGATCACATCGCGTTCGAGCGCGCGCTTCCCGCTTGCGCTGCTCAACCTGGCGGCCTCGTTGGATCGCAACGGGCATAGCCAGATCATCGACGGCAACGTCGATCGCGACCTCATCGGGGCCACGCTGGCCGCGATCGAGGGTGATCGATTCGACGCGGTCGGTATCAGCGTGATGGGCGGCCCGCAGGTCGCGCCATCCATCGAAGTCTCCCGCGTGATCCGCGAGCGCTATCCGCAGTTGCCGATCATCTGGGGCGGTTACTTCCCGACGCTCTACACGGACACGGCACTTTCCGCGGCCTATGTCGATTACGCGATACGCGGCCAGGCTGAAGAGAGTCTGCCGGAACTGGTCGCGGCCCTGACCCGGCCCGGCGAGCCGGCCGTCTCGAACATCGGCAGCCTGTCCTGGAAGCGCGACGGCGCGGTCGTCCACAACCCTAACCGGCGCTTCTCCCTCGGTGACAGCGGTATCGTCCTGCCGTACGACAAGCTGGGCGATCCGCGCCGGTATCTCGCGCGCACCTTCCTTGGCGAGCGCACGGCCGCGCACCAGGCGTCCATCGGCTGCCGTTTTCGCTGCACGTTCTGCGGCGTGAACGCGATGTTCGGTGGCAAGACCGAGCTGCCCACGGCGAAGCGGCTCGAACGCGACCTGAGCTACCTCAAGTACGAACTCGGTGCCGATTCGATCCAGTTCTTCGACCACAATTTCTTCGATCGCGAAGTCGACATGATTCCGCTGCTCGAAGTCATGGCGAAACTGGAAATGCCATGGTGGTGTTATGCACGTTCCGATGCGCTGCTGAACCTGTCCGAGAGCACCTGGGAACTGGTACGCAAGAGCCGCCTGCGCATGGCCTACGTGGGCGCCGAATCGCCCAGCGGCGCCATGCTCAAGGAGATCCGTAAGGGCACGCGGCCCGACCAGACGCTGCAGGTTGCCGAACTGTGCCGCCGCAACGGCGTGATTCCCGAACTTTCGTTCATGGTGGCGCCGCCGCAGAACACGCTGGAAGAAACCGAGCACACGTTCGAGTTCATCCGCGAGCTGAAACGGATCAACCCGGCGTCGGAGATCATCGTCTACATCTACACGCCGCTGCCGGAAAGCAGCAAGCATGAGAAGGACCGTGGTAAGCACGCCTCCATGCCACTGCTCGACCTGCATGGCGAGCCCGTGGTCTTCCCGTCGTCTCCCGAGGAATGGACGGAGCGTCGCTGGGTGGACTATGCCTGCCACGCCGATGCCCCATGGCTGACCGATGACCTGCGCCGGCACATCCAGGACTTCGTCACCGTGCTGCGCTGCCGTTTCCCGACCGTGCAGGACCTGCGCTCGCCGTCGTGGGCCAAGCGTGGCCTGAGCGCCATGGCTTCGTGGCGTTACCGTCGACGCCAGTACGACCGGCCCTGGGAGCTCAACCTCGCCAACCGGCTCGTGCGCCTGCGCATGCCCCAGGTTTCCGGTCTCTAGGCGAGGTACGCCCGTGCATGTCGCCCAGATCAATTTCCTCCGCGCGCCGGCGGACTGCACGCCGGACGAACTATTCGAACGCTGGCCGTCGCTGGCTGACATTCCGGAAGCGGCGGCCGCGTCGGGCACACGCGTATCGGTGATCCAGGTCGCCGCGCGGCCACGAATATTCACTCGCCATGGCATCGACTATCACTTCGTCGACCTGCGCGGCATGCATTCGCCGACGACGCGTGGTCGCTTCCTCGCCGATCTCGTCGCCGATATCGGCAGCCAGGTGCTTCACGTGCACAGCCTCGGCTTTGCCGCCGATGCGTTTGCCGTGGCCCAACGATTGCCGCGGGTGCCCATCCTCATCCAGGACCACGCCGACCGTCCGCCGCGCTGGTGGCGGCGGCCCCGCTGGCGCACCTGGTACGCGGCGGCTTCCGGTATCGCCTTCACTTCGCCGGGACTGGCCGGGCCATTCACGCGCGCCGGCCTGTTCGCGCAACGCACGCGGTTGTTTGCCATTCCCGAATCGAGCAGTCGTTTTCATCCGGGCGATCACCAGGCCGCACGCGTCGAGACGGGATTGCGCGGCGATCCGTGCGTGCTGTGGGTGGGGCACCTGAGCCACGGCAAGGATCCGCTGACCGTGCTCGAGGGCGTCGCGCGTGCTGCGCAGCGCCTTCCGGGCATACAGCTCTACTGTGCCTTTGGCAGCGCGCCCTTGCTGGACGAGGTGCGTCACAAGATCGACAGCGATCCTCGTCTGCATGGCCGGGTGCATCTTCTGGGTAAGCAGCCGCATGCGCGCATCGAAACGCTGATGCGTGCCGCGGACCTCTTCGTTTCGGGTAGCCACGGCGAGAGCTGTGGCTTCGCGCTGCTCGAGGCGCTGGCCTGTGGCGTCACGCCGGTGGTCACGGACATTCCGTCGTTTCGTTCGCTCACGGGTAACGTCGTCGGCGAACTGTGGCCGTGCGGCGACGCCGTGCGACTGACCGAGGCGCTGGTGCGCGCAGCGGGCATCCGCCCGTCACGCGCCGACGTGCGCTCCTTCTTCGACGCCACGCTCTCCTTCGCCGCCGTGGGTCGCCAATGGGCCGATGCCTATGCGCGACTGTTGGCGGACCGGCGGGAGGGTCGATCGTGAAACTCGCCATCGTCGTACCGGGCGGCATGGACCGCACGGGCGAATACCGCGTGATCCCGGTCTTCCTTGCCCTCATCGCACGACTCGCGCGCGTGCATGACGTCCATGTGTTTGTCCTGCATCAGGAACCCTTGCCGGCGACCTGGCCGCTACTGGGCGCCACGGTGCACAACATAGGTGATGGTTGGCCGCGCCTGCGTGCGATCGCCGCGATTCGTGCGGAGCACCGGGTGGCCCCCTTCGCCATGATTCACGCGATCTTCTCCGGTTCGTGCAGCTTCATCGCTGTGGCGGCGGCAAAGCTGCTACGCATATCCAGCCTCGTGCACATCGCCGGCGGCGAACTGGTGGCCCTGCACGCGATCGGATACGGCGGTCGTCGGCGCTGGAAGGGCCGGCTTCGCGAAGCCGTCGTGCTTCGCGCGACGGACGCCGTGACGGCAGCCAGCGCGCCCATCGTCGACGCGCTGAGCGCGCTTGGCATTCGGTCGCGGCGCATCCCGCTCGGTGTCGACCTGACGGCGTGGCCACCGCTCGCGCCACGTCGCCGCGCCACACCGCGCGCCCGTTTGATGCATGTCGCCAGCCTCAACCTGGTGAAGGACCAGACCACCTTGCTGCGCGCACTGGCCGCGCTACGCGATGCCGGTGTGGACTTCGAGATGGCTATCGTCGGCGTCGACACCTTGCAGGGGCGGATGGAACGGTTGGTTCATGAGTTGGGTCTGGAGAACCACGTGCGCTTCCTGGGCTTCCGCACGCAGCGTGAACTGCGTCCGCTCGTGGCGGCTTGCGACCTGCTGGTGATGTCGTCGTTACACGAGGCCGGACCGCTCGTGCTGCTCGAAGCGGCGGTCGCCGGCGTGCCCACGGTGGGTACGGCCGTGGGTCATATCGCGGAGTGGTCGCCATCGGCTGCGCTCGCTGTCGCGGTGGGCGACTGGGTCGGCCTGGCCATGGCGATCCAGCGCGTACTGGTGGACGAGGCACTGCGTTGCCGCCTCGCCGAAGCCGCCCAACGACGTGCACTCGCCGAGGATGCCGATTACACCGCGCGCTCCTTCGAAGCCCTGTACCAGGAGCTTTTGGCGCGGCGTGGCGCCGTGGCCTAGGCGAGCGGCGCGGCGGGTTCGAGCGCGGCGCGGACGACGTACAGGGTGTCCATGCGCGGCACCGGCCGGGTCAGCCAGGTGAGCATGCGTCGACGATGTCCCTGTGTCACCCAGCTCTGGCCTTGCAACCACACTTGCGTACGCACCATGTCGGCGCGTTCGCTCACGCTCTCCGCGGATGGCCGCAGGCGATTCCTGACGCAACGTGCCACCTCGGTCAGGTTGCGCGACCACTCCACCCCGGGCAGGGCGTGCAGCCAGAGGTCCGAGCAGGACATGTCGGTCAGCGTCCAGCGTCGCGACATGGTGCGGAGCAGGGCAGGGCACTCACGTTCCAGCCTGGCGAGGATGATCGGTGGCACCGCGTGCGGGTAGTAGCGTGCGACAAGGCGCAACGGTGGCAGCGCCCACCAGGCCGAACCAGGGCGCCCGTCGTCCCACAAGGCCTGCCAGTCGCTGGCGAGCATGCGAGTGGCCAGCAGCGAGATGTCATTGAGGTGCATGAGTCGCAGGCTGCGACCACAGACGTTGCCGGCCGCGTGCAGTAACAGGTGGCTCATCAGCGCCCCCGTGGAGGGGTAGGGATTGAGGCCGGGTCGCGCATGGCGGGGATAGATACGCGTGGTGATATCGACCGCGGAAACCGGTAGCCGCTCCTGGATACGCGTGTGCAGTTCGATGTTGACCGGTGTGTCGCGATGTTCACCCAGACCGGCGAATGGATTGCTGTCGACCGGCTTGAACACGCGGTGTTTCCACTGTGTAAATGACTCCACATAGCCGAGTTCGTGGAGCAGGGCGGTGGTGGGGCCGACGTCCTCCTCGCGAACGAGCAGGTCGATGTCGGCCATGGGGCGGTCCCCCGGGGTGTATATACCCAGCGCGTGCAACGCCGAGCCTTTCAGCGGCACGATGGCCACGCCGACATCGCGCGCGCCGTCGTCGATGCGATCCAGCAGCGCGGCGATCCGGCGATGCCGCTGTTCCACGTGCTCGCGCTGGGCAGCGAGAAACAGCCGCCACGCGGGCTTCTGCCAGGTCGACAGGCGACTGAGCAGGGGCGAAACCCCGTGCGCCACCGCCACCGCGGAAGCCAGCCTCCATTCGAGGTCCGTCCATGCCGGAAGCCGGCTGCCCGGCCTGGCCAGCGCCAGCTCCGCGGCGAGCGCTTCGGTGGTGCGGTTCAGGCCGCTACGGACGAGCTTCAGGGAGGGCATCATGGCGGTATCTACAGTAAGGGCAGGGCGATGGTCTGCATCGCCATGAACGGCGAGGGCGTGGGTTGTTCCGTGCGATGTTCGGCTTCGTGTGCGAACAGCGTGTTCCAGCGCGTTTCGAGCACGGCGTGGGCATCGTTTCGGCGTGCGGCCGATAGCGTTTCACGTGATTGGCGCAGGTTGACCTGCTGATGGAGCAGGTCGCGCATGCTGCGGTAAAAATCGGAGTCGTAGGCGCCGCGGAACATCATCGCGAGGTCGTTGCTGTCGCGCCAATGCGTCTTCCTGCCCAGCTGCGCCTTTACTTCCTCGTAGAACTTCGTCCCCGGTAGCGGATACGACACACTGACACCGATATCGTCAGGAGCCGCCTCCGCGACCAGGTCGCGGGTGGCAAGCAGATCGGTCAACTGCTCGCCGAGGTAACCCAGCTGGATGAAGAACCCCACGCGCACGCCGTGCTCGCCGAAGCGGCGCCGCGCCGCGATGAGCTCGGCCACCGTGGTGCCCTTGTTCATTCGATCGAGCACGCGCTGGCTACCGCTTTCCGCGCCGATCCAGGCTTCGGCACAACCGGCGTCGGCCAGGGCGGCGACCATGCGCTCGCTGCCGAGGTCGGCGCGGGTCTGGATGGTGAACGGCACGGACCCGTCGCTCTCGCGCAGGTGCTCGGCGAACGCTGCCACCCAGCCGACGTGGAAGCCGAAGATGTCGTCGGCCATCCAGATGTGATCGGGCCGGAAGGTACGCTTGAGGTAGGTCATCTCCGCGGCGACGTCTTCCGCGCTGCGTTGCTTGTAGTGGTTGCCCCAGATCGGCTTGGCGCACCAGTTGCAGCGGAACGGGCAACCGCGTGACGCGGCCATGTTAAGGCTGAAATAACCGTGGCGTTCCTGCCAGAGCGAACGATAGCGCTCGATGTCGACCAGGTCCCACGCAGGGCGCCCGACCACGCGCGGGTCCGGCGGAACGGCGCCGAGACGAACCAGCTCGGCCTTCCCGTCGACGAGGGTGGCGACGCCGGAGAGGCCGGCCGCCCAGTCGGCGGGATCGATATCCGGCGTGCGTTGCAGCCGGTCGACCAGGGCTGCCAGCGCGGCGATGCCTTCGCCAACCAATACCGCATCGGCTCCTGCGGCGAGAAACGCTTCGGGCTGGTCCGACGCATCGGAGCCGGCGACGATGACCCGCGCGCCGTAGGCACGGGCCTCCGCGATCATCTGGCACGCCGCGTCGCGCATGCGGCTGAGGCACATCTTGGTCAGGTAATTGAAATTGTCCTCGTAGATGACGACGAGGTCAGGACGCGCGGCATGCAAGGCGCCGGAGTACTCCTCCACGCCGTCGGCCAGCATCGCGTCGAACAACGCCAGTTCATGGCCCATCTCGCGAAGCAGGGCGGCCACCTGGATGGTGGCGAGCGGGGGATAGGGTTTGCCACGTTCCCACTGCTTCGGATCGTATCGAAGGAAGTAGGAGTGGCCGACCTGAATCTTGAGCATGTCGGGGGAGCCTCGATCATCGCGTTGGTCAGTGAGTGCCCCCGCGCACGGCGAGGGTTGCAACCTGCGTCTGCGCAACCTTTCCGCCGGGGCTCCGCACCCACGGGTTCACCTGCCGGGATACCGCATGGCCCAGATCGATCCCTTCTTCGAGCGCTCGCCCTATCCCTTCGCCATGGTCAAGACCATCCTCGGTGCACAGTTCCGCTTCGACAGCACCCATCCGGCGCTGCTCGAGCCGGTAGAGGCCGCCTACGGCGGCCTGCCGCGCGACGTATCCGGCACGCCGCAGCCGAGCTTCCAGGTCGAGCTGCGTCTGGCGCCGCCGCGTCGCACGGCGGTGCTCGACGAGCCGCCGCCGCTGCTTACGCAATCGGGGGCGGGCCTGCTCTGCGGCATCATGGACGCCTCCAACTACGTGATCGTCGACCACGCGCGTCAACGGGCGCTGGTAGTGGTGTCCGAAGACATGCTCGACTGGCGTTATCACGTGCGCTACGAACTGGTCGAGTTCGCCGTGTTCGTGCTCGCCGCACGCGGCATGGACCTTCTTCCTTTGCACGGCGCATGCCTGGGCCTGGATGGCCGTGGCGTTCTCCTCCTTGGCGCCAGTGGCGCAGGTAAGTCCACGCTTGCCCTGCATGGGTTGCTCGGCGGGATGGACTTCGTCGCCGAGGACGCGATCTTCGTCGATCCGCGCAGCATGCAAGCGCGTGGCGTCGGCAATTTCCTGCACGTGCGCGAGGACGCTTTGCGCTTCATCGACGACGGTCCGATGCGCCAATGGATCGAGCAGTCGCCAACGATACGGCGGCGCAGCGGTGTGGAGAAATACGAAGCCGATCTTCGTCACGGTGGCGGACACGTCGCAACGTCCCCGCTGGCGTTGATGGGCGCGGTGTTCGTTTCCGCCGAGGTGGTCGATGACGCCGCCGACATGCTCCTGCCGCTGGAGCACGACGAGATTGCCGCCCGGCTGCTTGCCGACCAGCCCTATGCGTCGGGTCAGGCCGGATGGCACCGCTTCGTCCATCAACTGGCAGACATGGATGTGCACCTGCTCCGACGTGGCCGCCACCCGAGCGCCTCGGTCGATGCCTTGCGCCGGTTGCTGACGTCGAGCCACGTCGCGAGCGCATGACGATGAAGGACGCGATACCGGGCGCGGGTTTGCACACTGTCCTGCGATCGCTCGTCGCGACCTTGCCACCGGCGGACCGCTGGAAAGTCGGTATCTACGTCGCTCTCTCGCTGGGCTCGGCACTCGCCGGTGCCCTTGCCGCCATGTTGTTGGTGCCGCTGGTGCAGCCGGATGCGCGGTTGCCGTTCGAGGGCCGCTGGTTCCATGCCTCCATGAGCATGGGCTGGCGGACCGCCGCATTCACTGGCGTGACGCTCGCCTTCGCGTTGTTGCGCTGGCAGGCGTCGTGCCTCGGTGCACGTCTTGTCGGCCGCTACGGCATGCGCCTGCGTCGCCAGGTGCACGCACGCCTGATCGCCGCCGAGATCGGGCCGCTCGCCGCCGCCAGCTCGGCGGAGATCGCCAATGTGCTTACCTATAACGTCGAGATCGTCGTGCAGGGCTTCAGCGCGCTGCAGCAGTTACTGATCGCCGGGGTCACCGCGACAGTCAGCCTCTCGCTGGCCTTCTGGGTATCGCCGCCACTGCTTCTCGTCGCGCCGCCGCTGGCTGTCCTTGCGTTGCTTGCGTCGCGCTTCTACGGTCGCGAACAGATCGAGGTGGGCCGCCGCTACGTGGCGAACATGACACGGCTGTTCTGGCACAGCGAGGATTTTCCCCGCCGGCTTCGCCATGTCCGTTCGTTCGGCCGCGAGGATGTCGAACGTGACAGTTACGGCGAGGTGTCCAGGGACCTTTCGCGCGGCTACGCGCGTCAACTGGAGCTGATCGCGTCGGGCCGGCTGATCCTGGAACTGCTGGCGGTCGGCGGCATTGCCACGCTGTTCGTGCTTGCGCAGCGCTGGCATGGCATCGACCAGGGCGCGTTGATCGCCGTGTGCCTCCTGCTCGGCCGGCTGTTGCCCTACCTGGTCTCGACGCGGCAGAGCATCCAGCAGATACGCTCGGCTGCGCCGGCCCTGGAACTGTGGCAGCGCTATATGCACCTGCCGACATCTGAAGAGCCACCTGCGGCGACGGCACGGCCGACGCTCCCGGAGGCCGGCATCCATCTCCGGCGCATTCATGTCACCCCGCCGGTGCCCGGCATCGAACTCGGTGACCTGGTCATGCGCCGCGGAGAGCTCGTGCTCATCCAGGGTGATTCCGGGATCGGTAAAAGCAGCCTCGTCGACGTTCTCGCCGGCATGGCGCGACCGGCGGTCTTCGATGCGCGTGTCGGCGGGCATGCCATCGACTACGACACCTATCGCGCCTATGTCCGTCATGGCGCCTACGTCAGCCAGAGCGTGCGGCCGTGGCAGGCCACGGTCAGGGACTGCCTGCGCTGGGCGGCGCCGTCGGCGGCAGACGGACAATTGCGTCAGGTCCTGCGCGATGTCGGCCTCGATAAGCCCCTGGACACCGCGCTGCACGATGCATCCAGCCGGCTGTCCGGCGGTGAGCTGCAACGGTTACTGCTGGCCCAGGTGATCCTGCGCGAGCCTGCGGTGGCCGTGCTCGACGAAGCGACCGGCGCGCTGGACGCAGCCTCGGAACTGGCCGTCCTCTCGGCCATGAAGCGCCGGTTGCCGCGAAGCCTGCTGATCGTCGTCTCCCATCGCGAAGGCGTTTGCGCGCTGGCCGAGCACTGCGTGACCGTCGGCCCCTCCATTCGGTCTATTGTTCCTTCACGCGCGGGAGCCTAACGTCGGCCTCGTCAACCGGGGGGAAGGCCATGCACGTCACCACGAAGTCCATAGCGATGCTGGCCGGGCTCCTGCTCGCCCTGGCCTGCGGCCGCGCACAAGGTCCAGGGCAACCGCCGTTCGACGCTGTCGCCGCTTCGCATCGCGGCGACTTCTGGAGTACGGACCCCTGCGGTCCGCATCGTCCCATGGTCGCCATCTGCCGCATGCTGCGCCCCGTTCGCGGCTGAACCGCCAACTGAGCTAGGCTAGCCGCGGGACACAGGGGATTCCTATGCGCTGCCTGCTCGCCGTTGCGACCGTATTGATCCTGGGCGCCGCGCCGGCCCATGCCGGAAGGGTGGTTATCGAAGTCGTGGATACGAACGGGCGCCCCGTGGCGGATGCGATCGTGAGCCTTGCGCCGATGCCTGGCACCACGTCACGAGGGATCGCGCCGGCCACCCGATTCGTCGACCAGAAGGACGAAACCTTCCTACCCTACGTCACCGCATTGCACCCCGGCGACAGCGTGATCTTCCGTAACAGCGACAACACGCGGCACCACGTCTACTCGTTTTCGGACATGGTGAAGTTCGAGTACATGCTCGGCCCCGGCGAAAGTTCGCCCGCCCTGTTGATGAACAATCCCGGCAACGCCGCGGTCGGCTGCAACATCCACGACCAGATGCTCACCTATCTCTACGTGACGAAGGATCCCGAGATGGCGACGACCGACGCACAGGGCAGGGCAAGCATCGATGGCGTCAATGCGGGGCAGTACCGCGCCCACGCCTGGCACCCGCAACTCCGCCCCGGGGTGACCCTGCCGATCCAGGGTGTCACCGTGAGCGAGGCGGCGCCGGCCACCGTCCGTTTCAACCTCGCCCTGCTGCCCGATCCGCGCGGCGCGATGGATCGCGAGCACATCGGCTACTGAGCGGGCCATGCGGGTCCTCGGTTTCCGCACCCGGCTGGCGCTGTTCTTCGTCGCCACGCTGATCCTGGTCCAGGGGCTTACCGCCGTGCTGGCCTACGATGTCGCGCGTCGCCAGCTGGTCAAGGAAGGCGGCCACCAGCTGAGCGCGAATGCCGGTGCCTTCGTGGCGCAGATGAACGATCTTTCGGCCAGCGTCGCCAACGGCGTGCAGATCATGTCGCTGGATTACGGGCTGCGCTCGGCCATCGGCGCGCGGGATAAGGAAACCATTCTTTCCGTCCTGCGTAACCATGGCCGTCGCGTCGGTGCGTCGCGCATGCAACTGGTGGACCTCGAGGGCAGGATCCAGGCCGACACGGTCGACGCTTCCGACGACAGCCAACCATTCGCGTTTCCGGATCTGCTGGGCCGGGCGTTCAATGAACGCACGGCGGCCGTCACCGTGGTCGACGGCAAAGCCTTCTGGATCGTCGTCGTGCCGGTTTATGCACCCCAGCCGGTGGGTCTGGTGGCCGCGAGCATTCCGGTCGACGACGCGATGATCGCGCACATGCAACAGCTGTCGGCCCTGCCGCGCGATGTCGAACTGGCCACGCCGAGCGGTTCGGGCCACTACTCGGTGATCGCACGTGGCAGCAGTCATTCCGAGCTCACCGCGAGTTTCTCTTCCAGCGACCGTTCGTTGCCCTCCCAGCCCACCGCGGTGACTATCGGCGGGCGTGACTATCTTGTGCTTGCGCAGTTGCTCCGCCAGCCCAAGGGCAGCGGGGCCGTGTACGCCGTACTGGGTTACTCGCTCGACGATGCGTTGCGGCCTTACAAGGCGGTATGGCACGCATGGCTGGCATTGCTCGCCATGGGCCTCGGCGCAGGACTGCTCGTCGCCTGGCTGGTGGCGCGGGGTGTTTCGCGGCCGGTGGAGGCGCTTGCCGCGGCGGCGCGGCGTATCGCTGGCGGCGACTACCACGACGCGCCCGCTGTGCGCCGTCGCGACGAGATCGGCGAGCTGGCCACCGCGTTCCGCACGATGGGTGACGCGGTGCGCGAACGCGAACTGCGCATTCGCCATCAGGCCATGCACGACGGCGTGACCGGCTTGCCCAACCGCGCGGCCGCCGAGGAAGCGATCGACCAGGACCTCGCGACCGCGCCGGGCCAGCAGGGCGCCTTGCTGATCGTTGGCGTCACGCGCCTTCCGGACATTATCAAGACCATCGGTCATGCGCTGGCCGACCGCCTGATGCGCGATGCCGGCGCTCGCGTGGGGCAGGCCGCCGGCACGCATTACGTGGCGCGGGCCACGGATACGCAGTTCGCTGTCTGGCTGCGTGGGGCCGACCGTGCCGAGGCGATTTCGGTGGCATTCCGGGTGATGGATGCGCTTGCCCAGCCCTACCAGGAGGCCGAGGTAAATGTGGACATGGGCCCGGCGGTGGGCATTGCCCTGGCACCCAGCCATGGCGAGCGCGCGGCCGCCCTGCTGCGGCGCGCCGAGGTGGCCGAGTTCGCCGCGGTGGGCTCGGCTCGAGGCGTGGATGTTTATGACCCGCAGGCCGATCCGCACCGGCCCGAACGCCTTTCCCTGATGAGCGAGTTGCGCGCGGCCATCGACGGCGATGCTCTTGAGTTGTACTACCAGCCGAAGCGTCACCTTGCCGACGGCCGCGTCGACGCCGCCGAAGCGCTGGTGCGCTGGCCCCGTCCGGGGCGCGGCACGGTGTCGCCCGAGCAGTTCGTCACCGTGGCCGAGGAGACCGGCAACATCGGCCGGCTGACCCGCTGGGTCCTGGCCCGCGGCATTGCCCAGGCCGCCGAGCTGGCCCGCGCCGGTCAGCCCATGCGCATTTCGATCAACCTGTCCGCGCGCGACATCGGCGATACGGAATTGCCCGACCGCGTGGCCGATCTGCTCCGGGTCCACCGCCTGCCAGCCACCTTGCTCACCCTCGAGGTGACCGAGAGCGCCGTGATCGGTGAACCGGAGGCGGCGCTTCAAGTCCTCCGTCGCCTGGCCGATATGGGTATCGACATGGCGATCGACGATTTCGGGGTCGGCCAGACCTCGTTCGCCTACCTGCGCCGCCTGCCCGTCCGGGAACTGAAGATCGACAAGATGTTCGTCCAACACCTCGCCACCGATGAAACCGACCGCGTGATCGTCCGATCGCTGGTCGAACTCGGCCATCGCCTGGGTTATCGGGTGACTGCCGAGGGCGTGGAGGACGAAGCGACCATCGCCTTCCTCAGCGACGTCGGCTGCGATCATGCCCAGGGATTCCACGTCGACCGGCCGATGACGTTCGCGGCCCTGGTCGCGCGCCACGGCGCGCAAGGCGTGGGATCCGCGTGAGTCGATTCCGCCGCGCATTCGCCGCTATCACCGTTTGTCTCGTCATACCCCTTGCTGGCGCGCAAGATGTGAAAGTGCATGCCTATGCGGATGTGCGCCTGGTTGACGCACCCAACGACCCCAGCTTCGTCAACGGCGGCCCGGGACGCACGCGTTACGGTGACGGCGACACGCAAGCGCGCTTTGGCGCCGCCGCCCTCGTGGTGACCGCGCAGTTCACGCCGGCCCTGTTCGCGCTGGCCGACATGCAGCTCCAGCAGACCGATCACGCCAGCCCCCAGCTGACGGAAGCCTTCCTGCGTTACCGGCCGGTCTCCTTGTCGGCGTGGCGGGCATCGATCAAGGGCGGCCTGTACTTCATCCCGATCTCACTGGAGAACGATGGCATCGGCTGGACCAGCCCGTGGACGATCACGCCCTCGGCGATCAACAGCTGGGTGGGTGAGGAACTGCGTGGCCTGGGTGCCGAAGCCCGCGAGGAATGGCGTGGCGACGCCGGTACGCTTGGTTTCGGTGGCGGCCTGTTCCGGCACAACGATCCGGCTGGCAATATCCTGGCCATGCGCGGATGGTCGCTCAGCGATCTGGTCTACGGCGTGGGCGGTCGCCTGCGTGAGCCCTCCGACGATGGCGGTCGCGATCAGTACGCTCCCTTCCAGAGCATCGGTGGCCGCACCGGCTGGTACGCCGACGCCAGTTGGAAGGGCGCTTCCGGTCTCGACCTCCGCGTGCTCCGGTACGACAACCGCGCGGATCCGCAGGCGCACCGGCTCTATTCGGATGGCGACAGGCTTTTCGCCTGGCGCACGCGGTTCTGGTCGGCAGGCGCGAGCTTCCCGACCGGACCGATCACATGGATCGCGCAGGGCATGGACGGCGATACCGAAGTCCACCCTCGCCAGAGGACTCTCCTTACCCATTTCCAGTCAGGCTTCCTGCTGGCAGGCTGGAACCGTGGCGCATGGCGTCCGACCCTTCGCGTCGAACGCTTTCGCACGTGGCCTTCCGGCGAGCGCGGGCATGCCGTTACGGCGGCGTTGAACTGGCGGCCCAGCGGCTGGTTGCGTCTCACCGCCGAATGGCTGCACGTCGATGCGACGCGCGAGGATCGCGAGGACGTGGGACTTGCACCGCATGAACGCGGTAACCAGCTGCAATTGCTCGCCCGGGTACTTTATTGACATGAACGATGGCGACGGCACGGTGCACGACGTATGGGAGCGCAAATACCATCTCGCTCTCGAGCGGATGGAGCGCGACGAGCGCGACTTCCGCAGGCTTGAAGAGGGGTTGCGCAGGCTTGTGCTGCGACTCACTGCGCTCGCGCGTGGGCAAAGCGCACAAGCCGATCGCTTGCTGGACCAGCTCGGCGACGGCTTGAGCCTCGCTTCCGATCCGGATGCCCTCGATGCCTTGCTCGAAGCACTGGCCGAGGCGGTGACCGCACTCGAACAGCGCCCGGAACCGACGCCACAGCACGATGGGGTTCAGGAAGCGACGGAGGCCTTGCGGCAGGTGCTGTTCCACGTCGTGCTCATGCCTGTGTTCGCGGGGCGAGTCGACGCACTGCACGCTATGCTGGGCCAGGCCCGCGACATGGCTGCCATCTCGTCGGCGGCCCGCGGCGTCGCCGATGTGGTCAACCAACAGCGCAACTCGCTGCGCCATGACATCGCCCAGCTGCAGGAGCTTCTGGCTGACGTCAGCGGAAGGCTCGGCGACATGACCCGCTATCTCGTGGCCGAAACCGGGAACGTCGGCGCGGGTGACGAGCAGGGCCGGGACCTGGACGCGACGGTGCGCGAGGAGATGCGGCTGCTCGTCGAACAGACGCGGGGTGCCACCGACCTCGAAGCCTTGCAGGCGCAGGTCAACGCGCGCCTTTCCATGATCGACGAGCATTTTCGTGCTTTTCGCGTGCGCGAGGACGAGCGCCTGGCAACGTATCGCGATCGCGCCGAACGCATGAAAGATCGCGTCGAAGAGCTGGAAACGCAGGCGACATCGCTGCAGGACTCGCTGCGTCGCGAGCACGAACTGGCACTTACCGATCCGCTGACCGGTCTGCCCAACCGCCTTTCTTACGAACGGCGCATGGCCAAAATCGAACAGGACGTGCGCGAAGACGGCGGCATGGCCTGCGTCGGCGCTTTCGACATCGATCATTTCAAAGTGATCAACGATAGCTTCGGTCACGCGGCGGGCGACGCGGTGCTACGCATCGTCGCTCAGACCCTCACCCGCGAACTGCCCGAACCTGCCTTCGTCGCGCGCTATGGCGGCGAGGAATTCGTCGTGGTCTTCGCCGGTATTTCCGCCGAAGAAGCGATAGCGGCCGCCCAGGCGCTATGCGAAACGGTCGCTGCTCTCGCCTTCCACGCCAGCCAGAAACCGGTGACCGTGACGATGTCCGGCGGCATCACGCGTTTCCTCGCCGATGACACCGCCGCAACCGTTTTCGACCGCGCGGACCGGGCGCTTTATGCCGCCAAGCGAGCGGGGCGCAATCGGTGCTTGCTGCTCTGAGCCATGTGGGAGCCCTGCTCTGAGCCATGTGGGAGCCGATTCATCGGCGAAAGGCCGGTGGCGAATGAGGCATTGCATTGCATCGTGCCGGCGGTCCAACCGCTCGCCCGATCATTGCAAGGCCTCATTCGCAAATTCGACAACCTGAGGGTTCGCCGCTGAAGCGGCTCCTACGAGAGTTGTGTATTCAGTCGCGGCGGGCGAGCAGCATGCCGACCAGGATGCCAACGCCAAAGCCGCTCAGGATCGCGCCGAGGGGGCGGTGGGCGATGACGTCGCGGGCGCTGTCCACCGCTTCGCCGGCTTTGGCCTGGACGCGGCCGGCGGTCTCGCGAATGGCGCCTTCGGCTTCGAGGCCGTGGTCACCGCCCAGTGCGCCGGCTGCCCGCTGCACGCGGCCACCGATGGTGTTCGCTGCGCCCCGGATCTGGTCTTCGTTCATGGTCCCGCTCCCGACGTTGATTGAAGCAACGAAGGTGATGGGCCGGATGTGCATGGCGCGGCAAGACCCCGTCAAGCGCAGTCTTTCACCGGTTCCATGCGGCAACGCGTCATAATGGCCTACCTCGCGTCGAAGAAGGGGGCTCCACGCCCATGGAAGCCACGACAGACCACCGGCCCGATGCCGGCGCAGCGGCCCACCCCGAGGCCGTGATCGAGCGCGCCGGGGTGCGCTTCAGCGTCCTCACGCCACGGCTCATTCGCCTGGAATGGAGCGCCTCGGGCCAGTTCCGCGACAACCGCACCCAGATCGTGGTGCACCGGGCGCTGGACGTGCCGCCGTTCCGGATTGCCGAAGACGAGCACGTGCTGGAGATCGACACCGGCGCGCTGCGGCTGCGCTACGAGAAAGGCAGTGGACGCTTCACCGCGGCCAACCTTTCCATCCACGTTCGCCAGGGCGAAGACGACCTGACCTGGAAACCGGGCGATGCCCAGAAGGTCAACCTCGGCGGTACCTATCGCACGCTGGACCGCTATGACGGCGACACCTGGCAGGACGGCAGCAAGCTGCCGATCGAGGAAGGGCTGATCGCGCGTGACGGTTGGCACGTGGTGGACGATACCGAAGGCTACGGCATCGATGACGAAGGCTGGGTGCTCGAGCGTCCGGCGGGTGAGCGACAGGACCTGTACTTCTTTGGCTACGGCCATGCCTACCGTGCCGCGCTGGGCGATTTCGCCGCCATCGCGGGACCCCAGCCAATCCCGCCACGTTTCGTCTTCGGCTACTGGTGGTCGCGGTACTGGAACTACACCGACGAAGAACTGCGCACGCTCGGTGCTCGCTTCGAGAAGGAACGCATTCCGCTGGACGTGCTGGTGCTCGACATGGACTGGCATACCACGCCTGGCCTGTCGCTGCGGCCGGGGCACGAGCACAAGGACGTCTTCGGCGAGCAATCCGGCTGGACCGGCTACACCTTCAATCGCAGCCTGTTTCCCGATCCGAAGGCCTTCATGCGCTGGGCGCACGGACAGCACCTGCGGGTGACCCTGAACCTGCACCCGGCATCGGGTGTATTGCCTCACGAAGAACAATACGACGCCATGGCGAAGGCCTTGTCTTGGGACACCTCGACAAAGGCGGCCATTCCCTTCGAAGGCACATCGCAGCCGTATATGCGTGCCTTGTTCGACACGGTGCTGCATCCACTGGAGAAGGTCGGTGTCGATTTCTGGTGGCTCGACTGGCAGCAATGGCCCGAGTCGAAGGCACACCCGGGACTGTCGAACACGTGGTGGCTCAACCACACATTCTTCACCGAGATGCAGCGCGACGGCGATCGGCGCGGACTGATCTACCATCGATGGGGCGGGCTCGGTAACCATCGGTATCCCATAGGCTTCTCCGGCGACAGCGTGATCTCCTGGGATTCGCTGGCGTTCCAGCCGCACTTCACCGCCATGGCGTCCAATGTGCTTTACGGCTACTGGAGCCACGACATCGGTGGGCATACCTTCCACAAGCATATTCCGCGGCCGGAACGGCATCTCGAGCCGGAGCTCTATGCGCGATGGATGCAGCTGGGCGTATTCAGTCCCGTACTGCGGACGCACTCGGCGAAGGAAGCGAGTCTGCACAAGGAGCCGTGGCACTTCGGTCCGCCCTATGGCGACGCGATCTTCGCCGCGATCCGGCTGCGTTATCAGCTTGCGCCGTACATCTACGCTGCCGCACGCCACGCTTACGACACCGGGCTGTCGATCGTGCGGCCGATGTACTACCACTGGCCACAGCACGAAGAGGCGTACAGCCACCCGGCGCAATACATGTTCGGCAACGACATCCTCGTGGCGCCGGTCACGGCACCGGTAGGCGAGGACGGTGCCGCATCGTTTCCGGTGTGGTTACCGCCCGGCCTCTGGTACAGCCGCGACGGCGCGGAGGCGTTCGAGGGTGGGCAGATGATCGAACGCCATTACACGCTCGAGGAGATTCCCATCTTCGTCCGGCCGGGCAGCGTGGTGCCCCTGTATCCCGAGGGCATGCGTAACCTCGCCAGCGTGCCCGACGCCCTGATCCTGCAGATTTTCCCCGGCGACGAAGGTGCCACGGAGCTCTACGATGACGACGGCGAGAGCCAGGGCTACCAGCGCGGCGAATTCGCGCGCACCTGTGTGCGCAGCCGTCGTGGCGATCGTGCGCAACGCGTGCACATCGACGCCATGCGCGGAGACTACAAAGGACGTCCCAGCGCGCGTTCGTACATCGTCGAGCTGCTCGACGCCGGCATACCGGAACGTGTCGAGGTCAACGGTGTGGCGTTGCCGTACAGCGAGCCGCCCGCGCCGCGGACCTGGCTGTTCGACACGGCATCGCTTTGCATCCGCGTCGACCTGGGGTCGGTATCGCTGGACGAGCCGCAGGATATCGTCGCGCGGTTCACACCTGAGCACACGATGCCGGCTGGCCTGCTGCACCGCATGCGCCGTGCCGGCATCGCCGTGGACTATCTGAAGCAGGTATGGGGCGACATCTCGGCACTGCCTGACGACGTCGACCTTGCCGGTCAGGCGGCGCGCGTGCTGGCCTATGCGGTGGAAGATGGCGACGATGAAGGTCGTGCGGGCCGCTTCATGGCGGCCGTACTCGCTTTCGAAGCGCGCTTCCGCGGGTTGCCGGCGAGCGTGTATGCCACGCCGATCGACGAGACCTTCAAGCGTACGTTTACCAGCCTTCTCGGGCGCTGACCGTTGCGTCGCCTGCTCTGCGCCCTGCTCACCATGCTCGCTTCGACAGCGTACGGGCAGGCCGCGGTCCGGGTGGGCTCGAAGGCGGACAACGAGGGTGCGGTACTCGGGCAGATCCTGTTGCAGGTGCTTCGCCATGACGGCGTGCCGGTGATCGACCGGACCCAGCTCGGCCCCACGTCCATCGTGCGTCGCGCCTTGCTCAACGGCGATCTGGACGTCTACCCGGAATACACCGGCAACGCGGCGTTTTTCTTTCATCGCGAGAATGACCCCGCCTTTCGCGACGCGCGCCAGGCGTACGCACTCGCCGCCTCACTCGACCGTGCCGCCAACCACCTGGTCTGGCTGACACCGGCACCTGCCGACAATCACTGGGCGATCGGTGTGCGTGGCGACGTGGCACGAGCGGCGCAGCTCGGCACGCTCGACGATTTCGCGCGCTGGGTAAACGGCAAGGGCGAGGTGTTCCTGGCCGGATCGGCCGAGTTCGTGGAGAGCGATGCGGCGCTGCCGGCATTCCAGGCCGCCTACGGATTCACCTTGCGCGGTGACCAGTTGCTGGTGCTCGCGGGCGGGGATACCTCGGCGACCATCAAGGCCGCCGCCGAAGGTATTTCGGGAGTGAACGCGAGCATGGTCTATTCGACGGACGGTGCCATCGCCGTCACCGGCCTGGTCGTGCTTGCCGACCCGCGACACGTGGAAATGGTCTATCAGCCCGCCCCCGTGGTTCGCGACGATGTGCTGCGCCGCTATCCTGCGATGCGCGGTTCGCTGGACGCCGCCTTCCGGCCATTGACGGTCGAGGTATTGCGCAAGCTCAACGCGCGAACACAGATCAGCGGCGAAGATCCGGCCGTCGTGGCCGGCGACTATCTCCGCGAAGAGGGGCTGGTGCCGTGAACCCGCGCGCGCTTCCTGTCCTCGTGCTGGCCGGCATCGGCCTCCTTTGCGCGATCGCCTTTCCCTTCCTCTATGTCACGCCCAACCGGCTCCTGAGCGGCGAGCCGCACAGTCCACACGTCGTAGCGCTGGCTCTGTCGTGGGTTCTGCTCGCGGGGCTTGGCATGCTCGAGGTCCGGGGTAGCCGGGTTGCCGTCGCGCTGCTGGCGTGGGCATTGATCGCCGGTCTGCCCCTGGTTGCAGGCATGGATGCACGCGCCTTGCTCCATGCGACGGCAGCCAGCGCGCGTGTTCCATTGGGCGCGGGTTTCTGGCTGATGTGGCTCGCGGCGAACCTGCTCCTGCTCGATCGCCTGCGCGGTGTGCGAACGTCGGGGCGGATCGTCGCCTGGGCCGGGCTGTTCGTGGCACTCGTTGCGATGAGCAGGGCCGGCGCCTTCGAATCGCTGGCCCTGGTCCGTGAATTCCACGCACAGCGCGGTCCTTTCATGGACGCACTGCTTACCCACCTGAGCCTTGCCGCGACGACGTTGGTGCTGGCACTCGTCATCGGCGCGCCGCTGGGCTGGTGGGCATGGCGCGCACGGCGAACGGACGGGGCCGTCGTCGGCGTGCTTGCCTTCCTGCAGACCGTACCGTCGCTGGCCTTGTTCGCGCTGCTGATCGGCCCCTTCGCATGGCTGGCGCGGGCATGGCCTGCCCTTGGCGCGCTTGGCTTTGGTGGCACGGGCGCCGCGCCCGCCGTCTTTGCGCTGGTGCTGTACGCCCTGTTGCCGGTGGTGCGATACACCGTCGCGGGCCTCGGTGCGGTGCCGCCGGACGCGCGTGAAGCGGCTCGCGGGCTCGGCATGAGTCGCCTGCAGCTGCTGTCGCGTGTGCAGTTGCCCCTGGGCTGGCCGGTGTTGCTCGCCGGCTTGCGTATCGTCGCGGTACAGACGATCGGACTGGCGGCAGTCGCCACCCTGATCGGCGCGGGCGGTCTGGGACGTTTCGTCTTCCTCGGTATCGGCCAGGGCGCCAACGACATGGTGATGTTGGGTACGCTGGCGATCATCGCGCTGGCGCTCGCCGTCGACCTCCTCTTCCAGGCCATGCTCGCCTTTACGGAACGCCGCTCATGATCGAGTTCGACCACGTCCACAAACGCTTCGGCGAGCACGTCGTCATCGACGACCTGTCGCTGCGCGTCGAGGATGGCGAATTCTTCGTTCTCGTCGGACCATCGGGCTCGGGCAAGTCCACGCTGCTGCGCACAGTGAACCGCCTGGTCCACATCGATGCGGGGAACGTGCGCATCGACGGTGTGGACGTGGCCACACAGGATGTCGAAACGTTGCGTCGTGGCATTGGTTACGCCATCCAGTCCGTCGGCCTGTTTCCGCATCGCACCGTCGGCGAGAACGTTGCCACCGTCCCGCACCTGCTCGGCTGGTCGAAGGCGGAAATCGACGCGCGTGTCGAGGAGCTGCTCATCCTGCTCAAGCTGGACGAACCGGGCATCGTCGATCGGTATCCGGATACGCTATCCGGCGGACAGCAGCAGCGCGTCGGCGTTGCACGTGCGCTCGCCGCGCGGCCGCGCATCGTGCTGATGGATGAGCCGTTCGGCGCACTCGACCCGGTCACCCGCGAGTCGTTGCAGGCCAGCCTGAAAGCAATTCAGCGCGATACGGCTACGACGATCCTCTTCGTTACGCACGATATGGACGAAGCGTTCGGCCTCGGCCACCGCGTGGCCCTGATGCTCGACGGGAAAGTCGCCCAGGTAGGCACGCCGCTCGAATTGATCCGCCAGCCGGTCAACGAACGCGTGCGCGAATTCGTCGGCGGATCGCGTGCGCGACTGCGCGAGCTGGCGGTGCGGCTCGTGCGCGACAGCATGCGCAAGGGCGAGATCGCCGATGGCGACGCCGTCGATGGCGGTTCGTCATTGCAGGATGCGCTGGGAGCGATGCTGACGCAGGGTCGCGATCGCCTGCCGGTGCACGAAGACGGGCATCCTGCCGGCACGATCCTGCTCGCCGATCTCGTGGCATCGCGCGAGTGAAGGTGATCTTCGCTCCGCTGCTGCTGGTCGCCTTGCTGCTCGTACTGCCGCACAGCGAGCCATGGTTTCACGCCTGGATACCGACACTGTCGCATCCGCTGTACGCGCGCACGTCCTTTCTTGCGCTGACGCTTTCGCACTTATGGCTGGTCGCGCTGGCGACATTCGTGGCCGTCGCGATCGGCCTCACGCTCGGCGTGCTGGCGACGCGCCCGACCGGGCGCTCGTTGCTGCCGACCGTACGTGCGATCGCCGTGATCGGGCAGACGTTTCCGCCGGTCGCTGTGCTGGCGATCGCCGTGCCCTTGCTCGGTTTCGGCGCGGCGCCCACCTTGCTTGCCCTGACCCTTTACGGCGTGCTGCCGGTGCTCGGCCAGACCGTGGCCGGCCTGGATAATGTGTCGCCTGCGGCGCTGCATGCAGCAGATGGCATGGGCTACGGACGCTGGCGAAGGTTGTGGGACGTGGAATTGCCGCTGGCAGCCGGCCCGATCATGGCTGGCGTGCGGCTCTCGGCGATCGTCGGTGTCGGCACCGCCACCATCGGCTCGGCCGTGGGAGCGACGACGCTCGGGTCACCGATCGTCGAGGGGCTGGTCGGGAACAATACCGCTTACGTGGTGCAGGGGGCGTTGCTGGTCGGGGCGCTGGCGTTGTCGATCGATGGGTTGCTCGGCAGTGTCGAGCGGCGGATCCGAAGGAATCGCCGATGAATCGGCTCCCACATCGCCGATGAATCGGCTCCCACATCGCCGATGAATCGGCTCCCACATCGCCGATGAATCGGCTCCCACAGGAGCCAGACCTGCTCTTTGTGGGAGCCGCTTCAGCGGCGATGCTCTTACAGGCTTACCAGATCTTCACCCGCTGCTTCGGATCCAGATAAAGCTTCTGTCCCGCCTTCGGTTGGAACGCGTCATACCAGGGATCCAGGTTGCGCACGGTCTGCGCACGGAATTCGCCGGGCGCATGGCCGTCGCCGATCACCTGCGCGCGCAACGCGGCATCCCGGGTCTTCGTTCGCCACGACTGGGCGAAGGCGAGGAAGAAGCGCTGGTCGCCGCTCAGGCCGTCGATGACCGGTGCCGGCTTGCCGTGCAGGCTCTCCTTGTACGCCGCATAAGCGATCGTCAGGCCGGACACATCGGCAATGTTCTCGCCCAGCGTCTGCTGGCCATTGATGTGCAGGCCGGGTAGCGGCTCGTACTGATTGAACTGCTCGACCAGACGCTGGCCAGCGTCTTTGAAATGCTTCTGGTCGGCATCGGTCCACCAGTTGTCGAGACGACCCTGGGCGTCGAATTCGGCACCCGTGTTGTCGAAGCTGTGGCTGATCTCGTGACCGATCACCGCACCGATGGAGCCATAGTTGGACGCGGGGTCCGCCTTCGGGTCGAAGAAAGGTGCCTCGAGGATCGCGGCGGGGAAGTTGAGCGCGTTCTGTAGCGGCAGGTTCACCGCATTCACGGTCTGCGGTGTCATCCACCACTCGTCGCGATCGACCGGCTTGCCTAGCTTGGCGAGCTGATGGTGATATTCGGCAAGTCTGGACCGCTCATGGTTGCCGAGGGCGTCGTCCGGACGGACTTCCAGCTTCGAATAGTCGCGCCAGGTATCCGGGTAACCGACGCCGACCTTGATCGTGGCGATCTTCGCCTTGGCCTTCTGCCGGGTCGCCGGCGACATCCAGTCCAGCGTGTCCACGCGTGCATCGAACGCCTTCAGGATGTTCTTCACCATGTCCTGCACCTGGGCGCGTGAGGAGGCCGGAAAGTACTGCTTCACATAGACCTGGCCGACGGCATCGCCGAGATCCGCGTTGACGCGGCCGACGCCACGCTTCCAGCGGTCGCGCTGCTTCGGCGTGCCGGTGAGCGTGTGGCCGTAGAAGCTGAAGGAAAGGTCGTCATAGGCCTTGGGCAGCAGCCCGGAAGCGTCGGCATTGATCGTGTGGAACCGTAACCAGGCTTTCCACGTGTCCAGCGGCTCGCTGGAAACGAGCGCGGCGAACTTCGCCACGGTCGCCGGCTGCCAGACGATGAAGGTGGGCTGGTCGTCCAGGCCGGCCGCCTTGAAGTAGGCAGCCCAGTCGATACCCGGCGCCTTGCTCGCGAAGGCGGTGCGCGGCCACGGGTTGTTCGCCTTGTGGATGTCCTCGCTTTCGACGATCGAAGCCTGGGCCTGGGCAATCTTCGTTTCCAGCGCCACGATCGCCTTGGCCTTGCCGGCCGCATCGGGCGTGGCGGCCTGCGCCAGCACGGCCTCGACGTACGCGGCGTACTTGGCGCGCGTGTCGACCATGTCCTTGTCGGTCTTCAGGTAATAGTCGCGGTTGGGCATGCCCAGGCCGCCCTGCAAGAGGTAAGGCATGTTCTTCGATGGATCCTCCAGCCCCTGCGCGACGAACAGGCCGAGGAGGTGCTCGGTGTCGAGGTTGGTCGCGTTGATCGGGTCGACATCGGCGCGCAGTTGCGCACCGAGCGCGGCCGACAGCGCACCCTTGTCCTTGATCGCATCGATCGAAGCCAGCGCGGGCTCAAGCGGCTTCAGGCCTGCCTTCTCGATGGCGGCCTCGTCCATGTACGCCTTGTAGTAGTCGGCGATGAGGCGCTGCTCGCTGCCGGCCGCCGGGTGGCCTTCGCCAGCCGCCTTGATCAGCTCCGCGTTGCGCTTCTCGGCTTTCTGGAACACCTCCAGGAACACGCCGGTGCTGGCCCGGTCGGCGGGGATCTCCGCGGTCTTCTTCCAGGTCCCATTGGCATAGCCGTCGAAGTCGTCGCCCGGTTGCACCGAATGGTCGATGCCCTTCAGGTCCACGCCGACAGGTGCGCCCGCGGCGAGCGCGCCCGTGGAGGCGAGGCCGCAGGCGATGGCAGCGGCGAGGATGCGGTTGATCGTGGCCATGGGAGCGATGTCCTTGGATTCGGGAAGCCAACGATAGACCCCGCCGCGGCGCCTGTGTCCATGACGAATGGGCTACGTGGCCTAATGATCGTCCGGCCCTGCAACAGGGCCGGCAAGGCGGGCCGCGGGTCGCCCGGGCCTGCCTGGACCTTCAATTGGCAGCAGATCCTTAGGGAGATCTTTATGAACGCTCGTTTCGAACTGACCGGCTCACAGACCGATATCGCCAGCTATCCGCTCTGGGCACAGGACATGGTTTCGTCCTGCGAGGACACGCGGCGACAGATCGTCGGCCATGAGATGTGGTCGTCGATGATCGACGCCACCCTCGATCCGGAGACCACCCGCAACTTCATGATCGGCGTCTGGCCGGTCATCGAACGCTTCCCGGGCTATATGTCGCACAGCCTGCTGAAGACACGTTACGGCCGCAGCCCGGGCGACGACCTCGCCCGTCGCTGGCTGGTGCGTAACATCCGGGTGGAACAGAACCACGCCGAGTACTGGCTGAACTGGGCGGAGAGCGCGGGGGTGTCCCGTGAGGACCTGCTCCGGGCCGAGCCGCCCAAGGGCACGCAGGCCCTGGCCCAGTGGTGCGAGGAGGTGAGCCGCAACGATTCGCTGGCCGCGGGTATCGCCGCCACCAACTATGCGGTGGAAGGCGCAACGGGCGATTGGTCGCAAATTGTCTATGAAAGCGTGGCCTACGCCGAAAGCCTGCCGATTACGGGCCGTAAAGCCGGCCTGCGTTGGCTTCAGCTTCACGCCGCTTATGACGATACACATCCGTGGGAAGCGCTTGAGATCGTCTGCACCCTGCTGGGAACCAACCCCCCGGTAGACCAGATCGAGCACATCAGGGAGTGTGTCCGTCGCAGCTACGTCAGCATGAGCATTACGCTTGATCGCTGCATGGACGCCACCACGTCGATTCGCACGTGGAACGAGGCGGCCGCGTAACTCGCAAGTTGGGCATCATGTAGCGCACTATCACGACCGGATGAGGATCTGAGGGACCGATGCAACGCGTTGAGACCAGCCACCAATTGCCCCTTTCGAGGCGCCTCAGGCCGTTGGCCTATGCGCTCGTTGCGGTCGTTGGCCTGATCCTCGCCCTCACGTGGGTGGCGCTCCAGACGCAGGTGACTCTCGCCGGTTTCCTCAACGGCGAGAGTCTTTGGTCCAAGGCGCAGAAGCAGGCCGTCATCGATCTTGACGAATACGCCACGCATGGACGTCCGTCAGACCTTGCCGGGTTCCGGCGAAATTACGACGTGCTGGTGGCCGACCGCTGGGCACGTGACTCGATCGCGAGCGGGGACTTCGTCCACGCCGAGGTCAACGACGCCTTCGCCAGGGGCGGCGTGATTCCCGAGGCCATCCCAGGGATGGTCTTCATCTTCCAATACCTTTCCGGCATGCCCTACGTGCGCGAAGCCGTGACGGAATGGCGTTCCGTGGACGCCAGCCTGATCGACCTTGCCGACACCGCCGACCGGCTCGACCGCGCGTATGCGGCAGGCACGCCACCGGCCGCGACGATCGACACGGAACGCGCCCATATCGCGGCGCTCAACACTTACATCGAACCGCGCGCCAAAGCCTTCTCACTCGACATCGCCAACGGCGCCTCGTGGATCGGCCGCGTCCTGTTCTTCACGGTCTTCGGCGTGGCGACGCTCGCCTCGCTGCTCTGGCTGCGCATGGCCGGGCGTATCGTCGCCACCATCCGCGGTACCGAAGAGCGTTACAGCCTGCTGTTCGACAGCGCGGCCGACGCCATCTTCATGGTCGACGAGGAAAGCGGGCGCATCCTCGACGCGAATCGAAGGGCCGCCAACTGGGTGGGCAGTTCACGCGCCGAGCTGATCGGTATCCAGCTTTCCAGCCTGATCGTCGAAGGCTCCGATCACGCGGGTACCGGCGTGCTGCGCAACGCCGATGGCAGCGATCGACCTGTGGAAACGCAAAGCAGTCTTGTGGTCTGGGGCTCGCGTCAGGTCTGCCAGGCGATCGTGCGCGACATCTCCGACCGCGTGGCGATGGAGCAGGAGCGCAGGATCGCCGCCGAGGCCCTGGCCAGCATCGCCGAAGGTGTGATCATCGCCGACGCCGACCGCCGTGTAACCACGGCCAACGCGGCGCACGCCAAACTCACCGGCATCTCGCTACAGGCCCTGCGCCGCACGCGCTTCGACGCCACGCGCACGCTACCGGATGGTCGCCCCCTGCCGGCGTCGTTGTGGGAAGACATCGCCTCTGGCGATAACTGGCTCGGCGAAGTGGAAAGCCGGCGTGCCGATGGCAGTACCTATCCGGAGCTGATGAGTATCAGCACCATTCGTGACAATGAGGGACGCCCGCAACATTACGTCGCGGTGGTCTCCGACATCACCACGCGCAAGGCCGATCGTCAGCGCCTGCAGCACATGGCCACGCACGATCCGCTCACCGGCCTGGTCACGCGCGCCGAATTCGAGCGCCGTTGTGCCGAAGCGATCACGCGTGCCGCGCACGAGCGGGGGGCCATCGCCGTGCTCTTCGTCGATCTCGACGCGTTCAAGGTGGTCAACGACAGCTACAGCCACGCTACGGGCGATGCCCTGCTCATGCGCGTGGCCGAGCGCATCCGTGCGCAGTTGACACCGGACGATGTGGCGGGCCGTATCGGTGGCGACGAATTCACCGTATTGCTTGCCGACCTGCGCTCGCGCGAGGAGGCGCTCGTGGTCGCCGAAGCCATGCTGGCCGCGCTGGCACGTCCCTTCGACCTGGGCGACTACGAGCTGTATGTCAGCGCGAGCATTGGTATCGCCGGTTACCCGCTCGACGGCAACGATGCGGTCACCCTGATCGCGAACGCCGATGCGGCCATGTACGTGGCCAAGACCGAAGAGCGCAATGCCTTGCGCTTCTACACGCCGAAGATGCACGCCGACGCGCGGCGCCGCCTTAAGCTGGCGTCCGAACTGCGCCAGGCGCTGGCGCGTCGCGAGTTCCACCTGGTCTACCAGCCCAGCGTGGAAATGAAGAGCGGTCGCATCGTCGCCGTGGAGGCATTGATCCGCTGGCGTCACCCCGACCGCGGCAACGTGGGGCCGGACGAATTCATTCCGTTGGCCGAGAGCCTCGGCCTGATCCGCCAGATCGACCAATGGGTACTCGAGACCGCGTGCGAGCAGCTGCGCCTGTGGGACGTCGCGCGGCTGCCGCCGCTGCGTCTGGCGGTGAACGTGTCGGCGGGTTCGTTCGGTCATCCGGATTTTCTTGCGGGCGTGAGCCAGGCCGTGCTTACCACCGGCATCGCGCCCAAACGTTTGCTGGTGGAACTCACCGAGAGCGCGATCCTGCGCCTTGGCGAAGACACCGAGCGCGCCATGCTCGCCCTGCACAAGCTGGGCGTCGGCGTGGCTATCGATGACTTCGGCACCGGCTATTCCTCGCTGGCCTACCTGAAACTGCCGGCGGTGGCCTATCTGAAGATCGACCGCTCCTTCATTACCGGGCTGCCGACCAACGGCAACGACGTGGCCATTACCGAGGCCATGGTGGCCATCGCCCGAAGCCTGGACCTGCACACGATCGCCGAGGGTATCGAGACCGAAGCCCAGCACGACTTCCTGCTGCGTGCCGGCTGTCAGGAAGGTCAGGGCTTCCTCTATTCGCGCCCGCTGCCGCCGGATGAGATCGAGCGCCTGCTGGCGCCACATGCGAAGACGAGCGGTGGTACCCGGCTTTCCCTGGTCCCTCCGCGCCGGGCTTGAACGGTCCGCTGATACAAGACCCCGCCGACCCCTTCGGTCCACGATGAGCATCCCCATATAACCGGGAAGTTACCCGTGCAAGGATCCATCGTGTCCACCCGCGACCCCATCGTTTTCCTGTTCGACGTCGACAACACGCTGATCGACAACGACCGTTTCAGCGCCGATCTCGCCGCACGCCTGGTGCGTGATTTCGGCGAAGAAGGGCGGGCTCGCTACAAGGCCATCGACAAGGAGATCCGCGACCAGGTCGGCTACGCGGATTATCTCGGTGCGCTGCAGCGCCTGCGTGGCCAGCAGAGCAGCCCGGCCTTCATGGAAATGTCCTTCTTCCTGCTGGATTATCCCTTCGAGGAGCGCCGTTTCCCGGGCGTGCTCGAAGCGATCGATCACCTTCGCACGCTTGGCCGGCCGGTGATCATGTCCGACGGCGATACCGTGTTCCAGCCGCGCAAGATTCGTCGCGCCGGTCTGTGGGAGGCGTTCCGCGAAGACGTGCTGATCTATGTCCACAAGGAAGACATGCTCGACGATATGCAGAAGCGCTATCCGGCCGACCACTACGTCATGGTCGACGACAAGCCACGCATCCTCGTCGCGCTGAAGAAGCTTCTCGGCGACAGGGTGACCACGGTGTTCGTGAGGCAGGGCCACTACGCCACAGCGGCCGGCGCGGAACTGCAGGAAACACCGCCGGATATCACGATCGACGCCGTCGGCGAGCTGGCGAACATGGGCCGCGGGGCCTTCCTCGCCACCGCCTGATCGTGTTGTTGTGGGAGCCGCTTCAGCGGCTCGTCTCAAAGGCACCCCGAACCCATTCCACGGCATCCCCCTCAAACGCCAGTACATCGAACCGGCATGGCCTTCGCGCGTCATGCGGATGCCACGCCAGCCACAGGTGTGCCGCGCTGATCAGCTTGCGCCGCTTGGCCGCTGTGACGGACCCCAGCGCTCCACCGAACGCAGCGCTGCGCCGATAGCGCACTTCCACGAACACAACGGTGTCGCCGTCACGCATGACCAGGTCGATCTCGCCGTGGCGGCAGAGGAAGTTGGCGCGCACGAGGCGCAGGCCACGTGCCTGCAGAAACGACAACGCCGCGCCCTCGAAGTGGTCTCCGGTGGCGCGGCGCTCGGTGGTGTTCTTCTTTGTGGTCACGCGGCGTTCCCTGGCCGCGCCGGCGGGAATCAGCCGCCGCCGCTTTCCACGTTCGGGGCCGCTGCCGGCGCTTCAAGCTCGAGGCTACCCGCGACCGGGTGGGCCACGCCGTCGGTGAAGCGCGCCCAGATGAGTACGCGTCGCACGCGTCCGAACTCATCGGCTACCAGCTGACCGGTGGCGCCCGGCAGATAGCTGCCAGGATGCCCGCGCATCCAGTCGATGTACGGCACCAGGCCCCATGCATCCATGCCGAACGCGAACAGTCGTGCGGCCACACCCTTGGTCGAGGGCAGCGCCGATGACAGGTCGGCGCGGCGCGGCAGGCCGGGCTGTCCATCGAACAGCCACGGGGCGTCGCAGAACTCCACGCCCTCGAGATCGCGATCGGCCGTGGCGTCGTCGCCGCCGCTGTATACGTGGGAGGTGGCAAACACCGGCAAGGTGTTCTTGGCCAGGCGTAGCTGCGGCAGGAGCAGACGCGCCTGTTGCGGTTTCATGCTGATGAAGACACCGCTGGTGGCGGGATCCTGGTCGGCGGGAGGCGCGGAAAGCTGCGAGGCGAAATCGATGCTCGCGGGGTCCAGCGTCGCCTGGCTCGCCACGGTGCCACCGCGGGCCTGCCACTCCGCCTTGAAGGCGTTGCCGGCACGGCGGGCGAAATCATCGGTCGAGATGATGACGGTGGCGGTGCGCATCCCTCGATCGGCCATATGGTCGGCCACCTGGGCGCCTTCGGTCTCCGGCAACAGACCGAACTCGTTCGCACCGGCCGGCGGCAGGTTCTTGTTGTCGTTGGGGTAGTTCAGCGTAAGCATCGGCGCGGGCAATGCGCCCTTGGCGAAAATGGCCGTCACGCCGTCACGATTGAGCGGACCGACGACGAAGCGGGCGCCTTCGGCGACGGCCTTGTCGTAGGCGGCAACGGCATGCGCCGCGTCGTTGCCGGCGTCGTAGACGACGACTTCCGGGCGAGGCGCATTGGTATGTGCCGCTTCGATGTAGTTGGTGAAGAAGCCATCCCGGATGGCCGTCCCCGCGCCCGCCAGTGGGCCGGTGAGGGGCAGCAGCAGCGCGACCTTGGTCGGCACCTTGTAGCCTTCGCGCACGCCCTTGTCGCCCGTGACCGTGCCCACGGCCTGGTCGAGCACGGCGGGGGTACGCGTCACGCTACCGAGCTGACTCTGAGCCTCGACCACCCAGGGGCGCATCGGGTCGTTGGGCTGCAACGCGCCACCGCGTTCGGCCAGCGGCTGCGCGCCCATGCCGGTGAGGAGGGAAAGGATTTCCCTGCGGTTCTGTTCGCGGTCGAGGCCGCGCAACTGTCCGTCGAGCTCAACGCGCGTCTGCGCGGCGCTCCAGGGATCGTTCGACGCGGCCTGCGCGCGGGCACGCAGTTCGGCCAGCCGCTGGTCGATCTGCGGCGACACGCGTGACGAGGGCTTGCCGGTATACGAAAGGGCAGCAGCTGGATCGTTGTTCTTCAGGGCGATCTCGGCGCGCAGGGCATCGAAGCGCAGTGCGTCTTCGCCCTCGAGGTGCGAGCGATGGATATCGGCGACGACGGGTGCGGCGCGGTCGAGCGCACCTTCCTGGCGGTAAGCCTCCGCCGCGAGAAGCTTGTAGTAGTCACGATGCGCCGGATCCTGGCCAGCCAGAGCGAGGTAGGCCTGGGCGGCCTGGTCGAACTGTCCCTTGGTGTAGAGCGCCTGCGCCGCCTGCGTGGCTTCGCCCGTGGGGGCGGAGCCGTGTTGGCTCACGCCGCCCTGGGTCACGCAGCCGGCGAGACCGGTGCAGAGCAGGAGGCCGAGGGTGGTAGCGCGGATCGGTCGCATCGCAAGATTCCTTGGGCAGCACGGCAGCGCCGCTGGCGGCACTGAAACGTCCGGATCATAGCCCATCGCTTCGCGAGGCCGATGTGAGGCGCTGCCCGCGAAGGGCAGGCCCGATCAACTGCCGTACAGGGCCTTGCGGGGCGCACCGGTGATGGCGGCGGCCATCTTCGCCGCCTTGGCCGGCGGCAGTTCTTCCTTGAGGATGGCGAACACACGCAGGCCTTCGGCCAGTCGCTCGTCCTCGCCTTCCTCCCGCCCGGCCACCATCACCACGAACTCGCCCTTCTGCTGGTTGGGATCGGCGGCGACCCGCTCGACCAGGCTCGAAAGCGCGCCGTCGAGTACGGTTTCGAACATCTTGGTCAGCTCGCGCGCGACCACGGCCTCCCGGTCCGCACCGAAGGTATCGCGCATGTCCTCGAGGGACTCGAGGATGCGATGCGACGACTCATAAAAGATGAGCGTGCGCGATTCAGCAGTCAATTCGTTCAGGCGTGCCCGTCGGGCGCCCGCCTTGGCCGACAGGAAGCCCTCGAAGATGAAGCGGTCGCTGGGCAGGCCAGCCACGGACAGGGCGGCGATGACGGCGCTGGCGCCGGGAACCGGACTTACCTTCAGGCCTGCCGCGCGCGCGGCACGGACCAGGCGAAAGCCCGGATCGCTGATCAGGGGCGTGCCGGCATCGGAGACCAGGGCCACATCGTCGCCACCGCGCATGCGCTCGACCAGGCCATCCACGGCGGTGCGCTCGTTGTGGTCGTGCAAGGCGACGAGCGGCGTGTCGATGCCCAGATGCTGGAGGAGGGGGCGCGTGTGCCGGGTGTCCTCGGCGGCAATGACCTTGACCCTTTTCAGGGTTTCGATCGCACGGGCGCTGATGTCGTCGCGATGACCGATCGGCGTGGCGACCACATGGAGCATGCCGGGGCGGGAAAGAGACATCAGGGTAATCCGGTGGGTGAGACCGGGCATTGTAGGAGCCGATTCATCGGCGATGCTCTTCCTTCGATGGGGAATGGGGCCAGGAATGTGGAAGGAGCGCTGCCGCGCAGCGGGTTTATTTGCCATTCGCCGATGAATCGGCTCCTACGTGTCCTTTTTCGCCGCTGAAGCGGCTCCCACATGTATCATTGGCGGTGGAGTCGGCCGGACAGTCGCGTCACGCCTTCGGGCGTATCGAGGAAAGTCCGGGCTCCATAGGGCAGGGTGCCAGGTAACGCCTGGGCAGCGTGAGCTGACGGCTAGTGCAACAGAGAGCAGACCGCCGATGGCCCCGCAAGGGGATCAGGTAAGGGTGAAAGGGTGCGGTAAGAGCGCACCGCATGCGGGGCTAACGTCGCATGGCACGGTAAACCCCACCCGGAGCAAGACCAAATAAGGGAACTATGACGCGGCCCGCGTCGTTCCCGGGTAGGTTGCTAGAGCCTGGCGGTGACGCCAGGCCGAGAAGAATGACTGTCACGTCGCAAGACGAACAGAACCCGGCTTACAGGCCGACTCCTTTTCTTCAAGGCATCGCGGCGCCGTCGACAACGACGGCGCCGCTTTGTTTGTCAGGTCATGTGGGAGCCGATTCATCGGCGATGGGTGCTCGCCTCACCCTGGCCCGCTGCCGCGGGATCGCCGATGAATCGGCTCCTACATGGTTGTTCGTCGTCGCATGAACGTGAGTTCAGTCACACATTCGAATTCGCATTTACGGGGCCCCTGAAACGGCGACGTCGAACCTAAAAAACCTCAACGATTCAACCACCTTCCGTGCCTTCCTCAGAAACGGCTGGAATTGGTGATGAACGTGAGCTTTCTCCTTGATTCACAAGAAAAATTTCCTTGACAGTCTCAGGACCCGAGACTATCGTGGGCCCCAGTGTGAAATCGTGGGATTTGGTGGGGCGGCCAACAAAGATGTTTCAAGGTGAGACAGCCATCACGGTCGACGACAAAGGTCGTCTGACGATCCCGACGTCGTATCGGGATCTGGTTGCCGACGCCTGTGCGAATCGTCTGGTCGTTACCTACAACCCCTTCGACACGGGTTGCCTGTGGATCTTTCCGTACGCGGAATGGGAGCAGGTCCGTGACCAGGTCAATGCGCTGCCCAGCGTCAAGGCCGTACATCGGGCTTTGCAGATGAAGCTGGTGGGTGCCGCGGCCATCGTCGAGCCTGACGGAGCGGCCCGCATCCTCCTTCCATCGAGCCAACGCTCGGCGGCTGGAATAGAAAAAAAGGCCGTCCTCCTCGGCATGGGCAACAAGTTCGAGCTTTGGAGCGAACAAGCCCACCTCGCCAAGATCCGGCAAACGATCGGCGAGGACGAGATCAGCGACGACATGGCGGAACTGCGGTTGTGACGAACTAATTCGAGGTCTTGGTGGAACGGGAGCGGGATGTGGCAATGGCGGGGCGCGATGTGCACATCCCTGTGATGCTCGACGAAGCGGTGGAGGGCCTCGCCTTGCGCGAGAACGGGCGCTATCTGGATGGGACCTTCGGCCGTGGCGGTCACGCCCGGGTGATCCTCGATCGCCTGTCCGCCGATGGCCGCCTGTTCCTGATGGACCGCGACCCCACGGCGATCGCCGTGGCTGAAGCCGATCTCGCCACCGATCCGCGTGTCGCCCTGCGCCACGAGAACTTCGCCACCATGGGCGAATGGACCGCGCTCGAAGGCGGACTCGACGGCATCCTGCTCGACCTCGGCGTGTCTTCCCCCCAGCTCGACGATCGCAGTCGCGGTTTCAGCTTCATGGCTGACGCGCCGCTCGACATGCGCATGGACACGACGCGTGGCATCAGCGCCGCTGACTTCCTCGCCGAAGCCGACGAGGTCGAGATCGCCGACGTGCTCTGGCGCTTCGGCGAAGAGCGCTTCAGCCGACGCATCGCCAAAGTGATCGTCGAGCGCCGCGCCACCGCACCGATCACCCGGACAGCCGAGCTGGCCGACCTCGTCGCCGGCTGCGTTGGTCGCCGCGAACCGGGCAAGAACCCGGCGACGCGCACCTTCCAGGCGCTGCGTATCCGCGTGAACGCCGAACTCGAATCCGTCGAGCGCGGCCTCGAAGCGGCGCTGGACCTGCTCAAGGTGGGCGGTCGTCTCGCCGTGATCAGCTTCCATTCGCTGGAAGACCGCACGGTGAAGCAGTTCATCCGCTCCCACGAGGGCCGTGTGCAGGGCAACCGCCGCGGGCCGCCGCCGGAGGCAGCGAAACAGGCCCGCCTCAAGCCGGTGGGCAAGGCGATTTTCCCGTCCGACGCCGAGGTGGCAGCGAACCCACGTTCGCGCTCCGCCGTGCTGCGCATCGCGGAGAAACTCGCATGAAAGTGTTCGGCGCGATCTGCCTCTCGATCCTGCTGCTGGCGGTCCTCGCCAGCGCGATCGGGGTGGTATGGACGCGCCACGAAAGCCGCGTGCTCTTCGTTGAGCTGTCGCGCATGCAGGGTCAGAAGGACGACATCGGCGTCGAGTACGGTCGTCTCGAGCTGGAGCAGGCCACGTACGCCGAACCAAGCCGCATCGATGCGGAAGCTCGCGCCAAGCTCGGCATGCTCACGCCGAGGCCGCAGGACATCCAGCTGGTGCGTCGATGAAAGCGCGTTACGGCAAGCCGGTCGTGCCGAGCCGCCGCCGCGGCCAGGGCCCAAGCCCGCGCAAGCGCATGACCGTGGTCGTCGCGCTGCTCAGCCTCTGTGCGTCGGGCCTCGTGGTTCGCGCGTTCTACCTGCAGGTGGTGAGCAAGCAGTTCTACCAGGATCAGGGCGATGCCCGTTTCCTGCGTGAAATGCCTATCGCCGTATCGCGTGGCACCATCTTCGACCGCAACGGTGAGCCGCTGGCGGTGTCCACTCCGGTCGCCTCGATCTGGGCCAATCCGCCGGAAGTGCTGGAGAACGAAGACCGCATTCCCGAGCTGGCGAAGGCGCTGCACGTCGACGCCGACGATCTCAAGCAGAAGATCGTCGCCCGCGCCGACAAGGAATTCATGTACATCGCGCGCCAGTTGCGTCCCGAGGACGCGCAGGCCATCGTCGACCTGAAGATCCCGGGCATTGCCTCCCAGCGCGAGTACCGCCGTTACTACCCGTCAGGTGCGGTGAACAGCCACATCCTTGGCTTCACCAATATCGATGACCACGGTCAGGAAGGTCTCGAGCTGGCCTTCGACGAATGGCTGGCCGGCAAGCCGGGTGCGAAGCGCGTCATTCGCGACCGCATGGGTCACGCGGTCGAAGACGTGGAGCTGGTGCGTGAGCCGCAGCCGGGGCGCGACATCACGCTGTCCATCGACCGTCGCATCCAGTACCTGGCATACAGCTCGCTGAAGGACGCCCTCGAGAAGAACAAGGCCGACTCCGGCTCCATCGTGGTCATGGACGTGCACACGGGTGAAGTGCTCGCCATGGCCAACCTGCCGACCTTCAACCCGAATGCCGTGCGTGGCAGCACGCCCAACGACCGTCGCAACCGCGCGGTCACCGACGTGGTCGAACCGGGTTCGACGATGAAGGCGTTTACCATGGCTGCCGCGCTCACCAGCGGCAAGTACACCCCCACCTCGCCGTTGATCGAGACCTCGCCCGGTACCTGGATGATGGGTGGGCACCCGGTCCGCGATACGCACAACTGGGGCACGCTCACCCCGACCGGCGTGATCACGAAGTCGTCCAACGTCGGTGCCGCGAAAATCGCCATGACGCTGGACACCGAATTCCTCTACACCATGTGGAAGTCCTTCGGCATCGGCAGCAGCACGGGCAGCGGCTTCCCGGGTGAAGCGGCCGGCTATCTGCCGGTCAGCCGTACCTGGAAGCCGATCGAAAAGTCACGCATGGCCTACGGCTACAACCTGAGCGTGACGCCTTTGCAGCTGGCCACCGGTTACGCCGCGATCGCCAACGGCGGCGCGCTGCGATCGCCCAGCTTCATCAAGGGTGCGGACAATCCGCCGAACCAGGTCATCACCTCAGAGGTGGCGCATCAGATCGTGCGGATGCTTGAGACCGTCCTTCAGCCGGGCGGCACCGGCTTTGGTTTCGCGTCAGTGGCCAACTACAGCGTGGCGGGCAAGACGGGTACCTCGCATAAATTCTCCGTCGGCGGTTACTACGCGAAGAATTACATCTCGCTCTTCGTCGGCATGATCCCGGCCACGGCGCCGCGTATCGTCACCGTCGTCGTGATCAACGACCCGCAAGGCGGCCACTACTATGGCGGCTCGGTCGCCGGTCCGGCCTTCGCCCAGGTGATGCAAGGTGCCGTGCGCCTGCTCGACATCCCGCCGGACAACGTTGGCCGCTGGTACGTCGGCGGCCCCAGCGTGGGTGGTCTGATCGGCGGCTCCAACGCACCGCCGCCGCAGGCGGACGACAGCGCGGCGGAAGAGGTGGTCCCGTGACCATGCCGCTCGCCGAACTTCTTCATGGCTTCGCCGACGCCTCGGGTGCCGGTGACATCGTCGTTTCGGGGCTTTCGCTGGATTCTCGCGAGATCGCCGACGGCAACGCCTTCGTCGCATTGCGCGGCGGCAAGGGGCATGGCATCGACTTCGCGGCGAACGCCGTGGCGCAGGGTGCCAGCGTGATCCTCGCCGAGCCGCCGTTCACCGAAGCCGATGCTGGCGTGCCGGTGGTTGTCGTCGACAAGCTGCGTGACAAGACCGGCGCGATCGCCGCCCGCTTCTTCGGCGAGCCATCGCAGTCGGTCGATCTCATCGGCGTCACCGGCACAAACGGCAAGACCTCCACCGTGCAGCTGATCGCGCAGGCACTGGCCTTCCTCGGTCGCAAGCCGGCCACGGTCGGCACGCTTGGCGCGGGCATGCACGGCGCCGTCGTCGAAGGCGAACGGACCACGCCGGATGCGATCAGCATGCAGGCCCTGATGGCCGATTTCCGTGACGCCGGTGCCTCGCACGTCGCGATGGAGGTCTCTTCGCACGCGCTGGAACAGGGGCGCGTTAACGCGCTGGCATTCGATGTCGCCGTGTTTACCAACCTGACCCGCGACCACCTCGACTACCACGGCACGATGGAAGCCTATGGCGCCGCCAAGGCGAAGCTGTTCGCCTTCGAAGGCCTGCGCGCCGCAGTGATCAACATCGACGACCCATTCGGCATCAAGCTGGCCAAGGGTCTGGGCGAAGGCATCGCGAAGCTGCGCACGACGATGGCGGGCGAGAGCACGGATAAGGACGCCGAAGTCCGCGCCGACATCATCGTGACGTCGGCCAAGGGTCTCTCGTTCAACCTCAATACGCCCTGGGGCATGCGCACCGTGCGTAGCGCGCTGCTGGGCCGCTTCAACGTCGCCAATTTGCTCGCCGTCGCAGCCGTACTGGGTGCGCTGGGCGAGCCATTCGACCGAATCCATGCGGCGCTGGAAGCCCTGGAACCGGTCAACGGCCGCATGAGCCGTCTGGGCGGCGACGGCCGCAAGCCGCTGGTCGTCGTCGATTACTCGCATACGCCGGACGCGCTCAAGCAAGCGTTGCTGGCGCTGCGTTCGCACACCAAGGGCAGGCTGATCTGCGTGTTCGGCGCCGGTGGCGACCGTGACCAGGGCAAGCGCCCCATCATGGCCGCGATCGCCGAGCGTCTCGCCGACGCGGTCATCGTCACCGACGACAACCCGCGCTCGGAAGACGGCGACACGATCGTCGCGCAGATCATGGAAGGCTTTGCCCACCGCGACACCATCCGGGTCGAGCGCGATCGCGCGCAAGCCATCGCCCTGGCGCTGGCCGATGCGAAAGCCGACGACGTCGTGCTCATCGCGGGCAAGGGTCACGAAACCTATCAGGAAGGTCCGCAGGGCAAGTTGCCCTTCGATGACCTCGCCGTTGCCCGTGAGGCGATGGCCAAGAGCAGCAGTAAAGGAGCCCGCGCATGATGCGCCTGTCCGCCGTCGCCCTCTGGTCCCGCGGCCGCCTGCAAGGCGCCGATGCCGAGGTCACCGGCTTTTCCATCGACACGCGCACGCTGAAGGCTGGCGACCTGTTCGTCGCCCTTCCGGGCGAGCGCGTGGACGCCCATGACTTTGTTGCCGCAGCCGCCGAGCGCGGCGCCGTCGCCGCGCTGGTCACGCGCCCGGTCGACGTGGCGATTCCCCAGGTGATCGTCGACGACACGCAGATCGCGCTGGGGGATCTGGCCAGTGCCGTACGCGCCCAGACCAGCGTGCGCGTGGTTGGTATCACCGGCTCCAACGGCAAGACCACGGTGAAGACGTTGACCGCGTCCATCCTGTCCCGTCACGGCCGCACGCACGTCAACGCCGGCAACCTCAACAATGAGATCGGGATGCCGCTGACCCTGCTGGCCATGCCGGCGGATACGCAATACCTCGTGCTCGAGATGGGCGCGGGCAAGCCGGGCGACATCGACTACCTGGCTGCCATCGCGCGGCCCGATATCGGCCTCGTCAACTCCATCGCGCCCGCGCATCTTGAGCGCATGGGCACGATCGAAGGCGTCGCCGAAACCAAGGGCGCGCTCTACCAGTCGCTGCCCGTCGATGGCGTCGCGGTGATCAACGCCGACGACACGCGCTTCGCTGGCTTCTTCGCCAACCTCGCCGGGACGCGCACCATTCTCCGCTATGGCCTCGAGCACCGCGCCGACATCGGTGCGGACATCATCGAGGAACGCATCGACGGCACGCACTTCGTCCTGTCGACGCCGCATGGCGACGGCGACGTGCACCTGCCGATGGCCGGTCGTCACAATGTCGCGAACGCGCTTGCCGCCGCCGCCATCGCGACCGCGCTCGATGTGCCCGTCGAGGTCATCGTCGAAGGTCTCGAGCAGGTGCCGCGTGTCGCCGGCCGCCTCAACCTGGAAGTGATGCCGGGCAACTGGGTCCTGATCGACGACAGCTACAACGCCAACCCGGGTTCCGCTGCCGCCGCGATCGACACCTTGTCGCTTGCTCGTGGCGAACGCTGGCTGATCCTCGGCGACATGGCCGAACTCGGTCCGGAGGCGATCAAGCTGCATGCCGGCATCGGCAAGCTCGCCCATGACCGCGGTATCGAACGGCTGCTCGCGACCGGCACGAAAACGGTCGCCGCGGTCGAGGCCTTCGGCCCGGGTGCGCAGCATTTCGCTACACAGGAGGCGCTGATCGAGGCGGCCTGCACGCAGATCCACGAGGGCGTGACCTGCCTCGTGAAGGGGTCACGTTCCTCCGGCATGGACCGGGTCGTGGCGGCAATGAAGAAACATGCTGAAGGAGCATCCGATGCTGCTTGAACTGGCGGAATGGATGGCTCGGCACTTCACGTCGCTGCATCTTTTCCAGTACATCACCTTCCGCGCGATCATGGCGGCGCTCACCGCGCTGGCCGTGTCGCTCCTGCTCGGCCCGGCGCTGATCCGCAAGCTGGCTGCGCTGAAAGCCGGGCAGGTGGTGCGCAGCGATGGTCCGCAGACGCATCTTTCCAAGGCCGGTACGCCGACCATGGGCGGCACGCTGATCCTGTTCGCCATCGGCATCGCCACGCTGCTCTGGGCCGATCTCGGCAACCGCTACATCTGGGTGGTGCTGTTGGTCACGCTCGCCTTCGGCGTCATCGGTTTCTACGACGACTACCGCAAGCTGGTACTCAAGGACAGTCGTGGCCTGGCCAGCCGCTGGAAGTATTTCTGGCAGTCGGTGTTCGGCCTGGCCGCGGCCGTGTTCCTTTACAAGACGCATCAGGCGCCGGCGGAAATCGCGCTGTACGTGCCGCTGTTCAAGCAGGTGGCGGTGCCACTCGGCCTGTTCTTCGTGGTGATCGGGTACTTCATCATCGTCGGCTTCTCCAACGCGGTGAACCTGACCGACGGTCTCGACGGCCTGGCGATCATGCCGAGCGTGCTGGTATCCGGTGCGCTGGGTATCTTCGCCTACCTCGCCGGCAACAAGCTGTTCTCCGAGTACCTCGGCATTCCGGCTATCCCGGGCGCCGGCGAGCTGGCGATCTTCTGCAGCGCGTTGTCCGGTGCGGGCCTCGGCTTCCTTTGGTTCAACACCTATCCGGCCCAGGTCTTCATGGGTGACGTCGGCGCACTGGCCATCGGCGCCGCCCTTGGTTGCGTCGCGCTGATCGTGCGGCAGGAAATCGTGTTGCTGGTGATGGGCGGCGTGTTCGTGATGGAAACCGCGTCGGTGATGCTGCAGGTCGCCAGCTTCAAGCTGCGTGGCAAGCGCATCTTCCGCATGGCGCCGATTCACCACCACTTCGAACTCAAGGGCTGGCCGGAACCCCGCGTCATCGTCCGCTTCTGGATCATCAGCGTCGTGCTGGTGCTTATCGGTCTGGCCACGTTGAAGGTGCGCTGAGAATCATGTTTGGCTTCGGCACAAAACAGGCGCAACGCCGACAGGGCCCGCGGGGGAGCTTCGACCTCCCGTTGCTCCTGGCCGCGCTCGCGCTCGCCGCATTGGGCGTGGTGATGGTCACCTCCAGTTCGATCGCCGTTGCCGACGGTTCGCACCAGGGTGCTTTCTATTATCTGAAGCGCCACCTCGTGTTCCTGTTCCTCGGTGGCTGCTTCGCCGCCGCGGCCATGCGCACCGAGCTGAAGACGCTCGAGAAGCACAGCTTCCTGCTCCTGCTGCTGGGCATCATCATGTTGCTCATGGTGTTCCTGCCTGTGTTCGGCATGCGCATCAACGGTGCGCGCCGCTGGGTGAACCTGCTGGTGACGAGCTTCCAGCCCGTCGAAGCGGTCAAGCTCATCCTCGTCGTTTACCTCGCCAGCTACCTGGTCCGCCATCGCGAAGGCGTGGAGTACGAGCTGTTCGGCGTGGTCAAGCCGGTCGGCGTGGCGGGTCTCATCGTGCTTCTGCTGCTCGCCCAGCCCGACTTCGGCTCCGCCGCCCTGGTCGTTGCCACGACGGTGGGGATGGTCTGGCTGGCCGGCGCGCGCATGCGCAACCTGCTCCTGCTGGCGACGCCGCTGGTTCCCGCGCTGATCTACGCGGCGACCGCGGAGGACTACCGCATCAAGCGCCTTACCTCGTTCCTCGATCCATTCAAGGATCCCTACAACGACGGCTTCCAGCTGAGCCAGGCGCTGATCGCCGTGGGTCGAGGCGAGTGGACCGGCGTGGGCCTGGGTTCGAGCGTGCAGAAATTGTTCTATCTGCCCGAAGCGCACACCGACTTCATCCTGGCGGTGCTTGCCGAAGAGCTTGGCCTGGCAGGCATCGTCCTGGTCATCTTCCTCTACGTCGTGCTGATCGGCCGCGGGCTTTACCTCGGCCTGAAGGGCGTCGAGCTCGGCCACCGCTTCTCAGGCTATGTCGCCTACGGTATCTCGCTGATGATGGGCTTCCAGGCCATGGTCTCGATCGGCGTGAACCTGGGTGTGTTGCCGACCAAGGGTCTCACGCTGCCGCTGATCAGCTCGGGCGGTTCGTCCGTGCTGATGACCTGCGCCATGGTCGGCGTGCTCCTGCGCGCCACGTTCGAGATCAATCGCGCCGAAGATGCACGCCAGACGGCGGTGCGCCTGCCCGCCAACGCCGTGCCGGATGCCTCCGCGCCGCTCGGGAGCATGGCATGAGCGCTCCCGTGCTGATCATGGCCGGCGGAACCGGCGGACACATTTTCCCGGGGCTCGCCGTCGCCGACGAGCTGCGCTCGCGCGGCGTGCCGGTTGCGTGGCTCGGTGCCGAGGGCGGCATGGAGACGCGGGTGGTGCCGGCACACGGTCTCGACCTGCACACCGTCGCCGTCGGTGGCCTTCGCGGCAAAGGCATCGCCACACGCCTGGTGGCACCGCTGATGCTTGCCCGCGCCCTGTTCGCCTCGCTGAAGTTGCTGCGCAAGTTGCGCCCGCGTTGCGTGCTCTCCATGGGTGGATACGTCGCCGGTCCCGCCGGCGTCGCCGCTCGCCTGGCCGGCATTCCGCTGGTGGTGCATGAGCAGAACGCCGTCGCCGGCTTCACCAACCGCAAGCTCGCCGGCTTCGCGAAGAAGGTGCTCACGGGCTTCCCCAACGTGTTGCCCAATGGCGAGTGGGTGGGTAATCCGGTGCGTGCGCGGATCGCCGCGCTGCCGACGCCCGACCAGCGCATGGCTGGCCGCGATGGCCGTCCACGCTTGCTGGTGCTCGGTGGGAGTCTCGGTGCGCGCACGCTCAACCTCGCGCTGCCGAAGGCACTTGCTTTCATGCGCAGCAGCCCGGACTTCGCCGCCGTCGAACCGGAAGTCGTGCACCAGACCGGCGAGCGCGGCCTCGAGGAAGCGCGTGCGGCCTACGCTTCCGCCGGCATCACCAACGCCAACGTCGTGCCCTTCATCGAGGACATGGCCGGCGCCTACGAATGGGCTGATGTCGCGGTCTGCCGCGCTGGCGCGTTGACGGTGGCCGAGCTGTGTGCGGCCGGCCTTGAAGCCTTGCTCGTACCCTTCCCGCACGCTGTCGACGATCACCAGGCGGTGAACGCGCGCGCCATGGTCGATGTCGGCGGCGCCCTGCTGCTGGCCGATGCCATGGCCGCCTCGTCCGACGGACACGAAAAAATTGCACTCATCCTGTCCCGCATGTTGCGGGACAGGGAACACATCCTTTCCGCGGCCAATGCGTCCCGTACGCTGGCCAAGCCCGACGCAGCAGCAACGATTGCACGTCACTGCATGGAGGTTTCCGCATGACGCCCGGTCGTTTGCGTGCCCACGACGATTTCATGACTTCGTTCCGCCGTGTCCATTTCATCGGCGTGGGCGGCGTCGGCATGAGCGGCATCGCCGAGGTGCTGAAGAACCTCGGCTACAGCGTGTCGGGCTCCGACCGCGCGCCGTCGCAGACCACCGAGCGCCTGGCCAGGCTGGGCGTCGAAGTACACATCGGCCATAACGCCGCCAACATCGATGGCGCCGATGTGATCGTCACCTCGAGCGCGATCCGCCAGGACAACCCTGAAATCGTCGCCGCCCAGGCCGCCCGCGTGCCGATGGTGCCGCGTGCGGAAATGCTTGGCGAACTGATGCGTTTCCGTCGTGGTATCGCCATCGCGGGGACGCACGGCAAGACGACCACGACCAGCCTGGTAGCCAGCGTGCTCGCCGAGGCGGACTACGACCCGACCTTCGTCATCGGTGGCCAGCTCAACGCCGCCGGTGCCAACGCGCGCCTGGGTACGGGCCAGTACCTCGTCGCCGAGGCCGATGAGTCGGACGGCTCGTTCCTGATGCTGTCGCCGGTGATGGCGGTCGTGACCAACATCGACGCCGACCACCTCGAGAACTACAACGGCGACTTCGCCCAGGTGAAGAAAGCCTTCCGCGATTTCCTGCATCGCCTGCCGTTCTACGGCATGGCCGTGCTGTGTATCGACGACGAGGAAACAGCCTTGCTCGCGCAGGACACCTCGCGCCGCATGCTGACCTACGCAATCGACAAGCCCGGCGCCGATGTCACGGCGACGAACGTGCACCAGATCGGCTTCGAGATGCACTTCGACCTGCACCTGCCCGGCATGGCCGGCACGCTGCCGGTCACGCTCAACCTGCCGGGCCGGCATAACGTGCAGAACGCACTCGCGGCCGCGGCGGTGGGCTGGCAGCTTGGTGTCGAGGCCGAAGCGATCGCCCGCGCGCTGGCCCGCTTCGAAGGCGTCGGCCGTCGCTTCCATCGTCGTGGTGAAGTCACGCTCGATACCGGCAAGGCACTCCTGATCGACGACTATGGCCACCACCCGCGCGAGCTCGCGGCCGTGTTCGCCGCCGCACGTGGCGGCTGGCCGGACCGTCGCCTGGTCGTCGCGTTCCAGCCGCATCGCTACAGCCGCACGCGCGACCTGCTCGACGACTTCGCCAACGTGCTTGCCGAAGTGGATGTGCTGGTGCTCACCGAGGTCTATCCGGCGGGCGAGTCGCCGATCGCCGGTGCCGACGGCAAGGCCCTTGCGCGTGCCATCCGTGCACGCGGCAAGACCGACCCGGTGCTTGTCGACCACCCGCGCGACCTGCGCGACACGCTGTCCGCGCTGGTGCGCGACAACGACCTGATCATGCTGCTGGGCGCCGGTGACATCGGCGCGGCGGCCGTCGAGCTGGGTAATGCCGGCCACCTGAGGACGAACAAGTAATGGATGACACACGCTTTCCCCGCCTGGTCACCGACGCCGCCGACTTCGGCCGCGTGGCGGTGGTGATGGGTGGCAATTCGGCCGAACGCGAAGTCTCGCTCGACTCCGGTCGCGGCGTGCTCGAGGCGCTGCGCTCGCGCGGCGTGGATGCGCATGCCATCGACGGCATCCCGGCCCTGCTCGACGCGGTACGTGCCGGGCATTTCGCGCGCGTGTTCAATATTCTTCACGGCGCCGGTGGCGAGAACGGTGAGCTTCAGGGTGCGCTGCAGGCGCTCGGCGTGCCATACACGGGCTCCGGCGTGCTCGGCTCGGCATTGTCACTGGACAAGGTCCGCGCAAAGCAGGTCTGGATCGCACTCGGCCTGCCGACCCCGAAGTTCCGCGCGCTTCCACGTGGTGCCGACGTTCACGCCGCGGCACGCGAGGTCGGCTTCCCGCTGATCGTGAAGCCGGCATGGGAAGGTTCCAGTGTCGGCGTGACGCGCGTGTTCGACGAAGCCGGTCTCGATGCCGCGGTGGAGCTCGCGCGCAAGTACCCCGGCGACATGCTGATGGAGACGTTGATCGAAGGCGATGGCGACGAGGGTGGCGAGTTCACCGTCGGCATCCTCGGCCGCGAAGTGCTGCCCACGATCAAGATCGTGCCGAAGGGTGAGTACTACGACTACAACGCCAAATACATTGCTGAAGACACGCAGTACATCGTGCCCGGCCTGACCGCGGCCGCCGAAGACGAGATGCGCGCCCTGGCGCTGACCGCCTTCGACGCGCTCGACTGCTTCGGTTGGGGTCGCGTCGACGTGATGCGCGATCGCCATGGCAAGAACTGGCTGCTCGAAGTGAATACCGCACCGGGCATGACCTCGCACTCGCTCGTGCCGAAAGCCGCTGCCGTGGAGGGCCTTGATTACCCGGCCCTGTGCTGGCGCGTCCTGGAAACCTCCGTGGAACGGGAGGGCGCGAAGGCATGAAAGGAGCCGCCGCCACGCGGATCGTCGCCTGGGGTATCGCCATTACGTTGGTGGTACTTCCCGTGGTCGGCGTGATGCAGGGCTGGTTCGCCGCTGGCCGCTGGCCGGTGACGAACATCAAGGTCGAGGCGGAGTTCGCGCACGTCAGTGCCGAACAGATCCGCAGCGCCGTGCTGCCTCGGCTTGGCAAGGGTTTCTTCGCGACCGACCTGGAAGACGTGCGCCACGCGATCGGTTCGCTGCCGTGGGTGGAGTCGGTGGAAGTGCGCAAGCGCTGGCCCGACACACTGCTGGTGCGTATCTACGAGCGCCAGCCGTTCGCGCGCTGGAACGAAGACCGCCTGATCAGCCGCCAGGGCCTCGTCTTCGATGCCCCCGGCGCCGACCAGATGGGCGACCTGCCACGGTTGCGCGGACCGGATTCGCGGCTGGCCGAAGTCGTGAGCTTCTACGCGCAGGCGCAGAAAGCCTTCGAGGGCAGGGCGCAGCTCGCCATCGTCGGCGTGAGCCTGAGCGAACGTGGTAGCTGGAGCGTCACGACCGAAAGCGGTGCCGAGATCGTCATCGGCGACCGCGATCAGGCCGACCGTCGCCTCGCCCGTTTCCTCGATGTCTACCCGCAACTTGTCGCCGGTCGGCGTGGCGGTTTCGCCTATGCCGACCTTCGTTACACCAACGGATTCGCCATCCGGTGGCCGGAATCGGAAACCACGGCCACACCCAAGGTCGGAAGCTGAGCTAAACCATGAGAAACAAGAACGACAAACAGCTCGTCGTCGGCCTCGATATCGGAACCTCGAAGGTCGTCGCGATCGTCGGCGAATACGAGCCGGGCGAACCGATCGAAGTGATCGGTATCGGCACCCATGTGTCGCGCGGCATGAAGCGTGGCTCGGTGGTCGACATCGAATCGACGGTCCATTCCATCCAGCGTGCCGTCGAAGAGGCCGAGCTGATGGCCGGCTGCGATATCCGCTCGGTCTACGCCTCCATTTCGGGTAGCCACCTGGAGACGCGCAACTCGCACGGTACCGCGGCCATCCGCGACCGCGAGGTGACGGCAGCCGACCTCGAGCAGGTACTCGAAGCCGCCAGCGCGGTAGCCATCCCGGCCGATCGCAAGGTGCTCTACAAGGAATCGCAGGAGTACCGCATCGACGGCCAGGACGGCATTCGCCATCCGGTCGGCATGAGTGGCGTACGCCTGGAAGCCAGCGTGCATCTGGTCACCGGTGCGGCCAGCGCGGTGCAGAACATATCCAAGTGCATCCAGCGCTGCGGTCTCTCGGTCGACGAACTGGTACCTGCTGCTGTCGCCAGCGCGAAGGCGGTGCTGACCGAAGACGAGCTCGAGCTCGGCGTCTGCCTTGTCGACATCGGCGCGGGCACCACCGATATCGCCATCTATACGCAGGGCTCGATCCGTTACACCAAGTCGCTGCCAGTCGGCGGCGACCAGGTCACCAACGACATCGCCTACGGCGTGCACACCCCGACCGCTCACGCGGAAGAGATCAAGATCAAATACGCGTGCGCGCTCGCCCAGCTTGCGCATGCGGAAGAAACGATCCAGGTACCGAGCGTCGGCGATCGGCCGCCGCGCCGTCTCGCGCGCCAGGCGCTCGCGCAGTCGGTGCAGGCCCGTTACGAGGAAATCTTCGAGATGGTGCAGGACGAACTGCGCCGCTCCGGTTACGAGAGCCTCGTCGCCGCCGGCATCGTCCTGACCGGCGGCGCATCGCGCATGGAAGGCGCACTCGAGCTGGCGGAAGAGATCTTCCACAAGATGGTCCGCATCGGCGTGCCCCAGCACGTGTCGGGCCTGGGCGATGTCGTATCCAGCGAGCTGCATTCGACCGGCGTGGGCCTGCTTCTGCACGGCTCGCGGTCGAGCGGCGCTTCGCGTAACACGAGTTCCGCCGTCGGCAACGTCGGCAGTGTGGTCGAAAAGTTCCGAAGCTGGTTCACCAAGAATTTCTAGGCAGTACCCGGAATGTCGGTGCCCGATGGAAGGGGGGTGCCGGGGCAAGAGGATGGCCCGCAACCCATGGCCGACAGGAGTCGGACTTGGGACATAAACCATAAAAACTAAAAGTTCTGCGGAGGACGGGAAATGTTTGAACTCATCGAAAAGCTGGCGCCGAACGCGGTCATCAAGGTCATCGGCGTGGGTGGTGGTGGCGGTAACGCCGTGGCCCACATGGTCAACTCCAATATCGAAGGCGTCGAGTTCGTCGTCGCCAACACCGACGCGCAGGCCATGAAGAGCTGCAACTCGCGCACCCATCTCCAGCTCGGTGGCAATGTCACCAAGGGCCTGGGTGCGGGTGCCAATCCGGAAGTGGGCCGTCAGGCCGCGCTTGAAGACCGTGAGCGCATCGAGGAAATGCTCGAAGGCGCGGACATGGTCTTCATTACCGCCGGCATGGGTGGTGGCACGGGTACCGGCGCGGCACCGGTCGTCGCCCAGCTCGCCAAGGAAAAGGGCATCCTCACGGTCGCGGTCGTCACCAAGCCGTTCCCGTTCGAAGGCCGTCGCCGCATGCAGGTCGCCCTCAAGGGTATTGAGGACCTGTCGCAGCACGTCGATTCGCTGATCACCGTGCCGAACGAAAAACTGCTCTCGGTACTCGGTCGCGAAGTGACCCTGCTCAATGCGTTCAAGGCGGCCAATGACGTGCTGCAGGGCGCGGTGCAGGGTATTGCCGACCTGATCACGGCCCCGGGCCTGATCAACGTCGACTTTGCCGACGTCCGTACCGTGATGAGCGAGATGGGCATGGCGATGATGGGCTCGGGTACGGCCCGCGGCGACGACCGCGCGCAGGCTGCCGCCGAGGCCGCGATCAACAACCCGCTGCTCGAGGACGTGAACCTCAACGGCGCCTGCGGCATCCTGGTCAACGTCACCGCCGGTCCGAACCTGACCATGCGCGAGTTCGACGAGATCGGCCGGGTGATCCACGACTTCGCTTCGGAAGACGCGACCGTGGTCATCGGTACCTCGCTCGATCCGGACATGCAGGACGACGTCCGCGTGACCGTGGTCGCTACGGGGCTGAACCGTGCGGGCGTGGCATCGAAGCAGCCGGTGCGTCAGCCGGTGCAGCAGCAGGTCGAAATGCGCCAGCGCCCGCGTCCGGTCGTGCTGCGCACGGGTACCGGCAATGAAGTGGTCGATTACGCTCAGCCCGACGTGGTTTCATCGACGCGCTCGGAGCCGGCACCGGCGAAGGGCGCCGAGCCGACGATCGATTACCTGGACATCCCGGCATTCCTGCGCCGCCAGGCCGATTGATTGCCGCGTCACATCAATAGAGGCACGTTAAGGACAACGTGAGGCTGATCCGGCACGATGCCGGGTCACCCGACGCTCCGCCGCCGGTCCCGTCCGGGCGGCGGAGCGTTGCCGTGTCGCCGGGACAGAATTACGAATATTCTCAAGTTCTTGAATGATCTGGGTTTCTGTCGCAGATTGAATGAGAATAGCTCGCGCTTAATGCTGAAGGGACAGTAAAGCGTTGCTTGACTGTACTGGCGAGTTCGTTTATTACGAGGTTAAGACTGTGTTAGCCTATTCGCCACTTATGGCTGCTGCCGGCTAAGGTTTGACCCAATATGATTAAGCAGCGCACGCTCAAGAACATCATTCGCGCCACCGGCGTCGGTCTTCATACCGGCGACAAGGTGTACATGACGCTTCGTCCGGCGGCGCCGAACACAGGCATCGTGTTTCGTCGCACCGACCTGAATCCGCCTGTCGAACTGCATTCGCGTCCCGAGAACGTCGGCGATACGCGTCTTTCGACCACGCTGATCAACGGCGACGTTCGCGTGTCCACGGTCGAGCACCTGCTCTCGGCCATGGCCGGTCTGGGTATCGACAACGCCTATGTCGACCTGTCCGCGCCGGAAGTGCCGATCATGGACGGCAGCGCCGGTCCCTTCGTCTTCCTCATCCAGTCCGCTGGTATCGAGGAGCAGGAGGCGGCGAAGCGCTTCATCCGTATCAAGAAGCCGGTCATCGTCCAGGACGGCGACAAGTGGGCCAAGCTCGAGCCGTTCGACGGTTTCAAGGTGGGCTTCTCGGTCGAGTTCGACCACCCGCTGTTCAACAAGCGCAATTCGCAGGCCGAGATGGATTTCTCGACGACGTCGTTCGTCAAGGAAGTCAGCCGCGCCCGCACCTTCGGTTTCATGCGCGACATCGAGATGCTCCGCGAGCGCAACCTGACGCTCGGCGGCTCCATGGACAACGCCGTGGTGCTCGACGACTACCGCGTGCTCAACGAAGACGGCCTCCGTTACGACAACGAGTTCGTCAAACATAAGATCCTCGACGCCATCGGCGACATCTACATGCTGGGCCACAGCCTGATCGGCGCGTATTCCGCGCACAAGTCGGGTCACGAGCTCAACAACAAGCTCCTTCGCAGTCTGATGGCCGATGTCACGGCCTGGGAAGAAGTCAGCTTCAAGGATCCGGCCAAGGCGCCGATTTCCTACGCCCAGCCCGCCCACGCGGTCTGAGGCAAGGCCCTTCGGGGCATCCGTCACAGCAGAAAGGCCGCGAGCGATCGCGGCCTTTTTTCGTTGGGATTGGGGGCTTTGGGATTCGGGGGCTTTCTTGCTCATGTGGGAGCCGCTTCAGCGGCGAAAAACCAACGGAGCGGAGACGCGGCAGGGCCCATCGCCGCTGAAGCGGCTCCCACATTTCCCTGTAACCGCACCCGTGATCTCCGTCACGCCTGCGTGAACTTTACGTCCATTTTAGGTGTTGAAACGGCAAGTGCGTGCTATAAAGTTTGCCGCCCCGGTGGATCCGGTGCTACTTACGGATCTAGCTTTTGGCTCGTAAGTATAGAATTAATCTGAGTTTTCGGCCTCGGAGGCCAGCTTCAGGAACAGATCCCGCAACGTGGGGTCGGAGAGTGACGCCGCGGCGGCTCGCAGATGGCGGGCGGCCGAGGCGGAAAGCGGTTTATGTCGGTCGGGAATCACTTCCTCGACCGGTAGGGGGGCCACTTTCACGGCAACCGAACTGGCTTTAGCGCCGATGGCGCGGGCGGCCTCGAGGATCTGCGTCTGGTAAAGACGCACCCGCGAAGCCCAGGCCGAGGAGGGCGCAAGGAAGACGAGCCGACCGTCACGCAGGTCCGCAAAGCGGACGTTGTCGCGCAACGGTTGAGGCAGCGTCGCGCGCAGCTGGCGGTCCAACGTGTCGAGTTCGCGGGCCCGTTTGGCCAGCGATGCGACAGGCCCGAACTCCGAGATGGACTTCAGTCCATGGGTGGAGCGTCGGGTCGGTTGGTACGGCGGTGGCATGGACCGGCTTCAACTATTCGATGTGGAACGTATGCAGATCATACTCGTGTCTCGTGGCCAGAAAGGGCCGAAAACGCTGGATCTCACCTGTCGGCGCATGCGCTGCAGGATGACAGCCATGGCCCTGGCCGGATTCATCGGTATTGCCGGCGTCGGCGCCGCGGTGGCCCTTGCCGTCGCCAGCCCGAAGGACCGTGCACTTGGCGACCTCAGTGGCCTTCAGGCGCAGGTGGGCGGCCAGAATGCCCAGGTAGCCCGGATCAAGCGTGATGCCCAGCGCGATCTCGATGCCCTGGCGGTCAAGCTTGGCCAGCTCCAGGCCCAGTCGGTCCGCCTGAACGCACTCGGTGAGCGCCTGACCCAGGTCGGCAAGCTGGACGACGGCGAGTTCAACTTCGACGAGGAGCCCGGTCAGGGCGGCCTCGAGGTCGCCAATGGACCGGATGCCGGCGCCTACGCGCTGCCTGAGTCCCTCGGTAAGAGCATCGACCAGCTGTCGGGTCAGTTCGACGCCCAGCAGGCCCAGCTCGAAGCCCTGCGCGACATGCTGATGGACCGCAGCATCGAATCGAGCCTGCGGCCCACCGGCATGCCGGTCAACGGCTACATTTCTTCGTATTTTGGCGGTCGCCCGGATCCCTTCAGCGGCCATAGCGCACGCCATACCGGCATCGACATCGCCGCACCCACAGGTACGCCGGTGACGGCCGTGGCTGAAGGCATGGTCACTTTTGCGGGTCAGCGCAGCGGCTATGGGGATGTCATCGAAATCGACCACGGTAACGGTTACATGACCCGTTACGCCCACAACAGCGCCCTCGTCGCCCATCCGGGGCAGCGCGTCCGCGTGGGGGATGTGATCGCCAAGGCCGGTTCCACCGGCCGTTCGACCGGCTCGCACGTGCATTTCGAGGTCTGGTACCACGATCGGGTGGTGAATCCGCTGGCCTTCGTCAAGAGCCACCGCTGATCGGGCTTGAATCCGGACCCGACAGCCGCCACCCCGAGGAAAGCCGGGGACGCCCGTAGTATGATCGTCCCTTCGTGCCGGTCGGCTTTGTGCCTTCCGGCAGCCCTTTTCGTTTCAGATCCGGATGATCGATGTTCAATCGTGCACTGACGAGTATTTTCGGCAGCCGTAACGAGCGGGTGCTGCGTGACCTCTCCAAGACGGTCAAGCGTATCAACGCCCTCGAGCCGGAATTCGAAAAGCTTTCCGACGACGCGCTGCGTGGCAAGACCGATGACTTCCGTCAGCGTCTCGCTGCCGGCGAGACCCTCGACGCCCTGCTGCCCGAAGCCTTTGCGGTCACCCGCGAGGCCGCCAAGCGCACGCTCGGCATGCGTCACTACGATGTCCAGCTCATCGGCGGCATGGTGCTGCATGGCGGTCGTATCGCCGAGATGCGGACGGGCGAGGGCAAGACGCTGGTCGGCACACTGCCGGTCTACCTCAACGCGCTCGAAGGCAAGGGCGTTCACGTCGTCACCGTGAACGATTACCTCGCGCGGCGCGATTCCGCACAGATGGGTCGCCTTTACAACTTCCTCGGCCTTACGGTCGGCGTCGTGTATCCGGGCATGGACCACGCCGACAAGCGCAGCGCCTACCAGGCAGACATCACCTACGGTACGAACAACGAGTTCGGCTTCGACTATCTGCGCGACAACATGGCGCTCAGCAAGGAGCAGCGTAACCAGCGCGGCCTGCACTACGCCATCGTCGACGAAGTCGATTCGATCCTGATCGACGAAGCCCGTACTCCGCTGATCATTTCCGGCCCCGCCGAAGATTCCCCGCAACTTTACATCTCGGTGAACAAGATCGTCCCCGGCCTGTCCCGTCAGGAAAAGGAAGACACCGGCGGCGACTACTTCGTCGACGAGAAGGGCAAACAGGTGCACATGTCCGAAGAGGGCATGGAGCATGCGGAACAGCTGCTGCGCGAGGCCGGCGTCATCGAGCCGGACAGCGGCCTCTACGATTCGAAGAACCTCGCCGTCGTCCATCACATGAACGCGGCGCTGCGTGCGAACGCGATCTACCAGCGCGATGTCGACTACATCGTGCGCGACGGCGAAGTCATCATCGTCGACGAGTTCACCGGCCGCACGCTGGCAGGCCGTCGCTGGTCCGACGGCCTGCACCAGGCGGTCGAGGCGAAGGAAGGCGTGCCCATCCAGCGCGAGAACCAGACGCTGGCAACGGTCACGTTCCAGAACCTGTTCCGCATGTACAAGAAGCTGGCTGGCATGACCGGCACGGCGGATACGGAAGCCTACGAGTTCCAGACCGTCTATGGCCTGGAAGTGGTGGTCATCCCGACGCACCAGCCGATGATTCGCGTGGACAATCCGGATTCCGTGTTCCTCGGCCCGGATGCCAAGTACAAGGCGGTCATTACCGACATCAAGGCTTGCTTCGAGCGCGGTCAGCCCGTGCTCGTGGGTACGGCGTCCATCGACGTATCGGAACTCGTGTCGGAGCTGCTCAAGAAAGAGCGGATTCCGCACGAAGTCCTCAACGCCAAGCAGCATGAGCGCGAAGCGCACATCGTGGCGCAGGCGGGCGCGCCGGGCTCGGTCACAATCGCCACCAACATGGCCGGTCGCGGTACCGACATCGTGCTCGGCGGCAGCCTCGAGGCGCTCCTGGCCACGTTGCCGGAAACGGCGAGCGATGCCGATCGCCAGAAAACACGCGAAGAGTGGAAGAAGCGCCACGAGCAGGTGCTCGCCTCGGGCGGCCTGCATATCGTCGGCACGGAACGTCATGAGTCGCGTCGTATCGACAACCAGCTGCGCGGCCGTTCGGGCCGACAGGGCGATCCCGGCTCCTCGCGCTTCTACCTGTCGCTGCAGGACAACCTGATGCGCATCTTCGGCGGCGAGCGCATCGGCCGTTGGATGCAGATGTTCGGCATGAAGGAAGACGAGGCCCTCGAGGATCGCCTGATCACGCGCCAGATCGAAAAGGTGCAGCGCAAGGTAGAGCAGCACAACTTCGACATCCGCAAGAACCTCCTCGAGTTCGACGATGTCGCCAACGACCAGCGGAAGGTGATCTACGCGCAGCGCGACGAGCTTCTCGAGGTCGACGATATTGCCGACATGATCGTCGACATCCGCCAGGACGTCGTCGTGGCGCTAGTGCGCAAGTACGTGCCCGCCGACAGCATCGACGACCAGTGGGATGTCGCCGGCCTCGATCGCGAACTGGCCAGCGAGCTCAACCTGCGCATCGACCTGCCGCATTGGGTGGAAGGCCAGAAGGACATCGAAGCGGAAGCCATCCTCGAGCACGTGCGTGCGGCGGTGGATGCGCTGTTTGCCGAGAAGGAGCTCCAGGTAGGTGCCGAAACCATGCGCTCGCTCGAGAAGCACGTGATGCTCTCGGTGGTCGACAACGCGTGGAAGGAGCATCTGGCAAGCATGGACTACCTGCGCCAGGGTATTTACCTGCGCGGGTACGCACAGAAGCAGCCGAAGCAGGAGTTCAAGCGCGAGTCCTTCGAGCTGTTCGGCGAAATGCTCGATCGCATCAAGAGCGAAGTGGTACAGATGCTGGCGCGCATTCGCATCCGCAGCGAAGATGAAGTCACCGCGATGGAAGCCGAACAGCAGCGTGCCGCCGAAGGGCAGCGCCTGCAGTTCCAGCACGCCGACGCCCAACAGTTGGGTGTGGGTGGTGACAACGCGGTAGCAGAGCCGGTGATCGCGCCTGTACTCAACGACGGCCCGAAGGTCGGTCGTAACGATCCTTGCCCCTGCGGGTCCGGCAAGAAGTACAAGCACTGTCACGGTCAGCTGAGCTGATAAAAAAACCCGCCGAAAGGCGGGTTTTTTTTGGTTCATCGCGGAATTCCGGGGATGTCGCGGCGGACGTGGACGTAGGGGCGCAGAGCCTTCGGTGCCCACCCTCGCTGCTCAGACAGTCCTCCGCGCTCGGTTCGGAAGACCGCTTCGCGGCCCATGTCTTATGTGGCCTGCGGCCGCTCACTTGTGCGGAACTCGCCTCGAGGGTGGGCACCGAAGGCTCTCCCGAGTCCTGAGGTTCGCGTGGGTCGAGCCAAAGCGCGCGGCAGCATCGCCGGCCGGCGCGCAGGCACAGGCGCGAGGAAGGTGTTCGGCAGCCGGGTGCCAGCCACCGCCTCCACATCGACCCGGGGCTCCGACAATGGCCGGGGGCAACGACAGCACCACGCAACGGCTCGCCTTCCACTCAACCGTATCGTCGTGAGAGACCTTGGTGTCCACCCTCGAGGCGAGTTCCGCACAAGTGGAGCGGCCGTAGGCCAGATAGATACATGGGCCGCGTCAGCGGTCTTTCCTTCTCGAACGCGGAGGACTGTCTGAGCAGCGAGGGTGGGCACCAAGGTCTCCCCCGCGAGACGCCCAAGTGTAGTTTTTTTGGGCTTGTGGCTTTTTGTAGGAGCCGATTCATCGGTGATGGGGTGCTCCCCTTCACCCGGCCCGCTGCCGCGGGATTGCCGATGAATCGGCTCCCACAGGGTGGGTTGTCGGCCCGTCAGTCGCCGCCACCTTTGGGCTTCTGGCGATAGGGCTCGGCCTCTACGGTGAAGTACTCGGGCTCCGGCGTATCCAGGCGTAGCGCGGTTAGCTGGCCGCCCCACACGCAACCTGTGTCGATGGCGTAGATGCCCAGGCCGGCAAACCGGCCGAGTGCCGACCAGTGCCCGCAAACGATCTTCGTTTCGCGACGACGCATGCCCGGTACTTCGAACCACGGATACATGCCCGGTTTCTGCGTACCAGGCGTGCCCTTGCCTTCGAAGTCGATGCGCCCGGCGACGTCGCAGTAGCGCATGCGCGTGAGCGTGTTGATCGTGGCGCGATGGCGTTCGACGCCCTGCAGGCGATTGTTCCAGCCTGGCGGGCGGTTGCCGAACAGGTTCTTGAGCAGGCGCTGATGCCGCGGGCCGCCAAGCTCGCGTTCGACTTCCAGCGCCGCACGCTGCGCCTGGCGCAGTGTCCAGCTCGGTGCCATGCCCGCATGGATCATCGTCCAGCCGAGCGCCTCGTCGTGGTGCAGCAACTTCTGCATGCGCATCCATTCGAGAAGAACCGGGGCGTCGTCAGCGAACAGGACCTCGCGCAGCTCAGGGTTCACCCGCTGTTGCGCGTCTTCGCGGCGCTGACCAATGGCCAGCAACGAAAGGTCGTGGTTGCCGAGCGTAATGACACTCTGTTCGCGCAGCGAATGAATCAGGCGCAGGGTGGCCAGCGACTCTCCGCCACGATTGACCAGATCGCCGCAGAACCACAGGCGATCATTCGCCGGGTCGAAGCGAATCTTCTCCAGCAAGCGCTGAAGTTCGGGGTAGCAGCCCTGGACGTCGCCGATTGCGTAGACGGCCATCAGTCCTGCTGCTCCATGGCGCCGTTGCCGGCGTGCACGCTATCCATGAGTCGATCCTAGTGGAGCGTGCGGGGTATCGAAAGCACGAAAGTCGGAATCGGGGCATCGAACTGGGTGCCGTCGTCAGCAATCATGCTGTAGGTGCCTTCCATGGTGCCGACCGCGGTCTCGAGGACAGCGCCGGAGGTGTACTCGAACGACTCCCCGGGGCGCATCCAGGGCTGCTCGCCGACCACGCCGTCGCCGCGTACTTCCTCTACCTTGCCGTTCGCATCCTTGATGACCCAATGGCGGGTCATCAGCTGCGCGGCCGTGTCGCCGGCATTGCGCAGCGTGATGGTGTAGGCAAAGACGTAGCGGTTGTCGGTGGGCTGCGACTGGTCGGGGACGAAGCGGGATTCGACCTCCACGTCGATCGTGTAGGGGGTTTTGGAGTTCATGGACCGATTGTCGGGGACAGGGACAGGGCGGGCAAGTATGCCCGCAAGGACCTTCACATCGCGTTGGCGAGCTTGACGAAGTCCCCGGGGGGCAGGGTTTCCGCGCGTGCGCGCGGATCGATGCCGAGATCCCGTATGGTCGCTTCATCCACCAGGCCTTTGAGCGTGTTGGACAGCGTCTTGCGGCGCATGGCGAAAGCTGCCTTCACGACTTTGTAGATATTGGCCGGGTCGCCCTTTGGCAGTTGCTCGGGTGGCAGCGGTACCAGTCGGACCACCGCCGAGTCCACCTTCGGAGGTGGCCGGAAGGCGCCAGGTGGGACCAGGAAGAGCGGAGTGACCTTGCAGGCGAGCTGGAGCATGACGCTCAATCGTCCATAGACCTTGCTGCCTGGTTCGGCGGCCATGCGGTCGACCACTTCCTTCTGCAACATGAAATGCATGTCCTGGATCGCGGCGGCATGATCGACGCAGTGAAAGAGGATGGGGCTGGAAATGTAGTAAGGCAGGTTGCCGGCGATGCGCAGGCGTTCGGCGCCGAGCTCCCGGGCGAGCGCCGTGAAATCCACCTTCAGCACATCGGAGTGCACGATGCGCAATTCGCCGATGGAGGCAGCGCGCTGCTGCAGGCCGGGGATCAGGTCCGTGTCCAGTTCGATTGCCGTCATCCGCTTCGCGACGGCCAGCAGGGGCATCGTCATGGCGCCTTCGCCCGGCCCGATCTCGACGACCGTGTCGCCGTCCTTCGGTGCGATGGAAGAGACAATGCGATCGATGTAGCGCTTATCGTGCAGGAAGTGCTGCCCGAAGCTCTTTTTGGGGCGTGCGTTCATACGGCGGCCCGATGGTTGGCAAAGTCGATGGCAAGTCGTGTCGCTGCGAACAGGCTCGCTGGATCCGCGCGGCCCGTGCCGGCCAGGTCCAGCGCTGTGCCGTGATCGACCGACGTGCGAATGAAGGGGAGGCCGAGGGTCACGTTCACCGTGCTGTCGAAGGCTTCGCTCTTGAGGACGGGCAGCGCCTGGTCGTGGTACATCGCCAGCACGGCGTCGTAGCGACCGCGCAGGGCGGGCACGAAGGCGGTGTCGGCGGGAAGTGGTCCGAGCAGGTCCATGCCTTCCGCGCGCAGACGCTCGAGTAGCGGGATGATGGTGTCGATCTCTTCCCGCCCCATATGGCCGTCTTCTCCCGCATGCGGGTTGAGGCCGAGCACGGCGATGCGTGGGCGAAGCAAGCCATAAAGCGATGTCAGCGAGCCGCTGACGATGCGCAGCGTGCGCTCCAGCAGCTCCGGCGTAATGGCCGATGGCACCGCCGATAGCGGCAGATGCGTCGTCGCCAGGGTGACGCGTAACGTCGGGCTCGCCAGCATCATGACCACCTCGCTGGCGGCGCGCTCGGCGAAGAACTCGGTGTGTCCACTGAAGGGCACGCCGGCGTCGTTGATGCTGGATTTCTGCACGGGTCCGGTGACCACCGCGTCGAACTCGCCACCGAGGCAGCCGTCGGCCGCAACGGTCAGCATATCGAGCACGTGGCGGGCATTGGCGGGGTTCGGCTGGCCGGGTACCTCCCGTGTTGCCAGTGGCACGTGTCGCACGCGGACATGACCAGCGGCCCTTGTCGCCAGGCGGGTGCCGTCGTCGTCGCTGATGGTGAGGTCGATGCCGCAGATCGCGGCGGCCCGGCGAAGCAGGTCGCGATCGGTGATCGCGACGAGGTCGGCGGGGAGGTCGCTCGCGGCAAGGCGGGCGACCAGTTCCGGACCTACCCCGGCAGGCTCACCGGCAGTGACGGCGAGCCGTGGCAGGGAGGTCGCGGTCATGGCAGCTTACTGGGCGGCGGGTGTGGCCGAAGCCTGCTTGTCGTCCGGATCCTTGAGTTCCGGCACGAGGATGTTCACGTAGGCGGAGGAACGCTGCTCACGGAGATAGCTCTCGTAAGCCGCATCAGCCTTGCGGTTGCCGATGGCCTGGCGGGCCTGGTCACGCTGCAACTGGTCGGTCAGATCGCTCTGGCGCGTACCCAGGCGCTGCATGACGATCCAGCCGGCGTCGGTCTTGATCGGCTGCGACACTTCGTTGTCTTTCAGGCTGGCGATCTGGCTACCGATGGCCTGGCCCCAGGCGTCAGCGGCGAACCAGCCCATGTCACCGCCGTTGTTCGCGGTGGTGGTGTCCTTGGAATCTTCCTTCGCGATCTTGGCGAAGTCTTCCTTCTTGTCGACCACGCGGGTGTAGATGTCCTGCGCCTTCTTCTCAGCCTGTTCGGGCGTGACGATTTCCGACGGTTTGATCAGGATCTGGCGGGCGTGGTACTCGGTAACGATCTGACGGCCGGCCTGACGGGTCTCGACAAGCTTGAGGATGTGGAAACCGGTCGGACCACGCAGCGCGGCGGTATTGTCCCCCGGCTTGAGGCCGGTGACGGCGTCTGCGAAGGCAGGCGGCACCTCGTCGAGCCGGCGCCAGCCGAGGTCGCCGCCATCGAGGGCGTCGGGTGCGTCGGAGAAGCGAATGGCCGCGGCGTTGAAGTCCATGCCGCCCTTGATCGCCTTGATCGTGTCCTCGGCCTTGGCCTGGGCAGCGGCAATGTCGCTCGCGCTGGCGTTGGCCGGCGTGCTGATCTGGATGTGCGCCAGGTGAACTTCGCCGCCCTTGTAGGTCGGGCTGGCGAGCATGTTGTTGACCTCGGTATCGGTCACGTTCACCTGGTCGCGAACCACGCTCTCATGAAGCTTCTGGGCAGTGATCTGGTCGGACAGCTGCTGGCGGAAGCCGGCGTAGCTGTAGCCGTCCTGCTCGACCGCGGCGCGCAGCTGCTCGGGGCTCATCTTGTTCTGCTGGGCGACGTTTGCCGCAGCCTGGTCGACATCCTGGTCGGAGACCTTGATGTTCTGGTTGGCGGCCTGCTGCACCTGGATCTTCATCAGGATGAGGCGATCCAGCACCTGCCGCGCCAGCACGTCGTGCGGCGGCAGCTGGGCGGGATTGGCGGCGTACTGCTTGACGATGGCGTTGATCGCTTCGTCGAGCTCACTCTGCAGGATGATGTCGTCTTCGACCACGGCAACGATGCGGTCGATCGGGCCGTTGCCGGAAGCACCGTTGCCTGAAGCACTTCCGCCCTGTGCCGGCTGGGCCGAGGGCATCAGCTGGGCATGGGCGGTGGGGACGACCGACGCGAGAGCCGCGGCGAGCAGGGAGTACGCAAGAATCTGCTTCATCGAATAGGGAGCCCGGGGCACTTGCCCCTCTTATTGATAGCCAAGGATAGCACGCCGCAGGAAGCTACCCGTCTCGGGGTTGAAGGAGCCCAGGCCCTTGAATTCCATCTCGAACATGATCGCGTTGGCTGTCTCGCGGGTGTAGTCGCGAACGAAGTGGCGGCCGAGTACGCGGAAGGCGACGCAGCAGCTGTCGTACTCGACGCCCACGGCAGCATCCAGGGTGCGATGCGAGTACGTGAAGGTGTTGAAGGGCCCGATGCCGCCGGGCGCATAGACAGGCAGGACGTCGCGGCGGGCAAAGACCCATCGCGCCAGTGCACGCCAGCGCTCGGACACAGGAAAGACCACGGATGTGTCGAATTGTTCCATCACGTTCCGGCGATAGCGGTACGAGAAGTTGATGATGCCGTCGCCCTTGAGGCGGCGCTGGACCTGGACCGTGGCCAGGTCGGTCTCGTGCCCCTGGACGAATGCCTGCGCGTCCGTATTCAGGTAGGGGCTCTGTTGTTTGTTCGGGTTCCACTGGTACGAACTGTTCATCCGCCAGTCGTCGTTGAACTGCATGGCCACCTGCGCGATGTAGTCCGAACCGGCGAAATTGGTCGGCGCCACGCCAGGCGTCTGTACCTTCTGGTCGCTGAAGTAGCGGATCTGGCCCAGGCTGGCTGAGAACCTTTCCACGCCGTGATCGTCGAGCAGGCGCGTCGTCAGGGCGGCGGTGAGGTTGTTCGCGTCCATCTGGCGGTCGGCGCCGGAAAACCGGTTATTGGTGAACAGCTGCCAGAAATCGAACGACATCGCGCTGGTGTCGAAGAGCGGCAGGTTGTTCTGGTTGCGGTACGGCACATACAGGTAATACAGGCGTGGCTCGAGCGTCTGCGTGTAGTCGGTGCCGAACAGGCTGGTCTGCTTGTCGAAGATCAGGCCGGCATCCACGTTGGCGATCGGCAGGGAGCGGGATGGGTCGCGTTGCGTGTAGTTGTAGTGCTGGTAATCGGTGTCGAGGCGATAATCGGTGTAGCGGTACTCGATACGCGGACGGACGAACCAGGAGGCACCCTGGAAGTCGGCAGCGAGAAACGGGGCGAGATCCAGTCGGGTGCCATCCACCTGACCGGGAAAGCCAGGGGAGACCGGTGCGGGATCTTCCTTGCGGAAGTTCACGATTTCGGTGTCGATGCCGCCGTCGAGCCAGCTGAGCACGGGTGCGTTGAAGTTGAAGGTGCCGCGCGGCCAGCGACGGTACGGTGCCACGTAATTCGGCAGGCCCGCGTCGACGTTCTGGTAATCGTCCGCGCCGAGGGAGGCGGACCAGTATTTGCCACCCTTGCTCACGTACGCGCTGGACGAAAGCAAGGTGACGCCCGTGGTGTAGATATCGTTACCGAAGTCACGGAAATACTGGTTGTCCGAAGCCCGGTTGATGTTCGCGCCGAAGTGGAAGCCGTCGCCCAGGTTGGTGGAGTTGGCAATCTGCAGCAGCCACCGTTGCTTGGAGCCGTCGCGGTCGCTCGTGTGACTGACGTCCTGGTCCTCGCCCTTGTCGTGCGCCATGTAGTGCAGGTCGAAGCTGCCGTTCGACTGCGGCAGCAGGTAACGGAACTCGCCTCCGAGCATCAGGCCGCGATCGCTGTAGAAACCCGGCTCCACCGTGGCGTCGTAGTTCGGCGCGAGGTTGAAGTAATACGGCAGAGTCAGGTACACGCCCGAATAGGTGTTCGAGCCGAACGTCGGGTAAAGGAAGCCACTCTTGCGGCGGTCGTCAAGCGGAAAACTGAAGTAGGGCAGGTACATGAACGGCACGTTCTTGTACCGCATGGTCGCGCTGCGAGCTTCGCCGACACCGGTGTCCTTGTTCAGGTTCATCGTCTTCGCGCGGAACTCCCACACGTGGCTACCGACATCGCAGGTGGAATACGTGGCCATGTTGAAGCGGCCATGCTGCGGGTCCATCACCTTGGCGTGGTCGGCCACGCCATTGCCGCGCGACTGCAGCAGCTGGTAGGTGACATGGTCGGCGTCGGCCTGGTTGGGCGTAGTAGTGCCTGTCATGCGGTCGGCGGAAACGAGCATGCCCGCCTCCTGGTACCGCACATTCCCCTTCGCATCGTAAGCGGTGGAGGCGGAGTTGTAGGTCACGTCGTCGGCGCGCATGACCTGGTCGGCGCGCTCCAGACGTACACCACCGGTCAGGTGGTAGACGTCGGGCTCCGGACTCTCGACTTTGACGCCGCTGGCATTGCCGTCGTCGATACCTGAATGTACGTCGGTGACGGCAGTCTCGCGCAGCGTCGTGTCCTTGGTGATCGCCGGCTCGTAGAAGGCGAGCATGGCGTTCGGACGGCACAGGTTGTAGTTGATCGGCCGCGGTGGGCACAAGAACGAGCCCAGCGCACAGGTGGCCACCGGCGCAGTCTGGGTAGTCGTGCCCGATGGAGCGACCGTGGCAGGCGCCTGGGCGGCCTGGGCGGCACTGGACACGATGAAGGCGACGGCTGTCGCCAGCAGGCGGCGTTTAGGCAGGATGCTGTTGCGTGACGTCACAGGCTCGGTCTTATTCGTTCGAAAGGCGGCCAACTTAGCAGAATCGTCAGCAACACCGCACGATGGCAAGTCACCCATAGCTCTGGACCCCTGGAGAGCGCGTCGTCGATCGCCGCGCCTGGCAATTGAGCTTACACCGCCGGCTTAGCCGCGCGGGCGGCGTTCATGCTGCCAGAGCACCTCGCCGTGCCCGCTACGGCGAGCGAGAACGCGTGCGATGACGAAGAGCAGGTCGGACAATCGATTCAGGTACCGCTGCGCCTCGGGCCTCACGTCTTCGACCCGGCCGAGGGCGACGACATCGCGTTCGGCACGCCGGCATATCGTCCGGGCGAGGTGGCAGGACGCCGCCGCCATCCCGCCGCCGGGCAGGATGAAATCCTTCAGGGCGGGAAGATCCGCGTTGAGGGCGTCGAGCACCGCCTCAAGGCGGTCGATGTCCCGGGCTTCGACCATGGCCATGCCGGGGATGCATAACTCACCGCCGAGGTCGAACAGCTCGTGCTGGATCTGCACGAGTGCCTCGCGGATATCGTCGTCCACCCCTTCGGCAGCCATGGTCATGCCAATGGCGCTGTTGAGTTCGTCCACGGTGCCGTAGGCGGTGACGCGCAAGGAGTCCTTGCCGGTACGGCTGCCATCGCCCAGGCCGGTCGTGCCGTCGTCGCCGGTGCGTGTGTAGATCTTGGAAAGTCGATTGCCCATCGGGACATTCTATCGTTGCGCGGGCTCCTTCACGTGGCGGGGTTATCATCCGGCCATGACTTCTTCCGAACCCATTCTTATCGTCGGCGGCGGCCTGGTCGGCGCCAGCCTCGCCATCGCCCTGGATAACGCGGGCTTGCCGGCCATCCTCGTCGAGGCCGCCGCACCACGTGTGGACGACCAGCCCAGCTACGACGAGCGCAACCTGGCCCTGGCCCGTGCGACCGTGAACGGCCTGGCGGCCATCGGCGTGTGGGAGTTCGCGCAGGACAGGGCTACCCCGATCACACACATTCGTACAAGCCGCGCCGGCGACTTCGGCAGCGTGCGCATGGATGCCGCGGCGGAAGGCGTGGACGCCCTGGGCTGGACTCTCCCGGCGCGGGAGCTCGGCGCCGCGCTACTGCGCCGCCTCGACCGCTGCCGCCTGCTGACGCGCCTCGCCCCGGCGCGGGTCGAGGGTATCGAAGCCGTGGATGGCGGCTGGTCGGTGACCGTCCCGGCCCATGGGGAAGTCCGGCACATCGTTACCCCGCTCCTCATCGGTGCCGACGGGACACTGTCGGGTATTCGCGCCCAGCTCGGCATCGGCACGGCCGAATACGACTACGAACAGGCCCTCTTCGTCAGCACGATGACGCCGCAGCGTGACCCGCGCGGCCGCGCCTTCGAGCGTTTCACGGACTCAGGCCCGGTGGCCGTGCTGCCGTTGGCTGATCGCCGTGTCGGCGTCGTACTGACCGTCGCCGCTGGGGAGGCCGACACGGTGGCCGCCATGGACGACGCGACCTTCGTTGCTCTCGCTCAGGAGCGTTTCGGCTGGCGGCTCGGCCGCTTGTCGCGTCCTGGCAAGCGTTCGCCCTATCGTATCCGGCGTGTGGCCGCCGACAGCCTTGTCGCGCCGCGTGCCGTTCTGGTCGGCAACGCGGCGCAGACCGTCCATCCCATCGGCGCACAAGGCTTCAACCTGGGCCTGCGTGATGCACTGACCCTGGCCGAACTCGTGGCCGGGGCGAACGATCCGGGTGCCCCGGCTTTATTGGTTGAATACACCGCGCGACGTGCGGCGGACCGCGAAGGGACCATGGCCATGAGCCACGGCCTGGTCCGTCTCGCCTGCCTGAACCAGCCGCTGCTGGGCCCGCTGCGATCGCTGGCGATGCTCGCCTTCGATCGCGTGCCGACCTTGCGGCATGCGCTGAGCCGCCGCGGCATGGGCTTCAAGCCCCATGCGCCACTCGCGGTACGGGAGAAAACGCCATGAGCGAGGCCTGGCAGAACGAGCCCGCGCGCCGCCGCGGTAGCCTCCTCGATGTGGCCGTGGTGGGTGGCGGCATGGTCGGTGCCGCCACCGCGCTGGCCTTGGCACGGTCCGGTTTCTCGGTCGCCCTGATCGATGCCCGCGAGCCCGCGGCCTGGGCCGCGGTCGACGAGGTAGACCTTCGCGTGGTCGGGCTGGCGCCCTCGTCAGTCGCGCTGCTGGATCAGCTCGGGGTGTGGCCGCAGATTCGCGAGGCGCGCGCGTCCGCTTACGAGCGCATGCACGTATGGGACGCGGAAAACGGTGCGGCCATCCATTTCGACGCGGCAGACCAGGGGCGCGACGTGCTCGGCTACATCGTCGAGAACAGCCTCGTCCAGGCGACACTCTGGCAGGCGCTGGACGCCGCTGGGGTGCGCCGTATCGTACCGGCCGAAGTGATCGCCTACACCATGCGCGACGACCGGGCCCAACTGGACCTGGCCGACGGTCAGGTCGTTACCTCGCGCCTCGTCGTCGCTGCCGACGGCGCCGAATCCCCGTTGAGAACCATGGTTGGCATCGGTACGCATGGCCGGGACTATGCGCAGCGTGCTGTCGTTGCCCACGTCGAAACCACCGAGGCGCACCAGCGCACGGCCTGGCAGCGATTCCTGCCTTCCGGTCCATTGGCTTTCCTGCCGCTGGCCGACGGCCGCAGCTCGATCGTCTGGTCCCTGCCCGATGCCGAGGCAAAGCGTGTATTGGCCTTGGATGACGAGGCGTTTCGGCAGGCGCTCGGGGTTGCCAGCGACTTCCGCCTCGGTCCGATCCGCGCGGTCACCCGGCGCGCCGCCTTTCCTCTTCGACTGAAGCTGGCCGGCAGATATGAAGTTGGGCGAGTGGTGCTGCTCGGCGACGCCGCTCATGCCGTTCACCCCCTCGCGGGGCAGGGCGTGAACCTCGGACTACGTGATGTCGCCGAACTGCGCGACACGCTGGTGGAGGCGCGCGAGGCCGGAAGGGATTTCGCCGCAACGCACGTGCTCCGGCGCTATGCGAGGCGTCGCCGCAGCGCCGACGGCCTGGATGCGTGGTCGTTCGATGCGCTGGCCCGGATCTATGCGTGGCAAGCGCCACCGCTGGTTACGGCGCGTGGCCTTGGCGTACGCCTGCTCGGCCGCATCGGCCCGCTGAAGAGCCGGCTGGCACGCCACGCCGCGGGGCTGTAGCTACCCAAGGTCGTGCGGCCGGTCCTATGCTTGCCGCACTCAACCAGGGAATCACGCCGATGCGCCGTTCGTTGCTTGTCCTGTCCTTGCTCGTCCTCGGTCATGTCGGAGCGGCGGCGGCCGCGATGGTCGCCAAACCGGTCCAGTGGACCGATGCTGGCGTGACCTACAAGAGCTTCCTGGTCTATGACGATGCCGTCGCCACGAAGCGCCCGGGCCTGGTAATGGTGCCTAACTGGTATGGCATCAACGACATGGCGCTGGCAAAAGCCAAGGACATCGCCGGCAAGGATTACGTCATCCTGCTTACCGATATGTACGGCGGCGACACGCGGCCGAAGTCGGAAGCCGAGGCCGGTGCGGCGGTCAAGCCCCTGTATGCGGATCGCAAGATCATGCGCTCGCGTGTGTCGCGCGCATTCGCCGAACTGAAGGCACAGGAAAAGAACGCACCGATCGACCCGGCGCGGCTGGCCGCTATCGGATTCTGCTTCGGCGGATCCGCCGTGCTCGACCTCGCGCGCACCGGCGCCGATATCGCCGCTGTGGTCAGCTTCCACGGCTTGTTGGCCACGGACGATCCGAAACTCGCCTCGAACATCCATGCCAGGGTGCTGGCCCTGAACGGTGCCGACGACACCAACGTGCCGCCCGAGCAGCGGGCCGCCTTTGAGTCGGAAATGCGCGATGCGAAGGTGGATTGGGTCTCCACCGACTTCGGCGGCGCGGTGCATTGCTTCACTGAAAAGGAAGCCACTACACCGACGGGCAACTGCCGTTACGACGCCAAAGTGGCGAACCGGGCCTACGCCGCCATGCGCGCATGGCTGACGGAAGCATTCGCGAAGAAGTGATCGACGCAGTCGATCAGAAGCGCCGCTCGACCGAGTAGTCGGCCAGGGCGGCCAACGCGTCGCGGAAGGGCGATGCGGCGATTTCCCCCAACGCCGTTCGCGCGGCGTTGGCGTGGGACACCGCGCGATCGTGGGTGCGCTCGAGCGCACCCGAATCGCGAATCGCGGCCACGATGCGGTCAAGCGAGTCGAGCCCGCCATGCTCGATGGCGTGGCGCAGGGACTTCAGCTGCTCCGCATCCGCCGACTGCATCGCATAGATGAGCGGAAGGGTCGGTTTGCCCTCGGCCAGGTCGTCGCCGATGTTCTTGCCCAGAGTCTCCGCATCGGACACGTAGTCGAGCAGGTCGTCCGCGATCTGGAAGGCATAGCCGAGCTCCATGCCATAGCGGCGCAGGGCCGCCACCTGGTTCTCCGGCAGCCCGCCCAGTACGCCACCGAGCTCGGTGGCGGCGGCAAACAGCACGGCGGTCTTCCGTTCGATCACCGCCAGGTAGGACGCTTCGTCGACGTCGGCATTACCGATGTTGAGCAGCTGCAACACCTCGCCCTCGGCGATCGTGTTCGTGGTGTCGGCGAGGATGCGCATGATGCGCATGTCGTCCAGTTCCACCATCAGCTGAAACGAACGCGAGTAGAGGAAGTCGCCTACCAGCACGCTGGCTGCATTGCCCCAGAGCGCATTCGCGGTCTTGCGGCCCCGGCGCATGTCGGACTCGTCGACCACGTCGTCATGGAGCAGGGTGGACGTGTGGATGAACTCGATGATCGCTGCCAGCTTTGCATGCTCCTGGCCACCGTAGCCCGCGGCGCGGGCCGCCAATACGTGCAGCATCGGACGCAGGCGCTTGCCGCCACCGGCGATGATGTGGTCCGCGATGGCATTGATCAGTACGACGTCGGAAGACAGTCGGTGCCGGATCAGCGCGTCGACCTCCTTCATGTCGTCGGCTGCCAGGGCGCGGACGCCAGCAAAGTCGAGGGAGGTGGTGCGATCGGCGATGGAGTCCATGGACCAGGTTCGTGTGCGACAAATCGGTCCACAGTATAGGGTCTGCCATGGCGTTCCGCCGTCCGCGTCCGCGCGATCCGAATAATCGGCGTCCGGCGGGGCACGCACCGCGGGTCAAAGGGGGCTGCCGGGGCCGGTACCGCGCTGGCCGGTGGGGGTCGCCTGTTCGGAACGACCTCGGTGCTGGCCCCCGTCCCTGACCTGACCCGCCCCCAGCGTTCCCCTAGGCATTCCCCCCAACCCGTGCCGGATGCTCCTGCCCGGCGGCGCACCGAATCCTCGCGTGCAAACGAGCCGTGCGACGCCGCAGGTTTCAGCCAGCGCGTATCGATAGATGCACGTCGTGCGCAGACACTGACCTTCCTCCACCGAGAAGGTCACCACCGTGAACATCATCACCGCGTCATCCCTCATTACCGTGCTCGTCGCCATGCCTCTTTCGCCGGTCATCGCCGCCAACGATGGCACGATCGAAATCAGCGGCCGGATCACCGCGACCACCTGCGAGGTAGAAGGCAAGCCTCCCGGTTCGGGAGCCGTCACGAAGACGGTCGACTTTGGTGACATCAGTGCGGGAAATCTCGCGACCGAGGGCCAGACATCGGGAGACCGCGGGTTCCAGATCCATATCGGCGGCAATGCGGAGTGCATCGATGGCGGTCTGGCGAAGATTCGCTTCGATCCGGCCAGTCCCTCACTGGACCGCACGACCGGCCGCCTCAACATCGACGCGGTAGCCGACGCAGCGAAGAACGTCCAGATCCAGATCGCCAATCAGGATGGCACGCCGATCAACATGTACACGGAAGACTCGCAAGGAACGACGATCGTCGGCACCAGCGCGATCATTCCGCTTATCGCCCGGTACTACAGCACGGGCAAGGCGGAGAAGGGTGCCGCGAACTCCCGGGTGGGATTCCAGGTCGTCTACCAGTGATGGTTCGCGCGCGAGCGATCATCTGGCTTGCCGTAAGTGCTGCCTGCGCGACCGGTGATGCCCACGCCGGCATCGTCATCGGCGCCACGCGCATCGTGTTCCCGGGAGCAAGTCGCGATGTCGCCGTGCGGATCGAGAACAAGGGGCAGGAGCCGGGTCTGGTTCAGGCGTGGATCGACGATGGCGATGATCGATCCACGCCGGAGAGTGCGCACGTGCCGTTCGCTATAACACCGCCGGTATTTCGCATCGATGCCGGTCGGGGGCATGCGCTACGTATCGTCCATATCGGCGACGTTCCGCCTGCGAAGCATGAGGTGTTGTACTGGCTGAATGTCCTGGAGATTCCACCGAGCCCGGACGCCGGAAAGTCCATGAACACATTGCAGTTCGCGTTCCGGCACAGGCTCAAGCTGCTGCACCGGCCATCTGGCCTGAGCGTCGAACCGTCTGCTGCGCCCTCACTGCTGGTCTGGTCGATCGAAACCGACGGTGCGCTGCCCCGGTTGCATGTCAGCAATCCTTCGCCCTATGTGCTGTCCTTCAACGAGGTGGCGATCATGGGTGCGGGGTCACCAGGCAAGAAGTTTCCCCTCGGCGGTGGAATGGTCGCTGCGGAGGGGAAGACGACGTGGTCATTGCCGGAGGGCGCATCGTTGCCGACCGGTGCCGTGGTGATGTTCGCGACGATCAACGATTACGGCGCGGTCGTTCCCGGAACGGCAAAGGTGGTCGCTGTTCCCGGGGCCAATGACTAAGGCAAGAGCGTCCCGTTGCGTCGCTTTGCATGGGCCGCGTGCCTGCGTGCTAGGCATCGGGATCACGCTGATGCTATGCGCGGTGCTCGTGCAGGCGGAGGACCTTCCTCCGAAGGACGGCAAACCCGTCCAGTTCAATTCCGCATTTCTTCCAGGTGGCTCCGCCATGAAGATCGATCTTTCTCGCTATGCCCGACGTAACCCGGTCATGCCCGGTACCTATGAAGCCGATGTCTGGTTGAATGGCGAATGGCAGGTGCGTCGCAGCGTTCATTTTGCCGCCGACGACACGCAATCCGACGCCGTGCCCTGCCTGTCGGGCGTGACATTGACGTCACTCGGGGTCGCGCTGGCGGCGGGAGCGGCGGCTGATGACCTATGCCTTCCGGTTTCCGATCACGCGCCGGGTGCTACCGCGCGTTTCGACGTGAGTGAACAAAGGCTGGATATCGAGGTGCCGCAGGCTGCACTGATCCGTCACAGATTCGGCATGGTTCCACCAGGGAAGAGCGACGATGGCATCCCGTCAGGGCAGCTGGCCTGGCGCCTCAATCTCCATCGAAGCACGTCGGGAAGGCGCTCGCGGACGGTGCGACTTCTTGCCCATGAGGCAGGCATCAATGCCGGACACTGGCGCGTACGTGGTGCGGGTTCGTGGAGCGCGTCGCGCTACGCGCGCCATCATCTCTATGTCGAGCGACAGGTCGACGCCTGGCGGGCACAATGGCGTCTCGGTGAGGTCATGGTAGCTGACGGCACGTTCGCCCCCGTCCGCCTGCGTGGCATGACTATCGCGAGCGATGCGCGCATGGAGGATGACGCGAACCTAGGCTACAAGCCGACGGTGCGTGGCGTCGCCCGAACGCATGCACGGGTGCGTGTGAGCCAGGCCGCCGTGCTGCTGCGGGAACTTGCGGTCCCACCCGGACTCTTTGTGATTGATGACCTTCAGGGCCTCGGGCGAGGCGGTGACCTGTATGTCACGATCGACGAGGAAGACGGTGGCCGCACATCATTTCGCGTACCGTTCTTCGCGATGCCCGAGTTGCTCGGCGAAGGTCAAAGCACGGTAGCGATGAGTGCAGGCCATACGGTGGCGACGCGGGGTCAGGGGAGTGACTTGATGCAGGCGACCTGGCGGCGAGGTTTCGCGCGGGACACCACGATTTACACGGGTCTGCGCCGCCAGGGAAGCGGAAACTCGGCACTTATCGGAGCAGCGATCGACACCCTGGCGGGTGCCTTCGCCGTGGACTTCACCGGTGCCCGCATGGCGACACGCTCCCACTTCGGCTCGTCGGGTCGGGGCAGGACCTGGCGCGTGCGTCATGGCCGGCGTTGGCACGACGGAACCAGCATGTGGCTAAACCTGGTACGAGAGCGCGGAAGCGTAGCGCAGGCCGTCGGCGGGCGCCGGCACTCAAGCGAGGGCCGCAACGCGGGTCACGAGCGCCTGGACGTCGTGTTCCATCGCGAACTACCCGCTGACAACGGCATCCTGACGGCGAGTGCCAGTCAACGTCGCAGCCTGCGTCCTGTTCCTTCCCGTCATTCCGGATCGGAGAGGTCGTATGCGCTCGCATGGACGCGCGGATGGCAAAGGGCCACGCTCGACGTGTCCATGCGCCATGACACTGACGACACGAGCGCGCGGGTCGGTATCTCGATGCCGCTGGGGTCGCCGTCATCGCCGACGTTGCTGACGGTGACCGGTCATGAAAGTCGCACCAACGGCGGCCGTTTGCAGGTCGGAGTGGGTGGCGCCATCGGTTCCGAACGCGAACTTGGCTACGGGGCATTCGTGGAGAACGGCGCCGATCGTGCTCGTCGACTGGGCCTGTCCGCCTCCCACCTGTCCGGCGCGGGTGAGTCGAGCCTCGCCATCGATCGCGCCGGTGCCGCGCACGGAGAGTCGTTCTCGACGGCTGGCGCCCTGGTGTTTCACCGCCATGGCATCACGCGTGCGCAAAGGCTTGGGGAGGCGATGGCCCTCGTGCATGCGCCGGGAGCGGCAGGCGCAAGACTGCCATCCGCGACGGGCGTGCGGCTCGATCGGCGTGGCTATGGCGTGGTGCCGTACCTTGCAGCCTTCCGATGGAATGCGGTGGAGATCGACCCGACCGGAATGTCGCTGGATGTCAGCCTGTCATCGACGCGCAGGCGAGTCGCGCCTACGGCAGGCGCGCTGGTTCTGGTGCCGTTCGAAACAGACGTCGGTCGTACGTCGCTGCTTGTGGCGCGTCTGGCCGACGGTTCTCCACCAGCCTTCGGTGCGGACGTGCTGGACGGACAGGGCCGTTCGGTCGGGGTCGTCGGTCAGGCGGGTAACATTTTTGTCCGCGACGTGGAGCCGGGTGCGCCCCTGACGGTCCGCTGGGGCGATCGGTCGACGGACCGCTGCGTCGTTCGGGCGGTGAGGGGCGGCGAGGCCGCGCAAGGCCTGGCGCGTCTGACGGGAGTGTGCGAATGAACGGGCGGCCCCTCGGACTCGTTGCCGTAGCCTTGTTTGGCTTTTTTCTTGGCCCGCTTCCCTGCAAAGTCGCCGCTGAATCCCTCCGCGTACCGTCGGGTGGGTCGGCCGACACGCTCCAGTTCGACGTCACCGGTGCGATTACGCCGTCCTGTGCGCTGGTCGCGAACCGGATCCGTATCGATCTGGGCAATGTCCCCGTGTCCGAACTTGCCTTGGTGGGCGAGGGAAGCCGCTGGCGAGCGGCGGCGTTCATTGGCGCGGACTGCGTCGGTGCCACGCATGCTTCGGTGGTTATGCGTGCGGATTCTGCCGCGGAAGACTCCCGTTACATCGCCACCACGGGGGATGCTCGCGGTGTCGCCGTCGAGTTGCGTACGGGGTCCGGCCAGCCGGTCCTGCCCGACGGGACGACGCCGGTACGCTTCGATCTTGCGGGCGCGTCACCCGAGCTTCGCTTTGAGGCCAGGTATGTCCGGGTCGGCCCACTGGGGCCAGGGAACGCCCCGGCGACGGCCCTCGTGCAGATCACATGGGAATGAGACTGGCGCCCGGGCTCGTGACGGATCCTGCCCACATCGAAAGGTTTGCGGTGAGGGCGGCCATCGCCCAAACTACCCGGTCCGACCCCGTCGGCCCGCACATCGCGCAGGCTGGCTATGATGGGCGGGAAGACACATATAAGAGGGAAATCCATGGCACGCGGTATCAACAAGGTCATCATTGTCGGCAACCTCGGCGCGGATCCCGAGACCCGGTACACCGGCAGCGGCACGGCCATCACCAGCCTGCGCATTGCCACGTCGGAAGCCTGGACCGACAAGGCCTCCGGCGAGAAGCAGGAGCGCACCGAGTGGCACCGTGTGAAGCTGTTCGGCAAGCTTGCCGAGATTGCTGGCGAATACCTGAAGAAGGGCCGTCAGGTTTACATCGAAGGCTCCCTGCGCACCGACAAGTACACTGATAAAGATGGCGTCGAGCGTTACTCGACCGACATCATCGGCAACGAGATGCAGATGCTAGGTGGCAACGCCGGCGGCGAAGGCGGCGGGTTTGCTGGTGGTCAGGGTGGTGGCGCTCGTCCGCAGCAGGCACGCGCTGCCGGTGGTGGCGGTGGTGGCGGTGGCAACTACGGCGGCGGTGCCGGCGGCGGTGGCGGTGGCCAGCAGCGTGGTGGCGGTAACTACGGCGGTGGCCAGCAGCGCGGTGGCGACGACTACGGTCAGCCTCGCGGTGGTAATGCGCCGCCGCAGCGCTCTGCCCCGCCCGCAAACGAAGGCTTCGACGACGACGATATTCCGTTCTGATCGTCGATCAGTGTCACGCAGGTGTGGGAGCCGCTTCAGCGGCGAAATGATGTATCGCGCCAGTTCAGAAAAAAAGGCAGAGCAAACGCTCTGCCTTTTTTTCTGTGTCGGTCGACCGACGTCGGTCAGCCGAACGTAAAAGCGAACACGTCCGCCCCGGGTTCAAGGAACTCGATTTCGAAGGTCCGGTCTTCGATCGGTGCCTTCTGTCGGATCAGTTGATACAGGCGTTGGCCGTCGATGGTCCCGTTGCCCTGTTCATCGGTATCCGCACCGTGACTGCTGCCCGGCGGCTTCCCATCGATCCGTACCCGGAATCGCACAGGGGTGCCGCGTGTGGCAGGGCCCGCCACCAGGTGCAGGTCGCGGGCATGGAACCGAAACAGCAGTCTCCCGTTGGCTTTGCGTACCGTGGTGGCCTCGGCGCCCATGGACCATTCGCCGGAGAGTGCCCAGTCGTTGAGATCGAGCGGCGTCGGTGCCGTATAGGCATGGCGGGTGTCCTGCACGGGACCGCCAGGCGATGCGAAGCGTTCCGAGCGCGCATAACCCACGTACGTTTCGGGCGATTTCACATGATCCCAGTCGGGGGCCGCTTCGACGCCTGTTCCCTGCACGCCGACCAGGTTTCGGTCGACACCCGACGCACCTGCTTCGGCCAGGAGCTGTTGTATCGCTCGCTCGGTCTGGTCGTAGTCGCCCTCACCGAAGCGGTGGTATCGAATGCGTCCCTCGGCGTCGATCAGGTAGATCGCTGGCCAGTACTCGTTATGAAACGCGTTCCATACCCGGTGTCCGTTGTCGATGGCCACGGGGAAGCGGATCGCCTGACGGGTCACGGCGTCACGAATGCTGTCGAGCCGCTGCTCGAAAGCGAACTCAGGTGACTGCACTCCGATCACCACGAGTCCCTGCGCCTGGTACTTCGTCGTCCAGGCGCGCAGATACGGCAGCGGTCGGAGTGAGTTGATACACGAGAACGTCCAGAAATCGACGAGGACCACCTTGCCGTGCAGACCGGCAGGCGTCAGGGCCGGACCGTTGAGCCACGATGTCGCCCCGCCCAATGCAGGAAACTGGCCTTCCACGGGCAATGCCTGCGCGGGAGAAGATCCGGCCGCGGAAGGTGCGTCGGCGAAGGCGAGGGCGCCTGTCATCGTGAGAAGGAGCAGCTTGAGTAGTCGCACGGTGGTATTGACCCCTGGCCTTATGCCATTCCCAAGATGCGCCACCCGGGGCCGGATGGCTTGCACGAAGTGTCGATAGGCCCGGGTATCAGGTTTTACATGCCGCGGATATCCGCTGCATACCCATCTAAAGACCGATGACGACGAGCACGAGGGTGCGTATGGTGGCCCCGCGCCCCCTTTTCCCCTGATGGCCGTTGCGATTATGCGAAACACGTTCCTGCTAGGCGTAAGCCTTGCGCTGAGCTCGGTTGCCTGCACGCCTTCGGCTCCCCCGGGGCCCCCACCGCTGACCGATTACACGGTTAACTCTGGTGCACCGCGCGCGCCGGAACAGCTCGCCGTGACGTTCGAGCATGCCGATCTCAGTTTTCGCGTCGATCCGGTACGGCATTGGATCGAGGGCGACGCGAAGCTGACCTTTGGCCTGACCGCGCCGCTGCGTCGCGTGGTGCTCGATCTGGACCGCAATCTGCCCATCGATACGGTCGAAGTCGACGGTGAGCCGTTGCCGCGCAGCGCCTTTCGCAATCCGCAGGGACGCCTGGAGATCGACCTTCCGCATCCCCTCGATGCGGGCGCGCGCACGACGGTGCGCGTGACCTATCACGGCAGTCCCCATGTCGCCGTGCGCGCGCCGTGGGACGGCGGCTTCGTCTGGGCGAAGACGCCCGATGGGAAGCCCTGGGTCGCTACTGCCGTGGAGGGGGAGGGCTGCGACGTGTTCTGGCCCTGCATCGACCATCCGATGGGGCGACCGAAACTGGTCGACGAGCATGTGACTGTGCCGGCGCCGCTGGTAGCTGTCGGCAACGGTGTTGCCGCGGGCGTGGACGAGGCCAATGGCATGCGCACGTATCACTGGCGCAGCCACGACGTGAGCACCTACGGCGTCGCGCTGAACATCGCGCCCTATCACGAACTTTCCAGCTCCTACGCCAGTCGTTTCGGCAACATCATTCCGCTGCACTACTGGTATGTGGATGACGAGAAGCAGGCAAAGGCGCTCTTCGCCGAGTTCCCGCCCATGCTCGACTTCCTCGAAAGCACGATCGGCCCGTATCCGTTCGGCGCCGAGAAAATGGGCGTGGCGGAGACGCCGTTCAAGGGCATGGAACACCAGACGATCAACGCCTACGGCAATGGCTACGCCAAGACGCCCTACGGTTATGACGACCTGTTGCAGCACGAGCTCTCGCACGAGTGGTTCGGCAACCAGATGACCAACGCCAACTGGGACGACATGTGGTTGCACGAGGCATTCGCCACTTACATGCAGCCGCTCTATGCCGAGTCGATCGGCGGCAAGCAGGCCTATTTCGCCAGCCTCATGCGTATCCGCAGCGGGCTCACCAATCGCCATCCGATCGTCTCGGGAAAGCCGCGACGGGAAGAAGACGTGTATGAGGACTCGCGCGGTGGTCCGGGCCAGGACATCTACGGGAAGGGTGCAATGATGTTGCACGCCCTGAGGAATCTCATTGGTGACGAAGCCTTCTACCGTTCGACGCGCCTACTGGTTTACGGCACCGAGCACCCCGTGCCGGGCAATTTCTCGCCGCGATACGGCACCACGAACGAGTTCATCTACAACGTCGACAAGGTCACGGGCAAGGACCTGCACTGGTTCTTCAACGTATACCTCTTCCAGGCGGCGCTGCCTGACCTGCAGGTAACCCGTAGCGGACAGCAGTTACACCTCGCATGGTCGGTGCCCGGCAAGGGGCCCTTCCCCATGCCGGTAGACGTACGCATAGGCGACCACGTGGTGACTTTGCCCATGGCCGATGGCCAAGGTGACGTCACGCTACCCGAGCGCGCCACTTACACGCTCGACCCGGACTCGAAGCTGCTTCGGCGTGACGTCGGCATCGAGGCCTTCAGGGAATACGTCGAGAAGCGCAAGGCAAAGGATCGCTGAGCGTCAGCGCCGCAGATAGTCGCCGAGGGCCGCCACGGCTACGGCGCAATCGGCCCGACCGAAGCCGATGCGGAAACGGTCGATTGGCGTAGGAGCCAGCTCGGACCGGTAGTGCTCGGCGGGTAGCAAGAGCACGCCGGCCTGCTCGACCAGGTCTGCCGCGAAGGCCTCGACCGTGCCCGCACCGAGATAGCGCGGGAAAGCGACACAGCCGCCGTCAGGCCGGTACCAGTCGAAGTGCTCCGGCCATTCGGCAAAGAATGCGTCGAGTAGCGTAAGGTTATCGCCGACGATCCGGCGATTCTTTTCGAGGATCGTGTCCCGCGCCTTGAGGGCAATCAGTGCCAGCTGCTCCGAAGGACCCGAGTTACAGATGGAGAGGTAATGCTTGTAGCGCTCCATCTTCTGCAGCAGCGCGCGATCAGCACAGGCGATCCACCCGATACGAAGGCCGGGCAGGCCGTAGGCCTTCGACATCACGCCCAAAGAAATACCACGCTCATACACGTCGGCCGCTTGCGGCAGATGTTCGGTGCCTGGCGGTCCGAGTGGACGGTAAACCTCGTCACTGAAGAGCCAGATGCCGTGCCGGCGGCACAGCGCCACCAGCGCGTCGTAGCGGTCGCGCTCCAGCATCTTGCCTGTCGGGTTGTGCGGGAAGTTGATCGAGATCACCCGTGTTTTCGGCCTGATGGCCGCAGCGACGCGTTCGATATCCAGGGACCATCGATCGTCGGGATCGAGGGGGACGCCGGTGACCTCGCAGATCGACAGGGGCACGGTTTCCGCCGACTGATAGTTCGGCGTCACCACGATGGCGTGGTCGTCCGCACCCAGCAGGACGCGCATGGCGATGTAGATGCCTTCCTCGGCACCGGCGAAGCAGAGGACGTCGTCGGCTCCGCGCGTGTCGTACGTGCCGGCGATGGCTTCGCGCAGTGCTGGCGCGCCGTAGGTTTGCGTGTAGCCCAGATGCAGGGACTGGAAGGCTTCACGATCCGCTGGCTCGGCCAGCGCGAGGAGTTCGTCCACCCGCATGCTCTGGGCGTCCGACGCCGTCAGGTGATAGCGCGCGGCGAATTCCCAGCGCGAGAAGTAGGTTTCGAGGCGGAAATCGGGCAGGGTAGTCATGGGTATGGACTATATGTCCATCATGAACAATTTGTCTATCGTTCGTGTCAGCAGATGCGCGCACTCCCATGGGCGGCATCCCCGGCAACCGCTAAAGTGCATCTATGACCTCCCCGCGCCCCTCTCTCGTGCTACCGGCACTCGCCGTGCTCGGCTCGATCACATCGCTGTGCATCGGCACGTCGTTCGCGAAGAAGCTCTTTCCGCTCATCGGCGCGGAAGGCACCTCCGCGCTGCGCGTCGGATTCTCGGCTCTGGTGCTGCTTCTGTTCTGGCGGCCGTGGCGCTGGCCGCTGAGCCGGCGGGATGCGGGTTTTGTGATTCGTTATGGACTGACGCTCGGCGTCATGAACCTGTTGTTCTACCTGGCGCTGAGGACCATTCCGTTCGGGATCGCCGTGGCCATCGAATTCAGTGGTCCGCTCGCCGTGGCGATGATCGCGTCGCGTCGCGCGATCGATTTTGTCTGGCTGGCCAGTGCGATCACCGGCCTGGTGATGCTGCTACCGCTCGGTCACGACAGCACACTCGATCCGACGGGCGTGATGCTCGCTCTCGGCGCGGCCATCTGCTGGGCCCTGTATATCCTCTTCGGCAAACAGGCCGGTCACCTGCATGCCGGGCAATCGGTGTCTCTTGGCCTCGTGGCGGCGAGCCTGGTGGTCGTGCCCTACGGGGTCGCGCATGCGGGTGCCAGCCTGCTTGATCCAATGATCCTGCTGGCCGGCCTCGGCGTAGCCATCGTGTCGAGCGCTATACCCATGTCGCTGGAGATGATGGCGCTCAAGCGACTGCCCAGTGAAACTTTCGGCATCATGGTGAGCCTGGAGCCGGCCGTGGCGTCGTTGCTGGCGATGGTGCTGCTCGGCGAGCATCTCGTGGGTGGCCAGTGGCTGGCTATCGGATTCATCGTGATGGCTTCGATCGGCAGTACGGTGACGGCGCGCAGGGCGCGTCCCGAAGTGGCGGAACTTGTGAGTTGATCGAGTCGGGGCGCCCAGTAATGCGACGCCCCGAACGCAGTTGAGCCTCACCAGGCCTTGCGAATGCCGATCGAACCGGTCACCCGGCGGTAGCGATGGGCACCGAAGCGGGTTTCCACATCCGTCCACAGGCGCCAGCCGCTGCTGCGCATGAGTGCGACGCCAAGTTTCAGCCCGTAGCTGTTGCGCGGGACGCCGGCATCGAACGACTCGGCGTTGAACTGCGTGGCATCGAGACGTCCGAGACGACGGATCCAGTTTGCCGCGAAGTAGGGCGACGCAATGTGGCCGTTCGGCGTGTTCCAGCGCGCGGCAGCACGCACACCGAGCCGCGCCGTGGTGCCACTTCCATGGAGGGGCGAGATGCGGGTGCCGTTGGCCTCGCGATGGGTGCCGCCCCGTAGCCGGGTGGTGAGTATCTGCGCCTGCGGTTCGATGTATGTATCCGTTTCACGGCTGAGCGCGTGCCGCCAGCGGTGGCCTGCCTCCAGGCTTGCCGTAAGCATGCCAGAGCCGTACCGCTCGGCCGCGAGGGCATCGCCTTCCACGCGCTGGTTGACGTGAGCGTACTGCGTCCAGCCGCGCACATAGGTTCCGTCACCACTGCGAACGCCGCCGTACACGCCCGCGGCCGCGCCACGCACTCGCCCCCTGGCGGCGTAGTGTGTCAGCAGCGAAGTGCCGCGTGTGTCGGCACGGCCGGCGGCTGCCATGACGCCCAGGTGAGCCTCGTTGTCCGGATCGCGGAACAGGTCGGCACCCAGCGTGAGCTCGCTGGAGGAGGATGTGGTGGTCAGCTGCCTGCCGATATCGAAGCTGGTGTGGCGGCGGTCGAAACGCGCCCAGACCGTCTGGCGAGCACCATCGCGTTCATCGTCTTCGCCTGCGCCGGGGCCGCCCTGGAACATCTCGAGGGCAGCGGTCTGGTTGGCTCGATAGGCGCCGACTTCCGGGCGAAGTACGCGCGGGAGTACCACGACGGGGTCGGGGTCGAGCTCGGGATCGGGCGTTTCCGGTGTAACAGGCGGTTCGATGATGGTCGGGTCGACCGTCTCGGGCTCCAGCGACGAGCGGAGATACCAGTGGCCGTCGTTCGCTGCGCTGAGGGCGCCCTGATGCAGGAAGTACTCGTGCGCACCGGCAACGACGCGACCGGCAAGTTCGAACTGACCATTCGACATACCGTCGACCTGCACCAGCCGGATGCCGTCCACGGTGTAGTCGCCTGCGCCGTCGAGGGCATCCACGGCAATGAGGCTGTTGCCGGACGTATTGCCCATGATGTGCAGCAGGTCGGACGCCGAGGTGTCGTCGCCGAGGCGGCTACGCATGCGGAACAGCCCGTTGTTGCCGTCGTAGTCGCCGGCGATGGTCAACGTCGCGAAGCTGCCGGGCGCAGAGGCGAACGTCACGACACCATGGTCGCTGGTGAGGCTGCCGATGCGGCTGTCGCGCCCGACCATCCAGTGGCCGTCGTCTTCCAGCGTCAGGTCGCGAACGATGTCGGTGCCGCCGAGCCACATGGCCCCGCTGCGGAGTGTCACGGATGCCTTCGTGGCATCTGGTGTGGGCGTCCCGCTCTCCTGCGCGAGTCGGATGTCACCGATCGCCTGGCTTTTGCCGTCGAGCACGATGGTGAAAGGAGCGGTGGAATTGGGATATACCTCCGCGAAAGCGACGCCACTGAGAACCGCTCCGCCGCTGATCCGGACCTTCACCGGGTCGTAGAGGACAAGAGCGGCAGCTTGCGGGCTATCGATCGAGCCGCCCGTCAGCGTGAGCGAGCCGCCTTCGCGAACTTCAGCACCGTAGGCGGCGCTGCCGATGGCCTGGACGTTGGTATGGTTGGCCGTGATCGAGCCGTTCCACGCACGCAGGCCAAAGGCTCCTTCGCCGGACGTAAGGATGTTGCTGTCGTTGAGCGTAATCCGGCCGCCGTCCCGCGCGTTGGCGCCATAGGCAAGTCGGCCCTCAGTGACGATAGTCGTGCGCGTGGCGGTGACGTAGGGCGGACGTCCGACAAGGCCGTCACCGAATGCGATGATGCCGAAGGACTCGTATCCCCGGGTCGCGATATTTACATCGGTCATGTTGAGCGAGCCTGTGCGGTTGTCGATACCCGCCGAATTCACGCCCGAGGTCTCGATCCGGGTGCCGCTGATTCGTGCCAGTGGCAGCGTTCCGCCGTCGAAACCTGCCGCCTGCTTTCCCGTGGTCTGCCACTTGCCGCCGGTCACCGTGACGAGGCCGCTGTCGTGGTCGGCGTGCAGGGCGCTGGCAGCGTCACCGGTGGTCGTTATCGACGTATCGGCAAGGGCGGCGCTGACCGTCGCGGAGACGCGTACGCCGTGCGCCTCCGTGCCGTGGGTCTCGATGGTGGACTTCTCCGCCCTGATGCTCGCAGCGGAACCCTCTGCCGCAAGTCCGTGCGCCGCGGTGTTGCTCGTGGAAATCCTTGTGGACTCGATGGTGACATGGGCGCCGGCGACCGCGAGGATGCCAAGGGCGGCGTGGCCCGTGGTGGTGATGCTGCCGCCAACGAACTGGCCTTCCACATCGGCTCCTTCGAACCGAGCGCCATGGGCGCTACCTCCTTCGGTGACGATAGCGACGTCGGTCAGCGTGGTGGGGCCCGACCCGGCGATCAACAGGCCATGCGCACTGTCGCCGGTCGTCTGCAGTACCCCGCCACGCAGGCTGAGTTCACTGTCGGCACCGTCGGTCCAGACGGCATGCGCGGCGTTACCGAGGGTTTTGAGCTCGACGTCCAGGCCGGTTACCCTGCCTCCATTCTTGATCCGCAGGCCGGAAACCCCGGGGGATGTCGTTTCCCAGGATCCTGCGGAAAGGTCCAGTTCAGTCCCATCGGCAACCCAGGGTGGGCTTTCCGCGCCCACGGCGGGCTGCACAAAAGTGGCTATCATCGCAGCCATGTACCGGGTTTTAATGAGTTTTTGCGTGCGCATCCATTCTCTCCTTGTCAGGCGACGGGACAGGTTGTCCAAATCGCAATTTATGACTGACAAGGCTAGGGGCTGGCTTCCGGAGGCGTAAGGCGATTATTCTGAAAAAAGCGTGCGATTGCGTCACGCTTGCGTCACCAGACATCTACGCTTCATCATGATCGTTGCAATCTTGTCGTGTCTGTCTTCGCACGGGCACGCCAGGGATGAAACCATTTATCATCTGCACGCGCGGCGAAAGCCGTGGAGGACCCACCAACCAGTGGGTATCCGCCGTCGCGCTTGCGCCTATACATAACAACTGAGGAGCCAAACCTATGAAGATTGCTTCGATCACTGCACTCGCCTTCGTCGCTGCCGCCATGCTCTCCGCTTGCAACAAGAGCGAAGACGCTACCCCGGCCGCTGCCCCGGCTGCTGCTGCCACGGCTCCGGCCGCTCCGGCTGCTGCCCCGGCTGACGCCGCTCCGGCTGCTGCCACGACCGCTCCGGCTGCTGCCGGCACGGCTGCTCCGGCTCCGGCTTCGACCGCTCCGGCTCAGTAAGCAGTAAGTACGACCAAACCCGCCGCTCCCCAGGGAGTGGCGGGTTTTTTTTTGGTTCATCGCGGAATTCCGGGGACGTCGCTGCGGGCGTGGACGTAGCGGCGCAGAGCGTGACGTCGCGGCGCAGAGCATTCGGTGCCCACCCTCGCTGCTCAGACAGTCCTCCGCGTTCGGTGCGGAAGGCCGCTTCGCGGCCCATGTATCTATCTGGCCTACGGCCGCTCACTTGTGCGGAACTCGCCTCGAGGGTGGACACCGAAGGCTCTCCCGAGCCCTGAGGTTCGTGTGGGTCGAGCCAAAGCGCGCGGCAGCATCGTCGGCCGGCATGCCAGCACGGGCGCGAGGAAGGTGTTGGGCAACCGGGTGCTAGCAACCGCGTCCGCATCGCCCCGGTGTTCCGGAAGCGACCGGGGCCGACGACGGCACCACGCAACGGCTCTCCTTCCACCCAACCGTATCGTCGTGAGAGACCTTGGTGTCCACCCTCGAGGCGAGTTCCGCACAAGTGAGCGGCCGTAGGCCAGATAGATACATGGGCCGCGAAGCGGCCTTCCGATCCGAACGCGGAGGACTGTCTGAGCAGCGAGGGTGGACACCAAGGTCTCCCCCGCGAGACGCCCAAGTGTAGAGAGCGATGGCGAAGCCGAGCCATGCGCGAGGTGCGAGGTGCGAGGTGCGAAAGAATGCACGGCCTGAAAGCTGAGCGCCCGGCCCCGGTAATCCGCGAAGAACCTTTTTTTGCCATGGCTTCAGCGCCCGCGATACGGCAGGCTAGGCGGGTTTCGTCCCAACGCCACAGGAATGCCCATGTCGCATCGCTCGTTGCTTCCCATGCTCGCCCTGTCACTGGCCGTCGCCTCCAGCCTGGCGGTGGCGCAGACCGCGCCGATGACGCCGGACATCCCGGCAAAATTCGATTCGCCCACCACCGCCAACGATTACATCAAGCGGGAGGTCGAGATCCCGATGCGCGACGGGGTGAAGCTGCACACGGTCATCGTGATTCCGAAGAACGCCAGACACGCGCCGATCCTGTTGACCCGCACACCGTACAACGCCGACGGACGCGCCGAGCGCGCCGGGGCCACGACCATGCGCGACCTGTTGCCCCAGGGCGACGAGGTGTTCGTCGACGCCGGGTACATCCGCGTCTTCCAGGACATCCGCGGGAAGTACGGCTCGGAGGGCGACTACGTGATGACCCGCCCGCTGCGTGGTCCACTCAATTCGTCCGAGGTGGATCATTCCACCGACGCCTACGACACGATCGACTGGCTGACCAAAAACCTGCCCGAGTCCAACGGCAAGGTCGGCATGATCGGCTCGTCGTATGAGGGCTTCACCGTGGTGATGGCCCTGGTCAACCCGCATCCCGCGCTCAAGGTAGCTGCGCCGGAAAGCCCGATGGTGGATGGCTGGATGGGCGACGACTGGTTCCATTACGGCGCTTTTCGCCAGACCAATTTCGATTACATCACCGGCCAGAACGCCAAACGTGGCAAGGGCGCGGAGATCACGCGCGCCGGTTTCGACGACTACACGAATTTCCTGAAGGCCGGTTCGGCCGGCGATTATGCGAAGGCCGCCGGCCTCGACCAGCTGCCCTACTGGCGCAAGCTCAGTGAGCATCCCTCGTACGACGCCTACTGGCAGGGGCAGGCGCTCGACAAGGAAATGGCGAAGCAGCCGCTGAAGGTGCCCACCATGTGGCTGCAGGGCCTGTGGGATCAGGAAGACATGTGGGGCGCGATCCACAGCTACGAGGCTGTGGAGCCGAAGGACAAGGGCAACGACAAGAACTACCTGGTGATGGGCCCGTGGCGGCACAGCCAGGTCAACTACAGCGCGTCCTCGCTCGGCGCGCTGAACTGGGATGGCGACACCGCCCTGCAGTTCCGCCGCGACGTGCTCCTGCCGTTCTTCAACCAGTACCTGATGGACGGCGCGCCGAAGGCGAACACCCCGCCCGTGCTCATCTACAACACCGGCGAGAACCACTGGGACCGCTTCAAGTCCTGGCCCCAGGCCAAAGGCACGAAGCCGCTCTACCTCGTTGCCAACGGCGGCCTGTCGTTCACTGCCCCCGACGCTTCGGCGGCGAAGTACGACGAGTATGTCTCCGACCCGGCCAAGCCGGTGTCCTATGTGCCGCGCCCCGTTCGCTTCACCGATCGCACCTCCTGGACCACCTGGCTGGTGCAGGACCAGCGTTTCGTGGACGGACGCCCGGATGTCCTCACCTATGTCACCGAGCCGCTTACCGCGCCGCTGCGCGTGGCTGGCGCCCCGCAGGTGAACCTCTACGCCTCCACCAGCGGCACGGACAGCGATTGGGTGGTCAAGCTGATCGATGTGGCTCCGGAGACGAATGCCTCGTCGCCGGCCATGGGTGGCTACGAACTCGCCATCTCGATGGATATCTTCCGCGGCCGTTATCGCGAGAGTTTTTCGGATCCGAAGGCGATCACGCCGAATACCCCGCTGGAGTACAAGTTCGGCCTGCCCACCGTGGACCACACCTTCCTGCCGGGTCACCGCGCCATGGTGCAGGTGCAGTCCTCGTGGTTCCCGCTCTACGACCGTAACCCGCAGACCTACGTGCCGAACATCTTCTTCGCGAAGCCTTCGGACTACCAGAAGGCCACGCAGCAGGTCTGGCACGCGCCGGGGACGGCCAGTGCCATCGAACTGCCGGTACTGGACGAGCCGAAGCACTGACCCCTTTGGCGTTCCGTGCACGCCCGTAGGGCGATCCTCGACCTCCCCGAGGTTCGAGGATCGCCCCATGGCCCGTCCCATCTGGACCGGTACCCTATCGTTCGGCCTGCTCAACGTGCCGATCCGGCTGATGTCGGGCGAGCGGCGCAACGACCTGCATTTCCGCATGCTCGACCAGCGCAGCAACACGCCCGTGCGCTACGAGCGTGTCAACGCCGACACCGGCGAAGAAGTGCCCTGGAAGGACATCGTCAAGGCCTTCGAATACCAGAAGGGTAGCTATGTGGTCCTCGAGGAAGAGGACATCAAGAATGCCGCCAGCGACGCGCACGAGACGGTGGAAATCGACACCTTTGTCGATGCTGGTGAAATCGCCCCCGCGTACTTCGAGAAGCCTTATGTGCTCCTGCCCGCAAAGAAGGCCGAGAAAGGCTACGTACTGCTGCGCGAGACACTGAAGAAGACCGGCAAGGTCGGCATCGCCCGCGTCGTGATCCGCACCAGGGAGTACCTCGCGGCCGTCATGCCGCAGGGCGACGCGCTCGTCTTGAACCTCCTTCGCTACCAGTCCGAGATCGTCCATGCGGAGGACTTCGACCTCCCCGGCAAGTCGACCTCCGAGTACCGGATATCGCCACGCGAGATGGACATGGCGAAGGACCTCATTGCGTCCATGTCGAGCAAGTGGAAGCCCGGGGATTACCGCGACGACTTCCGCGACAAGCTGCGCAAGGCTATCGAGAAGCGCCTCAAGAGCAAGGGCGTCACGACCACAATCGATGACGAGGACGATCACGCGCCGGAAAATGCGACGACCAACGTCGTCGACTTCATGGCACTGCTGAAGAAGAGTCTCGGCGCGAAGACCCGCACACCGGCGAAGAAGACGATAACGAAGAAAGCCGCGACGAAGAAAGTCGCTGCCAAGAAGTCGCCCGCTAAGGCTGGCGCCTCGCGCAAGTCACCGGCCACCCGTCGCAAGGCGGGTTGACGCCATGGGGCCGCTGATTGTCGATGGTGTAGCCGTCACCCATCCGGAGCGCGAGGTTTTCGGCGAGGGTGGCCCGACCAAGGGCGACGTTGCTACGTATTACGACGCGGTGATTCCACTCATGCTGCCGGAACTTCGAGGGCGGCCCTTGTCGGTGGTGCGTTGCCCGCAAGGCACCAAGGGAGCGTGCTTTTTCCAGAAGCACCACGCTGACACGCTGGGCAAGCACGTGAAGGCCGTAACGCTGAAAGAGAAGGATGGCGGCAAAGCGGAGTACCTGTATGTCGACGATGCCAAAGGCATCCTCGAACTCGTCCAGATGAATACGCTGGAGTTCCATCCCTGGGGCGCGCGTGTCGACAACCCCGACCAGCCCGACCGGCTCATCTTCGACATCGACCCCTCGCAGGATGTCGACTGGAAGACCGTCGTGGCGTGCGCGCGCGCGATCCGCGAGCGACTCCAGGGCGAAGGCCTCGAAAGCTTCGTTCGCACGTCCGGTGGCAAGGGCCTGCATGTCGTCGCGCCCTTCCGGCGCGGCCCGTCCTGGGACGTGGTGAAGGCCTTCTGCAAAGGCATCGCCGATGCCATGGTCGCGGATGCGCCAAAGCGCTACATCGCCGAGGCGAGCAAAGCCAAACGCGAGGGCCTCATCTTCATCGACTGGCTGCGCAACACACGGGGCGCGACGAGCGTGACGGGTTGGTCGTTACGTGCGCGGGCCGGTGCGCCGGTGGCGATGCCGTTGGGCTGGGAAGAGATTGCCCGGCTGAAGACGGGCGGGGCGTTCGACCTGAAGAAGGCGCTGAAGCGAACCGAAGGGCCGAAAGCAGATCCCTGGGAGGGGATCGAATCGCTGAAGCAGGCGTTGCCTACAAGGTGATGGCTGTACCCGACGGTTTCGGACGCCGTTGCAAAGGCAGCTGACGCAGCGCTAGGCTCAAGCTGGGCTCTGGCTCCAAGTTTGTGGGAGCGCGGCAAATCTGGCCAATTCGATCGGTAACGCGATGTCCGGGCCGACGGGGTCGGGTATCAGCAGAGCGTCCCATGCCACGTCGTGGCAGCACCGTGCCGCCTCGGCGGCGGGACAGGCAATGCAGCGGGCTGCGAGCGGCCGATCCTTCGGACCGTTACAAGCGCGAGTCAGCGCCGCGGGCAGGGCTGTTGGCCGCTTCGCCGTTGTAACCACGGTATGGGAAGGTTTTTACGATCTCGGCGCCATTGGCGAGTGCAATGCGCCGCGCATCCGCTAATTATGAAGTGAGGTTCCCGCCATGCCCATTCCGAAAGATAGACAAATCCTTTCGTTAGGTCAGATTTTCGACGCGAGTTATCGACCGGATGAGATCGATTTTGAGGTTTTCTCCGAGCTTCTTACGCACGTCTCTCAGGAACTTGGCATCCCCCGAGGTCTCCTCAGGCCCACCGACAGGTTCGATGTCGAACTGGCTCCCGGGATTGGCAATGAGTGGGATTCGGGTATAGGGATACTGGTGCTCGACATGCAGCGTTTCGCGAAACGAAAGGGCCGACCGGTGGACCGCGAACTCGTCTCCCTGGACGACTACCTGCGATTCATGAGCGAAGTGTACGAGTGATGCGAGAGTGCCAATCGGCGAATTGTGAGGTATCTGCCTCGCACATCGCGACACTCCGTCGAGATGTGCGAGGCAGATGCGTTTACTTCGACTGCATCCGGCGCAGCGAAGCCATCACCTCGTAGCAAGCGCCCATCGTGTGATAGTCGGTCTTGCCGGCGGGGCTCTTCTCGTCGTCGTACTTTTCGTTGGTGCGCTTGAGAATGCGGTACCACGCCCCGTACTTGTGGTCGACGAAGTGCTCCCAGCTGTACGCCCAGATTTTCTCGTACGCCTGGTCGTACTTCTTTTCGCCGGTGGTCTCGAACAGCAGTTGCGCGGCAGCCAGCGATTCGGCCTGCACCCAGAAATACTTGTCGTCGTCGCAGACGTCGCCTTCCGGCGAGAAGCCATAGGCGATGCCGCCGTATTCCTTGTCCCAGGCCTTGTCGAGCGCCTCGTCGAACAGGTGCTTCGCCGTCGGCACCAGCCAGTCCTTATGCTTCGCCGTGCCCTTGGTATAACGCTCGAGCATGGTCAGCAGCTTGGCCCACTCAGTCTGGTGTCCCGGCTGGAAGCCCCAGGGGCGGAACAGATGCTTGGGATTGTCTAGGTTGTATTCCCAGTCGATCGTCCAGTCGCTGTGGTAGTGCTCCCACACCAGCTTCTGCGGCGTCAGGCCAGCCTGGCGCTGGGTCATGTGTTCGGCGAGCAGCAGGGCGCGATCGAGGAAGCGGTCTTCCTTGGTCGCTTCCCACGCGGCGATCATCGCCTCGGTCATGTGCATGTTGGCGTTCTGGCCGCGGTAACCGGTGAAGTTCCAGTCCTTGTCGGCTTCGTCGCGGTACAGGCCCGGACCCGGCTCCCAGTAGCGCTTCTCGAGCAGGTTCCAGATCTCTTCCATCCAGCCGCGTGCGTCGGCCATGCCGACCTTCACGCCACAGGAATAGGCCAGCAACATGAAGGCCAGGCCGTAACAGTGGTTCATCTGGTCGTCGCGCTTACCGTCGGCGATGGTCCAGGCGTAGCCGCCGGTCTCGGGATTCAGATGCACGTCGCGCAGGTACTTCAGACCATGCAGCGCGAGGTCCTTGTCTTCGGGCTTGTTGAATTCCAGGTAAGCCATGGCGTGGTTGAACACGAAGCGCGTGCTCGATACCAGGTGGCGGTGGCTGCGGTCGTAAACCGTACCGTCATCCTTGAAGTACTGGAAGAAGCCACCGGCGGCGTCGACCTCGTTCGGCTTGTAGAAACCCATGGTCTTGGCGACGTGGTCGCGCAGTACATCCACGTTGTGGAAATCGGGGAGGGGGTAGTTCGTCATGCGTGCTTCTCCATGAAGGCCCTGACTTCGGCCTGGTCGGGAATGGCAGTAAACGATCCCTTGCGGGTGGCGGTGATCGCACCACAGGCTGCGGCGAATCGAATCAGGTCGTCGAGGCGGGCCGTGTCGGCGACCAGCGCGTCGAAGGTCGCGGGCGTAACGTTTTCCGCGGCCAGTCGGGCGAGCAGGCCACCCACGAAAGCGTCACCGGCGGCGGTGGTGTCCACCGCTTCGACGGCGTAGCCCTGCACCGTGCCACGTGCCGAACGGGAGAACCAGCGCATCGGTTCGGCACCGTCGGTCACTAGCAACAGGCCGGCCTTGCCGCGCCAGAGACGCTCGAGCACGGCGTCGTCGGAACCCGCACCCGCATGGATGAAGGCGAACTCTTCCGCACTGAGCTTGATCACGTCGGCTTCGGACAGCGCTTCCCACAGGCGTGGCAGCGGTGCTTCGCTGGCCGGCCACAAGGCCGGGCGCAGGTTCATGTCGAAACTGACCAATGCACCGGCGGCACGTGCACGCCGCATACCTTCGACAGTCGTCGCGGCGATCGCCGCTTCGGTGAGCGAATTGGAGCAGACGTGGAAAATCGAAAGGTCGTCGAACGCTTCCTTGCGGAAGTGCTCCGGGCGGAACAGCAGATCCGCCGCGGGTGGACGATAGAAACTGAAGCTGCGATCGCCCTTTTCGTCATGTGCGACGAAAGCCAGGGCGGTACGCGCCTCATCGGTACGCGCGATGTCGTCCGTACCGACGCCAAGGTCGGTAAGGCTCTTCAGCAGGAAATCACCGAACATGTCGCGTGCGAGCATGCCGGCAAAGCGGGCGTGGGCGCCGAGGCGTGCCGCGGCGACCGCGACATTGGCCGGCGCGCCGCCGGCAAAGGGAACGAAAGCGGGAGGCTGACCGGCGCCGCCCTGGGGCTGTGCGTGGAAATCGATCAGCGCCTCGCCGAAGCAGAGGATGGAAGACATGCTGCGGCCTGTCCTTGGGGCAAGAAAGTACTACACGACGGCCGGCGCGAGGCCGGCCGTCGCCATGGGGCTTAACGCGCGACAGGCACCGAACGGACCTTGGAACCACTGAGGCCGTAGAACACGATGTAGGCGTAGCAGATGAGCGGGATGAAGAAGGCGTGCTGCAGGCCGATCTTGTCGGCAATCGCACCCTGGATCAGCGGGATCAGGGCACCACCGACGATGGCCATGATCAGCAGGCTCGAGGCCTTGCCGGTCAGCGGACCCATGCCCTCGATACCGAGCGAGAAGATCGTCGGGAACATGATCGAGTTGAACAGGCCGATGACGACAATGCTGTACACGGCCACGTTGCCGGTGGTCATCATCGTGGTGATGACGAGCAGGGCGTTGATCACCGCGAAGGCAGCCAGAAGCTTGCGCGGCGAGAACTTGGCGAGCAGCGCCGAACCGATGAAGCGGCCGACCATGGCGCCACCCCAGTAGAAAGCCACGTGGGAGGCGGCGACTTCACCCGTCATGTTGCCGATTTCCGGCAGCTGCAGGTAGTTGATCATGAAGCTGCCGATCGACACTTCGCCGCCGACATAGAAGAAGATGCCGAGCACGCCGAAGAACACGTGAGGCGTCTTGAAGGCATCCATCAGCGAGTGGTGGCCTTCGTCGGCCTTCTCGGTGGTTTCCTCGAGCTTCGGCAGGTTGAACAGATACACGCCGATAGCAATGGCGACCAGCACCACGGCCAGGCCGATGTAGGGCACCTGCACGGCGCTGGCTTCCGTCGCGCGATAGCTCAGCTGCTCGGCGGCGCTGAGCTTGCCGATATCGTCACTGCTCTTGACCTGGTTGGACAGGATCAGCACGCCGCCGAAGAACGGGGCGAGGAAGGTGCCGAACGAGTTCAGCGCCTGGGCCAGGGTGAGGCGGCTGGAGCTGGTTTTCTCGGGACCGAGCAGGGCGACATACGGGTTCGCCGCGACCTGCAGCACCGTGATGCCGGTGGCCAGGATGAACAGCGCGCCGAGGAAGAGCGGATAAACGCGCATGCCGGCAGCGGGCCAGAACAGCGCCGCGCCAATGCCGGCGATGATCAGGCCGGCGACGATACCCTTCTTGTAACCGAGGGCGGCGACCAGCTTGCCGGCCGGCAGGCCCATGATGAAGTAGGCACCGAAGAAGGTGAACTGGATCAGCAGCGCCTGGAAGTAGTTCAGCTCGAACACGGCCTTCAGGTGCGGAATGAGGATGTCATTCAGGCAGGTCAGAAACCCCCACATGAAGAAGATCGTCGACATCACGCCAAGCGCGAGCGGGAAATAGGTGTAACGGGTGTCGCCGGCGCCCGTCGAGTTCGACGAGTTGGGCAATGGCGTGGAAGCGGTAGCCATGGGGCGCTCCAGTGGTGGTTTCAGGGGGAGGACGGCGGGCAGCTGCTTTCGCGAACGACCAGCCGGACGGGCGCGATTGTAGAAGCCGTGTCCGTCTCGGGATTGCGAAGTCTTTCCAGAATGAGTTCGGCACTGCGCCGTCCCAGGCCGCGCGGATCGACCGCAATGGTGGTCAGGGGCGGCACGCATACCGAGGCCTCGGCGACATCATCGAAGCCGGTCAGGGCGAAATCCTCGCCCGGGCGACGGCCTCGCTTGGTCAGGCCAAGCATAAGGCCCAGTGCGACGGCGTCGTTGTAGCAAACCGCCGCCGTGGGCGCGGGATCGCGGGCGAACAAGGCACCGGTCTGGCGTGCGGCCTCCAGGCGAGTGGGTGTGCTTTCGATCATCCATGCCGGATCCACCTTCAGGCCGGCGGCGCTCATGGCGCTGGCGTAGCCTCGGCGGCGCTGTTCCACCGAGCTCGATTCGCGATGGCCGCCAAAGAAGGCGATGCGCTGGTGCCCGAGGCCGATAAGGTGTTCCGTGGCCAGGCGGGCGCCGTGCTCGTTGTCCATCTCCAGGGTGTCCCAGCGATGGGTGCCTTCGTCGTCGGGCAGTTCGCGGTTGAACACCAGCAGCGGCGTGTGCATGCCGACGGCGGCCAGCACGCGCTCGCCCTCGCTGCCTTCGGCAGGCGAAAGAATGATGCCGGCCGGCCCGTGCTCGACCAGGGAGTTGAGGACGGCCTGCTGCCGCTCCGGCGATTCGCCGGTGTTGCCGAGCAGGGTGACGTACCCGGCGCTGGCCAGGGCTTCGTCCGCTCCGGCGGCGAATTCGGCGAAGAAGGGGTTGCCCAGGTCGTTCACGACCAGGCCGATGCTCGAGGAGGTGCGCCGGCGCAGGTTGGCTGCGGCACGGTTATAGACATAGCCCTGGCGCTTCAGTTCGGCCTCGACCCGCGCGCGGGTGGCCGAATTGACCAGGGGGCTGCCACGCAACACGAGGGACACGGTGGCCCGCGACACATCGCAACCCAGGGCGATATCGGCGAGCGTGACCTTGCGGCGTTGCGGGGTGATCCTCGGCATCTTGGCTCCTTCAAACGATCTAAACCGGGCGATCATCGCTCGCCGGCGAAAGGGATGCATCACGCACTGCAACATGCGAGTCTGCGGCATCTTTGCTACTTTCGGTCTGTTTGTCACGATCCAAATGTTCGTGACCACTCGAAACGCGTCCACCCGAGGGGAACCACCGATGTCGAGCACCATCCGTTTGCGCCGTGGCCTGCTGGCCACCGCCCTGTGCCTTGCCCTGCCGGCGCTCGCCGCGGCGGCTTCCGACAAGGGCGGCTCGGCCGCCTACGCTGCCGTCGATCCGATGATCGGCACCGGTGGGGATGGCCACACCTTCCCGGGCGCCACCGTGCCGTTCGGCATGATCCAGCTCTCGCCGGATACCGCGATGCCGGACGTCAAGCACGCGTACAAGTGGGCCGCCGGGTATCAGTACGGCGACTCGAGCATTCTTGGCTTCTCCCATACGCACTTCTCCGGCAGCGGCCATTCCGACCTGGGCGACGTACTCGTCATGCCCATCGCCGGTGACGTGAAGCTGGACCCCGGCTCCCCCGACCAGCCTGGTAGCGGCTATCGCTCGCGGTTCGACCACAAGAGCGAGAAAGCGGAAGCAGGGTACTACGCCGTTACGCTGGCCGACTACGACGTCCGCGCCGAGCTGACCGCCGGCGCCCGCGTGGGCTGGCACCGCTACACCTTCCCCAAGGGCAAGCCGGCCCACCTGCTGCTCGACCTGCGTCCGAGCATCTACGACTACGAGGGCAAGGTGCTCTGGTCGAGCCTGCGCGTACGTGCCGACGGCACCATCACCGGTGGCCGTGCCACGCGCGGCTGGGCGCCGGGTCGCCAGCTGTATTTCGCTATGCGCTTCAACCAGCCGATGACCTCGCGCAGCCTGAAGAATCGCGAGACCGGCGTGCCGTACAAGGGCTTCAGCGGCCCGGGCAACCGTGCGGAGGACGTCGACGCGATGAGCGGCCGTGCGCTCGAGGGCGTGTTCGACTTCGGCGACCTGTCCAAGCCGCTCATCGTCAAGGTGGCGGTCTCCTCGGTGAGTGAGGACAACGCCATGGCCAACCTCGACAAGGACGGTGAAGGCTTCGACTTCGATGCCCGCCGTGCCGAAGCGCGGCAGAGCTGGGAGAAGGCATTGTCCACGGTCGAGCTCAAGGCACCCGCGGAAACCCGCAAAACGTTCTACACCGCGCTCTATCACTCGATGATCTCGCCCAGCCTCTCGATGGACGTCAATGGCGAGTACCGCGGCCCGGACAACCAGGTGCACACGGCCAAGGGCTTTGATTTCTATTCGACCTGGTCGTTGTGGGATGTCTATCGCGCGCAGCAGCCGCTGATAACCCTGCTGCAGCCGGCCAAGAGCAACGACTTCGTCAGCTCGCTGATTGCCGCGCGCCAGTCCAGTCCCTTCGGCATCCTGCCGGTCTGGGCGTACCAGGGCATGGAAACCTGGTGCATGATCGGTTACCACGCCGTGCCGGTCATCGCCGATGCCTATATGAAGGGCATTCGCGGCTACGACGCCAATGCCGCACTGGAGGCCATGGTGGCCAGTGCCACCTACGGTCCGTACGGCGGTCTCGATGACTACATGAAGCTCGGCTACGTGCCGATCGATCGCCAGCCCGAAGCGGCCTCGAAGACGGTCGAATACGCCTTCGACGACTGGTCGCTGGCGCAGATGGCCAAGGCCATGGGCAAGGACGATATCGCTGCGACGTTCACCAAACGCGCGGGCAACTGGAAGAACAGCTTCGATACGAAGACCGGCTTCCTGCGCGCACGCAAGAGCGACGGCAACTATCGCGAGCCGTTCGATCCCTCGTCGGCCGGCTACGGCAGCGACTACACCGAAGGCAACGCCTGGCAGTATTCCTGGTACGTGCCGCAGGACGTGGCCGGCCTGATCGACGCACTGGGCGGCAAGGAAGCCTTCGTCAAAAAGCTGGATTCGGTGTTCGATGCCAAGGTCGATCCGAAGTCCTTCGCCCATGTCGAGGACATCACCGGCCTGATCGGCTGGTACGCGCATGGCAACGAGCCGAGCCATCAGGTGGCCTACCTGTACGACTACGCCGGCCAGCCCTGGAAGACCCAGGAACGCCTGGCGCAGATCATGCAGACGCAGTACACGCCGACGCCGACGGGTTTGGTGGGCAACGACGACCTGGGCCAGATGTCGGCCTGGTACATCTTCACCGCGCTGGGCTTCTATCCCGTGGCACCCGGCAGCAACCAGTACGTGATCGGACGCCCCTTCATCGAGAAGGCCACGCTCAACCTGCCGGGCGGCAAGCACTTCGTCGTTTCCGCCGATCACCTCGACGCGAAGCATCCGTACGTCGGCAAGGTGACCCTCAACGGACAAGCCCTGGACCGCACTTTCGTCCGTCACGAGGAAATCGTCGCCGGCGGCGAACTGCACTTCACCATGCAGGCCGAGCCGGCGAAGGACTGGGGCCAGACACCGGCGTCGCTGCCGTACTCGATGACGCCGTCCGCACCGTAAGGACCCGTCACAGGGCCTTCACGGGTCCTTCGGCATTAAGCACGACTCCATCTGGACGGGTGCGCCTTTCCCTATCCGTATCTGCCGCCCCATGGGGCGGCAGATACGGGGCAGGACGGCGCACCCGTCACCGTGTCTGAGGTCCTGTCATGCCCAATCACCGAAGCGATGCGCGCGGCGTCTACAATGAGGGTCCTTCAAGGGCAGGATTCGTTGCGGGGATGACGAGAGCATGATGTTCCGTACCGGATGGCGTTGGCGCCTCGCAGGCCTGCTCGCAGCTGTGCTCGTCATCGTCGCCCTGCCTTATGTGGTCACTCGCTCGAGTTCCGAGGACGCCCTCGACTCGCGCGACTGGGTCACCCACACGGCGGACATCAAGGCCGCCGTCTACCGGGTCGATGCCCTCCTGCGCAGCAGTGAGGCGGCGGTATACACGCGTGTGGCAGGTGGGCCCGACGCGCCCGATCTCACTGAACGCATCGAGGCCCCGCGCAAGCTGCTTCCCGCTCTGGTTGCCAACCTGCGCGAGCTGATGCGCGACAACCCGCAGCAGCTAACGCGCCTTGGCGGCCTGGAGTCGATCGCCAACGGGCGCGCGGGCATGTTCGAAAAGGCCATGCAGCAGCTTCAGGCCGGTGACCGGGCCGGCGCATTCGCCACCATGGAAGACTCGCGTCGGCTCTTCCCGTTCCGTGACCAGGTCAGGGAAATACTGGACGACGAGTCGAAGCTGCTGGATGCGCGCCGCCAGACAGCCCACGACCTCGCGTCAAACAATCGCATCGTGCTCCTGGTGGCCGCCCTGGCGCAGATCGTCCTGCTTGGCATCGTGGTATTCGTGTCCGAACGGCAGATAGCCATCCGCCTTGCCGCGGAATCGCGGGTGGCCCAGGCTGTGCAGCGTTCGCAGCTGATCCTGCAGGCCGTGCGCGAGCCCATCGCCATGCTCGACGGCCACCTGCGGACCCTGCTGGTCAATGCCGCCTTCGCCGAGCTATACGGCTACGACGCCGAGAAGGATCACAACTCGCCCCTGGAAGATATCGGCGATGGGGCCTGGAAGGACACCGCGCTGTTGCAGCGCCTCTCGGACGTGCTCGCGCGCGACCGCGAGCTGTGGGATTACGAGCTCACGCAGCGCACTGTCGATGGCATCGATCGCTTCGTGGTGATCAACGCCCGCCGCATCGAACAACCCGAGAGCACCGCACCGGCCTTGCTGCTCACGGTCAGCGACATCACCGCGCGTGCGCTGGTCGAGCAGAAGGTCAGCGAGCTGAACCGCCAGCTCGAGGGCAAGGTGGAGCAGATCTCCGACGTCAATCGCGAGCTCGAGGCCTTCAGCTACTCGGTGTCGCACGACCTACGTGCACCGCTTCGTCATATCTCCGGCTTCGCCGGCAAGCTGGAGACCCAGCTCGGCGACAAGGCCGACGAGCGCTCGCGGCATTATATCGACGTGATCAGCAGCTCCTCGCGGCGTATGGCCCAGCTTATCGATGACCTCCTCGTGTTCTCGCGCCTGGGCCGTGGTGCCTTGCGCCTGCAGACGGTGGACATGCAGTCGCTGGTCGAGGAGGCGCGCGCGCTGGTCGAGACCGACGCACGCGACCGCCACATCGACTGGAAGGTCGCACCCTTGCCGATCGTAATCGGCGACGAGAACATGCTGCGTACCGTGTGGCAGAACCTGCTGGGCAATGCGGTGAAGTACACAGGCAACCGCGAGCGTGCGCAGATCGAGGTGACCCTCGACCGCACGCCAGCCGGCGACTACGAATTCGCAGTGCGCGACAACGGCGCCGGTTTCGACATGCAGTATGCGGGCAAGCTGTTCGGCGTGTTCCAGCGTCTGCACCGCGCGTCCGAATTTCCCGGCAACGGCATCGGCCTTGCCAACGTACGGCGCATCGTCGCGCGCCACGGCGGCCGCACCTGGGCCAGAGGCGAGCCCGATAACGGCGCCACCTTTCATTTTTCCTTGCCGGCCTCGGATGTCCCGGGCTCCAGAATGGGTGACACATGAACCAGCGCGACCTGCGCACCATCCTCCTCGTCGAAGACTCCATGGCCGACGCCGAAATGGCCATCGACGCGCTTCGCGAAGCCAAGCTGGCCAATCCCGTGGTCCATGTCGAGGACGGCGTGGACTGCCTCGACTGGCTTCATCGTCGCGGCCAGTACGCCAATCGCCCCGAAGGTGATCCTTCGGTGATCCTGCTCGACATCAAGATGCCGCGCATGGATGGCCTGGAGGTGCTCAAGCAGCTGCGCACGGAAGAAAAATGGAAGCGCCTCCCCGTGGTTATCCTTTCGTCGTCGCGGGAAGAGAGCGATCTGGCACGCAGTTGGGACCTCGGTGTGAATGCCTATGTGCTAAAGCCGGTGGACGTGCAACAGTTCTTCACGGCGGTACAGACACTCGGCCATTTCTGGGCCGTGCTCAACCAGCGCCCGGACGGCGAGTAAACGGTCACTTCGGAGCGTACGGGCATAAGCATGGGCGGGCACGACAGCAAAGTCAGAATCCTTCAGGTTGAGGACAATCCCCTCGACGCCGAGCTCGTATTGACCGAGCTCGACGACGACGGACTCGAATACGAGGTGATGCTGGTCGACGACGAGCCTGCGTTCACCGCGGCACTCGACAGCTTCGAGCCGAACATCGTGCTGTCCGACCTGAGCATGCCGTCCTTCAGTGGCGAGCGCGCACTGCAGATCCTTCGCGAGCGTAGCGCCGAGATACCCTTCATTTTCATTTCGGCGACGCTGGGCGAAGAAGCGGCCATCGTCGCGCTGCGCAACGGCGCCACGGATTACATCCTCAAGCAGAACACGGCACGCCTGGCGTCCGCCGTGCGCCGCGCACTGCGTGAAGCCGAAGAGCAGCGCGCTCGTGCCCGGGCGGAACTCGAGCTGATCCGCGCGCAGCGTTTCGAGAGCCTGGCCTTGCTGGCCGGCGGACTCAGCCACGATCTTCGCAACCTGCTGCAGCCGTTGCTTCTGGCGGGGGATACGCTCGAAGACTATGCCGACGATCCGCGGCTGGCGCGCCTTGGCGCGCTGGTGCGCGACTGCGGCCGTCGCGGCCTGGAGATGGTCTCCTCGATGCTCTCGTTCGCACGCGGCGCACGGCGTGCCGAGCAGGTACGACTGGGTGCGTTGCTCGAAGCCCTCAAGCTGCTGATGCAGGGAAGCGTGCCGCGTTCGATCGAGATGAACGTGGATATCTTCGATGCCGACGTTTCCTTCGAGGGCAATCACACCGAGTTGCAGCAGTGCCTGCTCAATCTTTGTCTCAACGCCATCCAGGCCATGCCCGACGGCGGCCACCTGAAAGTGGAGACGGCGCAGGCGAACCTGCCCGAGGATTTCTTCGTCGAAGGCGAGCAGCCCGCGCCGGGACGCTATCTGCGACTTTCAGTGGTCGATACCGGTGCGGGTATGACGCCCGAAGTCCTGCAACGCCTGTTCGAACCGTTCTTCACGACGAAGGAACTGGGCACGGGCCTCGGGCTGCTCTCGTGCAAGCGCATCGTCGCCAGCCACGGCGGCTTGATGCGTGTGCGTAGCAAGCCCGGCGAAGGCACGCAGTTCCACCTCTACCTGCCGCTCAATCCCGAAGAGGGTGTCGACGCCGAGCCGCTGGTGATGGAGTCGAGCCTGCAGGGCGAGGCCGAGCGCGTGCTGGTCGTCGTCGAGGAAGCGGTGCAGCTTTCGTTGCTGGCCGATACGCTCGATGCCTACGGCTATCAGGCTGGCGCGAGCCAGAGCGGTACGGCCGCGTTGCAATGGATCGAGGCGCACGGCGTTCCCGACCTCGTCGTGATGGATGCCGACATGAATCTGTTCACCGGCGTGCGCACGCTCGCGGCGTTGCTCGACCACGGCTATACCGGTGCGGTGTTGCTCCTGGCCCGTCCGGACAAGCCATTGAACCTCGATGAACTGCCGCAGCTGGATCACCTCTACGTCCTGGAGAAGCCGATCCAGTCCAAGGCCTTGTTGCGGAAGGTGCGTGAGGCTCTCGAGACCAGCGGGAGCGCCTGAGAGAATCTCGCCTCCGCTGGCAGGCGGCCTTACGGGGTGACATAAGTTGCCTGCCGGGTGCATTCAACGTCTGGCGGCGCGTACGATCTGAGGCACAGCGACAATTTGTAGCGCGACAAGCCAGAAAAATAGAAGCTGAGCGTTCGGCCGGGTGGGGCGTAGATCAGCACGATGATCCCGGTCAGTCCGGCAGCCATGAGCGCCGCCATAATTTCGTGGAACAAGATCGTTTTCAGGATCTTCATGCCAGGTCAGCACTCACGCCGACCAACAATAAAGCGGGCTTCCAAAAATTCCGGGCGCCCCGAGGTGCGCCGCATCCTCACCCCAGAAACAGCAGAAGCGATCCATGTCAGGTTGGTATACCAGCCAATAGCCGGCGTTTCTCGCTAGGCACCAGCCAGTCATACTGGTCCCAACTTCAGCATCCGGGAAGCCAGGCGGTGTTACCCGAGCGGTGGCGACGAACGGTTCACAGCGATGCGCTCGAATGGCGTCGGCCAATCCCTTGCAATAGCTTTCTGCATCCGTCCCGCGAGGGATGTAGACGTCCGATGTTTCGGACATTCGTTTCTCAAGGGTGTCGAAGAAGGGATGGGTCATGGGGGTGAGGCGCCCGGAAGAGGATAGTGAAGCGTTTCCGGAGGCCTATCGCCACTCGCCGGAATGTCGATGCGAGGGCCACTAGTGTCAGTTGCGGGCCTATGTGAAATACCATTCTCGCCTACCATTGTTCCGCTTGGATACCCCTTCTCCGTAGACGCGGGAGCTGATGCCGTCGGCTGCTCGGCGTGGAGCATGGCGGAGAACGTGATTCCCTGAGCTCAGCTTCGCGTGGAGCCTTAGCGGATAACCCCCTCGTCGTGCTACATAGCATTCACGATGAGGGGGGGCGGAACATGATGCATAGGCGCTGCCGCACGAAGTCGCGGAGGAAGTCGGTCCTTGCCAGCCTGATGTGCCTGGCCTGTTTTCCGTGGTTCGCCGGAGCCGTGCTCGCGGAAGACATGCCCGCCCCCGTCGAAGCACGAATCCCATTCGCTCCGTCACCTTTCGCCGGAAGCGACGGTGCGGTGCATCTCGCCTACGAGGTTCAGGTGACCAACGTCTATGGCGATACCGGCACGTTGCGGCCGCGGTCGCTCGAGGTTATCGACGAGCAGGACCGTGTACTCCTGCATCTGGACGAGGCCGGAGTGGACGCGGCGATCCGACCCGTTCCCGACGAAGGCAAACCCGCCGGCATCGCCGCGGGTAAGCGCGGCACGCTGTTCGTCTGGATCACCCTGCCCACGGGCGTGGCACCGCGTACATTGCGTCACCGCATCGCTTTCACCGATGAAAAGGACAGGGTCAGTCGCGTCGATGGTGTGCCGGTTACCGTTTCCGAGCGCACGGCGCTGCACCTTGGCGCCCCGTTGAAGGGTGGTCGCTGGCTGGCGCACGAGGGGCCGGGCAATGCGCATTCCCATCATTGGGGCAGCCTGGTCGCGGTGAACGGCACGCTGACGATTCCGCAACGCTTCGCGATCGACTTCGTCGGCATCGACAAACACGGTCTCGCCTTTAAATCGGTCAAGGATATCCACGCCACCACGTACGCCGACTGGTTCGGCTACGGGGCCGGGGTGCTAGCGGTCGGCAACGGCACGGTGGTCGCCATGCGCGACGGGCAGGGCGAGAACAAGCCATTGGAAGGCCAGCCGGAACCGGCCTCGCTTACGCTGGATGGTTTATTCGGCAATTACGTGGTCATTGACCTGGGCGGCGGCAATTTCGCCGGCTATGCGCACCTGAAGCGTGGAAGCGTTGCGGTGAAGGTCGGTGAGGTTGTTGCGCGCGGCCAGCTGATCGGAGCGCTGGGGCAGTCGGGGAATTCCGCCGCTCCGCATCTGCATTTTCAGGTGGCCAACGCCGCTACCTTCGAAGGCTCAGAGGGCGTGCCCTATGTCTTCGACAAGGTGGACAGCTTCGGCCCGGAAACCGAAGGTCAGCTGTTCGGCATGGGCGAGCGGTGGAAGCCGGCGACGCCGCGGCAAGGTTCTGGCCAATTACCCTTGAGCGACACCGTGGTTGCCTTTCCCCCGCAAAGGTGAATTTCGCGGGTTGTGCCTCGCGCAATCGGTCCGATTTTTCAGATTCCTTCCATTTCGATGCGTCTCTTTCCCTCGTAACGTCAACCGAGACGTGTTTCCGGCGCCGCCGCGAAACATCCATCGAGACGTGGGGAATGCGATGTACCCGGATTACGAAAAGAAAGTCGACCACATGCAGCGCAGCATGCGGCGCAATACGTGCATCGCCGGTCTTGTCGGCGCTTCGTTACTGCACTTTGTGGCATCGGCAATGCTGCTGGCGTTACAGACCTCGTGCGCGTATCCAAGGTGCGTCGACGGCATCGCGTTCGAGATCTTCCGTGCGGTCATGCACGTCCCGCTGTTCATCACCCCGTGGCTCGGGCTTCCATCACCCGATCTCGACTACGTGCGGGACCCGATGCTGATTGTTTGGTTGGCCCTCAACGCGGTCATGGCCGTGGCGCTTTACTGGACTCTCGCGATCGCCGGGTATCGCGTTTATCGCTACCGGAGGGCTCGTCAGTGGGAAAAGCTTCGAGCAGCCCAGCGCGCGCGTTAGGACGATGATGGCAGGCGGCCCGGCCGCCGTTTCCGTTGAAGCAAGGTGGGAAGCGGCGCATAGTACCGTCGCGCCGCAGGGTGGCGCGGCGTCGACCGACGCATCGGCCTTAGACATTCGTTTGACAGGAGCCTTGTCATGAACGCTGTTAGCGCCCGTCTTGCCCTCACTTCCTTGATTCTTTCCCTGGTTTTTGCCGGTATGGCGTTTGCCTCGCCACCGCAGAGCAAACCCACCTTGCCCAGTTTCGACGAGATCGACAAGGACAAGGACGGCATCGTGACCTTGCCTGAGATCATGGTCTACCCAGACAACGTCGCGAAGATCCTCAAGTCGTGCGACGCAGACCACGATTCCAGGCTCACGCGTGACGAATACGCTTCGTGCAAAGCAGTGACGGATCAGGCGGCCAAGCCGGCAAAATGATCGGGTAGGTGGCTGACGCCTCGCTGCGCACCGACAGGGTGGGTGGAGGCGTCAGTTCACTTGCGAGCTCCACATCAATCGATGCCGAGCTTCTTCAGTTTATAGCGCAGTGCGCGGAACGTAATGCCAAGCTTTTTCGCCGTCGCCGTCTTGTTGTAGCGCGACTCTTCGAGCGCCTTGATGATCGTGTCGCGCTCGATGTTGGAAATGTAATCCTCCAGCGAGCCGTCCGTGGCGGCGACACGAGGTGCAGGTGCGCCCGCGCTTGCGGCGACCGCATCCGGCATACCTGGCGCTGCCGGCACCGAAGCCGCCGATGCATTGCGCTGCGGCAACATCAGGTCGTCGGCCTCGATAGTGTCGCCTTCGCACATGGCCATCGCGCGTTCGAGGATATTCTCCAGCTCCCGCACGTTGCCGGGGAACTGGTAGGCCTCCAGCGCGGCGAGTGCGTCGGCCCGCAAGCGGCCGGGCGCTCCGCCGGATTCCGTGGCCAACTGGCGCAGGATGAACTCGGCAAGGGCAGGCACATCACCGCGGCGTTCGCGCAGTGGCGGCACGCGCAGCTCGATCACGTTGATGCGGTAGAACAGATCCTGTCGGAACAGGCCTTCCTCGACCAGTGCGGCAAGATTCTTGTGTGTGGCCGAGAGAATGCGCACGTCGACGGGGATCTCGTCGCGTCCGCCGATCGGACGTACAGCCTTCTCCTGGATCGCGCGCAGCAGTTTCACCTGCATGTGCAGCGGGAGTTCGGCCACTTCGTCGAGGAACAGCGTGCCGCCCTGGGCCGCCTGGAAGAGGCCTTCCTTGTCGACGTGGGCGCCGGTGAAGCTGCCCTTGCGGTGGCCGAAGAACTCGCTCTCCATCAGTTCGGACGGAATCGCGCCGCAGTTCACCGGCACGAAAGCACCCGGTGCACGCGGTCCCAGCTCGTGGATGAGACGGGCGACCAGTTCCTTGCCCACGCCCGATTCGCCACCGATATAGACCGGCGCCTGATTGCGGGCGAGCTTGGCGATCTTCGAGCGCACTTCAGCCATGGCCGGTGAATCGCCGATCAGGCGGTCGGCCCCCGGAGCGCCCTTGCTGCCCGCTTCGGCCTTGCGCTCCTCGGAGAGCTTCAGCGCGGTACGCACCAGCCGGCGCAGCAGGTGGATGTCCACCGGCTTGGAAACGAAGTCGAAGGCGCCCGCCTTGAGCGCATTCACGGCCGCGTCCACGTTGCCGTAGGCAGTGATCATCGCCACCGGCATGTCGGGGTGGTTGGCCGCGATCAGCTCGATGATTTCCTGGCCGCTGCCGTCGGGCAGCCGCATGTCGGTGAAACACAGGTCGTAACGGCGATTGGCGAGTGCGCTCCGCGCTTCGTTGACGCTCCCCACGGCGTCGACGTCGAGTTCCATTCGACCGAGGGTGATGGTCAGCAACTCACGGATATCCCGCTCGTCGTCGATGACCAGAACGGTCTGCTTGCTCATTGGGTCCGAAGGCTTCGGTGAATGTTCCCAATGTAACCGCCCGGGACGCAGGAGCAAAGCGCGCTGTTCACGCCCGTGCGGCCACGGGCGCTGCTGAAGTACTGCGGGCCGGCGGTGTGAGGCTGATCCGGAAGCAGCTGCCGCCACCCGCCACGCGCACGTATTCGAGCGCTGCCTGGTTGGCCTCGGTCATCTGGCGGGCCAGGTAGAGACCCAGTCCCGTGCCGTATTCGTGCGTAGTGAAGAAGGGTTCGAAGATCTGCGCGGCCACTTTGGGAGGGATCCCTGGCCCGCGATCGATCACTTCCAGGATGGGAATGCCTACCTCGGAATGGCGTGCCACCAGCATCACGCGGGCCGGCTCGCCGGGTAGGCGGCCGTAGCGAAGGGCGTTCTGCACGAGGTTCCAGATGACCTGCTGGAGGTGCTGGGGATCGGCCACGGCGGCCACCGGCTCGCCGCCGGACACGGCACGCAGGATGTCCGAGCCCAGGTCGTTGCCCTGGCGGTACTCGGTGACGAAGTGGTGCACCCACTGGCTCAGGTCGAGGGTCTCCGGCCGCGAGCGCTCGCGGCGCGACAACTGCAGGATGTTCTCGATGATCTCGTTGAGGCGCGAGCAGTGGTTGTTGATGATCTCGACCATGCGCAGGTCGGTATCGTTCATATCGGTGGACTCGGCCAGCAGCTGCGCCGAATAATGAATCGCCGCCAGCGGGTTGCGGATTTCGTGGGCAATCGATGCCGACAGGCGGCCCAGCGAGCTGAGCGTGAGCTCTTCGGCACGCCGGGAGACCAGCGAGGTGTCGTCCAGAAAGATCAGCACGTGCGAGTCGTCGTTCGGTGCCAGGCGGGAGAAGCGCGGGATCACCTCCGGGGTGCCGTCGGCCAGCATCGTGGCGCTCTCGTCCAGCTTGCCCGAGGTGCGCCAGTGGTAAAGCCGTCGCGAAAGCTCGGGAGCCAGGGTGCCGAGGTCGCGCTGGTCCGCCGAGGGGTTGCCCATCAGCATCCAGGCCGACTCGTTGAGCTGGTGGATGCGGTTGCCTTCGTCCACGAGCAGCACGCCGGTCTTCATGCGGCGGATGATCAGTTCGTTGACCTGGGACAGGTTGGCCAGGTCGATACCGCGTTGCTCGGCCAGCGCCTCGGATGCACGGATATTGCGGCCGAGCACGTAACAGAGCGAGGTACAGGCGAAGTAGGCGGCGCCGAACAGGCCGTACTCGGCCAGCTCGCGATCCGGCGAAGCGGCGTCGACCAGGCCGAAGAACGAATGGCCGAGCATGCCCAGGGTGGCCACGGCGGCGAAGAACATCGATAGCCGAAACGGCAGCAGCAGGGCACCCGTGGCCAGGTTCACCGCCAGCATCATGGCCACGCCCATGCGCACGTCGTGCATGAGCACCAGGGCGAGCAGGGCCGCGGCGATGTCCAGCGACAGGCCGATCGAGACGATCAGGACCGGACGGTTCAGCGACTGCCGGGTCCGCGCCACCATGACCAGCGCGGCCAGCAGATAGCCCAGGGCGAAAAGGCGGGCGAACAGGGGTTCAGGCAGGTTTGGCCAGTTCAGGTGCTCGGGATGGAACGCCAGCGCCGTGTAAACCGCCGCCTGCCCTAGACGGAAGTAGTTGAAAAAGAACAGTTCGTGGCGGGCGGTGGCCTGACTCGCCGGGGGTCTGGCGGCTAGCGTCGACGCGGGAGTGGACACGTGGGTACTTCTCCGACGGGGCCCCCAGGGCCTGGATGACGCTCAGTATAGGTGGCGGCGGCGCCGCGGCAACACGCGTCGGCGGCAGGGAAAAGCGGTCGGCGGGGCGCGTCGTACCGCCAATGCGGCGGCGCCCCTTTCCATCCGGGGCGCCTTCCGGGAAAATACGCGGCCGTATTGCGTGAAACTCGCGCAATCGATCCATCCCCCCTCCCCGTGCGAGCCGTTCACGGCCTGCACGCGTCCACATGTTTCTCCCGTTCGCTCGAGGTATCGAATGAATTTCCACGAGTACCAGGCTAAAGAACTGTTCGCCAAGTACGGCATCGCCGTACCGCCGGGCAAGGTTGCCAACTCTCCCGATGCCGCTGTCGACGCCGCCAAGCACCTTGGTGGTTCGCAGTGGATGGTCAAGGCCCAGATCCATGCCGGCGGTCGCGGCAAGGCCGGTGGCGTCAAGTTCTGCCGCAGCCTCGATGCCGTCCGCGATGCCGCCAAGGGCATGCTCGGCACGAACATGGAAACCTACCAGTCGGCCGGCCGCGCGCTGCCGGTGAACCTGGTCCTGGTCACCGACGCGACCGATATCGCGAAGGAACTGTACCTCTCGATCCTCACCGATCGTGACACCAAGTCGATCTCGTTCATCGCCTCCAAGCACGGCGGCGTCGACATCGAGCAGGTCGCCGCTGAAACGCCCGAAGACATCCACACCTTCCAGGTGGACTTCGTCGAAGGCCTGCAGCCGTACCAGTGCCGCGAACTCGGGTTCAAGATGGACCTGAATCCGAAGCAGGTCGGCCAGCTCGTCAAGATCATGCTTGGCTTGTACAAGCTGTTCAACGAGAAGGACCTCGCCCTGGTCGAGCTGAACCCGCTCGCCGTTCTCGAAGACGGCAACCTCGCCGCCCTCGATGGCAAGGTCAACTCCGACGACAACGCAGAGTTCCGCCACGCCGACCTCGCGGCGATGCGCGACCTCACGCAGGAAGACGCCGCCGAAGCGGCCGCCGTCCAGCACAACCTCAACTACGTCACGATGGACGGCACGATCGGCTGCATGGTCAACGGCGCCGGTCTGGCGATGGCCACGATGGACGTGATCAAGCTGGCAGGCGGTGAGCCGGCCAACTTCCTCGACGTCGGCGGTGGTGCCACCAAGGAGCGCGTCTCCGAGGCGTTCAAGCTGATCCTCTCGTCGGACAAGGTGAAGGCCATCCTGGTCAACATCTTCGGCGGTATCGTGCGCTGCGACCTGATCGCCGAGGGCATCATCGCCGCGGTGAAGGAAGTGGGTCTGCAGATCCCGGTGATCGTGCGCCTGCAGGGCACGAACGTCGACGAAGGTCGCAAGCTCCTGGCCAACTCGGGCCTGGCGATCACGCCGGCTGACGATCTTAACGATGCGGCCCAGAAGGCCGTGGCCGCAGCGGCCTGAGGAGCATATTTAAATGAGCGTCCTGATCAACAAGAACACCAAGGTCCTCGTCCAGGGTTTCACCGGGCAGCAGGGTACCTTCCACGCCGAACAGGCGATCGCCTACGGAACCAAGGTCGTCGGCGGTGTCACGCCGGGCAAGGGTGGTTCCGAGCACATCAACCTACCGGTCTTCAACACGGTGCGTGACGCGGTCGACCAGACCGGCGCCGACGCGTCGGTGATCTTCGTGCCGCCGCCGTTCGCTGCCGACTCGATCCTCGAAGCCATCGCTGGTGGCATCAAGATCATCGTCACGATTACCGAGGGCATTCCGGTGCTCGACATGATGCGCGTGAAGAACGTGCTCAAGTCGCACCCGGACGTCGTCCTCGTCGGTCCGAACTGCCCGGGCGTCATCACCCCGGGTGAGTGCAAGATCGGCATCATGCCGGGCCACATCCACAAGCCGGGCAAGGTCGGTATCGTCTCGCGTTCGGGCACCCTCACCTATGAGGCAGTGTTCCAGACCACGAACGAAGGCCTCGGCCAGTCCACCTGCATCGGCATCGGTGGCGACCCGATCAACGGCCTGAACTTCATCGACTGCCTGAAGCTGTTCCAGGACGATCCGCAGACCGAAGGCATCATCATGGTCGGCGAAATCGGCGGCAGCGCGGAAGAAGACGCGGCTGAGTTCATCAGCCAGTACGTCAAGAAGCCGGTCGTCTCGTTCATCGCTGGCGCCTCGGCTCCTCCGGGCAAGCGCATGGGCCACGCCGGTGCGATCATCTCCGGCGGCAAGGGCACGGCGGAAGCCAAGTTCGCCGCGCTCGAGAAGGCAGGCGTGACCACGGTCAAGTCGCCCGCCGACCTCGGCAAGACCCTCGCCGGTCTGATGAAGTAAACCTCACCCGCTTCGGCGTGTGTTGAAGAAACCGCGGCCCCCGGGCCGCGGTTTTTTTATGCCGGTACCTTGTGGGAGCCGATTCATCGGCGATCCCGCGGCAGCGGGCCGGCCAACCGATCCGCCCAGGATCCGCCGCATCCCCGAGATGTCGATTCACCGCCATGCCATTCGTCGTACAGAATGAGGACTCCACCTCGCAACAGGAAACTTCCATGACCGGCACTGTCCGCCTGCTTCGCGTATTCGCTTCACCCCCGGAGCGCGTGTACCGCGCCTTCCTCGACGCCGCCGCCAACGCCAAATGGCTGCCGCCGGATGGCTTCACCTGCACCGTGCACGAACTGGACGCACGGGTCGGCGGACGGTACCGGATGACCTTTACCAACTTCTCCACCGGCAATGGACACAGCTTCGGCGGCACCTACCTGGAACTGGTTCCCAATGAACGCATCGTCCATGACGATCGCTTCGACGATCCCAACCTGCCGGGCAGCATGGTCACTACGATCAACCTGCGGGCGGTCTCCTGCGGTACAGAATTGCAGGTCGTCCAGGAAGGCATCCCCGATGTGATTCCCGTCGAGCAGTGCTACCTCGGCTGGCAGGAGTCGCTGACCCTGCTGGAACGGCTGGTCGAGGTGGCGATTCCCGAATAGACCCACGGTTTCATGTGCAACGGACATCTAGACGGCCAAATGCTTGACATGGCCATATTGGCTCGTGTTACGGTGGCGCATCGCAACAAGAAACGAAGGGGTTGTTATGCGCCACCCTGACATCGTTACTTCATCCTCCGCATGCGCCTGCCTCGCTGCCGCGCGATGTTGTTGTTGCCGCTGATCCAGCGGCCAGCGCCCACGGTTATCACACCGTTCTGAGCGTCTTCGACTAACTCCGGTTCCGATTTCCAACGCCTTGCAGGCGTGACGGGCGCTTGAGCCCCTCTTCCGGCCGGCCGCTGCAGTCGATCCATCGCCCTCGCAAGGGGAAGGCGATGTGGTCGGGGCTTGCCTTCATTCTGTCGATCAAGGGTTTTCATGCGTAACTCGTCGTTGCAGCGGTCGCTGTTGGCTACCGCTTTGTTCGCTGCACTTTCAGGGGGCGCGTTGGCGCAGTCCACTACCGGTTCGATCTACGGTCAGGTTCAGGCGTCTGAGGGGGATGTGGTACGGGTCGTCGGCGATACGGGGCTTTCCCGTGATGTGCCTGTCGATGCCAGGGGCCGCTACTCCGCAGCGCAGCTTCCTCTGGGCACGTACACGGTGTCGGTCATTCATGCGGGCGCCGCGGTACTGAGTCGGGAAAACGTCGCCTTGCGCGTCGGCTCCGGGGTCGAGGTGTCGTTTGCATCGCCCTCCGCACAGGACCTTGGCGGTGTGACGGTCTCGGCGAACGCGCTGGCGAAGATCGATGTCTCCACGGTTGACTCGCGTACGGTCGTCACCTCCGATCAGCTGGCGAAGTTGCCATTGGGACGCAGCTCCGAGGCGATCGCCTTGCTGGCGCCGGGTGCCGTCAACAACAGTGGCAGCTACCTGAGTGCGACCGGAAACTCGCTCGTTACCTTCGGTGGATCCGCTGCCAGCGAGAACGCGTACTACGTCAACGGGTTCAATACGACTGACCCACTCCGTGGCTTCGGCGGCATCTCGCTGCCCTATGGCGCGATCGACCAGCAGGAGGTCTATACCGGCGGCTACAGCGCCCAGTACGGGCGCTCCGACGGTGGTGTGATCAACGTCGTGGGCAAGCGCGGTACCAATGAGTGGCACGCGGGTGCGCAGCTCATCTGGGAGCCGAACGGGCTCCGTGCGGACGGCCAGAATAGCTACTACACGAATGGACTTCCGCCGCAGCCGAAGGCAGGCTCGCTCTACCAGCCAAATCGTGCAAACACCGAGACCTCCACGACGGCGAGCATCTATGCCGGCGGTCCGCTCATCAAGGACAAGCTTTTCATCTTCGCGGCCGCCGAAGTGGAGCGACAGACAGGTGACGCGGTGAGCAACGTGACGCTGCCGCAGTCGCCGGACCGCGCCTATCGCTACCAGTTGCCTCGCTGGTACGCCAAGCTGGACTGGAATATCGACGAGAGCAATATCGTCGAGGTGACCGGCGCTTCGGACAAGACGCATCGCTCGGGCACAGTTTACGATTACGACTACGCGAACCAGGCGCGCGGCGAGCGTATCACCGGCGCGAACGACGAAAAGTACGGCGGCGACGTCTATACCGCGAAGTACACCGGCTATATCACCGACAGCCTGACCATCAGTGCCCAGTACGGCAAGATGCGCACGGTGAGCTACGTCTCGCCTTCCGGTTACAACCCGGACGCCGTGTACATCGCCGGCCTCGACTTTCAGAATCCCGCGTATACGGGTGGCACCGCCCGGCAGAACGGGCAGACCATCGCCTCGCTTACCGATCCGAACCGTGGCAACGAGACCACGAACACGCGCTTCGACCTTCATTACGTGATCGGCGATCACACGATCACGGCCGGCATCGACAACCAGCAGGCGAGGGCGCGTGACCAGGGTTCGGAGAGCTCGGGGCCGGGCTACACCTGGACCTATAACCAGGGTGACCCGACGCTTCCGATTTCGACCGGTCTCGGTGTCGACGCCCCGGGTAACTACCCCGGTGGCGAACAGGGTTACTACGTAGCGCGCGGGGTGTCGTCCAGCCTTGCGACGGTGCGCTCGAGCCAGCGAGCCCAGTACATCGAGGATGCCTGGCAGGTCACGGATCGGTGGCTGGTCACACTGGGTCTGCGCAACGACCAGTTCACCAACTACAACGCCGACAGCGACATCTACATCAAGCAGACCTCGCCGCAGTGGGCCCCGCGCCTTGGCTTCAGCTGGGACGTGTTCGGCGACGCGACCTTCAAGGTCTACGGCAATGCGGGCCGCTACTACCTCGGCTTGCCGTTGAACCCGGCCCTGAACGCTGCTGGCGGCGCGTTGAGCACTACGCAGTATTTCACCTATACGGGCATTGCTGCGGACGGCCAGCCGAGCGGGCTGACAGCGATCGCGCCGGGCGTGCCGGTGTCGGCGAACAACAACTTCGGCGAACTGCCGGATCCCAAAACGGTTGCCGCCAAGGGCATGAAGGCGGAGAACCAGGACGAGTACATCCTCGGTTTCACCAAGACCTTCGGTTCTGACTGGCTCTACGGCGCCAAACTGACCTACCGCAACCTGCGCAACGCCATCGACGATTATTGCGACATCGACCGCATCGTCGCCAAGGGGCAGTCGCTCGGCCTGGATATCGACACGAACCAGACCAACAGCTGCTACCTGTTCAATCCCGGACAGGCCAACACGTTCACCCTGCTGGATACGGCGGGAAACCATGTGGAAGTGCCAGTGACCAACAAGGAGCTCGGCTTCGACAGGCTCAAGCGCAAGTACTACAGCCTGGAGTTGCTGCTGGAGCACCCCTTCGACGGTACATGGTTCGCGCGGGCGAACTACGTATTCTCGCGCAGCTACGGCAATACGGAAGGGCAGCTTCGCTCGGACCTCAACCAGACCGCGGCGTCGACGAGCGAGGACTGGGACAACGGTCCGATCATGGAGCACACCAACGGGCCGCAGAGCAACGATCACACGCACCAGTTCAAGGTGTTCGGCTATTGGCAGATCACACCGGAGTGGCTCGCTTCGGCCAATGTAAGCGTCGTTTCCGGCACGCCACGGCATTGCCTTGCCTACTACGGTGCCGACCACTCGGATCCCGCCGGCTATGGCGGCGATTACCACTTCTGCGACGGCTTGCCCTCGCCTCCGGGCGAGCAGGGCCGGCTGCCATGGATCCGCCAGATCGATCTTGGCGTGACCTGGCGTCCTTCCTTCAGTGAAGGGAAACTGGCCTTTAGTGCGAACGTGTTCAACCTGCTCAACGAACAGCGGGCGCTGCAGAAGTATCCCTATTCGGAAGCGGGTCCGGGGGTGCCGGAGCCGGCGTATGGGGTGATTACACAGCGGCAGGCGCCGCGGTACGGGCGGCTCAGCGTTTCGTACGATTTCTGACCATCGTGTGGGGCCGCTTCGGTGTGGGAGCCGCTTCAGCGGCGATAGGTGCTCGCCGTGCCCTGGCCCGCTGTCGCGGGATCGCCGATGAATCGGCTCCTACAAGGGCGGGGGTGATCCTGCTACCGGCGGAGTCTTGCGGGGCTTAGCAACGCCGCTGTGATGCCGGCTTCCGCAAGGTGCTCCGGCATCGGCTTGCCGAGGATCATCGATGCGCAGGCCTCCGCCATGGCTGCGCTGGTCTGGATGCCGTAGCCGCCCTGTGCGGCGAGCCAGAAGAATCCCGGTGCATCCGGCGCAAAGCCACCGACGAGATCGCCATCCGCGACGAAACTGCGCAGGCCGGCCCAGGTACGGGCGGGACGGCGGATCGTCATCGTCGTGGCTTCCTCGATACGGTGGATGCCCAGGGCGATGTCGTACTCCTCGGGCTGTACGTCATGCGGATGCGTCGGATCGGCGTTTGCGGCCGAGCCGAGAAGCAAGCCTGCGTCTGGCTTGAAGTAGAAGGTTTCATCGACGTCGACGACGAAGGGCCATCCGGCTGCATCGATACCAGCGGGAGCGGCGAAGGTGAAGGCGGAACGGCGGCGCGGCTCGAGACCGATGGTATCCACGCCAGCGAGTTCGGCCACGGTGTCAGCCCATGCCCCGGCGGCGTTCACGACCACAGGCGCGCGCCATTGTTCGTTGACGATCCATTCGCGTCCTTCGCGACGGATAGCGTGGACCCGGGTGTCGACATGCAAGGCGACCCCTTGCGCTTTCGCGCCGCGCAGGAAGCCCTGGTGCAATTCATTGACGTCGATATCGGCCGAATCGGGTTCAAAGAACGCAATGCTCGCGGCGTCGGAACGAAGCACCGGCACGAGTGCCGCGATCTGTTCGCTATGGAGCAAGGTCAGCGCAGGAGTGAAGCGGCGTACGGCTTCAAATGCCTCGCGTACGCGATCAGCCTGTGCCGCGTTGCCGATCACGAGGGCACCACGACGCTGAAGAATCGGGTGCTCGGCGAATCCGCCAGGCGGACATGCCAGAAAGGGACGCGTGGCGCGACTCAACGCCCGTACCTGCGGTGAGCCGTAGCTTTCGCTGAAATGTGCGGCCGACCGTCCCGTGGTGTGGAAGCTGGCGAACGATTCGCGCTCGAGCACGACGACGCGCGCGTGCGGCGCAAGGAACCAGGCGACCGATGCACCGGCGATACCGGCGCCGATCACGATCACATCGACGGGTGTCTCGTTCATGCCTCGTCCTTACGGGATTGCGCGGCGACGATGCTGGTCGCCGCGAGATCGGCGGTAACGTTTCCGAGTGTCGCCAGCGTGTCCGGAAGGGTGTCCACCGCGAGCATGATGCCCAGCGGACCGATAGGCAGGCCCATGGCCTGCGCGACAGGGACGTTGGTTGCGATGAACGTGACCTGCCCGGGCAGGCCGACCGAGCCCAGGCTTATCACCACCGCGAGTGCCGCACCCGCAGCCAACTGTGCCACGCTCAGTTCGATGCCCAGCGCCCACGCGATAAAACTCGCTGAGACGACGTATTGCACCGGGCTGGTGAGCCGGAACAGTGACACCGCCATCGGTAACACGAGCGAGGTCACGGCGGTGGGATAGCCGAGGCGACGGTCCGCGCTTTCGATCATGGCCGGCAGCGAAGCGAGCGAGGACTGCGTGCTCGCGGCGACGACTTGTGCCGGTGCGATCGCGGCTGCGAAGCGGGCGAAGGGCTCGTGACCCCAGGCGCGGGCGACGACCAGCATCAGCGCGGTGACGATGAGATACACCATGCATTCCACCAGCACATAGACGCCCAGCGCACCCAGCATGTGCAGGCCTGCTCGCGCGCAGACGGAAAGGATCAGTGCGAACACGCCCAAGGGCGCGAGCAGTAGTACCCAACGAACGATGACGATCATCGCGTCGGCAATCGCCCGGAAGAACTCCACCGCCAGCGCGCGGCGCTCAGGGGCGATCCGGGTGAGGGCGAAGCCGAGGAACATGGCGAACACCACCAACGGTAGCATCGCGCTCTGCGCCGCTGCCATGACCACGTTGGTGGGAACGATGCCGGCCAGCCAGTCGGACCAGCCGATTGGCGCGGTCGCGGGAAGATGGCTGCCCGTGGCGCTCAACGCTGTGGTGAGCGAATCGCTACGCGGGAACAGCGTGAACAGTGCAGGCGCGGTCAAGGCAGCGACGGCGGCGCCCAACGCAAGCAGGAGCAGGAACACCACGATGGCACGACGGGCGATGCGGCCCGACGCGGCGGCGTCGGTCGCGGTGTTGGCACCGACGACCACCAGCGAAAGCACCAGCGGCACCACCGTCATCTGCAACGCGCTCAGCCATAGCTTGCCCACCGGTTGCACGGCATCGGCGATGCGTTCCGCTACGTCGGGTGCCCATGACGCCAGGGCGATGCCAGTCATGGCGCCAAGCGCGAGGCCAAGGAGGATCCGTTGGGTGGCAGTCATGGGGCTGGCAGGTTCCAGGCTTCGCGCAGGCGAGCGTATTCGGACTTCGGCAGCAGCACGAAGACCGGCTTCTTCTTCGGATCGAGCCAGCCAAGCAGCCGTTCCATCGCGTCGTCGGCCATGGCCGTGCAGCCGGCGGTCGGCGAGGTAGGTGATTTCCACAGGTGGGCGAAGATGCAGCTGCCTGCACCCCTTCGACCGTCGGGATTGTGCTCGATGACAAAGCCAATGCGATAGGCATGGTCGCCATCGAAGTGCAGGTCGCGGCGCATTGGTTCGGTGGCGCCGGCGACAGCCTTCTCACCGACTTTCTTCGCGTCGACGACCTGGTTGTAATAAGCCGAGCTGTCCACGTCCACGCAATAGTCGGACGCAGTCAGGCCGCGGTACGGCAGTGCGGTGGGGTTCTTCTCCGCATAGCCGAACGCCTCGCCGACACGGAACACGCCCGCCGGACTGCGGCCGTCGCCTTCTTTCTTCACCGGGCCATCGTGCCCGGGTGGATTCAGGCCCACGCCCCAGGCGCTACCGTGCTTGCCGATGGTCACATCGGTGGCGGGACCTTCCTGTTTCCATTGGGAGCCTTCGCGGACATACGCGCGCAGCCTTCCATGATCGACGTCCCAGCCGTCGGTGGTCACAACGATCATCTGGCGGGACACCGACCAGGCGGACGGCGTCTCGAAGGCGCCCGTAGACGCGGTGAGAAAGAAGGCGGCCAGGCCGAGAAGCCGACTGAGTGTTCGGGGTGACGTCATGTGGCGTTCCGGTCAGGGTTCGAGCATCTGCTGGATGCGGTCGAGGTTCTGCACCAGGCGCGCATGACGCGCCTCGTCGCCCTCGCACAGGTGGACGAAGACGGTGTCGAGTAACTGCTGCACGGTGGACTGGTAGATCAACGACTGGACGTAGGACGCATCGTCGTGCGCGGCCACCGCCAGGGCGATATCGGCCAGCGCGCGCAGCGGATTGGAGGTATGGCGGGTCACGGTAACCACACGTCCACGCTGCTCGCGGAAATAACGGGCGATCTTGACCAGCGCGGGATGCTTGCCGTGCTCGGAGAACACGATCAGCAGGTCACCCGGCGCGGACATCGCGACCTGCGCCGCCATGCGGCTTACGTCGAAGTGCCGGATAGCCACGATGCCCAACAACGACAGGCGCACGGCGAACCCGCGCGCGTGCAGGTCGTCCTCGCCCAGGCCGATGAGGAAGACCTTCCCCGCCGACTCGACGGCATCGACCAGGCCATGCAAGGTTTCGGCGCTGTTGATGAGGCGAGTCGCTTCTTCGGCACGCGCCTTGCGCTGCCACAGCGCCGCGCCGAGGGGGTCGCCACCCGGGCGTTCGGTGACCGGCATGGCTTCGCTGCCACCTTCCTCCGTGCGGCCGATCGCTTCACCCACGGAGTACTTGAGGTCCGGGTAGCCGCGGAATCCCAGCTTCTGGGTGAACTTGACCACGCTGGACTGGCTGATACCCAGTGCATTGGCCAGTTGCTGCGACGAGTAGTCGCGCAGCAGCTGGGCGTTCTCGAGGATGAAGTCGGCGATACGCCGCTCCACCGCCGACATGCGGTCGCGTTCGGAGCGGATCTTCACCAGTGGCGACATGGCGGCGTCCCTCAGAGCGGCTCGAGGCCGCGGATCTCGCGGATACCAAGGCCCGGCGCATCGCTCACCGAGATCTCCGATTCGTTGAAGTTCACGCCGCCATCGACGGGGTTGTACGCACACAGGGAAGGCCCATCGAGATCGACCTTGGTGATGACATCGGATTTTGCCACCGCCACATGCACGGCAGCGGCGACGCTGATGCTGCTCTCCAGCATGCAGCCGATCATGCATTCGATGCCATAGAGGCCGGCGATGTCCGCGATGCGGATGGCATGGGAGATACCGCCCGTCTTCATCAGCTTGATGTTGATGATATCGGCGGCACGCATGCGGATAAGGTCCATGACTTCCGCCGGCCCGAAGACACTCTCGTCGGCCATGATCGGCGTGTGCACGCGCTCGGTGACATAGCGCATGCCTTCCAGATCGCGTGCCTTCACCGGTTGCTCGACCAGTTCGAGGCGTACGCCCGCATCTTCCAGCGCATGCAGTGCGTAGACGGCTTCCTTTGCCGTCCAGCCCTGGTTTGCATCGAGGCGGAGCAGGGCACGGCCTTCCACCGCGGCGTAGATCGCGCGGACCCGCTCGATGTCCACGCCGATATCCTTGCCGACCTTGATCTTCAGCGACTCGAAGCCGCGTTCCACCGCGGCGACGGAGTCGGCGACCATCTTGTCGATGTAGTCGACGCTGATGGTGATGTCGGTGGTGATAACCGGGTCGCCCCCACCAAGGAGCTTGTACAGCGGCGCGCCATAGAGCTGGCCCCAGAGGTCGTAGACCGCAATCTCCACCGCCGCCTTGGCGCTGGTGTTCTTCTCCATGGTGCCCTGGATCAGCTTGGTGATCCGGTTGAGATCGGCGATGTCTTCGCCGATCAGGCGTGGCGCTATGTAATGGCGGATGGCGTCGACGATCGAGCCGTGGGTGTCGCCGGTGATGACCGCGGTGGCCGGCGCTTCGCCGTAGCCCACGTTGCCCTCGTCGGTATGCACCATCACGACGATGTCTTCGACCTTGTCGACCGTGCGCAAGGCCGTCTTGAAGGCAGTCTTCAATGGCACGCGCAGCATGCCGAAGCGGATATCGGTGATCTTCATGGAGTCTCGCTGGGCGGATTAGCGGATGCGCACGATGCTGGTCATGCGATCGACGAACGTCTTGTCGTCGCTGAACATCATGGGTAGGAGCGGTGTCACCGAAACCTCGTTGAGCTTGATGCGACGCAGGCTGCCGTCGGCCTGCCTGTAGCTCATGCCGCCCACGTCGTGAATGACATAAGGCTCGCCGTCAATCTTGCCGATTACCATCATCACGTGGCCAGGGATGTAGACGAGGTCGCCGACCTCCAGCGCCATCGCTGCCTTCACGCGCGCATCGTGGCTGTCCTTGTCGGTGTAGACGGTATGGGTGAGGCCGGGGCTGATGCTCTGGTCGCGCGTGTTGCGCGGCATCTGCACGCCCATGCTCCGGTACACGTCGGAAACGAAGCCGCTGCAGTCACGGCCGTTGTAGGCATGACCCCAGCCGTAGCGTTCGCCGAGGAACTTGAAGGCCTGGCGCACGATGTTTGCCCGGGTGAGCGGCAGGTAGTCGGCCGAGGAATCCTGGTTCCGCTGGAGCAGGGCGGGATGGAACGACAGCGCGCCCTGCGCACCGCGCACGGGCAGGCTCAGCACCCATGAGGTGTACGGGCTCTGGCCGTTCACCGGCTGGTCCTGCGGCAACGAGGTATCCAGCGGTACGCGCGTACCCATGTCCAGTTGCAGCTCCGAAACCGCAGGTGCCTCGGGCGTGTAGACGGTCAGCGGTCTGGCGCCGGTGACGATGCGATATGGCGTGGCATCGGCATGCGCGAACACCGCGGCGGGCTCACCATAGGCCACCTCGTCGGCGTGCATCCAGGCCGCATAGCGCGGGCTGACGACGAACACCCACTTGCCGTCCTGGCTCGTATGCACCACGACGAGCGGATCGCCGGGGAACAGCGTGCTTTCCTGGAAGCGATCGATGTCGGTGTCACCGGCGTGGCTGAACACACGAAGGTCGGTGGGATAGCCGCGCAGTGCGCCACGACGGGTGGCCATGCCATAGCGCGGGGTTACCTGCGCGGGAATCGCGGTGAGGGCGGCGTTGGTCATCACCGCGTCGATGGCCGTGGCGGTCACCGGCTTACCTTCGATGTCGAACAGCGGCTTACCGGGGCGGCTGGTCAGCTTCTCGATCCATCCCTTCACCTGCTCACGTGGCAACGCGGCTGGCAGGTGGCGGATGTCGTGCATCGATGGATCGAGCGTGGCGACGCGCTCGTTGATCGCCGCGATGGCCGCCGTATCGAGCACGACCTTGTCGGCGTCCGGCAGGCGCGCGACCCAGAATTCCGGCGAGAGCTGCGCGTCGGAGATACCCGGTATCCCCGAAGGCGGCACGGGCGTGTCGCGCGCCGCGACGGCCCCACCCAGGGACAGCAAGAGCATGGCGGCGAGCAAGGTGTGGCGAAGCGTCGTCATAGCGAGATCCTTGGTCAGGAAGCCAGCGCCGAAAGCACCGTGGAGACCACGAGACCGAAACCAGTCCCGAGGATATATCCGAGCAGCGCGAGCAGGATGCCCACCGGCACCAGCGAGCGCGAATACGTAGCGGCTAGCACCGGCGTGGCCGCCACGCCGCCGATATGGGCGAGTGAGCAAATGCCACACAGATACAGGTCGAAGTGAAAGATGCGTGCGGCGAGGCAGAGCAGCACGGCATGCAGGGTGATCACGGTGACGCCGGCGAGCAGGTACACAGGTGCCGCGGCGATGCCGGCGAAGCTGCTCTGCGAGGCAAGCACGGCCACGACGAAAATCAACATCGCGCTCGATACCGTCTGTGCACCGGGCAATCGTGCCAGCGGTGTATGCGCCACGACCAGGCCGGCGCCGGTCGCCAGCAGGATGGTCCAGGTGGTGGCGGAGACCATGCTCCCGACAGGCAGTGTCGCCCCGAATACGCTGGACAGTGCGGCCACCAGCACGGCGAGGCCGAGCCAGAGCAGCACGCTGTCCGGCGTGGCGGGAGCGCGCGGCGCGGCCTCGGCGACGGTAAGGTCCGCACTCGATACCGCACGCGTCCAGCGGTTGAACGCGGGCGCGAGCCGGGCCACCGCGAACAGCACCACCACCCACATCGAGTAGCAAAGTGCGTCGGTAAGCAGGGTCGTCGCCAATGCCGTATCGGACATCCCGATCGCCTGCTTCACCGCGATCATGTTCGCCGTGCCGCCCATCCAGCTTCCTGACAGGGAGGCCAACGGCATCCAGCCGTTGCCCGGCATCCAGTGACGGAAGATCAGGAAGGCGAGCAGGAAGGCGATGAACAGGCTGATCGAGGTGCAGACGAAGACGCCGAGCACCCGTGGGCCCAGGGCAAGGATCGCGCGCAGGTCGCAGTTGATCATCAACAGGAAGAGCAGGGCCGGCACGAGCCGCGCCACCAGCATGTTCTGCGCCGCGTGGATCTCCACCGAGGCCGTCCAGAGGCCGGCGACCGATAGCGCGGTGACGGTGAGGTAGGTGAGGACGATGGGTGGAAGGATCTCGAATACCTTCCAGCCGAAACGCCGTTCGATCGCGGGCCAGAAGCCGGCGGCAAGCAGCATCACGGCCAGGTAAAGCCAAACCGACTGGATCACGCGTCCCTCCCCGGGTGGTGTCACGACGGTCGTCAGGAATATGTATTCCGAACGAGGTAGGGCGAAGCATAAATTATTGACCGCGCTTTGCAAGCATGTTACACAGCCCTGACGCACGTCCACCCACCACGGTTGCATCGGGGATACCGAACGGTGAAAGCGGCCACACGAAACGCAATAGTTTGCGCTGCCATCGCGGCCGCCTTCCCGTTGGCCGCGTCAGCCCCCGTTCCCGAACCAGCCCCCATTCCCGAACCAGGCGCGTTTGCCGGACCAGGCTCGGTAGGAGCCGACTTCGTCGGCGATGCTCCGTCGAAGCAGATAGACGCAGGCCGCTTCAAGGCAGCCGAAGCCTCCATCGCAACCGCCCTGGCGAAACCCGGCCTCACCACCGGACAGCGCAGCACCCTCGAATTTCAACGCGAGCGCATGCGCCGCATCCTCATCGACTTCACGCTCGACGCCGACGCGGTAAAGACGCGTCTGCGCAAGCAGATCCCCGACCTCACCGACGCGGAATTCGCGAAGTGGGACGCGGCCGGCCTGCTCGAGAAGCAAGTCATCGACGGGCGCACGCTCTACTTCAAGCGTGCACCGGGAAACCTGTTCCGTATCAGTGCCGAGGCGTGCGCCCGCCGCAAGGAGCAGGTGCCCTTCGATGACGGCCCCAACGAAATCCTCAACGACCATCACCGTGCCGTGCGCGACGCTGCACTCGCTAACCACGCGACCAGTGTCCTGCCACGTCGCGAGAGCGTGACCCAGATCCTCACGGTGAACGCCGACGCGGTGCCCGCGGGCGAGACGATCCGCGCATGGATTCCTTATCCACGCGCGATCGCAGGCCAGCAGGAAGACATCCGCCTGACGGCCAGTGATCCGGTCAAGGTGGACATCGCGCCCGAATCGACGCTGCAGCGCACCGCTTACCTCGAAAAGAAAGCCGAGGCGGGCAAGCCCACCGAATTCTCGATCACCTACGAACTGACGCTTTACGCGAGCTACGTGGATATCGATCCGGCCAAGGTCACGCGCAGTCCGATCACACCGGCGCTGGCAGCCTTCGTCGCCGAACGCGCACCGCATATCGTCTTTACCGATGCCATGCGCGCGTACTCGAAGAAAGTCGTCGGCAACGAAACCAATCCCTACCGCATCGCCCAGAAGTTGTTCGCCGCGGTAGACACGATCCCCTGGGCGGGCGCACGCGAATACTCGACCCTTTCCAACATCAGCGACTACACCCTGCATGCCGGGCACGGCGATTGCGGTGAGCAGACCTTGCTGTTGATGACCTTGTTGCGCCTCAACGGCATTCCAGCCCGTTGGCAGTCGGGCTGGATTTTTTCCGACGGCAAGTACAACAACATCCACGACTGGGGCCAGGTCTACGTTGCGCCCTATGGCTGGGTTCCTATGGACGTGACCTTCGGCCGCCTGATGGCCGGAGCGAACGCAAAGCCGGGCGACGACAAGCTCGAGTGGTTCTACCTCGGCGGCCTGGATGCCTACCGCATTGCCTTCAACGACGACTATTCACAGCCGTTCGCGCCGCCGAAGACCTTCTTCCGTTCGGAGACGGTCGACTCGCAGCGCGGCGAAGTCGAGTGGAAGGGCGGCAACCTTTACTTCGATCAGTTCGATTACGACTTCCGGTGGCACCGTGTCGATACACCGCGAGGGGGCGGTGACACGGCGCGCTGACCGGACAACGCACGACAACCCGAAACATCATCTTATGGGAGTGGGGAGATGGGGGAGATCAAGACGAACCGGCGCGTCCTGCGTCACGGCGCTTTGTGCATGGCCATTGGCCTGGGCCTTGCCGTATCCGGCAGTGCCTTCGGCGCGAACACCGACGGCTCGATCGTCGGCCGTACCAAGGCGGGCGCTACGGTCACCGTGCGCGACCCGGGCACCGGCCTGACACGCACGGTTACCGCGGACAACGCAGGCAATTACCGCTTTCCGTTCCTGCCGATCGGCCACTACCGGCTCGAGAGCAGCAAGGATGGCAAGCCGGTGGGCGCGACCGAGGTGGACGTAAGCCTGGGTAATTCCACCACGGTGAACCTGGTCGATCGGGATGCCGCGACCACGGAACTGGAGGGTGTGCAGGTCAGTGCGCCAGTGGTCGTCTCGGCAGTCGATGTCAGCTCGACCGAAATCTCGACCAATGTAAGCCGCGAGGAAATCCGCCGCCTGCCGGTTGATCAGAACGTGCAGTCCGTGGCGCTGCTGGCGCCGGGTGTGAATAAGGGCAATGCCGGGTTCGGCGGCATCTCCTTCGGCGGTTCGTCCGTGGCCGAGAACTCGTTTTATGTGAACGGACTCAACGTCACCGACTTCTACAACCGCAACGGCTTCTCCGAAGCGCCGTTCGCGTTCTACCAGGAATTCCAGGTCAAGACCGGTGGCTACTCCGTCGAGTTCGGCCGCACCACCGGCGGCGTGGTGAACGCGGTGACCCGTTCGGGTACCAATGAGTTCAAGACCGGCGCGGAGATGACCTTCGAAGCCAGCGACTGGCAAGCCACCACGAAGAACCGCTACTGGGATGGCGAGCGCTACATCACCTCGTCCGAGGATCACTACTCGCGTACCAAGATGAACGTGTACGCGTCCGGACCCATCGTGAAGGACAAGCTGTTCTTCTTCGCCATGTACGAGGCGCGTGGTTACACCCCGCAGAACACCGACAACCTCGGGACCGTGCTCACCCAGAACGACACCGATTCCGGCTTCTGGGGCGCCAAGGTCGACTGGCATATCAACGACAAGAACCTGCTCGAGTTGATGGCCTTCTCGGACAAGGACAAGAACCTCGGCTCGGTCTACAACTACGACTACGACACGGACACCACGAGCAAGAAGAACGACGAGATCTACAGCAACACCGGTGGCCTCAACTGGAACGGCACGTTTACCAGCTACATCGTCGACGACCTCTCGATGAAGCTGATGTACGGCCGCAATCAACGCGAGGACTTCACCCGTGCGCAGTCGGACATCGACTGCAACCCGGTCGCGAAGGTCTCGGCCGTACCCGGTCCGGGCGTCCCGCTCGGCTGCAGCACGAGCACGGCGGTGGAGAAGCGCAACGATACGCGCAAGCAGGGCCGTGCCGACTTCGAGTGGACACTGGGCGACCACGTGCTGCGCTTCGGTTACGACCATGAAGTCGACACCTCCGATTACTCGCGGCGCTATCCGGGACCGGGTTCGTACTACTACAACATTTACTCGACCACGCCCGGCGCGACCATCGAAAACGGCGGCGTCGTGCCTCCGGGTTATGACGCCTACGTGCGTGCACGCAGATATGAGATCGACGGCACGTTCGAAACCACGAACAATGCCTATTACATCGAGGACAACTGGAACATCACGCCGGACTTCCTGCTCAACGCAGGCCTGCGTCGCGACGCCTTCGACAACAAGACGGGCGAGGGCGCCAGCTATATCAAGATGGACAACATGATCGCTCCACGCCTGGGCTTCTCCTGGGACCTCAAGAGCGACGGCACCACGAAGATCTTCGGCAACCTCGGGCGTTACTACCTGCCCGTGGCGAATGTCATCAACATCAAGCAGGCCGGCGGCCTGCTTGACGAGCGTACGTACTACGCCTTCGACGGTTATCAGATCCTCGATCGCAACGGTTCGCCCTACGCCATGCCGATCCTCGGGCCGCAGATCGGGGCGGTGGACGACTCGCAGGGTGATGGCACCGTGGGTGACCTGCGCGCCGAAGTCGACAAGAAGATGAACTCGGTCTACCAGGACGAGGCCATCCTCGGCTTCCAGCAGGCGCTCGACGACAAATGGTCGTGGGGCGTGAGTGGAACCTACCGTAAGCTGCACAATGCCATCGACGACATGGAGATCAGCGCCACCCCGCAGTGCGGCGGTGATGGCTACATCGGCTACGTCATGGGCAACCCCGGCAAGAAACTCACGGTCTATGGGGATACCAACTGTGACGGCACGCCCGACGGCTACATCAATATCGATACCTCGAAGCAGGGCTGGGCGATGTACGACGCCGATGGCAACTACCTCGGCCAGCGCGGCTGGAAGAAGCCTAAGCGCACCTTCGGCTCGCTGGAGTTCCAGATCGATCGCGCCTGGGACGAGAAGTGGATGTTGAATGCCTCGTACGTGCTGTCCTGGAACCGCGGCAACGCGGAAGGACCGGTCAACTCCGACACGAACTTCGACGACACCGGCCGTACCGAGAACTTCGACGACCCCTGGGTGAACCTCAACGGGGGCTACCTGCCCAACGACCATCGCCATCAGTTCAAGGTCCGCGGCACCTATGCGATCACCAGGCAGTGGCAGGTGGGTGCAGACGTGACGGCGCTTTCCGGTAGCCCGATCACTGGGTATGGCGTGGGTAATCCCTATGACGCCACGGTTTACCACAGCTACTTCATCTGCGTGGAGAACTGTGCCGATCCCGTGTCCGAGAATCGCGTGTACCAGCGTTCGCCCCGCGGCGCGGACCGCACGCCGTGGACGTTCAATCTCAACGCCAGCATCACCTACCTGTTGCCGTTGGACGAGAAGAACAACCTGCGCGTGAAGCTCGCTGTGTACAACGTGCTCAACCAGCAACGCACGCTGGGTGTCGACCAGGATCTTCAGACATCGGTCGGCGGGCTCAACCCGACCTACCTGCAGCCTCAGCGCTTCCAGTCCCCGCGTTTCGGTCAACTTACTGTCTCCCTGGACTTCTAAGGTCCACTTGCCGGCACCCCAGGACCGGGGTGCCTTTTTTTAAGGGAGGCAACGATGAAGCGACTCGTTCTACTTAGCCTGGGCTTCTGCGCCGCCACGCAGGCTCAGGACCACCCGCTGACCCTCGACACGCACGTCGATATTCCTCTGTCGTACATGCACGATCCCAGGTTCGATGCCGGGAAGGACGGGCCGCTGAAAGTGGACCTGCCGAAGATGCGCCGGGGCGGCCTTGATGCCGCGTTCTTCGTGATCTACGTGGAGCAGGGCCCGTTGACGCCAGCGGGCTACGCCAGAGCTGTATCACAGGCGGCACGCAAGTACGACGCCATCGATCTCATGCTGAAGCGCTACCCGGACCAGATTCGGTTGGCGCGCACGCCGGCCGATGTGCGTGCGAACAAGGTGGCCGGACGGCTTTCGGCCATGATCGGCATCGAGAATAGCTACTCGCTCGGCCACGAGCTGCATCGCCTCGATGTGGCTTACGCACGTGGGGCGCGTTATGTCGGCCTGGCGCATGTGGGCAACAATGATCTCTGCGGTAGCTCGTTGCCGAAGGAGGAGCTCGGCGACAAGCCCGACAGCAACCTCGGTCTCACCGACTTCGGCCGCCAGGTCGTCCAGCGGGCCAATGCGCTGGGCATGATGGTCGACGTTTCGCATGCCTCCGACGCCTGCGTCCGCGATGTGCTCGCGCTTTCAAAGGCGCCCATCATCGCCTCTCATTCGTCCGCGCGTGCGATTACGGACCACCCGCGTAACCTTCCCGACGACTTGCTGGTGGCCATCGCGGCGAAGGGCGGTGTCATCCAGGCTGTTGCGTACAAGGAGTTCCTGAAGAAAGATCCCGCACGCGAGGCCGCGGAGAAGACGCTGCAGGACAAGGTGGCCCATGGGGCCGGCGACAAGAGTTACGACAGCGAAAAACACGACTACCTGCCTGCTTATGTCGAAGGCATGAAGGCGATCCAGCGCGAGCACCCCCTGGCGACGCTGGACGACTTCCTCGACCATATCCAGCACATGGTGAAGGTGGCAGGCGTCGATCATGTCGGCATCGCTTCGGATTTCGATGGTGGCGGCGAAGTGACGGGGTGGATGGATGCCTCGGAGACGCGCAATGTCACCGCAGGTCTGAAGCGCCGGGGCTTCTCCGACGTAGACACCGCGAAGCTGTGGAGTGGCAACCTGCTGCGAGTCTGGGCCGCCGACGAAGCGGCCTCGGCCGGTTCCCTGGACAAGCTGGTCGACGAAGCCGTTGCGCGCTACCACATTCCTGGTATCGCCGTCGGCGTGATCGAAGACGGCAAGGTGGTTTACACCCGGACCGCGGGCGAGCTGGTCGCCGGCTCGGGGCACAAGGTCGACGACAAGACCCTGTTCAAGATTGCCTCCAACAGCAAGGCGATGACCACGGCGCTGCTGGCCCGGCTCGTGGCCGCTGGCAAGCTGCACTGGGACGACCCGGTGACGAAGTACCTGCCGGACTTCCGCATGAACGACCCCTGGGTCACTCGCGAGATCCAGGTGCGCGACTTGCTGATCCACAACAGCGGGCTACGTGAAGGTGCGGGCGACCTCATGCTGTGGCCCGAGCCGAACGACTTCACTCGCAAGGATATCCTCGCCGGCCTGGCCTACCTGAAGCCCGAGCACAGCTTCCGCTCGCGCTATGCCTACGACAACCTGCTCTATGTCGTGGCGGGTGAGGTAGCCGCCGCGGCGGGTGGCGTGCCGTATGAAACGCTGCTGCGGCGTGAGGTGTTCGAACCGCTCGGCCTGAGTCGTTGCCAGATCGGCACCTGGTCACGCGATGGCGTGGGCAACGTGGCCCAGCCACATCGTCTGGGCGAACATGGCAACGAAGTGATGAACGCCGACCCTGCCACCGTGCCGGCGATCACCTCGGCAGCCGCGGGCGGCGTGCGCTGCGATCTGCACGACATGTTGCGCTGGGCCGGCAACTGGCTCGCGCCGGATGCGACACAACTGTCCTGGCTGGACGCAAAGCAACGCGAACCGTTGTGGTCTATACAGAATCCCATGCCGGTTGGCCAGCGCCGCAAGAACTGGAACGACACGCATCTCTACGGTTATGGCTATGGCTGGCGCCTCGCCGATGTGGACGGGCAATGGAGCGTGTCGCATACGGGCACGCTGTCCGGCATGTATTCCACCGTGAGCCTCCTGCCGGAGAAACACAGCGGCTTCGTGATCCTCATGAATGGTGGTGGTGAGGACGCGCGTGACACGCTCGCAGAGGTCCTGCTCAAGCGCTTCACCGCGCCGGCCGAGGTGCACACGGTGGGCGAGTACGCCGATCGCATCGTGGCCGAGGCCTCGGTGCCCGGTGCATCGAGGGCCCCGGACACGTCGTCGCGCGTCGCTGCCACCACGAAGGATGCAAGCTCGATGCTCGGCGTGTGGCGCGATCCGTGGTTCGGCGAGGTGAGTATCTGCCCAGCAAAGGAGGGGGTGCGCTTTGCCGCCGCGCGCTCGCCGGTGATGACCGGCATGCTCAAGCGCGTGGGCACGCGATACCTCGTACAGTGGAATGGACAGCGCATGGACGCCGAGCCCTGGCTCGACCTCCCTGCACCGGACCAGCTGCGCCTGACCAAGGTCGATCCCGATGCCGATTTCAGCAATGACTATGAAGACCTGGCTTTTACTCGCCTGCGCGCTTGCCCTTAGCGCGCAAGCCGCCGAGCCCCTATCTCGGGTGTCGCCGGCGCGCACACCGCAGGAGGCCGGGTTGAGCGACATCCGTTCGCTGGTGCCGGACATCGCCGAGGACATCCACTACGCGAAGAGCGACAACTTCACCGGTGCGCCGGTCGACGGCTATGGCGCGCCGAAGTGCCTCCTGCGTACGGCCGCCGCCCAGGCGCTCGCGCGGGTGGAGGCAAGCCTGCGCAGGGACGGGTATCGCCTGCGGTTATGGGATTGCTATCGACCCGCGCGCGCGGTGGCGGCGTTCGTTCGTTGGGCTGGCGATCTTTCCGAAACACGTACCAAGGCCGAACATTATCCGAACCTGGGCAAGGACAAGCTGCTTGGCGAGTACATCGCGCCGATCTCGGGCCATAGCCGCGGCGCCACCGTCGACCTCACGCTCATGCATTGCGAAAGCACGCGTTGCACGCCGTTGGACATGGGCACGGACTTCGATTTCTTCGATCCGCGCGCGCATACCGACAACCCTGGGGTGTCCGCCGTGCAGCGCGCGAACCGGCAGCGTCTGCTGCAGGCGATGGCAGCCGAAGGCTTCGTCAACTACGCGCTCGAGTGGTGGCATTACTCGCTGCCATCCGCAGTGGCCGCCGACACCATTTACGACGTTCCCGTGGAGTGAGCATGCGCCTCGCGTTCCTGCTGGTCTTCTGCAGCGTTCTTTCGGCATGTGGGTCCGCACCGTCGCGTGACGCGTCGGTGGATACCTTGATGAAGCGCTACGACGGCGACGGACCGGGGGCGTCGCTCCTGGTGATTCGCGATGGCGTGCCGCTGGTGCGGCGCGGATACGGCTTTGCCGACGCGGAACACCGTGTACCTGCGTCGCCGCAGACCGACTATCGACTCGCTTCGGTGACCAAGCAGTTCACGGCGACGGCTATCCTCCTGCTCGCCCAGGACGGCAGGCTCTCGCTCGACGATCGTGTCCGGCGCTGGCTTCCGTCGCTACCGGCCGCTGCCGACGCGATCACGCTACGCCAATTGTTGAGCCATCAGGGCGGGTTGATCGACTACGAAGACATCATGGCTGCCGACACGCGCGTGCCGTTGCGCGACAGGGATGTGCTCGCGTTGCTGGAGAAGACCGACCATCTCTACTTTGCGCCGGGTACCTCGTACCGCTACAGCAATGGCGGTTACGCGATGCTCGCGCTGGTCGTGGAGCGGGCCTCCGGCATGCCATTCCAGGATTTCCTGCGTCAACGCATTTTCCTGACGCTGGGCATGACGAATACGCTCGCTTATGTGACCGAAGGTCCGTCCGTGCCGCATCGCGCTTTCGGTTACAGCGAAGAGGGCGGGCACTGGGTGCGTACCGACCAGAGCATGACCAGTTCGGTGCTGGGCGATGGTGGCATCTATTCGTCGATCGACGACCTGGCGCGCTGGGATGCCGCGCTGTACGACAACCGATTGTTGAGCGATGCGTCGCGCAAGGCGGCCTTCACGCCGTGGACGGCGACGGATGATCCCACCGTGGCATACGGCTACGGCTGGCGGATGACCGGTGAGACGTTGTGGCATTCGGGGGAGACGATCGGGTTTCGCAACGTGATCGTTCGTTACCCGAAGCGGCACCTGACGGTCGTCCTGCTGAGCAACCGAAATGACCCTGAGCCGTACAGGACGGCGTTGGCGATCGGCGACCTGTTTCGCTGAGGCGCCCCTGAGGGCTTGTGCCTTATCATAGGCAGTCCCCGCGACCGCACGGATCCCCCATGTCCACGTTCCGCTTCGCCCTGGCCCAGTTCGACTTCCCGGTGGGTGCCACCGCCGACAACGCGCGACGGGTCAAGGCGCTGGCCGACGAGGCACGCGACCGCCTGGGCGCCTCGCTGGTTGCCTTCCCCGAACTGACGCTTTCCGGTTACCCGCCGGAAGACCTGCTCCAGCGGCCGAGCTTTCTCGATGCCTGCCATCGCGAGCTCGGCGCTCTTGCGCCGACCATCCAGGGCATCTCCGCGATCGTGGGTTACCCGGATTCGCAGGGCGAGGTGTTCAACGCCGCGTCCCTCATCCGCGAAGGCCAGATCGAGTGGACGTACCACAAGCAGGAACTGCCCAATTACACGGTCTTCGACGAGAAGCGCTACTTCCAGCACGGCCAGGCCACGCGTGTGTTCACCATCGACGGCGTCAACGTCGGCATGCTGATCTGCGAGGACATCTGGGAGGCTGAACCCGCCGCCTATGCCGCGCAGGCCGGCGCCGAGCTGATCCTCGTCATTAACGCATCGCCCTGGGACCGCCGGCAGGCCGCCACCCGCGAGGCGCTGCTCAAGCAGCGCGCGCGCGAAACCGGCCTGCCGATCGCCTATGTGAATCTCGTCGGCGGCCAGGACGACCTGCTTTTCGATGGCCATTCGCTGCTGGTCCAGGCCGATGGCGAGGTACTCGCCCGTGCGCCGTCGTTCGAGGAGATGCTGCTCACGGTCGAATTCGACACGGAAACCAGGCGTCTGGTCGCTATCGACTGGCCCACCGCCGACACGCGCTCCCCCGAAGCGATCATGTACGCGGGCATCGTCCGCGGCATCCGTGACTACATCGGCAAGAACCACTTCTCCGGCGTGCTGCTCGGCCTGTCCGGCGGCATCGACTCCGCACTGACCCTCGCGCTCGCCGTGGATGCACTGGGCAAGGACAAGGTCACCGCGGTGATGATGCCCACGGTCTACACCTCGGATCTTTCGCTGCGTGAAGCCAAGGCCCAGGCCGAACATCTCGGCGTCGAATACCACGTGCTGCCGATCGAAGGCATCTACGAGGCCTTTACCGGCGCGCTGGCACCCGTGTTTGCCGGTCGCAACCCGGACATCACCGAGGAAAACCTGCAGTCGCGGACCCGCGGCGTCCTGCTCATGGCCATGTCCAACAAGACCGGCAAGCTGCTGCTTTCCACCGGCAACAAGAGCGAGATGGCGGTCGGTTACGCCACGCTTTACGGCGATATGTGCGGTGCGTATGCCCCGTTGAAGGACGTCTACAAAACCACGGTTTACGCCCTGTCGCATTGGCGCGCGGCGATCGACGGCGCCATCCCGATGGCCGTGATCGACCGCCCGCCGTCGGCCGAACTGCGCCACGAACAGACTGACCAGGACTCCCTGCCGCCCTACGACGAGCTGGACGCGATCCTCGAGCAGTTCATCGAAGGCGAAGCCTCGGCCGAGGACATCATCGCCGCCGGCCACGACGACGCCACCGTGCGCCGGGTGATCCGCATGGTCTTCATCAACGAGTTCAAACGCCGCCAGGCCGCCCCGGGGCCGCGCGTCACCACCAAGGCCTTCGGCCGCGAGCGTAGGTACCCGATCACCTCTGACTGGCGATAAAAGCGCTGCGGGAGGGCTCGCCTTCGGCCTTGCGTTTTGCGCTCGCGGTGCGGCGCAAGAGCCGGCGGGTGCCACCCTCGGGGCCACGACTGCGGCGACCCGCTAGGGAAGGGCCGCCCAAAAGCGGCCGTGTACTTATTGCCCTGCGGGCCGGGTCGGGCTCCGCCTGGGGGTTTTCGACGCGACTCCTGTCGCGCGAAAACGGCCGGCCGTCCTGGCCGGCCCCCTGACGGGCCTTGTCCAGTCGGAGCCCTCGCCTACGCTACCGGCCCCGAGGGTGGCACCCGCCGGCTCTTCCCCACGGCGAGGCGTCATGTGGAAAGTGCACCGCTGGCGATCGTGATGGGCAAGGGGTCGTGCGGTGCCGCCATGCGGATCGGCAACACATCGTACGGTGTCGCTATGCGCTTGCCGCTGCTTGCCGATCGCTTTGCGCTTTTGGTTGTTGCCTGTCGCCGCCTTTCCTTGGCCGCTTACCTTCGGGTTGTTGCCGTCAGGTGCGGTTGTCGGACCAGCGAGGCACAGCGTCAGTGGAGCCCGGGCGGGCGGGAGTCATGCATCACACGGTACTTGCCGCGGCGAGGCGTAGCGCGTGTCGCCTGCTAAGGAACAGTCGCCCCTCGGAGTGCGAGCGGTGCGCTCGACCCCACGAACCTCAGGATCCGGAAGAGCCGGCGGGTGTCACCCTCGGGGCCGGTAGCGTAGGCGAGGGCTTCGACTGGACAAGGCCCGAAGGGGGCCGACCCGGATGGTCGGCCGTTTCCGCTAAGGCAGGATGCCGATTCGGAAACCCCCAGTCGAAGCCCGACCCGGCCCGCAGGGCAATCGATAAACGGCCGCTTTTGGGCGGCCCTTCCAAAGCGGGTCGCCGCAGACGTGGCCCCGAGGGTGACACCCGCCGGCTCTTGCGCCGCACCGCGCGCGCAAAACGCGATGCCGAAGGCGAGCCCTCCCAAAAAGCGCGAAGAACAAAAAAGCCGGCTTTCGCCGGCTTTTTCTTTTTGAGCGATGACTCAATCGGTCAATGGTGACCCGAGAACGGAATCGCCTTGCGCCAGATCGACGGGCTGTGCGGCCACGATGGGTCGGTCAGGTAGGGGTGGTTCGGGTAGTTCAGGGCCAGCACCTTGCGGGTCTGCTCGGCCAGCGGCTTACGGTCGAGGGCTTCGTAGCTGCGCGTGAGGATAGCCAGGGCGTCGGCGGTCTCCGGCGACTGCTGGTAATGCTCGACCACGTACTGCGAGCGGTCCGCTGAAGCGATATACGACTTCGTGCGCAGGTAGTACTCGGCCACGTTGATCTCGAACTGGGCCAGCTGGTTGCGCAGGAAAATCATGCGCTGGCGGGCGTCCGTGGCGTAGGCGCTGTTCGGATACCGGCGGGCAAGCTGGCTGAAATCGTCGAACGAGGTCAGGTTGAAACCCTGGTCCCGACGGGTCGAAGCCGTGTTTCCACGCTGCAGGTAGCGCTCGATCAGGCCACCGGTCCGGTCGAAATTGATCATGCCGCGCAGGTAATAGGCATAATCTGCATGCTTGTGGGTCGGAAACGTCTTGATGAAGCGATTAATCGTGGAGTACGCGTCGTCCGGCTTGTTGTCTTTGTACTGCGCGTAGGCCAGTTCGATCTGGGCCTGCTCATTGACGTCACCGGACGGGAAGCGCGCAATCAGGCGCTGGTAGCCCTTCTCGGCGGCTGAATAGTCCGAATACTCCAGCGAATTGTGAGCCGTCGCATAGAGCCGGTCTTCCGGCATCGTGTCGATCGTCTCCTTTTTGCTGCGGAACATCGAGCAGGCGCTCATCGACAGGGCGAGGACGAGCAGAATGGTGATCTTAGTTACACGCATTGAGAGAGTTCGGATGCTTGAGCGAAAAGGCATGATAGCCGAAACCGGCCATGGGCCGGGCGGGGCGGTATGACGACGTTACGACATGAAGCCCTTGTGCCGGTGACGGCGGCTGGACGGCGTTTCGACCAGACCGTGGCCGAGATGTTCCCCGATTATTCCCGATCCCGCCTCACGGGGTGGATCAAGGACGGGAAAGTGTTGCTGGACGGGGCCCGCGCGGCGCCGCGGCAGCTTGTCCGGGGCGGCGAGAAGGTCGAACTGGAGGCGGAGCTGGAGAACGAGGTCCACGCCCAGCCGGAGGACATCGCCCTCGACATCCGCTTCGAGGACGACGATCTGATGGTGGTCGACAAGCCCATGGGCCTGGTGGTCCACCCCGGAGCCGGCAATCCCACGGGGACCATGCTCAACGCCCTCCTGCACCACAATCCGGCGCTGGCGGAGCTGCCACGCGGCGGCATCGTGCACCGCCTGGACAAGGACACGGCGGGGTTGATGGTGGTCGCCAAGACCCTTGCAGCGCATACGCGCCTGGTCGAAATGCTCTCGCTGCACGAGGTGCGCCGGCAGTACGAGGCCGTCGTGCTTGGCACGATGGTGGCTGGTGGCACGGTGGATGAGCCGATCGGGCGTCACCAGCACGACCGGCTCAAGCAGGGCGTTCGCGACGTGATCGACGGTGGCAAGGAGTCGGTGACCCATTACCGCGTCCGCGAGCGCTTCCGCGCCCACAGCCTGATCCAGTGCAACCTGGAGACGGGGCGTACCCACCAGATTCGCGTGCATATGGCCCATATCGGCCACCCGCTGGTCGGTGACCAGCTGTACGGCAACGGCCTGCGCCTCCCGCGCGGCGCCAGCCAGGAGCTGATCGATGCCTTGCGCGGCTTCCGTCGACAGGCGCTGCATGCGGAGAAACTGGGTTTCGACCATCCGATCACGGGTGAATACCTGGAGTTCGACTCACCGCGTCCAACCGATCAGGACGCGCTGATCGAGGCACTGCGCGCCGATACCATCCTCCATCCGATCGAGGACTAAGGGTGGAAGGCGACTGGATCGTTCCGGACTGGAAGGCGCCGGCCGGCGTCGGCGCGGCCGTTTCCACACGATGGGGTCCCGGCGTCTCGGAGGGCCCCTATGGCCGGCTGAACCTGGGACTGCGCTCCGGCGACGATCTGGCCGCGGTCGAAGTCAACCGGCGGGCCCTGGCCGAAGCGCTGGAGCTATCGGCACCGCCCCTGTGGCTGCGCCAGGTGCATGGCATCGCGGTGATCGAATCCACCGCCGCCGGGGACGACGAGCCGGTGGCGGACGCCTCGGTGGCACGGGGTCCGGGCCAGGCGTTGGCCATACTCACCGCGGACTGCCTGCCCGTGCTGTTCGTCTCGGCCGACGGCCAGACGATCGGTGCAGCCCATGCCGGCTGGCGAGGGCTGGCGGCGGGCGTACTGGAAAACACGGTCGCGACGATGGCGGCTGATGGGGTGCAGGCCTGGCTCGGCCCGGCTATCGGTGCATCGTCGTACGAGGTAGGCGAGGAAGTGCGTGCGGCCTTCGTTGACGGTGATGCCTGCGCGGCGCTGGCCTTCGTCTCCACCCGACCCGGTCATTGGCATTGCGACCTTTACCTTCTTGCGCGGCGCAGGCTGGCGACGGCCGGCGTGTCGCAGGTATCGGGTGGCGGTTTCGACACCCTCACCGACGAGCGGCTCTACTCGTACCGCCGCGATGGCGCGAACAGCGGTCGTTTCGCGTCGCTGATCTGGACCGACGCCTAAGGCGCCGTCATCGGCGTCTGCACGTAGATCTCCGGCTTCACCTTGGGCGGCTCGGTAAGTGCCTGCAGGAAAGCGTTGCGCCAGGTGGTGATGTCGTTGCGTTCGAGCACGTCCATCATCGACTGCCAGCGCATGCGGCGCTCCTTCAACGGCATCTCGAGGGCTCGCTTCAGTGCCTCGGAGACCTCGTCCAGATCCGACGGGTTGACCAGCAAGGCCGCATCAAGCTCCTGGGCAGCCCCGGCAAAGCGCGACAACACCAGCACGCCAGGGTCCTGTGGATCCTGGCAGGCGACGTATTCCTTGGCGACCAGGTTCATGCCGTCGCGCAGAGGCGTGACCAGGCCGACCTTGGCCACGCGAAAGTAGCCCGCGAGCACCTTATGGGCGAATGATTTGTTCACGTAGCGAATCGGTACCCAGTCCGGCTCGGCGTACTGGCCGTTGATATGACCGGCGCTGCGTTCCAGCTCGCGACGCAGCGAGCGATACTCGGGCACATCCGAGCGCGACGGCGGGGCGATCTGCAGCAGTGATACGCGTCCGCGCATTTCCTTGTAGTCGCGCAGCAGGCGTGCAAAACCCTCGAATCGCTCGGGCAGGCCCTTCGAATAATCCAGGCGATCCACGCCGATGATCAGTGAGCGATCATCCACGCTCGCCCTGAGCTTGGCCACGGCACCGCTGTCTTCCGCGCGATGGGCCAGTTCCACTGCCTCGGCGGTATCGATGCTGATGGGGAATACGCCAGCGCGGAAGATACGCCCGTTGGCCGCGCGGATGCGGCCACCCGTGCGCATGGCCGCGCCCAGTTCGTGCAGGAAATAATCCTCGAGGGCGCGAAGATCGCGCTGCGTGTGCAGGCCGACGAGATCGTACGAGGCCAGTGGTTCGAGCAGCTCGCGATGCCGGGGCAGGGTGATCAGCAAGCCTGCCGCCGGTAAGGGCGTATGCAGGAAGAAGCCGATCCGGTTCTCGACACCGAGCTCGCGCAGCATCGCCGCCAGCGGGATCAGGTGATAGTCGTGTACCCAGATGATGTCGTCTTTCTTGAGCAGCCTGGCCACGCGCTTGGCGAACATCCGGTTGACCCGGAGATAGCCTTCGAGATGGTCGCGACGGTAGTCGACGAGGTCGGCGCGATAGTGAAAGAGCGGCCAGAGGGCACGATTGGCGAAGCCACTGTAATAGTCGTCGTGGTCCGCCTTGGACATGTCGATGGTGGCGTAGCTGATGTGGCCGTCGGCCACCTCATGCAATTCCTTGCCGGTCTCGGCGGCGATGTTACCGCTCCAGCCGAACCACAGGCCGCCCATTTCCTGCAGCGCCGCGTTCATTGCGGACGCCAGTCCGCCGGTCTGCGTCTGCTTCGGTAGCGCGACGCGATTGGAAATGACGACTAGTCGGCTCATGTTGCGCTTGCGGCTCCTTGCGACAGCCTGGCTTTCACGGAATCCAGCCAAGCATGAACGTCGGCCGGGGTAGACAATGTGAACGTCGCGTGTGACGGTGTTCTTGCGCCTATGCGAACAGAAGCGCCGCCGTGGGCGTTGACCACCGCGAAGCCGTGCTCGTCGGTGAGATCATCACCGAGATAGACGGGGCGTCGATCCCGGAACGGCGCCTCGTCGAGGAAGGCGGCAATCGCTACGCCCTTGTCCATGCCGCGTGGCTTGAACTCGAATACATAGCTGCCCGGTTGCAACTCGAAGCCAGGGAATCGCTGGGCAATCACCGGCGCGCGGCGAGCCAGTTCCGGCTCGTACTCCGGGCGTTCGCGACAATGCAGCGCGACCGACCAGCTCTTGTCCTCGACCCGTACGCCAGGCAGTTCGGCAGCGACCGCGTGGACCGCCTCGCGTAGGCGGGCCAGTTCCGCCGGATCCACAGGAACCGTGATCACCCGCCCCGTCGCGTCGCGTCGTTCCAAGCCGTGTTGGCCGGCGGCGGCCCAGTGTGGACGGCCGAATATCCGGTCCAGCCCGTTGATCGCCCGTCCGCTGACCAGTGCCATCGCACCACCCAGCGCCGTATGGATCGCATCCAGGGTATCGAGCAGGCCGTCGGCAAGGGCGACCCCCTCCGGATCATCAGCGAAGGCGAGCAGGGTGCCGTCCGCGTCCAGGAACAGGGCCGTTCCGGAGTCGATCAGGCCCGGAGCGGGGCGGGGCAGGGTGTCGCGGCTGGCTGTCACGGTGGCTCCATGGGGCGGCGATCCCCCGAGGATGCCGCGTGTAGTGTGAAAAAAGCGGAGGACGACCTGTTGCGCTTGCCTTTCACTGTTGAAGGAGCACGCTTTAACCCGCATCTGTTTGGCCAGAGGCGGTCGCGGGGAGGGCCCGGGGCGCGCCAGAACCTTTGGGAGAACCATCGATGCGTATGGACAAACTCACGTCGCGATTCCAGCAAGCGCTGGCCGACGCCCAGTCGCTGGCTGTCGGCCGCGACAACAACATGCTCGAGCCGGCACATGTGCTGGCCGCGCTGCTCGACCAGCAAGGCGGCTCGACCGGGCCGCTGCTGACACAGGCTGGGGTTAACGTGCCCGCCCTGCGCCAGCGGGTGGGCGAAATCCTCGACCGACTGCCTCGCGTCAGCGGCGAGGAAGGCAACATCAATCTCGGCAACGATCTCAATCGCCTGCTCAACCTCACCGACAAGCTTGCCCAGCAGCGCGGCGACCAGTTCATCGCCAGCGAGCTGTTCGTGCTCGCCCTGCTGGAGGATCGCGGCGAGGTCGGCGGCGCACTGAAGGCCGCCGGTGCCACGAAGGAGCGACTGGAAGCGGCGATCGACAAGCTGCGCGGTGGTGAAAAAGTGCAGTCGGAGAACGCCGAAGAGCAGCGCCAGGCGCTGGAGAAGTACACGATCGACCTGACCGAGCGGGCCGAGGTCGGCAAGATCGATCCGGTGATCGGTCGCGACGAGGAAATCCGTCGCACCATCCAGGTCCTGCAGCGCCGCACCAAGAATAATCCCGTACTCATCGGTGAACCCGGTGTGGGCAAGACAGCCATTGTCGAAGGCCTCGCGCAGCGCATCGTCAACGGTGAAGTGCCCGAAGGCTTGCGCGACAAGCGCGTGCTCTCGCTCGACATGGGCGCGCTCATCGCCGGCGCGAAATTCCGCGGCGAGTTCGAAGAGCGCCTGAAAAACGTGCTCAACGACCTCTCCAAACAGGAAGGCAGGGTCATCCTCTTCATCGACGAACTGCACACGATGGTCGGGGCGGGCAAGGCCGATGGCGCGATGGACGCGGGCAACATGCTCAAGCCGGCGCTGGCGCGCGGCGAGCTGCACTGCATCGGTGCGACGACGCTCGACGAATACCGCAAGTACGTCGAGAAGGACGCCGCGCTCGAACGCCGCTTTCAGAAAGTCTACGTGGGCGAGCCCAGTGTCGAGGACACCATCGCGATCCTGCGTGGCCTGAAGGAGCGCTACGCCGTTCACCATGGTGTCGAGATCACCGATCCGGCGATCGTCGCCGCGGCCACGCTCTCCGCGCGCTACATTCCCGACCGCCAGCTGCCGGATAAAGCCATCGACCTGATGGACGAGGCCGCGTCGCGCATCCGCATGGAAATCGACTCCAAACCGGAAGAACTCGATCGCCTCGAGCGCCGCCTCATCCAGCTCAAGATCCAGCGCGAAATGCTCAAGAAAGAGCAGGACGACGAATCGAAACAGCGCCTGGCCACCCTCGAGTCCGACATCGAGAAGCTCGACCGCGAGTTCTCCGACCTCAACGAGGTGTGGAAGTCGGAAAAGGCCATGCTCCAGGGCACGACCAAGGTCAAGGAACAGATCGAGGCCGCGCGCCTCGAACTCGAAGCCGCGCAGCGTCGCCAGGATTATGCGGCGATGAGCGAGATCCAGTACGGCCGCCTGCCGGCGCTGGAGGCGCAGCTCGCCGCGGCGCAACAGGCGGAGAAGCAGGAGTTCACACTGCTGCAGGACCGCGTTACGGCCGAGGAGATCGCCGAAGTGGTCGCCCGCTGGACAGGTATTCCCGTGGCGAAGATGCTCGAAGGCGAGCGTGAAAAGCTCTTGCAGATGGAAAGCGCGCTGCATTCGCGCGTGGTCGGCCAGGAAGAAGCGGTGAAGGCGGTCTCGGACGCCATTCGTCGTGCCCGTGCGGGACTGTCCGACCCGAGCCGCCCCTATGGCTCGTTCCTTTTCCTCGGCCCGACCGGCGTCGGCAAGACGGAGCTGTGCAAGGCGTTGGCCGATTTCCTCTTCGATACGCAGGACGCGATGATCCGCATCGACATGAGCGAGTTCATGGAGAAGCATTCGGTGAGTCGCCTGGTCGGCGCGCCTCCGGGTTACGTCGGTTATGAAGAGGGCGGCTACCTCACCGAAGCCGTTCGTCGCCGTCCGTATAGCGTCATCCTGCTCGACGAAGTGGAAAAAGCGCATCCGGATGTCTTCAACATCCTGCTGCAGGTACTCGACGATGGCCGCCTTACGGATGGCCAGGGTCGCACGGTGGACTTCCGCAATACGGTCATCGTGATGACCTCGAACCTGGGATCGAACCTGATCCAGGAGCAGGCCGGCGACAGCGAAGCCGACTACATGCAGATGAAGGCATCGGTGCTCGGTGTGGTGCAGGCGCACTTCCGTCCCGAGTTCATCAACCGCCTCGACGATCTGGTGGTGTTCCGTCCGCTCGACAAGAAGCAGATCCGCTCGATCGCGCGCATCCAGCTTGCCTACCTCGGCAAGCGACTGGCCGAGCGCCAGCTCGGGCTCGACGTCACCGATCGGGCACTGGACCTGCTCGGTTCGGCAGGCTTCGATCCGGTCTATGGCGCGCGTCCGCTGAAGCGTGCGATCCAGCAGCAGTTGGAGAACCCGCTGGCACAGCGGATTCTCCAGGGCCTGTTCACGCCCGGGCAGACCGTGCGCGTGGATTCGGACGGCAACCACCTCAACTTCGAGGCGGTCTGACCACCGCTGGCAGGGCAGCTCTGTGTGGGAGCCGATTCATCGGCGATGCTTTCGCTCGGTAGGAGCCGATTCATCGGCGATGCTTCTGCTCGGTAGGAGCCGATTCATCGGCGATGCTCTTGCTCGGTGGGAGCCGATTCATCGGCGATGCTTTCGGCCGTGTCGCCAGCACCCTTCGCCGATGAATCGCCTCCTACAAAGAGCAGGCCACGCTCAGAACCTGAAGCCCACCTTCGCGTACATATACCGTCCGTTGAAACCGAACGGCGACAACGCCGAGTACTGCAACCCACTGGCAAAGTCCTCACCGGTGTCGGTCCTGCTCACGCGGGTCGGGTACTGGTTGGTCAGGTTGTCCACGCCAACGGTGAAGTTCCACGCATCAATGGCGTATCCGACCGAGGTATTCAACAACCATCGCGCCGAGAACACCTGGTCCGTCGTCGGGTCGGTATTTACGCGGGTAACCGAGCCGTAGCGGGTGAGGTCGCCATGCACGTTGAATCCCGCGATGGCCCAGTCCGCGCCGACCAGGAACTTCGTGCGTGGCGTGGCCTTGGTCAGGATGCCCTGGCTCGACCGACCGAACAGCTCGATGGGATCGGTCGAATTGGCTTGCAGCACTTCCGGCGTCGCGCTTACCGAGAGCACCTTCACCTGGTTGTAGTTGCCGCTCACGAGCAGGTTCACCTGGCCCCACGACGTCGTCGGGATGCGATAGTTGAGCACCAGGTCCGCACCACGCGTACGTGTTGCCGCCGCGTTGGCGAAGTACTGGATCGCGGTGACCTGCTGGCCCGGCACGATGCTGTTGAAGTACGTGGCAAGTAGCGGGTCGGTGAGGCTGATCGTGTCGGAATAGAGGATCTGGTGCCAGATGCGGATCTGGTAGACATCGAGCGTCGCGCTGAAATCGGCGATCGGTTCCCACACCGCGCCGATGCCGTAGTTCACCGACTTCTCGGGCTTGAGCGCCTTGGCTCCCAGCGCAATCGCTGCCGGATCCGACGTACGGTAGGTGCCCGTCTGCGCCAGCTGGCCGGTGCTCGGGTCGATGATCGTCACCACCGACTGGTAGTTCTGCTGGGCCAGAGACGGTGCGCGGAAGCCGTTCGACACCGTGCCACGCAGGGCGAAGGTCGGGGTGAACTGGTAACGCCCGGAGATCTTGCCCGAGCGAGTGGAGCCCGCGTCGCTGTAGTGCTCGTAACGCCCCGCGATGCCCGCGGAGAACTTGTCGGTGATGTCGTTTTCGAGATCGGCGTAGAGCGCTTCGCTATGTCGGGTGAAGCTACCGGCGGCCTCGGGAGACAGTCCGGGGAATACCTGCGATCCGCCCGCGTAAGGTGTTGTCGTACCCGGGATGAGGGTGTCCTGGTCGAAGAAGTACGACGTGGGATCTCCCGCATCGATCTGGTACTTCTCCTTGCGATACTCCGCACCAAAGGCGAGCGTCAGCGGGTTCTTCAGCCAGCTGACATTGAGATCCTTGCCGATGTCGATGTTGGCCAGGGCCTGCGAGTTCTTGAACGTGCCGGCGTTGAAATACGTCGGCGACGAACCCGTGGTGTAGAACAGGTTGGTGTTGACACTGTTCTGGATGTCAAAGCCGAGGTTGTTGATGCCGTAGTTGCCGGAGGCGTCCCAGCGCCATCCGCTATCGGTGATCCCCTTCACCCCGAGTACGGCGCTGGTGTCGTTGGTATGGTTGACGATCTGCGGAAGAAATCCGTTGGGATAGATCTCCGGCACGTTGCGCGCGTTGGCGGCGGCACGGTAGTAACCGTTCGAGGTGACGTCGCGGCGACTCATGGTGAGGAAGCCGTAGACATCGACGTTGTGCGCCACTTCGTACTGGAAGTTGGTCAGCGCCTGGTAGGTCTTCACCGCGGGGTCGCCGTAGCGCTGGTGGGCCACGTTGCCATCGGCGGCTTCTTCGGGTGTGTACAGCGAGAGCGGCGAGCGCCGGTTGGTATTCATTGAATCCTGGTAGTTCCAGGCCACGCGCAGCCAGCCCTTCGCATCCGCGCCCTTGCCGCCCAGGTCGATGCCCATGGAGCCATCGGTTCCGTTGGTGTCACCATCGTGCTTGCTCATGGTGCCGCCATTGATGTTGATGCTGTTCTTGCCCTCGCCGGCACCGTGCTTGAGCACGATGTTGATCACGCCAGCGATGGCATCGGAGCCGTACTGCGCGGCCGCGCCGTCACGGAGAACTTCAATGTGGTCGATCGCGGAGATCGGAATGGAGTTGAGGTCGGCGGGTGCGGCACCGCGGCCGACGGAGTTGTTGTAATTGACCAGCGCGGACGTGTGGTAGCGCTTGCCGTCGACCAGCACGAGCGTGGCGTCGGGTGACAGACCACGCAGGCTCGCCGGACGGATGGCATCGTTACCGTCGTTGATGGCCGGGCGCGGAAAGTCCAGCGAGGGCAACAGTCTCCCCAGTGCGGTAGCGAGGTCGGTCGCGCCGCTGGAGGTGAGGTCCTTGGGCGTGAGCACGTCGATCGGTGACAATGATTCCGCTTCGGTGCGGTTGGTACTGCGCGTACCGGTCACCACCACCTGATCCAGCTGGCGTGCTTGCCTGGCGTCCGGGGGTGGCGTCGCGTCCTGGGCGTAACCGGGCGTCACGATCATGAGTCCGAGGGCGGGGAGCCAGAAGCTGGCCGCCGGCTTGCGTCGAGAGGTCTTGCCTGTCGTCATCGATGGGTCCCCAAGGCGAGCTACGCTCGCAGGGCGGGAGTGCCCCGCGGACGCGGTCGAAATGCCGCGCTGGGATCGACGCTAGGCATTCTCGCTGCGGTGCGTCAACAGATTCGTCACGCGCGCGCCATAATGGTGAAACAATGGCATGGATATCCCTGTTTTTAAGGTGTTGGCACGGAGCTGGCTTATTTCACTCCATTGGTGCAACGCAAAAGTATTCCGGCCCGGAGCTTCCGGGCAGATAATCGCCGGCTAACGTTCAGAGAACCGCCCATGCCCATCTATGAGTTCCAGTGCAAAGCCTGCGGACACCGTTTCGAGCGCTTGCAGAAGATGTCCGACGCCGATCCCACGGTCTGCCCGACCTGCGGCGAATCTCAGGTGGGTCGCATGCTCAGTGCGCCGCAGTTCCGCCTGGCCGGCGGCGGCTGGTATGAAACCGACTTCAAGAAGGACGGGGACAAAAAGAAGAATCTCGCAGAGGGCTCATCCGGCGCGCCTGCACCCGCGCCCGCACCCAGCTCCGCCCCGGCAGCGGCAGCCCCGGCGCCCGCGCCCGCTGCGGCTCCCGCACCGAGCAGTAAGGGCGGTTCCGGGCCGTCCTCGCCCTGATCGGGCAGGACCCGTGTCCCCAGGCATCAACTTCGTCATTTCGTTCAAAGCCCGTTGCAATTTCTTGCGCTAGCGTACGCCTCCCGATCGAATGACAAAGGAGTGTGTATGCGTGGTGTGCTGGGTGGTCTTGCCCTGATGGCGATGGCAGTGACGATGAGTGCGGTGTCGCCGGTCGCTCAGGCGCAGCGTGGCAGCATCGATTGCGGGAGCCGGGATAACAAGCCGGGACGTTGCCCGGTTTCGTGGCGCGACGCGCAGCTGGTCCGACAGGAATCGAAAGCCGGCTGTGTCCGCGACCAGACCTGGGGCTTCGACCACGGCACGATCTGGGTCAATCGTGGCTGCCGCGGCATCTTCGCCGAGGCCGGTGGCTGGGGCGGTGGTCGCCCGGGTGGCGATGATCGCCCCGGTTGGGACAACGGTCGACCGGGTTGGGACGATAGCCGGCCGGGTCCAGGCCCGGGCTGGGGTGGCGGCGGTCCGCAGCGCACGATCGACTGTGGCAGCCACAATGGTGGCTACGGCCATTGCGATGTCGATACGCGTTACGGGCGTCCGCGGCTGATTCGCCAGAACTCCGATGCACGCTGCCAGGAAGGCTACAGCTGGGGTGTCGACCGCGACGGTATATGGGTCGACAAGGGCTGCCGCGGCATCTTCTCCGGGGGCGGTCGCTAAGCGCCGGAACGCCGGGCGGGGCCCCGGGTCGTGGTACGATCCGGGGTCTACCCAACGAAGCTTCAAGCGCATGCGCAGCCATTTTTGCGGACTCATCGACGAGTCGCTGATCGACCAGAACGTCACCCTTTGTGGTTGGGTGAATACCCTTCGCCTGCAGAGCCACGTGGCCTTTGTCGACCTGCGCGATCACGAGGGTATTGCCCAGGTCGTGATCGAACGCGAGAACACCGACGCCTTCGCCGTTGCCGGCGAACTCGGCTACGAATACTGCATCAGGGTCACCGGCCAGGTTCGCAAGCGCCTCGCGGCCAACGACAAACTGAAAACCGGCACCGTCGAGCTCATCGCCGACAAGGTCGAAATCCTCAACGCCGCCCGTGATCTGCCGTTCGCGCTGCACGAGACGCCGAACGAAGACATGCGGATGACCTACCGCTACCTCGACCTGCGCCGCCCGGAGATGCAGCAGATGATGCGCACCCGGACCAAGCTGGTCCGCGAACTGCGCCGCTACCTGGACACCGCCGGATTCCAGGACATCGAAACCCCTATCCTGACCAAGGCCACGCCGGAAGGCGCGCGCGACTACCTGGTGCCCAGCCGCGTGCACCCGGGGCAGTTCTACGCGCTGCCGCAATCGCCGCAGCTGTTCAAGCAGATCCTCATGATGGCCGGCTTCGATCGCTACTATCAGATCGCCCGCTGCTTCCGCGACGAAGATCTGCGTGCCGACCGCCAGCCGGAATTCACCCAGCTCGACCTGGAGTTCGCCTTCGTCGAAGAGCGTGACGTCCAGGATTTCGTCGAGAACCTGATCCGCCATGTGTTCCGCGAAGTGCGCAACGTCGAACTCGACGCCAGCTTCCCGCGCATGACGTACGAAGAGGCCATGCGCCGCTTCGGTTCGGACAAGCCCGACCTGCGCATCCCCCTCGAACTGACTGACATCGCCGAGGCGGTGAAGCACGTCGAGTTCAAGGTGTTCTCCGGCCCGGCCAACGATCCGGCCGGCCGCGTGGCTGCCCTGCGCGTGCCGGGTGCCGCCGAGCTTTCCCGCAAGGACATCGACGGCCTGACCGAATACGCCGGCAAGTACGGCGCGAAGGGCCTGGCCTGGCTGAAAGTCGACGATCTCGCCAAGGGCCGCGAGGGCATCAACTCGCCGGTGGCCAAGTTCCTCGACGACTCTGCACTCGCGCAGGTGCTGGCACTGACCGGTGCCGCCACGGGCGACATCGTGTTCTTCGGCGCGGGAAGCTGGAAAACCGTCACCGACTTCATGGGCGCGCTCCGCATCAAGCTCGGTCGCGACCGCGGCATGGTCCAGAATGCCTGGAAGCCGCTGTGGGTCACTGACTTCCCGATGTTCGAATACGACGCGGAAGAGCAGCGCTACGTCGCCCTGCATCATCCATTTACCGCGCCGAAGGTGGACGACATTGCCGATCTTCGTGCCAATGCCGCCATTTCGGTGAGCCGCGGTTACGACATGGTCCTCAACGGCGCTGAAATCGGCGGCGGTTCCATCCGCATCCATCGACCCGACATGCAGAGCGCCGTATTCGAGCTGCTCGGCATCGGTGCGGATGAGGCCGAGGCCAAGTTCGGTTTCCTGCTCAAGGCCTTGCGCATGGGCGCGCCGCCCCACGGCGGCCTGGCGTTCGGCATCGACCGCATTGCCGCCCTCATGGCCGGCACCGAGTCCATCCGCGACGTCATCGCCTTCCCGAAGACCACCAGCGCGCAGGACCTCATGACCGACGCCCCGTCGTCGGTTTCCGAGCCGCAGCTGAAGGAACTCCACGTTCGCGTCGCCGTGGAGCCGAAGGCCTGACCGGCGCCGCCCACCGATGACCGACAACCTGCCCGAAGTCCTGCTGCTCCACGGTCTGTGGATGCGGGGCTTCGCCATGGCGATGCTCCATCGGCGCCTGCGCGAGGAAGGTTTCAGCGTTCACCAGTTCGAATACATGAGCGTGGCCGCGCCGCCCGAGCAGGCGATCAACCGCCTGCGCAAGCGGATCCGCAGCCTCGGTCCGGGCTCGGTCCATGTGGTCGGTCACAGCCTCGGCGGCATCCTGGCCTTGCTCGCCTGCAGGGATGACGATTTGCCGCAGGGGCGGATCGTCTGCCTTGGTTCGCCGCTCAACGGCAGCGGCGCGGCGAGGGGCCTCACCCATCGCTGGGGCGGCGACATGCTGCTCGGCCGCTCGCGCGAACTGCTCGAGCACGGCCTGGATAGATGGGATGGCGCCCGCGAGGTCGGCATGATCGCCGGACGCATGCCCGTTGGCCTGGGTGCCTTCGTCGGGGTCCTGGGCGACGAGCACGACGGCTCCGTCGGCGTGGAAGAGACCCGTCTGCCGGGTCTGGCCGGCCATTGCGTGCTGGAGACCAGTCATACCGGCATGCTGGTCTCGGCGGACGTCGCCAGGCAGGTCGCTGTTTTCCTTCGCGACGGTCGGTTCGACTCCCCCTTAGCCCCTTAACGTGATTGCGGCTAGAATCGCGCCCTCGTCCGTCCGGTAAAGCCAGGAAACGCACATGGGTAGAGGCCCGTCCATCGAAGGTCGCAAGAACGCCGAAGACGCCAAGCGCGCCAAGGTGTTCACCAAGCTGATCCGCGAAATCACCATCGCCACCCGTGGCGGCGTGCCCGATCCCAACGGCAATCCGCGCCTGCGCGCGGCCGTGGACAAGGCCCTGGCCGCGAACATGACCCGCGACACCATCGATCGCGCGATCAAGCGCGGCTCGGGTGCCGAGGGTGGCGCCGACATGCACGAGATCCGCTACGAGGGCTATGGCCCGGCGGGTACCGCGCTGATCATCGACTGTGTCACCGACAACCAGACCCGCACGGTCGCCGACGTCCGCGCCGCGCTGACCAAGCTCGGCGGCAACCTGGGCACGACCAATTCGGTGGCCTTCCAGTTCACCCACGTCGGCCAGGTCGTCGTCCACACCGGCGGCGACGCCGATGTCGAGGCGAAGCTGGAAGAAGCGGCCATCGAGAACAACGCCGACGACATCGCGATTGAAAACGGCGTCGGCACGGTGTTGCTGGCCCCCGACCCGATCGCCGTCGAAGCCATGCGCAAGGCCCTTGCCGCCGCCGGCTTCGATATCGACGGGTCCGATGTCGTCATGCGCCCGAACGGACCGCTGGTCACGCCCGCGGGCGAGGCCCTCGAGCACTTCGAGAAGCTGCTGACGCGCCTGAACGACCTCGACGACGTGGACGAGGTCTACCACAACGCCATCCTGCCCGGCCAGGATGCGGAAGACGCGTGAGCTCGTGAACCCATCGCTGTCATGACCCGCATTCTCGGTATCGATCCGGGCAGCCAGCGCACGGGTGTGGGCGTGATCGACGTGGCCGACAACGGCACGTTGACTCACGTCTGGCACGGCGCGCTCGTCATCGGCGGTGAAGCGACGTTTCCCCTTCGCCTCAAACGCATCTTTGACGAACTCTGCGCGATCATCGCCATGCACGGTCCGGCGGAGGCTGCGATCGAGCGTGTGTTCATGGCGCGCAACCCCGATTCGGCCCTCAAGCTGGGTCAGGCACGTGGCGCGGCCATTGTCGCCATGGTCAGCCAGGGAATCGTCGTGCACGAATACGCAGCGACCGAGGTCAAGCAGGCGGTGGTCGGAACCGGCCGCGCCGACAAGACCCAGGTCCAGCACATGATCGGGATGATTCTCGGCATCAAGGGTCCGCTTCAGGCGGATGCCGCCGATGCGCTGGCGATCGCAATCGCCCATGCGCACACCCGGACCAGTCTTGAACGCGTGGGCATCCCGCGCACGGCATGGAGACGCCGATGATCGGTCGACTGCGCGGAACCCTCATCAGCAAGCAGCCTCCCTCACTGCTCATCGAGGTGGGCGGCGTCGGTTACGACGTCGACGCCCCGATGTCCACGATTTACGACCTTCCGGCGACCGGCAAGGAAGTCATCCTGCTTATCCATTACGCGGTAAGAGAGGATGGGGTCTCGCTTTACGGATTCCTCCGCGAGCCCGATCGCGCCATGTTCCGCCACCTGCTCAAAGTGAGTGGCATTGGCGCGAAGATCGCCCTGGCCGTGCTCTCGGGGGTGTCGACCGACGATCTGTCGCGGCTTGTCCACGCGGGCGACGTGGTGGCGCTCACCAAGATTCCCGGCATCGGCAAGAAGACTGCCGAGCGCATGGTGGTCGAGCTGCGCGATCGTGTCGATGCGGTAGGCGTGCGTCTGCCCTCGACCGTGCCCGGCGAAGTCATGCCGGCCGATCCGGTGGCCGAGGCCACCGTCGCCCTCCAGCAACTCGGTTACAAGCCTGTGGAAGCTTCGCGCCTCGTGCAGAAAGTCGCCGCCGATGGCGATACCGCCGAAGCCATTATTCGCAAGGCGCTACGCGCCGCGCTGGGAAGTTGAACCATGGGCCAGCATAGCCACGCTGAAGAGTTGCGCAACGCGCACGGCAAAAAACTTGCCGCGCTTGCGCTCGGTGCGATCGGCATCGTCTTCGGTGACATCGGTACGAGTCCCCTGTACACGATGAAAGAAACGCTCGGTACGCACGGCATGACGCCGCAGCCGATGGCCGTGCTCGGCGTGTTGTCGCTGATCTTCTGGTCGTTGCTGATGGTGATTTCGCTCAAGTACGTCACCTTCGTCATGCGCGCGGACAACAAGGGCGAGGGCGGCATCATGGCGCTGATGGCCCTGGCGCAGCGCAGCGTGGCCGGCTCCCCGCGTGCCCGATGGGTGCTTGCGGCCATCGGCATCTTCGGTGCGTCGCTGTTCTACGGCGACGGCGTGATCACGCCCGCCATGTCGGTACTTTCGGCGGTCGAAGGTCTGGAGGTCGCCGCGCCATCGCTCGAAACCTATGTGCTGCCGATCTGCCTGGTCATCCTGGTCGCGCTGTTCGCTATCCAGCGTCACGGTACCGAGATCGTCGGCAAGGCGTTCGCGCCGGTGATGATCGTCTGGTTCCTCGTTCTGGCGTGGCTCGGCCTGCGCCAGCTCGTCGACCATCCGCAGGTGTTGTACGCCTTGAATCCCGTGTACGCGGTGCGCTTCTTCATGGAACACGGCAAGCAGGCCTTCATCGCCCTCGGCGGTGTCGTGCTGGCCCTCACGGGTGGCGAAGCGCTGTACGCGGATATGGGCCACTTCGGCAAGAAGCCGATCCGCCTCGCCTGGTTCTTCTTCGTCCTGCCAGCGTTGCTGATCAACTATTTCGGCCAGGGTGCGTTGCTTCTGCACGATCCGAGCGCGATCGAGAATCCGTTCTACAAGATGGTGCCGGAGAGCCTGCTGTACCCGATGATCGCGCTGGCCACGGCCTCGGCGGTCATCGCCTCGCAGGCCGTGATCTCCGGTGCATTCTCGATGACGCGCGAGGCGATGTCGCTGGGTTACTCGCCACGCATGGCCGTGGTGCACACCTCGCACGAAATGTCCGGGCAGATCTTCGTGCCGTGGGTGAATCGCCTGTTGCTGGTTCTCGTGGTCCTGGCGGTGATCGGCTTCCGCTCGTCGAACAACCTCGGCGCCGCGTACGGTATCGCGGTGACCGGCACCATGACGATGACCACGCTGCTGGCGCTGGTCGTCGCGCGTTACCGCTGGCATTGGCACTGGTCCGCGGTCATCACGGTGGGCGTCATCTTCCTCATCACCGACCTCGCATTCTTCGGCGCCAACGCGCTCAAGATCGCCCATGGCGGTTGGTTCCCGCTGGTGCTCGGCGTGGTCATCTTCACCGTCATGACGACCTGGCGCCGGGGCAGGGACCTCGTGGTCCGCGAAATCAAGCAGTCCGGTCTCGCGCTTGAACCGTTCGTCGCCAATATTTCTGACCACCCGCCGTTGCGCGTGCCGGGCACGGCCGTGTTCCTCACCGCCAACCAGAATTCCGTGCCGCACGCGATGCTGCACAACCTCAAGCACAACAAGGTGCTGCACGAGCGCAACGTGCTGCTTACCGTGGAGATGCTGGAGACGCCGGTCGCCGACTACGACGAGCGGATGGAAGTCATCGAATACGGCGGCGGCTTCTACGGCCTGCAGCTGCGCTACGGCTTCGCCGAGGACCCGAACATCCCGGCGTCTCTCGGCAGGGCCGGGGCCAAGGGTCTCGACTTCGACATGATGGACACCACGTTCTTCCTGTCGCGCGAAAACATCGTCGCCGACGCGCGTCGTCCCGGCATGGCCCTCTGGCGCGACAAGCTGTTCGCTTTCCTGGCGCGCAACGCCATGCCGGCGACAGCGTTCTTCCAGATCCCGGGCAATCGCCTGATCGAGCTGGGTGCACAGGTCGAGATCTGACCTGGCGCGCGATGACGAGCTCTTTGTAGGAGCCGTTTCAGCGGCGAACCGTTGCCTAAGGCCTCGCCCGTCGGGAACGCAGGGCGAGCCCCCAGCGTGCTCCGGCGACGCCCTCGACCTCGAGAGCGCGTGCACGGACTTGGCGTATCGGTTCGTGCCGATTCGCGGAAGTTCCGCCGAATCGTAGCCTCAGATTGTCCGAATCGCGGACATGGAATGAGGTGATCTCATGCGGGCAGCGAAGTACGTTTTTGCACTCGCAACTGCCACGGCCTGCGCCGACGCATCTGCCGGGGTCGCATGGCTCAGTCGGGCGAATTGTGTTGCGGGCGTCGTCAATGAGTCTGTGACCTACGATCGACCGGAACTCAGTACTCACTATATGTATACCGAAAGCGATCATGTGGGCCTGGGATCGTACGGGCGAGCGCGAGGCTTAGATCTCGCCCGCCTGCCTTCGTCGCCTGGTCTCCACATCGTCGCTCTAGGCGACTCGCCTTTCGTCGGCCCAATCGCCCAGCGGATGCGACAGGAGATTGCTGAGCAGGCCAGCGTCGGTTCGTATATCTCTGATAGCGGAGAGGTCCCGGATTTGCGGCAGGCAACGCGTACCGCTCAGCCTGCACTGGCGTCGACGTCGTTGTTTGGCAAGCGGTACCACTCGCTCGCAGACATTCGTCCTCACCTCCGTTACACCCCGATCTCATTGAGTGGGACTCTGCTCGAGAGCCATCCCATGGTGGAGGCAACGACGGCCGGTGGCGTGAGCGACGGACGATGGAGTGGCGTCACGCGTTCCTGGGATGTGGCTGGCCTGGGCTTCGTCCGGCTTGACGAGTCCGAGTATCGCGAAACGGGCGGCTCCATCACCCTGGTCAAGGAGTGGCTTAACAGTGAAGTCAACGGCCATCCGGCGACGCTGAAGACCATGCGCTCGGACGACGGGGCGACGTTGGTTTCGATCAGCTGGGTCACCGAGAGCACCGACTTTCGCCTGGACCTCCAGCCCGTCCACGTCGATGCGGTTGAGGCAAATCAGCAAACGTTGCTGAAACTGGCCAGGAGTCTGGGAGGGTAACGGCTAACTTTGTCGTGGCCCCAACGCGTGGGACGGCCTGCTCGCAGGCTGTCCCCGTCGCAGACCTGCCATAATGCGCCCATGTCCGAGCACCGCATCATTTCCGCCACCGCCGCCATGGACGACGATGCGCTGGAAGCCAGCATTCGTCCGAAACGGCTTTCCGAGTACCTCGGTCAGGAGACGGTGCGCGAGCAGATGGCCATCTATATTGAGGCGGCGCGGCGCCGGCAGGGCGCGCTGGATCACGTGTTGATCTTCGGGCCGCCCGGCCTGGGTAAGACCACGTTGTCCCACGTGATCGCCAACGAGCTCGGTGTGAACGTCCGCTCCACCTCGGGTCCAGTGCTGGAGCGCGCGGGGGATCTCGCCGCGCTGCTGACCAACCTGGAGGCGAATGACGTCCTCTTCGTCGACGAGATCCATCGCCTGTCGCCGGTGGTCGAAGAAGTTCTCTACCCGGCCATGGAGGACTTCCAGATCGACATCATGATCGGCGAGGGCCCCGCGGCCCGCTCGATCAAGCTCGATCTGCCACCGTTCACCCTGATTGGCGCGACGACCCGCGCGGGTTTGCTGACCGGCCCCTTGCGCGACCGTTTCGGCATCATCCAGCGGCTGGAGTTCTACAGCGTGGACGAGCTGACGGCGATCGTCCGTCGCGCCGCCCGCATTTTCAACATCGAATGCGACATGGAAGGTGCCGTCGAGATCGCAAGGCGCTCGCGGGGGACCCCCCGTATCGCCAACCGGCTGCTGCGCCGCGTGCGCGACTTCGCCGAGGTTCGCGGCGACGGCAAGATCACCCACGACCTGGCAAAAGCCGCCACGGATATGCTCCGGGTCGACGCTCTGGGCTTCGATGACCTCGACCGCCGCCTGCTGAAAACGATCATCGAGAACTTCGATGGAGGCCCCGTGGGCGTGGAATCGCTCGCCGCCGCCCTGAGCGAAGACCGTGGGACCCTGGAGGACGTGGTCGAGCCCTACCTCATCCAGCAGGGCTACCTGATTCGCAGCGCGCGTGGCCGCATGGCTTCCGCCAAGGCCTGGCGCCATCTCGGCCTGACCCCTCCGCCGCGCCAGACCGTGGCCCCGGACCTCTTTTCGGACGACGCATGAGCGCCTTCAGCTGGCCCGTACGGATCTACTGGGAAGACACCGACGCTGGTGGCGTCGTCTACCACGCCAACTATCTCCGTTTCATGGAGCGGGCCCGCACGGAGTGGCTGCGCGCCCAGGGAATCGACCAGGTGGCCCTGCGCGAGACCTCGAGCCTGGGTTTCGTGGTCCGGGACATGCAGCTCGATTTCCTCCGCCCGGCCCGTCTGAATGATGAACTCCTGGTCAGCGTAGCCGTCAAAGAACGTCGTTCAGCAAGTATGCTGTTCGGTCAGGAGATTGTGAGCGGGGGCACGACGCTGGTGCGCGCGACGGTGCGCGCGGCTTGCGTGAACCTCGACACGATGCGCCCGGCCCAGATTCCGGCGGACCTGTTTCCCAACGAATTCCTCATTACCTAAGCCATAGATACCGGCGGAGAGCCTTCAAGCGATGAACGGTGGACTGAACATTTTCAAGCTGGTCGCGGAAGCGAGCCTGCCCGTACAACTGGTCATGCTGCTGTTGCTGGCGTTCTCGTTCCTGTCGTGGGTGATCATCATCCGCAAGTACAGTCAGCTGAAGACCGCCCACGACAACGCCGAGACCTTCGAAGACCGCTTCTGGTCGGGTGCGGACCTCGCCGCCCTGTTTCGTGAGGTAGGCAATCGCGAGGGCCAGCACGGTATCGAGAACGTGTTCGAGGCCGGCTTCCGCGAATTCGCCCGTCAGCGCCAGCGTCGTGTGAGCGACGCCGACCGCATCATGGAAGGCTCCGAGCGCGCCATGCGCGTGGCCGGTACCCGTGAGATCGGCAAGCTCGAGCAGAACCTCGAGTTCCTGGCCAACGTCGGTTCGATCAGCCCGTACATCGGCCTGTTCGGTACGGTCTGGGGCATCATGGGCGCCTTCCAGGGCCTGGGCGAGATGAAGGACGTGACCATCTCCGTGGTCGCTCCCCACATCTCCGAAGCCCTTATCGCCACGGCCATGGGCCTCTTCGCCGCCATTCCGGCCGTCTGGGCGTACAACCGCTTCGCCACCAAGGTCGAGCGGATCGCGTCGCGCTACGAGGTATTCCAGGAAGAATTCTCCTCGGTGCTGCAGCGCCAGATCCACGCCGACGACGTGGCCTGAGCCCGCACCATGGCCCGTAACGTCTACCGCCGCCAGAAGCGGAAGCTGAAGTCCGAGATTAACGTCGTGCCGTATATCGACGTGATGCTCGTGCTGCTGATCATCTTCATGGTCACCACGCCCATGATGAACCTCGGCGTGGACATCCATCTGCCGCAGACCAACGCCAAGTCCCTGCAGGACAAGAAAGATCCCATCGTTGTCTCCGTCGACGAGGCAGGCCAGATCTACCTGACCGCCAACGGCACCAAGCGCGAGCCGGTCAGCATCGACGACTTCAAGACCAAGATCACGGCCTTCCACGACGCCAACCCCGAGCTGCAGGTCCTGCTCGCGGGCGATGACCGCGTGGGCTATGGCAAGGTGTACCAGATCCTCCCGATCCTCCAGGAAGCGGGCATCTCCAAGATTGGCCTCATGAGCCAGCCTCAGTCCGCGTCGAATGGAAAACCGTAACGGCACCCCGCGCGCGGTCGTTCTCGCCGCGCTCCTGCACATCGGTATCGTGGCCTTCCTCGGCCTCGCGATCATCCCGTGCTCGGACTACGACAAGTGGGCCGCGGCAATCGGGTTGCCCGCTGAGTGGAATCCGCTGAAGTGCCCGTTGCCGCTCGAGCTGCCGGGTGAAATCATCGAGGCCACGCTGGTCGGCCCGACGGGCGCTCCGCCGCCCAAGCACGCGGTCAAGCCCGTGCCGAACACCGTGCCACCGCCGCCCGCGCAACCGACGCCTACCCCGCCGGTTCCCGAAAAGCCCAAGGTCGAGACCTTGCCGCCGCCGCCGAAAAACCTTGCCCTGAAAGACCAGGAAAAGGTAGTCGATGACGCCGTGCAGAAAGCTGAGGATGCCAAGCGCCTGCAGGAAGAAACGCAGCGCCAGCGTCAGGCCGAGCTCGACGCGCAGGAAGAGAAGAAGAAGCAAAAGCAGAAGGAAATCGACGACATCTTCAAGCAGCTCGACCTCGCCAAGAGCCAGACAAAGCAGGCCGACAGCAAGAAGAAGCAGGCCGACCAGCAGCTGAAGGATCTCGAGAACGCCAAGGACAATGGTCGCGAAAACCTGCCATTCGCCAAGGAACCCCAGACCGGCAATAACGGCAAGGACAGCAAGGAGGCCGCTTACATCGCGGCCATCCAGAATGCCGTGACCCAGAACTGGCTGCGCCCGGACAACATCGGCAACGGTGCTTGCATCGTCCACGTCGTGCAGATTCCTGGCGGCCAGGTGTTAAGTGCCAAGGTCGATTCCAGCTGTCCGTTCGATGGTCCTGGCCGGGCTTCGCTGGAAAATGCCGTTCTGCGGGCCCAGCCCCTGCCGTATCAGGGTTTCGAGGACGTTTTCGAGCGCAACCTCACCTTCACGTTCAGGCCGTAATGATGACCTCCGCGCCTGCGACCTGGTCCGGGAGCGGAGGTGATTCATCATCGGGTCATTCAGGTTCAGGTGAAGCCGCTTAACATGCGGAAGCCTCCATATCCTTTCAGGTCGCAATGAAACAGCCCATGCGTAGAACGATCCTCCGCTTCGCCGCCGCCCTGGTTGCGCTCGCCGCCCTCGTGGCCGGCCCCGCCGCCGCCCAGTCGCTCAACGTGGAGATCGCCAAGGGCGTGACGACGGCGACGCCCATCGCCGTGGTGCCCTTCGCGCAGACCGGCGGTGCGCCGCTCCCGACTGACGTCGCGGACGTCATCCGGAACGATTTCAACCGCTCGGGCAAATTCCGATCGCTCGACAAGGCCGACATCGTCGAGACGCCGTCGCAGGGCTCGGACATCAAGTTCGCGACCTGGCGCCTGCTCAAGCAGGACTATCTGACCATCGGCCGCATCAGCGATGCCGGTGGCGGTATGCTGAAGGTCGAGTACGAACTGTGGGACGTAAACCGTCAGCAGAGCTTGCTCGCCCAGTCGTTCACCGCCCCGGCGGGCGACCTGCGCGGTGTCGCTCACCAGATCGCAGACCAGATCTACGAAAAGGTCACTGGCGTCCGCGGAGCCTTCTGGACCCGCGTTGCTTACGTCACGGCGGTGGGTACGGGTAACAATGCTACCTATTCGCTCATCGTTGCGGACTCGGACGGCTTCAACCCGCAGACCGTGGCCCGTTCGCGCGAGTCGCTCCTGTCGCCCTCCTGGTCGCCGGACGGCAACAAGATTGCCTACGTGTCGTTCGAAAGCGGCAACTCGGCCGTCTATGTGCAGAACATCTCCACCGGTTCGCGCAGCCTGATCGCCGCCCACCCGCGCGGCATCAACAGCGCGCCGGCCTGGTCGCCGGACGGCAGCAAGCTCGCCGTGAGCCTGTCGTACGTGGGTAACCCGGAGATCTTCGTGATCGACGTGGCCAGCCACACCGAGACCCGCCTCACCAACAACTTCTCGATCGACACCGAACCGACCTACACGCCGGACGGCCAGAGCATCCTGTTCACCTCGGATCGCTCGGGTAAGCCGCAGATCTACCAGATGTCCGCATCCGGTGGTGCGGCGACGCGAGTCACCTTCCAGGGCGGCTTCAACGCCAGCGCCTCGGTGAGCTTCGACGGCAAGCAGATTGCGATGGTGCAGGGCAACGGGAACGTGTATCGTATCGCTATCATGGACCGCAGTCTGGGTGGGCAGGTACGCTTCGTTTCCCCGGGTAACGTGGACGATTCGCCCAGCTTCGCGCCCAATGCCAGCATGCTGCTTTATGCGGCATCGCAGGGTACGCGAGGTGTCCTGTATGCGGTTTCGGCAGACGGCCTGGTGCGCCAGCGTCTCGTCCTCTCGGACGGTGACGTGCGCGAGCCGTCCTGGGGACCCTATAGACAGCGTTGATGGCGCGCCCGTTTCGGGCCGCGACGTCGGCAAAGTCCAGGGAAGGGGCGCGGGTGTTCCGCGCCTTTTCTGCGGACGCAAGGTTAACCGGCAGTTGCTTTAAGGGCAGTCGCCGGAACGAAGACGTAGGGTGCGGGACAGCGCCCCGTCGGCGTAGATGTAAGTAGAAAAACAGCCGGACAACCGGCGGTGCCTGTCCCGAAACCGTATATCGACTGTCGGAACTCAACTGTTGAAGGAACGTCCCATGAATAAGACCGTTAGCGTCACCCTGGCCGCCCTGCTTTGCGTGGGCGCGGTCGCCTGCAACAAGAAGACTGTGAAGCCTGCACCGGCCCCCGCGCCGGAGCCGGTCGCCCAGACTCAGGCCCCCACCAACGACGGCAAGTACCAGCCGTCGGATCTCGATACCGATGCCTGCCTCCGTCAGCGCGTTGTGTACTTCGATTTCGACAAGAACGATGTGAAGCCGGAATTCCAGCAGATCATCGCTTGCCACGCCAAGTACCTGCAGGACCGTCCGCAGTCGGCCATGACCCTCGAGGGCAACACCGACGAGCGCGGTACGCGTGAGTACAACCTCGGCCTCGGCGAGCGCCGCGGCAATGCCGTTTCCAGCGCTCTCCAGGCGGCTGGTGGTTCGGCTGGCCAGGTCAACGTCACGAGCTACGGTAAGGAAAAGCCGACCTGCCGTGAGCACAACGATGATTGCTGGTCGAAGAACCGTCGCGTTGAGATCGTCTACACCGCGAAGTAAGTAATGAAGAAGCTTCTGGCTACTCGTTTTACGGCCAGGCTTGGCGTGGCGGGCGCAATTGCGTCCGCCACGCTTTTTGGTCTGCCCGGCCATGCGCAGGACTCCCGCTTGAGTCTGGCCGACCGTGTGTCGCGCCTCGAGCAACAGTCGCAGAAGGACGCCGGCACGACCACGCTGGTCAACCAGGTCAACGATCTCCAGCAGCAGCTTTCCCAGTTGCAGGGTCAGATCGAAGAGCTGCAGCACCAGAACCAGCAACTCCAGGATTCCCAGAAGGCGCAGTACGCGGATGTCGATTCGCGCGTGAGTCGTCTCGAAAAGGGTGGAGCAGCGCAGGCCCAGTCGCCCGCCGCGCCCGCCAATGCACCTCAAGGCCCGGCCCCCGCGCCCACTGCGGTTGCGCCCGCCTCGGCTCAGCAGGCAGCGCCTGCCGCCGCACCGACGGCGGCCAACGCCACCGAGCAGGCTGCGTACGACGCCGCGTTCAAGTCGCTGCGCGCCGGTGATTACGTCACGGCATCGCGTGGCTTTCGTGACTTCCTTACCAAGTACCCGGACAGCGCGCTCGCGCCGAACGCCTATTACTGGTTGGGCGAGTCCTACTACGTCACCATGAATTATCCGGTCGCGATCGAGGCTTTTCAGCGCCTGGTCAAACAGTATCCGCAGAGTGACAAGGTCTCCGACGGCCTGCTCAAGGTCGGCTATTGCCAGATCGAGCTGAAACAGCAGGACGCGGCCATCGCGACGCTCAAGCAGGTGTCGGCCAAGTATCCGGGCACCAAGGCCGCTGGCCTCGCACAGGAACGCCTGCGTCGTCTGCAGCGCCAGACGGCCAACTGATCCTATGAACGGTAACACCGCAACTCTGGCGGACGTTCCGCCGGGCGCGCCCGTCGCGGAACGCCTGCGGATCACCGAGATCTTCCATTCCGTCCAGGGCGAGGCCGATGCCATCGGCTGGCCCACCGTATTCGTGCGCCTTACCGGCTGCCCGCTTCGCTGCGTCTGGTGCGATACGGAGTACTCCTTCCACGGTGGGCAGTGGCACGACATCGACGCTATCGTCGCGCATGTGGCCAGCTTCGGCGCGAAGCATGTCTGCGTCACCGGGGGCGAGCCTCTCGCACAGAAGCGCTGCCTGATCCTGCTTCGCAAGTTATGCGACGCCGGCCACGAGGTGTCGCTGGAAACGTCCGGCGCGCTCGATGTCTCCGATGTCGATCCGCGCGTCCGCAAGGTGATGGACCTCAAGGCACCTGACTCCGGTGAGAGTGCGCGCAACCTGTGGTCCAACCTCGACCACCTCCTGCCACATGACCAGGTGAAGTTTGTCATCGCCAGCCGTGGCGACTTCGAATGGTCGCGGGACGTCGTCCGTGAGCATGCGCTGGATCAGCGCGTGATGCCTCTCTTTTCCCCCGTGTGGTCGAAGGTCCAGCCCCGCGAGCTGGCCGAGTGGATCCTCGCCGAACGCCTGCCGGTACGATTCCAGATGCAGTTGCACAAGCTGCTCTGGGACGACGCGGCCGGCCACTGACAAACCAAGGTAATGCCATGAATGCTTCGACCCCCTCCCGCAAGGCCGTGATCCTCGTGTCCGGCGGCATGGATTCCGCGGTCACGATCGCCATGGCGCGCGAACAGGGTTTCGAGGTGTATGCGTTGAGCGTGGCTTATGGCCAGCGTCACAGTTCAGAGCTCGAGGCTTCTGAACGGGTGGCCAAGATGCTCGGTGCCGTCACCCACAAGACCGTGAACGTGGACCTGCGCAGCATCGGTGGCTCGGCCCTCACTGCGGATATCGACGTGCCGGAAGATGGCGGCGCGGGTATCCCCGTGACCTATGTGCCTGCACGTAACACCATCATGCTGTCCATTGCATTGGGCTGGGCCGAGGTACTGGGTTCGAGCGATATCTTCTGCGGGGTCAACGCCGTCGACTACTCCGGCTACCCGGATTGCCGCCCGGCCTTCATCGAATCCTTCCAGTCACTTGCCAACGTTGCCACGAAGGCTGGCGTCGAAGGCGCCGGAATCCGGATCCATGCACCGCTGATGGATATGGGCAAGGGCGATATCGTGCGCGAAGGCATGCGCCTGGGCGTGGACTTCGCCGCCACTGTGAGCTGCTACCAAGCTGACTCCCAGGGCCGCGCCTGCGGTCATTGCGATGCCTGCCGGCTTCGAGCGGAGGGCTTCGCCAAGGCCGGCGTGCCCGACCCCACGCGCTACGCCTGAGCTATCAGCATTTCGGAACGGGTTGCCGCGAATGCCTCAGGTTGCCGAGGCGCGCAGTAACGGCCCGATGTACTGCTGCACGATCCACCAGAAGCCGCCCAGGGTGCCGGTCAGCATGCCGATCAACAGCGCCGCTGCGCACCCGAGCACCCACGCCTTGGTGGCGGTGTGGCCGAGGCGTTCCTCGACAACGGCGAGCCGGCCCTCGACAACGCCGAGCCGGCCCTCGACACCAGCGAGTCGATCTTCGACGGCCCCAAGTCGGATCTCGACGGCTCCGAACCGGTGCTTAAGGGTTCCAAGCCTGTTCTCGACGCCTCCGAGGCGACCGCCGACGTCGGCCGTCTGTCCATCGTAGACGTTCATGCGGCCTGCCAACTCGCGGACTGCAGTTGTCACATGCTGGAGTCGCTCATTAAGAACGGCCAGCCATTCACGCAGGGTGGCACTGCACGAGCAACTCTCCGTAGCAACGCTATGCCCGTCCCCGAGGCGGAGATCTTCGTTGTGCTTTGTGGTGTACCGACGCATGCCGTTTCCCATGTCATGAGCTTACGGACACGGTATCGCCCCGACGGCGGCGAAAACATGAGAATCCTGACCAGTTTCTCGTCAGGTAAGGACGCGTTGCGCGTCGGACGAAAGGCGCGAATGGTGGGTCGTGCCGGATTCGAACCGGCGACCTACGGATTAAAAGTCCGCTGCTCTACCAACTGAGCTAACGACCCATGCACGCGAAGCCGACTAGTTTAGTGGTCGCAAGGGGGCTGGCACAACCCGAGCGGGCCCGCGGTTCAGGTCGTGACGATGATCGCCTCGACGTCGCGGCCGGCCTGGCGCCAGGCGCCGATGCCTCCGGTAAGCGGACGGACGTTGGAGAAGCCCAGTTTGCTCAGCCGCTCCGCGACCTTTGCGGCCGAGACCTCGTTGGGGCAGGAGCAATAGATCACCACCGAGGTGTGCTTTGGCAGGGTGGCCAGGGCAGCGTCTGCCGTGGCCAGGTCGAACAGGCGGGAACCCGGAATCACAAAGGGATCGTCACGCCGGCTGAGGGTCGAGCGCACGTCGACGATCAACGCGCCGGGCTCGTTGGCGAGCAGGACCGAGAGTTCGTCCACGGATATGCGGCTCTTGCGCAACTGGGTAATGAGCAGGGCGCGACGGGTGTAACGAAAGCCGATCCAGAGCAGCAACCCGATCAGGGCGATCGCGGCCATGCCGACGCCGAACTGCTTCAACGTGGCCAGCACGGCATCGATTTGCCGATAGAACAGCATGCCGATGGACAGGCCCACGGAAATCCACAGGGCTGCACCGAGCAAGTCGTAAAGCGTGAAGCGCGAAAAGCGCGTGTCGCCGGCGCCAGCGATCGGGATGGCGACGAGCGAGAGACCCGGAATGAATCGCGACACCAGCAGCAGTTTGACGCCACGCTTTTCAAAGAAGCCGCTGGCGCGACGCACGCAGGTGTCGGGCGAAAGCGAAATGCGGCAGAGGCTGTCGAGTACGCGGTAGCCGAAGCGTCGCCCCGTAAGAAACCACGCCGCGTCGCCGGCGAAGGCGCCCGCCAGGGCACCGAGAAAGGTCGCCAGGATCAGGACGGGATCGCGTGCGGCGACCAGGGTGCTACCCACCACGATAAGCGTTGGCATCGCCGGCACGGGAAGGCCGATGGCCCCAGCGAACACGCCGATGAACGCCACGACCGGCGCCGTATCAGACCAATTGACGCTCGCCACGACAGTGAATCCTCGGAAAGGTCCGTGTACCTCCGCAAAGATACGCCGGTCGGGCCGTTGCCGACAGATGGGCGGGGATCAGTGGGCCGGGTGGCGGCTCAGTAGCGAGGTCGCGCGGAGCGGCGGCCCGACGGCGGCGCCTTCCAGCTGGACCCAGAACAACGTGCCGCGGCCCGGTCTGGAGCGCACGCCGATCGTGCCGCCGAGCGTGTCGACGATGCGCCGCGCCACCGCCAGCGCGATGCCATAACCGGCATGGCCGGGCAGGCGTGTGAACTCTTCGAAGACACGCTCCTGCTGTGAGGGTTCGAGGCCCATGCCGTTGTCGCGGACCTCGAGTCGCACGGCATTCCCGCGCCGCCTTGCGGCGACCAGGACGCGTCCGTGCGGCGTACTGACGACCGCGTTCGAGACAAGGCGATGAAGCAGCTCACCCAGCAGTGCGGGATCGCCATGGAGCGGCAGCCGCCCACCGCGCCAATGGACGTCCACGCCGAGCCGGCTGGCATCCTCATCGATGGCGGCCCGTTCGCGCACGAAGAGGTCCGCGGCGATGAGGCCGACGGCCCTGGGCTCGACGGCGCCCGCATCGAAACGCGCCATGGCCAGCAAGCCGTCGAGGAGCTCGTTGAGCCGCGTGAGGTTCGTGCGCATCTGGCCAAGTACGGCTCGCTGGCGAAGGTCTTCACCCGGTTGCATACCGGCAACGAACAGGGCCAGTGCCTGCAGCGGCTGGCGGAAGTGATCGCCGATCTGCTCGATGAAGCGCGTGTGCCGCGCGATGTCCTGCAGGCGCTGACGCAGCGCGTCGGCCATCGCGGTGTCGTGGCGCCGCCGCAGATCGACCAGCTCGTCCAGCAGTGCATCGATGGCGGCAAGCTCGCCGCCGCCACGCGGGATGGGGTTGGCCTGGCGGGGATGCAGGAACGCGTCGATCCGATCGCGCATGCCTTCGATCGGTTCGATGACGTCACGTTCCAGCGCGCGGCGGGTAAACAGGAACACCGCCAGCACGCCGCAACAGAGCAGCAAGGTCATGACGCCCGCAGTTGCGCGACGCTCATGCAGGGACGTGGCGTCGGAAACGGTTTCGAGCTCGCCCAATGGCGTGTTGAGGCGAACATGCAATGCGCGACCGGCGGGCACCTGGCGACCGCTCTCGATGACGAGGTCCGGCGCATCGTCACGTCGAAGCCTGAGGCTCTCCGTGGGCGCACTGCGCGACAGTGCGCGCGTGAGTGCGTAGCGAACGGCATCGTCGCCCGTCGCGGCCTCCATGGAGGCGCCAAGACGGATTGCCTGGATGCGCGCAACGGTGCGCGCTTCGGCGGACAAGGACCGCATGTGCAACACGCCCAGAGACCCGGTCAGGGCGAGCGCAACCACGGTCATCGGCAGCAATCCCCGGAGGATCAGCTGTCGATGCAGCGGCGCTGGCCTTGCAGGCGAATACGGCGACGCGTTCATGAGGGGGCCTGTTCGCACATTCTCATGACGAATCTATGAAACGCGCGTTCGTCGCGCGATAGACAAGGGGACTTAGGCTGCCCGTCTATACCTTAAGGTCTATGCCCGATTGGCGAGGCGGCCGGGGTGGTCACTTGCCTTGCAGTTGCTTCACGACGGCGTCGTGGTCCACCTCGATCTTGTGGAAGCGCGCTTCCCGGGCGGCTTCGCTGACCCACTGCGCGCTGGTGGCCCGGCGCTTCTCCAACGAATACTCGATGTCGACGAAGGGTACGAGCACCGCGTTGCTGGCCCGCGCAAACCCGCTGATATCGTGAATCAGCTTCAGGTTGGCCTCTTCGCGCGGTCCATCCTTCCCCTTTCCATAGCTGGTGATGAAGGTCGCCACCCGCTCTCGCAGGGCGAGTGGAAGGTCGTTGCGGATCACGATGACCGCATGGGGAATGAGCGACGACTTCCACAGCACGCGTAGACGCGCGTACTGGTCGGGGAAATGTTGCTTGAAGCGTTCCAGGTCCGCGGTGTTGTTGGTCGCGACATCCACTTCACCATTGGCAACGGCCAGTGCGTTGTTCTGGTGGTTGTCGATATGGACGCTGGCGAAGAAGGTATCCGAGTCGACGTTGCGCGCTGCGAACAGCTGGGTTTCCGGGACGAGATAGCCGGACACCGACAGGGCCTCGCCGCGCGCGAAGCGCCACTTGCCCGGCCGCGCGAAGAGCTGGTCCACCGTACGCAGGCGCGAGTCCGCGGCCACGAGCACCACGGCGTAATAGCCCTTCGAGCTGTCGCCGCGGGTCAGCTGGCCAATCACCTGCATGTTCTGGCCGGTAACGGCATCCAGGGCCAGCCTCCCGGACAGGAAGGCGATATCGACCCGCTGCTCGCTGATCGCCTGCGCGATGCCTTCGTAGGTCGTGACCGAGACGGCGCGAACCGGACGGGTGAGCGCCTTGCTCAGGTCATCGAGCATGGGCCGCCACGCTTCCAGCGACTCGGCGGGTCCCCCGATGGGAAGGATGCCAAAGGTGAGCGGCGCGTTCGGGTCGACATCGCCCTGGGCGAGGCCTGCCGCAAGGGCGGGTCCCGAGCAAAAGGCGCAGAGGATCCACGCGCTCAACCACACGCGCAGTCGCACTCCCGCCGCGCTCTTCACGCCTGCCCGCATCGCGCCTGCCTCGCGTGGGTTATGTTTTGGCTAGTCGCCCAGGTGCTGTGCGGCGACCAGTGCCTCCAGTCGATTGCGCACATGTAGCGCACGGAAGATGGCGGCGAGGTGAATCTTGACAGTGCCTTCGCTGATGCCCAGCTCGCGGGCGATCAGTTTGTTCGGCCGGCCCTTGGCCAGCAGCTTGAGTACGTCGATCTGGCGATCGGTGAGGACCGTGGCCAGGCGCTCCTTGGTGGTCAGCCCATCGTTTCCGTTGGTCGTGGAGAAGAATGGTGCGGAGGTGCTCGAAGCAGCCGCCTTCATCGCTTCCGGCGGTACGTAGATCCCGCCGCCGACCACCAGGCGCACGGCGCTCAGGGTCAATTCGGCCGATGATGACTTCACGATGTAACCCTGCACGCCCAGGTCGAGCACGTGGCGAATGGCTGCGGAGTCCTCGGTGCCCGAAAGCACGATGACAGCGCGCTTGTGCGTCGTGCGGGTGCCGATCAGGTCGGCTGCATGCCGTCGCTCGTCATCGGTCAGGTCGTCGCCGTCCTGGGGGGTGACCGCATCGTTGGCATCGGCCAGCTTCTCGACGGCATCCCGGATATGGTCGACGCCACCGTTCGCGCCCGGCATGGCCATGTCGATCAGGGCGAGATCCGGAAGAGGCTGCCGTTCAAGCTGCGCACGAAGCTCGGCAACCGTTCGGGCCTCGACGAACTCGACGTTCTCACCCAACTCGCGCAGGGTGTCCTTGACACCATTGATGACGAGCTGATGATCGTCCGCGATCAGAACACGCATGCCACTCCTCCGCCCGCACGGTCGCGAGCATCCCCGTTCTTCGAAACATAGCCCCCCGGGCGCCTCGCGGCAAGCCAGCCATCCGGCTCAGACGGGAGCATGATGGACTGTCCAGGCAGAAACCATTACATCGTGCAGGCGTTCAGGCGAAACCGGCTTGTAGAGAACCTGCGTGGTGGCCTGGTCCACGTTACGCAGGAAGTCGCCCCGGGTCTCGCCGGTAATCAGCACGCGCGCGAACGGCGGCGGGTCGCCGGGGCGTCGGCGGTAGTAACGATCGAGCAGGTCGATCACGTCCAGTCCGGTGCCTTCACGCAGGCGCAGGTCGGAAATCACGATGTCCGGCGGTTGCATCCATTGGTGCACCGCCTCCATGGCCTGCTGGGCATCCTCGGCAGTCATGACCTCGCAGCCCCAGCTGCCCAGCAGGAAGCTGATGCCGGCGAGGATGCTGGGCTCGTCGTCGATCACCAGGACGCGCATGCCGACCACGTCCCGCGGCGTGACCCCGGTCGAGACAGCCGGCGCGGGCACCTCGATCGTGCCAGCCTGGACCTCAGGCAGGGTGATGGAGAACACGGTGCCCCTGCCCGGTTGCGAGCGAACCTGGGCGCGCGTACCGAGCAGTCCCGCCAGGCGCTGCACCGTGGACAGGCCCAGGCCCAGCCCGCGCCGCGTGCTTTCGGGGCGGCCGGCTTCCGGGCCGCTCTCGACACGGTAAAACTCGTCGAAGATGTGTTGCAGGTGTTCCGGCGCGATGCCCAGGCCCGTATCCCACACATCCACGCGAACCGTGCCGTCGCGGCGTCGGCGAGCACCCACGAGCACGCCACCGCAGCGCGTATACCGCAAGGCATTGCTGACCAGGTTGTTGAGGATGCGCGCGACCATCGTGCGGTCGCAGCGCACCCACAGGCCCGTGGTCCGCACCACGAGGCGCAATTCGTGCTGCTCGGCCACCATGCGGAAATTCACGCTGACCTCTTCAAACACGGCGTCCAGTGGAACATCGCGGAGCACCGCCGGCATGGCACCGGTCTCGAGACGCGAGAGGTCGAGCAGTTCGCTGAACAGGTGGTCGAGCGCCTCGACGCACTCCTGGATGTGAGCGATGCGATTGAGCCGCACCGGGTCGTACTCGTCCACGGCAAGGCCCGACGAGAACAGGGTGAGTGCATAGAGCGGCTGGCGCAGGTCATGCGAGGCGGCGGCGAGGAAGCGCGCCTTTGCCACGCTTGCCGCCTCCAGTGCCGCGTTCTTCCGGGCCAGTTCCTCCGTTGCCATGGCGATCTCTCGCTCCATCCCGATCTGCGCGTGCAACAGTTGTGACGCGGCACCGTTGAAGCCGCGCTGCAGGTCGCCGATCTCCGTGTCGTCGGTCACCGGAACGACCACCGTGCGATCGCCCAGGCCGAGCTGGCGAACCGCGATGGCCAGGTTGCGCAGCGGAGCGCTAAGCCAGCGTGCCGTGGACCAACCGATCATCACCGCGATAAACAGGCTCAGGGCAAGCCAGAGCAGGGCGTTCTGCACGCTGGTTCGCTGTGCGGCGATGGCGTCCTCCACGCTCACATCCACCGTAACCGAGCCGACGACGCGATGGCTGACCGGGTCCAGCACCTCACGCGATACGGTGAGGTTATCCTCGTCGTCGATCGACCCGTTCACGCGATCGGCGATGATCTCGCCATCGCGGTCGCTGATGCGCACCCGCGCCACCTGCGGAAGTTGCACGATCGATTGCGAGATGTGCGAGATCTCTCGCCGTTCGCCGTTGCGAAGCGCCTCGCCGGACACGCTGGCCGCCTGCTGGGCGATGGCGTCCGCCGTGGAGCGGCCCATCTCGTGCAAGGTGTCCATCTGGTGGCGGGTGAGCAGGGTAACCAGCAGGATCGCGCTGATCGCCGTGGGTACGAGGGCGACACACGTCAGGCGCTGCACCAGCGAAGTGCGGCGCCAGACCCGTTCCAGCCACGTAACCGATACGTCGCGCATCTGTCTCCCCTTGCGCGCCCCCTGCCGGGCGAAGCGAGGCTACAGCCTAGCGCAGTTCCACGGACCCGGCGTCAGTCGCGGCGGCGGCGACGGTCACGGACGCTCTTGATCATGAGGGGAAGGACGCTGAGCGCGGCGAAGGCTGCCAGGGGCAGCAGGATCCTGCCGTCGAGAAGGCTCGCCGCCGTGAATGGCGTGCTGCCGCCGAACGTGTCGCCGAGGCCGGCGCCGACTGCCGTCTCGACCACGAGGGACACCGTGCCGCCTAGCCATGTGGCACCGAGGAACAGCCAGAGCGGGCAGCGCAGCCAGGCCAGCGCCACCGTCATGGCGCCCAGGGGCACGATGGGAATGAAGCGCAGGGCGAGCGTGTAGCTGACCGGGTGGGCGGCGAACCCGGTGCGCAGGCGTGTCGCCAGTTCCGGCGGTTGGCGGCCGCCCGGACCGAACGCGTAGCGACTGGCCAGGAACAGCAGGAGCGAACCGAGCACCAGCGCCACGGACGACAGCGCCGTGCCTTCGACGATGCCGAACAGGAGGCCGCCGGCCATGACGATGACAATCGTCCCGGGCACGCCGGTGGAGATGGCCAACGTGAGCACGCCCGCGTAGGCGAGGCGCGACATCATGGGGTGGTCGGCTATGGCACTACGGAGAGCGCCTTCCTCGGCAAGCAGCCGGGCGGGGTGAAAGCGGTCGAGCGCGCCGCTACCGAGCATGACCGCGCCGGCGATAAGCAACAGCAACAGCGGCAAAGCGGCGCGCCAGCGACTCATCCGGGCATGGCCCGGTTCAATAGCTGGCGCCCGATTCGCCATAGCGGCGAAGTACATCGCGCGCCTGGTCACGGCAGATGTCGCGGCGCACGGCGATGCCGCGACGCTCGAGTTCACCGATCCAGTCGGCCGGAAGGGGGCCTTCGTCGAATGGCGTGAGTTCTTCGACGTCCTCCGCGCGTGCGCCGATAAGCAGTTCGTCCACGCCAGCCCACACCGTGGCGCCGTAACACTGGCAGCAGGGTTGCGAACTGGTGGCAAGAACGAACCGGCTGCCGTCTTCATTGAGGCGGAAGCGCTGCAGGCGCTGCTGCGCGGTCATGTACGCCATCATCTCCGCGTGCGCCACCGAGCATGCATGCGGCACCACGCGGTTGACCCCGACGGCAACGATGCGATCGTTGCCATCGAACACCACCGCGCCGAAGGGGCCACCGGTGGCGAGGTCGATATTCTGCCCGGACAACTCGATGGCCAGCCCGACCTTGGCCTCGTCACCCGCGTACGTGAGCGAGGTGTCCACGGCTTCATGGACCCATGCGGGCAGGGTGAGATGTACCTGTGCGTAGAGCATCAGGCTTGCTTTGCCCAGGAGTCGCGCAACGTCACCACGCGGTTGAACACGGGCGTGCCGGGCGTGTGGTCGTGCATGTCGGCGACGAAGTAGCCGAGACGCTCGAACTGCATGCGGTCCTCGCGTGCGGCACCCGCGGCCACCGGCTCCACGTATCCGTGGACGACGCGACGCGAATGCGGGTTGATGTGGTCCTTGTAGGTCTTGCCATCGCTGTCGTCGTCCGGATCGGTGACATCGAACAGACGGTCGTACAGACGCACCACGGCCGGCACGGCATCGCGCGCGCTCACCCAGTGGATGGTGCCCTTGACCTTGCGGTCGGCACCAGGCATGCCCGTGCGGCTTTCCAGGTCCAGCGTGCATCGCAGTTCGGTGATATCACCGTTCGCGTCCTTGATCACCTCATCGCACTTGACGATGCCGACGCCGCGCAGGCGCACCTCGCCCTCGGGCTTCAGGCGATGGAAGCCCTTCGGCGGTACTTCGGCGAAGTCTTCGCGTTCGATCCACAGCTCGCGCGAAAACGGAACACGGCGTGTGCCGAAGCTCTCGTCCTTCGGGTGGTTCGGGAAGGTGAGCGACTCGTGGTGCGCGGCGTCGAGGTTGGTGATGACCAGCTTCACCGGGTCGATCACGGCCAGGCGCCGCGGCGCGACGCCGTCGAGGTCTTCGCGCACGGCACCCTCGAGCACGCTCATGTCGATCGTGCTGTTCTGCTTGCTGATGCCGACGCGTTCCCAGAACAGGCGGATGCCCGCAGCAGTGAAGCCGCGGCGACGCACGCCGGCGATCGTCGGCATGCGCGGATCGTCCCAGCCGTCGACCAGGTTTTCGGACACCAGGGTGATCAGTTTGCGCTTGCTCATCACCGTGTAATTGAGATTGCCGCGCGAGAACTCGATCTGGCGGGGCTTGCTTGGCGCCGTCGGCAGACCCGCGTCGACCAGCGGCTGCCAGAGTGCGGGGTCATGCGCCAGGTCGACCTTGTCCACGCACCAGTCGTACAGCGGGCGGTGGTCTTCGAATTCCAGCGTGCATAGCGAGTGCGTGATGCCCTCGAGCGCGTCGGAGAGTGAATGCGCGAAGTCGTACATCGGATAGATGGGCCACGCGTCACCGGTGTTCTGGTGGTGTACCTTGCGAACGCGATAGAGCGCCGGATCGCGCAGGTTGATGTTGCCTGCGGTCATGTCGATCTTCGCGCGAAGGGTCTTGCTGCCGTCGGCGAACTCGCCCGCGCGCATGCGCTGGAACAGGTCGAGGTTCTCTTCGACGGAGCGGCCGCGGTACGGCGAATTGCGACCCGGCTCGGTCAGCGTGCCGCGAAACTCGCGCACTTCCTCGGCCGAGAGGTCATCGACATAGGCCACGCCCAGGCGGATCAGCTTTAGCGCCGAGCGGTAGAACACCTCGAAGTAATCCGAGGCATGGCGCAGCTCGGCCCATTCGAAACCGAGCCACTTCACGTCCCGCATGATGGCGTCGACGTACTCGACGTCTTCCTTCGACGGGTTGGTGTCGTCGAAGCGCAGGTTGCAGGTACCGGCGAACTCGGCAGCGAGGCCATAGTTGAGGCAGATGGACTTGGCGTGACCCAGGTGCAGGTAGCCATTGGGCTCCGGCGGGAAGCGGGTGTGGATCGCCTTGTGCTTACCGGAGGCCAGGTCCTCGCGGACGATCTGGCCGATGAAGTGCTGCTGCAGGACGGGCGTTTCGGTCGACATCGCAAAGGACTCGGAGGATGGGGCACGGCAAACCCCCGAGTTTACCTTAGGCGCGTAGCGCTTGCCGCAGAGCGGCCGCGCGGGTAGCTTCCCATCATGCATATCGTCTACCACGCCGAATCCCTGATCGACGCCCATCTGGTCAAGAATGCGCTCGAGCAGGCGGAGATTCCTGCCTTCATCGCCGGCGAATTTCTTACCGGTGCGGTCGGCCAGCTTCCCGCGCGGGATTTCCTCACCGTGATGGTCCCCGAAGCGGCAGCCGAAGCGGCCGGGGCGATCGTTCGCGTCATCGAGGGGCAGCTAGCCGAGGCGCGTGCCTCCGCGGCTTCCGACGACGATTTTGGCGCGGCCACCCTTCCGGCCTGAGCGTCGCGACTCTTCCCCAGGATCATTCCATGCAGGCCCCTGCCTTGAAGGCTATCTTCGATCTTGTCCGCGACGTCCCGGATTTTCCGCGTCCGGGCATCATGTTCAAGGACATCACCCCCATGCTCGCCGACGCCGCCGCGTTCGGCGCCTGCATCGACGCGCTGTGCGCGCCGTGGCACGGGCTGGGGATCGGCGCCGTCTGCGGTATCGAGTCGCGCGGCTTCATTTTCGGCGCGGCCATGGCGCGTGCGCTCAAAGCCGGTTTCGTCCCGCTGCGCAAGGCCGGCAAGCTGCCGCCGCCGATCGTCGGCGTCGATTACGGCCTGGAATACGGTCACGACCGCCTGGAAATCGGTACCGAGGCCTTGTCGCCGGGTGAGCGGGTCATCGTGGTCGACGACGTGCTGGCCACGGGCGGAACCCTCGAGGCGGGCCGCCGGCTGGTCGAGCGCCTGGGCGCCGAAGTCGTCGGTGCCAGTGTCGTCATCGAGCTGACCGGCCTTCACGGCCGGGCCAGGTGGTCCGGTCCGGCTCCCTTGCACGCCCTGATCGGCTGCTGAGGGGTTCGGCGCGGGCCTTAATGGCTCGCTTCGTGGATATCTTCGACGAGCACGATCTCGCAGCCACCCGCGCCGGTGTCTTCGCGGGTGAGCGATGTGTTCCAGTGCCAGCCGTCGTCGCGCTTGATGTCGACCAGGTAGCCATCGAAGTGGATCACTTCGCCCGGGCGCACATCGCGAAGCTCGCGGGCCACGTTGTCGTTGGCCGGGATCATGTGCATGTTGGCGCTGGAATCCTCGATCTCGTGTCGCGGGATCGGGAAGCTATCGGTGTACCAGAAGTAAAACCGGTTGGACTGGGAGATCCGGATCCTGTCCAGCACCGTGCTGTCGGACATCCGCCCCCAGCCCATCGCCAGGTCGGTCGGCGCGATCGGCGCCAGGTCGTCGAGCTGGTAGTCCTCGCGGGACAGTACGCGGCCGGTCATGGCGAATTTCGCGCGCGGCTCCAGCGAAAAGTGGCCGCGCGACAGCTGTGGCCCCGTGCCGAGATCCTGCTGCGTGGGTACGTCGCCCGCGAGCACGCCCGGCGCCGCGTGCATCGGCCGCTTGTGCCACCACGTGTATGCGCCCAGGCCGCAAAGCAGGAGCAGGACGACTAGCCAGACGCGCATGTATCAGGAAACCGTCAGGAAGATGGAAGGGCAACGGCTGGCGCGCTTTCCGGTTGACGTGTGACGCATTCGCGGGCGTTGAACAACTCGGCCGGGACGTCGCGGATCACCTCGGCGAGGGCGCTGAAAAAAGGCGTCATCGCCGAGCTCTTCCGCCAGACCATGGCGATGCGACGGCTCGGCGCGGGACTTTCGAACTCGATCAGGCGGACATTGCCCGACTGGGCCACGGGAGGCTTCACGGCCAGGATCGGCATCAGCGTGATGCCGACGTTGGCCGAGACCATCTGGCGAAGCGTTTCCAGGCTGGTCGCGCGGAAACCCGTCTTTTCACCCGCGCCGGCCATATGGCAGACCTCGAGCGCCTGGTCGCGCAGGCAGTGGCCGTCCTCGAGGAGAAGCAGGTTCTGCTCGGAGAGATCGTCCATGGTCAGGCATTGCCGCCCGGCCAGCGGATGGTTGTCGGGCACGGCGAGGACGAAAGGTTCTTCGAAAAGGAACTCGACGTGCAGCGAATCGTCATGCATCGGCAAGGCCAGGATGCCGGCGTCCAGCGTGCCCTCGCGCAGCATGCCGAGGATCTGCTCGGTTTTCTCTTCGCGCAGCAGTAGCTCCAGCCGTGGAAAACGCTGGCGCAGGTGAGGAATGACGTGCGGCAGGAGGTAAGGGCCGAGCGTGGGGAAGATGCCCAGGCGGATCGTGCCTGACTCCGGATCGCGGGTGCGCTGGGCGATCGACTTGATCTCGTCCACTTGAGAGAGCACGCCCCGTGCACGCCGCGCGATTTCGCGTCCGGTCTCGGTGAGCAGCACCTTTCTCGGGGTGCGCTCCACCAGAGCGACACCCAGTTCGTCTTCGAGCTTGCGGATCTGGGTGGAAAGGGTGGGCTGGCTGACAAAGCTGGCTTCAGCGGCTCGACCGAAATGGCGGTGCTCGGCCAGGGCAACGAGGTAGGACAAGTCACGCAGGTTCATGGCGACGGGCTCGACTCGGTTTCAATAGGTCCAGCCTATCACATTGATGTCTACAATCGATTTGAGATATATGTCCCGGCCCGTTAACCTTGGCATTCAGTCGCGGCAATCTAAGCGCGCGCAGAGTTCAAACCACCCTCAACGGAGAGTCAAACGTGCTGAGCATTGGCGATAAGTTCCCCCAGTTCAACCTCAAGGCCGTCAACGGCGGCCCGCTCGCGAACAAGATCGAAGACGCGTTCATGGACGTCTCCGACAAGTCGTACGAGGGCAAGTGGAAGCTCGTGTTCTTCTACCCGAAGGACTTCACCTTCGTCTGCCCGACCGAGATCAAGGGTTTCAGCGATCTGAACGAGAAGTTCGCCGACCGCGACTGCCAGGTGCTGGCCGTGTCGACCGACTCCGAGTTCGTCCACCGCGCCTGGCGCATGGACCACGCCGACCTGAAGGACCTGCTGTTCCCGATGGTTGCTGATATCAAGAAGGACCTGACCTCGGCCCTCGGTATCCTGACCGACGAAGGCGTCGCCCAGCGCGCTACCTTCCTGGTCGATCCGAACGGCGAGATCCAGTTCGCCTACGTGACCGCCGGTTCGGTTGGCCGTAACCCGGACGAAGTGCTGCGCGTTCTCGACGCGCTGCAGACCGACGAGCTGTGCGCCTGCAACTGGAAGTCCGGCGACGAGACCCTGAAGGTCGCCTAAGGCACCACTGGTCGTAAGTCCCGCGCCACAACGCTCCCTCCCCCGCGTGGCGCGGGCAACCGTCAGAGGCGGTGAAGTTCGCTTCACCGCCTCTTTTCTAAGACCGTTACCACCTCACCGACACGCCTTGCGTGTCCCGCGTGAACCGGTGCCGTGCGCGCCGAGCCATTCCGCGACCCATTCCCTAGCCAAAGACAAGGTGCATCCCATGAGCGTCGCCGATCTCCGCAGCAAGCTTCCCGAATACGCCAAGGACCTCAAGCTCAACCTCGACTCCGTGTTGAGCGAAGCGGGAGCTCCTGGCCTCAACCTCGCCCAGATTTCGATGGTCGCGCTCGGCGCCGCCTTCTCGGCCCGTTACAAGCCGCTGACCGAAGCCATCGCCGCGTTCGCCGCCGAGCACGCTACGGCCGAACAGCTGACCGCCGCCAAGGGTTCGGCAGCGATCATGGGCATGAACAACATCTACTACCGCTTCCAGCACCTGGTCAGCCACCCGGAGTACGCGAGCATTCCGGCCAAGCTGCGCATGAACGTGATCGGTGCCTACAAGGGCGACGCCAAGAACGACTTCGAACTCGTCTCGCTGGCGGTCTCGGCCGTCAACGGTTGCGGCATGTGCATCGACTCCCACGACAAGGTGCTCCGCGACGGTGGCATTTCGGTCCAGGCGATCCAGAGCGCCGTCCGCATCGCCTCGGTGATCCACGGTGTTGCCGTGGTTCTCGAGCAGGCTGACGCTGCCGGCTGATCGGCAAGCAGGGACTGCATTGGGCCTCTGTGGAGGCCCTATTGTGGGAGCCGCTTCAGCGGCGATGGTCAGGTTGCCTCAACCCCATCGCCGGCATAGCCGGCTCCCACAAGGAGCTGCCCCAAAGGCCGCGTTTAACGCGGCCTTTCCTCGTTCTGAGAGACGCTCTGCGGACATTCACCCCGGGAGGGCTGCACCATGAGCTACGTCGACGGTTTCGTTCTACCCGTACCGCTGGATCGCATGGACGACTACAAGAAAATGGCCCGCAAGGCGGGCAAGATCTGGATGGAGCACGGCGCCCTGGCCTACAACGAATGCATCGCCGATGACGTCAAACCCGGCAAATCCACCTCGTTTCCGCAGTCCGTGAAGCTGAAGCCCGGCGAGACCGTGGTGTTCTCCTGGGTGGTCTACGAGAACAAGCGCGCACGCGACCGCGTCATGAAGAAAGTGATGGAAGATCCGCGACTTGCCGAATTCATGGACCCCAAGAAGTTACCCTTCGACGGCAAGCGGATGTTCTTTGGCGGGTTCAAGCCCATCGTCGAACTTTGATGCCGCAGCGTCTGGAATGACGCGGCGCAGCGAGGACGGGGGTGCCTTCTGGCACTGTGTCGAAGGTCATCCCTGTTCGCAGGATGGGCGATTACCCACAGGGGAGTCCCACCCGCCATGCGTCGTTTCGTCCGTCCTCTCGTTCTCACCGCGCTCGCCACCTGCTGTGGCGCCGCCTTCGCCGCCGGCACGGACGCCGCCGCGCCCCTCGGCCACCTGCCTACCTGGGCCCAGCCGGAAAACTACAAGCTGGCCTTCAAGGTCGACCCCAAGCAGGAAAACTATTCCGGCTCGACCACGATCAAGATCAAGCTGAGCCAGGCGTCGGATTTCATCTGGCTGCACGGTAAGGACCTCAAGGTCTCCAAGGTCACCGTGACTGATGCCGCTGGCAAGAAGCACGTCGGCAAGTACACCGTGGCTGCCGAGAAGGAAGGCGTCGCGCGCATCGATCTCGGCGCGAAGCTTGAGCCGCAGGAAATTACCCTGGCGATCGAATTCACCGCGCCGCTGAACAAGCAGCTGCAGGGCCTGTACAAGGTCTCGCACGAAGGCGTGCCGTACGCGATGACGCAGATGGAGCCGGTCTCCGCGCGTTATGCATTCCCGGGCTTCGACGAGCCGTCGTTCAAGGTCCCGTTCGATCTCAGCCTGACCATTCCGGCCGACGACCAGGGCGTGGCCAATACCGCCCAGGTGAAAGAAGAAAAGGCCGGTGCGGGCTGGAAGACGCTCACTTTCTCCACGACCAAGCCGCTGCCGACCTACCTGGTCGCGTTTGCCGTGGGTCCCTGGGACGTCGTGAAGGGGCCGGACATTTCGCCGACCGAATTCCGCACGACCGCCACGCCGCTGCGCGGCATCGCCGCCAAGGGCGAGGGCCATCGCATGCAGCACGTGCTGGGCGAGACCAACTCGATCATCCACACGCTCGAGGACTACTACGGTTTCGGTTACCCGTACGACAAGCTCGACCTGCTCGCCGCGCCTGACTTCAGCGCCGGCGCCATGGAGAATGCGGGCCTGGTCACCTTCCGTGACTGGCTCCTGCTGATCGATCCGGATTCGGCGGCGCAGTACGTCCGCGGCTCGTTCAACGTCAACGCGCACGAACTGGCACACCAGTGGACCGGCGACACCGTGACCATGGCCTGGTGGGACGACCTCTGGCTCAATGAAGCCTTCGCCACCTGGATGCAGCAGAAGGTCACCACCAAGGTGCACCCGGAATACCGCGCCGATCTCGACCGTGTTCGCGGCGCGCAAGGCGCAATGAACAACGACAGCCTGGTCAGCGCGCGCAAGATCCGCCAGCCGATCACCGGCAACGGTGATATCGAAACCGCGTTCGATGGCATCACCTACCAGAAGGGTGCTGCCGTTCTCGGCATGTTCGAGGGCTATGTCACCGACCCGGTGTTCCAGAAGGGCATGCGCGCCTACATCCAGAAGCACAAGTTCGCCAACGCGACGGCCGATGACCTGATCGACTCGATCGCCGAGGCCGCTGGCCAGGGCGATGCGTTCAAGAGCGCCTTCCGCAGCTTCCTCAACCAGTCGGGCGTGCCTTACGTCACCACTGAGGTGAAGGTCGAAGGTGGCAAGACCGTCCTCCACCTGACCCAGAGCCGTTACCTGCCACTGGGCAGCACGGGCGATGCCAGCCGCGTGTGGGGCGTGCCGATGTGCGTGCGCTACGGCACGGCCGGCGGTGCGAACAAGGTCAAGTGCGAGCTGTTCGACCAGGCCACCGGCACCATGGTGCTCGACGATGCGGCCAAGGGCACGTGGGTGCTGCCGAACGCGAACGGTCGTGGTTACTACCGCTTCGCGCAGAACAAGACCGACCTCGCCGCGTTAAGCAAGGTAGTCGGCACGCTGAGCGATGCCGAGCAGCTGGCCTACGTGGACGCCGTACGTGCAGCGTTCCTGCATGGCGACCTCGACGCCGGTAACGTGCTCGCCGCGCTCAAGCCCATCACGGCCTCGAAGACCCGCGAAGTCTTCACCGCACCGATCGTCACGTTCAACTGGATCCTCCACAACGAAGCCACCACCGACGCCCAGCGCGATCACCTGCGCAAGTGGGCTGTGGACGCCTACCTGCCGAAGCTCAAGGAACTGGGCTACCGCAAGAAGGCCGGCGAAGCCGACAACGACACGATTACCCGCACGACACTCGCCGGCTTCCTGGGTGACGATGACATCGCCGCGCCGGAAGTCCGTGCCGAGCTGCTGAAGCAGGGCGACGCCGCACTGAAGGTCAAGGATGGGCATCTGGACCTCGATGCCGCCGATCCCGACCTGCTCGGCGACGCGCTTGGCGTGGCAGTGCAGGAACGCGGCGCACCGGCCATCGATGCGCTGATCGCCGAGATCCCGAAGACCTCCGACCCGGCCAAGCGCAATGCGATGCTCTCGGCCCTTGCGAGCACCAAGGACGTGACGCAGTCGAACAAGGTGCGCGACTTCTCGCTGGGCAAGGACGTGAAGGTGGGCGAGATGGCATCGCTGATGCGTGGCAACCGTGATTCCGAAGCCTCGCGCAATGAGCTGTGGAAGTGGTACACGACCAACTACGACAAGATCGTGGCGCGTACCGGCAGCTTCGCCGGCGGCAGGCTCGTCACGATGGCCGCAGGCGGCAGCTGCTCGAAGGCCGAAGCCGACCGCATGAGCGAGTACTTCAAGCCGAAGCTCGCGCAGGTGAGCGGTGCGGAGCGCGACCTGGCCCAGACCAGCGAGTCGACTCTGCTGTGTGCGGCGCTGAAGGCGAAGCAGGACCCGAAGGCGATCACGCGCTGATCGTTTTCGACGTGTAACACCGAAGGCCGGGCGAGCGATCGCCCGGCCTTTTTTTGGTTCATCGCGGAATTCCGGGGACGCTGCAAGCGACGGACGTGGCGGCGCAGAGCCTTCGGTGCCCACCCTCGCTGCTCAGACAGTCCTCCGCGTTCCGTACCGGAAAGGCCGCTAACGCGGCCGTGTACTCATTTGGCCTACGGCCGCTCCACTTGTGCGGAACTCGCCTCGAGGGTGGGCACCGAAGGCTCTTCCCATCCCTGAGGTTCGTGCGGGTCGAGCCGATAAAGCAAAGCCGCTTCGACTGCTGGCTCGTCGCCATCGCCAAACGGTCAACCGCGTCGCGCCGGTCGCGATCGTCCTCACGAGGCATCGCAGCAGCTACGACGGCGCTCACCGGACCGGAAATGACGTGCCGGCACGGCCACCGTAACGGTCCGCTTCGGCGGTCACACGCACGCCAACGGCTCGCCTTACAGCTAACCGTATCGTCGTGAGAGACCTGGGTGCCCGCCCTCGAGGCGAGTTCCGCACAAGTGGAGTGGCCGTAGGCCAGATAGATACACGGGCCGCGTTAGCGGCCTTCCGGTACGAAACGCGGAGGACTGTCTGAGCAGCGAGGGTGGGCACCCAGGTCTCCTCCGCGAGACGCTCAAGTGTAGAGAGCAACGGCGAAGCCGAGCCCACGAGGCCGAAGGCGAGCGCCTGGACCCCGGTAACCCGTGAAGAACCTTTTTTTCTATCAGCGGATTTGCAAGGTGGCTCGCTTCGAACTGCCGAAGCCGTTTGGAAACACGACGACCTCGAAGTTTCCACCGTCGCGACCGCTGGCGTCCCATGTGCTGCGATGGCCGATGATCGTTGCGCCGCGTGGGCAGGATCCCAGGCGACCGCCAACGTTGCAGAGGGATTCGTACTTGACCTCGCGAAGAGGCGTTCCGAGCAGTCGTGCCTGCGCGCCGTGCCCGTAGCCGATTTCGTCGGTAACGATCTGGAACGTGGCGCCGCCGTGGTCTCGGGCGGTCCACGAGCCACCCTGCGGGATGACCTCAGTGCCTCCTTTCGACGAGTTCACGTGGTGCACGTACACCCGCGTAAGACTATTGCTGGCGTGGGCCGCGCCGATGCCAAGCATCAGACTTAACACGCACGCGGTAACGACGAATCGCTTCATGAATTCATTCTCCTCAGCCTGAATAGGCCGAGGCATCATCCGAGTACCTTTCCTGGTAATTCGATGGCGCGCGGATGAAAACCATGGCGGCTTACGCCTCAATCATGCGTGATCGATTTCCGGCGGTCGTAGGGTGTAGGCGAGAGGCTATACATGGTGACAGCCGTCGTCGCGGTGTCAGTAGGACGTCTATCGAGGCGAGCTGTTCTCTGGTCTCTTGGCTCATCCCGATCAGGAAGCAGCTTCATGGAAGTCACGAGTTCGACCATAACGGTGGGCATGTTCGCATTACCAGCGACGACCATGCAGAAGCCCATTGAGCCACCATCCGAGACAAAAATACTTGGTTACAGCACCCCGAGGGCTGTCGACTTTTCGAATATCACGCCACGACAACTACAGGCCTACCTCGACGATCGCCTCATGAGCGGACAGATCGACGGTCCCGACGGGCTGTATTGCACGACACTCTTCGGCGCAATTCCCGGAGAGTGGTACGCCGAGCGTCCAGACGTGCCCATGGACTTTACCGCAACCATCAGCAGCATGGCCGGCTTTGCTCGTGACAATGGATTCTCGAAGCTGGTGAGTTTGTACGACGGACTAATGGACTGGATGAAGATGATGGAGACTCAGCCCGCCCGCATTTCGGTGATCGCGTGATTCTCGGGCCGGTACTGGGGCCGGGTGCCTATGCCGTAACAAGGACAACCTTGCGAACGCCGATCACCGCACGTCCGTCAGTCCACGTGGCAGGGCCACCGTTTTCGAAAGCATTCGACGTGGCGTCCGCTCGCGTCCATGGGTTGAAGCCCTGACGGTTTTCTACGTCGGCCTCGCCGACCGCATGAGACTGATGGAGGCACTGCGCCTCCCCATCTCGGTCGTCGCCTGATGCAACCTGGTAGTACCGAAGGCCGGGCGAGTGATCGCCCAGCTTTTCATGCTTCGGCTACTTGGTGTCCGTCGTCAGGCGAAGCGCGGCCGTTTCGCCGTTGAAGTAATCGCATGCAACGAGGCCTTTGGCGTTGGCTGTCGCTGCTTTCCCAGCGCTAAGGGTCTTCAGGTCGACGGTGTGTTCGTCGTATGCGGAAACCGACCCCTTCCACGTCTTTCCGCCTTCCGTCGCCGTGTAGTCCGTTTCTTCCTGCTGCGTCCCGGCATTCGACGTGCCTGACTGCTTGATGGCACTGGCGGCGGGACATGTGATGCCTGCAGCGGTGGCTTCCCCACATAGGGCCAGCATCGCCATCATGGCGAGCGAGTAACCGCGGATCTTCGTCATTCTCATTTCACGCTCCTGTGTTGGACAACGACAAGCAAACGATAGCTCGTTGGGGGTGAGAGGAGAACATGGGTCAGCTGCAATACACCTCGGTGTTTTTCGAGACAAACCCGTAGCTTGAGCCTACGGTGCCATTTCAGCGGATCGATTGTTTGGCCGGTCGCCTGATGCGCTAACCTTGATGTATGCCGTCACGTACCCGCTCGCCTGCTCGCGCCTCTCCCGCTACCGCACGCGATGTGGCGGAGGCGACGGGCGTTTCCATTTCAGCCGTTTCACGGACGTTCACACCGGGAGCCAGCGTTTCTGCGAAGACGCGTGAGCTCGTCATTGAGACGGCGGAGCGGCTTGGGTATAAGCCGAACCGGCTCGCGCGCAGCCTCATGACAGGGCGGACGGAACTCATCGGGCTCGTCTCCAATCATTTCGCCAATCCAACCTTCATGGAGGTCTTCGACCTCTTTACCCGCGAGCTGCAGGCACGTGGGTTGCGGCCCTTGCTCGCGAACCTGGGCGAAGACGAAGACGGCAAAGCCGCGCTCGACATGCTGCAGCAGTACAACGTCGATGCGGTGCTGATCGCTACCTCTGCGCCGCCGGTGGGCTTCGCCGCGTCATGTCGTGCGGCGGGCCTCCCGGTGTTGCACGTGTTCGGTCGCGCGGGGCGGTCCTCGCCCGTGCCTGTGGCGACGGTCGACAACGTCGAGGGTGGCCGTCTGGTGGCCGAGGCCATGCGCTCACGAGGCCTGCGTCGTCTCGCCTTCCTCGGCGGCTCGGCACACGATGCTTCGACGATCGATCGGTGCAAGGGGTTCGCCGAAGTGGCCGGGCCCTCACTGCGACAGACCCTGCATGCGGGTAACTACACGCACGAACACGGCCGTTTGGCGATGCATACGCTACTGGACCGCAACGACCGACTGGATGGCGTCTTCTGTGGCGATGACGTGCTGGCGCTCGGTGCGATGGACGCCTGCCGTGAGCGTGGCGTCGATGTACCGGGTGAGGTCAGCATCGTTGGCTTCGACGATATGCCCCTGGCGGCATGGGCGTCCTATTCGCTTACGACGGTGAAGCAGCCCATTCGCGAGATGGTGTTGCATGCGATCGAGCGAATCGTTGCCTGGATGGAGGAGCCTGATTCGGTGCCCCGAAGTAAGTTGTTTGCTTGTGAATTGGTGGTTCGGGGGAGTCTGCGGCGGGGGTGAGTCGGTGAGGCCTATCGGATCGCCGATGAATCGGCTCCTACAGGAGGGTGGGGGCGCTACTCCACGTTGACCCAGCGGCGTTCGCGGTTTGAAAGGAGGGCGGCTTCGATCACGCGGTCGACTTCGTAGCCGTCGCGGAACGTGGGCCACACTGCTTCGCCGGTTGCCACGGCCTGCAGGAAATCACGGGCTTCGATGACGATCTGGTCGTTGTAACCGGTGCCGTGGCCGACGCCCTGGTTGAAGGCGAGGTAGTCCGGGTGAGCCGGGCCCATCAACAGCTTCTGGAAACCTCTCCGCGCCGGATCACGAGCAGCGTCGTAAAGCCACAGGGCGTTCTGGTCTTCCTGATCGAACGCGACGGCGCCGCGCGTGCCTGTGATGCGGTAGGTGTAGCCCATCTTCCGTCCCGCGGCCATGCGGCTGAAGCTGATGCTGCCCGTGGCCCCGTTGGCAAATCGCAGGAGCATCTGGCCCTGATCGTCGTTCTCGACCGCCTCCCATCCGTTCGGGCCGTCGCGGCGCGCGTGAACGATGTTCGTGTCGGCAACAAGGCTCGCAATCGGGCCGACCAGGCGCAGGCAGGCGTTCACGATGTGCGGTGCGACATCCCCAAGGGCGCCGGCTTCCGTGCCGGTGGCGATGCGTGTGCGCCACGAGGCGGGTAGGGCGGGATCGTGCAGGTAGTCTTCCACATGCTCGGCGGTGACCTGGATCACATCGCCGATCTCGCCCGAGGCGATGATCTGCCGCGCCAGTTGGCTTGCCGGGGTGCGGATGTAGTTGAAGCCGATCATGTTGGCCAGGCCAGCGCGCTCGACTGCTTCGGTCATGCGCCGGGATTCATCCGCGCTGGCACCCAGGGGTTTCTCGCAGAACACCGGTTTCCCGGCCGCGATGCAGGCCATCACCATGTCCAGATGGGTGCGAGGCGGCGTGGCGATCACCACGGCGTCGACTCGGGGATCGGCGACCAGTTCGCGCCAGTCGCCTGTCGACCGCTGCCAGCCCCAACGGCGGGCGTGCTCCGCGGCACCTTCCGCGGTCGATGTCGCGATCATCTCGCAGACGGGGCGGAGGGCCGTCTCGAACACCGCCCCGACGGCCTGGAAGCCCACCGTATGCGCCTTGCCCATGTAGCCGGCGCCGATCAGGCCGATCCGTAGTTCGCTCATCGCTTGGCTCTTCCTGGCATTTGGTACAACCGACTCTAGGGATGTTGCAGTGCGGTTTGCAAGCGCTTGCAAAACGGCATAGCGTAGTTCCTGAACCGGCGCTTCGCCCGCCCTAACCGAGCCGCTGTCGCGGCAGGAGCCAGCCATGCATGCCTCCGCGCATTCCGTTCCCCGCTCGCCCTTCCGCATTCGGGTCTTTACCGAAGACAGGCTCGACACCGATGCCATCGTGAGCGAGTTGCTCGACGGTATCGGTGCGGTGACGCTTCGGGGGCTGTTCACTCCGGCGGAAATTGCCGAAGCCCGTGAAATCGTCATGCGCGAATCCGACGCGGACGAGCGCGGTCGCAAAGTCACCCATTTCCAGGGCGATGCGGTGAAGGCCGGACGCATCAACCTGCAACGCCGCGTGTGGAACCTGCTGGCCAAGGGTGAGATCTTTTCGCGAATGGCCGCGCATCCGGCGATCATGAAAGTGATGCGCGCCTTCATCGGCAGCGAATTCATCATGGGGTCGATCGCGGCGAACCGTATCCTTCCCGGCGGCCCGGGGCAGGAGCCGCACATCGACTATCCGTACTGGGATTTCCATTCGCCGGAAACACATCCTGCGCGTATCAATGCGACATTTCCGCTGAACGCGCAGGCGACGATCATGCTCGATCCGTTTACCGAAGAAACGGGTGCGACGGCCTTCGTGCCGGGCACGCAGCGTGAGTTGCACTACCCCGACGAGAGCGACCGGTTCTTCGAGCGCTGTGAGCGCATGCTCGGTGAGCCGGGTGACACTGTGATTTTCTTCGGCGCCGTATGGCATTGCGCCATGCCCAATCGCAGCACGATCGACCGCTCCGCGATCATCACCCAGTACCTGCCGAAGTTCGTCAAGCCGATGGAAGATATGCCCGCGGCGCTCCCGGCCGAGTTCGTGAAGAACGCGAGCGCGGATATCCGTCAGTTACTGGGGCTCAACTATCCGTACCCGGAAGTGCTCGACGCGGCACGCGGTGGGAATGCCGAAGGGCGCGATGCGATGAAAGCGAGGTAGCCGCGATCTGGTTATCGCCGATGAATCGGCTCCCACAAAGGGCCGCGCGAGTAGCGATGGATGAAGGCCATGGTGTCGGCGAGCACAGATGCCTTGTTCTTCAGCGGACCGAACGCGAGGAGGAGCCTTTCGTGCCCCACTCCTGGGTAAAGCTTCAGGTCCACGGGCTCACCCTGCTGCAGGTAGCGACCCTCCAGCGCAACCGCCTCGGAGGGATAGACGATGGTGTCCTTCTCGCCCTGCAGCAGTAGCGCGGGTGGCTCGTCACCGTCGACGAAGTTGATCGGTTGTGAGCGAGCCTGTTCATCGGGTGTGTGACCGAACATGTCGTAGAACTCGGGCTCATCAAAGGGAATGAAGTCGTAGGTGCCGGCGACGCCGATGAAGCCGGCCAGGTCCCGCGGTTTCATGCCGACGGCGGCGAGCCACTGCTTGTCCATGGCCAACATGGCGGCGATCTGCCCGCCGGAGGAATGGCCCATGACGAAGAGGTGGCTGGGATCGCCCCCGAACTCGCCCCCATGGTCGCGAGCCCAGCGTACGGCCTCGGCACCGTCGTGAAGGAAGCCGTCCAGTCGCGTCCGCGGCCACAGGCGAACGTCGGCCACGATGGTCACCACGCCTTGCGCGGCCAGCGCTTCACCCATCCAGCGGAACCACTGCCGCTTGCCGCTCATCCAGCTGCCGCCGTAGAAGTACACGACCACCGGTGCGTGATCGGCATGGACGGGCGCATAGACATCCAGCGCGATTTGGTTGGTTTCGTCGTAGACGAGGTTGCCATGGGCGACGACACCCTCGCTGGATTGCCTCGCATTCATGGCGCCGAAAAAGGCGGATTGGCAGCCCCCCAGGAGCAGGGCAATCGACAGGAGAAGGACGCGGAGGGGCATGGCGTGATTGTAGCGGCCGGCGCCTTGCCTGAGCCTTGCCGCCGTCCACCCGCTAGACTTCGCGCATGACCGATGTCCGTACGATCCTGCGCCAGTCCGCCGACGCCCTTGGTGATCGCCTCGAAGCGGAGTTGCTCCTCGCGCACGTGCTCGGGGTGAATCGCGCCTGGTTCTTCGCCCATTCGGACGATGCGCTCGACGCGGCGGCCGGTGTGCGTTTCGATGCGCTGGTGCACCGCAGGGCGCGTGGCGAACCTGTGGCCTACATCACCGGGACGCGGGACTTCTGGTCGATGACCCTCGAGGTGACCGCCGCCACGCTGATTCCCCGTCCGGAAACGGAACTGCTAGTGGAGCTGGCTCTCGAGCGCCTGCCGCGGCGTGGCCGCGTCGTCGACCTCGGCACCGGCAGCGGTGCGATCGCCCTGGCGATCGCGAAGGAGCGTCCCGATGCATCGGTCAGTGCGGTCGACGCCAGCGGGGCCGCGCTCGAGGTGGCCCGACGTAACGCGGAAAGGCTCGGACTTCAGCGCGTCCGTTTCGCGGAAGGTGACTGGTTCGCGGCGCTGGCGGACGGGGGGTTCGACATCGTCGTCAGTAATCCTCCGTATATCGAGGAAGGCGACGAACATCTCGGCCAGGGCGATCTGCGATTCGAGCCCATCAGTGCGTTGGCCTCGGGTAGCGACGGCCTCGACGATATCCGGCGTATTGCCCGGGCGGCGCCCCGGCACCTGACGCCTGGTGGCTGGCTGCTGCTGGAGCATGGCTGGAACCAGGGCCCCTCGGTTCGCGAGGTGCTAGAGCGCGCGGGACTCGCCGAGCCGTTCACGGCGCAGGACCTGGAAGGACGCGACCGGGTTTCCGGAGCGCGTCACAGTCCCTGATCGGATCAGCCCGCGCTGGCCACTTCCGTCGCCACGAATTGCGGGAATCGCGTCACGATCGCACGGCGGATCTGCGGCAGGTCGAGGCCGGCCATCGTCAGCACTTCCTCACGACTGCCGTGTTCCAGATAGGCGTCCGGAAGGCCGAGGTGGAAGATCGGCAGGGTGACACCGTTCGCCGCTAGCAGCTCCGCAACGCCCGCACCGGCACCGCCGGCGATGGCGTTGTCCTCGATGGTGACGAACGCCTTGTGCGTGCGTGCCATCTCGAGGATCAGTTCCTCGTCCAGCGGTTTGACGAAGCGCATGTTGACCAGCGTGGCGTCCACCTCGGCGGCGATCACCGCGGCGGGCGCGAGCATGGTGCCGAAGGAGAGGATGGCCAGGCCGTGATGGCCGCGGCGACGCACTTCGGCTTTGCCGATCGGAAAGGTTTCCAGAGACTCGGCCATCTTCGCACCCGGACCGGTGCCACGCGGGTACCGGATGGCCGCGGGCCCCTTGTAGTGGAAGCCCGTGCTGAGCATGGTCCGGCATTCGTGCTCGTCGGCCGGCGCCATGATCACCACGTTCGGCAGGCAACGCATGAACGACAGATCGAAACTGCCCGAATGGGTCGCCCCGTCGGGGCCGACCACACCGGCACGGTCGATGGCGAAGGTGACGTCGAGGTTCTGCAGGGCCACGTCGTGGATGGCCTGGTCGTATGCGCGCTGGAGGAAGGTGGAGTAGATCGCCACCACCGGCTTGGCGCCTTCCACCGCCATGCCGGCAGCCAGCGTGACCGCGTGCTGTTCGGCGATCGCCACGTCGAAGTAACGCTGCGGATATTCCCTGGAGAAGCGGACCAGACCTGAGCCTTCGCGCATCGCCGGCGTGATGCCGAGCAGGCGCTCGTCGGTTGCCGCCATGTCGCAAAGCCAGTCGCTGAAGATGTCGGTATACGTCGGCTTGGCCGGCGCACCCTTCTTCACGACGCCGGCAACCGGGTCGAACGGACCGACGGCGTGGTATTCGATCGGACCTTTTTCGGCCGGCTCGTAGCCCTTGCCCTTGGTTGTCATCACGTGGATCAGCTGCGGCCCGGGGAGGGCCTTGACCGTTTCCAGGGCGGTGACCAGCTGGGCCATGTTGTGGCCGTCGATCGGGCCGGTGTAATGGAAGCCGAGTTCTTCGAACAGGGTGGACGGCACGAACATGCCCTTGGCGTGTTCCTCCCAGCGCTTGAAGAAGCGGCCGAAGAAGGACTCGCGCGGCATGGCCTTCTTTGCCCGCTCGCGCCAGGCGTTAAGGGTGCGGCTGGACATGGCGCGAGCCATCATCTTGGTCATCGCGCCGACGTTTTCGCTGATCGACATGCCGTTGTCGTTGAGGATCACGAGCATGTTCGGCTCGACATCGCCACCGTGGTTCAGTGCCTCGAAGGCCATGCCGGCGGTGATCGCGCCATCGCCGATGACGGCGACGACCTTGCGGTTGTCACCCCGACGCTGCAGGGCGATGGCCATGCCGAGCGCGGCCGAGATCGAGGTCGATGAATGGCCGACACCGAAGGTGTCGTACTCGCTCTCTTCGCGACGAGGAAACGGGGCCAGGCCATCCTTCTTCTTGATCGTGGTGATCCGGTCACGACGACCCGTAAGGATCTTGTGCGGATAGCACTGGTGGCCGACGTCCCAGACGAGCCTGTCGCGCGGGGTGTCGAAGACATGGTGCAGGGCGACGGTCAGTTCGACCACGCCCAGGCCCGCGCCGAAATGCCCGCCCGACGAGGCCACGGCCTCGATCAGATAGCGGCGCAGTTCGTCGGCGATCGCCGGCAGTTCGTCATCCGGAAAGCGTCGGAGGTCCTCCGGCGATTCGATCTGCGCCAGATAAGGGTAGCGGGAGAGGTCGTTCATTCGCCTATTGTTCGCCTACGGACGGGCCGGGGCAAGGGACGAGGCGTGAATCTTTGCGGGCAGGTGAGGGCGGGATTCAGGCCGGGCGGCGGTCGCGCGGCAGGTGACCGACCAGGAATTCCATCTGGTCGGCCAGGATATTGCGGTTGGAAAGGATCAGGTGTTCGACCCAGCTGGGTCGGTATGGCACGGCCAGGAGCGGCATATTGGCCTGCTGCGGTGTGCGGTTGCTCTTGCGCAGGTTGCAGGCCAGGCAAGCGCTGACCACGTTTTCCCACTCGTCTGCGCCCTTCTTGGACAGCGGCAGGACATGGTCGCGGGTGAGCTCATGGCGTGTGTAATGGTGACCGCAGTACAGGCAGATGTGCCGGTCGCGGGCGAACAGGGCGGTGTTGGTGAGGGCCGGGGCCGGATCGATGGCGTGTTCACGGCAGTGGCCGGTGCTTGCGACGATCGGGTGGAGCTGGAGACTGCTCTGAAGTCCACTGGCGCGGCTGAGGCCGCCGTGGACGGTCAGACAGGGGTCGCCGAGCGTCCAGGCGACCACGCCACGAACGTACAGGCAGACGGCGTCCTGCCAGCTGATCCAGTCCAGGATGCGGCCTGCCGCGTCAAGGGAGAGCACGCGCGTGGCGTTCAGCGCGGTCACCCTGGGCAGGTCATCCTGAAGCACTTCCATCGTCATCGTGTCTCGTCCTTCACGTAAGCGAAAGAGCGTTCCAGCCAGTCGAACTCCGTGCGGATCGATGGTTTGATCCGACCCCACAAGGGGCGTTGACCCGAGCATAGCCCATTATTGCTACAGAAAAGCACCGCCTCGGCCCGCTTCTTGCGGGGCTGTTCGGGCCGCGAAGCGCTGATATAGTGGGCGTTCGATAGAGTCCCGGCGGGTTTGGAAGGGGGGCCGGGGTGGCTTCCCAGGTCCGACGGGTATAGAGGGTTCCACTGTGGCAGAAGTGCTTTTCTACGAGCGTCCGGTTCCGCTGAACCGCACCGCGCACCGCGACCTCCGCATCAAGGCGGTCAACAACATCCGTTTCGCCGCCGGCGCGCACTCCGTGCCGCTGACGGGCGTCGAATTCGCGCCCGCCGCGCGTGACTACCCGATCCTGTTCGCCGGCAACACCATCGAGGAAGCAGGCCCGATGGCCCTCCTCGGTCTGCGCCAGGGCGAGAACCTGCTGGTTGGCGAGAACGGCTTCTGGGAAACGGGCCTGTACATTCCGGCCTTCATCCGCCGCTACCCGTTCGTGCTGGCCGAAAAGCCGGTCGGCACCGAGGGTGACGACTTCACCGTGTTCCTCGACGAGGCCTACGAAGGCTTCAACGACAGCGAAGGCGAGCGCCTCTTCAATGAAGACGGCACCGACGCGCCGGCCCTGACCAATGCCGTGAAGTTCCTCGGCGAGTTCCAGGACCACGTCGCCCGCACGCAGTGGTTCATGGGCAAGCTGCGCGAGCACAACCTGCTTGAGGAGCGCACCATCACCCTGCAGAAGGAAGGCAAGGGCATCAACCTCAACGGCCTGTTCGTGATCAACGAAGAGAAGCTGCGCACGCTCGACGAGAAGGTTGCCCACGAGTTCCTCCGGGAAGGCGCGTTCGGCTGGATCTACTCGCACCTGGTCTCGCTGGCCAACATCGACCGCATGGCCATGCGTCTGGATTCGCGCGAAGCCAAGGACGAACCGGCCAAGGTCTGATCGTCCTGGTTGTTCCGAATGAAAAGGCCACCCTCGCGGTGGCCTTTTTTTGGTTCTTCGCGGATTGCCGCGGCCCGGGCGCTCGGCTTTCAAGCCGGGCAATCTTTCGCACCTCGCACCTCGCCCATGGCTCGCCTACGGCCTCGGGGGCGGCTCGGCTTTGCCATCGCTCTCTACACTTGGGCGTCTCGCGGGGGAGACCTTGGTGCCCACCCTCGCTGCTCAGACAGTCCTCCGCGTTCGGATCGGAAGGCCGCTCACGCGGCCCATGTATCTATCTGGCCTACGGCCGCTCCACTTGTGCGGAACTCGCCTCGAGGGTGGACACCAAGGTCTCTCACGACGATACGGTGGA